>NZ_CP154847.1:0-5358747 GCF_047302305.1 Neobacillus phoenicis | reverse complement strand
CCCTTGATCTTAGTTGCCAGCATTCAGTTGGGCACTCTAAGGTGACTGCCGGTGACAAACCGGAGGAAGGTGGGGATGACGTCAAATCATCATGCCCCTTATGACCTGGGCTACACACGTGCTACAATGGATGGTACAAAGGGCTGCAAGACCGCGAGGTTTAGCCAATCCCATAAAACCATTCTCAGTTCGGATTGTAGGCTGCAACTCGCCTACATGAAGCCGGAATCGCTAGTAATCGCGGATCAGCATGCCGCGGTGAATACGTTCCCGGGCCTTGTACACACCGCCCGTCACACCACGAGAGTTTGTAACACCCGAAGTCGGTGGGGTAACCGTAAGGAGCCAGCCGCCTAAGGTGGGACAGATGATTGGGGTGAAGTCGTAACAAGGTAGCCGTATCGGAAGGTGCGGCTGGATCACCTCCTTTCTAAGGATATAAGCTGGACATATGAGCCAGACAAAACATGTTTGTTTGATTGTTTCTTGTTTGTTTAGTTTTGAGAGTGCAATCTCTCAAATCTTTTTTAATCGTTCTTTGAAAACTAGATAATCGTAATGAAGAAGTCAAGTAAAACATCGAGTAATCGCCATTTTAGTTTTCTCTCTATTAATTTAGAGAAACAAACCTTTTAGGTTAAGTTAGAAAGGGCGCACGGTGAATGCCTTGGCACTAGGAGCCGATGAAGGACGGGACTAACACCGATATGCTTCGGGGAGCTGTAAGTAAGCTTTGATCCGGAGATTTCCGAATGGGGGAACCCACTGTTCGTAATGGAACAGTATCTTTACCTGAATACATAGGGTATTGAAGGCATACCCGGGGAACTGAAACATCTAAGTACCCGGAGGAAGAGAAAGCAAACGCGATTCCCTGAGTAGCGGCGAGCGAAACGGGACATAGCCCAAACCAAGAGGCTTGCCTCTTGGGGTTGTAGGACACTCAACATGGAGTTACAAAGGAACGGGGTAGATGAAGCGGCCTGGAAAGGCCCGTCAGAGAAGGTAAAAACCCTGTAGTCGAAACTTCGTTCCCTCCTGAGTGGATCCTGAGTACGGCCGGACACGTGAAATCCGGTCGGAAGCAGGGAGGACCATCTCCCAAGGCTAAATACTCCCTAGTGACCGATAGTGAACCAGTACCGTGAGGGAAAGGTGAAAAGCACCCCGGAAGGGGAGTGAAATAGTTCCTGAAACCGTGTGCCTACAAGTAGTTAGAGCCCGTTAATGGGTGATAGCGTGCCTTTTGTAGAATGAACCGGCGAGTTACGATCCCATGCAAGGTTAAGTTGAAGAGACGGAGCCGCAGCGAAAGCGAGTCTGAATAGGGCGAATGAGTATGTGGTCGTAGACCCGAAACCAGGTGATCTACCCATGTCCAGGGTGAAGTCCAGGTAACACTGGATGGAGGCCCGAACCCACGCACGTTGAAAAGTGCGGGGATGAGGTGTGGGTAGCGGAGAAATTCCAATCGAACTTGGAGATAGCTGGTTCTCTCCGAAATAGCTTTAGGGCTAGCCTCACGTAGTTAGAGTCTTGGAGGTAGAGCACTGTTTGGACTAGGGGCCCTCATCGGGTTACCGAATTCAGACAAACTCCGAATGCCAAAGACTTATCCGTGGGAGTCAGACTGCGAGTGATAAGATCCGTAGTCAAAAGGGAAACAGCCCAGACCACCAGCTAAGGTCCCAAAGTTTACGTTAAGTGGAAAAGGATGTGGAGTTGCTTAGACAACCAGGATGTTGGCTTAGAAGCAGCCACCATTTAAAGAGTGCGTAATAGCTCACTGGTCGAGTGACTCTGCGCCGAAAATGTACCGGGGCTAAACGTAACACCGAAGCTGTGGATTGACATCTTAGATGTCAGTGGTAGGAGAGCGTTCTAAGGGCGTTGAAGCTAGACCGTAAGGACTGGTGGAGCGCTTAGAAGTGAGAATGCCGGTATGAGTAGCGAAAGATGAGTGAGAATCTCATCCACCGTATGCCTAAGGTTTCCTGAGGAAGGCTCGTCCGCTCAGGGTTAGTCGGGACCTAAGCCGAGGCCGAAAGGCGTAGGCGATGGACAACAGGTTGATATTCCTGTACCACCTCTTTATCGTTTGAGTGATGGGGGGACGCAGGAGGATAGGGTAAGCGCGCTGTTGGATATGCGCGTCTAAGCAGTTAGGCTGGAAAGTAGGAAAATCCGCTTTCCGTGAAGGCTGAGCTGTGATAGCGAGGGAAATTTAGTACCGAAGTTCCTGATTCCACACTGCCAAGAAAAGCCTCTAGCGAGATAAAAGGTGCCCGTACCGCAAACCGACACAGGTAGGCGAGGAGAGAATCCTAAGGTGAGCGAGAGAACTCTCGTTAAGGAACTCGGCAAAATGACCCCGTAACTTCGGGAGAAGGGGTGCTTTTTGAGGTGAATAGCCTCGAAGAGCCGCAGTGAATAGGCCCAGGCGACTGTTTAGCAAAAACACAGGTCTCTGCGAAGCCGCAAGGCGAAGTATAGGGGCTGACGCCTGCCCGGTGCTGGAAGGTTAAGAGGAGGGGTTAGCGTAAGCGAAGCTCTGAATCGAAGCCCCAGTAAACGGCGGCCGTAACTATAACGGTCCTAAGGTAGCGAAATTCCTTGTCGGGTAAGTTCCGACCCGCACGAAAGGCGTAACGATCTGGGCACTGTCTCAACGAGAGACTCGGTGAAATTATAGTACCTGTGAAGATGCAGGTTACCCGCGACAGGACGGAAAGACCCCGTGGAGCTTTACTGTAGCCTGATATTGAATTTTGGTACAGCTTGTACAGGATAGGTAGGAGCCGTAGAAACCGGAGCGCTAGCTTCGGTGGAGGCGTCGGTGGGATACTACCCTGGCTGTATTGAAATTCTAACCCGCACCCCTTATCGAGGTGGGAGACAGTGTCAGGTGGGCAGTTTGACTGGGGCGGTCGCCTCCTAAAGAGTAACGGAGGCGCCCAAAGGTTCCCTCAGAATGGTTGGAAATCATTCGTAGAGTGTAAAGGCACAAGGGAGCTTGACTGCGAGACCTACAAGTCGAGCAGGGACGAAAGTCGGGCTTAGTGATCCGGTGGTTCCGCATGGAAGGGCCATCGCTCAACGGATAAAAGCTACCCCGGGGATAACAGGCTTATCTCCCCCAAGAGTCCACATCGACGGGGAGGTTTGGCACCTCGATGTCGGCTCATCGCATCCTGGGGCTGTAGTCGGTCCCAAGGGTTGGGCTGTTCGCCCATTAAAGCGGTACGCGAGCTGGGTTCAGAACGTCGTGAGACAGTTCGGTCCCTATCCGTCGTGGGCGCAGGAAATTTGAGAGGAGCTGTCCTTAGTACGAGAGGACCGGGATGGACGCACCGCTGGTGTACCAGTTGTCTTGCCAAAGGCATCGCTGGGTAGCTATGTGCGGACGGGATAAGTGCTGAAAGCATCTAAGCATGAAGCCCCCCTCAAGATGAGATTTCCCATAGCGTCAAGCTAGTAAGAACCCTGAAAGATGATCAGGTTGATAGGTCAGAGGTGGAAGCGTGGTAACATGTGGAGCTGACTGATACTAATCGTTCGAGGACTTAACCAAGTTTTAAGCGAACTCGTTTTTTACAAACACTTCTTCTGCATTATCTAGTTTTGAGAGAACGATCTCTCTAATAAAATAGTCTGGTAACTATGGCGAGAAGGTCACACCCGTTCCCATACCGAACACGGAAGTTAAGCTTCTCAGCGCCGATGGTAGTTGGGACGAAAGTCCCTGTGAGAGTAGGACGTTGCCAGGCGAAGACAGGAATTTTCATTTCTGTCTTTTTTAATCCCTTATATGAGAGCTGGAAAAACTTTATGTTGTATCTTAGTGCGAAAAGTGTTAAGATATTAAAGTCGCTCTCAACAAGAGTGGATTGGAAATGAACAAATGGAAAACATTGTTCATTGATAGAAAATAAGAATTGCGATATGATAGTTTTTGTCGCTTCTTAATAAAAGTGAAATTGTTCTTTGAAAACTAAACAAACAAAAACGTCAACAAACAATAATATTTTGTTTCTTAATTGAAACAAGCCAACGTAACAAAATGAGCTAATCAACTTTCTTGGAGAGTTTGATCCTGGCTCAGGACGAACGCTGGCGGCGTGCCTAATACATGCAAGTCGAGCGAACCACTTCGGTGGTTAGCGGCGGACGGGTGAGTAACACGTGGGCAACCTGCCTGTAAGACTGGGATAACTTCGGGAAACCGGAGCTAATACCGGATAATCCTTTTCCTCTCATGAGGGAAAGCTGAAAGACGGTTTCGGCTGTCACTTACAGATGGGCCCGCGGCGCATTAGTTAGTTGGTGAGGTAACGGCTCACCAAGGCGACGATGCGTAGCCGACCTGAGAGGGTGATCGGCCACACTGGGACTGAGACACGGCCCAGACTCCTACGGGAGGCAGCAGTAGGGAATCTTCCACAATGGACGAAAGTCTGATGGAGCAACGCCGCGTGAGCGATGAAGGCCTTCGGGTCGTAAAGCTCTGTTGTTAGGGAAGAACAAGTACCGGAGTAACTGCCGGTACCTTGACGGTACCTAACCAGAAAGCCACGGCTAACTACGTGCCAGCAGCCGCGGTAATACGTAGGTGGCAAGCGTTGTCCGGAATTATTGGGCGTAAAGCGCGCGCAGGCGGTCCTTTAAGTCTGATGTGAAAGCCCACGGCTCAACCGTGGAGGGTCATTGGAAACTGGGGGACTTGAGTGCAGAAGAGGAAAGCGGAATTCCACGTGTAGCGGTGAAATGCGTAGAGATGTGGAGGAACACCAGTGGCGAAGGCGGCTTTCTGGTCTGTAACTGACGCTGAGGCGCGAAAGCGTGGGGAGCAAACAGGATTAGATACCCTGGTAGTCCACGCCGTAAACGATGAGTGCTAAGTGTTAGGGGGTTTCCGCCCCTTAGTGCTGCAGCTAACGCATTAAGCACTCCGCCTGGGGAGTACGGCCGCAAGGCTGAAACTCAAAGGAATTGACGGGGGCCCGCACAAGCGGTGGAGCATGTGGTTTAATTCGAAGCAACGCGAAGAACCTTACCAGGTCTTGACATCCTCTGACACTCCTAGAGATAGGACGTTCCCCTTCGGGGGACAGAGTGACAGGTGGTGCATGGTTGTCGTCAGCTCGTGTCGTGAGATGTTGGGTTAAGTCCCGCAACGAGCGCAACCCTTGATCTTAGTTGCCAGCATTCAGTTGGGCACTCTAAGGTGACTGCCGGTGACAAACCGGAGGAAGGTGGGGATGACGTCAAATCATCATGCCCCTTATGACCTGGGCTACACACGTGCTACAATGGATGGTACAAAGGGCTGCAAGACCGCGAGGTTTAGCCAATCCCATAAAACCATTCTCAGTTCGGATTGTAGGCTGCAACTCGCCTACATGAAGCCGGAATCGCTAGTAATCGCGGATCAGCATGCCGCGGTGAATACGTTCCCGGGCCTTGTACACACCGCCCGTCACACCACGAGAGTTTGTAACACCCGAAGTCGGTGGGGTAACCGTAAGGAGCCAGCCGCCTAAGGTGGGACAGATGATTGGGGTGAAGTCGTAACAAGGTAGCCGTATCGGAAGGTGCGGCTGGATCACCTCCTTTCTAAGGATATAAGCTGGACATATGAGCCAGACAAAACATGTTTGTTTGATTGTTTCTTGTTTGTTTAGTTTTGAGAGTGCAATTTTCTCTCAAAACATCGTTCTTTGAAAACTAGATAATCGTAATGAAGAAGTCAAGTAAAACATCGAGTAATCGCCATTTTAGTTTTCTCTCTATTAATTTAGAGAAACAAACCTTTCAGGTTAAGTTAGAAAGGGCGCACGGTGAATGCCTTGGCACTAGGAGCCGATGAAGGACGGGACTAACACCGATATGCTTCGGGGAGCTGTAAGTAAGCTTTGATCCGGAGATTTCCGAATGGGGGAACCCACTGTTCGTAATGGAACAGTATCTTTACCTGAATACATAGGGTATTGAAGGCATACCCGGGGAACTGAAACATCTAAGTACCCGGAGGAAGAGAAAGCAAACGCGATTCCCTGAGTAGCGGCGAGCGAAACGGGACATAGCCCAAACCAAGAGGCTTGCCTCTTGGGGTTGTAGGACACTCAACATGGAGTTACAAAGGAACGGGGTAGATGAAGCGGCCTGGAAAGGCCCGTCAGAGAAGGTAAAAACCCTGTAGTCGAAACTTCGTTCCCTCCTGAGTGGATCCTGAGTACGGCCGGACACGTGAAATCCGGTCGGAAGCAGGGAGGACCATCTCCCAAGGCTAAATACTCCCTAGTGACCGATAGTGAACCAGTACCGTGAGGGAAAGGTGAAAAGCACCCCGGAAGGGGAGTGAAATAGTTCCTGAAACCGTGTGCCTACAAGTAGTTAGAGCCCGTTAATGGGTGATAGCGTGCCTTTTGTAGAATGAACCGGCGAGTTACGATCCCATGCAAGGTTAAGTTGAAGAGACGGAGCCGCAGCGAAAGCGAGTCTGAATAGGGCGAATGAGTATGTGGTCGTAGACCCGAAACCAGGTGATCTACCCATGTCCAGGGTGAAGTCCAGGTAACACTGGATGGAGGCCCGAACCCACGCACGTTGAAAAGTGCGGGGATGAGGTGTGGGTAGCGGAGAAATTCCAATCGAACTTGGAGATAGCTGGTTCTCTCCGAAATAGCTTTAGGGCTAGCCTCACGTAGTTAGAGTCTTGGAGGTAGAGCACTGTTTGGACTAGGGGCCCTCATCGGGTTACCGAATTCAGACAAACTCCGAATGCCAAAGACTTATCCGTGGGAGTCAGACTGCGAGTGATAAGATCCGTAGTCAAAAGGGAAACAGCCCAGACCACCAGCTAAGGTCCCAAAGTTTACGTTAAGTGGAAAAGGATGTGGAGTTGCTTAGACAACCAGGATGTTGGCTTAGAAGCAGCCACCATTTAAAGAGTGCGTAATAGCTCACTGGTCGAGTGACTCTGCGCCGAAAATGTACCGGGGCTAAACGTAACACCGAAGCTGTGGATTGACATCTTAGATGTCAGTGGTAGGAGAGCGTTCTAAGGGCGTTGAAGCTAGACCGTAAGGACTGGTGGAGCGCTTAGAAGTGAGAATGCCGGTATGAGTAGCGAAAGATGAGTGAGAATCTCATCCACCGTATGCCTAAGGTTTCCTGAGGAAGGCTCGTCCGCTCAGGGTTAGTCGGGACCTAAGCCGAGGCCGAAAGGCGTAGGCGATGGACAACAGGTTGATATTCCTGTACCACCTCTTTATCGTTTGAGTGATGGGGGGACGCAGGAGGATAGGGTAAGCGCGCTGTTGGATATGCGCGTCTAAGCAGTTAGGCTGGAAAGTAGGAAAATCCGCTTTCCGTGAAGGCTGAGCTGTGATAGCGAGGGAAATTTAGTACCGAAGTTCCTGATTCCACACTGCCAAGAAAAGCCTCTAGCGAGATAAAAGGTGCCCGTACCGCAAACCGACACAGGTAGGCGAGGAGAGAATCCTAAGGTGAGCGAGAGAACTCTCGTTAAGGAACTCGGCAAAATGACCCCGTAACTTCGGGAGAAGGGGTGCTTTTTGAGGTGAATAGCCTCGAAGAGCCGCAGTGAATAGGCCCAGGCGACTGTTTAGCAAAAACACAGGTCTCTGCGAAGCCGCAAGGCGAAGTATAGGGGCTGACGCCTGCCCGGTGCTGGAAGGTTAAGAGGAGGGGTTAGCGTAAGCGAAGCTCTGAATCGAAGCCCCAGTAAACGGCGGCCGTAACTATAACGGTCCTAAGGTAGCGAAATTCCTTGTCGGGTAAGTTCCGACCCGCACGAAAGGCGTAACGATCTGGGCACTGTCTCAACGAGAGACTCGGTGAAATTATAGTACCTGTGAAGATGCAGGTTACCCGCGACAGGACGGAAAGACCCCGTGGAGCTTTACTGTAGCCTGATATTGAATTTTGGTACAGCTTGTACAGGATAGGTAGGAGCCGTAGAAACCGGAGCGCTAGCTTCGGTGGAGGCGTCGGTGGGATACTACCCTGGCTGTATTGAAATTCTAACCCGCACCCCTTATCGGGGTGGGAGACAGTGTCAGGTGGGCAGTTTGACTGGGGCGGTCGCCTCCTAAAGAGTAACGGAGGCGCCCAAAGGTTCCCTCAGAATGGTTGGAAATCATTCGTAGAGTGTAAAGGCACAAGGGAGCTTGACTGCGAGACCTACAAGTCGAGCAGGGACGAAAGTCGGGCTTAGTGATCCGGTGGTTCCGCATGGAAGGGCCATCGCTCAACGGATAAAAGCTACCCCGGGGATAACAGGCTTATCTCCCCCAAGAGTCCACATCGACGGGGAGGTTTGGCACCTCGATGTCGGCTCATCGCATCCTGGGGCTGTAGTCGGTCCCAAGGGTTGGGCTGTTCGCCCATTAAAGCGGTACGCGAGCTGGGTTCAGAACGTCGTGAGACAGTTCGGTCCCTATCCGTCGTGGGCGCAGGAAATTTGAGAGGAGCTGTCCTTAGTACGAGAGGACCGGGATGGACGCACCGCTGGTGTACCAGTTGTCTTGCCAAAGGCATCGCTGGGTAGCTATGTGCGGACGGGATAAGTGCTGAAAGCATCTAAGCATGAAGCCCCCCTCAAGATGAGATTTCCCATAGCGTCAAGCTAGTAAGAATCCTGAAAGATGATCAGGTTGATAGGTCAGAGGTGGAAGCGTGGTAACATGTGGAGCTGACTGATACTAATCGTTCGAGGACTTAACCAAGTTTTAAGCGAACTCGTTTTTTACAAACACTTCTTCTGCATTATCTAGTTTTGAGAGAACGATCTCTCTAACAAAATAGTCTGGTAACTATGGCGAGAAGGTCACACCCGTTCCCATACCGAACACGGAAGTTAAGCTTCTCAGCGCCGATGGTAGTTGGGACGAAAGTCCCTGTGAGAGTAGGACGTTGCCAGGCTAAACTTTATTTTTTGGCGATTAAGGCGTCAAGATTTAAAGTGGCCCCTTGGTCAAGCGGTTAAGACACCGCCCTTTCACGGCGGTAACACGGGTTCGAATCCCGTAGGGGTCACCATTAGTGGAGGATTAGCTCAGCTGGGAGAGCATCTGCCTTACAAGCAGAGGGTCGGCGGTTCGATCCCGTCATCCTCCACCATATATTTTCTTACTAATGCCGGGGTAGCTCAATTGGTAGAGCAACTGACTTGTAATCAGTAGGTTGGGGGTTCAAGTCCTCTCGCCGGCACCACTTTACTTTTCTATTTATACGCGCCCGTAGCTCAATTGGATAGAGCGTCTGACTACGGATCAGAAGGTTATGGGTTCGACTCCTTTCGGGCGCGCCATTATATTTCGGGAAGTAGCTCAGCTTGGTAGAGCACTTGGTTTGGGACCAAGGGGTCGCAGGTTCGAATCCTGTCTTCCCGACCAGTCCGAACTATTTTTAAAATTTTGGGGCCTTAGCTCAGCTGGGAGAGCGCCTGCTTTGCACGCAGGAGGTCAGCGGTTCGATCCCGCTAGGCTCCACCATAATTTAATTATATATTTGGCGGTGTAGCTCAGCTGGCTAGAGCGTACGGTTCATACCCGTAAGGTCGGGGGTTCGATCCCCTCCGCCGCTACCATATATGTACGGAGGAATACCCAAGTCCGGCTGAAGGGATCGGTCTTGAAAACCGACAGGCGGGTTAAACCGCGCGGGGGTTCGAATCCCTCTTCCTCCGCCATATTTTTTACAAAATAATATTTCTATTGTCGCGGGGTGGAGCAGTCCGGTAGCTCGTCGGGCTCATAACCCGAAGGTCGCAGGTTCAAATCCTGTCCCCGCAATATGGTCCGGTAGTTCAGTTGGTTAGAATGCCTGCCTGTCACGCAGGAGGTCGCGGGTTCGAGTCCCGTCCGGACCGCCATTTTTTCTAGATAATTAATTCTAAATACGCGGGTGTAGTTTACTGGTAAAACCTCAGCCTTCCAAGCTGATGTAGTGGGTTCGATTCCCATCACCCGCTCCATTTAGGGGCCTATAGCTCAGCTGGTTAGAGCGCACGCCTGATAAGCGTGAGGTCGATGGTTCGAGTCCATTTAGGCCCACTATAATAGAAAAAAGCGATTGCTAACAAGCAGTCGTTTTTTTGTTGGTTTTGTTAACTCCTAGATTTATGATACTTCAAGTAAATCCTTTTCTCTTTCTACCTCTAATGCTGATACAATGTAAGCAAACCCATTCATTAAAAAGTAAATAACATTGGACTGAGCCCGTTCATTTTCTCCTAAATAGGTATTTGCGATAATGGTAACAGAGTATAAAACGACAAAAAACAAAGCAATTCTATTGAAAATAATCATTCAACCGGCTCCTTTTTTAGGATTCTTATTTTAATCATATTTGTTATTAGCGTATCTTATGCAAGCTACATCCCCATTGCCTATTCAACAGTCAAAATTATGAAAGAAGAAAGGAGCATAACCATATGTCATTTTCTTTCGATCACTTAGTTATTTTTCTAAAAAAACCTGAGGAAGCTATACAGCCTTTGAACGAGAAAAGAATTCATGCAATCAATGGAGGCCATCACGAAAAGTGGGGAACCTATAACTCTTTATCCTACTTTGGGTTAAGTTATATTGAGTTTTTAGGAATCGAAGATTTAACAATCGCTGAGAAACAAGAAAACAATCGGCTAGTTACAGAAATCGTGGAGCGTCTCTCTAGACAAGGGCAAGAGGGTCCTGCAAAAATAGCGGTTCGAACAAGAGGAATTCAACAATTATCAGCTAGTCTCAAAGCAGAGGGATATATTGTATATGGTCCATACCCTGGTGAACGAGTTCGGGCGGATGGTCAAATCATTAAGTGGTCACTCTTATTTCTTGAAAATGAACCCAATGAACTTACTATGCCCTTTTTCATCGATTGGGAGAAGTCGGATGAGGAGAGGCTGGTAGAATTAAAGGAGCAGGGATTAATAAATAGACACCCATTAGAAAATCTTGCATTTGAAAGTGTAGGATTTGTGGTACATGACTTAGAAAAAAGCATAACTAAGTGGGGGAATTTATTAAACCTTGAGCCAGGTGAGGAGTTTCTAGACGCAGCCATGAACGCCAGATGCAGAAAACTAAATCTCTCAGGCACAAGTCTTTTGTTCTGTGCACCAATTGGAGAGGGATTAGCAAAAAAGGTATTAGAAGAAAAAGGAGAAACGCCTTTTCTAATAAGTCTTGAGGGAATCAATCAACCGGATCATCTTGAGATGTTTGGTGGGATATGGAGATTATAGATCCAAGAATGTGTGTTGAAGGTAAACCATGGCGGTTTGCCTTTTTGTATGCATGTTGGTAAGGATGATTACTTTTTCAAAGGAGATACTACAAGTATCAGTCATAGTTGAAGGAGTGGCCTTGATGGATTTACAAAGTGGAAAGTTTTATTGGGAAACCACCATCCCCAACGCACCTACATATCCTGTATTAGAGGATGATATAAGCTGTGATGTCCTTATTATAGGTGGCGGAAGTTCTGGTGCGCAGTGCGCCTACTATTTAAGTGAAACAGACTTAGATGTTGTAGTTGTTGATAAACGAAAAATTGGTACAGGAAGTACAAGTGTCAATACAGCTCTTATTCAATATTTGGGAGATAAAATGCTATTTGAGTTAGTCAATACCTTTGGAGAAGAAGCGGCTATTCATCATACCAAGCTATGTGAAGAAGCGATTAATGATATAGAACGAACGGCTCAAAGGATGGAGATAGACCCTGAATTTTATAGAAGAGATAGTCTTTATTATGCGAGTGACCAAGCAGGTATAGAAAAACTTAATAAAGAATTCTATTACTTGCAAAAACATAATTTCAAAGTGGATTACCTCACACAAAAGCAAATTAGTGAACGCTACCCTTTCAAAAAAGAAGCAGCACTATATTTATATCAAGATGGCGAGATTAATCCACTTAAATATAACCATGGACTCCTTTCAGAAGCTAAGAGGAACGGTGTTAGGATCTATGAGAAAACAAGAATCAATGGTAAACAATTTCATGAAGACGGGGCTACTTTTTTTACTGATAATGGCCATTCCATTAAGGCACGACAAGTCATTATAGCTACGGGGTATGAGGGGATGGAATTTAAGAAAGAGAAAAATGCTGTTATTTCAAGCTCGTATGCTGTTGTAACTAACCCGGTAGAAAGCTTTACAGATTGGTATAAACAAACGCTTATTTGGGAGACAGCACGTCCATATATTTATATGCGGACGACGAAAGATAACCGAGTAATCATTGGTGGATTAGACGATAACACTGCTTATGCTGAGGACCGGGATTCTAAGATTATGCATAAGAAAGATAAGTTAATTGAGGAATTTAACAAACTTTTTCCTACGATTGATGTTTACCCAGAGTATTATTTAGGAGCTTTTTACGGAGGTACACATGACGGTTTGCCTATGATTGGGCAATATGATGAATTCCCTAATTGTTATTTTGTCTTTGCCTATGGAGATAATGGTCTCGTTTATAGCGGGGTAATGGCAAAAATTTTAAGAGATGTGATAGCAAAAGGATCACATTCTGCTATGAATATGTATCATCAAAGTCGATCTGCTACTGCGTTTAATAAAAAATAGCTGTTTTTCGTAGTTTTAGATTAGTTAGCCTGATGTTGGTTAGTGTAAAATTACACCTTATCAGCGGATTTCATGGGTTTATCGGCGAATTTTGGGCTTTTATCAGCGAATTGGAGTCGTTTATCAGCGAATATACGATTTTATCAGCGAATCCACATTACCGCAACAAATGTTAGAGGCGAACAGTATCCATCTGTTCGCCTAACTTTATTTATTTTACTTTCGCAACAATTTTCCCCTTCACATGTCGTTCAGCAAGTCGGGATAATGCCTCAGGGACTTCTTCAAGGGTGATTACTTCTTTCAACATGGAAGATATTTTGCCTTCTGCCACTAAACCAAGCATTTCATTCCCCATCAATCCTAAATCCTCTTGTGCTTTTCGATCGCCGGATTGATGAGCAGGGCCAAGCGCAATCTCATGAAAAGAAATTGCCTTGGTGAAAGGCTTCACGTGTGTGTAATCTGGTGCACCAGCAATATGGACAATGTGGCCTAAAAAGGCGAGCATATCCAGTGAATCGGTGGCACTTTGACGGCTTACCGCATCAATCACGGCATCTACTCCACGTCCCTTTGTAATCTCCATTACCTTTGCTTTCACATCTTCTTCTCGATAATCAATAACATAGTCCGCGCCAAGTGATTGAACATACTCGTGATTATGGCAGGAAGCTGTAGAGATAACTGTTTTTCCAGCCCACTTTGCTAATTGAACTGCAAAACCACCTACTCCACCGGCACCGCCGTGAATAAGAAGTGTGTCAATACGGTCAATAGGCAGCTTGCGGAATAATGATTGATAAGCAGTATATCCAGCTGTCGGTAACGCAGCTGCGTCTTCGAAGGTTACTTGATCTGGGATCCGTGAAACTGTATGAGCAGTTGTCACTGCATATTCAGCAAAACCGCCTTTTTTCGTAAGGTCGCCATGATACACTACTCGATCGCCTTTTTCCCAGCTGGTTACATCGTCGCCTACTTCTGCAACTACCCCAGCAACGTCTAATCCTAGAATATGCGGATACGTCCAATTTGGGTTACCACCTGTTGCTGTTTTATAATCAACCGGATTGAGTCCCACTGCATGAACTTCAATCAATAACTCACCTGCACGAGGTTTTGGAATATCTATTTCCTCTACCTTCATCTCTTTCCAAAGACCTTTATTATGTAAAAGTAATGCTTTCATCTATATCATCCTTTGTTAAAAATTTACAATCTAGTTTTTCCAACAATGTTAATAATATATACTGTTGAAAAATATCACAAGCAAACTGAACTTTTCCTAGTTGTTTAGAGCGGTTGCCCGACGAAGTTAGGACTTATTTTGTTTACGAAGGAGCTTTCAAAACGCCTTGCAGGAAAGCCTGTTACGGTTAACAGTCTGCACCCTGGAATTATTCGATCCAATCTTATGCATGATTTGCCTTGGATTCTTCGCTCGTTATTCAAAACACTCTCAGCTAGAGCTGAAAAAGGTGCAGTGACACCTGTCTATCTTGCATCTTCACCAAATGTAGTTGGTGTAAGTGGTAAATTCTTTGTTAACTGTAAAGAAGCTGAAACCACTGATGCTGCAAATGATCAGGAATCAGCACGGAAATTGTGGGATGTTAGTATGAGCTTAATTAAGCCTGGGATTCTCTAAAAGTAAAAAAGGAAGTGCCCATCGAGAATTAAACCCTGATGGCACTTCCTTTTTATTTTACTATCCCAGAAAGAATCAAGCTCCAAACGACTTCAAACTCCTGCCCGATGGTAGGAGAGGACCATTCTTTTGCTAGGGCAGGATGATGGAAACGTGCGGTTGCCATAAAGACACCACTTGCTGTAGCTACAGCATCCGTTGATTTAAACTCTCCACTAGCGATTCCAGCTTCAACAATGGGGATTATTTGTCCAATCAATTCACGAATATGTGTATCAACCGCTTCAACAGACTCTTCCACAAGCATCGAGTACATGGCAAACAACGCCGGGTCTTCCTTCACTTTAGAATGTTTAATCTGGATTAGCGTTTTTACCCATAAATGTAACCGCTCTGTCGCGGAACAATTCTGGCTAAAAACCGCTGCTAATGGTCTTGAGATGCTATGAAGCCATCTTTCGGCAACGGCTTCTCTTAATGCTGCTTTACTAGCATAATGGCGATAAATTGTGCCGTGACTAACATTTAAAGCCCGCGCGACATCGACAACACTTGTTTTTTCAGGGCCAAAACGGCGAAGGACTTCCTCCGCCGTATCTAGGATTGTTTCTTTCGTTAAAACCCGCTCTGCCATCTATTCTACTCCCAATGTGCTCATTTGTTCAGCAGCATAGCGAGTGCCAGCAACGGCTTCCGGTGGAACGGCCGCTTCAATTCTTTCGAGGTCAGCAGCGCTTAACTTTAAGTTCACCGCATCAAGTGCATCTTGAAGCTGAGACTGTTTGCGCGCACCAATTAACGGAATAACATCCTCGCCTCGTGAAAGAACCCAAGCAATCGCAAGCTGTGCCACATTAGTTTGTTTTTCCTCAGCGATAACACGCAACGCCTCTACTAGTGCTAGATTCTTGTCCAAATTTTCACCCATAAAGCGTGGGGCGAAAGAACGGAAATCAGGTGCTCCTTGGCGGTCCTTCGACCATTTTCCACTTAATAAGCCTCGTGAAAGGACACCATATGCGGAAAGGCTGATTCCTAGTTCACGTAAGGTTGGTAAAATTTCTTTTTCAATACCACGGCTAAATAGGGAATATTCAATTTGTAGCCAGCTAATTGGATGAACGGCATGTGCCCTACGAATCGTGTCTGCATTTGCCTCTGAAAGACCAATGTTTCTCACATAGCCCGCTTTCACCATGTCGGCAATTGCACCTACTGTTTCTTCAATTGGTACATTCGGATCAACACGTGCTGGTTGATACAAGTCAATATAATCTACGTCTAAACGTTGTAACGTATAGGATAAGAAATTCTTTACTGCCTGCGGACGGGTATCAACACCAACCCAACCTCCATCAGGAGAACGCATGGCACCAAATTTAACGGCAATAAAGGCGTTATCCCGTTTGGTTCCTTTTAGTGCTTCGTTTAAAAGTAACTCGTTGTGACCCACCCCATAGAAATCTCCAGTATCAAATAGGGTAATCCCTGCTTCAAGGGTTGCATGAATGGTAGCAATACTTTCTTTACGGTCAGCCTTCCCATAAAGGTCGGACATTCCCATACAGCCAAGTCCGATTGCGGAAACAGATGTGCCATTTATTCCAATTTGTTTATTTTGCATTAGTTACATACCTCCATCAATAAGATGAATTTATTCTAGCAAAGATAACGACAATAATCAAATGACAAATTATGTTTTTTGTCATTTTTTATAAACGTATTTTTAGCATAACAAGCAATCTTATCTATTTTTTGTTCAAAGTGTAAGAAAATACAATGTATAATAAATCCCCTTTGAATGGAACAAGATAATTGATAAGTAAAGGAAATATGCAAACATCGAAGGGGTCAACTTGAATGGTTCTATTCTTTTATATCGTCTTAAATGTGCTTGCTATATTTCTTTTTATCAAAAAAAAGAAGATGCTCCATGTACTCGAAATCATCGTTTATTGGATGATTAGCACCTATCTCTATCAAAATTTCTCCGCCATTTGTTATATGAATTTTAAAACATTGATTGTCCCTGAAAAACTGAGCCTAGAGTTTTCTCATTTTATTAACCGTACAGTTCTTTTTCCTCTACTCATGGTCATCTTTCTTCACTACTTTCTTTTTTTAACAACATATTGGAAAAAGTTTCTGATATTTGATACCTTTGTCTTCTTATTAACGGGATTGGAATATTTATCAGATCTGTTGGGTGTTCTGATTCATAAAAATTGGCGGGTTTGGTGGTCATTTGCTTATTGGGTCGCAACTCTATCGGTGTTACTTGTTTGTATGAAGGTCTTTCGCAGAGTTCTTTATAAAGGGGGTAACCATTTATGAATTTTACCTTCGATTGGAATGAATGGTATTTCATTTTAACCACAGCAGCTATTATTGCTTTGTATTTACCTATTCGTAAATACTTTCCTTCTGTTATTGTCATTATTATTTGGGTATTTAATATTGGCTTTGTATCAACCATTGACTATTTCCTTTTAGCTACTCCCTTCAAACAATATATCTATGGGGATAATCCTACCTATGAGGCATCTGGTGCACTGTTTCATCTTTTTATGTATCCCTGTGCCTCCATACTCTTTTTGTATGGCTATGACAAATTTCAACTCTATGGAAAGAAGACAGTTGTGTATATTCTAGGCTGGACTGGATTTTCACTGTTATTTGAATGGATTACTGTTAAAAATCATGCTTTGACTTATACGGGGTGGAAGCTCTATTATTCCATTCCATTCTATCCAATAACCGCTGTCCTCTTAATCCTTCTATTTCGCTTTACAAAAAAGAAACTATTGGTACTTCCTCTTCAAAATGATAATTAGTTGCAATCCTTTTCATTATTCTATTTAATATAGGCGTAATGAAAAATTCTACAGAATGAGGTAATACAATTGAAAGCACTTGTGTTTCATACATTTGGAGGGCCAGAAGTACTGGAGTATGTGGAGATTGCCAAACCGGTAATCGGTCCAAATGAAGTACTGGTAAGAATGAAAGCCATTGGGTTAAACTTTGCAGATATTTATAGAAGAAAAGGGAACTACCATCTTGCAGGAGAACCTCCCTATATTTTAGGGTATGAAGGAGCAGGAATCGTTGAGGAAATCGGCACGAGTGTTCAAGGAATCCATGTTGGCGACCGGATTGCATTTGCGGATGTGCCTTATGCGAACGCTGAGTTAGTAGCGGTTCCGTTTGAAAAAGCGATACCTGTACCTGAAACAATTTCATTTAATGAGGCGGCATCCGTTATGCTGCAAGGCTTAACTGCCCACTATCTAACACGTGATAGCTATGCAGTGAAAAAGAATGATGTGGTTCTCGTTCATGCGGCAGCAGGTGGAGTCGGACAGTTGTTGGTACAAATGGTCAATATGCTCGGAGGAAAGGTCATTGGCTTAACCTCTTCTGCTGAAAAAGCAGCAGTAGCAAAAGAGGCAGGAGCTACTGAAGTTTTCTTATACAAGGAAGATTGGAAGAAGGCAGTACTTGAGGCCACAAGAGGTAGAGGTGTAGATGTAGTCTATGAATCAGTGGGAGCCACGCTTCAAGATAGTTTTGAAGTGACACGAATTGGGGGAACGGTTGTGTTTTATGGAATGGCTGGAGGAGATCCGGAGCCTGTTGATCCGAGAATGTTAATGGATACGTCTAAAACACTGACCGGTGGAGACCTGTGGAATGTCTTGACTTCACGTGAAGAACGAGTTGAGCGATCTAATGAGTTATTCGGCTGGATGCAGGAAGGAAAAGTGCGATTGGCTGAACCAACAACCTTTGCACTACATGATGGACAAGATGCACATCGCTATTTAGAGAGCCGTAAAAGCACCGGCAAAATCGTATTAATCCCTTAGGGAAAGAGGAGAAACTATGATTCAATTTCAAAATGAACATGTCACGGTGTTCCAAAGTGCACTCTACCAAACGACTTGTACAGTTGTTGATACGAAGGATTTCGTTTTGGTGGTAGACCCAAACTGGTTGCCACATGAAATTCAAGAAATCCAAAGACATGTTGCTAGCATTCAAGGGGAAAAAGAGCTATACCTTCTATTTACACACGGAGATTTTGACCATGTTATTGGGTACCTTGCTTTCCCAGGGGCAAGGGTAATCGGAAGCAAAGGAATGCAAGAGCATCCTGATAAAGAGAAAAAGGTAGGCATGATCGGTCAGTTCTATAATGACTATTACATACACCAGCCTTATCCGATTGCCTTTCC
Source organism: Neobacillus phoenicis (assembly GCF_047302305.1). Taxonomy (NCBI): domain Bacteria; kingdom Bacillati; phylum Bacillota; class Bacilli; order Caryophanales; family Bacillaceae; genus Neobacillus; species Neobacillus phoenicis. Next base: position 5,340,238 of record NZ_CP154847.1, on the reverse strand, counting down.
AGAAGTGGATATGGTGATTGGTGAAGATGGGCAGCAGCTTGTAATTGGAGAGTCAACTCTCACCTTTTATCTTGCAAAGGGACATACGCATGATGGATTATTTACATTGATCGAGCCGCTCGGAATATGGATTGCGGGGGATTATCTTTCAGATTTTGAATTGCCGTTTATTTATCACAGTGCTAAAGCGTACGAACAAACTCTTCGAAAAGCAGAACAGATTCTTATGAACCATGGAGTTTCTGTTTTGGTTCCAGGTCATGGTCAAACGACAACAAGTCAAGAAGAGATCCAACGCCGGATTCAATTATCGCAAGGTTACCTCGAACGATTGATCAGCGCTGTGACGAAAGAAGAAACAGAGGCATTAACAGCCTTAGAAAAAGAAATGGCTTTTCCTTCTAATTTTACGAAGCAATGCCATAAGGACAATATTGCGATTATTCGGAAGGAATACTCTCAAGGGAGGTAATCCTTAGGAAGGTCCAGAGAGGTGTAAAATTTTGGAAGATGTTTTACAGAGATCATAATCGACCGTCCCGTTGACCAGGTTTCAAGGTATGCGGCGAATCCTGACAATGCCCCCGAATGGTATGTTAATATTCGGTCGGCTGAATGGAAAACGGAGAAACCATTAGCCGTGGGTTCACGAGTGGCCTTTAAGGCGCAATTTCTTGGGCGAGAACTTGCCTATGTATATGAAATTATAGAGCTTGAGCCGGAAAAAAGGCTGGTGATGAGAACCGCACAGGGTCCATCTCCAATGGAGACCACCTATACGTGGGAAGCTCTGGAAGGAAATCGAACACGAAGGACATTAAGGAACAAGGGAAATCCAACTGGCTTTTCCAAAATCTTTGCACCTATAATGGCTCCCATGATGAAAAAGGCAAATAGTAAAGACTTGAAAAAAATAAAAGAAATACTTGAATCAAGTAGTAAGAACTAGAAAGAAAGGAGGATCCGTTAAATAATGGGTACTCCTTTTTATGTGAAAAAAACTAATCAAACGTTTGAATAGTTTTCTGAATTTTTTGATTGGAATAAAAATACATTGACGACTGCTTTATTCATGTTATATATTTTTACATATTGATGGTAGGAAATATAACATGAGGGGCTGTTTCTTTGAAAAAGATTGAGGCAATCATTCGACCGGAGAGGCTCACGGATACGATTAAAGGATTAAAGAAAATAGGAATTACAGGATTTACTGTTTCTCAGGTGGTTGGTAGGGGGAAACAAAAAGATACGCAAGGAGTATACCGGGGGAAAAATTATCAGGTGACCCTTCATCCAAAAGTGAAATTGGAAATTGTTCTTTCGGAATATTTGGTGGAATCCACCATTAAGACTATTGTTACTGCTGCTCAGACAGGTGTAGATGGAGATGGGAAAATATACGTATATCCTATTCTAGAAGCTTACAATATTCGGACAGGGACAATTGACTATGATATCGATGACTTAGCGAGCGAAAAGGGGTGATCTTTTGGAGTTAATGTATATCAATACGGTTTGGGTCGTCCTTGCTGCAGCAATGGTGCTGTTTATGGAAGGTGGATTTAGTTTATTAGAAGCCGGGTTTGTCCGTACGAAAAATGCAGTGAATGTGACGATGAAAATTTTCGTAGACTTAACCATTGGAGCCTTAGCCTTTTGGTTGATCGGATTTGGAATTATGTTTGGTAAGGATACCTTTGGATTTATAGGAACGACTCTTTTTGGAAGTCCCGATAAAATCGCTCTTTCGATGGAGCTGCCAAGCGTTGCATTTGTTCTTTTTCAAATAGGGTTTGCTGTAGCTTGTATCTCGATTATTTCAGGGGCACTTGCTGAACGGATGAACTTTAAAGCCTATGTGGTTACAGCCGCATTGATCAGCATGATTATTTATCCACTCTCTGGTCATTGGATTTGGAATAGCGATGGCTGGTTAGCAAAGTTAGGAATGAAGGATTTTGCGGGCTCGGCTGCCATTCATGCCGTTGGTGGGTTTGCTGCTTTTGCAATGGCCAAACTGCTAGGGGCAAGAAGGGGAAGATTTAATTCGGATGGCAGTGTGAATGTGTTTGCTCCTAGTAACATCCCATTAGCTTCAGCGGGTGCCTTTATTTTATGGTTCGGCTGGTTTGCTTTTAATGCCGGGAGTACATTAGATGCGTCAAGCTCCGCGCTAGCGCCTATTGCTATCAACACGATGTTAGCCGCAGCAAGCGGTGGTTCGACTGCTTTGTTCCTAACGATGAATAAGTTTGGCAAAGCAGACCCAAGTATGACGATAAATGGCGTATTAGCTGGCTTGGTATCGATAACCGCTGGCTGTGCTTATGTTTCTGAGTGGAGTGCGATTTTAATAGGAGCTATAAGTGGGTTGATGGTTATTTATGCCACGCTTTTTGTTGATTATGTAAAAGTAGATGATCCAGTAGGTGCTGTGGCTGTACATGGATTCGGTGGTGTGTTTGGAACCATTGCTGTTGGATTGCTCGATAAGTCACAAGGATTATTAACAACTGGTGATTTCTCCCTCTTAAAAGTACAGCTTCTAGGTGCAGCAGTTGTTATTGTTTGGGGCCTAATTGGTGGTGCTTTTATTGCAAAGGTATGCCAATTGACTGTAGGTTTCCGAGCAACCGAGCAGGAAGAAGACGAGGGCTTAGATATGTCTTACCATGGTATTCCAGCTTACAATGAATTAGAGCGTTTTACCGACCTGCCTTCAAGCTTATTTAATTTTGAAGAAACAACGGGAATCACCGTTGCTCCTCCTACCATTAGGAAAGAAAAGGCAAATAATGCAGTTTTATAATAATTTGTGTAACTCCAAATAAAGTTTTTGTACTATTTGTTTTAGATAAGGACTCCACAAAATTTACGAGTTTGAGAAATATGAAAAAGCCTTAAATAACATTTATTATGTTAATAAGGCCTTTTTTTATTTAAATCTTATCAACATTATGGATCAATGATCAGCAAGAAGATTTTGATTCCCTGATCCCCACTTAGCAGTCATAGTAATCCCTGCAATTTTCCAAACTCCATTCACTTTTAGTAGAGAAAAATGATATTCCCCTCCCAATGTCCATTTATGATCTCCATATTTATTCGGATGCTCATGAAATGCTTGAAAGTATGCTTTACATGTTGCGGCGGATTCTTCTTGTAACTCAATTATATGGTTGGTAATGACATGCTGGGTCATTTTATATTTGGATAAAGCTGGCTCCCAATGTTTTACTAAGGATTCAGCATCAAGCTTGGCCGGGTCTCCACCTGCTAAAGACGTGTAATCAATGGTTATTTCATCAGTGAATAGGTTTTTTAAATTAACCCATTCATGATGATCTGCAAAGTAGGAGAATTTAGAAATAGTTTCCATAACAGAAAATTTATTAAGGATTTTTTGCATTGATGTAGTTTCCATACTATTATTTAATCTCTCCTTTTATAAGTGAAGCTCGACTAAAAAGCAGGACCCCAAAAAAGATGATTCTGCTCTTTAGTCGTTATACATTTACTGACTATGATTTCATTTCTTAATACTAGATATGTTACGAAGTACGTTTAGCGACCTGCGCGTAAATTTGGATTGGTTACGTAAGAAGCGAGTGCTTCGGAGCTTTCTTGAAGTCTTTCTTCGGTTAGTGACATCATTCCTTGTAATAGGAATGAGGGCAAGAAATGCATGCCGCACAGGTTTGCAGTCGCTTGGAAAGGGCGAGTTAACTCACTCATGGAATAGTGGTTATAACCGCCTGCTTGATATGCTTCAGCTGGTCCGCCTGATGAAATCGCCAGCATGAACTCTTTTCCGTGCAGTTTGTTTCCTTGTGAACCGTAAGCAAAGCCGTATTTTAAAACCACATCCTGCCAATGCTTTAATAATGCTGGAGAACTATACCAATAAAATGGAAATTGTAGAACAATGCGATCGTGATCCAATAATAGCTGTTGCTCTTTATCTACATCAATCACAAATGTAGGGTAATGTGCATATAAATTGTGAACCATTACATTTTCTTCTTGTTGAAGACGATTCATCCATGTTTTATTTACTCTCGATTGCTCCAAGTTTGGATGAGCTACAATGACTAAAGTTTTCATTCTGATCACCTTTCTGATTTAGTTCTACAGTTGTTTGTACACGCAACATAGTTTAAATGTTCGATGAAATGAAGGTATTCCAAAGAAACACAGGAATACCTTCATTGAGTTTTTAAATTAAGCTTCTACCTTTGTTGGCTGAAGAACGTGATTTACATATGCTTTTGCACTTGCTGCAAGTTCTTCATCTGAGACATGCATAACACCATTCAATACAAATAATGGCATGAATTTTGCACCAATGAGATTGCTTGTTTGCTGTAAAGGAGTTGTTAAGGTCTCCATGGTAAAATTATTGTAGCCAGTCGGCTGGTAAGAATCTTCTGGACCAAAAGTTGAAATCGCAAGACCTAGTTCTTTGCCGTGAAGCTTGTCGCCACCTTCGCCATATGCCCAACCGTAAGAGAGTACTTCATCTTGCCATTGTTTTAACAAAGAAGGCGTGCTGTACCAGTAGAATGGAAATTGAAGAATAATTCGGTCATGTGATTCTAATAGGCTTTGTTCGTGTGCTACGTTTATTTTCCCGTCCGGATACGCTTGATAAAGAGTATGAATCGTAATTTCTTCGTGTTTTTTCAATTCCTCCATCCAAGTGCGGTTAATTCTAGATTGTTCAAGATTAGGGTGAGTGATAATTACAAGAGTTTTCATTAGTAAAGTCTCCTTTTGTCCTTATTTTTCTTTCTAGTTTTAGTTTCATTTATAGATTCATTCATAGAAGTTTTTACATTTGTACATACAAATGTAAGTTCAAAAATTTTTACTTTTCTTCAAACATAATCTCTGTATCAGTTTGATTTTCATACATGCTATAAAATGTATTCGCAATGTTTTCAGGTGAGAAATATGTTCCTTCTTGTACAAACCCTTTAATCGTTAATGTTCCAACATAAATACCTTTAGGGCTCAATTCTTGGTGCAAGCTGTATGCTAAACTGCGTATACCTGATTTTCCGATAGATAATGAAGCAAGATCAGCGTTGGGATAAAGCGCAAGCCCGCCGCCTGTCAAAAGAATCGTTCCTTTTTCCATATGTGGTACAACTTCTTTAACACTAGTAAGAGCACCGGCGACATTGATTTTAAATTCATGAATTAAGTCATCTACACTTAATTCTGTTGGTTTGCCTGGTTTTAATATAGCCGCATTGTATAACAGAACATCGACCTTTCCGTACCTTTTTATAACGGAATCAATTGCTGCTTTTAACGAATTTTCTGAGGATGCATCTCCAGGAAACCCTTTTGCTTCTATTCCCTCTCTGTTCAGGTCTTCTTCATATTGCTGTAAAGCCTTTAAACTGCGGGCAATGAGTGCTACTTTAAAACCTTCCCTACCGAATTTCCGGGCGGTGCTCAAGCTAATCCCTGGTCCCGCACCTACAATGAGCATTACTTTTTCTGCCATGATCTGACCTCCAGTTTTACTTATTTGTATATGCAAATGAAAGGTTAAAAAAATTTATATTTCTTCTTCTAGCTTATTGCTCGCTTCGTTAAGCATTTTGCTTAGATTCATACTAAATTCGCGTCCTAAAATCTGAGAATAGCCTGTAAACAATTCCTTTAAAGAAACTCGAAACTGATTGTAAACTTTTTCTCCTTCTTCCGTTAAAGAAATAAACGTTTGTTTGCCATTTACTTTTCTTGTCACCAGCTTTTGTTTTTCTAGTTTATCAATAAACCTGGTACTTGTAGAAGGTGCGATGGACAACTTTTGACATAACTCTTTTTGCGTGATTTCCGGATGGAATTTAACAATCATAATCATGTACAAATAAGAAGGAGCAAGTTCGCCAAAATCGAATGTTTTTTCAGCCAATTTTGTCATGTTACGTGCAAAACGGCTGGACGTAAAATATAAGCAATGAATTAATACTTGTTCTTCTTCATTCATTTTATTCAGTCCTTTTTTCATTTGCATATACAAATTATCACGAATAAAAGTTAAGGTCAACTATTTTTTCTTCAGTGTTATATTAAAAAAATCCTTTAACCGAATATTATTTATTATTCGTCAAAGGATTTTTTTTATTACTTTTCTAATTTGTTGCCTGCTTCGTTGATTAATTTATTTAGTACTTTTCCTTCTTCATCACCTAAAACATCAGAGTAAGCTCGAAATAAAATTTTCCAGCCTTCCTTAATATCTTTAAGGATCGCTTCTCCGTTTTTCGTCGGAAAATTTAACGATCTCTTGCCTTCTGTTTTTCGTTCAATCAATCCTTTTTCTACGAGCTTATCGACAAAGCGAGTAATAGTAGAAGGCTTTAGATGTAGAGCATCTGCTAACTCTGACTGCGATATGCCAGGCTTATCAATAACCAGCATCATCAAAAATGCATGAGTAGGAGATAAACCCGTTTTTTTAAAGGAATCTTCAGCCATTTTTGTAATGGCGCGAGAAAGCTTATTCACTGTGAAATACAGGCAATTGTTAAAAAAATCATCTATCATAATAAAAACCCCTAACGTTTTGCTTGTACATACAAATTATATCAATCCATATTATTTGTCAAATAAACTTACATTAATAAACAAATCGCTAAAAGTGTAGTTTTATGAAGGAAAAATAATTATGTAGAATGATTGATTTTTCAAAATTGTTGCCTTAATATAATTGTATGTACAAACAAACGATGAAATGATAGTATGAATCATTAAGTCAGACAAATGAAATGATCATGAAGGGTGGTGTCTACAATGAGTTCTATTCCGTTTAACAAATTGATGTATTTATATATAGGTACTTCAGATTTCGAATCTGATTTAAACTATTATAAATCAGTGCTTGGGGGAAAATTACATTGGGCTTTCGATCGATTTGGAGCAAAGGTAGCGGCGTTTGAAATAGGGGAAGGACCACTAATATTAATTGCAGATCATTTAACCCCACCGACATGCATGCCAATTTATGAAGTGAAGGACTTAGATTCCACAGTGATGGAATTAAGAAATAGAGGCTGGAAGGAAGAAAGTGGACCAATTGGTATACCAAATGGACCCTGTTACACATTTAAGGATATTAGCGGTAATTCCTATGGTATTTTCGAAAACAAAAGACCTACTGTTGCTGTCGACTCATACAGAGATAATGATAATGAATATCGAATTATGAAATAATCTGGTATTTATAAAGAATAAAAAAATTTTTAAAAAATAAATTGTATGTACAAACAACTATGAGAGAGCTCCAATATATGAAGAAGATCTATTTGTAACATATCGGTGCAGAGACTCAGAAATAGAATGAAAAATAAAGAAGAAATAGGCTGTGGAAGATATGTATGGAAAGGTATGTTTAGTCACTGGCGCCAGCCAAGGAATTGGAAAAGCTACTGCAATTGCTTTAGCAAAAATGGGAGCGACAGTAGTCATGGTCTCTTTTGATCAAGTACGTGGGGAGGCCGCATTAAAAGAAATTAAATCAATTTCCAAAAACGAAAACATTGAGTTACTGCTTGCAGATTTATCTTCACAACAATCGATTCGTCAATTAGCTGATCGATTTAAACAAAAATATACACGTTTAGATGTTCTTGTAAATAACGCAGGGGTCATGAAGTGGAAGCAGGAATTCACTACAGATGGAATTGAAAGCACATTCGCTATTAATCATCTGGCTGCTTTTTTATTGACCAACTTACTACTTGATTTACTGAAGGCAAGTGCTCCTGCACGGATCGTCAACGTTAGTTCGAGTGCCCAGAGTATGGGGAAAATTGAATTCGATGATTTGGATGGACGGAAGAAATATAGCGGCATAAAAGCCTATAATCAGTCTAAACTGGCCAATGTATTGTTTACTTATGAACTAGAACGGCTCTTACAAGGTACTAGAGTGACCGTTAACTGTTTACATCCCGGTGTGGTAAGGACGAATTTTGGAAATACTGAATCGTTGTTTTTCAAAGTCTTCGGGACTTTAATGAAACCTTTTATGCTTCCACCTGATAAAGGAGCGGAAACTTCTGTATTTTTAGCTTCATCGCCAGAAGTGGATGGCATAAGCGGGAAATACTTTGTAAAGAAAAAACCGGTAAATTCAAATCCAATTTCGTACGACGAAATAACGTCAGCAAAGCTTTGGGAAGTAAGTGCAAAAATGACGAAACTGGCTTAAATGAATTAATTATAAAAGCTACAAAAAAATGTGAGATTCCTAAGGAGGAGAAAACATGAGATACAAATTACTTGGAAACACCGGATTAAGAGTTTCAGAACTTGCATTAGGAACGATGACATTTGGTGAAGATTGGGGCCCTTACGGTGCATCCAAAGAAGAAAGCCGAAAAGTATTCGAAGCCTATGTTGAAGCTGGAGGAAACTTTATTGATACAGCCAATATATATTTGAACGGAACAAGTGAGAAATTTGTTGGTGAATTTATCGCATCCCGTCGTGAAGAGATGGTACTTGCAACAAAATACTCATTAAATTTCTTAAATCCTGCAGATCCTAATGCGGGTGGAGCCCATCGGAAGAATCTTGTCCAATCTGTAGAAGCGAGTTTAAAAAGACTGAACACAGATTATATTGATGTACTTTGGCTTCATTTTTGGGATATCTTGACCCCTGTCGAAGAAGTAATGAGAGCAATGGATGACCTAGTTCGCTCTGGAAAAGTATTATATGTTGGAATATCCGATGCACCTGCGTGGGTTGTGTCAGAAGCAAATGCGATTGCAAAGCTTCGAGGCTGGTCGCCGTTTATTGGTTTACAAATACAGTACAGCTTAATTGAACGGACGGTTGAAAGAGAGCTGCTTCCAATGGCTAAGCAATCTGATATTGGCGTTACGGTTTGGTCACCTTTAGGACAGGGACTTCTTTCAGGAAAATATACTAAAAATAGCAATGATCAAAAACGACTGCATATTCCAAACCCTCTGCATAATCAATTCCTTAATGAGAGAAACCTTCAAATTGCAAGAGAAGTAGACAAGGTTGCAGAGGAGATTGGTAGAAGTTCAGCACAGGTTGCCCTAAACTGGGTTAGACAACAGCAAGACCGTGGTGTGATTATTCCAATCATTGGGGCTAGAACAGAAACTCAATTAAAGGATAATCTGGGCTGCTTGGAATTTGAACTTAGTCAGGAGCATATGCAACGTCTAAATGACGTCAGTAAGGTTCCGTTAGGATTTCCACATGATTTCTTGGCTGGCGGACAACAACAAATGTATGCAAATATCGATAATCATAGAAAATAATCGCTAAGGGGAAAAAATATGAAGAATAAAATTTGTTTAATTACAGGTGGAAATTCAGGAATTGGGAAAGCGACTGCTCTTGAATTAGCAAAAATGGGAGCGACTGTTGTGATCTTGTGCCGCAGCAGGGAAAAAGGGCAGGAGGCCGTAAAAGACATTATTGCACAAAGTGGAAACCACCATGTTCATTTACTTATTGCAGACCTTGCTTCCCAGCAGAAGGTCCGTCAAGCAGCAGATCAGTTTAAAGAAAAGTTTAACAAGCTAGATGTTCTGATTAATAATGCAGCAGTATTCCTCCCTAAAAGATCCGAGACAGAAGACGGCATTGAAACCACCTTTGCGACAAACTATTTATCGCACTTTTTATTAACCCATCTTTTGCTTGATTCACTAGAAGCTAGTGGAGAAGGCAGGATCATTAATGTGGCGTCTAAACACAATGGAATAAAAATGAATTTTGATGATTTAATGACGAAAAATGATTATACCTTTTTTAAAGCGGTGGGTCCTACTAAGCTAGCATTGATTCTTTTTACAAAAGAATTGGCTAAAAAGCTTGAAGGAAAACCAATTACGGTTAATAGCCTTCATCCCGGCATTATTAAAACGAACATTATGCATCAATTGCCGTGGATTTTAAGGAGCATTTTCAAATTAACGTCTGCAAGTACGGAAAAAGGAGCAAAAACTCCTGTTTATTTAGCTTCATCATCTGAAGTTAAAGGCGTCAGCGGAAAGTTTTTCTCTAATTGTAAACCAGCAAAAACAACTGCTGAAGCTGATGACGAGAGGTCAGCAAAAAAATTATGGGATATAAGCATGAGCCTTTTAAGGCCAGAATTACTAAAATAATTTTTACATCTTAAATGATAAAAGGAGAAAGATATGAGATACAAATTACTCGGCAAAAGTGGCTTACGTGTGTCTGAATTGGCTTTAGGAACGATGACGTTTGGAGAAGACTGGGGCTTTGGTGCTTCTAAAGAAGAAAGCCAAAAGATTTTCAATGCCTTTACAGAAGCAGGCGGGAACTTTATTGATACGGCTGTTAACTATACAAATGGAACAAGTGAAGCTTATTTAGGAGAATTTATCCAATCGAAGCGAGAGCAGTATGTGGTGGCAACGAAGTATTCCTTAACGACTCGCAGGCAGGATCCAAACGGCGGTGGGAATCACAGAAAAAATCTTGTTCAATCGGTTGAAGCAAGCTTGAAAAGGCTAAAAACGGATTATATTGATCTATTGTGGCTACATGCATGGGATTTCCTTACCCCAGTTGAAGAAGTAATGCGAGCGTTAGATGATTTGGTCCGTGCTGGAAAAGTATTATATGTAGGAATTTCAGATACTCCTGCCTGGATTGTGTCACAAGCGAATACCTTAGCTTCCTTAAGAGGATGGACACCATTTATTAGTCTTCAGGTCGAATATAATTTGATGCAGCGTGCACCAGAACGGGATCTTTTGCCAATGGCCCGTGCCTTTGATATCGGCGTAACCGCTTGGGCGCCGATGGCAGGAGGAGCACTGACTGGCAAATACAGAAATAATAATACAGATCTGAAAAGACTTTCACCGAATAGTGCTAGGTTAAAGGATAAAAATATTTTAATAGCAGAATCAGTAGTAGAGATTGCAAATGAAATAGGGCGTAGTCCTGCACAGGTAGCTATCAACTGGGTTCGCCAGCAAAGTGGCGTTATGATTCCACTTGTGGGCGCGCGTAAAGAATCGCAGATGAAGGACAATTTGGAAAGTATTCAGTTTAAACTGGAACCAGAGCATCTTGAACGATTAAATGAAGTAAGCAAAATTGAGTTGGGCTTTCCACATGAGTTCCTTGCATCTGAGCCGGTGCTGAATGCACTGCATGGGGAAACATTTTCATCGATTGATAATCATAGAAGATAAGCTAAACTGGTTTAAAGAGTAAATGTTTTAATGAATACCGAAAAGTGGATATGTATTCGGAGGATTATATGGATTTCATTTTTTTATAAAATCCTAATTTCAGGAGGTGAGGAGGGATTGTCATGCATACACTTCAAGGGAAAATAGTTATGATTACAGGAGCCACTTCTGGAATTGGCAGATCTGCCGCGTTAGAGGTTGCTAAATCAGGGGCTACTATTGTTATAGTGTGCCGCAGCAGGGAGAAAGGAATTCAAACAAAAGCGTGGATTGAAGATAAAACGGGAAACAAACATGTAGATATTCTGTTAATGGACCTAGCTTCTATGAGTTCTATTCGTCAAGGTATTCAACGGTTTAAAGAGCGATACGACCATTTAGATATTTTAATCAATAATGCAGGAGTCTTGCCAGCTTCTAAAGAGATGATACGAACAGAAGATGGACATGAATTAAGTTTTGGCGTTAATTTTCTAGCTCCTTTCTTACTTACACATTTGTTGCTCGAGCACCTTAAAAAGAGTGGTATTGGACGGATTGTCAATGTTTCTTCTTCCCTTCACATCCCAGGAAGTAAACCTGGTCCAGAAGTGGATTTTGATTTTAATAATCTTCAAGGCGAAAAATATTATCAGCCGATGGTGTTTTATAAGAATTCCAAACTTGCTATGATGTGGTTTACCTATGAGCTTCATCGCAGATGGAGTGAGTCAGGCATAACGGTGAATGCCATGTGTCCAGGCTTTGTGCCAGAATCTATTTCCGAACATCAGGCAGGAATTCAAAAATGGGTGTTTAGACACATAGTTTCACGACTTCCGCAAGCCACTTCGTTAAAAAGTGCAGGGGAGATGGAAGCGTGGATGGCATCTTCTCCTGAATTAGCTAGGAAAAACGGTCGATTCTTTGTAAATTTCCAAGAAGCGAAATCAAGTGACGAATCTTATGATGTGGTAAAAGCAGCAAATTGTTGGGAATTAGCATACCAAATGTGTAAACTTTCGATAAATGGATAGCGGAACACTTTCATTAATTGATAATCATCGAAGATAAGTATAAAGGTCACGAGGAATATGGCTATCCTCGTGGCATTATTTTTAGGCTTTGTTAAACATGTCTGTTGATTTGCGTTCCAGACGCGAGCGGTTCGTAGGTGTTTCGGCGAGCCTCCTCGGTGCTAGCGCCTGCGGGGTCTCCCCTGAACCATACTCCCACAGGAGTCTTCGTGTCTTCCGCTCCATTCAACAGGGTATAAAAATCAACAATGTTCTTTACACAGCCTATTTTTAAAGAGTGGAGGTTGATGTGTGAAATGAATCAAAAAACTGCTATTGTAACAGGTGCGAATAGAGGAATTGGTCTAGAAATTTCTAAACAGCTCGGGCAGCTCGGAGTAAAAGTTATCATGACAGCACGAAATGAAGAAAAAGGGCGAGCGGCATATAAACAATTAAAGCAGGAAGGTTTAGATGTGCATTTTTATGCTCTAGACGTGACGAATGAAGAGAGTATTCAAAAGCTTGCTCTTGATATAAAGGAACGGTTTGGATCGCTTGATATTTTGATCAATAACGCAGGAATATATATTGATGGTAAGAATAGCATCCTTGACATTGATTTAGACACGGTTCGAAAAACGATGGAAACAAATGTTTATGGACCGCTACGTTTATCCCAGGTTTTGGTCCCATTACTCCAAGTAAGCGGAGATGGAAGGATTGTGAACGTATCCAGTGGAATGGGGGCCATAGAGGATTTGGGTGGATTGTATCCTTCTTATTCCCTCTCCAAAACAGCTTTAAACGTTTTGACGATTCAATTAGCAGATGTATTACGAGATAGAGGCGTTTTGGTCAACTCCATGTGCCCGGGCTGGGTTCGCACGGAGATGGGTGGATCAGGTGCTACGCGTTCAGTAGCAGAGGGAGCAGATACGGCGGTATGGCTGGCGACTGGAAATGTTGGACGAACGGGACTATTTTTTAGGGATCGAAAGGAAATTTCCTGGTAACGTTCTGAAGGTTTCTTTAAATTTTTGTATACTCAATAGAGACAGAAGCTTTCATTCGTTTGAGAGCTTCTGTCTGTTTTGTGAACTGTCCCATAAGTAGGTACGTTTTTTGATATGATTGAGTAGGCTTGTCGATAGTAGAAGACTGTGACAATATATAAGCATATGAAAAACGCCCTAATATGTTTAATGTTTGTATTGAACTAGGGTGAATGGAGGAAATAACAGTATGGCTAATTTGCCAAATTGCCCAACATGTAATTCGGAATACACCTACGAGGATGGAAGCCTCTTTGTTTGCCCGGAATGTGCTCATGAGTGGAGCGGCGACGCTGGAACCGAGAATAGTGAAGATCAAAAGATTGTAAAAGATGCCAATGGAAATGCCCTAAATGATGGTGATACAATATCTGTCATCAAGGACTTGAAAGTAAAAGGAAGCTCATCTGTCTTAAAAATGGGGACAAGAGTTAAAAATATCCGTTTGGTTGATGGGGATCATGATATTGATTGCAAAATTGATGGTTTTGGTGCGATGAAATTAAAATCGGAGTTTGTGAAAAAGATCTAAAAACAGAAGAAAGGAAGAGCTAAGTATCATGCTTAGTTCTTCCTTTTTTATATTGCGACTAACCGTTAGTATTGACCCATTACTACATTGTAGCTTTTTTCTAATAGAGCATTATACAGTTGTTCAATATGTTCGTGATTTTTTGTTTCTATCGAAATCTCGATTTGGGCAAAGCCAGGATAGATATTTTTCCCCATCCTATGTAGATTAACAGAGTGAACATTGGCGTCGAGATCAGTAATCGTGCTTAGTACTCTTTGAAGCTCACCAGGTTTATCTTTTAAGGTAATGGTAAAATCAGCATACCTGCCTGCCTCGACCATACCACGTTCGATGATTCTTGAGATAAAACTCATATCCACGTTTCCGCCGCTTAAAATGGCAACCACTTTCTTCTCTTTCAGCTTTACCTTTTCAAAAAGCAGGGAGGAAAGGGAAGTAGCCCCTGAACCTTCCACAAGCAACTTGTTTCTTTCTAAAAGCATTAGCATCGTTCGGGCAATTTCCATTTCATCGACACAATAAATATCATCTACATACTTTTGAACAATTTCAAATGTTTTCTCTCCTGGTTTTTTAACAGCAATTCCATCGGCCATCGTGGGTGACGACTGAACCATTACAGGTTTATTCGCTAATATGGACTCTTTCATGCTGGGACAGGCGACCGTTTGAACACCATAAACAGATACATGAGGATTCTTCTCCTTCACCGCCATCGCAACCCCGGCTATAAGTCCGCCGCCGCCAATAGGGCAAATAATGGCCTCAACTTCTGGGAGTTGTTCAAGGATTTCTAATCCGACGGTTCCTTGTCCAGTAATAATTGCTTCATCATCAAAAGCATGAATAAATGTAGTATCCAGTTGATCTTTCAGTTGTATTGCATACGCAAGGGCATCATCAAAAACCGCACCTTCTAAAATAACCTCGGCTCCATATTGCTTAGTGGCTTCTATCTTACTAAGAGGAGCGCCTTTGGGCATGACAATTTTACAAGGAACGCCTAACATTTGGCTTGAATACGCAACCCCTTGGGCATGGTTTCCTGCAGAAGCGGCAACGACTCCCTTTTTTAATTCATCTTTTGAAAGGGAGGCCAGCTTATTATAAGAGCCCCTCACTTTAAAGGAGCCTGTTTTTTGAAGATTTTCCAGCTTTAAATAGACTTCATTATGTGAGAGTCGGCTAAATGTCTTGGAATAGTCAAGGGGCGTGGTGTGCACAATACCCTTCATTTTTTCACGATCAATGATAATATCATCTAGATTCATAAGTATAACCTCCTGTTCACTCTACTACGGTTAGTGATTTTTCATGAATTGATTTTATTAAATGGAAAAATAGGATCGTACAAGGCTGGACGATTAAGTAGATTGGTACGGAATAAATGGGCTTCCAGCTGCTATATTTTAAATAGCTAATATAGCTTGAACCCGTCATCCATTCAAAGACAATACTTCCAACAGAAAATAGAACGATATAAAAAATAAGGCCTACCCCTTTAAGTTGAAATTTGTCATAGAGATAGATGAACACATATCCAAAAGGGGCATAAGGCACATAGCATAGTAGGTCAAAAAGTTCAAAGTCACCCGAGTCCATGATGTCGTATAAATCAATATGTGGGCCGGCTATCAAATGATCAACTACCCGTGCTACAGTCATGGTGAACATTAGCAGTAAGATGGTAATAGAGGGTGGAAACCTTTTGGGTAATTTATATAATAAGAACACTAAAGCAAAAATATGAAAGAGAATAAACCATTCATTTTGATCGAATTTTTCTGGCAAAGGTAAAATTGTCATTGTTTAATTCCCTCATAAAAAAGGATTCTGCTAAAAATTCCTTGCAGGAATTGGAGGAACAATAGAAAGGTGGACCATACAATAATGGACCCCCATACTTTCCATTTTTCATAGGTGAATAGATGAATATGGATTAAAATCGTTTCCACTCCCACTAAAACACCTACCCAAATTACAGTTATAAGCAGTTTTTTTGACAAGGTAGACACTCTTTTAACCGACTCTATGTACCAAAGAAGCAGTAATGGGAAAACTACCACCTCCGTTACGCGAAACATAATGAGGTACCTGGTACTCTTTGTGACAGTCCATAGCTTGGCATTGTCTACAATGACAGAGATAAAACTGGTGTATAAAAACTCAATCACCATCAATAGAAATATAAGCGTTAAAGGATGATTGACTTTTTTTAGCGTAAAAAAAGAAATAATCCCGATTAAGGTGAAAGAAAAGAATAGTGAAACGGTTATCATAAAGACCTCGTTTTAACGGACATATATTTGTTTTAGCTTTATCTTTAAAAACGAGTCCTATGCAGATGAATACGAAAAGCCCTAACCAATAAAAGGTTAGGGCTAAAATTTTTCAAAAATTAAAGCATACGGTCCCAGAAACGAGCCTGAGCAATACCATCAATAAATGAGTGGATATCTTTTGTGGCTAAGTCAAAAACACCAGCCTCATCGACCTGTAGACGGCTGTTATTCAATGCATTACGTTCGCTTAAAGAAATCGCCAATGGTTTGTAGTGTTTGTAAGTTGTTTCCGCAAACTCCAAAGCAGGTGCTGGAAGTTTGGCTTCGGAGCTTATTAAGATGGCTGCATCGAATAGACTGGAATCAACGGTATCAAAGGTATCCGTTACTTTTAAGACAGCATTTAATGGCTGAATCTTGTTAGCGACGATACTATAATTCAGGTTATGCTGGGCTAACGTTTTAATCCATTCTGTTAATTGGTCGGTATCAGGATTGCCAGTTACTAGAATAGCTACACTTCTTGTGTCTGTTTTTTTGATGGTGTTGGCCATGCTTAGTGCCGGTGATTTTTTATCGGATTTGACTTCGAGGTTTTCCTCTGGCAAGATTGCGCCAATATTTTCAGCGACTTCTTGGGCCAGGTTTCGATCAATACGGTTGAGAAGCGCAACCGCATTATTTTTAACCAAATCGGAATGACACTTGCCAAGTTCAAAGCTAAAAGCGTCCTTTATATGCTGCTGTTCATAGGGAGCCTGACTGTTATAAAACAATTTCGCTTGCGAGTAAAAGTCTAAGAAGCTTTCACTACGTCCTCTGATTTTACGTCCATCCACCTTTTCTTGATAATGCTCAAATCCTCCTTGCTCGACAGGCACTGGCTCCGGTTGATTGGCATTTAAACCGTTTCGATGATAGCTTGTTTGACCACGGTGAATAGCCATTTGGTGCATGCCATCACGCTGGTTGTTATGGAAAGGGCACACAGGTTTGTTGATCGGAATCTGGTGGAAGTTAGGTCCGCCTAATCGAGAAAGTTGGGTATCTGTATAGGAAAATAATCGACCTTGTAAAAGCGGGTCATTGGAAAAATCAATCCCAGGTACCAAATGGCCAGGATGAAAAGCCACTTGTTCGGTTTCGGCAAAGAAGTTGTCGACATTGCGGTTTAATGTCATTTTACCGACGATTTTTACAGGGACTACTTCTTCAGGCCATAATTTAGTGGGGTCTAGGATGTCAAAATCAAATTTAAATTCATCCTCTTCGGCAATTAACTGGACACCCAGTTCCCATTCAGGGTAATCGCCTTTTGCGATGGCTTCATATAAATCTTGACGATGGAAGTCAGGATTTTTGCCGGCAATTCTTTGTGCCTCGTCCCAGACAAGAGAATGCATACCAAGGACAGGTTTCCAGTGGAATTTTACAAAATGTGCTTTCCCTTGTGCGTTGATAAGACGGAAGGTATGCACACCGAATCCCTCCATCATACGCAGGCTACGTGGAATCGCCCGGTCACTCATTGCCCACATGACCATATGGGCAGATTCAGGATTTTGCCCGATAAAATCCCAAAATGTATCGTGAGCACTGGCTCCTTGCGGGATTTCAGTATGTGGTTCCGGTTTAAGTGCATGGACAAAGTCAGGGAATTTAATGGCATCCTGGATAAAGAATACAGGCATGTTGTTCCCAACTAAATCAAAGTTTCCTTCATCCGTATAAAATTTGGTTGCAAATCCGCGGACATCACGAACGGTATCGCTTGATCCTCTAGACCCCTGTACGGTTGAGATTCGTACAAATACTGGTGTTGTTTTCGAGGTGTCAGTAAGAAAATCCGCTTTTGTGTACTCTTGTAAAGATTCATAAAGCTGAAAGACGCCATGAGCTCCTGTGCCGCGTGCATGAACAATGCGTTCTGGAATCCGTTCGTGGTCAAAATGTGTCATTTTTTCTCGAAAGTGAAAATCCTCCATAAGAGTAGGACCACGTAGACCAGCTTTTAAAGAAAATTCGTCTTCTGCCATTTTCAATCCTTGATTAGTAGTTAAACCAGCTTTTTGCTCATTGTCGATTATTGATTGCTGTAATTGCGCCATCTTCTTATTTTCCATACGTTTCCCTCCTATGTAAATGTTATCTTCCTACTGCTCTCGATACCCATCTCATTGGATGGTCAAACGAATTTTGAGTGTCTTTTATCCATGAAATTCGTTGTTTGTTATGCAAACTGATGTACAATAGGGTATAACATGACATCTAGGAGAAAACGAAATGGATATGAAAGAGCAATCACTACTAAATTACTGCTATAAGAAATTGACAGAAGGTACGTTTGATGAGAAGGATCTCTATGGATTTTTACTTCTGATCCGAAATCAAGGTAAGGAAATACGCTGGATTAATGAGGTCACTGAATTTGTTTTGAGTCGTGGCCAGCATAATGGTTCGATCAAGGAATATCTTTTTGAGACGAGGAAAAAGTTTGAAGGGCTTGGTAGGACAAAAGCGGCGCTTCGAATTGAAGATGTGTTTTCCTTCAAGGAAATCAAGGCGGGATTGAATAAGGTTTTAGCTGATTGCCAGTTAGAGGCATTGGCTAATGATAGGATAAATGATTTTGTTACTTGTTTGATTTCTATTTTGCAACAGATATTTATTGTGGATGAAAGTGAAAGAGAGATTGGCAAACTATTCTTCGCGATATCCAATAAACAAGTCATTCTAATGGCAGAAATCGAGGTAACTCAAAATCTATTTAAAAAGACCAACGCCGTTTTCCCGGTGCTGACTGCTAATAATAGTTATGCGGATATCAAAAAGCAAGATAGGTTTGATACGCCTTATTTGTTTGTAGACAAGGTGGTCGAGGTGGCCAATAAAGAAGGGATGCTGGAGATTATCATTCCTTAAATAAAAAATAGAGGCAGCAGGGGGGCTCGATCCCTGCTGCCTCTATTTAATTTTATGGTTTATCGGCGAATTTGAGCGGTTTATCAGCGAATCCGATCAGTTTATCAGCGAATCAAAAAATCCGACGATACTCTTTAAGAAAAAAGTCTATTTCACGTTCTGACTCTGTGGCAACATGGACCCAATTACACTCTTAAATGTTTGTTGGGTGGCAAAAAACAAGGAGAATCCCATTAAGGCTAAAACCGGAATTAATAGAGAACCATAGGCATTGTTCACCCCATGATGTTCGGCAATCCAGCCTAGAAGCGGAGCACCGATGGTAACGGCCCCTTGATTAATAGTTTGTCTCATGGCGGCCATCCGCCCGTAATAGCCCGGTTCGGTATACACCTGTTGAACGGATTGCATCAATACTCGGACCCAAGTGGTACCTAATCCAATTAAGAGAATCGCGATAAAAGCGGCAAAATTATCCTTAGTAAAAGTCATCATTAACAAACCAACGGAGGTAATCCCGAAAGACAGACCCGTAACGTAGTTTTTGCTTTTATACAAAATGGAGGTTGCTGTTACACCTGCAATAATGGCCCCGATGGAAGTCGCACATTCTAGAATTCCATATAGAGTACTTGTGCCATGTAAGTGCGAACTTGTGTACACCGATAACATACCGGCACAAGTATGAACAACAAGCTGGCCAACAAACATAATTAATAGTAAGGAATACATCAGCCGATTTTTATGAACATAGATAAAACTGTCCTTTAAATCGATTAAGCCAGATTTGAAACTGCTGTTTGAATGACTTACTCTAGGAACAAATTTAATTAGCATCATACACACCGTGCCAACTGCAAAGGTAAGACAAACAAATAGCATGACGATACTGGCTGGAAAAATAGTTAACATACCGCCGCATAATGAGGTTCCAATTAAGCCGCCAACAGATACAGCCGAACCTGTTTCACTGAAGATACGAGGGATGTCCTCTTTCTTATAAAGTTCAGTGATAAAGGCTTGTTGTGCCGTTCTAAACAAGGACGAAAAGGTCTGAACAATCATATGCACAAGGATAATCATCCATGGTTTAAGGATATTTCCAGTCATAGCTAATAGAAGCATGATCATGGCGCTGGTGACAATACCAAGTGATATGACCGTCAATTTCTTACGATTCTGTTTGTCTACTATTACTCCGAAGACTAAATTAAGCACCACTCCAGGGAGGAATCCCATGCCAACCATCAACCCTGTATAAGTTGCATTGGACGTCATCTTATATAAAATCCAAGCAACGGCTATAAAATACATAGAGCTGCCTAGTGAAGATAGAGTGGAAGAGATCATGATATTCCAGTACTTACTGTCTCTCATTTGATTACCTTCTTTTCTTATAATCCTTTTTCTGTAAATAATCATAACTCGATTGGTTGATTAATAAAATATATATTTTTTTATCTTTTATGATAAGATTTTCTTATGTGTTACTAAAAAGTGATTAATCAGCCAGCTTGAAATAGAAAAGAACTTGTCCATTTTTGTCGGTTTAAATAGAATAATTTTTTCATGGATTAAGGAAAAAGTGTAACAAATTTCCTGTTTTATAGTAAAATTAGCATATGAAAAAATGGGGGGTGTGCCAGATGAGCTATTCGGGGAGAATTTGTATTGTTATCATTTATATCACTCTAGTTTTAGGCTGGCATTCTTTTTATTTTTTAATAGATTATGAAGGTTCTTATGTGTTTATGTTTGAAAATGGTCAATATAAATGGGACTTAGTCTTTATTCCCTTACTTTCACCGTTTTTTTGGTGGTTGGGATTTCAATATGATAAAGCTAAGTTTCTTTCACAAAAAGATGCTTTGACAGGTCTATATAACCGGCGTTTTATCTCACAAAGTGCCCCAAAGCTTTTAGCAAAAATGGATAAAAAGATAGGTAACTTAACGATTTCAGTAATTGACTGCAATAACTTTAAACAAATAAACGATCAGTATGGGCATAAAATCGGGGATATGGTTCTTACGAGGATTACCAAAGTTCTTTTAAATAGCACCACTGAGCAAGATATTGTGGCTAGATGGGGCGGAGATGAGTTCCTTATTGTATCGCCGTACTCAGACTCGAAAAGAACGAATGCCATTTCGAAAAAGATTGAAGCGGGTTTGTATCAATTATCCAAAGAAATGGGGATGGATATTTCTGTTTCTATCGGAACAGCTGTCTATCCTAGCGATGCTTGTGAAATGAAGGAACTTTTAATTATTGCGGATCGAAATATGTATAATTGTAAATCAGGGTTAAAGACAATAAAACAAGGATAAATAGACCCTCCATAATGGAAGGTCTATTTTTATGGTCGTAAGGCAGCCTTGTGACATTAATTGCTCATATGTCTTATATAAAAGATGACCAATGAAATAGCACCGGCCCCGACTAATGCAAGAAGGAACTGTATTACTTTGGGTATTTTATTTCCCTTACTTAATAGGAATTCTCTTGCTTTGTCCTCTAAGGTAATGACTGCAAGGAAGCCAATTATTCCAATTACTACATAATGCCATGACATAACCAAACACGCTCTTAAAACGATGTATACTATTTTTGACGTAATTGGTCATTTTTGGGTTACAGGGTAAAGCAAATTTAACATTTCTAAAGATAACATCACCGCAAAAAAAATAGCGAACAGTACGGCACTGTTCGCCCAAAGTCTTATATACCAATCGTATTCAAGGAAAGGCGTAGTCCTTCCATCGCAAAGCCTCCGAGATAGCGATAAACAAATAAGGCAATGATCGGTGAAAAGTCAATTGGTCCTAGAGGAGGAATAAACCGTCTAAAGAGACTTAAATATGGCTCAACTAGCTTGTAAACCCACCCGCCAATTTTTGAAGTTTGAAATTGTGGAAACCAGGAACCAAAGATTGATATGAGAATAAGCCAATAATATGCTTCAAAAGCATAACTTCCTATAAGTAAAATTGTAGAGCCCACTATAAATCACCCATCTATTATTATTTTTATTATCAAATTAACATTAGTGCCTATATGAATATACGTGTGAAGCAACTAGAAGGTTTCAAGATAATCAAAGTTTTTTATGTGAAATACCCTAAATAAAATATCTATTTTTCTTCTAGCTCATTTACAGTTACAAAGGTATACCCCTGATCTGTAAGTGCTTTTAATATTCCCTCTATTGCTTTGAGTTCTTCACCAGTTTGGTCATACATCGGATGCATCAAGATAATCGATCCTGGTTTTATATTTTTCTTCACATAATTCACTTTATCATCTGCAGAGGTGTAAAAGCTATCTGGTTCAAGATTCCACATGATGGTGTCTCTATGATGCTTGCTAAGGTAATAAGGGAATCCAATGAGTTTTTTACCATTAGGAGGCCGGATATCAATTTCATCCTTATAGCCTGCCTCACGGATTAGTTGATCTGTTGTTTCTATTTCTTTCTTAATATAGGACGGCGTTTTGAAAACCATTCGATTATGCGAATAAGTGTGATTTCCTATCTGGTGCCCTGCGGAAGCTATTTTTACCGCTTCCTTTGGGTACTGTTCCATATCGTGACCAATGAGGAAAAAAGTAGCTTTTGCCTTGTATTGTTCCAATAATGGAAGAATAGAATTCACATTTTTAGAAGGGCCGTCGTCAAAGGTTAAAGCAACTACCTTTTGGTTGGTATTCACCTTATCCGTTAATCCCCCAAAAACTTGAAAGGTTCTTGAATTCATTAATTTATATGTACTAAATAATAATAGGAAAATAAGCAAAGTTCCAGTCGCTACAAATAGTAATCTTTTTTTCATATAAAATGCCTTTCTTATCATAATTTAAGCCAGCTATCATTCTCATTATAGCAAATAGAATGCCGCTTAATTCCTTCATAAAAGGAAATTTAATTAATGCTATTACAATGAACTATTGGTATCGGTATATTTATAGGGCGTTATTAATATGAATATAACGAATGCATTATTTTTTGGAGGGGTACGAATGCTTGGGGATGAGAATACATTACATGCTAATACGGGCGTAACATCTTTAATGTTTGTTGAGCGATCGTTAAATGAAATTCGATTTTGGTCTAGAATCATGAAAGAGCATTCTTTATTTCTTCGTTTAGGTTTTAGAGCAGAGGATACTCAATTAATTCAAGAGGCTAATCAATTTTACCGGTTGTTTGAACACATTGAACAAACAGCACATGCCTTTACTAATCAAACTGATCCAGAACAAATAAGAAGGTTTAATTCTGAAGTACAACAAGCTGCAACCAATATTTTCGTTTTTAAACGAAAAGTACTAGAGCTGATTCTCACATGTAAAATGCCAGGGGCAAATAATTATCCACTGCTAGTTGACCATACAAGTAGGGAGGCTAACTATTTTAGAAAACGATTAATTGAATTAAATGAAGGTAAATTGAACGCTCTTCCGGATGCAATTATTAAAGAAAATGTTTTCTTTTTAAGGATTATGGCAGACCACGCTAAATTTATTGGTCATTTGCTTGATCCATCGGAAAGGAAGCTAATTGATATGGCTCGGAATTTCAGCAATGACTTTGATCAATTATTGTATCAAGCAAGGGACTTAGAATCTATGAAGCCACAATCTCAAACGGTTCCTCTTTTAGATCAATTCTTGGATCAAAATCGTGTGTCAGTCTCTTCTCTTCGGGACTTCAAGAAAACGGCACGTGATCTAATTGAGCAATGTAAAATTAAGAGTATCATTCATCCACTTTTAGCCGATCATGTCTTCCGTGAAGCTGATAGATTCCTTGAAATTATTGATATGTTTGATGCGCATCTTACGAGTGGTAATCCACATCCTAGATAGTAGACAATTGAAGAATATAGAGGGAATGGGACCACTATACAATTTGGTCTTTTTTTTATGAATCTCTTTAAAAATATTTTTCCCTCATGAAACATTCTTATCTAAAGGCTACTTCTATAAGTCCACGCAAAAAGGTTGCTCTAGACCCACCCATAACATGGTTGATATGATATGGAAGGAATTTGTGGGGAGGTCAGGAGAATGGATGACCAAAAATATAAAGACCTTAAATTAGGGGAACGAGGCGCAATGGTTAGTATTGTTGCCTATCTTATTTTATCAGCCATAAAACTAGTTATCGGATATTTGAGTGATTCAGCTGCATTAAGAGCGGATGGATTAAACAATACAACAGACATTATTGCATCAATTGCTGTCCTTATCGGGTTAAAAATATCGCAACGACCGCCTGATAACGATCATGGGTATGGCCATTGGAAGAGTGAGACCATCGCCTCCATGGTGGCTTCGTTTATTATGATTGCGGTTGGTATCCAGGTGTTGACGGATGCAATTCCCTCTATGTTTCAGGGGAGGAATGAGTCCCCTGATATGTTAGCTGCCTATGTAGGGGTAGCTTCTGCGGTCATTATGATAGGTGTTTATTTTTATAATAAAAATTTGGCGGTACGAATTAATAGCAAAGCCGTGATGGCCGCTGCCAAAGATAATCTTTCTGATGCATGGGTAAGTATAGGAACGGCTGTGGGTATCATTGGATCACAATTACATATGCCTTGGCTTGATACATTAACAGCAATTATTGTCGGAGTTTTGATCTGTAAAACAGCTTGGGACATCTTTTTGCAAGCTTCTCATGAACTTTCAGATGGATTCGATGAACAAAAGATCCAGCTCTACCAGGAAGTCATTACAAAACTAGATGGCGTGAAAGGCATTAAAGAATTGAAAGGAAGAAACTACGGCAATAATGAAGTCATAGATGTGGTCATCCTCGTTCAGTCCACTTTAGATATTCGTGCCGCACATGACATTGCCACCCGTGTAGAAAAAGTTTTGATGAGAGATTATGGTGTCTATGATGTTCATGTACATGTCGAGCCGGATTATGAAAAGGTTCGGGGATAACTCCGCAAAGGAAAAAGTGAATATTAAAAACTAGAAAAGCAGT
The DNA here is from genome assembly GCF_047302305.1 of Neobacillus phoenicis. NCBI lineage: Bacteria > Bacillati > Bacillota > Bacilli > Caryophanales > Bacillaceae > Neobacillus > Neobacillus phoenicis. Next base: position 5,315,208 of record NZ_CP154847.1, on the reverse strand, counting down.
GTGCTTGAATTCTAAAGTATTCCGTTTTCGGGTGCTTTCTTGTTTAATGCCCAAGAATTGACGTATGTCTTTTTCTTCATTTATGGTTTCTACGAAACTTCATTCACTTCACTAATCTGATAAATAGACGGAAAAATTCCGCTTATTTAGCATTCCTGTAGTAAAAAAAGCTAAAATAGACGGAGAAATTCCGCCTATTGACTCGAAAAATGCGAAAATGGGAAATTTTGCTTTGCATAACCGGAAAATTTCCGCTTATATAACCCGAAAACGAGCTCCATTCTTCATTTAACCGGAAAATCTCCGCTTATTTTACTTTTGCTGGTTCCTTGATTCAGAAGAAGTCATCTTATTTAAATGGGAGTGCGTATATCTGAATATCCAAAAGAACATCATACTGATGCATTATGGTGAACCGTATCAAAAGTAAGTGAGGTTTTATCCATTTCCAGCCTGTTTTTTACCGGCAATAACGCGCAGCTTTCTTAAATATGCATAACCCAAAGAAAAGAAAAGCTAGGAAGCCGATTAACGCAATAAGGATATTTAAAATATGACCAAGATATCCTAGTTCAAGTAATTCGAAGAAATCTGAAATAACCCCTAAAACTGCTAATAGCAACCATATCACACCAGTTAAAAATCCAAGGAAAACACCAAAAATGCTACAGTGAGAATGACATTTACCGTGATCATGTCCCATAGAGATTCACCCCCTGTCAATGGTTGTTCAACAATATAGTATGCGTGACATGGAGTGCTTGTTTATAAGAACAACAAAAAGAGGCTTGTATCCTTTTAGAAATAGATAAAGTTGCCTTAAGATTGTTATAAGTATAATAATTACAACATTTATGAAACCTATTGAAGCAAAACACAACCTGAATTAGAATGTTATCTATTCCTTAAATATTTATAACATTGTTATCCTTGTATAATATCAGTGTCGTTGGTCTGATAGTTTCTACCTGGCTGCCGTAAAATGCCGGACTACAAGGAAGTATGAAGAAACGTAGTCTTTTGTCAGGGTTGACTTAGATGAATTAATTCTGTTAAAACAACAGTCCTTACTTTTTCATGCTTTCTGTCTGGTGGCGGAAGGTCTGAAAAGGGAAGGACTTTTTCTATTGGAAATAAAGGTTTTGGGAAATGATAAACAAAAGGAGTGAGTAGCTTGTATTTTTTGTTGAATGTAGTTGGAGTACTAGTTGTTATGGGCCTTGTTTATTTGTGCTCACCTAATAAAAGAAACGTAAAGTGGAAGTCCATTTTGACATTGTTGGTTGCTGAGTTGGCGATTACCTGGTTTATGTTATCGACGAAAATTGGGTCATGGATTATTAATAAAATTGCCTCTTTCTTTACCTGGTTAATTGCCTGTGCTAATGAAGGGATTTCTTTTGTTTTCCCATCTGTTATGGCGAATGAACATGTAGATTTCTTTTTTAGTGCCCTAATGCCGATTATTTTCATTATTACGTTCTTTGATATCTTAACCTATTTCGGAATCTTAACATGGATTATTGATAAGGTGGGCTGGGTTATTTCGAAAATTTCCGGTTTGCCAAAGCTTGAGAGTTTCTTCTCCATTCAAATGATGTTTCTTGGAAATACGGAGGCACTGGCTGTCATCCGCCAACAAATGGTCGTTTTAAAAGAACATCGTTTATTAACGTTTGGAATCATGAGTATGAGCAGTATTAGCGGTTCAATTATTGGGGCGTATTTAACGATGGTTCCAGCAACCTATGTATTCGTGGCGATTCCGTTGAATTGCTTGAATGCGCTTTTGATTGCTAACATGCTGAATCCTGTGGAAGTGAGTAAAGAGGAGGATATCGTGTATGTTCCTTCTAAGGAAGAGCGTAAAGATTTCTTTTCAACTATATCTAACAGCATGCTTGTCGGAATTAAAATGGTCATTGTTATTATGGCGATGGTCATTGGATATGTAGCTTTAACTGCTGGTGTAAACGGAATCTTAGGATTCATTGTGAAAGGCTTAACCATTCAAAAGATTTTCTCTGTTATCTTTAGTCCATTTGCCTTTTTGCTTGGCTTAGGGGGAGATGATGCGATGTATGTGGCACAGTTAATGGGAATCAAGCTTGCCACCAATGAGTTTGTTGCAATGATGGACTTAAAAGGTAAACTCAGTGGGTTGGCTCCGCATACGGTTGCGGTGGCGGTCACGTTCCTAACCTCATTTGCTAACTTTAGCACAGTCGGTATGATTTATGGCACGTTTAACTCTATTTTGGGTGAAGATAAATCAAATATCATTGGGAAGAATGTGTGGAAGCTACTAGTAAGCGGTGTAGGAGTATCCTTACTAAGTGCAATGATTGTTGGATTATTCGTTTGGTAATAAGCATTTTGGAGCATTTTGGGGACAGTCCTTCACTGCGTTAACGCAGTGGAGGACTGTCCCCTTTTTTTATGATATGATTTTACATAGACGCAATAATGATGCAAGTTTGTCTGTGCCTAAGGCAAGAATAAATATGAGTACACCCTATTTTATGTGGAGGATTTTTCTTGATTACTCTCATCAAACCACTGATTGTAAATATTACGATATTATTATCTTTTACTTTTAATATGAATTTGTTTTTACCGTTTCGATCTAAAGCTCCTATATCATTAAAACAAAAAGTCATTTATGGGTTAGTAGGAGCTCTAGGTGCACTTTTCTGTATGATTTATCCTATTCAGACCTTAGGAGAGACGCATTTTGATTTAAGGATGGTTGCTATCATCATCCTTACTTTGTATGGTGGCTGGATCCCCGGTAGCATTATTTTAGTTAGCACATGTTTGATCCGATATTTCATTGGTGGAAAGTTTCTTTTAACGGGTATCCTAGTATGCGTTGTCGCTTTTTTATGTGCGTTAGCATTGAGGCGGCTATTTTTAAAAGCAAACGCTAGGCTTGCGGCAGGATCAATTGTCGTTGGTTGCTATCTTGTTCTTTATATTACCATTCTGTATTTTAGAGTTCGTTTTTTAGAATTACACTTTTATTTAACTTACTTTATTGCTTTTTATTTAACCACCATAGCCCTAATCTTTGTGATTGAAAGTTTGATAAAAATTAATAAGCAGTTTGAAGAAATGGTGTATATGGATAAGCTGACAATGGTTGGGCAGCTTACGGCTTCGATTGCGCACGAAATTCGAAATCCACTGGCAACCGTTAGAGGCTTTATTCAATTTTTAAGTACAGATACAAAGGATGAGCAATTGAAGAAATACTCCCCATTAATTCTTGAAGAACTAGACCGGACGAACAATATTATTACTAATTATTTGAAAGTGGCGAAGCCCGAACCATTTCAATTAACTGTTGTCTCCTTACATGATGTCTTAAGTGATTGTGTCCAACTACTGAGACCGCTTGCTTCGTATTCAAATGTCATCATCGACTATGAAAATACACAGCCATTCTATATCAATGGAGATAAACAGCTTTTAAAGCAAGCACTTATGAATGTCATCAAAAATGGGATCGAGTCCATCATTGATCATGGAAAGATTAAGATTGAGCTTCAAGCAGATTACATGAAGAATAAAGTGGAAGTTAAAATCGAAGACAACGGAAGAGGGATGACACCTGAGCAGTTAAAGCATATCGGGCTACCTTTCTATACAACAAAAACAAAAGGTACAGGCTTGGGTAGCATGGTGACCAACAAACTAATCCGTGAGTTGAATGGCTCAACCGATTATAAAAGTGAACTCAACAAAGGAACAACTGTTACCATCGTCTTTCCATTACGCAAATAAAAAAGGGTGCCTGTCCCCCATCGCTTTAAAGCGTTGGGGGACAGGCACCTTTTTATAATATGGGTGAAAGCTTTTGTAGGATTTTTTTCACCATGGATTTAATATCTTCGTGATTCATGTTTGCTAATAATTCGGGTTTTAGCACTTGGAAGCATTTCGCCAAGTAGTAATCATATAGAGCACGTTCTAACGTCAGTTCCTCATCCATTAAAAAAGAGGTATTGATTAGTTTATTTAAGACGGTTTCGTCTTGCATTATGAGAAGTGCCGGATTTAATTCATTAAAGGAGCCTGATTCCATTCCAGTTTGATAAAACGAATGAATGGCTGCCATTTGTTCTTTTCGTGCCTGCTTCTTTTTTTCATAAAGTGATAAGCAGCTGATTTGAAGGTCTTTCAAGAAAACTTCAGAGGAATAGGCAGCCGAAAAAACAGCATGTTCGAAGACCTTTTGAAGACGTTGGGAATAGGAAAGCTCTGTATTGGAAATCATTTGACCTGCTTCATAAATATAGGAAATGCAAAAGTCATTTAACTCCATAAGGATGTCTTCTTTTGAAGAGAAATAGTTATACAGAGAGCCTCGACTCATGTTCATTAACTGAGCAATTTCTTGGATAGATAAAGACAAGAATCCCTGAGTCCGAATCACTTTTAGGATCTTCTTAATATGGGATTGTCTCATCAGTAATCGATCTTCAGTTGATATTTTTCTCATAGTCCACACTCTCTTTCCATCAAAAAATATAACATAAACCAATTGGGAATTTCTTTACATCAACGCCAAGTTTTTTTAGTTTACAAAAATGAAAAAGAGGAGTAAAGTAATCCATTGTTAACACTTTAGACATTATATGATTATTTTGTATAAAATAAAAAACAGTAATACACTTAAAACCCATGGAAGTTCGAGAGCTTGGGCAAGATAAGAATAGATTACATTATATTACATTCACAAAAAGAGAAGAGGAGAATACACCTATGACTACAGCTACAGCATCAAGACAACTCATAAATGATTTTAACCAAATTCTTAAAGGTCGCCGGTCTATTAAAAATTATGATAAATCCGTAAAAATTAGCCATGAGGAAATGACTGAAATCCTAACGTTAGCTACAATGGCTCCATCTTCTGTAAACATGCAGCCATGGCGCTTCCTTGTAATTGAAACCCCTGAGGCAAAGGCCACCCTAGCACCACTGGCTAAATTTAACCAGAATCAAGTGGAAACTTCATCTGCGGTCATTGCTGTATTTGGTGATTTGAACAATTTTGAGAAAGCGGAAGAAATCTATGGGACTGCCGTAGAAAAAGGTTATATGCCACAAGATGTTAAGGAGCGAATCCTCACTTCTTTCGCAGGCTACTACGAGAACATTTCACGCGAAGAAATGAAGGACGTGGTGTTAGTCGATGGTGGACTTGTGTCTATGCAATTAATGCTGGCAGCTCGTGCGTTTGGATATGATACAAACCCTATTGGCGGTTATGAAAAAGACCAAATTGCAGAAGCATTCGGTTTAGATAAAGATCGATATGTTCCAATTATGCTTATTTCCATCGGAAAAGCAGCGGATAGTGGGTATCCATCTGTACGGCTCCCAGTTGATCAAGTCGCACAATGGAAGTAAGGAAAGAGCTTAGATCATTGATAAAAGAGAGAGGATGACTTAACGATGATTATTATTCATGCTACATTTCATATTAATCCAACAATGCAGGATCAATTTCTAGGGGAAATTCAACCGTTAATTGCTGCCTCAAGAGCAGAAGAGGGAAACATTTCCTACCGTCTTCAAAAGGATGTAGAAAGTGAAAACATCTTTACTATGGTGGAAGTGTGGCGGGATAAAGATGCCGTAGCAAGCCACAACACAAGTGAGCCGTTCACTACATTTGTTGCAAATGTGAAAAAATTCCTTACTGCACCACTAGATATAAACGCCTTCGAAGGGCAACCTCTAAAATAAAAAAAGGTGCCTGACCCCCGCCGCGTTAACGCATTACCACGCTGGGGGTCAGGCACCTTTTGTCATATTTTAATCATCTTCTGTATAGGCTTCAGTAGTCGTGTCCATGCATTCCCAACATTCACATCTGTTCCTCTCAAATTTAGACAATTCCTTTCCACAAGAAATACAAACATCCATATCCATCGGCATATCTCCTTTTAAGTGAAAATTTTCTATCTCTATATACCCATTTATATTCATTTGAAAGCTTGTTAGAGAACTTGTTTACAGAAAAGCAGCTAATATATTTTAAAGCTGTCTCAAATAAGCCTGTTTTAGTTGTAAAAATATCTACAGATATCGTTCAGTTGAAAGTAACTAGTCATAGTAGCTATTGAAAGGGATAAGCTAAAGAAAACAACTTTCATCTGTAAGGGGCTACTAATATGAAGGTATTATCAATGATCCAACCATGGGCAAGTCTCTTTGTTCTTAGAGAGAACCAATACGAAACCAGGTCTTGGAAGACAAATTATCGTGGCCCAATGGCCATTCACACTAGTTTGAAAATTGATAAGGCTGTATCCAATCATATGGCCATTCAGAAGTTGCTAGGTAAACATGGATACACAACTGAAAATCTTCCAACCGGAAAAATTATTGCCGTTTGTGAACTCGTCAATTGTATAAAAGTAACGGAGAATAACCAAACATGGGCTGTCCTGGAGGATGGAAAAATCGTAGAAGGAAATGACTTTTTTCTCGGGGACTTTCGAGTAGGTGGATATGCTTGGGAAGTGAAAGAGATGAAATTACTGGATGAGTGGATCCCAGCAAAGGGAAAACTAGGATTATGGGAGCATCCATTTTAGGGTGCCTGACCCTCGCTGCGTTACCGCATTAATATGCTGGGGGACAGGCACCTTTTTTGGGCCAAGTGGGAACTTATTTTGTTTTCATTCGTATAAATAGTACAAAGATTAAAGGGAGTTGTGGAGTATTGTTCTTAGCAGAACTGAAGCCTGAGGAGAAAAAGGCGTTTCTTGAACTTGCTACGCTGATATCAACCATTGATGGCAAATTATCTATATATGAACATACTGTATTAAAAAAGTTTAAAAAGGAAGTTGGACTTGAGGATTATCAAATAAAAGGTAATGCAATAGAGGATGTGTTAGCGGTATTTCAATCCGAACGCTCTAAAAACATTGTCTTAACAGAACTCCTGCAATTGATTTATGCAGATGGAGTATTTCATGAGCAAGAAAGTGAATCTGTCCGCTTCATTAAGAAGTACTTCGGCTTCAATCCACATGAATTTGGAAGCTTTAAGGATTGGATTGGTAAAATTAATGAGCTATCTGGTAAAGATCCTCATTCAGTGAATTAACACTCTAGCTTATATCCATTTAATAAATGAAACGCTCAGAGCAAAATTTCTCTCTGAGCGTTTTATTGTATTTTTCCTGAATTGAAGCTTATACGAAACGTATACGCTGCCCTTTCGTTAGGGATGCAGTGTATTAGGGTGAATCATGGTTTGCCGAGATTTGTATCTACGGTCATGGATGAGTCAGCAGGTCTCTCCCCATTCTGTAGGTCGGCAACTGTCAAACCGAAATCCATCTGTAAATGAGGATAATCTTTAAATTGAGCCCAATCTCCGCCCCAATCAAATCCTAAAACCTTTGCCATGTCTACAACTTCATTCCAATCAGCTTTCCCATTTTTATTTCCATCATAGTTCATATCCCAGATGACATTTCCTGAAGGATCCTTTAGCGCAAAATCAACTGCAAGGCCATAATTGTGATAAGACTCTCCTCCTTTTGCATACGTTACAATTGTTCCTTCGGTCGATCGGCCTTTCTGATATAGAAGATCCTGATCTTCCGCACTTCGGAAGCCATCCGTAATCACGACCCTGATTCCTTTACTTGCGGATTGTTGAATTAATTGATCGCTACGTTCCTTCACAATTGGATGAAGTTCAGTCGGAAAAGAAACAGACTGGTTTGTATTTGAGTCGGATATAGGATTTTCTTCCATAAAGAAAAGAATGATAATAATAGCAAAAGAAATGATAAACAATAAACTTCCTATTCGTTTTAGCTTCAAAACTCTATTCCTCTCGTATAGAAAAATGTCTTCATATCTAAGACGTAAAGAACAGCCCCATTGTTTCATGTTTTTAATTACCAACTTTTGGGGTCAGTCCCCCGATGCATTAAAGCGTTCGTTGGGAACTGTATTTTTACTTAGTGATAGATGATTTAGTATACTAATTCTCAACGATTAACAGAGGGGAATGATGTCCATTTCCCGAATGAATGTAGAGATTACTTATAATGGAGAAATATTTGGAGGTTGATGATGGGCTATATTGAGGAGTTACGAGAAATAATTGGAACCCGGCCGCTCATTTTAGTTGGCACTGTTGTGGGTGTGGTTGATGAAGATGGAAAAATTCTTTTGCAAAAAAGACCTGAAGGCGTCTGGGGGCTTCCAGGTGGTTTGTTAGAATTAGGGGAGTCTGTTGAGGATGCTGGACGAAGGGAAGTTTTTGAAGAAACAGGCGTTGAAATTGGGCAACTTAAGTTAGTGGAAGTTTTTTCGGGTGAGCAGTATTTCCGAAAACTAGAAAATGGGGATGAATTCTATCCAGTTACGATTGCCTATCATTCAAAAGATATTAAGAATTGTTCTATCAAAATTGATGGAGAAGAAACAATTGATGCTGGATTTTTTCCATTACACGAATTACCGGACCGTACAACCCCTTTAGTTAGGATGATGATTCAAAAATTTTCTACGATGCTCATTAGACCTTTCGAATAGGAAGGTCTTTTTTTATGGCAGAAAAAACTAATCAAACGTTTGATTAAATCGCTGGAGGCCATGGTACGCAAGGGCTGAGAAAATTAATCAAACGTTTGATTAAATCGCTGGAGGCCATGGTACGCAAGGGCTGAGAAAACTAATCAAACGTTTGATTAAATCGTCGGAGGCCATGGTATGTAAAAGCTGAGAAAACTAATCAAACGTTTGATTAAATCGCTGGAAGCCATGGTACGCAAGGACAGAAAAAACTAATCAAACGTTTGATTAAATCGCTGGAAGCCATGGTACGCAAGGACAGAAAAAACTAATCAAACGTTTGATTAAGTCGCTGGAGGGCATGGTACGCAAGGACAGAAAAAACTAATCAAACGTTTGATTAAAACGTCGGAGGCCATGGTGCGTAAGGGCAGAAAAAACTAATCAAACGTTTGATTAAGTCGCTGGAGGGCATGGTACGCAAGGGCAGAAAAAACTAATCAAACGTTTAATTAAATGAATGGAGACCTTGAGGCTGGTAGGACTTATAAATTTCAAACAATCCTTCTCGAATAAATAGACTTTTCTTAGCAACAGCTCTACAAATTATCGGATATTCGCTAAACAAAAAGGTTTTTGCCCAGTTTTTCTTTTCTAACTATTTTAATGTAATTTAATATGAAAAAGTCTAATTTACTAAAATATGAGTATTATTTTAAAAAGAAGAGGAGGGGATTTAGTGAAATCAATTGGAATCTTGGGCGTAGGCCAAGCAGGCGGGAATATAGCGGAAATAGCATCAAGTATGGGCTTTGAAACAGCGCTTATCAATACGAACCAACGAGACGGCTTAGTAAACACGAGTGTGGAAAAGAAATATTTCGTCCCAGGGTATAATGGTGCTGGGCAGGATCGATCAATAGGATTAAAAGCGGTTAATGAAAACTATAAAGAGATCATTGACTTTGTACAGCGGTCCTTTAAGAACATAAAGCTTTTGTTGGTGGCCTTTTCTACGGACGGTGGTACTGGATCAGGTATGAGCCCGATATTAATAGATCTGTTATTAGACCAACTCCCAGGTGTCAACATAGGTGCTATTGCGATTGTGCCTGATCGTAATGTATTGGCCGGTAATCGAATCAATGCGGTTGAATGTATTGAAGAAATCTCTAAGATTGACTCGCTTTCATCTGTGTTCCTTGTAGACAATGATCAGATGCGCAAGTTGAACCCACAATCCAGTAAACATGAAATCTACCTTTCTTCTAATCATCAAGTCATGGAGGCCATTAAGAACGTACTGAAAGTAACGAAAAAAAGTTCCTTTTACGGAAACTTCGATGAAACGGATCTTATGAATATATTGAATACAAGAGGCGTCACGATTATATCTTCAACCACGCTTACAGACGCTAAAACGACCACAGAAGTAGCTAGTAAAATTGAACAATCTTGGGGAAACTCGATATTTTGTCCTGTTGAATCAATAGGTGTGATTCGAGCAGGTTTAATTTATGAAGGTCCAGAGAAAATGGCAAAGCTAGTTAATGTCCCATTGGTTTTTGAAAGGGTGGGAGAACCTCTTGAATTGTTCGAAGGAACCTATATCTCAGATTCAGACCCCACAATAACCTCGATTTTAGCGGGACTTTCATTTCCTACCCGCCGGATGAGGGCTCTTGAGGGATCACTTGAGAAGAATAAAGAGCGTTTACAAAGCCTAGTTAACAAGGAACATACCCAGAAATATGATTCAAAAATATCATGGGCATCCAACTTAAAAGCGAAAACACCTCAAAGACAGACCGGATCCGTAACTTCCAAGTTATCGAAGTATCAGAGATAATGATGAAAGGGTCAGCTCCCTATCACTGTAAAAAGGATGGGGGCTGACCCTTTGTGCACGAAGCATTGCTAAACATACTTTTTAGTATCATTTGAACTAAATTGTAATGTTTTAAATATCTATTTATTAGAGTTAACAGAGTTCAATTGATTCGGATAAATCAGTTAAAAGAATTCTCTGAAAATTATTGACATTACATAAAAATCCCAATATAATTCAGTTAAACGATTAACTAAAGAAGATGGTGAAGAAATTGAAAGATGCCACACTGAAAGAGGTTGCTCAACTTGCTAATGTATCAACAGCAACAGTGTCCAATGTTATTAATAATACTAAACATGTAAGTGAAGATTTGAAAAAAAAGGTTTACGAATCAATGAAAGCGCTTAATTACAAACCCAACGAAATCGCTAAAAGTCTCAAGGTCAAACAATCAAGGTTAATAGGAATATTGATTTCAGATATTTCAAATAGCTTTATTTCAAAAGTAGTAAAGGGAATTGAAAGTACATTGTCCGAAAAAGGATATAATGTTCTTTTATGTAGTACAGATTCAGATGTGGAGAAAGAAAAAGAATATCTAGAGGTATTAATGGGGAAAAGGATAGATGGTTTAATCATTTCTTCTTCAGGGGCAGGAAATCATTATGATGATTTATTGAAAGCAAAAGTTCCCCTTGTTTTTTTAAATCGCTGTCCGGAACATCTTCCTTCTAATATGGTCATGACGAATAATATTAAAGGGGCCTACATGGCTACTGAGCATTTAATTAAACATGGGTATAAAAAAATTGCTATTATTACAGGGCCTATGCAGTATAGTACTGGAAGGGATCGATATATCGGTTATAAAAGAGCACTAGAGGATTATGCTATTTCCTACCATGATGAGCTTGTGTTAGAAGGTGATTTCACTATTGAAAGCGGTTATGGATTAACGAAAGAAATAATAGAGTCAAAAATGAAAATAGACGCTATTTTTATTTCTAATAACTCTATGTCTTTAGGATCATATAAATATATAAAAGAACAGGGCTTAAAGATTCCTCAAGATATTGCTTTGTATGGGTTTGACGATCCAGAATGGGCGGATGTTGTTGATCCACCATTATCTGGTATAACACAGCCTGCTTTTGAGTTAGGTGTATATGCTGCCCAAAAGATGATAGATACTATACAGGGTACATGTCCAGAAATAAGAGAAATTAAGTATCTAGACCCTAACATGATAATAAGAAAATCATGTGGGTGTTGAACATTGTTATTTAAACGTTTAACAATATTTTTTTAAAATTTTAGTTAAACGTTTAAATATATATAGAAAAATTAAGGGTGGGGTAAAAATGAAAATAGCAATTGGCGGGGATCACGCAGGTTTTCCATTAAAAGGACATGTGATTGATGTTTTAAAAGAATTAGGGCACGAAGTAACAAATTGTGGTAGTTTTGATCCAAATCCAGTCGACTTTCCGGATATTACAAAGGTCGTATGCGAAAAAGTCCGTAGTGGCGAAGTGGAAAAGGCGATTCTAGTTTGTGGAACAGGTGTAGGCGCTTCAATTGCAGCGAATAAAATTCCTGGCATTCGCGCTTCGGTTTGTCATGATATTTATTCTGCTCATCAATGTGTTGAGCATGATGACGTCAATGTAATGTGTATAGGTGCTCAAATTATTGGTCCAGCCTTAGTGAAGGAACTAGTTCATTCCTTTTTAACTGCAGAGTTTAGCACAGCTGAAGAATTCAGACGCAGAGTAGAAAAGCTTAGCTTAATGGAAAAGGAATATGCCAATCAATTAGTAGAAGTAAAAAAAATTTAGGGGGATAAAAGGATGAAGATTAAGAAAGCGTTAACATTTGTTGCTAGTTCTCTATTAATGTTGAGTTTAGTTGCATGCAGTGAAACACAGGAATCCTCTACAAATTCAAACTCTACAAATGGAAAATCTGATGAAGTAATGAAAATTAAACTTGCTCACGTAACAAATGATCAATCTGCTATTCATAAGGGTGCTGTAAAGTTTGCAGAATTGGTGAAAGAAAAATCGGATGGTCAGATGGAAGTTGAAGTTATACCTGGCGGACAGTTAGGTAGTGAAAAAGATCTAATTGAAAGCACGCAAATAGGAACTGTTCAAATTACAATTCCTTCGTCTGCTGTACTTTCTAATTTTGTACCTAAAGCTTCTGTATTAACATTACCATATGTGATAAAAGGTAATAATGAACGTGAAAAATATCAAACTTTTGTTAAACTCGCGAAGACAGATGCCTATAAAGAAATTGGCACTGAAGCAGAAACTGTAAATTTGGTTGCATTTCCTGAAGCAGTATGGTGGGTAGGCGATCGTCATGTAACAACTAGTAAAAAACCTGTAAAGACACCTGAAGATGTAAAAGGATTAAAGATTAGAACGCCTGATGCAACTGCCCATACAGAGCCATTTAGGATAATGGGAGCAAACGTAACTCCGATGAATATTTCTGAAGTATATATGTCATTAAAGACAGGGACAATCGAGGCTCAAGAAAACTCCATAAATCAAATTTATACCAATAAATTTTATGAAGTACAAAAGTACGTTAATTTGACTGGGCATATGACACAAAACGAACTTCCAGTTGTTAGTTTGCAATGGTGGAAAGGCCTAAGTGATAAGCAGAAGAAAATTGTTACTGAAGCAATGAGTGAGTCTGGAAAATATATGTCAGAGCTCCAATTAAAAGCTAATGAAGAGGAATTAAATAAATTAAAAGATGCAGGAATGGAAGTAGTAGAAGTGGATGTAAAGGCCTTTAAAAAAGCAACAGCGGATACCTATAAATCTTTTGAGGATAAAGTAGGAAAAGGATATTACGAAAAAATTATTGCTGCTCAAAAATAACGAGTATACACCATTTTTGGAGTGATTGAAGTATGAAGAGTGCGAAGTTATTAATAACAAATATCGAGGAGATTTTAAGCAGCTTCCTTTTTATCATCATGTGTACCTCGGTAGCCCTTGGAGTTATTGCTAGATTCTTTGAACTAGCCTTAGTTTGGACAGATGAGTTGGCTCGATATACTTTTATTTGGTCAGTGCTCCTAGGGACTGTGGTGGCATTTAAACACAAAAAGCATATAGCTATTGATTTAATAGGAAATGTATTTTCAAAATCTATTAATCAAACAATCTATGTTCTCATTCATGGGGTGCTGCTTATCTTATTTTTCACTCTTGTAAAATACGGATGGACGTTAACTCTGCAAACATGGAACGTGCCTACAACCAGTTTACAGATACCAACAGGGCTTATATATCTGTCAATACCATTATCAAGTTTTCTATTAATTATTTATACGATCAAAGATCTTTACCAAACCACCTTCAAGAGGGATAGCAATCTAACATAGGAAGGAAGAACAATTAAATGCTTATTATACTTATTATTTGTTTATTGGCTCTTCTACTTGTTGGTGTTCCTGTTGGATTCTCTCTGGTTGGAGCATCTTTACTAACAATTTTTTTACAAGATACGATTCCTTTGCAGGCCATTCCACAGAGACTCGCCTTAGGCTTGGATTCTTTTCCGATGCTAGCTATTCCACTGTTTATTTTGGCAGGGACGATAATGGAAGCAGGCGGTATAACAAAACGCCTGATCCACTTATCGGAAGTGCTAGTGGGGCATATAAGGGGAAGTTTAGCACATGTTTCGGTTGTATCAAATGTTTTTATGAGTGGAGTATCGGGGTCTGGGGTAGCGGATGCCGCCGCCACTGGATCTGCGTTAATTCCAACTATGGTAAAAAGAGGTTATGGGAAAGGGTTTGCGGCAGCAATCTTAGGTGCCAGTGCAACGGTAGGTCCGATTATTCCTCCGAGCATTCCGATGATAATTTATGGGAGTCTTGCAGGTGTGTCTATAGGTAAGTTGTTTCTAGGCGGTGCCCTTCCTGGCATAATGATGAGCGGTTCATTAATGATCGTTTCCTATATTATTGCAAGAAAAAGAGGATTCGAAAAAAGACAGAGAGCCCGATTTAAGGAGATTGTAATCGCGTTAAAAGAATCCTTCTGGGCACTACTTATGCCCGTTATCATTGTTGGGGGGATATTTTCGGGAATATTTACAGCGACAGAATCTGCGGTTATTGCTGTTATTTATTCGTTAATTATTGGACTTTTTGTATATAAGGATTTAAAGATAAATGAATTACCAAAAAAAATTTTAGAAACTGTAACGATGTCTTCATCAATAGGAATTATTATTGCTGCTTCTTCACCGTTTGCTTGGGTTCTAGCATACGCGCAAGGTCCTGCAAAAGTATTGGCCATGTTTCAAAATGTTGCCAATTCCAACCTAGCTGCTTTGTTATTATTAATGTTAATCCTTCTTATATTAGGGTGCTTCTTAGATGGAATGGCTATTATCATTATTACCACTCCAGTGATCTTACCATTATTAACCCAATATAACATTGATCCTCTGCATTTCGGTGTTATTTTAGCTATTAATGTGATGATTGGAACAGTTACGCCGCCAGTAGGTACGATTATGTATGTAGGTATAAGCATAGCTAAATGTTCGGTAGTTGAATTTACAAAGGAAATTTGGCCGTTTTTATTAATGTTAATAGGATTACTAATTTTATTTGCATTAGTTCCTGAAATTGTTCTTTATGTACCTAATTTATTGATGAAATAAGAAGGGGGCCGGTTTTTGGTACCCTTTTTCTTTTAATACAAATTTATTCTCTCGAATGCAAGGTGGTAAAAATATGAAAAAGCCCATCATTACTGTAATTGGAAGTTTAAATATGGATTTAGTTACTGTTACAAAACGAATGCCTTTACAAGGTGAAACAATAACTGGTCAATCGTTTTCAACATATCCTGGTGGAAAAGGGGCCAATCAAGCTGTTGCGGCAGCAAGACTTGGAGCAGAAGTTCATATGCTCGGAAAAGTAGGTAAAGATCTTTTTGGAACTAAACTTAAAGATGTACTTCAGCAAGAGGGCGTGAATGAAGAATCTGTTGAAGTTGCTACTATAAAAGAAACGGGTACTGCATCTATCATTATCTCTGGACAGGACAATCGAATTATCGTAGTACCAGGAGCAAATAGTGAAGTAACACCTGAATGGGTTATAGCACATGAAGAAAAAATAATAAATAGTAATTTATTATTGTTGCAATTAGAAATCCCATTAGATTCGGTCATAAAAATAACAGAAATTGCAAATAGGTATCAAGTTCCTGTCATTTTAAATCCAGCTCCGTATCAAAAGCTACCAAAAAAACTCATAGATGGAGTCACATATCTTACACCAAATATGCATGAGTATAGTCAACTCTTAGATGAAGCTTCTCCAGAAGAAAAAGCTCAAATTATAGCTAAAAGTATCGTGACAAAAGGGGAAGATGGGGTTGAATTTCAATCTCATAACCAAAGAATTACATTGAATGGGGTGAAAGTGGAGGTTGTTGATACAACTGGTGCAGGGGATACCTTTAATGGGGCTCTTGCAGTGGAACTAAGCAAAAATAAGAATCTAAAGGACGCTGTTTTATTTGCCACCATGGCTGCAACCATATCAGTCACGAAAATGGGAGCTCAAACGGGAATGCCATATGTTGAGGAATTGGAAAAATTTTATGAACTGAATGCATCAAAGCTGGTGTATAAAAAATCTAAAAGATTGTAACAAATAGAAATTCATGATCCCCGATACGATAATGCATTAATGTATCTGGGATCAGGCAATAAATAGAAAGGTTTTGCTGCAAAAAAGTTGTTTACACACAGTTCTAACTATATTTTTGCAGTGGTGACTTCATCTTGCTAAGGCTATTTCCATAATAGATTAATTGCAAACAATCACTTCACGAATAAACACACTTTTCTTCGCAATAGCACGATCGATAATTGAAAACCCTGCTTCAAAAAGGACCTCATCAATGGGTTCAACCGTAACCACGACTACTTTGTCTGCAAACCTCCGTGCACTTTGAAGCATTTCTAACTGGACTTCAGGGGATAACACAGAACACAAATTATAAGGCAAATCAATAATGGCAACATCATAATGACCGGTAATATCACGCATATCCGCCAAGGTTATTTTTCCATCATAGCCAAAGTGCGCCATGTTTTCTCGAGCTCCAGGAAGGATCAGCTGATTTCGGTCGCTTCCAACGATATCAATTCCCATGGAACGAGCTTCAACTAGTACCGTTCCAATCCCACAACAAGGATCAATAGCTTTAATGCCATCTGGATTTGGAATGGCTATGTTTACGACCGCTCTTGCCACACGAGTGCTAAGCGCTGTGGAGTAACTATGCGGCTTCTGTTGATGGCGAAACCAAACAGACTCACCTTCCAAATAATCACCGAATATCCATCTTCCATTGACATTCATCACACCAAACACTCGCTCAGGCTGGCTGAGATCGGCTTTACCATTGACATGTAAACCAACGGTCCGTTCAATAGCACGACGCCTCTCGAAACTTACTTTTTCACTTTTGGGCTGTCCATTATTTTTCACATATGTGACTTTAAATGTTGCCCCGCATAATTGTAAAGTCTGTACCATTACAAAAAGATCCTCAAGGATTTCTGCTTCATATAACACAGTAATTCTTTCCTTAATAAAAGGGCTTCGACTTGGATCAATTTTTAGGAAGCTTTCCAATACGTGAGAGGGAGATTCCTCTCCGAACAATGAGCGCATTTCTAAAGCACACAAAGAGTGTTCATCCTCAGAATGGGAGTAAGTATAAATATAGTTCGTTTGATTTTCCTGCAAACTATCTACTGTATTAACCGACTGTAATCTATCTATTTTATTCACCTCAAATGTCATTAACACGATTATTCTACCAATTATACCAGCTATAGCCGAACAATTTCCTCTTACCTTAAATTGGTTGTAATGAGGCTTTACCGGTCATAAGAAGGAAATTGTGAAATTTACAACGAATATATAGAAAACTTATATTTCCTAATAATGGGAAGGGGTAAACGTAGCATGATGAATCTAGGAACAATGGTAAAAGGACTGGTATCTGATAAGATAGCAAGTCAGCTAACCCAACATTGGAAACATGATGAAGGAACATTGAAATTTTGGCGGGCCAGCTCTAACTTTGTATATGTTTTTGAGCATAACCAACAACGGTATTTTTTACGATTTAACTCAGAGCAGGAAAGAACGTGGGAAGAAATGAAAGCAGAGCTGGATTTCCTGAACTACTTGAAAAATTGCGGCTATCCTTGTGTTTCTACCATTCCAACAATAAAAGGAACGGAAATAGTGTCTGAACAAACATCGGAAGGAACCTATCTCGCAGTTGTTTTTCAAGCGGCAAAAGGAAAAATGTTGGACGAAAATGCGAACAATCAGCAATTTGAAGCCTGGGGAAGAACCTTAGCGACATTACATTCTTTATCTAAAAACTACAATCCTGTTGGTGGTCCAAAAAGAAAAAACTGGCAAGATGTGTTAGAAAAAATCGAAGGTGTGATAAATAGGCATCCTCATGAGCATGAAGCATTAGAAGAACTAAGGAACGTTACAGAATTGCTAGAGGAACTTCCGACCTCTAAGGAGACATATGGACTCATTCATTATGATTTTCAATTGGATAATCTTTTTTATGAGGAAGAATCTAGCATGTTCAATGTGATAGATTTTGATGATGCGATGTATGGTTGGTATGCAATAGATCTTGTTGCAGCCCTGGATGATTTCCTAGAGGGAGATGCCCCTTTTTCAAATGATAGAGTACAGTCATTTTTAACGGGATATCGCTCAGTTTTGTCCTTGGATCATGCCCTATTCCAACAATATCGTACGTTCCAAAGGTTTAAGAACTTATATACATTTGCTAGATTGTTATGGTCATTAGAAGATAGTGAAATGGAGGATGCTCCCAGTTGGCTAGAAAGTGTACGAGAAAAATTTATCCGTGTTCAAGCAAACTTGAGGTGGGAATTCTTGAGTAATGTTAATTCGTGAGAAGGAAAAAGTCCACCTATCGGTTATTTTAGGTGGACTTTTTCACATTTCTCTCTAAAATTGCAGCGATAACACCGTTTTGATTCCTGCATCTCAAACTGCTCTTTAGCAAGCGGCTTATTCTTCACTGGATCCTCTAGATAGTTCAGCATATGATAGATACTATCATTCATCAACTGCTGAGCGGAGTCAATTTCGAACGGAGTCAATTTATATTCCTGACACTTACCAGACAATAAATACTCATTCCGTAAGATGATATCTTCGACTGGTATGTTGTGTTCCCTAGAAAGAAAGAGGGCATAAAACGCAAGCTGTTTCCGGTCATCCCCTGACTCTTTCCCGGTTTTCCAATCGACCACAATCCATTTCTCCTGACTCACATCTTTGTACACAAAGTCTAACACCACAAATACATCCACACCATTGACTTCAAACGTTTGAAATTCCTCGGAATGCAATACGTGCATTTCTATCTTTGTCAGGATATCTTGGTAGGTTTTACTCATGAAGAAATTTTTCAAGCACAACTCTAGCTTGATTTTTGCAGCACTAACTTCCTCTGAGCTAAGCCCATCCCCATAATAGATTTCATGCAGCATTTGGTGTCGCTTAGGTTTTTGAAACCAATGCTGACGAAACTTAGTTGAATCGAGATAGGCCCTGTTAAGATTCTGGGTAACCATCCCCATCAGTTCATTTTCACTCAATAAACCTTTCCCATTAAGGAAATTCTTAAGCTGCCGATCAATGACCTTATGTATTTCATCTCCCAAAAGAATAGGGATATTTTTAATGTTTTTTAAACGGTAAGCTGCCTTATTTTCTTCAGGTGATTCATACAGCCAGCCATTATGAGATTCATAGTATTGATGAAAATACTTTCGGGCGCATTCTAAAAAGGTCTTATGCCTTGAATTTGACCACGAAAAATCAGGGTAATCACGGTGAACGTACATTGAATGCTCCTTTCACTATAAATAAATCTGAATAGAGATAGATGATAGGTTAAATAATATGGAAAAAAAGGAAACGAATAAATGCAGAATAAGTTAAGATTTATATCCATTGTATACATCATTTTACTTTCTGTGGGCCTTTTTGCACATGTTGAAATTATTCCCTTTCTATTATCCACCGCAAAAAGGGGTTCATGGATCAGCATTTTATTAACAATCATCATCCTGCCATTTTGGATTTTCTTATTGTATAAGATTGTCGACTGCATAAGAAAACAGTCCATTATTCAGATTTTAAGGGAACAGCTGAGCTCAGTTAGGTACTACCTTCTTCTTTTACCACTTGCCGTTTATATGCTTATTAGTGCCTTTGTCACTGCGAAAGATATTATTTACTGGTCACAATTGAGCTACAAACAAGGATTTAACAGTTTTACACTTGCCCTTGTATTACTCGTTTTCTGTTTGTTTTGTACCGAAGCAGGATTGTTTTCGATTGGGTTGTTAAGTAGCATTCTGTGCCCATTTGTCCTTTTGTTTGGATTTTTTATTTCACTTGCAAACACGAACAAAAAACACTATGAACTATTATTACCTGTATTTACGGATGGCTATTTACCTCTAACAAAAGGAATTTTATATACGTCCTTACCGATCTTAGAGTTATTTATCGTTATTTTCTTAACACCGATTTTACAGAAAGCTGTTTCAAGAAAACAATTATTCATCGTTGGTCTGATCATAATTGGGTTAATGTTTGGACCTACTGTTGGAGCAATTGTTGAATTCGGCCCGGAAAAAGCAGCGCAGTACCGCTATCCTGCCTATGAAGAGTGGCGCTTAATCTCTATTGGCCGATATTTTTCACATGCAGATTTTTTCGCCATCTACCAATGGCTTTCAGGTGGAGTGATTAGGATCAGTTTATTTGTTTTTATCGCCTGTCAAATTCTCACAAAAGGAATGGAGAATGTAAAGATAATAAGAATGATATTTTTCCTTCTCTTTATTGCTTGCGTGTATCCCTTTGACCAGAGCCCCTTATCGAGCATCATTTATGGATATTTCAGGCCGTTATCCTTCCTTTTACTAATCATACAAATTTCTATCTTAGCTATATACATCGTGAAAAATAAACAGAAATGGGTAGGAGGCAGTGAGTAATGGTAAAGGAAAGATTATTTTCTATTGAAAATTTAAAACAGCTTTTCAATCATTCAGCTGATATTGAAATAAAAGAGGGGCAATGTCAGGAGAGTCCAGCAATTTTTGTGTATTGTAAGCCGTTAACGGACGCTAGTTTGATTTCATCATTAGACCTGCCCTCCATGGAGACGGCTAACTCAATTTATCAAACGTTGCAGCTGGAGGTACGTAAGAAGGACACGATATATGCAGAAACAATAGAAGAGGCTATTTTTACGGGGAAATTAATGGTGATTCCTGCCGGAGATACAGTTTATTTTTATGATATTAGTAAAGCTCCCACAAGACAACCGGATGAGTCAGTTGCCGAAGTGTCCATTCGCGGAGCAAAGGATGGCTTTGTAGAGGATATAACCATTAATCTTGGGTTAATACGCAAGCGGCTGCGGACATCTTCATTAATTGTAGAAAATTACACTATCGGTAAACGGACCAATACAAAGGTAGCTCTCATTTATATCAAAGATGTCATTAATGAACAGGTATTGCGAGATATACAGGGACGACTTGGAGCTTTAGATGTTGATATTTTAACAAGTACTTCGATGTTGATGGAATATTTGATGGAACAAAAATTCACGCTTGTTCCATCCGTAAATTATTCGGGTAGAGCTGATTTCGTCGTAGAATCGATCAATCAAGGGAGATTTGCCATTGTAGTGGATGGAGCCCCAACAGTACTACTAGCACCTGCCGACCTTTCCTTTTTATTTAAAACACCTGAAGATGCTAACACCAGTTTTTATTTTGCCTCCTTGGAACGAACCTTGAGAATTATAGGGCTTTTTACGACAACCTTTCTGCCCGGTTTTTATACGGCCTTAATTACCCATAATGTAGGACAATTACCACTGCCGCTTATTGCCACAATTACAGTGTCAAGATTAGGATTGCCATTTGCACCTTTAATTGAAGTCTTTGTCATGCTTGTCATGTTTGAGTTATTCAAAGAGGGCGGTGCTCGTCTGCCTAAGGGAATTGGTCAAACAGTGGCTGTTCTCGGAGGGTTGATTATAGGTGATGCCGCCATTAGAGGGGGAATTACCTCTCCCACTACGCTTGTTATCATTGGGATAACAGCCATTTCTAGCTTTACATTGGTTAATCAATCTCTATCTGGAAATATATTTTTTATACGAGTGTTTGTTCTCGTCTTTTGTTACGCGATGGGGATATATGGTTTTTTTATAAGTTTGATGTTCGTTTTCCTTTATTTAACTAAGTTAAAATCGTTCGGTGTTCCAATACTAGCCGATATCTCTTCAACAGAAGGGAAAGACATCATATCCACTATCATCCGTTTACCTTATTCTTTCATGAAAAAAAGGACTGCTTCATTATTTGTAAAAGATGACACACGGTCAGGTGATTAGATGAAAAAAGTCTTAATGGTTACTTCTCTCATTCTTCTTCTCTCTGGATGTGCAAATATTAGAGAAATACAATTTCAGGCATACGCAGTTGGAGTCGGAATTGACTATAAAGATCATGAATATCATGTTGTGCTTCAGTTCTTAGACTTTTCAAATGTAGCTAAAACGGAGCAAGGTAAAAGTGATCAGCCGGTCCCTGTTTGGATCGCATCAGGGAAAGGAAGGACAGTAGAAGATGCCATAATTGAAATCTACCATGGCATACAGATTCCCATAAATTATGATCAGATTAGCTTATTTGTTTTTGGAACGTCTTTATTGGAACATCGCTTAGAAAAAACACTAAAATCATTAGACACCAACTTCAATATTCGTCAAACGGGTTGGGTATACGGTACAGAGGAAAAGGTAGAAGAGGTTTTCACTACAGAGGTTCCGTTTAATTATCCTTATTCTAATTCCCGAATCAATCAGCCGGAATTCATGCAACAACAGGATTCTACCGTTCCAGCTATTTCATTGCAAGAACTAGTTTATCAATTTAATGAAAAAACAAAAACAATCATCCTGCCAAGAATCTCTATTGCGGAGAAGATTGTGAAAAGAGGTCAAGAAAAACTGCCAGTTACCATTTTTGATGGTGCATATATTATGAAGGATAAAACATTGAAGGGATACTTGTCGCAACAAGATTTGGAAGGCTATATTCAAGTGAATAACAAGGCTGTTCGCTCTCCTGTAATCGTAGTTGAAGGGATAGAGGGAAAAGAGGATTTAGTACAAATTGAAATGTTAAAACCGAAGGTCAAAAGGGTAATTGATAGAGACCAAAATGGAGTAAGGATTGGATTAGATATTAATATTTCAGCCATTATTAGAGAATCGTCGCAAAAAGTGGTCCTCTCTCCGAGGATAAAAAGAATGATCAAAGAAAAAATTACAAACGAAGTGTACTCATCCTATCTAAAAAGCCTCCAAATCGGTGGAGATATTTATCAATTTGAGGACTTTATGTACCGCTTTATGTACGAGGATTGGAAGGAAACTATGAAAAATAAAGATTTCCCTATGCTAACAAAAGAAAACATCGAAGTAAAGATAAGACCATTAAAAAGCATTAATAAAATCAATTCAGGCATTAAACTGCCTCTAGAATAGCGAAACAAAGGCATCTACCCTAAATGGGAAGGTGCCTTAGTTTTGTCGTAGAGGGCTGTTGACTAATTCGATAAATTTTCGTATACCATGACGAATTTGCTCTTCGTTTGCATAAGAAAAGCTTAAGCGCGCCCATGAGGATGGCTGATTTAATGGATCACAAACACGACCAGGAACAAACGAAATGGATTGTTGGAGGCACTTAACTAATAGTTCATCTGTCGATAAGTGATGAGGGAGCCGCACCCATAGGTTCAAACCACCGCCTGGGCTTACCCACTGCCAATCCGTTCCAGCTAGTTCTTCCTCCATGATTTCCTTTCTTATTTGTAAAGCAATCCGTAGTTTTTCTACGTGTTGTTGCAGTCTAGGCGATGAAAAATAATGAAGGAATATCTTTTGATTCAAAAGTGGCGAACCGTTATCCGCTAATGATTTTGCTCCTACAAGGGCATTCATTAGTGGTGATTGGGCATAGACGACTGCAATTCGTAGACCAGGTGAGATATATTTGCAAAAGCTCCTGACATAAATCACGATGCCAGCTGTGTCATATGTGTAAAAGGGAGGCGGCGGCTCCTGGTCAAAATAGATATCATGATAGGCGTTATCTTCAATTAAGAGACAACGATACTGCTCTGCTAATTGGACTAATTGCTTTCTTTGGGCGGCTGGGACTGTGTATCCAGTTGGATTATGAAAGGTTGGATTCAAATAAAAGAGACGAGGCTTGTAGGTTTTCATCAAACATTCTATCTGCTCTAAATCATATCCATCCATATAGATCTCAACGGGTATAATGTTTGCTCCTCGTGCTCTAAAAGTGTCTATGGCCGCACTATAGCTTGGTCGTTCTATTAATATGGTATCTCTTGGTTTAATAAATGCTTGAGCGATGAGATAGATTGCTTGTTGAGAACCAGTGGTGATTAACAGGTTATCCGCTGTAATAAACGTTTTATATTGCTCAATAAAGTAGGCCGAGAGTGCTTCCCTAAGTTCCTGATCTCCCTGAACGGTTGAGTAGGTTGCCAGTACTTTAGGGTAAAAATCGAACACTTTTTTCACATATTCAGATAAAAAGAGATTTGGCAATAGGCTAGGGTCAATTAATGCCTGTGAAAAATTATAAGAAACCGATACTTGATGAATCTCAGCTAATTGATTTTTTTGTGAGTTTGCTGAAAATAGAGGGGCATCCAGCTGATCCAGTTTTTCTCGTCCACTTAATGAGACGTAATAACCAGATTTATCTTTTACATATACTTTATTTTGTTGTTTAAGCAACTGATAAGCTTTTAAAACAGTTAAGCGATGGACCTTCATTTCGTCCGCTAGTTTTCTTACAGAAGGAAGCTTATCATCTTCCTGCCACTCATTGCTTTCGATCCGATTTAAAACATAATCATAAACTTGTTTAAAAAGATATTCCCCATTTGCCATGCAGTTCCCCCATTTCTTTTCTAGATTGTATCACGATTTCATTTTGATCTGTTCTAGTGATATTCATCTGTTCTATTCTCATTCTCCTATAATGGATAAAAAAGGAGGAATCGTTAATGGTGATAGTTGGTTATTTGATTATGTGTTTGATTTTTGGTACGACCTTTCTAGCAATAAAAATAGGGATCAATGCAGGAATCCCCCCTTTTTTCTCAGCTGGAATTAGATTTTTTATTGCTGGTTCGATTCTTTTTGTGGTCATGCTTCTTCGAAGAAAAACCACGATAGGCTTGTTTTTTCGTAAGGAAATGCTGATTACGGGCATTGGCTTAACCTTTGGTACGTTTGCAACTTTATATTGGGCGGAGCAATATGTGACGTCAGGGACAGCGGCTGTATTATCCGCTACTGGTCCGATGATGATTTTATTAATTCAAACCCTGATTTTAAAGAAAAAGGTAAGCCAAATTTCCTTTATAGGATGCCTTGTAGGTATAGTAGGTGTGGCTCTGCTCATTCTGCCAAGTTTTACTCTTCAGGGAGGAAGGCTCTGGTTAATGGGATGTCTCTTAATTGTCATTGGGGAGGTATTCTATGCCTCTGGCGCTATTTATTCGAAACATGTGATTGAAAAATTTGAAACAACTTCCCCCATTGCGTTAAATGCAGCCCAAATGATGCATGGGGGGATTTTACTCATTCTTTTGTCCCTTTTTACTGAGAAGATACAGTTTACGAGCTGGGCTAGTCCAGCCTCTATGGGTTCTTTTTTTTATTTAATCGTATTTGGTTCGATGATCGGCCATACTCTCTTTTATTGGCTTGTATCTAAGACTAATCCTGTTTTTCCTGCTAAGTGGCTTTTCATTTCACCTCTTATTGCGATGGTACTAGGAGTGGTGTTTTATCATGAATATCTTTCTTGGGAAGCGGGTATCGGTACTTTAACAGTTGTTTTTGGGACTGTTCTGGTGCAGAGTGGCAACCGTCATCAACCGGTGTCTGTCACCACTCAGGAGTGTATCGAGGCGAATAGAGATTGAAAAAAGATTCATAGTTTGTAGGATTTTTTTTAGTAAGAGGAGAACTAGTCATATAGAAATATACAAGTACTGGTGATGAGACAATGAGAATCGGTCACTTCGGAAAAGTGAATGGAATAAGTCATGATACCATTAGACACTATATGGAATTGGGATTAATCGTGCCTGAAAAGCAAGGAGGTCATTATTATTTTGATGCGAGCTGTCAAAATGATTTAGAGCTTATTCTAGAGTTAAAAGGAATGGGCTTTCATTTAAATGAAATTAAGATGATTTTTCACTATAAAAACCTTGGGCAATTGACTGAATATGAAAGAGATGCCTTTTATCAATCCTTGTTCCTGGATAAATATGAGAAGCTAGAACAGGAGATTAAGAATTTAATAGAAATGAAAGACAGACTTAAAGGAAAAGTAGACCAGCTATCAACTTCATCTTCTGGCTCAAGCAATACGTTTGGTATTGAATTAAGCGTACTAGACATGCTCAAATGTAATAAATGTGCTGTATCCCTCACTCTTCAAAACGGAATAATCAAGAAAAATCAGATAGTTGAAGGCAAACTGACCTGTCACTGTGACCAAGTGTACCTGATTGAAGCAGGAATATTAAGAGTAGGTAACGCAATTGAGTCAAACAAACAAATTTCCCTGTTAAATAATATTCCAGAGTATATTCAGGAAACGGATCCCCTTTATTTAGAAAATATGAATAAAGGGCTGCACTGGTCAAAAAGGAAACTAGGTCAGATGGATTTGCATAGGAAAGTAATTCTTGAATTAGGTTCGGGAGTTGGTTTTTTTCTTCGAAATATTTATCAGGAATTGCCGGAAGATTGTCTATATATTGCAGTTGATCACAGCTTAGAGCGACATCAGTTTTTAAAAAGCTTACTTGAGAGAAGCGGTTCAAAAAAGAACTTACTCTTTGTCTGTGCGGATTTCCTAGACATACCACTATCCAATCAAACTGTAGATATAGTTATTGATTATTCCGGCACAAGCAATTATAGCTTTGAACATGAAGCGTTTTTACTTCGTGAAGTGGATTCACTAATTAAATTAGATGCATATCTATTGGGGACCTATTTAACTTTTAAAAATTTCAGCTATAAAAGTAAAATTGAAGTCAACTATCGTGATCATTTTTCTGTCAATAGCATAAAGAAAAATATCGAAGAATTAAAATATAAAACCATTGAGGACCGGCTTTCTGAAACCATTACAAAAGGCGGAAAGTACGAAGATTTTTTTGTCCAGGGGGAAGAAATATCTACGTATACATTTTTCGGCAAAAGGTAGGGTTAACCCTATCTTTTTTATTTTATTTATAAAAATTTCTTCATTATGGCTATTGATGTAGGGTTCACTCCACCACTTACACTTTTCTTATAAAAGTTAATGGAGGCGGATGATTAATGATTACTTTACCCTTTAGTGTTAATGGGGAAAAGAACCGAACGGAAATAAAAAACTTATTTCTCTTTTCAACAGGGAAGACCGTTTCTATATTCGGTACAGCGATTTATCAATTTGCGTTAGGTCTGTACGTTTTAAAGCTGACGGGATCGGCGATAAGCTTTGCTGCTACCCTTATATTAGGGATCATTCCCATGATTGTGAT
This sequence comes from Neobacillus phoenicis, assembly GCF_047302305.1. Classification (NCBI taxonomy): domain Bacteria; kingdom Bacillati; phylum Bacillota; class Bacilli; order Caryophanales; family Bacillaceae; genus Neobacillus; species Neobacillus phoenicis. The sequence goes on along the minus strand of NZ_CP154847.1, from coordinate 5,287,990 downwards.
CAATCCGTTTGCGGGAGTAATTGCCGACAAATTCAACAAGAAGAGATTAATCGTTTCAATGGATTTGTTAAACGGAGTGTTGTTGGTTGTCGTTTATCTGTTAAGTAATATAGTTGGATTCGAGCTTTGGCTCATTTATGTTACTACCATATTAATGACAGTGTTTAGCACCTTTTTTGGAGTAGCGCTGGAATCAGCAAAGCCAAACATCGTATCTAAAAACATGTTAATGAACATTAATTCCATTAGTAAAATCATTGATTCAGTATCCTCCATTATGGGACCGATGCTAGGAGGGATTGTATTTGCAATTTTTGACATTAGAACGTTTATTATGATTAACGGAATCTCCTTCATCTTTTCAGGTATTTCAATGATGTTAATTAATTTCAAACAGTTCAAGCATCAATCCAATGAAGAAAAGCCAAAAGAGAAAATTCATTTTTTTAGAGAAATCAAGGACGGATTTCAATATATAACGGCAAGAAAGAATATCCTGAATTTGTTTATCCTATTAATTTCATTAAATTTCTTTCTTGGCTTCACTGTGATTGTACCATTACCCTATATTATGAATACGGTCCTGGGGCTTGGTTCAAAGAACTTTGGTATTATCCAAGGCTCTTTTCCTATAGGTATGATTGTAGGAGCTCTATTGGTAAAAAAAATAACAGAGAAGATGTCCTATTCCTTGCTATTAAGGTATTTAAGTGTATCATTAGCGATTTTTATGATGTCCTTAGGTCTGCCTATAATTATAGAAAAATTTCAGTTTGCCACACTCTTTTACGTTTTTTATTACAGTCTTGTCATGTTCCTTATTGGGTCCATCGTGGCTCTAATTGACATACCTTTTTCATATATCATGCAAAACGAGATTCCAGATGAATATAGAGGCAGAGTACTAAGCATTGGCATTAGTATCGGAAAGGCCATGCTTCCATTGGCACTAGTGATTTCAGGAGTGCTTTTAACTCTTATACCATCGTATATAATTCAAATTCTAGGTGGGGGATTGTTTCTTCTGTTTAATATGCGATCTACTACTAAGAACAAAATTGAAATGAAAAAAGTATCTATAGATACGGAATTTTAATGTTTAGCTGTTATAGACCTATCTTGCTTAAATGAGATAGGTTTTCTTTGTTTTATCTTCTATTGTGATTTAAGCCATCCACTATCCTAAATATTTACTCAGATTTTGGAAAACATATCATAGAACGGAGGGTGGATGGGATGATAAGTCAAAAGATTACGGTCTTGCAGTTATTCTTCATTATTATGATTAGCACCGGACTAATGAATCATGTGATGGTCATCCCGGTTCTTCTAGATAAGTCTGGACGGGATGCTTGGATTACCGTTCTTGTAGCAGGAGCGCCCTTCCTAGCCTGGTCTGCAATCATCTTTTACATATACAAAAAATTAGCTGGTAAACACCTATTCCTATGGTTGAAAGATAGAGTTGGGACGATTGTTACTTATATCCTAATCTTATCTTTATGTATCTACGTATTTGTCCTTGCTGTCATAACCTTACTTGATACGTTTAGTTTTATTAATACATTCTACTTAGAATTAACACCGAAAATCGTGGTCATCACAACCATCTTATTAGTCTGTTTTTATAACAGCTATAAGGGTATCAGATCGATAGGTTTAATTTCTGGGATTTTATTACCGGCCATCGTTATCTTCGGCTTTTTTGTTATGACTGCAAATATGGAAAACAAGGATTATTCCCTGTTAAAGCCCTACTTGGAAAATGGATATACGCCCATTAGGAAAGGGTTGATCAGCGTTCTTGCTGGATTAACAGAAATAGTCACCATCCTGTTCGTGCAGCAACATTTAAATCAAAAGCTACGCTTTAAATACTTACTTATTTTATGTATTGCATTAATAGGTCTGATTATTGGTCCATTAACAGGAGCCATTGCAGAATTCGGCCCGTTTAATACGAAGAACCAACGGTTTCCTGCATTTGAAGAATGGCGCTTAGTTTCGTTAGGGGTTTATATTGAACATTTAGACTTTCTCGCTTTTTACCAATGGTTATCGGGCGCCTACATACGGATTTCTTTTTTCATCTTCTTAGTCCCTAATCTCATTAATGTTGAAAAAGAAAAAAGAAGAGTCTTTTTTCTAATCGGTCTGTATGCAGTCCTTGCAATTATTGTACTTATGCCAATAAGTGATATCGTCTACTTTCAATTACTTAAGGATTGGATCTTGCCAGTATCATTCTGGTTCATTTTAGGAGTTTCGATTATTCTTTTCACCATTTCCATATTTAAACGAAAAAGAGGTGAAATGGTCATTGATGAAGCGTAAGGAATTAGTACTCAAACAAAAAAATCACTCTAGTTCAATTGAGAGTAAGGAACAGCCCGATAATACGATGGATACACTCCGTAAGCAATTTGAACAGTGCAGCGACGTTCACATTCTCAATAAACATATTGTGGGGGAAAATGATTTTCATTTATCCATTATCTATTGTGATGAACTATGTAATTATCAAAAAGCAGTGGAAACCATTATTCCTCACATAACATTTGTCATAAAGAATAATCAGATCACTTCGGATTCATTTGAAGAAGTGTTAGAATTTCCGATAAAAAAAATGGATACTAACAATATTGAAAGTAGTGTTATGTTTGAAGTTTTTAGTGGGAACCTTATTTTCTTCATTGAAGAATTAAACACATTCTATCTACTCAATTTTTGTAACCTACCGAAAAGATCCATCGAGGAGCCGAACACAGAAGTATCTATTAAAGGACCAAAGGAAGGGTTCATTGAGACATTATCAATTAATATTGCATTGATTCGAAAAAGATTGAAGTCAAACACCTTTAAATATGAGCAGATTGTGGTAGGAGAACGATCGAATACTAGAATAGGCTTACTTTATATATCGGATATTGCTGATCCGAATTTAATATCGAACATAAAAGGCAAAATCAATCAGATAAACTACGATGGGATTATTTCAACAGATCAACTAACTGAACTGATAAATGGTAATAAAAAATTGTTTCCGATGTTTATGTATACGGGAAGACCAGACTTTGTTGTAGACGCGCTATTACATGGGAGATTTACCATTCTCATTGATGGCTTACCCACTGCGATAATTGGACCAACCACCTTGTCTTTTTTATTAAAATCACCAGAGGATGCCCACAATCCATTCCTTTTAGGTTCGTTCGGCCTAGCAATACGATATGTATCCTTAATTATCTCATTGTTTTTACCAGGTTTTTGGTTAGCGCTAATGTCCTATCATACGGATCAATTACCATATAGTTTATTAGCAACGATACTACTTAGCCGTCAAGGGGTACCCTTACCTGTTCCAATAGAAGTGATGATTATGGCGTTACTCTTTGAACTTTTTAAAGAAGCCGGACTAAGAATGCCCACACCCTTTGGACAAACTCTATCAGTGGTAGGCGGGTTAATCATCGGGCAAGCAGCAATAAGTGCTGGATTAACCGCACCTACTGTATTAGTTGTTATTGCTGTATCAATTGTAGCCACCTATACAATTGGGAATCAGGAGTTAAACGGGATTATATCCATCATAAGAATTATCATCATATTAACCTCGTCAATCCTAGGGCTATTAGGCTACTTCCTGTCTGTGTTTTTCTTTTTGACTTATCTGGTTAATTTACGTTCGTTTGGAGTTCCCTATCTCACACCATTATCTCCTATTCGGTTTAAGGAATTACTGTCTGGTCATTTTCAACTACCGTGGAATTTTCTAAAAAGAAGACCTGGTTCACTGAATCCCACAGACCCGACAAGGCAAGGAGATTCCTAAATGAGAAATTGCTGTTTAATCTTATTTGTTGTTATGATCCTATCAGGTTGTTGGGATATAAAAGAAGTGGAACAACAGTTATATATCCATGCGCTTTCTGTTGATTATAAAGATGGGAAATACTTGCTATATGGACAGGTGATTGACTTTAATAGTCTGGCTAAACAAGAGGGGGCTGCTAGCAGACAGCCTCAAACGATTGCAACGGTGAAAGGTACAGGTGAAACGATAAACGATGCTGCTTTTGATTTATATACTACCGCACAGCAACGATATTCATGGGAACATATAACCGCAATTGTTTATACTCAAAACTTATTAAAAAGTGGAAAAATTGTTCATGTAAATGATTTCTTAAAACGTTATTACCAGATTAGGAATATCCTTTGGACCTTCGGAACAAACGATCCTGTTGAAGAAGTTTTTTCAGCTAAACCGATTCTGAATATTACCGTTTTATATTCACAACTTAGTAATCCCGATGACATCTATAAGCAAAGCTCCAGTATAAAACCAATACAACTGTTTGAACTAGATAGAAAGTTATCTGAACCAGCCTTTACAACACATATCCCCTACTTAAGTGTGGCAGAAAAGACATGGAAAGAAAATAGGAAAGAACATTCTGTTGTATACATTAATGGCAGTGGATTTTTAAATGGGAAAAAGTATTTAGGCTTTCTTTCACGCGATGAATTGCTTGGCGATCGGTGGATGACAAAAAAGGTAAACAGAACGAAGTTAAGTATTAAAGAGGACAATAAAACGATTGTAGTAGGACCCACTATTAATATTAAATCTAAAATTACTCCCGTCATACTGAATAACAAAGTAAAGTTCACGATTGATGTAAAAGCAGATTTTAAGACAACGGAAATCTTGAAACAAAAAACGCATAAAGAATTAAAGAAATTGGCAGAAAATGAAATACGAAAGCAAATAGAAGAAACCTATAAAAAAGGCTTAAAGAAACAAATTGATATATATGAGCTATCTGATGTCCTTTACAAACAGAAGAATAAAGAATGGAAAAAAATAGCGCAAAATGGGGTGATTCCTCTCGATCCAGATACGATCAATAAAATCAATGTGAATGTAACGGTATTAAATACGGAGCAGTTAAAAAATAAATAAAGGTACGATAGGCTGACCTCTTATTGGGGCAGCCTATCTATACTCATTTTCACTTCAAAGTAGCCAACACTTTCTTAACAAATCCAGTTTTTAATGGTGATGTTCTTGAGTACCATTTTGAACAGGTACATCTTTTTGCAAGAATTCTAGCTCACTTTTGGAAAGCTTCCCTACAATAAATTGTTTTTGAGGCATAATGATCGAACCATCGTTGCCTGCGTGTAATTTGATAAAATATAGACCATCTTTATCAAACTCTTTACTTAAGGTATAAGTCCCATTACCAGAATTTCTCGCTTCTTCCATAGGATATTGTAGTGTACCATCCTGTTTCCAAATCTCAAAATGAACAAAATCTGCACGTTCCACTTTTTTACCACCTTGAGTCAGAATGGCCTTTATTGTTTCCTGTTTGTTTTCGGAGAAAGAATCAGGTATGACTATTTCTGCCTTAAGAGGGGTTTCTTTTTTGTAAAGATCAGCAGCATCCTTTCTAAGAGAGCATGCACTTAAAAATACACTTAAAATCATGAGTAAGAATATATATTTAATTATTTTCATATCATAGGCACCCTTTACTTTTTCAAGTTATGCATTCAGGAATCGCTTCAAAAAAGGAATTCTTTGGATAATTATCCAGTCAATAATCCAGACCGCAATAAGCGATAAACCTACTAATGGGAATAGGATTCCTAAAGCTATTAATATGAGTAGGAATACTTTCATGTTTTTAATACTAGGGGCTTTAGGGGCACCTAGATTTTGTTCCGGCTTGCGTTTCCACCATAAATAACATCCACTTATTGCAACGAACATAATCCCTAAACAAATCAGAAGGCTAATCAATTGGTTGATGAAACCGAATTGAGTTCCTTTGTGCAAGGTAATCCCTAATGCTACGATTTTTCCTACAAGTCCGTAATTTTCAAAACGATAATCAGCCAGTACTGCCCCTGTGTATTGATCAACATGAAGGGTGACCTCATCTTCTGCTTTCGGTGGATAGGCAGATAAGGTATAGACGCCTGTTTGATCCTGTGGAATGGAAATCGTATAGCTTGGATGGATTCCTTCACGTTTGGCAATCTTCATCACCTCATCAATTGACAGTGGGATAAAGCCTTGAATCTTCGAGGCAGGAACATCCAAGTTTTCCGCTGCCCAAGGGACCTCTGCAATGTCTTTTGTTTTAACAGTAGAAGTTGGTGAATTACCTCCCCAAATGGAAGGTGGATATCCAGCGCCTGCATTGGTTGCAATCGTTTGAAAGTGACTGCCCCAAAAGCCAGACCAAGGCAACCCTGTCATGACTAAAAAGAACATTCCAGCTGTGATCCAAACGGCAGGTACCGCATGTAAGTCTCTTCTCAGAATTTGTTTTCCCTTTGTAAATCTTGGAATAAATACCCCAGATAGTCCATTCTTTTTCTTTGGATACCATAAATAAAGTCCCGTAATGATTAACACGATGGTCCAGCACGCCGCTAACTCAACGATTCGGTCACCTAGAGTACTAGCCATTAATTCACCGTGAAATTCTTCAATTTTATTCATGATCCGATCTTCGTTATTTAACTCACCGACCTTTTTACCTGTATAAGGGTTCATAAAAATGGTGAGAGACTTATTATCTGAGAGAATGCCGACCTCACTTGTCCGTGTAGCATTTTCTCCCGGACGATATTTTGTCACAACCGCATGAGGGTATAGATTCTTTACTTCCTCAATCTGCTGGCTCGCTGAAACTCTATCTCCTTGTGGGTTGACATAATAGTAGTCATGATAGAGAACTTGTTCAATTTGAGGCTTAAATAAATAGATCGAGCCTGTAATAGAAAGAATAATAAGAAACGGTGCAAAGATAATGCCTGCATAGAAATGCCAACGCCATATGGCTTTATATAGAGAGGTATTGGCTTGTTGTTGAGTTTGCGTGGTCGTGTTTAATTTAACTGCTTCCATTTACTTTGGTCTCCTCTTTTTTATAGTAGGTATAGTAGAGTCTCTTTTTTTATAATATAAAAGCTTTGTGAGAGAAAAATGAAGTTTATTATTTTTTATAAAAAATATTTTAAAGGGAAAATCAATGATTCGGTTGCAGAGGAAGATATAGATTAGGAGGAATCACACAAAAACTTCACAATTAACCTGTAAGCTAGGTATTATAGAAATACTATTTAAAAAGTGAGGAAAACCTTTGATGGGTATTACAATCATGATCGTTGATGATGAGGAACAGATGAGAGGTTTAGTGAAAACATTTCTTGAAAATGAAGGATATACAGTAATCCAGGCTTCGAACGGAATGGAAGCTCTTAGTAAAATACATAAAGTCACGCCTGATTTATTACTCGTGGATATTATGATGCCATATATGGATGGATTTACTTTTGCCGAAGAGGTAAAAAAGGTTCATGACATCCCCCTGATTTTTTTATCAGCAAAAGGGGAGGAATGGGATAAGGTCTACGGCTTACGAATCGGCGGTGATGATTATATCGTCAAGCCTTTCCACGCGGGGGAATTACTGGCTCGAATCGAATCGGTATTAAGAAGAACAAAGAGTGCTGCTTGGTCAAGCGCTCGCTTTAAGATTGGACCGCTGATGTTGGATGTGGAGGCACACACAGCTTTGCTCGATGGTCAATCTCTCTCTTTAACGTTAAAGGAATATGAGCTCCTTTATTTACTAGCCAGAAATAAAGGAAAGCTGTTTTCGCGAGAGCAGCTGTTACGTTCGATTTGGGGTCATAATTACACGGGCAGTGAACGAACCGTTGATACCCATGTAAAGACTTTAAGGTTAAAACTAAAAGAGCATGGCACACTCATTCAGACGATATGGGGGAAAGGCTACAAATTCGAGGTGTAATTTTGAAGAAATGGAATATGACTTTAAGTCAAAAGGTATTTATTCTGATTTTAGCCATTATCGGATGTACGATCTTATTTGCGTTCTTTTTTCTCCATTTTCTCTATAAAGATTTATATTTAAAAAGCATCCGGGAGTCGGTAGTGTACCAAGGCGAAAATACGGCTTCCCATTTTCATTATGGGTCCTTAAATGAGGAGTTAATCGATAAGATACATTGGTTTAATGTCGTTTCGGAGTATGAAGTCATTGTTGTAAATGACTTTGATGAGCTGCACGAGCATTTTCCCTATCAAATTGGAGATAACGCACTGATAAACCGTGCAGACAGGAAAAAACTAGCCCAAGGAGACTATGTAATAAAGGATGGCTACGTGAAAGAATTTGAACGTAGTATTGTTGGAGCGGTGTTCCCGATTTTAAGTGATAAAGGCATTATTGGATTGATTTTTATCTATGTTCCGCTTGCAGCGATGCAGGAAGTCTTCCAAGGGAGTATCCCCATCCTCGTCCTTGCTGGCACTGTTTATTTTCTCTTGTTGTTTATCGTAGTGAATCGAATTCGACATTCGTTATTTAAACCACTAACCGATATGCAAAAGCTCTCGAAAGAAGTGGCTAAAGGAAATTACTCCATGCGTCTTGAACAGAAAAATCTTGATGAAGTAGGACAACTGGCGGAAGCATTTAATGTCATGAGTCTATCCTTGGAAAAACAAGAGGAACGAAAGAAGGAGTTTATTTCCAATGTTGTACATGAATTAAGGACCCCATTAACCTACATAGGCGGGTATACCCAAGCGCTTAAACAACGTTTATATACTTCTAAAGAGGAAGCGGAGAGTTATTTAACCACGATAGAAAAGGAAACTGAGCGATTAAACAAGATTGTTCATGACTTGATTGATTTGAATTACTTACAGGAAAATCTATATGTAATTGAGAAGGAACCGATTGCGGTCGCTCAGCTCCTGTTTGATACACTTGAGCTTTTTCAAATCCGTTTGGCTCAACAGCAGCTCCTAGTGGATGTAGATATTGATGAGGACATCATTATTTGCGGGGATGCCAAACGTATGGAGCAGGTTTTCTATAATATTATTGATAATGCAGTCAAATATTCTGTGAACCGAAGTAACATAATGGTGGAACTACTTCAGGAGGAAGAGGATATGATGGTTTTTCGTGTGACTAATCAAGGAAATGTGATTGAGAAAGAAGATATTCCTAGAATCGGGGAACGTTTTTTTCGAACAGATAAAGCAAGAAGTCGTTCTACTGGCGGTTCTGGATTAGGCCTATCGATTGTGAAGCAAATTGTAAGCTTGCATGACGGGACATTTTTGCTGACCAGTGATCCTTTGATGGGGACGATGGTGTCGGTTCAAATCCCTGTTTTAAAGGACGAATAAAAATGGAGGAGAGGCATGTTTTTATATGAAAAAAACGTGGCTGATTTTTTGTTTATTCAGTTTAACTCTATTAACTGCATGCGGGATGAATAAGGAGGAATCCTATCCTATCCAACCGTTCACTTTTACGGATCAAAATCATCAACCCTTTGGTTCAGATCAACTTAAAGGAAAGGTGTGGCTGGCTAACTTTATTTTTACCTCTTGCGAAACGGTCTGTCCGCCAATGACAGCCAGTATGGCAGAACTTCGGGCGGAATTGAAAAAGGAAAAACTCGATGTAGAGGTAGTATCCTTCAGTGTTGATCCATCGGTTGATACGCCCGATGTATTGAAAGGGTTTATCACGAAATTTACTAATGACGAGAGAAACTGGCACCTACTGACGGGCTATAGCCAACAAGAAATTGAGTCGTTTGCTCGAGAGGAATTTCAGACGCTAATCCAAAAACCGAAATCTTCCAATCAGGTCATACATTCAACTAGTTTTTATTTAATTGACCAAAACGGAAAGAGCGTCAAACACTATGGGTTTCAGAAGACTCACTATGACGAAATTATTAACGATGTTAAAAAACTATATGAATAGTGTGAATGTAAGAGGCGATTCCTGACAGGAATCGCCTTTACTATTAACAATACCAAATCATTTTAGTCTAGGAGTCTAACAAATGCACGGTAAGTGATGCTCTTTTATATTTAGGTCTACCCACAGGAGTAAACGTATCAGCGATAAAAACTCCGACTTGATCGCCAACGTTTAAGTAGGCTTGAACACTTATCCCGGTAACCGTGTTCATGTTGGTGGCATCAAAATAGGAACCTATCAGTGGAAGGGTCCCATTAGGACAGAGATTAATGTTAAATAAAACGGATTGTCCATCTTTTAACAAAACGGATACATCTGCCGTGATTTGATAGACACCTGATTTAAATATACTAATCCGATTTGCAACCACATCGGGTCTCGTATTCTGGGACGGTCCTGCAATATCAAAATCAACAAGTTCTCCGGTAACAACGGGAAGAGCGGCACCGTCCTGTTTGTAAAACGAACCATAAGCATATGGTTTTACGTTTCTAGTTCTCATACCTCATCCACCTTGATAAATACATAAGCCACTTCCTTTCTTAATCTCTAAGCTTATTTTATAAAAAGTCTACGGGTTATCCTTAAGGGAAAATGAATATTCTGTTAACATTTTTAACGGGAATGGTTTTTATCCAACTTGCAAGTTAGTAGAAAGGGAGGATTTTAACCATTTACTAGAGGAATTTATGAAACTATATCTAATTATCAGCCAGTTCCTATTTTCACAATCTCTGATTCCTTGGTTTGTCATAAATCATCTGCTCCATCTTGGCCTGGGTATTCCGTATGATAAAGAAAAAATTTGCAATCATCATAGCTCAGGCAGTTCAGCATGGAGATACATTTGTTCCAACCGTTCAAGCAATAAATGGTAGTCATTTTGCAGATTATATTACAAATCCGCAAAATATCCATCTAAGTTTACCAGGTTATCAAGTAGTAGCCGCGGAATTCTGGAAGGTCATGCAGTAATAGAAGTAGTTTTTCAAAAAATAATAGGTAATATAGGAACAGCGGTGCTTTTAAGGGCACCGCTGTTTTTGCATTAAGCTATTTATAAGTAAGGTCATCGCTTCACCCTTAAGCCAGTTTTTTCTGCTGTTGGTCCAAGCGGTGACTGAAGAAAGTGAGCAAACTCGCTAAGATCGCAACAAACCCACCGACAAGTGTCACATTAATTAAAGTTCCTTCATGGTAGACAATTCCGCCTAATGCCGAACCCAAAGCAATACCAACATTGCTAGCTACTGGCATCAAGGAAGCGGCCAGTCCTGTTGCTTTTGGTTGATAAATACCCGCAAGGTCAATCAAATAAAGCTGGGTAGAAGTTGTTAAAAGAATGGCCATTAATGACATCAAGCCGATGTTTACTAAACCAAAGATAAAGTTATCAGTCGTCCAATAGAGAGCAATCAGAACAAATGCTTGGATGAGAAAAACAAAGCGCAAACGGCCAATCGCATTGTGGCTGGCGATTTTCCCAGCAAGAATGTTACTAAAAATAGATATAAAACCGTAGCCAAACAAAATTAAACTGATGGAACTACTCGGTGCATCCATCTGCTTAAGAATCGGTACAAGATACGTAAATACCGCGTACGTCCCTCCGAACCCAAGAGATGGAATAAAGAAAGCCATTAAAATTCGTGGGTGTGTCAACAATGAAAATTGGTCCCGCATCGAGCTGCGATATTGGCTGAGCTTACTTGGCAAGTTGATGAAAGAGGCCACAAAGGCTACTCCACCGAGAACTGTGGTTAACATAAATGTGGCATGCCAAGTGTACCATTCAGCGATGACCGTACCGATGGGAACTCCAACCACGTTTGCTAGTGTAAATCCACCGAAAACGAAGGATATGGCAATACTGCGTTTGGCGATTGGAATGGTTTCACTAGCTACAATCATGGCAAGTGAGATTAAAACCCCTGTTACAATCGCTGTCAGCATACGAAGGGCAAGGAGCATAAGGTAACTTTTCGAAATAACGCTCAATGCATTTAAGACGATAAATGCTCCGATTAAAAACAATATCCACTTCCGCTTTGGAAAATGGCTTGTGGCTGACATCACAATGGGAGTGGCAATGGCAAATGTAATGGCAAATGCAGAAACGAGCGTACCGGCCTTTGCATTTGTTATATGAAGGTTCGAGGAAATATCCGTTAAGATCCCAACGATCACAAACTCGCTTGTCCCGAGAACAAATGTTAATAAGGTAAGTGTGAAAATAAGAAACCAATGTTGCTTAGATAATGCTGTGTCTTGCATAAATACCTCTTTTCTTAGATGAATGAAAATGTAATAAGATAGGTGAACAATTTACTCATCATACCATAAAACCATTTTACGGAGAAACCTTTGTTTTAAAAATAATTGCTTGAATTATATAGGAGGAAAGCGGTTTTGGGTATACTTAGGATACGGTGGGATGATTTCTCACTTTTTTACTAGGTTTAAATAGTTTATAATTATTAGATAATAGTAGATAATTGAATCTATAAATAACTATAATAGACTAATAAGTGTTTATAAATGAGACAGATAAGGTGTGTTCTTAGGTTGCGCCCTGCTTTTTGTGACATCTAAAGCTAGAGCGACTAATTTTTTTGCAAATATACGGAGTAAGGATGGTTATCATGAGCAACGTACAGAAAACAGCAGACGTTATCTTAATTGGTGCCGGGGTCATGAGCGCAACTTTGGGTTCATTACTAAAAGAGCTAGCACCTGAATGGGAAATCAAAGTGTTCGAGAAACTTGAAAATGCTGGTGAAGAAAGCTCAAATGAATGGAATAATGCGGGGACGGGTCATGCTGCACTGTGTGAGCTTAACTATACTTCCGAAAAACCAGATGGATCTATAGATATTAGCAAAGCAATAAAAATTAATGAACAGTTTCAGCTTTCTAGACAGTTTTGGTCTTATCTTGTAAACAAGGATTTGATTCGTGATCCACAGGATTTTATCATGCCGATACCTCATATGAGTTTAGTACTAGGGGAAGAAAATGTATCGTTTTTGAAAAAAAGATTTAAAGCGCTATCAAACAATCCTCTGTTCCAAGGAATGGAATTTTCTGATGACCCTGAAAAACTAAAAGAGTGGATTCCGCTGATCATGGAAGGCCGTACATCGAATGAACCAATAGCCGCTACAAAAATCGACTCTGGAACAGACGTTAACTTTGGTGCGTTAACACGTATTTTGTTTGACCACTTAAAGACTCAAAATGTTGAAATCAACTACAATCATCAAGTGGATGATATTAAACGGACTAGTGACGGCTTATGGGAATTGAAAGTGTGGAATATGGCTACCGGTAACATCGAACGCCATACGGCCAAATTCGTCTTTATCGGCGGTGGGGGTGGAAGTCTACCTCTACTACAAAAAACCGGTATTCCTGAGTCAAAACATATCGGAGGGTTCCCGGTAAGCGGACTATTTATGGTATGTAACAATCCGGAAGTTGTGGAGCAGCATCATGCCAAAGTGTACGGTAAAGCTAAGGTTGGTGCTCCTCCAATGTCTGTGCCGCATTTAGATACAAGATTTATCGACAATAAAAAATCATTACTGTTTGGACCGTTTGCCGGTTTCTCACCAAAGTTCTTAAAAACTGGTTCGAATTTGGATTTGATAGGTTCTGTAAAACCGGATAATCTTCTCACTATGTTAGCAGCAGGTGCAAAAGAGATGTCTCTAACAAAATATCTAATCCAGCAAGTTTTGTTATCGAATGAAAAGCGTATGGAAGAATTACGCGAGTTTATTCCAAATGCCAAAATGGAGGATTGGGATATAGTGGTGGCGGGCCAACGTGTGCAGGTGATCAAGGATACTGAGGCCGGTGGTAAAGGAACACTTCAATTTGGTACGGAAGTTATTAGTGCCGCTGATGGCTCGGTAGCTGCCTTGCTCGGCGCTTCTCCGGGTGCTTCTACTGCTGTTCACGTAATGCTTGAAGTATTAGAAAAATGCTTCCCACAACATTTTGAAGAGTGGGAAGCAAAAATAGTAGAAATGATTCCTTCTTATGGCATGTCACTAATGGATAATCCAGAGATGTTCCAAAAAATTAATACAACTACAGCGCAGACGCTGGGGCTGAGTGATAAAGAATTGGTTCATAGTTAATACTATTGATGTAACAAACATAGAATCTTTAATCTAGCATTAGATTGAAGGTTCTTTTTTTATTCTCGGAGAATCTTTAATATTAAATTATTGCTACACTACTTAAATTACCGGATGAAGAACAATTCCAGGTTTGGAAGAATAGTTTTGTCTTTCATAAAGGGGATGAAGGACATTTCCGTCCTTTTCAACAAGATTTTGTCTTTCATAACGAGTGGGAAGATACTGATAGTTTCCTAGTTACATACCGCACCAGGTGTTCTCCACTATATACATAATGGATTATTGCAAAAGAACAAAAAATCAGGAAATCATTAACGATTTCCTGATTTTTTATGTTTGAGATTGCCATTTTTTAATAGATTACAACCGGCTCATAGGTGCTTAGATTTTCATACACGATTTTCATCATATTTGGCGGTGTATTGACGCAGCCATGCGATCCTGCATTTAGATAGGCGCTGCTTGACCAGTTTGATCGCCAGCTGGCATCGTGGAATCCTTGGCCGTCATTTGTAAAAGGAGCCCAATAATTAACTTTTACAGAATAACTTTCATCTCCACCGAGCTCTCTGCCTGTTAGTGTAGAAGGTGAGCGTTTATAGAGGACATACCACACGCCTTTTGATGTATCATTACCGGTGTTGTGTTTGCCGGTCACAACATTTGTTGTGACTACTAATTTACCTTTTTTGTAAATCCAAATACGCTGTTCAGCAATGGAAACTTCAGCATACGTATCACCAATACCATTGTTCGTAGTCGTTTCATAGCCGTATCCTTCATTCTTCCAGCCATGTCCGATAATATTAGAAGCAGCAATGGATTTCTCACCTTTTTCAAAAGCTGCCTTAATCTGGTCGGTTTCTTTCTCCACATCTAATGCCCAGCCATACCCTTGTCCTTTTACCGGAACAACAGAACCTGAATGGGTTTTAAAACTGAAATTTTTATTTAAAGTGGATTGAGTGTTATTAATTTCAGCAATCTTTTTCTTAATATCACTTGCATCAATCGTTACCTTCATATCTTTTGACACTGAGGCATTTTTAATTAGTTCGCTGGCATTTAGCGAATAAACTTGATCCTGTACCTTATATTCTAAAGTTTGCTGAAGGAGTTCCTGCAGCTTTTTCTCTTCATTTTTTACAATCGGACTGTCTTCCTTGATTGGTTGTATGAAGGCTGAATTCAGACGGATTTCACTAGTATATTCATGATTCTCATAGTCTTTTAATAGGTTGGCCACATCATATTGCTCTCCGCTAATACTTTTAGAGACGACAATTTTACCTTGTTCTAAAGTAGCCTCTGCATCTTTAGGCACTTTTAAGCTCTTATTAAGAGAGACCAACTTTTCTTCCAATTGTTTTTTCATCGTCTGGCTTCGATACTGATCTGTTTGGTTAGGCAGTAATGAATAGTTCTTTGCTTTTGATGAAGGAAAAAATGTCCGTTGGGTGTTTAATATTTTTTTGACAGCAGACAAATCTTTATTTGAAAATACCATCTTTGTGTCATTTCCATCTAAGATTTGTTGATCACCGATATAAACAATGTTCTTTAAATCAGATGTTTTTAATTTTTTCAGAGCTTGATCAGCGGTCAGACCCTTGACGTTTATACCATTTATCTTGATCTGTGCATTAAAGTGGGTTGCCTGATAATAGCTGATTGCACCTAATATGATTGCAATAATAATGATTATGCTTGTTGTGACAACCTTCCAATTCGAAAAACTCTTAGAGGATTGTCTCCGTGGTATATTACTTTCTTCCGTATTTAAAGAACTTTCCATTTATAATTCCCCCCGCAACATGGTGGACTTGTTTCAATGTTCACCGACTTTAAACTGCATCCTAAGATTACAATTATATTACATTATTATAACTTTTGATTACTATTGTACAAGATGTTTTAGTCGAAGTTTGTCATTATTTGTTTGGTTGTAAAAATTTAATATTTATTTGTTATTAATTCATTCGTATTAGCAAAAGATTCGGAGATTAATAACCCGTATTTATGTCATTCATATTCAATTCAGAGCTTAAGTAGTTGCAGTATTTTTTAAACATTTAACGGTAAAATTGATTTAGGCACTTTGGAAAAAGCTCGTATAGAAAAATAATCTAAAAAGGGATAATGAAGGACAATTTCATGGTTTCTAATAAGAGTTTTGTCCTTCATAAAGGGGTTGAAGGACAATTTCATTATTCCCAAAAAGGGTTTTGTCCTTCATAGAGGGGATGAGGGACAATTTCATGGATTCCAAGAAGAGTTTTGTCCTTCATAGAGGGGATGAAGGACAATTTCACGGTTTCCATGAAGAATTTTGTCCTTCATAACTATAGGTAACCGTTAATTTGGTAGTTACGGAGAACCATAACAAAGAAAAAGCTGACATGACCTTTGTCAGCTTTTCGTGTTAAAACAAAAACCGAGATACTTGTTCATCTCCGATAATCAATCCGTCTATTTCTTGGAAACCTGCTTTTTCATAAACGCGTTTTGCATGTTCATTAGTTGGGACATAAGAAAGTGTGATCGTTTGATGGCGCTCCTCTTTAATTTTCCGGATATCGTCTATTACAAGTTTAATAGACGATATCCCATAGCCTTTCCCTTGATGCTTTTGATCAATCATCATGCGATAAATCCAGTACTCATGGTCGTCTTCGTCAATTCCAAAAAGTGTGAAGCCAATCATTTCATCGCCATGAAAGATTCCTTTTGCATGAAAATTTTCAAGAAAATTTAACTGGGCAAGTGATACCGCATTGGATGCCACAAACTTTGCTTGATCTTCCCGCACACGTAATGAGATCGCCTTCCACCAATTCTCTTTTGTAATCGTTTTTAAATGCAGCATATTTTCTTTCCTTTCATAATATCTCCAAATGAATAGGAGCCTGGCTAAGAAAATCATGCCTGGCTCCTGTTTATATCATTCTTCTTCTTTATAAAAACGCTCTCCGGTCTCCGGGTTAAAATAAACTACTAATCTTTTATTCGTTGTTGGATCGATGGATACCTCATTTGTACGAACAAAGCCTTTAGGTACTTTTTGTCCATGTTTTGCTTTGAAGCGGCGGTCCCAAATGAGCCATGATCCGAAGATAAGAACAATCAGGACTAACAGTTGGATACCGTAAAAGCCAATAACCCATTTCATTGGTTAAGCCTTTTCCGCAATAACTGCTGTTCCATAAGCCACAATTTCACTCATATTTTGGCCAATTTCACCTGAGTCAAAGCGCATCATAATGATTGCGTTTGCCCCCATTGATGTAGCGTTTTTTACCATTCGGTCGATTGCTTGTTTTCTGGCATCTTCAAGCATTTCTGTATACTGACTGATTTCTCCCCCAATCAGTCCCTTAAAAGAAGCAACGATATCTTTGCCAATTCCTCTTGCCCTTACGGTTAATCCAAATACTGGACCTAATACTTCTGTGACTTTATGATTAGCAATAGTTTCGGTTGTTACAATAATCATATGAATCCGCCCCCTAACAAAAATAAATACTACATATTTATTTTACTTTGCTTTGGATATAAATACCATTAGTTATTTAGGGAAGCAACTTTTCCAACAGTAAGAGCTTGATTTTTCCACAGTATATCTATTATTTGATTTGCTTGATTTTCTGAGCATTGAATAATGAGAGAGACTTCAGGGATTTTTTTATGCTTGATTGAACGAAATTTATTTTTTTTTGAAAAAAAATAAATGCCATATCCAATAGCAAATCCAGTAATTACGGTAATGAGTCCCCATATGATGGGTCCCCATGATAGAGCAAACCCGATGCTTGCCCCAAGAACTGCACTTCCAGTAGCGCAAGCCATTCCTACTTCGAAAGCATTAGAATGAATATTTCGTGAGCGCACATGTAATTGTTCCGCCAATGGCTCTTCGTCCATAAAAACCACCAGTATTTGATCTCTTTGAATCCAGTGATTCTCCAAAATAGCTAATGCTTTCTCTAATTCAATGGATTGTTCAAAGGCTCCAACAATAATCATTCTACACACACCTGCTTATTGAAAGATACGAAGCCTAGCACATCCATATCGTTTAGTAAGAAGTTGGCGCTGCGACATTCGGTAAAGTTTGTTGTGTTCAATTGCTACAATATAAGCATGATACATGGCTCCGCCCAAAACAGATGGCATAAATAGTAACCAATGCGGATGAAGAATGGTTTTTGCATCATGAATGTTACCCAATAGTAAGTATAAAAGAGATTCATGAAACCTTGATAAAATTAGATAGAGCCACCACCAAAACATAGCGTAAAAGCCAAGTCCGAATCTGTGATTATATAATTGACCCAAGCCAGGGAAAAAAAGAGAATATATGGCTGCCACTAAGGGACTTTTTTTTTCTAAATATTGAATCTCCAGAGGGGTCAGTTCTATTCGAGGGATTGGCGGGTTCTCTAGATACGCTAATTGGCATAATTTATTTTGATAAACAGCTGACCGATAGCTATCCCACATAGCTATTAAATAGATTATTAGGTATCCGAAAACCCATTTAGGTTCAAGAACTGATTTAGCTTGTTCAAATTTTCCGCAAAAGGAAAAAACCATAGCCTCATTTATATGTGCAAACGTATTCGTAAAAACTTCAGAAAGTGTTAATAAGGTTGCTCTGAAATATTGATGTAGTAAATAATGCCCGAAACCAGGAAATACAGCTGACCACCAAGCAATCATAATTGGATTTTGTTGTTGAAGATGCGTAATTCCAAAAACACTAATTTTTGCAAGGGGAGTGCGATTTTGGTTGGTCATTACCGAGTACCTACTTTTGGATTAGTTTCTTATTAATTTAGTATGTGGGGAAATGTAATTTTCATTCTTTTCCATTCATAGAAATCTAATTATTTTGAGGGAAAAGCAAATGGCAAAATCACTTTTATTTCCGTCCCTTCCTTCGGTGTACTTTCAACCTGTATATCCCCGTTATGCATTTCAATGATTTTCTTTACTATGGCAAGTCCTAGTCCATTACCGCCGGATAAGCGATTCCTTGATGGGTCGGCCTTATAGAAACGCTCAAATATATGCATCTGAACTTCTTTAGTCATCCCAATCCCCGTATCTTTAATAATCACTTCTATCTTATTAAAATCATTTTTTAGTAAAGTTACACTTATTTTTCCATTATCAGGAGTAAATTTAATGCTGTTATGGATTAAATTAATCCAAACCTGATCCATTAAGTCTTCATCAGCATTTATGGTTATTTTATCTAGAGAAATATCCAGATCAAGGTCTTTATTTCTCCATTGTGGTTCATTTGACAGAATAACCCTGCGTAATTGTTGATCTAATCTATAGGGGTTGGGCTCGAATGGTGGATGATCGGACTCTAATGAAGTGAGTTTCAGCAGATTTTCACTTAACTTGGAAAGCCGCATACTTTCCACCTCAATTATTTCTAGATACTGTACTCGTTCGGCAGCAGATAAATGGTCACTTTTTAATGCATGAGCAAATCCTGAAATTGATGTTAGCGGTGATTGAATTTCATGAGAAACGTTGGAAATAAATTCTTGACGCATTTGTTCCATTTCTCCAAGTTCTTTTGCCATATGGCTAATACTTTCTACTATTTCATTGAAAGGATGATTTCGATTTCCAAACTCTTCTTTGTAGGAAGAAAGATCAATATTGAAATTCCCTTGTGCCATATTTTTCATGGCATCAATCATGGGACGTAAAAAGAGACTCTGCTTTTCCTGAAAAAATCTAATTTTGGAAATGCCATACATGATTAAGCCAAACAGAAAAAATCCAAAAAAGGAATCAATAATCTGTTTCCAATAGGAAGACAATGAAAAGATATGGAAAAACCAAGGAGTAATGAAAAAAGCCGCTGTCCAGCATAGAAACAATAGGGTGATAGCGGCAATAACCTCACCGCTTTTTTTAAGAAACTTTTTGAATTTCATTTTTTCACCTCTAAACGATAACCGAGCCCTCGTATAGTAGTAATTTTAAAAGGGCAGCTCTCATCTGAAAAGCGCTGACGAAGCCGTTTTATGTGAACATCTACGGTTCGTTCATCTCCTTCGTAATCATATCCCCAAATATCTTCAATCAACTGTTCTCTTGAAAAAGTTTTATTAGGATGTGCTGCAAACTTATACAAAAGTTCAAATTCCTTAAGCGGTAAGGTGATTTCATTCATCCCATTCACAACTTGGTGTGCTGTGCGATTCAGTTCTATATTTCCGATATTCACCTTATTTGAGTGGATAATCTGGTACCGTTTGAGCAGTGCTTTTATTCTAGCAATCAATTCAGCGGGATGAAATGGTTTGACAAGATAGTCATCTGCCCCTAGATCAAAACCTTTGACTTTTTGTGTGGTTTCTCCCATAGCAGTCAGCATTAAGATAGGAAGAGAATCAGAATAATACTTTCTTATGTTCTCGCAAAGGTTCCAGCCATTCATGTTTGGCATCATGATATCAAGAATGATGAGGTCGACCCGTTCGGAATCAAGCAAGGATAATGCGTCATGCCCATTTCCAGACTCAAGAATGAAAAAGCCTTCCGCGGACAAGATGACACGAACCAATTTCCGAATATGAGGGTCGTCGTCTACTATTAAAATTTTGGTCATAACGTTCAATCCTTTTCCTAGTGATGTTTGATTAAAACTATTCACGTTTGTTTTAGGATACTCCTTCTATATGAACTTAATATGAACAAAAAAGTTGAAAAGCGAAAGAATGAGTAGTTCATATTCAGTTCATAATTGCCTGTTAATATTTGTGCAAGATTAGAGGAGGTAAGAACATGGAACATTTACAACGAACAAGACCAAACAATGGAGATTGGGCCGTTGAAGCTCACGGTCTCATAAAAAAATTTGGCGAAAATCAAGCAGTGGATGGAGTAGATTTGAACGTCCGTGCTGGTACTATTTACGGCTTGCTTGGTCCGAATGGGGCAGGTAAGACGACCACCATTAGAATGCTGGCTACCTTACTGCGACCTGATGCAGGTTCTGCCCACATCTTTGGGCATGATGTGGTGAAGGAGTCACCGATCGTGCGCCAATTGATTGGTGTTACTGGTCAGTATGCCTCAGTTGATGAGTCGCTAAGCGCTACCGAAAATTTAGTCATATTTTCCCGCCTCCTTGGATTGGGGCGTGCAGAGTCAAAACGGAAAGCAGCGGAGTTGTTAGAGGAATTCGGACTGACAGAAGCAGCACGACGTCCGTTGAAAAATTTTTCCGGCGGCATGCGGCGGCGACTTGATTTAGCAGCAAGTCTCATTGCACAGCCACCGCTCATCTTTTTAGACGAACCGACCACGGGGCTTGACCCTCGCACGCGAAATCAAATGTGGGAGACCATCCGCAGGTTAGTAAATACTGGGTCAACGGTATTATTAACAACCCAATACTTACAGGAAGCAGATGAACTTGCTGATAGGATTGCGGTCATTGATCGAGGGATCGTCGTCGCTGAGGGGACTGTTGATGAACTAAAGGGATCGGTTGGCAGCTCATCTTTACACTTGAGGATACAAAATTCACTCGAAATTGAAACTGCTCGTCATACTGTTGAACAAGTACTTAAGGCGAAGGCAAATGTGTCTTCTGAAGGCGGAAAAATTATTGCCCCGCTGGCAGACGCCGATAAGGTCACTGATCTTCTGATTGCTCTTCGTGAAAGAGGAATCCACCTTACAGAGTTGAGTGTACAGAAACCGACCCTTGATGAGGTTTTCTTGACTATCACTGGTCACGGTGCGGAGGAAGGGGCATCTAGTGCACCTGATAAATTAGAGGAGGTTAGAGGATGAAAAGTAATACATCAATAAATTCAATAGCCAATCGTCGGCTGAAAAACCATACCAGTCTTGGGCAGTCGGTACGAAATTCCTTTACAATGGCTTATCGGGGTGTGCTAAAAATTCGTCGTACACCTGAGCAATTGTTTGACGTAACGCTACAGCCTATTATTTTTACATTAATGTTTACGTATATCTTTGGCGGTGCCATTTCGGGAGACGTGAAAAACTATTTGCCAGTCATTATTCCTGGCATTCTTGTGCAGACCGTTATTACGACTTCCATTGTCACAGGAGTTCAGTTACGTGAGGATATGGATAAGGGTGTATTCGACCGATTCAAGTCACTTCCGATCGCAAGAATATCTCCTTTGGCTGGAGCACTAATGGCTGATACAATACGGTATACGATTGCGACCGTTCTTACTTTTACTATGGGGTACATCATGGGCTATCGGCCAGACGGAGGACTCGGTAACGTTGCTATTGCAGCAGTTTTGGTCATAGTCTGTTCGTGGGCGATGAGCTGGATTTTTGCATTTTTCGGTGTAATTGCCCGAACTGCTTCAAGCGTGCAGGGGATATCGATGCTTGTGCTGTTTCCACTTACTTTTCTCTCGAATGCCTTTGTTCCGGTCAATACCATGCCTGAATGGCTTCAGTGGTTTGTAAAAGTAAACCCGCTTTCACATCTAATCACTGCTGTCCGAGAACTGGTCAATAACGGAAATATTGGGTGGGATTTTTCTATTTCCCTCATTGGAGCTGCGATCATAGTGGTACTTTTTGCACCAATAACAGTGCATGCTTATATGCGTAGGACTTAAAATTGAAGATTGATTGGATGAATAGGGCCCTAAATAAAGGGTCCTTTTCGATTTGTTTAGAGGCTCAAGAGATAGAAACCAAAGAGTCACTAAGGCACCTCTTAAAATGAAAAAATTGATTTAGCAGCTTTGGAAAAAGCTCGTATGGAAAAATAAGATAATAGAGGAGCCTAAATTGAATTATGTTAATCCAATAATAAAAAATTCCCTTATGTATAAAATACTATACATATTAATAAAGAAGGTGACTAACATAAAAACGTTGTGGCTTTTTCTAATATTAGCAATTTTTTCTATGCTTTCCTTGTACATCTTGATGAAGAAAATGAACGTCACTAACGTCTTGGGTTGTTATTTTTTATCAAATATTCTGGCTATTTACTCCTTTTATTTAGAAAAACTTATTAATAGAGACAAGGAGGTGAAGACTAGATGATTTTACCTCTTCCTAAGCAATTTGATTCAAATGAAATATATATTATTATTTCCACAGTTTTATCTTGGTCCCTCATGTTTAAATTACCCAGACATTTATCTGCCGTTACCATTACTATTATTTGGACATTTAATGTCTTTCTTGCTTTGTTGGCCGATATTACCATTAGTGTAAAACCAAATGATTTTTACTTTACGATCGATCATAAAACACATGAATTATTTGATGTATTATTGCACTTTGCAACTTACCCTACTCTATCTTACTTTGTAGTAAACTTCTATCAACATAATAAACCCAAGGGTTTAAAGCACTATTTTATATTATTTTTTGGGCAGGGGTAGCTATCACTCTAGAATGGACTTCATTGAAATTTCATGTTTTTACATATATGGGTTGGAAATTGTATTTATCCTTTTTAATTTATTTGGTTGTATTTGCCGCTAACATTTGGCTTTCGAACTTTATTGAAAAGAGACACCCTTATAAATCGACTTCAACTAGTTGATTCAATTAAATCACCATTCAATAAAAAAAGTGCCCGTAACCACCCGCATTTTGTCATATACATCGACATTATTCGAAGAGTGACACAGGCACTGTTCTGGCACTTAGTTAAGCCTAAATTATAGTATTTTTAAAGATTCTTTTAGAGTTACTTGGTCTTTTCCATTCAACAAAAAGAAGATTTAGAGCAATAGCAAGGTAAACGGCAATCGGAAAACTGATGGATGCATCCCAAAAAATGGAGAAAGGGATGACAATAATTCTAAAGGAAACAAAAACCCATGTGATGGCATAACTTCTGAGAATCCAAGTTTTATGTGAGGGTATTCTTTTTTGGAATCCCCGAAGGACGCCCATACCTGTTGTCCCAAGCCAAAAAGCATTCAACACGAGGAAGGCAATCATAGTTGGCCGGCCACCTGTAGAAAAGAGAGAAATGTAGGGAACCAATAATACATTAATAAAAATGGTAAACCCATAAATTTTCCCTAAATTCCGATGTAGCTTTGGGTTTTTACGGCTCATTTTTGTTAATTGAAATGGACCGATTGCCAGTGCAATCGTACCAAGAATAATATGAGGATAGAAAAAGGCTTCCCAAACGGGCAAATTAAAGTTTGCGTCTTCCATCTTTCCTTTTACCATTGGTGCGTTTTCGGTCCCAATTATAAAAAACATCACGATTATATAAGCGCTGAATAGTAAAACAGTAAAATAAAGTCCGACTACAGCCAGATTTAACTTTTTGCTTTTTTTCACAAGTTTATCCTCCTATTAATCTATATTTGAATGATTTTTTCAAAACATAAGTACGGTACTTTTCTTAATGGAAACCTGACAGACCCTCTTATTTGATAACCAGCTCTTTCATACATCCCAACGGCAGCTGGATTTTGGGAGTACACATCCATACGAATGCTGGTATGGCCTTTTTCCAAGGCATATTCTTCAGCAAAGGTCAGTAGTTTTTTTCCTATACCCTTACCTTGATGGAAGGGATGGACAGCTAATCGATGAATGATTAATGGCCTGCCTGTTTGATCTTCCCACTGAAGTTTCAAATATTGTTTACTTTCGTTTGTATCGAGAACAATGGCACCAATAAGGTGATTTTCCTCTTTGATTCCAAAAAGGGTTCCATTTTTTAAATCCTTTTTCATAACAAAACGGTTCGGATAAAAAATGTCCCATTGATCGATACCGTTTTTTCTTAAATCAGAAGTGATGGCAGCGTAAAACTGCTTCACTTCGGGTAATTCTTGTAATCCTATTGTTACGAATTCCATGCTGATCACCTCTGGGTTCTATAAAATAAACCGACAGTCGGTATGTTTTAGGGGTGGGAGAATCCTTACATGGATTTTGCCCAACATACTTCATTTTTTCTATGACAATGTATGAATGAGTAATTTAAAAATATCACTTGTTGCTACTTGTTCATCTTCAGAAGAAGAAAGAATTTGCGTTACCCTTAGACCATATGAAAATGTCATAAATAAGGTAGCCATTTTCTCCGCATCAATATTTGGGGGAATCACACCATTTTGTTGCCCCAACTCAATCCATTGAACACCAGTTGCCTTACTATATTGGTATACACTTTTTAAAATACTTTTAACCTTTTCATCATCCTGGCTTAACAGATAAACGAAGATTAGATTCCCTACATCATTTGGATTTTGTCTAGAATGGAAAAATTGAGTGGCCATCCCGAACCGTCCAGCATCAGGAGCAGCCGCCATCGAATGGCTGATTAACTGATTAAATTTTTCATTCACTTGTTCTATTTTAGTTTTTAAAATAAGCCCAAACAATTCGTCTTTGCTAGCAACGTAATGGTATATGGCCCCTTTAGAAAGCCCGGTTCTTTCAATAATGTCTTTGAGTGTTGTATTCCTGCAGCCTTTTTCCAGAATAAGTTCCTCAGTTGCTAATAAGATATTCTGGAAGCTTGGGTTATCATGAAAAGTTGGATTAGACATTTTTTGTACCTTCCTTATTCAAGTTCTTGATGCATCATTTTACATTCATTAATAAATCTAAGCGAGTTTTTGCGTATCTACGATAGATAACCGTCCATAAAATCGTTACTCCGATCACACTGTAGAAAATGATCTGTGAAACGGCTAAGAATGCAGATATCGAGAGTTCATACACAAGAATTGTTTTAATGACTGCTTCGCCTAACAGGGCAATGCCCCACACAGCAGTCATTAATCGGATGACAAAGCGAAAATAGGAAAACTCCCAGTTATTCGCAAACTTACCCTTCTGTACTGACTCATCATTTGAACTGAATCTAATGGCAAAATGATAAATGAGCGGTTTTGAATAGAAGAGGGAACCTATAAAGATTAGTCCTAATATTCCCGTTACTAAAGATTCTCTCATTAAAATTAATTTCTCATTACCGCCTAGTAAAAACGCCAATAAGCTAAGAACGAAAGCTGTCAGCATAAACAGTCCAAACGCATCAGCTTTCCTATGTTTCATAATGTGATAAAGATTATCCAGCAATGGAACCATCGTTGCAAGTAGCAATGAAACAAAACTTGAGAAATGATCCAAGAGTAAATTATACACGATAACAGGTAAGAGTCCGTTTATTAAGATACTTACGATAACGGATTGAATAACCTTCTTTTTAGAGCTTATGTTCATTTTATCTCTCCTTACTTTCCTGTATTTATATTCCAATCATATAAACCGACCGTCGGTTTGTCAAATGTTTTTTGGGAAAAATAGTTAAGGATATTTTTTTTCTAACAATGGAGTTGAGAAATACAATATGGAGGTTTAACCTTCCGCTATGTCTTTTTTTTGTTATTAATATTTTTTGCTTTAACTCCGGGTCAAGTTTGCATGACCTATTTTCTTTTTATTAATAGTCATGTATGTGTAATGAATGAAAGTAGAGCTTCTGATTTTAAGTTTATCTTGCAATACAAGATAGCAAAAATTATAATGAAAGTATATCTTGTATAACAAGGTAATTATTTTAGTTATTTATCTTGTAAAACAAGGTATTGGAAGGAGTAAATTCTATGGCAGATACAACTCAAATGTTAAAAGGAATATTAGATGGGTGTCTTTTAGCAATAATTAAAGATGGAGAAATCTATGGATATGAATTAGCGGCGAGGCTGGAGTCTTATGGGTTTAACTCTTTCAGTGAAGGTACCATATATCCTTTATTACTTCGAATGCAAAAGGAAGGATTAGTTAGTACAACTTTAAGAAAGTCAATTGCAGGACCTAAAAGAAAATATTACTCATTAACTGAAAAAGGAGAAGAAGAGCTAAAGTTATTTATTAAGCGTTGGGAACAGTTAAGTTTCACTGTTAACAATGTGCTAAATAAAAGGGGGATGTAAAAATTATGCTTTCAAAAGAGTCTGAACAGTTTTTGGTAGAACTTCGCTTATATTTAATTTCAAAAGGAAAAAATGACAGAGAAATTAATGAAATTACAGAGGAACTTGAAGTTCATTTACTTGAAGCGGAGTCAGAGGGAAAAGATGTAACACATATTATTGGGGATAGTCCAAAGAAATATATAAAGAGTATCGGAGAATCAATGAAAACTGACTATCGTCAAATTATAGGTTTAGTACCCATGATGATCCTTCTATTGGCTGCCTATTTTAGTATCGGACCTGCAATTGAAGGTGAATTTTCATTATCTAAAGGAATTATATTGATAGCATTAATTGCGGGAATTATAGGAATGGTGATTTATAGTTTTCTGTTATTCAAAGTATTACCTAAATTCCTCCATTCAAAATGGGGCTACTTTTTAACTATTGGAACGAGTTTATTAGTTACTGGATTAGGTGTTGTCGTTTTACTATGGTATAAAGAGCAAGGTTTTAAGTCTATTTATATTGCGACGCCTTTTCAAAACAACTTAATTGCAGTTGTTTGTATTGTAATCTTTATTGCTTCGGCACTTTATACAAAAACTTGGTTTTCAATTCTAATACCATTGTTTATATCACTCGGACCGATTGCGAATAGATTTATTCCTGAGGATATAAATAAAAATCGAACCTATATTTTTTATACAGTACTGCTATTAGTAGGTATTACAGTGTTTATCATTTTCTTTATAATAAGAAAAAGGAAAAATAGTAAGTAGCGTATATTTAAAAAATATTTTCGGAGAACCATTTCATAAAAAAAAGCGGTTTTTTATTAGTTGTCGAGCACCATAATAAAAAGCATGCAACTGGCACAATTTATGCGCCAGACTGCATGCTTTGATTGATGATGTCACCCCTATTACTTTATTTATCTACCAAGCCATCCACCATCGACAGCTAATAAATGACCATGTACATAATTCGATGCATCTGATGCCAGGTACATAACAGTCCCTTTAAAATCTTCAGGATTTCCCCAACGGCCAGAGGGGATGCGCTCGAGAATTTGTCGATTACGTGTTTCATCATTTATGAGTGCCGTATTCATGTCTGTGGCAATATATCCAGGGACAATCGCATTGACATTCACGTTATGCTTGGCCCATTCATTCGATAATGCTTTCGTTAACTGAGCCACTCCACCTTTAGCTGCCGCATAAGCAGGAACTGTCAATCCGCCTTGATAGGAAAGTAGGGAAGCCATATTAATGATTTTCCCTTTTCCGTTTGGTACCATATACCGGCCAGCCTGCTGACAAAGGAGCCATACTGTCTTTAAATTAACATTAATCACATCGTCCCAATCTTGTTCTGAGAAATCTACGGAAGGCGAACGGCGTTGGATGCCTGCATTATTAACTAAAATATCAATTTTGCCAAAATGCGAAACCACATTAGGAATGGCGGCTTTTACTTGATCGACATTCTCCAAATCACAAGGAACAATCAAGCATTTTCTACCTAATGATTCGATTTCTTCCTTAACGTCAGATTGTTCTGGAGAACGTTGAAGGAGGGCAATATCTGCACCCGCTTCTGCTAAAGAGAGAGCAATTGAACGACCGATTCCTCTAGTAGCTCCCGTTATAGCTGCAACTTTTCCATCTAGTTTAAATAATTCGAGTACCATCATTGTTCCTCCTCAATCAATTAGGTTGAAATAATATTTTTAAAGAAACATCTGGATTCTCCATTAACTTAAAGCCTTCCGCAATTTGCTCTAGCGGTAACTCATGAGAAATAAATGGAGAAACATCAATCTTACCACTTGCCATTAGTTCAATAGCTGTTTTAAAATCACTTCCACTGTAGCATCTTGTAGTGGCCATCGATATTTCTCTAAAGTGCATCCCTGCTAAATTTACAGCTGGTGCTTGTTTGTATACGCTAACTACCATGATTTGTCCTTGTATTCTGCAGACTTCCACCATTTGCTGAGCCGTAATTTGTGTACCGGCCACTTCAAAAACAATATCTGCCCCAATTCCATTTGTTAGCGATAAAACTTCTTTCGTTACATCTACTTCTTTAGCATCTAATGCGGTAAAACCTAGTTCTCTTGCTTTTTCCAATCGGTAAGGACTAATATCGGAAACGATGATTTGATTCGCCCCCGCCTGTCTTGCCATTAATCCAATGAGCAAACCAATTGGTCCTGCCCCTAAAATGACAACATCATCGCCAACCTTAAGATTGGAGCGTCTTACTGTATGAACAGCCACAGCCACTGGTTCCGCTAAGGCCGCATGGGCATCTGATAATCCCTCAGGAATCACATGAAGTCGATGTAGGGGAACAGCCGCGTATTCTGCAAATCCACCATGCAAATCGATACCAATGAGTTTTAATGTTTTACAAACATGAGATTGTCCAGACTTACAGGCTTCACACGTTCCACAGCTAAGTGTTGGTTCAATAACTACTCGGTCTCCAACTGAAAAAGTTGACTCCCCGTTCAATTCTTCAATGACACCGCTAAACTCATGCCCCATTGCTAGAGGTGCTTTTGCACGAGGGTGTTTTCCAGAATAAATCATCATATCGGTTCCACAAATTCCAGCATAGGATACTCGAATAAGGGCTTCTCCTTGCTTTAATGTTGGTTTATCAAGCTCACCAACCATTACCTTTTTTTCAGATAGATATAAACCCGCCTTCATAACTGCCATTTTCATAACCTCCAATTTTTTAAGTTGTCTACTTGTCGACAAGTTGATTAAAAAAGAAACATCTTTTTTTAAAAAAGGCTCTGTTATCATTCATTGTTGTTTTCCTTGTAGGTAGGAGAATTCATAAGGGGAGAATTTCCCGCTATTGTATAAAAAGTAAGCTTAATAAGCAGAAATAAGCGGAGAAATTCCCCTTAACTGCACTAAAATAAGACAAAATACATCGATTTGGATCATATAAGCGGAAAAACTACCCTTATTTTTAAGGAAATTAGGGTATTTCCCAATTTAAGCGGAATTCTTCCGCTTATTATCAAACACTTTGAAATCAACATTCAGTTATAACAGACATCCGTGCAAAAGTATTTGCACATCAATGAAAGAAATAACTGCTAAAAGTTATCCACAGTTATTCAGGGTAGAGCCTTAAAAAAAGAAGATGATAACTTTCCATTAATCCTGGTTCCTTTTTAATAGAGTTTCACTAACAGTTCTACGAGTATCTTTAAAATGTTCCTGAATAAGTTCTTCAATCATCTGGAAATCTTTTGAGACTAAAGCTTTGACGATTAATCGGTGTTTTTCAATGAGAGGTTCTATTTCATGCGTTTTTCCAACAAATCTTTCTCCTGTTGCTACCAGTAGAGCGGTTAATACGATTTCCCGAATACTATTCCATAGATGTGAAATTCTTGTATGGTTGATCCCCAAAATCATTTCTTCATGGAAACATAGGTCCTGATAAGAAAATTCAATAAAGTCTTGGTGCTTCCCAGCCAATTCCATCTTGTCGATGATTTTAGTAAGGGTCTCCACTAATGGCGCATTGTCAATCTCAGCCAGACGTTGCAATACAAAGCTTTCAATCATAAAACGAACATCGTTTAGTTCATCGATATCCTTTGATGTTAAGCCTAATACCACAGCACCCATTCTTTCTAAACGGATTAACCCTTCGGCAGAAAGTGTTCTTAAGGCCTCTCTGACTGGTGATCGACTGGTCCCGAATTCAGATGCAATCTGATTCTCAGATAGTAATTCTCCTGGAGGAATGGTGCCATTAATAATTTTTAATCTTATCTCACTTACGATTTTTTCCCCAAGTGAGGCCCTTTGTAGCCATGATGATGGATATTGCATGTCTTTCAACTCTCCCTATAAGTCCACACGAAAACAAATAAGAATAGGTCATTTCGTCGTGTACTTGTATACAAGGTTCAGTTTACGGAATGTTGATAATTCTGTCAATAAAAATATGTAAGCGTTTTATGTGAAGCCATAAGCTGAAGTGGGTTAGCTTTCCTAAATAAAATAAAAAAATATAAAAGCGCTTGCAATTCGAATAATCTGTCTTATAATACTTGTATACATGTATTAAACTTTCGAAAGGGAGGTGAGTTCTTGCTAGAATCTAAGAAATTGCTATATCCGACAAAATGGCTATCAAAAGCTTCCACTGGTGAGCGTGTAACATGTGAGCTTAGAATGCAAATTATTGCGGGATTGATTGAAAGCGGTACCATTCTATCGGAAAATAAATTAGCAGAAGAATATAATGTAAGTCGTTCACCCATTCGTGAAGCATTAAAAATGCTAGCCTCTGAAAATATGATTCGATTAGAAAGAATGGGTGCAGTTGTCATTGGTCTAACCAAGAAAGAAATAGAAGAGATCTATGATGTACGATTACTAATAGAAACGTTTGTTTTTGAACGGCTTGTAAAAATAGATACTACAGGGGTAGTGAAAGAACTTAGTAAAATACTTGAAATGATGAAAATTGCTATTAAATACAAAGATGCCGATGAGTTTTCATTTCAAGATGTCTTATTCCATGAAACGATTATTCGTTCGATTGGTCATTCATACATTTTGCTGATATGGAATAATGCAAAACCTGTAATGGAAAGTTTAATTTTATTATCGATGCGAGCTCGTCTCGAAGAAAAATATGATGATTTTGAACGGGTTATGGAAAATCATCAGCTTTATATCGATGCGATCCATACAAAAAATAGAGACCTAATGAACAAGTCATTACATCAAAACTTTGATGATGTTCAAGGTACGGTAGAAGACCTTTGGATGTCACAACAAATGCTAGCTAGAGAATAAGAGACTTATTAAAGAGGTTTAATTAAGAAAAAAATATATTAATATTTTTGGGGGAAATAGCATGCCATTAGTAATAGTAGCAATTGGTATCATAGCTTTACTTATTTTAATTATGGGCTTTAAATTAAACACATTTGTTTCACTGATCATTGTCTCATTCGGTGTGGCCATCGCACTTGGAATGAAATTAGATGAAATCATCGCAACAATTGAAGCAGGATTAGGTGGAACTCTTGGACATATAGCACTGATCTTCGGACTTGGTGCCATGCTGGGTAAATTAATTGCAGATTCAGGCGGCGCGCAGCGAATTGCGATGACTCTTGTTAATAAATTTGGAGAAAAAAATATTCAGTGGGCTGTAGTGGCTGCTTCATTCATTATCGGTATTGCTTTATTCTTTGAAGTAGGATTAGTTTTATTGATTCCAATCGTATTTGCCATTTCAAAACAATTAAAGGTTTCTATCCTTTATCTAGGTATTCCAATGGGTGCAGCATTATCTGTAACACATGGATTTTTACCGCCGCATCCAGGACCAACTACTATTGCAGGTGAATTTGGTGCCGATCTTGGCCAAGTATTACTTTACGGTTTTATTATTGCTGTTCCAACTGTCATTATCGCTGGACCTTTATTTACAAAGCTAGCTAAAAAATTAGTTCCTGCATCATTTACAAAAACGGGTGATATTGCCTCTCTAGGTGAAATCAAAACATTTAAACTTGAAGACACACCAGGATTTGGAATCAGTGTTTTTACGGCAATGCTTCCTGTAATCTTAATGTCAATCGCTACAATTTTAACTTTGCTTCAAAAAACAATGGGATTTGCAGATAATAGTTTACTAGCCATTATCCGATTTGTTGGCGGTGCTTCCCCAGCAATGGTTATCTCTTTATTAGTAGCTATTTACACAATGGGATTAGCGAGAAAGATACCGATCAAAACGGTAATGGATTCTTGTACAGAAGCGATTTCACACATTGGCATGATGCTATTAATTATCGGAGGCGGCGGTGCCTTCAAACAAGTATTAATTAATGGTCATGTAGGTGACTATGTAGCCGAGTTATTTAAAGGAACGAACATTTCACCAATTCTACTAGCTTGGATTATTGCAGCCATCTTACGTATTTCATTAGGTTCTGCGACAGTTGCAGCCTTAACAACTGCTGGTTTAGTTATTCCAATGTTGGGTCAATCTGATGTAAATCTAGCTTTAGTTGTACTTGCAACGGGTGCTGGAAGCTTAATTGCTTCACACGTCAATGATGCTGGTTTCTGGATGTTTAAAGAGTATTTTGGTTTAAGCATGAAAGAAACATTCGCAACTTGGACACTACTTGAGACGATTATTTCGGTAGCTGGGTTAGGATTTGTACTCTTACTAAGTTTATTTGTATAAACCCAAAATTAAAATTGATAGGCCTTTACATGCAGAAATGCAGAAACCCTCACTTCTTTGAAGTGGGGGTTTACTTGAAAGGTGCAAATAGTAAATCAGGAAAAAACGCATTGGAATTCACATAATTCTAGTGCGTTTTTTGTTGATATGGCGAGTATTCAATTTGCATTTACAAACTTATTACATATGAAATCAAAAGACAATTTATACGATATGTTAGTTGTGTGAGATACATGTGATTTTAGGGGGATATAAAAATTGATCATTTAAACCTAAATAAAAAATTTATGCATCCGTGCTATGAAGGACAAAAATCGGTCGGACAACAGGATAATGTCCTTCATCCGTGTTATGAAGGACAAAAAACGGTTGGATAAGAAGAAAAATGTCCTTCATCCGTGTTATGAAGGACAAAAAACGGTTGGATAACAGAAAAATGTCCTTCATCCGTGTTATGAAGGACAAAAAACGGTTTGGTAACAAGAAAAATGTCCTTCATCCGTGTTATGAAGGACAAAAAACGGTTGGATAACGAAAAAATGTCCTTCATTAGTGTTATGAAGGACAAAAAACAGTTAGATAACAGAAAAATGTCCTTCATCAGTGTTATGAAGGACAAAAATTGGTTGGATAACGAAAAAATGTCCTTCATCCGTGTTATTGCTTTAAGCGTTTACCATTAATAAGTGTTCATGTTACTGTTGAAGTCTTTACTTTAAAACTGACCATTAATTTGATAGATGTTAATATGTTCCTAGAGACAAAAATATTATTAAAGTCTTTCCTGAAATATGCTGAAACAATTTTTTCAGTGGGTTATCATAAATTTATTAATTTTTATGTGTTATTTTTTCTAATAAAATCTAATAGTATCTTACTATTGATTTTATTATATAAGTAAACCAAAGAATAGAATTGTAAAAGGATTTCGAAAGGTAGGAACATGTAACATGTCAGAAAATAATCAGTCTCGGATAGAGCGAAAAAAAATACAACAAAGAAATTCAAATCAGAAAAAAAGAAAGAAGACACAAAAAAGATCGTGGAGAAAGTTTCTCTATTTTTGTCTCACGCTAGGAATAGCTATGATTCTTGTTGGAGTGGGCGCTTTCCTATGGATTATCAAGGATGCTCCAAAATTTGACGAAACACTATTAAAAGATCCTTTATCATCCCAATTATATGCTAGTGATGAGAAAACCGTCATTGCCGAGGTTGGTTCAGAAAAGCGCGATAATATTACTATTAATCAAATACCGGATGTGCTAAAAAATGCTGTTTTGGCAACAGAGGATGCCCGTTTTTATCAGCATCATGGAATTGATGTTAAACGTACTCTTGTTGCCATTTGGACGAATATCACGACAGGTTCTTCGCAGGGGGGTAGTACGATCACACAGCAAATTGTGAAAAATTCTTTCTTGACCATCGATAAGACGCCAAAAAGGAAGATTCAAGAATGGTATTTAGCTACTCAATTTGAAAAAAAATACTCTAAAGATCAAATTCTCGAAATGTATTTTAATAAAAATTTATATGGCAGTGACGTCTATGGAGTAGCAAAAGCAGCGGAACGATTCTTCGGTTTAGGACCAGATGAGTTAGATAAATTAACACTTGAACAAGCTGCATTACTTGCAGGTATACCACAAAGTCCAAATAACTATATTCCTACTGTGGAAGAGAATCTTGAGCAGGCAGAAAAACGCAGAAATATGGTTCTTTACTATATGAATAGACATGACTATATTTCTAAAGCGGAAATGGAAAGAGCACAAAAGACACCGATAGAAGAAACGTTACATATTCAGCAAAAATCATCAAATAAATACCAGGCGTTTGTTGATACGGTGATTAAAGAAGTTCAAGAAAAAACAAATAGGAATATTTTTGAAGATGGACTGAAAATCTATACTACTCTTGATCCAGAGATCCAACAAATAACAGAGGATGTCCTTTCAACAAATAAATATATTACCTATCCAAATAATAGTAAATTGCAGTCAGCAGTTGTTATTTTGGATACACAAACGGGTGCCATCAAAGCCATTGGCGGCGGAAGAAATTATCAAACCGGGGGATATAACTACGCAACATCAATTAAACGCCATCCGGGTTCTACTATTAAACCAATACTTGACTATGGTCCAGCTATTGAAAAATTCAAATGGTCTACAGGACATATTTTAAAAGACGAAAAGTATCAATACTCAAATGGCACCGCCATTCGAAATGCCAATCGTTCCTATGCAGGAGATAAAACCATAAGAGATCACCTGGCGTGGTCACGAAATATTCCTGCATTAAAAGCCTATCAAGCTGTTGGCGCAGATTACGCGACAGATTTTGCAAATAGCCTTGGTTTTCCCATTACAGATAAACAAAAAGCTAATGAATCTAATGCAATTGGGGCCATTGATGCTGCATCGCCACTGATTATGGCGGGCGCTTATGCGGCATTTGGAAATGGTGGTTATTATACTGAACCCTATACTGTCACAAAAATAGTTTCTTCTGATGGAATAGAAGAAGATTTAGCATCTGGAAAAAAGAAAGTAATGGAGGATTATACGGCGTTTTTAATCACAGATATGTTACGTACAGTAGTGGATGCAGGAACAGGTATCAAGGCAAATCTATCGAACCTTGATTTAGCAGGTAAAACAGGAACAACAAGCTTCGATCAGTCTGCCATCAAAAAATATGGTCTACCGGAAAATGCGACAAGAGATGCTTGGTTTGTAGGCTATACACCACAATATACGGGAGCCGTTTGGACAGGTTACCCGGAAACTAAATCGTCAGATGACTATTTAGGAAGTAAAAGTGCGGATATCTCTAAGTTAGTGTTTAAAGCAATTCTGTCACGATCAGCTGCGAGCAAAGAAACATTTAAACAACCAAGCAGTGTTGAAAAATCGGGCAAGGAATACTACGTGAAAAATGGTGAAAAGCCAGCTCCACCAAAGCCTAATAGCCCGACAAAGGTTCAAGCAAACTATGATGAAGCTTCAGATAGTATTCAATTATCATGGGACTACTCTAATGAAAGTAGTTCGGAAACCACATTCGAAGTTTCATATACAGTAGATGGGAAAACAACCAATTTACCAGCTACGACTGACATGCAAGCCATTCTTCAAAGCCCAGAGAAAGGGAAAGCTTATACATTTACTATCGTTGCAATCACGGATGGAGCTAAAAGTGATGCAGCGACTACTTCAATAACAGTTAAGGAAACAAAAGAGATACCGAGCAGTCCAAGCAATTTAAAAGCTCGATATGATAAAAAATCTAATAGTATTGAGATTAGTTGGAAAGCTGATAAATCCAACACTCAAAATGTAAACTATACTATCACCTATACGGTGAATGGTACTACACAAACACTAACTACCCTATCTGGAGAAAATGCAACATTGACCAACCCGCAGCCAGGTCAAACCTATGTCTTTACGGTAGTCGCATTTAACGAAGCGGGTAGTAGCGAACCTACATCAGTTTCGGTTACGGTTGATCATGCTGAACCTGGTGACGACAATCGTGATGACCATGATGGGGCAAAGGATACGAATAAAGGAAGACCGTAACGAAGTGACATTTGCTAAAACAATCAAAATTAACACAAAAAAGGATGCCTAATAAAGGGCATTCTTTTTTGTGGTGTTTATGAAAAATTTATTCTTATTTCTTGATTAAGCCAATCTTTCATATAAGAATTCTCCAGCATAAGGTTTATGAAGTAAAACTTTGGAAGTCATAAGAGTTGTCCTCCTACTAAAATTTAATAATGATAAAAGTTTAAATAGTATTTTGAAAAGAATAATAGGTTTTAGTGTCTTGGGGGTTGTTTTGGTAGCCGGACTTGGTTTTGCTGTGTTTTGGGAGAAGGAAGATAAGGGGAATGCTGGTGAGAACAAACAGGGTTCCTTTCAGCAGAATGCAAATGAGGTAATGAAAAAGGCAGTAGAGGTAACACTTTCGGATGATGGCAGTGTGAATGCAAGTCATTTGTCTATTCCATGGACTATTAACAAGAGCAACAGTTTGTTTTTCCTGAGTCAGCGGGAAGGCTCGGTGATTCAAATTGACGGGAATCTTGGTATGGTAGAAGTGCAGAAAGTAAAGGTTTCACAGGATATTGTCAATGAAGGGGAAGGCGGTTTTCTTGGATTTACTTTATCACCTGATTTTACTACGACAAAGAAAGCATTTGCATATCACACCTATCAGAAAGACGGCAAGACTCTAAACCGTATTATTTCACTCAAACTTGAAGATAACACCTGGAAGGAAGACAAAGTCCTTTTAGATGAGATACCTGGAGGTACGGTTAGTAACGGCGGCCGGCTAAAAATTGGTCCGGATGGGATGCTATATGCCACTACAGGTGATGTCGGCGTAAAGGAAAACGCCCAGAATCTTGATAGTTTAGCGGGTAAAATTTTAAGAATGAAGCTAAACGGCGATATTCCGACGGATAATCCATTTGAAAATTCGTATATTTATTCCTATGGACATCGAAATCCTCAAGGATTAGCCTGGGATGGGGACGGCAACCTCTATAGCTCAGAGCATGGGGAGTCAGGCCATGATGAAATTAATCTAATTCAAGCTGGGAAAAACTATGGCTGGCCTGTGGTTCAAGGAGATGAAGGTGCAAAAGGCATGATGAAGCCGATTCTTCAATCAGGTGATAAAACCTGGGCGCCGTCAGGTATGGCTTTTAAGGATGGAAAACTTTTTGTTGCTTCTTTAGCAGGAAAGCAAATCTTTACCTATGATTTAGCCAATAAGAATTTTCAGGAGTTCTTCGGAAATGCAGGAAGATTAAGGGATGTTTTGGTCGATAATAATGAGTTGTATACAATTACCAGTAACCGGGATAACCGTGGAAATCCAACAGACAAGGATGATCAGTTAATCCACCTTTCTTTAACAGAAAAGGCTTCTACTAATTAAAAAGGTAATCGTCCGATTAATAGGACGATTACCTTTTTCTTTTTCAAACGGTTATTAACGGCCGCCAAGGCTCTTTACATAATCTGCAACAGCCTGTATTTCTTCCTTAGATAACGTATTTTTAAATGGAGGCATCTGGCCTTTTCCATTTTCCACCTGTTTGATGATGGCAGCCCGATCCATTTTCGTATCTTTTAAGCTTGGACCATTATGCCCACCTGAGCCACCTGCACCATGGCAGGCCAAGCAATTGTTTTTATAGACCGTTTCTCCTGCTTCCGTGTTGGTTTCTTCTTTTTTTGTTTTATTATTGGCAGCCTGCTGCTTTTCTTCTGCTGCGCCTTGTTTTACAGGGGATATATTGATTTTATCCTTAGGGATATCCTTTACAGATCCATATTTACCCTCCAATGAGAAGGTGTAGATTTTATCTCCATGTTTTGTTCCAGCCAGTGTATTTCCGGCTGCGTAGATGGAGATATACTGCTTTCCATCGATTTCATAGGTGATTGGAGGTGCATTCGCACCTGCATCCATTTTAAAATCCCATAATTGATTTCCTTTGGCTGCATCGTAGGCAATAATCCTTCCATCATTATGGCCGGTAAATACCAGGTTTCCTTTTGTAGTTAAGAGACCGCTGTAGGCGATGGCATCCCAATTCTTTTGCCAAACGATTTTATTCGTTTTAATATCGAGTGCGGTAACGGTGCCGCGGCTAGGGGACTTTTCCACCGGCTGCCATACACTGCCGATATACTCTTTCCCCTCTTCAAACCTTGCCTTTTCTTCTTCTCCATAATGAGCATAGGCAAAATAATTGTCATTTCCTAATACGTAAAAATACTCTGTGTTCGGGTTGTAAGCCGAAGGCGGCCAGTTTGCTCCGCCTTGAGGCGATGGTTTAAGGGTAATCGGCTTATCCCAAAAAGGTGTAAATAAACTTCCAATTGTCCCCTTGAAATCTTTTGGTAAATCGCGTTTAACATCTTCCTCGGTAACCTTTTGTGGTACAAATGCATCTCCAATAGGAAAGGGTTGTGTTGGAGATGTTTTTTGGTTGGTATTTTGTGGAACTGGCTTTTCTTCAATGCCAACCAGCGGCTTACCGTTAGTCCGATCCAAAAGATAAAGCCATCCTGTTTTGCCTGCTTGGGCAATTCCTTTTCTCATTTGGCCATTCATTTTCACATCATATAGAACGACAGGATTGGCCGGATCCAAATCCCAAATATCATGATGTACTTCTTGGAAGTGCCATTTGTATTCTCCTGTATTGGCATCCAGTGCAAGAATCGAGTTGGCGAATAAATTATCTCCTTCCCTCTTGCTTCCATCCAGGTCCGGCGATGTATTCCCGGTTGAAAAATAAATGAATCCCAGTTCCGGATCAATGGCCGGAGTCTGCCAAACAGGCGCTCCGCCTGTAAGCCAATTCCTGCTGCCCTTTGGCCAGGTTTCACTTCCTTTTGCACCTGGAGCAGGCAGTGTATAGGTTCTCCAAATTTGTCTGCCGAGTTCTGAATCATAAGCGGCAACATACCCTCTAATTCCATACTCGCCGCCGGCAATTCCGGTGTAGACTTTTCCATCATAATAAAGTGGGGCACTGGTAATGGTATATCCTTTTTCCCAATTATCCACTCTGGTTTCCCATACTACCTTACCGGTTTTTTGATCTAAAGCAACCAGCCTGGCATCTAATAATCCGACAAAGACTTTCCCGTCTCCTAACGCTACACCACGGCTTGTCCACCCGCAGCAGACGGTATTCAGCCCATTCGTGAGCTCGGGTCTATATTCCCAAATCATTTTACCGGTTTTTGCATCGAGGGCCTGGACTTGATTCGCCCCCGTGATGGTGAACATGACCCCATCATAGACAAGTGGGGTCGCCTCACCAGAATATTTAAACTCAAAACCTGAACCTAGGCTGGTAACCCATTCTACTTTTAAGTTCTTAACATTTGAGGCAGTGATTTGGTTAAGGGGTGAGTACATGCTATTATGGATATCTCCGCCATGTGTTGCCCAATTTCCTGCTGGGGGCTTGGCTAGCTCACTTGGTGCAAACTTCGGTGCAATCTTCCTTTTATAATCCATATGCTGATAGGAATGATAGTTAGTGTTAGACAATTGCTCCTTCGTTTTACTTTCAGTGGCTCCCTGCTTACTGTC
The DNA here is from genome assembly GCF_047302305.1 of Neobacillus phoenicis. Classification (NCBI taxonomy): domain Bacteria; kingdom Bacillati; phylum Bacillota; class Bacilli; order Caryophanales; family Bacillaceae; genus Neobacillus; species Neobacillus phoenicis. The sequence goes on along the minus strand of NZ_CP154847.1, from coordinate 5,247,661 downwards.
CTCGCCCTTGTCTGCTTTTTTTGCTTCAGACTTCGCCTCATTGTTTCTATTTTTCTCAGCCTTGTGTGTTGTGCTACATCCTGCAATTAGCAAAAGGAATAATAAAATAATAATCCAACCAGACTTCTTCATCTATTCACACTCCTTTCAATCTTTTTACAGTAATTTGCCCGTATATAAGAAATTTTTATTCATTTAGATTGGCTGCAGGGAAATTTTTGTATTTCAGGGGTCCAATTTTTTTCTATGCTCTATACAAATAAAAAACCTTAAGAAAATCTTAAGAAATCTATCTAACAATTCGTAAGATATTTTGGTTACTATGAATCTCATCAGCAAAAGATGGTCATAAACTGGTAGATGCAATTCTATTTATGATTGTCGAAAGGGGAAAAATATCTAAAATTGAATAATAAAGGAGAGATAGGATATCAGAAGCATATAGAGGAGTGAAGGTTCATGAACATATTGGTTTGTGATGATGATAAGGCAATTGTTGATGGGATAGGAATTTACTTGGAAAATGAAGGCTACCAAATATTCAAAGCGGCAGATGGAATAGAAGCAATTGACATAATCGATCATCAAGAGATTCATCTGATTATCATGGATATTATGATGCCAAAAATGGATGGAATTAGAGCGACCATGAAGATTAGAGAAGAGAATAACATACCATTGATCATGCTTTCAGCTAAATCCGAAGATTACGACAAGATTTTAGGATTAAATATAGGGGCAGATGACTACATGACAAAGCCATTTAATCCCTTGGAGCTGATTGCTAGAGTTAAATCACAGCTGAGAAGGTATACAACATTAGGGAGTCTTGAAGCAAAGAGCACTGTATATCGGACGGGGGGGCTTGTAATCGATGATGAGAGTAAATGTGTCACTGTCGATGGAGAGGCAGTACATCTAACTCCGGTCCAATATAAGATAGTAAAACTTCTAACAGCTAACGCCGGAAGAGTATTTTCCATCGAAGAAATCTATGAGAAGGTATGGAACGAGCCATCCTTTAGTCCGGAAAATACCGTAACTGTTCATATAAGAAAAATCAGAGAAAAAATAGAAATCAATCCGAAAGAGCCTAAATATTTAAAGGTGGTGTGGGGAATTGGATATAAGGTTGAAAAAATTTAGTCACTCAATTTCAATAAAAGTGACCGTTTTTATTATGATGATTGCTTGCTTTACAGGTGCCGTAAAAGCACTGGTGGATATCATTGTAGTTAATGATGGGGATGTTAATATTATTTTTGAAGATAACTACTTTCTTAGCAAATCATACGCGAGAGAAAGTGAGAATCTCATAAACAACCTCACCATCCTGATGGGGGAATACAAAAGTGAAGAAAATGTATTAAAGGGCGGGACCATTAGCGAGGAAGATTTAAGGAACGAAGTACAAGAGTTATATTCGGATTATATGGGGTCAAAAAGTTTTAACCCAAATTTAAGTGAAAAGGAAAATTATGAAAAATTTAAAACAAAATATGCAGAAGAAATAGCTCAGGCAAAGGATAGGCTGATAAGGAATGAATTAAGAGAATTCCATTTGCTAATGCAAAATATCAATGATGTTAAAAATCCTTTATATTATGCCAGTGATGGTGTCAATGTATTTACGAGTAGTACGAAGTTGGAAAAAGATCAATTAAAAACGTATCCATCATACATGGTGTTTGAGGGGTATAAAAGGGAATTTTATCCGAAGGAAATAGAAAAGAATAAATATATGGATTGGACTTTTGAGCAAATAAATGAAATGGACATGAAAAGCCATACAGTATATATTGCTTTTACGGACAAGTTTTTAGATTCTCAAATTAATGAGTGGAAGGAAAATAAAGCACAGGCCAAACAAAGTTTTTATCGTTTACTCGTATTTCTTGCAGGATTTATTCTTACCTTTATCTATATGGTAGTTGTGAGCGGTAGAAAGGCTTTTAAGCATGAAGAGCTGCATCTGAATGTAATCGATAAAATGTATGTAGATTTGAACCTCTGGCTTAGTATGGGACTTATAGGACTCTGGATTGCCTTGTTGGCTGAAGTGGTCGATCCTTACATTTCCAAATGGGTAGTTCCAATCACAATCCCGTTTTCTGCAACCGTGTTCGTGCTAGTTCTTTCACTAGTGAAGCATATGAAGAATAGAACGTTCTTCAAGCATACGTTAATCTATCAAATCGTTTATTGGTTTATTCAATTAGTAAGAGATGTCTATGATAGCGGAAGTGTTGGAGTAAAGACAGTACTCATAGTTATTGGTTATCCACTATTGATTGCTTTAACGTTCTTTATGTTCCCAATCACTATAGGGATTGCTGCGTGGTTTACCTTAAAGAAGGTTCGTTCATTTATTGCTATTAGAGATGGGGTAAGAAGAATAAAAGAGGGAGATCTTACTCACAGTATCGAGGTCGATGAAAAGGGAGAGTTTGCTAGACTTGCTAATGATATTAACAGCATCACCGACGGGTTGAAAAAAGCAGTGGATAGCGAGCTAAAAAGTGAACGGTTAAAGTCAGAGCTGATCACCAATGTATCCCATGACATACGGACACCCTTAACATCCATTATCACATATGTGGATTTATTGAAGAGAGAGAAGGACCCATCAAAGATAGGAGAATATATCGGGGTTTTGGATCAAAAATCTAAAAGACTAAAAATCCTGACAGATGATTTATTCGAAGCTGCAAAAGCTTCCAGCGGAACCATTCCGGTTGAGTTGGAACGAATCGATATTGGGTCGTTAATCACCCAGGGGCTAGGAGAAGTTAGCGAAAAGATTGAAGAACTTGATTTACAATTTAAGTTCAATCAACCTGAGGAAAAGATTTATATTTCGGCTGATGGAAAATTACTGTGGCGATCAATTGAGAACATATTGTCCAATATCTTTAAATATGCTCTTAAAGGTTCAAGGATCTATATTGATATTGAAGATTTAGGGAACGAAACCCTTCTTACCTTCAAGAACATTTCTGCATATGAGTTGAATATTTCAGCAGATGAACTAATGGAGCGCTTTTCAAGAGGCGATGAATCAAGATCCAGTCAAGGCAGCGGGTTGGGACTATCCATTGCCAAAAGTCTGATTGAGGCGCAAAATGGGAAGTTTACTATTCAAATTGATGGGGATCTATTTAAGTCGATGATTGTTATGCCTAAAAATAGCCATAAATGAGTGGGGGGGTCAGGCCCCCACTTTTAGCATTACCAGCATATAAACTGAAGATAGGATTGTTATTATGGCAATCAATATTTTTAAAAGGTGAATCGGAACCTTATTGGCAAGGCGTGCACCCGTGATAATTCCTATAATGGTACCAATTAAACTAGCGATAATTAACGTTGAGGTGGCACTCATATTGGCATGGGCGAAGTATCCGAATATAGATGGGATGGCAATCACTACTGAATTTAAAAGACTGACCCCCACCGCCATCCGAATATTGATTCCAAAGCTAACAAGTAATGGTACTAATAAAATAGGACCGCCTGCTCCTGTTAATGCGCAAATGACTGCTGTAATAAATCCAAGCAGCATAACGATGACAGAATGATTCAATACAGATGAGCGATTACTTTTCATATTTTCATTGTTTTTCTTAAGCAGAATAGATAGTCCAGCTAGCAAAACAAAGAGATAGAGGAGAAGCCTTGCCAGAAAATCAGATATTAGCACATTGATTTGAACGCCCAAAAACGCACCTGGAAGGCTGCCAATGCTCAAAAAAAGGGCTAGTTTTAAATCCATGTTTTTTGATTTCCAATAGGCATAGGCGCCAATGATCCCCGAGACGGCAAAGGATATGAAACTTAGTGCAAGGGAATCATGCACGGGCAGACCTAGAAAGCCTACATAAATTAACGGTAGAAGAAATCCGGAAATGCCGGAAATACCTAATAAAACACCAATAATCAAATTGGAACATAACACAATACAAAAAAGAAATAAGGATGTGAACATGTATCAGACCTCACTTAACCCAATCGGATAGATTGAATCAAAAATAGGTACTCCCCAAAAAGCTCTTATTAAAAATTCTAACACTTTCATCTGATCAAATAAACTCAATTTGGAGTGACTGGCCACATCCGTTTTTAAACAAGTAAACGAGGTTTCGGATGCTAAAAAATCAATATGTCTCTTTAGGATTGAAATGGCCAATACGTTTTAATTCATCGTCGAAAAATTTAAGAATAAGGTCATTTTCCGTTTCAATACAGTAATATGGATCAATGTCAGCTTTTCCGCCTTGAAGCATATTAGCGAGAATAGGTGAGAAAAGCGGTAAATCGGTAAAGCTTAAATGTTTAGCCCCTTTGAAATGAGTCGTAAAGGCATCTTTAAATTGTTTATTATTGAGTTGGTTTGCTACATAAATCGGCGTGCTATCAAGCTGCCCCCAAACATCATCAGAATATATGTTAAAAATCGGGGTTGTGTAAGCTTTGCTATTAGCTATAAAACTATCGTTTTCTTTTTTATAAACCAGCTCACTAAAGAATGGAGCATCAATATTAACGACAGCATCTATATCATCCCGTTCTCTGCCTAGCCACACACTTGCAGCACCGCCCATGGAGTGCCCGAACACACCAATTTTGTCTGTATTTATCCGTTGGTAAACAGGGTTCTTATCACTTTTTGCTTTTTCAAGGATCGTATCAATTACAAAATTCATATCGTCCGTTCGCAACTTCATCCATTTTTGGATAAGCTCATTGAGTTCTTCATTTGTATATACGCCTTCCGTGTTGAGATTGGTGATTTCACGGTTATAGTCCGAATTAATTGTAGCTACTGTTCCATCATCTGACTTCGTATAAAAGGAGTGGTAAGGATGGTCAATTGAAACCACTACGTACCCGCGGCTTGCAAGCTCTGTATAGGTAGAAGCATTACTTACTTTAATGCCAGATGCCCCATGCGAGAATACCAATAGAGGGTATTTTCCATCGGCATTTTTAGGATACCAAAATTCCACATTAACAAATCTGTTGTCACCCTTGTCGGTAAATTCCTCCACACGATTCTTATCTACGTATGTGTAAGTAGCCGTTCCGACTCCATATTTACCTGTTACTTTTGGTGACGGATGCTGCGGAAAAACAATAGCTGGTACAAAGGCAATGACCGTTGCCACAACCATAAAAATAGTTTTCAATACCACTTTAGAAGTTTTGTATTTTTTAGGAGTTGTATTTTTACGGATGAGAGAAACCGTTCCCTTTACGGCTAAAAGGAAAAGTAGGATAGCGAGTAAGACCCAGCGTAAGCTCCACACAATCACTGATGTAAGTGTGAGAATGACAAAGGCGACAAATAGTCCAATCCTAATCCCATTCTTAAGTTTTTTATGGTTTTGTTTCGTTATGATCGAATAGACAGCAAATGAAATTTCAAACACCAATGCAATTAATAAAAATATAGTTCCCATAGTGGTTACCCCTTTTCTTTCAAATGTTTCTTGATGAACTCATCATAAAAAAATAACGAAAGGAAGTATATAGAAAAACAGTAAGTTGTATCCACAGGCCAATAAGATGCAAAAAAAGCGGTAAGCTTTTTCGCTTACCGCCTAATTATGTATGGCAGATGTGATTATTGAGGAACGTCTTTCTTCCAAGCCTTTAGTTTTTCATTAATTTTTTGGGCATCTTTTTGATCCTTTTTCCAGGACAGGAAACGAACGATAAAATAGATGACGGCAATTTGCACGGCCAAAATAATTCCATCTGATGGACTTTCCACAATCCCAAAAACACTGCTAAGGGCAATCAATAGAATCTCCAACGTGAAAAAATGAAGGAACAATCTAATACGCATATTTTTTTCGCTTAAGTCATTAGGAGAGTACAAAATAAATCCTATTAATGCACTTAAAAAGGCAAAGGCCATAATGATATAAATCGACTGCAAATCGAAGGCTTCATCAGGGTAATACATTTGTCGCAATACAGTAATGATAATAATGATGAGTGCGAAGATAAGTAAGAAATCCTTGATGATCTTTTTTACAAATTCGGACAGCTTCATATGTATCCCTCCGTTATAATCCAAGCATCTTTTTAAGGACAGGCACATATTGCCTTGATACAACAGCGCGCTCCCCGTTATCAAGCACTGCTTCGAGTCGGCCGCTAATGGATGGATGGATAGAAGAGATTTTAGCTATGTTCAGAATCGTCGATTTGGATGCACGGAAACAGTTCCTACCGTTGCATAGTTCCTCTAATTCATACAGCTTTTGTTTGACCTCAAAAACGTGGTCCTTGCAGTAGCTAAAAACCTTTCCGTCAACGGCTTCGAAATAATAGATTTCACTCAGCTTAATACGGTGAACTTTATCATTTTGATAACCGAGTAAAATAAGGTCTTCGGACTTCAGCTTGTTTACGATATCATATACTTCGTCATCTACCTCATGGCACCTAATGAGGATTTCTTCTGCCAGTTCTTTGGTTATTTCTTCAATTGAGATTTTCATATTATCACCCACGAAAATTCAAATTGTTCGTGCTTCTACTAGCACAATTTGATTTGGATACATTTTACATCCTTCAGACTACTCCATTATAACACAACCTTATACAATCCTTTTTGCAGTACTCAACCTTTAAATAAAATTACACTTGCTACATAGATAAACTATGTATATAATATCTGTAACTACATAGAATTATGAGGTATATTAATAAAGGTGGATGGTGAGACCAAAATGTTAATGACAGAGCGATGCGCGTTACTGGCTGTTTCTGAAGAGGACTATGAATCGATATTGATGTTGTATATAGACGAAGATGTACGCAAGTACCTGGATGGAACAGTTGATGAGATATCGTTTAGTTTTAGATTTCAAATGATGTTGGAGTCCAATCATTATTGGACCGTTAGACTGATTGAGACGAATGAATTTATTGGTTTAGTGTGCTTAGATACAGGTCATGACAGAATCAACACAGAGATTGGCTATCAATTTTTACCGACTTTCTGGGGAAAGGGGTATGCGAAAGAAGTCATCGAAAAGGTAATCGAATATGGCTTTCATTCTTTGGAGTTAACAACGATCGTTGCTGAAACCCCAACGCTTAATGAACGCGCCTGCAGGCTTTTAAAAAGGGTGGGGATGAAATTCGAAAAAACAATGAAGAGGTTCGGAAGCGATCAATCTATGTTTAGTATTCATAAGGGGCTTGGCACCGGGTGAATAGTATCATATATAGGTAATATGTTATTTACGGATTAATCGGAGTGAATCGTATCATAAGTATATGAGGTTTTTATTCTATACAAAGAAATAAATGACACCTAGACTGCACTATGTCTAGGTGTCATTTATTTTGTCATGAGATGTATCCGACGTCTAAAGAAACGGTGTTAGGAAATTTTGTCCTTGCAAAGAGCTTCACTCAAGTTAGTTTCATTGTTTTGGTCACTTGATTCGGATTTATAAAAATCTTGTTTATCCAAGAATACGGTGGCCAAGGTACCCCCAACCAGACCCCAGAATGGCGCTCCAATATGGAGAATAGAGATCCCAGAGATAGTGATTATAAAGGAAAAGAGGGCGCCTGATTTGAATGGACCAGAGAAACTCATTTTCAGTGAGTCAACCAGTACACTAATCATGGCGACGCCACCTAGTAATTGAATTAATGAGGCAGGAATGACATGTGGAATTTGCGAAGCCATTGGAGAAAATAGAGCTAATAGACAGGATAATACTCCTAATACAATGGCAGCGACATACCTATGTTCAAGTTTGCCTGATTCTTTATTAACAAGTAAGCCCGTCATGGGACCTGCAATACAGGCTGGGTGGCCTCCAAAAAAAGCATTTATAATGGTACCGATTCCGCTCCAATTGGTCATGGCATTGATCGGTGGACGATAGCCATGTGTCTCTAACATAGCAATCCCTTGGGCATTTTGAATGGCAATAACCGTTAAGAGTAATGGAATGACAAGTTCCCCTACAACGGAAAAACTAAATGATGGGATGATAAAATGGGGAATGCCCATTGTTATATGGAGAGGCTGTACAGAAACGTTCGGCAAAAATTTAAGACAAAGAATTGCTGCAATGATCGCCCCTAATATAGGCGGAAACTTTTTTGAAAATCGTAAGAAAAAAGAAAGAGCAAGAAAGACAAGTAACGGGATTCCGTTGAGTAAAGGATTTTTTACAACCGAGCCGATCATTTCAGTTCCGAAAGGGAGTAAGACGCCTGACACCATCCCCATCATAACCGGCATAGGCAAAACCTTCATCAATTTTGTAACAAAGCCAGATAATCCTAAAAGAAAAATAAGGATCCCGGTTATAATATAGGCACCAACCACTTGGTTGAAAGAATAATGGGTTAAGCTTGAGCCGACAAGAATGGCTCCAGGTATTGAAAAAGCATAGCCTATGGGTTGCCCATAATATAAGGAGACGATGAGAGTTAGGAGTCCCCCCATTCCATAAATGGCGAAAATCCATGAGCTGGTTATGCTACCAGACAAATGACCTTTTGCAGCAGCTTGTAAAACAATTAATAATGGTCCTGCTGAACCAAAAAGCCAGGCCACAAATCCATTCGATATATTCCCAACCGATAAAAGCTTTGGAAATTGTATGGTATTTTTTTTGAACAACAAAGTCACACTCCTTCAACTTATGAATTACACTACATCTTAGTGTATACTCAATTTATCAATACTTAAAATATCTGTTTTATCTTTTTACTATATCTTTTGGGTATGATGGAGGTTTCATCTTGGATATTCGACAGTTAAAATATTTTGTCACTATAGCAGAAGAAGGTAAGATCACGACCGCTGCAAAGAAATTAAATATTGCTCAACCCCCTTTGAGCAAACAACTCAAACAAATGGAAGAAGAGCTAGGCGTCGTTTTATTTGATCGAGATAACAAAAGTCTTAATTTAACCTTGGAGGGGGAAAGATTACTTCTTCGAGCAAAAGAACTTTTAAATAAACTTGATGAAACAATGGTTGAAGTTCAAGAATTGAGGAAAGGCGCCAGTGGGATTTTATCTGTTGGATCCAATCTTTATTGTGCATCTTTAATTCTTTCTAAGGTGGTAGATATTCGTGAGAAAAATCCTGGTCTTACATTCAAAGTATGGGAAGGTGAAACGATTCATCTTATAAAAATGTTATCTAAACGTCAGATTGAGATTGCGATAACAAATAGTCCAATAACAGAAAAGAGTATCTCTCAAATGACATTGGAAAGTGATCCATATGTGCTTGTTTTGCCTGAAAAATGGACGTGGAGTGGATCAGAACAATGCAGGTTAGAGGAAATCATCGATTTGCCATTGATTCTTCTGCGACCAAACTATGGTTTAGGTGCATATGGACAAATTGTCAATGAATTTCAACGGTTAGATTTAGAACCAAATATATTATGCGAATGTCAGGATTTAATTATGTTACTTGGTCTCGTTTCATCGGGGTTTGGTGCAACGATCTTACCGCTCTCGTTATTATCCCTCCATTCAATGGGAGGATTGAGAGTCATTCAGCTAAAGGATCAGACCTTAATATCTGAACCCAAAGTAATTTGGAGGAAGAATAGTTACTTATCAAAAGCAGCAAAAGAATTTTTAAAACTTTTTTAGACACCAAAATATATTCATGGTTTTATAACCTCATATAGATTCGTTATGGAGAACCGTACCATAAGTAAATAAGGTTTTTTTGCAGAAAATGATAATTGTATGGAAGTGCTAAATTGTTCAGGTTTTCAAGAGCGTGTCTATACTTACAGTTAGTTGTTAAATTCAAAAGTATGGTAAACTAAATTATCTTAAAAATGTATATAAGGTGTTTGATTTAATTGGAATTTAAACAATTGGAATGTTTTATCGAAGTTACACGTACTGGGAATTTTACTTCTGCAGCTCAAAATCTGTTCATTACGCAGCCTGCCCTCAGTAGAATTATCAAATCACTGGAGGATGAACTTGGTACACCCCTATTCATTCGTACAAGAAAAAAGATGATAGAAACAGATGCAGGACGTATACTAAAAAAACATGCATTACAAATTGAAAAACAGTTGAAGCTATTGAATTCAGAACTTGATAATATGCTCATGTTAAAAAAGAAAAATGTCCGTATCGGACTCCCTACGATTACCAATTCGTTCTTTTTTTCACAACTTATTGCCTCGTTCCATCAAGAATATCCAGAGGTAACATTTCAATTGGAGGAGGATGGATCTAAGCGGATTGAGGAGAAGATTGTCAATGATTTACTTGATTTTGGGGTAGTCGTTCTTTCTGAAGAAAATGATCTTTTCGACAGGTATATGTTTGTGAAAGAGAAATTAAAACTAGTTGTACCCTCATCTCATCGTCTTGCCGAGAAACAGGAAGTGCCATTACATGAGCTTAAAAATGAAAGCTTTATTATGTTCAACCGGGAGTTTGAGTTAAGAAATCTTATCATCTCTGCTTGCAGAGAAGCTGGATTTCAACCAATCATTATTTCTGAAACATCACAATTGGAATTTATTCAGGAACTGGTTGCTAATGATATAGGCATAACGTTACTTCCTGAGAGTACATGTTTGGAACTGAAAAATGATTTTAAAGCAATAAATGTAACCAATCCTGCAATTGAATGGAATCTAGCTTTAATCTGGAAAAAGGATTCTAACTTATCACAAGTTGTCGATGAATTTATCCGATTTGCAAAAATAAAGCTATCGACAGCTAATCGATATTATGATTTATAAATTGAATTCATTATTTGAAAGCTTCCCCAGGTTAGGGGAGGCTTTTTTGTTGTACCTATCTAGAAGCGCTTCCATACGGTTTTGTTATGAATACCATATCCTATCGGCATTGTATCTTTCCACTGTGGTCATATTATAATTGTCTTGCTAAAACTTTAATGCAGAAGTGGCTAACGCTTCAAAAGCATTTTATATATAGGGTGTGATCATAATTGGAAGCAAAAAAGGTTAAAGAAACGCGTGTTGTTCAAACCGACCAAGTACTTATTAACGATTTGAACAATTATCATACATTGTTTGGTGGAGTTCTAATGAAGAAGATGGATGCTTGTTCAGTGCTTTCCGCTCGCAGACATTCACGGGTAAAGGAATGTGTTACGGCATCGACAGACTCCGTAAATTTCCTTGAACCAATCCGAGTAAGTGATTCGGTCTGTATTGAATCATTTGTCAGCTATACCGGAAAAAGGTCGATGGAGATTTTCTGTAAAGTGATTGCTGAAGATCTTGAAACTGGACATCGAAGAATCGCAGCTACTGCTTTTTTGACTTTTGTTCCACTGGATGAAAATAAAAGACCTATAGAAGTGCCAGCCGTCATTCCAGAAACAGAGGAAGAAAAATTTCTTTATGAAACCGGAAAAGAACGTGAAAAAATTCGTAAACTAAAAAGAGAACAAAATAAAGAACTCGTGTCCAAACTTACATTAGATAAACCATGGGATTAATATAAATCAAAGGGGAGAAATGGTATGGTAATCGCATCAAGTTACAACGAATTGAAAAATGCACTAACAGCTATCGAAAATTTAAATGCAAAAAAACCATCTATTTATCAAAAATTTATTAGAATAATTAAACTGACTCGTCAATTTCAATATGGTTATCAATATATGGGCTCTTTATTAATGGATGAAGATACAAGTGAATCTCATCCAAAGTCTCAAGATGAATATGTATTGTCTGTCTATCATAGGGAAATTGAACAAATTAAATCAGACAATAAATTCTCTGATTTAAAACAGTTACTAAAAGCGTATAAACAGGTTAGCTATGGAAATATTAGCAAATTGGCATTAGGGGAAAACCCAAGAGCATTAGTTGGTCCAACTATAGTCCGTTAATACATGACGATTGCTTATATATATATCTAGAAGAAGTGGAGTCATCCAAATAGGGTGGCTCTTATTTCTTCGATTCATCCTATTTTCTTTTTAAAGAAAATGAAAAGGATAAAAAAACGCCGATTGATTTGTTAAGGTGAACCGTATCATAAATAAGTGCAAAATTTGCATGGCACAATCAGATTAAATAGTTGTAATGATAGATTCATCACGGATAAAAAAATAAGATTTCCTTTAAGCAGTCTTTATGGCTGCTTGTTCTTACCTTCAAGAACATTGCAGCTTAGGACTATTTGAGCTGATAAATAGACGGAAAATCTCCGCTTATTTTACTATCGCTGGTTACTCAATTGGACAAGACTTCTTAATTCAAGGAAGTGAGATGAAAATCATCGCGAGACGGGTTTTTTAAAAAAGGGTGCTTTGATTTTATTATTTCAAAAAAATCCAAGAGAACCTAATTTAGATGCGTTACAGTGAACCTTATTATAAATAGAGGCTGTTTTATAGTAGCTACAAATTGAGGTGATACAAATTTCTGTATCACCTTTTTATGTTGATTAATTTCGAAGGAGAAAATAATGTATGCCAAGGAGACTCTTTCTAATTTTGTGATACAAAATAGTATTTTTTCATATTCAATACTCAATATAGCGGATATTTGATAAAATAAGTATTTTCATATAACAATAATCAATTGAGGTGAATTGTTTGAATAAATTAACCAGTAAAGAAATCCTGTTAATTGGCTTAATGTTATTTTCAATGTTATTCGGTGCAGGAAATTTAATTTTTCCAGCCTATTTGGGACAGGCTGCTGGAGAAAACGTATGGCAAGCAGTTATTGGGTTTATTATTTCTGATGTGGGTCTTACAGTATTAGCTTTTATAGCGATTGCAAAATCAGGAACATTCGATGCATTAACTAATAGAGTTCATCCTATTTTTGCTTTACTATTCCCCATGGCAATTTATTTGTCAATAGGACCTGGACTTGCCATTCCGCGTGCCGGCAGTCTTGCCTATGAAATGGGAGTAAAACCCTTTTTACCCAATGCAATCGAGTCTTCACCGATCGCACTTTTGGTTTATACAACTGTATTTTTTAGTATTGTATTTTGGTTTGCAAAATCGCCATCTAAATTAGTAGACAGATTTGGAAAGATTTTAACACCTTCTTTATTAGTTTTAATCATGATCGTTTTTATCAAGGCTTTATTTACTGATTTATCTAGCTTTAGGGAAGCTACATTATCTTATAAAGAGAATCCCATCTCTCAAGGGTTTTTAGATGGATATCAAACTATGGATTCCATTGGTGCGTTAATTTACGGAATTATATTTACCAATATTTTTAAGAGTAAAAAAATAACCAAGCAATCATTACAAGTAAAATATTTAGCGATATTTGGACTTATTTGCGGCCTGCTTTTATCTATTTGTTATTTTATTATTGGATACTTAGGAGCTTCCGCCTCCATACCAGGAAAAGTTGATAATGGAGGGATTGTTTTAAGTACTGTATTACAGCAATTGTTCGGAAAGAGTGGAACAATTGTTTTAGGATTAATTTTTACACTAGCATGTTTATGTGTTTGTATAGGATTAATCACATCATGTGCTCAATATTTTTCAAATATTTTCCCGAAATTATCCTATATAAAATGTGCAATTTTTTTATGTGTGATCAGTGGTTTTGTAGCAAATCTTGGTCTCTCTCAAATATTAAAAGTATCTGTCCCAGTGCTCGGCTTAGTGTATCCAATGGCAATTACATTAATCATTTTAGGTCTATTACATGAGAGATTACCTTTTAATAATCGCCCCGTATATCTCATGACAATCGGCCTTGTCGGTCTATTTAGCTTAATTGAAATCATCAATTCGACATTTTTAAATGGTTTATATTCAGATTTATTATCAAATGTTCCTTTGCAAAATGAGGGATTCGGCTGGGTGATTCCTGGTTTTCTTGGTTTAATAATTGGAAGCATTTTTGAAAAATTAATGGTTAATGAGGAACCGACTGTTAAGAAAGCAGCATAATTACGAATTACCTTTTATTAGAATCGTCCCCTTGGTTTACCATCTGTTTTTTTGTGAATAATAGGATGGTTAAACAATAAATAAAGGAGGACTTGTATGCCACAGGGTAGAAAAGAAGAAGTTCAAAACGATGCATACGAAGGAAAAGGGGGCATGCCAGATAAGCAACAATGTCTACCGCGTCATGTGCAAAGGGAGCTGCCTCACGAATTTTCTGTGAATCCTCTGTTTGCCCGCGAAGGAGAATTAGCTGTTCCGCGCTTTCAAATGCCTGATGACGGCATGTTACCCGAAACAGCGTACCAAATCGTTCATGATGAAATTGCTCTTGATGGCAATGCCCGCTTGAATCTAGCAACATTCGTTAGCACATGGATGGAGCCTGCCGCAAAAGACTTATATGCCAAATCCTTCGACAAGAACATGATTGACAAGGACGAATATCCGCAGACAGCCGCAATTGAAGAACGGTGTGTCCGCATTTTAGCTAACCTCTGGCATGCGCCCAAACCCCTTACGACGATGGGCGTTTCAACAACTGGTTCTTCAGAGGCATGTATGCTCGGGGGGCTTGCGTTAAAGAGACGTTGGCAAAATGCACGAAAAAGAGAAGGGAAGCCGGTTAATCGACCTAATATCGTGTTTAGTTCCGCTGTTCAAGTGGTTTGGGAAAAATTCGCGAACTATTGGGAGGTTGAACCTCGTTATGTAAAGATTAGCCCAGAGCATCCCCATTTGGATCCTCAGGGGGTCCTCGCTGTCGTGGATGAAAATACAATTGGTGTGGTACCGATTCTCGGTGAGACCTATACCGGGCTTTACGAACCTGTTGCCGCCATTGCGAAAGCGTTGGACGATTTACAGGAGAGGACGGGCCTCGATATTCCTATGCATGTGGATGCAGCTTCGGGAGGATTTATAGCACCGTTTCTTCAACCAGACTTGGTCTGGGATTTTCAATTACCGAGGGTGAAGTCTATCAATGTATCTGGACATAAATATGGACTAGTGTATCCTGGTTTGGGTTGGATTATTTGGCGGGAAGCTGAAGATCTTCCTGAGGACCTCATCTTCCGCGTGTCCTACCTTGGCGGGAACATGCCGACTTTTGCCCTGAATTTCTCTCGTCCTGGCGCGCAAGTACTCCTGCAATATTACAATTACCTACGTTTAGGAAAAAGTGGGTATCATGATGTGCAAAGGGCTTCTCAGAAAGTCGCTCAATTTCTTAGTAAGGCGATTAAGGAGATGGAACCGTTCGAACTTTTGTCCGATGGTTCGGATATTCCGGTTTTCGCTTGGCGTCTGAAAGATGGTTACACAGTAAACTGGAATCTTTATGATTTGTCTCGACAATTGCGTGTATTTGGCTGGCAAGTGCCTGCCTATCCATTGCCGCCAGATATGGAAGAGGTGACTATTATGCGCGTAGTGGTTCGGAATGGATTTTCCATGGATCTCGCCCATATGTTTTTGATGCACCTCAAACAGGCCGTCGCCTTTCTGGATTCCCTGGACGGGCCTATGCCACATGATACGAAATGTGATAATGGGTTTCATCACTAAGTGGGGGCCAGACCCCATAGCCATTAGGTTAAGCAACCCACAGGTGAAATTAAGTATCCCTCCATTAAGAAATTAATTGGGGGGATTTTTTATGGAGTATAAGTCGACCAATAAGTATATTCTTTCGGTACCCGATCTGCTAAATAGACGGAGAAATTCCGCTTATTTAAAAATTATTAGTAAAAAAAGCTAAAATAGACGGAGAAATTCCGCCTATTGACTCGAAAAATGCGAAAATGGGGGATTTTTCTTTGCATAAGCGGAAAATCTCCGCTTATTTTCCTTCGAAAAGAGCACCATTCCGCATTTAAGCGGAAAATCTCCGCTTATTTTACAAGTGAGACGAGGGAGGGGTTTGATTAAGCATTTTTCCAATCCAAGAGAACCTCATTTAGATACGCCACTGTGAACCGTGTCATAAAGGATTTCTTTGCAAAAAACAGCACCCTCAAATTTGCTGGAGAGGTGCTGTATTGTTTTTACTTTAATATTCTCCTTTAATGACAAAAAACGAGCCCCGAATGGTTCCAGCTAGTTTTGACTTCTGCCTAGCAAACTTAAACTTCGCTTCTAACTCCTTAGGTATTTCCATCCCCTCAGAAAGCTTAAAACCAACCGCCCGCTTCGGCTTAGGACCATCAACCGTATACAAGACGTTGACTGAAAGACCATCCTCATAAAAGACGTAGGTCCAATTGATATTTTCCACTTGAAAACGCGATGTTTCTAACGGTTTGGCCGCAAACTCAATATCACGTTCCTCTTTCAAAATTCGATTCACATAATCAAGGGTCTCCTGACTTTCGCTAGCTGGTGTAACTGTAAATTCATGCTTGTATTTGTTCATAAAGTATCGGGCTTCATTAGCACGTAGACCAGCAAGCGATTCTGCTACAGGTGAAGACTCTAAACCAACCGTAGACACATTTTTAAAATCAACGATATAGGACAATTCCATCGCTCCTTTTATTTCCTAACAACAGGAATCCACATTTCACCAAATACTAAACCGTTTCGTTGCCCCATTATAACAGATGTATTTGGCCCGCCAACATAGGCAAAATTCTTTGCTTCCGGCAGGACTTGACCAAAGGCAATGCCAGTAACCAGATTACTCAACTCTTCAGCTGTCGCTGCTTCTCCTTTTACAACCAGGTATTCTCCCTTTGGAAACTGGATCATTCTAGTTGCTTCTGGTATTGATGCATCTGTCATAACGCCAGCATAATGCATCATCTTGTTATTCACCGCTTCATTCACGACAAAAATGTAATCATTTGTGGCTAAGGCTTTTAACTTATCAAGCGTACCATCTTCTTTGACGGCCGACCAAAAGTCTGCCTTTTCCCTGTTTATGCCAGCATAGTCTGTGTAATGGCTCTTAAGCTCAGTTCCAATCCCTAAAACGGTAAAACTATCTTTTTCTTCTAATGTATAATTTGCCATATTCAAACCATCCTCTTTTTTTAATATACCAAATGATTTGTCTTTTCACTTGATAAGTTTATAATAGTCTTTAATCATGTCAAAAAGTGATACTGTTTAGGAGATCCCGATGAAAAAAGTTGAACGAATTAATACCATCATGCGGTATATCAACAACCGCGCCAACTTTACCATTTCTGAAATCATGCGAGAATTTAACATCTCTCGTTCGACAGCTATTCGAGATATCAGAGAAATTGAAAGCATGGGGATGCCACTTGTCGCTGAGGTTGGAAGGGATGGGGGTTATTTTGTCATGAACAACTCTGTCTTGCCCACTGTCCGCTTTACCGATAATGAGATTAAAGCTCTATTTATCGCCTTTATGGCCACAAGAAATCAGCAACTCCCATATCTAAAGAGTCGTCAGTCTTTAGCTGAAAAATTACTAGGCCTCATCTCAGAAAATCAGCAGGAGGACCTTGTTCATTTAAATCAAATCTTGCTTTTTGAAGGGACCAACCCCAATAATCCCGACCTACTTGAACTGTCAGACCTGCCCCATCCTACGTTAGAAAAACTCATCCAAATCCTTCTTTTGGATAGCTACTTATTGATCACCATCCAAGAAGAGGTTTTAAAGTCTTATCCCATTTATCTCTTGCACCTTTATCATGAAAAAGGCATTTGGATGATTGACGGCTTTGACTTAATGGATGAAAAGAGGCTAATTGTCCCTGTGGATAATCTCACCGATGTCAAACAATATTCTACGAAAAATAGATTGAGTAAGAGAAAGATTTTAGAAAAACTAAGTAAGCAGGAAGAAGAGATTAACCTTGTCCTTGAACTTGGTCCAAGAGCGATTGCCCAGTTCAAAAAATACCACCCTTTAAAAATTTCAATTTCCTATACGAATCCATACCAAACCACAGCCATTCTTAAGACTTTTATCAATGTTACTAATCCCGAAGAATTAACCGAAATAACAAATTGGCTGCTTTTTCTAGGTGGGGATATCAAGGTCAGGGAAGTGCCTGTAGAACTTTTAGAAGGTTTACAAGAGAGATTAGGCTTATTTTGCCCATAAGCAGGGCTGTTAAAACCCCAATAAGTTTTGGGGTAATACAGCTAGGGGGCAAACAAAAAACTAGGTGAGAGCCACCTAGCTTTCTAAATAAATCTTTTAGCTACTTCAATTAATTTCTCTCTATGGAGGGTAATGTCAGAAACCTTATCAATATTTACGTAAGTCTTACCTTCATCGTTAAACTGAATATATTTCTGAGATTGATTAAATCCAAGTCTACAAACCCATCTTCGAATACTATTATCTACTAATATATTAAAGTAGCTAAGGTTATCGCGGTAACCGACACGTTCTTCTGCAATTGTTTCTTTTAAGAGAAGCTTTACGATAGCATAGCCCTCAATTTCTTCTTCAGTAGTAACTATTTGAGGCGCAGGAGCGAAGCGACGAGGAGGCTCCCCGGCACGCCCGCGGAAAGCGAAGCCGCCTGGAGCGGAAATCAACAGACAAGTTTAACAGAGCCTTTGTAGTAAAGATCTTTTTTTCTGTGGAACAGAAGGTGTCATAACTTAGCGTCATGAATGATGACAAATATCCTTTTAAATCTTTATAAACATAAAAATAACCTTAGGATAGCAAGGATCGCCCTAAGGTTATTTTTAATTATTGGATTATTTTAAATGAGAAACTTCATTACAAATTAACGCTGCTCATATCCGGATAACGTTCTCCTGCTGCCACACCTTTTGGAGCTACTTCATTAATGCGGCGAAGGTCTTCTTTGGATAATTGAATTTTAAGGGCTCCAATATTTTCTTCTAGATATTGAATTCGTTTTGTTCCTGGAATCGGGATAATATCATCACCTTGAGACAGAATCCAAGCAAGTGCCAGCTGTGAAGGCTGACAATCTTTTTCTCTTGCTAATTCTTTAATTTTATTCACAAGATCTAAATTTTTTGTAAAGTTTTCTCCTTGAAAACGAGGAGAAAAGCGACGATAATCATTTTCTGATAAGTCTTCAAATGTTTGAATTTGCCCTGTTAAAAAGCCTCTTCCTAAAGGACTGTAGGCAACAAATCCAATTCCAAGCTCACGGATAACAGGTAAAATTTCGTCTTCGACATCTCGGCTCCATAGTGAATATTCCGTCTGAATGGCTGTTATTTCATGTACCGTATGAGCACGGCGGATCGTTTGAGGAGCTACCTCAGACATGCCAAGGTAGCGTACTTTTCCCTCTTGAACTAATTCAGACATCGCACCAATTGTTTCTTCAATTGGAACATTAGGATCTACTCTATGCTGATAATAAAGATCAATATAATCTACACCTAAACGGGCTAAACTTGCATCACAAGCTTGTTTTACATAGTCTGGATGGCCATTAACTCCTAAAAATGATCCATTTTCTCCTCTTACAACTCCAAACTTTGTTGCAACAATAACTTGATCACGTCGATTTTTAATAGCTTGACCAACTAATTTTTCATTTTGGCCAGGGCCGTACATATCCGCTGTATCAAGGAAATTGATGCCCAGTTCGATGGCACGATGAATGGTTTTTACTGATTGATCATCATTTCGTCCGCTGTAGAAATCAGACATGCCCATACAGCCTAAACCAAGAGATGAAACCTCTAAATCAGATTTTCCAAGCGTTCTTTTCTTCATATTAAACATCCTCTCTGCTTAAATTAAGGTATAAAATAGTTAATCTTTTTAAATATCACCTTACTGTAATATTTTTTGGTCCAAGTTCTTTAGCGAATTCCGACCTTACTAAAATCTGCTTTGAAGGAACATGCTATTCCGCCAGAATCTCAAATTAGTTAATTTTCATAATGATTTTTTATCATTTCATGTTCTAATCTTGCAATTTTTTGTTGAATTTTTTTTAGATTTTCTTCAGTATCACGAATTTGTTGTAAAACAGTGATTTCGTGTTGTTTCATCATTTTTAGTCGTTGTGGGATGGTATCACTCCCATTCATTGACCTTTCAATAAATTGTTTAATCTCTTTTATTGGCATTCCAGTATTTTTTAAACATAAGATCATTTCTAGAAATTTAAGTGCATCCTCGTCAAAAACTCGATTTCCATTTTCAGTTCTTTTGAGAAAAGGTAACAGTCCTTGATTATCATAGTAACGTAATTGAGAAATAGATAAATGATTCATTTTTGCAACTTGTCCAATAGTATAGTTCATAGTATTTTAGATTACCAAGGAATAATCCCGTTTTTATCAAGGATTTTACCATTATAGTTTGTATCGCTTAAAGCATATTTAACAATGATTTGTGCACCTTCAGCAGTTGTTTTACCACCTGGAGCATTATTATTAAGATCCGTAGTTGTAAAACCAGGTGTAACACCTAAAATTTCAGGTCCATCCGTACCAAATTCTGTACCAAATGCTAATGTTAATGAATTAACAGCCGTTTTTGATGAATTATAGCCCAATATATTGAGTTGAGGAATTTCGCCATTCGCGAACATTGTTTGTGAAGCCATATCTGTCGTTACGTTAACAATCTTCCCACCCTGAGATTTTTTCACTAAAGGTGAGAAGGCTTGAATCATTAGGAATGTTCCAAAAAAATTAACATCAAATTCTTGCCGTAGTGTTTCTAGTTTTAATTCACTGGGTAAAACACCAAAATCAAGTGCAATTCCAGCGTTATTAATCAATAAATCTAAATGGTCCGTTACTTCAAGGATTTTATTTTTGGAGTTTTGAATGGATTGTGTGTCTGAAATATCAACTGGAACAAACGAAACATTTGACATCCCCAAGGATTGCACGGCTTTTTGTCCAAGTTCAGCATTGCGTGCTCCTAAAAATACATGATAATTTTTTTCAGCTAATTTACGCACAATTTCATATCCAATACCTTTATTAGCACCTGTTACAAAAGCAAATTTTGTCATATTGAGTTCCTCCAAATTTTATATAAACAAGATACAATTAAAAGGATACGGCCTAAACCTAAGTTGAGGTCAAGGTTTTTTTTATTATTATACGAAACTGATTTTTCCATAATATTAAATATTTTCGTTTATAAATCAATATTATTATCTTGCCATGCCGGTAATTTATTCGTTAGTTTTGAATGGTCAGTATTTGTGTGTTCAACTTGAATATGCTTATCCTAAATGAAGCTTGTGAAGAAACATAATGGCTAGAAACTTGTTTCTGTAATCTAGTAACCCCAATATCGTTGATAAGGAGTAACATGAGGACTTGGCTGGTATGGAAGAATAGTAGGAACCTGGTGGTGGTACTGTTGATGGTGAGTTGGGATTTCTTTTCCTTTGTGGCAGTCCTTGTAGGGACCTATATACGTTGTAGGCTGGACTGATGCAATGGTTTGTTCCCATTGATTTTCATCAAGACAATAGGGTATATGCCATGATCGAAGCAGGAGTGAATATTAGAATTCAGAGCCTAAAATCAATTCTGGAGTTGATGCATGTATATTCTATATTTGAAACCATACCTTGGACCTCTTTTCTTAGGCGTATTGGGCTTAATAGGCAAGTTATGCACATAGGATTAATTGGTGATTGTATAAAAAGAATTCGATTTAGCGCCGAAAAAATAAGCAACCTTAAGTTAGCCAATCATTAAGGCTGTTTAAGGTTGCTTTTATTAATCATTCATACGGTTTGAGTTGATAAAAATAGTTAGGTTTTACAATTTCATTATGATAATGATTATGGAAAATATGGGTGGCAGCAGGTGCTAATGGTGGGATTAGCCAAGTCCAATCCCCAGTAACTGACCGACCGTTTTCCATTTCCTTTTCTTCGAATAGCTTAAACTGCTGTGCAGCGGTATGATGGTCGACGATGCTAACCCCATCCTCCTTAAAGGAATGTAAGACAGCAGTATTCAGCTCTAATAGTGCCCGGTCCTTCCACAATGTGATGTTACTTTTAATATCTAGTCCCATTAACGAACCAATTTGAGGCAGTAGGTTATACTGGAATTCATCCGCTAAGTTTCGTGCACCGATTTCTGTGCCCATGTACCATCCGTTAAAGGGAGCAGCGGTATAAGTGATGCCGCCGATTTCAAGGCACATATCAGAAATCATAGGAACGGCATACCATTTTAATTGTAAGTCTTCGAACCACTCGTATTGCGGATGACGTATAGGAACTTCGAGTATTAGGTGTTTTGGTATTTCAAATAGGTGCGGAGTGTGATTGTTCACTTGAATGACTAATGGTAGAACATCAAATTTGCCATACTTCGGTTCCCACCCTAGGTTCAGACAAATCTCTGTAAAAGCTATGGAACCCGGGTCTCCAATTACGCCTTGTTCGGTCTTATATCCTGCGTAACGAACTAGTTGGTGATTCCAAATGCGAATCTTTTTATTTGGGGTTGCCTGTGGGAAAATCGTAATCGTTGGTCGGATACGCCCGCTATTCGTCGCATATTCCATGTGCTCAAATAAGGCATCACGTATTTCTTCTTCTGTATGTAAATGTCTTTGATCAATGACGTTTAAATGATTCCAAAATAATCTGCCGATGCAACGGTTGCTATTGCGCCAAGCTACTTTTGCTCCATATTCCAATTCTTCTAATGTATGTTCATAGAACCCATGATTTTGGATCTGTTGAGTGATCTCATATAGCCGATTTTCTTGCTCCTGGGCAGTTTTATTTACTTCTTTGTAAAAAGTACAAATAAATTCCGTTGCTTCCTTAAGTAAATCGTTGTTCAAGGTGAATCCTCCTAGGGTGATGATTTCCTTATCATATCACAATGTCGTTTTTGTAAGTGTGAGCGTAGCGTGAAAACTAATTAAACGTTTGATTAAAAACCTTGGAGCCCTTGATACGTAAGGGGTGGAGAAACTAATTAAACGTTTGATTAAAAGTTGTCTATACAAGAGGGGTGTATTCGAAAAACTAATCAAACGTTTAATTAAAACGCAGGAGCCCTTGGTACGGAAGGGTTAAAAAAACTAATCAAACGTTTAATTGGAAAAATATATATAAAAGTTTATGAATCTTCCAAATTGTGATGAAATAGTTCGTTCGTAATGGTATAATTTTCCTAGTTTTATAAATTAGTATTTTGGGAGGTTAATTATGACATGGTTCACTAAATGGGCATTGAGGAATAGAGCGGCTCTCGTTTTTTCCGTCATTGCCTCCATTATCTTCGGAATTTTTAATTATACTAGTATCCCCATGGAACTCATGCCGGCTGCAGACCAGCCATATGTTACGATTTCGGTAGTAGGTAACGGTTTGGACGCCGTCAGTATGGACGAACAGGTCACACAGCCAATCGAAAAGGCCTTAACGGGCATCAAAGGGAAACGAAATGTAGTGGCTGAAACAGGCAATAACTTTTCTCAGATGACGGTGACGTTTGAATCTGACACGAATTTGAAGGAAGCAAAGCAGCAGATTCAAGAAAACATCTCGATGGTCAATCTTCCAAATGGAGTCATGAAACCGTACGTTGTACTCCTCAATACATCGCAGATTCCAGTTGTCTACTTAGGACTAACATTCGATAAAGAAATCGGAAATAAAGAGCTGAACCTCGTCGACAATGACATCCTTCCTCTTTTTAAAGATGTTAAAGGGGTCGGAAACGTCATGACCTACGGCGGAAAAAATCAGCAGGTTTCGATCAAATTGGACACGGCCAAACTTGCCGCTGCCCAATTTCCTCTTGAAAAGCTGTATACAATCCTGCGAGGAAAAAATGCATCCGTTGCTGTAGGCGAACAAACCCTTAATAATCAAGAAACCAGCATCATCGTGACAGGGAAATTAGAAAGTCTTGAAGACATTCAGAACCTTCAATTAAACAGCAGCACCAAATTGAAAGATGTTGCTGACGTGGCGATGGAGAAGAATACTACCAGTATTACGCATATGAATGGAAAGAATTTTATTGAAATCGTAGTACAGAAAGATTCTACGAGCAATGCTGTCACCCTCGGTAAGCAAGTGGCAGAGTTAGCAAAGAAAATTAACGATGACTATAAAGGTACGTTAACTGCAACCATATTTATTAACTTAGCCGATACGGTTCTCGATTCTATTAATTCGATGACAAGAGAAGTGCTGACAGGAGCCTTATTTGCCACTTTGATTATCTGGCTGTTCCTGAAAAGTTTCCGCATGACTTTAATTACGATTGTCAGCATTCCGCTTTCTCTTTGTATTACCATGATTTTATTATCCTTCTTTGGAGTTACGCTAAACATTCTGACACTAGGCGGGATTGCCGTTTCCGTTGGACGACTCGTGGACGATAGTATCGTCGTGGTGGAAAACATCTTCCGAAGAAAACAAGGAAATGAACTGACACCGACCTTTATCGTGGAAGCGGTAAGAGAAGTAGCGGCTGCCATTACGTCATCTACTCTTACGACGGTAGCGGTGTTTCTTCCGATGCTACTTGCTTCTGGTAGTTTAAAAGATTTAATCGCGCCGTTTGCGATTACCATTACCTGTTCGCTGTTGTCTTCACTTCTTGTGGCATTAACGGTAGTGCCTGCACTCAGTGGACGATTGATGAAAAATGTCAAAACAAAAGAACACAAACCAGGAACCTTTTATCCTTCCATACTTCGTTGGTCTTTGAACCATAAATGGCTTCCAATTGTCCTATCGGTTGTTGTAGTTATTGGAGCGGTCGGATTGTTCGCCATGATTCCGAAGGGCTCGGTAGACCAGAAGGATAGTGCCTATCTTTCCGTTCTATTAAAGTACGAAAACGGGGCGAAATTTGATGACATACAAAATGGTCTTTCCAAGATGGAAACCCTTCTTTCCAATCAAAAAGGTGTGAAAAATAACATTGTTCAGGTCGGCAACAATGCGGATGCGGCGCAGTTTGGGGAACTTCAGGACGCCAATCAAGTCCAGTTCATGGTGTTTTTGAAGGAAGGGGCCGATTCCGCTAAAATCGTACAAGAATTGCGGAAAGCCAAAGATCAGTTCCCTAAGGCAGAGTTAACAGCGAATACAGCGGGGCTAATGGGTGAAAACAAAACCACTGTCTCCGTGGATGTGTTAGGTAAAAACGATTCGGATATTAAAAAAGCATCCGAAATCATCACAAAAAAATTAAACACCATCAAAGGTGTTCAAAAAGTGGCAACCAATGATGATATCAAAAAACCAACGGTGAAAATTACGGTGGATTCTAAAATCGCTAACGCTGAGGAGATTTCCGGGTCACTTCAAGCGATGCTGCAGCCGGCTGTCATCGGAACCATGAAAATCGAAGGACGTACCACTACGGTGAAACTCGGTGCCTTAAAGGAAATCAGTACATCGAGAGACTTGGAAAACGTAGAAATCATGTCACAAGACGGTCCGGTATTGTTATCAAAAGTGGCAAAGGTAGAACAGATCCAACAACCGGGTACCCTTTATTCCAAGGACGGACATCACTATCTTCAGGTGAGCGCAACGGTCGATCCGAAGAAAATGGTCGACGTGGCAGGAGAAATTAAGAAACAATTACTGACCTGGGAAAAAGACAATGCTTTTGGGGAGGGGACAAGCGCTGAAATCACAGGGTCTTCCATGCAGTCATCTGATGATTTGATGGAACTCGCAAAACTAGCCGTGTTCTCGATCGGAATTGTATTCATGATTCTTTTGGTCACCCTGAAATCATTCCGTGCAAGCTTTGCCATCTTGCTTTCCCTTCCGCTTGCTGCGATCGGTTCATTATTAGGACTAGTCGTATCTAAATCAAGCATTGATATCTCGTCGGGAATTGGCATGCTGATGCTTGTGGGTATCGTTGTGACGAACGCGATCGTCTTAGTGGACCGAATCCGCCATAACGAAGAAACCATGACTATTCGGGAAGCTATTATGGAAGCAGGAAGCGTCCGTCTTCGTCCTATCTTAATGACGGCACTTGCCACGGTATTTGCCATGGTTCCGCTGTTATTTGGACACGAATCAGCAATGAGCATGAATCTAGTTTCCAAAGGGCTGGCAGTCGTGGTTATTTTTGGCCTGATTGTGTCTACTTTACTGACACTGATTGTCATCCCAACGTTCTACGAACTGTTCCATTTCCGAAAGGCAAAGAAACAGAGACGAGATGGTTTAAAGAAAAGGACCGCAGAAAATCTTGACGGGTTCACGATTTAAATAACACAAAAAAACAGCAAATCCTGGTTTGCTGTTTTTTTGTGTTTTATGACCATTTCCATGTAATTAAATTGCTGAAACCCTTGGTACATAAGGGTTGGGAAAAACTAATCAAACGTTTGATTAAAAGTTGGAGAACTCGTTGGGTGGGCACAGGTTGAAAAATGTGTGTTTGTGTATTGATTTATACAGTCTAACTGTATAAAATGAAATTATATAGTTTGACTGTATAAAGAGGAACTGAATAACAGACACAGGAGAGAGTTATGAAGAGGAATAAACATTTGCCATTAACTGAAACCGTTTATTATATTCTTTTATCTTTGATGGAGCCGGCCCATGGTTATCTGATTTTGCAAAAGGTGGAAGAACTTAGTGACGGTCAAGTAAAGATGGCTGCAGGAACACTTTATGGAGCAATTGAAAATTTACTAAAGTTAAAATTTATTCACCCGGTGGATAGCCAAGACGGTAGACGGAAAGTGTACTTGATTACAGACTTGGGAAAAGAAATGTTGCGCCTTGATTTAGTAAGAATGCAGCACATGATGAAGGTTACCGAAGGGATTTTAAAGAATGAGGGGGGATACAATGAGAAAGTTTAAGTTTTTTTTAGATTTTGAAAAAGAAGAGAAATGGCTAAATGATATGGCAGCTGAAGGGTATGAACTCGTAGGAAGGTCAATGGGTTATCGCTTTCGTTCAGTGAGAACGGAGAAAGTGAATATTAAAATCGATTATCGGACCTTTAAAAAACGAACAGATTTCGCCGATTACGAAGCATTATTTGAAGATTGTGGTTGGAAGCATCTTGCTGGAACCAAAAGTTCCGGAGTTCAGTATTTTAAAAAGGCTAGAGAAGATGCAAGTGAAGATATCTTTTCAGATGTTGATTCTAAGGCAGGAAGATATAAAAGATTATCTGAGCTGTATTTATCGTTGGCTACATTATATTTGCCAATTTTCACGGTGTTAATCACGACGGGTTCAATTGATTTAGACAGTTTCCTTAATCCTAAATTGCTGTATTATACACCAGGGTTATGGGAAAAAACAGGTACTGATTTTTGGGGAGCATTTCTCTTTGAAACACCTTTTGCTTTTATGAGAGGGATTACATGGTCAATTTTACCCTTGATGATGGTTTTCTTTCTTTTCTTCGCTATTAGAGCTAATCGGCACTATCATAAGGTGAAAAAGTAAGCGAATGTGAAGGACGTTCCCTTTAATTTGTAAGAAGTAATCAACTATTTACGAGATGCAGGGCAGCCATTAGGACGTTGGCTGCCCTGTTTTATCTATTCAGTCTTCTAATGCCAAAAGCACCGTCGAACGGCATTCTTCCACCAAGTCTGTATCCTGCAAATCTTCCCCATATAAAAGAAGCACTAGGATTGAGTAAATGGCTTTAAACCTCGCCACCTTTTTTACTTCGGGTGGAACGTCACCATATAAGTTGAAAAATTGCTCCCTGCCTTCTATAGGTAGAAAACTATAAGCAATTGATAAATCTACTGCAGGATGTCCAATATGGGTATCGCCCCAATCAATCACTGCTGAAATCCTGCCGTTCTCACCCACAAGCATATTGCGGATATGTAGATCACCATGAACGAGTGTCTTCGTGTCATTCTCCAATGGCTTTTCAATGGTTGAGAGAAAGGATTGCAACAAATCCACAGCCTTTTGGTCAATTAGTTCCTTTAGCTTTGCTTTTTCAATATTGGAGGCAAGCATGGGCATTCTTTTTATAATATTAATTCTTTCAAGCTGGTCATATGGAACCTGCAGCTTTTGCGCCTCGGTTACAGGAAAATTATGAAGTGTTCGCAAAAATTGGGCTAATGGTTCAACTGACTGCATCCGCTGTTCTTTTGTCAGCCTGGCAGGTGTTTTTCCAGGTAGGATTTCGTAGCCGCCAAATGGCCACGGATAATCTCCCTCTGGTATCCCTTGATATTTAGGGTTTGGAATGGGGATGGTCAGCAATGGTTCAATCACAGGAAGAAGTCGGTTCTCGGTTTGAATCAAGTTAGCTGCGATTTCTCTTCGAGGAAAGCGAAACACGTATTGATTGTTCACGAGAAACACGGTATTATCAAAACCCTCGCCTAATACCTTCAGGCTTGCGGGTTTCAGCCGCGAGAATTGTTTTTCAATCATCCGTCCGGCTTCTTGTTCTGAAATGACTCGCTCTGGAGACCATGGCTGGCTCATTTATATCAACTCCAGTATAGTATGTAG
Source organism: Neobacillus phoenicis (assembly GCF_047302305.1). Taxonomy (NCBI): domain Bacteria; kingdom Bacillati; phylum Bacillota; class Bacilli; order Caryophanales; family Bacillaceae; genus Neobacillus; species Neobacillus phoenicis. The sequence goes on along the minus strand of NZ_CP154847.1, from coordinate 5,219,293 downwards.
CCTTTCATTATTATACCGTAGCGGCACTTTTGTGGACCCATACGAAACGAAACAATCCTCTCAAGACTGTTGCTTTAATGATCCTGATATAAATCTATGTACAAGTTCCCTTGCGTCCCGACTACAGCATATAAGATATCAGCTATCTGAATGTTCCTTTTTTGGAGTTCAGCGTGTAACCAATCTTCCTTATAAGGGGAGTTGGTCAGGTTTTCGTACAGTATGTTGCCGTTAATGACTAGTTCCACTGGAACCCTATGTGTTGCTGTGGCTATATTTAAATCCTTTCGTGTGATATGTTGGTACTCGGCTTTTTTTAATACAGACAGGGAGCCGCTTACCTCAAGTATTGCCCATTCGACTTCCTCAATGTTGAAGATCTCTTTTCCGCGTAACCCCTGTTTAAGCATATCTAATGAATACCCAATCTTCTTTAACGATTCCTCCATGATTTTGCCTTCGTGAATTAAGGTAGTAGGTTCTCCTGAAATCCATGCCCTTAAGCGGTGGTTTTTCACAGATAGGATGTTCAATGTGAAAATAACTAAGCCCATAATAACAAATGAAAGGATAAAGTAGAGGAACTTAATATGATTATTAAAGGCTAAATTCCCTGCAATGGTCCCCATTGTAATCGTAGCGATAAACAGATGGTATGTTTTTTGAAAAATGATCTGTTTGCCGAGCATATGTACAAATATCCATAAAATAATAAAGGCTGTAAAGGTTCTAAAGATTATTTCTAAAGATCCTGACATCACTTTTCTCCCTTGCAACGGACGACTGTTAGTTTGTGTTATTATGTTCTTTCTCAAGCGATTTATTCTGTTATGCCCTTTGTAAGCGGAAGAAAGTCGGTAAGAGAATATATTTAACTGATCAAAAAATTATAGTTTGCTAATGAATGGATAGAATATTGTTAAGATGCATAAAAATTTTTGAAGGTGTGAAATAATGGATTTTCCAACTATACATACGAATTTTTGGGATGCTGTCATTGCAGTTCCTTTAGTTATGTTGCTTACTCAACTAATAAAACTATTTCTGAAGGTGCCGAGAAAATTCATTCCAACGGTAGCTCAACTATTAGGATTAAGTATCTCCATATTTATAAGTCATCGGCATCACTTATTTGCAGGTATTTTTATGGGTTGGTTTTATGGCTCTGCCGCCGTTGGTGCCTATGCTTCATTAAAAACAACCATTATGGCCTTCAGAGGAAAAACTAACCATGAGTAATTTTTATAGATAATAATAATGGGATTGCTTATGCAATCCCAAACCTACCGTTCACCCATTTGAGAATGTCAAGCTTCTTGATAGGCATACGATTCTTTTAATAGCTGTTCCCAATGTTCAAAAAGCCCAATGGCACTTTGATAGTCATCGAGGTCCGCTTTATTATCTGCTTGTAGTTTTACTGTTAATTGACGGCAGGAATCTTCCCATTCTTCCAAGCTTTCGAGATCAAAGAGTTTTGAAAACCGTGGTTTCATATTTTCCCAATTTGCATAAAGGTTCATACACCAATTTAACAGTTCATCACGGTAGCGGTGTGGTTCCTCAAAATCCATATCATGATTGGATTCGAATTCCATCTCCTCTGGGAAAGCACTTGCTTCCATCGTGTTATCATGGGAGTGTGACTCCTCAGATTCAACCTCCATCATCTCATGGGAGTCAGGTTCCTCAAAGTCCATATGGGTTTCAGGCTCAACTTCCATCATCTCTTGAATAGGACCTGATTCGTAAAGATCTTCACGTTGGTCCAACTCCATAGGATGATCAAAATAAGCTTCCATCTCTTGGCGTGCATCTGTTTCACTTAGCAGCATTTCCCACTGTTCATATAAACGTAACGCAGTTTGATATTCACTGTAGTCCGATATGGAATCTGCCTGTAACTTCTCTGCTAATTGAAGGCAGGAACCTTCCCACTGCTCTAGGCTTTCCATGTCGAAGATTTGAGAGAACCTCGGTTTCATAAGATTCCAATTCGCATACATGTTATGACACCAATCCATCAAATCTTCGCGGTACTGTCTTTGCTCTTCTGTCATTTCGAAACATTCTCCTTACCCATGTTAGTTGAATTTTTTAAAAAGCATCCTCATTTTCACATTTATAACGAACACAATTTCATACTATGTACCACGATTGTCCCAGGATTAGACATATACCTATATGCCTTTTACAAAAAGGAGAGAGCCTTGAAGTTACGGTTGATGACCGGCAAAAAAAGAAGTGGTTAGGCCCACTGTAGTAATGGCCAGGCATGAGTAGAAGAAGCTGTCCATTGAAAGTACAGTAAAACCTGCTAAAACAATGAGTCCATCAATAACGATAATGACAAGTGCGATGTTCATGGAAAAGGTTCCTGAAATGATTTTCGCGAGTAAGTCGGTTCCTCCAGTGCTCGTCTCATATCGGAGCATTAAACCCACTCCCGTTCCGATAATCACGCCCCCTATTAATGCACCTGCAAGGTGGGAAACAGAGAATTGGTGTCGAAGGGGAGCGAGTAGATCGATAAACAAAGAAGAGAGTAACAGTCCTTGTAAACTGCTTAAAAAATATCCTCTTTCATTGAGTGAGGCGAGAATACAGATTGGGAGGCTTAAAGCTACCATTGTAATGCCTGTCTGAAAATCAAAGAAGTAATGAAGTATTAATGCGATTCCAAGGATTCCTCCATCAATTAAATAATTAGGAACGAGAAATCCATTTACCCCAATTCCTACTAACAAACTGCCAATAATAGTAGCCATTAATTTCTGAAGAATAACAATCACCTTGTCCTGTCTTTTTACTCTATAAATATGTCGCATCCTTGAAAATAAGAAGTATGTACAAATGCCTAAATAAACATAATGCTTTTCATATCGGAAATAATAAAGGGTGGCAGAAAGAAAGTAACAGGAATAGAGGGCAGAAAAATGGAAAGAAACTATGCGATTGACTTCATTAAATTTTTTGCGATAGTGGCAGTTGTCATCATCCATACATTTCCTAGCGACGACAAGCTTGGATTCTTTTTACTCGATAATTTTTCTAGGTTTGCTGTACCCTTTTTCTTTGTTGCTTCAGGGTACTTGTTCGGAATTAAAGTGATAAATACATCCCAATTCGCAGGCTATTTTAAAAGATATGTAATAAAAATACTAAAAATATATGTTTGCTGGCTTTTATTTTATATCGGTTATGATGTGTTACGGATTTCGTTAAGTGGAGGGAATGTTAAGCACGAGTTATCTAAGTATTTGGAGGTATTAACCCCTTTAAATCTCTTTTATTATGGGCATGGAACAAGTGGTTATCAATTATGGTTTGTGATTTCTCTGGCATGGAGCATTTCTGTTGTCTACCTATTTTTTAGGTTGAAAAAAATAACGCTCCTATTAATCCTTAGCCTTTGTTTAAATATAGCCGGTCTTTTTGGGCAGTCGTATTCTATCTTCTATGAAGTATCTCTAGTGACTCGCGATGCCCTTTTCATTGGTTTATTTTATACTACCTTAGGATTCTGGTTTGCCGATAGGTTGCCTTTCGTACAGTCTTTTAAATTTGAAAAAGGGACGTACTTATCTTTGATCGGTTTCTTCTTAATCCTACAGGCTGCAGAAGGATATTTTTTGACAAAGGTGTTATCTGCCAAGCATGGAGAATACTTTTTATCGACTATTTTGCTTACAGTAGTTTTGTTTTTCTTTACCTGCAATAATCCGCAGCTCGGAAAGGGAGTATGGGTCACAAAAATCGGCGGTAATGCTTTGGGGATCTATGCTGTCCATGTTTTGTTGATTGATATGGTAGATATTTTGTTTAATTCTTTCGGTTTGGGGCATTTTTCACATCATTTAATATGGAACCTGCTGGATGCAACTCTTGTTTTTACGTTATCGTATATAATTTATTATTTTCTGCAAAAAATAAAGCCCCGCCAGCCTTTTTGGAGGTGAATGGGGGGGCGGGATTATTTATTTTTAAAAAAATTCTCCACAAAATCGAAAGAATTCTACACGAATTTAATGGAATTCTACACAAAATTGGAGGGATTCTACATAGAATCAAAGGAATTCTACAAAACTTCAAGTTATTCTACATAAAATCAAAGGAATTCTACAAAATCTCAAGTTTTTCTACAAAATCGAAGAGGAACTCTACAAATTGTGGATTATTTTCCCAAATGCAAAAGGCTGCTGGACACGTCCCGCAGCCTTTTTGCAATAGTAGATTTATGGTGAGGTAGTAGGACTCTGACTATTTTTCGCAAATTTTACCTCTAGTCTTTCACTTACAAAAGTAGAGCCAAGAATTAGGACACCACCAAGCATTTGCACCCATGTCATGCTTTCGCTTAAGAAAATCGCTGCGATAATGAAGGCAGAAATCGGATCAATATAGCTGAGAACGGCAATAGTCTGCCCCTTTAATTCCTGAAGAGACGTAAAGTATAAGAAATAGGCTAAGCCGGTATGCACAATCCCTAGGATCAGGATAAAAATGAGCGACGTTGAATCTAAACTAGAAAAATTAAGGTCTCCCTGCCACAAGATATAGGGAAACAGGACCACTGCTCCAGCCAGTAATTGAACTAATGTGAGTTCAAAACCGGATAGGTTTTTTATAAATTTATTCATTAAAATAACGCTGGCATATAACGCTGCCGCCAGTAGCCCATAGAAAATACCAACCGCATGATTCTGCGAGCCGCTGGTACCACCCGCCCCCGTATAAACCACTAAAAATAGCCCAATCATCGCTGTTACGATGCAAGCAACCTTGATACTTGTCAGCTTTTCTTTCAAAATCCATGGAGCTAAAATCATGACAAAGATTGGCGCGAAATAGTAGCTGATGGTCGCATTGGATACAGTCGTATAGCGATAGGATTCAAATAGGAAGATCCAATTCAGTCCAATAGCCGCCCCTGATAACAGGAGTAGAAGGGCATTTTGTTTTAACGCTTGAAGCGATGGTTTATGCTTGAATAGGAAACTGGCAATAAGTAGGAAGAGACTCCCGATGACTCCTCTTAAAAAGGCAATTTCGCTTGAAGTTAGATGATCAATCTTTTTGACAAATACCCCGATGCTTCCAAAAATGAGCATGGTGATGATTAGTCTCATTTTTCCGTTCATGTAGAACCCCTCCTAATTATTCTTAATCGAATCACAAATTGAGCCATTGTTCAAACTATTTTTTTCGGAGATAGGATTTAATAAATAATAATGATAATTTTTTCGGAATATTATAAAATTATTAGTGATGTGTAGGTAAAAGGGGAGTGTGTGATGAAGAAGGTATATCGAGATTTCTTTTTGCATTTTGACATTTTAACCATGTTCTTGTTGGTTCTATCTGGCTTGATTTATGTGTTTAGTGTGGGAGTAGAAACTGCATTTGTTTTTTATTTCTTACTTGGCCTATTGACCTTTGCCTTCAGTGAATATTTGACACACCGCTTTTTGTTTCATATAAAAACCCCTAAGAATCCGCACTTTTTGAAATTTCTCAAGAGAATTCATTACGATCACCATATCTATCCCGATGATTTAAAACTTTTGTTTCTGCCGTTATGGTACAGCCTGCCAAACTTCCTTGTTATTTGTACGATTTTCCTTTTCATCACGGGTGATTTTACAGGAACGGTCACGTTTGGAATAGGGTTGATGACCATGTTGTTAACCTATGAATGGAAGCATTATGTAGCCCACCGGCCATTGAAGCCAAAAACGAAGTTTGGTAGATGGGTGAAGAAGGTTCATATTCTACATCACTATAAAAATGAAAATTACTGGTACGGTGTGAGTACTCCTTTTGCAGATTACTTATTTGGTACGTTTAGAGAGGAAAAAGAGGTTGAAACGAGCAAGACGGCTAAGAATTTGGAGATGAGATAGTTTTACAAGGAAAATTAAAATCAGATTAAATTTGAGATACCTTCGATTCGTTGAAGGTATTTTTTTATGGATATGAAATATATAAAGTAACACAGCCTTAGAAAAATTCATCCTACAAACCATTCAAGTAAAGGGAGAGCGATTCGTATGTTCATCGATAGTATTTGTCCGAAATGTGGGGAGATCAATCAAGTAGAACATAAAGGGGAAAAGATTCTTCTAGTCACGTGCAAGAATAAGCATATGTATGACCATGTAGTGATCCCCTATTCTCGAAACCAAACGATTAAGGATGAAAAACGGGCAAAATTAGAGGAAATGATCGTAGAGAAGAAGTTTCATAGAATGAGCGATAAATCCACAATTTGTCTATTAATATTTAATAATGGATACGAAATAGAAGGGCGTTCGACGGTTCGAGATGTTGCTGATTTTCGTAACATCATTGGTAAGGATAAGGCCTATGAGCAAGCATTAAAGAAGGCCATGATCGCATTAGGAGCATTTCTAGTATAAGTATGTGAGACGACCCTTCAATAAGGGGGTCGTCATTTTTTATCTTATATGAAACTTTTTCCAATTTTAATACGTACTACACTATCATGGGGAAGGATGGTGATTCATTTGGTAATTGGAGTTGTGATGGGGGCTCTTGTGCTGGCGGGAATCGTTACTGGAGTAGTGGTATCAGCGACAAAGGGACGACCTAAGTTAGCAAAAGAAAATATACCTGAGCAGTTGGGTGTGCTGCCCGATGTTCCAGTGACACCATTGCTTGAAAAATTAGATGCTGCTTTTAATGCAGATTATATTGAACAGGTGAAGTATCGTTTTCTTCAGGAGCATCCGAAACGGACCGAAGATGAATTGGAATGGCGTCTATTTGAATTAAAACGGTATTTTTTGCTTTCAAATATGTTAAAAGAAACGCCTATGTTTAGTGCAGAAGTGGATGAAGTCTGGCATACGATGCTGCTTTTTACGCAAAAATATCAAACTTTCTCAGATCGATTTGTTGGAAAAATGCTGCATCACACGCCTAATACAAGTCTAACGCCTGCTCCGCAGGAACGAGCGTTTTTTGATTGGGTATTTTCTCATTTGTTTACGATTACCGAGTATAGCTGGAAGTCCTGGGGCAGCTTTTTTAGATACCCGTTAGATAAGAAGGTTTTACAAGAGTTTAGGGAAGAAAGCAATGAATGGTTGATTAATAGGTACTTTAAGGTGAATGAGGATAACAGGGGGACGGTTGAGTATCTTGTTATGCAAATGAAGCAGCAAGTCATACATGCGGAAGAAACGTATCAAGTGAATTCAAAGGGTCAATTTACGAAGCAGCGGCATTATGGAGAAATGACGAATTTGGGGCTTGCGATGGTATTTTTCTCTAGTTTTTACTTTGATGATTATTGGAAATATGCGAGTGAGTATACGTATGCGAAAGCAGTGAATTATACAAGCGGCTGCTCAACGGCGATTTTCTGCGGGACGGCTTCGCATGGGACGGGTCATAAGGACGGTGGTCATGGCGACGGTCACGGTGGAGGGGGCCATCATGACGGCGGTGGTTCCAGCTGCTCAAGTTGTTCCGGTGGCTCCAGCTGTTCTAGCTGTGGAAGTGGATGTTCCTCTTAGTGGAGGAACTGTTTTTTTGTAAAAAACTAATCAAACGTTTGATTAAATTTTTTGGAAGCCATGATACATTAGGACCATTGAACTAATCAAACGTTTGGCGTTGAGGGATAATTACGAAACCCAGCGCTCTCCTTGATTTAAAAATATTGATGAGTTGTTTTTGAAGAGAGGCACTACATGTTACCTCTATAATAACCTCACTTTTACGGCCTGAAAAAACTTTTAATTTCTTTTTATTAATCACTAATTCAATAGTCAATCCCAAGAAGAAACCACCTACTAAGCCAATCAACCCCCAAATTATTGGCCCCCAGTGCAATACGAATCCATAAATAGCTCCCAAAACTGCAAAGAACGTTCCGCCCATCATGGCGCCGTCCAAAATACTTCTGCCATCGACCCGATGAATAGAATCAATAATATTTGTTTGAGAGTCAAGGTTTTCCAAAGGCAATGCAACGATATTTTGGGACGGCACTCCCAACTTCTCAATATCATGAATAACCATTTCAACAAAGGGTGAATGGTCAAATGTGGCGATTATTTTTGTTGAATTGTCTTCCGTTGTGCTGATTTGAGTCAATTTTTCCTCCCTCACTCTCAAATATCGTATTTGCTCAATATCGAATAGTGTATTATTTTCTGTTACTGATACATATGCCTGATAGATTGCGAAAGCGTACATAGAAGGCAAGAAAAGAAACCACTGCCAGTCCACAATTGCAACTGCTCTGTCAAAATCCCCAAGGAACGAATAGAGCCAGGTGCGAACAGCAATTGCCTTATAGCAAACAAATATCCACCAAGCCAAAATAAATGTGCCAACAACAGTACTGCCACCATATAATTGCCCCAAGCCAGGAGTGAAAAATGCCCAAAGCGAACCCACCAAGGGATTCTTTTTGTCAAGGATGACAACATCAAAAAAAGTAACATCTGAAGGTGTGACAGGTGCATCTTCAATTTCGGCAAGAATGTGACTTTTCTTGATTTCAACCGCACAGCGATAACTGTCCCAGATGCTATATACATATACAGCCACATAAAGCAGAGCCCAGTCCTGGTTTAATATAGCCTTTGCCTCTTCAAACCTGCCATGAAAGGATAAGGCAATCCCTAGGTTTAGATTGGACAGGTTATTTACCACAAGCTCCCAGATGATTAGAATAAAACCATGTAGATACTTTCCTATAAACATGTGCCCAAACCCCGGAAAAGCAGCCGACCACCAGGCTACAATCCAAGGAGGACGGGGATATACCGAGTTGGTCCCGAATACTGATATTTTCCCTTTTGAATAGCGAGGTTTTATGTTGGCTGACTGAAACTTCTGATGCGGCATAGATACTGCTTCCCTTCGGCTTAATCTCCTTATTATAATCTTACCAACAATTATCTATGTTATTCGGTTACTCTCCCGCACTTCCCCGCTATGAGTATCCGGTCGCTCTCTTTATTGAAGTTTCTCTTCAAACGAAAACCAAGTGAACATAATTTAATTACAGCTCTTTTAGTGTAAGTCTAAAAAATCACATACGTTTCTAACATGCTCATTTTTCGGATAAGTTTGGTACAAAGTACTAGACAGCCGTATCGGATCGCCAAAAAAGTATCTTTCATAGTGAGTTTGTCTTGTTCCGAATGAACTCATAGTCAAATCCCAAGCTAAACGGAATATTTTTACCCTATCTTCAGCCGTCTTACTTGCCCCTTGAAGATACTGGTCAAGATCCGTACGAATACCAGACTTAAATGCTTTTTCAGTCGGTAATGATACCATTCCACTTGCCCCAATTAATTGAATAATCTCGCTGAAACGGGGATAAATTCGCGGAAAGACGTTAGTGGCCACTTGCAGGGGAAGAAGGCTAGGGCGCATGTATCCCCATTCATCTAGTTTTGCATCCTGTTCAGACTTCTCCAATAAAGCCTTCATGGTTTCAAGTCCGATGATGATTTCAGATAACTTTTCTTGAATATGCTGGTATTCCTTAACATTAATCGTCTCTACCAAAAGTTCCGCAATGCCTAAGACAAATTCTGTTTTTACAATTTGTCTAGTTAGTACTTGGTGCGTGGCAAAATGATGGAAAGAGCTATGGAGCATGAAGTCAGTTGTAGCTTCAACATTGTCATAAAAGAAAACTCGGTCCCAAGGGACTAATACGTTATCAAACACCACGATGGAGTCCATCTCCTCATAACGGGAGCTTAAGGGGTGGTTAAAGGGAGAGTCTCCGCCTACAAATGATTCTCTACAGATAAACTTTAGACCTTCCGTATCAGAAGAGATGGAACAGGCAAATGCTTCGTCCGGGTCCATGAATTTCTTTGGAGCGGTATAGACTAGTACTTCATCCGTTAATCCACCCTGTGTAGCAAGGAGCCGAGCACCTTTAATGATGATTCCTTTTTCATTTCGATCAATTACTTTTGCGGAAATTGGTTCTGTAGAACAGTCAAAATTGTATTGGGAACGATTAGTTTGAGGAGTAATGAATGTATGTGTAAAGCAAAGGTCTTTTTCTTTTGCTTTTTCATAGATTGCTTGTATATTTTCGGGGAAGCAGTTTTCTTTCCCCTTTAAGAGGGCAGCCGAAGAGGAGGCGAAGCTCATCACGATTGTGTTCATATAATCTGGACTTCTGCCCATCAAACCATGCGTGTGCCTTGCCCAGATGTCAATCATTTCTCTTCTTTTCTTTAGATCCTCCTTAGTTTTCGGCTGCAAGAAGGAAAGGCCTATTAAGCTATTTGTTTCTGGTGATAGGTAAGTCATCTTCTTGATCAACTCTCTATCATTCTGCAAATCATAAAGCGATGCTTTTGTTTGCAGGATGCCTTTAAAGGCAGGATGTTCAGAAAGCATTCCCTTAATTTTTTCACCGTCATACCAAATTTCAGTTTTCATGTTATTTAATCGGTCTAAAAAATGATTCCCCGTAATGATTCCCATATGCACACTCCCAATTTTTGAAAAATCGTACATGTCAGCTAGTTCTATTTTATTGGATAACCTGTTGGTCTGTTCCAATAGGATAAGCCTTGTTTTAAATTGGGAAAAGTAAGGGTACGTTTTTCGAAATAAGGGAATGTTTTCTTTTCTAAATCAGTACTGGCTCCGCCTTCGCCATATACCATGATAGCCACACGCGCCATCCCCACTATTTCATACTATACCCACAAATTATTAAAGAACTATGACGTAATTGTTAGAAACATATTAATCATTTGTTACAACAAACAAAACAAGCAACCTCTAATGGCTGCTTGTTTAGTCATTTGGGAGCTGTGGTTTTGTGGATTGTTCCATGAACTCAGCCAATTCCTCTTTCATTTGGTCGAGATTTTCCTCTGTTTTGGTATCCCAAATGCTATATTTGATTTGGTTGGGTTGATTTTCTTTTTTCATCATATTGTAGGTTCACCTCGATTATTAGGGTTTCTATTAATAGTAGAACTATACGTTTTTGTTTATACTAAATGCCTAGGAATGGCGTATGAAAGGGGAGACGAGTTTTTGGCAAGAGAGATTGTTTTATTTATAGCCGCAAGCGTAGATGGGTTTATTGCAAAAGAAGGGGACAATTTGGAATGGCTATATGAAACCGAGGGCGAGGGGGATAACGGTTTTTCTGAAATGTATGAATCGATTGATACCATCATTATGGGGAAGAAAACATACGATTATGTGGTAAGCGTAACTGATACGTTTCCTCATTCAGATCGGAAGTGTTATGTGTTCTCGAGATCTGAGCAGGGTTCGAGTGGTGACGTTGAATATGTAAATGAAGATGTTATTGAGTTTGCCAAAAGGTTAAAGCAACAGGATGGCGCGAAAATATGGATGGTTGGCGGCGCTGAATTGCTTGATGCGTTTATGAAAGAAAAGTTGATAGATGAAATCATTATAACTTTTTCGCCTCACATCCTTGGTTCAGGCGTTCCATTATTTAAAGCTCCCAATCCGGAATTATCGTTAACTTTGCTTGAGGTAAGGCGGTTTAACCAATTTGCGCAGATGCATTATAAGGTGAAACATTAGGCCTTTTCATTTTTTTGAGAAGGTCTTTTTTGGTGGATTTTCGGATTCGCTGATAAAAGTCGGAAATTCGCTGATAAACTTTGAGATTCGCTGATAAAAACTCTAAATTCGCTGATAAAGGCTAAAAATTCACTGATAAACTTTGCGATTACTTTGTCGTAGTGTAATTTTACACCTGTTAGCACCTTCTACGAGCCCAAAATCCCCATTCAGAGGTTGATTCGGTCACGTAGACTGTTTCTACGATCCTCAATCCTACATCCAGAGATCAATTGGGTAACGTAAACCGCCTCTATGTGACCGAACCCACCAACTGGAACCCAAATGAGTCACATAAACTTCCTTCTTTTTCAAAAAAAAAATTTCTTTAACTAAAATAAATACCTTTTTTTACAATTAGGACATATGTCCTTCCCTAGACAGCTCAAAATGCATTTTAATTAAGTTAAATCAACTAGGGAGAGTGAACTCGATGAAAGGTATCTTTTTTGCATTTTTAGCCGGGGCGTTTATTACCCTGCAGGGAGTAGCGAATACACGGATTAGTAATGATATAGGTACATGGCAAGCTGCAACCATCACTCAGTTTACTGGCTTTATTGTGTCCCTGCTTATACTAATGTTCACTCGTGAAGGAAAATGGCAAGGATTTAAACAGGTAAAACCGTTATATTTAGTCGGCGGTACCTTCGGGGCGGTTGTCGTTTTTAGTAACGTAACGGCTATTCAGCATATAGGTGTTACCTTTACAGTTGCTGTGATCCTGATTGCTCAGTTATGTCTGACCTTTATAATAGACAGTAACGGATGGTTCGGCCTAACGAAGCAAAAAATGAAGCTACCGCAATTTATTGGTATCGGAATGATGATTGCCGGGGTATTGATTCTTAGGTTTTAATCGTACGCAGGTGGAAGGTGGGTCTTAGCAAATGAAAGAGATAAAAGATCGTGCGCAATTACAATCATTTATAGAGGAATACCAGATGGAATCTATATTTAATCAACAATTGCTTCCGTATTTGTCCCTATACAGCTTTGAAGAAGGGGAACTTATCTGTTCACAAGGAGAACCTTCTGAGTATTTGTACGTCCTTGTAAAGGGAAAGGTTAAAATCTATACCAACTCTGCTGAAGGGAAAACCCTCATCTTATCGTTCAAGACACCGCTTGAAGTAATAGGGGATCTTGAATACGTACAGGGGATTGATTTTGTTAATACAGTGGAGGCTGTTTCGTCGGTTAGTATGATCGGTATTCATCATCGCTGGTTGAAAAAATATGCAAAAGACCATTCACCATTTCTGCAATTTTTATTGGAAATCATCACGAAAAAATTCCATGTGAAATCGAAATCGATGAGTCTGACTATCATGTATCCCGTCGAAGTTCGATTGGCCAGTTATCTCATGTCGGTCTCTTTAGACGAATCCGTTTCACTTAATAAAAGCCAGATAAGGATTAATATAAAAGATACGGCGAATTTAATTGGGACCAGTTATCGTCATTTAAATCGCGTGATTGCTCAATTGTGTGAAGACGGATTGATTGAGCGGAATAAAGGTCTTATCCTTGTGAAGGACAGGGAACGATTACGGATGTTGGCAGGAGATAATATTTACGAATAGATTTAAAATTGAACTAGTAGGGGAGTAGGAGTATGATTCTAGGTCTATTATTCTCATTGATCGCTGGGGCGTTACTCAGCGTACAAAATATATTCAACAGTAAGGTAAACGAACGAGCAGGCTCCTGGGCCACGACCACATTAGTATTAGGGCTAGGATTCCTGGCTTCTATGATTTTTGGGTTAATGTTTGAAGGAAAAGAATTATTTCATCTACAAAATATGAAGCTTTGGTATTGGTTCAGTGGCTTACTTGGGATAGGAGTGGTCACCTTTATCGTTCAGGGGATGAAGCACCTGGGACCAAGCTATGCCATCTCAATTGTATTTGCTTCACAGCTTGCATTTGCTTTGGTGTGGGACTCACTCGGGTTACTAGGGTTAGAAAAAGTTCCATTTACTTTTAAGCAGTTAATTGGTGTACTGGTGATCGTTGGCGGTGTCGTTGTATTTAAATTTGGCGGTAGACGGGAAAGCCAAGGACATGCTAAAAAAATGTTAGAGTTAACGAATGAAGTTTGAATCCAAGTACCTTCCCTTCACAAGAGCATAGGATAATTTTATAAACTGTGAAGGGATTGAGAAAAATGTACAATGTTCCCTATATGTATCCTTATCAATATCCTTATTATGCTAATGTACCAATGTATAACTATGGAAGACAGTATGTTTATGCAGCTTATCCTAATGGGGTTGTGCACGCTAACAGATTTAATTCATTTCGCTCTTCCAACGGTGATGGAAGGGTTCTTTTAACAGATTATGGACCAAAGCCATTTGTCGTTAACATTAATGAAGCATCGAAGCAAAACAATACCTATCGTACGGCTTTATGGACAGGGACACATTTACAAGTTACTTTGATGAGTCTAAATGTTGGCGAAGATATCGGTTTGGAAATCCATCCAAATATTGATCAATTCTTACGGATTGAACAAGGCCAGGGGATTGTTCAAATGGGCAAGAGTAAAGAGAATTTAAACTTTGAAAGAAATGTCTCCGATGATTCCGCCATAATGATACCCGCTGGAACATGGCATAATCTAACCAATACAGGTAATACTCCGCTAAAACTTTATTCAATATATGCTCCTCCTAACCATCCATTTGGTACTGTTCATGGTACCAAAGCAGATGCAATCGCTGCGGAAGAAGGCAACAGTCACGGCAATGGACATACAGATGTTTTTGGAAGGACTCCTGAAGAATGGATACAGCACGGAATTTTTGGTAAAAGAAGGATTAGAGGATGTTAAAAGAGGAATAAATGCTACTCATATTCTTCAAGAATTTATTCTAATGGGAGTTCTTGTAGGGAAAGGGTATTCTCCTGAAAAAGCATATGAAACAGTAGAAGAATGGGAACGTACAGGGAAATCCAAACTTCTTGTGCAAAGCAAAAATATGTAGTAGTAAAGTAAAATCATATTCGATATAAATATTTCAAATAACAAATAGTGTTAGCAATTGGTACTTCAAATAGAGAACGGCTTACTACTTGGTAAGCCGCTTTTTCTTTTGAGGAGTGCCTTAAAATACCTTAGATTGTGTTAGCTGTGAATACAAATCCAGTGATTCCTTCACATTTAATCCTTTGTGAACAATCCCATTAATGGCACGAATCATTGCTTCAGGGTATTCGGACTGCCAAATATTACGCCCCATATCCACACCAGCAGCGCCCTGGTTCATCGCGTTATAAGTTAAATCCAGTGCATCTTTAATTGTTTCTAGTTTAGGACCTCCGGCAATAACGATTGGAACGGGGCACGTGCTTGTTACTTTTTCAAAGTCTTCACAGTAATAGGTTTTAACAATGTCTGCTCCCATTTCAGCACCAATACGAGAAGCAAGGCCTAGGAATCTAGCATCGCGTTTTTCTAGTTCTTTACCAACAGCAGTAATGGCTAGAACAGGTAACCCATACTCGTGTGATTCAGTAACGACATTTGCTAAGTTCGTCACCGTTTGAGTCTCGTAAGCAGAACCGACAAAAATAGATACGCCGACACCAACCACATTATGTCTAATGGCTTCTTTTACCGGGGTAACAATGTGCTCGTTGGCTAGATCATTCAACACACTCGGTCCTCCAGAAACTCGTAAAAGGACAGGCTTACTTATATCTGCAGGAATGCACGCATCCAATGTCCCCCGTGTGACAAACAAAGAGTCGGTATGTGGCAAAAGGTCCTTGACGGTTTCTCCAGGCTTTTCAAGGCCGTGGACGGGCCCGAGAAAATAACCGTGGTCAATTGCCAACATAACGGCTTTCCCGCCTGGTAAAATTTGATTCATTCTATTTTTAAATCCCCAATTCATCTACCATTCACTCCTTCATTTTTGGGTTATCAACGATAACGGAATCTCTTTCACTGATATGTGGAGACTTAATAAATACGGCTTTAAAATCAACATTATTTGTATTTTTTAAGTAGTGTGCTTCCATAGGTCGTACCTGAAGCATGTCACCTGGCTTTACATGAACAGGTTCACCGTTTATATAAATATCAATTTCACCTTCAAGGATATAGAAGATTTCCTCACAGGTTGTATGATAGTGGTTATCATGATCATCGCCAGGTTTTAAAAGAACCACTCCAATATCCACATTGGGTCCTTTAGATAAGTATTTGGGGCCATGGGTGCCATAACGATATTCATTGTTTTCCTCACTTGTGTGATACATTCGTTTCACCCCCTTTCAATTAAATGGTTACTCCAGGTGCAATCCACATATGGTTTGTCATGCCGGAATCGGCTAATTTAAGCATTTCGGCATAAACTTTACGCCAATGTTCATAAATGACTTGATACTTTTGGTGGTTTTCTAGATTAGGAGAATGAACTCTTTCCCATTTCACTATCTCGGTAATGGCAGATTCTAAGTTGGGGTATAAACCAGCACCGAGTCCTGCCATAATGGCTGTACCTAGTGCTGCAGCTTCTTTTTCAACGGGAACCTTAACAGGAATTCCTAGGACATCCGCCAAGGTCTGGCTCCATAGTGTCCCTTTTGAGGCACCGCCAGCAAAAATTGCTTCTTTAGGGAATTGTCCCGTCACTTCTTCTACAATTTTTAAATTGCCATAGGTAACTAGAGCGGCATTTTCTTGAATGGATTTAAACATTTCTTTTTTACCAGTTTTGTTGGGATCAAGGCTGAGGTTGAGGAAGGATGGTGCTGCATGTCGCCAAGAGATATAATCCATGACATCAGAAAAAATTGGAATGATACCATTTGAGCCAATAGGGACATCTTTTGCCTTTGCTTCAAGAATTTCATAGGCATCCCGTCCTGTGTGCTCTGCTTCCAGTTTTTCTATTTCACAAAAGGCATCTCTAAACCATCGCATGACAAGGCCGGGGAAGAAGGCGATAGTCTCAATTTGCCATAAATCAGGAACAGCATGACAATTGACACGAATACGGTTGTGTGGGTCAACCTTTAAATCCTTGATGTTAATTTCCTGCTGCCAAAAGCTACCCCCGCAAATAAAGGTTTGGGCATCGTTAATGGCGCCAACACCAACGGATGCTAGCTGTGCATCACCACCACCACTGAAGACAGGGGTTCCTGTTGCAAGACCTGTATAAGTAGCAATAGACTCAGGGATTGTTCCTAGTAATTGACCTGCTTCGTTAACGGGAGGAAAGATGTTACTTTTAAGCTCACAGGCCTCAGAAATTGCTGGTGTCCATGAACGATTTTTGATATCGAAAATTCCTGTGGTACAGCCATTAGATGGGTCGACTTGAAGTTTGTTAGTGAGTTTGTAGAGGATCCAATCGTTGATCATAGTTAAGTAGGCAATTTTTTCATAGACTTCAGGCTGGTTGTTTTTGATCCAAAGGAGTCGGGGGAGAGCACCCAGTGCAAAGGTTTGGCCGCTTAAATCATACAGCCTTTTTTCGAGTTCGGAATCAATGTTTTTAAGCTCCCGGGCTTCCTTTTCGGCCCGGGCATCCACGTTGGCACATGCCCAGATTTCTCTGCCATTCTCGTCATAAAGGACAAATCCTTCACGCATGCTAGTCGCACTAATGGCCTTGATATCTTGAGGGGCCACACTAGTCTGATTGAGTACTTGTTTCACACAGGTCTGGATGATCTCCCAATTCTTGATTACATCAAAGTCCATCGAACCAGGGTATTGTGGGTCTTCAATATGAGTCCATTCCACTTGGGATACGGCAATCTGCCTGCCGGCTCTGTCAAAGAGCACGGCACGAACACTGCCAGTCCCAGCATCAAAGACTAGGATGTACTCCATTCAAAGAAACCTCCTTTATTTAACGTGCACTTCCGCTTTTTTTATTAAAGCAACAGCAGTTTCTTCGTCGGTAATAAGTGTGTCTATATAACCTCCTTTTAAAGCACCAAAAATAGCATCTACCTTTTGAGGACTTCCGGCCACACCAATCACATTGTTCAGTTTTTTTAAGGTGTTGAGGTGAGTACCGATTAAGCGATGATGGTGCGGTAAATCAAGAATATTCCCCTCAGCATCGTAGAATTGACCTAAAATATCGCCCACTGCATTTTGATTCTTAATATATATCAATTCATTAAGGGTCATCTTTTCTTCCTTAATAATCGTTGAAGCCGAGGATATGCCGCCAATTCCTACAACTACATGATTGGACAGGCTCGCCAAATCAAGAATATTTCTAACAGATGGTTCAGAAAGCATGTTTTTAGCCATTTCTTCTGTGGAGGCTAAGAACGGAGCGGGAATGACATGAATACCTCCTTTAAATTTATCCACGCCTCCCTCTAGTGAATAATCACGTTTATGGAAATAGTAATTAACTCCACCTGTAAGTGTGACCATGGATACTTCGATGGAAGGATCAATAGTAAGCGATTCAATTGTTCGCGAAACTGCCTCGCCCCAGCCGAACCCTAACAGTTCATTATTATTAATATTATTTTCAATATACTGTGCTGCCGCCTTTGATAGGGAACGGCTGAGTTCATCTTTAGGTGTAGGAATGACAAATGCACGAGGAAGGTTAAATACATTGATGAGCTTGTATTCGATTTCTAAACAATTGACCCCATGACCTTTGATATGGAATTGAACAATATTTTCCGCACGAGCTCGGTCAAGTAAACGAACAACTTTGTTCCTTGATAAATTTAGTATCTCGGAGATTTCTGTTTGGGTTAAATTATCCTTGTAATAATACCAAGCAACTTTAACTAGGAGATTTTCAGTAAATGCATCATTGTTCGACAATGTTCCTCAACCTTTCAACAAATAATCATATGGTAAACAAATGTTTAACTCTAATACCGAGTATAGGACTCGAAAAACAAAAAGTCAATCATTTCAAAATATTTAGATAATTTGTTTTAAACGTATTGACTATGGGTAGATTGTCATTTAATATTTTGCTTGTAAGCGCTTTATATAAAAATTCAAAAATTTCCCTCGAGTTTAAACAAAAGTTAATTCTACTAGAAAATGTTCATGAATAATAGTTTATAAACTAGCAGGGCAGGTGAACCAAATGCAAGACCAGCTGATTCATATTCGGCAAATCTATAAACAATTTGCAGGGAACCCTGTGTTAAAAGGAGTGGATCTCACTCTTAATAAGGGAGAAGTTTTTGCCATCGTTGGTGGAAATGGAGCTGGTAAATCTACCTTAATGAAAATCATAACAGGATTATATCGTCCTGATGAGGGAGAGATTGTTGTTGAGGGTGAAGCGGTTTCGTTTCATCAACCGGCGGATGCTCATAAGCAAGGTATTTATTTAGTGCCGCAGGAACCTCTTATTTTTCCAAATATGACAATTAGGGAAAACGTGACCATCGGTTTTCATGAGAATAAGGCTGAGTGTGAGAAAAGAATAAAGCATTATCTCTCCGTGTTAGGCTGGAATTTGGATGTAAACCGTAAAGGGTTTAGCTTATCCATCGCTGAGCAGCAGCTGGTAGAGCTCTTAAGAGGGCTCATAAGGAATGCAAAGATTCTTATCTTGGATGAGCCGACATCCACCTTAACTTTTAGTGAAATCAATTCACTCTTCTCTACTATTAAAAAGCTGACTACTGATGGGTTAGGAGTGTTCTATATTACCCATCGCCTGACAGAAATATTTGAACTGGCTAATTCTGTCGCTGTTCTAAGGGATGGGGTAATCTCAGCCAAGGGGGCAGTAAAGGATTTCACCTATGAGAAATTGTTAGAAGGATTAATGCCTGAACAAAGTAATAAAATCTCTGTTAGTCATGTAGATGAGTCTAGTAAAGATAAAACTGCTAAAGTAAAGAATTTTAACGCCCCCTCAAGTAAATCACACATTCCTGTTCTGTCTGTTAGGGACTTATCCGGTCATCGTTTTCAAGATGTCACCTTTGAGCTTTATCCTGGTGAAATCTTAGGAATTGCCGGAGTCGTCGGTGCGGGCCGTACGGAGCTTGCCTCCTCTATTTTTGGTTTAGAACCTTGGGATTCTGGTGAGGTTTTCTTACTTCAAGAGAATATAAAAGGTTTCTCTTTACGAGAAAGGATTAATCGGGGGCTGGTTTATGTCCCTGAAGATCGACATCAACACGGTATTTTCTCCATTGCCTCTTTAAAAATGAACATCACATCAACAATCCTGCATAGATTCAAACACTTATTCCTCCCATTTAAACAAGAAAAAGACATCTCAACAAAAGCAATTGATAGCCTAAAGGTGGTTACAACCGGACAAAATCAATTGATCGGTAATCTATCTGGCGGGAACCAACAGAAGGTGGTTCTTTCAAAATATCTTGAAACAGGGCCAAAGGTCATCATTTTAGATGAACCCACACGGGGAATCGATGCCGGTGCACGCGGGGATATCTATAAAATGATTGATGAACTGAAAGAAAAGGGGTTAGCAGTCATCTTGATTTCATCTGATACGGAAGAAATCGTTCAATTGAGTGACCGTGTCCTCGTTATGCATGAAGGTAGAATGACTTCTTCGATTTCAAAAGAGAACTTGACTATCGATTCTATAACCTCAGCTGCATTTGGGATTAAAAAGGAGTTGAAGGCTCTATGAATCTCCTATCAAAGCTTTTAAAAGAAAGAGAAGTATCGATTGTTATTCTCATCCTTGCCTTTATCTGTATTGTTGGCTCCATTAATAGTAAGTTTGTTACAGGTAACAGTCTGCTTCTGCTTGTAAGTAGCAGCATTATTTTACTTATACTGGCTGTGGGACAGTCATTTGTCCTGTTAACGGCTGAAATAGATGTATCCGTCGGATCAATCATGGGAATATCGGCAGCCGTTTGCGGTCTTCTCTTAACGAACGGTGTTTCCGGATGGGTCGCAGCACTTGTGGTTCTCCTTGTCGGATTGGTTGCAGGACTGTTCAATGGGGTCGGAGTGGCACTCCTAAAAATTCCAGCCATCATTATGACTTTAGGTACCCTAGGTATTTTAAGAGGTCTAATGATTATCTTAACAGGTGGAAAATGGATTGAGGATATTCCAAACTATTTTAAAAAGTTATCAGGAACTGATTTCATCGGTCTTCCTCTGCCAATTTGGATCGGGATGATTATCCTTATTGCTGCGTTTCTTGTTCTAAAGCTGATGAAAATGGGCCGTTATTTTTATGCCGTAGGGGATAATGCAGATGGTGCCCGCCTGATTGGAATTTCTGTTTCAAAAATACGAATTCTGGCCTTTGTCCTCTCGGGAATGTCAGCTTCAATAGCAGGAATGATTTTTGTTATGAACATTGGGTTTGTACCAAATCAAACAGGTAGTGGAATTGAGTTGCAGGTCATTGCTGCTGCCGTATTGGGTGGAGTGAGTCTAAACGGTGGATTAGGGAAAGTATTTGGTGCAGGACTCGGTGCCATCTTTTTAACAGCTATTAACAGCTCGTTAATTTACTTAAAAATACCTGCTTACTGGAACAACGCCATTTCTGGCTTTTTACTCCTTCTTATCGTCATAAGTGACTCTAGATTCCAAAGTTATTTAATTAATAGTCAGTTTAATAGAGGAAAGAAGCTTAAACAGAAGTCAATTGAAGGAAAAGGAGGGATTCACAACGATGAAAAAACAGATCAGGCCACTCTTTAGGTGGGAAAGTGCACTTGTTATTTTCTTATTCCTTGAAATGATTTTCTTTGGTGTGATGAATCCGGACTTCTTGATCTTTACTAATCTCGTTTTTAGTATGAATGACTATGTTTACATCGGACTAGCCGCTATTCCGATGACCTACGTTATTATAACGGGTGGAATCGATGTCTCCATTGGCTCAACTATTGGTTTAACCTCTATTTCGATTGGTGTTCTTTGGATGAATGGAGTAAACGTTTGGCTGGCCGTATTGATTGCTTTAGTGATTAGTGGATGTGCTGGTGCATTGAATGGTGTGATTGTCGCTAATAGTAATGTGCAGCCATTGGTTGTTACTTTAGGAAGTATGTTTCTTTTTTCAGGGATTGCCTTAGTCATTTCTGGTGGAAGTGAAGCATCGGGATACGAAGGCATCAGCGGGTTTCCAGATGCATTTGTCCAGTTGGCAAATGGTCAAACATTTGGGTTGCCTAATCCTATTTTGTTCTTCCTCTTCTTTATGATCCTTTTTGCAGTGATCCTCAACCTCACGCGCTTTGGCAGACAGGTTTTTCTTATCGGAATCAACATTAAGTCAGCAAGGTATAGTGGAATTCGAACAAAATCCATCTTAATTTGGTCTTACATCATAGCCGGTTTAGGGGGTGGTATCAGTGGAGTAATCTTAACCTCCTACTTCAGTTCTGCTCGATCAGACCTCGGAGCAGAAGCGGTTTTACCTGTTATTACCGCCGTAGTCCTGGGTGGAACTAGTATCTCGGGTGGTAAGGGTACGGTAATCGGCACCGGTATAGCAAGTATTGTTATTGGTATGATGCAGTATGGACTACAAATGATGAGTATGACAAATGAGGAGACAAGTGTAGTTATTGGATTTTTATTAATCGTGGCAGTACTACTCCGTTTAACCAATTGGAGCAATCTCCAATTATTTATTAAAAAATTTAATAATAAAAAGGCCATTGTAAAAGGGCCACAAAAGGGAGTGTAGATTAATGAAGAAAACTGGACTTGTTAAGCTGTTCACGGTAGTATTATCAGCATTCCTCGTGCTAGCTGCATGTAGCAGCGGGGAAAAGACGTCAGGCGGGGAAAGCTCTAGCAAGAAAGATGTAAAATTAGCTTTTATCCCTAAATTGACCGGGGTTGGATTTTTCACCTCTGGAGGGGAAGGCGCTAAGGAAATGGCAAAAGAGCTTGGAGTTGACTTAACGTATGATGGACCAAGCGAAGCATCCGTTGCGGGTCAGGTAAAATATATTAATAACTTTGTTAACCAAGGATATAAAGCACTAATGATTTCTTCTACATCTGTTGACGGTTTAAACCAAGCATTAGATCGTGCGAAGAAACGTGGCGTTAAAATCCTTACTTGGGATTCAGATGTGAATCCAAAACATCGTTCTTTTTATATTAACCAAGGTACCCCTGAACAATTAGGCGGTTTGTTAATTGAAATGACAGCTAAACAAATTCCAGACAAAGCAAAGGTCGCTTTCTTCTACTCTAGTCCAACTGTAACAGATCAAAACCAATGGGTTGAAGCAGCTAAAGCCAAGATTAAAGCGGAACATCCAGGCTGGGAGATTGTTACGACTCAATTTGGTGAAAATGATGCCCAAAAATCTTTAACAGTCGGTCAAAATATTATTAAGACCTACCCTGATATTGATGCTGTTATCTGCCCGGATGCTACAGCTTTACCAGCGATGGCTCAAGCAGCAGAGAACCTTAATGTAGCCGGTAAGATTGCCATCACTGGCTTTTCTACTCCAAATGTTATGAGAGATTTCGTTAAGCGTGATACAGTTAAGCAATTCGGACTTTGGGATGTTAAAAAGCAGGGGGCTCTTGCAGCCTATGTAGCCTACCTTATGACTGTCAAAGGGAAGGACCTAAAAGTGGGCGAAGAGTTTGACGTACCAAATGTAGGTCACGTTAAGATCGAACCGAATACGATTCAAGGCTATGACTACACAGATGATCGCAGCGGCATCATCTTATTACCAGAGCGAGTCGTGTTTACGAAGGAGAACATTGATAACTACGATTTCTAAATTGTGCGGAAAGACTGCCTGTATTGGCAGTTTTTCTTTTTTAACATTGTAGGGGGAAGGCTGAAAGATTTTATAAGATAATTTATTGGTCAGTTAGTAAAGATATAGAATGATTTCCATCCCAAAAGGGAAAAGTAAGCTGAAAAGGGGGAAATGAGTTTCATGCCTACGATTATTAGGATTCTTCAGCTTACTTTACCGTGGATTTCCATTATATTTCTCCCAAAGAGGTCTCTTAAGCATTATTTGCCTGTTTCTATTTTCGCTTCGCTCCTTGTATGCGTGATGTGTTTGTTGGCAGGTCCATTAAAATGGTGGAATAGTGCGGGTGGGTGGAAAGCAAGACTAATGAATGATTCTAGTTTTATTTTTGGCCCTTTTTTTGTAGGAACGTTGTGGATTTTCCACTTTACCTTTGGAAATATAAAACGATATTTTTTGGCTAACATATTAATGGATTCACTCTTTTCCTTCGTATTATGCAAATTCTATCAGAAGCTAAAGCTGTTTAAATTAATTAAATTCAAGCCCTTGCACATATTTTTAACATTTATTAGCTATTCTTTCATTATTTATGGATTTCAAATGTTGAAACAAAAGAAAGTGGAAAAATGGAGATGACGCTGCCTGTTTAGGGAGCGTTTTTTAATTGTCGAAACTATATAGGGAATAAAACGTCTATTTTTATAGAAACCAGAAGGAGTTGAATCGGATGAGAGAGAATAAATGTCCAAAGTGTAATAGTGTGGAAATAGCGGAAGGTACTGATTTTATGCCCATTAAACCATTAAATAAGAAATTTTCAATGGGTTCTAATAAGATTTATACTTTTTGTTTGAATTGTGGAGAGGTTCTTTCGATACGAATTGAAAACCCTATGAAGTTTAAAGAGTAGTTTATTACAAAAGAGGAGACATGGATAGGGATGAGGTAGATAAAAAGATTCTAATGGAACTGCAGTTGAACGGAAGAAAAACGATGATAGAACTGGGGAAAATCGTAGGCCTAACAGCACCGGCAGCCACGTAATATAGGCCAATATCTTATTTGACACAGAGAAAAAAATGGAGCATTGAGATTATTCAAAGCTCCATTTTTATTGAAATACTATTGTTTATACTTTATAACTATTTCCATACCTGACGTTGTTATTGGAACATCCTCATAAGAACTTCGAATATTGGTAGCTTTTTGACTATTGACTTTAGTAATAATTGAAATAGAGGTATATGGTCGTAAACTTACTTATTCACTTATTTTATTATTTCTTCGATTGTTACAGCCGGACTAAAGTAAAATCCTTGTCCAATATCACAATTTAAGTTTTTTAGTAACTCTAATTGTTCCAAGGTTTCAATTCCCTCTGCAACAATTTCAAAACCGAGACTATGTCCCATGTTAATAATGGTTTTGACAAGTGATAGTGATTTACTATTTTCATTCATTCTTTTCACAAACGAGCGATCTATTTTTAAAATATCAATATCCATTTCACTTAATATGCTTAGATTTGAATATCCCGTACCGAAATCATCCATAGAAATTTTTAGGCCCATTGCTTTTAGTTCTTTGACAATCTTAATACTAGAAAACATATCTTGCATGACGGTTTCGGTAATTTCAAATTCTAATAAAGATGGTTTACATCTTGTTTTTTCTATAATTTCTTTTGAGTTTTTTACGAAATTAGAATCGGCAAATTGTTTTACCGAAATGTTTATAGCAATTGGTATTTCTTTGTCTTTGAACTTGCTTAGTTCTAGTGCCTTTTGACAAGCTTGTTGTAAAACCCATTCACCTAATTTTACAATCATACCAGTTTCTTCAGCAATAGGAATAAATTCGCTTGGAGAAACCATTCCTAGCTCTGGATGATCCCAACGAATTAATGATTCATAACCAATGATTTGGTTGGTAAATAGATGAATCTTAGGTTGGAGATAGAGGATTAATTGATTATCTTTAAGTGCTTTTCTTAATTCCCTTTCAATAACAATACTTTTATTTGTTCTTTCTCCAATTGCACGATTGAAAAATTTGTAGGTATTTTTTCCACTCTCTTTTGCAAAATACATCGCGATGTCCGCTGCTTTCATTAATTCTTCAGCATTTTTTCCATCACTAGGATATAAACTTATACCGATACTGGGAGTGGTGAATACTTCAACACCATTTATAAGGAGGGTATCTGAAAACCTATCGATGATCTTTTGTGAAATAATTTCTGCTTTTGATGTTGTCTGGTTCAAAACAATGACAAACTCATCGCCACCGTATCTAAATACCTGTTCTTTGTTATTTACACATTCAATTAAAATTTCAGCAGCTTTCTGTAACATTATGTCACCATATTTATGACCTAATGTATCATTAATATTTTTAAAACGATCAAAGTCTATAAATAAAATAGAAAGAGTATCTATATTTGGATTTAGTACTTTTAATTGCGCTTCTATATATTTATTTAGAGAATTTCGATTTAACAGACCAGTTAAAGAATCATAAAAAGCCATATCTTGTAACTCTTTTAATACTTTCTTTAATTCATTTTGAGCCTTTTTTTCTTCTGTAATGTCTTTACCTACTACCAATATAGCTTCCTCGTCATTGTAACTAGTTTTAATTGCTGAAGATTCAACATCAATAATCATTCCGTTCAACTTTTGTACTTTATATTCATAAAAGGGAAGTTTATCTACCTCCCCAGAAAATAGCTGTTTTAATCTATGATTGGATAGGTTCTTTTGTTCATCTGATAGAAAGGTTTGTATTTTTTTACCAATCACGTCATTTAATTTGTTAGCACCTATTAATCTCATCGCTTCATTATTCACATATAAAATCACTTCATCTTTAATAATGATATTCGCAACAGGGGAAGTATCAATTAGTTTTCTATAGTTCATATCTTTTTCTTTTTGCTTTGTGATATCAATCGTTACACCGTTTATCTTAATGAATTTTCCATTCTTATCGAAAACGGGGTTAGCCATATTTTGTACCCATTTAACTTTCCCGCTTTTATGAACAATCCTATATTGAGAAGAATACACTCTGCCTTTTAGTGTTTCTTTTTGAAATCCTTCAGCTATTGTTTTATCCTTCTCATAAACCACTTTTATCCACAAGAGCCCATCATTATTAAATTCTTTGCTGCTATATCCATATATTTGTTCGCAACCAGTGGATACTCTAGCTGAATTCGTTTTCCTCTCCCACTTCCATAGCATAATGTGTCCGTTTTCGAAGATATCTTTGACTTCCTTGGAGTAATATCTTGCCTTATCGTACTGCAGTCCAAAGAAGTACATGGGTATAAATAATAGAATTGTAAAACATATTTCAAAAGGACTGATTACATCATGTTGTGTTAAATCCAAAAAAATAAAAATTAACCTACAAAATCCAATGAATAAAATAGCAATTATTCTTCCCTTAAAACCCATCAAGAAATCCCCTTTTATATATGCAACTAATTTTAGTTTGCTGATAGAGTATAAATATTGATATTTTAACCAGATAAGGAATTAATATTAAATCATGAAAACAGAAACATTATTCTTCTGAATCAATGAACTGACGAATGGATTGAAGAAGTGTTATGATTTTGGTGAAAAAAGACACGGGAAAGTAGGTAGGAGTTTTGTGAAGGTCATTACGTTGTGCGGTTCTACTAAGTTTAAGGAGCAGTTTGAAAAAGCAAATGTATATCTGACGTTGCAAGGGAATGCCGTCATTAGCCTTGGTTTCTTTGAACAAAGTGAAGGTATAGAAATAACAAAGGAACAAGAAGAGCTATTTGCAAAAATTCATCTTAAGAAAATTGATCTGGCGGATGAGATTTTTATTATTGATGTTGATGGCTATATCGGAAGCAGCACCAGAAATGAAATTGAATATGCAACAAAGACAGGCAAAACTGTCCGTTATTATTCACAATGTGAATTGGAATTACATAGCCATAAAAACTAATCAAACGTTTGATTTAATCGATGAAGTCCTTGGTATGTAAGGGTTTGGGGAACTAATCAAACGTTTGATTAAAAAAATTCGCCCCCTCGATCTAACTGATCAAAGGGGTCTTTTTAGCTGGTTAAGAACCACTGGAATGAATTCAGAATAGCTATCAATATGGAAATCGGCTTCAATGTCGCGGTTTTGAAAGGCAACTGTTTTAATATTTAGCTTCCTAGCCGGAATCAAATCCAACTCACGGTCACCCACTACCAAATCAATATGGTGATTTTTCAGTACATATTCATATGAAGCACTATGTGGTTTTCTAGTGAAACCTTGCTCTTCCACTGAAACAACGTCCTTAAAATACTTTTTTAAATTGTATTTTTCAAGGAGAAAAATGGTTGATTCCATATCACGATGAGTAACTATAATATTACTTTCTACAGAAGCTAGAACCGCCTCTAATTGCTCAAACGGTTGGCTCTCATTTTTTGAATAATAGTTATGTAATCGTGTGTATTCCTCTCGTTGGCTCTCATCGATACCATAGTGTTTAAAAGCCGTTTTGGAATCTTTTTTTAGCCATCTCAAGACTTCCGTGCGGTCTAGATTCTGTTTACTTAAGCCGATGAATCCCTCCACAAGGGCCGGATAGGTATCAAAAAGAGTCCCGTCGAAATCCCAAAGTATGTTCATAAATATCCCTCTTTTTAAAAATGTTTTGTTTTTTAAAGACAGTAACATAGAATGAAAGAAAAAGGAATGATTGAGTGAGCTAGAAAACTAATCAAACGTTTGATTAAATGGTTGGAACCATTGGTATATAAGGGTTGAAAAAACTAATCAAACGTTTAATTAAAAAAGAGGTGGATTGCCATGAAAACTAGAAATAATTATCCATACATCTATTTTTTCACAGAACCGAATGTAGTCTTTGTTTATGAAATACGAGGAGATAACTATTTAACTGTTTCCCAATTGTCTAAACAAGGTGGATGGGAAACCTATGAAATTACGGAAGGGTTCGAGGAATTTAATCATGAAGAACATAGTCCACTAGAAGGTAGAGGTTATTTTATAAGGCAGGATAATGTCAACTTCATGGTAGGTAAAATAAATGAACTCATACGAATACATAGAAAAACTTCTACTCCTATAAAGAAAAATGGTCCGGTACATCTTGTATCTTCTGACTCGACTGCGGGTGCTTTAAAGGTAGGATTAGACCAGCCAAAAACGGTCATTGCCTTCAAGGATTTATTTTCAATTGGGCCGTTATGGAAGCTCGATGAGAAAGTTGGACAAGATGATCGGCATAATTGGTTAAATGAGAATATAAATCTAGAACAGGATGACTACGAGCTAGAAAATCATTTTACTAAGACAGTACTAGAAATAGAGGACATTCCGGAGGATGTACCTATATACATTTGGACGGCTAATAATGGGAATGAACAAACTGGACTCCGATTTCTTTTGCATATATTAAGGAACAAAGAGAATGAAATCCATGTTGCTAATACGACCGAGCTTTATAAGCAATGGATTCACTCGAATGATGAGAAACCTTACTCTAATATGCTGCATCCTGATCACTTAAGAGTTCTTTTTGAAAAAAGCCAATCGGCCATTTCCTTAACCCAGGAGGAACGGGTCCAATTACTAAAAGAATGGGAATTACTTACGCAATCCAACGAGATTTTACGTCTATGGAAAAATGGAAAAGTGACCAGCGTGCCCAGTGATTATTTTGATGAAATTATTTTAGAAACAATCAGCAATTTGCATAAAAAGCAAGAAGCAAAAGATTTTATCCGGACAGGGAGAGTAATTGGAGAAACCATTCATAAAATGGAAGAAATAGTGGGTGATTCTTATCTAGAGTATCGAATTAGGCATTTAATCTATAGCGGAGCCCTGGAGCTAAAAGGAATACCAAGATCGATGCGGCATTATAGTGTGAAAATACCAGATTGAAAACATATATAAAGGCGGGGGACGGGAATGAAAAAAGAGGGGAATTTCAAGGGTGTGAACGGAGTGGAATTATATTATCAAACACTGTATCCGAAGGCAACAGCTCCAAAAGCAGTTGTTATTTTGGTACATGGTCATGGGGACCATAGTGGAGGATTGCAAAACCTTAGCAAGAGTTTGGTAAATGAGGATTATTTGGTATATGCCTTTGATTTACGTGGACATGGTAAAAGCTCAGGTAAAAGGGGATTCATTCGAGACTGGGATGAATATAGAAATGATTTACTTGCGTTTCGAAAGTTGGTAGCCATGGAGTTGCCTGAACTGCCACTCTTTATTGTGGGGCATAGCATTGGTGGAGTAATTGTTCTTGATTATACGTTGGATCATAGTGAAGGACTGGCAGGGCTCATTGCCATTTCTCCTGCTATTTCGTATGAGGTTACACCTACAGAAAGAATCCTTATTACGTTAATGGGGAAACTTAAACCGGATTATAGTATTGTAAAAACCGGTAACCCGCAAATATTAACTAAGGATCCTGAGGAACTTGATAGACTAGTTGCGGATGAGTTACGCCATGATGTCGTCACACCTGGGTTGGGACGTGGTCTAATGCGAACAGTGGCTAGGATAGCGAATGAGGCAAAATCTATTAAACTGCCTTTTTTACTACAGTATGGGCTGGCAGATGAACTAACGCCACCTGCGAAGCTTCACCAATTCTTTGATACCGTTTCTTCTTCAAACAAACAGAAATTTGAATACCCTCATATGAGGCACCGGCCGTTTGATGATTTAGAGCGGGAACAATTTTTTGAGGATATGATACATTGGTTAGATGAGCAGGTCGTAAAAGGTTGACCATTTGTTGACACAAATTATCGGAAAAATATAGCCTATAATTTTCAAACTTTCACAGGTATAGTGACAGTATTGAAATTGTAAGGAGTGGGCTATGATGTTTTTTAAACTAACAAAAGAGCAGCAACAGGTAATGATCTCTGACATTCAATCTTTCTTTTCTGATGAGAGAGACGAAGAACTATCTGAATTTGCAGCAGAAAGAGTTTTAGATTTTGTGAAGGAGACACTTGCGCCACATTTTTATAATGCGGCCGTTTTAGATGTAAAACGTGTGGTGGAAGAGCGGTATGCATCACTTGAAGATGAGATTTTAACGTTGGAGCGACCAATAAAGAGATAATATGTTTAAAAAAGCGAGGCGTGTAGCCCTGCTTTTTTATTTGTTATTTTTTAATTTATCGGAAGTATTTTCCATATTTTGTAGAATCCCTTCTTGAATTTGTAGAATTCCTTTAATTTTATGTAGAATTATTCCTTTTTTGTGTAGAATTCCATTGATTTTATGTAGAATTCATTTGATTTTGTGTAGAATTCTTCAAAAACTGTGTAGAATTCTCCCTATACTTAATCAGAAAGCCATGACACTGACTTCTATTGTTCTCTAGTTGGGGCAGATCTATAGATTCTTAAACGTATGGAGGAAGTTCACCCCCATTATATGGGTACCAACTGATCCTTTTTTTTTTACATAATATGCAACCTAAATGGGTTTACCGTCGCCTAAAAGGTACAACCAATGAAACAAAGAAGGAGGTGCTTCTATCATGGATCAGAAAAAGCTGATCGAGCGGATTCGCAATGGAGAGGACTCAGCGTTTGCTGAACTCATTCATCCGTTGATTGAAAAAGGATATCGTTCCAGTTATTCGATTCTTCAATCGAAGGAACAGGCGGAAGAGGTCGTCCAAAACTCAATGATTGAAGCGTACAGAAACATTATGAGCGGGAAGGAAATTCGTTTTTTCAGTACATGGTTTTATAAACTAGTGTCACACCGCTCCATTGATGTATTAAGAAAAAACGGTAGATTGAGAGAATCGGTACTTGAATTAGAATTTCTGCGTGATGAGCAGGGTGTGGTGGATAGTGTGTTAAAAGAGGAAACGGAAAATGAAATAAGAAGGGGCATATGGTCCCTTGAGAACAGGGATTACCGGAATGTCCTTCTACTTTATTATTATCAAGAATTAACGATTCAGGAAGTGTCTGATTTACTTGGAATCAATAGTTCCACGGTTAAATCACAACTGCGGCGGGCACGGAACGCATTGAAAAAAAGATTGCTAGAAAAACAGATGATAGGGGTGAATCCACAATGAAGATGGATGAGTTTTTAAAGAAAGAAATTGAGGAAGATATGGAAAAAATTCAGGTTCCTTCATCTCTGTACGATTATGCTAGGAATATTAAGGAGGAATCGAAAGTGAAAGATATTCAAGATTCCCCAGTAGTGAAAAAGAGGAGAAATAGAAAATTCCAGTTTGCTGCAGCTGCAGTCGTGGGTCTTTGTATCCTAACTGGCTCGGCCTTCCTCAGTCCATCGATAGCGGAAATGGCTTCAAAGATTCCTTATTTGGGGCAGGTGTTCCAAACAAAACCAGTTTTTGAACTAATCCATGATGCTTTGGAGAAGGAAGGATACAAGAATCTCGCTTTGGGAATGACCCCTGGAAAAAAGGTATTGTTTGAGATTCGAGTGGAGGGGTCTGAAAAGGATGCGGACCGGGAGAGAGGAAAAATCACAGGGATCGTAGAGGACATCCTGAAAAGTAAAGGGTATGATTCGTATGAAATCAAAGTGTCTTCTTTCACTCCAGAAATTGTGGAAGAGACCGAAGAAGAAAAACAAATGAGGCAGCTTGGATTGAAATTGGAAGAAGGACTAAGGAGCTCAGGTTATGATATTATGACCGTTAACCCGTATAACCCGAAAATAGAGGTAAGTATTCCGTTAACAGAAAAGCGCGTTGATGAAATCCAAAAGGCCACATTTGAGCTTGCAAAAGCGAACGGTTCGGATAAAGAAGTAGTGATGGATGTGGTAGATGTAGAGAACAACAAGCGTGAGGGTTTGTGGATGGATTATTTGAGGAGTATCCACGAAGGGCTAGCACTGAAGAAGGAGTATAAAGTTTCCGGATATGGTTATTCGTATAAGCCGGAAAAGATGAAAATCATAATTAAAACTAGTATGACTGCTTCAGATGAAGGGACGGAAAAGACGGTTGGAAAAATTCGTGACGAGATTAAGGCGTTCCTTGATAGTGAAGACTTGAATGCAAAGGTAGGAAACCAGCCGTATGAGGTTATTGTCCGCGATAAAAGAGGGAAGGATTTTCCGTTCTAGAACAAAGGAAAATTATCCTTTGTTCTAGCAGAGCCCCCTTCTAATTAGAGGGGGCTTTTTAGATCTCTCAGAGTAAGGCTACTTAACCACTGTTCATCCCACTGAAAATACAGCTCTCCTGGCTTTGTCTGGGTAAATAAATGCTTTGGGTAAGGCAGGGCAAGTTCCGGCATGTGCTCTGGTTGGAAATAACGGAGTTCAGCTGTCTCAGTATCGATTGGATTTAGCTCCCCACGCTGAATCTCACACTCAAACATAAAGATGTTATACTCAACCTGATGGCCGTTGGGATATTGATAACGGAAATCCTTTCCACCAAATACCCCCAGCAGCTTCTGAGGTACAACAAATAGACCAGTCTCTTCCCATACTTCACGGACGACTGCTTCAGCAGGTGCTTCTCCAAGCTCAATGGCCCCTGCGGGAAGACTCCATTTTTCTCCATTTCCTTTGTTCTGTAACAAAACGCCTCCTGCCTTATTCCGAACGATTCCAGCAACACTTGGCATAAAAATTAACTCATTTCCTACTTTCTCACGTAGTTTTTGATAATACTCAGACATTCCCATATTTTGAACCACCTTAAAGAAACATGATATCCTCTTATATTCTTTATGGATAAGAACGAACCTGCTTGAAAAACTCATCAAACGTTTGATTAAATTCATTTTGTGTTTCAAAATAAGCCTAATGACAGTAATGAGGGCTTATCAGACAGTAAATAGAGTCTATCCGCCAGTAAAACATGCTCATACGACAGTAAAACATATTCATACGCCAGTAATCATGTTTCACCCTTCAAGAGAGGAGCCATTAGCAGTTTCACTTAGTCTATTTTTCTTAGAATATAGCAGCTGCCATCTTCAGTAAAATATAAATATTCACCGTGGTCGATATTAAAATCTACATTCTTTTTGTCATAAATCAATTGGGCGACTTTTTCATATTGTTCCATAAGTTCGTGGGGAGGATTAAAAATAATAGCCTGACTATTATTTGTAGTAACAAAGCCTTTGGGGTTGCATTTTCTTTCGGGCTTCAATTCAGCTTCCCAATGGCCATCTAGAAGTATGGAACTCGCTATGGTCTTGGTCTTTCGGTTTTGAATGGACCAAACCTTTCTGCAATTACATCGATGTATTTTGTGCTTCATTGCCAGATACCTACTTTCATAGATAGTAGATTAATAAGGGTCATAGTCATTTTATTCATTAGGTGAGGGAAATATATATGGACAAAAAGTCCGATTTCATTAAACTCGAAAATTATAATTTACGATTTTTTAAAAAAATAAATGAATAAAATACCGACAAAGTATCGTCTAATAAATCAGGAGAGAAAGTATAGAAACGGGGGGACCCAATGAAGATAAATAAACCGAAGCAGCCAGCTCCCATTGATGTATCGAGTATTAATAAAGATGCCATGCTGGAGGAACTAGTGGAAACAATAGGAAGCAAGGTACTAAAGCTTGCGTTTACATATGTTAAGGATCAAAAAATAGCAGAGGATCTCACACAGGAAGCATTCTTGAAATGTTATAAGAACTGGGATCATTTTCGGGGAGAATCCTCATTGAAAACATGGGTTTATTCCATAACCATCAACCTTTGTAAGGATTATTTGAAGAGCTGGTCCTTTAGGAATTTGCTTTATTTAGATTTTGCGCCTAAGCAAACCACTGTAAGGGATAGCGTGTTAGATCAGGTTTTAGAAAGATCGCAAAAAAAGGAATTAGCTGCAGCTGTGCTTAACTTGCCTGTAAAGTACAGGGAAGTGATTATTCTCTTTTATTATGAAAATTATCGGGTAGATGAAATCTCCTCTCTTTTACAACTAAGTGAAAACACAGTCCGGACACGCTTAAGAAGGGCAAAAGAGCTTTTACAAAAGAAGGTTCAAAAAGAAACGAGGGATGATGATGGAAGATGAGCTTCGTTCATTAAAGGAATGTCTCGACGATACCTATTTTAAGGATCTAGAGCTTTCAAAGACCATTAAAAAGAAAATAATAAAGCAATCTAAAAAATCTTCCCGAACATCCCAACACATCCAGAGGTTTAAATATGCAGCTAGTCTAGTCCTAGCGGTGGGATGCCTTTTCCTTCTAATACAAAGTTTTATTCAAGTACCCAAAAACAAGCAAGCCAGTATTTCGACCGTTCGGCAGCAGCAGGTGGCGTTAATCCATTTTCAAAATGATATTATTAGGCTTGTTAGCAAACAAAAAAAATCCGAAACCGCCTTTTTAACAGCGATAGCGGAGGGAAAATCCAAAGAAGAAATCGAGTTGAATCGAGTGGAAAGTATGAAGCAAGGGGAGGAGATTATCTTAGGACTCAAAAGTATGGTGATCCCTTCGGAGCTTTCCCCGTATCAAGGAATAATTAAAAATAGCCTAAAGGAATTAGAAACGGCTTATGTGCTGAAGAATGAATATTTCAGGGATTTAACCCCTGAAACCTACCAAGGACTTTCGGATCATTATGAGTATGTGGATAAATTATTTCAGTTTGACCAGATGATGATACCCGTATATAAAGCAGTAGAATTTAGACCAGTAAGCTATGTTGGCTATTTTAATTTAAGAGATTACAGAGAAGAGTGAGGGACAGTCCCCCGGCGCTTTAGCGCAGCAGGGGACTGTCCCCTTCTCTTGTTTGTTTGTGTTACAATCTTACTATTGAATCTGATCCTCATGAGGAGGGGGAAAGCACGTGAACAAACTGATAAACAATAAACTCATCAAAGAAATGTGCGGCACTGTCTCCTTCAAACGAGGGGAGTATTTTTACCGAACGGACAGAGTGATCTTTGAGCACTATGAACCTGAACGTTGCCAAGCGACGGTTACAGCTGATGAAGCTTTTCATGTGGTGATTGAAACGGGTGCAGATGGGGAGTTGAGGACGGAATGCAGTTGCCCGAAGCTTGCGTCATTTAATAAGGATTGCCAGCATATTGCGGCTGTTTTATTGGCAATTTACGAGCATCAACAACATGGAACTATCCCAAACATATCTAGCAATCCGGGTTTAACTGAAGGCTTATTCACCCTTTTCTCGGATCGTCCTGTCCGCTCTAGTGGCCACCAGAACCATTTCGAAACGAGGAAGGTTCTTGAGGTGGAGCTTATCTGCCGCCCAGTGGATCTTGGTAAAGGGAACCACCTTTTTGGTATTGAAATGGCTGTCGATTCAACAAACGTGACGGATATTCGTGCCTTTTTAGAACCAGTAGGTATAGGCAGGCCAGTCGCTCTTTCAGGGCACTTTACGTATGACCCAAGTAAGCATTGTTTTACAAAGGAAACCGATGACGTCCTTCAACTGCTCATT
The DNA here is from genome assembly GCF_047302305.1 of Neobacillus phoenicis. Classification (NCBI taxonomy): domain Bacteria; kingdom Bacillati; phylum Bacillota; class Bacilli; order Caryophanales; family Bacillaceae; genus Neobacillus; species Neobacillus phoenicis. The sequence continues at coordinate 5,183,444 of NZ_CP154847.1, read as the reverse complement.
CAAGTACAGCGTGATGAAAAGATATATATGAAAAAGGTGCCTGACACCGTTGAACATAAAATTTTGCCAATCCCCGCTTCCTCTTGGGAACAACTGCAACCGTTACTTGTAAAGGTCCCTCAGGTAAAGCTTGTGTATGACGGGCAGACTTTTAAAGGAATTCACATCTCTGATGAATTGCCGCCATTGCAGTTTCAGTTTACAGAAACAAAAGGGAATGGGTATCAATTGCATGTTAATGGCTTTGAGCAGGTGCTGGTCTTAGATGCGTATCGGTCTGTTTTGTATGAAGGGAAAATCAAGCAGTTAGAGGCGCAAGACTGCAAGCGTCTCACCGAGCTAAAACAAATGCTGTCTAATACAGGAAAGGATCAAATTCCGATTCCGGAAGGCAAGATCTCGTTTTTCCTAGAAAAAGTCGCACCAGGATTAAAAAAGCTAGGACAAGTGACGATCGCGGAATCGATCAGGAAACAGGTCATGAGTACCCCATTGGTGGCTAAGCTCTACTTGGACCGCGTAAGTAATCGACTGCTTGCCGGCCTTGAGTTTCATTATGATCACATGATGATTAACCCCCTGGAAAAAAGAGAGCTGCCAGCTGACAGCCTGATAATAAGAGAGGTAGAGAAGGAAGATGAGATTCTACAGCTTTTGAGGGATAGCGAGTTCGCCACGACGGACGGGGGTTACTTTTTGCATAATGAGGAGCTGGAGTATGAGTTTCTTGTTCATATGCTTCCAAAACTGCAAAAGCTGGTGCGAATTTATGCAACGACAGCTGTTAGAAATCGGATTTTCAGAGGGACTACCCATCCGCAAATAAGGGTGAAGGTCAAAAAAGAACGGACAAACTGGCTGGAATTTAAATTTGAAATGGATGGTATATCAGAACACCAAATTCGTGAGGTATTAGCCGCGTTGGAGGAAAAACGGAAATATTACCGTTTGCCAAATGGCTCACTTTTTTCATTAGAATCGAGAGAAATGAATGAAATACAACGATTTATTCAGTCCCCTCAAATGAAGGATAAAGACTTGGCTGCAGGATTGGAGGTACCGGTCGAGCAAAGTCTACAGCTTCTTGATGTGGTGGAGGTGAGTGATGCGTTTAAGCTGGAAGAATCCTTCAGCCAGTTCCTAGACCATCTCATGAACCCGGGACAGCTTGATTTTGAGGTGCCAACTAGTTTAGCACACATTCTGAAAGAGTATCAAAAGCTTGGATACAAATGGATGAAAACACTGGCACACTATGGCTTCGGTGGGATTTTAGCAGATGATATGGGGCTTGGAAAAACCATTCAAAGCTTGGCGTATATTGTGTCCGAGCTGCCTGAGATTCGTAAGAGCAAGGAGCCGGTTCTGATTGTTTGCCCTGCATCGTTAACCTATAACTGGCTGAGTGAGATTCGGAAATTTGCTCCCGAGTTGGTGGCAATAGTGGTGGACGGAGATAAAGCTGAGAGGTCTGAGCTGCTAAATAGGATTGAGGATGTTGATGTGATGATTATCTCCTACCCCCTATTGCGTCGAGAGATTAGCTGGTTAGAGAAACAGAACTTCTATGCATTGTTTTTTGATGAGGCACAAGCCTTTAAAAATCCATTAACACAAACAGCCCGAGCGGCGAAAAAACTGCATTCACGTCATCGCTTTGCACTAACGGGTACCCCGGTTGAAAACTCACTCGAAGAGCTGTGGTCGATTTTTCATGTGGTCTTTCCGGAGCTGTTCTTAGGATTAAAGGAATATAGTAAGCTTTCAAGAAAAAACATTGCAAGGAGAATTCGTCCATTTCTCCTTCGCCGTTTGAAGGAGGATGTACTCGCAGAGCTTCCTGAAAAAATGGAGTCGCGTGAATCTGTGGAGTTGTATCCTGAACAAAAGAGGCTGTATGCTGCTTATCTAGCGAAATTAAGGCACGATACGTTGAAGCATCTCGATAGGGATACGATTCGGAAAAATCGGATTAAAATATTGGCTGGCTTAACGCGGTTGCGACAGCTTTGTTGTCACCCTGGATTGTTTGTGGATGGCTATAAAGGTGGTTCGGCCAAGCTGGATCAGCTGATGCGGATTGTGGATGAGTCGAAGTTTTCAGGTAGGAGGGTGCTCATCTTTTCTCAGTTTACTAAAATGCTTGAATTGATCGGCAGAAGATTACAAGCGAAGGGACTGCCATTCTTTTACCTAGATGGTCAAACGCCGGCAGAGGAACGAGTAGAAATCTGCGACCGATTTAATCGCGGGGAGCGGGATTTATTCTTAATCTCCTTGAAAGCTGGGGGAACAGGCCTTAATCTGATGAGTGCCGATACCGTCATTCTTTATGACACATGGTGGAATCCAGCTGTCGAGGAGCAAGCAGCGGACCGCGCCCATCGGATGGGCCAGAAAAATGTCGTTCAGGTTATCAAGCTCGTGGCTCGTGGCACTATCGAGGAAAAAATGAATGAGTTGCAGGATAAGAAGAGAGATTTAATCGATGAAGTGATTGATTCGGATGAAAAAGTGATAGCAACTCTAACCGAAGAGGATATTAGGGAGATTTTGATGATCTAAAAATAGGAAGAGATGTTGAATTCTTTAAAAGGATCCCCTTGATTTAAAAGTCAAAGGGGGTTCTTTTTAGTTTTCCAAATTTAACATCATTACTTATTAACTTTATAAAATATTCAGAAAATAAGATTGACATTCATTTGGACATTAGTTATATTATTTTTAAGACAACTGGTAAAGACAACCTAACATCATGCTGACCTGTTAGGTTAACAAGTTTCGAAAGTTTATGAGGTGATTTTTTTGGTACTAAGTAACGCAATTAATAAAGAAAGTCCATTACCGCTTTATTATCAGTTAAAAGAACTAATTAAGAAGGAAATTGAAAAGGGGAATTTAAAACCAGAAGAGATGATTCCTTCTGAAAGAGATTTAGGAGAGAAGTTTGAAATTAGTAGACCAACAGTCAGACAGGCGATTAACGAATTAGTTAATGAAGGAGTCCTAAGTCGTAAAAAAGGATTAGGGACCTTTGTAGCAAAACCTAAAATTAGTCAGGAGTTCCTTGAAAATTTAACTAGTTTTCAAAACGAAATGAAATCAAAAGGACTTCCCTATTCTACAAAGGTTATAGAATTAAAAGAAGTCTCAACAACGCCCGAATTAGAAAGCGTATTCGGAACAGACTATTCAACTTTTATTTTTATGAAGAGATTACGATATATAAAGGACAATCCCGTTGTGGTTGTTTCAACTTATATTCCAAAAGCGTTAGCCCCGGGTTTGATTAATGAAGATTTAACGAATGTATCATTGTATGAAACACTCCAAACTAAGTATAACTTGAAAATACAAAGAGCAAAGAGGGTAATGGAAGCAATGGTTGCTTCTGAGGAAGATTCGAAATGGTTAGAGTTGGAGAAGGTTTCAGCTGTGATGTTTATAAAAACAACTGGATTTTTAGATGATAACCGAGTTTTTGAATTTTCATTAGCCCGTTACAGAGGAGATTTAACGAATTTCACCGTTAACTTATCCATTCAATGATTAATAAGATAGGGGGGAATTCATGTGTCGAGCCGATATATACTTGCGCATGACATTGGTACTACTGGAAATAAAGCTACTTTGTTTTCCGAAGATGGTTCAATTGTTGGGAGTACATTCAGTGGGTATAATACAAATTTTCCATTGGTAGGTTGGGCGGAGCAAAATCCAAATGACTGGTGGAAAGCGGTCTGTGAAACAACGAAACTATTAATTCAAAACAGTAAGATCGACGCTCATTCGATTGCTTGTGTTACATTCAGTGGACAAATGATGGGGTGTGTCCTTGTTGATCGAGATGGGAATCCTTTACGAGATGCCATTATTTGGGCAGATATGAGGGCGGAGGCTGAGGCGGATAAATTAAGAGATGCTTTGGGCATGGAGGATGTTTACCAGATTACGGGTCACCGAATTAGCTCTTCCTATTCAGGGGCGAAACTGGTTTGGGTTAAAAATAACCAGCCCAAGATTTTTCAGGAAGCCTACAAAATTCTTCATGCAAAAGACTTTCTTGTACATATGTTAACCGGTGAATTTGCCACCGACTACTCTGATGCTTCAGGAATGAATTTGTTTGATATTAGAAAAAAAGAATGGTCATCTAAAATTCTTCAAGCATGGGAATTAGATGAGAGTATTTTGCCGAACGTTTTTCCTTCTACACATATTGTCGGAGGGGTAACGCAGAAAGCTGCTCAAGAATCGGGACTCATACCGAATACACCCGTAGTCATTGGCGGGGGAGATGGCTGCTGCGCTGCAGCAGGTGTTGGAGTGGTTTCCAACGGTGATGCATTTAATTATATTGGTTCCTCATCTTGGATTGCTTTAGCAACAGATGAACCTATTTTTGACCCAGAAATGAAAACGTATACATGGGTTCATCTCGACCCTACAAAATATTCCCCGAATGGAACCATGCAATCTGCGGGAGCTTCTTATCAATGGGTACGGGATCAGCTTTATTCGAATGAGAAGCAATTGGCGAATCAACAAGGAGGTAATGTCTATGATTTCATGAATGAAACTGTTGCATCATCGCCTCCAGGTTCGAATCGATTGCTTTACCTTCCTTATTTAATGGGGGAACGCTCTCCAAGGTGGAATCCAGATGCAAGAGGGACTTTTGTCGGTCTACATATCACGCACAATCGCGCAGACATGACAAGAGCCGTTATGGAAGGTGTAACGTTTAACCTCAAGGTCATTATGGATTCTTTTATTAAAGCAGGAGTTAATATTGATAAAATGTGGGTTTTAGGCGGAGCTGCCAAAAGTGATTTGTGGAAGCAAATCTTTGCAGATATTTATGGTGTGGAAATTATGGTCCCACATTTACTGGATGAAGCTACTTCAATGGGCGCTGCGATTGCTGGTGCAGTTGGAGTGGGGATTCTAAAGGATTTTGAAGAGTCAAAAAAATGGGTCCATAAAAAAGAGACAATTAAGCCAATACAAGAAAACAAGGTAGTCTATCAGAACTTGTACACAACTTTTAATCAAGCCTATGAGCAGCTTGTTCCTGTTTATGAACAATTAGCTAGATCTTGAATTTTTTGAATATTCCAATATTAAATCAACTAAACAATATTGATTGGAGAGAAAAGCCGAAATGACAAAATATTTTAAACCATTTAACACAATGTACATTGATTCTCAATCCGTTTTAGAGCCTAAAGGAAAAGTTATTACAAGAAATCTTTCTGATATGGCTGATATGTATCAGGATCAAGAAGCTGCACAAGCATTGTTGGCCGAAAATCCCCTTGTTTATGAAGTATTTAATGTAGAAGTTCCAGAGAATATTGAGCACATTCAGCATTGCATTACTGTTTTATATCCAGGAAAAGTCGGTGAAGAATATTTTATGACAAAAGGCCATTACCATGAAATTTTGAACAGAGCAGAAATCTATTTCTGTTTTAAAGGTATAGGAAAACTTGTTATGCAAACACAAGATGGTGATTATGAAGAATTGGATATGAAACCTGGAACTATTTCTTACGTACCGCCAAATTGGGCCCATCGCACCGTGAATACAGGAAATGAGCCATTCGTATTCTTTGCAGCGTACCCTGGGGATGCGGGTCATAATTATGGTGAAATAGAAGAGGTAGGTTTTAAGAAAGTAATTGTTAATGAAGAAGGAACGGTTAAAACGCTAGATAATCCTCGTTACCAGCTTTCATAGATTTGAAGTTTTATAGAGCTATACGCCAAGCTTAAATAGTTATCAAACCTTATAAATTTAAAAAGTGGAGGGCAATCGTGAAAAAAATACTGATTACTCCAAGGTCTTATGGACTGTTTGATTTGGATCAAATCTTAAAGAAGTTCAATCCCAATCAGTTTGAAATTATTAGAGAAGCAGGGCCGTTTCGAGAAAACGTATTGGTTGAGAAAATCAAAGATGTCCATGCAGTCATTGTGGGTACTGATCAGGTGACAAGAAAGGTACTAGAAGCTGCCGAACATTTGGAACTAATCGTAAAGTATGGAGTGGGCCTTGACAATATTGATTTAGAAATTGCAAAGGAAAAAGGAATTAAGGTAGAAAATACACCTGGAGTTAATACAGAGGCAGTAGCAGATTATACCTTTGGTCTCTTACTTTCCCTAGCAAGGCAAATCCATATTAGTGACAGAGAAATTCGTCAAGGTCAATGGAAAAAGCGTACGGGTTATGAAATCTATAATAAATCGATTGGAATTTTAGGACTTGGTGCGATCGGAAAATCTATTGCTAGACGTGCATTTGGTTTTAATATGAAAATTCTAGCCTACGATCTTTATCAAGATAACAGTTTTGCCAATCAATTTGATGTCAAGTACTGCAGTTTAGAAGAAATTATTGAACAGAGTGATGTCATTTGTATTCATTTACCTTTGAATAAGGAAACAAAGCATTTAATTAATAAAGAATGCCTTGCAAAGATGAAACCAAATACATTTATTATCAACACAGCAAGAGGCGGAATCATTGACGAACAAGCACTTTATACAGCTTTAAAAGAAAAGCAAATCGCCGGGGCTGCAATAGATGTATTTGAGGAAGAACCTCTCAAGAATTCACCATTAACAGAATTAGACAATATTATTCTAACACCACATAATGCCTCAGCTAGTAAAGAAGCAACTCAGCGTATGACAACTCAAACAACCGATAAAGTATTGGCATTCTATCGAAATAGGAGTGAAATACTTGGAACTATACATTGATACAGCAGATTTATCAGAGATTAAACACGCGATGACTTTGTCCATTTTAGATGGGGTTACAACTAATCCTTCCATTCTCTCAAAGCAAGGTGTGCCTTACAAACAGCGCCTGGCAGAAATCAATGAACTAGTAGATGGGAAGGTTTGGTATCAAGTTGTAAGTGAAAATTCAGCAGCCATGGTCGAAGAAGCCTTAGAGGTAGTAGCAATATTAAAACAGCCAGTAATTAAGCTACCGATGGGACCGGAGTCGCTTAAAGCATCCAAAGTATTATCCAGTCAAGGAATACAAACGAATATAACCCTTGTCTATTCCGTCGCACAAGCCATGCTAGCTGCAAAAGCGGGTGCAAGTTATGTAAGTCCCTATGTTGGCAGAATTAACGATATTGGGTGGCCAGGGCTTCAGTTAATTAATGATATTGTTCGGATTTTTTCGATTCAGGGTCTACAAACAAACGTAATTGGGGCTAGCCTTCGCAGTAATCAAGATATCGTATCAGTGGCAGAACAGGGGGCAAGTGCAGCAACAATGCCCTTCAAGGTATTTATGCAAATGTTTAACCATCCAATGACAGATAGTGGACTGGTTCAATTTTTGGAGGATTGGAAAGTCTACCAACACCAAAATTAGTGAATAGTAGTTTTTAAAGGGTTTCCTACCAAGTAGCAGCTTATTTTTAGGAGGTTTTCTATGAAAAAATATGGGATTCTGAATCACCCGCTTTCAGAATTGATTGCTGCAACAGGACATGCTGATATTATTACCGTTTCAGATGCAGGACTGCCTTTAGATCCTTCTTTACCTCGGATTGACCTATGTTTAACCAAAGGAATGATTCCCATGAAGGATATGCTCATTGCCATAAATGATGAGCTTGAGATTGAAGGGATTATTCTTGCGGAAGAAATAAAGGAAAAGAGCCCTGACCAATTAGCATTTTACGAGGAACTGTTCAAAGAAATTCCGTTTTATTTTATACCTCATATTGAATTTAAACAAAAAACGAGTTCTTCGCGTGGAATCGTTCGAACGGGTGAAGCCGTTTCTTATTCTAGTGTCATCTTAATTGCAGGAGTTACTTATTAGGTTAGAAAACATTGGGGATTTAGAGATGATTACTTTATAAATGGAATAATCACCTCTATGTAATAAAACTACAAAAATAAAAAACAATAAATAATCTGGAGGGGTATTTAATGAAGATTGGGAAAAAAGTAGGTTCAATGATTTTAGCCGTTTCACTAATGGGTGGATTAGTAGCTTGTAGCCAATCATCAAGCAGCGATGGTTCAAAAGAAAAAGGGAAAAGTAATGAGCCTCTTGATATAGCTGTCATTATTAAAGCAACTGATTCAGGATTTTGGCAAACAGTACTACAAGGTGCGAAAGCTGCGGGAAAAGAGCTAGGTAATAAAGTTAAAATCACTACTGATGGACCTCCATCAGAGGCTGATATCGATAAGCAGGTTGCAATTTTAGAAAATGTCATTACGAGTCAACCAGATGGTATTGTAATTGCTTCAACAAGCTCGGATGCAACTGTACCGGCAATTGAAAATGCTATGGGTCAAGATATTCCAGTTGTATTAGTTGATAACCGTGTCAAAACAGACCAGTACGTTAGTTTCTTAGCAACAGATAACCTTAAAGGTGGCGCATTGGCTGCTGATAAATTAGTTGAAGAATTGAAGAAGGCTGGAAAAGAATTAAAAGGGAAAGTAGCTGTAGTAAGTGCGATGGCGGGGGTGCAGGTATTAACTGATCGAGACAAGGGATTTATTGACCGTTTGAAGAAAATAGCTCCAGATATTAAAGTTCTTGACACTCGTTATGTTGATAATGATATTACAAAAGCCCTAGGTACAGCACAAGACATTATTACTAGTAACCCAGATATTGTTGGATTCTTCGCTGATAATAACCACACTGGTATCGGTGTAGGACGTGCAGTATCAGAAGAGAAATTACAGGATTCTATTGCGGTAGTTTCATATGATGCTGACGAAGAGCAAATCAATTCTTTAAAATCAGGTGCCATTGACTATCTAATTGTTCAGGATCCATTTGGTATGGGGTATAAAGGTGTAATGAATGTAGTGGCAAAACTTGAAGGGAAAAAAGTTGAAAAAGATATTGATACGGGCGTGACAGCAGTATCTATGGATAACTTCGAGAATGAAGACGTTCAAAAATTATTATACCCAGAAAAACGATAAAGCATGATTAAGCGCACCCTAGAATCTTAGGGTGCGCACGAATAAAAGGGGGGATTCGCTTGACTAAGCCTCTAGTCGAAATGAAAAAAATAGTTAAAAAATTTAAGGGGACAACTGCTCTCAAGGGAATTGACTTTGAAATTATGCCTGGTGAAATTCATGCACTACTTGGTGAAAATGGAGCGGGAAAAAGTACATTAATAAAAATTTTAACCGGTGCATATTCACCTGAAGAAGGAGAAATTATTGTTAAAGACAGAGTGTTTCATTCTATACCTGTCAAAGAACTAGAGGATCTTGGGATAGCAGTTGTATATCAGGATTTAAAACTGGCACCTGAGGTTTCCATAATGGAAAATATTTTGATGGGAAAGTTGCCAAAGAATTTTGGAGTATTTGTTAATAAAAAGAAAGCAATAAAACAAACAAAAGATGCTTTAGTAAAAGCAGGTATCGGTGAGTTAAGTCCACATGAAAAGGTGGGTAACCTTAAAATGGCGGATCAAGAAATCATAGCAATTGCCAAGGCGTTATCCAAAAACGCAAATCTATTAATTCTAGATGAACCAACTGCTCTTTTAGCAGAGGATGATGTTCAAAAGCTGTTTACAATATTGAAAGAATTAGTATCTAAAGGTGTTTCTATTATTTACATATCACACCGCTTAGAAGAGATTTTCCAAATTTGTGATCGAATTACCGTGCTTCGTGACGGAAATAAAATATGGACAAAACCAATTGCAGATGTAAATAACGATATCCTCATCGATGCAATTGCAGGCAAGATGCAAAGCGAAGGTGATTCATACTATCCAGCAGAGATAAAAGGCGACTTAATTCAACTAAAGAATGTCTCGAATGAGCCTTTCTATAAAAACATTTCTATTAATCTCAAGCAAGGTGAAGTTGTAGGATTATTTGGTCTGGTGGGGGCAGGAAAAACTGAATTATTAAAAGGTATTTACGGAGCGATTCCACCAAAATCAGGAGGCCTTATGGTTGAAGGGAAAGAATTTAATCCTAAAACCCCTCGTGATTCTATCAAAAAGGGGATTGGCTTCGTAGCAGAAGACCGTAAAACAGAGGGATATTTACCGAGAATTTCTATTTATAAAAATGTAAATATATCATCCTATAAAAAGGCGTCTTCCTTCGGTTTTACCCATTCCAAAATTGAAAAAAATAGAGCTTTAGATATTATAAGGGATTTTAAAGTGAAATATAGTTCCCTCGATCAGGATATTGATGATTTAAGTGGAGGAAATCAGCAGAAAATTGTAGTTGCAAAATGGAAAGGAACAGACATTAAGGTCCTGCTTCTCGATGAACCTACTGCAGGAATAGATGTTGGAGCACGACGAGATATCTTTAGGGTTTCGAGACAATTTGCAGATGAAGGGAAATGTGTATTTTATTGCTCATCCTATCTGCCAGAGCTACTTGAAGTTTGTGATCGAATCCTTGTCATGAGTGAAGGTGTCTTAACTGGAGAGTTTAAGCGGTCTGAGGGATTTGTCGAAAAAGAAATTATGACAGCAGCATATGCTTAAGAGTGGAGGGGTAAACCATGGCAGAGAAATCTGTGGTTGTAGAACAAAAACCTGTTAGCATAAAAAAGTTTAAAATCAATTATAAATTATTTTTTTCAGTATCCTTACCTTTGATACTAATTTTAATGTGGCTTGTTATATCCATTATGGAACCAAGATTTTTCACATTCAATAATATGTCAAATCTTGGTCGGCAAACTGCAATTATTGCCATAGTTGCAATCGGTCAGACATACGTAATTATTACCAAAGGAATAGATTTATCAGTAGGTTCAACGTTAGGGATTTCATGTATTGCATCTGCAGTATTACTTGTTTCTGGTGTCCCTATTTTTTTGACCTTTGTTATTGTTTTGGCAATGGGCTTATTGATTGGATTATTAAACGGTTTCATTATTTACGATATGAAAATTACACCTTTTATCGCAACCTTGGGTACGATGACTATTGTTAGAGGGGCAACTCTTTTGGTTAGCGATGGGAAAATTATTTCTGGAATCCCAAGGAATTTTACAAAAATCGCAAACTCGGACATTTTGGGCATTCCATATTTAATATTTATCCTATTTATTGTATCGGTTATTTTTATGGTTATTCTTCGGTATACAGTGTTCGGTAGGAACTTATTTTCTATTGGAAGCAGCGATGAGGCTGCGCGCCTATCGGGAGTAAGCGTTAGAATAACCACTTATGGTGCCTATATGATCTCTGGAGTTCTTTCATCACTTGCAGGTTTATTAATGACCTCCCGCTTAGCAAGTGGTGTTCCAACAGCAGGTACATCCTATGAACTTGATGCCATTGCCTCTTCTGTAATTGGAGGAGCAAGTTTATTCGGGGCACAGGGGAGTGTGATAGGTACCATTATTGGATCGTTAATTATGTCTACTCTTCGTAATGCTGGAAATCTGCTTAGAATTGAGCCGTTTTGGCTGCAAATTGCAATTGGAGCATTATTGATTATCGTTGTATTCTTTGATCAAATACAGAAAAAACGCAGCTAAAGAAAAGCGATGTTTTTAGGGCGAAGGTTTCTAAAGTGATGGATTTAAAGTTCAATTAGCCCCTAATAATTATCTATGGCTGAAGAAGATCTGCTAGGAGAGGAAGTGCGAAATGATAGTGAAGAGTTTAGGTGATACAACAGTATTAAATAATGGAGTCAAGATGCCATGGCTAGGTCTTGGTGTATTCCAAGTAAACGAGGGTCAGGATGTAGTCGATTCAGTTCAATGGGCAATTGAAGCAGGATATAGAAGCATTGATACCGCAGCAGTATATCAAAATGAAAAAGGTGTTGGGCAAGGCATTAAGCAATCGGGGGTAAACAGAGATGAGTTATTCGTTACTTCCAAAGTATGGAATACTGATCAGGGCTACGAACCAACTTTATTAGCCTTTAATCAAAGCCTAAAGAGTTTAAATTTAGATTATCTTGACCTTTATTTAATACATTGGCCAGTAAAAGAAAAGTATTTAGAAACATGGAAAGCACTAGAAAAACTCTATAAAGACGGATATGTCCGCGCCATTGGGGTTAGTAATTTCCAGGTACATCACCTTAAAGATATCATGGAAAATACAGAAATTATGCCGATGGTAAACCAAGTGGAATTTCATCCAAAGCTGTCTCAGCCGGAATTAAGAAAATTTTGTAAAGACCATGGCATTCAATTAGAAGCATGGAGTCCATTAATGCAAGGACAATTGTTGAATCATCATGTAGTATCTGATATTGCGGAAAAATATGGAAAGACAACAGCGCAAGTTCTCATTCGTTGGGATTTAGAGCATGGAGTTGTTACCATTCCAAAGTCAATAAAGAAAGAACGGATTATTAGCAATGCAGATGTATTTGATTTTGTAATGGAGAAAAATGATATAGAAAAACTTGATGCTCTTAATGAAAACAAACGGGTGGGTCCTGATCCAGATCATATTAATTTTTAATCACTTGACCAAGGTGTCATAAAAAGGGAGAGTGTTTTTTTGAGTGCTTATGTGCAAACTGTTTTAAATCAAAAAGATGTATGTGAGATTGGCTTTTCTCAATGTCATGAGCATCTATTTTTAGCTAATGGAACGCCAGCTTTACTTAATAAGGCTCTATTAATCGACGATTACGAGCGTTCTTTTGCTGAGGTTAATGAATACAAGAAAAATGGAGGAACCCTTCTCGTTGATGCACAGCCAATTGGATGTGGGAGAATGGAGCAGAACTTAGTTCGATTATCCAAGGAAACAGGAGTTGATATTGTCGCATCAACCGGGTTTCATAGCCTTAGTTTTTATGATGAGAGCCATTGGATTTTCAAATTTAATGAAACAAAATTAGCTGAAATTTTCATATCAGAAGCAAAAAATGGAATGTTTATTGCGACTGATAAAGAGGTACCTAACATCCAATTAACAGCGAAAACAGGGATGATTAAAACGGCTGTCAGCCCAAAAGGGATTGAGACCCGGAATGAAAAAATGTTCAGTGCTGCAGCTGAAGCCCAGTGTCAAACAGGATTGCCAATCATGATTCATATGGAAAAAGGAGCAGATCCTTTAAAGGTTATTCACTTTTTTAAAGAACATTCTGTGCCATTAGATTCTCTAATTTTTTGCCATCTTGATCGTACCCATCATGATTATGAATTACATAAAGAAATTTTATCTGCTGGAGTTTTTGTTGAGTATGATACCATCGGTCGATTTAAATATCACGACGATTCGGTAGAAGCTGATCTAATTGAAAACATGATTGAAGCAGGATATGAACGACAAATACTATTGAGTTTAGATACAACACGTGAGCGTTTAGGGGCCTACGGTGGATCAATAAACTTAAGTTACTTACTAAATAAATTTATACCTTATTTAAAAGAACGAGGCTGTCCTGAAGCCATATTACATATTTTGACGGTCGAAAACCCTAAACAAGCTCTTTTAGTAAGAAATCTCTAGAAAAGATGGTGGAGGAATGAAATTGGAAAAAGCGCAAAAACCTACATTCTATTTTATTGGTGTTACCACACAACAATCTTCTATAATGAAACTTTTTCCTTTATGGGCAGAGGAACTAGGACTTGATGCCGTTATTAAAGGAATTGATATTCCTATTCATGCAGATAAAGAGGTATATCAACAAGTGACGAGGTTCCTAAAAGAAGATAAATTATCGCTTGGTGCGCTAGTGACTACACATAAAATAGACATTTATGAGGCTGCATCTGAGTATTTTGACTACCTAGATCCTTATGCTGTAAATTTTCACGAATTATCTTGTATTTCTAAAAAAGATGGAAAATATAGAGGATTTGCAAAGGACCCAATTACTAGTGGCTTGTCATTAGAAGCATTCATTCCTGTACACTTTTGGAAGGAGCACCAAGGAGAAGTGTTCATTATGGGTGCTGGTGGAAGTGCTATTGCAATAGCCGCATATCTATTAAATCCTGAAAATAAAGCTAATGTCCCTAGCAAAATTTATGTAAGTAATAGGAGCCAGCCTAGACTTGATTCGATGAGAGTAATAATAAATAAAATTAATCCGAATGCCAACATTGAATATCTTTTAGCTGAAACTGCTGAGGATAATGATCAGATTCTAGCAAAATTGGTAGATCATTCATTAGTTGTGAATGCTACAGGATTAGGAAAAGACCGACCTGGATCACCACTATCGGACCATTGTGAATTTCCTAAAGATAGTTATGTATGGGAACTGAATTATCGAGGAGATCTCCTCTTCATGCATCAGGCGAATGAGCAAAGAAATAATAAAAACTTGCATGTCGAAGATGGGTGGATTTATTTTATCCATGGATGGTCACAGGTAATCGCGGAAGTATTCCAAGTAAGTTTGGATGAAGAAAAATTCAGCAGATTAGTACAAATTGCAAATTCACTCCGGAATTAATTTGTTTGGGAGGTTTAAGGGATGACTACGAAAGAAACTGTTCTAAAAGAAATAACCGAGAAAAAGGCAATTGCGGTAATTCGAGCAGAGACAGCACAAGAGGCAATTGATATTTCAGAAGCCTGTATTGAAGGCGGAATATCTATTATAGAAGTGACCTTTACTGTACCACAAGCAACACATGTAATTGAAACCTTAACAGCTAAATATAAAGCTAGCAATGTAGTGGTAGGTGCAGGTAGTGTCCTTGATTCTGAAACTGCTAGAATAGCGATGTTATCGGGTGCACAATTTATTGTCAGTCCCTACTTAAATGAAGAAACAGCAAGAATATGTAATCGTTACAGAATTCCCTATATGCCTGGAGTTATGACTCTAAAGGAGTCAGTTCATGCGTTAGAAGAGGGAGTAGATATTTTGAAGTTATTCCCTGGTGATGTTTATGATATGAACATTATTAAAGCAATAAAAGGCCCACTTCCACATGCTCAACTCATGCCTACTGGCGGTGTAACAATCGATAATGTAGAACAATGGTTAAAGGCGGGAGCATGTGCTGTGGGCTTAGGAAGCTCATTAATCAAGCGTTCACAAAAAGAAGATTTTTCTGAAATTATAAATCGTTCCCGTGAACTTTGTGCAAAAATAGAAAAATATAAGGTATCACAAATTTTATGAAATTAATTATTTCTCAATCTATAAAAACACTTAATGATTATTGTGCAGAATTGCTTGCAAAATTTATTGGAGAGAACAATGAAGCAAAAATAGGTTTGGCAACTGGAAATACACCAGTTGGAATTTATCGTTCTCTTGTATCTCTCTATCAATCTGGCGGAGTCGATTTTACGGATGTTAGGACATTCAATCTTGATGAGTATTTGGAATTACCGAAAAGTCATCAGTCATCCTTTTATTCTTTTATGAGAATACATTTGTTTGATCATGTGAATTTAAAAGAAGAACACATCTTTATCCCAGATGGGGAAGCCGTCTCTCCGGAGCAAGAGTGTATCCGGTATAATCAAATTCTGAATCAAGCTGGTCAATTAGATGTACAGGTTTTAGGGGTAGGTTTAAACGGTCATATTGGTTTTAATGAACCTAGTAAAAAGCTTTCACCCCATACGCATATTGTTCGTTTAACTGAAGAAACAAGAAGGGTGAATTCGCCTGCATTTTCTTCCATAAATGAGGTACCTACCTATGCAATTACAATGGGAGTAGCGAGTATCCTCCGCGCAAATTGGATTTTATTCATGGCCCTTGGGGAAGAGAAAGCAATGATAATGAAACAAGCATTAGAAGGTCCAATTTCAACGGGGTGTCCTGCCTCTCTTTTACAGTTACATCCTAACTGTACGATTTTCTTAGATCAAAAGGCTGCAACGGAATTAGATTTTAATAAACCATTTTATGAGGTTGAATATATTTAAAAAAGTCCTGGATGTGGGATTTTGCTTTACTCTCGCATAAGAGCACAATACTCTCGGATTGACAGTTATTATTCTAATACGGACGATACAGCGGCCGCTTTACGCAAACAAAAAAAGAACCTTGCCAATTTTACACTAGCAAGGTTCTTTATTCTAAAGCATGTTTCTTTAGCGACTCTTCTAAAAACGAAGTTAAATAGTCAACGCATGTGATCTTTTTATTACATTCAGAACTGTCCAGGCAGATATAGTTTCCAATGGCTTTGTAGTAGTCTGGATTATTCGACTTTTTAGCTTTAGTGATTGTGGAAATAAAGGCCACTTGCCCAAAGCGATTACAGAACGAGCAGATATTATCTTTATTTAAAATAGAGTATTTACAGTCAATCCCAAGTAATTTCTCATCGTGCTCATAGATAATAAACTTTTTGTTGGTGCTGATATCCGTCCAGCTTAGATAGGTAATTTTCTCGAAATCAATTGCCAATAAATTGGGTACCTTTAATTTCTTCGCTTTTGGAAACATCTTTTTGACTTGCTGCTCGGTCAGATTCGGGAACGGAATTAAGTAGTTTGCCAGCTCTTGAGCATACTGGTCAAATTCAGCATCCGTTTTCATGCTCGAAAGATCGAGCTTTTCCATCTGTTCCTTTGAAGCTTGTGGAAAGAGCTCAAGAATTTGAGCGTTTGCCAGTTCCCTAACGGCCTTAATCACGCTCGGATCAGAATTCTTTCTGTAACTATCTTTAATTAAATCTACTTGCCGTTTGATAAAATTATATTGTTCATTCCTTATGAATTTATCTTTCATTGTTCGTCACCTCGTTCAACTTTATTTTATAGAAAGCATCTCACAAATAAAATGTAGAAGATGACTTAGAAACAAACTATACATAAGAAAACACTGATGGACCATCAGTGTTTTTTATTCGAGTAAACTATTTTTTTAATCGTTTCGATAGATAAGAAATGCTCATCCGCTAACTCAGGAATGCTTTTTCCGTTAGAAAAAGCATGTTTGATTAAGGCATTTCGTTCATCAATTGACTTTCTTGCCCCAGAACAACTTCCCCATTTTCGGTAGGTTTTTTCCGGTTTCGGAATATAAAGGGTCTCCCCTTGAACGTACCTTTGAATTTCTGCAATCAGCTTTTCAGGTAAGATGTTGCTTGCGTTTACATATTTCATACTTTGCCAGCTCCTTATTTGTTTTAGAAAAATAAGGTGCAAAGCCGCGTATTAAAAAGCTTACCTGGGCGATTTGTTAAATAAGTGTCCGCCCCATGCAAAGTATCGCCTTTCCAATACTTGGCTTTGCATGAGTTGTTGGAGTCCCTGGTAATCTAGTTAGATTTCCCAAGACTCATCACCTCCTGAAATGTAAGGTTTATTCTTACCTTATTTTGTAAGTGACTATCTTAATATTATAATTCACCGTTTACTCGAATGGAATAGATTTTGATGGATGGATTTTTTTAAGAGTATCAGCATATTCCAATCCAATGCTGCTAAAACTATCTTCGTTTGTATGAAATTTTTCAAAAGGGAGGTAATGGATTGGTTAAAACAATTAACATCTTTCTAGTTTCAATGCTTATCATCATTGGACAGTTGCTGCCAAATCGTGCTTTTGCGCAAAAGCCAGAAAGTACTGTTCAGTTGCGCTTACTCGGAACGACCGATCTTCATGTTTTTTTAGCTAATTATGATTATTATCAGACAAAGCAAGACGACAAAGTCGGTTTGGTGAAAACTGCTACCTTGATCAAACAAGCACGCAATGAAGTGAAAAATTCGATGCTGTTTGATAATGGGGACGAGATTCAAGGAAATCCATTAGGAGATTATGTGGCAAAGGTAAAGGGGTTAAAAAAGGGTGAGGTGCATCCAGTTTACCGCTTGTTTAACCTTTTAGGCTACGATGCTACTACAGTGGGCAACCACGAATTTAATTACGGTTTGGACTACCTCAATGAAACACTAAATGATGCCAAAATGCCTCTTGTAAATGCCAATGTGGTGAAAGCAGGCACAAATGAACCCTATTTTGAACCATATGTTATTTTTAATAAAACGCTTGTAGATGCACAAGGGAAAAAGCAAACAATTAAGGTAGGAGTAATTGGATTTGTTCCACCACAGATTATGGAATGGGATAAAGCTAATTTAGAAGGAAAAGTCGAGGTAAAATCCATTGTTGAGACTGCAAAAAAATATGTTCCAATGATGAAAAAGAAGGGAGCAGACGTTATTGTCGCCCTTGCTCATACGGGGATAAGCGGTGAGCCGTATCAGGCAGGTATGGAGAATGCAGCTTACTATTTAACCGACATCAAGGACATTGATGCAATTTTTACCGGACATCAGCATAATGTTTTCCCCGGCCCACTTTATAAAGATCTTCAAAATGTGAATCTAGAAAAAGGAACGATCAATGGGAAACCGGTTGTGATGCCAGGGGCTTTCGGCAGTCATCTTGGGGTGATTGACCTCCAACTGGAGAAGAGTCGGGGCAAGTGGAACGTGGTTGACAGTAAAGCTAGTGTGAGACCGATTGTGGATGCAACGGGTAAATCGATTGTTGAAACAGACGAGGAGTTAATGAAGGCTATTTTACCTGAACATGAGGGTACGATTAAGTATGTGAATCAGCCTGTTGGAGAAACAACCGCTCCGATTTATAGTTATTTTGCGCTGGTCCAAGATGATCCTTCTGTACAAATCGTGAATAATGCACAAACAGAATATTTGGCAGAGAAACTAAAAGATCCAGCGTACAGTAAGTATGCAGGGATCCCTATTCTTTCTGCAGCAGCGCCGTTTAAAGCAGGTGGCCGTAACGGTCCACAATATTACACAGATATTCCTGCGGGTACTTTGGCTATAAAAAATGTCGCTGATTTGTATTTGTATCCGAATACGCTTCAAGCGAAATTAGTAACGGGAGCACAACTCAAAGAATGGTTGGAAATGAGTTCAGGTCAATTTAATCAGATTGACCCATCTAATACTGGTGACCAGCCATTGATTAATCCTAATTTCCAATCCTTTAATTTTGATGTAATTGATGGAGTGCAATATCAAATTGATGTGACGAAGCCGGCAAAATATGACCCTAATGGGAATGTCATTAATCCGGGTACGGGCAGAGTTGTTAATCTAACCTATCAAGGGAAGCCTGTTGCAGCAGACCAGAAGTTTATTGTTGCAACGAATAATTACCGGGCATCCAGCGCGACCTTCCCTGGAGCGAGTCAGGGGGAGATTGTGCTAAAGTCACCTGATGAGAATCGTCAAATTATCACGAACTATATTCAAGAAAAGAAAACGATTAATCCAACGGCAGACCAAAACTGGTCCTTTGCTAAGTTCAAAGGTACAGTGGTTCCGGTGTTTGATTCTTCACCAAATGCACAAAAATATCTTGGCCAGTTCCCGACGATTAAGTACATCGGACCATCGTATGGTGGATTTGCGAAGTATTCTATTGATTTAACTGAATAAGTGGGGGCCTGTTGGCCTCGTAGGAAAAGCTGTCCCAAGAAGATTGGGCAGCTTTTTTGTTTGGGGGGGCAATGAAGGAAAAAGCAAGAAGGAGAGCTAGGTTTTGTCCTTCATAGCTTGGATGAAGGACAAAAAGCAAGAAGGAGAGCTAGGTTTTGTCCTTCATAGCTTGGATGAAGGACAAAAAACAAGAAGGAGAGCCAGGATTTGTCCTTCATAGCTTGGATGAAGGACAAAAAACAAGAAGGAGAGCCATGATTTGTTCTTCATAGCTTGGATGAAGGACAAAAAGCAAGGAGCGGAGGAGAACGTCTATAGTTTTGTGTAAATGGTTATACTTACCAATTAAGGAGATGATCATTTATGCAAAATTATAGGGATATGACAATTAGAGAATTGGCAGGTCAATGTGAAACAGTGGACGATATTCATGCCATGATTAGGGACCTTTTCAAGGAGACTCTCCAACAGGTTTTCGAGGCTGAGATTGAGGAGCACCTTGGGTACTCCAAACATGATTCTAAAGGTATCAATACGGGAAATAGCCGGAATGGCTATAGTAAAAAGACCATTAAATCTAAGTTAGGTGAAACCAAGTTAAATATCCCTAGAGATCGTAAAGGTGAATATGAACCGCAGATTATAAAGAAATATGAGACCTCTATTAATGGATTAGAGGATCAAATAATTGCCCTTTATTCTAAAGGTATGTCCACACGGGATATTGAGGACCACATGAAGGATATTTATGGTATTAACGTCTCTTCTAGTTTAGTAAGTAAGGTTACAGACAAAGTGTTGCCTCTTGTCTATGAATGGCAGTCCCGTCTACTAGACCCTGTGTATCCTATTGTGTTTTTGGATGCAATACACTTTAAAGTTAAGCATGAAAATAGGATTGTTAGTAAGGCAGCTTATACAGTTTTAGGCGTAAATACAGATGGTATTAAGGACATTCTTGGTATTTGGATCGGCGAAGATGAGAGTGCTAGTTTTTGGTTGAACGTTTGCCAAGATTTGAAGAGTCGTGGTGTACAAGATATCCTAATTGCCTGTAAAGACGGGCTTTCTGGATTTTCAGAGGCAATTAATGCCACGTTTCCGAAAACAGATATTCAGTCTTGTATCATTCATCAATTACGAAATAATGTAAAGTGTGTTCCTCACAAATTCCGTAAGGAACTTATGGACGATTTAAAAAAGGTATATAAAGCATATACAATTGAACAAGCAGAATTGGAATTTGATGAGTTTAAAGAAAAGTGGGGAAAGAAATATCCTTCTGTTATTAAATCATGGGAGACCAACTGGCTAGAACTCACGACTTTCTTTTCTTACCCAGTAGAGATTAGAAAGTTAATTTACACAACCAACACTATTGAAGCATTCCATAGACAACTAAGGAAAGTCACAAAAACAAAAACTGCTTATCCAACGGATAATGCATTAAGGAAAATTGTTTACCTTGCGACTGTTGGAGTTACAGATAAATGGTCTAATCCTATTCCTGGATGGTTAGAATGTAGACAGCAGTTTGATATCATGTTTGAGGGCCGGCTTGGGAAATAATTGACGTAGTTAAGTTAGGGCTCTGCCCTAAGGGTTTATCGCTTTCGTTCTCCCAAAAGGAAAAAGAGAGGAAAAATCCTCTCTCCTTTTGTACAGAACCCTACTAGGTGCTCGGGTTGCTCCCCAGCATTGCCCTATCCCCCTAGTAGGTAAGAACACTTTAGTTTCAATATAGTCAAATCATATAGGATTTAACCATTTACACAAAATAATTTACATTCCCGAGCGGAGCCAGGTTTTGTCCTTCATAGCTTGTATGAAGGACAAATAACAAGGAGCAGAGCCATGATTTGTCTTTCATAGCTTGGATGAAGAACAAAAAACAAGGAGCGGAGCCAGGTTCTGTCCTTCATAGCTTGGATGAAGGACAAAAAGCAAGAAGGAGAGCCAGGATTTGTCCTTCATAGCTTGGATGAAGGACAAAAAGCAAGAAGGAGAGCCAGGTTCTGTCCTTCATAGCTTGGATGAAGGACAAAAAGCAAGAAGGAGAGCCAGGATTTGTCCTTCATAGCTTGGATGAAGGACAAAAAGCAAGAAGGAGAGCCAGGATTTGTCCTTCATAGCTTGGATGAAGGACAAAAAGCAAGAAGGAGAGCCAGGTTCTGTCCTTCATAGATTGGATGAAGGACAAAAAGCAAGGTGCAGAGCCGTTTTTTGTCCTTCATAGATTGGATGAAGGACAAAAAGTAAGAGGCAGAGCCGAGTTTTGTCTTTCATAGATTGGATGAAGGACAAAAAGCAAGTGGCGGTGAAGAGTTTTGTCCTTCACTCAGGCAGGGATTCGCCACTCATATGTCGAACTTGAGGTAAAATTGGATAGATTCAGAAAAAGGGGTACTAATTATGCGTAATCTCGTTCTTTTGAGCAATATTCCAGAAGATAACCATCCACAATTAGAAAATAGAATCAAAGTGATGATAGGGGAAGGCTCTTTTAAACTTGGATACATTCCCTCCCGATCAGACCCACAAAGAAAATACTTCAACTATGTTAAGGAATATTTCCAATCCTTAGGGGTTAGCGATATTTTATATTTTGATGCCGATCAAGAATATGATGAAACATTGATAGAAGAACTGAAAACCTGTGATGGCCTCTTTTTATCAGGAGGAAACACCTTCTATTTTTTAAAAAATCTCCAGGAAAGAAACCTGATTCCGACGATCCAAGCCATGGTGGAAAAAGGCAAACTGCTCATAGGCTTGAGTGCCGGAAGTATCATGATGTCGAAAACGATTAAGATTGCAGACTACATAGACGAAAATATTGTTGATTTGCAAACTTTAGATGCGTTGGATCTAATAGACTTTGAGTTCATGCCACATTGGGATGTGCAGCAGCCTCGTCTAGAGGAACTATCAGAGTATTCATTAACCAACCAAAACACTATTTACACTTGTTACGACGGTAATGGCATTGTTATCCAAGGGGATTCTATCGAATTTTTTGGAAAGATAAATGAAATCCGGAATGATAAATTGCTAGAAATGAAAAGGAGTAGAGAAAATGAGTAATTGGGAAAAGGCATTATCAACAATCTGTGAGATCTTTTTTCAAAAAGAAAGATCCATAGAGTGGATTTTGGTTGGATCAGTTGGCTCCGTGCTTCAAGGATGTGAAATAACCCCGGGGGACATTGATATCTATGTAAAAGACCAAGAGAGTGTCCGCCAATTTGCTGAAATGTTACAATCGTATTCCCTCCGCTCTAAAGTTGGTGACAGATATGATGAGAATAGGCTATCCTCCGTTGAAGAGCCAACCTTTACCCAAACCTTCCCGTCCGGTTTTACTTGGACAAAAGGACGTTGGAAAATTGAAGGCGTGGATGTTGAGGTCGTGAACATTTCCAATTCAGCAGGAATTCCCGATTCGCAATCAGGAGACGGCATTTGGGAAGGCGGAAAATACATTTGGGACTTATATAAAAATGTATCATTTGGACCATACACTATCCGCACGGTCCCACTGGAAATACAGTTAGAATCTAACTATAGAAGACAAAGACAAGAAAGAATTGATGCCATCAACAAGGCGATGCAAACCTATGGTTATAATGAAGAACTATTAAAGAAAGCTCTTTCTAGCAAACGCCTTCTACAGTTTTACGCAGCAATGGGAGTAGAGAGTCCTATTTCGTGAAAAGAGGGGTTTTGAAGCATGAGTAACAAAGCCTTTTGGCTGGGATTAACCATATTCATTATTGTCATATTATCAGGTTGCCAAGGAGAAGCCCCTGCTTCTACTAAACATAAACCAACGGCTAATGAAATAGTAGAAACACATGGGAGTCTTGAGCATATTGAAAGGTTGGATCGGTTTGTTAAAAATATGAACAGTGGGAAGAAGGATAAGGTTCGACTCATCCGCTATACAATAGAAGGTGACCCGATTTATTATGATTTAACGTATGATGGCTCCAAATTCACGATTAAAAGAGATACTACAGAAGACAAGTACGGAGGCGGAGAAGTAATTACTTACAGCTGCAAAAGTATTCAAACGCTAGAATCTAATACTAGCACGAAATATATGGTGGAAGAATGTCCTGACTTTGGAGAGGAACTATTGACCATTTCCCATGATGTCGACCAACAGGACACATTTGAATTTGAGTTAAAGTATGGTGTTGGGTTGAAAAATAAAATCAACACTAAAGACCAAGAGTTGATCAAGGACCTGCAAAATGGGGAAGCGGTTGGCGTCAGTGATTTCCAGTTTTCAAAGGATGAAATGAACCAAATCTATAAACTTATGATTCTTTCAAACTATCTTGAGGAAAAAAAGCTATCGACTAAATGCAATATGAAGTCATTTGTTAGTTATGAGCTAAATGTTTGGATAAATGATGCACAGCGACATTTTGCCTGGTCCGAATGCGATAAGAGTAAGGATGGAAAACAAATGTCGGAACTGGTTTCTGATATTAAAGCCATCCTCAAACAAAATCCTGTCTATCAATCGCTCCTAGAGGTTAAAGGATCCAATGAATAACAAAAGGTGGTTCAACTAAAAAATGATAGATGAGCAAGGAGTTATTTCGATTATACAAAGTGATTCATGGATGATGGAAATATTAAAAACAGTGAATTCACTGAATCTACCTGATTGGTGGGTTTGTGCTGGTTTTGTTCGTTCAAAAATATGGGATACCCTTCATGGATTTAGTCAAAGGACACCTATTCCAGATATTGATGTCATTTATTCTATTGATAAGTTAGATGAAAAAAAGCTCGAAGGAAAACTGGTTTCGCTTTTGCCAGACATTCCATGGTCTGTGAAAAATGAAGCTAGAATGCATATTAGAAATAAGATGTCCCCTTACTTTTCTTCTGTGGATGCGATATCGAAATTTCCGGAAACCGCAACCGCTTTGGCTGTTAAATTAGATGAAACGGACAATGTCATCTTAACTGCTCCTTGGGGAATTAGCGATGTGATCCATTTCGGGGTAAGACCAACCCCATTTTTTACTGAGAATAATGAGCGAATGAAAATGTATGATGAACGTGTAGCAAAAAAGAATTGGCAAGCTACATGGGACAGGATAAAAGTTTTTACAATAGAGCTTAGTTAGACCTTGCCTCTATTTTAAAAAGAAGGTAAGCTGTATAAAAAATAGAAAAGAGGGATCAATATGCCATTTGATACGTCAACATTAGGTTTACCGTATTACAGCTTAGATGCTGCAGCAGTCGACAAAAGTCCAAGTGAGTTGGTTATTACCGATAATGATGGAGAAACTTATTACATAGTGACAAGGGATGTATATGAGGACGGTCCGCAACAAGAGGGGTACCAAATCGTCGTAAACGAAGGAGAGTAATGTTACTCTCCTTTTATCGATGCTTCAACGAAAAAATCTGTACAGGAGCTATTGAAATGAAAAAGATACTAGCCTTCATTCTACGAGTTCTAGGATTTATTGCCATCATCCTATTGTCCATCGGAATATTTGTATTAATCGCATTCATGCAGGAAGCGTTGTTTGTACCAAAAGAATACATCATCTGGATATTCAGATCACCTTATTCAGGGTTGATTTTTATCTTTGAGGTTTATCTTTTTGTGGGGTACTTTTACCTTTTTAATAAAGAATTTAGGGACGCTTGGCGATATGGTAAATTTTTTAGGCAGTATAGAAAAATCATTTTGACTGCTGTCGCAGCATTTACTATTGTTTTGCTATATACATTCATAACCCCGGTCACTGTAGTTAAAGCTGATAAAATCGTCAATTATTCCTTTTTAACTCCTCAAGGAAAGGAATATAGCTACAAAGATATTGTGAAAATCCAGACTGGGGTGTATGGGAAGGGGCGCTCTTCAGTGTTCGGACACTCCAAGGGTGACTTCTTTTATATTATTGAACTAAATGACGGGACAAGGATTGATTTAGCTGAGGTGGGCGGGACACCGAAGGATGAGGACGAGAGGTTTATCATTGAAAAGCTTGATATCCGATTAGTGTCCATGAACATTCCTAAAGAAGCTAGTATGAAAAATTTTGAGTACACGAAAAAGAGTTTAGCTAAAATTTATACGGATAAGATACGGAATATATTAGAGAATACAAAATAACTTCTACACGACCGCAACCAATTGGAATCAACAAAAGGGGGGTGCAAGGAAAACTAAGCACCCCCATAAATTAACTTCTGTAAAAGTCCTCAAACAGTAAAACAACTAATTCCGCTGTTTTCAACACACCTCAAAAAAACATCCTAAAAAGGATAAACCAAATAAGTCAAATACCCCACAATAACTCCAGTAATCGCTCCAAAAAACACCTCCGCTGGCTGGTGGCCGAGCAATTCCTTTAGCTTTTCGCGCGATTCTGTTTTCTTTAAACTTGGATGCTTTAAGGTTTCGATAAGAACATTGAAATCAGCCAACAAGGTATTTAACACTTCTGCATGGTAACCTGCATGTCTTCGAACTCCCATCGCATCGTGCATCACAATAAGAGAGACGATCACCGCGATAGCAAATTCATTTGACTGAACCCCTGAAGTAATTCCAATCGCTGTAGTCAAAGAAATAATGGTGGCTGTATGGGAACTAGGCATTCCGCCCGTACTAAACATTAAACTCCATTTTAGTTCTCTTGAGGTTAAAAAGTGTATCGGGATTTTTACGAATTGAGCAATCAACATCCCTAAAAGGGCAGCGCAAATGGGAAAGGATAAGAACATGTGGATCCTCCTGAATTTTGGCTTCTTTTATGCTTATTATTATCTTATCAGAAAAAGAAATCAAAGTAATATGTTGGAGATTTTGGTGTGAGGGATGAATACATTTAAATAGGGTAAATCATAATTAGCTCTTTTTCCTTAAATAGGAGGTATTCCATTGAAATTCTCAAGTTTAAATAGAAATACAGTGTTAGAGGAAATGGCTTCAGCAGCATTTGATGTCCTCGTTATAGGTGGAGGTATTACAGGATGTGGGATTGCACTCGATGCCGTAACTAGAGGGTTAAATACAGCTTTGGTGGAAATGCAGGATTTTGCTGCTGGAACATCCAGCCGTTCAACTAAACTCGTCCATGGCGGATTGCGTTATTTAAAGCAATTTGAGGTAAAAATGGTTGCTGAAGTG
Source organism: Neobacillus phoenicis (assembly GCF_047302305.1). Lineage (NCBI taxonomy): Bacteria > Bacillati > Bacillota > Bacilli > Caryophanales > Bacillaceae > Neobacillus > Neobacillus phoenicis. The sequence continues at coordinate 5,156,885 of NZ_CP154847.1, read as the reverse complement.
GGGAAGGAACGCGCCATTGTATACGAAAATGGCCCGCACGTGACCACTCCAGAGTGGATGCTTTTGCCGATTCACAAAGGTGGAACATTTGGCCGATTTAGTACCTCAATTGGTCTTCGAGTCTACGATTTTTTAGCTGGTGTAAAAAAAGCGGAACGAAGATCAATGCTGTTGCCTGAACAAACTGTTGAAAAAGAGCCCCTTATTAAACGAGATGGTTTAAAGGGCGGTGGGCTATACGTAGAATACCGCACCGATGATGCCCGTTTGACGATTGAAGTGTTGAAGGAGGCGGTGGCTAAAGGTGCGAAGGCAGTCAATTACACAAAAGCAAACGAGCTGCTTTTCCAGGTTGGAAAAGTAGTAGGTGTGCGGGTAATTAATCAGGTAAATGGAAATGCGTATGATATTTATGCAAAGAAAATCATTAACGCCACCGGCCCTTGGGTCGATACCTTTCGTGACAGAGATCATTCCTTGTCTGGGAAAAAACTGAGGCTGACAAAAGGGGTACATTTAGTCATTGATCAGTCCAAGTTTCCTCTGAAACAGGCTGTTTATTTTGATACGCATGATGGCAGAATGGTGTTTGCTATTCCTCGGGATGGAAAAACGTATGTTGGTACTACGGATACATTTTTCGATAAGGAGCCGACTCATCCAAAAATTACATCTGAAGATCGAATCTATCTTATTGAGACTATTCATTACATGTTTCCAACTGTTCAGATTAAGGAAGAGGATATTGAGTCTAGCTGGGCAGGGGTGAGGCCGTTAATTTATGAAGATGGCAAAGATCCTTCTGAAATTTCCCGTAAGGATGAAATCTGGGTATCTGATTCTGGATTAATCACGATTGCTGGTGGAAAGCTGACCGGTTACCGAAAAATGGCGGAAACAGTGGTTGATTTGGTAGCAAAGCAATTGGAAGGGGAATGGGGGATTCGTCTTAGTCCATGCCAAACGAAGCATATGCCAATCTCCGGCGGTGATTTTGGAGGTTCAAATAAGTTCCAAGCTTTTATTGAAAAAAATATAGATGAAGCATATGTGAGAGGATTTACGAAGGAACAGTACTTACAGCTAATACAGCGATATGGCTCCAATATCCATCGAATATTTGATATAGCCACGGATTACGATACCAAAAACAAACAAGGTTTGCCATTGGATGTTTATGTGCAGCTATTTTATAGCATGGATGAGGAAATGACGGTCACACCTGTGGACTTTTTTATCCGTCGGACGAGTGCATTATATTTTAATATTCAATGGGTACAAAAGTGGAAACAAGCTGTAATGGACATGATGGCGGAGTATCTCGAATGGACAGGAGAAGAAAAGGCAAATTACCAGGAAGAACTAGATAGAGAGTTAAATGATGCAGTGAATCCAACCATGTAAAAAGCCTGGCGTCTGCCTGGCTTTTTCAATAAACTTGTTTACGCATATTTCTGCTCGCCGCTAGCATCTATCACATCCGTGTAATGACAAATGAGATTCTTGAAAATCTCATCCCATCTTTGTGTGAGTGCATACATCCTTCCAGCAATGGCCATTTGCTTTCTTAGTGCCGCATTATTTAAGAGCCGTAGAGTAGCAGATGTAAACTCTTCGACATTTCCTGGTGTGCATAAATACCCCGTTTGGCCCGATTTAATGATGTTTTTTACACCGCCAGCATTCGCTCCAATGACGGGAGTCCCACTAGCAAGAGCCTCTAGGACAACATTCCCAAATGTTTCGGTAGGAGAGGGGAAAACAAATAGGTCCGATGCTGAGTAAATCTCGGCTAGGCTTTGTCCATCCAAGTATCCAGTAAAAGTCATGTTATTTGGTGCCTGGGCTTCTAATTCATCGCGTAATGGGCCGTCGCCAATAATTAACCATTGCAGTTTTTCATTTATGGCTCCCGGCATATTTCTTGCTACAGTCAGGAGGGTTTGGATATCCTTTTCCGGAGCTAATCTGCCCACAAAAGTGAGCAGGAACTTCTCTGAAGGACAGTAAAGCTTTTGGACTTTCTCTTGTTCATGATTTGGGTGGAAAAGTTGGCAATCTACACCTCTAGGCCAAAGTTCTAGATTTCTAAAACCCTGTTGCTTAAGTTGCTGGTACGTATCAACTGAGGGAACAAATAGTTTCTGACATGGACTGTGAAACCAATGCATGTATTTCCATAGGATTTTTGTGAGGAAGGAGAGGTTATAGTATTTTAAATACTCATCAAAGTTGGTATGGTACGATCCAACTAATGGTATTTTATATTTTTTTGCTAAATAAACTCCGCATAGCCCAATGGAAAAAGGGGTTGCCACATGGATGACATCAGGAGAAAAGTCTTGTAATTTAGAACTAAGGTCGAAAAGGCTGGGAATAGCCAGCCGACACTCAGGGTACAAGAAAAACGGGAGACTCTTTAGACGATGAATTTGATTGCCGCCATATTGGCTCGTAGAGTTCTCCGGTGCAAAAATTTTATAGGTTAAATTATAGTCATCAAGATAATTGGTGAATCTTTTAAGTGTTCGGGCAACTCCGTTCATGTCTGGAAAAAAGGTGTCTGTGAAAATAGCAATTTTCATACCCATTCCTCCTAGCCGAGTTTTTAACTGACAAACAGGTGAACATCTCTTTCATCCACTTTTGTGAACATTAGCTCTACCAATGGACATATAAGTGACCGGATATTTTTGAATCTCTCGAAGTGGGTAACAATTCCTTCCATCGATAATAATAGGGTCTTCCATGAAGGTATGAAAGATATCTAATGGGACGTGTTTGATATGCTCCCAGTCTGTTGCAATGATTGCCAGCTCGGCTTCATGTAGGGCGAAGCGAATATCATAAGCATATTCAATCGTATCTCCTAGAACTTTCTTTGCATTTGGGATGGCAATAGGATCATAAGCTCTAACGATAGCTCCTTCCTGGATCAGCTCTTTTGCAATCTTAATAGAGGCTGATTCGCGAACATCATCTGTATCAGGTTTAAATGATAACCCGAGCAAGGCCACTTTTTTATTGTGTAACGAACCAATTTTCTGCTTCGCTTTTAAAATAGGAAGAGACTGCTGGTGATTATTTACCTTGATGACAGACTCTAGCAATTCAAATGAATGCTCAACATCACCCGCAAGCTGCACAAGGGCTTTTGTATCCTTCGGAAAACAAGAGCCGCCAAATCCAATCCCTGCCTTAAGAAAATTTGGACCGATCCGTTTATCTTGTCCGATTCCATAAGCTACTTCTTCAATATTGGCGCCTACTTTTTCACAAATGTTTGCAATTTCATTAATAAAGCTAATCTTCGTAGCTAAAAAGGCATTGGAGGCGTACTTAATCATTTCCGCACTCCTTATATCCGTAGTAATTATTGGTATCTTTAATGGCAGGTATATTTGTTCCATAATCGATGCAGCTTCAGGATTGTCGGTGCCAATCACGATACGGTCTCCATGGAAGAAATCAAAGACAGCAGAGCCTTCACGAAGAAACTCAGGAGTTGCGACCACTTCTGCTTTAATATTAGAAGGTATTCTACTGTAGATAATTTCTTTTATTAAGTCATTTGTCCCAACTGGAACTGTGCTTTTTGTGCAGATCAATACATCGTTCTTAATGTAGTGAGCGATGGTGTGGGTAATGACATGAATATATTTCAGGTCCACCGTTCCGTCCTCTTTTTCAGGTGTCCCAACGGCAATATAAATAATTTCTGGATTGGAATAGGCTTGATGTGAATCTGTTGTAAACTGTAATGTCCCGTTTTGAAGGTGCTTTTGTAAAAGGGGCTCAAGCCCAGGCTCATAAATCGGAGAGCGGCCGTTTTGAAGCATTTCGATTTTCTCTTTTTGAATGTCTATGCACGTTACATAATGTCCTAATTCAGCTAAACAAGCGCAAGTAACGAGCCCTACATATCCTGCTCCAGCAACGGTAATCTTCATCCAATCCCTCCAATAAGTTAGTTTACTCTATTGTATTAGGGAATTGAAAAGCCTTTCTTAACCTGGTGTTAAAAGAGTGTAAAGAGTATGTATAGTTTTATAATGGATAGCTGAATATTGATTGCGCACGCAAAAGAACGCTTTCACATTCATTACTAAGAAACAAATTCTCGGTCGTAATCCTCCAAAGATAAAAAAACACTATATTTTATCTCTTTACATTTTTTCTTTACATTAGCAGCCTCCTTGCTCAATTGTTCAACGGTTTGAAATGTAACTGATTTATTGGAGACTACAGCAATAGAGACACTGATCAAGGGTGAATGTTCGAGCTTTCCCATTCTGCTGATTGCTTCGACATATCCTCTCATTAATTCTTTCTCGTTATAAAATCTCCGTGACATTTGATCAAAACGTGAAATGATTGATTGGCAAATTTCTTTATAGTTAAAATCGTGAATAACTGCAATAAAATCGTCACCGCCAATATGGCCAACAAATGAGGATGAGCCTGTATAGGAACGAACAGTTTCAACAATGATATTGGCTGTCTCCCGAATCACTTCATCGCCCTTTCTAAATCCGTATGAATCATTAAATACTTTAAAAGAGTCGATATCAATATATAAAACACTGAATTTTTCAATTAATAAAGCTTCCTGTAATGTCTCATTTATGACGGTGTTTCCTGGAAGTCCAGTAAGCGGATTGGAATTACGAGCAATGTTTACTTGTACCTCAGTCAATTTGATTAATAAATTCTTTATACTTACAGTACCACGTATACGGCCTTGTGACGTAACAATTACATAATCATATAGATGTTCAAGGCTGCGGTTCATTGCACGTGCACTCACATCAGTAATTGGAACGGAAGAATCCACCATTAGTGACTCTTTGTTCATGACTAAATCAATTGTACGATTCATAAAAAGATTAAAACCATACTTGGTGGACAGTGCTTGATAGAAATGTGTTTTCATTACCAGCCCAATCGGCCGGTCATTTAAGCAAACAACAATCCCTTCTAATGATGGGCTTTCCTTGAAAGTTTTATAGACCTCCTCACACTTTGTAGAGGGCGTTACTTTTAGACATGTATCAGCAATATCTCCGATCGTTAGCTGCATAAAGCCGCCTCCATATCATGAATTAATTTACAAATAAAGGCCGGGTCTTCCTAAATGATATCCTTGACCAAAATGAACACCTGCTTGCTTTGCAATGAGTAGCTGTGACTCCGTTTCAATTCCTTCAAGTGTAACGAGAGTTCCCGCTTCTCTGAAATATGAGGTAATCCATTCTAAAAAAAGTTGTTTCTTTTCAGATCTCTCCAAATCGATACAGAAGTACTGATCGAGTTTTACCATATCCGGTTCAAGCTCAAGCGCCACTCTTAGTGAGGATTGTCCTTTCCCCAGATCATCAAGGGCAATTCTAAAACCTAAATCTTTTAAGTACTGCACCCTTTGTAGAAGTTTTACTAAATCCTGTACAGTCTCGGTTTCATTCAATTCAAAAAAAATTTGATTGGGTGAAATATTTACTTTTTTCATTAGGTCTTCAATTAACCAAAGAAAAGATGGTTCCAATACAGTAGAGGGGAAAATATTAACTGTTAGATGCATGTTCAAATTTTTCGATAGTTCATATTTATGAAAAGATAAAATACTTTTTATAACTGAAGCCATATCCAGGTTGAATAATTTTTTTTGTTTTTCAGCCATTGCAAAAAGAATAAGAGGGTTATTATTCTTTTCACCTCTTATCAAACTTTCATATCCATAAAGGGTATGAGCATTTAGAGAAAATATAGGCTGAAATACATGGGAAAAATTAAGAGATTCTGATAACTCAAAGGTGGGGATTTGTAATGCCAAAGTTGTTTTCATGATAACTCCCATCCTGATTTATAGTTTTAGACTCACACTACTATTTTACTATGTAAGTATTAATAGTTTGTAAAGACAGTGTTAAAAAATGTCGAGATATTTAGGGGATTGAATAGTTGGTTGATTATGTTTATGTAATTGTCAGTATAGTTAAAGCATTGTTGAATTTTTATGAAGAAATAATAAAGAAAAATAGGTCACTGGTAGTGTTGCATGCTATGGAAACTGAAGAGAAACCACAAAAATCCAAGGTAACATGATATTTATTAAGTCTAATTACCTGATTAGGAGCATCCTAAAAAGCTTTTGCTTTACAGTTCTTTACATTAAATTAATAATTCCCCTTTATAATGAACGTTGTATTAATCATGTAATTCTAAGAGGGGATGGAACACGTATGAATGATATACCTTTAAATGAATGGATGAAGAAATTTAATACAGACAGACTGCAAACGAATATTGACCGCCGTAGCTTTTTACAAGGGGCCAGTAAAATAGCTGGTATTTCACTTGGATTGGCCCTTGCCCAGTCCATGGTAGGGTTTGAGGTTAAAGCGGACCCGAGTTTTAGTGAATATCCGTTTACCCTTGGTGTTGCTTCCGGCGACCCACTTTCAGACGGTGTCGTGTTATGGACAAGGCTGGCGCCAGATCACTTAAACGGTGGGGGGATGCCTCCACACAGTGTACCAGTAAAATGGGAGATGGCGATAGATCCATATTTTCGTAATATTGTTCAGCGAGGAACAGAATTAGCCAGCCCTGAACTTGGTCATTCTATCCATGTAGAGGTTAGCGGTTTAAAGTCAAACCAGGTATACTTTTACCGTTTTCACTGTGGAAATGAAACAAGTCCAACTGGAAAAACGAAAACACTTCCGAGTGCGGGAGTAAGTGTTTCAAATCTTACATTTGCTTTTGCTTCCTGTCAGCAATATGAACACGGTTACTTTACGGCATATCAGCACCTAGCTAAAGAAGAGCTTGATCTTGTCTTCCACCTTGGGGATTACATATATGAATACGGACCTAATGAATATATAGCATCAACTGGAAATGTTCGTACCCACATCTGCCCAGAAATTAAAACGCTTGAAGATTACCGAAACCGATATGCCCAATACCGTTCCGATGAACATTTAAAATCGGCCCACGCGGCTTTTCCATGGATTGTTACATGGGATGACCATGAGGTGGAAAATAATTATGCCAATGTCATTCCAGAAAAAGAGCAGTCCGTTGAGGAATTTGTATTGCGAAGAGCAGCAGCGTATCAAGCCTATTATGAGCATATGCCCCTTCGGAAGACGTCACTGCCGCAGGGGGCAGATATGAAAATCTATCGCCATTTTGAATACGGTAATCTAGCTTCCTTCTTCGTGTTAGATACACGTCAGTACCGTGATGATCAAGCAAACGGAGATATCAGCTCACCGCAGACAGCAGAATCGCTTGATCCGAAACGTACCTTGATGGGAATTGAACAAGAACAGTGGTTGCTTAACTTGCTTGATAACTCAAACTCGGAATGGAACGTGCTTGCTCAGCAGATTTTCTTTGCACAGCGAAATTATGGTACAGCGGCTTCACCAAAATTCAGCATGGATGCATGGGATGGGTATCCTGTAGCACGCCAGCGTGTACTGGATTATGCAAAAGAGAGTCGGATGAATAATATGATTGTCTTAACAGGAGATGTTCATGCCAGCTGGACTTCAAACTTACTTGAAGATTTTAATGACCTCAATTCAAGAATTTTTGGAGCAGAATTCGTTGGTACTTCCATCACTTCAGGTGGGAATGGGGCAAATAAGCGGGCGGATACCGACAAAATATTAGGCTTAAATCCACATATTAAATTCTTTAATGATTACCGTGGCTATGTTCGCTGCCGTGTTACACCAGAGCGCTGGCAGGCAGATTATCGTGTCGTTCCATATGTATCAGTACCAGGAGCTGATATTTCAACTAAAGCAACCTTTGTTTTTGAAAAGGATGAGCAGGGACTCAAACAGGTATCTGTCACGCAGGTTCCCATGGGTGTCGAGCTTTCTGCTGAGGTTGAAGAGGATCGTAATCGCGCTCATAGACGTGCGCATGAAAAACAATTAAAGAAAAAAGGAACTAAAGTTCTTCATCCGTAACATAAAATTAGTTGGGGTGTCCACCACTCGAAGACGGATGTCCACGAGTGGTGCCTGACACCCATATTGGTTTTAAAAAGAAGTATGCGTGTTCTTTAAGTTTCTTAGCACTTTTTTGTATTGTTTTAATGAGTGTATTTTGCCCACATAACTCTTCTTGGTTTTGAAATCTGAAGAAATAAAAAGAATAGCCCCACATGGAAAAAATTTATTCGTGCGAAAGCGGATGTCCTTCCAATAGATGAAATAACCGCTTTTGCACACATTAACAAATGGATACGCAAAATGAGTACCAGCAAGAAAATTTGAAACCGATGGGTCATTAATACTGTTTTTAACCAATTCCGGAAAGTCAATTTTTTTGGAAAGGGTGTGTTCAATAGACAGGCGATCTTCAGAATAAACTCCAAATAAGAAATCTTCGTTTGTCTCGATGACAATATCCCATTTAAACAATGCCAAACGTGGGATTAGTTTTATCCGAACGCTATTCTGAAAGTGGTACTGTAGGTGTCTTTTCGTTAAAACTGAAGAAACTGATCTAATAGCAAGGTAAATAAGCAAGAAAAGATAAATGGTAAGAAAGGTTACTCCGGAATGAAAAAGTGGAAATAAACTAAAGCCTAGAATATGAAGCAACAAAATATACGGATCAATTAAAGGAATTGCATCAAAGGAAATCCATTTTCGAGAAAAAGGCAGTAAGATTTGTGTTCCGTGTACATTGAATAGATCCAAAAAGACATGTGCAAACACAGCTAAAAAGGTCCATAAAAATAAATGATGAAAATTTACTCCAGGGAAGAATAGAAAAATCATGCCAGAAACAACGATACTCCATGTTGGAAGAGCGGGAAATGAATGAGACATACCACGGTGATTTCGTATATAGCTGCCCTTCCCTCTAAATCTATAAATATAATCGAAATCAGGCGCATTTGAACCAATAACAGTACCTAAAATAATTGCTTGAGATAGCGCATGATTATCTGAGACTGCAGGGTCTATTTGAGCAAGAGCACCTAACCCTAGGCCAATGACAATATGTGAAAAAGTATCCAATCGATCACTCCTTAAACCAGTTGATGGATTGTCGTAAAATGAAAAAGTTATCAAGCATATTTTTGTACCTTCGGTTCCTTAATTACGTCAGAATAATGCCAAAGTAATTTTGAGAAGGTGTGATCCCAGCTTTGTGTTAAAGCATAGTTCCTAGCTTCAATCCCAAATTGATTGCGTAAACTATCATTTTCTAATAGCTTAATTATGGCATTTACAAACTCTGTAACATTACCTGTTTCACAAAAATACCCTGTAACTCCTGCTTGGATAATATTCTTTACGCCTCCGGAATTGGCGGTAATAGCGGGTGTCCCACTTGCAAGTGCTTCAATGACAACATTTCCAAATGTTTCAGTAGGAGACGGAAAAACAAAGACGTCTGATGCGGAATAGATTTCAGCTAATTTTTCTCCTGTTAAATACCCTGTGAAGGTCATGTTCTCAGGAGCTTGATTTTGAAGTTCTTCCCTCAGTGGACCGTCTCCTATGAGGACCCATTGAACGTTCTTATTGATATCAGCTGGAAGTGATTTCGCAACAGCAAGGAGTGTTTTTACATCTTTTTCTGGTGCAAGCCTGCCTACATAGGTAAGGAGGTATTTTTTAGGAATATTCCATTGTTGATAAATAGTCGTTTTATCGTAATATGGATGAAAAAGCTCGCAGTCCACTCCGCCTGGCCAAATTTCTAAATGATTAAAACCATGACTCTTAAGTTGAGTTAACGTTTCGGTAGAAGGGACAAATAATTTTTTAAAAGGTTTATGGAACCAATTCATGTATTTCCAAAGGATTTTTGAAAAAAATTGAAGGTCATAAAATTTCAAATAATAATCAAAGTCTGTGTGATAGGAGCCAACTATTGGAATGTTTAATTTTTTGCCAAGATAAACACCGCAAAGTCCCATGTTAAAAGGAGTTGCGACGTGGATGATATCCGGAGAGAAATGTTCTAATTCTGACTTGATGCGAAAAAGATTGGGGAAGGCCAAACGACACTCAGGATATAAGAAAAAAGAGCAGCTTTTAAAACGATGAATATTGGAAGAAATATATTCGTTTGAATGAGAATCAGGTGCAAACACTTTATAAGAAATGTTTTGCTTATCCAAATAGTTAGTAAAATGCTTAAGCGTTCGTGCCACACCATTGATGTCTGGATGGAAGGTATCGGTAAAAATAGCGATTCTCATAGCATTCTCCCCCTTAGTATTAAAGAAACACCATAATAGGTATACTCTAAACCCTCAACCGTCACCCTCATCCAATCCCTCCTTAATATTTTTGTTCTTTTTATTGTATAAGAGAATGAAGGTAATTCTTCTTGAGATACCGTTAATTATTTGTAAAGATTCTGTATATTAAAAAAATAATATCATCGTTAAGAATTTTTAGATTTTTTGTAAAACTATTGTGCAGCCTAATTTTTTCCCTTTCTTTTATGTTATAAATGAAATGTAATTAGTACCCTCGTGCGTTTCGTAAGGATGAAATGCTTAGCCATTAAAAGAAAGGTGTTGTTAACTTTGTTACATTCCACCATTCAGCAAAATGATTACAGCAGTTTGATTGCACTTAATCCCATTCTGAATTATAACAGTACGAAAAAAGTAAAAAATGTGATTTTACTAATTGGGGATGGGATGGGTTTTTCATATACCACTGGTCTTCGTTATTTCAACCATGAATCCCAAAAGGGCTTAATGAAGCCAACTATTTTTGATCGATACTTTGTCGGATCCCAATCAACCTATTCCCTAGATACACAATGTAATATTACCGACTCAGCCGCTGCAGGAACGGCGTTATCGACTGGTTATAAAACCTATAACGGCGCACTTGGTCTAAACATCGATAAACAAACCGTTCCAACCGTGTTAGAATATGCTAAATTTCGTGGCAAATCTACTGGGCTGGTAGGAACTAGCCAAATCAATCATGCAACATTGGCAGCATTTGCTGCACATGTTGAATCTAGAGATCAATATGACCAAATTGCCGATGATTATTTGGATGAACGAATAGAAGGAAAACAAAAAATAGATGTGATGCTCGGGGGAGGAACTTCTTATTTCCATCGAAAGGATCGAAATTTAATAGAAGAGTTTGTTTTGCATCAATTTGGTTATGTGACAAACTTACAAGAGCTTACTACAAATAAAAATGAACGACTGCTAGGTTTATTCGCTCCTATTGAACTGCCGAAAATGATTGATCGCGATCCAAATGTTCCATCATTGTCTCAAATGACGAAAGCTGCCTTGGAGCGCCTTAAGCAAAATCCAAATGGTTTTTTTCTTTTGGTAGAAGGAAGTCAAATAGACTGGGCCGGTCATGACAATGATATTGTAGGGGCAATGAGTGAGGTGAAGGACTTTGAAGCAACATTTAGAACGGCCGTTCATTTCGCATTAAATCGAGACGATACGATTGTAATTGCCACAGCCGATCACTCAACCGGTGGGATGAGTATCGATCGTAACGGTAACTATAAATGGAATCCAAGTGTAATTAAGTCGATTACCGCTACACCCTTTGTTATTGCTACACGATTGCATGAAACCAAAGATATAACAACGTTAATGGATTATATCCACTTTACTCTTAACGATGATGACTTGAAAACGATACAATCTACGTTAGAAATGGGAGTAGAAGATACACGTCAAACGCTCATCGACATCATCAATCACTATTCCAGTACTGGCTGGACAACCAAAGGACATACCGGCGAGGATGTACCTATTTATGCATATGGACTAAACAGACATCTGTTTAGTGGAAGAATAGAGAATAGTGATATTGCCAAAATTCTTTTTGAAATCATCGATTAAATAAACAAGAAAACCTCATTTCCGATTTAACCGGAAATGAGGTTTTTTAATTATACAACGGTTATAATACGCGGTCCATAAACCAGTACAAACCAATGACACTTATAATACTAGAAAGACTGTATACAACTTTCATTTGCCAGCGAATTTTTTGAAGATACCAGATGAAAGGTAACATAATCATCAGAACAACAATTTGTCCTATTTCAACACCAAGGTTGAAGGAAAATAGTGGGAGGAAAATATTGGTTTCTAATTTCCCGATTAACAATTCAGCAAAGCCAAAACCATGAATGAGTCCAAACAAAAAGGTAATCACCCAGCGCCATTTAAAATTTTTAGAAAAGATATTTTCCACTGCTACATAAACGATACTAAGAGCGATTAAAGGTTCGATAATGCTGCTTGGGATAAGTAAGGTCCCGGTTGCAGCTAGGGCTAAGGTGATACAGTGCCCGACAGTAAATGCCGTTAATGTCTTCAAATAATCACGGTATGTTCCCCTTGTAAGGAGAAGACCGAAGATAAAGAGCATATGATCAATACCTGACCAAATATGTTTCATTCCCATTACAACATAATCCCAAAAACCTAGCATTTTATCTTTTGACTTGCCTTCTTCCAAATATTTGTTACCTGAGTAAAATTTTTTCAATTTAGCATTTCCTTGAAAAATATTCTTATTCTTCGTAAAAATCTTTTCCACTACTTGATCGCCGATATGAACGGTAAGAAAATTTTGGTGGTTTATATCGATGTTCTTCGTATAAAAGATTGAGTACGCAATCTCATACTCTTCAACGGGTTCTTCAAAAACATACTCTAGTTCGATACGAAACATGGGTAAATTGGCTCGTGTAGTTGGTTTTATATCTTTCATGATGACTTGGCCCTTGAATCCATTATTTATCACAGAGAGATTTTGGAAAATATATTGCTCAATTACTTGTTTTGACTGTTGGATTTCATCTTCATTCATATAGCCATCTTGATCTTTATCTAAATCTAGTAATCCCCCAAGAAGATCTGCAAGCAAAAATAAATCATATGTAACCTTATTGCCTTCTATGGTTACTTCAGAATACCCAACTGAACCTGAATGTGCATTAGCCGTATGAGGTTGAATAATGGAAACAATCATGAATACTAACAAGCATGTTATGAACAAACGTTTACTTTTAAAAAACATAGCGCAGATCCCCTTTTTTAATAATCCAATACGTCTTATTTTATTGAACAATCGTTAAAGGACTATAAAGTTAATGTAAAAAAATATAAATTTTTAATTTACAAAATATACGAAAAATTTATATTGTTTTTAAAACCACTTAACAATGTCTAGGTAGAATGGAGGTGTTATCGAATAAAAGGGAAAAGAGGTACCACATGAGTAGGAGAAAAGTTTTAAAAAAAGCACGGTCGCTAGGTGTGTTAGTATGCATGTTTTCCATCATACTATCAAATTTAAGCTTTGCAGCGCCGTCCCATAGGACTTATGCAGAAGAAATAACAGTTGAAGATCCTTCAATTGACAAAAGTCAAAGTGAGTTGATTGAAACAGATCAAACATCAAAAAGCGAAAATATGCCTGTAAGCCAAGAAACGCCAGTTGATCAAGCGCCACAATCAAATGAGACGTCAACAGATTCCACACAACCTGACGCAAACAAAATCAACGTACAACCTAGTTCGGAAAACGAGAAAACATCAACAACTACAGTTGAAAATCAATCAACGGGCAAAGAGGCTGCTCAGCCAATTACTTTATCTGAAGAGGATTTCAATAGTTATCCTCACCTTTTAATTACCGAATTATCTCCTAATTCAAAGGGAACGGGGACAGACTATTATGAGTTTATTGAACTCTATAATAATAGTAATCAACCCGTTTCATTGGCTAATTATTCTTTTGTTTACAAATATACTGACACGGGTGTAGAAAAGCCGTTCCAAGTGCCTGATGTTACCATCGCACCGCAACAAACGATTGTTTATTGGTTTAATAATGGCGGCAAAACATTAGTAGATTTTAATTCCAATTATGGTCTTAACTTAACCGCTAACCAGGTAGTGGAGTTTAAAGATGTATTCCCTGGTTTTGCAAATGGTGGTAACCGTGCCCTCGTTATTAAAAATCAGGCAGGAACGGAAATCATCTCTGCTAGTTTTTTAGGTACAGAAAATGATAACAATGGCGCAGGGATTGAATACAAATATCCATTAACAGGGACGGAGATGGAAAAATATCGAGTTTTGGCCGCTCCAACACCAGGGTCGATTGAGACTGCCCAAGTTCCTGAAAAACCCGTTACTGTTGACGTTGTTCCAGAAGATACGACAGCCCCTGTGATTAACCATACACCTGTAACAGAAAGCAGTGCTTTTTCACCAGTAACCATTGAAGCAACCATTACCGATAACAAAGCTGTTCAAAAAGCGACCGTTTATTATATGAATGAGGGCGATGCTCAGTTTACATCCCTAGAGATGAATCCTAGCTCAGCGGATGCAGCAAAGTATACGGTTGAACTTCCAGGTACAAATGTAAAAGCAAATATTACATATTATATTGAAGCATCGGATGGTACAAATAGTACTAAAACTGAAGAATATACGATTATTGTAAAAGTGAAGGAGGATACATATAGCGATATTCCGCTACTAATCACGGAGCTATCACCAAATTCAAAAGGTGGGGGAACGGATTACTACGAGTTTATTGAACTCTACAACAATACCAATCAACCGCTTTCTCTAGACAAGTATTCTTTTATTTACCGTTATACGGATGGAAGTAAAGCAGATTTACCATTTCAAGTACCAAATACAACAATAGAGACACAGAAGTCAGTAGTCTTATGGTTTAATAATGGTGACAAGACATTAGCAGATTTTAATAGCAACTATGGTCTGAATTTAACGAGCGATCAAGTGATGGAATTTAAGGATGTATTCCCTGGGTTTGCGAACTCTGGAAACCGCGCACTTGTTATCACTGATATGGCGAGTAAAGAGATTGTTTCTGCCAACTATCTTGGCACGGACAACGATAACACTGGTAATGGGATTGAATATAAGTTTCCTGCCTCTGGTACCGTAATGGATAAGTTTCGAGCTTTAGCAGCACCAACACCAGGTACAACAGACCCTGTTCAGGTTCCGACAAAACCAGTGAATCTTGATGAGCAGCCAAAGGATGAAGAAGCACCAGTGATTAGCCATACACCTGTCACAGAAAGCGATGCTTTTACTACAGTGAAAGTAGAAGCAACGGTAACAGATGATCTGGCAATACCCTTTGTTACTCTATACTATAAAAAAGAGGGCGATGAAAGCTATACGTCGTTAGCTATGAATGCAAAGGAAGATAATCCTTCTAAGTATTCTGTAGAAATTCCGGGTGCAAATGTGGAATCTGATCTTACGTACTATATCGAGGCTTCTGATGGTACAAATAGTTCAAAAACGGATGAAGTAATCATTAAAGTGAAGAAATCAACCGTTGATTTCAACAAAATTCCAGCCTTCCTAGTGACAGAAGTAGTACCTGATTCTACTAATGTGGGTTCGGCAGATGGATATGAATTTATTGAAGTCTATAACAATACAGATAAGGATGTAAACTTCAAAGATTACAAACTTCAATACAGATACGGGACGGATCCTACAACGGACGTTATTTGGCCTTCCGTACCAGATGATGTGGTGATTCCTTCAAAGAAAACGCTCGTATTTTGGATTATTAATGATCAAAATACGAATAAAACAGTGGCTGATTTCAATGCCAACTACGGCTCAAGCCTAGTGGAAAACAAAGACATTGTTAAAATTTACAGTGCGGGAATGGCCAATTCATCAACTAGGGGATTAGTAGTAGCAACCAATACAAAAAAAGAATTAGCAGTCTCTTACTACTATGATGAAGCCAATGTAGATGATACTCAGCCAAATAAAGGAATCGTCTACAAATATCCGCTTGATGGATCAACTAAACTAACAAAAATGGGTGTAAAGGACGCTACACCAGGAACAATCGAATCTTCTCAAGTACCTGTTCAACCAGTTCATTTGCAGGACGACGCTACTAAACCTGTCATTGAAAACATGACAGGTGTTACAGAAGTGGATCAAAAAGATAACATTAATATCGTGGCTGATGCTTCAGATGATGTAGGCGTCAAATCAGTTGCCTTATTCTACCGCACGAATACGCAATCTGAATTCACTAAGGCACTTTTATCGGAAGATTTTAATGATACGATGTATCACTATACGATTTACTCTCCTGAAATTATTGGAAAGACATATGTGGAATATTACTTTGTGGCTTCAGATGGTGTAAACGAAGTAACAAGTGATACGTACAAAATCACCATTAATAGTGAATATGACGACTCTGATTTGCGATTAAATGTGAAGAATGGCGATATTCTTTCAAAAGAAAAAATTCTCAAAGGTACATCAAAGGTAGATTCACCTGATAAGCTGAAATTATTTATTGATGGATCTGAACAGAAGGAAAACACGTACCAGTCAGCAGAACATGAGGCCTATTTTGCTTTTGAAGTAAGCGGAGTAAACACCTTCTTCCAAAATGGAGTCACTATGGGAGATGATATCCTTCGTATCTTTGATGACACTATCAATAATTGGGATACAATTACGGTACCGATTGATGCCGATCGACTCAATCTTGGTGAAAATGTGATTACGGTCCGGGCTGGAAATAAGGCTTCACCATTCCAATTAGAGGAATCAGAAGAAAACCGTGATGACTTTAATATTCGTAATGCTAGATTAGTATTGTCGGATGGAACGATTTTAAGAGATCCAGCGAAAAGCGATCCAAATAAAACCTACGATATGGGTGATGATGGCACCTATCGTCCATTTGAAGATTTCACGTTCACGTTAACACAAGGGAATGCTCCTTCCATCACATACAAATGGGATACAAGAAAGGTTTCTGATGGAGAGCATGTGATCAAGGTTCAAGATATGGATGAAGAGGTAAGTGCTTCAGTATTAGTTGACAATACAGCACCCGTTATCACAACAAACCTTGAAGAAGGAAAGGAATACAAAGGGGCATTTAAAATCACTGCGGAGGCAACGGATGAAATCGCTGGTGTTCAGACTCTTCAAGTCAAGTTAGATGAGAATGATATCACTGTTCCATACGATACAACTTCATCAAAGCTGACACCTGGTGAGCATACTCTTTTTATCGCGGCATTTGATAAAGTTGGTAACAAGGAAGAGAAAATGATTCATTTCACTGTTCCAAATGAAAATCCTAATAAACCTGAGCTTGTTTCACCAGCGGATGGGACACAGGAAGCCGTAAATGGGGATCCAACCTTAAAGGTAAAAGTTACGGATCCTACTAATGATGATTTGAACGTTACATTCTTTAAAGGTTTCCAATATGATGCCAGCAAAACAAATAATGTAAAAGCATTTAAGAATGCAGCCGATACGGAACCGCCAAAAACAATGGTTCCTGAGGGTGAACAATCCTTTAGTAGTGAAGATATCTCGCTTGTCTCGAAAGCGGATCAGCAATACCTAGTCACGGATTCCAACACTCAGTTTCCATATCAACGTTTTGAAGTAATAGTTGATGATACTGTCGATGAAACCGATTTAGTGGAATTGGATTGGAAAGGAAAGTCTTTACCGGGCAGAAAAGTGTCCATGTATGCTTGGAACCATAATAAAAATGACTGGTCGATGATTCAATATACGATTGCAGGTCAGGATGACTTTGAATTAAGAGGAAATGTAGCAGTTCGTGATTTTGTAAAAGATCACAAAATTAATGTCATGATTCAGGATGAAATTCCAACTTCTCCAGATCAATATGATTATACGTTTGTGTGGATGTCTGATACTCAATACTATGCGGAAAGCTATCCATGGATTTATGATCGAATGACGAAATGGATTGCTGAAAAGCAGGATGAGATGAAAATAAAATATGTATTCCATACGGGAGATATCGTGGATGAGGCTGACCAGGAATACCAATGGCAGGATGCCGATACCTTCATGAAAGTGTTGGATGATAATCATATTCCATATGGTGTCTTAGCAGGAAACCATGACGTCGATCATAAGACGAGTGATTATACCCATTTTTATCAGTGGTTTGGTGAGGACCGATTCAAGGATAAGCCATACTATGGCGGTTCCTATAAAAACAACCGAGGTCACTATGACTTAATCTCGGCCAATGGAAATGACTATATTATGTTATACATGGGCTGGGGAGTTCAAGATGAGGATATTCAATGGATGAGTGATGTATTAAAGCAGTTTCCACATCGAAAAGCAATACTGAACTTTCATGAATATCTCCTTGTTTCCGGAAACCGCAGTCCATTAGCGAATAGAATTTATAGTCAGCTTGTTGAACCAAATAAAAATGTGATTGCCGTACTTAGTGGTCATTATCACGATTCAGAGACACTTATAGATCCAATTGATGATAATGGGGACGGTGTACCTGACCGCCAAGTCTACCAGATGCTTGGAGATTATCAAGGTGGACCTGAAGGCGGACAAGGATATATGAAGATGCTTCATTTTGATCAAAAGAATAATAAAATTATTATCAATACCTATTCACCTTATTTGGATGATTATAATTACTATGATCCAAGTGAATTTCCTGACAAGGATGAGCGGGACATAAATGTGGACTTGCAGCCGCAGCAAAAACGGGTTGCTACCGATTACTTTACGGTAAATATTTATACGGATTCCGAAATTGGAAAGGCTGAAAATGTTCCAAGTGGATCAATCGCTCAAGCTGACTGGAAAGGTTTGGCGGAGAATCAGCCCTACTCTTGGTATGCTGTTGCTGAGGATGACTATACTGGAAAAGCTGTCTCAGATATTTGGTCATTCACTAAAGGAACAGATGAGAATCCTGATCCTTCAGATCCTTCAGATCCAGATGATGGTCATGGAAGCGATCAGAGTGGACAGGGGAATAGCGGAGAAGGAACCGATTCGAATCATAAATCAGAAACAAATAGCAGTCATTTACCAAAGACTTCAACTAATACTTATAATTTATTGTTAATTGGTGCTTTACTCATTACCTTTGGAGCCATTGCTTGGTTTGTAAGAAGAAGATTTGTTGGAAATCAGAATGTATAAACTGACATTCTGATTGAGACAAGTTGAGAGGGGAAGCGTGTGATCAATAATAAAAACGGCAGCCATAAGCTGCCGTTTTTATTACATCATTTGTTGCAATCTGTACTATTTTAACGGAATCCAAATTTCAGAGTAATAACCAGGTCCCCAAGGATCCCCATCAAAATATACCTCTAATTCAGGTGTACCCGAATGCTCGTATTGACTGGAGGGGAACCACTCTGAGAAGATCTGTTTCCATGCATTTTGCATCGCATCTGGCATCGGCCCATGAACTTCAAATACTCCCCACTTTGCAGCTGGGATATCTAGCTGTAAAAAACCGTTAGGAATATCACCCTCATATTCCGTAGCAATCCAGTAATCCATTTTTTCCGGCGCTAAACCTTCCCGTTTATCCACACAAACACCAAGGACACCTTTAATCTGGCCATTGTTCAGTTGAACAAGACGATCGTTGGTTCCATCTGCATGAACATCCTCCCACATTTTAGGTATTTCCTTTAAATTCTCATCATTAATACATGAAAACTCTCTCTTGACTCCAATTACTTTAAAACCGTCTCTCTCGATAATCTTGTAATTCATCGGTTCTGCTCCTTTCAATGTTACCTGGATGGCCAGGCGGTTATATGATTTCAGCTTTCCCGAATGATTTCGTGCTTGGCTCGGCGTCAGTCCATGCTGTCTGCGAAATGCTTTTGAAAAAGCCTCCGGAGTGTCATAACCAAATTTCAGGGCGATATCAATGATTTTGCTGTCTGTAGTAGATAATTCCTGAGCAGCGAGCGTTAAACGTCTTCGACGAAGATATTCGCCTACAGAAACATCTGTTAAAATCGTAAACGTTCGTTGAAAGTGAAATTCAGATACATGCGCCTGCTTTGCTATCTCCTCAATTGAAATCTCATCAAGCAGGTGCCCCTCCATAAAGTCAATAGCTCTCTGCAACGATTCAACCCATCCCATAAAGCTCACTCCTTTAATTACATGCTAACAACCGAAGAATATTAAATCCTGTCAATTTCTGCTTTCATATAGCAGGTTTATTCTATTTTTATTTTTCTATTAATCAGCTTCCTTGTCTATAAAAAACTAATCAAACATTTCATGTTATTGCTTCCGTTTCCAACCATATAATAGTTAAAATGAGTGTAACTTATATGCTCAATATGGAGGGGTTAATAAAATGTCACTTAACGAAAAAAAAGAGACGATTCAGGAGATCTCCTCAGATGGTGCGTTTAAACGCCAAAAGAATAGCTTTACGACTCCATTTGGGATGAAGGATGGCGAGCTTCCAGTTGAGGCAGGAAGGTACCGGCTATTATGGTCTGCCGTTTGTCCTTGGGCACACCGGTCAGTAATTGTTCGAAGAATACTAGGTTTAGAAGAGGTTATTAGTCTTGGAACGGCAAGCCCAATACGACCTAAACTCCCCCATGTAGACTGGGAGTTCTCATTAGATCCAGACGGTGTGGACCCAGTATTGGGTGTGCGCTATATGAGTGAATTGTACCTTAAGACAGACCCTGATTACACAGGACGGCCAACAGTTCCAGTGATGATAGATATTATGGATCAAAGAGTCGTCAACAATGATTATTTTAAACTTACAAACTATCTAGAAACTGTGTGGGAGCCATTTCACAAGGAAAATGCTCCAAATTTATACCCAAAGCATTTACGGAATGAAATTGATGCATTGAATGATGTAATCTTTCATGAGGTAAACAATGGGGTGTATAAGTGCGGTTTCGCTCAGTCACAAGAAGCTTATGAAGAAGCGTATGACATCTTATTTCGTAGATTAGATGAATTGGAGCAGCAACTTGCATTCAAACGTTTTTTATTTGGAGATTTTATTACGGATGCTGATGTACGGCTATATGCTACGTTAGTCCGATTTGATGTAGCTTATTATTCGGCTTTTAAAGCTAATCGGAATCGTATTGTTGATTTTCCTAATCTTTGGGGTTATTTAAAAGACCTCTATCAAACACCTGGATTCGGAGATACGACTGATTTTGATGCAATAAAAAGGCATTATCATTTATCACACCATATTGCCAGCAATGATCAGAAAGGGCAAAATATCCTTCCGAAGGGTCCAGATCTTTCAGGTCTCCACTCGGTGCACGGTCGTGAATTATTAAGTAATAAAACGGAAAAATTCCTCATTAACTGAAGGTTAAACAAGATGGAAGCAGGTGGACCAATGAAGATACGTGATGCGAAACAGGATGAAGGTGTATTCATTCGAGAACAAAGAGTTAACTCCTACAAAGAACATGCACAGTATATTCCTGAAAGACATTGGGAAGCGCTTAAGCAATCGATTTCTTTAGAAGCTGATATGAACCCAGGAGTAGAAAGAATCGTAGCTGAATTAGATGGGGAAATCTTAGGCAGTGTGGCTCTGTTCCCAGCTAAAACGGATGCATACAACGGGTATATAGATGCGCAAGACTATCCTGAAATTCGTATGCTCGCTGTTACACCGGAAGCAAGAGGAAAAGGTGTGGCAACTGCGTTAATTGCAGAATGTATTCGTAGGACTAAGGAGAAAGGGTATGCATCTATTGGGTTACATACCGGAGAATTTATGGAAAGTGCTCAGAGACTGTATGAAAGACTCGGTTTTGAGCGTTTGCCGCAATTCGACTTTGAACCTGCAGGAGACGGAATTATTGTGAAGGCTTATCGGCTAATGTTCGATTGATTTTTTTATTATAGAAGAAACCTAACCCTATTTGAATTTTTAGGGTTTTTTTCTAATATTTTACTAAAATTGACTTTTGGTATATGATGACTAACGGCATATTTTTATAGGAAGCCAATTGAATGGGGAGAAAGGGGAACGTTTATGAGAAAAATAACATTATCGAACGGGAATACAGTAGAGGTTGAATGCTTAAGTTGTGCATTAACAAGCGGAATGATTGAGCCTGATGGGGGAGTCGTCGTGGAAACGGAACATTTCCATGCACATCAGGATGTCGCCTATCCGATCAAAGGGCTAATCATACTAGCATCTAAGCGCCATATCAAATGTTTTGATGAATTAACGGAAGAAGAAAAGCTTGATTACATAAATCTACTTACAAAGATTAGAAGAGCACAACGAGAAGTATTAGGTATCGAATATGTTTACTATTTTTATAATGAAGATACTACCCACCATTTCCACACCTGGATGGTCCCCCGCTATGAATGGATGTATGAGTTTGGTCGCTCCGTAGAGTCGGTTCGCCCCGTCCTGCTCCATGCTAGAAATAACATGAATGATGAAGAAAATGTAAAAAGCGTAATGGAAGCTATTAAACTGCTTACAGAAGAATTGAATAAATAGATGTAAACAGAGGCCGCTAATCGCATAGATTGGCGGCCTGATTAGAAACAACAGGAGATTTTTGGTCTAAAACAGAATACTAGTAATTATAAATAGGGAGGAATTCCACTATGAAAAAATTACTCTTGCTGTGGTTGCTGCTTGTAAGTGTGGGTTTATTAGGTTGTAATGGGGACCATGCGGTAAAAGGAAAGGTTGATCTAAAGGGTGTCATTACAGAAGTGGATTACGATAATAAGCGGATATTAATGGAAGACAAAAAGGAAGGGCTAGTCTGGGTCACATTACATGAAAATGGAGATATTTCTAAATATGTGAAAGGACAAGAGATCGTCGTTTGGATTAAAGGTGGAATCAGAGAATCCTCACCAGCACAAGCAGATGCACAAAATATTGAGTTTACAGCACCAAAAAATGAATAGAGAGAAGGAAAACGTGTGGATGTTATTGAAAAAGCGTTAAAAACAGCTGCTAAGGCCCACGAGAAACAGTATAGGAAAGGGACGGACATTCCTTATATCACTCACCCAGTAGCAGTAGGGATGATTTTAATGAAGGCGGGCTACAGTGAAGAAATGGTGGCAGCTGGAATATTACACGATACCGTTGAGGATACCATTCTATCCTTACAAGATATCGAGCAATTGTTTGGCAGGAATATTGCTCAAATAGTAGAGGGATGTTCAGAGCCTGATAAATCTCTTTCTTGGGAGGACCGAAAGAAGCATACGATTGAGTACCTAGCATCCGCTCCCGAAGAAATACGGGTCGTAGCTTGTGCGGATAAACTGCATAATATCAGATCAATTGCTGGCGATATTGAACAATTCGGTGATCAGGTTTGGGGTAGATTTAAACGGGGGAAAGAGCAACAAAAGTGGTACTATACCCATGTAATAGAAAGCCTTGGCCAAAAGTCTAGTTTTCAATTGCTTGATGAATTAAAAATCGAGGTAGAACGGTTATTTAAGAAATAGAAAAGAAACCTTATTAACCTAATCTCGTCTAGCTTATTATATGAACTTCATAAAGAGGTGAACCGAAGTGAAAATAGAAGAACTAACGTTGATTGAAGAACATCTTGATGAGCTTTCAGAGCTTTTAGTAAAGGTAGTAGATGAAGGAGCCTCAATAGGCTTTTTGCCACCTATGTGGAAACAAGATGCAGCAAACTATTGGAAAACCGTTCTTAGCCCAGATGTTATTTTATTTGTGGCTAAATTAAACAATCATATTGTGGGAAGTATTCAGTTACACCTATCGACGAAACAGAATGGAAGCCATAGGGCAGAAATAGCGAAATTAATGACACACCCAGAATACCGTCGTAACGGAATCGGTCGTTTACTGATGGAAAAGGCTGAGGAAACTGCAAGACAAATGGAGAGAACATTAATTGTTCTTGATACAAGAGAAGGAGATCCGTCTAATAAACTCTATAGTTCGTTAGGTTATACTCAAGCGGGACGAATTCCGAACTATGCGAAATCAGCCAATGGTGAATTAGCTGCAACGATCTTTTATTATAAGAATTGCTAAGTAAAAGACTTGTCAACTGTGGTGAATATTAGAAAAAACCCCTCTAATCAAGAGGGATTTTTCATATCAACCAATAATCTTAAATTGTCCGCCCATTCCATTATCTATTACTTTCATTTTTAAGGGTTGGTTGAATTTTTTTGCTAACCCTTTAATTATTCCGTAATTAAAGGAGGAAGAGTAATCTGGTGTGTGACAGAACAATTGAATCTCATTCTTTATATCCATAAAAGGCAGGTACTCACCGATATAGGAAGAACTTTTATGGTTAAGATGAAAAATGTGATTTAAGTGCAGCAACGATTGCTCAAAGCTCTGAACGGTATCTGGAAAAATACAGTGAACGGGAACTGCCTCACCTATGGCTTCCAATACTTCAGCACCATGACGTTCAGAAAGGGCTTCTAATAAGGTGTTGGCAAAATCAATCCGAAACCAATCGTTGGTAGCAAGGATATTTTCGCTGATGCCGAAAGGGAGCTCAAGTTTTTCCTTTGAGGAAACATCTAATATATTATAAATGAAATTGTTGTGGACCATCGCCTGATTTGTCCTCTTGAGTGTATATGGACGATTGACTTTAGAGTGAAAGTTCATCAAGCTTTCCAGTTCCTGACTAACTTTGAGGGTCTCATCAGAAGTTAGCCCTACAAGACCAATTGTTTGATATAGCTGTTGTCTTTTAAATTCAATTATATCTTTCATCATGTTCTATCTTCCTTTAAATGAGCCGTCATCTTATCGTGAAATTAATTTCCTATATTATACATTAAATTTCACATAAAGAACATGCAACCACATAGAAAGATGGTATGATATCCTTACAAGGCGAATATGAGTACTTAGGAAGAATTCGAAGATTAGGGGGGATTTGATGGAGGCAAACTATCCAATTGGAAAATTTCAATTTGAAGGTCAAATAACGAAGAGCATCATAGAAAATTGGATTAATGATATTGAAAAGTTGCCAGTGTTACTGCGCGATGCAGTGTTTGATTTAAACGATGATCAGCTAGATACACCTTATCGATTGGAAGGGTGGACTGTTCGTCAGGTAGTACATCATGTGGCGGACAGTCATTTGAATGCATATGCACGCTTTAAATTAGCTCTCACAGAGGACAAACCGATTATCAAACCTTATGAGCAAGAGAGATGGGCAGAGCTTCCCGATTCTGCATTGCCAGTTATTATTTCATTATCATTGCTCGATGCTCTGCATAAACGCTGGGTGACCCTCCTTCGCACCTTAACCACTAGTGAACTTGAAAAAACATTCATTCATCCAGAATCAGGAGAAGTGTCTGTGGGGAAAAATATTGGCATTTACGCTTGGCATGGGCAACATCATCTTGCACATATTACTTCGTTACGAAATAGAAAAGGTTGGTAAAATTATTAGACTGGGTTGCTATGGTATAGAACTAGCCAATCCAATCGTGTGTTTCAGGATTATTCAAATCCATATGACGTGGGATTGTACCTTCGGGGACCTCGCCATACTGGTCAAGATAGTAATGCCTGATTGGATGTAAATCATCGTCTAACTCGTAGACAAGAGGAATGCTATTAGGAATATTGAGACTCACGACCCCATCATCGGGAATGTTGTCGAGATATTTTACTAGTGCCCTTAATGTATTCCCATGTGCAGAAATAATGACCCGTTCATTGTTTTGCAAGTTTGGAACAATTTTATTATTCCAATACACTAAGGTTCGTTTTTCTGTATCTAGAAGACTTTCTGCGAGAGGAATTTTGTCTGGATTAATTTGCGCAAATTTAGGTTCTTTTTGATCTATAGCATGACCCTCTGGTGATATGAATGGAGGTCGGATGCTGGCTGAACGTCTCCATTCATTGACTTGTGTTTCCCCATAATGCGCGATAACTTCATCTTTATTCATCCCTTGCAAAGCGCCATAATGTCTTTCGTTTAATCTCCAGGATTTATATACAGGAATCCACATAAGATCCATCTCATGAAGCAGAATCCATAATGTTCTAATGGCTCTTTTTAAAACCGAAGTATGTGCTACGTCAAAGATAAACCCATGTTTCTTTAAAATAGCTCCAGCTTCTCTCGCCTCGCTGTAGCCATAATCAGTAAGGTCAACATCTGTCCAGCCAGTAAAGCGGTTCTCTAAATTATAAAGACTTTGCCCATGTCTGATAAAAACAATCTGTTTCATTACTTTCACCTCTAGGTTCACAAACTATCTTTCTGTAGTTTGTCCATTTCTAAAAAAATCGTGCAGGAATGTTAAAGGCCATTGAGGAATTTAAATGTTTCAGGTTTATTTTTCGAAAAGATCATAAATGAGGTGTGTTTATGAATATAAGAAAAGCTGTTTTATCCGATGCAAAGGGAATAGCGAAAGTCCACGTGGATTCATGGCGGACTACGTATGCAAATATTGTTGCTGAGGATTATTTAAATCAATTGTCCTATGAAAAACGTGAGGAAATGTGGAATAGTATCATACCAAACGGCGGTGTTTATGTTGCCGATAATATTGATGGTACTATCGTTGGTTTTTCATCTGGAGGAAAAGAAAGATCAGGAGAATACCCTGGTTTTTCGGGTGAATTATATGCGATTTATATTTTAAAAGAGTATCAGGGCAGAGGGCTAGGCAAAGCGTTAGTAAAACCAATTATCAAAGAACTTCAAGACCAACAGATTAATTCCATGCTTGTATGTGTGCTCGAAGATAATAATTCCCGGCTTTTCTATGAAGCTCTAGGGGGCAAAAGGATCGATTCCATTAAGATAGAAATGGGTGGCGAGGAGTTTAATGAGCTTATTTATGGGTGGGAACATATTGGGTCATTACTTTAAAAGAGATTGTATTCAGATGAAAAAAAGGTATCCAATCACGAATGTGGCCTATCAGAATTAAATAAAGGATTATATGGAGGGGTAAAAAATGCAAACACTATTCCGATACAATTGGCAGGTCAGAGAAGAGTGGCTCTCATGGTGTGGAGATGTTCCGTTGGAGGAATTGCTTCGTGTCCGAACGGGAGGGGTAGGTGGAATCTTACATACACTTTTCCATATTATCGATGTGGAGTGGAGCTGGATTCGCTTATTACAGGGACAGCCAGATTTTCAAGAGAAATTTGAGGAGTACCAAAGTTTAGAGAAAATCCGTGAGCTGAATGAATTATTTCGTCAAGATGTCCGGGGATTTGTGAATTCATGGAATGCAAGTATGGAGGAAAGAATTCTAACTCTTCCCGAACCCGATGGAACTGTGGAGACATTTACTTGGGGCGAGGTCATGCGACATGCGCTCGTCCATGAAATCCACCATATTGGACAAATATCGATTTGGGCGAGAGAAGTGGGGAAAAAGCCCATTTCTGCGAATCTAATTGGAAGAGGACTTGCGCAAAAGGATTAGGGTCAGCGAACAAAGGGTGAAGGAACATGATAAGGAATGATGAATTACTTATTAGAGTGATGACTCATGAGGACCTTGAAAAGATGGTTTCGTGGTTAAATGATCCGAAGGTAATACAATATTATGAAGAGCGTCCGTTAAACCAAGATGAAGTTTTAGAAAAATATGGACCTAGAATTGAAGGAAAACATTATGTTAGTCCTTGTATTGTAGAATTCAACAACAAATCAATAGGATATATCCAATACTACGAAGTTCAAGAAACAGAAATGAAGACATACGGATACCCTTTAAAACAACATATCTTTGGAATAGATCAATTTATTGGTGAGACGGAGTTATGGGGGAAAGGGCTGGGTACTTCAATGATTGTATTGATGCTAAGATATCTTAGTAAGACTAAAGGTGCCTTTACGGTTGTGTTAGAGGTAAAGACTAAGAATAGTCGAGCAATTTCTTGCTATGAGAAGTGTGGTTTTAGAAAAATAAAAAAACTTAATAATGACCTAATCTTAATGGAGTGGATAAAGG
Organism: Neobacillus phoenicis; assembly: GCF_047302305.1. Classification (NCBI taxonomy): domain Bacteria; kingdom Bacillati; phylum Bacillota; class Bacilli; order Caryophanales; family Bacillaceae; genus Neobacillus; species Neobacillus phoenicis. Next base: position 5,129,002 of record NZ_CP154847.1, on the reverse strand, counting down.
AGAAAGTATGGCATTAATTAATCGGGTGAAGGAATTTATTGATGGTCAGTATAGCAAGCCTCGAGGACTAATAGGAACCTATTTCGGAGAAAAGATGGTGCGGCAGCATAAGCTGGAAACGTTATGGACACTTGAGTTATTAAAAGTTGCTCAGGGAGAATGCGTATTAGAACTAGGCTGTGGTGCAGGGTATGCAATGAAATTGATTCTCGAACAAACATTAGCAGCTCAAGTAGTAGGTTTGGATCTTTCAGCTACTGTCATTCGGTCCGCGGCCTTTAGAAATAAAAAAGCCATAGATGAAGAAAGAGCTAAATTGGTTCATGCAAATGTAGAAAAGCTCCCTTGTCAAAATGAACACTTTGACAAAGTATTTAGCATACATACGATTTATTTTTGGGATAACATAGCTGAGACGTTCTTAGAAATTTACCGGGTATTAAAGCCGGGAGGATTTTTTGTAGTTACTTTATGTGATGGCAAACATGGTGAGGTATGGGAGGGGGTAAAAAATATGATTGAAGATCAATTAATTCCTAGTGCTAACAAAAGTGGATTTCAAGAGGTAACTTTAGTAGAGGGGCCAAATTCTAGGCAATTTCGTACAGTTGCGGTTATAGGGAACAAGAAACCAAATAATAAACTTTCACAATAGTTTCAAATTATTACACACAGCGATGTGTCCGTATTGTTGTATTGATTCAGTTATAGGAGAGAGCGCTGGTTTTCCTATTACCAAATATTTTTTACAAGGAATGCACGAAGCTTGGTTTTAACCTCCCTACAATGGCAAATATGGTAAGGAGGTGATATTTTTTATGAAATTCATATTAATTATTGGAAGTATTCTGGCACCCCTGCTTTTGGCTATCTTGCAAAAAGTTCAGCCAAAACTACGCTTGTTAATTAATATAGTCGCAATCTTATCGGCACTTGTTTTTGGTAATATTTCATCCGTAGCTATATACGAAATCATAAAGGATGATACGGTATTCATGACCAATATCCATGGCATATTCTTAAATCCACTATTCTTATTAACCGGAGCTTATTTGGGTATCTATTTTATTTACCGAATGGTGATTTGGACACTAGAGGAAATATAAATGAAGCCTTGTCCCGTTTTAGAGAGACAAGGCTTTTTATCTCTATCTGAAAAATGAAGGCTATTTGTCTGTACCACCAAATGCAAGACAATAGTTATCAGGATCAACGATGGCAAATTCTTTCCATGGTCCTGACTGAGGGTCAATCCAGGGCTCAATAATCACTTTAGCTCCTTTTGTTTTAAACTCTTCATATAGTTCATCTAAGGCAGTCCAATTCTCTACATAGCAATAAATATCGGCTACGGGTAGTTGGTATCCCTTTGCCGGCCTGTTAGGGTGGACGTCTTCAGGTGCATTTGCTTGAAGTAATTTTATCCCTAATCCTGTAAAACCATCGCGAATGGCCCACCAATCTGTGACTTCACAGCCTAGCACATCTGCGTAAAATTTCTTGGATTTTTCCAAATCTGAAACTAGTAACACCTTTAATGAACTATGTATTTGTTTATTCATAGGTTTCCCTCATTTCATCATTTATAATGTTAAAATATTCCTTAATTGTAAAATTAATTTTATAATTAGTCTAATAACTTTTCGTTATGAAGGTATGACTATCCTGTATTACCATTCCTTCTTTTTCTCCAATATGCTTAATGTAAAGTAATCGTTGGAGGAGTGTTGGATGAAGAGTAATCTTTCTTTGTTTAAAAATAAATCTTTTCTTTTCTTTTTCTTTGCTGCCTTGTTTGGGGTGTTAGGGGAAGGAATCTATGGATTAACCGCAATCGTTATGGTTCTTGAAAAGACGGAATCGGTTGTCGAGATTGGAAAACTACTTGTGTTCACTTTATTCCCTTCTGTTGTCCTTGCTCCATTTCTAGGTGTGTTAATTGACCGTTTTAATAAAATCAAGCTGGCATTTCTATGTAATCTTTTGCGTTTTCTTACCATTGTCATTATCCCGGCTAGCGTGGCTTTGGGTTTTTTTCGAGTATCTATTTTCTATGTTTCTATTCTATTAAGTTATATGATCTGGTTTATTATAGAACCACTCAAAGAAAGTATCTTAAAGGAAATCCTGAGTCCAGAAGAATACAAACAAGGAATTTCCCTCGTACAGGGGGCATGGCAGTTGGGGCTGTTGGCATCTGCTATCATTGCTGGAATGTTAATGGATAGACTAGGCACGACCGAATCAATTTTTACAGCAAGTTTAGTTTATATTTTGGCAGGATTCTTATTTGTTGGTATCAACACTAAGGGTGACAAAGCAACAAACGACATAAAGGGGAAACCTACCCTTAAGCAATATATAGCAGAGCTGGTACAGGGATGGAAGTATATTTTTATAAATAAAAAAGTCCTTTATTTTGCCTTGGCCACCAGCATGGTGCTGCCATTCTTCTATTCTATTAATACACTGATTGCTCCTTTTAATTATCAAACGCTCAAAGGTGATGGAATTTCACTGGGAATCATTGAGAGTGGAGCTGGAATCGGTAGTCTTATTTCTGCTATCCTATGCACTCTTTGGGTAAAAAACCAAGCCATTTCACGGGTGGTCCTAGCAGCCATTTCATTAACGGCTTTATCAACCGTGCTATTTAGCTTAACAACCAGTGTGCCCTTTGCCTTCATCATGTATCTGATGATGGGAATGTTCATTGGGATGGTAAAAGTGCTCACTAGACTATTGCTGTTTGAACAAGTGGAGGAGAAGTTGATTGGCAGGGTGATGACATCTGTTACGTTTGTTAGTTTGACTGTATCGATTATGATGTCACTTTTGATTGCCTTTATTGGTGAAGTGGGCCTTACTTACGGATATCTTGCTATCAGTATGGGGTTAATCCTACCCTTTGCTCTTACTTGGAAAGGGTCTAAATCTAGGAGTTTAGCAAACCTTTTTGTGAAAAAGGAAAAACTGTCTGACAAGGAGGATGGGGTTTATGATGCATAATATTCTCAATTTAGAGGATATCAAAGAAGCTCGCGAACGGATTCAACCATACATTCGTCATACCCCTTTGGAATACAATTGGGAATTAAGCAGTTTATTTGCTGCGAACATTTATTTGAAGTTAGAAAATCTGCAGGTAACTGGAAGCTTTAAGGCGCGTGGCTCTTTTAATAAGCTATTAACCTTAAATCAAGAGCAACGAGAACGGGGAGTGATTGCTCCTTCTGCCGGTAATCATGGGATTGGTTTGGCCTATGTGGCTCATCAACTAAACATTCCCCCACTAGTATTTACCAAAGGAAGCAGATTCTAGTAAAGTAAAGGCATTGGAACAAATTGGTGCTTTAATTACATTTTTTGATAAGATTGAGGAGGCGAGGCTGGCAGCATTAGAGGCCGCGGAGAACAAGGTGGCAATCGTCATCACCGGTCGTAATATATCTTGGTCGAGGTTTAGTTCACTGATTAATGGAATGTGATTATTTTTAATGCCTTTTTTAATAGTTATTTTTATTTAAAAGTATCTCCTTTTAAAGATTCGCTGATAAATTCTTAAATCCGCTGATAAAATCCGAAATTCGCTGATAAAATCCGAAATTCGCTGATAAAATCCGAAATTCGCTAAAAGCCAAAAATTCGCTGATAAATCAAAAACTTTCTTAAAAAGTGTAATTTAATACTATAATCTGTGGTTTCAGAAGCGTGATTGTACTAGATACAACAATTTTTTATAGAATAGCCTGTAAAAAGGAGAATCTACAATGAAAATAAGCAAACATAATGCGGAGCATTACACATGGGGGAGTCAGTGTGATGGGTGGCATCTGGTCAATCAGCAGGAACTCAGTGTTATCCATGAACGAATGCCGAGTCAAACATCAGAGGTACGGCATTATCATCAACAGTCACGACAATTTTTCTTTGTTCTATCAGGAAATCCAACGATAGAAGTGGATGGGGAACAATTCACCCTAACACCACAAGAGGGGATCGAAGTACCCCCACACATCCCGCACCAAATGTTTAATGAATCCAGCAGCGACGTGGAATTCTTAGTCATATCGCAGCCGACTAGTAAAGGTGATCGAATTTTAGCCAAATGAGGTGCAAAATGTATATTCCTAAACATTTCAAAATAGACGATCTTGAAATTATCTATAATATCATTGAAAAAAATAGCTTTGCCACGCTTTTTTCACAGCATAACGGCAGGCCATATGCCACACATTTACCGTTATTGTTAGAAAAAGAAGAAGGAGTATTATACGGGCATTTTGCTCGTCCGAATGAACACTGGAAGGACATTGAAAATCAGACGGTACTCGTTACGTTTCAGGGGCCCCACGCATATATTTCCCCTAGTTGGTACGAATCCATCCAAGCCGTTCCAACGTGGAATTATGTAGCGGTTCATGTTTACGGACAAGTGGAGATTTTACACGAGGAACAAGAAATCTATGATGCTCTTTTTAGCATGGTAGATAAGTACGAAAAGCCAGGCAGCTCTTATCGATTCAAAGAGATTGATAGAAACTTTATTGATGGGATGAGTAAAGGAATTGTAGCTTTTAGAATCAAAATTACTGAAATAGAAGGAAAAGCAAAATTAAGTCAAAACCATTCGGTCGAACGTCAGGATTTGGTGATTAAGCAGCTAGAGCTCTCTCAAGAATCCGACCAGCTGCAAATTGCAAAGTTGATGAAGAAAAATCATAAAAAGGAGTGTTAGAGATGGCTTTGGAAATGAGAAAAATATGTGAGAAATGTAATAAATCCGTACAGGACGAAGGAGTAGCGTATATTTGCATTTACGAATGCACTTTTTGCCATGATTGCACGGAAGAAATGGACGCTGTATGCCCTAATTGTGGCGGAGAACTCGTCAAAAGACCGCGTCCACCGAAAAAGTGATATTTAAGGAGAAAATGAATGAATCAACTAGAAGTGGTAGCAAGAGATATAGCAACGGTTTATGGGAAAAACAACAAAGTAATCTCCGTTATGATGGCCGGTTCGGTTTCACGAAACTTGAGCGATGAATTCTCGGATATCGAAATTTATGTGCTATGGGAAGATGGCCCAACCGATGCTGAACGGAAACAGACTATTTCACAATTGGATGGAAAAATTTTATCTTTCTTTGATTTTGAAGATGAAGAGTGGTCAGAAGCATATAGCGTTAACGGGATAAAAATAGAAGTTAGCAATTTTCTTTACGAGACTATTAAGAGATTCATAGGTGATGTAACTGTAAGTATGGAGACGGAAATTGAGAAACAGCTGATTGTTTCATCGATTCAAGATGGAATTCCCTTATTCGGACTGGAAAAAGTGATAGATCTTAAGAAGAGGGTACAAACGTATCCAAATGAATTGCAAGTGAAAATGGTAGAATGTCAGCTGTTTTTTAGCAGCAGATGGACAGCGAGAGATGCGTTTATCCACCGAGGGGATTTCTTCATTTATCAGAAGGTGGCCTCGGACAGCATTGAAAAGATATTACTAATCCTTCATGGATTAAACGGTAGGTATGTTGTGCACCCAGCGTTTAAGTGGCTTACCTATACCATCGATCAACTTGAGCGTAAGCCTGCGGACCTAGAGAAAAGAATATTTAACATTATTAACAATCAAACAGAACAAAGTGTTAGAGACTTAGAGACTTTGCTTGAAGAGACCGTGGATTTAATAGTAGCACATCTGCCAACTGTTGAAGTAGAGGAGTTCAAGAAACAAATAAGGGGAACTCGGGCTTAAATTAGTTGTTTTTTTGAAGAGATTGTGTGATTGGTAGGGAAGCTAAGATTACGGAAATAACTGCGACAGATATAACGAAAGAAGGCATCCTAGCAATGGATGCCTTCGGGTTTTATATTCTGGTTGCCTGGAAGTTTAACTCTGAAGCAGTGTTTACAATTTGTTCAAACGCTTTATTGAATGCTTCCATCTTTATTGCTTGTTCATGAGAATCTGAAGAAATTTGTTGAATGTTGGTGATGATTTTTTCTAGATTAGCTACCATCCCTTTTAATTGTGGCTCTACACCTTCAACAGTTTCTCTATTATTTTCCGCCATTTTCTCTATTTCCTTAGCTACCACAGCAAAGCCCTTTCCATGTTCCCCGGAACGGACAGCTTCTATTGAAGCATTTAGACCCAAAATACGGGATCTAGCTGCTGTTTTCTTTAAAATACCCAATATTTCCTCTATCTTTTTGATTTCATCTCTTAGAAAAGTAGTTTTTTCATCAAGTTCTTTTAGTTCAGTTGCGATCTGTTCCGTTACTTTTGTTACCTCTTCTGATGTAGTAGCTAATTCACCACTAACACCAGTTAGTTTTTGTGCTCCTTTTCGTAATACATCCACTTTATTGTTTGAAACAATAGTAGAAATAACGCCTATTATTTCATTGTTTTCTATAATAGGGGTTGCTGTTGAAATATAGGCAACACCAAAAATTTCTGAATCACGTTCTTCCTTTTGGGGCTCGCCAGTGATTAAAGCATTGTGAGTCACAGTCCCTTTAAAATTATCCGCAGTAGCGCCAATTGGGATCTTAAGATCAATTGTATTGCCAGGGATGTAACCTATGACCTTTTCAGTGTCTGCTAAAACTATACAAGCATCTTCTGCATGTGTGGATTGAATAATTTCCAAATTATTTAGCAATTGTTGTAACCGATCCAAAGTAATTCCTCCGTTAGAAAAAGTGGTGTTAGTATAATAAATATAACATTTTTTACATAAGATAACAGACTAGTTAAAAAATATATTTTATTTAATAGAATAACATTAATGCATGATTATAGAGGCGATTAAAAAAACGATAACTACTTTTATTTTTAAATAAATTTCCATATGTTATTGAAAATGGAAAAAAATGAATTATAATAAAACTGACAACGATGTCAGTTTTATTTTTATCGTTATGGAGGGGACCTACCTTGTCACCTAAAATTTCTGACAGTGAAAAAGACAAACGTAAAAAGCATATCATCGACTCAGCGATTGTAGTATTTACAAGAAAGGGATATGTGAACTCGACGATGCAGGATATCGTTGATGAAACAGGAAAGAGCCGTGGGTGGGTGTACTTGTATTTTTCAAATAAAGAAGACATTATGCTAGCAATACTCGCAGAAAATGATAAAGAAACAGAGGCTCAAATTAATAACCTTCTAACAAGTGGACTTTCCGTATGGCAAGGGCTGAGCGGCTTAATCGATCTGATGGACCAGCAATTTAACCATGCTTCAGACGAACTGCCAATTGTGGTATATGAGTATTTCATCAGCGGATGGAAGCAGTCGGAACGACGTGAATACCTGGAAACCCACTACAAAAAGCAGCATGAAAGCTTATCACTCTATTTACAAAAGGGTGTCGCAAACGGAGAGTTTAAACCAAGTGTGGATTTGGATGTGATTATTAAAATGATTACATCCTATTTTGAAGGTCTCTTACTTCACTCAAAAGCAGCTGGCAGCAATAACGTTCGAGTGAGTGAACAGTTAAAACTGTTCAAATCAATATTAAAGTCTGTTTTACAAGTCGATGAAACGAAAAGGGAATGGTCATGACTATTTTTAAAAATACGGTCTTCACAAAATTATTTTTTGCCGCATTTGCTTCACAGCTTGGAACGACGATTGGTAACGTTGCCTTTGCCTTCTATTTATTAGATCATTTTAGCAAACAGCCGTTTTATGCAACCATAGCAGAACTAATGTATTCCCTGCCTATTTTGCTTGTTTTCTTTATGGTAGGAGTGGCTGCTGACAGGCTCGATCGGAAGAAAATTGCCGTTAACACGGACTGGATTCGAGCCATCTTGACAGGCTTTTTATTAGTCGCTGTTTACTTTAATATCCTTTGGTTAGTATTTGTGATCCTGTTTCTTAGAAGCGCCGTTTCAAAGTTTTTTGCCCCAGCAGAAATGAGTATTTTACAGGGGGTGCTTAACAAAGAACAGTATATGCAAGCATCGGGCTTAAACCAAACGGTACTTGGTTTGTTTATGTTGTTTGGAATGGGAATGGGTGCGATTTCCTATCACTATATCGGATTAATGGGTACCGTCATCATTGACGGGGTTAGCTTTATCATATCTGGGCTCCTCATCAGCAGTTGTTCCATTCCGTTAGAAGCACGGCTTCCTAATGGAAAAACACATATAAAGGATATTCATCTTTCTACCGTTCTCACTGATTTTAGAGAAGGATTAAAATATATTCTTAATTTTAAACTGTTAAAATCCATTGTTTCTGGATTTCTTGTATTTGGTCTTATTAACGGTGCCTTTGCTGTTCTACCGCTCTTTACAATGAAATATAAACTTGCCCCAGAACATTTTGCGCAGTATGCTTCTTTATTTTCCATCTTTTTAGGGATCGGTTTTGTACTTGGGAGTGGAATTGGAAGCCCGCTGATTAAGGTACTCAAAGTTCATCGAGTGATCATTGGGGGCATCATCTTAAGTGGTATTTTTACCCTAATTATGGGAACTGTCGAAAATGTATGGCTCTATCTTTCCATCGTATTTATAATGGGTGTCCTCATTGCCCCAGTGAATGTGGCACTGTCAGGCTGGATGACTGAGCTCGTGGATCCCAAATTTATGGGGAGAGTTTCAGGGTGGGTTGACCCGTTAATGATGCTGGCTCATTCCGTATCCTTGGGGATCATCGCATTTATTTTCCCTGCATTCGTAAAAGTAGATACTATTTATTGGGCTGTTGGTATCTTATTGATGGTTGTAGGGGTCTATTATCTCTTTGTGTTACCAAAACTGGTTTCAAAAGAAGTGAAAGTAGCAAACATCCAAACTGTTCCTACTTCAGCAGAATAACCGAGAAGCCTTTGGAAAAAATTGTAGGAAAGTGAAACTATTTTACATTGAGCATCGACTAACTAGATAACCCCCCTAGGGTTGTGTTTATAGAGCCCGGCACTAGTTGCTGGGCTTAAATTATTTATTTTGGACCTTGCTGATTTTTTAGTAAGGTTCTTTTTCTGTTTGGCTATGTTATCATACATTGTTGATTTTCGTGTAGGTATGAGAATCATAAGAGGAGAAATTCCCTCTATTGTATAAAAAGTAAGCTTAATAAGCAGAAATAAGAGGAGAAATTCCCCTTAACAGCTCTAAATTAAGACAAAATTCATCGATTTGGATCAAATAAAGGGAAAAAATACCCTTATTTTTAAGGAAATAAGGGTATTTCCCAATTTAAGCGGAATTTTTCCCTTTATTTTTCAAATACTGTGAAATCAACATTCAGTAATAACACAGCCTTCTGTTTAAATAGTGGAACTCGGACGATTCTCCTACTAAAATTTATAAAAAATTATGATATTTAGAGTGCCGAAATGGGTATTACATTAGAATAATCATAATAAACTAGATTTATAGTTATTATAATCTATAAAAAAGAAAGCAGGTGTACGGTTGGGTAATAGGAAAAATGGTTGGATTATTTCTGGGTTTACTGGTCTCTTTGTGATAGTTGTCCTCTTCTATTTTTTTCTTACTTCGGTAGGTGAAAAGGAACAGGTAGATGGAAAGCCTACAGACAGCGAAAAGCCGCCTACCACACAAGTAGAAGTTAAGGACCCCGCTCTTCCGGCATTTACAAGCGAGCAGTTGACAGCGCTGCCAAAGGACAATTGGATTACAAATGGAGGTAGTACATTTAATCAACGTTACTCCACCCTTGATAAAATCAATACATCCAATATTAAAAATCTAAAAGGAAAGTGGGTTACCCATCTCGGATCAGGTCAAGAGTTTAAGTATTCTGGGGAGGCGTCACCCGTCGTTTATAACGGTGTCATGTATATCATTACTGGTGCGAATCAAGTATCTGCAATTGATGTGAAAAAAGGTGACACCTTATGGACTTATAAACCGAACATTAGCGAATTAACTACTGTTTGCTGCGGTTGGACTAGTCGTGGTGTAGCACTCGGCGATGGGCTAGTGTATGTTGGGCTGTTAGATGCTAGGTTAGTTGCTCTCGACCAGAAAACAGGTAAAGAGGTATGGTCTACAACGGTTGATGACTGGAAAAAAGGCTACACGATTACAAGCGCACCTCTTTATTATAACGGAAAAATTTATACAGGTATTTCTGGTGGTGAATATGGGATTCGTGGCAGGGTAACCGCCTTTGATGCGAAAAATGGGAAGGAACTTTGGCGTTTCTATACGATTCCAGGCCCTGGGGAAAGTGGACACGAGACCTGGCCTAGTGACACTGATTCATGGAAGCGAGGAGGCGCACCTGTATGGCAAACTCCGGCGGTTGATCCGGAGTTAGGGCTGCTTTATTTTTCAACAGGTAATGCCGCACCTGACTTAGACGGAAGTGTAAGAGAAGGGAATAATTTATTCTCTGCTTCCATAGTAGCCATTGATGCAGAAACAGGAAAGTATAAGTGGCATTTCCAAGAAGTTCACCACGATATTTGGGATTTAGATTCACCAAATCCCGTCATTTTATTCGATGTTAAAAAGGATGGAAAGAAACGAAAGGCTCTTGCACAGGCAGGTAAAACAGGTTGGGTTTATATACTCGACCGGACGAATGGGGAACCGTTAGTAGGAATTGATGAAACACCTGTACCACAGGATAAACGTCAAAAAACATCGCCTACTCAGCCCATTCCAACAGGTGATGCTTTTGTCCCTCAGGTTGTAACGGAAGAAGATATAAAGAAAGAAGTAAAGAATTATAAAGGAAATATTGGTAAGATTTTTGATCCTTATTGGGAAGAACCTATACTTGTAAAACCATCGACGTTTGGAGGAGCTAACTGGCCTCCTTCAGCATATAACCCTGATACTGAATACTTTTATGTGTTAGGAACGGACCAATATTCTACTTTTACAAGAAGTGAAGAAGAGTATAAGGAAGGAAGTATCTATTTAGGTAGTATCATCCAACCTGTACAGGATGCACCTGTAAGAGGAACCATCACGGCTATTGATGTAAAAACAAATAAAATAGCCTGGCAGCAAAAGTGGGATGCCAGTGCGTATAGCGGCGTACTAACCACAAAAGGCGGCCTTGTCTTCGTAGGACATAATGATGGAAGGCTGATTGCATTTGATGCTAAAACTGGTGATCAAGTATGGGAATTTAAAACAGATGCAGGTGTTAATGCAGCTCCTATAGCCTATGAAGTAGATGGAAAGGAATATATCTCTGTTTTAGTGGCAGGAAACGCATTAGCCGGTTCTAAACACGGAGACTCTTTATGGACCTTTTCTTTAGATGGGAGCATCGAATCAGGGACTACTCCTGAAAATACAAATGACCAAAAGGAAACGGAGAATGGAGATACTACTGCCAGTGTGGATGATGGCCAGAAGGTATTTGAAGGAAATTGCCTAGCCTGTCATGGAAGAGAAGGAACAGGTGGACATAATGGACCTGACCTACAGCTAAGCCAGGTAGCAAAAGATGCGGAAAAAGTCATGGAAAGAGTTAAAAATGGTGGAAATACCATGCCGGCCTTTGGTGAACTTTTAACTGAAAAACAAATCAAAGATGTAACAAAATATATTACTGAGATTGTAGCGAAAAAACGCGAATAAAATAATGTAGGTTGACTCAAAAAAAGGTGTGAAATCTTTTGGAATCGAGTCAACCTCTTTTTGATTTTTAGGGGACAAATACCCAGGTGGAAATTACTATGTATATATTAGAATAAACATGTTATTCTAAAAAAATAACCAAACTAATTAAACGTTTGATTAAATCGGGTTGGGTTATTGGCAATTAACGGTGTCTGAGACGAGGTTGTTGCCAACTCTTCATATTATCGTTATTCTAATAGTTGTGGTTTCAAATTTTATTAAAAACGGGAATTGTAGTTGATTATAATAAGTAATCAACTTTTTATATATAAAAGGGGGAGATGAAGTTGAAGAGAATTAGTTTGGCTTGGCAAATCTTTATTGGACTAGCTCTAGGTATTATTTTGGGGGCTATTTTTTATGGTAACCCACATGTGGAAACATACTTGCAGCCAATTGGTACAATATTTATTCGATTAATCAAAATGATTGTTGTTCCGATTGTTGTCGCTAGTCTTATTGTTGGTGTTGCAGGCGTGGGTGATATGAAGTCACTTGGTAAACTCGGTGGAAAAACCCTATTATATTTTGAAATCATTACAACTATTGCAATCTTTGTAGGATTACTTGCAGCAAACGTGTTTCAACCGGGAGCTGGTGTGGACCGATCACACCTAACGAAAACGGATATTAACTCATATGTGGATACAGCTGCACAAACTGAGTCACATTCTATGGCTGATACGTTTATTAATATCGTACCTACCAATATCATACAGTCATTAGCAAATGGCGATATGTTAGCAATTATCTTCTTTTCTATTATGTTTGGTCTTGGTGTAGCCGCGATTGGTGAAAAAGGTCAACCGATTATCAACTTCTTTAGAGGTACGGCGGATGCCATGTTCTATGTAACTAACCAAATCATGAAATTGGCTCCACTTGGTGTATTTGCTTTAATCGGAGTAACGGTATCGAAATTTGGAATTACATCATTAATCCCACTAGGAAAGTTAGTATTAGTCGTTTACGGATCAATGATTTTCTTCATTTTAGTCGTTCTGGGATTAACAGCAAAGATTGTTGGGTTTAATATCTTTAATTTATTAAGATATCTGAAGGACGAATTAATTCTAGGTTATACAACGGCAAGTTCGGAAACGGTATTACCAAAGATAATGGAAAAAATGGAGAAGCTCGGATGTCCGAAAGCTATTACTTCATTTGTTATTCCAACAGGGTATTCGTTTAACCTTGATGGTTCAACTCTATATCAAGCGATTGCAGCATTATTCATCGCACAAATGTATGGCATTCATATGAGTATTACGCATCAAATTACCTTAGTTCTTGTATTGATGCTTACCTCTAAAGGGATTGCCGGAGTTCCAGGCGTTTCATTTGTCGTGTTACTTGCGACTCTAGGAAGTGTAGGTATTCCAGTTGAAGGACTTGCATTTATTGCTGGTATTGACCGCATACTTGATATGGCACGTACATGTGTAAATATTGTTGGTAACTCTTTAGCTGCCATTGTCATTACAAAGTGGGAAGGCCACAAGCTTGATGAGGATGTAGTAGAAAAAGCAGCGTAATTTTCACAGCATTTGTCCTTCATAGCCTGAATGAAGGACATTTTTCTTGATGGCAAGCCAAGTTTTGTCCTTCATATCCCGGATGAAGGACATTTTTCTTGTTGCACAACCACATTTTGTCCTTCATAACCCCGATGAAGGACATTTTTCTTGTTGCACAACCACATTTTGTCTTTCATAACCCCGATGAAGGACATTTTTCTAGGTGCCAAGCAAAGTTTTGTCCTTCATAGCCCTGATGAAGGACATTTTTCTTGTTTCCAAGCCAAATTTTGTCCTTCATAGCCCTGATGAAGGACATTTTTCTTGTTGCACAACCACATTTTGTCCTTCATCACCCCGATGAAGGACATTTTTCTAGGTGCCAAGCAAAGTTTTGTCCTTCATAGCCCCGATGAAGGACATTTTTCTTGTTGCACAACCACATTTTGTCTTTCATAACCCCGATGAAGGACATTTTTCTTGTTGCACAACCACATTTTGTCCTTCATAACCCGAATGAAGGACATTATTCTTGATGCCAAGCCACATTTTGTCCTTCATAGCCAGAATGAAGGACATTTTTCTTGATGCCAAGCCAACTTTTGTCCTTCATTTTTTATGTTCAAGGAAATGCCAACAATTTTGGTCCAATTATTGGTAAACTAAAAGTAATACATTTAATTAAATTTGGGAGGGAGTCTTTGACGTGTTATCTTTTGAGGAAAAGAAGACTATTTTTCATTCATTTAATCTAAAGGAAAAGAAAATAAGCAATGGAAGAGTGAACTTCATTTATCCTGAAAGTAAACAAAAGGGACAGGTTCTTGCCACACAATTGCACCCAAGTGGGAATGGCTATGTAATCGGAAAGTATATGTCAAAGGATACCATTATGAAACATCGGTACAAGGTGGATTCTAGAGGATGGATTTCCATAAGGGATTTTTCAAAGGATGAATTAATGAGTGTCATTTCAGATGCAATGAAATCTATGGATGGTATTCAAGAAGTAACGGAAATGGTTGTTGAAAAAAAAGACAATCCACCCATTGCACCTAACCAAGCGCTTCAGAATTCATCTGCATTTGAAGTCTACCCAGGATCCTGTTTATTTGCATGGCTAGGCTTAACATTATCTTCGATGGAATTCGGCTATCTAGTCTGGAAGAAGACTCTCCAGAAATATGTCGGTATCAATATATAAAAATAGACCGTCTTAATTCGCTATTGACCAAAAAAGGCATCGACTAAGTTCGATGCCTTTTATTGATACCTATTGAATATTACCAGGTCCGTCGCCTCCGCCGGTAATAAAAATAAACTCTCTCATAGCTAAAGATTTATTCATCTGATAATTTTCAGAGTCTAATTTAGGATTACTGGCTCCTTTTTTTCGATCAAAATAAATCGCTATGGGAGCTAGTATGATGATTGGAGACAAAATAAGTAACCAAATCATATAATAACCTCCTTTAAAGAAAGTCTATATTTATCAGACTATGTTTAATTGGAGAGAAAGGTTCAAGAAATACATAATAAGCCCCATCACATAATTTTAAGAAGGATGTTAAGTAAATTTGGCGAATTTATTTAGGATACTTTCAATGAGATTAGGAGGCTCGATGGATGTTTATTAGACTTGTTACAAATGATGAGTTATTGAGTGATGGAGGTTCTTTCCTCTCGGATGAAGTACAATATAACCTAATCCATCGAATCAGTGAAGGCAGTGATTCTTTAAGCATAAAGACGCCTGATAATAGGATGATTTTTGCACAAACGCAGGGGCACAAGGCATGGTTATGGGTTTCAAAGGAGAGACCATTAGAGGAACAGAAGGAAATGCTTCAAAGTCTAGTAAACTATTTAAACATTAATCAGCTTCCTGGGGTATCAGGGGACCCTCAGACTGCAGAAATGTTTGCGGAGGTCTTTTCGAAAAAGAGGGGAATTGGCTATGAGCCAGAAATGACCATGGAATCTTATCATTGTCCAAATGTGATAAAACCAGTAAATGTACCAGGAGAAATTCGGAAAGCAGCTATAGAAGACATAGATACCGTAGCTAACTATCTTGCAGGTTTTGTAGAGGATGCATTTGGCTCATCTGTGGAAGCGGGTACTCAGCGATCTAAAGCAAAAATGATGATCGAAGCTGGAAATTTGTATCTTTGGCTCGTAGGTGAGAAGCCGGTTTCTATGGCGAATATCTCCCATCGCTCACCTAGACATGCCCGGATTAATGCAGTTTATACTCCTGTCATGCATCGGAAGAATGGCTATGCAAGTGCGCTAGTGGCAGAATTATGTGTAATTATTCATTCGGAGGGGCTTGTACCAATGTTGTATGCGGATATTAGTAACCCCGATTCTAATAAGGTGTATCAGAATATCGGGTTTAAAGAAAGTGGTAAAATAGCTGAAATCAAATTTGTAGGATAAATCCATGTATTTTCTATAGAGAGGCAGGTTTAATATGCAAGCAGAAAGAGACCATGCAAATTTCCGTAGAATGCATTGGATTGGCCAGGAGGATCCGTGCATCAACCAAATTAAAATTGAGACATGTGATCATTTAGTATTAGGGCGCTATGGCGGAAATCAGCGGGCTGGAGCTTCTAAAAATGAAGATGGAGCTTTGGTTATGACGGGACTGGATTGGGAATTTGCCATGGTGTTGGATGGACACAACAGTGCGGAAAGTGTGGAATTAGTTATCCATACTATTTTACAAGAATCGGAAAAACTAGGTTCCATTTTAGGAGAGCCTTTGGAAACGGTCTTCGTATCATTAGAAAAGCATGTACTAACCATTTTTCAATCCGAGCATTTTCTAGAAGCTTGTAAACAAGTTCAGGGTGAAACGGCATGCCTGTTGTGTGTAAGAAAAGAAAAATATCTATGGTGGTTTTCCGTCGGAGATTGTGTTATCTATCTTCTTCACGAAGAATTACATAAGCTGGGGCAATATGCGCTTAACCAACGACAATTTTATGAATGGATAGGCCAAGTGAATACCTTTGAACAACCGGTACCATGCTACTCTTCCGGAATCAGAGAACTTAGAAAGGGCATTAATCGTTTGGTCATGGTGACTGATGGGGTTTTAGAATGCGGAAATCGATACTACGAAACTCCATACCATATTTACCGAGAAAGTTATGGACAGCCTTCCCTTCCTAGTGCGGAACACAGCGTAAAGCATCTTTTGGAACATGTTCATGATCATTTAGGCCGAGATAGTGCGACTATTATTTGCTGGGACTACCAAAATGATTTTCCCACTACGTATCCTAGTAATCAACCAAAGAGGTGAAGAAAATGTTTCAATTTATTGAGAATCAAGTAATAAGAAATGAAAATTCAACGATTCCTTATACTTGGATCCGTAGCGAACAGCCTAGTAAAAGTATTTGTATCATGCTGCCAGGACTTGGCTATACAACGCAGCGGCCGCTTTTTCATTATGCAACCGGGATTTGTCTGCATAATCATGTGGATGTTCTACATATCAATTACAACTTTGTGAAAAATCAACATTTCAGAGAGCTTCCTAAGGAAGATCAAGAGCAATGGATGTATGAAGATGTCAAAGCTGTGGTGGAAGCAGTATTGAATGATGCAGGATATGAGCAATGTATTTTATTAAGTAAATCTATTGGAACCATTCCAATGGCAATGGAATGGACTCAAGGTACCTTCCTTCAAAATTCAGTAGGAGTATGGTTAACTCCGCTTATAAAAGAAGATCAGGTGTACCAAGCCCTATTGGAAACGGAACTTCCTTCTCTTTATGTGATTGGAGATGAAGACCATCACTTTGTTGAAGAACGGATAGCGGCGCTTGAGAAGAATCCTTTCATTAGTGCCATTGTTATTCCAAAAGCAGACCATAGTTTAGAAATCAATCATGATACGTCGGCATCCATTGAAGCGATGAAGGAGATAATGGAACTTGTTGAAGCTTTTATTATGAAAAATAAAGTACTTTAAGGCTGCTATTACTGGCAGTCTTTTTTAACATTATTTATAGTGGAAATAGGAACAGAAATTAATAAGGCAAAAAAATTTTACAGGATGTGTTGATCATTTTTAAAGCAGCCATTTTATTTATACTTGCAGGATTAGCAGAAATAGGCGGCGGGTATCTTATTTGGTTATGGTTAAGAGAAGGAAGGCCGCTTTCATGGGGACTCCTAGGCGGCATTACTCTTGTGCTCTACGGAATCATAGCCACTTTTCAAGCCTTTCCTTCGTTTGGCAGAGTGTATGCAGCGTATGGTGGTGTCTTTATCTTGTTGTCGGTGTTATGGGGATGGGTAGTTGATAGAAAAACACCAGATATGTACGACTGGATTGGAGCGACAATTTGCTTACTTGGTGCATCCATCATTCTTTGGGCACCAAGACACTAAAAGTAGAAACATTAGGGGGAGAGGGATTCAAATGAATATCAGAGAAGCCAGAGAGTCCGATGCCGAAAATTTGGTATCGCTTATTAAGCAGGTCGAAACAGAAGCAGATTTTATGCTGATGGAACCAGGTGAACGACAAGTTACACCTGAACAGCTAAAACAAAGAATAGCCTCTTTCCAAAAAAGCGGGAATTCTACCTTTTTTGTAGCTGAAAACGATGGGGAATTAATTGGTTACATGTTTGCAATAGGCGGCACGGCAAAAAGAAATAAGCATTCTGTATATATCGTTATTGGTATTTTAAAAGATTATAGAGGGCAGGGCATTGGGACAAGGCTGTTTGAGAAGCTGGAAGATTGGGCAGTTGAACGGAATTTCCGCCGTCTCGAGCTAACGACCGTTACGCGAAATGTAGCGGGTGTCGCATTGTATAAGAAAATGGGATTTGAAGTGGAAGGAATAAAGAAGGATTCCCTAATTATAGACGGTGAATTTGTTGATGAATATTATATGGCAAAGCTTTTATGAAAGGGAGGCCTAGTATGAACATCAGACTATTAACTCCTGCTGATGCAGAGAAGTATTGGGAATTGAGATTAGAAGCATTAAAGGAAAATCCAGAGGCTTTTTTAACGAGCTATGAAGAGGCCGTCACACGGGAAAACCCTGTTGAACAAGTAGCCCGTAACTTCACCTCAGAAGGTAATTATACATTTGGTGCTTTTGAAGGGGAAGAACTAATTGGGGTGGTCACGTTACTTCAGGAAAGAGCGGAAAAAGTCGGGCACAAGGCTAATATTTTTGCCATGTATGTCACTCCGAGAAAACAGCGCTCAGGGGTGGGTGAGGCTTTGCTTACAGAAGCGATAAACAAAGCGAAAATGATAGAGGTCATTGAAAAAATTAACTTATCTGTCACCGCTAGTAATGAAAAAGCGAAGAGACTCTATTCCAAGTTAGGGTTTAAAACGTTTGGCTTGGAGGAAAAGGCTTTAAAAGTAAATGGAGAATATTTTAACGATGAACATATGGTGTTACATCTAAAATAGTCATCGGGAGGAGATTTAACGGAATATGTTAAAAAGTGAATCAATTTATATTAGACCATTTATTCAAAGTGATGCAAGCGCATTGTTTGAATTACAGCTTGCAAATCGCAATTTTTTTCAAGGGTTTTCCATGGAAAGAAATGATGATTTCTATACACTTGAGGCACAGCTTGAGAGAATTCCTCAATATCAAGAGCTTAGTGAAAATGACCAGTCCTATAACTTTGGAATTTTCACATATGAAGATACGCTAATTGGAACGATCAATCTATTTCATGTCATGAGAGGCTCGCTTCAAAGTGCGTTTATTGGTTATTTTTTAGATGAAAGTCATAATGGAAGAGGATATACAACAGAAGCAGCAAAGTTGGTCGTCGATTATGGTTTCAACCAATTGAATTTACATAGAATTGAGGCAGGCGTTATGCCCCATAATATTGGGTCGATTCGCGTGCTAGAGAAGGCTGGTTTCCATAAAGAAGGTATTGCTGTAAAAAATGTAAAAATTAATGGTAAATGGGAAGATCATCAGGTATTGGCGATAATCAACCCGCGTGATTAACATAACTGTTTTACTATTGTTTCATCTCTCCTGATTCAGGGTAAACAAAGATTAATCGACAACTAGGTCGATTAAAAAGGAATCAGGGAGAGGAGAAGGAATATGAAGGCTAAAGCACTTGTTTCTGAAAATATGCTGTTTACTGACATACATTCTATCATGACAGAGCAAGGTTTTTCAATGATGGGTATAGGTGAATCGGTCAAATATAGAGCAGCATTGCGGGATTCTTCTACTGAATCTATCTATTGGTTAGAGATTCCGGTTGAACGATATTTAGAAGATCCTGATCAGGCGAAGCTAGGAAAGCCCTTCCTGTATGGGGAAGAAAGGATCCCCATTCCAGTTAGAGAGGCCGCAGATAGTAAACTAAATGAGATTGCTGATTACTTGAAAAACAATGTAGTAAATATAGAGGATTACCGACCTAATCAGCCACAGCCCAATGGTTCAATGGCAGCAGATGAGGATGAGGTGAAACAACTAGGGAAGGAAATGGAATCATTAAAAACCAATAAAGAACTAGCGGAGGAAGGCGAGGTTCCAGACCCCGTACAATTTGAGGCCGAACAAAATAATCACTAACCATCCTTTGCAAACTGAATAGATACTAAAACGGCAAGCCAATTATGGGCTTGTCGTCTTTTCGTATGTCAGAGTTACCCCGAGTTTTCAATCATTCCCCACTTTAAAATGTGATAAATCAATGACAACTCCCTATAAAAACTACGTCAAATCATAAGATATCAGATTGATGATGAGTAGTTTATGGTAAAATGGGAGCATGTAGGAAATGGGAGGTTGAGCACCAGTGATTTCTCTATACAAAGTAATTGTGTTCATTCATATTTTTTCAGCTATTTTGGGAATGGGGCCTGGTTTTATCTTAACAACTGTTGTTAAATCGGGTAAAAACATGACTGAATTAAGGCATTCATATAAGATCAGACATAAACTTCATATATTTGTTATGGTAGGAGGGACCCTACTACTCATTACTGGAATAGCTATGGGGCTCTTAAATCCAAGCTTGTTCAAGATGGGATGGTATGTTATAAGCCTTATTCTCTTCCTAGCAGCTCTTGCGATTGGCCCGCTTGTTTTGTCTCCAAGGTCAAGACCTGTTAAAGCATTACTCGAATCGCATAAAGGCGAAGAAATTCCTGAAGAATATTGGCGATTAGCTAAAATTCTGTTCCGATATGAAGACTTAGAAAATCTAATCTTTTTAATCATTATTGCTCTAATGATCTTAAAACCATTTTAAAAAGAACGGTATGTCAAATCAAAAGCCATACCGTTCTTTTTTATGTCTCTTTTTTATGGAGAATTATAAATCTGAAAATAAATAAGAAAGGAAATCAGGTACTCTTTTTCTAAAGAAAGTATAGTTATGCTGTGCTTCTTCAATTAATTGAAAGTGGAGGTTCTCCACTTTATCATTTAATATCTCATAAACTCGATTAGTTAAATCAAGGAAGACTTGATTCATCTTTTCGTCTTCACCCAATTCTTTTGTCCCAATATCCATGTAGAACTTTTCGATTACGGATAAGTCAGATTTCTTTAATAGATTTTCAATATCCTCCTGGTTTCTATAAAATCCGGGAGAGATGGCAGCTATTCTTTTAAAAATATGTGGGTACTTACAGGCGGCATAAGTAGATAATTGGCCACCTAAAGAAATTCCTGCCATAGCAGTCTCTTCTACTAGTGTTCTATATTTACTATCAATTATGGGCTTAAGTTCCTTTACTATAAAATCAAGGTAATCGCCCCCTTTACCTCCAGATGGACTGGTATAACCTAATATTTCTTTGCTGATTTCACCATGTCCCCATGGGCAGTACTCGTCGATTCGTCCTTCTCCTTCGGTATTTAAGTCAATCCCAACAACGATAATCTGTAAACCGCTTGCATCTAAGTAATCCTTCATTCCTAGAGATACCCCTTTAATGGCACCTTCGTCTTCAAAAACATTCTGTCCGTCGTGCATATATAATACAGGATACTTCTTCGTTTCCGAATCATAATTTTCCGGAAGGTATACTCTAACCATCCTTTCTTGTTGAAACGCTGACATGTGAACAAGGAATTTTTCTAACATGTTTGTCACCTACCACTCCATTAATCTTATAAACTTAAATTTACCATAAATTTGAATTACTGCATTAATTTTATATAAATAATTGTATTTAAGCTGTATAATATCATTTGGAATATCATGGATATGTTGGGATTAATTAGTTTGTAACCCTTGGAGGGATCAAGATGTTTACACGAAAAACAAAGAAGATTATAAGTGAGTTTGAATCAATTGCAGCATTAGAGGAAGTAATGATTGGCGGAGTCAAACAAACGATTTTGCTAAGAGGTGACAAAATCTCCAATCCTATTATGCTTTTCCTACATGGAGGACCGGGATCGGCTCAAATTGGTTTTGCTCCTAAATTTCAACGGGAGCTAGAAAAAAAGTTTGTTGTCGTTAACTGGGATCAACGTGGCTCCGGATTGTCATTTTCACGAGAAACAAAAAAAGAAGAGTTAACCGTTGAAAACATCTTCAATGATACGATTGAATTAATAGAGTATTTATTACGCCGTTTTAATCAACCGAAATTATTTTTAGTGGGTCATTCATGGGGATCGGTCTTGGGGACATTAGCTGCGCAAAAAAAACCAGACTATATTCATAGTTACATAGGAATAGGGCAAGTAGTGGATTTCCAGGATGGTGAAAAACTCTCGTATGAGTTTACATTGAAAAAGGCGAATGAACAGAGAAAAACAAAGGCGATAAAGGATTTAGAGGGAATTGAGTTTAATCCTGCTGATATGAAATTTCTCGATGTAAAAGGAAAATGGCTGTCGGCATTCGGAGGCTCGATTGTGGGAGTGGGTCTGTATAATCTTGTTTATTCCAATATGCTGTTTGGAACAGAGTATACACTTAAAGATTGGATTACCTACATGAAAGCTGGAAAATTATCCTTAGAAACCATTTGGCCGCAATTGATGAACATTGATTTTCGAACATCTGTCCCTAGCTTAGATGTTCCGGTTTATATCTTTGCAGGTAAACATGATTATCAAGTACCGTCTTCATTAGCAAAGCAATATTTTGAGACGCTGGAAGCTCCGTATAAAGAATTTATTTGGTTTGAAAACTCTGCACATCTTTTGAATTTTGAAGAGCCTGATAAATTTTTCAAAGAGTGTTTAAAAATAAAAGAAAAATATTCATAATTCTTGGCTGACTCATAAACGTGTCAGCCTTACTTTTGTTCTAAATGCCAAGGAGCAACCTATCTATAATAATACCTCTTTATTTGACAAATTGGACAAAAATACTACAATCATAGGTCAATAAAGCTATATAAAAACGACTATTTATCGTTTAAAATGAGTGTAGAATAAGCAAATTCCGAAGAAATTCTCCGTTTTTTGCGGGTTAAGGCTGAACTAATCAACAGGATTAGTTGGGGAGATGAAATCCGATGTCTAAACAATATGATTCACTTACTGATCTTAAGAGAAGTGTATATTTGTGGGTGATCCCATGTATTCTGATTGCCCTCATATTGAATACTATCATGCAAAATGTCGATGCATCGGACAAACTTAGTTTTATTATCAATAACACAATGACTATATGGTTTGCAGTCAGCTGGGTCTTAGTATATAAAAAAAGGTTTGTGCGATTTAGCGAGTTATCTAATTTAGCGTTAGTAAGTATCTATCATATAACAACTTTTTTCGATACCATTTACAATTACATGTTAAAAATTGGTGGTTCCTTAGGCGACTTCATTGTTTGGATGCCAATTATTATTATGTTCATCTTCTTAACACTAGGGATGAGGAGAGGACTGTACTACTCCATAGGAATTTTCCTGATCACCTTATTGGCCGGGGGAGTGGTAATAAACAAACTTTCCGCAGAATCTATTGATTCTTTAATGCAATTCTATTTTGCTAATTTGGTCTATATTATTGTCCTTTTTTACGCACAGCATATGTTTAGGGCTTATGCCAAAATGGAATTGTTTAAAAAACATGCCTATTTAGATTCGCTTACAGGAATTGCTAACCGTCATCAAATTGATGAATGGCTGGAGCAAAAGTTGAGTGATTCTAGGGAGATGCACATGAGGTTTTCAATCATTTTCTTTGATATTGACTATTTTAAGAAGGTCAATGATCTGTTTGGTCATAAAATTGGTGATTCTGTGTTAGTTGAGTTAGCTGAACTGATCCAAGAAAATCTTTCCCCACGTGACCTTTTGGGCCGCTGGGGAGGAGAAGAATTTATTGTCATCTCCGATGTTTCAGGGTATAACGCTGTTGCTCTTGCAGACTACTTAAGAGAAAGAGTGGAAGAACACGAGTTCCAAGGTGTCGGCCGGTTAACTGCAAGCTTTGGAGTGGCCGAGTCTGAGTTTGAGGACAATATCGATTCCTTATTAAACAGAGCAGATGAAGGTTTGTATCAATCTAAGAATACTGGCAAAAACAAAGTAAGTATATGTAACTAAGTATAAAAAGCTTCTATTCAAAATATAAAGGGTTCCGTCTGTGGGTACTTTTTTATTAATAGACACAAGAATTGACGTATGAATTGGCATACGTCTTTTTCTTTATTTATCAAGGTTTCTACGAAATTTCAGTAACTTTGACATAGCGATTGACATCATTGTTGTGAAAGAGGATCCTCACTTATCGGTTGGGGGATCAGGTTATGCACCCGAACTGATAAATAGACGGAAAAATTCCGCTTAATTAGAAATTTGTATTAAAAAAAGCTTAAATAGGCGGAGAAATTCCGCCTATTGACTCGAAAAATGTGAAAAAGGGGAGGTTTTACTTGGCATAAGCGGAAAAGCTCCGCTTATTTACCCCGAAACGAGCTCCATTTTAAATTTAACCGGAAAAACTCCGCTTATTTACTTTTGCTGGTTACTCGATTAAGAACAAAACATTTTACTTTTAAGAGGGAGTGAGTATCTCTCAAAAATCCAAGAGAACCTTATCACAACTAAGTGAGGGTTTATATAAATAAGTTTTTTGTATTCCTAATAACTTTTTTTATATGGATTTCATGATGACGGTTCTTTGGTACGGGCTTTTGCCAACTCACTTTTTTTTATACCTCATATACTATTATATATTGATATAGCTTTAGTTGGAAAACACAAGAAGTATTTTGGAGGTGAGTAGCTTGCAAAATAGAAGAAGTAGTGGACCGTTTTCATTTTGTCTGTTTCGGGAATATAGATGGTGTGGACCTGGATGTAGTGGACCGGGTGATCCGATAAATGATGTAGATGCCTGTTGCAAATATCATGATCGCTGTTTGAGTAGGGGAGGAGACCGCTGTCAATGTGATCGTGAATTTATGGATTGTCTTTATGACAAAAGAAATAGACAGACGGATAAGGGAAGAAAAGCAGCACTTATGTACGACTTTATGAAAGTCAGGACCTCCTTTACGTGTGGTCAGCAGCGTAGAAACTGGATGTAGAGGTAAACGGTGAACAGCTGTCATAGATAGCTGTTTTTTACATTTATTTTTGTAGAACATTATCGTTATCATAAATTCTTTTTCTAGAGTGGATACTAATGGAAAAACATTCTACTTTGAGGGCATTAACATGGAAGATAAATCAATGATTCGTTTGACGGCTGCGGAAATGTCTGGACTGTGGGCACAATATTTGAACGATACTATTACTATCTGCGTAAATAAATATTTTTTAGAGAAAGTGGAAGATGAGGAAGTCCTTCCAATAAGTGAATTTGTCTTAAGGGAAGCAAAAGGGAGTATTTCCATAATGGAGGAAATCTTTAATAAAGAGTTCTTTCCTATTCCCGTTGGTTTTACAGATCAAGATGTCGATGTGAAAGCGCCAAGGCTTTTTTCAGATACCTTTGTGTAAATGTTTTTAAGACATATGTCTATCCTAGCTATGGCAGCAAGCAGTGCAGGCAGCACTCGGTGTTGCTACACGTCCGGATATGGTCGAGCTGCATAAAAGGGTTCTAAAGATTGGAGTCAAGCTTCAGGATCTTACTAGAGACTTAATGCTTAAACAAGGAACCTATATTAGGCCCCCATACATATCGATTCCCGATAAAGTGGATTTTGTAAAAAAGCAACATTTTTTAGCAGGGTTTTTGGGTCATAAGAGACCCTTAACGTCTGTGGAAATTACTCATTTATTTTTAAATGTTCAAACGAATGCTATTGGGAAAACACTCATAACAGGGTATGCACAGATTGCACAAAGAATAGAAGTAAAGCAATACTTAATGAGAGGAATGGAGGTTGCCCAAAAGCATGTTGACATCTTTAGTGATTTTTTTAGAAAAGAAGATTTGCCGATTCCAATGAGCTGGGATTCGGCATTAACTGATTCGACTATTCCAGCTTTTTCGGATAAGCTGATTATGTTTAATGTCGCTGGAATGATTGCTACTGGGGTAGGAAATTACGGGATGGCAATGGCTGCAAGTCCAAGACGAGATGTTGGCATGAAATATGCCTCCTTAATTACTGAAATAGCTTTATACGCAGAAGATGGGGCAAACATTATGATAAAACATGGCTGGATGGAGGAACCTCCACAGGCAGATGACCGAGGGAAAATTATTAAGGGAAAGTAGGCAGTAAAGATAACCATCACTGGAATTAAAACCAATAAAAATTGATTTGAGATAAGCGCAGAAAACATGTTTCAAACATACCTTGTAATGGGTGGATCATGTTTAGCTCGGGGGCTGTCATTTTGACAGCCCTTTGTTAATGGAGCAACGGATGACTAGTGCCCGTTGAAATGAATTTTCGGTGGTTAGGTGGTTAGGGGACGTTGCTACGCGGAACATTAATAAAATGGTAAATAATAGTAAAATAATGTTATAATAGTGAAAAGATACGATGCCCACCTTAAAAAAGGAGTGCTGGACAATGAACAACTCTTCCAATAATCTATCTAAAAATGATTCCCACCAACATGACAAGAATGAGGCTCAGCAGGTTTTACAGGATGAGAGAGCCCCTTTTAATGATGCAATCAAGCACACCGATATCGTCCAAGGTTTCCAATCTCCTAAACAAATTACACATTTGCCAAAATGGTACCGAAACCCGAGAAGAATTTTTACAGCGATCTCGGTGTTAAGTATTATCGGGCTTCTAATCTACCAAATCATCCAATTTATCCTAAATGTTGTTGCACAATAACCCCAAATTTTTCGGGCCTTTCCGCCTATTTTTAACGAAGGGAATAATAGACTTGAAAAATATAAACTTAATTTTTCCCAACGCCATAAATGAAACAAGTGTTGGGATTTTTACAGTAAAGATGTAGTTAACTATTGGTGACTGACGCCGAATCTGCCGCTTTTTTCCCAATTATGCGTTCGTTTTCTCCGTGATATGATAATTTTGAAAATTCTACACAAATAAAATTATTAGGAGGCTGGGAGATTATGAAGAAACGCACGTCACTTGTTTTAGCATTGGGATTAACGATGGGGACTGTGGTACCGATTACTGCTGCGGCGCAGGCAGTTCCGTACAATGTTACAGTTACGAAAGATGCAAGTCAGTTTGGTAAGGATGCAAAGGTAAACTGGAAAAAGGCACAAGCTGTTCCATCCTTCGTTCATGGAAAACTATCTACTAAAGCGTATAAAGACAAAGCTGCAGTAAAGCAATTTTTAAAAGAGAATAAAAGTCTATATAAATTAGATTCCGATAAAGATTTGACATTACTAGATGTTCAGACGGACGAGCTTGGCAGCACGCATTACAATTTTGTTCAGTCTGTTCAAGGAATTCCAGTCGATGGGGCGAAATTCAAAGTGCATACCGATAAAAATGGAATCGTTACAGCCGTGAATGGGGATGTGTTTCCGGAAGCAGCAAACTATTTCAAAGGTGCGTTAAAAGCACAGCTTTCTAAGGGAGTGGCTCTAGAGAAGGCTTGGAAATCTATTAATGTAACAAAAGAGGAAACGATAACAAATGCAGAAGCGGGACCAACGGGTGCAAAATTTGAAGATACGGCTGAAAAAGCAGAATTAGTAGTTTATAAAAAAGCGAACGATTTTTACCTTGCTTATAAAACGAACCTTCAATTCATCCAACCATATCCGGCTAACTGGGTAGTTTACGTGGATGCCGTAAATGGTAACGTCCTAAATTCATATAATGCTGTAGCAGATGGTGCAACAACAGGATCTGGCTATGGGGTGTTAGGAGACTATAAAACGTTTAATACTTATTATTCAAACAGCACTTATTATTTATATGATGTAACAAAACCAATGTCAGGTGTGATTGAGACAAGAACGGCCTCAAGCCGAACAGTTCTTCCAGGTAACTATTCTGTTGATCCTGATAATCAATTTAATGCTGTTTCACAGGGTGCCGATGTAGATGCTAACTACTATGCGGGTAAGGTATATGATTACTACAAGAATACCTTTAATCGTAATAGCTTCGACAACAATGGTGCAACGATTCGTTCGACAGTTCATTACAGCAGAAATTACAATAACGCGTTCTGGAATGGTTCCCAAATGGTATATGGTGATGGAGATGGGACAACCTTTAGACCATTATCAGGTGCCCTTGATGTCGTAGCACATGAATTAACGCACGCTGTGACAGAAAGAACGGCTGGTTTAGAATATCAATACCAATCAGGAGCACTGAATGAGTCCATTTCTGATACGTTTGGGGTATTCTTAGACAAAGGTGATTATTTAATGGGAGAAGATGTATACACGCCAAATAAAGCAGGTGATGCACTTCGCAGTCTTTCAAATCCTAGCCTTTATGGTCAGCCAGAAAATATGAGCGGTTATGTTAACACTACATCCGATAACGGCGGTGTTCATACAAACAGTGGTATTCCAAACAAAGCTGCATACTTAACGATCTCAAGCTTAGGTACTTCTGTTGCTGAGAAAATTTACTACCGTGCTCTTACTGTGTACCTTGCTCCACAGAGTGATTTTAAAGATGCCCGTGCATCACTTCTTGCTGCAGCTGCGGATCTGTATGGTACAGGCAGTTCACAATATAATGCAGTTGCCTCTGCATGGTCACAAGTAGGCGTCTACTAAAACAATAAATCCTAAAATATCGGTCATCACATCGTGTGATGGCTGATATTTTTGTGCAAAAAAATAGATTGGTGACAGGCACCAATCCAAAATGGGAAGTTTTAAGAAATGAGTTCCTCGAACTTATTTCCTAATTAAGTTACTTTTATCATAAAGAAAACATGTGAAGAACTTAGGGGGAAGTTATGTGGAAGTTGTGGAGATTTCTAAAGTGGGGATAGGAAATTATACCTAATATATCCAATTTTAGCAATAGAATGTTTAATTCCTAGAATGCATGATTTATAATTTATTTGTTAACCAATATTATATTTTGGTTAACAAATAAAAAAGAGGTGATTACATGCATTGGTCAAAGCTTGCTGCAAACGTAATTGGCGGGTATGTCCCAACAAAAGATGAGGCTAAGGAAATTTTATTAGCAAAAGATGAAGAAATCTTATCACTTGTAAATGCAGCCTATGAAATCCGCAGACATTATTACGGAAAAAAAGTAAAACTAAACCTAATTATCAATGCGAAAAGTGGATTGTGTCCAGAAGACTGTGGCTATTGTGGGCAATCTATTAAAGCAAAAACGGAAATTGAACGATATCCACTCATTAGTAAACAGACGATTGTTGATGGTGCCCGGGAAGCAAATAAGAATAAAATAGGTACATATTGTATTGTGATGAGTGGACGGAAACCGACAAATAATGAAGTAGATACAGTGATTAACGCTGTACAGGAAATTAAACATGAGGTTGCTCAAATTAAAATTTGTGCTTGTATGGGATTAGTGAGTGAGGAGCAGGCACATCGATTAAAGGCCGCTGGAGTTGACCGTTTTAACCATAATATTAATACCAGTGCGAATCATCATGAGAACATCACAACTACGCATGATTATCAGGACCGCGTCGACACGATTGAAAATATAAAAAAAGCGGGGATTTCTCCTTGTTCCGGTGTGATTTGCGGGATGGGGGAAACAGATGAAGATATTATTGACATGGCTTTTGCCTTAAAGGATTTGGATGCCGATTCTATTCCGGTAAATTTCCTTCATCCTATCCAGGGAACGAAGCTTGAGGACCTAAACGAATTAACACCACTTCGCTGTCTGAAGATTTTATCATTATTTCGCTTTATCAATCCGACGAAGGAGATTCGAATCTCGGGAGGACGTGAATTCAATTTGCGCTCGCTGCAGAATCTGGGTTTATTTATTGCTAATTCCATTTTTGTTGGTGATTACCTAACCACCCAGGGACAATGTGCAAGCGATGATTATCAGTTGATTCAAGACCTTGGATTTGAAATTGAAGAAAACCCATTCGAGACAGAGAGCCAATCCTTTGCTAAAACAACAATAAGCTAAAAATTTAACCCTTGCTGAACAACAGCGAGGGTTTTTTGCAAAAAAATAGATTGGTGTCAGGCACCAATCAAATTATGGGAAGTTTTAAGAAATGAGCTCTTCGAACCATTTCCTAATTAAGTTACTCTTATCTTATAGAAAACTTGTGTAGAACTTATAGTGAAGTTGTGTGGATGTTGTGAAGATGCTAGGAAGGGATTCTACCATTCAAAACAACTTCTGCCATAAAGGGTGAATGGGTCTTCAGAATTTGGGATGATTCTTCTGCGGACACTCCACCAAGGTAATGATGCAACCGTTTCTTAATGTATGTGCTTGAGTCAATAAATTGAGCCATATCCATATATTTATCCTCTACTGCATAAACAACGTTACGGATATTCGCAAGTACGAGAGTAGAAAGACACATGACACAGGGTTCTACGGTTGTATATAAAATACATTCACGGGCATGTTTCCGTAAGTAGGAAGCACATGCGTTCATCGCATTAATTTCTGCATGCTCAAGGTCACTATCCTTGGTATTTATTCTGTTAGATCCTCTCGAAATGATAGTGCCATTGTGAACGATAACGGTGCCAATGGGCCGATCTCCACGTTTCCCTGCTTCTTCTGCTTCCTTTAGAGCTTCCTGCATAAAAAAATAATGGTCGTATTCATGGAAATTAGTAATCAATTCGCTCCCCTGCCTTATCTTATTTCTATAATACTAAAATACCAAATATTGAGAAAAAAGTAGAGGGAATTTGAAGGATGTATATAAATTGGATGATTGTGGAACCTAAGTGAAACATATCGTCTAGGTTTGGAGGTACACCACGTGGATTACAAGCAGCAATGGGAGCGAATAGTTGAACAAAAAGTGGAGTTACACTCAGCGTATTCTTCTTACTGGAATCAATATTCCAATTTTGGAAACTGGCAGTTCTGGCTAGTCCTTTCTTTACTTCTTTTTCCCTTAATCCTGCTGGTATTTACCGTTGATAGGAAGAGGATATTTGAAATATTCTTCTTTGGATACACCGTACACATCCTATGGGCGTATTTGGATATTGCACTTGGACATAGGGGGTTCTTTGTTCATAAATATTTTTTACTTCCAGTCTTACCAAATGCGACAAATGTGACTGCATCAGTATTACCTGTTGGCTTCTTGCTGGTCTATCAATATTGTACAAATCATAAGAAAAACTTCTTTCTATATACAATTTTATTAAGTGCAGTGTTTGCTTTTGGCTTTGCATCTAGTGAGAGATATCTTGGGTTAGTGGAATTTAGAATGGGAATGAACCAATTTTATCTATTTCTAATAGACCTTGTGATTGTGTTTATCGCTTTTTGGGTAACAAGGCTGTTGTTAAAAGTAAGGAACCAGGCTAGATTGTAAAAAGAACAGGGTACATGGGAGCTTGTGGTTTGGCTTTTCCTTAATTATAGGTAAAATTAGTAAGGATAAAAAGGGCAAGCATCTAAACCTCTTTGTCATTGGAGACATACTATATTCCAATGACAAGCAAGGAGGCGATTAGAAATGGAAAGACAATATCCACAACAAGGTTACCATCATGGCCAAGGCGGTTATAACCCGGGACAAGGCTATCATCATGGCCATGGCACCTATTATCCAGGACATGGTTATCACCATGGGCACGGTGGCTACTATCCAGGACATGGTTATCACCATGGGCACGGTGGTTACTATCCAGGACATGGCTATCACCATGGACACGGCACTTACATTCCAGGGCATGGTTATCACCATGGGCATGGCGGATACTATCCTGGCCACAGAAAATCCTAGAACAAGAATTCAAAATATACTTTTCTACTCGCCATTTGGCGAGTTTTTTTTATGGACTCTTAGTGGATTGGAAAGGGATTTCCAATTATTGTAGAATTCTCTTCTGTATTTGTAGAATAAGTTGAAATTTTGTAGAATTCTTCCTCGACTTTGTAGAATTCCTTCCCATTTTTGTAGAATCCCACCTCTTTTTCACATTTTTAACTAAAATAAAAACTTTTTTCCTCCTCGTTAGTCTAATATTTAAATGTATAAGAACGTGAGGGGGCAAGAACTTGAGTGCAGATGAACAAATAGTTAAGGCTGCTATTAAAGGGGATGATACAGCTTTTTTAAGGCTGATTCAGACATATAAAATAGATTTATATAAAACAGCACTTTCATTCTTAAGGAATGAAGAAGAGGCGTTAGAGGCCATTCAGGAAGTTACATACCGAGCCTATAAAAGCATGAGCTCAGTCAGAGATATAGCTTATTTCAAAACATGGCTTATTCGGATTATGATTAACTATTGTAATGACCAGGTAAAAAAGAACAAGCGGGTAATTTTAGGGGATGATGCATTTATCCATCAAGGTAAAACAGAGAGCCATACTGAAATGGAATTAAAGGATGCCATGTTGGATTTAGATGAGCGTTCTAGAGAAGTTCTGACTCTAAAATATTTTAATGATATGAAAATAAAAGACATAGCCCAAACCATGAAATGTCCAGAAGGAACGGTGAAGACGTGGCTTAATAAAGCCTTAAAGGCACTTCGCGAAAAATTAGAAGATAAGGGCGGTGATTTGCATGTATGAAAAGGAAGAACGCCAACTGACAAACTATAAAAATTCATATGACAATATTGAAGCTCCATTGGAGTTGTTAGATGAAGCTATCCTAAATGGATTTATGAAAGCGAAGGCAGAGAAACGTAGGAAACCGCTCATGAAAAAATGGGTCATTAGTATTGGATTGGCTGCTTTTATTCTTATAGGTTTTTTCTCCTCTATTCGCCTCTCTCCAGCTTTCGCCAATTATATTACGGTGATTCCTGGAATGGAAAAATTGGTCGAGTTGATCCGTAATGACAAAGGAAAGATGCTGGCAGTTGAGAATGACTACTATGAAAAATTAGGGGTATCCCAAGAAAAAAATGGCATGACGTTCACGATAGATGGTGCCATTACAGATGAAAATGGCTTAGTTTTATTTTATACCGTTGAATCGGATAACGAGGATACGGAGCTCAACATCGATGAGCCCAGGTTAAACTATAAAGATGGGCAATCACTAAATTGGGGGTCTTTATCGCACTCAAGTGGAGAAGTGCATACTGATGGCAGTGGTAAAAGCATATCGACCGGTACACTTGAGGTTGGATTGGCGCAACCACTAGAGTCTAAAGAACTTGAACTAAAAGTGAAAGTAAAACGGGAAACACAGACAGAAGACTTTGTGCTCCCGTTTCAGTTAAAAAAAGAAGTACAAGAAAAGAAAACGTACCAGTTAAATAAAACGGTTACCATCGAAGGGCAAAAAATTACATTCTTAGACACTACCATCTACCCACTAAGGGTAGCCGTTCACATCAAAATGGACCATGGAAATACGAAAAAGATATTAAACTTCGATGATTTACGGTTGGTTGATGAAAATGGGGAAGTATGGAACAAAATTGCAAATGGAGTGTCAGCAAGTAAAATTTCTGATGATGAAGCCATCATTTACTTGCAGAGTAATTACTTCCGGGAGCCAAAAGAATTGTATCTAGTTTTCAATAAAATTCAGGCAGTGGATAAAGAAGAGGCCATGGTCATGATTGATACGCAGAAGAAACAAATTCTCAAACAGCCGAAAGAAAATGTTTTTAGCAATTTAATAGTAGATGGCGAACAAGTCATGCTAACAATGCAGACAAAGAATGAGTTTCACTATTCTCCGTTTGGTGAAGCAAAAGACAGGAAAGGAAATATAGTCGAGGTCCCTGAATCATCGATGTCACCTAAAGGAGGAGATGAGCGAGTAATTGAGTTGGGGCTCCGAATTCCTGAGTTACAAAAGGTGATGAATCCAATTTCCTTTGAACTCAGCTTCTTCCCTGCATGGATTAAGGGAGAAACGAAAGTTCAAATAAAATAAGCTTCAACAAAAAAGAGCATGTACGCTCTTTTTTTGCTGGGAGGATAAAAGGAATATTATGTTAAAATGAGGGTGAGAGATCGACTGATAAAAAGGGGTGTCATCATGATTCAAGAGAGTGTAACACTAGGTACAAAAGAGGACCTAGGTTCTATCATTGATTTATTTGAAGCTTGTAAAAAGGATCTTCTTAGTAAGGGAATTTTTCAATGGGATGACCAGTATCCTAACAGAGAATATTTGGAATGGGTCGTTAATGAGGGAGAAATGTTTGTCTATCGTGTAGATGGTCAAGTGATGGGGGCCATGGTCCTCAATGAATGGCAGCTTCCAGAATGGCAAGAGGTGAAATGGAGCGAACCTGAGGGCAAGGTCTTAATTCTTCACTCGTTCTGTGTACAGCCTTCGGCACAAGGAACCGGATACGGTGGGAAAATGCTGGAGTTTGTTGAGGCATATGCTAAGGAAAAAGGGTATGCCGGAATCCGCCTCGACGCCTTTTCTGGAAACCCAGGTGCACTTAAATTCTATGAGAATAGAGGGTACATAAAAAAGGGTGAGATTTTTATAGCGACAAAACCATTAGGTCATGAAACGTATTATTGTTATGAGAAATTAATCTGATTTTAAAAAGGTTGACTGCTTATTATGAGTCAACCTCTCTTTTTAGTAAGAACGAAAGAATGGATGACACGGCCAAGAGTCTTACAGGTAATGGAAGGAATCACTGGACTGGTTCTATTAGGACTTGGTATAAACCTTGCATTTACTGCAAATTGAAACTTTTTTTGATTTTTTACGTTTAACACTAGAGAGGTGATTGCTAATGAAAGCAGTAGTATTTGATTTTGATGGATTGATTGTTGATACGGAGACAGTTTGGTATGAGTCTTTTAAAGAGGTTTTAAATAACCATGGGTTAGAATTATCTGTTGAACAGTTTGCAAGAGTGATAGGAACCGATGATGCAGACTTATATTCTTATATTGAAAAAAACCTTCCTTCACCGGTTGAATCAGTTGTCATAAAAGATGCGGCACATAAGCTCTTTGCTGTAAAAATGGGTGAGCCTGCTTTAAGGGACGGTGTAGAGGATTATTTAATGGAGGCCAAGGAATTAGGGGTGAAAATTGGCTTAGCATCAAGCTCGAGCCGTGAGTGGGTTGAGAGTTATTTAAAAAAGCTAAATATTTTTTCGTATTTTGATGTGATTAAAACTAGGGATGATGTGTCTAAGGTAAAACCTGATCCTGAATTATATGTTAAAGCCGTTGAAGCATTAGGTGTTGCTGTAACGGATGCGTTTGCATTTGAAGATTCTTTAAATGGACTAAAAGCGGCTAGAGCTGCTGGATTAAACTGTGTAGTTGTCCCTAATTCTGTTACAGCCCATTTAGAGTTCACAGGTTATTGCTTAAGATTATCTTCAATGGGTGACATACGCTTAAAGCACGTGTTGAATCTGATTAAACAAAAAGAAGTAGAACAGGGGGATGCACTTGAACGACTATCAAATTAGACTTGGAGTAAAAGAGGACGAAGAATTCCTTTGGGAAATGTTATACCAAGCAATTTTCATTCCTGAAGGAGAACCTCGACCTTCGAGAGACATTCTAAAGGAACCGCATATCGCTCAATCCATGGAAGGCTGGGGACGTGAAGGGGACATCGCCTTGATTGCGATGGATGCCGACCAGACGCTCATTGGTGCAGTGTGGGTTCGTTTATTTGATGACACGAATAAGACCTATGGCTATGTGGATGAAAAAACTCCTTTATTAGGAATGGCTCTCCTTCCAGAGTACAGAGGAAAAGGACTAGGAAAGGCCCTTCTAGGTAAGATGTTAAAAATCGCGAAGCAATCAGGGTATGAAGCGGTCTCTTTAAGTGTGGACCCAAACAATCCGGCTCTTCACCTCTATCATAAGTTTGGCTTTAAACAGATAGGCGTAGATGGAACGTCATGGGATATGGTGGTAAAGTTTTAAAATAATCGGTGTCAGGCACCATGTGTATTTTTCACATGGTGCCTGACACCTTTTTTTATTTTGCTTTAGGCTTTTGATTGTTAGAAAAATACAATATAATGGGACTAAGGATGTTCACGGAATTGTCAAAAATTCGATCGAGTTGATGAAGGATAAGGGGGATCTAAGGTGGTAAGAGCGGCTGTTGCGGGGATCGTTGGCTTTGTGTTAATTTTTATTGAATCGATGATTGTAATTAAGTTAAAAGGGTACGAAACAATTGAATTCGGCGGCATCGCCCCTTTTATTAACGTTTGGGCAATGAACTTCTTTTTTGTCTTTGCGATCCTGACACAAGTAACAAACTGGTACGAAAACAGAGTAAACATTGAAAAAAGTGAAGAACAAAGATTTTAATAATAAAAGCGTCTCGGTCACGGTAAAAATGTCGTGAAGGAGGCGCTTTTGTTGTTTTTTGGCAGTTAACTTTATGATATATAGTTGCTTTTCTCTTAAATTTTGTACGCTTTGAAAATTTATCAGCGAATTTCGGGGATTTATCAGCGGATTTTTAATTTTATCAGCGAATCTACCAATATATCAGCGAATTATCATTTATATCAGCGAATTAACAAAACCACACTCTTTGAAAATTAGTTTATCTAATTTCTGAGCTCTCACTTTTCCTATTTCCTTTTATGGTACCTTTTTATTAAAATGAAAATAAAGAATTTTCAGTAAAGGGTGGTTTTATGAAGCCGAGCAATGATTTGGATTCATTTCCATATCCATTTAATGCCGATGTATATCGCTATTCTAACAACTCAGTACCAATGAATCATCCGATTAGTATAGAGATTACCCAAAGTTATCAGGAGGAAATTGAGCTTAAGCGTGAGCTTCTTATAGTCCACTCTGAACGTTGTTTTCAATCCCTGCCGCATACGAAAAAAGGTCAGTGGGAAATCCTTGAATTAGTGATGGAGCATCTAGGAAGCTATTATCCTGACAAATTTGGATTAGATAAAGAAGGTAATAACTGGACGTTTACCAATCATCTTTTACAAGAAAAGCAAAGCTTCATTTTTGGAGATGAGACCACTTTACCATGTGAGCCGCTAAACTATATTGGCAGACATGTCCAAGAGGACTTGATCTTTATGATGCAGCGAGATGGCGACTTATTTCTAGATGCTGGCCAGCTCTGTTTTCCGGCAAATTGGTCTTTGGCATTTGATTTGGGAATGAGCTTTAAAGAGATTCATCAACCGATCCCGGGCTTTAAAGACGTAGGACTCGATGAACGGATTCTTCAATTCCTACTGAAACTGGAACCAGGAAATCCATGGTGGCGAAAAAATTGGTCCTTAATGGCCGGGAACCGACTAGATACTTCCCTCGAAACCTTTGATGTTTGGGGGAAGGGAAGGAAACAAGTTACAAAGGAAAATGCAGGTGCGTTTGTTCATCTCCGTGTGGAGGTTCAGAAATTATTCCGTTTGCCCAGAACAGG
The DNA here is from genome assembly GCF_047302305.1 of Neobacillus phoenicis. Taxonomy (NCBI): domain Bacteria; kingdom Bacillati; phylum Bacillota; class Bacilli; order Caryophanales; family Bacillaceae; genus Neobacillus; species Neobacillus phoenicis. The sequence continues at coordinate 5,091,907 of NZ_CP154847.1, read as the reverse complement.
AGGAATTCTTTTTACCATCCATACCCACTTACTTCCTTTGGAAAAATTAGCAGCTAAACCAGAATGGCTAAATCAGTTTTATCAGGTCCTTCAGGAGTTGCCTCCTTATATAGTCGAGTATAAAGGGCTATCTTTATTCAGGGATGCAGTCCTAGAGTACTTAAAGGAACAGGTGGAAAGCAGGGAAGAGTTATGAGCGAGAATATTACACCTATACCGGGAAAGCGCCACTACTTATTTTGTGCGGACGAAAAAGGCATGAAGCTGTTACAGCCCTTGATTGATGGTATTAAAGATGGAAATATAAGCTACGAGATTCAGATAGTAAAAGATAATTTTAGCCACACCCTTATTTCGGAATGGCTCAGTATGCAGAAAATGGGGAGCTTCCTCTATGCCGCGGCAGAATGGAATAGTCTAAAACATTTGAAACTGATGGCGGAGGATGCGGGATTTTCGGAAGAAGAAGCACATTATATTGCCTATGGAAAACAACAGATACAAGTCTTTTGCTGCAGGTGTCATGGGATCTCTGTTTTGGAAAAGAGCCAGATAGAACGAAACTGTGATCATTGTGGGTTATTACTGGAGGTTTCTCATCATTACTCTAAACTTCGCGATGCCTTTCTTGGCTATGTCGCAAAACTATGAAAGAAGGGGCTGTTATGCTTAAAGAAAAAACAATTCCAGTTTATGTGAAATCAATCATTCAAGAAACCCCACAGGTGAAACGCTTTACACTGGCCCCAGTGGAAGAGATGTTACTACCAGCCTTTAGTGCAGGCTCACATTTAACTACATATATCGATGGAAAGAAAAGAAATTATTCTTTAACGAATCATCCAGATACAAGAGATAGCTATCAAATCGCCATCCGCTTAAGTGAGTCATCCACTGGAGGTTCCATTTATTGGCATCACTATGTAAGGGTAGGGGATAAGCTGAGGATCAGTTACCCTAGAAATCATTTTCCATTAAGTTTTAAGGCAAAGCACCATGTGTTTTATGCAGCAGGAATAGGTGTGACGCCCTTTATCTCTATGATGCTGGAGCTAAAGGATAAAGGAGCTTCATTTGAACTGCACTATGCAGCAAGATCAAAAGAGCTTTGCGCCTTCTACGATTTTCTACAGATAAATTTCCCACATCAATCTCATTTTTATTTTTCAAAAGGAAATGATCTGAAGCGACTGCGGGAAACCACACTTTTGGAGCATAGAATTGGAACGCATGTCTATTTCTGTGGGCCGGATTCTTTTATGGCAGATTTTACGGAAGCCGCGATTCGATTTGGCTATCCACGGTCGAGCATTCATCTTGAACGGTTTGCACCACCCAAACCTAAGAATGCATCTCCTTTTCACGCTCAACTCACTCGTGGAGCAGAGATACATGTCGCAAAAGATCAGACACTTTTGGATGCCTTGCTAGAAGCAGGAATTCAAGCACCCTATTCTTGTCGGGTGGGGCGCTGCGGAACCTGCGAGCTGAAAGTTGTTGATGGTGGTGTCGATCATTATGACTCTTTTTTAAGTGAAGAACAACAGAATGCCCAGAATGTGATTTTAACTTGTGTTTCTAGGGCTAAATCGGGGACTTTGGTGATAGATTTTTAACTGAAAAGATAGCAGGACCTCAAAAAGGACACTTATTCACGTGCCCTTTTTGGGGTCCTGCAAGTTAAATCGACCATTTAAACCGTTGCTTTAACGGTTTTACCGGCAAAGGATACGCTTTTTGCATAATCTAAATATTTTTTAATGGGTTCCAATAATTTGCTACCCAACCTGCCTCAAGATGATCTCCCTCAGCTTCAGGAAAACCGATGTGATCAAAAACCAAAAGGGTTTTGGAACCCTGTTCTTTTAATTCGAACCTAGCGATAGAGTATACGCCCTCCGGCCAGTTAGCAACACGCCAGGCTTGGACTATCCTTACACCAGGAACAAGTTCAATGTTTCTTCCTTGAATCATCCCACCAAAACAGGAGAAGGTACCACCAGCTTCAGGGTTAATTTCAGTTGGTGCTCCTCCAGTCATTTCACTGAATTGCTTGGAATCTGTAAGTGCTTCAAAAATGCGTCCAGGACTTGCATTAAATACAACTTCTTGATGAATTGTTTTAGTCATTTTTTTACCTCTCCCTAAAGTTTATTTATTAATTAGTGCATAGCTACAACAGACCAAGGATCTACACCCGGATCTTTGCCTTCCGCAAAATCTTTGATCCGAGGCATGTAATGAGACCATCCTTGATTGTGTGAAGGGATTTCTTCGGCTGGCAAATCATAGTGAGTTAATACCAATTGCGTTCCGTTTTCCTTAGGAGTCAATTGGAATTCAACCTTACTCGAGCCTGGAGGGACAAGCTTTGATTTCTCCCAGCCCCAAGTCATAACGATTTTTTCAAAAGGAACAATTTCTACATATTCGCCCATGGCAATATCGCTGCCATTAACATCGATCCGGTATTTACCGCCAATTTTTGGCTCGAGCAGTATTTGTCTTCCCATCCAACGGACCATTTTGTCAGCATCGGTAAAGAAGGAAAATAAAATTTCCGGACGTGCCTCAATAAAAATTTCTTTTGTTATTATGTCATTGTTTGTCTGATTCATTTTGGATTCTCCTTTCTTCCTCTTCGGCAGCTTCCTTCAAGCGAAGTAAACTATCATCCCAAAAACGGTCAATATATTGCTTTAATTCTGCAAACCCATCCCTTCTAATTCCGTAATACCGTTTTGTTCCGTCTCTCCGAACAACAACTAGTCCAGATTGTTCGAGAACCTTGAGATGCTGAGAAACTGCTGGAGCTGAAATATCAAAATGTGAAGCAATCGCGCTGGAGGTAAGCTCTCCATCACGGACGAGATATAAAATATCTCTACGTCTAGGTTCTGCTAATGCATGAAGGACTTTTTCAATCATGCTTTTATTTTAGTCCACACTTAATTAAGTGTCAACTTAATTAAGTCATTTCATATTGAAATCTTATTAGTATCTTTTGGAAAAAATAAAAATATATAAATGATTAAAGAAAAAACTTGTTTTAACTAATACCATTAGTTAAAATAAAACTAACGATATTAGTTAAAGGGAGATGGCGTAATGAGGATTATTAAAAATGGATACTTGTATCAAGTGACGTTTATGGCAAATGTGTTCCCGGTCAATTGCTACTTAGTGGAGGAAGAGGAAGGATTAACGTTGATTGATGCGGCACTTGGTTTCTGTGCAAAGGGGATTCTACAGGCTGCTGAGAAAATTGGGAAGCCCATTACAAAGATTATATTGACGCATGCACATGAGGACCATGTCGGAGCATTGGATGCAATCAAAGAAAGGCTACCTGAGGTGCCTGTTTATATCTCTATCCGCGATCACCGCTTAATGAATGGTGACCGTTCGCTTGATGCGCATGAAGACAACACCCCAATTAAGGGTGGGGTTCCGAAAAAATTAAAGACAAGAGCAAATGTACTATTGAAGGAAGGGGACTTGATTGGGTCACTTACAGCAATCGAAACTCCTGGCCATACACCGGGATCTTTATCCTTTTTGGACTTACGGACTAAAGCGGTCATTGCAGGGGATGCTTTCCAAACAAGAGGTGGAGTGGCAGTGGCAGGAGATGTAAAACCATTGTTCCCATTCCCTGCCTTTGGTACATGGAGTAAGCGGACGGCACTAGCTAGTGCTAAAAAATTAGTGAGTTACGAACCAACTCTTCTTGCAGTTGGGCACGGAGAAATGGTAGAGAATCCTGTACCAATCATGGAACGGGCAATTCAACATTTAGAGCAGAAGATCGGATAGGAGAGCAGATACAATGTCACCAAGACCAAAAGTAGCACTTGACTTAGCAACGATACTTGAAGCAGCAGGAGAGTTGGCGGATCAAAAGGGTATGCAAGAGGTTACACTTGCAAACCTAGCTAAAAAGCTAAATATCCGCCCTCCTTCCTTATATAATCACTTTGAGGGTTTACCTGGACTTAGGAAGCAATTAGCCATTTATGGCATTGACCAACTTTATGCCGAAATGGCTAATGCGGCGATTGGGGTGTCAGGCACCGAAGCGGTCCTAGCTATGAGCCAGGCATATGTAAATTTTGCACGGATGCATCCTGGGGTGTATGAGGCAACCCTACTCGCGCCTAATCCAGAGGATGTGGAGGTGCAGCAAGCAGGAGCGAAAATTGTGGAGCTTTCAGTAAGGGTATTAAGTGCCTATCGTTTAGAGGAAGATCGGGCTTTGCATACAGTAAGAGGCTTGCGCAGTATTTTACATGGTTTTTCTTCCTTAGAGCAAAGGGGTGGATTTAAACTATCCTTAGATTTGGATGAAAGCTTGTTAATGATTATTCAAGCATTTCTTGCCGGAATGGAAAAAGGTTCCTAGATGGATAGTGATAGGACTGCCTAGTAACCTCTGTTATAATAGAATTAATATTAGAATGTAAAAAGGATGATCATTTTGCAGAGCTTAGAAAAATTGGGGTTGCTTGTGGACGTTGAAACTACAGGTTTAGGACCTACTAAGGATGAGGTTATTGAATTAGCCTTGAAGTTATTTTTGTATCGGACAGATTCAGGAGAGATTGTCGATATTATTGAAGAGGATTCCTTTTTACGTGAACCGCTTTCTCGTTCTGCAAGGAATAATTATGATACAGCGTATCGTGTTCACGGAATTCCTTATGAGTTAGTAAAAGGAAAAACCTTTCTCGATGGGAAAATAAAAACCTATTTTCATCGTGCAGATTCTGTCTTTGCCCATAATGCTTCCTTCGACCGAAGCTTTCTTTATCATATGTATCCAGAGGTTAATGATCTGAAGTGGTATTGTACGATGAGAGGGGTACAATGGAAAAATTACGGTTTTCCAAACGGCAAACTCCTCACTTTGTTACAAGCACATAACATTACCAATTACCAAACACATAGGGCGTTAGATGATATTACATACTTGATGGACTTGCTTAAGAAAACAAGTCCGAAAGGGAACCTGTATCTCCAAGAAGTGCTTGAAAAGGGACCGATGAAAAGATATCAGCCAGCTGTTGCGCGGACAAAAATGGGTTAAATTAAGATGGGCAAGGGTGATCCCCCTTGCCCGTTTAGCTTAAATAGATGCTTTTAGTATTACCGGATAGTGATCAGATGGAAAACCATCATTTACTTTACTTCTATCAACAATTGTTTTTTGTAATTGGACATTTGGAGTTGTAAAGATGTAATCGATAGGATCCCCTATAGTTCCTCCTAAAAAACTATGAAAAGTAGATCCAACTTCACCTTGCATACCACTATAAGCATCAATCAACTCTTTTTTACTTTTTAAAAACTTTATAACGTTATTATTAGGAGTTGCATTAAAATCACCAGTTAAGAAAGCGGGCCTTGTTTTTTGATGATGAGCGGACATTTTATCCCAAATCATCTGAACTCCTTTTTCTCTAGCTTCTTGACTAATATGATCCAAATGAGTGTTATAAGTATAGAATTCCTTTTCTGGTTGTTGTAGAGATTGAAAAAGTCCCCATGTACAAATACGTGGAAAATCTGCCCCCCAACTTATACTACCGGGCTTATCTTCTTGTTCAGACAACCAAAATTGTCCTTTTTCAATCACTTTCAATACATCTTTTTTATAGAGTATTGCTGAAAACTCTCCCTTATTCCCAGCCTCACGACCTTGTCCAATCCACTGATAGGCATCTAAACGGTTTATAATATCAGTTAGCATATAGGAGAGTGCTTCTTGAATACAGATTATAATAGGATTATGTTTTACTATCATCTCCGCTACCTTTTCTGCTCTGTTTAACCATTTATTTTCACCGTCACTGGGGATATCTACACGTAAATTAAATGTCATAATGCAAAGTTCCATTTTTTCCTCCTCGATAAGTAAAAAAATAAATTTTCAGACAAGTCTATTTTAGTCTTGAGAACGATTTCATAGCAATTTATAATTTAGATATCGAAACGTTTTGATAGAGTAGAGGGGCTTTTTTTACATTCTTATCGAAACGTTTCGATTTTAAATTCTAAAATGTTGAATTTTCAGTACGTATTTTGTGTTGTTGAAATTAGAAAGGGGATTTTGAGTATGAGAATGCTAGTTTTAGATTTAGATTCATTAAGACCTGATCACTTAGGTTGCTATGGATATCATCGAGAAACATCACCCAATATTGATAAAATTGCAGCTGAAGGAGTTCGATTCACCAATTATTATACGTCAGATGCACCTTGCCTTCCTTCACGAACAGCTCTAATGACAGGACAATTTGGAATACATAATGGTGCTGTGGGCCACGGTGGTACAGCTGCGGATTTACGACATGAGGGGCCAAAGCGTCAATTTCAAGATCGCTTAGTACGTGAAAGTTTGCCGGGATTTTTACGTTCTGTAGGATTAAGAACAGCACTCATTAGTCCTTTTGCAGAAAGACATTCTTCTTGGCATTTTAATGCAGGCTTTAATGAAATTTATAATACGGGTAATTGTGGGATGGAATCAGCTGAAGAAGTTACACCAACTGTTCTTGACTGGGTGAAACGTAATGCGAAAGAAGATAATTGGTGTCTGTATGTTAATTACTGGGATCCACATACGCCTTACCGTGTACCAGAAGATTTTGGAAACCCGTTTGAAAATGAAGACATACCAGATTGGCTAACTCAAGAGGTATTAGAGAATCATAAAGGTTTAGTCGGTCCTCATAGTGTTCATGAAATAGATATGTATTGGAGTAATCCATTACCGCAATTTCCAAGATATCCAGTAGAAATCAAAGGTATGAATGATATGAAAAAAATGATTGATGGATATGATTGTGGTGTCCGATATATGGATGATCATATAGGAAAGATTTTTAAAGAACTTGAAAATCAAGGGATAATGGAAGAATTGGTGATTGTTATAACAGCTGACCATGGAGAGAATTTAGGTGAATTAGGAATCTATGGTGAACACGGAACAGCTGATCATGGAACATGTCGCATTCCTATGATCATACGTTGGCCTGGAATGAGTCAAGGACATGTTGATAAAGGTTTACATTATAGTTTAGATTTAGCACCTACACTTGCAGAAATATTTAATAAACCAGGAAAACCAAGTTGGGATGGAGCTAGTTATGCATCCGTTCTTAAAAGTGGAGAATCAAGCGATCGAGAATTTTTAGTCATTTCCCAATGTGCACATGTTTGCCAACGAGGAGTTCGTTTTGGTGATTGGCTATATATTCGCACATACCATGACGGTTATCATTTATTTGATAAGGAAATGCTATTCAATTTAAAAGAGGATCCATATGAACAAAATAATCTGGCAAGTGAACGAAAAGATATTTGTAAAGAAGCAGTATATTATTTGAACGAATGGCACGATGAAATGATGAAAACAATGGATTATGATGTAGATCCACTTTGGACAGTCATGAAAGAGGGCGGTCCATTTCATGCTAATGGTCATTTAAAGATGTATTCTGAAAGGTTAAAACAAACTGGACGTGAAAGTGTCGTACCAGAACTCATGAAACGACATCCAAAAGAGTTTTTATAATCTAATTTTAAATTACTTAAAGAATGGGAGTTTGTTATGACTTGTTTAACATCTAATCATGGAAGTATTAGTGTTATGTGGAAAACGGTTTCAGAAGCCTGTAATTTGGCTTGCGATTATTGCTATTACAGTCGTTGTGGTGGTAAACCCAGTCAAATCAATCGAATAGATGAGGGCATACTTGAAAAATTTATTAAAGAGTACATGGCGTTATCAAATGGAGTTGCTAAATTTGCATGGCAGGGTGGGGAACCATTGCTTGCAGGTTTGGACTTTTTTGAAAAAGTTGTCGAGCTACAAGCGAAATATGCACCTCCCCATACAATGATCAGCAATTCACTTCAAACAAATGGGACATTATTGAATGATGAATGGGCCAGTTTTCTAAAAAAATATAATTTTCTAGTTGGAGTAAGTCTAGATGGACCAAAGGAAATTAATGACGCAAGGCGTGTTACCGGTTCTGGCACTGGAAGCTTTGAACGTGTGATGAGGGGAATTGAATTTCTTCGAAAATATCAGGTTGATTTTAATATTTTGAGTGTTATTCATGAAAACAATGTAGGGAAAGCAAAAGAGTTAATGGATTTTTACGAACAAGAGAAATTTACGTTTGTTCAGTTTATTCCTTGTATGGACTTTCGGGCACAGGAGACGGAGGCCAAGGGAGAATATTTAATTACACCGAATCAATATGGAGCGTTCCTGTGTGAGGCCTTCGATGTCTGGTACAACGATGGTCACCCGAACACCTCTGTCCGCTTTTTTGACAACATGCTGAACGTATATGTTCACCGGGAAGCAGAATTATGCGTTCACCGAAAATCTTGTCCGAAAATATTAATTCTTGAACAAAATGGAGATGCGTATCCGTGTGACTTCTTCATAAATGACCAATACAAGATTGGCAATGTGGGAAATGATAGCTTAGAAGATATATTAAATAGTCCAGTTTACCAGGAGTTTCTGAAGTTAAAGCCAAATTTGCCGAAACAATGTCATAGCTGCGAATTTATCGACCTTTGCCATGGCGGCTGCCCGCGCAATCGGACATGGAGTTTTGGAGAAGATGAGACTCTTGTTGATGTGGATTACTTCTGTCAAAGCTATAAACAAATTTACTCTTATGCTCATGAAAGAATGAAGATTGTTGCTAACAACGTAAAACAGCGTTGGCTAGAAGAGTATTTGAATACGGGTTTAAAGCTTCCAAACCGCAATGACATTTGTATTTGCGGCAGCGGGAAAAAATTTAAAAAATGCTGTGAACCCATACAGATGGCTATCGGGGGCAAAATAAAAAGGAATTAATTAAAAAGGAGAAACAAATGCCGATTTTTGATACTCTTCCTGAAAAATTTCATTTGGAACAGACCATACTGTTTTCTGCAAAAGCAGATATTAATGAGAATGGTAATTTTGAAGAAAGATGGCTTGTCATTTTAGAAGATAAAGTGCTTGTCTATTCAGCGGATGATAGGATAATTGAACTTCTTCTGTCAGACATTATCGCAGCTAGGCTGGAGCAGTATATTGGAGGCGGGTGTGTCATTGTTGATACAGAAGCCGGAGGAAAAGTTTTGGTTAGATTTAATTCATCACTAACAAATAAATTTTCAATTGGTGTGAAAGTGATTTCTAATTTAGTCAATCATGAACCATTACCGATTATATCAATAAAAGATATGCCAAGACTATGTCATTCCTGTAGCCGGCCACTTCAGGAGGGCACAAATGTTTGTCCAGTTTGTGTAGATAAAAAGAAAGTGATCAGCCGTTTATTTAACTATACTCGACCCTATAGAAATAAAACGATTATCGCTTTTATTTTACTAATTATTGCAACATTGATAGAGCTAGCACCTCCATATATAACAAAAATGATTGTAGATGATGTTCTTACACCTCGTGATGTGGGAGGTGCCATTGGGATATTCGTATTGGCTTTGGGAATAACAAGCCTACTTCTGACTGTTATGCAAACCCTTAGAGGGGTAATTGCGGTATGGATAGGGAGCAAAATAATGGGAGATATTCGTAAAGATATTTATCAATCACTAATGAGACTATCGTTAAGTTATTTCGATCGAAGGCAAACTTCACAATTTATCGGGCGTGTTAACAGTGATGCAGAGGCAATAAGACAGTTTTTGACTGACGGTATTCTTTGGATTGGCGGTCAATTTTTAATGCTGGTTACAATTATCTGCCTTATGTTTAGTTTAAGTTGGAAGCTTGCTCTATTGGCGATATTACCAACTCCATTTGTTATTCTGTTTTCGATTAAGATATGGCCAAAAATTCGTTACCTATGGTATAAGCAGTGGCAAGCGATTAATCGTCTGAATATGGTGGTCGGTGATTCACTTCAGGGAATAAGAGTAGTAAAAGCATTTGGACAAGAGGATCAAGAACGGAAGCGTTATATGACTGGGAATAAAAACTTGATTACTCAAACATTTAAAACGGACGGAATGTGGCAGGCCGTTTTTCCGGTATTCTCATTATTAACTGGGACAGGTACACTCCTTGTTTGGTATTTTGGAGGGTTGTCAGTTTTAAAAGAAGAAATCTCTTTGGGGACTTTAATGGCATTTATTGCTTATTTAGGGATGTTTTTTGGTCCGTTGCAATGGTTTAATCAAATGATAAATTGGTTGAGTCACGCCATCTCAGCCGCCGATCGAATTTTTGAAATAATGGACACTCCTTCAGAAGTTCCTGATAGCCCTAATGCCGTACCCATGAAAAAAGTGAATGGAGAAGTAGTATTAAAGGAAGTCACTTTTGGATATGAAAAGCATAGTCCAATATTAAAAAATATTAATCTGACCGTTGCCCCTGGAGAAATGATTGGTTTAGTGGGTCATTCTGGCGCTGGAAAATCCACATTAATCAACTTAATCAGCCGATTTTATGATCCTAATCAAGGAAGAATCACGATCGACGGTATTGATTTACGAAATCTAAAACAAGAGGATTTACATAAACATATTGGTGTTGTTCTTCAAGAGACGTTTTTGTTTGATGGTACGGTGTATGAAAATATTGCCTATTCCAAAGAGGATGCCCAACCTGAAGAAATTATGAGAGCTGCTAAAATTGCCAATGCTCACGAATTTATCGTCAAAATGGCTGATGGATATGACACGAAAGTAGGAGAACGTGGACATCGTTTATCAGGGGGACAAAAGCAGCGAATTGCAATTGCACGAGCTATATTTCATAATCCACGAATCTTAATCTTAGATGAAGCCACAGCATCTGTTGATACGGAAACAGAACGGAAAATCCAAGAGGCAATATCGAGGCTTGTCAAAGGAAGAACAACCTTTGCGATAGCGCATCGTTTGTCAACATTAAGAAATGCAGATCGACTTGTTGTGATTGATAAAGGAGTAATCGCTGAAATGGGAACACATGATCAGCTGCTTGAGAATAAAGGGATTTATTTCAAATTGGTTGAGGCTCAGAAGGAATTGTCCAGAATAAGAGGAGTGGAAGTTTGATGAGAGATTCATTTGATATTACCATATTGAATCCCAAAACGGTGTCATTTACTCGAAGTCAGGGGGGACTGCTTCAGGCGGTAATTAATAATGAAATGTATTCAGAAATAGTGTTACATCAAGCATTTCCCTTTAGCAGACCTGCTCGATATATATCCGTTTGGACAAAAGACGATCACGAACTTGGAATCATTCAAGACATTGAGGAGCTTGATTATGAAAGTAAAAGTGAAATCGAGCAAGAGCTTCGTATTCGTTATATAATCCCGATTGTTACAAAAATACTTTCTATAAATGAAGAATCTGGGCTTTGGATCTTTCAATTAGTAACAGACAGGGGAGACCTAAAGCTTTTTATGCAGAATATTCATGAACATATTCAATTGATCGGCACAAAAAGGATGGTGGTAACGGATATGGATGGGAACCGTTGTGAAATTTCTGATATCCATTTACTTGACTCTCATAGCCAAAGAGAGCTGCAAAAAATCATATGATGGATTATTTAATATCTCAGGTGTTGTCATATTTTTTAAGGAATTAACGAAAAAATTGTCACATTTTATAAAATTTATTTAAAATGCTGAAATATGTTATTGAAAACGATTACACCTCGTTTTATAATATATTTATTGAAACGTTTCAATTGAACAGATTGGAAAAGTTATTTTTTTTAGAATTCTATTGAAACGTTTCAAAGATTAAATCTATTTTTTTTATAAATTTTTTGAAACGTTTCAATAAGAGGGGGATGATTGTGGTTACTTTAAAAGATGTGGCTAAACGCGCGGGAGTTAGCGTTTCGACTGCATCCTACTCTCTAAATGGGAGCACCCTGATTACAGATGACACCAAAAAGAAAGTTTTGGATGCAGCAAAGGAAATTGGCTACCGTCCGAATGGACTGGCCAAAAATCTTAAAGAGCAAAAAACAAATATTATTGGATTATTTTTAAGTGGTTTTACTGGACCCTTTTTCACGGACATGATGGAAGGGATTCAGGATATGGTCATGCAAAAGGGCTACGAATTAGTCGTATGTGCTTCTGTCGATAAACATCGGTTATTGGTGGAGCGGTATGTAGATGGAGCGATTATTCTAAACTATCACATGGATGACGAGTTACTTCAATCCATCGCAAATGAAAAGTTCCCATGCATCGTAATGGATAGAGAACTTCAGAACCCATTTATAAAGAATATTCTCTTGCCGAATGAATTGGGAACGGCAACAGCGGTGAATTATTTAATTGAAAAAGGACATAAGAGAATCGGTTTCATTGCAGGCTCGGAGGAGTCCTATGATGGAGAAACCCGTTTAAAAGGGTTTAAACAGGAGCTTCAAAAATATAACATAAACTTTTTAGAACAAGATCTTCAGAGAGCAGATTTCACAGAATCAAGCGGCTATCAAGCTATGAGCCAGTATATGGATCGAATGGGCAAAGATTTACCGAGTGCAATTGTTTGCGCCAACGATGAGATGGCCATGGGTGCGATAAGAGCCATTCAAGAAAGAGAGATTAAGGTGCCTGAAGATATCGCGGTAGTGGGTTTCGATGATATTTATGTATCACAATTTTTCAATCCTTCGCTAACCACTATCCGAGTACCAAGAAAACAATGGGGCACAATTGCTGCAGAAACATTGTTCAAAATGATTGATAACCAATTTGATTACGAGCCAGACCCTATTTCAGTAGAATTAATGAGCCGCAATTCCGGATAAAGAGGTGAAAAATGATACGGATAGAGGATGAAAAGATCATTGTTAATGGCAAAGAAGTGTTACTTTTTGGAGGAGAACTTCACTACTTCAGAGTACCGAAGGAAGAATGGAGAAATCGAATCAGGCAAGTGAAAGAAGCAGGAGCCAACATGATAAGTACATATGTACCCTGGATTTTTCACGAGATGGAAGAAGGGATGATTGACCTGACAGGAAAAACACTTCCTGAAAGAGACCTTCAAACATTCCTTCAGATTGTAGATGAAGAAGGGTTATATTGTCTAGTACGACCAGGCCCATATGTGATGGCAGAAGTCGTTGATCATGGTGTACCGACATGGTTCATTGAAAATTATCCAGAGGCAGTAGCGAAAACAAATGCAGAGAAGAACCATCCAACTAGAGTGGTTAGTTACATGCATCCGGTCTTTCTAGAAAAGGCGGAAAAGTGGTATCAAGCGGTTTGTGCCATTGTTGAACCTTTCCAGGTTACCAATAATGGACCCGTTATTTTATTCCAGATTGATAATGAAGTGGGAATGTTTCATTGGGTAACCAATCAGCCTGATTATAATGAAGAAACGTTAAAGCAATTTGAACAGTATTTAAAAGAGCATTATACAAAGGATGAGTTTGAGCAAACCTTTCGAGTACCCTTTGAGGATATAAAAGAGTTTTCTCGAACTAAGGTGAAAAAACCGGAAGCCATTTTTGCTCATGCCCTTCGGAATGAGTTTGGTTTGTTTCTCAGAGAACACTACCGAAAGTTTCTAGAGCATTTAAAGCATTCTGCTGAGAATAAGGGCATCAAGGTTCCGTTTGTGGTTAATATACATGGATTCCATACGATTGATCTTTTAAAGCGAGGAACCATGTATCCAATTGGGATTTCTCAACTGCTCGAGGCAGCAAAGATTGATAATGTTTTAATGGCAGGAGACTACTACATTGGCAATATAGAGTACGACAGCTACATAGATATAGTCCTGGCAAACGCCTTTACTCGTGCCATTCAATGGAAGGAGCAGCCATTATTTTCTGCAGAATTCCAGGGTGGAAGTATCCATGACAAACCAAAGCTACAGCCTACAGCCTTTGATCTAACAACCAGGCTTTGTATTGCTGACGGGATGAACGGCATTAACTATTACATGTTTGCTGGTGGTGAAAACTACGAAAATATCGGGTTGTTTGGGAGACGTCATGAATGGCAGGCACCTCTTTCGTCAAAAGGAGATAAAAGACCCCATTATTCTGTTATCCAGCATCTTGGTAAAATGCTAAAGGTTTATGAGGAAGCGTTGGTTAAGACGAAGCCAGTGGCCGACACACATATAGGGTTTTATCCAGATTATTTTATGACCGAGTTTCATGATGAGCATACAAAGAGTATGGTTGATGCTATTCAGTTTGCACGAGAAACCTATCTGTATAACGGTGTTGCAAAAGCATTAAGAATCAATAACATCATCTTTGAAGGTACGAACCTTATGAGTGATGGAGAAATTGATCCTGTTAAGGTTCCTACATTGTGGATGTTCACGACAAAGTGGATGGATGAAAGGATTCAGCATAAGCTTGTCCGTTATTTAGAAAACGGTGGTCAGCTCATCATGTTTCCAACCATACCGGTTAAAACGATGAAAAATGTTCCATGCACGGTACTAAAGGATTATATCGGAGTCAAAGTGAAGGGCCATAAACAATCTGGTTACGCCCAAATTGGCGAGCTAGATAATGTAAGCGTCCATTTGATGGAACTATATGATATCGAAGATGGAGCGTTTGCATGGAGTGAAGATGCGGATAGAGATGTGATTGCATTCGAGAAACGCCTAGGAAAAGGAAAGTTAACTATGCTTGGCGCCGGGATGAATCACAGTTTCTATTATCAAAATGATGTAGTAGCAAATCTAGCTGCACGGATAGGCATTGATAGCCGCTTCCAGTTAGTGGATGAGGTTGATATTACAGTTCGAACAGATTCTGAAGGTAGTACATTTTTCTTCCTACAGAATTTCGATGAATATAAAAAGGTCACAACTTTGAAGTACAAAGATCAAGTCCTATTAAATGGAAAAACACTTGTAATCCCTCCAAGAAGCGGGCTAATACTTCCGATAAATGTTCAACTTCGAGAAGGGTTAACCTTGGAATATGGAACGGGTGAAATCTATCACGTAGATCAGGCTGTGGACAAGCTTTCACTTTCCTTGAGAGTGACACAAGAAGAAGAGGAGTTTGTTTTCATCTCTTCTCACTGGGTTCCGAGAGAAA
Organism: Neobacillus phoenicis; assembly: GCF_047302305.1. Taxonomy (NCBI): domain Bacteria; kingdom Bacillati; phylum Bacillota; class Bacilli; order Caryophanales; family Bacillaceae; genus Neobacillus; species Neobacillus phoenicis. Next base: position 5,076,816 of record NZ_CP154847.1, on the reverse strand, counting down.
CAGATTCAGTTACTGTAACTCCATTGAATCACAACCAATATAAAGTAGTGGTTCAAACTAGAAGGGAAACAGATACCATCATTTTTAGCAAAAAAGAATAGCAAAATCGGTTTGGCAGATTCTTTATGAATCTATTAAATAACTAATCAAAAAAATGGGAGTTGAAAATGTTTTATGAAAAAAGTTGTATCGCTTTTAGCAATTTTAACCCTACTATTCTCTTTAGCAGCTTGTAGCTCAAATAAAGAGACAAACAAAACAGAAGGTAAAGAAAAGGCAGCAAAAAAAGAAGAAGTCACTCTTTCTTATGCAAACTGGAACCTAGGAACCGAGGAAGAGCAAAACTTAGAGCGCTTAATGATTAAGGCTTTTGAAGAAAAATATCCAAACATCAAAATTAAAATTGATGAATCTGTTAGCACAACAGATTGGAATGGTACATTATCTACTGCTGCAAGTTCTGGAACAATGCCAGACGTATTCGCATTACCACAAATTCCACTAGCATTATCAAATGATTGGTTACTAGATATTACGAAATTTGCTTCAAAGGATAAGGAATTCGCAAAAATTCCTGAAGCTGTTCAGGAATCTGCTAAACACAATGGTAAGGTATACGCAGTACCATTTGCACAGCATTTTATGGGGTATTTTGTAAACAAGGATTTATTTAATGCAGCTAACTTAGATTATCCTGAGTTTGGTATATCTCTAGAAGATTTTGAATCTGCAATTAAGGAAGTTACAAATGTTAGTAAAGGTGTTGTAGGACTGAATAATCCATTCAGTATTGTTGATTGGTATCCTGCTGCTGCGAATGATGATATGGGCTGGTATACATTAAAAGACGGCCAATACGCATTAGATAGCAAAGAGTATATCAATGGTGTTAATTTAGCAAAAGAACTTGGGACAAATGGTTATACGTATGAAACATTAAAAGATGATCAAAAAGCAAACTTTAAAGGTGAAAACCCAGATCAAGTTTGGCTGCAAGGCGGCGTTGCTGTTAAATTTGATGGATCATGGGCAACAACTCCACTTTTTGAAAAAGCTAGTTTTGATTGGGACTTCATTGGTCTTCCAGGCGGAAAAACAGGATTAACAAATGACTTTGTTGGTATTTCAAAATCTACCAAGCATGCAGAAGAAGCATACCTGTTCTCAAAATTTATGTCATTTGGTAATGAAGGCTTCAAGAAACGTATGGAAATTGCTGATAAAGAAGGCAAGACGCTAAATACATTACCAATTACGACTGATAAGAAAATTCTAGATGCATACTTTGAAATTCAAGACGTACCTGGCATTCGCACTGCGTACGAAAACATTGATAAAGCAATCATCGAGCCAGTTAAAACAGTACCAGGATACGTGGATGCAAGATGGCAAGCTCCTACTGGTGTCAAAGCTGGAGACCAAGCGAATGCGACTACAGGGCAATTAGTTGATGCATTTCTTAGAGGCGAACTGAAAGTTGAAGATTATGCAAAGCAACTAGATCAATTAGCAGACCAAAAAAGTAAAGAAGCATTAGAGGCTCTTAAATAAGAAAAGCCGAGTTATCAGGGAGGATGATAGTATGAAGTCTAAGATTTTAGTATGGTCGATAATAATGCTGTTCTTCATTTTTCCACACAGTTCAGTCTTTGCTGAAAAAAATAACAGTGATAATCGGCCAGCCGAAAATGTCATAGAAGAACACTATCATTCCGTCCTTGAAAAGTGGAATAAAGAAGGGAAGGACGGCGCCGCTAAGTTTGAGGCGTCTGTTCTTCCTGCTAATTCCCTGAATGTGGACAAGCAAAATCTTTTACCGAATTCAAAAAGTAAAGGATATGGGGATAGTGTTTTCTATTGGCATAATCAACAGTCTGTTTCTTATGAAATGGATGTTCCAAAGGATGGTCTATACGAATTATCATTTGATTATTATCCATTAACTAAAGAGGTTGTTCCAATAGAGGGCGCAATCCAACTAAACGGTACATTCCCTTATTACGAGAGCCGGAGAGTGGTTTTCCCGGTTATCTGGAAAAATAAACTGGATACGTTTAGGAAGGATCGATTTGGCAATGAGGTCATCCCTGAACAAATAACAGTACCTAAATGGAGTAGAGTAAAAGTAGAGGATGCAAGTCAGCTTCAGAAGGCACCATTACAGTACTATTTAAAAAAGGGGAAAAATACAATTAAACTTTCCAATCTTAGCGGAGAAATGTTGGTTGGAAGATTGTATGTTACTTCATTAACAAAGCTACAAACCTACAAAGACTATTTAGCACTCAATAAAAATCATAAAAAAGCGAAGGCTTTACTTGTTCAAGAGGCAGAAAAAAACTATACCAAGAATAATTCATATATTCGTCCGGTAGCATCAACAGACTCATCGGCAGTACCGAGTGATCCTAAACATTTACTTTTAAATACTTTAGGTGGCGATTCTTGGGGCATGAGTGGGCAAGAAGTCGGCTGGAATATACATGTGGAAGAGGATGGGTTTTATCAACTTACATTTAAAGTCCTTCAGAATAAAAAGACTGGAGCGACCGTCTTTAGAAAAGTTTTAATTGATGGAGAAATTCCATTTAAAGAAGTGGATCCAATCGCCTTTCAATTTAATAAGAGCTGGGCAAATGACACGTTAGCTGACGCAAAGGGTGACCCCTTCTTATTTTATTTGTCAAAAGGGGATCATATCATCAGCCTACAAGCGGATGCTTCTCCAGTTGAAAGAGTTGTCTATTCTACAAACAAAGTAATGAAAGAAATAGAGGAACTTTCACTATCTATTAAAAAGCTGACAGGCAACCAAACCGATCGTTCTCGAAGCTGGAAAATAAGTGAGTTTATACCTGATATAAAGCAACGTGTGAGTACATGGGCAGATACGTTAGAAGTAGAGAAGGATTATTTGAAAAAATTAAATAAGGGTGAACAAGATTCAAGTGAAATTGTTTCTCTAGAGATGTCAATAGAGAAACTGCGGAAGCTGAGTAAAAAACCAGATGAAATTCCAAGTAGGCTCAGTGAACTTTCTGAAGGGTCATCCTCAGTCGCTCAATTGCTAGGAAATCTTATGATTGATGTACCTAAACAGCCTTTAACAGTGGATCGTTTTTATATTCATGGTGATCAAAAGCTTCCATCAGCAAACCTTGCTCTTTGGAATAAAATGTTCGATGGAATCCATCGGTTCTTCCTATCGTTTTCATCCGGAAACTATGCGGCAAAAGAAGCGGATGATCAAACAATTGAAGTTTGGGTGAACCGTCCTCGACAATATGTCGAACTGATTCAAAACTTAGCGGACAGAACATTTACACCTGAAACAGGGATCAAAGTGAAGTTTTCACTGATGCCGGATGAATCAAAGTTGATATTAGCTAATGCCGCAAATAAACAGCCGGATGTTGCGCTTGGAATCAGTAACTGGCTTCCATATGAGTTATCAATTCGCGGGGCAGCAGAGGATCTACATCAATTTAAAGATTTTGAGCAATACAGTAAACAGTTTTCTCCAGGAGCGTTTTTACCTTTAATGATTGGGGATTCTGTCTATGCCCTGCCTGAAACACAAGACTTTTTTGTACAGTATTATCGAAAAGATATTTTAGATGCTTTGCATCTTCCTGTGCCAAATACGTGGGATGACGTCATTAGTATTTTGCCGGAATTACAAAGATTTGGGATGAATTACTATACCCCAATTTCGGGAGCTGTTGGGTTCAAACCTTTTCAAACTACTGCACCATATATTTATCAGTTTAATGGCGACTTGTATTCGAAGGACGGAATGAAGACAGCTATAGGCAGTGAAGAGTCATTAAAGGGAATTCAGTTCATGGCGGATTTAAATACGATTTATAGTCTTCCGCTTCAAGTTCCTAATTTTTATAACCATTTCAGGTATTCTACTTTGCCAATTGGAATTTCAAGCTTCACTACTTATGTGCAGTTAACATCAGCTGCTCCTGAGATTGCCGGATGGTGGGATATCTCTCCAATGCCTGGAATAAAGCAAAAAGATGGAACAGTTGAACGATGGGCTACTGGATCCGGGCAATCTGCCATGATTTTTAAAGGAACAAAAGATCGAGAGAAATCTTGGGAACTTTTAAAATGGTGGATGTCAAAGGATACACAAGTAGAGTTTTCTTCTAATCTTCAAACCTTGTACGGACCTGAATATATGTGGAACACAGCAAATATAGAAGCATTTAAGCAGCTTCCGTGGCCTGAAGAACATAAAGAAACCATTCTAAAGCAATGGGAATATTTAAAGGAAGTTCCGAAAACACCGGGATCCTATATGGTAGAACGAGAGTTAAGTAATATTTGGAATCGTATTGTTTTTGATGGTGTAAATACAAGGTCAGCAGTTGATGATTCAGTCATCGCTATCGATAGAGAAATCAGCCGTAAAATGGAGGAGTTTGGTTATATGAAAAACGGAAAAATGGTTAAACCTTATCCAATTCCTTCAATTGATCAAGTGAAAAGTTGGGCAGGTAAAGAAAATGAAAAATAAAAAATTAGATCTATCGCCATGGATGTTCCTCGGGCCATATATTTTATTTTTTACAACCTTTATTATTATACCGGTTGCCTCAGCTATTCTTTTGTCATTTACTTATTTCAACGCTATTGAGGCGCCAACTTTTATTGGCTTAAGCAATTATGTAAGCTTAATTACTCAAGATGAAGTTTTTATGCAAAAGGTATTACCCAATACATTAACATTTGCGCTAATTGTAGGTCCAGGTGGATATATACTTTCCTTTATCCTTGCCTGGGCTTTGGCTCAAATACCTAAAAGATTAAGAACCATTCTTGCGTTAATTATTTATTCACCATCCATGACCGCTGGAGTCGCTATGGCGGTTGTATGGACGATTATTTTTAGTGGGGATCAAACAGGATACTTAAATAGTTTATTAATGACATTGGGGGTCATCCTTGAGCCTATACAATGGCTGCAATCCCCTGAATACTTAATGAAAATCATGATCTTTGTAACACTCTGGGGAAGTATGGGTGTAGGCTTTCTAGCCATGCTATCAGGTGTTCTTAACATCAATACTGAAATATATGAAGCAGGTTATATCGATGGGATTAAGAATCGATTTCAAGAAGTAATCTACATTACCATTCCTTCTATGAAACCACAAATGCTGTTTGGGGCTGTAATGGCGGTAGTAGGAACATTTCAGGCTGGAGCCATTGGGGTCGCTCTTTCTGGGGCAAACCCAACACCGCAAAACGCAGGTCAATTAATGGTAAACCACCTAGAAGACTATGGTTTCATCCGCTATGAAATGGGATATGCAGCAGCAATTTCAGTTGTTTTATTGATAGTTGTTTATGCATTCTCCAAGGTGGCCTGGAGATTGTTTGGAGAGAAGGATTAATGACGGGGGAGTGAATAGGGATGTCAGCCTTTCAAGGGACAAAAATGAATCCATCCAAGTTTCATAAAAGTCAACTTAAGTTTCTTGCCTTTTTGATTCCGTTGGCACTATTTATGGCGTTGCCAATCATCTTTATATTTTTCCATGCATTTAAACCGATAGACGAATTGTTTGCCTATCCGCCGCGATTTTTTGTGGAGAAGCCTACATTACAAAACTTTTCTGATTTATTTGGACAAGCCAATGAGTCAGGAATTCCCATGTCTAGGTATCTATTTAATAGTATTGTCATTACCCTTATTGTCGTGGTGGTGACGATTGTAATCAGTACTATGGCAGGGTATGCGCTATCTAAGAAAGACTTTAAAATGAAGAAAGTTATCTTTGAGATTAATACACTTGCATTAATGTTTGTACCGGCAGCTGTAGCTATTCCTAGATATTTATTAATTGAAAAATTAGGCCTAATCAATACTTTTCTAGTTCACATTGTACCGCTTTTGGCTATGCCGATTGGGTTGTTTTTAGTGAAACAGTTTATTGACCAGATTCCTAACGAATTAATTGAAGCAGCAAAGCTAGATGGTGCTTCAGATTTTCATATCTTTACAAAAATTATCCTTCCTTTAGTAAAACCTGCTATTGCGACGATTGCCATATTATCGTTCCAGTTAGTTTGGAATAGCGTAGAAAGCTCGACACTGTATGTAAATGATGAAGGTCTAAAGACGTTTGCGTTTTATATGTCAACACTTACATCACAAGTTTCTGGGAACAATGTAGCTGGTTCGGGAATGGCAGCTGCGGCTTCCTTAATAATGTTCGTACCAAACTTAATTATTTTTATCATACTTCAAAGTCAGGTCATGAATACGATGGCGCATTCAGGTATTAAGTAACAGTTAGGAGGGAGGTAAATGAAGCGGTTCATTCAAGTTTTATTTAGTACTCTAGTATTTTTATTCGTCCCATTACAGTCAATGGTTTCTGCTTCGTCTGTTCCCTATAAGACTGAAACAGTATCAGCGGACGGGGGATTAATTGAAACTCAAACAGCCTATATGCCGCTGGGTGAATTGATCACTGGTGGTGAAATCATTCATCCAGAAGATATTTTTACAGATTCAAAGGGTGATATTTACATTGCGGATTCTGGAGCAAAGAAAATAATTGTTGCAGATGAAAGTGGTGCCATTAAAGCACGAATTGGAGAAGGAGTACTAGAAACACCTACAGGCGTGTTTGTTGATGATAAGGGAAATATTTATGCAGCTGACTATGAAAAAGAAAAGGTTTTTCGTTTTACACCTGAAGGTAAACTGAAGGCGGAATACGGTAAGCCAGATTCACCGCTATTCGGTAGTAAATCACCCTTTAAACCGCAAAAAGTGGGGGTTGATCGTAGAGGTAACCTTTATATCATAAGTGAAGGTTCTACGAATGGGATTATTCAGCTTAGCCCCGAGGGTTCTTTTCTAGGGTATTACGGGGTAAACAGTACAGAGGTCTCACTAAAATCAGTACTTCAAAAATTGCTGACAACAGATAAACAAAAAGCAAGGATGTTTATGAAAACTCCTCCAGCACCTGACAATATCGCATTAGATGAACAGGGTCTTATCTATTCTGTGACAGAAGGAACGAAAAACGAGGTTATCAAAAAATTAAATGTGGCCGGAAAGAATATGCTTTCTTCCGATATATCAGATATATCCACTTTTCAGGATGTTACGGTAGATCATAACGGGAATATTTTTACCGTTAGCAGTACTGGTCAAATCTATGAATTTGATAGTTTTGGGAACTTGTTGTTTATTTTTGGGGGAGAAGACGATGGTTCGAATCGTCTCGGCCTATTCAAACAACCGACAGGAATCACCACTGATGAGAATGGCAGGCTTTATGTAACGGATAAAGAGCGCGGAATGGTGCAAGTATTCGAGTCGACTGCCTTTTCAAAACAAGTACATAAAGGTATTGAGTTATATAAAGAAGGCCTCTATGTCAAAAGTGAGAAGTATTGGCAATCTGTATTAAAACTTAATTCATCTTTTGGACTTGCCCATACAGCAATGGGTGCAGCTTATTACAAACAACAAGAATATGAAAATGCCCTTGACGAGTATCTTTTAGCAGAGGACATTCAAGGCTTTTCAGATGCTTTTTGGGAGGTTCGACATGCTTGGATGCAGGAGCACCTTGCTTCCGTTTTTCTTATCATCATTGTATTACTCATAGTCTACTATCTATTGAGATACCTTGATCGTAAGAAAAACATTCTGGACGCGCCTAGAAAGCAATGGAGCAAATGGAAAAATAAAAAGCTGTTGGCTGAGCTTCTCTTTTTATTTCAATTTTTCAAGCATCCAATTGATAGCTTTTATTATTTAAAACGGAAAAAATACGCATCGGTTCTTTCTGCTAGTATTTTATATTTAATCTTATTTATTGAGTACTTATTAGCAAAGTTTCAAACTGGCTTTATCTTTAGCTCTGTTGGAATAGATGAAGCGAACCTTTTGACTGAAGGTTTAAAGGTTTTTGTACCTCTACTACTTTTCGTAATTATTAATTACTTGGTAAGTACGATAAATGATGGTGAAGGAAGATTTAAGGACATTTATATCGGTACGGTTTACTCACTTGCTCCGTACATTGTGTTCATTCTACCAATAACCATCTTATCGAATGTACTTACACTGAATGAGTCGTTTCTTTATATTTTTTCTATTCGTATCATCTATGCCTGGTGCTTGCTGATCTTGGTCATTATGATTAAGGAAATTCACAATTATACATTATCGGAAACAGTTCGAAATATTCTTGTCACTCTTTTTGGAATGGCCATTATGGTGTTAGTTGTGTTTATCTTATTTGTTCTAGTTGACCAAGTCTATGACTTTGTTTACTCCATCCTAAAGGAGGTAATCCTACGTGTTTAAAAAAATACTAATAGCACTTTCCATTATGCTATTACCTATCCATGTATTGGCGGAGACGACGTCTAAAACAAGTACGGAGCAGCCTCCTAGTTTGAACGAAACAAACGAAATGGGGATGAAGTATAATTCGTCGCAATACACGAAGCCAGAAGTTGCAACCGTGAATCCCTACGTGCAGTCGAATTCCTTTGAAGGATTTGAAAAGGCTGCAGAAAACAATGAGGCTATTCTTTATGTTAATAAAAAATCATTAGCAATTAAGGTCCAAGATAAACAAACAAATCATATATGGAATTCAGGATTGGATCAACCAAAAAACTATCGCATCAATAAAATGTGGGAGCAAATGATACAGTCAGCCATTACAGTAGAATACACTGACCATAAGGGAAAGCTACGTTCAGAAAGCATTTTGACAAACAGTTCGCGCCCGAAAGTCAAATTGACGAAAAATGGATTCAGCGCAGACGTCTATATGAATCAATCAAAAATCCAATTTCGATTAGTTGTTGAACTTACAAAGGACGGGCTGGCCGTTTTTATTCCAAATGAAAGAATCGAAGAAAGTAAGCGTACAAAGCTTATTTCTATGAAGGTGTACCCTTTCTTTGGAGCGGTTAACCAAAATGATGTTAATGGGTATATGTTTTTACCAGATGGAAGTGGAGCCTTAATCAGATATGAGAAAAGTGGAAAGAAAGCAGATTCGCCGTTTGTCGGAGCTATTTACGGAAGCGATGATAGCTTTAAGAAAACACAAAAAATCAATGATAAGGTAGTTCCAGTGCATCAGATTAAAATGCCCGTTTTTGGTGCGGTACAAGGCGTAAAACAAAATGCCTTTTTGACAGTAATGGAAGAAGGGGCTGCATATGGGGATATTGTTGCCTACCCTGCGGGTGTGTCTACTGATTTTAACTGGATTTCTTCTCAATATCATTATCGCTATGAATATTATCAGCCAACAAGTAAAAGCATGAATGGCATTAACGTCTATCAAAAAGAACCAAACAAGTTTGATATTAAGCTTCGCTACATGTTCTTGAAAAATGCTGACGCAGATTATGTTGGTATGGCGAAAAGATACCAGAAATATCTAGTAGAAACAGATCAATTAAAAAAACAAGACGATAAAACACAAGTGCGACTAGAATTTTTAGGCGGAGAAGTAAAGAAGGGACTTCTATGGAACTCTGTTATACCGATGACAGAAATCAACCGGATTCCACAATTCACTTCTGAATTGAAAAAGAATGACGTCAATCAAATGTTTGTCATTTATAAAGGCTGGTCCAAAGGTGGATTAACAGGAACACTGCCTTCTAAATTCCCATTTGAAAAGAAATTGGGTAGTACAAGTGATGTAAAAGAAACAACAGCTACTTTAAAGAAAAATCATATCCCATTATATTTTTATACCGATTACACCAAAGCATACGAGGGTGCGAGGGGCTTTTCGGGAAGCAAAGAGGTTGCAAAGAAGATCAGCTCTGAGATTATCTCCTATCAAGAAGGCGAGAAAAAAGTATATTATTTATCGCCATGGAAATCGTTGGAGATGGCAAAAGAGGATATTAATCAGTACAAAGATGAAGGGATTGCAAACCTTGCCATCGATTCAAGCGGCTATACACTTTTCTCTGACTATAGTAAAACTCATGCTTCTAAAAGAGTGGATACCATCAATACTTATCAAAAATTGTTCCATCACCTAAATGACAAGATGGGGAACATTGCTCTTTATCAGCCGAATGTCTATGCTTGGGAATCTATCGATCGATATTTAGATATACCAATGTATTCGTCCAATTATGTATTCGCAACGGATACTGTTCCTTTTATCCAAATTGTATTAAAAGGATTTCTGCCATATTACGCGCCATTCTCTAATTTTAATGCAGATCCGGAAGAGCAAGTATTACGAATGATCGAATATGGTGCCTACCCATCTTTCTTATTAACAGACCAGCCATCACATTTATTGGCGAAAACGCCTTCTAAGGACGTGTATACTTCTGAATTTTCTATTTGGAAAGATGAAATTATCGACCAATACAAGAAAGTTAAAGAAAGCCTTGGACAAGTAGAAGGAGCAACAATTGTTGGCAGGGAAGTGCCAAAGGCTGGGGTTGTCAAAATTACTTATTCCAATGGCAAAATAATCGTTGTGAATTATTCAGATGCAGCCTTTAGCATCGACGGGATAGAAGTAGCTACAAAGAACTTTGCAGTAATAGAGGGGGGAGAACAGCAGTGAAACAACAATTGAAAATCAAACAAAGCACCATTGGTTTACTTTTCGTTTCACCTTGGATTATCGGTTTTTTAATTTTTACTGCTGTTCCACTTTTATATTCAATTTACCTAAGCTTTCAGAAAGTCAAGATTACAACTAGCGGGATTCAAACAAAGTTTATTAAATTCGATAATTATGAATATGCCTTTGCAGTTGATGCAAATTTCACTGAAAAATTAACACAATATTTACAGGAAATGGTGATTTCGATTCCGATCATTATTGTCTTTTCCTTAATCATTGCATTGTTGCTGAACCAGAAGATTAAATTTAGAGGCATGTTCCGAACTATTTTTTTCCTTCCGGTTATTATTGCAAGCGGCCCTGTGATCAAGGAACTGATAGATCAAGGAATTACAACCATTCCATCTATTGAACAATATGCGATCTATCAATCTCTCAATGAAAACCCTGATGGTTTTATGAACGGAATTCTGCTTTATTTGATTAAGAATTTAATCATGATTCTTTGGTATTCTGGCGTACAAATCCTTATATTTTTAGCTGCTTTACAAAAAATGGATAAACAAATTTATGAAGCAGCTAAAATTGATGGGGCATCTAACTGGGAATCATTTTGGAAGGTGACTCTGCCAAGCCTTTTTCCAATGATTATCGTAAATACCATTTACACAATTGTCATGTATTCTGTTTTTTCTTTAAATCCGATTATTGCACATATCCAGACAAACATGTTTAAAGTCGATACCGGATTTGGTTATGCGTCGGCACTATCCTGGATTTACTTTCTTGTTATTGCACTGACACTCTTAATAAGTATTGGTGCTATGACATTAAAGGGAAAGAAAAACTATAGTTAAGAAGGAAGGGATTAAGGTGCAGAACTCCAAATTGCAGATGGTTGATAAATATTATTTAAAAACAAAAAGAACATTCTTAGGCATGCAAGGGACAGATGGTCTGCTCTTTAAAATCCTCATTTATGGATTGCTAATTGGAATCGGATTTGTTTATTTATTCCCGCTTATCTATATGGGAGTATATAGCTTTAAGAGTTTAGACGATCTTTTAAACCCTTTGGTGAACTGGATCCCAACACAGTTGTATGTCGAGAACTACATTAGAGCGAACAAGGTTCTAAATTTCTGGCCAACATTGGTTGAAACTCTTTATGTTACTGCTCTTCCTGCGATCGCGCAGACAGCTGTTGCAGCAGTAATAGGCTATGGATTAGCCCGTTTTGAATTCCGTGGAAAGAAGATTATTTTTGTCCTAGTGATGGCGACCTTTATTATCCCGCCGCAAGTGACCTTGATTCCTAGATATTTGTTTTTCCACGAAATGAATATTCTAGGCAGCTTGAAAGCATTTATGCTGCCGGCATCGTTTGGACAAGGATTAAATAGTGCTATCTTCATCTTAATTTTTTATCAGTTCTTCCGCATGGTACCGAAGGCATTGGAGGAAGCTGCACAAATAGATGGCGCAGGACACTTCCGAATCTTTTTTACCATTGCGCTTCCGATGGCCGTTCCAGCTATTATTATTTCGTTTCTCTTCTCGTTTGTATGGTATTGGAATGAAACCTATCTTGCAGCCATTTATTTCGGAGATGCGTTGACTACGTTACCACTGCAACTTCAAAAATTTGTTGCTACCTATCAAAAAATGTTCCCAGCCGAAATGGGACTTGGTGGCAACCAATTAAATGAGGGGATTAAAATGGCAGGAACCATTTTGTCAATTCTTCCATTATTGATTGTCTACTTTATTACACAGCGTTGGTTTGTAGAAGGCGTAGACCGCTCAGGTATTACAGGAGAATAAAACGGAAACTGAAAGGCAGGAGACATTATGATTGAAATTAAGAATAAACAAATCATCATTGATGGCAAGCCTCAGATCATTATGTGCGGAGAAATTCATTACTATCGTTTGGACCGTAATGAATGGCAGGATCGCCTTGATAAACTGAAGCTAGCAGGATGCAATGCCGTAGCTACTTATGTTCCATGGCTCGTTCATGAGCCTGTTGAAGGTGAAATAGACCTACAAGGAAAAACACGCCCAGAACTTAATCTAGAAGCATTTATCGATCTTTGTCATGAAAATGATCTCTACTTCTTCGTCCGTCCAGGTCCATTTATTATGGCCGAAATGAAGAACGAAGGGGTGCCATACTGGGTTTATGAAAAACATCCAGAAATCATCCCAATCGCATGGGACAAGAATCCTGCAACCACACCAACTCTTGACTATAATGCACCAGGATTTCTAAAAGAAGTCCGCAATTGGTATGAGGCTGTGATGAAAATTGTTACCCCAAGACTGTATACCAATGGCGGTAACATCATTGCATTTCAGCTGGATAATGAAATTGGGATGCTATCCTGGGTAAGTAATTGTCCAGATTTGACTGATTTTGTCCTTGATGATTTTTCTAATTGGTTAATGAATCGATATGAAGAAGAGGTGTTACAGTCAAGATATCCTTTTCAATTGAGGGATACAGAAAAGAGAAACCAATCCATTCGTTCGCCTAAAGAAGAATATGCGGCAGAATTAATGAAGGATCTTGGCTATTATATGAGATACCGTTTTGCCAAATATGTAGATACGCTGAGAGGCTTTGCTGAAGAGTTTGGCGTGAAAGATATTCCTTTTGTGATTAATATTCATGGAACAGGTGGAGGCCGCGGATTTACTTTTCCAATTGGAATCAGCCAGCTCTATGAATCTTATAATCAAGAACCAGGATATCTTTCAGGATCGGATATTTATTTTGGCGATTTAGATATGGTCACTTTTCAAGACTTGTATTTAATTAATGGTTTTATGGATGCTGTTCACCATCCTGACCAGCCATTAACATCTGTAGAGTTCAACTGCGGAGATGGGAATTTCGGAAATAATTTAGGAAGCCGCTATGACGTCTCAGCAGCTGACTTTAAAACAAGAATGTGTATTGCTCAAGGTAACCGTTTATTGAACTATTACCTGTTTGCAGGTGGAAGAAACTATCGACTAGATACGAAAGTGAATGATGGGAATGACAGGATTGCCATTACTGGAGAACGTCATGGATTTGCCGCTCCTGTCGGTCCAGAAGGAAAGCTGAGCTATACATTCCCAAGAATGGCAAGAGCCATCCATGTGATGATGGCTGTTTCAGATAAAATTGCTGCTATGGATGAAGAACGTGATGAAGTAGCATTTGCGTTTATCCCGGATTATTACATGACAGAGTATCGATATCCTCATAGTGAAAAAATGAGAGAAATTCTGACCAACATTGAAGCTAATCGCGCTTCTGGAGCATGGGAGCTTATGGCGAAAAGCATGCTTCTATCAGGATATCGCTTTGGGTCAGTGGATATTCAGAATAAACCGTTATCAGTTAGTATAACTCCTGTACTTGCACTTCCGTCTGCAAGATATATGGATGGTGCAATCCAAAGAAAGCTTGTGGATTATATGAACGACGGTGGAGGCATCTTCTTATACGGGGAGGTCCCTCAATATGATATGGAAGGCAAGGAATGTACCATTCTTGCAGATGCATTTGGTGTTAAAGTAAAAGGAATTTATCGGGACTCGCATAAATATTATTTATCACTTTACGCTGAAAATTGGGCTGCCCCTAGACCTGAGGTAAGAAGTCATGTTGCTCAAGTTTTTGATAGCGGACAAGCTGTCCCCCTCTTAAAGGTGTATGGAACAGACGAGGTTTGTTCATTCGATGTAAAGGTAGGTAAAGGACGTGCCATTGTTATGGCAAATGCCTACTCTTGTGACCTGTCCTTTTTCAAAGAAGGCTTTGAAAAGCTTGGTGCGAAAGCAAAGCTAACACATGATTGTGAGGAACACGGAATTTTTATGACGTCAACGTCTAATCAGCAAGGTGAGAGATTTATCCATATTCTTAATCTTGATGGTTTTGAAAAAGAATTGAGTGTATATGAAAATGGCGAGGCTCAATTTGGAGGTAAGAAGATGACACTTCAAAACAAGGATGGTGTCATGCTCCCTATTAATGTATCGCTTAATATTGGTAAGATTGTTTACTCCACAGCTGAAATCACTAACGTAGGTGCAGAAACGATTGAGTTTCGTTTGACACAAGCTCAGGACGTCATTGCTTTAGAAACAACGAAAGAAGTTGTTCCACATGAAAGCTATTCTATTGAGAAAACAGCGGAATTGACTTTGGTCAAAAGTCTGAAGCATGCAAAGCTGGATGACAGCCTGGTTATATATTTTAAGTAGGGGAAAGGAGTAAGACATGGCACAAGTTACTGACTTTTATAAGGAATTACCGGATCATGTAAAAGCGTTTGTCGATCGTCAATACCATGATTCCTATGCATTGTTTGAGGCTTCTCGTCATCCAAGAACGGGATTGTATGCGGATGGCTACATGACGTTAGGGGAAAACCCTGATTTCCGGTGCTCTATTGCAGCAACGGGGGTTGGATTGATTAGCCTTTGTGTTGCTGATATGGAGGAATGGGATCAAGAAGCGGCAGAGAAGGCACTACTAACATTGCGAGCTTGTTTGGGTGAGATAGAAGGATGCCAGCCTGCAAGGGATGAGGCTACAGGATTTTTTGCTCATTTCGTCGATATGGAAACAGGGAAAAACTTACATTCAGAGATTTCAACCATCGATACTTCTTTATTGGTGGCAGGAGCTCTTTTTGCCGGTCAGCATTTTAAGGAGAAAGAGCCTCAGATTGCAGAGTTGGCCAAAAAACTATTACAATCGATTGATTGGCGAGTAGTTGTTGCTGATAAAGATAAAGGTGTTATTAATATGGTAGTGAAGGATGGAGAAGGTATTCTCCCACTGCCAGCTTATAATGAATATGTAATGGTTTCCTATCTTGCTTTGCTGTGTCAGCCTGAAGATCAGGATATACAAGATTTATGGTTTAATAATTTTGCAGAAGAAGAAATGAGGAATTTACCGCAAATCCATTATCGTGATATTCCTGTTCTTACGGATCATGATGCAACGGCATTCTTGTCATCTTTTGTACATCAATTTCCTTTTTTTCTTGTACCGGATTATGCGAAGAGCCCAATATATCGTGAGTTCTATACAAATGCATGTATGGCTGATCGCTTGAAGTGGAAAGAATTGAGTGGTATCCCATCGTATGTGTGGGGGTATGGAGCTGGTCCGAATGATGGACTATATGACAACTACCATGCAGATAAGATTAATAATTCTCCTGGGGATATTGCCTCTGCATACATCGTTGCTGGATTCTTACCTGTATATCCTGCAGGAATCTACGATTTATATGCCTTATACCGTCTTCATATTCCTTATGATGTCTATACGAATTCGAAGGATGTAGAGGATGAAAGAAAGTTTAGAGATGCATATAAATATGGTTTGCACAGATATTCATGGGAGCATCTTGAACAGCGGGATCGTTGGTATCCAACGAAAGTGACTTTGATTGATTGGAGTTCCATGCTGTATGGACTGACCGCTTTTAAACGAGGTATGAGCTTCTTTACAGAGCGTCTTGTGAAAGCGTAAGAGCGTAAGAAGAAAATTGAAAAAAGCCCGTCGGAACCAGGAATCCTGTGAACGGCGGGCTTTTTAATTTAAATTTTCTTTACCGATTGACCTTCTAATAATGTCACATGAATTTGTTCGTTTTCTACCGATTCATTTGCAATTAATTTCATTAGGACTTCAGAAGCTAAAGCACCCCATTTTTGCTTTGAATAATCTATAGTTGTTAAACGCGGCTGTAAATAATGGGAGATCTCGATGTTATCAAATCCAACTATATGGAAGTGTTCCCCCACACGATAATTAGTTTTAGCCAAGTAATTGTACATCCCAATTGCCATCTCATCATTGAGGCAAAAAACCGCAACTGGCTGTGAATAGTTTTGAACCAATTGCTGTGCAGCTAGCTCTCCTGAAAGTTTATTGAACTCTCCTTGTAACTCGATATAATTGATTTGTAATCGTTCAGCTATTTCTTTAGCAGATTGAAGACGCTGGTTAGAATCATAAGAACTCTCCGGGCCTGTGTGGAACACAATACTAGTAAATCCTTTATCTGCTAAGTATTGTATCGCTAATTCTGCTCCAGCTTTATTATCTAGCAGTACTTGTCTGATATTGGGATGAATTACTTCGCGATCAAGAACTACCAATTTATGACCACGGTCAGCGTATCCTAAGATTTCTTCACTAGAAAATGTTGCATCTAGAATAATTGCCCCATCAATCATTCGCTCAGGTATAAAGCGGTGGGATTGTGTACCGCTGCATACGATTAAATCATAGCCTTTTTGGTTTAGCATTTCCCGTATGCCCTGAAGCAACGGTCCAAAAAAAGATCCACTATAGTCTGTTAAAAAGGCTCCGATAATTTTCGTTTCTCTCTTTTTTAATGTTCTTGCTGCAGCATTTGGTATATAATTTAACTCTTTGGCGATGGCTAGAATCTTTGCCGTTGTTTCCTTCGTTACTTTTGGGCTTCCATTTAGCGCACACGAAACGGTAGAAATGGATACACCTGCTTTTTTAGCGATATCTTTAATACTAACCATGATTTGTGCTCCTACCTCTTTGACGAAATGAAAAAGGCGGCGGTTCTGTAAAACCGCCGAATTTTTTAAATAAATATCTCAATTACATTTTGAGTGTTTTTTAATTCTTTTTCAAGTTCTTGTTTTCTAATCCGAACCCCGCCGATTCTGTAACGGTTAGAGAGGGTCTCTGCGCTTACTTGCTGTCCATTGATAACCACACTATTTTTTTCAGTGCCTGTTAAATGGTAGACAAACGTAACAGGTGAACTTCCTAGTTTAAAATTTAAATGTAGGCCATTAAATTCTTTTGGCAGAACAGGGTCAATGATTAGATCTCCGTTTTCCATACGAATACCTAGGCAATTAGAGATTAATTGATTCATATAGATGCCTGGACCGCTGGAGTAAATACGCCAACCGCCTTTTACTGGTACTGTTCCTTTGCGTAATTCATCAAAACGTTCCTGAGCTTCATAGCGTGTGTTAAATTTACCGTCTGAGCTGCTGAAGTAAGTATTGCTTTGACGGATTTCTGCATTTGGAACCACCTGCTTCAGGCCAACTGGATTAATGATCTCTAGTCCTTTCCAAACTTCATCCACTTTTCCTAGCTTAGCCATTGCTTCCACAAAACGAATATGGGCATGGACATATTGAAGTCCGATTTCTCTACCAAAGTTCGCTGCTTGTTCCGCTCTTTTAAAATGGGTACTAACTCCGCCCGTATATTTAGCTGGGCGATTCATTAAGCGAACACCATCTGGGCAGAAGAGGTTTTCTTTGATAATTTGATAATGTGTTTCTGCCTGATCTGGTGTCAACAATTCACTAATCATGCTTCGTGTCATTGGTAATAAGCGATAGTTGATGCCTGTTTTTGTGTCTTCCGGATGAAGCATCATTTCCGCTTCGCCAGCCGTTTCCATATAAACAAAACCAGGTATTACATCTGTTTGTAAAATATAGCGATTAAAATCTTTTTCAATTCCTGATGCTAATGCTTTTAATTCTTCCGATTCATTTTTATCTACTTTTTCCATAGCTTTAGAAAATTGATTCATCACCTGATAGGTTAACGAAACTGTCCAACTGCTTACCATGAATTGCTTCAACTGTGCATTAGCAGGTTGAAGGGTATCATCCCAGTCACCATCACCATAGGAAGACAAATGAGTCCCGTGGAGGAAATGGTCTTTAATATAGCCAATTTCTTTCTTTACATGTTCTAAAATAGTAGCTGTATACTCGGTGAATTGGAATGATGTCATAGTGATATATGGTACTTCTTCTTGTAAAATACTATAATCATTCGTCACATTTAAATAATCGCTGAGCATCTTTAACGGCCAAACAATGATGTCTCCATGGCTTTCATGCGCCTGGATGGTCACATACTTATCGAACATAAACCATTGCGGCCAATTTCCAGTCTCTTCGTGCTGATGAGAGAAAACGGTTTTAATCATTTCGCGTACCGCATCGTAATTTTGAGTTGCCATGAAATACTCTGTTGGTCCCTGACAAACATCACGTGTACCCCAAGCTGCACCGCCATATTGCTCAAGACCATGTGGAACAGAGTAATGGACTAGCATATTGTGTGTGTACCACCAGGCAAGTGCATTTACTTTATCTAGGTCCGGAGAAGATTGATCAGCTTTCGAAAGTTTGAACCCATTCATCACTTGGCGATAGACTTCACGATACGTTTCAATTTCGTTTGATGCTTCACGCGTAACAAACGGAATTGGTTCACCATGAAGAAGTCCTTGGATCGTGATGTTCCATTCAGGTGTCTCACTTAATTCAAGCACCACTAATGATGCTGATTGCGGTAGTAAGTTTTCTCCTAGTTTTCTTTCGTCCTCAATCGTATAATCCGTTCCGGTAACTTTGATACGATAAGATAAATTAGGATAGATATTCGAAGAGTCAGAATTGGAATCCGCACGGAACGTAATTAACTGACCATCCGTATCCATATGGAATGGAACAGTATATTCATTATTGTTCATAGATACTTGATTTGTTACTAGGAAGCGATAGGTATGACCGTTAACTGAACGAACTTGCAGTTGCACTTCAGGTGTGTCAACTGTCGTGAAGTTAGTAATGATCAGTGTGTCTTCAGGTGTTTTATAATACCAGCGTGCATAGTTAAAACCCATTTCAAACATGGAAGGCATAGTTAGAAGCTGATAAACATCACCCATTTGAACATAAATTCGCTGCCCTGATGTTTTCAATATGTTTAATGCATTTCGGGTATTCGTTAACATTTTATTAAAAGATGTATTGCCCACTACTAACTGTGCATTAAAAACACCATACATGTACGAAGTAGAAGTGATAATGTCTTCTTTCATTTGTCCCGTTTGACCGGTCATAATGATGTGACCATGTGGTCTTTCTACAAGCAATTCTTTTTCTTTTAGAACGATATGCTCGTATGAATCTGTAAAGAAAGACAGTAAGTTTTCCCCATTCCATTCCTCTTGAAGTCGCTGAGGGAAAAGCTGATCAATCTCATCTTTTGTCATTGAAAGAGTTTGAAGTGGTTCTCCGAATGCAGGGGAGATTGTCACTTTCTCTACGGCCACACTAGCGTTGATAGTTGATTTAACCTGCTCCCATGCGTTTGAAATTTCCTCATTAAACTCTAACTCAGCAATCGCTTCAGAATGATTTTCATTATACAAGCCATAAAATACAAACTGTGTTGATCCGTTCAATTTGACGCGTTCAGATTGAAGAGCAGTGTACGCAAATTCATATTGATATACTTCATTTGCCAGAGTTGGTTTTGTTAACACTTCAGGCTTATTTGTTTCTTTATAAGATAATCCGAAAAATTGGAACCCGTCTGTTGTGTATCCCACCGTTTTTGATAAGGAGCCTTGCTGTAAGTAAGGGAATCCTGTTGATTGGGGTTGGTTTTGACGGGAACATACCACATACCCATGAGACTCGTCTTGAAATACAGCATGATCAATATATTGAGACATGTAGGATTCATTCGATCGGACGGCGCCAGAATCTGCTAAGCCTAAATCCTGCCCATAGACGATATCTACTTCGATATCGGTTCCGTTCACATTTACATCCCAGAACCAAATACCTTCCTCTGTCAGCTTAAAGTTGACTTGATAATGAACATCCTCGGTCGTGCCTTCCCAAATTACTTGTGAATCCGTGTAGCTTACACGGCTCTCCGAGTGAATGCCTAGTAATGGCACAACCTTTATTTCGTTGCCCTTGAATAAGCGCAAATAAAGATTATTTAAGGAACCATCGATTGGATTGGCGATGATTTGATTGACCATGATATTTTTAGATGTTATAGATGATAGGTCGCCGCTATTAAGAAAGGTAAAGCACAATTCTCCGGCTTGTATTTGAAATGTAGAACTCTGTGTTTTTAACATGTTTTCACCTCGGTAATCTATTTAACTAGTTTAAACGTATGAGCACTTACTTCTTTGCTATTAGGTCCAACATATGCGATAAATGTTCCGGCATCACTTGTAAACTGAAGGTCCTCATGATGGTATCGGAGCATTTCTTCTTTAATGGTGAAGGTTACTTCTTTCGTCTCATTTGGCTCAAGCTTAATTTTTTCAAATGCTTTTAACTCTTTAACTGGTCGTACAATTTCTCCCGAGATATCACGAATATAAAGCTGTACAACTTCTTCTCCAGACATCGCTCCTGTATTGGTAACTGATACTGATAGATTGATAGTTTCATCAGCATTCATAACCTCAGCAGACAATGTGGCATCACTGTAGGTAAAGGTTGTATAGCTTAAGCCGAATCCGAAAGGAAGCAATGCTTCATTTGGAATATCCAAATAATGTGATACATAACGCTCATACTCTTCAGATAGTTTAGGGCGCCCAGTATTAAAGTGATTATAATAGACAGGTACTTGACCAACTGAGTGAGGGAAGGACATGGATAGTCTTCCTGAAGGATTGGCATCTCCGAATAGTAAATCGGCGATCGCTGCTCCGCCCTCTGTTCCTGGATACCATGCTTCTAACACAGCATCTGCTTGGTCAATCACACCATGTAAATCAAGGGGACGTCCGTTAAAAAGTACTGCTGCCATTGGTTTTTGCAGCTGTTTGAGTTTTGCAATTAATTCAAGTTGAATTTTAGGTAACTGAATGTTTGAACGGCTTCCACCTTCACCGCTCATAAAGGATCCTTCACCTAAAGCGAGGATGATCACATCTGCATCACTAGCAGTCTTTAATGCTTCATCTAGTTCTTCCTCTGTTCCTGTTTCGATGTCGCAGCCTTTAGCTACAGAAAGGAGGGAAGGATCAATTTTCAATTTCAAGCCTTCGTCAAGCTTAACGGCATCCTCATAAGAACCCTGCCATGACCAAGGGCCTAAAATATCACCGTTTTGAGCAAATGGACCGATCAGAGCAACCTTTTGCTGGAGCTTTAATGGAAGCACATTTTCATTCTTTAATAGAACGCAAGATTTAGCTGCGAGTTCACGTGCTGCATTTCGATGCTCAGTAGAAAGGATCACTTCTTTCTCACGCTGAACATCAGCACCACGATGTGGATTTTCAAATAAACCTAATTTTTGTTTTAACTTCAGGATGCGGAGTACTGCTTCATCAATCAGAGCTTCTTCTACAGTACCTTCTTCAACAAGATGCTTAAGGTGATCAACGTAGCATGTTGTCATCATTTCAATGTCGACACCTGCCTGAAGAGCCTTTAATGCTGCTTCAGCCTCATCTTCTGCGACACCATGAGGGATTAACTCTTTAACAGCACCCCAGTCAGAAATCATTACACCATCAAAGCCCCACTCATCTCTAAGTAAATCGCGCATTAACTTTCTATTTCCTGTTGCTGGAATTCCATCTACCGTGTTAAAAGCGGTCATGACCATTTCACAACCTTCATCTAAAGCTGCTTTATAGGCTGGTAAATAGGATTCTCTCAGCTGTCTTTCTGACATATTGACAGTGTTATATTCACGACCGCCTTCTGGTGCACCATAGGCCGCGAAGTGTTTTACACATGCTGCTACCCGGTCATGATCTTCTGTTAAATCTGTTCCTTGGAATCCACGGACAAAAGCACGGGCGAATAAGCTATTTAAATATGGATCTTCACCTGTAGACTCCATGACTCTGCCCCAACGAGGGTCGCGGACTAAGTCAACCATTGGCGCAAAAGTAACATGAACACCAGAAACAGCTGCCTCTTTTGCAGCAATCTGAGCGCTTTGTTCGGCAAGTTCCATATCCCAAGAGCAGCCAATAGCAAGTGGAACAGGGAAAATAGTTTTAAAACCATGGATAATATCTGCCATCATTAGCAAAGGAATACCATGACGATTTTCAGCTAAATGTGCCTTTTGTATATTAATGACTTCTTCTGCACCGGAAGCGCCTAAAACCGAACCACAATTATATAAGTCTTCATCCGTAATGCCCATTTCTTCCATTGGTCCAGTTATTTCACCCCGGTTAGATGCTCCCTTGAAAAAGGGTGTCGCTAACTGTAACAGTTGACCAATCTTTTCATCCAGTGTCATATTTTGAATGATTTCATTCATTTGGTGACTCATTCTGTATCCCTCCCGATAATAAATGGTTTATTGAATTGAAACGTTTCAATAGCTTTTATATCTGGATTATAAACGCTTTCAAAAATAGAGTCAACGAAAAATCGAAACGTTTTGATTTTGGTTTTTAAAAAAACTAATCAAACGTTTGATTAGTTTTTTTACAGGTACAGCCTTAATATTTATTTTAAAAATCCAATATAGTTCGATTGAGGTCGGTAGATTGTATTATTATCTGATTGTTCGAGGATATGGGCCGTCCAGCCGACCATTCGGCTTGCTGTGAAGGTTGGGGTAAATAGTTCTGCTTTCATGTTTATGGCTTTCATGATGGCTGCCGCGTAAAATTCCACATTTGTATAAAGGGATCGACCTGGTTTGATTTCATCCAATAGTCTCACTGCTGTTTCTTCTACCTTCATCGCGAGGTCCAGCCATTCATCCTTACCATCGAGTTCTAATAATTTTGTCTTTAAGGAAATCGCTCGAGGATCATGCGTTTTATAGACTCTATGACCGAACCCCATCAATTTTTCTCCTCTTGTTAACTTTTCTCTAAGCACACTCTCGGCGTCACCCACAGAAGCAATTTCGTTTAACAAATCAATAACTCCTGAAGGGGCGCCGCCATGAAGTGGTCCTTTCATCGTGCCGATTGCGGATGTCACTGCTGAAACGATATCTGATTCAGTTGAAGCTGTGACTCTTGCTGAAAAGGTAGAAGCGTTCATGCCGTGTTCGAGAGTTAAAATCATATAAGTTTCTAGAGCTTCCACATGTGCAGCTAATGGTAGATTTCCATAAAGCATATAAAGATAGTTTTCGACATGATCTAAATCCATCCGAGGAGTAACAAACGTGTTACCCTCCAGTTTTCGTTTCCGATAGGCAATAATCGTCGGAACGAGAGAGGTTAATCTTATAGCCTGTGGTAGGGTGGGCTTCCAGCTATAATCAGAATTTCCACCTTCAGCCGAAATGGTCGTGCGAATGACACTCATCATATCCATGGATGGTGGAAGCTGATCAATGATAAATCTAATATTCTCTTGAAGAGCTCGTTCCTTTCTCATTTGATCTTTCAAAATTTGTACCCGTTCTTCAGTAGGTAATTCCCCGTACCAAAGGAGGTAGGCCGTTTCTTCGAAGGAGTATTTTTGTGTAAGGCTCCTGATTTCATATCCCCTATAAATGAGTTGACCAATTTCTCCATCGATATGACTGATGGCCGTATCTGCAGCAACAATCCCTTTTAACCCTTTGTTCATCAACCATTCACTCCTTTCCTTTGTTTACTATATTCTATAAAATAAACTTAATTAAGAATATTGAATAATTTTAAAGTAAATGATTAATATCTTTGATAAGGAGCGGTGGGGATGGAGTTTCAGTGGCTTAATACATTTGTTACTGCAGCAGACTGTGGGAATTTTAGGAGAACAGCGGAACTATTATATATTTCACAACCATCTGTAACAGTTCATATAAAACAGCTCGAAAAAGAGCTGGGCATTCTATTATTTCATCGAGAGGGAAGAAAAATTAAACTGACTGAGGAAGGTAAACGATATTTGATTCACGCGAAGAGATTGCTGGAGGTTTATCAGTATGGTCTCGAGGATTTAAATACCTTCAGTCAAGGGTACACAAGGAAGTTAACTCTTGGTATTTCACCTTTAATTGCTGATACGATTTTACCTTACGTATTAAAAAGCTATACAAAGAAGTTTCCGGAAGTGGAGATTTCAGTCAAAATTATTGAATCTGTAGAAATTGAACAGGCTGTCTTAAGGGAAGAAGTAGATTTGGGGCTGTCTTGCTTGAACAGTACTAATCAGAGCTTGATTTGTAATCTTTTAGCAAAAGATAGCGTCATATTGGTTGCCCCACACGATGGGAGAGATTCAGAATCAGCGCCTCCTTTAGAAGTGGAAGAAGTGTTAACAACCCATTATCTATTAACTCACAATCATCCGGGTTATTGGGATCTTCTTTCTAGAGTGGTAAAAAATAAATATCCAAGTGTCCGAATGATGAAGGTTTCACAGGTGCACATTACCAAAAGGTTTATTATTGAGGGGTTAGGAGTGTCCTTCCTGCCAACTTCTACTGTGAGAAGAGAGTTATTAGAAGGCAGATTGATTGAAGTACATTGCGAGTCTATCAACTTGCCTGAAGCTAACACCTACGCGATAATGAAATATGAACATTCAAAACAAATAGAGTTTCTCAAGTTTATTTCTAACTTTAGATGGTAGTGATAAAATATGTTAAAAACATCGAGGTAATCCATCAATGAAACTTCTAACTTTAAATTGCCATTCATGGCATGAGGAAAATCAAATAGAAAAGATAAAATACTTGGCACAAACCATTAAGGAAAAATCATATGATGTCATTGCATTACAAGAGGTAAGTCAAGCGCTTGAAGCGGAGTATGTGCACGGGAAAGTTAAGGAAAACAATTATGCATATGTTTTGTTACAAGAGTTAGAAAAGCTGGGAGTGTCTGACTATTTCTTAGTGTGGGATGTATCCCACTATATTAAAAATGGGACATATGAGGAAGGCGTTGCCATTCTAACGAAGCATCCAATCGTTGAGGAGCACTCATTCTTCGTTTCTGACAGTGTAGATTACGCTACTAACTGGAAAACACGTAGAATTGTCGGAGCAACCATTTCCTACAATAACAAATTACTAACCTTTTATTCCTGTCATATGGGGTGGTGGCACGATGAAGAGGAACCCTTTAAGGGGCAAGCGGACAAGCTGTTGCAGCATATAAATATGGATTACCCCTTTTATCTTATGGGTGATTTTAACAACGATGCTTCTCTTAAGGGAGAGGGATATGAGTATTTAATCAACCGTGGTTTTTACGATACTTACCAGATGACGGATGATAAAGATGAAGGAATTACCGTCAAAGGGAAAATTGCAGGTTGGAGCAACAACAAGCAAGACCTAAGAATTGATTTGATTTTAACGAATAGGCCTGTTCAGGTAGACTATTCAAAGGTAATCTTTAATAATGTCAATCGAAACGTTGTATCCGATCATTTTGGAGTAGAAGTTAACTTGTATGAAGAATTCTAATCAATTCAGATAAAAAAATAGCTCTGTTATAACTGATTGTTGATTTCACAGTGTTTGAAAAATAAGGGGAAAAATTCCTCTTAAATTGGGAAATACCCATATTTCCTTAATAATAAGGGGAGTTTTTCCCTTTAAATGATCAAAATCGTTGGATTTTGTCTTATTTTAGAGCAGTTAAAGGGAATTTCTCCGCTTATTTCGGCTTCTTACGCTTACTTTTTATACAATAGAGGGAAATTCTCCCCTTATTTCTGCTCCTTTAGCGCCCTCTTTATACAATAACCGGAAATTCTCCGCTTAAGAATTCTCATACCTACACGAGAATCAACAATGAATGATAACAGACATCCATGCAATAGTATTTGCACATCAATGAATGAAATAACTGCTAAAAGTTATCCACAGTTATTCAGGGTAGAGCTAAAAAATAAAAAAGACTCCGCTGTATCTAATCGATGCAAGCGGAGTCTTTTTTTGTTAAAGCAATTTAATGTCTGCCTTCAGTGAAAATTTGGAAGGTTACACCGAACTTGTCTGTAACAATTCCGTAGGCTGGGCTGAAGAAGGTTTCTTGTAATGGCATACCCACTTGACCATCTTCCGTCAATGCTTCAAAAAACTTCTTGGATTTTTCCGCATCGTTTGTGCTGATACAGATTGTGACTTGTGTTCCAATTTGATGGGGCTGACCTGCGAACGTATCAGACAGCATTACTTCGGTTTCCCCTACTTTAATTGTTGCATGACTAATACGATCCTTTGCTTCAGGAGGCAGTGGGAATTCAGGGTTTTCCGGCATCTCACCGAAACTTTGGCTAAATAGAATTTGTGCATCCAAAGCCTTTTCATAAAACTGAATCGCTTCTTTTGCATTTCCATCCATGACTAAATAGGGAATTAATCTTACTGTCATTTAACATCAGCTCCTTGGATTATTATGTATGGTCAAATTTTTATGCATAGCTTCTATTATTGCCCATATTTAAATTATATAACAAAGAACATTTGTTCGTAAATATAAATTTTAAAAGTATTCTTAATCTTGTCGTCTATACGCACCAGGAGCTATGCCATACTTTTTTTGAAATACTCTATGAAAATAGGGATACGAACCGAAACCGCAATCCTCAGCAATCTGTTCAAGAGTCATAGTGGTGTATTTCATTCGTTCCATCGCAGCGGTTAAGCGGACTTCGAGGGAATACTCAATCATTGTTTTTCCTACGCTGCTTTTGAACAAATGTACAGAGCGGGAAACGCTGAGACCAGCATATTTCGCCACATCTTCTACTTTAAAGGAGGTGGTTGCATGCTCTTCAATATAGCGCATTATCCTTGTAACGGTATAAGGACGATTAAAGGAAGGCGCGGTTTCGTTGACTGCCCGTTCTAAGGATAAACAAAGAGCTTTAAGAAGATATTCGGAAAGCTCCTTATTTTCTTCGGATGAGGGTCGGCGTTCCTCCACAATTAAATGTCGCCAAAGCGACATCGTTTTTTCGTCCAAATCAATTTTAGTAATCGTAGGCTTTTCAGAACGTTCCCACCATTCATCCACCCAATCACCTTTACATGATAAATGATAATCTGCGCTGCTTTGGCCAGCCTCTACTAATAACTCATAATAATCACCTGGTTGGATTATTAAAAGATCTCCCTTTTCAAGAGTCCTTCGTTGTCCTTTTACGACTACTTCACAAAAACCTTCCGTTTGTAGTCGAAAAAGGTACCCAGGGAATCCAGATTTATGTTGAGAATAATACCCTTGTGTATGGTAGGAATACCCGCAGAAATAGACTTTCATAATTGTAAGCCCCTCTTTTTTTGAAAAACAAATAGCAAAATAGTAGATGTTTTCATTATATCGTTTATGTTTATTTTAAAGTACATCATATATGATGGTATCAAATAAGTAATATAAATAGCTAGCAGAAATGAGGGATGAGAGTGAAGACAACTATACCAATTGCGGTTCAGATGTACACCTTACGGGAAGAATCCGAAAAGGATTTTATTGGTACGTTAAAAAAAGTAGCCGAATTAGGTTTTGATGGAGTAGAGTTTGCCGGATACGGTGGATTATCAGCTAAAGAAGTAAGACAGGTATTAGATGAATTGGGTCTGAAAGCTGCTGCCAGTCATGTGCCGCTTGAAGACTTGGAGACAAATTTGGATCTAGTGATAGAAGACCAGAAAATCCTAGGCAGCAAATATGTTGTCTGTCCTTACCTGCTGCCCGAACGTCGAACAGAACAAGATTATCAAGCTCTTATCCCTTTATTAGAGCAAGCGGGAGAAACATGTCGACGAGAAGGCATTACTCTTTGCTATCATAATCACGATTTTGAATTAGAACGACTTTCAGATGGAAGAACAGCATTAGAGTCCATTTTTGAAGATACGGATGCTGCAAACGTGAAGGCAGAACTGGATGTTTATTGGCTGACGAAAGCTGGTGAAAAGCCAGTGGAGTGGATAAACCGTTACAAAAGTCGAACGCCTCTCATCCATTTAAAAGATATGACAACAGATGAGGAACAATATTTTGCTGAACTTGGAACTGGTGGCGTTGATATTGAAAGCGTCATCAATTTAGGAGAAGACGCAGGTGTAGTGTGGTGGATCGTCGAGCAGGATTTCAGCCGCCGGACCCCATTTGAAAGTATTGAAATAAGTCTAAATTACTTAAAAGAGAAGCTGACATCTAAATAATTTATTTTTACAAAGGCTGTGTTAAGGAACGGTTTTGATTTATACAACCTATTGATTGGAGCGGAAGGCACGAAGACTCCTGTGGGAGTATGGTTCAGGTGAGACCCCGCAGGAGCAAGCGCCGAGGAGACTCACCGAAACACCCACGGAAAGCGAAGTGCCTGGAGCGGAAATCAACAGACAATTTTAATAGAGCATTTACAAAAAGCTAAAGGAGTCGTTACACATGTTGAACGTAACAGTATGGAATGAAAACCGACACGAGCAGAAAAACCCTGTGGTTAGAGATATTTATCCGAATGGAATTCACGGTACCATTGCCGCATTTCTTGAAGCAGAAGGCTTTAACACAAAAACAGCTACATTAGATGAACCTGAGCATGGTCTAACCGATGAAGTATTGGCAAATACAGATGTTTTAGTTTGGTGGGGGCATCTCGCACATGGCGAAGTAAAGGATGAGATTGTTCAAAAAGTTCAACAGCGTGTCCTTGATGGAATGGGACTCATCGTTCTCCACTCTGGCCATTTTTCTAAAATCTTTAAAACATTAATGGGCACTAGCTGTGACCTGAAATGGCGGGAAGCAGATGAAAAGGAACGCCTCTGGGTGGTAAGTCCAAGTCATCCTATTACAGAAGGAATCTCGGAATATATCGAACTAGAAAAAGAAGAAATGTACGGAGAGCACTTTGATATTCCCCAGCCGGATGAACTGATTTTCACAAGCTGGTTTGAAGGAGGAGAAGTATTCCGCAGCGGCTGTACGTATAAGCGCGGTAACGGTAAGGTTTTCTACTTCCGACCAGGACATGAAACTTATCCGACTTATCATAACAAAGAAATTCAGCGGGTCATTAGCAATGCGGTTAAATGGGCTAAGCCAGTGAAACGCGAACGTCCGGTTTATGGAAATGCCAAGCCATTAGAAGTCATTAAAGGGGGAAAATAACCATGGGAAAATTACGAGTAGCTGTCATCGGATGCGGCAGTATAGCCCAGCATCGTCATTTACCTGAATACAAGTCAAATAAGAATGTAGAACTTGTTGCTATTTGTGATATTAATGAAAAACGTGCACTGGAAGTAGCCGAGAAATTTGGGGCAAAAGCCTTTACGAGCTATGAAGAATTATTAAAAGATGGCGGAGTAGAAGCCGTTAGTGTTTGTACACCGAACTATCTTCATGCGCCAATCACTATTGCTGCATTAAATGCTGGGGTACATGTCCTTTGTGAAAAGCCAATGGCTACCTCCAAACAAGAAGCAGAGGCCATGATTGCGGCAGCAAATGAAAGTGGCAAAAGGCTAATGATTGCACATAATCAACGCTTTGTACCGTCTCATCAAAGAGCGCGCAAGCTAATTGAAAGTGGAGAAATCGGGAAAATTTATAGTTTCCGTACAGCATTTGGACATGGAGGTCCAGAAGGCTGGAGTGTGGACGGAAAAGAAAGCTGGTTCTTTCAAAAAGAAAAAGCCTTTGTTGGGGCGATGGGCGATTTGGGTGTCCATAAGACGGATTTACTGCGTTATCTTCTTGGGGAAGAGATCATTGAAGTGGGGTCATTTGTAGAAACGAGTGCAAAAGATTTTGCTGATGTCGATGATAATGCGGTTTGTATTTTGAAAACAGAAAGCGGAATCATCGGAACGCTTGCTGCCAGCTGGGCCTATGTAAGCAAAGAAGATAATTCGACGATTATTTATGGTGAAAATGCCATTCTTCGTTTAGAGGATGACCCGGTCAACTCACTGGTTGTTCAATATAAGAATGGTGAAGTGGTCAATTACCAGTTGGGTAGAATACAGTCCAATGAAGAGGGCGGTCAAAACAATTCACGAGTTGTCGACCTATTTGTTGACGCCGTTGTGA
This sequence comes from Neobacillus phoenicis, assembly GCF_047302305.1. Taxonomy (NCBI): domain Bacteria; kingdom Bacillati; phylum Bacillota; class Bacilli; order Caryophanales; family Bacillaceae; genus Neobacillus; species Neobacillus phoenicis. The sequence goes on along the minus strand of NZ_CP154847.1, from coordinate 5,046,356 downwards.
ACAATCAAGAGCCTCTAGTATCGGGTGAGGAAGGCATGAAATCATTAAACGTCATCTTAGCTGCGCTCGAGTCAAATGAAACAAAACAAATAGTAAGAGTGAATGAACAATGAAAAAACTTCGAATTGGGATTATAGGGGTTGGCGGTATAGCGCAGGGCCGTCATATCCCTGCTTTTTTACAGCTTAGTGATGCATGTGAAATAACAGCTCTCAGTGATGTGAATGTGGACCGGGCCAAGGAAACCGCCGAAAAATATCAGATTCCTCATGTTTTTGAGTACTATCAGGACCTTTTTTCAGAAGTAGATGCTGTTTGCATTTGTACGCCGAATAAATTCCATGCCGAGATTACGATTGCTGCATTGGAAGCTCGAGTTCATGTTCTTTGTGAAAAGCCGATGGCTCTAAGTGCGGAAGAATGTGAAACGATGATTGCTGCTTCAAAAAGAGCGGATAAAGTTCTAGCCATCGCTTATCATTATCGTTTCATGAAGGAATCCCAGGCGGCAAAGAAAGCCATGCAAGAAGTGGGAACGCCGCTTGTGGTGAGAGTTCAAGCGTTAAGACGGCGGAAAGTGCCGGGCTGGGGTGTGTTTACAAATAAAGACCTTCAAGGAGGCGGAAGCCTGATTGACTATGGCTGTCACCTTCTCGATCTCGCTTTATGGCTAATGGGAAATCCAAAACAAACGATGGTGTCAGGCACCATTTATAACACGTTAAGTAAAATGCCGAATCAAGTGAACCAATGGGGTGAGTTTGATCATGAGACGTTTAATGTTGATGATCATGTCACGGCATATGTTCAGTTTGAAAACGGGGCTTCGATGCTGTTTGAAACTTCATGGGCGGCAAATATCAAGGATGACCAAGAGCATCTGAGCATTTCTGGAGTGGATGGCGGCATAAGTGTATTCCCATTTGAGCTTTATACTACTAAAAATGGAATGCTATTAAATAGCCAAGCCGCATGGATTCCAGGTGCAGAGAATCCGGGGCTGCCACAAGCAAAAAACTTTATCGAAGCATGTCTTGGAATAGAAGAATTGGTAGTAAAGCCAGAGGAGGCTCTTCAAGTTTCCCAAATTATTGATCGGATTTATGAAAGTAGTGAATTGTTTAGAGAGGGGATTACTAAATGAAACTAGGTGTATTTACTGTATTATTTGCTGAAAAATCTTTCGTGGAGATGCTCGATACCGTAAAAGCGGCAGGTCTTCATGCTGTTGAAATCGGCACAGGCTGTTACCCAGGGAACAGTCATTGCGATTTAGATGCGTTATTGGAAAGTGAAGAAGCGCGGAAGGAGTATATCGGGAAAGTAGAGGAAAGAGGATTAATCATTAGTGCCTTTAGCTGTCACGGAAATCCTATTTCTCCTGAAAAGGAATTTGCGAAGCAGTCTCATGAGACACTTTTAAAAACAATTAAACTCGCGTCTTTGTTAAGTGTTCCAGTAGTAAACTGTTTCTCTGGTACCGCAGGTGACCATGAAGGCGCCAAGTACCCTAACTGGCCGGTGACACCGTGGCCAAATGAATATGGAGACGTGTTAAAGTGGCAATGGGAAGAAAAACTGATTCCATTTTGGAAAGAAGTAGGCCAGTATGCGAAGAACCATCAGGTGAAAATTGGCCTCGAGCTTCATGGCGGCTTTTTAGTTCATACACCATACACCCTGTTGAAGTTACGCGAAGAAACCTGCGATGCGATTGGCGCCAACTTGGATCCAAGTCATTTGTGGTGGCAGGGAATTGACCCAGAAGCAGCAATTAAAATCTTGGCTAAAGAAAATGCGATTCATCATTTCCATGCGAAAGATACGTACATTGACCAAGAAAATGTAAATATGTATGGTTTAACGGATATGCAGCCATATGGGGAAGTGCGTTCACGTGCGTGGACATTCCGTTCGGTAGGCTGCGGCCATAGTTTGCAAGAATGGTCTGATATGATGAGTGCACTTCGCACCTATGGGTATGATTATGTGGTCAGCATCGAACATGAGGATCCAATTATGTCCATTGATGAAGGTTTTAAGCGAGCGGTTGTGAATTTGAAATCTGTTCTCATTGAAGAGCCTGTTTCACAAATGTGGTGGGTGTAAATATAAGAGTAGTAGAAAATGCAGCCGGATTATTATTAAAGGGTTACGTTTTGGGGTGCAAGTTATTAAATTGACACAAGACATGGCATAGTAAATGACTATGCCATTTTTCCTTTAACATAAAAGTTTTGTCAACTTTTTATAGAGAAAATTGAACTGACATTTTGATTGAAAAACTAATAAAAAGTACATATTCTTCTTTAACAAACGGTGCAGGTTTCTTTAAGGAAAAATGGTGAAATAATGGTAAAGATGATCAATTTAGTTCAAAAATAAATATAAGAAAAGGTGATGTTATAATGAGCACATCTAAAATAAGTATGAAAAGCCCCATACCAATATACCGTATTTTTGATGAGGAGAAAGCCAAAGAATTTTATTTAACATTTTTGGAATTTAAGTTGGATTGGGAGCATCGATTTGAGGAAAACTTCCCCCTATATATGCAAATTTCCCATAGTAATTGTATCCTTCATCTTTCTGAGCATTTTGGTGATTCGACGCCGGGAGCATCAATTAGAATTGAAGTAGAAAATGTGAAGATGCTTCATTCCAAGCTTCTAGAAAAGAAATATAAGTACGCACGTCCTGGGCTCGAAATTACAGACTGGAATACTAAAGAGGTTAGAATTGGAGACCCATTCGGAAACAAAATTGTCTTCTATGAGAACATTCAAAAATAACATTGTTACTTTCGATGTACATATCGCATTATTATTTTTAGACTTATTGAAGTAGCAAGTGCTTTAGTTGAATAAGATATTTATTTTTTAGATGCCAAAGAAACAATAAATCAGAAAAATGGCGTGCCAAACTGATGTCAGTTTACACGCCATTATCATTGCCAATTATGTGATATGCACCTCAAAACGGTATGGTTTAGATTATTATTCCGGCTGCTTTTCTATAATTACCTATTTTTTTGCTGATAAGTACCTCTCGTTAATAATCTTTTTATGATGGATGGCGTGACCAGCAATTATGTAGCCGATGGCGCGGGTAGTCACTTGCGTATTGTTGGCAATACCATTGTAGACCCAAGCCTCTACAGGCATGTTTTTCATTAAAGTAATCGTAGCTTTCCGAGTTGCTATAAAATCCTCAAGTATAGCTTTGATAGATTGGTTGTTAATTTGAGAACCTTCAACAAAATCATTTTCATTAAACCCAGCTAAGGCTGTTTGGTCACCGCGGCCAATACGAAGCAGGCGATAGCTCATAATTCTTTCGGTATCAGTCATATGACCGAGAACTTCTTTAATACTCCATTTATCTGGAGCATAACGAAAATGTCCCTCTTCATCAGGAATTCCTTCAAAAAGTGCAATGGTATTTTTTAAATCCTCACTCAGAATCGTTAATAGGTCTCCTTCGGGAACAAGGTCCACATACGGTACATAATACTCAGGATACTCACTAGTTAAAGGACGTTGTAACATGATTTTCTCTCCCTTCAAATTGCAATCATCTACTACTACTGTATTCCTTTTCACAAAGAAATACCAAATAAAAGTAACTGAAATTGGATGATTTTAGCAAAAAAGCACTTGTGCATAGAAATTCTATGTATTATGATTTTAATGTACATAGAATTTCTATGCTTCTGAGGGGGAGTCGTGAGTGAAGAAAAAAATATTAATTACAGCTGTGATTATCTTTTTTATAGGTACTGTGTTTTTATGGTTGAAACCGCATTTTCCACGTACCTTTCATCAGCAGCAACTCTTTTTTTGTTTAGACGATTTTTTCAAAACGAACACGTTGGTTTATTACATACATTACCGGCATACCAATAGCCATAACCACGAACTCACCAACGGCAGTAGTTAACCAAGTGAACATGAATGGTAGATTAAATGCCAAGTGAAGCTCAAGGGCAATTAAGAACATAGTAACCGTGAAAACTAGTGTATTCACAATCATTCGTGTCCATAACCCTTTAATATATTTTGCACAGGCAATCGTTATTAATAAGGCAATCACAGATTGGCCTACACCGAAAATAAGGTCATAGGCCTTCATCGGTGAAAAAAATAAATTGGTTAAAAATACACCAAGAATGATTCCGTAAAAATATTTCTTGTTAAAGACGATCAGATGGTTAAACATTTCTGATACGCGAAACTGAACTTGGGTGAACCCAAACGGCTGGATTAAAGCAGAGACTGCAATGTACAATGCTGCTACAATACCGTTTACGACAATTGATTTTACTTTCATATATAATTATCTCCTTAGTTTTTTTATGTGGGAGGTTCTCGAACCACATTTTCTTAAATTCCAACAAATTTATATATTAGTATAAATAAAAGCATGAGTCAATGTACCTGTTTTGAGTTCTATTAAAAAAATATTTATATTACCATATATGTAATAGATTGGTAGAATGTAACTAGCGACAATTCGGATGGGTGGTGTCAGGCACCATGAAGTGGACCTGGGTGGATACAGTTTTTTTCATCGTTCGAGGATTATGGTTTTTAATCTGGATTATCATTTTTATGAATAATCCAGTATTTCACTCACGTGAGATTCCTATAAGTGGGTTACTAACATGGCTTTTTCTTGCCTATCTTGTACCTCAAAGTTTTATTTGGTTTAAAACACTTTCTGCGCAATTGTATCCGCTATTCGAACAACTGTTATCAGGTGGTCTCTATATCTACTTACTCCTTTATGTAAAATCGGATTCTTCGGTAATGCTCATTCCTGCAGTTATTCTTGGACTCTATTACTCGAGAACTTTCGTATGGAAGTGCAGTGTTGTCATTATGCTAATCATTCCAATTTCAGGGATAATTTTCGATAGAGGACCTATTGTGGTTTTTCTAACACATATTTTGAATAATGGGATTGCCTTAGGTGTGGGTCTCGCATTTAATCGCATGGTGTTGCTGTTAAAACAAAATCAAGAGCAATATAAGGTTATCCAAGAGCAAAACGATACCTTAGAGCAGTATGCTAGAAAGGTAGAAAGCTTAACTCTTTTACAAGAGAGGAATCGGATGGCAAAGGAACTGCACGACACAATGGGGCACACCTTCACATCAGTTATTATTGGAATGGATGGAGTAATCTCTAACTTGAACCGTTCAGATTTAGAAAAAGCCTTAAAGAAATTACATGTTTTAAGAAAGTTAACTAAAAATGGTCTGGATGAAATCAGGAAAAACATTCATCAAATTGCCCCTGCTGAAGAAGAGGAAGAATTGCCACAAAGTTTAACCAAACTGGCATATGAGTTTGCACAGCATACAAACACAACTAATCGATTGACTATCATTGGCGAAGTGTATCCTATCAGTGAGTCAATCAAGCGGACATTCATTCGTTGTCTTCAGGAAGCGCTCACTAATGCCAAAAGACATGGCGAATCACAGCATATTGATATTAAATTCGAGTACGGTGAAACGAGTTTAATATTAAAAGTAAAGGACGATGGAAAAGGGACAAGTGATTTGAACCCGGGCTTCGGACTTACCGGTATGAGGGAGAGATTGCAGGATCTACAAGGTAGGTTATCCGTAAATTCGAATATAGGGAAAGGGACAGAAATTACTTGCTATATTCCAAATGGAAGGAGGATAAATGGTGATGTCTATTAAATTAGCCATTGTCGACGATCAAGAGATTATCCGAGAAGGACTCTTCGACATTTTTGATGAAGTGGAGGGTATCGAGGTTTTGGGACTAGCGGAAAATGGACTGAAAGCAGTAGAAATCTGCACAGAAAAACAGCCTGATACAGTGTTGATGGATATAAATATGCCGGTAATGGATGGAGTCGAGGCAACAAAAGCTATAAAAGAAAAGTGGCCGCACATTCGCGTGATTATCCTTACCACCTTCCAAGAAATCACTTACGTTAGGGAGGCGCTACAGGCTGGTGCAGAAGGATACCTTTTAAAAGCCATAGAACCTACTGATTTAATTGCCGGTGTCCAATTAATTTCTCACGGTGGAACCTTGATTTCAAAAGAAATTGCCAACCTTCTTATTGGAAAAATGAACCCAGATGCCAGCTCGCCACAAAAGGCTGGTAATTCCTATGGATTAACAGAACGGGAAACAGATGTACTGCGGGCACTTGCAAGCGGATTAACAAATGCAGAGATTGCTGCCCATCTGTTTTTATCTGTAGGAACTGTGAAAAACTACATATCCAACATTTACTCCAAATTTGAAATTTCCGACCGTCTGAAGTTAGCAAACAGAGCAAGAGAAGAAGGTGTCATCTAAAGTTATGACCACAGTCACTATTCTGCATTTATTTAATGTTTAATAATTAGGTCATTAAATGATATGGAGCGTGTGACTATGGTTAGAAAAATAATTAGTTTCCTATTACTCCCACTACTTTTTACAAATACAGGTTTTGCTCAAGGCCAAAATGATTACGAAATGATCGACAATTATATAAAAAAGCAAATGAAAATCCAAGCGATTGAGGGTCTATCCTATGCGATTGTCAAAGAAGGGAAAATTGATCATTTACAATCGTTTGGAAATGCTGATATTGGAAAAAAGCTTACCCCACAAACGCCGATGAAATTAGCTTCTTTAAGTAAATCGTTTACATCCTTAGCCATCATGCAGCTTGTGGAACAAGGAAAAGTTGACCTCGATTCTCCTGTCCAAAAGTACATCCCATGGTTTTCCTTACGTGACAAAGAGGCGTCTGCAAAAATAACCGTTCGTCATTTACTAAATCAAACAAGTGGAATTTCAGCAGATGGCGAAGTGGAAATCGCCAATGAACTAAAAGGAATATCGCTGGAAGAAACGGTAAGGTTATTGAGAAAGGTAGAACTTTCCCACCCTGTTGGAAGCAAATTTGAATATACGAATTTGAATTATCTTTGTTTAGGTTTAGTGGTCGAAAAGGTTTCAGGGGAGTCTTTATCAAGCTATTTAGAAGGGCATATCCTAACTCCCTTAGATATGAAAAATAGTTATACTTCAATAGAAGAAGCGCAAATGCATGGGTTATCAATGGGTTACTCGTCGTGGTTTGGTATGCATTTACCAACAAGAACGGCTCTAGATGATCTCCCTAACTTTTTAGCTAGTGGGTATATGACTGCAAGTGCAGAAGATATGGGAAAATACTTATTAAGCTTAATGAATGATATGAATCCTGTTCTTTCTGCAAAAGGGGTAAAGGAGCTGCAAACTCCTGCAGTCACAGCTAAAATGTATCTGGATGGAACGTATTTTGGGAACTATGCGATGGGTTGGTGGAAGCGAGAGGTTCAAGGAACGGAAGTCATCGGGCATTCAGGGGATCTCTTTTCTGCTGCTCGGACGGATATGTATATATTGCTTAAAGAGAAAATAGGAGTTGTTGTTCTGACGAATACCAATAACGGTAGATTTACACCGGGGGATTCTCATAAAACGACAGATGGGGTCATAAGTTTGTTAGCGGGAAAACAGCCTATTGAAGAAAACAACCAACATGATTATCAACAACATTATCTTATAATGAATAGCATAGTTTTAGGAATTCTTGTTATGATAATCATCTCGTTCTTACGTTTGAAAAAACGACTTAATAAACTCAGTAGGCCAGATGCTAATAAAAAATGGATCATGTATTTAATACTTTTCCAACTCTTTTTACCAGTGGCGCTTTATCTCGGAATGCCTAAACTGCTGAATTTTCCTTCCTGGAGCTTCCTGTTTTGTGTTCAGCCGGATTTGGTTAGTTCCTTTATGATTGTTTTCATTTTGTTTTTCGGCCTCGGGATACTTAATGGTTTTGTTCTATTATCTATAAAATTAAAAAAGCACAATTCACTCAAATTTGAGTGATTGTGCTTTTTTCATAAAATAATAACAGGAAATTTTTACATAAATAATAAAAATCCGTGCAAGATAAAAAGAAAAAAGGAATGGCGTATATTATGAAACAAAATAAATTGTTTTTACTTGCAATGATGCTTATACCCTGGTTATCACTGCCACTCCTAGGAAAGCGGGCTTTCAAGAGATTTTACCCGGGTGCTTTGTTTATCTTCGTTTGGGTCCTTTTTGAGAGTTATTTTGCGAAAAAGCGGCTATGGTGGAGATTTTATGAAAAACTCATTCCAAAAACAATGGGCGAACTTCCCTTTATGATAGGGCCATTTTTTGTGGGATCATTATGGATTTTAAAGTTCACATTCGGAAACTTTTTTCGATACTTACTATTGAACCTTATTCTAGATACCCTTTTTGCCTTTCCTGGGATGATTGCGTTACGAAGAATGGGGATTGTTTCACTTGTCAGTATGAAGCACTATCAAATGGGGCTTATATTTATGATTAAATCAGTCATCATGTATGGATTCCAAAGTATGATTGAAAAAATGAGAAAAAAACCAAAATCGCTTATTCAGAAAATATTCGCTAAATAGTCACAATGAAAAATAAAAAGCCGACTTAAAAAGCTATCGCCTTTTGAGTTGGCTTTTTTGCAGTAAGCAAACAAACTGGTATCTATCGCAAATAAAATCCTAATTACCGCAAATAACCCACTCGTTTTCGCAAATAAACTTACTAAATTCGCAAATAAAAGGTGATAGAATAATAGTAAAACATAGAGTTGGAGTGTGAGTAATGAATCTATCAAATTTTGAAGAATGGATAGATGAAAAAATTCTTAGGCGAGGACTTGATTACTTTAATAAAGGTAAAGTGATCAGTCTTATAACAACTGATGGAAGTCATTTCAAAGCAAGAATAGATGGTTCAGATGTCTATAATGTTGAGGTGTTTTTAAGTGGTGATGTTGTATTAAATATCTACTGTGATTGTCCATATAACGGTGGGTATTGCAAACACAAGGCAGCGAGTCTTTTTGCTCTAAAAAATGGCGAATTTTCAAGCAATGTGGAAAGCCCACCTACACAACCTACACCCAGCGACACAAGTAAAGGTAGTTTAAACTCTTTACTATCAAATTTACAAAAGGAAGAATTAATCAGTATAATTCAAAATATTTCTGACGATTACCCAGAGGTAGAAAAACGCTTGCTATTTCAGTATGAAACAAGTAAAGACGAAATAGCTTCCAGTAAAAAACTTATTAGAGACTATATTAATGGTGCAAAAAGAAAAGGGTTTATTGATTGGCGTCATGTTGACCAAGCTTTACAAGGTGCAGAACTAACACTCCAGAAAGCACGGGGCAAGTTAGAGAATGGAGACACAGAGGGAGCGATATTACTTTCCATCGCAGTTATATCCCCTGTGGTTAAAATGCTGGATTACTCTGATGACTCAAATGGGTCTGTCGGATCTAACATAAATTGGGCGATAAAAACGATTGACCAATCTGTAACTAGCGGAATAAACCGTTTAAATGAAAAGGAGCAGAAAAAATTATTTGAGGTCATAATGAAAGAAGCCCTTAAGGAGTATTTAAGTGGTTGGAGTGATTGGCGGTACGACCTTCTTAAAATCTGTACTTATTTTTGTCATCAAGGTGATTTAAGAACTAAACTTGAAAAACAATTAGAAGCCCTTAACCAACAGGTGGATCATTCTTTTGATAAAAAAGAAATTAAACTTTTACAATTACAAATTATTGAAAAATGTGATGGGGAAAGTGCTGCTGAAAGATTTATATATGACAATATTAATCATAGTGAATTTCGTGAAAAAGCGATTTCCTATGAATTCAATAAAGGTAACTACGAAAAAGTGATTCAGCTTTGCTTAGAGGGTGAGATAGCTGATCAACACTATCGTGGCCTTGTTCATAAGTGGCAGGAATTCCGTTATAAAGCTTATGAGCTTGTTGGAGATCTAGAGAACCAAAGACAACTTGCGAAAGAATTATTACTGAAAGATAACTTTACCTATTATGGGAAACTAAAAGGGTTATATGCACATGAGGAATGGGAACCAATTTTACAGGAATTACTGGAAGAGTTTGAAAAAGAGAAATACCAATCTTCTACGTACCTATCCATATTAAAAGTGGAAAACTTAAAAGAACAGATATTACTATATTGCAAGAAACGAACATCATCTATAATTGATCTTTACCCATATGTGATAAAGGACTATTTTGATGATGTAAATGATATATTTATCACTTATATTCAAAGGTTTGCTGAAGAAGTATCAGATAGAAGAGGTTATCGAAATGTTTGTGCGGTAATAAAAACATATAAAAAAGCCTTGGGTACTCTCCATTCCCATAAACTAATCAAAGAATTAAGAGAGAAGCATAATAGACGACCAGCATTTTTGGACGAACTTGGAAAGATAAAATAATATTAAAAGGAGGGGCTATTATCCTACACCATCTAGAAATCTATGTTTCAAATTTAGCAAAAACCAAAGAGTTTTGGGGATGGTTTTTAAAAGAATTAGGATATGAACCATATCAAAAGTGGGATTTAGGGATTAGTTGGAAGTACCGGGACACATATCTCGTATTTGTCCAAGTAGAAGAGCGATTTATGGATATTCCTTACCACCGTTCAAGGGTAGGTTTAAATCATCTTGCATTTCATGCAGAATCGCAAGAGCAGGTTGATCAAATCACAGAACAGTTAATAGGAAGAGGGATATTTATTCTTTATCAGGATCGACATCCGTTTGCAGGGGGAAATTCACATTATGCTGTATTTTTTGAAGATCCTGATCGAATAAAAGTGGAATTAGTTGCGCCTAAAGTGGACAAAGACTCTTCTGGGAATTGATGTAATTTTATCTCTTCTGTGATTTAAATCACAAAACACCATTCAAGGAAGCTTTATAATTATCTGAAACAAGGGGGAAAATAAAGGATGGATGGTGAAGGAATTGGATTATAATTTTAAATCTTTATATAGTGAAATTGGTGGACAAGAGACCATTGACAAGCTAGTTAATGCCTTTTATCCACGAGTATATGCAGACCCGGAATTAAGACCTTTATTTGAAGGGGACATGGAAGAAATCAAGCGGAAGCAGAGAATGTTTCTTCCGCAATTTTTAGGAGGTCCGGCTTTATACAGCCAAGAATTTGGACCACCTGCCATGAGAGAGCGGCATTTACCATTTGAAGTAACCCGAAGAAGAGCGGCCTGCTGGCTCCGCTGTATGAGGGAAGCATTTCAGGAAATTGGACTCGACCAAAACCCAGCAGGACTAGCCTTCTATGATCGTTTAACGCAGGTTGCTGGAATAATGGTAAACAGTCCTGATCGCGATTAATTAATTTGCGAATTAGCAAAAATCCTTACCTGTACTTAACCAAGGTGAGGATTTTTTATTTCCAATAAATTAACCCCTTTCATTTTTTATGGTATAGTGTGGTTGTTTATAGTGAGGAGGATTCCAATTGAAAACAAATGACCAATGGTGGAAGAAAAGTGTTGTTTATCAAATATATCCAAGAAGCTTTATGGATTCGAATGGCGATGGAATTGGCGACATCCAAGGGATCATTCAAAAGCTCGATTACTTAAAATTACTAGGCGTCGATGTGATCTGGTTAAGCCCTGTGTATGATTCCCCAAATGATGATAATGGCTATGATATTCGTGATTATCAAAAAATCATGGAAGAGTTTGGCACCATGGCTGATTTTGACCTAATGCTTGTAGAGATACATAGGCGAAACATGAAATTAGTCATGGACCTTGTTGTGAACCATACATCTGACGAACATGAGTGGTTTGTTCAGTCCAAAAAATCCAAAGACAATCCTTACCGTGACTATTATATTTGGCGGGAAGGGAAAGACGGAAAAGAGCCGAACAATTGGGGGTCTTTTTTCAGCGGTCCAGCTTGGGATTACGATGAAGCCACCAAGGAATATTACTTACATTTATTTGCCAGAAAACAACCGGATCTTAACTGGGAACATCCTGCTTTACGTGAAGAAGTTTACCGCATGATGAGATTTTGGCTTGATAAAGGAATCGATGGTTTCCGAATGGATGTAATTAATATGATTTCAAAACAGCCAGGGTTACCTGACGGTGTGCAAGGAGAAGGTCAATTGTATGGTGATGGCAGTCCATTTTACATGAATGGTCCTAGAATTCATGAATTTTTGAAGGAAATGAATCAGGAAGTATTAGCCCATTATCCGATTATGACGGTGGGGGAAATGCCTGGTACCACACCAGAAGATGCCATTCTTTATACCAATCCTGAACGAAATGAAGTAAACATGATTTTCACCTTCGAACATATGGACCTGGATAGTGCGACAGGTGGCAAGTGGAATTTAAAACCGCTAAATCTTGTGGACTTAAAAGAAAACTTAGCCAAGTGGCAAGTGGGACTTCATAACAAAGGTTGGAACAGTTTATATTGGAATAATCATGATCAGCCAAGAATTGTTTCGCGTTTTGGTAATGACCAGGAATACCGCGTGGAATCAGCCAAGATGTTAGCAGCATGTCTTCATTTCATGCAAGGTACCCCATATATTTACCAGGGAGAAGAAATCGGTATGACGAATGTGAAGTTTGACTCCCTAGAGGACTATCGTGATATTGAGACCCTTAATATGTACAAGGAACGCTCGGCCCTAGGATACACGCATGAAGAAATTATGACTTCCATCTACGCAAAAGGAAGAGACAATGCAAGAACACCTGTACAGTGGGATGCAACAGAGCACGGAGGGTTTACAACGGGAACTCCGTGGATTATGGCTAACCCAAGATACAAAGAAATTAATGTGAAAAGTACTCTAGAAGATCCAGAGTCAATCTTCTACTTTTATCAAAAGCTTATTTCCCTTCGTAAAGAAATGGATATTATCGTAGAAGGCGATTTTCAACTGTTACTCAAAGATCACCCGTCAATCTTTGCTTATGAAAGAAACTGGAAGGATGAACGCCTCTTAGTTTTATGTAATTTTGGCGGTGAAGAGGTAGAGATTAACGAGAAAGAGCTAGTTACAAGCATAACAAATTCCAAAATGCTTCTCTCCAACTATGAAGCGGAAACTTCAGCTACACTTCTTCCATATGAGGTAAAAGTTTTAACAAAATAAAGGGACAGTCCCCTGATGCTTTAAAGCATCGGGGGACTGTCCCTATAAAAAAATATAAAAAATGATTGCGCATACATTTTAAAAGTGCTACTATGAATCTATCGATTAGTGCAAACGTTTTCGCTAACGATATACAAAAAGTATAGGGGGTATTAGTAGATATTAACTGTAAAGTAAGTAGATTTTTTATTGAAGAATAACGATTTTTTACAGTTTTTCTGCTATTATGTGCAAACGTTTTCTCGGGAAACAGGATTTTACTTCATTTCGAATGCTATTCTAGACACACAAATCAACATACTAAAATAGTTTTTTATTTAAAAGAAAGTGCAAACGATTGCACTCGTGGATTATTACTAGTATGATATCTAATATATTTAAGTCGTCTAGAATAATACATTCGAAATAGAACAAAATACATTCATCTATGTTTCCTTACTTTGCACAGAAACAACAAGCTTTACAAAATTTTTCAGTATGGGGGTAAATCATGAATAAGAAAAAATTATTTTCTGGAATTGGTGCCGGACTTCTTTCATTAAGTCTCCTTTTAACAGGCTGTGGTAACGCTGACAAAGGTGGCGGAGCTAAAGAAGAGTCAAAAGGCGGAAATGTAACACTTGATGTATTCCAATTCAAAGTAGAATTCAAAAAGCAATTTGAAGATGCTGCAAAGAAATATGAAGCAGCGCACAAAGGCGTAAATATCAACATCACAACTGTTGGTGGCGGTGAAGATTACGGTGCAGCTTTAAAATCTAAGTTTGCTTCAGGTAAAGAGCCGGCAATCTACAACATCGGTGGACCACAAGACGTGGAAGACTGGCAAAAGAAATTAGCTGACCTTTCTGATACAGAAGCTTCTAAAAAGGCTTTAAAAGGAACACTTGATGGTGTTTCTAAAGATGGTAAAGTTTTAGGTTTACCATACAACCAAGAAGGTTACGGCTTCATCTATAACAAGGCTGTATTCGAAAAAGCTGGAATCGATCCAAAATCAATCAAGAGCTATGCAGACCTTGAAAAGGCTGTGAAAACTTTAGATTCTAAGAAGGGTGACCTTGGTCTAAAAGCAGTATTTGCCCTTCCTGGTAAAGAAACTTGGGTAACTGGCTTACATTTATCCAATGCATTCTTAGCTCCAGAATTTGATAACAACGTTCTAAATGCATTCAGTGCAAAGAAAGTTGATTTCAAATATGGTGATGCGTTCAAGAAGGTCCTTGATCTTCAAAACAACTATTCTGTTCAACCAACTGTAAGCCTTGACTATGCTCAACAAGTTGAAGAATTATTCTCTCTTCAAAAAGTAGCCATGATTCAACAAGGTAACTGGGCATATGGTTCAATCGCTGGTATCGACAAAGATTTCGCTGATAAGAACATTGGTTTATTACCAATCCCTGTTGAAGGCTATAAAGAAGATGCAATTCCTGTTGGTATCCCAATGTACTGGGGCGTAAACAGCAACAAAGACAAAGCTACACAAGCTGAAGCTAAGAAATTCTTAGACTGGTTATATACATCTGACGAAGGTAAAGAAATCGTTATCAACGACTTTAAATTTATCCCTGCTTATGATGGCTTTGATGCATCAAAAATCAGTGATCCACTTTCAAAAGAGATTTATCAATATGCTCAAGATGGCAAGACAATCGGCTGGACATTCATGGGCTACCCAACTGGCTGGGGACAAGATCAACTTGGTGTTCAAATCCAAAAGTATTTGAGCAAAGAAGCTAAGTGGGAAGATGTAGTAAAAACTACAAAAGAAGCTTGGGAAAAAGCAAGAAATAAATAATCCCTTATGAACATAGATAATGGGTCCTACTTGATAAAAGCAGGACCCATTATAAATTAGCAGAGAGACAAGCGGCTGGTTCATAAGGGGTAACTTTAGTAGTTAGGCTTTACTTATCGATCAGCCCCTTTTCTTTCAATATTACTAACTTAGAAAAAAACAAAAACACATTGGAGGTTTTTTACCATGATGCGTACGCGGGAATTATCATATTGGTTATTTTTAGCCCCGGTTTTATTAGCATTATCGATGGTTGTTATCATTCCATTGCTCTTTGGAGTCTACTATTCATTTACAAACTGGAATGGTATTGAAGTGGGCGGTTTTATTGGCTTCGAGAACTATATTAATGTATTTAAGGATAAAGAATTCTTAGATTCGTTATGGTTTACAGTAAAGTTTACAGTCGTTTCAATTATTCTTATTAACTTCTTTGGGCTTGCTTTAGCACTTATCGTTACATCAAAAATTAAAACAAGTAAGTTCCTACGTACAATCTTCTTCATGCCAAACCTAATTGGTGGTTTGATTCTAGGCTTTATCTGGCAGTTTATTTTTATTAAGGTATTTGCCGGTGTGGGAGAATTGTTTGGAATTGAAAACTTACAAGGATGGCTTTCTACTACTAATACTGGTTTTTGGGGCTTAGTGATCCTAATGAGCTGGCAAATGGCTGGATACATCATGGTAATTTATATTTCTTACTTAGAAGGTGTACCAACAGAGCTGATTGAAGCTGCTGAAATTGACGGCGCTAGTTCATTACAGCGTCTACGCTTTATCGTATTCCCATTAGTTGCTCCTGCATTTACAGTTAGTTTGTTCTTAACATTATCGAATACTTTCAAGCTTTACGACCAAAACTTATCATTAACTGGCGGTGGGCCGTATAATTCCACGCAAATGGTGGCAATGGAGATTTTTAAAACGGCATTTGGTGAAAGTGAAATGGCTTATGCTCAGGCAAAAGCAGTTATCTTCTTTATCATCGTTGCTGCTATTTCCTTAACACAAGTGTACATCAACAAGAAAAGGGAGGTAGAAATGTAATGGGAAGAAAATATAAATGGCCGCTCGAAATCCTTGGTTTGTTATTAGGTCTGTTATGGCTTTCTCCTTTTTACTTAATGATTGTCAACTCCTTTAAAACAAAGAGGGAGATCTTCTCAGACACATTAAAATTACCAGAAGTATTTACTTTTGATAACTATGTTGAAGCATTTAATGAACTGACCTTCTTAAAAACATTTATGAATTCTCTGCTTATTACGGTAGTTAGTGTAGGCATCATCATTATTTTCTCGTCTATGGCTGCCTACGCTCTTTCAAGAAATAAAAGTAAAATAAGTACTATTATATTCTTCTTGTTTGTTGCAGCAATGTTAATTCCGTTCCAATCCGTCATGATTCCATTAGTGACGATCTTCGGAAAAATAGAACTGCTAAATCGAGCTGGAATTATCTTTATGTATTTAGGCTTTGGTGCGAGTCTTTCCATCTTCCTGTACCATGGTACATTGAGCGGGATCCCAAAATCCTTGGATGAAGCTGCAACCATTGATGGGGCTAATCGTTTCCAAATTTTTTGGCACATTATTTTCCCTATGTTAAAACCAATTACAGTAACAGTTGCAATTTTGAATACCATTTGGATTTGGAATGACTACTTACTTCCATCACTAGTAATTAATCAAGAAGGAATGGAAACTATTCCATTGAAAATGTTCTTCTTCTTCGGTGAGTATACAAAGCAATGGCACTTAGCACTTGCTGGATTAACGATTGCCATTATTCCAGTAATCATTGCGTACTTCTTTGCACAAAGGGAAATTATCAAAGGTATTTCTGAGGGTGCCGTTAAATAATTTCTACCTTATTATATAGTAGAAAAACGAGCAATTTATTGGTATTAGGGGGAAGTAATGGTGGTTACTATTAAGGATGTGGCAAGGGAAGCAAATGTGGCACCTTCGACGGTTTCAAGGGTAATTGCTAATAACCCGCGAATCAGCGAACAAACAAAGAGACGTGTCAAAGAAGTAATGGAACAATTAGGGTACTATCCTAATTTGCAAGCACGTAGCTTGGTTGCTAAAAGCACTCAAACCATTGGAGTGATCATGCCGAATTCGGCCTACCATGCCTTTCGAAACCCATTCTTCCCTGAAGTATTAAGAGGAATCAGTATGCATGCCCATGAAAGTAAATACGGTATTTATCTTTCAACTGGCTCAACTGAGGAAGAAATTCACGAGGAAGTCTTGTCCATGGTCAATGGCAGACGTGTCGATGGAATCCTTATGTTATACTCTCGTGTTAATGACCGGACCATGAACTACCTGGAGGAAATCAACTTTCCTTTTGCGGTCGTTGGTCGGCCAAGTGTGAATGAAGAGAGAATTACCTATGTTGATAATGACAATATTTTTATAAGCAAACAGGTAACCAACTACTTAATTGAACACGGTCATACGAATATTTCTTACGTTGGAATAAATCCGGATTTTGTGGTTACCATTGATCGGATTAATGGATATAAGTTGGCTCTTAAGGAAGCTGGACTTACAGTAAATGAGGCTTATCTCGTTAACGAAGAGTTAGTCAATGAACAAGGAATTGATGCGATTTGTTCATTGATGAAGCTTGATGCCCCTCCTACAGCATTGGTAACACAGGATGATTTAATGGCATATGAAATTATCAGTCATTTGGGAAAATTAAACATCAGAGTGCCTGAAGATATTTCAATCGTTGGCTTTAATAATCTCTCGCTTTCTGAACATTCAAAGCCTCCACTAACTTCAGTGGATATTGGCACATTTCAATTAGGTCATCTGGCTACAGAATGTTTAATAGAAAAAATCGAGAATCCTGAAACGTTGCCAAAGAGAATCACGATTCCAACAAAGCTAATTGAACGTAAGTCGTGTGCGGTGAAAAAATAAGCTTTGTACTGAATGTGAAATGACAAACATAAAAAGAGTCAGTGAGGATTTGACATGAATAAATTATGGTGGAAAGAAGCTGTGGCCTATCAGATTTATCCCCGAAGCTTCATGGATTCCAATGGAGACGGGATTGGGGATATCAAGGGCATTATTTCTAAATTAGATTATTTAAAAGAACTAGGGATTGATGTGATCTGGGTTAGTCCAATGTATCAATCACCTAATGACGATAATGGGTATGATATCAGTGATTACCAGGAGATAATGGAAGAGTTCGGAACAATGGCTGATTTTAATCTTCTTTTAGAGGAGACACATCGCCGTGGGATGAAACTTATTCTTGACTTAGTCATAAATCATACGAGTGATGAACATCCTTGGTTTATCGAATCCCGTTCCTCCAAAGACAATCCAAAGCGCGATTGGTACATTTGGCGTGATGGAAAAGGCGGGGAAGAACCGAATAACTGGGAAAGCATTTTTGGCGGTTCAGCCTGGAAATATGATGAAGAAACCGATCAATATTTCATGCATATTTTTTCTAAAAAGCAGCCAGACCTTAACTGGGAAAATGAAGAGGTACGGAAGGCGCTTTATGAAATGGTGAACTGGTGGCTCGATAAAGGAATCGATGGTTTCCGTGTCGATGCGATCAGCCACATTAAAAAGGAAGAGGGCCTAGAGGATATGCCAAATCCTGAAGGGCTCCAATATGTCTCCTGCTTCGATAAAATGATGAATGTGGATGGAATTCATACGTTTTTGCATGAGTTAAAGGAAGAGACGTTTGCTAAATATGACATTATGACTGTTGGTGAGGCGAACGGAGTAACGGTTGATAACGTGGAAGATGTGGAAAGTTGGGTCGGTGAAAAGTCAGGTAAGTTCAATATGGTCTTTCAATTTGAGCATCTAGCACTATGGGATGCCGAAGCGAAAAAAGAGCTGGATATTGTGGAACTTAAGGATGTATTGTCCCGATGGCAAAAAGGCTTGGAAAACAAGGGCTGGAACGCTTTGTTTATCGAGAACCACGACAAGCCACGTGTAGTATCTACTTGGGGAAATGATAAGGAATATTGGCGTGAGAGTGCAACCGCGTTCGGAGCGATGTATTTTCTAATGCAAGGTACACCTTTTATCTATCAGGGGCAAGAAATCGGCATGACGAATGTCCAATTTGATTCCATTGAGGATTATGATGATGTATCGGCAAAGAATATGTACCGTATCAAGCGGGCAGAAGGTGTTCCACATGAAGAAATCATGGAGATTATTTGGGCTTCAGGCCGTGATAATTCGCGAACTCCAATGCAATGGTCAACGGAGGAGAATGCTGGTTTCAGCACAGGGAATCCATGGTTGAAGGTTAATCCGAATTTTAAAGAGATCAATGTGGCGTCGCAACAAAACGACGAACATTCTGTTTTAAACTTCTATAAGAAAATGATTGAACTAAAGAAGGCAAACGATGTATTTACTTATGGTACGTATGAATTGCTTTTGAAGGATGATCCTCAAATTTTTGCTTATACAAGGACGTTAAATGAGGAAAAGATGATTGTCATTACGAATCTTTCCACTCAGCCTGTAGAGATGGAAGGGGTTTCCCTTGACTATCAAAACTTGCTGCTAAACAATTATGAAGTATCATCCCATGAACCACTTCAAAAAATAACATTAAAGCCATATGAGGCAAGAGTGTATCGAATGAAATAAAACGACATAAAAAAGACGATTCGATTAATGAATCGTCTTTTTTATGTGTTAAACTGTAGCTTTTGATTTTTTAGTATCGGCTGCTTTATTACTCATTTTTCTGAAGAAAGGTACCACCCAACGATCTAAACCGATTTTACCAGCGTTGTAGCCAGCAGTTAAGATGATGAAGCCAAGGAAGATGTCTCTAGGGTTGTGAGATACAGTACCAGCTAAGAAGAAGCTGAAGTTCATGACTAGACCAAAGAACATGGCGGCAGTTGTTAAGCAGCCAAGGATTAAGCCTAAACCGATTAACGTTTCGCCCCAAGGAACAAGAACGTTAAAGACATCGACGTTTGGAAGAGCAATGTGTTTTAAGAAATCTACATACCAGCCAAAGACAACTGTGCCATCTGGGCCTTTTACTGGGTTGGCGATCGCTCCTTTTAAGAAGCCAGCAGCGTCAAATCCGCCAGTTAATTTATGAAATCCTGCAGTAAACCAAGAGTAACCGAGGTATAAACGTAAGACGGTTAAGATAACAGAGGCAATCTTATTTTCTCTTAAAAATTTGTTAAACATAAATGATTCCTTCTTTCAAAGTTTGTTATGTTCTTTACACTTACAATATATTACTTTTTCACTTTAAAAACATGGTTATATTGATAAGTTCACAGTTTGTTAGAAATGTTATGACAAACTGTTGAACGGCCATAACCAGCAAGTTTTGGAAGGAATAGTTTCCTATAGGACTTTCTTAATATACAAAAAATGTAAACGCTTCCAATTTTATTGGATATTTCATTGTTAAATAAGTCGATTTTTGTTATTTTATAGATAAAGGCTAAATTTATTGTCATGTGACTCCGACCCATCGCATGGTATAAGGGAGAGAACAAACTTGGGGACAAGGAAATTAAATGATCCAACTTATTGGAAACTCATTTTTAGTTTGATCGTCTTTACAGAGTTGCTAGACATTGCAGTCTCTGTTTTCTATCCATCTATTAAATTCTTAAAAATCATTTCTATTATCTTCCTCTTCGCAGCCCTTCCGATTTTTCTCCGCTCATTAAAAGGCATAGAGAAAAAGGACGAAGAGCTTCGACAAAATAAGCTTAAATTAAAGAATATATTTGATACACTTGATGTTGCTATTTGGTCGCATGATTTAAAATCGGACACACTACTAATCACCCCAGGTATTGAAAAGTTGTATGGATATTCCTATATTGATTTTTATAAGGATTTAAATCTGTGGAGAAAGGTCATTTATCCCGAAGATTTAGAGGTAATTGAGGACAGAGGAAAGAAACTGGCCTTAGGAGAAACAGTTACAAGTGTGTATCGGATTATACGCCCAGATGGAGAAGTCCGCTGGATTCAGGACAGAGGGTTTCCGACACTGGATAGCAAAGGGGAATTTGTAGACTTTACAAGTGTTTTATTTGATATAACGGATCGAAAAGAAAGTGAAGACCGGTATCGTAGTTTAGTTGAAATGTCTCCAGATATTATTGCTGTCGTTAACCATGAAAAAATTGAATATATTAATGAAGCAGGATGGAAGTTAGTGGGTGCCCAGCATCCTGAGGATTTAATTGGGCATTCCCCATTAAAGTTTGTCCCTCCACAAATTGTGGAAGCTTTTAAAGTAAGAGGCAATCCACACGAACAGCAAAAGGTCAGACTCGAGTTTAAAGTAAAAAAACTCAATGGAGAGACCATTGATGTAGAAATGGCGTCGACTCCGATTTTCTATGAAGGCAGGTTTGCTGTTCAAGTAGTTGGCAGAGATATTACGGAGCGGAAGAGGGCGGAGAAAACCATTCAAAATATGGCCTTTTATGATACGTTAACAGGGCTGCCAAATCGTAATCGGTTTAGACATCATCTTAACGATGCATTAAACGAGCAGGAAGAAAACAAAATGCTGGCTGTTTTGTTCTTAGATTTAGACCGATTTAAGATCATTAATGATACTAAGGGACATAATACAGGGGATATAGTGCTGCAAAGAGTAGCAGACCGTTTAGCAATGTCAGTTAAGAAAGAAGGAATGGTCTCTAGACAGGGTGGAGATGAATTTATTATCCTTCTTGAAGATACTGATAAGGAGAGTGCTGCCCTAGTAGCCCAACGGATTCTTTATGAATTTTCTAAGCCTATCGAAGTGAATAAACAGGAGTTTTTTGTTACTCCTAGTATCGGAATCAGTCTTTATCCTTCCGATGGTTTAGATGAGGAAACGTTAATAAAAAATGCAGATACCGCTATGTATCAGGCAAAAGAACGCGGGAAAAATAATTTCCGTTTCTATTCCTCCAATTTGAATGGGAATTCTATCCGAAAGATGGAACTGGAAAATGGTTTGCGAAAAGCACTGGAGAAGAACCAATTAACACTTCATTATCAACCGCAAGTTTCTTTAGCAACTGGAGAAATTGTAGGGATTGAAGCATTAGTACGTTGGAATCATCCAGAGCATGGATTTATTGCTCCTTCAGAATTTATTCCATTAGCAGAAGAAACTGGTTTGATTGTTCCAATTGGAAAATGGGTTTTGTGGGAAGCATGCAAACAAAGAAAAGCGTGGGAAACAGCCGGCTTTAAGGATTTCCCTATTGCGGTGAATGTTTCTGTCCGACAGTTTGAGGATGACCATTTTATAGAATACATCTCAACGACCCTAGAGGAAGTGGGACTTCAAGCGAACCATTTGGAATTAGAAATCACCGAAAGTATCATGCAAAATTTAGAGAACTCTACGATTATTTTAAATCAATTAAAAGAGCTAGGGGTTCTTTTATCGATGGATGACTTTGGAACAGGCTATTCGTCACTAAGTTATTTAAAGCATCTTCCAATCGATAAGATTAAAATCGATAAATCGTTTGTTGATGACATTCTATATCATTCCAATCAAGGAATGATGGTAAAAACGATTATTGATATGGGGATGAATTTAAATTTTATTGTCATTGCTGAAGGGATTGAAACAGAAGAACAGCTTTCGTTTTTAAAGAACAATGCATGTGAAATTGGACAAGGATATTTATTCAGCAGGCCTGTACCAGCTGACAATTTGGAGCAGTATTTAATCATAGGAAATAAAAAGAGTGGCATCACGATTTAATAATCGGATGCCACTTTTTTAGCTTTGAACAGGAACTCTACTCTTTAACTTATTCTCCCACGGTTTTATGAGCCATCGTCTTAAAGCAAAACAACCACGCAGCCATTCGTCTGTTCCCTGAGCAAGCCAAATGCCCAACAGGCCTAAACCATAATGAACTCCAAAGAGGTAGCTAAGTGAAACGGCAATTCCCCACATAGAAAGCATTCCGATAATCACAGGAAATCGGACATCACCAGCAGATTTTAATGAACTCATCAAGACAATATTCATCGCTCTTCCTGGTTCAACAAACACAATCGCCCATAAAACAGGTAGACCCACAGCAATGATGCTCGAATCTTTTGTAAAAGTCTCTAATATAGGAGATCCGATTAAGGCGATTACTAATGATGTAACGAGTGAGGCGACCATGGCAATTTTTAATGTCCGGATGCCACGCTGAAGTGCACGGTTAAACTGCCTACCACCAATGTAGCGTGCTACTAGAAGCTGTGTACCTTGAGCGATCGCTAACGTAAATAAAAAACAAACCATATTAATATTTAAAATATATACTCGTGCTGCCAAAGAGGAAGTTCCCATTGAGACCACAAAACTAGTAATTATCAGCTGTGATAATTGATAGGACAAATTTTCACCCGCTGAGGGAATTCCAATAGATAGGAGTCCTTTAATGTCCTCTTTTTTTGCATGAAAAATATCCCTTATTTCTAGCTTTAAAGAAAGTCGGTTATAGACAAGATAAATCAGTGCACAAACAGCATAAAATCTTGCTGCAACGATGGCCCATGATACACCGGTTACGCCAGTGATTGGTAAACCGAAGATCCCTGAAAGGGCCATAATATTCCCGCCGATACTTATCAGATCCATGGCAACAGTGACAAACATGGATTCTTTTGTATAGCCGTGACTACGTAAAACGGCACTTAATGCGAGTGAAATAGATTCAAAAAAGAGGGAGATCCCGCAAATCCGAACAAAAGTAAGCCCATAATCGAAAACTTTCCCATGAATATCGAATAAGAGTAAAAGATGTTCTCCAAAAAGATAGACGATGATGGAAATGGTGATTCCGAACCAAAAATTGAGGCCAAATACAGAACGAGATAATTGCCTTGCATTCTTAAGACGACCTGCGCCAAGGTTCTGACTAATTAAGACGGTAGCTCCAATGGAGGTCACGGTGAAGACTAAGATAAAAATGTTTAATAGCTGGTTCGCTACTCCCACCCCGGCCGCTGCTGTATCCGAATAGTGGCTTAACATAAATGTTGCAATAATTCCCATACCCATATGAAGAGCCAGCTCAATAAATAGTGGCCACGAAATACTAAACAGTGATTGTTCCTGAAACTTATTTGTGTGTTCTTTCAAGGGTGCAATACTCCTTTATCCTATTAACTTAATAAAATATAATCTCCATTTTACACCTATTTGGGATTGAAGCCTAGATAAAATTCCATCATATGTAATTGGTGGTGAAATTAGAATACCCACCGAATATTTAAACGGTTTACTTGAAAGGTGCAAACAAGGAAATCGTGAATATAAACGCATTAACCTAAATAAAAAATGTGTTCATCCGGATTATGAAGGACAAAATCGGTTGAATTATATGAAAAATGTCCTTCATCCCGGGTATGAAGGACAAAATTCGATTGAATTACATGAAAAATGTCCTTCATCCGGGTTATGAAGGACAAAATTCGGTGAAATATATGAAAAATGTCCTTCATCCGGGGTATGAAGGACAAAATTCAGTTGGATAACAAGGAGAATGTCCTTCATCTGTGGTATGAAGGACAAAATTCAGTTGGATAACAAGGAGAATGTCCTTCATCTGTGGTATGAAGGACAAAATTCAGTTGGATAACAAGGAGAATGTCCTTCATCTGTGGTATGAAGGACAAAAATCAATTGAATTACATGAAAAGTGTCCTTCATCCGGGGTATGAAGGACAAAAATCGGTTGAATTACATGAAAAGTGGAGAACGTCTATAGTTTTGTGTAAATGGTTATACTTACCAATTAAGGAGATGATCATTTATGCAAAATTATAGGGATATGACAATTAGAGAATTGGCAGGTCAATGTGAAACAGTGGACGATATTCATGCCATGATTAGGGACCTTTTCAAGGAGACTCTCCAACAGGTTTTCGAGGCTGAGATTGAGGAGCACCTTGGGTACTCCAAACATGATTCTAAAGGTATCAATACGGGAAATAGCCGGAATGGCTATAGTAAAAAGACCATTAAATCTAAGTTAGGTGAAACCAAGTTAAATATCCCTAGAGATCGTAAAGGTGAATATGAACCGCAGATTATAAAGAAATATGAGACCTCTATTAATGGATTAGAGGATCAAATAATTGCCCTTTATTCTAAAGGTATGTCCACACGGGATATTGAGGACCACATGAAGGATATTTATGGTATTAACGTCTCTTCTAGTTTAGTAAGTAAGGTTACAGACAAAGTGTTGCCTCTTGTCTATGAATGGCAGTCCCGTCTACTAGACCCTGTGTATCCTATTGTGTTTTTGGATGCAATACACTTTAAAGTTAAGCATGAAAATAGGATTGTTAGTAAGGCAGCTTATACAGTTTTAGGCGTAAATACAGATGGTATTAAGGACATTCTTGGTATTTGGATCGGCGAAGATGAGAGTGCTAGTTTTTGGTTGAACGTTTGCCAAGATTTGAAGAGTCGTGGTGTACAAGATATCCTAATTGCCTGTAAAGACGGGCTTTCTGGATTTTCAGAGGCAATTAATGCCACGTTTCCGAAAACAGATATTCAGTCTTGTATCATTCATCAATTACGAAATAATGTAAAGTGTGTTCCTCACAAATTCCGTAAGGAACTTATGGACGATTTAAAAAAGGTATATAAAGCATATACAATTGAACAAGCAGAATTGGAATTTGATGAGTTTAAAGAAAAGTGGGGAAAGAAATATCCTTCTGTTATTAAATCATGGGAGACCAACTGGCTAGAACTCACGACTTTCTTTTCTTACCCAGTAGAGATTAGAAAGTTAATTTACACAACCAACACTATTGAAGCATTCCATAGACAACTAAGGAAAGTCACAAAAACAAAAACTGCTTATCCAACGGATAATGCATTAAGGAAAATTGTTTACCTTGCGACTGTTGGAGTTACAGATAAATGGTCTAATCCTATTCCTGGATGGTTAGAATGTAGACAGCAGTTTGATATCATGTTTGAGGGCCGGCTTGGGAAATAATTGACGTAGTTAAGTTAGGGCTCTGCCCTAAGGGTTTATCGCTTTCGTTCTCCCAAAAGGAAAAAGAGAGGAAAAATCCTCTCTCCTTTTGTACAGAACCCTACTAGGTGCTCGGGTTGCTCCCCAGCATTGCCCTATCCCCCTAGTAGGTAAGAACACTTTAGTTTCAATATAGTCAAATCATATAGGATTTAACCATTTACACAAAATAATTTACATTCCCGAAAAGTGTCCTTCATCCGGGGTATGAAGGACAAAATTCGGTTGAGTTACATGAAAAGTGTCCTTCATCCGGGTTATGAAGGACAAAATTCGGTTGAGTTACATGAAAAGTTTCCTTCACCCTGGTTATGAAGCACAAAAGTCAGATGGATAACAAGGAAAATGGTTCTCTCAAGGTTATCTAGGACAAATCCTAATGTGGTTTTTCCTATGACGAGAAAATGTGAGAATGAATCAGAGATTGGACCTACTTTTTACAGTTTGTAGTTTGTAAGTAAAACCATTACGATTATTTGCGGTAGGCATCTTTTATAGTGACTGTTTAATTCAAATGCCTATAGACGCTACATGCCCCATTTCATAGCTACCGATAGTGTACAGCAACTCGTTGGGTGAGCTTGATCAGCATGGGTGGTGAGGATGAAGTTAATTCCTGACGGGGTAAACTGCGTGATGACAGGGACTTTCAAACCGATAGACTTAATCATCGCGTCCACTTCGCTATGTTTCCCCTGCTGGGCGGCACTCATAATTTTATAATCAAAGCCAGGATCGCTCAATCTATCTAGTAAAATACTTCCTTGTTCCATTAGTAAACGGAACGATTTGACGGACTTGACAAATATTTTCGTATCTACCGGTGGATAGCTCCGAGGATATGAAGGGTTCACAGTATATGTGTAATAAGCAGGAAAGGGAGGATAAACAGAATAATGAAAAGGGTTGTAATACATCTTAATTCTCCTTCCATGAGTAAAAAACACAAGGCAATAGTACCCTATGAAAAATTGTTGGATTTGGTTACCGACAATTTTTAAGGCTTCGTGATACAAATCACCGAAAGGCTTGTCTAATTCTGTTAAATTAATAATTGATTCGAAATATTCTTAAAATAATGCGGGGGTTGAATGGTGAGAAAAAAACACTTGGCACTTGTTGGAGTAGTACTGACCTATTTTTTAATTGTTTTTGGGGGATATGTAGCCTCCTCTAATTCTGGCATGGGGTGTGGACCTGAATGGCCAATGTGTAACGGTGAAGTTATTCCAGTGTTAAAGGGGCTACATTAATTGAATATCTGCATCGAGTCATTGGAGCAACCCTTGGTTTACTCTCTATCCTATTATTTTTTTCTCTTATGAGGAAGAAAACTGGGTGGAGAGTACATCAGGTGGCAGTTGCCATGTTAGGGCTCCTGGTGATTCAAGTGCTTCTTGGGGCCGTTGTTGTTGTCCTTGATTTGCCTTCTATTGTGATATCCGTCCATTTAATCATCGCCATGCTCTATCTTTTCTGTCTGATTTGGATTTGGAGACATTTGGAGGTTGAGGATCGAAAGTACAAAGCATATTTAACGGAAGGGAATCAAAGGTCGGTCATTCGCCATCTAAATATGTTACTCATTCTCCTTTTGTGTACAATGGCGTTTGGGGCATATATTAAGCACCAAACCTATGGATTGGCTTGTGGCTGGTTAGGTTGCAGACAAACCTTCTATCCTACGACTATTCCAAACTTCTCCAAACCATTCATCGTGGACTTGCCGTTGTTTCTACTCTGTATATTCTCTTACTTACGTTCTGGTCATTTACAAAAAAATGGGGTAGGCGCATTCAAAAGAGACTTATACTATGTATGTTGTCAGTTGTTTTTCAATTTGGGGCCGTGGTGGTCATGACATTCCTGGATCTTTCATGGGCGGTCTTTCACCTGGCTATTGGAACCGGATTATTCGCTTTGGTAAGCGAGACAAGAGTGTATGCGGGGAATGCCCTGATGAAATCTAGTCAGAGTGTCATTCCAAGCCGAAGCTGGCATAATGGTCGAAGAAGTCTGGAGGAATAAGCAAACAAAAGCGGCTGTCTTGAATGACAACCGCTTCTTGGTTTAATGGATTCTGATATTTCCACTGGAGACATCAAGCTTAATAGGAAATTTTCCTGAACCATGCTTTCCTTCGATACTGTGTTTACTTTGGTCTTTGGAGGTCAATGGGAAGCTACTAGAAATATTACCGCTACTTACATCACCATCAATTGTAAAATCAGCATCATCCGGTAAATCAAGACTGACATCACCAGAACTAACATCGATGGTAATCGCATCTAACAGTTGATCGACTTGAATGCTGAGTCTTCCGGATGATACATCCGCCTCGATTGGTCCTGTATAGTGCTTAATTTCCAGGTTGCCAGAGCTAATATCAAAGGAACCTGTTTCCGTCTTTAGTAAATCGATATTCACGTTCCCTGAAGAAACGTCCTGGACAAAATCTTTTACTACTAGATTAGTAAGGTTCAAGTTGCCAGAGCCAATATCAATGGTTAACTCATTTAATTTCAAAGGCTTATTTTTGGAAGTGCCGGAGAAGTGTAAATTACCTGAGCCTAAATCGATACTCATATTACGGTCATAATTTTCTGGAATATAGATCTTCAGTTCCCTCTTTTTGGAGAAAGGTGACCAGTTAAACCAATCAAACCATTTGTGTTTAATCCAAACTTCAACCGTATCTCCTGAGTCGTTAACTGTTAGTTTTTCTTTTCCATTATAAACGGCTTTTAAGTCGTCCCGGTCTTCCGGAATAATAGTGGTACTTACACTAGATACATTAATTTCTATTAAGTCTGTATCATCTGTTACGGCGACTTGAGTATTCTTGGTTTCTCCCTGAGACCAATCCATTTGGAACCCTTGATTGAAGACAATATATAATCCAGTAATAACTAATAGTAGCAGTATAATTCTTTTCATTTTTTTCCATCCCCTTTTTTACTTTCTTCTATATAAAGCATAAGAAATCCTCTCGTTATCCTCAATGAACCTGAGATTTATTTCTTCCTACGACTTAAGACGTAATTCGTTTTTTTCGATTTCCGAAGGATTTTTTTCTCATGGAAAAGAAAATTTATGGTATTCTTTGTAAAGGAGGTGCACACAATGACAATCAAAAAATTGACACCGAAAGAACTTCATGAAAAGTTGCTTGGAAATGAAAAGGCAGTTGTTCTCGATGTGCGTGCAGAAGAAAAATACAATGAATTTCATATAGAAGAAAGCAAGAATATCCCAAAGACAATTATTTTTGAAATGGAAGAGAAGGAAGGAAATCCGCCATTATCTTTACCACGAGACAGAGAAGTCATCGTAACCTGTACCACAGGGAATTCCGCAGCTAAATGTGCGAAGATTCTCGATGCTCACAATTACAATGTAACTGTTTTAGATGGTGGGCTTGCAGCTTGGAAGGCCTATTTACAATCGTTGGAAGACAAATAGGAGAGCGTTATGCTGCATAAATTAAATAGACAACTAGAAAAAATCATGCCCTTAATTACTCCTGTGGGCGTTGTAACTGGGGTGATTTTTAGTGTCCATCTAATGGACTTTTCCTACCTGATTCCTTGGATCTTTGCTTTTATGACCTTCGCTGGGAGTTTAAGCTCTAATTTCCGTTCATTAAAAGAGGTAATGGCTCATCCATTTCCCATTTTTATGGCGATGTTGATTTTACATGTTCTCATGCCAGCTTGGGCATGGGGGGTAGGTCATGTCGCCTTTTCTGGTGATGTTTATACGATTACTGGTCTTATTTTAGGTATGGTCATCCCAACAGGAGTGACGAGTTTCATTTGGGTTTCTATTTACAAAGGGAACATTCCCTTGGTTTTATCTCTTATTTTAATAGATACCTTGCTTTCTCCTATTATTGTTCCGCTTTCCCTTTCATTATTTATCGGTCAAAAAGTCGAAATGGACTTTGTAAGCATTATGAGAGGACTGCTTGGAATGGTGGTTATTCCTTCCATGGTAGGAATGTTATTAAATCAATTAACAAAGGGGAAAATTAAGGACCAAATAGGTTCCCGTCTAGCTCCTTTTTCAAAAATCAGTATTGGCATTGTTGTGATGTTAAACGGGGCAGTTGTTGCCCCATATTTAAAAAACATTAATCTAAAGCTTGTAGGAATTACGGTAACCGTCTTTTGCATTGCCTTCACGGGGTATTTATTTTCCTTCCTTTTGGGCCGGTTGATGAAGATGGATCGCGATACGGTCGTAACCCTAACGTTTACAGGCGGAATGAGGAATATAAGTGCTGGTGCGGTGTTAGCCGTTTCCTTTTTCCCTGCTGCGGTGGCCGTGCCTGTGGTCGTGGGAATGCTTTTCCAACAAATTTTAGCATCTACAAATGGATATTTTCTCGACCGGCATTATAATAAAAAGGTCGAGAAACAACAGTCTTTAGTTATTTAAATGAGAAGGTGTTTCTACTAATGAATGACGTAACAAGAAAAGACAGTGCCCTTTTGTCAGGGGTGCAAGGTATCCAGTGGGCTGTTTTTATGCTAACGAATATCATCGCAGTGCCGGTTGTAGTGGGCGCAGCTTTTCACATGTCTCCAGCAGACATTTCAACCTTTATGCAACGGATGCTATTGGTTTCTGGTGTAGCAACCTTAATACAAGTATTTATTGGCCACCGTCTTCCAGTTGTCGAAGGGGCGGCGGGAATGTGGTGGGCCATCTTTATCCTGCTCGGTACAATGAGTGCACCAGGAGGACAGGGCCTTTTACTACAGCAGCTAGAAATGGGTCTTATCATTGCGGGGTTATTCTTAGCGATAGTAAGCTTTCTGCCGATTATTGAAAAAATCCGTTTATTATTCACACCTATTGTCACTGGGGTTTATTTAATCCTACTTGTCAGCCAACTTAGCGGCTCTTTTTTCAAGAGTATTCTTGGGATTACAGCTACGAATCAGCTCAATGGAAAAATTACATTGATTTGCTTGATTGAAATTATTATTATTTTACTTTTTTCATTAAAAGCAAAAGGTATTTGGAAAAGCATGGGGCCTCTTGTCGGTATCATGGTTGGCTGGACCTTGTTCCATCTATTCGGATTCATACATCAGGGGCAAATCTATAAACCAAGTAGTTGGTTTGCGCTGCCGGAACTTTTCAGCTGGGGAGCTCCCAAGTTTGATTTAGGGATCGTATTGACCTCCGTTATTACTTCCGTTGTGTTAATCTCGAATGTAATTGCGAGTATTTTAGTAGTGGGGATTGCTCTTGAAAAAGAAATCCAGCCAAAGCAGTATCAAAAGGGAATTTTCGGTAACGGAGTGAACTTGCTTGTTTCGGGAATATTTTCGGTTGTCGGCGTTGTTCCTTTGTCTGTTTCAGCAGGTTTTATCACAACAACAGGGATTAGAGCAAAACGCCCTCTTTTAATTGGAGCTGTTTTAATCATTTTAATTGGATTTTTCCCTTATATAGGCGAGTTTCTATCGACTTTGCCACTGGAGGTAGCTTATGCGTCCTTGTTCATTCCATTCTCGCAGATGATGGGTTTTGGCATTCGGGATTTAATGGGCCAGGAGCCATCCTCCCGAAATTTACTAGTTATCGGCCTTTCATTGATGGTAGGGATCGGGATGATGTTCATGCCACCAGTAGCATTCGAAAGTGTCGAGCCATGGCTGAGGAATATTATCGCTAATGGTTTACTTGTTGGATTGATGTCCTGTCTGTTGTTTGAACATGTGCTGTTTAGGGAAAAGAAGGTTGATGAGAGAACAAATTAATATTAATTCATCTTTACAGATTCCCCTTGCCCATTGATTGGTGAGGGGTGTTTTTATTGAAGAGTACCTGTTAAAAAAATTTATTAATTACGTTTACCAGTTGTTGACATTGGAAATATATTGTATTAAAGTATAGATATCCAAGGTTGAGTATCCAAGCAAGGAGGTTAAAAAATGTCTAAATTAATTATTCTGGGTCTACTTAAAAACAAACCCATGCACGGTTATGAGATTCAAACAATTATTCAAGAAAGCAGAATGGATCAGTGGGCAAATGTTTTATCAGGTTCGATTTATTATGCACTGAACAAGATGGAAGACGAAGGCATTATTGAAACAGTTAAAGAAGAGAGAACTGGAGCACGGATTCGAAAGATTTATGGGATTACCGAAAAAGGGGAAGCGGAATACTTTGTTTTATTAAAAGATTATTTACGCTCACAGCCGCATTCGTTAAAATCCGATTTTATGTTGTCACTGGCGATGGTAGGTCAGCTTCCAAAAGAAGAGACACTAAGTATTTTACAAGAAAACTTGCATATCCTTGAAGCGACAAAGACAGAATGGCACCTAGGGCAGGCAAATAAATCGGTTAGTGGGGGATATCATCCAATCATGGAACTTGCTTTCGAGAATACCCTTCAACATATTGATGCAGATATCCAGATGGTTAAAAAGGTTATTGATATGATTAAGTGATTTTTTTATTAGAATATCCAACGTTGGATAATAAACATAGACTAGTGATGATGAAAAAAATTTATCCAAATATCCAATATTGGATAAACAACATTAAGTATATTAAAGGAGCGATTAATATGAATATTTTTGTAAAAGAAAGACCGATTTTGGATCAAAAGGGTAATGTGAAAGAAGGAAGTATCACGGTATTGGAAAAAGTACTACTTGGCGGGGTGGAACAGCATGTTCTAATTCGTGGTGAAAATGTTGATAATCCTGTGTTGCTAATGATTCATGGTGGTCCAGGTCAAAGTGAAATCTATTTATCCCACTTGTTAAATGGGCCGCTGGAAAAGCATTTTACAATTGTTAACTGGGACCAACGTGGGGCAGCGAAATCCTTTTCAAAAGCGGTGAAGGCAGATTCAATGAATTTAGAGCAGTTTCTTTTAGATGCGGAGGAGTTACTTCAATTTTTACAAAAGCGCCTAAATAAGCGCGAAGAAAAGTTTTATCTACATGGACATTCGTTTGGTACCATACTTGGTATGTTAATGGTGGACCGTTACCCGCAATATTTTCATAGCTATGTGGGGGTAGCTCAAGCAACGGGATTACTTGAGGACTTACTGGTTTCCTATGACTATGTTATGAAAAAAGCAGAAGAGTTAGGGAATCAAAAAGCACTAGAAGATCTTAAATCGATTGGAAGGCCGCCAT
Organism: Neobacillus phoenicis; assembly: GCF_047302305.1. Lineage (NCBI taxonomy): Bacteria > Bacillati > Bacillota > Bacilli > Caryophanales > Bacillaceae > Neobacillus > Neobacillus phoenicis. The sequence continues at coordinate 5,013,198 of NZ_CP154847.1, read as the reverse complement.
TTAACCAGTTTTCAAAAGGACTATGGAAGTATTCAGTATGGTTAGAGAAGTTCGGAGGGAAAACACATAGTAAGCCTGGAAGGAAAATTTTTAAATACATTTTTTCTGCGCCAGAATATAGCTTGGTGGATAAGATTAATTTCTTTAAAGGGGCCTTGTTTAGTGTAAAGCATATGCATCAGGAGCTACTTCAAACAGATTTGCGTGAGCTTGTGAAGAAAGTAGGGATTCCTGTTTATTTCTTTCTGGGGAGATATGATTACTCCTTACCATCGGAATTGGCAGAACAGTATATGCTGAATTTGGAGGCACCAAAGAAAGAAATCGTTTGGTTTGAGCAATCAGGGCATATGCCACAATACGAAGAAACGGAAAAATATCAAGAGCAGTTGTTAAGGGTATTAAAGAGAAGGGACTAGTGCTGGTGAAGGGAGAAAAAACGGGTGGACGGTAACTGGTCGAGGTGACTAGGGCCGGTGAAAGAAGAAAAAACCGATCCAGTGGCACTAGAACACAAGAAAAGCCAGTCGAATGAAACTGGCTTTTTTATATAGATGCATCAATGCTAATATGTTTAAATTTAGAAACCTTGAACAATCCCTGGTCAGTCAGTTTTAGTTCGGGAATTACAGGAAGTGCCAAGAAGGACAGAGTCAGAAATGGATTAAATTCACCGCTAGATCCTATTTCTCTAAGCGCTTTGTTAATCTCATTCAGCTTATCATTAACCTCCTGGAAGGGACGGTCAGACATTAATCCTGCGATGGAAAGCTCTAATGAGGCAAGCACTTCACCTTGATTAACAACCACCATTCCTCCTTGCATTTCCTTAAGCGTATGGGCTGCAAAAAGCATATCATGGTCGTTCGTACCAGCGATAATTAGATTATGTGAATCATGGGCGATAGTGGTGGCAATCGCACCTGATTTTAGCCCTAACCCTTTCACAATCCCTAGTCCAACCTCCCCCGTCATATGATGGCGCTCAATAACGGCCAATTTCAATTGATCTCTTGTAATAGAAGTTTGAAATATACCACTTTCGGAAATTACTACTTCCTCCATAATATGTTTAGTTACGAGACTATTGGGGATGATTTCAATGATATTTGCTTTATTGCCTTTTAGAGGGATTTCAAAAGTATGCACTAACACCTCGTGAAAACGAACGGAATTCTGTAGGCATCCTGTTTCTGTGATTTTCTTTTCTGACCCATAAACTAACATTAAAAGCCCATTCTTCCATACGGGCTTTCCATCCTTATAAACGTCAACAATCTTTACTATTTCAAGGTCATCCATAAGGATGAAATCCGCTTTATATCCAGGTGCAATAGCCCCTTTTTCTGATATTCCAAAGCACTCCGCTGCATTGATCGTCGCCATTTGAATTGCAGTGATGGGAGAAAGACCTGAGGAAATGGCCAGTCGTACATTGTGATCGATGCTGCCTTCACTAATCAAGTCATCTAAATGTTTATCATCTGTAACAAACAGACAGCGACGTGAGTTGTAACTGGTAACGACCGGAATTAATTGCAGTAAATCCTTTGCCACGGTACCCTCGCGGATCATCAGGTACATTCCTCGTTGGAGGCGTTCTTTTGCTTCGGCAGCCGTGGTGCTTTCATGATCTGTTCGTATGCCTGCAGACATATAGACATTCAAATCATTCGCACTGAGCCCTGCGGCATGGCCATCGATCTTTTTACCAAATTTCTTGCTGTCCACTATCTTATCGAACATGTCTTGTTCTGCATGTAAGACAGCAGGGAAATTCATTACCTCCGCTAAACCGAGGACACGCGGGTGCAGATAAAAAGGCCTTAGATCCGCTGCTTTAAGGATAGCTCCAGAGTGTTCAAAAGCGGTGGCGGGAACACAAGATGGAAGCATAAAGTAAAAGTCAAAAGGGAGGTTTTCGGAGGAATCTAGCATATATTGTATTCCTGCTGCACCGCACACATTGGCGATTTCATGAGGATCGGCAATTACGGTGGTTACACCGTGCTGAAGGAGAACTTTGGCAAATTCACTGGCAGTCACCATAGATGACTCAATATGAACATGCCCGTCGATGAAAGCCGGTGAAACATAGCAGCCTTTTGCATCGATTATCTGTTTGCCTTCGTATTCCCCGATGCCCGCAAAATAACCATCAACAATGGCGATATCTCCCTTAATGATTTCACCATTAAACACATCGATGATTTTTCCATTTTTAATAACTGTATCTGCAGGTTCTTTTCCGGATGCAACCGAGATTCTTCTTGATAATTGGTTTCTCTCCATCATTAACAATCCTTTTTTGTTAGATTTGTATTTTATTTTTTCTAACTTAAGTTACATTATTCTATAACCGTTGGATCAATTCTTTAATGCTGGGAGGTTATTTAACAGACTTTCTCAGTGGTTCTTTGTAAGAATATATGTCCAAAATTGAACGGCATCGCAGTATTTATTTAAAAATTTGTGTCGTATAATAGGAATAACAATGATGCCAATATGGAGGAAACTATGAGTAAACTTTTTGTCGACAAATCGATTACAATTAATGCTCCTGCAACTAAAGTATGGGATGTACTTACTATTAGTGAGTATAATGCCGATTGGGCAAAGGAATTTTCAAGCGGCGGTCCGCAGTTCCATCTTGAGTCTACTTGGGAGCTGGGAAGTCCAGTGCTTTGGAAAGGCCAGGATGGTACAGTGATTGTTGAAGGTAACGTTACGGCTGTTGAGAAAAACAAAATTATTCGCTTTACCGTATTTGACGTTCGAAGTGCGGAGAGGCATGCGGTGACAGAGGAAGACGGAATCACCTTCCAACTGCTTGAGGAAAATGGGAAGACTACCCTACATATTTTACAAGGTGACTTCTCAGCAATGACCGATGGAGAGAAGTACCGAGATATGAGTGCTGACATTTGGGACAAGGTGCTGCCAAAGGTTAAAGAGATGGCGGAGCAAGCAAACTAAATTTTATTTGAGCTAGGTACCTCTCTACCTGGCTCTATTTATTATGGTAAAATTTTCATAAAAAAGGAGATCACTTAATATGAATATCATCGACTTACATTGTGATGCGCTGCTAAAGCTCCAAGAAGCAAAAGGAGTACTAAGATTTGCAGATGCACCGGATTTACAAACCAATAAAAATCGATTACAGCAAGGACAAATAAAGGTTCAGTGCTTTGCTATTTTTATCGAACCCGAAATTAAAGGAGACCATAAATTTCAAGTGGCACTTGAACAAATTGATTATTTTTACAAAGAAGTGCTCGGAAGAAATCCGGACATGGTACATATCAAGGAATGGTCTGATTTTGACCGCTTAAAAATTGGCCAAATTGGGGCAATGCTGACACTCGAAGGGGTAGACGCCATTGGCAACGATTTAGCTAAACTGCATATTCTTTACAGGTTAGGGGTCCGGTCAGTAGGGCTGACCTGGAATCAGGCAAACCTGGCTGCAGATGGAGCAGGAGAACCCCGCGGAGCAGGACTGACTCTTTTTGGAAAAGAGATCGTTGAGTTTAATAACGAGCATCAGATCCTTACAGATGTTTCCCACTTAAGTGATAAGGGGATCTGGGAGGTCATTGAGCTGGCCAAGTATCCAATTGCTAGCCATTCTAATGCAAGAGCACTTTGCCATCACCCACGTAACTTAACCGATGAACAGGCGAAAGCAATGTTTGCCAATGGTGGACATATTCACGTTGTGTACCATCCACCATTTGTAAAAGAATCTGGAGAGGTGAAAATTACTGACCTGGTGAAGCATATCGATCATTTTTGCTCGTTGGGCGGTGTGAAGCAAATTGGATTAGGTTCCGATTTTGATGGGATTTCCACGTTTATTACCGACCTGGAAGACGCCTCTAAGAGCCAAAATCTAATCAACGAACTATTAAAGCATTTTAAAGAGGAAGAAGTAAAAGGCTTTGCTTATGAAAACTTCCTTAACTATCGCCCAGGGATTAAGCGATGAAGGCAAGGGATGCAGGAATACTCATTGGCAGGCTGCCAACGGGTGGAAAGAACTGTATCACGGATGTCGCTGGGGTCTTGGTTGGCCATGTGACGTTGGATTTTCCACTTGAAGAGAGTGGAAAGGAGTATGCCTGTACGGGAGTAACAGCCATTTTACCGCATAGCGGCGATTTGTTTAGGGAAAAGGTCACTGCAGCAAGTTATGTGCTCAATGGATTTGGAAAAACCACCGGTCTTGTGCAGGTGAATGAATTAGGCTTACTCGAATCGCCTATTATGTTAACAAATACCTTTGCAGTACCAGCAGTTACGCAAGGTGTTTTGGAGTACATGCTTCAAGAAAATCCGGAAATTGGAGATACCACTGGGACAATCAACATAGTAGTGGGTGAATGCAATGACAGCTACCTAAATTCTGTTAGGCTTTTCCCAGTGAAGCCGGTGCATGCAATTGAGGCAATCAAGAATGCAACTATTGACCAGGTAGTAGAAGGAGCTGTTGGAGCAGGGAAGGGCATGATGTGCTTTGGCTATAAAGGCGGGATTGGTTCATCTTCCCGTATGGTGGAAGAGTACACGGTCGGCTGTCTTGTTCTAAGTAACTTCGGAAAAAAAGAGGAGTTGCAAAGGTATCGCTATGCAGGGGGAGAAGGGTTATCTGAAACCTCGGATGGGTCCATTATCATTGTTTTGGCCACTGATGCTCCGTTAAGTGACAGACAATTACAACGGTTGGCGAAACGCTGTGGTATTGGGCTTGGGAGGACTGGTAGTCATTTTAGTCACGGCAGTGGTGATATTGTTATTGCTTTTTCAACTGCACAAAAGATCGCTCATTTTTCAGAGGATAGGATGGAAACCCGAGTCCAGCTTCGAGAGGATCATTCAATTATGAATCAGCTATTTATGGCTGCTGCCGAAGCTGCAGAGGAAGCTATCTTAAATTCACTGTCTCAAGCTTTCACTACAAAAGGGAGATTGGGACGAGTGGTCAATCAGGTTAATTTTTCAATAGAGGAGTAGTAACTTTGTATCTTACTATAAAGGAAACAGCAGAATATCTAGAAATGCCAGAGGCAAACGTTAAAGGCCTCATTCAACAAAAGAAAATACGCGCCGTTTTTGATGGGGAACAGTACCTAATCAACAGGGACCAATTCAGTACTCATCTAAAACAACTGGAAAAATACAAAGAACTGATTGAAGAAATCCTAAATGAGCCCATACCGGAAAGCATCGACGTCAAGGACGAGGATTAATATTGGTGTCTTTTTTGGTGTCATTAGTGGTATCAGGCACCATCCGTGGACAATGTCCGTCTGGAAAGGACAGTTTTGTCCATGAGACTATGGTGAGGTGATAGGATGAGTAATATTTTTCTTAAGAGGGTTTATGAACCGTATGATGATACGGATGGATGTCGGATATTAATTGACCGGCTGTGGCCGAGGGGGATATCTAAAGAAGCGGCGAGATTGTCGTATTGGTTTAAGGAGATCGCCCCAAGTAATGAGCTGAGAAAATGGTTCTGTCATAAGCCAGAACTGTTTGAAGAGTTTCACAAGCAATACATAAATGAACTGTGTAGCGATGAACAAAAGCAACAGATGATTGAGCAAATTATTGATTTGAGTACTAAAGATAGGGTTACACTTTTGTATGGAGCAAAGGACCCTGTTTATAATCATGGAGTAGTTTTGTACGAAGAACTAAAGAGGATTGTAAATCACTAGAAATGAAAAATTGAAAGCATTAGTGAAATGTGGCTGACACATATAAAATGGTCAGCCTTTTTATTCTTTTTCATTATATTACATACAAAAACACAGAGAAAAAATGTGCCAGGCTTCCTAGTAAAATAAAAATATGAAAAATCTCATGAAATCCTAGGTATTTTGTTTCTAAGAACTTCGGCTTTGCCCCGTATATTACCCCGCCAACTGTATAAAAAATCCCCCCGAGTATTAATAATACTAAGCCCATTGGGTTTAAGCTTCCTGTTAACGGAGAAAAAACAAAAACAATCATCCAGCCCATTGCAATATACAATGCAGTAGAAATCCAGCGTGGGCAAGTAAACCACACCATTTTAAAAACAACCCCACTAATTGCAACACTCGAGATAATAGAGAATAGAATGGCGCCAGTTTTTCCGTTCAAACTGATAAAACAGAAAGGGGTATATGTTCCAGCAATGAGTACAAATATCATTGAGTGGTCGAGCCGTCTTAAAAAGGCAATTACTTTGTCATGTGCAATAACCATATGATAGGTGGCCGAAGCGGCATAAAGCAGGATCATACTAACCCCGAAGATTATGACTGCTGTAATAGCCAGTGGGGAGGGATCCGTCATTGCGGTTTTAATGACCATTGCGAGGAGCCCAACAAAGGCCAAAACTGCTCCAGCTAAGTGAGTCAGTCCATTAATGGGTTCACGAATATAATTGTTCATATTTAAATTCCTCCTAACACGACATGTAGTTTTAATAACTACTTATAATGATACTTATGTAACTTCACCTAGTCAACAACTAATTCTTTAGGTATAATGAAAAATATAATGAAGATGAGCGGGGTTTACGGAATGGAACATATTAACCAAATTATTAATCAGCTTGGCCTGGAGACGAACTTAACTTTGGAAGAGATTCCAAAGATTGATTTATATATGGACCAGGTTATTCAATTATTTGAAAGTAAATTTAACGAAACAAAACGGAATGAGGACGAAAAGATTCTCACCAAAACAATGATCAATAACTATGCAAAAGGGAAGTTAATTTTTCCAATTCAAAATAAGAAATATTCCAAAGACCATCTGATTTTAATTAGTCTGATTTACCAGTTAAAAGGGGCACTTTCGATCAATGACATTAAAGTAACTCTTGATGGGATTAATAGGATGATTGTAAAAGAAGAGTTGGATGTTGATTCTTTTTATACCAGCTATCTTCATTTAACCAGCCAAAACGCGGTTGATTTTAAAGAGGACATCGAGCAAAGAGTGAGGGAAGTAAAAGGAGAAATAACGTCCTTACTGAGCGAGGATTCTCCTTATCTTGAACAAGTGTTGATGATTTCTTCGCTTGTTCATATGAGTAATTTATACCGAAGAGTGGCGGAGAAGCTTGTCGATGAATTAGAGGTTGATAAAAGGCATAAGAAATGACGTGTGAAGGCACACGTCATTTTATTTATTAAATCTCTTTCACTGATAAATAGATTATTCCTTGTTATTGGTCATGGTATCTTCACCATTAACTGGGTGCGGCTGGCCGTAGCCTTCAACATTACCCGCATGCTCTCTGTGATATTCTGATCCGGAGCCTTGACGATTATTTTTAGCTTGTTGCTTCTCATTTTCATTCGATTGATGTGACAAAATTTTCACCTCCTAAACACATCTTAGAATGCTTATTATTTGTTTAATTATTCAAAGGTTGAAAAACTTTGATATTTCCGAGCTTGATAGAATCAGCACGATTGTCGCCACCATAAACTTTAATATTTTCTCCAGCATGATTAAAATCTTTAAATGAAATGTTGTTTAGAAGCACATTTCGAGCACGGTATTGAACAGCAATTACCGGATTTCCTTGATAGTCGTAATATGGATCTCCGATTAAAGTAAAATGATTGATCACCACATTTTTATAAGCAGAAATCACCATGCCGCGGGGGGTGGAATCCTTATATAAATTGGAAAAAACAGGTGCGATAGCAGCAAGATTCATAGCCAAAATGTTAAAAGCAGTTTGTGATTCTACTTCGGATGCTTTATGGTGCCCGATATGCCGGAAGTTAAAAGAACGGTTATCGTTGACAGAAATATGCCCCACGATTACTACATTTGAGGCTGCCGAGGAATTTTGATGGGCTTTAATTTCTACCCCGCCAAAGCATCTAGCAGATGAATTATTCACCAACAGCACATTTCTTGATCCGTCATCCACTTCGATTCCATTTGAATTAGAATAGCCTTTTTTGTGGGCTCGTCCACTAGGATCGCACATATGCGAATGAGAAATCCAAACATAATCACTATGGTGAGTGGTGATTCCGTCATCACCAAAGCCATAGCCGGTAAGATTGTCCAGCCAAACGTACTTACTGCCACCACGTGCACGGTATCCATCACCGGCGTAATTGTAAAGGGTGGAGGAGATATCAAAGCAATGAAGCCCAGGGTTGATTCCTTCTACATCCTTAACCCAACCATACGTCACATTAGCGTATGTTAAGCAGCTGGAATGGTTCCCCCATGTACTTGTTTTTGTTGCTTCCCCGAGCCTTTCAACATTCCAATCTAAACTTAATCCCTTAATGAAAAGATGATGGTTGCCCCGCCAATGGTTTGCGTTGGTTACTAATCTTGTACCTTTTGAAGCCTGTTGGTTAAGCTTAATCGTAGTAACCCCTTTACCGGAACCCTCAATCCATGTCCAGGAGGGCAGCTTGATCCCTTTTGTCAAAAAAACTCCAGGTGGGACAATGACTTTTACCCGTCCATTACCAATTGCTTTTTTAAAAGCAGCACTGCAATCTGTGATACCGTCTCCAACCGCACCAAAATCCATTACATTTACTTCACGGATAATCTGCTTTTTCAATTGCATATACTCTGTATCAAGCGTATCCTTCCAATCCGGAACCACCATTTCTTCATCATCAACAATGATCCTCGTGGGTTTCAAAAGATGTGAAGGTTTTGAAAGTAGACGAAATAAGCCTTCCGTTACTTTTTTTAAAAAAGATGACGGCTGGGAAGGTTTCTTACCAGCTGTAGGTTCAACCGCTTCATTTAAACGCTGATTAAATAATTCTTCTGTTTCGCTGACCGCTTGCCTAATATCCAGCTGTACACCTGTGATTTGTGTAAGCATCTCAGCATTATTTCGAGGGTCGTGCGATTTATCTAGGGAAATCATACCTCTCACTCCTAAAAAAATCCTTATTAACTAGTATACCCTTTGAGCAAGGGCAATCACGCTAATAGGTTTAGGTTGGGGATTGAAGAGAATTATTTTCTCAAGAAAAAATTAAAGCCCTTCCATTCGTAATTATGGAGGGCTCTTGTTTTTGATTGTATGATGACTTGAATTTTTTTGTGCAAACATTCACAAAGTTATTTACTTTAGATGATAAGTCCAGCGACTAAGAGCGAAATAGGGAACAGACTAACGAATATTATCCGTGCAAAACTTACCTTTCCGTATAAAATGACGGTACCTATCTGATTGTCCCATGTGGACCTTCCGTTTTTTTTAAGATCGAAAAAGGAAAAATAAAAACAAATGAAATTAATAATGGGGATGCCAAATCCCATTCCTGCTGCAGTTACAAAGATACTCCTCTTAAGGGCCGTAAAAAATTTAATAGGATCACCATTGACCATTCTCAGCCTTGCATTAAGGAGGGCCTTACCTAAGGTATTACCAAAAATAGAGAGAATAGAGGCCTCTACTAAAATATAGAGAACCAGACTGAACATAAAAATGGCGATGCCTGATGATTCAACGATAAATTTTGGAGAGAAGACGGATACCAATGTAATGAGAAACAATGAAAACAAGGAAAGATCAAAAAATCGTGCTAGATAACGGACAATCGGTCTTCCATTTGGATAAGTGTCTTTTTTGACTTCCTCCCAGTTACCGGCCAAGTTGATCGGAGTTTCTTCCTCCATTCCATGATTCACCATAGAGTCAGGGAATAGATTAAGGCTTTTCACCATTTGCCAGTCTTCTAAGTCCTTTGTCCATAAAAATGTTTCAGCTGTTAAAATACCTTGTTCCAGCAATTTTCTTAATTCAAATATACCTATAGGTCCCTGTTGTTGATGATCTTGAATGTAAAACCATGCATTTCCTTCTGACGGTTCCATTTTTTATCACCCCCAATCAGGTAAATTATACCACGTGAGGTTTGAGGTGAAATTTATTAGGGGAATACAAGTATGAACAGTTTTTGACAATTTCAGGACGGGGGATAATTTTTCGTAAAGGAAAAATACTAACAAATGTTCGGAGGTGGAATGAATGGAACAACAGGATTTTGAAAAAATTTATCAAGAATATAAACAGCAAAGTGAACAAGAAACAAGCCTAGAGGCAAATCAGAATAACTCTGATGGTAAAGAAGCGATTGTTGCCGTTAGAAAAAATGAGGATGGAGATATTATTGCCTTTAAAACAAGCACAGGACGCGAATTGGACTATGTAACAGCCTTGGATGAAGCGAAGGCTGGAAATGTGGCGCACATTGATGTCTTTCATAAATATGGTAGAGATATTATCCGAAGTGAACCCGATGGTATCAAGGAAAACAATCTCGATCAGTTACCTGAATTTTAGAGTAAATGAGAGTATGAAAGGGGAATCCCATGCATTGGTATGAAAAATTGAATCAATATTTTCCTGTCGAAGAGATGAAATCACGAGAGCACATGGAAACCCTGCTGAAAGAACGCTCAGAAATTTATCATAAAGATGAAGGGCCTAATCATGTTTTGATGTATGTTGAACTAGATAACTTTATTTTTATCGATTATTTATTTGTTTCAAAAAATGCCCGCGGTGAGGGTTTAGGGCATAAACTATTGGATAAGTTGAAAAAAAAGGGAAAGCCAATCATCCTTGAAGTAGAGCCAGTTAATTATGAGGATAGCGATACTGAAAAAAGACTGCATTTTTACAAGCGGGAAAAATTCGAGCATGCTACGTCGATTGGTTATGAGAGAAGGTCTTTGGCAACGAATGAAATTAACAGGATGGAAATCCTTTACTGGGCACCAAATGATGAATCTGAGGAACTGGTTTTTGAGGCGATGAAAAAGACATACGATATGATCCACACCTATAAGGATAAACACTTTTATGGTGAGTCCTATCAGCCGGTGGAAGATGTACTTTCCTTTGATGAAGAATCGGATAATAAGAATATTTTAGACCATATCTAAAAATGAGCCTGGAATCCCAGGCTCATTCAAATTAACGTGCTAATTCATATTGCTTGATTTTATCTTCATAGGTTAAGGTAACCCCAATCTCATCCCAACCGTTAAGCAGCATTTGTTTAGGATAGGGAGCGATATCGAATGTCATCTCGAAACCAGAGTTATCAAATACTCTTTGCTCCTCAAGATTGACCGTTAGAGTATAGCCCTCTGCATCAGCGTTTTTCATAATGGTTTGTACCTGTGCTTCACTAGCTTGAATAGCAAGAATTCCATTTTTTACACAGTTATTTTTAAATATATCGGCGTAGCTTGGTGCGATGATCACCTTAAAGCCAAAATCCTGTACGGCCCATGGAGCATGCTCACGGGATGAGCCACAGCCAAAGTTCTCACCAGCAACCAAGATGGAGGCACCCTGGTATTTTGGCAGATTCAAAGGGAAATCAGGCCGTAGATTGCCAGCATCATCAAAGCGCCAATGATAAAAGAGGTATTGACCAAAGCCGCTTCGTTCAATTCGCTTCAAAAATTGCTTCGGAATAATTTGATCTGTATCTACATTTGGCCTGTTTAATGGACAAACAAGTCCTTGGTGAATGCGTAGTGGTTCCATATGCTATATAACCTCCTGAGCAGTGAATTGACGGACATCAACAAAATGACCTGCAACTGCAGCAGCTGCAGCCATTTCTGGACTGACGAGATGCGTCCGTGCGCCATTACCTTGACGTCCTTCAAAGTTCCGGTTAGAAGTGGATGCACAGCGCTCGCCTGCAGGAACGATATCATCATTCATTGCTAAACACATACTGCAACCAGCCTCTCGCCATTCAAAGCCTGCCTCTTTAAAGATGACATCTAAGCCTTCTTTTTCAGCGGATAATTTTACACTAAACGAACCGGGCACCACGATAGCAGTAACAGAAGGGCTAACCTTTCTGCCGCGCACGACTTCAGCCGCTTTTCGTAAGTCGCTTAACCTGGAGTTTGTACAAGAACCAATGAAAACATGATCAACCTTAACGTTGGAGATAGGTTCTCCAGCCGTAAGTCCCATATATTCAAGAGCTCGGTTAATTTCGTCCCGTTCGCTTGGTCTATCAACATCATCTGGGCTTGGAACATTGGCTGTAACAGGAATGCACATACCAGGATTTGTTCCCCAAGTAACCTGTGGCTCGACTTCTGCAGCATCAATTTCAACCACTGCATCATAGGTTGCACCTTCGTCGGTAGCCAGTGCTTTCCACTGAGCCACAGCTTCATCGAAGGCTTCTCCTTGTGGCACATGACGGCGTCCTCTTAAATATTCAAAGGTTGTTTCATCAGGAGTGATCAAACCCGCTCTCGCACCAGCCTCAATCGACATATTGCAGACAGTCATTCGCTCTTCCATGGACAAGGATCGGATCGCTTCACCTGTGTATTCCATCACATAACCAGTTCCAAATTGGACGCCGAACTTGCCGATGATGGCTAGAATGAGGTCCTTGGCTGTTACACCAACCCCAAGTTTGCCGTTTACTTTTACATTAAGTGTTTTTGGTGGTGCCTGCCAAAGCGTTTGGGTGGCAAGTACATGTTCCACTTCACTTGTACCGATTCCAAAGGCAAGGGCTCCGAATGCACCATGTGTAGAGGTGTGACTATCTCCACAGACAATGGTTTTCCCAGGCTGGGTGAGGCCTAGCTCAGGACCAATGACATGGACAATACCATTATCGGGATGATGAATGTCAGCAAGTATAATACCGAATTCCTGACAGTTTTCCTGTAAGGTATCGATTTGCTTTTTAGAGATTGGGTCATTAATGACAAGACGTTGTCGGGTAGGAACATTATGATCCATTGTTGCGTAAGTAAGATCCGGACGACGGACTTTGCGTCCATTTATTCGTAAGCCCTCAAATGCTTGAGGTGAGGTCACTTCATGTACGAGGTGTAAATCAATATATAATAAATCGGGTTTTCCTTCTTCTTGATGTACCACATGCTGTTCCCAAATTTTTTGGATAATATTTTTTGGTGTTTGCATAGCTTCCTTCCTCACGTTCATAGATTTTTGCTGTTGAAAAATTTGCAGGAAATCCGCCAGGCAATCGTTAAAGAACAAGCCTGACGGATTCTGCTTCACCTATTAAAAATAACAGCTGGCGATACACTTGGATGCGTTTTGCGATTTAATGTAATCTACAATTAGTTTTGTCATTTCTACTGTTCCTACAAGGCGCCCATCCGTCACTTGGAGATCCCCCGTATGGAAGCCGGCATCGAGTACAGATTGGACGGCTTCTTCAATAACCTTCGCTTCATCATCTAATTGGAAGGAATAACGCAGCATAAGAGCAGCGGATAAAATCATTGCAACTGGATTAGCCACTCCTTTTCCTGCGATATCAGGAGCAGAGCCATGAACAGGTTCATAAAGACCAAGCCCATCTTCACGTAAGCTGGCAGATGGAAGCATGCCAAGTGAACCGGTTAGTACAGATGCCTCGTCGCTTAAGATGTCGCCAAAAAGATTCTCAGTAACGATGACGTCAAAGTGAGTCGGGTTCGTAATCAATTTCATTGCTGCTGCATCTACTAACACATGTTCAACGGCCACATCGGGATATTGAGCCTTTTTCTCCTCAACTATTTCGCGCCATAGTTTACTGGACTCAAGCACATTTGCTTTGTCAACAGAGGTTAAATGACCACGCCGCTGCTGTGCAGCTTGGAAGCCTTTATCTACAATTCTTTCAATCTCTTTACGTGTGTAAGCCAGTGTGTCTACTACCGCGTTTCCGTTGTCACGGCGTTCACTTGGTGTCCCGAAGTAAAGGCCGCCTGTTAATTCACGTACAATAAGGAGGTCGCTGCCAGATACCACTTCTTCCTTTAATGGTGATGCATGGAGGAGATTTTTAAATCCCTTGATTGGTCTTAAGTTTGCATATAAATCAAGTGCCTTACGAATGCCAAGCAAGCCACGTTCTGGACGTAAATGGGAAGGGTTCTGATCCCATTTTGGTCCGCCTACTGCTCCAAGTAATACTGCATCTGCCTGTTTACAGGCATCAACGGTTGATTCTGGAAGGGGAGTGCCGTATTGATCAATGGCTGCTCCTCCGATTTCATGGGTCTCAAAGCTGAAAGAATGATTATATTCTTCTGCTACGGCACTTAATACTTCTCTTGCTGAATGAATGACTTCCTTACCGATTCCGTCACCAGGAAGTAAGACAATATGTTTTTTCATTAGAGCAACCTCCTCATTTTTTGTAAGATAAGGGCGCTAGTAAACGCCCTAATATTTAAGAAATAGCTGTTTCTTTCACTAATGCTTTTTGGGTATAAAATACTCGATTGACTGCGTTTAAGAATGACTTAGCTGATGCTTCTAAGACATCCTGTGCTGAGCCGCGGCCGCTGACTTTAGTGCCGTTAACGGTCATTTTTACGTGAACTTCTGCAAGGGCATCGCGGCCTTGGCCAACTGAACTCAATCTAAAATCAGTTAAATGAATTTCTTCTTTAATGAGTGCTTCTAATGTGTTCATTAGCGCCTCAACACTTCCTGATCCTGTACGCGCGGTTTCTACACGGATTCCTTCTGGAGTAGTTAACGCTACCGTCGCAGTTGGGAGGTTTGCTGAACCGTATTGTACTTGGAAAGCAACAAGCTCATATTTTTTCACATCGACTGCTGTCGTTTGAATATCGGTTAAAATCGTAAATAAATCCTCGTCCGTTACTTCTTTTTTGCGATCAGTTAATTGCTTAAATGCAGTGAAAGCTTCACCTAGTTTTTCAGGTGATAGGGTATAACCCATTTGCTCAATTTTATCTTTGAATGCATGTCTGCCAGAATGTTTTCCAAGGACCAAATCATTAGATTTAACCCCAACTAATTCAGGGGTGATAATTTCATAGGTTAACGTGTTTTTTAAGACACCATCCTGATGAATGCCTGACTCATGGGCAAAGGCATTTTTTCCAACAACCGCTTTGTTAGGGGGAACCAACATGCCTGTAAAACGGCTGACAAGATCGCTCGTACGTTTGATTTCTTTTAATACTAGATTCGTTGTGTAAGGATATTTATCTTTTCGGATGTTTAAGGCGACAGCAATCTCCTCTAGAGAAGCGTTGCCAGCCCGTTCACCAATTCCGTTAATCGTGCCCTCAACTTGGGTCACTCCATTTTCTATGGCAGCAAGGCTATTAGCTACCGCCATACCTAGGTCATCGTGACAGTGACAGGATAGGGCTACTTTATGAATATTAGGTACGTTTTCTCTAATGTAGCGGAACATGCGGCCATATTCTTCCGGTGTGGTATAACCAACTGTATCTGGAAGGTTGATGACGGTTGCTCCTGCATCAATCACCTTTGTAATAATCTGAACGAGAAAATCAAGGTCAGATCGGGAAGCATCCTCTGCAGACCATTCCACATGCGGGAATCGTTGGCGCGCATAAGCGACCATATCGACCGCCGTTTGTGTGACTTGTTCCGGTGTTTTCATTAACTTATATTTCATATGGATAGGGGAGGTAGCAAGAAACACATGCAATCTTGGTTCAGCTGCATCTTTTAAGGCATCCCACGCAATGTCAATGTCTGATTTTGTCGCGCGTGCCAAGCCTGTGACGGATGCGTTTTTAATTGTTTGGGCAATCGCTCGTACTGCTTCAAAATCTCCTTGTGAGGAAGCCGGGAAGCCGGCCTCCATAATATCTACACCAAATCGTTCAAGCTGTCTCGCAATTTCTAACTTTTCGAGCTGGTTTAAATTCACACCTGGGGACTGCTCACCATCGCGTAAGGTTGTATCAAAGATGTTAACGTGAACCATTTACCACCACTTCCTTCTTTGCATTTACTGGCTTTTTAATGAAAGGCATTAATGCACGAAGCTCTCTGCCAACAGTCTCGATTTGATGATTGTTTTCAGCGCGGTTGATGGCGTTGAATTGTGGGCGATTTGCTTGGTTTTCTAAGATCCAGCCTTTTGCAAACACACCAGTTTGAATATCCTTTAATACTTCCTTCATACGGGCTTTTGTATCTTCATTTACCACACGAGGTCCTGAAACAAAATCTCCCCATTGTGCTGTGTCAGAGATCGAGTAACGCATGTTTTCTAAACCACCTTCATATAAAAGGTCCACGATTAATTTCAATTCATGTAAACACTCGAAGTACGCAACCTCAGGCTGATAGCCAGCTTCTACTAAAGTTTCGAAGCCCGCTTTGATTAGAGCGGTAGTACCGCCACAAAGGACAGCCTGTTCTCCGAATAGATCTGTTTCTGTTTCTTCTTGGAAAGTCGTTTCTAACACGCCTGCACGAGCGGAACCAATTCCTTTTGCATAAGCAAGAGCTACGTCACGCGCTTGACCAGTGTAGTCTTGGTAAACAGCATAAAGGGCAGGAACACCAGCGCCTTCAGTGTATGTGCGTCGTACTAAATGTCCTGGTCCTTTAGGTGCAACTAGGAATACATCGACATCCGCCGGCGGAACGATTTGGCTAAAATGAACGTTAAAGCCGTGGGCAAAAACAAGAGCATTACCTGCTTCAAGATTCGGTTTGATACTTTCCTCGTACACTTTAGGCTGCATTTCGTCTGGAAGGAGGACCATGACCACATCGGCAACCGCTGTTGCCTCAGCAACCGATCGAACATCCACACCATCTTCAACTGCCTTATCCCATGATTTACCGGCTCTTAGACCAACCACTACATCAAAGCCGCTTTCTTTTAAGTTCAAGGCATGTGCATGACCTTGTGAACCATATCCGATTACTGCAATCTTTTTCCCTTGTAAAACTGCCTCTTGAATATCTCCGTTATAAAGTACTTTTACCATTATGAATCATCCTTTCAGGAATAGTTTTTATTTTAATAGTGAGTAAGTAGCTAGTTCGTTTACTTGCGGCTGATGACCTCGTTGGAGGGCAGTCAATCCCGTTCTGGCAATTTCTTTAATGCCGTATGGACGGAGCAGCTCAATCAAGGCATCGATTTTATCAGGACGGCCTGTGATTTGGACTGCTAAACTATCTTTGCTGACATCGATAATTAAGGCACGGAACGGATCAATAATTCCGTTGATTTCGCTTCGGAGCTGGCTGCTGCTAGCTACCTTGATGAGGGCGAGCTCTCTTGCAACAATGGCTTTATCCGTAATATCGGACACTTTTAGAACATCAATTTGCTTGTTTAATTGTTTAGTAACCTGTTCAAGACGTTGGTCGTCTTCTACTTCGACTACTAAGGTCATTTTGGAGACGCCTTCGGTTTCAGTCGGCCCAACAGAGATGCTTGAAATATTGAATTGACGTCTTTGAAGGAGGCCAGTGACCCGGTTTAGTACACCGCTTCGGTCTTGAACAGTGGCTGTTATAATCCGTTTCATGGTTTCACCCCAATCATTTCATGGATTCCTTTGCCTGGTGCAATCATTGGAAAAACTTTTTCCTGTTGAAGCACGCGGCAATCAACAAGAACTGGGCCATTGTGTGCAAAAACTTCTGGTAAGACGGTAATGAGTTCTTCCTGAGTGTTTACTTTCACACCGCGAATCGAGTAGCTTTCAGCCAGTTTGACGAAATCAGGCTGTGTATGAAGGATGGACTCAGAAATGCGGTTTCCATGCAATAGTTCCTGCCATTGGCGAACCATTCCGAGTGCTCCATTGTTGACGATAATAATTTTTACAGGAAGGTTTCTTTCATAGATGACCGATAATTCCTGAAGTGTCATTTGGAAACCACCGTCTCCAACAATTGCTACAACTGTGCTTTCTGGTGAGGCAATTTGTGCCCCAATGGCTGCAGGGAAGCCAAAGCCCATGGTTCCAAGTCCGCCTGATGTGATCCAGCGATGTGGCTGTTTAAAGGTGTAGAACTGTGCTGCCCACATTTGATGCTGCCCTACGTCGGTTGCAACAATGGCGTTTCCATTTGTTACCTTATGCACTGCTTCAATTACCCACTGCGGACACATTCCGTTTGGATCATGCTTATACCAAAGCGGATATTCCTGTTTATACTGTTGGAGGGTTTCGAGCCATACTTGGTGTTCAGGTGGTTCTACTTCATGTTGGGCTAATTCCTTTAACGCTTCACGTGTATCAGAAACAATCGGAATTTGTGTTGGCACATTTTTGCCGATTTCAGCAGGGTCAATGTCGATATGAGCGACCTTCGCATATGGGGCAAAGTGTTTAAGATTGCCTGTTAATCGGTCATCGAAGCGTGCACCAAAATTGATAAGTAAATCACAATCATGCAAAGCCATGTTTGCGGCATACGTTCCATGCATTCCACCCATTCCTAAGGAGAGAGGGCTATCAGCAGGAAAGGTGCCTAATCCGAGTAGTGTGGTGACTACAGGAAGATCGTATTTTTCGGCAAAAGCAGTCAGTTCAGCTGAAGCTTTTCCGTGAAGAACGCCTGCTCCAGCAAGTACAACAGGCTTCTTCGCTTTAGAAATAGAATCTGCCAGTTTTTTTATTTGCAGTGGATTCGGTTTGGTTGTTGGCTGGTAGCCTGGTAAATCAATAAACCCATCATTGGGTTCTTCGGTTAATGCTCCTGCCGAAATATCTTTTGGAATGTCGACTAAGACTGGGCCTGGCCTGCCGGTAGAAGCAATATGGAAAGCTTCCTTCACGATTCTTGGCAAATCGGATATGGATTGCACTTGGAAGTTATGTTTGGTGATGGGTGTTGTAATAGCCATCACATCAGCTTCCTGGAAGGCATCTGTTCCGATGACACTTCGTGCAACCTGCCCTGTGAATACTACGAGCGGCAGGGAATCCATCATGGCATCTGTAATTCCAGTTACCAGATTAGTAGCTCCTGGTCCCGAAGTGGCAATGACTACTCCAGGTCTTCCAGTAATCCGGGCATATCCTTCAGCAGCATGGATCATACCTTGCTCGTGGCGGAAAAGGATGTGGTTGATGGTTCCTTGTGCCCGATAGATAGCATCATAAATTGGAAGGACTGCACCTCCTGGATACCCAAATAATGTATCAACACCTTCTTGTTTCAATAAGTCGATTAGAAGGTCAGCACCAGTTTTGGGTTCAGTACTGGTTTGGAATTCCAGCTTTTTTGCTTCTACTTTCACGTCGTAATCCCTCCTTGTGGATATTTGAATATTAGAAAAACTCAGCGTAAAGCTGTGGTTTTGATAAAATATTGGTCCCCAAAAATAGTAAAAAAGGCCCTATTTTCCTCGAATAGACTGCAGTGAAGTACATCAATAGCAGAATAATCGGGGAGAAAAGGCCTTTCTTTTTCTCGGTACCACCCGGTTTTTACAGCATTCTTACGAATACTGCCTTATGAAGCGACAACAAATAGAATAACGCTTCTTTTGGTAACAGGTGTTAAGAAACAACACCTGATTGAGCCTACTAAGTGAAACCGTTCAGCCCAATACTCAGGGATGATGTCGGAATAAGGTGCATTACTGGGCTTCCAGCAACCCCAGCTCTCTGAAAATGCATATTCTTATTCCTTTTTTCCCGTCATCGATTTATCGTATTTGGTTGTCAAGGATGGAACGAATGGTCTAGTACCTTTACTTCTCTGTGGAAGGGGAGGGGCACTAGTGGATCCCTTTTATCTATTAACTTTGCGAAATATTATATTTTCATAACCCCGCCTGTATTAGCAGAGGTAACAAGCTTTGCATATTTTGCTAGGTAGCCAGATTTGATTTTTGGTTCTGGCTTTACCCATGCAGCAAGTCTAGCTGTTAACACTTCTTCATCAACGAGTAGTTCTATTGAACGCGCTTCTAAATCAATTAAGATTTTGTCGCCATTTTCAACAAGGCCAATCGGTCCGCCTTCTGCTGCTTCAGGGGAGATATGACCAATGGAAATTCCGCGGCTTGCACCTGAGAAACGGCCATCTGTGATTAGGGCAACTTCTTTTCCTAAGCCCCTGCCCATAATAGCGGAGGTAGGAGCTAACATTTCCGGCATTCCTGGACCACCTTTTGGACCTTCGTAGCGGATGACCACTACATGACCGGCTTTAACCGTTCCGTTATGAATGCTTTCTAATGCTTCATCCTGGGATTCAAATACGATTGCGTCTCCTAGGAATGTTTTAATCGAAGGATCAACAGCACCAACCTTAATGACGCCACCATCTGGAGCAATGTTTCCATAAAGGATGGAAAGGCCCCCTACAGGACTATATGGATTATCTTTCGTACGAATAACCATTTCATTGGTGATTGTTGCATCTTTCACATTTTCTTCAAGCGTGTTTCCGGTAATCGTTAAGCAGTCTTTATGTAGCGCACCTTCGACTTTATAAAGCTCGTTGATAATCGCGCTAACCCCGCCGGCCCGGTGAACATCATCCATCGAATAATCAGATGCTGGCATAATCTTAGAAAGATAAGGAACTCTTTCAGCAATTTTATTAATCTCGCGAAGATCGTAATCGATACCGGCTTCATGGGCAATAGCTAATGTGTGTAAAACAGTGTTCGTTGAGCCACCCATTGCCATATCTAAAGCAAAAGCATTATCAATGGCTTCTCTCGTTATAATGTCACGTGGACGAATATCTTTTTTCACCAGGTCAATTAAATGTCTAGCTGCCTGACGAATTAATTCGTGTCTTTCTTCAGAAGTAGCCACGATCGTTCCGTTTCCAGGCACCGTCATTCCTAACACTTCCATGAGGCAGTTCATGGAGTTGGCTGTAAACATTCCAGAACAAGAACCACAAGTTGGGCAGGCTTCAGTTTCAATTTCAAGAAGCTGCTGCTGACTAATGGTGCCGTTATGGTAAGCACCCACACCCTCAAATACAGAAGTGAGGGAAAGGTTTTTCCCTGTGGAAGGAGATACACCTGCTTCCATTGGACCACCTGAAACAAAAACAGAGGGGACATTCGTTCTTGCGGCAGCCATCAGCATTCCAGGTGTGATTTTGTCACAGTTTGGAATGTAAAACACACCATCAAACCAATGGGCATTAATAACTGTTTCGGCACTGTCGGCAATAATCTCACGGCTTGGGAGGGAATAGCGCATGCCGATATGTCCCATTGCTATTCCGTCATCAACGCCAATTGTATTAAATTCAAAAGGAATTCCACCAGCTTCGCGGATGGCCTCTTTTACAATCTCACCGAAATGATTAAGGTGTTTATGTCCGGGAATAATTTCAATAAACGAGTTACATACCCCGATAAACGGTTTTTCTAAATCACTCGTTTTTACCCCAGTTGCATATAAAAGGCTGCGGTGGGGGGCACGGTCAATTCCCTTTTTAATCATATCGCTTCGCATGTATCTATCTCCTAACTGACAATGGCATGGTTTGCACCTTCAGGGTAACAAGCCACTCCGTCTGTTGTGACAATTCGTCTAAATTCTTTAAGTAGTTCATTTGTAACTTCACCAGGTTTCCCGTTTTTGATGACCCGTTGATCGACTTCAATAACGGCAATGACTTCTACTGCTGTTCCGGTTAAGAACACCTCATCGGCCACATACACATCATGTCTGGTAAACGGTAATTCTCTCACCTCGTACCCTTTGGCTCTTGCCACATCAATGATGGCGTTCCGAGTAATTCCTTCTAATGCTCCTAAGTAAACAGGAGGGGTGTAAATGACACCATTCTTTACAATGAAGATATTGTCAGCTGAACCTTCAGTCACATAACCTTGGTCATTCAGCATGAGGGCTTCCTGAACCCCCACTTGATTGGCTTCCATTTTTACAAGAATATTATTTAAGTAATTAAGTGATTTAACCTGTGGACTTAATACGTCTGGGCGATTCCTTCTGCTAGCTACGGAAGCTATTTTAATTCCATTTTCGTAAAATTCCTTTGGATACATGCTTAGTTCCTCAGCAATAATGATTACGTTTGGATTGGAGCAGGATGAAGGGTCCAGGCCTAAATTTCCTCTACCACGTGAAACAACGACACGAATATAGGCGCTGTCCAGCTGATTTTTTCTAATTGTCTCAACAACTAATTGCGTCATTTCCTCCTGTGTATATGGAATATTCAGCATAATGGATTGAGCTGATTCGTACAGTCTTTTCAGGTGAGCGTCGAGTCTAAAGACGTTTCCGCTGTATACACGAATGCCTTCAAATACTCCATCTCCATATAAAAAACCGTGATCATATACTGAAATAACAGCATCCTCTTTCTTGACGAACTCGCCGCCAAGGAATATCCATTGACTTCCCAACCTAACCACTCCTCTTTAGTGATAACGTGAAACTTCAATCATTGGGGGCTTTTTCCCAATGATTGTTAGTTGAACCAATCGGGCATTTACGGGCAGTTACTTCATCTATGCTTCTTGGTTTTATTATTATAATGAAAATTTACTGCCCGTTAATGCGGGATAAACCGCTTTAAATGATTAAATATTTTTTTAAAAATACTTCCCTTGCCCATCGTAGAAAAAGTGATGTGCAAAGGCTGTGTTAATGATGGATGATTATTTTCGATAATCATACAACCAAACGATAACATGGTCAACATAAAAATCTGACAATTCAAAACAGTCAAAATAATTGGTAGCGTTTACATTCTTGTTCTTATAGGAAAAAGGAGGGAAAAAAATTTCAAAAAAATTTTTTAAATAGAGAGGGGGGCGAAAAAAAGATAAGAGGGTCGCGATTGAAATGATTACTAATAATAAAGAGAATGATAGAAGAAAACACTTTTAGGATAGTGTTTTCTATTAACCTATTTTAGCAAGGTATTCATATACCTCCTGCAAATTGGTAAATCCTCTTAATTGCGCCAGCTGTAAAAAGTGGCTCCAGATCTGTGCGGTCATCAACGCATCTCCGAGGGCGTGATGCCGATTTTTCACTTCAATTCCACATTGAGTACAAACCTCTTCAAGGGGTAAAGATTTGATTGAAGGGTTAAAAAGTCGAATTAAGAACGAGGTATCTATAATTCGGTGATTAAATTTTGTTCGTAATAGGTCCCAAGTCATTTTCTGCATAAAGGATTGCTCATGATTTGCATGATGTGCGATCAAAATATCACTATTAATAAATTGGATAAATTGGATTAAAACATCCGATCCAGGAGGTGCCATCTGCAACTCGGAATCTTGGATATTAGTAAGTGTAGAAATTTCCTCTGTAAGTGGAAGGTCTGATTTAACTAAAGAATAAAATGTTTCTGTCTCCAAGATTTGGCAACCCACCATCTTCACGGCCCCTATGGAAATCACTTGATCCCCCTTTTCGGGATAAAATCCAGTCGTTTCTATGTCAAACACGACTACTTTTAACTCGTTAAGAGGAGAGTCTAAGGTGCTTTTTTGTTTCATTTCTCTTTGTAACTGTCTAAGAAAAGCGATTTGCTGTGGAGTCGATTGCCCTTGAACACCTGCATAAATAGTAGGACTCAGCTTACCCGATATTTGTTTAAAAAATTGGATCATCTCATTCATCCCCATAATAATCTTCCTTCTCTAGTAACTTTCTAACGGTGTGATAGAGGGAGGCTCCACTTTTAATGATTTCTTTTATCTCTTTCGTTTGCTCTTTGGATAAACGGTTGATAGGCAGATAATGCCCCGAATCATAATCGCTTGAATGACAAAATAATAGCCGGTAGTTGAGCAACCTTGTAAATTGATCGATATAGTACTCTCTTTCTTTCGTTGACAACCATGTCGCAGGTATTTTTTCTAACCGCGAAAGAGTAGCTGTTTCCAACACGTTCTCTTTAATAGCTGCCAACCGTACGGCATTCACATAAGGTAAAAAGCCGAGTTCTTTTAGGTTTAATGAACCTGTATGGGAGCCATGTGTCTCTACTAAAAGCTGGCCTAACACGTTAATTCCTTTTTTTAGATGCAAAGTATTGTTGAGTAATTTTGTATGAAGATGATTTTTATTAATGGTTTGATAGATTTGGTTTTTTAAGACATTCACATACTCACCTTCACCATAAACTGACCGAGCATCAAGAAAGATTAGCAGATACCTGATAGACTCCCAGGAGGCTTCTAATGTCCAGTTCGCAAGTTGTTCCTGCCATTCGTTTATGGATTTACACCAAAAAGGATTACCAGCCATGATTCCCCCGTCACAATAAGGATATCCAGCTTGATATAGCCCTTTTGAGATTTCCTTTCCAAGTGTCAAAAAGTAGGACCTTCCCTCCTCACTTAGATGTTGATAAACGATCCCATGATCCTGGTCGCTCCAAATCGATTGCTCTTGCCGGCCGGCACTTCCCATAACAAAGAAGGAGAAGGGTGAAGGCGGGGGACCAAAGCGAACGGAAACATGATTAATAGCAGCTTCTAAAACTTTAGTCAATATTTGATGATGTAGTTGGTTTAATTGAAAATGATCATGTGAGACTTTTAGTATATGAGCCTTTCTATAATTTCCTATGTTTTCGTATGTTGTAGAATCCATCCTTACCACCTCCTATCAAAAAATGAAAAAGGCAGAGGCTGACCCACATGAATGAGAGTCAGTCTCGCCGATCATTATTATTGAGCTTTTACTTTTTGCTCAGTTGTTAGCAATTCTGGGTATCCATAGCTCCCATGCTCGCTCATATCGAGGCCGATGATTTCCTCTTCCTCTGTTACACGCAGCCCATTCATAAACTTTTTCATTAAGGCCAGTAAGATAAACGAAACAATGAAGGCGAAGGCTGCACAAGTGAATACGCCAAGTGCTTGAACGCCCAGCTGGTGGAACCCTCCTCCGTAAAATAACCCTGGCTTTCCGACTGTAGCTAATTCTTTAGTTGCAAAGAATCCAGTGGATAGTGTTCCCCATACACCAGCGGTTCCGTGCACAGACAAAGCGGCTATCGGATCATCAATTCCTCTGCTTTCAAAGAAACGAATGCTATAAAAAACTAAGATGCCGGAAATAAAGCCGATTAGAACAGCGGCCCATGTTTCAACAAATGCACAAGAGGCTGTAATGGCAACTAAACCAGCTAACGCGCCGTTTAACATCATAGGCACATCAGCTTTACCCAAAACCATCCAAGAAATAATCATTGCAGCAACCGTTCCAGCTGCAGCCGCAAGATTTGTATTAATGGCCACGAATCCGAAAAATCCTTTGTCAACCGATAGGGTACTACCAGCATTAAATCCAAACCATCCTACCCATAAAAGTAATACGCTTAACGCAGTGAAGACTTGGTTATGGCCGGAAAGGTTATTGGCTGAACCATCTTTATTAAACTTCCCAATCCGAGGTTTTAAGAGAATAGTAGCAGCAAGAGCTGCCATTGCCCCTGTTAAGTGAACAACCGTTGAACCTGCAAAATCTTGTTTTCCATGTTCCGCTAACCAGCCGCCTCCCCAAATCCAGTGAGCGATCGGCGGATAGACGATGACCGAGAAAAGTACGGCGAAGACAAGGTAGGCACTCAATTTAGCTCGTTCTGCAAATCCGCCAAATGCAATCGTTAATGAAATCCCTGCAAATGCTAATTGAAATAAAAAGAAAACCGATCCAGATAATGATAAGCCTTTGATATCATACCCGGAATATAAGAAGTTGGAAAAACCGATGATGGAATTTCCTTTCCCAAAGATCAACCCATATCCTACTGCCCAAAACACAATGGAGCTTATTCCAAAGGTTAGGATGGTTTTCCCAGCAATATGTCCTGCATTCTTCATTCTTGTTGATCCGGTTTCAAGAAGGATAAACCCTCCGATCATTAAAATAACGAGTACAGCACTAACCATTACCCATAAACTGTTCATTAAAAATAAAGTATCCATTTTTCTCCCCCTTTAGAATAATGTTAATTTTTTTAACATTTAGTGTAGTTGTATTTTTACATGAATAAGTGGTTGAATCTATAAGTTTGTAAGGTTATCTAACATGGTTTTTGAAGGATGAGCTATTTTTGAGGTTGATAGGGGATTTTAGCATAAAAAAACCTTGCTCCTAACAAGGAGTCAAGGCAATAAATAGGGATTTAATTTTTTCGAATGCCAAATTGAGCATTCAGCTGTCCTTGGATCATCTTCCGGCGAATAGCATCCTGGTTGATTTTCTTTTGCTCGCGAAGCATTTCTTTTCTAATTTCATGTGTTTGAATACCGTCTTCGATTTTATTGGCGATTTCCATTAACAATTCAACATCGGAAAAAGAGAATTTTCGGCTGCCTCCTGCTGATCTTTCAGGAAAAATAAGTTTCCGCTCTTCGTAATATCTTATTTGTCTTTCTGAAAGACCCGTAAGATCTCTAACGATTCCAATTGTGATTACCTTCTTATCTTTATATGATAAATCTTTCCCCATTTAAACTCTCACCACACCCGTTCGTGTTTTAGTTGGAAAATTCACAATATACATTACATTATACGTTAGATTTTCTCACATCGGACTGGATTTTGGTACTATCATGCATAATTTTTTTGAAAAGGTTATTTGAGTAGAAGTGATATTACTTATTAGCGGGGTATGTTTTTTTATAAAGATTTGCGAGTTCTCTGATGGTAAGGGTATGAAGCTCGCTGGCGGATGTACCGCCGCTTTGTTGTTCCGATTCCATTAATTTTTTTATATAAAATTGTTTTAGCCGTTCGAGGCCTTTACGTAAATGAGTGGCCAAATTTTTCCCTCCTCATGATTCTAATAATTTTGTAGTTTTCTTAAAAGGTCGTTTGCCTGGGAACCCATGACCTTCATTAGTTCCTCGTACAATTCATCTCGTAACCTATCTAACTGAAGAATCTTTTCTGCTAATTGAATCTCTTGTCTTTGATACATATATAATCTTCCTCTCTGTGTTTATATTGAAAAACTTATCTGAATTTGTACCCTTTGTCAGTAACTGTGTAAGAAAAGGTAACAGGATTTTTCCAGATGGCGAAAATCAATGGGAGAAACGCTCATAACTATGTAAGATTTATATAAAAAAAGAACCAGACAGTACGCGCCTGGTTCTTCTTAAATGACTATTAATACTCTCCATCAAACGGTGTGAATGGAACGTTAAATCTTCTTTCAAGAACGCGAACACGTTGGTTAACTCGTTGGAGGCGGCGTTGAAGCTGATTCACATCTCTTTGAAGTTGGTTGATTTCTCTTTCCTGGCGTTCATTTTGTCTTTCTAGTTGATTGACTCGACGCTCTAGCTGTTGAGGCTGGCGATTTGGGTCATGTTGGATTTGTGTTGCATAAGGGTCGTGTGTTGCATAAAGGTCTTGAGTTACATAAGGATCGTGTGTTACATAAGAATTCATTTGTTCAGCTGGAACATAGCTATGATATTCAATCGGCATTTGTGGATGTTGATAATAACCATAAGGGTTCATTGGGCATCTCTCCTAACATGATATATACCCTATAAATTATGCCGGGACTTTCGGTGGGTAACGGCGAATGCCCAATTTAAAAAAGACTTTATTACGGTAGTCTATTAGTGTATTACTATAGTGAGAAAATTTTAACGATTGAATATAAACACAAAAAAAGTTATAATCATTTATATTCAAAATATTATTAAGATTTGGTAAAATTGTTTTTATAAAAAAATAATGGAGGTCTAGAAATGAAGAAATTAAAATTAGTTTCAACCGTTTTCATGGTGGCATTTCTCTTAATTCTATCAGCCTGTGGGACAAGTAAAACAGGAGGCGATGGAGGAAAAACATTAAGAGTCGTTACCGATGCTGCATATGCGCCATTTGAATATCAGGACAAAGGAGAAGTTGTAGGTTTTGATATTGATTTCATTAACGCAGTTGCTAAGGAAGCAGGAGTTAAAGTAAAGGTGGAACATGTAGGTTGGGATCCATTATTTGTGGAACTGGACAAGAAAACTGCTGATCTTGGAATCTCTGCCATCACGATTAACGATGAGCGGAAGCAATCATACGACTTTACCGTGCCGTACTTTTTATCAACTAATAAAATTCTCGTACCAGAAGGCAGCGATATTAAGAGTGCAGCAGATTTAAAGAATGGTAAAACAGTTGCTGTTCAAAACGCAACGACTGGACAAGAAGCTGTTGAAGGCTTATTAGGTAAAAACAATGAGAAAATTAAAAAATTCGAAAATAATAATCTAGCAATTCTTGAATTAAAGAGCGGCGGGGCAGACGCAGTTGTTGCGGATAATACCGTTGTTGAAGAATATGTGAAAAATAACCCGAAAGATAAATTCGTCGTTATTGAAGATTCAGGTGCCTTTGCAAAAGAATTTTATGGGCTAATGATGCCGAAAGGAAGCAAGCTTAAGGCAGACCTTGATAAAGCAATTAAGGAAGTAATTGATAACGGAACATACGCTAAGATTTACAAAAAATGGTTTAAGGTAGAGCCAGATACACAAATTCTAAAAGACCAACAATAATAAGTACTGAAAAAATTGCGTAACTCTTCAAAACAGCAGTTACGCAATTTTTGGTTATTTTTGCAACACTGTCTAACAACCGCACTCGATGCATAGGGAGCATCATGTCTGTATAGGGGGATCAAATGATGGATTTTCGTTGGGATATTTTAGCTGAGTACGCTCCTTTTTTTCTAAAGGGGACGTTACTAACTATTGGTCTTTCAATCGCCAGTATAATAATTGGAACGGTACTGGGGTTATTAATCGGTTTAGGAAAAATGATGAGGAACAAGCTCTTAGCTTTACCTTTTAGTATTTATATCACCTTTTTTCGTGGTACTCCATTACTCGTGCAAATTCTACTAATTCACTTTGCAGTGGTACCTTTATTCACTGGGAGTACAAACGCTATCGCTGCTGCCATTCTAACTCTGTCGTTAAATGCTGCTGCCTATATAGCAGAGATTTTCCGAGCTGGCATTCAGTCCATTGATCGAGGGCAAATGGAAGCGGCCCGTTCATTAGGGATGACTCACGTTCAATCTATGTGGAATATTATTTTACCGCAGGCATTTAAACGAATGATTCCGCCATTAGGAAATGAATTTATTGTCCTCGTTAAAGAGTCGTCACTAGCCGCTCTAATTGCAGCCCCAGAATTAATGTATTGGGGACGAGCTATGCAAGGACAGTATTTCCGGGTTTGGGAGCCATATATAACGGCTGCAGTTATTTATCTGGTGTTAACTCTCTCACTAAGCTTCTTGTTATCCCGTCTTGAAAGGAGGTTGGCAACAGAATGATTGAAGTAAGAAATTTGAAAAAGTCATTTGGAAGTAATGAAGTTCTTAAGGATATCAATGTTACGGTCAAGCCCCAAGAGGTGGTAGTTGTCATTGGACCATCAGGTTCTGGAAAATCCACTTTTCTGCGCTGCCTTAACATGCTTGAGACGATTACAGGTGGCCACGTTTATATTGAAGGAGTGGACTTGACAGATAAGCAGACAGATATCAATAAAGTCCGGACTGAAGTGGGCATGGTGTTCCAGCAGTTCAATCTTTTTCCGCATAAAAAGGTGATTGAAAATATAATGCTTGCCCCTATGAAGGTAAGGAATGTACCGGCAGAAAAGGCAAGGGCAAAAGGATTAGAGCTTTTGCGGAAAGTAGGATTAGAAGACAAGGCCGAGGCCTATCCTGATTCTTTATCCGGTGGGCAAAAGCAACGGGTAGCAATTGCCAGGGCGCTCGCAATGGAACCGAAAATCATGCTGTTTGATGAACCGACATCTGCACTTGATCCAGAAATGGTTGGTGAGGTACTAGAGGTTATGAAGCAGCTGGCAAAAGAAGGCATGACCATGGTTGTGGTTACCCATGAAATGGGCTTTGCTAAAGAAGTGGGCGATCGGGTAATCTTCATGGACGGTGGCTTAGTTGTCGAAGAAAATGTCCCAATTGAGTTATTCGATCATCCAAAGGAAGAACGCACAAAAGCATTTTTAAGTAAGGTGTTATAACTATCACAAAAAAGGAGGCCAAGACGGCCTCCTTTTCTGCTTATTTACTTTGATTCCATCTTTGGAGCTTATGTATATTTCTCGTAAACATTCCAGCAATAAACTTGGGCATTCCAAATTCAACAATCTTCTGTTTTACTCGTTCCTTCATTTCTACGACTGTGATATCCGGCAAAGTGAATTCTCCATTCATATAGCAATGGCTGCAATACTTGGTGCTTTTGTTCCCGTCTTTTTCCGTACCGCCTCCAAGTTCATCTTTTGCTAAGGGCATTCCACAGCTTTGACAGTTTTTATAGGTCGTCATTTTTCACATTCCTTTTCTTATTTTTCAAAGTCAAATACATCAACAATCTTGTCGGCTTTGATCCGGTTTTGACAGAGCTTAAACAATTGGCTCAAAAAGTCATCCATCTCATGCGGAGAGGAAGGGAGTTTGATTTGAACCGTTGTCGAGCCAAACATTTGTTTAAAAAAGGCTTTTCTTTGGTCGTTTTTCCCGTCGCGTTTAAACGGCTTATACATCCAAACAAAATGAGGAGCTCCACCAATCTCTTGAATTTGCCGAATCTCGGCACAGGTGGTGGACTTGTCATGTGCATAAATTACTAAATAGTAGTTTTCATTGCGATGCCAATCAATGAATAAAAAATAATAGCCTGTATCACTATCTAGCCGGTTTACTTCATATCCAGCTAATGTATATTTTCCGTTAGTCCATTGATGGAACTTCGGTAAAACACCGCCAACTGTTTCAAGCTTCTTTATTTCAAAAGTAAAGAGATTTGCATTTTCAATACAATTAGATAAAACGATCGCTTGTTCCTTGTCCAAAGTGAACTTCTCCTTCTATTCTTTGGTTTTATTATACGTCTCTCGTGGTATAAAAGGGAAGAAGGTCCCATCTGTCTTATTAATCAATTCTTCTATTCTTCTTATGTTCAGTTACATTTGACTCCAAATTGACATACAACTGACATCTTTTTAAAAAATACCTCTGATAGAATCTTAATAATTGGGACTTATATTCTGAACTTACATCGAATACTATATGGAATAATTGTGCCTCTTTTCCATATGAATGACATAGAGTGGTTGCAATTGGAGGGAAATATGATGACGTTAGAAAAGCAATTAAAAGAAAAGACCTATTATAAAATGTTCATTAATGAACATGAGGATATTCACCCGATTCAGGTGCTTGGTGACGCATTTCAAGAGGAAGCACAAAAGGATGTACCTGATTTATCATCGATTCGCTTTGCTCAGGGGGAAGTGTATTTTCAACACAAAGATTACGAGGCAGCCATTTTTAAATGGGAAAATATCACTGATGAACTCGAGCCATGGGCAAAGAAAAATACAGCAGATGCCTATTATCAATTGGGGCTGTTATCAACAGCAGAAGATTTTTATACAGCTATACAATCTGATGATCTCACATTAAATACAGAAGTGGCTTTGCATTTATTTACACTATATATTGAGCGAAACAAAATAGACGCAGCCGTTTCTACTATTAAAAAGACCGTTGCGTCCAATCCAGATTATCCAAACGTGACGGAAATTGCCCGCGTATTTTTTGAAGAACAGCAGGATTGGAACAATGCGATTGAATTAGCAGTAAATGAAGCGAAACGCACAGAATCGTTAGAATGGTTTGATGTGCTAAATACGTATGTCGATAAAGGTGTAACAAAACATCAACAGCCAAGTTATTTTTCACAAGCGTTAATTCTCTTGTTTGCACATGATCATGAGAGGTTTGAACGGCTCATTGCTTCTCTTTGGGAGAGTTACCTGAATGAAGAATCATATTTTACGTGGATTTCAGAAATCAATCACTTGTTATTAAATCTTGATATTGATCGAGGCAGTAACTGGACTATCCTTTCTCAACTTCATAAGGAAACTTATTTAAGCTTAATTGAGGGAAGATATTTCATTAAAATGCTGCAAGGATTTATCCCAGACCTTTTAACGAATTGGTTCAGACTTGCCGATCAATCAACTGTGGTCATTTCATCTGCAGCAGTTCTTTCGTGGAATGAACTTTTTCCGGAAAGCATCAGCAGGTCAATTGTGAGTGAAGCAGAAAATTTATTAAGTACAACCGAATTACATTTTGATGAGCAAGATGAGTGTCTATCACTGCTTAATAGCATCTTAAGTTGGGCTGTTGCACATGACATGGGTGAAAATAATCGAGTGAAATGGCTCGTTGAACAGTTAAGTGATTTTGACACCCAGCATATATTCATAGCAGGATTAACTGGTAGCGGAAAATCGACTTTCATTAACACCGTAATGGGAGAAGAGCTACAGGATGGTTCGACCTCTACTGTGGTGATGTTTACTGATGCAGAGGAAGAAGAAATTCTGGAAATTACGGATAATACCTTCACAATCTTACCTGATTTTTCTGATTTCCAAGAACGGATGGATCGACGCCGAAATGCTTTAGAAGCGATTATCGAATTTAGGCAACCTAACCAATTTTTACAAGAGAATAAAATAGCTTTCATTGATACCCCTGGATTAAAAGGGAACCAATATGAACAGTTAGAAGTATTAAGGAACCTGCATGTAGCAGACAGAATTCTTTTTGTACTTGATGCTAATTCGCGGTTTTCGGAGAAGGAACGAATGGTACTTAGTCAAATACAAGAGTTAGCACCAGACATTCCGGTTCATTTTCTTTTAAGTAAGATGGATACGATAGAAAATGAGCAGGAAGCTATTCAAATTTTTGATGAGACCAGCTCGTTGATTCATTCATTTTTACCTGATGCAAAAGTTTTTGCTTTTTCTTCTCAATATGATCGAAAACAACAGTTGCAGGACTTAACCAAATTTATTCAGTCTATTAAATATACAAGAAATATAGAAGATAAGCGTTTGGCTAAGCTGTTGTACTATATCCGTACCACGATCTCTAGTCTTTTACAAAAAAGGATTGATGTGGAGAATCAGCTAGTAGAATCCATCCGCTGGAATGAAGAAATGTTAATTAAGTTAAATGGAGCCGTAAATCAGCTGAAGGACACAGAAGTTCAAAAAACGAAGGCTATTGTGAGTTCCTATCGTGCGATAAAGGAAACCATTCAGCAGGATATTTCGGCAACTGTTCCGAAGATGCTCCAGGAATGTTCTTCTTTGATTAAGGAAGATAGTAATTTTAGTAAAATTCATGTTGACCTTAATGAAGAAATGAATCGACGGATTCAAGAGTATTTAGAACAAACGGTGATGCCGAATTTCTACCTCTCCTTCCAGGATTGGATTGAGACTTGTCATGAGGAGTTCAATCTAAGTCAGGAATATTTAAATGAAATGTGTGAAGGCTTTAACCAAATGTATGGGGAAGAACGACTCAAGCTGGAGTGTGATTTTAAGGTACTGGATGATTGGCGTCGCGATACGGATCGTATGACAAGTCGATTCCAGCTCGAAACCGTTAATATTCTGCTCCGCCGGACTCCATCACAATTTCTTTTAAAAAGTGCTGGGAAGCTACTAGGAGCCATCTCTCAAAATAAAGCATTACTCTACAATAAATATAAATCCTTTGTAGAAAATGAGGATTATTCAGAAGCAATTTCTGCTATTAATCAGCAGTTCTTCCAGTCCTTTGAGTTGTTTGAAAAATCCTTAGAACGAGATGTCACGTTGTTCTTCAAAAGCCCGGCGACCATCTTAAATCGTTCAGTGGATGAGACACATACTGAAATTCAGACAAACAAAGAAATGCTGAACAAATTGAATACGAATCCCGAAATGTTCCGCGATCCATTGACGTTATTCGAAGCAAGACTTCGTCAATTCGAATGGATGACCGTAGCAGGAAAAGGGATGCAAACGATCTACTAATCATTCAGGGAGATGTCTACGGGCATCTCCTCTTTTACATTATGGCTGTGTTAAATGCTAATGTTGTTTGTATAGACAATGTTGATTGGAGCGGAAGGCACGAAGACTCCTGCGGGAGTACGGGGCAGGGGAGACCCCGCAGGAGCAAAGCGACGAGGAGGCTCCCCGGCATGCCCGCGGAAAGCGAAGTGCCTGGAGCGGAAATCAACATCCAAATTTAACACTGCCAATTTATTAAAGCACATTAAAGTTTTTAGCAGTTATTTGGAGATGGATTCCCTTCCTGCTCCTATGTCTTATGACCAGGAGGTAACGGAATCTATTGAATCACCCTTCTCCGATAAATTAATGATGTTTCATTTTAACCTGATGATTTATGTGGGGATAGGCAACTATGGAGTCTCTATTGCTGAAAGTCAAAGAAGTGATATGGTAATTGACTATTCCCGTTTAAATGCTGAGATTTTAAAGTATTCGGAGGATGGAGCAAATATTATGATTGCAAATGGGTGGTTAGAGCAGCCTCCAATAGCTGCCAATCGAAGGGATCTGGCAAAGGAATAAAAGGAAATAGAAAAGGTTTATGGAATATATATAAAGACAGAATAGGGAGGAATTTTTAGGAGGATAAAAGGTGGAGAATATTTTTAAAACGGTAAAAGATAACGTATATGTGCTAGCTGTTTGGGATGAGAGCTGGGGCTCGTATAATAACTGTTATTTTATAGTAGAAGAACAGTCGGTTACGGTGATTGATTCGGGGAAACAACAGCACGCTGTGTTCATAGAGCAGGCATTAAACAGCATTGGAAAGTCAGTCGATGATGTGGTTCTTTGCTTGGCCACACATGGGCATGAGGATCATGTACAAGCTGCCTCTATTTTTAAACATGCAAAAAAAGTGATTCATCCAAATGAGAGAGAGACGATAGAAAGTCCTGAACCTGAACAATTTTTATATGAATTGCCTAGTAATGGAGGTTATGGAGAGTTTGATTGTCAGTTGGTTGGCTATCATACCCCAGGCTCAGTTGTTTTTTATCATAAACCGTCTAAGATTTTGTTTACGGGAGATTTTTTATGCTTTTTCGGCGACCCTTTATCACCAGATGATTTGGTCTCGGTAGGAACAGAGCTTCGCGAGAAATGGTTGAAGTATTTACGAAATGGTGGAGTGTCAGACAAACATCTTCCTCCGTTTCTTAATGGGTTAGAAATCCTGTCTACCTTTGACCCTGAGGCAATGTGTTCGGGTCATGGTGGAGTCCTGACAGGTGATATAAAAGAGTTTATTGTAGAGTTATTGAAGACGGGAGAAAAATTATTGGAGACCGCTCAAATAATTGAATAAACAAGAGGAAAAGGTTAACTCTAAGTACATAAATGACCGACAAAAAGGAGCTAACTGTGAAGCCATTTGAAATTAGTAATATGATTATTGATGATGACTTTTATAATGAAGAATATGTAACAGCGGACTTTTCTTATCAAAATCATGACTACAGTATTACGTTTAAAAAGGCAGACCTGGAAGTAGTGAATGCCTGGGTATTTAAAGATGGTACGTCGCTTCCGGCTAATTTATCAGAAGATATGGTGGAGTTAATTAAGGAAGATGTTCAAAAGCGGATCTAGTTGAATAGACTAGGTCTTTTTTTTATCAACTAAAAATCCATTGCCCAAATCCTCCATAAATGGTAGCCTATTGGTAATCTGCTTTTGAAGGAGGGAAAACGAGTGATTAAAATAACGGGGTCACAAACAGAAGCGAGAGTATTTTCAAATTATCCTCAGGAAACGGCTATTGAGCAAATTCAAGAACTTTGTAATCAATCATTTTTAAAAGACACAAAGATTAGTATTATGCCAGACTATCACGCGGGAAAAGGATGTGTCATCGGAACAACCATCCAGTTGAAGGATAAAGTTGTGCCGAATCTTGTGGGCGTGGATGTTGGCTGCGGCGTGCTTACGGTCAAACTTCAGGACAAAAAAGTCGATTTTAATAAGCTTGATCACGTCATTCGCACGTACGTACCAAGCGGGCAGGAACTCCATTCTGATGAAACAGTCGGATTTATTAACACGAGTTTTCCTACCATTCATGAATTTAAAGCGGAGCAGATCTTAAGTGAAAACAGAAGTCGGTATAGCTTAGGAACACTTGGTGGAGGAAACCACTTTATTGAGGTATCTGTTGATTCTGAGGGCTACCATTACCTAACAATTCATACCGGTAGCCGTTATGTTGGGGCGAAAATTGCTACTCATTATCAAAAAGTGGCGATTTCTAAACTTCGCAAACATGATTTATCGGAGATCATTGAACAATT
The DNA here is from genome assembly GCF_047302305.1 of Neobacillus phoenicis. Classification (NCBI taxonomy): domain Bacteria; kingdom Bacillati; phylum Bacillota; class Bacilli; order Caryophanales; family Bacillaceae; genus Neobacillus; species Neobacillus phoenicis. The sequence continues at coordinate 4,977,157 of NZ_CP154847.1, read as the reverse complement.
AAAAACTGAAGGTAGACAAAACGAGATTCAATCAGCAATTGAAAGCTATAAAGATAAAAATCCAATCATTCCGAATGATTTAGCATATTTGGAAGGTGAAGATTTTCATAATTATATGCATGACATGAAGCTGGCGCAAGCATTTGCAAAAGCTAACCGTGAAGAAATTGCACGAGCGATTACGGAAAACATGAGATTTGAAATGGTTGACCGCTTTGATACTGTCCACAATTATATTGATACGGAAAATATGATTTTACGAAAAGGGGCCGTGTCTGCACAAAAAGGAGAGCGACTTATTATCCCAATCAATATGAGAGACGGCTCTATATTAGCAGTTGGAAAAGGGAATGAAGAGTGGAATTATTCAGCACCACATGGAGCAGGACGTGTCTTAAGCCGAACAAAAGCAATGAAAACCTTAAACATGGCTGATTTTCATCAGACGATGGAGGGGATTTGGACGACGTCCGTATCCGAAGAAACCTTAGACGAAGCACCAATGGCCTATAAGCCAATGCAGGAAATTTTAGAAAAAATAGATGAAAGCGTGGAAATCGCTGGATTCATTAAACCAGTATATAACTTCAAGGCAAGTGAGAAGTTCACACCTAATCGGTATAAGAAATAATATAGGCGGGTAAAGAGAGGCAGTTCCGTCTCTCTTTTTCCTTTTATAGGCCGATTGAAGGAATTTCAATGCAAAATATGGAAATATACTATATAGGAATAAACGGGGTGAGGAAAAAGTGAAACACAAAATATTGTTAGTTGAAGACGATTCGGCCATCAGTGATATGGTAAAGGGCCAATTCACAAAAGAAGGCTACGAGGTGGTACCTGCATTTGACGGGGAACAAGCCCTTGAGGTATTTTCACGTGACACATTTGATTTGATTTTGCTGGACTTAATGCTGCCTAAGCTTGATGGAATGGAATTTCTGAAAATCATCAGGGAGAAAAGCATGATCCCTGTATTAATCATGTCGGCTAAGGATGGAGATTTAGACAAAGCATTAGGATTAGGATTTGGGGCAGATGATTATATTGCTAAGCCGTTTTCGATGATTGAGCTGACGGCTAGGGTGAAGGCAGCCATCAGAAGAGCGACACACTATTCTCGTACCGAACAAAAGCAAGAGAAAAAGTTGCTGACTGTTGGTGACTTAACGCTGGATTTGGAGAATTTCTCCGTCCACAAGAACGGCAGCGAAATTAAGTTAACGGCAAAGGAGTTTCATATCTTGAAATTGTTTGCTTCACATCCAAGCCGCGTTTATACAAAGGCACAAATCTATAGTTTAGTTTGGGAAGATGAGTACTTCGGGGATGAAAATGTAATCAACGTCCATATGAGAAGACTACGAGAAAAAATTGAGGATGAACCTTCTTCACCAAATTACATCAAAACCTTATGGGGAATTGGTTACAAGCTCGGGGAGTTTTAATTATGGTCACCTTTTTACTCTTTATCATAATTGGATTAGCTGCACTAAACTTTTTGCAATATCGATCAAATAAAAGTGACCAGTCTAATTTAACGTATCTCTACAAAAAGCTGCAGCGCATCATCAACGAACAAACCGATGAAAAACTGCTACTACATACAGATCGTGAAGATATGAAACAGCTATTAATCCAAATCAATCGTCTCTTAGAACACAACCAGAAAATCATGGCCAGCTACAATAAGACGGAAATATCCATGCGAAAAATGCTTTCGAATATCTCACATGATTTAAAAACACCACTGACCGTTGTACTAGGGTACATTGAGATTATGTTAAATGACCAAAATAGAAGTCAGAAAGAAACGGATGAACTTTTGCAAAAGGTCCATGGGAAAACAGTGGAAGTTCTAGAACTTATTAAGAGGTTCTTTGATTTGGCAAAGCTTGAGTCAGGGGATAAAGACATCCCATTAACAAGAGTGAACATGAATGAGATTTGCAGGAAAAATATATTAGGCTTTTATGAGGTTCTCACCTCGAAGGGATTTGACGTAGCTATCGAACTCCCTGAAGAAAATCTTTATGCTCTTGGGAACGAAGAGGAACTCGATAGAATCTTGAATAATTTGATATCAAATGCCATCCAATATGGAAGTGAGGGGAAAGTGCTTGGTCTGACACTTCGAACGGATGAACATTCTGTTTATGTAGACGTATGGGATAAAGGAAAGGGCATTAGTGCGCTTCATAAAGATTTGGTGTTTGAAAGAATGTACACTCTAGAAGATTCACGAAATAAATCATATCAAGGAAGCGGCCTCGGTCTAACAATCACAAAGAGGCTGGTAGAAAAAATGGACGGAGAAATTTTACTTAACAGCAAACCATATGAAAAGACTACATTTACTGTCAAGCTCAATCGAATAACATACTAAACATCAAGGGTGTCTCGATTTCGGGTCATCCTTTTCTTTCTTAAGAATTTCGTAAGATTTGATTAATAAAAAAGAAAACTCTACTGACTAGAATAAAAGTAGTTAAAGACGAAGGGGAGCTGAAAGAAATGAGCTACATCATTAAAACGAATCAACTAACAAAATCATATATGGGCAAAGAAGTTGTCACAAACGTCAATATGAAAGTAAAAAAAGGAGAAATCTACGGATTCCTCGGACCCAATGGTGCTGGTAAAACGACGATTATGAAGATGCTTACCAATCTAGTGAAGCCGACAAGCGGTGAGATTGAAATCTTTGGTGAGAAACTTACCAACACGTCTTATGAACTACTGAAGCGGCTGGGCAGCATTATTGAATATCCTGTTTTCTATGATCGATTAACAGCAAGAGAGAACCTGGAACTTCATTGCGAATATATGGGCTACTACGATAAAAAGGCGATTGATCAAGCATTAGATTTAGTCAAATTAACGAATATCGAGGATAAACCTGTAAAGGATTTCTCTTTAGGTATGAAACAGCGACTCGGCATTGCTCGTGCAATCATTACCAAACCAGAATTGTTAATCTTAGATGAACCTATTAACGGGATGGATCCCGTTGGCATAAAAGAACTGCGTAATCTTTTTCAAATGCTCTGCCGTGAATATGGCATGACTCTTTTAATTTCTTCACACATTCTCGGTGAAATTGAACAGATTGCCGATACAATTGGAGTTATTAGTGACGGGAAGTTAATAAAAGAGGTCCCAATGTCTGAAATTCAGGAACAAAATACAGAATATCTTGAGCTTGCTGTTCATGATGTGAAAAAGGCCCTTTATGTATTGGAGGAGGTTCTGAAGTTTACGAATTTTAAAGTAGTAGAAGAGGGGCGTTTCCGGATCTATGAAGCAGGAATCTCTCAAGCGGAAATCTCTAAAACGCTTATTCTAAATGGAGTTATGATTGAAGAACTCAGTAAGAAGAACCATTCACTAGAAGATTATTTCTTAACAATTATTAATGGAGGCGGTATAAGTGCGTAAATTAATCGGTCTTGAAATAAAGAAGTATAAACTATTCTCTTATATAAAGAATGTGTTAATTGTCAATGTGGTTGTAATGGGTGTACTTTGTTTGCTGTATTTTGCTGAAAAAAGTGATGGAAATATTCCTTTTCCTAGCTATGATATGGCCTTCGGGGCATTTGGCAGTCTTATTAGAAGTATCTTTATTATCTTTGCTGCCGTACTGATCTCTAGGCTCATTATTGATGAATATAAAAGTAATTCTATTTCCTTAATGTTTATGTATCCGATTAATCGGAAGAAAATCATCATTGCTAAGTTAATTATAGTCGCATGCTTCACGTTCCTAACAATTTTCTTGTCGAACCTCTTTGTTGGTACAATGTTTTATTTAGCAGATTCGTATTTCCATTTTGTACCTAAGGCTTTAACTTCTGATGTATTAGTTAATGGATTGCTTAGCATGACTCTTGGCGCGATAGCCTCAGCGGGAATGGCCTTAATTCCTCTGTATTTTGGAATGAGGAAGAAGTCAGTTCCAGCAACAATTGTATCTGCGATTGTTTTGGTTTCAATCACTAGCTCTTCCGCTGATAATGTAAATATTTTTTCATTCATTTTCGTCCCCATTGCCCTTGCTCTTGCAGGCTGCGTAATCGCTTATTTATCCTTTAGAAATATTGAAAAGGTGGATATCAATTAACAAAAAGGAAAGGGCTGTCCTTTAGAGGTGCAGACATTTTGTCCTTCATCCACCCGATGAAGGACAATTTTCATCTTCATCTATTACATTTTGTCCTTCATCCACCCGATGAAAGACAATTTTCATCTGAATCTACTACATTTTGTCCTTCATACCACTGATGAAGGACAATTTTCATCTGCATCTATCACATTTTGTCCTTCATCCACCCGATGAAGGACGATTTTCATCTGAATCTACTACATTTTGTCCTTCATCCACCCGATGAAAGACAATTTTCATCTGAACCTACTACATTTTGTCCTTCATACCACTGATGAAGGACAATTTTCATCTGCATCTATCACATTTTGTCCTTCATTCACCCGATGAAGGACGATTTTCATCTGAATCTACTACATTTTGTCCTTCATCCACCCGATGAAAGACAATTTTCATCTGATTCTACTACATTTTGTCCTTCATACCACTGATGAAGGACAATTTTCATCTGCATCTATCACATTTTGTCCTTCATTCACCCGATGAAGGACGATTTTCATCTGAATCTACTACATTTTGTCCTTCATCCACCCGATGAAAGACAATTTTCATCTGAATCTACTACATTTTGTCTTTCATCTCTAAATAACAATGAAAACACCAGCCTATCTCTATATAAAAACAATAAAAACCCTTCCTCTTAAGAAAGGAGAGAAGGGTTTCATCCAAGCCATGCCACATACCACATGCCACACGGCCTAAACCACATCTTATTTCTTCCAGTAAACTGCTCTTCATCAGTAGATCCCTTCAACGCCGTTGTAGAAGATGTTTCACCTGAAATCACCATCGATACCTGATCAAAGTACCCTGTAACAACCTCACGTGGGTGACGAGTTGCAGTTTAGCCGTATTGCTCGCTGTCAAATTCAGATTGTTGCAATTCAGAGTGAGCTGCCACCCATTTCCTTATTTTTCAGCTACTATTTTTAATAGTAAATCTGGTCGATTGGTTAAGATTCCATCTGCACCTGCATCTAAGAGTTTTTTCATCTCTTTTGGATCATCGATGGTCCAATAGCTTATGCCTTGTCCACGTCGGTGTGCCCCGTTAATCAACTTTTGATCGGTTAAATCAAATCCGCTATCTGTGGTGGGGATTTGAAAGGAATCAGTTTCTGGTTGATAAAGGTTCCGTAGGAAGAATTTATGGAAGACAACGAATTTCGTTACCTCTTGTTTCCCGCCACAAGTCGCTACCCGGTCTTTCGCATACTTGTTAAAAGTATCTAGAATATCTTGGTCAAAAGAAGCCACCAGAATTTTATCCTCCATGTGATATTTCTCAATAAGTGCCCATAGTTTAGCGGCCATTTCTTCGGTTCGTTCAGACGGATTGTCGTCCTTAATCTCCATTTCGATTCTCAAATCACCAAATGTCTGAAACATTTCTTCGGCGGTGGGTATATAGACTCCTTTGCCACGGTAGCTATAGTTGCCCTTTAGGTCTTTAAACTGGTACCCCGCATCAAGCTTTTGGATTTCCTTCAATGTCATGTCTGCAACCTTGCCATGTCCATCCGTTGTCCGATCGACGGTCGGGTCGTGGATAGCAACCAAGTACCCATCTTTTGTAATGTGAAGATCGGTCTCAATCACATCCACCCCCATATTTGCCGCGTTCGTAAATGCTGCCATCGTATTAGATGGGGCAAGAAGTTCACCTCCTTGATGAGCAATGACTAACGGCCGGTTATTTTTGAAAAAGCTCTTTTGACTTATTTGATTAACAGGTATGAAATTAACAGCCAACAGAAAAATAAGGATGGCTGGAACAATATATTTTAACGCTTTTACAAGGCGCTTTTTCTTTATCGTTGTTTTATCGAGTATAACTTGCTGCATGCTGTTGCTCCTTTGTTAATATCCCTTTGTAAAATTAACCCGATTAATGGACGGGATGTTTCCTGTTAGATATTCCTTTAAGTTAGGGATAAGGATATTTTCGATAACCCGCTTATTATAGTGCTCTGTAGAACCAGAGGTGTGAGGCGTAATGATGACATTCTCCATTTCCCATAATGGGCTTTCCGCGCTGAGCGGTTCTTTTTCAAATACATCTAATCCAGCACCGGCAATAATGCCATCCTGTAATGCTTGAATGAGATCGGTTTCCACCACAATTTCACCACGGCCGATATTAATGAAAAAGGCAGAAGACTTCATCTGCATAAATTGTTCTGCACCAAATAAACGGTAAGTTTCTTTCGTAAGAGGTAAAGTCACTACCACATAATCGCACTTTGGAAGCAGTACCTCTAACTGTTCAGGTTTGTACATCTCATCGACATAATCTGCTGGTTGGCCTGAGTGCCTGACACCAAGGACGGTCATCCCAAATGCCTTTGCAATTTTAGCTGTTTCTTTTCCGATCTCTCCAACCCCAATGATGCCGACTGTTTTTTCATGCATTTCTAGTCCCATATGGGCATGGTGCCAGGTCTTTGCTTGCTGGTTTTTGACATATGTATGCAGTTTGCGTGTTAAGCCAAGCATTAAGGCAAAAATCGTTTCAGAAATAGGGTAGGCATGAACACCATTGGCACTGGTTACCGTGATGTTTCTCTGATTTAGTTCATCAAGTGGTAAGTTATTCACTCCAGCACTCCAGGTTTGCAGCCACTTAAGTTTTGATTCAGGGGCAAGGATTTCATCCTCAAGTCCCTTTTTCCAGCCAGCAATAATTTCGGCCTCCTGCAAATGTTCCTGCCAAACTTCTTTATCTTTACCAATGAGTAACTCCCAGTCAGGTAAGATATTTTCCAGTAGATTGATATGGTCTTGATCTAAATTATGGGTGATTACTAGCTTCTTCTTTTGCATATGAATCCTCCGTTCGTATGATGTTTAACTGATTTAATGATAACGTAAATAGGCAGAAATATTAACTTGTTTTGAATAATCTTTCTGGTTTCCTTTTTCCAGCTTCTGTGCTATTATTTAGCGATACGAAATAAATTGAAGGAAATACGGATTCTCTGATTGAGGATTTTTTTTTATTGTAATGAAAGGGTGTGGATGGTTTGAAGGAGCGTTTATGGACGAAGTCATTTATTATGCTCATGGTAGGGAACTTGTTTGTGTTTATGTCTTTCCAAATGCTTATTCCGACTCTCCCGCCATATATAAAGTCAATTGGAGCATCTGGGTTAGAGATTGGGTTAGTAACGGCATTGTTTTCGATAGGTGCTGTCATTAGCCGGCCTTTTATCGGCTTTATGCTTGAATATAAACCGAGAAAAACACTGGTGATTTCGGGTGCAATTATGCTCTTACTGATTACGATTCTTTATCCGATTTCACAAATAGTGCTGATTTTTCTATTATTCCGCTTAGTCCATGGGTTAGCTTGGGGTTGGTCAACTACGGTTAACGGGACGGCAGCAGTTGATGTCATACCCAATTCACGGCTTGGGGAGGGGATGGGCTATTACGGCCTGTCGATTACGATTGGGATGATTATTGCGCCAAGTCTAGGAATCTTTTTATATAAAATTACTTCATTTACCAATCTCATTTATATCTCAGCACTGTTAGGGGTTATTGCGATTGTTTTACTTATGATCGTTCGCTATCAAACTCCTGAAGCAGTCCTAAATACGAAAAAAGAAGATTTAAAGTTTTCCTATGTAGGGTCGTTAGTGGAAAAAACAAGCCGGTTCCCTGCGTTTATTACGATTATCATTAATCTTGGCTACGGCTCCATCGTCACGTTTATTGTCATCTTTGGTCAGGAAAGAGGCATTGAACAAATCTTTTTATTTTATATTTTTAATGCGCTGATGGCTACGGTAGCGAGACCGATTGCTGGGAAATGGTTTGATGAAAAGGGCCCATTCGGACTGGTACTTTTCTGTACCGCGCTAACATTTATTGGCATGTGGGTACTCTCTTATGCTCATTCAAGTCTTTTCATTGCAATTGCAGGAGTGTTTTTTGGTTTAGGCTTTGGCTGCTTGATCCCGACTCTTCAGTCTTGGGCATTATTAATGACGCCGACGAATCGTCGTGGTGTAGCTAATGGAATGATTTTTTCGTCCATTGATTTAGGGATCGGGCTGAGCGGCGTGATTTTTGGGGCACTTGCTCAATTTGTGGATACGGCCACGATCTTCCGAATTGCTAGTATTTTTTTACTAGTTGCTATTGCCTTAGTGATTATTATGGAAAAAAAGAAACGGGCTGCGTCCCAGGAAAATTTAGTTTCTAAGAAAAAGGTCAGAGCCTCATATTAATGGGGCCTGACCTTTTTTATTTGTTATGCATTCGTTTTTCTTCTATTTTGCTGGATTTTCATGACAGTGAACCCTGCTAAAATCAAACCAAGACCAATGGCTAAAGTGTTGTAAATGGGTGATGCTGTATTTGGTAATGTATAACCACCTCTAGATGTAGGAGCAGTTTGGATTGGTGTTGCAGGTGTTGGTGTTGGTGTTGGTGTTGGTGTTGGTTGTGGTGTTGTATTCTGATTATCCGAGTTATTTGGATTCGGAGCTGGTTCTTCCTTCGCTTTAATGGTATCGATTTTTATGGTAGCGACTGACTCTAATCCTAATCCATCGAGTAAATAAACAGTGTAAGTATCATTTTTGGTAACCTGGAACTTATTATCTACAATGTCGATTCCGTTATTAGAGAAATCATTTATTGTCTTTTCACCAGATAGCCATTTCAATACAAGAACCTTTTTGGCACTGATGTTGACGTTGATGGTTACTGGATCAGTTGTCTGTTCTGTAGTTGATGGCACTAAAACTGGTTTTGTTGTTAACACTGATAAGGCTTTTTCTCCTGCCATTGCTAATGCTTTGTGACCAGCAGATGTTGGATGTATATCATCTGGTAAAATATAAGTTGTTTGATTTCCGTTGAAAGCTGAATAGGCATCTGCTAAAAGAGACCCAGATTGGGCAGCAACGCTCTTTATTACTCCCTCGTTAATACCTGGAATAATTTTTTCTCCAAGTTCATGAATGGGACCAGCAGCAAAAGGGTTATACATGTTATAAAGAATAATAGGGGCATCCGTGTTAAGAGATCTAATATAAAGTATGATCTGAGTTAAGTTATTAGTAATTTGTACGGCTGCATTCCCTGCTGCAATAGTAGCATTATCTAAAAGTAATTTTAGTTGTTCAGGTGGTAAATCGGCAGCTGGAGGGTTTTCCAAAACTTCCTTTATACCTGGAGCTTGTAATAAATCATTATTACCAATTTGCAATGTAAAGACATTTGCTTCTTTAATAAAATTAATATTTTCAGGTTTCGTTACATTAGCTAATAATTGGTCCGACCTCCAGCCGGGATAACTAATGTTTTTGGTAACAGTGTATTTCCCATTGCCTATGAGATAAGGGAATGCTTCTCGCGATGGTTGCGGATCTACCCTCTTATAACCAAAAGCAATGGAATCACCTAATGAAACCAAATTAGGTTTGACAGGTACAGCGTTAGCAAAAGCAATAGATGAGAAGAATGTACTGAAAGCTAATACTAGAGTAAATAGAATGGATAATCTTTTAAACCTCAAAAAAATTCCTCCTAAAATATAGTAATTGTAACCAAATTCTATTATATTCCTGCAATTATTTAATACTCAATAACTTTTAATCTACAAATTATGCGAAAAGTCCTATGATAAATGGGGTGCCCACATCATGTGTGTACAATTATTGGTCACTATTCTTCATGAATTGTCCAAACAAAAAACAGAATAACAATAGAAGCATACTCGTTCGTTAGTTTGTATAGGAATTTCCATTGGCATAATACTTGCATATTAAATTAATAGAAATTCAATACAGGAGGTATGTCATTTGAATGTTAAGGCTAGTTTGGCAATAGTTACAGGAGGAGCATCAGGTTTAGGTGAAGCAACGGTGCGTAACATTTTTGAGAAAGGTGGAAAGGCAGTTATTTTTGACCAGTCAGAGGAAAAGGGGAAGCGCCTTGAATCTGAATTAGGTGAAGCGGTTTTATTTTTAAAGGTAGATGTAACGAAAGAAGAAGACATCCATGAAGCAGTAAATAAAGCAGCTGACTTTTTAGGAGAAGTAAATACGCTTGTAAACTGTGCGGGAATTGGGATTGCCGAGAAAGTCATCGGCAGAAATGGTGCCCATAACCTCTCGCTTTTTTCTCGAGTCATCAACGTTAATTTAATTGGGACCTTTAACGTAATTCGGATTGCCGCTGAAAAAATGTCCGGTAACAAAGTAAATGAACAAAACGAGAGAGGTGTGATTATTAATACCGCCTCTGTTGCTGCCTTTGACGGTCAAATCGGTCAGGCTGCCTATAGTGCTTCAAAAGGTGGGATTGTCGGCATGACCTTACCGATTGCAAGAGAGCTAGCAAGGTTCGGAATCCGTGTGATGACGATTGCCCCGGGACTGTTCCACACACCAATGTTTGATACTCTCCCACAGGAAGCGAGAGATTCTCTTGGTAAAATGGTGCCGTTCCCACCGAGGCTTGGCTATCCGGCAGAGTATGCCCAGCTAGTCCAAAGTATTATCGAAAATCCAATGCTAAATGGTGAAACGATTAGGCTGGACGGAGCGATTAGGATGCAGCCGAAATAATGCAAGAAAAAGAGAAGAGGAGATCTTCTCTTTTTTATTGTTTAAAAATTCAAAAATCTCTCTCTTTTTTGTTACAATAAAACTATGTAAAAAGGGTGGTGACGAAATGGATGAATTTAAAGATATCATTACACCAGTAGATTGTATGATTACCGAAGAGACGACACTTAAAGAGGCCCTTGATTTAATGCACGAAAAGAAATGGAACCTGCTTCCTGTAACAAACTCAGACAGAAAATTACTGGGTGTTTTCACCAGAAGTAGCTTATACCAAATGGTAGTAGCAGAAAAACCCCTTACAACTCCAATTAAAAAATACATAAAAAAACAGGTAGAAACATTAAAAATTAACACTCCCTATGAACAGATTGAAAAGATTGTAAAAAACAGCCAGGTTGGTACAGGTGTGGTTATCGATGAACGGGACTGTGTGGTCGGGATTTTAACAAAAACGGATATGGTTATGTCTCTTTTACAAACCTCGCAGGAATTACAAACGATTCAAACGCTAAAAAGGACATTAGAGACAGCGATTGATCATGCATTTGACGGGATTGTCATGACGGATGAGAAGAGAAAAATCCAAATGGTCAGTCCGCCCCTTTTAGAATTATTTAATCTTCAAGTAGAAACCGTATTACACCAACTAGCTGAAAAAGTTTTACCCCAGCTCCACTTAGAAAAAGTCTATAAATCAGAAACAGCGGAAGTGAGCGGATTTTTAGAGATAAATGGCATTAAATATATTGTTCATCGCATTCCCATAGTTGAGGATGGAAGAGTAATCGGGGCTATTGGCAAGGTGGTATTCCGCCAACTAAATGAAGTAAGTGAGTTATTCAAGAAGCTGCAAAAAGCTGAGAATAAGGCGAGTTTTTATCATCAGCAGTTTCAAAAGTCGGAATCAGCCAGGTTCACATGGGACCATCTATTGTCCGTAGATCCTTATATGGATAAATTGAAAAAGAGTGCTACCAAAGCCGCCAAGGGACGGTCGACGATTCTGATCCGCGGAGAAAGTGGCACAGGGAAAGAATTGTTTGCTCATGCCATTCACAAAAGCAGTGCAAGAAGCTCAGAGAAGTTCATTGTCGTGAATTGTGCAGCTATTCCGGAGGATTTGCTAGAATCAGAGTTTTTTGGATATGAAGAAGGGGCTTTTACAGGAGCGAGGCAAAAAGGAAAGCTCGGTAAGTTCGACTTGGCCAATGGTGGCACCCTTTTCCTCGATGAGATTGGCGATATGTCATTAGCTCTCCAGGCAAAACTATTAAGGGTCCTTCAAGAGAGAGAGTTTTATAGGGTTGGCGGAACAGCTAGAATTCAGGTGGATGTCAGAATTATTGCCGCAACCAACCGAAATCTCGAGGAAATGGTTAAAGAAGGGACGTTTAGAGAGGATTTATATTACCGACTTAATGTCATTTCATTGATTGTCCCGCCATTAAGGGACCGCCTCTATGATGTCGATCATTTGATTGGACAGTTCATGATTGAATTCAATCAAATTTTGGGCACCAGTATAACTGGGATGGAGGACCAGGCAAGAGAGACACTGTTAGGGTACGATTGGCCTGGGAATGTACGCGAATTAAGGAACGTAATGGAACGGGCCATGACCTTTGCTGAAAGCGGCAAAATTAAATATGAGGACTTGCCTGATTATGTGACTAAGAAGGTGTCCATTTACGAACCATTAGGGAATGTTTCCTTAGTTGAAAATGCAGAGCTAGAAGCGATAAAAAAGGCACTTGTCCAAGTTCAAGGAAATAAAGTAAAGGCAGCGAGATTACTAGGGATTAGCCGGTCTGGTTTATATGAAAAAATAAAAAAATATCAATTGTCCACGTAGGCAATAAGGGGGGGCAGCCCTTTGTGTCCAATTTTTGGACAGATACTTGTCGTCTGTGTATGTATGTAAAACATGGGTGGATTGAAGAATACTGCCCAATAAGCTATCTTTTGTTTTCTAAATATTGGCATAAAAATTGCATGTATAACGGTGAGTCTTTTTTATAAAAGGAGGATCCCAATTATGAATATTGGCAGCCTATTAACACAAAATGCGAACAAATATCCTGAATTGTTAGCCATCGAATGTGAAGGCAGAAGCTATACGTACCGTCAATTTAATGAGGAAGTCAATCAACTGGCACACGGTTTAATGGCTGAGGGAGTTAAAAAAGGTGACAAGCTTGCATTAATGATGAAGAATTCGGATCACTTTGTGTTTACTTTTTTCGCGGCTGCTAAAATTGGTGCGGTTGCCGTTCCAGTTAACTTCCGACTGACGGCTACCGAGGTTCAATATATTTTGCACCAATCGGATGCTGCAGTTGTTGTTTGTGACAAGGAATTTGAATCCATCATTGCGGAGGCGAAGCAGGGTTCGGCAGTCCGCTTAGTGGTGACCGTTGGTGAACCAGAAACAACAGGTTATTACTCATATGAAAAAATTCGATCTGCTAACAAAGAGGAACCTAAGGTTGAGGTATCTGAAAAAGACGATTTAGAAATTCTGTATACTTCAGGAACAACAGGCCGTCCAAAGGGAGCATTGTTTAATCACAGCCAAATTTTTAAAGTGGGCATTGCAGTAGTCATCAATATGGGGATCAGGCCGCATGAGCATATTCTACATTTAGCACCACTGTTTCACTCAGCACAGCTGAACCTATTCCTTATTTCCGGTGTGGCACTTGGTGCAACCCATATTATCCATCGTGATTTCCATCCAGTCAAAACACTACAAGCCATTCAAGAGCATAAAATTACCCATCTATTCGCCGTACCAGCTATGTATAACTTTCTTCTTCAAGTGCCGAACGCAGTTGATTATGATCTTTCTTCAATTAAGAGAGTCGGGTATGGTGCTGCACCGATGGCACCAGAGTTGGTTAAGAAAAGTATGCAACTATTTAAAACAGATCAGTTTTACAACTTGTGCGGTTTAACGGAAGCTGGACCTGGAGGCATTCTTCTTGATCCCGAGGGACACAAGAATCATCTTGGAAAGGGTGGCAAGCCGATCTTCTTAACGGAAACACGGGTAGTGAATGAAGAGGGGATCGATGTACTGCCTGGCGTTATTGGGGAATTTATTGTTAAGAGTCCAATGGTGATGAAGGAGTATTATAAAAAGCCGGAGGAAACGAAGAGCACGCTGAAGGATGGCTGGCTTTATACAGGGGATTTAGCAACGATGGACGAAGAAGGCTATATTACACTTGTAGACCGGAAGAAAGACATGATAATCTCCGGCGGGGAGAACGTGTATTCAGTGGAAGTGGAAAGTGTTCTCTTTGAACATCCGGATATCCTTGATGCCGCGATAATCGGGTTGCCGGATGAAGTTTGGGGTGAGGCGGTATGTGCAATTATTGTCCCTAAAGAAGGGGCTGTGGTTGATGAGCAGGAATTACGAAGCTTCTGCCGGCAAAAACTCGCTGGCTATAAGGTGCCTAGACGGATTTTTATCGAAGAGCAGTTGCCGAGAAACGCCTCTGGAAAGGTATTGAAATACCAGCTTCGGCAAAAGATGCGGACAGAGAGTAATGTGAAGTAATGTAAGGCGGGATGGAATTTGTAGATAAGTAGTGATTTTGTGTAGATAAGTAGTGATTTTGTGTAGATAAATGATAAAAGTGTGTAGATAAACTTCAAAAACGTGTAGATATAATCAAAAAACGTGTAGAAATAAATGAAAAGCGAAGAATGGTGTAAATGAAGGTAAGCGTTCTCATAATGAAAGTGAGGTTTTTAAAATGAAACATCCATATTTAACCGATGATCATGAAATATTTCGTCAATCATTAAGAAAGTTTTTAGAAAAAGAAGCATATCCCTTTTATGAGCAATGGGAAGAAGACCGGATGATTCCTCGTTCCTTTTGGAAGAAGATGGGAGAGCAGGGGTTTCTTTGTCCAGATATTGACGAGAAATATGGCGGCAGTGAGGTAGATTGGGGCTTTGCGGTAGTCATTAATGAAGATTTGGAACGGGTAGGCTCCGGGTTAATTGGAATTGGTCTCCACAACGATATCGTGGTTCCGTACATTACGGCATATGGTACAGAGGAGCAAAAGCAGCGCTGGCTCCCTAAATGTGTCACCGGCGAAATTATTACCGCTATTGCGATGACAGAGCCAGGAACAGGGTCAGACCTAGCCAATATAAAAACAACTGCCAAGCTTGATGGGGACCACTATATTGTCAATGGACAAAAGACGTTCATTACAAATGGGATCCAATCAGACCTTGTTGTTGTTGCTGTGAAGACGGATACACAGGCCGTTCCAAAGCATAAAGGAGTCAGCCTCCTTGTGATTGAACGGGATGCACCGGGGTTCACAAGAGGAAGAAAGTTAAATAAAGTCGGCCTCCATTGTCAGGATACAGCGGAATTAATCTTTGAGGATTGCCGTGTACCGAAGGAAAACCTTATCGGTGAGGAAGGCAAAGGATTCCTCTATCTTATGGAAAAACTTCAACAGGAACGTCTTCTTGTTGCGATTGGAGCGCAAACCGCATCGGAAGTTATGCTAAAGACGACCATGGACTATGTAAAAAGCCGCGAAGCTTTCGGAAGACCTGTCAGCCAGTTCCAAAATACCCAGTTTAAAATGGTTGAAATGGCTACAGAGATTGAGATGGGCAGAGCTTTCCTGGATCAATTAATTTCGGAGCATATTGAAGGAAAAAACGTCGTGACTAAGGTGTCGATGGCAAAATGGAAGCTTACCGATATCGCGAAACGGATTGCCTCGGAATGTATGCAGCTGCATGGCGGCTATGGATATATGGAAGAATACGAGATTGCAAGAAGGTTCCGGGATATTCAAGTGTCCAGCATTTATGCCGGCACGAATGAGATTATGAAAACCATTATTGCAAAAAATCTAGGATTATAGAAAGCGAGGCAGAAAAAGATATGAGAGAAGTTGTGATTGTAGAAGGTGTGCGTACGCCAGTAGGAAGAAGAAATGGACTACTGAAGGATATTCGTCCGGATGACCTAGCGGGGTTAACATTGAAGGAGCTTGTGAACAGGGCAGGAATTGACCCTGCGATAATTGATGATGTCATTTTAGGCTGTGTGACTCAGGCGGGGGAACAGGCAGGAGATATTGCAAGAGTTGCCGCGTTGATTGCCGGCTTTCCAATCGAGGTACCAGGGACAACGATTGACCGTCAATGTGGTTCGAGTCAGCAAGCTGTCCACTTTGCCGCTCAAGCTATCCTGGCCGGTGATATGGATGTGGTGGTTGCTGGTGGTGTAGAAAGCATGTCCCGGGTTCCGATGGGCTCCAACTATAAAGGGGCGGAGGAACCGTTTAGTCCTACGTTACGCTCTAAATACGAAATGATCCATCAGGGGTTATCGGCAGAGAGGATTGCTGAACAATATGGATTTACTCGTGAGGAGCTCGACCGATTCTCGCTTGAGAGCCACCAAAAGGCATTAAAAGCACAGGAGGAAGGATATTTTGCAAGAGAGATTTTTCCGCTTGAAGTGACTCTTCCGGATGGAACGACGACAGTGGTCAAGGATGATTCTGGTCCTCGAAAAGGGACCTCAATGGATGCATTAGCAGGATTGCGGACTTCTTTTAAAGAAGATGGCGTCATCCATGCGGGGAACTCAAGCCAAATTAGTGATGGAGCAGCCGCTTTGTTGTTGATGTCTCGTGAAAAAGCGGAAGAGTTGGGATTAAAGCCGCGCTTCCGTGTTCACACTCGTGTGGTGGTGGGCTCTGATCCAACATTAATGCTGACAGGACCGATTCCGGCTACACAGAAAGCACTTGAGAAATCGGGCTTATCAATTGATGATATTGATGTTTTTGAGGTTAATGAGGCCTTCGCTCCAGTACCACTAGCATGGTTGAGAGATACGGGTGCGGATCCTGCTAAGCTCAATCCAAATGGAGGTGCGATTGCTCTCGGCCATCCACTAGGCGGCAGCGGTGCCCGTTTGATGGTTACGATGATGCACGAATTGGAGCGAAGCGGCGGCCGTTACGGCTTGCAAACGATGTGCGAAGGCCATGGCATGGCTAACGCTACGATTATTGAGAGATTGGATTAAAAATTTGGCAGGAATCTGGGATTCGCTCATAAACTAGTTAAATTCGCTCATATAACATTAGGATTCGCTCATAAATCTAAAAAATCGCTCATACTCTCATAAAATTCGCTCATTGAATCCTTCGCGATGAAAGGATTCGCCGATAGATGTGTGAAATTCGCTGATAGACAGGTAGGATTCGCCGATAGAATGCAAAATGAAATAGATTCGCGAATAAAGTGGCTACATTCGCGAATAAAATACGAAAATTCGCGAATAAAATCTCAAGATTCGCGAATAAAAGCCAAAAATCCGCGAATAAGAAGCATTGGAAAATATAAATTCCTGCAAAAAACATAAAAAAGGCAATCGGTCCACACTGATTGCCTGCCAATCTATTAATGGAGGCGGTTAAATGAGTACGACAATCGGAAAAATCTTTGATTTGACGGTAAAAAAGTTCCCAAATAAGGAAGCAATCTATGATGTCAGGAAAAATACTCGCTACACTTACAAAGACTGGAATGAACAGGTCAACCGACTAGCTAATGCACTCATAAACGAAGGAGTGCAAAAGGGAGATCGTGTTTCCACATTCCTTTTTAATACCGAAGAACTTGCAACCACGTTTATCGCTTGTGCAAAAATTGGTGCAGTGTTCAATCCAATTAACTTCCGGTTAATGCCTGAAGAAGTGGCGTATATTTTATCAGATGCCACCCCAAAAGTTGTTCTTTTTGAAAAAGCATTAGAACCTGTTATAGCCGCTATCGAAAACCGCTTCCCACAAAGTGCCTTCTGGTTTATTGATGAAGACACACCTGCCTATGCAGCCAGCTACCAAGAAAAACTCACCAATAGCTCAACACAAGAGATCCGCAGAGAAGTAAATGAAAATGACCTGTACGCCATTATGTATACAAGTGGGACAACCGGTCGGCCTAAGGGTGTCCTCCACCGCCACAGGAATATGGTCGAACAAAGCTTACTAGTCATCGGTGCAACAAAATACGAAGCGACAGATGTGGGACTTGTGACCGCACCCATGTTTCATTGCGCAGAGCTCCATTGTGCCATCCTGCCAAGGATTCATGTAGGATCCCGAAATGTGGTCTTGCACCAATTCAATCCAAAGAAAGTATTAGAGCTAATTGAACAGGAAAAGATTACAAAGTTCTTCGCGGCACCGACCATGTGGAACATGCTTTTACAGGAGGACTTAACTCAATATGATATTTCTAGTCTAAAACTAGGTCTGTATGGCGCCGCCCCAATGGCTCCGTCCCTTGTTCATGCTTGCCATGACCGCTTGGGGATTGCCCTTGTCCAAGCCTATGGGATGACAGAAATGGGTCCAGCCATTACGTTCCTTTCAGAAACAGACCAACTGACTAAAGCTGGTTCTGCCGGACAGGCTTGTCTCAATCATGATATCCGTATTGTCCGTACTAGAGAAGACGGTCCTTCCGATCCGGATGATGTAGTCCCAGCAGGAGAAACAGGGGAAATCATTGTTCAAGGACCGTGTATGATGTCCGGTTATTTCAATCGGGAGGAAGCAACTGAAAAGGCTATGTTTAAAGGTTGGTACCATTCCGGGGATATCGGCTATTTAGATGAGGATGGCTATCTTTGGGTGAACGATCGTGTAGACGATATGATCATCAGCGGAGGGGAGAATATCTATCCACGGGAGGTAGAAGATCTTCTGCATGCCCATGCCGGTGTTCTTGATGTGGCAATTGTTGGCCAGCCTGATGATCGTTGGGGGGAAACAGTTACAGCATTTGTTGTAAAAAAAGACCCAGCCATAACGGACCAAGAACTCGATGACTATTGTAAAAACAGTGATAAACTTGCAAATTATAAGCGCCCACGAAAATACGTATTTTGTGACGCACTCCCACGTAATGCCAGCGGAAAAATTCAAAAATTTGTGCTACGTAAGCAGTTGGAGGAGCTATTTGCCCCAGGCTCGAAAAATTCGTAAGAAGAAAGGGTCCAAATTATGCTAGAAGGAATCAAAGTCATTGATTTTACTAACTATCTACCAGGGCCATATGCCACTTTACGGCTAGCCGAACTAGGTGCTGAAATCATCAAAGTGGAGCCGCCGGAAGGAGATCCAGCGCGAAATACTGGACTATCCAAACAGGGGACAGGGCTTGTTTTTCTTGCGAATAACCGGCAAAAGAAAAGCATCACTTTGAATTTGAAGGAGAAGGACGACTTAGAGACGGCACTAAATTTAATTGCCCATGCAGATGTCCTTCTCGAAAGCTTTAGACCGGGTGTGATGGAGAAACTTGGCCTCGGTTATGAGGCAGTTCAAAAGGTGAAGCCTGATATTGTGTATTGCTCCATTTCGGGTTATGGGCAAAACGGTCTGCTGAGTAAGCTCGGAAACCACGATCTTAATTATATGGCGTTAAGCGGTATATTGGCTCAGTTGAAGGATCAACAGGGCAAACCAGTTCACCCATCCATTACAATTGCAGATTATCTAGGGGGATTTGCAGCGAATGAACGAATCCTCGCAGGACTTGTCTCACGCTTCCTAACAGGAAAGGGAAGCTATCATTCTATTTCCATTACGGATCAGCTTGTATCGCTACTTGGTAATCATGTAATGGTAGAAAAAGAAACGGGCGAGGCGGGCGGTATTAACGTTCTAAACGGCAGCATAATTTCGTATGCTTTATACGAAACACAGGACGGAAGGTATATGAGTATTGGGGCATTGGAGCCGAAATTTTGGGAGAATTTTTGTCTAGCCCACGGACGAGAAGAATGGATCAAAGCCCATTTTACTAAAACGGAAGACTCTAACACGATTTTTCAAGAAATCACCACTCTTTTTAAAAGTAAACCCTTTAATGAGTGGATTGAGTTTGCGCAAAAAGTAGATTGCTGTATGGCTCCCGTGTTGGAAGTAGGCGAACTGAACGAGCATCCGTATTTTAAAGAAAAAGAATTGATATTCTCCTCCTCCTGGGGAGATTGTCAGGTGAAGATGCATAGTGATATAGATCAGGAGACAATTTCTCCACCTCCTACAAAAGGTCAACACAAAGAACACATATTAAATAATCTTTTTGTGTAAAAGAGTCAAAGACTGTCTTGTTATTTTAAGACAGTTTTTTTTTATTAATAAAATTTTCCATTTTTCTGTTGACTTAGAGCTAACTCTAAGTTGTAGCATGTGTATAGGAGGTGTTGAAGTATGATATACAGTATATCGGAAGTAGCCGAGCAAACAGGGTTTACGGCGCATACGTTACGATACTATGAAAAAATTGGTCTTTTGTCTTCACCAACAAGGCTTGGTGGAAAAAGGCTGTATACCGCAGGGGAAATTCGATTGCTGCAATTCATGAAGGTTCTTAAAAATACAGGAATGTCTCTAGAAGATATTCAAGAGTTCTTGATAGATGGATGCCTTTTAGAAAATAAGGACTCAGAGCAGGACAGAAGTGCGAAAGTACTAAAACGAAAGAATATTTTAGAAAAACATTTGCTGACATTGGAGCAACAAAAAAGAGAATTGGAAATGGTCATTCAACTAACAGAAGAGAAGCTAGCAACCTATCAAGACATGCTGGAGGAGGACTCCAATGAAAAATGGTAAAGTGGCAGGAATGTTAGTTGGGTTTGTGTTGGTGACGGGTGCCACCTTCAATCTTGCTAAATACGCTGTTCACTATTTTTCTGCAGCAAGCGCGGCAGGATGGAGGTTTGGGATTGCGGCCCTAGTTATGTTTGGCCTTTTAATGATTCAAAAGAAAGTAAAATGGGAAACGATTCGCCGGCATGGTATCACTTATACAATACTAGGGATCGTTGGGATCTTTGGATTTAACACATTCTTCTTTTTTGGAATGAATCATACTTCCCCGTTGAATGGTGCTTTAATTATGGGGACTAACCCCCTTGTTACGACAATCATGGCCCATTTTATCTTAAAAATACCAATCACCAAGAAGCAAACCTTGGGAATTCTTTTTGCCCTTCTAGGTGTAACCCTAGTATTGACCAGAGGGTCTTGGGAAGCCATTCAAACTCTTTCTTTTTCCAAGGGAGACTTTCTTATTTTGGCAGGGAATGTGTGCTGGGCACTCTATGGGGTGTTAGGTAGGAAGTATTTAAAGACTAGTTCTTCCCTTGAAACAACCACTTATACGATGATAATCGGTGCCATTAGTTTGATCATTTTAGCATTCTTTTCTCCAAGTGTTAATACAGAAACAAATGTCCCGCTTATAGCCTGGGGAGCCATTTTATTTATGGCCATTTTCACAAGTGTGTTGGGCTATCTTTGGTGGAATCAGGCAATGGAAATGATAGGACCAGCTAATACAGCCGTATTCTTTAATTTAGTACCTGTCGTAACTATGCTAATATCAGTTGCCACAGGAACACCGGTTACCATTGTGCAAGTAATCGGCACCGTCATGGTGATTTCAGGGGTACTGATCTCTTCTGGTTTTCTGAACTTTGGAAAGGTGTATAAAGTGATAACAAGGTCTCTTTAAAAAGAGATCTTTTTTTGTATGAACTTCCAGGAATTGTTGCAAAACCTTTTTCAAAAAGCAGTATAATAGAGACATGATGATTTTCAGCTAAGAGATACAATCCAAATTGAGAGGAGGAACCCCTTTGTTTGAAAAAGCATTGCCGTTACTTGAAACGCATTTTGGTTACAGCTCCTTCCGAACGGGACAAGAGCAGGCCATTCAATCCGTGTTACATGGACAGAATACTATTTGTGTCATGCCCACGGGCGGCGGTAAATCGATTTGCTATCAAATCCCTGCGCTTGTCCTACCAGGAACCACGCTTGTCATTTCCCCATTAATCTCTTTAATGAAGGACCAAGTAGATGCCCTCATTCAAGTCGGTATTTCAGCCACATTTATTAATAGTTCTTTAACCTTTAGTGAGGCAAGTGAACGAATTCGCGAGGCAAAGCAAGGGAAATACAAACTGCTGTACATTGCACCAGAAAGATTAGAATCCCAAGATTTTATCGAGGACTTACGAGAAATGGACATCCCGTTAGTAGCCGTGGACGAAGCCCACTGTATTTCACAATGGGGACATGATTTTCGCCCTAGCTACCGCCATATTCAACGGATGCTTAATCACCTATCCCAAAGCCCAACAGTATTGGCATTAACAGCAACTGCAACGCCGAGAGTTCGTGAGGATATTTGCCGTCTCTTAAATATTGATGAAAAAAATACGATTATTACAGGATTTGAACGGACAAATCTATCTTTCGCCGTTATTAAAGGTCAAGATAGACAAAAGTATCTATTTGATTATCTGAAAAAGAATGAGAAAGAAGCAGGAATCATTTATGCTGCGACCCGAAAAAATGTGGACCAACTATATGAAAAACTTAAGAGGGAAAATATCAATGTTGCTCGCTACCATGCAGGGATGGGAGATGTGGAGCGAATCCAAGAGCAAGAGCGATTTTTAGAGGATAAAGCGACAGTTATGGTCGCTACCTCAGCTTTCGGGATGGGAATCGACAAGTCTAATATACGTTTCGTGGTTCACTATCAAATGCCGAAAAATATGGAGAGTTATTATCAGGAAGCAGGCCGTGCTGGACGTGATGGACTGGAGAGTGAATGTGTACTGTTGTATTCGCCACAGGATGTGCAGGTCCAACGATTTCTTATCGATCAATCTAGTGATAGAACCCGCATGACACAAGAGTTGGACAAGCTTCAGCAAATGGTGGACTACTGCCACACGGAAGATTGTCTACAGGAATTTATATTAAAATATTTTGGTGAAACAGAGACCGAGCACTGTGGTCGATGTGGGAATTGCTTGGATACCAGAACAAGTATCGATGTAACCAAAGAAGCGCAAATGGTGATGTCCTGTGTAATTCGGATGGGGCAACGATTTGGGAAGAACATCACAGCACAGGTACTAACAGGATCAAAAAATAAAAAGGTAACAGAAATGGGTTTTAATCATCTGCCCACCTTTGGAATTATGAAGGAGAAGAGCTCTAAAGACGTTAGTGATTTTATTGAATTCTTGATTTCTCAAGAATTAATTGCCATCGAACAAGGCCAATTTCCGACCTTATTTGTTTCTCTCAAAGGAAAGGAAATCTTGTTAGGAAAGCAACAGGTTTACCGCAGAGAAACCGTGCAGGTTAAACAAGTCTCTAAGAATGATCCATTGTTCGAAGAATTACGAGAGGTTCGGAAACAAATTGCTGAAAGGGAAAAAGTCCCACCATTTGTGATTTTCTCGGATGCGGCTTTGAAGGATATGTGTGTCAAACTACCGAAGACGAACGAGGAGTTTTTACAGGTTAGTGGTGTAGGTGAACTGAAGCTCCAAAAATACGGACTTGAGTTTATTCAGTCCATACGCGCATTTGTAGAAAGCAACCCAGAATATCAAAGTGAGCAGGTATCCGAAGAGAAAAAACCGAAGAAGACAGCAAAAAAGGCTGTCACCGATTCACACTTGGAGACGTTAAAATTACATCAAAGCGATCATTCAATCCAGGAAATCGCCGAGAAGCGTGATTTAGCCATCAGCACGGTTGAGAGTCATTTAATTCAATGCGCACAGCAAGGATTAGAGGTCGATTTTTCAAAACATATCCCAGCTGAATACATTCAGCTTTTAGAAAAAGCAGTGGAAGAAGCAGGGCGTGATCGTCTAAAACCTATTAAGGAACTCCTTCCAGAAGACGTTAGCTACTTTATGATTAAAGCCTATGTATATTTTTTAAGTAAAAATAAATAAAGTGTAACGTTATAGTTGTTAGAAAATTTTAAAAATTGTCGATATATCACCGGAATTTGTTGTTATTTCCCCGGTAATTTGTCGATATTGCCTAATTATTGGATAAGATGATAGCATTCGACAATGTTACTACCTGTATAATAGGAAAAGGCTGACTCAAGAACGGAGTCAGCCTTTCTCTTATTCCTTATACTCATCTAAAAACGGTTTATTTACGTAATAGTACATCATTGCCATAAATACAGCTCCACCAATCAAATTGCCGATGGTAACAGGAACAAGGTTGTGAATCACACCACCCCATGAAATTGTTCCTGGGTGATGTAATACTAAGGCAATAGCGAAGGTACACATATTAGCAATACTGTGCTCATATCCGGAAATAAAGAAACAAAAGACAAACAGCATCATGGCGAACATCTTTGGTCCATCTCCTTTTAATCCCATTGGAAGGAAAAAGGCCATACAAACAAGCCAGTTACAAAGGATTGCCCGGAAAAACAACTCTGTTGTTGGGACTTGCATTTTAACTTCCACGACATGAAGGAGAAAACCATTTACTGATGAGCTAGCATAAAGGCCAGTGGTGAAAATAATAAAAGCAAAGACAGCAGCACCTAAGATATTTCCTGCATAACTGCAAACCCATAGCTTTAGTACTTCTATCCAAGTCATTTTCTTACGGAGTGCAGCGTATGTGTAATAGAACGTATTTCCTGTAAATAGATCCCCACCGCCATAAGCAATTAATATAATTGCTGCTCCGAAAGTAAGAGCTGCCATGGGGTAGGCAAATGGTGAGTCAACTACATAGAAGAAATTACCGGTCTTAAACGCAACGATGACCCCAAAACCAATAAACATACTGGCAAGCATTGAGCGTAAAATATATCGAAGGATGCTTTGGCGAAATATTTTAATCTTTTTTAAGGCTAATTTTTCTGCTTCATGCAAAGGTTGCATTTCCATTTCCACTACCACCATTCACAATTCGTATACTATCCTTGATTTTTCAATAATCATGGAACAAATATGTATTATACGGTAATCAATACATTTACCCAACGGAAAATAGGAAATTGCCATAGAATATTCTTAATTTACGTTCATATGATTTTGTAACTAATATGAATAGCAACTTGGCTATAAGATGCGCTATAATAAGGTTTTTCCTACTTCAAAAATAAAGGAGTTTGTATGAAGACATTAAAAAAAATCACACCCCAATTCGATCCTTGGGAAGCTTATTTAGATGTAGCGCAATACGGGAAATCTCTACTTACCAATATCGAATTTACGACAACCACTCTATGTAACATGCGCTGCGAGCATTGTGCTGTAGGGTACACCCTCCAAACAAAGGATCCGTTAGCACTTCCAATTGAACTTATTTTACAAAGGTTAGAGGAAATTCCACAATTGCGTTCGCTAAGTATAACAGGGGGAGAACCAATGCTTTCCCATAGCTCTGTCAGTAATTATGTACTACCCATTTTAAAGTATGCCCATGAGCGCGGAGTTCGAACACAAATGAATTCGAACCTAACTCTTGATTTAAATCGGTATGAAGAAATTATTCCGTATTTGGATGTATTACATATATCACATAATTGGGGAACGGTGGACGATTTTGTAGAAGGCGGCTTTGCAAGAATGGAGAGGAAGCCTGAGTATAGCCAGCGAGAAAAATATTTTACGAGAATGATAGAAAATAGCAGGGAACTTGTACAAGCAGGAGTAATGGTTTCGGCGGAAACCATGTTAAATAAGCGGACACTTCCTCATTTGGAACGAATTCACCGTCAAATCGTAGATGAAATGCTTTGTCAAAGACATGAAGTGCATCCTATGTATCCGAGTGATTTCGCCAGTAACCTTGAAACTTTATCATTGAATGAAATTAGAAACGCAATTCATCATTTGCTGGACATAAGGGATGAAAATGTATGGATGCTGTTTGGAACGCTGCCATTTTATGCGTGCAGCAATAAACAGGAAGATTTGGACCTATTAAAACGGCTTTATCAGAGTAAAAATGTAACGGTTAGAAATGATCCAGATGGTCGTTCCCGCTTGAATGTGAATATATTTAACGGCGATATCATTGTAACGGATTTCGGAGATACGCCTCCTTTAGGAAATATCCAAATAACCACACTGGAAGAGGCCTATCAATCATGGCAAAACACAGGAATAGCGAAGGAATTAAGCTGTCATTGCCCAGCTGTTTCATGCTTAGGTCCTAATATTTTGGTCAAGAATAGCTATTATCAGGATCTTGATTTTACTAAGTTGCAAGCCAATATAGCGAAAAATTAAGCTCTGTCCGTGGGCGGTAAAACATGAGGTTAAAAGGACGCTCATTATTGTCTTCTTGCAAATACTTATGTAAAATGTTATACTCATTAAGAATTATTTTTGTTCGGTGTAAAGGATAGTATAAGATAAACTTTTCGTCTTGATGATCACTGAGTGCAAGGATAGTACCATAATGTGTGCAAAAGCACACAGCAGGAGGAAACACACATGGAACAAGGTAAAGTAAAATGGTTTAACGCAGAAAAAGGTTTTGGATTCATCGAACGCGAAGCTGGAGACGATGTATTCGTTCACTTCTCAGCAATCCAAAGCGAAGGTTTCAAATCATTAGACGAAGGTCAAGCTGTTACTTTTGAAGTAGAACAAGGTCAACGTGGACCACAAGCTACTAACGTTCGTAAAGCTTAATAACATTGTCGATATAGACAGGCTCTATTTTAGAGTCTGTTTTTTTTATGCAAATGCTGTGTTAAAGGTTACTGTTGTTTTTATAGACAATGTTGATTGGAGCGGAAATCAACATCCAAGATTAACACAGCCTATGCAAAAAAAAACAAAACAAAAACCCCACTCATGAATGAGTAGGGCACACAAATGAAACAGTAATTCAAATGGTAGAGTTATTGTATCATATATTTTGGAAATAACCTAATTTATTTCTACAAAGGTTTTGGTAACTTTTGTATATTGAATAAGTTATTAAGCTGTATGTTTTACAAGTTTCGGATGTCGGAGCAATGATACGAGCAAAATCAGTCCACTCATAATTAATAAGACACTGGTGCTAATGAAAACGGCGGAAAAGCCGAAATAGCCAGAAAGAAAGCCCCCCAACATGGGCCCAATGATGTTACCGAGAAATCTTAGACTATTGTTATAGCCCAGGACCTCGCCTTGCATGGTAATCGGAGCTTCCTGGCGGATATAAGCAATCCTGACAGGAATGATTCCGCCGATGGTCACACCTAAGGCAATACGGATGATGACAAGCTGCCAAAGACTTGTCACGATCGCTCCTGGTAAATAAACTAACCCTGCTAAAAATAGAAGGATGACTAATATTTTGATATAACCATATTTATCTGCAATCTTTCCCCAGTTCCGTGACATGAGTAAGTTGCCTATTCCTGCTGCGGAAAAAGCAATCCCTGAATAAAAAGCAACATTGTTTGGCCCATGTAAATCACTTACAAATAACGACAGGATTGGTTGAATGCTGAAATGGGCGATTTGTACAAGGGATGAAATAAGTAATACGGTTAATAAAACAGGATTTCGTAGGATGTGTTTGATAACCTCTTTACTGGAATAGTGTGATTTGGTGCCCTTTGTTGGTTCTATCAGAAATTCCTTCGTTGCGATAACAAGAATCCCAGAGATGAATATGGAAATAGAAGTCCATTTAAAGGTGGTCGCATAGCCGAGGGTATCGGCTAAAATTCCTCCAAGCATGGGGCCTAACAACGAGCCCGTAATACTTCCTGTTTGTAATGTCCCTAGGACACGACCAGCAATCTCTTTTGGTGTTTGCGTGGAGATGAATGCCTGTGACATAGGGATAAAACCTGAGAAAAAGCCCATTAAAAACCGTAGTAAGAGTAGCTGCCAGACTGAATGAACAAATCCCATTAAAAAGATAGATACAGCCATCCCTAATCCACAAATGATAAGTATCTTTTTCCGACCATAGCGATCTCCAATCTTCCCCCAAACCGGTGAAAAAAGAAAGGCAGAAACAAAGGTGATCCCAAAAGTAATGCCCGACCAATGCTGGACATATTTCTCAGAAAAGTCTCCAAACGTTTCAATATACAGCGAAATAAACGGCATGACCATCGTCATACTACCGGCAACGAAGAAGTTGGCAAACCACATAATTAGTAAATTACGCTTTGCGCTTTCCTGCTTATTCATGGAAGATAACACTTCTTTCTGCAATTTATTTCGGTTTCCTAAATATAATCATACCGAAATTTCATAGGAGAATAAAGCAATAACTGGTTTTAGTTTTAATAACAGTTTTCCCCATTCTGTTCAATGTGATTAAAAAGGAGTTATTACTTTATTAAAAATATTTAAAATACTATTGACAACTTGTTGATGTGAGTTTAAATTTAGTTTATTACTTTAAATCAATAATACGTTCTCTTATCAAGAGTGGCAGAGGGACTGGCCCGATGACGCCCAGCAACCGTTCCAAAAAAGGAATTGGTGCTAAATCCTGCAAAACATCTAATGTTTTGAGAGATAAGAGAGGAGTAGTCCAACATATGTGATGAAACCTCTCTTTTCTGGAGAGGTTTTTTATTTTTTCAAAAAAGAAAACTTCTCCAATGGGAATAGTTTATTTTGGTAAGAAAGACAAAAAGGGGGAGCTTTTATCATGAAAAAAAATATTTTCAAAAGTGCGCTTGTTTCTGCATTAGCTGCAAGCCTGCTACTCACGGGGTGTGCTTCAGGGGGAGAAACGAAGAAAGCAAGCGGAAATAAAAATGTATCACTTGAAGGCGTACCAGAACAATTTAAGGGCGATCAATTGAAAATTAAGGTCATTCGAAAAATTGGCGGTGATGACCACACTGCTCAATTCTTAGCAGGAGCAAAAGAAGAGGGAGAAGCTTTAGGATTGCAAGTGGATGTGTTTACTGCGAACGGTGATACAGCAAAATTCCATGATGCTATAAATCAGGCGTTAGATCAGGATTATGATGGATTCATAATTTCACATGGTGATGATGATGCGACGGTGAACGATGTAAAGAAGATCGTTGAAAAAGGAAAAAGCGTGGTTACATTTGACTCTAATCCAAAGTTGGCTGAAGTGGAGGGAGTAACACTTACATCACAGGATGACGAAGCATTGGCAACTTTAGCACTGGATCAGCTTGTAAAGGATACGAAAGGCAAAGCCAATATTGCATACCTTTGGGTTGACGGTTTTCCGCCAATGGTTAGACGAAACAAAGTGTACCAAGATGTACTTTCAAAAAATCCTGGAATTAAAGAAGTGGAACGTTTCGGTGTAGCTGCTGCAGATACCAGTGTTCAAACACAAAACGCCGTAGCTGCTATGTTAAATAAATATCCAAAAGGAAAGTTGGATGCCATCTTTGCTACTTGGGATGCCTTTGCTATTGGTGCGGCACGAGCTCTAAAAGAGGCGGGCCGTGAAGAAATAAAAATTTATGGTATTGATGTTTCAAATGCGGACCTTCAAGAGATTCAAAGAAAAGGTAGTGCTTGGAAATACACAGCAGCCGTAGATCCTAAACTAATTGGTGCGGTGGATTTGAGATTGCTTGCTAAAAAACTAGCAGGTGAAGAAACACCACAAACCTATGATTTACAGGCTTCTCTAGTTTCACAAGACAATCTTCAAAAGTCTAAGGATCCTGTTAACATGGTTAATCTATCAAAAATTATTTCAGGATGGGGCCAATCAGATGCATTCGAAGAAGATTGGATGAAAACATTAAAAAAATATAATAAATAATTAATGGGTACTATAAGCACTCTCTTTTTCACTTGATTAAGAGAGTGTTTGCTTGATAGGGGGAACAATTTCATGCAGTCAACATTGGAAATGAAAACTATAACGATTGAATTTCCAGGGGTGAAAGCTTTAAATCAGGTTCATTTTTCAACAAAGACGGGAACGATTCAGGCATTGATTGGAGCAAATGGTGCAGGGAAATCAACTCTAATGAAAGTCCTCTCAGGGGCTTATAATCATTATACCGGTGAGATTGTGCTAGACGGGAAATCTTTGAACATTCGATCACCAAAAGATGCCCAGGATGCGGGCATACAGATTGTCTATCAAGAAGTCGATACCGCACTTATTCCTAATTTAACGGTTGCCGAAAATATCATGTTGATGGACACGGTTCATCAAATGGGAAAAAAGCAGTGGATGAACTGGAAGACTCTTCATCAAAAAGCAGCACAAATCCTGGCTGATATGAATATTTCACTTTCTACGAAAAAGCTTGTGAGTGAACTTTCTCTAGCAGAAAAGCAAATGATTCTCATTGCTAGAGCTGTCTCGAATCGGTGTAAGTATCTGATTCTAGATGAACCAACTGCACCCTTAAGCCATACTGAAACGACCGAGCTTTTTCGGATTGCCCGCGAATTAAAGAGACAAAATGTCGGGATTATTTTTATTTCTCACCGCCTGCCAGAGATTTTTGAAATCTGCGATGAAATTACAGTCATGAGAAATGGAGAATTCGTTGTAAAAGAGAATATTTCAGAGACAACACAGAATCAAGTGGTGGAGCACATGCTGGGCCAAAAACTGGAGGAACAGTTTCCGAAAAAAAATACGAGAATTGGAACCACAGTACTTGAAGTGAAGGGACTTTCAGATAGAAGTAAAATAAAAGATTTACATTTACATGTGAAATCCGGAGAAATCGTTGGAGTAGCTGGGCTAGTCGGTGCTGGAAAAACCGAGCTGTGCAAGGCGCTTTTTGGTTCTGAAAAATTAACTGGAGGAGAAGTCCTTCTTAATGGTGTTAAACTAACTTTGAATAGCCCATATGATGCGGTGAAAAATGGCATGGCATTAGTGCCTGAAGAACGCAGGAAGGAAGGAATTCTTGTCCTTGAATCAGTGGAATCCAATTTGACAGCGGCTAATCTGGGCAGTTTTACAAACGTATTTAGCTTTTTAAATAGAAAGAAAGAAAAGGAAACAGCCAAGCAGCTGATTAGCCGGCTTGGAATTAAAACACCTTCTGAAGAAACGAAGGTTCAGAATCTATCTGGAGGAAATCAGCAGAAGGTCGCAATAGGAAAGTGGCTGGTATCTGAGGCCGATGTCTATATTTTTGATGAACCAACCAAAGGCGTGGATGTTGGTGCAAAAAAAGATATTTTTGAACTAATCACGGAATTGGCAAGCAGAGGTAAATCGATTATTTACGCTTCTTCTGAACTATCAGAGATTATGGGAATTACGGATCGAGTCTACATTCTCTATGATGGACAATCAATAAAGGAGTTAGAGACGAACCGAACAAACGAGGAAGAACTTTTATTTTATTCCACAGGGGGCAGATAAAATGGAGACAAATATTACAGCAAAGAATCAGACCCCAACAAAAAAAGCATTTGAACTTTTTCAATTTTTTTATAAATACGGGACCATTATCACGATTCTTGCACTTATCATTATTTTTTCAGTAGCAAATCCTACCTTTATTCAGGGCAGTAATATTGTCAATATCCTCCGGTCGATTTCGATTGTGACGATTATTGCTATTGGTATTACCATTTCATTATCTGTAGATGGATTCGATTTATCAGTAGGCTCGGTAGCTTCGTTATCGAATGCCATCGTCATTTCTATGTTTGTTTGGTTTTCTCAAAATACCGTAATAGCGATTATCTCTGCAATTGGTGCCTCATTAATTGTAGGCGCTTTGAACTCATTCATGATTGTAAAGTTACGAATTCCAGACATGCTAATGACGTTAGCAACGATGTTTATTATTCAAGGGACAGCACTTACTTATACAAAAGGCGCAACTGTTTCCCAAAACATGGTGATGCCTGATGGATCTATGGCAACGGGATTAATCAGTCCATTTTTTGCAAAAATTGGTGCGGTGCCATGGATTATTATCAT
This sequence comes from Neobacillus phoenicis, assembly GCF_047302305.1. NCBI lineage: Bacteria > Bacillati > Bacillota > Bacilli > Caryophanales > Bacillaceae > Neobacillus > Neobacillus phoenicis. Next base: position 4,945,601 of record NZ_CP154847.1, on the reverse strand, counting down.
CATGGCTATAACCGTGATTCTTGTGCATATCTTTCTGACTTATACCAAGCATGGTCGTTACATGTATGTGATTGGCGGAAACAAAGAGGCTGCAAGACTTTCAGGGATCCCTGTCAATAAATATAAAGTAGCGGCTTATTTACTCTCTGCTTTGTTTGCATCAATCGGCGGAATTGTTCTGGCATCTAGGGTTATGACCTCAGAAATTAACTCCGGGGCACCATACCTCATGGATTCAGTTGCTGCAGCCTTTATCGGATTTTCAGTTCTTGGTGCCGGTAAACCGAATGCATTTGGTACCTTTATCGGAGCTGTATTAATTGGTATTCTGCAAAATGGCCTTGTCATGATGTCTGTACCGTATTATGCCATGGATATTGTAAAAGGAACGGTTCTAGCGTTTGCCTTAGCTATTACTTATTACAAACAGAAATAAAATAATAGACACCTATTCACATTGTGGATAGGTTATTTTTTTATGATCAAGGATATCAACAAATAATGTAGTTTTTATTAACAATATCCACTAGAAAATCACTTATTCACAGGCAGGTAATTATTTAATGGAAGCGAATACATCTTAAGTGAGGAAAATAATGTGATGGAGGGAAAAGTATGACCAGCAAATATCCAATATTAGAAGGTGCAGAACCGTTTTACTTTGAGGGAAGCAATGTTGGAATTTTAGTATCACATGGGTTTACAGGTAGCACCCAAAGTATGCGGCCACTAGGAGAGGCATACGCGAAAGCTGGGTACACGGTATGTGGACCGCGGCTCAAAGGTCATGGAACACACTATGAAGAAATGGAACAAACCACCTATCAGGATTGGATTTCTTCTATTGAAGAAGGATTCCTATGGTTAAAAGAACGCTGCGATACGATTTTTGTCACCGGGCTTTCGATGGGGGGAACTTTGACTCTTTATATGGCTGAAAAGTATCCTGAGATTCAAGCGATTATTCCAATTAACGCAGCTGTGGATATTCCAGAAATGGCACCTGTCCGGCAGTTAGAAGGGGTAAGGTTTTTAGATGCGATTGGGTCTGATATTAAAAAAGCAGATGTGAAGGAATTAGCTTATGAAAAGACTCCTGTTCAATCAATTAAGGAAATCCTAACGTTTATGGAGCAGGTAAAAGCAGACCTTCATAAAATTACTTGTCCAGCATTGATTTTTGTATCGGAAGAGGATCATGTCGTGCCGCCTAATAATTCACAGATGATATATGATAGCATTCGATCTTCAATAAAAGAGATTCATCATATGAAGGAGAGCTATCATGTTGCGACACTTGATAACGACCAAGCGTTTATTATAGAAGAAACATTAAACTTCATAAAAAAAATCAGTGAAAAGTAGACGTAGATGCCTTCTACATTGACTTTCTCGCTTATTTATTAGTGAAAAGTAGAAGTAGGAGCCATCTACATCGACATTCTCGGTAATTTTTATGTAAAAAGTAGACGTAGGAATCTACTACATCGACATTCTTGCTTCCTAAGGAGACATTTTTTTGTCTTCTTTTTTTATTATATGGAACAATAAAGTAAGGAGGGATGTTATGGAACACTGCGATGCGTTTTTGAGAAGTAAGAATTGGCTTGATAATGATTTAGATTCCAGGTACATAAATGTGAATCATCCTTACGCTATCTTAATATCAGAGGATGAGGGGCAGATTACGCTAAGAGGTAATACAGGATTTGATAATGGTCAAAATGGGGAGGAGATATATAGTTTTACCTCTTTGGGAGAACTGCAGGAGTGGTTTGAAAACAATATTGGAGAGTGAGCTCGCGCTGAAATCGATGGTAAATTTACCATCGGTTTTTTATTTTTTGTCATGCATGAAGATGGATGGTTCGGCTAGGGACGGTTACGGGTCAGCAGCTGCAACTTAAGTGCCTATTTTTAAATAAATTGATAAAAATACCCAATTTTTATATTGACATCGTTTATATTAACAATGATAATATAAACATAAATAATATGAGGTGATTCAAAATGAACATACAAGACGTAATCCTAGGCTTTTTATATGACGAGCCAATGAGCGGCTATGATATAAAGCAAATGATGGAGAACTCCATTTCTTACTTTTTCGATGCTTCCTTCGGGGCAATCTATCCAGCACTAAGAAAAATGGAAAAAGAAGGGCTAGTGGAAAAACAAATCATCCAGCAAGACGGTAAGCCAAACAAAAACCTATTTGTAATCACAGAAAGTGGAAAGGAACAATTTCAAACGTATCTAAACAGCCCGATCAACCCCACTGTGACAAGATCAGATATCCTGATCCGCATCTTTTTCGGACGATTTACCACAAAAGAAAAGGTAATGGAATGGCTGCTAGAAGAAAGAGGAAAGAACCAAGAGATGTACGATAATTTAACTAGAATTGCTAATTTGTATCCAAACATGGAACCCAATAAAAGATTTACCTTAGAGTTTGGAATCCGACAGGCAGAAATGATTTTGGGAATGGTCGACGAAGAACTAAAAAAGTTAAATGATAGAAAAGGGGACTAACATAATGAAGGATACTGGTGGAATGAAGGTCGTATTTCTTATGTGTTTAGGAATGTTTGTCTGTATGCTAGATTCAACGATTATGAATATTACACTTCCTGCCATTCAGGATAGTCTGTATACCTCATTGGAAACAAGCTCATGGATGTTGAATGTTTACACTATGACCATTGCCGTTTTAGCGATTCCATTGGCAAGGTTCGCTGAAATGTTTGGCAGGAATAAATTTTATATAGTGGGTTTATTTGTTTTTGGATTTGGCTCTGCACTTTGTGGTTTAGCAACCACTGGAGATTTCTTAATCGCAGCACGGTTTATTCAAAGCTTTGGGGCTGCGATTCTAATTCCATGCTGCATGGTGATAGGTATTGCTGCCATGCCGTTGGAAAAAAGAACGCTGCCGTTAACCTTACTAGGTGCCACACAGGGGTTAGCTACGGCACTTGGACCAACGGTTGGAGGAATTATTACAGAAAAGCTTAACTGGCATTGGGTTTTTTATGTGAATGTACCTATTTGTTTGTTGGCCATTGGTGGTGCGTTCCTCATCCTAACAATTAAAAAAGAAAGTCGTGTCAAGTCAAAGATTGACTGGTTTGGATTACTCTTCTCTGTTTCAGCCATTTTCCCTTTGAACCTTGTGTTGATTAAGGGAAATACATGGGGATGGGACAGCGCACAAGCACTGGGTTGCTATGTCATAACGGTCGTTTCTATCGTCCTATTCATCATTGCAGAGAAAAAGTCTAAAGCTCCAATGGTTAACTTAAATCTTTTTAAAGACCGGCTGTTTACCGGCTCGGTTGTAACAGTGACAACTGGTTTTATCTTCCTTATCGGTGTAATGGTCCTACTACCTCAATTCTTAACAAACTTCCAGCATAAGACAGAGCTTCAAGCCGCATTACTTGTTACTCCTGTATCCGCCGCCATCTTTGTATTTTCTCAAATTGCAGGTTTACTAACGAAAAAAATTGGATTCACGATACCGGTCATGTTTGGATTTGGTATGATGGGCATCGCTTACTACTTGTTACACAACCTAAATATTCATAGTACATCAGGCGAAATTATTTTACTGTGCAGTTTGCTAGGATTTGGTTTTAGCTTTGTCATTTCTTCAGCTACGATTGCGAGTACATCCTCTTTTGAAGGCGAAATGCTGACAGCTTCGCAAAGTGTATTTTCGATGTTAAGACAGGTTGGAGTGGTTTTAGCTGTAGCGATCTTTGTTGCAGGTCTTACTACGACTATTCATGATAAGAAACAGGATGTTGTAAATTTTGCTGCCCAAAAATTAGAAAAACTTGATGTACCTCAGTCTGCAAAAGAGAAAATTTTTAGCGAAACAAAAAAATCAATTACTGCTGAACAGCAAAATCATAATGTGAATCAAGTGATTATCTCCAAAGCTGAACGTCAACAGTTAATCAATTCAAATGTAGAAAAGGCGCTTTCCTCCATCCCAGAAAAACACAGAGCAGAAGCTAAAGAAATGGTTTATAAGCAAGTGGAAAAGCAGGTAGATGAGGAAATTGACCATAAAGGAAAATTAGTTAAGACATTTGGGGTACAGGTGGGTGACTATGCTCTTAAAACCATATCATCAAGCTTTGCTGACCTATATAAAACAAGTATTCCGTTTGTTCTCATCTGTAGCCTAATAGGATTTATATTTAGGGATAAAAGGAGAACAAATAAAGTTTCCAGTGTGCAACTTCAAATTACTGATTAAGGGAATAAAGTCCTATGAACCTGCGTTGTTGAAATGACGCAGGTTTTTCTTAATTATCGAAATACATTTAATTGTATAATTTTTCTAAAAAATATGGTGGTTTTTGTAGTAATATATAACGCCAGCAATTATAATGGCCTTAAAGGTAACCAAATACTCCTTGAAGTACAAATCATTGGAATTACTGATACATATGATGCGATGACATCGGATAGGATTTATAGAAAAGAAATGGATCCTGCACTAGCGATAACAGAATTAAAGAAATTGTCCGCCTTATTACCAAGTGTCTATTGTTGAATCATTTGAAAAAGTATTAATTATGGACGAGAAACTCCAAGTAAAAGACTTAAAACAAGTTCCAAGCTAATAAGGGACTTGTTTTTATTTGAATTAAAGGTGGGTGTTAAATGGAAGCGTTAAAAGCAATTAATCTAGGAGTTCGATTTTTATTAGAAGTAATGGTACTCGTAATTCTTGGCTATTGGGGATTCCATGTAACCCAAAGTTCTTTGATAAAAATCGTATTTGGAATCGGAACGCCGCTACTAGTAGCCGTCATTTGGGGAATGTTCGGTGCACCTAAGGCTCCTTACACATTAACTGGATTGCCTTTCTGGTTGTTAGAAATAGTGATTTTTGGATTACCTGTAGTTGTCTTATTTTTATTAGAAATGCAAACGATGGCCTGCCTTTATGGGGGAATGGCAGTAATCAATCTCATCTTGATGAAAGTGTGGAATCAATAATGATGGTAAACAGCTCCGTGGCTGTTTGTTTTTTTGGGCTAATAATTGATTCATATCATAATTTTGATTAAACTAAGTAACAAATGTAAAGATAATGTGGTGAGTATAATGGAGAACCAAGTGGATGGAACCTATGATATTATGGAGGTCTGCTTACTTGCAGGAAAAATCATACTCCAAAGCGGTGGAGAGACGTATCGAGTGGAAGATACAATGATGCGCATAGCCGCAGCCTTTGGAATTCAAACGACACATAGCTATGTGACCCCAACTGGAATCATATTTTCAGCTGAAGGTACAGAACCAACTAAAACGAAGCTCATTCGAATTTCAGAGCGGTCCACGGATTTAAAAAAGGTGGCCATGGTTAATAGCATTTCTAGAAGTATAAGCAGTGGTGAAATGAATATAAATGAAGCATTAAAGGAATTAAAAGAAATTGACTCCTTAGATGTGACTTTTCCCTTTAAGTATCAGGTGGCAGCTGCTTCATTAGCTAGCGGCTGCTTTATGATTATGTTTAATGGCGGGTGGAATGATTTTCTTCCATCAATGGTCTCAGGAGGCTTTGGCTATCTAAGTTTTGTTTACTTTCATCGTTTTGTTCCAATTAAGTTTTTCTCGGAATTTTTAGCCTCGTTTGTAATTGGCTTATTATCTGTATTATTTGTCAAAGTGGGATTAGGAGATCAATTAGATAAAATTATTATTGGCTCTGTTATGACGTTAGTGCCAGGCCTATTAGTAACCAATGCAATTAGAGATTTAATGGCAGGGCATTTAGTATCTGGTTTATCCAAAGGGGCAGAAGCATTTCTAACAGCATTTGCCATTGGAGCTGGCATTGCCGTTGTGTTATCGTTTTTATAAAGGTGGCTTAAATGAATTTGGAAATTCTAGGTCAGTTAATAACAAGTTTTTTAGCAACAGGAGCCTTTGGCATCCTTTTTAATGCACCAAAAGAAACTTTGGTTAAATGTGGATTGATTGGAATGGGTGGCTGGTTAATTTACTATCTTCTCGAAAGATATTCAAATGATGCCATTTTTGCTACATTAGCTGCTACGATTTTTATTGCGGTTCTGAGTCAGGAATTAGCTAAGTTCTATAAAACTCCAGTCATTATTTTTAGTGTGGCAGGGATTATCCCTTTAGTACCAGGGGGTCTAGCCTATGATGCCATGCGGAACTTTGTGGAGAATGACTACAATGCAGCATTAGGCTCTGCAGCAAAAGTATTGATGCTTGCAGGAGCCATTGCCTTTGGCTTAGTGTTTTCTGAAGTGATTAATCAGGTTATTCGAAAAATTAACCAAAGCAGATTATGAATATTTTTATAATCCCCCTTAGTCTTATAAACTGAGGGGACTTTCTTAAGGGGAAGTTAAGATATAATAAGTATGATGATTTGGAAAAGCGTTTCCTTTATCCCTTTAGTATTATTTGGTATTGTTTTATGTAGTAGTATTTTACTAGTTTACTAGTTGCTTACAAATTCTCTCAATAAGGAATGGTATATTCTTCTATGAAAAAATTGTTATTAGTCATTATTATTCTAATCATATCTTTTATAGGTGCAAATACAATTTTTGCAGGTAAATTTAACTGGTCGGATGTCGGTCAATTGAAAGAAGTAGTGAAATCAAAGTCTACGGATGTTGAAACACAACAGGAGACTGAGTTACCAAAAGTTAATAAAGAGGTACTTCAAGAAGAAGCAGAGCCTGTTAACGAAGTGAAATTAACAAATACAGAGCCAAGTATTCCGGACAATATCATGCTGGATGTACCACTGCTTAATCAAATGGATACACCTAAGCTTTATAATGGCTGTGAGGTTACAAGTTTAGCGATGATTCTAAACTATCATGGGGTTAAAGTGACAAAAAATGAGTTAGCTGAAAATATAAAAACAGTTCCGTTAACCTATAATAATGGACAAAAGGGAAATCCCAATGCCGGCTTTGTTGGAAATATGGCAAAGGGTCCTGGATTGGGTGTATACAATGGGCCTATATTAGAATTGGCTCAGGAATATGTGGGTGATCGTGCTGTGAATTTAACTAATCACCCATTTGAAGATGTATTAAAAAAGGTTGGGCAAGGGCTTCCAGTTTGGATTATTACTACTTCAACCTTTGCGCCAGTTTCTGTTTTCCAAACATGGGATACACCACAGGGGAAAATTGATATTACGTTTAGTGAACATAGTGTCGCCATCACAGGTTATGATGCAAATTATATTTACGTAAATGACCCATATGGAGTCAAAAACAGAAAATTGAACCGTGAAAGCTTCATTAAAGCCTGGGAGCAAATGGGTAAACAAGCAATTGTTATAGAAAAATAGGTAATGAGGACCTTTATATTATTGGAGGCTCTTGGTAGTTGGAGTAAGGCCATAGTTTTAGACTATGGCCTTACCTTTTGTGTTTTTATACTTGAATAATAAATATTATTTATTATTCAAGTCGGTGAATAATTTTTTGAAAAAATTTAATTTTACACTCTTTACCAAATATAAAAAACCAATTATAGTAAAATTAAGCTATATTAAAATAAGTAATAGGAAGTATTAACCTTTTATTCTTGTATCTTGTGAATTCGAAAGATAAAAAATTTTTAAGTGTTATTTGGAATGTCCTCTAATAAGTAAACATATTATGATCTGTTATAAAAAGGGGAGCGTACACCATGGAATTGAAAAAAGGAATGGTATTGAAAGAAGATATTTATTCACTATCAGGAGTATTGTTATTAAAAAAAGGCACTAAGCTAAACGAAGGCCACATTAACTTTCTAAACCACCATAAAATTCAATTACAAGCAGAATTATCATCAAAGAATTCTCCAGAACAAAAATTAGGCGAAATTTATGAATTAGTTTATAAAAATGTTTATTCATCGATAAAAGATTTACAAAAAAAAATAATTGCTGAAAAAGCCAAACTTGATAATCAAGAAATTAGTGAAATGCTTGACGCATTTGAAGTGCTTCATAAGGAGTTTACTTTACATGATGTTGGAATACTTGAAATAATGGAAAGATTTTCAGAGGACGAATATTTATTTAAGCACTGTCTTAATGTTGGCTTGATAGCAAGTAAAATCGGGAAGATTCTGAAGTTAACCAATGAGCATCAAAAAATGCTGGCAAATATGGGTCTGTTTCACGATGTCGGAAAATTTAAAATAGATCCTGCTATTTTGAACAAGCCCACCAGGTTAACGGATGATGAATTTAATTTAATAAAACAACATCCGAAATTTGGTTATGATTTGTTGGAAGGAACATCAATAGATTCAATGATCTTAGAAGGAGTCTTAAAACATCATGAACGTTTAAATGGTACTGGATATCCCTATAGATTAAGGGAAGAAGATATTCCTTTTTTTGTCCGTATACTTTCCGTTGCAGACACTTTCGATGCTATTTGTTCAAATAGGGTCTATAGAGGATCCATGTCTCTTTTTTATGCAATTGACGAATTGATAAAGGAGATTAACTTAAATCGTTTGGATGAAAACATCGTCTTGCCGTTTGCGAATTTTTTAATGGAGTTAGTGAAGGGAAAAAAGATAACTCTGCGGAATGGTAAAGAAGTTGAAATTATTCATCTAGACTTTAAGCATCCAAATCAACCAATATTAAAGGTTGATGGGTATCAACCGCTGAATCTTTTGAAGGAAAACTTAACATTGAACCAAGTTGCCAATATGTAATAATGTTAAAAATTGAAAGATTATTAGTTGACTCAAAAAAGAATGCCCAGAATTGGAAGAAGGCAGAGGAAATGAAATTCCTCTGCCTTCTTAGCTTTGATTCATATTGAATCCATATTGTAACTTGTGAATGCTAGTCTTATTAAAGACAGTAAACAACTGTCTAGCTTATCGCGCTCTCAGACGCCTCGCTTTTCTGTTCGCAAGTAAAAACTTATATATAATCATTGTTTGTTATAAACAAATTTGCCGCGGTTATTCTTCCACCTGATGGTTTTTGTACCTAAACGACGTAAGCCCTACCTCTCTTACATCCTAACGGCTCCGAAGCCGATCCAGTGTGAATAAGTTTTTATATTAAAACATAAGCAGAATGCCAGAAATAAATTCTTACATTGCGTAATCTTATAATTCCAAGTTACCTATGTGCGAAGCACAATTACTAATATTACAGGAATTTACATTGTTTGTCAACACCTATATTAGAGTTGTGTTTGCATATCCGTACGAATAAGGAATCTTTTTACTAGAAAATGATTAGTAATAATTGATAAAGGAATATAGCAACTATGAGTAGAAGTAATAGTAAAAAAACCGATGAACGGGGATGAGTTGGATGGAGGGTTTTGATTATAAAAGTTTTGATGGGTTAGGAATCGCTGACTTAATTAAAAAGAAGGAAATTCACCCAAAAGAAGTGCTGACTGAAGCCATTCACATGATAGAAAAACATAATCCCCAATTAAATGCCGTTATTAATAGGTTTTATGAAAAGGCTGAAAAAGAAGCCGAGAACGTGGATATAAATGGTACGTTTGCAGGAGTACCGATGCTTCTTAAAGATATTGCTCAAGAAGTAAAGGGGGAAAAAATAACCTCAGGTTCAAGGGCTTTGCAAACATATCGAGCAAGTGTAGATTCAGAATATGTTAATCAACTAAGAAAAACAGGTGTGTTGTTTGTGGGGCAAACCAATGTACCGGAATTCGCTTTGATGGGGATTACTGAGCCCGCATATTACGGCCCCACTCGTAATCCGTGGAATTTAAATCATACACCAGGTGGCTCTAGTGGAGGTTCGGCAGCAGCAGTGGCCAGTGGTATGGTACCCATTGCAGGGGCCAATGATGGCGGAGGATCTATTCGTATACCAGGATCCTATTGCGGATTGTTTGGTATTAAGCCCACACGGGGGAGAACGCCAGTTGGTCCTAATTTTGCAAGGCATTGGCAGGGGGCATCAGTAGACCATATTCTCTCAAGAACGGTGAGGGATAGTGCGGCAATTCTTGATGAGATACGTGTCCATGAGAAATATGCGGCATTTTACGCTCCCCCATTTGAAGGTAAGTATCTGCAACTGGTACAAGGAGCATCAAGTGGAAAATGGACCATTGCCTTTACATTAAAATCCCCCCTTGGAAATGTGATAGACCAAGATTGTAAAGAAGCAGTGCTGAAAACAGCCAAGCTTTTAGAATCGATGGGACATCAGGTGGTCGAAGTTGACGTACCGGTTGATGGTAGAAAAATAGCAAAGAGCTATTTGACCATGTATTTTGGAGAAGTGGCTGCTGGGCTAGCAACTCTTGAAGACGTTCTTGGTAGAAAAGCAAAAATGACGGATGTAGAACCAACAACATGGATGCTTGGATTGGTGGGAAAAGCGACATCAGCGGAGGAATTTGTTTTAAGTATTAGAGAATGGGATAAGGCTGCTATTCAAATGGAACATTTTCATGAGACATATGATTTGCTCCTCACACCTACAACGGCTTCTCCTCCTGCTCGTATTGGTGAACTTGAACCAAATAAATCGGAAAAGGCAGCACTTCAGTTTGCAGGGAAGCTTTCCTTAGGAAGGTTAATGAAAAAAGCAGGTATTGTTGAACAAGTGGCAGAAAAAAATTTAGAAAGAACACCTTTCACACAACTTGCTAATTTAACAGGTCAGCCTGCTATGACTGTACCTATTCATCTGACATCTGATGGTCTGCCGGTAGGGGTACAATTCATGGCCGCCAAGGGTAGAGAAGATCTGCTTTTATCACTGGCAGGTCAGTTGGAGCTTACGGATGATTGGGTGCCTGTGCAGAGAAATCCATTTTATATGAAAAAAGAGACCAAGTAATGAACATTGGAAAAGAGTAGGGGATTACTATGCTATTTTTTAGAAAGCTGTTTATAACAGCCACAAAGTATCGGTACAGAACGCTAATTCTCGTTACTACATTTTATATTTTGATAAATGCATTGGTTATGAGAATACTCGAACCCAAGACATTTGAAAACACCTTCCATGCAGTTTGGTGGATTCTGACGACCATGACGACTGTTGGCTACGGAGATGTTTATCCAACGACACAGCTCGGAAGAATATGGGCGATGGTGATCGTATATACGGCTGGAATCGGACTTTTCGGTGTGTTGATTGGAGTGATCGTTGATACTGTTTCCCAGTACAAACGAATGAAGGAGGAAGGAAGAATGACATTTAAAGGAACAAACCATTATGTCATTATTGGCTGGACGGCTAAGAGTAAAAATACCATTAATGAACTATTTCTCGGCGATTCAAAAACGGAAATTGTTTTAATTGATGAATTAGAAAAGACACCCTATGAACATGAGCGGTTTCTTTATATCCAGGGAAGTCCAACGGATGAAGAAACGCTGAGAAGGGCAGGGATTGAAAAGTCGAAGGCGGTATTATTGTTTGCGGCTGATGGGATTGATAACCCAGACCTAGCAGATGGAAAAACACTTTTAGTTGCTTCCTCCATTGAGCGTTATGACGAAGGCACAGAAAGTAATATCTATACGATTGCTGAAATATTAAATGAAAAGCATGTCGGTAATTTTAAGCATGTGAAAATCGATGAATTCATTCTTTCTCATGAATCTGTATCCAATCTGATGGCGAAATCGGCGCAAACAAAAGGAGCAAGCCATCTCTTTACCCAACTTTTAAGCCGTAAGGACGGGGACGGGGGGAGTGATTTATGGGAAGTGAAAGTAAGGCCGGAATGGTCTACCTATGGAATGGCTTATGATTTTCTAAGAGAAAAAGGGGCACAGCTGATAGCAGACCGTAATGACTTACAAATACTCAAAAAATGGAATGAACCGATTCCAGAGGATGCAAGTTTATTTGTGATCTGTGATAAAAAAACCTATCAAAAACTATAAAAAAACGCATCCTTTAATGCGTTTTTTTCAGATTGTCGAGAAAGATTATATTTCTCGGCAATTTTTCATTTTTATCCGACCTAAAATACTGATTATTATTATAAGATTATCCATTTTAATGGGCCTGTTGATTTCCACTCCGGGTACTCGCTTTCCGCGGGGAGGTCCTGGAGCCTCCTCGGCGCTTTGGCGCCTGTGGGGTCTCCAGTGACCTCTATATCCCGCAGGAGTCGAGTACCCTCCGCTCCAATCGACAGGGGGTAAATTAACTTGAGGAATTGCAACACACCTTTTCTAAAAGCTAAATGTGTTGTTTTATATTTTGGCAGGCAGCCAAAAGGAGAGCCTGCTCACTTGCATTCTTCAATCCCAGTAACCGGCAGTAGCGAGACCCATGTAGCACTTTCGAGTCTTCAAAGCTTCGCTCAATTTTTTCCTTTCTAATTTATCAAGTAGTTTTCCTGATTTAGATAAGCGATTAAATCTTACCTTCGATTCCAGCTAATCGTAGTAATGTGGAACTGGATCCTTGAATTTTAAACCTAAAAACCAGCGGTAGCTACGTTTGTTCTTATTTCATTTTTATTGAATACACAGTTGATTGGAGCGGAAGGCGGCGAAGACTCCTGCGGGAGTACGGGGCAGGGGAGATCCCGCAGGAGCGTAGCGACGAGGAGGCTCTCCGGCACGCCCGCGGAAAGCGAAGCCGCCTGGAGTGGAAATCAACATACTTATTGAAAAGCCCAATATATTAATATCCATTATAGTAAGTTAATGCAGTAAATTGTTAATGAATTCATATAAAATAATAGGCTATCGAATGTTTTTCGACAGCCTGATAAAAAAAGCATCCTCGGATGCGTGTTTTTAATAGGTCAAACAGCCTGCAATGACAACTCCGATGGAAATCGACAAAAACATAAGGAACAGTCCAACTGCCTGGTTATCTTCTTCAATGCTTTGCATCACGTTGAACCGCGGCGTGAGCCATTCTGCCAAGTAAAAAACAATAATTTGGGCAACTATTCCAATTGCTCCCCAAATGGCCATATCCCCTAAAGAGATAGAATTAGCAGCAGTAGAATACAGAACAATGGCTAAACCAAGTAGTCTGCCTCCAAGGACATAACTCGCTGCTTTATTTCCTTTTGCCATCAAGGAAAACTCTTTTACCTTCGTTGTTACTTCCATTAGCACAAGTCCTACTAATAAAAGACCAAGTGAAACTACTAAGTATAATAAAAAATTCTCCATACTCATTCTCCTTTATTTCATTATAAGAAGGTTAAAATTCGACTTCGAAAATTGTCCAGCTCCAGCGCTTAGCCCCTCGGGTCAAATGTTCTTCTGTAATAAAAGTCAAAGAGCGACTTTTATTACAGAAGAACATTTGCCGGTCGGGGCTGATCAAGGCGCTTCCGCTTTTCTTATACCAACTGGCAAGAAATACGATTCGTTCCCTGTGATTTTCCCTCCGGCACGGACCCCTATGCTACTTGCTTTTCCGGCAATAAGAAATGCACCATATACGTAGGATAATTCTTCCACTCTCTTTTCCGTTTCCAATATAACAGTGGGAAGTGGAACATACGCTTGGTAGACTGGCAGTTCTTCCTTATACGTTTGATACTCATTTTGGATTGTTACTTGGGATTGTTGATCCCAGATCGTAACGGTGTCCCCTTCTCTGCCGAGGGACGGTTTTTTTACAAAGGAACTTCTGCCTTCAAAAAAATCTGATTCAAGATACGTTGGGAGCATATATTCCTTAATCCACTTCTGCTCCTCGTATGTATAAAAGGCACCGTTCTCAGCTAACCCCCAAATTAAACTCTGAATGGATTTGGGTTGAAGAAGGAAGGAAGAAACAGGATTCAGGATAGATAGCTTTCCATCTTTCACAAGCTGCAATAATTCTATTCCAATTAAATCTCCAGTCTCAGGATCCCGGTCTTCCACTAAGTGCTCAAGCGGGTAGGTTTGTCGGTATAAGACATCAATGGGTATACCGTCGGGGTCAAGTAAAGCATCTTCAGTAATTTGAAGAGCGGACAAGGGTACCAGCTTACTTTCAACCTGACAAAGCTCACTTAAATAGCTTGTGGTATGCCAATCCTCTATGTGGTCGACATGAGCGGTAAACACAATATTAGGCGAACTTTTTCCCTGTGAAGCTTCTATCACGGCTTTGGTAATACCGGATGACAGGAGGCGTTCTTCGTTTTCATTTGGATTCATGAGGCCGAATTCACTGCATGCTATTCCATTTACATGGAAACATTCAACAATAAAGGTGGGGGTATCACTATTAAACTCAAGTAATTTGAGCCCATCTTTTGTTAGGGCAAAGTCAAAGCGGGAAATAACCGATTCTGGAAAAAGATTTTTTAATCTAAGAAACGGAAGACTTGAACTAGGATAACCCAGTTGAAGCAGTTGCTCGTCTGAAAGGCTCCGAAGCAGGCGTGCAGTTTTGAAAAAAACGGCTCCCATACGTTCTGTTGCCTCCTTTATGAGACAGACGGTTTGTTTACTAATGGGTAAAATATGATAAAGGCTGTATTCGATTCCATATAGATTGGACCAAAAGGATGGAATTAGTGAATAAAAGGCTTTCCGTTTTGCTGCATAAGATGACATGCTTATCCTCCAAACCCACCCTTGGAGCCGCTGCCAAACCCACCTTTAAAGCTTGAAGAGGATCGATAGGATTTATAAGATTTTGACTTTAAGAGAGAAGATTTATTGCTAAAAAAACCTCCTCCGTAATAGTAATGATGATAATGACTAGAGTGGGTATCATCACATTGCCAAACACCTTGTTCATCATCCCATTCCCAATCCTGACAGCTGGGATCGTCCGGCTGTGGTGGTAGATCGTCTGAACAACCTGAAAGTGTTCCGGCAATTAGTGAGGAGAGAACTCCAGTTACTAACCATTGGGTTTTCTTCACCTTCTCACGCTCCTTTATTTGTATATAATATTATTATAGAAGGTAATGTCAGGAAAACAATGCAAAAATTTGAAAGTGAAAGAAAGAAGGGCTGAAGAGATGAGATTAGAGTATCGACTTGACGACAATTATAAAAAATACCCTGCATTATGGAATTATCTACATTTATCGACGGCTGAAGCTGTAGCAAGAATGTCCTGTGAATTTTTTGTTAAAGAAGGAGAAACCTATTCCGTTACGGCAACTGCTATGGATCCAGACGGTACACTAGTGTTATATGTTCAAAAGGAACAGTTTCCAAAGGATACTGCTGAACCCGTTTATTCTCACATAGGGCTAGAAATTAGAGAAATCACATTAGTTGGTTCACCCCTAGTTGAAAAAAGAGACAATTGGGAGCATGAAGAGGTTTTGCCGACTCTTCATTCTGATGCAATTTATCTCCAAAGGAATGGTAAATATATGGAGTTTGCTATGGATTCAAGAGAAATAGATGAAGATCGTAAATGTTATGTGTACTACGGTAAATTTACGGGGGAAAGCAGATAACTTTTATAGTGATAATTTTTTAGAAAAAAAGGAAAGTGACGATTTTTGTCGTATTGTTAACTTAAATAGAAGGATATCCATGGAGGAATGACAATGTTGGCAGAGAAGCTCCTTTTGAATGTACTAATTACGATTGCACCTGTCCTACTATCCAGTACTCTAATGGATAATAATCGAAAATTTAAATCTCCCTATTTATGTGGTTTCTTGCAAAGTATTGCAGCGATAACCTGTATGCTCTTCTCGTATGCAAACTATGGCTTTCATTGGGACCTTCGCTATGTTCCGCTTGTATTAGCGATACTTTATGGGGGCCCTGTGGCGGGAGGTATTGTATTATCCTCAATAATTGGAACGCGCTTGATATTGGGGGGAGGTACCATGATTTTTGGACTCTCAAACTCAGTCTTAACTGCTCTTATTCCATTCCTCTTACTCAAGATCTTTTGGAGGTATTCTCCGAAACAAAGAGTTGTACTAACCATGCTCGCAGGTGTTTGGTCTCTAACACTCTGTTTTCTTTCGCTAAATATCTTTCGTTATTTAGAGGGTAACTTCTTTAAATTGGATTTTAATCTCCCCGATCTTATCCTTGTAGGTTCCATTCAAACATTAGCCTTGGGATTGGCTGCAAAGTTGAATGAAGGCATAATTGAAAGAAACCAGATGCAGAAGGAAATTCAACGGGCAGAAAAATTAAATACCCTCGGTGAACTTGCTGCATCGTTTGCCCACGAGGTTCGAAATCCATTAACGGTTGTGAAGGGTTTTTTACAATTGATGCAGCGAGAAGAATCGGGGAAAAACTATCAATATCTTTCTCTCGTATTAAATGAATTAGCACGGGCTGAGTTGATTATTAATGATTATTTAAATTTTGCTAAGCCGCAATTTGAAAAAGTTGAGGAGTTTTCATTGAGAGAAGTTCTAGCAGAAGTAGTGATTCTGATGGAACCCCTTGCAGCCAAACAAGGAGTACAGCTACATAGTGAATTGGAATCTAACCGCTTTTCTCTTGTTACCGATCGGAATCAATTTAAACAGGCGTTGGTTAATTTGATTAAAAATGGAATCGAGGCAACTCCAGAAGGTGGAAAAGTAACTGTTCATTCCAACTCAAACGATTATCATGCAACGGTAAAGATTGCTGACACGGGTAAAGGAATGACGGAAGAACAAATAGCTCGGATAGGAACTTTGTTTTATACCACAAAGGATAAGGGGACGGGGCTTGGTACCTCAGTTTCCTTAAAAATCATTCAAACGATGAATG
Source organism: Neobacillus phoenicis (assembly GCF_047302305.1). Lineage (NCBI taxonomy): Bacteria > Bacillati > Bacillota > Bacilli > Caryophanales > Bacillaceae > Neobacillus > Neobacillus phoenicis. The sequence continues at coordinate 4,928,894 of NZ_CP154847.1, read as the reverse complement.
GGAAAATTTCCTATCACAGTGTGCTTGGAGTCGGAACCGAAGTCACGTTGGTGCTTCCTGAAGGGAAAAAAGAAGAGATGGTAATGAATGTAAACGCTAGCTAGTCTTAGAGACAGCTAGCTTATTTTTTTGGTATAGTAATAGAGTAGTCAATAACGTTTTCACTAGTTGAAAAAGATGAAGGGTGAGATCAAATGGTTGAATTATTACCTCTCATGCTGGAACGTGTAGGGATTTTGATCATTGTTGCTTTCGTCCTTTCGAGGATGAAGTCATTTCGTCAAATTATTCATAATGAACATGACATTTCTGCCAAGGTAGTTATGATTATCATATTTGGAACTTTTGGGGTTATTAGTAACTATACGGGTGTGAGAATTGGACATGGGACCGTTACATCCCAAGAATGGCTTACTAATATGGATAGTGAAAGTGCCATTGCGAATACAAGAATCATGGGAGTCACGATTGGCGGCTTATTAGGTGGTCCTATCGTTGGCATTGGAGTGGGCTTAATTGCCGGCTTGCATCGGTTAACTTTAGGTGGCTTTACTGCTACCGCCTGTGCCATTTCTACTATTTCTGCAGGAGTTGTAACTGGATTTTTAAGTAAACGCTTTAATGTTCAAGAAGGATTATCACCCTGGAAAGCAATTATGATTGGAATAACCATGGAATTTGCTCAAATGGGGGTCATTCTTTTACTGGCAAAGCCTTATGAGGAAGCACTCCATCTTGTGGAGGTCATCGCTTTTCCTATGATTGCTATCAATGGTTTTGGAACACTCCTGTTTGTGTTAATTATTCAGGAAATTCTTCAAGAACAGGAGCGTACGCACGCTCTACAAACGCATAAGGCATTATACATTGCCAATCAGACGCTTCCGTTTTTTCGGCAAGGTTTGAATGTTGATTCCTGCACTAAAGCGGCAGAAATTATTTTAAATTGGACTAACGCTGATGCCATTTCCATTACGGATCAGTCTCATGTACTTGCCCATGTAGGGGCCGCTTCCGATCACCACATTCCATTAGGAAACATGGCGACAGAATTAACCAAAAAGGTACTTGAACAAGGAAACATAACGATTGCAAAAACGGCTAAGGAAATTCAATGCTTTAATCCGTGCTGTCCTTTAGAAGCCGCTATTGTATTACCTCTTCAGGTCCATACGAAAACAGTAGGGACATTGAAGTTATATTTCACTGATTCGAGGAAACTTGATCGAGTAGAGCAGGAGCTTGCCGAAGGTCTTGGAAAACTTTTCTCTGTTCAATTAGAAATGGCAGAGTTAGAAGTACAAAGAAGATTATTAAAGGATGCTGAGATTAAAGCATTACAAGCCCAAGTTCATCCACATTTCCTGTTTAATGCAATCAATACGATTTCAAGTCTTATTCGAACGGACACAGATAAAGCTAGAAGTCTATTAATTAAACTGAGTACCTTTTTCCGTAGCAATCTTCAAGGGGCTCGGCAAATGTTAATCCCGCTTGAAAAAGAATTGGAACATGTGGAGGCCTATTTAACCATTGAGCAGGCCCGTTTTCCGGATCGCTACAAAGTTGAGTTAGAAATTGATGAAGCTTTTAAAAAAATTCTTATCCCTCCTTTCACTCTGCAGCCGCTTGTTGAAAACGCCATACGTTATGCGTTTCCTAAAGCCCAAAATGGGACTGTGAAGGTCAGGGCGTTTCAGGAGGATGGCGGTATGGTTCTCTTAACGGAAGACGACGGAAAGGGCATTCAGCCAGAACTGCTTGGGAGACTAGGGAATCAAACGATTGATTCAGTTAAAGGCACAGGGACAGCGCTATGGAATATAAAAAAAAGAATAGAAGAAATTTATGGACATACAGCTTCTTTTCAAATTGAAAGTAAACTAGATCATGGGACAAAGGTATGGATTAAACTGCCATTAACGCAGCAGAAGTGGGGTGAGGATGTTGTTAAGAGCGTTTATCGTTGATGATGAACCATTGGCTAGAGATGAGCTTGCCTATCTTTTAAAAAGAAGTAAACAGGTGGAATTAGCTGGTGAAGCGGGCGGAGTGGAAGAAGCGCTAGATAAAATAGAAAACCTCGACATTGACGTGGTTTTTCTAGATATTCAGCTTGCTGATGAAAGTGGAATGGAGATTGCCAGCCGAATCAATAAACTGGATTACCCTCCTTTGATTGTATTTGCCACTGCATATGATGAGTATGCTTTAAAGGCATTTGAATTAAATGCAGCTGATTATATATTAAAACCTTTTGATGAAAAAAGAGTGCAGCAAACCATTGAGAAGCTGTTGAAGCTTTTGGGGAGCAAAGAGCCAAATATTCCACTACCATCAAAGGCAAGCTTATTTTCAAACACGGAAAAACTGGCTCTAACAGTTGATGAGAAAATTATATTAGTAAACGTTAGCGACATCCTTTATATCAGCACGAATGAGGGCAAAACAATTATTGCAACTGGGAAACAAAAGTACGTGGTGAATGATCCTTTAGTTACATTTGAGAGGAAACTACAAAAATCTCAAATTATTCGTGTCCATCGATCGTATTTAGTCAGTATTAATTCGATTATAGAGATTGAGACCTGGTTTAATTCTACCTATAATCTGATAATGTCAGACGGGGAAAAGGTTCCAGTCAGCAGAACGTATACAAAAGAATTGAAACAGCTGCTTGGTTTTTAAGCAGCTGTTTTTGCATTTCAAGTCTATATTTCTACCTTTCATCCTGAAAATCCTATGTTAGCGTTTTCTTAAAGTATGATAAGAGTAATAAAAGGAAATGAGATTAGGAGGTTGGATAAATGAATGCGGTTTCAATTGTAATCGGTTCCATTTGTATTTTAATGATTGCTTATCGCTTATATGGTACATTCATGGCAGCTAAGGTTTTAAAGTTAGATGACTCAAAACCTACACCTGCACACGAATTAAATGATGGTAAGGACTATGTTCCTACAAATAAATGGGTAACATTTGGTCACCACTTCGCGGCAATTGCAGCGGCGGGTCCACTTGTAGGACCTATTCTCGCTGCGCAGTTCGGATATTTACCAGGTTTACTTTGGTTATTAATTGGTGCGGTTATCGGTGGTGCAGTCCATGATGCGGTTGTACTTTTTGCATCCATGCAGAAAAAAGGAAAATCTTTATCAGAGGTAGCAAAAGAAGAGCTCGGACCAGTTGCTGGTTTTTGTACAGGACTTGCCATGTTGTTTATTATCACGATCACAATGGCTGGACTTTCAATGGTTGTCCTTCATGCCCTTGAACATAATCCATGGGGTACATTCTCTGTAGGAATCACGATTCCAATTGCGATGTTCGTTGGGATTGCTTATAAGAAAACTGGTAACTTGAAATTAACATCAACAATCGGTTTTATCCTTGTTATGGTTGGAGTTTTTGTAGGTCCATCCATCCAACATACTGTTTTAGGTGATTGGTTGACATTAGATACAAAGACATTAGCTATTATTCTACCAATCTATGCTTTTTTTGCAGCAGCATTGCCTGTATGGCTCTTGCTTGCGCCACGCGATTATTTAAGCAGCTTTATGAAAATTGGGGTATTTATTGCTCTAATCATTGGTGTTTTCATTATCAATCCAAGTATTGAAATGCCTGCATTCACGAAATTTACTTCAGGTGGCGGCCCTGTCCTAGGTGGACCTGTTTGGCCATTCATCTCTATCACTATTGCTTGTGGAGCGATTTCAGGATTCCATGCATTTGTTGGCTCAGGAACTACTCCGAAAATGCTAGATCGTTGGTCAGATATTAAGGTCGTAGGTTTTGGAGCGATGTTAGTTGAGTGTGTGGTAGGAATTATGGCTCTGATCGCAGCAACTGCTCTTCAACCAGCCGATTATTTCGCTATTAACTCCACACCAGAAGTGTTCAAAACACTTGGTATGAATGTTGTAGAGCTACCGAAGCTAGCGGACGAAATTGGGATTAACCTTGAAGGAAGAACTGGCGGTGCAGTTACATTAGCAGTTGGTATGACATACATCTTCACAGGTATTCCTTGGTTTGCGAAACTATCATCTTACTTTTTCCAATTTGTTATTATGTTTGAAGCAGTATTTATCTTAACTGCTATTGACTCGGGTACTCGTGTAGCGCGTTATTTAATTCAGGACTTTTTCGGAGAGTTTTATAAGCCGTTAAAGAAAACAGATTGGCTTCCAGGATCCATCTTTGCCAGTGCATTAGCATGTTTCATGTGGGGTTACTTATTATTCTCAGGTGACATTGGATCTGTTTGGGCACTGTTTGGAGTTTCTAATCAGTTAATGGCATCCATTGGTCTTATTGTTGGGGCAACCGTTATTCTGAGAATAGCAGATAAACGACGATATATGCTTACCTGCCTCATCCCGCTTTCCTATTTATTTGTTACAGTAAATTATGCTGGATATTGGATGGTTAAAAATGTCTACCTTAATTCAGCAGCAGCAGGCTATAGCGTATTAAATGGAATCCTATCTATTATTATGCTGGCACTTGGAGTCATTATAATGGTGACAGCTATTAAGAAATGGATTAATATGTGGAATTCTCCACGAGTTCAACTTGAAACAAATGTAGCTTAATAGATTCCTACAAAAAGGATGATATGGAGGGAAATTACCCTTCGTATCATCCTTTTTTATTTGCTCTTTTTGTAGACTTTGATACTATCTGTACTCTTTTATGCCTGATTCAAAAGCGACTTCGGATAGAGTAAGTGGAAAAAGTATAAACACTGTCAGAAGGCAAAGCAACTTGGTACATGGATCATTTAAATGGGTACTACAGTCTGAACCTGATGTAAGATCGGACAATCTAGATAATGGTAATCATGTCAAAACTTCAACGAAACACCTAAGGATAAATAACAGCAATTATCCCAAGGGTTGGTAATGTTTATTATTTTACTAGTATAGTTAAAGAATTTTAAATAATACAGAAGCCTTGTTATTTTCGATTTTATGTAAGTAATTTACAAGGGATTATTTGCAAATTATTTATTTTTCAAAATATATTGCTTTTTCTATAAAATGATTATATTATTTCGATATAGATTTTTTAGTTGTCTTTTTCAGAACATTTAGTCAGTTGCTTCTAGGGGGATTACCTATGAATTTATTTAGAAAGAAGTCGATTCAGACTCTTATCCAAGAATCAGGTCAAAAAGATGTGACCTTAAAAAAGGAATTAGGAGCCTTTGATTTATCTATGCTCGGTATTGGAGCAATAATTGGGACTGGTATTTTTGTACTTACAGGTGTTGCTGCTGCTGAACATGCAGGGCCTGCCTTAATACTTTCCTTCATATTATCTGGTTTAGCGTGTGTGTTTGCAGCCCTTTGTTATGCAGAATTCGCTTCAACTGTTCCTGTATCAGGAAGTGCGTATACGTATAGTTATGCTACCTTTGGAGAGCTCATTGCCTGGATCTTAGGGTGGGATTTAATCCTCGAATATGGACTTGCTTCTTCTGCAGTTGCCAGCGGCTGGTCCGGTTATTTTCAAGGACTGCTTGCAGGATTTGGGATTCATTTCCCCAAAGCCTTAACCAGTGCTTACGATCCTGCAAATGGGACGTTTATCGATGTTCCAGCTATTATTATTGTTTTTGTTATTACTTTACTATTAACACAAGGTGTAAAAAAATCAGCTCGTTTTAATACAATTATGGTAATTATTAAGTTAGCGGTTGTGCTTTTATTTATTGGTGTTGGTGCATGGTATGTAAAGCCAGGCAACTGGACTCCATTTATGCCGTTTGGATTTTCCGGTGTAACAACGGGAGCAGCAACAGTTTTCTTTGCCTACATCGGTTTTGATGCTGTATCTACTGCAGCGGAGGAAGTAAAAAATCCGCAAAAAAACATGCCAATAGGTATTATTGCTTCATTGCTAGTATGTACTGTTCTTTATATCATTGTTTCTGCGATTTTGACGGGGATCGTCCCTTATCAACTGCTTGACGTGAAAAACCCTGTTGCCTTTGCTCTTAACTATATCCATCAAGATTGGGTGGCCGGCTTTATTTCTCTAGGAGCCATTGCCGGGATCACTACGGTATTACTAGTTATGCTTTATGGACAATCTCGATTATTTTATGCCATCAGCCGTGACGGGTTATTGCCAAAGGTTTTCTCAAAGGTAGATAAGAAGAAACAAACACCAACCGTAAATTCATGGATTACTTGTTTATTAGTTTCTTTCTTTGCTGGTTTAGTTCCATTGGGCAGACTGGCAGAGTTGGTTAATATAGGTACATTGTTTGCCTTTATGACGGTTTCAATTGGAATCTTATATCTTCGTAAAAATAAACAAGCACCAAAAACAGGATTCCGTGTACCATTTGTTCCATATATTCCGATCCTTGCATTCATTTTCTGTGGATATTTAGCAATTCAGCTGCCAGCAGTATCTTGGATCAGCTTTGGCATTTGGCTTGTAATCGGATTGTTTGTGTACTTTGGATACGGGCGTAAGCACTCAACCTTAGATATTACTAATAATCAGATGAGAAAAGTAAGTTAATATTATTAAAAGTGAAGGACCCGCAAGTGTATGAGGGTTCTTTTGTTACGTTTTATCGAAAAATGTCGAAATTTAGCAATGTTTTTTGGATATATTGTCAAAAATTTGGAGGAAAGATGATAAAATAGGAGTAAGTATGATTGAACTATATTTATATTCGAGGGAGTAACAAAATGAAAGAGTGCATCAAGAGTCCTCAATTAATTTTGGAAGAGAAGAAAGCAGTAAAGTTATTTTTATGGTTATTTTATATTGTTTATTTTTCTTTTGATATTCTTGCATACTACCTTCTTCCTAATACCTTAAAGAATGAAAAAATAGGAAATCCTCAGGAGGGATTGGGAAATTGGATTTATGTTTTAATCATGATTCTTTTGCCGATTAGCATATGGATGATAAAAAAGGGAAATCTCTACTTAGTTAAATATGTTTATATCTATTGTTATTTATTAATAGATGTTATAAACACTTTAATAATTTACATAGGTAACCCTAAACATTATATGGGTGGGCATATTGTGGAAGTATTATTTGTTCTTTTCTGCCCAATTTTTGTGAGCAAAAAGTATTTTTGGACTGTTTCATTAAGTTTGATTGGAAAGTATATTGTTTTAGGATTAATATTACGTGATCCTCAGGTATTTATTTCAATAGTAATTTACTTAATTCTATCAGCAATTTCGAATGTTATGCTGACTCGTTTTTATTCCTATATCAAATCTTTAACCAGTATTCACGATGAACTTCTCAAAAAAGAAAAGTTAGCTGTGATTGGTCAGATGGCTGCTGCTATCGGTCATGAGATTCGCAATCCTCTATCATCTTTAAAAGGGTTTACACAGCTTCAGCAGGAGCGGTATCCCAATACAAATGATTTCTATCCAATCATGATTCAAGAAATTGACCGAATTAATTCTATTGTTAACGATTTAATGTATATCGGAAAACCTAGAGCTGTTAAGTTTGAAAAAGCTAGTATTGAGGAAATAATCGCTTATACTCTTTCAATCACTCAACAACAGGCTGAAATCCAAGGGATAACAGTAGAGACCACTATGGCTGGACCGTTACCTCCTATTGATTGTGATAGTAATCAACTAAAACAAGTATTTTTAAATTTAATTAAAAATGCAATCGAAGCAATGCCGGATGGTGGATGTATAAAAATAAATGTAAAAGTTGTTGAAAAACAGAAAATGTATATTTCTATCCAGGATGAAGGATGTGGTATTAAGGACGAGAACATCCTTAACTTGGGAGAACCATTTTTTACAACAAAAGAGGACGGAACGGGATTAGGGTTAATGGTGACTAATCAAATTATTAAAGAACATTTAGGAAAACTAAATATTAAAAGTGAAGTTGAAAAAGGAACAAAGGTGGAAGTAATTTTACCAATAATTCATAGAAAATGAGATTGAAAAATAATAAATGGTAATTTTAAACATATTTTGATGAAATATTTCTATTTTATACATAAATCTTGTTAATTTACTAGTATTTAAATAAATGCAAATGTTTTATAATGTAGAAAAGTGTCAAAAAATTAGCTATATGATTCTATTTAAGTAATTATTACTACAAAACTACTCACTTTACGAGAGGTTAACAAATGAAAAAACGAATATTAGATCCTCATATAATGAGTGAAGAAGCACAGACCCTAAAATGGTTTTTAATTTTCTTTTATATAATATCAATCTCTTTCGATATTATTTTTAATTTTATTACATTATATTTTCCTCAATTGAGTGATGAGAAATCTAATGGTTTAACTTTTTTATTATATCTATTCATGTTTGCATTAATACCAGTTGCACAAAATCTTGTGAAAAAGCAAAAACTACACTATATCAAATATATTTATTTTATCAGTTATACATTGATAACCCTTTTTGCTGACATTATTAATTTTATTGGTAATGCTAATGAATATAAGGGTGGCAATGCAGGAGAAATTTTTTGGCTTTTACTTGCACCTGTTTTTGTTAGTAAACCCTTTATGATAGTCGTGTCTGTAGGCTTAATCTTGAAGTATGTTATTCTTGGACTTGTAATAAAAGCGCCAATCGTTTTCATAGGAATATTATTAGTAACGACTCTATCTATATTAGCATTTGTTTTATTATCTCGATTTCAAGCTTATGTCAATGCTATTAAAACTTCTTATGATCAACAGTTAACAGGGATTGTGAAGGGTGTTATTGCTACCCTTGAACTTAAAGATCCATATACAAGAGGTCATAGTGAGAGAGTAGCGAGTTATGCTCTCGAATTAGCGAAAACAACAGGGAAATATACAGAAGAAGAGTTAAAATCTTTTGAATTTGCTTGTTTACTCCATGATATAGGAAAGATTCATATTCCAGATCAAATTTTAATGAAGCCGACAAAACTGACTTCAGAAGAATATGAAATTATTAAATCCCACACTAATGTGGGAGCAGAGGCAGTATCGAAAGTGATTCAATTGAATAGTAGTATAGAAGTTATACGCTCACATCATGAACGCTGGGATGGAAAAGGCTACCCAGACCAATTGAAGGGGGAGGAAATTCCATTTCTAGCCCGAATTGCAGCAGTAGCTGATGCGTTTGATGCAATGACATCCAATCGTTCATATAGAAACGCGTTGGCAGTCGACGAGGCGTATAAACGCATAATAGAAGGAAAAGGCACCCAGTTTGATCCTGAATTAGTAGATTTATTTCAACAAACTTATCCAGTATGGAAAAACCTACATGATAAATCTGTAAAAGAGATAACTGAAGAAATTAGTAAAGTTACTGCAAACTACTAATTTAAGGAGGTGACCCCCTTGAAAATTCGGAGATTAAGAAAAGTTAAAATTACCAGTTGTTGGATTTGTTGGTGGGTATAAGTGAAAACAGGATGCTAGAAAAATCTAAGCATCCTTTTTTTATTATAGAATACAAGTTAGGAACGGTGTTTAAATGGAAGTAACACTTAGTTCAGTTCTTAAATTAGTCCCCATTGAAATTAGGAAAGAGAAAAAATACTTTATAGTAGAAGATATAAGTTCCGGTGAGTACTTCGAAATGCCGGAGATTTGTATTGATGCAATAACTTTAATAAAAAACGGTGAATCATTAGGGGATATTGAACAGCATATTAAAGAAAAATATCCAAAAGAAGAAGTAGATATCATCGATTTTGCTGAACAGTTGTTACAGCTTCAGCTCATTGCTGAAATTGATGGAGTAAAAGTCACTTTACCCGAGAAGAAAAAACAACATTTAAGTTTTCAGTGGATTTCACCTAAACTAGGGATATTCTTTTTTAATAAGACGGCAATGATTTTCTATGTTGGTTTATTCATTATGAACGTGTTCTTATTAATAACCCACCCAAGCCATTTTCCACACTACAAAGATCTGTTCATATTTGATTACATGGTATTAAATATCATAACATGGCTTGTGGTGACATTTTGTACCGTACTTATTCATGAATTCGGTCATATTCTTGCAATGAGGGCAAATAATCTCTCTACAAGAGTAGAGGTAGGCCACAGGTTAATATTGGTCGTCCTGGAGACAGATATGACTTCAGCCTGGAAACTATCATCAAAAAATCGAAATGTTTTATATCTAGCTGGACTTTGTTTTGATATGGTTATTCTTTTCTTATCCTTGGTTAGTCAGGTGATTTTTACAAATGGATCAGGGATTTTCCTGAATTTCATGTCGCTTGTAGTATTAGATACCTTTATTCGTCTCATTTACCAATGCTGTATTTATATGAAAACAGATTTATATTACGTTTTTGAAAATGTCACTGGTTGTTATAACTTGATGGAAAATGCCCAACAGATGATTAAAAGATGGTTTCCTTTTCTTAAATCGCAGAAAAAGGAAGAAGTTGTTTTCGAAGGGGAAAGAAGGATGATCTTTACCTATTCCATTTTTTATTTCGTTGGAGTAGTTCTAACGCTCAGCCTGTATGTTGTTTTTTATGTTCCCCAATTATTGTTTGCTGTGAAAAGGGTTATGCCAGGCTACTTGGAGGGGCCGACATCTCTTCCATTTTGGGATGCAACTTTATTCACAGTACAAATGTTAGTTGGCTTTCTGCTTCTTTTATTTTCATGGAAAAAAAAATACTCGTAATATAACTTTTAAAACTGTCCAGGCTGATCAAAGCGCTTCCGCTTTTCTTGTTTGTGACAGACTTTTGTCTAAAATAATTTTTTTAGGGGTTTTTTCCCCCCATGATAGGGGAGTTCCCCTATATAGATAACACTGCTGTTTTTCTTACAATTAGGGTAAGAAAACGGAAGTGTTATTTTTTTTATAGGAGGAACTCCAAATGCAAGCGAATATCTCAACGACTAAAAAACAAGGACGTTCGGTCAATGATGCATTTGCATCACATTTTGCTAAATCGATGTTTTTAACGGTTGTCGGACTTGTGATTTTAACCTTTATCGGAACAAGAATGTTTACACATGTCGACTTAAATCTATATGGATATATGATGGGAACGATCGTATTTATCGGCGGTTTCTTCTACCGCTTTATTGCTTGGGGCGAAAGACCACCAACTAAGATTTTTATTAAAAAGGGCTTGAAGCTCATTTTTAGAAAAAGCACACCTAAAACAGCTGTTAGCCATTTAGCGATTTATGATTTCATTCGCAATCGGGGAGTTTACCGCTGGGTACAACATATTTTAATAGGCTGGGGCTGTGTGCTTGCTTGCCTTGTCACTTTCCCACTCGTGTTTAGCTGGATGTACTTTACAATGGAAGACAATGGCTTCTATACAATTGTTTTATTCGGAATGAATGTTATGAAGGTTAAGGCGGATGGAATCATCGCCTGGTTATCCTATAATGCATTAAATATTGCAGCGATTATGGTTACGGCCGGTGTTTGCATGGCCCTTTACCGCCGTATGAGAAATATGCAAGCAAGAGCGGAACAAAAGTTTATGTATGATTTCTTGCCACTATACCTATTATTGTTTATTTCCATTACTGGACTTTTATTAACAGTCCAAAACGTATTTTTACATGGCTGGATGCAGCCGCAGATGTCACTCATTCACCAATTCTCAGTCATTGTTACTTTAATCTATCTGCCATTCGGAAAGCTTGCTCATATTCCTTTCCGTCCAATGAGCGTGTTTGCAAGAAACTACCGTGAACATTATGGAGAACAACATATGAAAGAATGCAAGGTATGCGGAGAGAAATTTGTATCAGTTGAACAATCAAACGACGTAATTCAAGTATTGGGAGTCAATGAGATGGAATTCAATATGACAGATGGCTTCAATCTCGCTGAATTATGTCTTCCATGTCGTAGAAAGTATCGTATTTCAAGATTTTCAGGATTCGCAACGCACCAAGTGAAGGTCAAGGAGGCAAACCAGAATGCAAAGGGATAAGTTTTTTAAAGAAATAGAAAATGTACGTCATCCAAATGAAACGCTCGTAAAAACACACTGCAGCTACTGTGGAATGCAATGTGGGATGAATTTACGTGTAAATACAAAAACGAACAAGATTATTGGGATAGAACCACGTTATGATTGGCCGGTAACAGTTGGAAAGATGTGTCCTAAAGGAGTTACGGCTTACCAACAAACCAATCATGATGATCGGATCTTAAAACCATTAATTAGAGACGATGCTTCTTTGAAGGGGACAAAAGAAGGATTCCGTGAAGCATCCTGGGATGAAGCCTATGATCTAATCGCTAAAAAGTTCGGTGAACTTCAGGAAACGTACGGAAAAGATACATTATCCGTTTTTAGTGGTGTATCCATGACCAATGAAAAATGTTATTTAACTGGAAAATTCGCTCGTGTTGCTATGCAAACACGCTACATTGATTACAATGGTCGATTCTGTATGTCTAGTGCAGCAGGTGGCTTCCTTCGTTCTTTCGGAGTGGATCGTGGCTCAACATTACCATGGACAGATATCCATGAAACAGACTGCTTGTTTATTGCTGGTAGTAACACTGCTGAATGCCATCCAACTTCGATGTTCCGTGTTTGGCATGTACAAGAGAGAGGTGGTTACTTAATTGTAGCTGATCCTCGTGAAACACCAATTGCGAGAAGAGCAGATGTTCACTTAGACCTACGACCAGGAACAGACTTAGCGCTTGCGAACGGAATTTTAAATTTATTGATTCAAAATGGATATGCAGATGAAGAATTCGTTAACAACCATACAAATGGTTTTGAAGAAACAAAAGAATTAGTGAAAGAATTTACTCCAGAATATACAAGTGAACTAACAGGAGTTGCTCCAGAAAAGATTATCCGTGCGGCAGAAATTTACGGTAAGGCACCAAATGCTGTTGTCATGTTTGCCCGTGGAATTGAGCAGCAGCATAAAGGTGTGGATAATGTTTCAGCCTATACAAACATGGCACTAGTAACAGGGAAAATTGGTCGACCTAAATCAGGCGTTGCAACCTTTACAGGGCAAGGAAATGGTCAAGGTGGACGTGAGCACGGCCAAAAATCCGATTTGCTCCCAGGCTATCGTAAACTTACCAACCCAAAGCATGTAGAAGAAGTATGTCAGGTTTGGGGGATTACTCCTGAAGAAATGCCTCAGCCAGGTGTTTCAGCTTATGAAATGTTTGAATTAATGGAGCAAAAAACAATTCGAGGGTTGTATCTACTTTGTTCAAACCCAGCTGTATCTGCACCAAACTTAAACTTTGTTCGTAAAGCGATGAAAGGCTTGGACTTTATGGTTTGTGCAGATTTTTACCTTTCAGAATCAGCAGAATTCGCTGATGTCATTCTCCCAAGTGTGACTTGGTCAGAGGACGAAGGAACAGTAACCAATATTGAAGGTCGTATTATTAAGATTAATAAAGCGCAGGAGCCAATTGGTGAATCAAAGCCAGACTGGCAGATGCAAGTAGAACTTGCGGAGCGTCTAGGAAGAGGAAAGTATTTCTCACATTTAAAAACAGCAAGAGATGTAGCCGATGAATTCCGCTTAGCATCAAAGGGCGGCTATGCAGACTACTACGGTGCAACATGGGATAAGATTGAAAAGCAAGATGGTGTATTCTGGCCTTGTAAAGATGAAAAAGACAAAGGAACTCCACATATGTTCTTAGATAAAAAATTCTATCATCCAGATGGGAAAGCTAAAATTTGTGCCCTACCTTACCGTCCACCTGCTGAAGAGCCATGTGAAGAATATCCACTTCGCTTAACAACAGGACGTGTGGTGTATCATTATCTATCTGGAAATCAAACACGACGAATTCAATTCTTACGTGATATGTGTCCAGAGCCATATGTAGAGGTACATCCAGAAACAGCAGCTAAATACAAGATTGAGCATGAAGAATATGTTCGCCTATTTACTCGCAGAGGCGAAGCAGAATATAAAGTGAAAATTACGGAAGCCATTAGAAAAGATACAGTATTTGTTCCATACCATTTCGGTCACGATAAATCTATTAATCTCCTAACCATTGCGGCTCTTGATCCAATGTCTCGGATGCCAGAATTTAAAGCGTGTGCCGCACAGATTGAAAAACTAGAAATGAAGAAGGTGCAGTAAATGAAAAAGAGGCTATATTTAGAACTTGAAAACTGTATAGGATGCCGCTCTTGTTTAGCGGCTTGTACACAGTGCGGAGGGCATGAGGAACGCAATCGTAACTACGTTTACGATGTGAATCCGCTTGTTAACCGTCAAACGATGCCTCTAATGTGCCTTCACTGTGTGAATCCAGCTTGTGCAAGAAGCTGTCCGGCACAGGCGATTCAAATTCACGAAACAGGAGCTGTACTGTCTGCTCTTGTGGAAAAGTGTATTGGCTGCCAAAATTGTACGATTGCCTGCCCTTACGGTATACCGAAGTTTGATACCGAGCAGAATTTAATGTATAAGTGCGATCTATGTATTGACCGTACGAAGGATGGTATCCCGCCAATGTGTGCGAGTGTTTGCCCATCTAATACGCTTCAGTGGTTAACCGATGAAGAGATTGAAGCAAAACAAAAGCAGTTTAATTTGGATAATGGTAAGTGGGTAACAAGCATGCCTTATTTAGAAGGCGAAACAAATGTAAAAGTGAATCTTCCTGGTATTTTACAGGGTGTCACTAAATTGTTTTAGGAGGGATTAACATGACAGATAAAAATAATAAAATCCCGTTCGAAGAAGATAACTATACTCATAATATAAACCGCAATAACGAAAGAAAATTAGACCGTCGTGGATTTATGAAAACATTGGTTGGAGCGGCAGGAGTATTCGCCGTTTCCTCTCTTCCATGGGGAGTATTAGCAGCAAAAGAATTGAATGGGCTTGGAGATAAAAAATATCCGAAGCATAAAATTACTGATGTGAATTCATTACCAATTGGAGACGCGGTTGACTTTGCGTTTCCTGGTGAACATGACAGCGCGATTTTAATCAGACTGTCTGAAAACAAATATGTTGCCTACCAAAATGCTTGCACACATCTTCGGTGTCCTGTGTTTTGGAAAAAGGATGAAGGCGAAATGCTATGTCCGTGCCACCATGGAAAATTTGACGTAGAAACGGGTGCACCAATTGCCGGACCGCCTAGACGTCCGCTTCCAGAGATTTATGTGAAAGTGGAGAACGGTGCCGTTTATGCCGTGGGGGTGAAGCGTTATGAAGCGTAGTTATATCCCTGTAGCATTTCTACTAGCCGTATTGATGCTCAATATTATTTTTACACAATTTATGGTTCATCAATATTTCTATGAGAATTATACAAATACGATTATTGCAGCTGTCGTTAACGTGATTTTATTTCCAGTCGCAATCCTCATTTATAAAAAAGGTGTGAAGGTCAATGACTAGTGAAACATATATAGATTTTTGTTTCGTCCGTCCGGAAACAGGCGATTTTAGTAGTGAAATTGATGAGTTATTGAAGAATACCTTTGCAAAAAAACGGTTGAATTGGTTTCTAGAAGAAAAAAAGATTGATGGAGCGGAGATGGTTGTGGCTGAAATTAAAGGGATGAGCGATTGGTTATCCGAGGAGGAGACCATTCAGTACATCGAGGAAAATGCTGGCGAGAAATTTTGGGAGTATCTTCAGGGCTATAAGATGTTCATCTATCCTGTATTGAGAGGGTGTAATAGCTGTGGAACTCATTAAGTTAGAGGATGTAGAACGATTTGTGGGTGTACCTGTTGAAATTGCCATTCAGGACTCGGAGGGTGGAGATCAAGCTCAAGCCGTTAAAAAGACAGTGAAAAAAGTGCAACACTGCCCGGATGAAACTCATATTCGTTTATATTTTGATGAAGTCTATTTTCTAGCTGTGCCATTAAAAAGTGAGGTAAAGCAGTCAGAGAATAAATGGTCTGCTTTTGATCAGGAAAGCGGCTTGACATATACAGTAAAAAAGGTTCAGGTCTTATAATAAGAACCTGCCTTTTTTTTATTTGCTCTTTTTTTTAAAAAGTTGTGATTTTTGAATCGCTGATAAATCTTTAAATTCGCTGATAAACTGTAAAAATTCGCTGATAAAATCATAGATTCGCTGATAAAATACTAAAATTCGCTGATAAATCTATGGGGTTCATTCGTAAGGTGTAATTTTACACTTTGATTTGATTCCTAAGTATTGAAATAAGTAAAAAAGCAAAAATTTTTACGAAAACACTCTATTTATTTATGAAAATGGAAGTAGGAGGTGCAAAATGGATCAATTAAGGTCAAAACATCAGCAGATCAGCTCATATATTATTCATACACAAGAAGAAGAAATTAAACGAATCGCATTAGAACTGCACGAAGGCGTCGGACAAAATCTATATAGTATCTTAACTGGATTACAATTTATTGAATCCGGTGCAAACGAACCGTTCATGAAAAATTATGTCCGCGAAATGTCGCAGTTAATAGAGAAGACTATCCAGGAAATAAGGCTGCTGTCTGTGGAATTGCATCCGCCTACCCTAACCACTCTTGGTTTACTTTCCGCAATGAAGAGCTATATTAAGTTATATACTTCAACCTTTGGAATTCTTGTAGACCTAGAATCCACAGGAGAAGAAAAAGAGATACCAGAAAAAACGAGTATTACCGTATTCCGTGTATGCCAAGAGGCACTAGCGAATATTGCCAAGTATGCAGATACCTGCCATGTGAAGATGAATTTTATTTGGTTTGAAGATATATTAAAAATTACCATTAATGATTATGGCAAAGGATTTCGACCGGAGGAGCATGACGAAAATAATCCATCATCAGGGCTTGCGGCTATGAAAGAAAGAATGCTTCTAACTGGCGGACAGTGTAACATTTCCTCTAAAATAGGAGAAGGAACATGTATAGAACTATCTCTTCCGTTATTAAATAGGGAATAAAGGGGAGTTAAGAGTGATAAGAATCCTGCTGGTTGATGACCATGCCGTCGTTCGAATGGGCTTAAAAATGCTACTAAACACAAATCCAGAAATGGAAGTGATTGGTGAAGCATCGGAAGGTAATGAAGGGATTAAAAAAGCCTTGAAGCTTAATCCGGATGTTGTTGTCATGGATTTGAGCATGCCTCATGGAAAAGATGGGTTGTCGGCAACGACAGAATTAAAGAAGCAAAAGCCTGAGATCAACATATTAATCCTAACGATGCACGATGATGAAGAATATCTCTTTCGTGCCATTCAAGGGGGGGCATCGGGCTGTATTCTAAAAAGTGCTCCACATGATGAGCTCATGTCTGCAATCGAATCTGTTGCAAAAGGGGATGCGTATCTTCACCCGTCTGCAACGAAGCGTTTAATGGAAGAATATCTAAGCAGTATGAAACAAGATGGTAATGACACATATAACCTTTTATCTGAACGTGAGAAGGAAGTCTTAACATTAACAGCAAAAGGGTACTCCAATAAAGAAATTGCGGAACAACTTGTCATCAGCGTGAAAACAGTTGAGACCCATAAGGGAAAATTAATGGAAAAACTACAGATGAAAACGAGACCAGAACTGGTGGAATATGCTGTTAGAAAAGGATTGTTAGGCTATGGCATTTAAGGGGAATTACTTGCGATGACTGAAATAAAAGAGATTCCCGCGGTGATTGAGGTATGCAATCAGTTGTTATCAGCGGTTAATTGCGATTTTGTTGCCCTGGCCTTACAAAATGAAGTGGGTCCTGATGTAAGGTGGCATTATGCATCGGGCAATTTAAATGAGAAATACAAAAGAATCACCGTTCGATTTGGAAAGGGTATCGCTGGAAAAATTATCTCAAGCGGCAGTCCAATGATGATAACTGATTTTCCAAACGGCATCCTTGGAAAAGTGACCGATCATCCCATTATGCTTGCTGAAAAACTTGTATCCACCTATGCGGTCCCTTTATTTTTCAATTCTGTTCCCAAAGGGGTATTGCTGATCGGAAATAGAGAGTCGACTGTTTTTACTGAAACTGAGCAGGAGAAGGTATATGATTCCGCAAGGTTCTTGGAACAGATATTAAAGGACCAGTTCCTATTATAAATGCAGGAGGTAGCTATGGAAAAAGAAATAGACCAGCCTGCAGACAAGCTAGCAGACCTTGAGTTAGAGTTGAAAAAATCCATGCAGGAATTGGTAGATATAAAGTTTGCTCTTGATGAATCTTCAATCGTTGCCATCACGGATTCACGAGGGACTATTACATATGTAAATGATAAATTTTGCCATATCTCTAAATATTCTAGAGAAGAGTTAATGGGCAATGATCATCGAATCCTAAATTCTGGGTATCATTCTAAGGAATTTTTCAGAGAGATGTGGAGGACCATCGGAAACGGAAACGTTTGGAAGGGTGAAATCTATAATAAGGCGAAAAATGGTGAGTATTATTGGGTGGATACGACCATCGTTCCTTTTTTAAACGAGCAGGGTAAGCCTTATCAATATTTAGCTATTCGCTATGAAGTGACTGAAAGAAAGCGGGTAGAACAGGAACTTCAAAAAATGATGACAACGATTATTGATGTGCAGGAGGAGGAGAGAAAAAGGTTCTCCAGAAACTTGCACGATGGCATCGGACAAAACCTATACAGTCATCTAATTACAATTAATCGTTTAATGGCTGAACTCGATCATCCATTGCTTCATCAAATGCAAAAAGAAGCTACTCAATTAATTGAAGAGATTCGCGAAATCTCGTGGGAACTCCGGCCATCAGTCCTTGATGACCTTGGATTAGTGCCGGCGATCCGTTCTTTCCTTTCTAGGTTTTCAGATCATTACAATATTGACGTATATTTTGATTGTGTCTTAAACCGCCGCCTTAACATTAATATTGAACTGACCATTTATCGAATTATCCAGGAGGCCTTAACAAATATCAGAAAGTATGCTGAGGTTTCTGAGGCAAAGGTGATCATAAGAGAGATGGATGACCATATCAGGGTAATGATTGAAGATCAGGGTGTAGGCTTTGATATGAATAAGCAGTCCACTGGTGTGGGACATTTTAGTATGGATGAGCGCGCCCGTTCTGTGAACGGAGAACTGACCATCGTTTCATCAACTGGAAAGGGAACAAAGATTATTTTAGAAGTTCCCATAAGCAATAAACCGGTGCAACAGTAACTTGACGCATAAATAAATTATTTAATAGTGATGTTAAAGGATAAAATCGCTGAGGTTTTATCCTTTTAATGTGCAAATGATTCAGGCCGTAAGTGTCGGGCCGACTAGTGCCCGTGAAGGAGAGAAAAAAGAAAGAACGGTAACTAGTCAATGCGACTAGTACCCGTGAAGGAAGAAAAAGGATTAAGACGGTAACTAGTCAGTGCGACTAGTGCCCGTGAAGGAAGAAAGAGAATTAAGACGGTAACTAGTCAGAGTAACTAGTGCCCGTGAAGGAAGAAAAAGAATTAAAACGGAAACTAGTCAGTGCGACTAGTACCCGTGAAGGAAGAAAAAGGATTAAGACGGTAACTAGTCAGTGCGACTAGTACCCGTGAAGGAAGAAAAAAGGTTTAAACGGTAACTAGTCGCTGAGATTAATGTTTTTCTTAAAAAAACAACAAAAAGAGATTGGGAATCCCCAATCTCTTTTTTGCTACTTCATTTAAATTTTGGCTCTGTTATCATTTGTTGTTGTTTTCCGTGTAGGTAGGATAATTCATAAGGGGATAAATTCCCGCTATTGTATAAAAAGTAAGCTTAATAAGCAGAAATAAGAGGAGAAATTCCCCTTAACTGCTCTAAAGTAAGACAAAATCCATCGATTTGGATCAAATAAAGGGAAAAAATACCCTTATTTTTAAGGAAATAAGGGTATTTCCCAATTTAAACGGAATTTTTCCCTTTATTTTTCAACCACTGTGAAATCAACATTCAGTTATAACAGAACCTAAATTTTAAAAGAACTCTTCAACGAAACAATTCGGTTAAACACAAGCTTATCTACTGTTGTATGTTTCGGGTCCACGTTAAAGTAACCATGTCTAAAGAATTGGAACTTATCCTGTGGTCGGCTTTCCTTCATGTTTGGCTCAACGAAGCCTTGTAACACCTCAAGAGAATTTGGATTGACATGATCAAGGAAGGTTTTTCCTTCATCACTTTCATCCTTATCTGCATCTAAAATGAGGGGCTCATAAAGGCGGAATTCAGCAGGAACAGCATGAGTAGATTCTACCCAATGAATGGTTCCTTTTACCTTTCTTCCCGTAAATCCTGTTCCACTCTTTGTCTCAGGATCGTACGTGCATCGAAGTTCGACTACTTCACCATTCTCATCCTTAATAACTTCCTGACAGGTAATAAAATACGCATTTTTGAGGCGGACCTCATTGCCAGGGAACAGACGGAAGTATTTCTTTGGAGGCTCCTCCATAAAATCGTCTTTTTCAATATAAATTTCACGAGAAAATGGGATTTTCCGCATTCCCATTTCAGGATTCTCAGGATTAATTTCCGCATCGAGCAATTCGATTTGACCTTCTGGATAGTTGGTGATAACCACCTTCAACGGATTAATGACACCCATCGTACGCGGTGCCTTTAATTTTAGATCCTCACGAACAAAATGCTCGAGCATTTGCGAATCAACGGCACCGGAACCCTTATGAACGCCAGTTTCACGAACAAACGCACGAATCGATTCAGGTGTGAAACCTTTGCGTCTCATCCCAGAAATAGTAGGCATTCGCGGGTCATCCCAGCCATCAACAAAACCTTCTTCGACTAGTTGCTTCAGCTTACGCTTACTCATAACTGTATTCGTTACATTCAATCGGCCAAACTCAATTTGCTGCGGTGTGCTTTCCATTTCACACTTTTCAACCACCCAATTATAAAGTGGGCGTTGATCCTCAAATTCAATCGTACAGATGGAGTGAGTTACTCCTTCAATAGCATCCTCAAGCGGGTGAGCAAATGCATACATTGGGTAAATGCACCACTTATCACCTGTGTTATGATGCGTCGCATGTGCAATACGGTAAATGACAGGGTCACGTAAATTGATATTTGGTGACGACATATCAATTTTCGCACGAAGAACCTTCTGACCATTATCATATTCACCCGCACGCATCTTTTCAAATAACTCCAGGTTTTCCTCAATAGTACGCGTACGGTAAGGACTGTCTTTCCCTGGCTCTGTCAATGTTCCACGGTATTCACGAATTTCATCTGCAGACAAGTCATCCACATAGGCTAGTCCTTTTTTAATTAAAAGAACGGCACGATTATACATCTCTTCGAAATAATTGGATGCAAATAATAAGTTATCCCATTCGAATCCCAGCCATTTCACATCTTCCTTAATGGAGTTTACATATTCGATATCCTCTTTTAACGGATTGGTATCGTCAAAACGTAAATTAGTCAGCCCGTTAAACTCATCAGCCAAGCTAAAGTTAATGAATATGGATTTAGCATGGCCAATATGTAAATAACCGTTCGGTTCTGGCGGGAAACGAGTGACGATTGTATTGTGCTTTCCGGATTCTAAATCTTTTATCATGATATCCTTTATAAAATTTGATGTGTGATTGTCCACCCTTTTCAACCTCTTTCATCTTATCTATTATCTATAAATACCATAAATACTGATATTTTTCCATTGTTCCCAACTATTCTTGCACAAAACTAATTGGTAATAAAAAATATTTTCTTAAAATTAGTAAGCAGGGCTTTAATGCGTTAAAATGGTTAGTTGAAAAGTACATAATTGAAAGAGGTAATAAGATGATTAACTTTGCTACAGTTGGTACAGGATGGATCACGGACTCTTTTATCCAAGCCGCAAAACTCAGCGGGAAGTTCCAGTTAGTAGGTGTTCATTCACGCACAGAAGAGAAAGCGAAGCAGATGGCCGACAAGCATCAAGCTGCTCATTATCATACAAATCTAGAGGAGATGGCCAAAAGCGAAGAAATTCAAGCAGTCTATATTGCCTCTCCAAATTCTCTTCACTTCGAACAAGCACTTATTTTTTTAAAAAATAAAAAGCATGTTATCTGTGAAAAACCTATTTTTTCTAATACAGCTGAATTGGAAATGGCGTACAGGACTGCAGATGAAAATGGCGTTTATTTAGTCGAAGCCATCCGTAATATCCATACACCTAATTTCCATATCCTAAAGGAGAAACTAGGAATGGCTGGGGAATTGCGAAGTGCCATGTTACCCTACATCGGTTATTCTTCTCGTTATGATTTGGTTTTACAAGGGGAAGAGCCGAATATCTTTTCCGCTGTCTATTCAGGGGGAGCACTTGTAGATTTAGGTGTTTATCCACTGTATTTAGCCGTTTGTTTATTTGGTGAGCCAAGAAAGGTCACTTATCATCCAGTGATATTGAGAACTGGAGTGGATGGCAGCGGGACGCTCGTTTTAGAATATGAAGGTTTTGTTTGCACCATTCTTTGTTCAAAAATATCCCATTCGGAACTTCCTTGTGAAATACATGGTGAAAAGGGCAGCTTTGTTCTTGAAGATGCAGCACCGATTTCGGAAATCAAATTTATCGACAGCCATTCAAAAGACAGCCAAATTTTGAGTGTGGACCAAGAAGAACAAAACATGGTCTATGAATGTTTAAGTTTTGCCAATATCATTGAAACGAAGGATAATGAAGAATATACTCGTTTGAAAAATTGGAGTCAGATCGTCCTTCGTATCACTGAAGAAGCACGCAAACAGAATAATATTATTTTTTCTATAGAAAAGTAAAAAATGCCAGTGGACTGTATGAAACGACAGTCGTAATGGCATCATTATTGGTATATAAAAAAGTATAACTCGCCAAAGTAATTGGCGAGTTTCTTTATTAGGAATATAATAAACTTATTTATATAAAACCTCACTTACTTGTGATACGGTTCTCTTGGATTTTTGAGAGATAGTCACTGCCTTTTAAAAGTAAGATGTTTCGTTCTTAAACGAGTAACCAGCAAAAGTAAATAAGCGGAGTTTTTCCGCTTAAATTTAAAAATGGAGCTCGTTTCGGGGTAAATAAGCGGAATTTTTCCGCTTATGCAAAGAAAAACCTACCCTTTTTCACACTTTTCGAGTAAATAGGCGGAATTTCTCCGCCTATTTACTCTTTTTTTAATACAAATTTCTAATTAAGCGGAATTTTTCCGTCTATTTATCAGTTCGGGTGCATAACCTGATCCCCCAAATCGATAAGTGCTGCCCTCTTGAACTAGATGCGGGAATCAGCAGCTCTACTCAAAACGGCACTGCAAATGAAAGAAGTTTTAATTCTCTTTTTGACATCATAATTATGATGTCAATTGCTATGTCAAAGTTAATGATATTCGTAGAAACCTTAACAAATAAAGAAAAAGACGTATGCCAATTCATACGTCTTGTATCTTTTAATAAGAAAGCACCCGAAAACGGAACCCTTTACTGTTATAATCCACTGGCATTTTCTTATGCCACTTTCCCTACATCACGTGCTTCGCTAGGTGATGAAGTGCGACGAACTTTTTCCCAAACCAATCCAACTAAGGCGCCGACAAGGGCAGGAACAACCCAGCTTAAGCCCACTGAAGCAAATGGTAAACTGCTCATAAATGCTTCTAAGAAACTCATTTTTACTCCAAACATCTTTAAACCTTCATACAAACTAACTAATCCTGTAAGGAGCATAGACAGGGCATACACCTTTTGTGAACCACCGAAGAAGCGATGGAAAAAGGCAAGTGTAACGAGAACAATGGTTAACGGATAAGCCATAACCAAGAATGGAACAGAAATCGTAATGATTTGGTTTAGCCCAAGATTGGCAATTAAAAAGCTGGCTACGGTAACTAAGGTAACCACTAATCGGTAACTAAGCTTTGGGGCCACCTTTGAAAAATACTGACCACATGCAATAGTTAAGCCGACGCAGGTCGTAAAACAAGCAAGTGTAAAAATGACTCCAAGAAGGATTTTTCCGCTATTGCCTAATAAAAGGGTGGATGCGGCAGAAAGAATAGCCGTTCCATTATCAAAGGTACCGTAGCCAGCCATTTTTGCACCCAAGAAGCCAATAGCGACATAAACTAGGGCAAGTGCTGCACCGGCAACTAGCCCAGCTTTAACTGTGTAAGAAGTAAGTTCTTTTTTGCTAGATACACCTTTTTGTTTAAGCGTAGTTAAGACAACAATCCCAAAGGCAAGGGCGGCTAAGGCATCCATGGTCGAATAGCCATCGATGAAGCCTTT
This sequence comes from Neobacillus phoenicis, assembly GCF_047302305.1. NCBI lineage: Bacteria > Bacillati > Bacillota > Bacilli > Caryophanales > Bacillaceae > Neobacillus > Neobacillus phoenicis. The sequence continues at coordinate 4,904,676 of NZ_CP154847.1, read as the reverse complement.
GAAAAGGGATGCAGATTGATAATTTTCTACTGGTGCTTGTAATGGTTGATCTAATTTTAGAAAACCGGTGACACACAGGACAACGATGGATAATAACAAGGTTGGTGTAATAAAGCGGCCCATGTAATCAACGACTTTAGATGGATTTAAGCTTAGTAAGTAAACTAGCAAGAAGAAAACAGCTGTAAAACCTACTAATAGCATAGATTGACTAGCAGAAACCTGACCGAGAAATGGTTTGAATCCCATTTCAAATGCAACATTCGCATTTCTAGGTACACCGAAAAACGGTCCGATAGATAAATAAACGACAACGGTAAAAATAGGACCAAACCACGGGTGCACCCGGCTGCCGAGTGTGTTGACACCGTCTTTCACTAGTGCAATTGCAGTTAGAACTAACAGCGGAAGTCCCACAGCGGTAATAATAAATCCAATGATGGCTGGCCAAAAAGAAGTTCCGGAGCCCATTCCTAAAAAAGGTGGAAAAATTAAGTTTCCCGCTCCAAAAAACATTGAAAATAGCATTAAACCTACAAATAACGTATCTTTTTTCTTCATCTTACTCTCTCCTTTTCCTTGTTCAACAGTTTTAATCCAAAATAAAAAGCCCGCCCCTATGGATAGGGACGAGCTAGCTCGCGTTACCACCCTACTTCCGCAATAAATAAAAGCAATTGCGGCTCTCGATCAACGTACCATCATACGTGTCCCAGTTAACGGCGGGCAGGTCGGCAAAGGCTTACTACAATTTTAGGCCTTGCATCTCGGAGATGATTTTCACTTAGTTCCTGACACCGGCTTCCACCAACCGCCGGCTCTCTGAGGTACAAGGAGTTTAAGCTACTCTTCTCGTCATCGATTTTAATGATTTTAAAAAATTCTAATAAATAAGAATAAATCAATTATATTATTTTTAAATAATTTTTCAAGCCTTTTTTTAAAAAAATAAAGGTAACCGTTTACAAGGTGGTAATCATTTTTGACAGAATTAAGTTGCTAATGTGACATCTTTATGAAATGAACTGGTTCGATGATTAAAATCACATACCCTGTTTTTACCGTTCTTTATAGTAAAAGTAATGGAAGAATGGAGGAAATGTGATGAAATCAAAAGCATGGTATAAAAAACAGTTGAAGCGAAAGCCCATTACCATCACAAGATATGTGGTTCAGTCTGTTTTTTTATTGTTTTTACTATATGTAGGTGTGCAGTTCTACCGCTTTTATATGCACTTTGAAACGCTTGGAGAAACCACCTTTGTCGAAAGACCTGCTGCAGTTGAAGGCTTTTTGCCAATCAGTGCACTAGTTGCATTAAAGGTTTGGATTAATAGTGGGGAATTTGATCAGATTCACCCGGCAGGTCTAGTCCTATTTAGCTTTTTTGTAGGAGCAGGAATCATCTTTCGGAAATCCTTTTGCAGTTGGTTCTGTCCTGTTGGTACGGTTAGTGAGTGGACGGCAAGACTAGGAAAAAAGATATTTAAAAGGAATTTTGAGATTCCCACGTGGCTGGCATGGCTCTTATCACCTATCAAATATTTATTGCTCTTGTTTTTCTTGAGTATGGTCATACAAATGTCCACCTATAGTGCAAAAGCTTTCCTAGAGTTGGATTATAATAAAGTTTCTGATGTAAAGATGTTGCAATTCTTTTTAACTATTGGCGGAACGGGTTTAACGGTAATTGCAGTGATTTTTATTCTGTCGTTATTCTTTAAAAACTTCTGGTGTCGTTTCCTTTGCCCATATGGTGCATTAATTGGTCTGGGTTCCATATTTAGAATTACAAAGATTCGTAGAAATGAAGAGACTTGCACGAATTGTGAAATGTGTACAAAGGTATGCCCGCAGAGATTAAAGGTCCACAAGGTGGAAGCAGTTAATTCACTTAACTGCACGGCGTGTATGTCCTGCGTGGAAGCTTGTCCTGTTAAGGATACATTGAATATGACGGTTGTAAACAAAAAGGTTAACAAATGGTTTATTCCTGTCGCTTTCCTAGTGATGTTTATTTTATTTGTTGGATTAGCAAAAATAACAGGTCACTGGGATACCATCATTTCTTATGAAGAATGGAAGCAACTGATTCCAGATGCTAATTATGTAGGGCATTAGAAAATTGAAGAATGAACAGCCTCCTGTTATCATAAAATTACCAAATATTACTTTTTAGGAGGACTGTTCATGTCAAAAGCAATTGAAGAGTATTCTTTACCTGGCTTAATGAAATTAATTGAAAAAGTACTAAATGAAAATAATGAACCCATCCAAGGCCTTACAGCTGTTTATCAATTCGATATTAACGGTGAAGAGGAGGGAACGCACCAACTTCATTTCCAAGATGGAAAAGCAGTGGTGAAGACAGGAACTGAAAACGCTTCTGATTGCACGTTGTCCATGTCACTCGCTAATTTCCACCAATTCTTGTTAGGAAAACTAAATGGAACGATGGCTTTTATGACAGGGAAATTAAAAATTAAAGGGGATATTGGCAAAGCTATTAAGATTGAAACCATTCTGCGCCATTATAATTTGAAAGAAAATCTATAATAGAATAATAAAATATTTTAAAAACAGCACACTTTCATGGTGTGCTGTTTTAATAGGTCAATAGAAACAGGCTTAAGGTAGTGTTGGGAGCGTTTATATTAATCTGAAAAAATATTTTTTTGAAATAGCATTGACAATTATATAAACAATTAGTATCTTTAAATATAAATGAAAACCAATCGGATTTGTCGGCTTTGCTTCATTGGAGGTTCGGTAACATTTGAAATGGTTTAGTTAAGGAAAAAACCAAGTAAACAGGGGTGAATAATGTGAGAAAAGGTTTTATAGGTTTAGTGAGTGTCATCATCCTTTCTATGATTTTATCTGCCTGTGCATTAGATAGTTCAAGCCAAAAAGAATCGTCTGCACCGGCAAAGAAAGGTAACACTGAAAGTTCAAATGTTAAGAGCACAGAAGTAAAAGAATATAAGGCAACAGACCTATCTGCACTTCCTGAAAAAGCAAAAGCAAGAAAAGATATGTTCATCGCAGGAATATCAGCACCTGGTGGAGTTTTCTTGCCATATTTTTATGAAAATGGCTGGGATGGAAATGCAACAGATCCTATCTTTGCGCCATTAGTTAACTTAGATAAAGAAGGGAAGCCAGTAGGAATCCTTGCAGAAAAATGGGATGTATCAGACGACAAACTTACATACACATTCCACTTAAGAAAAGGATTAAAATTCAGTGATGGTTCACCGCTAACAGCGGATGATGTAGCATTCACTTTAACACTTCTCTATGATCCAGCATATGCAGGTTACCAAGATATTTCACTTGCTGCTATTAAAGGTGGTAAGGAATATAAAGAAGGTAAGGCTAAAACAATCGAAGGAATTAAAGTAATTGATAAAGAGACAATTAAAATTACGACTGAAAAAGTAAATGCGAAGTCGTTGCTGATTTTGGGCGGCCAAGTATTATCAAAAGCATATTACGGAAAAGACTATCAATATGGGAAACTTGATTATTTAAAAGATCTTTATTCAAAACCACTTGGTGCAGGTCCATACAAGTTTGTAAAATATGTTCCTGGTCAAGAAATTCGTTATGAAGCAAATGAAAATTACTTTGCTGGTAAGCCAAAGACGAAAAACCTCATTTTTAAAGTGATAGATACTGCGACTTCTCTCCAATTGTTTGAAACTGGCGAACTTGATTATGCAGGTTTCTCCGCTGATGATGATACAGTAGAACAATTGAAAAGCTTAGGATTTGCGAATATCCAAGTTGGGCCAGTAAATGATTTTGGTTTTATTTATGTAAACAATTCACGACCACAGTTCAAGGATAAAGAGGTAAGGCAGGCCCTTATTTATGGATTGGATCGCCAAAAGATTGTGGATGTGAAATTTAAAGGTTATGGTGAGGTAGCAAACGTTCCCGTTTCTAAAGTTTCATGGGCATATGACGAAAAAGATATTAACAAGTATGAATTTGATGCAAAAAAGGCAAAGGAATTACTTGATAAAGCAGGTTGGAAGGCCGGCAAAGATGGTATTCGTGTAAAGGATGGCAAACCATTCGTTATTCATTATTTAACGAGAACTGCTGATGACCCAATCATCCCGATTGCAAAAGAAAACTATGAAGATATCGGTATTAAATTTGAGCCCGAGATTATGGACTTTAATGCATTAGTTGCCAAATTAAACGACAAGGATTATGACCTTGCGGCAGTATCAACTTCGCAAATCTTAGATCCTAGTGATCCTGTAGAAGAATTTGCGACGAATAACCCGAATAACGCTGCAGGCTATTCTAATCCTAAAGTAGATGAATTAATTCAAAAGGGATTAAATACCTTAGATATTGAAAAACGTAAAGGTATCTATCATGACCTTTATAAAGAATTAAATGATAATCCACCGGTTATTCTTATTCATTACCGTCAAAGTGCAAGAGCAATCAGTGGTCAAATTCAAGGTTTAAATCCTGATAACTATACAGGCATCAGCGCTAGCTTGCCAAACATTTCGATTAAAAAGTAATCAATAAAGTGCCTAGCGATAAGCTAGGCACTTTATTTGTGAGGTGGGACAATTAATGAAACAGTATGTTTTACAACGTTTTTTACAAATGATTGTGATTTTATTTGGAACATCATTTATTATATTCTTTTTGTTTGCCATGCTGCCAGGTGACTACATTGATTCTAATATCAACTTAACCCCGCAAAGAGCTCAAGAATTAAAGGCGCTCTATGGATTAGACCAACCTGTGTTACATAGGTACTTTACATGGCTTGGAAATGCTTTGCACGGTGATTTTGGTTACTCATTAAAGCATCAGGAACAGGTCTTATCGCTGTTAAATAAGTATGTTTGGAATTCGTTTTTTGTAGCCATTTTTGCTTTACTTTTAACCTGGTCGATTGCTCTAGTAACAGGGGTCCTCTCCGCTATCAAGCAATACTCTTGGTTTGATGGTTTTGTGACTTTTTTTGTCTTTGCTGCCATGTCATTTCCATCCTTTTTTATTAGCTTACTCTTTATTAAATGGTTCGGAGTGGACCTCCAAATCCTACCAATAGGGGGAATGATTGATACTGGAAGTAATAGTACAGGGTTTGCTCATCTTCTTGAGGTTGGCAAGCACATGATTCTTCCTGTTATCATCCTAACACTCCTTAGCATTGGCTCGTTAACGCGGTATTTTCGAACAGGGATGCTCGAGGTGATCCGTCAAGACTATATTCGAACAGCTCGAGCTAAAGGACTGAAGGAACGTGTCGTTATTTTTAAACATGCTTTAAAAAATGCTATACTCCCAGCGATTACGCTGCTGGCTTTTGAATTGCCGGGGCTTTTTTCCGGAGCAATAATTATGGAACAAATATTCAATTGGCCTGGTGTTGGAAGAATCCAGCTGGAATCTGTTAGTTTCCGTGACTACCCTGTTCTGATGGCATTTACGATGTTTTTATCCTGCTTAACGATCATCGGAAACTTTTTAGCGGATGTAACCTACGCGGCTGTTGACCCAAGAATTAGATTGAAATAGGGAGGGAATTAGTGTGGAAACACAAAATCCCATTGTAAATAAACAAAAGACGAAGACAGTTGTAAAATCACCTTCGTTATGGAAGCAAACGTATCGCCGCTTGAAAAAGAATAAATTAGCCATAGTCAGTTTATTCTTTTTATGTTTTATGTTTTTGCTTAGTTTTATCGGACCGCATTTTTCTCCTTATATCCTTGATCGGACGAATGTAGCGGATATGAACCAGCCTCCAAGTAGCGCACATTGGCTTGGCACGGATAACTATGGGCGGGATGTCCTAACCAGATTAATGATGGCAGGACAAATCTCGTTAACCATTGGGATTGCTGCGATGTTTTTATCGGTATTGATTGGTTCATTGTTAGGGGCGATTTCCGGGTTCTATCGCGGCATTGTTGATATGGTTATCATGCGTATAGCTGATATTCTTATGTCCATTCCCGGCTTGCCGCTTCTCTTGATATTGGCGGCCATTTTATCTGAATGGAAAGTACCCACTGAATACCGTCTTTATATTATTATGATTATGCTCAGCTTTGTGGGCTGGCCAGGCCTTGCACGTCTAGTAAGAGGACAAATTTTATCATTAAAGGAACAGCCATTTATGCAAGCAACAGAAGTACTCGGTTTATCTGACCGTCGTAAAATCTTACATCATCTTATTCCGAACACGGTGCCGCTTCTTCTTGTTGTAGCAACTTTAAATGTTGCGGGCTCTATTTTGAGTGAGTCTGCACTAAGTTTTCTAGGGCTGGGCGTTGTTCCGCCAACACCATCATGGGGGAATATGATGGATGCGGCTAATAATTTCATGGATTTTAGAAAACGGCCATGGCTTTGGATTCCACCAGGAACAGCTATTTTTCTAACGGTTGTTTCAATTAATTTACTAGGAGACGGATTGAGGGACGCGCTTGATCCGAAAATGAGAAGGTAGGGAAATGGTATGAATGAGATGCTGTTGGAAGTAAATCATCTCCAAACAAACTTTTACACGGAAAACGGCGTCGTTAAAGCAGTAAATGACGTCAGCTTTGCGATCCGTGAAGGGGAAACGGTTTGTATTGTCGGCGAGTCAGGTTGTGGGAAGAGTATTACTGCATTATCTTTAATGCAGTTGATTCCTGAAAACGGAAAAGTTGAAGGTGGCGAAATTAACTTTGCCGGGAAAAACTTGCTGAATTTAAATAAAAAGGATATCCGCCGTCTAAGGGGTAATGAAATTGGCATGATCTTTCAGGAGCCCATGACTTCGTTAAATCCCGTATTCACAATTGGCGAACAAATGATTGAGCCAATCCAGGAACATTTATTACTTAGTAAGAAGGATGCGTATAAACAGGCGATGGAATTGATTACGATGCTGGGCATCCCGAATGCTGAAAAAATCGTCAATCTCTATCCCCATGAACTAAGCGGTGGGATGTTGCAACGGATAATGATTGCCATTGCCCTTAGCTGTAATCCAAAGCTTATCATTGCCGATGAACCAACGACTGCACTAGACGTAACCATACAGGCACAAATTTTGGATTTGTTACGTGATATAAAAAAGGAATTTAACACTTCCATATTATTGATTACCCACGATCTTGGCGTTGTAGCAGAGATGGCTGATTATGTTGTTGTAATGTATGCTGGAAAGGTTGTTGAAGAAGGACCTGTTCTTGAACTTTTTGCTAACCCACAGCATCCGTATACGAAAGGTTTATTGAAGGCTAAACCTGTCATTGGTGAACGGAAGGATCGCCTCTATACCATTGCAGGCCAAGTACCAAATTTAGTAGATTTAAATGAGTCTTGTTATTTTGTCGATCGGTGTGAGCATGCAATGGATATTTGCCGTATGAAACAACCTGCTTTAACGGAGGTTACTAAAGGACAAAAAGCAGCCTGCTGGTTATATGAGGAAGGTGCTAATCGATGAGTGAAACATTGTTAGAGGTTCATAATCTGAAAAAATATTATTCTTCCTCAAAAGGAATGTTTAAGAAATTAGGAGACTCCGTTAAAGCGGTTGATGGAGTCAGTTTTACCATAGAAAAAGGGGAAGTGTTCGGGCTTGTAGGAGAATCAGGAAGCGGCAAATCTACCATTGGTAAAACCATTTTACGTCTCCATGATAAAACAGATGGGGAAGTGAAATTTAAGGGAAAAGACGTCTTTTCCTTATCGAAAAAGGAACTTCGTCATCTCCGCACTGAAACACAATTAGTGTTCCAGGATCCGTTCAGTTCATTAAATCCAAGAATAAGGGTTGGAGACGCAATTGGCGAAGCAATGGTACAACACGGCCTTGTTTCTAAACAAGAAGTGCGTGAGCGTGTATTAGAGGTAATGGAAAAGTGCGGTTTGTCTCCCTTTCATATTGATCGCTATCCCCACGAATTTTCCGGGGGGCAGCGCCAGCGTATTGTCATTGCCCGTGCAATGGCTCTGAATCCAGAGTTTATTGTTATGGATGAACCGGTGGCAGCCCTTGATGTATCCATTCAGGCGCAAATTATTAATCTATTTAGTGACTTGCAACGAGAAAATGGACTTTCTTATCTGTTTATTTCTCATGACTTAAGTGTAGTAGAGCACTTATGTACGAAGATTGCCATTATGTATTTAGGGAATATTGTCGAATTAGCTCCTAAGGAAGAGTTATTTGATCGTCCATTGCACCCATATACAAAAGCCCTTTTATCGGCAGTTCCCATTCCAGATCCTACTGCTAAGAGAGAACGGATTATTTTAAAAGGAGACATTCCAAGCCCGATCAATCCACCTTCAGGTTGTAAATTTCGGACACGATGCCCAATCGCGACTGACCTTTGTGCTGAAAAAGTACCAGAATACCGTGAAGTGGAAGCGGGTCATTATGTAGCCTGTCATTATGTATAAAATATGATGCTAGAATAGAGGCAAAATTCGACACCAGTCTAATTTTGTCTCTTTTTAGTTTTGGAGCTTTTAAACGTCAATTCTTTTCTAAAAACACAAAGCCCACCCTTTTTCATATATATATAGAAAAGTAAAATTGGGTGAATCATGATGTTTGGAAGTGACAAAGATTTGGCAATTTGGATTATTCCTTATCTCCCAGTTGGTGCAGAATTGTATTATCGAGATAGTAGAGCAGTACTTCACTGGGAAGATTTAGACCGTGATGGAATAAATGAAGTATTCGGACTGTACCGATACCATCAGCAGCTTTATTTATTTGTGTTGAAAAACTATAACGGACAGTATTGGTTTTATTATCCCCCTACAAACGAAATGGTTAACAGAACCGTTCAGGACTTCTCTATTGCACAAGAGGAAAGAGCCGTTTATTTGTTTCCTGCACCGATCAAAAAAATAGGCGGAACTAAATGGGGTTATATTGATGCGAAAGGAAAATTTGTCCTTCCTGCCATTTATGATGAGGCTAGAGACTTTCAAGAGAATGGGCTCGCCATCGTTAGATCGGGGAATCAATCAGGTGTCATTGATGCAAAGGGTTATTTTATCGTAAAACCAAAATATGATACGATTCAGCCGTTTTCAGAAGGCCGAGCCATTGTTAATGACCGTCAAGGGACTAAGGTAATTGATGAGAGCGGCAAGGAAATCACCGAAAAAGCCTATTCTGTTATTATCCCAGATTATAAGGAGGGGCGCGTCTCAGCAGCGATAGAGGATGAACACGGCCAGTATGAATATGGTTACTTGAACAAAAGAGGTAAGGAAGTCATTCCCCTAATTTATGTTTCTACAAGTGATTTTAAGGATGGAAAAGCAATTGTAAAAACGAAGGAAGGGACCTTTCAGTTAATTGATTTAACTGGAAAGGTGCTGAAATCCTTTCCATATGCATTCGTCGGTCAGTATGGTCAAGGGTTACTAGCATTCAAGAAAACGGAAGATGGGAAATTTGGATTTATCGATGAAGAAGGAAGAATCGTTATAGAACCTCGTTTTACTGATGCAGAACCATTCATAGATGGGCGTGCCATTGTTTCTGTGTCTGAGGGTAACCAAGCACGCTACGGGTTAATTGATCAAAAAGGGCATTTTGTCATAAAACCAAACTACAATTATCTTATCAATCTAGGGGAAAACCGGTTTGCCGTTGGTAAGGAAAGGCAGCCAGAACAGCCCTGTATCAAGTTTATTTATGCGTTGGGGGATTCTGAAGGACATATTCTAACCGGTTTTATTTTTAATGAAATCACAACCTTTGAAGAAGGGGTGGCTTCTGTATCTGATGACCAACATACTTTCTTTATTGATAAAAGTGGAAGGCGAGCGAAGCACCTGCCATTGGTTAACGGGATTGGCACATTGCAAATTGAGAAAACAATGATTAAGAGTGAAGTCGATATGCGATTACAATATTTTAGTCTTAACGGTGATTTAGTATGGAAGCAAAACACTATGATCCCCCTAACCAAGCAGTACTTCATTTTAGAACAAAAATATCGACCCAATAAAGATTATTTAGTTTACTATCCACAACTACGAGGGATTCCTAATGAGGCAGCCGTGAATGCAGCCTTAGCAAAGCTTGCTGGTGTAAAGTCAGTACCTTCCCATACACAGCTGGAATCCAGCTATGATGGTGATTTTGAGCTCCCTTTTTATCAAAAAGATTTACTGATAATTGAAATTACCGGGTATGATTATGTATCTTGTGCGGCTCATGGTATGCCTATTTCCAAATATGCTCATATAAACCTTAAAACCGGGACAATGTATCAGTTAAAGGATTTGTTCAAGAAGGGGAGTCCGTTCGTAAAAATCATCAGTGACTTCATTGGAAACAAAATCAAAAACGATGATCAATATTCCTACATCACACCTGATGATTTTCATGGAATAAAGGAAGACCAGCCCTTTTTTATTAATGAGAAAGGTTTAAATATTTACTTTAAGCCTTATGAAATTGCAGCCTTTGCTGCGGGATTCCCCACTTTTACGATTCCATTTGACGAATTGAAGAGTATCCTTAATCAAGCTGGAGGATTTTGGAGATCGTTTCATTGAGTTGAAGGCAGGAGGTTACTCCTGCCTTTTTTTTCAAAGAAGTTAAAAATAACAATAGAAAAAGATAAGGGCTATGTGAAATAATGTGAATAAATACCATTGGAAATAGAAGGAGTGAATTTTATGAGGATTTACGATGTTTCTAGAAAGTTGGTCAATGGAATGCCGGTGTGGCCTGGGGATACTCCTTTTCAATATGAAGTTTCGTGGCCGATGGAGGAAAGCGGCTCGGTTAATGTTGGGAGATTGGAATTGAGCACCCATACAGGTACACATGTCGATGCTCCGTTTCATTTTGATAACAATGGGAAAAGAATCATAGAGTTAGACCTTTCATTATACATAGGGCCTGCAAGAGTAGTAGACATGGCAGGGAAAGATAGTATTGGAGCAGCCGATGTAAAAGATATCAATCTTGATGGTGTTACGAGAATCATATTTAAAACCCTTGCCTGGAAGAATCCCGATCAATTTCCGGAGAAGATACCCCATATTGAGCCGGATTTGGCTCCATTTTTAGCGGAGAAGGGTATTAGGCTTATCGGTCTGGATGTCCCATCGGTAGATCCAATAGACAGCAAAGAACTGTTTGCCCATCACAGTTTAAACCAACAAGGAATTCACATCCTAGAATCACTCCTCCTCGATGAGATCGAACCTGGTGATTATGAACTCATCGCTTTGCCATTACCTTTAGTTGAGGGAGACGGAAGTCCAGTCCGCGCAATCCTTCGTAAAAACTGAAAATGAAAAAGAAGAAGCAGACTCGCGCTTCTTCTTTTTATTTGGCTATGTTCAAGTTCATTGTTTATTTGGGTACACTGTTGATTGGAACGGAAGGCACGGAGACTCCTGCGGGAGTACGGGGCAGGGGAGACCCCGCAGGAGCGTAAGCGAAGAGGAGGCTCCCCGGCACGCCCGCGAACCGCTCGTGCCTGGAGTGGAAATTAACATGCAAACTTTTTATTTTATGCTTAACATCAATGCTACATAGGCCGTGAAAATAAATAAGGCACTCATCATAATGGTTAGACTCTTTTGAGCTCTTTTTACAAAAATAATGACCATTAATATGAGAAAAAACATGGCGACTAGTAACAAACTTACGGATCCAAGACCAAGTGTTACATGTAACGGAAAAACAACTTCACTCGAATGAAAAAAGCTAAAAAGCGATGAGACACCCTCTGTTTTTAGTGTAATTAATATATCATGCGGTGGAGATTGCTGTCCTAGTGCTCCGGTAACAGTAAAAAGTAGTAACACAATGACACTCTCGAGCTTGGCCCATGAAAGTGGGTTAAAGGTCGAATCAGTGGCTAGCTTTTTCCGAACAACTACACTGTTAATAAAAGCAAATACGAGTAATGGTACAATCGTTAAATGTTTAACCAAGAGAGCTTGCCCGTAAGATAATGGCCATGTATTCGAATAGTCCTTTACATCCATCACAAAGGTCATTAAGGCAATCCCAGTAATGATTGTAATAAGAAAGCAAATCACGGCCAGGGGAGTAAACCATGTTAAAAACTTCAGCCAATTGTCATGGTTTTTTGAGAACCAGCTGACGATTATCAAAACGCCAATCCAAGTGCTAACAGCTAGTAAGTGAGCGGTGTGAGTAAAAAAACCAGGCCATTTAGATAGTGAACTGGCGTGACTGGACAAGCCGATGGTTCCAATCAATGCAAGTGTCAGAATTAAACCAGTAATAGATAAGTAAAGTTTCCGCTCCACCTTAATAGGGAGAAGAAATATAAACAATATGATCGAAAGGATTCCTGTTTTAATCCAGGCTTTACCTGACTCAAAGTTAGTTAACACCGATTGCAGTGTGCTCCCTAATCCCAACCCGCCCTCAGATAAATATAGAATAATCCTTAGAACAGGCACAAAGGAAAAAAGGGCAATTCCTAGAACTGCCCCCAGGATAACCCCTTTTGAGATCTTAATCTCAGGACGGTAGTTTTCGGGTACAAGATTGATAATAAAACTTCCGAGCAACAATGAAAAACATAAATAAAGCAAAGCTTCACTCAGTACATTCAAAATTAACATTTAGGCATGCTTCCTTCTAAAAATTAACCAATAGCTCCCTAAGCCAACAATAATAATGAAGGCAACAGAAAACGGGATGACATAATCCTTGAAAGATGGCTCAGAAGGACTAGCTGTTGTAGGTATAGAAGCAGCCTGTTCTTTCCCATCAGTCGACTTGGATGAGGATACTGTGTTTGTAGGTTTAGCCTCTTCAGTTGATGTTTGCTCATCTTTTTCAGTTGCTGAATCCGCACTACTAACTTGGGCTGTTGAGCTACTTGTCTCAGGCAATTGTACAGTAAAAGAAAGGTCTCCTTCAAGTGGATGTCCATCTGTCCCAATAATCTTCCAGTGTATTGAATAAAATCCGTTTGCAAGATCCTCAGGCAAAACACCAACTAACTGGTCGCCTTTAATTTCAACTGGTAGAGCAATAGTTGCACGGTTTGCATCAGCCAATGTAAATGTACTTGTCGGTTCTAAATTTGTTTCAAACGTAAGCGTAATTTCTTTCAATGATTCAGTAAGCACTGCGCCATCTTTAGGAGATGAATCTTCTAAATGGGAATGGGCAAACACATTCGTTCCTAATAGAAAAAACAACAGAGCAGTGATTAAAGATATCTTATTAAACATCATTTTCAACTCCGTTATATTGTTATTTAACTGTTGTCATTCTATCACCATTTTCTTCTTTTTATATCAATTTGCATGTAAAGTTCACAAACCTTTCGAAATTAAGACCTATTTTGCTTGATATAAATCAATTTTTTTCAAAAATAAGGAACTGATCATTGAAAGCAGTTTCTTTTTTTATAAAATTACACTTATTAAGAACGAAAACGTGCTTTATAATATATAATTAAAAAGGAATGACATAAAAAAATAGATACTGTAATAATTTTTCCTCTCAGATTAATACTAGGCAAAAAGGGAGGAATACATTTGGAAATCGAAAAAGATAGCAAATTTGAGAATACGTTTCTTCCGATGTCATCCATCGGCAATGGCGTTGGTATAGCTGTTCTTCCAGATGTCTTTAGTTATACGGACCAGATTGTCAATCTGATCCTGGTGGGAAACCCAAATGAGACAAATGAATTTGTACTCGTTGATGCTGGTATGCCTAAGTCAGCAGAAGAAATAAAGGAAATGGTCCAAGAAAGATTCGGCGAGCATGCGATTCCCAAAGCGATTATCTTAACTCATGGCCATTTTGATCATGTTGGTTCGATTGCTGCCTTATTAGAAGACTGGAATGTCCCTGTTTATGCGCACGAAGAGGAACTTCCGTATTTAACTGGACAGAAGGATTATCCTCCAGGAGATCCAAGTGTGGACAGTGGTTTAGTGGCTAAGTTATCACCTATGTTCCCTAATCATGGGATTAATATTAGTTCGCTCGTAAACGCACTTCCTTCGGATGGCTCTGTGCCATTTATGCCTAATTGGCAATGGATACATACACCTGGCCATACACCTGGCCATGTTTCACTTTTCCGTGAACAAGATAGGATGCTAATTGCCGGTGATGCGTTTGTAACGGTCAAACAGGAGTCGCTTTATAAGGTAATGACACAGGCCAAAGAAATCAGTGGACCGCCCAAATACTACACGACCGATTGGGATGCCGCTTATGAATCGGTAAAAAAACTTGAAGCGCTAAAGCCTCAGATTGCTGTTACTGGACACGGTTTGCCAATGAGTGGGGAAGAATTAGAAGAAAATCTTCATTACTTGGTTGAACATTTTAGTGAGATCGGCAGGCCTGAAAGCGGAAGATATGTCAATTGATTTTTATTTATGAGATGGGGGTTGCTATAGAAGCAGCCCTATTATTCCACTCAGTCGTTCGTTAATAAGAACATTTGATTGAGAATGTATTAGCATAAGTATAAGTAGATAAACTGGTTACTAATATAATTTTGGTTTAAAGGGGGAGCCAATGAGATTTTGTATATTCCTACTGGTCGCTGGGCTGCTAGATGCTGTTTTAACTCACTTTGGGATTGCTTCTGGATTTGTTACGGAAGGAAATCCAGTGATGAAGGTGGTTATTAGTAAAAGCTGGTCTTATTTCTATTTGATTAAAATATCTCTTCCACTGCTATTATTAGGATTGTTCTATTTACGGCCATTAAAGGGATGGACAAAGGCTCTTTTACTATCCACCTGTGTTTTATATTTTTCCGTCCTTGTGATTCATGCTGCATGGATTTTCCTCTATATGAATACTTCCTATTAATTAACTACATTGATTGTAGACACTCCAAGGTAATTAAGATAGTATCAATACGATATATAAATACAAATAATAAGAAAAACGAGTATTAATAAAGGAGTACAATATGTTAAATACGTTAAAGCCTATTTTGCAGGAGGCATGGGAAAAATCAGGGTTTCAAACTCCGACTTCAATCCAAGAATCGGCAATTCCACTGATTTTGGAAGGAAAAGATTTAATCGCTGAGTCACCAACAGGAACAGGTAAAACACTTGCTTATTTACTACCACTGTTACATAAAATAGATACGAATGTGCAAGGACTACAAGCTGTTGTATTAGCTTCTTCACAAGAACTAGTCATGCAGGTGTATCAGGAATTTCAAAAATGGTCAGAAGGAAGCGGAATCAGGGGCACATCCATTATTGGTGGGGCAAACGTGAAACGCCAGCTGGAAAAATTAAAAAAGCGTCCCCAAGTCATCTTTGCTACACCTGGCCGTCTGCTTGAACTAATTAAACAGAAAAAGGTGAAAATGCACGAAGTGAAATTGGTTGTCCTTGATGAAGGCGATCAGTTGCTCATTCCAGAGCATTTAAACACAGTTCAAAACATTGTTAAATCAACGATGAATGACCGTCAAGTGGTTTTATTCTCTGCGACGATGAAAGCAGTAACAGAAAAATTAGCAAAGGATCTTACAAAGGATCCGGAGGTTCTACGCATTGAAAAGGATGAAATAGCTTCCTCTGGAGAGGTAGAACATATTTATTTTCTATGTGAACCAAGAGATAAAATCAAGCTTCTTGAAAAAATTGTCCGCTTAGAGAATAGCAAGTCTCTTGCGTTTATTAATGATATTGGTGAGATTCAAGTATTGAAAGAAAAATTACTTTTTAAGGAGCTTTCCATCGGCATTCTTCATAGTGACATGAAGAAACTGGAGCGTCAGGCGGCTTTAAAATCGTTCCGTGATGGTAAAATGAATATGCTTATTGCGACGGATGTAGCAGCAAGAGGACTTGATATTCAGGGAGTAACCCATGTTGTTCAGATTGATTCACCAAAGGACATTGCTCAATATGTCCACAGAGCAGGTAGAACAGGAAGAATGGGTGCAAATGGAACAGTAATCTCTCTTGTTACAGAACGAGAAGAAAGAGAGCTTAAGCGTTATTGTCGAGAGCTAAATGTTCCGCTTGAAAAGAGAGTATTTTATCAAGGCAAAATTGTTGATGAAAAACAAAGAACAAGATAGTGGGGGACAGTCCCCCACTGCGCTAAAGCGCCGGGGGACTGTCCCCAAAAAAGCGGTGGAGGCTCCACTGCTTTTTTTTGCCTCGAGAAAAGGATTTAGACCATTTATCTTGAATTGTAAAAAGAATTGGAGGGGAAGACAATGGAAAACGTAAAATTAAAACAAATGCATGATGAGTGGCTTGAGGAAGTAACCATCAGTGAAATCCAAGAGAAGTTGGATAGCGGTGAGCTTACATCAAAAGAATTGGTACTCATGTACTTACATAGAATTTCACTATATGATCAAAAGCTGCATTCGATCCTTGAAATTAATCCAGATGCTTTGCAAATTGCAGAAGCGCTGGATGCGGAGAGAAGGGAAAATGGCCCGCGCAGCCAATTACATGGAATACCCATTTTAATTAAAGATAATATTGATACTCACGACAAAATGCATACAAGTGCGGGATCTCTAGCCTTAAAGGATTCGATTGCAGTAAAGGATTCTTTTGTTGCAGAGCAGCTACGAAAAGCCGGAGCAGTTATTCTTGGAAAGACTAATATGACCGAGTGGGCTAATTTTATGTCATATGGAATGACAAGCGGCTATAGTTCAAGAGGCGGTCAGGTGCTCAATCCATATGGACCAGGAACCTTTGATGTCGGTGGCTCTAGTGCTGGATCAGGAGCTGCAATAGCGGCCAATTTTGCAGCCGCTGCAGTAGGGACGGAGACCTCCGGTTCAATCTTGAACCCATCCTGTCAAAACTCTCTTGTAGGAATTAAGCCAACAGTGGGATTAATTAGCAGAAGAGGGATTATTCCGATTGCGCATACACAGGACACCGCTGGACCGATGGCTAGGACGGTACAAGATGCGGCCATTCTGCTAAATGCCTTGTGTGGAAAGGATGAACTGGATCCTATTACGAAAACAAATCCGTTTAATCACTTTGACTTTACGGAATTCCTTTTAAAAGAAGGACTTAAAGGTAAAAGAATTGGAATTGCAGTCGATGGATTCATGGAGCTTTTAAGTAAAGAGAAGCAAGCGGTTGTGTCTTCTGCTTTAGAAGTGTTGAAAGCATCAGGAGCAGAGATTGTTGAAAATATTGAGATTCCTTCTGCAAAAGCGGAATGGAAGTATGATGTGTTAACTTATGAGTTTAAGCCAGATTTAAATGCCTATTTGAATCAGTTGCACCCTTCTGCTGGTATTCGATCACTTGCTGATCTGATTGAGTTTAATCAGAAGGATGAGGAAAAAATGCTTAAATATGGGCAAGCAGTATTGCTTGAATCAGAAGGCACGAGTGGTAGGCTAACGGAGGCTGCTTATCTTGATGCATTGGAGTTTGATCTGTATCATTCGACGAAGCAAGGGATTGATTATGCTTTAGAAAAATATGAGTTGGATGTCATCATTTTCCCTGGTGAAGAAGGGTCACATATTAGCGCAAAGGCGGGATATCCATCGATTGCTGTTCCTGCTGGATTTACAGCTGTAGGGGAACCTGTAGGCATTACGTTTGCAGGAACGGCGTATAGTGAGCCACTGTTAATTGAAGTAGCTTATACTTATGAACAGATGACAAAATGTAGAAAAGCCCCTATCCTTAAATAAGAATAAGCTGATTTGTTTTCACCCATACTATCATTGTATTTCTTATTTCTCGAAAAGGAGCTGGTAAGTGTGGGTAGACAGAAACTGGGAAATCAGAATGCAAACCGTAATAACAATCGTAAAAAGCCAATGGTTATGAGCGAGGAGCTGGTTGAGTTTACAACCGGCGAAGCGATCAAACATAACCGCCCGAATAGTAAATAAAAAGGATTTAATCATGCACACGTGATTTCATTTTTCGTGAAATCGCGTGTGCATTTTTGTTTTTACTCCCTTAAGGGTCTCGGGAGCCAAGGGGATGAAGGACAAAACCAGGTACAGACACATGGAAAATGTCCTTCATCAAGGGGATGAAGGACAAAATGAAGCACGGACACCTAGAAAATGTCTTTCATCAAGCTCATGAAGGACAAAACCAAGCGGGGACACATGAAAAATGTCCTTCATCAAGGGGATGAAGGACAAAACCAAGCACGGACACCTAGAAAATGTCCTTCATCAAGCTCATGAAGGACAAAACCAAGCGGGGACACATGAAAAATGTCCTTCATCAAGGGGATGAAGGACAAAACGAAGCACGGACACCTAGAAAATGTCCTTCATCAAGTGGATGAAGGACAAAACGAAGCACGGACACCTAGAAAATGTCCTTCATCAAGCTTATGAAGGACAAAACGAAGCACGGACACCTAGAAAATGTCCTTCATCAAGCTCATGAAGGACAAAACGAAGCACGGACACCTAGAAAATGTCCTTCATCAAGTGGATGAAGGACAAAACGAAGCACGGACACCTAGAAAATGTCCTTCATCAAGCTCATGAAGGACAAAACCAAGCGGGGACACATGGAAAATGTCCTTCATCAAGTGGATGAAGGACAAAACGAAGCACGGACACATAGAAAATGTCTTTCATCAAGCTCATGAAGGACAAAACCAAGCGGGGACACATGAAAAATGTCCTTCATCAAGGGGATGAAGGACAAAACCAAGAACGAGCACAATGAAAATGTCCTTCATCCAAACTAATAGCCACAAACTCCACTCTCTAAAACTTAACCTTTTTCAAGCAGATCCAGTGGTTTTCTTGCTGGGCCTTCGATTACATCGCCGGCATACGAGAAACGAGAACCATGGCATGGACAATCCCATGATTTTTCGGCATGATTCCATTCACATTCACACCCTAAATGAGTACAAGTAGTATCCACAATATAAAGCTTACCATTCTTATCCTTATAGGCACCTGCTCTTTTTCCTTTATACATAACAACCGCGCCTTCACCATCTTGAAGATCATCGGTAATCTTCTCAACGATTTCAAGCTTACCCTTCAAGAGATGCTTGGCAACATCAGCATTGGTTGTGAGGGCATTCGATAAATCTGGATCTGCCTGAAAGCGTGAAGGGGAGTAGAGTTCTTGGTAAGGATTGCCTCGTTGCATGACATAATCCGATAGCAATTGACCGGCAAGAATTCCCGTCGTCATACCCCACTTTTTATAACCTGTAGCTACTAATATATGTTCACGTCCAGATGTGATTTCCCCAATATATGGCAGCTTATCAAGGGTCACTAGATCCTGAGCAGACCACCGATATTCATACTCCTTAATCCCAAATACCTCTTCAGCGAATGCTTCCAATGCTTCATAATGCTTTAATGTATCGACGCCCTGACCCGTTTTGTGGTTTTCACCACCGATGATTAATAATTTCTCCCCGTTATAAGGTGTATACCGAATCGAACGAGATGGGCTGTCTGCACTAATATACATTCCACCTGGATACTCTTTATCCGTCTTCAGGCCAATGGCATACGAACGATCTGCATACATCCTTGCAAAATAAAGCCCAGGCTTATCATAAAAAGGAAAATGGGAGGCCACGATTACGTGCTTACAGCTTACTCTTTGCCCATCCTTCGTTACCACCTTAGGTTCGGAATAATCGTCTTCGATATCCTCAGCCGTTGTGTTCTCGTATACCATGCAGCCTGCCTTTACAGCTTCTTCTAGCAAAGCTTTTAGAAATTTGAGTGGGTGATACTGGGCTTGATTGCTCATCATTAGGGCTGCTGTTGTTTGAATATTAAAGGGAATAGAGTCTTTCAAAGCACCATCAATTCCCAAACTTTTGTAAGCTTCCCATTCAATTTTCAGCTTTTCTGAATACTCGTCTGTCACGGCATAAATATAGGCATCTTCTTTGCTAAAATCACAATCAATTCCTTTTTCCTGTACCGTACTTTCGACAAATTGAATAGCATCCATCTGTGATTCAAAATAATGTCTTGCCTTTTCTTTTCCAAAATGATTGATCAATTCATCATAAATCAGCCCATGCTGTGCTGTTAATTTAGCGGTGGTGTGGCCGGTTGTTCCATTTAAGACACTCCCTGCCTCTATAAGGGCAACCTTTAAACCTTCTATGGATAATAAATATGCTGTCGTAACACCGGTAATTCCGGCACCTACAATCGCTACATCCACAGAGAGGTCCTCAGTTAATTTTGGATAAGAGGGAAATTCTATTTCACGCCAAAAGGTTTTCGGGAACTTTGGTGTATTTTCAGATGAACTCATATGTATTCCTCCAGCTCGTAATAATCACATGTATAATTTTTCCTAAACTAAAAAAATCATGTAGTTAACGCAAATTTATTTTTCTAGAACGGAAAAAGAACCCTGAGAGTAACTCAGGGTCCGAAAAACAGTGTATGAGTTCAAATGATTTCAAAGAATTTCTTAATACATACCTGATTCCAGGTCAAACCAGATTAAAGGGAATCCTCATCGGAGTTAATTTTATCGATTCGGGTAGAATCCTCTGAATCGAGTGCTCCTCGTAGGAAATGAAAGAGTGTACCACCTACAAAACCAAGACAAAGGACAAAACCGATGGTTGTGACCCACCAAACAGCCATTGAAAATCCCCCTTTTTTATTGAGGCTGTCTTAGATGCAAAGGAATCGTACTCCTTTTAAGCCAGCCACTTTTCTAAAATATATGCTCAGGGGGGATTAATTTTACCAATGTTTCAAAGCTTTTATTTAGTCTTTCTTCTTTAAGTTTGAATAGTAATCAACCTTCTTAATATTGACACCCACGAAGGTCTCAATAATAGACTGACCGCCGGCAATGGAAAAGATTAATATAACGACAAAGGAAACTCTTGGAAAAAGCAAATAGGCGCCGCCAAGTAAAATGGCACTCCAAACGCCTGCACACCAATAGCATTTCAAAAGATAACCAAACATGGAAGTGGGAACTTCCTTTGTTTCCGTACCATCCTGCGTTTCTACCTTCACTTTTTTGACAAACGGTCTGCGAATAAATTCGGTAATCTTATCAAAGACAATTAAATGTGTTAAGCGGTAGCTCGCTAAAATTAACATAATATAGGTCATCCATGAAATTTCCTTCAAATCTTCATCCTCCAAAAAATCAATTTGTAACAGGCAAAATGATATATTTTTTTAGTTCCTTGTATATTTTGAGCCTGAAATCAAGATTATATATTCGGAGGAGGCGAAAAAATGAAAAAATCTTTTTGGATTAGTTTGTTGTTCTTCCTATCTCTTTTTTGTATTCCTAGCGTCTCATTTGCTCAGCAATATTACACGGTTCAGCCAGGAGACTCGCTTTGGAAAATCGCTGTTAGGTATCAGGTTGGAATCTCTGAGTTAATTGCGGCGAACCCGCAGTTTAAAAATCCTAACCTGATCTATCCTGGCCAAAAGGTGACCATCCCTAATTTCGATGCGATTAAGAGTGTAGAAAATCAAGTCATTCAATTAACCAATCAAGAACGTGCCAAAAATGGATTACCGGCAATGACGGCAGATTGGGAGCTATCAAGGGTTGCTCGCTATAAGGCAAATGATATGCGCGATAAAAACTATTTCAGCCATACGAGCCCAACCTATGGAAGCCCATTTGATATGATTAAGAACTTTGGAATTTCCTATCGTTCGGCTGCAGAAAATATAGCTGCCGGTCAAACGACACCTGCATCAGTGGTACAGTCTTGGATGAACAGTTCAGGCCACCGTGCCAACATCTTAAGCTCCAACACCCGTATTGGCGTGGGCTACGCCAAAGGCGGCTCTTACGGCTATTATTGGGTGCAAATGTTTATCTCGAAATAAGACTTAAATAATGAAAAAGGGTCAGTTTTTTAAGCGATAGGCTTAAGGGACTGACCCTTTCTACGTCTTGAGACCGATATAAAAATCAAGCTCAGGCGCAATTATGAGAACAAAAGAAAAAAGGTAAGATGAAATCAAGAAAAGAAAAGGAGTGAAACAAAATGAAGAAATTCGGTTTATTGGTAGCTGGAGGGATAGCAGCTATCATCTTACTTTCAACAATCGGTCCAATGGTGGGGTTACTTGTTAGCTTGGTGCTTCTCTACTTCATATTCAAACAATTTATAAAGGCTGAATCTACAGGAGGAAAAATTGGGCTTGGAATCATCGGTCTCATCGTCCTAGTGGCTTCCCTTCACAACGCACCAGCCATCATTGGAGTAGGAGCAGCCTATGTGCTTTACCTCGTCTATAAAAAATGGAACGGGAACAAGCACAGCATGAAAAAAGAAGAATCAGATCCATTCACCAATTTTGAAAAACAGTGGAATGAACTAAAAAATTATTAAGAATTGGAAACCATTGTTGATTTTGGTGCTCTGTTGATTGGAGCGGACGCGATTACTCCTGCGGGAGTACGGGGCAGGGGAGACCCCGCAGGAGCAAAGCGACGAGGAGGCTCCCCGGCACGCCCGCGGAAAGCGAAGCGCCTGGAGCGGAAAACAACAACCAATTTAAAAAAACTAAAATTTAAAGGAGAATTTAAAATGACAAACTTATTCACAAGAATTAAAAACACGATTACTGCTGATTTACATGAGGCTCTAGACAACAAGGAAAAACACAACCCAATTGCCTTACTGAATCAATACCTTCGCCAATCCGAGCAAGAAACAGAAAAGGTAAGAAAACTTTTAGAACGCCAAAATACATTAAGAGATGAATTTACAAGAGAATATCATCAAGCGATGGAATTAGCAGAAAAAAGAAAACACCAAGCGGAAGTTGCTTCAAAAGCAGGAGAAACGGAGCTATATGAATTTGCTGCTGCAGAACATCAACAATATGCTGAACGTGCAAGCCGTCTAAGTGCCTCACTCGAACAGGTAAAAGGCCAACTTGGGGAGTTAGAAAGAAAATATGAAGAGATGAAGCACAAGCTTAAGGATATGCACCTTCGCAGAATGGAATTGATGGGACGTGAAAACGTCACTCGCGCCAATCTCCGAATCAACAAAGTGCTTGATTCAAATACGTATTCCGATGCGGCTTTTTCAAAATTCAAAGACATCGAGAACTATCTCGATCGTTTGGAGAATCAAGTCAACAGCTCTTATTATCGTAATACGATTGATGCAAGAATCGCTCAACTGGAAAAAGAAATGAAATTAGAAGAAAGCAAGTCCATTTAATAACAAATATGGTATTCTAAAGAAGGCGTAGGTTTCTACGCCTTTTACCCAATAAAAAATTCGCAAGGACTACATACATAGGCATAAAAAGGGAGGGTGAGTCGATGTTTAAACATACAAAAAATGATTATTTAGGATGGCTGGTGATCATCGGTGTGGTCATTTTGTTGTTGGAGATTTTATTTTTCAACAAAGGGCTTATATTCTCCCTTTTTATCGCCAGCGTGTTTATATATTTAGGTCGGAGGAAGGCCGGGAGAAAAAAAGGAAAAATTCTTACTATAGCTGGAATTGTCATCTTTGTCATTAGTGTGTTCAATATGATGACCTTTCGATTTTTACTATTAGCCATCTTACTTCACTTTTTTATTCAATACCTACAATCAAAAAAGAATCCAAAGAAAATTTCACTGGATATTCAGACACCTGAAACATCACTGCAAGAAGAGACCATCATAAAAGTCGAACCACTGTTTGAAAATTTGTTAGTAGGTCAGCAGAAGACACCGACTGGTGTGTATGAATGGAAGGATGTTAACATCCAGACGGGGATAGGGGATACCGTTATTGACCTCAGTTACACGATGCTGCCAAAAGGGGAAACAGTGATTTTCATTCGAAACCTTATCGGCAATATTCACATCCATGTTCCATATGAAATAGATGTATGCATTAACCACTCCTGTGTGGTAGGTTCAACCATGGTGTTTGGTAACCATGAACCAAAGATATTTAATCAAGTTTTTCAATTAAAAACTCCTGGTTATGAGGAATCAGAGCAAAAGGTGAAAATCTTTACCTCACTTATTGTTGGGAATTTAGAGGTGAGCAGGATATGAGTACAACCCAGCGCCAGATAGTCTGGAGTGTCGCTTGCTCGTTTCTCATGGCCCTTATTGTTGCAGCGATTTTTACCATTGTGTTTCCATTAAACAGCTGGTCCGAATTGTGGGAACGGCATTTTATGGATATTCCATTTGTTATTTTTATTCCTGCTTTCAGCATTGTGATGGGGATTCTCTTGGGTGCGGTTTCTGGTTTATTTTGGCGGAAACAGTTTCTTGCTATTGATCATTCCCTTCATCAATTAGAGCAGGGACGAGTAATGGACGCAGAAGGGAAGCCTGCCATTGCAGAAATGCAAACCATTGCCGAGCGGATTGACAAAATTGGTAAACAAATGTCAGAGCAAGTTAAGCTGTCCCAACGGTTAGCTACTGAAAAAGTAGAAGATCAGGAAGCAAGAATTCAAGAAATGATTGAGCAGGAACGGAACCGTCTTGCTCGTGAATTACATGATTCAGTCAGTCAACAACTTTTTGCCGCATCAATGATGATGTCCGCCATTAATGAAACAAAACAAGAGGCAGAAAATGACCGCGAAGCAAAGCAGTTGAAATTGGTGGAAGAGATGATCCATCAATCCCAGCTTGAAATGCGTGCACTCCTTCTTCATTTGCGACCCGTTGCCTTAAAGAATAAAACGCTGCAAGAAGGAATTGAAGAGTTGTTAATCGAATTATCTCAAAAGGTAACAATGGATATTAATTGGAAAGTAGAAGATTTTCCGTTAGATAAAGGTGTAGAAGACCATCTTTTCCGGGTTCTGCAAGAATCCATTTCGAACACCTTGAGACACTCAAAAGCGAGCAGCTTAGAGGTCCTGATGGTCAAACGAGATGATTTTGCTATTCTTAGGATTGTAGATGATGGAATTGGTTTTGAGGTAAACGAAATGAAAGCTGGTTCTTACGGAATGCAAAATATGCATGAACGGGCACTTGAAGTAGGCGGTACGCTAAAAGTCATTAGTGTTAAAAATAAAGGGACAAGGCTGGAAGTGAAAATTCCGGTGATGGTAAATGGGGATGGTGCGTATGATTAAAGTTTTGTTTGTTGATGATCATGAAATGGTGAGAATCGGGGTTTCCTCCTATTTATCCGCGCAGCCTGACATTGAAGTGGTAGGTGAAGCGGATGATGGAAAAAAAGGAGTCGAGCTTGCACTCGAACTGCGTCCTGATATCATTTTAATGGATTTGGTTATGAAGGAAATGGACGGGATTGAGGCAACAAGGCAAATCATCGAACAATGGCCGGAAGCAAAGGTTATTATTGTTACAAGCTTTTTAGATGATGAGAAGGTGTACCCAGCCCTGGAGGCGGGAGCAACCAGCTATATGCTGAAGACTTCTAAAGCGGGCGAAATTGCCAATGCTGTTCGTGCTACATACCATGGTCAATCCGTACTTGAGCCGGAAGTCACGGGGAAAATGATGGTGAAGATGCGCCAGAAACATACTCATCTGCCACACGAAGATCTGACCAGTCGGGAATTGGAAATCCTACTGCTAATGGCAGAGGGAAAAGCCAACCAGGATATTGCCGATGAATTATTTATCGCACTTAAGACAGTCAAAACCCATGTCAGCAACATCCTAAGTAAGCTAAATGTACAAGACCGAACCCAAGCAGTGATCTATGCGTTTAAGCATTCTTTAATCAAATAAAAACGAGAAACTATCCCTACAGTGGATAGTTTTTTTGTTTTTTCAGGCTATAAATGCGTAAGTCGAGGTGACTATTGTCCGTTGAGGACAATTTTCACGGTCGATGGTAACTAGTTGAGGTGACTATTGCCTATTGAAGCAAATATTCACGGTTGATGGTAACTAGTTGACTCCACTAATTAGCCCTTGTCATTATTACCATTCACACTACAAAGCTCCTAAACAAATTTCATGAGTTTAATAGTAAGTTGAGCTTTTTTTAAAAAAGTAATTGAAAATCCTTCTCAATTACTGTTATTATATTAATAATGAAAATCATTATCATCTACCGGGAGGATTTTTACATATGAAACTATTAAAAGTATCAGGAACATTATTATTATCTAGCAGTCTGCTATTCGGATGCTCAAATACAGAGAAAACTACAACAACAGAAAAAGTAAAAGAAACAAAAAATCAAACATCAGTTGCTCTTGAAGGTGTATCAAAAGAATACCGCGAGTACGCGATCGGTGAAATCGAAGAATTTGTTAAGGCAACAGAGGCCTTTACAACTGCCGTGAAAAATGGAGAAGTAGAAAAAGCGAAGCAACTATATGCACCAGCACGGATGCACTACGAACGGGCAGAACCGATTGCAGAGGTATTTGGGGATCTCGATCCTAAAATCGATGCACGTGAAGGGGACGTACCTGATGCAGAATGGGGCGGCTACCATAAACTTGAAAAAGGTTTATGGATTGACAAGACAACAAAGGGGTATGAGCAAATCGCTGACCAACTGATGAAAGATGTAAACCTCTTACGTGCAAAGGTAGATACCGTAGAGGTGACACCTGATCTGCTAATTACCGGAGCTGTCGATCTTTTAAATGAGGTTTCCACTTCAAAAGTAACCGGGGAGGAAGACCGTTACTCTCATACGGATTTATATGATTTTGCAGCTAACGTAGAGGGGGCAGAAAAAATTTATAAGCTTCTCCAACCGGCCTTAAAGGAAAAAGATGAAGAGGTATCTAAAGAAATTCAGGATCGCTTTGATGATGTGTATGCTTTATTGAATCAGCATAAAAACGGTGAAGGCTATAAACTTTATACGGAATTAACAGAAGCGCAAGTGAAGGAACTGAGCCAAGCGATTGATGCGTTGGCAGAACCGCTATCTCAAATTGGAATGGTAACGGAGGCGTCTTAATTGACAACGAATACGACTAACAGCTTAGAGACAATAAATGAAAAAAAGGTTTCGAGACGCGATATCCTTAAAACGGCTGGAATCGGCGGGGTAGGAGTGATTCTCGGTGCATCTGGTCTTGGCGGAATCCTTTCCATCCAGGAAAGCAAGGCAGCAACTTCGGGAACAGATAAGGATATCGTCCCCTTTTATGGTAAACACCAAAGCGGAATCACGACAAAAACACAAAACCATGTGTATTTTGTTTCCTTAGATGTGACCACTTCGAAAAAAGAAGAGTTGGTCAAACTGTTTAAGGACTGGACAAAAGCGGCGGCTTTGATGACAGAAGGGAAGTCGATCGGCGAACTCACAGGGAATGAATTCTTGCCACCACAAGATACGGGGGAGGCAGCTGGATTATCAGCATCAAACTTAACCATTACCTTCGGAGTTGGACCTTCTCTTTTTCAAAAAGATAATCAAGACCGGTTTGGGTTGAAAAATAAGCAGCCGAAAGAATTAGTGGATCTCCCAAAATTTCCGCTAGATGCCTTAGAAGAAGAATGGACTGGCGGGGATTTGTGTATCCAAGCTTGTGCGGATGATTTGCAGGTAGCATTCCATGCTGTAAGAAACCTCATTCGGATTGCTAGAGGGAAAGCGATATTACGTTGGGCACAGACGGGCTTCCAGCGGACTAAACAAGCTGATGCCAAAAATGAAACACCAAGAAATTTAATGGGATTCAAGGATGGCACCATTAATCCTGATGTAAATAGTGAAAAAGAAATGAATGAGCAGGTATGGGTCCAGCCTGGTGATGGTCCTAATTGGCTGGTGAATGGCAGTTACCTTGTGGTCCGTCGAATTCAAATGTTTATCGAAGTTTGGGACCGGACCAATTTAAAGGAACAGGAAAATACATTTGGACGACATCGTGATAGTGGAGCTCCATTAGGGAAAAAAGATGAATTTGACAAAGTGGATCTTGATTCCATTCCTGCGGATTCGCATGTACGGTTATCTCTTGGGGATGGCTCAGAGCAAATTCTTCGCAGAGCCTTTTCATATTCCGATGGGATGGATAAGAAAACAGGTAGTTTTGATGCAGGATTGTTGTTCCTAGGTTATCAGCGAAAGCCAAGTAAGCAATTTATTCCTATCCAACAAAGACTAGCTAAAATGGATAAATTAAATGAATATATATCCCACCGTGGAAGTGCGATTTTTGCCTGTTTACCAGGGGCTAAAAAGGGAAGTTTTATAGGAGAGACACTATTTAACTAGTGTTTTTCCTTTTTCAAGGGAGAGAGACAAATGCAACGATTTAAGCTTATTTCCAAGCCTTTACTATTAATAGCGGTACTTTTTATAATTTTTCAAACCATCCATCCAGTCTCAGCAGCTGAGAATCATGATGAGCTTTTTGTGCTAATCGGAGATAGTTTAATGAAGGCAAAGGATGGAGAACTTGCTGTTGTTTCTAGTAATATGGAGCAATTTGCAGCCGATTGGAAGGGAATTAAGAAAGCCGATAGTAAGCAGGCTAAAAAGGTTGACCAGGAATTAAAAGAGGTTCAAAGCTTACTAGCCAAAGGCAATGTAGAAAATGAGACACTTGCAAAAAGCCTTTCGTCTCTTTCAAGTGCCGTTGTTTTGTATGACCAAGAACAAAATCCACAGGATAAAGAAAAAGCAAAAGAGCAGGTCAAGCAATTACTCCCACTTATTAGCACTATGCAGAGTTCTATTGAAAAAGGAGAGACTACCAGTTTAAAAGGTCAATACCAAAAAGTGTTGAACCAGTGGACGGCTTCTGAAAAACTCGTTCATGATGAAAGTATTGCTGCATACGGGAATATTGAAAAATATATGGCTCTCGTACGAATCGCGATTACACAAGAGCCTGCCGACCTGGAAAAAGCAAAGGAAAAACTTGAACAGTTAACTATTGAAGTGGATAACTTTTTGGCTGGAAAGACTTCAAAACAACTCCAGAGTGACGCTTCGCTAACCAACGTAGCTACTTTGTTGGATAAGGCTGAAAAGCAGATTTCTCAAAAAGATTACAAAGGTGCGAGCTCTCAGCTGAATGAGATTCTAAGCATTTGGCCAATGGTAGAAGGCGATGTTCAGACAAGGGACAGTGGGTTGTATAGTGATATCGAAACGAAGATCCCTACGGCCATCAGTCTGTTAAATTCGGAAAAGGTGAAAGCTCAAAAAGCTACTGATATCATTAAAAAAATCAGTGACCGACTTGCCCCTTTACTTAGTAAAACGAATTACACATTATGGGATGCAGCCTTGATTATTTTACGAGAAGGTTTAGAAGGGTTACTCGTTGTTGCTACGTTAATTGCCTTCTTGAAAAAGATGGGACAGTCTTCAAAACAGAAATGGATTTGGTCTGGGGTTGTTGCAGGGATTTTAGCTAGTGCGGTTTTAGCGATTATCATCAACATCGTCTTTTCACAAATTGTCGCGGCATCAAGCAGGGAATATATTGAGGGATTAACCGGTGTGGTTGCGGTTGTGATGATGCTGACAGTAGGGGCTTGGCTACACAATAAATCGAGTATTGGAAATTGGAACAAGTACATCAATCAACAAATGCATCAGGCGATCGCCAAAGGGAGTCTTCTCTCGTTTTCCTTCATAAGTTTTTTATCCGTCTTTCGTGAAGGTGCAGAGACGATTATCTTCTATACAGGAATTACTCCCTATATAAGTTTAATGCAGCTTATAAGCGGAGTCTTGTTAGCGATTGTTATTTTAGTCATTGTCGGCTTTGTGATTATCAAGTACAGTGTGAAGATTCCAATTCGACTTTTCTTTAAAACGGCCACGATTTTAATCTACTTTTTGGCTTTTAAAATTCTTGGAATCAGTATTCATGCCTTGCAAATATCTAATGTGATTCCAACAAGTACGGTTGAAGGATTCCCATTTGTGGATTGGATTGGACTTTATCCAACTTGGGAAACAACTATATCTCAAGTAGTTTTACTTGTTGTGATTATGTTAATAGTGTTTTTTATGAAAAAAAGAGAAGGAAAACAGATGGTTTCTGCAGAAGTTTAAAAGGGCACTCATAAGCCCTTTTTTTCGTTAGCTGAAAAAAATTCTCCTACTAATCTTACAACTTGTCTCATAGGTTATTAAAAGTAAGATTGGGTCAAAGGGGAGTCGATGTATGGCTATTTACTATAGAGGGATCTTATTTTTGGCAGCTTCCGCCTTCTTGGGGGAAGGGATTGAAATACTAGTGAATATGATTCTAGCACGAGAGCTGGGATCACATGGGTTAGGGCTTTATATGTCCATCCTGCCTTCCATCTTTTTAATCGTTTTACTATCAAGCTTTGAACTTCAGGTATCGATTTCTAAGTTTATTGCTGAAAGAGAAGAGCGCTACCATCGGAATATTTTGCATCATGCGATTACCATAACAGTTGTGTTTACCAGTATTCTTTTTTTGCTAACAGCGGCCGTTCTTCCGTTTATTCCAGTCTTTAATGCCTATCATCCTTATATTCGTTGGCTGGTGATGATTCTTATTCCTGTTATTGCGTTTACTAGCGTTGCCAGAGGCTATTTTATGGGTAAACAGCAGATGGGAAGAATCGCCATCTCTAACTTTATAAGAAAAATTATCCAAC
The DNA here is from genome assembly GCF_047302305.1 of Neobacillus phoenicis. Lineage (NCBI taxonomy): Bacteria > Bacillati > Bacillota > Bacilli > Caryophanales > Bacillaceae > Neobacillus > Neobacillus phoenicis. The sequence goes on along the minus strand of NZ_CP154847.1, from coordinate 4,874,124 downwards.
TTGTTGGATTGTTTATCCTCTTCCGTTTGTTTGAATTTGATCCACAGGAATCACTGTTAATTGCGATTGGTACTTTGATTGGCAGTGAGATTGTCGTCTTTCTTTACCTAGTCTACTTGTTTATTATTCAATTCCAACAATTGAAGCGCCAGCCTTTTTCCAACATCAATCGCAAAGTGGTACGGAAGAATCTAATGGCCGTTTCCGTCCCTACGACAGGACTTCGGTTGTTTTCTGCTTTCACCGGTGCGATTCAACCATTTATCATCAAGGCCGCATTGGTACACTCAGGAATGACTGATGTACTGGCAACCGAACAATTTGGGATGTTAATGGGTGTAGCTGTATCAATCGGATTTTTTCCGGCCTTTATTGCCCATTCTTTAATGATTGTCCTGATTCCAGCCGTGTCAAAAACCCATTCACAAAAGGATTATCCTACTCTACAAAAAATGTTGCAACAAGTGATGAAGCTTACTTTTATCTATGGAGTCGCAGCAGTAACCATTTTTTATTTTTTTGCTCCTGAATTAACATCATTATTTTTTAAATCAGATACATCGGCTGTATTTTTGCAATTACTCTGGCCGTATTTCTTATTTCACTTTTTTATCATGCCAATGCAAGCCTTTATGATCGGTCTTGATATGATTAAAGATGCCTTTATACACATCGTTTGGTCGATTGTCATCTCCTTTGGGCTCATCTTATGGCTTGGTTCCTCGCCGGATTGGCGAATGAATGGAGTGATTATAGGAATGAATACAGGCTCCGTTCTACTGGCACTGATGCATTATTTAACCATCTGTAAAAAAATTGGCGTCTCACTTTTTATGAAGGCGGGGGACAGTCCCCCGTTGCGCTAAAGCGCCGGGGGACTGTCCCCACAAAGAAAGTGTAGGGGTCAGGTCTGTCCATTCCGTCTATTAATATAGAAAGTTTTTTTGTTTGGAGGGAATGGTTGAAATGAAACAGCAATTAGTGAATTCGTTTGAGGAATTAGTTAATGAATATGGAAAAACCATCTATAAATATATTTTCTCGTTAGTCAAACATAAGGAACTAGCGGAGGATCTATATCAGGAAGTATTACTCTCTGCCTATTTAGCATATCCTTCAATTAAGGAGCAAGGTAAATATAAAAGTTGGTTATATACGATTGCAATTAATAAATGCCGGGATTATTGGCGTAAGGAAAATAAGTCAAAGCATTTTTGGAAGGAAGAAGTGTATTCGTATTCTGTCTCATTCGAATCTCCCTACATTCCAGAAGAGGAAGTCCTACATAATTTTTCTGCTAAGCAAATGGCGGAAAAGATAAACCTGTTACCCGAAATTTATCGCTATCCTATTTATCTTTATTACTATCAAGATCTGTCTCTATTAGAAATTGCGAAAAAAAGTAATCTTCCTATGTCTACTGTAAAAACAAGAATGAAAAGAGCGAAGGAACGGCTCCGACCAAAAATGCGATCACTAGCTTAAAAGCTCCATATGTAATTATTCTTTGAAAAGGGGAAGTTTAAAATGAATGGAAAAGAAACAAAAAATATTCCTGCAAATTTACTGCCATATATTTCAAAGCAACATTACCATCGTTATACGCCAATTGAGCATGCAGTTTGGCGTTTTGTTATGAAGCAAAACCATTATTTCTTAAAGGGAATTGCCCATCCTGCTTATGTGAATGGATTAAGAGATTCAGGTATCAAGACGGAATCCATTCCAAAAGTCGAGGATATGAATACGAGTCTTTCGAAGGTTGGCTGGGGTGCGGTGACCATCGATGGACTCATTCCAGGCTCAGCTTTCTATGGATTTTTAGCCAATCGCCTCTTACCGATTGCCACTGAAATTCGAAACGTACAAAACATTGCCTATACGCCTGCACCAGATATGCTCCATGAAGCAGCTGGCCATGCGCCCATTCTTTTAGATGAATCCTACCGCGAATTTGTAAGGAAAATCGGTGAAATGGGAGCAAAGGCTCTCTCAAGTAAAGAAAAGGCCCAGGTGTTTATGGCGGTTCGTCATTTAACGATTGTGGCAGAAGACCCCAATTCTACTCCGGAGCAAGTAAAAGAGGCGGAGATGCAGGTAGCTGAAGCGCGCAGCAAGTTGAAAGGTTTATCGGAAGCAGATAAGGTATCACGATTGTTTTGGTGGACGGTGGAATACGGATTAATTGGTGAGCTCGATCACCCAATCATATACGGGGCTGGCTTGCTATCTTCGGTGGGAGAGAGCCAAAGCTGTTTGAAGGATGATGTCCGTAAAATTCCATTTTCCGTTGAAGCCTGCATAAGTACCCCGTATGATGTTACGAAACCGCAGCCACAGTTATTTGTTTGTAAAAGCTTTGATGACTTAGTCACGGCTATTGATGACTTTGCTTCGACAATGGCCTTCCGAAAAGGAGGAACTGAGAGTCTCGTTCAAGCACTGCAGACAGAAAACACGGCAACGATTTGTTTTTCCTCAGGCCTGCAAGTTACAGGAACTCTAGCTGATGTCTTAATAAATGAAAAAAAGGAAGCCGTTTATCTCAAGACGAAGGGTCCAACAGCATTAGCCTGCAAAAATCAACAACTAGATGGACATGGGAAAGAAACACATCGTAAAGGCTTTGGTACACCAATTGGTCGTTTAAAGGGAAATGTAGTCCTTGAACAATGCTCTAAGGTTGAATTAAAGGATTTGGGTATTGAGGTTGATAAGAAGGCTCAATTAACATTTGAGAGTGGAGTATTGGTTGAGGGAACGGTAAAAGAAGTTCTTTTTTCAGATTCCAAACCTGTGATCATCTCCTTTAAAGACTGCCAAGTAACCTATAAAGACCAGGTTTTGTTTGAACCAGCATGGGGAACATTCGATATGGCCGTGGGTGCAAGCATTGATTCGGTTTTTGCTGGTGCTGCAGATCCTGATGCTTATTTTGAATGGACGGAACTCGAAGAAACTAAGGAAGATGCAGAGCAGCCGAAATGGAATGAGCTAGAAAGCTTATATGAAGAGATTCGTAGCATACGTGAAGGTTCAGTTTGGAATGATCAAAGTGCATTTCATGTAGATGACGTATTAGCCATCTTAGATGACCGATATCCTAAAGAGTGGTTACTGCGCTTAGAGATTCTAGAACTTTATAAAATGCATGATGAGGGTCACCAAAATGTAAACGCTATCATGGGCGGGTTGCAAAATACTGACTGGGACTCATCAGTTAAACAAATGATTAACCGGGGATTAACTTTAATCAATTCCTTTGAAAAATAACAAGGTTTAAAAAAAGAAACATCGTGTTTTTTGTAGGGAGTAGTAGTTGGTCTACGTGCCCAAGATGTGATTGAAAAAGGGAATCGGGTAACGTAGAAGCAGTCTACGTGCCCGAAATGGGTATTGAAAAGAGAACTGGGTAACGTAGAAGCTGTCTACGTGACCGAAGAGGTGTAGGAAAAGGGGAACCGGTAACGTAAAAGCGGTCTACGTGACCGAAGAGGTGTAGGAAAAGGGGAACCGGTAACATAGAAGCAGTCTAAGTGCCCGAAATGGATACAGAAAAGGGAACTGGGTAACGTAGAAGCGGTCTACGTGCCCGAAGTGGATACGGAAAAGAAAGCCGGGTAACATAAAACCAATCTACGTGATAAACCAGGTACTAATAAAGTAAAAGGAGCTTGGATTCGATCCCAAGCTCCTTTTGCTATTAATCTTTACTTGAGAAGATCCCCAAGATACGAAGAATGCTGATAAATAGGTTAATAAAATTAAGGTACAAGTTTAAGGCCATTAATGGAACTTCTTCTGCTCTTACACCATAATGCTTCATTCGGCTGATATCGAAAAGTACATAACCGCTAAATACAAGTACGCCAATAAAGGAGTAAGCAAGCATTCCTGTTGAACTTAACGGGAAGAAAATATTAAAGATAGAGATGGCTACTAAAGCAAGCAAGGCAGCCAGCAAAAATCCACCTAAAAACGAGAAATTACGTTTTGACTTCGCAGCATAAATAGAAATACCAGTAAAAACAACGGTAGTACTTGCAAAGGCCATAACTACTACGTTTGCTCCTGATGTCGCTAGGTAATGTGCAACAATAGGATATAGCGTGATCCCTGAAATAAAGGTAAAGACATAAAGGAATGAGTACGAGATGGCTTTTTTTCGTCTAAAAAAGAATGCGGCCATAAGCATCACAAATTCTACAATCATTAATGGGATAAAGAGTCCCGGTGGTACTACAAACGCACCAGCCATCGTGCCTAAGAAAGCGATAGCAAGCGATAGAGCAAATGTCCGTAAAACGGATGGCATAAACTCAGTTGATGTTTGAGTATACAAGTTTTTCACCTCTAAATTTATTTATTAATAGAATATACGTACAAGAGGTCAAGATGTTTCATTTTTTCTTAAAAGATCTCGATCTTCTTTTAATAAATCGCGAATCTCAGCTAAGAGTTCTTCTTGGCGGTTGATTTTTTCAACAACTGCAGCAGGTTCCTCTTTCCTTTTAAAGCGATTAATGAACTTTACAAAAAGGAAAATGGAAAAGGCGATGATAAAGAAATCGACGACGTTTTGGATAAATTGTCCATACTTTAGTTCGGCTCCCCCTATTTTTACCATAAGGTTCGTAAATTTGACGCCTCCTAGGAGCAACCCTACTAACGGCATGATGACATCGGCAACGAGAGAAGAAACGATTTTTCCAAATGCTCCCCCAATAATAACCCCGACTGCTAAATCAATGACATTGCCTTTCATGGCAAATTTCTTAAATTCGTTCCACATGGCATACAACCTCCTACAATTATACTTACTACTATTGTACCTTTATAGCTTTCCCTTCTCAACTCATCCAGGGCTTCCCATAAAATGCTGATTGACAGTGGACACAAAATTCACTATAGTTACTATGAAATTAATTACATGGATACCCGAATACTGGGGAGAGGTTCATAGCAGACACCCTCTATAAAAAACTATGGAAATGGAGAATTCAACCATATCCTTAGGATATGGTTTTTTATTTCTTTCTTATAGTTATAAACGGGTTATATAAGGAGGACTAACAATGGCAGAAGGAAGAACAGAAGCTGAATTAGAAGGTGTAACATTATTAGGAAACCAAGGAACAAAGTATTTATTTGAATACACGCCAGAGGTTTTAGAGGCGTTTGATAATAAACATCCAAACCGTGATTACTTTGTTAAATTCAATTTCCCTGAGTTTACAAGTCTTTGTCCGAAAACCGGTCAGCCTGACTTTGCAACGATTTATATTAGCTATATCCCAGATCAAAAAATGGTTGAAAGTAAATCCTTAAAACTTTATCTTTTCAGCTTCCGCAACCATGGAGATTTTCATGAAGACTGCATGAATATTATCATGAATGATTTAATCAAGTTAATGGATCCTCGTTATATTGAAGTATGGGGCAAATTCACACCAAGAGGCGGAATCTCCATTGACCCTTACTGCAACTATGGAAGACCAGGAACAAAATACGAGCAAATGGCCGATCACCGTATGATGAACCACGATCTATACCCAGAAAAAATTGATAACCGCTAATTTTGGGGACAGTCCCCCGATGCGTTAGTGCGTAAAAGGAGCAGCTGATAGAAGCTGCTCCTTTTTATGAAATGAGTTTCATTTTTATGGCTTTCACAGCGGCATCTGTTCGGTTTTTGGCTTCTAATTTTTGAATGATAACTGATACATAATCTCTTACAGTATAGCTGCTCAGGTGTAATTTTTCAGCGGCTTCGTTGATAGAAGCACCTCCGGCGATCAGTTGTAATACTTCTTTTTCACGCATGGTTAAGACAGAGTGCGTACCGCCAAATTGATGGAGGGCCTCATCCCATATCGAATACAACAATTCGCCGGCATAATGCCCAAATTTGATGAGCGTCGATAAGGTTTGCATGCTGATATCAAACTGCGAATTTTCACCTTGATCTAATAGAGCAATCCCAAGCAGTTTGCTTTTTGTGGGAACGAAGATAGGTAACACAACTAATGAGCGAAGTTGAAATTCATTTACGTATTTTTTTGGTAACACATCTAAAGCGTTCGAAAAGTAAAGCGGCTGCGAATGGGTTAACGAGTTTAAATATTTTTCTATTAAGGAGAGCCCTAATATTTCTTCCTGGATTTGCTGTACAGAAGGAATGTTGACATTATAGCCCGAAACGCCAATCCCTTTGTCTTCGTAATGATTATATAAAAACAACCCACATCGACTAAATGGCATATAGTCGACTAAGCCCTTTGTAATCGCCTTTACGGCATCATCCACGCTCCGTGCACGTAATAAATGCTGTAAGAAGAGAAGGGAACCATCCTTCCATTCCATCCTGCTCTCAAGCTGTTGGAGTTTTAACTGTCGAAGATACATGCCTCTTATAAAATCACACTGATGCTCTGTAATCGTCGTTCCAGGATCACGTACACAAACAAGTAACACATCATTCAGACAAGGTACTTGAACAATGTCACTTTCCTCCTCGCCTGTGCCGATTAGTTTATTTATCGCTGATGATAGATGGCAGATTTGGCTGGCTTTTAAATTGGAGCACATGTCGATTAAGTGGGTGTCTACTGGATAATCGTCTGAACAGACAATACTTTCAATCTGGTAGTTTTCCAGCTCCTTCTTAACCACAGCAGCCCACTTCATGGGAATGATATTGGTGACGATCATATTTTTCATCCACTTCTTATTTTGTTCCTCCCAGCTTTGTGTTAACAATGCCTGATCCATCATTCGCGAAAAAAACGATTGAATGGCCTGGTGGTCAAGAAAAGTGGCTGCCGGTTTTTCTGCTAGGAGCTTATGAAATATATTTTCGATTGTTGAGACGAGTGAAATGGAATCGGATTCATTGTATTCGGTCGAAAATCGATTTTGCCATTCTATGAGGATTGAATGGATGAAGGTATCTGCATTGGGAGCTTTTCCGGCTGAAACCTTCTTTAATGCTATTTGAATCATCGAATCAATTTCATCTACTAAATGGTCGTTTTGAATTTTTAATGTAGGTTGAAGTTTCCTCCATTCCATCAAGAATGGCTCTTTCAATTCAAGTAAGAGGGTCAGTCCCTTTTGTACAAGCTGTTCGATTTTATGCTTCATTTCATCCACCTCCGTAACAAGTATTTTTGATCCGCTCCAGGCGCTTCGCTTTCCGCGGGCGTGCCGGGGAGCCTCCTCGTCGCTTCGCTCCTGCGGGGTCTCCCCTGCTCCGTACTCCCGCAGGAGTCTTCGCGCCTTCCGCTCCAATAAACAGTGTGCCAAAATCACCAATGAGCATGAACGTATCTTTTTTAAATAATACGAAGAAAAAATTTCCAATATGTCCGTAGTGAAAAAACTATACCCGACATTTGTCGGGGGGTTCTATTTTTTACGATATTTTCCGTGATTGTAAGGAGGATACCTTAGATAGTATTGTAAAGGAAAGGTTGTTTATTGAAAATTGGGAAAATAGGAGGGGTTTCATGGAAAGTACGATTCAGCTTGTTGAGGGTACCACAAGTAAAAAGGTTTTTTGGTCTGCATTAGGAACAGGAATCATAGCGCTTGCCCTGCTTTTAGTATCATTTGGGATATCTGGGGTTGCCTATGCGGTTCCTATAGCAGGTGTAGGGGACTTTTATGTAGAGTTTGATAAATTAGAAGGAAATGGTTATGTTTTCTACCCGAAAATGGGAGAAACAAGCTCTTCTGATTCAGCCCCACAAGGCACTAATCTAATCGAAACCTTAACGATCGACAATCTACAGCTATACAAGGACTTCCAAGTTGGTGGAGAATGGATCCGTGTTAAAATTACTGCCTCCAAGCCGGTGCAAATTACTGGTTTGCAGCATGATGCCGGACTTATTGAAGCCAACGCCAAATTTCAGAACTTAGTACTCCAGGAAAAGCATAGCGATGACTGGCAGAAACAATTCCAGCAAACCTCTTCTAAAATTACATTGGAACATGCAAAATTAAAAACTCATTACTTATTTCAGAAGACGATAAACATGAACGGAATGAGATTAACAGTTGAAAAGATTAATAAGAAATAATGAGGAGGGACTTTCATGGCATTTAAAATGTGGCGAAAACAGCGGCCGCTAGGGGGAGCAGCGATTACCATTCTTAGTGGTCTAATGATCTCGTGGGTCCCATTAAACCTTTATCTCAGTACATTTCTTCCTGGTTCCATAGCCATTATAGGTTTACTGTTTGGCGGAGTCATTACGTTGTTAGGTATCGTTGCCCTATTTTTCCCTAATGCATCTAAAATACTAGGAATCTTTACTATTTTTCTATCCATTCTCTCGGTGATTGGGGCATTAGGAGGCTTCCTGTTTGGAACCCTTTTTGGAATTATCGGAGGGGCGTTGTTAATGGCATGGCGTCTTGCTCCCGTTCAAGTGAAGGCAGCACCTCCAAACAGAGTTGATGAGACGGTCCATACTGTCTAAAGGGGAGCAAACTATGTGGTGGAAAAGCAAATACTTCGTTATAAACATTTGTATCCAGCTAGTGTTTTTATCATTCTTCCCTTTCGGCTCCTCTGCAAAGGCCGAAAGTAAAGCAAATGAAGGCTTTGTTATAGAAGCGGACCGTGTAGTTGGATCGGGTATGACCGCTTCCATTGTGAAGCGGGAAACGTCTGAGAGTGATCAGGAGCCCATGCTGCGATTCCACTATAAATCTGCGGTCATCTATGGAATGAGACTAACGAAGCAGTTAGAATCTTCCAATGGCCCAGTTACGATTACCTTAAAGGCAAAAGGTCCCGTCACTGTAAAAGATATGACAGTGGATACAACGGCCATTTCCTTTAAAGGTGCTTGTGTCAATGCATCAGAGACGATTCCGGAGCTGGGGATGGAAAATGTGGTTATGAATGCTCATTATATGGAATCTAAAAACAGTATTATTGACCAGTTACTCCTCGACACAGTCGCTGGTAAGCAGGGGGCTCCTCATCCAGATCAGAGTAAGCTTTTACAAGATTTAAGTATGTTACCTATTAATCAGATAGATACAGAGATTGAAAAAATATCAAATGGACATTTGCCGCTGACGTGTGAGGAAGGTGGCAAGGGTGATGAGTCTTCTGGCAGTATCGGAGTTGTCACCGACCCGCTTCCAGATGTGGTTGGTGTAGTAACAAAGCCACTTGAGCCTGTATTGGAGCCACTCGAGCCGGTGTTGAAACCGCTAGAACCTGTGTTGAAACCACTCGAGCCAGTCCTAAAGCCGCTAGAACCGGTGTTAAAACCTTTAGAGCCAGTTACGAAACCACTTGAACCAGTATTAAAACCAGTGGAGCCTATTGTAACAGGTACAAAAGAAAAGGTTGATCAAGTCGTTCAAACGACGTGCGAGCAGTTAAAGACTGCCAAGGGAGCCATCACAAAGGAATTGGCATTAGACCTGATTGATGAAGCCATTTCGAAAAAGGTACCTTTGAATTCAATCTGTCAGAATGACACGACACTAACAAAAGAACTTCAAAGCTGGGAAAAGAGCCTACTAAGCTCACTAGGACTAGTAAATTTATTAGGTAAGGTATTAAATGAGGACCCGGTCCAGCAGCTAAAGAAAATGCGTGAAAAAATAGCGAAAGAAAAGGACGGAGCGATTGTGTATTCTCAATAAAAAGGAGGATGACCATAATGGTCATCCTCTCTCTGTGTGATATTAGAAAGCCCAGTTTCCTGCTCTGAAGATTGGCTCAGTTTTTCCATCGGCTGTGATACCATCGATGTCCATCTCAGGAGATCCAATCATAAAATCTACGTGTGTAAGACTTTCGTTAAGTCCATTCTCAGCTAATTCCTCAGATGACATTTTCTTACCACCCTCGATACAGAAAGCATAGGCACTTCCGATCGCTAAATGGTTTGAAGCATTCTCATCAAACAAGGTATTAAAGAAAAGAACATTTGATTGGGAGATTGGTGAATTATAAGGAACCAGCGCCACCTCTCCAAGATAATGAGAACCTTCGTCAGTTTCCACAAGACGCTTCAAAATTTCTTCGCCTTGTTCTGCTTGGTATCCAACAATCCGTCCGTTTTCAAATGTAATCGAGAAACGGTCAATGATGTTTCCTGCATAGCTTAACGGCTTTGTGCTTGCAACCGTACCATTGACACCCGTTTTTAATGGAACAGTGAAAACTTCTTCCGTTGGCATGTTGGCCATGAACTCGAAGCCCTTTTCATTAATGCTTCCGGCACCCACCCAAATATGTTTTTCAGGAAGTTCAACCGTTAAATCTGTACCTGGAGCTGTATAGTGAAGCTTTTGGTATCGTTTCTCATTTAGGTATTTTACCTTTTCATGGAGAGTCTCGTCATGCTTTTTCCAAGCATCCACTGGATTTTCTACATCTACGCGTGTAGCTTTGAAAATCGCATCCCAAAGTTTGCTTACTTGGTTTTCAGCTGGCTCATCAGGGAAAACCATAGCTGCCCAAGCTGGGGATGGAGCGGCAATAACAGTCCAGCTCACCTTATCTGATTGTGCAGCTTTACGATAATTCGCTAAAGCTTTTCCAGCCGCTTTGTTGAAGTTGGAAATACGTTCTGGGTTAACGCCACTTAGCAAGTCTGGGCTTTGGGAAACGACAGACATAAAGGCAGCACCTTTTTCTGCAAGTTCATCCATTTCCTTTGCACGCCAAACAGGGTACTCAAGAAATGCCTCATCCGGAGCTAAATCGTATTTTGTTCTTGTAACCGTATCATCGTTCCAGTTCACAATGACATTGTGAGCACCTGATTCGTAGGCTTTTTTCACCACTAACCGAATAAATTCTGCCGCGTCAAGAGTGGCATTGACGACCAACGTTTGGCCTGGCTGAACATTTACACCGACTTTAACAGCAAGCTCAGCATATTTCTCAAGGTTTTTTTGAAAATCACTCATATGTATATCTCCTTTTTCAGAATCTTCCTATATTGTATCGTTTTTCTTTGGAAAAAGAAACCGATAACAAAATGTAGCTGGAATCTACTTACAAAAAAACAGTAGAGACATTTCATCTCTACTGCAGCTTACTACCGTACACTTTTATATTAAAATAAACACCTGCTGAAAATACCACTAGAAAAGTAATGATTCCTGATACTGAGGTTGGAGACATGAACTGTGACAATTCCATCCATTCCACCGTCCTTATATATTAACCGTTTACAAGTTAATTATAATATTAAAAGAGGTAGATGTGAACATTTTAGTACAATTTTTCGAAATTTATTTGAACTTAAATACAAAAATGGGACCGTGTTTACGATCCCGTAATGGTAGCTTTTTTTTCAAAATGTACAAACATAATCCAATACAGTGCCGCACTTGCGAGGGCAAGAATACAAAGTACGAAAAACGTCCAATTATAGCCAATCCACACGGTCATTGGGATGGCAAGCGGAGCAATGGTCCGGCTGATCGTAAACCGCAAACTGGCTGCTGCAAAATACTGGCCCCTCATATGCTCAGGTGCGAGCTTCGAAACGAAGCTCTGCTGTAGTCCTGCACCCATTAATTCAGCAAACGTGAAAACAGCCATTGCCAAAATTAATCCCCATATCCAATGAGTTTGACTGAAGATAACGATGGAGATGGCGTACACAACGGAGGAGATAACGAATACATTTCTTTCATAATATTGATCCATCCACTTTGTTACAAACACCGTTAACAAGGATACAAGCAAGCCATTTTCGGCAAGGACGATTCCAAATACCTGTTCAGCCTTAATCGTAAACGCCCAATCACCCACAGAAAAGAGTGTTTGATTTTTTACGAAATCTTTTATATAAACAGGAATTAGGAGGTCCAATTGCATAAACGTCTGCCCAGCCAAGACTCCCGCCAGGATAAATAATAGGAAGGTCTTATCCTTTATGATGAGGGAATAATCCCTCAGTTGATTGAGTAAAAAGTAATACCACTTTCCGTCGCTAGAAAGAGCAGCATTCTGTTTAACTGGTGCCGTTTCTCTAATCATTTTAGCAAGAATCAATCCAAATAAAATACAAACAAATCCAGCTACAAGTAATAGCTGAAAGCGGTAGTGAACATAAAAAATGGATCCTAAAATAGGGCCGACCACAACAGCAATATTAATAGATGTATAAAAAATGGCAAATACACTGCTTCTGTGCTTTTCTTCCACGACATCTGCAATCATCGCTTGGCTCGCAGGCCAGTAAAAGGAACCAAATACCCCTGCAACTGCGAACGATATAAATCCAATCCAAGGGGAATGGAGCCATGGCGAACTGGCTGCTGCAAATACTAAAAAGGAAAGCCCTTGCCCAATTGCCGAGAGAACCATCATTCTTTTTCTTCCGAAACGATCTGCACAATATCCGCCCATCAGATTAGCAGCTACTGAGAAAATCTGCGAAAAAACTAAGAGTAATCCTGCTTTATTTTTACCGAACTCATCTGCAAAATAGATGGTTAAGAACGGGAAAAACATCCAAAAGGTAATATTCATCATGGCTTCACTATACAAGCGAACCTTTAAATTTGGGTCCCAATCTCTAATTCTCATGTTGAATCCCCATTTCTCATAATCATGTCAATTCATCATACTATTCTCAGGGAAGGAGATTCAAGAAAAAAGCAGGGAATACATTGGAAACTTCGGAATTACTGAATCCAAATGGGACGTATGCTATAGTTAACATACGAAAACCTGAAAGGATGTTTTAGATTTGGTAAAAAGTGTTGTAATTGCTGAAAAACCTTCTGTCGCACGTGATATTGCACGTGTGCTTAATTGTCATAAAAAAGGAAATGGGTTTCTTGAAGGCGATAAATATATCGTTACATGGGCACTTGGACATCTAGTCACACTTGCTGACCCAGAAAATTACGATGTGAAATATAAAACATGGAATTTAGAAGATCTACCTATGCTGCCTGACCGCTTGAAATTGACAGTCATTAAGCAGACTGGAAAACAGTTTCATGCGGTCAAAAGTCAACTGACTAGAAGTGATGTTAATGGAATAATCGTAGCAACAGACGCAGGCAGGGAGGGAGAATTAGTTGCACGTTGGATTATTGATAAAGTTAAAGTCAACAAACCAATTAAACGTCTATGGATCTCATCTGTTACAGATAAAGCGATTAAAGACGGCTTTGCCAACCTGAAGCCTGGTAAAGCCTATGACAATTTATATGCTTCAGCTGTCGCACGTTCAGAAGCAGACTGGTACATCGGTCTGAATGCAACACGGGCATTAACCACCAGGTTCAATGCCCAATTGAACTGTGGTCGTGTTCAAACCCCTACTGTTGCGATCATTGCAGCACGTGAGGAAGAAATCAAAAACTTCAAAGCACAAACCTATTACGGCATTGAAGCTCAAACTACAGAGCAATTAAAGCTGACTTGGCAAGATGCCAAAGGGAACAGTCGTAGCTTTGACAAAGAAAAAATAGATACGATTGTGAAAAAGCTAGGCACCAATAAAGCTACTGTAACAGAAATTGAGAAAAAGCCGAAGAAGTCCTTTTCTCCAGGTCTTTATGACTTAACTGAATTACAGCGAGATGCCAATAAAATATTCGGCTACTCTGCGAAAGAGACACTAAATATTATGCAAAAGTTGTACGAGCAGCATAAAGTTTTAACGTATCCTCGTACAGATTCTCGCTATCTTTCTTCAGATATTGTCGGAACGCTTCCTGAACGGTTGAGAGCGTGTGGAGTGGGAGAATACCGTCCATTAACCAATAAAATCTTAAGTAAGCCGATAAAGGCTTCGAAAGCATTCGTCGATGATAGTAAAGTATCTGATCACCATGCAATTATTCCAACAGAAGGATATGTAAACTTCTCAGCCTTCACAGATAAAGAACGAAAAATTTATGACTTAGTGGTAAAGCGATTCTTAGCTGTGTTATTCCCCGCATTCGAGTACGAGCAATTAACCCTTCGTGCAAAAATTGGTGAGGAGAACTTTGTTGCAAGGGGAAAAACCATTCTATCGATGGGTTGGAAAGAAGTGTACAATAATCGACTTGATGACGACGATAATACAGATGATCTGAAAGAGCAAATATTACCTCGTATCGAAAAAGGGGATACATTAAACGTAAAATTAATCGCACAAACTTCAGGTCAAACTAAACCGCCGGCTAGATTTACTGAGGCGACATTACTGTCAGCGATGGAAAATCCAACGAAGTATATGGACACACAAAATAAGCAACTTGCAGACACCTTGAAATCGACTGGTGGACTAGGGACTGTTGCGACACGTGCTGATATTATTGACAAGCTATTCAATTCATTCTTAATTGAAAAGCGTGGCAATGACATTCATATTACTTCTAAAGGTCGTCAATTGTTGGATTTAGTTCCTGAAGAGCTAAAATCACCTACATTGACAGCGGAGTGGGAACAAAAGCTTGATAAAATAGCTCAGGGCAAGTTAAAAAAAGACGTGTTCATCAACGAAATGAAAAACTACACAAAAGAAATCGTTGCTGAAATTAAAGCCAGTGATAAGAAATATAAGCACGATAATATTTCCACAAAATCATGTCCAGACTGTGGAAAACCGATGCTTGAAGTGAACGGTAAAAAAGGTAAAATGCTCGTGTGTCAAGATCGTGAATGTGGACATCGTAAAAATGTCTCCCGCGTAACAAATGCACGCTGCCCACAATGCCATAAGAAACTAGAATTGCGTGGTGAAGGGGAAGGGCAAATCTTCGCATGTAAGTGTGGATATCGTGAAAAACTTTCTGCTTTTGAGGCACGTCGCAAAAAAGAATCAGGTGGAAAGGTCGATAAACGTACAGTACAAAAATATTTGAAAAACCAGCACAAAGAGGAAGAACCTATAAACAATGCGTTGGCAGAAGCATTAAAAGGATTAAAGTTTGATTAATTCCATATTTAATAAGGCGCTATCCCGTAACAAGGATTAGCGCTTTTTTACTTATAAGAGGAACTGTACATTCCTTTCGTTCGTTATTCTGCTAAAGTATTATTGTACTAAAATTCAGAAAATTTAGTTGACATGTTGAGTTTTCCTCTCATACAATAGTTATAATCATAATAATAAATTTGAATGGAATGATTTTCATGAGCAATCGTCAAAAAACAATTCCATATTTAAAATCAATTATAAAAGAGGCTGGATTCCAAATCTAAGATGATAAGGAGTCTAGCCTCTTTCTTTATTATATTAAAGTGGTAGAGGAGCGAGAAAAATGATTACATTAACAGGTGAAAGTCTAACGCTAGAACAAATGAAGGAAGTATTATACCGCGGTCAAAAGGTTCGCGCTTCAGAGAAGAGTATGGATGCCGTTAAAAAGAGTAGAGAAGCTGTTGATCGAATTGTTTCAGAATCGAAAGTAGTATATGGGATTACGACTGGGTTTGGAAAGTTCAGCGATGTGTTAATTGATAAAAATCATGTTCAGGACCTTCAGCTAAATTTAATTCGCTCACATGCATGTGGTGTGGGAGAACCATTTCCTGAGATTGTTTCTAAAGCAATGGTCCTTCTTCGTGCTAATGCACTGCTTAAGGGTTTTTCTGGGGTTAGACCGATTATTATTGAAAAACTTTTAGAGTTAGTTAATCTGGAGATAATTCCTGTTATTCCGCAACAGGGTTCTTTAGGTGCCAGCGGTGATTTAGCGCCGCTGTCCCACCTTGCTTTAGTCTTAATTGGGGAAGGGGAAGTTTTTTATAAAGGAAATCGGATGGAGTCTATGGGTGCTCTTCAACAAGAAGGAATCCTACCAGTTACATTAGAGGCAAAAGAAGGCCTGGCTCTAATTAATGGGACACAGGCGATGACAGCCATGGGTGTGGTTGGTTATCTAGAAGCAGAGCAGCTGGCGTATGAAAGCGAACTGATCGCTTCTATGACAATTGAAGGATTGAATGGTATTATTGACGCCTTTGCGGAAGAAGTTCATGTAGCAAGGGGCTACAAACAGCAAATTGATACGGCGCGAAGAATTCGTGGTTATTTAAGTGATAGTTTATTAACGACTCAGCAAGGCGAGTTGAGAGTACAGGATGCTTACTCCTTACGTTGTATCCCGCAAGTTCACGGTGCATCATGGCAGGCCTTGGATTATGTAAAAGAAAAATTAGAAATAGAAATGAACGCAGCAACCGATAATCCCTTAATTTTTGATGATGGGGAAAAAGTCATTTCGGGAGGAAACTTCCACGGACAGCCAATTGCTTTTGCGATGGATTTTATGAAAATTGCAGTTGCAGAATTGGCCAATATTTCAGAGCGGAGAATTGAACGCTTAGTGAATCCGCAATTAAATGATTTACCGGCATTCCTAAGCCCACAGCCTGGTTTGCAATCAGGTGCAATGATTATGCAGTATGCTGCTGCGGCACTTGTATCAGAAAATAAAACACTAGCACATCCAGCGAGTGTGGATTCGATTCCATCCTCAGCTAACCAAGAGGACCATGTGAGTATGGGAACCATTGCCTCTAGGCATGCGTATCAAATCATTCAAAATGTTAGAAGAGTGTTAGCTATTGAATTGATTTGTGCCATGCAGGCGGTTGAGATTCGTGGGATTGAAAAAATGGCTACTCAAACAAAAGAATTCTATGAAAAGGGACGCGAGCAAGTAGCTTCCATTAAACAAGACCGCGTGTTCTCAAAGGATATTGAGAAAGCGGCTAAATGGCTAAAAGAAATTGAGATTTCTCATTTTATAAAAGAGTTCAGTTTGGAAAAAGAACAA
Source organism: Neobacillus phoenicis (assembly GCF_047302305.1). Lineage (NCBI taxonomy): Bacteria > Bacillati > Bacillota > Bacilli > Caryophanales > Bacillaceae > Neobacillus > Neobacillus phoenicis. The sequence continues at coordinate 4,857,345 of NZ_CP154847.1, read as the reverse complement.
TATTAATGTGCATTGGAAAAGGCGTGAAAACTCACGCCTTTTACTCTGTCTGATCCTGTTCAGATAGCAATCGGGCAGTATCGCCGCGATATTCTTCTTCATTCTCGACTCTATTTTTAAATGCTTCTCTTACTACTAGGAATTCTTCATCCCCAACTGCTTCTTTTCCTTTTTTCTCGGTTAAGCTATCTTGTGGAAAATTACCAGGATGATTCTTGTTCTTATGGTTAAAATGTTCTCCGCGTGACAAAATCAACACTCCTTTCATCTACGCATGTAGCATTCCCAAATCTTCGTAAAATAATTACGGATTGAACTAGGTTGCCATTTTAATTATTAGACGTGACTTGATATACTTACTATAGGGAAAATGGTAATAATAAGGAGGTCTAAAGCATGGATCTGTTTCACATTGTCTCAGAAGACCGCATAAAAAAGGCTTATCAAGATGGTGAATTTGAAAATCTGCCAGGATTGGGTAAACCATTGCAATTAGAGGATTTATCGGGAATTCCTGAGGAGCTCCGTATGGCCTACAAATTGCTGAAAAATGCAGGATATACCCAGGAAGAAGGTCAGTTGCGGCAAGAAATGATGACGATCGAGGATTTAATGAAGAAATGTGATGACTCCAATGAGAAAGAAAGCCTCCAAAAGAAATTAAACGAAAAACTCCTTTGGTTTAACCAACTAATGTCCAAACGAGGGGTTAAAACGAACTCCGCCATTTTTAAAAATTATGAGCACAAGGTACAGAAGAAAATAAGATATTAATATAAGAGATCTTTACGTGCCCAAGGTGGGTGCTAAAGTGAGGAATCAGTAACGTAGAAGTGATCTACGTGCCTCAAGAGGTTGTGGAAAAGGTATACGTGCCTCCAAAGGTAGTGGAAAAGGCACACCGGTCTCGTAGCCCCCGTCTATGAGACCAAAATCCTTCTCCATGAGGCAATTCGGTCTCATAGCCCCCGTCTATAAGACCAAAATCCTTCTCCATGAGGCAATTCGGTCTCATAGCCCCCGTCTATAAGACCAAAATCCTTCTCCATGAGGCAGTACGGTCTCATAGCCCCCATCTAAGCGACCAAACCCCTTCTCCATGAGGCAGTACGGTCTCATAGCCCCCGTCTAAGCGACCAAAATCCTTCTCCATTAGGCAGTACGGTCGCATAGAACCCGTGTATGCGACCAAACCCCCTCTCCATCAGGTAGTTCGGTCTCATACCCCGGTCTAAGCGACCAAAGCCCTTCTCCAACAGGCAGAACGGTCTCATAGCCCCCGTCTAAGCGAACTAAATTATTTCCACAAGGCAATTAAGGCACGTAGTATAGGCAAACCGGTCCGAAGAAGAGGTCTAAGAGCCCCAAAAGCATGTGGAAAAGGCAAATCGGTCACGCAGGGTCGTTCTCGCTTGATACAAATTAATAAAGCTAACAAAAAAAGCTGGTGAAAGTGGGCGCATACACTTTCACCAGCTTTATTTTATTTCTCCCCCTGAAGTCTCACCAGTCGAGGCGTCTTCCTGTTTGGCCGGTTTGCACATACGGTCGAGTAGAAAACCAGCAAACACCATAAACGCAATCGGAATCGAGTAATTTAAAACATGAATCACAGTCATAGCATTAAACACCGACCTTTATTTTGAATATTAATAATATTTAGTATATTTATATGTTGTTTATATTATATGTTATCTGTCACATTTTAGACAAATTTTATTAACATAAATCCTTGTTGCTAAGCAGTGTATTCAAATAGCAAAATGTTTTTCTATTTTTATAACAGGATTTTCAAGATACGTATCGTAATAGTTATATGAGTAGGGAATATTTTGAAATTTTGACTTGCTTAACAAAGGATCTTAAGGAGTGGATGCTAACAATGAACAAAGAGGAAGCAATCATTTTTGATATTCTCTGTATTGGTGGAGCGAATGTAGACCGTAAAATTCAGGCGATTAAACAGTTGAAGTATGGAACATCAAACCCAGCCATAAGCTCCATGTCACGGGGAGGAGTCGCAAGAAATATTGCAGAAAACTCAGGCCGAATAGGTCTAAAAGCATCTCTGTTTGCATATGTTGGCTCAGATCCTGAAGGGGAATGGCTCCTAGAAAACACTAAACATTTTGTAGAAGTATGCCCTACACAAATCATACAAGGAAAATCTACTGGCACTTATACTGCCGTACTTGATCCATTAGGTGAAATGGAAATCGCACTAGCCGATATGGCTATTTATGATGAAGTGAAAGATACCATTTTTGAAGAGATATGGATGCATATAGAACAGTCAAAAATGATTTTATTAGATACAAACTTTCCAAAAAACATCATTCAACAAGTAATTACTGACTGTAAAAACTTCAACAAACCTATTTGTATTGCTACAGTTTCCGCTCCTAAAACAGAAAAGCTCCCAGCATCCCTTGAAGGTGTAACCTGGCTTGTAGCCAACCATAAAGAAGCAGAGGCGTTATCCAACCTAGAAATAAGATCAGAAGGAGACTTCTACCAAGCAGCTGAAGTCATTATGAAAAAAGGTGTGGAGAAAGTAGTTATTACCCGAGGTGAGAAGGGATTAATTTATTATACAAAGGATGGCGAAGCGGGAGCGTTAATACCTCCAACTGTTCCTATTGTGGATGTAACTGGGGCAGGCGATTCTCTCATTGCCGGAATTATATTTGGATATCTTAAGGGTTTGAGTACCGAAGATTCTTGTAAAATTGGTCTTTCATGCTCATTGATAACCATTCATTCAAATGAAACGGTAAATCCCGAATTAAACCAGCAATCCTTACTTGAAACCTACCAGAAATACTTTAGTAAAGGGGTCACCAAACGATGAACCAAGCATACCTGTCCTTTTCAGAGGAAGTACTTGAAGCAAAAAGAGAAGGGAAGCCAATTGTTGCACTTGAATCGACGATTATTTCACATGGAATGCCGTACCCTCAGAATATAGAGACTGCAAGAGAAGTAGAAGAAATTATCAGGCAGAATGGCGCTGTACCAGCAACTATTGCCATCATTAATGGGAAAATCAAAATCGGTTTATCTGATGAGGAATTAGAATTCTTAGGCACTAGTAAGGAGATCATGAAAGCTAGCAGGCGGGATCTTCCCTACATAATCGCAACACAAAAACACGGGGCCACAACGGTTGCAGCGACCATGATTTGTGCACAAATGGGTGGAATTAACGTGTTTGTGACAGGTGGTATTGGCGGTGTTCACCGCGGCGCAGAAGTAACAATGGATATTTCCGCCGACTTGCAGGAATTAGCAAAAACAAATGTAGCAGTCGTTTGTGCTGGAGCAAAATCAATTCTTGATTTAGGCTTAACATTGGAGTATTTAGAAACCAACGGAGTGCCCGTCGTTGGTTATCAAACAGAGATTCTGCCAGCTTTTTATACGAGAACAAGCCCTTATAAAGTAAATTTCCGAGTGGATTCACCAGAGGAAGCCTCAGCATTAATGAAGACTAAATGGGATTTAGGTTTAGAAGGTGGAATCGTCATTGCCAACCCCATTCCAGAACCCTATGCAATGGATGAAGCTTTAATTAATAATGTTATAGAGATTGCTTTAAACGAGGCAAAAAGTAAAGGGATTCATGGTAAAGAGGTCACACCTTTCCTCTTAAGCAGGGTAAAAGAGCTAACAGCAGGGTCAAGTTTAGAAGCAAATATTGCACTGGTAAAACATAATGCCAAAATAGGTGCTCGTATTGCAGCAGTAAAAGGCGGCAAATAATATACTATTTTAAAGGGAGGATTTGACCTAATATCCTTCTTTTTTTAATTTCTTTTACTGAAAGTGGAGGGAAAAGGGAGTTTTTGTAGAAAAATAGGATAATTTGTGTATAAAAGTAGTTTGAAAATTATAAAAAAAAGACAAAAAACAACAACCTAATATAAAAGGACTAGATATAATGAACATATCATTTAGTATTAAGTATTTATACCTAGATAAATAATATAAAAATGGAAGAATGCAATACTTAAGTTGTAGAATAAACAGAAAAAGGCAAACCTGTTGAAAAGTAGGGACGCAAAGCCGAGGATCTAAGGCAGGCCTTTCTTGCTATGATGGCCGGGTTACCTGGAATACTATGTGTATTTTAGGGGGAGAAAAAATGATTATTGCAGAGAGAGACGTGGATGTAATTGATCAGGAATGGATGGCGCTAATTTTAGAAGCAAAAGAACTTGGCTTATCTATTACAGATGTTCGTGATTTCCTCCACCAAGAAGTTCAAAAGAACTAACTTGTTACATATTTAAAAAAGCATTCTACTAAAAGAGGTTTCTTTTGTAGAATGCTTTTCTTCTTTATAGAATAAAATTAATCATTACTATTATTTTGATTTATTCTCCACTTATTAAATTCTAGAAAGTCACGAAATTGCTCTTTTGAAACCCCAGAACCCATAGCTTCTTTAACTAAGTTCATCCATTCACTGTCTAAATCATCCTTGTTAATTTGTTCATGAATTAAATGTTCGACGGGTAGATTTAAAACGGCAGCAATTTTTTCGAGAAATTGTATAGATGGATTTTTTTGCAGGTTTCTCTCCAGAGAGCTTAAATAAGACTTAGCGACCCCAGCTTGCTCTGCAAGTTCTGAAAGAGACATCTTCTTTTCTAAGCGAAATTTTTTTACGCGATCACCAATCATTCCATTCACACACCTATTAAACATATTTATACGTTAATTCTATCAAAAAGAATGAAAAAGTACCATATTAAGAACGAAGGAATATGACAAAATAGTGAATATTATAAAATGGTCATCTTGAAAAACCCACGGGTAAGAAGTTCTTTTGAAAAAATGACGGATTCGAGTTAATATTAATAGTGTTTCCAAATGAGAATGTATCTTAAACTTCTTTTACTTACTGTAAAGCTTACTATACATAAAAATAATCAAAAAGGCAGGGAAAAGAATGATTGTCCTGAAATCACCACGTGAAATTAAAGCGATGAAAAAGGCTGGAGAAATCCTTGCGGCCTGTCATAAGGAAATTGCTAAATTAATTAAGCCAGGAGTAACTACTTGGGAAATTGACCAGTTTGTCAATAAATTCTTAACCGAACACAAGGCAACCCCAGAGCAAAAAGGATACAAAGGCTATGAATATGCAACATGTGCAAGTATCAATGATGAAATATGCCATGGCTTTCCAAGAAAAGAGCCATTAAAAGAAGGAGATATTGTTACCATCGATATGGTCGTAAATTATAATGGTGCCTTAGCGGACTCTGCGTGGTCTTATGCAGTAGGAAATGTCTCTAAGGAAACAGAGCATTTATTAAAAGTGACAAAGGAAGCACTATATAAAGGAATTGAGCAGGCCGTTGTCGGCAATCGAATCGGTGATATTGGGCATGCGATTCAAACCTATGTGGAAAGTGAAGGATTATCGGTTGTTAGGGACTTTATTGGACATGGCATTGGGGCTGTGATTCATGAGAAACCGGATGTTCCTCATTACGGGCTGCCAGGAAAAGGGGCCAGGATTAAAGAAGGAATGGTCTTTACGATTGAGCCAATGGTGAATATCGGTCAATATCAAACGAAGATGGATACGAATGGCTGGACCGCAAGAACTGTAGACGGAAAATATTCAGCACAATATGAGCATACACTTGCCGTTACTAAGGATGGCCCTATTATCTTAACAGAGCAAAAATAAAATGAGGTTGACTCCTTGGAGTCAACCTCATTTTATTTATTTGTTTTTTCTCAGACTACCTAATTCTTCAACTAATGCCTGCATTTCATTAGGACTGAAAGAGTTCTTTTTTAGAACCATTTCATAAATTTCTTTTAATTCTTCGTACATTTCTTCATCAAAGTGAGAAGGTTTAATAGCCCCAAGGTTCAATACCTTTAATTTTTCTTTTATTTGTTCAATCATATATTCCACATTTTCGATCGATTTTTCTGATAGATTCATTTCGGTCACCCTTTCCGAATTCATATATCTCATCTTTTCATGTTAAAAATGATCTGTCAATATAATCTTCTCTTAAATTCATACGATTAATCTCGTTAAAGAATGGGTATAAAATAGAACGCGGACTTGCATAGGTAACGGAGATAACGCAAAATAAATGTAGGGAATCTTTGGCATTGTTTTTTAAAAAAGATGAATGATAATTACTAGGATTAAGGAGAGTTTAAGATGACAAAGAAGAATCAATTTTGGAGGGGCATGCTGATTGGTGCAATCGCTGGTGGAGCCATCAGCTTACTAGATAAACCAACCCGTCAGGCGATGAAAGAAAATGTCTTAAAGACGTCTAGAAAGGTATCCTACATTGCGAGAAACCCAGGAGAAATTGCCGATAAGGTGAAGGGGACGGCTTCTAAGCTTAAGGAAACCTTTGAGCAAGTGAGTGAGGATATTGCCTATATTACGGACAAAGTGGACGAGTTACGTGAACTAACACCTCAGGTGACGGATATCATTAAAGAAACGAAAGAGACATTCGCTAAGAGCGAGGAAGATGACTTATTAGAGGATGTTCTTGGAGAAGAGATAACGAATAAATAGAGGGAGGAAGGAAATGGACAAAGCAGCAAATATACGCTCATCTTTGCTAAAATTACTTTGGCACAGGATTGAAGAAGACGACCTTCCTGGATTAAGTGCGCAATTGGCCTATTTTTTACTACTTTCTTTGTTTCCACTCCTTATCGTAATATTTACACTACTGCCCTACATACCGTTTCCGCATGAGGATATGCTGGGGATGATTAGAGACTTTGCGCCGGCAGAGGCAATTAATCTCATTGATAAAAATGTGAATGAAATCATGAACCATCGTAATGGTGGACTATTATCTTTTGGAATTATCGGGACTATTTGGTCCGCATCCAATGGAATTAATGCGATTGTGAGAGCTTTTAACAAAGCGTATAACGTCAAGGAAAGCCGCTCATTCATCGTGGCAAGAGGAACAGCTATATTCTTAACATTCGGGATGATTTTTGTTTTTATCCTTGCCCTTATCATACCCGTATTCGGTAGAGAAATAGGTCTGTTTCTTTTTTCGCAATTAGGTTATACAACAGAATTTATTAAGCTTTGGAACGCCTTAAGCTGGCTAGTGAGTGCAATCATACTGTTTCTCATTTTCACAGGCCTGTACTGGATTGCACCCAATGTAAAACTAAAATGCCGCAGTGCTTTTCCAGGTGCAGCATTTGCCACGGTTGGCTGGATTATCTCTTCCATTGGCTTATCTTTTTATGTTGGAAATATCACTAATTACTCCCTTACTTACGGCAGTATTGGTGCGATTATTGTGTTAATGATTTGGTTATATATCTCTGCTTTCATTATTATTTTGGGCGGGGAAATCAATGCTTTTTACAGTGAGAAAAATAAGACAAATTGCTAATACTTTCCCTTCATGAAAATACTTCTTCTGTTCAAACTATGAAGGAAGGACAACCCCATAGTAAGGGAGGGTAAAAGCGATGACCAAACATACGAAAAAAGATGGCGGCACAAAGCAAAAAGGCAAGGGTAGTAAAGGAAATAAAACATCTGGATCAGCCAATGGTTCGAATGGCTACCACTAATGAAAGAAAGGAGGGTGACTCCCGAGTCAACCTCCTTTACCTTTGCCTCCTAAGATTTTAACAATCTTAAGCTGTTCAATATAACCAGGATGGTGCTTCCCTCGTGGCCGATGACACCAAATGGCAGGTCGAGAACCTGGAAAAAATTCGATGAAATCAGGAGCATGATAACAGAAATCGAGAACACAACGTTTTGTTTAATAATTCTGTTCATCCGCTGCGATAAATTGACGGCCTCGGCTATTCTTGGCAAGTCATTTTTCATCAAAACAATATCTGCTGTTTCTAGGGCCACATCCGTACCTTCCCCCATGGCAATTCCGACATTGGCAATGGCCAAAGCAGGGGCATCATTGATTCCATCCCCAACCATCGCTACTGTAGTGTACTTCGATTTTAAAGCTTTAAGATGCTCCACTTTTTCCTCTGGTAGGCATTCTGCAAACACTTCATCAACATGACTCTCAGCCGCAATCGCTCGAGCTGTTTTTTCACTGTCACCGGTAAGCATAACAGTACGGATTCCTTGTTTCTTTAGATGGTCGATTGCAACCTTTGTTTCTTCACGAACAACGTCCTTTAAGGCAATCAACGCGCTAAGCTCTCCATTAATTTCGATAAACACAAGTGTGTTTCCTTGACTAGCAAGTTCTTTTGCTTTTCCACCTGAGAACCTGTCGACCGCTTCTTTCCCGACAAAAGCGGCCTTACCAATTTTCCATTGTTCGCCCTTGATTTCCGCCTTTACGCCCCAGCCGGGAACATCTTCGAGGCTGTCTGGATGAAAAAGTTCTTTCTGGGTGTTATGCTTCACGAATTTTACAATCGCTTGTGCCAAAGGATGATTGGAATGGCTTTCGATAGAGGCAGCCTTCCAAATCAAACTTTCTTTATCTAATCCCTCTTTTACGATGACCTCTGTTACTTCTGGTTTTCCTTTCGTAAGTGTCCCTGTTTTATCAAAAGCAATTGCTCCTAAATGACCTAGATTTTCTAGGTGGACACCGCCTTTAACTAAAATTCCATGTTTGGCTCCGTTAGAAATAGCGGATAGGGTAGCAGGCATAATTGATGCAACTAACGCACAAGGAGAAGCGACAACCAATAGGATCATAGCCCGATAGAACGATTCATGCCAGCTCCAACCAAGTAAAAAATGGGGAACAAAAAACATGGCCAAAACAACAAGCAAGACAACCTTTACATAAGCTCCTTCGAAGCGTTCAATGAAAAGCTGAGAAGGAGATTTTTCACTTTGGGCTGATTGAACAAGCTGTATTATTTTTTGAAACAATGTATCATTGCTTGATTTTGTTACTTCAACAGTAATTGAGCCTGTCATATTTACTGTTCCTGCAAAGACTTCTGTTAGTTCTCCCTTGGAAACAGGCATGGATTCACCCGTAATTGCCGCTTCATCAATATTGGTTTGTCCTTTGATAATCATTCCGTCAGAAGGGACACGCTCACCGGGCTTGATTAGAATGTGATCGCCAACAGCAAGTTCTGAAACAGGGACTCGTTTTTCATAGCCATTTGATATCAAGAGGGCTTCTTCTGGCTGAAGCTCCATTAAAGAAGAGATTTCTTTGTGGCTCTTATTCATTGTGTAGGTCTCAAGGGCACCACTTACTGCAAAAATAAAGATGAGGATAGCCCCTTCTGTCCAATAGCCGATGATAGCTGATCCAACGGCAGCAAAAATCATCAGCATTTCTACGTTTAATTCTTTATCCTCAAAGGTTGCCTCGATCCCTTCTTTGGCTTTTGCGAAGCCGCCTATAACAAATGCCAACAGATAGGCAACGATGGAATCAGCCCCTTGCCCGTATTGATCAAGAAGCCAGCCGGCCGCTATCAATACCCCGCTGAGGCCAGCGGCAATTAGTTCTGCATGTGGTTTGATCTTTTCTAAAAAGCTCGGTTCCTGAATTCCCTTGCTTAATGACTTTGCTTCTGAACTCATCTGTTTCTCCCTCCTTAAATTCTCTTTGTCCATAGTTTTTTTCCAATTGAGAAGAATAATCAAACTCATTACCCCTAAAAAACACGAAAGCTGTCATCAATGGATGACAGCGAAAATTCTTACTTCTATTTGATTTAATCTTACCATACATTCTATTCAATGAATATCAACTTGCTTCATATAAATCCTTATGAATTTTGTTGTTCAACCAGTAGATATGATTTTTTGCCAAAAGAAAAGATGATAACTGATAAAACTAAAAGCATTGTACTAATAATGTAAAAGAAACTTACATCTTGCAGGTATTTAATAAATAAACCTCCGATGATGGGTCCCATTAAACTGCCTAGACTGAAGAAAATACCGCATAATAAGTTTCCTGTCGGAAGTAGTTCTTTAGGTACCAAGTCGGTCATATAACTTATGCCGAGAGAGAAGGTCGACCCAACAACCATTCCAGAAATAAGAAAGGTAACTGAAAGTCCGATAGTGGAATGCTCCATAAAACTCGCAGCGGTAAAACTGAAAAAGCCTAGGAAAAGCACTGTAATTAAAATATTTCTCCGACCGTATTGATCACTTAACATGCCTAACGGTAGCTGGGTAATAATACTTCCAATGGCAAAGGCAGATAAAACGATGGAGACACTAGAAACATCAATATTCATTCTTAAAGCATAAACAGGAAAGCTGCCATTTAATGATGATTCCAAAAATCCATAAGAAAAGGGAGGTAAGAAGGCCACCCAACCATACTTTAAGGCTTTTCTAAATTGCTTAATTGTTCCTAGAAAAGAGTTAATCGCTACTTCTTGTTCAGGTAGTTCATTTTTTAAAAGAAAAACAAATCCCCAGCCAATTAAGCATAGAATGGAAGATGCAATAAATGGTAAGGCTTCATTGACATTCACTAACGGTGTCATTAATGGTCCAGTGGCAAAGCCAATTCCAAAAAATAAGCCGTATAATGAGATATTTCTCCCTCGTCTTTCAGGTGGTGAGAACGAAGTAATCCAGGTCTGAGTGGCGAAATGGAGGGAGTGATCCCCTATACCAATCAATAATCTTAAAACAAACCAAAACCAAAAGGTCTTCCATAAAGGGAATAATGCTAATGATAGAAAGACAAGTGCGCCACCGAAAATAATAACCGGTTTATACCCATATTTTCTTAGGGGCCATTCCATAAACGGAGAGACCAGTAAAATTCCGATATAAAGTGCTGTAGCATTGAAACCGTTTAATGAAGGAGAAACCCCACTTTTTTCAAAAATAACGGCAATCAGCGGCAAAAGCATACCTTGAGAAAAACCAGAAATGGCCACGATACTGACCAATATCCAAAACCGTAAATACATTTTATTCATGATACTTTCTCCAGTTTCCGAATTTCAAATTGTTTAAATTGTTCCTAAATAATGGTAACGAGAAAAATCAAGATTTGCAAGAGAAAAAGGAATTGAATTTTTTTATGTTTTAAAGGAAAATTTAGGGGAAAATAGAAAAAACATATATAATAGTTGAAAATAATATTTGGAGGTAACGTAGTGACGAACAAAATCTTTATGCTCATGACATTCATTGGTGTTCCATTATCCATTATAGGAACGCTGATGCATTGGTCATATATTGTTTTATTTATAGTGTACTGTTTAACTATTATTGCGCTAGCAAGCTATATGGGGAGAGCAACAGAAAGTTTGGCTATCGTAGCGGGGCCGCGGATTGGCGGGTTGTTAAATGCCACCTTCGGAAATGCAGTTGAGCTGATTATTTCGATATTCGCCTTGAAGGCGGGACTTGTGGGAGTGGTTCTTGCTTCATTAACTGGATCTGTATTAGGAAATTTACTACTTGTCGCAGGGCTTTCCTTTTTTATTGGCGGCATAAAATTCAAACGTCAGCAATTTAATGTGTATGATGCCCGCCATAATTCTGGTCTACTTATGTTTGCTGTGATTATTGCCTTTGTTATTCCTGAGGTTTTTGCCATGAACATGAATGAGACAAAAACTCTTTCATTAAGTATTGGAATTTCCGTTATTTTGATACTTCTCTATCTGGCTGCCTTATTTTTTAAACTGGTAACGCACCGTGGCGTGTATCAGTCAAATAATGAGCATGCAGCACATGAGGAAGAAGAGCCGGAATGGAGCAAAGGAAAAGCGATTGCTATCCTAGCGATTGCGACCGTTGCGGTTGGATATATATCTGAACATCTTGTACATACCTTTGAATATGTAGGCGATACCTTCGGCTGGTCCGAATTGTTTATCGGGGTCATTATCGTAGCGATTGTAGGGAATGCGGCAGAACACGCATCTGCGATTGTTATGGCTTATAAAAATAAAATGGACATAGCAGTTGAAATTGCGATCGGTTCCACTTTGCAAGTGGCCATGTTTGTTTTACCAGTACTCGTTTTGGTCTCATTGTTCTTTGATTCCACCATGCCGCTTTTATTTAGCTGGCAGGAATTAATCGCCATGGTTTCTTCGGTCCTATTAATGGTCGTTATCTCCAACGACGGAGAATCGAACTGGTTTGAAGGATTAACATTGCTAGCAGCCTATGTCATCATGGGCATTGGGTTTTATCTACTCTAACAAAACTGAAAGAGACTCTAAGCTAACTGGCCTAGAGTCTCTTTTTTTCACTTTTTTAAAATGTACGAAGTAATTTTAAATGGCTATGCTATAATAAAACAGCATGATTTCTAGGGTTCAAAAATCAATCGTATTTCTTTGGGACCATCAACCACCAACCTTCATGTTTAGTTATAGACAATAAAAACACGAGTGTTGAATTTCATATAAGACGGGAATCCCAACCTCCTTAGTCAATTAAGTATAAGTAGTCGATTGATTACTGCCCTCCTTTTTTAAAGGTTAAGTTTATTATAAATCCAAGTTAGAATTTTGTAAATAATCAGATTATTACATTTACATTACTTTTTTACCAATGTTAAAGGAGAAACCGATGAAATTTTTTATCAGGCTATTATTTTTTATTTTTGGCTTAGTCATTATGACTTTTGGTGTATGTATGACTATTAAGGTAGCGGAAATTGGGGTAGGTGCATGGGATGCACTGAATGTAGCCTTAACAGAGAAGATAGGGTTATCAGTAGGGAAATGGGTCATGATTGATGGGGCTATTTTAGTTATTGTCAATTCCTTACTATTAAAGAGAAGACCGGCAATCCTTTCACTTTTTACAATTATAGTGATTGGGTCTTTAGTTGATTTTTGGCTGATGACGTTCTTTGAATTATTTGAAGTACATGGATTTATTGCAAAACTAGCGATGCTCTTGGTAGGAATTTTAATTATCGGATTTGGTGCGGCGATTTATATTCAGGCGAAATTTCCGCAGAGTCCAATTGATAACTTTATGTTAGCCATAAAGGAACGTTTTCGTGTGAATTTAATGATGGCAAAAACCATCGGTGAGATTACCGCATTAATTCCCGCCTTCTTATTACACGGACCGATTTCATATGGAACAATTATTATTACATTTACAGTAGGCCCGGCTATTCAGCTGTTTTTTCCTTTTTTTGAAAAATTAATGGTTCGGCTGCAGGCGAAATATTGAAATTAATTGCTTGAATGGATAATATTTATGAACTCCGAAAAAACTAATATCAGACATGGTAATGCTATTAGTGAAAGGAGTTTAACTCGTGAAGAGAAATGTATCGATTCTGATGACACTGCTATTAATGCTAACCTTTATTCCATCTGCTTTCGCTCAAAAAGCACAGGACCAGGTGAAGTATCAAGTTCCAGCCTCGGTTCGAAATATCACGAAGGAAAATACGTATCCGAATTCAACACAGGACTTACCTTTATTGCAGCCGAGTGAATTAACAAAAAAACTAATCAACTCTTCTAAAGTAAAGATTCAAAATCCAGATTTAATTCGTATGCTCAATGAGTCAAGTATCAACAGCACTCCGTTTGCACTTGGATACCGAGCCATTATTTATCTCGGACAATGGCCATTAAACTATGAGTCAACGGAGACCTCTCCGAATTGGGAGTACCAAAAAATTAACACCAATTATTTTGATAACCGTGGCGGAAAAGTGCCATACCAAATTAAGTATGTGCAAGAGGCTCAAAAAATCGTTAGAGGTGGCCTGACTGCCAAAATTGCTAATCCTGAAGATGTGAAAAAGATGATGCTGTTAAAGGCGATGGAAAAGACGCGTCTTCCATTGGCCTTTGAGACGATCATCGGTGCTGGAACCAAAAATGATCATATTTACAATATCCCGCCAAACCGCTTAGGTTACCTTTATGCGTATGCACCTGGGGTAAATGAAAAAGGTAAAGTGACTTACGGTGAAGTGTATTTGATGCTTAAGGGCAGTAAAAAGTTTATTGTTGTTAAGAACGTGACATCACAAGGAATTGGCGCTTGGATTCCTGTTCAAGATTATGTATCATTTGGGTTTGCTGCTTCTGAGCGTCCACGATGACTTTGAGAGATGACTCCTGCTTAATGGTTGCAGGGGTCTTTTTTGCAGGTGGATGGTGAGTTTCTTTTCTAAAAGTTGGGTAAAATAAGGATAACTATTGCCAACAACCGTCTATTTACGATAGGATGAAACGGAACACGAAAGGAGCGAGCAGCTTGGGCAGTCCATTACAAGATAAAAACACACAAGTTACTTTTTTAAAACAGCGTTTAAATATGTTTATCGATGTGCTTGATGCAATTGATCCGGAAGATACGGATCTTGAGGATATTGATCGTTTAATCTCTATGTTGGATGATATGGAGTCTAAATGTAAGGAATTTAATAATCGCGATATTCCAGAGTCTGTTTAATAAGCAGGCTCTTTTTATTTGAGGAGGGGAGAGAATTTCCTCATAATGGAATGAATTCGTTTGCAAGCAAATCCTTTAATTCACGTGAGTATAGGAGTATAATGGTAACGTGAAAAAGTTATAAAATTGAAAATAGATACATTTTGGGAACAGAGGGAAAGGGGTACTCGAATTGAATATCGAAAAATTTCAAGAAAGCATGTACAAGCTAATCGTTGAAACGTCTACAAAGCTTCCTAAGGATGTCCGCCGGGCTGTAAAAAAAGCCAAGGAACTTGAAAATGCCGGTACAAGTGCGGCAATGAGCCTTGCTACCATCACGAACAACATCAAAATGGCAGACGATCAAGTATCACCTATTTGCCAGGATACAGGTTTACCAACGTTCAAAATTAAAACTCCTGTTGGTGTAAACCAATTAGTGATGAAAGAAGCAATTAAGAATGCGATTGTCCTTGCGACGAAAGAAGGAAAGCTTCGCCCTAACTCTGTTGACTCATTAACTGGTGAAAACAGTGGAGATAACCTAGGTGCAGGCCTTCCGGTTATGAAATTTGACCAATGGGAAAAGGATTATATCGATGTCCGCTTGATTTTAAAAGGCGGCGGTTGTGAAAATAAAAATATTCAATATAGCCTTCCATGTGAATTAGATGGACTTGGCCGCGCGGGCCGAGACCTTGATGGTATTCGTAAGTGTGTTATGCACTCCGTTTACCAGGCTCAAGGACAAGGATGCAGCGCTGGTTTTATCGGCGTAGGTATCGGTGGGGACCGTTCATCTGGCTATGATTTAGCGAAAGAACAGTTATTCCGATCTGTTGATGACGTGAATCCAAATGAAGATCTTCGTAAGCTTGAAGAGTATGTTATGGAAAATGCGAACAAGCTTGGAATCGGCACAATGGGCTTCGGTGGGGAAGCTACCTTGTTAGGCTGTAAAGTTGGCGTAATGAACCGTATTCCTGCAAGCTTCTATGTGTCTGTTGCTTATAACTGCTGGGCATTCCGCCGTTTAGGCGTAAGTGTGGATCCTATGACAGGTGAAATCACAGAATGGGCATACCAAGATGGTGAGTTCATTGATTTCGCAGAGGGTGAGGCAGCGAAGGAAACGGCTGCTGCATCGGCTGGCGATTCTGAACGTGTTATCACGTTGCAGGCACCAATTACGGAGGAACAAATCCGTGAGTTGAAAGTCGGCGATGTGGTCAAAATTAACGGATTAATATACACAGGCCGTGACGCGATCCACAAATATTTAAGCGATCACGACGCACCAGTTGATTTAAATGGGCAAGTTATTTACCACTGTGGTCCGGTTATGTTGAAGGACGAAGCTGGTCAGTGGCACGTTAAGGCGGCTGGGCCAACAACAAGTATTCGTGAGGAGCCATATCAAGGTGACATCATGAAGAAGTTCGGAATCCGCGCCGTAATCGGTAAGGGCGGTATGGGACCGAAAACGTTGGCTGCGTTGAAGGAGCACGGCGGGGTGTACTTGAACGCAATCGGCGGTGCGGCTCAGTATTATGCTGACTGTATCAAGGGCGTTGAAGGCGTGGATTTAATGCAATTCGGTATTCCTGAAGCGATGTGGCATCTTCGCGTTGAAGGGTTCACTGCCGTTGTAACGATGGATTCTCACGGTAACAGCTTACACGCTGATGTGGATAAGTCTTCATTGGAAAAATTGGCGCAGTTTAAGGAGCCGGTTTTTAAATAGGATTGTGTGGATTTGATTTTGTTTGGGGGTTGGGCACTTGTGTGCTTGGCCTTTTTTTTTGCTTGAGGTTGAATTTGTAGAATTATCCTAAAAGTGTGTAGAAAAGTTGTGGATATGTGTAGAATTATTGATTAGTCGTGTAGAAAAAATCCAAAATCGTGTAGAATTCTAATGAATTTGTGTAGAATTCCCTCTAAAACGTGTAGAAAAAACAAAAGAGTCTTAAAATGTTCAATTTTAGACCTAGGTTTTTATAGCTCCAAGAAGAATTTAAACTATAAAAGATAAAGGAGGAATTTTTTTGTTTGAATTAGACTTAGTTAAGCCCATTATTTTACAACAACATGAAGCAATATTGAACAGATTATCGGAAAATCTTGTAATAAGATCAGAAATCGAAGAAAAAAGGATTATTCTAAGCTCAGGTTACAGAGGAGAAAAGACACTTAAGTACTATTTAAGCTTGTTACCCCCAAAGCAATATCATATTTTTCAAGGCCTTCGCCTTCCAATTGGGGATACATTCTTCCAAATGGATGCAGTGCTCTTTTCCACTAAATTAGGATTTATAATTGAAGGGAAGAATTTTTCAGGAGACATTCTTATTGAAAAACATCAATTAACTCAAACCTTCAATGAAACAGTTAAAATCTACTCCAATCCCCTCGATCAAGTTAACCGACATAAAATCCTACTTAATAATTTCTTTGATAAACACCAAATACCACTTACTCCCATTGAAAACTTAGTTTCTTTCACAAATCAATCAGCGAGTTTACAAATCACCCAAGGTTACAATGAAGCTCAAAAAAGAATATGTAAAGCTGATAACTTATTAATGAAAATAATTGAACATAGTAAAGGATATAAACAGGATTGCATAGACCAGAAAACAATAAGTAGAATGAAGAAATTACTGCTAAATAAACATACTCCGCTTAGAATAGATATAATACAGACATATGGTATTAATAAAAATAATATTATTACAGGTGTCCGATGTCCTATATGTCTCTTTACCCCAATGGATTATAAAGGACGACATTGGGAATGTCCGTCGTGTAAAATTTTATCGAAAGATGCGCACCTCAAAGACATTAAAGAATATTTCCTGATTTTTGGTCCCACCATTACAAACCTTGAATTACGTGAATTTCTACATCTCCCCTCAACAAGAGCAGCAACCTATTTGTTCTCCTTTTTACATTTCCCATACATAGGCACCACAAAAGGCCGTATCTACCACCAACCCAAAGATTTCCTATAATCTTTTTCCCAATAAAACAAACACTAAAAAAAACAAAATAGGGGGAACATGGATGAAAAGATTTATTGGTCTGCTGATTGCGGGGTTACTAATCCTTCCGCAAATGTCATATGCAGCCGTCTCCAATCAACCCATTCATTGGGGCTTTAAAAAATCTGTCAATGAGCAGCCGCCAGAAGCGGGTGCCGCCTACGATCAGATATTGGCTAAATACGGGGCGTTTTACAAAGGAAACCCTAACGCCAAAATCCTATATCTTACTTTTGATAGCGGGTACGAGAACGGTCAAATGCCGAAAATTCTTGATGTATTAAAAAAAGAAAAAGTACCAGCTGCCTTTTTTGTCACCGGGCATTTTTTAGAATCTCAGCAGGAACTGTCCAAACGTATAGTAAAAGAAGGCCATATCATTGGAAATCACTCCTGGCATCATCCTGATTTTACGGCTGTTAGTGACGAACGAGTTCGTGAAGAATTGGCAAAAGTAAAGAAAAGAACAACAGAAATCACCGGACAAAAAAAGATGAAATATCTTCGTCCACCACGTGGGGTTTTCAGTGAAAGAACCTTACAGATCGCCAAAGAAGAAGGGTACACTCATGTTTTTTGGTCGCTTGCGTTTGTTGATTGGAATGTCAATCAACAGAGGGGCTGGCAATATGCCTATGACAACATTATGAGACAGGCTCATCCCGGCTGCGTGATGCTGCTGCATTCCATTTCACAGGATAACGCAGATGCGCTTGAAAAAGCGATTAAGGATTTGAAAAAGAGAGGCTATAAATTCAAGAGCCTTGATGAGTTTAAAGAATAATCGACTAACCGAATTTCCAAAGAAATTCGGTTTTTCCCTTTTCAATATTTTTCGTGCTATAATACGGGGAAAATACTAAAGGATGGAATCGGCCCGTGTGGAGAGAAGAGATTCATTTCGAAGATCCTTATAATTTCGATAGTGTGCTAAAGAGGCATAAACCAGATCCATTGAAACAGGTAGATATAGATGCACGGTCGATCAGAGTACCAGTGGTTATTGGCAACCACTCACAGGTTATTGATGTGACGGCAATTGGTTCTGTCAATCAGCCTGCATTTACCGTAAAAGGACAAACGGATAAAGAAGCTGTCATACAACATATATCCGAACTTTTTCAATGGAACATATCCTTAAAACCAATCCATAATCATTTTCAACAAACCGACCTTAAGGAAATCTTCGACACATACATTGGCACACCGCTCGTTCTTGATTTCGGTCTCTTTGATAGCCTCATCAAGTGTATTATCCACCAGCAGATTAATATGACGTTTGCCTATCGATTAACGGAGCGCTTTGTTAAAACATATGGCTATGAGATTGACGGTGTTTGGTTTTTTCCTCCACCTGAAAAAGTAGCTAGCCTTACTGTAGAACAACTACGTGAGCTCCAATTCAGCGGTAGAAAAGCGGAATACATGATTCAAATTGCGAAGGAAATCATCGAAAAGGGTCTGGACTTACAGGCTCTCAAAATGTTAACTGACGAAGAAATTTTTCATAAATTAACGCAAATTCGTGGGGTTGGCAGGTGGACAGTCGAGAATTTCCTATTGTTTGGTCTGGGGAGGCCTAATCTTTTCCCGATGGCTGACATAGGCATTCAAAATGCACTGAAGAAATTGTACAAGTTGGAGACAAAGCCAACTTTTGAAGAAATGGAACACTATAAACAAGGCTGGGAGCCTTATCTAAGCTACGCTTCTTTGTATTTATGGAGAAGCCTTGAATAATGGAGTGAATATATGAAAACCGAGCAAAGTATAAAAATTCAACCGAAGCAGACGTTCCCGTTAACAATCAAAAGACTAGGGATTAATGGAGAAGGCGTCGGCTATTTTAAAAAGCAAGTCGTGTTTGTACCTGGAGCACTTCCGGGTGAAGAGGTAGTCGTTGAGGCGACGAAAATCAATCCTAAATTCGCTGAGGCAAAAATAAAGAAAATCCGTATCCAATCACCGCATCGTGTACAAGCGCCATGCCCGTTTTATGAGCAATGTGGAGGCTGTCAGCTGCAGCATTTACAGTATAGTCAGCAATTAAAAGAAAAACGCGACATCATCATTCAATCACTGGAACGACATACGAAACTAGCAGTCAACAAGCTGGATATTCGTGAAACGATCGGAATGGAAAATCCATGGGGCTACCGGAATAAAAGCAGTTTTCAAGTAGCTCAGAAAAATGGCAAGGTGTTAGCCGGATTATATGGCATGAATTCGCACCAGCTCATTGATATCGAACATTGTGCGGTTCAGCATTCGCAAACAAACGAAGCGGTCTCTAAGGTAAAATCAATCCTAGAGGACCTGCAAATTCCTATTTATAATGAAAAAACAGGTAAGGGAATTGTTAGAACAATTGTTGCCCGTGTAGGAGTAGAAACGGGAGAGCTACAAGTTGTCCTGATTACTACACAAAAAGAACTGCCGAAAACGGAGTTAATAATAGAAGAAATTCAAAAAAGACTTCCAAAGGTAAAATCGATTGTCCAAAACATCAACGGTGAAAAAACGTCGCTGATTTTTGGAGAGGAAACCCTTGCGCTAGCTGGTGAAGAGTTTATCCAAGAGACACTAGGGGACCTGCAGTTTGAGCTGTCGGCAAGAACGTTCTTTCAATTAAATCCGATTCAAACCGTTAAACTTTACGACGAGGTTAAAAAGGCAGCAGCTCTTACAGGTAAAGAAAAGATTGTTGATGCGTATTGTGGTGTAGGTACAATCGGATTATGGCTGGCGGATCAGGCGGCAGAAGTGCGCGGCATGGACGTAATTCCAGAATCGATTGATGACGCAAAGAAAAACGCCAAGCGTCACGGATTCACCAATACAAAATACGTTCCGGGTAAAGCGGAAGAAGTCCTACCAAAGTGGGTGAAAAAGGGCTGGAAGCCAGACGTCATCGTGGTCGATCCACCAAGAACGGGCCTAGACAACCAGCTACTTCAAACCATTTTGCAAGTAAAGCCGGAAAAGTTGATCTATGTTTCTTGCAACCCGTCCACTTTGGCGAAAGATATACAAACGTTA
Source organism: Neobacillus phoenicis (assembly GCF_047302305.1). NCBI lineage: Bacteria > Bacillati > Bacillota > Bacilli > Caryophanales > Bacillaceae > Neobacillus > Neobacillus phoenicis. Next base: position 4,836,876 of record NZ_CP154847.1, on the reverse strand, counting down.
AGTTCGAAGTATGAGGTTAAATATATTCAGCCTGTGGATATGTTTCCGCATACCTCGCATGTGGAGTGCGTGTCGCATATGGTTTTAAAAGTGTAGCCAACGAATAAAAACGTTCACGACACAATAAACATTTTCCCTCACCATCCAACAGTGAGAATAAAAAATGTGCATCCAAGTGAGCGGAAAATGCCCGACAAGCCCGACCTATCCGCATTCGTGAAAAAATAGCCGATGAAAAAGTTTATTTTAACCCGATAAAAAACGTGAAAAAAAGCGTGAAAAAAGCCCGAAAAAACGTGAGTTTTTGAAGTGGAAAAGGGTGGAAAGCGGGAGAAAAGGAAAATCTTTATTATCACAGCGAACGGTGGAATGCGGGAGGAAAAGGGAAGAAGGGAACGTTTATTTTATCACTGAACAAAAAGAAGCAGCAGACCCCAAATAGAGATTATGCTGCGACTCTACTGACGAAAATAAATGAGCTGAATTCATATAAAAGTAATTAGGAAAATATGCTCCTTTCTTAGGCTTGTAGGACAGAGTGTCGTACAAGCTACTAACAGTTATGAAAAGTTTGAAAAAATGGGAATTTATTTCTATTATCTTTTTGTTGCTTTCAGTACAGTAATGGGCGACATCAAAATATCAAATAGCAAATAGCAAAAGATAAAAGGTAGAAGAATATTTTCATTCCTCTACCATTTTATTTTAGTTCAAAATGATTAGTGTCCTTTATAATATGGTATTAATGGCGGATACATAGGGTCATCAGGAGTCATATGTTTTGTTAATGTACCGACCTTTTTAGAAAGCTTTACTGGAATAGGATAGTATTCCTTATCTACAACAATAAATTGTAAATCTTTCAACTCATTTTCTACTAACTTATAAAGAAAAGTATAAAAGCCTTTAAAAATGTCTTCATTTTCTCGTTCACTAATATTTTTCATTGGTGTATCAATCATAAGGAAAGTTGGAAGAGGTATTTTCCTTTGTTTTGCTAAACGGTGTATTGCTAGAGCAAAGCAACATTTAAAAATTGTCTTTTTACCTCCACTCCCCAGATTGGAAAACTGCATTTCAAATACATCATCATCTTTTTCACGATAAATTTTTGGAATGAAGTCATTTGTGCTGATAGATACTATATCATTTTGGTTAACACCTGGGAGCCCTACTTCGACTAAATTCTCGAGGAATAATGATTTAAGCTCTTCAAGGTTAGTATTGTCCTTTTCTGCTTTTTCTCGTGCTTCCTTTAGTTCCCGTTTCAAGCGTTCTTCATCAACTGATAAATTATCTGCCTTATCTTGTAACTCCTGTACTTGATTTGTTAATGGGAGTAATTTATGTAAGGCTACCTTTTCAGCTTTAAGTTCACCTAATGTGCGTTCATAATCTTTTGCTTTTGCTAAATAAATTGAATCATAAGTAGATTGTAATTCTATTAGATCTTCATCAATTACTTGTTTTTCTTCTTTAATTCTATGTAATTCTTTTACCATGGCATCCCTCTGTCGGTTAAGTCGAGTAATAGAATCTTGTAATTCATTATATCTTGATGTTAAGTCAGTTTTTATTACTTCTATGTTATTACTTTCAAAATGGTTTTGATCATCAAATGGAATCTTACATAAAGAGCAATGTTTATTATTAGGGACTCTATTTATTAATTCACGTTCACATTGCGGGCAAGAAGAAAATGATAAAGCCTTTAGGGTGTTCCTAGCAATTAACGATCGATTAACTTTCATCTTAGCTGAAGCAAATTCCCCTAAAAGCCTTTTCCTTTGTGCAATTTGTACCTCAATATCATAAACTGACGTATTAAGTTCATCTAGAAGAATTGCATAGGATCTTGCTTCTTCTTTTAATTTGTCTACTGGATGAGTAGTATTTTCTTGTTGTATTTCTTGGTTGATATTATTAATATTATTTTTTATCTGATTAATATTCTTATCAATATCCTCAATTCTTTCAAAGATTGTAGAAGTCTCTCCTATCTGGTTCTCCTCTAAAAACATATGTAGTTGTTTTGCAGTTGAATAAAGAGTTGACTTTTCATTGCGAACCTCAAGTAGCTCATTTTCTAGTAAAGCAACACTTTCTTGATGAAAACCGAGGATTAACCTCATTACATCCCGACTTTTTAATCTTTTAAAATTGTTTGCTTCCCTTTCCAAATGAAACAAAGAACTATCAATCTCGTCCTGATTAAGGTAGCAGTACCACATTAAATCTCTAAAACTCAAACGGATAAGTTCTGTATTCTCAGTCCTTTTGCTCTTCCTAACAAGGGGAGGTTGGAATCCACCTAAATAAAATAACAGATCCGTTAATAGTATTATGTTAGTGTTAGGTACTAAAGGTTGAGCGTTTTCCTGCTTATATATTGGTGCAATTACGTTTAGTACCTCTTGCTTTTGAAGGTCAGTCCACTCAACTTGTACTTGATTTGAACCCTTTTCTCGAAAAAGAATAACTTGATTATTGCCTAATACTAGCTTTAATTCAGCATTAATGAATTCTTGTTGGAGAGCAGGCGTAACAATAAGTTCATTCCCTAAACAATAATCAATTAATTGTAATATGGTCGATTTACCAGCACCCATTTTTCCATAAAAATAAGTAATATTATTTGCGAACGGAATTTTTATTATTTCTTTTCTACAAGTAAGCGTTAAGTTTTCTATTTTCAAATTCATATTTTTATTTCCTCTCCCTGTTTCATCGTAACCATTTCAGGAAACACTTCATAAAAAAAATTAATAAGTTTCTTTGAAGAATATGAACCAAAATTTTTTTTTATTAGTCCACTCCTTATTACATAATCTTGAAATTCAGAACAACTAGAAATGTCCTCTACTGTTTTATGACCAATTTGAGAAATGACGACATTAACTGTATTTCCACTGATAATATAAGTAATTAAGCCTTTAGTTTCGAGAATTGTTAGGAATCTCCGATACCTACTATCCCATGGCCCATAATTGAAATGCATTAAATTTGTCTCTACACTTACTCTTTCATATACTTTTATATCTATTTTAAGTATATCCATTTCCTTTTTTAGCTTCATTAGCGCTCTTTCTAAGGCTACTGGATAACGTAGGAGAAAATCCAATTTTACTAACTTATTTATCCCATCAATAGTTTGCTTCTGGTTTCTGCCCGCCATTTTATCAATCAAGATAAGAATCCTAATTATATTTAATTCATCATTCTCATCGAGTCTAATTATTCTTTCGAGTAATGATTGATCCATGCTTTTTTCCAACCTCCTGTTGGCTCTTCGCTAAAAGCAACCTTGCATTCATTTGTAAGTATTCCGACTAAGCCCTTGAGGATTTCATAAGGTGTTTGATAGACATCATGATGACGATTTTCAACTATTTTTTCCAATCTGTCTTCAATATCGTGAAGCATTATTACACCATATGGTGACCCCTTTAATTTGCTCCTAGATTTTGATTCAATAGCTTGGTTTTTTACAATCGTACGAATTTGGTCTAATTGTTCTAATGTTTCATTAGGATTTTTTGTTTTATAATAATTCTTTAAGATATAGGTCTCTGAAGATGCCCTTAAATCATCCATGATTTCAATACTATCGTCTTCAATTAGCCCACATTGCATTTTAAAAAACATAAGGTCCGATGTAGATAAATCGATTTTGATAGGAGGCCCTTTCCTTGAACTGAGAAACAAGTTTTTTGTAAGCGGCTCAGTTATTAATTTGTTAATACTTTTTATAGAAATCCTTTTAGTATTTATATACACTTTATCAAGTAGCTGCTCGTTACCATCTACAAAGGCAATATAATCTTGAAGCGGATTTTCAACCCTTTTAGATGAAGAAAAATAAATATGACTAACAATAGAATCAAGGATGAGTTTTAATTTAGGTAAAGGTGTTTGTAAGCATTCATCCATTTTACCTAAATGATCAGTTAAAATTTTTGATTCTATATCTTCAATACTAGGACCTTGTTGAATTTCGATCATGGATAAGACACTAATGACATCATGCTCATTTGATTTACTTTTTTCACATAGCCATTTAAAAAATTTCTCTAATGTACCTGGTTTAAAGGGATCTTGTGTTTTTTTAGTTTTTGCCTGATTTATTAGATTATTTAAACTTTTCCCTGTCCCATCGTTTCTCGTTGGACAATTAGATACAAAAATAAATTTCTTAAATGAATCCGGAAAATCGTTATTTAGTTTAATGAACCTTAATAGGCTTTTCGTTACTGACTCTTCCTCCAATTCAAATGGCCCGTCTGATATTTGCTTTGTCTTTATTTGTATTCCTTCAAATTTCCCATCATTACGAACACCTAGAATGTCTTCATGGTGTTCACATAGTAATTCTTTATAAGCTATTTTTCCTGAAGTCATTTGAATAGCAATAAGTGCAGTATATGTATGCTGGTATCTAAATCTTCTCTGTACTTCATCACCTGGATCAGTACTAGAAAGAACTTCATCGGGTGATACCGACTTTTTATTTACTTGAGGTGTTTCATCGCTCATCGACTATCCTCCTACAGTTCTATAGAAGTAATTTATTTCCAAAGTAATTACATTCAACAAAATTTTACAAATACCTTTAATAAAAAGGGAATACAGGTATTGCTTTAGAATTGTAAGACCTATAACCTATTTATGGTTGTATGGATAAAATAATTGATTTGGATTTCTATTTTTATATTAATTTAAAGTAATCATGAAGTAAGAGATATTAATTAGCGGGAAAAGTTAAATTTGCATGGATTTTGTAAGAATACATTGAACTTGTTTGGAGATACTTTCGAAAGGTCTATTCTGCAGAAGCAAAATTTATTAGATGGTGCTGAGGAATGGTTGGTGGATGGAGTATTTGCGGAGTACCTGTAGGAGCTAAAATTGTATAGGTGTCGGTGCAGGATAAATCCATAAGAGAATAGCACTTCATGCACAGAGAGATATCCTATAAGCTATTAACCCCAAAAAAACTTAATAAAGAGTTTCCTAATTTTCACTATATTTTAATATAATAATAAATAGTTCTAGTTCTATAAGAAAACTAATTTAGGAGGACAGCATCCATGCAACTTATTCAAGGTCCTGGTTGGACAACCTCTAACGTTAATACAATAAAAGGTGAAGATCATCTTGGTATTCGGTTTGTTGGAATTAGCATAGCCGACACACTCCAGTCTGGTATTACAAGTATTACGCCCCGCGCTAGATATTGGGCGTTTTTTGCTTGGGTCCTTCATGATTTCCTTCAATATAGTCAATCTGAAAAATCGTTGAAAGAGTTTAAGAGATTTCTAAAAACACAAGAGTGGTTTTACATACTGGCCAATATCGGTTGGGCTGTGGAAACCAAAACCGTGACAAATGCCTTAATTGGAAGTACAAAAGGAGTGGCTGCTTGGGAGAGCACTCAGTCTGCTTTTGAGCCTGTCCTAGATTATGTGAAGGACTCCTTTGGAGGCTATGGAACGTATCGAAATGTAATGAAGATTGTAGGATTAACACGGGAATCCAATGCCGATAAAGGTGTTCAGATTGACCGCATGACACCACTTGGTAAAGAACTTGCGGAGTCATTTGAAAAGTCTATAGAAGGTACGGTTTTTTATCAAAGATATCGTCATTCCGATGTTCCCGTTCCAAGGGATGTACTAGTGGAATACGGATCAGTAGCGGGACTTTCGAGTATGAAGTATGGAGTTTCAAAGGATCTGCCTATACTGACAAACCTCTTTATGCCGAAAGAATCGAAGAGTGATCGAGGAAGGCTAAGAAAGCAATCATTGCTCTATTATATGAATATTATTCGTCAACTACGAGGGCAAAGAATGTCTTTTAAGGCCTGGCAAAAGACGATGTATGATGGATATTATCACCAAAAGATTCATGTTCCAAAGGAGCTCCATACGGTTGCGATTGGATGGGAGATCTATCATGCTCGTCAAATGTTTACCTATAGTTTAGATAGTATTTGGTCGTATGGACTTGATCAGATGTCTAGAAGGATTTATACAACCTCCGAGTTAATTACTCGTGTTTTAGATGAGTTAAAGACTGCTGGGTATGATTTATATCAAAATGTTCGTCAATTAGAAGATTTAATCCCTCTACAAGCAGATATCCGTCAGGAATATGTTCAAAATATGTCCTCCGATCAGCGGAATGTGGTAACACATGTTTGGAATGCTTTATTGGTGCTTTTAGATATACGTCATCGTCTTCAAAATAGAAGTGATTTTAATGAATTGCATAGAGGTCTTTTAACGTTAGGTGGAAGAGAGAGTATCTCCTTTCAATCCTGGGATCATATTGTTGAGCAAAATCAGGATGAATTAGTAAGAGATTTTGTCTCATACATTTTAAAATATTATATTTTAGGCCAACATCAGAAGGTTGCTTTAAATAAAATCATAACGACAAAGAACGACACGTATCATTTTGTTGAAAATGATGGCAAGCTTTATTTTATAAATGATGATCGACCAACGTTTAACGTATTTCGTGTGAACCAAGGCTTAACGATATTAGAGGACTTACAGTTAATAAAAGGAATAAACGGTTCCTTTTCTGTAACACCATATGGTCAGGTGAAGTTAGATGAAAACAGTTAATCTTATCGATGAGTTAAATGAACCAGGCTATAAAGTTGCGTTGTTCACTTCATACTCGATTGATCTCGTCTTCTTTGAAAAGATGATTATGCGACATTTGCTAGAACAAAACTGTACTTATGTAGGGTTAGTAGTGGATCAAAACTGCTTGCAGGAGTCAATTCAAAAGCCCAATATTGTAGAGCTCGGTACTCATTATATTGTGAAAGGTGTAGAAACAAATCAGGCCTTTCACCCTAAGTTGTATCTTTTGTTAGGTGAAAAGAAGGCCAAGCTCATGATTGGAAGCGGAAATTTAACACCAGCGGGCTTTATTACAAATCACGAGGTTTTTAATGTATTTACATATAATAAAGAGGAGCTGGATACAAATCATCTAGCGATTATTCAAGCAGCGTACCAATTATTTCATTCTCTCCATCATGAACAAGATCAGAAGCTTTGGAAGTCCATCTTTCAAAAGCTGACCGAATATCCTTACTTGTTTCAACAGACAAACTCAAACGGTTTGGTACAAATCTTACATAATCATACCCACTCTCTTCAGGAACAACTGTCTGGAATTCTACCAACCACTATTCGTTTAATCGAGTGCTTTACTCCTTATTTTGACCGTTCCCTATCAGTATTGAATAAATGGAAAAATGCCTTTATCGATAGTGAAATCAGGGTATATTTGCAAAACGGAACAACAAACTTTTCAAAACACTTTCTGCAAAGTACAAGATTTTCTATCTATGAGGCTGTCTTTCATAAGGATTGGGACAAGCGGTACCACGGGAAGGTTTTTCGATTTGTCGGTGATGAGGAAGAGGTCATTGTTTATGGTAGTGCCAATTGTAGTCGTCAGGCATTTTTACAAAAATTTATGGATGCTGGAAACAGTGAAGTGATAGTTGTAGAGAAAGCTGCAAGAGGAACATTTGAATCGTTCTTTTTAGAAAGTATCCAAATTAAACAGATCATGCCAGACAGCTTTTCTGTCCTTGAGGAAGATGAGACCAGAGAAACGGCTTTAAATCCCGTTAGCTTTGTGGACGGACTCTATGAAAATAAGTGCCTAACAGTAAAAGTGAAAACAAATGAGTATATAGATTGTCTTTCTTTAAAAGGCACCGAAGGTCAAGTTAAGGAGATAAACACTCAGGTTTGGACGTATGAGTTTCAGGATTGTACTCCTTCTTCTATTGTGGAGCTTGAAGTCATTATAAATAAGGAATCCTTTAAGCTATTTGGGTGGGTGCATCATATTGATTTGCTTCAGAGGCATTTTGAAAACATAAATAAGCTGCCCTATGAGAATCTCAAGGAGGACCCTCATTTAGAGGATTACCAAAATATCGTTAGTTTACTTGAAGATTTACATCATAGGTTAGTTCTCACAGAAGAGGATATAGAGGAAAAGAAAAAGGGAATCAAAACTAGTTTAACTGTCTATCAAAACATTGAAATTAGTGATGGTAATGAAACAGAGGTTAGTGGAAATCTTGAAGACTATTATATTGATGAAAGCTTGGAAGATATTAAGTATTGTTCTGTTGGTGGGGTGGATGTGCTTGGAAGCCTTATCCAATCCATATTAAGTCAATTCAACAAAGAAGCAGTAGCGACTCTCGAAGTAAGTAATGAGCGATCACCCCATCAGGGAAGTGGTGAACTAACACGGGATCTTAAAGAACAGCTATTAAGAAGAATGTACCGTTTTACAAAAAAGCTACACCAAGGTATCACTTCTTCCTCCTTTTTAGAAAAAATTTCTCCTGATGCTTTTGTAAGAAACTTGACGATTTATTGTGGGTTTTTACTAAAACTGTATTATAAACTAGGCAATGAACTTTATTCTAAAAATGGGATTGTGGAGGAGTTGTGTAAGGTCGTTAAAGCTCTTGAAGAGTATACTGAGCACCAAACTCTAGATATCCAGGATGAAGAAGTACAGTATTTACTTGTGCTGGCCCTATCCTCTATTGTTGCGAAGGACTTTCTGTTAAGGGATGAGGATAATTACCAGCAAGTGCGTTCTGAAAAAGCCAAACTAGGACTTCACCTGAAACGGATTCATCAGCGTATGCATCCGATTCGAGAATCGTACTCGGAATACACAGACTTAATCCAACAGCAATTGGAAATACTTCAAGTGCAGGTAACCAATGAAGACATCGAAAAAACAATAGAGGAACGATTTCCAATCCTAACCTATAATCAATTTGTTGAACGATTAAAGAAGTTTGATGGTGTTTCTGAAGATAATCTTCCAAGTGTTAATGAACCAAAAGTTACATGTGAACGGATCGTAAGGCTAAACAATGACTTTAATTTAAAAATGTTATCTTTACTATCTTCAATGTTATCGGTAGAAGAATGGGAAGAGCATCCGAGCTTTTATATTATTTGGAAGAACACCGATCAAAGCTCGAACTTAAAAAGATTTGTTCTCTATTACAATCAAAAAAAATCAATATTAAGAAAAAAGTTTGTTTATCGAAATGGGCTTGAGCCAAGAAAAGAAGAAAAAGTAAACGTAACGAAGACTAATCTCCTTTCAGCTGCAAATAAAGGAGCAGTATCCATTTTGGCTGACGGGTTTAAGGGGATGAGGGACAAATAAAAGGCTATGATGTTGAACGACTGAACCCTCTATTTTCCTTTCTAGATAACAAATTGAAATCAACATAATTAAATTGGAGAGAGACATATATGAATGGGGCACTTCCAGAGACCAAGCTTATTTTTAAAAAGCTTTTGAATGAAGAACAAAGAGGATATATTAAAACTTTCCTAAATGAAATAGAAACAAAGAAAGAAAAATATGAAACACAAGTTTTATGGTTAATGGATCAAAAAATAGGAGGAATTGGTGGCTACTGTATGCCCGCTGATCCGAAGAAAAACCCTTTTCCAGGAGGTTTGGAGAGGGAGCTCTTTCGACCTTTACAGAATGCAAGGTCTGAAATTGATGTTTTAGATATTAGATTGCATGCTAGGCATGTTATACATTATAGTGGTATGCATTTAGAAGCTGTTATGAGGCTCTTTGTTGTCAGTACAAAATTAATGGGTAAATTAAGATTTTCAAAATCTACTTTAGGAAAATTAGCACATGAAGCAAAAGAAAAAAATATTTTTGATGAAGTGCTCATTAATTCATTATTTAATTTTATCGTTTTATTTAACAAGGCAAAACATGAAGTTAACATGCGTGATGAGAGGGCCAGGTTATTTTCAGTAGAAGATGCAATTATTAGCTATTTTGCAGCAAGAATAATAGGAAAAACCGTACTTACAAAAATAGAATACCCACTGTCTTTGCATACATATGAAATTAACAATGATCCATTTGTATTTTAATTTAGTTTGAGAAGAATACTACGTGTTATTAGGTCGCAGTCTATGAAAATTAAAGAAATTTAGGGTATTAGATAATATGTGTTAGTGACTGTTATTAGAATTTCTACACTTAATGATTCCCTACTAAAATACATATTTGCGAGGTGTTAGCATAAGTGAGAAGGAATTTAACAATATTTCTAAACCAAGACTAGATGAGGAGCAAGAACTGATAGCCACACTACCATACACACTTGAAAAACTAAATGAAATACGTGATGTAATTCTGAATGTTTAAAATAATTATGATTTGCATCTAGCTTGAATTGAAATAAATCATATTATAATAATATTAGAAACAACAATATAAGAAGAAGCAGGAACCTAATAGGGTTTTCCTGCTTTTATTCAAATTGTTACTGAATCAATAATTGATCCTTTTTTTAACACAATTAATTGAGTTAAAATCTACAAAAAAACTCTTTTTACAAAAATATCCTCGAGTTTTTAGCAGGTGCGGTGTACCCTTCCATAACGGCTTATTGAGTAAAACTTTGAGTTGTCTCTGAATTGATATATTTCTTGCCCGAATATTATTGTAGACCTGGCTAATTGGGTCCCATAGGCACTTTTCTTGTATAAATATAAACCAAAATATAGTAAAATAGTAGGAGTGAAATTCCTAAAATAGAAACTTTTAGGAAGTAATAGAGCAAGTTCTAATGGGATGGTTAGATGATTACGGAAAATGTAGAATAAAAGCCTTGTATATAGTATCCACTTCTGCAATAAGGCTAATTTAACACTTGGAAAAATTCACTCAAGATATTATACTCCACCAATAATAAATTATGTAGAAGAATATTTTCTTTGTTCCGAGTGGTTTGAAGTACTAGTCAATAATGACCGCACATATTTAATGTAGTGGTTAGCGTTAAATCAATAAAGTAAATATATTTTAAGTAGTATAGGTTGAATTTGGGTGAATTAAAGGAAAGGCTGTACGTCAATAAAAGAGCTTAGGAGAAGTATAAATATGGTGAAATACAATTTAGAACCAAGTGAATCAATTCTTATTCAGAGTACCGGTGTTTGTGAAGGCAGCGGGCTTATGACCGCATTTAACGATGAACTTGTTCTTACTAACATGAACATTATCCATGTTAGTAAGGGCTTGTTTGGAAATACAAAAAGTGTGCGGAAATACCCACTCAATCAGGTGAAAATCATAAATGGCGAAGCACAGGCTATTATGGGTAAAAGTACTAATGGTATACCTAATCTTCAGATATATTTTACAAATGGCCAATTGACTTTCAAATTTCAAAGCTCAGCCAAAAAGGAAATTGTGAAATATGTTAATGGGATTAGCAAGGTATTAATTGGCAGAGAGTCAAATTCAGTAGCAAATCAATTTGCAATTCCCGGAGCGGATATTGTAGCAGAAACGCTTAAAGATACTATAGGTGTTTTTAAAGGAACATTAGGAATTAAATCCAAAACCAAAGCTGCGGATGCGGTAAAGGCTACAAAAAAATGTATCGGTTGTATGTCACCTCTTACTGGAACCAAAGGTCAAAGCATTCGCTGCAATTATTGTGATACAGACCAAATATTATAATGAGAGAGGTTGATGACTATGGGAATTTTAAAAGCGATTACTGATTCGGTAGGAGGCTCCTTTGCTGATCAGTGGAAAAAACTAATAACTGCTGGATATTTTGATGAACATACAGCTGTAGCACCTGGAATACTTAAAACGAATAACAATGGGCGTGGAGTCAATATGCATGGATCAATGGATGTTATATCAAACGGCTCAAAAATATTTATTCCTGAAAATACAGCAGCCTTCATTTTTAGCCAAGCCGGAATTGAAAACATTATCACTACTCCTGGCAGCTATGAATATCAAGATGGTGAGGAAAGCTTATTCAATGGAAATGGTATAGCCGCATCAATCATTAAACAGGCAAAAGATAGAATCGGCTACGGTGGTATCTCTTCTTCGGAAAAGAGAATAGCATTTGTCAATTTACGTGAAATTCGTAATATTAAGTTTGGAACACGCGGCCCTCAGGTCTATAATGATTTGTATTATGGTTGCGACCTCGAAATTTATTCATATGGGAGCTTTTCTATTAAAATAGTTAATCCTGAGAGGTTTATAAAAAACTTTGTGCCAGCTAACGTAAGTAGCTATTCATTTGATAATCCAAAAGTGAGATCACAAGTTCTTTCAGAATTTGTACAATCATTTATCGTTGCATTGAATTCACTTTCAACTACATATAGGATTTCACAGTTGCCTTCACAGGCAGTTGAAATTTCAAAGAGAATATCTGAGGATTCATATAATGCTGGCACATGGAAAGACCGATTCGGTTTTGAACTTGTTAAGGTTGCGGTTGAAAATATCGAATTTTCACCAGAATCTAGAGAGCTTGTTAACGGGTTCTCTGCGAACAAGATGAATATGAGAGCGTATGAAGATGTTTCACAGAGAGCTTCCAATATTGCTGCACAGCAAAAAATTGCTCAGGGCATTCAAGATAATGGACTTGGAAACGGAGGAGGTATGCTCTTTGGAATGAATATGGCCCAGAATATTGGACCACAAGGCCAACCAGCTTCAACGCCAAGTTCTTCAATGTCTTTCGACGAGCAGATCGAAACATTGAAAAAGTTAAAAGAACTTGTTGATATGGGTGTTTTAACACAGGGAGAGTTTGATGCTAAAAAGAAAGAAATCATGGGGCTGTAATAAAGTGTCAAAAAATAGATTAATAAGTGTATAGCGTGCAAAAGCCGGTCATATAAGTTGGTCGGCTTTTACTCTCATGTGGTGTGATGGGGTATCGATATAATCACGTTATTTCTTATGAATTACTAGATAGGAAACTATCAAATGGAAAACGATTGGAATACTGCTGAATCTATATAGGCGGCAGTTGATGAAAGAAACGAGGAAGTGCGCCTTAAAAGGTGGTGTCCGGGTTAAGTTAGCAGAGAGGAAAAAGAAGAAAGCAGCAATAAAAAGTAAAAAGGCATGAATAAAGATTAATAATAGTTTGCAAGTATTATATGAAGATAAGATTGTTTTATATCGCCGTTATGGAGGTGTGCTTTCTTATGGAATATGATTCATCAATAATTGATATTTTAAGTATATCACTCGAAAAAACCCAAAAAGTGCTTTACCACATATTAGTCTGCGTTATGTTCTTAGAATTCCATTTAAGAATAGAAACGAAGGTTTATCTATCACAGTAGTTATGATGAACCCGTCAAAAGCAAATCGTGTAGAATCTGACCAAAGCGTAGATAATTAATAGAATTTTTCACTACATTTACTATGAATGAGAATTTAATCAAAGAACTTAAAGTAGTAAATATATTTCCTGTGTGTTCACCAAAGCCTTATTTGGCATTTGAAAAAATAAAAGATATGGAGTCAATAGGTGAATATAAAAATATTAGACAATATAATATCGCAACAATTCAGAAAGAACTAAAAACGACTGATATCATAGTAGCTGCTTGGGGAAAACCAAAAAGTGGGCGATTCCATATTTATTTTATTATCGTGAGGTAAGTAATGTGTTAAAAGTGTTATTTTCTTCTAAACAAGAAATTTATACTTTTAAGGTTGAAGACACTACCACTTTATTAACTGAAAATAATGATCCCCGTCATCCTGCAAGTACCTATGGCAAATCAATTAATAAAATAGTAAAAGTTTCAAAAAAGCAGTTTATCGGTTTCTAATTTTTTGTAATTTTATATAACAACAATCTTTTTTTAATTTAATAAACTAATCTTTCTATTAATAGAAAGGATGATTATTTGTACGGGTTTTCTTTGGAAAGTTTCGTAAGGATAACCTGAACAAATCGATGAAAGGTTATATGCCGCTGGTCCAGAGGGTGAAGTAGAATCAGTCACAATTGATGGCGAGAAGAAATTTAATTCTTACGATGAATTCCGGTTGGATGCAGAGGTTAAAATTACATATCACGATCTTTGGAAGAACAAAAATAAGTGATAATGAGGTGTGCATAGGTGGGTGAGATACTTAGAGAAAATCAAAACACAAAATTGTTGCTTGAGATGAGCGTTGTGGATGGTGAACATGACTTCACATCGTCTATTGTCGCAGCACTAAATCAAGCAGAATTAGAAATACATAATTTAGATGAAACAATTGAGTCAATTCAAAGCTTAAAGCCTAATTGTGATAAATTGGACTATATATTAGCTGCGAGTTCAGGTGCATTGTGTGGCATCATTGATATTTTCTTGGTTGGTAAACCTGGAGAATCACCTCTCGGAGATATTACTGATCAATGGTTTGCTAATCGAACAACTTATTTTGCTAAATTGTGCGGATGGGAAGATAAAGGAGAGAACTCTTTGTCTTCAGCAATCCGTTTTCTTGAAAAAAAGTTTAAAATTCCATATGACCAGCGTGGAGTTGGTGACGCGGCAAGTTTTGTTTTTGATTTAAATCCGACAAATCATCATTTTAAATCACTCGCACATAATCCTAGTTTGCTTGGTTTGTTCTTTTCGATATTAGACCAGTTTACTAATTCTTCGCATTTTATTTCCGGTGGTGAACTTATATCTTTAGCTGATGCAGATGGGAAATTCGAGTTAAGAGGAAACAACATACCAAGCAAATTATTCTGTGCATTTGCTAATTGGTTTGGTCATTTAATATCTGATATGTCAGGCTCATCAGGTAGCAAGGGCCGTGGAATGGGGATTCCTTCTCCTTTATGGACATGGTCAAATGATATTATTGCATTAAAAAGGTCTTTGAATATTCCTGTGTCACAGTTCGATAACTCAATAAACGAGCTAGCTATAAATATATATAAAGAAGGATATGATGCTCGATTCCAGTCGACTCAAGCCATTCCAGTTTTTATAAACGAGATGTTAGTTCGACTTGTTTTTGCTATCAGAAGACTTATAAAATATTTTGCTGAAACCGATAAAGAAACTCGTTCGTTTTCACTTATGTGGAAAAAGTGTGAGCCTTTTTCAAATCCAACTGTTAAAAGAATGTTGACTGTAGCACATGGGACGTTTTGCCTTATAGATATAGGTGATGCTACTGTTCGAGGTTTTGTAACAGGTGCAGGATCTTTTAATCCGACTGAATTTTTCTTGTGTCTTAACATCGTAGGGGTTGGACGATTAACTATTTCCTTATACGGTGAAGTTAAGCGTGAAATTGGCATACAAAAAGCAGAAAGAGAAATAATCTTTGCGAGAAAAGAAAAATTAGTTGTAGAAAATTATATTGAGGGACTTAAACTATTATCGGAATTATATGAAGATAAAAATCTTTTGAATTTTATAACTGATTTCAAGAATAGTGATATGTATATACACGCTTTTGAAAAATCTGTTATGTTAGCTAAAAAGAGAAATGTGCCAAATAATGAAATATTAAAAAATAAGATGGAAATAGATTCTTATTTTTTGGGAGGAAATAAAGCGTGAGTAAGAAGAGATCAAATTTACAGATTGCTCAAGAACAAGCTGAATCTACCATCAAAAAGACAAACGATAAAATAGAGGAGCTTGGAAAATATACTAGCAATCTTTATACTGCCTTAAACGATATTCAGGAGCTATTTGATAAAATTAGAAACGTGCCAAGTCAGAATCACTTGGAATATAAAAAACTAAAAGAAGTTCGTTTGAATTGGAAACAACAGGTTGAAAAAATCGAGTCAGATTATAAAAATGCTGTCGCCAAGAATGCTGGAAAAGGTGTAACAGGTGTTGGCGCAGGTGTTGCAGTAGCCGCCCTTGGTCCTACTGCAGCAATGGGAATAGCTACAACTTTCGGTGTTGCATCAACAGGTACGGCTATATCCGCTTTGAGTGGTGCTGCAGCCACTAATGCTGCATTAGCGTGGTTAGGTGGTGGAGCACTTGCCGCAGGTGGTGGCGGTATGGCAGCCGGAAATGCTTTCTTAGCCCTTGCTGGACCTGTTGGTTGGGCAATTGCAGGCATTGCACTTTTGGGTAGTGGACTTCTTTTTTGGAAGACTAAAAGTGATCAGAATCGACTTGAAAACATTTTTACATTGATAATTAAGAGAGATAAAAAATCATATGAACTTGCAATTGTAGAGCTTAATGAACGCATATCTCGTATAAAAGACGAAAGTGTTAAACTCAACGATGCGATTGAAAAGATAGAATCATTTGGAGTGGATTATAATCAAATGACCGAAGCTCAGCAGTATGAATTAGGAGCTTATGTGAATTTGATGTCAGCATCAACACAATTGCTTGTAAATCCGATATTAGGTTTGCAACCAAAGTACAATGAAGAAGACTTCAGCAAATTTATTTCTGAAGGTAACGGAAAAGCTAATGAAGTTTTATGTTCCTCACATAAAGATTTGATAATCGCATTATCAAATCTTTTATATAAAATTAAATTAGATTATAAGGATAAAAAACTTTTGTGGAAGTCCTTTAGAAAGAACAAGAAGTTCTTATCATCAATGAATATCTCGAAGAAAGAGTTTGATGATATAATTCTTGATATAGTTTGCGAGGCTCTTTATTTTAGGCTCTGTTAAACATTAATGTTGATATCCAGCAAAAAAAGCGAACGTCTGTGCTATGATTAGAGTATGAAACTCTAATGGAGGAAGCGGCGATGAGCAAAGCATTCAGCAATTTACTGAAACACTTGGGAAAATTGAATCCAACCGAACAAGAACGCGTCTACCATTGGTTGAAGCGCTATGTTGATCCTGATCCTGCTTCCTCTGTCGGCAGTATTTGCCCACTTTCTGTTATTTACAATTTCTGGTTCACAGTGGACGATGGACTGGCTCAAACTTCTTTACCAGTGAGTGAGGATCGGAGTACCGTATCATAAGTTAAACCAACATGTAAGTAAGTTATGTAAATGCTCTAAGGTAAACACCACTACATCTTGTCTGCAATCACCATCCAAGCCATGTGGAAGCTGTTGCCAAACTAATATTGAAATAGTAACCCAAAAATAAACTATCCCCAACTAAAACATTTCCTATTCAGGACGGTTTCAGTTAAAATAAACATCTCCGATTTTAAGTCCTGATACAATATTATCCCGGTTTTTCCTCATTAGGATCCCGGGATTTTCTTTAGTAAAATTCAATAGAAAATCAATATAATCTCAATACCTGCTAGAACCCTTGCTACTAATGACTTTTTCAATACAATATACTTTTATTAATCTTCAATCATTCCCAAGCAAAAAGAAAAAGCCATTAGCAAAGCGGTTCCAAAAAGGAACACTATGTTAATGGCTCTTTCTGATATTCAATTAACTTTATAAAATCTGTATATTCCCTTTATTCATTTTCAGATGAGTCTAATTCCACCTTAACCCAAGCCTGAGACCAACTTTCAATCGTTCTTAAAATGGGTTCCATTGAAAGTCCTTTTTCTGTTAACGAATATTCAATGATGACAGGTGTTTCAGGTATGACCTCACGTTTTACCACCCCTTGGTGCTCTAATTCCTTTAAACGATCTGATAATACCTTTCCACTTATACCAATAGAAGATTGAATCTCATTAAACCTTTGTGGTCCCAATAATAATTGATAGATAACTAACGCTGTCCATCTCTGACTTAATAGCGAGATTGCCTTTTCAAATTTTGGGCAAATAGTAGGTTGTTTCATTTTTTTATTGCACCTCTCTTAATATCTATTGTACCACAAAAAAGATATTGAATTACAAAATATAATTTAGTTACTTGACATAACTTGAGTATATAAATATACTTACTTACATAAAGTAACTTAGTGTAAAAAATGCAACATGAATAGAGACAAAATTGGGAAGTATATTAAGAGCATTATTAGGTCTTACATTCTTTATACATGGATTATCCAAGTTCTAAGGTGGTATTACAAATTCCTTAGACTATTTTGATAGTTTGGGGATTCCCTGATTCGTTGCTTATGTTGTAGCAGTAATAGAATTATTAGGTGGTATTGCAATAATAATAGGGCTTGGTACACGACTTTTTACCTAATTGTTTGCACTTATTACGGCAGGAGCTATTATTACTGCAAAGCTCTCAGTTGGTTTTCTTGGTAATGGGCAAATGGCAGGATATGAACTTGAGCTTATTTTATTAGCCATATCAATTTATTTCGTCTTTGCAGATAGATCACAACTATCATTGGATCAAAAATTATTTAGATGATAAAAAGAATACTCTTGGAGGGGAATTATGGGATTTCACACAAAACCAATCACATTCGTGGGACATGTCAAAATCAAAGTTGAAGAGTTAGAACGTTCCTTACAATTCTATAAGGAGATACTTGGTTTCAATATTTTGGAACAAACAGCCTCAACAGCAAAACTAACAACAGATGGGAAAACAAGTATTCTTTCACTTGAACAACCTGAAGGCGTAGTACCAAAACAAGGAAAAACTACTGGTTTATATCATTTTGCCATTCTATTACCAGATCAATCGGACTTAGCCAATATAGTCATTCATTTAGTAGATAAAGGAATTCGCTTTGGCTCTTCAGATCATCTTGTCAGCGAAGCATTATATCTACATGATCCAGATGGAAATGAGATAGAAATTTATCGTGACCGGACTCCTTCTGAATGGAAATGGAATGGTAATGAGGTAGAAATGGCTGTTGATCCATTGGATTTTGAAAACTTGCTAAAACATGCAACACCGGATAAGCCTTGGCAAAGAATGCCTAAGGAAACGGTAATGGGTCATATTCATTTACATGTGTCAGAACTAATTAAGACGGAAGAATTTTATGTAAAAGGATTGGGAATGGATGTTGTTAACCGATTTGGAAGACAAGCCTTATTCCTTTCCTACGGGAAATATCATCATCATGTAGGTGTTAACACGTGGAATGGTGTTGGGGCTCCTGCGCCAGCCAAAAATAGTGTTGGTCTCGATTCGTTTACACTCATTTTTGATAATGAAGAGACTCGTAAACAAACAGTCGCGAAATTGCAGCAGATTGGTGCGGAGGTAATAGAAGAAAATAATCAATTTATAACCTTTGATCCTTCTGGAATTGCAATAAAGTTAGCTATATAAGAGCGGGGGTGCCCAATTGGCTACTAAGGGTATTGAAATTGGTATATACACACTTGCAGATATAGGTCCGGACCCCTTGACTGGAAAGATGATTACGGCTAAGGAAAGGGTAAATGAAATTATTCAAGCCGCCAAACTTGCTGATGAGGTAGGACTCGATGTATTTGGAGTAGGAGAACATCATCGTCTGGATTATGCTTCTTCGTCCCCAGCGGTGCTATTGGCTGCTATTGCACAAGTAACAAAACAAATTAGATTAACAAGTACAACAAGTGTTTTAAGCACGCTTGATCCTGTTCGTCTATTTGAAGATTTTGCTAGCTTGGATTTAGTTTCAGATGGACGAGCTGAGATTCTGGCTGGTAGAGGAGCATTTATTGAATCATTTCCTCTTTTCGGTTTTAGTACAAACGATTATGATGAATTGTTTGAAGAACATATGGACCTCCTCTTACAACTGACACGAAATGAGACCGTTACATGGTCAGGTGAGTTTCGCCCTTCATTAAGGAATGCTGAAATTGCTCCAAGACCGGTGCAAGAAAATTTACCCGTTTGGATTGGAGTTGGGGGGACACCTGAAAGTGCCGTTCGTGCTGGAAGATTTGGTGTGGGAATGGCTTTAGCTATTTTAGGTGGTCATCCAAGACGGTTTAAGCCGCTTGTCGATCTATATCGTCAAGCGGCAATAGATGCTGGACATTCACCTCAAAACTTGAAGGTTGGTGTAACCGGCCATGCCTATTTGGCTGAGACAACCCAGCAAGCAAAAGATGAGTTTTATCCTTATTACTCTAATTACTGGGAGTATGTGAATCGTCAGCGTGGAATGGGGACAAGGATGTCAAGGGAGCACTTTGACCACATGGCTAGTCCGGATACTGCATTGTTCGTGGGCAGTCCACAGCAAGTCGTTGAAAAGATTCTTCAACAATATGAACTTTTTGGACACCAACGTTTCCTAGCTCAATTAGATATAGGTGGTCAGCCTTTTACGAATGTGGCCAAAGGGATTGAATTGTTAGCAACGGAAATTGCTCCAATTGTTCGAAGAGAAACAAGTAAATAATAACTTTTAAAGGGGTGTTGAAAATGGGTTTTTTTGACAAACTATTTGGGAAACAAACTGAGGAGGTAGAAACGATGACAACAGAAAAGTTAAACATTGGAATTATATTAGGAAGCACTCGCCAAGGACGTGTAAGTCCACAAGTAGGAGAATGGGTAAAAGAAATTGCTGACAAACGTGGAGACGCAAATTATGAAATTGTAGATATAGCTGATTATAATTTACCTTTCCTAGGAACAACCGATGGTTCGGAGGGCGGACCTTGGAATGAAAAATTAGCAAGCCTTGATGGTTTTGTTTTTATTGTTCAAGAATATAATCATAGCCTAACTGGAGCTTTGAAAAACGCATTAGACTTTGCTCGTGAAAATTGGTATAACAAAGCGGCAGGAATAGTGAGTTATGGTTCAACTGGTGGTGCTCGTGCGGCAGAACATTTGCGTGGAATATGTGCCGAATTAAAAATGGCTGATGTTCGCACACACCCAACCCTTTCATTATTTACGGACTTTGAAAATATGACTGATTTTAAACCACAAGAATTACATCTAGATAATGTAAATGCTATGCTTGGTGAGGTTGTTGATTGGAGTAGAGCATTAAAAACCTTACGTTGAACTCAAATCTTATAAATAATTTTACGAGGATATCAGACGCAATTTTAGGTGTCTGATATTCTTTTTTGAAGCTATACTTAGGGAAGCCATTTTATTGGGGAAAAGGTGGGGTATAGCGTTGCCCAATACGGTGTTCTCACTACATTTCAAACCTTTCCATCATTCGGAAAAAGGCTTGATAAATAGTTTATAGAAGTGATATTTAACAATATTAATAAAAGGGGTACCGAAATGAGATACTACTCATTGGGTACCCCTTATTCTTTATTTAAAACACTTTCGTAGTCCAATCCTCACAGTTCCAAATATCAGTCGCAATTTCACGATAGAAATCAGGTTCGTGGGATACCATTAAGATACTTCCGCGATAGGCCTTTAAAGCACGCTTTAATTCTTCTTTTGCGTCAACATCCAAGTGATTGGTAGGTTCGTCTAGAATTAATAAATTCGTTTCTGTGTTTAAAATTTTACACAATCGAACTTTGGCTTTTTCGCCGCCAGAAAGGACTTCGATTTTACTTTCAATATGTTTCGTCGTTAATCCACATTTTGCAAGAGCAGCACGTACTTCAGCCTGATTCATACTTGGGAACTCGCTCCAAATCTCTTCAATACAAGTGTTGTAGTTGGACTGTTTAACTTCCTGCTCGAAGTAACCGATGTGTTGATACTCACCACGTTCCACTTTACCCGAAATTGGATCAATCAACCCAAGAATACTTTTTAGAAGAGTAGACTTACCAATACCGTTTGCGCCAACAAATGCAATTTTTTGTCCGCGTTCCATTTTCAAATTCAGCGGGCGAGAAAGTGGTTCATTGTAACCAATAACAAGATCTTCAGCCGTGAAAATATAACGACTAGCTGCACGAGCTTCTTTGAAGTTGAACTCTGGTTTCGGCTTCTCTTTCCCCAACTCAATAACTTCCATTTTGTCGAGCTTCTTTTGACGAGACATCGCCATATTACGAGTCGCAACACTTGCCTTGTTACGAGCAACGAAATCTTTCAAATTAGCAATTTCTTGTTGTTGACGCTTGTAAGCAGACTCTAGCTGTTGCTTCTTCATTTCATAAATATTTAAGAAGTTATCATAGTCACCAACATAGCGATTCAACTCTTGGTTTTCCATGTGATAGATCAAGTTCACAACATTGTTCAAGAATGGAATATCATGTGAAATCAAGATAAATGCATTCTCATATTCCTGTAAATAGCGCTTCAACCATTCGATATGCTGTTCATCCAAATAGTTCGTAGGCTCGTCTAGTAATAGGATTTCAGGCTTTTCTAGCAAAAGCTTAGCTAGCAAAACTTTCGTACGTTGCCCACCGCTAAGATCATCCACATCTCTGTCGAGTCCAACATCGTCTAATCCTAGACCACGAGCAACTTCCTCAACTTTTGAATTAATTTGATAGAAATCATTACTATCTAAAGTTTCTTGTAGTTCTCCAACCTCTGCAAGTAATGCATCGATATCAGCACCTTCATCGCCCATTTTTGCATAAAGTTCATTGATCTCTGCTTCAGCATCAAATAGGTATTGAAAAGCAGTACTCAAAGCGTCACGCATCGTAGTACCTTTTTGAAGTACAGCATGCTGATCTAAATAACCTACACGAACTTTTCTTGACCACTCCACTTTCCCCTCATCGGGTTGCAACTTCCCAGTAACAATATTCATGAAAGTAGACTTACCCTCACCATTTGCCCCAACTAGTCCAACGTGCTCTCCTTTTAAAAGTCGAAAAGACACATCATTAAAAATCGCACGATCACCGAAACCGTGACTTAAATTTTTTACATTTAATACGCTCATTTTTTTAACCCCTTATCTAATGTCACATGTGAATATCTTACTAGAATTTGTCTTCTTTTTCTATCTTGAAGTTATTTTTTGTGAAAAATGAAGTCTGCCCCATCTTAATAAAATGAGATTATAAAATTATTTTTACTTAGATGTAAAACAATCGGGTAAAAGTCTATTATACAACCGAACTAGGATGTATGATATGAGGTTTTCCTATGTGGGAATAGTTCAACAAAAAATGAAAGAATTGGTTGTGTTCTAATTGTTCGTCACAGTAACAAAGGAAGCCCTGACTGCGATTTCCTAGAAGTAGTGGCTATTGTTAAATTAATCATTAAAGGCATAAGGAAAATCATTTAGGAATAGAATGAGTGATGGTAAACTTAATAAAAAGGAGGTTTTCCCCACAATGAACCAAAACTATAAAAATCACAGAAAAGTTGACCCGCTTTATCATTTTGGGACAGCTTTGCTTGGACTTATTATGCTCATTTTATCGATTGTGTTTTTCTTTCAACATGTAGAAAGTCAGTGGCTGCTCAGTGTGATTATATTAGGATTTGCCCTGTTGTTTTTCTTTGTGACAGTTAAACTAAGAGGATATGCCCTGCAGCTACAGGATCGAATCATTCGTACGGAGGAAAATTTTCGCTACTATCGGTTAACTGGGAAGCTATTAGACTCGAAGCTATCGTTGAAGCAAGTGATTGCACTAAGATTTACGGATGACGAAGAATTCGTAGATTTAGTTGAGCGAGCTGTCCAAGTGAACCTTTCACCAGATGACATTAAAAAGGCTGTTCGGAATTGGCGTGCAGACCATCATCGCGTATAATTGATAAGGAAACAGCTTTAAAATGGCTGTTTCTTTTTTTGAATTCTTAAATTCCAATATAAGGATTACATAAATGTCATAAGGAGGCTTGCTATGCTTAAAAACATAATGGTAGACGTAAAAAGTCTATTAAAACGATACGGCTCTCACACAGCGGTTAACGGGGTATCCTTTCAGGTGGAAAAAGGAGAGGTTTTTGGTCTCCTTGGACCAAATGGTGCTGGAAAAACAACCACGATTGAAATGTTAGTTGGTCTTAGAAAGCCAGATGAAGGAACCGCTGCCCTCGCAGGCTTTGATGTGAAAAAGGAAGTGAACAAAGTCAAAGAGGTCATCGGAGTTCAACTTCAGTCCACTTCTTTATTTGAATTATTGAAAGTAAATGAAATTCTGCAATTGTACGGAAGTTTCTATCCGAGCCACGTAAACATCGATGAATTAATTGATGAAATGCTTTTAACAGAGAAGAAAAATGCCCGTATTAAAGGACTTTCCGGCGGACAAAAGCAGCGTCTTGCTATTGCCTTAGCTCTTATACATGACCCGCAAATTGTGTTTCTCGATGAACCAACGACTGGACTCGATCCACAAGCAAGAAGAACCTTGTGGGACATTGTACTTCGCTTAAAAGATCGCGGAAAAACAGTTATCCTCTCCACACATTATATGGATGAAGCTCATGTGCTCTGTGACCGCATCGGGATTATGGATCAAGGTGAATTAATTGCTCTTGATACGCCAGACAATTTAGTGAAGAAACTTCAATCAACTAGTACCATAGAGTTTCATTTAAGCAATTCGCCTGAAAAAGAGTTACTTTTGAATTTAAATGGTGTTAAGGAAGTGTCTATAAAAGATACCTTTATCCAGTTATATACAGATGATTTACAAACAGCTTTAACCTCCTTAATTCAGGCCTCTACGGAACATTTATTTAAAATTGAGGATTTACAAACACGTTTTGCAACATTAGAGGATGTATTTATTCATATGACAGGAAGGAGTATCAGAGAGTCATGAGAGCTTACTGGCAGTTAACTCTTGCACAATTAAGAATCTTTGCTCGCAATAAACAGGTTTTATTCTTTACCTTACTCTTTCCGATTATCTTAATGCTAGCTCTTGGTTCCTTTGCAGGTAAGGAGGATAATCTATCGTTAACCGTAGGGGTAATCGACTTGGAACAAACAAGTTCCTCGGAGGATTTAAAGAAACTGTTTGACAAGTACGAGGGACTAAAAACCATAAGTTATGGAAAAGTTCAAAATGGAAAACAAGCCTTGAGAAATGGAGAAATCCAGCTTCTTATTGAAATTCCAAAAGGGTATGAAGCAAACTTGAAGGACAAGGAACACCCCTTTTCCCTTCCAGTTTATTATAATGAGAAAAATCTCACCACCTCGGAACTCGGCCTGACCGTTGTAAATGGCATCATTGATCAATATAGTAAAGCACTTGTTGGCTACAAACCATTAGTGACAGTTGAAAAAATAGGCATCGAAGCCCGAAATATTCGTTATGTCGATTTCCTCGTCCCAGGAATTGTTGCTATGATGATTATGAGCAATAACATGAACGGTGTGGCTGGACAAATTGCTGCCTGGCGGGAAAGAGGGATCTTGCGGAGAATGCAAGGAACGAGACTCAAAGCCTCCACCTTCATCGCTGCTCAAATCACAGCTCGGTTATTACTTAATGGAACTCAAGCTCTATTGGTCGTCCTAATTGCTAATTTAGTCTTCGGTATTAGCGTCGTAGGCTCTTGGCTTGCTTTGATCTTCTTCATTGTCCTTGGCACCCTTGCATTTATGTCACTTGGTTTTATAATTGCAGGGATTGCCAAAAATCCTGAAAGTGCTGGGCCAATCGCAGGATTTGTTACGTTTCCCATGCTGTTTCTTGGAGGTGTGTTCTTTCCGATTAGTAATATGCCAGATATTATTCAACCCATTGTTAAGGTACTGCCTATTGCTCATTTAAGTTCTGCCTTGAGGGAGACGATGAATCTTGGAACCCCTTTTCTTCAATTGGGAACGGACACTCTTGTATTGGGCTGTTGGTTATTAGTTGGGTTTGTGTTAGCCAGTTATGTGTTTAAATGGGAATAGGAAAAAGGCTAATAACAAATTCCAACTTTGATTTTGTAAAATATAGTTGCACACCGTACAATTTGTATTTAAATAATTCAAAGAGTCTATTTCAAAAAGAAATAGTCTTTTTTTTTGGCTGTTTTCGTAAAGAATGTTGTTATTAAACACGTTTGAACTCAGATTCACAAACTAATAAGGTGCAAAACGATACCATATTAGTTTGTGAATTTGTTTTATCAGCGATTATTTCAAGTTTATCAGCGAATTCACAAGTTTATCAGCGAATTGAACCACTTTAACGGCGAATTACTTTGGCAGTGGCAAAGCATTGGTAAAAATATCTTGTTTCAACCAATTTTGAAGGGGGTATTAAAAAAGAAAACCTTATAGAGGGGGTGGCACAATATGAAATTGGATGTGAAATGTAATGTTAAAAACTGCAAGTATTGGGCTGATGGCGACCAATGTGTGGCTGACTCCATTTATGTTATAGGTCCACACGGCAGCAGAAAGGCTGATACTGTGGAAGAAACAGCTTGCAAAACGTTCGAGCTTCGTGATTGAAAACAGGGGACTGCTCTTCTGCTTCAGAAGCAGAAGAGCAGTCCTTTTCATCAATGCTGGGAAAGTAACGGTATAGCTTGAACGAGAGAGGAGAAAATCAAGCATGGAAAAACGATACATAATTATTCTATCGTGCTTGTTTCTGATGGGGATGCTGACTGGCTGTATCCAAAAGGACCAGCTGACAGATGGAACCAAGCTGATAGATAAGCAGAAATTTATTTTTGCAGCTTCCGGAGAATTTAAGCCCTTTAGCTATGTTAGAAATGATGATTTATCGATGACTGGTTTCGATATTGAGGTAGGAAACGCAGTCGGAAAAGAACTTGGCCTTAAACCAGTCCAGAAGAGGATGAAATTTAAAGGACTCATTGAGGGCATTAAAACGGGACGGGCTGATGCAGCCGTTGCCAGCCACACCATTAATCCCCAACGTGCCAAACAAGTTGATTTTTCCACACCCTACTATTACTCAGGTCCACAGATCTTCACAAGACCTGACAGCAAGATTAAAACAGTAGATGACTTAAAAGGAAAAGAAGTGGCCGTGGCAAAGGGATC
Source organism: Neobacillus phoenicis (assembly GCF_047302305.1). Taxonomy (NCBI): domain Bacteria; kingdom Bacillati; phylum Bacillota; class Bacilli; order Caryophanales; family Bacillaceae; genus Neobacillus; species Neobacillus phoenicis. The sequence continues at coordinate 4,810,247 of NZ_CP154847.1, read as the reverse complement.
CACCTATGCGGATACAGCCAAAAAGTATACCAGCAATATTAAAATGTATGACAGTGATATTACGGCATTAAAAGCGCTAAGTATTGGCCGGCATGACGCCGTTATTACCGATTTTGTCACTGGTAAAAGTGCAAAAAAGGAAGGATTCAAAATTCAGGGGCAGCAGTTAATTGAGCGAAGCGAGCAGGCTATTGTTGTTCCGAAAGATAATCCAATCCTGCTCAAGAGGATTAATGAAGCACTTCAAAGACTTCGTAACGATGGAACACTATCCCGAATCAGTCAAAAGTATTTTGGTGAGGATATTACGAAAAAACCAGAATAATAGATTGTTTATTAGAAAGAAAGGATGTTGTTATTTTGCCTAGTTTTTCTCACTTTTTACATACATTTATAAGCAGTGAAAACCTTTTCATAGATGCGGCACTGTTGACGTTAAAGCTTACGGTTGTCTCCATTTTAATTGGGATTTTATTCGGATTATTTTTTGCTCTTTTAAAAATTTCAAGGATTAAAGTATTGGGCTATATTTCAAATGCGTATGTATTCCTTGTAAGGGGAACGCCGCTCATTGTCCAGATTTTCATTCTGTATTTTGGCTTCAGCGGAATTTTTCTCATTCCTGACTTTTGGGCAGCGGCTCTTGCACTCGCCTTCCATAACGGTGCCTATATTGCAGAAATTTTTCGGGGGACGATTCAGTCCATTGATAAAGGGCAAATGGAAGCGGCACGCTCTCTCGGCATGACTAGAATACTAGCCATGCGCCGTATCATTCTTCCACAGGCTTTCAAGAGGGCACTGCCTCCCCTTGGAAACCAATTTATTATTGGACTTAAGGATTCATCTCTGGCAGCCTTTATTTCCATGAATGAACTGTTCAATGTTTCGACGACACTGGGTTCCAATAATTTCGATGAAATGACCTACTTGTTAATAGTAGCCGTTTATTATCTAGTACTTGTTGCAGTATTAACAATGCTGGTGAGCCTGTTCGAGAAGAGATTAGCAGTTAGTGATCGATAGGAGGACAATAAAGTGAATGAACGAGAAATGATAAAAATAGAAAACTTACATAAATCTTATGGCAGTTTACATGTATTAAAAGATATAAACATGTCCGTGTATGATAGTGAAGTTGTCTGCTTGGTCGGATCATCTGGCTCTGGTAAAAGTACTTTGCTGCGATGCCTAAACTTTTTAGAAAAAAGGGATGGTGGGAAAATTTCAATTCGCGGGGAAAAGATTAGCCCGGAAACACACAATATTAACAAGGTCCGCCAAACGGTGGGGATGGTTTTTCAGCACTTTAATCTATTCCCGCATAAAACCGTTCTTGAAAATGTCATTGAAGCACCCATCATGGTAAAGAAAGTCCCAAAAAACCAAGCAATTGCTGAAGCAAACGAGTTGCTACAAAAGGTGGGTCTAGAGGATAAGGCCAATGTGTATCCTAGCAAATTGTCCGGCGGTCAAAAGCAGCGTGTGGCAATTGCCAGGTCGCTGGCCATGAAGCCGAATATTATGCTTTTTGATGAACCGACATCTGCCCTTGATCCGCAGCTAGTTGGTGAGGTATTGGCAACCATGAAGGAGTTAGCCGATGAGGGAATGACCATGGTAGTGGTTACCCATGAAATGGGCTTCGCTCGTGAGGTTGCTGATTGGATTGTCCTCATGGACGATGGTAGAATTATCGAAAGAAATCGGCCAAATGAATTCTTTGATCATCCAAAGGAGCAACGTACAAGAGAATTCCTTCAAGCAACCATGTTAAAGTAATTTGAAATACCGAAATGGCCCAGTCCAAAAACTGGGCTATTTTGTATGTGAATCTAGATAGGCGTATATATATTCTGCAAAAAATTGTACATAGATTGTGATTAAAATGAAAATTTCAGATACAATCCCCGATTTGGTGAAAATAAACAGTTCCAATCCGTTTGATAAAAAGTACTTAAACATGGTATAAGTGTAAAAGAAGCAGGGACATTCTGCTCTTTAATTTTGGGACAAGAGCTTGGCCTGGTATCCCATAATGAGAGGATTTGAATTTCAATATGAAAGAAAATTTTTGGCGTGATTTACCACGACCTTTTTTTATACTGGCACCCATGGAAGAAGTGACGGATGTTGTTTTTCGTCATGTAGTGAGTGAGGCAGCCAGACCTGATGTGTTTTTTACAGAGTTTACAAACAGTGAGAGTTATTGTCACCCTGATGGGATCAAAAGTGTGCGCGGGCGTTTGACTTTTACAGAGGATGAACAGCCAATTGTTGCTCATATATGGGGGGACAAGCCTGAAAACTTCCGTCAAATGAGTATTGGAATGGCGGAACTGGGCTTTAAGGGTTTGGATATCAATATGGGTTGTCCCGTACCCAATGTGGTACAGAACGGGAAGGGTAGTGGCCTCATCCGCCGTCCGGAAGTTGCAGCAGAATTAATACAAGCAGCAAAAGCTGGAGGATTGCCCGTAAGTGTCAAGACAAGGCTTGGTTACTCGGATGTAGACGAATGGAAGGTCTGGCTAAAACACATACTGGAACAAGACATTGCCAATCTTTCCATTCATCTGCGTACACGGGATGAAATGAGCAAAGTAGATGCTCATTGGGAGCTGATCCCGGAGATTAAGAAACTTCGTGACGAGGTTGCACCAGATACCCTTTTGACGATCAATGGGGATATTCCTGACCGTCAAACTGGCCTGAAGCTCGCCCATCAATATGGTGTCGATGGGGTTATGATTGGCCGTGGTATTTTCCATAATCCATTTGCCTTTGAAAAGGAGCCGAAAGCTCATAGCAGCCAGGAATTGCTTGATCTCTTAAGACTGCATATGGATCTTCATGATAAATATTCGCATTTAGAGCTACGACGGTTCACTGCTCTTCATCGCTTTTTTAAGATCTATGTCAAAGGATTCCCTGGGGCTGGTGAATTAAGAAATCAATTGATGAACACGAAATCAACAGATGAAGTGCGTGCATTGCTTAATACCTTTGCGTCAAAGAATCTTGAGGGAATCGGGGCACAGTAAAATGTTGTGCCCTTTGTATAAATTCGGAAAACTTATCGGTTAGGGGGTCGGGTAATAACCCGATCAAATAAATAGACGGAAAAATTCCGCTTATTTAGAAATTATTATTAAAAATTGCTTAAATAAGCGGAGAAATTCCGCCTATTGACTCGAAAAATGTGAAAAAGGGGTGGTTTTTCTTTGCATAAGAGGAAAAACTCCGCTTATTTACCCCGAAACGAGCTCCATTTTTAAATTTAAGCGGAAAAACTCCGCTTATTTTACCTTTGCTGGTTACAAGAATAAGACATCTTATTTAAAAGGGTGAGTTTTATCTCAATAATCCAAGAGAACCTCAGATTGATGCATTACGGTGAACCGTGTCACAAGTAAGTGAGGTTATATATTCCTAATAAAGAAACTCGCCAATGGCGAGTTTTACTTTTTTACATACCGATAACGATGCCAATACGATTATCATTTTGGCACGTATTTTAAGAAAAGTACATCAAAACGGAACCCTTTACCAAAATGGTTCTGTTTATTTTTTTGAACTTAGGATATTACCCCCATGTTATGCTTTTCCTTAGAAAAATAAAAACTCTAACTTTTTGAAACTTTTCTTGATTATAAGTTCCACTAATTAGTAAAGGGGGTTAAAAAAGATGGAAAATGAAAGCCACCGGCTAGTTAAAAAAGCAATCAAAGGTAATAAAAGCGCCTTTGAAAAGTTAGTTCAACAGCACTATGAAAGAATCTACCGGACTGCCTATCTTTATGTACATAACGAACAAGATGCGTTGGATGTTGTCCAGGAGGCAGCCTATCAGGCCTTTGCATCTATCCATTCGTTGAAACATCCGGAGTATTTTACGACCTGGCTGATTAAGATTGTCATTCGTTGTTCGGGACAAGTGGTAAAGAGAAAAAGCAATGTTGTTCCCTTGAGTGATGAAATATTGTCAAACCTGCCGGGTCTGGCAAATTCAAATATTGAAGAATCTTTACAGCTCATAAGTACTATTCAGCAGCTGAAAGAGAATTACCGTACTGCCATAATTTTATTCTACTATTACGATTACTCGATCAAAACAATTAGCGGTATCATGGAAATTCCTGAGAGCACCGTAAAAACTTATTTAAGTCGAGGCAAAGCAGAGTTAAAAAAGTCCTATAAAAATGAGGAGGACAAATGCCATGGATAACAAGGACTTCAAAACAGCAATAGAGCAAATACCTGTGCCCAAAGAAAAAGTATTTAGCGCAATTTCCAAAGGGATCAACAAGGAAGGCAACAGGGGAAAAGCAAAGAATAAGAAGGTTCTTGTAGGTGTGGCGACTACTGCTGCTCTTCTTGGAATCACCGTTGCCTCAGGATTTGTTAATCCTACAATGAATAGAGTATTAGCTAAAACTCCTTTAATTGGCGGGATTTTTCAAGGATTTAATGATTCAACAGGAGTGGAATTAGCTAACCAGGATGCGGTTACAGAATTAAACCAAACCATTACAAAAAATGGGTTAACTGTAAAACTGACCAGTGCTTACTTTGATGGTAGTGTGGTATCCATTACAGGATTTGTAGATGAAGATGTTGAAAAGGGGCATAACGAAAAAGGGGAAGTAAGCTTTGATGTAAACTTTGAACACAATAAAGGGGATCATGACCCTTGGCTAAATGGAAAGTCAAATGACATTAAAAAAGTACAAAATGGATATAATTTTCAATGGAAAATGCAATACCCGTATAAATCATTTAAGGAGAACTCTACTCTTCCTATAACGATTCATAATATAAACGGTATCAAAGGCGAATGGAATTTTGATATTCCAATTAAACAAGAAAAAAATCGCACACTTGTTATTAATCAGGAGCGAAGATACCCGGAAGACGAGGTGAAAATCAGTATTAAAGAGATACTCACTGCAAAAGCATCATCTTCGCTTATTTATGAGACCGTGGAGAAATATAAGGGTGATGATATTTTTATACAAAAAGCTGTTGATAATAAAGGAAAAGTGTATAGGTTTGAAAACCCAACCTATCTCGAGGAATCGAAACAAGAAGATGGATATCATAGTACCATGAGAAGAGAAATGACTAAGCTCGATTCAGATATTACTTCTCTTACATTTTATCCTCATTTATCTGAAGCAGATCCGAAAGTACAACAGCTTTTGAATAGTAATTCTTTCACCGTAAAAAGCACACGGTTCAATTTAGGCCTACAGGTAAATGATGTTACTCAAAAAGGTGAGGAATTGGTAATAGATTATCAACTTACAGGACTTCCGAAGAATTTGAGTAAAGGTAAACTTGAAACGATTAACCATAATTTGAAATACCTTTTCTGGTTGGTTGATAAGGAATATTTAACAAAGATTGACCCGGAGAATCCATGGCCTCCTAAAAATCACGGTATTCCACTTAATAAAGTAAAAATGATTGATAAGGCAACAGCGCACTTCCAATCTACTTTTGACTTAAACGGAGAAGAAAGGATTGAAAATTTTAAGCTAGAAAATACAATGTTGCTATTTGATTTTTCCAGTTTTGTCCCATCTAAGGAATTAAAACCATTTACAGTTGAACTCCCTGGGGAAAAATAAACTCACGGTAGTAAAAATTTGTCATTGGAAGAAAATACCCATATACTATTGCTAAAATTCTAAAAATATAATATATTTAGTATGGATATGGGGTTAATGCTCTGTTCTATTTGAAAATGAAGTAAATAATGAAATCTATTCGGTAACGAATTCTAGAATAGTACGCTAGATTTTAAAGCCACAGTAAGTAAAAGGGAATCCCCTGCACTTATTGTGGCTTTTTAATTTCATAAAAAGGGGGATCATCCTTATCGTTATACATGGAACCGACCGAAAAAGTGTTCTTTTAAAAGTTTATAGAGATACCAATATGGATAAGGAATTCTCAATCCTATCTAAAAATCGCGATGCGTTTATATTAATTGATTTGCAAGGGAACATTGTATATGCCAGCCATGCTTGTGAACCGCTATTGGGCTATTCAAGAGATACCTTACAACAATTACCATTAAATAAGCTGTTTATCTCAGAATTTTTAGAGCCAGCGCATACCTTTTTTAAAGGAAGAGAACAGGGGAAACTCGATAATTTCGATGCCCAGGTACAAGTGATTGAAGGGAGCACCTTAGATGTTAACATTACCTCAATGCCCATTTTTTTTGAAAGGGACTTTCTTGGTTCGTATCTCGTCTTAAAGGATATTACGGCCATAAAACAAAATAGGCTTACAACGGAACGTGAAAAACAAGAGTCTCGAACATTAATTAATAGTCTATCCCGAATATCAGAAAAACAAGCTACTGCCGGACAGTTGGCAGCTGGGATCGCCCATGAGATTCGCAATCCAATTACAGCGATCAAAGGCTTTTTACAATTAATAATGGGAGAAAGCAAAGGTAATAAAATCTATTTTGAAATCATTAATTCGGAAATTGATCGGATTGAGATTATATTAAAGGAATTAATGGTGCTCGCAAAACCATCCAAACAAAAATATGAAAGAGTAAAAATCCAAGTTCTATTAGAGCAGGTTGTAACCTTAATGCTACCTCAAGCCCACTTAAATAATATTCAAATAGAAAAACAATTCAATTTTACTAATACATGTATCATTGGTGATAATAACCAATTAAAACAAGTTTTTATTAATTATATAAAAAATGCAATCGAAGCTATGCCTGATGGGGGAATTCTGAGAATACATGGGAACCACATTGTTGGAGGACTCGTCAAAATCAGCATCAGCGATCAGGGTTCCGGTATTCCGCTGGAGATACTTAACCAAATTGGCCAGCCTTTTTTTTCAACAAAAGAAAATGGAACAGGACTAGGCATGTTAGTCAGCAGGCAAATTATTAAGGAACATAAAGGAGATATATACATAGAGAGTGATTCAAATGGAGCCTCCATTCATGTGAAATTACCTGTCCCTTCACAAAAGTGATGTTATTTTATTATTTTTTATCTAAAGATATTGTTATCCTTACATCATATTGTTATAATTGTCTTTGTCTAATGTCTTGCAGTCATTAGTTATATCATTCTGTTAAAAATGAGTAATTTTAACTTAATTAATAACTTACTGTAATGGTAAATAGTGGAAACTATCTTAATAGTCGTCCTAACTGTGGCCTAACTTCCTTTTTGTGGAGTTAGGCCTTTTTATTTTTTGTAAGGGGGATTTGAATGGTTGCAACTCAAGAAGATTTGGTGTCTCTTAGCAGTTCATTTAGTAAAGTCATAAAGCGGGGGTTTGGAAAAGGTCCTGAAACTTGTTATGCGGTTTTAAGGGCAAACAGATTATATGTGTATATCGGTAATTTTATGACACCTGCTGAGGAAATATTGACGGACAAGCAAGAATATAATTTGGTGATGAAATACAGCTCCACCGTCATAACAGCATTGTCAAAAGAATTATTAAGAGAGGCATCACAACTATTAGGTAGTCCCTTTGAATCACTCTATCAAGATTGGAACTATCATTCTAATTCGGGTATTTTACTATTAGTGAATAATAGTTTTAATCCTGATGTTAAGATAGATAAAAGCTTTGAGAGGAAGTTATTTCAATTAGTTCGACTAGTAGGCTCCAAGCTTCATAAAATCCCCAGTGAGCTCAAGGTTGTTAAGTATACTCATAATATTTGTGCGATTGAATCTAAAGGGGTCATTCTCCCACTAGATTATTTGCTCGTTGAACAGGGGAATACCGACTTATTATTTACTAATGCTAGGGAAATTAAAAAGGGGTATTATCAGCATCGAGAATTATTCGAAGAAATGTTTAATCGGTCGATTGAAGATTTATTTATGATGTGGGATCCTAAAAAGAATAGAAGTTATTTAATCTTCATTTTTAACAAAGGCTATACTCATTAAAGAAATAAAGAATTTACTGCCTGGGCATGATAATGTCAGGCAGTATTTTTTTTGCTTTGAGGAAAGTGAGGTAGTAGCACTGATGTCTTTGTCACTGCAACAAAAGCTAATGGATATTAGCAGCTTAACTAGTAAATTGTTAAGGAAAAATTTCGGGCGTGGGCCGGAATCTTGTTTTGCTTTTGCAAATGAGAGGTTTCTGGTTTTTTACATACGGGGATTCATGTCTCCATTAGAATCTACATTGTTGGAACACGGAAATTCAGATAATGTTGATATTTCGCGACATATAGTCATGAAAACAGTTCTTAACCAATTAAAAGGAATTCTTGAGCTGGAATTTGAACAGGACATTGAATCCTTTTACCATGATTGGAACTATCCGCAAAATACAGGTATGATAACTGTTCAATTTGAAAATGCTGTCACTCAGTTTGTTGATCGGAATCAAGGTGTCCATGTTGACCTGAACCCTTTAATCGATGAAGTTGATAGAATTAGTGTATTGGTTGAAAAAAAACCTGAGAAAACAGAAGCCTATTTTATTTCGCCGAAGATATTTTTGGTGAAACGAGATGGGATTTTAGTGCGAATTGAAAAGGCTTTGATTGCTAAGGGATTTGAACAGACTCTGTCGGTTACAAAGGATGAACTCGAAAAGTCATATCTTCATCGTGATGGTCGCTTTGAAGAAATCTTTAGCAATCCTGTTGGAGATATATTTGTGGATTGGGACTTTCACGAAGATAACAGTATCATATGCTTTATCCTAAAGTAATGCAATGAAAGGATTTTTGGAAAGGATGCCACTAAGGAATATCCTCAAACTTTTGAATATGCATGCAGTACAATTTCCATCGACATGGTGGAAGTGAGAGCCAACCAAAGTTGTCATAAGCAATCATGAAATAGAGAATCGAGCATTTGAGTCGCTTCAATTTAATGTTATGGGTGGGGATGAAAATGAACCGAGTTCAATGGAGATGAATTCTGAAGGAGTGCTCGTTGACAAAAACGGAGTAGAATACAATGAAGATATGGCTGTCCCGTATGAAGACATCGAGCAGCCCCGTTATTTCGTTTCAGTTCAAAACATAAAGGTAGAGACTAACACTGGGGAAAAAATGATTCCCAAAAGGCTAGAGATTTATGGATATAATATAACGAAATATTTGGATGATATTGTGAAGATTTCGATGGAATAACCTAGACTCCGGACACGTGGAATGCGTGGTGCAACTCATTTATGTAGAAAAGGGACAGTTCTTGAAAAGCCAAGAGAACCGTCCCACATAGGACCTTAAATATAAAGACCTCTGGTATAAATAGATGTTATCGTATTTGCTACCTCTTCAACAGAACGATGATGTTCGTTGCGAACAATTTCCCATAAGTACATTTCATTCGTAAAAAACCAGCCTCGTGCGACGATTTCATGTTTTAATTCTGCTCTAGCTAATCCGTTTTGTTGAGCATAGAAAACGTCCTTTGAAATTCGCTGAATAAATTTTTCACGAATCGCTTTCCATTTATCGGAAATGAGAGAAGAAACCCCAATAGCCTGTTCGAAGACTTGCATCATATCCCGTTCAGCTTCTGCCATTAATAAAAAAGATTTGGCTTGTTTGTAAATGATATCTTTAGCTTCTTGTTTTGATTTTGGAAGGAAGGAGATCTCGGCAATCTCATAAAATCGTTCCATAACATCTTCCATCAATACAATTAAAAGGTCTTCTTTTCCTTCAAAATGAACATAGGCAGTTCCGTATCCAATGTTCGCTTTTTTGATCATTTGTGAGATTGTGGCTTTTTGGAAGCCTTCTTCGAGAAAAACTTCCCTAGCAGCCTCCAATAACTTTTGCCTAGTCATCATCGATCGTAAATGTCGTTTATCCTCAATATTACTTTGATTCATTTTTACTCCTCCACTACTCATTATCTTTAGAATATATGGATTTTCAAAAAAAGGAAAGGGAAGTAAGAAGAAACATATAGTAATAATTATCTGAAAAATATAATATTGACACCATGTCATATTCAAAAGATAATGATATTGACATGATATCATATTAATTTATGAAAGCGATTTTAAAACTATTTTATTCGTTGAGAAGGGGAGAATCATGATGCTTTTAAATAACTTTCAAGCAGATTTAGATTACGCGAAAGAATTGGATAAGAAAGATTCTCTTAAAGGCTTTCGCGAAGAGTTTTATTTAAAACCTGGGACTATTTATATGGATGGGAACTCGTTAGGACTTCTTTCGAAAAGGGCGGAAAAGACTCTTTTACAATCCTTAGAAGATTGGAAAGAATTTGGGATTGATGGCTGGACCCAAGGGACCTATCCATGGTTCTATATGGCAGAGGAACTTAGTAAAAGTCTGGCTCCGTTAGTAGGTGGCTCGCCAGAAGAAGTGATTGTAACTGGTTCTACAACTGTTAATCTGCATCAACTTGTTTCAACATTTTATAAGCCGGAAGGCAAACGCACAAAAATTTTAGCAGATGAACTAACATTTCCATCAGATATTTATGCTCTTCAAAGCCAATTAAGGACCCGTGGATATGACTCAGATACACATCTCATTCGCGTAAAAAGCCGAGATAGCCGCTTTTTAGATGAGGACGATATTATCGACGCGATGGATGAAACGGTCAATTTAATCGTTTTGCCCACTGTACTTTATCGTAGTGGTCAAATATTAGATATAAAACGATTAACCGATGAAGCACATAAAAGAGGTATTTTAATTGGATTTGATGCCTGCCATTCAGTAGGTTCGATGCCACATTCATTCAGTGAATGGGATGTTGATTTTGCGTTTTGGTGCAATTATAAACATTTAAATGGCGGACCTGGTGGAGTAGGAGGCTTATTTGTAAATCGTAAGCATTTTGGAAAGATGCCTGGACTCGCTGGATGGTTTAGCTCTAACAAAGAGAATCAATTTGATATGGAGCATACATTAACTCCCGCTAATTCAGCAGGTGCTTTCCAGATAGGAACTCCTCATGTACTAAGTACTGCACCTTTAATTGGGTCATTAGAAATTTTTACAGAGGCAGGTATTGAAAATATTCGCCAAAAATCTCTTAAAATCAATCAATATTTAATGAATTTAATTGACAATGAATTAATAGATTTAGGATTTTTCATCGGAACTCCAAGAGAGGATGTCCGACGTGGTGGGCATGTGAGTCTTGAGCATGAGGAAGCAGCACGAATCTGTAAGTCTTTGAAGGAAAATGGGATCATTCCAGATTTTCGAGCACCAAATATTATTCGACTTGCCCCTGTTGCCTTATATACGTCCTACGAGGAAGTCTGGGAAGTGGTTCAAATTCTGAAAAAGATTATGGTGGAAAAACAATACGAGAAATTTAAGAATGAACGTGAAGTAGTTGCTTAATAAAAAGGCTTTGTTATAACTGAATGTTGATTTCACAGTGTTTGAAAAATAAAGGGAAAAATTCCCCTTAAATTGGGAAATACCCTTATTTCCTTCAAAATAAGGGTATTTTTTCCGTTTATTTGATCCAAATCGTTGGATTTTGACTTATTTTAGAGCAGGTAAGGGGAATTTTTCCGCTTATTTCTGCTTATTAAACTTACTTTTTATACAATAGGGGGAATTTCTCCTCTTATGATTCTCATACCTACACGAAAATCAACAATGAATGATAACAGACATCCATGCAAAAGTATTTGCACATCAATGAATGAAATAACTGCTAAAAGTTATCCACAGTTATTCAGGGTAGAGCCAATAAAAAAAAGGCAGAAGTAAAAGGATAATTTAAGCCGTTATTTTAGTACTAGTAACCTGTGTGTTTCACAAACATTGGCATGTAAAAGAATGTTTCACAATTCATTTTAGAAGAAGGCAACTACCCATTTTTGGGAGTTGCCTTCATCTGTTATTTCAGATGGATACGATCACACCAAACAATAGGTAAAACGTTCAGATTTTGTCGAATTATTGGATGTTGACAAGCTTAACAAATGATGAAATTATTATATTGAAAGCCCCACTTTGCCTCAAGCTCATACTCGCATTTTTTATACATCCAGTACACTTGAAACCTTTATAAAATGATAACAACTAGAGAATTATTCCAACCTCTTAGTTGAACATTCACTTTCCTACCTATACAACCTTTTTTCTTCCATACTGTTTAAACAATAAAAAACAAGCCTGAAAGGAGTGATAAACAAAGTAACTACTTATAATTAATAAAAGATTCCATTGTCACTACACTTTCTGGTATTTTTTATTTTTAAGGAGGAGAAATAATGGGTCACGATATTTATGGAGTCAATAAAGCAGGAAAAGAAATTGCTTATGCACGTTTTAGCATGGGGAATTATAATGCTACGATCCTGTACAGCTTGCTTGAAGCGCATAAATACTATGCAGGAGTTAGTGGGTCAGGAAATTGGAATACTTACTCCATTCCACAAATTGAAAAGGCTTTGAATAAATACAAGCAACTATATAAAAATGGTGATTCTCAGAATTGGGATTTAAAACAAATCCTGGAGTTTATACAAAACTGTTTAGAAACAGCAAAAAAAGAAGAGAGTGTAAGAGTGTATTTTGGCTAAGTTAATTTAACTGTTTCTGAATTTTTTTTATCTCTATTAAACCTGCAATCTTCCCCTTTAATTTTCACCATTTTAATCCCACGACCATGCCCTCATATAGTAACTTTCTATTAAAGTGATGAATTGAGTATAAATTAATAATTAGAATAAACGGGAAAGTTGCCCTTATTTCGAAGTATAAAAAAGGAGAGGTAGTATGAATGCGGTTCTGAGAAAAATTGCTCAAGGCGTTACTGTTTGTTATTCAGAGATATTCCCAAATGAAGACAGTGATTTTTTTTTTCCCTAGACTATTTGGGAAAGCTATTTTTGATCGCTGACTCCTATTGTATGAATCCTGATTGTACATGCCAAGAGGCGGTTCTTCATTTTCTACAAGTTTATCCGAGAGAAGAAAGGCTGACAGTTTTATGGTCAGGTATAAACTTAACGGCAAGGGATTTAAAATTCATGAACGTGGCAAGTTCAACAAACGTGAAATACAGTCCATTGTCATGCACTTTACCGCCGATGACACGATCCTAAAACTCTTAAATAATCGGTTCTACGAAATGAAGGAAAGAGCACAAGAAATAATTTTGAGGTAAGCCATAGTGCCGATGAAAGGGGGGGCCGTTCTTAAAAAGCCAAGAGAACCGTCCCCCTGGCACCTTTTAATTGAAAAATAAGGCTAGTAAATTTTACGATAGATAGCACACGATGTATCTTGCGGGATGTATCGTGTGCTATTTTTTTGAAAGGGGTTAATAATGGAGGAAAAAGCTATTTTTATTCGTGAATCTCTTGATCTATTACAAAGTTATATAATGAAAAGTCTTCAGAAACATTCTGAAGAGCATGGTGTTACTATTCCGCAAGCAAGAGTCATTGGGGAAGTATTTGCTCATAAAAAAATCAGTATCAAACATCTTTCTCAAAACCTTAAAATGACCCAAAGTACTGTTTCAGATATCGTTGAACGACTTACTTCAAAAGGGCTTCTTGTGAAAACGCCAAACCCTAAAGATAAACGCTCAGTGTATATTTCACTCTCCAACGAATTAAATGAAGGAATAAATGAGGACATATCGGAAATCGCAAATAAGTCATTATTGGAAGTATTAAATCTCTTAAATCCAGCGGAACAAGAGATTGTTGAGAAGGGCATGAGGTTACTGGTTTCTGCTGTTAAGGAAAAAATGGAAGCAGAAGGAATGGATAATCGTGAATTCTTTGATGTTTTATACTTTCAAGAAAAACAAAATAAATTTCTAAAATAACGGAGGATTCAAGGTGAGGAAGATTATTAGAGGCCGCTGGGCCATTTTTTCCATATGGCTAATTGCGACGATTGTACTTACAGTCATTCAGCCAGACATTAATGCCATACTACGGCAAAAAGGGCAGCAAGGAACGAGTAGTGACAGCCCTTCAGTAATGGCAGATCGTATCTTAAAAAAGATGGATACAACGAAAGGGACGAACAACCTCATCGTTTTTTACGATAAAAATAAACTATCAGATGATGAAATGGAGAAAATCAGCGGTGCGGTAGAATCTATTCGCGATAGCGGCTCAGAGCTTGGGGTTGCTAACATCATGGATCCCTTCAGTATCCCCGAAGCCAAAAGCTCTCTTGTATCTAAAGATGGTACGACACTTATGGTGAGCTATAAGCTGGATAAAAGAGGGCGAGAAATTGATGATATCCAAAAACAAATGGAAAGCAAATTGGATCAAGTACCTGTTGAATACTATCTTAGTGGGGAAGACTTTATCAATAATGATTATCTGAAGGCTTCTCAGGCAGGTGTTGAAAAGAGTGCGGCTTTAACCGTTATTTTTATATTAGTAGTCCTTATTATTGCCTTTAGGTCAGTCGTTACACCTTTGATTTCCTTAGTGACTGTAGCTTTTTCTTATCTTGTTTCCATGGGAATTGCAGCTCAACTTATTGATAAAGCGGGATTTCCAATAACGAGTCTTACCCAAATGCTTCTGGTGCTTATTCTTTTTGGGATTGGTACGGATTATAACATACTTCTGTTTAATCGATTTAAGGAAGAATTATCCCATGGACATTCTATTGATGAATCAATCGTAAACACCTATAAAACGGCTGGTAAAACAATTGCATACAGCATACTCACGGTATTTATTGCTTTTCTTGCGCTCATTTTTGCCGAATCCCCAATTTATCGATCTGGAGTAGTGGTCGTCATTGGGGTATCCATTTTACTGCTTGAAATTGTGACCTTAACTCCATTTATCATGAAGGTGTTAGGCCAAAAGCTTTTCTGGCCTTCTAAAAGTATAACCGGTCATAAGGAAAACAAATTTTGGGGAAGTACATCCTCTTTTGCTGTTAAGCATCCAATTATATCCACGGTAATCATTCTTTTGATTATTGGACCGATGATGTATTTGCATCAGGAAAAGCTAAACTTTGATACCATTGGAGAACTTGGAGATAAATACCCTTCATCTAAAGCTATTAATTTAGTAGCGGACCACTTTGGTAAAGGCCAGGCAATGCCTGCGACTGTGGTCATCGAAACTAGCAAAGCAATGGATAATAATGAATCTCTCGCTGTCATTGACAACATAACCGAGAGAGTGAAGAGTATTAAAGGAGTGAAGCAGGTTTCTTCCATCACCCAACCCCAAGGGAAGCCAATTGACGGTTTTTATGTCGATAATCAAATGGGGGCGGTAACAGATGGCTTGTCCCAAACTCAAGGTGGTGTCGATCAAATCTATAATGGATTGAAAGAGGCACAAGCTGGATTCGGTTCGGCGGACTTTTCCAAAGTCAGTCAAATGGTAGACGGCACTGCAAAGCTCCAAGATGGAATGAATGCACTAACCAATGGATTGAAGCAAATCCAAACTGGTATAGATGATGGGTCAAGTCATTCACAAACGATCTCTAACGGTATAGTTGCTATTGAAACAAATCTCTCCAAAATGAGCAGTGGTGTTGCTTTGTTAGCTGAAAATTATGGGAAGATGCAGAATGGATATGTAGAGATGGGGGCCCATTATCAAGATGCAGCACAGGCTCTACTTGGGGTCAAAAGTGTCTTATTGCAAATGCAATCCATGGTAACGGCTTTAGGAAACAGTTATGAAGATTCTCAAAGTGATGAAAATTATTTAGCTTTGAAGCAAACCATCGATCAGGTATCAGCTTCATTAAGTCCAATTACACCTGAAGGAATCCAAGAACTAAATGAAAATTATAATGCAGTAACTGTTGGTTTTGGGACAGCTAATAATAATCTGTCTGTCATGAGCAGCGGGTTATCGCAAATGGCAAATGGGTTGAAAAAGCTCGAATCGGGACTTGATCAAGCCTCCAAAGGAATCGGCACCATCGTAACCAATATGAACAATGTCACGAATGGTCTGAACCAAATGAAATCAGGTCAGCAGCAGCTGGCAGACGGACTAAATGGATTTAGTGTGTTTGGTGAAAAGCTATCAGATGTAAACAACGGATTAAAGCAAATCTCTGACGGACTAGGCCAAACAAATGGGTACCTAACACAGCTAAATACAAATAAAACCTTCTTTATGCCAAAGGAAGCGTTGACAAATAAGGATTTTAAAAGATCGTTTGACACGTTCATGTCCGAAGATAGAAAAATCACCAAATTTATGGTTGTTATGAATGATGATCCATATTCAGAGAGTGCTTTAAAAACAGTAGACAAAATTAATCAAACTGTTTCAGATGGGCTTAAAGGCACTGTTCTATCAGATGCCAAAAGTGGAACATCCGGACCAGTGCGACAACAAACGATATGAATAAGGTTTTGACCAGAGATTTAAATAAAACTACGACAATCGTCATTATCGGAGTATTGCTTGTCCTGTTCTTTGTTATACGATCTTTCTGGACACCGGTTTTCATTACTGCATCCCTTGTTGGGGCTTACTATACGGCGATGTTCATCATTAACTATATTTTCATAGATTTGAAGGGGTTAGCAGGTATTTCTTCCTTCGTACCTTTCTTCTCCTTTATCATCATTGTGGCTCTGGGAGTAGACTATAGTATATTCTTAATGATGCGCTTTAAGGAATATCCTCATATGCCGGCTAAAGAGGCAATCGTGTTGGCTTCAAAGCAAATAGGCGGTGTGATTATAGCAGCGGTGATCATCCTTGGCGGCACCTTTGCCACACTGATGCCTTCAGGTATCATCCTTTTATCAGAACTGGCCATAGCTGTTATTGCCGGTCTGGTCATCCTTTGCTTTATACTGCTTCCAATTTTTGTGCCAGCCTTGATGGCTCTTCCAGAAGTGCTAGCAAATGTATTTTCTAGAAAAAGAGCAGAGAATGTAAGTCTTGAGGAAAAAATAGTGTAAAACGCAAAAGGCAATCCCCTTTCAAAGGGGGAAACTGCCTTTTTTTGATATTGACGGAATTAAATTCTATAAAATATCCTATAATAGAGAAGTCTGAGAGAATCTACTAAGTTGAAAAGCAACCTAGAAATAATTCATTCTTGTAAAAATAGGAGGCCATTATGGGAAGATTAGTTCATTTTGAAATTCATGTGAGTGAAATGGAAAGGGCAAAAAAGTTTTATGGAGAGGTATTCGGATGGTCATTTCAGGATTGGAGTGAATATGCAGGAATGCCTTACTTTGGTGCAGTAACTGGCGATGAAAAGGAACCTGGAATTAATGGGGCACTGATGCAACGTCAAAGTGCTTCTCCGGAAACAAACCAAGCATTAAATGGATATGCTTGTACAATGGGAGTGGAAAATTACGATGTAACGGAAGCGAAAATTCTTGAGAATGGCGGCAAGGTCGCCATGCCTAAATATGCCCTCCCTGGAATGGCGTGGCAAGGATACTATATTGACACTGAAGGCAATATTTTTGGAATTCATCAACCCGATGCAAATGCAAAATAGAATGGTCGATAGGTGGGTGGAGACATGAAAACACATGACACGACGGGCATGCTTGAAAATGTGCGTAACATTTGTCTAGCACTGCCTGAAGCTACTGAAATTATCGATGGGTTCGGTCACAATACTTTTAAAATCAATGGGAAATCCTTCGTGATATCAGGTGAAAGTGAGAATGGATTCAGTTTGTCGTTCAAGTCAGATAGGGAAACGCAAGAATTGTTGCTGCAGAAAGAACATTTTTTCAAAACCCCATACATAGGACAACATGGCTGGGTGTCTACTCAAAATCCAGAGGGACAAGACTGGGAAGAGTTGGCTGATCTCATTCAAGAAGCCTATTTGCGTGCAGCACCGAAGCGTTTAATTAAGAAAAGGAAAGAACTTCATAAACAGTGAAGAAAGGCAAATCTGCCTTTCTTTTTTTTTCGTTTTTTCATCATTACAGATATATTGTAGTTATATTAATGGTAGAATCTGTATCCTTTTTACCAGTGAAAGCAAACATTCCATAGCAAACGGGGCATAACAGCGACTCTCTAAAAATAGTAAATTTATCTCATTTTCCAAACATTCTTTATCATTTTTCTACAAGGTTGGAATATTAGTCGACATTTTTGTCAGATTATTCTACATAAAATTACAATTATATTACATTCATGCCAATTCCATTGTTATTAGTCCATTTGGAGTATAAACTATAAATATATTAGGAAGTTGGAATAAATGATAGGTTACAAGAGGAGATAATGTAATGATAAAAAAATTATTTAAATATACAGTTACAGCTGCAATTCTTGCTACTACTATTCAAGGAACACCTACTTTTGCAAGTCCAGCCACATCTGCAACACAAAAACAGATCAGTGATACCAAAAATCAGATTGATGATTTTGAAACAAAGATCCAACAATTAGATAATCGAATCAGTATTTCCATAGAAACAAGTGAAAAACTAAATGTTCAAATAAAAACACAACAAGGGAAAATAGTCGAAACTCAGGCTGAAATTGAAGAAGCCAAAAAATCCTTAGATGCTCACAAAGAGGTCTACTCTGAACGACTAAAAAGTATTCAGTCAGAAGGAAAACAGTCTATTGTTACATACGCTGAACTATTGCTTTCTTCTGGTAACCTTTCTGAGTTTTTTACCCGTTTTACTGCTATTTCAAACATCATGGAAAGTGATAATGCTTTACTAAACGGGCTGAATGAAAAAGAACAAGCATTAAAAGCTGCAGAGGATAAATTAAACAGTGAATATGACCAATTAAAAAAGAGCCAGGATAAATTAGCTACTGAACAAAAAAATATAGAAGAAGATAAAAAAGAAATTGAAATAGAATTAGCAGAAGCTGAAGACAAATTACAAGGCCAACAGGATCAACTTGCGCAACAACAAGCACAAGAAGAGGCACTAAAGAAAGCACAAGAAGAAGCGCGTCGCCAAGCTCAATTAGCCCAGCAGCAGCGTGTTCAACCAGCTCAAAGGCAATCTGTAGTAGGCAACACTTCAATATCTGCACCATCTGCACCAACGGTCAATGTATCCAATGAGTCTACTTCTGCAACGGTAAGTAACGTAATTGCCATTGCAAAACAATATCTAGGCACGCCTTATGTTTGGGGAGGAACAACGCCAAGTGGATTTGATTGTTCAGGATTTACAAGTTATGTGTTCCGTCAAGTGGGTATTAATCTTCCAAGGGTGTCAAGAGACCAGCAAAATGTCGGAACGAGAATTTCTCCGAGTCAAGTACAGCCAGGAGATTTAGTATTTAGAGGTTCACCAGCTTACCATGTTGGTATTTATATCGGTGGCGGACAATATATTCATGCACCGCAAACAGGTGATGTGGTGAAGATTTCCACTTATAACCCAGCAAAATTCACGAGTGCTGCTAGAGTACTACATCCTTAAATACATGGGAAAAAATTAAGATTTAAACTAATATAGTTTATAATAATAGTGTCTGTTCCTTCTGAGGGACAGGCACTATTTGTTTAAGAAATGCAAAAAGGTGAAGAAATGATACATTCATACTCTGGTAAGTCCATACATTTTGATATCAAGTACAAAAACCGAACCTCCATAGCTATTACAATTGATAGTTATGGCAGTATTGAAGTTCAGGCTCCCAAAGGAACACCTGATGAAAAGGTGGTTCATTTATTAGAGAAAAATTGGGACCCCATTCAGCAAAAATTAAAAGAAATAAAGGAGCGGCTACAGGGGCCGCAGGAAAAGGTATATGATCATGGTGAGAACTTTCTTTACTTAGGAAACACCTTTCCTATACAAATTTTTCAAGACAGTACGATTGCCCAGGATTACGTAAAATTTGAGCAAAATAAGTTATATATATATGTGAAATACCCCGAGGATGAGAAAATTAAACAAACTTTAAAACGTTTTTATTATCAGCAGTGTAAAACAATAGTTGAAAAGAGCATCTCGACATATCAAAGTTACTTTAAATCAAAACCACGTTCTATTCGAATCACAGATAGCAAAACTACATGGGGAACCTGTGATTCAAGGCATCATTTAACCTTTAATTGGAGACTGGCGATGGCGCCGCAAAGTGTGATTGATTATGTAGTTGTTCACGAAATGTGTCATATGGTGCATTTAAATCATGATCGCTCTTTTTGGAGGCTGGTTGGAAAAATTATGCCTGATTATAAGGAAAAAGAAAACTGGTTGGCTTTATCTAATTGGAAAATGACTGTATAAAAGTGAAGAGACTTAACAGAATTATAAAGTACTCAATTCAAGCCAATATTGTCAGCTAATGGGTATAATAATTAGCAGAAGTAATAAAATCCTACTAATTTTTTGTTACAGAATGACTTAAGTAGTAAAGGAGACCCAATGACAAAAGAAATGAAAGACCCAGGCTGGAAATTCGACAATAGTTATACTAAACTGCCGGAAGCATTTTATAAAAGCACCAATCCAACACCCGTTAACTCACCGCAGTTGGTCATTCTAAACGGCACATTAGCTAAATCTCTAGGGCTGAATGTCCAGGCATTACAAGAGGAGGGTATTGCCGTTTTTGCAGGCAATAGGATTCCCGAAGGTGCTTCCCCTCTGGCTCAAGCCTATGCAGGACATCAATTTGGTCATTTTACCATGCTAGGTGATGGGCGGGCTGTACTTCTTGGTGAACAGATTACTCCCAAGAATGAACGGGTGGATATTCAGCTCAAGGGGCCTGGAAGAACGCCATTTTCTCGAGGCGGTGATGGTCGAGCCGCGCTCGGACCAATGTTGCGAGAATACATCATTAGCGAAGCCATGCATGCGCTTGGTATTCCAACGACCCGGAGTCTCGCTGTTGTAACAACAGGGGAACCAGTATACCGAGAAACAGTCCTGCCAGGTGCTATTCTAACCCGTGTTGCTGCCAGTCATATTCGCGTCGGTACGTTTCAATATGCTGCAAGATTTGGTACAGTGGAGGATTTACAAGCTTTAGCTGATTATACTATTAACCGTCATTATCCTGAAATTGAAGATGATGAGAATAAATACCTTTCGTTTTTAAAAGAAGTAATTAAGCTTCAGGCCGCACTGATTGCTAAATGGCAGCTGGTAGGCTTCATTCATGGAGTGATGAACACCGATAACATGGCCATTAGCGGCGAAACGATTGACTATGGTCCATGCGCTTTTATGGATGAATATAGTCCGGCTACCGTATTCAGTTCCATTGATAGGGAAGGCCGTTACGCGTATGGCAATCAACCGTATATTGCTGTGTGGAATTTGGCACGATTTGCTGAGTCACTATTATCGCTTTTGCACGAAAAACAAGATGAGGCTGTGAAGCTAGCTGAAGAAACACTTTCAGGATATGGTGCGTTATTTGAAGGAGCATGGCTCGCAGGAATGAGGGCAAAGCTGGGAATCTTTCACGAAGAGGAACAAGATGAGGCTTTAGTGAAAGAACTACTTCAGTTGATGGAAAAGCATCGTGCAGACTATACCAATACCTTCATTGCTTTAACCTTTGATAAACAGAAAAATAATGCACTGTTTGTAGATCCAAAATTTGAACATTGGTATGAGAAGTGGCAGGCGAGACTAGAAAGACAACAGGAATCGAAAGAATCTTCACATGAGTTAATGCGGAAAAGCAATCCATCTGTTATTCCCCGAAATCACCGGGTAGAAGAGGCTTTAGAAGCTGCGGTGGAAAAGGGAGATTTCAGTGTACTGGATAAGCTTCTTCAGGTGATATCTAATCCTTATGCTCACTCACCTGAACAGGAAGAATACTGCACACTACCTGCACCATCAAGTCGTCCGTATCAAACGTTTTGCGGCACCTGATTTGAGAAAAATGCTACTTCGTGTTAGGAAGTAGCATTTTTTTCTTTTGTTATTCCATTTATTGAAGCTTAGCTGCTAGGGTTTTTAAAAAGCTGATGCCCGATAATTTAAGGGTTAGTTTTTCTTTATTACATAAAATTTTTTGTACATAAATTGAAAGACCTTCAACATTTAATTCGGTAAACTGATCTGTTGTTTTGGGCTTTCCTGGAACTGCCACTACTTCCTGAACACCGGGAGCACAACAAGTTTTTGTTTCTAGAATTTTTACAGTAATTTGATTACCTTTAGATTCTATCCATTTCTTTGATTCTGCATCTATTTCAACATGCATACAAACATCCTCCCCAGGATTGGTATGTCTTTATTATACTAAAAAATTGATTTTAACAGTGTTAAACCTATTAAAAAAGCAAAAACAACAAGTAGAAAGCTGCCACCTGTTGTTTTAAGGTAAATTATTAACCTTCTATTTTTTCCTTTTTTCCTTTGATTCCGTCTTCATAGTATTCGTCTTCCATATCCTCTTGATTGTCACGTGTTACTTTTGCAACCATAAAGGATGATGTAATAATTCCGATAGTCCCCATTGCATAATAACCTTTAACAGATAATGTTTCATCTAACGTATAGAGTCCAATAAACATTAAAGCTGTAAAAATTGAAAAGGATGCCCAGGCTAAAAAGGTAAAGTGTTGAGTATTACGCTTTCTTTTCTTCAATTGTAAAATCCCCCATTTTTTATAATTTATTACAATAATTTTACCATAAAAGTACAAAGTAAATTTACAAAATTATAAATTTTGCGTTTTGTGAAATACCTCCCGTATGTCCGAACGCTTTGTACAAGTTTTGCATATAATGGCAAAAAAGGAGTTAATGGCATGACTATTCTTTCTTTTATTCTTACTGTTATTGTTGCTATGGTAATTGGTGTTGTGGGGAGCAAGTTATCACCTTTCGATATGCCGGGGGGCTGGGCAGGAGCTATTGTTGCAGGTTTCGTGGGAGCATGGGTTGGTCCATATTTAATGGGGAATTGGGGTCCTATGATTCTGGGATTCTCGTTAGTACCATCAATAATTGGTGCCATTATTGTCGTCATTGTTGCAGGCTTACTTGCAAAACTGTTTGATTAATATAGGGAAAAATCATATATGAAAAAATAGGGTTCACCACCAATTGGGGACCCTATTTTCGTATATTTATTCTCTACCTAACTACATTTCTTTTAGAATGATATTTATGGAAAATACAGGTATAATTTAAATAGAAGGAATAAGATAAGTAGAAGTTATTTGTACATGTAAGGTTGAAGGTGAAGAGAGGGGGAATAAAGGATGGAATCTGTATTTGAAAAGGATATAGACAACTTCTTTTCTAATCAAGAACATCTCATTTCATTGTTCCAGGCTGTGAATCAAATGATCCAATCGATTGCACCCGTACCATTTGATGTGAAGAAATCCCAAATCTCATTCGGAACCAAACCAAAGTTTGCTTGGGTATGGCAGCATAAGCCGTGGCTCAATAAACGTCCGGAAAATGCGATTGTCCTTACTTTTTGCGTAGGACGATATATTGAACATGACCAAATTGTTGAAGCAACTGAACCGTATCCTGGCCGCTGGATTCATCATTTGATGATTAGAGATGAGTCCGAACTTACTAGCGATGTGAATAAATGGGTAGAAGAAGCGTATACCTTTGCTAACCAAAGAGCTAGAAATTAGCTAAATAAATTTAACCAATAATTTAAAACGCCAACTTATGCAGACTGCATACAAGTGCAATTATGTAATAACTATCTAATTATTGAGCAGATTAATCTTGGTTGAGGATTTGTGACGACAGCAATCTGTTTGGTCTATATCACTTTTACTGATCCCACTAAATATGAATAAAGTTATCTTTAAAATTGTTTCGGTTAAGTGGATAGCTGGGTATGAATTAGTGAAGGATAATGGTAAAAAGGAGGTCTTCTTGTGGTTCTAAACTCAGATAACCGAAAGAAGAAGGAAGAGAAGGACAAACTTGAACAAGTCCTTGAACATTCCATTGAGGTGGAAGAAGATTTAATGCGATCGTATTTAATCACTGCAGAACGTATTCACGATGATGATGAACTAAAGGAACGCCTCGAGAACTTTGCTGAAGGAAATGCCAAAAGGACTAAACAATTAATAGATGAATTAAATGAAACAAAAGAAACATAGAAAATAAACCCGCCGAGTTGTGACGTTTTTAGTCTTCAGCGGGTTTATTTTCTTTGATGTTCTCTATCATTCTGTTATACGTTTCATGGGCAAAATCCTTAAAAGGTGTTTGTGGAAGCAGTTCGAAATGATTCACTGCATGTTTGGCGGCATGAAGGGCTTCATCATCATGGCCTAATTCAAACAGGCAAAGGGCCTTGTAGCAATCCTTTACATATAACAGTGACAAATCAAAAGGATGATGCACCCAAGAGGGAATGGTCATTTTTTCAAGAAACGGTATAGCTTCTAGAAACCGTCTAAGGCTATATAGGGCCTTTCCCTTTTCAAGAAGAAACCATACTTCATAAAAATCTGTTGTTTTTGGATTAGACAAATAGTGGTCAATTATTTCAAGTGAAGCATAATAATCCTGTTTTTCCATTAGCGACATGACCTTGAACAAATCATAGAAAAGGATGGATGGTGTATGATCTGCAAAGTCCCCATATTGCTTTAATTTCTTAAGATAATGCAACTTATTTTCTTCATCCTTGGTCATCATCGCATGGGCTACGGCAAGCCTGTACAAATCATCAATTCGATAAAAAATCCGATGCTCTTTTGAGAATTGAATAGCCTTTTCCATCACCTGCTTAGCGGATTCTGAATCGCCAACCGCAAAGTAAAGAATGGCCTCTTGATAATCAAGGTCAGCACGAGTAATTGGGTCAACATACGCATGCTTTGCTTCGATCGTAGCACGTTCAGCTAAGAAAATCTTTAATGATTCAGTATACTCGTGTTTAACAAATTTCTCTGTGGAGTACAAAATCCCAATCCCTGCTCGTTTCGCTGTCAGATTCATCTCGTCATACATTTTCGCTGCACGTTTACAATAGATATTCCAGTCATTAAATTGTTCATGATAGCGGCAGCGGCCATAGATGTCTAATAATCGGGCAGCTTCATACCCACCATTTAACTTATCCATATAAGGATCGAGCGAGCTAATAAGCTGTTTATATTTGTCGGGACATTGTTCAACAGCGGAATTGTATAATTTCTCCGCTGTTTCTAAAAGTCCTCGTAGCTCCTGTCCGCTGATTTCTTCTAACAGCTCAGTTACCTCCACACCTAAACGCTTTGCAATATACGTCAGACTTTCCATGGAAGGTTTAGCTTTGTTGTTCTCAATTAGGCTAAGCATTCCTTTGGTTAGTTCTTCCCCTGCTAGTCCTTCAAGTGTCATTTTTTTCATTTTCCGAATTTCCCGTATCCGTTCTCCTAACATGTATGAAACACACCCTATTTAGTTGGTAGTTTAATTATATTAAACTTTTTCTTGAAATGGAAGTATTTGGTGTGGTATGATTTGTTTAATTAAATTAAACTTTTTGGAGAGTGGATTGTATGAATGATGGCCTAAAGCTAAAAAAAGCAACCTACCATCTATGGACTTTCACAATAAGTAAACTTATTTCCTCCTTTGGTGCACAAGTTTATTCTTTTGCTATAAGTTTTTATATTTTACAAGCAACTGGTTCGGCCACTAGTTTTGCTGCTAATCTTATCTGCAATATTTTACCACGTACCCTCGCTGCCCCGTTCGCTGGATACCTTGCTGACCAATACTCAAGAAAATTGATTGTTGTTTTATCACAAGTTGCAACAACCATAGCAGTTGGGGGATTACTGCTGGTAAGTTTCATCACCGACCTATCGTTAACTGCAATCTATATCACCTCCTGTATATTATCCATCACTTCCATGTTTTCCGGGGTGACCTTTACTTCCTCCGTATCTGGTCTTGTGGATGAAGCGAGAGTTCAAAGAGCTATGTCTTTAAACCAAATGTCCATCTCCTTTGCAGCCATTGCCAGCCCGGCAGTAGGTGGGCTTTTGTACGGTGCTGTATCAATGCAGACTTTTCTCATTATGTATATGATTGCTTCGTGTCTTGCCGTTGTACTTGAATCGACAATGGATTTTACGCTATTCGCCAACCGAAAGGAAAAGGAGATTGCGGGGCAGAAGGAATCCATGTGGGTGAGTATTAAGGCGGGAATTATCTATTTAAAGCTGCAGCCAATCTTGGTAACGATTGTTTGGATTTCTTTATTGATTAACTTCCTGTTTGGAGCATTTGAGGTTGGCTATTCGTTCATTCTTATTGAAAAAATGAAAATGGTTTCCCAGCGTTTTGGATTTACCCAAGGAGCATTTGCCGTTGGTATGCTGCTTCTATCCATTTATTTTTCTATTAGAAAAGAAGTAAGGTATCCGCTGCTTGTTTCAAAGTGGGCCATTGTTGGTATGGGATGTGTGATGGCGGCAGTTTCCTTTCCATTATTAGTGGGTCTAACGTCTACTTCGGTTTTCGTTTTTTATCTGGTAATCATGTTCGGACTTGGAGCATTAATCATTATCGTCAATACACCCCTACAGGTGATGCTACAGAAAAAAATTGAGGATGATTTTAAGGGACGTATATTTTCGCTGCTTGAAACGATGGCGATGGCGTTAATGCCATTAGGAATGGTATTGTACGGCTTTCTTTATGATCTTTTTCCTGCACAATGGATCCTGCTTCTATCTGCTTCTTTATTCATTGGTGTTGTTTTGGTCCTTGCAAGACCATCTGTTATTAGGAAGGCACATCCGGAGATAGCTGAACCCAACGCCGAAAAGGGGCGAAATGTTCCAACGACTGTCAGGATGTAATTGTACGGAATTTGTAATGATTCTACCGTCCGTTTGAAGAATCGTATGATATGGTGAGAGTAAGAAGTTTGCTTAAGTAAATCTGAAAAGGGAGGTTTACTATCATGAGGGCAAAATTAATTGAGCCTAATAATGGTCCAAATATTCTAAAGGAAAAAGAGATTGTAAAGGAAATGATTGAACTTTATTGCCGAAAAAAGCATAATCGTGAAAATTTATGTAAGGATTGTCAGGACCTAAAAAACTATGCCCTGCTAAGACTCTCATTCTGCCGCTTTGGTGAAGATAAAACGGCCTGCTCTAACTGTAAAGTACACTGCTATAAGCTAAGATATCGCGAAAAGATGAAGGCAGTCATGCGATACTCTGGGAAGTGGATGATGCTGTACCATCCTATATATTCTGTAAAGCATCTATTGAATAAATAAAAAAAGCGGCTGAATCAGCCGCTTTTTTATTTATTTTACACCATGCATGAACTTCTGAATTTTTGGAGAAAGCATTAAAAGGATAATACCTAGTAAGATAGATGCTCCACCGATGATGCCGAAGTAAGCCATTTCAGTATCTTCAGAGTAGAATTTAACCACTTGTGCATTGAGTGCTTGTGCTGCTGCACTAGATAAGAACCATAAGCTCATTGTTTGTGCAGAGAAAGCAGCAGGAGCTAGTTTAGTTGTAGCGGATAGTCCTACTGGTGAAAGCAATAATTCACCAATTACACAGATTAAATAACTAAGAACAAGCCATAATGGGTTAACTAAAGAATCTGTGCCTCCTAGATAGGATGGCAATAGAATTACTAAAAAAGATACCCCAGAGAAAAGTAATGATAATGAGAATTTTTGCGGAATTGTTGGTTGACGGTCCCCCATTTTAACCCAAATCCAAGCAAATAATGGTGCTAAAGTGATAATAAATAATGGGTTTAATGATTGGAACCAAGCTGGTTTAATATCAATTCCTGCAAAATGCAATTGAGTACGCGTATCTGCGTAGCTTGCAAGGATCGTAGAACCCTGCTCTTGAATTGCCCAGAACATAACAGATGCAATGAATAATGGGATGTATGCAATAACACGTGAACGTTCTACTGCAGTTGTTTTCGGGCTACGATACATAACAATGAAATACATGGTTGGAATTAACACACCAAGAACAGTAACTAAATTAATAAATCCTTCAAATGTTAAGATGCCTTTTGGAATTAAAATAGCAAAAATAACTGCAAGAACAACGACACCTAAACCAATATAAGTATAGACTTTTTTCTTTTCAGATGGTGACAATGGATTTGAAACCATTGTTCCAGCAAGGCCGAGATTTTTTTTCTTAGTAGCAATAAACATAATTAATCCTAAGAACATACCTACTGCAGCAATACCAAAACCTAAGTGGAAGTTGCCAACAGATCCAACGATTAATGGAGATAAGAATGCTCCCATGTTGATTCCCATGTAGAAAATGGTGAAACCAGCGTCACGACGTTCGTCTTTCTCACTGTACAATTCACCAACAACAGTTGAAACGTTTGGCTTCAATAGTCCTGTACCAAGTACGATTAATACCATGGATACAAAGAACATGGAGACACTGCCAGGAATAGCAAGTGCAATATGACCAAACATGATTAATATTCCACCGTAGAATACTGCTTTTGAAGTACCAAATACGCGGTCAGCTAGCCATCCGCCAATAACACCAGACATGTAAACTAGTGATCCATATATGGACATGATGGAAAGTGCGAGCGTTTTATCAATGCCCAATCCACCTTTAGAAACTGAGTAGTACATATAGAATACAAGGATTGCTCTCATACCATAGTAAGAAAATCTCTCCCAGAATTCCGTAAAGAAAAGAGTGAATAATCCTTTAGGATGTCCAACGAATCCCTTCTGAGGTACACTATCCACAATTTTCTGCCTATTTAAGTTTGACATGTTTCTACCTCCTTTATTATTATTTTATAATACTTTTTATGGTTTTGAATTGTCAAAAACTTTTTTTGGTAATTCAACTGTATGCGTTTTAAAAAGCTTGATAATACTGAATTACTACATTTATTAAGAAAAAAAGAAAGTTTTTTTAAAATAGTATATAAATTTTGATTAGATTTATTTTTCTAACTAATAGTTTCATAGAGTTGTCCGAATTAGGAGGAATTTGGTAAAATTTATAAGTCTGGATAACAAAAAAAACCCCGGTTTAAAAACCGAGGATAATAGATGAAATCAATTCAATTTAGCAGTGAGTTTATTATAGAAGAATCTAGATTTTTTTGGTGTTCGAATTCTAACCAATCTTCGTCTATAATCACATATTTGCACGAACTGCTGTTTAAATAACTATAAATGATTTGTGCTTCATCGATTTCGTCTCTGCTAACTTCAATGGATGAAAGATTGCTTAAACTCTTAAAATGCTTTAATATATTCGCTTTAATTTTATCGACCAACTGCTCTGAATTCTCTTCCTTTATTTTATATTTTTCACTAAAAAGAACAAGGTTCCCTTTGATTAGAAAAAGTTTCAAGGTGGCATCTTCTATATATTCGATAAGAGCGATATTTTTATTTGCTTCTGTAAAATCTATCACTTTTTCTTTATAGATAAGCGATTGAATCGCATCTAGTGTATCTCGGTATTTTGCTGCTTTTTCAAAATCAAAGTTGTTTGAGGCATCTATCATTTTTTGTTTCAATTCTTGAAGGACTTCAGTATCCGTCCCGTGAAGAAAATCCATCATTTTTCTCAATCGTTCATTGTATTGCTTACGTGAATCTTCATTAAAACATATACCGATACATAAACCTAAAGAGTAGTTCAAACAAGGCGTGCCCTTGTTCGGATTACCACAGTCTATTTTTAGAAATTCTTTCATTCCTTGAAGTGCTTTTTCAACTGTTTGTTTGCTTGGATAGGGACCGAAATAAAGGCTGCCATCCTTTTCAATAGTGTTTGATATATCAACAATCCAATGGGTGTTTCTTTTTTGGAACCGGATATAAGTGTAGGAAGTGGGATTTTTCATTTTTTTATTAAAAATGGGCTTGATGTCTTTAATCAGTTTACATTCCAACATAATTGCTTCGAATTCGGTATCGGTTAGTATCAATTGAAAATCATTGATGTTTGCCTTCAATTTTTTTATCTTTTGAGAATGTGCCTTAGTGTTTTGAAAGTATGAACGTACTCGATTTTTAAGGTTTTTGGCTTTCCCCACATAAATGACATTGTCAGAGGAATCCTTCATTAGATAAACCCCAGGGGAAGAGGGGAGATTTTTTACCTTATCTATTAGTTTCATAGGGATGCTTGCCTCTTTTATACCGTTTCTTTCATTTTACCATAACAAATGGATTGTTTACCGGCTTGGTCAGTTCAAAGTACTGTCGTAGTTAATGTGAATATCGTTTATAAAGAATTATCAGTAGGACAAGCATCACAATATCTAACCGTGCATGAAATGCAAATGTTAACAAGCCAGTGTGCAAGAGTGGAAATTTAGTTAATAGAAGCGCAGCAATCATGATGGCGATTAAGGGGATTACGGCATGGTTAACTGCCTTATTTACCAATAGTAATACCCCACATCCAATCTCAAGTAGGATAACAGCTTTTAACAGGATGTGGGAATAAGGTAAACCTAAACTGAGAAACCCATTGGCTAGTTCAGTGTTAACTAATTTCATAACACCGGAGATTATAAATACATATGCGACAGAATAGCGGATTAGCTTCATCGTTGATAAAGAAGTGTACATGTCCATCCTCCTTTAGTAAAACTGTATGACTATAGGAGGTCAAACATCACAAAAAGAATCAGATAGTACGCGAAAAAAAGCCCCTTTAAGGGACCTTTTTGTGAAGCTTATTCTACTATTGAAATTACGGGTGGTTTATCCAAGTATTTCATCAGGTTTAAAACGTCTCCCTGAACTTCCTGTCCTTCATGGGATGATAACGATTGACTCAAATCTGCGGGATTATCGAAATGAAGTTCGGCAAATAGGTATAAAGGTTCAGTCGTGTTTTGAGCTTGTAAGACACGATGAACTTCAGCACCTTTAAGATGAGGAAGTTTTTGCACTAAAGGAATATGTACATTGTAATAATATTGTTCAAATCCCTCCTGATCCTTAGGTTGATTATAAATAACGTAAAGTTTAGCCATCAAATCTCTCCTTTTATTATGGGGATTTTTACCTAACACTATTATAAAGGAGAAATGCACTATTATTATCAAAACAAATCGACAACTTTTTTGGTGCCTGACACCAATTTTGCATAAAAAATAGGCAATCTAGTGATTGACATTAACGCAACGTAAAGGTGTATCGTTTAGTTATGGGAGGTGAACGAATGGAGTATACAGTGCAAAAGCTGGCACAATTGGCGGGGGTCAGCACCAGAACCCTTCGGTACTATGATGAAATTGGAATTCTTAAGCCGGCAAGAATCAATTCATCAGGTTATCGAATTTACGGGCAAGCAGAAGTGGACCAACTGCAACAAATCTTGTTTTATCGAGAACTGGATATCAGCCTAGAAAGCATAAAGGAAATCATAACTGCCCCTGATTTTGATGGAGCTATTGCGCTTAGAGAACATCGTAAAAATCTCCTTGAGAGAAAAGAACAATTAGAGCACTTAATTGCCAATGTAGATAAAACAATTGCATCAACAGAAGGGAGAATAGAGATGTCTAATAAAGAAAAATTCGAAGGCTTTAAGAAAAAAATGATTGAAGACAACGAGAAAAAGTACGGAAAGGAAATCCGTACAAAGTACGGAAATGACACGGTTGACCAATCCAATGCGAAACTGCAGAACATGACACAAGAACAATATGACCATGCAACAAGGTTAGCAGAAGAAGTGACCAAAACCTTAGCTGAGGCGTTCAAAACGGGAGATGCTGCAGGTGAACTTGCTCAAAAAGCGGCCGATCTTCACAAGCAGTGGTTATGTTATTATTGGAATAAATATAGCAAGGAGGCACATGCCAGCCTCGCTCAAATGTATGTAGATGATGAAAGATTCACCGCTTATTATGATAAAGAACAACCTGGTACGGCAGAATTTTTAAGAGATGCCATTCACATTTACACAGGCTTGAAAAAATAGGATAACTAAAACCCTGATACTAGGCAAGTCGCCAGCACAGGGTTTTTTTATGTAAGAAGTTGAAAATGTTATTTCGTAAAAATGTCATTGTCCTTCGCGAGGGTGAACAGTTATAATTAAATTGAATTTTTAGAATAATTTAACAAAAAAGGAGTGAATGAACTATGAACATCGCTTCCCAAGGCACAGATAAAAGAGGGGAAAATACCTATACATTTGATGCATTTGTTGAAAAACGTGAAAACCTAGATTGGTATCGTGATGAGCCATTTTTACAAAAAGCAGTGAAACATTTTACTGCAAATCGATATGAACAAATCCATAAAAAGATAATAGGGTTTTCACCCATAGTTTCCAATGAATGGAATCGTCTAGCTGAACGAACTGCGAGACCTGAGGTACGTCCGTATATGCTCCACTTTGATGCATTTAACCATCGAATTGACCGGGTTGTTCGTCCCATGGAAGTCCACAAGCTTGAACAAGGTGTTTTCGGTGAAGGGTTATTTTCTAGTCAAATGGAGTCATGGGAGAGCTTTGTGAAGCGAATGTTAATTCACCAATTAGGAGAAGCTGGAGTAACCTGCCCAATGACATGTACACATGGACTCATTGCCCTCCTAGATCAATTTCCAAATGAAGAATATCCAGAACTTCAAGATATTTTACAGCATTCAAAAGAAGGAATAAATGGAGAGTTTGCCATTGGGGCACAGTTTATGTCAGAAATTCAAGGTGGTTCTGACTTACCTGCTAATCTTCTTGAGGCCGTTCCGGAAGGAAAGAATTTCCGCTTATATGGGAATAAATTCTTCTGTTCGGTAGCCCATGCTGATTATTCTGTTGTGACAGCAAAAGTGACTGGCACGAATAAAGTTTCAACATTTATTGTCCCGTCCTGGTTGCCGGGGGATAAAGAAAAGGAAAAGAGAAATAGCTATCAAATTAATCGAATAAAATGGAAAATGGGGACATCGGAAGTACCAACAGGTGAAATTCAATACAATGGTGCACTTGCTTATCCAATCGGGCCGTTAGATAAAGGCGTGGCGGTAGCGGTAGGAATCGTTCTTACTCTGTCCCGTTTGGAAATTGGGATTGCCTGTGCAGGGTTTATGCTTCGAGCATCTAGAGAAGCAAAGCTATACAGTGATTTTAGGACGGTTTTTGGAAAAAAAGTGAAAGATTATCCGCTGGCTGCTAGTAAATTAAAACGGATTGAAAATGCGGCCGAGCGGACCACAGCAGGGGCATTTAAAGTATATGATTTGTTCTTGAAGCTAGAGCAACCACTAAACCCAGGAATAAAATCGAATCATCCTCTGGAAGTTCGAAAACAGCTCTTCAATCTACGGGAACTGATTTTATTGCAAAAAATGTGTGTGACTAATGAAGGTGCAGAGGTATTACGTGAGGCTATTTCCGTTTTTGCTGGACATGGAGTAATGGAGGAGTTCTCCTCGCTACCACGCATTTTCAGAGATGTAGTGGTCAATGAGCAATGGGAAGGGCCGCGTAATTTATTGTTAACGCAAGTATACCGTGATCTCCAAAGAGTATCAGAATGGTATGCCCCCGCTGATTTTGTCGAAAGTGTATTGCAAGGGGCATCTATAGAAACGATTAAGCAGTTCACCGAACAATTAGAAGATTTACTGCAAAGACCTGTGTTAGGAGAGGTAAGCGAAGCGTCCTTAGAAGCAGCAACAGAATGGGACCAATTCTGTGATGGGTTCTTTAAAATGTACCAAAAAATCGCGCTTTCAGAAATAAACTAACGAATCGTAGGATGGTGCTAATTCGCCATCCTTTTTGTATACTTATCCAGCCCTTAATGAATACTTAAACAGAAGGTCTGAATTGAGGGGTGCAAATATGAAGAAAGTAACGCCAGTGTTCTGGATAGCAGTTATTATTTGTCTACTATTTATTATCTGGGGGACCATTCCTGAACGATATTTACCAAATGGAAACCTTCAACATGTAACAAGTATAATTCAAAGTTCTATTATCGAAAAATTTGGTTGGTTTTATCTTCTTTCCGCCAGTGGGTTCTTAGTTTTTGCACTTGCGTTGATTTTTACTAAATATGGAAGCATAAGGCTTGGGAAAGATACAGATGTGCCCGAATTCAGTAGTCTAACATGGTTTGCGATGTTATTCAGTGCAGGAATGGGCATTGGCCTTGTCTTTTGGGGTGTGGCAGAGCCGTTATCACACTATTATGAGCCGCCTGTTGGAAAGGGACAAACAGCAGATTCAGCAAGAATGGCCATAAGATTTTCCTTTTTTCATTGGGGATTACATCCATGGGCTATTTATGCTGTGATCGGATTAATTCTAGCCTATTTCAATTTTCGGAAGGATACTGCCGGAGTTGTTAGTAAAATACTAAAACCGCTGTTCGGGAATCGAGTGGAAGGTCCATTGGGGATCGTATTCGATTTTATCGCCATTTTTGCTACCATTTTCGGGGTCGCCACATCATTGGGATTTGGAGCTACACAAATTAGCGGCGGGGCATCGTATATGTTTCCTGCAATACAAAATAATTTTACGACCCAGCTTATCATTATCATAGTGGTTACTGTTCTCTATATGTTATCTGCATCTACCGGATTGGATAAAGGGATTGCATTTTTAAGTAATGCGAATATCATTTTGGCTATCGCTCTCATGCTGTTTCTGTTATTTTCGGGACCAACCAATTTTATTATGGACTTGTTCACAACCACCATTGGGAGTTATCTGCAAAATCTGACAGCAATGAGC
Source organism: Neobacillus phoenicis (assembly GCF_047302305.1). Classification (NCBI taxonomy): domain Bacteria; kingdom Bacillati; phylum Bacillota; class Bacilli; order Caryophanales; family Bacillaceae; genus Neobacillus; species Neobacillus phoenicis. The sequence goes on along the minus strand of NZ_CP154847.1, from coordinate 4,775,611 downwards.
TTTAGGTTAAGCCCGTTTGAACAGAATACATGGGTTCAGGATTGGACCATTTTTTACTGGGCGTGGTGGATTGCCTGGGCTCCATTTGTCGGAACCTTTATAGCTAGGGTTTCAAAAGGGAGAACGATTAGAGAGTTTGTCATTGGTGTCTTATTGGTTCCCACTGTATTTGGAGCCTTATGGTTTTCCGTATTTGGTGGTTCATCGGTATACTTGGAGTACTTCCAACATCAAAATATCATGGACATTATCAATCAGAAGGGGCAGGAAATTGCTTTGTTTTCGGTCCTGATGCATTTTCCATTCGGAAATGTTATGTCATATATCGCTATTTTTCTTATCAGCACCTTTTTCATTACATCAGCAGATTCGGCCACTTTCGTCCTAGGGATGCAATCTACGGGAGGAGATCTTAATCCGCCAAATGGAGTAAAATTAGTTTGGGGGGTTATCCAGTCGGCATCTGCAGCTGTATTACTTTGGGCGGGGGGATTAGGTGCATTACAAACAGCCTCCATCATTGCAGCATTTCCTTTTACTATAATAATGATTCTTATGATCCTATCCTTTATCAAAACTATTAAAACAGAAAAAATCCAAAGGGTTCAATTTAAAAATCCAAAAGAAGAATGAATACTTTCTTTGGTGCCTGACCCCCGGTGCGTTAATACGGTAGCGCGCCGCGGTATCAGGTGCTTTTTTTAATTTTTTTTACTTAATTGACAAATTTCGATAGTAACTCTAAAGTAATATATGTCATAATAGTTTTAAAATTTATTAAATTTTAATATTTTAGAAGAATATTTTGGTTTTCGAAATAAATAGTCAAAGTAGGTGTAAATGTGGACAAAGATCCTATTCTTCGCATAAAGGATTTAAAGGTGTCTTTTCAATCAGGGAAGAAGCTTGTCCCAGCTGTGGATGGTATCAGTTTTGATTTAAGGGATGGAGAAATCCTTGGAATCGTAGGGGAATCAGGAAGTGGGAAAAGTGTAACGTCCCTAGCTACGATGGGTCTAATTCCTTCTCCACCAGGAAAAATCGAGAATGGAGAAATCATTTTTGAAGGAAGAGACCTGAAAAACATATCGGAAAAAGAATGGCGGAAGATTCGTGGAAATCAAATATCAATGATCTTCCAGGAACCCATGACGTCATTAAATCCCTTATTTACGATAGGGAATCAACTAATGGAAGCCATCAAATTACATACTGACCTAACAAAGGTCCAAATTAAGCAGCGTTGTATAGAACTACTAAAATTAGTCGGAATTCCAAGAGCAGAAGGAATTCTTAAAGAATACCCTCATCAATTATCAGGGGGGATGAGACAAAGGGTCATGATTGCTATGGCCATGGCCTGTAATCCAAGGGTGCTGATTGCGGACGAGCCTACAACTGCCCTTGACGTAACGATTCAGGCACAAATTCTTGCATTAATGAAGGATCTAAACCAAAAGACGAACACCTCCATCATTTTGATTACCCATGATTTAGGTGTGGTAGCAGAAATTTGTGAGCGCGTCATTGTAATGTATTCTGGTCAAATCGTTGAACAAGGCGATGTCCGGACTATACTTAAGAATCCTCAACATCCTTACACAATTGGCCTGCTAAAATCCGTTCCAGACCTAAGAGGGAAAAAGGAGAGGCTTTATAGTATTCCAGGAACAGTTCCTACACCTGGATCTGTCCATAAAGGGTGCCGATTCGCCGCTAGGTGTTCTGAGGTATTTTCTCAATGTCACGAAGAATCACCACAATTATATAAAACGGAAAAAGACGGACATGAAGTACGTTGTTTCCTACATACATTGAAGGGGAGTGACAAACATGTCGGAGTTACTTCTTGAGGTAAACGGACTGAAAAAATACTTTCCAATTACAGGTGGCCTTTTGGGAAGGAAGCAAGGAGAAGTCAAAGCGGTTGATGATGTTTCTTTTTATGTAAAAAAAGGAGAGACATTAGGAATCGTTGGGGAAAGTGGTTGCGGGAAATCAACGACTGGCCGATTACTCATGCGCTTAATTGAAGCAAGTGACGGGCAGATTGTTTTTGAAGATAAAGAGATTACCAGCTTGTCAAAGTCTGAGTTAAGAAAAACACGAAGAGATATCCAAATGGTGTTCCAGGATCCCTATGCATCATTAAACCCAAGGCATTCAATTGAGCAGATCCTTGAAGAGCCTTTGATTGTTCATGGAATAGGGACAAAAGAAGAACGCAAGAAGCAGGTTAGGGACATGCTCGAGGTGGTAGGTTTAAGTAGCTACCATGCGAAAAGATATCCGCATCAATTTAGCGGCGGGCAGCGTCAGCGTATAGGGATTGCCAAAGCATTAATGACAAAACCCAAGTTAATTATTGCGGATGAACCTGTATCTGCACTTGATGTATCAATTCAGGCTCAAGTTCTGAACCTGATGAAGGAGATCCAAAAGGAATTCCAACTTACCTACATATTTATCGCACACGACCTTGGTGTTGTTCGTCATATTAGTGATCGTGTGGGTGTTATGTATTTAGGAAGATTAATAGAGTTAGCAGAAAGTGAGGAGCTTTACGAGAATCCCAAGCATCCATACACAAAAGCACTTCTTTCTGCCGTACCGATACCAGATCCTGATGTTAAGAAGAAAACGATTTTAATAGAAGGGGAGCTGCCTAGTCCAGCCAATCCTCCTTCAGGCTGTGCCTTCCATACAAGATGCAAGGAATGCATGGATATTTGTAAAACCACTAGACCGCAGGAAAGTAATCTCAATGGTCATTTTGTAGCCTGTCACTTATATAACCAGTGATTAGCTGCATTGATGATATAAAAACAAAGCTTATGGGGGGTAAAAACACGTATGAAGAAAAAAACGTTTAAGCTGCTGTTAGTTTCTTTATTAGCCGTCAGCATGTTCCTGGTTGGCTGCAACAGCAAAAGCAATAGTAATGAAAAAGATGGCAAAGAAACAAGTAAAGGAAAAGATACGTTAATCTATGCCCGCGGTGTAGATTCTACGTCACTTGACCCAATCACAACAACTGAAGGGGATACCTTCAAAGTAACAGAAAATATCTTCGATACGTTATTAGATTACGGCGATCAAGATACAACAGTACACCCGAAACTTGCAAAAAGCTGGGAAGTTAGTGCAGATTCATTGACCTATACATTCAAGCTACAAGAGGGAGTAAAGTTCCATGACGGCACGGATTTCAATGCCGATGCAGTTGTGTATAACTTTGATCGCTGGATGAATGGCGACGCTGATAAATTCCCTTACTACACCATGTTTGGCGGATTCAAAGCGGACGAAGGTCACGTTATTAAAGAGGTAAAAGCGGTTGATGCCAATACGGTTCAATTTGTGTTGAAAAGACCTCAAGCCCCATTCTTAAAGAACTTGGCAATGTCCCCATTCGGAATTGCCAGCCCAGCAGCTCTTAAGAAATACGGCGACGATTTCAGAAGCCATCCAGTTGGAACAGGTCCATTCAAATTTGTTGAGTGGAAACAAAATGACCGAATTACCCTTGAAAAGAATGCTGATTACTGGCAAAAGGGATTACCTAAGTTAAACAAAGTTATTTTCCGTGTTATTCCAGAAAACACAGCACGACTTAATGCCTTAGTAAATGGCGAAGTGGATATGATGGACGGCTTAAACAATTCTGATTCCAAAACGGTAACGGATAACCCTAATCTTCAATTAATCGAACGTCCTTCGATGAACGTAGGCTACTTAGGTTTTACATTAACTCGTAAACCATTTGACAACAAGCTTGTTCGTCAAGCTTTAAACCATGCGATTGATAAGAAGGCAATTATTGATGCATTCTACGGCGGTCAAGCAGAGCCTGCTAAAAATCCAATGCCACCTTCAATTGAAGGGTACAATGATGCAGTAGAAGAATATGACTTTGACTTAGAAAAGGCAAAAGCATTATTAAAAGAAGCTGGATACCCAGATGGATTTGAAATGGATCTATGGGCAATGCCGGTTGCACGTCTTTACATGCCTGAAGCACAAAAGGTTGCTGAGGTTATTCAGGAAAGCTTTAGCAAGATTGGCGTAAAAGCTAAAATCCAATCTGTTGACTGGGCTACTTATTTAGACAAAGCTGCAAAAGGCGAATTTGACTCTTATATGCTTGGCTGGACAGGTGACAATGGTGACCCTGATAACTTCTTATACACATTGTTAGATAAAGACAGCATTGGAGCAAATAACTATTCATTCTATAGTAACGACCAATTACATGACATTTTAATAAAAGCACAGCAAGAAACTGATCAGGCGAAGCGTAACGATCTTTACAAGCAAGCTCAAGAAATCATCCATGAAGATGCTCCATGGGTACCGCTTGTTCACTCTAGACCACTATCTGCAGCAAGTAAAGATGTTATCAATTATTTACCGCACCCAACAGGTTCTGAAGCTCTCGACAAAGTCGAATTTAAAAAATAAGCGGTAAAAAGGGGAGGGGTTTTACCTCCCCTTTTATTACCCAAAAGTAAGATCCAGTATCTTTTTAAAAGGGGTGAGAAGGTTGTTTACTTATACGGTCCGTCGTGTTTTTTCATTAATTCCCGTATTATTTGGAATGACTCTCATTGTTTTTGCGATTATCCATGCGATTCCCGGTAATCCTGCACAGGTAATTCTTGGACAAAGGGCAACGAAAGAAGCGATTGCCACGCTAACAGAACAATTAGGATTGAACAGGCCTTGGTACATACAATATGGAGATTATATTAATGCCCTCCTTCATGGGGATTTAGGAATTTCCCTCCGAACAAGAGGGCCAATAAATGCAGAGGTTTGGCCATATTTAGCAGCAACACTTGAATTAACAATTGTAGCTATGCTTATTGCCATTATCATTGGTGTAAATGCCGGCATTATCAGTGCCTGGTTCTCAAGATCATGGTTCGATTATGGTGCAATGGTATTTGCTCTAATCGGGGTTTCGATGCCAATATTTTGGCTTGGTTTAATGCTGCAATGGGCATTTGCTATTGACTTAGGGTGGCTTCCAACGACTGGAAGGGAGGATGCCAGGGACCCTGTTACAGCGATAACGAATATTTATTTGCTTGATACTATTATGCAGGGAAGATTTGATCAATTCGTTGTCGTTCTCAAGCACATCATTTTGCCAGCTTCGGCCCTTGCGACAATCCCGATGGCCATTATTGCAAGGATGACCCGTGCAACGATGCTTGAGGTAATGAAATCAGATTACATCCGGACAGCAAGAGCAAAGGGAGTAAGTATGTTTTGGGTGGTTTATAAGCACTCTTTAAAAAATGCAGTTATTCCAGTGCTGACGATCATCGGCTTACAAACGGGGCTGCTTTTGGGAGGAGCTATACTGACGGAGACCATCTTCGGGTGGCCGGGAATAGGCAGGTATTTGTACGATGCCATCGCTTATCGAGATTATCCTGTTATCCAGTCAGGGATTTTAATTATTGCAGCGATCTTTGTACTCATTAATTTAATCGTGGATCTTTTGTATGTATTTGTGGATCCAAGAATTAAATATACGAAATAGAGGAGGGATGAGTAGTGGCAGAACTTGCAAAAAGCGCAGCAGATTTATCTGTAAAAGCTGTTGAAGAAAAGCTGACACCTCCCTGGAAGGAAGCCTTGCAGTCTTTTGGAAAAAATAAATTAGCAGTTGCTGGTTTAGGAATTGTTGTCTTCTTTATTATCATAGCAATTTTGGCTCCTGTCATTGCCCCATATAGTTATAAGGAGCAGGTGCTGTCCGACCGAATGCTGGCACCTTCCAGTGAACATTGGTTTGGTACAGATGATTTTGGACGAGATATCTTTTCGCGAATACTGTATGGTGCAAGAATATCTTTATGGGTAGGTTTTTTCTCTGTATTAGGATCTGTTGTATTTGGAACCATGCTAGGAATTGTAGCAGGCTATTATGGCCGTTGGGTGGATGCAATTATCTCTCGGATTTTTGATATCATGCTCGCGTTTCCAAGTATCCTATTAGCTATCGCGGTCGTTGCTATCCTTGGGCCTTCATTGAAAAATGCCTTGATTGCGATTGCTGTTATTAATATTCCAAACTTTGGACGACTCGTTCGCTCAAAAGTACTAAGTGTGAAGCAAGAAGAGTATATTATGGCTGCTAAAGCAGTTGGAATGAGAGATACACGGATTCTCCTAAGCCATATTTTGCCGAATAGTATTTCTCCTGTTATTGTCCAAGCGACACTTGCCATCGCTACTGCCATTATTGAGGCTGCAGCTCTTGGCTTCCTTGGAATGGGGGCACAGGCTCCAACACCTGAGTGGGGAAAAATGCTGGCCGATTCAAAAAATTACATCACACAGGCTCCATGGACCTTATTCTTTCCTGGTATCGCCATTATGCTGACGGTCCTTGGTTTTAACCTTATGGGTGATGGCTTAAGGGATATCCTTGATCCCAAAATGAAAAATTAATAAAGGTTCCATTACAAGACTCCATTGGGGTCTTTTTCTTTTGGTGTCAGGCACCACTGTTAGTTTCTAAATTTTCAATTAAGCATTATAATGATGTAAAACATGCGGGTTGTCCATAGGGGGAGCAAAGGGTGAAAAAAGGTGAAAGAAGTATTGTATTTATTGGGTTTATGGGTGTTGGAAAGACAACAGTTGGAAAGCTTGTCTCCAAAAAGTTTAATCGTCCATTTATCGATATAGATGAAGAAATTGAAAAGGAATATCAAATGCCCGTCTCACAGATTTTCAATCAAATTGGTGAAAAGGCTTTTAGACAAAGAGAGAAAAGTTTGATTTCCAATCTAGCTGAACAAGAACAGAAGATTATTTCTGTTGGCGGAGGTGCTTTTTTACAGGAAGAAATCAGACAGGTATGTTTAACTTCATGCATTGTCATATACCTCAATATATCTTTGGAAAACTGGAAAAATAGATTGGAATTGATTATTGAGAGCCGGCCAGTGTTACAAGGTAAATCAAAAGCAGAAATGGAAGATTTATTTTATACAAGACAAGCAATCTATTCACAGCATCATTTAAAAATAGAAACAGATAACAAGGCTCCGAGTGAAATTGCAGACGAAATAATAGATATACTAGGAACGAACTTCGGTGTAAAGAAAAGGTGAGAAAATGACACGAAAAACAATTACCGTTAAAGGGGTTACGATTGGAGAAGGGCAGCCTAAAATATGCGTTTCAATGATGGGAAGTTCAGTGGCACAGTTATTGGAGGAAGCCGAGCATGTTAAAACTCTCGGAGCGGACGTGGTGGAATGGCGTGTTGATTTTTTTGAACAGGTCGAACAAATTGATGCAGTGAAAGAGGCATTAAGGGAAATTCGTACGGTTTTATCTGAGATCCCTCTGATTTTCACGTTTAGAAGTGCAAAAGAGGGTGGCGAAAAGGAAATCAGCCCGGCTTACTATTTCGAATTAAACAAAACTGTTGTGCTAACTGGATTAGTAGATTTGATTGATATTGAGTTATTTAATGAAGAAAATGAAGTTAAAACCGTAATTGAAGCGGCGCATGCACAAGAGGCTTTCGTTATTCTTTCAAACCATGATTTTCATAAGACCCCACCGAAAGAAGAAATTATCTATCGTTTGTGTAAAGCGCAGGAATTAGGGGGAGATATCCCTAAAATTGCTGTCATGCCGACCAGTTCAACCGATGTGCTGACCCTCCTCGATGCCACTAATACAATGAATGAAGAATACGCTGATCGGCCATTTATTACCATGTCTATGGCAGGCAAAGGGGTTGTTAGTCGATTGACGGGAGAAGTATTTGGCTCTGCACTTACGTTTGGTGCAGCCAAGAAAGCCTCTGCCCCAGGGCAGGTACCTGTTCAGGAATTGCGAAGCGTTTTAAACTTAATGCATTTTAATCTAAATCTGTAAAGTTAAATGGAGCATCAAATCTTACCGATTTGTATGCTCATTTTTTTCTAATATCTTGGTCTCAATTATTACAATTTATATTTCTGAACAGTATAATCAAGAATAGGAGTTGAGACCAAATGAATAAAAAAGATATCGCTAATATTCGCAAGCAATTTAAACTAGACAATTACAATCTGCAAATTCGAGAAATCTTTAATGTGTATGTCCAAAAGGAATCAGGCGAGATTTATCATCAAGTCAGTCAGCCGTTTCCCATGTTAGAACAGGAAGCACAGGAATTGTTTTTAACCAACTTTAAAAAAGTGTTAACAGGTCAGCTGGATGCTAAACTGTTTGAGCTGAAATTCATGCGGGATGTGGAAGACAGTACTCAAATGTTCCTTTACGAAGGATTACAACAAGAAACAACGGAAGACTGGAAAGAATACATGTTGGAAATCGTCGTGAAAATGTTTGCTAACACGGTTTATGAATTTGATACCGTGGTGACGTTTATCCGCGGAGAATATCGAAAGCCGACCCGAAAACGCAATGCGGAATCTGAAGAAGGCGGGGATGACCAGGTCTATTCCAACGGTTTTATTCTATGCAGTCTAAATAAAACGGATGTGCCGAAAAAAGCCCTGATGTTTGATTATATTGAGAAGGAATACAAATCCTACAATGTCTTTGATCCCATTATTAATTTAGATTCTCCTTTATCAGGCTTCCTTTTCCCTGCCTTAAACGATAATGCAGCGGATGTAAACCGTATTCTCTACTGTGCAGGGAAAGCAAATCAACCGGATTTTAAATTCATGGAAGAAGTACTTAATTGTGAAGAGATTATAACTGCTCAGGAAGATAAGGACTGCTTCGATTTCATCTTAAAAGAAGTGATAGGAGACGAAGTAGATTCCCGCGTGATTTCCAATGTGTATGAGGAAATTGATAAGCTGGTTCAGGAGAATCAAGAGAATGAAGAAAGTGAAATCCCTACGTTGGATTCTCGGGATATAGAACGCATTTTAACGGTGAGCGGCGTTGAAAATGTAGAGACGGCCAAAGTGGAACATGCTCTGAAGGCTATCGTTGATGATGAAAAACACGAATTTAAGGCCAGCAGCTTAGTTCCGAAAACTATCAAAATTGAGACAAAGGTTGCCAATCTTTCGATCAACCCAAAAGATCTGAAATATGTAAAATACATTACGTTCCAAGGTAAACGATGCTTATTGTTGGAAATAGATGAAGAAGTGGTCGTAGAGGGGTTCCGCCTTGAAGAGTCAGAGACATATTAATGTGTTTTAGAGCTTTATTTAAAAAAACCAGGCAGGGAACTCGCTCCCAGCCTGGTTTTTTATGATATAGTAAACAATTTGGGCCAATCACTGCCTATTTTTGCGAGTTGGCGCATGGGATTTTCCACAATAGGATGAGAATTCTACACAAAAATTGTTTTATTCTACACAAAATCATGAGAATTCTACAAAATTTTAATTTATTCTACACAAAATCATGAGAATTCTACAAAATTTTAATTTATTCTACACAAAATCATGAGAATTCTACAAAATTTTAATTTATTCTACACAAAATCATGAGAATTCTACAAAATTGAAGAGGAATTCTACAAAATTTTAATTTATTTCTACAAAATCACACAACAATTCTACAAAACTTGGAAATTTACTTCTAAATATTTATTTAGAATAAATCGCCAAGAATGGAAAGTAGTCCGATGCTTCACAGTGTTTTGAAAGATAAGCTGAAAAATTCCGCTTAAATTGGGAAATACCTCGTTAAAAATAAGGAAAGTTTTTCCGTTTATATGGTCCAAATCGTTGGATTTTGCCTTATTTTAGAGCAGTTAAAGGGAATTTCTCCGCTTATGAATTCTCCACCTACACGAAAATCAACAATGAATGATAATAGAGCCTTAGCCTTTTTATTTGGGCTCTAATTAAAGTTGTTTTGAAAATTTATTACTATACAAAGAGGATTAATCGAGTTAAAATAACAATAAGCATATAATTCCAATAAGAAAGGTTGGTTTTAAAATGTCAGAAGCTATTCGTTCAATTCCTCGTCCCCTTGTAAAGACAAATCAAGTGGTGATTGTTATAAGTGTTCTGTTAACATGGTTCTCTGGTTTGGAGTGGTTTTTACTGATACCCTTACTCTCTGGGCTAAGTGGACTTTTTTTAAGTTTTAATCCGATTATGCAGCTAGGAAAACTATTTTTAAAGAAGGATCCAAAGGCGTACATTCCTGAAGATTGGGACCAACAGCAATTTAATCAAACGATTGCAGTGATTTGCCTCGGAATCGGGTTTATCAGCTTTTTACTAGGGTGGAATGTCATTGGCTATATTTTCACCATCATGGTGGCACTAGCAGCATTTGTGGCCATTCTCGGTTTTTGTGTTGGCTGTTTCATCCACTTCCAATGGAATCAATATAAATATAGACGAACTCTTCAACAATAAAGAGTTATGTTTTTTCTAATCGAAGCTCTTGCTACTAGGCAAGGGCTTTTTTAGTGCATATGCATGGTTTTTGTATAATCTTACATTTATTTATGAAAGCGTTTACAAACTAAATCATAATAATTTTCAGTTAAAAGTGAAAATTAGGCAATTTTTATGTTGAATAATTATATATGTCTATGTATAATAATTCATTATGTGAGCAACGTGGGAGTTGAAAAAATGAAAGCAGCAATCATTGGTGGAACAGGATATGGCTCTGTAGAACTTATTCGCTTGATTCAGAAGCATCCTTACTTGGAGGTTGGTTCAGTAGTATCCAACTCTAAAGCAGGCTTCAGCTTTAGTGAAACATATCCTCATCTTTCTAAAATAATGGATCAACCATTAGAGACATTTGATGCAAAACGATTATCTGAAACGAACGATATTACTTTCCTTGCTACTCCATCTGGTGTCAGCAGTAAACTTGTTCCGCAGCTGCTAGAGCACGGTATGAAATGTATTGACCTCTCAGGCGACTTTCGATTACGCTCTGGTGCAGAATATGAAACCTGGTATAATCACACCCCTGCAGATGGGCAGTATTTAGAAAAAGCAATTTACGGTTTAAGTGAGATGTATAGCGAAAAAATTAAGACTGCTAATTTAATAGCCAATCCAGGCTGTTATCCTACCGCATCCAGTTTGGGCCTAATCCCAATCCTAAAATCGAAGCTAGCTGATAAAAATTCAATCATCATTGACGCGAAATCAGGCGTCTCAGGCGCAGGAAGAGGACTTTCATTAACCGCACACTACGCTGAAATCAACGAAAACTTTAAAGCTTATAAACTTGGAAAACATCAACACATTCCAGAAATTGAGCAAGTCCTTACAGACGAGAGTGGAAATTCCATCACGGTTTCTTTTACTACCCACCTTGTCCCAATGACACGAGGAATCATGTGTACGATGTATGTGAATCTAAAAGAAAAAATTTCAACTAAAAAAGTTATCGATATATATAAACAATTTTATCAAGACTCTCATTTTATAAGGGTACGGCCTGAGGGAACACTCCCTTCTACAAAAGAAGTATCAGGGTCAAACTATTGTGATATTGGGCTACATGTCGATGAACGAACCAACCGCTTAACGATTATCTCTGTTATCGATAATTTAGTTAAGGGAGCGGCTGGGCAGGCAATCCAAAATCTAAATTTGATGAATGGCTGGGATGAACAAACGGGGCTTATTGATATTCCAATGTATCCATAGTAAAGATAGAACAATAGGGATTTGAAGGGGGAAATTAAATTGACACAAGCAACATCAACAAGTGAAATCGTAGTACTAGAAGAAGGAAGTGTCACTTTACCAAAGGGGTATAAAGCAGGTGGCATGCACTGTGGAATTAAAAGAAAACGACTCGATTTAGGTTACATTGTATCGGAAGTTCCAGCAACTGCTGCAGGCGTGTATACCACAAATATTTTTCAAGCGGCTCCTTTATTAGTTACTCAAGAGAGCGTAGCAAAAGAAAATAAACTCCAAGCCATTATCGTTAATTCCGGTAACGCGAATGCTTGTACAGGGGAACAAGGATTACTTGATGCCTACACCATGCAAAAGGATTTTGCGAATGAACTAGGAATTCAAGAGCATCTAGTTGCAGTGACATCCACAGGGGTTATCGGTGAATTGATGCCGATGGATAAAGTGAAAACAGGAGTTACACAAATCCTTAATAAAAAATATGAAAATGAGAGCTTATTTAAAGAAGCAATCCTAACTACTGATACATGTGTTAAACATACTGCAGTGCAAATGATTATCGATGGAAAAACGGTAAGCATCGGCGGCGCATCAAAGGGGTCTGGAATGATCCATCCAAATATGGCTACTATGCTTGGGTTCGTCACTACAGATGCAAACATAGCACAGGAAGACCTGATGGCAGCCCTTCGCGATGTCACTAATCAAACATTCAATATGATCACGGTTGATGGTGATACAAGTACGAATGACATGGTTCTCGTCTTGGCCAATGGTTTAGCAGAAAACAGTCAGCTAACCAAGGATCATCCGGATTGGGATGTATTTAAACAGGGGTTGAAAATGGTTTGTGAATCCCTTGCAAAAAAAATTGCACGTGACGGTGAAGGTGCTACCAAGCTAGTAGAAGTACAAGTGACTGGTTCCTACAGCCGAAACGCCGCAAGTGCTGTTGGTAAAGCCATTATTTCTTCTAATCTAGTAAAAACAGCTATTTATGGAACGGATCCAAACTGGGGAAGAATTGTGACGGCAATTGGCTACAGTGGCGTTCCTGTTGAACCGAATGCCATAAAGGTATCAATCGGATCTTATACAGTATTCGAAAACGGATTGCCAAGCATGTTTGTAGAAGAAGAGGTTAAAGAATACTTACAACTGGATGTTATCAAAATACTTGTTGAATTAAACCAGGGTGAATATAGTGCAACTGCATGGGGATGCGACCTAACTTACGATTACGTAAAAATTAATGCATCCTACCGCACGTAAGGGAGGACGAAAATGAAATACCTAGTCATTAAGTGTGGCGGAAGTGTGTTAGAAAATCTGCCAAGATCTTTTTATGAAGATGTCGTTCAAATGCATCAATCAGGTGAATGGACACCTATCATTGTTCATGGCGGAGGTCCTCTCATTACGTCCTTATTAAAAAATTTAAATGTGGAAACTACTTTTGTTAATGGTTTACGTGTAACCAACCATGATGTGCTAGATATCGTGGAAATGGTTTTAAGTGGTTCGGTTAATAAGCTAGTGGTCAGAAACCTAGTCGAGGTAGGCGGAAATGCTTTTGGGATAAGTGGAGTAGACGGCGGATTATTGAAAGCAATGCCGACAGCTGATGCAAAAACGTTAGGTTTTGTTGGTGAAGTAGTTGGTGTGAATCAAAGTGTCATTGAAGGAATCATCAATCAAGGGTATATACCAGTTATTTCTCCCATCGGCATTGATGCGAGTGGTCAACGCTACAATATCAATGGAGATATAGCAGCTAGCGCGATTGCAAAAGCACTGGAGGCAAATCTTTGCTTCATTAGTGATATTCCGGGAATTCTAATTGAAAAAAATGGTGTAAAAACAAAGCTTGATAAAGCAACGAAATCAACCATTGAAGAACTAATCGACAATCAAACCATTTACGGTGGCATGATCCCAAAGGTAAAGGCTGCCATAGACGGCCTTGTTCACAACATACCTGAAGTAGGAATCATTAACGGTTTTGAGAAAAATAGCTTGATAGATTACACTGCGGGCAAAGAGATTGGTACAAAAATTGTTTTAGAAGAGGAGATTGCGTAAATGGTAAACGATACTTCCATCTCTCTATCCTCCCCATTAATGGCCACGTACAGCCGTTTCCCAGTCACATTAGTGAAGGGAAAAGGAAGTTATGTGTGGGACGATCAGGGGAAGCAATATTTAGATTTCACGTCTGGGATTGCAACCTGTAATTTAGGTCATGTTCCAGACGCTGTAAAAGAAAAGCTGGAGGAACAGCTGCAAGACCTATGGCACTGTACAAACCTTTATCATATTCCAAATCAGGAAAAGCTCGCAGAACTACTTGCTGCTAATAGCTGTGGGGATCAGGTTTTCTTCTGTAATAGTGGGGCGGAAGCAAATGAAGCAGCGATTAAGCTCGCAAGAAGATATGCGAACAAGGTAAAGGGAAGCGGATCTTCTGAAGTGGTGACTTTTCAGCAATCCTTCCACGGCAGAACATTAGCTACCTTAACAGCAACAGGTCAAGAAAAAATCCAACAAGGCTTTTCACCGCTAATGCCAGGGTTCAGCTATCTCCCATTTAATGATGAAGAAGCACTTGAAGAGCTACCTACTCGAAAGCCTGCAGCAGTCTTACTTGAGCTAGTCCAAGGTGAAGGTGGAGTCATTCCAGCAAGCCAGGGTTGGGTAAAAAAATTAGCTGAAATTTGTAAGGATAACGGAATACTATTAATGGTCGATGAAATCCAAACGGGGATTGGCAGAACGGGTACACTATTTGCTTATGAGCAGTACGGTATTGAACCAGATGTTATTAGTCTTGCAAAGGGGCTTGGATCAGGGTTCCCAATTGGAGCTATCATTGCAAAAGAAGAAGCAGCCAAGGGATTTGAACCGGGCAGCCATGGCAGTACTTTTGGTGGAAATCCTTTAGCGACGGCTGCAGGACTGGCAACTGTTAGTCATATACTTGAAACCAACTTACTAAACCAAGTGAAAGAAGTCGTAACATACCTTGATAGTCAGCTGGAAATGTTGAAGGGAAAATACGAATTTATTAAAAATATACGTGGTAAAGGACTGCTAAAGGGACTGCTTGTCGAAACGAACTCCCTTGATATCGTACAAAAAGCGATTGCAAACAACCTTCTTATTTTAACAGCAGGACCGAATGTCGTTCGGATTTTACCACCGTTAACGGTAACAAAAGAAGAGATAAATGAATTTATTGAAGCGTTGGAAAAAACATTCCAAGGTATAGAGAAAGGCGAGTGAGTGTTTTTGGAACAGGGATACCTTACTTTGGAAACGGGAGAAGTGTTTGAAGGTGTACTAATTGGTGCAGAAAAAGATTCTCTCGGGGAGGTAGTATTTAATACAAGTATGACTGGCTATCAGGAAATCATCACGGACCCATCCTACGCCGGGCAAATGATTACATTCTGCTATCCGATTATTGGAAGCTATGGAATTAATGCAATGGATGATGAAAGCATTACACCGGCTTTATCAGCGGTAATCATTAGTGATTTATGTGAAACACCAAGTCATTATCAATCCATTCATAAATTTTCAGAAAAACTGAAGCAAGCAGGTGTTCCGGGAATCGCCGGTGTTGATACAAGGCTCCTAGTTAAAACGATTCGTAGCCGTGGGACAGTTAAAGGATATTTAAGCAAAACAAAGCTAGTAGATTTTTCTGCAAACGAAAAACCCACTTTATGGGTGGAGAAAGTATCGACTAAGAAGACGCAATATTTTAATAATAGAGGACCACATGTGGTGTTAATGGACTACGGCTTTAAAAAGTCAATTCTTACTGCTCTGTTAGAAGAAAATTGTGCAGTTACCGTGGTTCCTTATTATACTCCTTTTGAAAAAGTAAAATCCTTGAATCCTGATGGTGTTTTATTTAGCAACGGACCTGGAGATCCAATGGATTTAAAGAAGTGGTTCCCAGAAATTAAAAAGATCAGCCAGCATTATCCTTCACTTGGAATTTGTCTAGGCCATCAGCTAATTGCTTTAGCATACGGAGCCAAAACAGAAAAGCTTGCTTACGGTCATAGGGGAGGTAACCACCCGGTAAAAGAAATCATGACTGGAAAAGTAAAAATAACGGCACAAAATCATGGGTATGTCGTTGTTGACGATAGCATCGACCAAACGGTCTTTGATGTAACCTACAGAAATGTCAATGATCAATCAATTGAAGGACTAAAACATCAAAGCTATCCAATCCAAACGGTGCAATTTCATCCGGAAGCACATCCCGGACCAAGCGATACCGCACACATTATTAAAGAATTCGTAAGCCAGATAGCTTCATTGGGAGAGACTGTGTATGCCGTTAAATAAAAACTTAAATAAAGTACTTGTCATTGGGTCTGGTCCGATTGTCATTGGTCAGGCAGCAGAATTTGATTATGCCGGAACACAAGCTTGTATTGCTTTGAAAGAGGAAGGTATTGAAGTTGTTTTAATTAACAATAATCCGGCAACCATTATGACTGATGAGGCCATTGCCGATAAGGTATATATTGAACCTTTAAACGTGGCTACGATAGAAAAAATCATTCAAAAAGAAAAGCCGGATGGAGTGATCGGGACCTTAGGAGGTCAAACCGGCTTAAATTTAACTGTTCAGCTTTATGAACAAAAGATTTTAGAAAAATACGATGTAGCGCTGTTAGGAACTTCGGTTGAATCAATCAAAAACGGAGAGGACCGAGAGAGATTCCGTAATCTGATGCTTACAATCGGCGAACCTATTCCTGAATCTGCGATTATTCACAGCTACGAAGAAGGCATGCAGTTCGTTAAGGAAATTGGATTTCCAGTGATCATCCGACCTGCCTATACATTAGGTGGCGAGGGTGGGGGCTTTGCACATAACGACGATGAACTAGAAATCGTTTTGAAAAAAGGGCTTGCTGCTAGTCCAATCGGGCAGGTACTGGTTGAAAAAAGTATTAAAGGCTGGAAGGAAATCGAGTACGAAGTCATGCGTGATGCAAATGACACGTGCATTATTGTGTGTAATATGGAAAACATGGATCCTGTTGGTGTTCATACAGGGGATTCCATTGTTGTTGCTCCATCACAGACATTGACAGACGTTCAATATCAAATGCTTCGTGATGTTTCCATTAAAGTCATAAGAGAATTAGGAATCATCGGGGGCTGCAATATTCAGTTTGCTCTACACACAGAATCCAATCAGTACTATATTATCGAAGTAAATCCAAGGGTGAGCCGTTCATCCGCACTTGCCTCAAAAGCAACGGGTTATCCGATTGCGCGGATGGCAGCAAAGTGTGCGATTGGGTATCATTTGGATGAGATTGTGAATCCAATAACAGGTAACACGTTTGCTTCATTTGAGCCAGCGATTGATTATATTGTGGTGAAACTACCTCGCTTCCCATTTGATAAGTTTCCAGAGGCAGATCGTACACTTGGAACGCAAATGAAAGCAACAGGTGAAGTAATGGCAATTGACCGCACATTTGAGGGAGCTTTAAACAAAGCCATTCGGTCAATGGAGATGAATGTTTATGGTCTTTGTCTTGAGGGGAATAAAACAGCAGAAGATGCCACCCTTTATGATCTTCTTACAACAGCAAATGACAGACGGTTATTCATTATTGCCGAATGCTTTAGAAGAGGGATTACTCTTGAAAAAGTACATCAGTTAACAGAGATTGATCCATGGTTTTTGCACAAAATTAGTTCAATCGTTGCGATCGAAAAGGAATTGGCGTCCTATCAATGGGAGCAAGTTCCTGTCCTCCTGCTTAAACAAGCAAAACGAAATAATGTGTCCGATAAACTTTTATCACAAATTTACGATATTCCTGAAACACAGATTCGTAAAAAGTGGAAAGAACTAAACTTGAAACCTGGCTATAAAATGGTTGATACCTGTTCAGCAGAATTTGATGCTGTCACACCTTACTACTATTCTACTTGGCATGGTTTTGACGAAGTAGAAGTAACTGATAAGAAAAAGATTCTTGTTATTGGTTCGGGTCCGATTCGTATTGGTCAAGGAATTGAATTTGATTATTGTTCTGTCCACGCGGCAAAAGCAATTAAGAAGAACGGCTATGAAGCTGTTGTCATCAATAACAACCCAGAAACAGTGAGTACAGACTATTCTGTTGCGGATCGCCTATATTTTGAACCTCTAGCAGCGGAAGATGTTCTACACGTGATTGAGAAAGAAAAGGTTGATGGAGTCTTGATTCAGTTTGGCGGCCAAACGGCAATTAATTTGGCACATGCCTTAGAAGAAGAAGGCGTGAACATTTTAGGTACTTCTGTAAAAAATGTCGATCGTTTAGAAGATCGAAAGGAATTCTATCAGCTGCTTGAGGACTTAAATATTCCTCATATTGAGGGTCAAACAGTCTCACACCCAGATGAATTGAAGGAAGCGGCAGAAAAATTAGGCTATCCAGTTCTAGTTCGTCCATCGTATGTAATTGGCGGTCAATCGATGTTTACGATTTTTTCAGAAGAAGAGCTTAGCCAATATATTGTGCAGCTTGAGGGGAACTCGCAGGCATCCATGTGGCCATTATTAGTAGATAAATATTTACCGGGTTTAGAATGTGAGATTGATGTTATATGTGATGGTGGAACGATTGTGGTTCCTGGGATTTTTGAGCATATAGAAAAAGCTGGAGTCCACTCTGGCGATAGTATCACGGTATTCCCGCCAATTTCACTAACACCAAAAGTCAAAGAAACGTTAATTGATTATGCAGGGAAAATCGCTAAATCTGCCTCTGTCATTGGTATGATGAACATTCAATTTGTTATCTATGAAGATGAAGTGTATGTACTTGAAGTGAACCCGCGTTCGTCGAGAACCGTACCGATTATCAGCAAGGTAACAGGCGTCCCAATGATTGAGTGGGCAACGAGTGTTCAATTAGGTCAATCGTTAACCAAGTTATCACCAATCGAAGGATTACTAGCTGAACCGAACTACTATTCTGTCAAAACACCAGTGTTTTCATCTAGTAAGTTAAAGGGTGTTGACCATGTACTTGGACCAGAAATGAAATCGACTGGCGAAGCCTTAGGAATAGGAGTAACGTTTCATGCAGCGTTAGAGAAGTCAATTCAATCACTTGGTGAAGAAACAGAGAAAAATTATCTGTTTTGCTCCATCTCGGACCGTGAAAAGCCTGCTAGTCTTGCAATTATTAAACAATTTATCGTTAAAAATTACAAAATTGCTGCAACAGAAGGAACTGCACTCTTCCTTCAGGGTAACGGAATTCCTGTTGAGGTAGTGGTCAAGGATGATACGGATGTAAGCAACTTTTTCCGAAAGCAGTTAATTAAAGCGGTCATTAACATTCCAAATCAGGGTCGAAATAAAATGAAATTTGGTTTTCAAATTCGTGAACATGCTGTTCGTTACAAAATACCTGTATTTACCCATTTAGATACGATTGAGGCGACATTTGGTTTGCAAAAAGGATCTCCATCGGATTACCAGGTACGAACGGTTAGTGAGTATTATACTATTGAAAAAGAAGGTGCCGTTCATGTTAGAAGCAATTAAATTGAACGAAAAAAATAACCCGCAACTGAAGGGGAAAGATTTTTTACAGCTATCGGATTTCACTACAGATGAAATCCTTTACCTGTTAAATGACGCGCTTGAACTAAAGCAAATGCAAAAGCAAGGGAAACCACATCCTTTCTTAAGTGGGAAAGTGTTAGGTATGATTTTTGAGAAGTCATCTACCCGTACTAGGGTTTCGTTTGAAGTAGGAATGCTGCAGCTTGGGGGCCATGCTATTTTCCTAAGTTCAAAAGACATTCAGCTCGGACGCGGGGAAAGTATTTCCGATACAGCTAAAGTGTTATCACGCTATGTAGATGGAATTATGATTCGAACGTTTTCACATGATTCTGTAAAAGAATTAGCAGAACATGCAACTGTTCCAGTGATCAATGGATTAACCGATTTACAGCACCCAACCCAGGTATTAGCTGATCTTTTAACCATTCTTGAGCACAAAGGGAAATTAGAAGGGTTAAAGATTTGCTATATTGGAGACGGAAATAATAACATGGCCCATTCGTTGATGGAAGGGGCAGTAAAAGTAGGAATGGATGTTAGTATCGCCAGTCCGCCGGGTTATTTACCTGATGGGAAAATTACTGAGGCAGCTATTAAAGAAGGTATGCAAACAGGATGTTCGGTTGTTATTACAAATGATCCTCTAGAAGCAATCAAGAATGCGGATGTCGTGGTAACAGACGTCTGGACCAGCATGGGGCAGGAAGAGGAAACGGAAAAAAGACTGAAGGCATTTCAAGGTTTTCAAGTCAATGAAGAACTGTGCAAACATGCTAAATCAGATTATATCTTTTTACACTGTCTACCTGCTCATCGTGATGAAGAAGTAACGGGAGATATTATTGACGGTACTCATTCAGTCGTGTTTGATGAAGCCGAGAATCGTCTGCATGCGCAAAAAGCAATTTTAAAACATTTATTAGCATAATAGTTTCACTTTTTGTGAGAGTTGTTGTATAATAATTCTGTTGATTGAATAAAAATTCACAAAAGCACGAGGAGAATACAGATGGCAAAAGAAAAAATTGTTTTAGCATACTCAGGTGGTTTAGATACATCCGTTTCGGTTAAATGGATCCAGGAAAAATACGGTTATGATGTTATTGCTCTAGGTCTAGATGTAGGTGAAGGAAAAGACTTAGAAGCTATTAAGAATAAGGCGTTAAATGTTGGAGCAGTTAAAGCATATATGGTCGATGCAAAAGAATTATTGGCAAAGGAATATATTTTACCAGCTTTAAAGGCTAATTGTTTATATGAAGGAAAGTATCCATTATCTTCAGCTCTTTCCCGTCCACTTATTTCAAAACTATTAGTAGAGGTGGCGGAAAAAGAAGGTGCTACAGCTGTTGCTCATGGTTGTACAGGAAAAGGGAATGACCAAGTGCGTTTCGAAGTGTCCATTCAAGCGTTAAACCCAAGCTTAAAGGTGGTTGCTCCGGTTCGTGAATGGGGCATGACACGTGATGAAGAAATTAAATATGCTGAGGAAAACGGTATTCCAATTCCAGTGGATTTAGATAATCCTTTTTCAATTGATGCAAACATTTGGGGACGTGCTTGTGAGGCTGGAGTTCTTGAAGATCCATGGGCAGAAGCGCCTGAAGCGGCTTTCGATTGGACGAATCCGATTGAATTAACTCCAGATGCAGCTGAATATGTAGAAATTGAATTCGAACAAGGGGTTCCTGTTGCCCTTAATGGTGAGAAGCTTCCACTAGTTCAGTTAATTGAAACCTTAAACGCACTTGGCGGTAAGCACGGTGTTGGCCGTATCGACCACATTGAAAATCGCTTAGTAGGAATCAAATCAAGAGAAGTGTATGAAAATCCCGCTGCACTTATCTTGATTAATGCACATAAAGAATTAGAGTTTTTAACATTAACTCGTGAGGTTACACAATTTAAAACGCAGGTGGAACAGCAGATGGCAAAGATCATCTATGAAGGACTATGGTATTCCCCTATCAAGCCAGCCCTTGATGCGTTTATTGAGGAAACACAAAAGACCGTTACTGGAACGATTCGCGTAAAGCTTCATAAAGGAAATCATACGGTTGTTGGCCGTAAATCACCATATAGCTTATACAATGAGGAGCTAGCAACCTATTCAAAAGGTGATGCGTTCGATCATAATGCCGCTGTTGGCTTTATTAAGATATGGGGCTTACCAACAAAGGTATATTCAGAGGTTACAAAAAAAGAAACGATTGTAAAATAATTCGGATTGCCCTCGAATCCTATTTCGGGGGCTATCTTCTTTCATTTTAAGGAGGAGCAGGAAATGTCTAAGTTATGGGGCGGACGATTTACAAAGGAAACCAACAAGCTCGTAGAAGAATTCACAGCATCCATATCTTTTGATCAAAAGTTAGCAAAAGATGATATTGCCGGAAGCCTGGCTCATGTGCAAATGCTGGGGGAATGTGGCATTATCCCAGTTGAGGATGCTGAAAAGATTAAGGACGGACTTCTTGCGATTCAAAAAATGGTTCATGCGAACGAAGTGGAGTTTTCGGTAGAAGATGAAGATATTCACATGAATATTGAAAAGCTGTTGATTGAAAAAATCGGACCGGTGGGCGGCAAACTACATACGGGGCGCAGCCGGAATGATCAAGTAGCAACCGATATGCATATTTACTTAAGAACAAAAACGACGGAACTGATTAAATTGATTGAGGATGTTCAGGGGGCATTAATTGAGCAGGCAAAAGAACATGTCCAAACCTTAATTCCAGGCTATACTCACCTTCAACGTGCACAGCCAGTATCGTTTGCGCACCATTTAATGGCTTATTTCTGGATGTTTGAACGTGATAAAGAGAGATTGATTGATAGTCTGAAGCGTGTCAATTGGCTTCCACTTGGTTCAGGTGCGTTGGCAGGTACTACCTTTCCTATCAACCGTGAACGAGTAGCAGAATTGTTAGGTTTTGAAACCGTGTATCCTAACAGTATGGATGCTGTCAGTGACCGCGATTTTATTCTTGAATTCTTATCGATTGGTTCTATTATCATGACTCATATTTCTAGATTCTCCGAAGAACTAGTAATCTGGTCAAGTCAGGAATTTCAATTTGTTGAGTTAGATGATTCATTCTGTACGGGTTCTAGCATTATGCCGCAGAAGAAGAATCCAGATGTACCTGAATTGCTTCGTGGAAAAACAGGCCGTACGTATGGTAACTTGATTGGGCTGCTGACTGTTCTTAAAGGGCTGCCGCTAGCCTACAATAAGGACTTACAAGAAGATAAAGAAGGTATGTTTGATACCGTTGAAACATTGGAAGGTTCTTTAATGCTATTAGCTCCAATGATTGAAACGATGACGGTTAATAAAGATGTGATGCGTAAAGCGATTAACAATGATTTCTCGAATGCAACAGATATTGCTGATTATCTAGTTACTAAGGGCCTGCCGTTCCGTGAAGCCCATGAGGTGATTGGGAAAATTGTTTTATACGCAATCCAGTCTAATAAGTTTTTACTAGATTTGAGCTTTGAAGAATATCAAGAGTTTAGTCCTTTATTTGAAGAGGATATTTACGAGGTTTTAGCTCCTGAACACGTAGTTGCGGTTCGAAACAGCTTTGGCGGTACCGCTCCAAAGCAGGTGGAGAAGCAAATTGTGCTTGCTGAGGGTAAATTGAAGCGCTAAAATGTGAGAAACCCGCCATTGGCGGGTTTCTTTTTGCTGTGAAAGGTTACTTTATGGTTCTAGCTACACGAATTTAAGAGATCTATACACTTCAGCCTATTATCTACACTTTTATCAAGGGTGTTTTTTTATTTAAATTCATTTTCGAATATTTACTAATTTAATATTAAAAAAACTCTTGAAATTGAAACCCCTTTCATTTTATGATAGAGATAGATCGTTCGTTCACTTACCAAACAAACCTAGAAAGGGGGGCTGACTTTGAACAAAAAGGGGGATGCCGAACTTATCAAACAAATGAACACACGCCTCATTCTCTCAAACATCCGTGAACACCAGCCAATCACTCGTGCGGCGGTATCTCGGAAAGTCGGAGTGAGCCGAGCCACTGTCTCTTCAATTGTGGATGACCTGATTCGAAAGAAACTGATCACCGAACAAGGGTATGGCAGTTCGACAAGGGAAGGCGGAAGGCCTGGTATTCATCTTGTGTTTAACCCTACTTCCTCTTACGGGATTGGGGTTGACGTAGGAGGGACCAAAATACTTATCGTTCTGACCGATCTTGACGGAAATGTTGTCCATAAGGAGGAATATCCGACCGTACACGAACTAGAGGGAATTATCACTATCATCAAAAGTTTCATTAATGGTTCACCTGTTAACGAGGAAGATATAAGCACAATGGGGATGGGAATCCCAGGCATTCTTGACAGCGAGAACGGAATTGTAGTGGATGCACCTGCACTAAGGTGGGAAGACCTCCCTATCCGCGCCATCATGGGAAAAAGCTTCTCTTTTCCGATTTTTATTAACAACGATGTGAAGTGCGCCCTTTTCGGCGAACTTCAATACGGGGCGGGAAAGTCGTGCAAAAGCCTTGCTTTCATCGCAATTGGGACAGGCGTCGGCTGCGGTATTTATGTAAACGGTGGACTTCTTGAAGGGGCTCACTTTTCTGCTGGTGAAATCGGATACATGACCGACAGGAAGGATGTCGAACAAGGACATTTTAATGAAGTGGGGAAATTTGGACAGTTCGAAAAGCGGACATCCGGAAGTGCCCTGAAGCGGGACGGAAAGACTGCCTATGATTGGTTCCGTGAATACGATGAGGGCAAAGAGGATAGCATCACCGTCATTGACAACTACCTTCTTGACCTTGCAATCGGCATCTCGAACGTCGTTTGCGTTGTGAATCCTGAAAAAGTAATCCTCGGCGGGGGAGTCTCCAGGAGCCTGGGGCCACACTTGAAAAAAATCGAGGAATGGGTAAAAAAATTGATCCCGATACCTGTGACAATTGAACGCTCTCATCTTGGGAGTGACACGGGGGCCCTTGGTGCCGTTGCCTATGCTTTTATGCAAGTAGAACAATATTAGAGGGGGAATAAACATGAAAAAGTGGTTTCTGATGAGTATGATTTTGATCCTTATCACTGGGATCATCGGCTGTTCGAAAGGGGAAAAGGATGGAAAGGTTACATTGAACGCACTTTTCATGAAACAGGCCGGATATAGTGAAGAAGACGTGAATAACATTACGAAAGAGTTCGAAAAGAACAATCCGAACATTAAAATTAAGGCAACATTCGCCCCATATGAAGCACTTGAGCAAAAGATCCAGACAAGTGCAAAAAGCGGAGGATACGATGTAGTGGTCATTGATGCTCCGTGGACTGCGAAATTTGCGAAAGCGGGATTTGTAAAGGACGTAACCGATAAATTGAAAAGTGACGATAAATCCGACATTTTCACTGGGGCCATCGACAGTGTATCATATGACGGCAAAGTGTACGGAATGCCATGGCTAAACGATACCAAATTCCTTTTCTATAATAAGGAAATTCTAGAGAAAGCAGGAATCCAAAATCCTCCGACAAATTTTGATGAATTGAATGAACAGGCAAAGGTCATCCAAGAGAAAAAATTGGTCCCTTATCCAATTGTATGGAGCTGGAGCCAGGCGGAAGCACTTGTATGTGATTTCACGGCCATCACCTCTTCATTCGGTGGAAAAATGACTGATGAGAGTGGAAAACCGACGTTGAACGATCCGAAAAACGTTGCGGCCCTTAAGTACATGACTGAAACGTTGAATGAGAAACTGACCGATCCAAAATCAACGGAATACCTGGAAGAAGACGTTCGCGGAGTATTCTCAAGCGGAAAAGCGGCCTTTGCTTTGAACTGGACTTATATGTACAACATGGCTAACGATGAAAAGGAATCATCAGTTGCTGGGAAAGTAGGGATTGCACCTATCCCAATGAGTGTGAACGGCGGAATGGGACTTAGTGTGACAAGTGGAAGCAAACATGTCGACGAAGCTTGGAAGTACATCCAGTACCTGTCTTCGAAAGATGTACAAAAAAACTATGCGAAAAATGCCCTTCCAATTTGGAAGAGCCTTTATGAAGAACAAAAGGTAATCGATACAAACCCAGAAGTGGTTGCTGCATCAAAGACCCAGTATGCACAGCTTGAAAACCGCCCTCGCGTGCCTTGGTACGGAGCACTTTCAACAGAGATTCAAGTGGAAGTCCAAAAATCCCTTTTAGGGAAGCAGACCCCGGAGGAAACTATGGACATCCTTCAGAAAAAAGCAGAAGAAATCTCAAGCAAATAATAGTATAAAGGGAGGAGATTCCTCCCTTTTGAGACAGAAAGATGAGGTGGGAAAATGAGACCAATCAAAGATAGAACCTTCGCCTTGCTATTGATCGTACCGGCCGCCATATTGGTATTCGGGATCGTCCTCTTCCCTCTTCTCCAAACCTTTTGGTACACGTTCCAAAACATGGACATCACCAGTTCGTCCTATGGCGAAATGGTGGGAATCGATAATTACAAACAATTGTTAGGGGATCAAGGATTTTGGGAGACTGTAGGAAGAACTGCATACTTTACTGGATTCTCTCTCTTCCTTCAACTGAGCCTAGGGATACTAATTGCCCTTTTATTAAATGAGGATTTAAGAGGTAAGACGTTCCTCCGGAGTATATTTATTATACCTTGGGCAGTTCCGACGATCGTAAACGGGGCGATGTGGAAGTGGATTTATCACCCAGAATATGGGGCGTTGAATGCCTTTTTAAGTCAAATCGGCCTCATCGACGAATACAAAAGTTGGCTCGGAGACCCATGGGTTGCGATCCACATGGTGATGTTTGCCGACAGCTGGAAAATGACCCCTCTTGTGGCGATTTTCATGCTGGCAAGCCTCCAAATGGCAAACAAGAGTGTGTACGAAGCAGCCATGATGGACGGGGCAGGCCTTTTAAAAAGATTTTATCACCTGACGCTTCCTTACTTAAAGCCAACCATCCTGGTCGTACTCGTTATGAGGACTAT
The DNA here is from genome assembly GCF_047302305.1 of Neobacillus phoenicis. Classification (NCBI taxonomy): domain Bacteria; kingdom Bacillati; phylum Bacillota; class Bacilli; order Caryophanales; family Bacillaceae; genus Neobacillus; species Neobacillus phoenicis. The sequence continues at coordinate 4,749,345 of NZ_CP154847.1, read as the reverse complement.
GGACCTTTTCAAGGTTTTCGACATCATCTATGCGACCACACGGGGAGGTCCTGCAAACGGAACCTTGACACTTACCTACGAGGCTTATCTAACAAGTTTTGTAGAAGTGAATTACTCGAAGGGTGCGACGATATCGTACCTGATTGCCATTATGGTGGCTATTCTTACCTTTGTTTACGTGAAGACCTTGAAGAAAGGAGAGGAGTAGGGTGAGATATTCAAAACGATTCAAAACACTGCAATATACGTTTGCTTTACTCGTCACCTTTTTCACCATTGCTCCTTACCTGTGGCTCTTCATTTCGAGCATTTCCTTTCAAAGGGATCTAACAAAGGTCCCTCTGAAATGGATTCCGGATCATCTTACATTCAGCCGGTATGTGGACATCTTCACGAATGAAGGGAACGAGATGGCCTATACTTTCAAAATAGCCATGGGGAATACCCTTTTCGTTGGCATCACTGTAATGATTATCAGTTTAGTTGTAGGAAGCCTTGCAGCCTATAGTATCGCTCGTTACCAGTTTCCTTTCCGGAACAGCATCACATATGTGTTTTTGTTTTCCTATATGATTCCGCCAGTTGTAATCGTAATTCCTTTGTACCTGATTTTATCGGAACTTGGAATGCTGGATCAAAAATGGACCTTGGTACTTCTTGACCTAACGTTTGTTATCCCGTATGTCATATGGGTGATGCAGAGCTATTTCCGCAGTTTCCCAAAGGAGCTTGAGGAAGCTGCGATGATCGACGGAGCCTCAAGGCTTCAGACTTTATGGAAGGTCGTCATCCCGATTGTACGTCCGGGGATTCTAGCGACTGGCGTATTGAGTTTTCTTTTGACTTGGGAGGAGTTCTTTTTCAGTCTATTGTTTACCTCAAGCCTTGAATCAAAGACTATATCGGTAGCCATTGCTGAATTTAGCGGGAAGAACGCGGTCGATTACGGTATGATCGCGACAGGCGGAATCTTGGCGACACTTCCTCCGCTCATCATCGTGGCTCTATTCCAAAAACAATTGGTCTCAAGCATGACCGCAGGAGGAGTGAAAGAATGAACGTACATGTATATGACACATATGAAGAAATGTCAAAAAACGCAGCAGAGGAAATCATCAGTCTGCTTAATAGTAAACCTAACAGTGTTCTTTGTATTCCAGGAGGAGACACGCCGAAAGAAATGCTCAGTTATCTCGTTCAGGCATACAAGCTTGGGCGTGTGGACTTCTCACAGGCTACTTTCATCGGACTCGATGATTGGGTAGGAGTAGGTCCGGAGGATATAGGAAGCTGTCAGCTATTTTTGAACAGTAATTTTTTTCATCAAGTGAATGCCAAGAAAGAAAACATTCACTTATTTGATACAATGAGCGAAGATCTGGAAAATGAATGTAAAAAGAAAGATGAACTGGTCGAAAAATACGGCGGATTTGACCTGATGATTCTTGGAATCGGAATGAACGGACACCTAGGTTTCAATGAACCGGGAGTGGACTTCGGCCTGAAATCCCATGTTATCGACCTTGATGAGACCACTCAGAGTGTAGGACAGAAATACTTTGAGGAGAAAAAGGAACTGAAGCAAGGCATTACACTTGGGGTGAAGCATCTTTTAAACAGCCGGACGATCTTCCTTCTTGCGAACGGCGAAAAAAAGGCAGAGATTGTGAAAGCTACCATTGAAGGACCTGTTACCAATACTAATCCTGCAAGCGTGCTTCAGCAGCATGAAAACATCCACTATTACCTTGATCAAAAAGCGGCGTCCCTATTGGGGTAGGTAATTTCGGTAGCGTCTATATTATATATAAAGCTTGCTATCAGCGTTCTTTAACTAAAGAAGACTAAAAAGGCCCCCCTAATTGGCGGGCTTTTTTGGATGGAGTATCGTAGACACTTATCTTTATAGAGGGCATTTCATAAACAGCTGTATCAGTCTATTCGTACGTCAAATAAATCAGTTCCTGTAATAAAAAACTATTTTGACAGGAATGCATTTTTCTAATATAAAAAATATATGGATCTTTATGAATTAGGGAATGAAACCTTGCAGCAAAGAAAACAAATCATTATGCAGCATAAGTTAGAGGTAGAAAATAATATTAATGAAAATCCAAAACATTTAGAAGTTATAACTATAAAGTTGCGACCTACGAGATTCAAGTAAAAGAGGGAGTAATTAGTATTTTTATTATAACTGAAAATATAAGATAACATGGATAATATTGAATGAAGCGAACAGAAGAAAAATAAGATAAAAGAGTTAAATCACTCAGTACGCGAAACGATATAAAATATGTAAGGAGTGAATTTCCATTAGTGGTTTTATTATTGATTTGCTATTTGATCTAGCAGGGGAAGTCATTGAATTTTTCATTCCTGATTGGTCCCCGAAATCGAAATTTGAAAAAAATATAATCAGATTAAGGGAAGAAGAGTGGTTTACTTTACTGGAAAAGGATGTTAGATACGCATACATCATTCACCAAAACAGGAAGGTGAAACGGTTCTTAAGTAATGAGAATAATATTAAAATGATTACCAGTATGGATTTTGAGAAAGAGAATTTTATCAACTTAGTAAAAGAAGAGCATGCCAGATTTACAGGGATACGATAGTTAGAATAGAAAGAATATATTGACATTTAACATTGCATCAACTAAAATTCTCTTTATAACTTGGAAATTTAATTAAAAATCAAATAAAAACTCTTATCCAGAGTGGTGGAGGGACTAGGCCCGATGAAACCCGGCAACCTTCAAGGTATTCCTTGAAAAGGTGCTAATTCCTGCAGGTTATTATTTAACCTGATAGATAAGAGGAGGAAACCAACCCTCTTCTTATTGAAGAGGGTTTTTCTTTTGTAAAAATAAAGAAGCTTCGTGTCAAAATTCGTGAAGTGAAGGGATGGATGTATGTGTCTGTAATCAAAGTGGCAATCCTTGGATTTGGAACAGTTGGAGAAGGAGTATATCGAACAATACAATCACACAGTGAGGAGCTCACTGCTGCATTAGGCAAGAAGGTTGAAGTTGCCGCTGTTCTCATCAGAAACACGCAAAAAAAGAGAAATATTAGTCAAAATGTATTAGTAACAACAGACTTTGCGGATATCTTAAACCTCGAGCAGCTTGATGTTGTTGTGGAGGCTATTGTTGACAAAGAGCCAACTTTTACATTTTTGAAATCAGCGATTGAGCGTGGATGCCACATCATTACAGCGAATAAAGAAATGTTCGCCCACCACGGGAAAGAACTGCTTGAACTGGCAGAGGAGAAGAAAGTTTCGGTTGGTTTTGAAGCTACTGTTGCTGGAGGAATTCCCGTTATACAAACACTTAGACAGTTATTAAACATTAATCGTGTGAAGCAAATTCGAGGAATTCTCAATGGCACCTCCAATTTTATCCTCACAGAAATGAGGGAGAAAAAGCAGTCATTTGCACAGGCGTTAGTATTAGCACAAGAGAATGGCTATGCTGAAGCTGACCCGACAAATGACGTGGAGGGCTTTGATGCTTTTTATAAAACCATGATTTTAAGCAGACTGGCTTTTGGAAAAGAACCCAATTGGCAGGATGTTAAACGTGAAGGGATTACTTCAATAACAAGTGAATTGATTGATGCTGCAGAAAATGCAGGGCTAAGGTTTAAGCATATTGCGAGTATTACAAGGTTAGGTGATCAAATTATTGCAACTGTCAATCCAGCCCTATTGAGTAAAGAACATCCTTTTTACCATGTAGAAGGCGTCCAGAATGCAGTAAATGTCCAATCTGATATAGTTGGAGAGATTACACTTCAGGGACCAGGAGCGGGAATGTTTCCTACAGCGAGTGCGGTAATTGAGGATTTAGTCTATGTGTGTAAAAATTCCCCAGTTAAACAGAATAATACGTGTTCTCAAGTAGCGGTAACGGGGTTTAGTAAGAGTGACAAGAAGGAAACGTGGCTGGTGCATGGAGTGAAGCATAAACAGGTGACTCCTTCCATTACTTGGATTGAAGAAGTGGCGGAGGAAACGTTTGTAATCAAAGCGACAGATAGAGAAATTGCCCTTCTGGCCAAACAAAATAATCTTATCTATTATCCGATTATAGGAGAATACGAGAGAGTGAAACAAATAAAAACGCTTAAGGCTTTATAAGAGTCTACAAATAATGAAAGAGCTATATGGCTCTTTTTTTTCATTTTAAGAAAGCCAGGGTCTAGATCCACTTTTTTTAGAGAAAAGAAGGAAAAAGTAGAAGTATCGAGGCTCTAGATCTACTTTTTATAGAGAAAAGAAGGAAAAAGTAGAAGTAGCAAGGTCCTAGATCTACTTTTTTCATAGAGAAGAAGGAAAAAGTAGAAGTAGCAAACCTCTAAATCTACTATTTTCAGAGAGAAGAAGGAAAAGTAGAAGTAGCAAACCACTAGAACTACTTTTTTATTTGAACAAAATGTAAAAATTTAATTCAATAGTCACGAATTTTCCGTGTTTATCCACTGCGTTATCAACATCAAAAGTCCCGGTTTAAAGGTATTCCACAGACTTATTCACAATATCCACAAAAGTCAGAATATTTATCCACAACTATGTAGAAGCACGATTCTAATATAAACAACTTAGTAAGTTCACATTCTATTCAATTTTCTAACATTAATATGTTAAGAAACTGTGAAAGCCGTTGTCATTTAAAGTACAGGAGAGTATATTATAAGTGTAGAGAAGATAGTGAAACAATTCACAAACCAAGAAGCACAAACTAACTTCCCTACATAAACAGCTAGCTGAACACCCCTCATCGATAGGGGAAAGTAATTATTATTATATTAATTTGTGAAATATTTCACAAAAAAATAAATGGAGATGATTGTGATGAGATGGTATAAAACCCCTCAAGCAGCAGTTGTTTGGACAGTTTTAAGAGTTTGGCTTGGTTTACAATGGATTGAAGCGGGCTATCATAAATTAACAGGTGGATTTGACGCTGGCGGATTTTTAAAAGGAGCACTCGCAAATGCAACTGGTGATCATCCAGCAGTGCAAGCCTGGTACGCAGATTTCTTACAACAATTTGCTATTCCAAATGTTCAGATCTTTAACGTATTAATTCCTTGGGGAGAATTACTTGTTGGTTTAGGATTAGTTGTCGGTTTAGCGACTCTTCCAGCATTAATCGCCGGTGCGTTTATGAACTTAAACTTCATGCTGGCAGGCACAACAAGCACGAACCCAATTCTTTATACAGCAGCAATGATTCTTCTTTTCGTAGGAACTGGTGTTTATTACTTCGGACTTGACCGTTATGCAGTCCCTTTCATCAAAGACTATATCAAAAAGGCACCTGCAAGGAATGTGAATACCAACTAACAGTAATACCGAGTTCTAACAGCTTAGCACGCTGAAATCTCTCATTAGAACTCGCTGAAATACCATTTATTTTCCCCCCTTTTATATACTTTAAGAAGCAGGGCAAAGCCTGCTTCTCTTTTTGTATGCTTATCTTTTCTTATTCTTCACACGTTGGTTAGCGGCATTAGCACGGGCTTGTGCTTCAAGATCTGCGTGATCAGCAAATTCTTGAGAGTATTCTACATCGTTGCCATCAGACTTCAAATTTTTCGGTGTTTGTGGAAGTGAGCTTTTATTATTTTTGTGAGAACCTCCATTATGCATACGACCCATTACTAAAACCCCTTTCAAATTTAAGCTAGAGGGAGAAAGGAATCTCTCACTCCCTAATAGCTTTTACAATTAGAAAGGGGGTCATTAATGGAAAAAATTTAAATTAATTTTTGGTATACTTATCGAATTCCTTCACTTACAGCTTAGTTTTGCTGTCATGATAGCCGCCGGCACGGTCAGCCATCTTAAAGTCACGCTGATATAAAACCTCTTGTGTACTAGTTAAGGTATATTTCCCTCTACCCAAATCTTTTTTCTTTTTTCCCGCCATTTTGCTCATTCCTTTCAACATTTTTTGTTTGTTAATTGTCATCAAGCTAAGTGGTAAAAATGAAGCACTAAATATGTACTTATTTCCATTTTTACCTTTTGAGGAATGAATGATACTTTTTTTAAGAAAATATATTTTTTAATGCCATGTTTAATTCAGGGTATTGAAATTGAAAACCATGTTCTAAGAGCTTTTTGGGTAAAACCTTTTGCCCATCCACCACTAAAGTACTCATTTCACCGAGGAGCAAACGAAGGGCAAAGCTAGGTACAGGAAGCCAGTGTGGTCGATGCAAGACTTGAGCAAGTGTTTTGCCAAAATCGCTCATAATCACAGGATGTGGAGCAGTGAAATTGACAGGACCTTGAATTTGTTCATTTTCAATTGCAAAAATAATACCTTTCACTACATCCTCAAGATGAATCCATGACATCCACTGTTTGCCACTTCCAATATTGCCTCCTATAAACCACTTATAAGGCATCAACATCTTAGGAAGAGCTCCAGCATCCTTTTCAAGAATGATACCAAATCTGCATAAGACCGTTCTAATTCCTAATGGAACGGCCTTGCTTGCCTCTTGTTCCCACTTTACAACTGTTTCTGCTAAAAAATCAGTGCCTAGTTTTTCGTTATTTTCCGTAAAAATTTCTTTATCGGAGGTTCCATAAATACCAATCGCACTGGCGTTAATAAGAGCCCGCGGTTTCCGTTCTAATTGGTTTATTATGTCCAGGACTGCATCGACTGCTTCAATTCGGCTAGTCAAAATTTTATTTTTTCTTTCTTCAGTCCAACGCCCGCTGTTAATCGATTCACCTGCGAGGTTAATAAAGATGTCCGTATCTTGGAGGTCTATAACAGGGTGCGCACCGTCAGTTAACCATTGAGTATATCGAATGTTGGCCTTCTCGTTAGACTTCCTTGCCCGGCGAGTTAAAACGACTATTTCATGTTCATACTTACTTAGTTCATTGACAAGTGCCCTTCCAACAAAGCCTGTTCCACCTGCAATGGCAATTTTCATGTAGAAGACCTCCTTTTGCTTTATTTTACCTTATTTTAATAAAAAAGTATGGTAAAGTGAGATTGAGGTGAAGGAAATGGCCATTATTACGAAAATCACCACACAGCAAAAAAATGTAGACCGATATAATGTTTTTATGGATTATGGCAAGGGCAAGGGTGAAGAATTTGCTTTTAGTGTCGACAGCGATGTGCTAATTAAATTCAATTTAAAAAAAGGGATGGAGCTTGACGATTTTTCTTTCTTGGAAATTCAGTATCAAGACGATATCCGTAAGGCCTACAACTTGGCGGTCAATTATCTGGCAAGAAGGATGAGGTCGGAAAAAGAGATCAAAGATTACCTTTTAAAAAAGGAACTTGATGAACCCGTCATTAACGAGGTTCTCCATAGGTTAATCTCGCAAAAATACATTAATGATCAGGAATATGCATTGTCTTATGTAAGGACGCAGGCGAATACGACAGATAAAGGACCTGATTTAGTTAGGTTAGAGTTAAAGGAAAAAGGGATTGGAGAGGGGACTCTTATGCAAGCACTTGAGGAGTATCCTCGAGAGCAGCAGATTGAAAAAGCAACGAAAATGAGTGAGAAGTTTTTTCAAAAAAATACAAAGGAATCCTTGAAGATTCAAAAGCAGAAACTAGAACATTTACTTTTGAGGAAAGGGTATCCTTTTGAGGTTATAGGAATTGCAATGAAAGAAACAGAAGTGGAAAAAGAAGAAGATGAGGAAATGGAAGCGGTTCGGTTCCAAGGTGAAAAAACCCATCGAAAGTATGCGCATTTAAGTGGTTATGAATACCAGCAAAAGATGAAACAAGCTTTATATCGTAAAGGATTTTCAATGGATAATATTGAGAGATTTCTTTCTGAAATAGAGGACGAAGAAATATAGACCGATTGTATCCCAGAGGTTCTTAATTCATTTAATGAAGGACAAAACTCGGCTCAAGTGCAAAGAAAATGTCCTTCATCGAGGTAATGAAGGACAAAACTCGGCCCCAGTGCAAAGAAAATGTCCTTCATCGAGGTAATGAAGGACAAAACTCGGCCCCAGCGCAAAGAAAATGTCCTTCATCGGGTGAATGAAGGACAAAACTCGGCCCGAGTGCGAAGAAAATGTCCTTCATCGGGTGAATGAAGGACAGAACTGTCCTCAATTCTTATTTACTCTCAATAATAATAGAATCCTGATCGATTTGATCCATAATAATTTCCGCTACTTCCTTAGCTGTCCTAAACCGTGATTTGTCTGAAACATGAGTGCTTTCGTCCCAAAATGGGGTGTCCATCCCGCCCATGTAAACAGCATTAAATTTGATTCCAGAACCTTCGTATTCCTTTTGTAGACTTTCTGTAAATCCTCTTACAGCAAATTTGCTAGCAACATACACTGCTTCATTTACTTTCCCGCGCAAGCCAGCAGTAGAAATAATATTCATGATTCGACCTTCTCCATTCTGAGATAAAAGTGGAAGAATGGCTTTTGTCATCAAAATCGTTCCCCATACATTCGTTTCCAGCATTTCTTTTATTTGTGTATGATCCATCTCAGTAAACGGTCCAAAATAACCAACACCTGCGTTGTTAACCAAGCCGGCTATTTGATAACGCTCATTTACTTCAGATAGCTTTGAAACGCTCTCTTCATTGTCTGAAATATCAAGCGACAAGATATCTGCCTTTCCATCCATTGCTTCTATCTCTTGTTTTGCTTGGACTAATTTTTCAATGGTTCTTCCAACCAATAGAAGGTGATACCCCTTCTTAGAAAATAAGAAAGCTAATTCTTTGCCTAAGCCTGATCCTGCTCCAGTCACGATGATTGTTTTCATATTGAGGTCTCCTTTTAATGTGAGTTTTAACCTTTATTAATCCTATAAAAATTACTATACTAAAAAAAGAAGATAAAGGGGAGTGAATTGGATGCAGCAGGAGAAACGATACAGTGATATGACGGAGCATGAGTTAAAACAGGAAATTGCTTCACTTCAAGAAAAAGCTCGAAAAGCAGAACAAATGGGAATGGTTAATGAGTTTGCTGTGCTTGAAAGAAAGGTACAAATGGCAAGAGCGTATCTGATTAATCCAGAATCGTTTAAACCAGGCGAAATATATGAAATTGAAGGCGACCCTGGCCAATATTTTAAAATAGATTATATGAATGGTGTGTTTGCTTGGGGCTATCGATTAAAAGGCGATGGAAAAGAAGAAGCTCTCCCGATTTCAATGTTAAAAGGGCTAAAATGAAGACAAACCAGAGAGAGATCTCTGGCTTGTCTTATTAACAGGTAGCTATGAATACTGAGGGGATTCGTCATCTCGTTCCCCAGAAGCACGCATACGCTCTTGTGGATGGGTATTTATGGTGCCATCGGCTCTTTTAGAAGCATATTCTGCTTTCGCTCTTGGCTCGCCCTCTAACTTGTTATTATTTTGATTGGGGAAATTCGTTTCTTTATTTCTCATGCTGTACCTCCATTTTGGGAATGAGAAAAACGTGAAAAGCAAAGGTGGCATCTCAGTGCTTACCACGTAATGTTAGTATTCGCGCTTTTCACATCGGTTATGTTATAAGAAAATGGCAATGGGGTGTGTGTATGATTGTGTATCAGGAAGAATTAACGAGGTTGTTGTTAGAAAAAAATAACGAGTTATCCTATGACCAAGCAAGAACCTGGGTAGAATTGCTTTGGGATGATTTCGAAACCAGTTATGCAAAAGCTGGCAGGGAGTATAAGGGTAGTGAAATGACCGAGAAAATTGTGAGGCAATGGATTGAAAATTATGGAAATAGACTTCATGATTTCATCGCCACCAATCCCAAATATAAAGATTTTTTAAATTAGGAAAAGGATCAAACACATTAAAAAGAAAACTCGCAACACGAGTTTTCTTTTGTTTTGTCACTTAAAAAATTGTCCGTTGATTTCCGTTCCAGGCGCTTCGCTTTCCGCGGGCGTTCTGGGAGCAACATAGCCTTTGTTTAGCTGGAGATGATACTTAGTTTTTTTCTTAGTTTTTTCTCACTAAACACCCAGCCTGTATAGGAGCTAATCGGATTTAATTCACAATCTAACTGAACGACGGCGACGAACGGGTAGTGCCCATTGCTTCGGTAGCGAAGATCGATAAACCTCACCTCGTAAAAATTATCGTATTCATCCACTTCCCATCGGTAAACAGGGGAGAAGGATAGAAAGGCAGACAAATTTTTATCTTTTTTGGCTGCCTCAATAACAGGTGTATTGGGTACAGGAATACGTTTGAAGTGATCTAAGATTTCCACTTTCCCGTCGATTGCTCTACCTACAAAAAATTGTTCCTTGTTCATAGCGGCAATCCGCCAATGATGAAACTTCATAGTAGGAGCGATAATAATTTCTGTCGCATCTGGAATCAGAGTTCTTACTTCCACTAATACTCTTTTCTTGGCTTGATATCGCTTTAAATAGTAACCGAAGATGACCAAATACATGATGGAAAACGTAATACCTGGATTTGCTCCAATAACCCAAATGAGAATTCCAATAACATGAATTCCAAAGATAAAAGGGTCAAAGGTATTGATTACTCCTAGAGCAACCCATTTTGAGGAAAAAGGTCGCAATGCTTGCGTCCCGTAGGCATTAAAGATATCAACGAAAACATGAATAAATACTGCTGCAAAGGTCCAAGCCCATAGATGAAGAAGATTAGCATCAGGAAAAAAAGGATAGACCACTGCTAAAATCACAAGCGGCCATAATAGAACCGCCGGAATGGAATGAGTAACTCCTCGATGATTACGAATATAGATAGCATTATTTCTAAGCTTTAAAACCGTGTCAATATCTGGTATTTGTGATCCGGCGATTGTTGCAATCAATACACTGGTAGCAGTGGCATGGCTGCTTGCTATAACAGGGTCAAGTGTGGCAAGACCGCCAAGAGCAATGCCCATTACAACATGAGTTCCAGTATCCAAAAGGATAGCCTCCTTCTATGAATTAGGTTCTTGTCAAAATCGACAAATTCGCTTATTGTAAAACGAAATGCATATTATTATATTCCCTTTTTTCATTGTGTTTAACAATCTGGAGGACTAAAAGTTATGATAATTGAACAAGAAAATTCAGAAAAAATCAATATAAATGCTTTTCAAAATGATCTCATTTCCTGGTTTAAAGCTGAACAACGAGACCTACCATGGAGAAAGGACCAGGATCCATACAAGGTTTGGGTTTCAGAAATCATGCTACAACAAACAAGAGTTGATACGGTTATACCCTACTTTAATCGTTTTATCGAATGGTTTCCCACGATTGAAGACTTAGCCGAAGCAGAAGAGGAGAAAGTCCTAAAGGCTTGGGAGGGTCTAGGCTATTATTCCAGAGTTAGAAATCTTCAATCTGCCGTTAGAGAAGTAAAAGAGAAATATAATGGGGAAGTGCCAAACACACCAAAGGATATTTCCTCTCTTAAGGGAGTGGGACCCTATACTGCAGGTGCCATTTTAAGCATTGCCTATGGAATTCCGGAGCCAGCTGTTGATGGTAATGTAATGAGGGTATTATCACGAATTTTGCTAATTCGAGAGGATATTGCGAAGGCTTCTTCAAGGAAGATTTTTGAAAAAGCAGTTCGAGATATCATTTCACATGAAGACCCCTCTGCATTTAACCAGGCATTAATGGAATTAGGGGCTTTGATTTGTACACCGACTTCTCCCTCTTGTTTATTGTGTCCTGTTCGTGAGCATTGTCATGCCTTTCATGAAGGTGTCCAACAAGAACTTCCAATCAAAACGAAAAAGGTCAAAACACGAGATGTTCAACTAGCAGCAGTGGTCGTTGAAGACGAGGATGGGAAAATACTCATTCATAAACGGCCAGCTAGTGGCCTACTCGCTAATTTATGGGAGTTTCCAACTTTAGAGCTTCATCACCCATTACAAAATGATCGAAAGCAGATTGTTGAATTGTTTAAACAATCATTGGATTTAGACATTCATTTTGGGCAGATAATCGGGCAAATTGAGCATGTTTTTTCGCATCTAGTGTGGAATATCAAGGTGTATACAGGCACTGTTAAACATTTTGTTCCGGAAAATGAAGAGTGGAAATTTGTAACACTTGAAGAATTGAAAGAATACGCATTTCCAGTTCCATATCAAAAAATGTTTAAGCTGTCTCAAGATCATAAACACCTTAAATGAACGCCGCGGAAACGGCGTTCATTTCTTTATTAATCAGAAGGTATAAAAATCGACTTCGAGAATTGTCCAGCTCCAGCGCCTAGCCCCTCGGGTCAAATAACCTTCTGCAATAAAAGTCAAAGAGCGACTTTTCTTGCAGAAGAACATTTGCCTGTCGGGGCTGACCAAGGCGCTTCCGCTTTTCTTAATCATACGTAATTTTAGTCCCGTGTGTATAATCCGCTTCTTGTCTTTTCATGCCCCCGCGGTTTTCAATTTCTTCGATAATTTCTCGATGAATGGTTTGCCCCTCGCTGTTTAAATAAGGGGCAATTTGCTGCAATGAATGATGAAAAAAAGCAAGCTCGCTATTCTTCCAATCCGTCTTAGACATCATGGAAAGCTCAGTCATATCTCTTCCTACATACATAATCTTCCCTCTCCTTTCAAATCATTTTGCCATTAGTTTTCTATATTAATTGTCTTCTATTCATGGAAAAGCTAAAATGAAATGAAAAGCGCGCAGCTATGCGTGGGAGTTACACACTTATCCACTTTGAACTTTAAAAAAGAAGGGAATAGAAGGATGACACAAAAAGTAGCATTAATTACTGGAAGCAGCAGAGGAATCGGAAAAGCGACTGCCTTAAAATTAGCTGAGGCAGGTTATGATATTGTTATTAACTATGCGAGAAGTAAAAAAGGGGCCTTAGAAACGGCTGAGCAAGTGGAGGCATTAGGTAGAAAAGCTTTCATCGTAAAAGCTAATGTTGGTGACGTAGCTAAGATTAAAGATATGTTTGCCCAAATTGAACAGGAATTTGGCAGGTTAGATGTATTTGTTAACAATGCAGCTTCTGGTGTGCAGCGTCCTGTTATGGAGCTTGAAGAGTCGCATTGGGATTGGACGTTAAATATTAATAGCAAAGCATTATTATTTTGTGCACAAGAAGCAGCAAAATTGATGGAGAGAAATGGCGGAGGAAAAATTGTTAGTATAAGTTCTCTAGGATCCATTCGTTACTTAGAGAATTACACAGTAGTGGGTGTTTCAAAAGCAGCTCTTGAGGCGTTAACAAGATATTTGGCTGTCGAATTGGCTCCAAAAAATATTATTGTCAATGCGGTTTCTGGCGGAGCTGTGGACACAGAAGCATTGAAACATTTTCCAAATCGCGAAGAATTGCTACAAGAAGCAAAAGATAAGACACCAGCAGGAAGAATGGTGGAAATCGAAGATATGGTTAACTGTATCATGTTCCTTTTATCGGAGGACTCAAGCATGATTAGGGGACAAACGATCATCGTTGATGGGGGAATCTCTTTACTGGTTTAAATTATTTTTAAATTATTTTTAAATAATTTTTTGGATAATCTCCACGGTACCGGGATACATTAATCTCGTGGAGGTGATTACAATGGCAAACTTCAATCAACAGCCAAACAAAACTTCAGCTGGAACTAACATCCAGGAAGTAAGACAACAAAACGCTCAATCTGCTCAAGGTTCTGCAGGTGCAGCTGGTGCAGCAGGAGCAGCTGGCCAATTCGGAACTGAATTCGCTAGCGAAACAAATGCTGCTGAAGTAAGACAACAAAACCAACAATCTCAAGCTAAAAAAAACCAAGGCTCTGGCCAATTCGGACAAAGCTAATAAGCTTCAAAGTCGAAGGCACTCTTTATGCGCAAGAGTGCCTTCCTTCTTTGTGTATATGGTTTTCGACAAAACCTCCTTTTTGTCTACAGAAGTAGTCAAAGGAAAAAAGGGTTTACTAAAGAATACATAGTAGGTAGGAAGATAGATAAAGTATAAGGCGGTGAGGGAAATGAATCATTTCAACCGATTAGTTTCCGAGCAGATGGTGACTATGGAAAAATTGCTCTATCTTCAAGCCGAGCTTGAGCGTTGTCAACAAATCGAAGAAGAACTTCAGACATTGCAGCATGCTACAGACCTTGAGAGCATTCAGACAGACATTCAACTGATGAAAAAAGAGTTAAAAGAGATTCAGTTAATTTTTGAAAAGCAAACAGAAGAGGTAATAAATTCGTATCGGGAAACGAATTTAACACCAACATTGTAGAAAAACAATAGAAAAATTGAAAAAAATACGCAAATTTTTACAAAGAGCCATCGAAATATGGCTCTTTTGTTTTAAATTCTGGACTCAACCGTTATAATAATAATAAATAGGAATTGGACTTTGTTACCTTTTGTCGTTATTTATTGTATTTATAGTTGGAATAGGTTACAAAGCGTTCAGGAATGAAGGTAGGGGAGAATATGGGCGTACCCATCGAAGGTGAACCAATGCAAATACATAGCTATAAGCACAATGGGCACATCCATCGCGTCTGGGAAGAAACAACCGTATTAAAAGGGTCTCAGAATTTGGTGATTGGTGGGAATGATCGGACACTTGTAACAGAATCAGATGGTAGAACGTGGATAACCAGAGAACCAGCTATTTGCTATTTCCACTCTCAATACTGGTTTAATGTAATAGGAATGATTCGGGAAGACGGCATCTATTATTACTGTAATATCAGTTCACCATTCATCTTTGATGGTGAAGCATTAAAGTATATTGATTATGACCTTGATATCAAGGTGTATCCTGATATGACTTTTAACTTATTAGACGAGGATGAATATGAGCGGCATCGCCGCGAGATGAACTATCCGGATGTGATTGATCAAATCCTTAAAAGAAATGTTGAAAAATTAATTCAATGGATAAGACAGCGTCAGGGCCCCTTTGCACCAGATTTTATTGATATTTGGTATGAACGTTACTTAACATATAGACGCTGAAAAGTGACCTTAAGGCTGACTCAAAAGCAAAGGAGTTAGCCTCTTTTGTTTGTGTTTAATTTATGTATGAAAGAGGGACACCCGCTTGAGCAGTATTCGCCGATACCTACAATTTGTTAAACCGTATCGCTTACAAATTATTGGTACGATTTTTATAGGTGTAATTAAATTCTCCATACCACTGATTATTCCGATGCTCATTAAATATGTGGTCGATGATATTGTTGGAAATCATGGGCTTACACATGATGAAAAGGTACATAAACTAATGCTTATAATGGGTGTTATGATTGTTGTATTTGTCATCGTTCGCCCCCCCATCGAGTATTACCGACAATATTTCGCCCAATGGACATCAAGTAAAATCCTTTATGATATTCGTGACACCATGTATACTCATATTCAGAAATTAAGCTTCCGATATTTTTCTAACACTCGGGCTGGTGAAATCATATCAAGAGTAATTAATGATGTGGAGCAGACGAAAACATTTGTGATCTCCGGATTAATGAATTTATGGCTAGATATTGCCACAATTATAATTGCAATTATTCTTATGTTTTATATGAACGTAACATTAACCATTGTGTCGGTTTTGCTGTTTCCTCTCTATGCCTTTTCAGTTAGGTATTTTTTTGGAAATCTACGTACGCTCACAAGAACGCGTTCACAAGCTTTGGCCGAGGTCCAAAGCTATCTCCATGAGCGGGTTCAAGGTATGCCGGTAATTAAGAGTTTTGCCATTGAAGAGTATGAACAAAAACAATTCGATAAACAAAATAAAAACTTCCTAGAAAAAGCCCTCCAGCATACAAGCTGGAATGCGAAGTCCTTCTCAGCTGTAAATACCATTACCGATATTGCTCCATTAATTGTTATTGGCTATTCCGCTTATTTAGTCATTCAAGGAGAGCTATCACTTGGAACAATGGTTGCTTTTTTTGCCTATATAGACAAGCTTTATAGTCCATTAAGAAGGTTAGTTAACTCTTCCACTACAATTACTCAATCATTTGCCTCAATGGATCGAGTGTTTGAATTTTTAGATGAAAAATATGACATTATTGATGATCCAAATGCCCGAGAATGCAACCACGTACAAGGGGATATTTCATTTGAGAATGTTTACTTCTCTTACGACCAAACGGATGAAATGGTCTTAAAAGATATAACCCTACATGTCAAAAAGGGCGAAACAATTGCGTTTGTGGGAATGAGCGGTGGAGGAAAGTCTACACTAGTTAGTTTAATTCCACGATTTTACGACGTCACTAAAGGGCGAATTACACTAGATGGAATAGATATCCGTGATTTTAAAGTGCAAACATTACGGGACAAGATTGGTGTTGTGTTTCAGGATAATATTCTATTCAGTGAATCAGTGAGAGACAATATCCTGTTAGGAAAGCCTGGTGCCTCTGATGAAGAGGTATATAGGGCAGCAAAGGCGGCCAATGCCCACGAGTTTATTTTAAACCTTTCTGATGGCTATAACACTAAGGTGGGGGAACGAGGGGTCAAATTATCTGGGGGTCAAAAACAACGGGTAGCCATTGCTCGAGTATTTCTAAAAAACCCTCCAATATTAATTTTAGATGAGGCTACCTCGGCATTGGATTTAGAAAGTGAGCATTCCATTCAAGAATCATTAGAAGAGTTAGCTAAGGATCGGACCACTTTTATTGTTGCTCACAGGTTATCAACCATTACACATGCTAATCGAATTGTTTTAATCGAACATGGTCAAATTGTCGAAGTAGGGACACATGAAGAATTAATGGCTAAGCAAGGCAATTATTTTAAATTATTTCAGGTCCAACAACTTGAACATAAAGAAACCGAAGCAGAGGAATAATCTGCTTCGGTTTTTTTAAATTACAAGGAAGTATAAAATTCGACTTCGAGAATTGTCCAGCTCCAGCGCCTAGCCCCTCGGGTCAAATAACCTTCGGCAATAAAAGTCAAAAAGCGGACTTTTATTGCCGAAGAACATTTGCCTGTCGGGGCTGAACAAGGCGCTTGCGCTTTTCTTATTCACTTTCTTCTTCAATAGATAGTTCATTATCATGATAAGAATGAAAGCTAGTAATTAACGTATCCAGATGTTCAACCTGCTCACTATAATCAATAATCGAGGCAATAATTTGCATGGTATGGTATAGGTGCGGAGAATCTTGTTCTTTTGTTTCTTGTTGATAGACTAAAAACAAATCAAATAATTCCTTTTTATCTATACAAATACTACCTTCTGTGATGGAAGGTGGGGTAGGTATTTTGCCAATGAATCGTAGCATAAGTTGTTCATTGTGATAAATAAGACAATCTAACTGTTCCTGAATGGCTTGTTGAAACTTTTCAGGGAGGTGTAAAAGTTCATTTTCAAATCGATGCAGCCGCTTCAAAGTATCAAGTGATTTTTTTGCTGTTAAGATCATTTGCCGGTATATAACAAGCTTTCGAGATTTTTCTAAAGTATTCTTTTTAAAATATCTTCTTTCTTCCTTGTACATGGAATAAAACTGTCCCATTTGTATCAAGTTCTCTTTCAGTTTCTCGATATCTGTCTTAAGAAGATTATGATCGAAGTCGTGGCGGGTGCTTAAGCGAATCCACCTAATTATTTCTTCTGTCGTGGTAATAATTTTAAAATATAGCTTGTTTTCGTATTTTGGGGGCATAAATACAAGATTAACTAGAAATGCCGAAAATACGCCAATCATAATGGTGGAGAAACGAACTCCAGCAAATTGTATAAAACTCCCACTATGAGTTTCCATAATTGAAATTAATGTAACGAGTGACAGTCCAATGGTGTTTTCAAGCTTTAGTTTTAGATTTAGAAGAATAACAATAATTGCAGCCAATCCAATAACAATGAAATGATTTCCGAGGAGAAGCACAAAAATAACTGCAAGTAATGCACCAATAATATTTCCCTGAATTTGTTCAATAATGGTTAAATAAGAGCGGTAAATAGTCGGTTGAATTGCAAAAATCGCAGCAATTCCAGCAAATACTGGGGAAGGCGAATGCAGCAACTGACTTAGGTAAAGGGATAGAACAATAGCAATTCCCGTTTTTAAGATGCGGGCACCTAACTTCATCTAAATAAATTCCTTTCAAGAATAAGATTTATACTAGTCTGTTCAAACACATTTTAGTACTATACATGGATTAATGAATATAATCAAGAGATATTATATGAAAACCTTATTCTAATTGTGACAAAAAAATGAAAAAAAACGTCCGCTTGCTGGAGCGGACGTTTTTGTATGACTATTGGATCATTCTGTCGATACAGATGGATCTGCTTGTTCTTTAACAGGCAGGATCTGAACAAAGTGATTTTCAGAATCTGTTAATAGACTACGAAGTTGATTTGCTTCGTCTGCCTGACCATTTTGTTCAAGCAAATCTGTATATTTGCCTAACAGCTCATTAATATCTTGTTTACCTTTTTCATTTAAGTCAGCAACGGATACTTTTGCACCTTTAGCAATCCGTCTTTTAATGGCTTCTTTCGTTAAACCTAATTCAGGTTGGTGTCGGATATAGACGACACCTCCGGTCATACCTGCACAAATCCATGGACCAGGATCACCTAAAACTAAACCACGGCCATTGGTCATGTATTCAAAGGCAAAACCTTTGATATTTGCATTTGAGCCAATATTCCCAGCTTCTTTAGCAGGAATTGGCTTCTTTACAGCACCACCAATGATTAAGTCTGCACCAGAGAGACGAATTCCTGCACGGGCATCAGCATTTCCTTGTGCAACAAGTAATCCTTTTTGAGCACCGTATCCAAATCCTTTACCGACGGATCCATTATAATATTGGCCATTTTTCCCTTTTGATTTAAGGACGTGAATATTTCCACCAAAGGATGTTTTACCGACACCGTCTTGACCTCCGCCATTAACGGTAATTTCGATTCCTTCACTATTATAGGCACCTAAGCCGTTTCCTGGTATGGAACCATCTTTATATTTCAGCTGGACTGGTGGAAGCTGCTTGTAAGAACCATCGAGTCTACCGCGAACACGGTGACAGGACACGCGGCTTCCTAGGACGCGCTGTTCAGATGTTACACTTTCAAACTCTCTTGAAGAATGTAATTGGTCTACACTTCCATCAAGATACTCTGCACCAACAGCTACTTGCATTTGTACCTCTTCAATTGACTTTGAAGCTGCCGTTTTTGCAAATTGACTGATTTCAAGTGGTTTTAGTAAATAGGAAAGGCTAAGCTGACCTTCACCCTTTACTTGCTCCAATAGTTCTGAACGACCTACAGCATCTTGTAGATTCTTAATACCTAATGATGCTGCAAGCTCTTTTAACTCCGTACCAAAGGCTGTAAAGAGATTCATAATTCCTTGAACAGCTAAGTCTAATTGTCTTGGCACGAAACGTCTTAGACCGTGTTCTTTTGCTTGTGCTTCAGATTCGATTTGAGTGGCAATTCCGACGTGACATGTATCTAAATGACAGCCACGGCAAGTCGTACAGCCGATAGAAAGCATAGCTAATGTTCCAAATCCAACTCGGTTCGCACCAAGTAGCATGATTTTCATTACATCCATAGCACTCTTCATACCGCCATCAGCCCAAAGTTCAACTTTATGACGAAGCCCACTCTCAAGCAATGCATTGTGTGCTGCTTTTACACCAATTTCTACTGGTAAGCCTACATGTTGAAGAGCATGGATTCTTGCTGCCCCTGTACCGCCATCAAAGCCGCTTAGGGTGATAATATCTGCTCCTGCTTTTGCGACCCCAACAGCGATGGTGCCGATATTTGGAACAACTGGAACCTTAACAGCAATTTTTGCTTGGTCATTTGCTGTCTTTAATTCAAGAATCATTTGTGCTAAATCTTCAATGGAATAAATATCATGGTTATTTGATGGAGAAATCAAGTCTGAACCAAGTGTCGCATTACGAGCTTCTGCTACTTTTGCAGTAACCTTTGAACCAGGTAAATGTCCACCTTCTCCAGGCTTAGCTCCTTGACCAATTTTGATTTCTAAGAGATTAGAAGAGTTTAGAAGCTCTGCATTCACTCCAAATCTTCCAGAAGCAACCTGTTGTCCTCTTGTTTTAGGATATTTACCAAGCATATCCTTGATTTCTCCACCCTCACCATTTAGGCTGACCATATTTAAACGGTCTGCACCTTCAGCATAGGCTCTAAATGCTGTTTCGTTCTGTGACCCAAACGACATGGAAGAAATAATAAACGGTAAATCATGGTCGCCAACACGAAGGTCAACTTCTGTTGGAGCCACTGTTTTCGCACCTTTCTTCAGCTGAACTAAATGGCGAATAGTAGTTGGATTTTGTGTTTCCTGCTCGGAAATTTTATCTCTATATACACTATAGTCACCTGTTGCTGCTACTTCCCCAATCGCTTTCCAAATACGAGGGAATAGGTGGAAGGTCTTTCCGACTCTTTCTTTTTCATTTTGGTAATCTTCTGCTCTTGAGAAAGCATCTTGCTTCATTGCTTCAAAATCAGTTTCAATTTCCTTAGAGCCAAAGAAGTTGACGATATTTAATACATTGGCGATAGATTCATGTAAGCCAATGCTAGAGAACAGTCTTCCATAACCACGAAGCTCGTGAATCCCAATCGTTGAAATGACTTTTTCTAAACCCTTAGTTAATGCACCGTAAAGGTTAACTAGTGGTTTAGTAGATTCATCAAGAATGGTTAAGAACATGTAATACGGGCTAATTAAATCAGCTCCCAAACCAAACACGGTAATAATATCATGAAGGGAGCGAATGGAAGCAGAACGAACCAATAAAGAACTGTTTCTTCTTAACTCTGCCTTTACAAGCGCTTGGTCGATAGCTGAAGTCACTAAATGTGGATCAATCCAGTAACAGTCTTCTTGGTGTGCTTTTGCATCGTCTAAGACAAGAAGCGTTTTTCCAGACTCTACAGCCTTAACCGCTTCATCAGCTAATCGGATAAGTGCTTGATCAACTGTTTCTTCTTTTTTAAAGGTTGTGGAGATATAGGCAGCTAATTTTTGTTCCTGGAAGTGCTGGACCAATTGATCAAAGCTTGGCTGGCCTAAAGACTCTGCACAGGTGAATCCAGCCTTTCCTTCGACGAGAAGGGGAGTAGCTAGTTCAATGACAGTCTCTGTACTTTCATGTGTAAATAAAGTCGGACGTTTTCCAATGATTACACGTGTAGAAAAATGTTCTGTTTCCCTGTCACGGTCAATCGCTGGGTTTGTTACGACTGCCACACTTTCTTTAATATAATCAGCAATATTTACTCGCTCAGGGTTAAGGGCAGCAAGTGGAGCATCATGACCTAGTGACCGAATAGGCTCTACGCCTTTTTCAGCCATTTGTTCGATTAATTGAATGTGATCACGTTCCCAACCAAAAGCCTTATATTGTCCGTTATGAATTTTGTCTGGATAACTCATTGTTACCGTTTTATTTAAAACAGGTGGCTGTAAGCGTAGTCTAGAGTCTCCAAGATTTAACCGGTTTGAAAAGCGGTTAAACACTTCATTTTGGAAGCGGTTCTGTTCAAATACATCCAATTTGTCGCCATTCCATTTAAAACCTACTTTTTCACCAGGTGCCAAAGGCTTTGGCTCATTTACATATTCACTGGAAGGAATGATTCCAGGTTCAGAGGAGAATAGGTACGAGCTTTCTGTTTCAAGCATCCAAAGTGGACGAAGTCCTAGGGCATCTACACTAAATACTGCTTCATCAGCATATCGGGAGATGATTCCTGCAGGGCCTTGTGCAAAGTGTCCCCATGCTTCTCTTAAATAAGTATATAAATCTTGTAATTCATTTGAATAAGCCTTTATTTCATTGATGATCGGAGGGAATAAAAGGTCCATCGCTTCGAATAAGGAATAGCCCTGACGGCAAATTAATGTTTCCATTGTTCGGCTGAGATCTTGTGAGTCACTTCCGTCTTTTACAAGTGGAACACCGATCATTTTTGCCTCATCACGAAGTTTAGCAATCGTGTTGATTTCACCGTTATGACCAAGCACACTAAAAGGCTGTACTCGGAAAAAACTAGATAACGTATTAGTAGAATATCGATTATGTCCAAGAGTCATAGTTGATGCAACAAGTGGATGCGCTAAATCATGGTAATAGCGAGGGAGGATATCTCCTGCACCCATTACTTTATAGACGACATGATTTTGACTTAAAGATGCTACATGAACTTCGTCATTTGTTTCAAAATCAACTAATGTTTCGAAAAGAGCTTTCGTTAATTCCTGCCCTTTTTTATTAGATACACAGGCAAACTGCCAAAACACAGGATTTTCTTGAATGGCAATAGGCCCTAGTGCAGAAGGGTCTGTTACTTCATCTGACTCATAAACTAATTCAAACTCATACTTAGCAAGCTTAGTAAGTAATTCCTGTTTAGTAGATTCCCAGTTAACCTTTTGGCTGACAAAAACATGGCCAACTGCAAAATCCTCTTTCTCCACAAGCAACGGGTCAAGACCAGCCTGTGATAATTTTTCTTTCCAGAGATCGATAGGGATATCGGTATGAATTCCAACTCCGTCACCTTCACCATTAATAAAGCCGGCACGGTGATTCATCGTAACAAGGGCTTCAATACAATCGAAAATATTCTTTTTAGTTGGTTGTTTTGATTTTTCAAGACAAGCCACTATACCACAGGCATCATGTTCTTGTTTATGGAATTCTTTAAAAAGGGAAGGGCTCCATTTTTGTGTCATTTTGTAGGGCTTAGCGGGTTGGTCCGCTGAAGCCTAGTCACCTCCTATGAAACTTTAAATTAGAGAATATTTTATTATTCGTAGTTTGTAATCTATTTGATACTTTAACGGGGTGTTTGGTTAAAGGATTAAAAATAATAATAATCTTATAGTATCATATGAATTTTCAGAAATCAAATAAATATACAAAAGTTTGGATACAAAAATACCGGTAAAAGGGGATTGGATAAATGAGGAATATATTATTGTAAACGTTTTCATTTGGTTTCGAAAAATAAAAGGGAGTGATTCCTACTCCCTTTCGTGCATAAAAAGTGTATATTTATTCGTTGTTTAGTTGGGAAAATGCATTTCTTACCGCATGTAAAGTAGCTTCCACGTCTTCTTCTGTATGAGCAATGGTTAGGAACCACGCCTCATATTTAGATGGAGCTAAATTAATTCCCTGGTGAAGCATGAGTTTGAAAAACTTAGCGAACATTTCTCCGTCTGTGTTCTCCGCTTGTTCATAATTTTCTATTGTTTCATTTGTGAAATAAACGGTAAATGCTCCTTTAAGTCTGTTAATCGTAATTTGAATATTAAACTCTTTAGCTGCTTCTAATATTCCATCCGCGAGCATAGCGCCAAGTTGGTCCAAGTATTCGTATACCCCTTCTTGCTTCAGAACTTCTAGGCAGGCAATTCCTGAAAGAATGGAGGCTGGATTACCGGCCATGGTTCCTGCTTGATATGCAGGCCCTAGTGGAGCAACCTTTTCCATAATTTCCTTCCGTCCGCCGTATGCACCAATTGGCAGGCCTCCGCCGATAATTTTTCCAAGCGCTGTTAAATCTGGCTTAATTCCTAATAAGTCCTGGGCACCACCGTACATAAAACGAAAGGCTGTAATCACTTCATCATAAATGACAAGTGCACCCGCAGCATGTGTTAGGTCATTCACTTGTTGAAGGAACCCAGGCTTTGGTTCAACAATCCCAAAGTTCCCGACAATTGGTTCCACTAAAACTGCAGCAATTTGGTCTCCCCATTTTTCTAAAGCTTCCTTAAATGGTTCAATATCATTAAATGGTACCGTAATCACTTCTTGGGCAATGCTTTTTGGTACTCCCGCAGAATCAGGAGTGCCTAGAGTAGAAGGACCTGATCCAGCGGCAACAAGAACCAGATCAGAATGGCCATGGTAGCAACCAGCAAACTTAATGATTTTATCTCTTCCTGTGTAAGCCCGGGCAACACGGATTGTAGTCATAACCGCTTCTGTTCCTGAGTTAACGAAACGTACCTTATCTAAAGCAGGCATCGCTTCCTTAATCATTTTGGCGAATTTCACTTCATGTGGAGTGGGTGTTCCGTAAAGAACGCCACTTTCTGCAGCACGTGTGATGGCTTTTGTAATATGTGGGTGAGCATGACCAGTAATGATTGGACCATAGGCTGCAAGATAATCAATGTATTGATTCCCGTCAACATCCCAAAAGTATGCGCCTTGTGCACGTTCCATTACTACCGGTGCGCCACCGCCAACTGCCTTGTAAGACCGGGACGGACTGTTTACTCCACCAACAATGTGCTGAACTGCTTCATTATGTATTGTTTCAGAATTTGTAAATTGCACTATTTTTCCTCCTTCATTTATATCTACCCTATTTTATCACTTTTTTAATTGTCTATAATCTATTTCAACTTTTAGAAAATTCTGTTTGAGTGCAGGTTAGTTGTTTTAACTAATTGATTTGGCTAAACTAATGTTTTAGGAATGCTGTAGGAACCATGCTTTGGGAGGTACTTGATGAAGAATATTATAGAAGTACAAAGCTTAAGGAAAGAATTTAAATCCTATTCGAGTAGAACTGGACTAAAGGGTGCGTTTAGGGATTTGTTCACTAGAAATTATAAGGTGATTCCTGCCGTTAACGATATCAATTTTTCAGTGGCGCAAGGGGAGATAGTTGGCTATATTGGAGAAAATGGAGCGGGGAAATCCACCACCATTAAAATGCTGACAGGCATATTAACCCCTACGTCTGGCGACATCATTGTAAATGGTATGAATCCTCATAGGGAAAGAGAAAAGTTTGTCCAAACCATTGGCGTTGTTTTCGGCCAACGGTCGCAATTGTGGTGGGATATTGCCGTACAGGAGTCGTTCCGTCTACTGAAAAAGGTATATAAAGTATCAGATGAACAATACGACGATCACATGAACCATGTTATAAAAACCTTGGATATTGAACCACTCTTAGATAAACCAGTTCGTAAATTATCCCTTGGCCAACGGATGCGTTGTGAGCTTGCGGCCGCACTCATTCACAATCCCCCTTTATTATTTTTGGATGAACCGACCATTGGTTTAGATGTGCTAGTTAAATTAAGAATCCGTGAATTTTTAAAAGAAATAAATGAGAAATATAATACAACGATTCTGTTAACAACACATGATTTATCAGACATCGAGGCATTATGTGAGCGCGTGATTATGCTTGATGAAGGAAAAGTGATTTATGATGGTGCCCTTAAGAATCTTCAGGAAAAATGGGGCGAAGGGAAGGAACTACGTTTTCAATTTCTTGAAAAAGTAGACTTAGCTGCTGTAAGAAATCTGACAAGCGGGATGCCTGTTAAATGGGAGTTGGATGAAAAGGACCAAGTTTTCATTGCGGTTGTAGAGGAGAACGACGAATTAATCTCTCAGGTTATTGCTATGGTGGTAGCTGGATTTAAAATAAAGGACATTAAAATTAACGAGACGTCCACAGAAGAGATTATTCGAAATATATATGAGAAGGGTGCTGTGTAAGTGGATAAATACTTAGAAATGATTAGAATCCGCTTTTTAATGATGCTCGCTTACCGGACTAATTATTACACGGGGATTCTAATTTATAGTATCAACATTGGAGCCTACTACTTCCTATGGAATGCGATTTATGGGTCAAAAGAACAAATTGTCGGGCTTTCGGTTATTCAAATGACCACCTATGTCGCTGTTTCCTGGATGGCTCGTGCGTTTTATTTTAATAATCTGGACCGTGAAATGGCGTTAGAAATAATGGAAGGTAAAGTAGCAATCGAGTTAATCCGCCCCTATAATTATCTGACGATGAAAACCATGCAAGGACTTGGAGAAGGGATCTTTCGGTTATTTTTCTTTTCAGCTCCTGGTATGATCATTGTTTATTTCATTTTCCCCATCCATTTTACTTGGGAACCCAGTGTTTGGGGATTGTTTGGACTATCCATTTTATTAAGCTTTTTTATCAATACAGAGTTGAACTTATTAACAGGGATAACCACTTTCTTCTTATATAATAATGCAGGACTTATCCGGGCGAAACGAGTCGTTATTGATTTGTTCTCAGGACTTCTTTTGCCCATTAGCTTCTTTCCGGGCTGGGCTCAAGAAATCATGAAATTTCTTCCCTTTCAAGGGATCAGCTACTTTCCAAGTATGATTTTGACAAAAGGTTTCTCACACCAGCAGGCAATCGATGCGATTATGCAGCAAATTGTTTGGGTTATTGTATTAATTGTGCCTATTCAAATTCTGTGGTACTTGGCGAGGAAACAGTTGATTATTCAGGGGGGATAAGGGTTGTTTTATTTATCTATGTTTTTTCAATACACATCGCAGTACATTAAAACTAGATTTCAATATCGGGCAGATTTGTTTGTAGAGTTCTTTTCAGATTTACTGTCCCAAGCGATTAATCTTGTTTTTATATTAGTAGTTTTTGGCCATACGAGTTTACTTAATGGCTGGAGCAGAGATGAAATTATCTTTATTTATGGTTTTTTTCTAGTACCTTCTGCCGTGTTTTCTGCCTTTTTTAATATATGGGATTTTAACGAACGATATATTGTAAAGGGAGAGCTTGACCGAATACTTACAAGACCCATTCATAGTCTCTTTCAAATTATTCTCGAGCGAATTGAACTGGAGTCCCTATTAGGAGCCATAACCGGACTTGCTGTCATGTTCTATGCAGGGAGTCGATTGGGCCTTGAAGTGCATTGGTATGACCCATTTTTATTTGTCATTTTTGTTATTGGTGGTGCGCTTGTCTATGGTGGAATCTTCATCATGATTGCATGCATTAGTTTTTGGGCAGATGCAAGAACTTCACTTATGCCGATGATGTACAATATCAGCAGTTACGGTAGGTATCCAGTTAACATTTATAATAAGTTAATTCGCTTTGTATTAACTTGGATCATCCCATTTGCTTTTGTTGGCGTGTATCCTGCTGCCTTTTTTCTTGGGAAAAAGGAATGGTTGTGGTATTCCTGTTTAACGCCAGTCATTGGTGTCGTCTTTTTTATTCTTTCCATTCTACTCTGGAATCAAGGGGTAAAGAAGTATAGGGGAGCAGGGAATTAAAGAATTTATTCGAAATCAGGCTTTTGCCTGGTTTTTTGCTATTTTATTGACCAAGCCCGCATAGGAATAGAATAACTCTCATGGATTGTAGGGGTGGTTAAACATGTTTTATTTCTTACTTCCGATTGTCATCTTTTGTATCTTTATGAGTTTGCGAACATTATTTATCCCTAATACACTAAGTGGGAAGTTTGCATCTGTTCAAAACTTCCTTTATCTAGGCTCGGTCTACTTAACCGTTATTATAGGATTTGGACTGATTTATCTTTTGTTTTACCTGATTGGGTTGCCACTACTAAAAGAAGTAAATCAAGATTCTCAAAATAATATCTTTGAGACCAGTTTTTATTTTAGCGCGATGACCCTTTTTTCTGTCGGAAACGGGGACGTCCTGCCGAATGGAGTGGGGAGAATAATTGCAGTGATTGAAGCATTAATAGGGTATACGCTACCGGCTGCATTTGTCGCAAAAGTGATGTTAGATAGGGAAAAGTAGGTCAGATCGGTGGATTATTTGTATTATAAGGAGAGATTCGTTACGCTATAGATAAGGAATCTTTTACAATAGGAGTGATTCATATGACAATTGAAACGGGAAAACAAGCCCCTGAATTTGAGCTTGAAGCCAGCAATGGTGAGGTAGTTAAACTTTCTGATTTTCGCGGAAAAAATGTTGTCCTTTATTTTTACCCTAAAGATATGACTCCTGGGTGTACAACAGAAGCATGTGATTTTCGAGATCAGATTGAAAAGTTTAATGACTTGGATACAGTAATCTTAGGTGTAAGTCCGGACCCAACCTCTCGTCATCAAAAGTTTATTGATAAATACGGATTGCCATTTCTTCTTCTAGCAGATACAGATCAACAAGCTGCAGAAGCTTACGAAGTGTGGAAGTTAAAGAAAAATTTTGGTAAAGAATATATGGGGATTGAAAGGTCTACGTTTATTATCAATAAGGATGGTCAACTCGTTAAAGAATGGAGAAAAGTTCAAGTTAAAGGTCATGTTGAGGACGCGCTAACATACATACGTGAACACCTTAGCTAATTAAAAGATTTCTAGCCTATTTTCTTTAGGAAAGGCATTTGTCCAATGCAAGAAGCGTGATTTTGAATATCATTTTATTAGGGCATACCTCCTCAGATAAATTTTGGGTCCATAGTGACCCTTTTTTTTATGTCTAAAAAACGATACTATCATAATGTCTGATATCATGGGAATATATGTGTATAAAAGTTGAAGGTAACATTCCATTACATAGGGGAGGAATAGGGTATGAAAATCTATACAAAAACAGGAGATAAGGGGACAACGTCTCTTATTTATGGTCAACGGGTATCGAAGAATGATGCGAGGGTTGAAGCGTACGGAACCTGTGATGAAACAAATTCAATGATTGGTCTGGCCCTTAGTCATTTAAGAAATGAAAACTTTCAAGAGAAAGAAATAATTGAAAATGTATATCATAAAATACAAACGAACCTTTTTCATGTGGGGGCTGAGCTGGCAACTCCAAAAGGTAAAGAAGTTAAGTGGTCACTAACTTCTCTTGATGTGGAGGAAATGGAAAAGCAAATTGATGATTGGAATAACTCGCTTTCCGAATTAACCAATTTTATCCTGCCTGGAGGCCATCCCGCAGCAGCGGCTTTTCATGTAGCTCGGACCATGGCAAGAAGGGCTGAAAGGTGTGCGGTTTCGTTAGGTGAGGACGTAAACCCACTTGTATTAGCCTATTTAAATCGACTTTCAGACTTATTGTTTATTACCGCCCGGTATGTTAACAACAGGTTAGGGGCAGAAGAACAAACCTTGCATGAAAAAAGTAAATAATCATAGGGGTTTGTGAGGTTGCAATATTGACAAAAGTATAAATATGTTAGTAAAATTAATTATAACAATTATAATCTAAGAATATTTTTGGAAAAGAGGTGCATGGCGATGAATCAGTTAAAAGAAGCGTTGGATACCTTAAAGGAAACTGGGGTACGAATTACTCCACAACGTCATGCGATACTTGAATATTTAATAAACTCGATGTCACATCCTACTGCTGATGATATTTATAAGGCATTAGAAGGTAAATTCCCAAACATGAGTGTGGCAACAGTTTACAATAATTTACGAGTATTTCGTGAAGTCGGTCTTGTTAAGGAATTAACCTATGGTGATGCATCAAGTCGTTTTGACTTTGTTACGTCTCATCACTATCATGTAATTTGTGAGCAATGCGGAAAAATAGTTGATTTTCATTACCCGGGACTTGATGAAGTAGAGCATCTTGCCTCACATGTAACAGGATTTAAAGTAGAGAATCACCGAATGGAAATCTACGGCTCTTGTCCTGAATGTGCAAGTAAAGAAGTTCATTAATTTTAGAATATGGCTCTTTTTTACAATAAAAAAGAGGGTGCCTGAACCTACGGCTTGAAAAGCTGTTAGGTCTCAGTCATCCTCTATTTATTTTTATTGCTTTTTATTATAGGTCTCATCGAACTCTTCGCCTTCAAGTTTAGGATCAAGGGTTAAAGGTTCTCGACAATACATACACATATCCACTCTGCCTAGCATTTTCGTAGGTTTCCCGCAGCTAGGGCATTTGACTTGGATGGTTTTTGTTGACAACATCCCAATCCAAAAATAAACGACAGTACTTGCGATAATAAAAATAAGACCTAAAAGCATAAAGATGGTCATAATAACTGGTGAGGTACGAAAATAAATGCCCCCATACATAACAATAAAGCCAATAAAAATTAAAGATAGTGCAAAGCTGCGAATTTTATTTATTTTACTCGAATATTTAGCCATGTTACTCCCTCCTAGAGAAACTATATCATATTTATCTATGGAGAAAAAAGGTTACGCAGAAGAATGTCGAAATTTGTCTTTGGAGAAAGAAGGAAATCCGTTTTCACTGTCGAACCTATATATACCCGAAAAAATTGGAGGAATGATGAATGGAAGACATCCTTCGGCCTATTTATCAAGAAAGGGCGAGCCAATCAAATACCCTTGGAGTTTTATTGATTGAAAAAAAACAAAAGTTAAGTCATATTACTGATTCCTTTGATGTCATATTACTAGTGGTTGTCAAAGAAGCAGAACGGCCTGTGTTTATTAAGCATTATACCTATGACAATAAAAAGGCTGCGATGCACATCATTGCAGAAGAGCAACTGCAGGAATGGCTCTTACTAGGTACCAATCGGAAGATATTCGAATGGCTCCATGATGCAAAAATTCTCTTTGATCGTAATGAATATGTAGCCAATTTAAAGACAGAACTGCGAGAGTTCCCTTTTAATGGACGGAAAATTAAAATGGGCTTAGAGTTTACCAAGTTGATTCGTCGCTACGTAGATGGAAAAGCGCTATTTGAAAGTAAACAGTTTTTGGATGCGTATAATCATGTGGTTCACTCCTTGCATCATCTAGCGAGGTTAGCAGTAATAGAAAATGGTCTACATCCAGAATTGACAGTGTGGCATCAAGTGAAAAAAATTGAACCTGAAATATATAAATTATATGAAGAACTAGTTAACAGTGAAGAAACACTAGAGAAACGATTAGAACTTTTATTCTTGGCAAGTGAATTTATGATTCATTCAAGAACCTCGATTTGTAGTGTTCATTTATTAGAGGTTCTTAGTGGTAAGGAACACTGGTTATTTAATGAGATAATGAACGAGAAAGAATTAATTCCTTATTCTGTGGATCTAGTGGTCTTACTTGAGTATCTGATTGAGAAACATTTAATAGATATCGTTAATATTGAAACCAAGGGTCATGGGGTTTATCACCGTTGTTATCAGGTGGCGAAAAAATTATCGTAAAAAAACATTAATTCCTATTGACCTTTTGTTTATTACTTGGTATATTAATAACCGTCGCTGCGAAACAAATAATTAAAGCTTTCGCCGGTGACGGTTTTTCTTTTAAAAAGATGTTGACATCGTAAATAACTTTATGTTATATTAATAAAGTCGCTTACGAGCGATATCGAAGATTGTTCTTTGAAAACTAAACAAACAAAAACGTCAACAAACAATAATATTTAGCTTCTTAGTGAAGCTAAGCCAACGTAACAAAATGAGCTAATCAACTTTCTTGGAGAGTTTGATCCTGGCTCAGGACGAACGCTGGCGGCGTGCCTAATACATGCAAGTCGAGCGAACCACTTCGGTGGTTAGCGGCGGACGGGTGAGTAACACGTGGGCAACCTGCCTGTAAGACTGGGATAACTTCGGGAAACCGGAGCTAATACCGGATAATCCTTTTTCTCTCATGAGGAAAAGCTGAAAGACGGTTTCGGCTGTCACTTACAGATGGGCCCGCGGCGCATTAGCTAGTTGGTGAGGTAACGGCTCACCAAGGCGACGATGCGTAGCCGACCTGAGAGGGTGATCGGCCACACTGGGACTGAGACACGGCCCAGACTCCTACGGGAGGCAGCAGTAGGGAATCTTCCACAATGGACGAAAGTCTGATGGAGCAACGCCGCGTGAGCGATGAAGGCCTTCGGGTCGTAAAGCTCTGTTGTTAGGGAAGAACAAGTACCGGAGTAACTGCCGGTACCTTGACGGTACCTAACCAGAAAGCCACGGCTAACTACGTGCCAGCAGCCGCGGTAATACGTAGGTGGCAAGCGTTGTCCGGAATTATTGGGCGTAAAGCGCGCGCAGGCGGTCCTTTAAGTCTGATGTGAAAGCCCACGGCTCAACCGTGGAGGGTCATTGGAAACTGGGGGACTTGAGTGCAGAAGAGGAAAGCGGAATTCCACGTGTAGCGGTGAAATGCGTAGAGATGTGGAGGAACACCAGTGGCGAAGGCGGCTTTCTGGTCTGTAACTGACGCTGAGGCGCGAAAGCGTGGGGAGCAAACAGGATTAGATACCCTGGTAGTCCACGCCGTAAACGATGAGTGCTAAGTGTTAGGGGGTTTCCGCCCCTTAGTGCTGCAGCTAACGCATTAAGCACTCCGCCTGGGGAGTACGGCCGCAAGGCTGAAACTCAAAGGAATTGACGGGGGCCCGCACAAGCGGTGGAGCATGTGGTTTAATTCGAAGCAACGCGAAGAACCTTACCAGGTCTTGACATCCTCTGACACTCCTAGAGATAGGACTTTCCCCTTCGGGGGACAGAGTGACAGGTGGTGCATGGTTGTCGTCAGCTCGTGTCGTGAGATGTTGGGTTAAGTCCCGCAACGAGCGCAACCCTTGATCTTAGTTGCCAGCATTCAGTTGGGCACTCTAAGGTGACTGCCGGTGACAAACCGGAGGAAGGTGGGGATGACGTCAAATCATCATGCCCCTTATGACCTGGGCTACACACGTGCTACAATGGATGGTACAAAGGGCTGCAAGACCGCGAGGTTTAGCCAATCCCATAAAACCATTCTCAGTTCGGATTGTAGGCTGCAACTCGCCTACATGAAGCCGGAATCGCTAGTAATCGCGGATCAGCATGCCGCGGTGAATACGTTCCCGGGCCTTGTACACACCGCCCGTCACACCACGAGAGTTTGTAACACCCGAAGTCGGTGGGGTAACCGTAAGGAGCCAGCCGCCTAAGGTGGGACAGATGATTGGGGTGAAGTCGTAACAAGGTAGCCGTATCGGAAGGTGCGGCTGGATCACCTCCTTTCTAAGGATATAAGCTGGACATATGAGCCAGACAAAACATGTTTGTTTGATTGTTTCTTGTTTGTTTAGTTTTGAGAGTGCAATTTTCTCTCAAAACATCGTTCTTTGAAAACTAGATAATCGTAATGAAGAAGTCAAGTAAAACATCGAGTAATCGCCATTTTAGTTTTCTCTCTATTAATTTAGAGAAACAAACCTTTTAGGTTAAGTTAGAAAGGGCGCACGGTGAATGCCTTGGCACTAGGAGCCGATGAAGGACGGGACTAACACCGATATGCTTCGGGGAGCTGTAAGTAAGCTTTGATCCGGAGATTTCCGAATGGGGGAACCCACTGTTCGTAATGGAACAGTATCTTTACCTGAATACATAGGGTATTGAAGGCATACCCGGGGAACTGAAACATCTAAGTACCCGGAGGAAGAGAAAGCAAACGCGATTCCCTGAGTAGCGGCGAGCGAAACGGGACATAGCCCAAACCAAGAGGCTTGCCTCTTGGGGTTGTAGGACACTCAACATGGAGTTACAAAGGAACGGGGTAGATGAAGCGGCCTGGAAAGGCCCGTCAGAGAAGGTAAAAACCCTGTAGTCGAAACTTCGTTCCCTCCTGAGTGGATCCTGAGTACGGCCGGACACGTGAAATCCGGTCGGAAGCAGGGAGGACCATCTCCCAAGGCTAAATACTCCCTAGTGACCGATAGTGAACCAGTACCGTGAGGGAAAGGTGAAAAGCACCCCGGAAGGGGAGTGAAATAGTTCCTGAAACCGTGTGCCTACAAGTAGTTAGAGCCCGTTAATGGGTGATAGCGTGCCTTTTGTAGAATGAACCGGCGAGTTACGATCCCATGCAAGGTTAAGTTGAAGAGACGGAGCCGCAGCGAAAGCGAGTCTGAATAGGGCGAATGAGTATGTGGTCGTAGACCCGAAACCAGGTGATCTACCCATGTCCAGGGTGAAGTCCAGGTAACACTGGATGGAGGCCCGAACCCACGCACGTTGAAAAGTGCGGGGATGAGGTGTGGGTAGCGGAGAAATTCCAATCGAACTTGGAGATAGCTGGTTCTCTCCGAAATAGCTTTAGGGCTAGCCTCACGTAGTTAGAGTCTTGGAGGTAGAGCACTGTTTGGACTAGGGGCCCTCATCGGGTTACCGAATTCAGACAAACTCCGAATGCCAAAGACTTATCCGTGGGAGTCAGACTGCGAGTGATAAGATCCGTAGTCAAAAGGGAAACAGCCCAGACCACCAGCTAAGGTCCCAAAGTTTACGTTAAGTGGAAAAGGATGTGGAGTTGCTTAGACAACCAGGATGTTGGCTTAGAAGCAGCCACCATTTAAAGAGTGCGTAATAGCTCACTGGTCGAGTGACTCTGCGCCGAAAATGTACCGGGGCTAAACGTAACACCGAAGCTGTGGATTGACATCTTAGATGTCAGTGGTAGGAGAGCGTTCTAAGGGCGTTGAAGCTAGACCGTAAGGACTGGTGGAGCGCTTAGAAGTGAGAATGCCGGTATGAGTAGCGAAAGATGAGTGAGAATCTCATCCACCGTATGCCTAAGGTTTCCTGAGGAAGGCTCGTCCGCTCAGGGTTAGTCGGGACCTAAGCCGAGGCCGAAAGGCGTAGGCGATGGACAACAGGTTGATATTCCTGTACCACCTCTTTATCGTTTGAGTGATGGGGGGACGCAGGAGGATAGGGTAAGCGCGCTGTTGGATATGCGCGTCTAAGCAGTTAGGCTGGAAAGTAGGAAAATCCGCTTTCCGTGAAGGCTGAGCTGTGATAGCGAGGGAAATTTAGTACCGAAGTTCCTGATTCCACACTGCCAAGAAAAGCCTCTAGCGAGATAAAAGGTGCCCGTACCGCAAACCGACACAGGTAGGCGAGGAGAGAATCCTAAGGTGAGCGAGAGAACTCTCGTTAAGGAACTCGGCAAAATGACCCCGTAACTTCGGGAGAAGGGGTGCTTTTTGAGGTGAATAGCCTCGAAGAGCCGCAGTGAATAGGCCCAGGCGACTGTTTAGCAAAAACACAGGTCTCTGCGAAGCCGCAAGGCGAAGTATAGGGGCTGACGCCTGCCCGGTGCTGGAAGGTTAAGAGGAGGGGTTAGCGCAAGCGAAGCTCTGAATCGAAGCCCCAGTAAACGGCGGCCGTAACTATAACGGTCCTAAGGTAGCGAAATTCCTTGTCGGGTAAGTTCCGACCCGCACGAAAGGCGTAACGATCTGGGCACTGTCTCAACGAGAGACTCGGTGAAATTATAGTACCTGTGAAGATGCAGGTTACCCGCGACAGGACGGAAAGACCCCGTGGAGCTTTACTGTAGCCTGATATTGAATTTTGGTACAGCTTGTACAGGATAGGTAGGAGCCATAGAAACCGGAGCGCTAGCTTCGGTGGAGGCGTCGGTGGGATACTACCCTGGCTGTATTGAAATTCTAACCCGCACCCCTTATCGGGGTGGGAGACAGTGTCAGGTGGGCAGTTTGACTGGGGCGGTCGCCTCCTAAAGAGTAACGGAGGCGCCCAAAGGTTCCCTCAGAATGGTTGGAAATCATTCGTAGAGTGTAAAGGCACAAGGGAGCTTGACTGCGAGACCTACAAGTCGAGCAGGGACGAAAGTCGGGCTTAGTGATCCGGTGGTTCCGCATGGAAGGGCCATCGCTCAACGGATAAAAGCTACCCCGGGGATAACAGGCTTATCTCCCCCAAGAGTCCACATCGACGGGGAGGTTTGGCACCTCGATGTCGGCTCATCGCATCCTGGGGCTGTAGTCGGTCCCAAGGGTTGGGCTGTTCGCCCATTAAAGCGGTACGCGAGCTGGGTTCAGAACGTCGTGAGACAGTTCGGTCCCTATCCGTCGTGGGCGCAGGAAATTTGAGAGGAGCTGTCCTTAGTACGAGAGGACCGGGATGGACGCACCGCTGGTGTACCAGTTGTCTTGCCAAAGGCATCGCTGGGTAGCTATGTGCGGACGGGATAAGTGCTGAAAGCATCTAAGCATGAAGCCCCCCTCAAGATGAGATTTCCCATAGCGTCAAGCTAGTAAGAACCCTGAAAGATGATCAGGTTGATAGGTCAGAGGTGGAAGCGTGGTAACATGTGGAGCTGACTGATACTAATCGTTCGAGGACTTAACCAAGTTTTAAGCGAACTCGTTTTTTACAAACACTTCTTCTGCATTATCTAGTTTTGAGGGAATGAAAAAAAAAAATTTCCTCTTGCAAAATATGAAAAAGACATTATAATAAAATAGTGTCGAATAAATGGTCTGGTAATAATGGCGAGAAGGTCACACCCGTTCCCATACCGAACACGGAAGTTAAGCTTCTCAGCGCCGATGGTAGTTGGGACGAAAGTCCCTGTGAGAGTAGGACGTTGCCAGGCTGTTTTAAAATATTCCGCAGTAGCTCAGTGGTAGAGCTATCGGCTGTTAACCGATCGGTCGTAGGTTCGAGTCCTACCTGCGGAGCCATTATTTTGGAGAGCTGTCCGAGTGGCCGAAGGAGCACGATTGGAAATCGTGTAGGCGGGTAACCCTGTCTCAAGGGTTCAAATCCCTTGCTCTCCGCCATTAAATTTTAAGATATGGCCCCTTGGTCAAGCGGTTAAGACACCGCCCTTTCACGGCGGTAACACGGGTTCGAATCCCGTAGGGGTCACCATTTATGGAGGATTAGCTCAGCTGGGAGAGCATCTGCCTTACAAGCAGAGGGTCGGCGGTTCGATCCCGTCATCCTCCACCATTAATAATCTGTTAGTTGTATCAATAGAGTTGCTCCTTGAATATGCTAATTGAGATTGATACAGTCCATACAAACTATGGGCATGAACAACATAAATATTTTTTATTGTCGCGGGGTGGAGCAGTCTGGTAGCTCGTCGGGCTCATAACCCGAAGGTCGCAGGTTCAAATCCTGTCCCCGCAATATGGTCTGGTAGTTCAGTTGGTTAGAATGCCTGCCTGTCACGCAGGAGGTCGCGGGTTCGAGTCCCGTCCAGACCGCCATAAAATGTTGGCTCAGTAGCTCAGTCGGTAGAGCAAAGGACTGAAAATCCTTGTGTCGGCGGTTCGATTCCGTCCTGAGCCACCATTTATTTCTATGAAACACTTTATATGTGGAGGGGTAGCGAAGTGGCTAAACGCGGCGGACTGTAAATCCGCTCCCTCCGGGTTCGGCGGTTCGAATCCGTCCCCCTCCACCATATCTAGGGGTATAGTTTAAAGGTAGAACGAAGGTCTCCAAAACCTTTGGTGTGGGTTCGATTCCTACTACCCCTGCCAATTATATATTGTGGCGATTGTGGCGAAGTGGTTAACGCACCTGATTGTGGTTCAGGCATTCGTGGGTTCGATTCCCATCAGTCGCCCCATAATATTTTAACTTATTTGAGCATTGGGCTATAGCCAAGCGGTAAGGCATCGCACTTTGACTGCGACATGCGTTGGTTCAAATCCAGCTAGCCCAGCCATTTTGCGGAAGTAGTTCAGTGGTAGAACACCACCTTGCCAAGGTGGGGGTCGCGGGTTCGAATCCCGTCTTCCGCTCCATAATTTACGGCGGCATAGCCAAGTGGTAAGGCAGAGGTCTGCAAAACCTTTACCACCGGTTCGAATCCGGTTGCCGCCTCCATAAAATTTATACAGTGCATATTCTACTTTTTATATACGCCGGGGTGGCGGAACTGGCAGACGCACAGGACTTAAAATCCTGCGGTAGGTGACTACCGTACCGGTTCGATTCCGGTCCTCGGCACTGATTTACAACAACATTTTAATATGCCGGTGTGGCGGAATTGGCAGACGCGCACGACTCAAAATCGTGTTCCTCTGGAGTGTCGGTTCGACCCCGACCACCGGTATCATGAAAAAACACTTCTTATTTCATTATAAGAAGTGTTTTTTTTGTTTTTGTAAATGATATTCAACGAAGCAGCATAGGGTCTATATGCGGCAAATGATAAACAGGGTAAGGTAGAAAAGATCTATGTGCCACAAATGAGTGATAAACAGAGAAAAGGGTAATGAAAAGCTGTCTACGAGCCCGAATTGCCTGATGGAGAAGGGGTACGGTCGCATAGAAGGGATCTATGAGCCTGAATTGCCTGATGGAGAAGGGGTACGGTCGCATAGACAGGCACTATGAGCCCGAATTGCTTGATGGAGAAGGATAGAAGGGTTCTATGAGCCCAAATTGCTTGATAGAGAAGGGTTACGGTCGCATAGGCAGGCTCTATGAACCCGAATTGCATGAAAGAGAAGGGTTACGGTCGAATAGAAGGGTTCTATGGATTAAGTCCATATAATTGTGTAAAAAGAAAATAGGTCATCATCATGACCCGTGTTACAATGTTTTCGACCAAGAAAACCATAAACGGAGGACATGATGATGACCCAAATCAATATTACTATAAACTTAGAAGATCTCAAAGAAAAAGTTGAAAGCAGCTCATTAGAATCACCAGTTAAGGCTTCTTTATCACTCATTTTAAATTCTTTAATGGAAAAAGAAAGAGATGAATATATTAATGCTCTTTCTCATGAAAGAACCGAAGATCGGAGGGGCTATCGAAATGGTTACTATGAGCGTGAACTCATTACTGGTGTAGGTTCTCTCAAACTAAAAGTTCCTCGTACCAGAGACGGTGAATTTTCTACTTCTATCTTTGAAAAATTTAAACGCTGCGATCAAGCTCTAATTCTTTCTATGATTGAAATGGTTGTAAATGGTGTTTCTACACGTAAAATCACAAAAATTGTAGAGGAATTATGCGGGAAGAGTGTGTCCAAATCACTTGTTTCCAATCTAATGAAGACCGTAGACCCCATCATCAACGACTGGAGAAACCGTCCACTTAACGTTCATTATTATCCATATGTGTACGTGGATGCTATGTACATTAAAGTTCGTGAGAACGATAGAGTAGTTTCTAAAAGTGTTCATATTGCGGTTGGAGTTAGTGAAAGCGGTCATAGAGAGATCATTGGCCTCAAAGTCAATCACACCGAATCCACTGATAGCTGGACTTCCTTCTTCGAATACTTAAAGTCCAGAGGTCTTCAATCCCCTAAAATGGTGATTTCTGATGCTCATGGTGGCTTAGTTACCTCCATTAAAGAATCATTTTTAGGAACTTCATGGCAGAGGTGTAGTGTTCATTTTTTAAGAAATATCATGGATACTATGCCGAAAAAAGGTACTGCTGAGGCTCGTCAGGAATTAAAAGACCTCTTTCAAAACTCAGATTTAAGTGTGGTAAGAGACTTGAAAAATCGCTTTGTAGAGAAGTATCAAGATACCAAGGGATTCGCAAAAGTAATTGAAACATTAGAAAATGGCTTTGAAGATGCAATCCAATTTCATTCACAGCCGGTCCAGTATCATAAGCACTTACGCACAACGAATATGCTAGAGCGCTTAAACCAAGAAGTACGGAGAAGAGAAAAAGTCATACGTATTTTTACAAATGATTTTTCCGCTATCCGAATAATTGGATCCGTATTAATGGATATTGAAAAAGATTGGAACAAAAATAATGTTCCTTACCTCAAGAAAACAAATGAAAAATAACTCTCTACTCAAGTGGAGTGGAAAAGCCTAATTTCGAATTGACATCGAGCCTCCAGCGGGCATGATGTAACGCCAGGAAGCCAGGAGTTTAACAACACCTGGCTTGCCCTCCTAGGCTATCATGCCCGCCTCTCAATGTAAATTCGAAATAATATAGTTCACCTTACTAATTTTTTTATTGATCGGAATCATTGTTGACACTTTTACACAATTAAATGGACTTGACTGTTCTATGAGCCCAAATTGCCTGATGGAGAAGGGTTACGGTCGCATAGACAGGCACTATGAACCCGAATTGCCTGATGGAGAAGGGTTACGGTCGCATAGGCAGGCTCTATGAACCCGAATTGCATGAAAGAGGAGGGGTTACGGTCGCATAGAAGGGTTCTATGAGCCCGAAATGCCTGATGGAGAAGGGTTACGGTCGCATAGGCGGCTCTATGAAACCGAATAGCATGAAAGAGAAGGGGTTACGGTCGCATAGACAGGCACTATGAGCCCGAATTGCTTGATGGAGAAGGATTACGGTCGCATAGAAGGGTTCTATGAGCCCAAATTGCTTGATAGAGAAGGGTTACGGTCGCATAGAAGGGTTCTACGAGCCGAACTGCCTGATGGAGAAACAAAAACACCTTGCTTGCCTTCCACCTCTAGGAAATTATGCCAGCCTCACAATGTAAACTCAAAATGTAATTCACCTTACTTAATTTTTTTATTAGTAGAAACCATTGTAGACACTTTTACACAATTAAATGGACTTGACTGTCTACGTGCCCCCAATGATTGATAAAGAAAATGGTAACGTAGAAACGATCAACGTTACCAATATCAGTAACAAACAGGGAAAACGTTACGTAAACACGCCAAAGCCCTTCAACAGGTAGTAGTACAAAATTGCCCACAAGCAAGAATAAAGTAACCATATAAAATAAAAAACGAGCATTGCCCGTTAATTGTTTTCTCCATATTTGGTTACGCCGAAATAATCACTTGTTGCGTATTTGTTATATTTAACATCTAAATCATGAAACATCCGATGTACATCAATCAAATAAGAAACATCCTTTGTTTCATCTGCCTGTTCCAATAAATCATGAGTTACCATAAAATCCGATTTTAAATCTGGATCAACAACCGATTCAATCATTTTATTCAAGTTCTCTATGTAGTCTTTATATTTGTTATGAAAAAGAGAAAAATTAAAATCTTTACTTCTTCCCCAGCATAACTCTTCATTCCAATAATTATGATTAATTTTAATGTATTCCCCAATATCCGCTTCGTTTACATTCGCTTGTACTAGCTGCTGAACAGGCAATTCATTTGAGGCAGCTTGGTAAGACTTGAAATAAATCGTAACAGCGGAACCAATCACTATAGCTATGAATAAGATTGTAGAGAGAATGATCGGTTTCCTTCGAATAAAGCTCACCTCACTAGAATAGTAGTTAAAGATTTTAATATAGAGTAGCAAATTTTTTTAATGATGTCATTTAAAATGGGAATAAATCAGTCATATGTTTTTTGATGTTATTCGACAAAATTTGCGTTATCCTCTTGACGAGTCCAAAAAAAGTGTGTATTATTGTAAGGGTCAACTCGTTCAATTCGTACAATAAGTTGTCACAAAATATATGCGGGTGTAGTTTACTGGTAAAACCTCAGCCTTCCAAGCTGATGTAGTGGGTTCGATTCCCATCACCCGCTCCATACATATTAACTAACGCAGTGTATCGTTACAAAGAGAACGATGCATTGCGTTTTTTTCTTTTTACAGAAAAAAAGATGCCTGACTGGCATCATGTAAGAATGTGGTAGGATGCTTCCCCGCCATGTAGTTGAACAAACATATTCATTAAAGATTCTGTTAGCTTCTCTGCGTTATGATGATCAGTGGATGGTCTTAAATAGATAAGTTGAAGAGCATGTTTTGTTTCTACCGAAACAGGGGCTCTATCAGAATCCACAAAAGGACTTCCAAATGGGCCGTTCTCATCGGCTGATACAATAAGATGCGCCAAAGAATTTAAACGCCCATTTAAGCCCACGTATTCCTCTTCTTCGTCCCCAAAGCGAATACTAACGGGACCATTCAAACATTCTTGGTCGTAAATACCGATAGGTACTTGGTATTGTAGAGAGAAAAAATTATTAATATCGATTGCACTTTGTACAGACGAAAGATAATTCTGTTTCTGTATCCTTCTGTATAAAGCTTCGACAGATGGCCGGTATCGGTTCGGGTCCTTACCATTCTTTTTAAAAAGCGTCCTCCATTCCTTAACCCCAGGTAGCTCTGTAACAGGTGTATTTTCTAAATCAAAATAAATAGACTCCTGGAATAGCTGGAGCCTGCCTCTTAACATTTGAGGTGAATCTCCGACCATTATATTTTTATATTGGATAACACCTAGTTTAAAGTCAGGAATTTGTTTCTTTATTTCTTGTGAGAGTTGAATTTCCAACGATTCCACCTCCAAATTTCATTTAAAATAGTTTATCATAAATAGAAGTGCAACCAATAATTTAAACAATCGGACCACAACTAATATAAAGAAACTTTGGGGGAAGGAGGAACCCATTTGGATGTCAAACAATTAAAAAAAGACCTAATTGCTTACAGCAAGGAAATTGGGATTGATAAGATCGGTTTTACAACCGCAGACGTATTCAGTGAATTGAAAAATAGATTAATTAGACAACAAGAACTAGGCTATCATTCGGGTTTTGAAGAGCCAGATATAGAGAAACGCGTGACACCTGCTCTTTTAATGGAGGAACCACGTTCCATTATTGCGATTGCCCTTGCCTATCCATCAAAAATGAATGAACGTGTAGCAGGAAAGAAGGGTGAACGAAGAGGATTCTTCAGCAGGGCTTCTTGGGGACTCGATTATCACCATGTTTTACGTGACAGACTAAAGAAACTTGAAGAGTTTATTTTAACAAAGGTCCCAGAGGCAAGGTTAAAATCAATGGTCGATACGGGCGAGCTTTCTGACAGGGCCGTTGCCGAGCGAGCTGGAATCGGATGGAGTGGGAAGAACTGTGCCATAATTACTCCAGAGTTTGGATCTTATGTCTATTTAGGGGAAATGATTACAAGTATACCATTTGAACCGGATACACCTATTGAGGACCAGTGTGGTACTTGTACGAGGTGTCTAGATGCTTGTCCTACGGGTGCATTAGTCCAAGGGGGACAGATTAATGCACAGCACTGCATTTCTTTTTTAACACAAACAAAAGAGCTAATTCCAGATGAATTTCGCGACAAGATTGGAAACCGCATTTATGGATGTGATTCCTGCCAAACCGCATGCCCAGTGAACAAAGGGAAAAACTATCATTTCCACGAAGAAATGAATCCTAATCCAGAAGTAGCCAAGCCGTTATTAAAGCCGATTTTAAAATTGAGTAACCGCGAGTTTAAAAACCAATTTGGTTCGGTGGCTGGATCTTGGAGAGGAAAAAAGCCAATTCAACGAAATGCCATAATTGCCCTTGCTCATTTTAAAGATGATACAGCTATTCCTGACTTAATCGAAGTATTAGAAAAGGAAGCAAGTCCGGTATCGAGGGGAACGGCTGCATGGGCGCTTGGGAAAATAGGTGGTGAATCCGCTCGCGCTGCTCTTTTAAGGGCAAAAGAGAAAGAAACAGAGAGCGAAGTTCAACTAGAAATTGACAAAAGTTTAACTCAAATTCAATAAGTGAAGGGCGAACCAAATGGTTTCGCTCTTTTTTATATTAAATCCAACTTTCCTTCATATGTATGAAAGAAAGGGGTGAAGAAATAATGTTTGAATTGCTTCAGGACCTGTTTGAAAAAAGAGTGGATCAATTTGTTACCGATAAAAGAAGCCATAGAGTATTTTTTCCGAAAGCTGAGAAAAAACAGGCAGCATTAGCCAAAAGGTCGGCAGAAATTGTAAAGGTGAAAGCCACAGGCAAAATTATTGAGGAAGTTCCGGAAGAGGAATTTCAAACGGTAAAATACCTTGCGCATTATCAATACTTAATTAAGCAAAAAGGAATCCTCTACTTGGAAGAAGAGATGGAAGAAAGATTGGCGAAGTTCTACAAAGGTGCTTTAGTCATGGACGAAGAAAGAATTCCAAAGGAAGATGTATACTCTCACCAAGGGACAATAGAAGCAGTGACTGATGAACCAGATGAAAGGTTAAGCTATCAATACGATCGCTTGAAGGCAGTACAATATGCGGAGCGCTGGTGGAATAGCTACAACCCTGCGTACAAGAAATTCGAAGTAGATTGTACTAACTTTATTTCACAATGCCTTCATACAGGAGGAGCCCCCATGAGAGGATATCCCAATCGCGGGACTGGTTGGTGGCTGCAAAGTAGCAATTGGAGCTATAGCTGGGCTGTAGCTAATTCACTTAGGGTATACTTAGGGAATTCAAAGGCGGGTTT
Organism: Neobacillus phoenicis; assembly: GCF_047302305.1. Lineage (NCBI taxonomy): Bacteria > Bacillati > Bacillota > Bacilli > Caryophanales > Bacillaceae > Neobacillus > Neobacillus phoenicis. The sequence continues at coordinate 4,705,594 of NZ_CP154847.1, read as the reverse complement.
AAGGGCTAGGGAAGTCAGCAGTCCGGATCAATTATTACTGGGAGACGTTATTTGCTATGATTTTGAGGGAGATGGCCGTTACAATCACAACACCATCGTAACCGGAAAAGATGCCAATGGAATGCCTTTAGTAAATGCCCATACCTATAATAGTCGTAAGCGCTATTGGGCATATGAGGATTCCTCAGCATATACCCCAAATATTAAATATAAGTTCTTTAGCATTACCGATTCATAAGTCCACACTATTCTACTTCTATGTCTGCCTTTTCTTGGTGTGTGATTGTTTAAAAGAAGGAATGAGAGTGGTATAATTGCTTTTGTAGTTTTTTCAACTGGGGTGAGGTTTTTGGCTATACACGTAGTACTATATCAACCACAAATACCTTCTAATACAGGAAACATCGCAAGGACTTGTGCAGGTACTAATACCCATTTACATCTAATCCGTCCGTTAGGTTTTTCAACTGATGATAAGATGTTGAAAAGAGCAGGTCTGGATTATTGGGAGCATGTAAATATCACGTATTATGATTCCTTAGAAGAATTTTACGAAAAAAATGCTGGCGGTGAATTCTTTTACTTAACGAAATTTGGGCAAAAGCCTCATAGCAGTTTCGATTACAGTAACCTAGAAAAGGAATATTATTTTATTTTCGGAAAGGAAACAACCGGTTTACCGAAGGACGTCATTGATAATAATAAAGAGGTAAGCCTAAGGATCCCGATGACCAAAAATATTCGTTCGTTAAATCTTTCTAATACTGCAGCTATCCTTATTTATGAAGCACTTCGTCAGCAAAACTATCCAAATCTAGATTAAGTGAAGGAGGCCCAGATTCTTGGGTCTCTTTTTGTAAAAGGAAGGGACCTTACCATGAATGAAATCATCACGACCATTCTAAACCATCGCTCTATACGGCATTTTGAGGACAAGCCTTTAACAGAAGAGCAGATTAAGACCATTGTATTGAGTGCGCAGGCGGCTTCTACGTCAAGCTATATTCAAGCCTATTCCATTATTGGTGTGAAGGATCAAGAGAAAAAGAAAAAGTTGGCCGAATTAGCAGGCAATCAGGAATATGTTGAAAAAAATGGCCATTTTTTTGTTTTTTGTGCAGATCTTTATCGTCATAGCATCATAGGGAAAGAAGAACAAAAAGAAGTCAACCCATCAATAGAAAGCACAGAAAAATTTATGGTGGGGCTGATAGATGCTTCCCTAGCGGCTCAAAACGCTGCTATTGCGGCTGAATCTCTTGGATTAGGCATTTGTTATATTGGAGGGATCCGAAACAACTTAGAAGAGGTGAAAAAGCTTTTAAAAATACCAGACCGTGTCATTCCTTTGTTTGGACTTGCCGTGGGGTATCCTACCAAAATGACAGACCGAAAGCCAAGATTACCTTTTGAACATGTTTATCATGAAAATGAATACGAACAAGATATGGAGGTATATTTGAAACAGCTTAGGGAGTACGACGAACTTATCTCAGACTATTATGAACAAAGGACCGGCGGGAAAAGAAAGGATCGCTGGACTGAGCAGATGGGCACTATGCTGGAAAAACAAAGTAGGATGTATATGAAGGAGTTTATTCAAAAAAATAAATTAGATATACGGTAAAAGGCTGCCTTACATGGCAGCCTTTTTATACATTTTAAGAAAGATAATCTTCGAACTTCGAGAATTGTCCAGCTCCAGCGCCTAGCCCCTCGGGTCAAATAACCTTCAGCAATAAAAGTCAAAGAGCGACTTTTCTTGCTGAAGAACATTTGCCTGTCGGGGCTGACCAAGGCGCTTCCGCTTTTCTATTTTGTTGAACCGGGCTTGTCATTATAACCTGCAGTGAAGATTGCTGCCAAAAATGTAATCATTACTAAAACAACGATGAAAGTATTCATGTTATGTATTGCCCCCTTCTTCTTACGTATTTTCATTTTTTACCCATATGATTTTATTATATCCTATCTTTAAAAAATGAAAAGTGTAAGATTTCCTGTACGAATAAAAAAGATAAAGAGTCACTCTCACACGCATGTTCAAGTTCATTGGTGCATAGAGTATATTAATCGTCTCTGATTAAGCTACAGGGGGAGGGCCTTATGGATATTTTAAAAAAAATCGAGATGTATCGAGAAGAAGAGGAAAAACTTCGTTGGGAAGGATCATTCGCTGATTATTTATTGTTGCTAAAGGAAAAGCCATGGGTAGCACAATCTGCACATTCTCGAGTTTATAATATGCTTAAAGATGCAGGGATTGAAGAGGTAAAAGGGACGAAAAGGTACAACTTTTTCAGCAATCAATTATTTGGTCTAGAAGAGTCTTTGGAGCGTTTAGTGGAAGAATATTTCCATCCTGCAGCTAAAAGACTGGATGTCAGAAAGCGGATTTTACTGTTGATGGGTCCAGTAAGTGGCGGGAAATCAACACTTGTTACTATGTTAAAAAGAGGATTAGAAGCCTATTCGCATACCGATAGGGGTTCTGTATTTGCCATTAAAGGCTGTCCGATGCATGAAGACCCGCTGCATTTAATTCCACATCATCTACGTAGAGATTTCTTTGAGGAATATGGTATAAGAATTGAAGGAAATCTTTCACCGCTCAATATGATGCGCCTTGAGCAGGAGTATGGCGGCAGGATTGAAGATGTTCAAGTAGAAAGAATCTTTTTCTCAGAGGATAAGAGAACAGGAATCGGAACATTTAGTCCATCCGATCCTAAGTCACAGGATATTGCCGATTTAACAGGAAGTATTGATTTTTCAACCATTGCCGAATTTGGTTCCGAGTCTGACCCTAGAGCCTATCGTTTCGATGGTGAGCTGAATAAAGCTAATCGAGGGATGATGGAATTCCAAGAGATGCTAAAATGTGATGAGAAATTCCTTTGGCATTTACTTTCCTTGACACAAGAGGGGAACTTTAAAGCTGGAAGATTTGCGTTAATTTCTGCTGATGAATTAATTGTGGCTCACACGAACGAAACCGAGTACCGATCCTTTATCTCCAATAAGAAGAATGAGGCATTGCATTCACGGATTATCGTTATGCCAATTCCATATAACCTTAAGGTTTCTCAAGAAGAAAGAATTTATGAAAAAATGATAAATGAAAGTGATGTTTCCGATGTTCATATTGCTCCACATACGTTAAAGGTGGCAGCGATGTTCACTATTTTAACCCGCTTAAAGGAGCCTAAAAAAGGGGATATTGATTTACTGAAGAAAATGCGCCTTTATGATGGGGAAAGCGTGGAAGGTTTTAATACAGCCGATATAGAAGAACTCAAAAAGGAATATCCTGATGAGGGCATGAGCGGTATTGACCCACGTTACGTGATCAATAGAATTTCCTCTACTATTATTAGAAAAGAAGTACCTTCAATTAATGCCTTAGACGTGTTACGGTCGTTAAAGGATGGGTTGGACCAACACCCTTCTATTACAGCAGAACTGCGTGAACGCTATATGAATTATATTTCTTTAGCAAGAAAAGAGTATGATAATATTGCAAAGAAAGAAGTTCAAAAAGCGTTTGTGTATTCGTATGAAGAGTCTGCAAAAACACTCATGGACAATTATTTGGATAATGTAGAAGCATACTGCAATAAGAATAAGCTCCGGGATCAATTAACTGGAGAGGAAATCAATCCGGACGAAAAGCTTATGCGTTCAATAGAGGAACAAATAGGGATATCGGAAAATGCGAAGAAAGCCTTCAGAGAAGAAGTATTAATCCGTATTTCTGCTTACGCAAGAAAAGGGAAACGGTTTGACTATAATTCGCATGACCGACTACGTGAAGCTATTCAGAAGAAGCTCTTTGCTGATTTAAAGGATGTTGTAAAAATTACTACTTCTTCAAAAACTCCAGATGAGCAGCAGTTGAAGAAGATCAATGATGTAGTGGCTCGTTTAGTAGATGAACATGGATATAATTCAACTTCAGCTAATGAATTACTACGTTATGTTGGTAGTTTATTAAACCGATAACTAGGATTAAAATAGGAAGGACTGGCAGAGAGAATCTGTCAGTCTCTTTTTTTCAAAATAAGAAAAGAATGTATAAAATTCGACTTCGAGAATTGTCCAGCTCCAGCGCCTAGCCAGTTTTCATCCTGAATAATCTTCCTTGAGTATCTTGTAACAATCATGGCTTGATAAAGCGATGATTGTTACAGCTCGGGTCAAATAACCTTCGGCAATAAAAGTCAAAAGGCGGACTTTTATTGCCGAAGAACATTTGCCAGTCGGGGCTGACCAAGGCGCTTGCGCTTTTCTTTGTAACTCGTCCAATTTACTAGGCGAAAACCCAATTGTCAAAATTATTAGTAAATTATTTGTCACTCTTGCATAGGATAAAGTAATCCATATTTTAATTGAACTTTTTAATCGGATTATTTTATGTATTTATAAGAAAAAGTGTGCAACATGGATTTAAATAATTTCATAAGGAGGGGTTTACATTGTCTGTTAACAATCATCAATTCGTCATTTCAAGAGAAGATTGGTCCCTCCACCGTAAAGGCCACGATGACCAGCAGCGGCATCAGGAAAAAGTCCAGGAGGCAATTCGCAACAATCTTCCCGATCTCATTACTGAAGAGAGCATAATCATGTCTAATGGTCGAGATGTGGTAAAAATTCCAATTCGTTCGTTGGACGAATATAAAATTCGCTATAATTATGACAAAAACAAACACGTGGGCCAAGGTGACGGTGACAGTCAAGTCGGTGATGTTGTAGCACGTGACGGTTCTAGTGGGCAAAAAGGTCCGGGCAAAGGCCAAGGAGCAGGGGATCAGGCCGGAGAAGACTATTTTGAAGCAGAAGTGTCATTGATGGAGCTCGAGGAAGCATTATTTAAACAATTAGAGCTTCCGAACTTAAAAAGAAAAGAAGAGCAGGAACATCTTGTTGAAAATATTGAGTTCAACGATATCCGAAAAACAGGATTAATGGGTAATATTGATAAAAAACGTACCATGATGTCGGCATTTAAACGTAATGCCATGAGTGGGAAACCGGCATTTCATCCTATTTACAAAGACGATTTAAAGTTTAAGACTTGGAATGAAGTGGTGAAACCTGATTCAAAAGCCGTCGTTATTGCCATGATGGATACCAGTGGAAGTATGGGAATTTGGGAAAAGTATATGGCCCGCAGCTTTTTCTTCTGGATGACACGCTTTTTAAGAACCAAGTATGAAACAGTTGAAATTGAGTTTATCGCACATCATACCGAAGCCAAAATTGTGACGGAAGAAGATTTTTTTTCAAAAGGTGAAAGCGGTGGAACCATTTGTTCCTCTGCATATCGAAAAGCCTTAGAAATCATTGACAGTAAGTATAATCCACGAAAGTTCAACATTTATCCATTCCATTTTTCAGACGGTGATAATCTGACATCGGATAACGCTCGTTGTGTGAAGCTTGTAGAAGAGTTGATGAAGGTATCCAACATGTTTGGATATGGTGAGGTTAATCAGTATAACCGACATTCAACTCTCATGTCCGCATACAAGAATATCAAGGATGAACATTTCAGACATTATATCCTCAAACAAAAAGCAGATGTATTCCATGCCATGAAGAGCTTTTTTCAGAAGGAAGAATCCAAACAATACGCATAATCGTTAAACGACAGGTGGACACCTGTCGTTTATTTGTGTAAAAGACCGTAATGTAAAATGAAAAAATGTGAATAATAATTATAGGAGCATAAAAACATTGATCATGATTCTATTCGAGTGTCTGAAATGGCAGACCTTATTCTACCTAGAGATGCTTTGGCATGTTCTTTGTTTAAGACCATAATATTTACGTATAAGGCATCGATGAGACTTAATTGGGCAATCCGTGATGCTAACGCTTCAGAGCGGTATTCTGTTTCTTCTGAACTGGTAAAGATCGCTACATCTACCTTTTGACTTATTGGTGATTTTGGAAAACTGGTGATCCCAATGGATTTTGCTCCATTTTCACTGGCTACATTCAAAATATCAATTGTATCTTTATTTGCTCCAGAATGAGAGATGACAACAGCCAAATCCTTTTCTGTTAACTGTGAAGCGGACATGAGTTGAAAGTGGGAATCAATAAATGCGAACGCTTTAATTCCTGTTCGAATAAACTTATGGAATGCGTCCATTGCAATTACAGCCGACCCACCAGTTCCGTAAAAATGAACTCTTTCAGCCGTATGAATCATCTTAACTGCCCTTTGAATCGAATCGCTGTCCTGGAGCTGTAAGGTATTTTCTAAGGTTCTTATATTTGATTGAAATACTTTTTCAGTTACAGCCTTTTCATTATCACCCTCGGTAATTTCCTCATGAATTTGCTGGATGGGGGTAATGATTTCTGAGGCAAGTGCAATCTTCATTGCCTGGTACCCTTTAAATCCAATTCGCTTGCAAAAGCGGAAAACCGTGGCGTCAGCCATCCCGAGATCTTCAGCGACTTCGTTAATCGTGCTGTGAAGAATGTTCTCAGGATTGTCTAATATAAAATTAGCAATTTGTTTTTCCTTTTCACTAAATCTGGCATAGTAAGAGCGTATTTTACTTATGCAGCTCATCTGCAACCCTCATTTTTTTTGAATTACATAAATTATAGCATAAAAAGAATTTGTGAAAAAAATTTTCTTCAAAACAATTGATAAAAGAAATTTTTTTGACTATAGTAGTAAAAGATGAAAAAATATTTCATGAAGGGAACATACAAATGAAAATTGGATTAATTGGTTTAGGAAAAATGGGATATAGTTTAGCTTTAAATTTATTAGACCATAAACACGAGGTTGCAGCATTTGATGTAAATACAAAGGCAGTTACAGAAATTTCTGAAAAAGGTGGACAAGGCGTTAACTCATTAACAGAATTAGTTTCATCTCTTCCATCTCCGAGAGTTGTATGGGTAATGGTACCAGCGGGTCAAATTACAAATAACGTACTTCAAGAACTTAAAGAATTACTTGCCGAGGGAGATATCGTAATAGAAGGTGGAAATTCTCACTATAAAGAATCAATCGCACGCGGAAAAGAATTTGCTGAAAAGGGCATCCATTTCCTTGATGTTGGTACGAGTGGAGGAGTGGAAGGTGCAAGAAATGGTGCTTGTACCATGATTGGTGGAAACAAAGAAGCATTCCAGCATGTAGAAGAAATTTTTGAACATATTTGTGTAGAAAACGGCTATCTTTATGCAGGAGAAAGTGGAAGCGGTCATTATTTAAAGATGATACATAATGGAATTGAGTATGGAATGATGCAGTCAATTGCTGAAGGTTTTGAGCTGCTTGATAAAAGTCCATATGATTATGATTTTGAGCAGGTTGCAAGGGTATGGAGTAACGGGTCTGTGATTCGCTCTTGGTTAATGGAATTGACACAAAATGCTTTTTCAAAGGATGCAAAGCTTGATGGAATTAAAGGAATCATGCATTCTTCAGGGGAAGGAAAATGGACTGTAGAAACAGCCTTAGACCTTCAAACGGCTTCCCCAGTAATTGCTCTATCTCTTATGATGAGATATCGTTCGTTAGAAGAGGACACTTTCTCAGGAAAAGTGGTTTCTGCTTTAAGAAATGAATTTGGCGGACACGGAGTTGTAAGTAAATAATTGAATTGGTAGAACAGCAGATGGAATTTCCATCTGTTGTTTTTTATTTCCCTAAAATCCTTTTTCTTTTCATTCAGACGTTTATTACCATTCATAGTTCTTCACAAAAAATAAAAAATAAGGAGGTAAGAAAACTTTTGAAAAAAGGGGGTTTTTCGATTGATAAAAAAACCAGCAGGAATTCTTCTAACAGCGGTCCTCACAATGGGGTTAGCAGCTTGTAACAACAATGCTCGTAATGATATCAACGATCGAGACCGAGTGGGAATGAACACAAACCGCAATGACCACATTCTTGATGTTCGAAATGGACGAGATGATGGGATTGACCATAATGGTCCGCTTACAGAGGATTATACAAATACTAACAACAGCCAAAGTGATACCGATCGTAATTGGTTTAATAATAAACGGAAAATAAATAGAAATAATGATGATATGATTTCCGCTTACCAAACCAATTTGAACAGTAATCAATATCCTCATACTAGTGCTGTATTGGTTCGAGACGCCAAGTACCAATTTGTTCAAATTGACCCAAAACAGGGTTGGGCAGGGATCATGAATCAAATCCAGCCGTATATTCAGCAGCAATTGCCAACTGGTCAAGCACCTGCGGGTCAGCCGGCACCACAGCAGACTCAACCGGCGCCTAAGCAAACCACACCAATGGCACCGAAGCAGACGCAGCCTGCACCAACGGCTCCAGCACCAGCACCAAAGCAGGCACAGCCTGCACAACCAGCACCAAAGCAGCCGGCAACGAATGCACCAACTAGTGGAACAGTTAGCCAATATGTACAACAAGTCATTAACCTAACAAACGCTCAAAGAAGTAAAAATGGACTTCCAGCATTGAAAGCTGATACCCAATTAAGTGGGGTAGCTCAGAAAAAATCACAAGATATGCAGCAAAATCATTACTTTTCACATACCAGTCCAACGTACGGATCTCCTTTCGACATGATGAGAGATTTTGGCGTGACTTATAAGTCTGCTGGTGAAAATATTGCTCAAGGACAACAAACACCGCAAGAAGTAGTTACTGCGTGGATGAACAGCGAAGGACATCGTAAAAACATCCTCAGTCCAAATTTCACTCACATTGGAGTTGGATTTGAACAGACTGGGAAGCATTGGACACAAATGTTTATTGGGAAATAAAGTAAAAAAACAAACAAGGCTGACTCACCGTGAGTCAGCCTTCATTCGCTTTAGAATCATTCATTTTCATGAAATTCGTCAGAGCAGGGAATACAAATTGAAAGATTGTTCCTTTGTCTACTTCACTATCTACCCAAATTTCACCATCCATGGCACGAACAATACTATACACGACCATCATGCCTAAACCAGTACCATTTTTCCCTTTAGTGGAGTAAAAAGGTTCCCCTAATCGATCAAGCTGATCCTTAGTCATACCAACTCCTGTGTCTGTCACTTTAATGGTGATACAGCTTTGGTTATATTCAGATGATAATGTTAAGTGGCCGCCATGAGGCATTGATTCAATTGCATTTTTTAGGACATTAATAAAGCATTGTCGAAATTTTTGTCTGTCCCCTTTAATGAATCCAATGACTGAGAAATCGGTATTAATCTCAACCGAATTCTGATTGGCTAAAGGCTGAAGAATATTGATAATTTGTCGGAGTTCACTTTTTACATTCAATTCTTCAAAGGTTTCTAAGTCTGGTTTCGCAAAGGTTAAATAATCTTGGATGACCCTTTCAGCAGAATGTAACTCTTCCTTTACAATGGATAAATACTCCTTCCTTTTCTGTCTTGGTAGATAATCATCCTGTAAAAGTTGAACAAAACCGCTGGCTGCCGTTAGAGGATTACGAATCTCATGGGAAATTGCAGCCCCCATTTGTTCAACTGCTTTTAATTTTTCTGCCTTTATAAGCTGTTGGCGCATCTCTGTATTTTTTATAACAAATTCTATTGAGTAAGAAAGGATGCCGATACCGAGGGAAGGAATGACCAAATAGGCAAACCAAGCATCGAACCAGTTTGTTTGAGTATTGCTAAAGCTCATGCCCAGGACTGTAATGATGGAAAGGATCATACCCATACAAACAGTGGTAAATATTCGTCGAACGGGAACCTGCTTCCAAAACCATGGGTACATACGGCAAAAAATAATAATAAGTGGTGCATAAAGGATGGTTGTTTGAAGAAAACCTAAATTTAATCCGTAGAAACTTCTTAGGATTATTACTGATAATACAAGGATGGGTCCGATTCCTACATAAAGGCCACCAAGTACTAATGGAATAATCCTTAAATCGTACCGGGCATAGGGAACTGGATTATAGGAGAATTGAATACATAACAATAGCAAGACGCTAAAGATTAAGACTAATGAGGGTTTAGAAAAGGTGAATTTTTTACTTTTTTCAAGAATAAGCAAACCAAAGAAAAGCAGTATAATTAAAAGGGAGAGATTTAAGAAAAGGTGTTTCGTAATTTCCATAAACATCACCGTCCATTAGGGCTGATAGGAAAATTTTACAGGTATTTCCCTTATTATACAACAAAATTCGCGAAATTTTTAGAAAGTTATACAAAAAGTAAGGTCTAAAGAAAAGGGCTTTAATCTTGTATGTTGATTTCCGCTCCAGGCGCTTCGCTTTCCGCGGGCGGTCGGGGAGCCTCCTCGTCGCTTCGCTCCTGCGGGGTCTCCCCTGACACGCTTTTCCCGCAGGAGTCTTCGCGCCTTCCGCTCCAATCAACAGAACGGAAAAAATTCTACAATATGCTTTAACAAGCAAAACTAAAAGGCCTCCTAAGGAAGCTTTTTAGTTTAGTGCGGTGATTGGTTCACGGCTAAATTCTATTGCAGCTAATTTTGCATTTTCCTTTGCATTGGCTAAGATTTCAGGTACTCTTTGTGGATAAAGATCAAACCCTTCAGCCACGAGTGTATCCATTACGTTTATGCCCAGGAAGGTAAGGGCTATTCTTAAATATCGGTCACCTGATTCCATGTCTTGAAGTGGGGTTCCAGTATATTGTCCTCCTCTGGTCTGAATATGAATGGCTTTTTTATCTGTTAAAAGTCCTTTTGGTCCATTTGATGTATGGGCAAAGGTTTTGCCTGCAATAAATAGGTTATCTAAAAAGGCTTTTACTACGGCGGGGGAATTTAAATTCCACATAGGTGACACAAAAACGTAATAGTCATAGGAGATAAATTCATCCGCAAGGGCGTGCATCTTTAATATTTTTTCTCTTTCCACTTCGGACAATTGATCTAATGTATATCCATACCCAGCTAATTTCCCCCTAGCAAACACTAAGTCAGCATCCATTTGAGCAAAGTCTAATGAAAATAAATCCATTCTTTTAATTTCAACATCGGGGCGCTGCTGTTGGTAGACCTCAAGGAAAGCTTCACCGATTTGTAATCCCTTTGATTTTTCAAGTCCTTTGGGGTTTGCAGTTATATAAAGTAGTTTTTTCACTAAAACACAACCTATCTGAATGTATTTAATTTCTTACTCTCATTATAGAAAAAATACCTTTGCTCAACATTGAACAAACAGTGACGTTCATGAACATTAAGTGTCAACTTTAGTCTGTGTAAAGGAAAAGTGTTGATTTTTATACCCTGTTGATTGGAGCGGAAGGCACGGAGACTCCTGCGGGAGTACGGGACAGGGGAGACCCCGCAGGAGCGAAGCGACGAGGAGGCTCCCCGGCACGCCCGCGGAAAGCGAAGTGCCTGGAGCGGAGATCAACAGGTAATTTTGGAACAGAGCATTAGCAAATAGAAGAACGTATGGAGGCTGTTTCTTTTATATAAAAATTTAATAAGTGTTATACTTTTTAAAGAAAGCCAAACTATAGAGGGTAGAACTAAATTATTAAAATAGAACGAATAGAAAGAGGGCGTTAGAATGACAAAACAACAAATCGGAGTAATTGGTTTAGCAGTTATGGGAAAAAACCTTGCGTTAAATATTGAAAGTCGAGGATATTCTGTGGCTGTTTTTAATCGTTCCTATGATAAAACAGAAGCATTTTTAAAGAATGAAGCTGAAGGGAAAAATTTTGCTGGTGCTCACTCAGTTGAAGAATTTGTAAATTTGTTAGAGAAACCAAGGAAAATTTTATTAATGGTGAAAGCAGGAACAGCAACAGATGCAACCATTGATTCATTAAAACCATATTTAGAAGAAGGCGACATCCTCATTGATGGAGGAAATACATTCTTTCAAGATACAATCAGACGAAACAAAGAACTCGAGTCGGCTGGTTTCCATTTTATAGGGACAGGTGTTTCTGGGGGTGAAGAAGGGGCATTAAAAGGTCCGGCTATCATGCCAGGTGGAAAAAAAGAGGCATATGAACTAGTACAGCCAATCTTCGAAGCCATTTCAGCTAAAGTAGAAGGTGACCCTTGTTGTACATATATTGGACCAAATGGTGCGGGGCATTATGTAAAAATGGTACATAATGGAATCGAATATGGTGATATGCAATTAATTTCCGAGGCCTATTTTATTCTGAAGAATGTCCTTGGTTTAAGTGCAGAAGAACTTCACCAGGTTTTTGCTGATTGGAATAAAGGGGAATTGGATAGCTATTTAATAGAAATAACAGCAGATATTTTTACAAAGGTTGATGAAGAGACAGGGAAACCACTGGTTGATGTGATACTTGATACTGCTGGTCAAAAAGGAACTGGCAAATGGACAAGCCAAAATGCCTTAGATTTAGGGGTGCCACTGCCAATTATTACAGAATCGGTATTTGCTCGTTTTATTTCTGCAATGAAGGACGAGCGGGTAAAAGCAAGTAAAATTTTGAATGGACCTGGCGTTCGTCCATTTGAGGGTGACAAGGAGGAGCTAATTGAAGCAATCCGTAAAGCTTTGTATATGAGTAAAATTTGCTCCTATGCACAAGGCTTTGCACAAATGCGTGTAGCATCACAAGAATATGATTGGAATCTTCGCTATGGGGATATTGCCATGATTTTTAGAGGTGGCTGTATCATTCGAGCTCAGTTCCTTCAAAAGATTAAAGATGCATATGACCAGAATCCTGAACTAGCGAATCTTTTATTAGACCCTTACTTTAAAGAGATTGTTGAAAATTACCAGGGATCGTTGAGACAAGTGATTTCTTTAGCGATTGAACAAGGAATTCCTGTACCGTCCTTCGCCAGTGCCATTGCCTACTACGATAGTTATCGTACAGAGACCCTTCCAGCCAATCTGTTGCAGGCACAACGTGACTATTTTGGCGCACACACTTATCAACGTGTGGACAAGGAAGGAGTATTTCATACCAATTGGATGGAATAAAAAAAATGAAAGGCTGTCTCTCTTGAGAGACAGCCTTTCAATTCTAAACCCACTTAATCTCTTGCAATAATTCTTGTCTGAACAATTGGATTAAAAATTCATTATAAAAATCTGATCTTACGATGATTTGATAGTTGTTATTAGGGTGGATGTAATAATGAATATCTGTTAATACTTTATTATCTTCAAAGTATTCTCGTACTTGTTTAAGGCCTTTTTTTAACTGGCTGTCCAATAATGTGATTGTAAATTCAATATCGTCGCCATTAGCGTTTTCCTTTATATTGAGAAGCTGTGGATCATACTTATATTCTACTTTCATCATACGCCTCCTACATTAGATATCTTAAATAAACGTATACAGTAGCAATTACAATCGATAGAATCATTAACGGAAAGGAAATTAAAAGGAATTTCCCAAATGTAATGTGATGTCCTTCTTTTGCCGCAAGTCCGGCTACAATAACATTGGCACTTGCACCGATTAATGTTCCATTTCCCCCTAAACAAGCTCCTAGTGATAAGCTCCACCAAAGGGGTTCCAAATTATTTATTCCTAGTTCGCCCATATCTTTAATCATCGGAATCATTGTTGCGACAAACGGAATATTATCGATAAACGCTGACGCAATCGCACTAACCCATAAAATTAAGATCGAGGTAGAGGTTACATCTCCCCCAGTTAGATGAACGGAGTAATCTGCTAGTAATGAAATTACTCCTGTTTCAATTAACCCAGAAACGAGTACAAATAGACCAATAAAGAAGAAAATGGTTGTCCATTCAACCTTTGCAAAGGACTTGTCTAAATATTTCTCCCCTGTTAAAAGAAGTAATAGAAAAGCACCTGCTAAAGCAACAGTGGCTGATTCAATATGAAACAGCTGGTGCAGGAAAAATCCTAATATGGTTAAAGAAAGGGCAAGTAAGGACTTGATTAAAAGCGATTTGTCTGTGATTTCTTCCTTTTCGTCCAAGTCCATTAAACTGGCCTTCAATTCGGCAGATGTCCGAAGCTGTTTCCGATAAATTAACGCTAAAATAGCAATATTTACAAATAAGATAAAAAATGAAATCGCTGTAAGATTATCGATAAAGGCCATGAACGTTAATTCTTTAACTGCGCTTCCTAACATGATATTAGGAGGATCCCCGATAAGAGTCGACGTTCCTCCAATATTGGAAGCAATGATTTCTGTAATTAAAAAAGGTATCGGGTTAACCCGTAATTGTCTAGTAATACTAAAAGTCACTGGTACCATTAAAAGGACGGTAGTTACGTTATCTAGAAAGGCTGATCCCAAGGCAGTAATAATGCCAAGTGCAAGTAGTATCTTTAATGGATCCCCTTTCACTTTTTTTGCCGCCCAAATGGCTATGTATTTAAAAAGACCTGTCTCGGAGGTAATAGCGACAATAATCATCATTCCTGTAAGTAGTCCGAGAGTATTAAAATCAATATGGTGCAGGGCCTTTTCTTGACCGACAATTCCGAGTAAAACCATCATGATACCGCCGGCCATGGCAATGATTGTTCGGTGGATTTTTTCTGTGACTATGAAGGCGTAAGTGATAAGAAATACGCCAATTGCGATAATTGCTTGTGTTGACATGATCGACCTCTTCTCCCAAATTTTTTATCCATTGGTGAAAAAAATACAAAAGGAGCCCGTATTTGACAGACTCCACCTAAAATTCACCGAATATATTATTACCTTTATTTTATTAAAGTATACTATGAAAGTAAAGGGACGATTTGTCTAAAAATTGCGTTAAAGACTTTTATAGCCCTAACTTTTTAATGAAATCTACTGTTTCCTGATGTTCTGGTTTCATCAAATGATATAAACCCTTATCAATTGGGACAAGAGATTTCCCCGATTCATCAGCAATAGGGACAGTTTTAGACTCTCCATCAATCACACCCCATTTGCCTGCTACTTTCTTTAATTTTAGGTCAATAATCCCAAGTCGGTTACCAAATGCACCTGCCATGACAACAGGTTTTCCATTAATTGTTCCTGTTTCCATGTTAGTGTTGTGGAGTTGTTTATATACAGGACCAGGGAACACACTATGTGAATGGCCCGCTAAAACGGCATCGATACCAGGTATTTTTGTTAAATAGTAGACGGCATCTTCTGATTCAGGATCATAGGGTTCATTGCTGATACCTGTGTGTGCAAGGGCAATTATGATATCGGCTCCCTTTGTTTTCATGATAGGGACATACTCCTTAGCAGAATCAACAATAGGTTTTGCGAATACTTTTCCTTCTAGGTTTGCCTTATCCCACTTCATAATTTGTGTGGGCATGAACGAAACAACCCCAATCTTTAGTTCATGCTTTACTCCATTTTGATCCACTACATTTCTTTTTAATATTACATAAGGAGTAAAGTAAGGAGTATTTTTTTTAACTGAATAAACATTGGCATTTATGACAGGCATCTTTGTCCCTTTTAAGGCGGCGTTTAAAAATTTTAGTCCATAATTAAATTCATGGTTTCCGATAGCTATGGCATCATATTTAAGGTAATTAAAGGCACGATAAACTGGGTGTGTCTTTCCTCTGTTAATTCCTCTAATTCTTGCAAGGTACTCGCCGAGGGGATTTCCTTTTAAATGATCACCGTTATCAAATAATAAGGAATTATCAGCTTCTTTCCTTGCTTTACGGATGAGAGTGGCAGTTTTAACGAGTCCAATCCGATTGTCCACTTTTGTTTGGTAATAGTCATAATTGAGAAGTGAAGCATGCAGGTCAGTGGTTTCGAGGATTCTCAACCGGACAATATCTTGATTGGTTGGAATGGCTTCAGCTGCGTGAGTAAGTGAGGAACTAGTAAGCATAAATAGTGAAAGTGAAAATAGAAGCATAGTAGTGAATCTATTCATTTGTACCAATACTACCTCCTTCAAATGTCTGTTTTTATTAAACATAGTATTTGCCTTCTTTTAAGAAATATGAGATTTATTATTGCTGTGCCTTTTGTGGCTCTTTATGACAATAATGTGAAGTGTGACATTGGTCAAAGCAAAGAAGAAAAAAGGTACCTTATAATGAGAAGTGAAGGTGTTGAAAAATTTTCCAAAGTTATATTTTCGGAAACGCTTACAACTTAAAGGTAGGTGGGACTCTTTAAATGAACCCTAACACAAGAATAACCATTATCTCTGGCCATTTTGGCAGCAGGAAAACAGAGATTGCTATCAATTTAGCCTTAACTGAGAGGCGGATCCATGAAAGGGTGGCTATTAATGATTTAGATATCATAAATCCATATTATCGCTCCCGGGATATTGCACCTATTTTTCAGGCACATGGCATTGAATTGATTTCGCCCAAGAGTCACTTGACCACATCCGACCTGCCAATCGTTTCAGGTGAAATGTACCGTGTATTGCATGACTATAGATACAGGTTAATTGTAGACGCAGGTGGAGATAAGGACGGTGCTACTGCATTGGGGCAATATTATCACGAATGGAAGGACTTAAACCCGGAACTTCTCTTTGTTCTAAATGGGAATCGTCTATATGTCAGCAAGTTAGATGGAGCATTGTATACGGTTGAACAGATAGAAAAGGTGAAGAAAGTCCTATCAGCTGATAAACATCATTTAATAGAAATTAATGAGCAGGCATTGAAAAAGGGTGCATCTCTTGTGGAGGTCAATATTTCTTAAAACGAGAATCAGTCGTTCTAAACGGCTGATTTTTTGTTATGGCTCTGTTAAACTTGCCTGTTGATTTCCGCTCCAGGCACGAGCGGTTCGTGGGTGTTTCGGCGAGCCTCCTCGGCGCTTGCGCCTGCGGGGTCTCCCCTGAACCATACTCCCACAGGAGTCTTCGTGCCTTCCGCTCCAATCAACAGGGTGTAAAACTCAACACTGTTCTCTAACACAGCCTTTGTTAGAGTGATCTATAAAAAAGGTGAAACCACAGCGTTTGTCTTAAACTTCCTGCCTGGCCAACAGCTCCCTATTCATAAGCATCCAGGTACGGAGGTATACATTTTTGTTGTAACAGGAACGGGAACAATCGTCATTGATGGGAAAGATTCTGAAGTGACCGTGGCAGACTTGATCCATGTAAAGTGAAGAAGAAATGTCCTTCAACAATAACGGCAAAGAGCCAGTAAGCTTGTATGTTGTATTAAGCAAATATCCTAACGAAAATTACGCTAAAAATATTTAAAAATGGCCAGCCTACATTACTAGGCTGGCTTTTTCCTTTTCTTTTCCTGTTTATTATTTTTTAACCCAAAAAACCACCAATTCCAATCCCCTAATAACTTCATTAAGGCAGGAACTAACACCATCCTGACAATTGTAGCATCAATAAAAATGGCGATAGCTATTCCTACTCCCAATTGTTTCACAGGCATAACACCAGTAAATGCAAACGCTCCTGTTACAACAATCATGATAGCTGCTGCAGAAGTAATAATCTTACTTGTGTAGGTCAACCCTGAAATGGTTGCCTCATTATTGTCACCTGTCTTTAAGTAAAACTCCTGAATTCTTGAGATTAAAAAAACTTCATAATCCATGGAAAGACCGAAAACAAGTGTGAAAACAAATACGGGTAATATTAAGGCAATTTCCACAGGAGCTACTCCCAAATGTCCAAGCTGGAAAATCCACACGAGAATTCCAAACGTACAACCAAGACTTAATATATTCATTAGTATTGCTTTGATTGGTATAAGGAGCGAACGGAACGCGGCCATTAGAATAAAGAATGTTGAAACAACAATTAATAGTAATCCATAGGGAGCTTTTTGAAATATTTCAGAGAATATTTCCTCCTCAAATTTAATTGGACCACCAAATGAGGCTTGCATTCCTAAATCCTTGTTGGACCAGTTACGTACCCATTGCCGTGCTTTTGCTGAATGCTCACCTGTCTTTAAGTACACTTCTAACAGCATTTTATTATCCCTTATAAAATAATCTACGATTGGTGCTACTTTTCTTTGATCCCCATGGGTAAGAAACTGCTGAAGTTGAACATAATCCGAAACACCAGTGACTGAAAAAGGTGAATCTACTGCATTGACAAGAGGATCCTTTTCTAATTTTTGTATCACGTGGCTCACAGTTTCTAAATTGTGAGTTTTAAGAATGTTTTCTTTTGACTCAAGCACCAGCATCACTTTTTTCTCATCCCGTTTTTCTTCTGCAATGAAATGTTCTTTAAAGGTTTCCAAAGCTACCCTTGAAGGGTATTTTGGCGGAAGGGATTCTGTCCCCGGAATGGCTAATATCATTTGTTTCACTGGAATCAGTCCAATTAATAGAATAACAAGTGCTGAACCTGTCATAAGAAACGGTCGTTTCATGACAAATTTTGCAAAGCTATGCCAAATGCTTCTTTTGTGGTTGGCTACCCGCAGTATGCTTAATTTATTTATATTCTTTCCTAAAATGGCCAGTAGGGCAGGAAGGAAGGTTAACGCGCAAAAAGCAGAAATAAATACGACTGTCATGCCGCCAAGGGCAACATTCTGAAAAATATCAATCTTTATAAACCAAAGGCCAGACAATCCAATGAACACACATAAGCCTGAAAAGATAATGGACCTGCCAGCTGTAACAACTGTAATCTTTATAGCCTCTTGAACGGGTTTAGTTTCTACTTCTTCCTTGTATCGGTTGATGAACAACAAAGCGAAATCAATACTCAAGGCTAGTCCAATCATAGGAACAATATTTAATATAAAAATGGATAAATCTTCAGTATAACTAAAAAAAAAGACCGCACCCATAGTGGTTAAGATGGAGACAATCCCGATGATAATCGGTAGTGAAGCAGCAACGAGACCACCAAAAGCAAGGATCAGCACGAGCAAGGCAATAGGAAGTCCAATCATTTCAGCTTTTTCTAAGTCCTCTTGGCTCGCCACATTCAGGTCCTGAACAATAATGGGTTCTCCAGTCATTGTTACCTTTACGCCCTTTTCATTGTGGAGAATGCCTTTTAGTTGATGAATCTCATTTCCAAGATTTTCTGCCTTTTTGTTAAACGTTAGAAGACCGTAGGCAACATTTTCTTTTATCATCCCAACTCCTTCTAAGGGAGATGTCTTCTGCGAAGCAGCTGTAAAGTCATTTAAATGTGTATAAGTGTCTTGGATGAATGCTTGAAAGCTTACTTTGCTGACTGTTTGTTCCTTTTCAAAAACAAGGATGATGGAGGATTTAGCTTGTCCGAAATCTCTTTCAAGCAGTTTTCTTGTTTCACTATATTCACCTTTATATTCAAATCCATTTCCGCTTAAAACAGAGGGCAACTTAGAGGCGAAAATGCCAAAAAAGACGATGGTTAAAGTCCATCCTAATAGGACCCACTTTCTATAGGCATATAGAAGTCCTCCTAATTTTTCCATGGGTTAACCTCCTTTTATCATACTATTTCCTACTTTAGTCGTTATCATTTCGCGATAAAATGTTCAAACGGAGTTTTACAAATGTAAAGTAATAGTGAACTTACTCCTATTTTTTGTTACAATAAAGAAAATATTTAACTATTTAGGTGATGAAGGTGGATAAAGAAAAGATAGGTAAGGTCATTGAAGCAGCTAAATTATACTATTTATTGGATTATAATCAGAATGAAATTGCTAAAATACTGGGCGTATCCCGTCCTACTGTCTCTAGATTACTACAACAAGCGAAAAGTGATGGGATTGTTCAAATTAATATAATGGATCCTACTGAGGATGTTGAAAATTTAGGCACGCAATTAGAGAAGCGATTTAATTTAAAAAAGGCTGTTGTAGCCTCCATTCCTCAATATGATGATCATATTATAAAAAATTATCTGGGTGAAATAGCAGCTGGGTATCTTGATGAAATAGTCAAGGATGATGACATAATCGGGGTCACTTGGGGAACAACTATCTATCATGTAGCTACAGAACTGAAACAGAAGTTTGTAAAAAATGTAAAAGTAGTTCAATTAAAAGGTGGAGTAAGCTACGCTGAAACAAATACGTATGCTTCTGAAATTCTATATCTATTTGGGAAGGCCTATAATACAGCACCCCACAATCTTCCGTTACCAGCTATTGTAGACCATGTAGTTGTTAAACAAGCAATGGAAGCAGACCGCCATATTCGAAAGATTCTTGAACTAGGAAAGCAATCGAATATTGCCTTATTTACAATGGGTCCCATAAAAACAGATTCATTACTATTCCAACTGGGCTATTTCACAGAGAGCGACTTGGAATCACTGTATGGAAAGGCAGTCGGAGATATTTGTTCTCGTTTCTTTGATAAGAATGGGGAAATCTGTAATGAAAGCTTAAATGAAAGAACGCTTGGAGTTAATCTTGATGAGTTAAGGAAGAAGGAGTATTCCATTCTTGTTTCTGGGGGACCAAATAAAATAGATGGAATATACGGGGCATTAAAAGGAAAATATGCAAATGTTCTCATTACGGATCAATTTACAGCAAAATTCCTACTCGATAAGTAAATGTGAAAAAACTGCCAATAGAGGCAGTTTTTTTTTTGTTGTCGGTCGAGAATTTGAACATTTCTTTACATTTGTTCATAAAAGTATTTACAAATGTTCACGGACTTGTTATAGTTACATTGTGATAAAAAACTATTAATCTTTTATATAAATTTCATTAAAAAGATATGGGGGATTTTAAAATGACACAAAATGTCGTAAGAATGATTGATCATACATTATTAAAAGCAGATGCAACAAAGGAAGAGATTGTTACATTAGTAGAAGAAGCAAAAGAATATTTATTTGCATCCGTTTGTGTAAACCCTACATGGGTTCGTACAGCTGCAGAATTGCTTGCAGACACTCCAGAAGTAAAAGTATGTACTGTAATTGGTTTCCCACTAGGAGCATCTACTCCAGAAACAAAAGCATTTGAAACAACAAATGCAATTGAAAATGGGGCAAATGAAATTGATATGGTTATCAACATTGCTGCGCTTAAAGATCAACAAGATGAATTGGTTGAGAGAGATATTCGTGCGGTTGTTGAAGCAGCAAAAGGGAAAGCTATAGTTAAGGTCATCATTGAAGCATGCCTGTTAACAAAAGAAGAAAAGGTACGAGCATGTGAGCTATCTGTTAAAGCCGGAGCAGATTTTGTGAAGACATCTACAGGATTTTCAACTGGTGGAGCAACAGTGGAAGATATCCGTCTTATGAGAGAAACAGTAGGCCCAGAAATCGGTGTAAAGGCATCTGGTGGTGTCCGCAGTCGTGAAGATGCGTTGGCAATGGTGGAAGCAGGAGCAACTCGAATTGGAGCAAGTTCTGGTGTGTCAATCAGTAAAGGTGAGCTTTCTTATAGTAATTACTAATATATAATGTGAGGGTACCGAGATGAAAGAAGTCATTATGGCATTAATTGCTGGTTTAATTGTTGGTATGCTATTTAAGTTTTTAAAATTACCTTTACCTGCACCTCCTGTGTTTTCAGCTGTAGTTGGGGTATTCGGTGTGTATTTTGGTGGTATTGTTCTTGACTGGATTACAAAGTTAATTCAACATTAAAATTCCCTGGCGGAGAGTGAATAGGATGGTAAAACTAGAACTTATCCAAGAAGCGAATAAAGCAAGAGAGTTTGCTTATGTGCCATATTCAAATTTCAAAGTTGGTGCAGCCTTATTAGCAAAAGATGGTCAGGTTTTTCATGGCTGTAACATCGAGAATGCAGCTTACAGCATGACCAATTGTGCTGAACGTACAGCATTGTTTAAAGCTTACTCAGAGGGTGTTACCCAATTTGATTCACTAGTAGTTGTTGCAGATACCGAGGGACCAGTTTCTCCTTGTGGGGCTTGCCGTCAAGTGATTTCTGAGCTATGTGACCCTGAAATGGAAGTCGTTCTTACGAATTTAAGAGGCGATGTCCAAAAAATTCAAGTAAGAGACCTACTTCCAGGTGCGTTTTCTCCAAAAGATTTACAAAAGTAAAATAATGACAAAAGAGGGGTTAATCGATAGATTAGCTTCTCTTTTTTTGTTTTTGTCGTCCGTCCCGCATTGAGTATGAAAAAAATAAACATACTATTATGTAATATAATTAAGGGATGATATGATGATTTATATTTATAATGATTATGGCGGGACACATACGACTTCATTGGCTGCGGCCTATCACTTAAAGCAGTTACCTCAATCTGAACGAAAACTAACAACGGAAGAAATTTTAAATGTAAAATATTTTAATAAATTAACAAAGGAGGATTTTGGAAAGCTTATTTTCCACGGAGTTGATGAGGAAGGCCACTCCGTTTATTCGATAGGACGGAAAAGAAATAAATATGTTGTTCCCGCAATGAAGGCTATTAGTTTATTATTACAAGAGAAATTTAAATTTGATGAGAAAATTATATTTTCCAATACATCACCAACCGTTCCCTTTGCTATGTCAATGGGAGGCTTTTTTTCTAGAGGTATACATATTGATTTTATTGGCGTTCCATTATTAGTGAGAGGTGCCAAACAGTGTTGTGACAATATTTATCGGTTAGTAGAAAATACAAAAGAAATTGGTAGGACCAATTTTTCAGAGAAAGTTATTATATTGGAAAATGAAATGTATAAGTAGAAGATAGGTGCTGAGTGAAATGAATAAAAACATAGGATTTATCGGAGCGGGGAAAATGGCGCAAGCAATGATGGAAGGGTTAGTCACTTCAAATGTAATTGCTAAACGAAACATAATGGCTAGTGCTGTGTCTGAAAAAACCATTAAACAAGTGGAAAATAAATATGGGATCCTCACATCCCTAGATAATAAAGAGGTAGCAAGATTTTCAGATATACTGATCTTAGCAGTTAAACCAGAAATTCATGAATTGGTTATTTCTGAAATTAAAGAGGAAATCCAGAAAGATGCTATTATTGTAACGATTGCAGCAGGCATTACACTTTCAGATATAAAACAATGGTTTGGTTATCGAGTAAAAGCCGTTCGGACAATGCCGAATACCCCATCTCTAGTGGGAGAAGGAATGAGTGCCTTATGTCCAAATGATGTCCTTAACGAGGAAGAAATCAGAGAAGTGGAAAGGTTATTTCACTGTTTTGGTAAAAGTGAGCGCCTCGAGGAAAAACTAATGGATGCCATTCCTGCTATAAGTGGATCATCGCCAGCGTACGTATATATGTTCATAGAAGCATTGGCTGATGGAGGTGTTAGACAGGGAATACCAAGGGATAAGGCCTATCGTCTCGCAGCTCAGGCCGTTCTTGGCGCAGCTAAAATGGTTCTAGATACAGGTAAACATCCTGGAGAATTGAAAGATAATGTATGTACTCCAGGTGGGGCAACAATCGAAGCCGTTGCAGCACTCGAAAGAGAACAATTTCGAGGAGCTATCCTCACTGCAATGGAGAGTTGTACAAATAAGATTCGTAATCTAAAGTAAGAAAACATCAAGTACCCATGTAAATGGGTCTTTTTTTATCTATAAACGAAAAAATCGACAAAATTCTTCCTTAATTGTCATTTTTTTCGTTTTTTTGTAGGTATTCGTTGTATCATTAATCAAAAAATTATAAACTCAATATACACAAGGAACAAAGATATTGGGAATAATAGTTGAACACGAATAGAACTATTTATGGATTGTAGGGTGTAGAGGATATGGATTTTACAAAATATAAGAATTTACTTTTTCAAAAGATAAAGAGTCAAATTTCCATGTGGTTTGAAGTAAAGGAAGAATCACATATTTCCAATTCAGAGGTATATCGATTTCTACATTCGGTCCATGGAAGTTCAGGAACCCTTCAACTGGGAGGGCTTCACCAACTTTCAGGGAGACTAATTGAACAAATAGAAGAAACAGATCATAAACAATGGGAAAAAGAGGAGTTAATGAATTTTCTTGGTGATTTAATTAATCTTTCCTATGAATTTGAAAACTTCTATGAAATAGGACAAAACAAAGAAATTCGTCACGAAGACCATCTCCCTCTAATCCAAATTATTGATGATGATGTTTCTATGCTTATCTTGTTAAAGGATACGTTTGAGGAAAAAGGCTGGATGGTTGCAGCAAACACCACTCCAGAGAAGGCAATAGCTCATTACTATGATTTAAATCCTGATTGTGTAATTATTGACATAAATTTAGCTGACGTCAGTGGGTTTCAAGTCCTCCATGATTTGAATGAGCATAACAAGCAGAAATTTGTTCCTAAAATTATGATCAGTCTTTTAAATGACCGGGAAACAAGATTGAAGGCCTACAAGATGGAGGCAGATGACTTTATTGAAAAACCAATTGATTTAGAGGAATTAACCGTCCGGGTAGAACGGCTTCTAACACGAAAGAAATTGTACGACCAATCCGTGATGTTAGATGAGCTTACGAAACTTTACAATCGGAAATTTCTAAATGATGTTTTTAACAGGAATATGAAGGAGTTAATTCGGAATAAACAACTATTTAGTATGACCATCATAGACCTTGACCATTTTAAACAGATCAATGATTCATTCGGCCATCTCACAGGGGATTATGTTCTTTCCACATTTGCTGACTTTTTAAGGGAGCATACAAGAAGTTCGGATATTGTATTTAGATATGGAGGAGAAGAGTTTATCATCCTTTTTCAAGACACTGCTCAAAATGATGCTGTTGAGATTGTTACCCGTCTATTAAAAAAGTTTAGTATGATCAATTTTGAAAAAAATGGATCAATGTTTACCGTTACTTTTTCCGCTGGAGTATTTACCATTCATAATCCAGAAATTCTGCTAGAAGAGGCCTTAAAAATAGCGGATCAAGCTTTATATCAAGCGAAGAAAAATGGTAGAGCAAGAGTTGAAGTGATTAATCAATCATCAATCGAACTTTCGAAAAAAACATTGTATGTTTCGATTATTGATGATGACGCCATCATACGAACGATGTTGTTACGAATCCTTAAGGTTATGGATTTTGAGCATTTTGAATTAGACCTAGAAGCATTCGAAGATGGAATTCAATTTTTTGAATCGAAACGGATTGAAGAATCAGGGGAGCACTTTTTAATCTTAGACGGTGTGATGCCTGTAATGGACGGGATAGAAATACTTCAAAAGGTGAAAAGACAAAAAAAGGATAAGAAATTGCATGTCTTAATGTTAACTGGAAGAAAAAGTGAGTCCGATATTGAGAGAGCACTAAAGCTTGGTGCCGATGACTATGTAACCAAGCCATTCAGTATAAAAGAACTACAAGCAAGAATACAGCGGCTTATCAAAAGGATGAAATAGGATGCAAAATCTTGAATTGTTTTTCCTTTCAATCTTAATGTTCTCCATCTTTGGCATGTTGTTCATTTTGTTAGGATACTTAACTATTCGAAAAGCAGTTGATATAAAGAGAAGGGAGAGGATTAGTCATTACAAAGAACAATATAATCCTCTCCTTTTTAGTATGTTAACAGAAGGAAGTTATGCGAGGGGACTTACTCCAGAAACAGCACTGCAGCAAAAGGCGATAGAGGAGCTGCTTAGCAGGTATTCTACGGTACTTGAAGGGGAAGAGGAAAAATCGCGTTTGTCTGAACTCGCTTCATTATATTTAACGGAATATTATAGAAGACAACTGAAAAGCAAAAGATGGAGTACACGGATGAATACGCTATATCATATTGAGGATTTTCAAATGAGTCATCTTCGAGAAGACGTATCAAGATTATTAAGTAGGAAACGAATTTCTCGTGAGGAACTTGTCCATGTGTTAAGAATTCTTGCCAAGTTTCACTCCATGCAGATATTTGAATTCCTTACAAAGGAGTATGACCATTTATCTGAATATGATTACCGAAATATTTTAATTCGTACGGAACCTAGACAATTCGATCAATTTATTCTCCATTTTCATAAAAGCAGTATATCCCTACAGAAGGCTATTCTTGATATCATTTCCCTGAAAAGAGATATGATGTATCTCTCTTTTTTAGAGAGGATTTTTAAAAGCTATACAGGGGAAATTAAACTCAGGGCATTAAAGGCATTGGCGGAAATCGGCTATGTAAAAGACGTTGAGCCGTACTTAGAACTTTTATACTCCAATAAGTGGGAAGAAAGAATGGTAGCAGCCAAATTAATAGGTTCTTTAAAGGAAGAAAGAGGAATCCAAAGATTAATTGAGTTGTTGCATGATCAATCCTGGTGGGTCCGTTCTCAAGCTGGACAAGCAATTGATCAATTTACTGATGGAAAAGAAATATTGCGTTCCGTCTTAGAAACATCGAATGATGTTTTCGCGAAAGATATGGCCTGGGAATGGCTTCATAAAGGAGTATAACCATGATTTTTCATTGGGGAGATATTGTAGCGGTTTTTGCTTGGTTTATAGCCGTTTATATGGTAATCGTTATTGTTTTTTACACAGCCATTTTGGTTATTTCTTTATTTCAACTAAGGAAGGAATACCAGCTGGACAGAGTACAGGCCTACGAAGATTATATGGATGAATTTTATACGAAGCCCGTATCCATTATAGTCCCGGCTTATAATGAACAGGCAGGGATTATCCAGAGCGTTCGGTCTTTATTAAGTGTTAATTATCCAACCTATGAAATCATTGTTGTAAATGACGGGTCTACCGATCACACACTTGAAAAGATGATTGAGCATTATGAAATGAAGGAAATAAAAAAAGTCATTAGAAAACAAGTGGACTCGAAACCGATTAAAAGAATATACCAATCTGATATCCTTTCGAATCTTTTTCTTGTTGATAAGGAAAACGGAGGAAAGGCAGATGCCTTAAACGTAGGTTTGAATTTTTCTCATTATCCCTACTTTTGCTCACTAGATGGTGATTCTGTTTTGGAACAAGATGCCTTCTTAAAGGTTATGAAGCCTATTATTGATTCAAATGAAGAGGTCATTGCTTCAGGTGGAAGCGTGAGAATAGCAAATGGCTGCCAAATTCAAAATGGTCATATTCATAAAATTGGGCTATCTGACAAGCCTCTAGTGGTGATGCAAATCATTGAATATTTACGTGCATTTCTAATGGGCAGAATAGGTTTAAGTAGGCATAATCTTCTTTTAATCATTTCAGGTGCATTTGGTGTTTTTTCAAAGCATTGGGTGATTGCTGCGGGTGGGTACCGGGTGGATAATGTTGGTGAAGATATGGAATTAGTTGTACGAATGCATCGTCTTTTAAAGGAGAAAGGGCAAAAAAAGAAAATTGTATATGTCCCTGACCCTGTTTGTTGGACTGAGGTTCCAGAAGACTTTACCTATTTACGGAGACAGAGACGACGCTGGCACAGAGGGTTATTTGAGAGCCTATGGACACATAGAAAATTAACCTTTAATCCTAAATATGGTTCAATAGGGTTCCTAGCTTTTCCGTACTTTTGGATTGTTGAGTTTTTTGGGCCGATTGTGGAATTATCCGGCTATATTTTTATGATTTTATGTATATTCCTCGGGGGAATCTACATTGAATATTCTATTTTACTATTTCTTTTATCTTGTTTATACGGATCCATTTTTTCAATGGCTGCCGTTTTATTAGAAGAGTGGAGTTTAACAAAATACCCGAAAGTGTCAGATATAATCAAGCTTTTTCTATATTCTCTAACAGAGACGCTATGGTATCGGCCACTAACCGTACTTTGGAGATGTGAAGGAATATGGCAGATGGTGATAGGTGATAAAAGCTGGGGAGAAATGAAAAGAAAAGGTGTTTCAGAATGAAAAAACAAACGTATCTTATCATCTATACCATAGCATTGATCATTATTATAACTAGCCCCTTTTGGCTATGGAAGATTCAGCCCCCAAACAAGTTAAATGTACTAATTTTAGATAAAACAGTTCCCAACCAATCGTATCGGGAGCATAAGGGGTTAGTCTGGATTTTAAATAATGCGAAATACTTTAAAAACGGACTTCAACCGTATTCAAAGGCTACTGATTACAAAGGGTTCGAACCAAAAAAAGATCAGAAATATTCAATCTCCTCTTTACCGAAAAACTTAAACCCATATGATGTATTTTATTTAACCGACCAATATGGAGTATATGAGAAAGATTTTTTTGCTCAAAATCCTTCAGGTGAAAAATCAGAAAAAATCTATGGAGGATTAACATCAAGCGAAATCAATCAAATTGAAAGGGCACTATTAAGTTCTAAAGGTAAAACATTAATAGCAGAGTTTAATACATTTGCTAGTCCAACATCAGAGCAGGCTAAGGACAAAATCTCCAATTTATTAAACGTAGAATGGTCAGGATGGATTGGCCGTTATTTTTCAGAACTTAGCGGGTCAGAAGTTCCTGAATGGGTGAAAACACATTATAAAGAACAAAACAAGAAATGGACATTTAGTGGAGAAGGATTTGTTTTTGTAAGTAAAAGTAATTTTATTGTGGTTATTAGTAAAGAAGAGATTAAGGATGATGGTCTTCTCTTTAGTTTGACGAAAAATGGGAAAAAACATTTCACAAGTAATTTGAAAGGCACTTATCAGTATTGGTTTGATATTATAAGCCCGAAAAATCATACCGAAGTATTAGCCAATTACAGCCTTCCAGTAACAAAGGAAGCCAAAAAGCAGTTACAAGGTTACGGTATACCTTCCACGTTCCCTGCTGTCATTTATCACAAAAATGCTAGATATTCGTCTTATTATTTTTCCGGGGATTATGCTGATGAAGCAGAGGTTCCAGAAATTTATCAAACAAAGGGCTTTGATACTTGGAAAAGAACGATTGGGGCAAGGGATTCCTTCTACTGGAGAACCTATGTGCCATTGATGAAGGATATTCTTCAAAATGGCTTACATCAAGTTAGCACGCAAGAAAAAGTATCATTGGTTAAACAAGACGGAATAAGTTTTAATTCAAAAACAGGAGATTCCTATATTCAAATACAAAAAGATGGAAAATGGCAGGATTTCTTGATTAAAGGGGTCAATATGGGGATTGGTAAGCCAGGGTATTTCCCTGGGGAAACAGCCATTACAAAAGAGGAATACTTCCGCTGGTTTAAAGAAATAGGTGCGATGAATGCGAATGCAATCAGGGTGTATACCATCCATCCCCCTCAGTTTTATGAAGCCTTTTACGAATACAACCTGATGGCAAAAAAACCGCTGTATATCATGCATGGAACATGGGTGAATGAGGAAAGTCTGATTCGTACTCAAGATGCATTTGCAAACGAGAACGTTGAGGATGCAAGATTAGAAATTAAAAATATGATTGATATTATTCATGGAAACGCTGAATTGCCGTCCCGTCCAGGACATGCCTCGGGCGTTTATAAATATGATATTTCTAAATATGTACTTGGAATGATTATAGGAACCGAGTGGGACCCTTCCATGGTAACCAATACAAATGCAAAGCATGCTGCTATTGGACAATACAGTGGAAAATACTTCAAAACGGAAAAAGGCAATCCTTTTGAAATATGGCTTGCAGGGTTACTTGATTATTCTTCAGATTATGAGTCAAAGCACTATCAATGGCAGCACTCTCTTAGTTTTACCAACTGGGTAACGACAGACATGTTGAGTCATCCGAGTGAGCCGCTTGAGACAGAAGATATGGTTTCAATCAATCCCAATCATATTGTAGCAACGAATAATTTTCATGCAGGATTGTTTGCTTCCTATCATATTTATCCATATTATCCTGACTTTCTTAACTATGAACCGAAATATTTCAGCTATGTTGATTCAAGTGGGAAGAAAAGCAATTATGCAGGATATTTACATGAACTGCGTGAAGCCCATAACATGCCGGTATTAGTAGCAGAGTTCGGGGTGCCCTCCTCCAGAGGCTTAACACACAAGAATACAAATGGAATGAATCAAGGATTTCATTCAGAAGAAGACCAAGGAAAGATTGATCGCCAGTTATATCAGTCCATTGTAAGTGAAGGTTATGCGGGCGGTCTTGTCTTTACCTGGCAGGATGAGTGGTTTAAGCGAACGTGGAATACCATGGATTTTGATAATCCGGATCGCAGGCCTTACTGGGATAACCAACAAACCAATGAACAGCACTTTGGATTACTTGGCTTTGAACCTGGGAAGAAGGAAACAGAGATTATTGTTGATGGTGAAACCCATGATTGGGACTTAGCAGGTGTTAAACCTATTTATCATTCAAGCAACAGGGAGGACTCTTTAAGTGAAGTACGTATGACCACTAACAGTGGCTATGTTTATTTTCAATTAAAGTATAATCAGCCAGTGGACTTTCAACAGGATGGAATTTATTTGTTATTAGATACAATAGATAACCAAGGCCAGTCTACTATTTCGTTAACGAAGGATTCCAAGATCCATTCAGACTATGGAATTGATTTTTTAGTTAAAATTTTAGGACCTAATGATTCACGTGTAATGGTAGATAGCTATTATGACACATTCTACTTTAAGTATGCTGCACTTTTACATATGGTTCCAAAAGAGCCTTATGCTAACAAGAAGGAAAATGGCATCTTTCATCCTATTCGTTTGGCGTTAAACAAGAAGTTAACCATTCCCACAACGAATACGGTTATTCCATTTCAGAGTTATGAAACAGGTGTACTACGCTTTGGAAATGCTAACCCTACAAATAAAAAGTTTGATTCATTAACGGATGTTAGTATTAGTAGTAATAACAAAAATATTGAGTTGCGTATTCCTTGGCAGCTATTAAACTTTAAAGATCCAAGCTTAAGAGAAGTAATGGGGGATTTTTGGAAACAAGGGTTAACCGGTAGTGTAGAAACAAAAGGAATTAGAGCAGCCATTGTAACAACAAAAGAAGAGAAAATTCAACAAACATATCCGAAAGCAAATGGAAATCTTGTCCGTCAAAAAGATAGTTATTTGTATAGTTGGAAGCCATGGGATTCACCTCTCTATTTTGAACGGTTGAAGAAATCCTATCAAATCATGGCAGACACGTTCCTTAAGACAGACATAAAGGATGGTTTGAAGTGAAAAGAATCTTATTAGCTGAAGATGAAGAAATATTAAGAATGCTGATTATTGATACGTTCGAGGAAAAGGATTATCAAGTAGATGAAGCAGAAGATGGTCTAGAGGCTTTAGAATTCATTGAACGGAATTCATACGATCTAATTATATTGGATTATATGATGCCTTTTTTAACGGGTCTCGAAGTCATTCAGAAGATTAAGCCGGTGATTGAACATACCGATACAAAAATTTTGATGTTATCTGCAAAAAGTCAGCAATTCGAACAAGAGAAGGTGTTTGAAGCAGGCGCTGATTATTACATGACAAAACCATTTATCCCAAGTCAGCTTTTGCAAATGGTTGAGGAAATCTTTAATGAAAAGTAAAGTCTTTAAAAGAAGTTTAGTAAAAAGATTCGTCACACTCACAAGACTCTTTCTTGTTTGTTTTGTTATCGGTTCAACGCTATTATTGGCAACACAAAACTTTTTAAATAACTCCTATATTACAAAGCGTGATGAACTAAAAGCAAAACAGAAAATTGCAGTGGAAGTAAATGATTATTTTAATCAAGCATTATTCGATATTCGAGGGTATATTGCCTATGATAATCCAACTTTGAGAGATAATGCACTGGCACAAGAGCCTAAAATAAAGAGTCAGGTCATTGAACTAACTAAACATGCAACAACTAAGCAAGATCGACAACTACTTGCTACTATTCATGATTTTACACAATATTATTTTAAAGACACGCTTCCCAAAGTCATTCACGAATATGAAACGGGAAATAAAGAAGAAGTGGCAAACATAGCAAATAAACAAGGAACAGCGAGAGTTATTCAATTCAGACAGTTGATGACTGCTTATTTGCATGATATCGATCAAGAGAGTGAGACTCTCTATCAAAAACTAATAAGAATTAAAACATATATTCAAATTGGTTTTGTTTTATTTATATTTTTCATTCTGTTGTTATTGTTAAGGATTATTCGATTAATGTTAAAGCAGGTAGGACAGCCTTTAACCCAACTTACCTTTGCTGCAAATGATATTGCTGATGGAAAAGATGCGGTCATACCTACCTATTTGAATCGTGAGGATGAAATTGGTGCATTATCATATGCCTTTCAAAAAATGGTTGAAAAGGTTCAAGAAAATGAGCAGGTATTGATTGCAAGAAATAAGGAATTAGATTCACTTGTGAAAATGAAATCAGAATTGGTTAACACGGTTAGCCATGAATTACGTACCCCATTAGCAAGTATTCTAGGTTTTTCCGAATTAATGCTGCATCGTGAATTAAAACCAGAGAGGAAAGAAAAATATCTAAGCACTATTTTTAATGAGGCCAAGCGACTCACTGCCTTAATCAACGATTTCCTCGACCTGCAGCGTTTGGAGTCAGGTAAACAATCGTATGAGAAAAGATATATTGAAATCGTACCGCTCCTTGAGAATGTAATTGAGGTTCAGCAAATGACAACCACATACCATGATATTACGCTTGAAGCTTTTGTAGCCCATCCCGTCATACGGGGTGACCAGACAAAGATCATTCAAGTTTTTACTAATTTAATAAATAATGCTATCAAATATTCTCCAGAAGGCGGGAATATAAAAGTTCAAGTCTTTAAAAGTGATAGGAAATTAAAAATTGCCGTAAGGGATAACGGATTGGGCATTCCAGAAGATTCAATTGACCAGTTATTTTCAAAATTTTATCGCGTGGATAACTCGGATAGAAGGAAAATTGGGGGGACTGGTTTAGGTTTAGCCATCGCCCAAGAGATTGTACTTGCTCATGGTGGTGAAATAACTGTTCAATCCCAACTAGGAAAAGGAAGCACTTTTATTGTTGTATTCCCAAACTTCAAAAATAGACGGTCAAGTAGTAATTTGCAGTGAAAAGAGGCTGGCTCCAAACAATGGAGCCAGCCTCTTTCCTGAGGTAAAGTAGGTTAATTTGTTTCGGGTCTTCGAGAAACCGTAACAGTTGTCATTAAGCCAACACATAGGATGGTAAGAAGGGAGTAGAAAAATTTTTCTAGTCCAACGACTTGAATGCCGCTTGTAATAACTAGACCATCAATTAAAAAAATAATAATACCGATATTGATTGAAGTGAATTTAGTTAATATTTGAGCTAATAAATCTGTACCTCCTGTACTTGTTTCATAACGAAGCATAAGGCCAATACCTATTCCAACGAGAATCCCGCCTATAACTGTGCTTGGCAGTATATCAAGATGAATCTTTCCATTAATAAAAGAAAATAAATCGATACAAAAGGATGAAATAATTAACCCATGGAGGCTATAAAAAAAATAACGTCTCTCGAAAAACCACGCAAGGACATAGAGAGGTAAACTTAATAAAATGATACTCAGTCCAGTTGGCCAGCCATAAAAGTAGTGAATAATTAACCCTAACCCGATGACACCACCATCTAAGAGTTGGTATGGAACTAAGAAGCCATTTACTCCAAGGCTTAGTAATAAACTCCCAAGTAGCATGGCAGCGATTTTTTGTTTCATATATTAGATCAGCCCCAAACTTGTCCTTTTACATTTAAAATATGTGGGAGTTCATCATTTAGAAGTAGAAACAATAAATAAAGCAGCTGAAAGATTTCAGCCGCTTTTCAATCTTAAAAGAATAAATTTAGAATAAAATAACTGATTCCTGCTATAAGTGCAGTAATAGGAAGGGTAATGACCCAAGTAATCAGCATACGCTGTGCAGTATCCCACTTAACTCCTTTTAGGCGGTGAGCAGAACCAACCCCTAAAATCCCTGAAGAAATAACATGTGTAGTACTTACAGGTAAGTGGACAAAAGTAGCACCAAAAATTACCGCTGCTCCAGTTAAATCTGCTGCAACACCGTTAATTGGACGGATTTTCATGATTTTACCGCCAACCGTTTTAATAATTTTCCATCCACCAATAGAAGTACCTAATCCCATTGCAATGGCGCAGGATAATTGAACCCAGAATGGGATTCCTGCTTCTGGATTCAGATAGTTGTTGGCAATTAAAGCGAGAGTGATGATACCCATTGATTTCTGAGCATCGTTTGTCCCGTGTGAATAAGATTGTAATGCCGCAGTGGCAATTTGAATATATCGGAAATTTCGATTGGTTTTCGTTAAGTTAAAGTTTTTAAATGCAACCTTAAAAATACTATAAATGATATAACCAATCACAAAAGCTAATAACGGTGAAATGATAAGTGCTTCTAAGATTTTTATAAACCCAGTATAGTTTAAGACATTAAAGCCTTCTGCTGCAATTGCTGCACCAGCAATTGAACCAATAATTGCGTGGGAAGAACTACTTGGGATTCCAAAATACCAAGTAAGTAAGTTCCAAAAAATAGCTGAAAGTAATGCCGCGAGAATAACAACAGAACCATTGTGCAACATGAATGGATCAACAATATCCTTAGAAACTGTTTTTGCAACACCCGTAAATGTAAGGGCACCTACAAAGTTCATTACGGCAGCCAACAAGATAGCTTGGCGTGGTTTTAATGCTTTTGTTGAAACAGAGGTAGCAATCGCATTTGCAGTATCATGGAAACCATTAATAAAATCAAATGCAAGAGCGCCAATAACGATTAATATGGTTAAAATTAAAACAAGGCTCATATTTTTGCTCCTTATGCATTTTTCATAATGATGGTTTCTAAAGTATTAGCAACCGTTTGACAGAAGTCCGCGATATCCTCAAGTTCTTCATAAATTTCTTTATATTGAATAATACGAATAGGATCTTTTTCAACAGTGAATAAATTCTTAATAGACTGACGCAGGATATTATCGCATTTTGATTCAAAATCCTTAATTTTGATTGCATGTTCACGAATTTGAGCTAGTTTTTTATTGGAAAGTAATTCTACAGCTTTATCAATTTCATGGACACTTCCTTGAATGGCATCTACGAATTGAATCATGAAGTTATCAGCATTTGTAATTGAATACATTTCAAATAGTGCCGCACATCCTTCAAGACCGTCAAGGACATCATCCATACTCATAGCAAGGTGTAGGATGTCTTCGCGTTCGATTGGAGTAATGAAGGCATCATTCAGTTCTTTAATGACTTCATGTACAAAAGAGTCACCCTTAGTTTCTAATTCCTTCATTTTCTCAGAGAAGATTTTCAAGTCACTTACGTTTTTTAATTTGTATTCTGTAAAGAAATTTGTACTTTCTTTTAAGTTAGCGGAAATTTTGCTAAGTAATACTGAGAACTTATCAGTTTTCTTTAATGCCATGTGGATGACCCCCATTAAATTAAATATGTACAACCCTATGATATTTTATATGAAATATGTCGAAAAAAGAAACCATCTTTACGAAATTTACAAAAACTTAACATTAGAATTTTCTGATAACTAAGTTTTGCTGAATAAAGTTCTTTTTTACTTTTGCCTAGGTTTAATAATTTATGTATAAAGTTT
The DNA here is from genome assembly GCF_047302305.1 of Neobacillus phoenicis. Lineage (NCBI taxonomy): Bacteria > Bacillati > Bacillota > Bacilli > Caryophanales > Bacillaceae > Neobacillus > Neobacillus phoenicis. The sequence continues at coordinate 4,670,239 of NZ_CP154847.1, read as the reverse complement.
GTTTATTTTATTTTTGTTTTGTTCTTCGAGGAGTATAAAAAATAAAAATGGGTACTTTATTAGTACAGGCAGCAAGAATTAACTTTCCACTACTGCCTGAGAAGTGGGAAATGCTAATAAATAAGTGAAATGATGAATACTAAAAAGGAGTGTTCTAAAGTGAGCTTTATTTGGGCATTAATTGTAGGCGGAGTGATTGGTTGGTTAGCTGGGCTTATTGTTGGAAGAAATATCCCTGGTGGAATTATAGGTAACATTATTGCTGGTTTTGTTGGTGCATGGATTGGGACAGCAATTTTAGGAAACTGGGGTCCGCATGTAGCTGACTTTGCTATAATTCCCGCAATAATTGGAGCTGCAGTGTTAGTTCTTCTTTTAAGCTTTGTAATGAGAGCTTTCAGAAAAGCCGATTAATACAAAAAATACCTGGATCTAGAAAAGCCTCCTAAATTGGGAGGCTTTTCTTCTTATTATTTTTTGAACTACAACGAGTAAATATCGATGGATTGAAACAGGTTTTGTAAATCTGGAATAGGGGCATGGCATGTAATTAATTCCTGGGTTAGAGGATGATGGAATTCAAGCTTCGCGGCATGCAGTGCCTGCCGATTCACCATTTCCCCGCCACCATAAAGTGTATCACCGATTAAAGGGTGACCTAAATGGCTTAAATGGACTCTTATTTGATGGGTTCTCCCAGTTTCAAGCCAGCATCTTACAATCGAAAATTGTTTATTTTTATCCTCTGCTAGTACCTGATAATTAGTAATAGCTTCCTGTCCAGAATCGGACACTCTTCTTCGCGTCGCATGGTGGCGATCCCGGCCAATTGCCTTATTAATTCGTCCTTTTTTTGGTCTTACCAGACCGTGAACAGCAGCTATATATGTTCTCTTTATTTCCCTTTTTTCAAGCATCTTGTCTAAAATTGCTCCTGCCAAGGCGTGCTTGGCAAACAAAATTGCCCCTGAAGTATCACGATCTAACCGATGGATTTGACGGATATTTCTATCTTCACCCTTTGACTGTAAGTAAAAAGCAAGAGCATTAATCAGTGTAGTGTGGTCGGTCGAAATATCATTTGGGTGAGTATTCATAAATGGGGGCTTATTTACTACCAGTAAATGGTCATCCTCATAGAGTACGTCAATATCATGGAATTGAGGGATAACAGTAAGCGGTTCTTCAACAAACAGTTTAAGTTGTAATACGTTACCAGCATGTAATGGTAAAGTCCAATTGATCCGGCTACCATCTAAAAGCACCGAATTCTCCATTCTAAAGCTATGAGTTAATTTCTTAGGAGCTTCCCAAATTTGACGGAAAACCTCTTCTGGTGTTTTTCCTTGCCATTCATTAGGGACAACGATATGAAACCATTCACCCTTACGCATTGTTTTAAGCATATATATCTCCTTATTTCGGCGCTGACCAAGGCGCTTCCGCTTTTCTATGTGTCTAGCTTCAGCGCCTAGCCCCTCGGGTCAAATAACCTTCGGCAATAAAAGTCAAAATACGGACTTTTCTTGCCGAAGAACATTTGCCTGTCGGGGCTGACCAAGGCGCATCCGCTTTTCTATGTGGTTACAATTACCACCGATTATCCTCGTAAATTATGTTATTCTTATTTTATAAAAGACGATAGAATATAGCGATGGCAAAGGTGGGTTATAAGTGAAAATTGTTTTTGCCTCGACACCAAGTCAAGAAGAAGAAATCAATGAACTGGTGAGGTACATTTACTCTAATATTTTTCCCCTCTATTTTAGTGACGAAGAGATTTGTCAATTTGAACAATTAGGAATTTTACGTCCTACTGAAGATTTTAGCACATTAAAAGATGCTTTTCAGGTAATGACATGTATACAAACATTAATTTCCATTCTTGAATCTTCTCCACTGGATGAACAATATGCTGCACTATACGATAAGAATGTAGCTACTCTTGAGGAATTTGGATTATCCTTTCCTTTTGATTTCGAACAATTTCTCAGTGTGAAGAGCATGAGACAAACAATGCTTAGTATTTACACAAAAGCGGATAATGAATTAATAATATAGGTACGAACGAATTAAGCCTGATGGAAATCAGGCTTTTTTTTCTTTTTCGCAAAATTTGTCGGCTTATTTCGAGTGATTTTTAAAGGAGTATCAAGCGATGACTTAGAAACAATAGTAAATAGATGAAGGAGGGGAACAAATGGACTGGAAAACAGTGGCAAAAAGCTGGATGGAGTTCGATGGCTTAGATGCTGAATTACAAGCTCAACTAGAAGAGTGGAAGAATGATGAAAAACAACTTGAAGAGGCTTTTTATAAGAATTTAGAATTTGGAACAGGCGGAATGCGCGGTGAGATTGGTGCTGGTACAAATCGAATGAACATCTATACAGTTCGTAAAGCATCAGCAGGTTTAGCTGCATACATAGAGGAACAAGGATTAGAAGCGAAACAAAGAGGAGTGGTTATTGCTTATGATTCACGTCATAAGTCTCCTGAATTTGCCTTGGAGGCTGCCAAAACACTGGCAACTAAAGGAATTCAAACCTATATATTTGATGAATTAAGACCGACCCCGGAACTTTCCTTTGCTTTAAGGTACCTACATGCCTTTTCTGGTATTGTCATAACTGCCAGCCATAATCCACCGGAGTATAATGGGTACAAAGTGTATGGGGCAGATGGTGGTCAGCTTCCACCCAATCGTGCTGATCAGGTCATTTCAAAGGTCAATGAAATAGAAAACGAACTATTGATCGAAGTCTACGGTGAAGATCAATTAAGAGCAGCTGGATTAATTAAAACAATCGGTTCAGAAATAGACCAAGCTTATATAGAAAAGCTCAAAACGATTTCTGAGAATCCCAATCTCTCAGAAGAAGCCGAGGTTAAAGTGGTTTTTACCCCATTACACGGAACAGCCAATAAGCCGGTTCGCTCTGCACTCTCTGCATTAGGGTATAAAAATGTAATAGTTGTAAAGGAACAGGAGCTTCCTGACGCCGAATTTTCTACAGTGAAAAGTCCTAATCCAGAAGAACATGCTGCTTTCCAATTAGCTATTCGCGATGGTTTTAAAGTGGGAGCTGACCTACTAATTGCAACCGATCCAGATGCAGACCGTCTTGGAATCGCGGTACGTAATGAAGAAGGTGAGTATGTCGTTCTGACGGGAAATCAAACAGGGGCATTATTGCTTGATTATCTCCTATCTCAGAAAACAGAAAAAGGTACATTGCCACAAAATGGTGTAGTTTTAAAAACGATTGTTACCTCTGAGTTAGGAAGAAGAATTACCACGGCGTATGGCCTTGAAACGATTGACGTTTTAACAGGTTTCAAGTTTATTGCTGAGAAAATAAAAGAGTATGAAGAAACAGGTGACCATAGCTTCTTATTTGGTTATGAAGAGTCCTATGGGTACCTTATCGGCGACTTTGCCCGTGATAAGGACGCCATTCAGGCTGCGCTCTTAGCCACAGAGGTTTGTGCCTTTTATAAAAAACAAGGCTTGTCCCTCTATGATGGAATGATGCAGGTGTTTGAAAAATACGGTTTTTATCAGGAAGGCCTTCGTTCGTTAACATTAAAGGGGAAAGAAGGAGCAGAAATGATTCAAAGTCTACTAGCCTCCTTCCGACAGGAGCCATTAACTAATCTAGGTTCCTTAAAGACCGCCTCAACGGAGGATTATTTAACTGGTATTCGGTTAACTAATAAGAAAGAAGAAAAGATTCAACTACCTAAATCTAATGTGCTAAAATATACCTTTGATGACGGTACTTGGATTTGCTTAAGACCATCAGGCACTGAACCAAAGGTTAAATTCTACTTTGGTGTAAACAGTGATCGACTGGAGGATAGTAAGCTGAAACTCCAAGCAGTGGAAAAAGACTTTATGGATGTAGTGGAAAGAAAAATGAAAATGATTCAAGAACGTTAAGAGTAAAAAACAACGATGAAACTCATCACGAAAGGAAGAAATAATCATGCTACAAAATCAAATTGCTATTATAACCGGTGCATCGCGTGGAATTGGCAGGGAAATTGCCGTAAAACTAGCTGAACAAGGAATGAAATTAACTATTGTTGGAAGCTCTTCCCAAATTCTAAAAACAGCAGAGGAATTAAAGGAAATGGGCTTTTCAGATATTACTCCTGTCCAAGCCGATGTCTCGAAAGAAGAGGATATGGAGAATGTAGTCAACAAGACAATTGAAGTCTACGGATCGGTTGATCTACTAGTAAATAACGCAGGTATGGGCTTCTTTAAATTAACAGAGGAAGTTACTCTTGAAGAATGGAAAAAGGTATTTGAGGTAAATGTTCAAGGGGTGTTCTTAGCGACAAAGGCTGTCCTTCCACATATGAAGGAAAGAAGGGCCGGAACCATTATTACGATTTCATCTGACGTTGCTCGTTATACGATTCCTAATGGAGCTGCCTATACAGCAACGAAATATGCTGTACAAGGTTTCTCAGGATCAGTTGCCCAGGAAGTTCGGGAATATGGAATACGAGTTGGAACCATTAATCCTGGTATGGTGGATACATACTTTGCGGAATCTACCCAAGGTTTGCCAGAGAAAAAAGATTGGTTAAAAGTCGAAGATATAGCAAACGCAGTTGTTTACATGGCGTCTGCACCAAAACATATGTTAATTGATGAAATTGTCATCCATCCATTCGCACAGCAATATCCAATAGCATAATATTAGAGGCTGGCTCATAGAAGTATTTTCAAATGAAAGAAGAGATTTGTCCTTCATCGAAGTTATGAAGGACAATTTTGTGAAATTTTCTCAGGTTTCGGTGTGATGAAGGACAATTTTTAGGAAATTTCCACAGGTTTTGTCCTTCATCGGTGTGATGAAGGACAATTTTTAGGAAATTTCCACAGGTTTTGTCCTTCATCGGTGTTATGAAAGACAATTTTATGAAATTTTCTCAGGTTTTGTCCTTCATCGGTGTGATGAAGGACAATTTTATTTATTTTCCTTTAGGTTTTTGTCCTTCATCAAAAGTAAATAGCCAATCTCCCGATATCCAAAATACCTTTACATTGAATTGGAACCCGTTACTTACAATGTCAGCCTCTATTCTTTCCGACTTAAGTCGTAGAAGAAAACATACTTTTTTCTAAGGAATCAGCAGAAGAAAAGAGTTATAATAATTGCAAGAGTTGGAATTTTCAGGGGGATTGTTTATGAGTACGTGTCACCATTCCGATTTACAAATTTTAAAAGAAATTGCCGAGTTACTGAACCAAGGAACAGACGTAAAAAATGTACTTTCAGAAGTTCTAAAGAAGCTTTTACATGTAACCGGCTTACAAACTGGCTGGATCTTTCTTATTGATGATGACGGCTCCTTTACACTTGCTGCGAAAGAAAATCTCCCCCCAGCATTATCCGTCAACCAGTATGCCCCCATGTGCAGTGGAGATTGCTGGTGCATTAACCGCTACAATAAAGGTCGGATAGATAAGGCAACCAATATTATTGAATGTATGCGATTGGAAGATGCAATTGAACATAAGTTAGGAGATACATGGGGTTTAACCCATCATGCGACTGTCCCTCTTAAAGCAGGAAAAGAAAAATTTGGGTTATTAAATGTTGGTTCACCAAATAAAACAAGCTTTAACAATGAAGAGCTAGCACTATTAGAATCTGTTGCCTTGCAAATAGGCTCTGCCTTAAAAAGGATTAATCTAACACAAAAAGAACAAGAAATTGCATTAACGGCAGAAAGAAATAGATTAGCAAGAGACCTACATGATTCTGTTAATCAACTCCTTTTCTCCTTAAGCCTGACTGCCCGTGGGGGGAAAGAAATGACAAAGGACCACGAAGTGAAAGAAACCTTTAGTTATATTCAAGATTTAGCGCAAGAGGCATTAAATGAAATGAGAGCGCTTATTTGGCAGTTGCGCCCAAAGGGGTTAGAGCAAGGCATTGTTAGTGCACTATCTAGTTACGGGGAAATGCTAGGATTAAATACAAACATAAAAATAAACGGGGTCATTAATCTTCCAAGCAGAATTGAAGAGGCTGTTTTTCGAATTAGCCAGGAAGCATTAGCTAATTGTAAAAAACATTCACAGCAATCTGATGTTCAATTATTTGTTCATGGAAGTGATAGCAGAATAACCATAGAAATAAAAGACAGTGGGTGTGGATTTACTTATGATGAAGGTGCAGAACTTCCATCGCTCGGTCTAAAAAGCATGAGAAACAGAGCGGAGTCTTTAGGCGGTACTTTTTATTTAGCAAGTGAGCTAAATAAAGGGACAAAGCTACGGGTCAGTATTCCGTTTTAAGGGGGGAATTATTTTGAGTATTCGAATACTAATAGCTGATGATCATCATGTCGTACGTAGAGGCTTGGTGTTTTTCTTAAAGACACAAGAGAATATTGAAATTGTAGGAGAAGCAAAAAATGGGGAAGAAGCGGTTGAGTTAGTAGACCGATTATTGCCTGACCTAGTCTTAATGGATTTAGTCATGCCAATAATGGACGGGATTGAAGCAACACAGAAGATTAAAGCGAAGCATCCAAGTATGAAGGTAATGATACTAACTAGTTTTTCGGACCAGAATCATGTAATACCTGCTATTGAAGCGGGAGCCTCAGGCTATCAATTGAAGGATATAGAACCCGATGAACTAGTAAGGGCAATAAAAATGTTAATGAATGGCGAAAATCAATTGCACCCAAAAGCAACGACTCATTTATTAACCCATATCACCTCGAAACAAAATGAGGGCAGGAACCATTTGGATGAGTTGACCAAACGAGAAATGGAAGTCCTTAAGGAGATAGCTAGCGGAAAAAGTAATAAAGAAATTGCTTCATCGCTGTTTATTACAGAAAAGACGGTTAAAACCCATGTTTCCAACGTTTTAGCAAAGCTTGAGCTAGCTGACCGGACACAGGCTGCTCTTTTTGCCGTACGTAATGGAGTTATTAAAAATGATAAGATAGGATAAAAAACTGTAAAAAACGGCTACCATAAATGGAAGCCGTTTTTTTTGGTGGAATTCTTTGGTCCGGTTGTAAAAAATTCTCACATTTTAATCTGTATCCACTTGTTATTTCAGGAAAGACTATACATCGGTATCTCATTTGGATCAGCTTCTATTGTTTCGTTTGCATGGTCGATGTAACGAAGCAAATTATAGAGTTTCGTTTCAATTACAGTGTAGTCACGTTCAAAGTTGTACGCATGAAGAAATTGTTCAATTCTTTTGGACAAAAATTGGTCTTTTGTCCGAACCATTAAAATAAGCAAGTTATCCCATTCAGACCGGTGTGTATAATATAACGCCCGATCATAATCCAGTTTATTCATTTCCTTTATCTCCTCCTTATTAGGAGTTGAGATTATTGTATGACATTCTGCAGATAACTTTCACAGAAAATGTTGGACACCCATTGTTAATAAGGTTTTCAACTTTTACCTGTATAAATCATTCGTTACTTGTATAAATGGAGGTCCTATGGCAAAAATTCTTTGCATTATCATGTTGATGCTATTTTCCTTTGTAACGGTTGGGGAAGCTAAAGTGGTTCAAACGAATAAACCATACAGCTTTGAACGATTAGAACGAGACATCAATCAATTAAGGGAAATACATAAAGGGAAATTAGAAGTAAAATCCATTGGAACCACTCATTTTGGAAGAGATATTTGGGCAATCAAGCTCGGTAAAGGGAAAAAGAATATCGTTTTAGTTGGTACCCATCATGGACGGGAATGGATCACATGCATGCTTTTAATGAAGATGCTGGATTCCTATGCGGATGCTTATCAGGAATCAAGGAAATACCCTTTAACCTCTACCTCAATACTTAATGATGTTTCTATTTGGTTTATCCCCATGTTAAATCCAGATGGTGCAGAAATTCAGCAAAACCATTTCGAAGGTATACCAAAAGATCAACGAGACCGTATTAAAAGCATGAATAAAGGCTCCAGTGACTTTACAAGATGGAAAGCAAATGGGGTGGGGATTGACTTAAATAGGCAATACCCTGCCGGTTGGACTAAGCTTCCTAAGAAGCCTTCAACACCACACTATCAATTTTATAAAGGGAAAAAGCCACTTGAGGCTAATGAAGTCATTGCACTAACCCATTTTATTCAAGAGGTGAACCCTTCAATTGCAGTGGCTTATCATTCAGCGGGAAGAGAGATTTTCTGGAACTATAAAAATGGAAAACATCTCAAGCGGGACAAAAAGATTGCAAAAAAAATCTCTAAATTAACAGGCTATAAATTAGGAAAGCCACCTAAAAAAGCAATAGGGGGCGGGTTTACTGATTGGTTTATTACAACCTACCATCGTCCAGCCATGACCATAGAAATAAGTTACCTTGTGGGTGAAACGAGTCCTCCATTATCCGTGTTTAAGACAGAATGGAAACGAAATCGAATGGTGGGCCTTAAGCTAGCTACAGAAGCTAGAAAAATCCATGATTAACTCATAAGAGAATCATGATTGGGCAAAATAGAATAACTACATAAACAGGAGGATAACAAATGAAAAAAACGATTGTTTCTATTTTGATGATGGCTTTTTTTCTAGTCAGTTTTACTGACTCAAGCCATGCCCAGAAGCCAGATTATGAAAAGTACGGCAAAATTGCGATGGCGGTGGTACAGGCGGATTTTTCAGGCGCCCCTATCAGGGAGTATGAATATTTAGGTCGAAAAAATATAGATGCCTCAAAGGCGGAGGACAGCTTCCGTTTTAAAGTACAAGAAAATAATCAGAACTTTTTTGTTATCATAAAGGTAAATCATGATCTTACTAACAAAAAACTAATCAACTTAACGGTTGAATCTCAAAAACAATAAGCGATCTGGCTTATTGTTTTTTGCCTTCTTTTTCATCAATCCCAGCTTTTCTTCATACATTGTGGTAAGAGGAAAAGGGGGAATGGCAATGAATGCGGAAGAGCGTAAATCACTAGAGTATGCGATTAGTGAAATTACCGAAATAGCAAGCGGCTTTGGACTAGACTTTTATCCAATGCGTTATGAAATTTGTCCGGCTGAGATTATTTATACATTTGGGGCATATGGAATGCCAACTCGATTCTCTCATTGGAGCTTTGGAAAGCAATTTCATAAAATGAAACTTCATTATGACTTAGGCCTAAGTAAGATTTATGAACTTGTCATTAACTCTAATCCATGTTATGCGTTTTTACTTGATTCCAATACGCTAATCCAGAACAAGTTAATCGTCGCGCACGTATTAGCGCATTGTGATTTCTTTAAAAATAATGTCCGTTTCCAAAATACGAAACGGGATATGGTTGAGAGTATGGCAGCAACAGCTGAAAGAATCCACCAATACGAAATTCAATATGGAAAAAAAGAGGTAGAAACCTTCCTCGATGCCGTATTAGCGATTGATGAACATATTGACCCTTCTCTTATGAGACCAAAACTTAGCTGGTCTATTGGAGATGATGAGGAAGAGGAGGGAAATCCAATCATTGCTACTCCATATGATGACCTTTGGAAATTGGATGAAAAGGATAAGAAAGAAACTACCCAATCAAGAAAAAAGAAATTCCCTCCACGCCCGGAAAAGGATCTATTATTGTTCATAGAAACCTACAGCAGAGAGCTGGAAGATTGGCAGCGCGACATCTTAACAATGATGCGGGAAGAAATGCTCTACTTTTGGCCACAGCTTGAAACAAAAATCATGAACGAAGGCTGGGCATCGTATTGGCACCAACGGATTTTAAGGGAAATGGATTTAACTAGTGGGGAAGCTATTGAGTTTGCGAAATTAAATGCGGGGGTTGTCCAGCCGTCAAAGACTGGAATTAACCCATATTATCTTGGAATCAAAATCTTTGAGGACATTGAAGAACGGTATAATAACCCAACAGAAGAAATGAAACGCAGAGGGGTAAAACCAGGGTCAGGCAGAGAAAAAATGTTTGAGGTCCGTGAAGTAGAGTCTGATATATCCTTCCTCCGCAATTATTTAAATAAAGATCTTGTGATGAGAGAGGATATGTATCTTTTCCAAAAGCAAGGTCGTGAGTACAAAGTAGTGGATAAAGCATGGGAGCATATCCGTGACCAGCTAGTTAACATGCGTGTAAATGGTGGATTTCCATACCTTACCGTGATTGACGGTGATTATATGAAAAATGGAGAGCTCTATATTAAACACTGGTATGAGGGAATCGAACTAGACGTAAAATACCTTGAAAAAGTACTTCCCTATATTCAGCAACTTTGGGGAAGACCAGTACACATGGAAACGATGATTGAAGAAAGAAGAATGCTATTCTCTTATGATGGTAAAGGAGTTCATCGAAAGTATCTATAAAAAACGGGGGGCAGCTAAGTTTTTGCTGCCCCTTTAATAATGACTTGTTTTTTGTTTAGTTTTCGGAACTAAAGGGATTTGATTATAAATATAGATGATTGTTTTAGGGATTGGGTTTAAAAAGGAACTTAATTTGTAAATAAGTATACTTACAAATACACCCACAAAAATGCTGCCAAGTACATCAAATGGATAGTGATGTCCTACATAAATACGAGAAATTCCTGTTACTATTGCAAACAACATCATGCTTAAACCAATTTTCGGGTGGCGCAACAATATCGCAAGGGCAAGGGAAAACGCCCCTGTTGTATGGTCGCTCGGAAACGAAGCATCTTTTGCATGCTGTATTAGTAGATGAACTTTATGAGTTACAAATGGACGTGGTTCATAATAAATATGACCTATGACAAAATTTATAATTAATCCTAATCCACCAGTTACTGATGCATACACAACTGAATATTTATGTGGTTCTTTGCCAAAGAACCACATAAGTAATAAAACGATGGCGTAAACAATCAATGCGTATTGCGTTGTTAAAATCATTACCTTGTCAATAAAAGGATGATGACCAGCAAGCTGGTTGATCGCTTGAAATATCTGATAATTCATTCCTATTTCATCCCAATCTTTTTAATTTATTTATAACAAAATAACTTTTTATGCTTTTAAGTCGTGAATTCAAGAATGTTTCTTCTTCGATCAATTGGACATTCTAATAATATAAAATTAACTTGTTTTATTTCCTTAACAAATCATTAATATTTCATTAAAATTCATAACCCTAAAAAACAGGTGATTAGGGAGGGAACTACCTTGTTTAGTCAAGTAGCTAAAGTGGTACCGAATTTATTTACAATGGGAAACTTATTGTGTGGTCTTCTGTCAATTACCTGTAATATGAGTGGCTTTTTAGAAGTAGCCTCCGTATTAATTTTCTTTTCAGCAATTTTTGATCTTCTTGACGGGAGGATTGCAAGAGGATTAAAAGTTAACAGTGAAGTAGGTGTACAATTAGATTCCTTAGCGGATATTGTTAGTTTTGGTGTTGCTCCTGCGCTTCTATTTCATACCATTGCATCACCGTCCCTTTTAACTTCTTTGGCATTTATCCTTTTCCCAATAATGGGTGCGTTAAGATTAGCGAAGTTTAATGTTAAACCAACGATTGGCTACTTTAGCGGATTGCCAATACCAGCAGCTGGATTGCCGCTAGCTGCAATGGGGTTCTTTTCATATAGCAATGCATGGATTACCTTAATTCTCTCTCTTTTAATGGTGAGTCCCATCAGGGTTAAAAAACTTTAATCTATAATCCCAAAAAAGCTAACAACCTTTTCGAAGGGAAATAGCTTTTTTATTTTATCTATTAACCTTTTTGTACTCTTAATAAAACATTAAGAATCCATTAAAAAATAAAATTCAATCCAAAATGGTGGTACATTGTAAATGAAGCTAACGATGATTGTTCTTTTCATATTGGTTAGAAGGGATGAGTGTAGATGAGTAGACATATTCTTGTCATTGAAGATGAGGTACAGATTGCTCGCGTCTTAAAAGTGGAATTAGAATACGAGGGTTATCAAGTGACAGTGGAACATGATGGTAAGGCAGGATTGGAAACGGCCTTACAATCGAATTTTGATTTGATTTTGTTGGATGTCATGCTGCCAGGGTTAAGCGGAATAGATGTTTTAAGAAGATTAAGAAAGGAAATCTGTAATACGCCCGTCATTCTTCTAACAGCCAGAAATACTACTTTTGATAAAGTTGCGGGATTGGATCAGGGAGCAAATGACTATGTCACAAAGCCTTTTGAAATAGAAGAATTATTAGCACGAATACGTGCATGCCTTCGGAATTCTCCTAAAAAAGGGGAATCCAACGGAGAGGGCTCTATTTTGACAGTGGCTGATCTAATCATAAACACAGAAACAAGAGAAGTAAAAAGAGGGAGAAAATCAATTACATTAACCCCCAAGGAATATGATTTCTTGGTGTATCTAATAATCAATAAAAATAAAGTGGTTACACGAGATAACATTATTCTTAAGGTATGGGGGTATGAATACGAGGGTGAAACGAATGTAATTGATGTTTTTATTAGACATCTAAGAAAAAAAATAGATGAAGACTTCCCTACTCAATTAATTACTACTATAAGAGGAATTGGTTTTACCATAAGGGAGATTAATGATGAAGATCACAACAAAAATTAATCTTTTAACGACCGCTTGGATGCTATGCATATTAATCCTTATAAATTTTGTTGTGTTTTTATTATTTATGAAAACAACAGTAAATATGGAAAAAGATATACTTTTTCAAAAAGCAGGGGATATTGTAAAAGAAATTAATACAACCCAACCTTTAAGTAGGATGAAAGGGGAATTGGAAGATTATTTAACAGAACATTCCTATATCAGAATTATGGATCAAAAGAATAAGCTGATTTATGAGGTGACAAATGACAAGTTCCTTTCAAAAAAAATGAAAGGAAAACATACCTTAATAAAACAGGCTACAACCCATTTAATTTCTACTGAACATGGAGAAGAAGAAGTATTAATTGTTCGTGTTCCATTTAATAATGGAGATAAAACTTTGGAAATGGGTGAACGTTTACGAGGTCTAGAAGCCAGAAAAGAAATGCTTAGGGCAATCTTAATTATTGGTACGGTATTAGCTGCTTTATTATCTTTGTTGGGAGGAAGATGGCTAGCTAATATGATTATGAAACCGATTTCAAATATGATTAAAACGATGGAGGAAATAGAAAAAAGCGGTGTTCCTAAGACCATCACCGTTCAAAATAAGACAAAAGATGAACTCCAAACGTTGGCGAGAACATTTAATCGGATGATTAATAGGCTTCTAATAAATATGGAAAGACAAAAACAGTTTGTTTCTGATGCATCACATGAATTAAAGACACCATTAACAGTCATTAAGAGCTACGCTAATCTTCTAAGGAGACACGGATTAGAAAATAATGAAATGGCGGAAGAAGCACTTAAAGCCATTCATTCAGAGGCAACCCGAATACAAAAAATGACTGAAACTTTTTTAGAATTAGCCACATTGGAGAAAGAAATTGTATTAGAAATGAACGAAGTAAATTTGATTAATTTATGCAAAGATATTTTAAACCAACTAAAAGATGTTTATAAACGGGAAATAACATTACATTATGAGGAAATTCCCATCATCATTCGTGCAGATGAATTAAAGATTAAGCAGGTTTTCATCATTTTGCTTGATAATGCAATTAAATATAGCAATGACAGAATTGAAGTCTTCTTAAAAAAGGATCAGCAATATGCAATTATTAATATAAAAGATTATGGAATTGGAATACCTAATGATGAGATAGATAATATTTTTGAACGATTTTACCGAGTAGATAAAGCCAGAAGCCGGGAAACGGGAGGTTCTGGATTAGGTCTTCATATTGCCCAAAGTATTATAAAACTACACAAAGGTGACATTAAAATAGTTAGCAAAGAAGGATCAGGAACCAATGTAGAAGTAATTTTACCAATTGGTAAATAAAAAAGGAGAGCAGCTAAAAAATATAGCTGCTCTCCTTTTTTATCTTAAGGAACTCCTGTCCCTTGTTAGCATTATTAATCTGTTGTTCATGCTTAAAATACACTCTTGGTACACGTTTCCCAATTAAACAAACGACTTCATAATTAATGGTGCCCATCCAATCTGCGAATTGATCTACAGATTGAAAGGAGGAATGATTAGACCCAAAAATGGTGACTTCATCACCGACTAAACAATTTTCTACATCCGATACATTAATCATAGTTTGATCCATACAAACTCGTCCTGTAATTTGAGCTAGATGTTCACCAATTAGAACCTTTCCTTTATTAGACAGGAGACGGGAAAGGCCATCAGCATAACCAACTGGTAGAGTGGCAATTTTACTTTCTATATCCGGTTTAAAAGTACATCCATAGCTAATGGGCTGAGAGGCCACAACATTTTTGATAGCAGCAATTCTGGTTTTAAAGCTCATTGCTTGCCTAAGTCGAATCGGGTGATTTTTTAATGATTTGTCTGGATATAATCCGTACAAGGCAATCCCGATTCTAACCATATCCAGATGCATATCTGGATAATTCATTGTAGCTGCGCTGTTGCAACAATGCTTAATAGGCACATGTATATTATTACTAACCAAATATTCCAAAATAGATTGAAACTTGCTGAATTGTTCATAAGTATATGTGGGATCTTCACTGTCCGCATTAGCAAAATGGGTAAATATCCCTTCAAGATAGATGTATTCAGCTGATAGAGCTTTTTTGACCAGTCTCATTACTTCGATAGGGGAGCTTACACCAATTCTGGACATTCCGGTATCTACCTTTAAATGAACAGTAGCAGTTTTACATAATTGAGTCGATTGGACAATAACTTCGTCCAATACATCATGGTCAAATACGGTTAAGGTAATGTTGGCCAAAATGGCCTCTTTGACAGAGCTCGGAGGTGTATAACCGAGAATGAGAATAGGTGTGGATATTCCAGCGTCTCTCAGCTGGATAGCTTCATCTAATAAGGCAACCCCTAAATAGTCCGCACCTGCTAAAATGGAAGCCTTTGCGACTACTATTGCCCCATGACCATATCCATCTGCTTTCACGACTGCCATTAATTTAGACTGCTGTTGTACAAATTGTCTAAACTGGGTCATATTTTCTTGAATAAGGTCAAGTGATATTTCGGCCCATGTATCACGGTAACTATATTGGTGCATCTATACCATCCCCCTTAAAGAAAAATCCCCTCAAGAAAATCCTTGAGGGGATGAGTACTATTAGTTAGCAGCTAGTTCTTTCTCTAATGCCTTTTCTACTGTTACATAGTCATAGCCTAGATCTTTTGCCACTGCTTCGTAAGTGATTTCTCCGTTTGCCACGTTCACGCCAAGCAATAATGCAGCATTTTCAGAAATAGCTTTGAATACCCCTTTGTTAGCAATCTGCAACGCATATGGTACAGTAACGTTTGTTAGAGCAATAGTAGAAGTTCTTGGAACTGCTCCAGGCATATTAGCAACAGAATAGTGTACGACACCGTGTTTAACAAATGTTGGGTTATCATGTGTTGTTACATGATCGATGGACTCTACAATTCCACCTTGGTCGATAGCTACATCAACAATTACAGAACCAGGCTTCATTGCTTTAACCATTTCTTCAGTCACTAGTTTAGGAGCTTTTGCACCAGGAATTAATACCGCACCAATTAAGAGGTCAGCTTCAGCTACAGCCTCAGCGATATTGAATGGATTAGACATTAATGTTTTGATTTGGTTTCCGAAAATATCATCAAGCTGACGAAGACGGTCCGCACTTAAATCGATAATAGTTACATCAGCACCAAGGCCAATTGCCATTTTAGCTGCATTTGTGCCAACAATACCGCCACCAACAATGGTTACTTTACCACGGTTAACACCTGGTACACCTGCAAGTAGGATTCCTTGTCCGCCGTTATTTTTTTGTAAGAACTGTGCACCGATTTGAGCAGCCATACGTCCTGCTACTTCACTCATTGGTGTAAGAAGTGGAAGCGTTCTGTTTACTGATACAGTTTCATAGGCAATGGCAATAACGCCAGATTGCTTTAATGCTTCAGCTAATGCAGGCTCTGCAGCAAGGTGTAAATAAGTAAATAGAATTAATCCTGGACGGAAGTACTTATATTCGCTTGATAAAGGCTCTTTAACCTTCATGATCATTTCAGATGTTGTCCAAACTTGTTCAGCTGTTTCAATAATTTCAGCACCAGCTTTGGCATAATCCTCATTAGTGAAACCGCTTCCAATTCCAGCATCTTTTTCCACTAAAACTTTATGACCAGCATTTAAAAATGAAACAACTCCAGCCGGAGTAAGTGCTACACGATTTTCATTATTTTTAATTTCCTTAGGAACCCCAATAAACATAATTTTATTTCCTCCCCTAAAAAACTATTAATTGAATTGCTATGGCTAAAGTATAAAGCGTTTACAAAAGAATTTCTTTGTTAAGAAAGGAGAAAGATTTTCATTCTTTTTGGGGATTTTCACAAAATGTTCAAATCCCCTGGTATTTAGCTAGCTTCAAATCGAGAAAAAGCATTATTTTTTGATTGGGATCCTTGAAATTAACCTCACCAATCTCTGTAATGCGCTTGAGTCGATAATTTAGCGTGTTGGCATGTACATTTAATTCCTTTGCTGCGTCATTAATGTTTGAATCCTTATTTAAAAAGACCTCTAACGTTTCAATGAGATTACTTTTATGTTTTTGATCATATTCTTGGATTCTTTTTAATGCGTAATTTTCGTACGCTTCCATTTTTCTATTTTCTAGGATCATTTCAAAGAGTTGATAGATTCCCAATCGTTGATAACTAAAGATTTCCTTAGTTTCTGTAGGGAATTTTTCTTTTATAGATAAAACAACCATTGCTTCCTTATAGGCTTTTCCTATTTTTTGAAAGTCATCATAAATACTGCTATAGACGGGATGGATATTCTTCATTCCATAGCGGTCATTCATTTTTAAGAGGAAGTTTTCGGCAAAATAATCGAGTTCTTGTAAGGGATTCTCGATATGAGATGCTTGTACTAATAAGATAAGTTGGTTACAGTCAATGGTATTTAGTAAAATCTTCATTCGCTGAGCTGTCTTTAATAGGTACGAAATTTCATGTTCTTCTTTAGTTGTGATATTTTGTTGAAACTGAAAAACAAATACAGCAAATGAGGATGGGGGAGTAATTTGCAATGCTTGAAAGTGCTGAATAATCTCTTCTTTCTCTTGTAGGTGACCAGTTAATAGTTTCCAAAAGAATTCTTGGGAGCGTTCTTCCTTTTTATTTTTTCTGGTCTGGAGCTGTAAAAGTTTATTCTTTACTGCATCTGCAGCCTTTTTTAACAGAGTAAAGTCCTTATCCGTTAATGTTTTATCAATTTCAATGGCCCAAATAAACCCTAATACTTCATCCTGTTTCCAAATCGATATAGCGACTCTATCGCCAAGACCAATGTCATTCATGCTTTTTACACGAATAGGTTCATCCGTTTTTAAGAGGGCAGGAATAGTTCCTTCCTTCCATAATTGATTGATTACTTTTTCAGGTACCCTTCGACCAATA
Organism: Neobacillus phoenicis; assembly: GCF_047302305.1. Taxonomy (NCBI): domain Bacteria; kingdom Bacillati; phylum Bacillota; class Bacilli; order Caryophanales; family Bacillaceae; genus Neobacillus; species Neobacillus phoenicis. The sequence continues at coordinate 4,652,708 of NZ_CP154847.1, read as the reverse complement.
ATGGTAGATATTCTGGCAGGATCTGTCCGTTCGTCATGTGTACTATAAGCAAGAAGGCGGTGATTTGCGTCTTCAATAGTGATAGGACATTGAAGAACCTGACTTATGATATCAGCAAATTCATCCAGACTTTCAAAGGCTATTTTAAATGGATCATGATGATGTTTTGTATTCAAAATCGTTTCCTCCACAATTTATGAGAAATAGTAAATTATTTGAGCGGTGATTATTTTATCTTTGTTTAATTTTACAAAAAAAGTGTAGAAATTTCTCGTATTTCTACAAAAAACTTTGTTCACAAAAATGTTAAGATAATTTCATGTATTTTTCACAATAGTATTTATTTTCGCAAATACTAATTTGTAAGCGCTAACATGTTCTAAAAAGGAGGATTATAGCTAAAAAAAATAATGAATTTCCTTAAAATTAATAGTATTATTTATATTTTAAGAAAGTTTATTATTATGAGATGTTCCTGATATTAGGAGGGAATTGTGAGTATTAACAAAGTGTCGAATGGGAAAATTAGAGGTTTGATTATCAAGGGGAGGTTATGATATGAGCAAAAACACTCATGGGAAAGAACTTCATCGCGGATTAGAAGAAAGACACATAACGCTGATGTCATTAGGGGCAGCTATTGGGGTTGGTCTATTTCTGGGGTCTGCAACAGCGATTAAAATGGCTGGACCTGGAATTCTGCTTGGTTATGCATTTAGTGGTTTAATTATGTTTTTTATTATGAGAGCCCTTGGTGAAATGGCAATTCAAAAACCGGTTGCAGGGTCATTTAGTAAGTATGCACGAGACTATTTAGGGCCACTTGCAGGTTACATCACAGGTTGGAACTATTGGTTCTTATGGGTAGTTACTTGTATGGCAGAGATTACTGCCGTCGGAATTTATATGGAATACTGGTATCCGGATGTTCCACGCTGGATTTGGGCGCTAGCGGCACTTGTCATCATGGCAACCGTTAACTTCCTTGCAGTAAAGGCATATGGAGAGCTTGAATTCTGGTTTGCCCTTATTAAAATTGTTACGATTCTGGCGATGATTGTTGTCGGGGCAGGGATGATTTTCTTGGGGTTAGGTAATGGCGGAATTGCTACAGGTATTCATAATCTATGGCAACATGGCGGTTTATTTCCCAATGGAATAAAGGGTGTATTACTGTCCTTACAAATGGTTATGTTTGCATACCTTGGCATAGAAATGATTGGTGTCACGGCAGGTGAAGTGAAAAATCCCGAAAAATCTCTTTCAAGAGCCATTGATTCTGTGTTCTGGCGTATTCTTATTTTTTACGTAGGAGCTTTGTTTGTTATTATGTCCATCTACCCTTGGGAAGAGATTGGAACAAAAGGAAGTCCGTTTGTTCTTACATTTGAAAAAATCGGTATTCCTGGTGCTGCAGGGATTATTAACTTTGTTGTACTGACGGCAGCTCTTTCTTCATGTAATAGTGGGATTTTTAGTACGGCACGAATGTTGTTTAACCTTGCAGAGTATGGAGAAGCACCGAAGAATTTTGGGAAAGTAACGAAAAATGGTGTGCCAGGCATGGCTGTAATAGCCTCTGCTGGTGCCTTGTTAATCGGTGTTGTCTTAAATTATATCGTTCCGGCAAAAGTCTTTACATGGGTTACGAGTATTGCTACATTCGGAGCGATTTGGACGTGGGCAGTTATCCTTTTATCGCAAATTCGTTACCGTAAAACGTTAAAACCAAGTGAAGTAAAAACATTAAAATATAAGGTGCCGTTATTCCCTTATACTTCTTATATTTCATTAGCGTTTTTAGCATTTGTTATTGGTCTGATGGCATATAATCCAGATACTCGAATTGCCTTGGTTATTGGGCCGCTATTTTTAGTATTCCTGGTGGCAGTTTACTATCTAAAAGGATTTCATAAAAAAGAGTCCAATCCATCATCAGTTAATAAACGCGTTAGCTAATATTTATATGGTGAATAAAAAAGAAGCAGTGGATTTTTTTCTAAAGATTCCGTTTTAAAGTGCTTTTCTTAAAATATGTGCCAAAATGACAGTCATATTGGCATCGTAATTGGTATATAAAAAAGTATAACTCGCCATAGTAATTGGCGAGTTTCTTTATTAGGAATACAATAACCTTATTTATATAAAACCTCACTTACTTGTGATACGGTTCTCTTGGATTTTTGAGAGATACTCACTGCCTTTTAAAAGTAAGATGTTTCGTTCTTAAACGAGTAACCAGCAAAAGTAAATAAGCGGAGTTTTTCCGCTTAAATTTAAAAATGGAGCTCGTTTCGGGGTAAATAAGCGGAATTTTTCCGCTTATGCAAAGAAAAACCTCCCCTTTTTCACACTTTTCGAGTAAATAGGCGGAATTTCTCCGCCTATTTACGCTTTTTTTAATACAAATTTCTAATTAAGCGGAATTTTTCCGTCTATTTATCAGCTCGGGTGCATAACCTGATCCCCCAGCCGATAAGTGAGGATCCTCTTTCATAATAATGATGCCAATCGCTAATTTTTTTCTCCACTGCTTTTTGATATGACTTTATTTTTCAGTGTTTCGTTCAACCGCCAACAGATTTCGTTTAGAGGGCCAAAATGCCCATTTACCGAGCTGTACTGTCAGTGCTGGAACAAGTAATGGACGAACAATAAAAGTGTCTAACAAGACGCCGATTGCTGTGATCGTGCCAAAGTGGACTAGTACTTGAATTGGAAGAGTAGTTAGAATGGCAAAGGTTCCTGCGAGAATTAATCCTGCAGAGGTAATCACAGCACCGGATTCAGCCACTCCTTCTTTAATGGCTTGAAGAAGGGGCATTTCCTTGCTCTTTTTCCAAATACTCGAAATCATAAAGATATTGTAATCTTCCCCTAATGCGACAATAAATACAAAAGAATAAAGAGGAATAAATCCTTGGATTGCGTCTACATCAAAAAGATAATGCAAAACGACCCAACCAAGGCCAAGCGCACTGAAGTATGATAACAGAACCGTTCCAATTAAATAAAGCATGCTAGTAATTGAGCGAAGATAGACTAATAAAAGTAAGGCAATGATACCAATGACGATGGGGATGATAACAAATGCATCATCTGTTGTCGTTTGTCTGGTATCAAATTGCACGGCAGTTTGACCACCTATCCAAACTTTTTTAGAAGAATCAGCAATACCATCATGTTTCATGATAGATTCAATTTTCTTACGGAGGTCAGGGATATAATCCATGGCTTCATTTGAGTATGGATTAACGTCTAATTCCACATTGTAGCTAACGATATTTTGATCTTTGGCTCCTTGATTTGGATCAGAGACATGTACTACGTATGGCAGCTTTTCTACACCAGTTTTAACTGAACTTTCTTTCCCGTCTGTTTGCAGGATCACTTGAACAGGGGCAAGCTCACCAGGATTGAAGTGCTCAGCAATTAAATCAAATCCCTCTCTTGATGGCATATCCTTTGGAAAAGAAGATAAGGTATCGTACGTATATTGGATTTTAGTTGAGAATAAAGCGAATACACATAGAAAGAGAATGGTAGCCGTCATTAGAAGCTTCGGTCTTTTAATAATGAAATCTCCAAGCTTTAATCCAAACCCTTCTTTCTTTCTTTTTACTGGGATGGATTTTCCTTTTTTACGTGCACGTTCTTCTTGCATCTCTGTTGTACGTGGGATGAGCGGGAAGAAGGAGACTCTGCCAAAAATGCTTAATAAAGCTGGAATCAAGGTTAAGCTGGCAATCATCATAATTAATATTGATATGCTAAAAGGAATAGCAAAACGATGGATGGCCCCGTATTTGGATAACAATAACACTAACAATGAAAAGACAACCGTTAGACCACTCATAGCAATGGCTCCTGACGAACCTTTTAAGGAGCGGATCATTGCCACACGTTTATCTTTTTCCACTTCTAAATAGCTTCTAAATCTAGAGATGAGAAATAAGCAATAGTCTGTACCAGCTCCAAAAAGGAGGACGGTCATGATAGAAAGTGCTTGTGAATCAAAAACAACCCAGCCTGCCTTACCAATTCCACCAAGTATCGGGCTTATGACACCATAGGCAATACCTACTCCAAGTAAAGGAATAAAAGCTAAAATAGGAGAGCGGTAAATGACTAGTAATAGGACTAGAACAATTGCAACTGTACCAAGAAGTAGGGAAAGGTCACCCTGACTAAAAAGCTCTGTTGCATCTTGCGCGATACCAGCGGGACCTGTTACGCGAAGTATTAACTTGTTTGCATCTTTGATTTTTGCTTTCGTTGGATCTGTTGAAAATATCGAAGCAGATCTTTCTTTTAATTGTTTTATTCCTTCTGCAATTTTTTCCTTGTCTGATCCCTTTTTAAAGGTAATGGGCAAAATGAGCGTTGTTCCATCCTTAGATAACTGTTCCTTTAGAACAGGCAATGGAAACTGATAAAAAGGAACAATTGTATCCTGCGAGGAAACTGGATTATCCGTTAAGTCCTTTGTATATTGCTGAATAAGGGAAAGATCATTGTCCGTTATCCCTGAAGCTTGGTACCAGGTTAGGAGCGCAGGAGTCCCTGAACTTGCTGGAAACTCCTTCTCGGCAATTATGTTTGCTTGCTCCGACCAAGTTTCCTTCTCTAAATTTGGTGCCATTTCATTCTTTTGAGAATTGGCTTGAGGAAGAGTAACGTTTAGCACGGCGGCAAGAACGAGCCAAGCCAAAAGGACAATCCATCTTCCTTTCTTACCACTGACGGCATTGCCATATCTTTCTATCCATTTTTTCTCCAAAGATGTTCACTCCAATCGTAAATTTTCCTTATCAATTGATAAGCGATAAGTAAAGAGAAAAGGCTGTTATATTCAGCCTTCTTTTTAACGACTAATCCCTTTTAAAAATATTTCAACAATGAGACTGGCTTTATGCTTGACCATGGCAGTTTGTTCATGCTTTGGCAAGCTCCCCATATTGGAAGGCTGCAGAATGGATTTAATAATGTTGAGTATTAAAAAGGCCATTTCAGTTGAATTCGAGTCAAGCTCTTCTGGATTCTTTATTTCTCCATTGGAAACTCCATCATTAATCATCGTTACAATGGGCATAAGAAATCCTTTTACCCAAAGCTGATGAACTCGCTGCTGATCATCAAGACTCAGCTCATGATGCATATCATGAAACATTTGCGACATATCCATTTCGAATTGATCCATCATATAGGTGGTGATTTGAATGAGCCTTTCTTGAAACGTTGTAAATTGAGCAAGAATACCATTTAGATCCTTTTCCGTATGGTGGAGTACATGCTCGATTACCGCTACATAGAGTGTTTGTTTGTTTTTAAAGTGATGGTATAAAGCGGGTTGGGTAATATCGCAAAGGTCTGCAATTTGTCTAGTGGATACAGCACGATACCCATATTCCATAAATAAACGCTCAGCAGTTTTGATTATGAGTTGATAGGTTTCTTTTGGATTTATTTCACCAGTATACTTAGAATCTTTACCCATTTTAGATAGCGGGTCCTTTCAAATAAAATACTTATCAGTTGATAAGTAAACTATATAGAAAAAATAGGAAAATGTAAAGTGAGTAAAAAAGAATTTTTTTTCCATACTAACAAGAAAAAAATGTGGAGGGACCTCAGTGAAAAAATGGTTTTCGATTTGCGTAACAATTTCAGTATATCTAGGATGCTGCAGCTATTCGAAGGCCCAAACTGTCCAAGGGACACCAGTCAAGCTGCATGAACAAAATACAATGTCTGTATTATGGTTTCAAAAATCTGGTGAAGCTAAAGCTTTATATTATCAAGGGTATAACTTAGGAAAACTAAGATTAGATGAATACTTAAGCAAAAAGAAGAACCGCACTAACTTAAAGCCTGCTATTGTTCTGGATATTGATGAAACGATATTAGACAATAGTCCATACTTGGCTTCGTATGCTGTTTCAGGGAATGGAAATCCCTTTGATTGGAGCAAGTGGTTTGACCGCGCAGAAGACAAACCTCTTCCCGGTGCACTTGAATTCTTAAACTATGCTGATTCTAAAGGAATTGAGATATATTACATAACAAACCGTTTCGAAGCACAAAAGAAGGCAACAATTAATAACTTACAAAAGGTTGGCGCTCCACAAGCAGATGGAGAACATGTCCTTTTACTTCAACCTGGTGAAAAAGGGAAAGAGTCAAGACGTAAATATGTAGCCAAAACACATGACATTGTTCTATTATTTGGTGATAATTTAGGTGATTTTAGTGAATTTGAAGGACTATCCGTTACAGAAAGAATAAAGAAAACTGAGAAATACAAAGATAGTTGGGGGAGTAAATTCATCATGCTACCTAATCCAATGTACGGAGATTGGGAAGAAGCTATTTATAATTATGATTATAGGAAAAGGGATGAAGAAAAGGTAAAACTAAGGAAAGAAATCCTTGAGACAAGATAGCTCACAAAGAGGCTGACTTATTGCTAAAGAGATCAGCCTCATTGTTTTGGGAAAATTTATCACATAAGACCATATTTTTCGTTGGACGTCCTAATAAAATAAGAGTATAGTAGACTTCATGATTATGGGTAATAGGAGGACTACTATGTTTGGAATAACATTACCGCAATCATTCTTGCAAATGAACACGATATTTATTTCAATCCTGATTGAGGCATTGCCTTTTGTGACGCTGGGAGTTCTGATTTCTGGTATCATTCAAATTTTTGTTACAGAAGAAATGATAGCGAAGATTATGCCAAAAAATAAAATCCTAGCGGTCATTTTTGCTTGTTTTCTAGGGATTTTATTTCCATCATGTGAATGCGGGATTGTTCCCATTGTTAGTCGTTTAGTATCAAAGGGTGTACCCATCTCAGCTGGGATTGCTTTTATGTTAACTGCGCCGATTATTAATCCGGTTGTTTTGTTTGCGACATATATCGCATTCGGAAGCGATTGGAAAATAGCGATTTATCGTGCAATAGGGGCCATCGTTGTTTCCATTCTGGTAGGTATATTAATCGCTTATGGCTATAAGGATTCACCATTTAAAGAACAATTTCATCACCATCATGTACATCGAGAGAAGAGTTTGTTAAAGAAAATTTGGCAAACACTTGAGCATGCAGTAGAAGAATTTTTCTCAATGGGAAAGTATTTAATTATTGGGTCCTTAATTGCTGCAGCCGTACAAACGTATGTTAAAACAGCTACACTTGTTTCTATAGGTCAAGGCCCAGTTTCATCTTCTTTCGTGATGATGACACTATCATTCATTCTATCTCTATGTTCAGAAGCGGATGCCTTTATTGCATCGTCGTTCAGAACAACTTTTTCTACAGGATCACTGTTAGCCTTTTTAGTATTTGGACCTATGATTGATATCAAAAATTTAATGATGATGTTGGCAACATTTAAAAAGCGGTTGGTATTTATGATAGTGACCGGCGTGACAGTCATTGTTTTTCTATACTCTTTATTGTTTTAAGGAGTGATTATTATGATAAGAAGCTTAATACTCATTGGTTTTACTTATTTTTTATTTCATTTGCATATAACTGGAGATATTAATAAGTATATTAATATGAAATATTCCTATTTATCTGCAACGGCAGGCTATGCCCTGTTGGTTTTAACGATTGTTCAAATATTCATGCAGAACAAGGATCAGTCAAAAGAGCATGAGTGTGGCCATGAACATTGTGGACATAATCATGCGAAGGAAGACAAATGGTACAAAAAGCTAATCATTTATCCGATTTTTGCTTTTCCCATTATCTCTGGCCTATTTTTTCCGATAGCCACACTTGATAGTAATATTGTTAAGGCGAAAGGGTTTCATTTTCCTATTTATGATGAAGGAAAAGGGGATTCGTTCATGCAGCAACAATTCCTACGTCCTGATACGAGTGTCTATTATGGAAAAGATACGTACGATGTGCTAATGGAAAAAGAAAAAAAGAAGTATATCAATAAAGAGACCATTGTTATAAATGATGAAAACTATTTAAAGGCAATGGAAACCATTTATAATTACTCAGGAGATTTTCTTGGGAAAGAAATAGAATTTAAAGGCTTTGTTTTTAAGGATAGTGAAACAGTAGAAAAGAATCAGCTTTTTGTTTTCCGTTTCGGAGTCATTCATTGTATTGCTGACTCAGGTGTGTTCGGGATGCTTGTTGACATGCCAAAGGGAACCACTCTAAAAAATGATGAGTGGATCCGAGTAAAAGGGGAAGTCTCAACGATTTATTATCAACCTTTTAAAATGAATATTCCTTATTTAAAGGTTAAAGAATGGTCAAAGACCACGGCTCCAAAAGAACAATATGTTTTTAGAGGATATTAAAAAGACACCAGATATTCCGGTGTCTCAGATTGTCGAGAAAGATTATATTTTCTCGGCAATTTTTCATTTATATCCGACCTGAAATACTGATTATTATAAGATTGTCCATGCTAACGGGCCTGTTGATTTCCGCTCTGGGTACTCGCTTTCCGCGGGGAGACCCCGCGGAAAGCGAAGCCGCCTGGAGCGGAAATCAACATACTTATTGAAAGCCCTATATAATAATAGTATCATAGAAAATTAACGCGGTGAATCGATAGAGATTTCATGTGAAATAAAGGCTATCGAAAGTTTTCGACAGCCTAATCCACAGATTTTCGGTGTCTTCTTATTTTAATAGAGGAAATTTGAATTAGAGTATGATAACAAAGACAATTAGTTCTTCACATTCTTAAGAATGTTAATAGCAAAAAGGATAATGCCTAATACCATTAGGGTTCCACCGACCGCAACTGCAGGCCCTGCAGCTTTTACTCCAGAAAGTAAAAGGGCGAGCCCAATCATCATGATTGGCAATGCAATGTTATGGAGCCAAAAGTGAACCTTTGCTAGAGTTGTTTCCGCTGCGTTAGGAAAAGCTACATAAATAAGTCCAGCAAGAGTCATGGCCGTCCATCCTAATAGATTAATATGAACGTGGACAGGAGTAAAATCAAACTTCCCGGTCATTGACATAAACATGCCTAAACATACCCCAACGACAAAATAACAGACAGATATTTTAATAAACTTTATGCCCATTTTCCTGCCTCCTTTTACCTAAAAATAGTACCTACAGTAGTAAATATGTGACAGAAATGTGAAAAAGAACTTTGAATTTTAGGGACAAAGGAGGTTTTTTGAATGAAAAAGAGCAACCATTTTGGTTGCTCTTCCTTAGAAAAAGGCTTTAATTCCCACTAATACTAGTCCTATCAGAAACCCACATACAGCCCCGTTTACACGGATCCATTGAAGGTCTTTACCGACGTTTGTTTCCACCATTCTGATGAGTGTTTTGTCATCGAGCTTTTCTAAGTTTTCTTCTACCAACTTGCCAATTTTTTCGTGATTTTTATCTACAAAATTAGAAATTTGCGTATTAATCCATCCCTCAAGCTGACTAATCTTTTCTGGATTTGCCTCCAGTTGTTCCAAACTATTTTTTATAATGGGAAGCAGGTATTCATTGAAAAAGGTAGGTTCTGATACAAAATCAAGGGCCTTTTTCTGAAACTGATTTAGAATTTCAGTTATTTGTTCTTGTGGTTCCCATTTATCAATTAGATGTGTTTTGAGGTTATTTAGTTCACCATACAACTGTTCATCATTTTTTATCGAATGCAGTTTGGTGTGAATATGACTAATTAACGATTGTCTATTTTGATTAGAAGGGTCACGGTAGCTATCAACCCCTTTTAAAATAAGGTTTTGAATAATATTACCTAGCTTTTCTTCATTTACCAGACTGCTAAAGGATTTTAAAGCGAACTGCATAAATCCATCTGCTTTAATATTTTCAACGGCATCGACTGCCATTCCGCCAAGCCTATATTTTGTACTATCCTTTTGAGCCCATTCGTCAATTTCTTTTAGTATATAATCAAGTGTTTTTTCATCATATTTTCTGACCATCACTTGATCTATCAGAAGTGGAAGATAGTCTTTACTATCTAGTTTAATTAAATGCTGCTTTATTTCTTTTTCAATCATTGGCGCTATTTTTTTACTATCGACTTTCATAATAAAATGCTGAATAAGTGTAATGAGATTGTCCTTTACCCCTTGAGAGGTAATTTCTTTCTTAACAAGAGCAAATAATTTTTCAGTAAAAGGAATGGTCTCAATTTTACTTCGTATACTTTCTTTGGTTAACCAATCATTTTCTAGCATGGAGATAATTCCAGCAATTATTCTTTTTCGATTTTTTGGCAGAAGCGCTGTGTGTGGAATGGGAATACCTAACGGGTGCCGAAATAAAGCAGTCACAGCGAACCAGTCAGCCAAACCACCTACAAGCCCCGCTTCAAATCCTCCCTGTAAAATCATACCCCATATTGAATGCTGTAATGGAAGGGTAGCTAGAAAACCTACTCCCATCACAGCGAGAGAAATTGTTGCTAAATGCTGCGATTTGTTTTTCTGTTTTTGCATACTTGTACCCCTTTATAAATAGTTATCTATTGCTATTATCTCAATTTAGCAGAAAAAAAAGCAAAAAAAAACATTCGATATTTATGATTACAAGGATTTAAGAAGAAAAAACTCCTCTCAAGTAAGAGAGGAGTTTTTTTTCTGTGGTTTTATATGAGTGATTAATCCATCTAGGTCTGTGAGATAAAACTGAATTTCGGGTGCTTTCTTTAAATAGTGGTCCTGTAATAACTGATAATAATTCACTCTGTGCTGGGGATCAAATTTTAACATAGGAAACTCCTTATGGTCCTTTACATATTGATCAACAGCTTTTTGCACCATGTCCATTTCGATAGGGATTTGTTTTTCATTTTCTTCAAATAAATCATAGGTTTCTTTAGACATGTAGTACTTTTTAGATGGAATACCTCCGAGGATTGGAGCAAGTTGGTTAAAGTCAATACTGTTATCCTCTTGAACAATAATGGTCCTGTAGACACCCTTTGGTAAATTATCCGAAAAGGTTCTAACGGCTTTTCGAACCTCATCAATACTAACCTCAATAACAGGATAGTCTTTATTTTGTGCCGATTTTGATTCTGATACATCTTTTTTTGGTGAGGTTTGAAAATATTTATGAACCAATGAATAAACGGTAGCCCCACCAACACCTATGCCTAGAAATATCCCAATTAGAGTAAAAACTGGGTAGATATCATAACGACTATCTAATACATCACCTAACTTATAGCCAGCAAAAATGGAGATAGCAATAGCTATACCAAAAACCATATTCAAGGATACGGCTTTCATTAGAAAGTTTGTGGATTCATTCCAATGTGTATCTCCATGTGACTGTCCATTTTTAAAAAATGCTTTAATTTCTTTTCTCATTTCCTCAGACACCTTATTTTCATCGAGAAAAGCCTCAAGATATGCTTCCTCTGATTTATTTTCATTCTTTAAAAGACACGCTGTTTTTTCAATAGAACCTTTTGTGTAATGAACATAAATCCATTTCTCTTCAAGTCCAATTTCTAGGATTTCCGTAATTCTACCAAAATATTTAGTAAATTTGTGTTTCATACATTATGCCCCCTCTTTTATTTGAGCTGAGTGTGAAAAGGGTCGGGCATGCTGCAAAAAGGCTTCTTCTTTTGCTTTTTTTAATATATCTTTGGCCTCTTCTTTGGCGTCATGAATAATTAGTTTTGCTTCATCCTCAGTATACGCTCGGATCTCTCTGGCCTCTTTTTTTGCCTGTTTAAGAACGTCTTTGCTCGCTTCTAAGTTTTTTTCAGCTTCCTGCTTATACTGTTCCGTTAAAAGTAGCTGTTTTTCGATGTGGTGTTTCCTCTTCTCAAGAGTATCCACCATCTTTTTAAAAACCAGCTTTTTTAATATAAAGACAAGTATGGTAAAAATGATAGCTTGATAAATCATCGTCCCTAAAGAAACTGGAAGTCCGAATAATGAAAAGTCGCCCAAAATAATCAACTCCCTTCAAAATATTATGTTAATCGGTGAGCAATATAAACCATTGTTAACGTGACAAAAATATAAGCCTGTATTGCGCCAATAAAGATACAAAAAGCCTGCCAAATCAACATAGGGACGGATGCAAGAGCAGCTACAATAAAACCATGGTTTACCGCATTAGCTAACAGGGTAAGAAGGATTTCCCCTGCATAAATATTTCCAAACAAGCGTAACCCTAAGGTTAAGGTTGTTGCTAGTTGTTCTACAGCATTGATAGGAAAAAAGAACTTAAAGGGTTTGAAAAAGCTAAGAGTAAAATGTTTAAATCCATTCATACGGATATCAATAAAATGTGTATAGGCTATTATCATTATTGCCAATGTCATGGTTACATGTGCATCTGCAGTTGGAGACTTCCACCATGACACAGGATGATCTTCAACAGTAACAATTAAAAATGGTACTCCTAAAAGATTTGAAATAAAAAGATACATTAGTAATACTACACCAGTGGATAAGATGAATAAATTGTTAGAGTTTCCAATTGAGTTATTCATAATATCCTTTACAAACTCTACAATCCATTCCATGAGATTCTGCCATTTATTTGGAGTGTGTAAGGAAGAGTTTCTTGTCAGTAGATAGGCAATGAGGAAAACAATAATAGCAACAATTGTTGTGGTAAGAAGAATGGATAAATCAAACGTTAAATAAAACAATGTTATTTGTGGCCTTGTGTGTTCCAAGATGTCCAACCCCCTTTTATAAAAAAATGAATGGACTTTAGTGTGGAACGTGGAGAAAATAAGAATATTTATATCATCTATATTATAATCAAAATTTGTTATTATTGTAAGATAGTTCACAATTTATTGCTAATTTTCTGAAAAATAAAACTAATAACGTAACAAATATAAAAAACTAAATTACGTTACATCTATTTTTTTATTGAAAAAATTTTTAAAAAAAGTACACTTTTTTGTAACCTTTATAAACTTTCCTCGTCAGATAAGTTGTTGTAGAATTAACAATGCATAAAAAGAGAAATTGGGGGAAATAAGAATGAAGAAAAAGTTTTTATTAGTAGTATCAGCATTTGCAATGGCCATTGGACTTGCAGCATGTTCAAGTTCTGATGAAACAAAAACAACAGAAAAGAAAGAAGTAACAAAAGAAGCAGAAGCACCGAAAGTTGATGTTAAAAAAGAATTAGTTAAGTTCTATATGGACCTTGGAAAGAGAATTAATGCAAAAGATGGGGATTTAAATGCATACTTAGCAAAGGCTGCAAAGGCTGCTGCACCAGATGCGAAACCTGAGGATGCACCAACTGCTGAAGAAAAAGCAAAAGCCAGTGAAGCAGCAGCAGCTGTTGCTGCTGATTTAAATAGTGTGCAAGTACCTGATGCGTTAAAAGATCAAAAAGCGGATCTTGAGGCGGCTGTGAAGAATTATGCAGCATCATACCAAGCAAAAGCGGACGAACTGAAAAAGGATGCACCATCATTAGATGCATCAGATGCTACTTTTGCACAAGGCGAAGAAAAACTTAAAACTGTATTTGAAAGTGCAAAACTAATGGCACCAAGCCTAGATAAGCAAGTAAATTAATTTAGATAAAAACAAAAGGTATCCACTATTAAAAACGTGGATACCTTTTGTTTTTATCAAGAACGTTAATTAATTGTAGTTTTATTTTCTTCCTTAAACGTAACTAAAATCTCATCCACCAAGTCATCAGCTGATAGGTATGTTTCGGTATCCTCAAAGAACCACACATCATTTCCTTCTACAAAAAAGGTAATTCCATTGATTTCTTTTACAAATCCAGCATTTGCAGGAATCTCTGCAGAAAAAGCTAGGCTGTAACCTTTATGCTTCTCACCAAATCCTGCGTATTGAGGAAACATACGAATACTGAATGGTTTATTGAATTCAAATTCTTTCGTAAACCATGAGGTAGCTTTTTCGTCGATTGAAATAAACATATTATACACCAACCTTTTCCTAGTTGATTATCAATTTAACCTTAAAGGCAAAGAATGATTGATTAATTGTCTTTTTCCTTATATTGAAAGAGTATAACTTTTCAATTGCTTTGCCTGTGATAAAATTCACGGTCAGTTATTAACTGTTATGTATTTAAAAAAATGTTCATTTTTTGGATTTGTTTTGTTCACATTCGTGCTAAAAATCTATTGTTGCTGTTTTTGTAACATGTTGATAGTGAAAACGATGATAAAATTAAATAAAAAGAAAAGTAAAGTAAAAGGAGTGTTTGAGATGGAAAAGGAACTTGAAAAATTAACGGAAAATATCACGGATATTAAAAGTTTAATTCATACATTTAATACAACTTTAGAGAACATTGAAAAGAGGCTTTCCAGACTAGAAAAGATGGATAGCATTGAACATAGAGTAGAGGTCAATCAAATTGACTTATCTGATATTAAAGATTCCCTACAGAGAATAGAAGACACACAGAGTAAAGAAATTCAGCACATTAATCGCAGGCTTGATTCACATTTAGTTAAAATTGCTAAAGTGGAAGAGGAGCTCATCATATTAAAAGACAGATAATTTTTGAATATTGATACAAAAAAAGATCAGATGAATTTCATCTGACCTTTTTATTTCACTTTGTAAAGGTCCTTGGTGTTTTAACAAACAATGTTGATTGGTGCGGAAGGCACGAAGACTCCTGCGGGAGTACGGGGCAGGGGAGACCCCGCAGGAGCAAAGCGACGAGGAGGCTCCCCGGCACGCCCGCGGAAAGCGAAGTGCCTGGAGCGCCAATCAACAGACAAATTGGAAGCCAATAATCTAATTATTATAAAATGCTTACGCGGTGAATTGTTGAAGATTGTAGATAAAATAATAGGCTGCCGAGAGTTTTTCGACAGCCTAATCAGATGAATATTATATGATCTTTTTATCTAATAAAATCTTAAGCGCTTACATTTTTGTAAGTGATTTAAGGCCAAGGTAAATAATAGCTAGAGCAAAAACGATAACTACTAGTGCACCAACAATAACAATAAATGATGACAAACTTGATAAGAATCCAACTGTTGCCACTTTCATTAGGGCAAACCCAGCTAAAATACAAGCTAAAAATAACACTGATACATGATTCATTGTTTTATCCCTCCTTTAAGAGCAGGATATGTAATAAAAGGAGGAAGTGGTTGGGTATATGTCCCAATACTCCATTTTTGAGCCGAAAGTCCTATAAATCAGCATTGAACTTTATACACCCAAGGCAAAAAAAATAGACCATTAATTCGGTCTATTTTATGACAGTACTTCTGAGTTCGGCACTGCCATTTGCTGAATGACAGCTTCACCATCATTGGAGATTTTTGTGACTTCAATATACCGGATATGATGTTCCTCCATATCCAGGATTTTAAAGGTAAAGGCGTCGTGAATAATGGTGTCTCCTTCTTTTGCTTCATAATTTTCAGTTAGGATCCACCCGCCAATAGTATCTATATCTTCATCATCAATTTCAATTCCCAATAAATCATTAACCTCGGTAACTAAAACCTTAGAGTCAATGATATAATGGTTTTCTTTTATTTTACGGATTTCTGGAATTTCATCCATATCAAATTCGTCACGAATTTCCCCTACAATTTCCTCGAGTATATCTTCAACAGTTACAAGGCCTGAAGTACCGCCATATTCATCCATTAATATAGCCATATGGACTCGATCCTTTTGCATTTTTACAAGTAGGTCATGAATAGGAATCGTCTCTATAACTCTAATGATTGGTCGAGTATAGTTTTCTAATGTTTGAGAAGAAAGACTTTCATTACCTATTAAATCAGTCATCACTTCTTTAATATTCACTAATCCGATAATATGGTCTTTATCTCCATCAATAATAGGATATCTTGTAAACTTCTCTTCTCGTAACACCTGTAGAAATGTTTCTAACGAGTCATCCTTTGATAAAGAAACCATTTCTGTCCGAGGGACCATTATTTCTTTAGCAATTCGATTATCAAACTCAAATATTTTATTTACATACTTAAACTCTGATTGGTTAATTTCACCACTTTTATAGCTTTCAGATAGGATAATTCGAAGTTCTTCCTCTGTATGAGCAATTTCGTTCTCTGATACGGGCTTTAGTCCAAACATACTGGAAACAACCCGTGCAGCCCCATTTAGTACCCAAATAAAAGGATACATGATTTTATAAAAGAGGATTAGTGGACGTGACACAATTAAGGTAATTAATTCAGCCTTTTGAATGGCCAAAGTCTTAGGTGCGAGCTCTCCAACCACTACATGCAAAAAGGTAATGGCTGCAAACGCAATTCCTACCGATAATACTTGCGTTGCACTCTCAGGAATGTTCATTTTATGGAAAAGAGGATTTAGCATATGCTCAATGGTTGATTCCCCAATCCAACCTAAACCTAAGGCTGTTATTGTAATTCCTAACTGACAGGCAGAAAGATATTCATCCAGGTTTGAAATCACCTTTTTTGCAGAAACTGCCTTCGAACTTCCTTCCTCAATTAACTGGTCTATCCTTGAACTTCTTATTTTTACAATTGCAAATTCTGAAGTTACAAAAAAAGCAGTTAAAGCAATTAAAATGGCTATAATAACCAAGTTAAATATGTCCAAATAAGTTCCCTTAACCCGTTGTAAGACGAGTAAGGAGTCACCTCCCAATATAATAAAAAAATTAACTCGTTACTTTCATCAGTGAAGTCTTTAGTGCATTTCTGAGCAGGCTTAAGTTGTTCATTAATTTTTCCTTCTGATGTTCATCCAAGTTTTCTAAAACTGGTAAGAGATCAAATAAATCGCTATGAAGCTGCTTCATTTGTTGTGTTACTGCACTAACATGTCTATCCACTTCTGATTCACGAATATTCTTTGCCTTTCTCATTTCTAGCTTTCTTCTAATCTCGTCTAAAGGGTAATGCAGACTCTTGCATTCTTCTATAAATTTTAGATCCTCTAATGAATCATCCGAATAGATGCGGTAATTTGACTTAGAGCGTTCTGCTTTTAATAAGCCAATAGACGTGTAATAGTCAATCGTTCTTTTTGACACATGCGCTATTTCTGCTATTTCGCCAATTCGATAGACAGCCCCATCATACCACCTCAACATAATTAAAATTACAATAATTATAAATAATTTAAACTATACAGTCAAACGTTCTGGTTAATTAGTAGTTGTTATCAACATTTTATGGGAAAGCAATGTAAATATGAATAATATAATGTAGGTTTATAATAAAAAAATGCACAAAAAAACGCCTCCTACTGAACAGAAGACGTTGGTGCTTTTTTAACTTCAATATATAATATATGGTGCCCTTCAATATCTTTTAGTTGAAAAACAAATCCTTCCATTTCAATGATATCTCCTTCTTGTACATCAAATTTTTGCGTTAAGAACCAGCCTCCAATCGTGTCAACCTCTTCTTCTTCGAGGTTGGTACCTAAAAGATCATTTACCTCACTAATTAATACTTTTCCATCCAGCACGTAGTTGTTTTCTCCTTTTTTCTGAATAAGAGGGAGCTCGTCCAAATCAAATTCATCCCGTATTTCTCCCACAATTTCTTCAAGTATGTCCTCAACAGTTACAATACCGGCTGTGCCACCATACTCATCTGATAATACTGCCATATGGCTTCTGTTTTTTTGCAGTTTTACTAATAGTTCTTGAATGGGAATCGTTTCTATCACATGAATGACTGGTTTCAAGTATGGAAGGAGGGGCTCCTTCCCACTGCATTTTTGCTGGATACAATCCGTTAGTACTTCTTTAATATTTACTACTCCTAAAATATTGTCCTTATCCCCATCAATTAATGGATATCTTGTATATTTTTCTTCCTTTACAATATTAATAATTTCTTCCATACAAGCATCTTTAGAAAGGGTAATCACTTCTGTCCTTGGTACCATAATTTCTTTCGCAATCCGATTATCAAACTCGAAAATTCGGTTCATATAGCGATATTCTGATTGATTAATTTCTCCACTCTCATAGCTTTGGGAAAGGATCATCCTTAGTTCCTCTTCGGAAAGAACCATATCTTGATCAGAGATTGGGTCAATTCCGAAAAGACCGGTAACAAAGCGTGCTGATCTATTGAGGGCCCAAATAAAAGGATACATTAGTCTATAAAACAAAATAAGTGCTGGAGCAAATAGCAAAATGATTTGTTCCGCTTTCTGGATAGCGAATGTTTTAGGAGCGAGTTCTCCAACCACAACATTAAAATAAGTGATAACACCAAAGGCCACTATAAACGAGAGAATCTGTTTAATTGAAAAGGGTAATTGAATCCATTCAAATAGGGGACTAAGTAATACTCTTATGGTTGGCTCCCCCAGCCAGCCGAGTATTAAGGAGGTAATAGTAATTCCTACTTGGGTAGCGGATAAATATCCATCCAAATTGGAGAGTATTTTCTTCGCTTTGTCTGCTTTTGTATTGCCTTCTGCGATTAATTGATCAATTCTTGTTGTTCGTACCTTTACCATTGCAAATTCAGAGGCCACAAAAAATGCGGTAAAAGCAACTAGGATAACAATAATCCCTACATTTATCCCAATCATATCTCACCTTACAATAGTAAGGGTTGCCACCTCACTTACGATTACTTTTCTTTCATTATAACCCTAACTCAGTATTTCTACTTGAGGAGAGGCAATAAACTTTTAATCGGTTCCCGTGGAATATTATTATGCTTAAATTCTTTACAATGTGGAATAATAAAGGAAATTTTCTAGTGCCAAGTGGGGGCAAAATGATTATTTTCTTTACAACACTAATGACCTTAATTTTAGCTTCTATTTTTACCTTTCAATCGAAAAAAATATCCTTTGTGAATCAGTTTAATCTTTTCTTACTTTCTTCGATGCTGCTGATTAATTCAATGACTATCCTTTCGTTAAATAAGCATTTTATTGAATATACACAACAAAAGGAAGGATTCTTTGCATTTATTCTCTTTCGTGATGGGGTATTTCCACTCCTTTTTTTAATATTTCTTAATGCTTATAAACAAATAAAAAAAAACAAGGTGAAAACACTCCTCGTTTTAGGGATGTTAGCTTCATTCTTTGTCATTGAATTTACAGCCATTAGGGCAAAGCTTTTAGTTTATATACATTGGCATTTGATATTATCTGTACTTCTTTACTCCAGTTTTTTTGTCATCTTGGTTTATGTTCTTAAATTTCTTGAGTATAAAGAAAGTGAGGAGGAAATATGACCACATATGATCATTCATTCAATCAAAATGAATGGTTTGTCATCATTATGAATATTGTTGGATTCGGGGCCATTTTTTTGATGAAGAAGCGCTTTTCATTTAGTGTAAGCCTCTTCTTAGTGTTATTTGGAATTTTTGTTGGTTTCTTTTTCGATCATACCATTAGTATTGAACCTTTCAATTTTTACAATGTAAATGATAATTCTTCCTTTCAGTTGATTGATTTTTTCTCCTATACTATGTTTGGCCCTTCTTCATATTTTTTTATTTATCTTTGGGACAGGTTTAAGATCCCATTCAAATATTGCTTTTTCTACATTCTTTGCTGGTCACTTTTTGGGGTTACGCTTGAATGGTTCGCCCATGAACTTGGTGTATATCATTATAGAGAAGGATATATGATTTTCTATTCTTTTCCGTTTTATCCGATTGTCCAAATTATTTTAATTTGTCTATTTTTTAAGGTGAATCAATCCATAAAGAGAACAACCTAACTAGAGATCAAACCATTCCAGTCGCGAGCAAGCATGCCATAGCAAATGAGGTCATGATATTTACCGCGCAGTTGTTCACCGTCTCTTATTGTGCCTTCCTTTTTAAAACCAAGCCTTTCAGGGATGGCACGGCTTTTTTTGTTATTTACTCCGCAGCGTATTTCCACCCTATTTAACCCCAAATCGAAGAAAGCATAATTTAGTAAAGCTTGAACGGATCGTGTCATGACGCCATATCCCTCAGCGGATTTGGAAAGATAATAGCCGATACTAACCGTTCTGTTATGCCAATCAATCTGGTGTAAGCCAATAGAACCGACGAGTTCTCCTTTAAAAAGAATTCCAACGTTGAATCCTTGGTTTTCAGCAAATTGGTTAAGCCAGATTGGGATAATGGATTCAAATTGATATGAGGAATTCATGGTGTCCACCCAAGGCAACCATTCCCGTAAATGGTCTCGATTCCGTTCAACCAGCTGATAAAGTTTTAGAGCGTGATGGTGTTGAAACAACTGAAGTTCAATTTCATTATCAACTTTTAAAGTAAACATGCGTCTAGTCTCCCAAAATTTTTAGTACATCATATGCAAATTGGTTTTATTGCGGAAGATATATATTTGGAAGATATAAAAAAATCCCTGCTTTTTAAAAGTGGGATTTGAAAGGAGGTAGGGTCGGTTCCTATTAAGACTGTATAGGTAAGCAGATAGAAAAAGTCGTTTTATCCATTGAGGAATCGCACGTTAATTCTCCCTTATGTTTCTCAATAATTTCTTTACAAACAAATAATCCAAGACCAGTACCTAGCTTTTTAGTTGTAAAAAAAGGCTCAAAAATGGTTTTTCTTAATTCCGCCGGGATGGCAGGTCCGTTATTAGATATACTGATTTTAATCAACTCTTCATTTTCCAACCAGCTGCTTATTTCTATTGTAGGGAGATCCACTTCATGATGGTTTAGAACATCAATTGCATTAAAAATAATATTAATAAAGACTTGTCTAATTTCATCAGCATAACCATTCAAGGTGAAATCTTTGCTCAAATCTCTTTTAATTTTCACTTTTCCATCCAGTATACTTGGGTAGAGGAAATTTAATACTTCATCAATGAGTTGGTTTAATTTGAAATTAATTTTTTCTTTCCCTATCAGTTCCTTTTTTGAAAGCAGAAGAAACTGTGATATTCGAAAATTAAGTTGGTCCAATTCACCTGAAATGATATCTAAATATCTCATATTTGGATAATCTGCCTTAAGCAATTGGATAAATCCTTGTACAGAAGTGAGCGGATTCCTGAATTCATGAATAAAGCTTGATGTCATTTGACCGAGAAGGGTTAATCGGTCCTGATGTGTAGAATCAATGAACATCGTCTTTTCTTCAATAATCTTGTTTTTAGCTTCTGAATAATGGGACACCGCATAGTATAAAAATTTATCAAAACAAAAATTGATTTTATTTATGGACTCCTGCAAATCTGACCAAGAAATTCCTGTTTTACTCAGATAACTGTATAGAATGGTCCGACCGAGATTAACATTATAGACAAAATCACCAATATTGATATTAGCCAGTACCCTTTCTTCTGAAACTTCTATGGCAATCTTTTTTACGATTTCTATAAGTTCCTCACTAGATACCTTATGCATAGAAAGGATTACATTAAGTAGGGCTTCCCCATTTTCCCTAATTTTCAACTTGAAGGGGTCCTCGTGATTAATCACAATGGAATCTTCCCACTCTTGTACTAATTTCTTTTTATTCTTTTGAAAAAAAGCAACTAAATCCGTTTGTTCTCCCGTAAACATTCTTGTTTCCCCCTATGGTATTAACAAAACTGATTAACAAGTAAATTCGAGGGTAACGGCCAAAATCCTCTAAAAAATGAATAAAAAATATTTTCCAATAATTTCTATACTGTTTGGATTTTTCTCTTGTTAGTTAACGTGTAAATATATCTTGTAAAAATAAGTAGAGAGTAGTATATTTTGTATGGAAACAATAGAATATTTCCACAGGGGGAGCTGCTTTTGTGCGGCTGAGAGTGAACGGTAGAGTTCTGACCCTATGAACCTGTTAGTTAACGCTAGCGTAGGGATGTGGTTTGCCGATAGCAAAGCAATGCAGACATTCCTAATTGTCATGCATTGCTTTTTTTTGTGGATTGTTTTATTGCCTTTACAAATCAGAGGGGGAAAGAGAAATGAACAAGAACAGGAGTAACACGCTTTTTATTACAGAAGTAGCGGTGTTTACCGCACTTGCCTATTTATTAGATTATGTTGGGAATATCCTTTCATTTAAAATTTGGCCCCAAGGGGGATCAATTTCGATTGCCATGGTCCCGGTTTTTCTTATGGCTTACCGCTGGGGAATTAAAGGTGGGGTCCTTACAGGATTCTTACTAGGCCTGTTACAATTTATTCTTGGATATTCACAAATTTATACCCTGATTCAAGGAATTATTGATTACTTTATTGCCTTTACTGTTGTAGGTTTCGCTGGTATTTTTGCAGCACAAATAAAGAATGCAATTAATGAACAGAATAAAGGAAAATGGATGACTTACGTAGTATTTGGAGCTTTCTTAGGAAGTGTTCTTCGTTACCTTTGCCATGTCGTATCTGGGATTGTATTTTTTGGAGAATATGCTCCAAAAGGGCAGCCAGTAGCTGTTTACTCTCTCCTATACAATGGAACCTATATGCTCCCAAGCTTCATTATCAGTGCCATTATCATTATTCTAGTTATCAGTGCATTACCAAAAAGATTGTTTAGATAATGACAACGTAAAAGCATTATGTTGATTTGAAACACCCGTTGGTTGGAGCGGAAGGCACGAAGACTCCTGCGGGAGTACGGGGCAGGGGAGACCCCGCAGGAGCGAAGCGACGAGGAGGCTCCCCGGCACGCCCGCGGAAAGCGAAGTGCCTGGAGCGGAAATTAACGGGCAATTTAAAAAAAGCCTATACAACAAAATAAACAAGAACCAAAAAAAGGAAAAGAACAGGTGCTTTTCCTTTTTTTTATGAAATTTTTTCGAAACTTTGTCAAATTTAATATGCTTATTACCTAAAAAAAGTGTTAAAATGGCAATATAGAAAGATAATCATTCTCAATTAACCTAGATAAGGGTGATATACATGTTTGGTTCATTAAAAGCGGGAGATAAAGGGAAAATATTAGATCTTTCTCATGTTGGTCACCTAGTTCAAAGACGATTGCTTGACTTAGGAATCACAGAAGGCTCGGAAGTATGTGTAAAATGCGTCATGCCATTCGGTGGTCCAATTATGATAGAGTCCTGCGGACAATGCGTTGGAATCCGCCGCAAGGAAGCTGTTCAAATTGAGGTGGAAAGAATCTAATGGAAATTGCTCTAATAGGTAACCCAAATACAGGAAAGACATCATTGTTTAATAACTTAACAGGTTCCTATGAATATGTTGGGAACTGGAGCGGTGTAACAGTTGAAAAAAAGGTTGGACTATTTAAGAAAAACCTTGGACATTTAATAGATTTACCTGGTGTATATACACTTAACCCATTGTCAAAAGATGAAGGGGTTGTCACTTCCTTCTTTTTAAATGAATCTGTGGATCGTTTATTGAATATTTTAGATGCCTCACAATTGGAGCGGAATCTCCATTTAACTCTCCAACTGCTTGAGTTTGAAAAGCCTGCACTGATCGGATTAAATATGATGGATGTAGCTAATAAACGAGGCATTCAAATTGATTATACGAAACTTTCGGAGATTCTCGGTGTTCCGGTGGTACCTGTTGTGGCAAGAAGTGGGAAAGGGTGCGATAAGCTTGTAGATGTTATCGGAACGAAATCCATCCAACCGACTAAAAAGAATCTTACTTATTATGGTAAAGAGCTCGAGGAAGCCATAACTGCATTTTCAGGGGAGTTAAATGGAAAAACAAATCACTCTCTACGGTTTCTAGCAATCCAATATTTTGAAGGCAATGAATATGTAAAAAACTATGTTAATGGTCTAACCAACCCCCAAAAGCTTAAAGCTATTTTGGAGAAATTAGAATCGAAGTTACAAAAGCAGACCGACTTTAAATCATTAACAAACTTTATTTATCTAAAAAGAAAAGAAGTTATTGAAAAAATCATTGCTGATGTGGCTAGAAAAAGTAATACCGTTATACCTTTGTCTGAAAAGATAGATTCTATCGTTACAAATCGATACCTTGGAATGCCAATCTTTTTATTATTAATGTATTTTATGTTTATGCTAACGTTTGATTGGCTAGGTACTCCATTATCAGGTGCTTTAGATACATTATTAACTGGACCTGTAACTGCAGGCTTTGAGAAAGTGTTAGGAGCCATTCATGCATCTGCGTTTATCCATGCCTTAATTATTGAAGGCTTGGTAGCAGGTGTCGGTGGGGTACTTGTGTTTGTACCACAAATTTTTATTCTCTTCTTTTTCATATCATTACTAGAGGACTCTGGTTACATGGCTCGTGTTGCACTTGTAATGGATCGAATTATGGAATCGGTTGGACTAAACGGAAAAGCATTTATTCCGATGATGATTGGTTTTGGTTGTAATGTACCTGGAATCATGGCCGCACGGACAATTGAAACACCACGTGAGCGGTTATTAACGATCCTGCTCACCCCGTTAATGTCTTGTTCTGCACGATTACCTGTATATGCGTTATTTGTCGGAGCATTTTTTGCGGCACATAAAGCATTTGTTGTGTTAAGTCTTTATGTTCTAGGGATTGTTGTGGCTTTAGTATTGGCGAAAGTATTCTCTACTACCTTACTAAAATCTGAAACTTCCTTGTTTGTTATTGAACTGCCACCATATAGGTTGCCACAGTTTCAATCTCTTTGGAGAAGTACATGGGATAAAGGAAAAGGGTTTGTAAGAAAGGCCGGAACATTTATTTTTGCAGGTTCTGTATTTATTTGGTTGTTATCTTATGCGGGTCCAAAAGGACTAAATGTAGATATGGATCATAGTTTCTTAGCAGCCATTGGAAACATAATTGCTCCAATCTTTGATCCTATTGGATTTGGAACATGGCAGGCTTCGGCATCGTTAATTACTGGATTTCTAGCAAAAGAAGCAATTATCTCAACGATGAATATCATTTATTTTGTTCCGAATGATGCTGGCTTGCAAGCACTACTGTCTAATTATTATACGCCGCTTGCTGCGTATAGTTTCATGGTCTTTATTTTGCTCTATATACCTTGTTTAGCAACAGTAGCCACTATTTACAAAGAAACAAACTCCAAAAAATGGACAGCTTTTTCAATGATTTATGCCTTTGTCATTGCTTATGTATTGTCATTAATCATATACCAAGGTGGTTTGCTGTTGGGGATTGGTTAATTTTAAAAAGAGGTGAAAAGCTATGATAGCCAATATTATTATTGGTGCAGCGATTTTTGGATATGCAACATGGGCTTTAGTAAAGTTCATAAATAAATCCAAAAAAGGGAAATGTGCAGCATGTGAACTTAAAAATTCCTGTTCTAGTCAGTGCGGGCTTCCGCCAAACATAAATAAATAATTAAATAACTTATGAAAAAGCTGTGTTAAAGGTCTATGTTGTTTTATAGACAATGTTGATTGGAGCGGAAGGCACGAAGACTCCTGCGGGAGTACGGGGCAGGGGAGACCCCGCAGGAGCGAAGCGACGAGGAGGCTCCCCGGCACGCCCGCGGAAAGCGAAGTGCCTGGAGTGGAAAACAACAGGCACGTTTAACATAGCCTATTAAAAAACTGCTATCTGTCTAATGGATAGCAGTTTTTTTCATAATATTTGAACGAGAGACGGAAGTTGTGTAAAATTACACTAGATGCTAGTGAAGGAAGGGCTTAATGTGACCAGGGATGAAATTATTATGCAGGTTTCTGAAAAGCTTCGTCTGATTCGGACGGAAGCGGGATATACTCAGGATAAAATGGCAGAAATTATCGGTGTCTCCAAAAAAACACTTGTACAAATTGAGAAGGGAAGAGTTCTTGCCAACTGGTCCACAGCTGTTTCCATTTGTGCTCTTTTTCGTGAAACGGAAACAGTTCAATTCTTATTTGGAAATGAGCCTCTGGAAGTATTGGAAACTGTCGCACGGGAAGGAATAGATTTTCGCAAAACAAAGACGCTCGGCGGCCGTATTTGGTGGAAAGTAGTAAATAAGAAGAATGGATTTATTCTTCAACAAAATATACTTAGTAAACATTTTCGAATACTAGATGAGAAAAACTATAGGATTTTTAGTAGTTTCGATGAAAAGCATAGCAAACAACGGTTTAAAGAAATAACAAAAAGCTAGTAATACGGACGAATGAAAAAAGATGGCACACGCCCATCTTTTTTATTTTTTGGCTATGTTATAGAATAATGTTGATTTTTTGCATTTGTTGTTTGGAGCGGAAGGTGCGAAGACTCCTGCGGGAGTACGGGGCAGGGGAGACCCCGCTGTAGCGAAGCGACGAGGAGGCTCCCCGGCACGCCCGCGGAAAGCGAAGCACCTGGAGCGGAAATCAACAGACTTGTTAAACACAGCTTATTTTTTAGAAACCGTCATAAAAATGAAGCAATCATCGAAAATTATACCTGTCATAATTTACAGAGAAGGAAGTCATCAAATGATACTCAAAGATATTTTTAAGAACTGGAAAAAGTGGCATCTGCTTCAATTTATCGTCTTATTTGTTTTGATAATAATCCTGAGCTTTTTTGGACTGATTTCCTATTTTGCAAACAGTGCAGATATTTCAAAATTGAAAAATGAGCTTCCACAGCCAACCGTTTTTTATGATGTTAACGGGAAAGTGGCAAGTAAAGTTTCAGCTAATAAGAATGAAGGAGTTCCTATCAAGGAAGTTCCCGTGTCAATGAAAAATGCTGTTGTTGCCATCGAGGATCATCGATACTATCAACATAATGGTGTCGATCTGATAGGTACCTCGAGAGCTCTCTTCCGGGATCTTAAAGCAGGCGGAATGGTTGAAGGGGGTAGCACAATTACCCAACAATTAACAAAAAACACACTACTTACATCTGAAAAAACATTGAACAGAAAAATACAGGAAGTTTTCTTATCCCTTGCGGTTGAAAGAAAATATTCAAAACAAGAAATCCTCCAAATGTATTTAAATCAAATATATTTTGGAAATGGAGCATATGGAATTAAACAAGCAGCGAGTAAATATTTTGCTAAAGAGGTGAAAGATTTAACAGTTAGTGAATCTGCATTACTTGCAGGCTTAATTAAAGCTCCTTCTGCTTTAAATCCGTATGACCACATGAAAAGTGCAACGGAACGTCGTAATATCGTCTTATTACAAATGAAAAAACAAGGATACATTTCGAGTAAGCAATATGAACAAGCATTACATGAGGAAGTAGTTTTAAATGATAAGGGTGGAGATCCGTTTCGTGGCAAATTCCCTTATTATGTTGATCAAGTGTTAGAAGAAGCGATTAAACAATATGGTTTATCACAAGATGATTTATTAACAGGGGGATACCGAATTTACACGGAGCTTGATCCCAAAGTGCAAGCAGTTATGGAGAAGACTTATGAAAATGATACTTTCTTCCCTAAAGGAAACGATCGTTTTGTTCAAAGTGGAGGGGTTATCGTTGATCCAAAAACTGGCGGTGTGAGGGCACTTGTTGGTGGAAGAGGAGAACACACTTTCAGAGGCTATAATCGTGCGACACAATTGGAAGCACAGCCAGGTTCTTCATTTAAGCCTTTAGCAGTCTATACTCCTGCACTTGAAGAAGGCTGGAAAATTACTGATATGTTAAAGGATGAGCCTATGAAGTTCGGAAGTTATCAGCCGAGCAATTATGACCATCAATATGAAGGCGAAGTACCTATGTATGAGGCAGTAAAAGAATCAAAAAATGTTTCTGCGGTCTGGCTTCTAAATCAATTAGGGATTCAAAAAGGGTTGGATTCAATCAAAAAGTTTGGCATTTCCTTGGATAAAGCTGATCGTAATTTATCACTTGCTCTTGGTGGATTGCATAAGGGTGTTTCACCTCTCAATATGGCGGAAGCCTTTTCGGTGTTCCCTAACAATGGCGTCCGTATAGAAGCACATGTAATCAAAAAAATTGTTGATGCAGATGGTCAGGTTGTTGCTGAGTGGAAAGAAAAGAAAGTGAAAGTGACAACAAAATCAGTTACGGATAATATGACAACCATGCTCCTGGGTGTAGTTGAACAAGGAACAGGAAAAGCGGCTCAAATACCTGGTAGGGAAACAGCAGGGAAAACAGGTTCTACTCAGGTGCCAATTAAAGGGATCAATGGTCTGAAAGATCAATGGTTCGTTGGCTATACCCCTCAATTAGTTGGAGCGTTTTGGGTTGGCTATGACAAAACAGATGCCAGCCATTATATAACTCCAACAAGCGGTACTGGTTCAGCGGTGTTATTCCGTGAAGTGATGACAGATGCACTTAGCAACCAACCTAATCAAAGCTTTAAAGTTACCCATATTTCTACTTTAATTGAGAAGAAGAAGAAAGAAGAAGAGAGTAAACGGGGAATCCAAGAGAAGTTTAATAATGAAGTCCAAAAATGGGAAGATAAATGGAATAAACAAAAAGAAAAGTGGGATAAAAAGAACAAGCATAAAGGAAAAGGTAAGGGGCATTAATCAGAAATTTAAATGATTCTGAAAAATGGGAATTGACTTTAAAAAGCGTCGATGATAATCTAACAAAGAAGAAAAAAAGGAAATGGAGGGTTACAACATGAAAAAGAACAATTTAAATTCAACAACTGAATATGTGAATGTAACCTTACCATCAAACGTTATTTGTTAATTATTTTCTGTTTGACCTGATTAAACCAAACACAGGTTGCGTTTACTTCGCTGCGCAACTTGTGTTTTTTTGTCCCATTTTAAAGGAGGCATACTGCACCATTTGCAGTATGCCTTTTTTTATAAATATTAATCTATAGGAGGAATGAACGATGTTAATCATTTCAGAAGTGAGACT
The DNA here is from genome assembly GCF_047302305.1 of Neobacillus phoenicis. Lineage (NCBI taxonomy): Bacteria > Bacillati > Bacillota > Bacilli > Caryophanales > Bacillaceae > Neobacillus > Neobacillus phoenicis. The sequence continues at coordinate 4,624,009 of NZ_CP154847.1, read as the reverse complement.
AGCACACACAATAAAGGAGACAGAAGGCGGATAGTTTATCAAAAGGAGGAAATCGAAAATGTTTTCGGTATTAAAAAAATTAAGCTGGTTCTTTAAAGAGAATTGGAAACGATATGTGGTTGCTGTTACGCTATTGATTTTAGTAGGTCTTCTAGACGTAATACCGCCAAAAATAATTGGTATGGCAATCGATGACATTCATATCGGTGTAATGAATAAAGAAAAAATCTTACGCTATCTTACGATTCTTCTAGTCATCATGGTAAGCTCTTATGCAATTACCTATATATGGATGTATCAGTTGTTTGGGGGAGCCTTTTTAGTTGAGCGAAAGCTAAGGTCCCGATTTATGAACCATTTGTTAAAGATGACACCAGCATTTTATGAAAAAAACCGTACAGGTGATTTAATGGCACGTGCTACTAATGACCTAAAGGCCATTTCGATTACAGCTGGATTTGGAATATTAACTCTTGTTGATTCGAGTGTCTGGATGTTGACTCTGCTTATCACTATGGGAGTTATGATTAGTTGGAAGCTAACATTAGCCGCCATTATTCCACTCCCCATAATGGCACTATTGATGAAAATGTATGGAAAAAGATTGCATACTCGCTTTATGGAAGCCCAAGATTCTTTTGGTGAGCTTAATGACAGTGTCCTGGAATCAATCGCTGGAGTAAGGGTGATTCGGGCTTATGTTCAAGAAAAGGCTGATTGTGAGCGATTCCACCAATTAACGGAAGATGTGTATGAAAAAAATATCAGAGTAGCAAAGATTGATTCATTGTTTGATCCAACCATTAAAGTGCTTGTTGGAATTAGTTATTTAATTGGACTTGGGTTTGGAGCCTATCTAGTTTTCCACCAATCGATTACATTAGGAAATCTTGTTTCTTTTAATGTTTACTTAGGAATGCTAATTTGGCCGATGTTTGCAATAGGAGAGTTAATTAATGTCATGCAGCGTGGAAATGCCTCGCTGGATCGTGTTAATGAGACGCTCAGTTACAAAGAGGATGTGGAAAATCCAGTTCAAGCGGTTGAAGTATCAAAACCTAGTCGGATTGACTATAAAGAGGTTACGTTCCGTTATCCATCTTCTAAGGAAGCTAATCTTATCAATGTAAATGTTCAGCTGTTCCAAGGGCAAACACTAGGAATCGTTGGAAAAACAGGTAGCGGAAAGACCACTTTTATTAAACAATTATTACGGCAATACCCGTTAGGGGCAGGGGAGTTGTCCATATCCGATGTTTCGTTAGAGCAACAAACGCTTAACCAGATTCGCCATTGGATAGGCTATGTGCCTCAGGATCATGTACTTTTTTCAAAAAGCGTGAAAGAAAATATCCTTTTTGGAAGAAGAGAGGCGAGTGAGCAAGATTTAGAAACTGCCATAGATTTAGCAGCCTTTCGTAAAGACTTAGATATGCTTCCTGATGGTCTAAATACTCTTGTTGGTGAAAAAGGAGTGGCTTTATCTGGTGGGCAAAAACAAAGGATTTCCATTGCGAGGGCATTAATTAGAAATCCAGAAATTCTTATCCTAGATGATTCCTTGTCAGCGGTAGATGCAAAAACCGAAAAAAGAATCATAGAGAATATACGTAAAGTAAGAAAAGAAAAAACGACTATTATTACTACTCATCGAATGTCAGCAGTACAGCATGCCGATCATATTTTAGTCTTGGATGAAGGCCGGATTATCGAAGAAGGAACACATGAACAGCTTTTAGAAAAAGACGGGTGGTATAAGGAGCAATTTTTACGCCAGCAGATTGAAAGTAAAGTAGAGAGTGAGGTGTCAGCATGACAACGGGACGTCGTTTAGTTAATTATGCTATGGGATATAAGAAGATTATTTTTGCTGCTTTGTTTATGCTGACCATCTCGGTTGTAACTGATCTGGCTGGACCATTTATTGCAAAGAATATAATTGATCAGCATATTTTAGGGATTGAATCCACCTGGTATGAAACAAAAGCAGGCACAAAGGCTGTCAAATATAATGGGAAATATTATATAAGAGAAAAATACCACACTGACAATCAAGAAAAAGGGAAACCAATTCGTATTTTGCAGGTGAATTCAACATTTGTATTTGTAGACCAAAAGCTTGAATTTGATGGAAAAAGAAGCTTAAAGGGAGAATTGCTTACTATTCAAAAAGGGAGCAAAAAGGCTGAATATCAAGCGACTATCCTGAATGGCTCAGAACTATTAGCATTTTATCAGCCAGAAATTCCAAGTATTTTTCAATTATTAGCTCTCTATTTTGGTCTTTTAGTACTTTCAGCTATTTTTCAATATGGTGAACGCTATTTTTTGAAAAAATCAGCCAACCGTATTATTCAAAAGATGCGTGAGGATGTTTTTGGGCAGATTCAACGATTACCTATTCAATACTTTGATACCCTTCCAGCTGGTAAAGTGGTGGCACGTATTACAAATGATACAGAAGCCATCAGAGAGCTTTACGTCACGGTTTTAGCTACATTCTTTACAAGTGCCATTTATATTACAGGTATTTATGCAGCCTTGTTCATCCTGAACGTGAAGCTTGCAGCGATTTGTTTATTGTTATTACCTATCCTATATGCATGGACAATTCTTTACAGAAAGTATGCTTCTAAATATAACCGTGTCATACGATCTCGAAATAGTGATATAAATGCGATGATTAATGAATCTATCCAGGGAATGAGTATCATTCAAGCATTTAGTAAAGAAAGGGATACAAAAGAAGATTTTGAAAAGCTTAACCATGAGCATTTTCACTATCAAAATAAATTATTAAGCTTGAATAGCTTAACCTCACATAATTTAGTCGGGATTTTAAGGAATTTAGTATTTGTGGCATTCATCTGGTATTTTGGTGCACAAGCACTGCTCCCAGCCAACGTTATTTCCTTAGGGATGTTATATGCTTTTGTTGATTACATTAACCGTTTGTTCCAGCCAGTTCAAGGGATTGTCAATCAGTTAGCAAACTTAGAACAGGCATTAGTTGCAGGAGAACGGGTATTTAAATTAATGGATGAATCTGGGGAAGATGTTAGCAAGGAGAGGACTGACCGCTTTAAAGGAAATGTAAAGTTCGATCATGTTTCTTTTGGGTATAAAGAAGGTGAATATGTATTAAGAGGCATTGATTTCGAGGCAACCCAAGGTGAAACGATTGCCCTAGTAGGTCATACAGGTTCCGGAAAAAGCTCCATTATGAACTTACTATTCCGCTTTTATGATGTTCAGAAAGGGCAGATAACTATAGATGGGAAGGATATTAAGACTATTCCTCGCCAAACTATTAGGAATCATATGGGGATTGTCCTACAGGACCCTTATTTGTTTACTGGAACTATTGCTTCAAACGTAAGCCTAAACGATCCTTACATTTCAAGGGAAACGGTGGAAAAAGCGCTTAGAGATGTTGGTGCGGATAAAGTATTTAGAAATCTAGAACATGGTTTTGATGAACCAGTGATTGAAAAGGGAAGCACTCTCTCAAGTGGACAGCGGCAGTTAATATCCTTTGCCAGGGCATTAGCATTTAATCCCGCCATTCTTATCCTTGATGAGGCGACTTCAAGTATTGATACTGAAACGGAAGCACTCATTCAAGAAGCAATGGATGTCCTTAAGAAGGGAAGAACAACCTTTATCATTGCGCATCGTCTATCAACCATTCGAAATGCCGATCAGATTCTTGTATTAGATCGAGGGGTCATTGTGGAAAAAGGGAACCATGATGAGTTGATGGCAAGTAAAGGGAAATATTATCAGATGTATCAACTTCAACAGGGAAGTTCGGAATTAGCAGGATAACATAAGTAAAGGGGGAGTAACCAAGTCAGTTTCTCCTCAGGCTGTCGAAAAACCATCGATATCCTTTTTTTATTCAATTTCATTAATAAATCACCGCGTTAACTTGTTAGAATAATATTTGTTTTTTAACAAGTCTGTTGATTGGCGCTCCAGGCACTTCGCTTTCCGCGGGCGTGCCGGGGAGCCTCCTCGTCGCTGCGCTCCTGCGGGGTCTCCCCTGCCCCGTACTCCCGCAGGAGTCTTCGTGCCTTCCGCGCCAATCAACAGGTGTGTCCAAATAAAGCCCTTCTATTCAATGTCTAAGCCGAAAGAGTCTAGACATGAATATGAATTTGTTTCTAAAGGTGAATTAGTTCCATATAATCACCTATTACGCTTGATTGAACTTCTCGTTTCTACTGCGGAAAGCGAGTGTTCGGTGCGGAAATCAACAGACCGTATAGCAGGTACAAGTAGTTATTAATAAATCAGTAATTTAGATTTAAACAAAAAATATAAAAATTGCTGAGGAAATACCTTTTCTCGTGAATCTGAGGAGTAACCAAATTTGGTTACTCCTCTTTTACTTAATCAGAAAGTATAAAAATCGACTTTGAGAATTGTCCAGCTCCAGCGCCTAGCTCCTCGGATCAAATAACCTTCTGCAATAAAAGTTCAAAGAGCGACTTTTCTTGCAGAAGAACATTTGCCTGTAGGGGCTGACCAAGGCGCTTGCGCTTTTCTTAATAGGTAAGTCCAACTCGTGCTCCAATAAATTCATTGGAAAAAAGCTGCTGAAAGGTGAAATCCCCGGTGTCATAAATCGAGATGGAAGATGGATTCTCCGGAAGGAAGTCCTGTTCATACCTGTACTGTCCTACCCTTTCTCCTAAGGGTAAATAAGTAGGGCAGATAATGGTCCAATCAAGGCCGGAATCCTTGAGTAATAAGTATGCCTTCAGATGTTCTTCTGCATCCCGAGTGCTCTTTCGCTTGGACTCAGAAGATTGAAAGCGGTAGAGATGTGGAGCAGAACGTGCTTGAAGAATCCCAGCAGTACCAACTGTGATTATTCGCTTAATTCCATGGTGCTTCATTTGTTTAATAATTAGTGGCATCGATTCTGAAAGAGTTGTACTTTTATCTGTATTCAATGCACTTATAACCACGGTACTTCCCATCATGGTTAAGGCAAGATCCTTCTCATTTAAAACATTTCCTTCCCTCACAGTAAAGCCGTCAGACGTTACTTGTAATTTAGATTGGTCTCTAACGAGTACTTTTACAGATAACTTGTTTTCCAGGGCATTCTCCAGAATTACAGATCCAACTCTACCTGTTGCACCTAAAAGGCAAATGTTCACAAAAAATTCACTCCTTATTCACTAAAGTGTAACTTCTATCACTTGTTCAACCGGATTTCTATGATAACTTAAAAATGTTTAGGTATGTAAATTATTATGTAAGGTGGGATGGATATGGGTGAGTATTCAGTTGTACTATTAATTGGTAGTTTTTTAATTCTTTCTTATTATATCGGATATACGATTTATAAAGCATAGGCTGCGAACTAAATGTTCGCAGTTTTTTTTATGATAATAAACTGGGTAAAATTGGGTATACATAATGGAAGAGTAAATATAGAGGGGTGAAGGTAATGGAGGATTTCCGAATAGAAAAGGATACACTTGGTGAAGTGCGGGTCCCGGTTGAAAAGTTATGGGGGGCTCAAACACAAAGGAGCAAAGAAAATTTTAAAATTGGTAACGAGAAAATGCCACTAGAACAAATCTATGGGCTCACTTTTATTAAAAAAGCAGCAGCAATGGTCAACTTTAGGTTAGGAAAGCTTATCGAGGCAAAACAAAAAGCAGTTAGTTATGTATGTGATGAAATACTTAAAGGCACTTATGATGAACATTTTCCATTGGTTGTTTGGCAAACAGGTAGCGGAACTCAATCCAACATGAACGTTAATGAGGTAATAGCTCATCTTGGGAACAAGTGGTTAGAAGAGAACGGAATCCTAGAGAAAATACACCCAAATGATGATGTTAACATGTCACAAAGTTCAAACGATACTTTCCCTGCAGCCATGCATATTGCTGCTTATTTGATGATTACCGAGATGCTTTTACCGACTATAATTGAACTGAAAAATACATTAATAGAGAAAGAACAAGCTTTTGCAAAGATCGTTAAGATTGGCAGAACCCATTTACAAGACGCAACCCCATTAACATTAGGGCAAGAGATTAGTGGATGGAGATTCATGCTTGAGAAAAACGAAAAGATGATTAAGGAAGCAAATCAATATTTGCTTGACTTAGCAGTAGGAGGTACCGCAGTAGGTACGGGAATTAATGCAGACCCTCAATTTGGTCAGTTGGTAGCTGAGCAGCTAACACAACTAACAGGATATTCATTCCGTTCGTCAGAAAATAAATTCCATGCCTTAACTAGTCACGATGAAATTGTATTTGTCCATGGAGCTTTAAAAGCTTTAGCAGCCGACTTAATGAAAATTGCCAATGATGTCCGGTGGCTGGCAAGTGGGCCACGAAGTGGTATAGGGGAGATCAGCATTCCAGCCAATGAGCCAGGGAGTTCGATTATGCCTGGAAAAGTAAATCCTACTCAGAGTGAAGCCTTAACTATGATTGCATGCCAAATATTTGGTAATGATGCAACAATTGGCTTTGCAGCAAGCCAAGGGAATTTCGAATTAAATGTATTTAAGCCAGTAATTATCTATAATGTAATCCAATCCATCAGGCTGCTGAGCGATGGGCTTCGATCCTTTAACAAAAATTGCGTGGTTGGGCTAGAAGCAAATGAAGTTGCTATAAAGGAACATGTAGAGCGATCACTTATGCTAGTTACCGCTTTAAACCCTCATATCGGCTATGAAAAGGCGGCAGAAATAGCCAAGCTTGCCTTTAATGAAAATAGCTCCTTAAGAGAAGCTGCAATTAGAACAGGCTATGTCACTGAAGAACAGTTTGAGGAATGGATGAAACCTGAAAATATGGTTTAAAATAACGTGAAAGCCCTCTCCAGAAAGGAGAGGGCTTAGCCATATTATTAATTTGTTTTGGTTTTACAAAAAATTAGCGTTGGAATCCGCCAAGTTGAGATTCAGCCATTGCTACAAGACGCTTAGTGATTTCTCCACCTACAGATCCGTTTGCACGTGAAGTAGTATCAGCACCAAGGTTTACACCAAATTCAGATGCGATTTCATACTTCATTTGACTTAATGCTTGTTCTACGCCTGGTACTAAAAGTTGATTAGAGTTGTTGTTACTTGCCATAGTTGAATAACACTCCTCTTAATAATTTTGGGGTCAGTATGGAATTGAACCATATAATTGCCACCTTAGGCCTAACCCATATTAGAAATGTTTGTTTGTTTCATCAACTGCTGTGTTTGTGTTGCTTTGTAATGTTTATTATGAATCATTCTTAAGGACTTATTCGAAATATTAATTAGTAATTTATTCCACTACATAGGGTGATTAATCTAACGCAAACTAAGATTAATTCATAATCAAAAGGGTGAAGCATATGTCGATCTGCCCGGTGTGTAATGGCTTAAGGGATGTTTATTTACTGTGTTCAAAATGTGGAAATCCAATGATGGAAAGTGGGAGGCTAAGTGATTATTACGATGATTATAGCCCGTATATGGAGATAGATTTAATGAAAATGGAAGATGGGTACCCCGATTCCCATTCTGGACAGAAATGCCCTCATCTATACCGGTGTCCAGTTTGTGATAACGATGAACTTATTTTCATAAAAGAATAAGAGGCTGACCCTAATGAGTCAGCCTCCTGATATATAACATTATGGACGAATTCTAACTTCTGTTTCTGCATCAAAGAAATGAGCTTTATTTAAATCGAAAGCTAGATCTACTGTATCGCCAGGGTGAACATCTGCACGAGAATCCAGGCGAGCTACAAAGTCTTGGTCACCAAGACTTGAGTAAACCATTAACTCTGCTCCTGTTAATTCAGCTACATCGATTGTTGCAGAGATTTTTGTACCAGCAGATGCATCAATGAAAACTGGCTCATCATGAATATCTTCTGGGCGAACCCCAAGGGTAATTGACTTCCCTACATAGCCCTGTTCACGAAGGAATTTCATTTTTCCTTCTGGAACAGCAATTGTATTTTTTCCAATAACAAACTTACCGTCTTCAAGCTTACCATTAAAGAAGTTCATAGCAGGAGAACCGATAAATCCACCTACGAACACATTTTCAGGTTTTTCATACACTTCTTTTGGTGAACCTACTTGCTGAATGATTCCGTCTTTCATAACAACTAGTCTTGTTGCCATTGTCATTGCTTCTGTTTGGTCGTGAGTAACGTAAATAGTTGTTGTATCTAAACGGCGGTGTAACTTTGCAATTTCGGCACGCATTTGTACACGAAGCTTTGCATCAAGGTTTGATAATGGTTCGTCCATTAAGAATACTTTCGCATCACGTACAATCGCACGACCTAAAGCAACACGCTGACGCTGACCACCTGAAAGAGCTTTTGGTTTACGAGTTAAGTAAGCTTCTAATCCTAGAATTTTTGCTGCTTCTTTGACACGACGGTCGATTTCATCTTTAGGGAATTTACGTAGCTTTAAACCGAACGCCATGTTATCATATACAGTCATGTGTGGATAAAGAGCGTAGTTCTGGAAAACCATCGCAATGTCACGATCCTTTGGAGCTACGTCGTTAACTCTTTTTCCATCAATGAAAAAATCACCTTTAGAGATATCTTCAAGTCCTGCAATCATTCGAAGTGTAGTTGATTTACCACAACCAGATGGTCCAACGAATACGATAAATTCCTTGTCTTCAATGTGTAAATTGAAATCTTGAACTGCGGTTACTTTGTTATCATAAATTTTATAAATATGGTCTAATTTAAGTTCTGCCACTAGTGATTCCTCCTAGTACTATTGATAAACCTAGTTTACAGGTAAAATGAATAATTCAGAATAGACAAGTTGCACAAAGATGAAAACGCTTTTTTAGGCACATTGTTAAGATTTTTGGTTTTGTTCAAAAAGGAGGCAGGCTAAGAAAACCGTAAAGGCACCATAAAAATCCTTTAAACCTATCCCTGTTTTATCGTGAAATTTATCGATACGATATTGGAGCGTATTCCTGTGAATATACAATTTTTTTGCCGTCAAACTCGCATTTAAATTGCTTTCTAGAAAAACTTTTATAGTCGAGAACAAGTCTTGGTCTTCAGTAAATACATCTGAGATTCCTTGAATGCCTCTATTCTTCAATTCAATTGGCAAGTGGGCAGCTAAATACGCTGGGAAAATATGCTCAAAAGCAAAGATATCTTGTGTTCCTAAATAGGACATTCCAAAAGAAAAATATTCCTTCTCCTGAAGAAATCTTAACCGGAGCTGTTCTGAAATGGGGTGGAATTTCCCAATAAAGAAAGAGGTTTTTACATAAAAATCACTTTCCAATGTTTCAGACATAGATATTAATTCATCTTCTGATAAAGATACCTGTTTCTTTTCTTCAATGACAATTCCACGCCTGCTGCTTTCCCAAATGATACTGACTTCTTTTGTGAAAAATCCTTTTAATGCTGATTCCATTTCAATTTGGCTTGCATCATTCTTGTTAAGATTAAATTGAATCAAACGAAAATGAGAATCAGAAGGGTATTTTGGGGGTGGTCCGTCTAACAATAAAAAATCATACCAACCATTCGTAGACGACGAGCTAATGGAAGGTTGTTCCTCCACTATCGTATAGATAGTTTTTAATAAAGTTAATTCTTTTTCGCTAACCTCAGTCTTAGGAATCCCAATCCATTCATTCTCCGCATCATGATAAAAAACATATAAATGTTCAGGGGATGTCTCTGGATTTTCAGTATACAGAATGGAATTTTCATAAAGTAACAATAATTTTTTCAACATAGTATAGTTCCCTTTATTTAAATTTTTTCTCTATTCATTCCTTCTATTATATCAAAGGGAGCTGGACAATAAAAAAGCTGAACCTAATTAAATGTCAGGTCAGCTTTTTCTTTCATTTAATGAGAATGTATAAAATTCGACTTCGAGAATTGTCCAGCTCCAGCGCCTAGCCCCTCGGGTCAAATAACCTTCTGCAATAAAAGTCAAAGAGCGACTTTTCTTGCAGAAGAACATTTGCCTGTCGGGGCTGAACAAGGCGCTTGCGCTTTTCTAATTTATTCGCACTCATATGGTGGTTGTTCTTCAGGGAGTTCACGTGCTTCTTCAATATTGGTTGATTCATAGCGAGAATGCACGGACCCACCTGAGAGCCCCTCATTAATCATCCGGTCTACATCAACAAATGCCTGATCTCGACCTTCATAGGCAGAACCCTGGTCTGCTGGATTCTTTTTTCTTCCTTTCATTTTCACCAATCCCTTCCACATTTCTAACAATAGTTTATGGAAAGGAAACATTTTCATACAGAATTATTCGTACACATGATAAAGCATTAACTCATGAATTTGGCTCGTTAGGGACTCAATCTCTTCTTGTTCTGGAGTCATTGTCGTCCATTCTATCTTTCCTGTCTGATGATATATACCAGAATATCTTTGTTTTTTATAGTAAAAGGAAAAATTCCAACCAGGAATATTCTTGTTTTCAAATAACGGTTTGAACTGAAAGTGCATAATCAAGCTAATAGCCCCCATTCATTAAAGTTCCCTTAATTATAGATTACCTCTATTGAATGAGTATTTAAATAAAATTTTCTGTTAGTTTTTTATCAACTGGAGAAATAGGCGGCAAAGCTGTTCTATTTTTCTATCTTCAATATGGATTTCATCGAAACTCATCGGCTTAGAGTTTACCTCATAAATATAATACTCACCATCTTCACTGATGCAGGCATCAATAGAAAATTCACCAAAATAGCCAAACCTGGTTGACAATGCGCTACCAATAAAAGGGACAATCAGTTGAAAGAATTGATCATGTTCATCTGATTGCAGTAACTTATATGGAAGGAGTTTTCCTCCTGATGGTATATGCGTGGTAATGATTTGTTTGTAGGATTGCCTAATGCCAACCCCAGTAAGGATATAGTTATCATATTCTGCGTGGGCTAAAATACGAAAATCATAACGAGCCCCTTCATGTTTCGCAGATTGTATTTCTTCCTGTGCCAAATAGTTTTTTTCTAGCAGTTTTTTACCCCATTGTTCCCAAAAGTCGTCGAAGGAACTTAAGTTTTCTGTCATTTGGACGGAATCAAGCTGAAGCTGTTCCGAGTCAATCCGTTTTAAGCGAAAGATGCCTTTACCCTTAGCAGATTGTGCTGGTTTTAAATAAATGCTTGTATGTTTGTTTAAGAATAAAGCCAATTCATTCTTGTGATTGACCTGCATAGTTTGTGGAAGGTAGCCGCGAAGGACATCATGATTTTTAAATAGCTCATAGAGCTCATACTTATCAATAAAACAAGGATTAAAATACGGAATTTTTTTTTCTTTTAACCTAGAAAAAAATCTTTGGCTTGATAATTCTTGTTCTGATTTTCGAAAGGGAATACGATTATAAACCAGATCTGGATATGGGAATGTTTCTTTTCTCCAGCATTTTTTATCAGGGGAGTAGGAATAGCCAATGATTTGTTCTTCATCTGCATCTTCAGGAGTAAAAACAAAGCTTATTCCGTTTAATGAAATAAGCTTTTTTTGTAATTTTATAAAAAGGAGTCCATTACCTGCTAACGTTCCATTTGCTTTCTTTGCAGTCATAATTCCAATCAGTGGACGTTCATTTTTAGAAATCATTTGAACAGTTCCTCAGGGTGTAATAAGGATTGTTCGGTAAGGAAAACGGCAAATGCAATGGAAAGCTTACTAGTTAGCAAATCAAACTCCTTTAATTCAGGATGACTGAAAATGGAACGGCCTGGTTTTGAATTTGCTTCAAAAAGCCAAACCTCTCCATTCCGATCAATCCCTAAATCAAATCCAATCTCACCAATTATTCCTTCTATTACTTGATCAAGGGCAGAACTGAGCATCAGAGCGGCGGTAGACAACTTTTCTGTGTATAAATTGCATTCTTCTTTCGGAAAAATCTCTTCCATTGTTTTAATTTCTCCGCCACTCCTAGTATGCGTTGTCACGCTGCCCGGCCCAGCAATTTTTGCAGCAATCGCAGTCATATGCCACTTCCCAAATTCGTCTTTATTCGTATGAACACGAAAGTCTATAGAGCGCTGTTCGTTTCTGAGCAAGTGAATTCCTTGTTGAACTATCATGTTTTCAAGGGATTGATTCGCAAAAACAGAGTTGAATAGTTTTTCAATAGTAGAGAATTTACGCAAGCGGTTTGTTCCTTCTCTGTCCTGGTATCGAATATAATAATCGTCTGTAAATTTGTCATAGATAATTTGATGAATACCTAACCCTAGACTACCATTTTTGGGCTTTATAAAAATATGACCATATTTGGATAACATGGTTTCAATAATAGAAAAAGAGATAAAAGGAAAGGTTTCAGGAAGATAGCTTGTCACAGATGTGTCCTGTTGAAGACGCTCGTAAATATCAAGCTTATTAAAGAATCCTGGATTATACCACGGAATGAGATATTCCTTTTGCAATCTCTCCCTAACCATAATTAGTTTAGGATTTCCTTCACTTCTCCGATTGGGAAGGCGGTCGTAAATTACATTTGGAAATGGCACATCCACTGTTTCCCATGAATGTTGCTGATAAAAATACCCCTCAATTGTTCCTTGTTTCCAATTAATATGCTGTTCTCCAAAGACAAAAGGCAGGGCACCTACGGTTTTATTAACAGAGAGCAGTTTTGCAAAAAAAGTCGTTCTGTCACCCATTGGAAGTAATGGGTCAGTTGTAAAACCTGCCGTAAATATGCCCACAAGTGGACCAATAGAAAGGATCTGATTGTCTATGAACGCATGAAGGGGAACCTTAAAGGAGGGAAGCTGAATGGCTTTTTGTATTCTCCGACTCATTACGATTGTCTCTTCATTGTCTGGATGTGGAAGGAAATCCACCTCCACAGACTTTGAACCAAAGGCAATATTTTTTAATTGTTTGTCTCGTAGGATAGCCGGTGGACAAAAAACAACCATTTGGTCATTTTCAACTACCTCAATGAGATAATGTTTTCTCATAATAAATCTTCCTTTCTGTTTCTTCCGACTGAGAAAGGTATTTTCCATAAAGAAGGGGAGCGCGCGAGAGTATCTCCTGGGCATCTGGTTGGGTTTGTAAAAGAACCTTTCTTCCTGGTTTTGAATTCATATCAAGAATCCATAGACCACCATTTTTTGCTAATCCTATATCCACTCCAATTTCAAATAAAGGCATAAATTCTTGCTCTAAAATGGGTGGGAGGTTCGTGAGAATATAATTTAATTCTTGGTGGATATACTCAGCAGTTATAGTTGGTATCGTTTTTAGCCAGGTATTAAAAGAGATTACCGAACCACCGGCACTTAAGTTGGATAAAAGCCCTCCTGTACTGCCTACACGAACTCCTCTGCCGCGTTCAACCCAACTCCCTTTTTCATTTTTTTGAAGGAGAACCCTTATATCGAAAGGCTGCAATTCATTATTGGATAACTCTAGATATGGTTGTAGTAGATACTTATGCTTTTTTAGCAATGTGTTTAGCCAAAGAAGAAGCTTTGTTTCATTTGGAAAAATCCGCGTAATAATCTCTTTGTTTTTTTCTGTTTTTACTTGATAGCTTTTTTCATTCTTCTTTAAGTAATAAATACCGTACCCTTGTGACCCGTTAACAGGCTTTAAAATTATTCTCTGCATGGAAGATAATTTTTGTATGATGATGGATGGTTCAGATACGGCTTGACTTACAGGAAGGTAGGAAGATAGAAGTGTTTCTTTCAATGAATGAAATAAGTCGAGTTTATTTGGTAAACCATATCCTAAAAAAGAAATATCCTGTCTAGTTTTTAGCCAGGAGACAATTGGCATGCATTGTTTGGAATGGTCATCATCTCCGTAAAAACATCGATCATAAATAATGGTTGGAATCGGACATTCACAGTCTACCCAAGATTGGTCCATTGGTTGATATTTTCTCCCGCTAACCATTAGTGTGTGTGGATCAATCAGGGATGGAGAGAAACGGAAAACCTCCATTTGGCATTCTTTAGCATGACGAGCTATATCGTTAATATAAGATTGTTCACTATCCATAGTTAAAGTCATTATCCCAATTGTAATCAAGTAAAATCCTCCTTCACTCCCGCAAAGTCAAAAGCAAGTTCAGTGCAAAATTGAATGATTGCTTTGGCAGACGGTCTAATTTTTCCTAATCCATCCTCGAAGTTCTTGGAAGGCTTAGAATTTACTTCAATTAACCACGGTTTACCAGCTTGATCTATTCCTATATCAATTCCAAGTTCACCAAACAATCCTTCAGTATGACGGCTAATGACCGAAGCTGTCTCAATGGCTAATTCCTTCATAAGGGCAATAGCCTCTACCGCCTTTTTATGAGTCATCCCATTCTGTAAAGCAAATATAGGTCTGGTAATGGTTCCGCCTCTTGCGATATTGGACACAAATTCCTGTTCTGCTGCAATTCGCGCCACTGTTGAAGTTACCTTCCAATAGTCATTTAAGTTTTTATGGCAAAGGACTCTAAAGTCCACTGCACAAGAGTTGTGGGTGAATAAGTCAATGCCCTGCTGAATAATATAGATGCGATTATAAAGTAAGGGCTTTAAAAGTTGATAAATCTCGTCAATGGTATACTGTGCTAATAAATCTTTTAACTGAACGGATAAGGAGCTTTGAAGTGTATAGAAGTTTTCTTCCGTATTTTTGCTGATTTTAATAATGTTTCTTCCTTGACTTCCATGGATAGGCTTTAGGAATATCGACTGATATTTTTTAGCAAATTCGTTCAGATGTTCTTTAGAAAAGATCTTGGTTTCCGGAATAAATGGTGTAAGCTGTTGCTCTTCCCTTACATGTTCATAAATCTCCCACTTGGAGAGAAATCGGTCATTAAATAAAGGTATCATCAATTGTTCAAGTCTTTGGCGAAACTCTAGATAGGACTTCTGTTTCTCAAGTCTTCTAGAGTGTATTCGGTTATAAATTACATTTGGTAAAGGTAATTTAGCTAAGGTCCATTTGCCATTTTCAAAATAATAGCCTTGGCCCATAAGCTGATCATAAGTAAACACGTAAAAGAAACCACCACGCTCAGTCACTTCCTGATGCAGCTCTTCACAGAAGGTATGGATGGAACGAAAATGAATGTCACTAGTGTTAGTGGAAGGTAAATCGGTTAATAAACCAATGATAGGTCCAAGGGACAACTCTTGATTGTCCGGTTGATACATGCTTTGGAGTGTAAACTTTCTAATTGGAAGACAAAATTCTTTAAGAGTGGATTCAGATAAATATAATTCGTTCACTGTTCCGGCGATTTGTTGCACGCACATTGTTACTGTTCTTTGTCCGATTGTAACTTTTATACGCTGCCCTTGATTTACTTGTAATTGAGCAACCAATGAAACTGACATTTGTAAAAAGTACTTGTTTTCATTATCTATTTTTGTTGGAATCATCGTAATGGGGATTAACGGAACTGACATACACACTCCTCATTTACTTCGCTTCTGGGTATTTGCTGATATAGTATGGTATGTCAAATCAATTGGTATGGTGATTTGAACATTCTCGCGTTTATCGGAATAGTTTGTTATAGTTGTTAGGAATTGTTATTCAAAAAAGGAGTGAACTAGAGTGGCAGTGAATTTACATGATACGGCTTATGCTTTAGAAACAGCAATCCGCCAAAGTGCTGAGTATACTCAATTACAGGAGGCATATAAAGAAGTTAACGCTGATCCTCAAGCAAAGCAGATGTTTGATCAATTCCGTCAAATTCAAATGAACTTATCCCAAAAGCAAATGATGGGCCAAGATATTTCTGAGCAAGAGATTCAACAGGCACAGTCTACAGTTGCACTCGTTCAGCAAAATCCCAAAATTGCTAACCTAATGCAGGCAGAACAACGGATGAGTATGATTATTGGTGAACTAAATCAAATCATAATGAAACCATTAGAGGATTTATACGGAAAAATGTAAGCTCCTCACCCATTGACCTTCGGCTTGAACCGAGGGTCTTTTTCTATCCATCAGTGAGCCCCCTATTTTTTTTGCACTGTTCTATTCAGGAGTGAAAAGTCATAAAAGTGTAATAAGGTAATTTCACCAAGGACAGGGGGCAAATTAATGATTTATCGCTTACTTGCGTTAAATATTGATGGTACGCTTCTTCAAACGAATGGAAAAATTCATAAATCCACAAAAGAAGCTATTGAGTATGTACAACAAAAGGGCATTTATGTCACGCTTGTCACTTCACGTAGTTTTCCTTCAGCAAAAAAGGTTGCCAAAGTGTTAAAAATAAAATCACCACTTATTACTCATCAAGGTGCTTTCATTGCTAGCTCTGCCGAAAAACCAGTGTATGTACAAAGGATCAATGAGGATATTACTTATGATACAGTCCGTTTTTTAGAGGCATTGCCATGCCAAATTCGTTTGGTTCATGAACAATTTTCATTAGCCAATAAATTCAAACTAAACAATCAGTTGTTAGCAAAAACCATCTTCACTTCAGGTGATCCCATGTTTTATTCACAGCAGTTTGTATCTTCTCTAAGTGAATACCTACATGACCAACCAGTTACACCACCAAAGATAGAGGTGTATTTTGAAAGCAAGAAGGATCTCCTTGATGCGAAGACAGCATTGGGTAAAATGTTTAATGAAATTGATATCATTGAACTAGATTCACTGCGTTTAGACATCGTTCCTGCTGGTGTCTCAAAGCTAGACGGATTAACCTACTTAGGAAGTCAATTAGGAATTCGTTTAGGTGAAATGGTTTATATTGGCGATGGAGCCGATGATATTTCATTGATTGAGGCGGTTGGTCTCGGGGTTTCAATGTGGAATGCCGATTACGAAGTGAAAAAAGCTTCGGATTGGGTAACTAGATCGGAAAATGAAAATGGTGTAGCTTATATGGTAAAAGAACATTTTCGAAAACAACAGCCAATTGAGTTTTTAAGAAAAATGAAGATAATCAAAAACTAACTTGAAAAAATATCATTGGCTACTAGCCTTTGATATTTTTTATTTTAGTTCTATAAAATTGTACTTGTTGATTTCCGCTCCAGGCACTTCGCTTTCCGCGGGCGTGCCGGGGAGCCTCCTCGTCGCTACGCTCCTGCGGGGTCTCCCCTGCCCCGTACTCCCGCAGGAGTCTTCGTGCCTTCCGCTCCAATCAACAATGAGCTTTAACAATTCTTTTTTTATGATTTAGTGAATAATTTCCACCGTATTGACCTTATTTTGTTGATTTTGTACACTTAAGGGAGATTGAGATGAAAAGCTTGGGCGCCGGTTATGGCGCTTCTGCTTTTTCCTAGAGGTGATTTTTTGAGAATTTCTATAATAGGGTTAGAGGATGAAAGATTTAATCGTCCACTTCAGTTGATTGCTAATTTGTTCTTTGAAGAATCTCAGATTATAAAAGCAATAAATGAAGAAGCGGATATACGTATAGAGTTTAAGATGACTGTTCAGGATATTATTTCTGTTTCTGCTGAGTTAAAAGATCAGGCAGGAAAAGTACTAGTTTCTGAATATGAAAAAGAGTGGTCTCCCGCAAATTCCGAAAAGGAACACTTTAAGCAAATAAAAAATGCTGTAGCACATGTCTATTTATCTGTTTTACAGAACTTCACAGGTATTATCCAAAAATGGGGTATTCTAACGGGAGTTCGACCAACAAAATTACTTCATCGAAAAGTTCAAGAAGGGATTCCATTAAAGGACGCTCATCAGCAATTAAAGGATGATTACTTAATATCTGATGAGAAAATTGAACTTATGCAGCACATTGTCGACCGTCAGCTTACTGTCGTTCCAGACCTCTACTCACTTCAAAAAGAAGTCAGTATTTATATTGGCATTCCATTTTGTCCGACGAAATGTGCGTACTGCACTTTTCCTGCCTATGCAATCAATGGACGTCAAGGATCTGTGGATTCCTTTCTTGGGGGACTCCATTACGAAATGAAAAAAATTGGAGCATGGTTAAAAGAAAAAGGTGTTCGTATTACCACTGTATATTATGGGGGAGGTACGCCAACGAGTATTACTGCTGAAGAGATGGATATGCTTTATGAAGAAATGTATATGTCTTTTCCTGATGTAGAAAACATTCGTGAAATAACAGTTGAAGCAGGACGTCCTGATACCATTACTCCTGAAAAATTAGAAGTTCTAAAAAAGTGGAATATTGACCGGATTAGTATCAATCCACAGTCATATACGCAGGAGACGTTGAAAGCCATTGGCAGACATCATACGGTAACCGAAACAATTAATAAATATCACTTAGCTCGTGAAATGGGCATGAACAATATTAACATGGATTTAATTATTGGTCTTCCTGGTGAAGGGATTCCTGAATTTACTCACTCTTTAGCCGAGACAGAGAAGTTAATGCCTGAATCACTGACTGTTCATACACTTTCATTCAAGCGAGCATCAGAAATGACAAAGAACAAACAGAAGTATAAGGTAGCAGATCGTGAAGAAGTCGAAAAGATGATGGGTCTAGCCCAGGATTGGACCACCACTCATGGGTATGTGCCATACTACTTATACCGACAAAAAAACATCCTTGGTAATCTAGAGAATGTTGGCTACTCTCTCCCAAATCAAGAAAGTATCTATAATATTATGATTATGGAGGAACAGCAGACGATCATCGGACTCGGCTGTGGGGCAGCAAGTAAATTTATTGACCCGTTAAGCGGAAAGATTACTCACTTTGCTAATCCTAAAGATCCTAAAACTTATAACGATAGCTTTGAAAAATATACTGAGGATAAAATCAACATCCTAGAAGAGCTATTCACCGAAAAAAGTTCTCCTGCTTAAACAAGCAGGGGATTTTTTTTGTTTAGCTGTGTTCTTTATAAAGGAAAAATCTATCTGAATGAAGAATAATTAATAGGATGACTATCATAGAATTCTATGATGATAAGACGCTTTCATTACTGGAGGGGATATAGCTATGATGCAAACACCTTTAACAATGACGCAAATGATGGACAGAGCAGAAAAGTATTTTCCAAAGAAACAGGTCGTTTCAAGAACGGCAAACGGAATTCACAGACTTACCTATAAGCAAATAGCAGAACGAACGAGACGTCTAGCAGATAGCCTCACCAAATTAGGAGTAGAAAGAGGAGACCGGGTAGGAACCTTAGCGTGGAATCATCACCGCCACTTAGAAGCATACTTTGCTATTCCGTGTATGGGTGCAGTTCTTCATACCATCAACATAAGATTATCCCCCCAGCATATTTCCTACATTATTAATCACGCAGAAGATAAAGTTCTCCTAGTTGATTCAGACATTCTGCCATTACTTGAAAAATGTGCTCCTGATATTAAGAATGTAAAAGCCTATATCATTATGACGGATGAAGATGAGCTTCCTGAAACTACACTGTCCCCAGTCTATCATTATGAAAAACTCTTAGTTGAAGCGAATCCAGAATATAACTATCCAACAGATTTAGATGAGAATGACTCAGCTGGTATGTGCTATACATCTGCCACTACAGGAAATCCAAAGGGTGTCGTTTATTCCCACAGAGGAATTGTTCTTCACAGTATGGCATTGGGCCTAGCTGATAGTGCTGCAATGAGTGAAAAGGATATTGCTCTTCCTGTTGTTCCTATGTTTCATGCCAATGCATGGGGAATGCCTTTTGCGGCCGTGTGGTTTGGGACATCCTTAGTATTGCCGGGACCATACTTTACTCCAAAGCTGCTTGCAGAGTTAATTGAGCAGGAAAGAGTCACCATAACAGCAGGAGTTCCAACCATTTGGCTCGGATTATTAAAAGAGCTAGATGAAGGGACTTATGATATGAGTAGTTTACGAGGAGTTCTGTGTGGAGGCTCTGCTGCACCGAAAGGAATGATCAAGGCGTTTGAACAACGGCATAAGGTACCATTTATGCATGCTTATGGGATGACAGAGACGAGTCCACTAGTGGTCATTTCCACATTAAAAAGCTACCAAGAAGAACTAGAACCAGAGGAAAGATTAGAGTTAAGAGCCAAGCAGGGGACGCTTGTACCAGGATTAGAAATCAAAATCGTTGGTAAGGTTGGAGAAGTTGCCTGGGATGGGAAAGAAATGGGTGAACTGTGTATTAGAGGACCTTGGATTGCCTCTGAATATTATAAGGATGAACGAACAGAAGATGCCTTCCTTGACGGTTGGCTTCATACAGGTGATGTAGTCACAATTGATGAAGAAGGCTTTGTAAAAATAGTTGATCGGACGAAGGACTTAATTAAGAGTGGGGGAGAATGGATTTCCTCTGTCGACTTAGAAAATGCTTTAATGGCCCATGAAGCAGTATTTGAAGCAGCGGTTGTGGCCGTACCACATGAACAGTGGCAAGAAAGACCAATCGCATGTGTAGTATTAAAAGACGCGTACAAGAGCAAAGTGGTGAAAGAAGACTTATTTGACTTTTTGAAGCCGCAATTCGCTAAATGGTGGATTCCAGATGACATTCTATTCCTGGAAGAAATACCGAAAACTTCAGTTGGTAAATTTCTAAAGATGACATTACGTGAACAAGTTCAAAAAGAAGTACTCAGAAAAAGGTAACAATTGAGGACAAAGGGACCTCCCTTTGTCCTTTTTAACGACTAGAATATTAGTGAAGAAAATTCGAAATATATAGAAAGCATATTTTTATTCCTCTCCATTCCATATATAATGGTAGTGGATGAAGAAAATAGGGGGAGTGTGCTTACAATGAATTTTGTAACGGACAAGGTGAGCCTACAGGTCAACGGTCGTGTAGCCACATTAGAAATGAATAGACCAGAATCGTTAAATGCAATGGATTCAGATTTAATTAAGGGGTTAATCTGTAAACTTAAAGAAATAAGTGAATCGGATGATGTTGATATTGTTGTATTAAGAGGGAAAGGAAGAGCCTTTTCATCGGGTGGAGACATTAAGACCATGCTTTCCAATATGAATGAGAGCGATTTCTTTCCTGTGATGGATGCTATTAGCGAATTAATAATTACTCTTTATAGCATCCCTAAATTGACTATTAGTGCTATTACAGGTGCAGCTGCAGGATTAGGATTTAGTTTAGCCTTAGCAACGGACTATATTCTCGCTGATAAAACTAGTAAGCTTGCAATGAATTTTATTGGAATCGGTTTAATACCAGATGGAGGGGCGCATTTCTTTTTAGAAAAAAGATTAGGTGAGACCCGAGCTAAACAGGTGATTTGGGACGGAAAAATGATGAATGCAGAGGAAGCCTTTAGGTGGGGACTTATTCAGGAAGTAGCAGAAGGTGAACTACAGCCAGCTTTAGAAGCGAGGGTAACGGATTGGTTAAGCCGCCCAGTTCAAGCAATGATTAAAACAAAGAAAATATTAGCAGAAAAAAATCGACCACAGCTACTTAAGATTTTAGAATTGGAAAAACACGGTCAGCAAAAAATGCGCGAAACTCTTGATCACCAAGAAGGAATCAAGGCATTTCTTGAAAAAAGGAAACCCGTCTTTATAGGAAAATAAAATCGAGGCTGACTCAGATAAGGAGTCAGCCTCGTCAGTGTTTACGAATGGAAAAGAAGCAACTTGCCACTTGGTGAGGTGCATCTGTGCGTTTTTTCTAATAAGTTTTTCTCTGATAATAGTTTTTCTCCATGCTCTTTTGCTGCTTGATCAGTTTCTGCTTGAAAGGCTTCATCTAAAATCTTTTCACCATTCGCTTCAAACGCGGTTAATTTATAAGTTTTCATCATAAAACCCCTTTGTTTAAAAATTCTTACTATTATTTTTGCATAGTTTACTAAATTGTGCAAAAGAAAAGTGAAACTAAAAAATGGATAATTCGTATTAAAAACAGAGAGGAGTGTGTAACATGGTTCTTAAACTTGAAGATGTCACTAAACGGTTTGGAAAATTTACGGCAGTGGATCATCTATCACTAACGATTCCCGATAGAGAGATGTTTGGCTTCCTAGGGGCGAACGGTGCGGGGAAAACGACAACGTTCCGAATGATATTAGGATTACTAGATAGTAGTGGGGGGAGAATTACTTGGGATGGAAGGCCAATTGATTACACTACCAGCCATTTGGTCGGCTATCTACCTGAGGAGAGGGGGTTGTACCCTAAGCTTAAAGTCAGTGACCAAATTGTATATCTAGCCAGGTTAAGAGGCATGCCCAAGGGTGCAGCACTCTCAGAATTAAGATTATGGCTTGACCGCTTTAAAATCCAAGAATATGAGAATAAAAAGGTAGAAGAGTTGTCCAAAGGTAACCAACAGAAGATCCAGTTTATTGCAGCTGTCGTACATAAGCCTAAGCTATTAATTCTAGACGAACCGTTTAGTGGGCTTGACCCTGTAAATGTAGAAATGTTAAAGGAGGCTGTTTTATCCTTAAGGGAAAATGGAGCCACGATTGTTTTTTCCAGTCACCGAATGGAGCATGTAGAAGAAATGTGCGAGCACTTATGTATTTTACATAAAGGCAGTCCGGTTGTTCATGGAGCATTAAAAGAAATAAAGCGAGCATTCGGTAAAAAGAACTTAGTGATCCATGCAGACTTTCCATTAGATTCATTGAAAGACTTCCCTGGGGTAGTTAAGTCAAAATTGACAACAGAAGGAATCCATTTACAGATTGAAGGAGAGGACATTGCCGAAAGAATTCTTAAAAAGATTGTGGGGAATGGTTTTATTAGGAGATTTTCCCTTGAAGAGCCTTCTTTAAATGATATTTTTATCGAGAAAGTAGGTAATTCCTATGAATAGCTTCTGGATTATTCTGTTTCATACTTATTTAAACAAACTAAAAAGCAAATCGTTTATTGTGACGACCATTCTAACAATCTTGATTGTCCTAGCCTTGACGAATATTAATAACATCATTGCTTTATTTGATCAAAATGGTGGAAAGGACCAAATAGCTGTACTAGATGAAACCGGTCAGCTCTATGAGCCATTAAAGCAGCAGGTTCACACAATTAATAAAGATATAAAACTTACACTTTATAAAGGCAATGAAAATGCGGCAGAAAAGGCGGTAGAAGAAGGAAAGTATAAGGGAGTCATTCTGTTACGTTTTAATGAGGAAAAATTGCCGGAAGCCACTTTTAAAGCTATGAGTATTGCTGACTCTTCGTTGTTTTCTGATCTTCAAACAGGATTACAGCAAGTTAAGACAATGCTTGCCGCTTCACAAATTAACTTAACTCCAGTGCAGCTTCAAAAGTTGTATGAGCCGGTATCATTTGAAAAATTTGCACTTGAGAAAAATGCGAAAACGGAGGAGGAATTAAATCAGGCCAGAGGACTTGTCTATGTTCTACTGTTCATCATTTATTTTTCAGTCATTATGTATGCAAATATGATTGCAATGGAAGTGGCAACTGAAAAGTCATCGAGGGTCATGGAGATATTGATCTCTAGTGTTTCACCAATTAAGCAGATGTTTGCAAAAATAATTGGGATCGGTTTATTAAGTCTTACTCAACTTGCGGCTTTTCTTATAGTCGGTTATTATTCTCTTTCCAAAAATATGGATTCCTTGAAGGAAGGATTTTTTGGGGTCTATGGTTTTGAAGATATCCCATTTGAAACCGTTATTTATGCGGTAATATTCTTTATACTTGGTTATTTTCTCTATGCTACACTCGCAGCCTTTTTAGGTTCCCTTGTTAGTCGCATTGAAGATGTTCAACAAATGATTACTCCGATGACGTTGCTTGTGGTTGGAGGTTTTATGATTGCCATGTTTGGACTGGGCAAGCCTGATGCTACGTTCATTACGATTACATCCTATATCCCTTTCTTCACACCAATGATTATGTTTCTTCGCGTAGGAATGCTGACCATCCCTTTATGGGAAGTGCTCCTAGGAATTTCAATCCTCGTTGCCACAATTGCTGTGTTAGCTATCTTCGGTGCAAGAGTCTATCGCGGAGGCGTCTTAATGTATGGTCAGTCAAATTCCTTTAAAGATATAAAAAAGGCCCTCCAATTAACAAAAAACGAATAATTTTTCAAGAGGCTGCTCAAAGAGATAGCCTCTTTTATAATTAATCGAAAGTATAAAAATCGACTTCGAGAATTGTCCAGCTCCAGCGCCTAGCCCCTCGGGTCAAATAACCTTCAGCAATAAAAGTCAAAGAGCGACTTTTCTTGCTGAAGAACATTTGCCTGTCGGGGCTGACCAAGGCGCTTCCGCTTTTCTAAGTAGAACGTGCATTCGTATTTCAGAGGTGATACAATAAAGAAAAGATGTTGAAAGGAATTTCCTATGAAAAAAATATCGTTTATTCATGCAGCGGATTTACATTTGGACAGCCCTATGATCGGATTAAAGCATTTACCGGAAAGTATTTTTACAAGGGTGAAGGAAAGCACCTTTACAGCATTGAAGAAAATAACCAAAGACGCCATAGAAAAGCAAGTCGATTTTGTTATTTTAGCGGGAGATTTATTTGATGGAGAAGATCGGAGTTTACGTGCACAATCCCGTTTTCGCAGTGAAATGCTGAAGTTAGAAGAGAATGGAATCCCCGTTTATGTCGTCCATGGAAATCATGACCATCTAAATGGTACATGGGTACAGTTAACCATGCCAGCAAATGTTCATGTGTTTACTAGTGAAGTAGAAACTAAAGTGCTGCGCACGAGGAGCGGAGAAATCGTCCGCTTATACGGATTCAGCTATCCAACCAGGCATGTGTTCTCTAGGAAAATAGATGACTATTCGAAAATAAATAATATTGGATTTCATATCGGAATTCTTCATGGCAATGAAGGTTCGGGATCTGAGCATGATAATTATGCTCCGTTTACCATTAGAGATTTATTGGAAAAAGACTTTGACTACTGGGCATTAGGCCATATTCATAAAAGGGCTATTTTAGCTGAATCTCCCCCGATTATCTATCCAGGAAATATTCAAGGAAGAAATAAAAAGGAAACAGGTCCAAAGGGGTATTATCATGTGGAATTGTCAGATCTCGATACCAAACTGAATTTTGTAGAAACATCAGATGTTGTTTGGGAAGAGACTGAAGTCGATTCTTCGTCAGCCACTAGCTTTAATGACATTCTTCATTTATGTCAACAGACCATTAATCAGGTGCGAAAGAATCAACAGGGGACGTTATTGACTCTCTACTTAAAAAATATTCAATTACATGATGAGCGGGAAAAAAGAAACCTAGATGGAGAACTTCTAGACATTCTATTAGAGGATGAAAAAGACGAAGCCTCTTTTGTGTGGATCGTTGACATACATATCACTGAAAGTCAGCTACTTGATAAAGAACAATTAAAAATGAAAGCTAATTTTTATGGAGAGCTTTTTGAAACAATTAAAGAGTATGAGGATGCTGATAACGCATTAGCCCCTTTATATGAACACCCAATGGGCAGAAAGTATGTCTCTCATTTAAATGATACAGAACATAGAGAGCTGATAGAAAGAGCGGAGAAATTATTAATAGAATTGCTTAGTGAAGCTTAGAAGAAAGGAGTAGATGCTATGAGAATTCTGGAGTTACATATTTATGGTTATGGACAATTAGAAAATGTAATCATTAAAGACCTGGCTGATTTCCAGGTGTTCTATGGGGAGAATGAGGCTGGTAAGTCAACGATTATGGCATTTATTCACGGTATACTTTTCGGATTCCCAACAAAACAACAAACCGAACTTCGCTACGAACCAAAGCATAGCAACAAATATGGCGGGAAAATCAGGGTATATCATGAAGAACATGGTTTTGCTGTTATTGAGCGTGTAAAGGGAAAAGCTGCAGGTGATGTAAAAGTAGTTATCGATAACGGTATGATTGGCGGGGAAGAGCTTCTAAAAGAACTAGTCGCCAGCTTTGATCGAAATTTATTTCAGGCAGTTTTCTCCTTTAATCTTCATGGACTTCAGAATGTTAATCAAATGAAAGGTGAAGATATTGGGAAGTTCCTATTTTCTGCTGGTACGCTAGGGACCGAGCGACTATCCAAAACGGAGTCTTTCCTTCAGAAAGAACTGGATAACAGGTTTAAACCTTCGGGAAAGAAGCCTATCTTAAATGAAAAGTTACAAGCACTTAATGAAATCAATCTAGAACTGAAAAAGGCAGCATCGAAAAATAAAGAATATGAAAGCTTGTTAGAAAATAGAGAGTTGCTTCAACAGGAAATGCAAGAGATTAATGGTCGGCTAAAGGAATTGGGGAGCAAGATAGATCAATTACATGAATGGAAGAGAATAGAGTCAAATGTAAGAGAAGAAAAATGGGCCGAGAAGGAGCTAAGTGATTTAGGAGAGGTACCATTTCCTACTCGTGGAATGGAAAGAATAGAAAAATTATTAGAACTCATCCATCCATATGAGGCAGAGATTAACAGCCTCACAGAAAGAATCGAAAATGAAAAAAAAGAACTTGCTGAAATGAGACCTGACCGACCTTTACTTGAAAGTGAGTCTGCACTCATAACTTTACTTGATCAAGTCCCACTTATGGAACAATTAACATTTGAGAAACAGCAAAGCGAACTGAAAATCGCTGAATGTGACGAAAAGCTTTCAGTAATTAGAGAGAAACTGCATTTGCCTTTAGAAGAAAAAGATGTTCATGCCATCAATACAAACATTTATATGAGAAACCAAGTAGAAATCACTTCAAGAAAAAGGCAAAAGTTACAGGAAGTAAAGGAAGAGTTAGAGGAACGCTTTCAGGAAGAAACAAAAGTATTGCAGGAGATAGAAAAAGAAGTTCGAATAGCTGAAAGCCATCTTCTTACAAAACAGGATAGGGAGCACCTTGAGAACCAGGTGATTAATGGAAACGATAAGAAGAGTTTAGAAGCTGACCTGAAAGCATTAAGGGATAAAATTGAATTTTACCAACTAGGCTATGATAGACATACAAAGGAACGGGCGAATAGTAGAAAGCAGAAAAGGCTCCAATTTTTCCTTTTTGCAGGAATATTATTTGGACTACTATTTTATGGTTTATTGACGAAACAGTGGGTACTTTTATTAATAGGATTGATTGGTGGTATCTTAACTGCTTTATTCATGACAAAAAGTTCAAAAGAGTCTAAAACAGAGGAGATGCAACAGACTCTAGTAGAATTAAAAGATAAGGAAAAACAATTAATAGAGAAGCTCCATTCAGCTGAATATATGGATTTGACAAGACTCGAGGATCAATTAAAAAGGGATACTCTACGTCGCGATGAGGTTCAGGTTCTAAAGTTGAAGCTGAAACAACAGCAATTGCAATATGATAAGGTAATAACCAAGTTCGAAGAATGGGAATTGGAATTTGCTCAAAACAAAGAAAAGCTGGTATCACTAAGTTTAGAGTTAAATATACCTGAATATATCGCCGTTCCGTTTCTATTGGAAGCATTCGAACTAATAGAACAATATAAAACTACCTCACGTGAAAAAAATCAGTTCCAAACGAAAGTGGAGCAAATCAATCATCAACAAGCTAAGCTCAATACAGAAATGAATAAATTTGCCTCACGTTTTTTATCAGAGCAAGGGTTGGCATTACAAGAAACAGCTTATTTATTGCGAAACAGATTAAAAGAGGAGCATGAAAAGCTAATAAAGAGTCAAGAGAGAGGGAGGAAGCTTGCTGAGCTTGAGGCGGATGTAAAACAAAAGGTACATGAAATTGAGCATCTAAAAGCTGAATATAACAAACTACTTCATGCAGCGGGGGTAGAAACGGAGCAGGAGTTCTACGAACTTGGGAAGAAGGCAGAAAAACAAGGAAAGCTCTTGGAAAGACTCGGAACACTCAAAAGTCAGCTTGAGTATTCCCTCCTCCCTAAGCCGATTTGGAAAACCTTCTTACACATCCATAATAGTGATGAAATTATTGCCGAACACAAACATGAAGTACTACACTTACAAAACAGATTAAAAAAACAGCAGGAAGAACTTGCCTCTATTAAATACGAGATTCAGGTATTAGAAGAAGGTGGAGTTTATTCGACTATTCTTCATAACTATAAACAGAAGAAATATGAATTAGAGGAGTCTGCAAAAGAATGGGCAGTCTATTGTATCGCCCAAGAAATACTATTAAACACCGTTGAAAAGTATAAGAAGGTTCACGTACCTAGATTGATTTTAAAAGCAGAAGAATATCTATCTTTTCTCACCGATGGTAATTATCAAAAAATCCATCTGCAAAAATCAGGTACAGGCTTCTTAGTGGAGAGAAAGGACCGTACCATTTTTGAGGCAAATGAACTTAGTCAAGCAACAACAGAACAATTATATGTCTCAATACGACTTGCCTTAGCAACAACATTATATGAAAAATATCAATTCCCAATTATCATTGATGATAGCTTTGTTAATTTTGATGCCAAAAGAACACAAAAAGTAATTGAGCTTTTGCAAAGTTTGAAGACCAATCAAGTGCTATTTTTTACTTGTCATGAACATTTACTACACCTATTCGAAAAGGAAAATATCCTTAATATAACAAAAGGTGCAGTTCAGATTATTTCCTAGAGTGATAGTTGGATATGTTATACTTTTACTAGTGGGAGGAGCGTGAATAGTTTGGGTAAAGGAATATTAAATTATGATGTGGGTGAACAGGTAGAGTTATTCCTTTTGATTAAGAGCTCAACGAAGGGGATTGCAAGTAACGGAAAACCCTTTTTAACATTAATACTTCAAGATCAGAGTGGTGAAATTGAAGCAAAACTCTGGGATGCGGATGATGAGGATGAAAAGAATTATGCCGCCCAGAATATTGTTAAAATAATGGGTGATGTTCAAAATTATCGAGGAAAAAGCCAGCTGAAAATCCGGCAGATTCGAAAAACTGGTCCTGCAGATGGAGTGAAATTGGACGATTTCTTGGAAACAGCACCGTTAAGTCAAGAAGAGATGGTCAGCAAGCTAACTCAGTATATATTTGAAATGAAAAATCCTAACATTCAAAGGATTACTCGTCATTTAATTAAGAAACACCAAAAGGCTTTTTTGGAATATCCTGCAGCAACAAAAAATCATCATGAATTTGTTTCCGGTCTCGCCTTTCACGTGGTAAGCATGCTTGATTTGGCCAAAGCTATTGCTTCGCTGTATCCTAGCCTTGATAAGGACTTGCTATATGCGGGTGTGATCCTGCATGATATGGGAAAGGTGATGGAGTTATCTGGTCCCATTTCAACCGTTTATACAATTGAAGGTAACTTACTAGGCCATATCACAATTATGATCAATGAAATTGGCAAGGCTGCAGAGGAATTAGGGATTTCAGGAGAAGAAGTACTCATCTTACAACATCTTGTCCTAAGCCATCATGGGAAAGCCGAGTGGGGGAGCCCAAAACCACCATTGATTAAAGAAGCAGAAATTCTTCATTATATTGATAATTTGGATGCAAAAATGAATATGCTCGATCGTGCCTTAGAAAGGGTAAAGCCTGGAGAGTTTACAGAGCGGATTTTTGCACTGGATAATCGTTCATTTTATAAGCCTGTTTTTCATAAATAACCCGTATAGGGTTATTTTTTTTGCTATTAGAGTAGAATATTTCTTCTTTAGAATGAATAAATTGTAATAAAAAGTGGACAACCACAAAGGAAGGGAGCAAAGATAATGACTATACCTATTTGGATTTATGCAGTCGTGGTTGGAATTGTGATAAGTGCATTGATGGCCATAAAAACAGGCCGAGAAGAGCGAAAATTAGAACTTGAAAGCATTGAACAAGAAGGGGAAATCTATATCAAACGATTAGAAAGAGAAAGGGAACAAAGGGAAGAAATAAAGGCTACGGGGGAATAAAAAAGGAGAGACTCAAATTTTGGGTCTCTCCTTGTCTTATTATTGGTGTGCAGCCGCAGCCGATGTTTGTGGTTTAAGAGCGTCCTTTAAGTCTTTATCGCTAACCTTTACATTGGCAGCTTTAAGTTCGCGCTCCATTGCTTTATTAATTGATTCACTTGTTAATTTTGATGATTTTACTTGATATTCAATTTCTTTTTTCATATCTTCATATGATTTTTTCTCTTTTTTATCAGTTAATTGGATGATGTGATAACCAAATTGTGTTTTCACTGGTGCACTAATTTCATTGACTTTAAGGGCATATGCAGCCTTTTCAAAGTCAGGATCCATTTTTCCAGTACCAAACCAACCTAGATCTCCGCCATTTTGTGCTGACGCTGTATCAGTTGAGTATTCTTTTGCTACGTCCTCGAACTTTGCCCCGCCATCAAGCTTTTTCTTCACTTCATTAGCAGTTTTTTCATCTGCAACTAGGATATGACGTGCTTTGATTTCAGGCTGGTAGCTGTCGTAGTAATCCTTTAATTCTTTATCAGTTACCTTTACATCTTTCATTGCCGCTTTTTCTTGCATCATGCCAAGCTTCATCGTTTTCTTTAAATCTGCTTCGCTTTTATATCCATATTGTGCAAGAGTAGTTTCAAAATTTGCACCAAGGTCAGCCTTTAATTGGTCGATTTTTTCATTTAGCTCTTTATCCGTTACTTTGTACTTTTTTGAAAGAACTTTTTCATATACAAGCTGTTGAAGGGCTTGTTCACCGTATTTTTCCTTCATTGAGTTATATAGCTCTTCTTGTGTTACATTTCCAACCTTGCTCTCAGCTACAGTATCAGATCCACTTTGATTACATGCACTTAGTGCAAGAACCCCGCCTGCTAAAGTAAGGGCTAATATCCATTTTTTCATGATGAAATCTCTCCTAAACAGTAATTTCTTGTCCACAATCTCTACTATAACATAAATGGTAACTACTGCAAAAATTAAGTTGTGATTGTTTTTAGAAAATTTACAAATGCAACCTAGACCTTTTCCAAAAAAAAAATGGTAAGTGCCTAAACGAAATCAATCCTGTCTGAATAGTATATCTTAGAAAATGAAAAAGGAGGTATTACGATGAGCGCAGGATATGGAGCTGGATTTGCTCTAATTGTAGTCCTTTTCATCCTATTGATTATAGTGGGAGCATCTTGGGTTTACTAAATAAAACCAATTTCAAGTTAATGAAGAGGAGGGGAAATATATGTCAGGAGGAGCATACGGTGGAGGATTTGCTTTAGTTGTAGTCCTTTTCATCCTATTAATTATCATTGGAGCATCTTGGATCTATTAATACAAAATAAAAAAAATTAAAAGCGATGAGAAAATCCTCATCGCTTCGATTTTTTATACCTTAAGTTAGATCCCGCAATAAGCTGGATTATGTATATAAAATTTCCAAATAGGAAGAGATCAGTAAAATCGTAATAAGGACATTGATTGTACGAAATACTTTATGCTGGTTTTCTTCCGGTATTTCTTTTTGGATGCAAAGAGAATTGGTCATTTTATTTACATAAAACAAGATGAAAATAGCAAAGACAATAAAAACGGAGATCATCAATGATTCCCTCCCCAGTTGTTCATATTATGCTTAATACAATATCAAAAATTAGAAAAAAAAGATAGTCATAAAGAATAGAAGCTTATAAGACTTTCTTATCATTTATAAATATTTATATATCAGTTCCTTAAATTAGGTTTACCTAGGTCTTTAAAAGGTGAATAATGTACATAGAGTATTGTTTGGTTGAAATGAGGGCTATTAAATGAACGAAATTGATGGATTGTTGGAAAGAATTAATCTTTTAGAATACCACCAAAAACTTTTACTTCAATTATTAATCAATCCGAAGCTTGAGTTTTACAAGCTAGTCATTGAGAAAGGTCTAACTGAGAAGGAAGTAAAAGATTTTTTTCAATTATGTGACAAAATGAGCATACAATTGGAAGAACAAAAAGCGGAAGGATATGTATACTTTCATCCGCTTTTCAATGACTTTGCTGATTCATTACCGAAAAATCTGTTTGTCAATGAAGCAATAATGGCATGTTTAACACAGAATCTTTATGAATTTCTATTTCAAGAACTTAGGAAGTATATCTGATATGCTTTTAAACTAGTTCTTGTTGAGTCTTGTTCTGCTTTTGTAACTTTCCATTTTCTTCTACAAATTCACTTTCGATGTTATGGAAAGAACGTTCAAAAATCTCCATAAAATCATCCCCATAAATGTTTCGAACGATTGCCATCATTTCAATGATGTCAGGGAATTTTCCATATAATTCGCGTAGGGGTAAAGCACCAGAAAATACAGCATTACCATCCGGATTATAGGTTTCCATTAGTTGAAGCAAAATGTCTTCTCCTTCAGCAGTAAGCTGAATATACGTATTGCGCTTATCATTTTCTTTTTTTGAAAATTGGAGTAAGCCTCTTTCTTCCAGTTTTTTTGAGAAATTAAACGCTGTCGAGACATGCATGACCCCAAACTTGGCCACATCCGAAATGGAAGCACCGTTTAAGTGGTATGCGATCCATAGGATATGGTGTTCATTAATATTTAGGTCAAAAGGCTTAATCCATTGTTGCCAGTCTTTCTCAATTGATTTCCATAAGGCTTTACTTAATTGTGCAATTCTCTGACTAAAAAGCATCGCTTCCTTCATTGAATATTGTTTCTCAGTCATCCCCATTTTCACCTACTTTTATATTTCTCTATTATCATTATGCCAATAAAATAAAAATTAATAAAGATATAAATTAACAAAATTTTTAGAAATTATATAAAATTTATGTTGAAATTTGAAAAATTAACTAAATAAAATTGAAATTTCAATTTTATTTTAATCTCTCCTTCTAAATAATGGCAACTTTTAGAATATTTAACTTACAAATTAGTTTATTTAAATAGTGTAATACACGGATCCCCCCTGGATAAACGATGCCTTGTTCATAGGAATGGACGATAAAACATATAAATAGTTACAACAATTGTTTCGAATTTTCAAAAGTTAGTAGGGGGATAAGAAAGATGAAGAGTGTAGCTGTGACGTTTTTTATCTTAAGTGCCATACTATTATTAGGAACAATCAAACATTTATTAGATATTTCTAAACCAGGTGTGTATCCGCCAAAACAAGTAATAAAGAAAAGAGCTGCTGCATTAGCAGGTGGTGGAATCGTGTGTTTGCTAGTTGCATTAATGCTTTCTTACTTGTCCTAAAGTTTAATGGGAATTTAAGAAAAAGAACCCTTTCGGGTTCTTTTTCTTAAAAGGATCCCGTGTTTTATTTTTGAATCACGGAAGCTGAAGATAATTTAGTTCTTTTAAATATTGACTGAGCAATTGGATACAAAATGACCATTGTTACCGTGTTTAGTGCAATGGCTGGTAAAACACCTGCCACGAATAGCGCTGTGAAAGGTCCAGGTAAACCAACAATAAAATAAGCAGCTGATAAAAAGACGGATCCAGAAATCAACGTTCCTACAGCTGTTAATATTCCGACACTAACAATGGAATTCTGGTATTTTTTTAAGGCTAAAAATAAACCAAAAAATATTAAAGCCGTAATAGGTTTGTCGATGATATTTGGAATCTGTCCACCCGGGAAGCCTGTTGTTAATGCAGACAATACGCCTGTCACAATGGCTAGAAGCATCACACTTTTCAATTCTGGAATAAGAATAATTCCTAAAAACATCATTGCCAGCATCATATCTGGCTTGATTGTTAGGAAGGCTGGCATAACCGTATGCAAGACTACCCCGATCCCCGCTAAAAGTGCTAAAATAACAATGTTCTTCGTATTCATTTCTCTTCTCTCCTCTGCTATACTAATCTATTTGTTTCTCCTGCAGTGCCCTCATTGCCTACAGCGAAAAACTTGATTTCATTATAACATAAAAATGTAATAATATTAAAGAAATAATTTTCAGATAATTTGAACTATGAAAAGAAAAGTTAAAGGTTTTTACTTATTCCTTCAGCCATTTCCTGCAGGATTTGTGGCGTGTATTCACTTTGGTTGTTTTTCCAAACGGCACCGAAGCCATCGCCTTTGCCATATCGTGGAATCAGGTGCATATGGTAATGAAACACAGATTGACCTGCATGTTCTCCATTATTATTAATTGTATTTAATCCAATTGGTTCAAATTCCTGTTTTAACGCATTGGCAATGGCAGGAACCACCTCAAAAAGATTTCTAGCTATTTCAGGAGTCAATTCAAATAAGTTTTCCTTATGTATTTTTGGAATGACAAGTGTGTGTCCTTTGGTTACTTGACTGATATCCAAAAAGGCAAGTACATGCTCATTTTCAAAAACTTTTGCAGCTGGAATTTCACCGTTGACAATCTTACAAAAAATACAATTGCTCATCACAACACAGCCCCTTGTAATTAGTTTGTATTATTTTACCATACAAAAACAAAATGAAAAAGGCAGGATCCGCTTGGAATCCTGCCCTCTCGAAGGGGAATTGCTTCAAAAGGTACGTTCATTCAGGAGTGTTCTTTGATAAACACCTCATTTTTCGTAGAGTGTTTTTTATAAAGAAACAATATTGTTCAAGCTGACCATCCCCTATTTGTTTTTATATGTTTTCCCAACTTATAAAAACGGGTAGCGATCTGCGGTAAACACCTCATTTTTAGTTTATTTGTGAATAAACCTTAACCTTGGTGTTACTTGAACTCAAAATGGTTACCATGCACTTTGTACAAAACAACCATCCCCTTATCTGAAACGAATTGGAAGCTCTACTTGTTTGAAAGGAAATTGTCTTTAACAGACACCTCATTTCAATTTTTGATGAATTTCTTCATCGAAGTAAGTTGTTTCCCCTTCGAATATTATGATGTCCGATTGCAAAAGAAATATACAAAAAAAAATCAAAAAATTGTATTTCTGTTTTTATCTAGTTGGATTTGATAAAATGAAAAGCATAATCTGCTACGGAGGGACGTATGCAAATGTCACTATTATCGATTGAGAATCTTGTTGGAGGATATACAAGAAACCCAGTACTTAAGGATATATCCTTTGATGTAAAAGAAAAAGAACTGGTTGGACTGATTGGACTTAATGGGGCAGGTAAAAGTACTACAATTAAACATATTATTGGGTTAATGGAACCCCATAAAGGAACGGTTAAAATTAACGACCAGTCGTTTACGGAAAATAAAGAAGCCTACCGATGTCAATTTACTTTTGTTCCGGAAACTCCTGTATTATATGAGGAATTAACTCTAGAAGAGCATTTGAGGTTAACAGCAATGGCTTATGGTTTAAAGGAATCGGAATATAAACAGAGAGTGGGTCCTTTATTATCGGAGTTCAGAATGGAGAAGCGGTTAAATTGGTTTCCTGCGCATTTTTCCAAAGGGATGAAACAAAAGGTAATGATCATGTGCGCCTTTTTGGTTCAACCATCTCTTTATATTGTAGATGAGCCCTTTGTTGGTTTGGACCCTCTAGGCATTCAGTCACTGCTTGATTTAATGAAGAAGATGAAAGAGAACGGTGCCGGTATTTTGATGTCTACACATATACTTGCAACGGCCGAGAAATATTGTGACCGCTTTGTCATTTTACATGAGGGGAAAATACGAGCGAAAGGAACACTTGAAGAGTTAAGAGACCAATTCTCCATGCCGTCTGCTTCTTTGGATGATCTATATATTCAATTGACGAAGGAAGAAAACTATGTTTGATGATAAAATACTGTGGAAGGACCGTGCTGGAGGTCGTGTAAGGGATTTAGGGAGATACCTGCGTTATATATTTAATGGGCATCTGGTCATTGTTTTGTTATTCCTTATAGGAACAGGTGCATATTACTATCAACAATGGGTTGAGAAGCTTTCTTCCAATTTTCCAGCAGAAATCATTATTGCTGTTCTTATAGGTATATTTTTAACGTACAGTCCGGTTTATAATTTTCTGCTTGAAGCTGATAAAGTGTATATTTTACCACTCGAAGATAAGCTAAAAGGGTATTTTTTTCGTTCTGGTATAGCGAGTTTTGTTTTTCAAGGGTATATCCTTCTTATGGTACTTGCGGTACTTATGCCAATGTATGCTCATGTAAACAGCAGCGGTTTTCAATTGTTTTTACCTTATTTAGTTGTCCTATTAGCATTAAAGGGATGGAATTTAGCCACAAGCTGGCGAATTCATTATTTTGTTCAGAACTCTGTACATAGATGGGATATGGTTGTCAGGTATTTTATCAATACAGTATGTACCTTTTTGTTATTCAAACAAGCAAATGTTTTTATTTTGCTTATTCTTGTTGTTGTGATGGCCTTTTATTTTCGTTTCTTTCATGTTCGAACAAAGAAAATGGGGCTTAAATGGGATCTGTTAATAGATCATGAAGAAAAAAGAATGGCTTCGTTCTACCGATTGGCCAATATGTTTACAGATGTTCCGAAGTTAAAGGATACGGTTAAAAGAAGAAAGTGGCTTGATTGGCTCATTAGCAACATTCCATTTTCTCAGGATAAAACCTATTTGTATTTGTATTCACGTGCTTTTCTACGTTCTTCTGATTACTTAGGTTTGTTTATCAGGTTGACGGTCATTGGTGCGGTGGCCATTTATTTCATTTCGTTTGGATTAGGACAACTCTTATTGAGCATTTTATTTTTGTATTTAACAGGTTTTCAGCTGCTTCCATTATGGAACCATCATCAAAACAAGCTATGGGTTGACTTATATCCCGTTGCTGAAAAATATAAATCCTCATCGTTCCATTACCTATTGATGATCATTTTATCTACTGAAGCGGTTATTTTTGCTTTGTTTATTGCCCTTAAAGGCGAGATACTGAATAGTCTGTTTGCCTTAATTTCAGGGTTTGTTTTTAATTACTTATTTGTTTATATTTACAGTAAAAAACGTATAAAGGCTTAAATTAAAATCCCCTTTGCTGATAAAAGGGGATTTTTTTGAAACCATTGGATGGGTTTTATCGTAGGTAAGCATAAAATGTTTATGGGAGGAGTGGGGCTAATTGAATGAATATGAATTAAAAGTTTATGATGAAGTCGAAGAATGGAAACGGAAATTATCTAGACGTTCTGGGATGATGAACCGAATTTCTAAGAAAGCTCAAGTGAAATTTAATGAATGGATTCCAGAAAAGGTCCATGAGGTCATGACTGAAAGTATTAAAGGAATGGTAAAAGCAACTTTATTTGGCTCAAAACTTACAACAAAGAAAGATCAAGCAAAGGGCTTAACCCTTTCTGAGAGAGATGATATGGTGCGAAAAAAAATAACCACTTACCAGAAGACTGCCATCGTAGAGGGTGCAGGAACTGGTGCTGGAGGGATTTTGCTCGGACTTGCTGATTTTCCACTTCTCCTTACGATTAAGATGAAATTTCTCTTTGAAGCGGCGGAAGTTTATGGATTTGATACAAATCAATATGAGGAAAGACTCTTTATCTTGCATATTTTTCAATTAGCCTTTTCAAGTGATGAAATTCGAAGAAGCACCCTTTATGAGATTGAAAACTGGGAAGAAAGAAAACAAGTGTTAATTGAAATGGATTGGAGAAAATTTCAACAGGAGTATCGTGATTATATTGACCTTGCCAAGATGCTGCAGCTGGTACCGGGGATTGGTGCTTTTGTTGGAGCCTATGCAAATAATAATTTACTGAAACACCTTGGTGAGACAGCAATGAACGCCTATCGGTTGAGATTATTGCAAAAAGCCCCTGAATGATGAAAAATTCAGAGGCTTTTTCTTCTTATTCATGAACTTTCAGAGCTGCGGTGCCAAGTGTTTTGGCTGCAATTAACATGGCGTTTTCATCAATGTCAAATTTAGGGTGGTGATGTGGAAAGTCTGTTTTTTCACCCAGTGGCTTAGCTCCTGTGTAAAAGAAAGTGCCAGGTACTTTTTGTAAGTAATAGGCGAAATCTTCGCCGCCCATTTGTGGCTTGGTTTCTTCAATTATTTTTACCTCAGGTACTTCTTGGGCACAAGAAATGAGAAATTCTGTTTCATTAGCATGATTAACTACAGCGGGATAGCCTCTTACAAAGGTATACTTATACGTGCAGTCAGATGTATAGCACGTGCCATGGATGGTTCGCTCCATTTCTTTTTCAATAAACTCCCTTATTTCTTCATTAAAAGTACGTACAGTACCAACTAGTTTTGCTTTATCTGCAATAACATTAAATGCGTTTTGAGCTGTAAATGAGGCAACCGTCACTACCGCCGCTTCTACAGGGTTTACTTTTCGGCTGACAATTTGTTGTAAATTGAGAACTAGCTGGGAAGCCGTGACAATAGCGTCTTTCGTTTTATGAGGCTGTGCGCCATGGCCGCCTTGACCTTGGATTTCAATTTCAAAACGATCTGCAGCTGCCATGATGGGTCCCGTTCTGTATTGGATAGTACCTGTGGGTTCGCTTGCCCATAAATGAGTCCCAAATATGACGTCAACACCGTCTAAACAACCATCCTCAATCATGGAAGCTGCTCCACCAGGTGCATATTCCTCGGCATGTTGATGGATAAAAACATAGGTTCCTTTCAGTTCATCTTTACATTCGTTTAATGCTTTCGCAAGGACAAGGAGAGTGGCTGTATGTCCATCATGGCCGCAGGCATGCATAATCCCTGGAACTAATGACTTGTAGGGTACATCCTTTTCATCTTGGATAGGAAGTGCGTCAAAGTCAGCCCGTAGTGCAACTGTTTTTCCTGGCAGTTTCCCATGAATTTTCGCAACGACTCCATTTCCACCAACCTGACCCTTTACCTCAATATCTAACTTTTTATAATAAGAATAAATGAACTTGGCTGTTTCATATTCCTGAAATGATAACTCTGGATGCTGATGCATGTAGCGACGGATAGAGACCATCTCATCGTAATATCCTTCTAATTTAGCAAAAAGCTGGTTTAACATAGTTAATCCCCCCAATTTATTAGTTAAAAGAGAATGTATTTTCAAACTATTTTAACACTTTTCCACTATTATATAGATTTTAATGTTTATTTTCTTTATACTTTTAAAGGATTTTAAAAAGTAAGTGAAAGGATTAGGGGAATGGAAGCAAAAAGCAAAGTAAATTATTCTTTTATTTTTATGGGCATGGTCATTATATTCGCACTATTTACAACTATTAAAGTGGCTACACACAGTATTTTTTGGATGGATGATAAAATTGCAGGATTATTTTCGCATGTACCTGGATCTGTCATTCCATTTTTTATTCAACTAACTGAAATGGGGGACAAAAAGGGCATTGGGGTTGTCGCCATATTGATGTTAATTTGGTTATTGGTTAAAAAAAGGAATTATCTTGGGGCGGCTGTTTTTGCTTTATCTATTGCAATAGGTAATGAAATTAGTAAGCTTCTTAAGGATTACTTCGCTCGACCAAGGCCAGATCTTGAGCATCTTGTCAATGTGAAAAGTTATAGCTTCCCAAGTGGGCATGCAATGGTTGGGATGACTGTGTATTTTTTAATGGCTTATTTATTGATTGAGTCAACTGTTTCAAAAACGGCAAAAATCATTATTGGTGCATGTGCGGCTATTTTACTTCTTTTAATTGGAGCAAGCCGGATTATTTTACACGTACATTATCCATCAGATGTTCTTGGGGGTTATGCATTAGGATATATATGGGTATCCATTTCGATTATTCTCTATAATTATTTTAAAAAGAAAAAGATTAAATAGGAAAAGAGGCTGGATTCAGCCTCTTTTCTGATTTTATATTAAAAACATAGCCACTATGGTTGTTACGACTAGCCCGATTATTACGGGGACTAAGTTCCTTCTTGCTAGTTCAAAAGGGTCCACCTTACATATCGCTGCCGCTGGAATTAACGCCCATGGTACGAGAACTCCACCACCAACCCAAATAGCTGATATTTGCCCTAGTGCAGTAAGGGTAGCAGCCCCTTTTCCAATCGCTGTTGCGAAAAGGGCGGCAATAGAACCAGCAAGGGAGATTCCTGAAAAACCTGAACCATCCAATCCTGTGATTGCCCCCACAGTGGTTAACGTGACAGCACCTACTGCTTTGCTTAACGGAACAATGCTAGCAAGTGCCACACCTAAGTCATTAACGATACCATGAGATGCTTTTGGCAAATATTCTCCAATGATTTTTGTGAAACCGCTGTCACCTAAATAGAAGAAGGCGGCAATTGGGATAACTGGACCAAAGACCTTAAATCCAAATTGGAACCCTTCAATCAAATACTGGGTGGTTTGCTCTAGGCCTTTATTTTTATGACTGGTTAAGGTAATTAATAGAAGAATAAGAATAGAGGTTCCACCGATTAATGCTGTAGCATCACCGCCAGTCAAATCTAGAATTGTCATGGCAGCGACGTCGGCAGCGAATAACAATGGTACCAAAATGGCAAAGAAACGTTTTTGTCCTAAAGATAAGAGGTTGTTTTGCTGAGGGGATTCATCTGATGAATCCGATAAGACAGATGAATTGACTTGAAGAACCCCACGTTTCATATCTCTTTTTAGAAAATAGAAGGCGGTAACGGTTGTAACAAGCCCCATTATAAATACTAAAGGAATGCTGGCGTTGATGACATCCTGTATCGGAAGTCCTGCAGCATCTGCCGTAAGCTTTGGAGCTGCTTGAATGACAAAGTCACCAGACAATGCAATACCGTGACCAAATAGATTCATTGCCATGGCGACGCCAAGTGCTGGCAACCCTGCTCTAATGGCTACGGGAAGGAGGACGGCACCTAGAAGGGCAACTGCAGGAGAAGGCCAGAAAAACCAGGAGATCACCATCATTAAAATACCAATTGTCCAATAGGCTAGGGTAGGGTTACGAATTAACTTTCTAAAGGGTGAAATCATGACATCATTAATGCCGGTTGCCGTTAATGTATGGCTCATAGCAACAATAATAGAAATGACGAGTATCGTAGACAATAGTTCAGTTATGGCATAACTAAAACTGTTGAATATACTGCTTACTGAATGACTTAGACTACCAGTGGCAACTAGGGCAATTAAAAATATCCCCGCAATACAAATGATGGTCGTGTCCCTTCTCATTATCATAAATCCAATAATAAGAACAATAAAAGTCACATATATCCAATGAAGAGCCGTAAGTTCGACTATCATTTAAACTCCCTCCTTTCTAATATCCAGCAGGGCTATAGCCCTGTTGAATGTAATACAGGATATGAAATTAGCAAGAAGTGGTGAAAGAGAGGAGAAAATATTTATTAGAACAAAAAAGAATGGAGCCAATACTCCATTCATGTGCTTTTGCTAATTATTCCGTTAGCATATATTTGCTAACATAAGGTGCGCTCGAAAAAATCTTTGCCTGTGAGTCCATTCCTGTCATTTTACTAACATCAAAAAAAGTTTGAGAAGATTGCCATGCTTGGTAGGATGCTTCATCTTTCCAGACAGTCATAATTACATACTGACTAGATGTTAGGGGACGAAGTACTCGCACGGCTAAGAATCCTTGTTGACTTTTAACATCGTTTATTTGATTTTTTACTTGATGCTCAAATACTGCCTTTCCTTCATCTGTGATTGGGACGTTGTTTAAAACAACAAAACCTTCTTTTGTCATCTCTCCAATAGAGAGTAGTTCTTCAAATTTTCGAGGCTCATTAAAAACAGTTTCACCAGCCGTTTCATGAAATAATAAGGCATGGTTTTCGTTGAGCATTGTTACCATTACTTCATTTGGGTATTTAGCTTCAATCTTTTTTAAAAAATCCAATGTTCCTGTGGTCATATAGGCATTCATACTCTTTCTCCTCCTTATTAATCATTTTACTAGTGTATACCCATCCTAAGTCCGTATTCTCCATTTAAATGTAACAATTCTCGGAACCTAAAAACGACTTTTTTTTGACAGTTATTAGTGTTACCTATACACAAATAGGATTAATAGATATAGTGAAGACAGTCTGAATATAACAATCATTTCAAATATGATAAGAAAGTTTTTAAATTTAAGCCAACTATATTAAAATGGAAAACAGACATGTGTTTGAAAGGTGGACAAAAAAATGACAAGACCGATTAATGAAACATTCTTAAAAGCAGCTAGAGGTGAAAAGACAGACTATGTACCTGTATGGTATATGCGTCAAGCAGGACGTTCACAACCTGAGTACAGAGAGATTAAAGAAAAATATTCTTTATTTGAAATCACACACCAGCCTGAACTTTGTGCGTATGTCACACGGTTACCGGTTGAGCAATATAACGTAGATGCAGCAATTCTATATAAAGATATTATGACCCCACTACCAGCAATCGGAATGGAAGTAGAAATCAAGGGGGGAATTGGCCCTGTTATTGACAACCCAATCCGATCTCTAGCAGATGTTGAAAAATTGGGAGAAATCAATCCAGAAGAAGATGTTCCATACGTATTAGATACCATAAAATTATTAACACAAGAACAGTTGTCTGTGCCTCTTATTGGTTTTTCAGGAGCACCATTTACCCTTGCGAGTTACATGATTGAAGGGGGACCATCCAAAAACTATAATAAAACCAAAGCATTCATGTACACAGAGCCTAAAGCATGGTTTGCCTTAATGGATAAGCTGGGCGATATGATTATTACATATGTAAAATCACAAATAAAGGCAGGCGCAAAAGCAATCCAAATTTTTGATTCTTGGGTTGGTGCCTTAAATGTCGAGGATTACCGTTATTTTATCAAGCCTGTCATGAACCGTATCTTTTCTTCATTGAAAGAAGAAAATGTTCCGTTAATCATGTTTGGGGTAGGTGCTAGCCATCTTGCCTTAGAATGGAATGAACTACCGCTGGATGTAGTAGGTTTAGATTGGAGATTGCCAATTAGCCAGGCAAGGGAACTTGGAATTCATAAAACCGTTCAAGGAAATCTTGATCCTGCAATATTATTGGCTCCTTGGGAAGTGATTGAGGAAAAAGCAAAAGCTATTCTAGACCAAGGCATGGCACAGGATGGATATATTTTTAATCTAGGACATGGTGTATTCCCATCCGTAAAGCCAGAAACATTAAAAAGACTAGCTTCATTTATTCATGAATATTCAGCATCCAAATTAAGTCGTTAAGACTCATTTTGAGTGTTAAAATTGGTAAGACGTCCAATTTTTTGGCACAATAGAATGAGTTGCTTTTTTACTGGGCCATTAATATGACAAGGTGAATTTTCCATACCCTAATGAATATTACTGGCCTGTTCCATAAATAAATGGATCATGAGGAACAGACTTAAAGATGAGGTGTGAATATGGCGAATAAGAAAATGGGTCTGTTAGTAATGGCATACGGTACCCCTTATACA
Source organism: Neobacillus phoenicis (assembly GCF_047302305.1). NCBI lineage: Bacteria > Bacillati > Bacillota > Bacilli > Caryophanales > Bacillaceae > Neobacillus > Neobacillus phoenicis. The sequence goes on along the minus strand of NZ_CP154847.1, from coordinate 4,580,814 downwards.
TTAGATGACTTAGAAGGATATTATACGCATATCCGTCATGGACGGAAGCCATCGCCTGAAATGATGGAAGATCTTAGAAATCGGTATGAGGCTATTGGGGGAATTTCTCCACTAGCTAAAATAACGCAAGACCAAGCAGAGAAGTTAGAGGAACATTTAAATACCATTCAGGATGACATCGAATTTAAAATGTATCTTGGTTTAAAGCATATTAAGCCTTTCATTGAAGATGCAGTGAAACAGATGCACGAAGATGGTATTAAAGAGGCAGTTAGTATTGTGCTTGCGCCTCATTTTTCAACGTTTAGTGTAAAATCCTATAACGGTCGAGCAGTAGAGGAAGCAGAAAAATTAGGCGGACTTAAAATAACTAGTATTGAAAGCTGGTACGAGGAACCTAAATTTATTGGGTATTGGGCTGACAAAGTGAAACAGGTCTTTGAACAAATGCCTCAAGAGGAAAAAAATCATGCGGTACTAATTGTTTCTGCGCATAGTCTTCCAGAGAAAATCTTACAATTTGGCGACCCTTACCCTCAGCAGTTAAAAGAAACGGCGGATTTAATTGCAGAACAAGCAGGAATTGAAAATTATACTATTGGGTGGCAAAGTGCAGGAAATACTCCAGAGCCATGGATCGGTCCGGATGTACAAGACTTAACAAGAGACTTGTACCAGCAGCATCACTATAAAGCATTTGTCTTTGCACCAGTTGGATTTGTATGTGACCATCTGGAAGTTCTTTTTGATAATGATATCGAATGTAAAGCAGTGACGGATGAATTGGGTGTTAGCTATTATCGTCCTGAAATGCCAAACGCACAGGAAGAATTTATTGATTGCCTTTCTACCGTCATCCTAAAAAGATTATCTCATTAAAAACTAATAGGGAATTAAAGGGAAGAAGGTGACGTCCGTGGCGGAAGAAAAACAAAAGGTTGTTATTATTGGAGGAGGAATAGCCGGTTTAACAGCTGCATTCTATCTTCAAAAACAGATTCATGAACACAACCTTTCTATTGAAATTAAACTTATAGAAGCTTCCCACCGTCTCGGAGGCAAAATGCAAACCGTTATAAGAGACGGTTTTACAATTGAGAGAGGTCCTGATTCATTTTTAGCAAGGAAGACAAGCATGATTCGACTTGCTAAAGAAGTAGGGATGGACGATCAATTAGTTCATAATTCCACGGGTAAATCATATGTTCTAGTGAATGAGAAGCTACACTCAATGCCCGGTGGTTCGATCATGGGAATTCCAACACAAATAGGCCCCTTTTTGACAACAGGCTTATTTTCGATTCCTGGTAAATTAAGAGCTGCGGCCGATTTTATTTTACCTCGTTCTGAAAGTGGGAAAGACCAATCTTTAGGAGAATTTTTCAGACGAAGATTAGGTGATGAAGTGGTTGAGAATTTAATTGAACCATTGTTATCAGGCATTTATGCGGGTGACATCGATCAATTAAGTTTAATGTCTACTTTCCCACAATTTTATGAGGTGGAACAAAAATACCGAAGCCTGATTGTTGGCATGAAAAAAGCGACTCCTTCTCAACCGAAAAAGACCGAAAGTAAAGAGAATACTAAAGGGGCTTTTTTAACTTTCAAAACAGGGCTCCAATCTTTTGCAGAAGCCATTGAAAGTAAAATAGACCCGGAGTCTGTTTTAAAAGGTCATCGTGTTGAAAAGATTACAAAGTCCAATCAAAAGTATGAGATATATCTTAATAATGGGGAAACCATTCAGGCAGATAGTATTATTGCTGCTACTCCTCATCAAATAACGCAAGGGATGTTTTCAGAGTATCGCTTTTTTGATCCATTTAAATCGGTCCCATCTACATCTGTTGCCACTGTCGCGTTGGCATTTCCAAAGGAAGCAATCAAGCAGGATATTGATGGAACCGGATTTGTTGTCTCAAGAAATAGTGATTATTCGATTACTGCTTGTACGTGGACGCATAAAAAGTGGGCCCATTCGACTCCAAAGGGAAAAGTTCTCCTACGCTGTTATGTGGGAAGAGCCGGTGATGAAACCATTGTCGATTTATCAGATGACCAAATTATAAAAATTGTTTTGGATGATTTAAAGAAAACAATGGATATTACATTAAACCCCGATTTCGCAATTGTATCCCGTTGGAAGAATTCAATGCCGCAGTATACGGTTGGGCATAAACAACGGCTTGCTACCATTCTAGAACATGTTAAAGAGGAACTACCTGGTGTTTTCATAGCAGGTGCTTCTTATGGAGGAGTAGGTGTTCCAGACTGCATTGACCAGGGTGAAGCGGCTGTACAGAATGTTTTAGAATACTTTAAAAAGAAGACACCATTAAAAGAAGCTGTTCGATAACAACAGCTTCTTTTTCTATATAATCGAGAGGAGAACTTTCATTTTTTGCTTGCAAACCTTTAAAAATGGAGGTATACTTCTAAAGTATTAAATGACCGAAATGTTCATTTGGTCAATAATGAATGACGAGAATACTTTTTTCAAAGGATTGTCTAAATAGATAGTCCTTATTTTAAAAAGCGAAATGACCAAATGAACAAAACAGTCAGTATAAAAAGGAGGCATCAGGGTTGAAAAACATCTTGTTAAAGGAAGAACTTTTATCTATCTTTAAAAATAGAAAAATTCTCATTCCCATTATTGCTGTCATGTTTGTCCCTGTCTTGTATGCCGGTATGTTTTTATGGGCTTTTTGGGACCCATATGACAAGCTGGATGAGCTACCGGTTGCAGTAGTCAATAATGATGAAGGTACAGTACTGGATGGGGAGCACCTGCAGCTTGGGGATGACTTAGCGTCCAAACTAAAGAAGAGCAACCAATTTGATTTTCAATTGGTTGATAAAAAGGAAGCGTATAAAGAGCTAGAGGACCAAAAGTATTACATGGTCATTGAGATTCCTGAAAACTTCTCTGAAAATGCAACCACCTTATTAGATAAGCAACCAAAAAAGTTGGAACTGATTTATACCCCAAATGAAAGTTATAATTTCCTTTCAGCACAAATAGGTGGAACAGCTGCTGAAAAAATTAAAACGGCTGTATCAGAACAAGTGACTGAAACGTATGCAGAAACCATGTTTGGTAAAATCAGTGAACTTGCCGATGGGGTCGAAAAAGCCAGTGATGGTGCTGGTCAATTAAAAGATGGTTCTACAAAGCTAAATAAAGGGTCTGTAGAGTTAAGTGACGGCCTAAACACACTAGCAGAAAAATCAATCGAATTTAAAAATGGAATGATGGCAGCAAATGATGGGACAAATAAACTTGCTGCAGGTTCAAGTGAGTTAAAAAATGGATTGGCTAAAGTTGATTCTAATTTACCACTCCTTATAAAGGGAACACAGGATGTTTATTCCGGTGCTGAGAAATTAAAGAGAGATCTGCCAACTGGAATTGCAGATGCATTTGAAAAACAATTATCAGGTAGTATGGGAGAGCTGAACACGGGGATTGATCAATTTGAATCACAATTAACAGCTTCCCTTGCCTCACAGATTGCTGATCAAACCATTACAACACAAACGGCAAAAATGCAAGAACTAGCCAATGTATTAATAGCTAATGGTGTATCACCACAACTTGTAAATGCAATTATGATGGAAGAGCAAAAAAAGGCACCAACTAAAGAACAGCTACAACAACAAATCACATCAGAACTTAGTCCTAAATTAGATGGTGGCTTCAAACAATTTAAATTAGCTATCAATGACAAATTATCTGGTGCATCCAGTGGTTTAGATGAAAAAATAAAAACACAAACAGACCCATATTTTGATCGATTAATTGGTGGTATTGGCACTATTAATGAAAATCAGAAATTATTACAGCAAGGCATTCATCAGTTATATACTGGTTCCGTCCAATTATCTAAAGGAACTAGCGATCTTTCAAACGGTATGAATCAATTATCTGCTGGTTCAACGGCCCTTAGCTCAGGTGCAGGACAGTTAGCAGATGGTTCAAACCAATTAAAGGATGGATCAACCCAATTATCTGATGGTGCTAAAGAGCTAGCTGATAAGCTTTCAGATGGGGCAGAAGAGGCTTCTAAAGTACATGCTGATAATAAGACATATAACATGATGGCAAAACCTGTTAAATTAGATACGGAAAGTGTTAATCATGTCCCTAACTATGGAACAGGATTTGCACCATACTTCCTTTCATTAGGTTTATTTGTGGGAGCATTATTATTATCAATTGTTTTCCCACTTAGGAATACAGCTGTTACCCCAACCAGTGGCTTTAATTGGTTTGCCGGGAAGTTTGCCATTATGGCTTGTGTGGGAGTAATTCAGGCGTTATTGGCAGATATGATCCTTCTTCTTGGATTAGGCCTTGATGTTCAAAGTGTTCCGAAGTTTATTTTATTCTCGATTATTACAAGTTTAACTTTTATTGCATTAATTCAACTGCTTGTTTCAGTATTTGCCGATGCAGGGCGTTTTCTTGCAATCATTATTCTTATTTTCCAATTGACTACAAGTGCTGGAACCTTCCCGCTTGAGTTAATTCCTAACTTCTTACAGCATTTTAATGCCTTCCTGCCAATGACTTATTCCGTTTCTGGCTTTAAGGCAGTGATTTCAAGTGGTGATTTTAGTTTTATGTGGGAAAATGTCATGATTCTATTAAGTTTCTTACTTGCTTTCGCTCTAGGAACCATTGCATATTTTACAATGAGAGTTAGACATCAGTTTCAACATGCAATAAATGAATAATGACAAGAAGACCAGCTGAATAATTACGGCTGGTCTTCTTCATTAGGAAATTAGATTTTTTTTGAGTATATTAAAAATAGTACTCTAAACGGAGGGATTAATTATGAAGTTAACAACAATTGGTTTTTGGGGTGGATATCCGAAACAGAATGGAGCAAGTGCAGGTTATCTACTTGAACATGAGGGCTTCCGACTACTAATAGATTGTGGAAGTGGAGTTCTTTCCAAGATGCAGAATGTGATTCAACCAGAAGACCTGGATGCCGTTATTATTTCGCATTACCATCCTGATCATATTGCTGATATTGGTGTGTTGCAGCATGCAAGATTAATCCTAGGATTTTTAGGGAAGACTTGCCCAACTCTTCCGATATATGGTCATCATTATGATGAACATGAATTTACGAAATTAACCTACAAACAGATTACAAAAGGGATTGCATATGATCCTGCAACTTCGATTGAAATTGGCCCATTCACAGTCTCCTTTTTAAAGACAGACCATCCTGTCCCATGCTATGCGATGAAATTTGAAGCAGCTGGAAAATCGCTGGTATATACGGGAGACACTTCATTTAAAGAAGAATTTATTGAGTTTAGTAAAAATGCAGATGTCCTGTTATGTGAGTGTAATTTCTACGGAAATCAAAACGGTAAACCAGCTGGTCATATGAATAGTCTAGATGCTGGCACGTTGGCTCAACAGGCATCAGTCAATCAATTAATCCTTACTCATTTGCCTCAGTATGGTACTTTATCTGATTTAATTGAAGAGGCATCTACTCAATTTACTGGTATAATTAAGCTTGCAGAAGAATTCCAATCTATTTCATTATAAGAAGGGGAAATATAGTATGTTATTTATCGATAATAAAGGCATCACAGATCCTCGTATTAATTTAGCAATAGAAGAATATGCACTGAAGAATCTAGATATTGATGAAACCTATTTATTATTCTACATAAATGAACCAAGCATCATCATCGGCAAGAATCAAAACACTATCGAAGAAATTAACACAGAATACGTGGAGAGTAATGGAATCCATGTGGTTCGTAGGTTATCTGGTGGTGGCGCAGTATACCATGACCTTGGTAATTTAAACTTTAGTTTTATCACAAAGGATGATGGTGAGAGCTTTCATAATTTCCGGAAATTCACTGAGCCTGTTGTGGAGGCATTAAAAAGCTTAGGAGTAAACGCGGAACTGAGTGGCAGAAATGATTTACTTGCTGAAGGAAGAAAGGTTTCGGGAAATGCCCAATTTTCAACTAGAGGTAGAATGTTCAGCCACGGTACTCTTTTATTCAATTCAGAAATGGATCACGTCGTCTCTGCTTTAAAGGTGAAGAAGGATAAGATTGAATCGAAGGGAATTAAATCTATTCGCAGCCGTGTAGCTAATATCTCTGAGTTTCTACCAGAAAAAATGGATATCCAGGAATTTCGTTCTCTCATTCTCAAACATATCTTCGAAGGACAAGAGGATGTTCCTGAATATGTACTGACGGAAGAGGATTGGGAAAAAATCCATCAACTTTCGAAGGAACGTTACCAAAACTGGGAATGGAACTATGGGAAGTCTCCTAAATTCAACCTGCAGCACTCACATCGGTTCCCCGTTGGATCAATTGATGTTCGATTAGAGGTTAATAAAGGATTAATTGAGAATTGTAAAATTTATGGAGACTTTTTTGGTGTAGGGGATGTTAGCGACATTGAGACGAGGTTAATAGGTCTTCGTTATGAAAAAAGCGAATTAGAAAAGGCACTTGCAGACTTGGAGATTTCTCGTTACTTTGGAAACATCACCAAGGAGGAATTCGTTAATTTAATCTATTAATAAGGAAGCTGACTCAGGAAGGTGCCAGGCACCAACTGAATCAGCTTCTTTTTTAATGATTTTTAAGGTATTATACTTGAATACTCAAATTTCTAGCAATATAATATATTTAGAAAATTTTTATAATTAAATGAATGAGTATTCATTCATATAGGGAGGGAAACTATGAATTTATCAACCAAGTTTCATGAAACAGCAAAGGCATATGCTGATAAACCAGCGTACTATTTTATGGGACAATCGAGTACTTATGCCGAATTAGATGTTGCAATTACGAAATTTGCCGCAGGTCTCGAAAAATTAGGGATAAAACAAGGCGACCACATTGCACTATTGTTAGGCAACTCACCACATTTTGTCATCAGTCTCTATGGGGCTTTACGGTTAGGGGTAACTGTAATCCCGGTCAATCCAATTTATACCGCAGATGAAATTGGCTACATTTTAAATAATGGTGATGTAAAAGCAGTCGTTGCCCTCGACCTAGCGATTCCATTAGCGGACAAAATGCATACTTTCTTACCAAAGATAGAGCATTATGTATTTTGTGAAACAACGCCAAACAGTCTGGAATCAACTAAAATTGAAACTCTTTCTGTCTACCCTAAAATGAAATCGTTTACAGAAGTAGTGGGAATGGGAGATAGTTCTTTCCAAGGGCCTGAACTGCAAGACGACGATGTAGCTATTATTCTTTATACGTCTGGAACAACAGGAAAACCTAAGGGAGCCATGTTAACCCATCAAAATTTGTACAGTAATGCAAGTGATGTTGGTGATTATTTAAAAATGAATCAAGATGACAGAGTAGTAACTGTTCTCCCGATGTTTCATGTCTTCTGTTTAACGGTTGCCTTAAATGCCCCGTTATTAACGGGAGCAACCCTGTTGATTGCACCGAAATTTAGTCCTAAAGAAACTTTTTCACTAATAAAAGACTATAGGGCTACTGTGTTTGCCGGTGTTCCGACTATGTATAACTTCCTTTATCAATATCCAGAAGGAAATCCAGATGACTTACAATCCTTACGTTTATGTATTTCAGGTGGAGCCTCCCTTCCAGTTGCCTTGTTAAAGAATTTTGAACAGAAGTTCAATGTATTAATTTCTGAGGGGTATGGTTTATCCGAAGCATCGCCGGTCACTTGCTTTAATCCACTTGATCGTCCTCGTAAGCCTGGTTCCATTGGCTGCTCCATTCTCCACGTGGAGAACAAAATTGTGAATGAGCTTGGGGAGGATGTACCTGTTGGTGAAGCAGGCGAGTTAATCGTTCGAGGTCCCAATGTTATGAAGGGTTATTATAAAATGCCAGAAGAGTCTGCAGCTGCTATTCGAAATGGTTGGCTATATACCGGTGATATTGCAAAAATGGATGAAGATGGATACCTTTATATTGTCGACCGGAAAAAAGATTTAATTATTGTTGGCGGTTATAATGTCTATCCACGTGAAGTAGAAGAAGTAATTTATGACCATCCTGATGTCGTCGAAGTAGCTGTTCTTGGAATTCCTGATCCCAACCAGGGGGAGGCAGTGAGTGCGTATGTTGTCAGTAAAAATCCAGATTTGACGGCCGCCCAAGTACTGTCATATTGTAAAGAGCACCTAGCAAAATATAAAGTTCCATCATCGATTGAGTTTTTAGAAGAGCTCCCGAAAAACACAACCGGGAAAATATTAAGACGAGCATTAAGGACTCAAGTAACACAATCAGTTGGAAAGTAAGTTAAAATTTTTTCTATGAAAGGCAGGCATTTAGCCTGTCTTTTTCGAATTGATTTATATAAAGGGGGAGTAGCAATGGAACAAATCGTACTTGAAAAATCTAATCATATTGCAACGGTTACCATTAACCGTGAAGAGTCACTAAATGCATTTAATTACGAGACACTTTTGGAATTACAGGAAAAAGTAGAAACGATTCGTATTAATCCTGAAGTTCGCGCTGTCATATTTACTGGTGCAGGGGAAAAATCCTTCAGTGTGGGTGCAGATTTAAAAGAGCGAAAGACCTTAACGGATGAGCAAGTGAAACGAAATTTGTTTAAAATCAATGAGGTGTTTAATGCAATCGACCAACTACCACAGCCTACTATTGCAGCGGTAAACGGTTTTGCCTTTGGCGGGGGGATGGAGCTTGCATTAGCATGTGATTTTCGCCTAGCTGCTAAAGACGCGGTAATGGGACTAACGGAGACAGGTCTGGCCATTATCCCCGGTGCTGGTGGAACACAGCGGCTCCCACGCTTAATCGGTCAGGCAAAAGCTCTAGAACTTATCCTAACTGCACGGAGAATGACGGCTGATGAGGCATTGAGTGTTGGGGTGCTAACACAGGTTGTTGAGCGGAAAAGCTTATTGGATGAGTGCTTTGCTTTTTGCGAACGATTGCTTGCGAATGGCCCCATTGCATTGCAGCAGGCAAAGTTTGCGATTAAAAATGGCATGAATACGGATCTACATACAGGTCTTCAAATCGAACGAAAGGCTTACGAGGTAACGCTCCCAACCGAAGATCGGGTGGAAGCATTGCAAGCCTTTGCTGAAAAAAGGAAACCAGTTTTTAAAGGGAAGTAAACATGGCCTCTCTCGCCATGTTTTTTTATTGTAAATTTTATTGAAAATTTGCTAAAATTTATTTTTATATGAGAGTTTGATTATGGGGGGAATCAGGTTGGCAGATATGGCAATTGTGAGAGAGACATCTGAGTTTAAGAAGGGGCTCCAGGCAGGCATTACGATCGGGATTGGCTATTTTCCTATTGCACTAACTTTTGGGCTCCTTGCAAAAACTTCGGGCCTTTCCATTTACGAAACAGTTCTAATGAGTATCATTGTATTTGCTGGTGCTTCACAGTATATATCATTAAGTCTGATCGCGTACGGGACGGGGATCTTCGAAATTATTTTAACCACGTTTATTGTGAATATTCGTCACTTTTTAATGAGCACCACCTTAACGGAAAAATGTGAGGAAGACCATTTACTGAATAAACTGATATACTCTTTTGGCATTACGGATGAGACGTTTTCTGTGGTTGCCACAAAAGAAGGCACCGCTACAACTGGTTTTATGTTTGGTGTTATTTCCATATCCTATTCAAGCTGGGTTGTATTTTCCGGAGTAGGTCACCTCATCGGTGCAAGTCTGCCTCAAACGCTACAAGAAAGTATGAGTGTGGCACTTTATGCCATGTTTATCGGTTTATTAGTCCCTTCCATGAAAAAAAGTGTAAAAGTAGTTTTTCTTGCGGCACTTGGTGCGGTGTTTAACTCTATTTTCACCATTAATCACCTTATGGCTCAAGGATGGGCTATTGTTACGGCCACACTTTTATCAGCGGTTCTTATAGAATTAGGAGAAGTTTTGAAAAATAAGCATCGGGGTGTACAACATGAAGAGTGAAATCATTTGGATGATTATTGGGATGGGATTGGTCACTTATATACCTCGAATGCTGCCGTTTGTCTTATTTAAAGGAAAAGAGCTTCCACCATTTGTTCAGGGTGTTTTAAAGAATGTTCCTTACGCTACTCTTGGAGCATTAATTTTTCCAGCTATTCTATTTATTCAAAATGGAGATTTTTGGTATGGTGCCCTGGGGGCAGCAGCAGCTTTTCTTGCTGCATTTTTAGGAGCAAATGTAATTGTAGTAGTCCTGGGATCCATTGCTGTCCTTGCTGTTTATTCGTATCTTATGTAAGCCAGTCATGTACTGGCTTTTTTTGCTTTAATGGGAAGCATTAACTTCGACTTCGAGAATTGTCCAGCTCCAGCGCCTAGCCCCTCGGGTCAAATAACCTTCTGCAATAAAAGTCAAAGAGCGACTTTTTTTGCAGAAGAACATTTGCCTGTCGGGGCTGATCAAGGCGCTTGCGCATTTCTTTGTTCTAAAACCGATAGATTAAACTAAACTAAATATAGAGAGAGGCTGTACACAAAGGGGGACAAAATGATGGTAAGAAAAATGGGGGTCTATGCGGTATTGGCCTTCTGTCTGTATGGATTGTTTTTTTATTGGTACTTATTTTACTTTGCTGATGCAAAGTTACCTTTTGAATATGAAGGATCTAAAGCTGACCCTGCTACCTTTTTAAATGGAAGGGAGCTTATGTTGAGCGAAGAGTATTCAAAAATTAGAAATCTATTGTTTTTTTTATCGACACCCTTTGAATGGTTGTTTTATTTTTTATTATTATTGTTTGGTTTTTCTAAGGCTTTTAAGCAATGGGCAGAAAGCTCCTCAAAGTACAAATTTCTGCAAACGGCGATCTATCTAATTTGGTTATCCTTTTTTGCATTTTTAGCAACATTTCCTTTAAATTATATTAGTTATACCTTATCTAAGACGTATCATATTTCCACTCAATCCTTCCCTTCCTGGATGAAGGATGAATTAATTGATTTTTGGCTTAATTATGGGACATGGTTGATTATTGTGCCTGTTTTATACTGGCTTATGAAAAAAAGCAATAAACGCTGGTGGCTTTACGGATGGTTGTTGTCCATACCGTTTACCTTATTTATGATGTTCCTGCAACCAGTTGTTATTGACCCACTATACAATGATTTTTATCCGTTAAAAAATAAAGAATTAGAAACGAAGATTTTAGCATTAGCAGAGAAGGCGGACATTCCCGCACAGCATGTTTTTGAAGTAAATATGGCAGATAAAACAAATTCTTTAAATGCGTATGTATCGGGGATTGGTTCAAACGCTAGGATTGTCCTTTGGGATACTACATTAAATCGACTAAATGACAATCAAATCCTTTTTATCATGGCACATGAAATATGTCATTACGTTGAAAAACATATTTATTTTGGAATTGGTGGATACCTATTGCTCTCGCTACTAGGACTATATTTGACGTACAGGCTGATGAACTGGGCAACGAGGCGCTGGGGAAAGGAATTGAAAATAACGGATGTAGCAGATATACGGTCACTTCCTTTATTTTTTATGATTTTGTCCATACTTATGTTTGCGGCCAGTCCATTTACAAATTTTGCTTCTCGCTATGAGGAAACACGGGCAGACAAATATGCGATTGAGATGACGAAGAACCCAGAAGCTGCGATTACTTCATTTCAAGAGTTAAGCCGCTCGGGATTAAGTCAAGTTAACCCACCATTCTTAGTGAAAATTTTCCGTTACACTCATCCTTCCATGCTAGATCGAATTTCGAAGCTGGAAGAATACGAAATTAAACTAAAAAATAAATAACCACACTGAGGCTGAAGAACATACGTGACTTCAGCCTCTTTCTCTTAGGCTGTGTTAAACGACCCTGTTGTTTTAACAAACAATGTTGATTGGAGAGGAAGGCGCGAAGACTCCTGCGGGAGTACGGGGCAGGGGAGACCCCGCAGGAGCGAAGCGACGAGGAGGCTCCCCGGCACGCCCGCGGAAAGCGAAGTGCCGGAGCGGAAATCAAGATCCAAGTTTAAAACAAAAAACCGCCCAATACAGGCGGTTCAAAAAGTTATGTCACGTTCCAAATCGTTTGTTAATGTCATTGAGCTGTCCAGATAGAAGGAGAAATGATCGTTTGTCCCGCTTGTCGATGGCTAAATCAATCTTCCGCAATAATTTTTCCTTTTCCACAGTTAGCTGAATTTCCGATAAAAGCATGTCAATGTATAAATCCTGGACGTAGTTCTCTTTCATTTGATTGCGTTTCATGGCACCAAGTTTCATTAACTCTGTGTATGATTTTTCATTCATGAAAATCACCTCTGATGCTTTTTTCTAGTATATGGAGTTTTCTCATTATTATCAATACTATTTATAATTTTCTGAAAAATAATTACTTGACGCATATTGTGGACAATTTAGTAACAATTCAGAAAAAATAATGAATTTTATGTCGAAAGTGGTAAGATGTGGTAGAAACCAATAAAGGAGATGATTAAGTTGAAGCAAAAATTAATACCGAAGGAGCTGGGGAGTTTGAAACAAAAAATCATTGAAGAATATGAGGCAAATTCATGCACCATGAGTATACAACCAGTGGAGTACGGTAGTAAAATATATTCTCTGATCTATGAGACGGATGGTGAATTCTTGTCTCCATTTAAACCATTCGAAATCATCAAACATAGCTGCGAATTTTATGGATCTGATTATCAATCAAGACGAAGGTTAACAAAAGATTTAACTAATTTCACTCGTAAAGCACCATTGGTGGTTGAACCGATTAACGACATTTTCTTTTTCCCTACTGCTTCACCTGAAAGTTCTGTTTGTATGTGGTTTTCACCATCACTAATTGAAAATTATTGGCCAGCACCAGGTGTGAAAACCAAAGTTTTGTTTCTAAATAAACAAACACTTCTTTTCGATGTTCCTTATATTACTTTTAACAAGCAGATGGAAAGAACTTCTCATGTAAAAACGAGGTATTTACAGAGATTGGAAAGAAAAGGAAATAAAAAGACGTTTTATTTAATAAACAAACCTAAAGTAGTGAAGGCATCAGAAACCCAAAGAGAATATACAAATCATATAAAAACTCCGAATCCGAAATAAAATAAGAGTGTTACCCATTTTTTAACGGGACAGATGTTTTTTTAGTAAGTAGGCTTCCATTAATTCTTGAACCTTATTTCGAATTCGTGGATTAAAGTAATTATGGTTTTCCTCATAGCCTTTGTAAATAAACATGTACATTGTAAAAGCGTCGTCCCGTTTTGTTTCAACGACTTGAAGTTTATTTTTTTTCATATATTGTTTTACCTCAGCCAATTCCTGCTGTATCTCCTTCATTGTTTCCTCAATCAAGTCCAAATACGGTTTTTTCAATTTGAAGGGGCTTTTTTCTACAACTGATAAATCACGGTTTAGGATGATCAAAACCATCGGTAAATATATGGCTTTCTCCATAATGTCACGATCATTTTCAGGAATTCGGGTCATGGATACTCCACCTTTCTGTAAAAAATAAGAACACATGTTCCTTCTTATTTTACGAAAAACCTCCAACAAAAGCAATAGGACTTTTTTTACCAAAGCTCGTCATGTGGCGAGCTTTCTTTGTTGCAAATTTCGGCTGATTTATGAGAAAGTTTTTATTAATAGAAGGATATCTGGTAGGGGAAAATGAATTAAATGGAGAAACCTTTAAAAAGAAAAATCAGTCATATATAGGTGAAGATAAAACAGGGACGAATGGTGGTAAACGAATGAGAGCTGATAAACATCAACATAAGAAAAAGAGAAGATGGAAGTCCGTTTTGCTTGTATTCTTACTTTTAATTGGAGCAGGAGCTGGTTATGCCTATTTTCAATATAAACAAGGAGTAAATAAATCATTAAAGAAAATAAATAAGGACAGTACAGATACTGAAGAAGTATATACATTTGAAGGACAAAAGGATCAGTATGGAGATACGAATATTTTATTGCTTGGAAGTGATGCCAGAGGGAAAGAAAAGTCTCGGGCAGATACCATTATGATTGCACACTACAATGAGGACAAAGGGACCTTCAAACTAACATCCATTATGAGAGATAGTTATCTAGGAATTCCTGGTCATGGGAAACATAAAATTAATTCGGCTTTCGCACTCGGGGGCCCAGAGTTAATGAGACAAACGATTAAACAGAACTTTGATATTGACCTACAATACTATTCAATCGTTGATTTTCAAGGTTTTGCTCAGTTGATTGATGAAGCTTTTCCTAAGGGAGTAGAGATCGATGTAGAGAAAAAGATGTCTGCATATATCGATGTCACTTTAGAACCAGGATTACAAAGATTAAATGGTACACAATTGCTTGGATATGTTCGCTTCCGTCATGATGCTGTAGGCGATTTTGGACGAGTCGAACGTCAACAAAAGGTAGTGAAGGCAATTGGAGATCAACTGAGTGGGTTTCAAACCATTACGAAATTGCCCAAACTTATTGGGGTTGTGACCCCCTATGTGAAAACAAACATGGATACATCTGACATGTTATTTATGGGAAAGGATTTCTTTTCAGATAAAAGAGGAAATGTAGCTACCTTACGAATTCCAGTGGAAGACAGTTTTACGGAGCCGAGAATTAAAGGTGAAGGTGCTGTTTTAGATATTGATGTCGAAAAGAATAAAGAAGCTCTTCATCAATTCATTACACAGTGATATTTCTCTAGAACAAAATGAACAGGACAAAAATAAAGGAGAAATAGGATGGACTTTGATGCATTGAAAGCCTGGTTTACGCTTGAAAATATTATGAGTCTAATACAGGAATATCGAGCCCTCGGTCCCTTACCTGGCATCTTGCTAACCATTATTGAAGCATTTCTTCCGTTTCTCCCATTATTCCTATTTGTAATGGCTAATGCAAGTGCATTCGGACTATGGTTAGGTTTTTTATATTCATGGATTGGAACTTGTATTGGGGCACTACTGGTTTTTCTACTGGTCAGGAGATATGGGCAAAGGAGATTATTATCTTTTTTGCCGAAGCAACCTAAGGTTCGTAAGCTCATGGATTGGGTGGAACGTCACGGTTTTGGTCCGCTTTTTTTACTTCTTTGCTTTCCATTTACACCCTCGGCAGTTGTTAATATTGTTGCTGGCCTTTCAAAAATTAGCACAGCCCAATATATGCTTGCGGTTTGCATTGGTAAAATGGTGATGATTTTCACGATAAGCTTTATTGGGTATGATATTCATTCATTAATAACTAAACCTTTTCGCACGGTCATAGTATTTCTTGTTATTTTCATTCTTTGGTATATAGGAAAAAGAATTGAACTTAGATTGAATAAGAGTACAGAAAATGACCATAATGAAGAATTATATAGAGACAGAGAGCTGGAGAAAAGGAGGAGTTACAATGAAGATTGAATGGAAAAAAGAAGGAATGGAATGGGTTAAGGCGTTTGCAATTGGAATTATTATTTTTGCTTTTATTCGCACATTTTTCTTCTCCAACTATATTGTGGAAGGTGAATCAATGATGCCAACCCTACAGGATGGAAACAAACTTGTAGTGAATAAACTTGGCTATCAAGTGGGGGAATTGAATCGTTTTGACGTAATCGTTTTTCATGCAAATGCAAAAGAAGACTTTGTTAAAAGAATTATTGGGCTTCCAGGTGATAAACTAGAGTATCGTAATGATCAATTATATATTAATGGGCATAAGTACGAAGAACCGTTTTTAGATGTTTACAAACAGAAGTCACCGGGTTTAAAAATAACAGGCGATTTTAGTCTGAAAGAAATAACAGGCGAAAATACAGTGCCTGAAGGGAAATTATTCGTGCTGGGTGATAATCGACTAGGAAGCTGGGACAGCCGCCAATTCGGCTTTATCTCCGCAACCCAGGTGGTTGGGAAAGTAGATTTACGCTACTGGCCATTAAATGAAATGGACGTCCATTTTTAATATTTTTAGAGCAGGACGGCACGATTGGTAAAATCGTGTTTTTTTTGCGGAAAAATACCAATTATGGTTTTAATCACAGTAATCAGATACAAACATTTGTACTGCTTTTTATGATAAAATGAAAGATAGAGATTTTGACAGTTTATAGGAAGTGAGGTTGGCATATGTCATTAAGAATGGTAATTGGACGATCAGGAAGCGGCAAAACATCCCTGATTCTTGACGAAATTCACAATCGGCTGATCAATCAACCAGAGGGTACTCCCATTATATATATTGTTCCTGACCAAATGACATTCTTATCCGAATACCGCTTAGCTACTGACCAAAAGCTTGGGGGAATGATTCGGGCACAAGTATTTAGCTTCTCCCGGTTAGCATGGAGAATTCTTCAGGAAACAGGCGGAATAAGCCGGGTGCATTTAAGTAACGTCGGAATTAACATGTTAATCCGAAAAATTATTGATGAGCAAAAGGATCAATTGAAGCTTTTTCAAAGGGCTGCAGATAAGACTGGATTCGTTCAGCAAGTAGAGCAAATGATTATCGAATTTAAGAGGTATTGCATTAGCCCAGAGGAACTAATACAAGCCCCAAAACAAGCAGGATTAGTAGAAACCTCAGGTTCAACTGCCTTAAATGATAAATTAATGGATTTAGAAGTCATTTATCAAAAATTTGAAGAGGAGATATTTGGTAAATATATTGACTCAGAGGATTATTTTCGTCTTCTATCAGAGAAGATATCCAGTTCTTCCTATTTGAAAGAGGCGGAAATCTATATTGATGGATTTTATAGCTTTTCCCCTCAGGAATATCGTGTGCTGACTGAGTTGATGAAACATTGCCAAAGGGTTTCCATCGCGTTGACAACGGAGCACCTATCAGTACAATCTGAACCAGATGAGCTTGATTTGTTTCGTTTATCAAGTGAGACCTGCTACTCCATTTATGATTTGGCAAGGGCTCAAGGGATAGAAGTAGAGGAGCCTGTTATCCTGCAAGAGCAAAAAAAATGGAGTCATCTTTCCTTACGTCACTTAGAGGGAAATTTTGATGCCCGCCCGGCAAATCCTTTTTATGGGAAGACGGAAATCAATATTTGCCAAGCGGTCAACCGTCGAGCTGAAATTGAAGGTATTGCAAGAGAAATCCGACGCTTAGTTAGAGAAAAAGGGTACCGCTACCGTGACATCGCCTTATTAATCCGTAACGGACAAGACTATCATGAAATTGTTGAGCCAGTATACGAAGATTATCAGATTCCTTATTTTATTGACCAAAAACGGACGATGTTAAATCATCCTCTTATTGAGCTAATCCGCTCAACTCTGGAAGTCATTAACACATACTGGCGCTATGAATCTATTTTCAGAGTCATTAAAACTGAATTAATCTATCCTTTACAGGAAAATCCGATTAAAATGCGGGAGAAGATGGATAGACTTGAAAATTACGTCCTTGCTTACGGCATTAATGGAAGTAAGTGGACCAAAAAGGACCGCTGGAGTTACCGGAGAATTAGAGGGCTAGAGTTAGATGTAAATGGACAAACCGATGCCGAACGCAAAATGGAGCAGGAATTAAATGAGTTAAAGTTAATGGTAACGGCGCCGCTTCTTCGCCTTTCAAGGCGATTAAAGAAGTCTGATAATGGACGCAAACTTTGCGAAGCCATCTATTTATTTTTAGAAGAATTAGATATTCCTGAGAAGCTTGAAAAGTGGAAAATAGAAGCAGAAGCAAAGGGTAATCTCGTGAAAATGCGAGAGCACGAACAGGTGTGGAATGCGGTCATTGATTTATTAGATCAATATGTAGAGATTTTAGGAGACGAACCGGTCCCGTTAAAATCCTTTGCTGCTATCTTAGAATCTGGATTTGAGTCTTTACACTTTTCCCTGATTCCACCTGCACTAGATCAAGTACTAATCGGAGACTTAGAGAAGTCAAGATTAATGGATATCAAGGTCTGTTTCGTGGTTGGCGTCAATGAAGGAGTATTACCAGCGAAAATTTCAGAAGAAGGAATACTATCAGATGAAGATCGGGAAATGCTTCTTTCAGCAGGCATCAACGTTGCACCAAGCAGTCGAACACGTTTGCTGGATGAGAATTTTCTAGCTTATAAAGCTTTTACTGCACCCGCTGAGGAGCTTTACGTAACCTATCCATTAGCAAATGATGAGGGGAAAGCTCTAATTGCCTCTTCGTATATCAAGAGGATAAAAGACATGTTCCCTGAGGCGAAAGAACATTATTATGTTTCAGACCCAGCAGAATTGCCGGAAGAGAGCCAGTTAAGCTTTATTACAAACTTCACCACAACATTGTCTTATTTGACTTCCCAACTACAGCTGAACAAACGAAATTATCCGATTTCAAACCTCTGGTGGGATGTATATAACTACTATTTAGAAAGTCCGGGAAAGGAAAAGGCAAAAAAAGTGTTTTCGAGCCTTTTTTATACAAACCAGACGGTTCAGCTGTCTAAACAGGTAGCAGACGAATTATATGGTGATACCATACAGGCGAGTGTATCGAGAATGGAATTGTTTAATAGCTGTGCTTTTACTCATTTTGTTCAGCATGGTTTGAGGCTTCGGGAAAGACAAATTTTCCGCTTGGAAGCGCCTGATATAGGAGAGTTATTTCATGCGGCTATAAAGTATATTTCTGACACAGTTAATACACAAAACATCTCATGGGCGCAGTTAACGAAAGTGCAATGTGAGGAATTATCCAAAGAAGCAGTCAATGCCATAGCTCCAAAATTACAAAACGAGATTTTGTTGAGTTCCGAGAGGCACCATTATATCAAGCGGAAATTAGAGCAAATTATTACCCGTGCTTCACTTGTGTTAAGTGAGCATGCAAAAGTAAGTGGATTCTCCCCAATCGGATTAGAATTGGGATTTGGAGCAAATGCGGAGCTGCCGCCATTAAGTTTTCCGTTGAAAAATGGAAAGCGAATGGAGTTAGCTGGGCGAATTGATAGAGTTGATCAAGCAAAGAGTGAAGACGATAATGTGTTCTTAAGGGTAATTGATTATAAATCAAGTGAAAAAGACGTTCATTTAAGTGATGTATATTATGGTCTCTCCCTGCAAATGATCACCTATTTGGATATTGTTATGACCTACTCGAAGGAATTAGTGGAGATGGAGGCAAGTCCGGCAGGTGTCCTTTATTTTCACGTTCATAATCCGCTTATTAACTCCACAAAATTGTTGACGATGGATGAAATCGAAGCAGAAATTATGAAAAAATTTAAGATGAATGGTTTATTGTTAAGTGATCAAAGTGTAATCAAACTAATGGACCAAACACTTGAATCAGGTGATTCGCACATTATATCTGCTGGAATTAAAAAGGATGGTAATTTAACCAAGCGTTCAAAAGTTGCTAGCATGGAGCACTTTAATGACTTAAGAGATTATGTAAGGACGCTGTATCAGAAATCGGGGAACGCTATCGTCGATGGACATGTAGAGATTTCTCCATATAAACAGAAGGACAAAAAGGCTTGTACCTTCTGTCCATATAAATCAGTTTGTCAAATAGATGAAGGAATTGAAAGTAGCCCTTACCGTGTGATTACACCATTATCAAATGATAAGGTACTTGATTTAATCCGAGAGGAGTTGAGCGGAAATGAGTAATTCTTTCATCCCTCCCAAACCTGCAGATGCTACTTGGACCGAAGATCAGTGGAAAGCGATTATGGCTAAGAATAGAGATATTCTCGTAGCAGCTGCGGCAGGATCAGGAAAAACGGCAGTCCTTGTTGAAAGAATCATTCAAAAGATTCTGTCAACCGATGACCCCATCAATGTGGATGAATTATTAGTGGTGACATTTACGAATGCTTCTGCTGCAGAGATGAGGCACCGAATTGGAGAAGCGTTAGAAAAAGCGATTGATGCGGATCCTGCTTCTCGGCACTTGCGAAAGCAACTCAGTTTACTAAATAAAGCCTCGATTTCCACTCTTCACTCTTTTTGTATGGAGGTTATTCGGAAGTATTATTACTTGATTGATGTGGATCCCGGGTTTCGAATCGCAGATGAAACCGAAGCACAGCTAATTAGAGATGAAGTAATGGACGAGCTTTTTGAATTAGAATACGGCAAACCAGAGAACGAAGCCTTTTTTAACCTAGTTGATTCGTTTACGAGTGATCGAAGTGACGATGCGCTACAGGATATTGTACGATCGATTTATGATTTTGCCCGTTCAAATCCGTTACCAGAGCAATATTTACAATCTATTGTCGATATGTATAACGTTGTTCCGACAACAAATATTGAAGATCTTCCATTTGTCCAGGCCCTTCTTTTTGATATTGAATTACAATTGGAAGCTGCAAAGGAAATGATAAAGAAGGGCTTGGAAATCACCAAGCTTCCGAATGGCCCAGCACCTAGGGCGGAGAATTTTTTAGATGATCTCCATGTAATTGATACCCTAATAAAAGCGAAAGAAGTTTCTTGGGAGACATTATATCAAGCAATGCAAACCTGGTCCTTTTCACGTGCAAAGCCAGTGAAGGGTGATCACTTCGATAAGGAATTAGCAGAGAAGGCCCAAAAACTTCGTGAAAAAGCGAAGAAGAAAATTCAAGATATCGGTGAAGAACTCTTTTCGCGTAAGCCAGATGGGTTCTTGCGTGATATGGAAGAAATGAAACCGTTAATTGAAACACTTGTCTATCTTGTAAAAGACTTTGCTGAGCGGTTTGAAAAAGCAAAGAGAGAAAAAGGTTTAGTGGACTACGCCGATCTCGAGCATTTTTGTTTGCAAATATTAACGGGGGAAAATTCCAGTGAAAGTGAATTTCAGCCTTCAGAGGCAGCACTTGCATACCGGAGACATTTTAAAGAAGTCTACTGTGATGAGTATCAGGATACAAATATGGTGCAAGAAACAATACTGAAGCTAGTGACAAAGGATGAGGAGCAATTTGGCAACCTGTTCATGGTCGGGGATGTGAAACAATCCATTTACCGGTTCCGGTTGGCAGAGCCAAACCTGTTTTTAGGCAAGTATAATCGATTTACTGTTACTGGTGAATCAACAGGATTGCGAATTGATTTGGCACGAAATTTTAGAAGTAGAAAAGAAGTACTCGAGGCGACCAATTATTTATTCAAACAAATCATGGGTGTAAGAGTTGGTGAAATCGAATACGATGAAGCAGCAGAACTGCGGAATGGGGCACCGTATCCAGACGAGGAACCATTTCCTGTAGAGCTGATTCTTATCGATCAAAATGCTGAATCACAAGAAACGCCTGAGGAAACAGAAGCAGTGGCTGAAATGTCCCAGGCTGGATTTGATGCAGCAGAACTTGAACAATCTCAGCTTGAAGCCAGAGTAATGGCTGCTAAAATTAAAGAATTAGTCCAACAGGGTTCACCTGTTTATAATACGAAAACGAAGACGAACCGTCCGTTAATGTACCGAGACATTGTCATTCTGCTAAGGTCCATGACGTGGGCACCGCAAATTATGGAGGAATTTAAACAGCAAGGAATCCCTATCTACGCTAATTTATCCACTGGATATTTTGAAGCAACCGAAGTAGCGATTATGATGTCCTTGCTCCGAGTGATTGATAATCCTTCCCAGGATATCCCGATTGCATCCGTGCTGCGGTCACCTATCGTCGGTCTAAATGAAGAGCAACTTGCTAAAATCCGGATTCACCAGAAAAAGGGGTCCTTCTGGGATGCTGTTACCGCTTTTTGTCAAAGCAAGCCTGACGAGACAACTGAAACCTTTTATGAAAAAGTCCGACGCTTTTATGATGCTTTAACAGAATGGCGTTCCATGGCAAGACGAGGTTCACTGTCGGAGCTAATCTGGCAGTTATATCGTGATACTCAGTTCTATGATTTTGTAGGCGGTTTGCCGGGTGGAAAACAGCGCCAAGCTAATTTACGAGCTCTTTATGACAGAGCACGGCAATATGAACAAACCTCTTTCCGTGGGTTATTCCGCTTTTTACGATTTATTGAACGAATGATTGAAAGAGGGAATGACTTAGGCGCTGCTAGAGCTTTAGGTGAGCAGGAGGATGTTGTGAGGGTTATGACCATCCACAGCAGTAAAGGGCTCGAATTTCCGGTCGTATTTATGGCAGGAATGGCAAGACAATTTAATTTGTCCGATATTCGTAAACCATATATGCTAGATAAAGAATATGGATTTGCTGCAAAGTATGTCAATATAAAGAAGCGTATATCATATCCGTCGCTGCCACAAATTGCTTTTAAGCGAAAGAAGAAAATGGAAATGCTCGCCGAGGAAATGCGTGTATTATATGTGGCAATGACAAGGGCAAAAGAGAAGCTATATGCAACGGCCACCTTAAAAGATGCCTTAAAAAAAATCGATCAGTGGAATGATGTCTCATCTAATACAGAATGGCTGTTAAAGGATTATGAAAGGGCATCAGCAAATAGCTACATCGATTGGATAGGTCCTGCACTTATTCGCCATCAAGACTGCGGCGAATTGCGAACTAGAGGTGAAGTCAATATACTAGTTCCATCAGAAATTACCAATCATCCTTCTTCATGGAACATTTCATTACTAAATGCGGAAGAAATCAAAAAACAGGAACTAACGCTTGAACTGGAACAAGACCACTTTATGGAGATGGTACAAAAGGCAGAGCCAGTACCAGTAGAATCCCTTTTTGCTGAGGAAATACAAGACCGATTAACATGGGAATATTCTTATCCAAGCGCAGCGATTCATCGTTCAAAGCAATCGGTTTCTGAAATCAAGCGGAGCAGGGAAATAGCGGATGAACATAGCGGTACAGAACTTGTTCGACAATTTAAGAAGACCATCTCAAAGAGACCTAAGTTTATGCAGGAAAAACAGTTGAGCCCTGCTGAGCGGGGGACAGCCATGCATATGGTGATGCAGCATGTGGACCTATCAAGACCAGTTAGCGAAGAGTCGATAAAGAATCAGCTTGATTGGATGGTAAAGAATGAGTTGCTAACCCCAGAGCAAGCTGAGGTTATTGATTGCAAATTAATTGTTCAGTTTTTTCATTCAGAATTGGGGCAAAGATATTTTCATGCAAAAGCTATTCATAGGGAAATCCCGTTCACACTCTCGCTTCCTGCAAGAGAAGTTTACCCAAATTGGAAAGATACAGAGGAAGCAGTTTTTGTACAAGGTATTATCGATTGTATTCTTGAAGATGAAAACGGATTGGTATTAATTGATTATAAATCTGATGGTATTACAGACAGATATAAGGGTGGTTTTTCACAGGCAAAACCTATCCTTGAAGAACGTTACAAGCTGCAAATTAATTTATATACAAGGGCAATTGAACAGATTTGGAAAAGAAATGTTGTAGAAAGATATCTATTTTTCTTTGATGGAGCCCATATTTTAAAGGTTAATAAATAAAGATAATAAAAAAATGAGGCTGACATTGAGTCATCCTCATTTTTTTAATTATTACCCGCTATAGGCTGGTCAATAAGGTTTGTATCAAGAACATTCGTACCGCTTAATCCATTATTGGTTATAATGAATCCCCCAGTATTAAATGCTCCTGAACCTGCATTAGTTTTGGAGCCGCTTTTCGGTGAAATATATAAGGCATCCCCAAACTGCACAATTCCTCCGCCTACATTAACGATTTGTACTGGACCGATAATCGCTGGCATCAAAAACATCCTTTTCCTTGGCTGATTCCATATAATATCTAACCTATGCGGGGATCATTGTCCTTGTTCTTGATCTTCCTCTCTAGGAACAGGAAGAAGCTGTCTGAAATGCTTTACCCGGACCTCCATCGAAACATGCTGACTATTACCTACGTGTAACAGGGAGGAAGATGAAATTGCGATGATATCAATGTTATGAACCTTAATAACTGGATTTAAGTGATGCTGAGAGAATGAGAAGTACTCGTTAATTGATTCGAAAGGAATTGGTTCGGAAAAGACAGGATAGGAAATAAGATCCCCTTCATTCCCATAAAACTGTTCTGCTTCCCTTTGTACAGCGAGTGCTTTAGAAAATCCATTAATAATACAGGAATCTCCTAGCTGGAGGATAGAAGCAAACGAAACGATGTCTATATTGATTGCATCTACACATGATGTTCTTGTAAGCATGATCAAGTCACGTCCGATTGCAGCGGTACAAAAGGTCCAATGATTAAAGATTCAGGTGGGGTATCAAAAGTCGAGGCTAATTGAATCGATTCCGTATCGCCTACCAAGACTAATGATGAGCTGGCAACCCCAATAATTTTTATATTTTGGACGTTAAGCTTCTCGATTATAGACTTCAAAGTTCATTCTGCTTTCATCCCTTTCACGTGTTCTGGCAGGTTCTTGAAGAAAATAGCCACACCATTTTTTATCTCCTGCTTAATCGATTCGATAATTATGTCATCTATATTTTCATTCTCCGCTGAACGGTTATTTTGTAAATTCATTTTTAAATGTTGTTCGACTCTGTTAGGTAACTGTTTAGTAATATCCTGCTTGATAAAGGATAAGTAGGCGTCATTTGGTGGGACCTCTAATTCTCTTTGGGTGTATTCAACTATTGAAGGTAAATCTGTTTCAAGATATCGGTAAATGGCTTCTTCAATTTTCATAGATCTCTGCATTTGATCTTTTGGTGGTGGAGGAACGTTTAATGATTGATTTTGTACCGCAAAGTCTTCAATTTCAGACAAATCGGAAGGATTAAGGCCGATGTTTAAGGTTCCTTCAAGAGTTTCTACCTTCAATTGATCAAATTTATATTCAATTTTATCGACTCGAATAGGCTGCTTCTCCTTTATTTGCTTCATTTCTTCTTGCATTTTTTGAACGGTAGCCTCCAAGGTAACGATCCTCTTTTCCTGTGCTTGAATATACATTTGCAGCCATTGAAGATATTGAGAATAATCCTGATACATGATATCACCTCACAATAGATAGTCTCGAAGAACCCAAAAGAAACGGAAAGGATTATTTGTCTGTGTTTTCATGTTTTCTAACAGCTGCCTGTAATGGAACGGCTGGTGTACCTACTAAACTTCCTATAGCTTTTATTGGCTTAGGTGCTGGAGCTGTAAATCCACCGGTATTATATAGATATGCTGAAGGTTTTATCATTCCAGCACTTCCAATTTGCATAACAGATGAATTGGAAATACTTCCAATTCTTATAAAACTAATTTGAATTGACTGCTGAATATAGTAATTCATTTTAGACCACCCATTTATTATGCGTTGAGGGTAATTGGTTGATCGATTCCATCTTGGTCTGATGTATTTGTAGAACTCATGTTGTTGTTTAGACGTAAACTCTCCCCTGTATTAAAGGAACCAGCTCCAGAGAAAGTTTTGGCAGTAGAAAATGGCATAATTTTATACACATCACCAATATGGAAAACTGAACTGCTTCCAAGGGTAATAACCTGTGCAACTCCAACGATGGCTGGCATGATCAACATCCTTTTTATTGGTATCTATAAATTATATGTATGGGCGATTGTATGGTGAATGATTCGCCTAAATAAATTGGCAAGGGAGGTAAATTGAGGATTATATACGAATTTTATGTCGATTTTATAAGGGTATAAGTCGAAAATAGGTATAATTACCTAGTGTTTTCGACTAAAAATAGTATTTTAGTAGGATGCTCTCTGAGGGAAAAAAGTTCTATTATGTGATTAAGAGATCAGTCGGACAAACAAACACTGATTCTCGATAAAGGCAAAACTGATGAAAATCAGTGACGCAAAGCTAAAGGGGCTAAGGTGCTTTTGCACTACGCCAGCCAGTTACCGAAAGAACAGGGTGTTTCATATTAGTACTACTATTTACTCATAGGTTTCCTATGTCTATTTAGTCAGTCTATTTTACTAACCCCCCTTTCGGTAAAGGCGGGGTTATTTCTTTTATTCGGAGGTGAAATACGTGAAAGTCGTGAATCTGTCAAACGGAGCGGAACTGGCAAACAATCTATCAACAGCTGATACCTTTTTTAAAAGATTAAAAGGGCTGATGTTTTCGAAAAGTTTACCAGCAGGACACGGCTTGTTAATTCGACCCTGCCAATCCATTCACACATTCTTCATGAATTATTCCATCGATGTCCTTTACTTAAGTGAAGATTTTGAAATTGTAGGCCTGGACGAAACGGTAAAGCCTGCAACAGTAGGAAAGTATCACAAAAGAGCAAAGTCAGTATTAGAATTGCCAGCAGGCATGATTCAAAAAACAGAAACAAAAATTGGAAACTATTTAACTATAAATTGAAAAGGGGTTTTTACAAATGATGAAAAAAATGAAAGCTTTATTTACTGAAGAACAAGGACAAGGTATGACTGAGTATGGGTTAGTTTTAGGACTAATTGCGGTTGGCGCTGTAGCAGTACTATTAATAATGAAAGATCAAGTTGTTAAGTTATTTACGGATGCTAAGGACGCTTTAATTGAGGCTGGTGCAGGCGGAGAAGGTTGATTAATAGTTAATAATCTAGAAACTGAATTTCTAATACAGCCTTGCGTGCGAAACAAACGTGAGGCTGTTTTTCTTTAAACATAAATTAAGCGCTGTACTTTAACTTCTATAAGGAAAGGAGAGGAGTTTATGTGTGGAGTACCTATTTATTAATTATTCTCTTAATCATATGTGTAATTACCGACTTAAAGGAACGAAAAATATATAATAAGGTCTTATTTCCCTTTTTGATAATAGCATGGATTGTTCACGCCATTACCGGTGGGTGGCATGGCTTAGCAGAGGCGCTCCTTGGTACGGTAGTTGGTTTGTGGATTTTATTAATCCCTTATCTCCTTGGAGGAATGGGGGCGGGAGATGTAAAACTCCTTGCAGTAATTGGCGGTTTAAAAGGTATCAGTTTTGTATTAATGGCATCAATATACATGGCATTGGCAGGAGGGATTATGGCCATCCTATTTATTTTTTATCGTAAAGGATTTTTAAAGAAAATATTGTACCTAATGCATGGTCTGCGGCATGGGATGAGACTTTCCTTACTCGAGGAGAATGATTCGGTCAAAACCACTCTTCCTTACGGGGTAGCCATCGCTGCAGGGGCCATCTTTCAAGCTTACTTTCCTGGAGTCATTTCTTTATGAAAAAGGATGAGCGTGGCCAATCTTTGGTGGAAACAGCGCTAATTATTCCTATTTTTCTATTGATTCTGGTAGGAATCTTAGATTTCGGTAGAGTGATTTATTCCTATGCGCACTTGCAAATGGCTGCGCAGGAAACGGTTAGGCTAGGTGGTCTAGGTAAGAAGGATGCTGATATTTCAACTTTCGCCCACCAATACGTGCATTTAGGGGACCAGACAAAATTACAGGTGAATATTACTCCAGCGGATACAGTCAGGCGTTCGGGAGACTATGTAACAGTAAAGCTAACGTATCCGATGAACTTTTTGACACCTTTGATTTCTAAGTTCTTCCCCTCTAATTTTGCCATCGAAACAAGTTCAACGATTCGCGTAGAGTGAGGGATAAAAATGCGAAAATTTTTTATTAGATTCCTAAAGGATGAAAAAGGGAATGTCCTCATCCTGGGTGCAATTTCGCTAATGACAATTCTATCCATGGCAGGTCTGGCGATAGATGGAAGCCTAATGTATATGGAAAAAGCGAAGTTACAAAAGGTTGCAAATGCAGCCGTTCTTTCAGGTGCACAGGAGCTGCCGAATACGGAACAAAAGGTCACTAGTACAGTTCAATACATTTTAGACTCTCATAAATCTTCTAGTACGTTATCAAATCTAGATATTAACATGGGGAGTAAAGTTACCATACACTTAACGAAAACAGTAAACCTAACGTTTATGAAAATATTTGGTCTTGATAAAACAGACGTTACAGCCAGAGCTACGGCAGGTTTGGGAGCAATTGGAAAAGCAGTAGGTGCCGCTCCATTAGGGATCGACGAGAGTGTGATTCTGGAATATAACAAAACTTACCAATTGAAAGTTGATTCTTCAGGAGTTTCATCAGGGAATTTTGGCATCTTGGCACTTAGTGGACCAGGAGCAAAAACCTATGAACAAAATTTGCGGTACGGCTACCAAGAGGAACTAAAGATTGGCGATATTATTGATACGCAAACAGGGAATATTGCTGGTAAAACAAGAGATGTAATTCAAGAACGAGTAAATGGTTGTACACAGCCACCCGGCGATTATAGTTTACGTAGCTGTTCAAGAATAATACTTGTCCCGGTTTATAAACCTTACAACTATTCTAGTAATCAATTAAAACAGGTAAAAGTCACAGGTTTTGCCTATTTCTATATTACGGATCCAATGAGTTCGAAAGATACTTCAATAAGTGGAGTTTTCATAAAAAGGGCTGGAGCAGGGACGTTTGATGAAGGTGCGAAGGACAGAGGAGCATACAGCATACGATTAACGGAGTAGGTGAAGCAAATTGAAGCCGAAAATGGTATTAATTCTCTCACTTGTGATGGGAATGATCACAACATTTTTGTTTTTTCAAAATACGAAACAAATGGGTACACAAAAGGTTTCAACCGTTGCAACGGTTGGAGTGGTAGTGGCAAAAGAAAAAATAGATAAAAATGAAAAAATTACGGACGAAAAATTAGAAGTGGTACAAAAATCGGCAAAAGATGTACTTCCACAAACGATAAAATCTGTGTCGGAAGCAGAAGGAAAACTAGCATTAACGATGATTGAAAAAGGGGAGACCATACTATCTCACCGACTTGGATCGGAGAAAGAAGAAGGGGTTTACGTATCAAGGAAAGTCATGGAAGGATATCGAGCCGTGACAGTAGGAGTGAACATTAACCAGTCTGTTTCCAATTTAATTGAGCCTGAGGATGAGGTGGATGTGATCTTTACAAAAGTAACTAAAGATGCTACTGGTAACCCTATTACACAATCAGAATTATTGCTTGAAAAAGCAAGGGTTTTAGCTGTAGGAAGAAAAATGCAGACACCTGAACAGAAAAAGGAACCTTATACAGAATACAGTTCCGTAACATTAGAACTAAAACCTGAAGATGCACTTAAGCTTGTGAAAGCATCGGAAGAAGGAAAGATTCACTTGATTCTAAATAAGCGCCCAATTATGGATGAAGGAACAAAAGAAACAATTACAAGTCAAAACAATATGTAATGGAAGGTGACGATTCATGACAGGCCAGGATAATATGCAAACAGCACAACAAAATATGGATCCACAGCGTGGTAAGATGATTGCTGTTTGCAGTGCGAAAGGCGGGATTGGTCGTACCACACTCACCGTAAATTTAGCTGTAGCATTAAAGAAGAAGAATGCCTCTGTCGCTGTTTTGGATGGAGATTTTCAATTCGGTGATGTAAACCTAGCAATGGATTTAAAATTTTCACTTACTATAAAGGAAGTTTTAGAAGGAATAAGTTCAATTGATGAACACAGCCTGACCAATTATTTGGCCGTGCATGACAGCGGAGTGAACGTTTTATCTGCGCCAGAGAGACCGGAATTTGCTGACTTAGTTACGAATGAAGCTGCTAATAAAATTGTAGATCTTCTACTGGCTGGTCATGATTATGTTGTGGTCGATACACCAGTGGGCTTAAACGAGCCATCAATACGTTTTATTGAAAGAGCCCATCAAATCTTAGTTGTCACAAACTTGGAGATGGCTTCTTTAAAAAATACAAAACTATTTTTAGAAACACTCGAAATTCTAGGACTTAAAGAAAGGGTTCGAATCATCATTAATAGAGCAAATATGGAAAGTGTCATAAATGCCACGGATGCTGCAAAAATATTGGCTGCAGAGGATCCAATTTATATTCCTAATGATTTTCAGATTTGTTCGCAATCCATTAATCTGGGTGTTCCTTTTGTCGTTAAACATGCGAAATCAGAAGTGGCAAAAGGCATATTTAAAATGGCAGAATCCTTATCCAGCGGGACTAGAGTGATTACTCCTAAATTGAAAAAAAATCATTCTATTTCTAAATGGTTTTCCAAGAAACGATCGTAAGGGGGTTGATTGAATGGGGTTATTAAATCGAATCCAAGAAAAGAACAATCAATTCGTTACAGAACCCAAAAAAGTTGATACCATTTTTGAAAGTCCTACTCCTTCACCCATGTTAGAAGTTAGGCAGGTCATTAGGGAACAAAAATCCAAAGAGACTAAAAAAGAAAGTAAAAGAGAAACAGTAAAGGTTCGTCAACTTGACAAAAACCAGGAACTAAAGAATGTACTCCATAAAAAAATATTACATGAGCTAAAAGAACAGGAAATTGACGAAATCATCCCGCAACTAGATGGTATGGCTGTAGACATTATTAAAGAGGATGAGGATTTCCGTGGTCAGATCGATAGAAAAAAAGTCGTTAATGAACTAATAAATGATTTAACAGGCTTTGGTCCGATTAATCCGCTTCTTTTGGATGAGGACGTATCCGAAGTTATGGTAAATGGACCAAATCAAGTGTATTGTGAGCGGAAAGGAAAGCTAGTTCTAACACCGGTACAATTTCGTGATAATGAACATGTGATGAGCGTTATTGAAAAAATTGTTGCTCCACTCGGTCGAAGAATTGATGAAAGCTCACCAATGGTGGACGCAAGGCTTCCAGATGGATCTCGTGTGAACGCGATCATTCCTCCTTTGGCCTTAAATGGACCAACCATTACCATACGTAAATTTTCAAAGGATCCTTATCAAATTGAGGATTTAATCAATTTTGGAACCGTTACAGAGGAAATGGCTATTTTCCTTGATGCATGCGTAAAAGCAAGATTAAATATGTTTGTAAGTGGTGGAACAGGTTCAGGGAAAACAACAACATTAAATGTCTTGTCCAATTTTATCCCCGAGGATGAGAGAATCGTCACCATTGAGGATGCTGCCGAAATACAATTAGGGCAAGAGCATGTTGTATCATTAGAATCCCGACCACCTAACATTGAAGGAAAGGGTGCGATTTCCATTCGAGACCTTGTTAGGAACTCATTAAGGATGAGACCTGACAGAGTCATTATTGGTGAGGTCCGAGGGGGAGAGGCCCTTGATATGCTCCAAGCCATGAATACAGGGCATGATGGGTCACTAGCTACTGGCCACTCAAACAGCCCAAGGGATATGATTTCTAGGCTAGAAACAATGGTTCTATTAGCTGGTGTGGACCTGCCTATTAAAGCAATTAGAGAACAAATAGCAGGTGCCATTGACGTAATTATCCAACAATCTCGTTTAAAAGATGGTTCGAGAAAAATTACTAATATAACAGAAGTACAAGGGATGGAAGGCGATATTATTGTTCTTCAAGATATTTTTACCTTTCAACAAGAAGGCTTGAGCTCTGAGGGTAAAATTATAGGCAGGCTGGTCCCAACGGGAGTAAGGCCGAAATTTTATGAGAAGCTGGAGGCTTCTGGTATTCATATCCCAGCATCAGTATTTATTGATCATCAAGAGGAGTGGAGAAAATGATGCCCCTGCTCTTACTTTTCTTTTTACTCTCATCCACTTTATTCTTTCTATTTATTTTTAAGTTGTTTTTTCGGTCGGAAAATAAATTACAAAGTCGAATGCAGCATTACCTATCCATTGAGGAAGAAGAAAAGTTAAGCAGAGAAAAAGTGGATGGCAAACAACTCTCTTTTATAAAAGTGATGAAAGAAAGAGTTCAGAAGAAGGTTCTAACGAAAGAAAAGAACAATCGGCTTGAATTAAAAATAGCCCAAGCAGGTTTGCCGTTAAAACCTGAAGAATATATTCTCTTCCAATGGATTTCAACGGCGTTTATGGGTGGAGTATTCTACCTATTAACGGATAACTGGTTATTTCTCCCTTTTGGTGGTGTCATTGGTTTCCTGCTCCCCAAATGGTATCTTCAGAAGAAACAAAAGGAACGGATTACAAAGTTCAATGAAGGACTTGCAGACATGATTACTACCATCGTGGGAAGTTTGAGAGCAGGCTTTAGCTTTCCACAGGCTTTGAAGTCGGTGGCAGAAGAAGCGGCGGCCCCTATTAAAGAAGAAATTGATTATGTTATTAAGGAAATGCAATTTGGTAAAGGGATTGAAGATGCTCTCAAAGATCTGTACGAACGAATGCCAAGTGAGGATTTAGATTTGATGATTCAGGCAATCTTAATCCAGCGGCAGGTTGGGGGGAATCTTGCTACAGTACTTGATAAGATTATCGAAACAATTCGGGACCGAACAAAAATTCAGAGACAAATTACAACTCTTACAGCCCAGGGGCGTTTGTCAGGCTATGTCATTGCCTTATTACCAGTCATTCTTGGTTTTCTTCTTTACTTAATCCAGCCCGATTATATTGGAGGACTTTTTCATAATCCTATTGGAATGGCAATGGTTGGAGCAGGTGTAATTTCAGGTATTATCGGTTTTGTTTTAATTAAAAAAATCACTACCATCGAGGTGTAGGAGATGATTTACCTTTCACTATTTTTAACTGTCACTTTAGGTATCTATGGTATTTTTAATCTAAAAAACCAAAAAAAGGAGTCAGTTCAAGAACGGCTAAATTTCTTTATATTAAATAATGAACAAGAGAAGATACCTGAGGTTGATGAAGAAACACATCTGTCCTTTTATAAACGATTTATTATGCCTTTATTTATAGAATTTAAAAAGAGTTTTAAAAAGAGAATGCCAGGGGAAAAAGAAGCCAAAATTGATAAGAAGGTCCAAATGGCAGGTAGTCCCTTTGGCATGACGGCTGTTGATTTCCGATTAATTCAGATGATTTCCATTATTGTCCTTCCACTTATCTTTTTTGGTTACGGTGCTATATTAGATGCTGGAAAAGGTATAGTTATAGTCTTTATTATTTTTGGAATCCTTGTTGGTTTTTTCGTCCCCCATTTCTATTTAAAGCAAAAAACAAAGGTAAGGAACCATATGGCACTAAGAGAGTTTCCAGATATATTAGACCTTCTGACAGTTAGTCTAGAAGCAGGACTGGGGTTTGATGCAGCGATCACTAAAGTAGTGGCAAAAAAGGAAGGTCCTCTAGCTATGGAGTTACATCGCTGTTTGGAGGAAATTCGTCTGGGTAAAACTCGAAGAGAGGCTTTGTCGGGGATCAAAGAAAGACTGGATGTAGATGAAATAAAAGCATTCATTGGCAGTGTTCTTCAGGCGGAAAAGCTTGGAATTGGGATGGTTCAAGTGTTGAGAGTTATTGCTAATGAAGTGAGAGAACAGCGAAAACAGCGGGCCGAAGAAGAAGCAATGAAGGCTCCAATAAAAATGCTCTTTCCTTTAGTTCTTTTTATTTTTCCTAGTTTATTTATCGTATTGTTGGGCCCTGCAGTTATTCAAGTTATTGAAACTTTTAAAAATGGATAAACCCTTTGCTGATGCAGCAAGTGGTTTATTGTGCAACTAATTTGTTAGATTGTTCTGTTTATTCTATTATGATAATAGTAATGAATTTATTTTGAGGTGATAATTATGAGATTTGTAACAGTTCAACAAAATCATGAAAACTTTGTTGGGGTAGTAGATGCTGAGAATAAAAAGGTCTTATTATTAAATACAACAGAGGAAGCAAGGACTGGTAATAAGGCATTTTCTGATACTATGCAAGAGTGTATTGCACTAGGCGACACTTTTATTGATCAAGTTCAAAACCTGCTGGATTGGGTAGAAACTAGTGGGAAAACTGAAACCTATTATCTTCCTATCGGAGAAGTCACCTTGCTCGCTCCTATACCAAGGCCAAGCAAGAATATCTTTTGTGTAGGAAAGAATTACGTTGAACATGCGCTTGAATTGGGAAGTGCTGACGATATACCAGAACATGTTATGGTATTTACGAAGGCCCCTACTACTGTTACTGGGCCGGATGCAACCGTATTAAATCATCAAGCAGTAACGGATCAACTTGATTATGAAGGAGAACTAGCTGTCATTATTGGGAAAAAGGGAAGAGGAATCCAAAAAGAAGAAGCGCTTGATTATGTTTTTGGCTATACCATTATTAATGATGTGACTGCTAGAGACCTTCAAGCTAAGCATAAGCAATTTTTCATAGGGAAGAGTTTAGATACTACTTGTCCAATGGGACCTTGGATTGTGCATAAAAGCTTAATTGAAAATCCTAACCACCTACATATTGAGACAAGAGTAAATGGTGAAGTAAGACAAAGCTCTAACACGGAGAAGTTTATATTTCCAATTGAAGAAATAATCTCTGTTCTTTCAGCTGGCATGACACTTGAACCGGGAGATATTATTGCAACTGGAACTCCAGCAGGGGTAGGGAAAGGATATAACCCTCCGAGATTTTTAAAGCCGGGAGATCAGATGGAAATTTTTGTAGAAAGTATTGGGACATTAACAAATACGATAGAAAAATAAAGGTATCTAAGTTTGTTACTATTTAGACATACTAATCTTCGTATTTTTGAATTGCCTATGGTATGATAGTCTCTAATAACACTCTTAAGGAGGCCATTAAATGATTCACGGTCATATTACAGCTTGGGTTTTAGCCCTAATTTTATTTTTTGTTGCACTTTCCTTACTTAAAGGTGGAAATGCTAAAGGCGCAAAAATTGTACAAATGATTTTACGAGTATTATACATACTTATTATTGCTTCAGGTCTAGGACTTCTTTTCATGGTTCATACAATTGATGTCTGGTATATCTTAAAAGCAGTTGTAGGACTATGGGTGATTGGATTATTTGAAATGATTCTTGGACGTGTAAAAAATAACAGAAATACATCAGTTTTCTGGATCCAGTTTATTGTTGCTTTCCTACTTGTTTTATATCTAGGCTTTGTAAAACTGCCTATGTCATTTTTACATCCTTAAAAAAAGAGGGACAGTCCCCCAGCGCTTTAGCGCAGTGGGGGACTGTCCCCTTTACTAGAGAGAGGGGAGAAATTGAATGATTGTAAAGGTTTTTGCTAATCTTCGGCAAATATGTGGTGGGGTAACTGTAGAAGTACAGCCAGATGGTGATCGAGTCATAGATGTTTTGGATAAGATGGTCGAAATGTTCCCAGAGCTACAAGATGAAATATTTACTTCTGAGAAAACACTCCTTCCATTCGTTCATGTATATGTGAATGGCAAAAATATCATCCATCTTGATGACCTTCAGACGAAAGTAGATGAAAAGGATCAATTTGCCCTCTTTCCGCCCGTTGCAGGTGGTTAATATGGAAATGAAAGAATTAGAGTTTCGCGGAATTAACCGGGAACACCTTGGCATGTATTTTGAAGAACTTGGAGCAACTCTAGTAACTGACACGTTTCCTTACACTTATAAAGCTGATGAATGGAGTGGGCAAATTTTATCCGAAGAAGAAATTGCCTTCACCTCTGTATTTAAAGTCAATTCAGTCCAGATTCGATTTATTGCACCGAACGATAGTGAACTTGAAGAGCTTATTAAAAATTACCGCTATAAAACTACTAGAATTGGTGGTTAAAAAAAAGAGGAAGACTCAAAATTTGGAGTCTTCCTCTTTTTTTAATGCTAGATTGTTGGAGTTACCTCAGGTCCAATAATCCCTAATTCGCGAAGCTTTTCTTCTGTTGCTACGCCATCTTTCCAGCCGCGGACTTGATAATATTCTTCAAGCATGATATCCATACGGCTTACATGTCCGGCACTATTACCCGATGCTGGTTCTTCTGTAAAGCGTTTTGGAAGGAAATCATCTTCCCGCTTATTAAAACCTGCTAGGTTATTATAATGGCGCTCAAGGTTGTAAATTCTTTCTCCAGCCTTCATGACATCCTCGGCTGTCAGAGAAACGCCAGTCATAGCACTATACTGCTCAGCATAATGCTCTGCATTTTCAGAGAATGAAGAGAACTTACAGATGTTCATAGAATCAGAGAAAGCAAGCATATCTTGGAATATCTTTAATAGTTCACCTTTACCTTCTGGTTTTAGGCGGTCGGTTGGTTCCGGAATCCCAGCAATTTCACTTGCTACAGTATAGCCACGGAGGTGACAGGCACCGCGATTACTAGTTGCATATCCTAATCCAATCCCTTGAATTCCGCGTGGGTCATATGCAGGGATAGATTGGCCCTTAACAGACATAGATAGTTCAGGAGCTCCCCAAGATGCAGTAGCGCGTGCAGGACCTTCGGCAAGAATACCGCCAAATCCTTCACGGAAAGCAATTTTCTTCGTTAATTCGATCATGGAATCAGCATCTCCCCAGATTAACTCCTCTGAAATGATACCTTTCTCGAAAGCTTCCATAGTAACAGAGAAGCAATGGCCAAGCTCAATGGTATCGAGACCATACTCGTTACATCGGTCAATCATATATGAAATCGCTTCTGCATCACTTAATAGACAGTTAGAGCCAAGTGACCAAGCAGATTCAAATTCAATACTCTCTACGCGTGTCTTATACTTACCATCTTTTACTTCTACTTCAATTTTACAACCGACTGGGCAGGCATGACAGGTATTGTTGGCAACACGTAAATGTGTGTTTACATACTCACCACTGTGTTTTTCTGCTTCATCCCAGTGTGTTAATTGAGAGTTCTTAGTTGGAAGAGCTCCTACCTCATTAATAAGATTCGTTAATACGTTGGTTCCGTAAACAGAAAGTCCGCCCTTATTAGGTGCAGTTAATCCGCCATCTAGAATTGCTTTTACAGCTTTTTTGTTCGCTTCTTTATACTCACTGTCTAATTTAGGCTGTGGCATATTTCCTTTTTGCGCTGCTTTAATGACAATAGCCTTTAATTTTTTATAGCCTGCAACAGCAGCTGTACCACCACGTCCTGCTGAACGGTCATGTTCATTGATAAATGAAGCAAAGCGAACAGTGTTTTCACCCGCTTGACCAATGGTCATAACACTAAGGTCATCTTCACCATACTGATCTTTCATTGCTTTAATAAATTCTCTAGTGCTTGTTCCCCATAAGTTAGAAGCATCGCGAAGCTCAGCTTTTCCTTCTTCAATATAGAGGTATACTGGCTTATCGCTTTTTCCTGAGAAGATAAGATTATCGACTCCTGCCCACTTCAAACGTGCAGCAGTCCATCCGCCGATATGTGAATCAGTTACTGTTCCTGTAAGTGGAGATTTCGTAACAACACAAAGACGTCCACTCATGGAAGAGCGTGAACCAGTCACCGGGCCTGTCATAAAACATAAGATGTTCTCTTCGGAAAGCGGTTCCACTTCTGGTCCGTTATCAAGTACATACTTAACTCCTAGGCCACGGCCACCTATGTACTTAATCGCATCTTCTTCGTTAATAGGTCTGTAATCAACAGTTCCATTGGTTAAGTCAACTAACACTTCTTTGTTCTTAAAACCACCTAGATTCAAAGTTTTTCCCCCTCTTTCAATAAAATTATTTACTAATCTCTTATCATATTAGATAGTAAGATAAGAGATTTCTCCAAAATTTAGATATATATCCAATTTTATTATAACTTCTTTTAAGTTTTTTTAAAATTAAAATTTTTCAATGGTGCAGAGAAAATAATTTGGTAAGATAATAGTAAAAACATATTGTTTTCATAGTAAACAAGTTAATAAGGAAATGAGGAATATTATGAGTGATTTAGAACGGTATTCCAGACAAATACTTTTTAAAGAAATTGGTGAAGCAGGACAACTAAAGCTATTAAAGAGTCGAGTAGCAATTGTAGGTGTGGGTGCACTTGGTACGGTCATTGCAAATCATCTTGTTCGGTCAGGTGTTGGCCTCATTAGGCTTATAGATAGAGACCTCGTTGAATTATCGAATTTGCAGAGGCAAACTCTATTTGATGAAGAGGATGCCAAACTAAATTTACCAAAAGCTGCTGCAGCAAAAAACAGACTAAATAAAATAAATTCAACCGTCACAGTGGAAGCGGTCATCACCGATATAAATCTTGATAATGCCGAAGAATTATTAAATGGATTTGATGTCATTGTGGACGGGACGGACAATTTTACCACACGCTTCTTAATTAATGATGTATCAGTAAAGTACGGAATTCCATGGGTTCATGGGGGGGCTGTAAGCTCTAGAGGAATGTTTACGGTCATTAAACCAGGGGAGACACCTTGTTATCGATGTCTTTTCCCCCATGTTCCAACAGCAACAGGTGAAACCTGTGATACGGTCGGCGTGTTGTCCCCGTTAACGGATATCATTGGTTCTTTTCAGGCAATGGAAACAATCAAACTATTAGTAGGGGCAAAAACTACTCCTAACTTGGAACAAATTGACATTTGGGATCTAATATCCATGCAAATGGATATATCCAACGGAAGAAACCCTGCTTGCCCTTGTTGTGTAAAAAAGAAGTTTGATTTTCTTGACCGAACTTCAGAACATCAGGTGGCCTATACCACGCTTTGTGGTCGAGATACCGTTCAAATTAATCCAAGAGATAAGCGTGAGCTGGAATTGAAAAAGGTTGCGGAGCATTTAAGGGGAAGTGGTAAAGTGTCTGGTAACGACTTTTTGCTTAGGTTTTCACCGGAGGAAGATCTATCAATTGTGATTTTCAAAGATGGACGTGTCCTCATACATGGAACAAATGATATCGTACGAGCAAAATTACTCTACGCAAAATA
The DNA here is from genome assembly GCF_047302305.1 of Neobacillus phoenicis. NCBI lineage: Bacteria > Bacillati > Bacillota > Bacilli > Caryophanales > Bacillaceae > Neobacillus > Neobacillus phoenicis. The sequence goes on along the minus strand of NZ_CP154847.1, from coordinate 4,542,228 downwards.
TATTGGAAGCTAACACTCATACCATAATAAAAAAGGCCTGGAATGCACCAAGCCTTTTTATTAAGAAATAATTTTTTCAATGATTAACCGTTTTCCGGTATTTAAGGTGAATTCAAACCGGTCATTGACCTTTTCGAAGTAGCAAAAATGATGCTGCACGTTACAAATCTGCTCTTGATTATCGAATACTAAGAAGTTTACACCATCTTTCCGGTGTTCATCCGACAAGAAAGATAAATGGTTATAACAATAAATACAATCGTAAATAGAGAAATTCAATGAGTTTAAAGTTGTGATAAATTGAAAAAAGGCATCATCATTAACTCCATCCAAAAGTCTCTCAAGTGAGTACACTAAATGCTTTCTTATTCTTATTAAATCGTGGTCACGAAATAATATAACTTCCTTCCCGCACTTGATCTTCCCTGGTTCGTTTAAAATACCTTTCCTCCAACGATTGAGGCGAAAAATCTCTACTTCTTGATGAATAAAATCTTCTAACATTGTAGCTTCATCTGTTTCCTCGTCGAAAAAGATCCATTGATTATTAATTTGTTCCACAGTTCCTTCGTTAAAGGCCCGATGCTGGATATCGTATAGCTTTAGTCGTTGTTGTCGATTCATCATTAACCTCCATGCCATTTACGTTCATTCTTCTTTGTAGACATCTTTGTGTCTTTTTATAACTTGTTTATTTCAAAAAAATTTTTTAACCTTGTTAGCTAATCTCACAAGAATAAGCCCAGGGAGTAATGGTTTCATATAGTCTTGATAATTGTCTTTTTGAGAAGAGCCCTTCCGTTTTTGTAGGACAATTAACCAATGAACATGGGCTGAATACAATGAACCATGTAATCAAGGTTAATAATCTGAAAGTAGGGAAGTGAAATAAATGTGCGGAATCTCGGGGTGGATAGATTTTGACAAAGCAATTAAGAACGAAACCGAAACCCTTAAGAAAATGGTCAATACATTAGAAAGAAGAGGACCTGATGAAACTAACATCTGGTATGATACGCATGTTGGATTTGGGCATAAACGATTAATTGTTGTCGACCCTGAGGGGGGAAGACAGCCAATGACAAAACAAAAAGACGGTTTTAATTACACCATTTGTTACAATGGGGAATTATACAATACTGAAGATATCCGCAAAATACTCCATACTAAAGGATATTCCTTTAATGGTCATTCTGATACAGAAGTACTGTTAACAGCCTATATAGAATGGGCAGAAGAGTGCGTAAATTATTTAAATGGGATATACGCCTTTGCCGTTTGGGACTCAAAAAGGGAACTACTGTTTATTGGACGAGATCGTTTAGGGGTAAAACCGTTATTCTATAAAGAACATAAAAAAGGAATTGTTTTTGCTTCAGAGATTAAAGCGCTACTCGCCCATCCTGAAATTAAAACAGAAATTGACCATGAAGGACTGGCAGAGGTCTTTGGTGCAGGGCCGTCAAGATCACCAGGATCGGGTATATTTAAAGGCATTAAAGAGTTGAGACCGGCACATGCTTTAACCTTTTCCAGGAATGGGTTAAAAATATGGCGTTATTGGAATGTAAAGAGTGCCGAACATAAGGAAAATGCAGAGGAAACCGCTGAAAAAGTCCGTTATTTGGTTACCGATGCCGTCACAAGACAATTAGTATCAGATGTGCCGTTGTGTACTTTTTTATCAGGCGGTCTTGATTCAAGTATTATAACCGCTATTGCTGCAAAGGGGTTTGAGGATCAAGGAAAAGGGCAGCTTCATACTTATTCAATTGATTACGAGGGTAATGACCAATACTTCTCTTCGAATGAATTCCAGCCGGAAGCGGATGGGAAATTCATTCAAATGATGACCGATCATTTTGGCACCAAGCATAATAATAAGACAATAACTCAAGCACAATTAGTAAATGATTTATTAGAAGCGACTCACGTGAAAGACCTTCCGGGAATGGCAGACGTCGACTCCTCATTACTTTGGTTCTGCAAAGAAATCAAAAATGATTTTGTTGTTAGTTTATCAGGAGAATGTGCGGATGAAATTTTTGGGGGGTACCCATGGTTCCATCGTCAACAGGACTTAGAGCGACCGGGTTTCCCATGGATGCGATCTGTCCATGAGCGGCAAGCACTACTGCAGCCTGAGTGGCAGAAAAGACTAAAGTTAGATGAATATTGCTTGGAGCAATATAAACAGGCGATTGCTGAAACACCTAAACTAGATGGTGAAAGTTTAGAAGAATCAAAGAGAAGAGAATTATTTTATATTAATATGACTTGGTTTATGACAACACTCCTTGATCGCAAAGATCGGATGAGTATGGGGGCTAGTCTAGAGGTTAGGGTTCCTTTTGCTGATCATCGCCTCGTCGAGTATGTTTGGAATATCCCTTGGGATTTAAAAATGTATCGCGGCAGGGAAAAAGGCATTCTCAGAAAAGCATTTGAAGGAATTATTCCTGAGGAGGTCCTTTACCGAAAGAAAAGTCCTTATCCAAAGACACACAATCCTGAATATACAATGGCCATTCAGAAATGGATGGAAAAAATCCTCCAAGATAAATCTTCCGTTCTACATGAATTCTTCCAAAAAGACCAGTTAGAAGGGATTGTACGTTCGGGAGGTAAATCCTTTCAGGAGCCATGGTTTGGTCAGTTGATGACAGGTCCACAATTATTGGCCTACCTTGTGCAGCTTCATACATGGTTTAAGGATTACAATATTAACATAGTAAATTAACTTTACATTTGGAATAAAGACCACGTTGGATTAAAATAGTGTAGGGAAGAGGAGAGCCTCTTCCCTTATATAGGGAGGTTAGGTAAAAATATATGAAAAAAACGATACTCATGTTAATTACTTTCTTATTATTTTCTTCGTTACCTGCACAGGCCGCTGTAAAAAAAGAAAACAGATTATGGCAGGATGAATCATTTTATTCCATTATGATTGATCGATTCAACAATGGAGATATAACCAATGATGTGGATGTAAATGCTAAAGACCCGTTAGCCTATCATGGCGGTGATTTTCAAGGGATTATTGATCGACTAGATTACATACATGATATGGGATTTACGGCCATACGTTTAACCCCTATCTTTGATAATACGAAAAATGGGTACCATGGCTACTCAGTAACTGACTACTACAAGACGGACGAGCACTTTGGTACTATAAAGAAATTTCAGGAGCTTGTAAAAGAAGCGCATAAGCGGAAAATGAAGGTAGTTATTGATTTTGTTACAACCAACGAAGCTACAAACCATTCTGTTGACGAGGCTTACTTAATTGATGCTGCAAAATGGTGGATTAACAAGACCAATATTGATGGATTTAGTTTACCAGAAGTGAACCAAACAAAATTAAGTTTTTGGAATGATTTTTCAAAACAAATCAAAAATACGAAAAAGAATTTTTTCTTGCTTGGTGTACTTTCCCAAGGTACTACTGCTGATCAAAAGGAATACGAACAAGCTGGAATTGACAGTCTGTTAGATTACTCCAATCTTGCAAATATAAGAAAAGCGTTTGCCACTACTGATGAATCCCTCAGCCCGCTTTATGTAGATGCTGACAAAGGACAACCATCCTTTACACGAGCATCATTTATGGATAATGAGTATACAACGCGGTTTACTACTGACATTGTTGAAAAGAGACAATTTCCTGGTTCACGTTGGAAAACAGCATTGACTTATTTATATACTACGCCTGGAATCCCCTTCATTTATTATGGGACAGAGATTGCTCTAATTGGTGGGGAAATTCCGGATAACCGCAGGCAGATGAATTTTCGAGCGGATAAGGACCTTATTGATTATATAACGAAAATAGGTGAATTAAGAAATCAACTCCCATCATTAACTAGAGGCAACATGGACATGCTTTATGAGAAAAAGGGAATGATCGTTTATAAACGAACGTATAAAGGCGAAACATCTATAGTTGCAATCAATAATACAAGCAAATCACAAAAAGTCATTTTAACTAAGGAACAGGTGGAAAGCGGTAAAGAACTTAGGGGTTTACTTGGGGGGGACATTGTCCGTAGCCGAGACAATCAGTACATCCTTATACTTGACCGGGATAATTCAGAGGTTTATGTATTAACTGAAAAGAGCGGAGCCAATATTCCGTTGATCGTATCCATGATTATCGTTTACATCCTCGTTTCCATTTTCCTCTTCTTCATCATAAAAAGAAGGAAAACAAAAAAAGCAGAGTAAACGCATTGGGCAGAACCCCAATGCGTTTTTTTATATTAGCCATTTACTACTTTTCCGCCGTTTACATGAATCATTTGGCCACTTACAAATGAAGAGTCATCTGAGGCTAGGAATACATAGCTTGGTGCCAGTTCAAAGGGCTGTCCCGCTCTTTCCATCAAGGTATTGGAGCCGAAAGTGGCAACTTGATCAGCAGGGAAGGTAGATGGTATGAGCGGTGTCCATATCGGTCCAGGGGCAACTCCATTTACACGTATTCCTTGGGGGGCTAGTGATTTAGCCAAGGAACGAGTAAAGGATACAATGGCACCTTTGGTAGCCGAATAATCCAATAATTGTTCATTTCCCTCGTAGGCAGTGATAGACGCTGTATTGATGATGGAGGCTCCTTTTTTAAGATAAGGTAGGGCCATTTTTGTCATATAAAAGCAGGAAAAAATATTGGTTCGAAAAGTTTTTTCAAGTTGGGCCGCAGTAATATTTAGTAGGCTTTGCTGTGGATGCTGTTCGGCTGCGTTGTTCACCAAAATATCGAGTTTACCAAATTGCTCTATTGTTTGATTAACGATCTCTTTACAATGGTCTTCTTCCCCAATATCGCCAGAAAAAAGGAGACAACGGCGTCCCTCAGCCTCAATCAGCTGCTTTGTTTCTTCTGCGTCCTGGTGTTCATTTAAATATGCGATCGTAACATTTGCACCTTCTTTAGCAAAATAAATAGCCACTGCTTTGCCGATGCCACTGTCGCCACCAGTAATAATCGCAGTTTTTCCTGCTAATTTGCCTCCTGCTTTATAATTTGGATCGGCAAACTTCGGTCGTGGATTCATTTCACTTTCTATTCCTGGTTGATGGTTCTGATGTTGTGGGGGAAAGGTCTGTTTTTGTTGATTTGGTTTATTACTCATTTGTATTACCTCCATGATTGATTTATCTTGTTATTCTTTGGACAAATAGAGAAATTATGAACCAAAATTAAAAAGACGAGAAGGATGGGATCCTTTTCGTCTTATTTACACTACTTATAACAAAATTAAACATTTGTGTTATATTCACTACCTATAGTTTATAAACTGTACATCTACAGTAAGATCTGCTTCACGTACCAAGGAAATGATTTTTTGTAAATCATCACGGTTTTTGCCACTGACACGTACTTGGTCGTCTTGTACCTGACTTTTTACTTTTACACCACTGTTTTTAATGATGGTATTAATTTTTTTTGCATTTTCTTTATCAATTCCTTGGACAAGCTTGGCTCTTTGACGCACGGTCCCACCCGATGCTTTTTCTATCTTCCCGTAATCAAGGTTTCTAACGGGGATTCCGCGTTTAATCAATTTTCCAAGTAATACATCCTTTAATTGATCCAGTTTATACTCATCATCAGAAATGAGGACAAGTTCTTCCTTGTCCAGACTCACTTCACTCTTACTCCCTTTGAAATCATAACGTGTACTTATTTCTTTCATTGTTTGGGTGATGGCATTGGTGACTTCAGAAAAATCAACTTTGGATACAATATCAAATGAGCTATCTTTAGACATAAACAAACCTCCATGTATTTTATTGTATGTAGAAACAATACCTGCTAGAGTTTCCCTTTATGGGTACATTATAGTAAAATATAGCAGTTCAAACAACTTTATAAAAAAAGCAGCATGAGCTACAAAACTTAAATGAAATTAAAACGCTTCGAAGGAAAGGAACGTTAATATGTCAATAAATGAACTAATTGGCCAAACAACCACCTTAACTGTTGCAAGAAGAGCAGCATTTGGCTATTTTTTAACCGACGGAAATGAAGATGTGTTACTGCATATAAATCAGGCTAATCAGGAATTAGAAGAAGGGGATGAAGTAGAAGTTTTTTTATATGTGGATTCAGAAGGCCGAGTCTCTGCTTCAACAACCATCCCTGATATAGCTGTCGGCCGCTATGGTTGGGTTAAGGTAACAGATACGAACCCGAGAATAGGTGTCTTTTTAAATATTGGACTTCCAAAGGACCTTTTGCTTGGTATAGATGATCTGCCAGTCCATAAGTCTGTCTGGCCAAAAGTTGGCGATTTAGTTTATATCACAATAAAAGTAAGCAGCAATAATCTCCTTTATGCAAAGCTTGCCACTGACCAGGTTATTGAATCCATTTCTGTAAAAGCAACTAGAGAACAGTTCAATAAAAATGTTCAGGGGCATATATACCGGACTGCTAAGGTTGGCAGCTGGATTTATACGTTAGAAGGATTTAAAGGATTTATTCATGAATCACAAAGACCACAAGAGCCTCGTTTAGGCGAAAAAGTGGAGGGACGGATCATCGATGTGAAGGAAGATGGCACGGTGAATGTGTCCTTACTTGCGAGGAAAGAAGAATCTCAGGATAATGATGCAGATCGAATTTATGATTACCTCCTCGGCAGAAACGGAGCTATGCCTTATAATGATAAAAGTACGCCTGAGGATATCCAAGACCGTTTCAACTTAAGCAAGGGTGCATTTAAACGGGCACTCGGCAAACTAATGAAAGACGGTAAGGTATATCAAGAAGGTAGCTGGACGTATGTAAAAAAAGATTAACTCAGATTACATACTCTATTTCGTAATGACAGACAATAATGACTGACAAAGGAATTACGAAAGGAGTAATTACATGCCACACACATCTGATAATGATAAAAAAGCACAAGATAATAACGCATTGAGACATGAGAAAAATATGATGCGCGAAAAAAATCGCCAGGCAGGTAAAAATCAATATTCTAAAAAGACTGACCATAAATAAGTTAAAAACCAGAGCAGAAAATTGCTCTGGTTTTTTTACTTATTTATGATAGTTGGTTTAAAAAGAAAATAGATATGGTTCCTGCACCTGTATGTGCACCTATAGCTGAACCAATGCTAGTGATATAAACCTCTTTTGGACGAAACTCTTCCTCGATCAATTCTCGCATTTCTTGAGCCAAATCCTCATTATCCGCATGACTAATGCCAATGGTTTGTTCCCCCATATTGGATCCACGTTCATTCATGATTTCAATAATGCGACGTAGTACTTTCTTTTTACCTCTAATTTTTTCGATTGGAATGAGCTTGCCATCCTCAACATTTAAAATCGGTTTAATATTTAATAGTCCGCCAAGGAAGGCTGATGCCTTAGATACTCGGCCGCCCTTTGCTAAATAATCTAAATCCTCAACGGTGAAGAGATGCTCCATATGCTGACTTCTAAAACGCACATCGTTTAAAATATCCTCTTTGCTTGCATTGTTCATCGCTAGCTTGGCTGCTTCTTTGACAATTAGTCCAATCCCAAGGGATGCACATTTAGTATCAACGATGGTTAAATTAAAGTTTGGATATTTTTCCTTCACTTGGTCAAGAATCATAACAGCGGTTGAATAAGTTCCTGATAGCTCAGAAGAAAAGGCTATGTATATTCCATCTTCATTTCTTTCAGCCATTTGTGTGAAAACTTCTTCAAACAAAAGGGGAGAGGTTTGAGATGTTTTAGGTGTAGAACCATTTCTGATTGCGTCATAGACCGTTTTTGGATCAATATTTTTAACATCTTCGTATTCTTCTCCATTTAAATGGACCTTTAATGGGAGAAGTGTGACATTATTTTCCTCATAAAAACTTTTAGGTAAATCGCATGCGCTATCTGCTAGTATTTTTACCTGCATGAAGCTCACCTGCTTTCAAGCGTTATTTTAGTTTCAGTTTATCGGTTTCGCCTAAAAAATACAATTATGTAATTTTAAAATGGTTGACAAACAAAAAGAATAAAGGGGGACTCTCATTGCTTTGGCAAGAATCGAAAAAAATAGTTATTGTAATCGCGGGTGCATTATTAAATGCACTGGCAATGAATTTATTTCTTATTCCGGCTAATGTTTATTCAAGCGGATTTACAGGAATCGCTCAATTACTTTCTAAGGTGCTAAGTGATTATACACCTATTCATATCTCCATGGGTATTTTATTGCTTTTATTAAATATCCCAGTAGCCATTCTAGGATGGAGAAAAGTAGGAAAATCATTTACTGTTTACAGCTTTTTAAGTGTGCTAATGTCCTCCTTTTTTTTAACCATCGTACCTATTAAACAAGTATCCCAGGATATTTTACTTAACGCCGTATTTGGTGGGGTTATTTTAGCAGTAGGTGTAGGGATTACTTTAAAGTGGGGAGCATCAACAGGTGGTGTGGATATCATCGCAATGGTTTTATCACGAATGAAGGATAAGCCGGTGGGTCCGTACATGTTTGTCTTAAATGGGATCATCATTGTAACGGCGGGCTTCCTCTTCGGGTGGGAAAAAGCCCTGTATACGCTAGTTACTTTATATACCTCAACAAGAGTCATTGATGCCATTCATACAAGACATGCGAAACTCACGGCGATGATTATAACAAAAAAAGCAGAAGAGTTGAAGAAGGCTATCCATGGGTCATTAGTTAGGGGAATCACAATGATCCCAGCAAAAGGAGCGTTTTCAAATGAAACAAGGGATCTGCTAATGATCGTTATTACTCGGTATGAGCTTTATGATTTAGAACGAATTATCAAAGAAGTAGATCCAAATGCCTTTACAAATATTATCCAGACCACAGGAGTATATGGTTTTTTTCGGAGAGAATAAAGGAAAAAGGAGACCAACATGCGAATACTACTTTGTGTTATTACATTACTTTTCCCAACTTTGCAAAAAACAGTTATAAACGGGGTGAACGAACTGGATTATCGTTTTTATGTCATTCCGACTGCGGGATCAGAAAGGGTAGATTTTGAAATAGTCGTAGAAAACACTGGGGAAATACCGCTTCACTTCGAATTTCCAACTTCTCAATTGGTTGAAATAACGATTGCAGACCAATCAGGTAAGGAGGTATATGTCTATTCAAAAGGGCGATATTTTTTGCAGGCATTTCAGACGGTTACTATAGAGCCGCATCAAACCTTTAGACGAGTGGAAAAATGGAATTATCAATTTAAGGGTGGCCGCGTTCCTCCTGGTGAGTATACGGTTCATACCACATTCCGTCCTATTAGGATAAATGACCAACCCATCACAAATCGAACCAAACTAAGCAATATTCAAAAATTCTATATTCCAGAAGAAAACAATGTCTTTCGTCAGGTAAAGGTGTCAGGCACCAAAGGAAATTATGTTGTCACTGGAGAGGCAAATGTAAGTAACCGTGAATTATATTATTCAGTTGAAGATGGCCATACGGAATTTATCCCTGAAACAAAGCTTTTAGTTTCTTCTGATAAGGGGGAGTGGAGACCTTTTAAGCTAGAGGTCCATCTTCCGAATGAAAAGCTTCCTGCCAGTGGTTCCTTGTTGTTAAACCTTTATGAAAAGAGCCAGGACGGAAAATCCACACATTTCTATCCTGCGATACTTGAACAATTTCATCATGAAAAAAACAGAGACACCGATTAAAGGTGTCTCTGTTTTTTTGTGCAGCTATCTGATCTGTTCAAGCTCTTGTTGCATTTGTTGGAGCTGTGCCTGTTCTGCAACTGTCGAGTTTGCATAAGCAGAACTTAGAGCATTCTTTGCTTTTGCTACAGCAGAATCATACTCAGCTGGGTTGGCGGATTTCGCCATTTCAACAAATCTCCGTGCTTCCTGGAACAATTGGTTTCCCATGTTATATTCCTCCAAGCGAGGATTCATGCACATTGGCCATTTTCTGAGCTTCTGCTTCAGCGTAGGTCATGTGATAAGGGATACGTTCATCATGTTTGCTGACAGTATCCACTCCTTGCTGGACAAAGCGTTTTGATTTGTTACGTTTACCCATTCGAATCCCTCCAATATGCTCAAGCTTTGATTGAAACAGCACCGCTGCCTCAAAAATAGTATGCTCAAATAGGAGACTGTTCATTTAGGAAAACAATGGCGTTTGTAAATTATAATTTTAAATTTAACAAATCTGCCAAATATTGACCGACTCCATCGTCTTCGTTACTTAGGGTGACATCATTGGCAATGTTTTTTACTTGATCGATGGCATTACCCATTGCAATACCACGGCCAGCATATTCAAGCATTTCAAGATCATTATCCTCGTCTCCGAAGGCAATGATTCTTTCTGCAGGAATACCAAAGTACTCTGAAGCCTTCTTCAGCCCTACTGCCTTATTTAATCCGATTTTAATTATTTCAATAACATGCCATGGCGCTGCCCAACTGCGGTGATCAATCACTTCTGCATGAACATCGGATAAGTGCTGTCTAATCGTTTTTAATTGATCTTCTTCTGTATGGATTAACATACTGGTAGGGGAATCTTGTAAGTACTCAGCAAGGTCACCCGTAGTTATCTTTGGATTACCGAAGCTAAAAATGTCTAAAAGCTTTTCATCATGATAGTGAAAATAAACGTCATCAATTACTTCTGCAATGATGTTATGGAAATGGAAGCTTCTGCAAGCTTCGACAATGTCTTTTGCGACCTTAACATCAAGCGGTTCATGATAAAATCCCCAATTAGGATTCCTAGGATGATGCATAAATGCTCCGTTAAAATTAACAATGGGCGTGTCCAAATTTAACTCACGATAATACATTTCACTTGAACGAAAAGGGCGGCCAGTTGCAATCATAACGATATGACCTTCGTCCCTTGCTTTACTTATAATTTCCTTCGTTTTTAAAGAGATAGTTTTATCATCTTTAAGTAATGTTCCATCTAAATCTAATGCGATTAAATGTCTCTCTGCCATATGGACTCCTTTATATTATGAATTGTTAAAAAAGTGCATACTTTTAGTAAAAAAATGAACTGCATGATACACTACATTTAATAAGTTTTAAAAACAATGGACTGGTTATTTCTATATTTACTATGTTAACAATTATATATCCAAACTGTAAAAAATTTCACACCAAGATTGGGTGAAAACCGATATACTTTTTATAAATAAGTAAATACTGTTATAAATCGTACCATTTAAAGGAGCGGAAGGAAATGAATGAGGATTTAAGAGAGAATATTATGGGTGCACTCGAGTTAGTTATTGACCCAGAACTGGGTTTAGACATCGTTAATTTAGGATTAGTATATAAAACAGAAATGGATGATGAGGGAAAGGTCACAATAGATATGACCTTAACTTCAATGGGCTGCCCTTTGGCTGGAACCATCGTTGATCAAGTAAAAAGAGCACTTGCAGATATTCCTGAAGTCAAGGATGTAGAAGTAAATATTGTTTGGAATCCGCCTTGGAATAAAGAAATGATGTCACGCTATGCGAAAATTGCTTTAGGCATCCGTTAAGAGTAATGCATAAAAGTAACTATATAATCACCTTCGAAAAACAGTGGAATTGAGATCTGCTGTTTTTTTCTTTTCTCATTCACAAAACGTCCATATATATCTTTAAGTCTGTGAGATAGTTCACTTTTTTCGACTATAAACACCTTTATAATACAGAGTATTAAGGCTGTTTGAGTTGAAATAGCCGTTTTAGGGGGCGTTTCATATGGCTTTTAGCCGAGATTTTAATAAAGATCCATTTATCGTTATTTGGGAACTTACACGTGCATGTCAGTTAAAATGTTTGCACTGTCGTGCCGAAGCACAATATAGAAGAGATCCTCGTGAGCTTTCCTTTGAGGAAGGCAAACAGTTAATTGATCAAATATATGAAATGAATAATCCAATGCTCGTCTTTACGGGGGGAGATCCCTTAATGAGGGAGGATGTTTTTGACATTGCTAAATATGCAGTGGAAAAAGGCGTACGTGTCTCAATGACGCCAAGTGCTACTCCTAACGTTACGAAAGAAGCCATTGAAAAAGCAAAAGATGTCGGGCTGTCTCGCTGGGCATTTAGTATTGATGGGCCAACAGCAGAGGTACATGACCATTTTCGCGGAACGGCTGGTTCCTTCGATCTTACGATGGAAAGAATTAAATATCTTCATGAGTTGGAGATCCCTATTCAAATCAACACCGTAATATCTCGCTATAATATAGATTATCTTGATGAAATGGCAAAAATGGTTGAAGAGCTAAACTGTGTTTTATGGAGTGTATTCTTCTTGGTGCCAACAGGAAGAGGCCAAGAATCAGATATGATCTCTCCAGTTGAACATGAGAGAGTGTTCAGATGGCTTTATGATTTAAGTAAACGCGTTTCTTTTGATATAAAAACTACAGCAGCACAGCATTATCGTCGGGTGGTTATTCAACAAAAGATGCGTGAGGCTAAGGAACAAGCAGCAGAAATAGATTATTTAAGTGCTTTAACAGAGCAGGGCTTAACAGGCTCCATTGATGGTTTAGGTCGAGCACCAAAAGGCGTAAATGATGGAAATGGTTTTGTCTTCATATCGCATATTGGCGATGTCTACCCAAGTGGACTTTTACCAGTTAAAGCAGGGAATGTAAGGGAGCAGCCATTAGCAGAAATTTACCGTGAGTCACCTATTTTCAAATCACTACGGAATCCTGATTTATATAAAGGAAAATGTGGGGTTTGTGAATTCCGCCATGTATGTGGTGGTTCAAGGTCAAGGGCCTATGCTATGACGGGGGATTATCTTGAAAGTGAGCCGTTCTGTGTATATATTCCAAAAGCATTAAGAGAAAAACAGGTTCAAAAATAATAGGGTGAATATAAAGAGGCTGACCATAAAAGTCAGCCTCTTGAATCAATAACAGCTATTCAATATTGCAATATACGGCAGAACAATTTTCGCAGCCGATTTCGTCTTTTAAATATTGAAGATCTAAAATAGATATTTTACCACGCTTTATAGAAATAATATTATCTTTCTTTAAGTCACTAAGGATCCGATTGGTACTTTCTCGAGAAGTCCCACAGAAATTGGCGAGCTCTTGATTAGTTAGAGGTAGGTCAATTAAGATTACATTATCTTTCTGAATACCGTAGCTATTAGACATACGAATTAATGTTGAAAAGAGCGCGCCGCGTTTTCCATTTAATACAAGATCACGAAATTTTGTTTGTGTTTTTCGGAAGTGATCGCTCATCCACTTCATAAATTCAAAAGCCAACTTACTATTTTGAAAAATTTCACTTTCAATCACTTCTTTTTTTATGGCTACAATTTCTCCTTCTTCAAGTACCTTCGCACTTAATAAGTACCTTGGATTATCTGTAAAGAGTGTCAATTCACCACAAATATCATTTGCACCGCAAATTCTTAAAGATAGTTCACGTCCATCTGTTGTTATTTTGCTGATTTGAACTTTTCCGGAGATGATAATGTAAAGTTCATCTGCTTTCATCCCTTCCTGAAATAAGAAGCTTCCTCTTTCACTTCTAAATTTCCGATCAGCAAATCGAAGTAATTCTTTTATCTCTATGGAATGAGTAGGTTTCATTGTAGTTGTCATCCGTTTCACCTCAAGAACATATTTTTATACCTGTCAATTTTTATTAAGGATTCATTAGTATCATTCTATCCCATGATTAAGCAATAAATTGGGGTAAACAATGACAATATAGTGAAAACTCATGCAGATTTTTTTTCTAAACGATGTCAGGCTCGGATATTTCCAAAAACAATCATTTCTTCATCATTAAACATCTGTTAAGATAAGAATTATATTAAAAGTATATTTATAGTGAATAAAGTAACAGCTTTCAATCCAAAAGACTGCTACACTTATAAGTAAATTGCTTCCTTAAATGGAGTTGATACCGAATGGAAAAAACCATTATAAAAGATAAATTTAACAGACCATTACGTGATTTAAGAATATCCGTCATTGACCGTTGTAATTTTCGCTGCCAATACTGTATGCCAGCAGATCAATTTGGGCCCGATTTTGAATTTCTTCCTAAGACAGCGTTGCTTACCTACGAGGAAATTGAACGTCTTGCTAAGATTTTTGTTAGCTTAGGTGTTGAAAAAATCCGTTTAACAGGCGGAGAACCACTTCTCCGAAGAGATATGCCTATACTTGTTGAAAAGTTATCAGCTATTGAAGGGTTAAGTGACATCGGGTTGACTACAAACGGCGTCCTGCTTCCAAAATTAGCGATGGACTTAAAAAAGGCTGGTTTAAAAAGGGTCAATGTTAGTCTTGATACCTTGAATGATGAGTTGTTCGGCGAAATAAATGGACGAGGTGTTGGGACTGGCCCGGTTTTAGAAGGGATTGAAGCAGCTAAACAAGCAGGTCTAGGTGTCAAAATCAACATGGTAGTTAAAAAGGGACTGAACGATTCAGAGATTATTCCAATGGCAGAATACTGCAAAAACAATGGATTGGAATTACGTTATATTGAGTTTATGGATGTAGGCTCTACAAATGGGTGGAAAATGGACGACGTTGTTACCAAGAAGGAAATGTACTATTTACTAAAAGAGCATTTTGAGCTAGAGGCAGTTGACCCCGCATATTTCGGGGAAGTAGCCAAGCTTTATCGTTATAAGGATACGAACGGTAACGTAGGATTCATTACATCCGTTTCTGAATCATTTTGTTCCAGCTGCACACGTTCACGACTTTCAGCCAATGGTCAAATATTTACATGCCTATTCAATGGGAATGGCCATGATATTCGAAATTTCATGCGTAATGGTGCTAGTGATGAAGAAATCCGTAATAGAGTAACGGCTATTTGGAATGGGCGGGAAGATCGATATTCGGATGAAAGAACGGCGGAGACAACGAAGAACCGCAAAAAGATTGAGATGTCTTATATTGGAGGATAGTCTTCCAACTATATTAAAGAAATGAAAAACTCTCTTAGTAAATAAGAGGGTTTTTCATTGTACAAAAAAGAGGCTGTCTCGACATCTGTCTGAGACAGCCTCTTAGATAATTATAGGTAGCGTGGGAATAAGATATTATTTTCTAAGTGTACATGCATGAAGGTTAGTCCCTCTAGTGCTTCCAAACGAGCATAGACTAAGCGGTACGTACCACAAGCATCTAATGGAAGCGTATAATCAGATGTCACTGCCCGGATTTCTCTCAGAATTTCACCTGCATGATCATGTTCTTTTTCAAGTTCAACAATCATTTGGATGGCTTCTTCACGGTTTTCCACTGTGCCATCCGCAAGTTGCTTAATTAATGGGAAGACTACAGCTTCTTCCTTTTTCATATGCTCAATCAATTCCTTTTTAAATTCATAAAAAAGCTCATACACCTTTAAAAGTTCTGGGTGATTATCACCATGTACGCGAGAGACCTTTGTTACATAAGGACTTAGCATAGTTAGTTCTTCATCAGAAACACGGTGATAATTAGTGATGACGTGGTCAATAATTGTATTAGAATCGGAATCAGTCCAAACCTCTACATTTTTCTCTTCGTTTTCATATTTTGTGAATACTTCCTTTAATTCTGTAAGTAAATGATCGGTATTGAGGCCATTTTGGGCGGCTGCTTCAGACAACGGAATATTTCCACCACAGCAGAAATCAATACGGTTTTTCTTAAACACATCACTTGTTTTTGGTAATTCGTTTACAATATCTTTAACTAATGAATTAGATGTAAATGGGAAAGTCATAAAAAATCCTCCTTAAAATTTGAATCTGTTTGTTTTCTTGATATAAGCATAATGGAATTAGAGTGGAAACTAGGTGACCTAAATCACACATTCAATATGATTTTTTGTTTTTTTAAGGTAAGATTTATCCAATTTGTGATATTTGATATATTAGCAAGGTTTCTATAGGCTTATAATGTATAGTAGTTCATATATTGTACATAAATTTAAACTACCCGTTTTAGGCAGGAGTGAGAAGGATGTTAGAAAGAAGAAACCCTATCCCAATAGGAGAAGCGGTTAAAAAGATCATGGAATTCCAATTACATGGTGCGACGGAGCACATATCCATAAATGATAGCTATGGCCGTTTTTTATCGGAAGATTTAATTGCAACCAGTGATGTGCCTCATTTTGACAGGGCGCCATATGATGGCTTTGCTGTTAGATCTATTGATACGATTCAGGCTTCTCAATCCAATCCTCTAGAATTTGAAGTAGTAGATCATATTGGAGCCGGGATGGTTTCAACCAAAGTTGTTGGTCAAAATCAGGCTGTTCGAATTATGACCGGGGCTATGATGCCTGAGGGAACCGATGCAGTTGTTATGTTTGAGTTAGCGAAGGATTATGAAAAGAATGGAATTCCATTCATGGCTATTAAGCGTCCATTTAAGAAGGGGGATAATGTTTCCTTCATAGGGGAAGATGCGAAACAAGGCGAAGTCCTTGTTAAAAAAGGGACACTCATCAACCCGGGGATTCAAGCCATGCTTGCGACTTTCGGTTATCAAAATGTACCAGTAGCTAAAAAGCCAGTTGTTGGTCTATTTGCGACGGGTACAGAGTTATTAGAAGTGTATGAAGAATTAGTTCCTGGGAAAATTCGTAATAGTAATTCACACATGATTTGTGCACAGATTGAAAGAGCAGGTGGAATTGTCCAATACTTTGGTAAATTGCCCGATGAATTTGATACCTGCTTTGATGCAGTTAAGGATGCATTAGATAAAGTAGACGTTCTTATAACAACTGGAGGAGTATCTGTAGGAGATTTTGATTACCTTCCGGCTATTTATGAAAAACTAGGAGCAGAAGTGTTGTTTAATAAGGTGGCTATGCGGCCGGGGAGTGTAACTACGGTTGCTCGATATAAAGATAAGATTTTATTTGGGCTTTCTGGTAATCCTTCAGCCTGTTACGTTGGATTTGAACTGTTTGCGCGCCCAATCCTTCGGAGAATGTTATTTTCGGAAAAACCGCATTTGCGGAAAGAATTGGCTGTACTTGAAGTAGACTTTCCTAAAGCCAATCCATTTACAAGGTTTGTACGAAGTTCAACATTCATAGAAGAAGGCAGACTAAAATCTACACCGAGCGGTCTTGACAAATCTAACATTATTATGAGCTTAGCTGGCGCCAATTCATTAATGATTCTGCCAGGTGGAACAAGAGGTTTTACAGCAGGCTGTGAAGTAGAAGTCCTTTTATTGGAGGATCAATCAGGTAGTGAGTGGCCTTGGTAAATCCTGTTGTTTTTCAAATTGTAGGGTTTCAAAATAGTGGCAAAACTACTTTTACATTAAAGTTGCTGGAACAATTAAAAAAAGATCACTTACAGACAGTAACCATTAAGCATCATGGACATGGCGGTAAGCCCGATGCACCTATGTCAAAGGATACAGGCAAACATCTAATCTCGGGTGCACTTGCTTCCATTGTAGAAGGAGGAGGAAGGCTACTTCTTCAAGCAGAAGCCATCGTTTGCAATCTTGATGATCAAGTAGAGCTTATGAAATTCTTTAAGCCAGATGTCATACTAGTTGAAGGATATAAGCAAGAGCATTATCCCAAGCTATTAGTAGTAAGAGAAACCTCAGACCTTCAACTAATCGGAAAAGTGAACAATATATTAGCGGTGATTTCTTGGAATAATGAAATAAAGGAACTGGTGAAAGAAAAGTGGGCTGGTCCATCCTTTTTAATCAGCGAGGAAATGGCTATTCGGTGGACTATCCAATATATTCAGGAAAAGGTACAAAAAAAATCGGTCTGAGTGGACCGTTTTTTTTGTACAATATAATCTTGCTTAATCCACCTTACATATTTCAATAGGACAATCCTCGCAATCGATTTCCCTTTTTAAATAATCTATATCATGAATAGTAATTATTCCTTTATCAATTGAAATCATATTTGTTCTTCTTAAATCACTAAGAAGCCGATTTACCACTTCACGAGAGGTCCCACAGAAATTAGCTAATTCTTGATTTGTTAAAGGAAGTTCCACTAAGATTCCTTTATTTGTTTTTATACCATAACTATTACTTATTCGAATTAAGGTTGAATACAATGCTCCTTTTTTTCCGTGAAGTACTAAATCTCGAAATTTAGTTTGGGTTTTCCGATATTGTTGACTCATCCATTGGATAAACTCAAAGGAAAGTGGAAGATCTTGTGAGAGCTTTTCCTCAAGTGTTTCTTTCTTAATAACAGCTACTTCTCCACTTTCAACTACACGTGCACTTAATAAAAATTTTGAAGTTGGAGAGAATAAATTTAACTCCCCTACAAGTTCGCCATTTGAGCACATTCTTAGAGTTAATTCTCTACCGTCAGGAATAATTTTACTAATTTGCAGGATTCCACTTCGAACAATATATAATTCATCTGCGTTTGATCCTTCTTGAAAAAGAAAGGTACCTTTTTCGATCTTTCTAATATGGTGAACCGTATCAAAGAGATGGGAGAGTGTTACGGGTATTTCTTTTACTGACTGCATACAAATAACCACCTTTAAAGGTTCAAATAACCGTTTCATAATAAAAGCACAGTCAAATTATATAAGGATATTTTTACTATAATTATATTGTTAACAAAGAATATTTAGCAATAAATGTACAATAAATTCATACAATCGTCATATTTTAAAAAGCTTTCATAATATTTCTTAGGAAATAATGTCGAACTTTGTGAAAACTTGCAGTAAATTCCTTTAATGGCCTTTAACGAAAAGGAAATAATAAAACTGTAGACGACAAGGAGGGAAGAAAATGGGACAAAATCACCAGTTTAAATCAGGAAAAAAAGCACCGAATAATGGAATTTACATTGAGGTGGGCGACACAGGAAGCACTGTCAACAACCCCAAAAAAATAAAGCTTAAAGCTGGAGACCGTTTTCCAGAAACGTCCAATGATGAACGTGTATGGACCTACCAAAGAAAACCTTAATGTATCATGAAAAGTCATCCAAACGGGTGGCTTTTCTATTGCGGAAAATTTTACTTCTTTTAGAGAAATGTTTTATAATTATATTAAGGTCAAAAATGGTCAAATAAAGGAGTGAGATGTATGGACTTAAACCGAATGACAGAACGTTTACAAAAAGGATTAATGGATGCACAATCTTTAGCTGTTAAAAATAATCATCAAGAGGTGGATGAACCCCATTTATTCTTGGCGTTAATGGATCAGGAGGATAGTCTCATTGTATCTATCCTTGAAAGGACCGGTTTGTCCGTTGAGAAGGTTCAAAGAAAATGGAGAGAGTCAATATCTAAAAAACCTCAGGTCACTGGAAGTGGCGTTGAACAAGGGAAATTATATATAACAGCAAAGCTGCAAAAGTTGATCGTTAGAGCTGAAGAATTTGCAGCTAAATTTGGTGATGAGTATATATCGGTTGAACACATAATGTTGGCAGCATGCTATGCAAATGATTCTGAAATGAAAAAAATTCTACAATCATTAGGAGAAGAGCCAGGTACTGTATTAAAGGCGATAAAAGAGATAAGGGGGAACCAGAGAGTGACTTCGCAAAATCCGGAAGCAGGATATGATGCACTAAAGAAATATGGAAGAGACCTAGTTGCTGAGGTCAGAGCAGGGAAACTAGATCCAGTAATCGGAAGGGACACAGAAATTCGTAATGTCATCAGGATTTTATCGAGAAAAACAAAAAATAATCCTGTTTTAATTGGCGAACCAGGGGTAGGTAAAACAGCTATAGTTGAAGGGTTAGCCCAGCGCATTGTCCGAAAGGATGTACCGGAAGGTCTAAAAGACAAAACAATCTTTTCTTTAGATATGAGTGCGCTAATTGCCGGTGCTAAATTTAGGGGGGAATTTGAAGAAAGGTTAAAAGCTGTGTTAAATGAAATCAAAAAAAGCGAAGGGCGAATCCTGCTTTTTATAGATGAAATTCATACTATTGTAGGGGCAGGCAAGACCGAAGGGGCAATGGATGCAGGTAATATGTTAAAACCAATGCTTGCTCGAGGGGAACTTCATTGTATAGGTGCCACTACCCTTGATGAACACCGAAAATATATCGAAAAGGATCCAGCACTTGAACGGAGATTCCAGCAGGTTCTCGTGCAAGAACCAAATGTTGAAGATACGATTTCCATTTTAAGAGGTTTAAAGGAAAGGTTCGAAGTTCACCATGGGGTGAAAATCCATGATCATGCACTTGTAGCTGCTGCGACGTTGTCAGATCGGTATATTACAGATCGGTTTTTACCAGATAAGGCTATTGACCTTGTAGACGAAGCCTGTGCCTTAATTCGAACGGAAATTGATTCAATGCCTACCGAACTTGATGAGGTCACACGGCGGGTTATGCAATTGGAAATCGAGGAAGCGGCATTAAGAAAAGAAAGTGATGAAGGCAGTAAAGTTAGACTGGAAACACTTCAAAAGGAATTGGCCGACTTAAAAGAGCAAGCGAATACAAAGAAAGCAAAGTGGCTTCAAGAAAAGCAAGGTATTCAGAAATTACAGGAGAAAAGGGAACAACTTGAAAAACTTAGGAGGGAGCTCCAACAGGCAGAAGATCAATATGATTTAAACCGTGCAGCCGAGCTTCGCCATGGACAAATTCCCTTAGCAGAAAAAGAACTGAAAGAGTTAGAGCAAGCCATCGTAAAAGATGATCGTCTGCTTCGTGAAGAGGTAACGGGGGAAGAAATTTCAAATATAGTATCCAGATGGACAGGGATTCCACTTTCTAAACTGGTTGAGGGAGAAAGAGAAAAGCTGTTAAAATTGGAGTCTATATTACATGAAAGAGTCATTGGACAAGCAGAAGCAGTCAACTTAGTGGCTGATGCTGTACTTAGAGCACGGGCGGGAATTAAAGACCCTAATCGACCAATTGGATCGTTCTTATTTTTAGGTCCTACAGGTGTAGGAAAAACAGAACTTGCAAAGGCATTGGCTGAATCGTTATTTGACAGCGAGGAACATATTATCCGTATTGATATGTCGGAATACATGGAGAAACATGCAGTTTCACGTTTAATCGGTGCACCTCCTGGCTATATAGGGTATGAAGAAGGCGGACAATTGACAGAAGCTGTGAGAAGGCGACCTTATTCCGTGATCTTGATGGACGAAATTGAAAAGGCTCATCCAGAGGTATTCAATATTCTCTTGCAAGCACTAGATGATGGACGAATAACTGATTCACAAGGCCGGGTAGTGGACTTTAAGAATACAGTGATTATTATGACCTCCAATATTGGATCACATTTTTTACTGGACCGAAGAGATAATGAAATGGGTATTTCGGAGGATACAAGAAACAATGTGATGAACCAACTAAGAGCGCATTTCCGTCCTGAATTTTTAAATAGAATTGATGAAACCATTCTTTTTAAACCTCTGTCATTAGGAGAAATTAAAAATATTGTGGTCAAAATGATGAAGGAACTCCAAAAGAGGGTAAGGCAGCAGCATATTGAAATTTCGATTCGAGAGGATGCAAAAGAATTTATTGCTGAGAATGGTTTTGATCCTATATATGGTGCAAGACCATTAAAACGGTATATACAAAGGAATATTGAAACGAAACTCGCTCGTGAAATAATAGCTGGGCATGTACATGAACATTCATCAGTGGAAATTGTCATTGAAAATGGGGAAGTAAGTTTAAAGGTTCGTGAGCTTTAATGGCTAAAAAGTAAAAAGAGACTGACTCTAAAGTTTAAGGAGTCAGCCTCTTTTTTTACATTCCCAAACGGACGGTTTGCTTATTAGTGTTTCTCAACTGGTTCATTTGGAATAACTGCAGAAACAACGAAAATTAGAATCGTAACGACAACTGCAGCAATAGAACCAGTAGCAAAGTCAAAACTTACTCCTGACATAGAGCTAATAACATATGTAAGCATCTGTACTAAAAGAAATGACCAGAAAAATGTCCAAAAATATTGCACAATTATTCACCTCATACTTATTTTACATCATCATTTATATTACCATACAGAATCAAAAAAATATAGAAAAATCAGCTTTTTGTTTTTCAGGTAAAAATGGGCAAACTCCCTTTCATCTTTTGTGAAATAGCATACAATACCTTGAGGAAATATGTAAAAGGAGATTTATCAATGGAACATCGAAATTTTCTTATGGATACCCAATGGAACATCATTCATTACCCTGAAAAGCCCACAGGATTTGGGATCTTAATTATTGGAGATGAAAGGCATTTTGTGGATGAAAATAAATGCTTCTGGACACAAAATGAAGGAAAGCTAGCTATTATCAATGAACTAAAAGAAAAAGGGTACACCATTTTTTCCTCAAATCTTTATGGGCGAAACTGGGGGAGCGAAAGTGCTGTCGAGCTTGCTCAAAGGTTATATCACCATGTAATCCGTAACGAGATCATTAACAATAAAGTTCATATCTTGGCAGAAGGAATGGGTGCACTTGTGGCTCTTCGATTAATGGAAAAAATGAAAGACAGTATTCGATCGATTATCCTGCTTAATCCAATCCTATCCTTAAAGCATCATCTTGAACTCGAAAAAGAGCATAAGTTCTTTTATAAAAAACTGATGAGAGAATTAGCTGCCGCATATCATTTGGACCAGAAAGAAGTGGAAGGTAAGATTAATAGTCTAGAAGACTCTATTCATCTTGAAGAGAACTGTCCAATAAAAATCATTCAAATTTTATCAGGCGGGAAATCATATTCCCAGTCAAAATTGTACCAGCAGATGACCAGCACTTTTGAAATTAATCCCACTTTTATTCTTCCTGAAAAAAAACCGCAGCTAGGAAAAATAATCATTAAGTTTTTCAACAGTCATGAAAATGTCCTTTAATACTCGCTTCTCCCCAAAAGAAATAATTCCTTATTAAGAAGCATAGGATTCAATAAGGATAATTGGGGAGGAAGCGTTAATGGACAAGGCTATTATATTTGGTATATATGATTTTGTAAGCTTTCATACAAGCCAAACCCTTTTAAACCAGGGGATCGAAGTGGTGGGCATTACTTTTGAGGATAAAGACGAAATTCCATTCTATGAGGAGAAAAGACTCGAGGTAGGTCGAAATGCAAACTTTAGCGAGCAATCCTTCTCTAAGTGGGAAAAGGAGAGAGAACTGGAAAAGTCAAAAACCGTACTTGTCTTTTCAATCTATGACCTATACATGATGAATAAAGAAACCCGCTTCTTAAAGAAAAGCGTTATGAAACCGATCGTGAACTATATTGAGAAAAATAATAAAAATATCGAAATCGTTTGTTTGCTCCCAATTCAAGAGCTAGGTTCAAGTAATGAAAGACAATTAGGGAGTTTTTTAGAACAGATTAGTCGTATAGCTGAAAGCATGCATGTTTTTTATCTGCCGGCCATCTATGGCCCTTGGCAGCCAGAGACATTCCTTTTTCAACAATCCATCCTTTCAAAAATACAAAGGATAGAAATACAAAAAGGTGATCGAGAATGGACAAAGGATATTCTTTTTGTTTGTGATGCAGTAGAATCTATCTTTGAACTGGTAGCATCAGAGAAGTCAGGTAAATATGTGTTACAAAGTGGCAAAAAAGAATACTGGTCTAAGTGCGCTTCGTACCTTCAAATTGATGAAAGCCTTTCTATACAGGACGTATCAGAGCCAGTAAAAATTGAAAACCAAATGGTAACTGTACCTGTTCGACACATTACTCCAATCGCTGATTCTATAACCCAGCAAGTAGAGCATGTTCGTCGTTTATATCAGGGTAATTTATAAAAAGGAAAAATGTGTCTTTTCATTTTATAGTACAAAGAGTAGAATTAAGGGAAAAACGGTCCTTTCACATAGCATAATGTTCACAATATGAGAAAGATAAAAGAATTCGTTGTAGATATGGCCGATGTATTAAGGAGTTGCATGGAATGCTAAAGCGTTTCGGAGTCATTCTTTTATGTCTTCTTTTACTTGGAGCTTGCGGGGAAACAAAGTCTACAGGAAAATTGCAAAAGGTAGGCTTGCTAGTTCCTGAGACGGTAAATGATCAAGTATGGGGAACAAAGGGATTTAAAGGTATGTTAAAAATACAATCAAAATTTAACGTTGATGTATTTTATAAAGAAGGGATGAATTCGGAGGCCGTAGTTAAACGTGCGGTTGAAGAATTTGACCAAAAAGGGGTTAACTTAATTTTTGGTCATGGAGCAGAATACGCTGAGTACTTTAATAAAATCTCTAAAGACTATCCCAAGATTCATTTTGTCAGCTTTAATGGAGATGCAAAGAATTCAAATACAACTAGCCTTAACTTTAAAGCGCATGCAATGGGCTTTTTTGGAGGGATGGTTGCTGCCCATATGTCTAAACAACATAAAGTGGGAGTGTTGGCCGCATATGAGTGGCAACCAGAAATTGAAGGGTTTTACCAGGGAGCTCTAGCTGAAAATAATCAAACCCATGTGAGCATAGAATATGTCGGAAATTGGGATGATGAAACTAAGGCGCTCCAATTAGTTGATCGTATGTTAGCAAATGGTGTTGATGTGGTGTACCCTGCAGGGGATGGTTATAACGTTCCGGTTATTGAAAGAGTGAAGGAACAAGGTCTTTATGTAATCGGCTACGTATCAGACCAGTCTGACTTGGGAGAATCCACCGTTTTAACAAGTACGATTCAACAGGTTGATAAGTTATATGAAAAAGTGGCAGATCAATACAATAAAGGTGAACTAGAATCAGGAAATCTTTCCTTTGACTTTCAAGATAACGTCATCTCACTTGGAAAGTACAGCCCTTTAGTTAAGAAAGAGTTCATCCAGAAAATGAACAAGCACATTGATGATTACAAGGAAACAGGCAAATTGCCTAAATAATATTTTTAAAAGGAGTACATAATGAACAATCAAGATCACACATTACAATTTATGCAAATCGCGATGAAGTATTTACCAGAGGCAAAAGAACAATTGGATCAGGCTGGGGTAGAATTATCGATGGAATTAATCCAACCATTTATGAACCTATTTACTAAAGTAATGGAAGAGGCATATGAATTAGGAAGAGAAAGTGCTCTAAATGAATTGAAACAATCATAATGCTGAAAGGCTGACCCTTTATGAGTCAGCCTTATTTTTTTTTCCATAATTGTTCGATATATGGATATACTTTTTGAAATAAGGGTTTAAATCCCTTCATAGATTCCATTAATGTATCAATATTGTTCATTAGTTCTTCATAATCAATCGTAGACTGCTGACGAGGAGATTCCTGTGTCTGATGGTCCCGACTAGGTTGTTGTCTACCGGGGCCAAACATTAAACTAGTAAAACGGTCTGACTCTTTTCGCTCATCGTGCTTCCGTTCTTCCATACTTGCATCCTCCTTTTTATTTCCTATTTATTTTAGAATATGACCAAACAAATAAAAGGAATGTACATTAGCGGAGAATATAGAAGAAGAAACAGTTGCTTAAAATGGGGTCTATTTGATAAAATTAGTACCAAGTCATAATAATTGATATTAATTTTTGGATAAAGAGTTAGTTAAATAAAAAGGAGTTGGAATGTGTGAGAGCTGGTATTGTCGGAATTGGTAGGTATTTACCAGAGAAGATAGTCACTAATCAGGATTTAGAGAAAATGATGGATACCTCTGATGAATGGATTCGTACCAGAACAGGAATTGAAGAACGAAGAATTGCTGCGGATGATGTGAATACATCAGATATGGCGTTAGCAGCAGCTCAAGAGGCGATGAAACATGCTGGTATTACTGCAGAGGAAATCGATTTAATTTTGGTCGCTACGGTAACACCTGATACACCATTCCCTTCAGTTGCTTGTCGGATTCAAGAGAAACTAGGTGCAACGAAGGCTGCTGCAATGGATATTAGTGCAGCATGTGCTGGTTTTATGTATGGGATGGTTACTGCAAAGCAGTTTATCGAAACTGAAGTATATAAATATGTTCTAGTCGTTGGTGTTGAAAAACTTTCAAAAATTACTGACTGGAATGATCGAAATACTGCGGTTCTTTTTGGAGATGGCGCCGGGGCTGCTATTTTGGGCCCAGTTTCAGAGAATCGCGGAATTTTATCTTTTGAGCTAGGCGCTGACGGTACAGGAGCAAAGCACTTATACCAAGACGAATACATCATTATGAATGGTAGAGAAGTATTTAAGTTTGCTGTTAGACAAATGGGAGAAAGCAGCTTGAATGTTCTGGAGAAGGCAGGTTTAACGAAAGAGGATGTTGATTTCTTAATACCACATCAAGCAAATATTCGAATCATGGAAGCATCCAGACAAAGATTAGAACTACCTGTTGAAAAAATGTCTAAAACCGTTCATAAATATGGAAATACATCAGCTGCATCTATTCCTATTTCTATTGTAGAGGAATTGGAGGCAGGGAAAATTAAAGATGATGATGTCATCGTCATGGTAGGCTTTGGTGGTGGCTTGACATGGGGAGCCATTGCAATTCGCTGGGGAAAATAAAGAATTACTTGTAAAGTTACTTATGGATTTTTATAGAAAGTTGAATTACTTCAAAATAACACTTACTATAACAAAAAGGGAAAAGCTAGTTGAAAAGGAGATGTACAAATGGAAAAGCGTAGGGTTGTAGTAACAGGCGTTGGAGCGGTGACGCCGCTTGGTAACGATGTTGAAACAACATGGAAGGGTATTGTTGAGGGGAAATCAGGTATTGGTCCATTGACAAGAGTCAATGCAGACGAATACCCAGCAAAGGTGGCTGCGGAGTTAAAAGACTTTAATCCAGAATTGTTTATGGATAGAAAAGAAGCTCGAAAAATGGACCGTTTTACGCAATATGCCGTAGCGAGTGCATTAATGGCAGTTAAGGACGCCGACCTAACTATTAATGAAGAGAATTCAGAACGTGTTGGTGTGTGGATCGGGTCTGGTATTGGAGGAATGGAAACATTCGAACAACAATATGAAACCTTCCAAAAAAGGGGTTATAAGCGAGTAAGTCCATTTTTTGTTCCAATGTTAATTCCTGATATGGCAACTGGCCAGGTGTCAATTACCCTAGGTGCAAGAGGATTTAATTCATGTACAGTTACAGCATGTGCAACTGGAACGAATTCCATTGGAGATGCATTTAAAGTTATTCAACGCGGTGATGCGGATGTTATGGTAACAGGCGGCGCTGAAGCACCAATCACAAAAATGTCTGTTGCTGGGTTCTGTGCAAACACAGCACTCTCTACAAATCCAGATCCAGCAACGGCTAGCAGACCTTTTGATAAAAACCGTGATGGTTTTGTCATGGGCGAAGGGGCCGGAATCATTATTTTGGAAGAGCTAGAACATGCCCTTGCACGAGGAGCTAAAATCTATGCCGAAATCGTCGGTTATGGAGCAACAGGTGATGCCTATCATATCACTGCCCCTGCACCTGGTGGTGAAGGCGGTGCTCGTGCAATGAAGATGGCCATTAATGATGGTGGATTACAACCTCAAGATATAGATTATGTTAATGCCCATGGTACAAGTACTGAATATAATGATAAATTTGAAACATTAGCAGTAAAAGAAGTTTTCGGTGAGCATGCCTATAAACTTGCAATGAGTTCAACAAAATCAATGACCGGTCATCTATTAGGTGCAGCTGGTGGAGTGGAAGCGATCTTTACCGTATTAGCGATGAGAGATAGCATACTCCCACCAACCATTAATTATGAAACTCCAGATCCTGAATGTGATTTGGATTATGTAGTTAATAAGGCACGTTCAAAAGAAATCAAGGCTGCAATGAGCAACTCTCTTGGTTTCGGTGGACATAACGCAACCATCGTGTTTAAAAAATATGAATAAAAACCGTAGGTCGACCAGACAATATGTCTGGTCGATTTTTTACATCCTTAATTCCTACAAGTATTAAGAACCTCTTATATTTTTATTCATAAAATGGATAAAAGTGACTATTGGGCTCATTGGAGGTGGGGAATTATGGGAGTAATACGAACAGACAGCTGGCTGTTGGACGATTTTGATAATGCCATAAAAATATGTGAAAAACTTCAGCCGTATTTCAAGGGGAAAACAGCAAAACAAATTTACAACCTATTATCAAACTTTGGGATGTACCAGCCCTCGAGATCTTCAAAGGATTTCCTGCACAAAATGAATGAACAGAAAGTATGGGATCAGGTGGAACGTCTACTGGGTCAATATAAAGCTAAATGGAGTGGTCCGGACATACCTGTATTTCTCTTTCCGCTAGCTCAATCTAGAAGTCTTTTTATTAGAACAGACAGGAAGAAGGGAGGAGTTTCCTTTCCTGATAAAATGTTTTTATTTCTTTCCTCCCATGATGATGCAAAAGAAATCGAAGCATTGTTCGTCCATGAATATCATCATGTATGCAGGCTCCGTAAGATGAACAAAAAAATGGAGGATTATACACTCTTAGACTCATTGGTAATAGAAGGTTTAGCTGAATATACAGTATTTAGGCAATGCGGAGCGGAATACTTGGCAGATTGGTGCAGTATGTATACTGAAAAAGAGATATCATATTTTTGGAAGAAATTTTTAAAAGAACAATTAGAAATAAAAAAGAATGAAAGAGTTCATGACGAACTATTATTCGGAGGGGGAAGAGTACCTAAATTACTAGGGTATGCTGTTGGATATAACATTATTAATAAATATTATAAAAATCATAATTATTCTACAATACTATCTTTTGAAATACCAGCTTACAAATATGTTGAAGACTAAAATAGTTGAACTTGAAAAAGCCTATTAAATCAGGCTTTTTTTAATTTTGCAAGATTGAAAATTATCAATATTGTAAAAAAGTCTTGCAATTGTAACAATTCAGTAATAGAATTTTATTAGAATATAGAGAATTTACAGAATAATTTAAAAAGTAAGAAGGTGTACTATGAGCATAAAAAAACCGTTACTCAAAGAGGCACCATTGCTCGAAGTGAAAAATTTAGAGACAGCCTTTGATATTGAGGGTACTGATTATAACGCAGTAGATAATGTTTCTTTTACTGTTAAACCTCGACAAATTGTTGGTGTTGTGGGTGAATCAGGCTGTGGAAAATCTGTTATGAGTTTATCAATTATGCAGCTTCTTCCAAAAGGAATTGGAAAAGTAAAATCTGGTGAAATCATTTTCGATGGTGTAAATCTCGAGAAAATGAATGAATCACAAATAAATAAAATTCGCGGAAAAGACGTTTCAATGATTTTCCAAGAGCCAATGACCTCTTTAAATCCAGTATTTACAATTGGCTATCAACTACAAGAAGTTCTTTTCAATCATATGAAAATTTCAAAACAAGAGGCCCGTCAAAAATCAATAGCACTTTTAAAGAGTGTAGGGATCTCTCGACCTGAAAAAATTGTGGACGAATATCCCCATCAATTGTCAGGTGGAATGAGACAAAGGGTCATGATTGCCATAGCCATTGCCTGCCAGCCTAAGCTATTAATTGCCGATGAGCCAACTACTGCGCTTGATGTTACGGTGCAGGCACAAATCTTGGAGCTATTAAAAGATATCCAATCAGTAAATGATATGTCCGTTATTTTGATTACACATGATTTAGGTGTAGTAGCGGAAATGTGTGATGAAGTTATTGTCATGTATGCTGGGAAAATTGTAGAACGAACGGATGTAGACACACTCTTTCATAATCCTAAACATCCTTATACTACATTACTTTTGGGAGCAATTCCAAAAATGGAGGAAACGGAAGAAAGATTAAGCACAATCCAAGGAATTGTACCTTCACTCATTAATATGCCAAAAGTGGGCTGCCGGTTTGCCAATCGATGTCCAAAAGCTATGCCTGAATGTTTTACTATTACCCCTGAACTAGCAGAAGCAGAGGAGCATCATGAAGTTGCCTGCCTTCTTTATGAAACTAGTAAACCAAGACAAGGGGTGAGTAAATGAGTACCATAACTGTACATAAGAACCGGGAGGGCTCTCATTCAGAGAACCTATTAGAAATTCAGAA
This sequence comes from Neobacillus phoenicis, assembly GCF_047302305.1. Classification (NCBI taxonomy): domain Bacteria; kingdom Bacillati; phylum Bacillota; class Bacilli; order Caryophanales; family Bacillaceae; genus Neobacillus; species Neobacillus phoenicis. Next base: position 4,512,241 of record NZ_CP154847.1, on the reverse strand, counting down.
TCTAAAAACCTATTATCCTGTTAAAGGGGGTTTTTTTAAACGAACAGTTGGAAATGTGAAAGCGGTTGATAATATCTCTTTTGAAATTAAAAGAGGGGAAACACTTGGACTAGTTGGTGAATCCGGCTGTGGTAAGTCTACTGCGGGGCGGACGATTTTACGATTGTTAAAACCCACCGATGGCAAAATCCTATTTGACGGAAAAAATATAACGAATATATCTGGGAAGTCCCTCAGAGAAATTCGGAAAGATATGCAAATGGTGTTTCAGGATCCTTATGCTTCGTTGAATCCGATGCAAATGGTCGGGGATATTATTGCAGAACCTATTTATAATTTCTCAAGAAAAAGCAAAGAGGAATTAAAACAAGAAGTGATGGATTTATTAACAAAAGTAGGTTTGCCACAGGATGCTTATTATAAATATGCACATGAATTTTCAGGCGGTCAGCGGCAAAGAATTGGTATCGCTCGTGCCCTTGCCCTTAGGCCAAAACTAATTATTGCGGATGAACCTGTTTCTGCACTTGATGTATCTGTCCAATCGCAAGTTTTAAATCTTTTAAAAGACCTGCAAAAGGAATTCGATTTAACCTTTCTCTTTATTGCCCATGACTTAAGTGTTGTGAAGCATATGAGCGATAGGATTGGTGTTATGTATTTAGGTAATATGGTTGAGATTGCAGATAAGGACAGCCTTTATGCACAACCACTACATCCATACACACAGGCTTTAATATCGGCTATTCCATCCCCTGATCCAAGGGTGAAAAAGGAGAGAATTATCCTAAAAGGCGATGTACCAAGCCCAATCAATCCACCGTCAGGATGTCCATTCCATCCGCGTTGCCCAATGGCAATGGAGGAATGTTCCAAAAGTAAACCAATATTAAAGGAGGTGAAGCCTTCTCATCGAGTAGCTTGCCACCTTTATTAAAAAAGGAAAAAATAAAATTTCTCTAGGGGGGAAAACAATGAAGAAGAAAAGTATGCTTATGCTTGCTGCATTAATGCTAGTTCTATCAGCGTTCTTGGCGGCGTGTAGCAGTGACAAAACAAGTACAAAGAAAAACGAAAACGAAGGTAAGTCTGGTGAAACAGCAGAAAAACCTCAGGATGGCGGTACGTTAGTATACGCGCTTGACTCAGCTCCAGAAGGCAAATTTAACTATTCATTCTATGGAACAACAACTGATGCATATGTTATTGATTTCTTTGATGAAAACCTAATTGATTACGATGCACAATTAAAGGCACAGCCACATATTGCTTCTTGGAAAACAGAAGACAATAAAGTATTCGATTTTGAAATTAAAAAAGGCGTTAAATGGCACAATGGTGACGAATTATCAGTAAAAGACTGGGAATTCTCTTTATACACTGTTGCTGACAAAGACTATGAAGGTCCACGTTTTGATAACGTTAGAAATATCGTAGGTGCACAAGATTTCCATGATGGAAAAACAGATAAAATTGAAGGTATTAAAGTAATTGATGATTACCATATCCAAATTACATTTGATAAAGCCCGTGTAAACAACTTGGATAACCTTTGGACATACCCTATGAACCGTACTGCGTTTAAAGGGATTGCAGTTAAAGACATGATGGGATCTGAACAAGTACGTACAAAGCCAGTAGGCTTAGGACCATTTAAAGTGACTAAGGTTGTTCCTGGTGAATCAGTAGAAATGGAACGCTTTGATGACTACTTTGGTGGAAAACCACACATTGAAAAAGTTGTTGTAAAAGTAATTGATCCATCACTTTCTGTTGGTGAACTTAAAAACGGTACACTTGATATGACATCATTCCACCCAAGCATTATCGACCAAGTAAGAGCACTTGATAATGTAAATACAATTACTTACCCAGGTGTAAGCTACTATTATGTTGGTTTCAGATTAGGTACTTGGGATGGCGAGAAAAACGTTATGAACGAGCCAAAATACCAAGAGAAAAAACTACGTGAAGCAATGTACTATGCAATTAATCGCGAAGAGTGGGTTAAGGCATTCTTCTTTGGCGTTGGTAAACCAGTTAACCGTCCAATTCCAACAAATCACTGGATTGCAGCAGACAATAAAGATTTAGAGCAATACAAATATGATCCAAAGAAAGCAAAAGAATTATTAGACGAAGCTGGATACAAAGATGTTGATGGCGATGGCTTCCGTGAAGATCCAAACGGTAAGAAATTTGTTGTAAACTTCAGTCACTATGCAACTTCAAATCCAACATTCGAATCACGTGCAAAAGCGTTAACTCAATATTGGGAAGAAGTAGGTTTAAAAACTAAGTTAACTATGACTGATGCTAACCTATACTATGACATGCTTGAAAAAGCAGATAAATCAATGGAAGTATTCTTCGGAGGCTGGTCAACAGGTGCTGATCCAGATCCAACTCCACTTTGGGGAACAAAATCACTTTGGAACTACCCTCGTTGGGTAAATGCTGATAGTGATAAGTTATTAGACCAAGCACTTGATATTAGTGTAGTAGGAACTGATAACGATAAGCGTAAAGACCTTTATGTACAATGGCAAAAACTATTCATGAAGGAACTTCCTGTATTACCAATTGCTGAGCTTGAAGAAACAATGGCAATAAACAAACGCGTGAACGGTGTGAAGTTCGACGTTTCTGGTAACAACCGTCCAAATGAATGGTGGATTAAACAATAATTACACAAGATTAACATGCAAAAAACTATGTTAATTGCTTAATAGGATTGAAATAGTCCAGGAGTTCAATGGGATGAGGGAGGAAGTATTCAGCTTCCAATTTCCCTCTCCCATTTGAACACTTTGGATACATACAACATGTATATAACATAGTTTAAAGACAAGGAGAATGCACATGCTGAAGTATGCATTTCGTAGAATTCTGGGCATGATTCCGATGTTATTCCTCATTTCGATCGTTGTCTTTTCCTTGGCAAAATTGATGCCAGGAGATTCCCTAAGCGGGGAAATCGACCCAAGGAATACCGACCCACAATATATTGCCGATATGCGGGAAAAACTGGGTTATAATGACCCGTTACCACAGCAATATGGACGTTGGATTGGAGATTTTGTTCAAGGGGATTTTGGTAAGTCAGCTCGTTTTAAAATACCTGCAGCAGAAGTAATCGGAGAACGTATACCTAATACATTACTACTAGGTTTTACTTCTATATTAATCACATACATTCTTGCTTTTTTTATGGGTTCTTACGCTGGGAGAAAGCCCTATACATTAGGGGATAATTTAATTGGTGGATTAAATTATTTAGGACTATCAATACCATCTTTTATCGCCGGGGTTTTTGCTATTTTCCTTTTTTCATTTACATTAGGTTGGTTTCCATCAAACGGCTCAGTTGATATTGGTGTTACCGATGGAACACTGGAATATTGGTTAAGCCGCCTACATCATGTATTTCTTCCTGCAGTAGTCCTAGGACTGTTGAGTACGGCAAGCTATACACAATTTTTACGTAACGATATAATCGATAATAGCCGAAAAGATTTTGTTCGTACTGCACGAGCAAAGGGAACGCCTGAGAGAAAAATTTATAATGTTCATATCTTAAGAAACTCAATTATTCCACTTATTACTTTTTTAGGTTTTGATTTAGTTGCAATTATCAGTGGTGCGATTATCACTGAAACGATTTTTACTTATCCAGGTCTTGGACAACTATTCTTACAATCTGTTGGTACCAGGGATTATCCAGTTTTAATGACGTTGACAATGTTATTCTCTTTCTTAACACTAGTTGGCAACCTTGTAGCTGACATACTGTACGGTGTTGTGGATCCGAGAATTAGGCTAGATTAGGGGGAGAAAAAATGGAAATTGTAACTCAGAAAAATCCTAATATTAGTACAGAACCCCCGAAAAAAAGTTTATCACCGTGGGCAATCGCTAGAAAAAAGTTTTTAAAGAACAAACTGGCTATGATTAGCTTTGTATTCCTAGTCATTGTGGCAATAGTTTCTTTTCTTGCACCGTATATTACCACAGCAGACGTAGGCAGGATTAATATTGGTCAGATGTCTTTAGAGCCATCGAGTAAACATTGGCTAGGAACAGACAAGGCAGGTAGAGATGTATTTACCAGGTTACTATATGGTGGACGAATTTCATTATTAGTAGGCCTTAGCTGTACACTATTTGTCATATTCCTTGGGACCATTATTGGTTCGATTTCAGGCTATTTTGGTGGTGCAGTAGATAGTATATTAATGAGATTTACTGACTTTATCTTAAACTTTCCTTTTATAGTATTTGTTATTGTTTTAAATGCCATTCTTTTTGGAAAGGTAAATGGGTTGTGGGTTTTAATTGGAACCATAAGCATTTTAAGCTGGGGTGGAATTGCAAGGATAGTTCGAAGTAAGATTCTTGCTGAAAAAGAAAATGAATACATTATAGCCGCAATATCAATTGGCTGTTCTCCTGCAAAGATTATCGTAAAACACCTATTACCGAACATTTTATCAACTATTATTGTACAAGCGACCATTACATTTGCTACAATGATTGTTGCGGAAACAGGCTTAAGCTTTTTAGGCTTTGGTGTTCCTCAAGAAATTCCAAGCTGGGGAAATATGTTGAATTCAGCAAATGAACCAGATGTACTCCAATTTAAACTATGGATTTGGGTGCCTCCTGCCTTAACGATTACCGCTACTATATTATCGATCAACTTTATCGGTGAAGGCTTAAAAGACGCCTTTAATCCAAAATCAAGACGATAAAATCTACCATTATGACATGGTAGATTTTTTTTGTTATAGGACGGAGAAGAAGGGCAATAGGAGAAGTCTATGAGCCCAGACTGTCTGAAAGAAAGAGAAGAAGGTCGCATAGAAGGCGTCTATGAGCCCAATCTGGCTGAAGGAAAGAGAAGAAGGTCGTATAGAAGGAGTCTATGAACCCTATCTGTCTGAAAGAAAGAGAAGAAGGTCGCATAGAAGGAGTCTATGAACCCTATCTGGCTGAAATAAAGAGAAGAAGGTCGCATAGAAGGAGTCTAAGAGCACAAACTGTCTGAAAGAAAGAGAAGAAAGTCGCATAGAAGCAGTTTATAATCCCAAGTTATGTAGCAATATATTTCCTAACATAATTGCAGGAGACTCACCATATACATAAGATAAATTAATAGGACAAGTATATATAATTTAATAAATACAGCTGGTGCAAAATATATATAAAGGAATAATTTAACTAAGGTCTGCCCATACTGATTGACAAACAGTTTTTGAAGTGAGGGGTTGTAAAATGTTGTATCTTCATGATGTTTGGGTAAATTGGTTTGAAGGGGAAGAAAACGGTTATAATGTATGCCACTTTCATGAATGGCGTAAGGATGATGGAGTGGAATTGTTGGACCAAGTGCCACTTTTAAAAATCGAGCCGATTCTATTTAACTACATCGAGAATGATTTATCAGAATTACCTCAACAGCTCCTAGATGACATTTATCAGAAAGCATACTTAAGAAAAAACCATGAAAGAGTCCAGCTTGATTATTGTTTCGTTGTCACCGACGGGACTGGGATTTTAGCAGTAGATACAATTGGCTATACCATCCCTATTCGAAAAAGCAGACTAATTCCAAGACAGGAACAGCTTGTTTATGAAATGATTAGTCAGCATGAAGCAAAAAAATATCATTTTTATGGACAACCGAAAACAAAGGATTTTCATATTCTTTCACCTGAACCAGAACTGATGAGAGGATTGACAAGAAAAGAACGTCAGTTAAAACAACTATTATTCATGGCTCTTGATCAGTTGCTTTCATCAAATAATGAGGCAGAGGTCAGGTATTGGTTTACAGAATGGTGTCCTGAGAAATATTCGACTATTCAAGAGTTGAATTTTGAGGAAGCATGGGAACAGCTATTCGAGGAAGCAAAGTACGGTTGGTCTAAACGGCATGAAACCTTTTGTGAAAATTTAATTAAGGGACAGCCATTTTTTGAGAAGCTTTGGGAAATGGAGCATGGTCCTAAAGTAAACTAAAAGCCTGATCCAAAAGGAATAAATCCTTTTGGGCTCAGGCTTTTGTTTTTTTACTTTATGTTATTTTCTCTTTCTGCCAAGACCCATGGCGTTTTCCATCTTTTTAAGGGTCTTGTTTGCCACAATGTTTGCCTTTTCAGCTCCACGATCTAAAATATCATCCAGTTCGCTTGATTCCATTAAGTTATAATATTTCTCTTGAATTGGCTTAAAGACATTAACTACCACATCAGCTAAATCGCCTTTAAAATCTCCATATCCCTTGCCAATATACATTTCCTCAATTTCGGCAATAGGTTTCTTAGCCAAGATTGAATAAATGGATAGCAGATTGGAAACACCCGGTTTATTTTCTTTATCAAATTTCACAATTCCGTCTGAATCCGTCACAGCGCTCTTTATTTTTTTAATGATCTGTTTAGGGTCATCTAAAGGAGTAATAAAGGACTTTTGATTTGGGTCTGATTTACTCATCTTTTTGGTAGGCTCTTGGAGAGACATAATTCGAGCACCAACCTTAGGAATACTGATTTCGGGTACAGTAAGGATATCATTATACTTTTTGTTAAATCTTTCTGCCAAGTCACGTGTTAATTCCATATGTTGCTTCTGGTCTTCTCCGACTGGAACAAGATCAGTGTTATACAATAAAATATCTGCAGCCATTAGCGGCGGGTAGGTCAATAGACTAGCTGAAACAGCTTCTTTACCTGTTGATTTGTCTTTAAATTGTGTCATTCTTTCCAATTCTCCAATATAAGAGACACACTGCATCATCCATCCTGCTTGAGCGTGTGCAGGTACTTCTGATTGGATAAATAAAGAGGCCTTGTTTGGATCAATCCCTACAGCAATATAAAGCGCAGCTAAGCTTCGAATATTTTTACGAAGTGTTACAGGGTCTTGGGGAACTGTTATCGCATGTTGGTCAACGATACAAAAGTAGCAATTATATTCATGTTGCAATTCAACAAACTGCATCATTGCCCCTATATAGTTCCCAAGTGTAATTGTACCACTGGGCTGAATACCAGAAAAAATCGTTTTCATTATGAATCCTCCTAAAAAGTTATATAAAAAAAACCATTCATCCCTACTACTATAGGGACGAATGGTTCGCGGTACCACCCTAAATTACTCATATGAGTCACTCAGTTCCAAAATAGCTGGTCGCCTTTTGGAGTCCTACTAACGTAAGGATCACGTCTATCCCTACTACTTCTATTTTCCTAAATAAAAGGTTCAGGTAGAAGCTCAAAAGTCCATTCCGTATTTTTTCGCGTTTGTTTACACCAGCCACAAACTCTCTTAACCGATTGAAAATACGTACTAATCTTTATCATCGCTAACATATTTTATTTGATTATGCTAATTATAAAGGAAGAACATAATTAGTTTCAAGTCTACAAATAATAATATAGGCAAAGGGCTACCAACATGAGTAATCCATTGACTAATCCGTAGAAAAGGAGGGGTTTCTGATCAATCGTAATCAATTCAGATAGTGCTGGGATTTCCTCGAATTTCCTCTTATTCTCTCCTCTAGTAAAGGCAAGATTAAAGGATTTGCCTATAACATCGTAAAAACCAGAATGTATTGTATATAGTAGTAACGATGTTAGGAGAAGAATGGCGGAAATATAAAAAGATATATTGATATAGCTGAGTAAGGAAATTTCTTTATTGAAAATGATGGAAATTATTACTATTAACAATTGGGTTAGTCCAAGAACCACAATTTTCTTCTTAAATCTAGGATTCATTTTATTACCTCCAAATCATTGATTTAATAAGGGAAACTATCGATTATTATACATAAAAATCTGTATAAGTCTAAATTATATCATAGCTATTTGTAATGATTACGTAAAAATTGTATCTAATCTGTAAATTAAATTTTAAAAAATAATGTACAATTAATTCAAAATATGTATAATAGAGAATGTAGTAATTTTTCAGAATAATAGAAAAGGGAGGTCTACAAGTGAAGAAATCAAAACTTTCACTACTTTTAGTTTTGTCACTAGTACTTAGCATGTTCCTAGCAGCATGTTCAGGCGGTGATAAAAAAGAAACGACCAAGAATGAAGGCAAAAATACTGCTGGCACTGAAGAGAAATTAGCGGATGAGCAAGTTCTTAATGTATTAGAATCTGCTGAGATTCCTACTATGGACAGTGTAATGGCAGAAGATGTATTAGGTTTTACAATGTTAAACGCTACTAACGAAGGTTTATATCGTTTAGATGCAGACCAAAAGGTTATTCCTGGAGTAGCTGATGGTATGCCAACATACAACGACGATAAAACAGTTTTAACAATCAAATTAAGACAAGATGCAAAATGGTCAAATGGTGACCCTGTAACTGCTCATGATTTCGTATATTCATGGCAACGTGCAATCAATCCAGATACTGCTTCACCTTATGGTCCATACTTCATGATGGGCAAAATCAAAAACGCTACTGAGATTTCTGAAGGTAAAGCAAAGCTTGAAGATCTTGGTATCAAAGCTTTAGACGATTATACTTTAGAAATTACTCTTGTAAGAGCATTACCTTACATTGAGTCTTATATCACTTTCCAATTGTTCTACCCACAAAACCAAAAGTTTGTTGAAGCACAAGGCGCTGACTATGCGAAGGATGCTGCTCACTTACTTTACAATGGTCCTTTCAAAATGACTAAGTGGGATGGCCCAACTGCAACTGAGTGGGTATTAGAAAAGAACGAAACTTATACAAATGCTAAAGACGTTACTTTAACAAAGATCAACTTCAACGTGTCAAAAGATCCACAAGCATCTGCAAACGCATTTACTGCTGGTGAAACTGACATTACACCAAAGCTTGCACAAGCTGCAATCCTTTCACAATACGAAGGATCTGATGAATTATTACGTTACCAAGAGCCATCAATCTGGTGGTTAAAAATGAACGAAAAGAATCCTGCTTTGAAAAACAAAAACATCCGTAAAGCTATTGCATTGTCTGTAGACAAAAAAGCATTAGTTGACGATGTATTAGCAAACGGTTCAATCGTTGCTGATTTCTTAGTACCAAAAGGCTTCGCTTTTGACGAAAATGGAAAAGATTTCCGTGATACTGCTGGCCAATGGTCTAAGGCAAATAAAGAAGAAGCTAAGAAGTACTGGGATAAAGGTTTAGCTGAACTAGGTGTTAAAGAAGTGAAGTTCACTTATGTTGGTCAAGATACTGAAACAGCAAAAACTACTGATGCATTCATTAAAGACCAGTTAGAGAAAAATCTTCCTGGATTAAAGCTTACTATCGAAAGCGTACCTTTCAAAATCCGTATCGCTCGTGAAAATAAATTCGAATACGATTTATTAATGGGTGGTTGGGGACCAGACTATGCTGACCCAATGACATATATGGATCTTTGGATCACTGGTGGAGAGCAACAACACATGGATTACTCAAATCCAGAATTTGATAAGTTAATCAAAGCTGCTAGTGAAGAGTTACAAGGACAAGAGCGCTGGAAAGCATTACAAGATGCAGAAAAAATCTTGTTAGAAGATGATGCAGCAATTGCACCACTTTACCAACGTTCTGTAAACCTATTGATCAACCCTAAAGTTAAAGGTTTCGCTCACCATGCATTTGGTGCTGACTATAGTTACCAGTGGATTAAAATCACAAAATAGTAACTATACTAATCAAATAGGAAGAGAGTATATTTCATCAATATACTCTCTTTTTACCTGTATGAGAATTGTCGAAAAATGTTGAAGATTTCATCAATTAGGAGGTGTAGGCATGGCAAAATATCTCTTGCAACGTGTGATTTATATGTTAATTACACTTTTCATTGTAGCATCAGTTACTTTTTTCCTCATGAAACTTATTCCAGGAAGCCCATTTAATAACTTTGAAAAACTCTCACAATTCCAGCAAGACCTTTTGCTAGAAAAATATGGGTTAAATGACCCCGTGCCTGTTCAGTATTTAAGTTATTTAGGTGCTATGGTAAAAGGTGATCTTGGTATTTCCTTTCAATTTGATAATACCCCTGTAACAGAACTTCTCGCTAATCGTATTGGACCATCCGCAACATTAGGATTGGAAGCTATGCTTTTTGGTGCATTCTTTGGAATTCTGCTAGGTGTCGTTTCTGCTTTAAAGCAAAATACCTGGCTTGATTATGGTTCAACTTTCATTGCAGTAGTAGGTAAGTCGGTTCCATCCTTTATTTTTGCTGGACTGCTTCAGTATTACGTTGCAGTTAAACTAGGGTGGCTCCCAGTAATGTTTTGGAGAGGTCCGGAATATACCATCCTTCCAACGATTGCGTTAGCCATGTTCCCAATTTCAATCGCTGCACGTTTTATGCGTACAGAAATGATTGAAGTACTAGGGTCTGACTATATTACACTTGCTAAGGCAAAAGGTGCCAGCTATTGGCAAATCAGTGTGAAGCATGCTCTCAGAAATGCGTTAATCCCAGTTGTTACTGTTTTGGGACCATTGGCTGTAGGATTAATGACTGGTTCACTAGTTATTGAAAGAATCTTTGGTATTCCTGGATTGGGTGAACAGTTTGTTAAATCAATTAGTGTAAACGATTATCCAGTTATTATGGGAACAAATATTTTATTTGCAGTTTTATTCGTAGTCATTATTTTAGTAGTTGATATTCTTTACGGAATAATCGACCCACGTATTCGTATTTCGGGGGGGAAAGCTAAATGAGCAATAAAGAAATAATCATCTCAAAAGATATGTTTGCTCCTGCTCATATAGACCCATCTAAAAGTGAGAAGATTGCTAAGCCAAGCTTAAGTTTCTGGCAGGATGCTTGGTTGCGTGTTCGTAAAAATAGAGGTGCAGTTGTCAGTTTAGTTGTCCTTGTCATTTTACTGTTAATGGCTTTTATAGGACCTCTTATTACACCTTATTCATACGACACACAAACAACTAAACATAATAACCTTCCACCGCGTATTCAAGGTTTAGAAAATGTCCATTGGCTACCGTTTGATGGAACATTATCACGCAGAGATGGTACAGAATATAACGCATATGAAGTCCGTAAAGTCGATGCCTATTATTGGTTTGGTACAGACAATTTAGGCCGTGATCTTTTTGCGCGTGTATGGAAAGGTACACAGGTTTCCCTTTTCATCGCCTTTATGGCTGCGTTAATTGATATGTTGATTGGTGTTACCTATGGGGCGGTTTCTGGTTATTTAGGTGGAAAAGTCGATGGATTCATGCAACGGGTAATTGAGGTTATAGTTGGTATCCCTAACCTAATTGTCGTTGTATTAATGATTCTTGTTCTTAAGCCTGGTATTATTCCAATTATCATTGCCTTAACAATAACTGGATGGACTAGTATGGCTCGTGTAGTTCGTGCACAAGTACTAAAGTTTAAGGGTCAGGAATTTGTTTTGGCTGCAAAAACACTAGGAGCTTCTGATAGCTCAATTATTTTCAAACACATGATTCCAAATATGTTTGGTGTCATTATCATTAACACCATGTTCTCTATTCCAAATGCGATTTTCTTTGAAGCGTTCTTAAGCTTCATTGGACTAGGTCTTCAAGAGCCAAATGCATCTTTAGGAACATTGGTAAACGAGGGATATAAATCAATGATTGCTTTCCCATATCAAATGATTATTCCTTCCATTATGATTGCATTGATTATGGTATGCTTTAACTTAGTAGCTGATGGATTACGTGATGCTCTTGATCCAAAAATGCGTGATTAAAAGGCGGGTGAACTGAATGGAAAAAATTTTACAAGTTAAAGATTTAAATATCTCATTCCATACTTTTTCTGGTGAAGTTCAAGCGATTCGTGGTGTTAGCTTTGATTTATTAAAAGGTGAAACGCTTGCAATCGTGGGTGAATCAGGTTCTGGAAAATCAGTAACAACTAAGTCAATTATGCGTCTACTTCCTGAACACAATTCAGAGATAAAAAGTGGTGAAATACTTTTTGACGGAAAAGATCTAACAAAACTAAAAGATAAAGAAATGCAAAAAATCCGTGGGAAAGATATTTCAATGATTTTCCAGGATCCAATGACTTCTTTAAATCCAACTATGAAAATTGGTAACCAAATAATGGAACCGCTTATCAAGCATCAAAATATGAGCAAACATGCTGCAAAAGAAAGAGCAATTGATCTATTAAAGCTTGTAGGTATTCCTAAACCTGAAATTCGTGTGAATCAATATCCACACCAATTCTCTGGTGGTATGAGACAAAGGGTTGTTATTGCAATCGCCTTAGCTTGTAATCCTAAGGTTCTTATTGCGGACGAACCAACAACTGCATTGGATGTTACAATCCAAGCACAAATTTTAGAATTAATGAAAGATTTACAAAAGAAGATTGATACATCAATCATTTTCATTACACATGACCTTGGTGTTGTTGCTAATGTAGCAGACCGTGTAGCTGTTATGTATGGTGGGAAAATTGTAGAAATTGGAACAGCAGATGAAATCTTCTACAATCCACAACATCCATATACTTGGGGATTAATTAGTTCTATGCCTGACATGGATACACATGATGAGGAATTATTCTCTATTCCGGGAACACCGCCTGATTTATTAGATCCACCAAAGGGTGATGCTTTCGCACCACGTAACCCATTTGTAATGAAGATTGACTTAGAGCAAGAACCACCATTTTTTAAAGTATCTGATACACACTATGCAGCTACGTGGTTATTACACCCGGATGCACCAAAGGTTGAACCACCTGAAGCTGTTAAGAGACGTCAGAACCAATATGTTGGTAACGCAGGTGTGGCTACATTAGAAAAAGTAACCACTGGGCAATTCCCTGGAAAAAAGGAGGGAAACTAAATGGCTCAAGATAAATTACTTGAAATTAAAAATTTAAAACAGTATTTTAATGAAGGTAAAGCGAACGAAGTAAAAGCCGTTGATAACGTTTCTTTTGATATCTATAAAGGTGAAGTTATGGGACTAGTCGGTGAGTCCGGTTGTGGTAAGTCCACAACTGGGCGCACGATTATCCGCCTATACGATGCCACAGGTGGAGAAGTCTTATATGACGGTGTTGACGTTCACGGGAAAAAGTCTAAAAAGCAATTAAAGGACTTTAACCGTAAAATGCAAATGATTTTCCAAGATCCATATGCATCTCTAAATCCTAGATTGAAGATTGCGGATGTTATTGCCGAAGGAATTGATATTCATGGTTTGGCAAAATCTAAGGAAGACCGTATTGAGCAGGTTTATAAGCTATTAGAAACTGTTGGTTTGAATAGAGAGCATGCTAACCGCTATCCACATGAATTTAGTGGTGGGCAACGCCAACGGATCGGTATTGCACGTGCATTAGCGGTACAACCTGAATTCATTATTGCCGATGAGCCGATTTCCGCTTTGGATGTTTCTATCCAAGCACAGGTTGTTAACTTAATGAAAAAATTGCAAAAAGAAAAGGGATTAACTTATCTTTTCATTGCACATGACCTTTCCATGGTTAAATACATCAGTGATCGTATTGGTGTTATGTACTTTGGAAAAATGGTTGAGCTTGCACCGGCAGAAGAGCTTTATAAAAATCCTCTTCATCCCTATACTCAGTCATTATTATCGGCAATTCCAGCTCCAGATCCGATTAGTGAGCGAACTAGAAAACGTAAATCATATGATCCTGCTTCTCATAATTACGATGATAACGAAGCAATTGAATTTAGAGAAGTTACCCCAGGTCATTTTGTTTTATGCTCGGAAAAAGAGTTCAAACAATACAAGGCACAATCGAAGCATTAAAAAAAAACGATCTCGCTTTTGGAGATCGTTTTTTCCTTATATTTATTTTCTTTTTCCCCCAACAGCCTTCCAGCCTGTTTGGTATTTTGAACTTTCATCTACATATTCACTACGGTTTTTGCCACCAAACACTTTTTCACCAATACCGTTTGTAATAACACCCATTAACGCAGTGATTCCCACAATTAATAAAGCAACTAGTGTTAAATCTGTTATGTAACCAGCCATGATCAAAATCCCTCCATTATTGCTAATCGAAATATTCATCAACCTTTGTAAATATCCCCTATATTTTATTTTAAAAGAACTTATGCTTTATTGAAAGAGTAAATGCTAAAACCCGGCAAAGTTTTAGTGAAAAATGTATGCGTTTTCATTTCTGCTTTTTAATTGAGAATAAAATCCTTATAAAATAATTAATACCGTACAAAAATTGTTTAGCAAAGAAATAAATTCCACATTCTTCATAAAACCCACAAAAAACCGGACAATATAAACGAACATTATTAGGTAGAAAATAAAATGATTGGGTAAAATTAATGGAGAATTCGTTAATTTATTGAAACTTTTCTTCCCATCATTCGTCTAATATAATATGAGTGCTGGTTTTCTTGCCTTTCTATAATAATTGGAAAAAGGGATACCTTTTTTAGTATCAGTGGTGTATAATAACGATAGAAATTCCTTATTTATAATTATTTTAATTACAACTGTATTACATTTATAAAATTTATGTTAAAAATAGTTTTTTTTTATATATCACTAAAAGTATTACATCCGTAAATAATAGAGGAGTGTGAAGAAGGATGGTAACGCTATACACTTCACCAAGTTGTACATCATGTCGTAAAGCAAAATCATGGTTAGAAGAGCATGAGATTCCATACACGGAAAGAAATATATTCTCTGAGCCACTATCCATGGAGGAGATTAAAGCAATTCTTCGTATGACGGAAGATGGAACAGACGAAATTATTTCCACTAGATCAAAGACTTTTCAAAAATTGAATGTTAATTTAGATTCAATGCCTCTTCAGGATTTGTTTGGATTAATTAAAGAAAATCCAGGCCTGTTACGTCGACCTATTATTATTGATGAAAAACGGTTACAGGTTGGCTATAACGAAGATGAAATTAGACGATTTCTTCCAAGAAAAGTGCGTACATTCCAACTAAGGGAAGCGCAGCGGATGGTTAATTAAATCAAAGGACCTTCATGTTTGAAGGTCTTTTTGCTATGCAGTCAAAAAATTTGTGGTTTTTAAGGCATTTTGCTACAATAAATAAACTATCATAATAATAACCGATAGGCATTCTAATGGTTTTTTAGTTTTTCACCTTTTTTATTTCCCATATTAGTGCTTTTGTCATAAAATGAAAGTACAAGAATATTTCCTTTTTTAAGAAGGCAAATAGGATGGATTATCTGCTTGGGGGTATTTTGTCCCTTCAATTTGGTAAACGGAAGGGAGAGGTTATGGTGGAGATTGAACGTATTAACGAAAATACTGTTAAATTTTACATTTCCTATGGAGATATTGAGGAAAGAGGATTTGACCGTGAAGAAATATGGTACAATCGTGAACGAAGTGAAGAACTCTTTTGGGAAATGATGGATGAAGTGCATGGCGAAGAGGAGTTTGTAGTTGAAGGTCCGCTTTGGATTCAGGTTCAAGCTCTTGAGAAGGGATTAGAGGTTCTGGTTACTAAAGCACAGCTTTCTAAAGATGGGCAAAAGTTCGAGCTCCCACTTCCTAGTGATAAAATGAAAGATATTCCAGTGGATGAAAAAATTGAAGAACTTTTAGACCAGCATTTTAATCCGGCGCAGTTTGAGGAAGAAGAAATCCTCTTAGAGGAAGAAATTTTAGAATTTCTTCTCGTTTTTAAAGATTTTGAAGATATTATTATGCTTTCAAGCCGTCCAGGGTTAGATGATTTAGTGACTAAGCTTTATCATTTTGAAGGTAAATACTATTTATATACAGAATTTCCTGAAGATGTGTTTGAAGAAGATGAAATTGATGATATTCTAAGTATCTTACTCGAATACGGATATGAAACTCAAATAACTATTCATCGTGTACAAGAATATGGGAAAGAAATAATCAGTGAAAATGTCTTTGCTGAGTTACGAAAACATTTTGGTTAGGACGCATACCGATTTCAATAATGAAATCGGTTTTTTTACATAATAGGAAAGTATAAAACTCGACTTCGAGAATTGTGCAGCACCAGCGCCTAGCCCCTCGGGTCAAATAACCTTCGTCAATAAAAGTCCAAAGGCGGACTTTTATTGACGAAGAACATTTGCCTGTCGGTGCTGACCAAGGCGCTTCCGCTTTTCTTATCATGATTAAATAAGGAATATTTTGGCAGGTGAGTATTCTGAAAAACACAGTAAGGGTTATAGTGTTTGTAGCCGTATTATCCGTACTATGGTTTTTCTTTCGGGACCAATTACAAGGTGGAGTATTTGGATTTCTAAGTATTTTCATAACGTTTTCGGTCATTTTTATTGGGTTCGTTATTTTCTTGGAAAACCGTCATCCTACGCAAACCATCACATGGTTAGTGGTATTAGGTAGTTTTCCACTAATTGGTTTTTTCTTTTACCTATTATTTGGGCGGAATTATCGAAAGGAGAGAATGTTTAGGAAGAAATATTTCTTAGATAAGCAGGCTTTTCTAACGGTAGAAGGGGATGACGATCCAAGAAGTGAAGAGAAGCGCCGATTACTTGGGGAGCACCAAGGAAGATTATTTACACTTGCTCATAAGCTTGGGAACAGCCCCATCTCTTTTGATACTTCTACAAAAGTCCTCACCAACGGAGAAGAGACTTTCCAGAGTATTATTGAAGAGTTGAAAAGGGCAAGACATCATATTCATCTAGAATATTATATTGTTCGACATGACCATATTGGCCAGGAAATAAAGGATATCTTAATTGAAAAGGCAAATCAAGGTGTTAAAGTAAGATTCCTTTTTGATGCAGTTGGTTCCTGGAAGTTATCAAAGGCATACATTAATGATTTACGTGGAGCTGGCATTGAAACGGTTCCATTTGGGCCAGTAAGATTACCATTTTTAAATAATAAATTTAATTTCCGTAATCACAGAAAAATTATCGTCATTGATGGAACGATTGGCTTTGTTGGTGGATTAAATATTGGTGATGAATACTTGGGACGAGACAAAGAAATCGGGTTCTGGCGGGATACACATTTGATGTTAAAGGGAGAAGCTGTTCGGACCCTCCAACTCATTTTTTTACAAGACTGGTATTACATGACTAATCACAGTTTTTTAACAGCGGAATATTTATCACCACAACTTGATTATAAAAGTCATGGTGGGGTTCAATTGATTGCTGGCGGTCCTGATAATGAATGGAGTGTGATAAAAAATATTTTTTTCGCTATGATTACATCAGCTAAGAAAAATGTTTGGATTGCATCACCGTATTTTATTCCGGATGAAGATATTTTTTCGGCAATTAAAGTAGCAGCTTTAAGTGGTGTGGATGTCAGGTTGCTGGTTCCCAACCGTCCTGACAAACGAATTGTTTTTCATGCCTCAAGGTCTTATTTTCCTGAATTATTGGAAGCAGGAGTTAAGGTGTATGAATATGAAAGAGGATTCATGCATAGTAAGATTGTGATTGTCGACGATGAACTTGCGTCGATTGGCACATCGAACATGGATATGCGTAGTTTCCATTTGAATTTTGAGGTAAATGCATTTTTATTCCGAACGAATAGTACGGAGAAACTCGTTATGGAATATTTAAATGATCTCAAATATGCAAGGGAGCTTGAACTACTCACATTTCAGAAACGGCATTTTGGTTTGCGGATTTTAGAGTCAACGGCAAGGCTGTTATCTCCACTTTTATAATCGAGCGCGACTTCGAGAATTGTCCAGTTCCACCGCCTAGCCCCTCGGGTCAAATAACCTTCGGCAATAAAAGTCAAAAGACGGACTTTTCTTGCCGAAGAACATTTGCCTGTCGGGGCTGATCAAGGCGCTTGCGCTTTTCTTATTAACTCGTCAATTTTGACGGGTTTTTTCTTTTTTTATAAAGGATTTCTTGCAAAATATGGCGAATTATATACGAAAAAAGGAGGAGATGTTTGATTGTTAACGGCTATAACAAAAAATGGTAAAAAACTCTGTCTTGGCAATGACTATAAGAAGGAGCGCCTTTTATCCCTTCGAAGTAAGGAAGACTTTTTCTGCCCCATTTGTGGGGAAGGTGTTTTGTTAAAATTAGGCGATCATCGAATTTTTCATTTTGCACACAAAAGTGGAGGAACTTGCCGGGAATTTTATGATCATGAAACCATCTATCACTTGAATGGTAAACGACAGCTGTATCAGTGGCTTATTAAACAAAATATACCTGCCATTTTAGAGTACTTTGACAAGGAAATCCAGCAGCGTCCAGACATTCTGTTTACATTCAACGGTAAGAAATACGCGTTAGAATATCAATGCTCACCGATACCGGAAGAAATTTTTAGTAAGAGAACGAAAACTTATATTGAGAATGAGTACATACCATTATGGATTATTGCAAGCAGTCATTTGCAACTAAAGCGGAGAAACATCGATACTTTATCTAACTTTCAATATTTATTTTTACGATCCTCTTTACAAGGTACCTTATTTATTCCATCTTATTGCCCCGAAAAGCAACACTTTCATCTAGTGGAATCCATTACACCCTTCTCGATAAAAAATGCCTTTACTCAACATTCCTTTTACATACCTGATAGGTTAGAAATAACTGGATTACTGTCCCCAAAACCTCAAAAAAGGATATACATGCCAGAGTGGAAAACAGAAATGGATAGGATCATTCAAAATATGACACGTTATTCTGATCAAGGTAAAAAAAGATTCCTTCTTGAAATCTACAATAATCATCTCAATCCATTTTTACTCCCACCGGAAATTGGCCTCCCAGTTCCTCACTCCATACTCATTCAAACATCTCCCGTTATTTGGCAGACCTATCTATATCTAGATTTACTATCCAATAAAAACCCTGGTGATTTAATTACCATGCAAGAAATGAAGCAGCATTTAAATAAGAGAGTGAACAGACATGATGTGGTAATCAGACACTTACCGCAGTTAAGCCACCTGAATCCTTTGCTTGCTGTTATTGAATATCTCCTCTACTTAATTGATCTTGGTGTCCTTTCTAAAAAGGGAGAAAATTGTTTTCAAGTGAAACAGAAAATATGGATTCCTCACTCTAATAGGGAAAGAGAAGAAAACATGATTCGGTTTAACCAAAAACATGGTTCACTTTGTAAAATAATAAATGAAAACTAGTAGATGGGCATAATATAGTGAGTATGGTAGTTCTTTTCTAACCTTTGTAAAGGAAATTAGAAGAATTTGGAGAATATAACTAGGAGTGAAACCTTTTCGCAATTCTACATTTGAATGGAGGATGGAAGATGTCAAATGAAACTGCTGTAAAATCGCTGCCGGCACGAAGTGAAATCGGTGTAGAGGATACTTGGAAATTAGAGGATATTTTTGCTAGTGATCAGGACTGGGAGAAAGAATTTCAAGACGTCAAAAATCAAATTTCTGGAATTAAAGAATATGAAGGAAAATTAGGTGAAAGCGCAGAGACTCTCTATAATGCTCTTCAATTCCAAGACAAGTTATTAGAACGGATTGGAAAGCTTTATACATATTCACATATGCGCTACGATCAGGATACGACAAATTCCTTCTATCAGGGCTTAGATGATCGAATGAAAAATCTATATTCCCAGGCAGGAAGTCAGCTTGCATTTATTGTTCCTGAAATACTGTCCATCGAGGAAGAGAAGGTTGCAAGTTTCTTAAATGAGAAACCTGAGCTAAAGCTTTATGAACACGCCATTGCCGAGATTAATCTGCAGCGGTCACATGTCCTAACTGCTGAACAAGAAGCATTATTAGCTGAAGCAAGTGAGGTAATGAATGCTTCAAGTAATACTTTTGGCATGCTTAATAATGCAGACATACAATTCCCTTCTATTAAAGATGAAAATGGGGAAGAAGTTGAAATTACCCATGGTCGTTATATTCGATTCTTGGAAAGTGGGGACCAGCGTGTAAGACGTGATGCATTTAAAGCCGTGTATAAGACGTATGGAAGTTTTAAAAATACTTTTTCTAGTACATTAAGCGGCAATGTAAAAAAGGACAATTTCAACGCGCGAATCAGAAAATATGATTCAGCCAGACATGCAGCACTTGCAGCTAACAATATTCCAGAAAGTGTGTACGAGAATCTGGTAAATACAGTTAGTGAAAATCTGCATTTATTGCATCGTTATGTGAAGCTGCGGAAAAAAGTCTTAGGATTAAATGAACTTCATATGTATGATCTTTATACACCACTCGTGAAAGATGTAAAAATGGAAATTAAGTATGAAGAAGCAAAGGATATAATTATTAAGGGATTAGCTCCATTAGGTGAGGAGTACGGAGAAATCCTGAAGACAGGATTTGAAAGCCGCTGGGTAGATGTTCATGAGAATAAAGGAAAGAGGAGCGGTGCTTATTCTTCTGGTGCTTATGGGACACATCCATACATCTTAATGAACTGGCAGGACAACGTAAATAATTTATTTACCCTTGCACATGAATTCGGTCATTCGGTGCATAGCTATTATACACGTAAATCACAACCGTATCCGTATGGAAACTATTCTATTTTTGTTGCAGAGGTTGCTTCAACCTGTAATGAAGCTTTACTTAACGATTATTTATTAAAGACTATTGATGACGAGCAAAAACGGATTTATCTTCTAAATCACTACTTAGAAGGATTTAGAGGTACGGTATTCAGACAAACTATGTTTGCTGAATTCGAACATCTAATCCACCAAAAAGCACAAAACAATGAGGCATTAACGGCTGATGCATTAACTGAAAGCTATTACGCTTTGAATAAGAAATATTTTGGTGAAGAAGATATCGTCATTGACGAGGAAATTGGCTTGGAGTGGGCAAGAATTCCACATTTCTATTACAATTATTATGTCTATCAATATGCAACTGGTTTCAGTGCGGCAACTGCGCTCAGCAAACAAATCTTAGAAGAGGGAGAGCCTGCTGTCAAACGTTATATCGATTTCCTAAGTGCCGGAAGCTCCGATTATCCAATTGAAGTGTTAAAGAAAGCTGGAGTTGATATGACAAGTGAAGAACCAGTTAAAAATGCATGTAAAGTATTCGAAGAAAAACTAAATGAGTTAGAAAAATTACTATCATAAAATGAAAAAGGATGTTGCTTTGTATAGCAGCATCCTTTTAAAATCCTCTAAATCTTTTTCGATCATTAATGTAGTGAACGATAATTAAGATAGCAAAGAATAGAATAGGCGTACTGAGTAGGAGAGGGAAAACATTGAGTAAAGCTAATAAATGAAGAAAAAACGCTCCTAAGGCAAAAATAATCATAACAATAACCGGAATTTTAGTCACAGGGATAGCCCACCTTTAATGGTTTCTTGTTATATGTCTATTGTCCATTTCGTGAAATTATGATTTATTGACAATTATGTGAAATAATACACAATCTTATTGTCACTGTCCTTGAATGCATGGTATATTTAATGCGTGAAGTTGATCACTACAAACATATACCCCTTTGTTTGACCGTGAAAAATTTCTCCCATCCCCTTTGTTCGTATTATATAGAAAAATGCCTTGCAGGCGGAAACTGCAAGGCATTTTTATTTATACAAAAAAGCAACAAGTGCTGGATGGTAGCCTGCACTTGTCGTTTTTATTTATACAAAAAAACAACAAGTGCTGGATGGTAGCCTGCACTTGTCTTAGTCTTCTATATACCTCCAAAAGGTTCCGTACTTAGCTGGTATTTGCTCAACAACCTGTTTAAGAAGCAGCTTTTTCATTTCCTTTTCAATCTGTGAAACGGACATATTATACACTACCGCAATTTCCTTGGATGCTACAAACTTAAAAAACTTCATAAACGATTCTAAAGGAGGCGGAGGGGATAATACAGGCTTTTCAGAAAGCATTTCCTCTAAAATCTGCACATAGACCTCGTAAGGATATGTTCCTGTAATTTTAATCCCTTCATCCTCTGCATTTTCATTAAAGAAAACCAAAGTTGGAATTTCTGTTACATCCATTTCTGAAGTGATTTTAAGGTCACATTGAAAGGCCTTAGCAGCACTTTCGGAATGAATGTCACTTAGAAATTCTTCTACATCTAGGCCTGATGACTTTGCACAATCCTTTAAAACTTCCAAATTTGATATATTTTGTTTTTCTAAAAATAACATCTCCTGAATTCTTCGAAAAAAACGTATTCCTGCTCGTCTTCCTTGTAACTCAGCTGCTTTTATGGCAATGGATACGGTAAATGGGGTATCGACCGGATTCTCCAACCATAGGGTGCCATCACACGACATGCCTGAACGGCTTGCAGTCTTTTCCCATAAATCTGCAATGGTTTCGTAGTTCTTCTTTTTACTCAAATTTAAATCGGCCAACCGCCCACTTAATACATGCTTAATTGAAAAATATCGACCGTATTCAATTTTCAGTTTTTTCAGTATAGGTTCAATAGCCCAGCATTCGGGACATAACGGATCAATAAACATATAGATTTCGATTGGCTTTTTTTCAATTCCACCACATCGTTGCTTGGGACCATTCGAATTTGAATTACTCACGATTTTCACCTGAAATCTCATCGCCGTCTGGCGTGTTTATCATGTGTTGAGCAGTAAGATAAAGCCTGGAGTAAAAATCATCTCTTATCGGACCATGTAATCCAACTTCATCCATTGCTTTTGTCATACAAGCTAACCAAGCTTTAGCCCTTTTTGGTGTGACTGGGAAGGGCAAATGGCGTGCTCGCATCATTGGATGCCCATGTTCTTCCGTATAGAGGGCTGGTCCACCTAAATATTGAGTTAAAAATTGCTTTTGCTTTCTAGCAATTTCGGTGAATTCATTTGGGAAAATCGGTGCAAGATCAGGATGTTGTGCAACAAGGCCGTAAAATGTGTCAATTAATTGGTGTAGTGTACCTTCACCAATAGCCTCATATGGTGTTAGCTTTTTCTCATTCATGTTGACAACTCCTTTTTACCCTTTTGTATTTTTAATTTTATCAATGCCGTTTTCATAGCACAAATTTATTGCTTTAAAAAAAGAATTTTAAATTCGCACTACTCATTCATTTGATACTTTTGCATATAAAAACGACGAATTTTATTCACCGTTTTCCTTTCTGGAATCTTATGGAAAGACAGGAATTCCTGGAAAATAAGCTGACCTTCATTGTAGTCTTCCACTTCATACTCCAGTTCATAATCCTCTTTGTTTAGATATGAACTATGATCAAGGACTAATAATCCTTTCATATAGGGAATTTCTACTCTATTAGTAAAGAGATGACCAAAATATTCAATGTTAGAAAACGGTATTCCATTTGCTTCAATTAATTGTTGAATAACACCCGGTGGCAGCTTTCCGGATTGAAGTGCCATAGTTACTTCTTCTTCTGTAAGGATTTGATTGGTTTCTAAAAGACCGACTGAGGCTGGTTGTTTTAAAGTCATTTCAAAATGATGTTTCTTTTTTCGAATTCTTAGTGCTGAGCCTGCTTCCTTTAAGGAGAAACTGGGCGTATCAAAGTAATGATTTTCCTGAGAAAAGATTTGTGTGTGATCTATTTCAAGTTCATTCAAAAGTCTTTTATATTCTAATTCAGTGAGCATATTTTTGAATTCAATCTCAATGTTTTGTGACATAGCTGATTCCTTTCGATTCATCGATCAATTTTTAACAACTCTTCAACCTCGACTGCAATCCTTGGGAGAAATGAACGAATTATGCTAAAATAAGAGGGTGAAAAATGGAGGTCGAACAATGAAAAAAAAAATTACAATACTAAAGGCAATCATAACAGAAGAAAAGCTTATATTGGAAACAAATGAACCCATTAATGGATTGGTCCCAGGTGAACAGATTCTTGTGGATTCTGATCATTATTCTTTTATTTATTTAATGGAGCAACAAGAAGATTATACATACATTGTTTTACCAGAACAAATCTGGCCTTCTTTAAAGCAAGCTCTTGTAGAAAAGATGCCGGTATTGCTTACTACAACTGAACAACAAATAGAATTGATTAATTTTCATGATGAATTAGATTACGTCATTAATAATATTAAAGGGAACAGTAACTATGGCAGCGAAATGGTTACGAAAGTAGAGAGTTTATTTTAGTTGATTGAGGGTGGAATCATGAAGCATTGGGACCTATTTTTAGCGCCATATAAACAAGCGGTGGCAGAACTGAAAATAAAACTAAAGGGAATGAGAGGTCAATTTGATCTGGATTCTACTCATTCACCTATCGAATTTGTTACAGGAAGAGTCAAACCAATTGCGAGTATCCTAGATAAGGCCAACCAAAAAGGAATTCCGCTTGAACGTCTAGAAGAAGAAATGCAGGATATTGCGGGAATGCGCATAATGTGTCAGTTTGTCGATGATATTCATACGGTAGTTGATTTGTTAAGAAATAGGAATGACTTTGAAATTGTCGAAGAAAGGGACTATATCTCACATAAAAAAACAAGCGGATATCGTTCCTATCATGTTGTGATTTGCTATCCTGTTCAAACGATTCATGGGGAAAAGAAAATTTTAGCTGAGATCCAAATCAGAACACTAGCAATGAACTTTTGGGCAACCATTGAACATACGTTAAACTATAAATATAAAGGGATTTTTCCTAGTGATATCAAGATGAGACTTCAGCGAGCAGCAGAAGCTGCCTTCCGATTGGATGAGGAAATGTCCTTAATTCGTGGGGAAATCCAAGAAGCACAGGCTTTCTTCTCAAGGAAAAAAGAATTAAAACAAGAAGAAAAAAACTAATACACCAACCGCCTTTTGAATCCCATTCATACAAGGAGCAAAATAATATGAAATTTGCCATTACATCAAAAGGAGATCAAAAATCCAATATTTTGATGCACAAGATGAGAACGTATCTACTTGATTTTGATCTAACGTACGATGAAGACCAACCCGATATCGTTGTCTCCATTGGGGGGGACGGTACGCTGCTTTACGCTTTCCATCGGTACAGTAGTCGTCTAAATAAAACGGCATTCGTCGGAATTCATACAGGGCATCTTGGTTTCTATGCAGACTGGATCCCTGATGAAATTGAAAAGCTGGTCATTGCTATCGCTAAAACGCCATATCAAGTAGTGGAATATCCTCTACTTGAAGTAATTATTCGTTATACTCATGCTGGTAAAGAATCAAGATATTTAGCGTTAAACGAATCTACTGTTAAAAGTGTGGAGGGCACACTTGTAATGGATGTGGAAATTCGTGGTCAGCATTTTGAACGGTTCAGAGGGGACGGTTTGTGTGTTTCTACCCCTTCTGGCAGTACGGCTTATAATAAGGCACTTGGTGGAGCCATCATTCATCCGTCTATCTCTGCTATTCAAGTGGCAGAAATGGCATCCATAAATAATAAGGTTTTTAGAACAGTTGGCTCGCCATTAATTCTGCCAGCACACCATACCTGTATGCTAAAACCTGTCAATCGATCCGATTTCCAAATAACTGTTGATCATTTAACGCTTTTGCACAAGGATGTCAAATCCATTCAATTCAGAGTACCTGACGAAAAAATCCGTTTTGCTCGCTTCCGGCCGTTTCCTTTCTGGAAAAGAGTGCATGATTCATTTATTTCTGATTAAGCCGGAGGGAGAATGATGGATTCTCGTTTTCAATTAAAGTGGTTCATTGATGATGACCATACCGGAATGCTCATTAAGGATTTTCTTAAAGAGGAAGAGATTTCTCGAACGGCCTTAACGGATATTAAGTTTAAGGGCGGAAGTATTCAGGTAAATAGAGAAGAAGTAAATGTCCGTTATAAGTTGAGGACAGGCGATGAATTACAGATCTTCTTTCCTCCAGAAAGCCCTAGTGAAGGGGCTAAGGGTGAAGCGATTCACTTGGATATACTGTTCGAAGACGAGTTTTTACTTATTGTGAATAAGCCGGCAGCGATGAATACGATTCCATCTAGGGAGCACCCCGAGGGAAGTCTTGCCAATGCATTAGTAGGCTATTATCAGCAGATGGGGCTTCAGGCCACATCGCATATAGTCACTCGTCTGGATAGAGATACTTCTGGGATCGTTTTAGTGGCTAAACATCGACATGTTCATCATCTTTTTAGCATGATGCAGCAGAACGGTTTAGTGAAGCGGACCTATGAAGCACTTGCAGGTGGAGTAATGTTGTCTGAGGGCGGAACGATTAAGGAGCCCATCGGACGAAAAGATGATAGTATTATTGAAAGAGAGGTCCGTGCTGACGGACAATACGCCTGTACACATTTTCAGGTAATTAAGAGGTTTCCAACTTTTACCCATGTGAAACTGAACCTAGAAACGGGACGGACCCATCAAATTAGGGTGCACATGTCCTTTATTGGTCATCCCTTACTTGGTGATGATTTATATGGAGGAGATACCTTTTTACTTAGTCGGCAAGCTCTTCACTGTAAAGGAATCCAGTTTAGACATCCTATCTTGGGAACAGAAATGTCTTTCTTAGCACCACTTCCACACGATTTATTTGTAATTATTAATGAGGCTGACATATAGAAGTCAGCCTCATTTAATTTTTAATCAAAATATTTAAACTTTTCTTCAATGTATGGCATAGTAGAAGGAACAGAAACAAGTTCCATTTCAGGATACCTTAATCCAGTTAGTTTTCCGCCAAAAACAGCCCCGGTATCGATGTTATATGTATTGTTGATTATTCGCGGCTCTCGAACGGGAGTATGTCCGTATACAATACAAGTATCACCATGATAACTTTTTGCCCAATCCTTTCTCACGGGTGAGCCGTCAGGATGTTTTTCACCCGTAATATCACCATAGAGGACGAATTTTTTTACTTTTGCATGGGTTTGTCCGATAAATTCCTGTTTAATTCCTGCGTGAGCGATTACAAGTTTTTGTTTGTCTAATACTAAGTAAAGAGGAGCCTTTTCGTACAGTTCTATAAATTTTTTACGAATGGACTCTTGCTCTTTCTTATATAATGATTCATATTCTGCAACCGTTGTTTCAAGGCCGTGGGCAATCTGTACTTTATTCCCTAAAAAGAATCGGTACAATTTATTACAATGGTTTCCAGGTGTATAGAAGGCCTTACGTTGTTTAATGACGAGCTGCCAAACCATTTCAATAACTTTTAATGATTCAGGTCCTCGATCCGTTAAATCACCAACAAATCCAAGTACTCTTCCATTTGGATGAATAGGAAGACCGTTGTCCCAATTGTATCCTAGTTCTAAGGTAAGATTTTTAAACTCATGTAAACATCCATGAATATCACCAATAATATCGATTTTTATAGGAAACACCCCCTAATGATTATATTTTGTGAAAATGTTCATTTTTATAAAAGAATCCTTATACTAAAAAGGATTCGAGAGGAGGAACAAGAATGGAACAGCATGTTTCAGTAATTTCTTTGCTCATCGTTGTCACCATGGCATTTTTAACACCCATATTCCTACATCGCTTTAAAATGAATTTTATTCCAGTAGTGGTAGCTGAAATTATTGTGGGATTAATTATTGGAAAAAGCGGTTTTAATGTGGTTCATGAGGATATGTGGTTGTCTACACTCTCTACTCTCGGATTTATTTTCCTAATGTTTTTAAGTGGACTGGAAATAGATTTTACTGCTTTCACGGGGAGTAAAAAAAAGGACCGACTTCCAAACGGTAAAATGGAACCCAATACATTTGTAGTGGCAATGGCTATTTTTGCGGGTATTTTTATCTTTTCACTCGGATTATCGTATCTGTTTGTATTGGCTGATTTTATTGATAATGCCTTCTTGATGACACTAATCATTTCAACCATTTCCCTAGGAGTTGTGGTGCCAACCCTTAAGGAAGCACATCTCATGAAAACAGTCATTGGCCAAATTATTTTACTTGTAGCCGTGATTGCCGATCTGGTCACGATGATCTTACTGGCTATTTTTGTCTCACTTTATGAGGCGGGGCACGGGAACACATGGCTTCTTTTAATTTTATTTGCGGCAGGAGTCATTTTTTATTTCGTCGGTAAAAGATTTAAAAACCGCTCCATCATTGAGAGCTTATCTACAGGGACCGTTCAGATTGGTACCAGAGCTGTGTTTACACTTATTATCGTCTTAGTAGGATTATCGGAAACAGTTGGTGCTGAAAATATACTTGGGGCGTTTCTCGCTGGTGTACTCGTCTCGTTGTTATCGCCAAATCAGGAGTTGGTACATAAACTGGATTCCTTTGGCTATGGATTTTTAATTCCCATCTTTTTTGTTATGGTTGGGGTGAATCTTGATGTTTGGTCACTTTTTAGTGAAAAGAAGCTTTTGTTATTAATTCCACTTCTTTTAATCGGACTGTTGTTATCAAAGCTTGTTCCCGTCTACTTTCTAAAATTTTGGTATGATACAAAAACGGTTATTGCATCTGGGTTTTTACTCACATCGACCCTATCGCTTGTTATCGCTGCAGCAACGATTGGAGAAAGAATCGGAGTTATTACGGAGCAAATGAAAGGAACATTAATCCTGGTGGCCGTGATTACGTCCATTTTTACACCCATTGTATTTAAAAAGCTGTTTCCTAAAGAAGTGGCCGGGGGTAAAAAAGTCAGCGTATCTTTCCTTGGTGCGAACCAGGTCACTTTGCCTGTATCTCGGGAATTAAAATCTGGCCTTTATGACCCTGTACTGTATCATACGAAAATGGATAAATCCGACAAACAAATTGCTGACTCACTGTTCGAAATTGTAGAGCTTCCTGACTATTCGATGAAAACGATTGAAAATACGAAAGTGTATCAATCAGAGATTTTGGTTATTTCAACAGGAGATGAGGAGTTGAACTCTACTCTTTCAATTGCAGCTAAAGAAAAAGGCGTTCCAAGGGTAATTGCACGAATTGAAAGTCCTGATTTAGAGCAAAACTTAAGAGATCATGATGTTGAGGTATTCTCAGCTTTTATGTCATCAAAAGCTTTGCTACGGGCTATGATTGAGTCACCAACTTTAATTAATATTTTAACTAACCAAGAAACAGGGTTATACGAAATTGTTATGATGAATAATCATTTTGATGGTATGCTGCTCCGAAGGTTTCCGTTTACGGGTGATATTATTTTTGTACGTATTTTCAGAGGGAAAGATTCAATCGTTCCACACGGTGATACGGAGTTGCAGATGCATGATCGCTTAATTGTTACTGGATCCAAGGAATATGTCGCTGAGTTAAAAAGGGAACTTGAATTCTGTGAAACATGTTAGCCTTAAAAAATATGTATACTTTTCATTTGTGACAAATTAGTGTAAAATTAGTACCAAGTACTAATAACTCGTAATTATTGTAGGAGGAATTTTCGTTATGAATCTTTCATTAGCTGGAAAAACATATGTGATAATGGGTGTTGCCAACAAACGTAGTATTGCATGGGGAATTGCCCGCTCCCTTCACAATGCAGGCGCAAGATTAATCTTTACGTATGCGGGAGAAAGATTAGAAAGCAGTGTTCGTGAATTAGCAAACTCTTTAGAAGCAGAAGGGACACTTGTACTTCCGTGCGACGTAACTAGAGATGAAGATGTAGCAAAATGCTTTGCTGAGATCAAGGAAGCGGTTGGCACTATTCAAGGTGTTGCCCACTGTATTGCTTTTGCTAACAAAGAAGAGCTTCAAGGGGAATATATGAATACAACAAGAGAGGGCTTCTTACTTGCTCACAATATTAGTGCGTATTCATTAACAGCTGTTGCCAAAGAGGCAAGAGGAATAATGGCAGAAGGCGGTAGCATTGTAACATTGACGTACCTTGGTGGCGAGAGAGCTATACCGAACTATAATGTAATGGGAGTTGCGAAAGCTTCGTTGGATGCAAGTGTCCGTTACTTAGCAGCAGACCTTGGTAAAGATAACATTCGTGTCAATTCAATTTCAGCTGGTCCGATTCGTACACTTTCCGCTAAGGGAGTAAGTGATTTTAACTCGATCTTAAGAGAAATTGAAGAAAAAGCACCTTTACGCAGAACAACAACTCCTGAAGAAGTTGGAGATACAGCACTATTCCTATTTAGTGACCTTGCTAGAGGAATAACCGGGGAAAACATTCACGTTGATTCTGGATTCCATATTCTATAAGATAAAAAGCCCGCTGCTTAAGCGGGCTTTTTTCTGTACTTTTACCTAGATACCATGAACGCGTGTAGGCTTTTCGCATACATATAAAGTGTAGAATTACGTAATAGGAGGTACTGTGCATGTCAACTAAGAAGAATAATGGACCGCTTTTATATGTTTATCAGCCATTTTCAAGGACTCCTTCTAACACAAACATGCAAGAAATTTATATTAGTAAAGGGGATCAAGAGGACCTGGAGGAAGAGAAACCGATTGAAACAGAAAGTAAGAAGAAAGTATCTCTTGCTAAAAAAGAATTCGTGCAAGAAGTCGAAACAAAAAAAGAAGCCACTCCTCCATCCTCAGACAACCTTCAACAGCAAAAACCTAAACCATCATTTAAAAGGGTAAAGCCCTTTAAAGAATTGGATATTAAAGAACGATTGGACTATTTAATTAATTTTCCTAAAGTGTTACCGCCAGTGCCATGTGTCTTTTATACCAAAGAAGAGAATTATACCGGGTACTTAACTGCCTATGATGACGATCAGGTCACTATTCAATTTCATGACCAATCAACGATAGATATTCCTTTATTGGAGTTAAAGGACGTAATTATGATTGGTATAAAAAGATAATTAAAAAAGCCAGCCGTATCCGACTGGCTAAACATTTCTGATTTCTTAGTTACAGATTCCAAGGTTAACGTCAGCGATACATTGTACTGCACAGAAGCAACTTAAATCAACTGTAATACAGTCGTTGCTTGCACGGAAGCGTTCAACCTGGCAAACTTTTGTAAGGTCAATACAGCATTTATCTCCGCCAGAAACTAAATTTACTGGACAGAAGTTTCCGCCATCGCGTTTGCCTGGTACTAAAACACGAAGTGTTGCACAGCAGTTATCGAATACATCTTCTACTCGGAAGTAGATGGACACACAAGCATTATTTTCATTGCTAAAGAACGCATGGAATGGTGAACCATCTGCTGTACTTAACACAAATACACGAGTATCAACTGGATCTCTCCTAGATGGTGATACTAACGTACCTAGTGGTTCAGTAAAACAGCTGGTACATTCTGCACACTCTTCTTCTACAGCATTATCTTGGATGTCTTTAATGGCGCGAACTACTTGGCAAACACAGTTTGCACTATCATTGTCATGATGATTTCTTCCACAACCCATTAATTTTTTCCTCCTTATTCGTGATATATCTTACACTACTAACATATTTAACAGAGCGGTTTTGGGTTACGGACAATAGCCTGTTTTAGCTAAATTAGGCGGATAATGATGAATTTTCGCAGGGTTTTGAAGGGAAAGGGTGAATAACCATGAAAATAACGTTTCTCAGCTTTTTAGTCTTTTCTTTGGCAAGCTTTCGGTTAACACGATTACTTGTATTTGATAAGATAACTGAATTTATTCGTCAGCCCTTTTTTGATGAAGTAAGTGAGAAGAATGAGGATGGGGAGATAGAGATTTATTATATTACGAAAAGAACAGGGATAAAGAAATTTATGGGTGAACTAATAAGCTGTTATTGGTGTACAGGAATATGGGCAGCAGCCTTCATAATAGGGTTCAATTATTTTTTCCCTGTTGTATCGGAGCCCGTTACTCTTATATTGGCGATAGCCGGGTTTGCATCCATTATAGAACTATTTGTTCAGCAATTTGTCAGAAATTAATTGTTTCGCTGAGACAAGACATACTTGTTATTCATATTCTATCTTAGTAGAAATTTTTCCGACAAAGGGAGAGAGATAGATGAACAAGAATAAGAAAAGTACACAAATACCCCAATCAACACAAACAACCCAATCAACACAAACATTTAAACCGTCCAATAAGATTAAGAAAAAAGGCTGTGGCTGTGGAAAAAAAACTTCAATGTAATGAAAAAACTGCTAGTTCATCTGGCAGTTTTTTTTATTTCTAATCAAAAGGGTAAGTAAAAATAAAGTTGATTTTGTCATAATTTCAGGCTTTGTCGAAAAAACTAATTATAAATATTGGAATAAGGAAAGGGAATCAAATGATCACTAGTTATCGATTCATACTATTCATCTGTCTAATTTTACTGTCCGCTTGTAGTGGTAATGAGCCGGTCAAGGATAGCCAGCTAGCACTAATGAAAACAACCAATCCTAACCCGGTTAGTATTACAAATAAGAAGCATGGAGATCGTGTGGGAGAAATAAAAAAGGATGTTAGTTCTCTTCCTGAGCTTTACGATGTAGCTGTAATTAAAGGGAAAAAAGATACGTTAGTCGTCTATAAAGTAAAGCATTTACACCGCTTTCGAATGAAAGCGATTGAAAAAAATGTAAATAAAATGCTGGAGGAAAAATACCCAAAAGAAAACTTTACCGTTTCAAGCGATTATAAGATATTTTTGGAAGCTGTGAGACTAAAGGAACATATTAAACAACCTGATTTCTCTGACCAAAAAGCTGAAAAACGCTTTAAGGAAATTGTAAAAATGACAGAAGATATGAAGTAAGAAGGGGAGATTACCATGCCTAGTAACAAACAAAAAAACACAACGCTTCAGCAGCGAAACTATCAACAACTACAGCAGAAACATGAAATAAAGAGACCTGTCTTAAAGAATTGCATAAAAGCATTTTTTGTAGGTGGGCTCATTTGTGTTGTGGGTCAGGCTGTTAGTTATTTTTATATCTACTTTTTCAATTTTACTGAACAGAGCGTTGGAAACCCAACAGTCGCTACCATGGTCTTTTTTTCAATGCTATTAACTGGTTTTGGCGTTTACGATCGATTGGGGCAGTTTGCAGGAGCTGGAAGTGCTGTGCCGGTGACTGGCTTTGGTAATGCGGTCATCTCGGCTGCTATTGAACACCGAACAGAAGGGTTTGTTCTTGGAGTTGGTGGAAATATGTTCAAATTGGCTGGATCGGTCATTCTCTTCGGAGTTTTTTCCGCTTTTGTAGTTGCATTAATTAAAACGTTACTCGTAATGTGGGGGGTATTGTAATTGTTAAAAGGGCATCAATCATGGGTGTTCGCAAACCGCCCAATGATCACAGGAACTGGAGTAACGGGTGGACCATTTGAAGCAAATGGAAAATTGGCTAATGATTTTGATTTATTGTATGAAGACTTATGGATGGGAAAAGAATCCTATGAAAAGGCACATCGATTATTACTAGAAGAAGCGATTAAGGTTGCCTTGGATAAAGGAAAGGTTCAAAAAGAACAAGTCCAATTTTTATTTGCAGGAGATTTGATTAATCAAATCACACCTACGAGTTTTGCGGCACGTACGATGCAGATTCCCTACTTTGGACTATTTGGAGCGTGCTCGACCTCTATGGAAGGCTTAGCACTGTCTTCTTTCGTGGTGAACTACCAGGGGGCTAAATACGTCCTAACGGGTGCATCAAGCCATAACGCGGCAGTAGAGAAACAGTTTCGGTATCCCACTGAATATGGTGGTCAAAAACCACCGACCGCGCAATGGACCATTACGGGTGCAGGGGTAGCACTTGTACAGCCTAATGAACCTGAACGGTTCGAACCTGTGACAACTGCAGCCACCATCGGGAAAGTTATTGATATGGGCTTAACCGATCCATTTAATATGGGTGGGGCAATGGCGCCGGCTGCTGCAGATACCATCATGGCACATTTTCGTGACTTAGAATTGGACCCATCCTATTATGATTTAATTGTTACCGGGGACCTTGGAAGAATAGGGCATGATACTGCCTTTGAATTATTAAATAAAAGTGGTCTTAAATTGGAGCGAAGACAATTCCAGGATTGTGGTTTATTGATTTACAAGGAAGACCAACCGGCGCAAGCTGGGGGGAGCGGTGCAGGGTGCTCAGCAACCGTTTTATACGGTCACTTATTAAACCAAATGAAAAAAGGGCAGTATAGAAGAATTTTAGTTGTTGCAACAGGGGCTTTATTGTCACCGTTAAGTTTCCAGCAGAATGAATCAATTCCGTGTATTGCACACGCTGTGGCAATAGAAATGAATGGAGAGATGGGGTGAGCCTTTGTGTTAGCGATGTTTTTCTGGGCCTTTGTAGTGGGTGGAATCATCTGTGTCATTGGACAACTATTATTTGATGTAGCGAAACTGACTCCAGGTCATACCTTAAGTTTACTCGTTGTCGCCGGAGCAGTTCTAGATGGTTTCGGGTTGTATGAGCCATTGGTTGACTTTGCCGGGGCAGGGGCAACCATTCCGATTACCAGCTTTGGGAACGCCCTCGTCCATGGAGCCTTACAGGATGCCAAGGCACATGGAATTATTGGGGTATTAACGGGGATGTTCCAGGTGACAAGCTCAGGGATCTCGGCTGCCATTATATTTGGATTTATCGGCGCACTTATTTTTAAACCAAAAGGGTAAATAACACAATTTTACTTGATTTTCTTGTTTAGTCTGTCATGCCTATACACTTTTATATGTACTTTCATATGTTATTAGTGAGATAACAAAGGGAGGTGACAGTCTATGGGCTTTGGATATGGCGGCTGGGGCTGCGGTGGCGGCTACGGCTACGGCGGTGGCTACGGCTATGGTTCAACTTTTGTTTTAATCGTCGTATTGTTCATCCTTTTAATCATTGTTGGTGCAAGCTTCTATTAAGGAAGATTGAGCTTGAACTGAAGGAAAGGGTTGGTCCCATAAAATGGCCGACCCTTTCTTGACCTTTTTAATTGTGAGCTTTTCCTATTTTATTCACCATTTTATCACTCCTTCATACAATAAAGTAGTTTATGAAGGAGTGTGAATTTTCGATGGATAACGGTTTCTTTAAAAATATAGAAAACAAAACAGGCGTAAATATGAAGGATATTTTCGACCTTGCTAATTCCTTGCAAAATGCGAATTTTAAAGATGAAAAAACTGTACGTCATGTGATTCAAAGAGTTTCTAAAATTGCCAATAAACCGGTAAGTAAGGACATGGAAGATCAAATTGTCAAATCAATTGTGAATGATGGTAAGCAACTTGACTTCAATACAATCACCAAAATGATGAATAAAAAATAAAAAGAGAAGAGAGGCTGACTTACATTAAAAAGGTCAGCCTCTCTTCTTTCTGTTAAGGGGTGTTAAAAACCGTGATTGGTACGCTTTTTTCCCCCTTCTATGCTGGGGGACGGAAATAAACAGCTGTTGCTGTGCACGGGTCATGGCTACATAAAACAATCTTCGTTCTTCCTCTAAAGCTGAGAAATCACCGTTTCTATATGTTTCGAGTGCATAATCATGCGGGAGACTGCCATCGACAGCACCAAGCATATAGACAGTTTGATACTCCAGTCCTTTCGCCCGGTGGATCGTGCTCAGGCTAATGGCATCGGTAAAATGCTTACTTAAGTTTTTAATTTCCTTATTCATGGCCGACATATGTTCCGCATGTACTAATAATGTTTCAATGGTTTCAAAGCTTCTTGCCGCTACTTTAAGGTCCTTCAGGTCATCAGAGCCTTTTTCCAGCTTACTGGATTCATTTCCACGTTTCTTGAGAAAATCTAGAAAACCAATATCCTTTTCAATCTGTTCAAGTGCTCGAATAGGAGACAAGTGTTTTAATCCACGAATGAGTGTCACTGCTTTTTTTAATTTTTTCTCTTGAAAAGCATGTGTTGTTTTCAAGTGTGAAAGGGACTCAAGAAAACTACAGTCTTTTAGGATGCTTTGTGCTTTTATTTCTTTAAGAACAGACTGTTTTAAAAACAGAAAAGGTAAGATGTCAGCAATGGATTGGGGGTCATCTTCATTTAAACTCACTCTTAAAAAGGAAAGGGTGCTTCTTACAATATAGCGGTCGTAAAAAGAATCTGCGTCCAAATCAATTTTAAATGGAAGGTTTGAGTTCGCTAATCGTTCAAAAACAGCTCTAGAACCAGCATTGGTACGATAAAGTATCGCAAAATCGGAAGGATTCGCTCCTGCTGCGATTTTCTCTTGAATGTCAGTCACAATCATGGTTGCTTCTTCTTCTTCATCATAGGGGTAAAATAACTTCGGCAGTATTCCCCCTGAGAACTGGGCCTTCATTTTCTTCATTCGTCTTAATTTATTGGCTGAAATCATTTGATTGGCAGCCGAAACAATCTCATGGGAGGAACGATAATTTTGGTCTAGAGTGACCAATTTGGCGTATGGAAAGTCTTTCTCAAACTCAAGTAAATAGCTAGGGTCACTGCCCCTGAAGCTATAGATCGCCTGGTCATCATCACCGACTGCACAGACATTTTTGTTTTTTCTGGATAAAAGCTTAACCAGCTCGTATTGCACTTTATTAATATCCTGAAACTCATCGATTAAAAAATAGTGAAAACGATCTTGATATTGTTGAAGAAGTGCGGGAGATGTTTTGAGAAGCTGATAACAGCCGATCAGCATGTCATCAAAGTCAAATAAACCTTCTCTTTGTTTGAACTCTTCATATTTTGTATATAAAAAGACAACTTTCTCTTCCCACTCTGTGGAAGGTTGAACTTCATTAGGCAGGAGTAGGGAGTTTTTCCAAAGTCCAATTTGCTGAAGAGCTAGATCATAAGCAAATTCTTTCTCCGATAAATCAAGCTCTTTACCGGCTTCCTTCAAAATTTTATCCCGCTGCCATTCTTTTTTTAATAGTTTATTAGCCGACCAATTCACAGAATCATGAAACATAAGGATCCGGTAAAAGATGCTGTGAAAGGTTCCTGTAACTAGTAAGTTAATCTTCTCGCGGTTTATTTCTGGATAAGAGAGCAAACGATGCTTCATTTCCGCAGCTGCTTTTGATGTAAAGGTAACAAGCATAATTGAGCGAGGATCCGCTTGGTTTACTTCCAACATATAGGCTGTCCTGGCGGTTAACACCCGGGTTTTCCCACTACCGGCACCAGCTAAGACTAGCAATGAGCCTTCCGTTTCCATAACAGCCGCCGCCTGATTATCATCTAGGACCACTCCTGTGCCTTCGAGTTGCTGAAGGTATGACGGGCGTTCAATTTTTGGCTTGGTCTCTGCTGCTTTAAATGGAATTTGATATTCTATATGTTTTGCAGACTTGAAAAGTTCAACATCTTTGGGGGCCTCCGTAATGGTTCTTCCTTGCGGTATTTTAAAGCCGTTTCGTTCAATATAGTTTGGTGTGTCATCGATTTGGGT
The DNA here is from genome assembly GCF_047302305.1 of Neobacillus phoenicis. Lineage (NCBI taxonomy): Bacteria > Bacillati > Bacillota > Bacilli > Caryophanales > Bacillaceae > Neobacillus > Neobacillus phoenicis. The sequence continues at coordinate 4,475,000 of NZ_CP154847.1, read as the reverse complement.
TACAGGAGAACTTGGTTCTGAACAATCTTTCTTAGGAGCATGCGCGTGAAAAAAATGTGGATAATCTTGAATCCCTAAAAACAGCTGCACCTTTTCCTTGCAAGCAGGACATAGGAGCTCTCCATTTTTACCAGCAAGGAATATCTTTTGATATTGTTCCCGGGCCAGTTGCTCAAGTTCAATGGTTTGATTTTGGTAGATAGCAGTTTTCATATAGTAAAACCTCAATTTCGATAAATACGACTGTTCTATCATAACAAAACCTGCTAGAGACGGAAAGTGTTTCATATATTAACCATTATATAAAAAAACACTTGCCGTTTTCTCCGGCAAGTGGTTCGTATGTTACATTTCTTTCATCATGGTTTTATGAGGAATGCCTGCATCGAGGAATTCTTCAGAGACACCCTCGTAGCCAAGACGTGAATAAAAAGGGATGGCTTGAGTTTGGGCATTAAGTTTTAACTTATGTAGCCCTTGTTCACGGGCATGCTCCTCAATGCCATTCATGACGGCATTACCAGCACCCGTCTTTCTTGCTTCCTTTAATACACAAATTCGTTCTACTTTTCCATATCCATCAACCACACGGAATCGACCTGCACCGATTGGCGCATCATCCTTATAGAGGACAAAATGAACAGCCTCATCTTCGAATTGATCAATTTCCTCTTCAAGAGGAACGTTTTGTTCTTCAACAAAAACAGTCTTTCGAATGGAAAATGCATCTTCCAGTTCATTTTTATTTTCAACTACTTTAAGCTTCACTTTTCCTGTTCCTTTCCAAGACGAAATGTTTCATATACGGTCCAAGAACCGTTTTCTAATTGATAGAGAAGGTGGAATCGGTCAATGGTTTCTTCGTGATCAATTTTTGTCATTCTGAGTGATCCAAAGACATCGGAGTGTTCATCATTAGAGAGTTTTTGACCAATCGTAATATGAGGGACAAAGGCATACTCTAACGGTGAATCGCTAAAAGTTTGATTGATTTCGGAATGCAGATTGGTAAGTTCTTCTGTCGGATCAACTTTAAAATAAATCACATTATTTACAGGTTGAAAAGAACTGATCTTTGAAGTTTTTAATGAAAAAGGATGGGTATTTTGAGCGATTTGCAGTAGCTTATTTGCTACATCCTTTGCATCCTCTTCTGTTGCTTCAAAGGAATTTTTTAATGTTAAGTGTGGAGGAATAAGTGAATAGTGTGGATCATAACGTTTACGGTAAGAATTCACTAAGTCTTGAAGCTTTTTTGATGGAAAGATAACAACTCCAAATTTCATACGTTTATACCTCCGTTATTAAATAATTATTTTAATAGAAGATTAATACTCATAAAAGCCTTCTTGTTATTATATCAAATTTTCAAACTATATTAAATAATAGAAAATACTCAAACTTTTGCTAATATGTGTTAGAAAAACATTTTCAGTGCCCGTCTTAAATCTGGCTGCCAATAGGTCCACGTATGATCACCATTAAATTCTTCATAGAAGTATGTAATGGATTTTTCTGAAATTATTTTTGATAGTTCCCTGTTAGGGCGTAAAAAGTTCTTAACTTGTCCATCTGTGGTTGGTACTTCCGTTTCTTGGATTCCAATTACATGATAAATCTCTAGTAGCTGAGTATCTGTAAAATCTTTTATTAATCCTAAGACCTTATGATTCACATAGGGTGATTGCAAAAGTACCTTTCCAAAAGTATGTGGATATTGAATGGCTGTCATTAAAGAGACGGTGGCCCCAAGAGAATCACCAATAAGTGCTCGGGTTGTACCCATTTGATAGGTTGGAAACTCCGTATCAAGAAATGGTACTAATTCGTGTGCTAGGAAGCGAATGTATTTCTCATTTTGATCACCATTTGGATGATATTTTCTGCGGCGGTCAGCAACATCTTTATAGGGTATCCCCACAATAATTAAATTTTCAATTTCTCTATTATAAAGAAACTCATCTGCTAATCGGCCAAGTCTGCCAAGTTGAAAATAATCACGGCCATCCTGGGTAATCAGCAGAGAGTATTTATAGAGTGGTGAGAAGTTTGCTGGAAGGTAAACAAGGAGCAGGATGTCCTCTCCAAGCTCTTTGCTATGAAAGGTAAGTTCTTTAATCGTGCCTTTAGGAAATTCCATGTGATAAAACCCCCATATTCAGTAGATACATTAGAATTTTACCATAACTCGACTGGAAATGCTTTCACAAGGGGGAATAAAGGGATTGGTAAGCTGCTGTTAAGAGGTAAAGAGGAATTAATGAAGATATCGCTTTTTCGGTTGTGATTCGGGCATTAGGGATAAGATGTTTTCCCGTTTAAAGGTGCGCATCTGTTTCCGAAGCAAACAGTACCCGCGGATATAATCATCATTAATTTCCTTCACAATTAGTTTTCGTTGTGAAATTTCTTGATTATCAGCAAGGTAAATCATTTCCAATGGCATGTTTTCTTCAATTGAACGAATAAAAAGCCCATCCATTTAAATCACTCCTTTCTTTTATAATATTATTATAACCGAACATTAGTTCTTTATTCAATAAAAACAAGAACTAATGTTCTTGTTTTCTGGGGTTATATATTGGAAATTAATTATTGACTTTTGCTAGAATATTATTATAATTAGATATGTAGTTTAATAAGCGATCTGTTAGCTCAGTTGGGAGAGCGCAACCTTGACAGGGTTGAGGTCGGGGGTTCGAACCCCTCACAGGTCATTAATACAGAGCCTTGGTAACCGTTGTGTTATCAAGGTTTTTCCTATATAACAGAAAATTTAGTTTGAAATAGTACAGATGAATTGGTGGCAAGTTGGTGGCAAAATTAAAAAGTCTAAATCATAAATAAGTAACTAGAACAGATTATTAAGCTTGTTCCTTTTTATTTTTCGAAAAAAATTGATCGAATTGGTTTGCAGCAGCTTCGTCTGCACTTTCCAGAGCATGACCATACAGGTCCATAGTTGTACCTATTTTAGAATGCCCTAATCTGGCGCTAATGGTCTTCATGTGAACGCCTTGGTTAATCAGCAGTGTTGCTGAGGTATGCCTAAGCTCATGAAAGGTAATATGAGGTAAACCATATTTTCAATCTTTTTCTCCACCAGGTCGTAATACTGGATGGATACATCGGGTTGCCCTCTGGTGATGAAAATAATAGAAATTGTACATCACTTTCTATACCCATTCGTAATCTTTCTCGAAGTTTATATGCTTTATATTTTTTAATTTGTTGTACAACGCTGTTCGATAATGAAATTGTACGATTTGAATTTTTTGTTTTTGGTTCTTTAAAAATATAACCATCCTCTTTTGTATGGGATAGCGCTTGTTGAACGTAAATTTTTCCTTTTTCCAAATCAATGTGCTTCCATTCTAATCCAAGAATTTCTCCTTTACGCATTCCTGTGGTGATTGCCAGAGTTACAATCATCCTCCACTTAATATCTTCATTAGATAAGTGTTCCATTAATTGATGGACCTGTTCCTCTGTAAAAACATGCGCTTTTTTGAATTCCGCTTTTGGCTTCTTTACATTTGCTACAGGGTTTTCCTTTATAACCTTCCATTCTACGCAACGACTGAAAATATTTTTTAGTATCCGATGATAAAACTGTATGGTTGCTGAAGATAGCCCACCTTCCTTTCCGTCAGAACGAACGCCATTTTTAGAAAGGCTCTCTAAAAAATTGAGAATTTGAAAAGTGTTAATTTGGTCTACACGTATATGACCAAAAGTGGGAATAATCCTTTGTTCCAGGTATGACATGTAATTTTCCAATGTTTTTGGGATATTATGTTTTCGGGCATATTTTTCCTTCCATTCCTCGACAAATGTGGAAAACGTCATTTTCTGTGGAGCTATGTATTCTCCAGTTTCAATTTCAACAACGAACTTTGCCAGTTCTTTTTCTGCTTCTGTTTTATTTTTGCATTTTACGGTTTTTGTTTTTCTAATACGCTTTCCTTCTGTATCAAAACCGAGTGGAACAATCAAACGATACGAATTTTTACCCCGTTCTTCTATATGTGCCATTATTATCTCCCCTTTATTTAGTATTTCTTTCTCTTGTACGGCGTTTCTTTAATCGCTCACTACAAGTTTCTAAGGGTGATTAATATGCAATTGCTGGATACAACACTGCACAAGGATACGCTGGGGACATTTATTTCTGATTTAATATTGCAGGTTCTTTCATTTGTTGCGGAAAAAGAAAGAGAGGATATTATTAAATGGCAACGGGAAGGGATTGAATCGGCAAAAGCAAAAGGAAAACATTTAGGTAGACCGAAAATGAACCTAGACTTATTAAATGAGAAACAAAAAGCAATTTTAAAAACAAAATATGAATCATGGAAAGGGAACGAAATAACGGCTGTCGATTTTATGAATCAAATGGAACTAAAGAAAAATACATTTTATAAAATTATTAAAGAATATGAAGGTAATAGGTGCTAAAAAACAGTACCTATTTTTTTTTAGTTGTTAAAAAGGTAATAATAACTTTACCTCAATTAGTTCTGGAATGGACCATTATCTTGGCGCATGATGTTAGACGGAATTGGCTTGGACATAGGTAGACCAATGAGTCCCTTCTTTCCATGATTTGAGTCATATATCCACATGTTTGTTCATCTACTTCACCTTTTATAGATGGATGAACGATGGGTTTGTATGCAATCAATGGAAGAAGGGTAAGCATTGGTCTATTTTTTGTTCCTAGATTATAAAAAAATGAGAACACAATGAAATTTCATCCCTTGGATTTTTATAACTTTTTTACACCTTTGCGCGAAATTTTTACCCTATTTTGACGCGGAATCGAAGTAGAATCAGAATATCCAAGATAAACAATTCAATATGAATAAAAATTAACACTAGTTCAACTTAAAGAATTTCTAAAGATGAAAAAATTCTTGTGGAGGTATCAGAATGTCAATAATTCAAGAGGCTCTAATTTGGAAGGTTATGATTTGCACAGGCATTGGAATAATTGGCTTTATCATCTTTGGTTGTTCAACTTTTTTTCGTAAAATCTGGCGTAAGATAAGAAATATTATGGGAGAAACGAAATAAACCAGATTAAAAAAATATAAATCTATAAATCTAATTCTAAAACCAAATCAACCTGGAGTGGTCGTCGGAGCCACAAGTGCTGTGAGAGAGGAAGGGCTCATAGTGATTTGGCAAAATTAATATAAATCATGTGAAAATTTAACACATGATATTGAAAGTATATGTTCTGAAATAGTAGACCAATGAGTACCTTTTTTTTCAAAGTTGAATCAGGAATCCCAACGGTTCTTTATTTGTTTGCATTTTTATCTAACATCGATGGGTTTATATTCAATCATAAAAAACCGGTCTTGTGTAGTATTGAATTTGGAGGAATTTATTATGTTTGAAAAATTCTTTGATTACCTTGGTTTTGCTACACCTTTTATAGTATTCTTTTACTTAATTTTGCTAGAAAAATTGAAAAGTAGAAAAAAATAAATAAATAAGAGAAACTTATGTCTCTTTATTCTGCCAATGAATTAGAAAAAGGAATTTGGAAGACAGAACGCAAAGTGAGGCAAAATCTTCGCTAGGCGTTAAGTAGACCTGATGAATTTTTCTCCTATATTATTTTGGTGTTGCAAATCATAATGCAGCTTGGGAATAGTTCTATTCTCCACAGAACGATTATGATTTTGCATGTCTGCAAATACGGGGAGAAAGAAATCTAGGTCTATTTTTTGTAAAACCTGATGGATTTTACCAGAAGATTTCTTTCAATAAAATTAAGTTTGAGTTTAGGAAAATGGCTAAGATTACTGGAATAAGCCGGAAGAAGAGAGGTTGGTAAAAATGGGAATGATCGTACAAAAATTCGGAGGCACTTCGGTAGGAACTATAGAGAGAATTTTAAAGGCTGCTGATAAAATTATTGCCGCAAAGCAAAAAGGAAAAGATGTCGTTGTTGTTGTATCGGCAATGGGAAAAACAACAGATGTCCTAGTGGATATGGCAAGAGAAATCTGGGATGAAGTACCTGAGCGGGAAATGGATATGCTTTTATCAACGGGAGAACAGGTATCGATCGCTTTACTATCCATGGCATTACAAAGTAAGGGGTATTCTGCTGTCTCGTTAACAGGATGGCAGGCTGGAATATTAACAGAACCGGAACACTCCAAAGCAAGAATTAAAGAAATTGACACCTTTAAAATCCTGTCCCATATTCATATGGGAAAGATTGTAATTGTCGCTGGTTTCCAAGGAGTTACAGAAAATGGGGAAATTACTACGTTGGGACGCGGAGGATCCGATACGACAGCGGTAGCGTTGGCATCCAGCCTCAATGCTGACTTATGTGAAATCTATACAGATGTAGATGGAGTGTATTCTGCTGACCCGCGTATTGTACCTACAGCTAGGAAAATAAAAAGTATCTCTTTTGACGAGATGTTGGAAATGGCAAAATTAGGGGCAGGTGTTTTACATCCGCGTGCCGTGAAGTATGCGAAGAAATATAAAGTAAGATTAACGGTGCGATCCAGTTATTCCAATGTTGAAGGGACTTATATACAAGGGAATTTGGGAATGGAAAAAGACGGTCACGTATGCGGCATTCCCCATACAGAGGATGTGGTGTCAATAATAATTACCAATTTTCTTAATGAAGCAGATCGAATGTATGCTTTATTTTCCTCATTGATGCAATCCCGAATTCCTATTGATTTTTTCTATCTAAGCTCCAAGGATTTACCGAAAACGAATATTTCTTTCGTTGTATCAAAGGAGGATGCAAAGCTGACATTAAAGTTATTAGAGTCACTGAAAGAAAGTATTGCCTTTGATGAGGCTTATGTAGAGACAGGATTAGGTATAGTTTCAATTGTTGGTGAAGGTTTGATCTCTGCTACGGATATCGTCCCAAAAATGCTAACTGCACTTGCCTGCTCAAATGTCTCTCCAAATATGATAAGTTCTTCGGAAAATGTGGTTTCATGTCTAGTCCCTGCCGATAGGATGGTAACAGCTGTTAGATCTCTTCATAGTTCGTTTGGTCTGGATACGGCAGAATTAGTTATTGTTCATTAACTATAAAATGATAAATTTGATGTGCTGTGCATTAGATAGCAATAAAACTTTTAATGTTTATAAATCCAAAAGAATGCTGTGTAATTTTTCTTTGTTTCGTTATATTAGGAAGCGAGAGACCTAATTTGAAATTAGATGATTGTAAAGGATTAGGTCCTATTTTTATGGAGAGTTTATATAGTTCTTTTATAGCATCTGCAAATTCTAATCCTCATACTTGAAAATTGGGGGGAATCGTGGTGGGGACATTTTATGATTCCGTTGGATTTGCTACACTTATTTTGCTAATCTTTATTTTAAGTTTGCTCGAAAGATATAAAGATTGAAAAAAGGAAAAAAGAAGAATTGACCATTTTTATCAATATGGGAGAAATATTAAAATGATAGAATACGATATTATTTTAAGGATGTTTACAGCAGTGTCTTTAGGAATCCTAATTGGAATAGAACGACAATGGCATAATTGTATCGCGGGTTTACGGACAAATATTTTAGTTTCGAATGAAGTATGTCTTTTTGTTTTAATTGGAGCATGTTGCCATAAATAGTTTACTCCGACCACTTGCAAAGTGGATTGATAACATAAACATCAAAAAGATCACAAACAGGCTTATCCTACAAAAATATCTCTTTAAAGAATTTTGTATAGAAAAATGAATTCAAAGTATAAAGCCAATGTTAGAGTCCTTGGCTTTTTATTTTAGTAATAGTATGAATTTTTTATATTCGCAACTTTTCCTCTAGAACTTTTCTAAATTTTTATCCACAATAAATACTTCTATTCTCTCGCCCATTTTCGTGTTTATATCACTATGACAGGACAGTACAATGGGTTTAATTTTCTACAATTTTTTCAAATTCATGGTTATATGTTTCGTGAAGGACTAGTCACATTTTTTACCAAATTCCTACTGTATCATGTTTTACCAGATGCATTTCCACATTTGTTAATACACCTTGGAATCTGGTAATGACCATATTTTTGACAATAAATGTTTTTGCCTCTTGAGGACCCCTGCAAAGTAATTCTCTTTGAAATTTTATAAAGGCTGAACTAATCTCCGCCTCAGGTTTCTTTTTGAAATAAACCATCCTTAATAAAGAAATAAGCTTGCTGGGTATGAAATAGGCCATGAGTATTTTTTCTCCAATTATTGATTAATGTAACGAAACACCTTAATAGTATATCTATTTTGAGATATTTCTATTTGGTTATCGTTGGCATTGATACTGGGGGACGAGTAAGAATTGGTCTATTATTTGTTCCTAGATATAGAAAATGAGAAATATAAGAAATTTTCCCCCAATAATTTTTATATTTTTTTTACACCTTTGCGGGAAATTTTTACCCTATTTTTACGCGAAACCGAAGTAGAATTTATCTATGCCAATGAGCTCACGTCTTTCTATAAGGGGGGAAAAACATGAAAAATATATTGGTGGTTGGCAAAGGAGAACCGTTTATTTCTATAATTATAAGCCTAAGCAATATGAGGATCGTACCGAATCAGTCAGATGAACTCGCTTATTATGTAAGGTTCGAGGGGAATGGGAAATGGGTAGACGGTTTAATACCTGCTTCATTAATCCAATTTGAAAAGAAAAAATTAGACTTACTGACTTTCGATATGGTCTATATTTTTCCAGATAAGCTATCAGAAGGAATTGAAAAAGTAAATTTCTTCAACGAATTAGGTACATGTGAAATTATGGTTATCACCCATACTACACGCTACTCAAGAATTTACAGGCAATTAGCTGATTTCGTGATTACCAGCCAATCTGAAAAAAACCAATACCATTGGTTAATTAATAAGGAATCGATAATCAGTTAAAAAGCAAAGACAATTTCTATAAATTAATAAAGGGGTGATCCAAATGCTGGATATTTTAATGGTTGTTGCCATCTTAGGTTTAGGAGCTCTTATGTTAGGACTTGTTAGTTGGGCAGACTCTGTAACACAGAAAGGAAGTGGCAAATAATGATTGTGTTTTTAGGTATCGTAACAACTGCACTTTTTATTTATTTAGGATATGTACTGATTAATCCTGAAAAATTTTAATTCAAAAAAATATTAAACTTGATTTCAAGTGGAGGGAAATACATTGACTACCGCATTGTTATCCGTTGGGATTACCTTACTCCTGGTTCTATTGCTTGCCAAACCAATGGGAGTATATTTAGCAGCAGCATTTGATTATAACAACACCAAATTGAACCGGATTTTTGGCTTTGAGAAGTTGATTTTTCGAATTTCCGGGATCAAAACAAAAGATCAAAATTGGAAGCAGTACGCAATCGCCGTCATTTGTTCCAATACGGTGATGATTTTACTAGTTTACTTGTTTTTCCGCATTCAAGGAGTTTTGCCTTTAAATCCGAGTGGAATCAAGGCAATGGAGCAAACTTTATCGTTTAATACAGCCATAAGCTTTATGACAAACACCAACTTACAGCATTACAGTGGGGAGAGCGGGTTATCGTATTTATCCCAAATGGTAGCGATTGGATTAATGATGTTTACAGCGCCAGCCACCGCACTAGCTGTTATCATTGCTTTTATTCGTGGATTGGCCGGCAAACCATTAGGGAATTTTTATGTAGACTTAATTCGTTCGATATTCCGAGTACTTATTCCAATATCTTTTATCTCAGCATTAGCTTTTCTTTTCTTGGGAGTACCGCAAACGTTAGAACCAACCGCAACGGCAAAAACGATTACGGGTGCAACCCAGCAAATTGCCAGAGGTCCAGTGGCATCATTTTTAGCAATTAAAGAATTAGGAAATAATGGGGGCGGCTTTTTTGGGGTAAACTCAGCGCATCCTTTTGAAAATCCAGATGCCATCAGTAACTTAATTCAAATATTGCTTATGTTATTAATTGGTACAGCTACTCCGTTTGCTTATGGAAAAATTGTGGGGAATGCCAAACAAGGCCGAGTGTTGTTTATTTCTATGTTTATGATGTTCCTCATCATGTTAGGCGTATCTCTGAACTCTGAATATCATGGAAACCCTGTGTTGAACGCTTTAGGCATCCAGCATAACCAGGGCAGCATGGAAGGGAAGGAAGTACGATTTGGCGTAGCTGCTTCAGCACTTTATTCTGTAGTCACAACCGCGTCTGAGACCGGGGCAGTCAATACGATGCATGACACACTTACACCATTTGGCGGATTGGTAACAATATCCAATATGATGCTTAATACGATTTTCGGCGGTGTTGGTGCAGGCTTCCTGAATGTTTTAATGTACGCAATGATTGGAGTCTTTTTATGCGGACTCATGGTAGGACGGACACCAGAGTTCTTAGGGAAAAAGATTGAAGGTAAAGAGATGATTTTGATTGCTGTCACTCTATTGGTACATCCAATATTAATTTTAATTCCGACAGCCATTGCAGTAGTATTGCATCCTGAAACGATCTCAAATCCAAGTTTTCATGGATTGACGCAGGCTATGTATGAATATACCTCATCAGCTGCAAATAATGGATCGGGATTTGAGGGCTTAGGAGATAATACTCCATTCTGGAATATTTCAACGGGTATTGTGATGTTCCTGGGAAGATATATTTCATTTGTCACATTACTAGCGGTTGCTGGATCTTTGGCAGCGAAAAAGCCTGTTCCAGAGACGGTAGGAACATTCCGTACAGATAATGCTTTGTTTGGTGGGGTATTTATTGGGACAGTTATTCTAATTGGCGCATTAACGTTCTTCCCAGGTCTTGTGTTAGGACCAATCGCCGAGCAGCTGACTTTAAAATAATAGTGGAATTTCCTATGGAGGAGTAAAACCATGAGTAATAAGAAAAAAACAATCTTAAATTCTGATATTGTTAAACAAGCGATGATAGAATCCTTTATCAAATTAAATCCGAAGGTCATGATCCGAAACCCGATTATGTTTGTTGTTGAAGTTGGTTTTCTGATTACTGTTCTTTTCACTCTTTTTCCTGGTGCATTAGGTGGCGCAGTTTCCCCATGGTTTAATGCAACTGTGTCTATTATTCTCTTATTTACTGTTTTATTTGCAAACTTTGCTGAAGCCTTAGCAGAAGGACGTGGGAAAGCACAAGCCGACTCATTAAAGAATACCAAAAAGGATAGTATTGCAAACAAAATCGTTAATGGGTCTATTGTAAAAGTGTCTTCGACAGATCTCCGCAAAGGAGATATCGTCATTGTTTCTCAAGGAGAATTGATACCAGGAGATGGGGAAGTCATCCAAGGGATTGCCTCTGTCGATGAATCTGCCATCACTGGTGAGTCTGCTCCGGTTATTAAGGAAGCAGGCGGGGATTTTTCTTCTGTAACGGGAGGTACCCGTGTAGTTAGTGATGAAATCAAAGTAAGGATCACAAGCGACCCTGGAGAATCATTCCTTGACCGAATGATTTCACTTGTAGAAGGAGCGAAAAGACAAAAGACTCCAAATGAAATCGCTTTGAACACAGTACTAACAAGTTTAACGTTAATCTTCTTGATTGTTGTTGTAACTCTACCATTTTTTGCGAAATATTTGCATATTAATCTAGAGGTACCGGTGTTAATTGCTCTTTTAGTATGTCTCATCCCGACAACGATTGGCGGCTTATTATCAGCGATCGGTATTGCTGGTATGGACCGCGTAACCCAATTTAACGTCATTGCTATGTCTGGTAAAGCAGTAGAAGCGTCAGGTGACATTAATACGATTATTCTAGATAAAACAGGTACGATTACTTTTGGAAACCGGATGGCGAGTGAATTTGTTCCTGTTGGCAATCATAGTCCAAAGGAGATCTCATCTTGGGCAGCAGTTAGTTCGGTTCAGGATGAGACTCCAGAAGGCCGTTCCGTACTGGAGTTAATGAAAAAGCTTAACTTTACTTATAACGATTCTTTGGCTGACGGTTGTGATTTTATCGAATTCAGAGCAGAGACGAGGATGAGCGGGATTGATTTAAAAAACGGATGTAAAGTTCGAAAAGGTGCCGTTGATTCTATTAAGAAGTGGGTGGAAGATCAAGGCGGTCAGATTCCTAACGATTTAGAGGAAAAATCGAATCGAATTGCTTCTGAGGGGGGAACTCCGCTTGCAGTTGCGGTCGATCAAATCATTTATGGACTTATCTATCTTAAAGATACCGTAAAACCTGGAATGAAAGAGCGATTTGAACATCTTCGCAAAATGGGCATAAAAACGATTATGTGTACAGGGGATAATCCTTTAACCGCGGCTACCATTGCAATAGAAGCCGGTGTCGATGATTTTATCGCGGAGGCAAAGCCAGAAGATAAAATTTCTGCCATCCGTAAAGAGCAAGCAGAAGGAAAATTGGTTGCGATGACGGGGGATGGAACAAACGATGCTCCTGCCCTTGCACAAGCGGATGTAGGTTTAGCAATGAATAGTGGTACGAGTGCTGCGAAAGAAGCAGCAAACATGGTGGATCTTGATTCGGATCCAACCAAGATTATCGAAGTGGTATCGATTGGCAAGCAATTGTTAATGACCCGTGGGGCTTTAACTACATTTAGTATTGCGAATGATGTTGCCAAGTATTTTGCCATTATTCCTGCGATGTTTATGTTAGCTATTCCTGAATTAAAAGTGCTGAACATCATGCATCTTGGTTCACCGATGTCAGCTATTCTTTCAGCATTGATATTCAATGCCATCATCATTCCGATGTTAATACCTCTGGCTATGAAAGGGGTAGCCTATAAGCCAATGGGTTCTTCAGAATTGCTTCGCCGAAATCTATTTGTCTATGGTTTAGGTGGTGTAGTGGTTCCGTTTATTGGAATTAAGTTGATTGATATTTTTGTAAATCTATTTATTTAGTTCCCAAATAAAGGTTAAAGGGAAGGAAGAAGAATTATGTTGACAACTATATTCAAAAACATCATATTAACTCTTTCGCTAATGGTTATATGCGGATTAGGTTATCATCTTTTGATTACAGGGATTGCCCAGGCAGCAGCTCCTGAAAAAGCAAATGGAAGTCTTATTTATGATTCACAGGGGAAAGTTATAGGATCAGCACTGATTGGGCAAAAATTTAATGATCCGACACTTTTCGAAGGAAGAGTATCCAGTATTGATTATGGTGCTGCAGGATCTGGAACGAATAATTATGCCCCTTCCAATCCTGATATGATAAAACGTACGACAAAGGCTGTAGAGAAATGGAAAAAAGAAAATCCGGATGTTCCTGTGAATCAGCTACCAATCGATCTTGTAACAAACTCAGGCTCGGGCTTAGACCCAGATATTAGTCCAGAGGCTGCGATGGCACAAATCCCTCGTATACAGAAGTTGACTGGGATAGACAAGGATAAATTAGAAGCCTTAGTAAAGAAAAATACAGAAGGAAAAGAACTTGGATTATTCGGTGAACCCAGAGTCAATGTCTTAAAGCTTAATATCGATTTAAAGGAACTATTAAAGTGATGAACCTAAAAGTGGGGGGCTTCCGCTCTCCCTTTTTTTCTCATTTTGATGGACGACTGTAAAAGTCTAAGACACGGTCATCTAAACCATTTTTCTATTGCGTTTTGGGGAGAAGATTAAAGACGAATTAGATAAGAGCAAAAAACAAGAGGAGAGGACAAAAACAAGGGAATGCATACTTGTTTTTTTTAAGTTAGTTATATTTGGAATTGATTTGAAGTTGATGAAAGATCAGGCTCTAGTTTAACTTAAGGAGGGAACATTCATGAGTGAAGAACAGTACCGCAGAAAGACACCTGAGGAAATCCTGCAATCTATACAAAAAATAAGAAAAGGGCATCTTAAAATTATTCTGGGTGCTGTAAGTGGTACGGGCAAAACCTATCATATGTTACTAGAAGGGAACACTCTAAAAAAACGAGGCATAGACGTTGTCATTGGAATTGTCAGTCCTTCTAACCGCCCGAGAACAATTGAGCAAATTGGTTGCTTAGAGACGATTCCTTCAATTAAATGGGTGGCCAATGGAGTGGAAAAATACGATCTCGATGTTGATGCCATCATTGCCCGAAATCCAGAGGTCGTTTTGGTTGATGCGTTAGCACATCAAAATCGACCCGATGCCCCGAGACCCACTCGTTTAGATGATATTAACTATCTACTAAACATGAAAATAAGTGTGATTACAACTGTTAACATCTATGAGTTAGAAGACGTCAAGGGAATAGCAGACAAATTAACGGGTGGAAGGGTAAAAGTGAACCATAGAGTCCCAGAGAATACCTTGGCACTTGCCGATGAAGTAAAGCTATTGGATGTAACTCCGGAAGTAATTCTTAACAGGCTCCAGGAAGGGGATATCAAGTTTCAGCATGAGGAAAAGCGAGGGAGAAATAACCTTTTTCAACGGAATAACCTTGCTGTCCTCCGTGAACTTGCGCTTCGCTTTTTAGCAGGGGAGGTAAATGAAGCCCTAGATGAATATAGAGAAAAGCATGGGATGATTGGTCCTTCCGGAGCTTCCGAAAAAATATTAGTAACTGTGCAATACCATTGGAATGGATCGATCCTGGTAAGGCGTGGGCAGCAAATTGCGAAAAGATTGGGCGGGGACCTGCTTGTTGTTTGTTTTTCTAATAAAAATTTAACTAATGATGAACAAACATTTAAGCGTTCCATTATAAAACTGGTGGAAAAAGTCGGCGGTGAGTTTGAAGAATTACCGCTAGAACAAGATTCGGTTGCTGACCAAATCGTTCGATATGCTACGGGACACAATGTGACTCGGATTGTAATGGGGCAATCGAAGCGATCACGTTGGGAGGAAATTGTCTACGGATCGATTATCAATAAAATACTTCGGAAAACGAGAAATATAGATGTTTTTATCGTAGCCGACCGTGCCGAAAAGGATGGAGAACGTGTTATACCTACAAAACAAATGAAGAAAGAAGAGTTGAATCCTTATCGCCGCCTTACCCTTAAAGAGCTGGCAAACGAAATTAACAAGATTAACCGGGGTACTCTAAAAGTATATATTGGTGCAGCACCTGGAGTTGGTAAAACCTACACAATGTTAAGAGAAGCAAATGAACTGAAGCAGAAGGGGATTGACATTGTCATTGGATTACTGGAAACACATGGTCGTAAGGAGACAATCGAACAAATTGGTGCATTAGAAATAATTCCTCGAAAAAAGATCTCATATAAAGGGACCACACTTGAAGAAATGGATACGGAATCGATTATAAATCGTAATCCTGAGGTTGTGCTAGTCGATGAGTTAGCCCATACAAATGTCCCAGGCAGCAAGTATCATAAACGTTTTGAAGATGTTGAAGAAATTTTGGATGCAGGAATCTCCGTGATCTCTACTATGAATATTCAACATTTAGAAAGTCTAAATGACAGTGTAGAACAAATAACAGGGGTCAGGGTACGGGAAACCGTGCCAGATCATATTCTTCGTGCAGCAGATGAAGTGGAATTAATTGATATCTCGCCAAAGGCATTAAGAGATCGAATGAGGGAAGGGCAAATTTATGCTCCGGAAAAAGTTGAGCAGTCACTGAATAACTTTTTCAAGACCGGAAATCTTATCGCTCTCCGAGAGTTGGCCTTAAGAGAAGTAGCCGATGATGTAGATGAACGACTTGAGGCTTGGGAAAGAAAACGTACGTTAAGGGGACCTTGGAGAAAGCAAGAAGTCATTTTTGTTTGTACGAATTTGCGTCCTGATAGCGAGAGGCTTGTTCGCCGAGGATTTCGTATTGCTTACCGTTTAAAAGCAATTTGGTATGTTGCTTATGTGAAAGACCATCCATTAACAGTAGAAGAGCAGGAAACCTCAAAAAAAATTCAACAACTGACAGTACGCCTTGGGGGTACATTTGAAATGTATGAGACATCAGATAGGCGGAATATCTTTAGAAAATTGGTAAGTGAAATGAATGAAAAAAAGGCAACACAAGTGATTATTGGGCAATCTGCCCGTACCCGCTGGGAGGAAATAAAAAAAGGTTCTGTTACGGAACGGTTGTTAAGGGAAGTACGCCATTTGGATGTATTAATTGTAGCTGACCAAATATCAAATCCATCATAGATAGAAAGAATAGAAAAAAGGTTTGGATTTTGAAATGGAAAGTAATCGAGTGAATCGTGTCTTTGTAATTTATATGTCGTAGCAAATTCGAGGGACTATGATAAGATGAATACTGATCAAGAAATATATATATGTTGCGGGAAGGGATATTTAATGCTCATAACCTAAAATATCAATGTTTAGGATTTTATGAGATTTTGAATTAGGTTAACTTTTTAAAGTGATTTTCCTTAAACTGTGACAATACAAATGAGTTCAATTTAAAAGATAGAGGAGGTGGTAAACGATGGATAAGAAACAATGGGAAAGTAGCGTAGGAATGAATCGATCCACAGAAAAAAAGTACGGTGAACTAACTGTTTTTATAGGTGCATCAAGTGGGGTTGGTAAGACTTATGCAATGTTAGATGCTGCTTGTATTAAGCAGAAAGAGGGACAAGATGTTTTGATTGGTTGGTTGGAGGAATACGATCGTTACGAGAAGAAGGAGAGAATAAAAGAGTTACCTATTATAAAACCTCGCCTTATTCAAGATGAGGAACTCCATTTTTTTGAAATGGATGTTGAAGAAATTTTAAATCGCCACCCACAAATTGTACTCATTGATGAATTGGCACATTCCAATGCGCCCGGTTCACCGCGTGCAAAACGTTATCGGGATGTGGAAGCGATTCTGATGGCTGGAATCGATGTCTATACTACTTTAAATATTTACGAAGTAGAAAGTTTAAAAGACATTGTTTCTAAAATTATCGGTATTGAAGTGAATGAAACTGTACCAGATAAATTCCTCGAACATGCAAGCCAAATTCGTTTGGTGGACAGTCCCTCAGATGAGATCTTACGGAGATTCCAAGAAGGAAAAATCCGGACCATTCCAAAAAACATAGATGCCCGTAAGTTCTTTCGTCTTGGAAATATCATTGCACTTCGAGAAATGGTACTTCGCTATGCTGCGGGGCAGGTTGATCAGCAGTTAGATGAATACATGCATTCCAATAAAATCCCTGGTCCATGGCCAGTTTCGGAAAAAGTTATGGTCTGTGTTAGTGCCAGCCCTTTTTCGAAACAGCTCATTCGAATGGCTCGACAAATGGCGACCAGCCTTAAAGCGGAGTGGATCGCTGTTTATGTTGAAACACCTCGTAGGCTTCCAAAGAGTGAGCAAGAACGTATAGCACTTTCAAGTAATCTTCAATTTGCAGAAGAACTTGGTGCCACTGTAATGACTATAACCGGAAACAGTGTGGCTGAAGAGATCTTGGAGCTAGCTCGCATCCAGAATGTAAAACAAATTGTGATTGGCAAGCCAAGGTATTCTCGTATTTGGGAGTGGATGCATGGTTCTGTTGTAAATCAAGTCATTCGAAATAGTCATGAAATTAGTGTGCATATCATACCGGGTAAGGTTGAGACCCGTCACGACAAAAGGCATATTCCTGTTTCAAGAGAGAATTTGAAATGGAGTCCATATTTTATCATTACAGCATCTGTAGCTTTGCTTACGATACTTTTAAGAATATTTGGACTATCATTTGATTTAGTAAACATTGCGCTTCTTTACTTGTTTCCCGTACTATTTGGGTCAGTTCGTTGGGGGATTGGACCTTCATTCTATGCTGCTGGGATTGGGGTTCTTGCTTTCGATTATTTTTTCGTTCCTCCAGTATATAGTTTAACGGTGTCCGATTTACGTTATTTGATTTCTTTCACTGTGTTTTTGGTGGTTGCAACCCTTACGGCAAGTCTGGCATCCAGATTAAGGCACCAATTGCATGAGGTAAGACAGCGGGAAACAATTACTTCAACGTTGTATGCGTTAAGTCGTCAAATGACGGCAGTTACTGATTTGAGTGCTGCACTTAAAAGTATGGTTCGGCAAATATCTGAAACCATCGGTGCCCAAGTATCGATATATTTGCCTTCGGAAACAGGTGAATTGCGTTTAACAGAATATTCGAGTGGAGATTTGAACTGGGGCCAGCGAGAAACAAGTATGGTCATAGTAAAGTGGGTATATCGAAACGGAGAGATAGCAGGTAAGGGAACACAAACATTATATGACTCACCTGACTTATATTTCCCTCTGAAAACAGAAGACCAAATTCATGGTGTGTTGGCTGTCGATTTAAAAAATCACGATTTGGTCGTAACTTCTGACCGAATGCAGTTAATTGAAGCCCTCACAAGCCTTTCTGCAGTGGCAATTGCCCGAATAAAACTCCAAGAGGAAGCGAAGGTTGCCCATTTAACAGCTGAATCCGAAAGGTTACGAACCGCTCTTCTTGATTCAATCTCTCACGAATTACGTACTCCTCTCGCTACAATTATTGGCTCCGTGACGGCTCTGATAGATGGGGACGCGGTGTTTAGTCCTAATGATCGCCACGAACTCCTATCGACCATTCGTGAGGGAGCCATGCGAATGAATCGCCTAGTTACGAATTTGTTAGGAATGGTTCGTATTGAGAGTGGGATGTTACGCTTACGAAAGCATTGGTGTGACCTTGAAGACATTGTAGGGGTTGCCTTAACTCAGGTAAAAGACTCACTTCAAAATCGTGTTATCCGATTGGCGATCGATGAATCCATTCCTCCAATCAAAGTGGATGACGTACTTTTAGAGCAAGTTTTAGTTAATGTATTAAGCAATGCTATTAAGTATTCACCCGATCGAAGCGAAATTGTGCTCTCTGCAAAGAAAAACAAAAATGTGATTGAAATTGCCATTAAAGATGAAGGAGTAGGAATTCCCCCGCATGAATTAGGGCGTATTTTTGGTAAATTTTACCGAGTGGAATCTACGAGAAATATTCCTGGCACAGGACTTGGCCTAGCCATCTGTAAAGGGATTATTGAAGCACATGGGGGTACCATTCGAGCGACAGAAAACAGTCCAACTGGAACTGTCATTACGGTTTCTATTCCCTTGATTGATCCTCCATTATTGCGAAATGAAAATCTACAAGAAAAAGGTGTTGAAACCACTTGACTAGTTCTGGAGTAAAAATACTGGTTATCGATGATGAACCCCAGATTCAAAAGTTACTACGTGTTACGTTGCATGCCCAGGGGTTTGAAATTGTAGCGGCATCATCAGGGGAAGAAGGGATTCTTAAAACGACAATGGTTCGCCCCGATCTTATAGTATTGGATTTAGGATTACCTGATATCCCAGGTATGGAAGTTCTTCACCGCATTCGCGAATGGACCCAATTACCGATTATTGTTCTGACGGCAAAGGACCGGGAAGAAGATAAGATTACTGCACTAGATAGCGGAGCGGATGATTATGTGACGAAACCATTTGGAATGGGTGAACTCGTTGCTCGGATTCGAGTTGCATTAAGACATAATACCAAATCACAAGATGAACCTATCTTGGAT
This sequence comes from Neobacillus phoenicis, assembly GCF_047302305.1. Lineage (NCBI taxonomy): Bacteria > Bacillati > Bacillota > Bacilli > Caryophanales > Bacillaceae > Neobacillus > Neobacillus phoenicis. Next base: position 4,455,481 of record NZ_CP154847.1, on the reverse strand, counting down.
TTTGGAAGGCTTGTTATTGATTTGACTGGGCGAACTGTTGAATTAGATGGCGTGAAAATTAAACTGACCCCAACGGAATATGAACTTTTGAAAATACTTGCGACTAACGCTGGGCGTGTTATGACTCATAAACAATTGCTTCAGCAGGTTTGGGGTGGCAATCAATATAATACGGATAGTCATTATTTGCGAGTATATATCGGGCATTTGAGAAAAAAGATTGAAACTGATCCTGCAAGGCCTAACTTTATCATTACAGAATCAGGAATTGGTTATCGATTTATGACAAATACCTAATGTTTGCCTTAATTTACTTCTTTTGTTTTAGTTTATTCAGTGTTTAAATACTAATTAATTCATTTACAGTGTGGACCTTTCAAATGGAACTAATTTTTATACTTACTGAAATAAAGCCGATTTTTCCATTAATACTTAGAAAAATCGGCTTTTACATTACAATCACGTATTAACATAATTTACCCAATAGGTATTAATCTTGGGCTACATTCAACTTCTACTAATTGAGGCGATTCTTCAAAAGAACAATCGCTTATTCCCTCTTAGCGCTTAGATCAACAGATTGAGAAGCCTATCCCTAAAACAACAAAAGCATCAAATTAATTGACTCAATACGTTTGTAACATAATATTCACCTGCTTTTTTTTGCGAAGTCGAGACCGTTTGTATTATTAATCATCATCTTGATTGCTTTCATGTAAATCAAGTCCACCAAAATGAGCGAGTTCTTTTTCGTTTCCTGTGGACCTCGTCATAATAATTCCCTATGAAATTTTATAAAGGCCGAACTAATCTCGGCTTCGAATTTCTTTTTAGAAAAAGCCATCCATATTTCCCCCAATTGTAAGTGTATCGTTATTAGTTTGCTAAACAGGTATGTTTTGGTGGTTAACAAAACAAATAGCTGCCAACTCACAATTTCCTAATTTGTACATCAAATTTGAAATTCCAATGGAGAACCCATGATAAAGTATTATTTCAAAACAAAAAACACTAGAAGAGAAACTCTACCAGTGGTTGTATACAGTTAAACAATCCGTATAAACGACACGACAAAATTAGTTGCTCCTCTTCAAAGGCTTACGAGGTTAGCTGAAGGATTCGGGCATGAGGGTAGCCCCTACTCAAAATTTCAGATTCACCCCATGCGGTGTATTTACAGCAGCAATTGGTTCCCCCGCTCTCCATCAAGGAGATTAAGCAATCAAAAAATATTTATTATTTCTATCTTTTACTAAACGGTATCTTACGTCCAAACCCCAAAAAGCAGGTGAAACCACACCCTGTTTAGATGTAATTATTTCAAGTGCCTTCTACAGGTTCTATAGTAATCCTCAACTTTTTGGCTACATAACCAGTTGTACTTGCTTGAATCAGTATGGTGACTAAAATGGCAATAAACGTTACGGAAGCAATTTGGTTAGCGTAATCAACTTTTGCTGCCACAATCATCCCTGACAGAGCGGCAGGAATAACTCCTGTTTCCCGAACCCAGAACATAAACAAAATTTCATTCATTTTCCATTTTGCCTTCCGGTCTGGTAAAGTACAAAGAAGGACCGCAAGTGGTCTAGCAATAAACATAAAAACAAGCACAACCAAAATTCCTTGTATCCAATACTGACCTAAGATCCGAAAATCTACCTGGGTTCCTAGCAACATAAAAATAAGCGTTCAAATAATTAAGGTTAGGTGACTGGAAAAGGCAAAAACCGTTGAATTTGTTTCTTTTGCAATATGTAACCTAAAAAGTTGTGGGTTTCCTGAGATAAGTCCTGCAGTGAATGTAGCCATAAAGCCGCTGGCTTGAATAAATCCTGCTGCTAAATAAGAGCTTATGGATACAAGCAAGCTGACCACAATGCTGTATTTTTTTAAAAAGCCAAAGCGGTGTTCTGAGGTTAACAGAATACCGATAAAACCAATCACTGCTCCAACTAATATTCCACCACCGGCTTCTCAAAAAAACTCCATATGCTTGAAGATATGGATAATTCAGTATGTCCTATTATAACCCCAAGTAAGGTAAATGTTAAAATAGATCCTGTTGCATCGTTAAATGCAGACACACTTTCAACTGTTCGTCTTACCTTCTCTTGAATGGCTATTTGTTTAAATACCGGCATCAAAGTGGCCGGATCTGTGGATGAAATAACCGAAGCTATAAGAAGGGCGTAAAGAATAGATATATCTAATAAATAGAAAGCGGTAACAGCCACAACGGCAGCCGTAATGATCACTCCTAATATAGATAGAAGAGAAATCGTAACCCAAACTTTTTTAAGTACTGAAAAGTGTATTGCAATGCCTCCTTCAAACAGAATTAATATTGAACCCAATACAATGATAAATTGGTAGGAAACAGAGTCATTTGGAACTGTAATGATATTGAAGACGGAGGGTCCAATTAAAATCCCTACAATCATAAACAGGGCTACGTCGGGTATTTTTATTTTTTCGGAAAGTTTAATAGCGATTAATCCAAAAAGAAAAACCATGGTGATCATGTTTAGTTCACGTTGAACAAAATGCATTACATTGGCTTCCATGTGATCTCTCCGTTCTCTTTTGTTTTTCATGATTATAGGTCGTTCCTTATGCAGTTCATCTATGAATACATTTAATTAAAATTGAACGAATATCAAAATCATGAGTAATTTAAAGGAAATGTTGAATTTTATTAGTAAAATGAGCAAATGAGAGGTTATTTAATAAAATATACCTCTTTACAGCTTTTTCAAATGGAGCTAAAATGACCACATATTGAGCATCTAATTAAATAGTTCGGCCTAATCTCGACATTTGGGAACGGAGGAACCAATTTTTGGGGGTTAATTCTATTACTGTAGAAAGGATGAGAATATTCTCTTTCGCCATCCTACCCGTCAGCTAACTTCGTCGGCTAAAGCGAAGGAGGTCTGTGACCGCCTATTCAAAGGGCTTTTTTGTTTCATTGGACAAATTGAAGCATAGAAGCAGCTTGAAGATAGAGTAGGTCTTTTTTTGTGCCTATTTTTGAGAAGATACATGGGGGACGGAACACTAAGAGAGAAAAGTTGCTGGCTAGATGTTAAGTAGACCAATGTTACTTTTTCGCCTATGTAATGGAAGAACATTTTTTGGCTGTTTGTTTATTCAGATCTATGCCGGGAATAAGGTTTTGTTCCATCTTGGGGAAAAGTAACTATTGGTCTATTTTTTTGTGAATAAATACAAAACGGGTGATGATACGGATGTTGAATGGCTATATGATGAAAATGAATCTAGTTGTACCAAAAGCAACTATCCAGCTTGACAAAAAAGTTTATGGGGTTGATACCAATATAAACGGTTTCATTGAGCTTAAGGGTGGTCTTATTAAAAATAAAGTGAAAAGGTATGATATTGATTTAATTAAAAAAGATCCTAATTCTCATGAAGAAGAAACGATTAATAGCCATACCGTTTTATTTTCTTATTCTAGTTTACCTGATAAATCAGAAACCATTCCTTTTACATTTTATATCCCTGAGAGTTTTCGAAAAGATAGGGGATCTGTTCTTTATACTTTAATAATAAGGATTGTTTTAGCCAACTCTAAAGGTATTACACAGTGCCTACCAATTATGATCAATGATGAAAATGGTTTTAAAGAAATGGATCAGGAATATTAAAACCACCTGTGGGTGGCTTTTTTTGAATAATTGAATAAAAAATATTTACACGAGACACCTATAATTTTCCTTGGCTAATTTGTGAATGACAGCAGATTTTAAAGATAAGTCAAGGAATAAAATTTAGAATGTACATATACAAACTGGAACCAACTTATAGAGTGGTATTTTTTATTGGATTACATTAATTAGTTTTAGGAGATACAGCAGGAGGTTTTAAGATGCAAAAACAATATGCAGTCATTGGAATGGGCAGGTTTGGCTCAAGTGTTGCCGCCGCCTTATTTAAAGAAGGAAATGAAGTACTAGCTATTGATAAAAAGGAAGAAAACATTGAGGATAATCAGAACTCCGTCACACATGCAGTTATAGGGGATGCGACCGATGTATCTACCCTAAAAGATATAGGGATACGAAATTTTGATACTGTCATTGTAGCTATTGGAGATGATCTTCAAGCAAGCATTTTATCCGTTCTCCTACTTAAAGAATTAGGAGTTAAGCATGTTGTGGCAAAGGCTATAAATAAAAGTCATGGACAAGTTTTGGATAAAGTAGGAGCTGATCGTGTGATATATCCTGAGAAAGACATGGGAGAAAGGCTTGCACATCAGTTAATGTCATCTCCAAACGTTTTAAATTTCATTGAACTGGCAGATGACTATAGTATTGAAGAAATTAAAGTACCTGCAAGTATGAATGGACAAAACCTCCGTGAAATCAATATGAGGGCAAATTATAATATAACCGTCATCGGCATAAAAAATAAAAATAAAATTGATATCTTGCCGAATCCGGAAACCCCGCTAAAATCGGATGACATCTTGATTGTAATTGGAGAAAATGAAGACTTGCAGAAATTCTCCAATATCAGTTAATTAAACTAATATCAAAACCATAAAGCAATTTTGAAAAGGTTAGTGGAAAACCTTAAAAAAGGGGGATAAAAGGTGGGTGCCTTTAAACGAAAAGGTAATCTAATTAAATTACATCCTGCCCAAATTCTTGTTATAGGGTTTGGCAGTCTTATTTTAGCTGGTACTCTCCTCTACCTTGACAGGCTTGAGGTCGGGGGTTCGAACCCCTCACAGGTCATACATGTTGAGAGGCTAAAATCATTGATTTATCAAGGGTTTTAGCCTTTTTTTTGCCCAGGATGTTTTAATTGTCGCCTTTAATTTCTCTATTGTTTGGCCAGGATGGATATATTTTGATGTCCTTTATTTTGGGGCTGCCAGCAAATGAGATTGTTCTGCCAATCCTGTTGATGGTGTATTTATCAACTGGTTCCTTAACTGATGTTGATAGCTTTGTAGACTAGAAGAAAATCTTTCTAGCTCATGGCTGGAAGTGGCTAACAGCATTAAACATGATGTTATTTTCATTGCTGCATTATCCGTGCGGTACGACTTTGCTTAATATTTATAAAGAAACAAAGAGTAAGAAATGGACTTTCCTAGCGTTTCTTATCCCAACAGTTATTTGCCATTCTTGTCCCACTAATCATAACTCAAACGGTGAGATTTTTTGGATGGGTTTAAATTTTGAAGACATCACTTTATAAAAGTGGTGTCTTTTTTTGATTATTAGAAGTTTGAACGAATAGGTCATAGGTAAATGAAGAAACCTATAACTACCTATTATGTGGAGGATAAGGATGTCAGAGGATACTTTAACAGATACAATTCATTCAGATTTTCAATTGAATATTCAAACGTTAAAAAATACCTTTTCTAATATCCATGATTTTAAGACGAGAGTTTTCGAGATAAAGGGTCGAAAGATCGGGATTGCGTATATTGACTCGATTACGAATAAGGATATCGTTAACGGTAGAGTTGTAAATGAAATTAATAAGTTAGATTTTCGTGACTCCCTCCTTGAATTACCTATAGCGGACATTCATGCAACAGATGATTTTAAGAAAATATATTCCGGAATTATGGCTGGTAAGGTCGCAATTTTTGAAGAAAACTCGATGACCGCTTACCTGCTGGATGCCGGATTGTTTGAATCCCGTTCCTTAATGGAACCTGATTCAGAAAAAATTGTAAATGGTTCTCATGACGGATTTGTTGAAAGTTTAAATAAAAATATTAATATTCTTCGGAATCGTATTAGGACACCATATTTAAAGAGTGAACTGCTTTGCGTTGGTGAAGGGCAAATAACCACGAATATATCGATTCTTTATTTGGAAAATATCGCAAACCCAGAAGTGATAAATATGGTAAAAAAACGCATTTCATTAATTAAACTTGAGAATAATCTTACACCTGGAAAATTGGAAGAATTCATTGAGGATAACTCATTCTCGCCATTCCCGCAAATTTTAGAAACTGAAAGACCTGACCGTGTTGCCGCGAACTTATTGGATGGTCGAATTGTAGTCCTGGTTGAGGGAAGCGCAGCGGCATCAATCATGCCCGTTACATTTTTTTCCTTTTATCAATCGCCGGATGATTTTAATTCAAGATTTATTTTAGGTTCGTTTTTACGAATCATCCGAATATTAGGCTTTTTTATCAGTATTAGTTTACCCTCCATTTATATTGCGATTGTGTCCTTTCACTATGAGGTGCTGCCCTACGAATTAGTGACAAATATTAAATCAAGTTTGGAATATGTTCCATATCCTCCTGTAATCGAAGCCCTGATTATGCAACTTACACTGGAATTATTAAGAGAGGCTGCAATCCGGCTTCCTACTTCCATGGCTCAAACGGTAGCCATTGTAGGAGGTTTAGTCATTGGAACTGCCGTTGTGGAGGCAAATCTTGTTTCGAATACCATGATCATTGTCATTGCAATTACGGCGATTTCTTCCTTTACTGTGCCTATCCATGAGATGAGCTCCTCGATTCGTTTATTAAGTTTTCCAATGATTTTTGCGGCATCGCTGTTAGGGTTAGTCGGAATCGTTGTAGGGTTTATGTTTTTAATGATTCACTTGGTAAAATTAGAATCTTTCGGTGCTCCATATTTCGCACCACTGGGTCCCATTCGTGTGTCAGATTTAAAAGACACGTTAATAAGAGTACCATACTGGAAAATGAAGACACGGCCAAGTACAGCAAAACCAATTAAGCAAAAACAATCCACTGGGAAAAAGGGGTGGACTGAGGATGGAGAATAAGAAGGAGAGTATTTCTTCCTTTCAGATGTTCTTTTTCATTATATTGGCGACTATAGGGGAAGGCATTTTATCATTTCCAAATTTGGTTTACAAAGATGCTCGGCAAGCCTCATGGATATCCATTTTAATAACTGGTTCTATCGCGTTATTTTTGGTTTTGACCTATGTTTATTTGCATCGGCGATTCCCAAGGAAAACCATTTATGAAATTTGTTTGGTGATGTTTGGAAAGTGGCTAGGAAGGTTCATCATTGTCGGTTACCTTATTTATTTTTTCCTCATATGCATGAATATTAACCGGCTATACATGGAAACCATCAGTAGTTGGATACTAACTTCTACCCCTCTTTCAGTGATTTTGTTGCTTATATTTATGCTAGGAATGTATTTAGGAAAAGAAAACTTAAGAATTATCACACGATTTTTTCAGCTGAGTTTTTGGATTATTATTTTTCTCATGTTTATGAACCTAGGGTCTTTGCCATATCTACATTGGAAATACTTATTTCCGATTAATGAAGTTAGCTTTCCCAATATTTTAAAAGGAAGTCGAAGCAGCATTCCTTCTTTTTTAGGGTTTGACAGCTTATTAATCATTTTACCTTTTGTTAAGGGTACTATAAAAAGTAAGGTTAAGTTCGCTATACTTTCCATTGTGTTCATAACATTCACCTATATATATGTGGTGTTAACCTGTATTTTATTTTTTAGTTCAAAAGAATTGATTTTGATTCCACAACCAATTTTATATTTATTTAAATCGATCACAATCTTTGGAGTCATAGAGAGGCTGGATCTCATTATTGTTTCCTTATGGATTGTCATGATGATGACCAGCTATGTCTCCTATATTTATCTAACAAATATCGGATTTTGTACGCTATTTCATTTAAAGAAACGAACCATTCCAACAATCATCCTTACAGTTCTTGTTTATTTTCTTGTTCTATTCATTCCAGTTTCGAGAGAATCCATTATTGCTCAGTTTAAATTGATAACTATTTTAAGTGCCATTTTTTCAGTAGGAATACCGTTACTGGCTATCATTTCGTCCATCCTTTTACATAGGAAAGACATGGATGAAGGGGAATCTCAATGAGGATAAAAAAAGCTTTTTTAATATTGATGATTTTGCTTGTCCTGACAGGATGCTGGGATGAGAAACTTTTAAAAGATAGCTCTCTTGTCTTAAGTATTGGCATCGATTTAGCGAAAAACAACAAAGTAAAATCTACCACAGCAATCCGGACAAGCAAAATCATTTCTGGCGGTCAAAGTGAGTCTATTAATTACATAGTTGAAGAAATTTCAAATACAATAAGGGAAACCAGATTAGAAGTGGATAAACAAATCCCGGGTGTTTATGAACCAAATAAATTACGGATTCTATTGATTGGGGACAAAATCGCCAGAAAGGACCTTTATCCTTACTTCGATGTTTTTTTTCGGGATCCCAGAAGTTCACTTGCGTCAAAAGTAGCCGTAGTGAAAGGCGAAGCTTCGAATATCATCAAAATGAAAAAATTAAAGGAAAATTTGATAAGTGAAGCCTTGATTGATCTCATAAAAAGTTCGGAAGAACATACCATTGTTCCTGTTGAAAATCAACAAACGATTCTAACAAGTATGTTTGACGAGGGAGAGGATTTTACACTTCCGTATATGGAAAAATTGGATAAGGACACGGTAAAAGTAACGGGAATTGCCTTATTCCACAAGAGAAGCTTTACCGGCAAAACGTTAAAAGGGAACAAACCCGTTATATTCTTAATGGCTAAAGGAGAAAAGAGCAAGGATATTAAGCTAACAGAAAGTCTAGAAACCAATGAAGATCATAATGTAAAAAACTTTGTCTCTTTTTCCGTTTTAAAAACAAAAAGAAAGATGAATATAAAAATGGTAAAAGGGAAGCCTGCAGCAACCATAGACCTCAAGCTGTTAATCGAAATAAATGAATATCCAAAAGGGTCATTATATGGGCAAAAAGAGGAGTCGGAACTCAATAAAAAAGTAGCACGAAGAATTGAGAAGGAAGCAAATGCAATGGTAGATACGTTAAAAAGTGCTAATTGTGATGCCTTTGGAATTGGACGCTATTTAATCGCTGATCATCATAAAGAGTGGAAAAAATTAAATTGGGAAAAGGAATATCCGAACATGCCGTTTAAAATTAACGTCAAAGTTGAAACAGTTAGAAGAGGGATTATTTTTTAATCATAATACCAGAACATAACCCATCTATCGTGGTGGAACCTTTCCTCGATGGATGGGTCATTTTTATGGCAGCGTTAATCAATAATTCCTGTTTGGCGAATTTCTACATCTGCATTTACATGAACTTTTACGTTGGGATAATACATTTGCCATTTTTTTTCATTAAATCCACGAAAATGTTCCTTATATTTTGCTCCTAAACCTAACGGGTCTACATGATTTTTCTGAAATTGGGTGACGAGTTTTAGCGCATTTTTTTCTAAAATCTTTTCAACCTGTTTTTGAATCTTTTTTTTATCAACAGTCATCCTTTGTTTCTTTGAAGGAGCGAATTCTTGAAGTCTTGGTCTCATTTTGAGATGAATCGTAAATTCTGGTCTACCTTGGACAATTTTTACTTTATAGTTAACCTTTGAACCGAGAGTTTCAAGAACGACCTTATCATTATTTTCTAGAATAAATTGGTGTATAGTATTCCTGCTTTTTTCAACTAAAGTCTTAAATATGAAAAGATCTTCCATTGGAATAGATGTAACATATTGATCATATTTAAAAAGTGCCATGCCAGTGATCCTAATGTTATCTTTTTCCTTTTTAATTAATGGTAAATAAGGATCCTGTCCTATTTGAAATTGTTGAAATAAAAAGGTATGTAAATTAGTTCGAGGCAGTAGCCCAAATTCCATATTATGTTCCAGAAGGTCATGGACATGAATGGAAACATTCTCGTTTTTATATTTCTTCATTTTAAATAATTCATTAGAATCACCGTCAACAATTGCCATTTGAACAAGGCTCCCAATAGACGGATCACGCTGTAGGGTATCTACAAAATCATTAATCCCTTTTTCTGCCAGTCTTTTTCCATAAAGAGCTATCCGTACCTGACCACTTACCAAAGGATATCGAGTTTCGTTATTTAAGATCGTACGAATCTCTTTACTGGATTTCCCTATAGCTGTTCTAACTTCTGTAGAAGAAGTTTTGTCTCTTTTAAAAATGGGAAATACAATCGTTCCCTTTAGGTCCTTTTTTCCTGCCAGATCATACCCTACCCCCTGTGACATATCGATTTCATTGACAATGTTTGTAGGTAGAAAAGTACAACCTGATAAGAATAAAATAAGTATCAACCAAACCGTATACACTCTAACCATTTTGATTACCCCTTTTTAGAAAGGTAAAAACAAGTAGAAGGATAGGTATATAGCCGTAAAATATCCATAAGTTCATTTTAGTGACATATTTATCAAGAATCTCTAAAAAGGAATCATTTGTTAGTTGACACATGATTGTACTTAATAGACTAAGTATGAGTAATATATACTTTTGTTTTTTATTAAATATCTTCTTAAATCCTCTGCTGGAGCACCATAATAAAATAGTGATTAATGAAGAAACGATAATCAAATACATGGATATATATAAGTATTCAAATCGCTCCAAAAATGAAAGATTTATTATTTTAGTCAGAGTCAGTTCAGGCCAAATCGTCGTTTTTAATTGATCTTCACTATAATAGGTAAAGGAAACAATGGCAGAAATAGTATATAGTAAAGTAGTAAATAGTTCACCTAAATGCGCAAATTTTTTCGAAGCATTAGGATCCCTTATAAATGGATAGTACATCAATAACGTTTCAGATCCCGCTAATGTATACATCGAGCTTTTGATGGAATCCACTATTTCCATAAAGGAATGATTCATTATAGGCAGCAAATTTGAAAAATGAGCAATTTTTAATGGGAAAATATAAAGGGCGATTAACAATACTTGCGGAAAAATGAACGATATAAATGATATACCGACCACAACTCGGAATCCACCAGAAATACAGTAATACGTTAATATTAGAATTAATAAAGAAAGCACCCACGATGGTATAGTAGGAAACATCCAAACTTGAATAATCTTTATGAAGCTCAGTAAAACTGACACGCTTGCTAACCAGTAATAAAGCATGATGATAAAGCTAAAAAATTTGCCTAGACCATTTCCAAAAATATTTGTATGAACATCAATTATATCTCCATTGGCTTTTCCTAGCAGTTTATACATAATCCATATAAAAATTTGAACTATACACCCTGCCGCTAATACACCGATCCACGCATCGTATCCCGCTTTCGCTGCAATGATTCTTTGGAATGCTAAAATGCCAACCCCGACTTGTGAATTGTAGATAATAAAGAAGATCAAATAAGGAGAAACTTGATGCCTTATATTAGCTTGCAATTTGAATTCTCCTTTACGCTTTATTCATAAAAATCGTTCAATGGCTCTGAATTCTTTCCCGTACCAGTGGACTTTCTCTTCTTTTGTGGTCTCAAGTTTATTGGGTTATCTTTTTGCATGGAAAAAGGCAGCCTTACCCATAAATCTTGAATCGAAGTTTTTCGTAATGGATACTCTCCTATATAGGGACGTCCCAGCGAAGTTAACCGCAGTAAATGGACAGTTGTGAAATGATAACAAAAAAATACCCCAACTAAACCAAACCATTGGGCAAGAAAAATAACTGGAAACTTAATAAAGCGAATGGTATTACTGAATTTATATACAGGAGAGGTGTATGAAGCTAATGTACCTAATCCTACTAAAATTAGTAAAACATTGCTTGTTAATCCTGCTTCCACAACAGCCTGCCCGATCACAATACCACCAACAACACCAAGGGATTGTCCAATTTTAAATGGTAACCGGATACCTGCCTCTTTTACCATTTCAATCATTAATTCTAAGAAAAGCGCCTCTAAGAATGGAGGAAAGGGGACGGCAGACCGTGAGCCAACAAGCGTATCTAATAACTTTGCCGGTATCAATTCATAATGATAAGTCATGATGGCTACATACATCGGGCTTACGAACGTCGAAATAAAAAAAGCAGTAAATCGTAATAAACGAAAGAAATTTCCAATAATCCAGGAATAACTATAATCTTCCATTGCGATAAAAGATTCTACAAAGGTTACGGGAAGAATGATGAGATTTGGTGAGCCATCCACTGCAATGATAATTTTTCCTTCAGTCAATCCGGCAGCCACACGATCAGATCTTTCCGTTGAAATCGATTGAGGAAACAAAGAATTAGAATTGTCCTCAATCATTGACGCGATATATGAGCTGTCTTGAATATGATCATATTGAATGTCTTTTATTCTTTGGACGACTGTGTTTACATTCTCTGGATCAGCAATTCCATCCATGTAAAGTACTGCTACTTTTGTTTTGGAAAGTTTTCCAACCTTCATTTCCTTTACGAGCAGTTCCGGAACGGGCAATCTTTTCCGGATAAGATTAATATTTGTGTCTAATTCTTCAATAAATCCAACCTGCGGGCCAACTGCTGATGATTCCATCATTGGAACGCTTACATCGCGAAATTTGGTGTTTGCAATATTAATTAATAAACATTCTTCATCAAATTGATGAATTTGAATAGCTAAAGATCCATGCATAATGCTTTGGATGATTTCATCTGCATCGTTAGAAATAATAATCTCTTGAACAGGGATTTTACTTTTTAATTGTTCGAGTGATAGCTTTTCCTGTAAATAGGGCAGAACATCTTTATGTAAGATGTCTGATGAAATGAGGGTGCGATAATACGAAATCCAAAAAGGCTCTTCTTCTCTGAAGGAAGTATGCTCATGAACGAAATCATTCGATTTGGATAATCGTTCAAGCAAATTTTGATTAGAGCCTGCTGTATGTTCTTTTTCACCTTTATTTAACTTCATCGTAATCCCTCAATTAATTTTTTATCAGTATGTGTAGAAGGGGGAATTTTATGCAAATTAACATATATTATCCTTTGAAAATTTCACTTTAAAAAACAAACTTTTTGTACTAACCAGACGCCTTTTGATTAAAATCAAAGAAGCTTTAGACTAATTGGCATGGAACAATTATATTAATAAATTTTGAATGTAAAAAAAGAAGCAGATATCACCTTTTAGGGATGGTCTGCATCTTTTTTACATGCCTTTCATGTTTAATTATTGATGATTGAATCGGCAATTTTTAGAGCATTTCTTGTTTGCTTTATTTTAAAATAATAATTGTATAATTCTTTTTTTGATCGCTTGATTAAATACACAAAACCATATTCTTCAAACATGGGCAAGGAGTTATCAAACAAATATTGATGGTACTCTTGTTTATTATTTTGAATTAAGTAACAAAGTAAGGTAAATAAATTGATATAAAGTTTATCATTAATTTTTTTTGCTGTATGAAGTCCTTCTTCAACAAGTAGAAATAATTCGTTTTTTGAAAGTAAGCTTCCGTCAAATGAACTGCGAATATACCCCTCTAATGATAGTAAAAAAGGACTGGATTCTTTATCCTTTAACATCATGGACTCATAATAATAGTTACTTGCTAATTTGTAATTCATTCTACGATAATATTCAAAGGCTAAGTTATGTAAAACTTTTGCTTTTCGATCAGGGGCATAACAGGAATCGCAGCTCTGAATTAAGTTTTTAAAGCCCTTGATTGTATCATTAAAATCTCCATCATCTTTTACTTGAATAAGCATGAGCATTTCAGCATCAATCACTCGCAGATAGGTGTTGATAGATTTGAAAAATTGACGGGCTTTGTCGGCATAAAAATAGGCCATAACTGGTAACTCATTGAAATGATATGCTGCAGCTAAATGATAATAATATTCTTGGTTATGATAATCCTCTTCTTTGATGGCTTTAAGAGATTGAAGTGCCTTATTAAATTCATGTTTAGCTATATAATAGATTCCTAAAACATGTTTATAAAGATTCGATTCATAAGTCGATAATTTTTGTTCATTCTCTTGAATATCCTTGATTATGCCGTATGCTTCATTTGTTAATTGATTCATTAGTAAAAACCGAACACAAAGTAACTTATAAAAATTTATGTAATTTGAGATTTGGATTAAGTCTTCCTGTTTCAGTTCAAGATAAATCTGTTCCATTTCGTCAAATAGTTGCTTAACGATGACATCGTGCCAATAATCTAAGCGTTGTTTTATATTATTAAGTTTCATGACTTCACTATCCATATTTATTCCAAGGCGCTCAGACAAAAGGGTGAGGATTTCCGGGGCATATTCTGTTTGTAACCGCTCTATTTTGCTGATATGAGTACCAGAGCATATCCCTTTACCTAATTGTTCCTGTGTCATCTGATATTTCTCACGATAAAACCTTATGATTTTCCCCTCAAGCATATCCTTTTTCTCCTTTAAAAGAATCTTAAAAATATTCGGTTTAATCGTAAAGCATGATTCCCCCAAGTAGCTAAAAGATGAACGATCTCATAGTTTAATATTTATCGTTTTTTACTTGATCAATTAGATTATATTATACAATATACCTGCTATTTCTTCGTAATTCGACAAAATTGATGAAAATAATAGTGGGATCAGATGTACTTAATAGTATTGTTTCTATAACAATTCCCCCAATTTACTGACCTAGAAAGCTCCAATATAATGAGGAAGAATAGTTTTCTAATTATTCTTTCTTTTATTTTACACTATTTTTATTTAAGGAGGAATGAGATGAATTTTGGTATTTTTTGTTCGTATATTCGTAGATTAAAAAGATTATCGGAATTACTAGATTAATTAAAAGGAGCTTGGCGCATGAAAACTAGAAAAAATAAGTTCTTTAATGTTATCGCTACAAGTGTATTGGCTTCAACTTTATTAACCTCTTATTTAATGCCTCAGCAAAAAACGTATGCTATATCAAATTCTGTTGAATCGATTTTAAAAGGACTATCAGAAGAGCAACGACAATCCATAAAACGATTAACCCCACAAGAAGGGTTCATTATTGATCCAAGTTTATTGTCACTTAAAGATAAAACCGCAAATGTCATTGTTGAGTTCAAAACAGCTCCGGTCGAAAATGCTCAGCAATCAAAAACAAAAGCTACATCTAAAAATAAAGCAGAAAAGATAAAAGGGGAACAAGAATATTTCAAACAACGATTAACTGAAATTTTTAAGAAGAAGGAAGAGTTAAACAAAAATATAAAAGAAAATTCAATTAAATACCAAATTAAACAAACTTATCAGAACATATTTAATGGAATGGCTATGACGATTCCTACAAATGAAATTAATACATTGCTTGAGACTGGTGTAGTTAAAAGGATTTGGAAAGACAATGTCGTTAGTTTACCGATAAATGAATCGACTACTACTCAAGAACCAACAACTGGAAAAGTAATTCCACCAGCGCTCCCTCATATAGGAGTTGATCGTTTACATAATGAGGGCTTAAAAGGACAAGGGATAAAAGTTGGGGTACTTGATACAGGGATTGACTATAATCACCCTGATTTAAAAGATGTTTATAAAGGCGGCTATGATTGTGTCTCTAATGATTCTGATCCAATGGAAACAACTAGAGCCGAGTGGCTTGCATCTGGTCAACCTGAAACGATAGATGGTAGTTCATACTATACAGAACACGGAACTCATGTTGCTGGAACAATCGCATCTAACCCTAAAAATGATGTTGAATATGCCATGACTGGTGTAGCTCCGAATGTTGACTTGTATGCATATCGAGTATTAGGAGAATATGGATCAGGATATGATTCATCCGTTATAGCAGGTATAGAAAGAGCGGTAGAAGATGGAATGGACGTGATTAATCTATCATTAGGTAATGGTAATAATCATTCCTTAGACGCTACATCTGTAGCCATCAACAATGCAGCATTAAAAGGGGTCATACCAGTTATAGCTGGAGGAAATGCAGGGCCAAATCCTGGTTCGTTAGGTTCACCAGGTGCTTCTCCACTAGCAATCACTGTGGGTGCTAGTGATGTCCCGACTGATATTCCAACCGTTAAAGCAATTTTAGCAGATATCTCTGTTCAAAATACTTTAATGGGGCATGGCCTTGGTAACGATTATCTACAATTAATTGATAAAGAGTATGATGTTGTTGAAGTAGGAATTGGTACAGAAGAGGATTATACTGACAAAGACATTAATGGGAAAGTGGCATTAATTTCTCGTGGTACTATTTCATTTGATGAAAAAATTCGACGAGCTCATGATAAAGGTGCTGTAGCTGTATTGATATACAATAATGAGGATGGAGAAATTCCATATTTCTTGGGTGAAAATCATGGCTATGTCCCAACATTTAAAATGTTACAAGGTGATGGAGTAAAACTTTCAGATAAATTAAAAGCGGATCCAACTACTAAACTTAAAATATCAGATTTACATTCAAATATGACCTCTGGTGATGTGTTAGCCGATTTTAGCTCACGTGGACCAGTAAATAATAACTTTGATATTAAGCCAGATGTGGTAGCACCTGGGGTGTCTACTTTCTCTACAGTTCCAGAATATATTAATAGCCCAGAAGATGGTATTGATTATTCCAGTAGTTATGCAAGTATGAGTGGTACATCTATGGCCACTCCACATGTAGCTGGAATTGCAGCCTTATTATTACAATCACATCCAAATTATACAGTGGCAGATGTAAAAGCGGCGCTTATGAATACGGCAGACCCTTTAAATGGGCGTACGTACAATGTGAATGAAGTTGGAGCAGGACGTGTAGATGCTTATGAGGCAGTACACAATACAACGTTATTGGAAGTACAAAATAAGACGACTTCCTTAGATGAAAATGGTTTAAAAATAGAAATCGATGACATTTCAGGATCTATACCTTTTGGTAGTATTGCACAATCCAGTGAGACGCAAAATAGAGCAACCTCGATTTCTATTAAGAATTTAAGTAGTGAACTAGAAACATATCATACTAGAGTTGAATTTTTAACAATTGATGGTGTCTCAAAGGATGCTGCAAAGAGCGGTGTGACGCTTCAACTACCATCCACGATTGAAGTGAATGGAAATGAGAGTAAAAATCTAAATGCAGAAATATCAATTCCAGCTAATGCAGAATTTGGTATATATGAGGGATATATTTATATTGAAAATGAGTCCAAAACTGCAGAATATCAAATTCCTTTCCATGTTCGTTATGCTAAACCTGGATTCGAAAAATTAGAATTTTTTAAACATGCTATAACGAATGACCTAAGTAACTATCATCCATACATCGAGCCGTTTACACCAGTCAGTTTCAAGTTAAATAGTCATATGAAAACGATTGATGTCGTGGTTAGCGATCTTGAAGGAAAACCAATTGGGTTTTATGGCACATTTAATTTAGAAAATGCGTCAGTTGATACGGATTACTTAATTTTCTTCGGATTTTCAGGTGAAGTAAAGCATTTTACGGGTGATCCGAATAAACCGTTAGCACTAGAATATGAATCACTTAAAGAAGGTAAATACATTGTTTCTTATATTGGCACAGGGGAAGATGGTAAAACATATAAGATTGATAATGACATGGTGATCGATAATACAGCTCCAACACTGGAATTTGATAAGAAAACAGGGATCCATGAACTTTCTAGTTCAGATTTAACAACTGAAAGTTATGATGGACAAGATTATACAGCATATTGGGTGCATGGAAAATTGTATGACGATACGATTGATTATTTAAAAAGTAGAGGTCATGACATCACTCAAGAGGCAAATACCGCGTATGCTTATCAAGATTCTTATTGGCCAACAGCTGAATTTTTCCCAAATGCAAATGGTGAATTTAAATTTGGTGTCCTACCAGAAGAATATACAAACTATCCAACAAATGTAGCTATCTATACTTATGATTACGCTACAGCAGGAAATCCGACTTTCCCAGACTTTACTTTTATAAATAAAGGAAGTAATTATTCCTTAATAAAAAACAATACAAAAGGTGTAAGTCTTGGATCGGAGTTTGTAAATACATTTACTGTTCAAAACGCTTTAGATTTAACAAGTGCTTCTGTAACAATCGATGTCCCTGATTTCTATAAAGTTGTAGACGTTAAGCCATCTAAACAGCTAGAGGATCTTGCAAAGAAAAATAATTGGACAATTCACGTTGCAAAGCCACAAATTACAGAAAACACTTGGTCTAATATTTCAACATTTGCTGTAGATATTTCAGACAAAAAAACACAATTACCAGTTTCAATTAATGATGATATTGATTTATTGGATATCACATTAAAAGTAGTCGATGACCATAATTACTTTGTAGAAAGTGGATTCTATTATCAAGAATCTTCCTATCAAACAAGCTCTGGTAGTAAGTCTTCTTTACCAACATTTGCTGAAAGGTTTAAATTCATTTCTCTGCACTCATGGTTCGAAGGTTACTATCATGGTGAAGCAGTTAATTTAGATAATTATGATTTAGACTATTCAAAGATTGGGACAAAAGCTTATCTGGTAGATAAAAAAGGTAAAAAGTACCCTGCAGATATTTCAGAAAATGGTTATATGACAATAACGGATATTCCTGCAACGAAGGATGAATATACGTTAATCGTAGATATTCCTGGGCATTTCCAATACAGCAAAAAAGTAACTTTAAGCAGGACGATCGATGGAATAGTCCAAGGTATTTTCTATAATGTCTATACGGATACGGCTGCTGCTGGAGATGTCAACGGAGATCACGTAATCGACATTTATGACGCAAAGCTTGTAGCAAATAATGC
The DNA here is from genome assembly GCF_047302305.1 of Neobacillus phoenicis. Classification (NCBI taxonomy): domain Bacteria; kingdom Bacillati; phylum Bacillota; class Bacilli; order Caryophanales; family Bacillaceae; genus Neobacillus; species Neobacillus phoenicis. Next base: position 4,436,866 of record NZ_CP154847.1, on the reverse strand, counting down.
AGGAAATACCGGTGATAGATTAAAAGAAGATCTTAACAAAGATGGTGTCGTTGACATTATTGACTTCAACTATATCGAAAAGAACTTTATGTCCATCAATCCATACATTCCAACGTCCAATAAACCAGTTGAAAAAACTAAGGATTTAACATTAGAAGAATTGAAAAAAAGCTTTAATTGAAAAAGAGGATGCCTTTTGATCAAAGGCATCCTTTACTGTAATTATTTAATTTTTATATTAATCATTACGTGGTGAGTAAGTCAGCATTCGGGAATGAAAATTAAAATGCTCTAAAAACTTTTTTGTGTTAATAGAAAAATGATTATTCTCCGAGCGTACCCAGCCTACACCTATCTTTTCCTGTTCGTAATTGATGATTTCGATAGGAACGATTTCGCCGCTTAATACATAAGGATCATTTTTGTTTGAAAAATCTGGCCCGAAGCTAATTCCAAGTCCTTCTAAAATCGCTTTTTTTATTACTTCTGAATTATCCGTGGTAAATAAAATATTCATGGGCCCGAATTTACTAATTAAATCATTGGCAAAGCGTTTCACATAATCACCATTATATAAAATAACATTTTGAGTCATCAATTGTTCAGGAGTTATAAATTTTTGTGACGCTAAAGGAGAGGATTTGCTGGCGTACACCTTCATTTTTCCTTCAAGTATTACTTCAAAGATTAAATCTTCTCTTTTTTTTATTAAATCTTCATAAATCGTGATTAGGCCAATATCCATCTGGTTATTTTCGACATGTTCAATAATATGTTGAGTGCCCTTTTCTGAGATTTCTATATTTACATTTGGATAAGCGTTTTTAAAAGAAGCTAGAGGTTCTAACAGGAACAACATAAAGCCTGGGATCGAGGATAGCTTTAAATTTCCGGATATTACTGTGTTAACAGATTGGGCTTCCTCTTTAAATTCTTGAAGTCTCACTAATACCTCATATGCCTTTTTAACTAAAGTTTTCCCTTCTTCTGTTGGAACGGCGCCAAGTCGTCGGTGGCGTTTAAATATTTTAACTCCCAACTCCTCTTCTAATCTAGTAATGGATTGACTGATTCCCGATTGAGAAACATGCAGGTTTTCTGCTGCTATAGAAATAGATCCAGTTTCCGCAACCTTCACAATGTATTCCAATTGTTCAATATGCATAGTTTTCCCCTTTAAATATAGAAGTCCAACTTCTATATACTTCATTATTGGTTGATTTATTTCAGTGTAAATTATATATATAATAAATTCAAGCAATTACTAATTTTCTAAAAAATATTTAAAAAGGAGGAGGAAAGGAAAAGGATGAATTTAAATGAGAATTTAAAGAACAGTGCATCAAGATTTCCAAATCGTACCGCCTATACATTTCTGAATCAAAGTAAAACGTATGCCGAACTTGATAAATTGGTAGATTCTGCTGCATCTGGTCTATCTGCTGCAGGAATTACAAAGGGTGATAGAGTCGCTCTAATGCTTGGTAATTGTCCTGAGTTTGTAATTGCTTACCATGGTATCCTTCGGGCTGGTGCTGTGGTTGTTCCGATTAATTCTGCCTACACTACGGGAGAAATTTCTTATATTTTATCGAATAGCCAAGCAAAAGCTTTGATTGCTCATTCTTCTTTAGAAGCGACAATATCTCCATTAAGAGAGAAACTTGAAAATTTGAAGATGGTTATCTACACAGATTCAATCGAGTCCGAATGGTCTTGGGAGCGTCTAATTCATGATCAAATAGAAAAACTTGAAAGCCCTTCCATTGGAGAGGAAGATTTAGCGGTTATTCTTTATACTTCCGGCACAACTGGTAGGCCTAAAGGTGCCATGCTTTCCCATCGAAATTTGGCATCCAATACTGCTTCGATGTCCCAGCTTACAGAGTTTACTGAAGAAGATCGGGTCATTGCGGTTCTTCCTATGTTCCATGTTTTTTGTATCGCGACTTGTATCAACATTCCGATTGCTTGCGGGGCATCGATTGTCATAGTTCCTAAATTTAGCCCAACTGAAGTAATTAACACAATTAGAAGAGAGAATGCGACCATTTTTGCCGGAGTTCCGACCATGTTTAGCTTTTTGTTACAGGTGCCAGGAGCGAAGGCCGAAGATTTTTCATCGATACGGGCTTGTTTTTCAGGGGGGGCTTCGATTCCTGTTGAATTATTACATAGGTTCGAAGAAAAATATAAGGTTCACGTTTTAGAAGGGTATGGTCTATCTGAAACGGCTCCCGTAACAGCCTTTAATCCGTTGCGGGGAACACGGAAAACAGGCTCTGTTGGTATTGATATACCTGATGTAAAGAACAAAGTGGTAGATCCGGATGGAATCGAAGTTTCAAGAGGAGAAATCGGAGAATTGATTGTAAAAGGTCCGAATGTAATGTTGGGGTATTTAGGAATGCCGGAAGCTACAGCTTCAGCATTGAAGGATGGATGGTTTTATACCGGTGATTTGGCCCGAATGGATGAAGAAGGGTACATCTATATCGTGGACCGTAAGAAAGATATGATCCTTGTTGGCGGATACAATGTCTATCCGAGAGAAGTCGAAGAGGTATTGTACCAACACCCAGCCATTGTCGAAACGGCCGTGGTCGGAATTCCGGATACAGAATACGGAGAAATCGTGAAGGCTTTTGTGGTCACTAATGATGAAGGTATCACGATGGAAGAAATCCTGTATTTCTGCCAAGACAAACTTGCAAAGTACAAGCTGCCAAAACAAGTGGAATTTATGAAGGAATTACCTAAGAACAGCACAGGTAAGATTTTGAAAAGAGCTTTGCTTGTTGAACGAGTGGAAGTTAACTAATTTAATAGGGAACTAAGGAGGAATTGCTATGAAAGCAGCAGTGCAAACATTGGAATTTCCACTTTTTATAAACGGGGAGTGGAAGCCTGCGTTAAGAGGAGAAACGTTTGAGGTAGTAAACCCTGCAACTGGTGAAGTCGCAGCAAAGGTGGCGAAAGCCGGGAAAGAAGATGTAGAGGCGGCCGTTTTATCAGCTCGACAGGCTTTTGATTCGGGAGTATGGTCTAAAAAATCCCCACAAGAACGTGCTAACGTACTTGTCCAATTTGGCAACAAAATCATTGAACATGCAGAAGAATTGGGATACTTAGAATCTATTAGTTCAGGAGCAACGGTTCGACGCATTTCAAACATGGACATCCTATCCATTGTCGATCTCTTACAGCAAACAGCAAAGTTTACTGTAGAGTATCCCTATGTCGAATCCCTTCCTAATTTACCATTTCCTGGACCAAGCAATAACCAGGTTTGGAGGGAACCGATAGGTGTTGTAGCGGCCATTACCGCTTGGAATTTTCCAATGATTCTGGCTATGTGGAAATTGGCCCCTGCATTGGCAATGGGGAACTCTATAGTAATCAAGCCAGCATCGAATACGCCGCTATCTACCTTGAAATTAGCGGAATTGGCAGCTGAAGCAGGAATCCCGGCAGGTGTATTCAATGTGGTATCTGGTCCTGGAGCCAGCATTGGAGAAGCTCTTGTCACGCATCAAAGTGTAGACAAAGTGGCTTTTACTGGTTCTACAGAAGTAGGGAGCCGCATTATGCAGATGGCAGCCGGAACGGTAAAACGCGTCACCCTTGAGTTAGGCGGTAAATCACCAGCTATCGTAATGCCGGATGCCGACTTGAGTATTACCATTCCAGGCATTTTATTCGGATTCTTATCCCACTCTGGACAAATTTGTGAATCAGGCACTCGAGTTCTCGTACATGATTCCATTTATGATCAAGTAATTGAACAATTAGCTGAACTTGCAAGCACCATTACAATTGGAAATCCTTTAGATATCGCAACAGGAATGGGTCCGCTTGTTTCACAGCAGCAATTGGAAACGGTTCTCTCTTATATTGAATCCGGGATTCAAGAAGGGGCACGAATCGTTTGCGGTGGAAAACGCAGGATCGTAGAAGGATTTGAAAACGGATATTATGTCGAGCCTACCATTTTTGCCGATGTTCATAATGATATGAAGATTGCTAGAGAAGAAATCTTCGGGCCGGTTTTATCAGTCATCCGTTACTCCACAGTGGAAGAGGCAATTGAAATTGCGAATGATACGATTTATGGGTTAGCAGGCGGAGTTTGGTCGAAGGATGTGAATAAAGCCATGCAAATCGCCCGTGAATTAAAGGCAGGAACGATTTGGATCAATGATTGGCACATGCTCCGAAGTGATGCGCCATTTGGCGGTTACAAGCAAAGCGGTTTTGGCCGGGAATTAGGACGCCATGCATTGGATGAATATTCTCAAGTCAAGCATGTCCACTGCTCACTCGTTCCTGAAGTAAGCCAAAGACCTTGGTACCAAATTCTTTTGGGATAATCCTGGCCTCATTTATTAATAAAAATCTAAAAAAGCAGGTGATTGTATGTCGACATCATTTTTTCAATTTTCTGTTCGAACAGTTGTAAATAGCGGGGCGGGATCTAGAACTTTGCTTCCTGAGATGATTAAAGGGCTTGGCGGTAAACGGGCAGTGCTCTACACGGATAAAGGGTTAACACAGGCTGGAATTACTGAGCAAATTAAAGAATTATTTGCTTTCATGCCAGGAACGCCGGAGCTTGTTGGTGTGTTTGATGAAATCGAACAGGATGCAAAAGGTGGAATAATTAATCGCGGTGCACGTTTCTTTAAAGAGTGCAATGGTGATGCCTTAATTGCACTTGGCGGCGGCAGTGTCTTGGATACAGTAAAAGGGATCAAGTGGTTGCTCCATAAAGGTCTAGATGACATTCGTGATTCCCTACTTACTGGAAATGTGATGGAGTGGTGGCCGGAGGCTCAATATATCCCAATTCCGCACGTAGCCATTGCGACAACGGCGGGAACAGGAGCGGAAGTATCACCTGTAGCCGTTATCCTTAATGAAAGGCTCGGAATTAAATCAAACTTGCTTCATCCGTTTATCAATGCGGACATGGCGATTCTGGATCCTGATTTAACAGTAGGGCTACCTCCTAAAATCACTGCCTTTACAGGATTTGATGCCTTGACGCATGCAGTGGAAGCTTATTTTTCACCGAAAGCCAATCCTATGACAGACGCCTATGCCTTGCAATCGATACGTATGATTGTAGACAATCTGAAGACTGCGGTCCATAAAGGGGACGATCTTTCAGCAAGAGCGAATATGCTGATGGCAAGTTCGATGGCCATTTCTGCTTTCTGCTTATGCCTGAATGCCGTTCCGGTTCACAATATGGCACATGCAATCGGGGCAAAATTTAATATCCCACACGGACTGGCTAATGCTGTGCTTTTGCCAAATGTTATGGAATCTTTGCCTGAATATTATTTGACGCGAATCGCTGGGTTTGCCCAAGCATTAGGTATCGAGAACCCATCAGATAAACCTGAGCAATGTTTAGAGGAAGTTATTCAATTTATAAGAGATCTCCGCAAAGCGGTGAATTTACCTGATACTTTTGCTGAATTTGAATGTAACGAAGATAAGCTACACCTTTTGGTGCCGGCTGTTCACCATGACCCTGCAGGAGTTTTCTTCAAGATCCCAGCGCCTATTATCACCAAAGTGATAAATGATGTGTTCGAGTTAAAAGCAATAGAGGCTTAACACTACCATTGGCAATCTTGTAATCCGGAAAACACTTGAAAACCTCCTGTTAATGTAGGGTCAGAGACCTGAACTTATTGCCAGGAAGTCAGAAGTGTTTTCCTTTTTTGTGAATTTAAAAAACAATAATCCTTCCTTGGAGGTTTACATGATAAGCAAACTATTAAATCAATCTAAATCCGCTACTTTATTTACAAAAAACGCAAACCTAGCAGTGTACGAATCTCTAAATTTTGAAGATCTACAGGATTTTGAGGATGCGAACCGCGGTTTTATTGCACCTTTGGAATCTACTATCCTAAAAGATCATTCTGGGGAAGTCGTTTGGGACATTGATAAGTTAGAATTTCTAATCGACACTGCACCAGCGACAGTGAACCCTAGTCTTTGGCGAAATGCCCAATTACAGGCTATATCTGGTTTATTTGAAGTGGTAGAAGGAATTTATCAAGTGCGTGGACAATCCATGGCCACCACTTTCTTTTTTGAAGGTAAACAAGGAGTTATTGTGTGTGATACAGCAGGAAGTATTGAATCTGCTGAAGCTGCAATGGAATTATATTATAAACATCGTCCAAGAAAGCCTGTTTCAGCCATTATTATTAGTCAAAGTCATGCGGACCATTTTGGCGGTACCCAAGCCGTTCTAAAATATGCGGATAATCCGTCAATTCCAATTATCGCTCCTCAACATTTTACAGAAGAAGCGTTAAGTGAAAATGTGCTTTTGGGCACCATAATGGCGCGTCGAGCGGAGTATCAGTTTGGTAAAAATATACCAGATGGCAGGGAAGGTTCGGTATCGATCGGTATAGGTAATACGATGAGTTCGGGAACAATGAGTTTTGCGCTTCCTACGGTTGAAATAGAAAACGAAATCCAAACGATGGAAATCGATGGAATAACGTTTCAATTCTTATTAACCCCAAACACGGAAGCACCGGCTGAAATGCATTTTTATATCCGAGATTACAAAGCATTATTTGTATCAGAGAACGCCAATCAATTGATGCATCAAATTTATACGGTTAGAGGGGCAAAAACTCGGGATGCCCTGCATTGGGCTAATTCACTTGATAAAACCATCGATTTATTTGAACATGAAGAGATTGATACCTTGCTCATGATTCATGCATGGCCTGTTTGGGGCAAGGATCGTGCTTTAGGACATTTGAAATTGCAACGCGATTTGTATAAATATATGCATGACCAGACAGTCCGTTTAGCCAATCACGGATTTACGATGGAGGAAATAGCTGAAACAATCAAACTTCCAAAATCATTAGATAAGTATTGGGGGAATCGTGGATATTACGGTACGTTAAAGCATAATTCAAAGGGAATATACAATTTTTACTTAGGCTTTTATAGTGCACATCCCTCAGATTTAGATCCATTACCACAAGTGGAAACGGGTCTTAAATATGTAGAATATATGGGCGGCGCGGATACTATTTTGGAAAAAGCAAAGGCCGACTTTGAAAATGGAGAATACCGCTGGGTAGCTCAAGTATTAAAAAATGTCGTAATGGCTGACCCGGAAAACAAGGAAGCCAAAAATTTATTGGCAGATGCATACGAACAATTAGGATACCAAGCAGAATCAGCCAATTGGCGTAATATTTATCTTGTAGGTGCTTCCGAACTAAGGAATGGAATCAATAAAGATCCTGCCCCATTAGATGTTTCTGGAATTATCAACCACATGCCAATATTGGATTTCTTAAAGCTGATCGCTGTAAAACTAAACGGACCAAAGGCAGAAGGTAAAAAAATAACGTTGAATGTAGCTCTATCAGATATTAACCAAAGCTATGCTATTTATTTAGAAAACTCCGTTTTGATTTATAAGGAAGGAAAATTAGACGCTAACCCGGATGTTTCCTTAACTCTGGAACGATCAACATTCATTGGAGTTGGACTCGGCTTGCTTTCAACAGAACAAGCAGTAGCAGCAGGTAAATTAAACATTTCTGGTGATCAAACAAGATTGATTGAATTTTTATCACTTTTAGATGAGTTTGACCGATTGTCCAATATCGTAACGCCTTAATTAACAAAGATTGTTTAAACAAAAAGAACCTACTCAACTTTGTCCGCCATAAAGGCGGACAAGGCAGGTGCTTTTCCTCCTTAGGTATAAAAGTAAATGCCATTTAAAATTAAGAAATATTTGATGAGAGGTAGGAGTACGAATGAAGGGTCGGATGAAATGGGTTATTTTACTTGCACTTTTTATTTTGTCTATTGTTAATTTTGCCGATAAATCCATTACAGGGTTAGCCGGAATTCATATTATGAAGGATTTGAATCTAACTTTCTCTCAATTTGGAATGGTTGGAAGCAGTTTTTTTTGGTTGTTCCCATTAGCTGGAATAGTAGGGGCTTCTTTATCAGATCGTTATGGAACTGGAAAATTATTGGTTGTTATGGCGATTATTTGGACCATTGCGCAATCAATGGTGATGTTTGTTTCAGGCCTTCCACTACTTTTATTTAGCAGGGTTTTACTAGGTATGGGAGAAGGTCCTTTTCAAGCAACCGCAACCAGTCATATTAGTAAATGGTTTAGACCGGAATCACGTGGATTAGCCATATCCATCCTAAATTTTGGCAATGTTGTGGGTATAGCCGTTTCAGCCCCAATAGTGGTTCTTTTGATGTCAAATTTTGGGTGGAAACAAACATTTTTTATTTCTGGCATTATTAGCTTCGTCTGGTTAATTGGCTGGCTTTGGCTCGGAAGGCTGAAACCAGATGTTTTGTTTGAAGAAGAGGGAAGCAAACAGGAAAACAAACTAGAGACAAATGTGAAAGACAAGTGGAAAGCGTTACGATCTCCTATATTTATTTTTACATCCTTAGCTGCATGTATCGGATTTTCTTATATTGTCTTTGGAATTACCTTTAATCCCGCCTATCTAATGAAAGTTAAGGGGTTCAATGAACAACAGGCTGGAAAAATCATTGCTATTTCTGGATTAATAGGGGCGATTTTTGCATTAATAATGGCAATCATTTCAGATCGAATATACAAAAAAACTCAAAATTTACGGAAGTCAAGAATTCTTTTTTCTTCCTGTAGTCTGATTCTAGCAGGCGTTATATACGCGTTATATCCCCTTGTTACTGGGAAGGGTTCGATCATTATCATCCTATCTATTGTGTATACGTTAGTGGCCACAGCAGGAAATCTTAATCCGGCAGTAATCATTAGTTTATATCCAAAGCGGAGAGGTCTTATGACAGGAACTTATTATGGAATCATGACATCATCAGGGATTTTTGCACCTATTATTTTTGGAAAGCTCATTCAATCTTCAAGTGCAAATCCAGCAGTGGGTTTTAGCTCATCCATTTATGGAATCGCTGTGTCTATGGTTATTACAGCATTATTGATGTTTCTGTTCGGAAAGCCAAAACAACGAGTCACAGAAGAGAATAAAAAAACGATAGTGAACTTCTAATTCTATTAGACTAAATAAAGAAATTTCAGAATAATAAAAAATATTTACTATATTTTAAAGAGGATGTGCTTAATATGACTGAAAAAAAAGCTAATCTTAAAGAAACAATAACGCGAAAGAAAAAACAAGAAGTTAACGAAACGGTTGAAACTGTAAATGAACCTTTACTAGAGGAAAAACAGGACGAAGAAATCACTGTCGATGGCGAAAAAGAAGCATCGGATTCTAGCCTAGACCTGCTCTGGAGATTTGCATATCAGGAATTTGATGAATGGGTAAAGTGTGCTGAACATCGCGACGAAGTCTTTTTAGAAGAGGTGAGACGATTCTCTGAAAGTGTACAACGGAATCAGGGAAGTAAAAAAGCAATAGCTGAGCAATTTATAAAGGAATTTACTGAATGGGAAAAGGCTGTACGAGATGAATTTTTAATGTCAACCACCACCTTGCAGCATTTCTTTCCGGTTCAGTCTTATGAGGAAATGAATGCGCAAATGGATCAAATTCAAAAGACAGTATTGTCACTCTTAAGTACACCATGCCAAACCATTGCAAACTTCCAGGCGTTTGAGAAATACCAAGCAATGATGGAGCATTATATTAATCTTAGGAAACAAGGAAGATTGCAATATATCAAAACTCTTAAACAAGTTGGAAATCCTCTATATGAATTTCAAAAAGGATTTGTCAATCTGTTTACAACACAATTCAAAGAACTTTTCTTACCTCTAAATAAATATATGGAAAAAATGGAAGAACCTTCAAAGTCATAATTTAAGGGAGAAACAAAATGTCAAATGAAAAAATCTATGATCTATTTTCTGGATTCAACCAATTGAGTGAAATGTGGGACAAACAAGTAACTGGCCTATTATATAACCTAACAGACAACAAAGAATTTGTTCGCACAGCAAGTTCAGGTCTGAACACTTATTCATTTTACCTAGAGCGACTTAGAAAAAACCAAGAGCAAATTGCGGCACTAATGAATATCCCGACAAAGAAAGATGTCGCTAATGCCGCAAAGCTATCTATTCAGACAGAAGAAAAAATTGATTTGTTAGAAGAACAAATTTGGAAATTACAAGATAGTGTAAGCTCCATTACTAAAGAAAATTCAGGAATGTTTGAAGAAGTAGTCAATATTGTCATGCAAATGAAGAATGAATTCCAGAAGATAGCCCAAGAGCTGGCGAAAACGCAAAAAATGAATGCCGACCTTCAGGAATTGCGGAAAGAAATAGAGAGAGGCTTCATCGGAATAGAGCGGGAAAAGCATAAAAAAGTATCGGAAAAAAAGCAGGATAAAGATCTAGTGCTTACCGGTATTAAATAACATTGAAGAGAGGAGTGATAATAATGAAAGCAGTAGGAACAAACCTTTTTCCAATCTTAAACTTAGAACAAGAAGCGAAACGGTGGAATCAGCTATATAAAATTATGACCGAGCCAAAACCAGATATTGTACCTACACCGAGACAGACTGTCTGGAAGAAAAATAAAGCAACCCTATGGTATCATCCTGCAAAGGAAAAAAGACATGCGATCCCGTTATTTCTAGTATACTCCTTGTTAAATAAGGCGTACATTCTTGATATCGGTGAAGGAAGCAGCGTTGTAGGCGGACTAACCGAGCGCGGCTATGATGTCTACCTATTGGACTGGGGGTCTCCTGGGCTCGAAGATTCTGATATCACCCTGGATAATTATATCATTGATTATTTGGAGAACGCCCTTAAACGAGCTTTAAGACATTCAGGTGCAAAGGAAATATCCCTTGCCGGCTATTGCCTGGGTGGAACCATTGCAGCCATCTTGGCTTCCATAACGGAACTGCCAATTAAGAATTTATCCCTTGCGGCCGTACCAATCGATTTTAGTATCGGCATCTTTCCTGATAAATTGCTGGAAGCACTACAAAAAGGGCAGCTAAGTCTTGACCGTTTTGCTGATGCTCATGGAACCATTCCATCAGAAATTATGCATTTGATATATAGGATGGTATCACCTGGTTTTGCAAGTTCTAAGATCAATCTCGTCACCCGTGCAAATGATGAGAAATATGTAGAAAAGTGGCGCCGAATGGATAAGTGGACGAATGACTCTGCTTCGTTTGCAGGTGCTGCATTCAAACAGATGTTTAACGATCTCTATCAAGAGAACAAACTCTTAAAGGGAGAATTGGTGATTGGTGGTAGGAATGTGGATTTAAAGAATATAAACTGCCCGCTTTTTGTCTTCTCTTGCTCACGTGACACAATTATATTAGAAAAGCAAAGTCTTCCGGTGATGGACCTTGTTTCAAGTAAGGATAAAACTTATGAGGTTTTTGAAGGTGGACATGTTTCACTAGCATTGACCGGTGTATTCGCTGAAGTTTGGGATAAGTGGCTTTCGGCTCGATCAGAGGAAATGAAGGGGATTTAATCATTAATGAAAGCTTTATATAGAATAGAAGAGTCATCAGGAGAAAGTGTAAAGTATGCACAGCAACATTTAGCAAATGAAAGAACGTATCTTGCATGGATACGTACGGCTATATCGATTACAGGAGTAGGTTTCTTAACAACTTCATTACATTTTACAATTAAAATCAGTTCCAATCACTACATTAGTACCTTAGTCATCATTCTTGGAATCTTTGCGTGTGTTATCGGTTTTATAACTTGTGTATTATCTACGATACAATACACAAGGAAAAGAATGGAAATTGCAGGGGGCATCTACACACCATCTAACCATTCCATAATCTTTGTTTCTAGTTTATTTTCTCTATTAATGTTCATGATTTTTATGTATCTTTCTTTTTTATTATTAGTGAAGTCCTAAGGAATGTTGCCACCAATTGCATCTGTTTAAAACATAATAAGTATTATAATCTTATTCACTTTACAACCTTGACAGGGGTGAGGTCGGAGGTTCGAACCCCTCACAGGTCATATAATATGGAAGGCTAAACTCCTTGAGATATATAGGGTTTTAGCCTTTTTTTGTTGTTTCATTAATTTTCAGCCACTATATAATTTTTCTTTTGCTTACCTCTATTCATTAGCTTTTGCATCCATGTAACCCCATTTTTCTTACACCGTAATATATTTAATGACTAATATCTTTTCTCGTATATTTAATGCATTCAGTTATGACTAGTTTTTCCTTTAAACTGCCCTCGTATTATGTGAGGAGAAGCACACAAGTATGCTCCTTGTTAAATTAATACTTCTCTACTCTTACTAAACCTTTACCTAAATTATTTTTTTCAAAATAGCATATGACCTTATCCTGAACATGTATCTTATCACCAGAAAGGATTTTTTTGGAAGAAAATTGAATTTCTGTCCCGTCATCACTTTTTCCATAATATTGATTACCATTAATATTGCTAATCTTGTATTCAACCGTAGTTAACCCAGAAGAACTATTGCTTTTAGTACTTGTATTAATAGGAGCAACTTTATGATCTCTTATGAATACTAAAGCTAATAATATAGATGAGAGCACAACAAGAATGATCACTCTTTTGAACATGTAACTATACCTCCTTCTAAGTATTTTAAGAGATGCAAAAGGAAAGTAAAATCCTTCTTTCTTCCTCTGGTCTATATACCTATTTCAGGATCCAACTACATTTTTCTATTGCTAGCCTTTAGAAGTAGAAAAAAGGCAATCAGAAATTGAAAATGATGCTGTTATGGATGTGGGCTATCCAGAACAATTTATAGAAGAAGATCCTTTTTCTCCGTTTCCTCAAATTCATAGAAAAAACCGTCGATATTTGTACTTTGCGATGGATAATTTACTATTTTTTTACTCAATATAAACCATAAATCAACTGTTAAAATAATACTTGCAGATGAGGATTGACCATGAAGTATAAATATCTTCTGATCTATTTTTTAACCTTCGGACTTTCCTGCAGCAATACCTCTGAAGCCCATTTTACCCAAAAATCCATTAAACTTTTAAACAATGCTTCTGCCCAGTATAAAAATAATTCAATAATACCAGACTCAAAAGAAAAGTATATTCAGCAAAACATAAGAGAATATTTGATATCCAACAATGTAAGTGGGAGTATTGCGGTAGTAAAAAACAATAAGAAGTATTTTTATGAAGGAATTGGATATTCAGACATTTCTAATCGAAAGTTAAATAGTACATCTACTACGTATCCGATTGGTTCGATCACGAAAACAATGGTTGCGGTCTGTATACTTCAGCTTCAAGAAAAAGGTAAGTTGAGGATTCAAGATTCAGTATCAAATTATGTCCCAAACCTTCCGAAGGGTGTAAAAATCATCCATTTGTTAAATCATAGTTCGGGAATTCGCTCGCCGATTTGGCATGTAGGAGACAAGGGTCCTAAGGAAATTATTAAAAGAGCTGGAAATAGAGGGAGGGGATTCCTTCCAGGTGCAAAGTGGGATTATAACGATATTAACTACATGGTCCTGGGCTATATTGTCGAACAAGTGTCAGGAATACCTTTGCATGAATATATCAAGAAGAATATTTTTAATAAGGCTTCCATGGTCAACGCAGGTTTTATCACTGCCAGAAAACCTGATCCATTTTCCTCTAGAGGATATATCAAAATTGCAAAACGAATTTTACATGCAAGTAAACTGAATCCGTCTTTACTTTATGGATGTGGAGATATTTACGCTACTGCACTTGATGTAAGTCTGTTTGATGAAGCTTTAATGACCGGTAACCTCATTTCAATCAAAAGTTTAAAGGAAATGGTAACACCAGGGCCAAAATCGAGTTATGGCCTTGGCCTTTATCATACAGATGACCGAGTTTACAGCAGAGGGGTTGTTGGAGGCTGGGAGTCGATTCATGTGTATTATGATGATAAAACTTCAATAGTGATCCTTCTGAATGTAAGAGAAAAACTGTGTGATATCAAAAAAGTGGCAGCAGACATTTATAGCATTATGAAAGAACAACTTTAATAAATCCATTATCCTAGTTGATTATACCAAAAGGAATCAATAACAGTTTTGTTACTTAGCTCCTTCTGGACATACTATAACTGGTTTAGAAAAGGAGGGTGAATATGATAGATCGTATATGTACTATTGGGCCAGCTAGTAATAGTCGAGAGATCATTTCTGAACTCATCGATCATGGCATGACAATAGTCCGTTTAAATCTTTCTCATGGAAATCACGAAGGCCACAATGAGGTAATCCAACTTGTACGTTCCATTAGTGAAGAAAAAGGCACGGAAATAAAAATTCTAGGTGATCTTCAAGGTCCTAAAATAAGGTTAGGTAAGTTTTCTGATGACAGCATCCATCTTCAAGAAGGAGACCAATTTATATTAACAACAGATGAGGTTGTTGGTAATAATGAAGTAGGGAGTATTGACTACAAGGGATTAATTTATGACGTTAAAATAGGGAGTAAAATTCTAATCAATGATGGTGAAGTTGAATTAACGGTATCTGAGATCTGTGTAGATTCTATTAAATCAATAGTAGAAGTAGGTGGTACGATTTCATCTAGAAAAGGAGTTAATGTTCCCGGCACTGCACTCTCATTGCCGGCCATTACAGAAAAGGACAAGCAAGATATAGAGTTTCTTATTAAAAATCAAGTAGACATAATTGCGTGTTCTTTTATAAGGAAATCTACTCACATTGATAATATTCGCGAATTTGTCAAACAGATTACACCGATTCCTCCTAAAATAATGGCAAAGATTGAAACACTTGAAGCTCTACAAAACTTTAAAGAAATATGTGAAAGATCAGATGCAATAATGATTGCAAGAGGTGACTTAGGAGTCGAATTGCCATTCCAATGGATTCCTCTTATACAAAAAGCAATTTTAGATGAATGTAACAAAATAGGGAAGTATGTAGTTACTGCAACCCAAATGCTGCAATCCATGACTGAACATGCTGTTCCCACTAGAGCAGAGGTAACCGATATCTTTCAAGCTGTGTTAGATGGAACGAATGCTGTAATGCTTTCAGCAGAAAGTGCATCTGGTTCTCACCCTATTGAAAGTATTGATACTTTAAGAAGGGTATCTCATTTTTCTGAGATTGTTAAAAAGTATAATCCTTATGATATTAATGATCTGTTAAAGCTAATCAATAACGAGTTAATATAATAAAATATTAAAAGGTCATTGAGAATTTTCAACTCAATGACCTTTTTCCTTGTTTGTAGTTAAGAGCTAACCTCCACAACCTCTTGGTCTGTAGGGAAAATTCGATGGGTTTCGAAAAACTTAGTTAAATCCTTTTTACTTGTTTCCTGCATAATTCGAATAAAATCAGCCGTAGTAGAAACACCAAACTTCATTGCTTTGAAATAGGCTTGCATGGAAGCATAGAATTGGTCGTCACCTAGCTCCTTTCGAAGGTCATCCACCGTTTGGGCTCCGTACGCATATATCGTGTAATAATAGTTTCTTTTACTTTCTGTACCATTTTCAAAAAAATTATCAATGGAATGAGTGAGGTGACCGTCTGCTAATCTAGTTTCATCCACAGGTGGATTAGTATCTAAAGTCTTGTCGAATAAAGCTGCAGCATAACTAGCAAAGGATTCATCTAACCATGGCTCATCAAATTCATTATTCCCGATAATTCCATAAAACCATTGATGACCAATCTCATGTGCCGTAGTAGAATCAATTCTAGCTGCTTTCCCATCGGATGGAATGGATATCATGACAAGCTGAGGATACTCCATCCCACCAAACCAGCCTTCCATTGCACAAATATCCAGTTCCGGCCATGGATAAGCTCCAAACTTTTCACTGAATAATTGAAGACTCTTACTACCGTATTCCATTAAATCTACATATTCCGCATGTTCATCTTTATAATAAACATTCACATTTACATTTCCGACCTTCGTTTGTTTAATTTTATAGGTAGGATCCATTTCCATTGCAAAATCCCGGACATTTTCAGCCTTATATTGATGAGTAGCTAATGCCCCGTTAATCTTCGGAGCCACAACCTCGGTTCCTGTAGTAGCAATGATCTGCTCTTTTTCAGTAGTCAAGGTTACATCAAATTGTCCTGTTAATGAATAAAAAGATTCTCCGCCGTTGAAATAAGGGTCTGCGTTCCACCCCTCATTATCATAAACGGCAAGAATAGGAAACCAGTTCCCTAATGAGGTGGTGGTTTTATTCCAGCCAAAGCGGTCCAGTGCTTCTGGTACTGTCACTGTAAAATTCATTTCCACTTTTCCTTTTTCTTTCCTTTTAATACTCACCTCAGGTATATGTAGAGCGGTTCCGTCAAGGGAATAAGTTGCAGGCTGCCCATTTACCGTTAATTGATCAACGGTTACATTGGACTCTTTTTTAGTTACCGCTAAATAAGTGTTTGCATTTGCCCATACGTTAAAATATATGTTCTTTAAATCTACATCTAAATTATTTATAAAATCGACAGTCATTTTTCCTGTTATTTCATGTTTAATAGAGTCATAAGTGACATCCATTACATATTTTGGATCTGCAGGGCCTTTCACTTTACTTGCTGGTCCATGGACAATGTCTACTCGTTTATCAACAGGCTCTGTTTTGGGCTGCTCCTCTGTAGGCTTTTGTTCATTTGCTTTGTTTTGTTCTTCGGCTTTGGGCTTTTCTTCAGTCACAGGTTTGGCAACTGTTTTAACCACTTTAGGTGGTTTTACTTCTTTAGTTGAGTCATTTTGATAAGAGAAAAGTGCCCCTAAGGTTAAGAGAAGAAAGACACCAGTACCAATCATTTGAACTTTAGCCTTACCTGTTTTTTTCATTGAAGCAACAATAGTCCAACTAAGAAAGATAAGAAAAACCACAAACGTTAAAATGACTAATATCAATTTCATTAAAATCCCCCTTTTTCTATTTTCATTAAATTTAATTCTGAAAATTCTAACATCCATATTGTTAGACGTGACTTTTATAAGAAAGTTACCTATAATGATTGAAATAAATTTTTCATTGTACTAGTTTATAAGTAAATATAATTGTGATTTTAATTATTAAAGGAGATGTGAATGATGGCAGATGTAGTTATACGAGTAGCTGATGAGTTGGACCTTCCGTCTATACAATTTATTTACAATCAAGGCATCGAAGATAGAATTGCCACGCTTGAAACGGAAACAAAAGATGTCTCCTATATGAAGGAGTGGTTTGATAAGCACCAGGGTCGATATAGAGTGATTGTTGCAGAAAATGATGAGCAAATTGTTGGCTGGGCTTCTCTAAACCAATACAACAACCGATGCGCTTATAATGGGGTTGCCGATCTTTCTGTTTATATTTCAAGAGAAAATAGAGGAAAAGGAATTGGCAAAAAGCTTATAGCTGAACTGGAATTCCTTGCGAAAGAAAATGGCTTTCATAAAATAGTTTTATTTACATTTCCATTTAATCAGTTAGGGAAAGGATTATATACCAAGATGGGTTTTAGGGAAGTAGGGGTATTTAAAAACCAAGGAATCCTAGATGGAATATTTGTTGATGTCATGGCGATGGAGAAAATATTGTAACCAAACATCATTCTTTTTTATTTACGAGAACTTTACATTAAGATTCTTGAATTCATTTGTGAGTTGTTTTAATATATAAGCAAATAGTTATATGTTGATTTCTAAATAAAAATTTATAAGTTACTATAGTCTAACAGATAATTTAAAGACTATATTTGACTTTTATATAAGTAAATTATTATTTACTTATATTTTCGAGGAGGGGTTATTAATGCTGAAATCAAAGGTTGATTTGGATCCTGCGGCGAACGTCTTGAAATTATTAGGTGATAAAACACGTTTATCTATCATTGCTATCTTAAAACATCGGGAGTGCTGCGTCTGTGAATTCCTAGAAGTATTTGATATGAGCCAGCCATCCATCAGTCAGCATCTTCGTAAATTAAAGGATGCAGGCATGGTTAAGGAAGAACGAAGAGGGCAGTGGATTTATTATTCCTTGAACCAGCAAAGTGAGCTATATGGACTTATTGAAGACATTTTAGAACATATACCAGAGCAGACAGAAAAAATTAAACAAATTGAAAAAAGCAATCCTACGCTTCGATGTGGGTGTTAATTGTGATTATTAGGGAGTGAAAAAATGAATAATTTGGAGAAAAAACGTCTATCTTTTCTGGACCGTTACCTAACACTATGGATTTTTCTAGCTATGGCCATAGGGATAGGATTAGGGTTTGTTCTTCCTGGCTTTGTAGACAGCATGAACAGTTTACAGGTAGGAACTACATCCATTCCACTTGCCATTGGCTTAATTTTAATGATGTACCCTCCGTTAGCAAAAGTTCGTTATGAGGAAATTGGGCGAGTTTTTAAAGATGTTAAAGTCCTCGCTTTGTCCCTAGTACAAAACTGGATCATTGGGCCAATCCTTATGTTTTTATTAGCTATTATCTTTCTTCCTGATAAACCAGAGTACATGGTTGGCCTTATCATGATTGGTTTAGCCCGTTGTATTGCCATGGTTATTGTTTGGAATGACCTAGCAAAAGGTGATACCGAGTATGCAGCTGGATTAGTCGCATTCAATTCAATTTTCCAAATGCTGTTCTTCTCCGTGTATGCCTATGTGTTTGTGACTATTATCCCAGAATGGATTGGAATCCAAGGGGCGGTTGTCAACATTACAATGCTTGAAGTAGCGAAATCAGTATTCATTTATTTAGGAATTCCATTTATCGCTGGAATGATTACACGCTTTACAATGGTAAAAGCAAAAGGCAGACAGTGGTACGAGACGGTATTTATTCCAAAAATTAGTCCTATTACTTTGATTGCATTGCTATTTACAATCATCCTTATGTTCTCATTAAAAGGGGACGCGATTGTTAGCTTGCCATTAGATGTTGTCCGTATCGCTATTCCGTTATTAATTTACTTTGTAATCATGTTCTTTGTTTCCTTTTTTATGGGGAAGAAAATTGGAGCAAACTATCCTGTAACAACAACCCTTGCATTTACTGCGGGAAGTAATAACTTTGAATTAGCAATAGCTGTTGCTGTAGGTGTATTTGGAATCCATTCGGGTGCTGCCTTTGCAGCAGTTATTGGACCTCTAGTAGAAGTACCAGTCATGATTGCGTTAGTCAACGTGGCTTTATGGTTTAAGCGAAAATATTTCAAAGAAAATGCAGCCTAAAACTAATAATAAAGGTGGAAAACAACTTGGAAAACAAAAAAACAATTTACTTCTTATGTACAGGAAATTCTTGCCGCAGCCAAATGGCTGAAGGCTTGGCTAAGAAACATTTGAGTGATGAGTGGGAAGTCAAAAGTGCTGGCCTAGAAGCACACGGATTAAACCCTAACGCAGTAAAAGCAATGAAAGAAGCTGACATTGACATCTCTAACCAAACATCTGATGTAATTGATCCTACTATTTTAAATAATGCAGACTTAGTTGTTACATTATGCGGACATGCTGCAGACCACTGCCCTGTCACACCACCACATGTTAAACGTGTTCACTGGGGCTTTGATGACCCTGCTAAAGCAGAAGGAACAGAGGAAGAAAAATGGGCATTCTTCCAACGCGTCCGTGATGAAATTGGTGACCGAATTAAGCGTTTTGCTGAAACTGGCGAGTAGTCGCATTATTAGTATTTCAAAATAAAAGAAAACTAGTAAAATAAGAAAGTGAATTTTTTGAAAGGTGAGGAAAATATGATTATCACAGATCAAGCTCGTGATATATTGAAGCAACTGTTCGAAGATCACGATGCAAATAACATCCGTGTCTATTTTGCAGGCTTTGGCTGAGGCGGGCCACAAGTAGGACTGGCTCTGGATGAGCCGGAAAAAAATGATACAATCGTAACCATAAATGAAATTGCAGTAGCTATCGAACCTGAGATTGAGCCCTATACAGGTGACCTGAAACTTGATTTCAGCCAAGAGGCCAATGCTATTGTTCTGTTAGGAAATGAGAGTGTTTGTTAATTAGGAGAATAATAAAAAGGGAGCTAGTCATTAAAAGCTAGCTCCTCTTTTTTTAAAGGGTTCAGTTTTAAAGTGCTTTTCTTAAAATACGTGCCGAAATGACAGTCGTTTTGGCATTGTTATTGGTATAATAAAACATAACTTATTTGTGAAACGTGCATCTAAATGAAGTTCTCTTGGATTTTAGAGCCATACTCACTACTGTCCTTAATTGAGTAACCTGCAAAAGTAAAATAAGCGGAGATTTTCCGGTTAAATTTAGAATGGAGCTCGTTTTGGGGGAAATAAGCGGAGATTTTCCGCTTATGCAAAGAAAACCTTCCCCATTTTTACACTTTTCGAGTCAATAGGCGGAATTTCTCCGTCTATTTAAACATTTTTTTATGATAATTGCTAAATAAGCGGAATTTTTCCGTCTATTTATTAGCTCAGGTGCTTAGCCTGATCCCCAACCAATAAGTGCGGACTCTCTTGATCATAAGATGCGGGAATCGGCAGCTTTTTATCGACCAGCTTATAAAGGTCAATAAAATTGGCGCTCAAATCAGCACTGCAAATGACAGAAGTTTTGACATCCTTTTTTATAGAGCATATTTAGATTAGGTAGAAAATAAAACCTGAAATAGTGGACATGACAACCACTGATAAAACGAACGTGACCACTAGCTGTTTTTTAAAAATTGATTTTAATAGAATCACTTCAGGCAGACTAGCACCTGCTGAACTGATGATCATGGCCATCACTGGTCCTAACGCCATTCCTTTAGCAATTAGCATTTGTGAAATTGGAATCATACTGGAAAGACGAATATATAAAGGTACCCCTAAAATGGCTGCGATAGGAATCAGCCACCAATGGTCTCGGCCAAAGACACTTGAGATCCATTCTGTTGGAACTAACCCGTGGATCACAGCTCCGATTGCGGCACCGATTAATAAATAGGGGTAAACACTTTTCATTAAATTAAGGGTTTCCACTAAAGCCAATTTAACATTAAATTTTTGATGTTGTTCTTGATAACCGGTCATTACCACATTTTTTACAGACTTTTCGAACCCTAATTTCTCAAGAGTAAAGCCAATAATGATTGAAAAGACTGTGGTTAAAAGTGTGTAGATAGCAGTTACTTTCCATCCAAGAGCCACACCCATTATAGTTAAAATCGTAGGGTCAAGGACAGGGGAGGCAAATAGAAAAATCATTACGATCCCAAATGGCATTTTCTTTTTTAACATATTTACAACCACTGGAATTGTGGAACAGGAACAAAAGGGTGTTATAAACGCAAAGACAATGGCAGCAAAGGCGGCGATCAGTTTGTTTTTTCCAGCTAACTTCTTTTCAATCTTCTCGTAAGGGATATATCCCTGAAGAAGACTAATGAAAAATGATATAACAATAAACAGGACCGTTAACTCAAGTGCAATAGAGAGAAAACTTTTAAGCGTGTCTAACCACATAATCAATTCCCCCTAGCATTCGCTGCAAACACAATAGTTTTTAGTGGTTTGTTCTGTTTTGTTATTTTTGGTAAATAATTTACTAGCAATCCTTTGAAAAAAGGATTCATGTTTAATGCCAACAAACTTCCAAGCTTCCATTGATTTCTTCTCCGTTTCTATTTGTTTTTCCTGAACTAATACTCCGTAATTGTAATGATACATAATGAATTCCTCCTAAAATAAATTATTAATCAAATAAATTTGATATTTTATCCGAACAAATCCTATCTTTTAACTACAAGCACACAGGCAGCATTGGTTAACCGATGGTTTTGCTTGAAAGGTTCCTTCTTTAGCATTGTTCTCCCCGACCATATCAACATAATTCTTCCATGCATCTCTTGCATTTCTTTCTATTACTTCTTGGCGTAATTTCATCAGTTGAAATTCTGTATACTCATTAAACATGTGAGTCCCTCCTATAAATCAAATTATATCGATATATTAATCAAAAAAAATTGATGAATAAATTAAAAAAATTAGCAACTGGTTGGTTTAAATAGACAACAAAGTTCATGGGATAACAAATTATTGAGTTCTTCTTGGTTTAGTTCGTAGTAGCTCCATGTTCCTCGTGTTTCTTTGGTTATAATGTTGGCATCTAATAAAATCTTTAAATGATAAGACAATTTTGATTGAGCCATGTCAATCAATGGAGCGAGATCGCACACGCACATCGCGCCTTTTTGAGTTAAGATATTCATGATTTGCAGTCTCTTTTTATCAGCAATTGCTTTAAATTTTAACTCATATTCTTCAAATACTCTTTCCAATGATATGTCTTGTAATTGAAATTCTTCTGCCATTTTTTTCTCACCTACTCCTTAAATCAAATATTCTTGATGTCATTATATTATATCCATTATTTTCTTGTGTCAACAAATTTATCAAAAAAAATTGATTAAGGGGTTGTAATTGGAAATAATAGCTAATATACTAAGAGTATAAATCAAAAAAAGTTGATTTATTAAGTATAAATCAAAATTGTTTGATTTAGTTAATAAACACTAAGGAGATGGGTAAAATGAATTTTATTAAAAAGTTAACTGGTAAAGCTTCTAAGTCTTCAGACTGTTGTGGTGTAGAAATTAAAGAGGTGGAGGACACTCAAGAGGAATCTTGTTTCGGAACTTCTGAGGAGCTCATCTTGCTGTGGAACAACCGATGAACAACAATCTTCTTGCTGCTAAAATGACAAATTAGAATAAAAGAATCGCATGGAGGGCTTCTGATGAAAATGCATGTTGGAATAAACGTAACGGATTTAAATAGTTCGATTGAATTTTATACTAAAGTGTTTAATGCAGAGCCAGTGAAAGCAAAGCCAGACTATGCAAAGTTCTTACTTGAAGATCCAGGACTCAATTTCACCTTAAATTTAAAAGACGAAGTCTTAGGAAATCAAGTTGGACACTTTGGTTTTCAAGTGGAAAATCAAGAAGAAGTCATGAAACACAAAGAACGTTTAGAAAGATTAGGATTTTTTGCAAGGGAAGAGATGGATTTTACCTGTTGTTATGCCACTCAAGATAAATTTTGGGTGACAGACCCAGACGGAAACGAATGGGAATTCTTCTATAAAAAAGCTGATGTGGAATCTATGGCCACTTCATCAGCTTGTTGTTCAGTTCAGCCAGTAATAGACTAACAAAATTAGATGAAGAATAACCTATTAAGTATTTTTCTAAAAGGCTGATCCTTTACTGTCGGTTCAGTCTATTTTTATTTTTAATTTTAAGGGCTTAGAAACTGATAACTAAAGAAGATATAAAGCAGCTTTGTAAGAGAAATGGGTAAAGTAGAAGTAGTCTACTTTACCCGATCAATCTCAGTTCTATTCAATTATCTTTCCAATCAAAATTCTCGATAAAATGAACGAACGCCTTCACCACATTCCATTCCAGCGATTCTTCATGATAATACATCCACGTTCTTCGCAAAATTGGATTTCCTTCTTGATCTGTTAAGTGGATTTTGAACAAGTCTTCTATTCCGGTAAGTACCCTGCTGGACAATATGCCATAGCCTAAACCATTTATAACCATTTCCTTACAAGGATCTACTTGGTCCACTTCTATACTGATAAAGGGTGCTTGCGCAAAATTTTCAGCCCACCAATGATCGATGACTGATTTTAATAAATAATCCCCTTTATATTCGATTCTAGGCAGCCGAGGGAGGTCAGTCATATCAAACGTATGTTTAGAAGCAATGCAGATAGTTTCTTCAAATAATTGATGTTTCGATAAACCCCGCCAGCCATAATCTCCACGGACAAAACTGATATGAACATCCTTATTGTGTATAAGTTGAGTTACGTCTCTGCTCCATCCCGTTGTCACTTTGAATTCCACATGAGGATATTGCTTTTTAAATAGTTTCAAAACATAGGGAAGTTCATAATTCGCAAAGAAATTAGATACCCCCAATTTCAACGTTCCTACCACTTCATCACTTTCATTATTACTCATATTTTGGACATTTTCTTTTATCTTTTCATAATGAGCAAGAGCCTCTTCAGCACAATGGACAAGATATTCTCCTTGCGGGGTAAAATGCACTCCCCTGCTTTCACGGGTTACGATTTTTACACCTAGTTCTTCCTGCATATGCTTTAATCGAGTCGTTAATGCAGGTTGAGTAAGAAATAATAGGCGGGCTGTTTTTGTTAGATTTTTTTGTTGATAAAGTATCTTTAGTATTTCCCAGTCACGGTAATCCATTGTTCCACCTAACTATCTGATATAAATATTTTTTATAGATTAATATAATAATTTAGCATTTTATTTATTTCAATTATTACATTATCCTTAACTATAAGCAATTAATAATAACTTCACTAAATAATTCGAAACGAGACATATAAAGTAAGACAACAATGGGGGAATTGTGAATGGAAGTACAACAGAACCAACAAAATCCGTGGAGAAAATTCAATGGTCCAAACCTTGGCTATGTAATCGAACAATATGAACGATACACAAACGGAGAAGACTCCATTGATCCAAAATTAAAAGAACTATTTATTAAATGGGGCTCACCTTTGTCTTTTGAGTTAAGAGATACCGAAGAAACCCTCAATATAGAATCTATCGAACCTAATAATTCCGTAAATATACAAAAAGTACTAAAAGTGGTAAAGCTCCTTGATGAAATACGTTCCAATGGTCATTTAGCGGCGAACCTGAACCCATTAGAGGCGAATCTACAAAATCAAGAGTTGTTTAATTCAGAAAAATATAAGGTAAGCATTCAAGATTTGAAAGCGATACCATCTAAGCTTGTTTGGGAGGAGGCACCGGAAGACATTCAAACCGCATGGGATGCTATGAACCATTTAAAGAGTGTTTATACCTCCACACTAGCCTATGAATTTAATCATGTGCAACAGATGGATGAACGAATATGGCTCACTCAAATGGTGGAGACCGGTTCCTTGCATCGCTCCTTATCTAAAGAAGAACAATCGAACTTGTTACAGTCTTTAACTGAGGTTGAAGGATTCGAACAATTTTTGCATAAAACCTTCGTTGGTCAAAAGAGATTTTCCATTGAAGGTGTTGACATGCTTGTTCCCATGCTGAATGAAGCGGTACACGAAGGTGTTGAGGATGGAGCACGTAATGTCGTGATTGGAATGGCGCATCGCGGTCGTTTAAGTGTCCTTGCACATGTATTGAACAAACCCTACAGCAAGATGTTCTCTGAATTTCAGCATTCGGCTGCTAAACAACAGGGACCGTCAGAAGATTTAGTTGACATTAGTGAGGGCTGGACAGGGGACGTGAAATACCATTTAGGTCGCAATCGATTCATGGAAGGTCCCGGTAAGATTCGCGCACGTATTACCTTAGCTAATAATCCGAGTCATCTTGAATTTGTCGATCCTGTCGTCGAAGGTTTTGCAAGAGCCGCCCAAGAAGAACGAAAGAATGCCGGTTACCCTAAGCAGGATGTAAAGAGGGCGTTTGCGATTTTAGTTCATGGCGATGCAGCCTTTCCGGGCCAGGGAATTGTAGCGGAAACCTTAAATTTAAGTGGGTTAAAAGGATATCGAACAGGTGGAACCCTTCATATCATTGCCAACAACATGGTCGGCTTTACGACAGATAGCCACGATTCTCGTTCGACGAGATATTCAAGTGACTTAGCAAAAGGATTTGAGATTCCGATTGTACATGTAAATGCGGATGATCCAGAAGCCTGTTTGGCAGCAGTTCGTCTTGCCTATCAATACCGTAATCGGTTCCAAAAGGACTTTTTGATTGATCTAGTTGGATACCGTCGATTTGGCCACAATGAAATGGACGATCCAGCGGTCACCCAGCCACAGGTATACAGAAAAATTGTAAATCATCCAACTGTAAGAGCATTGTATTCTAATCAGTTGCAAAATAAAGGCATTCTCAACCAAGAAGAAGTAGAGCAAATCAATCGCAGCGTACAAGAAATGTTGCAGGCTGAGTATGAAAAAGTGGAAGAGCAGAAGCAGAGTGAACCCCCTACAGAAATAGAGGTCCCGAGAGTGATCTCCAAAGGAATTCCACCGCTAGAAACAAGCGTGCCACTTGATACGCTTAGTGAATTAAACCATGGTTTGCTAAAATGGCCGGAAGGTTTTCATGTTTATCCAAAATTAAAGCGGATCCTGGAGCGACGTCAAAACGCACTAGAAGAGAACGGAAAAGTAGAATGGGCGGTAGCAGAAGTGCTGGCATTTGCTTCGATGTTAAAAGATGGTACGCCGATTCGTCTCACTGGCCAAGATTCTGAGCGTGGAACGTTTGCACAGCGTCACATTGTGCTACACGACTCGGAAACAAACGAAACCTATTCACCATTGCATCATCTTCCGCAAGCACGAGCATCGTTTGCGGTTCATAATAGCCCTCTTTCGGAAGCGGCTGTTGTAGGTTTTGAATATGGATATAATGTATTTGCTCCTGAAACCCTTGTCATGTGGGAAGCGCAATATGGCGACTTTGCCAACACAGCACAGCCGCTCTATGATCAATTTGTTTCATCCGCAAGAGCAAAATGGGGGCAAAAATCAGGGGTTGTCCTCCTGCTGCCTCACGGTTATGAAGGTCAAGGTCCGGAGCATTCCAGTGCCCGACCTGAACGTTTTTTACAGTTAGCAGCTGAAAATAACTGGACGGTTGCCAATCTGACCAGTGCGGCGCAATATTTTCATATTTTACGTCGTCAAGCATCTATCTTAGGAACAGAGTTTGTTCGGCCATTGGTGATTATGACGCCTAAAAGTTTGCTTCGTCACCCGTTAGTCGCTTCTCCTGGGACTGATCTAAGCGAAGGCCATTTCCAAACAGTAGTGGAACAGCCGAAGCTTGGAAAAGAGATTGATAAGGTAAAGCGTTTAGTGTTAACAACCGGTAAGATGGCGATTGATTTGGCAGTGGAAATCGACTCAAGGAAAGAAAATCAAAGCTTAGAAGAGATACACATTGTTCGAATCGAACAATTGTATCCATTTCCAATAGAAAAAGTAGAAACGATCATTAAGCGTTACCCGAACCTGAAGGAAATCGTGTGGGTACAGGAAGAACCGAAAAATATGGGCGTGTGGCATTATATCGCCACTACACTTTTTGAACTTGCTTCCAGCAGCATGACAGTTGGTTACATTGGACGTCAGGAGCGTTCAAGTACAGCAGGCGGCGATCCAACCGTTCATAAGCAGGAACAAGAACGTATTATCCAAAAGGCTTTGAATTACAAGAGTCTAGTAGATAGCAAAGAAACAAGCACGAGAGTAAGTTACTAACAATCCATCATCACCCGCAAAATACTAGAGTTGAATAGACTAACTTAATCGGAGATTTAACATCATATCTAGGAGGATACGACACATGATTGAAATCAAAGTACCAGAACTGGCAGAATCCATTACAGAAGGAACGATTGCACAATGGCTCATTCATATTGGTGATAAAGTAACTAAAGGAGATAGTCTTGTTGAGCTAGAAACGGACAAAGTGAATATTGAATTAAATGCCGAATACTCAGGTATAGTCACAAAGGTTTTAAAAGAACCTGGCGATATTGTCGAGGTAGGCGATGTAATTGCTATTATCGAAGAGAATACTAGTGCAGGAGCAACTCCATCTGCTCCAACCTCTACACCGGAAAAAACGGCAGAGGTAGAAACCTCTAATCAACAGAGTATACAACCCGAGCCTGAACTTCCAAAAGCAGCAAGTCCAATCGCTTCACCAGCGGCAAGAAAATTGGCAAGAGAAATGGGAATCGATTTATCCCAAGTAAGCAGCCGTGATCCACTTGGCAGAATTAGACCTGAAGATGTAAAAGCACATACACCGGCACCTCCTGTGGTAAAAGAAGAAACAAAAGTGGAAAAACCAAGCCCAAAACCGGCTGTACAACAAATAGATGAAGAGTTTGACAAACCAGTGGAACGAGTGAAAATGTCCCGCCGTCGTCAAACTATCGCTAAGCGCTTAGTAGAAGTTCAACACACAGCGGCGATGTTGACCACATTTAACGAAGTCGATATGTCGGCTATTATGGACCTACGTAATCAACGAAAAGATGCCTTTTATGAAAAACATGGTGTTCGTCTTGGGTTCATGTCGTTCTTTACAAAAGCCGTAGTTTCAGCTTTAAAGCAATTCCCTTTATTAAATGCCGAAATTCAAGGTGATGAATTGATTATTAAGAAGTTTTATGACATCGGGATTGCTGTTGCAGCACCTGAGGGGTTGGTCGTACCGGTTGTACGCGGTGCGAACCAGAAAAACTTTGCGGAAATCGAACAAGATATCAGTAATCTTGGTAAAAAAGCTCGTGATAATGCCCTTACTCTTAATGATTTGCAAGGCGGAACATTTACGATTACGAACGGCGGGGTTTTCGGTTCGTTAATGTCAACACCGATCTTGAATAGCCCTCAAGTGGGGATTCTCGGTATGCATAAAATCCAAACAAGACCAATAGCGATCGATCGAGAACGAATGGAAAACCGCCCCATGATGTATATTGCACTTTCATACGATCATCGAATTGTGGACGGAAAAGAGGCAGTTAGCTTCCTGGCGACAGTAAAGGAATTGTTGGAAGATCCACACTCGTTATTATTAGAAGGATAAAAGATTCATAGGATTTCAATAATCTTTATCTAAGCAAACAGACCTTTTAGGTCTGTTTGTTTTTTCGAAAGGTAAGAAAGTATAAAATTGTCATAGCCACGGTCTTTAATGCCCGAGCAAAGAGAAAAAGTGCTCGACGTCTAAATAGAGTAAGTTTCTAATGCCCATTGCAAGGTTGCCTGGCTACTAAAGGATAAGGACTTTTGTACTCGTAAGTACGACTAGGTCTATCTGCGCTCCGCTAAATCGACACGTCTTCTTGATCGGGGATGACTAAGACACTTGCGCTTTTCTTATTTCCTTGTTTGTTTATTGATGTTCGCTTTTGGGATTATTGAGATAGTTAGAGTATAATGTGGATGATTAGGAAAAAAGGAGGGCATTTACGTGAAATACATAAACATTGCCAATACCGATATAAAAGCTTCCAATATCATAATGGGAAATATGCGTTTACCGCAGCTGTCTTTGTCTGAGGCTGAAAACTTAATTCGCACTGCGATGGATGAAGGGATTAATTTCTTCGATCATGCAGACATCTATGGTAAAGGAAAAAGCGAGGAGATCTTTTCAGAAGCGATTAAAATGAATCCAAGCATACGTGAAAAGATGATTATCCAAAGTAAATGTGGGATTCGTTCTGGTTTTTTTGATTTCTCAAAAGAGTATATTATTACGTCTGTTGACGGGATATTAAAAAGACTAAATACTGAATACCTAGATATACTACTGCTCCATCGTCCAGATCCATTGATGGAACCTTCGGAGGTTGCGGAGGCCTTTGAAGAACTTTATACAAACGGAAAAGTAAAGTACTTTGGTGTATCGAACCATAATCCAGCCCAAATAGAACTGTTGCAGAAGTACATCCCTTATAAATTGGTGGTAAACCAGCTGCAGTTTAGCATTGCGCACACACCAATGATTGATTCTGGAATTGCCTTAAATATGAATATTGATCAATCCATCAATCGCGATAGCAGTGTTTTAGAGTATTGCCGCCTACATGACATTACGATGCAAGCATGGTCACCGTACCAACATGGCTTCTTCGAAGGATCATTTTTAGGTGATGTTGAAAAATATCCAGAGCTTAACCAGGTGATTGATACGATTGCTGAAAAATATGGCGTGACCAATACTGCCATCGCTACTGCGTGGATTACTCGTCACCCTGCAAATATCCAGGTAGTACTTGGAACAACCAAAGTAAGACGTTTGCAGGACGCATGTAAAGGCTCCGATATCAGATTAACAAGAGAAGAATGGTATTCTATCTACAAGGCAGCAGGGAATATCGTGCCTTAATATAAAAATAAAACGTAGGGCGAAGAAATCTTCGTCCTATTTTTTGTGCTCTCATTTTGTTTGAAAAAAAGTGAAACTTTTTAACTAGATTGCCGTATACTTATTAGGAATATTTTACATAAGTGGAAATAGGGGGTTGGAAAATGGAATTACAAAATGAGGTTAATGTACAGAAAGAGAAACCTAGTTTATTTGGAATGTTTACGAATCCGGTGCAACAGTTTGAGAGAATAAGAGAAAATCCAAAAATATGGGTACCATTAGTGATTGTTAGTATTCTATACGCAATTGGAACTGTGTTTATGGCTTTTAGCATTGATGCTTCAACGTTAATTGATCAGGGGCTCCCAGAAGATCAGGTAGAAATAGTATTAACCATTACTAAAATTACAGTAGCCATAACAGGTATCATTTCGCCTATTTTGGGTGTGTTGATTAGCAGTGCCATCCAATTGGCTATAGCTAAGATTGCGAGTTCATCAGTAACCTTTAAACAGTTATTTTCCATGAATACTTTTATTATGGTCATCGGAGCTGTTGGTCTAATCTTAAATATGGCAATTAGGTATGCGATAGGTGGGGACGTTGAAATATATGTTACTAGTTTAGCCGGATTGTTAAATCAAGATAAGGCCGGATTCCTAGGCTCAATTGAAGTATTCGGTATTTGGACATTAATTTTAACGGCCTTGGGACTTCACAAAACAGGGAAATTTTCAAAAGGGCTTGCTTGGACTATTGCTGTTATTTTCTTCTTAATTGGAATTGGCTTTGGCTTAATTGGAACCTTGTTACAAGGGGCACCGAAACTATAATTAATCTAAGAAATATACCTGTTGATTGAAGGGAGATAAGGATAAGGGAGAAGTCCCCCTCTGGTGATGGGGGCTCTCCTTTTGTCCGCATAAAATGAAAAAGAAAATTTGGATTACTATAGGTGTTGTCAGTTTGATCGTTCTTATGATTGCAGTCAGTGTTTACCGTCAGGTTTTTGCAAAAGGACCTTCTGTAAAAATCGCACAAATAACACAGGAGGAAATTTCCTCTTTATTAATGATTCCCGGCACAGTTAAATTGCAAGAGGAACAAGTGGTTTATACTTCACCTGAAAAAGGCGAATTGAAGGATCTGCTTGTTAAAGAAGGGCAGACAGTTAAAAAAGGTACAGTGTTGGCCAAACTTCAAAATCCTCAATTAGATCTGGAAAGGGAACAGAATAAATTAGCTATCGAATCAGCTAATTTAAAAATTTCCCAACTAGATAAAAAAATAAAGCAACTTAAGGAAAAAGAAACAAAACTAGCTGAACAGGTTGGAAAAGAGGAAGCTAAAAAACAGCTTGCCCCTGAACTTGAGCAACTTGACATGGAAAAAAAGTTAGCCAATATTGATCTTAAGCAAGCCTCTCTTCAAAAAGATTTGCTTAATAAGCGTCAAGGCGAATTAGAGATAAAGAGTACAATTGATGGCGTTGTTTTATCAGTGAAAAAACAAGGTGCATCCACTGCGGAAGCATCGAATCTTGAGCCCCTTATACATATTGGAAAGCTTGAAGGATTAACTGCTGCAGGACTCTTATCGGAATACGATTCTATAAAAGTTAGCAGTGGACAAAAAGTTACTTTGCGTTCGGACGCAGTACCAGAACAAGAATGGCAGGGAGAAGTCACCACCATTAGCATCCTCCCACAGCAAAATCAAGCCGGTCTTCAAAACGGCAGTCAGGCAGTGCAATATCCTGTAACGGTAAACATCTCCGGTGATACAAAAGCTTTGAAGCCAGGGTTCCAGGTCATTATGGAAATTGAAACAGACAAAAAGATGGCAATGGTTCTTCCAGTAGCAGCCTTGCATGATGATGGAGATCAACCATATGTGTATCTAGTAAAGGAAGGAAAGGCACGAAAACAAAAGGTGAAAACAGGTATCACGTCTGGAGATAAGATTGAAATCCTTGAAGGTGTTTCGAAGGGTGACAAAGTCATCATTAATGGACCTGAACAACTTAAGGATGGGCTGGAAGTGAAGGTCAAATGATCCGCTTAGAAAACATCACACGATCGTTTATGTTAGGAAAAGAGAATGTACATGTATTAAACGGAATTAGCCTGACCATTGAGCCAGGGGAATTTGTTGCGATTATGGGTCCATCTGGTTCAGGGAAATCCACATTAATGAATATTATTGGCTGTTTGGATAAGCCAACAGAGGGCGAGTACTATCTAGCTGGGGAAAATGTATCCCACTATAACGATAAGGAATTGGCAAGAGTAAGAAATCAGTCCATCGGCTTTGTCTTTCAACAGTTCCATCTCCTGCCTCGATTGTCCGCTTTAAAAAATGTTGAACTCCCAATGATCTATGCCGGTATTTCAAAAAAAGAACGGCAAGCTCGTGCGGAAGAAGCGTTGATTAAAGTAGGTTTGTCAGACCGAATGAACCACCTTCCCAACGCGTTATCTGGTGGACAAAAGCAACGTGTGGCCATTGCGAGAGCGATAGTTAACCAGCCGAAGCTAATTTTAGCAGATGAACCAACAGGGGCACTTGATTCAAAAACAAGCCTAGACATCATGGATCAGTTCAGTAAGCTAAACGAAGAAGGCGTAACGGTAGTTGTTGTCACCCATGAATCTGAGGTTGCTCAATATGCAAACAGGACCATCATGGTAAGGGATGGACTAATCCAATCCCCTTCACTTATTGATAGGGGGATGTTGCAATGAGTTTTATGGAAAATTTAATCATGGCATTGAGCTCTCTTAAGGCCCATAAGATGCGTAGTATTCTTACTATGCTAGGAATTATTATTGGTGTAGCAGCTGTCATCATTGTTGTAGCAATTGGGCAGGGTGGGGAAGCCATGCTGAAAACACAGATTACTGGCTCAGGGAATACAATCGAAATGTTCTATCAACCTTCGGATGAGGAAATGAAGGCAAACCCTAATGTGTTCCTCCAAGCTCCATTTAAACAAGAAGATATTCGTGCGCTGGAACAAATCCCAGAGATTAAGAGAGTGGTAGCATCAAGTACAAAATTGTCGCAAGCAAGATTTCAAAAGGAAACGTCCGATGTTTCCACCACGGGGATCAATCAATCCTTTTTAAAATTAAACAAATTGAAAGTAACAAAAGGGAGAAACTTCTCTGCTTCTGATTTTCTAGGTGGAAGGAGAGCGGGGATTATCAGTAACAAAATGCAGGATGAACTCTTTAAAGGGGACAATCCAGTTGGCAAAATCATTATGGTTGCCAATCAGCCTATTGAAATCATCGGTGTATTAGAAAAGCCGACTGGACTTCTTTCTTTTGGGTCAATGGAGGTTTACCTTCCCTTCCAAACGTGGAGAAATATGTATGGAAGCAGTGATTATACTCAAGTTACACTCCAAGCGGCGTCTGCTGAACAGTTGCAGGTTGCTGGTAAAAAGGCTGCACGACTGTTAAATAAGATGCATAATACCGAAAAATCATATCAGGTCATTAATATGGAGGAAATTGCTCAAGGAATTGGGCAAGTGACGAAAATTATGACCTTAATTATCGGAAGTATTGCCGGGATTTCACTATTTGTCGGTGGGATAGGAGTTATGAATATCATGCTCGTATCCGTAACGGAAAGAACAAGAGAGATTGGTATTCGAATGGCACTAGGGGCGACTCGAGGTCAGGTATTAACACAGTTTTTAATTGAATCCATGACACTAACCTTTATTGGGGGGATTCTTGGAATCTTTCTTGGTTGGGGAACAGCCACAATCGTAAGCTTCTTTGCAGGCTGGCCATCCTTAGTTTCATGGGAGGTGGTATTAGGTGGAGTGCTGTTTTCGATGGTAATAGGTATCATTTTTGGACTGCTCCCAGCAAACAAAGCCTCCAAACTTGATCCAATTGAATCATTAAGATATGAATAATGGCATCATCATCAAAGAAAGTCTGCACATTAGTGTGCAGGCTTTTTTTAGGATGAATTAAAGAACAATGTTAATTTATTATACCCTATTGATTGGAGCGGAAGGCGCGAAGACTCCTGTGGGAGTAGGGTTCAGGGGAGACCCTGCAGGCGCAAGCGCCGAGGAGGCTCGCCGAAACGCCCACGGAAAGCGAAGCGCCTGGAGTGGAGAACAACAGACACATATAACAGAGCCTTTTTTTAAAAGCTATAGATTTGCGGATTTATAGCAATGTGTTAAAATTATTTTATGGAATATTCAGTAAATATTTCATTATTCTCTCCCAAATTAATAGTTTAGAAGGAGTCGAGTTGAGAATGAAGAGTACGAGCGTAGAAAATAAAGGATACTTTGGAGAATTTGGTGGAAGTTTTGTACCTGAGGATCTGCAGCAGGTAATGAACGAATTAGAGGAGCAATTTTTACGGTATAAGGATGATCCTGAATTCATCGAGGAGTTCAACTATTACCTAAAAGAGTATATTGGTAGAGAAAACCCGTTAACCTATGCTGAAAATTTAGCGAAACAAATCGGTGGAGCGAAAATCTATCTCAAAAGGGAGGATTTAAACCACACAGGTGCTCACAAAATTAATAATGCCATCGGGCAAATCCTATTAGCCAAACGGATGGGTGCCAAGCGGATTATTGCGGAGACAGGTGCTGGACAGCACGGCGTCGCAACTGCTACTGCCTGTGCGATGTTTGGGATGGAATGTATCATATATATGGGAAAACTGGACACAGAGCGGCAGGCACTTAACGTGTTCCGCATGGAATTACTAGGTGCAAAAGTGGTTGCAGTTGAAAAAGGACAGGGCCGTCTGAAGGATGCTGTCGATGAAGCATTAGGTGACTTAGTGCAAAATTATAAACATACTTTTTATTTACTAGGTTCGGCAGTTGGACCTCACCCTTATCCATCAATGGTGAAACACTTCCAATCTATTATTAGCGAAGAATCCAAACGTCAGATACTTGAAAAAGAAGGAAAACTGCCAACAGCCGTTGTTGCCTGTGCAGGTGGAGGCAGTAATGCGATTGGTGCATTTGCTCATTATATTGAGGAACCATCTGTTCGATTAATTGGAGTGGAACCAGCGGAAGCACCAACCTTAACAGAAGGAGTTCCAGCTATCATTCATGGATTTAAATGTTTAACACTATTGGATGAAAAGGGAGACCCGAAACCAACGTATTCGATCGCTGCTGGTTTGGACTATCCTGGAGTCGGTCCTGAACATAGCCATTTAAAAACTAGCGGTAGAGCAGAATATGTGACGGTTACTGGGCAAGAGGCGTTAGAAGCGTTTCAACTGCTTAGTAAAACGGAAGGGATTATACCGGCATTAGAAAGCTCCCATGCAGTGGCCTATGCCATCAAACTGGCAAAGAATTTATCTCCTGAAGATGTGTTGATTGTAAACTTATCTGGCCGCGGAGATAAAGATGTGGAGCAGGTATTTAAGATGTTAAAAGATAAATAAACTGGAAAGGGCGGGGGGGAAAATGCCTCGTCCTTTTCTTATGGGGGTATCATATGGAAGGCTTAAAATTTGAAAAGGGATATAAAGAGAATGAAACGTTAAGGGAAAGTTTTAATGAGCTGGCCTTGAATACATTTGGAATTGAATTTGAAACATGGTATCAACATGGATATTGGACAGATAAGTATCAGCCATACTCTTTCATTGACCAAGGGAGAGTGGTTGCGAATGTCTCGGTTAATCTCCTAAACTTGGTGATTGAAGGCGAGAGCAGGAGAGCTATTCAAATCGGAACGGTTATGACACATCCGGATTATCGTAATCAAGGGTTATCGAGAAAACTTATGGAGATTGTTTTAGAGGATTTTAGACATGTGGACCTAATCTATTTGTTTGCCAATCAAACGGTGTTGGATTTCTATCCCAAATTCGGATTCAAAGCTGTGGAGGAAGTTCAATTTTCAATGAACTACGAGTATAAGCCAACAAACCAATCGAGAATAAGAAAATTAGATGGGACAAAACCAGAAGACTTATCATTTATCTATACCTTGGCTGCAAATAGAAAATCAGTTTCAAAGATTTTTGGAACAGCAAGCAGTGAGGAACTTTTAATGTTTTACAGCATAATGGTATTTAGTCATGACCTCTATTATCTAGAGGATGAAAAGGTATTGGTTATTTTTCAGAAAGAAGATGATACGATCCATCTTTATGATATAGTTTCTACTGAGGAAGTCGATATTCAATTAATCCTAAACAAGATTACCTCACCAGAGATTAGAAAAATTGTTTTTCATTTTCATCTAGACAATCAAGCGTTCCTTCTTACGAATGAGATATACCAATCTAGTAATGTTCTTTTTGTAAAGAATCTTACAAACGTTACATTGCCTGAAAAATTCAAGCATCCGATTACATCTCAGGCGTAAATCAGTAAATAAGAACAATAAATTAAAACGAGGTCCCCTATGACTGCTAAATGGGGGACTTTTTTCATTCAACAAAGAATTGATTCACAATGAAAAGAATATATTTAACCAAGCATGTACACTATTTTTTATAAAAGGGGAGCACTATGTTCAGAAAAAGAGTGAACTATTACATAGATAATAATCGATCGAGTAGCATTTCCTTTTATAAACGGGGCTGTTCTATTTTTTGCGGTGCATCGTTAGTTGCCATATCCTTGCAGTTATTTTTGGTGAAAAATTATGTAATTGATGGGGGCGTAATTGGAATCAGCATCATCCTTTCTCATATTACCCGTCAGGAGGTAGGATTGTTTCTACTAGTATTGAATACTCCTTTTTTCATAATTGGCTATTCTTACCTGGGTAAAAGGTTTCTGGCTTTAAGCCTATTCGCTATCCTCGTGTTATCACTAGGAACCTATGTGCTAGAGCCTTATCCGGCGCTAACACATCATCCTTTATTGGTGATCATTCTAGGTGGAATGATCTTAGGTTTAGGAGTGGGGATTACTATACGATTTGGTGGATGTTTAGATGGGACTGAGGTACTTGCCATTCTATTCAGCAAACGTTCCCGGTTTTCAATTGGACAATATATTCTATTTCTAAATTTTTTTATATTCACTAGTTCTATTTTTATTTTTGGTCTAAAGGAGGCTATTTACTCATTGGCAACTTTTTTTGTCGCCTATAAAACGATTGATTTTTCGATTCATCATGCATAAGTAGACATTCTAGGACTTTGGTAAAGCTTAAAGCCAAAGTTCTTTTTTATTTAGCTCTGTTAATTGTCTGTTGATTTCCGCTCCAGTCGCTTCGCTTTCCGTGGGCGTTTCGGCGAGCCTCCTCGGCCCTTGCGCCTGCGGGGTCTCCCCTGAACCGTACTCCCACAGGAGTCTTCGCGCCTTCCGCTCCAATCAACAGGGTATAAAAATCAACAATGTTCTCTAACACAGCCTTTTATTTAGATGGTAGCGGAATAAGTTCGGCAAAAAAATTTCATAATTTCTTGTTAAGGTTTTGTGAACAACAGTTTGATTTCCGACAACATTCGACTGATTTCAAGTTTGATTCTCCTGAATCTCGTGTGGAAATGAAATGTTTACCTATTTTTTATGAAATATAAACAACTGCAAATGAGGAAAGGTGTCGAGTTTCGTGTGTTTACAAATTTTTCATTCCTCACAATAATTTAGGTGTAATAAAAAATAATAGGATGCATAAGGAGGCATGTGTGTATGATCTATCAGGAAAAACCTTGGTTGAAGCTTTATGACCCTAGAGTGGATGAACATGTTAGTGTAAAGTACGAATCACTCTACGATTTCTTAGAAAGTGCTGTCAATCGTTTTGGGGACAAACCTGCTTTCACCTTTTATGGAAAGGTATTCAGTTTCAATGAAACAAAATTGATGGTCGATCGGCTAGCAGGTGCATTACATAATGAAGGTTTAAAGAAAGGTGACAGAGTAGCTATTATGCTGCCGAACTGTCCACAGTACGTTTTCACATTATTTGCTATTTTCCGCTTAGGCGGGATTGCTGTCCAGGTCAATCCAATGTATGTAGAAAGAGAAATCGCCTACGTATTGGATGACTCTGGAGCCAAGTTCATGGTTGCACTGGATGCCTTTTATCCAAAGGTGAAGAAGGTTCAATCCGATACCGTCTTGAAAAAGGTGATAGTGGTCTGCTTTGGTGCAGAACGGAAAGAACTAGCTGAAGGAGATCATTATTTTGATGAAATCATTCAAGGTGAAAGAGAGATTCCATTAATTGAGATTGAACCACATGAAGATGTTGCCGTTTTACAATACACCGGTGGAACAACAGGTGTGCCTAAAGGTGTCATGCTTACACACTATAACTTGTTAGCAAACTTTAATCAGGTCTGTGATTTTACATATAACACATGTGAACAGATTCCTGATTCGTTTAAGATGATTACGGTTCTTCCGATGTTGCATGTCTACGGCCTTTCTAGTGTGGCGCTATGTGGCATTAGAGAGGGGGCCAATCAAATTATCCTTCCTCGTTTTGAGGTGAAGGAGATTATTGAAACCATTAAGCGTGAAAAGCCGTTTATCTTTGCAGGAGTTCCGACCATGTATTTTGCATTAAACAGTCAGCCTGAATTATTAAAAGACTGTGATTTAAAGGAATTGTGGTATGTAGGCAGCGGTGGTGCGCCACTACCAGTTGAACAAGCAAAGACCTTTGAAAAAATAACGGGAGCTACTTTAAGGGATGGATATGGTCTCTCTGAAGCGGCTCCAACCATCGCGTTTAATCCGCCATTTGTACCTAGAAAATATGGCAGTATTGGTATTCCCGTTCAAAGTACAGTAGTGAGAATTGTTCGGGAGACGGAAGACGGGGCATTTGTAGATGTTCCTGTCGGTGAAGCGGGAGAATTAATCGTCAAGGGTCCGCAGGTAATGAAGGGGTTTTGGAACCGTCCAAAAGATACAGAAGATGTGTTGAAGGATGGCTGGCTGTTTACTGGAGATTTTGCGAAAATGGATGAAGAAGGGTATCTTTATATCCTTGATCGAATGAAGGATATGATAATTGCGAGCGGTTACAATGTCTATCCACGAGAAATTGAAGAAGTTCTTTACCAAATGGAGGGCGTAGAGGAAGCAATTGTAATCGGTGTCCTTGATGACTATCGTGGAGAAACGGTTAAGGCGTTCATTAAGCCGATTGAAGGATATACTTTATCTATAGAGGAAATTCTCCAGTATGCTAAGGATAACCTTGCTCCATATAAGGCACCAAAAGAAGTGGAAATCCTTTCAGAGCTGCCAAAATCATCTGTTGGTAAATTACTCAGACGAGTCCTTCGAGACCAAGAGCTTGCGAAAGTGAAAGCTTAATAGAAGGAATGTTCACAGAAATGCCCGATCACTTTGCGAGTTCGGGCATTTTTTCATCATAATTTACTTTTTAAAAATTCTAGCACTCTATTATTAACAAAATCATTCTCTTCGGTAACATAGATGTGACCTGCGCCTTGGATCGTTAGGAATTCTGCATTTGGGATTTTTTCTGCTAATGTGACACCATTTTCATATGGCACCAGCTTATCTGCATCGCCATGGATAACTAGGGTCGGAACTTGTATCTGGTCTATTTCATTGTAGGTATCATGGGTGAGACAAGCCTGGAGCTGTAACATGTAAGCATATGGCAGGATAGGAATCTCAATGCGTTTTTGGATATCTTCAGCAACCAACTCACGGTGGTTTTCCAAGAAGGACTGGCTATAGAGAATCGGAGCGGTAGCCCAAGCCATTTCTTCTGGTGTTGCTATGGAAGACCCTCTTGAAAGCATGAGCATGCTGACATCCGCACCAGGTTGTACATGATTAGCACCACCCGATGTAGTACAGCCAAGAATAAGCGACCGAATCCGTTCAGGGTATTTAATAGCCAATTTTTGGGCAATCATGCCACCCATGGAAATGCCATATACATGGGCTGATTCTACACCAACAGCATCTAAGACGGCTCTAGCATCCTCTGCCATAAGCTCAATTGAATAAGGAGTATTTGGTTTATCACTTAATCCTACCCCGCGATTATCAAAAATAATCACTTGGTAGTGCTCACTTAGAGCAGGCAGTGTCCTAAACCAGGACTTGGAATTGAGTGATAACCCCATAATTAATAATAAAGGTTCACCTTGACCATGAACCTCGTAGTAAAGATTGATTCCATTTGCTTTTGTAGTAGG
Source organism: Neobacillus phoenicis (assembly GCF_047302305.1). Lineage (NCBI taxonomy): Bacteria > Bacillati > Bacillota > Bacilli > Caryophanales > Bacillaceae > Neobacillus > Neobacillus phoenicis. Next base: position 4,396,725 of record NZ_CP154847.1, on the reverse strand, counting down.
CATAGTTTACTACTCCTCCTTGTTAGATAATGGTAAATTATATGAGAGATTATGCCAGCAAAGAACAAGAGTAAAGGAGGAAAAAATTCCTCCCACTTAACTTACTATTCTATGTTTTTTCAAAAAGTTACGAACGATTCTGTTAAATGCCTCTTTTGACTCTAACTTGGAAATATGTCCCGTGTTTTTAAAAATGACAAACTCCGAGTGGCGAATTTTTTTATGCATGAATAACTGCATCCAAACAGGGATTACTGAATCGTACTGTCCTCCAATGATTAGTGTCGGAATGTTAATTTTCGGAAGTAGTTTCTGATTGTTCACTCTAAGACAGGCTTGAACGGATTTTAGAAAGACATCATGGTTGGGTTTATAGAATTGATAAAATTCTGCGAAGGTCTTGTTGTTCCAAGAGCTAAAAGAAATGCGAGCGGCGGTATCTTTTGACATTCTGGGGCGAGTAGAGACTGATCGAGCCTTACGGTAAGTGATTAATAGTTTCGCGAGACGTTTTGGCATATAATGATACGTGCTGACAAGCAATAAGGAACGGCACATTTGAGGGGCCTGACGATAGATTTCTTGAGCAACCATTCCACCCATAGATAAACCACAGATGTGAGCGTTTTCAATTCTAAGCTCTTTCAGTAAGGAAATAATATCACGGGCAAAGTGTGGAATAGAAATTTCTTTATTAGTAGAATGCTCACCGTGACCTCTTAAGTCAGGAATAATCAATTCGTACTGATCTGCAAACTCAAACTGATTGTTCCAGCCTTCTTTTACTTCACCAAGCCCATGAATCAAGACTAATGGTTCACCAACACCTAAGCGCAAGTAAGGAATACCAGCGAAACTAGTAAATACGTGTCCCAAATTTTTATCCCTCCTATTGCTATTATAATAAATCCCTTTCCCATCATTTGTAAAGTGTGAAAATTCATAAAATTTTGAATAAAGTACTCCCTTTGAAGACTTAAGGCCATTTTAGTGCCTGACACCGTGGATAGTCTTATATGGAAATATCATTTTTACTTAAAAGGTGGTTACGAGGATTGGAATGTTGGTATAAATTGTAAGATAAATAAAAGATGGATACTGCTGTGATTTGGCATAAATCGAGAAATATTACGACATATTTCGTCATATTTTCTACATTCCGATTGAAATCAGGTTTAGCAAAAGGGATAAATATCAAGAGAAATTCCACTGGGGCGTTAATGATTCATCCGAGTTACTAGATGATTGAGGAAAAATGTCGAGAAGGAAGGGTTTACAAAATCAAATTTTACTACAATAATCATAATTATATTAATATTCTAATTAATAGATTAGTCAACTATGTTCGAAGATATGCACACCAGATTTAGTAGGGATATTGATAAGAAAATTCCTGAGGAGGCATCTGATTTTATGGTTTACCAGCAAAAGCCATGGCTGAACATTTATGACACAAGAATTGATGAACATGTTAGTATTAACCACCAATCACTTTACGATTTTTTACAAGACGCAGTAAACCGTTATAGTACCAAGCCTGCATTCACCTTTTTAGGAAGAGTGTGGAGTTACCATGAAACAAAAATACTAACCGATCAGTTAGCGGCAGCCCTGCATATGGATGGTTTTCAAAAAGGCGACCGTTTAGCTATTATGCTTCCTAATTCCCCGCATTACATATTCACCTTATTCGGTACTTTTCGCCTAGGTGGAATGGCTGTTCAAGTGAATCCAATGTATGTAGAGAGAGAAATAGAACATGTTTTACATGATTCCGGCTCAGAATACATAGTTGTACTCGATACACTTTATCCAAAAGTAAAAAAAGCTCAACCACAAACATCTATTAAAAAAATTCTTGTCGTTAGTTTTGGCGGCACTAAAATGGAACTTGCTGACGGTGATTTCTATTTTGATGATTTCCTAAATCGGGAGGGGACCATACCGCAAATTGAAATTAATCGGGACGAAGATGTTGCCCTTTTGCAATATACAGGTGGAACAACAGGCTTCTCCAAAGGAGTCATGCTTACTCATACGAACCTACTAGCAAATTTCAATCAAGTTTGCGATTTCTCCTATAAGGCATGTATTAACAGGCCTGAGAATTTTAAAATGATTACGGTTTTACCAATGTTCCATGTTTACGGGCTTTCCAGTGTTGCACTTTGTGGAATCAGAGAGGGCGCGAATCAAATCCTGCTGCCTCGCTTTGATCCGAGAGAAGTAATGGAAACAGTAAAACGAGAAAAACCGTTCCAAATGTCTGGTGTCCCAACGATGTTCATAGCACTGAACAGTCAACCGGACCTGGAGGATTATGGGTTTAATAAACTTTATTATATTAGTTGTGGCGGAGCACCACTCCCAGTAGAGACTGCAAAAACCTTTGAAGTCAGAACAGGTGCCAAGCTCTTAGATGGTTATGGGCTTTCTGAAGCAGCACCAACCGTTATTTTTAGCCCACCATTTGTGCCAAGGAAGTATGGAAGTATTGGTATTCCAGTTCAAAGTACCATTGCCAGAATCGTTCAGGAAACGGATGAGGGATTTTTCGATGCGCCTGTTGGAGAAGCTGGGGAGTTAATCATTCAGGGACCACAGGTAATGAAAGGGTATTGGAATCTTCCTGAGGAAACTTCTGCAGTAATCAAGGATGGATGGTTATTCACAGGTGATGTTGCCAAAATGGATGAGGACGGGTATTTTTATATCCTTGACCGTAAAAAGGATATGATTATTGCTAGCGGGTACAATGTATATCCACGAGAAATTGAGGAAGTGCTTTATCAGCTTGATGAGATTGAAGAAGCACTGGTAGTGGGTGTGCCTGATCCGTACCGTGGGGAGACCGTAAAAGCATATGTCAAATTGAAAGCGGGTGCAATCATTTCAGAGGAAGAAATTAAACAGTTTGGCAGAGAAAACCTTGCTCCATATAAGGCGCCAAAAGAAGTAGAAATTCTTTCGGAACTACCAAAATCAACTGTTGGTAAATTACTAAGAAGAGTTTTAAGAGATCAAGAGAAAGCAAAAATAAAAGCTTAATAAATGAGGTGGAGAAGATGAATATTCAAGAATTGTTTAGTTTAAAAGGAAAAACAGCCATTGTAACAGGTGGAGGAAGAGGCTTAGGTCAGCAAATTGCCGTAGCGTACGCAGAAGCTGGTGCTAATGTGGTGGTTTGTTCAAGAAATCTTGACGCCTGTCAGCAGTTTACGGAAGCTTTAAGAGAAAAGGGCGTTCGTACCCTAGCATTTAAATGTGATGTGTCCAATCCTGATGATATTCAGTACGTGGTCGATGAAACGGTAAAGGAATTTGGTCGAATTGATATCCTAGTGAATAACAGCGGAACAAGCTGGGGAGCACCTGCATTAGAAATGCCTGCCGATAAATGGGATAAAGTCATGGATATTAACTTAAAAGCTGTATTCTTATTTTCGCAGGCTGTTGGAAAAATTATGGTTGAACAACGTTCAGGAAAAATTATTAATATAGCTTCTATTGCTGGAATGGGTGGACAGGATCCATTGGTGATGGATGCGATAGGTTATTCAGCAAGTAAGGGTGCTGTTATTACCTTTACCAAGGACCTTGCAGTAAAATTAGCTCCATACAATGTTCATGTTAACGCTATTGCACCAGGTTTCTTCCCAACAAAAATGGCTAAGACGATTTTGGACTATTCAGGTGAAAAGATTCTTGAGCGAACACCGGCAGGAAGATTTGGTTCAGACGACGATATGAAGGGACCTGCACTATTTTTAGCTTCCGAGGCGTCTGACTATGTATTTGGACATGTGCTGGTGGTGGATGGAGGAACAACTGCAGGAGTTCAATAAGCGTTACTCTAGGATTATTTTAAAATTTTGTGAATTTAGTATAAAACACCTTGAAGACTTGTAAATTATATGTTTTATTTAACATACCAACCGGTTAGTTAGAGGGATTGATATGGATTCTATGCAACGTGATATGGAAGCTTATTATAAAAAACTAGAAGCACAAATGAATAAAAGAATCCATGCCAGTACCAATAACCGTGCTTTTACAATGACGGCGGGCAGAGCGCTCGCCGCCCATCTGAAAAGGGTAAAGATTCACAGAAGGTTAACAACTAGATGGCTAAATCATTTAGGCTTGGTGAATAAGGATGAATTAGCGGCACTATCTGTCAGAATCATTGAAAATGAGGAAAAATTAGATGGTCTTGATGACCAAATATATACCCTTAAGAAAAGCCAGCATAAAAATCAACTTCTGCTAAACTCCATTCATCATTCGTTGGAAGAGTGGGTGGCCTTTTTAAGAATTGAAATGAAGGAACTACATAACAGTAAAATAATCAACTTAGAAAAAGAATTACTAGATTTAAAGGAATTATTTAAGGAAGAATCTGATTTGGAGGAGAGCGACAATGACAGAAAAAAATGACCAAGTATTGAATGGAAATTCTGAAGGTGCAGTGGAAAAGGACTTAACTAGTTTAGATATGATTTGGAAGCTTGGTTTTGATGAATTGGATGCTTGGAAAGAGCGCTTTAACAAACGGGATGAGCGGTTCCTTGAGTCAGTAAGAAGCTATGTGGAGAAGGTGAAAAAAGATCAGGAGAATTTTGTTACGATTGCTGCTCAATTTAGTATGGAACTGAAGGATTGGGAAAAGGCTGCACGTGAAGAGCTACTAGCGACCACCACGACTTTACAGTATTTTTTCCCAGTGAAGTCATATGAAGAAATTAATAGGGTAGTAGATGATATTCAAAATAAAACTGCTCATCTTTTATTAACCCCTGCACAAGCGATAACCACAGGTCAATTGCAAGCGATTGACAAATATGTGGAAACAGTCGAACAATACGTTGCTTTTAGAAAAAGTGCGCGAGAAAAATATATTGATAGCGTAAAGAAAACAACAAATGTGTTATATGAAAATCAAAAGATGTTTGTGAATCTATTCGCTAAGCAAGTTAAAAACACGATGTTACCCTTTCAAAAGTATATGAAAAATATGACAGAATATAGCAAATCATAATGAGGTGAATAAACATGACAGGCCAAAAACCTTACGATCCATATGAATATCTACACAAGTTCAGCCAACTTTGGGAAAAGCAAATGAATGATTTTATCTACCTTTGGACAGATAACAAGGAATTTGTGAAAATGTCGCATTTAGGCACTGAAATTCATTCCCGGTACCTAGAAGCGTTTAAAAAGAATCAAGAGGCGTTGGCAGGTGCATTAAATTTACCAACAAAAAACGATGTGTCCAATGTAGCTACATTAACGATACAAACGGAAGAAAAAATAGAAGCACTAGAAGAGCAAATATGGGATTTACAAGATAGTATGAAATCTCAAAGCAAGGAAATTGGAAGTGTCGTTGAGGTCTCCAAGGAGATAATTAAACTTACAAAACAACTAAAAACAGAACTTGTAAAAACGAAAAAAGAACTGGCAGATACAAAGGATTTACATGAAGAAATTCAAGAAATGAAATTTGAGTTGATGAAATTAAATCAAGTTAAGGAAGAGTTTGAAACGATTAAAAACCTTCTTGAAAAAGACAAACAAGCTGAGCCTGTGTTAACAGGAGCAGGTACGACAATTTAATAGGAGGGGGTGAAGTACAATGGGGACTGAGGCACCATTCAAAGAAGTACTCCCAACTTTTGACTTTGAAAAAGAAATGAAGCGCTGGGAGCATCTGTTCAAGGTATTTAGTCAACCTGAACCGAAAGTAGGCCATACTTCAAGAAATGAAGTATGGAGGAAAAATAAATCCGTATTATGGCATTACCCTGCCAAACAGAGAAAATATGAAATACCCTTGTTTTTTGTGTATTCTCTTTTTAACAAACCATATATTTTAGATATTGCTCCAAAAGCAAGTGTGATAGAAGGTTTAACGAATAAGGGGTATGATGTGTATCTTTTAGACTGGGGCACACCTGGATATGAAGATAAGAAATTGGGGCTCGATACTTATATTGATAAATACTTAAGAACAGCAGTTAAGCGGGCTATTCGACATTCCGAAGCAGAAGAAATCACTCTTATTGGATACTGCTTAGGTGGAACAATTGCCTCCATTTATGCAGCAGTCGCAGAAGAACCTATTAAAAATTTAATTGTTGCTACTGTTCCAATTGACTTCAAGCCATTTATTGGTCCTGAAAAATGGGCTGAAGGAATGAGAAACGGTGATATCAATATCGACCGCTTTATCGAAGTGTACGGGCTTGTATCCCCTAATTTAGTAACAGGTATGTTCCGAGCGATAGGGGCACCTGTTTATTTTACTAACTATACGATGCTTTTAAGTCGAGCATACGACAGCCGTTATGTTGAAAAATGGCGTCGGATGAATAAATGGACACTGGACCAAGTTCCATTTGCCGGTGAAGCATACAGACAATTAGCCAATGACCTCTTTAAGGAGAACAAGCTGGTTAAAGGTGAATTGGTACTAGGAAATAAAAAGGTTGACCTAAAAAATATTAAGGCAAATTTATACGTGGTTTCAGGTTCTAGAGACAATTTGATTTTAGAAGAGCAAAGTAAACCAATTATGGATTTAGTATCCAGTGAAGACAAGACTTATATTAGTGTGGAGGCCGGACATGTTAGCCTTGCACTTTCTGGTTTGTTTGCTGGGATTGTGGATCAATGGGCTTCAAAGAGGTCAAATGCCTTGTAAAAAGAGTTAGTCATAAAATTAGGTACAAGAACATATAAACTATGTATGTGCAACGGGAGTGGGAAAGGAATTCTCCTTCCCACTAACTTGCCTTTTTATGTTTAATTAAAAAGTTGCGTAACACTTGATTAAATTCATCCTTCGCCTCAAGTTTGGCGATATGACCCGTATTTCTGAAAATGACAAACTCTGAATGAGGAATTTGTTTATGCATGAGTAATTGAACCCACACGGGGATGACTGAGTCATACTGTCCGCCAATAATTAAGGTTGGAACCTTGATAGTGGGCAGTAGGCTTAAATTGTTCACATGAAGGCATGCTTCCATCGATTTGAAGTAGAATTCTTTGTTCGGCTGATAAAATTGATAAAATGTATCAAAGTTTTCTTTTGTCCATGAATAGAGGCAGACCTTTGCTGCTGTTTCTCTAAGGACATCGGGAGATTTATTTTCAACTCGAGCCTGGCGAAACTTTAAAAATAACTTTCCCAAGCGCTTAGGAGCATAATGAAAAGTACTTACAAGCATTAAGGAGCGACACATCTCAGGGGCCTGACGATACATTTCCTGAGCTACCATCCCACCCATTGATAACCCACATATGTGTGCGCTTTCAAATCCGAGCTCTTTTAACAAAGAAATAATATCTTGAGCAAAGTTTGGAATACTTATCTCGCCTGGTGATTGATATTCACCGTGTCCCCGTAAATCTGGAATAATTAACTCATACTGATCGGCGAATTCAAATTGGTTAGACCATCCCTCCTTTACCTCTCCTAGTCCATGAATAAATACTAAAGGCTCACCCATACCAAATCGCAAATAAGGAATTTTGGAACAATGGTTATATACTTCTCCCAATTTTGATTCCTCCTAATGTTTTTATAAACATATGTTGCCAAGATTTGCTAGGTGTAAACATTTACAAAATTCTGACTAATTAAATATATAGTAGTAGTGGTTATATTATTACATATATATGTAAAATACATATATTAAACGAACTGTTGAGGTTGTATACTTTTGAGTTATAATAAATGGAAAGTACTAGTGAAAATGAGGTCTTATGTATGATTAAAAGGTATATGACATTTCAAAAAAATAATGGGATTGCTCCGTATATATGGACGGTTCTTTGCATATTACCTTTTTATTTTATCTTTCAAGCACCATCAACTATTGAAATCGTTGTAGGAATTTTACTAACTCTGATATTTTTTATCCTTTACCGAATTGCCTTTATTTCAAAAGGGTGGCCCGTATATCTCTGGACACTTATTCTAATTGGCATTTCCATAACTGCGACTAACCTGTTCAGCTACGTTTACTTTGCCTTTTTTCTAGCCTATTTTATTGGCAATATTAAGGACAGAGTTGCCTTTCTCACGTTATACTTTATTCATTTAATCAGTACTTCGGCATCGATCAACTATAGCATTGTCATGCAAGAGAAGCTATTTCTACAGCAGCTTCCCTTCGTTATCATCATTTGGATCAGTGTCATTCTTCTCCCTTTTAGCATTTACAATCGGAAGGAGAGGGGGCAGCTTGAGGAAAAACTAGAAGATGCGAACAAAAGGATATCTGAGCTGGTTAAGCTGGAGGAGCGCCAGCGAATTGCCCGGGACCTTCATGACACACTTGGACAAAAGCTGTCACTAATTGGTTTGAAGACGGACTTGGCAAGGAAACTAATTTCAAAAGATCCGGAACAGGCTAAATCTGAATTAAAGGATGTTCAGCAAACCGCTAGAACAGCATTAAGCGAGGTAAGGAAGATGGTTTCTTCCATGCGGGGGATTCGTCTAAAGGATGAGATTCAACGAGTGAAACAAATCATAAAGGCTGCACAAATCCATTTTATCAGCGAAGGGGAATTTACATTATCGAATGTTTCCCTATTAACTGAAAATATATTAAGTATGTGTTTGAAAGAGGCCGTGAACAATGTGGTGAAACACAGCGAAGCTAAGAACTGCATTATTTCCATCGAACAATCGTGGAAAGAAACAGTTCTAACGATTCGCGATGACGGTAGATTTAAAGGAAACACTGAAAAATTGGCTGAAGGACATGGTCTAATTGGCATGAAAGAACGATTGGAATTTATTAATGGCAGCCTGGAGCTTGTTACAAAGGAAGGTACAACATTAATTGTCAAGGTACCGAATGATGTGAAGCAAGCTGTAGAGAAGGAGGACCGGAAATGATTAATATTGTTATCGCTGAAGATCAGCAAATGTTATTAGGAGCATTTGGTTCACTGCTTAATTTAGAGGATGATATGGAAGTAGTCGGGAAGGCGTCAAATGGGGAAGAAGCTGTTACGCTGGTAAAAAAATTAAAGCCTGACGTTTGTATTATGGACATTGAAATGCCAGGGAAGACCGGGCTTGAAGCAGCAGAAGAATTAAAAGGATCTGGCTGCAAAGTAATCATTTTAACCACTTTTGCCCGAACCGGGTATTTCCAACGTGCATTGAAGGCAGGGGTAAGCGGTTATTTATTGAAGGATAGTCCGAGTGAGGAACTGGCAAGCTCCATCCGCAGTGTGATGGCAGGAAGACGAATTTATGCGCCAGAATTAATGGATGATGTATATGGAGAGGAAAATCCCTTAACGGACCGAGAAAGAGAAGTGCTAGAGCTAGTTGCTGATGGTAAGAATACAAAAGAGATTGCAGAAGAGCTCAGTATTAAAACGGGAACGGTTCGCAACTACATTTCAATTATCTTAGATAAGTTGGAAGTGAAAAATCGTATTGAAGCGATTACTCAATCAAAAGAAAAGGGTTGGTTTAAATAAGGTGTGATGACCGGTACAGCCACCGACAAATTTGACTTCGAGAATTGTCCAGCTCCAGCGCCTAGCTCCTCGGGTCAAATAACCTTCGGCAATAAAAGTCAAAGAGCAACTTTTCTTGCCGAAGAACATTTGCCTGTCGGGGCTGAACGAGGCGCTTCCGCTTTTCTTACTTTATCAATGATCGGCTGCTGGTTGAAATTTTTCTAAAAAGCCTTTGATATATTCAAATACTTCAAAAGGGCGTTCCTCTGGAAGGGCATGGCCTGTTTCTTTTAATACAACTAGCTCAGAGTTCTCTAAATCCTTGTTAAGCTTTTCCCCTACTTTAAGTGGCATGGAATTGTCATGATCTCCCCAAAGTAATAAGCAGGGGGTTTTTATTTGTTTAAGAGCCTCAGGTGGAAGATCTCCTTCACGATCCCGAATCATCCTTGTAAGTGCTATGAAGATTTCATCTTGTAAAAAGGGCTGAAGGTAGCCATTAATCATTTCGTCATTTATGATGGAGTGATTATAGAGAGCATCTTGTAGGTTTTTCCTCACACCAGTTCTTGCAAACCAGTACTTCACAAAAAGGTGGAAATAGGGAATGTAGCTTGTCAAGATTAACGGCAATTTAGAGCGTTTGAGATAAGCTGAACTGCAAAGAAGAATCGCTTTATCGGCAAGTTCAGGCATCATATGAAGAATATTCAACACAATTTGACCACCCATGGAATGGCCGATAAAAGTCATTTTCTTTAAACCTAATGACTCAGTTAGGTTAATAACGGTTTGGGCAAGGTTTTTATAAGAATATTCATAACGATTGCATTTTGCACTCTTTCCGAAAGGGGGCAAATCGATCGATAACACTTGATATTCCTTTTTCAATAGTGATATGAGATGGCGAAATGTAAAGGTGGAAGAAAGAAAACCATGCAATAAAACAAATGTCTTATCTGATTTTGGATTCGGATAAAATTCATAATAAACATCAATGTTATTTACGGGGTGATAGCCAGTTAATGCAGCTTGTTCCATACATATTTTCCTCCTGTTCCCTCAAAAAGATAGTTGAAGTTAATGTTCCCTAAATATTTGCCCTTCACACCAAAAAATTGAGATAAAATCAAAATGAAACTTGAAAGCCATACCATTAAATTTTTTTGAAATTTCCAAAATAAAGTGTTTGAATTTTTAGAAAACTCCATGTATAATGAAAAAAAGCTCAAGGAGTTGATTTCCATGGAAAAGAAATTACTTAATTCACCACAACATTCGGATGAGAACGCAGATGCTGTAGTTGCTGAGATGTTTCTAAACAATGCCCTGCTTGAATTCAAGAAGGAGAAAATCCGCAAGGAAATCGACCAAACATTACAGGACGGAAACAAGGGCCTATTCTTGAAATTAACTGAAGAATTAAAGAAAATTTCTTAGGACATTTACTAATGAACGTACTAACTTAAAGGAAGCCCTATCCGGAATGGATAGGGCTTCTTGTCCGTTTAATAACGTCCTTCAATATGTGTAGCTTTTAGAAATAATAAAACCTTGGATTCATCACCACACTTTTTGTGGTGCCTGACACCCTTTTCAAGTATGATGAAAAAAGAGTAATGATTAGGAGTGAATTGATTGAAGAAACTTCATTTATATAGTAAAAAAATTCCTTATACCTATTCTAATTTTTTTAGACAATATCGTTTACTAGCGACAAATCAGACCCATCATGTGCTATTAGAAAGTGGGCGAGGTGGGAGATACAGCATCGCTGCATTTCAACCTGAGACAATTATGAAAGGAAAAAATCATGAATTGGAAATCCAAAATGAAAGCGGTACCCAAAAGTTGGAAGGGAACCCACTACACATACTTGAGAAATGGATGAGTCGTTATCAAGTTGATAAAATGGAAGGACTTCCAAGCTTCCTTGGTGGAGCGATTGGGTACATAAGCTATGATTATGCTCGTTACATAGAAGAACTTCCTAACCTAGCAAAAGACGACACCGGTATTCCGGAAATCTACTTTTTTATAGTAAAGGAATGGTTTGTGTTTGATCATGAAGAGGACCTACTTTGGATCTTCATTTTGGCGGAAAGTGATGATGGAATAGATCAGCGATTAGGATATTGGGAAAAACGCTGGCTTGAGGAAATGAATTCCGTACCAACTGCACGAACAATGCTAAACGATCCAAATCAGTTGCAGGTTTCGATGACAGAGGAAGAGTTCCAGAAGGCTGTTAGAAAAGTTCAGCAATATATATCACAGGGGGATGTGTTCCAGGTAAATTTAGCGGTGCGCCAGTCTAAACCGATCGGGGTTCAGGCGATTGAGGTGTATGAACAATTAAGGGTCTTGAATCCATCTCCATATATGGGGTATATGCACACACCAGAATTTCAGCTTGTCAGTGGATCACCCGAGTTACTTGTGAAAAAGGATGGAACAGAAGTAAGCACAAGGCCGATTGCAGGGACTCGTTCAAGAGGGAAGGATCATGAAGAAGATCTCGCACTCGCTAACGAATTAATTGAAAACGAAAAGGAACGAGCGGAGCATGTCATGCTTGTGGATTTAGAACGAAATGATCTTGGTAGAGTGTGTAAGTACGGAACGGTTGAGGTTAATGAATTTATGACCATTGAAAAATACTCTCATGTCATGCACATCGTTTCCAATGTGAGAGGGGAATTAGCAGAAGATAAATCATGCTCTGACATTATTAATTCTGTCTTCCCAGGTGGAACGATAACAGGTGCTCCGAAAGTTCGAACGATGGAAATCATCGAAGAGTTGGAGCCCGTTCAAAGAGGTGTATATACTGGATCACTTGGCTGGATTGATTTTAGTGGCGACATAGAATTAAATATTATTATCCGAACCATGCATGTGAAGGATGGGATGGCACATGTTCAAGCAGGTGCAGGCATTGTCATCGATTCGAACCCTAAGCATGAATATAAAGAATCTATGAAAAAAGCAGCGGCTTTATGGAAAGCAAAAGAAATGGCAGAGGAGTATGCTAAATGATTTTTATGATTGATAATTATGATTCCTTTACCTTTAACTTAGTACAGTACCTAGGTGAACTAGGAGAAGAATTAGTTGTGAAAAGGAACAATCAGACGACAATCGAGGAAATCGAAAAGCTAGGACCTGAATTCTTAATGGTCTCACCTGGTCCATGCAGCCCTAATGAAGCGGGAATTAGTCTAGATGCAATCAGATTTTTCGCTGGTAAAGTTCCGATTTTTGGTGTTTGTCTAGGTCAACAAGCTATTGCTCAAGCTTTTGATGGACAAGTAGTTCAGGCAGAGAGACTTATGCATGGAAAAACCTCAGAGATGTATCATGATGGAAAAACAATTTTTCAAGGGCTTCCGAACCCTTTTCTAGCCACACGCTACCATTCGTTAATTGTAAAAAGAGAAACGTTGCCTGATTGCTTTGAGATCTCCGCTTGGACGAAAGAGGGGGAAATCATGGCAATTCGCCATAAGGACCTGCCGATAGAGGGAGTACAGTTCCATCCAGAATCCATCATGACGACCTTTGGGAAAGAGCTACTGCAAAACTTCGTTAATCACTACAAGAACACTGCAATCGTACAAGGAAATTAACATGTTACTTTACCTAAATGGTCAATTTATAAGTAAAGAAGAAGCAAAAATTTCTCCGTTTGATCATGGATTTTTATATGGCTTAGGTTTATTTGAAACGTTTCGAGTGTATGACGGCCATCCATTTTTATTAGATGACCATGTCGAGCGACTAAATAAGGGGTTAGCAGAACTATCAATCGAGCAGAAATATACACGTGAACAAATCAACAAAATTCTGCAGGAACTATTAGAAAGAAATCGGCTGACAAATGCTTACATCCGGTTAAATGTTTCTGCCGGATTAGGCGAAGTGGGATTACAGGTAGAACCTTACCTCCAGCCGAATTTGATTATTTTTCCTAAGCGATTATCACCTGGAGGGGAATTAATTGAAAAAAAGGCAGTACTGCTGAAGTTAAAACGGAACAGCCCTGAAGGGAATCAACGTTTAAAGTCCCATCATTATTTAAATAATGTATTGGCAAAAAGAGAAATTGGCGATTTTCCAGATGTAGAAGGAATTTTTCTAGATGAGCATGGATACTTAGCGGAGGGCATTGTTTCTAATCTTTTTTGGATTAAAGGAAATGTCTTATATACACCTTCTTTACATACCGGCATCTTAAATGGGATTACCCGCCAGTTTGTCATTCAATTAGGCTGGAAAAATAATTTGCAAATTCAAGAGGGACTTTACTCAATTAAGGAAGTACTAGAAGCTGATGAAATGTTTGTCACTAATTCCATTCAAGAAATCGTGCCTATCACATCTTTTGAAGGACGCAACTTTCCTGGTAAAGAGGGTCAGTGGGTTCAGCAATTCCATCAGGATTATCGCCAATATTGTAAGAATCTTTGGTCCAGACACTCTGTAGGGAGGGAGTAGTTTGAAAGAACGAATACTTGAAGAAATTAAAAGACTGGAAGAGCAGCATGATATAAAAATCTGCTATGTCGTAGAATCAGGCAGCAGGGCATGGGGATTTCCATCCAAGGATAGTGATTATGATGTCCGTTTTATCTATGTTCACCGAAAAGAGTGGTATTTAAGCATTGATGAAAAGCGAGATGTGATTGAACTTCCAATCAATGACTTGCTTGATATGAACGGCTGGGAACTTCGAAAAGCCCTCAAGCTTTTTAGAAAATCCAATCCCCCTTTAATGGAGTGGCTACATTCAGGGATTGTCTATTATCAAGCGTTTTCCCTCGTCGATAAAATGAAGGAGATTCAAGAGAAGGTATTCCTGCCGCAGTCTGCACTATATCATTATTTAAACATGGCGAAGGGCAATTATCGTGACTATCTTCAAGGAGAACAGGTGAAAATAAAGAAATATTTTTATGTCCTTAGGCCGATTTTAGCCTGCATGTGGATTGAAAAATATAATACTGTTCCTCCGATCCTGTTTCAAAATTTGGTGGCGGATTTACTTGAAGATGGACAGCTTAAGCAAGAAATTCAAACCTTGCTGGATAGAAAATTGCGAGGGGATGAGATGAATCTGGAACCCAAAGTGACAGCCATTAATGAATTCTTAGATCAAGAAATCACAAGACTAGAGGAATTTACTAAATCTATAAAGGTGAAAAAGGAAGACATCACACAATTGCTTGATGAATTATTCAGAAACGTATTAGATGAAGTGTGGGCATAATCGAAAAAAATTAAACGCTTGGAGGACCAAGCGTTTTTTTGTGCTTGGCTTTTTTACAGCAATAAAATTAATATAATAAGTTTTCGTTATGTTAAATAATAAAAAAAGTTTAATTTTACTTATTAAGAAATGAATTTACAATAAGGGAGGTAGAAAAAGGGGGATTACAAATGAAGAACAATAAATTACCGTATTTACTAGGTTCGATGATTAGTAATTTTGGAGACGGTATCCAGCAAATTGCGATTATGTGGTACATTTATCATTTAACGGGTGAAGCACTATCTATAGGTATGATGATTGCTATATATTATTTGCCAAGCATACTATTAACACCAATTGTTTCTGTATATGTTGATCATCATCAATCAAAATTGATTGTCGTCATGACAGACATCTTTCGATTCATTATTGTACTAACCATGTCTATTTTGATTCTTTTACATTTTGAATCAACGCTATTCATATATTTTTTACAGTTTCTATTAGCTGTCTGCTACACCATTTACAAACCTGCCGAGCAATCTTTCATAAAAGAATCATTTATAGATAGAGATATTCCCTTTGTAATCTCAAAATCTTCATCACTCAATGAAGGTGCATTAATTGCAGGATCCGCTGTTTCTGGTGTGTTGCTGATAAAATTGTCATTAGCCCTTAGTTTCTTTATTAACTCACTGACATTTCTAGTAGCTGCAGTTCTCTATTATATGGTGAAGCAAACCAATACCAAACAAAAGAATCCGAGTAAAATTCAATATTACTCAAAGCTGATTTCCGGATGGGATTTTATCAAGAATCGGGAGGGAATGAGATACCTTCTATTTTTATCTATTTTAAATAGCATTAGTATCCAAATGACCACAACTATCCTTTTACCCTTAGCAAAGGTATTTAAAGGAGGCAGCGGATTATATTCGGTATTTGATATTTCTTTTGCAGTAGGGGGAATACTCGCAGGAATTGTGGTTACTTATTTTTTAAAAAGATTTAAACAATGGTCTATTGTTTTCACCATGGTGGGAATGGCAATAACAGCTGTTTTATTACATTTGAATAGTGATAAAATGTCAGCCGCTATTTTAATCTTTGTTCTTGGATTATTTACGATGGCCCACTTAATTATTACTCAAACACTTATCCAACTGAACTCAACAAAAGAGTACATTGGGAGAGTGGTTGGTTTAAGAACTATCCTAGCTTCTATTGTAAAAATTACATCTGCCCTAACAACTGGTATTTTAATTTCTAACATTGGGGTAAGCCATATATTTCTCCTATTTTCGCTCATCATCTTTGCCAGTTGTTTCACCTTAAAAGGATTAAAGAAAGTGAATGTGCCATATATGGTATAAATAGGTCCATCCTTTGGATGGATTTTTTGTAACTTTTTTCCTGGGTTTTCAGTCAGATAATGAAGAAGGTGTATACCTCTAGGAGGGGAAATAAATGGAAAAAAAGAGGTTATTCTATTTAGACCATTTACGTGTCGTACTAACCGTCTTGGTCTTAGTTCATCACACAGCAATAACATATGGGGCAGATGGGTCATGGGTTTATAAAGATGTTGTTCCTACTAATGGTTTAAGTGTGACGGCAATTATTTTGACGCTTTTTACTGCTATTAATCAATCATTTTTTATGGGGTTATTTTTTTTCCTATCTGGTTACTTTACTCCGGCATCTCTAAAACGGAAGGGCACGAGAGTATTCTTAAAAGACCGTTTAATTCGCTTAGGTATTCCATTAATTTTTTATACTTTTCTAATAGGATCATTTATCCGATATATAGTAGGATTTAAGATTGAATATTCCTTTAGTGAATTCTATCAAAATGAGATCCTTACTTTGAATAGCATTAATATCGGCCCACTTTGGTTTGTAGAAGCTTTATTAATTTTTTCTATCCTCTATGTGGCTTATCGTAAGTTCTTTATTGGACTCTCACAAGCTTCAAAGGTTTTTCCTTCAAATAGAAAATTGTTCTTTACGGCAATTAGCTTAGGTATAGCAGCATTTTTAATTCGCTTAAGTTGGCCAACAGGAGAGGGAATTCTAGGTTTACAGTTTGGTTATTTTCCTTCATATATCTTACTGTTTATTGCTGGTACAACAGCATATGAACATAATTGGTTAGATCAGATACGTGTGAAAACAGTAAAACTTTGGGCATTGATCTCTGTCATTACCATCCCTATTTTACCGATTGCACTTATAGCGACAGGTGCATTAGAGGGAAATATGCATGTTTCAGGAGGATGGGGAGCTCAGGCTTTTGTTTATGCGATGTGGGAGCCATTTGTTTGCATAGGTATTTGCTTATGGCTGCTTTCAATGTTTAAAACAAGGCATAATGTAACAAAGAAGATGTGGAGAACGATATCTGAATCAGCTTATACCCTGTATATCATCCATCCACTTGTTCTTGTCAGTATAAGTTTATATTTACACCAATTTGATTTACCGGCCCTATTGAAGTTTTTAATCGTTGCAGTAACCGGACCCGTTTTTGGATTTGTTTTATCAGCCTGGGTATGTAAGATCCCAGGCATTAATAAAATTTTATAGAAATAGCCCCACAAATTAAAGTGGGGCTTTCATAAGTTACAAAACAACGCTTTCCTGGCTTTGTTCTTTTCTTTTTTTAAGGGATTCCACCAATGACTTAAACACCTTCAAGGAACGTTGAAAAACAGGACTCTGAATAAATGTATAGACAAAAGTGGCGATAAATACCGGACCACCTAAAAGGAATCCAATAATTAAGACGAAGCTTTCAACCACGATTCTTGCTTGGCTAACTGATAGTCTTGTTTTATCGGAAATTGAAAGCATAAAGCCGTCGCGAGGACCTGCCCCTATCCCTGCTGCCACATACATGCCGCCACCGATTCCAGAAATAACAATAGCAACTAATAAAATAATATAATCTACCCAGGTATGGGTTGCCTTCGGAAGAATATCTAACCAAAGAAAAAAATCCATAATGGGCCCAATGCACAAAGCATTTAAAATGGTGCCAATATTGATATAGCTTCTGGCGACAAAGAATGAGATGAGGATAAGAATCAAACCACACACCACGCCCCATGTACCAATGGTAAAACCAAAATGCTCATAGAGTGCCACATTCAGTACTTCCCATGGATGAAGGCCAACATATTTAACTTTAACCGCAATAGCGTTGCCTAAGCCAAAAAAGGTTAACCCTAAAAAGAATAAACAATACTGAAAGAATTTCAATTCAGTTACCCCCACTAAGTACATTGACTATTCTGAACTTTTTACCTATCTACAAATCTTAATTTATGAAGAGATAATAATCAATGGTTATTTAGAAATATAGTATACAAATCGTTAGACTGATATAATCTGAATTATGTTAAAACAAATAAAATTATTATACTAGGAAAGATTCTGTGAAAAAATAAGATTGTGGGGGAAGGTCTATGAATCTCATTGCATCGGAAAAACTGCAAAAAATGTCAGCAAGTATTTTTCAAGAAGTAGCGAATCGTAAAAAGGAAGCTATAAAAAGAGGAAAAGATGTCATTGATTTAAGTGTGGGATCCCCAGATTTTCCACCGCCGTCGTTTGTGGTGGATACCTTAGTAGAAGCGGCAAAGGACACAAGCCGGTATGGATATACACTGACAGGGATACCTGAATTTCATGAAGCGGTCAGTTATTTTTATAAACAAAGGTATGCGGTTGACCTAAACCCAGAAAATGAAGTATTGCAGTTAATGGGGTCACAGGATGGATTGGCACACTTGGCTACAGCACTGATTAATCCAGGTGAATATGTTTTGGTTCCCGACCCTGGTTATCCCATTTATGAAGCAAGTGTAAATATTGCGGGTGGAGTAATTTATCCATTCCCTTTGTTAGCCGAAAATAAGTTTCAACCAAAGCTGAATGAAATTCCATTAGAGGTTCTTCAGAAAACAAAAATGATGATTATCAGTTATCCTGGAAATCCTGTTACTGCATTAGCAGATTTTAGTTTTTATGAAGAGGTAGTGGCTTTTGCTAAAAAGCATGAAATCTTGATTGTTCATGACTTTGCTTATTCTGAATTAATTTTTGATGATCATCCGCAGCTTAGTTTCATGTCAATACCAGGAGCAAAAGAGATCGGAATTGAGTTCAATTCACTTTCCAAAACTTTTAATATGGCTGGTTGTCGAATCGGATACGTTGTCGGCAATAGACAAGCTATTGAGATTTTAGCTTCGTTTAAGTCTCATATTGATTATGGAATTTTTTATCCGATTCAAAAAGCAGCAGTAATGGCATTGACCTCCGATTTCCATTTCCTTCGACAACAGGCAAAAGAATATGAGCTTCGTCGGGATGCATTAATTACAGGTCTAAGGAAAAGTGGATGGCAAGTGGAAAAGTCTCCTGCAACAATGTTTGTGTGGGCAAAAATCCCCGCTGGATGGACCTCAAGAGAATTTGCCTTTGAATTGATTAATCAAGCAGGTGTGGCAGTTATTCCTGGTGACGCATTTGGAAAATTAGGGGAAGGGTATGTTCGTATTGCTATGGTACAGCCGGAAGAACGGTTATCGACCGCTGCAGAAAGAATCCACCAATTCCTTTTAAAACAGGCAATAACAAATTAAGCATAGGAGAGACTGGATCTTTATTAAAAAGGGCCAGTCTCTTTTTTTAAAAAGATAATGTATAAAATTTGTCACAGCAACACTCCTTGATACTGTGGTAATTTATGTCCCGATGACCCGATCCAATGGAAGGAAGCAGCCCGATAAATAGGAGAAGTTTCTAAAGCCCGTGGCAAGAGAAAAAGAGCGCGACCGGTAAATAGGGGAAGTTTTTATTGCAAGTGGCAAGGTTGCCTGCTACTAAAGGTAAATGACTTTTGTTCGCTTAATTAAGAATATACCTCTGTCTGCGCTCCTCTAGCCGATAGACCAGCTTAATCTGAAATAATTCCTAGGCACTTGCTCTATTTTTATCCATAATAATACAATTTGTTGACATATGAACGAACGTTAATTAATATATTGTTAGTGGTAAAAAAATCCAAAATATATTAATGAAAGGATGATCCATGTGAATAAATTTGTTTGTACAACGTGTGGAACACAATATCCAGACTCCGCTCGTCCTCCAAGCTCGTGCATGATTTGTGAGGAAGAAAGACAGTATGTAAACCCAAATGGGCAAGCCTGGACAACACTTGAGAAGTTAATTGAGTCACAAAAATATAAAAATAAAATTCTATTAGAAGAGGAAAATTTGTATAGTATCACCACGTCTCCTTCTTTTGGAATCGGTCAAACAGCTTACTTTATTAAAGGAAATGACTTTAATGTATTATGGGATTGTATAACCTATCTTGATGAAAAGACGATTGAGGAGATTCATCAAATGGGAGGAATTAACGCGATTGCTCTTTCCCACCCTCATTATTATTCAGCACAGATTGAGTGGGCAAAAGCATTTGATGTCCCTATATACATCCATGAGGATGACAAGGAATGGATTGTGAATCCAAGTGATCATATTATTCTATGGTCTGGAGAAAAGCTAGTCTTACATGAGGGAATGACTATTCACAGATTAGGGGGACATTTTAAAGGTGGGGCAGTTTTACACTGGGAGGATGGAAACGAAGGGAACGGCGTCCTTTTAACAGGAGATATCATCCAAGTAGTGGCCGATAGAAAGTGGGTAAGCTTTATGTATAGTTATCCTAACTTGATTCCATTACCTGCTAAAACAGTTAGAGAGATGGCAGAGAGGGTTAAGCCCTTATCATTTAATCGGATTTATAATGCCTTTCATAAGATCGTGAAGGAAGATGCCAACCAATCCGTTCAATTATCAGCTAATCGATATATTAGAGCCGTTCAAGGAGAATTGTTCCAAACCTAATTTTTTTACGAAACTCGTGAACGAACGTTAATTCATTGGAGGTTTTAAAATTATCCCATGAGGTGTAATATGAAAAAGGAATTATTGAATTCGAATAGCGTACAGGTGAGGATAGTAAATAATGAGAACAAAATTGGCAGGAGAATTGTCTTCTCATTAGTAATGAGAACAATATTATTCATATTATTTGGGGCCTTATTAGTTGGCTTTTTTGCCCTAGCTGGCGAAAGTTCTCCCCTACATGCAGCGGAAAAATGGTGGCCATTTCAAGCCATATTTGCCAATATCGTCACTTTTCTCATCTTAAGGAGTTTATTGAAAAAGGAAGGCCACTCGTATTTTTCCATTTTTAACTTTAAAAAAGGCCGAGCAAAAAAAGATACACTTGAAACGTTATGGCTGGTGATTGTGGGGATAGTTGCAGGAGCCATTCCGTTGTTTCTATTTTCATATCTATTATTAGGAACATTTACACCACCTGAGGTGATGTTTCAGAAGCTTCCAATTTGGGCTGCGGCCACCGCTCTCATTTTGTTTCCCATCTCCAATGGTCTTGTGGAAACTCCAACATACATCGGGTACGCACTTCCAAGAATTAAGGCAAGAACAGGTAAACTCTGGTTAGCCATTACCCTATCGGGATTATTCCTTGCATTTCAACATGTGGCACTGCCATTAGTTTTTGATGGACCATACATGATGTGGCGTTTCTTGTCATTCGTGCCATTAGCAATCATTCTAGGGATTATTTTCAACAAAACCAATCGCTTATTGCCGATTGCGATCGCCCACTTTCTAATGGACCTTCAACTGGTGGTACAGCTTATGTTAATGACAATGAAATAAGAAGGAGTTCTTCGGATGAATCATCCAGTAACAGATCTTGATGTAAACAGCACAAAATATAGAATCCTTGAAGCTTCTATAGACTTATTTTCTCATAAAGGCTTTTCTGCCGTATCCGTTCGTGAGCTAACAAAAGTGGTTGGAATAAAAGAAAGTGCACTTTATAATCACTTCAAATCTAAAGATGAAATCTTAGAATGGGTGTATGCATTATTTCGTGAAAGTCATTCTAAAACAAGACCGAATCAGGATACGTTAAATGCCATTTGTAACAGGATAACAATCAAGCCATTTTTAACTCAAGGGATTATCAATTTTAAACAGGCAGTAGAAGAACCGTTGCACGAAAAAATGTGGAGAATACTAAATATCGAGCAATTCCGTGACCAAAGGGCTAGAGGTATCATTATTAATGATGTATATAAGGGGACTGTTGATTTCTTGGAGGTTGCATTTCAGATTTTTATTGATAAAGGGGAACTTAAACAACAAAATGCTAAGATTTTAGCAACCGAGTATCAGTATCCATTGTTTACGATGATGACGGAATACTTGCTCCTGAAGTATGACGGTATAGATACAGCAGAAGTAGAAATGAAAATGGAGAATCATTTAAGCTTTTTTCTTGAAGCAATTCGTTAGTTTGGGAAATTTCTTCTATAAACTGGTTTATAAACATATATATTTAAAAAGGCCTTCAGATACTTGAAGGCTTTTTACAATGATTATGAAAGAGGGATATAAATGCCAAGTGAAATTCAACATGTAGAATTAGATATCCCAATTGAAGTGATTTGGAGATTTATACGCGATCCGGATAACTGGGCACCCTTAGTCCCGGGTTATATTCAACATGAAATAGTAAATGAAAACCAAATTACATGGGAATTTAAAAGTGACCTCTTAGGCATTATGAAGAAAAAGGTCAGTTTAATCATTGATAATATTATATGGAATGAACCCTTGAAGGTAAGTTTCGAATTAAAGCGCTCTAATGAAAAATACCTAGGTGAAGGATATTTCGAAGCTAAAGCAATGAATAGAAACAAAACAAAAGTAACAGGTTTTCTTGAAATTAATGCAACCGGTCCAATGGGCTCTTTAGCTAATACACTTTTTAAAAAAGCCATTCAAAAGTCTGATGAAGAAGTGGCTGTAGCCATCTCTTCTAAACTGGAAGAATTCAATAGGAGATAGAAAAAAGCCGTAAATCTTGTAAAAGCAACAGGATTTACGGTTTTTTTATTTTAATAATATTCTAAAAAAAGTTAAGGTTTTCTTAAGCATCCAGTGGTACCTTTAGTCTACATTATTGATGCGGGAGGAAAAGACATGTTTGCGAAGGTGCCAAAAAGAGGAATAAATATTATACTTGCTGCTTCCATGGTCGGGATGGGGAACTATTCTTACATACCTATTGCTTATGCTGAAAGTACAGTTCCTGAACAGGCAAATCAGTCTGAAAACACACTTTCATTATTGGAAATTGAAGGGATTAAGCTCGATTATGATTTTACGGCAGATGTGAAAGAATATTCTACCACTGTAGAAAATGAAACAAAGGAAATTAATTTACTTGTAGAAAGTAATAATCCAGATGCTCGTATTACAATTAATGACAAGTCAATCAAAAGTGGTGTAGCAAGCACATTTTCTCTTCAAACAGGAGAAAACAAATTCCTCATTACTGTTTCTGAAAGTACACACCAACTGAATACCTATACGCTTACCGTTACTAGGAAACAAAATGGGAATAACCTTTTGCAAAATCTGGAATTGTCTACTGGAAAACTGTCACCGAACTTTTCATCTGAAATTAACAATTATAGTATCGAAGTAGCAAATAACATAGCTTCTCTTACGGTTACACCGACTTCAGTTGAGCCCACATCAACTATTCAGGTAAATGGGACTAACCTTAAAGAAGGAAGTATTTCAGTGGACCTTCCTATTGGGGAATCAGTCATCACTATTGTTGTTACGTCAGAGAATGGAGAAAAAAAGACCTATACTATTAATGTGACTAGGGGTAATTCGGCAAATTCACAAATTACCATCCCTACGCAAAACAATCGAACGAATACATTTCAACCAACTATGAACCAACAAGGTAATACCACAACCACAGTACAAAAAGTCAGTAAAGCTACCCTTTCTTCACTAACAGTTAACAATGGAACATGGGACAGTGCGTTTACTTCTGATGAATTTACTTACCATGTGGCTGTTGATAGTGATGTAGATTCCATTACATTAAGCCCAACAGCTCGTTACAGCAGTTCAACCATCTCAATTGAGGGTGGTACAAGCAAAACGGTAAAGTTAGACGATGATAACAAAACCATCATTTCAATTGTTGTAACATATAGTGATGATGATCGAAAAACTTATGTCCTCGTCATTGATAGAAATGAATAAATCTTATATGATCAGAACCTGTAATGTGCAGGTTTTTTTCTATTTTTTAAAAAAGTAAGTTATTTCTTTCACATGATGGGTAAAGTTATGATATATTTATATATAAAAATTTAGCGAATTTTTTGATTATAGGAAGGTGAATGGTATGGCGACAGAATTAAAGGTAAATGACAGCAGTCTTCCGTTGCGACGCGATGTGAAATTACTTGGAAAAATGCTTGGGGAAATTCTTGTCAATCATGGTGGTTCCGAACTGTTCGAAAAAGTGGAAAAGATTAGACATATGACTAAAACACTAAGAACACACTTTGATCAGGAAATTTATGCTGACTTAAAAAGTGAAATTACAAATTTAAGCTCTCCGATGAGGAGGCAAATCATCCGTGCCTTTTCCATGTATTTTCATTTAATAAATGCTGCAGAACAAAATCACCGTATTCGAAGAAGAAGAGAGTATCAGCTTCAAGATGATAATATTGTACAACCTGCTTCGATAGAGAGTGCGGTTCTTTCTCTAAAAGAAAACAATATTAATGAGGATGTAATTCGAAATGTATTACATACACTCTCGTTGGAATTGGTGATAACTGCCCATCCAACAGAGGCGACGAAACGCTCGATTCTTGAAATTCAACAGCGAATTGCTGATATCTTAAAAAGTTTAGACCATCCATTATTAACAAGTAGAGAAAGAAAGCAGCTTGAAGAGAGCTTGTTTAATGAAGTGACCATCCTTTGGCAAACTGATGAATTACGTGAGCATAAGCCGACTGTTTTGGATGAAGTAAGGAATGGACTTTATTATTTTGATCAAACACTATTTGAAGTCCTACCGGAAATACACCAGGAAGTCGCTAATTGCTTAGGGAAGTACTATTCTACTGCAACGTGGGAAGTTCCTAATTTTCTCCGTTTCGGTTCCTGGATTGGTGGAGATCGAGATGGAAATCCAAATGTTACTCATGATGTCACATGGGAAACATTGAACAGGCAAAGAAGATTGGTGTTAAAGAAGTATAAAAATGTCTTAATTGACCTAATGAAGAGGTACAGCCACTCTACTACACGTGTAGATGTAAGTGAGGAGCTTCTAACATTTATTAATGAGAAGGAAGATACTTACTTAAGGGAAGACAAAAAATGGCCAATCAAATCTGAAGTGTACCGCCGTGCCTTTGCCCTTATTATTGAACGGGTTAAGCAAGTGGGGAACTCAGAGTTAGGCTATCGTTCTGCAGATGAATTATTAGAAGACCTATTCATTATTAAAAGAAGTTTAAAAAAGCATCATCCTGCAGCGAACGAATTAAAAATTATTCAAAAGCTGATCCGTCAAGTGCAATTGTTTGGTTTCCATTTAGCTACTCTTGATATTCGTAACCATAGTGGTGAACATGAAGCAGCCATTTCAGAAATTTTACGTAAGGTTCGTATTTCTGAGAATTATGCTGTACTTCCTGAAGAAGAAAAACTAAAAATTTTACAGAACATCCTTATGGATCCACGCCCACTCTTATTATTAAATGAAGATTATTCTGCGGAAACGCAGGAGATGATCAAAGTGTTCCAAATGATCAAAGAGGCACATGAAGAGTTTGGGAAAAGATCTATATCTGTCTATCTTGTAAGTATGACTAAATCACCAAGTGATTTGCTTGAAGTCCTTGTTTTAGCAAAAGAGGCGGGAATTTATAGACTCCATGCAGACGGTACGTTAGAAAGTAATTTAAATGTAGCCCCACTCCTAGAAACGATTGATGATCTTGTAGCTGGTCCTAAAATTATGCAAACCCTTTTTGAAATGCCGGTCTATCGAAATCATTTGCAAATTTTAGGGGATCAACAAGAAATTATGCTGGGCTATTCTGACGGTAGCAAGGACGGCGGGACATTAACAGCAAACTGGAAGCTATACAGAGCTCAGATTGAAATTCATAAAATGGCTAAAAATTATGAAATTGGACTTAAGTTCTTCCACGGACGTGGTGGTTCGTTAGGCCGTGGCGGTGGCCCATTAAATAAGAGTATCTTATCTCAACCAGCAGAAACAATTGGAGATGGTGTCAAAATTACCGAACAGGGAGAGGTATTATCATCAAGGTATTTACTTGAGGATATTGCTTACCGAAGTTTGGAGCAGGCGACGTCTACATTGCTGCTAGCGGCAACAAATGTATCAAAAGAGTCAGGATATCACCGAGATCCAATTTGGGAAGTAACCATTGAGGAAATCGCAGGTGTATCTTTGGGGAAATATCAATCACTTGTATTTGGTGATCCAGACTTTTTAACTTACTTTAATGAAGCTACCCCTCTAAGGGAACTTGGGGACTTAAATATTGGGTCAAGACCGATGAGTAGAAAAAATCGAGGGCGATTTGAGGATTTAAGGGCTATCCCATGGGTGTTTGCTTGGACTCAAAGCAGGCAGTTACTCCCTGCATGGTATGCAGCTGGAACTGGATTAGATTCTTTCGCTTCTAAAAGTGCAGAAAACCTTAAGCTCTTACAACAAATGTATGAGAAGTGGCCATTTTTCCGATCAACGATTGATAATTTACACATGGCATTGATGAAAGCTGATATTACAACAGCGAAGGAATATTTAACACTTGTTGAAGATAAGGCAATTGCAGATAGAATTTTTAATAATATTTTAGAGGAATATGAAAAAACAAAAGCTATTTTGCTGAAAATTACTGGGGATAAGGAATTGCTGGATAATACTCCAAATATTCAAGAGTCCGTATACAGACGTAATCCGTATGTTGATCCGTTAAACTTCCTTCAGGTTGAACTAATAAAAGAACTAAGGGAACAAGAAGAGCCGAATGATGAATTAATAACGCAAGTTCTTCTTACAATAAGCGGAATTTCTGCTGGTTTAAGGAATACAGGTTGATATCCAACTAAATCCAGAGGCTGACTCATAGAGTCAGCCTCTTAAGATTGTCGAGAAAGATTTTATTATTATTTATTAGTTGAATGGAAGGTTTTTATTCAATACACAATGTTGATTGGAGTGGAAGGCGGCGAAGACTCCTGCGGGAGTACGGGGCAGGGGAGACTCCGCAGGAGCGAAGCGACGAGGAGGCTCCCCGGCACGCCCGAGGAAAGCGAAGCCGCCTAGAGCGGAAATCAACATACTTATTGGAAGCGCTATATATTAATAGCATCATAGGAAATTAACCTGGTGGATCATTAAAGGATTCATATGAAATAAAAAGCTATCGAAAGTTTTTCTACAGCCTGCAGAGTCAGCCTCTTTTTAGTATTGTGTGAGTCAAAATTTTGAACATTCTATGAAATGAATGAGTACTCATTCGTTTGTTAACATGATTCGACAATTTTCGAAATTTTTAAATGATATATTTTAGCCAGCGGGAGTAAGGGAGTGAATAAGACTATATTTTGAGGAACCAAACATACCTAATTTCTAAAATCTTGTATTCGATGATGATTCGGAGGGGACAAAAATGTCTGTAAAAGAAAGAGTGGTACTTGAAACTCAAACGGTTGCTGCAATGATTGACTCGTTGGCAAACAATGCCGTGAAGGCACTTGGTGCTTTTCGTTGTTACAACCAGGAAATGGTTGATGAAATTGTAAAGCAAATGGCACTGACCGCGCTAGAAAACCATAGGGAATTGGCAAAGCTTGCTGTAAATGAAACACGCCGCGGAGTTTATGAGGATAAAGTTTTTAAAAATATGTTTGCAACAGAATTTATTTATAACAATATACGGAACATGAAAACCGTGGGTGTTATCAGTGAAAACGAAAATGAAGGAATGGTAGAGCTGGCAGAGCCAGTAGGCGTCATCGCAGGAGTCATTCCAATTACTAATCCTACCTCAACTGTGATTTTTAAATCATTAATTTCTCTTAAAACACGAAATCCTATTATATTTGCCTTTCCAAAATATGCACAACAATGCTGCAAAGAGACAGCAGAATTGTTAAAGAAAGCCGCCATGAGCGCGGGTGCTCCTGAGAACTGCATCCAATGGATTGAAGAGCCTTCCCATGAAGCTTTCCAGGCTCTTATGATGCATCCAAAGATTTCACTCATTTTAGCAACAGGTGGACCTAATTTGGTAAAAGCGGCTTATAGCTCAGGTAAACCGGCACTTGGAGTGGGAGCAGGGAATGTACCTTGTTATATCGAGAAAACAGCTCATATCAAACGTGCTGTCAATGATGTAATCTTATCCAAAACCTTTGACAACGGTATGATTTGCGCTTCCGAACAAGCTGTGATTATTGATCAAGAAATTTACGATGAAGTGAAACAGGAAATGATAGAAAACCATTGCTATTTTCTTAATGAAGAAGAACGTAAGATGCTAGAAAAAGTGGCTATATTTGAAAAAACAAACTCTATTAATCAGTTAATTGTTGGATTACCAGCGTATGTGATTGCGAAAATGGCTGGAATAAACGTCCCTGTAAATACGAAGATTCTTATTGCTGAGTTAGAGGGAGTAGGACATAACTACCCGCTTTCCTGTGAAAAGCTAAGTCCAATCTTAGCATGCTATAAGGTTACTAATTTTATTGAAGGTTTAAAAATTGCGGAAGAAACACTGGAATATGGGGGACTAGGACATTCGGCAGCTATTCATACATCAGATCAAAGCATTATTGATATGTTCGCAGCACGCATGAAGGCTGGTCGAATCATCGTTAATACTCCTTCCACACATGGTGCAATTGGGGATATATATAATACTTCTCTTCCGTCTTTAACAATTGGTTGTGGAACTTATGGGGGGAATTCAGTGTCACAGAATGTTGGAGCCGCTAATCTCATCAACATTAAAAAAGTTGCCAAAAGAAGAACGTTTACACAATGGTTTAAAGTTCCATCACAGATTTTCTTTGAGAAAAATTCAATCCAAATGCTTGCTCAGGTCCCAAATATCTCGAAAGCATTTATTGTCACAAGCGGTAGTCCTATGAAAAATGGCTTTGTCGACAAGGTTTTGTATTATCTTGAAAAACATCAAAATAAGGTTCATTGGGAGACATTTTCTGAAATTGAGCCAGATCCTAGTATTGAAACAGTCATGAATGGTGCAGAGAGAATGAGAAGATTTCAGCCAGATGTCATTATTGCACTAGGTGGCGGTTCGGTGATGGATGCGGCTAAAGCAATGTGGTTATTTTACGAGCATCCAGAAACAGATTTCCATAGTTTAACGCAAAAATTCTTTGATCCGAATAAGCGAGTTGTTAAATTCCCTATTCTTCGCCAAAAGGCTAAGTTTATCGCGATTCCTACGACATCAGGTACAGGTTCAGAAGTAACAGCCTTCTCAGTCATTACTGATAAAAAAGCTAACATTAAATACCCGCTTGCAGATTTTCAACTAACACCTGATGTGGCAATTATTGATCCGCAGTTTGTAATGACTGTTCCAAAGCATGTTACGGCTGATACAGGAATGGATGTATTAACTCATGCGATTGAAGCCTATGTATCGGTATTGGCAAATGATTACACGGACGGGCTGGCACTAAAAGCTATTCAGTTGGTTTTTGAGTATTTACCAAGAGCTTATCGGGATGGCAGTGATGAATTAGCACGTGAAAAAATGCACAATGCATCAACTATAGCAGGGATGGCCTTTGCTAATTCTTTTTTAGGAGTCAACCATAGCTTAGCCCATGTACTGGGTGCCGAGTTCCACATTCCACATGGACGTGCGAATGCATTACTTTTACCACATGTGATTCGTTACAATTCAGCCAAACCAAACAAGTTTATGACCTATCCGAAATATGAATCCTTTATTGCGGATAAGCGATATTGTGAAATTGCCAAAATGCTTGGACTGCCTGCTAGTACGACAGAAGAAGGAATTGAGAGCTTGATATCGGCCATTATTAAGCTTGCTGAGGAACTAGATATTTCCATGAGTATTGAGGCTAACGGGGTTTCAAATTCAGAATTTGAAAGTAAGGTTGCTGGACTTGCGGAACTTGCTTTTGATGATCAAGACACCATTGCCAATCCAAAACAGCCATTTGTAAGTGAACTTGCTGAAATTTACCGAAAAGCTTATATAGGTGTATAGGCCTTGTGAATAAAGAAGAAGGATTATAAGGAGGGGAAAAATGTGGTATATCAAAAAAAGCCATGGTTAAAATTCTACGATCCAAGGGTAAGTGAAAATGTATCCATTGAGTACGATTCATTATTTGACCTTTTGAAGCAGGCAGCCAATATTCATGATGAAAGACCGGCCCTTACCTTTTATGGCCGGTCTTGGAGCTATAAAGATACGAAAATGATATCTGAATGGTTTGCGGCCTCATTGTATCGAATTGGCCTCAAAAAGGGAGATCGGTTAGCGATTATGCTGCCTAATTGTCCTCACTATATTTTTAGTCTTTTTGCTGGGTTTAGACTAGGTGGAATTGCCGTTCAAGTGAACCCTATGTATGTCGAACGAGAGATTGAATATGTGTTAAATGACTCTGAGGCGGAATATATGGTTGTATTTGAAGACTTTTATTCAAGAGTCAAGCATGTTCAGCCAAAAACATCATTAAAGAGGATTATTGTCGTGGGCTTCGGCGGAAACCGAATTCAGCTTTCTGCCGGTGATATATACTTTGAGGATTTTCTTACACATGACAATGTCATTCCGGATATTCCAATTGACATACAGGAAGATGTTGCCATCTTACAATACACTGGCGGCACCACTGGCGTATCAAAAGGGGTTATGCTTACCCACCATAATCTTTTGGCAAATATTATTCAGGTATGTGATTTCACTTATAATGCAGTAGATGAGAAACCAGAGAACTTCAAGATTGTCAGTGTCCTTCCTATGTTCCATGTTTATGGCTTATCATGTAATGCACTTTCGGCAATCCGAATTGGTTGTAATCAGTTAATATTACCAAGGTTCGATGTCAATGAGGTATTAGATCTTGTAAAAAGGGAAAAGCCATTTCAAATGACCGCGGTCCCAACAATGATCTTTGCTTTCAATAGTCACCCAGACTTAGAGGCAAGTAATCTTGGAGATATATATTATTTAAGCAGTGGGGGTGCGCCACTACCTGTCGAACAGGTGAGGTCTTTTGAGAAAAGAGTGGGTGTAAGATTAGCAGACGGATATGGTTTATCAGAAACGGCACCATCTGCAATCTCTACCCCTCCATTCCTACCAAGAAAATTAGGAAGTGTTGGTATTCCTTTACCAGGCACCGAAGCGAGAATTATTACACAAACACCAAAAGGAATTGAAGACGTCCCAATTGGGGAGGCAGGTGAACTCATACTCCGCGGTCCACAGGTTATGAAGGGTTATTGGAAACGTCCTGGGGATACGGAAATGGTATTGAAGGACGGGTGGCTCTTTACTGGGGATATCGCCAAAATGGATGAAGATGGCTATTTTTATATTTTGGATCGGAAAAAAGATATTATTATTGCAAGCGGGTATAATGTGTATCCCCGAGAAATTGAGGAAGTACTATACAAGCACGAGGCAGTTGAGCAAGCCATTGTCATCGGTGTTCCGGACAGCTATAGAGGGGAAACGGTTAAGGCATTTGTTAAGTTAAAAACAGGTGCTGTTGAAACGCCGGAGAACCTGATTGAATTTGCCAAGATTAACCTGGCACCTTATAAAGTTCCAAAAGAGATTGAAATTCTGAATGAACTTCCTATATCATCTGTCGGAAAGCTGTTAAGACGAATGTTACGTAAAGAGGAAGAAAAACTTCATGTCTAACCACTATAATCTAACTTCCACACGAACTACTTCAAAGATCATCTTTAATAAACCACCCAAGAAAAATTCAAACTCATGAACCAGGCTAAAATAGTAAGTTGATAATAAAAATTAAAGAAGGGATGAAATAAAAATGCCTGAAAAAAAGGAAGTAGAAAATGAAGCAAAGGAAGAAAAAAAAGCAATTAAGGCTATACAGACAAACCTGGTTGAACAAGAGCAACCAGTTGAGAATGAGGATATGGAACAGCTTTCTAGTTTAGACGTTCTGTGGCAGCATGCCTTCGGAGAACTAGATGAATGGGCTAAACATGCTGAATTTCGCGATGAGATCTTTTTAAAAGAAGCAAAGCATTTCGCTGAGAGTATTAAAAGGAATCAAGGAAACGTAAAAGACATTGCTGAGAGATTTAATAAGGAATTTGCAGAATGGGAAAGAACCGCTAGAGAGGAATTTTTAATGTCAACGACTAGTCTGCAGCATTTTTTCCCCATTCGGTCTTATGAGGATATTAATGCTCAAATTGATCAAATTCAGAAAAAAACAATGTCTATTCTTTCTGCACCATGTCAAACATTAAATAATTACCTATCCATGGAAAAATATCTCGAAATGATAGACCAATATATCGCACTCCGGAAAAAAGGGAGAATGCAATATATTAAAACGGTTAAACAAGCTGGGAACTTAATTTATGAGAGTCAGAGGGGATTTGTTAATCTTTTTGCCAGACAGATTAAATCGGTTATGTTTCCACTCAATAAATATTTGGAAAAAACAGAAGAACTGTCAAAATCATAGATTCAAAGGGGAGATGCAGGATGTCTAAAGAGAAAACATATGATCCTTTTGAAGGATTCAAGCGAATAAGTGGAATGTGGGAAAAACAATTAAATGGTCTATTGTATATGATGACTGACAACAATGAATTCGTGCGGTTAATGAAGGTTGGTACTGAGAGTCATGCGAGATACATGGAGCTACTAAGAAAAAACCAAGAATTAATGGCTGGATTAATGAATATACCGACTAAAAAAGATATAGCAAATGTAGCAAAACTTTCTGTCCAAGCTGAGGAGAAAATTGATATTTTAGAAGAACACATTTGGAATGTACAGGATAGCTTAAGCGCATTAAATAAAGACCATGTTGAGATGTTTCAGGAACTGGTCAGTATAGTTAAACAAATGAAAGTTGAATATCATCAAATCGCTCAGGATATAGAAGATACTAGAACGTTAAAAGCAGAGATCCAGAGTTTAAAACAGGAGATGTCACAGTTAACAGATATTAAAGCGGAATTAGCATCCATAAAGAATCTAATGCAAAAAGGTAAGGGGAAAGATAAAGAGTTAGTGCTTACAGGTTCAGGAGCACCAAAATCATAGTGAAAGGAGAGAAAATGATGAGTGGAAATTTAGCGAGTTTCAATTTTATACCTCAGCTTGATCTTGAAAAAGAGACATCAAGGTGGAATCAAGTTTATAAGGTCCTCACAGAACCGAAACCAGAAATTAAAGCGACACAAAGAGAAATTGTTTGGAAAAAGAATAAATCAACCTTATATTTTCACCCGGCAAAAGAAAAAAAATACCAAATTCCTATATTCCTAGTTTATTCTCTAATAAATAAATCATATATTTTAGACGTGGGTGAAGGAAGCAGTGTAGTGGGGGGGCTTACAGAGCGCGGATATGATGTATACTTCTTAGACTGGGGCTCACCGAAGTATGAAGATAGAGATATTACCCTGGATGATTACATCTTAAATTTTCTTGAGAATGGCGTAAAACGAGCACTTAGGCATTCTGGTGCAAAGGGTATTTCAATGGTAGGATATTGCTTGGGTGGAACCATTTCAGCCATCTTTACCTCTATCACAAAACTACCAATAGTGAACTTGGTTCTTGCGACAGTTCCCATTGATTTTAGTGTGGGGATTGTGCCAGATAAATGGTTAAAAGGACTACAAAAGGGAACCATCGATTTTAACCGCTTTTCAGATGTATATGGGGTTATTCCATCAGAATATATGTATCTCATGTTTAGGGGGCTCTCACCAGTCTATATCAGTCCATGGATTAACCTAATCACCCGCGCACATGATCCACACTATGTGGAAAAATGGCGAAGGATGGATAAATGGACAAAAGATACCGCCTCTTTTGCAGGTGCAGCGTTTAAGCAGTTATTTAATGATTTTTATAAAGAAAACAAGCTCTTAAAGGGTGAGTTGGAAATTGGCGGTAGAAAGGTAGATTTAAAGAATATTAATTGTCCAACTTTTGTATTCTCGACCTCTAGAGATACACTTATATTAGAAGAGCAAAGTCTACCTATTATGGATATGATTTCAAGCGAGGATAAAACATATCAAGTGTTCGAGGGAGGGCACGTTGCACTTGCCTTAACTGGTATGTTTGCCAGATTTGCTGATCAGTGGCTTTCTACTCATTCACAAAAAATTCAAGAAGTAGTTGTATAATATAAGAGTAATGAAATAAATTAGTAACGGGAAGGACAATACCCTTCCCGTTTTATTCTTATGCAATTAGTTTTTGTTGATTGAGGAACTTACGGAGTAGGGTATTAAAACGGTCTTTAGCTTCAAGCTTAGAAATGTGTCCAGTATTTCTCATGATGATAAACTCAGAATGTGGAATTAATTTGTGCATGCATGCTTGAATCCATACGGGAAGAACAGAGTCATACTGACCGCCAACAATTAGTGTTGGAACGCTGATTGTTGGTAGTAAAGATAAGTTATTCACATCTAGACAGGTGTTTAAGGATTGTAGAAAAATTTGGTGTTTTGGGTGAAAAGAGTGCCCAAATATTTCTTTCATTTCCTTATTCCATGAATAAAGTGCCATTTTGGAAATAAACTCTGTTTGTTTACCTGCAGCAGTAACGGATTCAAATTTAGCTTTTCGATTATTAAATAAAAACTTCTTTAATTTTTTAGGGAAAAAGTGAAAGGTGCTAATCAACAAGAGAGAACGGCAGAGGTTGGGTGCCTGGCGGTAAATTTCTTGTGCAACAGCTCCACCCATTGATAAACCAAGGATGTGAGCGTTTTCAATTCCTAGCTCCTTTAATAAACAAATGATATCCATTGCAAAATTCTGTATAGAAATACCATCCGTTTTTGTACACTCTCCATGACCTCTTAGATCTGGAATAATAAGCTCGAACTGATTGGCTAACTCAAACTGATTTTGCCAACCTTCTTTCACTTCACCTAAACCATGAATAAGGATCAAGGGTTCCCCCCTACCAAAATGCAAGTATGGTACACCCGATTTACTCCATTTGGTTTTTTCCATTTTACACCACCTTTTCATTTTTATTAAGTTTATAACCAATTTTAGTATATTGTAAACCAATAAAATTTGCTTTTAATCATATTTATTTACAGCGTTGACAAAATATTACTTATAGGTGTAAAATACATATAGGTGAGGTGATAAAGATATGGTAAATCAAGACAATCCAACAGTTAATCCATCCAAAAATTTTGTGTTGCCATTTATTTTATTACTTCTTAGTAAAGTTTCTCTACACGGGTATGAACTTAGCCAAAGGTTGGAAGCATTCGGTTTCAAATCGCTTGACCAGGGAAATCTCTACAGACTATTAAGACAACTGGAAAAAGATGAGCTTGTATCCTCTGTATGGGATACTACTGGGAGTGGTCCGGCAAAAAGAAGATATTCAATTACAAAAGCTGGGGTTACATATTTAAAAGGCTATGCCAATCAACTAGAAACATACCAATCCCTATTAGATCAATTTTTTAAGATGTACACCAGTTTCCTTGAGCTCTATATTCCTTCATTTCAAAAGAAGGATCCCATAGAGAAAGTAAATAATAGAAAAAGGAGGAGGAAGGACGATGGCACAGAAGAAGAATGAAGCAGTTCCATCTGTGGATGAAAAAGTGATGCTGATTGCAGAGGAAGCGATGCATGTAGGTTCATTTGTAAACACATTTTGGGATCAGTTTGAACAGTCGCGTGAGCGTGCGCTGCAACTTAGGGAAAATCGTGAGGATGCATATATTAATGCACTAAAAGAGGTTAACAAGTTCAATAAGCAGTACAGAAATACAATTGCAAAACTGTATAATCAAACTAAAAAAACCAATAAAGAATTGGTTTCAGAATTAATGCATCAATTTAATGCAGGTAAAGAGGAACCGAAAGAAGAAGTGATTCTCTCAAACGAACGGGATGAGCTTAAAAATCAATTGAAAGAAGTATCTGGGCAATTAGAAAAATTGGCTCTGACTCCAATAAAATCTGTCTTCCATATGGTTGATCGCTTGGAGGATAACTTTGAAAGAAATGTTGAATCTAGTATCACTTATGCGCGCGAACGCAGAAATGCATGGCTTGAAGTAAGAAAAGAATATATTAAACTTGCACGAAATACACATTTAAACCTTGTTGAACGGGGTAAAAACAGTATAAAGGAACTGGTTAAAACACCTTAACCATTATAGATAAGTAAGGAGCATATACAACATTGAATATCATAAATATCCATCATAAAAGCTAGGACCACAATCCCTATTTAATAGTGAAGAGATTGTGGTTTTTTTATATTTGGCTTGTAAAGGCTAATGATGGTTTTGGTACAATGTTGATTGGAGCGGAAATCAACATACAAGTTCAGCTCAGCTTTATATTTAAATAATAGGCTCTGTTATAACTGAGTGTTGATTTCAAAGCGTTCGAAAAATAAGCGGAAGAATTCCGCTTAAATTGGGAACTCACCTTATTTCCTTAAAAATAAGGTGAGTTTTTCCGCTTATATGATCCAAATCGATGGATTTTGTCTTATTTTAGAGCAGTTAACGGGAATTTCTCCCTTTATTTCTGCTTCTTAAGCTTACTTTTTATACAATAGTGGGAATTTCTCCACTTATATTTGCATATTAAGCTGCATCTATATCACAATATCGGGAATTTCTCCGCTTATGAATTCTCCTACCTACACGGAAAACAACAATGAATGACAACAGAGCTAAATAATAAAAAGAAGCGATGCTTTCTATAGCATCGCTTCCTTTTATTGTTGATGATTTGATAATAAATACTCTAAACCTGCTTTCATTTGAAGTAGTTCCGCCTCACTTTTCGGTACTAACTCCACCTCGCCACCCTCATTAAAACTTAATTGAAATTGGGGGAGAGTAGAGCTGTCAGTTTTTATATTATGTGCCAATAACTTTACATTTTTTAGACCTATATTTCCGTTTTCAGGAACATAAGCTTCGCTATATTCTGCGTTGGTAATAGATAAACTTAAACGCTCGAATTGAATCTTATCGTTAGATGTCATCCTAGTTGTGATTATTCCCTTTGAAGTTTTAACCATTTTTTTAATGACTAAATCCTTACATGTTAGGTTATCAAAAGTTAAATTAAGCATGGACCTATTCTTTTCTATCGTGGTATTTCCAACAGTCATATCAGGAGTTTGTAGGGTTCCTTCCATTTGACTGGATTCAATAATAAAACCAACCACTGATGGATTACTTGCATAACTATCTTTTGTTACAAAGAGAAGTGCGCTTAATGTAGTAATCAAAATAATTATTATCTTATAAGTACTGTTTCTATGTTTCAAAGCCATCACCATTTCTGCGAATGCTATAAATTTTAATCTGGTAAAATGTCTTTTCCTGATGCCACTTCTTTTTCAGTAATAGGGTCTAAGTGTGATTGTGTTTTTGAATCACGATCTTCCATTTCAGGTTTCCATGCAATTAACATAGCTCCACCAATGATACCAAGAATGGTTCCAATAAGAAAGCCACCTAATGCTCCCATGATCGACAAGACAGAAGCAAAAATAGCTAAAACACCAAGAAGAGTGGAGAGTCTTGGCATGATATAGGATAGAATCCCCATTAACAGTGTAAGGCCACCTAAAAAGAAGCCAACAAATAAAATACTTCCAGGGGCTGCAGCTACTTCATATAGCTTAGCAGGTACCCATAAAATGATTAGTCCAGAAAGAATAGACAAGGTCGCCCCCCAAAAGGGACGCCTTGCTCTCCAATTCTTAAACCTCTCACGTTTTGAATAAGTAGAGTTCATTTTTATCATCCTTACTCAATTTTCTATGATGAAGTTAGTTTAGTTTTTCGAAGTAAACCTTCATTCCAGGGAGACTTACAGTTTTTTGGAAAAGGTATAATGTTTGTAAATTACCGTTCTCGATTGTAATGGTATTAGCACTTTGTGTGAATTCTTTAGCGAGTGCTTCCATTCTTTGTTTTGGATCAGTTAAATCATAATTTCCGATATAATTTTCTGACATTGTGAGGTTTTCAAATTTTGCATCACCATTTACCATGGTAGCTTTTTGAAGGAGTCCATTAATGACAACTGGTTTATCAGAAGTAATAACAACTCGGATCCCAAGTGCTGGGATTGCTTTGGAAATCTCTAATCCATTTATGGTTGCCTTGTCAATTGCGTTGACTGCAACAGGATTATTTTTTGTTGTCGCACCATCAGCAACCCCACCATAAAGTTGGAAGTTTTCCCCAACCATTTTGTCAAACTTGACAGTAAATTCACCAAATCCGCTCAATGGTGCTGCTACAGCCACGCCGGTAATTCCGAAAATTGCCAACAGAGAACCTAAAAATAAAAATCCACCCAAAAGTGCTAGAACTAATTTCTTCTTGACCGTTTGCCCTCCAATAATGACTGCTTCTGCTCCTAAATTCATTCTCTTTCCTCCTTTATAATTGTTTTGAAAGGTAAGTATTTAAAAATGTAAATGCTTACACTACTCGTCACAATTTTAAGATAAGTTAGTAAATTAAGAAATCCCTACATTTGTAGGAAGTTTATCCTACTGTATTATAAAAAAATAAGAATATTATCCTGTAAAAAAGAGAAATTCATAGAATAAGAGCAGGAATTTTGGCGTGATTCGATGAATTATATATAGATACAATCTATGATATTATTGCTAAAAAATAACAGCGTAGATGTTCATTGAATGGGATGTGTTAGGAATGTCCAAGTCATTAAATTGCCATTTGGATAATCTTTTAAATGATGCTGTTAAAATGTTAAACCATTATCAAATAGATCTGATTGAGGAATGGAGTTTAATGCTTCAATCCCTAAAAAATACAAAGAAAAAATCAGCTGCAGTTTTTGAATTTATCAGTGGTTTCTTAGTGAAGTCGTTCCAGGTTATTAACGATGAGACAGTTGATATCTACCAGATGTTAAACAAACTGCAAGATGACTGGTATGCCCATTTTGGCAGGCGTCCTGAACCAGAGGCGTTAATCTTTCATTTGAACCTATTAGAGAATGCAGCTCATAAGGTATTAAAATCAAGGATTGCATCCTCCTCCAAGCTACATCCATCTGTTCATTATTTATTCTCCAAGATTGGTGAAGTGATGCTATTCCAATCAGAAAAAGAGAACTGCAGTATATGGAAGGATGCTGTTATTTTATTTAATGAATGGATTATCCGCTCTCAAAACTTCCAAG
The DNA here is from genome assembly GCF_047302305.1 of Neobacillus phoenicis. Classification (NCBI taxonomy): domain Bacteria; kingdom Bacillati; phylum Bacillota; class Bacilli; order Caryophanales; family Bacillaceae; genus Neobacillus; species Neobacillus phoenicis. Next base: position 4,357,503 of record NZ_CP154847.1, on the reverse strand, counting down.
AGTCCGTTGAAAATATCTCTTTTGGATTTGGCTATTTTCTTCCTTTTGAACGATGTGCACTTTTTAAATTTACCAATAAAGAAAGTGTAGGTGTTGGTTTATTTGGACACCATCTAAATACAGAAGAAATTAAAGCTATTGCAGAAAAAATAAGTAATATCCCAGTGCTTAATGAGAGTTTGGTAAAATTAAAGTCCCAGGGCCATGAAATGAAAAACTTTCAGCCTATTTATATTCCATTGGCTGAAGAAGCACTGCCTGAGAAATATGTAAAGAAATTTCAACTTACTTCTTTAATCATTGTCCCTATTTATGTTCCCGAAGAGGGAAAAATTATTGGTGGAGTTGTATTAGATAAAGGGCCTGAAGAGCAATTCACAGTGGATACAAGTCTATTCCCAGCATTAATGAAATTCGGCCAAAGCTCTGGAGAACTATTATCAAAATTTATTGAAGCGGATATAGAAAATCCAGAATTACCAAAAGGTGATCAAATATTATTATCTCCAAGAGAAATTGAAATTATCAAGCTTCTTGCAGACGGAGCATCTACTAATGAGGCAGCATTAAAGCTTTATTTAAGTGAATTTACCGTGAGAGATTATATTTCCAATATCATGAAAAGGCTGAATGCGCAAAACCGGACAGAAGTTGCAGTAAAGGCTATAAGAATGGGTATTATACAATAAGAAAGAAAACAACCTGTTATTTAATGCGGTTTTATAAAAGCCGCATTTAATTTGGGGAAAATACCTGAAACTATTATGGAACAAACCACGTTATACTAAAGTGAGCAATTTAACAATATACGAAAAAATTATTGCTATTCACTTAATAAGTGAGTAAAATGGGGGAGTTATTTGTCATAACTAAACATTCTATAGCAATAAAAGTTAGGAGAAGTTAACAACATGGAATTACTTTTGTTTATTAAGGCAATTATCCTGGGACTTGTAGAGGGTGCAACTGAATTTGCACCAGTTTCTTCAACGGGGCACATGATTATTGTTGATGATTTGTGGCTTCAATCTGAAAAGTTCTTAACACAGCATGGGGCTAATACCTTTAAAGTGGTAATCCAGCTTGGTTCAATTCTGGCCGTTGTTGTCACTTTTTGGGAACGATTTTTTGATTTGTTAGGATTAGGACGATTCAGAAAGGGGCACGTGCAGAAACAAAGCCGTCTTAAATTAACCCAAGTGATTGTCGGCTTAATTCCAGCAGGTGTATTAGGTGTCCTTTTTAATGATTATATTGACGATCATTTATTTTCCACAGCGACCGTTTTGATCGGGTTAGTTATTGGGGCTGTGTTTATGATTCTTGCTGATTTAATTGGTCCAAAAAATCCAAAAGCACAAACCGTTGACGAAATTTCATATGGACAAGCGTTAGCAATTGGGCTATTTCAATGTTTCTCACTATGGCCAGGATTCTCCCGTTCAGGTTCCACGATATCCGGTGGTGTTTTAATGGGGATGAGTCATCGTGCTGCAGCTGACTTTACTTTTATAATGGCTGTACCGATTATGGCTGGAGCAAGTTTTCTTTCATTGTTGAAAAACTGGCAGTACATGACAATGGATTCTCTTCCGTTTTTTATTGCTGGATTTGTTAGTGCATTTATATTTGCTTTATTATCTATTCGCTTTTTCTTAAAGCTGATTAATAAAATTAAGCTCTTACCATTTGCTATATATCGAATTGTACTAGCTATAGTTATTTATCTAATTTTCTTTTAGTGAAAAAAGACAGCCAATACCCATTTGGGGAGGCTGTCTTTTTTATTTGAGTAAATCTGGATAGTCACTTATCATGCCATCTACAGAATAATTCTTTAACAAATTCTTCTCACTTCTTTTATTCACTGTCCAAACCATGGTTTTAAACCCATGTTGATGAATTCGCCTAATGAGTCTCTTGTTAACCATAGTAACCTTAGGATTTACATAGGTAGCAAAGTTTACATAGGATTCTAATTCTTTATTTGACAGTCCATTAATCTTTGTTTTCTTGATTAATATTCCAATTGGAATATTAGGAAGTAGGTGATGGATTCGTTTCATTGAGATTTGATCAAAGGATTGAATAATAACTTGATTATTTTCCCCAGAAACTAGGCCTCTTATCAATAATTCATTAGCTACTTTCTCTTCTATCCCTGGATATAAGTGAGGCTTTTTTAACTCGATCAATAATCCAACCTTTCCAGCATAGGTATTTAGGAATTCGCTAAATGAAGGAATCCGTTCTTTAGAGAATTTGGAATGATACCAGCTTCCTGCATCGAGTGACTGAATTTCTTTTAAGGTAAAATCCCTTACTCTTCCCTTTCCATTGGTTGTACGGTTAACTGTTGGATCATGGATAATAACTAATTCACCATCCCGTGTCATCTGAATATCGATTTCTAGGTAATTTGCTCCCAGTTCTAATGCTTTGTTAAAGGATGCAAAAGTATTCTCCGGACAATATCCAGCTGCGCCTCGATGACCTATTTTAATAAATGAATGACCTCTCCGTTCTTTAGTTAACCCGCTTACCATACGATAAGCCACCATAAATATGAAGAGAATAATTGTAGCAAATGCCCTCAAACGATTGGCTCCTAACTATTTTATGATTTGTGAACATGGTAAGAAAAATGAAATTAAATGTCAACTTCCAGAGGGCTTCTTTTATAGAAAAGAAATATGGACAGACATACAACTGTGATGTTTGCCTTGTACATAAATAATGGGCTAATTCTTTTTATTCAAAATGTACTAATAGGGATATATGTCTATCGCACATTTTTATCTAGGTGAATATAGATATATGGAATTAAGAAAAGGAGGTAATGTAAATGTCTGGTGCAGTAGGTGGCTATGGCGGCGGATTTGCCCTACTAGTCGTTTTGTTTATTTTGTTAATCATTATTGGTGCTTCTTGGTGTACCCCATTCTATTGATAATATAAAAGGAGGAATTTAAATGTTTGGTGGATATGGTTATGGTGGAGGTTGCTGTGGCTACGGTGGTTACGGATATGGAGGTTGTGGTTTTGGCGGCGGATTTGCTTTAATCGTCGTATTATTCATCCTTTTAATCATCGTAGGTGCAGCTTGCTTTAGATGGTAGGAGAAAAGAATAGAGGCATTTAATCAAAGCCTCATCGAAAAGCAAGGATATTTCCTTGCTTTTCCTTTTTTTCCATGGAAAGTTTTTTAGGTTGGACAAGTTGTTGATTCATGTTACGGTTAATGAGTTGAAAAATTAAAGGATAAAGGGGGACATAATAATGATGAAGCGAATTGTTTCTTTTTTATTACCTGTCATGATCTTCTTCATCCTGCTGAATGATCTTAATTTACCATTGAATGTTAAAGCTAAAAATCTCGATCAAACGAAAGCTCATAAAGTAACCAAACGTGAAACTTTAAGGGAAATATCTCATCAATACGGTAATTCAAAAGATGAATTAATAAAAATGAAAATTACTGAGAAAGAAATGGACTTGTTAGCAAGGTTGGTGACAGCTGAGGCAAAGGGAGAACCATATCAGGGTAAGGTTGCTGTCGCAGCAGTTGTACTTAACCGACTAGAAAGTGAGCAATTTCCAGATTCAATTCAGCAGGTTATTTACCAAGATAAACAGTTTCAACCCGTAGATAATGGGATGATTAATAAACCAGCAGGCGAAGAAGCAAAAAAAGCAGTAAATGAAGCTATTAATAAAGATGGACAAGTAACCGATGCACTTTACTTTTTCAATCCTGATGAGACTGACAGTAAATGGCTGCGTACAAGACCTGTTACAGAAGAAATAGGGAACCATCGCTTTGCAAGTTAAGAATAACCCGCTAAAAATCTAGCGGGTTTTTGTCTGTTACTGAGGGATTTTTCCATTTTTTGAACCCTTCTAATTCTTGGCTAATCTTTTTTAATGTATAGCCAATTACGGCTGCATCGTCTATAATTCCTAAACCAATGATAAAATCAGGAACAAAATCAAGTGGAGATACAAAATACAGGATGGCCCCGATAACTGTAACAATGGTACCTTTTGATACATCTTTATATTCACCTTTAGAATAGGCTTTGATCAAATCAAAAAATAATTGAAGCTTATCTCGTGCTTCCCCTAAACTTTCTTTCCTCTCATTTGCCATCCTCATTGCTTTATTAAGCAATCCAAGTGTTTTTTTCGGGTTGTCAATGTAGTTTCTTGCTTCCTTGTTGTACACTTGTTGTTCTTTTTCAAAAATGAAATTTTTACCGAACAAGTCCTTCACTTCCCTTATCTCGGATTTTCACTATAGTTTACCACGGAAATCATAAATCAAAACTTTATAAAAAGAAAAGAGACTGATTATATAGTCAGTCTCTTTTAAGCTAATACAAGGTTATCAGTATTTGATTTTGTGGAATTCCATACGATGGCTTCCACTTCGGAACCTTCTAGTGTTTCGTTCTTTAATAATGCATCAACTAATTGCTGATACTGATAGTGATGACCTTTAATAAGGCTTTCTGCTTTTTCTAAGCCTTTTGCAAAAAGGTCCTGCATTTTAGCTTCTCTATCTGATTTATTAAATGTCAAAGTGAAACCATCTTCAAGCAAGCCTGTATCAACCATTTGTTCAATGAGTTGTTTTGCCTGCTGTACGTCTCCGCTCACACCAATACTATGTTCACCTAGGATCAATCGTTCAGCCACACCACCGGCTAACACCATCGCAACACGGTCAAGCAAATCAGTGTGTGTTGATAAGTGAAGCTCTTGTGGAATGGGTGCCACATAACCAAGTGCTTCCCCACGTGGAATAATCGTGGCTTTCCTGACAGAACCTGGCTTTGTTAATGAAGCAACAATTGCATGACCGGCTTCGTGGATGGCAACCCTCCGTTTTGTTTCATGGTCCTTCAATGAACGTGAGGTACTTCCAAGGATGGTTCGGTCTAAGGCGTAGTCAAGATCATGTTTTTTAATTCTATCCTGACCGTTTCGAACAGCTCTTCTACTTGCTGTTTCAAATAGGGACTGTAACTCTGCGCCAGAAAAACCAGATGTACTCTCTGCTAAATCATCTAAAGAAGAATAGACATCTTCTCCTAGAGCTTTTCCACGAGTATGGATATTAATGATTTCTCTTCTACCTTTTGTGTCTGGCAGTGGTACATGGAAAGAAAAATCAATTCTGCCAGGGCGAAGAAAGGCTTCATCCAGCATGTCTTTTCTGTTAGTAGCAGCGATAAACAAAATACCATCATTTACATGACCACCGTCAAGCTGAACAAGGAGTTCAGTTAAGGTTTTTTCGGCTTCTTCGCCGCCATGTGCTTTTCGTCTACCTGCTAGCGCATCTACTTCATCAATGAAAATAACTGCAGGCGCATGTTTTCGTGCTGTTTGAAATAATGAACGGACACGACTTGCACCTACACCTACAAATAGTTCATTAAAAGCTGACCCACTCGATGAGAAGAAAGAAGCATTTAGTTCACGAGCAATTGCCTGTGCTAACAAGGTTTTTCCAGTCCCAGGAGGACCATACAACAAAATTCCTTTCGGTGGTTTAATACCTAATTTTAGTGCACGATCCGGCTCTTTCAATGTAGAAAGAGTTTGTAGTATTTCTTCTTTCATTTCTTCGCCAAGTCCACCAACGTCTTTTAGACTAATGGCTGGCAGAGGGCGGGATTTAGCCACACTGTTTTTCATTGAGTTAGGTAGGCCGAAGCCGCCTTTTGTTTTTTGAAGGGTAATAGCAGCACCAGTTAGTAACAAAATCGCACCGAGCATTACCCATTTTCCGTACGGGCTACTTGTAGTATAAGAGTAATCAATATTATATTTTTCAACTAGTTTCTCTACCATGTGACTGTTAGGTGGAATATGTGAAGTGTATTCCTCTTTACCAGCTTTTAAATAAAGACTACCATCTGGTTGTTCTATGAGGGTAACAGCCTTCCCCTTTTGTGCTTGAATTGTTTCTTCTAAAGAAGAGAAAGGGATAGCAATCTCATTATTAGTCGATTGAACAAGCCAAACGACACCGGCAATAATTATTAGTAACGCTGCAATCAGCGGAAAAAACTTGGAAACTATTTTTTTACTTTTATTCATTTGCATATCATCTCCTATACCAGAGTCATACCCTATTATAGAATGTTTTCCAATAAAATGGATGTGGGAATCAGTGGAAGAGCTAACACAACGCTATAAAAAAAGAGACTAACATTGTAGTCAGCCTCCAATTGAATTAGGATAGTAAGCGAAGATGAGGAATGATTGGCATTAATACACTTTGAGCAAGTACACCGATACTTACACCTGCACTAGATGCTTTACTCCATTTAAAAACATGAACTTTTTCGTCTTTTCCTTCATACAAAAATAATAGTTGCTCTCCTTCTTCTGCGATGCCAATTTTTTTGAAGGACACGTTATTCTGCACTAGGACAGCTTCAAATGCTTTACGTAATAAGTCTAAGTCGATTGTTGTGGTATCCATAGTTCCTCCCAAATACGAACATTAACGGAATTAAAAACCGCTTACTTACATTATATTCTTTTCCTTAACTGGATAAAAGAAATAATGAGGGAAGCTGTATTGAAATATTGCAAAGTTCTCGCTTGAGAGATAAGATTGAACTTATGGACAAAAAATTTATTTATTGTCAAAAGAGAGGAAGACAAGATGGGTAACAATTTTAAAGAAGAAGTATTGTCGCGCCGGACATTTGCGATTATTTCCCACCCGGATGCCGGAAAAACGACACTAACGGAGAAATTATTATTATTTGGTGGAGCTATTCGTGATGCAGGTACTGTAAAAGCGAAAAAAACAGGTAAGTTTGCAACAAGTGACTGGATGGAGATTGAAAAACAACGGGGAATTTCCGTAACCTCCAGTGTGATGCAATTTGATTATGATGGATTCCGAGTCAATATTCTGGATACACCTGGTCACCAGGATTTCAGTGAAGATACGTATAGAACGTTGATGGCAGTTGATAGTGCAGTGATGATTGTTGACTCTGCAAAGGGTATTGAGGAACAAACACTTAAGCTATTTAAGGTATGCCGTATGCGTGGTATTCCCATTTTTACGTTTATGAATAAGCTTGATCGTCAAGGGAAATCACCACTTGAGCTGCTTGCAGAGTTAGAAGAGGTCTTGGGTATCGAATCGTATCCAATGAATTGGCCAATTGGAATGGGAAAAGAATTCCTTGGGATTTATGATCGATTTAATAATCGTGTAGAACAATTCCGAGTTACTGATGATGAGCGATTTATTTCATTAACTAACGAGGGTGAAATAGCGGGCGATCATCCGTTAAAATCATCAGGGCTTTATGATCAGACATTAGATGAAATTATGCTTCTTAATGAAGCTGGTAATGAATTTTCAGCAGAGAAAATTGCAGCTGGAACCTTGACGCCTGTGTTCTTTGGAAGTGCCTTAACAAACTTTGGGGTACAGACATTTCTTGAGTCTTATTTGCAATTTGCCCCACCACCAAAAGCACGTAATTCTTCAGTAGGGGAAATTGATCCACTAGGAGAACAATTTTCAGGATTTGTGTTCAAAATTCAAGCAAATATGAATCCAGCACATAGGGATAGGATTGCCTTTATCCGCGTTTGTTCTGGTAAATTTGAGCGGGGAATGACCGTTAATATACCGCGCTTAGGAAAACAAATCAAGCTTTCTCAATCTACCTCATTTATGGCTGAAGAAAGAAATACAGTGGATGAGGCAGTAAGTGGAGATATTATTGGGCTGTATGATACAGGGACCTACCAGATTGGTGACACCCTTACAACAGGTAAGGACAATTTCCAATATGAAAGGTTGCCACAATTTACACCGGAATTGTATGTCAGGGTCTCAGCCAAAAACGTAATGAAACAAAAATCCTTTTATAAAGGTATTCAGCAGCTTGTTCAAGAAGGTGCGATACAGCTCTTTAAAACGGTTAGGATGGAAGAGTACCTCCTAGGTGCAGTTGGACAGTTGCAATTTGAGGTTTTTGAACATCGGATGAGAAATGAATATAATGCCGAGGTATTGATGGAACGAGTGGGTTCAAAGATTGCCCGTTGGGTAGAGGGTGATGTAGTGGATGAAAATTTATCAAGCTCACGTAGTATGCTGGTAAAAGATCGCTATGATCATTATGTATTCTTATTTGAAAATGACTTTGCCCTTAGATGGTTCCAAGAGAAAAATCCTACGGTTAAATTATATAATCCTATGGATCAACACGAATAGAATAAACTTAAAAAACAGCGGGAAAATAATTCTTGCTGTTTTTTCCATAAAGTTGGGAAAAATTATATTCGCCCCTGTTAATTTGGCATCAGACTGGATAAGCTATATTGAACAGTTATTTACTTAAAAAAAAGCCTAAAGAAGCGGGATATAACTATGAAAAAGATGAGCAGATTAGAGGCCGTTTTATGGAATATAGCGTTTCCGGGTTTCAGCCAATTGATTATTGGTCAGTATTTTAAAGGCGTGTTGTTTGTCATATTAGAAATAGTTGTGAATGTTATGAGCAGATTTAACCGAGCGATTATGTACAGCTTCCTAGGTGAAATAAAGAAGGCTGAAGCGGTTATAGACTATCAATGGCTTATGTTCTATCCATGTCTTTATATGTTTTCTATGTGGGATGGCTACCGTTCTGCAATGCCTGATAATGAAAAATATTCTTTTTTGCCATTTGTATCTTGTGCTTATTTTGTCACTGTTGGATTAATGGTGTCACCTAAGGTATCAATTTTTCAAATTCATCCCGGCCCAGTTTTTTTACCAATGCTGTTTTTAATTCCTGGGTTACTAGTTGGATTCCTTTTTAAATACTTATTGGCCTTTTTCAACAAAAAACAAATGGTTTAATGGACGCGCTTTAGATCAGTATAATCTGGTTTAAAGCTTTTTATTTGGGAAAATTTTTTAATAAACCCCCAAAACTGTCTAAGCTGTCTCGTAATTATGTAGTGAATAAACGATCACATAAGAATGAGGGATGTCCAAGATCGTATCGGATTTAATTAATAAATATTTATCGAGCCTAAACAATATTTAGGAAAAGATAGCCATTGTTGGAGTTATCTTTTTGAAATTGCTTTACCCCCATAAAGTCCAAGGTAACGTTCGTATGTTATAATTGGTCGAATAGAGGTGAGCAAATGCTAAGTTTATTGTTTATGGCTAAAAAGAAAAAAAGAACCTTGGAGGAAACCGTCCTTCAAATTCAACAGGGTGACAAGGATCTCCTTGACGAAATTATTGACGCCTACAAACCTTTTATTGCAAAGACTGTTTCTTCCGTATGTAGACGGTATATCTATGAAACTGATGATGAATTTAGCATAGGGCTAATTGCATTCAATGAAGCCATTGAAAAATATTCCCCAGAACGTGGAAGCTCATTACTGAGTTTCTCAGAAGTAATCATTAAAAGAAGAGTTATCGACTATATACGTAAACAAACAAAAAATCAACATATTAGTATTGATTTAACTAATTCAGCCCAAGATGAAGAAACAGCTGGGACCATTATTGTTAATGAACTTTCTCTTGATGATTATCATAAAAAGAATGATGAGCAATTAAGAAAAGATGAGATAATCCATTTTCAAACCCTATTAACTACTTTTGATTTAAGTTTTAGTGATCTAGTTGAAAATTCTCCGAAGCATGTGGATGCACGGAAAAATGCCATCCTCGCAGCGAAAATGTTAGTAGCTGACCAGGAATTAAAGGATTTTTTACTTGAAAAGAAACGTCTTCCTATTAAGCAGCTTGAAACAATGGTAAAAGTCAGTAGAAAGACTATCGAGCGGAATAGGAAATATATTATAGCTATTGCTCTTATCTTATCGAGTGATTATGTTTACATGAAGGATTATATTAAGGGGGTGTTAGACACATGAAAAAGGGAATTATAATGGAAATACATGAAGGGTTTTTAACGCTTTTAACCCCCGACGGAGAGTTTTTACAATCAAGGAAACAAAATCAGCCCTATTCAATAGGAGAAGAAATATATTTTTTTCCGATTGAAAGCGTGAATGGAGTTAAACCAAAACATTCAATAAGAAACAAAATTAGGCTTAAAGCCGTCTGGATCGTGATGGCGGCACTTATGATTTTTATGGGAACTTTTATTCCTATGTATCAAGATAGTAAGGCCTATGCCTATATGTCTATTGATGCTAACCCAAGTATTGAACTGGGTGTGAATAAAAAGATGCAAGTTGTGAAATTAACCGGATTTAATAAAGAAGGAAAAGAGATTATTTCACACTTGAAGAATTGGAAGAAGGAAGACGTTTCGGAATTAACCAAAGTTATCCTTGCTGAGATGAAAAAGGGTGGTTACTTAAAAGAGAACACCCAAGTCCTTATTTCTACGGTGCGTATCGAGCAGCCTGTAGAAAATGTTGAAGATCAATTACAGAAGAAAATAGATACGATTGAAGCAACGGTAAATAAGGAAAAATTAGAACTAATTGTTTTTACTGGTACTGAAAAGGAATATAAAAAAGCTCATAAGCAAGGCCTTACTACTGGGAAATACCAGTATTCTCAAGGGGAATCCAAACAAGAGAACGGGAATATCATTGAGAAAAAGGATGAAAAAACTTCTGTTCCAGCACAATCACCATCTGATATTTCAACCCCACCGGGACAATCAAAGAAACAATTTGATAATAATGGTAAACAGTCTAATTGGGATAACGGTGAAGAAAAGGGGAATATGGGTAGGAATACGAATTCTCCAGGATACTTGAAAAAGATGGAAGAGGGAAATTTGAAGCAAAACCAAGGGCAATACAGGAAACACAACGATTCACAGTGGAAGAATAATGAGGATAACGGCTCAGATAATAATAACAATTATAGACAGAATAATAACAATTATAGACAGAATAATAACAATTATAGACAGAATAATAACAATAATGCTCATAGCAATGAACGAAACAGTGACCGTAACGAAAGCAATAATCAGCATGAGGATAAGGGGAATAATAATCGAAAAGATAGGTAAAGTCCGGTGCTTAAGACCGGACTTTTTTCCATTTGTATGAAGTTATTCTTTCGTAAATTGTCCAGAAAGTTGAGCTTGAGCTTGTTGTACCAGCCTTTTAGTGATTTCTCCGCCCACCGATCCATTTGCTCTTGATACTGTATCTGAACCCAATTGAACTCCAAATTCTTGTGCTATTTCATATTTAACCTGATCTAGGTACTGTTCAATTCCAGGCACTAATAGTTTATTACTGCTGTTAGCCATTTCAATTCAACTCCTTCTTTTCTCCAGAGGATTCTTTCCTCTGTAAAAGTATTATTTTATTTTTTTATTGGTTTCATGAGTGGAAATGTTTTTCGTAATTGGATAATAAATTTTAGTCCGTCCCTTTACTAACATCCTTTGTAGGGTGCATAAATGGAACACCTTGTGGTTTTCGTTTGCTTTCCAGTAGTTCCCGGTTTTCGGTTGTATTCCACCCGATATCATTCGTTGGATGAACCCATTCATCTCCAGCCATTACCGATGGGTCTGTATCTTTGGACCAATTTTCTAATGGTGAGTTTTTAGAAGCGTATAAACTGTCTCCGATTGTTACGCCATGTTTGTTGACAAAGGGGTCTTCCATCTTTATTCCAGTTCCTTCAAAGCTTGGAGCATTTATTTGATGTGGCATGGTTTCGTTAATTGAAACGTCTTCAATTGACGATTTAGTGTCTTTTGAATGTTTCATTACTCATCACTCCTTTTTATATTATTTTCTGCCTGTAGTTTTTTTTTATTTATGAAAAATAAGGAAGGAAAGGAATGAACGTATTTTGTTAAAACTATAGCTGTACTAATTAACTTTAGGAGGGTTTCTGTATGGCAAAGCGAAAAGCAGAATTTGATGCTGTAACCAAATATTCTAAAACACCTCATAAAAATGTTCAGGAAAGTGAATTCTCAGCGGAATTTGCCGACAATAACAACGCAATTAGAGGAGCGAATCGCAATTCTAAACAAGGCAAGAAGGGTAGAGGTTAATGAAAAGTCGTAGAAAAACTCCTCCGCGTATCCCAGTTGAGGAATTTAGTGTTGAATATGGAGACGTAAATGGGAAGTCGCTTTACGAAACTAAAAAGTCCAATAAAAAAAATAAATAAGCCGGGTACTCCCGGCTTATCGTTAGGTTGTAAATATAAGCGTTCGATTGTTTGTAGGATCGAAATAAGCTAATAAACAGGCAGGTTTCTTTTTAATTTCGCCCGTTGCTAGATACTTTGTTAAATTAAATGAAATTTCTTCTAGCATCGTGTGTTTAAATAATTCCTTTTCCTCAAGGTGTAAGTCAATAAAATCTTCTCCTAAGAGGTTAGGGTTCTCAATAAACTTTTTATATAATTCTGTTCGTTTATTCTTATCATAGCTTGCTTCCCACCAAGGTTTTCTTGGTTTGTATTTATGATTGATTAAATAATCATATTTCATTAAATCTGCAACTACGTCAAGATTATTCACTTCTTTCTGTTCAAGGAAAGAATATAACCTACGGAATAAATCCTCTAGCTGATGACCAATTCTTGACCAGCCGCGCTCATCCCAGTAGCTGCCAAACTCTTGAAAGAAATCAAATGGAGAAGAAAAAACATGTTTGACCAAGTATTCAACTGTATGATCCATCCTATGGTCATTCCAATATTTTTCTAGCACATCTTCAACTTGTTTAATCCTTACAATATCGTCAAAGGAAAGGACATTGTTGCTTAGAATTTCATATGGAGAATGGTCCATATATACATATTGATGTTGCTCAGCACGCAATCGAACTCCTGTGCCGCGAAGCATTTTTAAGAATCCTAATTGTAATTCCTCGGGCCTCATCTCAAAAACATCGTTAAAGGTTTTTCGGAAAGACGCATAGTCCTCTTCAGGCAATCCTGCGATTAAATCTAAATGCTGATCGATCTTGTTACCTTCCTTTACCAATGTCACTGTTCTTGTAAGCTTGGCAAAGTTTTGTTTCCGCATGACTAATTCATTTGTATAATCATTTGTAGACTGAACCCCGATTTCAAATCGGAAAAGCCCTTTTGGCGCCTCTTGATTAAGGAATTCAATTACTTCAGGTCTCATAATATCAGCTGTTATTTCGAATTGGAAAACTGTTCCAGGTAGATGCTCGTCAATTAAGAAACGAAACATTTCCATGGCATAACTACGGCTTATATTAAAGGTACGGTCAACAAATTTAATCGTCTTTGCTCCGTTTTCCATTAGATATCTAATATCAGATTTAATTTTTTCTCTATCAAAATACCTTACCCCTACCTCAATGGATGAGAGGCAAAACTGGCAGCTAAATGGACAACCTCTACTAGTTTCTATATAAGTTACCCGCTTACCTAAGTGAGGGATATCTTCAGGAAGTCGGTAGGGTGATGGAAGCTCTTTAAGATCTAGCTTATTCATTTGAGGGGTTATGATCACCCTATCTTCAGAACGATAAGCAATACCATGTACGTTGCGATAATTGTTATTCGTTTCAATTTCTGTAAGTAACTGCTTAAAGGTAAGTTCACCTTCACCCATTACAATAAAATCTACCTCAGAATGTTTTTCCATCCATTCCATCGTATCGTAGGTAACTTCAGGTCCCCCTAAGACAATCAAAATAGAAGGGTCAATTTTTTTTAGCATATTGACCACTTTGAGTGTCTCTTCAATGTTCCAAATATAACAACTAAATCCAATAACGGCCGGTTTGGATTGATAAAGGTCTGACACAATGTTCATAACCGGGTCTTTAATCGTATATTCTTTGAGCTGTATAGTAAATTCGGGAGCGGCATAAGCCTTTAAATAGCGAATTGCAAGGTTTGTATGGATGAACTTTGCATTCAACGTAGAACAAATTACATTCATAAACTGGCTCCTTTTCAATGATAAAACAAAAAATAATTATATCTTATTTTCTACCAAAAAGATAGCAGACAAACAGGCTGTAAGGTTATGGATTCATATTATCGTCTTTGTGTCCAATAGATTTGAACTGTTATATTACAAATGGTCATCTGTTATATAATTGAAGGTTACGAATTAATCCAGTTATAGTAATGTTTCTTCAGAAAAATTTAAATGTGTTTCAAAAATTTATTCCATTGTTTGACTTTTGTCACAGCTTAATATTTTTGAATGTCTTACAATGTTCATGGGGAAGTTAATTTTTTATGACATTTTCAAGGTATTTTTATGAACGAATAAGAGTAGCCATAAGGCCCAAAAAGCCAAGGGTACACTTTTTAACAATGGGGAGGGACATTATGTCTATTTTACCGAAAAAAAATGAACTTGGTTTTTTTGAAATTCGACTTGAATCAATCGGAGGTTTAGGTGCAAACCTAGCTGGAAAAATGTTGGCGGAAGCTGGTGTTCTTAGTCTTGGGTTGAAGGGTTCCAACTTTTCATCCTATGGCTCAGAAAAAAAGGGCTCTCCTGTAAAGAGCTTTATCCGTTTTTGTGAACCAGATGTAGAAATTAGAGACCATAGTCCAATTGAACAGCCACATATCGTTGGTGTTTTCCACGAAGCCTTATATAAGACAGTTAATGTTGTCAGTGGCTTAGATGCAGAGGGAATCGTTTTAGTCAATACAGAAAGAGATTTTGATGAAGTTAAAAGGGATTTACAGCTAGAAAATGGAACTTTAGCCATTATTGATGCCTTAAGTATTGCGGTTGAAGAAAAAACTAAAGTAAATACAGCGATGCTCGGTGCTTTATACCGAATTCTAGATTTCTTAGATCCTGAATCAATGAGAGATGTTATACGTAAAACATTTACAAAGAAATATCCGCATCTTGTTGAACCAAATATTCGTACGTTTGATCGTGGATATAATGAAGTGAAATTTAAAACCTACGAAGTTCCAGAAGGGGCGGAAGGTAAAGCCTTCACTCGTCCACTTCCGATGCTAGGGTATACAACTCAGGAAATCGGAGGAGTTCTAGTTTCACAGGCAAATAGTATTTTTAAAGATTTAAGTGGTTCCCGTCAAGGTTTCCTTCCAGAATTCCAGCAAGAAAAATGCATACATTGTGCTGCCTGCGATAACGTATGTCCAGATTTCTGTTTCGTTTGGGAAGAGGGAGAAGATAAGCGTGGCCGAAAGCAAATGTTCCTTAAGGGAATTGATTATCAATATTGCAAAGGCTGTTTAAAATGCGTGGAGGCTTGTCCAACAGATGCGCTTGGTGATCTTCGTGAAATGATTGGGTATGCAGACGCTAACCGCGTGAAGCAAAACTTTCCTTATGTTACAGGAGGTAGTTTCTAATGGCAACTTTAGAAGATAAATTAACAACTCAAGCGATGGCAGAACAAATTTCAACTTTTGAATCAGGTAATGAAATGGCTGCCATGGCTGCTGCTCAAATCAACTATCATATCATGGGGTATTTCCCAATTACACCTTCTACGGAGGTAGCGCAATTCCTAGACCAAATGAAGACTCGTGGCGAGCATGATATCAAATTAATCCCTGCAGATGGTGAGCATGGTTCAGCTGGTATTTGCTACGGCGCTGCTGCTACAGGCGCCCGTGTTTTTAATGCAACGAGTGCAAATGGATTACTATATATGATTGAACAGCTTCCTGTACAATCAGGAACACGTTTCCCAATGGTAATGAATTTAGTTACACGTTCTGTCAGCGGTCCACTAGATATTAGAGGTGACCACTCTGACCTTTATTATGCATTAAACACTGGCTGGGTTATTTTAACAGCCAAAACACCGCAAGCTGTCTATGATATGAATATTATGGCACTGAAAATTGCCGAGCATTCGAAGGTACGCTTACCAGTTATTGTAGCGTATGATGGATTCTTCACTTCACATCAAAAGCGGAGGGTAGAATTCTTCAAGGACCGCCGTGTTGTTCAACAATTTGTTGGAGAGTGCCCAACGGATTACAATTTTGCTAGAGACCCTAAAAAACCAGTTACCATTGGTGCGCATATGAGTGGTGATGATTTTATTAATAATCACTTCCAACAATCCGAAGCCATGTATAATGCTGGTGAGGTATTTAAAGAAGTAGCTGCTGAATATTCGAAACTATCTGGTAGAGAATATCCAGTCCTTGACCTATATAATATGGAAGATGCAGAAGTGGCGTTATTCTTATTAAATTCCGCTGCTGAATCAGCTAAGGATGTCGTTGATCAGCTTCGTGCAAAGGGAATTAAGGCAGGAGTCATTAGTCCGAATATTATCCGCCCATTCCCTGCGAAGGAAATTCGTGAAGCTCTTAAAAACGTGAAATCCTTATTAATTGGGGAACGTGCCGATTCATATGGAGCTAATGGTCCGAATTTAACACATGAAGTGAAATCAGCTCTTCAAGATGACCGTAATAACCAAACGATTGTTTTAAGTCGTGTTTTCGGTCTTGGAGGAAAAGACTTCTATGCTAGTGATGCTGAGAAGTTCTTTGAAATGGCTATCGATACGATGGAGAAAGGCTACGCCGAAAAACCATTTGATTACTATGGCCATATTCCAGGTAACACTGAAAAGATTCTTAAGCCGGTTATTTTACCGCAACATGGAGATGTGTATAAATCAGGTTTAATCGATGTGAAAATGGATGAGGAAACCAATAAGTTAAAAGTGAAAATCCCACCGCTTCGAGCTCTTACTGGTAAACCAAAGAGAATCGCTTCTGGTCATGGAGCTTGTCCTGGATGTGGAATTTTTGCCGGACTTGAGCTATTCTTCAAAGGGATTGAAGGAGATATTGTTACTCTATTCCAAACAGGTTGTGCTTATGTTACAACAACAGCTTATCCGCATACATCTCATAAGCAAACGATGATGCACAACTTGTTCCAAAATGGTGCTGCAACCTTATCAGGTACCGTGGAGGCTTTCATGGAATTAAAACGCCGTGGGGAGATTCAAGTATCAGATGATGCTACGTTTGTTATGATTACAGGAGATGGCGGTATGGACATCGGAATGGGATCTGCAATCGGTACTGCTCTTCGTGAACATAAATTGATTATGCTCGAATATGATAATGAAGGTTACATGAATACAGGCTCTCAAATGTCCTATTCTACACCAATTGGCCATATGACAAGTACTTCTGGAGTTGGTAAGACACAGAGAGGAAAAGCCTTCCATCATAAGGACACAGCACAAATTATGGCTTCAACAAATATTCCTTACGTATTCACAGGTTCAGAGGCGTTTCCACAAGACCTTATCAAGAAGGGAGCAAAAGCACAGTGGTATGCGCAAAATGTAGGAACTGTGTATGGAAAGCTTCTAATCACTTGTCCGCTTAACTGGAAATCTGATGACCGTTACGGTACAACAATCGTTGAAACGGCAGTAAATTCCTGCTTCTTCCCACTTTATGAAGTAGAGCAAGGGGTTACAAACATTACGTATAACCCAGAAGAAAAGAACAAACGAATTCCACTAGCTGATTGGTTAAAATATATGGGTAAAACCAAACATTTGCTAAAAGATGAAAACAAGCCAATATTAGAAGATTTTGAAGCAGAAGTAGAAAAAAGATGGCAGCGTTTAAAAGCTAAACACGAAAGTCCAATGTTATAAGTTTTATAGAAAAAGCAAAGTGCTTTCTGTGCACTTTGCTTTTTCTTTTGATATTCTTATTGACAGAAAAATTAAAGTTTGATATATATCTAATTAGATGAATATCAAAATTAGAGGTGTATACGATGATGCAGCTAAACCGTTTAGTCGCGTTTTATAAAACAATGGGTGATCCAACGAGAGTGAGGATCGTTGCTCTTTTAGCTAAGGGTCCTCTTCATGGTCAGGCGATCGCAGGTAAACTAGGTCTAACAGCACCAACCATCACACATCATTTGAAAAAACTGAGAGAAATTCATGTGGTATATGAAAGAAGAGATAAAAATACGATTTACTTCTATTTAAATGAATCCATGATTAAACAACAAGCACAGGTATTAACGGAATTACTTGAAAAAAGAGGAGAGGAGCTGGGGAACATGGTGGAATCTAGTTTAGAGAGACAAAAAGTATTGGAGAATTTCTTTACTAAAGATGGGAAATTAAAAAGCATTCCTGCTCAAAGGAAGAAGAAATTAATCGTTTTTGAACATATCGTTAAGGGACTAAAAGCAGGCAAAAAATATGAAGAAAAAGAACTAAACGAGTATATCAAACAATTCCATGATGATTATGCTACCATACGTCGGGAATTCATAGTAAATCATTACATGTATCGGGAAAACAGTATATACGAACTAAACCCAGAAGAAATGTGGGCAAAACCACAATAAAAAGGAGGGTGAATGAGTTTGTCCCTCATAGGTGTTATGAAGGCCATTTTTTATGTAATTTAATGAAGTTATGTCTTTCATAGGTGTTATGAAGGACATTTTTTATGTAATTAAATGAAGTTTTGTCTTTCATAGGTGTTATGAAGGCCATTTTTTATGTAATTTAATGAAGTTATGTCTTTCATAGGTGTTATGAAGGACATTTTTTATGTAATTAAATGAAGTTTTGTCTTTCATAGGTGTTATGAAGGACATTTTTTATGTAATTTAATGAAGTTTTGTCCTTCATCAGAGTTATGAAGGACAGATCATAAGCAATCTTAAGAGTTTTGTCCTTCATTAATAGTAGAATTCTAGTTGATGTATAAAAAGAATCAAAGCGTGAATTCTTATGTGAATTCACGCCTGAAACATATGTGACTGACCTTTTTGAACCCATATCGGATTCCGTTTCCTAGAGTCCTTCTCTAACTGTACGAATGAACGCAGTGAGGTCTTTTATTTCTTTTCTCTGTTTTACAAGGATTTTTCCAAGTTCTAAAGAATGGCGCTTAGCTGCCAATCTTGTCTGCTCATCCTCAATTCCATCCAAATCTGATACATGGGCGAGGCCGATGGTTCTTCTGATCAACTCGCATCCAGCAAATCCGATTGTATCCTCAAAGAATTTAGCCAGCTGAAAGCGTAGGAATGAAGGGGTCTTAGCTAATGGTTCTTTGTTTTCTGTATTCCATAATTGTGAATAGTGCTCTTCAAAGACATTCCAAACAGTTTCAATATGAGTTAAAAACAGTTCACGTTTTGGCACGTTCACAATGACTTGGAAGAGTAAATTAGCAAAAACTTGACCAATGTCAAATCCAGCAGGTCCGTAAAAAGCAAATTCAGGGTCAATTACTTTTGTTTCGGAATCGTCAGCAAAGACACTTCCTGTATGCAAGTCGCCATGAAGAAGTGATTCAGCCTCGTTTAGGAAGCTTCTTTTCAAAACATTAACATGAAACTTTAGCTCATCATCCTGCCAAAGATCTTCCACTACTGGACGCAACCCAGATTCAAATTCATTTGTTTCTGCGTCAAAAAATGGATCTGTAAAAATTAAATCCTCAGTAATCTTGCATAGCTCTGGGTTAATAAATTGCTGAACTTTTGCCTTTTTCTCCGCTGGAGTTAGCGCATAATCTGAGGTGAAAAATAAAGTTCTAGCCAGATACTCACCTAAATGCTTAGAAATGAGAGGATAGGTCGCACCTTTAATAAAACCTGTTCTAGCAATTAAGAGATGGGATAAGTCCTCCATTACAGTTACAGCTAAAACATCATCTGTGTAATATACCTTTGGTACGAAATTTGGAGCAATTTGACCAAAATTTTTTAAGGCTTCAGCTTCAATTTTCGCCCGTTTAAGTGTTAGTGGCCAGCTTTCACCCACGACCTTTGCATAAGGTAGAGCTTGTTTGATAATGATACTTTTTCCTGATTCTTGATCAACCAAGTGGAATACAAGGTTAAGATTGCCATCACCAATTTCCTTACAAGATAGGTTTGCTTTTTCAGAGAAAATATTTAAATTAATTGCTAATTCGATTGCAGTTGCTTCAGTTAATGGTTTGTACGTTGTCTGTTTTAGTAGACTCATAATAAATACCTCCTTAATTTGGAGGCTCTGTTGTACTTTTCGCACAAAAAAGCCTCTTTCTTGTCTGAAAGAGGCTAGAAGATGTATGTTTCTTCGCACCTCTTATCTCTCAGAAAGGACATCCTTCTGTTGGAATTAGCACCGTGCCTTGTAGGGAATTCCCCTGAGGAAATATAATTAAAGCGCCCGTTTGATGGGTTAAGGTCGGTTGCTGGGCTTCAAAGGGCCAAATCCCTCAGCCAGCTCATGATAAGAGTAAATCTAATATTCTATTTTTTCAGTATGATAAAAACTATAACAGGATAAAAAGATAGGTGTCAATAAAATTTTGAAAATATTATTAATTTTTAAATTTGAAACTTCTAACGATAGTATTCTGGCTTTCTATCTGCGAAAATAGGGATTTGTTTGCGTATACCTTTAACTAGGTCCATGTTTAATTCTGCAGATAGGATTTCCTCTTCATCCTCAGCTTCAGCAATCACTTCTCCCCAAGGGTCAATAATCATACTGTGACCAGCAAATTTATTATTTGGATCACTTCCAGACCGGTTGCAGGCAACAACATAACATTGATTTTCAATTGCTCGAGATATTAACAAGGCCCGCCAATGTGCTAAACGTGGTTCAGGCCATTCTGCGACCACAAATAGTGCTTCAGCACCAAGTGAAGTATGGGTACGTATCCATTCAGGAAAACGGATATCATAACAAATGACTCCCGCAAACTGACGATTTTCTAATTGGAATAGGCCTTTTTCTGTACCTGCCTCTAAATAAAGGTGCTCATCCATAAGCTTGAATAAATGCAATTTACTATATTGATGAACCAACTGGCCTTCGTTGTTAATGATAATCAAAGTATTTTTTACTCCGCTATCATTGCGGGCTGCAACGGATCCTCCAACGAAATGAACTTGGTATTTTTTTGCTGCCTCCTGTAGAAACTGAATCGTTTGTATCGCTTGGTCATCTGCAATTTCATCAAGCCGTGTTAAGTCATATCCGGTAGTCCAGAGTTCAGGTAAGACGAGAATGTCAGGCTTCGTTTCCATTGCTTTTTCAATCAGTCTTTCAGCAGAATGATAGTTTTCATATGGATTACCAAAGGCGATATCCATTTGTATACAAGATATGTTTAATTTCAAAGAATTTTCCCTCCGGTTCGAAATATCAGAATTTTTTCTTTACAAGCTGTTATAAAAGTTATATCATTTGTGACTAGAATTTCAACAAAAATTTGTAATGAATAAGCAGGTGAGAGAGTGATGAAACAATTTCCACCATCAGAGCTATTAAATAGTCTGCCAAAACAATTTTTTGCAGGCCTTGTAAAGAAGGTTGGAGAGTATATTGCCGAAGGGCATGACGTGATAAATTTAGGACAAGGAAATCCAGATCAGCCGACACCAGAGCATATCGTGTCAAAATTACAGGAGGCGGCAGCTAATCCCATCAATCACAAATATTCTCCGTTTCAGGGGCATAGATATTTAAAACAGGCAGCAGCTGATTTTTACTTGAGAGAGTATGGAGTAACGATCAATCCTGATAAGGAAGTGGCTATCCTTTTTGGAGGAAAAGCAGGGCTTGTAGAAATTCCACAGTGCTTGTTGAATCCAGGGGATACCATTCTTGTACCAGATCCCGGTTATCCAGATTATTGGTCAGGTGTGGCTCTGGCAAAAGCGGAAATGGTTACCATGCCATTGAGGGAGGAAAATGCATTTTTACCTGACTACACCGAACTTTCTTCCGAATCGTTATTAAAAGCAAAGGTAATGTTTTTGAATTACCCCAATAATCCTACCGGTGCTGTGGCCACTGAAGAATTTTTCAAAGAAACTGTGAAACTGGCAAACGATCAAAATATTTGCGTTGTTCACGATTTTGCTTACGGTGCCATTGGTTTCGACGGTCAGAGACCGATAAGCTTCCTAGAAACCGAAGGGGCTAAAGAAGTAGGAATCGAAATTTATACTTTATCTAAAACCTACAATATGGCTGGCTGGCGTGTAGGATTTGCAGTAGGTAATGAAAGTGTGATTTCTGCGATTGAACTCCTACAGGATCATCTGTATGTAAGTTTGTTCGGAGCGGTTCAAGAAGCGGCTGCTACAGCCTTAATTGCGTCACAAGAATGTGTTAGAGAATTGAATGAACTATATGAGCGAAGAAGAAATGTATTAATTAAAGGACTTCGATCGATAGGATGGGATGTAACCGCACCAAAGGGTTCTTTTTTTGCATGGCTTAAGGTACCTTCTGGGTACACATCTGGACAGTTTGCTGAAATTCTACTTGAGCAAGCACATATTATGGTCGCACCAGGTATTGGTTTTGGTGAATATGGTGAAGGCTTTGTACGTGTGGGCTTATTATCATCCGAAGAACGGTTAGCTGAAGCTGTCAGAAGAATTAGTTGTTTAGAAATGTTCAAAAAATAAGTTGACAAATGTTTTTTTTCTTGCGATAATCCAAAATAAAGTTTAACAACTTATAAAAGTGAATAAATACGAATCGTTTTCTTATCAAGAGCAGGTGGAGGGAAAAGCCCTATGAAGCCCGGCAACCGACTTAACAAATGTTAAGCACGGTGCTAAATCTTGCAGCAATCTGGCTGAAAGATGAGAAGATGTTAGTTTGTGATGCTAACCTCTTCTTTTCGAAGAGGTTTTTTATGTTTTCTGAAGGGAAGTTGAAAAAATGTCTGAAATAATTGCCACATATCTTGTACATGATGAAAAATATCCGGAGAAAAAAGCAGAGGAAATTGCACTTGGATTAACGGTAGGTTCTTGGACGAATCTTCCTGAGCTCGAGCAGAACCAATTACGCAAGCATAAAGGCCGAGTCGTTTCAATTGAAGGGAAAGACTCTGAAAGAGAAGGTCTAGCCATCATTCGAATTGCCTATCCAATCATTAACTTCTCTTCCGACTTGCCAGCGATCTTAACCACTGTTTTCGGAAAACTGTCCTTAGATGGAAAAATAAAATTACTAGATTTGCAGTTTGATGATCGTTTGAAGAGTCATTTTCCTGGTCCTAGATTCGGTATTGATGGAATTCGAGAGAAAATAAACGTATATGAAAGACCATTAGTGATGAGCATCTTTAAAGGCGTACTTGGTAAGGACATACACTTTTTGGTAGAACAGTTAAAGCAGCAAGCTCTTGGTGGTGTTGATTTAGTCAAAGATGATGAGATTCTCTTTGAAAATGAATTAACACCTTTTGAAAAAAGAATTACAAAAGGAAAACAAGTGTTAAATGAAGTTCTGGAAGAGACTGGTCATAGAACGCTGTACGCAGTAAACCTGACTGGGAGAACCTCACAACTTAAGGACAAGGCAAAAAAAGCGGCTGAGCTGGGAGCAGACTTACTATTATTTAATGTCTTCTCCTATGGATTAGATGTCCTCCAAGAATTAAGAGAGGATTATGAGATTGGGTTGCCTTTAATGGCACACCCAGCAGTAAGCGGCGCGTTAACTTCTTCATCCCAATATGGCTTTTCCCATTCCTTGCTTCTTGGGAAGCTTTTACGTTATGCAGGTGCCGATTTATCGCTGTTCCCATCACCATATGGAACAGTGGCATTAGAAAAAACATCTGCACTTTCGATTGCAGCTGAACTCACGAAAGAGGATGTTTATAAAAAGGCCTTTCCAGTGCCATCAGCAGGAATACATCCAGGGTTGGTATCCTTGTTAATTCGTGACTTTGGAATCGACTCAGTCATAAATGCAGGTGGTGGCGTTCATGGGCATCCAGACGGTGCTCGGGGAGGTGGCCTTGCCTTCCGACAAGCAGTGGATGCTATTCTTCAGGGAAACACACTCTCAGTAGGAGCGGAGCAGTATCCTGAACTTAAAAAGGCACTTCAGCTTTGGGGAAATGCCGAGGTGACGGTCTAAATGACAAAGCCGGTTATTTATTGTGACTTTGATGGAACGATTACAGAAAGTGATAACATCATTGCTATAATGAAACAATTTGCTCCTCCTGAATGGGTGGGAATAAAGGATTCAATTCTTTCTCGTCAGATTTCAGTGAATGAGGGTGTGGGGAAATTATTTTCCTTATTGCCTAGTAATAAGAAGAAAGAAATAACGGAATTTGCAATTGAAAATGCAAAAATCCGACCTGGCTTTAAGGAGTTTGTAGGGTATGTTCGGGAAAAGGGTATTCCCCTCTATATTGTAAGTGGCGGTATAGACTTTTTTGTCCATCCGATCCTAGCAGAATACGCTCCTTTTGATGGAGTGTATTGTAATCATTCTGATTTTTCTGGAGAAACAATTAATATACTTTGGCCACATGAATGTGATTCCTCTTGTAACAATGATTGTGGTTGCTGTAAGCCAAGTATTATGCGTAAACTGAACAATCCAAAGGGGAGTTTTAAAATCGTAATAGGCGACTCTGTAACCGACCTAGAGGCTGCTAAACATGCTGACTTTGTGTTAGCGAGGGATTTACTTCTGGAAAAATGTATGGAATGGGGTATTAACCATCAAGGGTTTCATACTTTCTTCGATTGTATCGAGGAAATAAATAAAAGAATTGAGGTGGGTGAGCTAACATGTTAAAGGAAAGATGGGCAGAATTAGCCGATATTAAGGATGAATTGGCAGAGAGAGATTGGTTTATGGGGACAAGTGGAAACCTTGCCATTAAAGTGAGTGATCATCCGCTTCAATTTTTAGTGACTGCTAGCGGGAAGGATAAACGTAAGCGGACTGCAGAGGATTTTTTACTAGTGGATGAATTTGGCAGACCGGTAGAAGAGACACATTTAAAACCGTCAGCAGAGACACTTCTTCATGTGGAGATTTATCGCAAGACACAAGCAGGTTGTAGTCTTCATGTTCATACCATTGATAATAATGTGATTTCAGAGGTCTATGGTGATCATGGAGAGGTTACCTTCAAGGGTCAAGAGTTAATTAAGGCTTTTGATAAATGGGAAGAGGATGCCATTTTAAAGATACCTATTATAAGAAATTATGCACACATTCCTACACTTGCAAATAAATTTTCAGAACATGTTTCCGAAGACAGCGGTGCTGTACTAATCCGAAACCATGGAATTACAGTGTGGGGACGGAATGCATTTGAAGCAAAAAAAATCCTAGAGGCATCTGAATTTTTATTCCGTTACCAACTGCGGTTACTCGAACATAAACCATACCAATTATTTAAGGTAGTTTAAAAGAGAAAAATATGTTAAAGCTGTAAGTTGAATTGAAGCACCTGGAGCGGAAATCAAAATGAAGATTACATTTAAAATACTTATACAGGAGAGGCTGATTTATAATGGCATATATTACATTTCAAAAGAAAGAAGATCAAATTCACGAGCCGGAGGCAGTTGCAAGCTTCCTAGAAAGTCAGGAAGTTATTTATGAAAACTGGGATATTAGCAAGCTTCCAGCAACGTTAGTAGAAAAATATCTTTTAAGCGATGAAGAAAAAGAAGAAATCTTAAACACTTTCGAAACCGAAATCGCAGATATTTCTGCCAGACGTGGTTATAAAGCACAGGATGTAATCTCATTATCTGAAAACACACCAAATCTTGACGTATTACTTACTAATTTTAAAAACGAGCACCATCACACAGATGATGAAGTTCGTTTTATTGTAAGTGGTCACGGGGTATTTGTTATTCAAGGTAAAGATGGAGAGTTTTTTGAAGTTCATTTAAATCCTGGTGATTTGATCTCTGTACCAGAAAATACAAGACATTATTTTACACTTGAAGAAGACAGAAAGGTTGTTGCAGTAAGAATTTTTGTTACAACCGAAGGCTGGGTTCCCATTTACGAAAAAGAAGAAGTAGAACTTTAAAAAAGGAAAACTGACTGCAACAGATGTAGTCAGTTTTTTTATCTATTTTGAATTCATTTTTCGGAGTTGGAAGTATTTTGGAAAAATTTTTATCATTAGCTTAATAATCCATTCATAAAAAAGATACTTGTTCAATCATTTTCCTTACTAATTTTCCGTGGTAAATTTTGTCATTATGCAATCGACGGGGGTCGGAGACAATTGTCGTAAAAGCTTGAAAAAATCGAAGAAATTTGTCGAAAAACGAAAGAAATAGAATGTTTTGTCTACTTTTGCGAATGTATTTACTTTTAAAGAAATTCTTGTCATAATTCTTCAAGTAGTCAACTTTTTTAGTGAATTACAGTAACAGGGTAATGAGTAGGAGGATAACATTGTACAAGGATAGTATTAATCAAAATGAAATGATAGAACAGATAAGGGTCAAAAGGGAATTAATGATAAATTGTGCAAACACGTTGGGCTATACAAGTGAGGAAACAATTAAATATAGCCAAGAGCTTGATGAATTAATTAATGATTACCATAGGGTAATGGGACAAGCTTCCAGACCAAATGAAGAAGTTATAATTGCTTTTAAACAAATGATTATGATTTGGCCAAAAGTATTAGTCTAAATGGAATTTGGAGAGGTACAAAGCAGCTAAAATACATTGAGAAGATACTTGTCCTATTAAAAAATATCAATTATTAACACCATAATTAACAGCCCCACGATAAACGCATAGGTTGATACCCGCTCATTTCCGTCTCCGTGACTTTCGGGAATTAATTCTTTATAAATGATAAATAACATCGCACCTGCCGCAAAAGATAGGCCATATGGAACAAGGCCTTGAACAAATGAAGTTAAAAAATACCCTAATAATGAAGTAACAATTTCAATAGCACCTGTTAAGGTCGCTATGATGAAGGCCTTCCATTTACTAATTTGCTGGTTTATTAAAAAGAGAGCGACAAGAAGGCCTTCTGGAGCATTTTGAAAACCGATTGCTAATGCGATCAAATTTCCAGTATCTCCTTCTACAGATGCATAGCTTACACCAACAGATAGACCTTCAGGGATATTATGTAAAGTAATAGCAGCGATAATTAACAAAGCTTTTTCATCGAAATGAATTCCCTTTTTATTATGTTGTAAGTCCATGTGGGGAATATTTTTCTCCAAGAGAGTTAGTACCCCTACCCCTAACCAAACACCGACAAAAAGGGATAGATATCCTCCATATTTGAGGGCCTCCGGAATCAACCCAATAGTAGATGCTGCCATCATAATACCTGCACTAAAGGCTAACAATACGTCCTTCCATCGATGCGTAATAGAATGATGAATAAATAAGATCAGTAACGCTCCAGCTCCAGTAGATAAAGCAGAGAGTACACTCCCAAAAATAACCCCTTCATTTCTTTCCTCCTTCCTTATAATCATAAAATCTACAATTTTAGACAGTACTGTGATTTTTATCATTGTTTATATCCCAATATTTCATATAGTTATATTAGTGCTATATTTATACAATCTCACATCATGATTAACTACATATCTTACCACAATTTGTCGTTACTTCAACTTTTATCATTATTTTAATCCTACTCCCTAGAATCTACCCAAGTTTGTCATGCTTATTTAGTTTATCCGAAGTTTCATTGATTTTTGGAAGAAAAAAAAGAAAACCATCATTGTTTGGTACTATGCTTGTGTTACGGTTCATATTATCGTTAATAAAAGCATTTTTTATAACCAAAGGAAGCAAACGCTTTCACCAATCTTAGACTATATGGAGGAGGGAAAGTCCTACATGCACATTGTCGTATGTGTCAAACAAGTACCTGATACAAAAATCATTAAAATTAATCCTAAAACAAACACACTCGACCGCCGAAGTGCTCCGGCTATTTTAAATCCTTATGATGCACATGCTGTTCAAGAGGCTGTGAAAATTAAGGAAAAAACGGGAGGTACCATATCGGTTTTGTCAATGGGACCACCGCAGGCAACGGCTGTAATTAAAAAAAGTATTGAAATAGGTGCAGATAGAGGTTATTTGATTTCTGATCGTGCCTTTGCGGGTGCAGATACACTTGCAACAAGTTATGCCTTATCTAAAGCATTGGAAAGAATCGGGAAGGATCTACCAGTAGATTTAGTGATTTGTGGGAAACATGCGATTGACGGAGATACAGGACAGGTTGGACCAGGAATCGCAAGAAGGATGGATATTCCACCAGTTACAAATGTAATTGAAGTTACAGAAGTTAATCAAGTGGAGAAGACCATTTTAATCAAAAGAAAATTAACCAGCGGATATGAACTCATTCAGTCTGAGCTACCTTGCTTATTAACAGTTGAAAAAGAAATAAATGAAATCGACTACTCGCCAATGACGAACATGATTAGTGCAGCAAGATATGAACCTGTTATCTGGGCAGTAAGTGATCTTGAGAATGTTGAACGTTCTCAATTAGGACTTAAGGGTTCACCGACCATTGTAGGAAAAATGTTTACACCTCCACGACCAGAGGGTGGTAAAAGACTTGAGGGTACTGCTGATGAGCAAGTGAAGCAGCTCATGGAATTGTTAATAGAGAAAAAAGATCTGTTAACAATCCAGTCATCTAAATAACAAAGATTAATCAGTTGCCGCAGGGAGGGGTTTACATGAATCTAGACGATTATCGTGGGGTCTGGGTCTTTATTGAACAAAACGAAGGTAAAATAGAAGGCGTTTCACTCGAATTGCTTGGTGCCGGTAGAAAGCTGGCAGATAAACTGCAAGTCCCCTTAGCAGGATTCTTATTAGGTAGTGAAATTAATCCATTAGCCAATCAGGTAATAGCCTATGGTGCTGATGAGGTGTATGTCATTGATCATCCGGTATTGAAAGATTATCGGACTGAATCTTATATGAAGGGTGTAATGCTGCTGGCTCAAAAATATATGCCAGAGATTATCCTTTACGGAGCAACACCAAATGGAAAGGATTTAGCAAGTGCGGTCGCAACCGATTTATCTACAGGCTTAACGGCGGACACAACGATGTTGGATGTGGATACTGATAATAGATTGCTAGAAGCAAGCAGACCAGCATTTGGTGGAAATATTATGGCTACCATCCTATGTAAAAAACATCAACCGCAAATGGCCACTGTTAGACCAAAAGTAATGAAGGCATTAGACCCAGATGCAGGCCGTCTTGGTAAAGTCATTGAAGAAAAAATTTCACTGCAAGAAGAAGATATGCGGACAAAAGTACTCCAAATTGTGAATGACGTAACAAAAAAAGCTAATTTAGCAGAGGCACATGTCATTGTATGTGGTGGAAAAGGTATGGGAGATTTTCAAAACTTCCAGCTGATCCATGAGTTGGCAGAAACTATTGGGGCAAGTGTGGGCGGTACACGTGATGTTGTAGAAGCTGGATGGCTACCGCACGAACAGCAAGTCGGTCAAACGGGAGAAACTGTGACCCCAAAGATTTATTTTGCTATTGGTATTTCAGGAGCGATTCAACATGTAGTTGGTATGAAGAACTCCGAGTTCATCGTCGCTATCAACAAAGATCCAAATGCACCAATTTTTGATGTTGCAACATATGGAATTGTAGGAGATGCATTGGAAGTTCTACCTAAACTAATCGAGCAATTTAAGCAGCTCAGATCAGAAAAAGGCGGTGTTGTAAGCTATGCCTGAGAAATTTGATGTGATTGTCGTTGGTGCGGGTCCTGCAGGTACCTCCTGTGCTCTGACTTGTGCGAGAAATGGATTAAACGTTTTGCTTATCGAAAGAGGAGAATACCCAGGTGCCAAAAACGTAATGGGTGGAGTGTTATATCGAAAGCAAATGGAAGAGTTAATTCCTGAGTTTTGGAAGGAAGCACCTCTTGAGAGACCAGTGATTGAACAGCGTTTTTGGATGATGGATAAAGAATCAGTTGTTTCCTTCGGCTATAAAGGTCTTGAGTGGGCCGTGGAACCTTATAATAACTTCACTGTTTTGAGAGCACAGTTTGACCAGTGGTTTGCGCAAAAAGCAGTCGAGGCTGGAGCGCTTCTAATCAACGAAACTGTTGTTACAGAATGTATTGTTGAAAATGGCAAGGTAGTAGGTGTGCGAACGGACCGGCCAGATGGAGAAGTATACGCCGATGTCGTAGTACTTGCGGACGGAGTAAACTCACTCTTATCTAAACAGTTAGGCTTCCATAAAGAATTTCGACCAGATGAAGTGGCTTTGACTGTAATGGAAGTGGTGAATTTATCTAAAGAAAAGATTAATGATAGGTTTAATCTGGAAGATAACCAAGGCTGTACCATAGAGATCTTTGGGGATTCAACAAAAGGTAACCTCGGAACAGCTTTTATTTACACAAATAAAGAAAGTATTAATATTGGGGTAGGTACTACTCTTTCCAGTATGATTAAAGCAAAATTAAAGCCGTATGAGCTGCTTGATTACTTGAAAACTCACCCAATGGTAAAACCATTAATTGCGGGTGGAGAATCTGCAGAGTATCTTGCCCATCTCATTCCAGAAGGCGGTTATCGTTCGGTTCCTAAGGTTGCTGGAAATGGAGTAGTTGTGATCGGTGATGCTGCTCAGCTTGTTAATGCTATCCACCGTGAAGGTTCGAATATGGCCATGCATTCTGGTTTACTAGCAGCTGAAACGGTAATTGAGGCGAAACATCGGGGCGATTATTCGGAGTCCAGCTTAAATCTCTACCGTGAGAAGTTATATGATAGCTTTATTATAAAAGACTTAGAGAAATATAAAGATGCTGCACATACATTTGAAAAGTATCCACAATACTTCAATGAGTATGTTCCAATGATGAATAAGGCTATGAGCAAATTCTTTACAGTAGATGGAACACCAAAACGAGAAAAGCAAAAGCAAATTATGAAGAGTGTTACAGCTGAAAAAGGAACATTTCGAGTGTTGCAAGATATTTATCGTGCTTGGAAGGCGGTGAAATAATGTCAACGAAGAATATTGAAGAAAAACAGTATCTTCTCCGTTTTAAGTGTGACACGAAGTCTCATTTGACTGTGCTTGATCATGATGTATGTATGACCCAATGTCCCGATAAACTTTGTACAGTATTTTGCCCAGCTGAGGTGTATAAGTGGGAAGGAACAAGAATGCAGGTTGGCTACGAAGGCTGCCATGAATGCGGAAGCTGCCGGATTGGCTGTCCGTACCAGAACATCAAATGGGAGTATCCAAAGGGTGGACATGGAATAGTGTTTAGACTTGCATAGAATAATAGAAAAAGTGTTGTTCGCGCTCTGCCGTGAACAACACTTTTTTTGATATAAGGCTGTGTTAAAGGTTAATGTTGTTTTCATAGTCAATGTTGATTGGAGTGGAGGGCGCGAAGACTCCTGCGGGAGTACGGGGCAGGGGAGACCACGCAGGAGCGCAAGCGACGAGGAGGCTCCCCGGCACGCCCGCGAACCGCTCGCGCCTGGAGCGGAAATCAACATTCATGTTTAACACAGACTAATATAAAAAAATATTAAATATCACTATATGTAGGTTTTTTCACAAGTGAGGATAAAAAAGAGGTAAAGCAGAAGGTTGGTATGTTAGAGGCTTAGCTAATTTTCTCTAGTAGGGTTGAGGAGGATAGCTCATCTTTTTTTCCTGAAGCAACGAATGAAGCAGCTAGTTTGTTTGCATGATCCATTAACTCCATATTCGCTGAACAATAATATGGCTTTCTCCAATTGAAATCACCGTCACTATCAGCCGGATATATGCTAACTTTCCAGTTATAGTAAATGGTAGGCTGTGGGAGTTGTACCCCTTCAACAGCAATAAGCCAATGTGTATAAGGAGAATTAGGGATAGAAGCATCGGATTCCTTTAGAGTCATTAAATCGTTAAAACCTATTGGGATTAAAGCCTTTTGGTAAAAGTCATGGTAATTTGGGGTTTTCATGTGTTTTTGACCTCCCTTTCATGTTCTATCTTCATTATATGAAACTTTCAAACAATTTTTGTGTAATAAATGTTAAATTTTCAAAAAAATTAAAGCGGTTTCATAAAAATGACAAAAATACGGCATCCTTTCGTCTTTTAAAGAAAAGTGACCTCTATCACTACATTATTTCATAGTAAGTTTTATACTTAGGACACAAATTATATTAGAGGTGAATGATCATGAGTGGTTGCATGAGTGGGTTTGGCGGTATGCCCCATGCTGAATTAAGTGAAGGATTAAAACAACTTAAAAGTGAACATCCTCCATTATTAGAACAATTAGAGAAGCTATATACTTTAACACAAAATATTGACCAAGAATTGAATGTTGAAGAAGATTTTATTGAATTAATTGAGCAAGTCAAAGCCTTTAAGGCCGCTTTAGACCCACATTCAGAAAGAGAAGAAGGCGTTCTTTTCCCAATGATGGGAACCTATATTGGAACAACCTCAGGACCTATAGCGGTAATGGAGTATGAACATGATCAAGCGAAGGCCAATATTGGTTCATTCCTGTCAAATGCAGAAGTTACTGAAGCATCAACTGAAGAAAAGAAAAGGTTAGCTGAATTAATCCAAAATGCCTATTTTATCTTAACCGAGCATTTCTCTAAAGAAGAAAATGTACTATTCCCTATGGCAGAAAGAATGCTTACAGATGAAGAAAAAGCTGAATTATATAAAAGAATACAAGAAATAAAGTAAGGATAGGCATTAGCCTATCCTTACTTTATTTGATTCCATTCCCACACTTTCTGATCAGATGGAAGCAAAAAGGCGATTAAACCGAGTAAGGGGAGTACCCCTAGCCATGTAATCATTGAGTGTAAACCAATCCAGTCAGCAATGGATCCTAACCCCACAGAACCAATTGCCCCCATGCCAAATGCAAGTCCTACAGTTAATCCAGACATTGTCCCAATCTTTCCAGGAACTAATTCTTGTGCATAGACAACCGTTACAGAAAAACTAGTCATCAAAATAAATCCGGTAAAGATCAAAAAGATAAAGGCAATCGTTGGTGGTACATAAGGTATGAGGAACGAAAAAGGAACAGTTGCTAGCATCGAAAAGGAAATAATCTGTTTTTTGCCAAAACGGTCAGAAAGCGGACCACCAAAGAATGTACCGATTGCTCCCGATACAAGAAAGGCAAATAAGAAAAGCTGAGACTGTTTAATGGTAAGTCCATACTCCTTTATTGCATAAAATGTATAGAAATTGGTCATTCCGGATGTGTACCAAGTCCTGGCAAATATTAGTAATAAGATAAAGACGATTGTATTTTTGACTTCTTTAGATAATCCCACTTTTTGGTTCATACCTGTTCTTTTTGCTTTTGCAGTTCTAGGCGAATGATTTAATCTCTGATTATACCAACCTGCAATATAAATTAATAAAATTACAGCAAGAGCAGCAACAAAGGTAAACCAAGATGCACCCCTCTGTCCCAGTGGAACTAGGATAAGTGCTGTAATAAGTGGGGCCAATGCCTGACCAGTATTTCCACCGACTTGGTAAATGGATTGTGCAAGACCTCTGCGATTCCCTGCAGCCATATAGGCAACCCTAGAGCCTTCAGGGTGAAACACGGCTGAACCGAGGCCAATCAAGACAACGGCTAAGACAATCCATGCAAAATCGGAAGCAAATCCTAATCCAAGTATTCCAACTAGAGTAAAAGTAAGTCCTATTGGCAAGGCATATGGCATAGGCTTTTTGTCAGTAAAGAACCCAACTAGTGGCTGCATAACAGAGGAGACCATATTTAATGAAAAAGCAATGATCCCTAGTTGGGTAAAGCTTAACCCCATCGACTTCTCTAATATTGGGAACATAGCGGGTACAACAGCTTGAATCGCATCATTTAATAAATGACATAGCCCGATGATAAAGAGAATTTTAAATATGGTAGACTCTGAGGTTTTTGGGGTTTTAACAGGTAAAGCAGCTTGCTGACTCATTGACATCCCTTCTTTGTAAAAAATGCAAATAGTTTTCTATCCATATCTTACTACCGATTGCCAGAAATAAGAAATATTTATTTTTAATTTCGGAATTTTTAAACTATAATGAAAGAATAATTGTTTCATAGGGGGATTTATGGAAAAGTCAGTTGAAGGTTTATTTACTCAAGAAGTATTAAATCAATTCTTAACAAGGTTTGAATTAGAATCAAGAGTAAAGAAATTGGGTGACTTTGAGAATTATGTGTTTGAGGTATACAGAAATGATCAGACATTGGTTTTAAGGATTACCCATAGCTCGCATCGAAACCAGGATGAAATAGAATCAGAGTTAGATTGGATGAACTACTTGAACGAACATGGTGTTCATTGTCCAAAAGTATTTCTTTCCAAAAAGGGACAATTAATAGAATCCCTTGAGGCAGCGGATGGGTCCTGTTTTTATGCTTGTCTTTACACCAAAGCAGAGGGATTTCCTGTTAAAATCAATTCTGAGCAATACAATAATGAATTATTTTATGCTTGGGGTAGAGTAACGGGACATATGCATGCTGTAACGAAGGAGTATCAGCCGAAAAAAGGGATGAAATTACGTCCTTTTTGGCATGAGGAAGAACTCATTGATGTTAAAGCGTATTTTCCAGACGAACCGGAAATTATTAATAATACAAATGAACTATTGGAAGAGCTAAGGGAACTTCCTCAAACGAAGGATAACTTTGGTTTAATCCATACTGATATCCATTCCGGTAATTTCTTTTATGATGGCAAGAATGTCCATGTGTTTGATTTTGATGATTGCAGCTACCATTGGTTTGTATCGGATATTGCCATTCCACTTTATTATTCTATTCTTAATGGTATGCAGAATGCGGATGAACTAGAAAAGACAGAATTCGCTTGTAATTTCCTTACATATTTTATTGAAGGATATAAAGAGTGTAATACAATGCCTGAAAATTGGGAGGAGCATTTACCTCTCTTCTTAAAGCTAAGGGATATTACTCTTTATTCTGTATTTCAAAAAAAGATTGCACCAGAAGACAGAAACGAACGATTAAATCAAATGATTAACGAGATACAGCAAAGAATTATTCAAAACGAAACAATAGTAAAAATAAAGTAAACGGGACCGGATAGTGTCTCGTTTTTTAATTGGAAAATTGACATCATAATAAAATTTTTTTATAATAATTTTGAAATCAAGATAATTTTTAAAACAAATCTAAAGGATGAGTTCTTATGGAGAATGATTCAGTAGCTAAGTCATTAAAGTTATTTATTGTCCTATCAAGAGCATATAAAGCGATTAATGAACATGTGAATAAAGTGATTCAAGCAAGCGGTTTAAACCCTACAGAATTTGCAGTATTAGAGCTTCTTTATCATAAAGGAGACCAGCCCATGCAGCAAATTGGCGGGAAAATTTTGCTAGCTAGCGGCAGTATTACTTACGTAGTGGATAAGCTGGAGCAAAAAGGGATGTTAAAAAGAATTGCGTGTCCTAAGGATCGTAGAGTAACATATGCTCAAATTACGGATGATGGTAGAGCTTTTATTCAAGATATTTTTCCTGAACATGCAAAGCAAATTGATCAGCTCATGTCGAGTCTAACTGATTCGGAAAAGTCGGAAGCGATTGATCTATTAAAAAAATTAGGTATACCTGCAGGTAAATTTTAATACGGCCAAAAGGTCGTATTTTTTTTGTAAAAGGAATATGATGGTAGAGTGTCGAAGAATTATAAGGTAGAAACGAAGATAGGGGGATGTTTAATGAGCTTTGAAAACTATACATATGTACGTCCAAATCTAGATGAAGTATCGGTTAAATTTGTTGCATTACTGGAGCGTTTTAAAAATGCTGCTTCAGTCGAAGAACAAAGTGGGGTTATGCACGAAATTAACGCGCTTAGAAATGACCTTGGTACCATGTTCAACTTATGTTACATTCGTCATTCTATTGATACAAACGATGAGTTTTATAAGAAAGAACAAGATTATATGGATGAAATTCAGCCTGAAATTGAAGGTCTAGCTACAAAGTATTATCAAGCATTGGTAGAATCAACATTCCGCCATGAGTTAGAAGAAAAGTGGGGCAAGCAGCTTTTTGCTCTGGCAGAGGGTCAGCTTAAGACATTTAAGCCGGAGATTGTCCCATTACTTCAAAAAGAAAATCGTTTGTCAACAGAATATACAAAGCTAATTGCATCAGCTAAGATTGATTTCGAAGGTGAAGAGAGAACCTTAACACAATTACAACCGTTTACTGAGTCGACTGATAGGGATATGAGAAAACGGGCAAATGAGGCAAGGTTTGGATTCTTAGCTGAACACCAAGCAGAGCTTGATCGGATTTTTGATGAGCTTGTAAAAGTAAGAACAGAGATTGCCGAGAAGCTTGGGTACAGAAACTTTGTAGAGTTAGCTTATTATCGAATGATGAGAACAGACTACAATGCAGAAATGGTAGCGAATTTCCGTCAGCAGGTGAAGGATTTTATTGTTCCAATAGCTACAAAACTAAAAGCTCGTCAGCAAGAGAGAATTGGATTAGACCAATTGAAATACTATGATGAGGGATTTATTTTTAAGACAGGAAATGCTGTTCCAAAAGGCAGTCCGGAATGGATTATTGAAAACGGACAGAAAATGTACGAAGAACTTTCAGAGGAAACAGGAGCGTTTTTCCGTTTTATGCAAGATAATAACCTTATGGATCTAGTGGCAAAAAAAGGAAAAGCTGCGGGCGGTTATTGTACATTTATTGAAAACAATAAAGCGCCATTTATTTTTTCAAATTTTAATGGAACATCTGGCGACATCGATGTATTAACACATGAAGCGGGGCATGCTTTCCAAGTATACTCTAGCCGTCACTTTGAAATTCCAGAATACTATTGGCCAACCTATGAAGCATGTGAAATTCATTCCATGAGTATGGAATTCTTCACATGGCCTTGGATGGAGCTTTTCTTCAAGGAGGACACAGATAAGTATAAGTTCTCGCATTTAAGCGAGGCCCTACTATTCCTTCCTTATGGAGTCTCCGTGGATGAGTACCAGCATTGGGTATATGAAAATCCTACAGCAACACCGAAGGAACGTAATCTCCAGTGGCGTGAGATTGAGAAAAAATACTTACCCCATAAGGATTATGATGGGAATGAATACTTAGAAAACGGTGGTTTCTGGCAGCGTCAAAGTCATATATACAATTCGCCATTTTATTATATTGATTACACGCTTGCACAAATTTGTGCCTTCCAATTTTGGAAACGTTCAAGAGAAAATCAAGAAGAGGCTTGGAACGATTATGTGAATCTATGTAAGCTTGGTGGAAGTATGTCATTTACTAAGTTAGTGAAAGCCGCAAACCTCATTTCTCCATTTGAAAACGGCTGTGTAGAATCAGTAGTTGGTGAGATTGAGAATTGGCTCAATTCTATTGAGGATACAAAACTATAAGAAATAAATGAAAGAGGCTGACTGAGTCAGCCTCTTTCACCTTTTTATTGAACTGAAACCACTTCAGAAACGACTTTTAATTGCCCATCTTCTAAAATGGCATGTAACTTATTAGCATCTGGTTGCTCTAAGATAAAGTCAGCAATGGTATCTTCGAGTTGTTCCTGGATGACCCTGCGGAGTGGTCGTGCACCGAAAGCAGGGTGGTAACCAAGATCAGCTAGCTTTTCTTTAGCTTCTGGCGTAATGTGTAACTCAATATTTTGTTCGGCTAAGGTTTCTTGTAATTCATTTATCATTAAATCAACGATATATAAGATATTTTCTTTGTCCAATGCGTTAAATTCAATGATATTATCAAAGCGATTTAGGAATTCCGGTTTAAAGAAGCTGCCCAATGAGTCAAGGATATTGGCCTCTTCAACTGCTTCATTCGTACTAAAACCAACGTGGATTGATTTATGACCGACCCCCGCATTACTTGTCATGATAATGACTGTATCCTTAAAGCTTACTATTCTTCCTTGGCTATCTGTAAGACGGCCATCTTCAAGAATTTGCAGGAACATATGTTGAACATCAGGATGTGCCTTTTCAATTTCATCTAACAAAATAATACTGTAAGGATTTCTGCGCACTTTTTCGGTAAGCTGTCCTGCCTCATCGTGACCCACATAACCAGGAGGTGAACCAATTAATTTTGATACACTATGCTTTTCCATGTATTCACTCATATCCAGACGAATCATGGCATCTTTCGTACCAAATAGTTCTTCAGCAAGTGTTTTTGAAAGCTCTGTTTTTCCGACACCAGTAGGACCAACAAAGAGAAAGGAGCCAATCGGACGATTCTTTGACTTTAAGCCAGCACGACTGCGTCTAATCGCTTTTGCTACTTTTTTTACAGCCTTTTCCTGCCCAATGACTTTATGATTTAAATTTGCTTCCAAATCCATCATCTTACACTGTTCTTCTTGTTGCAGTTTTCCTACTGGAATCCCAGTTTTTTGTTCAATAATTTCTTGAATATGTGAAACCTGAACAACAGGTCTTTCAGAGCTTGTATCCGTATTTAATGATTTCTCAAGCTGTGCCTCTTCGTCACGGAGTTTAGCTGCAGCTTCATATTGTTCCTTTTTAAGTGCTTCTTCCTTGGCAGCTGCAATCTCTTTTAAGCGGGACTCAATTTGTTCAGTGCTTCTATAATCAGCGTTTAAATTTAATTTTGAACCAGCTTCATCAAGTAAATCGATGGCCTTATCTGGTAAGTAGCGGTCTTGAATATAGCGCTGTGACAATTGGACACAGGCATGGATGGCTTCATCAGAATATACCACTTCATGATAATCCTCATACTTCTTTTGGATTCCTTTAAGAATTTCAATAGCTGCCTCCGGCGTTGGTTCAAGAACATGCACCGGTTGGAAGCGGCGTTCTAGGGCTGAATCCTTTTCAATCTGACGATATTCTTTGAGGGTTGTTGCCCCAACTACTTGTAATTCCCCACGTGCTAATGCAGGTTTTAAAATATTTCCGGCATCCATTGAGCCTTCTGCAGAACCGGCACCAACTAGTAGATGAATTTCATCGATAAAAAGAATAATATTTTTACGTTCCTGTAATTCAGAAATTAATTTTTTCATTCGTTCTTCAAACTGACCACGAATTCCAGTATTAGAAACGAGGGAGGCTACATCTAATAGATAGACCTCTTTATTCTTCAGTTTTCCTGGTACCGCTCCTTCTGAAATCTTAAGGGCAAGACCTTCTGCAATAGCTGTTTTTCCTACACCTGGTTCACCGATCAATACTGGGTTGTTTTTGTTTCTTCTGTTTAGAATTTCAATGACACGTTTCACTTCTTCATCTCGACCGATAACAGGGTCTATAAGACCTGCTTTCGCCATGTTGCTTAGATTACGACCGAATTGATCGATAAATCCACCATGTGAAGCTTTTTGTTGAGTTGTATATGGTTCATTGATTTGATAATCCTGTGGAACGTGGTTACTCATAAACAAATTTTCAAAAGGAAAGCCAGGGAAAGAGTTCATATGTGAACCCAAACTAGAACCCAAGGTTTGCTTTTCCTTCAAATAGCATTCCTGACAGAGTTTTATTTCCTTACGATGGCCATTGATATTCATATTTAACTGTACATTTGCATGGTTTACATTACATTTTTGACAAAGCATAAGCAAATAACCTCCTTAAAGGTATGTGAATTTTATATATATTAAAATTGTCTGTTGATTTCCGCTCCAGGCACGAGCGGTTCGTGGGCGTTTCGGAGAGCCTCCTCGGCGCTTACGCCTGTGGGGTCTCCCCTGAACCGTACTCCCACAGGAGTCTTCGTGCCTTCCGCTCCTATCAACAGGTGTGTAAAACATCACAATGCTTTAACATAGAAATAATAATAAAATCAAAGTTTGACTTTGACTATCTTTGACTTTATGACCATAGTATACTCTGACCTTTTTTGACTTTCAAGTGATTTGTTTATAGAAATGGTTACCAATTACAGAAAAAAGCTCGTCTTTGTTTGTCCCTTCATTCATATATTGATGATAAGGGGGAGATGATGTGAGGAAGAATTGGCCAGCAGCCTTTCAAATTGCGGCAGTCTATGTTGGAACAGTGATTGGAGCAGGATTCGCCACAGGAAAGGAAATCGTTGAGTTCTTTTCACGGTTTGGATTCTTTGGCTTTATTAGTATATTGATGAGCGGCTATCTCTTTATTGCATTGGGGTCTAAGCTTATGAGAATTGCTGCACAAATAAACGCAAAATCATATCAAGAGTTTAATGAGTACTTGTTTGGCAAATGGCCGGGTAGGGTTATTAATATATTTATGCTCTTTATGCTTTTAGGGGTAAGTGCAGTAATGCTTGCTGGTGCTGGTGCTGTTTTTGAAGAGCAGCTAGGCCTTACAAAAAACCTGGGTGTGTTTCTGACGATCGGATTATCCATTATTGTTATGTTAATTGGAACTAAGGGGCTTTTTGCAGTGAATAGTTTTGTGGTTCCACTGATGATTTGTTTTAGTCTCATATTAATGTCTTATTCCATTCAAATGCCTAATTTTTTGGATCAATTATTATTTATACCTCATGCAGAAGATGGATGGAAAAGTGTCGTGGCACCGTTTTCGTATACTGCCTTGAATCTTGGCTTAGCTCAAGCAGTCCTAGTACCGATTGCATCAGAGATAAAAGATGATTGGACAATTAAATGGGGGGGGATTCTTGGGGGAATGGCCTTGACTCTGATCTTAATTGCCAGTCATTCAACATTAATTATGCTTCCAAATCTTGAATTATATGAAATTCCAATGGCCATTATTATGAAAAATTTAGCACCATTTCTCTATGGCGTTTTTGTCCTTGTCATTTATGGAGAGATCTTCACTTCTGTTATTGGGAATGTTTTCGGTCTTGATCGACAGCTGAAACAATATATGGCCATCCCAACAATGGTATCGGTTACGGCTATTTTTGTCGTTTCCTATCTTATCAGCCTTGTGAATTATGGAACTCTTTTATCGTATTTATATCCTTTATTTGGATATATTTGTATGACATTTTTTGTTTTACTTTGGATGAAACCTTTTACACCAACTGAAAAAAGTAAAAGAGGCTGACTCCAAAGTCAGCCTCTTTTACATTATTGAAGCGGTAAAATAATAAAAATCATGATATCGAAAATGAGATGTGAAACAATGACAAGCGGCATGCTTTTTTTCCAGTAATAGAGGAATCCCCAGGTTAGACCTGATAGAAAAGCAGCTAAAACTAATAAAAAAGAACCAGAATAAATGTGAACAGAGGCGTAAAGTAATGCAGCTATTACAATACTTACTAATGGGGGAAAATATTTCATTATGTTTTTCTGAATGAATCCACGCCAGAAAAGCTCTTCTCCAGGTGCAGCAACTAATATTAAAGCAATGTATTGCCAAAATAACGAAGGTGCATACAACTTGTACAATTTATTTAGACCACTTTTGTATGGAAGGTGAAGTAACTCCATTGCTTGAATACCCAACCAAAAAACGAAATAGAGGACAACTCCACTTACAGCGCCTAAAAAGAAGTACTTAATTAACGGGACTTCATCATCTACTTCACCTTGGAGAGTAGCATAGGCAATTAACACGAGCAAGGAGCCGGAAAATATATACCAAAATATGGTTTTATCATGAAATGAAAAGCTGATGAGAATATGGGCAACAAGTAACCCGACAATAAGCCGTATGTCTAGGTTGTTTTTTTTCATTAGTGCATCTCCTTTAAGAGTCAATAAAAGTTATTGTATCAAAAATGATTTTCAAAGGAAATGTTTACATGAATGAATTCACAAAAATGACTGATAAGAAGAGAAAAAAAGGAAAAAAATAACCTAGAAAGGAGTGATAGGGATGAGCAAATCAAAAAGTGAGCAAGAGCGGGAATGGACAGTTAGAAAACAGGATCAAAACCCACATGGGAAAGTAAAATCGTTCAAAAACCTTGCCAACGAAGCAGGGAAGGGAAAAGAATAAGGGATTCATAAAAAAAGAAAAGGCAGGATAAACTGCCTTTTCTAATAAATTATTCCATTAATAAGCGCTTTCTTTTACTACCTTATAGTTTTTATGGTTGACAACCGTACGTTGATCCAATTCTAAATCACGATAA
This sequence comes from Neobacillus phoenicis, assembly GCF_047302305.1. Classification (NCBI taxonomy): domain Bacteria; kingdom Bacillati; phylum Bacillota; class Bacilli; order Caryophanales; family Bacillaceae; genus Neobacillus; species Neobacillus phoenicis. The sequence continues at coordinate 4,315,548 of NZ_CP154847.1, read as the reverse complement.
TTATCCATATATGTTAGGTCGACTATTACAGAATTTTCATTTACCTTTTCAACAATCCCTTGCAAACCACCACGGAATTCTATGATATTCCCAACTTCTGCTTTTTTCATTTAGTCTCTCTCCTTTACTACAAAACTATAATAAAACCAGTTAAATACCAGTTTGCACTACTTTTCGGAATTCGTAAAGGCTTTTATTTGACAATTTGGTTAATTATCTATGAATATTTCAGTAAATCTGAAAAAAGAATAGAAAACGCTACCATAAGTAGAATAGAAGAAAGCGATATTTGACTTTAATAAAGGAATATACGTTAAAATATATAGTAAAAAAGGTGGTGTTATGAAATGAACGAAGAGTATGTAACCGACATTCTAAATAGACTTATGACAGGTGAACTATCAGAGTATTACGTGAAGAATGAGGATTTTATGGAGTTTCGCCAGGTTCTTGTAAAAAGAAAAGATTTCAAACATTTCCGCGGAATTGGTCAGCGAGGGGGAGATGTGCTATACCAGTACCTTAAAGAACCAAGAAGTTAATAGTAGAAACAAACCGCTTTATTAGGGCGGTTTTTTGTTTATATTTGGAAAAATTGAAAAATTTGATAAAATAAATAAGACTACAAAATAATTTACACGTCTAAGGGGATGAGAGAGTGGTTCTTACAGAAAAAATTACGGAATTAAAACGAGAAATTAGTAAAGTGATTGTCGGAAAGGATACGGAAATAGAATTAATGGCAATTTCTTTATTATTTAATGGACATATATTACTTGAAAGTGTTCCCGGGACAGGGAAAACCATGCTTGCCAAGAGCTTTGCAACTGCTACTGGAGGGGAGTTTTCGCGCATTCAATTTACTCCCGATGTCCTTCCAAGTGATGTTACAGGAATTCAGTTTTTTAATCCGAAGCGGCAGGAATTTGAATTACGCCCAGGTCCAATTATGGCCAACATCGTTTTAGCTGATGAAATCAACAGGGCCACACCAAGAACACAGTCCAGTTTATTAGAAGTAATGGAAGAAAGACAAGTAACAATTGATGGGGAAACGGTTAAATTAATGGAACCCTTCATGGTAATTGCCACACAAAATCCCGTTGAATCACAGCAGGGGACTTTTTCGCTGCCCGTTGCTCAAATGGACCGATTTTTCATTAAAATTAATGTAGATTATCCAATTTACGAGGATGAAAAGAGAATCATGCAAATTCATCGAGGGGATAAAAAAATGAGCACGATTGCTCAAGTCTTTTCTACACAAGAAATAGAACAATTAAAGGGAGCCATCAACGACATTTACATTTCAGATGAGATGGAGGATTATCTGTTGACTGTAGTAAGGAAAACGCGGGAACATAACAGTATTGAATTAGGAGTGAGCCCAAGAGGAACGTTGGCCTTAATGAAAGCATCTCAAGGAAAAGCATTTTTGAATGGCCGTACATATGTTACCCCTGATGATGTAAAAACGGTAGCTCCGTATGTTATAGGACATAGGATCTTTTTATCAATTGAGAGCTCCTTAACTAAAACTCCTGAAACTATTATTGAAGAAATCATCCGCTCAGTTCCTGTACCAGTAGAAGTGGGGGCAAATGAATGACTTGGAGTAAATATTCGGTAGAAGACCGAAAGATTCCGGGTATTAGTATTTTTGCCATACTCCTTATCTTTGTCAGCATATATATGGAGTCGAAATTAGTCCTTTTCTTAGCTATATTTTTCCTAGTCATTGTGGTCGCTAATAATTATTATCTAAAAAAAGCAGGTGATAAGCTTTATTTAGATAATATTTATGAAAAAAAACATTTTTTTATCGAGGATAATGGACAATGGTCATTCATTTTTAAGAATGAGGGGCTTCCTATCTTAAAGGGTGATCTAAGAGTCTACTTTGATCATTTTGTGGTTCCAAAGGGTGAAGAAATTGAATCTAATTCGTCCATGTATGATATTTCAATTCCGTTTTCTATTTTTAGCAAACAAACAAAACAGGTAGTCATTCCTTTCGGAGCTAGTAGAAGGGGAATTGCCAGAATTCGTAAGCTTGAATTTCATGTACCAAGTCTTTTAGGATTCGGAGAAATCATTTTGGAATCAAAAACGTTCTTAAGGCAACAAGCCGTGGTCTATCCCCAACCTATTCCTGTAAAAGGGTTAATAGAGAAGTTGTCTGTTCTACAAGGTGTAAATGCGGTTCCTTTTTCAGTTTATGAAGATCGCCTAGGTCCTTTGGGAACAAGGGATTATGTATCTTCGGATAGCTTTAATCGAATTCATTGGAAAGCGAGTGCAAAAAAACAAACGCTACAAACAAAAGTCTTTGAAAAAATTTCCGAAAAGGGCTGGAATATTGCGTTAAATGTATCGAATGGCCATTCTATTACTAGTCAAATCGAGAAATTAATTAGTGGAATTACCGAGATTGCTTATTATGCATGTAACAAACAGATTCCTTATTCCTTATGTATTAATGTACGGACGGCAGGGAGTACTCCTTTTCTATTTCTTCCAAAAGGAGAAGGAAAAGAACAGCTCCAAAAGGCATTGGAAATGCTGGCTTCCATTAGTACTCAAAATACAAGTATTCCATATGAATATATGCTTTCTTTTTATAATAGACATCTAACGTCACAACCCTTTTTTATCCACACAGGTATCAGGACAGTAGAAGATAATCGGATGCTCTTAAGGGTCGTACAAAGAGGAGCTAAGCTGCTTGAGCTTACTATTGAACAGGAGCATGGTGTTCTTAGTGAATTAGTCATTCAAAATGATAGAAGGGTACGCCTATGATGAAACGTGTCGCTTCCATAACCTATCGATTTGTCTTGGAATGTAATGTAGGGATTCTTTTGCTTTTTTTATTTTATATAAATAAAAAAGAATTCCCGCCTATTTCCTTTTTGGTGCTTACTTGTATGGGTGGTATGATTTTTTTAGCAAGCCTTCTTGTAAGAATACGTGAGAAGGGTAAATGGGTTTATATTGTAACAATTTTTCCATTGCTGTTATATATTTATCATCAAGCTGAGCATTCTCTATTTTTTGGATTAATTATAGGTTTATTCATATTTTGGCGGGGAATTTCATTGTATGATGATGTGACGCTACAATCTGAAGCGGTAATATTACTGTTATCTTTTATGGTTGGTTTGATTGCAATCATCTATTCTGCGCTGAGTCACTATCCATTTCAAGACGCAGTGATTTATCTATTAATATCGCAAATAATACTAGCCCTATTGGGTAGTTTTTATGGTAAATGGTATTCTATTCAAACAGACAAAACTAAATTTGCTGTATATTTTATGAAAATCCTTGCTGGATTCTCTATTATTGGAATAGTACTTACATTTTTACTGAAATATGTTCAACTCGCTTTTTTCAGCATCTTACATGTTATTGTCATGCTTTTTAGTATTCTAATTGCTAAACCACTCTTAAGTGGCCTGGAATACATTATCAGCCTTTTTGGGCATGAGGAATATGTGCCAAAACCCTTCGAAAGTGATATGGAATATGAAGCGGGTAAATATAAAGATCAAGCCTTCTCAATAGATTTCTTACTCTTAATTCTAGTTGTGGTAGTTGTAGGGATTATTGGCTACTTAATCTATAAGAAAAGACTAAAACAACAGGCGATAGAAAGTAACTCTACCCCACGGATAGAGATTTTCGATGCTTTCTTTAGTACAAACTCGATGGTGGGATTACGAAAAAGAGGTAGACCACCGGAGGAGTATATTAGAAGGGAAATTTATAATCTCGAGAAATACGCCCATAAATTAAAATTAGGTCGTCTTTCGTCTGAATCGCTTGAGGAATGGTGGAATAGAATTGGATTAGTGGGAGTAGATGAAATAATAGGCATATATGAAAAAGTACGTTATGGGGATGTACAGTCCTCTTATCAAGAACAGTCATATATTAAGGCGGAAATTCATCAGTTAAAGCAGCAATTAAAAGAAATTCATAAAAAGGAAAAACACTAACCTACGGGAGAGTATGGGGAGGGGTTTGATTGGAACAATTTATATTATCCCTTGACCAAGGGACAACTAGTTCGAGAGCAATTCTTTTTAATAAAAAAGGTGAAATCATTCATACAGCGCAAAAGGAATTTACTCAGTATTTTCCTCAACCAGGATGGGTAGAACATAGTCCTAACGAGATTTGGGGTTCCATTCTCTCAGTTATTGCGGGTGTGTTATCTGAATCAGGAATTAAAGCTAATCAAATTGCCGGCATCGGGATAACTAACCAGCGTGAAACTACTGTGGTGTGGGATAAGGAAACTGGTGAGCCAATTTACAATGCGATAGTTTGGCAGTCAAGGCAGACGAGCGGGATTTGTGATGAACTGAGAGAAAAAGGTTACAATCAATTATTCCGTGAAAAAACGGGCTTGTTAATTGACGCTTATTTCTCAGGTACAAAGGTCAAGTGGATTTTAGACAATGTAAAGGATGCACGTGAAAAAGCGAATGATGGAAAATTACTATTTGGGACCATTGATACATGGTTAATATGGAAGCTTTCCGGTGGACTAGCGCATGTTACAGATTATTCTAATGCATCCCGTACGCTAATGTTTAATATTTTTGAACTAAAATGGGATGAAGAACTGCTAGATATTTTAGGTGTGCCAAAAACTATGCTGCCAGAAGTCCGACCATCGTCTGAAATATATGCAAATACAGTCGATTATCATTTTTTTGGGAAAGAAGTTCCCATTGCCGGTGTTGCTGGAGATCAACAAGCAGCGCTCTTCGGGCAGGCATGTTTTGAAAAAGGAATGGCTAAAAACACCTATGGTACCGGTTGCTTTATGTTAATGAATACTGGAGAGAAAGCCGTTCAATCAGAACATGGATTACTAACAACTATTGCATGGGGATTAAATGGGAAAGTTGACTATGCCCTAGAAGGAAGTATCTTTGTTGCTGGGTCAGCCATACAATGGCTGCGGGACGGGCTAAGAATATTGAAGGACGCCAAGGATAGCGAGGATTATGCAGAAAAGGTGGATTCAACGGCAGGCGTATATGTTGTTCCAGCATTTGTTGGTCTAGGTACTCCATACTGGGATAGTGATGTTCGAGGAGCAGTATTTGGATTAACACGAGGAACATCAAAAGAGCATTTTGTCCGAGCTACACTAGAATCCTTAGCCTATCAGACAAAAGACGTTTTATCAGCGATGGAAGCTGATTCTCGTATTGAATTAAAGACACTTCGAGTGGATGGAGGAGCAGTTAAAAATAACTTTTTAATGTCCTTCCAAAGTGATATCTTAAATGTTCCTGTTGAACGGCCTATCATCAATGAAACTACCGCACTTGGAGCAGCCTATTTAGCAGGGCTCGCAGTTGGTTATTGGGATAATCAAGAGGAGATATCCAAGCAATGGGCTATTGAACACCAATTTAATCCAAAAATGACAGATGAAAATCGCAAGACATTATACGAAGGCTGGAAAAGGGCGGTTAACGCTGCTATGGTTTTTAAATAATGTTATCCTTAAAAAGTTGTCCTAAAGACAACTTTTTGCACTGTAATAATTAAAGTGTTTTGGTGGTTTTTGAGAGTTTTTGACAGTTTTGTGAACAATAATGTTTTTTGAGTTTTTCAGTTGTTTACTATGAATTAAAATGATATTCTAGCACTTGTATACAAAAAAACATCATGACGAGGTTAAAATCAATACATGAATGGTTAGTTTTTTGGAAAAATTAAGCTGAAAAGGGTTGATTTTATTTCTTTAGTCTTTTATTGATTTAGTTGACTAAATAAGAAGAAATGTTTATTTTTATTAAGTCAGAATAACTACATTTACTTATTAAAGGAGTTTGATTAAACATGGCAGAAAAGCAATTTAAAGTAATCGCAGAAACAGGAATTCACGCAAGACCAGCAACTTTATTAGTGCAAACAGCTAGCAGATTCGATTCTGAAATCACATTAGAATATAAAGGCAAAAAAGTTAACTTAAAATCTATTATGGGTGTTATGTCTCTAGGTGTAGGACAAGGAGCTGACATTGCGATCACTGCTGAAGGCAACGATGCAGACGAGGCATTAAACAGCTTAGCAGAAACATTGAAAAAAGAAGGTTTGGCAGAATAATGACGTTCTTAAATGGAATTGCTGCATCAAACGGGATTGCCATTGCGAAGGCATATCGTTTGGTTGAGCCAGATTTATCTTTTGAAAAAGTAACAGTTGAAGATTCTGCTGCAGAAGTAGATCGTTTTCGTCAAGCGATGGCGCAATCAAAGAGTGAATTAGAAGCTATTCGCGATCGTGCCAAGATTGACCTTGGTGCAGATAAAGCAGCCATCTTCGAAGCACATCTTCTTGTATTAAGTGATCCAGAGTTAAATACACCGATTGAAGATAAAATAAAGTCTGAAAATGTGAATGCTGAGACTGCTCTAAAGGAAACAGCAGATATGTTCATTATGATGTTTGAACAAATGGATAATGAATATATGAAAGAGCGTGCAGCGGATATTCGTGATGTAACGAAACGTGTTCTTTCACATTTATTGGGTGTTCATATTGTCAATCCAAGCATGATTGCTGAGGAAGTAATCATTGTTGCTGAGGACTTAACTCCTTCAGATACAGCACAATTAAACAGACAGTTTGTGAAAGGTTTTACAACTAATATTGGTGGACGTACATCTCATTCAGCTATTATGGCTCGTTCAATGGAAATTCCTGCAGTTGTCGGTACAAAGACAGCAACAGAGGAAATTAACAATGGTGACTTAGTGGTTGTAGACGGCTTAAAGGGTGAAGTTCATATTAATCCAACACCAGAACTTGTTGAACAATACCGTAAGGCACATGAAGAATATGAGGTACAAAAGGCAGAATGGGCGAAGTTAGTAAATGAACCTACTATTTCTGCTGATGACCATCATGTGGAGTTGGCTGCCAACATCGGAACTCCTAAAGATTTAAAGGGAGTAAAAGAAAATGGTGGTGAAGGGGTAGGCCTTTACAGAACAGAATTCCTTTACATGGGTAGAGACCAACTTCCAACAGAAGAAGAGCAATTTGAAGCTTACAAGGCAGTATTAGAAGGTATGAGTGGAAAACCTGTTGTAGTAAGGACACTTGATATCGGTGGAGATAAAGAACTTCCTTATCTTGAGCTGCCTAAAGAATTAAATCCATTCTTAGGCTTCCGTGCAATCCGTTTATGTCTTGAAGAGCAAGATATTTTCCGTACCCAGCTTCGTGCATTATTACGTGCCAGTAGCTATGGTAATCTAAAAATTATGTTCCCTATGATTGCAACCTTAGATGAATTCAGAGAAGCTAAAGCAATTCTTGAAGAGGAAAAGCAAAAGCTTATTGCAGAAAATCAGAAAGTTGCCGAACATATTGAGTTAGGTATTATGGTTGAAATCCCTTCTACTGCTGTTTTAGCTGATCAATTTGCTAAAGAAGTTGACTTTTTCAGCATTGGAACCAATGATTTGATTCAATACACAATGGCCGCTGACCGTATGAACCAACGAGTGTCGTATCTCTATCAGCCATATAGCCCATCTATTTTAAGATTGGTGAAAATGGTAATCGATGCTGCGCATGCGGAAGGTAAATGGGCAGGTATGTGCGGAGAAATGGCTGGGGATGAAACAGCTATTCCTGTACTTTTAGGATTAGGACTTGATGAATTCTCTATGAGTGCAACATCCATATTAAAAGCTCGTTCCTTAATTCGGAATATAAATAAGTCTGACATGGAGAAGCTAGCTCAAGAAGTTCTTAATATGCAAACAACTGACCAAGTAATTGCTGCAGTTAATGCTGCTATTAAGTAAAATATGAATCATTGAAGAGGCTGACTTTAGTCAGTCTCTTTTTCAGCTTGTCGAAAAAGTTTATTTTTTCTCAGAGATATATTAAATGTTTCTACCTGCTAATAGGCCTGTTGATTTCCGCTCCGGGTACTCGCTTTCCGCGAGGAGGTCCTGGAGCCTCCTCGGCGCTTTTGCGCCTTTGGTGTCTCGAGTGACCTCTATATCCCACAGGAGTCGAGTACCCTCCGCTCCAATCAACAGGGGTAAATCAACCTGAAGTATTGCAACACACCTTATCTAACCTTAAATGTGTTGCAAACTTTTTATATTTTGTCAGGCAACCGTAAGGAGAACCTGTCACTTGCCTCTTTCAATCCACGTAACCAACAGAAGAGAAGCTCATGAAGCTCTTTCGAGTGTGTAATACTTCGCTCAATTTTTAATTCTTCCTAAATTTATAAAGCGGTTTTGCTGATATAGATAAAGAATTAATTCATCAATAGACACAAATCTATATTCATTTTGACTAAACTCTTTTGGCTTAAACATTTATTTCACCACTTATTTTTTTATTTATTATTTGAATGGAAGGTTATAATTGAATACACAATGTTGATTGGAGCGGAAGGCGGCGAAGATCCTGCGGGAGTACGGGGCAGGGGAGACCCCGCAGGAGCGCAAGCGACGAGGAGGCTTCCCCGGCACGCCCGCGGAAAGCGAAGCCGCCTGGACCGGAAATCAACATACTTATTGGAAGACATTTATAATAATAGGATCATATGAAATTAACGTAGTGGATTGTTAAAGGATTCATATGAAATAAAGGCTATCTATAGTTTTTCGACAGCTTGTTAAAGACACTGACTTTAGTCAGTCTCTTTTTTATATATACATGCTGAAATAGTATTTTTATTTTTAATAAAATTATGTCTTTTGTGTGACAAATGGAGTATAATAATGGTTATTAAGACCTGTATTTCTGTTAATTTTATCTAATTTATTTAGGTATTATGAGATAGTAGAAATAGCGGTAAATGGGTACAAATATACATATGATAACTGTGTAAGAATTAGTGGAGGTGAAAGGGGAAATGGAGCAAAAGCCTGTACATTATGATGGAAGTTCTCAACTTGGCCAAGCTACAAACGAGGCAGTAGTAACTGAACCATTCCAGATGACTGATGAAATGAGAATAAACATCGGTCGTAATCCTTACTCACTTGATACAAATGAATAATGTTCTCTGCTAGGGTTTGTCACATGACAAATCCTTTTTTATTTTTGGCTGTGTTAAAGAACAGTGTTGAATTTTATACCCTGTTGATTGGAGCGGAAGGCACGAAGACTCCTGTGGGAGTACGGTTCAGGGGAGACCCCGCAGGCGTGAGCGCCGACGAGGCTCGCCGAAACGCCCACGGAAAGCGAAGTGCCTGGAGCGGAAATCAACAGGCAATTTTAACAGAGCCTTATTTTAACAGAGCAGATTGTTTGAAAGGAAGTCTCCTCTCCTATATAATTACCTTGAATTAGAGATATCTTAAATTAAAATAAATGTGATTGTTTATTTTATAAGACTTTGATTCAAACTATATGAGATAATACACAACAAGAAAGGTGATTAGAATGGCACAAGTATTATACATTACTGCACATCCTCATGATGAATCACAATCTTATAGTATGGCAGTTGGTAAAGCATTTATAGAAAGCTATAAAGAAAATAATCCGAATGATGAAGTGGTTCACGTAGATTTATACAGTGAAAATATTCCTCATATCGATGCAGATGTTTTCAGCGGATGGGGAAAGCTTCGTTCTGGACAAGCTTTTGAAGAACTTTCATCTGAAGAGAAAGCAAAAGTCAGCCGTTTAAATGAATTAAGTGACCAATTTATCGCTGCTGATAAATATGTTTTTGTCACACCATTGTGGAACTTCTCCTTTCCACCTGTAATGAAAGCATATTTAGATTCTGTTTCTGTAGCAGGTAAAACGTTTAAATATACAGAGCAAGGGCCAGTAGGACTCTTACCAGGCAAAAAGGCTCTACACATCCAAGCACGTGGTGGAATCTATTCTGAGGGACCAGCGGCACAGATGGAAATGGGTCACCGTTATATAAGTGTAATGATGAGCTTCTTTGGTATCAATGAACTCGAAGGTCTTTTCGTCGAAGGACATAATGCAATGCCAGATAAAGCACAAGAAATAAAAGAAAATGCTATTGCACGTGCGAAGGATCTTGGCCATACATTCTAAATATATGTTGACAAAAAAGGCGGATCAAATTATCCGCCTTTTTTGTGAGTTTTCTACCACTACCTTTCTTTGGAAATCTTGTATACTGAAGATAGAATTAAAAGGAGGAATTGATACAATATGGAACTAAATTTATCTGGTAAATCAGCTTTAGTTGTAGCATCCAGTCAAGGACTAGGATTTGCAATCGCAGAAAGGCTTGTAAAAGAAGGTGTCAACGTCATGATTTCAGGCCGTGAAGAAGAAAAATTAAAACAAAAAGCTATTGAACTTCAGTCAATTGGTAATGGGCGAGTGGCGTTTCAAAAAGCGGATATTACCAACATAAATGATATTAATCAATTAGTTACTGTAACTAATGAAACTTTCGGAGGTCTCCACTTGCTAGTAAATAATGCCGGTGGTCCACGAGCAGGAGCGTTCGAAGACCTAACGGACGAAGATTGGCAGACTTCATTTGAACTGAATTTGTTATCCTATGTACGAATGATCCGTGCTGCCCTGCCTTTCTTAAAGCAACAAGGGGGAAAAATACTAAATATAGCTTCCTCTTCAATTAAAGAGCCTATTCCCGGTCTCATTCTTTCTAATACATTTCGAACAGGAATAATAGGCTTATCAAAAACATTAGCATCAGAATTAGCGCCTTATAATATCTTAATTAACACGATTGCTCCTGGCAGAATTGCAACTGACCGTGTTAAACATTTAGATCAAGTGAATGCCGATAAGCTGGGTGTAGAGAGGGAAGCGGTTGAACTTCAGGTAAAAGCAGGAATTCCATTGAAGAGATACGGAACACCAGAGGAGTTTGCTAATGTTGCTGCATTTCTCCTATCTGATGCAAACTCCTATATGACTGGAAGTTCTTTTCTAGTAGATGGGGGAATGGTAAAGGCTATTTAGTTATGTGATTTTTTTCCTTTATTAACCTTTCTTTACGTTTATTACCGTTCAATTATGGCTATGGTAAAAATAAAGGGGAGTGTTATGAATGCGAAGAAAAATTCATCAAATGTATGCCTTACTTATTGGAGTTTTTTGTATTACTTTTTTAAGTGGCTGTGGGCTATTATTCTCAAATGAGTTAATTGTGAATCGGTATGCAGATGCATTATTAACAAAAAACAATGAACTACAATTTCGCTTTCGAATAAACAATGAGATTCTAGAAGGCCATCAAATGTATAAAGTGAAGGTTACGATCCATGATAATCAGTTGGCTGCGGCTATTGGGAAAAGAGAAATTATTTATGGTGAGGAACAAGTCCTTAATGGAGAGTATTTAGAGGTAAGTAAAAAGGGCGAAAAATATATCTTTATGGACCCACTCCCATTGAAAAAGGATTTACATATTTATGAGCTGAAAAATATGATTGAAAGAGATCAAGCAGTCTCTATAGAAGTATTTAATGATAAAGAAGTATTTGGACGAACCTACTTAACAAATTTTTCTTCTGAATTATAATCGTTTATTTTATATTAAGTAAGGACATCATTAATATGTGCATAAATTTGGAGATGGAGCACGGAGACCGGACGACTGGACGTTCGGTCTTTATTTATGCATATTTTTATTAAAAATAATCTGAAAGTGCTAAAATAAAGAAAAATTCTCATGGAGAGGAAGATTAATTTGCATAATCCAGAAAACACCGTAATTGGCTTTATTGGAACTGGCGTAATGGGAAAGAGTATGGCTGGTCATTTATTAGACGCAGGTTATCCTTTAGTGATTTATTCTAGAACAAAGGAAAAGGCAAATGAGTTAGTAGAGAGAGGCGCAGAGTGGGTTGAAACCCCAAAAGAAGTGGCAATGAAGGCAAATGTGATTTTCACCATTGTCGGATATCCAGTAGATGTTGAGGAAGTGTATTTTGGTGAAAATGGATTAATTCCACATGGAAGTGAAGGGAGTTACCTCATTGATATGACGACTTCTGCTCCTTCCTTAGCAATGAGAATATATGAAGAAGCCAAAAGAAGAGGGATTCAATGCATCGATGCCCCTGTTTCTGGCGGAGATGTAGGTGCAAAGGAAGCAAAGCTATCCATTATGGTGGGTGGTGAAAAGGAAGCATTTGAAGCGGTATATCCTCTTCTGCAACTTCTGGGTACAAATATTGTTTATCAAGGAAAACCAGGGGCAGGACAGCATACAAAAATGTGCAATCAAATTGCCATTGCATCAAACATGATTGGTGTCTGTGAGGCAGTAATCTATGCAGAAAACGCAGGGCTTGACCCTGAAACCGTATTAAAAAGTATTACCACTGGAGCAGCGGGAAGCTGGTCATTAAGCAATCTTGCACCGAGGATGCTGAAAGGGAATTTTGAACCTGGTTTTTATATAAAACATTTTATAAAGGATATGGGGATTGCTTTAGATGAGGCCGAGCGGATGGATATGCCCGTGCCTGGACTCGCATTGGCAAAGTCGCTTTATGAACAATTAGCTGAAAAGGGGGAAGAAGACAGCGGCACTCAAGCTCTATATAAATATTGGAAGATCTAATACATGGTGGCCACAATCTCCCAAGCATAAATTCTTCTTGTCTTTAAGAAACTAGTATTGAAACCTTAAGAAGACAGGAGGAATCATCATGGCTAAACGTACAAAAAAGAATGACCCACAGCAAAAAAACAAAAAGGGTTTTGATTCGGCTGTATTAAATGAAGAATTTGCACATGAAATGGGCTCAGCTGCAACCAATAAAATTCATAAAGATAAAGCTAAAAAAGAAAAAGCACCTAAGAATAACGGAAAATATATGGGATAACAGCTTCCCTTTAAGTCAAAACCCCTCATTTTTAGATGAGGGGTTTTGATTATTTCCAAGTATTCATAAATTGTTCCATTCGATCGAGCCCATTTTCTAGCGTTTCCATGGAGCAGGCAAAGGATAGACGGAAATAACCTTCTCCAAATTCTGAAAATGCACTGCCGGGAATTACGGCAACCTTTGTTTCATTCACCAGTTTGATGGCAAAATCAAAGCTATTTAATGGAATTGCCTCAGGAATTTTAACAAAGAAATAAAATGCTCCATCAGGCTTAACTGTTTCAAGGCCCATGGATGTTAACCGCTGAAACACATAATCCCTTCTTATCACATATTCTTCTTTCATAGCAGAAGCATCATTTATCCCTACTGTTAAAGCCTCTAATGCGGCTTTTTGAGCAATCGAATTAGCGCATGAGACATTATATTGATGCACCTTTAAAATGTGCTTTGTAAGGTTTTCTGGTGCAAATAGAAAGCCTATTCTCCAGCCGGTCATGGAGTGGGATTTCGAAAGGCCATTAATCACAATGGTTTGTTCTTTTAAGAAACGCGCAATAGATGAGTGTTTCTGGTCATAGGTAAGCTCACTGTAGATTTCATCTGCAAGAACAAAGATGTCTTTATCTTTTAAAAAATTTGCGATATCTTTGACCTCGGCCTCTGAAAGACTGACACCAGTGGGATTGGATGGATAGGGAAGCACAACACATCGTGTCTTCTCAGTGATATATGGTTTTATCGTTTCTAAAGTGAAACGAAATTGATTTTCTCTAAGATCTACATGTATTGGTACAGCACCCATCATGCGGATAATGGGTTCATATCCTGGATAAATAGGACCAGGTAAAATAACTTCCGTCCCTTCCGCCAGTATGGTTCGGAAAGCAATATCTATCGCCTCACTTGCCCCAACAGTTACAATTATTTCGGACTCTGCGTGATATTTCAAATCATATTTTTTTTCAACAAAATCACAAGCAGCCTTACGTAATTCAATTGTTCCTGCATTGTGAGTATAGGAAGTAAAATCTTTTTCAATCGCAGAAATCCCAGCATTTTTCACATGTTCTGGTGTAGGAAAATCAGGCTGTCCTATGGTAAACGAGATAAGGTCATCCATGTGAGAAACCATATTAAAGAATTTTCTGATTCCTGAGATTTCGATATTTTTAACTCTGTTATTCACTAAATGTTCCAACTTTTGTCCATCCTTCCAATTAAGGATTAATCTTCGTTTAGGATATCATGATTTTAGAAAATTTGTAAGCAAGCTATCAACAATTAAATTAAAAACGGTCTGAGAAATCTCAGACCGTTTTTTAGGGGGAGGGGAATTTTATATCAAAATGTTTGGGTATGATTAATAACCGTAATCCCAGTCGATGTCATCTTCATGCCAAAATACAGGTGACACGGAACCAAATTCAATGACTTTCTCATCAAGCTTGCAACTGCATTGCTCACAACTGCATTGCTCTTTTATTTCTTCGTAAAAGGAATGTTCAACATCTTCAATAAATGTAATGTTCTGCTCCTGAAATAGAATGGCAGTTCCTTTCATAATTAAAGCACCTCCTTTAAAGTTATACTAATGTTTTGGAATGACTTCTTATGACTGTATTGTAATGCTGTTTTTAACCAGAGTCTATCGGCTTGTGATTATGTTCACAAAATTATCAAGAAGTTGTAGCGAATTTAAGAAATTCTTATATCAATGGCTGTGTTATAACTGACTGTTGGTTTCACAGTGTTTGAAATATAAAGGGAAAAATTCCGCTTAAATTGGGAAATACCCTTATTTCCTTAAAAATAAGGGTATTTTTTCCGTTTATTTGATTCAAATCGTTGGATTTTGTCTTATTTTAGAGCAGTTAAGGGGAATTTTTCCGCTTATTTCTGCTTATTAAGCTTACTTTTTATACTATAGCGGGAATTTCTCCCCTTATGATTCTCATGCCTACACAAAAATTAACAATGAATGATAACAGAGCCATATAAATAAAAAAGTGACCATTGGTATTTGGTCACCTTCTTCTTAACTAATTGACTTTGTTAAAATTCTCTGTTGATTTCCGCTCCAGGCACTTCGCTCCAATCAACATTGTTTATAGAACAACATAGCCCTTAACACAGCCTATTAAGAGTATCTTTCTCCTAATTTCTTGAATATTGGTTTTTGGTATGGTCGCTGATTTTTCTTGGATACGGATGTTGTATTCTCTATTTCAGTTATTCCTGTGTAGGCTTGCAATAAAGCTTTAGCAAAACTTAGTGAAAGGGTCGCCTTTGGATTTCTTACTCGTCCATCAAGTTTACCAAGATGGGGAAGTTCATGGAAATCAGATTTAATGGGAGGAATATGGAAGGTGTATCTGCCACATTCAACGAGCACATCGGATTGCTGTTGGCTGTTTCTAGGGTTTTCTGAAAAGTGGAGTCCTACTTTTTTTGCCTTGCCTTCTTGAATTAATTTTTTTAATGATTCCTGTTTTAATTTGTACAAGAATTTGGGATTAGTTGCTGTTTTTGCATGGCGATTCACAATAAAGACTGCTTGAGCGAGGTTTTCGATGGTTAGATTTAGTTTGGATAGGGGATATTTCTGGTCGTGATTCAAGTTATGTTCTCCTTTCATTTTGTTAAAGCAACTATATTATACCTCTTTTTTAAAAAAATAGAAACATAGCAATAATTCGGTCTGATAAATTTTGGCGAAATAATCATTATTTTCAATAAAATACTTTCATTCAATTAAATTCATTGTAAAATAGAAATACTAGAATGTAAAAATATTATAGTAAGAAATCAGAACTTTTCAGCTGAAGGATGATTTAATGGAGCATTTAAATAATTTATTAACGAATGAATTAGCTTCTGGCAAAGCCAGCGGAAAAATACAGAAGATTATCTTTGATATTATTTTTCAGCACATTCAAGATATGGTCTTTGTTATGAAGGTAGAGGAAGGACCACAGTTTCGATATATATTTGTCAACGAATCTGGCATGAAAAAAGCTAATCTTTCTGTGGAATCCATTGGAAAGACCTTTCACGAAGTGCTGCCCCTTTCATTCGCAAATTCCCTTCAGCGAAAATATGAGAAATTATTAAAAAAGAAAACAGTCATAACCTTCGACGACCAGTTTGAATTAATGGATGGAAGAACAATTTACGGTGAAACTCTCTTAACTCCCGTTTTGGATCAAGACAATTCCATTAGTTATATTGTGGCAGTTACAAGAGATGTGACTGAATGGTTAAATGAGAAAAATAAAATTATTGAAAGCGAGCAGAGATATCGATCCATAATTGAACATAACCTTGATTCTATTTTTACAATTAACCTGAATGGGAAAATTCTAGAAGCCAATCCTGCTGCTTCACTATTAACCGGCTACTCAGAAAAACAGATGATCAATCGATCCATTTACGACTTTATAACTGACAGGGATATAGAGAAATTTAAAGTACTCTTACAGAAATCCTGTACTGGCATAGCTCTTGAGGCACATGATTGTAAGGTTATTCATTCGAAGGGCTATTTACTTATTGTCCATATTAAAACAGTTCCGATTGTCATTCATAACGAAATCAAAGGACTATATGTGATATTAAAGGACCTATCAGAAAAAGTTAAAAATATGGAAATGATAAAATTTATGGCCTTTCATGATCAATTAACGGGATTATTAAATCGAAGAGCCCTACTGGAACAATTAAATGATCAAATTCATTCACCTGAAAATAAAGTAAAAGGGTTTGCATTAATTTCAATCGATCTTGACAGGTTTAAGTTCCTTAACGATACTCTCGGTCATTTAGCAGGAGATGAGATTCTAAAAAAAGTAGCTGATCGATTATCTCAATTTCAAAGTGATACATGCTATATTTACCGTCAAGGCGGTGACGAATTTACTGTGCTCTTGCTTGCGGCTAATCGTGAAATGGCCAGTTCTTTTGTAAGAAAAGTATTTTCTATCTTCTCACAATCCTTTTATTTAAATACCCAGGAGTATTATATTTCACCCAGCATAGGTATAAGCTTATATCCCGATGACGGTAATGATGCCGAGATGCTGATCAAAAACGCTGACGAGGCACTTTATCGTGTGAAGGAAAGAGGAAAGGCACATTTTCAATTTTATCGTACTGATATGAATTCTGCCTTTACCAATGTGGTTACGTTAGAGACTCACTTGCGAAAGGCTATTGAAAAAGATGAGCTCTCTTTGTTTTATCAGCCCCAGGTTACTATCGCTACAGGAGAAGTAAAGAGTTTTGAAGCCCTGCTGCGATGGAAAGATCGTGAATTTGGGTTTATTTCACCTAATGTATTTATTCCCTTGGCAGAAGATACGGGTCTAATCATCCCAATTGGTTATTGGGTAATTGAAAAGGCTTGTCAACAAATCCACACCTGGGATTCTTTGGGATATAGGGATATTCGTGTAGCGATAAATATATCGCCTAAACAATTCTTGCATCTAAACCTAGTTCCTTTCATTCAATCAATGATCCAGACCTATGGAATACAAGCTTCTTCTTTAGGTATTGAAATTACTGAAGGTGCCATGCAGGATACAAAAGAAACGATTCCTATTCTAAAAAAATTGAAGGAGCTAGGCGTATCCATTTCAGTTGACGACTTTGGAACAGGTTATTCGTCCTTAAGTTATTTAAAACAATTTCCTATTGATGGCTTAAAAATCGATCAATCATTTATTAGAGATATTCTGGTGGATCAAAAAGATGCTGCTATTATCAGGTCGATTATACACTTAGGCCAAAGTTTAGGGTTGGAAGTGATTGCTGAGGGTGTGGAGGGTCAACAACAAGTTGAATTTTTAGCTAAGGCGAAGTGTGATAAAATTCAAGGATATTTTTACTCAAAACCCATTCCTGTTGATGAACTTGAGAAGAAATTTTTGAAAAGAAATGCCGGAAACTAACACGAGGAAATCCTTATCATTTGTCATTTGATAAGGATTTTTTATTTGTCTTCTGTTGAGAATAAGGTGAAAATGGTTAGCTCTGGTTTGGACATAAACCGAAAAGGTAATCTAGTCGTTCCAATGCCTCTGTTGACATATAGAGTTAACTTGTGATTATTTCCTATGGTATAAAGTCCCTCTGGATAGTTTTTGGCATAAGGCGGAATAACAAGCGGACCAATGAAGGGAAGTTTAACTTGTCCACCATGGCTATGGCCGCTTATTTGCCAATTAACCGGGTATTGTGCAGCTGTTTCGGCAAGGTCTGGGGCATGTGAAAGTAAGATCTTAAAACAATCTCTAGGAACATTTTTTAAGGCAAGAGGTAAATTGGGCCTCCCTAACATGGCATCATCAATTCCTAATAAAAAGATAGCACTTCCATCCTTTAATTTAATCTCTTTTGCTGCATTTAGTAAGACGCTGAAATTAGTGGTTTCCATAATATTTCTGTAAATGTCTGAACCATATCCACCATGATCATGATTACCAAATATGCAATACTTTCCTAGGGGGGCATGTAATTTTTCTAAAAGACCTACAAGTTTATTCATTTCCTTGTATTTATTTGGCTCGTCCATTAAATCTCCAGTAAATATAATAATATCTGGCTGTATAGTATTTATTTTATCGACTAACCCTTTGAATTGGTTAAGAGTGTATTGAAATCCCAGGTGTGTATCGCTAAATTGGACCATCTTAATACCATTAAACCCTTTAGGGATTAACGGGTGTTTTATTTGTTGTTCTTGGATATCGAGTAATGAAGGTTCAATGCGATTTGCATAAAGATAGCCCCCCGAACTTACTCCGAGAACAGTAAGAAATGAACCGAATGAGCGTTTTAGAAATGTTCTCCTCGACTGCTTAGCCATTATTTCTACCAGCCTTCTGTTATTGGACCTAAAGGGGCCCTTTAATATTGTCTTTAAAATTACCCCATATTGCAAGTGAAAAAGGTACTTGGTAGTTTTTATGCATATAGGGTTCAAAAGATACTAATAAAAACTAATAAAGGCAAACAAATTGGCTCCCAAAGATTGTCCCTGTTTAATGGCCTGTTGATTTCCGCTCCGGGCACTCGCTTTCCGCGGGGAGGTCCTGGAGCCTCCTCGTCGCTTTTGCTCCTGCGGGGTCTCCAGTGACCTCTACATCCCGCAGGAGTCGAGTGCCCTCCGCTCCAATCAACAGGGGCAAATCAACCTAGGTTTGCAACACACTTTTTCTAACTTTGCTAAGTGTGTTGCAATCTTTTCAATGTTTTGGCAGGCTGAAGTAAGAAGAGCATGTTCACTCACATTCAATTAATCCCCGTAAAAGCCACTAGCGAAGCCCATGCAGCTCTTTTGAGTATGCGAAGCTTCGCTCAATTTTTTCCTTTCTAAATTCATTAAGCATTTTTTGCCGATTTAGATAATTGATTTGACCTTACCTTTTCCTTATGCTCATCCTCTACATGTCGTGTAACAACTTTTACTTTATTTTTTGAATGTGTACAAGCTGTAAAATGGATGTATCTTTTCAAAAAGAAACGAAAAATAAATATATTTATCAGTCAAACGTAGAAGATGGTTAACAGGGATCTATTCATCAATACAAATTCATAACCACATTAGCTAAGGGAGACCCCGCAGGAGCGTAGCGACGAGGAGGCTCCCCTGCACGCCCGCGGAAAGCGAAGTGCCTGGAGCGCCAATCAACAGACAAATTGAAGGCAATAAAATAATGTTATAGTAAATTAATACGGTGAATCGTTAAAGAGTATAGATAATATAAAAGGCTGCCGAGAGCTTTTCGACAGCCTGAGACAGTCATTTGACTGCCTTATTATTTATAACTTACTGCCCTACTTTGCAGGGCTTTCCAGGAGGAGATAAACTGTGTTTTACCAACTCTCACCTGTTTTCTACCTGATAGTGGATCATTTAAATACACGTAATTGGCATCAAACCCGACTAACACTACCGCATGTAAATCAAGAGGTGTCTTGATGTATTGTTTTCCATGGTACCAGCCTTCCCACCGGTCAGGGAGTCGGTAATCTCCAGTCGTCCAAACTACAACTGGATAACCCGCAGCTACGTGCTCTAATACTTTGTCAAATGGTTGGTTAGTCAAATTAACCGCTCTTCCCGGAAGTTTTTGATTAATTAATGCAATCATCGGTTTGTCAAACACAGCATACCCAGCTCTTCGACCAGTCATGTCCCCGACGAATCCATCATGAGGATTTCCCCAGCGTAGTATGTCTCCTCTAGTTGAACGAACAATCGGATCTGGGTCTTTTTTGATAGAGCGGTAAAGGTCCATTTTGTTGGTTTTCACGCCAGCATAATTCAAAACCATCGCTAAACTTGTAACTTCACACCCATAACGCAACTCCGGGTTTTGTTTGATTAAAACTACATTAAGCATGGCAGAATTTTTTTTCGGTGGAGCACTAACAGAGTTACTCTTTATTGGCTTGTTTTTTACATTTATTATTTGGTCTTTAACGTCGGTTATGGTATTTGATTTATTAGTTAAAGGGACGGTCAGTGATTTGTCCTCAGAAATCTTACTTTCCGGTACTCTAGACTCTGTTTTTTCAATGTTAGAGCTAGAATTTGTATTCGCATTAAAGTGGCTGCAACCAAACATAGGAAGGAGTAAGGCTACCAAGCAAAGCTTCTTCAAAAATAATCCTCCTTTAACCCTCATATAAAGCATTGATCTTTTAGTATTAGCGTCTGCTTTATAGACGCTTAAGTCAAAATTAAGGGCTTGTATGTAGGATGTGATTGTATCTATGTTGCTATAATGGTATCCTTTTGGAAAAGAACGAGAAACGGCACGTACGCGTATGGTATAATGAAAATATTTTTTTGGAGGTACTTAGATGGATGCTTTGGATATCCTGTCGGATGTTGAAAATTGCTTTCCTTATTTTCAGCCGATTTTTAGTGCCGATGAACAGCGGGTTATAGCCTATGAGGTCCTAGGTAGATACCAATCTGAAGGCAATATTATAAGTTTGGGTCCTTTTTTTCAAGACGAAGAGATCCCTGATGAATATAAATACGAAGTGGATTTAATTATTGTTAAAAAGGCTCTTGAAAAAACATTGGAATTGGATCCTGATATTCGCTTGTTTTTAAATCGGAATGCCGATTTATTAATGTATAAACACGGGGAACCTTTTTTACAGGAACTATTAAGTTTTGAGAAAAGAGGGTTAAATCTTCAGCGAATAGTTTTGGAAATCTCTGATCGTAATTTCAATGGCGATGTGGATCAATTTGACCATCTACTGCAGTATTACCGGACCTATGGTATTAAAATTGCCATAGCAAGTGTTGACAGTGAGAGCCATTATTTTGAACGTCTAGGTCAGCTTAATCCAGATATACTAAAGATCAATTTGCATCCGCTCAAATCAACGTCAACTGGAATGAACTTTAATGATGTCTTATTTTCCTTATCGCTTTTTGCAAGGAAAATAGGTGCTACTCTTTTGTTTGAAAATATTGAAATGAGTTATCAGCTACAATTTGCCTGGAAAAATGGAGGTCATTATTATCAGGGATATTACTTACACCCACCATCTGCAGCTTTTATTGAACGTGACTTATTAAAAAATCGGTTAAAAGAAAAGTTTCATGATTTTATTTCGTATGAAAAGAAAAAGTTAGAGGCTGTTTTTACCACTGCTGAAAACTTTCAAGCAAAGGTTCAGGAGTTAGTACTAAAAAACAGAAAAGTAACTTATGAAGAACTTTTTCAGGCTTTGATAAAAGAACTGGATCAAGTGGCATTTAGGATGTATATATGTGACGAAGATGGTTTTCAAAAGTCTGCAAATATTTTTAAAGATAAAAATAGCTGGATCAGCCAATCTGAGTACATGAATAAAAATTGGAGTTGGCGTCCCTATTTTTTAGAAAACATAATAAAAATGCGTCATGATCAAAAAGGTATCCTGTCGGATTTATATTGTGACATTGAAACAGGTGAAACCATTCGAACTTTCTCGTTTCCGATAAATGGAAATGATTATTTATTTATCGATATCTCGTACCAATATTTATTTGAGCACGATCAACTTCTTTAATCATACGGTTGAATAGAAAGAATCCTGGAGTGGCATTTTAATGAAGAAGGAACTACAGCCGGTCAGTACGGAACACTTCATTAAAAAGGGGTTTTGTTTATGGGGTTTATCAATATTCTTGGAGTTCTAATCATTGCAATTCTTGCCGTTTCGGCTATTTATACGTTGGTTTTAGGTAGACAGCAGAAAGTGGTTGAAGGGAATATGGATACTCAAATAGAAAAACATGTACAAAAGCATGCATATATAAAAAATCCAATTTTCTTAGCCTACGGAATCTTTTTTGCTTTACTTCTTTTCATCATTTTTTTCGTTGCCATTACTTTTTACTGATGGGTCTCAATAGGAGATCCATTTTTTTATGCAATTTCGAAAAAAAATACCCAATTCTTTATTTTTACTTGGACAAATGGAGTTTGTTATTTTATTCTTTTAATATTGGCATATAAATTATATCGTTTGTTAAAATTTGAAAAATTTTCAATCTGGATAGAATTAGGCCAAATGAGAAACATAACTGTATACAGTTTGTTTGTGTTTGAAAGGAGAAGAAGCAAATGTCACAGCTTCAAGGTATATTAACAAGATTAAAAAACCTTCAGGAACAATCAAATAGTGGTGAACCGGCACAACGCTATTTTGAGGTAAATGGTGAAAGAAAGTGTCAGGTAACATTTCATCCGAAAACAGAAACATTTGAATTAGAAATATATAACGAGAAAGAAAAGCCAAAAAGATATCAATTTGATAATATTGATATGATTACAATTGAAATTTTTGATTTGATTCAATAGGAACCCTTGGGTTCCTTTCTTTTTCGGATTTGATTTAAATTTTTAACAGACCCCCGAAAACTATGATAAAATGAGTCTGTAGAAAAACAAATATTGAGGAGTTTTCGGCGATGATCAGTCTTCCAAGCGGGGAATTTTTAGAGTATACGATAGAAGAATTAATGATACCATCAGAGCGCGTTGCACATGTGCAAATCGGAAACAATCTCGAACATGCATTGTTGGTCTTAACAAAAAGTGGTTATACTGCTATACCTGTATTAGACCCGCACTATAAGCTACATGGGTTAATCAGTACCCCCATCATAATGGATTCTATTTTGGGCCTTGAACGGATTGAATTTGAAACGCTTGAAAATAAACGGGTGGAAGAGGTCATGAAGAGTTCCATACCTCGAGTAAAAGTGACTGATTCAATCTATAGGTGCTTGGATTTATTGGTTAACCATCCATTCCTTTGTGTGGAAACAGAGGAAGGTTTTTTTGAGGGCATACTTCCAAGAAGCACAGTATTAAACCAACTAAACAAAGTAGTAAAAAGGTTTAAAAAATAGGATGGTAAGAGCTCCCAAATAGGGAGCTGTATTTATTTAGATATGAGGTGTTAGGATGAGTGATGCCACGACTAAGAATGCAGTAGGGAATGCCCGAAAAAAACAAACGAAAAAGCCACTTGTATTAGCGTCTGTTATGCTAGCTATGTTTATGGGGGCGATTGAGGCAACGATTGTTTCAACCGCGATGCCGGCAATAGTAGCTGATTTGGGTGGATTCACACTTTATAGTTGGGTTTTTTCTGCCTACCTTTTAATGAATTCAATAACGGTACTTATCTATGGTAAACTATCAGATTTGTTCGGGCGGAAGCCGATTCTCACGTTTGGGATTATTATTTTCTTACTAGGGTCTATTCTTTGTGGGTTTGCGACATCTATGAAAACACTCATCATCTTTCGATTGATTCAAGGATTCGGTGCAGGTGCTGTTATGCCGATCGCGACAACTATTGTCGGAGATATATACACAGCTGAAGAAAGAGCAAAGATTCAGGGGTATCTATCAAGTGTATGGGGGATATCCGCCATTACAGGTCCTGCTGTCGGTGGATTACTGGTTCAATATGTCAGTTGGCATTATGTTTTTTGGATAAACATTCCTCTTGGTATACTCTCCTTAGTAGGGCTATGGATGTATCTCCATGAAAATGTTGAAAAGAAAAAACATGACATTGATTATATTGGGGCGGCTTTATTAACTATTACTATATCCTCACTCATGTTTGTCCTTGTAGAAGCAGGAAGCCATTGGGAATGGGGATCATGGCAAATTATTAGTCTTTTAGTTTTATCAGTACTAACATTGATTGCATTCGTTTTTCAGGAAAGTCGTGCGATTGAGCCGGTTATGCCATTTTCAATATGGAAAGAGCGTTCCATTTTTATTGCTAATATAACTTCATTGACTACTGGGATTATGTTAATTGGAATATCAAGCTTTCTACCAACGTTTGTTCAAGGCGTTATGGAACAAACACCTATTATAGCCGGTTTTACATTAACTACGATGTCTATTGGCTGGCCAATTGCCTCTACACTTGCAGGGAGGATGCTTATCTCGATGGGCTATCGTAAAACGTCTCTGATTGGTGGAGTGTTCTTGATCCTGGGGAGTTTTGCTTTTGTTACGATGTCTTCTTCTTCTGGTCCAATATGGGCAGCTGTGGGGTCCTTTTTTGTTGGTGTAGGTATGGGCTTAACATCAACCGCATTTATTGTTTCCATTCAAAGTACTGTTAGCTGGCAGCAAAGAGGAATAGCCACAGCAGCAAACATGTTCATGCGAAATCTGGGCAATACAATTGGAGCAGCATTATTGGGAGGAATACTTAATAACAGATTGAATGCTTACTTTAGTCAAAAAGATCCATCTTTAGTAGTAGACGATACAAATATTCTCTTAAAGGCAAATGAGCGCGAAAACCTCGCGGGAGGGGTGCGACGGATCTTACAGGATGGGCTAACCTTATCTTTACATACGGTTTATTATGTGGTCCTTACATTTGCTATAATTAGTCTGATTTTAATAATTTTTATTCCGAAAAAGAAGGATGAAGGCTCTGTGTAAAGTTCACAGGGCTTTTTTAGGAGGGATAACGTTGTCCTCATTATCAGAGTTTTACTTATTATCTGTACTGGCACAAGAAATGAATATGCGAAAAGCTTCTGAGCGGCTGTTTGTTTCGCAACCTGCTCTTTCACAGCGCTTACAAACAATTGAAAAAGAATGGGGTACGAAATTATTTATTCGATCACAAAAGGGGTTAGCCTTAACTCCATCTGGAGAACATGTAATAGATTTTGCTAATGATGTACTAAAAAAACAGGAGAAGGTTCGTGAGACAATTCACTCCCTTCAATCAGGTGTATCAGGGACATTAAAAATTGCTGTTGCATCAATTGTAGGACAAAATTGGCTGCCACAAGTTTTAAAAAAGTTTATTGATAAATATCCACAAGCGAAAATTTCTTTAGTAACTGGATGGAGCAGTGAGATTTTAAAATGCCTATACGATGATCAGGTTCATATTGGGATTATACGTGGAACACCGGACTGGAAAGGGGTAAAGGTACACCTATTTAATGATCCTTTGTATTTAGTTGACAGAGAAATTACTAGACCAGAGCAAGTCTTGGTGACCGATCGCCCTTTTATTCAGTTTAAAAGTGATTCCAATTACTATCAGGAGATTCAAGATTGGTGGATGCGAAATTTTAAAATGTCCCCAAAGAGAACGGTTGTGGTTGACCAAATTGAAACCTGTAAACAGATGGCTTTTAATGGTATTGGCTATGCCATTTTACCGGGAATTACCTTAACTAAGGCTGAGAGGGATATTTTCAAGATTCCTCTTGTAAATGAGAATAATGAAGCATTAAAACGTGATACCTGGCTACTTGGTTATGAATCTTCTTTCCAGTTAAAGCAGGTTCAAGCATTTGTCGAACTTATTAAGGAACATATCGCCGAATCTTCAGAAGATTGATGTTGTTTTTCTTGTTTTCAACTCTTTTGTTTGTTAAAGTATTTTCTATAATAACTGAAGCGACTCGTCGCTTCTGCTTTTTTAGAACAACTACATAGGGGGCAACAAAATGAAAATGATCGATGCAAATGAAATTATCTCTTTTATCCAAAATAGTAAAAAATCGACTCCGGTTAAAGTGTATTTGAAGGGTGATTTAGAAGGATTAGATTTTGGCAGCGATTCTAAAGTATTTATTAACGGAAATACGGGTGTAGTTTTTGGTGAATGGTCAGAAATTAATGCAGTATTAGAAGCGAATAAAGAAAAAATAGAAGATTATGTACTAGAAAACGACCGCAGAAATTCTGCTATTCCACTTTTAGATACTAAAAACATCAATGCTCGTATCGAACCAGGTGTAATCATCCGTGATCAGGTGGAAATTGGTGATAACGCAGTTATTATGATGGGTGCAGTAATTAATATTGGTGCCGTTATTGGTGAGAAGACAATGATCGATATGGGTGTTGTTCTTGGAGGTCGAGCAACTGTTGGTAAAAACTGCCACATCGGTGCTGGCACTGTATTGGCAGGAGTAATTGAGCCACCATCAGCTAAGCCTGTTGTCATTGAGGATGATGTATTGATCGGTGCGAATGCAGTAGTACTTGAAGGTGTTACAGTTGGTACAGGCTCTGTAGTTGCTGCAGGAGCAGTTGTGACAAAAGACGTTCCACCGTACACAGTCGTAGCAGGAACGCCTGCAAAGAAAATCAAGGATATAGACGAAAAAACAAAATCAAAAACTGAAATAATGCAAGAGCTTCGTCAATTATAAGAAGAACAATACAAAGCGTGGAGCTTCTCCACGCTTGTTTTATAGGAGAGAAGAGGGTGAAGGTAGTGAATGAATTAATTAAAATCAGACGTGATTTACATCAAATTCCTGAACTTGGTTTTCAGGAGTTCAAGACACAGGCTTATTTGTTGTCATATCTAAAATCTCTACCACAGGAACGGCTTACTATTAAGGAGTGGAAGACGGGGTTATTTGTCATGCTCCAGGGGTTAAATCCTCAAAAAACGATTGGATACCGAACAGACATTGATGGTCTTCCAATAAGTGAGGAAACGGGATTATCTTTTTCCTCTAAACACGATTCAAATATGCATGCTTGCGGTCATGATTTCCACATGAGCATTGCTCTTGGGGTGTTAACTCATTTTATACGGAAGCCAATTAATGATAATCTTTTATTTGTTTTTCAACCTGCTGAAGAAGGTCCTGGAGGGGCAGAACCAATGTTGAATTCGGACATTATGCAGGAATGGAAACCGGATATGATTTTTGCTCTCCATATAGCACCAGAGCATCCTGTAGGAACAATTGCATTAAAGCCTGGGTTGTTATTTGCCAATACCTCAGAATTGTTTATTGACCTAATTGGAAAGGGAGGTCATGCTGCCTATCCCCACCAAACAAATGATATGGTTGTTGCAGCATGCATGCTGGTTAATCAGCTGCAAACAATTATCTCAAGAAATGTGGACCCATTAGATAGTGCTGTAGTGACTGTAGGAAAAATTACAGGGGGAACGGTTCAAAATATTATTGCTGAGAAAGCAAGGCTTGAAGGGACTATTCGGACATTGTCTCCAGAGTCAATGCGAAAAGTGAAACAACGGATAGAAGCCTTGGTAAAAGGGATCGAAACAGGCTTTGACTGTAAAGCGGTAATTGATTATGGTGCCATGTATTTTCAGGTAAATAATAATGAGTCAATTACAAAAGAATTCATTGAAACCATCAAAAGAGAGACTGATATCCGTGTGGTTGAATGTAAGGAAGCGATGACTGGCGAAGACTTTGGTTATATGCTCAAAGAAATTCCGGGGCTGATGTTTTGGCTTGGTGTAGACTCACCATTCGGTTTACATCATGCCAAATTAAATCCAAATGAAAGTGCAATCGATGTTGCAGTAAAAGCTATGACGACATATATCGAGTTTAAAGGAAACGAAAGTTACCTGTAATACAAGCCTTATCATTTCAACTTATCGTTTAGACATGATAAAATCAAATAGAATAAAAAGAATATTGTTACATATCGTCGTTTATTCTATTGCGAATAGGGCAAAACTTAATAAGGGAGATTTAGGTTATAGTTAATAATTAATATTTATTTAAATTAATTATAATTTAATATTGACTCAAAATAGTCTTTATCCTATAATGAAAATGTCAAAGGGATAGCAAATAAGACTTGCTATAAACTCATTATTTAATTATTGGAGGGATTCGAAATGCCAGAACGTATGGTAGGTAAACAAGCTCCACGATTTGAAATGGATGCTGTTATGCCAAACAAAGAATTTAAAAAAGTAAGTCTTGAAGAAAACATGAAAAATGATAAATGGACAGTATTGTTCTTCTATCCAATGGACTTCACATTTGTATGTCCAACTGAAATCACTGCATTGTCTGATCGTTATGATGAGTTCGAAGATCTTGATGCAGAAGTTATCGGCGTTTCAACTGATACGATCCATACTCACCTTGCTTGGATTAAAACAGATCGCAAAGAAAATGGACTTGGCGACTTAAACTATCCACTAGCTGCTGACACTAACCATGTTGTAGCACGTGACTATGGAGTGTTAATTGAAGAAGAAGGTATTGCATTACGTGGATTATTCATCATCAGCCCAGAAGGCGAATTAATGTACTCTGTTGTTAACCACAACAACATTGGCCGTGACGTAGATGAGACACTACGTGTTCTTCAAGCATTACAAACTGGTGGTCTTTGCCCAGCTAACTGGAAGCCTGGACAAGCTACACTTAATGTTTAATTTTTAACAAACAAAAGATAGACCTAACCTTTTTAAAGTGTTAGGTCTTTTTAATAGGAGGATTTTTAGATGAAATTACGTGAACCAATGCCGGAGTTAACGGGTGCAACAGAATGGTTAAACGGACAAGTGACTAGAGAGGATTTGATTGGGGAGAAACCAACATTAATCCATTTCTGGTCTGTTAGCTGTCATTTATGTAAGGAAGCGATGCCACAGGTAAATCAATTCCGTGATGATTTTAAGGACAAGCTAAATGTTGTGGCCGTTCATATGCCACGTTCTGAAAATGACTTGAACTTGGAAGATATCAAGCAAGTAGCGGCTGAACACGGTATCACTCAACCAATTTTTGTTGATAGTGAGCATAAGCTTACTGAAGCACTTGATAATCAATATGTTCCTGCCTATTATGTATTCGATCGTGAAGGAAAACTTCGACATTTCCAAGCAGGTGGAAGTGGAATGAAAATGCTTGAAAAGCGCGTAAATCGAGTACTAGATGAGTTGGAAAAAACAGAATAAAAGATAAGGAAAACTGTTCGTTTCATCAAACGGACAGTTTTTATTTATTCGGTAATGTTAAAGCGTATTGTTGATACCCTGTTGATTGGAGTGGAAGGCACGAAGACTCCTGCGGGAGTACGGGGCAGGGGAGACCCCGCAGGAGCAAAGCGACGAGGAGGCTTCCCGGCACGCCCGCGGAAAGCGAAGTGCCTGGAGCGGAAATCAACAGGCACTTTTAATATAGCCATTTATTTTTGTAGTGTTGTAACCTTGTGTCCATTTTATCGTCCGTATTAATAATACTGGATCCTCCAGTATGTATTCTGCCTTGCAAAGACGATATAAAGGGGTGTCAAGGTAATGAAAAGATTAATTAAATGGGTACCAATTTTTTTACTTGTTATGTGCATAGGTTTAGCAGGATGTAGTGCTAGCAGCAAAAATGAATCGGCTAAGATGAATGAAGACAAAGCCGTTATGGATTCTGCTCAATCTGGCAGCCAAAAGGAAACAATGAATGCTTCAGGTGAAAAAGCAAAGGGGGAACAAACAAACGAGCCTGGTAAACTAGAAGTAACCCGTCAGATGGTTATTTATCAGGCAGATTTGCAGCTCCGGGTAAAGAAATTTGAGAAGACAGTGCAAAGTTTAGAAGAAAAAGCAGTAAAATATGGAGGTTATATTTCAGAATCTAATGTGGCAAAAGAGGGTAACGAACAATTAAGCGGAAGGATTGTTATACGAATACCGCAAAAATATTTTCAAACCTTTCTACATGATGCGGAAGGGGAAGCAGTAGAAGTACTCCAAAGAAACATTTCTGGGCAAGATGTAACGGAAGAATATGTTGACCTTGAATCAAGATTAAAATCAAAAAGAGTGGTTGAAGAGCGGCTCCTGGCTTTTATGAAAAATGCATCCAAAACAGAAGATCTATTAAAAATATCCTCTGATTTAGCTGTTGTTCAGGAGGAAATTGAAACCGTTGAAGGGAGAATGAAATATCTAGAAAATCAAACATCCCTTTCTACTGTCACTATTACCCTTTACGAGAATAAGGTGAGCGTTCCAGACCTTAATAACGACCAGTTAAATACATGGGAAAAAACAAAAAAACAATTTATGAAGAGTACGAACTTGCTCTTAGTTTTCTTGTCAGGTCTTGTTGTTTTTATTATTGGTAACCTGCCTATCCTTATAGTATTGGTAGTCATCGGCTTCCTGGGATTCCTATTAATTAACAGGAGAAGAAAACGAAATAGACAAGAATAGTGGCGCTCCAAAGCATCAGAATGCTATGATAGTACCATAATGATTTTTGAGTTAGCGGGGGAGTCATATTATGAAGAAGAGTTATGCGGTAATAGGTTTAGGACGTTTTGGAGGAAGTATATGCCGGACTCTAACCGATGAAGGAATGGAAGTATTGGCTATTGATGTAAATGAAGAGCGAGTGAATGAATATGCGATGATTGCTTCCCATGCTGTGGTTGGCGATACAACAGATGAAAATGTTTTAAAGAGCCTCGGGATTCGAAATTTTGATCATGTAATTGTAGCCATTGGCGATGACATTCAATCGAGCATTTTAACTACCCTGATCTTAAAGGAACTAGGAGTTGCGCGTATTACAGTTAAAGCACAAAATGATTATCATGAAAAAGTCCTTAGGAAAATTGGAGCGGACCATGTTGTACACCCGGAAAGGGATATGGGAAAGCGAATTGCAACTAATATGGCCTCAAGTAATGTAGTTGATTATCTACAACTCTCAGATGAGCATAGCATAGTCGAGATCGTTGCTAACGGAAAGCTTAGTGGTCACACCATTATTGATTTGGATATCCGTAAGAAGTATGGGCTTAATATTGTTGCAATTAAAAGAGGGGAAGAAATTATTGTTTCTCCGCAAGCAAAGGAAACAATTTACCTTAATGATGTATTAATCGTTATTGGAAATGATACCGATATTGACCGATTTGAAAAGAAGGTCCTTGAATAAAGTAAAAGCTCCAGCCTCTTGGCTGGAGCTTTTTTTCTGCTTTACACTTCCATAATGATTGGAAGAATCATCGGTCTACGTTTTGTTTTTTCATAAAGGAATGGTGCTAACGTATCTGTAATTTCATTTTTAATTTCAGACCATTGGCTTGTTTTTCGTTC
Organism: Neobacillus phoenicis; assembly: GCF_047302305.1. Classification (NCBI taxonomy): domain Bacteria; kingdom Bacillati; phylum Bacillota; class Bacilli; order Caryophanales; family Bacillaceae; genus Neobacillus; species Neobacillus phoenicis. The sequence continues at coordinate 4,284,253 of NZ_CP154847.1, read as the reverse complement.
CATAACCTTATTTAAGTGTTTAGTAATTAAGTTCTGTGCATCATTGATTAGATCACCAGATTCTCTCATATAAACAAAGCCACGAGAAATAAGATCTGGTCCTGAGGCTATTTTAAATTCTTTCATATTAATGCTTACTACGACAACGACTAAACCTTCTTCTGAAAGAATTCTTCTATCGCGGAGAACGATATTTCCGATATCACCTACGCCGCTCCCATCAATATAGACAGAGCCGGAAGGGATTTTCCCTGCAACCTGTGCTGTATTTTCAGAGAGGGCTAATACTTCACCATTGTCCATTATAAAGCAATTTTCCTCTTCTACCCCACAATCAACTGCTAGCTTAGCATGCATTTTTTGCATCCGGTATTCACCATGGATTGGCATGAAGAATTTAGGTCTGATTAAACGCAGCATGAGTTTTTGTTCCTCTTGTCCACCGTGACCTGAAGTATGGATATTACTTAGTTTACCGTGGACAACCTCTGCGCCAGCTCTATATAGCATATTAATTGTTCTACTAACACTGATTGTATTCCCTGGAATTGGTGAAGAAGAAAATACAACAGTATCCCCAGGGATGATTTGAATTTGACGGTGTGTCCCATTAGCAATTCTTGAAAGTGCTGCCATCGGTTCACCCTGACTGCCTGTACAAAGGATCGTGACTTTATCTGCAGGAAGACGATTAATTTGATTGGCTTCAATAAATGTTTCCTTAGGTGCAGTAATATAACCTAATTCAAGTCCAATGTTAATAGCTGCTTCCATACTACGTCCAAAAACAGCTACCTTTCTACCATTTACAACAGCTGCTTCCACTACTTGCTGCAGTCTGTGAATATTAGATGCAAACGTAGCGAAGATGATTCGGCCATCAACTTTCCTGAAAATATCATGAATACTTTCACCTACACGACGCTCTGACATCGTGAAATCTGGTATTTCACTGTTCGTACTATCAGAAAGTAAACATAATACTCCCTCTTTACCGATTTCAGCCATTTTGGTCAAATTCGCTGGCTCTCCAACAGGGGTAAAATCAAATTTAAAATCACCTGTATGAACGACTTGACCAGGAGGTGTTTTCACAACAATACCATAGGAGTCAGGGATACTGTGAGTAGTACGGAAAAAAGTAACCGATGTTTTGCGGAATTTAATGATATCGTCTTCTTTAATTTCAATTAGTTTAGCATTTCTTAATAAGCCATGCTCTTCTAATTTATTTTTAATTAAACCCAATGCCAATTTGCCACCGTAAATAGGAATATTAATCTCACGAAGTAAGTAAGGAATTCCCCCAATGTGATCCTCATGTCCATGTGTGACAAATAAACCTTTAATTTTATCTTCATTTTTAACGAGGTAGGTGTAATCAGGTATTACATAATCGATACCTAATAACTCATCCTCGGGAAACTTAATTCCAGCATCAATTAAGATGATTTCATCCTGGAACTGCACTGCATACGTATTTTTGCCAATTTCACCTAAACCACCTAAGGCAAAAACAGCAGTTTGATCATTTTTTACAAATTTCATAAATTATCCAATCTCCAATACTTTAAAGTCTTCATTTTGTTTTTCATATTCTAAGAATGCTCCTTTTACTTCCTGTACAAATTCAACATTAAATCCACGATCAGCAATTTTTGTACGGACATCTCTAACCGATTCGCCTTCAACATAGATCGTTTTTGTGTTTTCTCTAACTGGTACTTCATTAATGCTTTGTTGGAAATATACTTTAAATATCATTACAATATCGCTCCTAACTTAGGTCATAACTTTTTCTATTATATAAAACATTTTCATCTTTTTCATTTATTTTTTTTGGCAGTCCTTGGACTAAATATGAAAAGTATGTAAAAGAATCGCTGTTTTTACAATGTACAATAACGAAGGAGCCCTTCGCAAGTTTGAAGGGCTCGAAATATTTAGGCAATGGATTTCTTTCTTAGTAAATCATTCCACTGTTTTAAGAGCTTTTTCCGGAGCTTCTTTAACATAGTGGATCATCTCCTTACCTCTTATTTTATACGATCCTTGTCCAATGTAAAGCAATCAATGGTAGAATATTGCAGGTTTTTAAAAAGAAAGGGTTTTTTTACTATTATGATATGATAAAAACGCATATTTTTTCATGGATAAACATGGAAGATTCATGACTAATTACAAATTGACATTTATAAATAGAAGGTTTAGTGTTTTAAAGGAATAAATTAAATAGAAGGAAGAATGGTGAGATGGGAAAATTATTAAGTGCATTGGCTGTATTGAGCCTTATTTGGGGAACTTCATTTTTATTTATAAAATTACTTTTAACCTCTATGGATCCTGTGGTGGTAGTTTTTGGCAGATGTCTATTTGGGTCAATGATACTGCTATTAATTGTGGTATTGAAAAAGAAGAAATTGAAACTAAATACACTTCCGTGGTTCCAATTGTTGCTTGTAGGGTTAGCTAATAATGCCCTCCCATGGCTGCTGATTAGTTCAAGTGAAACAAAACTCACTTCTGGTATGGCTTCTATTATTAATGCAACAACACCAATTTGGACCTTAATCATTGGAGCTTTCTTTTTTTCTTCATCTCTAAGAAAGAATCAATGGATTGGCATAATGATTGGTTTCCTCGGCATTTTTATTTTATCCGATTTTAAATTAGGGGATATTTATTCAGGAAATGTAATCGGCATTCTTTTAATGACAGGTGCAACTCTGTGCTATGGAATTGGTTCTCATCTGTCTAAAAAATATTTAGCTCATTTATCTGTGCTTGAAACCTCGTTCTTTACTTTACTATTTTCTACTGGATTAAGCTTAATCATGGTGCTTGTTAAGACGCCACATTCACTTACAACTTTTGTCAATATGAACACCGTAGGACCCTTTGTTGGGCTGGGAGTTTTAGGATCGGGCATCGCCTATCTGCTTTATTACTATTTAGTGAAAGAAGGTAGTGCAGAATTTGCCTCTCTTGTTACCTATCTTGTGCCCGTTTCAGCAATAATCTGGGGTACTACTTTATTACAAGAAGAATTACATCTTTCCATGTTGGTAGGATTACTTATCATATTTGCTGGTGTATATATTTCAACCATCAAATCAAAGGAAAAATCAAACGCAACCTTCACAGCATAGTTCGAGCAAAAGGAGTTATTTTAGTATGAGAAAAATTGTATTTTTTGATATAGATGGGACACTGCTTGATCATGAAAAAAATCTTCCTGCAAGTACAAAGAAGGCTCTCCAACTGTTAAAGGATAATGGAGTTTTTGTGGCCATAGCTACAGGCAGAGCCCCATTTATGTTCACAGGTTTACGGGAGGAATTAGAGATTGACTCTTTCGTAAGTTTTAACGGGCAATTTGTAGTCTTTGAGAATGAGATAATATATGAGAACACCTTAAATGAAAAAGAATTAGAAAGACTTTTTCAGCAGGCTAAAACAAACGAACATCCGTTAGTCTTTATGAATGATAAGACAATGAAATCAAGTGTACAGCATCATCCTTATATTGAAGAAAGTTTAGGAAGTTTGAATTTTATACATCCAGATGAAGATGCAAGATTTTATGTGAATCGTAAAATGTATCAGTCCCTCCTTTTTTGTAAGGAACTGGAGGAACAGAAATACGCGGTTGATTATCCGAATTTTAATTTTATTCGATGGCACCCTTATTCCGTTGATATTTTACCAAAGGGAGGATCAAAGGCAGAAGGTATTAAAAAAATGATTGAACGGTTAGGTTTTGAATTAAAGGATGTATACGCATTTGGCGACGGGATGAATGATTTAGAAATGTTAAAAGCCGTTGGAACAGGTGTGGCAATGGGGAATGGGGTAGCAGAAGCTAAGGCCCATGCAGACCTAATTACGACTGATGTATCTGAGAATGGTATATGGAACGGATTAAAGGAACTTCAGTTAATATAAAATAAAAGATGGCTGACTCTACCTGAGTCAGCCATCTTTTAACGTTCAATTGCTGTTGCCCCATCAATTGGTCTTAATGGTTCTTGTTTATCAATATAGTCGTAAAACATAACTCCATTTAAGTGGTCGATTTCATGTTGAAAACAAATAGCAGGTAAACCCTTTAAACGAATTTTAACCTCTTGGCCATCAAGATTAATGCCTTTTACTGTAATTCTTGCATACCGAGGAACAAACCCTGGAATCGCTTCGTCTACTGAGAGACACCCTTCACCTGTTTGTAAATATGCTTTTTCAACGGAATGACTTACGATCTTTGGATTAAAAAGAGCGTAGCTATAGAGCACACCTTTTTCATCTGTTACATGCACCGCAATCATTCGTTTGGAAACATTAATTTGTGGAGCAGCTAAACCTATTCCAGGACGTAAACCAAATTTTGTTGCAATTTCGCTATTCTGGCTGTTTATAACGTATTCCAGCAAGCTGGATAAAATTTGTTTATCTTCTTCAGATGGCGGCATAACAACTTCCGCAGCCACTTTCCTAAGAGTTGGATGGCCATCTCGAATAATATCCTCCATCGTTAACATAACTTTCACTCCTGTGTTCAAAAAAGTAATTGGTAACCATAGTCTATCAAACAATAGATAAAATGTTAATCATTGATTCATGATATACATATCCAACTCTAAATGGTGCTCAATATTGTCAAATATTCCAAGTATCGATATAGTAGGAGTTGAGTAAGATTGGAGGGTGTATTGTGTTATTTAAAAGCAAATGGCGTTTTTTTATTTCTGTAATAGCTGTCATTTTTATTATATCTGGATGCCAGGCTAAAGAAACACCTGAAGAAAAGATGTATGATGTTTTGGAGAAGGTTGTAGACAAAGAAAAGGTTTTTGAGGAACAGCAGGACCCCCTAGTTAAGTTAGAGGAAGAAGAGAAAGTTCTATATGATCAGATAATCAAGCTAGGAATGAAAGAATATGACCAAATTGTTAAGCTCTCCGACAAAGCACTGACTTTGACTGAGAAAAGAAAAACACTAATGGAAAAAGAAACAAAGAGCATAAAGGATTCTGAAAAGGAATTTAAGAAAGTGTCTGTAATTAAAGATGATTTAGATAATCAAGAGTTAACAAAACTTGCCAATGACCTTTATGATACCATGACTAAAAGATATAAAGCACATGAGGTATTGTATAAAGAATACTCAGAGGCTTTAAAAAATGATAAAGAACTATATGAGATGTTTAAGAATAAAGACCTTCCTTTAGAAGATTTAGAAGAGAAGGTTGTTCAGCTTAATGAGAATTACAAAAAAGTCTTTGAAGCAAATGAAAACTTTAATAAGTTCACAGAACAATACAATGATAAGAAGTTGGCTTTTTATAAAAAAGCGGGTCTAAATCCAGGGAAATAGGTATACATCAAAAAAATCGGCTTGTAATAGCCGGTTTTTTCTATATTATAACAAATGTCATTCTGTGTTAATTTTATATAACAGAAGTTATTGTTTATTGATACAGATAATTAAATAACTCGAAAAATTAATAATACATAGATGGTGAAAAATTATAAAACATAGTATTTGACGAAGGAAAATGAATGAGGTAAACTCATATATGAGTTAAATAATTGTATCAATTGAGTTACATAAAATAATGATACAGAATAAAATGTTGGCAGAAGGAAGATTTTTCGTTTTATCTTATCTTTTCTGTGAAAAACTATCAATTAGTAATTTCAAGAACTAGGCCAACATGACCCGTGCGTTTTTGGGGTAATCTAACTTAGTGGATTTATTTAAAAATTTTTTCTTTGAATAGAAAGGAAGAGGTGACCCAAATGGCTTCTAAAACTCAGAATGCCCAGCTTAATGCGAAAAAAGCACTCGAAGCTGTAGAGGATCAATTTCAAACACTTCAAATTCTTAATGAAGAAGGTGAAGTTGTAAACGAAGCAGCAATGCCTGATCTATCAGATGAACAACTTCAGGAATTAATGCGTCGTATGGTATATACACGAATTCTTGACCAAAGATCCATTTCTTTAAATCGTCAAGGAAGACTAGGTTTCTATGCGCCAACTGCTGGCCAGGAAGCATCTCAATTAGCATCACAGTTTGCATTAGAGAAAGAAGACTTCATCTTACCAGGTTATCGTGATGTTCCTCAAATGATTTGGCATGGTCTTCCATTATACCAAGCATTCTTATTCTCTCGTGGACACTTCCAAGGAAATCAAATTCCAGAAGGTGTGAACGTTATTTCTCCACAAATCATTATTGGAGCTCAAATCATCCAAGCTGCAGGTGTTGCTCTTGGAATGAAAAAGAATGGTGCAAAATCTGTAGCAATTACGTATACAGGTGATGGCGGAGCTTCTCAAGGTGATTTCTATGAAGGTTTGAACTTTGCGGGTGCGTTTAAAGCTCCGGCTATTTTCGTTGTTCAAAATAACCGCTTTGCTATTTCTACTCCGGTTGAAAAACAATCAGCAGCTAAAACTGTTGCTCAGAAAGCTGTTGCTGCAGGTATTCCTGGAATTCAAGTTGATGGTATGGACCCACTAGCTGTTTATGCTGCTACTCGTGATGCTCGTGAACGTGCGATTAATGGTGAAGGCCCTACATTAATTGAGACGTTAACATACCGTTATGGACCACACACAATGGCAGGAGATGATCCAACTCGCTACCGTACATCTGACTTGGATAATGAGTGGGAAAAGAAGGATCCATTAGTACGTTTCCGTAAGTTCCTAGAAAACAAAGGAATTTGGAACGAAGATAAAGAGAACGAAGTAATTGAAAAAGCAAAAGAAGATATAAAAGAGGCGATTAAACAAGCGGACGCGGCTCCTAAGCAAAAAGTAACTGACCTTATGTCCATTATGTATGAAGAAATGCCTCAAAACCTTAAAGAACAATATGAAATTTATCAAGCAAAGGAGTCGAAGTAAGTCATGGCTCAAATGACAATGATTCAAGCAATCACTGATGCTTTAAGAATTGAGTTGCGCAACGATCCTAAAACACTCGTTTTTGGTGAAGACGTTGGTGTGAATGGCGGAGTATTCCGTGCAACTGAAGGGCTTCATAAAGAGTTTGGCGAAGATCGTGTGTTTGATACACCGCTTGCTGAATCTGGTATTGGTGGACTATCAATTGGTCTAGCATTAACAGGGTTCCGTCCAATCCCTGAAATTCAATTCTTCGGATTTGTATTCGAAGTAATGGATTCTATTGCAGGACAGATGTCACGTATGCGTTACCGTTCTGGTGGCCGTTATAATATGCCGATAACTGTTCGTTCTCCGTTTGGTGGAGGGGTACATACACCTGAACTTCACTCAGACAGCTTAGAGGGCTTAATGGCACAAACACCAGGTTTGAAGGTTGTTGTTCCTTCAACTCCTTATGATGCAAAGGGATTATTATTGTCTTCCATTCGTGACAATGACCCAGTTGTATTCTTAGAACATTTAAAATTATATCGTGCATTCCGTCAGGAAGTACCTGAAGAAGAGTACACAATTCCACTTGGAAAAGCGGATGTAAAACGTGAAGGTACGGATTTATCTATCATTACTTACGGTGCAATGGTACATGAGTCATTAAAAGCTGCAGAAGAATTAGCTAAAGAAGGACACTCTGTAGAAGTTGTTGATTTACGTACAATTAGCCCGCTTGATATCGATACAATTATTGCTTCTGTTGAAAAAACAGGCCGTGCCATTGTTGTTCAAGAAGCACAAAAACAAGCAGGGGTCGCAGCTAACGTGGTAGCTGAAATCAACGATCGTGCCATTCTTAGCTTAGAAGCACCAGTATTACGTGTTACAGCTGCAGATACAATTTATCCATTCTCACAAGCTGAATCCGTATGGCTTCCAAACTATAAAGACGTAATTGAAACAGCTAAAAAAGTTTTAACTTTCTAAAAGAGGATCTACTGAAATCTATATACTATAGGAGATGAATCCCAGTGAGCGCAACCGCAACCACATTCCAATTTAAAATGCCTGACATCGGTGAAGGTATTCATGAAGGGGAAATCGTAAAATGGTTCATCAAACCAGGCGATAAAGTCCAAGAGGACGACGTACTTTGCGAGATTCAAAATGATAAAGCAGTAGTTGAAATCCCTTCTCCAGTAGAAGGAACAGTTTTGGAAGTATTAGTTAGCGAAGGAACTGTAGCGACTGTTGGACAGGTTCTCGTAACATTTGATGCTCCAGGATATGAAAATCTACAATTCAAAGGTGACCATGGTGATGAGGAGCCTAAGCAAGAGGCACCAGCAGCGCCTGCACCAGAAGCTAAGCAAGAAACAGCAGCACCTGCACCAGCGGCAGAAGCAGCACCTGCACCAGCAGCAGCAGCAGCTCAACCTGCAGTGGAAGTAGACCCAAATCGCCGTATTATCGCTATGCCATCTGTTCGTAAATATGCACGAGAAAAAGGTGTTCAGATTGGCTTGGTTGCAGGAACAGGCAACAATGGACGTATTTTGAAGAACGATATTGATGCCTTCTTAAGTGGAGGAGCAGCAGCACCACAGGCGGCACCACAAGCAGCTGAAGCAGTGGCGGAAGCTCCTAAGGCAGCAGCAGCGGCACCAACTCCAATTCCACAAGGGGAATATCCAGAAACACGTGAGAAGATGAGTGGTATTCGGAAGGCAATTGCGAAAGCAATGGTTAACTCTAAGCACACTGCTCCACACGTTACCCTTATGGATGAAATCGATGTAACAAAACTTGTTGCTCATCGTAAGAAATTTAAAGAAGTAGCTGCGGCAAAAGGCATCAAGCTTACTTTCTTACCATATATCGTAAAAGCATTAACAAGTGCATTGAGAGAGTTCCCTGCATTAAATACCTCTCTTGATGATGCAACAAATGAAATTATCCACAAGCATTACTACAACATCGGAATTGCAGCAGATACTGAAAAAGGTCTATTAGTTCCAGTAGTAAAAGATGCTGACCGTAAGTCAGTTTTCACTATTTCAAATGAAATTAATGAATTGGCTGGAAAAGCTCGTGATGGAAAACTTGCTCCAAATGAAATGAAGGGTGCATCTTGCACAATTTCTAACATCGGTTCTGCTGGCGGTCAATGGTTTACACCAGTTATCAACCACCCAGAAGTGGCTATTCTTGGTGTAGGTCGTATTGCAGAAAAACCAATCGTTCGAAATGGTGAAATTGTTGCGGCTCCTGTATTAGCATTATCTTTAAGCTTCGACCACCGAATGATTGATGGTGCAACAGCGCAAAACGCAATGAATCATATTAAACGTCTATTGAACGATCCAGAACTATTGTTAATGGAGGCGTAAGAAAAATGGTAGTTGGAGATTTCCCAATTGAAACAGATACTATAGTCATCGGTTCCGGTCCTGGAGGATATGTTGCAGCAATCCGTGCTGCTCAGCTTGGACAAAAAGTAACCATTGTTGAAAAGGAATATATTGGTGGAGTATGTCTAAATGTTGGGTGTATTCCTTCAAAAGCCTTAATTTCTGCGGGTCACCGTTATGAAACAGCTGTACATTCTGCTTCTTTCGGTATTACAGCTGAAAATGTTAAGGTTGATTTTTCAAAGGTTCAAGAATTCAAGGCTGGTGTTGTTAAGAAATTAACTGGTGGCGTTGAAGGATTACTAAAAGGTAACAAAGTGAACGTTGTCCGTGGTGAAGCGTACTTTGTCGATGCTAATACACTACGTGTTATGGATGAAAAATCTGCACAAACATATACGTTTAAAAATGCTATCGTTGCAACTGGATCACGCCCAATTGAGTTACCTGCTTTTAAATATTCGAAACGTGTTCTAAATTCTACTGGAGCACTTAATCTAAATGAAATTCCTGAGAAGATCGTTGTTATTGGCGGCGGTGTTATTGGGGTTGAGCTTGGTGGCGCCTATGCAAACTTTGGCACGCAAGTAACGATTTTAGAGGGTGCAGATGAAATTTTAGGCATGGGAGTATTTGATAAGCAAATGGCTGCTCTTGTTAAGCGTTCCATGAAGAAAAAAGGCGCGGAATTCTATACAAAAGCATTTGCTAAAGGTGTCGAAGAAACTGAAAACGGCGTAGTGGTGACATTTGAAACAAAAGGCGAAGAAAAGAAAATCGAAGCTGATTATGTTTTTGTCATGGTTGGCCGTCGTCCAAACACTGATGAAATGGGCTTAGAGGGAGCTGGAGTGAAGTTAAGCGACCGTGGCCTAATTGAAATTGACAAGCAATGTCGTACAAGCGTAAGCAATATTTATGCGATTGGTGATGTTGTTGCTGGTCCACAATTAGCACATAAGGCATCATATGAAGCTAAGATTGCAGCTGAGGCTATTTCTGGTCATCCGTCTGAAATTGATTATTTAGGAATTCCAGCAGTTGTTTTCTCTGATCCTGAGTTAGCACAGGTAGGATATACTGAAGACCAAGCTAAAAAAGAAGGCATTGAAGTGGTTGCTGCTAAGTTCCCATTTGCAGCAAACGGTCGTGCTCTTTCTCTTGACAGTGCTGATGGTTTCTTAAAACTAATCACACGAAAAGAAGATGGTCTTGTAATTGGTGCGCAAATTGCCGGTGCAAGTGCGTCTGATATGATTGCTGAACTTGGTCTTGCAATTGAAGCTGGAATGACAGCTGAGGACTTAGCGATGACAATACATGCTCACCCAACACTTGGAGAAATTACAATGGAAGCGGCAGAAGTTGCCCTAGGCAGCCCAATCCATATCATTAAATAATGAAAAATAAAAGTCCTTTCCGAAAAACGGAGAGGACTTTATTTTTTTTCAGCGAATTTTAATATAAAGGAGGTGTTAAAAAAATAACTTATGATTCGATTTTATTCATATACTTAAAATACCAAATGGTTAAAGAGATGGAATTTGAGTGGTGATAAAAATGAGAGTATATCTTGTTATGCTTTTACAATTTATTATTTGGAGCGGATTTACGTTTATTGAATGGCTTTCAAAGCATGATCAACTCATCTATAAAGTCATTATGTTTTTTGTGTTTTTTTACTTAGCCTTTTTAATAGGAAATTACGTCACAAAATCAGTCCGCAAAACCCTCTTTATAACCGCATTAAGCTTAGTTATATATACTTCATTTCATTATACAATGGCACAAATTATGCATTAAAAAAAGCCCCTATAGGAGCCTTTATTTTCTTGGGTAATAATACATGACTCTTTCATTAAAAAGATGAAGCTCGCCTTTAAGCTTCTTAGCAAGAAATTTACAAAATTCATTCGCTTTTCCTTTATCTCCATAAGTAGATTGTTCAGGAAGAGTGACTTGTATGTATGTTTGTTCACTAATAACACCCTCATCATTTTGAATCGATTCGGTATCAACACCAATTAGTATGGCATAGTAACGTTCTATATTGGCTTGTAGGTAAAACCATTTCCCTTTACCGTCTTCAGTTTCTTTGATGTCATAAGGAAAGGCAGATTCTCCAAATTCCCAGCTTACCTGATCGCCTGTTTTGGATGTAATATCTTTATAATAATAAAATAATTCCTTAACCTCATCAATGGTTATCGTTTGTTTTGCAGATGAAGGCACGAGCTTAATAAATGCGTTTACAGCCATCATCATTCCCCCCTATTAGTCCGTAGTATATGCCCTTCTATTCTAGCATTGAATAAAAAGTGATGACAACAATTAGAAGAATTAAATTGTGTTCATTTCTTGTTATTTTTTTAAATATAAATTATAATAATATTCAAAATATTTAATTAAAAGGAGGAGTCTTATGGAATTATTTGATAAGCTCTATGATGAGCATGAAAGTGCAAAAGTGAGGTTCATTGGCTTCACTACTGAAGATACTCGTTATGACTTTGGAATTATTTACACCAATATGTTTTTTGGAAAGCCTCTTGTGATTTGCATGCAAACCGGACGTTCCACACTCCTAGACCCCAAAGATATTGAAGATATTGATTACCTTCAAACCGTATTCCGTATCCCTGATAAAGAGCAGGCCGCTGATCTAGCTGAATTTTTTAGAGAAACACTACCGTCCATTCCTTTTGTCACCCAATATGAATAATAAAATAAGAAAAGCGCAAGCGCCTTGATCAGCCCCGACAGGCAAATGTTCTTCTGCAAGAAAAGTCGCTCTTTGACTTTTATTGCAGAAGGTTATTTGACCCGAGGGGCTAGGCGCTGGAGCTGGACAATTCTCGAAGTCGGATTTTATACTTTCCTAAATGTTAAAAATAGGCCTTAAGTGGTCTTTTTTTTATGATATTTTTTAAATGTGTCATACAAATTAGGCTTGAAATTATTAATGTGATATATTATTATCTAATTAAGGATATTTAAACGCTTTCATAGCATGACATTTAATTATGAAAAGGGGATAGGACAAATGGGTACACTTGTATGTCAAACTTGTAACTCTACTATTGATCATTTTGAAGATGAAAAAGTAACGGTACTATACTCTAAATGCAATTGCTGTGATAACCACCATATCGAAGAAGAAGTATAAATATTGCTACCAAATATAAACAGGCTGACTCATTACTTCGAGTCAGCCTTTATTTTTTATGGTTATTTTATTGCTTTATACTCTTTTATTACATGGATAGTTTTCATTTCATCATCTTCCGGTCCTTGTACAGGTAGGCCCGCTTCTAGATTTTCTTTAATGTAATGAAGATTTTCCTTAGTAATAATCTCACCTGGGATGAAGATAGGAATACCTGGTGGGTACACCATAACAAATTCTGCAATAATTCTTCCTTCAGATTCATCGAAAGGAATCACTTCGGTCTCAGCATAAAAAGCATCTCTAGGGGTTAAAGCCAGTACGGGAATTTCAGGTAACAGAACCTCAACGGGTTCAACCTTTGTTGAACGGTGTTCACATTCCTCAGCAAGCTCTTTCAGGGCTTTTACTAAGAGATTTGTTTCTACTTCTGTGTCACCAAGTGTGATAATACAAAGGATGTTATACAAGTCAGATAGTTCTACTTCAATATTATGCTTTTCTCTCAACCATTTTTCAACATCATAACCTGTTAACCCTAAATCTTTCACTGAGATGATTAACTTGGTCGGATCGTAATCAAATGTGGCATTAGAGCCTAAAATTTCTTCACCAATGCAACGAATATGATCAATTTCATTAATCTTTTTACGTGTGGATTGGGCTAATTTAATCGTTCGATCAATTAATTCCTTGCCTTTTGTTGCTAATTGCTTTCGTGCAGTATCAAGAGAAGCTAATAATAAATAGGATGTTGAAGTCGTTGTAAGCATACTTAAAATCGATTGTACATGCTTGGCAGAGACTAAGCCTTCACGTACATTTAAAATAGAACTCTGAGTCATTGAACCTCCCAGTTTGTGGACGCTTGTTGCTGCAATATCCGCACCAGCCTGCATAGCTGAAAGAGGAAGTTCATCATGAAAATGAATATGAACACCATGTGCCTCATCCACTAGAACAGGAACATCGTAGGAATGAGCAATTTCAACAATTTTCTTTAGGTCTCCAGAAATACCGAAATAGGTTGGATTGATTACTAATACACCCTTCGCATCTGGGTGCTGTTGTAATGCCCGTTCTACGGACTCTGGAGTGATTCCATGAGAAATCCCTAATTCCCTGTCGATTTCCGGATGAATAAACACTGGAATAGAACCAGAGAAAACAATAGCAGACATAATAGATTTATGAACATTTCTAGGAACAATAATTTTCTCACCAGGTCCACAGACAGCCATTACCATAGCGATAATAGCACCGCTTGTACCTTGAACAGAGAAGAAGGTATGGTCCGCACCAAAAGCCTCTGCTGCTAGTTCCTGTGCTTTTTTAATCATACCCTTTGGTGAATGTAAGTCATCAAGGGGACCAATGTTAATAAGGTCTATAGATAGGGCGTTATCACCAATAAATTGGCGAAACTCTGGATCCATTCCAGCCCCTTTTTTATGGCCAGGTATATGAAACTGAGTGGGATTTTTTTTTGCATGTTCCAGTAAACCGCTAAATAACGGTGTTTGATTTTGTGACAATCTAACTACACCTCTTTATAAAGAAATACTCTTAAGATCAAGTCTATAAAAAACATAAAACAAATGAATTATAGCACTATTTTTTTATATTGCATAGGATTTATTTCAGCCTAATGCTTTTGTTTGTTTCAAGTTAGTTTCTCATTAAGAGAGGAAAATTAACCTTTTAAGACGAAATAACAAGTAACAAACATTTAGGAGGGAAAATTAATTGAATTGGCGTACGAGGGTTACAGAAATTTTAAACATTAAATATCCAATCATTCAGGGCGGTTTAGCCTATTTAGCTTATTCTGAATTAGCTGCTGCTGTCTCCAACGCCGGGGGCCTTGGTCAGATTACTGCGATGTCCTTGAGTCACCCCGATGAATTACGTGAGGAAATCCGAAAAGTGAAACAACTAACAAACAATCCATTTGGGGTTAATTTTGCAATAGGTCAACATGGTAGACCGTTTTCAGATTTTTTACAGGTTGCTATTGATGAAAAAGTTCCAGTTATTTCTATGACAGGAGGGAACCCGGCTCCAATTTTCGAACAGTTGAAAGGAACTGAAATAAAAACTCTAGTCCTTGTTGCTGCAAGAAGGCAGGCTGTCAAAGCAGAAGAACTTGGTGCGGATGCTGTAATGGTTGTTGGTCAGGAAGGTGGTGGCCACCTTGGCAGGGATGATATTGGAACCATGGTATTAATCCCTCAAGTGGTAGATGCTGTTTCCATTCCTGTTATCGCATCGGGTGGAATTGGAGATGGAAGAGGATTGATGGCAGCACTTAGTTTAGGTGCTGAGGGTATTGAAATGGGAACAAGATTTATTGCCACAAAGGAATGTGTTCATGCAAATGAACTGTATAAGAAAAGGTTAGTAGATGGAACAGAATCAGATACTGTTGTGATCAAGAGGACCTTAGGAACACCAGCAAGAGCGATCGCGAATAGTTGGACTAATAAAATTCTAGAAATCGAGAAAAGTAAAGGTGACTATAATGAGCTAAAGGACTTTATTAGTGGAATGGCGAATAAACGCTATATCTATGAAGGAGTTGAAGATGAAGGGTTTGCTTGGGCTGGCCAAGTAATGGGATTAATAAAAGATGTACCCTCTGTTGGAGAGTTATTTGAACGGATGATAAAAGAAGCAGAAGAAATTCGTGCAAAGTGGGGAAAATAAAGGTATCATACTCTTTATTGAAAAAAGTTAGAAGGTGAAACAATGGAGTACCAATACCCAATTCATTACAGCTGGTCCACCGATGAAATTGTTGATGTGATTAAATTCTTTGAGGCCATCGAAAAAGCATATGAAAAGGGAATTGAACGCGATGAGCTAATGAAGGTCTATCGTCGTTTTAAGGAAATAGTTCCTAGCATTGCTGAAGAAAAGACTCTTTGTGGCGAGTTTGAGGAGATAAGTGGTTATTCTTCGTATCGAACAATTAAAAAAGCCAAAGAAGCCTCATCAGGTGACAAAATTAAAATGTAAAATAGGAAAGCTCCCGAGATCATTTATATCTAGGGAGCTTTCTTTTGCATAGTATCTATATTATTTTGCATTGAAACACCAACATAGATATGATTTGGTAATATAGAAGGTTTCTACGAGACCGGACAAGCCATCGGTGAACGGTTTGGGTAACATAAACAGGTTCTACGAGACCGAGCAAGCTATCGGTGAACGATTGGGGTAACATAGACAGGTTCTAAGTGACCGGACAAGCCATCGATGAACGGTTTGGGTAACATAGACAGGTTCTAAGAGACCGGACAAGCCATCGGTGAACGATTGGGGTAACATAGACAGGTTCTAAGAGACCGGACAAGCCATCGGTGAACGGTTTGGGTAACATAGACAGGTTCTACGAGACCGAGCAAGCTATCGGTGAACGATTGGGGTAACATAGACAGGTTCTACGTGACCGGACAAGCCATCGGTGAACGGTTTGGGTAACATAGACAGGTTCTACGAGACCGAGCAAGCCATCGGTGAACGGTTTGGGAACATAGACAGGTTCTACGTGACCAAGCAAGCCGTCCGTGAACCCAATGGGTAACATAGAAGGGTGCTACGAGACCGAGCAAGCTATCGGTGAACGATTGGGGTAACATAGACCGTTTCTACGTGACCGAACAAGCCAAGTGTAACTGATTCTGATTACATAGAGTTGATTTGCGTTATAAAATCTTATACCATGATTTTTTATTTAATATTTTGAGCTAGTTTATATAGAGGTGCGACTGTTTGAAAAACATGTTCAATCTGCTGGATCAATCCGTCAGCACCTAACCCAATAGCCTTTTCTTTATCGATGGTTAAACCACAGAGTAACTCAGCTTTTTTTACACTCTTCAGTCTTTCAAAAATCTCCTTAAGGTCATTCTTTGATAAATCATCGTGTTTAACTGTTTCTGGTTTCGTGTGGTCAAGTGACCATACAAATTCAGCGGGAACTTCCTTATATAATTTGTTTGCTTTCTTTAGAAATCTTTCAGCAATCGTATTTTTTGATGGGGCTTCATATATGACTGCAAACCAAATAAATAAATGGGTGTGCCAAAGCCCAATCTGAAAATGTGGCAACATTTTATATCCCCTTGCATTATTAGCAAAGGCCACCCATGTATCCTTTGGTGGATTGATTGTTCTTCTAGCATGTTTAGCTACATGCACAAACATTTCATCACCAGTAAGTGTCGATAAAGTAGGTGCAAAATATCCACCGAGCTCTTCAAGCTTCGGACGAATAGTACTTTTTAAAGCTTCCATTCTTGCCTCTAAGCCATCTATTAAAAAAACATCAAAATCCTCCTGTGTTAAACCCTTGAAATCCATCATAATACCTCCAACAAGCCATTTGTCACTTATTGTAGCATAGGAAGGAAATTTGAAGAAGTTTGTTGCTCTTCTAGGTTAAAGCACATATTTGTTGCAACATATCAAGCAGACTCATATTATACAGTAAAAAAAATAATCTGAAAAATAAGTCAATAATATGAAAGGGGAGAAGAAAGATGAAACAACTAATGAATACTTCTTTAAAAAAAGCAGGCGAAAAGGAAAGAACAGCTGTATTAAGATTAGAAATGGATTATGAACTAGCTACCTTATTTGAAGCAATTGAAGAAAAGAACGAGAAGAAAATGAAGGAATGTAAACAAAAGTTAGAGAGAATTCGTCAGGAATTATTACGATTAAAGGCTCTTTAATAGCACTTTTGTGAACCCTAAGTACTTATTTTCTAAAGGGAAACAAATAAGAAGGGACAGAAAAAGAATAGTGAAGGGATTTACCTAAACGAACTCCGAAATATTAGTAAGGGGAGTTCGTTTATTATTGTGCTTTTGTGTGATTAATTTAACTTAAAACAAAATATGTCAAAAAGTTGATGTGGTCCCTTAATTTGATTAAGCTATAAGTACATCAATGGAATGGTCATGTTCCATACTACATACATTGGAAAATATGAGCATTGGAGGTTAATAATGAACTGGGAAGAAGTTTATACTCATGCTAAGCAATGGGTGAAGGAAGCCGGAGAGACGATCCGATTATCCTTTGATAAGACATTGAATATCCAGACGAAAACAAACCGTAATGATTTAGTAACGAATATGGATAAAGAAATAGAACAGTTTTTTATAAAGAAGATTAGGGAGGTTTATCCCGGTCATCATATTTTGGGGGAAGAAGGATTTGGTGACGAATTTAAAACCCTTGAGGGGGTTGTATGGCTAATTGATCCGATTGATGGAACGATGAATTTTATCCATCAACAAAGAAATTTTGCTATTTCTCTTGGCGTGTACGAAAACGGAATAGGTAAAGTAGGACTTATTTATGATGTAGTTCATGATGAGTTATACCATGCCAAACGTGGAGATGGCGCATTTTTAAATGATAAGCCAATCCCACCCTTAAAAGAAGCAAAGGTAGAGGATTCCATAATAGCTCTTAATGCTACCTGGGTGATGGAGAATCATCGCATTGATCACCATTTAATGATTCCTCTAGTTAGAGCTGCAAGGGGGACTCGTTCATATGGAACGGCAGCACTTGAAATGGTGTTCGTTGCAACAGGTAGGGTTGATGCATACTTGTCTATGAGGTTATCACCATGGGATGTTGCTGCAGGTGCAATTATAGTTGAAGAATTGGGTGGAGTAGTGACAAATTTAAGAGGTGAAAAATTGGACTTTCTTTCCAAGGACTCATTGTTCACCGCAAAACCAGGTTTGCATCAAATCATTTTAAAGGATTATTTAAAAAATGGTAAATGGTAAAAAAGAAGCCAAGATGGCTTCTTTTTTACTTAGAATGTTTAAAGTTCTCCGTTTTCTCTCATTTTCTTTTTTGTTTTAAACCCTAATCCCATAATGACAAAACATCCAAGGACGCAGAAAGCTGCTCCGAGCATGCTCTGTTCTCCAATTGCAATTCCAATTCCCATGATACAAACTGCTGCAAGAATAGAATAAACAAGCATTGGCCACTTAATCTTATTCATTTTATTACCCCTTTATATCAAGTCCTACAGTTAACCAAAAACGGTTTGACTTGTGTTTTTTAGCTATATTTTTTATTCTACATAAAATGCTTATAGGTTTCCACTTTAATTATGGTATAATGTTTTAGTTGTATATGGGAAACTATAAATAGTTTTATTTTTAGAATATAGGTAGGAGTGGAATTTTTTGAAAATTAGAGAAGATATTCGTAATATAGCCATCATTGCTCACGTTGACCATGGTAAAACAACATTGGTTGACCAATTGTTAAAACAATCTGGTACATTCCGTAGCAATGAACATGTCGAAGAACGTGCAATGGATTCCAATGATTTGGAAAGAGAACGTGGTATTACCATCCTGGCAAAAAATACTGCCATTCAATACAAAGATACTCGCATAAATATCTTAGATACACCTGGACACGCAGATTTTGGCGGTGAAGTTGAACGAATCATGAAAATGGTTGACGGTGTATTGCTTGTCGTTGATGCCTATGAAGGTTGTATGCCACAAACACGTTTTGTTCTAAAAAAGGCTTTAGAGCAGAAATTAACTCCAATTGTTGTTGTTAATAAAATTGACCGTGACTTCGCTCGACCAGCAGAGGTAATCGATGAAGTGATCGATTTGTTTATCGAACTTGAAGCAACTGAAGACCAGTTGGAATTCCCGGTTATTTACGCTTCAGCAATTAATGGTACAGCAAGTACTGATGCAGAAAAGCAAGATGAAAATATGCAATCTTTGTATGATGCTATCGTTGAATATATCCCTGCTCCAGTTGACAATCGTGAAGATCCATTGCAATTCCAAGTTGCCCTTCTCGATTACAATGATTATGTTGGCAGAATCGGAATCGGTCGCGTTTTCCGTGGTACGATGAAAGTCGGTCAACAAGTAGCACTGATGAAATTAGATGGTTCAGTTAAGCAATTCCGTGTGACCAAAATTTTTGGTTTCTTTGGATTAAAACGACAAGAAATACAAGAAGCAGTAGCCGGCGACTTGATCGCTGTTTCAGGGATGGAAGATATAAATGTTGGTGAAACGGTATGTCCAATTGAACATCAGGAAGCACTACCAATTCTACGAATCGATGAGCCTACATTACAGATGACTTTTGTTGTTAATAACAGTCCATTTGCAGGTAGAGAAGGTAAGTATCTAACTTCAAGAAAGATTGAAGAAAGATTACGCGCTCAATTGCAAACAGACGTAAGTTTACGTGTTGAAAACACCGATTCACCAGATGCATGGATCGTTTCTGGCCGTGGTGAACTTCATTTATCAATCCTAATTGAAAACATGCGTCGCGAAGGCTACGAGCTCCAAGTTTCAAAACCAGAAGTTATCGTTAAAGTTATTGATGGTGTACGTTGTGAACCAGTTGAAAGAGTTCAAATTGATGTACCAGAAGAACATACAGGTTCAGTGATGGAATCAATCGGTGCCCGTAAAGGTGAAATGATTGATATGATTAACAATGGTTCTGGTCAAGTTCGCTTAATTTTTAATGTACCAGCACGTGGGTTAATTGGTTACACAACTGAGTTTTTAACAATGACTCGAGGTTATGGAATTATTAATCATACCTTTGATAGCTACCAGCCAATGTTGTCAGGTCAAGTTGGTGGAAGACACCAAGGTGTACTTGTGTCAATGGAATCTGGAAAAGCATCCACATATGGTATCATGCAAATAGAAGACCGCGGAACAATTTTCGTTGAACCAGGTACGGAAATTTACGAGGGGATGATCGTTGGCGAAAACACTCGTGAAAATGACATCACCGTTAATATTACAAAAATGAAACAGGCGACAAATGTTCGTTCAGCTAACAAAGACCAAACATCTGTAATTAAAAAACCGCGTATCATGACATTAGAAGAGTCATTAGAATATTTAAATGATGACGAATATTGTGAGGTTACTCCAGAATCAATTCGTCTTCGTAAAAAAATTCTTGATAAAAATGAACGTGAAAGAGCGGCTAAAAAGAAAAAGGTTGCTGAATTAAGCTAATTAATGAGGTGCACGCTGTGGAAGATTTAAAATCCTTCTCCCCAAGTCTAAGATTTTTTATTGAGCTAACGAACGATGTAGAAACAGGTGTGTTACTACAATATGTATTTATTGTCATCCTGTCCGTAATTGTCTACCGGTTGGGCTTTGCAAAAAAACTGCCTCTTTTGAAAAACATAGTAATTTATATTAGCCTTTGTGTTGGTTGCGTATTTATGTTGTTTTTTTCATATGCTCTGCCAATAGCAGAAGGTTTAGGTGCAGCCGCGTTGTTGTTAATTATTTATAAAATCCGCCTGCACCAATCAAACAAGCATCAGGCTGAAGCGAAATAACGGGGGTTTAAAGAATGAAATCCTTACAAGATGCACTGTATAATTGGCTTACGATTAAAGTTGTTTGTGATGCCCGTCCTGATGACACAGCAGCACAAGAAACTCGTGCCTTTTTTGACGAGATGCTAACGAATCAGCATCACGTTTCAAACCTGAGCATCACAACAGATGCTGTCATGTATTATGTCACCTATCAACAAGGTGATGAGACAAAGAAGGTTCGTTATCCTCGTGAATTGATTGAGATCATGTTAAATCAAATCAATCAAGAACCTGAAAAGTATGAGAATTATCCGATTGAAGAATAAAAAAAACCGCTTGCTCTATCTATTAGATAAAGCAAGCGGTTTTTTCTTTTTTAACTAGTCAGTTGATTTCCGCTCCAGGCGCTTCGTTTTCCGCGGGCGGTCGGGGAGCCTCCTTGTCGCTTCGCTCCTGCGGGGTCTCCCCCTGACACGCTTTTCCCGCAGGAGTCTTCGCGCCTTCCGCTCCAATCAACATGTTGTCAAAATTATCAATTGTCTTTTACTTAGCTTTTTTTCTCAGTGTAAAAATTTACGGTTACCTCTGATTTCTCCTTACCACTCATCTTTCTCAGATTTGGTGCGGAATAATTTAAAATTTCCTGTTTCTATTCGGGCATTCGTTTTCTCTGTAATTCTTTCACTGCATTCATTACACATGTATGTATGGATGGGGCGATTGCGAAGCCTCTTAGCTATCAACGATTCATTTTCAATCGATTCAATTTTATCACAAATTACACATTTTACTCGCATTAAGGCACCTCTTCGACTCTTTCTAAAAACAGAATGTTTGTATTATATAATAGGAAAGTATAAAATTCGACTTCGAGAATTGTCCAGCGCCAGCGCCTAGCCCCTCGGGTCAAATAGCCTTCTGTAATAAAAGTCAAAGAGCGACTTTTCTTGCAGAAGAACATTTGCCTGTCGGAGCTGACCAAGGCGCTTCCGCTTTTCTTATAGTATACCATGTTAGAAAGCAGACAGGGAATCAATTGGTTAAAGTTGAACCAAAAAAGGTATAGTAGTAATATGAAATTATCTGTTTATTACAGAGCAAGGAAAAGTTAAAGGGGTTGTAAGAATGCCAAATCAAGTAGAACAAAAACTTATCAAGCCGTTATATGATGAGTTACAAAAAGAAAGATTTGTAACGTTAGCGACAGTCGACCATGAAACAGGGGGACCCAATGTAAGTGCAATTTCCTGGGTGTTAGCGAAGGATGAAAATACAATTTATTTTTCTGTAGATAATCGTTCCCGAATATTGGAAAATATTAATAAAAATAACATGGTAGTGATTAACCTCATTGCAAATGAATCTACCTACTCCATTCAAGGGGAAGCACAGATTAAAGTAGAACGACTTGAAGAGGTGCCATTAAAGCTGGCATTGGTTGAAGTGGCTATTAAAGAAGTCAGGGATGTCATGTTTTACGGCTCTAAAATAGTAACAGAAGTACAATATGATAAGACATATGATAAAAATGCAGCTCAAAAATTAGACAATCAGGTTATGGATGCAATGAAAAAAGCTTAGGAGGAATCCTAAGCTTTTTTCATAATAAGAAAGTATAAAATTCGACTTCGAGAATTGTCCAGCTCCAGCGCCTAGCCCCTCGGGTCAAATAACCTTCTGCAATAAAAGTCAAAGAGCGACTTTTCTTGCAGAAGAACATTTGCCTGTCGGGGCTGACCAAGGCGCTTACGCTTTTCTTATTCTTTATAGTGATTGGATTGATCGTTTTGTTCTTTTCTTAATTGTTTTTCCTTATTCTCTGGAAGCTTATGTTTTGGTTTTTCTGTGGAATTCTTAGGGCTTGGTGTGATTAGGTCTCCAGGAATTTCTGGCATTAACCTACCAGCAACGTCGGCCAACTCCTCCATAATCCCCTGAACCGGTCTTCCTTTATTAATATCACCTTGTATTTCTTTTAATCGGGCAGTTGTGTCAGCATCGGCTACAACAACAGCTTTGGCGCCGTAAGGGTCTTTACGCAAGCTTTCAGCTACAGAATATTTAATTGACCCAACTTGAGAACGATCAATTTTAGAATTCACATCAATGCCAACAATTGCATAATTTCCTATCACAACTGCTGTTGCATCATTAACATTCGGAACACTTGTTGCTAATTTAACTAAACGCTTTGAAATTTGCTGTCCAGTTTTTCGATCAACATTTTCAATATAACTGTTCTTTACCTTTACTAATGACTGATTAGCATTTTTAGCTGTCTCTTTATTGTTATCAGTGTTGCATCCCGCCAAAAGCAGGCCTATTACAATTATCATTCCAATATTCTTCATTGACCCATACCTCCAAGTTGCAAAATAAAAGTAAAATTTAGCAACATCAACTAATTTTAATTAGACAAATTTAGTGGTTCCATTAACAAATATTGTGCGGAACTTCTTCTATCTTTATTCCAATAAACATATATTTTACCAAAGTCCATTCTAGTAAAAGGGTTGTTGATATACTCTAACAGACCCGACAACAAGTAAAGCAGGAGGCGTTGCTTTGAGTAAAATATACGTGTTAGATACAAATGTCTTGCTACAAGACCCGTATTCCATTTTTTCCTTTGAAGATAATGAAGTTGTTATTCCCGCAGTGGTTCTTGAAGAAGTGGACTCAAAGAAAAGGTACATGGATGAAATTGGTAGAAACGCAAGACATGTATCTAGATTAATTGATGGCCTAAGAGCCTCTGGTAAGCTACATGAAAAAATTCCGCTTGAAAACGGAGGAACAATAAGAATTGAATTAAATCACCGAACATTTCATGAACTTCAAGATATTTTTATTGAAAAGACCAATGATAACCGGATATTAGCGGTTGCAAAGAACTTATTTCTTGAGGAACAAACGAAGGAAGATGGCAAACCTGTTATTCTTGTGAGTAAGGATGCCTTAGTGCGGGTAAAAGCTGATGCAATTGGCTTAGCTGCGGAAGACTTTTTAAGCGACCGAGTGGTAGAAATTGATCATATATATACTGGATTTTTTGAACTGTTTCTACCAATTGAGTTATTGGGGCGGTTCTATGAGAAAGGAGAATTAAACCTTTCTGAGTTAGCAAACCACCCTTTTTATCCTAACCAGTTCCTCATTATGAAAGATTCTTTAGGAAGTTCTGCCTCTGCCATTGGAATGGTTGATAAAAATGGAAAAAAGGTAAAAAAATTAACGTTAAATCAGGAGCATGTTTGGGGGATTCACTCACGAAATGTACAGCAGACCATGGCTATCGAATTATTATTGCGTAAGGATATCCCGCTTGTTACATTAACCGGAAAAGCAGGTACAGGTAAAACCTTATTAGCCCTTGCCTCAGGGTTAATGCAGACAGAAGACTTTAGAGAATATAAAAAGTTATTGGTGGCACGTCCGATTGTACCAGTGGGTAAGGACTTAGGATTCTTGCCGGGTGAAAAACAAGAAAAGCTGAGACCGTGGATGCAGCCAATCTATGATAATCTGGAATATCTCTTTAACACGAAAAAGCCAGGTGAACTCGATGCGATATTGGCAGGAATGGGGTCGATTGAAGTAGAGGCGCTGACTTATATTCGTGGTAGAAGTTTACCTAAGCAATTTATCATAATTGATGAAGCGCAAAACTTAACGAAACATGAGGTGAAAACAATCCTAACACGTGTAGGAGAGGGTAGTAAGATTGTGTTAATGGGAGACCCGGAACAAATTGACCATCCATATTTAGATGCCTATAACAATGGGTTAACCTATGTGGTTGAAAAATTTAAGGACCAAGTTATTTCAGGGCATGTAAAATTACTAAAAGGGGAACGGTCAGGGTTGGCCCGACTTGCAGCAGATTTATTATAAGATAAAAGGAAAACGGGCGCCACATGGCTCCCGTCTTATTTTATTGTAAAGCCAGTTACATTTTTAATAGGATTATCTTGGTTGGAACCATCGCTTAAATAAATATGAATAGGTCCGTCTGATGATAATGGTTTGCCTTCTTTTGAGAATCCCACTATTAAATCATACGCATCCTCAAGTGGAAATTCATATTGTTTATCCTTACTATGAATAACTAATGTTAGTGCGTCGCTGTTAGGCTCAGCATTTAATAAGAAGGGTTTTAAAGGAATACCGAACGTTCCTGTTAACACTTTTTCTTTTTCGAATTTTTTCTCCGATTTTAGTGTGGGTGGGAAAATAGCTCCTTCCATAATTTCACGATCCCAATGCTTAGAAACTGCCTTCGTATACTCTTCTAATGAATCAGAATTCTTGTTTTTTGTTAAAAAGTAAGTGGTTAAATCGATACGTCGGTCATCAAAAATCCATACACCTGGATCAAGTGTAATTGTATATTTTACTTTACCTGTAATCATTATGATATTTTCCATTATCTTTACCCCCTAAAGTCTAACCCTATTAAGTATAGCTTTTTTTTTAGGGAATGTCATAAACTGAATCCCATTTTGTAATAGCCTTGATTGTTCTTGCAATTTTCTATTGTAAACGGTAAAATTTATAGATAAGTTGAATTATCGCTCTGAAATGGGGGGATTAATGTTGGCGTCTGAAATGATCGTGAATCATCAGGAAAAAGCCTTAGCATTATTGCAGGCTGATGCTGAAAAGATATTGAAGCTTATCAAAGTGCAAATGGACAATCTCACGATGCCTCAATGCCCACTTTATGAAGAAGTGTTGGATACACAAATGTTTGGCCTATCACGAGAAATAGACTTTGCTGTTCGATTAGGCTTAATAGAAGTCAAGGATGGAAAAGCGATTTTAGATAAATTAGAAAGAGAACTATCAGCGCTTCATGATGCATCCTTAAGAAAATAAACTTAGAGAACTCAAACAAAACAAATTGTTTGGGTTTTTTTAATATTGGTTGTGTAAAAGTTCATAGTTGATTTTTGTGTTCTGTTGATTGGAGCGGAAGGCGCGAAGACTCCTGCGGGAATAGCGTGTCAGGGGAGACCCCGCAGGAGCAACGCGACGAGGAGGCTCCCCGACTGCCCGCGGAAAGCGAAGCGCCTGGAGCGGAAATTAACAGAAAAGTTTAATGTAGCTTTATATTAAAATGTTGTAACAATTTTTCTTTTCATCAAGTAATCATATTCATTTTCTATTATAATAGATTGTACATTATCAATACTTTAAAAATGAGGACGTCTTATATGGTAAAAAAAATACTGAAATCATATGATTATACCTTAATCATTGCCATCATTCTTTTGTGTGCATTTGGACTTGTGATGATCTACAGTGCAAGTATGGCTTACGCAGTTCAACGATATCAAGTTAGCAGTGATTTTTTCTACCAAAGGCAAAAAATATTTTTGTTAGGATTTGCTGCCATCTTTTTGGTAACAGCCATCGTTCCATATAAAATTATGAAATTTACAAAATGGTTTCAACTTCCGATGGTGTTAGGTTCTATTATCTCGCTTCTAGGTCTATTTGCCTTCGGAGAAGTAAAGAACAATGCCCAAAGCTGGTATGCAATAGGGACTTTTCTTCTCCAGCCTTCAGAATTTGTCAAATTGGCTGTTATTATTTATTTGGCTGCTGTTTATGCGAAAAAACAGGCATATATCAATCAGTTTAATAAAGGAGTTCTTCCTCCACTTGGCTATCTTTTCATAGTATGTGTATTGATTGGGGTTCAACCTGACTTCGGAACGGCTGCCATCATTGCGGCTATTGCAGCGACCATCATTCTTGCATCTGGGATGAGTCCAAAGACAATATTGAAATTACTACTAATGGTCCTTATTCTTCTTCTACCGG
The DNA here is from genome assembly GCF_047302305.1 of Neobacillus phoenicis. Classification (NCBI taxonomy): domain Bacteria; kingdom Bacillati; phylum Bacillota; class Bacilli; order Caryophanales; family Bacillaceae; genus Neobacillus; species Neobacillus phoenicis. Next base: position 4,257,558 of record NZ_CP154847.1, on the reverse strand, counting down.
TTATACTTGTTTCTTGGGGGAAAATCTTCTCGGATGAACAAATGAGCCGATTGGAAGTATTGGATAACCCATTTGCTAAGGAATATGTTAAGGATGCGGGATTTCATCTAGCGAATTCTTATATTGCTATTGGGTCCGGTGGCGTCAATGGATTAGGCCTGGGAAAAAGTATCCAAAAGCTTGGATACCTTCCTGAATCACATACAGACTTTATCATGGCAGTCATTGCAGAAGAACTAGGAGTTTGGGGCGTAGGCTTTGTCATTCTCATGTTAGGTTATGTGGTACTCAGGGGAATTTATATTGGCTTACAATGTAAGGATCCTTTTGGGAGCCTGCTCGCAATTGGAATTTCGAGTATGATTGGTATTCAATCCTTTATTAATCTTGCTGGTGTATCTGGGTTAATACCACTTACTGGGGTTCCATTACCATACATCAGTTATGGCGGGTCTTCACTCTTGATGCTTGCTGCAGCAACTGGAATCTTAGTGAATGTCTCCATGTTTGTTAAATTTGAAAAAAAATATAAAAACAAAGAAACAAAAGAAACGCGACAGCGCAGTCAGGACGGCAAGGTCTTCTATATGCAATAAAAGAGGTTGACCCGTAAGGAGTCAACCTCTTTTTACATTATTAGAAAGTATATTCTACTTCGAGAATTGTCCAGCTCCAGCGCCTAGCCCCTCGGGTCAAATAACCTTCTGCAATAAAAGTCAAAGAGCGACTTTTTTTGCAGAAGAACATTTGCCAGTCGGGGCTGACCAAGGCGCTTACGCTTTTCTTACGAATGATACTTTTTAGAGCGAGAATATAGAAGAAGAAAATAACTTAACATTCCAAATAAACAAGTAATAAAGAAAGCATGAAGAAGCGCAATATACAAATTAAGTCTACTAAATATGATAAATGCCCCGGCAATCACCTGTAAAGAAACGAGGATGAATGATATAATCCAACCCCAAAATAAAACTTTTTGATGCTTGTAGTGGCGAATAACGATAAATAAAACATATGCAATCCACAGAAAAATGAGCCCTGCGGCTGCTCGGTGACCCATTTGAACCCATTCCCACATATCAGTAGGAAATGCCGGATTTTCATTTTTGCATAATGGCCAATCTAGACAAACCAAGCTAGACTTTGTATGTCTAACTAGGGCTCCTGAATAAATAACAAGATAACTGTAAATAGAAATTCCAACAATGTGGAAGCTCATCCTTTTATCAATCAAGAGTTTATCGGCCTGGAATTTCTTATCGACCTCAAAAATAAGAAGTGTCAACAAAAACACAGATGCGAAAGAAATGAGTGAAATTCCAAAATGTAATGCTAAAACAAAACTTGATTGCCCCCATTTTACTGCCGCCGCACCAATTAATGCTTGTAACAGTAAAAAGAAGAATGAGAGAAAGGAAAGAAACTTTGTCTCTCTAATGTGGCCAATAGCCTTCCAAGACCATACGGATAGAACAAGCACCATAACTCCACCTACTCCTGAAACAAGCCGATGTGCAAGTTCGATTGCTAATTCTGGAGTTATTTCTAATGGAAGAAACTTACCATTACATAAAGGCCAAGATCTTCCGCACCCCATTCCAGAGCCAGTCTTTGTTACTAAAGCTCCGCCAATTAAGATTAATATCATTGCAATTGTGGTTGCAACAGCCAACCACTTTAAAGAGCGTCGCAAAAAATCACCTCATAAATAGTTCAATAATTTGTCATTGGATATTCCTGACAGTATAATAAATGAAAAAGTAACTTGATTAAAAAGTCCTTATTTATCATAACGAATAAAGTCGAAAATGAACAGGATTTAAGCATAGATTTTTATAGAAGTTTACTAACAGAAAAAGGCAATCGGATAATATATATTTTCCACTATTATTATAGTGAAAACTATTGAAACTTTGAAAAGTGCGTGATAGAACTATATATAGTGGTTTTTTGTTGATATTAAAGGTGTGTCACAATTTGGTCAAAAATTATTCGAAAAAAATTCACAAAAATATCAAAAAGTGTGATTTAATATACAGAGAAAGTGTTTTTTGAATCACTACTTTTTACGTTTATTTATGATTGAAATTGTTTAATTTAGATAAACTGATTATCCCTAATTTTTTGTAAAAAAAATAGACGGTAAAATTAGTAAGTATTGATAGCTGTTAATTGGTGAATATTTGTTATGAAGGATTAGGAGGAGAAATTATGTCCAACACAAAGGCTTATGGAGATCCATCCATTGAAAATGGTTCTGCAAGCCTGCATTCTAACATAGAAAAAACCTCAGTATGGAAAGACTTTATGGCTTTGATAAAGATAGGAATCGTAAATTCCAATCTTATTACAACTTTTACTGGACTTTGGTTGGCCTTGCATTTTTCAGGTCAAAGCTTTTTAGGAAACTTAGACATTGTATTTTATACAGTGGCTGGTTCTTCACTAATCATTGCGGGTTCATGTGCTATAAACAATTACGTTGACCGTGATATCGATCATCTAATGGAGAGAACAAAAGGAAGACCCACTGTAACAGGAAAGGTATTGCCGGGGAGAGTTCTCACTTTAGGTATTTTACTTATTGGACTGGGAACACTGTTCTTATTCTTAACAACCATGACTGCAACAGTTATTGGACTGCTTGGAGTTTTTAGTTATGTAGTTCTCTATACTCTATGGTCTAAGCGACAGCTTGTTTCTAATACGATCATTGGTAGTATCTCAGGAGCTGTACCACCGTTAATCGGTTGGGCAGCTGTAGATGCAAATCTTGATATTATGGCATGGTCGCTTTTTGTATTAATGTTTGTTTGGCAGCCTCCACACTTTTATGCTCTAGCAATGAGGAGAGTAAAAGAATATAAAGCAGCAGGAATTCCAATGCTTCCTGTCGTGAAGGGCTTTAAAACAACAAAAATTCATATTGTACTTTGGGTGGCGGCACTCCTGCCAATCCCATTTTTTCTTACCAAATTAGGAATCCCATTTCTAATCCTTGCAACTCTGTTAAATATAGGGTGGCTAGTATTAGGGATTTATGGATATAGGATCAAAGATGACATAAAGTGGGCAAAACTAATGTTTGTTTACTCCTTGCAATATTTAACTATTATTTTTGTGGCGATGGTGATTGTTACATTAATTTAGTTTTGCTTGCTTTGGCTGACTTTTAGGTTTTAAATTCTCCTTGAGTCAGCCACCTACATACTTCTTTGACCAAGCATTATATATTTAGAATTTTATTAGCGAAAGAGGGGTTTGATTAAGCTATGAAAAGGCTTGCAAATTGGCGTTTAGTATCGTTGTTTGCGATGATAGCGCTTTTACTCTCCGGATGTGGCAAACCATTCGTTTCCGCGTTAAAGCCAGCCGGTGAAGTTGCAGACATGCAATATGATTTAATGAAGTTAAGTACTTTAATCATGGTTGGAGTTATTGTTGTAGTCATGATTATATTTGTTTTGGTATATGTTCGTTTCCGTAGAAAGGACGACAAAAAGATTCCAAAGCAAGTAGAAGGAAGTCATAAACTAGAAATTATTTGGACTGTTGTACCAATCCTTTTACTTCTAATCCTAGCTGTCCCAACTGTAGCAGCTACTTTTAAACTTGCTGATGTTGATCAGATGGACAAGAAAAACACTAAAGCATTAGTAATTAATGTCCGTTCACATTTATATTGGTGGGACTTTGAATATCCAGGTCAAAAGATTGTGACGAGTCAGGAATTAGTTGTTCCGACAAATGAAAAAGTTTACTTCAGCTTAAAATCTATGGATGTTAAACACTCATTCTGGATTCCAGCAGTTGGTGGAAAATTAGATACCAATACCGAAAATATCAACAAATTCTGGTTGGAATTTGATGACAAGCGCGCTAATGAAGCTGGAAATCTATTCTACGGAAAATGTGCTGAGCTTTGCGGCCCAGGCCACGCTCTAATGGACTTTAAAGTTAAGGCAATTAGCCGCGACAAGTTTGATGCTTGGGTTACTTCAATGCAGGATATGAAAGAACCACAAAAAGCAACAGGAGCTTTAGCATCACAAGGTCAAGAAATCTTTAATAAGAGCTGTATTGGCTGTCATGCTGTAACTCCTGCTAATAAAATGCCTGAAACTGCACGTATTGCGCCTAACTTATCAAACTTTGGTGAAAGATCACGTGTAGCAGGTGTATTAGACCATAATAAAAAAGAGTTAAAAAACTGGATTAAAAATCCTGAAGCATACAAGCCTGGGAACTTAATGACTGGAAAATATCCAGAAATGTCTGATGAACAGCTTGATGCGTTAGCCGAATATTTAATGAGCTTAAAAGTTCAGGAATAAATGGGGAATTGGTTGAAAGGGAGGTAAAATTGTGAGTACCTTAGCTCAAAAAAAGGGATTTGGTGCGACTTTGTGGGACTTTTTAACAACTGTTGACCATAAGAAAATCGCCATCCTATATCTTATTGCAGGTGGATTATTCTTCTTAATAGGCGGACTTGAAGCTGTCTTTATTCGTATCCAACTTGCAGTACCTAACAATGATTTTGTCAGTGCAGGTGCATTTAATGAAATTATTACCATGCACGGAACAACAATGATATTCTTAGCCGCAATGCCGCTTGTATTTGCATTTATGAATGCGGTAATGCCATTACAAATTGGAGCACGTGACGTAGCATTTCCATTTGTTAACGCTGTTAGCTTCTGGTTATTCTTCTTCGGTGGTGTGTTCCTAAACCTTTCTTGGTTCTTAGGTGGAGCACCTGATGCTGGTTGGACTTCTTATGCATCACTTGCAATGGCTTCAAAGGGTCATGGTGTTGACTTTTATATTTTAGGTCTACAGATCTCTGGTTTTGGAACATTAATGGGTGGTATTAACTTCCTGGTAACGATTATTAATATGCGTGCACCAGGGATGACGTACATGAGGATGCCATTGTTTACTTGGACAACATTTGTAACCTCAGCACTTATTTTATTTGCATTCCCTCCACTTACAGTGGGTCTTGTATTAATGATGTTTGACCGCATGTTCGGAGCTAATTTCTTTGAAGTGGCAGCCGGCGGTAACACAGTAATTTGGGAGCATCTCTTCTGGATTTTTGGACACCCTGAAGTATATATTCTGATCCTTCCTGCGTTTGGGATTTTCTCGGAAATTATTCCAATCTTCTCTAGAAAACGCTTGTTTGGATATTCATCCATGGTTTTTGCAACAGTTTTAATTGGTTTCTTAGGCTTCATGGTATGGGCTCACCATATGTTTACAACAGGTTTAGGTCCAGTTGCAAATGCTATTTTCGCGGTTGCAACAATGGCAATTGGTGTACCTACCGGGATTAAGATTTTTAACTGGCTTTTAACAATGTGGGGTGGAAGTGTTAAATTCACCACACCTATGCATTGGGCATTTGCCTTTATACCATCATTTCTTGCTGGTGGGGTAACAGGAGTAATGCTTGCTTCTGCAGCTGCGGATTATCAATATCATGATACTTATTTCGTTGTTGCACATTTCCATTATGTAATTGTCGGTGGTGTTGTCTTTGCAATTTTTGCAGGAACACATCTATATTGGCCAAAAATGTTTGGAACAATGTTAAATGAAACCCTAGGAAAAATTACTTTCTGGTTGTTCTTTATTGGTTTCCACTTAACATTCTTTATCCAACACTTCTTAGGTTTATGGGGAATGCCACGTCGTGTATTCACATACCTTCCAGGTCAAGGATTTGAATTAGCAAACATGGTAAGCTCAGTTGGAGCAGCATTCATGGGTCTTGGTGTCATTATTATGTTAATTAACATCATTATGACATCAGTGAAAAATGTAAAGGTTGGGAATGATCCATGGGGCGATGGAAGAACACTTGAATGGTCTATTCCGTCACCACCTCCATTCTATAACTTTAAACAGTTGCCACTTGTTCGTAGTTTAGATGCATTTTGGGTTGAAAAAATGGAAGGGAAAGAGGCTATGACTCCTGCCGAGCCGCTTGGTGATATCCATATGCCTAATTCATCCTTTATTCCATTTATTATGTCTGTCGGCTTGTTCATTGCTGCTTTTGGTGCATTGTACCATCAAGATAAGGTTTCATGGTCTCTACCAGTTATGATTCTAGGCCTACTAATAACATTGGGTTCTATGTTCACTCGTTCAGTTAAAGATGATCATGGTTTCCATATTCACAAGGAAGAACTTATTGATGAAGATGATAAGGGGGTTAAGGCATAATGCACGCTGAAGAAAAATTCACTTATGAAACATGGCCTGCTGCGCCGGAGAAAGCAACCCTTGAAGCAAAAAATAAGTTTTTAGGTTTTTGGTTCTTCTTAGGAGGAGAGACGGTTTTATTCGCCTCCCTCTTTGCAACCTACTTAGCTTTAAAGGATAAAGTGGGAGATTCAGCTCAACCGCTAGCAAAGGATTTATTTGAACTTCCATTGACCTTTGTAGCAACAATGTTGTTATTAACAAGCTCACTAACAAGTGTATACGCTATGTATCACATGAAAAACTTTGCTTTCAAGAAAATGATGGTATGGCTTGGTTTAACTGCTTTATTAGGAGCAGGCTTCTTAGGACTAGAGGTTTACGAGTTTTCTCATTATGTTCATGAAGGACATAAGTTTACAAGTAGTGCGTTCGGTTCTGCCTTCTATACGCTTGTTGGCTTTCACGGAGGCCATGTTGCGTTTGGTTTATTATGGTGTCTAACATTAATGTTCCGAAATGGAAAACGTGGTTTAGACCTATACAACGCGCCAAAATTCTATGTATTTAGCTTATATTGGCATTTTATCGATGTTGTTTGGGTATTTATCTTTACAGTAGTATATTTAATGGGAATGGTGGGATAAACTGATGGCAGATCAACAATTAAATTCAGGAAACCCAAGAGTTGACATTGAATATCGTCGTCGGAAAAGTACTGAAGAGATGAGATATCAAGTGGTATCTTTTACCCTAATGATTTTCTTAACTCTAATCGCATTTGCTGCAGTAGCTGTTAAAGGATTGACTGCATGGTTTACAGTACCATTTATTATCCTTTTAGCTGTTGTTCAAGTAATTTTCCAACTATACTATTTCATGCATATGAGCCATAAAGGACATGAAGCTCCATCTCTCTTCTTATACTCTGGAGCGTTGGTAGGAGCAATAACAATACTAGCTTTTACAACCATTATTTGGTGGTAAGAACTGGCTATAAAAAAAAGAAAATCGGCTTAAAGCCGATTTTCTTTTTTGAAAAAATGGAAAGTTTTCATGGATTGCTTAACTTATTTACCACGGGTATAATATAGTCAACAATTCTTTCAATTAACATTGAGGTGATTTCGGTGCTTACATTAGATATATTTGGATTTAAAGCACTTTGGAGCCCGTACTTTTTATTAATATTATTTGCATTAACGGTAGGTTATTTTGTTCTTACAACAAAGTATAGAAGGTTATTCCCAGGGAATGAGCCATTGACTAAAAAACAAAGCTCATTATTCTTATTATCCATTATTCTTTTATACGCTATCAAAGGGTCCCCATTGGATTTATTAGCACACCTAATGTTCTATGTCCATATGATGCAGATGGCCGTGCTAGTTTTAGTTATACCCCCTATTTTTATTTTGAGTATTCCAAACTGGGTATGGCAAAAGCTCCTGAGCGTTAAAAGAGTGGATTCTTTGTTTACATTCCTTACAAAACCACTAATTGCATTAGTCGTATTTAATGGCTTGTTTTCATTCTACCATGTTCCAATTATATTTGATCATGTCATGCAGAATTTCTGGCTTCATGCAGGCTATTCGATTCTTTTATTTCTAGTTTCTATTTTTATGTGGTGGCCTTTACTCAACCAGATGCCTGAACACCAAACTTTAAGTGGGTTGAAAAAGGTGGGTTATATTTTTGCAGACGGTATCTTGTTAACTCCAGCATGTGCACTTATTATTTTTGCTGATAATTCTCTCTATGCAACGTATTCGGATCCTCATGTATGGGGACAGGTTATGAGCTTATGTGTAGGGGCAGCTAATTTTGAAAGCTTAAATTTAAGTGGTCCAGCACTTTTTAGTTCCATGTCAGTAATTGAAGATCAACGACTTGGTGGAGTATTAATGAAGATTATCCAAGAAATCATCTATGGTGTGATACTAGGACGAGTTTTCTTTGAATGGTATCGTAAAGATCAGGAAGAGTCTGAACGAGAGATGAATCAAACATTAAATCCATCTCCGATTAAATAGTCCCCCAACAAATTGGGGGATTTTTTTCGAGATTTTTTTATTTTATTCGGAAATTGATTGAAATAAAAGGGTTGTTACACTACTATTATTGTAGAATAAACAAAAGAGAGGACTTTTAAATGAATTCCTTACCGATTTTACCTACGATTAGTACTTCCTTTATTGTTTTAAGTGCCATAACAGTTGCCATTGGCTGGTGGCAAATTAAACAAAGAAAAATAGAAGCACATAAAAAAACCATGTTTTTCGCAGCTGTTTTTGCACTAATCTTTTTTATTATTTATGCTTCGAGAACTATTTTTATTGGGAATACTTCTTTTGGCGGACCAGATGACATTAAAATTTATTACACTGTATTTTTAGTATTTCATATTACATTAGCTACCATCGGGGCAGTCTTTGGAATTGTTTCATTAACAACAGGGTATAAAAATAACCTTGCCCTCCATCGTAAGCTTGGTCCTGTAACTAGTATTATTTGGTTCTTTACTGGTATAACTGGTGTGGCTGTTTATCTTTTACTATATGTTTTTTATCGTGGTGGAGAAACCACTTCAATGATCAAAGCTATCCTAGGTTTTTAACAAAAAGTGCCGAGAGAGGCACTTTTTTTGTTTATTTATCAGAATGTTCCCTTTTTTTACTATAACACTTTATAATAAAGTTATGTTTTTTATGAATAGGGGGTCATCAATTGGATATTAAGGTTCTAACGGAAAATTATTTTTTAGAATCACTAAAACTCTCGGAGTATGCTTTCCAATATAAAATTGTTGAGGAAAGAATACCTGCAAGGAGAGATATGTTAAAGAAACATAAGATATTAGGAATCTTAGAACAAGAGAAGCTTGCAGCTAAGCTACATATCATTCCTCTAGCAGTCAATATGAATGGTGAAGAGTGGAAAATGGGAGGGATAGCTGGTGTTGCTACCTATCCTGAATACCGCAGAAGTGGGTATGTACGATCATTAATGATAGAGGCGTTGAGACAAATGCTCGCTGACGGTCAAATTGTTTCTTTACTTCATCCTTTTGATTTTTCATTTTATCGGAAATATGGTTGGGAGATATTAAGTGAATATAAAAAAGTATCTCTTGAAAAAAAAGATTTAGCTTTACTGCCAATATCGCCAGGGAGAATCATTCGATATTCTAAGGAAGATTTTCCACAGGATATCAATCATATCTATCAAATGTACTGTAACCAATTTAATGGAATGCTGGTTCGTTCATTTGACTGGTGGAAGGACCAAGTTATTGATGATAATTCTCAAATTGCTGTTTATTACAATCAAGCAAATGAAGCGAAGGGCTATATCCTTTATCATGTGAAGGACAGAAAAATGGATGTAGAGGAAATGGTGTGCCTTAACCAGGAAGCAAGAGTAGGATTGTGGAACTTTATTTGTCAGCATGATTCTATGGTAGAGAAGGTGTTTCTAACCCTGCCGATTCATGACCCTTTTCCATACTTTATTCAACAGCCGAAGGTAAGCATGGAATTACAGCCGTATTTTATGGCACGGATTGTTGATGTAGAGGAATGTTTAAGGAAGTTTGAGTTCAATTCAGAAACTGAGCCTGTTTTTCTCCATTTAGAAGATACCTTTGCACCATGGAATAATGGAAGCTACTTAATTGGTCATGACCAATTAAAAGTGTTTAAAGAAAAGAATGGTAGCCAGTGTGTACAGCCGCCAAAGAGGGGAATCCACTTATCAATTAATGACCTGTCTGCCATCATATTTGGTTATAAACGGCCATTAGAGCTGTATCAAATGGGCTATTTAAAGGGTAGCGAAGAAGAAGTTCAAAAGCTTGAGAGAATGGTTCCGCATATCAAATCATCATTCTATGATTTTTTCTAATAAAGAATCCTTGTTAAAGGTCTCTGTTGTTTAATAGACAATGTTGATTGGAGCGGAAGGCACGAAGACTCCTGCGGGAGAACGGGGCAGGGGAGACCCCGCAGGAGCAAAGCGACGAGGAGGCTCCCCGGCACGCCCGCGGAAAGCGAAGTGCCTGGAGCGGAAATCAACATCCAAGTATAGCGCTGTCAATATAAAAAAGGAAGGACAGTGGTCCTTCCTTTTTTATTAGTAAATTACAATGCGAATTTACTTATTTCTGTGTTAATGTTCTCAAGAATTTTCTTGCATTGATTTACAAGAGAGGATGGGAAGTTTTCTCCTTCACCATACTCAACACCATGTGGATAGTAATGCTTTCCTAGTAACGGTGTCATCAATTGGATGGTTGCTTTAAAAGTATCAACATCACCTTCCACAGAATAACCTTGTACACGAAGGTAAAATACACCTTCTTTTAGTTCAAATTTGCGGTCATATGTAACACGTTCGTAATCCCATTGACCTGCACGAACTAAACCGTAATCAGTCATGACCTCATCTAAACGGTTTAAATCTGCTTTTAACTTCTCAATTCCCGTATTCTCGAATTTCATTATGAATCCCTCCTAATGACGCTTGCTCTACCCCTATGTTTCCTTATTGGTTATAGCAAATATAATTCATTTTAATAATAGTTGAAAATGTTTCAACTTGCAATGAATTCATTCATCGAATAAAACATTCATGATTGGAAATTATAAAATATGGTAATGAGTATAATTGAAAATCATGGAGGGTAAAATTAATGGAAAAAATTCGTGACATTATGACAGACAATGTAGAGTGTTGTACCTTACTAGATAATATGTACGAAGTAGCTCTTAAAATGAAAGAACTTAATGTAGGGGCAATCCCTATTGTTGATCAAGAAAAAATAGTAGGAATGATTACTGACCGTGATATCGTTATTAGAGGTGTCGCTGAAAAACATCCTGGGTCAACTAAGGTAGAAGATATCATGAGTAGTGAGCTGATAACAGTCTCTCCTGAAGCTACTAGCCAAGAGGCTGCAAAGTTAATGTCTCAGCACAAAATTCGTCGTTTACCTGTTGTAGAAGGAGAAAAGTTAATTGGTATTGTTTCACTTGGTGATTTTGCCGTTCGTGAATTATCAGATGATCAAGCAAAGGAAGCTTTGACAGAGATTTCTGAGAACGGGATACAACATTAAAATTATTATATTAAGAATAGGATTTTTCACGAAAACAGGTACCATTTGTACCTGTTTTTCTCCTTTTATCAGACATTTTCGATAATATCTATTACTTATCGGGGTATAAATGATATAATTATCTTATCTATACATATAATGATAGAAAAAGGAATAGAGAGGGTGACAACCTCTGCGAACGCTTGTTAGAATTCTGATACTCTCAGTTGTTTTTTTATCCATTGGATTCTATGTTAGTATAAATGAAAAAACTGGAAATAATGTTTTGGTAAAGGAAGATCACACTGAAGAAAGCAAGATATCTTTACCACAAAGTCCAGATTTTAAGTCTAATAATAAAACAGTTTCTGAAAAGCCAAAAGAGGGTTTAGCTCTAATGATTGGGCAAGATGTCTCCATTTTAGAAAAAGAATTTGGGACACCAGTGCGTAAGGATGAATCATTGTATGGCTATCAATGGTATATCTATAATCAGGACTACAAGAGATATTTACAGGTTGGGGTAGAGAATAATAAAGTTGTAACAATCTTTGCAATTGGTAAAAACTTAGATGTTGCCCCTTTTGAAATTGGACAGTCAGTGGAAGAAATTTTTAATACTCAATACATTGATACAAATATTAATTTGGATTGGGAGGGTACAACGTACCGTTTTGAACTAAATGATACCGATCTGAATCTTCGACCAATGGTTCAGTTAGGGGATATTTATGTCCAGCTTTATATAGATAAATTTACAGGCAACCTTTCAAGTCTCCGGTTTCTAGATGCTGAAACACTAATTAAACAGCGTCCATATGAATTAGTTTATCAAGGAGAGTTAGTTGATGAGCCTGTTCTTTCAGATGAAACATGGAGGAGTATTGAAGTTGGAACTGAGCAGGAGATCTTTGATATTACCAATGTATTGCGACAAAGACACAAATTGAAACCTTTAAGATGGGATGAACTAACAGCAGAAGTAGCTTATGGACATAGTAAGGATATGTCCGAGAACAATGACTTTTCCCATACTTCCAAGAAATTCGGGGACCTCACAAAGAGATTACAAACAGCTAAAGTAGCATATCAAGAAGCTGGCGAAAATATTGCTGCAAATTACACCGATGGACCTGCAGTAGTGGAAGGATGGCTTAATAGTAAGGGACATCGGGATTCTTTATTAAATAAAGATTTTTCACATATTGGAATAGGTGTATTCCAAAAATACTATACACAGAACTTTATTAAAAAAGTTGAATAGGCTTATGAATGAAAAAGGTGACATATTTGTCATATCAGATTGTCGAGAAAGGGTATTTTTCTCGGCAATTTTTTATTTTGTCAATCAAAATTTCGATTTATTTTTTTGATTGTCCCTCCTAACTGGCATGTTGATTTCCGCTCCGGTCACTCGCTTTCCGCGGGGAGGTCCTGGAGGAGTCGAGTGCCCTCCGCTCCAATCAACAGGGGGCCAAATCAACCTAAAGTATTGAAACACACTTTTTCAAACTTTGTTAAGTGTGTTTCAATCTTTTTAATGTTTTGGCAGACCTGCAGTAAGAAGAGCCTGTTCACTTACATTCAATAATCCACGTAACCGGCAGTAGTGAAGCCCATGCAGATTTTTTGAGTCTGCGAAGCGTCGCTCAATTTTTTCCTTTCTAAATTTATTAAGCATTTTTGCCAATTTAGATAAGTGATTTGAACTTACCTTTTCCTTGTTCTCCTCTTATACATGTCGTGTAACAACTTTTACTTTATTTTTAAACGTGTACAAGCTGTAATAAGGACGGATTTTTTCAAAAAGAAACGAAAAATCATTATATTTATAAATCAAACGGAGAAGATGGTTATCAGGAACTAATTCATCAAACAGAACAAATTCATATTCACATGGCTAGACTATTTAGGATTAAACATTTATTTCACGACTTATTTTTAATATATTAGTTAAAGTATAGAACTCTATGGAAACACTCTGTTGATTGGCACGGAAGGCACGAAGACTCCTGTGGGAGTACGGGGCAGGGGAGACCCCGCAGGAGCGCAGCGACGAGGAGGCTCCCCGGCACGCCCGCGGAAAGCGAAGTGCCTGGAGTGCCAATCAACAGACGAATTGAAAGCGAATATACTAATAATATTATAATGAGTTAACACGATGAATTAATAAAGAATGTAGATAAAGTATTAGGCTGCCGAGAGTTTTTCGACAGCCTGAGGTGACTTATTGGTCACGTTTATTTTCAATTTCATAATGGCTAAATAGAAAGGTAGATCCTTCCCACTTACCGAACATACGAATATGGTCACCAACAACAAAAGAATCTAATTGAATATTTTTAATTATTGGAGTGATTTTTTTAGCAGTAATTAATTTGGTTGCTGTTTGGAGTTTCAGTGTTTGTACATATATGTATCGATGATAATAAAAGCGTTGTTTTTCCTCGTTCATGCTCTTTATTTCACCTGCTAATATGGATTCCTTGGGTATATTACTAACTGAGAGCCATTTATTATCTTGTTCTTTCATCTCTTTTCTTGTAAGCCAATAAAAGTAAAGACAAATGATTGGTATTACAATGGCGGTGACCATTTTTAAGCAGCCTCCTCCATTATTTACTTATAATAAAAAACGTTCCTGTTGCATGGGCGATTTTTTTGCCGTCACTTCGATATGCTTCCCCAGAAATAACCATGGTTTTGCTTCCTTTATGGATAATTTCCGCTTTGCAGCGTAGTACGTCTCCTGTTCCAGGGGCTGTGTAGTGGATATTAAGTTGATTTGTGACAGCACCGAATCCTTCAGGTAGATAATAATTCGCCAAGCTTCCCATGGCAGTGTCAAGTACTGTTGCTGTAATACCCCCATGCAATATACTTAGATTATTATTTAGGACAGAATTTACTGGAATCGTAATTTCACAGGTATTTTGATCAAAAGTTCTTTCCATATGGAGAATTCCATCAATAAAAGTACTTTTGTTTTGAATAATCTTTTTTTGCACACCTTCAAGTAAGTGGTGTAATGCATCAAGGTCTGTTTCTGTCCCATTTTCAATACAAGAATCTAATAATTGTTGTAATGCATCTTTCATTATAATTACCTCTTTCATTTCTTTTTCTTAAGTCATCTTACCACTAAGATATATATTTATAAATAATTTCATTTCCATTTGCATTTCACATTTCTAATTTTCTTACATATTGTATTATTGGCAATATATATGGGCAGAGGTGAGAGAAATGTCGCAAAAAAAATTACATCCCTCCGTACTGCAATTCAAAGAATTTGTAAAAAATAACCCAAATATTATTAGAGAAGTTCGGAATGGAAAAGCTACGTGGCAAGAACTGTATGAAGATTGGTACTTATTGGGTGAAGAAGATAAAAGATGGGAATCTATCGGTGTAGAAACACGTTCGGAACCTGAAGCAGAGAGTAATGCTAAGGGAGATTGGATGTCAAATATTATGGGAATGGTCAAGAAAATGGATCCAAACCAAATGCAAAATCATATTAATAATCTAAGTCAGGCACTAGGTGCTATCCAAGGTGTCATTGCACAGTTTCAAGGTGGGAATCCAAATGCATCAGCAGGTCCTGTAAAGACTCAAGAGGGGCCAAAACATCCTTTTTCATTTCGAAAAGACTAATAGAAGGGAATTAGATTATGCGAAGAGATGTACTTGATTATTTAGAAAATCAAAAGGAGTTAAAGAAGTTTGTTCGCGAACAGCCCTATTGGTATCGAAAACTATCCAGAAATCCTTATGACTTACAATCACTTGAAATTGCCTCATTACATTATTATAAGAAAACAATACCGCACCAAGTTGAAAAGTTTTCGAATAGCGTGCAAATGGCATCGATGATGTATTCAATGTTTCAGGCAATGAAAAACCAAAATTAACCAAGGACCACATGGAAAAAATGTGGCCTTTTTTTAATGTTTAGGAAATTATAAAAAGGTACGAGTGTAGATAACTGAACTAGTTGTCTGAATCTAGCTCCAGCGCCTAGCCCCTCGGGTCAAATAACCTTCGGCAAGAAAAGTCAAAAGGCGGACTTTTCCCGCCGAAGAACATTTGCCTGTCGGGGCTGAACGAGGCGCTTCCGCCTTTTGTTTTTTCAAGTGTTAGATAGACTAAAAATTAAAAAGGAGGCGAACAATACTATAAAGGAGTGATTGGTTTGAAAAGGTTTATACCATCTATTGTTCTTCTACTTCTATTGCAAGGAATGGTAACAATTTTTCATTCAAGCGCACAAGAAATACCTACATTAATGGTACAGCACGAAACAAAGGGGAAAGATGTATTTGTTGAATGTATTGTAACAGGGATCACCTTTAGAGAATCGAACCAGTCAAGTCGAAAAATTGGAAAAATGGTTATCTGGATTGATGGCAAACGAAATAGAGAGGTAACGACTGCTGCATTTATAATTAAGGGACTACCTCAAGGTACTCATAGAGTAAGGCTTGAGGTTGTTAAGTTAAATAATGAGCCGTTTGGATTGGTGAAAGAATTTATGGTAAATGTCCCTAAATAAAATGAAGTTTTAGCATTCTCCCAGTTTTCATGGTAAAATGTCCTTGGAGGTGGGCGCATGCTTGCTACATTAGAAAGAATGGAATTATTAGAAAATGCGGAATCGTTAGCTAGGATGGTACTTGAATCCGATGTAGTGGAACAATATCAGATTTGTTTATATAAATTGAGAAGTAATAAGGAAACACAACGGAAAATTAATCGTTTTGTAAGCCTGAAGGAGCTATACGAAGAAGTCCAACGTTTTGGGAAGTATCACCCTGATTATAAACGGGTTATGACTCAAATTCGTGAAGTTAAGAGGGAAATGGATTTGGACCCATTAGTTGCTGATTTTAAATTAGCAGAAAACGACTTGCAAAGTCTCTTGGATGAAATCAGCATGTTAGTAGGTGGGGCTGTCTCTAAACAAATAAAAGTTCCTACAGGCAATCCATTTTTCGATTCTACTCACGGTGCCGGCTGTGGCGGTGGTGGAAGCTGTGGGTGTAGTTAATGAAGGCAAACCAGCATATTTCAGCTGGTTTTTTGTTTTTCTATATGCTAGACTTATCTAAAATGATGGTTTTGTTGAAGGGGAAAAAAGTATGTTTGTTCAAAGACAAGGATTAGTAGTTTGGCTATACTCTTTAAAACAAGCTAAGATGCTTCGTCGCTTTGGAAATGTTCATTACGTCTCAAAAAAACTAAAATATGTTGTCTTGTATTGTAATCAAGAAGACATGGAAGGCATCATGGAAAAGCTAAATTCTTTTTCATTCGTAAAGAAAGTAGAGCCATCTTATAAACCATTTTTAAGGATGGAATTTGAGAATTCTGCACCGGACAAGGCAAAGGAATATGATTATAAAATGGGTATATAAAAAGAGGTTGACTCAAGTGTCAACCTCTTTTCTTATTGAAGAGGGGCCAAGTAATGATTCAATCTAAGAATTCCAATGAGGTGTTGATAGAATAATTCTTTTTCATTAAAGATGGTAGATGGTTTAACAGATAGTTGGATAACTTGTTTACCAAGTTCCTCAGCAGTTTCAGAAAAAAGTGAGTATCTCTTATTAGGTGAAAAATTTGGGTTTGGTATTCCTTCACGGCAGATGTATAGAGGTTGAAACTTGCCCGGATCAGTTGGTTTTAACACAACGACTAAGGAAGTCAACTCCTTGTTGTCTATTTTAGTATGAAGGGCCATCATATGGTGAAGCCGATGTTGATTGGCTTTAGCAAGCTCAATTAGTTCATAAATATCTGAATATCCTTCTCCGAGTTCAATAAAACGTTGTATCAATGAAAACTCTCCTTTAAATGCTAACTTCATTAATACTTTAACATTTTCTTACCCTTATTAAAATATGCTTTGATAAACTTGTCTATTGATTTCCGCTCCGGGTACTCGCTTTCCGCGGGGAGGTCCTGGAGCCTCCTCGGCGCTTTTGCGCCTGTGGGTCTCCAGTGACCTCTATATCCCGCAGGAGTCGAGTACCCTCCGCTCCAATCAATAGAGTTTCAAATCAATAATCGGCTCTAACATAGCATAATAAAAACAAAAAAACCCCGCAGATATAATCTGCGGGGTCCTTCCACATCCTCTAAAGGATAGAAGGCAAAGGGAGAGGAGAAACCGGAGGAAGAACTTATGGGGAAACGTAAGTCTTCTCCGCGGTTGGCAACAACATCCTCGAATTGATGTTGTTAATAACATTATTTCCACAACCCTTAACCTTATACGTCTATTTTAAAAAATTTCCATATGAAACAAAAATTAGCTAGTGAAGCTGATACGATTTTTAAGATATGTGTGAACAGATTGTCTACTTTTTATGAATTATGATAGGATGGATAAAGAAAAATTATTTCCGAAAAATGTGGTGATATGTTAGTGAGAGTCGTTTCGGGCACATGTAAAGGAAGACCGTTAAAAGCTGTTCCAGGAAATACAACAAGGCCTACAACCGATAAAGTAAAAGAAGCGTTATTTAATATGATTGGCCCTTATTTTGACGGTGGAATAGGTTTAGACTTATTTGCTGGAAGTGGTGGACTAGGCTTGGAAGCGCTTAGTAGAGGTTTGGAGAGGGTTATTTTCATTGATCGAGAGCCGAAGGCAATCCAAGTCATAAATGAAAATATTAGGGCCTGTAAGTTTGAAGAACAGACAGAGGTTTATCGTAATGATGCAGATAGAGCGTTGAAAGCCCTAATTAAAAGGGAAATTAGTTTTGACTACATATTTTTAGATCCTCCCTATAAAAAGCAGCAGCTCGTGAATTTAATGGAAAAAATGGATCAGCAGAATGTAGTAAAGAAAAATGGAATTATTGTTTGTGAACACAGCTTTGATGTAGAGTTACCACATTCAGTGGGTCAACTTACTCAAATAAAACATGAAAAATATGGGATGATTGCTGTGACGATTTATTCTCGGACCAGCGAGGAATAAGGGGGAGTCATATTGGCTAGTATAGCCGTTTGTCCAGGGAGTTTTGATCCGATTACATACGGTCATTTAGACATTATCCGTAGAGGAGCCAAGGTCTTTGATAGTGTATATGTGGTTGTTTTAAACAATTCAGCAAAAAATCCACTCTTTTCGGTTGAAGAGCGGATTAGTCTGATCAAAGAAGTAACTAAGGATATGCCTAATGTGATGGTCGATGAATTTGCTGGCTTACTTGTGGACTATGCGAAGAGTGTGAATGCTAATGCGATACTAAGGGGATTACGGGCAGTCTCTGACTTCGAGTATGAGATGCAAATAACTTCAATGAACAGAGTGTTAAATGAAGATATCGAAACCTTTTTCATAATGACCAACAACCAATATTCATTTTTAAGCTCCAGTATTGTGAAAGAAGTTGCTAAGTACAATGGGAAAATTACAGAACTTGTCCCTCCTATTGTTGAAAAAGAATTACAAAAAAAGTTTAATGACAAACAAACGAAAAGCTAGGCAAGCGCCTAGCTTTTTTGATTTCTTAACCTAGAAAACAAAATTACGACATAAACCATAAGTGAAACGATGGTTATGAGTGGCCCCATCTCAATCATTTTATGGTAAAAGTGATCAGCCCATGATCCTTGCTCGAAAAAACTAACAGGTAATGCATTTGAAGGCTGTTCATTACTATTAAATCGCACATATATGGGTTTCCATAAAATCAGTGCAAACAAGCTGGCAAATATTCCTTGAAGGATCCTCGCAATAAAAAATGGTTGAAATCTAATATCTGTCTGAGCTAAAATACTTGCTACTTGTGCTTGAACACTAAATCCGCTGAAACCTAAGATGAAACTGGTCATCATAGCTTTTTGGAGAAGGGTAGCATCCTGAACCTGACTAGTTAATTGACTTCCTAAGGTAATTTCAAATAAACCAGAAATAAAAGGGATACTCAGCATTTCTGGAAAGGATATGGAAGACAATACTACCTCAACAGCCTTTGCCAGTGTTGCTGTAATATGTAAATGATATAGCAGTTTATTAATAACTGAGAACAAAATAATAAAACCGCCCACCATTAATAAGGTTTGAATGGAGGAGTTAACGGCATCACCTAAAAGTTTGCCAATTGGGCGATTATCCTTCAATCTAGTCTGATGCAATGCAGATAAAGCAGACCTCACCTTGAATTTTTTTCTTTTCTCACTGGCAACCTCAGCTGAATCCTTTCCATAAAAGCGCATGATGAGGCCAACGCAAATATTCCCTAAATAGTGTGAAAGAGCAAGAAGAACACCTAAATGAGGATTATAGAAAAATCCAACCGAGACAGCTCCAAAAATAAATAGTGGGTTCGAGGAATTGGTAAAGGAAACAAGCCTTTCTGCTTCAATCTGAGTTAAGTGTCCTTCTTGGCGTAGTCTTGCAGTGAATTTTGCACCTGCTGGGAATCCAGAAGCCATTCCCATGGCCCAAACAAATCCTCCAACGCCTGGAACCTTAAATAGCGGCCTCATAAGTGGTTCTAATAGAACCCCAATAAACTTAACTACTCCAAAGCCAATTAACATTTCAGAAACAATAAAAAAAGGCAGCAGGGAAGGAAAAACAATTTCCCACCACATATTCAGGCCTCGAATCGAAGCATCAAATGACTCTTGTGGATATGAGATTAGAGATACTGCCAGAATGGTGACAGATAAAGATAGAAAAAGTGTTTTTACCTTTGACCGAAACAATGGAGGGACCTCCTTCCGAGGGGATTGGTAACATTGTGCAAATTTATGTCATCAATGCTAAAATAAAATAATCATATGAACACTTGTCCTCATATAACACAAATATACTCATAGAACGTCAATTTAGACCATAAGATTGAACGAGATTTATCTTTTACAAGGAAACGAATGTTCATCGATAAATGGGAGGTAGCTAAAGATGGAGCACCCTAAAATAGGATTGGCACTTGGTTCTGGTGGTGCGCGTGGGTTTGCTCATTTAGGTGTCATAAAGGCATTTAAGGATGCTGGAATTCCCATTCATTTAATCGCTGGGAGCAGCATGGGAGCCCTTGTTGGTAGTTTCTACGGGGCAGGTATTGACATGGAAAGGCTATATAAACTATCCACTGCCTTTAAGAGAAAATATTTTTTGGATTTTACGGTACCAAAGATGGGCTTTATCTCCGGGAAAAAGGTGAAGGAATTTATAAAAGTTTTTACCCATGGAAAAAACATAGAAGATTTAAACCTCCCAATTGGGATTGTAGCCACTGACTTATTAACAGGAGAGAAAATTGTTTTTCAGAAGGGTCCTGTTGCAGATGCGGTGAGAGCTAGTATTTCTATTCCCGGGATTTTTGTGCCGGAAAAAAATAATGGAAGAATACTTGTAGACGGAGGTGTCAGTGATCGCGTTCCAGTATCTGTCGCTAGGGAAATGGGAGCCGATATCGTCATTGCTGTAGATGTTTCAAGAGTAAAACGGAATGCAGAAATTTCCTCTATTTATGATGTTATTATGCAGAGTATCGACATCATGCAATCTGAAATAGTTAGGAACAGGGAGATTACTGCAGATGTCATGATTCGACCGCCTGTTGAAAACTACAGTTCCCGGGCATTTACCAATATTGAAGAAATTATTAATATCGGTGAGGAAGAAGCAAAAAAACATATCAAGCAAATAGAAACCGTCATTGAACAGTGGAAGGGGTAACAATAAGCAATGCGTAAAAAAATATATATAAGTTCTGTTCTTTTCATTACACTGCTTCTAATTGGGGGGATGTATTATACCTTACCCTATTATGTCTCAAAACCGGGAATGGCGAAAGAACTGGGACCAATTATAACAGTAGACGGTGGGTATAAGGATGAAGGAAATTTTATGCTAACGACTGTAAGAATGGGTAGAGCAAATATCTATTCTTACTTAGAAGCAAAACTTCTAAAATATGAAGAACTATATCCACTAGAAATGATTTTATATAAAAAAGAGACAGAAGAAGAATATAATGCTAGACAGCTTCACTTAATGGCGGGTTCAAAACTTAATGCAATAGAGGTTGCCTATCGGAAAGCCGATTTGCCTGTACATTATAAATATAAAGGAATCTATGTTGTCCAAGTGATTCCTGGAATGCCGGCTGCTGGAAGGATTAATGCAGGGGACCGAATATTTAAAGTAGATGGACACCAATTTTCTTCCTCGGAAAAATTCATTGAGTATGTAGGTACTAAACAAGCAGGAGACAAGATCACATTAACTTTCGCTAGAAATAAAATAACCAAAACAGAAACTTTAAACGTTGAGCGCTTCAAAGAGGATCCTAATAAGGTTGGTATTGGTATATCTTTAGTGGACGATAAGGAAATTCTTGTTGAACCTAAAGTAAAGGTAAGAACAGATGAAATTGGCGGACCTTCTGCAGGGCTTATGTTTTCATTAGAAATCTATAATCAATTGACCAAAGAAGATTTAACAAGAGGCTACCAAATAGCAGGGACAGGGACAATCAGTGAAGATGGAACCGTAGGGCCAATTGGCGGAATTGAACAAAAAATTGTAGCTGCTGATAAAGCGGGTGCGGAAATTTTCTTAGCACCTAATGAAAACGGTGCGAAAAATTCTAACTATCGGGCAGCGGTGAAAACTGCACGAGATATCAAGACAAAAATGAAAATTGTTCCTATCGATACCTTCGACGATGCAGTTCATTACTTAGAAAAATTAAAGGAAAAATAAAAGATGGTGCAGCTGCATCATCTTTTATTTTAGGCTGTGTTAAAGAACAGTGTTGATTTATACACCCTGTTGATTGGAGCGGAAGGCGCGAAGACTCCTGTGGGAGTACGGTTCAGGGGAGACCCCGCAGGCGCAAGCGCCGAGGAGGCTCGCCGAAACGCCCACGAACCGCTCGCGCCTGGAGCGGAAATCAACAGGCAAGTTTAACAGAGCTTTATTTTATATAAATAGGTGGTTGATTAAATTCTTGTTTGAACATTTCATTCTTTAAATGATTTGGGACTCCTAGTGCATAAACACGCGCGGCTTTTACATCAAGATCTATCTCACTCTCCTTAAAGCTAGAAAGCTTTGATACAAGAGGCAGGCTCAAATCCTTTTTCATTTTATTTAAGTATTCTCTTCCGTTAGTAGTCATCCCTAAAAGTCTTAAATAGGATGCCTTATCTAGATTTCTGTTCATTTCTATTTTTTTTGCATTAGTTAAAATATGAACGCAAAGCCTTTGAAGTCTTGTCCATGTATATCTCTTTGTTTTTATCTTCTGCATAAATTGCTGAAAGCTTTCCGATTCGATTGCTGCAGCCTGTAACCTATTTTCAAGGCCTTCTTCCATTTCATATATCTCCCTAAGCTCTTCACTATTGCTATGGATTAGTCGGTATTGTAAATAATTCCAATAATTTTCCCATTGGTGAAACAGTTGAAAATGATTGAAATATTCCTCTAATAATTGCTTTGTTGCCATAGGTACATATTGGTCAATACCATGGCTATCATCCTTTGGAGAA
Source organism: Neobacillus phoenicis (assembly GCF_047302305.1). NCBI lineage: Bacteria > Bacillati > Bacillota > Bacilli > Caryophanales > Bacillaceae > Neobacillus > Neobacillus phoenicis. The sequence continues at coordinate 4,234,715 of NZ_CP154847.1, read as the reverse complement.
AAAATAGCTTTTCTAATGCTAGTTGCACTAGCAATAGTTTCTGATGTGAAATGTTCATCATGATAATTGGCATTTTTTCGTGTCACAGTCAATGGCCTGATAGAACTCTTATTTCGTTTTATTGCCTTTATGTATTCCAGACCTAAAATGTTGTTGGGTTTACCTAAATCCAAGTAATTTTTTGAAGCTTGTAACTGGTTAAAAGCTAATGCTGATGCTTTAGGATAACTAACACCTGTATCCATAAAGTATCTTATGCTCGCATCTAAATTTTTTTCTTCTTCTTTTATGTAATCAAGCGTTTGAAGAAACGAAATGATGTCCCCACTTTCACTTCCAAAGCATAGGGACTCACATCCCGCCGCTTCTAATATCGATACAGCACCGTTAGCGAAGGTTTCGGCCTTCTGTGTGGCAAAACGGTATGGCAGCTCAAAAACGATGTCAACACCATTTAACAAAGCCATTTTCGTTCGATACCATTTGGATACCAGTGCAGGTTCCCCTCTCTGCAAGAAATTCCCACTCATAACAGCAATGACAATATCTGCCTTAGCGGCTTTCTTTGAAGCACTTAGATGGAACGCATGTCCATTATGAAAAGGGTTGTATTCAACAATTAAGCCAACAGCTTTCATTTTCTCTCTCCTTATATATAAACTATACGTTTTAATAATTATTATCATTATAGCAAAATTGTTAGGAAACCAATCAGATTATATGATAAGATGATAAAGATGTTTGCAAAAATGACAACTGGATAAACTAATACTGAGAGCTTATTTAGATGATTTGCATTCTTTCACAATCGCCTGACGGGGTGTAAAGAAAAAACATTGACAAAAAAAATTATGAAGGCTATAATTACCTTTGTTGCCTTGGGGTGATTCAATTGAAATGGACATTAAGTCAATTACAAAAATATCGAAACAAGGATTTTCCGATTGATGAAACTATTCGGGTTGATGAGATTAAAGAAATTGATCCATCTATCCGCGAGGTATCTCCTATCCATATTACTGGTCGTGGGGATATAGATTCGACGAAAGTGACTTTCCATTTAAATATAGAAGGTCATTTAATCCTTCCTTGTTCTCGTACTTTAGTGGATGTAAAACTTCCAATTAATGTCGAAACAACTGAAACTTTCCTCTTACAAGGTTCAGTTTATGAAACTGAAGAGGATGTAAATCAAGTAAAAGGTGACGTGATAGATGTAATGCCAATCATTCGCGAAATACTATTACTTGAGGTTCCAATGCAAGTTTTTTGTGAAGATGTCAATAGTGAAGGAGCTGCTCCGCAATCCGGTAAGGATTGGGAAGTTGTTCATGAAGAGGATCAATCTAAAAAGATTGACCCTAGATTGGCAGGACTTGCAAAGTTTTTTAACGAAAACAATTCTTCTTCCGAATCATAATCGGCAAAATCTAAGAAGCAAAGTGAAGAACCAGCATTTCTGGCCTTCATTACTTTCTTAATACTCTTTAAGGAGGTGGGAAGAATGGCTGTACCTTTTAGAAGAACTTCTAAAACTGCAAAGAGAAAACGTCGTACTCATTTTAAATTAAACGTACCTGGTATGGTAAGTTGCCCAAACTGTGGTGAAATGAAACTCGCTCACCGCGTATGTAAGGCTTGCGGAACATACAAAGGAAAAGACGTTGTCAACGACTAATTTCCATTTGGATAGAAAGCACAAGGGTTATGAATCCCTTGTGCTTTTGTCGTTTAATGAGATTTCTACATAACTAAATTCAATTGTTTTCACTAGAATGTTGATAGAGACTTTTGACTGACAGAAGGGATGTGGTAGGTTTGTCATACTTAATTGAAAAAAAAGAGAAGGGTTATTTATTATTTACCATTACAAGAGCTGAAAAAAGGAATGCAATTAATTATGAAGTTATGCAGGGCTTAATGGAGGTAATGACAAGAGCAACTGAACCAGATGTTAAGGCACTAATCATTACTGGTATGGGTGAACATGCTTTTTGTTCAGGTGGAGATTTGTCGGTTTTTCACCTTCTTCATTCAAAAGAAGAGGCGTATCCTATGCTATCTAAAATGTCAAACATTCTTTACTCCTTATTGACCTTACCAATTCCCACTATTTCACTTTTAAATGGGACAGCTATTGGGGGAGGATGTGAGCTTGCAACAGCCTGCGATTTCCGTTTGGCTAGAAAAGGAATAAGAGCAGGATTTGTTCAAGGGAAACAGGCAATAACCACTGGCTGGGGAGGCGGTTCGATTTTAGGAGAAAAACTGTCTCTTTCAAACGCAATGAAGCTTCTAATGGGAGCAGAGTTGAAAACAGCAGAAGAGTTAAAAGAAGCTGGGTTTATTGATGCTCTCTTTGAAAATGATGCACTTGACGCTTGTGAGGAGTTCTTAGAAAACATACTAAAAAAAGAGTTAAGTGTGCTGCAATCCTATAAGAGGATGTGGGTTAGGAAGTGGGAGGAAGCGAAGCTGCGAGAACGGATAGAAGAAGAGGTAAGAACGTGTGCTTTATTATGGGAAAGTGATGCCCATCATACTTATGTAAATAATTTTATTAATAAAAAAACCATGAATAAAGATTAAAAGACAACTTCTGATTAAGTCTATCTTTTCTAGTAGATGCATATGTATTATAAAAACACTAGGAGGGATGTTCTTATGTCACCGACTCGACAAGATGCGTGGTCCCAAGACGAAGACTTATTACTCGCTGAAGTTGTGTTACGGCATATCCGTGAAGGTGGGACACAATTGCAAGCGTTTGAAGAGGTAGGCAAACAGCTTTCGCGTACTTCGGCTGCTTGTGGTTTCCGTTGGAACTCATATGTACGAAAACAATATAAATCAGGTATTGAGCTTGCAAAAAGACAAAGAAAAGAATTAAAAAAGCAAGTAATCCCAGTTGAAGGCGAAATCACTCAAGAACCTGCTAAAACCGATACAGTACAGCCACCATTTGGTGGCGAACAGCGAAATACCATTACTTTTTCTGCTGTCATTCATTTCTTAGAAGGACTCCATAAAAAAGCAGAAGATTGGGTAAGTTATGAAGAGGATAGGAATCATTCTCTTGATAAGATTAAAGAGTTAGAAAAGAAGACTTTTTATCTAGCTGCAGAAAATGAAAGATTGTCAAAGAATCTAAGGGCCATTGAAGAGGATTACCGCTCATTAATTGAGATTATGGAGCGAGCGCGTAAGATGGTTGTGCTTCAAGATGAAGACAGACAACAAAAGGTAAAGTTTCAAATGGACAAAAATGGTAACCTGGAAAGGGTAGAAAAATAGCAAAAAGCGGACATTGTTTTGTCCGCTTTTTTTAATGGAATGATATATATTAATTTTGCGCTTCTACGCCTTCTGGATACCAAACTAGTGGATTTTCTCCACGATCCCGTTCCATATCGTAATCAACTTTAGAAAAGCCCATCTTTTCCCAAAAACCACTTGATTGTACTCTTGGATTTGTCTTTATAGGTAGACCGAAGCTTTTCGCGAATTCAACAAGAGCTTTACCAAAGCCCTTCCCTTGATAATCCGCTAGTACTTCCAGCTTCCATAATTCTAAATAATTTTGTGGTGGATAAAAATAGCGATCGAATTTCGCATCAATTTGATATAAACTCATTCGTGCTACTAGTTTGTCTCCAAAATAAATACCGTAAAATGGTGATTCACTATCATCTTCAACCATATTCGCTTCAAGGTCTTCAAGCATGGATAACTCCTGAATACCATATTCTTTAAACTTTTTAAATTCTTCTAATGTTTTAAAGTTAACTTTTAGTTTCTCCACTTTTACTCCCATAGTAAACCTCCTAAGAAATGATAACCTCATAATATTGTATATATTCATTTGTCCATGAATAACATGAAGATGTATTAATTTTTGCATTATTCGAAATGAATTAATATTATTATATAACAAAAACACAAAAAATTCTTCAAATAAGTTCAGGAAGCGTTTTCAAAATTTGCAGGAAATTCCGAGAATGATGTAGAAAGTTTAATGGTGGAACAAAAGGGGCATGAAAGGGGTAGAATTGTGCAAAAAATTTTAATTGCCAATAGGGGAGAAATTGCTCTTCGTATCATAAGGACCTGTCAGGAGATGGGGATTGAAACGATTGCTATTTATTCAGATGCTGACAAGGAAATGCCTTTTGTTAAAGCGGCAACTAAGGCTGTATATGTTGGTGAGTCGCCAGTAAACAAATCCTATTTACAAGCTGATAAAATCTTGGAAATAGCAAAAAGTGAAAAAGTGGATGCCATTCATCCGGGTTACGGCTTTTTATCTGAAAATGCAGCGTTTGCCAAAAAAGCTTTTAAAGAAGGAATTATATTTATTGGACCAAAACCAGAAACAATTGAATTAATGGGAGATAAAATTGTTTCACGTCAAACGATGGAAAAGGCTGGAGTACCAGTTGTACCTGGAAGTGGTCATGGTTTAAAGACTATTGAAGAAGCCTGTAGTTTAGCAAGGGAAATTGGATACCCGATCATGCTTAAGGCAAGCGGCGGTGGCGGTGGAATCGGAATGGTGCTTTGTGAAAATGAGCAAGCGCTCGTTAAATCCTATGATTCGACTAGAACCCGTGCCATGGCTTACTTTGGTTCAGATGAGGTTTTTATTGAAAAATATATAGCTGATGCTAGACATGTAGAAATCCAAGTGTTTGGGGATTCTGCTGGCAACATTGTTCACTTGTTTGAAAGAGATTGTTCCATTCAAAGAAGGCATCAAAAAGTTGTGGAAGAATCACCATCCCCTTTTCTAACTGAACCAGTTAGAAAATTGATGTATGAGACAGCAGTGAAAGCGGCTCATGCGGTTGATTATATTAATGCGGGAACTATTGAATTTATCGTTGACGAAGGAGGGAATTTTTACTTTTTAGAGATGAATACCCGACTTCAGGTCGAACATCCAGTAACAGAAATGATAACAGGGCTTGATTTAGTAAAATGGCAAATTCTTGTAGCACGTGGTGGGAAATTACCTTTACTGCAATCTGAAATTAACTCAAATGGAAGTGCTATTGAATTCCGCTTATACGCAGAGGATCCTGTTCGTTTTTTACCGTCACCCGGAAAGATTACTTCTTTAAAAATGAATGAAACAAAAGGAGTCAGAATTGATTCGGGCTATGAGGAGGGTGGAACGGTAACCCCGTTCTATGACCCAATGATAGCTAAATGTATTATTTATGGTCAGACAAGAGAAGAGGCATTATTGACTGCGGAAGAGTTCTTTAAGAATGTGGAAATTGAAGGAATAAAAACAAATGTGCCCCTGTTTTTATCCATCCTAGCTGATATAGATTTCCAAAAAGGATTGTATACAACAAGTTTTCTTACAAAAAAATTAGTAAAATAAGGAGAGAGAGACATGAAAGAAATTACAGCAACTATGGCAGGTACGGTGTTAAATATTTTTGTAGCGAATGGTGATCAAGTTAACGTTGGTCAAGAAGTATTAATGCTTGAATCTATGAAAATGGAGATACCGATTGAAAGTAGTACGGAGGGTATTGTTCTTAATGTGAAGGTAAATATTGGCGATTTCGTAAATGAAGGCGATGTTCTTCTAGTATTAGAATAACAGGAGAGGGGGAGCAGAATGACGACTACTAACATGTTAAATGATCAATTAAATGCAAATAGAAAACAAATCGAGGCTGGCGGACATCCTAAATATCATGAAAAGCTGAAATCACAGAATAAGATGTTTGTTCGTGATAGACTAGCACTATTATTTGATGATGGCAATTATGAGGAAGACGGGAAGTTTGCTAATTTTAAAGCAGCTGATCTTCCAGCAGACGGTGTAGTCACAGCTATTGGTAAAATTAATGGTCAAACTGTTTGCGTCATGGCTAACGATTCTACCATTAAGGCAGGTTCCTGGGGAGCAAGAACGGTTGAAAAAATTATTCGTATTCAAGAAGTAGCGGAAAAATTGAGAGTGCCGTTATTTTATCTTGTTGACTCTGCGGGAGCAAGGATTACTGATCAGTTAGAGATGTTCCCAAACCGCAGAGGGGCAGGGAAAATATTTTATAATCAGGTGAAGCTTTCCGGTATGATTCCGCAGGTATGTATTTTGTTCGGGCCATCCGCTGCTGGCGGGGCCTATATTCCAGCTTTCTGTGATATTGTTATCATGGTTGATCAAAATGCATCCATGTATTTAGGTTCCCCACGTATGGCGGAGAAGGTTATTGGCGAAAAAGTAACGCTGGAGGAAATGGGCGGGGCGCGCATGCACTGTTCAGTAAGTGGTTGTGGCGATGTTCTTGCCTATAGTGAGGAAGAAGCTATTGAATCAGCTAAAAGATACATTAGTTATTTTCCAGCAAGTTTTAAAGAAAAAACGAAGAGGATAATGGGGACCGCACCAAAAGAAGGTAGAGAATTAGAAACGATTATCCCTGAAAATCAAAATGCTCCTTTTGATATGTATGAATGTATTGATAGACTCATTGATCAAGATAGTTTCTATGAAGTGAAGAAATTGTTTGCCCCAGAACTAATCACGGGGTTAGCTAGAATGGATGGAAAAGCAGTTGGAATTATAGCGAACCAACCGAAAGTAAAAGGCGGCGTTTTATTTGTCGATTCTGCTGATAAGGCGGCTAAATTTATTCAGCTTTGTGATGCTTTCCATATTCCATTATTGTTTTTAGCAGATGTTCCAGGATTTATGATTGGTACAAAAGTGGAACGAGCTGGGATTATTCGTCATGGAGCCAAATTAATTGCGGCCATGAGCTCTGCAACAGTCCCAAAGATATCTGTTATTGTTCGAAAAGCTTACGGGGCAGGGCTTTATGCAATGGCCGGACCTGCATTTGAACCAGATTGCTGTATTGCTCTTCCTACGGCACAAATTGCAGTAATGGGTCCAGAAGCAGCAGTTAATGCAGTATACTCAAATAAAATTAATGAAATTGAAGATCCAAAGGAAAAAATAAAGTTCGTTCAAGAAAAGCATAAGGAATATAAAGAGCATATTGACATTTACAAGCTGGCTTCAGAACTTATTGTCGATGAAATTGTGGCTCCATCAGAATTAAGAACCGTGCTAATTCAGCGCTTTGATTACTATCAATCAAAAGAATTAAACTTTAGTGACCGAAAGCATCCTGTATACCCCGTTTAATTCTAGAATCCCTTGTCGTATTATGACGATAAGGGATTTTTTATCATCTTACTTACTGAATGCTGACAATATCTGATAAAATGTGGGTAAAGACGACTAAATGAGGGGATACCATGAAGGTTGGCGTAATAGGGGCTGGGTCGATTGGATTATTATTTGCTTCCTATATTAGTAAAATTTTTGAAGTAACAATTTATACAAGAACGGAAGATCAAGCGTATCAAATAAATGAAAACGGGATCTTGTTGCGGAAAAAAGCAATAATAAAACAGTCATCAGTCAAGGCTCTTCCTATATCATCTTGGAAGGGAATAGAGGATTTTACCATAGTAACCGTCAAACAATATCAACTTTCTACTGTTTTAGAGCAAATCAAACACTTATCAAAGCGTCCTAAGAACCTCTTATTCTTACAAAACGGCATGGGGCACTTAAAGCTGTTAGAAGAGATTAAGGGGATCAATCTGTTTGTTGGTACAGTAGAACATGGGGCGTTGAAGGAAAATGCTTATACTGTCAGCCATAATGGTGAAGGGGCAACAAATGTAGCAATTTTTAGAGGGGATTTCTCCTGCTTACAAAATTTTGCTACTAAAGTACCAGCTGATTTTCCAATCCATGTGCAAGAAGATTATTATTTAATGCTAAGGAATAAATTAATTGTGAATGCGGTTATCAATCCATTGACCTCTATTTTTCAGGTGAAAAATGGGGAACTCATTCAGAATAAATACTTTTTTCGCGTTTTAACAAGCCTTTTTGGTGAAATATCCTTCATTTTGAACTTAGACCACCCAGAGGAGCACCTTCGACAAGTGATGGGTATCTGTAAGAAAACTGCCGAGAATCGTTCCTCTATGTTAAAAGATATCGAGGCGAATCGGCTGACAGAAGTAGATGCCATTCTTGGTTTTATCCTTGAGGAGGCAGACAAGCAAGAAAAACAGGCTCCTCTATTAGAGATCGTCTATTATTGTATAAAGGGAAAAGAACCAGCAAAGGGGGGAGAATTATGAGTAGTATTCTGTCTTCCTTGTTAACATTTCTTTTTGCTTTACCAATTTTGGGCTCAATATTGGTCTTTTTATTTGTAAAAGTAATAACAAAAGATTCAAAGAAATCCCTTCATATTGCACTAGATTACACCACTATTTTATATATTATTTCTGTCCACTTTTTAATTGTTACGATTTGGGAAATATCATTGTTTTGGTTAATAATACTAATAATGATAGTAATAGCGATGATGTTTGTTGTTGTTCATTGGAAAGTTAAGGAAGAAATCATTCTTCAAAAGGTTATGAAAGGCTTTTGGCGATTTAATTTTATGCTGTTTTTTCTAGTGTACATTGCCCTCACTTTTTATGGCTTAATTTCAAGTGTTGTCACTTTTAGCTTTTCAACATAAAAATGAGCGGATGGTTTTTTCAAATAGGGCAGGTAGTGATATACTCGTTTAGAATGAATATCAGTGATCAGAAAGGGAGTACATAAATGGAGATTTTAAATCTCTCTTTACCAGCAACGAATCGGTTTGCTTCTAATTATTTGGAACAATCTGCTGATATCCAGCCTTTTTTTCACTATCGGTACAATGATGTAGAAGAAGATAAGAAAAGAATGGCGGAATTAGGCGGTAGAATATTTCCTCGCAGCGAGGTAGCTGGACACATAGAAGCCTTCATGGAACGCTTTCCAACTTCAGAGGCTGTAAAGAAATCAATTGAAAAATTAAGACAAAATGATAGCGTCGTTGTCATTGGCGGCCAACAGGCTGGAATTCTAACGGGACCGCTTTATTCCATCCATAAGGTCATCTCCATTATTAAGTTAGCAGAACAAAAAGAAAGACAACTAGGTGTTCCTGTGGTACCTGTTTTTTGGATTGCTGGGGAAGACCATGATTTTCAAGAAGTAAATCATGTTTTTGTGCCGATTAACCAGAAAGTAGATAAATGGACCTACCCTGAAAGAGTACTACAAAAGAAAATGGTGTCAGACATAGAACTAAATAAAGACGCATGTTTATCATGGGTACAAAATATCATTGAAAATTTTGGTGAAACAGAACATACTAATACACTTTTACAATTTGCTGAAGAACAAATTAGCAGGTCTGAGAACTTCGTTGATTTTTTTGCAAATATTATTATGGCATTGTTCAAGGATTATGGATTGTTGATTGTTGATTCAGGAAATAAAGATTTTCGTTCAATACAGAGGGATTTCTTTACTCAGCAAATCGAAAATCATGAAAACATTACGTTTTCGGTCCTAGAGCAACAAAAGCAAATTGGAAATAAAGGCTACCCGATTACTATTGATATTAGTGACCAAGCGGCAAACCTATTTTTTTATGACCAAAAACAAAATGAGCGTATCCTTCTAGAATATAATCGGGAATTAAACCGTTTTGTGGGGAAAAGTGGAACAGCTTCTTTTTCAAAAGAAGAATTAATGGAGCTTGTGAACAAAAAACCGGAACAATTAAGCAATAATGTGGTGACTCGTCCCCTTATGCAAGAATGGCTATTTCCAACCTTAGCATTTATTGCAGGACCAGGGGAAATTTCCTACTGGGCAGAGCTAAAACTTGTATTTGAGCATTTCCGTATTAAAATGCCGCCAATTGTCCCACGCTTAAATATTACGTTCCTCGATCGGTCTGTTGAAACAGATATTTCTGATTTAAGATTAAATATAACAAATGTTTTATCTAAAGGAACAGAACAAGAAAAGGAAAGCTTTCTTTCAACTATTAAGGATGTAGAGTTAGAAGAGATGTTTTCAAAGGCAAAAGCTGATTTAATGGAGCAGTATCAGCTTATTGAAGCAAAAACAGAAGAACTTGACCGGGGACTTCTTCCGATGCTAAAGAAAAATGAAGCGTACTTACTGAAAGAAATTAACTTTATGCAATCAAGACTTGAAGATTCGGTTAAGTTTAGACATAATGTGATATTGAATAAATATGCTCGAGTGGACCTAGCATTAAGGCCAGATGGTTTTCCACAAGAACGTGTATGGAATGTATTTTATTATTTGAATGAATATGGATTGACATTTATTAAAGATATCATGACAGAGGCATTTGAATTTGATGGAAGACATAAGGTTGTGAAATTATAGAAAAACTTCACTATCGTGGTGAAGTTTTTCTTTTTTTTGCAAAAAATAAACTGGATAAAAAAGGATTTCGTAGAAATAGGGGCGAATAGATAAAAAATAGGTGGTGAAAAGTGGGGGAATGTGGTACATTTTTTATAGAAAGTGGGGGTAATGGGTATGTTCATGGGTGAATACCATCACAGCATTGATAATAAAGGCCGATTGATTGTGCCCTCCAAATTCCGAGATGAACTTGGCGACATGTTTATCATTACTCGTGGATTGGATCAATGTTTATTTGGTTACCCAGTATCAGAGTGGGGGCTTATTGAAGAGAAATTAAAAGGCTTACCTCTGACAAAAAAGGATGCCCGTGCTTTTACTCGTTTCTTCTTTTCAGGAGCAACAGAGAGTGAACTTGATAAGCAAGGAAGAATAAATATTCCTACACCACTTTTGCAATATGCAAAGCTAGAAAAAGAATGCGTAATTTTGGGTGTTTCCAATCGAATCGAAATTTGGAGTAAACAGATTTGGGAAGACTATTTTACACAGTCAGAAGAATCTTTTGCGGAAATTGCAGAAAATATGATTGGCTTTGATATATAATGGATAAGTTATATTAATATATTTTCTGTTAGATTTCGCTTGATTGGAAAAGGTGGTACGAAAAATGTTTGAACATACAACTGTGTTATTAAAAGAAGCTGTTGACGGACTAAATATTAAGTCGGATGGTATTTATGTTGATTGTACTTTAGGCGGGGCTGGACATAGTTCGCTCATACTCTCAAGACTTGGCGACAATGGTAAACTGTTTGCATTTGACCAGGACGATACAGCAATTGCACATGCTAAAGAAAAATTATCTGAATACGGTAATCGATTAGAGATTGTTAAAAGCAATTTCTTGTACTTAAAAGAGGAACTTGAAAGTCGGGGGATTCATAAAGTTGATGGGGTACTTTATGACCTAGGGGTTTCGTCGCCGCAATTGGACACGCCTGAACGAGGTTTTAGTTACCATCATGATGCCCCCTTGGATATGAGAATGGACAATGAAGCAGATATTTCTGCATATGATGTCATCAACCATTGGGCATATGAAGATTTAGTTCGAATCTTTTTCCGCTATGGTGAGGAGAAATTCTCAAAACAAATTGCTCGTAAAATTGAAGCAGCGAGACAAGTAAAACCGATTGAAACAACTTTTGAATTAGTTGAATTAATTAAGGAAGGTATCCCTGCACCGGCAAGAAGAAAAGGGGGACATCCTGCAAAAAGGATTTTTCAAGCAGTCCGAATTGCTGTTAATGATGAATTAGCAGTTTTTGAACAATCGTTAAATCAAGCCATTGATTTGTTAAACCCTGAGGGAAGAATTAGTGTAATTACCTTCCACTCACTAGAGGATAGAATTTGTAAGGCAGCATTTAAGAAGGCTAGTGAAACACCTAATTTGCCTCCAGGTTTACCAATCATTCCAGATGAGTATAAACCAATCTTAAAGCTAGTGTCACGTAAACCAATTCTTCCGTCGGAGGAAGAGCTAGAACAAAATAATAGAGCCCGTTCTGCAAAGCTTAGAATCGCAGAAAAACTTTAAAAATAGGACAGGCAAAACAGCGCGTAAGCTGGAAATAAGAAAATCTGGAGGGGAAAAGATTGAGTAATCTTGCCAGGAAGTATCAACAACAACAACAAGAACAAGTTGAACAAAACAGCAAAAGTATTGGTGAAATAAAAATAAAAAAATCCTGGCTCACTCCAGGGGAAAAAATCATTGGAGTCGCATTTGCTGGATTGGTTTGTTTCGGTGCTATTCATCTAATATCTACCCAATCTAATATTTATGAGGTCAATAAAGATCTTCAGAATGTGGAAGCAAAAGTGAAGGAACAACAGAAGGTTAACAGCGACTTGCAGGTTCAGGTTAGTGAACTTAGTGCATATGACCGAATTTATGAAAAGGCAAAGAAAATGGGACTTGTGCTAAACGAAAATAACGTCAAGGTTGTGCAGGAGAAATGAGCAAGAAACAGCCCTATATGAATGCTGGAGCAGCGATATTGTTTGTAATATTCGGTCTGCTCTTTTTTGTATTACTTTTTAGATATTACTCAATCCAAATTACCGGAGAAGTAGGGGGACAGCCTCTTGCTGCAAAGGCACAGCAGAAGTATAACAGGGAAGGGACACTGGCAGCAGCTAGGGGAGAAATCTTTGATCGGAATGGTGAGGTAATCGCCGAGGATACAGCAGCGTATACATTAATCGCTATTGTTGATAAAAAAATGACGACAAACCCTAAAAAGCCTCAACATGTTAAAGATCCGCAGAAAACGGCAAAAGAACTTGCTAAATATATTCAAATGGATGAAACCGAAATTTATAGTATCCTAACAAAGGGAATTTCCAAAGGAAGATTTCAAGTAGAGTTTGGTAAGGCTGGAAAAGATATAACGCATCAAACGAAGAAAGAAATTGAAGCCTTAGAACTCCCAGGTATTACTTTTATCCGTGATTCCAAGCGGTTTTATCCAAATGGAATGTTCGCTTCACACGTAGTCGGTTATGCTGACCGTGTTGAACAAAAGGATCAAACCTATAAATCAATAGGAAAAATGGGAATTGAGAAATCATTAAACACGGAATTAACCGGAGTCGATGGTAAGATTAATTATGAGAGTGATCTATGGGGGTATCTACTCCCTAATGGAAAAGAAAAAATCACACCAGCACAGAATGGAAATGATGTGTATTTAACGATTGATAAGAAAATTCAAACCTTTTTAGAAGATGCAATGAATAAAGTGGCAAAGGAATATAAGCCTAAAAAAATCATTGCCATTGTTGCAGATCCAAAAACAGGAGAAATTTTAGCTATGGGTCAGCGTCCTTCCTTTTATCCTAAAACTAAAGAAGGGATAGATAAAAGCTGGCATAATGAAGCGGTAGAAACATCATTTGAACCAGGTTCTACTATGAAAATTTTCACATTAGCAGCAGCAGTGCAAGAAAATGTGTTTAATCCAAATGAATACTACCAATCAGGGTCATATAAAGTGACAAATAAGGATAAAGCGATTCATGACCATAATGGCTCAGGATGGGGAAGCATTTCATACTTAGAGGGAGTTCAGCGTTCTTCTAACGTTGCCTTCGCAAAAATAGCAAAAGAGAAATTGGGCTTTGAAAGATTCAGAGAATACTTAACTAAATTTGGATTTAATAAACCAACGGGAATTGAACTACCAGATGAAACCTCTGGTAAAATCCAATTTACCTATCCGATTGAAAAAATTACGACTGCATATGGACAAGGAACGGCGATTACACCGATTCAACAAATTCAAGCAGCCACAGCCATTGCTAATGGTGGAAAGATGCTAAAACCTCATGTGGTTGAAAAAATTGTCAATCATGATACAGGTGAAACCATTAAAGAGTCTTCCCCGGAGGTGGTATCCACCCCAATTTCTGCTGAAACAGCTAGTAAGGTAAGAGATATACTTGAAACAGTTGTTACCTCACCTAAAGGGACAGGTGGTCGTTACAAAATCGAGGGTTATAGTGTTGCAGGTAAAACTGGGACGGCCAATATTCCAGGACCTAATGGTAAATATCTAAGAGGGGTAAACAGTTATATGTTTTCCTTCTTAGGGATGGCACCAAAGGACGATCCTAAATTAATCGTTTATGTAGCTGTGCAAGAGCCAGTATTGGAAGGGTTGGAAGCAGGACAAGGTGCAATTCCTGTATCTGGCGTTTTTAATCCTGTTATGCAAAATAGCCTCCACTATTTAAATATTCAGCCTTCTGTTCTTGAAAAGGCAGCGATTAATAAAATGGCAAACTTAAAAGGACACTCTGTTATGGAAACCGTTAAGGATTTAAAGGAAAAAGGTTTTGAAACAGTTGTGCTGGGAAATGGAACAGAAATAACTGGACAACTTCCTAAGGCAGGGACAACTATATTAGAAGGGGAAAAGGTAATCCTCCAAACAAATGGAGAGCTAACCGTACCAGATATGACTGGTTGGTCCATAAGAGATGTGATGAAGGTGGCGAACCTTGCTGGACTTAAGCTCAATTCAAAAGGAAAAGGGTATGTGGCCCAGCAAAATATTAAACCAAAATCACCTCTTAAAGAGGGAGATTTTCTCATAGTCGATTTAAAAACCCCTGAAGAACAGTGGAATGAGGAAAAAGAAGCATCAACTGATAAGAACAAGGATCAAACTGAAAAACAGGAAGAAAAGGTAAAAGATTGATAAGAAGAGGTCGGCTGGAAAGTCGACCTCTTTTTTCTGTGCTTTTTCACAAAGGGCTCGTTCTATTGAAAAAAGTACAAGCATATAAATGAACGATAATGGAATGCATGAAAGAGGAGGATCGTTCATACTATGCGTGTTTCAAATGTTACTGTCCGTAAGAGACTAATGATTGCACTATTCGTTGGATTTCTGACCTTCTTAATTATTGATGTTAGACTTGGATATGTACAATTTGTTCTAGGGGATATGTTAACCGATCGAGCAAAGGGATCCTGGAGTCGGAATATTCCTTTTGAACCAGAGCGGGGGCAAATTGTCGACCGGAATGGAATCCCGTTAGCAACAAATATTAGCGCACCAACTGTTTATGTAATCCCGCGGCAGATTAAGGACCCTGCGACAACTGCTGAAAAACTGGCATCCGTATTAGATATGTCGAAAGAAAATGCTTATCGTGAAATTACTAAACGTGCATCATCTGTTCGGATTAAAGAAGGCAGAAAAATCTCACATGAAAAGGCAAAAGAAATTAGAGCTCTGGGACTTGAAGGAGTTTATATAGGTGAAGATTCAAAGCGCCATTATCCGAATGGAAGTTACCTATCACATGTTCTTGGTTTTACAGGGGTGGATAACCAAGGATTGATGGGACTTGAGCAGTACTATGATAAAGAGTTAAATGGTGAACGGGGTGCGGTTAAATTCTATGCGAATGCTAAAGGTGAGCGCATGAATAGCATGGCCGATGATTATGAGAAACCAGTCAATGGTCTTGATCTAAAGCTGACAGTTGATTCAAAAATACAAACCATCGTGGAAAGAGAGCTAGATATTGCAGAGGCGAAATACAATCCAGACGGGTTAGTAGCTATTGCCATGAATCCTAATAATGGTGAAATACTAGCTATGTCGAGCAGACCGACTTTCGATCCAGCTAACTTCCGAAATGTACCTCAGGAAGTATATAACAGGAACCTCCCTGTCTGGTCTACTTACGAACCAGGTTCCACATTTAAAATTATTACACTTGCAGCAGCTTTGAATGAAGGGAAGGTTAACCTGGAAAAGGAACATTTTCATGATTCAGGTTCTGTTCAAGTGGCAGGTGCAAGGTTAAAATGCTGGAAAAGGGGTGGACATGGCGACCAATCCTTTTTAGAAGTAGTACAAAACTCATGTAACCCTGGATTTGTAGAATTAGGTGAGCGTTTAGGCAAAGATAAACTTTTTAAATATATAAAGGATTTTGGCTTCGGTCAGAAGACTGGAATTGATTTACAAGGAGAAGGAACAGGAATTCTATTCAATCTAAATCGGGTTGGTCCAGTTGAACAAGCTACTACTGCATTTGGACAAGGTGTATCTGTTACTCCAATTCAACAGGTAACTGCGGTATCTGCTGCCATTAATGGAGGTATATTATACAAACCTTATATTGCAAAAGAATTAATTGATCCTGTTACGAAAGAAGTGGTAATGAGGAATACTCCTGTTGAAAAGAGAAGAGTTATAACCGAGGAAACATCTAAAGAAATCCGTCATGCCCTTGAGAGTGTGGTTGCACAGGGAACTGGAGGAAAGGCGTTTGTGGAAGGCTACCGTGTCGGTGGTAAGACGGGAACCGCCCAAAAGGCTCAAAACGGAAGATACTTGGAAAATAACTTCATTGTTTCCTTTATGGGTTTTGCACCAGCGGATGATCCACAAATAGTGGTCTATGTAGCGGTGGATAATCCTAAGGGGGTTACCGCATTTGGTGGTACAGTCAGTGCACCGATTGTAGGTGCAATCATGAAAGATAGTTTAAGTGCAATGGGAATAGAACCGCGTAAAGAACAAATCGAAAAAGAAATAAAGTGGCCAGATACACCATTATTAACATTACCTGACTTTGTGGGTCTTACAAAAGGAGAACTTCAGGAGCAGATGATTAACCTAAGAATTGATCCTAGCGGAGAAGGGGATGTAGTTGTACGACAATCCCCAAGCCCGGGAACCAAAGTCAAGGAAGGTTCAAAAATAAGACTTTACTTTGGTAAAGGGGACTAAGAAAAGCGGAAGCGCCTTGATCAGCCCCGACAGGCAAATGTTCTTCTGCAAGAAAAGTCCGCCTTTTGACTTTTATTGCAGAAGGTTATTTGACCCGAGGGGCTAGGCGCTGGAGCTGGACAGTTCTCGAAGTCGATATTATACTTTCTTATCATGTGAAAATAAGTAAAAAGTCATCTTTTTGGGCGGTCGGAGTCTATTCCGCCGCCTATTTTTTTTAAAACCTACATAACAAATAGCAAAATAAAATAATTTAATGTAAAATAAGATGGAACTTTCGCTAGTAGTCTCACTGAGGTAAATACTGGCAATATGTATGTACTGTCATGAGAGGATTTGAGGTAAAATGAAACTACAAGAGCTGCTAAAGTCTTTGCACCCAATTGTTCCTTTTAAGGGGGATAACCCTGAAATTACATCGATTGAGAATGACAACCGCAAGGTGCAAAAAGGGAGCTTATTTATTTGTATTAAAGGTTACACTGTGGATGGCCATGATTTCGCTGAATCCGCTGTAAAAAATGGTGCGGTTGCCGTTTTAGCTGAACACCCATTAGCAATAGATGTACCGGTAATTCTTGTAAAGGATACTACAAGGTCAATGGCTGTACTTGCAGATGCCTTTTATGAACAGCCATCGAAAAAGCTACATTTAATTGGAATCACAGGTACAAATGGAAAAACCACTACCAGTCATTTGATTGAAAAAATATTTGCTGATGCAGGTAAGAAAACAGGAATCATAGGTACAATGTATACGAAAATTGCTGAACAGATACTGGAAACGAAAAACACCACACCAGAAAGTTTGACGCTACAAAAAACGTTTAACCAAATGGTTGAGGCAGGTGTCGATTCAGCAATAATGGAAGTATCTTCACATGCACTTGACATGGGAAGAGTCCATGGCTGTGATTATGATATAGCAGTGTTCACAAATCTTTCCCAGGATCACCTTGACTATCATAAAACGATGGAAGAATACCAGCGTGCTAAAAGCTTATTGTTCGCCCAACTTGGTAATACTTTTAATCATAGTAAGCCTAAATTTGCTATTTTGAATGCCGATGACCCGGCATCGGAAATGTACAAAAGATCAACCGCTGCACATGTTATTACATATGGGATCGACAACCAATGTGACATTCAAGCACAAAACATACAAATGACTCCAAAGGGTACCACATTTAATCTAGTTATAGATGAGTGCAGCTACCCCATTCAAATGCATCTGATTGGAAAATTCAGTGTTTATAACGTTTTAGCAAGTATTGCTTCTGCTCTTGTCTCAGGGATTGAATTAAATAAGGTTATTGAATCCATAGAGGGAGTTAAAGGAGTAGCTGGACGGTTTGAACTGGTTAATGCAGGACAAGATTTTTCTGTAATCGTTGATTACGCCCACACCCCAGATAGCTTAGAAAATGTGTTGAAAACCATTCAGCATTTCGCAAAGAAAAGGATTTTTGTCATTGTCGGCTGTGGGGGGGATCGTGATCGCACGAAACGTCCATTGATGGCTCAAATTGCCTGCCGCTTGGCTACCGACCCTATTCTTACATCGGATAACCCAAGAAGTGAAGACCCGATCGCAATTTTAAAAGAAATGGAAGCGGGTGTACAGGGTGAAAATTACCAGGTTATTCCTGACCGAAAAGAAGCTATATTTACTGCTGTTACCCATGCGACAACCGGAGATGTTATTTTAATTGCAGGTAAAGGACATGAAACCTATCAAATTATTGGTAATGTTGTACATGATTTTGATGATAGGCTGATTGCTCGGGAAGCAATCGAGGGGAGATAGGTATGTATTTAGCTTTAAACGACTTGGTCCATTTGTTTTCTGAAAAACAAGGTGTTCAGGATGATATGTTGTTTTACACTATGTCAGATCAAGCCAGCGTAGCACAGCCTAGAGGCTTATTTGTGCCCGTAAATGAGGAGTCTGGGGAGCTTTCAGAAGCAATTGCTAATGGTGCCATTGCAGCGGTTTGGGAACGCGAAAAGAAACTTCCGCACTATACACCCAATCATTTTCCGATATTTATTACGGATGATTACTATGAGGCAATAGGGAAAATTTTAAATTATTATATAGAAAAACTAGATGGAGAAACAGACAGAATTATGGAAATAACTAACATCAAATTTACAAATAAAAAACTTCTTAATAAAAATAAAGAGTCATATGATATAGCTGTGATGTTAAAAATGATAGCTGATCATTGCGAAGACAATGTAGAAAGGAGGGGATAAAATGAAAGAGCAAGTTATTTTCTTCACAATTGTTATGGGATTTTTAATTTCAGTTTTACTTTCTCCGATTTTTATTCCCTTCTTACGAAGGTTGAAATTTGGACAAAGCATTAGGGAAGAAGGTCCTAAATCACACCAAAAAAAATCCGGTACGCCCACAATGGGTGGTGTCATGATTTTATTTTCTATTATTATTACAACACTAGTAATGATAGGGAAATTTTCTGATCAAATCTCTATTACAACATTTTTATTACTATTTGTTACTTTCGGCTTTGGCCTGCTAGGATTTTTAGATGATTTTATTAAGGTGGTATTAAAACGGAATTTAGGATTGACTTCAAAACAAAAATTATTAGGTCAAATCATTATTTCTGTTGTTTTCTACCTAATATTCAAACATACTGGACAGTCAACTGAAATAAAACTCCCATTCGGTGACTATTCCTTTGATTTAGGTTGGACTTATGTTTTACTCATTATTTTTTGGCTTGTAGGTTTCTCAAATGCAGTGAACCTAACAGATGGACTAGATGGTTTGGTGTCAGGCACCGCGGCTATTGCTTTTGGTGCATTTGCTGTATTAGCTTGGAATCAAAATAATTTTGAAATTGCCGTGTTTTCAGTGGCAGTAGTTGGGGCTGTATTGGGCTTCCTGGTATTTAATGCACATCCAGCTAAGGTATTCATGGGGGACACGGGTTCACTTGCACTTGGTGGTGCCATTGCTGCAATAGCCATCTTGACTAAACTTGAAATTTTGCTAATTATCATCGGGGGCGTCTTTGTAATCGAAACACTCTCGGTCATTCTACAGGTCATCTCGTTTAAAACTACCGGTAAACGGATTTTTCGTATGAGTCCCCTACATCACCATTATGAATTAGTGGGTTGGTCAGAATGGAGAGTAGTTGTTACCTTTTGGAGTGTTGGTTTAATTTTTGCAGTACTCGGAATCTATATAGAGGTGTGGTTGTAATTGAAACAGATTGAATCTTATCGTCATAAAAAAATACTTGTACTTGGTTTGGCAAAAAGCGGTGTAACCGCTGCTGCTCTTCTTCATAAGTTGGGTGCGTTTGTTACAGTAAATGATAAAAAACCACTATCAGAAAATCCTGAGGCACAAGGGTTGTTAGAACAGGGGATTAAAGTGATTTGTGGGGATCATCCGATTGAACTTCTTGATGAAGGATTCGAGCTTATTGTGAAGAACCCTGGTATCCCTTATTACAATCCTATGATTGAAGGTGCAATTGAAAAGGGAATTCCAGTTATTACAGAGGTAGAGCTGGCTTACCAAATTTCAGAAGCACCATTTGTCGGTATCACTGGAACGAATGGAAAAACGACCACAACAACTTTGGTTTATGAAATGTTAAATGTGGGAAATAAAGCACCGTTAATTGCTGGAAATATTGGAACAGTGGCCTCTGGTGTTGCTCAAGCAGCAACCACAGAAAATACCATTGTCATTGAATTATCATCTTTTCAATTAATGGGGATTGAAACGTTTAATCCAAAAATCGCCATCATTACCAACCTTTATGACGCCCATTTAGATTATCATGGGACTAGAAAAGAGTATATTGAAGCAAAGGCGAACATTACAAAAAATCAAACAGAGCTGGAATACCTAATAATAAATGCGGACCAAGAAGACACGATGGAAATTGCCCGTCATTCAAAAGCCAGCATCATCCCTTTTTCCACTAAAAAGAAGCTGACCAACGGAGCATATATAGAAGATGGCTGGATCGTTTTTAATGGTGAAAAGGTAATGGAAATAGAAGAAATTGCATTACCTGGGGTACATAATCTTGAAAACATCTTATCTGCTATGGCAGCAGCTAAACTTTCGGGTGTGGATAATAAGGCTATTCAAGAAGTACTTCGAACGTTTACGGGTGTCAAACATCGTCTGCAATACGTTGGAGAAGTAAGTGGCAGAAAATTTTATAATGATTCAAAAGCAACCAATATATTAGCAACAGTGAATGCACTTGCTGCATTTGATGCACCTGTTATTCTCCTTGCCGGGGGACTCGATCGTGGTAATGAATTTGACGAGCTTCTTCCATATTTAAAAAATGTGAAAGCAATGATTACTTTTGGACAAACGGCACCTAAATTGGAACGTGTCGGTAACGAAGCGGGAATAAAAACAATGAAGCGTGTCGATAATGTTGACAAGGCAGTGCCTGAAGCTTATCGATACTCTGAATCAGGTGATGTTATATTGCTTTCACCAGCATGTGCTAGCTGGGATCAATATAAAACTTTTGAAGTCAGGGGAGACATTTTTATCGAAGCGGTGCATAAGCTTAAGTAAGGGCTTGTACCACTTTTTTAGTCTCACATGTGGTGCTGCTAAGCCCTAAAACTCGTAGTTGAGGTGTATAGTGGTGCCGACAAAGAGAACAACTCCTGATTTTATTTTAATGATTGTAACTTTTACTCTGCTGGCAATAGGGCTAATCATGGTTTACAGCGCAAGTGCGATATGGGCTGAATATAAATTTGACGATTCCTTTTTCTTTGCAAAAAGGCAAACGCTATTTGCCGGGGTTGGAATTGTTGCCATGTTTTTTATCATGAACATTAATTACTGGACGTGGAGAACATGGTCTAAAACCATTTTAATCGTTTGTTTTGTATTATTGGTATTGGTATTAATTCCTGGCATAGGAAATGTACGTAATGGATCTAGAAGCTGGATTGGAGTAGGAGCTTTCTCCATTCAGCCATCTGAATTTATGAAACTAGCGATGATTGCTTTTTTAGCAAAATATTTGTCTGAGCGACAAAAGCTGATTACATCCTTTAAGAAGGGGCTTATCCCTTCTTTAGGCCTTGCATTTGTAGCCTTTGCAATGATTATGCTACAGCCTGATTTAGGGACAGGAACTGTCATGATGGGGACGTGTATTGTAATGATTTTTATTGCAGGGGCACGTATTAGTCATTTTGCTTTCTTGGGGTTATTAGGTGTTGCTGGGTTTGTTGGCTTAATTGCTTCAGCACCTTACAGAATAAAGAGGATTACCTCTTTCTTGGATCCTTGGTCTGATCCTTTAGGAAGCGGATTTCAAATTATTCAATCATTATATGCCATTGGTCCAGGGGGACTATTTGGGCTTGGACTTGGTGAAAGCCGACAAAAGTTTTTTTACTTACCCGAGCCGCAAACTGATTTTATTTTTGCCATCCTTTCAGAGGAATTAGGTTTTATAGGTGGTTCGTTTATTTTATTACTTTTTGCTCTCTTGCTTTGGCGGGGCATACGAATTGCGCTTGGTGCTCCAGACCTGTATGGAAGCTTTCTAGCTGTTGGAATCATCGCGATGGTCGCCATTCAAGTCATGATTAATATTGGGGTTGTAACGGGACTAATGCCAGTCACAGGGATTACATTACCATTTTTAAGCTATGGAGGCTCCTCGTTAACATTAATGTTAATGGCCATTGGTGTTCTCCTAAATATCAGCCGTTATTCAAGATATTGAAAACGATACCCTGTTCAGTGGCAGGGTTCTTTTTATTTTGCTATAAGTAGAACTATATTAAATGGAGCGGAAGGCGCGAAGACTCATGCGGGAAAAGCGTGTCAGGGGAGACCCCGCAGGAGTGAAACGACGAGGAGGCTCCCCGACCGCCCGCGAACCGCTCGCGCCTGGAGCGTAAATCAAAGTTCTAAAAATACCTTGATTTAGGACCTTCTTTACATTTACATAACAATCTTTTATCATTTGCTTTCTTTCTTCAATTTTTATAGTAATATAGGTATGCGATTAGGTGTTAAATAGTTAATGAGGTGGAAAAGATGAGAATAGCAGTAAGCGGTGGAGGGACTGGCGGTCATATTTATCCGGCTCTCGCACTAATAAGAGAAATTCAAAAAGAGAACAAAGACGCAGAGTTTCTATACATAGGCACAACTAATGGCTTAGAAAGTAAAATTGTTCCAAGAGAAAATATAGCATTCCAATCGATTAATATAACTGGTTTTAAACGTAAGTTGACTTTCGAAAATGTAAAAACAGTTTATAGATTCTTAAAAGGTGTGCATGATAGTAAAAAAATTTTAAAAGCATTTAAGCCAGACATTGTAATCGGTACAGGAGGGTACGTATGTGGCCCAGTCGTTTATGCTGCCGCTAAACTTCGTATACCGACGATTATTCACGAACAAAATAGTGTGCCTGGCCTGACAAATAAATTTTTAAGCAGATATGTAAACAAAATTGCAATCTGTTTTGAAGAGGCAAAGGATTATTTTCCTCAGAATAAGATTGCATTTACCGGAAATCCCAGAGCATCAGAGGTGGTAGGTCAGGATGGAATACGAGGTCGACTCTCTGTTGGTCTTAGCACAACAAAGCCTGCTGTATTAGTTTTTGGTGGAAGCCGAGGTGCCCGTCCAATAAATGAAGCGGTAGTTAAAGCCCTGCCTGAGTTTGCGGAAAAAATGTATCAAGTTCTTTATGTAACGGGTGATGTTCATTTTGAGGATGTAAAAAAGGAAGTAGAGTTGGTTGGAAATCCCAAAAATGTGGTGATCAAACCTTTTATTCATAACATGCCAGAGGTTCTTGCAGGTATTGATTTAGTCGTCTCAAGAGCTGGCGCTACAACACTAGCGGAATTAACCTCCCTTGGAATTCCAAGTATTCTTATTCCAAGTCCATATGTCACAAACAATCATCAAGAAAAGAACGCTAGATCCTTAAGTGATCATGGGGCAGCAGAATTATTGTTAGAAAAAGATTTAACAAGTAAAAGTCTTGTAACCCACATTGACCGTATACTATTAGATAATGGAAATTTAACTGAAATGAAAGCAAAAGCAAAAAAAATGGGAGTACCCGATTCAGCAAGCAAGCTGTACTCATTAATGAAAGAGCTTGTGGAGAGGAATCAAAAGTAGCCCAAATTACTTTATTGCATAAACTGAACTATGAGCATCTTGGAAAGTTAGGTGGTAAAAATGAACGAATTAATAAAAGAATTACAGACGCTAAATATAGGGAAGGTGAAGGAGAATGAACTTCTAGCCCACCATACCACTATGAAAATTGGAGGTCCTGCAGACCTTTTTATTGAACCTTCGTCAGTTGAAAATTTAAAAAAGGTAATGTCTGTTATTAATAAGCATGGATTAAGTTGGCGGGCAATTGGTCGTGGGTCCAATCTTCTTGTATCTGATAAAGGTATTGAAGGAGTCGTAATCAAATTAAGCTCTGGACTAGACTTCCTTGAGATCAACGGGACAACAATTACTGTCGGTGGAGGTCATTCGCTTGTAAGTTTAGCAACACTTATCAGTAAAAAAGGTTTAACAGGACTAGAGTTTGCTAGTGGTATACCAGGATCAGTGGGTGGAGCAGTTTATATGAACGCTGGTGCACATGGTTCTGACATTAGTAAGATCCTAACTAGGGCTCATGTATTATTTGAAAATGGTTCTTTGGAGTGGCTTTCAAATGAAGAAATGAAGTTTTCCTACAGAACCTCTGTATTACAGAATGAACGGCCAGGTATTGTGGTTGAGGCTGTATTTGATCTTGCAGCTGGCGATAGGGCAGCCATCGTTGCACAAATGCAGAAAAACAAGGATTATCGAAAAGAAACACAACCATGGAATTTTCCATGTGCTGGTAGTATTTTCCGGAATCCACTCCCTAATTATGCAGGGAAACTTATTGAAACAGCCGGTCTAAAGGGATTTAGCATAGGTGGAGCAAAAGTTTCTGAAATGCACGGTAACTTTATTGTAAATGCAGGGAACGCCAAAGCTGAAGATGTCTTATCCTTAATTCAACATATTAAGGATACGATATTTGACCTCTACGGAGTAAAAATTGAAACAGAGGTTGAAATAGTCGGACGTAAATAATCCTTGTATTTATTGTAAGAAATCTCTTACTAATGACAAATATTGTGTTATAATTACTGATAATATTACAGATGGAAACTAGGAAGAAAATGAATGACGGCATGAGTTTTCGTGCCGTTGTTTCACTTTCTGACATTATAAAGATTGAAAATTCGACTTCGAGAATTGTCCAGCTCCAGCGCCTAGCCCCTCGGGTCAAATCACCTTCTGCAATAAAAGTCAAAGAGCGACTTTTCTTGCAGAAGAACACTTGCCTGTCGGGGCTGACCAAGGCGCTTCCGCTTTTCTATTAGGACATGCTTTATGGTGTAGGGCAACCAGCGAACCCAAGCGCTTAGGCTTTTCATTTTTGGAGGAATTATGAATGGAAAAAGGTAAAATTGTTGCTCTAGAGGATCGTATTCCCAAGTTAAAGGAGCAAAGACGGCGAAAAGCAAACAAAAGGCTGGTGCTCCTCCTATTTTTATTTTTTACAATGATAGTAATTATAGCTTATACACAATCCCCATTAAGTCATGTAAAGTCAATTAGGGTAGAAGGCAATGAAGTTTATACTGACTCAGAAATAATTAGCAAAAGCGGTATCTCTAAGTCTACGAATATATGGAAAGTAAAGAAGAGTGTGGTTTCTTCTAGATTACAGGGCTTATCTGAAATAAAAAAGGCAGATATAAAGATCAAATGGCCAAATACAGTTCAAATTCAAGTAAAAGAACATAAAAGAATAGCGTATCTTAAACAGGATTCAAACTATTTTCCAGTTATGGAAAATGGTAAAATTTTGAAAGATAGGAATGAGGAAAAAATCCCAGTTAATTCTCCAATTCTTTTCGAATTCAAAGAAGGGGCAGCCCTAAACGAAATGGTAAAAGAGTTAGAAAATCTCCCAAGTGAAATTTTAAACTCCATTTCTGAAATTCATTATTCTCCAAAAAAAACAGACCAGTATCACATTTCCTTGTTTATGAATGATGGCTTTGAGGTAAGTGCAACGCTCAGAAGTTTTTCGGAAAAAATGGTACATTATCCATCAATTATTAGCCAACTAGATCCAAATAAAAAAGGGATCATTGATTTAGAAGTAGGCTCGTATTTTAAGGCTTTTGAACCAGAAGTGGAGGAAAAAGAAGTTGAAGAAAATTAAGGTAAGGGGTAAACACGTGATCTTGTCCCTTGTCTGCCTCGTATTGGGGTTTATGATTGCCTTCTCTTATCATTTGACCCAACTGGAGAATCAAAAAGAAAAGCCTAGCTTATCAGACAAGCAATATGAAAAAACTCTTGGATTAAGAAATCAATTGATTGCCCAGGAGGAGACAAATCGCAAGCTTCAAAAGGAACTAAACAAAAAACAGGACAAGGTATTAAAAAACGAGAAGGATCTTGCAAAAGAAGCACAAGTATTTTTAAATCTGGCAGAAGATGCAGAAAAATACAGGATGTACCTCGGTAAAGTCAAGGTAAAAGGAAAAGGTGTAAAGATAACTTTGATGGATGGAGCCTATGATCCGAATGAAGATAATGTGAACAATTATCTTGTTCATGAACACCATGTATTTAAGGTTATTAATGAATTATATATTTCCGGGGCAGCAGCGGTTGCTATTAACGGACAGAGGTTAACAAGTCATTCGTACATTGTTTGCAATGGACCGGTCATTACTGTTGATGGAGTCCCACACCCTGCACCATTTGTCATTACAGCTATAGGGGACCCAGAAGTTTTAACTTCATCATTAAACCTGACAGGGGGAGTAAAAGACCAACTAGTAAATGATAATTTGGTTTTTTCCCTGGAAAAAGAAGATGAAATCGTATTGAACCCAATATTAGGTAGTTAAGTTGAGGGTCAAAGTATGTCCACATAGGGATTAATTTAAAAGGTTAGGTGAAAAAAGTGGACAAGCCGAAGAATTTAAGTTTTACGTTAATTGCTGCAGTGGTTGGGTTTATGATTGCTATTCAATTTCAAACGGTGAAGAAGCCTGAAGAACGTGATACAAGGGATGTTTGGCAGCTTCGTGAGGCATTGCTCAAAGAAAAAGAGCTACAGTCTAACTTATTAAGTGAAATCCGCTCAAATGAAGAAAAACTATCTGCTTATGAATCGAAGCGGAAACAGAGTAAGGAGCAGGCATTACGGGATACGCTACAGGAGCTAAAGACGGAAGCAGGCTTGACTGAGGTTACAGGTCCGGGAATTACCTTACATATTGAGCCGGTTATCGAAGATGTACAGCTAGGAACTACCGTGACAACAACAGTTGTTTCGCCTGAATTACTTAAAAGACTATTGAATGAACTAAATATGTATGAAGCAAAATATGTTTCTATTGATGGTCAGCGAATTATTAATACCACGGTTATTAGGGATATTAATAGGGAAACAAAGATTGATGGCCATACGATTAGGACCCTGCCTGTTGAAGTTAAGGTGGGTGTAGATTCAATGAATAATGCTGAAAAATTATCAAACCAAATGAAGGTGTCAAAGGCTAGAGATGAATTCTTTGCTGAAAGCTTGAGACTCAATGTTTCTTCGCCTAGTCCAAATATTACTGTTCCTGCTTATGAGAATCCAATTAGGATTAAGCATATGGAACCGATAAAGGAAGGAGGCGGTTCCTAATGTGGCTTCCGATAGTGGGACTTGTGATTGGGATCATCCTTGGACTGTTAACAGAAATAAGAATTCCCGAAGAGTATTCAAATTATTTATCAATTGCTGTATTAGCTGCCTTCGACACACTTTTTGGGGGAATACGGGCGTACTTGCAAAATATTTATGATGAAAAGGTGTTTGTATCTGGGTTCTTTTTTAATATATTGCTTGCAGCAAGTTTAGCTTTTCTCGGTGTTCATCTTGGTGTAGACTTGTATTTAGCAGCAGTTTTTGCGTTTGGTGTCAGGTTGTTTCAAAATATCGCCGTCATAAGACGAATATTATTGACAAAATGGTCAACAAACAAAGAAAAAATAGAAAAAAATTGATCTTTTTTAAAGGGAAATATGTAGTTGTGACGAATAATTTTATAAGATATTACTATGAGAATCTATTAATGAACAAAATTGAATTGTTGTTCTACCCAAGGAGATTAAAAGGAGGTGCCAAAGAATGAACAGCAATGAAATATATGTAAGTCTTGACATCGGTACATCCAGTGTAAAAGTTATCATTGGTGAAATGGTCAATGACTCGGGCAAAGACTCGTTAAATATAATTGGTGTTGGCAATGTGAAATCTGAAGGGTTACGTAAGGGATCTATTGTTGACATGGACGATACCGTTCATTCTATTAAGCGGGCGATTGAGCAGGCAGAAAGAATGATTGGCATGGAAATTAGAGAAGTAGTAGTTGGAATTTCAGGTCATAATGTAATGCTTCAACACTGTCATGGGATTGTCGCTGTATCCAGCCAAAACCGAGAAATTACGAATGAAGATGTCATTCGTGTCATTGAAGCTTCACATGTGGGATCCATTCCACCTGAAAGAGAGAACATTGGTGTAATTCGAAAACAATTTATTTTAGATGGTAAAGATGAAATTAACGACCCGCGTGGAATGATTGGTGTTCGTCTTGAAATGGATGGCACACTTATTACCGGTTCTAAATCAATCATCATAAATACTTTACGCTGCGTAGAAAGAGCAGGTCTTGAGATTGTAGATATTATTCTCCAGCCATTAGCTGCGGGAGATTATGCATTATCCAAAGATGAAAAGAATCTAGGTGTTGCCCTCATCGATATTGGCGGAGGTTCTACTACAATCGCTGTGTTCGAGGAAGGTTTTTTAAAGGCAACAAGTGTTATACCTGTCGGCGGTGACTTATTAACTAACGATCTTTCCAAAGTCCTTCATACTTCAACAGAGGATGCAGAAAAAATTAAGGTTAAATATGGACATGCCTTCTATGATAATGCATCTGAAGATGAGTTTTTCAGTGTTCCTATTATCGGAAGTGATCAGCATCAACAATTTAACCAACTCTATGTATCTGAAATTATTGAAGCTAGAATGGAAGAAATATTTGAACTGATTGTCAATGAACTAAAACGTTTAGGTGTTACCGAGTTGCCAGGTGGTTTTGTATTAACAGGTGGAACAGCAAAAATGCAAGGGGTATTGGAACTCGCACAGGATATGTTCCAAAATCCAGTCCGTCTTGCGGTACCAGACTATATTGGTGTAAGAGAACCTCAATATACAACGGCGGTTGGTTTGATAAAATATGCTTACAAGAATGGTAGATTACCAGGTGGAAACATCAGTGGTACGGGAACATCTGTGGTAGCTGAACCAATCGAAAAAAGAGCACCAAAACAACAACATCAACCTAAAGCAAAAGTAGAAAAACATCCGGAAGATAAGATGTCATCAAAAGTAAAAAAATTCCTTGGTTACTTTTTCGAATAAACATCCTCGAAAAAGAAAATCGGCGAATTAGGAGGATTTGTCATGTTAGAATTTGATACAAATTTAGATTCTCTTGCAACAATAAAAGTTATCGGAGTTGGCGGCGGAGGAAATAACGCCGTAAACCGAATGATTGAGCATGGCGTTCAAGGTGTAGAATTTATCGCAGTAAACACTGATGCACAAGCGTTAAACCTTTCCAAAGCGGAAGTGAAAATGCAGATTGGTGCGAAATTGACGCGTGGTCTTGGAGCAGGGGCCAATCCTGAGGTTGGTAAAAAGGCTGCAGAAGAAAGTAAGGAACAATTAGAGGAAGCACTTAGAGGTGCTGATATGGTGTTTGTTACCGCTGGTATGGGTGGCGGTACCGGTACGGGTGCAGCACCGGTTATTGCACAAATTGCTCGTGATCTTGGTGCGTTAACAGTGGGTGTTGTTACACGTCCGTTTACTTTTGAAGGTAAAAAGCGTTCCAACCAGGCTTCTGGTGGAATTGGTGCAATGAAAGAAGCGGTAGATACATTAATCGTCATTCCAAATGACCGCCTTCTTGAAATTGTTGATAAAAGCACTCCAATGCTTGAAGCTTTCCGCGAAGCAGATAATGTTCTTCGTCAAGGGGTTCAAGGTATTTCTGATTTGATCGCTGTGCCAGGACTAATCAATTTAGACTTTGCTGACGTAAAGACGATTATGTCAAATAAAGGCTCTGCCTTAATGGGTATTGGTGTTTCTGCAGGAGAAAATCGTGCAGCAGAGGCAGCAAAGAAAGCAATCAGCTCACCATTATTAGAAACCTCTATTGATGGGGCTCAGGGTGTTCTAATGAATATCACTGGAGGAACTAACCTAAGTCTTTATGAGGTACAAGAGGCTGCTGATATTGTTGCAACAGCATCTGACCAAGAAGTGAATATGATTTTCGGTTCAGTAATTAATGAAAACCTAAAAGATGAGATTATTGTAACCGTCATTGCCACTGGTTTTAACGAAGAAGTTTCACAACCAAAAGTAACTCGTCCATCCTTTGGACAAGCTAAACCTGCGGTAGGAACTGTTAAGAGAGAGCACAAACGTGAAGAAGCTCCACAAGAACCAGTTCGTAATACGAATGTAGCCCAAGAGGAAACATTAGATATTCCAACTTTCCTAAGAAACCGCAACCGTAAAAGATAATCTGAAGCGTGAGCACTTTATTAAACTAAAGGCTGTTTAAAAGTCACTGTTGACTGGAGCGTAAGCGACGAGGAGGCTCCCCGGCACGCCCGCGGAAAGCGAAGTACCTGGAGCGGAAATCAACATCCAAGTTTAACACAGCCAAACTATAAAAGCATGGTCCATTTTTTGGATCATGCTTTTTTTATTAAGGTAATCAAGCTTACAATGTGACAAAATCCGTAGGGAATAGTGGAAATTTCTGTTTTTTTGATTACAGAAAGTGACACACTTCAGCCATACAAGTACGTTATACTTTTTCGTAAACAGATAGATTACTCACCTTTTGATAGCTAAAAAAGGAGGAAGCTTTGTTGACTGTTTATTTAGATGTTATTTGGGCTCTTAATTTGTTCTTTGACAGTCTTCTCCTTTACTTAACTGCTATATTTCTGAAACGAAGAATACGTCTTTGGAGGATACTTGCTGGAGGATTTATTGGTTCGTTGATTATTTTATTGTCGTTTACACCGTTAAATGTCTATTCAGGGCATCCAATTTCTAAATTGATTTGTTCCGTTTTTATGGTGTTAATAGCATTTGGATACAAGCGAATGAAATTTTTCCTTAAGGCATTAATGACTCTTTATGTTTCTACGTTTTTAATTGGTGGGGCCTTAACAGGAGCCCATTATTTTATTCAATATGATCCTGAATTAACAACGAAGGTGCTGATGTCGAGTGTAAAGGGTTTTGGTGATCCCGTAAGTTGGCTTTTTGTTCTAATAGGTTTTCCAATCGCCTGGCACTTCTCTAAGAAGAATGTTGAGAGTATGGAAATGACCAAAATTCAATATGATCAAATAGTCAATGTAAGGTTGAAAATCGAGAACATCAGCTTAGTTTTTAAAGGATTAGTGGATAGTGGAAATCAATTGTATGATCCACTATCCAAGCTTCCAGTTATGTTTGTATCAATAAAAAATCAACTAGAAGCCCTTCCTGAACCAATTAGAAAAATAACTCTCGATCCTGAACAACTCATCATGGGTAATGAGGAGTTTCCTGGCGAATGGCAAAATCGAATGCGAATTATCCCTTTTAGTGTAGTTGGACAAGAGCATCAGCTTATTGTTGCTCTTAAACCCGATTCCATCCTATTCGAACAAAATGGTGCGCACTATTCTTGTGAGAAAGGACTTGTATCTTTTACCACACAGCAGCTATCTCCTGATGATGCGTTTCAGTGTATTGTTCACCCAAAAATGCTGGCAGGTGTAAAACAGTCCGAGGAATCAGTGAAAGTAAGTTAATATTACTATACTCAGAAAAACATATTTTAGAAGGAGGAACATGCATGAAAAAATGGAGACTTCGCTTATCCTACTACTGGTATAAAATCTTAATGAAATTGGGCCTAAAAACGGATGAAGTTTTTTATATTGGCGGAAGCGAAGCATTGCCGCCTCCTTTAAGTAAAGATGAAGAAGAGATGTTATTAAGTAAACTTCCTGGTGGAGATAAGGCTGCGAGATCTATGCTAATTGAGAGGAATCTCCGTCTAGTTGTGTATATCGCAAGGAAGTTTGAAAATACTGGAATAAATATCGAAGACCTAATTAGTATCGGAACGATTGGTTTAATTAAAGCGGTTAATACCTTTAACCCAGAGAAAAAGATTAAACTTGCTACATATGCTTCAAGATGTATTGAAAATGAAATACTTATGTATTTACGTAGAAATAATAAAATCCGGTCTGAAGTATCCTTTGATGAGCCATTAAACATTGATTGGGACGGTAATGAATTATTACTATCTGATGTTCTTGGGACAGATGAAGACATTATTACGAAGGATTTAGAAGCGAATGTAGATAGAAAATTGCTTACTAAAGCATTACACCAGCTTTCCGATAGGGAAAAGCAAATTATGGAGCTGCGTTTCGGACTAACAAACGGTGAAGAAAAAACCCAAAAAGATGTTGCAGATATGCTAGGAATTTCGCAATCCTATATTTCGCGATTGGAAAAGAGAATTATTAAACGATTGAGAAAAGAATTCAATAAAATGGTTTAAGAATAAAAGGCGGAAGCGCCTCGTTCAGCCCCGACAGGCAAATGTTCTTCGGCGAGAAAAGTCCGCCTTTTGACTTTTTTTGCCGAAGGTTATTTGACCCGAGGGGCTAGGCGCTGGAGCTGGATTCAGACAACTAGTTCAGTTATCCACACTAATACTAATTTATTATTTCCTAAACAAAAATAAAATTTTTTCAAGTTAAAAAACCCTAGAATTTCCTGTTAAAATTGCAATTTTCGACAAGTATGCACATGTCCGGGCTCATGGACATGTGCATATTTTTCCTTCTCAAGGAGATACTGTTTTTTGTACAGCAGCTCCTGTGAGGAGGGAAAAGGATTGACTCGAAATAAAGTTGAAATTTGCGGTGTAGATACATCTAAACTTCCTGTGTTAAAGAACGAAGAAATGAGAATACTCTTCAAGCAAATGCAAGAGGGCGATATTAGCGCCAGAGAAAAGCTTGTTAACGGAAACTTACGTCTCGTATTAAGTGTTATTCAACGGTTTAATAACCGTGGCGAGTTTGTTGACGACTTGTTTCAGGTTGGCTGTATTGGACTAATGAAATCCATTGATAACTTTGATTTAGGTCAAAACGTAAAGTTTTCCACTTATGCCGTACCAATGATCATTGGGGAAATACGAAGGTACTTACGTGATAATAACCCAATTCGTGTATCTCGTTCCTTAAGAGACATTGCCTATAAGGCACTTCAGGTTAGGGAACGATTAATGAGCGAAACCTCACGTGAACCAACTGCTGAAGAAATTGCAAAGGTCTTGGAAGTACCACATGAAGAAATTGTATTCGCCTTGGATGCTATTCAAGATCCAGTATCCTTGTTTGAGCCAATCTATAATGATGGCGGCGATCCAATCTATGTAATGGACCAGTTAAGCGATGAAAAAAATAAAGATATTCATTGGATTGAAGAAATAGCCTTAAAAGAAGGTATGCGTCGATTAAATGAACGTGAAAAACTAATTTTACGAAAGCGTTTCTTTCAAGGGAAAACGCAAATGGAAGTTGCTGATGAAATTGGAATCTCTCAAGCGCAGGTTTCACGTTTAGAGAAAGCTGCCATCAGGCAAATGAATAAGAATATTCAAAGTTAAAGCTGTCCCTTGGGGCAGCTTTATTTTTGCTTTTTAAAATAAAATCTTACACATGCTCATATATTCTTTATAGTAATAAAACTGGGAGTGGTGTATGTGGTCAAGATTTCCGAATTCCAGATAAAAGATGTCGTAAATGTATCAGATGGTAAAAGGCTTGGTAATATAGGTGATATTGAGATTAATCTAACGACCGGTAAAATTGAGGCAGTTGTGATTACTGGCAGTGGAAGAGTACTTGGCTTTTTTGGGAAAGATGAAGATATTGTTATTCCATGGAGAAATATTATTAAGGTTGGTCAGGATGTTATTTTGGTCAGATATAAAGGAATAGAAGAGAAAATAGCGGAAGAAACAGAGGTTTGACCTTAGGTTTTTGCGGTGACCAATTTTTCTTTTCATGGTAAACTAAAGAAAAACATTTGAGGTAATGTTATGGAACCCTTTGTTTTAAAAAATCAATCCTTTTTAACAATTGATAGCTGGACTCAACAATTTCCTGAACTGAAAGCGGGAATTACATCGAAACTCGGAGGAACGAGCGGAAGCAATTTCGAATCGCTCAACCTTGGCTTTCATGTGGGTGACGACGTTAACGATGTATGCAAAAATAGACATATTGTAGCTGAACAATTAGAGTTCCCACTAGAAGATTGGGTGGGTGCAGAACAAACTCATGACATTATTCTTAGGAAGATTTATAAAGCGGACCGTGGCAAGGGTTCCAATTCCTATGAACAGTCGTTTAAAGGTACGGATGGTTTTTATACAAATGAAGAGGGAATTCTGTTAACTCTTTGCTTTGCTGACTGTGTCCCTCTTTTTTTATTGCACCAGAACAGAGGATGATTGGCACCGCTCATGCAGGTTGGAAAGGAACAGTTGGAAAAATTGCTAAAGAAATGATTACAGCTTGGGAAAAAGAAGGGATCAAGCCTGAGCAAATTTTTGTAGCAATAGGTCCATCTATTTGTGAAAAATGTTATATTGTAGATGAACGAATTATTAAGCTAGTAGAAAATACACTAGATGGCAGTAGAAGTTTACCCTATAATTTAGTGTCAGAAGGGCAGTTTTCCTTAGATTTACGTGAAGTAAACAGGCAAATCCTTTTGGCATCAGGTGTTCCGGATAGAAATATTCTTCTTACGAGGTATTGCACTAGTTGTAATCAGGAGGAGTTTTTCTCTCACCGCCGTGACCAAGGAAAAACAGGCAGAATGTTAAGCTTTATTGGTTGGAAGGAGACAGCAGATCGTTTATGAGAGTAGCAGATAATTTAATACAAATTAAACAGCAAATAAATGAGGCATGCATAAAAGGAGACCGGAATCCTGCTGATGTAAAATTGATTGCAGTAACTAAATATGTAAGTATAGAACGTGCTCAAGAGGCCATAGAAGCAGGTGTTAATCATTTAGGTGAAAATCGTGATGAAGGACTGCTTGCTAAATGGGAAGTCCTAAAGGACAAGCCTAGCTGGCATTTTATTGGGTCATTGCAAAAGAGAAAAGTAAAAAACATAATTGATAAAGTGGAATATATACATTCCTTAGACAGATTATCTCTAGCAGAAGAAATCAACAAAAGAGCGAAACAAAAGATAAAATGTCTAGTTCAGGTAAATATTTCTGGGGAGGAGTCCAAACACGGACTAACTCCAGAAGAAGCCATTGTTTTTATTGAGTCACTTCGTCCATATGAAAATATCAGTGTCGAAGGTCTAATGACCATGGCCCCATTCACGAAAGAAGAACATGTTATTCGTGATTGTTTTCGCAAACTAAGAGAGCTTCGCGATCAAGTACAAGCTTTACATTTATCTTTTGCACCCTGTACAGAGCTATCTATGGGAATGTCGAATGACTTTGAGATAGCAATTGAAGAGGGAGCAACAATGATTAGAATTGGAACAGCACTTGTGGGTGAAGAAGGTTAGGAGAGACAAAAAATGACGATTAAATCAAAATTAAAAACATTTTTCTTTTTAGATGACGGATATGATGATAACGATGACGAATACGTTGAAAAAGTGGAGCCTAAAATGGAGCCTAAAAAACAAAAGCAGCAACAGGTTGTAAAATCCCAAAATGTGGTTAGCCTGCAAAGTGTTCAAAAAACAATTACTCCTACAAAAGGTTCAAAGGTCATTTTAGTGGAGCCACGTGATTACTCAGAATCCACTGAAATTGCGGATCACTTAAAAAATAGACGTGCAGTTGTAGTTAATTTGCAACGAATAGATAATGAACAAGGCCGACAAATTGTTGATTTCTTGAGTGGAGCTGTGTATGCCATTGGTGGGGACATCCAAAAAATTGGGATGAGTATTTTTTTATGTACCCCTGATAATGTAGAAGTATCAGGGAATATTTCTGACCTTATACAGGATCCAGATAACCAAACTGCGAGGTGGTAATGTAAAATGGACTTAATCTTTCTTTTACTCAAGCGGGTCATTTCAATTTATTCTATGGCATTAATTATTTATATCTTAATGTCGTGGTTTCCAAACGCCCGGGAGACTGCAATTGGAAGATTCTTAGCAAGAATTTGTGAACCATATTTAGAGCCCTTCCGTAGAATTATTCCTCCTATCGGGATGATGGATATCTCACCAATTGTTGCGTTTATCGTTCTAAACCTTGCTACAAGTGGTTTG
Source organism: Neobacillus phoenicis (assembly GCF_047302305.1). Lineage (NCBI taxonomy): Bacteria > Bacillati > Bacillota > Bacilli > Caryophanales > Bacillaceae > Neobacillus > Neobacillus phoenicis. The sequence continues at coordinate 4,198,519 of NZ_CP154847.1, read as the reverse complement.
GATAGGATACATTTCTGGCTTAATTAGGAAAATTTTATTCTAGGTTGTGTTTTATAAATGAACATTTATCAGCATTTTCGTCCAGAAGAACGGGATTTTATTGACCAAGTATTACATTGGAAAGACCAGGTTGAATCACAGTATGCCCCAAAGCTGACAGATTTCCTTGACCCGAGGGAACAACATATTCTGAAACTTTTAATTGGTGAAAATAATGATGTGAAGGTACAGCTTTTTGGTGGAAGTCCTGAAGGTGAGCGGAAAAGAGCATTCATCTACCCAGATTACTTGACGGTTACGGATGAGGATTTTCAAATCTGCCTTTTTGAGGTCCATTACCCTACCAAGTTTGTCACCCTTGAACACAGACAAGTTTTGGGGACACTTATGTCTTTAGGACTTAAGCGGGGAAAATTTGGAGACATTCTCATGAAGGATGGCCAGGTTCAATTTTTTGCTGCGAAAGAAATAAGTACGTATATCCAAAATAATATTGAATCCATTGGCAAGGCTGGAGTAAGATTAGTTGAAACAGCTATCGACAATCAGATTTCAGCGGATAAGTTATGGGAAGAAAATGATCTAACTGTATCTTCTTTGCGACTGGATACGGTTATTTCTGGTATTTATCATTTATCAAGGCAAAAATCGCAAACCTTTATACAACAAGGGCTTGTAAAGGTGAACTGGACACTTACTGAAAATCCTTCCTTTGATTGTGAAGAAGGTGATATGATCTCCGTCCGTGGATATGGCAGGTCGAAAATTATCAGGATTGAGGGAAAGACCAAAAAAGATAAATGGCGAATGATTGTCGGAAAGCAAAAATAATTCAATTTTAAAGCAGGAATTTCGAAAAACATGTCGAATATTTGCTAATACATATAGATGTAGAGATTGTATGGAGGTGGCATCAATGCCGTTAACGCCGTTAGATATTCATAATAAAGAGTTTAATAAAGGGTTTCGCGGATATGACGAAGATGAAGTAAATGAATTTCTTGATCAGGTCATTAAGGACTATGAGTTAGTCCTAAGAGAGAAGAAGGAAATGGAAGAACGCTTAAATGAAATGAAAGATCGTCTAGGCCACTTTGTGAACATAGAAGAAACTTTAAACAAGTCCATTGTTATTGCTCAAGAAGCAGGGGAAGAAGTTAAGCGCAATGCTCAAAAAGAAGCAAAGCTAATCATTAAAGAGGCTGAAAAAAATGCGGATCGAATTGTCAATGAGTCTCTTTCTAAAGCTAGAAAAATTGCGCTTGAAATTGAGGATTTAAAGAAGCAATCAAAGGTTTTCCGTACGCGTTTTAAAATGTTAATTGAGGCGCAGCTTGATATGTTGAATACGGATGATTGGGATCATTTATTAGAGTATGAAGTAGATGCAACAGAATTAAAAATTCATCAAGAAGAAGATTCATTAGCTTGACGGATTCGGATTTATTAGCATATAATTTTTAGATAGTTGTATAGAATGGCAATGACGATGAAAGGGACAGTACAATTTTTCATTGGCTTAAATAGCGAATCGGGGATGGTGTAAGCCCGGTAAGGCTGAAAAATTGGAAGATCACCCTTGAGTTCCGGACCGAACCCCATTTAATTGGGCAGTAGGCTCAGGCGTGTTATTCACGTTACGAATAATTAAGAGGATAGTACGTATCGGTATTATCTATCAGGGTGGTACCGCGGGAATAAAAACCTTCTCGTCCCTATTTTGGGATGAGAGGGTTTTTTTTATTTGTCTATTGGCTATTCTGTTATATGAAGAGGATATCAGGAGGAAGAAAAAATGGAGTATAAAGATACGTTATTAATGCCGCAAACTGAGTTTCCAATGCGGGGTAATCTTCCCCAAAGAGAACCTGAGATTCAGGCAAAATGGGAAGAAATGAAGATCTATGAAATGGTTCAGGAACGAACAAAAGGCCGTCCAATGTTTGTATTACATGATGGCCCTCCATATGCTAATGGCGATATTCATATGGGCCATGCACTTAATAAGATTTTAAAAGATATGATTGTTCGTTATAAATCAATGAGCGGATTTCATGCTCCTTACGTACCTGGCTGGGATACACACGGTCTCCCAATCGAGCAGGCATTAACAAATAAAGGTGTAAAGCGGAAGGAAATGACGGTAGCTGAATTTCGTCAGTTATGTACAGAATATGCGCTTGAGCAGGTTGATAATCAGCGTACACAATTTAAGCGTCTTGGTGTTCGGGGTGATTGGGAAAATCCATATATTACTTTAAAACCTGAATATGAAGCGCAACAAATTAAAGTATTCGGTGAAATGGCGAAAAAAGGCTATATTTACAAAGGTAAAAAGCCAGTTTATTGGTCACCATCTAGTGAATCAGCCTTAGCTGAAGCAGAAATTGAATATCAAGACAAACGTTCAGCATCCATCTACGTCGGTTTTAAGGTGAAGGACGGCAAGGGTGTAATTGATACAGATACGCAAATCATCATTTGGACCACTACACCATGGACGATCCCAGCGAATCTCGGGATTTCCGTTCATCCTGACCTAACCTATGTAATCGTTTCTGCAAATGGAAGTAAGTACCTCGTTGCTGAAGCACTTTTAGAAGCAGTAACAAAAGAAATCGGCTGGGAAGATACTACAGTTGTTCAAAAAGTGAAGGGCGCTGAATTAGAATATATTGTCGCAGCACACCCATTATATGATCGTGATTCGTTAGTGATGTTAGGTGAACACGTAACTACTGATGCAGGTACTGGCTGTGTTCATACCGCTCCTGGACATGGGGAAGATGACTTTTATGTCGGTCAGAAGTATGGATTAGATGTTCTTTGTCCTGTAGATGACAAAGGTGTGTTGACAAGTGAGGCACCAGGGTTTGAAGGCTTATTTTATGATACTGCTAATAAGCCAATTGCACAGGCTTTAGAAGAAGCAGGTGCACTGTTGAAATTATCATTTATTACTCACTCGTATCCACATGATTGGAGAACAAAGAAGCCAGTAATTTTCCGTGCTACTGCTCAATGGTTCGCTTCTATTAAAGACTTCCGTGAGGACTTGTTAGAAGCAGTTAAGGAAACGAAATGGGTTCCTGCTTGGGGAGAGACACGATTGTTTAATATGGTTCGTGACCGTGGCGACTGGTGTATTTCTCGTCAGCGTGTGTGGGGCGTACCAATTCCTGTTTTCTATGCTGAAAATGGTGAAGAGATTATTACTGATGAAACGATTAACCATGTATCTGAATTATTCCGTGCAAATGGGTCTAATATTTGGTTTGAAAAAGAAGCTAACGAGTTGCTTCCTGAAGGCTTTACCCATCCTGGAAGCCCAAATGGAATCTTTACTAAAGAAACTGATATTATGGATGTTTGGTTTGATTCTGGTTCTTCCCATCAAGCGGTTCTTCTAGAAAGAGAAGATTTAGTCCGCCCAGCAGACCTTTACTTAGAAGGATCTGACCAATATCGCGGCTGGTTTAACTCATCCCTATCCACTGCAGTTGCTGTAACTGGCAAAGCTCCATATAAAGGAGTCTTGAGCCATGGTTTCGCACTTGATGGTGAAGGTAGAAAAATGAGTAAATCCTTAGGTAATGTGGTTGTCCCAGCGAAGGTTATGAATCAGTTAGGAGCAGATATTTTACGACTTTGGGTTGCCTCTGTTGATTATCAGGCAGATGTTCGTGTGTCCGATGCAATTCTTAAACAGGTTGCTGAGGTATATCGTAAAATCCGTAATACCTTCCGTTTCTTACTTGGAAACTTAGCTGATTTTAATCCATCAACAGATGCTGTTGTCTACGAAAACCTGCGTGAAGTTGACCAATTTATGCTTGTAAAATTAAATAAGCTAATTAAATATGTTCGCCACGCTTATGAAAACTATGAGTTTGCCGGTATTTATCACGCGGTAAATAATTTCTGTACTTTAGACTTAAGTGCATTCTACTTAGACTTTGCAAAGGATGTACTTTATATTGAAGCAGCAGATAACCTTGAACGCAGAGCCATTCAAACGGTATTATACGAGTCACTGCTTGCGCTAACAAAATTAGTATCACCTATTCTTTCTCATACGGCAGATGAAGTGTGGAAATTCATCCCTTCAGTCCAAGAAGAAAGTGTTCAATTGACCGATCTTCCAGAGTATAAGGAACATGCGGGTGCGAAAGCTTTAGAAGAAAAATGGACTGCATTTATGAAGCTTCGTGATGATGTCTTAAAAGCACTTGAAGAGGCTAGAAATCAAAAAGTAATTGGTAAGTCATTAACAGCAAAAATCACATTATATGTTAATGACAAATCAAAGGCTTTGTTAGATTCAATTGAAGAAAACATGAAGCAATTGTTTATTGTTTCTGGTTTTGAAGTGGCTGGATCTTACGAGGAAGCCCCTGAAAATGCACTTAAGCTCGAGGGAGCAGCTATTGTTGTAACAAAAGCCGAGGGAGAAACATGTGAACGCTGCTGGATTGTAACACCTGAAGTAGGTCAGAATCCAGAGCATAAGACCCTTTGCCCACGATGCGCAGAAGTAGTAAAAGAAAACTATACACACTTAGCTTAATAAAAAGTGAAGGCCCTATGCAAAACGCATAGGGTCTTGTAATATTTAAATTTTCCCTTTTTCGTTAATTGTTGTTGCGGTTGTCAAATGTTTTCCGGGGTCATTTGTAGGTTGACGGAAATAATAAAACAAATGAGTCACGGAGGTAACAACTATGAATGCCACGCAGGAAAAGCTGTTTTTAGAACTCCGTCAAACAAGAAAAGAAATCGAGCAGTCACTAAGGAAAAAGAAAAGACAGGAGTGGCTAACATCCATCCTAGAAGAAGAACTAGCTGACATTAACACAGCTATTCATAAGTTTGAAGCAGGAAATTTTGGTCATTGTGAAATTTCAGGCGAACTAATTCCTGATGATTTGTTAGCTATGATACCTACACTCAAGTCGCTGGAGGATTCAGAATATTTGCAAACGTATTATAAAAAAACGATTTCAACCTCTTTTTTATAACGTTACATTGTCGTTTCGCGAAAAAGTATGCTAAAATGCTTAAGAAGTAAGTCAGTTTAGGCTTGGGGGTATTTCTTAGTGTTTTATTACTTAATCGCACTTTTTGTTATTTTATTAGATCAAATTACAAAATGGTTAATAGTAAGCAAAATGAACTTAGGTGACAGTATTCCTATCATTGATAATATTTTGTATATCACTTCTCACCGAAATCGTGGTGCCGCCTGGGGGATATTACAGGGGCAAATGTGGTTGTTTTATGTTATTACAATTATTGTCATTGTCGCAATTATGTACTACATTCAGAAAGCAGCAAAAGGAAAATGGTTATTAGGGGTATCCTTAGCCTTAATGTTAGGCGGAGCAATCGGAAATTTCATTGACCGGGTTGTTCGCAAAGAAGTGGTGGACTTTATTCACACCTATATCTTTACCTACAATTTTCCCGTGTTTAATATTGCTGACTCGGCTTTAGTCGTTGGTGTCGTTGTATTAATGATTCAAATGCTGCGTGAAGAGAGAGAATCAAAGGAGAAATTACATGGAGAAAATGGAACACACCATTCTTGAGGAGCAAAAAGGTGACCGCATTGATAAGGTTATTTCTAGCCTCAACGAGGAATGGTCAAGATCGCAAGTTCAGCTATGGATTAAAGATGGGAATGTCCTCGTTAATGGGCAAACCATTAAAACTAATTATAAATGTAGTCTTAACGATAGGATTGAAATTACGATTCCTGACCCAGAAGAGTTGGATGTCCTGCCTGAGGATTTAGGATTGGATATTTATTATGAAGATAGTGATGTATTAGTTGTTAATAAGCCAAGAGGTATGGTGGTTCACCCTGCTCCTGGACACATGACAGGAACATTAGTAAATGGCTTAATGTTTCACTGTAAGGACTTGTCAGGGATTAATGGTGTCTTAAGACCTGGAATTGTTCATCGAATCGATAAAGATACCTCAGGTCTCTTAATGGTGGCAAAAAATGATATGGCCCACGAAAGTCTTGTAAATCAATTAGTTGAAAAGACGGTAACTCGTAAATATAAAGCGATTGTACATGGTGTGATTCCGCACGACTTTGGTACCATCGATGCTCCGCTAGGAAGAGATCCAAAAGAGCGTCAAAGTATGACGGTTGTTGATAAAGGAAAGCATGCAGTTACACATTTTCATGTTATTGAACGATTTAAGGACTTTACTTTTGTAGAATGCCAATTAGAGACAGGCAGGACCCATCAAATTCGTGTTCACATGAAGTATATTGGCTATCCGCTAGCAGGAGACCCAAAATATGGACCGAAAAAAACATTGGATATTGACGGACAGGCTCTACATGCAGGTATCCTTGGATTTATTCATCCAAGAACAAATGAATATTTAGAGTTTGAAGCCCCACTTCCTACAGATTTCGAGCAGGTTCTTGAAAAATTGCGAAATAATCGTTGACGGGAAGATGAAAATCAAGTAAGATGACTATAGTTAAATAAGCCCTTTAATTCGGTCCCGTGAGGCTGAGAAGGAACGGTTAATGATGTAGGCTTACTATGCCTATATCTAAAAAAGTAACTCGTCAACCTCTCGCCAAAACCGGTGAGAGGTTTTTTATTTTGACTGTGTTAAAGATTACTGTTGGTTTTTATAGACAATGTTGATTGGAGCGGAAGGCACGAAGACTCCTGCGGGAGTACGGGGCAGGGGAGACCCCGCAGAAGCGAAGCGACGAGGAGGCTCCCCGCACGCCCGCGGAAAGCAAGTGCCTGGAGCGGAAATCAACAAACAAGTTTAACACAGCCTTTATTTTAATAAAAGAAGGTGTAACATGAATCAAAAAGCAATCGTTCTTGATGAGCAAGCAATAGGGAGAGCACTAACAAGGATTGCACACCAAATTATTGAAAAAAACAAAGGTATTGAAGAATGTATCCTTGTGGGAATCCGTACAAGAGGCATTTACTTAGCGAAACGACTTGCTTCAAGAATAGAAGAAATCGAAGGTAATCCCATTCCAGTTGGTGAGATCGATATTACCCTTTATCGAGATGATTTATCGAAGAAAACCGAGAATCAAGAACCACTTGTTAAAGGATCTGATATACCAGTTAGCATAAGCGATAAAAAAGTCATCCTTGTTGATGATGTGTTATATACAGGCAGAACCGTAAGAGCGGGTCTGGATGCTTTGATGGATATTGGACGTCCAGGAGCCATCCAGCTGGCAGTCTTAGTAGACAGGGGACATCGTGAACTTCCCATTCGAGCAGATTATGTTGGGAAGAATGTTCCAACATCAAGCGAGGAAAAGATTGTAGTTGAATTAGCAGAAGTAGATAAGATTGATCAAGTAAGCATTTTTGACAAATAAATAGCACCCTTTTTAAAGGCAGTCCTGTGAGGCTGACAAAGGGGAAAATGCCGTTAACAGTTTTATTTAGGCATATCCAAACCCTCTTTGTACCCGCAGTGGCAAAGAGGGTTTTTTTTATGCCGAAAGGTAGACAATAAACATAAACGAAATAAAAATAGGGGAGAAAATAAATGAACAATAAACCAATCCTAGACGTAAAAGATATTCCAAAACCTACCCAATGGCTTACATTAAGCTTACAGCACTTATTCGCAATGTTTGGGGCAACAATTTTAGTACCCTATCTTGTAGGCTTAAGCCCAGCCATTGCGCTAATCTCAAGTGGACTTGGAACGTTAGCCTTTTTATTAATCACAAAAATGCAAGTCCCAGCTTACCTAGGTTCATCATTCGCCTTTATTGCACCGGTGATTGCAGCCAAAGCTGCAGGGGGACCAGGAGCAGCGATGGTTGGCACATTTATGGCAGGCATTGTTTATGGAATCGTTGCCTTGGTTATTAGTAAGGCGGGACACCGCTGGATTATGAATTTACTTCCGCCGATCGTGGTGGGTCCAGTAATTATCGTAATTGGATTAGCGCTTTCAGGAACAGCTGTTGGGATGGCAATGAATAACCCTACTGGAAAGTACAGCATGCTTCATTTCTCTGCAGCTCTTGTTACCTTAGCTGCAACGATTATCTTTTCGATATACGCTAAAAAAATGTTTAGTATTATTCCAATATTAGCAGGAATTATTGTGGGATATATATACGCTTTAATCATAGGGATTGTGGATTTTACACCAGTATTGAAAGCACATTGGTTCGAAATGCCGCAATTTATCATTCCTTTTGTAAGCTATAAAGTAAAATTCACATGGGATTTAGTAGCATTAATGGTTCCAGTAGCAGTTGTAACTTTGTCAGAACACATCGGACATCAGCTTGTATTAAGTAAGGTGGTTGGACGTGACTACATTAAGGAGCCAGGACTTCACCGTTCCATTCTTGGAGATGGAACAGCAACAATTATTTCAGCTCTAATTGGTGGACCGCCAAAAACAACTTATGGTGAGAATATTGGTGTCCTCGCAATAACACGGGTATACAGCGTGTATGTCATCGCAGGAGCAGCAGTGCTGGCTATCATCTTCGGATTTATTGGGAAGGTAACTGCATTAATAAGTACAATTCCAACCCCTGTTATGGGGGGCGTATCCATCCTTCTGTTTGGAATTATCGCATCTTCAGGATTAAGGATGTTAGTAGACAGTAAAATTGATTTCGGTGATAAACGTAACCTAGTGATCTCTTCCGTCATTCTGGTACTAGGAATTGGAGGAGCAATAGTCAAACTTCCTTTTAATATTCAAATTCAAGGGATGGCATTAGCTGCAATCATAGGAGTACTGTTAAACCTGATCCTTCCTGGCAGACAACCTGCTGAAGAAAATATGTTTGAAGAAGAAATTAACATTAATAAAAAATCTGCATAATAACTACATTGGAACCTTTTAAAGGAAGTCCTGAGAGGCTTATAAGGGTGTAATTACTTAAAAACCAAGCTCATTGTCTTGGTTACTAAGTATGGACGTTACTACACCCTAATCATGAGATTAGGGTGTTTTTATAGTAAAAATGAGAGGCGGGATCTTGAATGTTAAATCACTTGTTGACCACTAATGAATTAAAGGTGGAGGAGATTAATCAAATCTTAACAGATGCTCATAATTTTAAAGCCGGCATGAAGTGGCAACCAAAAGAGCAAATGTTTACTGCCAACTTATTTTTTGAAGCAAGCACACGCACAAAAAGCAGTTTTGAGGTGGCTGAAAGAAGGTTGGGTCTAGAGGTCATCCCATTTGAGGTACTGACCTCCAGTGTACAAAAAGGGGAGACACTTTACGATACAGTGAAGACATTAGAGGCAATCGGCGTAAACACGATTGTTATCCGTCATGATCAAGATCGTTACTTTGATGAACTGGTAGGAAAAGTTAACATTCCCATCATCAATGGTGGTGACGGATGCGGGCATCATCCCACACAATCACTTCTCGATTTGATGACTATCCAGCAAGAGTTTGGCCAATTTAAGGGAGTAAGAATTGCCATTATAGGAGACATTCGTCATAGCAGAGTGGCCAGGTCCAATGCTGAAGTGCTGACAAGGCTTGGAGCAGAGGTGATATTTTCGGGACCGGAGGAATGGTTTGATCACCGTAGTGTAGATATATCCAGGTATAGACCTGTTAATCAGGCAATAAAAGAAGCAGATGTTGTCATGCTTCTCCGCGTTCAACATGAGCGGCATCAACAAAAAAGCAGCTATACTGCAAATGAGTACCATAAACAATATGGGCTTACCTTAGAAAGGGAAAAGATGATGAACTCCCACAGTATCATTATGCATCCTGCACCGGTTAATAGGAATGTAGAAATAGCTGATAGTCTTGTAGAATGCAAGCGTTCAAGAATTTTCAAACAAATGGAAAATGGAGTATACATCCGAATGGCGGTTATCAAAAGGGCAATTGAGAGTCTTGAAGGGAGAAAAAGAAATGAAACTACTTATTCAAAACGCATGTTACAAAGCATTTAATGGAGAGAAAAAACAAGCTGATATATTAATAGAAAATGGAACAATTACAAAAATAGATACAAATATTGATGCATTGGTGGACAGAAAAGTAGATGCAGCTGGGAAGCTAGTGTCCCCAGGGTTTGTAGACTTACATGTACATCTTCGGGAGCCTGGCGGCGAAAAAAAGGAAACAATCGCAACCGGTACGCTTGCTGCAGCAAAAGGTGGTTTTACAACCATTGCTGCCATGCCAAATACGAGACCGGTCCCTGACACCAAGGAACAGTTGGAGTGGCTCCAAGGTCGAATTCAAGAGACAGCAAATGTAAGAGTATTGCCATACGCATCAATTACAACTAGACAACTTGGCAAGGAACTTACGGATTTTGAAGCACTAAAAAAAGCAGGAGCTTTCGCCTTTACGGATGATGGAGTAGGTGTTCAGTCAGCAGAAATGATGTTTGCCGCCATGAAAAAAGCTCGTGCGGTAAATATGGCAATTGTCGCGCATTGTGAAGAGAATACACTAATTAACAAAGGTGCTGTCCATGAAGGCTCATTTTCAGAAAAACACGGACTGAACGGTATTCCTTCTGTGTGCGAGTCGGTACAGATTGCCAGGGATGTCTTATTGGCTGAAGCAAGTGGCTGCCATTATCATGTTTGTCATATCAGTACAAAAGAATCTGTACGTGTGGTTAGAGATGCAAAACGAGCAGGTATTAAAGTCACTGCGGAAGTAACACCGCATCACCTATTATTATCACAAGATGATATTCCAGGGCTTGATTCTAATTATAAAATGAACCCGCCGCTTCGGGACAACGCAGACAGGAAGGCTTTGATTGAAGGACTGCTCGATGGAACAATTGATTTTATAGCAACCGATCATGCCCCACATACAGCGGAGGAGAAAAGGGATGGAATGATGTTAGCGCCATTCGGTATTGTTGGATTAGAAACGGCGTTCCCGCTTCTTTATACAGACCTCGTGTTAAAGAAAATCATTTCACTAGAGCAACTGATTCAATTCTTAACAATAAAGCCTGCAGAAGCATTTGGCCTTCCATATGGAAAAATAGAAGTTGGATCACCTGGAGATCTAGTCCTAATCAACTTAGATGAGGAACAAGTGATTAACTCTAATGAATTTTTATCAAAGGGTAAAAATACGCCATTTGGTGGCTGGAAATGTAAGGGATGGCCAGAGATGACAATCGCTGGAGGGCAAATAGTTTGGGAAAAAGGATGTGTACTAGCATGAAAAAGCAGCTGATATTAGAAGACGGTACGATATTTATTGGAAAAGGGTTTGGCAGTGATACAGAAACCATTGGGGAAGTCGTATTTAATACAGGAATGACTGGCTATCAAGAAATTCTTTCGGATCCATCCTACTGCGGACAAATTGTGACCCTTACCTATCCGCTTATTGGGAATTACGGGATTAATCGTGATGATTTCGAATCGATAAACCCAGCAGTAAAGGGCTTTATTGTGAAGGAAGCAGCGGATTTTCCTTCCAATTGGAGAAGTGAATATACTTTAGCAGAATACTTTGAAATGAAAAAAATCCCGGGGATTGCAGGGATTGATACAAGGAAGTTAACAAGAATAATTCGTCAATACGGTACCTTAAAGGGTGCAATTTGTGGCATAGAAAAAAATCCAGAGGAAGTTTTGAAGCACCTAAGAGAGACATCTTTACCAACCAATCAAGTAAAGCAGGTATCAACTAAAAATGCTTATCCGAGCCCAGCACGTGGAAAAAGAGTAGTCCTTGTAGATTTTGGAATGAAGCATGGGATATTACGAGAACTAAACCAGCGTGACTGTGATGTGGTTGTAGTTCCTTATCATACAACGGCTGATGAAATACTTCAGTTGCGTCCAGATGGGATTATGCTTTCAAATGGACCTGGAGATCCAAAGGATGTTCCTGAAGCTATTGATATGTTACAAGGGGTTTTAGGGAAGGTTCCTCTTTTTGGAATTTGCCTTGGTCATCAACTATTCGCACTTGCATGTGGGGCTAATACCGAAAAAATGAAGTTTGGCCATCGTGGTTCTAATCACCCGGTCAAAGATTTATCTACCGGAAAAATTGCAATAACATCACAAAATCATGGCTATACGGTTGAAGAAGATTCGATAAACGATACAAGACTAGCAATCACTCATATTGCCGTAAATGATGGAACTGTCGAAGGACTTAAACATTTAGATTATCCCGCTTTTACTGTCCAGTATCATCCGGAAGCCTCACCAGGACCAGAAGATGCCAACGGACTATTTAATCAGTTTCTTGCAATGATGGAAGAGAACAAACAGGAGGTTACAGCAAATGCCTAAACGTAAAGATATTCACTCCATTCTAGTAATTGGTTCAGGACCTATCGTCATTGGTCAGGCTGCAGAATTTGATTATGCAGGTACTCAGGCTTGTATCGCTTTAAAGGAAGAAGGCTATCGTGTCATTCTAGTAAATTCTAATCCTGCCACGATCATGACGGATACAGAAATTGCAGATGCGGTTTATATTGAACCATTGACAGTAGAGTTTGTTAGCCGAATCATTCGTAAGGAACGTCCAGATGCTCTATTAGCAACTCTTGGCGGACAAACAGGTCTTAATCTTGCAGTTGAATTATCAGAATCTGGGGTTTTAGCGGAATGTGAAGTAGAAATCCTAGGCACCAAACTTTCAGCCATTAAACAGGCAGAAGACAGAGAACTTTTCCGCAGCTTAATGAATGAATTAAGTGAGCCGGTTCCAGATAGTGAAATCATCCATGAATTAGCTGAGGCGAAAGTGTTTGTTGAAAAGATTGGCTTCCCAGTCATTGTTCGTCCTGCATATACTCTAGGTGGGACAGGAGGAGGCATTTGTCATAACCCTGAAGAATTGGAGGAAATCGTTACAAGCGGTTTAAAACACAGCCCAGTGAATCAATGTTTACTTGAAAAAAGTATTGCTGGCTTTAAGGAAATTGAATACGAAGTCATGCGAGACGGTAACGATAATGCAATTGTCGTATGTAATATGGAAAATATTGATCCGGTGGGCGTACATACCGGTGATTCGATTGTAGTTGCCCCTAGTCAGACTTTAAGTGATCGAGAATACCAGCTTCTTCGGAATGTTTCACTAAAAATTATCCGCGAGTTAGGGATTGAAGGAGGCTGTAATGTTCAGCTTGCTTTAGATCCAGATAGCTTTAACTATTATATTATCGAAGTTAATCCACGTGTTAGCCGTTCTTCGGCACTAGCCTCAAAAGCTACGGGCTATCCAATTGCAAAGCTTGCTGCAAAAATTGCTGTGGGCTTAACACTTGATGAAATGTTGAACCCTGTTACGGGTAAAACTTACGCCAGCTTTGAACCGGCTCTTGATTATATCGTAACGAAAATACCAAGATGGCCGTTTGATAAATTTGAATCAGGTAATCGCTCATTGGGAACCCAAATGAAAGCAACAGGAGAGATTATGGCAATAGGCCGTACGTTTGAAGAATCCCTGTTGAAAGCCATTCGCTCTCTTGAGGCAGGCGTGTACCATTTCGAATTAAACGGTGCAGAGGAAATTGATAATGAATTACTCGAGAAACGGATACGTAAAGCAGGCGATGAACGGCTTTTTTACATCGCAGAAGGGCTAAAACGTGGAATTACCATTGATACTATTCATCAATGGAGTAAAATAGATTTATTCTTCTTGAAGAAAATGGAAGGAATCATTGAGCTTGAAAGACAACTAGCAATGAATCCACTAGATCAAGAAGTTTTAATTGAAGCAAAGCAAAAAGGCTTTACCGATAATAAAATTGCTGAGCTATGGAATTTGACTGATAAAGATATTTATAACCTGCGGAAGCACAGTGGTATTGTCCCAGTTTACAAAATGGTCGATACCTGTGCGGCAGAATTTGAATCAGCAACCCCGTATTACTATGGAACGTATGAAGAGGAAAACGAGTCCGTGGTAACAAAAAGAAAAAGTGTCATCGTTCTCGGCTCCGGACCAATCCGCATTGGGCAAGGAATCGAGTTTGACTATGCTACCGTTCATTCCGTAAAGGCGATTAAAGAAGCAGGTTATGAAGCAATTATTATTAACAATAACCCGGAAACGGTATCAACGGATTTCAGTATATCGGATAAGCTTTACTTTGAACCGCTTACGATTGAAGACGTCATGAGCATTATTGAGTTAGAAAGACCAATTGGTGTAGTGGTTCAGTTTGGTGGGCAAACAGCAATCAACCTTGCAGCTAAGCTTGAGGAGAACGGTGTGAAAATTCTTGGAACGAGTCTTGAAGACTTAGACCGTGCGGAAAACAGAGATAAATTTGAACAAGCACTTGAACAGCTAAATATTCCACAGCCACTAGGAAAAACAGCCTTATCAGTTGAAGAAGCTTTGGTGATTGCGAACCAAATCGGTTACCCAGTTCTTGTCCGTCCGTCCTATGTCCTTGGCGGGAGAGCGATGGAAATAGTCTATCATGAAAATGAATTGCTTTATTACATGAAAAACGCAGTAAAGGTTAATCCAGAACATCCAGTTTTGATTGACCGCTATCTAACTGGAAAAGAAATTGAAGTGGATGCCATCTGTGATGGGGAAAATGTATTGATACCTGGAATCATGGAACATATCGAGCGAGCAGGAGTCCATTCAGGTGATTCGATTGCAGTGTATCCTCCTCAAACACTATCTGAAGATGTGAAGAAAACACTTGTTGAATACACAGTAAGACTGGCAAAAGGCTTGAACATCGTTGGATTGTTAAATATTCAATATGTATTGTCTCAGGGCCAAGTGTATGTTCTCGAAGTTAACCCGCGTTCTAGTCGTACGGTACCATTCTTAAGTAAAATAACCCAAGTACCAATGGCCAAGATTGCAACAAAAGCTATTTTGGGAGTTTCAATAACCGATCAAGGTTATTCAACTGGACTGGTTCCAGAGAAATCAGGTGTGTATGTAAAGGTTCCGGTTTTCTCATTTGCGAAGCTGAAAAGTGTGGATATTACCTTAGGACCGGAAATGAAGTCTACAGGTGAGGTAATGGGTAAAGACATGACCCTTGAAAAAGCTCTTTACAAGGGATTGGTTGCTTCTGGTATGAACATTCAAAAGTTCGGTACTGTATTGTTTACTGTCGCTGATAAAGATAAACAAGAAGCACTCAAGCTAGCTAAACGTTTTGCGTCAAACGGATATCGCTTAATGGCAACGAGCGGTACGGCAACTGTTTTAGAGTCAGCAGGTCTACAGGTGAAAGTGGTTGGGAAAATAGGTTCAGAAGGAAAAACACTATTAGATGTCATTCATCATGGGGAAGCCCAATTCATTATCAACACTTTAACCAAAGGGAAGCAGCCGGAAAGAGATGGATTCAGAATTCGCCGTGAAGCGGTTGAAAACGGGGTTCCTTGCTTAACATCTTTAGATACGGCAGATGCGATCTTAAAGGTGGTTGAATCAATGAATTTTTCAGCAGAAGCAATGGCTGTAGGGGAGAAAAAGGAGGCAGTTTTTGCATGATTAGAAAAGAATTATGCAAAATCATCAGCCAAGATGAAATTGCCAAAGATATTTATGAGCTTGTTGTCGAAGCGGAATTGGTTAATGAAATTACCGAACCAGGTCAATTTGTTCATATACGGGTTTCAAATAGCTGGGACCCATCTTTACGGAGACCAATCAGTATTTCTTCCTACGATAAAAAAAGGAAACAGTTGACAATGATTTATCGGAAAGAAGGGAAAGGAACATCACTACTCGCGAAAATGAAACCTGGGATGAACCTTGATATTCTGGGTCCGTTAGGAAATGGTTTCCCGGTTGATGAAGTGAATGCAGGAGAAACAGCACTATTAGTTGGCGGCGGGATTGGTGTCCCGCCTTTATATGAGCTGTCAAAGCAATTGAAGGCTAAAGGAGTAACCGTAATTCATATTCTAGGCTTCCAGTCAGAGTCTGCTGTATTTTATGAAAATGAATTTGTGAGAAATGGAGAAACTTTTGTGGCGACTGTTGACGGTACGTATGGAAGAAAAGGGTTTGTCACTGATGTGATGAAAGAAGTAAACTTTGACACTATTTATACTTGCGGACCTACCCCGATGCTTAGAGCCATTCAACAAAATTATCAAGATAAGAAACTATTTCTATCATTAGAAGAGCGGATGGGTTGTGGAGTTGGCGCATGCTTTGCCTGTGTTTGCAAAAAAGCGGATGATCCACAGGGAGTTTCATATAAAAAGGTGTGCAGTGAGGGGCCTGTATTCCGTGCCGGGGAGGTTGTCATATGAGTCGATTAAACATAGAATTACCAGGCTTAACATTGAAAAATCCTATTATGCCTGCATCTGGCTGCTTTGGATTTGGCAGGGAGTATAGCCAATTTTACGATTTGAGTGAACTAGGGGCTATCATGATTAAAGCGACTACAACTGAACCTAGATTTGGAAATCCTACTCCTAGAGTGGCTGAAACTTCTGCTGGGATGCTAAATGCAATCGGGCTTCAAAATCCGGGTTTAGAAAAAGTCTTGTCCGAGGAACTGCCCTGGCTTTCTCAGTATGATGTGCCGATTATTGCGAATGTGGCAGGCTCGCTAGAAGAAGATTATGTAAACGTTGCGAAGGAAATTTCGCAAGCCCCCAATGTACATGCCTTAGAGCTAAATATTTCGTGTCCAAATGTGAAAACAGGAGGCATTGCATTTGGGACGATTCCTGAAGTGGCTAAACAATTAACGAAGAAGGTAAAGGAAGTTTCAGAGGTTCCTGTCTATGTAAAGTTATCGCCAAATGTGACAAACATTGTTGAAATGGCTAGGGCAGTTGAGGACGGTGGAGCTGATGGCCTAACCATGATTAATACCTTAATTGGCATGAGATTGGATTTAAAAACAGGCAAACCGATTTTAGCTAATGGGACTGGCGGTTTATCTGGGCCAGCCATTAAACCAGTAGCGATTCGAATGATCCACGAGGTAAGTCAAGCGGTATCCATACCCATTATTGGGATGGGAGGGATTCAATCTGCCGAAGATGTAATTGAATTCTTTTATGCTGGAGCAAGTGCGGTTGCAGTTGGAACAGCGAATTTTGTGGATCCATTTATTTGTCCAACGATTATTAAGGAACTGCCAGACCTTTTAGACAAACTAGGGTTTGATCATATTAGTGAATGTAGAGGAAGGAGCTGGATGAGGCATGAACAACTCGCTTATCATCGCGCTTGATTTTTCAAACAAGCAAGAGGTAGAGCAATTTTTACAGCCTTTCACTGGGAAAGAGTTATTTGTAAAAATTGGAATGGAATTGTTTTACCAGGAAGGTCCTTCAATGATTGCGTTTTTGAAAGAAAAAGGACATCGTATTTTTCTAGATTTAAAGCTTCATGATATCCCAAATACCGTGAAAAGCGCGATGAAAGGCCTTGCCCGACTGGAATGCGACTTGGTTAATGTTCATGCAGCCGGTGGGAAAGAAATGATGGAGGCGGCATTAGAGGGGTTGGAGGCAGGGACAGCTGCAGGACACACTCGACCTGCTTGTATTGCCGTGACGCAGTTGACAAGTACCTCTCAGGAACAAATGAACAGAGAACAACTGATTCCTGTCACGTTAGAGGAATCAGTGCTTCATTACGCAGCAGTAACGAAAGAAGCAGGACTTGATGGAGTAGTTTGTTCAGCATGGGAAGCTGCTGCTATTCGTGAAAAGCTAGGCTCAGACTTCTACACCGTGACGCCAGGAATTCGAATGGTAACAGAAGAGGTAGGCGATCAAAAACGGGTTGCCACACCAACTTTTGCTAAGATTGCAGGAGTAAGTTCCATTGTTGTGGGACGTTCCATTACAAGGGCTGTTGACCCGCTAGCAAGTTATGAGCTTTGGATGCAAGAATGGAAGGGAGTAAGATTATGAAACATTACATCGCTGAAAAACTATTAGAAATCAATGCAGTTGCATTAAAACCACAAACGCCATTCACTTGGACCTCTGGACTTCGGTCCCCCATTTATTGTGATAATCGGTTAACACTCTCCTTTCCATCCGTAAGGAAAGACATTGCCTTAGGGTTGAAAAAACTCATTCTTGAAAACTTTCCTGATGCAGAAGTAATTGCGGGAACAGCTACTGCAGGGATCCCTCATGCTGCATGGGTGAGTGACCTTATGGATTTACCAATGTGCTACGTTCGTTCAAAACCAAAGGGACATGGGAAAGGGAATCAAATTGAGGGAAAGGTAGAAGAATGTCAAAAAGTAGTCGTAGTAGAGGACTTGATTTCGACTGGAGGTAGCGTCATTACGGCAGTTCAAGCATTACGGGAAGCGGGCTGTGAGGTGCTTGGAGTCGTATCTATCTTTACATATGGGCTTGAAAAAGGGAAAGAAGCCTTTTCTCAAGAGGGCATTATAAGTAAATCATTAACTGATTTTCCTACATTAATAGAGGTTGCGGTGGAAAAAGGCTATGTTAACAAAAGCGACCAAGTCAGCCTCCTTGAATGGAGAAAGGCCCCTTCAGTATGGAGCAAGAGGTTTGAATAAGATGAAGAGAAAAAACCCCGGAAAACCGGGGTTTTACTAATTTTTCTTTAGTTTCAATACCATTTCCTCATCAGGAGTAACATAAACCGTCTGTTGGTTGTCATAAATGACAAAACCTGGTTTTGCGCCACTTGGTTTTTTTACATGGCGAACCTTTGTAAAATCAACCGGTACGGAGCTTGAATTTCGTGCTTTGCTGTAATAAGCAGCCAAACCGGCTGCCTGCCTAATGGTTTCATCAGAGGGTTCCTTGCTGCGAATCACCACATGAGAACCAGGAATGTCCTTTGTATGAAGCCAAATTTCATCTCTAGCAGCTAGCTTATTGGTTAAATAATCATTTTGCTTATTGTTTTTTCCGACAATGATGTCTGTTCCATCAGAAGAGACAAAGTGATCCAAAACCGGCTTAGCATTCTGGATTTTCTTGCCGTTCCTTTTCTTCCGGTCACGGATATAGCCACCCTCTACAAGCTCCTCACGAATTTCTTGCAAATCCTTTGGAGAGGCTGCAATTACTTGTTGCAATAAATTATCAAAGTAGGCTACTTCTTCCTGTGCTTTTTCAATTTGCTCCGTTACAATGGCTACCGCATTTTTTGCCTTTTGGTACTTAGAAAAATATTTTTGGGCATTTTCAGAAGGTGTTTTCCTTGGGTCTAACGCGATAGCAATCGTACCACCGTGTTCATCATAGTAATTGACCACTTCTATTTCCTTCATGCCCTTTTTCGCTGCATAAAGGTTAGCAGTTAATAGTTCACCATAACGCTGAAATTGATCTGCTCGCTCAGCGTCCTTTAACGTATCCTTTAGCTTTTCAATTTTCTTTTCATTCTTTTCTTTCTCATTAGTAATAAACCGTTCGATATCATTCCCTTGCTGTTTGACCCGGTCTCGTTCCGCCTTACCGAAATAAAAACGGTCAAGCATTTCGCTAAGGGTAGGATAGCTCTTTGTTTCCCCATTCAAATGCTCAAGTGGAAATAAATAAAAGGCTTCTTTTCCACCACTGGCAATAATGGAAGGAGAAATAGTATCAGAATCTATTCTTTTTATTAACCGAGTGAAGGTCGAAGGAACGGTCGTGCGATTTGCCAGTCCACTTTGGAAAAGTACCTCTTTAGCAAAAAGGGGGGAAGTACCGGCAAAATGCTCAACAAGCTGTCGGTCAATCCTTCCACTATTAAAATCGACCACCCGTAAAACATCCTCTTCATTCGTTGTAAAGGGGTTCACCTTATTTTGTTCTGGAGGGAATACGTATGGTTGTCCTGGTAAAATCGCTCGATGACTGTTAACAGCAAAGGAAACATGTTTAATACTATCAAGGATGACATTCCTTGTTTTATCCACTAAAACAATATTGCTATGCCTTCCCATAATTTCAATAATTAATTGTTTATAGCTAATATCACCGATTTCATTTCGACCTTTTATTTCAAAGATAATCATGCGGTCGGTTTCAACTTGATATAAGTCTTCTAATATATAGCCTTCGATATGCTTTCTAAGCAACATACAAAACATTGGAGGTTCGCTTGGATTTTCATAGGCCTCGTTTGTCAGTTGTACTCTTGCGTAGCTTGGATGGGCTGAGAGGAGAAGTTTTTGATTGACTCCATTTGCCCGGATTGTAAGAATTACTTCATTTTTATATGGCTGATGAACTTTGTTGATTCGACCACCTTTTAAGGCGCGAACAAGCTCAGCAACCATTGCTTTTGTAAATAAACCATCAAATGACATGGAAAACATCCTTTACACTTTCATATAAATTGGTACTGTTAAACTTGCCTGTTGATTTCCGCTCCAGGCACGAGCGGTTCGCGGGGTGGTCCGGGAGCCTCCTCGTCGCTCGCTCCTGCGGGGTCTCCCGTGACCAGCTACTCCCGCAGGAGTCTCGTGCCTTCCGCTCCAATCAACATAGTGCCAAATTAGCAATAAGCTCTTTTACATAGCCAATAAATTAATTATATCCTATTATTTTCAAATCTGTCGCATTTAGCGTTTGTTAATAGGTTGGGTTTTAACTAATTCTTTCATCATATCATAGCATTTTTTGGGACGACCCTGAATAAGCTTTCCTTAGAGTATGTCAATAAAGGGGGAAGTGAGATGGTCGGATGAAATTCCATGAAATGAAGATAGAACAAGTAGAAAAGGCCTTAGAAACCGACTTTTCTTCTGGATTATCACAGGAAGAAGTAAAAAAACGGATTGACCAGTATGGGTTAAATGAATTAGAAGAAGGAGAAAAGCAATCCGCTTTACTCTTATTTTTTAGTCAATTTAAAGATTTTATGGTCTTAGTCCTTCTTGCAGCTACCTTGATATCCGGATTATTAGGCGAATATATTGATGCAATTGCGATTATCGCCATCGTCATTATCAATGGTTTTCTTGGTTTTTTCCAAGAACGTCGGGCGGAAAAATCACTCCAGGCGCTAAAGGAATTATCTGCTCCACAGGTGTCTGCTCTCAGAGATGGTCAGTGGATTAAGATTCCTTCAAAAGAAATTGTCGCTGGTGATATATTAAAGTTTAGCAGTGGAGATCGGATTGGCGCTGATGTCCGTGTAATTGAGTCAAAAAGTTTAGAAATTGAGGAATCTGCTCTTACGGGTGAATCTGTGCCGGTTGCTAAACATATTGACAGTTTAACCAATCCAAACCCTGGAATTGGGGATATGGAAAATATAGCTTTTATGGGTACGATGGTAACTAGGGGAAGCGGCATTGGAGTTGTCATTGCGACTGGTATGAAAACCGCTATGGGGCAAATTGCTGATTTACTCCAAAGTGCAGAATCGCAAGACACTCCATTACAACGTCGCTTGGAGCAGCTAGGGAAAATATTAATAACTGTTGCCTTATTGCTGACGGTCCTTGTGGTGGTTGTCGGGGTATTACGTGGACATGATTTATATGAGATGTTCTTAGCAGGGGTTTCTTTAGCTGTAGCAGCCATTCCAGAGGGACTGCCTGCAATCGTGACGGTGGCATTATCACTTGGTGTACAGAAGATGATTAGGCAAAATGCGATTGTTAGAAAGCTGCCTGCAGTTGAAACACTTGGTTGCGCCTCTGTTATTTGCTCTGACAAAACAGGAACAATGACCCAAAATAAAATGACGGTAACGCATTTGTGGAGCGGTGGACAAACTTGGACTGTAGACGGGGTTGGCTACGAGCCGCAGGGCCAGTTTTACCGAGACGACCGAACCGTACAGCCTAAAGATGAGAAAGCCTTACAGCAAATGCTGATTTTTGGTATGTTATGCAATCATTCAGATCTAGTGAGAAAGGATGATGAATTTACGCTGGACGGAGACCCAACAGAAGGCGCCTTATTAGTAAGTGCAATGAAAGCAGGCTTTGAAAGGACAAAGCTATTAGACGAATTTACGATTGTGAACGAATTTCCGTTTGATTCTGCAAGAAAAATGATGAGTGTTCATGTAAAAGATAAACAAGGCAGGCATTTTATTATTACAAAAGGTGCCCCAGATGTCATTTTAGGGATTAGTGAATCAATACTATGGGATGGACGGACTCAATACTTAAATAGGGAGTCGCAAACTAAGGTCCAGGATGCAATCAATGGTCTTGCTTCACAGGCACTTCGGACAATAGCTATTGCTTTCAAACCGATATCTACAAACACCGTTATTTTAAGTGAACAGGAAGCAGAAAAACAGTTAACATTCATTGGGGTTCAAGGAATGATTGACCCACCAAGACCTGAAGTAAAAGATGCCGTGAAAGAATGTAAAGAAGCTGGTATCAAAACGGTAATGATTACGGGAGACCACGTGATTACAGCAAAAGCAATTGCTTCCCAGCTAGGCATTTTAACTAAGAAAAGCAAGGTGTTGGATGGAAAAGCTTTATCTGATATGTCAGTGGAAGAACTTGAGGAAATCGTCGATGATGTTTCTGTTTTTGCAAGGGTTTCTCCAGAGCATAAATTGAAAATTGTTAAAGCCTTACAAAATAGGGGACATATTGTTGCCATGACAGGGGATGGAGTAAATGATGCTCCTGCAATAAAAGCAGCGGATATCGGCGTATCCATGGGAATTACAGGGACAGATGTTGCCAAAGAAGCTTCGGCGCTCGTCTTGCTCGATGATAATTTTGCTACGATTAAAGCTGCGATCAAAGAAGGCAGAAACATTTATG
Organism: Neobacillus phoenicis; assembly: GCF_047302305.1. Lineage (NCBI taxonomy): Bacteria > Bacillati > Bacillota > Bacilli > Caryophanales > Bacillaceae > Neobacillus > Neobacillus phoenicis. Next base: position 4,175,799 of record NZ_CP154847.1, on the reverse strand, counting down.
AAAACATTCGTAAATTTGTCCGTTATTTACTAGCATCCAATGTTGGTGAAATATTAGTTATGTTATTTGCAATGATTTTGGCATTGCCGCTTCCTCTCGTGCCAATCCAAATCCTTTGGGTTAATTTGGTAACGGATGGACTTCCGGCTATGGCACTGGGTCTCGATCGACCAGAGGAAAATGTAATGAAACGAAACCCAAGAAGCCCTAATGAAGGTGTGTTTTCACGGGGATTAGGTTGGAAGGTTGTATCAAGGGGATTCCTGATTGGGATTGTCACCTTATTATCATTTATGCTTGTTTATGGTAATAATCCTAGTCAGTTGCAGTATGCACAAACAGTTGCATTTGCGACACTCGTAATGGCTCAGTTAATTCATGTGTTTGATTGTCGCAGTGAAAAATCTGTCCTTTCAAGAAATCCATTTGGGAATCCATATCTAGTTTGGGCGGTTATTTCATCATTATTGTTAATGTTTGTTGTTATTTACTATCCACCATTGCAGCCTATTTTCCATACACTGCCGATTCTTGCGAAAGATTGGTTGCTAATTGTAGGATTATCCTCTATTCCAACTTTTTTACTAGCAGGAACATTTTTATTAAGAAAAACAAAATAAAGTATGTTATAATCCAAAAGGTAATAGATGCCACTCTATTACCTTTTGTCTTTTTTAATAAAAAGCCGATCATTTCTCAAGGATTGGATGTGCAAGTGATGGTTATTAGTATGACAGGCTTTGGCAGAGCTAAGACGGAATCGCAGTTCTTTTCTGTAAATGTAGAAGTCAAAACGGTAAATCACCGATTTTGCGAAATGAATATTAGAATGCCAAGGCAGTTATTAAAAATAGAAGATAAATTAAAAAAGAAATTAAGTCAGCAGATTCGACGTGGACGAGTAGAGGTTTATGTCAGTGTAGAGGGTGAGGGAGTCGTCACCCGGAAGGTTCACGTGGATTGGAATTTGATTGATGAATATTATCAATTTATAAATGAAGCACAAAGCAAATATGGGGTTGAAGGAACCGTAACGATTCACGATTTGCTTGGTCGAAGTGACCTTTTACATATTGAAGAAAGCGAAGTCGGCAACGAAGAACTCGAAAATTTAGTTCTAACTGCTACGGAAGAAGCTGTTCAATTATTACTACAAATGAGAATGGCTGAAGGGGAAGAAATAAAAAAAGATCTGATTGCCATTTTAGCACAACTAGAAAATGATGTTTTTGAGCTTCAGAAATATGCTCCTCTCGTTGTACAATCCTTTAAGGAACGTCTGACGAAAAGAATGCAGGAGTTCTTAAATGGCCAATTGGACGAAACAAGAATATTAACTGAAGTAGCCGTGTTTGCTGATAAAGCGGATATTAATGAGGAAATCACTCGTTTAAAAAGTCATATTCAACAATTCTTGCAGACGTTAAAAAGTCAGGAACCGATTGGGCGAAAGCTAGACTTTCTTGTTCAGGAAATGAATAGAGAGGCTAATACCATTGGTTCAAAAGCGAATGACTCAAACATTGCGAAACAAGTGGTTGAAATCAAGAGTTTACTTGAAAAATTGAAGGAACAGGTTCAAAATATCGAATGATTTGTTTAGAAACTGTTTACCACGGTCAAAATATATTATTGATGATTGGATGATGACCATGTCGATTAAATTAATTAATATTGGATTTGGAAATATCGTTTCGGCCAATCGGATTATTTCAATTGTTAGCCCCGAATCTGCACCAATAAAAAGAATTATTCAAGACGCCCGTGACCAGGGGTCCTTGATTGATGCTACATACGGTAGACGTACACGTGCTGTAATTGTCATGGATAGTGACCATGTCATTCTGTCAGCTGTACAGCCAGAAACGGTTGCTCATCGATTATCTGACCGTGATGAAACTATTGATGAAGGGTAGGATTCCTAATAATGCAGGAAAAAGGATTACTGATTGTACTTTCAGGGCCATCTGGTGTTGGAAAAGGAACGGTACGAAAAGAAATATTCTCTCATCCAGATACAGCTTTTGAATATTCTATATCGATGACAACTCGCTTACCACGTGAGGGTGAAGTGGACGGCATAGATTATTTTTTTAAATCAAGAGAAGAGTTTGAAGCGTTAATTGAGCAAGGGAAACTTCTAGAATATGCAGAATTTGTTGGGAACTATTATGGCACTCCTGTGGATTATGTTCGTCAAACCTTGGATGCTGGCAAAGATGTATTTTTAGAAATTGAAGTAAAAGGTGCTAGACAGGTACGAGAAAAGTTCCCAGAAGGGCTTTTTATTTTCCTTATGCCGCCAAGCCTTTCTGAATTAAAAAATCGGATTGTCACTAGAGGAACTGAAACAGAAGATATCATTCATAATCGTATGCTCTCTGCTCGAGAGGAAATTGAAATGATGGAACTGTATGATTATGTGGTTGAAAACGACCAAGTGGAACGTGCATGTGAACGTGTAAAAGCAATCGTTACTGCAGAGCATTGTCGTAGAGAACGTGTAGAGCATCGCTATAAAAAATTATTGGAGGTTGAATAGAATGTTATATCCTTCTATCGATTCATTACTTGAAAAAATTGATTCCAAATACTCACTAGTTTCCGTTGCGGCGAAGCGTGCACGCGTAATGTCGCAAGTCAGGGACGAAAGATTAGCGAAATACGTTTCTTATAAACATGTAGGTAAGGCGCTAGAAGAAATTTATAGCGGAGAGCTTACTTACCGTATAAGCAAAAAAGATACAACTGCTGAATAAAAAAGATAAGCGAACAGACATAAACATGAATGAAGGCCTGACGACAAAGGAAATTCCTTACGTGTCAGCCTTTTTTATTTGGCTTTCACGATAATATTGTTATTTTTGCACGCTGGTGATTGGAGTGGAAGGCGCGAAGACTCCTGCGGGAGTACGGGGCAGGGGAGACCCCGCAGGAGCAAAGCGACGAGGAGGCTCCCCGGCACGCCCGCGGAAAGCGAAGTGCCTGGAACGGAAATCAACAGACTTATGTAACAGAGCTATTAATGTAAAAGTTGAATTTTGTCGACATACAGTAGGAAAAAGATGAAAAAATGTTACGATTACAGCATAATAAAAGGTAAAGATTATTGGACGGACAAGAAATGGGGGATTTGGGTCATGGTAAAGGATAAGAAAATTTTATTATGTGTAACAGGAGGAATTGCAGTCTATAAAGCAGCAGCCTTAACAAGTAAACTTGTTCAAGCTGGAGCACATGTAAAAGTCATTTTAAGTGAATCTGCTGAAAAGTTTGTTACCTCATTAACCTTTCAAGCACTTTCCCGCAATGAGGTATATACAAACACCTTCGATGAAAAAAATCCGCAGGTTATTGCCCATATTGATTTAGCAGACTGGGCTGATTTAATTTTAGTTGCACCGGCAACGGCTAATACCATCGCAAAATTAGCTCACGGTGTTGCTGACAATATGATCACCACGACGCTGCTAGCCGCAACTTCACCCGTTTGGATTGCTCCAGCAATGAATGTACATATGTACGACCATCCAGCTGTGAAAAAAAATATAGCCACATTAGCTGATTATGGATATCAATTTATAGAACCGAGTGAAGGCTATCTGGCTTGTGGATATGTTGGAAAAGGAAGACTTGAAGAACCAGAAAAAATGGTTGAACTAGTCCAAGCTTTTTTTAGAAAAGAAGGATTAAAGCTACAAGGCAAAACCGTCTTAATTACTGCAGGACCAACCCGTGAAAAAATTGACCCTGTACGTTTTATTTCTAATCATTCAACTGGAAAAATGGGCTATGCACTTGCAGAAGCGGCAAAGAGACAAGGGGCACGGGTCATCTTAGTTTCAGGTCCAGTCCAGTTACCTGCACCTGCTGGAATGGAAGTGGTCAACATCGAAAGTGCAGAGGAAATGTATCATGCCGTGATGAACCACTATGACAGTGTCGATGTTGTAATAAAGACGGCAGCTGTAGCCGATTATCGCCCTAAAACAACTTATGACCACAAAGTGAAGAAGCAGGAAGGTGACGCGAGTATTGAGTTGGAAAGAACAAAAGATATACTTTCTGAGTTAGGTAAAAGGAAAAAGCATCAAATATTAGTTGGGTTTGCCGCAGAGACCAATCATATTGAAGAATATGCCACCAAAAAATTAAACAAAAAAAATGCAGATATCATTGTCGCTAACAATGTGAAGACAGAGGGTGCAGGGTTCGGAACAGATACGAATATTGTGACGCTCTTTAACCGTTCCGGAACGGTTACTGAATTACCTCTCATGTCAAAACAGGCTGTAGCTGAAAAGATTATTGACGAAATTACTTCTCTTATAGAAGGATCTGGAAAATAATGAATATTGCTAGTGTTATTGTTGATGTCCCAACGAAACAAACGGATAAGACCTTCGATTATTTAATTCCGAAAGAATGGATAGGGACCATTCAACCAGGGATGAGGGTAATTGTCCCTTTCGGTCCGAGAAATATCCAAGGATTTGTTATGGGCATTAAAGCTGAATCAGGATTTAAAAAGTTAAGAGAAATTATTGAACCAATGGACCTCGAACCCGTGTTAAATCATGAATTAGTAGAGCTCGGTGACTGGCTCACAGAAAATACACTTTGCTTTAAAATTTCTGCCTTTCAGGTCATGCTGCCTGCAGCATTAAAAGCAAAGTATGAAAAAAAAGTGAAGCTTGCTTCGAGTGCAAGGGTTTCTGACCTTCCGATACATCTTCAGAATCTGTTTAAAAACGATGGGATGGTCAAGTGGGAAGATGCTATATCTACTGGAGTTTTACCTGTCTTGCAGCGTGAAGCAGCCAAACACAATCTTGAAGTAATTTACGAAGTCAAAGAACGAGTACGAAAAAAACAAATAAAGTTTGTTCGCCCTCTTGTGTCTCTTGAGGAATTGAAGGAAGAAGCAAATCGTTTATCTGCTCGAGCTGAAAAGCAAAAGCAAGTATTACACTATTTTGTTGAGAATTTTGATGCGGTCGAGTTACGGAAGTTAACAGCAGAAATAAATACCACTTCCACTACCATTAAAGCCCTGGTTGATAAGCAGCTACTTACAGAGTTTGATATGGAGGTTTATCGGGATCCTTATGAAAATCGATCCTTCGAACGAACTAAACCATTACCTCTAACTCCTTCACAGCAAACAGCCATTGAACCGATTTTAGATTCTATTGAGAATAAAAAGCATGAAGTATTTCTCCTCTATGGTGTTACAGGAAGTGGGAAAACGGAAATATACTTACAATCCATACAGGAAGTAATTGAAAAAGGACAAGAAGCCATTGTTCTTGTTCCAGAAATTGCACTCACCCCTCAAATGGTTAATAGGTTTAAGGGGAGGTTCGGGGATTTAGTTGCGGTATTGCACAGTGGGTTATCAGCTGGTGAAAAATACGATGAATGGCGAAAGATTCAACGTAAGGAGGTAAAAGTGGTTGTTGGAGCTCGTTCGGCTATCTTTGCTCCCTTTGAAAACCTTGGAATTATTATAATTGATGAAGAGCATGAAACGAGTTATAAGCAGGAAGAAATGCCAAGATATCATGCAAGAGACGTGGCCGTTCAAAGAGCGAAGACATACAACTGTCCTGTTGTCCTTGGCAGTGCCACCCCATCCCTCGAAACATTCGCAAGAGCACAAAAAAAGGTGTACCACCTATTGTCGCTACCGAGTCGTATGAATAACCAATCACTTCCATCTGTCGATATTATTGATATGCGCGAGGAGCTTCGAGAGGGGAACCGGTCAATGTTTTCCAGAAAGCTGTTTGAAAAGCTTCAAGACCGAATTGAGAAGAAGCAGCAATCTGTCTTATTTTTAAATAAGCGGGGGCATTCATCCTTTGTTATGTGTCGGGATTGTGGGTATGTCATGAATTGTCCATACTGCGATATTTCACTTACCTACCATCGGGTAAATGAGCAAATGAAATGCCATTATTGTGGTTATGAAACGTATGTTCCAAGGAATTGCCCTGAATGTTCAAGTGAGTATATCCGCTATTTTGGAACGGGCACACAAAAGGTTGAGGAAGAGCTAGGGAAAATTATGCCCGAAGCAAGAATCATTAGGATGGATGTGGACACAACTGGAAGAAAGGGAGCACACGAAAGGTTACTAAAGGACTTTCAGGATGGAAAAGCAGATATTTTATTAGGCACTCAAATGATTGCAAAAGGGCTTGATTTTCCAAATATCACACTAGTTGGTGTACTTTCTGCAGATACCATGCTCCATTTACCAGATTTTCGGGCCTCTGAAAAAACCTTTCAACTGTTAACCCAAGTAAGTGGGAGGGCTGGGCGCCACCAATTGCCAGGGGAGGTTATTATTCAAACTTATACACCGGAACACTACAGTGTGGAGTTGGCAGGTACGCAGGATTATGATCTATTTTATCAGCGTGAAATGATGATTCGTAAAACTCACCATTACCCGCCGTTTTATTACCTCTCACTCATTACTATCAGTCATGAGCAGTTAATCACAGTAGTATCAGCGACAGAGAAAATTGTAAACTATGTCCGCTCACAGCTTTCAAAGGAAGCAGTAGTTTTGGGACCTGCGGCTTCACCGATCCCTAGGATTAATAATAGATATCGCTATCAATGTCTGATAAAATACAAACGGGAACCGAACATGACAAAAACGTTAAAAACGATTCTAGATCAATATCAAATTGATACAAAGAGTGGTTTACAGGTTTCTATTGATGTCAACCCGTTTATCTTAATGTAAACTGGGTGAAAATAATAATAAAAGAATGCCCTCTAATGGGCATAACGGAGGAACTAACTTGGCAGTAAGAAAAGTAGTTATTCATCCTGCAGAGATTCTCGAGCAGAATTGTGAGGCAGTGGTGAATTTTGATAAGAAGCTAGCGAAAATACTTGATGATATGTATGACACGATGATTGAATATGACGGAGTGGGTCTTGCCGCACCACAAATAGGATTGAATGCACGTATTGCAATTGTTGATATTGATGATGAATTAGGGACCATTGAGATGATTAATCCCCGTGTTCTAGAAACATCGGGGGAACAGACAGGTCCAGAAGGCTGTTTAAGTTTCCCAGGATTATTTGGTGAGGTAACAAGGCCTAATTTTGTTAAGATAGAAGCATTTGATCGAAAAGGCAGGAAATATACTTTAGAAGCAGAAGAATTCCTGGCTAGAGCGATTCAACATGAAATCGACCATCTTAACGGAGTATTATTTACATCAAAGGTTACAAGATACCTTGAGGAAGATGAGTTAAAAGGAGTAGAAAGTGAATGACGAAAATTGTTTTTATGGGTACCCCGGATTTTTCCGTCCCTGTTCTTCAAAAAATTATTGAGGACGGCTATGAGGTAATAGGCGTAGTCACTCAGCCTGACAGACCGGTAGGAAGAAAAAAGGTGTTAACCCCACCTCCTGTTAAAGTGGAAGCCATGAAACATGGCATCCCCGTTTTCCAACCAGAAAAAATCCGTCAAGAAGAAGAGCTTAGTAAAATTCTTTCCTTAGAGCCGGATCTTATTGTTACAGCTGCTTTTGGTCAAATTCTGCCTAAAAAGCTGTTGGATGCTCCTAAATACGGCTGTATAAATGTACATGCATCACTACTGCCAGAGCTTCGCGGCGGCGCCCCAATCCACTACGCAATCATTCAAGGGAAAAAGAAAACCGGTGTGACAATTATGTATATGGTAGAAAAATTAGATGCTGGGGATATTTTAACAACTGTGGAGGTTCCAATTACTGAAAAGGATAATGTAGGAACCCTACATGACAAGTTAAGTGCAGCGGGATCAAAGTTGTTATCTGAAACTTTGCCACTTCTATTAGATGGAAAGCTTACCCCTCAGCCTCAAAACGAGGAACAGGCTACATTTGCATCCAATATTAAACGTGAGCAGGAAAAGATTGATTGGAGCCAGACAGGGGAACAAATTTATAACCATATTCGTGGTTTAAACCCTTGGCCAGTAGCCTTTACCACAATAGAGGGGCAAGTAGTGAAAATTTGGCGAACCGAAAAAGTTGCTGGCACAAAGAGTAATGAGCCAGGAACAATTGTGAAAATTGAACCAGATGGATTAATTGTAAGTACAGGAAATGAAACGGCGATAAAAATCCTTGAGCTCCAGTCTTCAGGAAAAACCAAAATGATGAGTGAGCAATTTTTACGCGGTGCAGGTTCAAAAATTTCATTAGGCAGTAAGCTGGGAGAATAAAATGACATCAAAGAAAAATAATGTACGTGAAATTGCCTTGGACCTATTAACAACGATTGAGAAAAACCAATCATACAGTAATTTACTACTTAACACGACCATTGAAAAAAATGAGCTGTCTGCAAAAGATGTAGGATTACTAACAGAGTTAACCTATGGAACATTGCAACGAAAAATGGCTTTGGACTTCTATCTGAATCCGTTTATCAAAGATAATAAAAAATTAGCTGATTGGATTCATCATTTACTTAGACTTACGCTTTATCAGATGGTGTATCTCGATCGGATTCCAGATCGAGCAGCAATTTACGAAGCTGTAGATATTGCGAAAAAGCGAGGACATAAAGGAATTGCCAGTTTGGTAAATGGAGTTTTACGAAGTATACAAAGAAAAGGACTCCCTTCATTAAATGAAATTTCTGATCCAAACAAAAGATTAGCGATGGAAACAAGTCATCCAGAATGGCTCGTAACTAGATGGGTGAATCAATTCGGGTTTGATAAAACAAAAGAAATGTGTGAAATTAACTTAATAGCACCAATGCAAACAGCAAGAGTGAATCTGACAAAAATTTCGCGAGATGAATGTGTTGCTCTTTTAGAAGAGGATGGCTTTCAAATTGAAAAAAGTCCTATTATACCTGAAGCAATCAGATGTTTAAAGGGAAACTTAGCTTCTACGATTTCCTTTAAATACGGAATGTTTACCATTCAGGATGAAAGCTCCATGCTTGCTACTTACGCATTAGGGGCAGAGAAAAATGAGTTTGTCCTCGATGCTTGTGCAGCACCAGGTGGGAAAAGTACACATATTGCTGAAAAGATGAATAATACGGGTGAAGTGATCTCGGTTGATCTCCATCAGCATAAGGTTCGATTAATTAACGATAATGCACGCCGATTAGGGTTAGAAAATATTAAAACAAGTGTATCTGATTCTAGACATTTACAAGATAAGTTTAAGAATGTATTATTTGACCGCATTCTTCTCGATGCTCCCTGCTCTGGCCTTGGAGTGATGAGACGAAAGCCCGATATGAAATATACAAAAACTGAAAAAGATCTAGAGCGGTTGAGTATCATACAGCAGGATCTATTAAAGTCAGTATCACCTTTACTAAAAAAGGGTGGTATTCTTGTCTACAGTACATGTACAGTGGATAAAGAGGAGAATGAAAATACTGTAATGAAGTTCTTGGAGAATAATCCAGACTTTGAACCTGATTTAACTTTTAAAAATAGGATGCCGGAAGCTGTTCAACCATTCATAACAGGATATGATTTGCAAGTTTTTCCACAGGATTTTGGCTCAGACGGTTTTTATATTGCAGTACTAAAAAAAGTATAAGCGCCATAGGTGTGAAGTTAGACAATTGAAAGAAGGTGTAAACAGTTGGAACAATTAAATACAACTGAGAAGAAAACAACATTAGATAATAACCTGCCCTCCATCTATTCCTTGGAGCTTCATAAATTAAAGGAATGGTTATCAGAGAATGGAGAAAAGCCATTCCGTGCAGAGCAAATCTTCGATTGGCTTTACAAAAAAAGAATTACTTCTTTTGAAGACATGAGCAACTTAGGAAAAGGCTTAAGAGATAAACTAGCAAATCATTTTCAAATCACTACCTTAAATACGGTCATCCAACAGACTTCAGCTGATGGAACGATTAAGTTCTTATTTGAACTTCATGATGGATATTCGATTGAAACCGTTCTGATGCGACATGATTACGGGAACTCCGTTTGTGTTACAACTCAGGTTGGCTGTCGAATTGGCTGTACTTTTTGTGCATCGACCTTAGGTGGATTGAAAAGGCATTTAGAAGCAGGCGAGATTGTTGCCCAAGTAGTTAAAGTACAACAGGCACTTGATGAAACAGAGGAACGTGTAAGCTCTGTGGTCATTATGGGTATTGGTGAACCATTTGATAACTATGAGAATATGATGTCATTTCTAAAAATAATCAATCATGATAAAGCACTAAATATCGGAGCACGGCATATTACCGTTTCGACTAGTGGAATTGTACCTAAAATTTATCAGTTTGCTGATGAAGATTTGCAGATTAATTTTGCTATTTCACTACATGCTCCGAATACGGAATTACGTTCAAGGTTAATGCCAATCAACAAAGCCTATAAACTTGATGACTTAATGAAAGCAGTACGATATTATATCGATAAGACAGGTCGTCGAATTAGCTTTGAATACGGTCTTTTTGGCGGAGTAAATGATTCCACAGAGCATGCAGAGGAATTGGCAACTCTTTTAAATGGGGTTAAATGCCATGTGAATCTTATTCCAGTCAATTATGTCCCTGAAAGGGATTATGTTCGTACTCCAAGGGACAAAATTTTTGCTTTTGAAAAAACACTTAAAAAACGTGGTATTAATGTGACTATTCGCCGAGAGCAGGGGTCAGATATTGCTGCAGCATGTGGACAACTTCGTGCAAAGGAGCGAAAAGAGGAGACGAGGTAAATATATGAAAGCAGTTTTCGTGACAGATAGAGGAAAAGTACGACTTCATAATGAAGATGCTGGTGGAGTTTTTGTTAACCTGGATGGTGACCGCCTTGCCATTGTTGCAGATGGGATGGGGGGTCACCGTGCTGGTGATGTTGCCAGTGAAATGACAATCACACAATTAAAAAGTGAATGGGAAGCTTCAAAAGGGATTTCTACTGCTGAGGAAGCCGAGCAATGGTTGAAGGCAAAAATAACAATAGTTAATCAAATACTGTTCGACCATGCGACGAATCATCCTGAATGTGATGGAATGGGTACAACAATCGTTGCGGCTATAGCCACTGATCGCTTTGCAACTTTAGCAAACATTGGAGACAGCCGTGGCTATATTTATAATGAATCTGGATTTAAACAGGTTACAGAAGACCATTCACTTGTAAATGAACTTGTGAGGTCTGGACAAATTTCGAAAGAAGATGCCGAACACCATCCAAGAAAAAATGTGTTACTCCGAGCTTTAGGAACAGAAAAAATGGTTGAGATGGATACTAAAACCATAATGTTCGAAGAAGGGGATATTATCCTTTTATGTTCAGATGGTCTTTCAAATAAAGTAAGTGAAAAAGAAATGGTGACCATTCTTTTAAATGAAGATCATTTAGAACAAAAAGCAGATTCACTTATCTCACTAGCCAACAACTACGGTGGAGAAGATAACATTACACTGGCTATTGTAGAGTTTAGTGATGTCAGCGAGGGTGATGCATAAATGATTATTGGAAAAAGATTAAGCGGCCGCTATAAAATCTTGGATATGGTTGGCGGAGGCGGAATGGCTAATGTTTATTTAGCGCACGATATGATTCTTGATCGTGATGTGGCTGTTAAAATGCTTCGCCTTGATTTTGCCAATGACGAGGAATTTATCCGGAGATTCCGTAGGGAAGCTCAATCAGCAACAAGCCTTGCACACCCTAATATTGTTAGTATTTACGATGTTGGCGAGGAAAATGATTTATATTATATTGTGATGGAATATGTGGATGGACAGACGTTAAAACAATACATACAGCAGAATTCTCCATTAAAAGTCGAGGATGCCATCGGGATCATGAGACAGTTAACTTCAGCCATTTCTCATGCTCATCAAAATCATATTATTCACCGTGATATTAAGCCTCATAATATTTTGATTGACCATGATGGGAATGTAAAGGTAACTGATTTTGGAATTGCTATGGCACTAAGTGCAACAAGCATCACACAGACTAATTCAGTCTTAGGCTCTGTTCATTATTTATCACCCGAGCAAGCTCGTGGTGGAATGGCAAATAGAAAGTCGGATATATATTCCTTAGGAATTGTTATGTTTGAATTGTTGACTGGCCGGCTCCCATTCTCGGGTGAATCAGCCGTATCCATCGCTTTAAAGCATCTCCAATCGGAAACACCTTCCGTTAGAAGGTGGAACTCAAACATTCCGCAAAGTGTGGAAAACATTGTTCTTAAGGCAACTGCCAAAGATCCCTTTCATCGGTATAACAGTGTAGAAGAAATGGAAGAGGACTTACGCACGGCGCTTGACCCTGAAAGAGTAAATGAAGCAAAGTTTGTTATTCCGATAGATAATGATGCTACGAAAGCGATTCCAGTTATAACAGATGATAAACCGCTTAAGAATCTGGATGAAACATTAGTTCATAGTAATGAGAAACCATTGACTGGTCCTAAGGCTGCTGTAAAGGAGGATTCCGGCAAAAAGAAACGAAAAAAGTGGCCGGTAATATTAATATCTACCTTTCTTGTATTAGCAATTCTTGGGTTACTAGCAATTACCTTTTTACCTGGATTATTATCTGCAAAGGATGTAAAAATCCCAGATGTTAGCGGAATGGAACTGGACGAAGCAATTTCCAAGCTTAAGCTAAGTGGGTTAGAAGTGGACAAAAAGATTGAAATCGAAGATGAAAACGTGGAAAAAGGAAAAGTGGTAAAGACTAATCCTGAAAGTGGCACGACAGTAAAGGAAGATTCAAAAATAAACCTATATATCAGTACGGGCAAAGAAAAATTTGAACTATCCGATTATGTGGGGCGGCAATATGAAGATGTCATTCGTTTGCTGGATAATTATAACTTCAAAGATATTAAGAAAATTGAGAAAAACGATGATAGTGAGCCAGGAACCATCATAAGTCAGAATCCTTCAGGTGGAGAAAAGGTTGTTCCTGAGGAAACCGAATTAGAGTTTGAAGTAAGTAAAGGGCCGGAAAAAATTGTATTAAAGGATTTAACACAATACAATTTAAAAGGAGCGCAAGATTATGCGGCTCTAGTAGGTTTGACCCTCGATGCTTCACAAGAAAAATATGATGATAATATCCCAGCAGGTATGGTCATATCCCAATCACCTGAACCAGGAACCGAGTTGAAAAAGGGAGACAAGGTGACGGTCGTGATATCAAAAGGGAAAGAAGATAAACCACCAAGAGAGGTCATCATTGACCTAGATATTCCTTTTGAGCCAGCAGTTCCAGGGGAGCCCGGTCAGAAGCAGCTTGTTACTATTTTAATTGAGGATATGAATCATAGTATGACAGAACCTGCAGAGACCTTCTATATTACGGAAAATACAAAAAAACAAATTAAATTGATGATTCCGTATGGGAAGAAAGCCGGCTACAAGGTCATTCGTGATTCAGAAGTTATTATTGATGAAAATAAAAACTACTCAGATGTGGAATAAAAGAAGCTAAATCTGCCTGTATAAAAATGAATGCGCTCGTACAGATTTTAAAGGGAAGCCAAACGATTTGTTTAGAATTAGAGGCAAGGAGTGTAGCTATGCCTGAAGGAAAAATTGTTAAAGCATTAAGTGGTTTTTATTATGTTCTTCATAATGAAAGACTGATCCAGTGTAGGGGAAGAGGCGTCTTTCGGAAAAACAAAATTACCCCACTTGTGGGAGATGAGGTCGTTTTTCAAGCGGAAAATGATTTAGAAGGATACATTTTAGAAGTTAAAGAGCGTAAAAATGAATTGGTGCGGCCACCCATTGCCAATGTTGATCAGGCTATTCTTGTGTTTTCGGCTGTTGAACCTGACTTTAGTACAGTCCTATTGGATAGGTTTCTAGTTTTAGTTGAGTATAATCACATCGAACCACTAATCTGTATTACAAAAATGGATTTAACAAATGAAGCGCAAGAACAGGTGATAGCTGAATTTGCAGAACACTATCGGAAAGCTGGTTATGAGGTAATTCTTACATCATCAGAAACAGAAATGGGGATTGAATTGTTAAATCCACATGTGGAGCATAAAATTTCTGTTTTTGCAGGTCAATCGGGGGTAGGTAAGTCTTCCTTATTAAATGTGCTGAGACCTGATTTAGAATTAAAAACAAATGATATTTCATCCCACCTAGGCCGAGGGAAGCATACAACAAGACATGTTGAACTAATTCAAATTGGCCAAGGTCTAATTGCAGATACACCAGGATTTAGCTCATTAGAATTTACAAACATTGAGGTAGAAGAGTTAACTTTTTGTTTTCCTGAGATACAAAGAGCTAGTGAGAATTGTAAGTTTAGAGGATGTTTGCATGTGACTGAGCCTAAATGTGCAGTAAAGTCAGGAGTTGAATCAGGTGAAATACCGGGATACCGGTATCAACATTATGTGGACTTCCTCCAAGAAATAAAAGATAGAAAGCCGAGGTACTAACATGGTGAAAATAGCACCCTCAATTCTTTCAGCTGATTTTTCTAAATTAGGAGAAGAGGTTTTAGCTGTTGAGAAAGGAGGAGCTGACTACATTCATATTGATGTCATGGATGGTCATTTTGTACCCAATATTACAATTGGTCCACTTATAGTGGAAGCGATTCGACCAGTCACAAAATTGCCGCTTGATGTCCATTTAATGATTCAAAATCCTGATCCGTATATAGAAGCGTTTGCTAAAGCGGGAGCTGACTATATAACTGTTCATGTGGAAGCATGTCGTCATCTCCACCGTACCATCCAGAGTATTAAATCATTTGGAATCAAGGCAGGGGTGGTCTTAAATCCAGCGACCCCAGTTGAGACCATCCAACATATTATTAGCGACATTGATATGGTGTTATTAATGTCAGTCAATCCAGGGTTTGGGGGACAAAGATTCATCCCAGAGGTCCTTCCTAAAATCAAAAAAGTAAAAGCGTTATCTGAGCAAAAAGGGGTAGATATCGAAATCGAAATTGATGGCGGTGTCAACCCTGAAACAGCAAAGGATTGCATTGAAGCAGGGGCAACTGTTCTCGTCGCAGGATCAGCAGTATATAATCAACCTGACTATGCTAAAGCAATCTCATTAATAAGAGGCTAAAAAAAGAGGTTGACACAGTCAGCCTCTTTCCTTATAAAAAAGGGGATTTTATTTATGATTATTAACATCCTTGCAGGAGGTCCGGAAGAACTGCTCCCAGATTTAGCAGAATATATTGAAGATAACAGCATTTGGATTGGCGTTGACCGCGGAGTATATCATCTACTTAACAGAAACATTCATCCAACGATTGCTTTTGGTGACTTCGATTCTGTTTCACAGGAAGAATGGAAATTCATCCAAGAACAGGTTTCGGAACTAAAGCAATTTAAACCGGAAAAAGACGAAACCGATATGGAACTAGCCCTCAATTGGGCATTAGAACAGATTCCTGAGGCAATCCGCCTATTTGGTGCAACAGGCGGAAGGCTGGACCACTTATTAGCAAATGTACACCTTCTACTGAACCCATTGAAAACAAAAAGTTCCGTACAAGTAACCTTGATTGACCGCCATAACATGGTATTTTTAAAAGAACCAGGACACTATTCCATTGAAAAAAGGCAACGAGAAAAATATATTTCTTTTATTCCATTAACCCTTGATGTAACTGATCTCACACTCGAAGGCTTTAAATTTCCATTGAAAAACCGGCATATTTCACTTGGATCGACACTATGTATTAGTAATGAACTTATTAGTGATTATGGTACTTTTTCATTTTCCGAAGGCATATTAATAGTGATAAGAAGTCACGATTAATAGGCAGAACTATTAGGTACTGATTTCGTTCGTTAGAATAAACTGTTAGGGCGTACGAAAAAAGTTAGATTAAATAAGCTGGGAGATTTGTGAGGAGGGACAGTATGAAATTTTATACAATTAAACTGCCAAAATTTTTAGGCGGACTAGTCCGAGCGATGATTGGGGCATTTAAAAAGAATGAATAGAAATATATAAAAGTACAGGAATGGTATCGTTTTTCAAAAATAACCTTTTTTTGGCACCCTCATTATTTGGGTGCTTTTTATTTTCTTAATTGGGAATATTAAAGGAATGAGTTACATTTGTACTTTTTTGTTCAAATTCTTAAATTCTTAGTCAAATCCCATTTGGGCAAAAAGAAAGAGCATCCAAACATAGGATGCTCAGGTCCTTTATTATACGCGTTCTACTTTACCTGCTCTTAACGCTCTTGCAGAAACCCAAACACGCTTAGGCTTTCCATCAACAAGAATACGTACTTTTTGTAGGTTAGCACCCCATGTACGCTTGTTTGCGTTCATAGCGTGTGAACGTGCGTTACCAGTTGTTGTTTTCTTTCCAGTTACTACACATTTACGTGGCATAATGATTTCCCTCCTTAACTACCAAAAGGCTTTATACAGCGATCTTTAAGATGCTCATCTGGATATAGAAAATTGACTAACCAAATTTTCTAGTCTTGAGATACCTTAATAATTTATCACACAACCCAATTGAATGCAATAGTTGTGTACAAACCTTTCAAGAAAAAAACCTTGACATAGGTATTAATTAAATGCTCTTATATTAAACAGGCAAGTATGACTTTCAATATTGGGTTGACTATAGTAAAATGACTGTAGTCAAGGAGCAATTTTCCAAAGGGGGAACGATTCATGTCCATCGAATTAAAAACTAAGTACGGACAAATTGATATTTCAAACGAAGTAATCGCTACCATTGCCGGAGGAGCAGCTATCGAATGCTATGGTATCGTCGGTATGGCCTCTAAAAATCAAATTAAAGATGGGATTACGGAAATACTACGAAAAGAAAACTTTACTCGAGGCGTAATTGTGCGCCAGGAAAATGAGGCATTACATATTGATATGTACATTATTGTTAGCTATGGAACGAAGATTTCCGAAATTGCCCACAACGTGCAATCAAAGGTTAAATATACCCTCGATAAGACAGTTGGACTTGCCGTTGACTCGGTAAATATTTACGTTCAGGGAGTTCGAGTAACGAATCCGTAAGTTCGTACTGCGAACCGCAAGTAGAGGAGGAAAATTTTGTGTCAATAACAGCATTAGATGGAAAACGTTTTGCCGAAATGGTAATTCAAGGTGCAAATCATTTAGCAGCAAATGCAAAAATGGTTGATGCCTTGAACGTTTTTCCTGTGCCCGACGGTGATACTGGAACAAATATGAACTTATCAATGACCTCCGGGGCGAAGGAAGTAAAAAATAATGTTCAGGAACATATTGGTAAAGTTGGAGTGTCCCTTTCAAAAGGGTTACTAATGGGAGCACGCGGAAATTCTGGAGTTATTCTTTCTCAGTTATTCCGTGGCTTTTCTAAAGCAGTTGAATCGAAAGCGGAGATTTCCGCGAAAGATTTTGCGCAGGCATTAGATGCAGGTGTTGAAACAGCTTATAAAGCTGTAATGAAGCCCGTTGAAGGAACGATCCTAACAGTCGCGAAGGATTCAGCTAAGAAAGGTGTTCAAGCTTCCCAAAAATCCAATGATATTATTGCGGTCATGGAAGAAGTGGTGAAAGAAGCAAAAGCTTCTTTAAAGCGTACGCCTGATTTACTGCCTGTATTAAAAGAAGTAGGTGTTGTAGATAGTGGCGGACAAGGACTTGTTTTCGTTTACGAAGGCTTCCTTGCAGTTTTAAAGGGTGAAAAGCTTCCTGAATCTCCAATTACTCCTTCAATGGACGAAATGGTTAATGCGGAGCATCATAAAAGTGTCCAGAGTCATATGAATACTGCGGATATTGAATTTGGATATTGTACAGAATTCATGGTAAGATTTGAAGCTGATAAGGTGACCAAGCATCCATTCGATGAAGGTAATTTCCGTAATGACCTAAGTAAGTTAGGTGATTCTTTATTAGTTATTGCTGATGAAGACGTGGTAAAGGTGCATATCCATTCTGAACAGCCTGGTGAAGTATTAACCTACGGACAAAAGTACGGGAATTTAATTAATATGAAGATTGAAAATATGCGTCAGCAGCATTCAAATATTGTTGGTGATACCCATACTGCATCGGGTACAAATCTTTCGGAAGCTCCAAAGGAACTTCAAGAATACGGTATTGTTACAGTATCTATGGGGTCAGGAATTGCGGAATTATTTAAAAGTATAGGTGCACATGCTGTCATTGAAGGCGGACAGACGATGAATCCGAGCACGGAAGATATCGTGAAGGCCGTTAAGGAAGTCAATGCAAAAAAGGTATTTATCTTACCTAATAACAAAAATATTATTATGGCTGCTCAGCAGGCAGCTGATGTTTCAGACGAAGAAATTTATGTGATCCCATCTAAAACGGTTCCTCAAGGACTTTCAGCATTGTTAGCTTTTAATCCTTCAACAGATGTGAGGGCTAATGAGTCTGCCATGATGGATGCCCTACAGCATGTTAAAACGGGACAAATTACGTTCGCTGTTCGTGACACGCAAATTGATGGCTTAGAAATTGAAAAAGATGATTTCATGGGTATCTCTGAGGGGAAAATTGTTATAAAAAACAAAGACAAAGAAAACGCAGCTAAAGACCTGCTTTCTCAAATGCTAGACGAAGATTCAGAAATCCTGACCATTATCTATGGTGAGGATGTTACAGAGGAAGAAGTAACCAGTCTTACACAATTTGTGGAAGAAAACTTTGCTGATGTTGAAATAGAAGTACATAATGGTGGGCAGCCATTATATTCTTTTATCTTTTCAATTGAATAAGGAACGGCTAAAATAGAAGGGGTAACCCTTCTTTTTTTTGATATAAGTGTCGTTTAATAAATTTCAGAGTAATGTTTTAGAGATAGATTAAGGCAAAGGGAGAGAATGCATGTGAAGTATAGAAGTGTGTTCGACATTATTGGTCCGGTTATGATAGGTCCATCCAGTTCACATACGGCAGGGGCCGCGAGAATAGGTCGTGTGGCAAGAAGTTTATTTGGCAGAGAACCAAAATGGGCAAATATCTCATTGTATGGATCCTTTGCAAAAACGTATAAAGGTCATGGAACAGATGTAGCCATTGTTGGTGGATTATTAGACTTTGATACAGATGATAAAAGAATTATAAATGCGATTGATATCGCAGAAGATAGAGGCATGAAATTACGTTTTATAGAAGAAGATGCTGTGACAGATCATCCAAATACAGCTAGAATCTTCATTGGCGATCATGATGGGGAACTAGAGTTAGTAGGAATCTCAATAGGCGGTGGAAAAATTGAGATTACTGAGCTTAATGGCTTTGAACTAAAGTTATCAGGAAACCATCCTGCAATTCTTGTTGTTCATAACGACCGTTTTGGAGCCATTGCTGCTGTTTCCAACACTCTTGCTAAATATGAAATAAATATTGGTCACATGGAGGTATCCCGAAAAGAAAAAGGGAAACTTGCACTGATGACGATTGAAGTAGATCAAAATATGGATAATAGCATTTTACTAGAACTTGAACAGCTTCCAAATATATTAAAAGTAACCAAAATTGTAGATTAACAACTAGAGGGGGGAAGATAAGTGTTTCGTAATGTTGCTGAATTAGTTGAACTTGCCAATAGTCAAAATAAAAAAATCTCAGAAATTATGATTGAACAGGAAGTTTCCGTTACTGGCCGTACAAGAGAAGAAGTCTTTGCATTTATGGACCGAAATCTAAAAGTGATGGAAGAAGCTGTTGAAAGAGGGATAAAAGGTGTTTCCTCTCACTCTGGATTAACCGGAGGCGATGCGGTTCTTTTACAAAAGTATATTGAAAAGGGAAATTTCTTATCAGGAGAAACGATTCTGGATGCAGTAAGTAAAGCTGTCGCTACGAATGAAGTGAATGCAGCAATGGGAACCATCTGTGCTACACCAACGGCAGGTTCTGCAGGGGTAGTTCCAGGAACCTTATTTGCTGTTCAAAGGAAGCTTAAGCCAACTCGGGAGCAAATGATTTCCTTTCTATTTACTGCAGGAGCATTTGGGTTTGTCGTTGCAAATAATGCTTCTATCTCAGGTGCTGCTGGAGGCTGTCAGGCGGAAGTTGGATCAGCTGCTGGAATGGCTGCTGCTGCGATTGTTGAACTGGCAGGCGGTACCCCGGAGCAATGTGCAGAAGCGATGGCCATTACACTAAAGAACATGCTTGGTTTAGTTTGTGACCCAGTTGCAGGGCTTGTAGAGGTTCCGTGTGTGAAACGTAATGCGATGGGTGCTGCAAATGCGATGGTTGCAGCCGATATGGCATTAGCAGGTATTACAAGCCGCATTCCATGTGATGAGGTCATTGATGCTATGTACAAAATTGGTCAATCGATGCCAACTGGACTAAAAGAAACAGCGCAGGGAGGGTTGGCGGCTACACCGACAGGTCGAAGACTCGAGGCGAAGATTTTCGGTATACCGCTCAAAGAAAGTGAATCCAAATCTTAACCAATCAATAACAGTCTTAAAGGGCATTGGTGAAGAAACTGCTGAAATCTTCTCAGAAATGAAGATTTTTACGATTCAAGATTTACTTGAGTATTTTCCATATCGTTATGAAGATTATTCATTAAAAGAACTGACGGAAGTACAGCATGATGAGAAAGTAACGGTCGAAGGGAAGGTTCATAGCGAGCCTTCTCTTGTCTATTATGGCAGGAAGAAATCTAAATTAACGTTCCGTCTTTTTGTTGGATCGTACTTAATTAAAGTAGTTTTTTTTAACCAGCCCTATTTAAAAAATAAAATATTAATGAACGAAACAATAACAGTAACGGGAAAATGGGATGCACATCGGCAAACCATCACAGCCAATGAGATGCAGGCAGGACCAAATGCAAAAACAAAAGACTTTGAACCCGTATACTCATTGAGAGGGAAGTTAACAACCAAGGGAATGCGGAAATTTATTCACCTCGCCTTCCAACAATACGGGGGAGATCTTGAGGAGAATCTTCCTGCTTCTTTTCTAAAACAGTATCGTCTATTGGGCAGGCAGGAAGCCTTGAAAGTTATGCATTTCCCAAATAGCCCGGAGGAAGTGAAGCAAGCAAGACGTCGTTTTGTTTATGAAGAGTTCCTCTTATTTCAATTGAAAATGCAGGCATTGAGGAAATTTGAGAGGGAGCACTCTCCAGGTGTTGAACAAAACTATGATTTAACTAAAGTGAAGAAGTTTATTGACAATCTTCCCTTTCCATTAACCAATGCTCAAATACGAGTGGTTAATGAAGTGTTAGCGGAGTTAAAATCTCAATTCCGTATGAACCGACTTTTACAGGGAGATGTAGGGTCAGGTAAAACAGTCGTTGCTGCAATTGGTTTATATGCAAGTGTAACAGCTGGTTATCAAGGGGCGCTTATGGTCCCAACTGAAATATTAGCAGAACAGCATGCAGAATCTTTAAAGAAGTTATTAGAACCCTTTAAGGTGAAATGCGAGCTATTAACGAGCTCGGTTAAAGGAAAACACAGGAGGGAAATCCTGCAAGCATTAGCCGAAGGTAAAGTAGATATATTAATTGGTACACATGCATTAATTCAAGATGAGGTTATTTTTAAGAAGCTTGGTTTTGTTATTACCGATGAACAACATCGTTTTGGTGTGGAGCAGCGAAGAGTCTTGAGGGAAAAAGGAGAAAATCCGGACGTACTCTTTATGACAGCCACTCCGATTCCTCGGACATTGGCGATCACGGTCTTTGGTGAGATGGATGTTTCCATTATTGATGAGATGCCAGCGGGAAGAAAGGCAATTGAAACTTACTGGGCCAAACCAGAAATGCTAGAGCGTGTACTTTCCTTCGTCGAAAAAGAATTAAGGAAGGGCCATCAAGCCTATGTAATATGCCCGTTAATTGAGGAATCGGACAAGCTTGATGTACAAAATGCAATTGATGTGCATACTACATTAAACCACTATTTTCAGGACCGTTATAAAGTGGGACTCATGCATGGACGCTTAAGCTCAGAAGAAAAGGATTCAGTAATGAAAGCCTTTAGTATGAATGAAGTGCAGGTGCTCGTTTCAACTACTGTGGTAGAAGTAGGAGTAAATGTACCGAATGCAACGATGATGGTTATTTATGATGCTGAAAGATTTGGATTATCCCAGCTCCACCAACTTCGTGGCCGTGTAGGGCGTGGTAGTGATCAGTCGTATTGTATTTTACTCGCAAGTCCAAAGTCAGAAGTCGGTCAAGAGCGAATGAGGATTATGACTGAGACGAACGACGGATTTGTCCTTAGTGAGAAGGACCTTGAATTAAGAGGACCCGGTGACTTTTTTGGCCGAAAACAAAGCGGAGTACCTGAATTTAAAGTTGCGGATATGGTTCATGATTATAGAGCGCTAGAAACAGCTAGAAGCGATGCTGCTATGCTAATCCAGTCGGATGCATTTTGGACAGCCCCGGATTATAAGTATTTAAGAGAAAAGTTGGAAGAATCCGGAGTGTTAGAAGGAGAAAAGCTGGATTAGAGCATTGAACTAATTTGAAAGCAGATGAGTAGGATGAAAATTAATCTTGCAATCTGCTTTTTCAAATTTTATACTACTATTAGTACCTAGTCATAAGATCTCGGACGGTGTGAAAGATAATGAGAAGAACTAAAAAAGAACGCCAACACTTGTTGACGACTACTATAAAAGACAATCCCTTTATTACTGATGATGAATTAGCTGAAAAATTTCAAGTAAGTGTACAAACGATTCGTCTAGACCGACTTGAATTATCCATCCCAGAACTGCGTGAGCGGATTAAAACAGTCGCTGAAAAACGATTTGAAGATGAAGTGCGCTCATTACCACTTGAAGAAGTGATTGGTGAAATCATTGATATAGACTTAGATCAAAGTGCGATCTCTATTTTTGATGTAAAAGAAGAACATGTCTTCAAGCGCAATAAAATTGCTCGGGGACATCATGTTTTTGCTCAGGCCAACTCTCTTGCAGTTGCAGTAATAAATGATGAATTAGCGCTAACAGCAAAAGCAAATATTCAATTTAAACGTTCGGTAAAATTAAATGAACGAGTAATAGCGAAAGCAAAAGTGACAAAAATAGATGAGAAGGTTGACAGAACTTTTGTTGAAGTAACTAGTTTTGTGAATAATGAGCTCGTATTTACCGGAGAATTTGAAATGTACCGTTCGAAAAATGGTTAAAGGATGAGAAAAATGAAATTAGCAATTGATGCTATGGGTGGCGACAATGCCCCAAAAGAGATTGTCTTAGGTGCACTGAAAGCAGTTGAAACATTTTCTGATATACATATCACCCTAGTAGGGGATGAAAATAAGATAAAAGAAACTCTAACTAGTCATGACAGGATTTCTATTTTACATACGACAGAAGTGATTCTTGGAACCGATGAACCAGTTAGAGCGGTTCGTCGGAAAAAGACTGCTTCTATGGTGTTAGCTGCCCAACAGGTAGCCGACGGGACAGCCGATGCTTGCATTTCAGCAGGCAATACAGGTGCATTAATGGCAGCGGGCCTTTTTGTTGTTGGAAGAATTGAAGGTATTGACCGTCCAGCATTAGCTCCAACACTGCCAACGATTGGTGGAGAGGGCTTCCTGCTTTTGGATGTTGGTGCAAATGCAGATGCTAAGCCAGAGCATTTGCTTCAAAATGCTATCATGGGCTCAATTTACAGCCAAAAAGTAAGGGGAATTGAAAGACCTAGAGTTGGGCTGTTAAATATTGGTACGGAAGAAAAGAAGGGGAATGAGCTGACAAGGCAGGCTTTTGACCTTTTAAAAAACGCAGATTTAAATTTTGTTGGCAATGTTGAAGCAAGAGATTTGCTTGAAGGGGTAGCCGATGTAGTTGTAACCGATGGATTTACGGGCAATATGGTATTAAAAACACTGGAAGGTACTGCTCTTTCCATGTTTAAAATGTTAAAAACGGCTCTTATGAGTAGTTTTACAAGTAAACTAGCGGCTGCGGTACTAAAGCCCAACCTTATGACTTTAAAAAATACAATGGATTATTCCGAATATGGTGGTGCTGGGTTGTTTGGTTTAAAAGCACCTGTTATTAAGGCTCATGGTTCTTCTAATGCACAATCGATCTTTAGTGCAATCCGCCAAACGAGAGAAATGGTTAGTAAAGATGTCGTTGGCTTAATTAAGCAAACAGTTGAAGAGGACAATACTACAAGAATAGATTTTTAAAAGGAGTGTCGAAATGAGTAAGGTAGCATTTGTGTTTCCTGGACAAGGGTCACAGACAGTAGGAATGGGGAAAGAACTAGCTGACAAACACTCCGAGGTAATGGGGTACTTTGAAAAAGCAGATAAAACACTAAATACCAAACTCAGCCAGCTTATTTTTGAAGGTCCGAAAGAAGAATTGACGATAACCTATAATACGCAACCGGCATTGTTAACAACAAGTATTGCGATTTTAGACTTTTTTCAAAAATCTGGGATTAAAGCGGACTTTGTTGCTGGACATAGCTTAGGAGAGTACACAGCATTAGTTGCTGCAGGTGTATTAAGCTTTGAAGAAGGTGTATTTGCCGTTAGGAAACGTGGGGAATTTATGGAACATGCTGTACCTAATGGCGAAGGTTCTATGGCTGCAGTGCTTGGTCTTGATCGTGACCCCCTTTCAGTCGTAACAAAAGCAGTTAGTGATGAGGGATTCCCCGTTTCTTTAGCTAATTTAAACTGTCCTGGACAAATTGTGATCTCTGGTTCACGAGAAGGAGTAGAGCGAGCAGGAGTGAAAGCGAAAGAAGCTGGCGCAAAGAGAGTCCTTCCTTTAGAGGTGAGTGGCCCTTTTCATTCATCATTAATGAAACCAGCAGCAGAGCAGCTGTGTGAAGTGCTAGATGGTATGGAGATGAAGGATGCTGAAATACCGGTAGTCATAAATGTTACAGCTCAACCTGTTAGTAGTGCTTCTGAAATAAAGGATAAGTTAATTGAGCAGTTATATTCCCCAGTGCTTTGGGAGGATTCTGTTGCTAAAATGATTGAACTTGGAGTCGATACTTTCATCGAGATTGGTCCTGGAAAAGTTCTCACAGGATTAATCAAAAAGATTGATAAAACAGTTAAGACATACGCAGTATCTGATGAGGAAAGTGCAATGGCTGTAATGGAAGCCTTAAAGGAGGAAAATCTATGAGTTTAGCAGGGAAGGCAGCGCTTGTTACCGGAGCATCCAGAGGAATCGGCAGAGAAATTGCTCTTGAACTGGCAAGACAAGGAGCAAATGTGGCAGTAAATTTTTCTGGCAGCGAAGCAAAAGCAAATGAAGTAGTCGATGAAATTAAAGCACTAGGCAGAGATGCTGTGGCGATAAAATGTGATGTTTCAAATACAGAAGAAGTGACCGAAATGGTTAAAGCGACGATTGATCGCTTTGGGAAACTAGACATCCTCATTAATAACGCAGGAATTACAAGGGACAACCTTTTAATGCGAATGAAAGAAGAAGAGTGGGATGATGTTATTAACACTAACCTTAAAGGTGTATTCCTTTGTACAAAAGCAGTAACAAGACAAATGATGAAACAACGAGTTGGCCGCATCATTAATATTGCTTCGGTTGTTGGTGTTAGTGGAAATCCAGGGCAAGCTAACTATGTAGCTGCAAAAGCTGGAGTTATTGGCTTAACAAAAACAACTGCGAAGGAATTAGCTTCACGTAATATTACAGTGAATGCAGTTGCTCCAGGGTTTATTACTACTGATATGACAGATAAATTATCTGAGGAAGTAAAAGCGGAAATGTTAAAACAGATCCCGTTAGCAAGATTAGGAGAAGCTAAGGATATCGCTAAAATTACTGCATTCATAGCTTCTGATGACTCATCTTATATTACTGGCCAAACCTTCCACGTAAATGGCGGTATGGTTATGTAAATAAATTAGTTGCTGTTCCGAAACAGTAATCTAATTTTAATAAAAAACAACATTTATTATTTTATTGAAATACTCTATAATAGCTTGAGGGGAGGTGAACGAGCATGGCAGAGGTATTAGAACGTGTAACAAAAATCATCGTTGACCGCTTAGGTGTTGATGAGTCTCAAGTAAAGCTTGAAGCTTCATTTAAAGATGATCTTGGCGCTGATTCCCTTGACGTAGTTGAACTAGTAATGGAATTGGAAGATGAGTTCGATATGGAAATTTCTGACGATGATGCTGAAAAAATCAGCACTGTTGGTGATGCTGTTAATTACATAAATAGCAGTAAGTAATCTCGTTAGATTTTATTCACAAAGCTCCGTTTTCAAACGGAGCTTTATTCTGTATGATAGAACTTGGCAGAGTAAACTATCTGCCAGGTTTCTTTGCGTTTTCAAAGAAAGTTTTTTAAACTCATAATAGGCAATGTCTGTAAACTAAATGCAAGGTGGAGACTTTATGCGCAAAAACGGTAAAGAAAAAGAGTTGAACAATCGCGCAAAGGAAAATCAATTTAAGGATTTTCAAACGACAATTGGAATTACTATTGAAAATGAAAAATTACTAAAGCAAGCTTTTACTCATTCATCCTATGTGAATGAGCATCGCAGAAAGCCTTTCGAGGATAATGAAAGACTTGAATTTTTAGGAGATGCTGTACTGGAGCTAACTGTTTCCCAATTTCTTTTTAAGAAATATCCTACTATGACAGAGGGAGAACTGACGAAATTAAGAGCAGCCATTGTGTGTGAGCCATCACTCGTTTCTTTTGCTAATGAGCTCAAGTTTGGTAATCTCATTTTGTTGGGAAAAGGGGAAGAAATGACAGGCGGAAGAGAACGCCCTGCTTTATTAGCGGATGTGTTTGAGGCGTTCATAGGAGCTCTCTATTTAGATCAAGGAATTGATAAAGTCATTGAATTCCTTGAAAAGGTTGTTTTTCCTAAAATAAATGCTGGTGCTTTTTCTCATGTGATGGATTTTAAAAGTCAATTACAGGAACTCATCCAACGAGATGGAACAGGCACATTAGAATACAAGGTCCTATTAGAAAAAGGTCCAGCCCATAACAAGGAATTTGTTTCCAAAGTGTCCTTAAATGGAGAAGAGCTAGGAGTAGGAACTGGAAAATCGAAAAAAGAAGCAGAGCAGCATGCCGCCCAAATGGCACTGGTCGTATTAAAAGCGAAAACAACCTAGAAATGTCAAAATGTATGCAGGAGAAATCCCGGGTTGCATGGGGAGGATAATGAAATGTTTTTAAAACGGTTGGACATCATTGGATTTAAATCGTTCGCAGACCGCATTGGAGTTGATTTTGTTCCTGGGGTTACGGCTGTAGTGGGTCCCAATGGGAGTGGCAAAAGTAATATAACTGATGCGATCCGCTGGGTTTTAGGTGAGCAGTCCGCTAAATCTTTACGAGGAAGCAAAATGGAAGATATTATTTTTGCCGGCAGTGATACTAGAAAACCACTGAATTTTGCTGAAGTTTCACTCACATTGGATAATCAGGACCAAGGAATTGGTCTAGATTACAATGAAGTAAGTGTGACAAGACGGGTCTCACGCTCAGGCGATAGTGAGTTTTTCATTAACAAACAGCCCTGCAGACTGAAGGATATTATTGATCTGTTTATGGATTCAGGTCTTGGCAGGGAAGCCTTTTCCATCATTAGTCAAGGGAAAGTAGAAGAAATATTAAACAGTAAAGCTGAGGATCGCAGGACCATTTTCGAAGAAGCAGCTGGTGTTTTAAAATACAAGAACCGCAAGAAAAAAGCAGAGGTAAAATTATTTGAAACACAGGATAATTTAAACCGTGTGAATGATATTTTACACGAACTGGAAAGTCAGGTAGAGCCGCTTAAAATTCAAGCTTCGATGGCCAAGGATTTTTTAGAGAAAAAAGAAGAACTAGAAAAAATAGAAGTAGCATTAACTGTTTTTGAAATTGAAGACCTACACCAGAAATGGGAAAACCTTTCTAAACAATTAAAAGAACATCAGCAGGAAGAATTAAAGCTTTCATCAGATCTGCAAGTCAAAGAGGCTAAAATAGTTGAAACTAGAGACCGAATTGCTGCGTTAGATGAATCGATAACAGATCTACAAAATGTTTTGCTTCATGCAAGTGAAGAACTTGAAAAGCTGGAAGGCCGTAAAGAGGTATTGAAGGAACGAAAAAAGAATGCTGCTCAAAACAAAGAACAGTTAAAAACAAATATCACTGAGTTGACAGAAAGAATCAGCCTGCTTCAAAAAAATAGGGACATGCAGGCCGAGTCAGTTAATGAACTAGGTGAACAGGTTCAATCGTTACAGGCCAAACTAAAGGAAAAACAAGAAAAGCTACAACTTTTTACCGAAAATATTGAAGAAAAGATTGATAGTTTAAAAAGTGAATATATTGAGCTACTCAATCAGCAGGCTGGTGCTAAAAATGAGTTGAAATATATTGACCAGCAGTTGGAGCAACAAGAGAGAAAGAGTTCACGTCTTGATTCAGAGAATACGAAATATATTGAAGAACGACAAATTGCTCAATCAAAAATGGAGCAAACCCAATCTTCACTAGCAGATCTTCAAGGACAATTAGCAGACCAAGTGGTTGCTTTTCGAGATCAACAACGAAAGCTCGAAACTGTAAAAAATAATTATGAAAAACAAGAAAAGATGTTGTATCAAGCCTATCAGCTTCTTCAACAGGCAAAATCAAGAAAAGAAATGCTCGAAGAGATGGAAGAAGATTATTCCGGGTTCTTCCAAGGGGTTAAAGAGGTTCTAAAGGCAAGGGATCATAAATTAAAGGGAATTGAAGGCGCAGTAGCAGAACTTGTAACTGTTCCAAAAGAATATGAAACAGCACTCGAAACAGCTTTTGGGGGTGCCCTTCAGCATATAGTCGTTGATACCGAGCAAAATGCACGGACGGCGATTCAATATTTAAAACAACATTCTTTTGGACGAGCAACCTTCTTACCGCTTAGTGTTATTAAAGGCAGGCCATTATCCGCTGCGCAATTATCGTCCATTCAAAATCACCCTTCTTTGATCGGAACAGCAGTCAGCCTTGTTAAATTTGAATCAAGGTATGCAGAGGTAATGAATAACCTATTAGGTAATGTAGTGATTACAAAAGACCTAAAGGGTGCCAATGAATTGGCAAAAATCCTTCAGTACCGCTGCCGCTTGGTCACTCTTGAGGGAGATATTGTTAATCCTGGTGGTTCCATGACGGGTGGTGCGGTAAAACAAAAGAATTCCTCTCTATTAACCAGAAAAGGTGAGCTAGAAGATTTAAAAGCGAAATTGGTTATTATGGAGGAAAAAACAGCTAGTCTAGAAAAAACGGTTAAAGCCTTAAAAGAAGAGGTTCAACTGACTGAAGAGCAGCTAGACGAAATTCGAAAGAATGGCGAAGAATTGAGACTTAATGAGCAGGCTGTAAAGGGAGAACTGCGTGAAGCAGAGCTTGGAGTAAAAAATATTAATGAGCGGTTAGCGATATATGATCTTGAAAAAGGACAGTTTTCTGATGAAAAGAACGGCTTGCTAAAACGAAAAGAAGAATTATTTACAGCTTTAGAAACCTATCAAGTAAATGTTACAGAATTGGATGCTCAAATTGTTAAACTAACAGAACAAAAGACCAGTGATTTGACTTCAAAGGAAACTTTGACGAATGAAATAAATGATTTAAAGGTAGAATTTGCTTCTAAAAACGAGCAATATACGAATTCAAAAGAGAGATTTACGCTTACGACTGAGGACTTAAGAGAAAGCGAAAAAAAGCTAGCGCTTTATACTGAAGACCTTAGCCTATTGTCTTCAGAGATGACTAACAGCTCTTCAGGTGAGGAACAGCTTGAGGCTGCAGCTAAGTTGAAGCAGCAAGATAAAGAAAACACTCTACAACTAATTACTACTAGAAGACAGGAACGATTGTCTTTAGTGGATGTTCTTGAAGATATGGAACTAGAAGCTAAAGAGCTAAAAAGACTCCATAAAGGAATGATTGTGGTATTAAAGGACGAGGAAGTCAAAATCAATCGACTAGATGTCGAGCTTGAGAATCGATTGACACATCTTCGAGAAGAATATTTGTTGTCTTTTGAAGGGGCGAAGGAACAATATCCTTTAACAATTCCTATTGAGGAAGCAAGGAAAAAGGTCAAACTTATCAAACTTGCCATTGAAGAACTAGGAAATGTGAATATTGGGGCAATTGAAGAATATGAGCGTGTATCTGAGCGGTATGAGTTTCTAAATGAGCAAAAGTCCGATCTCCAGGAAGCAAAAGATACCCTTTACCAGGTGATCGAGGAAATGGATATTGAAATGAAGAAACGTTTTGAACAAACCTTCAATGGAATTCGTGAACACTTCGAACCAACCTTCCGAGCTCTTTTCGGGGGAGGAAGAGCGGATTTAGTTCTAACAGTTCCAGAAGATTTATTAAATACCGGCGTAGAAATCGTTGCTCAACCTCCTGGGAAGAAGCTGCAGAATTTGGGACTCCTTTCAGGTGGAGAACGCGCTTTAACAGCTATAGCCTTATTATTTTCTATCTTAAAGGTACGACCTGTTCCGTTTTGTATCCTTGATGAGGTTGAAGCGGCCTTAGATGAAGCAAATGTCTATCGTTTCAGCCAATACTTAAAACGATATAGCAGGGAAACACAGTTTATAGTGATTACCCATCGGAAAGGAACTATGGAAGAAGCAGATGTCCTTTACGGAGTAACAATGCAGGAATCAGGAGTATCCAAACTAGTATCAGTCCGACTAGAGGAAACAAAGGAACTCGTAGAATCTTAATTTAAGGAAGTGGTAAAATGAGTTTTTTTAAAAAACTAAAGGAAAAAATTACGAAATCAACCGATACAGTAACAGAAAAGTTTAAAGAAGGCTTAACGAAAACAAGAGACAATTTTTCAGGGAAAGTAAACGAACTTGTAGCTAGATATCGAAAAGTCGATGAAGACTTCTTTGAAGAATTAGAGGAGATATTAATTCAAGCAGATGTTGGCTTTGATACAGTAATGCAATTGATTGAAGAACTTAAGATGGAAGTGAAACGCAGAAATATCCAAGAACCTCAAGAAGTTCAAAGCGTCATTTCTGAAAAACTCGTTGAAATTTATAATGCTGGAGAAGAGCAATCTTCTCAATTAAATATCCAGGAGGACGGCTTAACTGTTATTTTGTTTGTAGGGGTCAATGGTGTGGGAAAAACAACGACGATTGGCAAACTTGGACATAAATTTAAGAGTGAAGGCAAAAAGGTTTTAATGGCAGCAGGGGACACTTTCCGAGCCGGTGCGATTGAACAGTTAGAGGTATGGGGTGATAGAGTCGGAGTGGAAGTCATCAAGCAGGCGGAAGGTTCTGATCCGGCAGCTGTTATGTACGATGCCATCCAGGCTGCAAAATCCCGTCAGGCAGATATTTTACTTTGCGATACTGCAGGCCGCCTGCAAAATAAAGTAAACCTAATGAAAGAGTTAGAAAAGGTAAAGCGTGTCATTGAGCGGGAAGTACCAGGTGCACCACATGAAGTCATTTTAGTTCTAGATGCAACGACTGGACAAAATGCTCTTATTCAAGCAAAAACATTTAAAGAAGTGACGAATGTAAGTGGAATTGTCCTTTCTAAGTTAGACGGTACAGCAAAGGGTGGTATTGTTCTAGCAATTCGTAATGAATTAAAAATACCTGTTAAATTTGTCGGTTTGGGTGAGAAAATGGATGACCTTCAAGAGTTTGATGCGGAGAAATACGTGTATGGACTCTTTGCGGATCAGGTAGAACAAACCGAATAATGGATGTAAAGGTATTATCTTGACAGAAAGTGCCTGACTGTGTAAACTACTTTTGTAAAGGCTTTTCACTTAACATGATATTGGAGGGATAGGCATGCTTGAAAAAACAACACGAATGAATTATCTTTATGATTTTTATTATTCGTTGTTAACGCCAAAGCAGCAAAGCTATATGTCTCTCTATTATTTAGATGATTATTCTCTTGGTGAAATTGCCGAAGAGTATGACGTAAGCCGTCAGGCTGTTTATGATAATATTAAACGGACGGAAGCCATGCTCGAGGAGTATGAGGAAAAGCTTCTACTATTTCAGAAATTTCAAGAGCGGGCAAGTTTAATCAGACACCTGAAAAAATTGCTTAATGAGGAGAACCCTTCAAAGCAGGCAATGTTAGAAACCGTTGCTGAGCTTGAGAAATTAGATTAGGAGGCGGCATGAATGGCATTTGAAGGATTAGCCGACCGACTGCAGAATACGATCCAAAAGATCCGTGGAAAAGGGAAGGTCTCTGAAGCGGATGTAAAAGAAATGATGCGTGAAGTTCGTCTCGCATTATTAGAAGCAGACGTAAACTTTAAGGTCGTTAAAGACTTTGTTAAAAAAGTAAGTGAACGGTCTGTTGGCCAGGAAGTTCTGAAAAGTTTAACTCCAGGACAGCAGATTATCAAAATCGTTAACGAAGAATTAACAGCCTTAATGGGTGGAGAGCAGAGTAAGATTGCTGCATCCAACCGTCCACCTACAGTTATAATGATGGTTGGGTTGCAGGGTGCGGGTAAGACAACTACTTCTGGGAAGCTAGCTCTTCTACTTCGAAAGAAGTACAATCGAAAACCATTGCTCGTAGCAGCCGATATTTACAGACCTGCGGCGATTAAGCAGCTCCAAACGCTGGGCAAACAATTAGATATGCCTGTTTTTTCACTTGGCGATCAAGTAAGTCCAGTTGAAATTGCAAGGCAGGCGATTGCAAAAGCGAAAGAAGAACATCATGATTACGTTCTTATTGATACTGCAGGTCGACTCCATGTGGATGAAGCATTAATGGACGAGCTGAAAGATATTAAAGAGCTAACGAAGCCTGATGAAATCTTCTTAGTAGTTGATGCCATGACAGGTCAAGATGCCGTCAATGTGGCTCAAAGCTTTAACGAACAGCTTGGTCTTACCGGGGTTGTATTAACAAAGCTTGATGGTGACACGAGGGGTGGTGCCGCACTTTCTATTCGTGCTGTCACACAAACACCTATTAAATTTGTCGGTCTTGGCGAGAAAATGGATGCTTTAGAGCCGTTTCATCCAGAACGAATGGCTTCTAGAATTTTAGGCATGGGTGATGTACTGACGCTGATTGAAAAAGCTCAAGCAAATGTGGATGAACAAAAAGCTAAAGAGTTAGAACAAAAAATGCGTACAGCTTCGTTTACCCTTGAAGATTTCTTGGAACAGCTAGGTCAGGTTCGAAATCTAGGACCCTTGGATGAATTGCTTAAAATGATGCCTGGTGCTAATAAAATCAAAGGTTTGAATAATATTCAGATCGATGAAAAACAAATTGCTCATGTGGAAGCGATTATTCAATCAATGACTAAGGCAGAAAAGAACAATCCGGAAATACTGAATGCAAACCGCAAACGGAGGATTGCTAAAGGTAGTGGACGCCCTGTCACAGAAATAAATCGTTTATTAAAGCAATTTGAAGATATGAAAAAAATGATGAAGCAAATGTCAGGCATGCAGCAAAAAGGCAAGAAAAAAGGCGGATTTAAGTTTCCGTTTAAACCGTTTTAAATCAAAAAGCGGAAGTGCCTTGTTCAGGGGCGACAGGCAAATGTTCTTCGGCATAAAAAGTCCGGTTTTTGACTTTTAATGCCGAAGGTTATTTGACCCGAGCCCCTAGGCACTGGAGCTAGACACTGTTCTAACTTCAAGGTTTGATTTATGTAAAATATGGTAATAATGTATGTAAAGAAAAAACACTTTACAAACTATAAAAGAATTGATATTATACTATCTTGTGTGAAACTATTCGGAGGTGCTTATTTAAAATGGCAGTTAAAATTCGTTTAAAGCGTATGGGAGCAAAGAAAACTCCTTTCTATCGTATTGTTGTAGCAGATTCTCGTTCTCCTCGTGACGGACGTTACATTGAAGTAGTAGGAACTTACAATCCGGTTGCTCAACCTGCTTCAGTTCAAATCAATGAAGAATTAGCTCTTAAGTGGTTGAAAGACGGTGCGAAACCATCTGATACAGTTCGTAACCTTTTCTCAAACCAAGGCATCATGGAAAAATTCCATAATGCAAAATTAAACAAGTAATCGAAGGTTAATATGAAACAATTAATCGAATCGATTGTTAAGCCTCTTGTTGATTTTCCTGAAGATGTCCAAGTTGACGTGATGGAAGATGACAGTCGCATAACATATCAGCTTACAGTTAACAAAACTGATATGGGAAAAGTGATTGGAAAACAAGGGCGTGTTGCAAAGGCCATTAGGACTGTTGTTTATGCAGCAGGATCATCACAACAGAAGAAAATTTTTCTAGAAATTGGTGAATAGCTTTTTGCATCTAGATAAAGGGAGGGATTCATTCCTCCCTTTTTTGCTATCCGAAAGGCGGAAGCGCCTCGTTCAGCCCCGACAGGTAAATGTTCTTCGGTGAGAAAAGTCCGCACTTTGACTTTTCTTGCCGAAGGTTATTTGACCCGAGGGGCTAGACGCTGGAGCTAGACAAATGAAAAGCGGAAGCGCCTTGTATAAAGGCAGACGACATCGGAAGCTTGAAGGAGGCAATTCTATGCAAATCATTCAAACTGTTGTGGTTAAGCAGGTTCTCACTGAAAGTAGCAAGAAAAAGCTCTCAGAAAAGTATCAGGGAAATAGGCTGCAATTACAAAAGGAATGCGATCAGCTTCATTTTGAGCTAAAGCGATTAGAAAAAACAAAAACTTTTTCTCCTGAAGCTTTAAAAAAGCACTTTCAAAAAGAAATTCAAATGCGCAAGGAAAAAATCAAGCTTCTTGAGTTTCAAATGGAACAATTACATATCCTACCACTAGGTAGTGAAATAAAAGAGAAGGAAGTTCAGGCACTTAAAGAAGTAAACGTTGGAGACGCTTGGGAAGCTGCACTTGGACAACCTTGCATTATCATTAAAGACGGTATCATAAAGGAAATTAGATAGAAGGTGAACATATGGAAAAATGGTTTAATGTTGGGAAGATTGTTAATACTCAGGGCATAAAAGGCGAAGTGAGAGTAATCTCAAAAACTGATTTTCCTGAAAAACGGTACAAGGTGGGCAATGTATTATATTTGTTTATGCCTAATTCAAACACTCCGATTGAACTAACTGTGAAAAGCCACCGGACACATAAAAATTTTAACCTACTAACATTTGAAGGCTACTATAATATCAATGAAGTGGAAAAATTTAGAGATGGGATCTTAAAAGTACCAGAATCACAGCTAGAGGCGCTTGAGGAAGATGAATTTTATTATCACGAAATTATTGGTTGTCTCGTTGCAACCACTAAGGGAGAAGAAATTGGTAAAGTAACGGAAATATTATCTCCAGGTGCAAATGACGTGTGGGTTGTGAAAGGAAAGGGCGGGAAAGATGTTCTAATTCCTTATATCCATGAAGTTGTGAAGAAAGTGGATGTAAAAGAAAAAGTCATATTAATTGATCCGATGGAAGGCCTACTTTCATGATGCAAATTGATATTCTCACTTTATTTCCGGAGATGTTCACCGGGGTACTAGGACAATCCATTCTGCAAAAAGCTGCCGAGAAATCCGCTGTTAACTACAATGTAGTGAATTTTCGGGATTTCGCGGATAATAAGCACTCAACTGTCGATGATTATCCATATGGCGGTGGAGCTGGTATGGTTTTAAAGCCCCAGCCAATCTTTGATGCGGTATCAGGTCTCAAAGAAAAAGCGAATAGTAAAAATCCTCGAGTAATACTCCTTTGCCCGCAAGGTGAACGCTATTCCCAGCGAAAAGCGGAGGAATTATCCAATGAAGAACATCTAATTTTTATTTGTGGTCATTATGAGGGTTATGACGAAAGAATTCGCGAAAATATTGTAACAGATGAAATCTCAATAGGTGATTACGTCTTAACGGGCGGTGAGCTTGGCGCGATGGTCATTGTTGATAGTGTGGTCCGTCTATTGCCGGAAGTGCTAGGGAATCAAGAATCTCATATGAAGGATTCATTCAGCACCGGGTTACTTGAACACCCTCACTATACCAGACCGGCCGATTTCCGTGGTTTAAAGGTACCTGAAGTGTTACTTTCAGGAAATCATAAGTTAATCGAGGAATGGAGAAACAAAGAAGCCTTAAGACGAACTCTTTTAAGAAGGCCTGATTTGCTTGAGCAAATTGAGCTCACACCAGAGCAGGAAAAATGGTTAAACGAAGTAAAAAAAGAATACGAGTAGTATTGCGAGGTTACAGCAAATATGATATGATATTTCTTGTGACTTAAACTGATACCTATCAGATTGCGGTCTTATAACGATGTTCCGCTGCAAGCTATAAGGAAAATGATGTGCATGAGCATCTGTTGGAAGGAGTTGAAAACGATGCATAAATTAATCGAAGAAATCACAAAAGAACAACTTCGTTCTGATCTACCTGCGTTCCGTCCTGGTGACACTGTACGTGTACACGTTAAAGTTATCGAGGGTACTCGCGAGCGTATTCAGTTATTCGAAGGTGTAGTGATTAAGCGTCGTGGTGGTGGAATTAGCGAAACTTTCACAGTTCGTAAAGTTTCTTACGGAGTAGGCGTTGAGCGTACTTTCCCAGTACACACACCAAAAATTGCGAAGCTTGAAGTTATTCGCCGCGGTAAAGTTCGCCGTGCTAAGCTTTACTACTTGCGTAACCTTCGCGGTAAGAAAGCAAGAATTAAAGAGATTCGATAATAAGAAAAGAAAAGAGCTTGCTTGTGAGCAGGCTCTTTTTTTATACAAATCAGTTCAATCTGAGCATTTTTTTCTTGATTGTTACTGATTTATAAACGAATTATTAAAGTTTGATAAAAATTGTGATCCCATCGTGTTAAATATGTTTAAGTTATGTAAAATAGGCTTTATAAAACATTTTTTTATTACTGATTGGTGGGGATTGTATGACAAAAAAGAAAAATGAGCTATGGGAATGGACAAAGGCCTTGTTAATTGCTGTGGCCTTAGCTGCAGTAATTAGGTATTTCCTTTTTGCTCCAATTGTAGTGGATGGCCTATCGATGATGCCTACATTGAAGGATCAGGATCGAATGATTGTTAATAAATTTAGTTATGACATTGGGGAACCCAAGCGATTCGATATCATCGTTTTTCATGCCCCAGAGAAGAAAGATTACATAAAGCGTGTAATTGGCCTGCCGGGAGATACAGTTGAGTATAAGAATGATACTTTATATGTAAATGGAAAAGCGTATAAAGAACCATATTTGGACGAATATAAGAAACAAGTACAGGATGGTCCATTAACGGACTCGTTCACACTTGAAGAAACTCCAGTCGGCCAAAAAACAGTTCCTAAAGGGGAATTGTTTGTTATGGGAGATAATCGACGCTTCAGTAAAGACTCAAGGCATATTGGATCGGTTCCATTGAGTAAGGTGATTGGTAAGACAAGTATTGTTTACTGGCCTTTAAATGATGCACATATTGTTACAGTGAAATAGTTATAGTTTAGGGGGTGGCTGCTTTGACGATCCAGTGGTTTCCTGGTCATATGGCCAAGGCTCGCAGAGAGGTCACAGAAAAGTTAAAATTAGTTGATATTATTTTTGAATTGGTCGATGCAAGGATCCCGTATTCTTCAAGAAATCCAATGATTGATGAAATCATCCAACATAAGCCAAGGCTGGTCTTACTTAATAAGGCAGACATGGCTGATCCGGCAGCAACGAAGGAATGGATTTCCTCTTTTGCAGAGAAGGGAATTAGGGCTCTAGCAATTAATTCTCAAGCTGGAGAAGGGATGAAACAAATCGTCCAAGCGGCAAATGAAATCCTTAAAGAGAAATTTGACCGAATGAGAGCAAAAGGAGTTAGACCGAGAGCGATACGTGCGATGATCGTTGGTATTCCAAATGCCGGAAAATCCACGCTTATCAACCGATTAGCTAAAAAAAATATAGCTAAGACAGGAAATACTCCTGGAGTGACAAAATCTCAGCAGTGGATTAAAGTAGGTAAAGAATTGGAATTACTGGATACACCAGGTATTTTATGGCCGAAATTTGAAGACCAAGAAGTTGGCATGAAGTTGGCCATTACCGGTGCAATTAAAGATACTTTATTAAACCTGCAAGATTTGACTGTTTATACTTTAAGGTTCTTAGAACGTGCGTATCCAGAACGCTTACAAGAGCGGTATAAGCTTTCAGAAATACCAGAAGACCTTGTTGCACTATTTGACCATATTGGTAAGCTAAGAGGCTGTCTAATGGGCGGTGGAATGGTCGACTACGATAAAGTGGCAGAGTTAGTAATAAGGGAAATTAGATCTGAAAAATTCGGACGACTTACCTTGGAACGACCAGAGGATTTTCTAAAAGTAGAAGAAAATATAGAATAACAAAGAGGCTCTCCGTTAGGGGGCCTTAATTTTTCGAAAAAAAATAAGTTCGGGTGAAAAGGATGAAGAAACAATCGATTGCCGAAATCGAGGCTTATCTTTCAACTATTGTAAGTGAAGACGATCCATTCATAATTGAAATTCAGAAAGATGAGCGAAAAGGTGTTCATCAGTGCATTCAAAAGTGGCGTAGACAAAGAGAGCAAGAAAGATTGCTCAAAGAAAAATTTATTGAAATGAATCAATTCGAGCGGAAATATCGAGAGGAAGGTTTTCAATTAATTGCAGGAATTGATGAAGTTGGAAGAGGACCGCTTGCTGGACCCGTTGTTGCTGCTGCTGTCATCTTACCTGAAAATTTCTTCTTAGCCGGAATTGATGACTCTAAAAAGCTTTCTGAAAAAAAACGACAAGAATACGATAAAATGATTAGAAGTGAAGCGCTTGCATTCAGTATTTCAATGATTAATGCAGCTGATATTGATGAAATTAATATCTATGAAGCGACCAAAAAAGCAATGTATGCAGCGGTAGCTGGTCTAAATCCGAAGCCGGATTTTTTATTAATTGATGCCATGAAACTAGACACTCCATATCCTTCAGAGTCAATTGTTAAAGGGGATGCCAGAAGTATATCGATAGCAGCTGCATCCATCGTGGCAAAGGTAGCAAGAGATGAGTTAATGAAAGAAATTTCGTTAAGCTATCCAGCATATGGCTTTCAGCAAAATATGGGGTACGGTACAAAAGAGCATATTCAAGCCATTCAACTGCATGGGATTACTCCGTATCATAGAAAAAGCTTTGCGCCAGTAAAGGATTACGTTGCACAACAAAAGTAAACAGGCACCTGCCTGTTTTTTTATTATTTTAAAAAATAAATATGGTAACATTTACTATTGAAATTTCTTAATATTTACTAGATATATTCTGATGTTTTTCTGAATTTTTTAAAATGAATATAATTTTTTGCTTAATGGTGGACAAGGTATGTGTCATTATATAAAATGAAAACGGAGTCAATTTTTAGAAGAGTATGATATAGGAGGATGAGGAAATGAATATCCATGAGTATCAAGGGAAAGAGATCCTCAGAAAGTACGGGGTAGCGGTTCCAAACGGTAAAGTTGCATTCACTGTTGAAGAAGCAGTTGAAGCGGCAAAAGAACTAGGCACACAGGTTTGTGTAGTTAAAGCACAAATTCATGCTGGCGGACGGGGGAAAGCTGGCGGTGTTAAAGTTGCGAAAAACCTTGATGAGGTTCGTACATATGCGCAGGAGATCCTCGGAAAAACATTGGTAACACACCAAACTGGTCCAGAGGGTAAAGAAGTAAAGCGTCTGTTAATCGAAGAGGGCTGCGATATCAAGAAGGAATACTATGTTGGATTAGTTCTAGACCGTGCTACTTCACACGTAGTATTAATGGCTTCTGAAGAAGGCGGAACAGAAATCGAAGAAGTAGCAGAAAAGACTCCAGAGAAAATCTTCAAAGAAGAAATTGATCCAGTGATTGGCTTACAGCCATTCCAGGCACGCCGAATCGCTTTCAATATCAATATTCCGAATGAATTAGTGAATCAAGCAGTTAAGTTCATGATGGGCTTATATAATGCTTATATCGAAAAGGACTGTTCAATTGCTGAAATTAACCCGCTAGTTGTTACGGGCGACGGAAAAGTAATGGCATTGGATGCTAAATTAAACTTTGATTCCAATGCATTATATCGTCAAAAAGACGTTCTTGCATATCGTGATCTTGAAGAAGAAGATCCAAAAGAAATCGAAGCTTCTAAATACGACCTAAGCTATATTGCACTTGATGGCAATATCGGCTGTATGGTTAACGGTGCTGGCTTAGCAATGGCAACAATGGATATTGTTAAACATTATGGCGGCGACCCTGCTAACTTCCTTGATGTTGGGGGCGGTGCTACAGCAGAGAAAGTTACAGAAGCATTTAAAATTATCCTTTCAGATCCAAACGTAAAAGGTATTTTTGTAAATATCTTCGGCGGAATCATGAAGTGTGATGTCATAGCTGAGGGTGTTGTAGAAGCAGCAAAGCAAGTAGGATTAAGTATTCCACTTGTTGTTCGCTTAGAGGGAACAAATGTTGACTTAGGAAAGCAAATTTTAGCTGAATCCGGACTTAACATTACTGCTGCTGAATCCATGGCTGACGGTGCACAAAAAATCGTTGAATTGGTGAAATAGGATCTTTAGAAAGGGGAATTAACGTGAGCGTTTTTATTAATAAAGATACGAAGGTTATTGTTCAAGGAATTACTGGTGGAACAGCCCGTTTTCATACAAAACAAATGCTTGAATATGGTACACAAATTGTTGGTGGTACCTCTCCTGGTAAAGGTGGTCAAGAGGTAGAAGGAGTACCAGTATTTAACACTGTTCGAGAAGCAGTTGAAACTACTGGGGCAAATGCTTCTGTTATCTATGTACCAGCACCATTTGCTGCAGATTCCATTATCGAAGCAGTTGATGCAGAATTAGATCTTGTTATTTGTATTACTGAACATATTCCAGTATTGGATATGGTTAAAGTGAAGCGTTATATGGAAGGTAAGAAGACTCGTTTAGTTGGTCCAAACTGTCCAGGCGTTATCACTGCTGACGAATGTAAAATCGGTATCATGCCTGGTTACATTCATACTAAAGGCCATGTGGGTGTTGTATCCCGCTCTGGAACGCTAACTTATGAAGCTGTACACCAATTAACTCAAGCAGGTATTGGTCAAACAACTGCTGTAGGTATTGGTGGCGACCCTGTTAACGGAACTAACTTCATCGATGTTTTAAAAGCATTCAATGAAGATCCTGAAACATATGCAGTTATCATGATTGGTGAAATCGGTGGTACGGCAGAAGAAGAAGCCGCTGAATGGGTTAAGGCTAACATGACTAAACCTGTTGTTGGCTTCATTGGTGGACGTACTGCACCTCCTGGAAAGCGTATGGGCCATGCTGGTGCGATTATTTCAGGCGGAAAAGGTACAGCTGACGAAAAAATCCGTGTTATGAACGAATGTGGAATTAAAGTAGCTGATACTCCATCTGTAATGGGTGAAACACTAATTGAGGTATTAAAAGAAGAAGGCTTATACGAAAAGTGTAAGACCCACTAATCACTAATTTACACATCATCAGATTAAACAGAAATAGTCTCTCGCTTATGAGGGGCTATTTCTTCTTTTAATAAAATTATTATTGGAGGAATGTGTTATATGGACGACTTTAAAGAGAAATTGATTCATTTGCTTCATTATCCAAATCTCTCGTGGACCACAATTCTACAAATCCTAAAAAAAGATCCCACCCTAAACAACCTCTCTCAAATACAAACATTCTCAACACAACAAAGCTTCAATTTTCCATCTCTTACCCGTGAAAATCTTGCTCCTAAATCAACTAATCTTCCACTTCCATTCGAAGTCATCCATGATCAAATCCGCCAATACAAAACCAATGATATTGCAGTTATCACTATTTTCGATAAAGAATACCCCCATTATTTAAAAGAAATTTATCAGCCTCCATGGGCACTATTTGCTAAAGGGGATATATCCTTATTAAATCACGAACCTAAACTTGCTGTAGTGGGTTCACGTCAGGCTACTCAATATGGTAGAAATGCAATAAAATCCATCTTCCCGGAGCTTATTGATAACGGCGTACTTATTGTAAGCGGCTTAGCAAAAGGAATTGATGCATTAGCACATGAAATTGCTATGAACAATGGAGGAAAAACAATAGCTGTTATTGCAGGAGGCATCTATCATATATACCCAAAAGAAAATTTGAACCTTGCTTTAGAGATGATGAATACACAGTTGATTGTCTCTGAATACCCCCCAGATACAAAACCACTACGATGGCATTTCCCATTTCGGAATCGAATTATTAGCGGTCTATCCAGAGGTACATTTATTATAGAAGCAAAAAGAAAAAGCGGATCACTCATCACAGCGAATTATGCAGTAAATGAAGGTCGAGATGTATTTTCATTGCCAGGGAGTATTTATAATCCGTATTCAGCTGGAGCTAACGAACTTATCCAACAAGGAGCAAAACTTGTGACTTGTGCTGGGGATATTTTAGAGGAAATTAGATAAAACTCTAGGTTAATAGGGAATATTGGGAATAAAAGTAGCGTTTTTGCAGGTTTTTTTCGATAAAATGGAGAAATTAGCTAAAAAAGGTTGCAATAATTTCTAATATGTTATACATTTTCCAACAGAAGTTCGAAAAAATGACTAAACATAAAATACTATTAAAATTAACTTATAAATTGATCATTATTGGGATAGGGCAGTTTTGTAAAGTATTTTCTCCGGTTCTTGTTCTTAACTAGAATTTAGGAAAACTTCTCAAATAGTAAGCACCATAGAAACAGGCTTATGCCATTTTCAAGGCGCTTTCACACTTTCCCTCTTAAGGAGGATATCGGATGGCAGACTTTCTAGTAATTGTAGAATCACCTGCAAAAGCAAAAACGATTGAACGTTATTTAGGAAATAAATATAAAGTAAAAGCATCCATGGGACATGTACGAGACTTACCAAGAAGCCAAATGGGGGTCGGCCCAGAAAATGGATTTGAACCTAAGTATATCACCATCCGAGGCAAGGGTCCTGTATTGAAGGAATTAAAAACGGCAGCCAAAAAAGCGAAAAAAGTCTTTCTTGCAGCCGACCCCGATCGCGAAGGGGAAGCAATTGCTTGGCATTTGGCTCACAGTCTGGATGTAGATATTCACTCAGATTGTCGTGTGGTTTTTAATGAAATTACAAAAGAAGCAATCAAGGAATCTTTTAAACATCCACGTCCGATTAATATGGACCTCGTTGATGCACAGCAAGCACGAAGGGTTTTAGACCGGCTTGTAGGCTACAATATCAGCCCGCTTTTATGGAAGAAAGTAAAAAAAGGATTGAGTGCAGGACGAGTTCAATCAGTGGCAGTCCGTCTGATTATTGATAGGGAAAATGAAATTAAAGCGTTTACTCCTGAAGAATATTGGACAATTGAAGGTGAATTTTTAAAAGGAAAAGACCACTTTAGTGCGTCATTTCATTCCCTTGTTGGAAGAGAAAAAACGGCGCTAGCCTCAGAGCAAGATGTTCAAGCTGTATTGAAGCAATTAGCTGATAACAAGTTTAAAGTTGTCTCAGTCACTAAAAAGGAAAGAAGAAGAAATCCGGCACCACCTTTCATTACGTCTTCTTTACAACAAGAAGCAGCAAGGAAACTTAATTTCCGTGCAAAGAAAACCATGATGCTTGCACAGCAGCTATACGAAGGTATTGAGCTTGGGAAGGAAGGGACAGTTGGACTCATTACCTATATGAGAACAGATTCAACAAGAATTTCCGAAGTGGCTCAAACAGAAGCAGCTAATTATATTAAAGCTGAGTTTGGTGAAAGCTTTTTAAAAGACGATCAGAGGAAAGAGAAGAAGCAGTCGAATGCTCAAGATGCCCACGAAGCTATTCGTCCGACAAGCACATTAAGGGATCCGAACAGTGTCAAAGAATTTCTTTCTCGAGATCAATTCCGCCTCTATAAATTAATTTGGGAGCGCTTCTTAGCAAGCCAAATGGCACAGGCGGTAATGGATACGATGAGTGTAGATTTGCAAAATGGAAATGTGATATTCCGTGCAACTGGTTCGAAGATCAAGTTTCCTGGTTTCATGAAGGTGTATGTAGAAGGATCGGACGATCAGGTAGATGGCCCAGATAAAATGCTGCCAGATTTAAAAGAAGGGGATGAAGTCATTAAAAAAGACATCGAACCTAAGCAGCATTTCACACAGCCACCACCAAGATACACCGAGGCGAGATTGGTGAAAACGCTAGAAGAACTGGGTATTGGCCGCCCGTCTACATATGCACCTACACTTGATACAATTCAAAAACGCGGCTATGTTGCCTTGGACAATAAGCGATTTGTTCCAACGGAACTTGGTGAAATTGTTCATGAGTTAATGGTCGAGTTTTTCCCAGATATATTAAATGTGGAATTTACTGCTAAAATGGAACAAGGCCTGGATAATATAGAAGATGGTAAGGTTCGTTGGGTTCAAATAATTGATGAGTTTTACAAAGACTTTGAAATCCATTTAAAAATAGCCGAAAAAGAGATGCAGTCTGTAGAAATCAAAGATGAGCCTGCAGGCGAAGATTGTGAAAACTGTGGAAGCCCAATGGTGTTTAAAATGGGACGCTATGGAAAATTTATGGCATGCAGTAATTTTCCTGATTGTCGAAACACCAAACCAATAGTAAAAGAAATTGGGATGAATTGTCCTAGCTGTAAGGAAGGTCAGGTTGTTGAACGAAAGAGTAAGAAAAAGAGAATTTTTTACGGTTGTACCAGATACCCAGAATGTGAATTCATCTCTTGGGATAAGCCGCTACCAAGACCTTGTCCAAAATGTGAGGGCTTGCTTGTAGAAAAGAAATTGAAAAAAGGTGTACAGGTACAATGTACGGAATGTGACTA
This sequence comes from Neobacillus phoenicis, assembly GCF_047302305.1. NCBI lineage: Bacteria > Bacillati > Bacillota > Bacilli > Caryophanales > Bacillaceae > Neobacillus > Neobacillus phoenicis. Next base: position 4,130,912 of record NZ_CP154847.1, on the reverse strand, counting down.
TAAGGAAGAGCAACAGAGTTAAATGGGTGGGAAATCTCCACTCTTTTTTTTATTTGTGAAATAAAAAACTTTTTTGTTTTTAATTCGTATAGTACAATGCAAGATGGACTTGAATGAGGGAAAGGTAATTGTATATGCTTTTTCTCTTTAAAAATTGGGTATAAATGTAATAGGTAGTTTATCAGGAGGTTTATAGATGAAGGATTTAACAATAAATGTTGTTGGTGCTGGCTTAGCAGGAAGTGAAGCAGCTTGGCAAATAGCTAAACGTGGTGTAAAGGTCCGTCTTTACGAAATGCGTCCTGTAAAACAGACTCCTGCCCACCATACAGATAAATTTGCTGAATTGGTTTGTAGTAATTCACTACGAGCTAATACATTAACCAATGCAGTAGGTGTGCTTAAAGAAGAAATGCGAAAGCTTGATTCTGTCATCATTGCAGCAGCAGATGCTTGTTCCGTTCCAGCGGGTGGAGCTTTAGCGGTTGATCGCCATGAATTTGCTGCTAAGGTAACGGAGTTAGTCAAGAATCATGAAAATGTAACGGTAGTAAATGAAGAGGTAACTGAAATCCCTGAAGGTCCAACGGTTATTGCCACGGGCCCTCTAACGAGTGCAGACCTTTCGGCAGAATTAAAGAACCTTACGGGTGAGGAATATCTTTATTTTTATGATGCAGCAGCTCCAATCCTTGAAAAAGAAAGCATTAACATGGACAAAGTTTATTTGAAGTCACGGTATGATAAGGGTGAAGCAGCCTATCTTAATTGTCCCATGACGGAAGAAGAATTTAATCGTTTTTATGAAGCACTTATTTCTGCGGAAACTGTACCTTTAAAAGAATTCGAAAAAGAGATATTTTTTGAAGGCTGTATGCCTATAGAAGTTATGGGAGCAAGAGGAAAAAAGACAATGCTTTTCGGTCCATTAAAACCAGTTGGACTAGAAGATCCAAAAACAGGAAAAAGACCATATGCAGTGGTGCAACTTCGTCAAGACGATGCAGCTGGAACATTGTTTAATATTGTCGGTTTTCAGACACATTTAAAGTGGGGAGCACAAAAGGAAGTTATTCAGTTAATACCGGGTCTTGAAAATGCTGAGATTATTCGTTATGGTGTTATGCACAGAAACACCTTTATTAACTCCCCAAAAGTACTAAAGGCAACTTATCAATTCCGGAATAGAGAAGATTTATTTTTTGCTGGACAAATGACTGGTGTGGAGGGTTATGTGGAATCAGCGGCGAGTGGCCTGATTGCTGGAATTAATGCTGCAAGGCTAGTGCAGGGAATGGAAACCGTTGAATTTCCTGCTGAAACAGCAATTGGAAGTATGGCTCGTTATATTACTACTGCAAATGCAAAAAACTTTCAGCCTATGAATGCTAATTTTGGCCTATTTCCTGAACTCCCAGTTAAAATTAAGGGTAAACAGGAAAGAAATTTAGAACATGCCAATCGAGCGCTTGACACAATTCAGAACTTTGTGAAAGTTTTGTAAAATTTATTGCAAGGGCTATGGAAGTATGTTACGATTTAGTAGCCCTTGTGAGGTGAATTTTGTGACAAATGTGAATGTTTTCTTAAAGTTATTTCTGGAGTATTTACAAATGGAACGTAATTACTCAAAATATACAATTGAACATTATCAACATGATATCAGTGATTTCTTTACGTTCATGACTGAGCAAGCCATAAATCAAGTCGAAATGGTTCAATATCATGATGCCAGACTTTACCTTACCAGATTATATGAAAAAAAGCTTTCAAGAAAAACGGTTGCCAAAAAAATATCTGCATTAAGAAGTTTCTATAAATTTTTGCTTCGGGAAAAGTATGTAGAAAGCAATCCAATTTTGCTACTAACAATACCAAAGCTTGAAAAACGGTTACCACAGTTCTTTTATGAAAATGAACTTACACTGTTATTTGATTCGTGTGAAACTATTACACCCCTGGGTCAACGGAACAAAGCTATACTTGAACTATTATATGGGACAGGAATACGTGTAAGTGAGTGCTGTCAAATTAGTTTAAAAGATCTTGATTTTTACCTATCAACAATTCTGATTCATGGAAAAGGGAACAAAGAACGGTATGTACCTTTCGGAAGCCAAGCAAAAGCTGCATTAGAATTATACATAAACGATGGCAGAAAAAAGCTAATAGCCGATAAGCAATCTATTGAGACTTTATTTGTTAATAACCGTGGTGGTCCATTAACAACTAGAGGTACAAGAAAAATATTGAATCGAATGATTGAAAAATCTGCTTTAGATTCAAGTATTCATCCACATAAGTTACGGCACTCCTTTGCCACGCACTTACTCAATAATGGTGCAGATTTACGTTCAGTTCAAGAATTGTTAGGGCATGCTTACTTATCTTCAACACAGGTGTATACACATGTAACCAATGATCACTTAAGGAAAACGTATATGGCCCATCATCCAAGGGCATAAATGTATAATATTTTTCATATGGATTTTTAATGGATACATACAATTTACTCATTGTCTGTAAACGGAAAATACTCCTATAGGAGGTCAATTAAATGAACCAATTTCATGCAACAACGATTTTTGCGATTCATCATAATGGTGAGTGCTCTATGTCAGGTGATGGTCAAGTAACATTTGGTAATGCAGTAGTGATGAAGCACACAGCAAAAAAAGTTAGAAAGATATTTAATGGTAGAGTGTTAGCAGGTTTTGCTGGGTCTGTTGCTGATGCGTTCACCTTGTTTGAGTTATTTGAAGGCAAATTAGAAGAATTTAACGGGAACCTACAAAGAGCGTCAGTTGAACTAGCTAAAGAGTGGCGAAGTGACAAAATTCTTAGAAAACTTGAAGCCATGCTTATTGTTATGGACCGTGAAAATTTATTATTAGTATCCGGTACCGGTGAAGTCATAGAACCAGATGATGGCATACTTGCGATTGGTTCAGGTGGGAATTATGCACTTGCAGCGGGGCGTTCCCTCAAAAAATATGCGGGTGATCATCTGACTGCGAAGGAAATTGCGAAAGCTTCTTTAGAAATAGCTGCGGAAATATGTGTGTACACGAACCACAATATTATTGTTGAAGAGCTATAACGGGAAGGAGACTAAAGAATGGGAAAAGCTAATACCAATAATTTAACCCCACGCCAAATCGTCGAAAGACTTGATCAATATATTATTGGACAGAAAGATGCAAAGAAAGCAGTTGCTGTAGCACTAAGAAACCGCTATAGAAGAGGTTTGTTGAACGACAAGCTTCGGGATGAGGTCATTCCTAAAAATATTTTAATGATCGGACCAACGGGAGTTGGGAAAACAGAAATTGCTCGGAGAATTGCAAAACTTGTTGGTGCACCGTTTATTAAGGTTGAAGCGACAAAATTCACTGAAGTAGGTTATGTTGGCCGTGACGTAGAATCAATGGTAAGAGATTTAGCTGAAACGTCCGTTCGTTTAGTTAAGGAAGACCGTATGCAAAGTGTGAAAGAGCGTGCTGAAGAAAATGCTAACAGTAGGCTTGTTGATTTACTCGTTCCATCAGCAAAAAAATCAACGAGCTATAAAAATCCACTAGAAATGTTATTTGGTGGAGGAAATTCCTCTTCTGAACAAGAGGCACCTCAAGAAGATTATTCTGTTTATGAAAAAAGAAAAATCGTCAAAGAGAAATTGGCTCTAGGTCAATTAGAGGATGAAATGGTTACTGTTGAAGTAGAGGAACAAGCACCTTCTATGTTTGATATGCTTCAAGGTTCGGGCATTGAACAAATGGGGATGAATATGCAGGATGCACTTAGCAGCTTTATGCCAAAAAAACGCAAGAAAAGAAAACTTACTGTTAGAGAAGCAAGGAAGGTTTTAACCAGTGAAGAAGCCTCCAAGCTTATCGATATGGATGAAGTAACTTCAGAGGCTATATATCGTGCTGAACAAACGGGAATTATTTTTATCGATGAAATTGATAAAATAGCCAGCAAGAATTCAGGCGGTTCATCAGCTGATGTATCACGCGAGGGTGTCCAACGAGATATCCTTCCAGTTGTAGAAGGTTCAACAGTGGTAACTAAATATGGATCTATTAAAACGGATCATATCTTATTTATTGCTGCAGGGGCTTTTCACATGGCTAAACCGTCCGATTTAATTCCTGAACTACAAGGACGTTTTCCAATTCGTGTGGAACTAACAAAGCTTACTGTAGATGACTTCTTTAGGATTTTAATCGAGCCGGATAATGCTTTAATTAAGCAATATCAAGCTTTATTGGAAACTGAAGGTATAGAAATTGAATTTTCTGACGATGCTATTCGTAGAATTGCTGAAGTAGCATATGATGTGAATCAAAATACCGACAATATAGGTGCGAGACGACTTCATACCATCTTAGAAAAGCTTCTAGAAGATTTATCATTTGAAGCTCCTGATATCACGATGGAGAAAATCACCATCACACCACAATATGTTGATGAGAAACTTGGAGCAATCTCCAAAAACAAAGACTTAAGTCAATTTATTCTATAGGAATGTCTAGTTTGTCGCTTGGCAAAATTCTCATTCTTTATATACCTATTACGTCAAAATAGTTACATTTAAAAATTTTATAATGGTTGTAGTCAATTAGGAGGAAGAAACAGATGGATTTACTTACAAAAACTAGACGGATTAACGTGTTATTACAAAAAGCTGCAGGAAAACCGGTAAACTTTAAGGAAATGTCTGAGACATTAAGTGAAACGATTGAAGCGAATGTTTACATTGTAAGCCGTCGTGGAAAACTTCTTGGATTTTCAATTTATCAACAAATTGAAAACGAGAGAATGAAGAAAATGTTCGAGGATCGTCAATTTCCTGAAGAGTATACAAAGGGCTTATTCAATATTCAAGAAACTTCTTCAAACCTGGATATTGAAAGTCAATATACAGCCTTCCCTGTAGAAAATAGAGATTTATTCCGTGAAGGTTTAACAACAATCGTTCCTATTATCGGTGGAGGAGAACGTCTTGGTACTTTAATCCTTGCAAGATTGCAAGAGAAGTTCCATGATGATGATCTAATCCTTGGTGAATATGGAGCGACTGTAGTAGGTATGGAGATCTTACGTGAGAAATCAGAAGAGATCGAGGAAGAAGCAAGAAGCAAGGCAGTTGTTCAAATGGCAATCAGTTCTTTATCTTATAGTGAATTAGAAGCAATTGAACATATCTTTGAAGAGCTTAATGGCCACGAAGGCTTGTTAGTTGCATCGAAAATTGCTGACCGTGTTGGTATTACACGTTCCGTTATCGTTAATGCTCTAAGAAAGCTTGAAAGTGCAGGGGTAATTGAATCTCGTTCCCTTGGTATGAAAGGTACTTATATCAAAGTCTTAAACGATAAGTTCCTTGTTGAACTTGATAAATTAAGATCTAACTAAAAAAAATCTCCAGGTTCGCCTGGAGATTTTTTTTGGTGATAGTAACAGCTTAGTATTTATGGACACCATGTTGATTTTCGTTTCAGGCGCGAAGACTCCTGCGGGAAAAGCGTGTCTGGGGAGACCCCGCAGGAGCGAAGCGACGAGGAGGCTCCCCGACCGCCCGCGGAAAGCGAAGCGCCTGGAACGGAAATCTAACATAAAAACTTTTTTAAAAGTATAACTTGATTGTTATTTGTACATGTGCTATATTATTTCATGGTGTTAATACACACGCTCGTTGATTTAAACAGATGGTGCTGTTGATTACAGTTTCTGTTTAAAGATGATAGGAGCGGAGGAAATCAAACCATTAGGAGGAAACAAACATGTCAGTTATTTCAATGAAACAATTGCTTGAAGCTGGTGTACACTTCGGACACCAAACTCGCCGTTGGAACCCTAAGATGAAGAAATATATCTTCACAGAGCGTAACGGTATCTACATCATCGACCTTCAAAAAACAGTTAAGAAGGTAGAAGAAGCTTACAATTGGGTAAAGGACCTTGCTGGTAACGGCGGTACTATCCTATTTGTTGGTACAAAGAAACAAGCTCAAGATTCTGTTAAAGAAGAAGCAGCTCGTTCTGGTATGTACTATGTTAACCAACGTTGGTTAGGTGGTACATTAACAAACTTTGAAACAATCCAAAAGCGTATTGGCCGCTTAAAAGATATTGAAAGAATGTCTGAAGACGGTACTTTCGAAGTATTACCTAAAAAAGAAGTTGTTCAATTAAAGAAAGAACAAGAGCGTCTTGAGAAGTTCTTAGGCGGAATTAAAGATATGAAGCAGCTTCCTGATGCGCTATTCATCATCGACCCTCGTAAAGAGCGTATCGCAGTTGCTGAAGCTAAAAAATTAAACATTCCTATCGTAGGTATTGTTGATACAAACTGTGATCCAGACGAAATCGACGTTGTTATTCCTGCAAACGATGATGCGATTCGTGCGGTTAAGCTTTTAACTGGTAAAATGGCTGATGCTATCCTTGAAGCTAAACAAGGTGAAGAAGTTACTGCTTAATTAATTGAAGTGCTAAAAAATAAAAAGGTGATAAGAGGGAGCACCCTTTATCACCTTTTTTTAAAGAACCCCCGCTATTTTTGTATTGAACAAAAGTACAGTGGTGAAAGAATGTTTATCTTAGCTAACAATGGCTAAGATATGAATATAGTACATAGTATTTAAAGGAGGAAGTTAATTATGGCAGTTACTGCTCAAATGGTAAAAGAACTACGTGAAAAAACTGGCGCAGGTATGATGGATTGTAAAAAAGCGTTAACAGAAACAAATGGTGATATGGAAAAAGCAATTGATTTCTTACGTGAAAAAGGAATTGCAAAAGCTGCTAACAAAGCAGACCGTATTGCTGCAGAAGGTTTAACTTCTATCCTTGTTGATGGTAATGAAGCTGTTATTCTTGAAGTTAACTCTGAAACAGACTTCGTTGCAAAAAATGAAGCGTTCCAAGCACTTGTTAAGGAACTTGCTGAACACCTTCTTAAAAACAAACCAGCAACTGTTGAAGAAGCTTCTGCTCAAACAATGGAAAACGGTGCAACTGTTGCAGACCACATCAATTCTTCAATCGCTAAAATTGGTGAAAAGCTTTCTCTTCGTCGCTTTGCAGTAGTTTCTAAAACTGATAATGATGCGTTCGGTGCTTACCTACACATGGGTGGCCGTATCAGCGTATTAACAGTTCTTGAAGGTACTACTGATGCAGATGCTGCAAAAGATATTTCTATGCACATAGCTGCATTAAGACCAAAATACGTATCACGTGACCAAGTTTCACAAGAAGAAGTTGAGCGTGAGCGTCAAGTATTAACTCAACAAGCTCTTAACGAAGGAAAGCCTGAAGCAATCGTTGCAAAAATGGTTGAAGGCCGTCTTGGAAAGTACTTTGAAGATGTTTGTGTACTTGACCAAACTTTCGTTAAAAACCCTGACCAAAAGGTTCGTCAATTTGTTGAATCAAAGGGCGCAACTGTTCGTGAATTCGTTCGTTACGAAGTTGGAGAAGGTATCGAGAAGCGTGAAGATAACTTCGCTGAAGAAGTTATGAACCAAGTTAATAAACAATAGTCAAATATTCTCTTGTTTAAAAACATGAGTTTTAAGGGAATGTTACTGAAATAAGTTTTTGAATAGGGGACACAATGTGTTCCCTATTTTTCAAGAAAAAAATATTGTTTGCAAAGCGCTGACTGTAGCGCTAGTGCTTTCAAAATTACATACGGAGGTTTATATGAACGGTCCTAAGTACAAACGCGTAGTTTTAAAGTTAAGCGGAGAAGCACTTGCTGGTGATTCTGGCTTTGGTATTAAACCTTCTGTAATCAAATCAATTGCCATCCAAGTAAAAGAAATAGCAGAACTTGGAGTAGAAGTAGCTGTTGTCGTAGGCGGCGGAAACATTTGGCGTGGAAAAATCGGCAGTGAAATGGGTATGGATCGAGCGAATGCTGATTATATGGGTATGCTCGCGACTGTAATGAACTCTTTAGCGCTGCAAGACAGCTTGGAGAATTTAGGGGTTGAGTCAAGGGTACAGACCTCCATTGAAATGCGTCAGGTTGCTGAACCATACATTAGACGTCGTGCAATCAGACATTTAGAAAAGAAACGTGTAGTTATTTTTGCAGCAGGTACAGGGAACCCATACTTTTCAACAGATACTACTGCAGCCTTAAGAGCAGCAGAAATCGATGCTGAAGTAATTTTAATGGCAAAAAATAATGTTGATGGTGTGTATTCAGCAGACCCACGTATTGATGCAAATGCTACTAAATATGAAGATCTTTCATTCCTGGATGTATTAAAAGAAGGATTAGCAGTTATGGATTCAACGGCCTCTTCTTTATGTATGGATAATGATATTCCACTTATCGTTTTCTCAATTATGGAACAAGGCAACATTAAAAAAGCCGTTTTGGGTGAAAAAATAGGAACTGTTGTTAGGGGGAAAAATTAAATGCCAAAACAAGTTATTGCTGCTACAAAGGAGCGAATGACAAAAGCGATTCAATCTTATAGTCGTGAACTAGCTAGCATACGTGCTGGAAGAGCAAGTGCTTCCTTGCTTGACCGAATTACAGTTGATTATTATGGTGCACCAACACCAGTCAACCAAATGGCTGGGATCTCTACTCCAGAAGCTAGACTACTTGTTATTCAACCCTATGATAAATCAATTCTAGGTGATATTGAAAAAGCAATCCTTAAATCTGACTTAGGTTTAAATCCATCAAATGATGGCTCAATTATTCGTATTGCTATCCCACAACTTACAGAAGAACGCCGTAAAGAGCTTGTAAAAGTTGTGAAAAAAGAATCAGAAGAAGCAAAAGTTGCTATTCGTAACATCCGTCGTGATGGAAACGATGACTTGAAGAAGCTTGAAAAGAACGGTGAAATTACAGAAGATGCGCTTCGCGGCTATTCCGATGACATCCAAAAACTTACAGATGAGTTTATTCAAAAAATCGACCAAATTACGAAAGACAAAGAAAAAGAAATCTTAGAAGTTTAATTTGTGAGAGTGAACCCTCTTTTTTAGGGGGTTTTTTTCACTATTTTAGGGGTATTTTTATCTTATAGGCTAACCCGAAAATGTTTTCTGAACATTATTCTTAATTCCTTTTATTTTACATAAGTTATTTATTAGAGATATCTTCTTGCTTTTTTGGTATGATAAAAGCATGTAACCTTGTTTACCCTTTACATATATAATCGGAGGCAATGATTAATTAATTGAGGAGCAATGCTATGTTTAATAAATTTAGGCTTGGGAAGAAGCAAGAACACTCTTCCACACTCCGAGATAAAATTGAAGAATTAAAAAAACAACCAATACCTGAGCATGTAGCAATTATCATGGATGGTAATGGGCGCTGGGCCAAGAAGAGGGCCTTGCCACGTATTGCTGGTCATCATGAAGGGATGAAAGTGGTTCGTAAAACAACTATGCTGGCAAATAAACTTGGAATAAAGGCACTTACATTATATGCTTTTTCGACTGAAAACTGGAAACGCCCTAAAAATGAAGTGGAATATATCATGCGTCTGCCAGAAGAATTTCTAGGTACATTTCTCCCTGAACTGGTTGAAAATAATGTTCAAGTCAAAATGATTGGATATAAAAATCAGCTTCCTGTACATACACTACATGCAATTGAAAAAGCTATAGAAGAAACGAAAGATAATAATGGACTAGTATTAAACTTTGCGCTGAACTATGGCAGCAGGGCTGAGATTATTGATGCAGTCAAGCAGGTCTTAAATGATAGTAAAAATGGAATACTGAATGAGAACGATCTGAATGAAGATGTGTTTTCTTCCTATCTTATGACCTCTGAATTTAATGATCCGGACTTATTAATTAGAACGAGTGGAGAAATTCGATTAAGTAATTTTATGCTTTGGCAATTGGCCTACTCGGAGTTTTGGTTCACAGATGTTTTATGGCCTGATTTTAGTGAAGACCATTTACTTGAAGCAATCGAGATCTTTCAGAAGAGACAACGAAGGTTTGGCGGAGTATTATGAGGTGAAATTTCAGCAAAAGCGGGTTGAGAGATGATCTTGGCAGAAATAGCATTTCTTAACCGTCACTTGATTAAAAGGTGTTGAACTATTAGATGAAGCAAAGAATTATTACAGGAGTCATTGCCGCGGCATTATTTTTACCAATTGTTTATTATGGTGGGTTTCCACTTGTATTATTAACCTATTTTTTAGCGACGATTGGTTTGTATGAGTTGTTAAAAATGAAGAATTTATCAATCTTTTCTGTTCACGGATTTCTTTCCGTCTTGTTTCTTTGGGTTCTTCTCTTTCCAGAGGAATATTCCGAAGTGATACAAACCTTTTATTACTCAAAAACAGAAATAGGAATTGCGTTAATTCTTTTATTGTTAACCTATACTGTAATTACGAAAAATCGGTTTACATTTGAAGATGTATCCTTCTCCATACTCTCTGCTCTATATGTAGGAATTGGTTTTTACTTCTTCTTTGAGACAAGACAAGAGGGTGGCCTTGTTTTTATCTTGTATTCCTTATTTATGATTTGGGCAACTGATTCTGGTGCCTACTTTATTGGGAAATCTTTGGGTAAGAGGAAGCTATGGCCAGAAATTAGTCCTAATAAAACGGTGGAGGGCTCTATAGGCGGTGTCCTATGTGCAGTCATCGTAGCTGTTTTGTTTGTTTTATTTACTGATATACATGCATCTTTAATTGGAATAACTGTCGCCCTGTCCGTTTTTGGACAAATTGGCGATTTGGTTGAATCCGCATTTAAGCGTCATTTTAATGTGAAAGACTCAGGAAATATATTACCTGGACATGGCGGTATTCTTGACCGGTTTGATAGCCTACTATTTGTTTGGCCATTATTGCATTTTTTCCATCTTTGGTCTTAGGTCATGCGTTTTATCTTTAGGAGTTGACATTATTGAAAACAATTAGCTTATTGGGAGCTACAGGGTCGATTGGCACTCAAACCCTCGATGTGATTCGTGAGCACCCAACAGAATTTAAACTTGCTGCCTTATCCATAGGAAAAAATATTGAACTAGCAAGAAAAATGATAAGTGAGTTTCAGCCAGAGCTTGTTTCTGTACAAAACAAAAGTGATTATATAACATTAAAAACAGATTTCCCACATATCAAATTTACGTTTGGTTCTGAGGGATTAATTGAAACAGCAGTATATGAAAAAGCGGATATTCTAGTGAATGCAGTGCTGGGGAGTGTTGGCTTAAATCCAACTCTACAAGCGATTGAATGTGGAAAAACCATTGCCATTGCAAATAAAGAAACTCTTGTTACAGCGGGGCATTTAGTAATTGATGCGGCCAAACGAAATCATGTAACACTTCTTCCGGTTGACAGTGAACATTCCGCGATTTTCCAAGCCCTACAGGGGGAAAAGGCGAAAAATATTGAAAGACTGATTCTTACTGCATCAGGTGGTAGTTTCCGTGACCGTTCAAGAAATGAGTTAGAAAATGTAACGGTTCAAGAAGCATTAAACCACCCGAATTGGTCAATGGGCGCAAAAATAACAATAGATTCAGCTACCATGATGAATAAAGGGTTGGAAGTCATTGAGGCACACTGGCTGTTTGATATGCCTTATGATAAAATAGATGTTCTCCTTCATAAGGAAAGTATCATCCATTCAATGGTGGAATTTCATGATTCAAGTATTATTGCACAGCTTGGAACTCCAGATATGAGAGTGCCTATTCAATATGCACTCACCTATCCTGATCGCTTGCCGCTTGCATCGGCAAATCGCTTGAATCTAGCACAAATTGGGAGATTACATTTTCAGGAAATGGATGTTGAGAGATTTCGCTGTTTGAACTTTGCTTATATTGCTGGTAAAGAAGGCGGAACAATGCCAACAGTCTTAAATGCTGCAAACGAAGCTGCAGTAGCGGCCTTTTTAGAAGGGAAGATTCGTTTCCTTCAAATTGAAGACTTAATAGAGAAGGCATTAAGCACTCATCAAACCATCCAACATCCTAGCTTAAGCGTAATCCAAGAGGTAGATCAAGAAATTAGACAGTATGTACAATCTCTTCTGTAAGGAAAGCGGAAGTGACAGTAATCAAAGTTAAGTGATTCACCCCCTATCCTTAAAAAAGGTGGTTTTAAAATTTGAGTACAGTTATTGCCTTTATTGTCATTTTTGGTGCACTTGTTTTCTTTCATGAATTAGGCCATTTTATTTTTGCAAAAAGGGCAGGTATCCTTTGTCGTGAATTTGCCATTGGCATGGGTCCAAAAGTATTCTCCCATAAAAAAGGAGAGACTACTTATACGATTCGTCTTCTACCAATTGGCGGTTTTGTCCGAATGGCTGGTGAAGACCCTGAAGTAGTTGAAATAAAGCCTGGATATCGTATTGGTCTATTGTTTGATACGCAGGAAAATGTTACAAAAATTATCTTAAATAATAAAGAGAAATTCCCTAACTGCAGAATTGTAGAGGTCGAATATGCTGATATTGAACGGGATCTAGTCATAAAGGGATTTCCGGAAGATGAAGATGAAAGTTTGCACGCTTTTAAAGTACATCCTAACGCAGTAATAGTAGAAAATGGAGTCGAATCACAAATCGCTCCGGTTGACCGTCAATTTGGTTCTAAAACATTAGGTCAAAGATTTATGGCAATATTTGCTGGTCCCATGATGAACTTTGTTCTAGCGTTTATTGTATTTATTGTTATTGCATTACTCCAGGGTGTACCTTCAAATGAAGCGAAATTGGGTGAAATTACTCCTGATGGGGCAGCTAAGATGGCTGGCCTTAAAAAAGGTGATTTAGTTCAGAGTATCAATGGTTCGGAAATTTCAAGCTGGACCGATGTGGTTGAAATCATTCGAAAAAATCCAAATGAAGAACTTGATTTCTCTATTGTTCGTGACGGTAATGAAAAAGAGATTCAAGTAACTCCTCTTGAAAAAACCGTTGAAGGAAAGAAAATGGGAATTATAGGTGTTTATAGTCCTGTGGAAAAATCACCTGTTCAGGCCGTAAAGTCTGGTTTCACTGAAACATATTTTTGGACAAAGCAAATTTTTGTTATGCTTGGAAAATTGGTTACTGGTCAATTTTCAATCGATGCCCTTTCAGGCCCTGTTGGAATCTACAAATCAACAGATGAAGTAGCTAAATCGGGGATTTATTACTTAATGAAATGGGCTGGAATTTTAAGTATTAACTTAGGAATTATGAATTTATTACCAATCCCTGCCCTCGATGGTGGAAGATTGATGTTCTTTGCAGTCGAAGCAGTGAGAGGGAAGCCGATCGACCGACAAAAAGAAGGAATGGTACATTTTATCGGTTTCGCCCTCCTTATGCTGTTGATGCTCGTAGTCACGTGGAACGACATACAGAGATTTTTCTTGAAATAAAAAATAAGGATCGCGAATTGCGGTCCTTATTTTTTTAGGATACATTTTTCCCAAAATGGATGAAGTTTTCTGTCGAAATCAGACGAATCATTCCGTATCATATGATATAATTACTATTCAATAATAAAGAGACAGAGAGATTTTAATATAGATGGGAGAGAGAACGATGAGCGAACATGCCCTAGGCAATAAAGAGCGATTCCAACTCTTGCTCCAGCAGCTGCAATTAATTGAGGATGCTGTTGTAGTGCATTTTACAAATGCGCAAATTGAAAGACTATTGGTTGAAAAGAAAGCAAGGAAGTGGCATTTTCAATTCTTATTAGAAAAAATTCTCCCTTTTAATGTTTATGTAAGGTTCACCACACAATTGGAACGAACCTTTTCCGATATTGCTACTATTACTTATGAAATTAAAGTGCCAAATCCAAACAGTACGCCAGAACTTTTATTAGAGTATTGGAGTCATTGTATCCAACAAATCGATGGAATTTCTCCCCCACTACTGAAACTTTTAAATGAACAAATGCCAATCGTTAGCGGAAATAAGTTAACGATTACGGTAAGAAATGAGGCAGAGGGTCTTGCCTTAAAACGAAAATATGGTTCAGTAATTGGAGATATTTTTCAATCGTTTGGTTTCCCGCAGTTTTCAATTGAAACAGACTTAAAAGCGGAAGAAAAAAATGAAGAATACGAAAAATTTCTACTGGCCAAACAAAAAGAAGATCAGGAACGTGCTCTCCTGGCAATGGTTGAAATGCAAAAGAGTGATGCAGAAAAAGACCAAGCTTCAGGAGATGTTCCTGATGGTCCGCTTTCCATTGGTTTAACCATAAAAGATGATAATGATCTTCGCAGTATGATTGATATCGTTGATGAAGAACGAAGAGTTGCTGTTCAAGGTTATATTTTTGATGCGGAAATAAGAGAATTACGCAGTGGACGTTCATTACTAACCTTTAAGATTACCGATTATACAAGTTCGCTAATGGTAAAAATGTTTTCTCGAGATAAAGAGGATGCTGCCTTGTTCCAGCGTGTGAAAAAGGGAATGTGGGTTAAGGTTCGTGGAAGCATTCAGAACGATACCTTTGTGCGTGACCTTGTCATGATTGGAAATGATATAAATGAAATAAAACCCGCTGGGCGGAAAGATACTGCACCAGACGATGAGAAACGGGTAGAATTGCATTTGCATACACCTATGAGTCAGATGGATGCTGTCACACCTGTAAGTGCTTTAGTTGCTCAAGCAAAAAAATGGGGACATAAAGCTATTGCAGTCACCGATCATGCGGTGGCTCAATCGTTCCCAGAAGCATACGGTGCTGGTAAGAAAAACGATATCAAGATCCTATATGGTGTGGAAGTCAATTTAGTCGATGATGGAGTACCGATTGCTTATAATGATGCACATCGTCTCCTTACAGAGGATACGTATGTTGTATTCGACGTAGAAACAACAGGACTTTCAGCTGTCTATGATACGATTATTGAATTAGCAGCTGTAAAAGTGAAGAATGGAGAAATTATTGACCGTTTTGAGTCATTTGCAAATCCGCACCATCGACTATCGGCAACAACGATTAATTTAACAGGAATAACGGACGATATGGTGCAAAATGCACCTGAGGTCGAAGAAGTGTTGAGAAAGTTCCATGATTGGGTAGAGGATGGAGTTCTAGTCGCCCACAATGCATCCTTCGATATGGGATTCCTGAATGTAGGGTATAAACAAATTGGGTTAGAAAAGGCTAAAAATCCTGTCATCGATACACTTGAGCTTGGACGTTTTCTTTATCCTGAGCTTAAAAACCACCGGTTAAATACCTTAGCAAAAAAGTTTGATATTGAATTAACTCAGCATCACCGGGCGATTTATGATGCAGAAGCAACAGGCTACTTATTATTAAAAATGTTAAAGGATGCACTAGAAAAAGGAATCCACTACCATGATGAATTTAACAATAACATGGGTAAGGGGAATGCCTATCAACGTGCTCGTCCATATCATTGTACACTTTTAGCACAAACCGAGGCGGGGTTAAAGAACCTATTTAAGCTCGTTTCCATTGCACATATTGAATACTTTTATCGAGTACCGAGGCTTCCTCGATCGGTTCTGCAAAAATACAGAGAAGGAATTCTTGTTGGCTCTGGTTGTAATAAAGGTGAAGTGTTTGAAGGGATGATGCAAAAATCTCCCGAAGAAGTCGAAGCTTTCGCGGGATTCTATGATTATCTAGAAGTAATGCCAAAAGAAGTAAATGCTCCGTTGATTGAAATGGAATTGGTTCGTGATGAAAAATCAATGGAAGATATTATTGGCAAGATCGTTACACTAGGTGATAAGTTAGGGATCCCTGTTGTGGCTACGGGAAATGTTCATTATCTCAATGAAAATGATAAAATCTACCGTAAAATTTTAGTTAATTCACAAGGTGGAGCGAATCCGCTAAACCGTCATGAGTTACCTGATGTTCACTTTAGAACAACCAATGAGATGCTCGATGCTTTTGCCTTTTTGGGTAAAGAGAAGGCAAAGGAAATCGTTGTTACTAACACGAATAAAATTGCCGACATGATTGACAACATAAAGCCGATTAAAGATGATCTCTATACACCAAAAATTGAAGGTGCCGATGAAGAGATGCGTGAAATGAGCTATTCTATGGCTCGTAAAATATATGGTGACAATCTTCCAGAGATTGTTGAAGCCAGATTAGAGAAAGAATTGAAAAGTATTATCGGCCATGGATTCGCCGTAATTTACTTAATTTCACATAAGCTGGTAAAAAAATCATTGGATGATGGTTATCTAGTTGGTTCCCGTGGTTCCGTTGGTTCCTCCTTAGTCGCCACAATGACTGAGATAACGGAAGTGAACCCATTGCCGCCTCACTATGTTTGTCCAACCTGTAAGCATTCAGAGTTCTTTAATGATGGTTCTGTCGGTTCAGGATTTGACTTGCCAGATAAAGATTGTCCACAGTGCGGTGATAAGTATAAAAAGGATGGACATGATATTCCGTTTGAAACTTTCCTTGGCTTTAAAGGGGACAAGGTTCCCGATATCGACTTGAACTTCTCAGGGGAATATCAGCCTCGTGCTCATAACTATACAAAGGTACTATTTGGTGAGGAGTATGTCTATCGTGCAGGAACTATTGGCACGGTTGCCGATAAAACAGCATTTGGATATGTGAAGGCCTATCAGCAGGATAACAACCTTCAATTGCGTGGTGCAGAAGTGGAGAGGCTTGCTTCGGGGTGTACCGGTGTAAAAAGAACAACCGGACAGCATCCTGGTGGGATTATCGTAATTCCTGATTATATGGATGTATATGATTTCACACCGATTCAATTTCCAGCGGACGATAGAAATTCCGAATGGAAAACAACTCACTTTGATTTCCATTCCATCCATGATAATGTCTTGAAGCTCGATATACTCGGACACGATGATCCGACTGTCATCAGAATGCTGCAAGACTTAAGTGGAATGGACCCTAAAACCATTCCAACGGATGACCCTGAAGTAATGAAAATCTTTAGTGGAACAGAATCGTTGGGTGTAACGGAACAACAAATTATGTGTAAAACGGGTACGCTTGGGATTCCTGAGTTTGGGACTCGATTCGTTAGACAGATGCTAGAAGATACAAAGCCAACCACATTCTCAGAACTCGTCCAGATTTCAGGACTATCGCATGGCACAGACGTTTGGCTAGGAAATGCACAGGAATTAATTCACAACCAAACATGTAATTTAAGTGAAGTAATTGGCTGTCGTGATGATATCATGGTCTACTTGATCTATCAGGGGCTCGAACCTTCCTTTGCTTTTAAAATTATGGAATCTGTCCGTAAAGGTAAGGGTTTAAGTGAAGAAATGGAAGCTGAAATGCGGAGAAACGAAGTACCAGAATGGTATATTGACTCCTGCAAAAAAATCAAATACATGTTCCCTAAAGCACACGCGGCTGCCTATGTATTAATGGCGGTACGGATTGCGTACTTTAAGGTGCATCTACCACTTCTTTACTATGCTGCTTATTTTACGGTTCGTGCCGAGGACTTTGACATTGAAGCAATGTCTCGTGGACCTGAAGCAATCCGAGCAAAGATAGAAGAAATCAACGCAAAAGGTCTGGAAGCATCTAATAAAGAGAAAAACCTCCTAACTGTTCTAGAGCTAGCACTTGAAATGACAGAAAGGGGATTTTCATTCCAGAATTATGATTTATATAAATCTGATGCATCAGATTTTATTATTGAAGGGAACACACTCATTCCACCGTTCAATTCAATTCCTGGTTTAGGAACCAATGCTGCTTTTAATATTGTAAAAGCAAGGCAAGATGGAGAGTTCTTATCAAAAGAAGACCTTCAACAACGAGGAAAGGTTTCGAAGACCATTCTTGAATATTTAGACAAACAAGGGTGTTTGAATGCTCTACCGGAGCAAAACCAGTTATCTTTGTTTTAAATAGGGATAACCCGGATAAACCACCGTTGTGTTTGCATAAAAACAATGGTTATGGTATAGTTTTATTGGAAATACTAAGAAATACTCTCGTGTTCAAGAGTGGGGAAACCCACTCTTTCGTTATGTAATCGAGGTACTTGCACTTGAAAGTTGTACGTATCTTGGTTTTGTTTACAAATGTTTTTTAGTGTTATTTGATAAAACTTTCCGTGAACTACATAGAATATGGGTGAAATATTTTAGAAAAGGAGGTAAAGCATGAGCAAAGTAACGGAAGTTGTAGAAGAGCTGGCTGCACCAATTTTTCAAGAACTTAGCTTAGAATTAGTGGATATTGAATATGTAAAGGAAGGTAAAAACTGGTATCTTCGCGTATATATCGATAAGGACACAGGAGTTGATATTGAGGATTGTGGTCTGGTTAGTGAGCGACTAAGTGAAAAACTCGATGAATTGGATCCGATTCCCCATAACTACTTTCTTGAAGTATCCTCTCCGGGTGCAGAGCGTCCATTGAAAAAAGAAAAAGATTTTGAAAAGGCTATTGGCAAGAATGTTTTTATAAAAACTTATGAACCAATTGATGGAGAAAAAGGTTTTGAAGGTAAATTACTTGATTTTGATGGTCAACACTTAAAAATTGAAGTGAAAATCAAAACTCGTAAAAAATCGATTGAAATTCCTTATGAAAAAGTGGCAAGTGCAAGACTGGCTGTTGTATTTTCATAAATAAAAAATTGAATAAGAGTAGGGGGATACAAGCAAATGAGCAGCGAATTATTAGATGCTCTTACAATACTGGAAAGAGAGAAAGGTATTTCCAGAGATATACTAATTGATGCAATTGAGGCAGCATTGGTATCAGCATACCGTCGTAATTTCAATCAGGCACAAAATGTCCGCATTGATTTGAATTTACAAAATGGATCCATGCGGGTTTTTGCAAGAAAAGAAGTGGTGGATGAAGTTTTTGATCCACGCCTTGAAATTTCTATTGCAGATGCCCAACACATTAATCCTAATTACCAGGTAGAAGATGTAGTTGAAATGGAAGTAACTCCAAAAGACTTCGGAAGAATCGCTGCACAAACAGCGAAACAAGTGGTAACTCAGCGTGTTAGAGAAGCTGAGAGAGGTATTATTTATTCTGAATTTATTGACCGTGAAGAAGACATCATGACTGGTATCGTTCAAAGACTTGATTCTAAATTTATTTATGTCAGCCTTGGTAAAATTGAAGCACTGTTACCTTTAAATGAACAAATGCCAAATGAACGTTACAAACCTCATGATCGAATCAAAGTTTTTATTACTAAAGTGGAAAAAACCACTAAAGGTCCACAAATTTTTGTTTCAAGAACTCATCCTGGGTTACTGAAACGTCTATTTGAAATTGAAGTTCCTGAAATTTACGACGGTACAGTTGAAATTAAATCTGTTGCTCGTGAAGCAGGAGACCGATCAAAAATCTCCGTTCATTCCGACAATCCTGAGGTTGATCCTGTTGGTTCTTGTGTAGGACCAAAAGGAACAAGGGTGCAAGCGGTAGTTAATGAATTAAAAGGTGAAAAAATTGATATTGTTAAATGGTCTGATGATCCAGTTGTTTTTGTCGCTAATTCTTTAAGCCCTTCAAAAGTGCTAGATGTTATGGTGAACGAAAATGAAAAAGCAACGACAGTTGTGGTACCGGATTATCAACTTTCATTAGCAATCGGTAAACGCGGTCAAAATGCTCGACTGGCAGCAAAATTAACTGGTTGGAAAATTGATATCAAAGCTGAAACGGAAGCACGTGAGCTAGGAATTTACCCACGTGAAGAAACAATCAGACTTTTTGATGATCAAGTGGAAACAGATTTTGATTATGAAGATGATGATTTGGACTAATTAGGAGGTGAATGATCGTGAACACAAGAAAAAAAGTTCCTATGCGCAAATGTGTGGCAACCGGTGAAATGAAGCCGAAAAAAGAACTCGTTCGCATCGTTCGCTCAAAGGAAGGGGATGTAACCATCGATTTAACTGGAAAAAAATCCGGTAGAGGTGCATACCTTTCAAGAGACAAAGAAGCTATCCTATTAGCCAAGAAGAAAAATACTTTAGCTAACCATTTAGAGGTTTCTATAAATGATTCGATATACGAAGAACTACTTGAGCTAATTGAGAAGGAGAACTGACAATCCAAATGAAACAAAATCAATGGATGTCATTGCTTGGCTTGGCCAATCGAGCGCGTAAAATCATATCGGGTGAGGAGCTTGCCTTAAAGGAAATTAGAAACGGTAAAGCAAAGCTCGTTTTATTAGCCGCGGATGCATCTGCAAATACGACTAAAAAAATTACAGATAAGTGTAATTCCTATCATGTTCCATTGAAAATGGTGGATGATCGCCATCTTCTAGGTCAAGCAATTGGCAAGGAAGCCCGCGTTGTTGTAGCTGTTTTGGATGATGGATTTGCAAAGAAACTGGTAACGTTGCTCGATTAAATCTAGCGGGGGTGAAAATATGAGTAAAATCCGTGTTTATGAATACGCAAAAAAACACAATATTTCAAGTAAAGATATTATCACAAAATTAAAAGAAATGAATATAGAGGTTTCTAACCATATGGCAACAATAGAAGATGCAGATGTTAAAAAGCTTGACGCAACATTCAACAAAAAGGAAAGCAATACACAACAAACTAAACAAATGAGTGGCGGTCAGCAACAACGCTCAAATGGACGTCCTGCTCAGCAACAACAACGTCCAAATCAAAGACCGGCACAGTCTGGTCAAAAGCCGCAAGTACAGTCTAAAAATGCACCTAAAGCATTTGAGGAAGCTGCAGATAATTCTCCTACACCTAAAAAGGTAAAAGTGGTATCTCCTCCAAAAGCGGCTGAAGGCAAAAAACAGAACCAAGAATATCAATCAAAAGAAAATAAAGTCTTCAGTAGTGCGGATAAAGCAAAGGCTAAGCCTTATAATAATAATCAAAATCGTAATAATCGTAATAACAACAATAACAAGAAGAAGACTCATACACCAGTTCAGCAAGCACAGCCTCAGAAGAAAAAAGAAAAAGAGCTTCCAGCTAAAATTACTTTTAGCGAGTCTTTAACTGTTGGTGAACTAGCGAAAAAAATCTATCGTGAACCATCAGAAATCATTAAAAAGCTCTTTTTACTTGGTGTAATGGCTACTATTAACCAAGTGCTAGATAAAGATGCTATTGAATTGATTGCTGGGGAATACGGGGTAGAGGTAGAAGAAGAAATTAAGATTGATACAACTGATCTTGAAGTTTACTTTACCGAAGATACAACAGAAGACTTAGTAGAAAGACCCTCTGTTGTAACAATTATGGGTCACGTAGACCATGGTAAAACAACCCTTTTAGATTCCATTCGTAATACAAAGGTAACTGAAGGAGAAGCTGGCGGAATTACCCAGCATATCGGTGCCTATCAAGTAGTTGAAAATGGAAAGAAGATTACTTTCCTTGATACACCGGGACATGCTGCATTTACGACCATGCGTGCTCGTGGGGCGAAAATCACTGATATTACCATTCTTGTGGTAGCAGCGGACGATGGTGTTATGCCGCAAACGGTTGAAGCAATTAACCATGCAAAGGCTGCTGAAGTTCCAATCATTGTAGCTGTAAACAAAATGGATAAAGAAGCTGCTAATGCAGACCGAGTTATGCAGGAATTAACTGAACATGGATTAGTATCTGAAGCATGGGGTGGGGATACTATCTTTGTACCACTTTCTGCAAAAACCGGAGAAGGAATTGACACTCTTCTCGAAATGATTTTACTTGTAAGTGAAGTGGAAGAATATAAAGCCAATCCTAACCGAAAAGCAGTCGGTACGGTTATCGAAGCACAATTAGATAAAGGCCGTGGATCTGTTGCGACATTATTAGTTCAAAACGGTACTTTAAAAATTGGTGATCCGATTGTTGTTGGAAATACATTCGGACGGGTTCGTGCGATGGTGAATGATAAAGGACGACGGGTGAAAGAAGCGGGTCCTTCTACTCCAGTAGAAATTACAGGACTTAATGATGTTCCGCAGGCCGGTGATCGTTTTGTTGTATTTGAAGACGAAAAAACAGCTCGTCAAGTTGGGGAAGCGCGTGCGCAAACTGCACTAGTAGCTCAACGTGGAGAAAAATCCGTTGTTAGTCTTGAAACACTATTTGACCAATTGAAGCAAGGTGAAATGAAGGACTTAAACATCATTCTAAAAGCAGATGTTCAAGGTTCTGCTGAAGCCGTAGCTGCATCATTGCAAAAAATAGATGTAGAAGGCGTAAACATTAAAATTATTCATAGTGGTGCTGGTGCTATTAATGAGTCGGATATTACCCTTGCAGCTGCTTCAAATGCAATTGTCATCGGATTTAACGTTCGTCCAGATGTAAATGCTAAGCGTGCTGCGGAAGCTGAAAAGGTGGATGTTCGTCTGCACCGTATTATTTATAAAGTTATTGAAGAAATCGAAGCAGCCATGAAGGGAATGCTTGACCCTGAATTCCAAGAGAAAATTATTGGTCAAGCTGAAGTTCGTCAGACTTTCAAGGTTTCAAAGGTTGGTACCATTGCTGGGTCGTTTGTTACTGAAGGGAAAATTACCCGTGATAGTGGCATTCGTTTAGTTCGTAACGGAGTTGTCATCTTTGAAGGACAAATTGATGCGTTAAAACGTTTCAAAGATGATGCAAAAGAGGTATCAAAAGGTTACGAATGTGGTGTTACGATTAAAAACTACAATGATGTTAAAGAAGGAGACATCATTGAAGCTTATGTAATGGAAGAGATTGAACGTAAATGATCACCGGTGTTGCCGAATGTGAATGTATCATCTATGATGCTCATTCATTAAAAGAGAAACGAGCCGTTTTGCAGAGAATTCTAACTCGGTTAAAACAGAAATTTAATGTATCCGTTGCAGAGGTTGACTTTCAGGATGTATGGCAAAGAACGAAAATTGCCATTGCGGTTGTTACCTCTAATCGGGTATCTACAGAGATGGAGTTGCAAAACGCATTAAAATTAATTGACTCGTTTCCTGAGATAGAACGAACAATCACCGAGATTGATTGGCTTTAAATTAAGAGGTGAATATGATGAGCCACAGAGCAAATCGTGTTGGAGAGCAAATGAAAAAAGAACTTAGTGACATCATCGGCCGTAAAATAAAAGATCCTCGGATCGGCTTTGTTACAGTTACTGATGTTCAAGTTACAGGAGATTTGCAACAAGCAAAAGTATTTATTTCTGTGTTAGGTGATGACGAGCAAAAGGAGAATACATTAAAAGGCTTAGCGAAAGCAAAAGGTTTTATCAGAACTGAAATTGGCCACCGTATTCGCCTTCGTAAGACACCTGAAATTATTTTTGAGTGGGATGAATCATTCGACTATGGTAATCGAATTAATACCCTTCTCCATCAATTGCATACGGATGATGACAAACCGATGGAAAAGAATGACGAAGAATAAATTCAAAAATAAGCAGAAATTAACAGTAAAATGGATAGACAATCGTCTATCCATTTTTTTCGAATATTACTGAGATCGGAGTGAATAAGGTGGAAGGAATATTACCATTATTCAAACCAGCAGGGCTAACTTCCCATGATTGTGTTTTTAAGTTAAGAAAAATATTAAAAACAAAAAAAGTGGGACATACTGGAACACTTGACCCGGATGTAACGGGGGTTCTCCCTATTTGTATTGGAAAAGCAACAAAGGTTGCCGAGTATATTACGGACGCTGGAAAAGCATACGAAGGTGAAGTTACTATTGGTTTCTCTACCACGACGGAAGATGCATCTGGTGAAGTGGTTGAAAAGAAAGATGTTGATCGAACCATTCTACGAGAAGAAATTCAAAAGGTCCTTGATTCATTGACGGGAGAAATTGAACAAACCCCACCGATGTTTTCAGCCGTAAAGGTTGGAGGGGTTCGTCTGTACGAATATGCTCGGAAAGGCATTGAAGTTGAACGCCCTTCTAGGATGGTAACGATCTATTCAATTGAACTACTGGATGATCGGACAGAATTTTCAGGTGAAACAATACGTTTCCGTTTTAGAGTTAGTTGCAGTAAAGGGACATATATTCGCACGTTAGCAGTCATGATTGGTGAAAGATTAGGGTACCCTGCACACATGTCCAAACTAATAAGAATCCAGTCGGCAGCCTTCACATTGGAGGATTGTCTGGCCTTTGAGGATGTAGAAAAGCTGATGGAAACTGGAGAAATTTCTACTGTTTTGCGACCATTAGAGACTGCACTTTCTTATTTGCCGAAATTACAGATTAATGATAAAGTAGCAGAGAAAGTGAAAAATGGTGCGGTATTACCAATACCTGAACACTTAAAAACAACTAACGGACCGATTATCGCTGAAACAGCAGATGGACTGGCTCTCGCCATTTACGCAAAACATCCAAGCAAGCCAGACCTGCTTAAACCAGTAAAAGTATTGCGAAATGAATAATAAGGTTTCGGTATAGAAAAGGTGAGTTTCAATTGGAAGTCAAAAGGCTTAATTTTCCACATAAAATAGATAGAAACGATTTTCCGCCTTTAGCGATGGCCTTGGGCTATTTTGATGGTGTTCATAGGGGGCATCAACAAGTAATCCTAGAAGCAAAAAGACAAGCAGAAGAGCAGGGGCTTCAAAGTGCAGTAATGACTTTTGACCCTCATCCCTCTGTTGTATTGGGTAAGAGCAAAAAGCACGTACAATATATTACGCCCTTATCAGATAAAATAAAGATTATTGAAGAGTTAGGCATAGACTATTTATTTATTGTACATTTTACATCAGAGTTTGCTAATTTACTTCCTCAGGAGTTCATTGACCAATATGTGATAGGGCTGAATGTGAAGCATGTAGTGGCTGGCTTTGATTATTCTTATGGGCGGATGGGAAAAGGAACGATGGAAACCCTGCCATTCCATTCTAGAGATCAATTATCCTACTCCGTTGTTCCAAAGTTAGATCATGGTGAGGAAAAGGTCAGTTCTACAAGAATTCGTCACTTGCTAAATGAAGCGAAAGTAAATGAACTTCCTGGACTGCTTGGCAGATATTACATGACAACAGGCATTGTTATTCATGGCGACAAGCGAGGGAGAACGATAGGTTTCCCAACAGCAAATATTGACCTGAATGAAGAGTATATAATCCCTCCGTTGGGTGTATACGCAGTAAAAATGAAGGTGAAGGGTCATTGGTATAATGGCGTTTGTAATGTTGGCTATAAGCCAACATTTAATAAAGAAGCGTTAAAACTAACTGTTGAAGTTCACTTATTTGAATTTGAACAGGAAATTTATGGAGAAGAAGTAGTCGTCGAATGGCATCTGTACTTGCGTAAAGAACAGAAGTTCTCTGGAATTGAAGAATTAGTTAGTCAAATAGAAAAAGATAAGCAAAAGGCAATAGAATATTTTGAAAAGAATCGACAATCTTCCTGCTAAAGCCGCTTTTATCAAAGTTTTTCTTACATTAAAATAAGGTTTCGACTTGCTTTTTGACGTAAAAAGATGTATTCTTAAATACGTATTAAAAACAACCTTTGCTTGGCAAGTCGAGTCACCGACGCTTGCTCGGTAACAGGGGATAGAAAAACTAGGAGGTGAACCTGGATGGCAATCACTCAAGAACGTAAAAATGAACTTATCAATGAGTACAAAACTCATGAGAGCGACACTGGATCTGCAGAAGTTCAAATCGCTGTCCTTACTGAATCAATCAATAACTTGAACGAGCACTTACGTACTCACAAGAAAGATCACCACTCACGTCGCGGTCTTTTGAAAATGGTTGGTAAACGTCGTAATCTTTTAACATTCCTACGTAACAAAGACGTTCAACGTTACCGTGTGTTAATCAATAAGCTTGGTCTACGTCGTTAGTTTACAGAAGCGGGATTTATCCCGCTTTTTTATTAGGCTAAAAAGGCATAATTAGAGAAGTAAAGAAATTTTTATACATAATTTTAAGTCAAGACTTTTATGTGCATACTAATACTAATTTGAAATTGATAACATAAGCATTTATGGCTTTTTTTATATTAGCAAGATTAAGAAAGTGATTTAGATAGAGAGGGGTACAAATATGGAACAAACGAAACATGAATATTCTATGGATTGGGCAGGCCGTAAATTAACCGTGGAAATTGGACAGTTAGCTAAACAGGCTAATGGTGCGGTAATGGTCCGCTATGGAGATACAGCTGTATTAAGTACAGCAACTGCTTCGAAAGAACCAAAAAATCTCGATTTCTTTCCATTAACAGTAAACTATGAAGAACGTTTATATGCAGTTGGTAAGATCCCAGGTGGATTTATTAAACGTGAAGGACGTCCAAGTGAAAAAGCAATACTTGCGAGCCGTCTCATCGATAGACCAATCCGTCCACTTTTTGCTGATGGCTTCCGGAACGATGTGCAGGTAATCAGTATTGTCATGAGCGTAGATCAAGACTGTTCTTCCGAAATGGCGGCAATGTTTGGGTCATCTTTAGCATTAAGTACTTCAGATATTCCGTTTGAAGGTCCAATTGCTGGTGTGATTGTAGGCCGAGTAAATAATGAGTTTGTCATCAATCCAACGGTTGAACAAGCTGAAAAAAGTGATATTCACTTAACAGTTGCTGGCACGAAGGATGCTATCAACATGGTTGAGGCAGGTGCACTTGAAGTGCCTGAGGAAACAATGCTTGAAGCAATTATGTTTGGTCATGACCATATTAAACAATTAATTGAATTCCAAGAAAAGATTGTTGCAGAAATTGGTAAGCCAAAAAGAGAAATTAATCTTTATGAAATTGATAAAGAGCTTGAAGCAGAAGTTAGAGAAATTTGTGAAGCTGACATGGTTAAAGCTATTCAAGTTCAAGAAAAGCATGCCCGTGAAGATGCAATTAAAGAAGTAAAAAATCACGTGATTGCTAAATACGAGGAACAAGAAGCAACAGATGAAGATTTAAAACAAGTGAAGCAAATCTTGGACAAGATCGTTAAAGGCGAAGTACGCCGCCTAATTACAGTAGAAAAAGTACGTCCAGACGGTCGTAAAATCGATGAAATCCGTCCATTGTCATCACAGGTAAGTATTTTACCTCGTACTCACGGTTCAGGATTGTTTACACGTGGACAAACTCAAGCTTTAAGTATTTGTACACTTGGAGCAATGGGTGACGTACAGATTCTCGATGGTTTAGGAATTGAGGAAGAAAAACGCTTTATGCACCATTATAACTTCCCTTCCTTTAGTGTTGGGGAAACAGGTCCAATTCGTGGACCGGGTCGACGTGAAATTGGACATGGTGCACTAGGTGAACGTGCTCTCGAGCCTATTATTCCGTCTGAAAAAGATTTCCCTTATACAATCCGCCTTGTATCTGAAGTGCTTGAATCTAATGGTTCTACCTCTCAGGCAAGTATTTGTGCTAGTACTTTAGCGATGATGGATGCTGGTGTACCTATTAAAGCGCCTGTAGCAGGAATCGCAATGGGTCTTGTCAAATCAGGTGAGTATTATACCGTACTTTCTGACATTCAAGGGATGGAAGATCACCTTGGAGATATGGATTTTAAAGTAGCCGGTACCGCTAAAGGAGTAACCGCACTTCAAATGGATATTAAGATTGAAGGTCTTTCTCGCGATATTTTAGAGGAAGCATTGCAACAAGCAAAAGTAGGAAGAATGCACATCTTGGATTCGATGTTAGCTACCATTACAGAGCCAAGAGCAGAGCTTTCCCAGTTTGCACCTAAGATTTTAACGATGACTATCAATCCGGATAAGATTCGTGATGTGATTGGGCCAAGTGGTAAACAAATCAATAAGATTATTGAAGAAACTGGTGTTAAGATCGATATCGAGCAGGATGGAACGGTATTTATTGCTTCGACCGATCAAGTAATGAATCAAAAAGCGAAAAAAATCATCGAAGATATCGTTAGAGAGGTTCAAGTTGGTGAAATGTACCTTGGTAAGGTTAAGCGAATTGAAAAATTCGGAGCCTTCGTTGAAATCTTTGCAGGAAAAGATGGTCTTGTCCATATTTCCGAACTTGCTGAAGAGCGTGTAGGAAAAGTGGAGGATGTTGTTAAAATCGGTGATGAGCTTTTAGTTAAAGTAACCGAAATTGACAAACAAGGCAGAGTCAACTTGTCTCGAAAAGCCGTGTTAAAAGAGCAGCGGGAAAAGGCTGAGAATAAAGAATAATAAATAATGAAACTCAGGCTAAATCAAGGCTGTGATCAATTTATATGAGTCAGGGGCTACCCTGACTCTTTTTTTTACAGGAATTGTTGTTTGAATCTAGCTCCAGCGCCTAGCCCCTCGGGTCAAATAACCTTCGGCAATAAAAGTCAAAAGGCGGACTTTTCTCGCCGAAGAACATTTGCCTGTCGGGGCTGAACAAGGCGCTTCCGCCTTTTAAGTTCTACCTTGTCCCTCCTATACATAATCTTTATGGAAGGGGGAAAGGTAAATGAAAAAGGTCAGCATATTTTTAGTTATTTGTTTGAGTGCATGGATCTCCGTTAATAATCCATTTGTGAACAAATATGTATCCTCTTTAAGGGATTCGGCTCTTCCGACAGTGAAGCAGTCAGATTCTCTATATCAGAGTATTATTAAAAATGCTTCTACATATGAAATACCACCTTCCGATGCTAAGGTTGACAGGGTTTGGAAGGCTATTCCAGGATATAATGGCCTAAAGGTAGATATTGGCGCTTCATATAAAAACATGAAAAGTAAAGGCGTCTTTGATGAAAAGAAATTAGAATTTGTCCAAGTTAAACCGAAGATTCATCTAAAGGATTTACCACCAACCCCAATTTATAAAGGGCATCCAGACAAACCTATGGTATCTTTTATTATTAATGTGGCTTGGGGAAATGAATATTTACCTGAAATGCTCGCCACATTAAAAAGACACAATGTATCCGCTAGTTTTTTCCTTGAAGGAAATTGGGTTAAAAAGAATCCCGATGTTGCCAAAATGATTGTAAGTGCTGGGCATGAAGTAGGTAATCATTCCTATTCTCATCCAGACATGAAAAAACTTACTGCAGCTCAGACGAGGGATCAAATAATAAAGACAAACAACATTATTGAAGCGGCTACAGGGGAAAAACCAGTTTGGTTTGCGCCTCCAAGTGGCAGCTATCGGGAAGAGACGATAAAAGTAGCAGATGAACTGAATATGTTAACCGTAATGTGGACAGTTGATACGGTTGATTGGCAAAAACCATCACCTGATGTCTTAATAAATCGAGTGATGTCTAAAATTGATAAAGGCTCCATGGTTCTCATGCATCCAACAGAATCAACTGCAAAGTCACTTGACAGGCTCATTTCTCTTATCGAGCAAAAGGATTTAGAGATTGGTACGGTCTCAGAGTTAATGAGCGAGGCGAGAATAATAAAATAATTTGTGAGAATCTATCAGAAAATTGGAGAAAATATCTATAAAAACGTATAATAAATAATTGGAGTAGTAGCATCTGCTGTTTAAAGACAGGAGGAAGTCGATGATTAATAAGTACACTTGCCAAAACGGAGTAAGAATTGTATTAGAAAACATACCAACTGTAAGGTCTGTCGCAATTGGTGTGTGGATTGGAACCGGTTCAAGAAATGAAGATCCACAAACAAATGGGATTTCCCATTTCCTAGAGCACATGTTTTTTAAAGGAACATCAACACGTTCAGCAAAGGAAATTGCCGAATCCTTTGACAGCATTGGCGGTCAAGTTAACGCTTTTACATCTAAGGAGTATACCTGCTATTATGCAAAGGTACTGGATACACATTCAAAGTTTGCATTAGATGTTTTAGCTGACATGTTCTTTAATTCTACTTTTGTGGAAGAAGAATTGAAAAAAGAGAAAAATGTAGTACTTGAAGAAATTAAAATGTATGAAGATACACCGGATGATATTGTACATGATTTACTAAGCAGAGCTGTTTATGAAAACCACCCACTTGGTTATCCGATTCTAGGGACAGAGGAAACATTGAATACATTTACAGGAGATTCCCTAAAGGAGTACATCCATGAAAGATATACACCTGAAAATGTGGTCATTTCAATAGCTGGAAATGTATCAGAGTCCTTTATTAAAGAGGTTGAAAATTATTTTGGTGCTTACCAGGGTGGGTCAAAGGAAACACCTGAAAATCTTCCTACTTTCCATGCAAACCGCTTGTCACGCAAGAAGGAAACGGAACAGGCTCATTTATGTATTGGATTTGAAGGATTGAAGGTTGGTCATGAGGATATCTATAGCTTAATTACTTTAAACAATATTTTGGGCGGTAGTATGAGTTCCAGACTATTTCAAGAAGTTCGTGAGCAAAGAGGCTTGGCGTACTCAGTATTCTCCTATCATTCTGCTTATCAGGATAGTGGTGTAGTAACTGTTTATGGAGGAACAGGCGCGAAGCAACTCGATGTTTTATTTGAAACCATACAGGAAACCCTTGATAAATTAAAACAAACTGGGATAACTGAAAAGGAATTGACCAATAGTAAAGAGCAACTGAAAGGCAGTTTGATGTTAAGTTTGGAAAGTACGAACAGTCGAATGAGTCGTAATGGTAAAAATGAATTACTGTTAAAACGCCACCGTTCACTTGATGAAATTATTGAACAAATCGATCAAGTGACTAAAAATAGTGTGGATGAAATGGCAAGAACTATTTTTTCGGATAAATATTCCGTTACATTAATAAGTCCTAATGGTGAATTTCCCTCTAAATTATAATCACTAAAACAGTTCGAGTTTTCGAACTGTTTTTTTGGTTGTCGAAAAACTATCGATAGCCTTTTATTTTATTTATTCGCTTTAGTTATCAAACGAGCTAATTAGTCGCGTAAATAGAATATGCTTTTTAACAGGTCTGTTGATTGGAGCTCCAGGCGCTTCGCTTTCCGCGGGCGTGCCGGGGAGCCTACAGGACCTCCCCGCGGAAAGCGAGTACACGGAGCGGAAATCAAAAGGCCAGTTAGCAGGGAGTAACATTTAATAAATATATCTGAGAAAAATACACTTTCTCAACAAGCTCTAAAACAGTTCGATTATCTCGAACTGTTTTTTCTTTAGTCTAAATAGTAACTTCCTTCTATAAAATAATAGAAAAGGGGAAGAGGGAGGTTTTTGGAGATATGAGGTTAAGTGAATTAAGTGGGAAAGAGATTGTTGATGTAAAAAAGGCTGAACGGCTTGGTGTCCTCGGACAAACTGACTTAGAAATCAATGAAAGCACAGGACAAATACAGGCGTTGCTTATTCCTTCATTAAAGTGGTTTGGCTTTAGGAAACAAGGTGAAGAAATCAGAGTTCCTTGGAGACATATAAAAAAAATCGGATCGGATATGATTATTATTGATGTTCCGGAAGAAGAATAGAATCACAAATTCGAAAAAAAGCCCAAGCAGAACAATATCTGCTTGGGCTTTTTTTCTTTAACATGAGTGGAAAACTCACCGAATGAAGGGAACTTACATAAGATGGTGAAGTGATAAGAAGAAAAGGAATACCTAGAAGGATTTTTATAAAAAAGAAGGTGAATGTTTTCATGCTGACAGGGATGCAGATAGCCGTGATTGGCGGTGATGCCAGACAGCTGGAAATCATCCGCAAGTTAACCGAATTGGACGCGAAATTATCGCTTATTGGTTTTGAACAGCTTGATCATGCCTTTACAGGAGCGGTCAAGGAAAAGCTGGATGAGGTCGATTTTTCTAATATGGACGCACTGATTTTACCAGTGCCAGGTACAAATTTGGAAGGCCAGGTAGAAACAATCTTTTCCAATGAAAAGGTTGTTATAACTGGTGAATTACTTAGTAAGACGCCTGAACATTGTTCCATTTACTCAGGAATAAGTAACTCTTATTTAAATGGAATAACAAAAGAAAACAAAAGAACACTCATCCAATTATTCGAAAGAGATGATGTAGCTATCTATAATTCGATTCCAACGGTGGAAGGAACAATTATGATGGCGATCCAGCATACTGATTTCACGATACACGGATCAAATATTACTGTTTTGGGCCTGGGCCGGGTAGGGATGAGTGTAGCACGAACGTTTGCTGCACTTGGAGCTAAGGTTAAGGTTGGAGCAAGGAGAAGTGAACATTTAGCAAGGATCACAGAAATGGGTTTAACGCCATTCCATTTAAATAATCTTGTGAATGAAGTAAAGGATACTGATATTTTAATAAATACAGCACCACATTTAATTGTTACGGCAATGGTTATCTCTAAATTACCTTCACACACTCTCATCATTGATCTTGCCTCAAAGCCTGGTGGAACTGATTTCCGATATGCAGAAAAAAGAGGAATAAAGGCGTTACTC
Organism: Neobacillus phoenicis; assembly: GCF_047302305.1. Classification (NCBI taxonomy): domain Bacteria; kingdom Bacillati; phylum Bacillota; class Bacilli; order Caryophanales; family Bacillaceae; genus Neobacillus; species Neobacillus phoenicis. Next base: position 4,098,612 of record NZ_CP154847.1, on the reverse strand, counting down.
GCTCCTGGACTACCAGGCATCGTTGCACCGAAAACTGCAGGTCAAATTTTGGCAAATGTTCTTGCCCAACTGCTTCAAGATGATTTACGAAAGCGAAAGGGGAAAGTGAAATGAGTTTAATAGGTAAAAGAATAGGCTTTGGACTAACTGGATCCCATTGTACCTATGATGCGGTGTTTCCAGAGATAGAAAAGCTTGTTCAAGCAGGAGCGGAGGTTGTTCCAGTAGTGACCGCTACTGTTCAAAATACAGATACACGATTTGGCAAGGGGATGGATTGGATTCAACGCATTGAGGACTTAACAGGAAACAAGGTAATTGATTCAATTGTAAAAGCAGAACCACTTGGTCCCAAATTCCCACTTGATTGTATGGTCATTGCCCCTTTAACAGGTGTGTCCATGAGTAAATTTGCCAATGCTATGAATGATAGCCCGGTGTTAATGGCAGCCAAAGCAACACTAAGAAACTTAAAGCCAGTTGTTCTTGGTATTTCAACAAATGATGCACTCGGTTTAAATGGGGTAAACTTAATGCGACTGATGGCTACTAAACATATATTTTTTATTCCTTATGGGCAGGATGATCCAATAAAAAAACCAAACTCAATGGTTGCTAGAATGACGATGCTTTCGGAGACAGTAGAAGCAGCGATTGAAGGAAGACAGATTCAACCCGTGCTAATTGAAAGATATAAAGACGCTGAATAACTCTCTCTCTCTTTCATCATCAAAAAAGGTTATTTCTTTTGAGGAATATGTTAAAATAAATTAATCTTTTAACAGTGGAGCTTCTCAAATACGGCTCCACTGTTAGGGTTATAAACTATACATGACATGCTGGCAATAAGAATGCCATTTCCTTTAAGACCTTCAAAAATACCAGCCATGTTCAGGATGAAAGATTGAAAGGGGAACATGTAATGAGAGAGCATAATGGATTTCACGTTGCAGTAGTTGGAGCAACAGGAGCGGTTGGACAACAAATGATCCAAACATTAGTGAAAGAGAATTTTCCAATCAGAGAACTAACCCTACTATCCTCAGCACGGTCGGCAGGGAAAAAAATAGTGGTTAATGGTCACGAATATACCGTCCAAGAAGCTAAGCCTGAGAGCTTTGAGGGTGTTGAAATAGCACTGTTCAGTGCAGGTGGAAGCGTATCAAAAGAACTTGCTCCAGAAGCAGCTAAGCGTGGAGCGATTGTCGTGGACAACACTAGTGCGTTTAGAATGGATGAGAATATACCGTTGGTAGTACCGGAAGTTAATGAAGGGGATTTGCATAATCATAATGGAATTATAGCCAATCCGAATTGTTCGACCATTCAAATGGTTGTGGCTTTAGAGCCTATTCGTCAAAAATATGGTTTGAAAAAAATAATCGTTTCTACTTATCAAGCAGTCTCTGGTGCAGGTGCAGCAGCGGTGGAAGAATTAATGGAACAAACGAAGTCAATTCTTAATGGCGAAGTTTTTGAACCAAATATTCTTCCAGTAAAATCTGACAAAAATCATTATCAAATAGCTTTTAATGCCATTCCGCAAATTGATAAATTTCAAGATAACGGTTATACCTACGAAGAAATGAAAATGATTAATGAAACAAAGAAAATCATGCATTTACCTGAGCTACAGGTCTCTGCAACATGTGTTCGGTTACCAGTTGCTGTAGGGCATTCTGAATCAGTATACTTTGAAATTGAGGAAGGAAATGTTAGCGCTAGTGAGATTAAAGCATTATTAAAAGATGCACCTGGCGTAGTCCTTCAGGATGATCCGGAAAATCAAGTATACCCAATGCCGGCTGATTGTGTAGGCAAAAATGATGTATTTGTAGGACGTATTAGAAAAGATATTGATGAAGACCGTGGTTTCCATATGTGGGTCGTTTCTGACAACTTGCTAAAAGGTGCTGCGTGGAATTCAGTACAAATTGCGGAAAGCTTAGTTAAATTAGGTTTAGTAAAATAAAAGTTACAACCAAAAGGCAGGTTTTGGTGTCACCATGAAAATTATTGTTCAAAAATTTGGCGGGACTTCTGTAAAGGATGAAAAAAGTAGAAAGCATGCCCAAGGCCATATTGAAAAAGCATTAGCGGATGGATATAAAGTGGTGGTTGTTGTTTCGGCAATGGGTAGAAAAGGCGACCCATATGCAACCGATACACTGTTATCGTTAATTGGTGGGAATCTAAGTAAAATCTCAAAAAGAGAACATGATTTACTATTGTCCTGTGGGGAGATTATATCTAGTGTCGTGTTTGCTAATATGTTACTAGACAGCGGTATTAATGCTGTTGCTTTAACAGGTGCTCAAGCAGGATTCCGTACAAATAATGACCATACAAATGCAAAGATTACTGATATGAAGTGTGAGCGATTGCTCAGAGAACTAGAAAATACGGATGTTGTTGTTGTGGCTGGCTTCCAAGGAGCGGCAAAGAATGGGGATATTACCACCATTGGACGTGGTGGAAGTGATACATCCGCTGCCGCATTAGGTGCTGCACTCAATGCTGAATGGATCGATATTTTTACTGATGTCGAAGGAATTATGACTGCAGACCCACGTATTGCTGAAAATGCACGTCCGCTATCTGTTGTTACTTACACCGAGGTGTGCAACATGGCTTATCAGGGGGCTAAGGTCATCCATCCAAGAGCAGTAGAAATTGCGATGCAGGCAAAGGTACCAATCCGTATTCGTTCCACTTATTCCGATAATTTAGGAACATTAGTTACAACCCTAAATAAAAATAATCGGGGAAGCGATATTAAAGAGCGTGTGGTAACTGGAATTGCTCATGTCTCTAATGTTACTCAAATAAAGGTTTTTGCTAAAAAGGATCAATATTATTTGCAGGCTGAAGTTTTTAAGGCAATGGCAAATGAAAAGATCAGTGTTGATTTTATCAATATATCGCCCAATGGTGTAGTTTATACAGTAACAGATGAGATGACAGACCGGGCAATAAAGGTATTAAATGAACTAGGGCATGACCCTGTTATTGAGCGACATTGTGCAAAAGTTTCAGTAGTTGGTGCCGGAATTGCGGGTGTCCCTGGTGTTACTTCAAAGATTGTAACCGCACTTTCAGATCAGGGAATTCGTATTTTACAATCGGCTGATAGTCATACAACTATATGGGTACTTGTAAAACAAGATGACTTAGTTAAATCCGTCAACGCACTTCATGACGCGTTTCAATTGGAAGATGAGTCAGTAGAATTCTATCTTTCAGATTTGTAATTGTGATCATTGGAGTGAAATTAGGAAGTAGAAGCATCTTCGTTTTTCAAAAGTGGCACGTAACGAAAGGAGTAGAACAATGATTCATTTCGGACGGGTGTCTACAGCAATGGTAACCCCTTTTGATAAAAAAGGGCATATAGATTTTGCTAAGACAACTCAATTGGTAAATTACCTCATAGAGAATGGAACAGATTCACTGGTTATTGCTGGTACGACAGGGGAATCACCAACGTTAACAAAAGAAGAAAAACTTGCGTTATTTGATCATGTGGTAAAGGTTGTCAACAAAAGAGTACCAGTTATAGCTGGTACGGGAAGTAACAACACGTATGCCTCTATTGAGTTGACAAAAAAGGCAGAGCAGCTTGGTGTTGATGCCATTATGGTTGTTGCACCTTATTACAATAAACCAAATCAAGAGGGCTTGTATCAGCATTTTAAAGCTGTAGCAGAAGCAACTTCTCTGCCAGTTATGGTGTATAACATACCAGGTAGATCGGTTGTAAATATACTTCCTGAAACGATTGTTCGTCTTTCAAAGATTTCGAATATCGTTGCGGTTAAGGAAGCAAGTGGAGATTTAAATGCAATGACACAGATCATTGCAAATACGGATGATGAGTTTGTTTTATATAGCGGGGATGATAGCTTGACATTACCGGTCCTATCAATTGGTGGTGCCGGAGTGGTTTCAGTGGCATCGCATGTGGTTGGCAATGAAATGCAGGAAATGGTTAAAGCCTTTTTTGATGGAGATTACAAAAAGGCTGCACTGTTTCATCAACAGCTTCTTCCAACGATGCAGGGATTATTTGCAGCTCCAAGTCCTGCACCTGTTAAAACAGCTTTACAGATAGCTGGATTAGATGTTGGTTCAGTCAGGTTACCACTAGTGGGCCTCACAGAACAGGAACGTGCAACATTACAATTAATTTTAAATAAAAAATAATTTTTAGAGGGCTGACCTGTATAGGTCAGTCTCTTTCTTTTTTTGGGCTGTGATAAAGAACAGTGTTGATTTATATACCCTGTTGATTGGAGCGGAAGGCACGAAGACTCCTGTGGGAGTATGGTTCAGGGGAGACCCCGCAGGCGCAAGCGCCGAGGAGGCTCACCGAAACACCCACGAACCGCTCGTGCCTGGAGCGGAAATCAACAGGCAAATTTAACAGAGCCATTTTTTTTGAAGTCATACCCAAAGGTAAAAAAGCTTTTTTAAGTTGTAAACACTTTCTTTTTTCAAGTATAATAATGATAACTGATTTCGAACGGAATAAAAAAAGTTCAAGAAATTAAATTGTTACTCAACATAGGAGGATTCAAACTTGATAAAGAGAAAAAATAAAACCATTAAGTTTATCGCACTTGGTGGCGTAGGAGAAATCGGAAAAAATATGTACCTAGTAGAAGTGGATGGAGACATATTGATCGTGGATGCCGGCTTAATGTTCCCCGAGGAAGAAATGCTTGGCATCGATATGGTCATTCCTGATTTAACCTACTTAAGAGATAATAAAGATCGAGTAAAAGCTGTTTTTTTAACACATGGACATGAAGATCATATTGGTGCACTTTCCTATGTATTAAGGCAAGTAAATGTACCTGTTTATGGAACAAAGTTAACCCTGGCACTTGCAGCTGCTAAGCTTAAAGAACAGGAATATTACAGCAATGCTAACTTTATTGAAGTAAACTCGGATACAGTTGTAGAATTAGATTCAGTAAATGTAAGCTTTTTTAGGACCAATCATAGTATCCCTGATTCTGTCGGAGTTTGCATACATACGTCTGAAGGAATTATCGTGTATACAGGTGACTTTAAATTTGATCAGGCAGCAACGAAACTTTATAAACCCGAAATTGGTAAAATGGCAGCCATAGGAGACCAAGGTGTCTTATGTTTAATTTCAGATAGTACAGAAGCAGAAAAACCTGGTTATACAACTTCGGAAGCGATTGTTGAAAGAGAATTATCCAATGCTTTCTATAATGCACCAGGCCGAATCATAGCCGCGTGCTTTGCATCAGATATTAACCGAATCCAGCATATTTTTGATGTGGCTAAGGATAACGGTCGTAAAGTTGCAGTAGTAGGAAAAAGTTTAGAACGTATTTATCATATTGCACTTGATATGGGCTATTTAGAAGTGGATGAAGACCTAATTATTCCCATTCATGAGCTTAAGAATTACCAAGACCGAGAAATTGTCGTACTTGCTACGGGCACTCAAGGAGAACCAATTGAAGCGCTTCAAAAGATGGCAAAGCAAACACACAAACAACTGAATATTCAGTCAGGCGATACTGTTCTAATTGCAGCCTCCCCTTTAAAGGGTAGCGAAGTATTCTTATTTAAAACAGTTGATATGTTATTTAGAGCGGGTGCTAATGTTATATCTGGTAAAAGGACTATCCATGTATCGAGTCATGGAAGTCAAGAAGAATTAAAATTTATGATTAACTTAATGCAGCCAAAATTTTTCATTCCTGTTCATGGTGAGTATCGGATGTTAAAAGCTCATCGGAAAATAGCACTTGAATGCGGTCTTACAGATGAAAAGATTGTGATTCCTGACCGTGGTGATGTGGTGGAATGGAAAGAAGGAAAGCTAGCGCTGGCAGGTAAGGTTCCTTCTGGTAATGTCCTCATTGATGGAATTGGTGTAGGGGATGTTGGAAATATTGTCTTGCGGGATCGTAAGCTTTTATCTCAGGATGGCATCCTCATTATTGTTGTAACTTTGACGAAACAAGAAAAGAAGATTGCAGCAGGTCCTGAAATTATTTCAAGAGGGTTTGTATATGTTCGAGAATCTGAAAAATTAATGGATGATTCGACTAAATTGGTACGGGATATTGTGGATCGAACAATCGCTAAGGGTTCATTTGAATGGGCAGGCTTGAAACAAGAAATTCGAGATGAATTAAATCGCTATTTATTTGAAAAAACAAAAAGAAGACCAATGATTTTACCAATAATTATGGAAGTGTAAATAAGAAGGTACTGGACTATAATCCAGTACCTTTTTTATATGGATTAGTAGAATGAAATCAAATCATAGGTCAATACTAAAATATATCATGCTTTGAAGGGAGTATTTGGATGAATAACGATATACAAAAGAATGAAACTGGTAACCAAGATGGAGGAGAACCTCAAAAAGAGGAAAAGCCTGCTTCAGGTTTAATAGAAAAAATTCAGCAGCTTGGCCAAACGAATGTTCCACAACTATCTGCAGATTCAAGAATTCATTGTTTAACGATCATTGGTCAAATTGAGGGTCATATGGCACTTCCTCCTCAAAATAAAACCACTAAATATGAGCATCTATTGCCACAGCTCGTAGCTATTGAGCAGAATCCTAAGATTGAAGGAGTGCTCATCATTTTAAATACAGTTGGAGGGGATGTTGAGGCGGGACTTGCCATTTCTGAAATGATAGCCTCCTTATCGAAACCAACTGTTTCTATTGTTCTAGGAGGCGGACATTCAATCGGTGTTCCAATTGCTGTTTCCTGTGATTATTCTTTTATTGCAGAAACAGCTACAATGACGATTCACCCAATACGATTAACTGGCCTCGTCATTGGTGTTCCTGCAACTTTTGAATACTTAGATAAAATGCAAGAAAGGGTAGTAAATTTCGTTACCAAGCATTCGAAAATTTCCGAAGATACCTTTAAAGACTTAATGTTTGCAAAGGGTAATTTGACTAGAGATATTGGAACAAATGTAATTGGTGCGGACGCCGTGACGTCTGGATTAATTGATGAAGTGGGCGGATTGGGGCCAGCTATGAAGAAACTGAATGAAATGATCGACCTTCGTAAGGAAAATAATGAGGGGCTGATTCAATGATTTTATATACAATGATGCCAAATGAACTGATATTTCCAACTGAGCAAGACTCATTTCAGCAGCAAAAAATGATAACCTATCAAGGAGTTCCACTCCTAGTCGAGCAAATGGATCCGCAAAATGTTCAAGTAATCCGAATTCTAAGCAGTGATCCACAGCACTTTCTAGATGAACGGATTTGCCCTGGAGCTAAAATTTCTTTCGGCGTCCAAGAAGGTTTGTCCGCAATGCAGTAATAGATTATGGTATAATCAGGATACAAAGAAAAGAGCAGCCAAATCGGCTGCTTTCTTCCATTTCTCTATTATTTATTATGTTATACATACTAACTAATAGTAATATTGTGGAATAATATACCATAACTAACGTATAAGGTGATTAGATGGCCAAAAAAAAGAGAAGACAACCCAAAAAGAGAGATAACCATTTAAAACGAACGGTTCAATATGAATTAACAGCGCTTGCTATTTTAGCTATAGCCATTATTTCCATTGCAAAACTAGGAGCAGTAGGGAAAGCTACTGTCCTTTTCTTTAGATTTTGGATGGGTGAATGGTATATGCTAGGTTTGCTGGGGATGGTAGTATTAAGCGTATATTTAATGTGGAAGCGACAAATCCCCTTTTTCTTTCATATTAAATTAGTCGGAAGCTATTTTATTGTTTCTGCAATCCTTTTATTAAGCCATGTTACATTGTTCCACTTACTTACGAATGATGGGAAATTTAAAGATCCAAGTGTCATTAGTAATACATGGGAATTATTCATGATGGAACTTCGAGGGGAAACAAGTACAACCGACCTTGGCGGTGGTATCCTTGGAGCTATTTTATTTGCGCTTTTCCAGTACCTGTTCGCAGAAACTGGTACTAAGATCATTGCATTTATATTTATTATCATTGGCATTGTTTTACTAACAGGCAAATCTTTTGGAGACTTCATAGGCAAGATTATGCTGACGCTGGTCGATTTCTCTAAAAATCAATGGGAAGCATTTAAAACGGATATGTCAGAATGGAAGCAAAAACAAGAAGAGCGGAAAAATGAGAAAAAGGAACAAAAAGCTAAACAACAGGAAAACACTGCACAGGAAAGTGGACCTGTCATTAACGTTCAACATACGCCAGTGCAGGAGGAAACAACAGTTCCTGAGCCTATTATTTCAAGTTTTGCTGACAAAGCCTATATGGAAGAATCGGTAGATATACGTTCGCAAAGTAAAAATGAACAACCGCAAGGGAATAAAGGAAACATGGAAGAGGAAGATGATCAAGCACCCCCTATCACGTTTACCGAAGTAGAAAATGTTGCATACGAATTGCCGCCTCTTCGATTATTAAAGCTTCCAAAGAAAACAGATCAAAGTGGTGAGTATGAACTAATTCATGCAAATGCTGCAAAGCTTGAGAGAACTTTTCAAAGCTTCGGTGTTAAGGCGAGAGTCACACAGGTTCATTTAGGACCAGCTGTAACAAAATATGAGGTGCACCCAGATGTGGGTGTAAAGGTAAGTAAAATTGTTAGCTTAAGTGATGACTTAGCCTTAGCACTTGCTGCCAAGGATATAAGAATTGAGGCACCTATTCCAGGAAAGTCTGCTATTGGAATTGAAGTGCCAAATTCAGAGGTAGCCATGGTCTCTCTTCGTGAAGTATTAGATGCTACTCAGAATGATAAGCCTGATGCTAAATTACTAATCGGACTTGGTAGAGATATCACGGGTGAGGCTGTTCTGGCCGAATTAAATAAGATGCCCCATCTCCTTGTGGCAGGAGCTACCGGAAGCGGGAAAAGTGTATGTATTAATGGAATCATAACTAGTATCCTTATGCGGGCAAAGCCCCATGAAGTAAAGTTGATGATGATCGACCCGAAAATGGTGGAACTAAATGTTTATAATGGAATTCCACATTTACTTGCACCAGTTGTGACGGATGCGAAAAAAGCCTCACAAGCTTTGAAAAAGGTTGTGAGTGAAATGGAAAGACGGTATGAATTATTTTCATACACAGGAACACGTAATATTGAGGGCTATAATGAACATGTGAGAAGACATAATCTAGAGGAAAATGACAAACAGCCGTTATTGCCTTATATTGTCGTTATAGTGGATGAGTTAGCGGATCTAATGATGGTTGCCTCTTCAGATGTAGAAGATTCGATCACAAGATTGGCGCAAATGGCTCGTGCAGCTGGAATTCACTTAATTATCGCTACCCAAAGGCCATCTGTAGATGTTATTACAGGTGTCATAAAAGCAAATATCCCTTCCCGTATTGCCTTTGCTGTTTCCAGTGCAACGGATTCAAGAACTATCTTAGATATGGGTGGAGCAGAAAAGCTGCTGGGGCGTGGGGATATGTTATTCCTGCCAGTGGGAGCATCAAAGCCTGTTCGTGTCCAAGGTGCATTCCTTTCCGATCAAGAGGTTGAGGATACCGTTGAATTTGTCATTTCGCAGCAAAAAGCACAATATCAAGAAGAAATGATTCCAGATGATATTCCGGAAGTAACAGGGGCTGTCGAGGATGATTTATATGATGAGGCTGTTGATTTAATTATTGAAATGCAAACAGCATCTGTTTCAATGTTACAGCGTCGTTTCCGAATTGGCTATACTAGAGCAGCGCGTCTAATAGATGAAATGGAAGCGCGTGGTGTAGTAGGACCATATGAAGGAAGTAAGCCTCGTGCGGTCTTACAGACAAAGCCTAAAGAAGAGCAAAGTTCATAGATAAAAAAAGGAGCCAATGGCTCTTTTTTTTATACTAAATTTCCACATGTCCCATACTATAGTATTAGGCGCACGCTTATATAAATGATGAAAAAGACCTATGTTCTACTGTGAAATACCTATAGATTTTTATAGAAAGAATATATTATAGCAGATTTTAACGCAATAATATCAACAACTTTAAGACATTTTTCAAGAATGAACCTTTTTTCGACAAAATTTTGAATACCTATTTATTTATCACTAAAAAAATGTTACTATAATCTCGGTTAGTAGGAATGATATCAGATGTCTGATGTCTTAGGAAAAAGCCTGGAGGATACAGCATGTCAATTAAGTCAGATAACCGGCATTTATACTTACAAGTAATCGATCGGTTAAAGCAGGATATTGAAAATGGAATATATAAAGAAAAAGAAAAATTACCTTCCGAATTCGATCTTGCTAAACAGCTTGGTGTAAGCAGGGCAACACTTCGAGAGGCTTTACGTATTCTTGAGGAAGAAAACGTTATCATAAGGCGCCATGGTGTTGGTACCTTCGTTAATGCAAAGCCACTGTTTACTTCAGGGATTGAACAACTTAATAGTGTCACTGACATGATTAAACAAGCTGGTATGAAACCAGGAACGATTTTCTTAAGCTCATCAACACAAGGGCCTACCGAAGAGGATATTCGTCGTTTCTCATGTTCTACAAGTGAGGAGATTTTCGTGATGGAGAGGGTTAGAACCGCAAATGGTGAACCAGTTGTCTACTGTATTGACAAGGTTCCTGAACGGATTTTGCCTAAAACTTTTTCCTATGAGGAAGGTTTCTTCCGCATATTGGATGAAGAGGCTAACCGAAGAATTACATACGCGGTAGCCCAAATCGAGCCAATAGGCTATCATGAGAAAATTTCCCCAATTCTAGAATGTGATCCTGAAACTGCATTGTTAGTCTTAAAGCAAATGCACTTCGATGAAATGGATGAACCAGTCCTATATTCGGTAAACTATTTTAAAGCAGACAAGTTTAGTTTTCATGTCTTAAGGAAACGTATTTAATTTTTTTAATACGTGATGAAAACGCACTCAGTTCTGCGAAAATTTCTACTATATCAAACATATCATAGGGGGTACAATACCTTGCAAAAGCGTAAAATTGGAATGGCGCTATCTTTAGTTCTTGCTGCTGGAACACTTTTAGGTGCTTGTGGAAAAAGCGATGACACAAGTAAAAACGAAACATCTAAAGGTGGAGAAGAAAAAGGAAAAGCATTCTCTGTTGCGATGGTTACTGACGTCGGTGGTGTTGATGACAAATCATTCAACCAATCAGCATGGGAAGGTCTTCAAAAATTTGGTGCTGACAATGGATTGAAAAAAGGTAAAGGTGGATTTGATTACCTACAATCTAAGTCTGATGCAGATTACTCTACAAACTTAAATACTCTTGCGCGTCAAGATTTTAACTTAGTATTCGGTATCGGTTTCTTAATGCAAGCTGCAGTAGAAGAAATCGCGAAACAACAAAAAGATTCACACTTTGCTATCATTGATGCTGAAGTTAAACAACCAAATGTTGCTAGCGTTCTTTTCAAAGAGCAAGAAGCAGCATTCCTTGCTGGTGTTGCAGCAGCTCTAACAACAAAATCTAACCACATCGGTTTCATCGGTGGTATGGAAATCCCTGTTATCGAGCGTTTCGAATCTGGTTTCTTAGCTGGTGTTAAAGCTGCTAAGCCAGAAGTAAAAGTTGATGTACAGTATTCTGGAGCATTTGACAAAGCAGAACTTGGTCAAAATATCGCTTCTAAAATGTATTCTTCTGGCGCAGACGTAGTATTCCACGCAGCTGGTGGAACTGGGGTTGGATTATTTAAAGAAGCAAATGATTTAAAGAAAAAAGATCCGGCTCGTGAAATTTGGGCAATTGGCGTAGACAGTGACCAAGCAAACATGGGTCCTGATATCGTTCTTACATCAGCTCTTAAGCGTGTTGACAATGCCGTAATAGACATTTCTAAAAAAGCAAAAGACGGAAACTTCCCTGGCGGCCAATCAATCGTTTATGGTTTGGCTGAGGATGGCGTTGGCTTAGCACCAATCAACAGCAAAGCTGCAAGTAAAGATGCAATTGAAACTGCTGTTAAAGATTGGATTGAAAAGATTAAATCAGGTGCTGTAAAAGTTCCTGGAACTCGTGATGAATTAAAAACTTTTAGCGCAAAATAATTTTTGTGAGGAAAAAAGCGGGTTGGTGAAACCTAGCCCGCTTTTACCTTGATAAAGAATCTTAACTGAAGTGTAGAATAGAAATTCTACTTTTCATTTAAGATTTTGTACTGGGGAGGAAATCCCTGTTTTTTTAAAATTCGGAAAGGTCTGACCTCTTACTACTTCTGGTCAATTTTTCCTTTATCATGTCACAGGGAGTGAGAAGAGATGGAATATGTAATTGAAATGCTTAACATCCGTAAGGAGTTTAATGGCTTTGTTGCGAATGATAACATAACTCTTCAATTAAAAAAGGGTGAAATTCACGCATTACTTGGTGAAAATGGTGCGGGGAAATCTACCTTAATGAATGTTCTATTTGGTTTATATCAACCAGAGCAGGGGGAAATCCGCGTTAAAGGGAAGCCTGTAAACATTTCTAACCCGAACATTGCAAATGATTTAGGAATTGGAATGGTTCATCAGCACTTTATGTTGGTTGATACATTTTCAGTAACTGAAAACATTATTTTAGGTAGAGAAATAACCTCTGCTGGCCGAATTGATATTAAAAATGCCGAACAACAAGTGCGTGAGATTTCAGAACGCTATGGTTTAGCGGTTGACCCTCAAGCAAAAATTTCCGATATTTCAGTAGGTATGCAGCAAAGGGTTGAAATTTTAAAAACTCTTTATCGTGGTGCAGAAATTCTTATTTTTGACGAACCAACAGCTGTACTTACGCCGCAGGAAATCAAAGAATTAATCCAAATAATGAAAACGCTTATTAAAGAAGGCAAATCTATTATTCTTATTACTCATAAATTGAAAGAGATTATGGAAGTTTCCGATCGTTGTACCGTTATTCGTAAAGGTAAGGGGATTGGAACGGTTACTGTTAGTGAAACCAACCCTAATGAGCTTGCAAGCTTGATGGTTGGCCGTGATGTTGTCTTCAAAACTGAAAAGAAAGAAGCAACTCCAAAACAAGATGTACTTGAAATTAGTGATTTGGTCGTTAAAGACCCGCGAGGCGTGACAGTGGTTAATGGTTTGAATCTTTCTGTACGTGCTGGAGAGATTGTTGGTATTGCCGGGGTTGATGGTAATGGTCAGTCAGAATTTATTGAGGCAATTACTGGCTTGCGAAAAGCTGAAACCGGAAGTGTAAAATTAAACGGTAAAGAATTGATCAATCAAACGCCGAGGCATATTACAGAATCGGGTGTGGGCCATATTCCACAGGACCGTCATAAGCATGGGTTAGTATTAAACTTCCCAATCGGAGAAAACATGGTTTTACAGACTTATAATAAAAAACCATTTTCTAAGAACGGAGTTTTAAACTTCAAGGAAATTTATAAAAAAGCAAAATCACTAATTAGTGAATTTGATGTTCGTACGCCTAGTGAGTACACGTTAGCACGTGCACTTTCAGGTGGTAACCAACAGAAGGCGATTATTGGTCGTGAAGTAGACCGCAATCCTGACTTACTGATAGCGGCACAGCCGACGCGAGGCTTGGATGTTGGGGCAATTGAATTCATTCATAAACGCTTAATCGAGCAGCGCGATAATGGTAAAGCAGTTCTACTTATTTCCTTTGAATTAGATGAAATTATGAACGTTAGTGACCGCATTGCTGTTATATACGAGGGGAAAATCGTAGCTATCGTAAATCCGAAGGAAACAAATGAGCAGGAGCTTGGATTATTGATGGCTGGATCGAATAGAAAGGAAGCGGGTGAAGTAACAAATGTCTAAACGGTTAAGAAGTATTTTAACACCAGTTATTGCCGTCTTATTAGGTATCCTTGTAGGAACAATTATCATGATTGTCAGTGGTTATGATCCGATTGCAGCCTTTACAGCATTATGGAATGGTGCATTTGGAGATATTTATTATATTGGGGAAGTAATTAGACAATTTACACCTTATATATTAGCCGGTTTAGCTGTTGCCTTTGCCTTCCGAGTTGGTTTGTTCAATATCGGGGTTGAAGGTCAATTCTTAGTTGGTTGGTTAGCTGCTGTTTGGGTGGGAGTTGCTTTTGATCTTCCTCGTGTGATTCATTTACCGCTTGCTATTTTAGCGGCAATTGTAGCAGGTGCACTTTGGGCATTTATTCCTGGTTTATTAAAAGCACGTTTCCGTGTTCATGAAGTAATCGTAACAATTATGATGAACTATGTCGCACTTCATGTGTCAAACTATATTATTCGTAACCTAATATCACAAAAAGGTGATAATACAGGTCCGATTCATAAATCAGCTACATTAAGATCTGAATGGTTAGAAAGTCTAACTGATTATTCACGACTTCACTGGGGAATTATTCTTGCTATCCTTTCTTGCTTTGTTATGTGGTTCTTATTAGAAAGAACAACAAGGGGTTTCGAATTAAGATCAGTAGGATTTAACCAGCACGCTGCGCATTACGCTGGTATGAACGTTAATAAGAATATTATCCTTTCTATGTTAATTTCAGGAGCCTTTGCTGGATTAGCAGGAGCAATGGAAGGTCTTGGTACTTTCGAATATGCAGCGGTTAAAGGTGGATTCTCTGGAGTAGGGTTTGACGGTATTGCTGTTGCCTTACTAGGTGGAAATACAGCATTAGGTGTTTTCTTCTCGGCTATTCTGTTTGGTGTTCTAAAAGTGGGAGCATTAAACATGCCTCTTGAAGCAGGTGTTCCTAATGAATTAGTTGATATCATCATTGCTTTAATTGTATTCTTTGTTGCATCAAGCTACATCATCAGAGTATTTCTTGACAGAATCAGTAAGAAGGAGGTGAAGTAAGTTGAGTTTAATGGACATCTTAATAATTCTAGTTCCTTCCACATTATTATGGGCAGCTCCACTTGTCTTCACTGCATTAGGCGGTATTTTCTCAGAGCGTTCTGGGGTAGTAAATATTGGACTTGAAGGTTTAATGGTAATAGGGGCATTTACAGCCATTGTGTTCAACTTAACAACGTTTGATACATTTGGTGATGCTACACCGTGGATTGCTTTATTAGTAGCTATGGCTGCTGGAGCATTCTTCTCATTATTCCATGCGGTTGCGTCTATTACATTCCGTGCTGACCATACCGTATCTGGTGTTGCGATCAACTTATTAGCAACAGGACTTACCTTGTTCCTTGTCAAACTTATTTATGATAAAGGTGAAACTGGAATTATTTCTAAAGGCTTTAGCAAAATTGATATTCCTGTATTAAAAGACATTCCGGTTATTGGAAAAATCTTTTTCCAAAACACCTATTGGACTTCTTTCCTAGCAATTCTTGTTGCCATTATTGTATGGTATGTCGTTTTCAAAACTCCATTTGGTCTTCGACTTCGTTCTGTTGGTGAACACCCAATGGCAGCTGACACAATGGGTATTAATGTAACAAAAATGCGTTACCTAGGTGTTCTCCTTTCTGGAGCACTTGGCGGTCTAGGCGGTGGAGTGTACGCACAATCCATCACTTCTAACTTCAGCCACTCTACTATCAGTGGTCAAGGTTTCATGGCGTTAGCAGCAATGATTTTCGGTAAATGGCATCCACTTGGCGCATTAGGAGCAGCAATCTTCTTTGGTTTTGCTCAAAGTATCAGTATCATTGGATCAAGTTTACCTTTCTTAAAGGAAATTCCAAGCGTATACTTGCTAATCGCTCCTTACGTATTAACAATCTTAGCTCTAACAGGATTCATCGGTCGTGCCGATGCACCAAAAGCAGTTGGTACTCACTATATCAAGGGAAGCCGTTAATTAAAATCATAGAAAAAGCTCTCAGTTACCCACTGGGAGCTTTTCGGTTTTTATGCTGTGTTTCAAGGTTGATCTTATAGACAATGTAAATTGGAGTGGAAGGCACGAAGACTCCTGCGGGAGTACGGGGCAGGGGAGACCCCGCAGGAGCGCAAGCGACGAGGAGGCTCCCCGGCACGCCCGCGGAAAGCGAAGTGTCTGGAGCGGAAATCAACTTCTAATTTTAATTCGGTCTATTATTTATAATCGCATTTACTTGTATAAAACAAGCTTGTCAAATTATAGTAATAAGTATAGGTTTTATTACAAAGGAAAAGATATAAAGAAAAATGTTTACATATTGTAATATATAACCTTTACCGATAAGGAGGATGTAAATGGACGCTACTGCAGAAAAAATATTGGAAATGCAAGGGTATAAACTTCATGTCATTCAAACTGATAAATATAAAACGAATACCTTCGTTTGGAAAATGAAGGCACCATTAACAAAAGAAGATGTGACGAAAAGAGCCCTTCTTCCTCAAGTATTACAAAGTAGTTCAGCAAAATACGCTTCAACCACGGCACTTCGCTCTTACCTAGATGAATTATATGGGGCAACTCTATTTGTGGATTTATCTAAAAAAGGTGAATACCATGTCATCAGTTTTTCCTTAGAGATAGCAAATGAAAAATTTCTAAGTGATTCTAGCCCATTATTAAAGAAAGGGTTTGAATTGTTAGCAGAAATCTTAACTAATCCAAATGTTTCAGGTAGTGCTTTTGATAAAGAAACCGTAGAAAAAGAAAAGCGAGCCCAGAAGCAACGAATTCAATCTGTATTTGACGATAAAATGCGCTATTCCAATGTTCGGCTACTTCAAGAAATGTGTAAAGATGAGCCCTATGCTTTAGAGGTAAATGGGGATACAGCCGATGTTGATGCAATTACACCTGAAAACCTATATGAGTACTTTCAAACTGCTTTTTTAGAGGATGAAATGGACTTGTATGTAATTGGTGATGTAAATGAAGAAGATGTTAAGAAGATAGCCTCAGATCTACTTCAATTTGAAAATCGCACACCCAAAAAGATAGAGCGGGAAAAAGTGAATAAGAGATCCGAAGTGAATGAGGTTAAAGAAGAGCAGGATGTCAAACAAGGGAAACTAAATATCGGTTATCGTACAAATATTGTGTATGGAGATCCGGATTATTTTGCACTTCAGGTTTTTAATGGGATTTTTGGAGGATTTTCACACTCAAAATTATTTATAAATGTACGCGAAAAAGCAAGCTTGGCCTACTACGCTGCCAGCCGCTTAGAAAGCCATAAAGGATTAATGATGGTCATGTCAGGAATTGATTTAAAAAACTATGATCAAGCAATAGGAATAATCAATGAGCAGATGGAGGCAATGAAAAAGGGAGATTTCACTGACCAAGAGTTGGAGCAAACCAAGGCGGTCATTAGAAATCAAATCTTAGAAACCATTGATACCTCTCGTGGTCTAACGGAAATCCTTTATCATAATGTTGTGGCACATACTGATATTAAGCTTGATACATGGCTGACGGAGATGGATAAAACGACAAAAGAAGAAATTGTTGCAGTTGCAAACAAAATCGATTTAGATACTATTTATTTCTTAACCGGAATGGAGGCGGGCAAATAATGGAGAAGATTAATTTTGACCAACTTCAAGAAGAGCTGTATCATGAAAAAATGTCCAATGGCCTCAACGTCTATATTTTACCGAAGAATGGCTTTAATAAAACATATGCGACATTTACGACAAAATATGGTTCTGTAGATAATACCTTTATTCCATTGGGGAAAGACGAATACGTGAAGGTTCCAGATGGCATCGCTCACTTCTTAGAACATAAACTCTTTGAGAAAGAAGATGGTGACGTATTTCAGCAATTTAGTCGTCAAGGGGCTTCTGCAAATGCGTTTACTTCTTTTACAAGAACCGCCTATTTGTTTTCTAGCACATCTGATGTGGAAAAGAATCTTGAAACATTGATTGATTTTGTTCAAGAGCCTTATTTTTCTGAGAAAACGGTGGAAAAAGAAAAAGGGATTATTGGGCAGGAAATCACGATGTATGATGACAATCCCGATTGGCGCTTATACTTTGGTTTGATTCAAAATTTATATCAAAATCATCCGGTGAAAATTGATATAGCCGGAACAATTGAATCTATTTCCCATATTACAAAGGATTGGTTATACGAATGTTATAATACCTTTTATCATCCAAGTAATATGCTGTTGTTTATTGTTGGACCTGTCGATCCTGAAAAGATAATGAATCAAGTAAGGGATAACCAGGCGAAGAAGGATTATAAGGACCAGCCAGAAATCAAACGTAAATTTGATTCAGAACCAACTCAGGCTGCAGAAAATAAGCAAGTGCTTGAAATGAATGTTCAAACATCAAAAACATTAGTAGGAATCAAAGCCCTCCATGTTGATCAAATGGGAGAGGAAATGCTTAAAAATGAGCTAACAATGAATGTTCTGTTAGATTTGTTATTCGGAAAAAGTTCTGAAAACTATAATCAGCTCTACAGTGAGGGCTTAATTGATGAAACGTTCTCATTCGACTATACACAAGAACAAGGTTTTGGCTTTGCCATGGTGGGTGGAGACACAAGAGAACCAGATCAATTAGCTGAGAGATTAGAAAAGATACTTTTGGATGCAAAAAAGAATAGTTCTATTACTGAAGAGCAGCTTGCTAGGGCAAAGAAGAAAAAAATTGGTGCTTTTCTACGTGCTGTCAACTCGCCAGAATATATTGCCAATCAATTCACGAGGTATGCCTTTAATGATATGAATTTATTTGATGTCGTTCCTACATTAGAAAATATTACGCTACAGGATGTTCAATCATTAGCAGCAGAAGTTATCTCGGAAGAACGCTTTTCAGTATGCCAAGTCATTCCAAAGAAAAAATAAAGGAAGAAGCGTCGTTTACGCGGCGCTTTTTCTCCTGGTATTACATAGAGAGAGTGATCATAAAATGAAAAAATACGCACTCATTACGGGAGCAAGTGGTGGAATAGGACAAGCGGTTGCATTTAGGTTAGCAGCTGAGGGGTATCATTTGTATGTACATTATAATAAGAATAGCGATTCTATTAGGGAGTTAATGGAGAAGCTTGAACAATTTGGCGGGGAGTATTTACCCATTCAGGCAGACTTATCAAATTCAAGGGGCTATGAAACAATCGCTTCACAAATTTTTTCCTTAGATGCCATCATTCATTGTAGCGGGAATAGTCATTATGGGCTGCTCATGGATATGGAGCTGGAAGATGCGCAAGAATTGATGAATGTGCACGTTCTTAATCCAATAATGCTTACTAAGGAAATGCTGCCGAAGTTTTTACATAAAGGGTCTGGAAGTATTGTTTTCATTTCATCCATTTGGGGTCAAACGGGTGCGGCATGTGAAGTGGTTTATTCCGCTGCAAAGGGTGCGCAAGGTGCCTTTGTAAAGGCCCTCAGTAAAGAAGTGGCCTTAAATGGGATTCGGGTGAATGCGATTGCTCCTGGAGCAGTGGCCACGCCCATGATGAAAGGCTTTAATGAGGAAGAAATAGAGGAATTGTGTGAAGAAATCCCTATGGGAAGACTCGGGTTGCCTGAAGAAATAGCAGGAACAGTCATTTTCTTGCTTTCCAAAGACTCCTCATATATCACTGGACAAGTACTTTCCGTTAATGGCGGCTGGTATACATAAATATACATTGTTTATTGTAATCGGAAATAAAATTCACAAGTTATTCATGTATAGGACACACCTCTTTTTCGCAAAATAACCTTGTACTATTTTAAAGGAGGTAATGTCATGTCAGTTTTAGAAAACTGGAAACAATGGGAAGACTTTTTAGCTGATCGTCTTCATCATGCACAAAATGAAGGTATGAGTGAAGGGGCTATTGGTAACTTAGCGTTTCAAATTGGTGATTACTTATCAAAGCAAGTTGAACCAAAAAATGAGCAAGAAAGAATGCTTGCAGACCTTTGGTCAGTTGCTGATAAAGATGAACAGCAGGCTATTGCTAATATGATGGTTAAACTTATTCAAAATAACGGAAGCCGCTAGAAGAGAGGAGAGTTATCCTCTCTTTTTTTGTTGGAAAATTTATTTTTCCTTTATTACATATAAATAGGGCATAATCTTTGTTTTTTCTTTCATCTTCATTCAAAATCATTTATTATAAGGTTTAGATGATTAGTTGTGAAAAAAATGTCGAAACTTCTTAGTAGGGGGTTTTTTATAATGAAAAAAGAATGGTATTTAGAGTATGAGATTCAAAAAAACCGCCCTGGTCTTTTGGGGGATATTTCATCCCTATTGGGGATGCTCTCAATTAATATTGTAACTATTAATGGTGTGGATGAAGGAAGACGCGGACTTCTTATACTCGCAAAAGATGACGATCAAATTAAACGACTTGAGTCAATTTTACATACAATGGACACAATAAAAGTGATTAAACTAAGAGAACCAAAACTAAGAGACAGATTAGCTGTTAGACATGGTCGTTATATCCAAAGAGATGCAGATGATAAAAAAACCTTTCGCTTTGTTAGAGATGAACTTGGATTATTAGTTGATTTTATGGCAGAATTGTTTAAGCAGGAAGGACATAAGTTAATTGGAATTAGAGGAATGCCGCGAGTAGGCAAAACCGAATCACTAGTAGCAGCGAGTGTCTGTGCAAATAAACGCTGGTTATTTGTTTCATCTACTCTTCTAAAACAAACCATTCGAAATCAACTAATTGAAGATGAGTACAATGAAAACAACTTATTCATTCTTGATGGTATTGTTTCAACCAGACGTGCAAATGAACGTCACTGGCAACTTGTCCGTGAAATCATGCGCTTACCTTCTGTTAAAGTAATAGAACATCCAGATATTTTTGTGCAAAATTCTGAGTATACCCTCGATGATTTTGATTATATTATCGAACTCAGGAATGATGCGGAAGAAGAGATTACTTATGAGGTTGTTGATCAACATAATATGTTCTCCGGATCAGATTTTGGAGATTTTGATTTTTAATTAATTGGAAGGTGTTACAGTTGACTGAATTAGGGAATCGACTAAAAGAAGCTCGATTAGCCAAAGGATTAAGCTTGGATGATGTACAATCCATGACAAAAATTCAAAAGCGTTATTTAATTAGTATAGAAGAAGGAAATTATGCAAGTATGCCCGGAAATTTTTATGTTCGCGCATTCATTAAGCAATATTCTGAGGCGCTAGGTCTTAATCCCGACGAAATATTTGAGACCTATAAAAGTGAAATTCCGGCTGCTTACCATGATGAATTACCACAGCAGTTATCTAGAGTAAAGACTCATAAAACAATTAATGAAGGTAATTCAAAAATTTTGAATCTACTACCGAAAATATTAATTGGGGTCTTTGTGGTTGGGCTCGCAAGTCTCATCTATGTTCTTGTAACCAATCATGCTGGTAGTGACTCTAATGAATCTCTTAGTAAAGAAAACGACCCAGTAAAATACGTTAAGTCTGAGAATCTTGAAAAAGCAAAAGAAGCTGAGAAGAAAGAAAAAGAGAAAGAGAAAGAAGAGGAGACCGCTAAACAGAAAGAGGAAGAAAAAGCTCCTGAAGTGGTCACTCCAACTCAAGAATTAACTGTCGTTCAAAGTGCTGGTCGTGAAACGACCTATGAATTGAAAAATGCGGATAAATTTGTTGTGAAATTGGTTGCTAAAGGCGGAGATGCCTGGGTTAGTGTTAAAAACGGGAAGGGGAAAACCTTCATTTCGGACACGCTTAGAATTAATGGGACCTCAAGTCAAACCGTGGATTTATCAGCAGAAACTTTGGCGAACATAAGGGTCGGCAATGCGGCTAACACTGAAATTTATATTAATGACCAAAAGCTTGAGTACGCCATTCCAGCAACAGCAAATGTTCAGAACATCAAGATCCAATATGTTCTGAAAAGCGAATAGTCATCAATTGATGACTATTTTCGCTTTCAATAACTACGCGGAGGAAAATTATGAATATTCCAAACAGAATTACAGTATCAAGAATATTATTAATTCCACTATTCTTGATTATTATGCTTGCACCTTTTGATTGGGGTGACATGCACCTATTCGGTGTAGATCTGCCAGTTACTCACTTTGTAGGAGCACTAATTTTCATTTTAGCTTCAACAACAGACTGGGTTGATGGTCATTATGCTCGTAAGTATAACATGGTAACAAATATGGGGAAATTTCTTGACCCGTTAGCTGATAAATTACTAGTCTCAGCTGCTTTAATTGTTCTTGTTGAACTGAATGATGTTTATGCCCCTTCATGGATTGTCATCATTATTATCAGTAGGGAATTTGCCGTAACCGGGCTACGACTTTTACTTGCGGGTGAAGGCGAGGTAGTTGCCGCGAATATGCTCGGGAAAATTAAAACATGGGCACAAATCGTTTCTATTTCAACTATCCTTTTACATAATACTATTTTTGAATTAATCTCTTTCCGATTTGATGTAGTATCCTTATGGGTAGCACTTATTTTCACTATTTGGTCTGGCTGGGATTATTTTGCTAAAAATAGTCACGTCTTAAAGAATTCAAAATAGATATCAATCTACTTGTAAAGAGGGCGAGAGTATGTTGAACGCTGAAATTATAGCAGTTGGTTCCGAGTTGTTACTTGGCCAGATTGTGAATACGAATGCCCGTTTTATTTCGCAACAGTTGGCGGGCCTGGGTATTAATGTTTTTTATCATACTGTAGTTGGTGATAACCCTGACAGATTGAAGTCGGCGATCGAAATTGCTGAAAAACGTTCCAGGATTATTATCTTTACAGGGGGCTTAGGACCAACAAAAGATGATTTAACGAAGGAAACCATTGCTCGTCATCTTGGTAAACAATTGATTATGGATGAAGCTGCGTTAGAATCGATCGAGCTTTTCTTTAAGCGGATAAACCGTGAAATGACTGAAAATAACCGTAAGCAGGCACATGTATTGGAAGGCTCACAAGTCCTGCCGAATGATCATGGCATGGCGCCAGGAATGGTTGTAAGTGGTGAAAGCCATACCTATATGCTTCTACCGGGTCCTCCTAAGGAAATGGAACCAATGTTTCTTCATTATGGGGGAAAAGCACTTTCATCGAAGGCTCAATCGAATGAGAAAATTGTTTCAAGAGTGCTGCGGTTTTTCGGTATCGGGGAAGCAGCATTGGAAACAGAAATCATGGATTTGATTGATGCCCAAAGCAATCCAACGATTGCTCCACTTGCAGGGGATGGAGAGGTTACGTTACGGCTGACTGCTAAGCATACGGATGAGAATATTGCTCTTTCTATGCTTGATGATGTAGAAGCTAAGATTTCTCAGCGTGTCGGAAAGTTTCTGTATGGCTATGATAATACGTCATTATTGGCCGAACTAACAAAGATGTTGAAAGAGAGAAAACTAACGATTACAGCTGCAGAGAGTTTAACGGGAGGCATGTTTCAGGAAGAGATAACGTCTATCTCGGGTGCGAGTACAGTGTTTAAAGGTGGAATCGTTTGTTATTCAAATGAGGTAAAACATCAGCTCTTACAAGTGAAACAGGAAACGCTAGATCAGCATGGCGCTGTAAGTGAGCAATGTGCACATGAGTTGGCTGAAAATGCTGCGAGGATTTTGGGGACGGATATCGGGATCAGTTTTACGGGTGTTGCCGGTCCATCTGAGGTGGAAGGAAAGCCTGTAGGTACCGTTTATATTGGAATGGCAATGAAAGGGTTGCCGACGAGGGTTGAAAAGCTTTCTCTTGGAGGAACGAGGGAAGCGATACGAAACCGTGCGGTGAAATACGGCAGCTACTTTATATTGCGTAATTTAAAAGAGTCACAGAATACTAAATAGTGTTCTGTGATTTTTTTGTCTAAGTTTATTCTTTATATAGTCTATACGACTAGATGGAGTGAGTGACGGTGGGGGTGGTTACGGTTTTTGCTGCCTAAGAGCCCGAACAGGGGAAAAGAAAGAGGAATCGGTCGCATAGAAGCAGTCTATGAGCCCGAACATAGGGTTAGAAAGAGGAATCGGTCGAATAGAAGCAGTCTATGAGCCCGAACATAGGGTTAGAAAGAGGAATCGGTCGAATAGAAGCAGTCTATGAGCCCGAACATAGGGTTAGAAAGAGGAATCGGTCGAATAGAAGCAGTCTATGAGCCCGAACAGGAGAAAAAAAAGAGGAATCGGTCGCATAGAAGCAGTCTATGAGCCCGAACAGGAGAAAAAAAGAGGAATCGGTCGCATAGAAGCAGTCTATGAGCCCGAACATAGAGAAAAAAGAGGAACCGGTCATATAGAACAAGCATCTAACAATTATTCTCAAAAAAAGATTTTTGATAATTTACCCAAATCACATTTAAAATCTGAGATTTATACCTACTTATACAAAAAGTAGGGGGAATATGATTGTTTCCCAGTATAAATTGATTGGAAAATAATCGAATAAATGTTCGTTTTTTTGCTCGACAAAAAACTAAAAAGAGGGTATATTATTTATAGGTTTTAAATTGATAGATTTTAAGCATGTGTTTATATATAAGGGAGGAAAAAATTCGTGAGTGATCGTAAAGCCGCATTAGAAATGGCGTTAAAACAAATTGAAAAGCAATTTGGTAAAGGCTCTATCATGAAGATGGGAGAAAAAACTGAAACTAGGATTCTTACGAGTCCGAGCGGGTCATTAGCACTTGATGCCGCACTTGGAGTGGGTGGATATCCAAGAGGCCGTATAATTGAAGTTTATGGTCCAGAGAGCTCAGGTAAAACAACTGTTGCTTTGCATGCAATTGCCGAAGTACAAGCAAAAGGTGGGCAAGCTGCGTTTATTGACGCCGAGCATGCCTTAGACCCAGCATATGCACAAAAGTTAGGTGTTAATATTGATGAACTATTGTTATCACAACCAGATACTGGTGAACAAGCACTTGAAATTGCAGAGGCACTTGTTCGAAGTGGTGCAATTGATATTCTTGTAGTTGACTCAGTCGCAGCATTAGTACCAAAGGCTGAAATTGAAGGTGAAATGGGAGATTCTCACGTTGGTTTACAAGCTCGCTTGATGTCTCAAGCGCTGCGAAAACTATCTGGTTCCATTAACAAATCAAAGACGATCGCTATTTTTATTAACCAAATTCGTGAAAAAATTGGAATCATGTTTGGTAATCCCGAGACAACACCAGGTGGACGCGCACTAAAATTCTACTCCACGGTCCGTATTGAAGTGCGTCGTGCAGAGGCATTAAAGCAGGGAAATGATATCGTTGGTAATAAGACTAAGATAAAGATTGTTAAGAATAAAGTTGCTCCTCCTTTCCGTACGGCAGAAGTAGACATTATGTATGGAGAAGGTATTTCCAAAGAGGGCGAAATTATCGATTTGGGCTCCGAACTAGATATCGTTCAGAAGAGTGGTTCTTGGTATTCCTATAATGATGAAAGACTAGGCCAGGGTCGTGAAAATGCCAAGCTTTTCTTAAAAGAAAACCCTGATGTCCGTCTTGAAATTCAAAATAAAATCCGTGAACACTACGGCTTAGATGGTGAAAAGTTCGTAACGGAAGCAGAAGAAGAAGAGGAATTTAATTTACTTGATAATTAATAGAGCAAAGCCCTCTTTGGGTTTTGCTTTTTTGATAACGTTGAATAATAATTAAAATTAATGAATAATTATTCAATTGTTTTCTTTGTTACTTGGTTAAATACTGATTACGAATTCTAAATATTTCAAAAAGCCTTGTGGACTAAGCCTTGACAATGAATATTCACAGCTTTACAATTAACATGTATATTTTACATTTTTGGTAATATTACAATTTGAAAAGCCCTGGTGCTTGCTGTATGTTGAGTCTAAACAATGTACATGCCGACACTTAAAAAATGTAACAAAAGTTCATAGCAAGAGGAGGTGTAACGATGGACCTAATTACTATCATCTCCATTTTGCTTGGCCTTATCGTCGGTGCCGTTGTTGGCTATTTTGTTCATAAATCCATTGCTGAAGCAAAAGTAGCTGGTGCAAAGAATGCTGCAGAGCAGATTCTTGAAGATGCTAAACGTGATGCTGATTCATTGAAAAAAGAAGCTTTGCTGGAAGCAAAGGATGAAATCCACAAGCTTCGAACAGAAGCAGAGCGTGAGGTTCGTGAACGAAGAAATGAAATGCAAAAACAAGAAAACCGTTTACTGCAAAGAGAAGAGAATTTAGATCGAAAAGAGGAAACGTTAAACAAGCGTGAAAATCTTTTAGAAAAGAAGGATGATTCTCTAAACCAAAGACAACAGCATATTGAAGAGATGGAAAGCAAAGTGGACGAGTTGGTAAGAACACAACAAACTGAACTCGAACGGATTTCGAGCTTAACTCGTGAGGAAGCGAAAGCGATCATTATTGACAAGATGGAGCAGGAACTTGTCTACGACACTGCAATAATGATTAAGGAAAGCGAAAATCGTGCAAAAGAGGAAGCTGATAAGAAAGCGAAAGAAATCCTTTCGCTAGCAATCCAACGTTGCGCTGCTGACCATGTTGCGGAGACGACTGTATCAGTCGTTAACCTTCCAAATGACGAAATGAAGGGCCGGATTATTGGCCGTGAAGGACGAAATATCCGTACACTTGAAACATTAACGGGAATTGATTTGATTATTGATGATACTCCTGAAGCTGTTATTCTATCAGGCTTTGATCCTATTCGTCGAGAGACAGCCCGCTTAGCACTAGAAAAACTAGTACAAGATGGCCGAATCCATCCTGCACGTATTGAGGAAATGGTAGAAAAATCTCGTCGCGAAGTGGATGAGTATATTCGTGAAGTCGGTGAGCAGACCACTTTTGAAGTGGGTGTGCATGGACTCCATCCAGATCTTATTAAAATTCTTGGTCGCTTAAAGTTCCGTACAAGCTACGGTCAAAACGTATTAAAGCATTCAATGGAAGTGGCACAGCTTTCAGGTCTACTAGCTGCTGAGCTTGGACAAGATGAAACTCTAGCTCGTCGTGCAGGATTGCTTCACGATATTGGTAAAGCAATTGACCATGAAGTGGAAGGTAGCCACGTAGAAATTGGGGTTGAACTGGCAACCAAATACAAAGAACATCCAGTTGTTATTAATAGTATTGCGTCACACCATGGTGATACAGAACCAACATCCATTATCGCCGTACTGGTTGCCGCTGCTGATGCATTGTCAGCTGCTAGACCAGGTGCACGTAGTGAAACTCTTGAAAACTATATCCGCCGCCTAGAGAAGCTTGAGGAGATTTCTGAATCCTATGAGGGAGTTGAGAAATCCTTTGCGATACAGGCTGGTCGTGAAGTACGTATTATTGTAAGACCTGATGCAGTTGATGATCTTGCTGCTCATCGATTAGCACGAGATATTCGTAAGCGAATTGAAGAAGAGCTAGATTATCCGGGACATATTAAAGTCACAGTTATTCGTGAAACACGAGCTGTAGAATATGCAAAATAAAGCGGTGCATTTGCACCGCTTTATTTATTTGGTACAAGATTAATTTATTTTGATTGTGATACAATTGAGACAACTAAAATTACTTATTGACGAAAGGAAAAATAATGAATTTACTATTTATCGGAGATGTGGTCGGCTCACCAGGCCGGGACATGGTGAAGGAATATTTACCAAAATTAAAAGAGAAATATCGGCCAACGTTTACTATTATCAATGGGGAAAATTCTGCCGGAGGTAAGGGAATTACAGAAAAAATTTACCGGGAATTTTTAGGGTATGGGGCACAGGCAGTAACGCTTGGCAATCATGCTTGGGATAATCGTGATATTTTTGAGTTTATCGGTTCGGCAAAAAATATGGTAAGGCCAGCGAATTTTCCTGAAGGTACACCAGGGCAAGGGATGGCTTTTTTTAAAGTTAATGACTTTGAGATTGCAGTCATCAACCTCCAAGGAAGAACCTTTATGGCACCATTAGATTGTCCATTTAAAAAAGCTGATGAGTTAGTTGAAAAAGCAAGGGAAAGAACCCCATTTATCTTTGTTGATTTCCATGCAGAAGTGACGAGTGAAAAACAAGCCATGGGATGGTACTTAGATGGAAGAGTATCAGCAGTTGTTGGTACCCACACACACGTGCAAACAGCTGATAGCCGGATTCTACCTTCTGGGACTGGGTATCTATCAGATGTGGGTATGACAGGTCCATATGACGGCATATTGGGTGTTGAAAGAGATGCTGTCCTTAAGAGGTTCCTAACCAGCCTTCCAGTCCGTTTTGAAGTTCCTACCTCAGGTAGAAATCAGTTAAGCGCTGTTTATATTGAACTAGATCGAAAAACAGGATTGACGAAAAAAATCAGTCCGATTTTAATAAATGATGACCATCCGTTTTATTCGTAAGAGCAAAAGAACCCTTTTGCTCTTTTTTTATTGGGAATGTTCCATAGTGTACCAAGGGGAGACAACGCATTTTTTTTGTCCAAGCCGGAATATGTCTTTTGCAGGCTGAATATAGTAGCAGTGGATAGTTATAACCTGATTTGTACATGAAACTGCTCATGCGGGATCGGGATTTTTTAAGGAGGAGCTAGGAATGGAAATATTAAAAGTTTCAGCAAAATCTAATCCTAATTCTGTAGCTGGTGCACTTGCCGGAGTTCTGCGTGAAAGAGGTGCAGCAGAAATACAGGCCATTGGTGCGGGTGCATTGAACCAAGCCGTAAAGGCAGTAGCAATTGCACGAGGATTTGTAGCGCCTAGCGGAGTTGATTTAATCTGTGTCCCTGCGTTTACCGATATTTTAATTGATGGGGAAGAACGCACAGCTATCAAACTGATTGTTGAACCACGTTGAAAGAGATAGACTATTTTCCGGGGGGCAAAAATTTTCCTGCTTGTTTGAACACAAGCGGGTTTTTTTATGTCTAGGGCTTGTTAGTGCATATAAAAATATTATTCTGATATACAAGGAAAATTTTAAAAAAAAGAAGTTGTGTTTAGTGATGAATCGTGCAAAACCGCATTAGAATAACAGTTTTTATCTGCTATTTATCTATTTTTTGCTTTAAAGTAACACAGTTAATTTCAAATAATAAAAAAATATTCATATTTTAGACAATATTTCGCGTGAAAGGGTTGCAATTTTTAGTCCATAGGTCTAGAATTGTAAGCGTTTAGTACGTATCCTTGATTCTATTTTTTAGTCTGCAAAGTATTTAAATGGGCTAATTTCTAGTGATTTACTCGGAAAAGTGCTACACTTAGTATGGTCAATCAACTTATTTTTTACATATCCAAAGGGGTGTAAGTCATGATCAATCAACTTTCGTGGAAAGTTGGCGGACAACAAGGGGAAGGTATTGAAAGTACTGGGGAAATCTTTGCAATCGCACTGAATCGCCTGGGATATTACTTGTATGGTTATCGTCACTTTTCATCTCGTATTAAAGGCGGTCATACAAACAATAAAATCAGAGTAAGTACGACTGAAGTTCGTTCTATTTCTGACGATCTAGATATCCTTGTAGCGTTTGACCAGGAAACTGTTGATGTAAACTACAAAGAGCTTCATAGCAAAGGTGTCATTCTAGCTGACTCCAAATTCGATCCAAAGAAACCTGAAGATACACAAGCTTCCTTGTATGCGGTTCCATTTACAGAAATTGCTACTGGACTAGGAACTTCTTTAATGAAAAACATGGTAGCTATTGGTGCAACATCTGCTGTGTTAGACTTGGATATTCAAGTTTTTGAAGAAGTAGTTCATGAAATTTTCGGTAAAAAAGGCGAACAAGTTGTTGCGAAAAACATGGATGCAATTAAAGCCGGCTATGATTATATGAAAGAAAAACTTGGAGCAGGTGTCCAAACTATGCAGCTTGAAAAAGCTGATGGTAAGAAGCGTATGTTTATGATTGGGAACGATGCAATTGCATTAGGTGCGATCGCTGGTGGATGCCGATTTATGGCTGCATACCCAATTACTCCAGCTTCTGAGATTATGGAATATTTAATTAAAAAGCTTCCTGCTCTTGGCGGAACAGTTATTCAGACAGAAGATGAGATCGCAGCATGTACAATGGCTATTGGTGCTAACTATGGTGGTGTTCGTGCAATTACAGCCTCTGCTGGCCCAGGATTATCCTTGAAAATGGAAGCAATTGGTCTTTCTGGTATTACAGAAACTCCACTTGTTATCGTTGATACTCAACGTGGCGGTCCATCTACTGGATTACCAACAAAACAAGAACAATCAGACTTAATGGCTATGATTTATGGAACTCACGGTGAAATTCCAAAGATCGTTATGGCTCCAAGTACAGTTCAAGAGGCATTCTATGATGCCGCTGAAGCATTCAATCTAGCAGAAGAATATCAGTGCCCAGTTATTCTACTTACTGATCTTCAACTATCTTTAGGTAAACAAACAGTTGAACCTTTAGATTTTAGTAAAGTAGAAATTAGACGAGGTAAGTTAGTTTCAGGAGACATTCCTGCGAACGAAAACAATGGCTATTTCAAGCGTTATGAAGTGACAGAAGATGGCGTATCTCCACGTGTTATTCCTGGTATGAAAAATGGTATTCACCATGTAACTGGTGTAGAACACGATGAAACTGGTAAACCATCAGAGTCAGCTCCTAACCGAATTGCTCAAATGGATAAGCGCTTCCGTAAAGTCGAGAATATCCGCTTTGATACACCAGTCTATAAAAATGTAAAGCATGAAGATGCTGATGTTTTATTTGTTGGTTTTAACTCAACACGCGGTGTAATTGAAGAAGCTATGACTCGTCTTGAGAAGGACGGATTAAAAGTGAACCATGCTCATGTTCGTTTAATTCATCCGTTCCCAACAGACGAAGTCCTTCCTTTAGTTCGCTCTGCAAAGAAGGTTGTTGTTGTTGAAAATAACGCAACTGGACAGTTAGCGAATATCATGAAGATGAATGTTGGACATGCTGAAAAAATCGTTAAGCATGTTAAATATGACGGTAATCCGTTCTTGCCGCACGAAGTTTATACAAAATGTAAGGAGTTGTTCTAAATGGCCACTTTTAAAGACTTTCGAAACAATGTTAAACCGAACTGGTGCCCTGGCTGTGGCGACTTCTCCGTACAAGCGGCAATGCAACGTGCTGCAGCAAATGTTGGTTTAGAACCTGAAAATTTAGCTGTTATTTCTGGTATTGGCTGTTCAGGACGTATTTCTGGTTATATCAATTCATATGGGTTCCACGGTATTCATGGCCGTTCATTACCGATTGCACAGGGTGTTAAAATGGCTAATCGTGACTTAACTGTTATCGCATCTGGCGGTGACGGTGACGGTTTCGCCATCGGTATGGGTCATACGATTCACGCTATTCGTCGTAATATCGACGTTACTTATGTTGTTATGGATAACCAAATTTATGGTTTGACTAAAGGTCAAACATCACCACGTTCAGCAGCTGGCTTTAAGACAAAGTCAACGCCAATGGGTTCCATTGAACAAGCGATTTCTCCAATGGAAATGGCTTTAACTGCTGGCGCAACATTTGTTGCACAAAGCTTTTCAACTGATTTAAAAGAACTAACTGCTCTAATTGAAGCAGGTATCAATCATAAAGGGTTCTCACTAATCAACGTGTTCAGCCCATGTGTAACTTATAATAAGGTCAACACATATGACTGGTTCAAAGAAAACCTTACAAAGCTAAGTGATGTTGAAGGATACGACCCAAATAGTCGTGAAATGGCTATGCAAACATTGATGAAGCATAATGGTCTTGTAACTGGTTTAATCTATCAAAATACTGAGCGTCAATCTTACCAGGAGTTAATCCAAGGGTACGCAGCAGCTCCGTTATCTCAAGCGGACCTAAATCTTGACCAAAACTATTTTGATAAATTAGTCGGCGAATTTATGTAATAAATAAAAAGATCCCGCGGAACTTTGTTCCACGGGAATTTTTTTTGAAAATAGTGAGTTACATCACATTTATATTACTAGTAATCCAGTACAATTATTAATTGGTTAATTTTTTATTTTAAATGATTAGCAATGTCCTCTAAAAGGGCGTGTTTACAGGGATTTCTATTGTTTTCATTAGAGTAAACCTTTATACTATAATAATGTGCAGATTAACCAAAAATTTATTCTTAGCACAAAGAATAATTAATGAAATTAATAGAAGCCATCAGTTAACTATGTAAGAAAGGGGATTTTGAACCAAATGAATGAAAAGCAACGTTTAGAAGGTCAACAAGTAGAAACGGCTAATTCTTCGGACAAAAAATCCGCCAAGGATTACAGCAAGTACTTTGAGCAAGTAATAACTGCACCTTCTTTAAAGGATGCGAAGAAACGCGGTAAAGAAGAAGTAAAGTATCACAATGACTTTGCTATTCCAGAAGAGTTTCGTGGAATGGGTGAAGGAAGAAAGTTCTATATCCGTACGTATGGCTGCCAAATGAACGAGCATGATACGGAGGTTATGGCTGGAATCTTTTTAGCATTAGGATACGAGCCTACTGATAATACTGAGGATGCAAATGTAATTTTGCTAAACACATGTGCAATTCGCGAGAATGCTGAAAATAAAGTGTTTGGTGAATTAGGTCATTTGAAAGCACTAAAATTAGAGAAGCCAGACTTACTTTTAGGTGTTTGTGGCTGTATGTCTCAAGAAGAGTCCGTTGTTAATAAGATTTTAAAGACGTATAACCAAGTGGATATGATTTTTGGTACTCATAATATCCACCGTCTGCCAAACATCCTTCATGAAGCATATATGTCAAAGGAAATGGTTGTGGAAGTATGGTCTAAGGAAGGGGATGTTATTGAAAACCTTCCAAAGGTACGCCGTGGCAAAATTAAAGCATGGGTTAACATTATGTATGGCTGTGATAAATTCTGTACGTATTGCATCGTACCTTATACACGTGGTAAGGAACGTAGCCGCAGACCAGAAGAAATCATCCAGGAAGTACGTCATTTGGCAGCACAAGGCTACCAGGAGGTAACTCTCCTTGGTCAGAACGTAAATGCCTATGGTAAAGACTTAGAAGGAATGAACTATGGTCTAGGTGATTTAATGGACGAATTACGT
This sequence comes from Neobacillus phoenicis, assembly GCF_047302305.1. Classification (NCBI taxonomy): domain Bacteria; kingdom Bacillati; phylum Bacillota; class Bacilli; order Caryophanales; family Bacillaceae; genus Neobacillus; species Neobacillus phoenicis. The sequence goes on along the minus strand of NZ_CP154847.1, from coordinate 4,065,665 downwards.
AAGATTGATATTCCGCGAATTCGTTTCACTACAAGCCATCCGCGTGACTTTGATGATCATTTAATTGAAGTTTTGGCTAAAGGCGGCAACTTAATGGATCATATCCACCTGCCAGTCCAATCAGGTTCAACGGATGTATTAAAAATCATGGCTCGTAAATATACAAGAGAACAATATTTAGAGCTTGTTAGAAAAATTAAAGCGGCGATTCCAAATGTTGCTTTGACAACTGATATTATTGTGGGATATCCAAATGAAACGGATGAGCAGTTTGAAGAGACAATGTCCCTCTATCGTGAAGTAGGGTATGAATTAGCATATACTTTTATTTATTCTCCACGCGAAGGAACACCAGCGGCCAAAATGGAAGACAATGTTCCAATGGAAGTGAAGAAAGAACGGTTACAGCGTCTAAACAAGCTTGTTAATGACCTTTCATTAGAAGCAATGAAAAAACATGAAGGTCAGATTCTTGATGTACTGATTGAAGGGGAAAGCAAGAACAACCCTAATGTTCTTGCTGGTTACACGACAAGAAACAAGCTTGTCAACGTTGTAGCACCTAAATCATCGATTGGCAAAATTATTAAAGTAAAAATTACAGAAGCAAAAACATGGTCATTAAACGGAGAAATGGTGGAAGAATTAGAACCAGCAGAGGTGAAGTAAAGTGGCGAAGTATACTAAAGACGATATCGTCTCTCGTGCAGCAGATTTAGCACGCATGATAGCAGAAACTGAGGAAGTAGACTTCTTCAAACGAGCAGAAGCTCATATTCATGAAAATCCAAAGGTAAAAACATTAATTGCAGATATGAAAGGTCTTCAGAAGCAGGCCGTTAATCTGCAGCATTATGGAAAACCTGAGGCATTAAAGAGAGTTGAAGATAAAATTGCTTCAATTGAACAGGAGCTAGATGAAATTCCTGTTGTCCAGGATTTTAAGCAATCCCAATTAGAAGTTAATGAGTTGTTGCAACTAATTGCATCGACTATTTCAAACACAGTCACTGATGAGATTATCACTTCCACAGGTGGCGATGTATTAATGGGTGAAACAGGCGGCAGTTTGAAAAATGGCGGCGGAGCTTGTGATGGCCACGACGATTGTGATCATGAGCATTAATTAGGTTTAGAGGCTGACTCAAATAAAGGGTCAGCCTTTTTCTTTTTCAAGAATCAGCATTCTCCTCGATTGAATCTACATAAGAAACATCCATTTTTAAGTACAGGCATGTTAGGCACACACCATTAAATCCCGCATAAAATGAACTATGACTAAACTTTTAACTAGTATTCACAAAATTATATATCACACTAGTCTACAATTTAGCATACGATGAAATGAAACTGAATGAGGAGGGTTCGCGCGAAATGGGAGAATATAGAGAGATAATTACGAAGGCCGTAGTAGCGAAAGGACGTAAATTCACCCAGTCCAATCATACGATTAGCCCGGCGCACAGTCCAACAAGTATTCTTGGTTGTTGGATTATCAACCATAAATACAACGCGAAAAAAGTAGGTAAGACTGTAGAGATTCACGGTCACTATGATATCAACGTTTGGTACTCGTTTAATGATAATACCAAAACAGAGGTAGTAACTGAACGAGTACAATATACTGATGTTATCAAGTTAAAGTACCGTGACCATGACTGCCACGATGACAGTGAGATCTGCGCTAAAGTGTTGCAACAGCCAAATTGTGTGGAAGCAGTCATTTCCCCTAACGGTAATCGTATCATCGTTCACGTCGAAAGGGAATTCCTTGTAGAAGTAATTGGCGAAACAAAGGTTTGTGTTCGCGTTAGTTCTGAAGGCTGCAAAGACTGTGACGATGATTGGGGATTGGATGTAGACGACGAAGAATTTGAGGATCTGAATCCAGAGTTCTTAGTCGGCTCAGAAGAAGAGTAAGGACACTAGGAAGGTAAAACTTCCTAGTTTTTTTCTGTTCTGAATCTGATTTGGTTTTGGAAATTTAATGAATGGCAAACTGACAATATCAGCATGCTATTTCTAGGAGGTGTTAGTGTTGGAGCCGAGACAACCTGGAAATAAGAAGATGCCTGATTTTGACCAATTAAATGACAGAATGATTGCTGAAAGTCCTTCTTCACCGATGTTAGTAATCAAAACGAACCTCGACCCTAAGGAACCATCAGAAGATAATCCTTATTATCACAATGGAAAAACACATGATCCAGAGGCAATGAAGAATTTCTTTGAAAATAATGAAAGCCAGGAGAACTAATTTTCCTGGCTTCTTTTCCAATCAGGCTGCAACAGAGAAAGTACGCATGTATCATGGAATTCATTATTTTGATGGATATACCCTCGTAGAAAGCCCTCTTGCTCAAAGCCTAGTTTCATTAGCAAATTGATGGAAGCTTCATTTTCGGGAAAGACGACTGCTCCTAACCGATATAAATTTAATTGATTAAAACTAAACGCCAATACTTCTTTTATAGCTTCAGAGGCATATCCCATTCTCCAAAACGCGGGATGTAGTTCGTAGCCAATTTCAGCCCTTTTATTATTCATATGTAAAGCATTCAGACCTACTGTCCCAATAATCCTTTGATTTTCCTTTACTTTAATTCCCCAGCGGATCCCTTTTTTTTCATGAAAGTTTTTGTGGAACATGTCAATTAATCTGGAAGCTTCAATCGGCAGGGTAAAACGATTCGTTCCGTAAAAACGTGTTACTTCTTCTAAAGATAATACCTCATAAATGGAATCAACATGCTGATGAGTAATTTCAATTAACTTCAGTCTCTTTGTTTCTAAAATGGGAAAATTCACAGTATCTCCTCACTTTTAATTAATAGGCTTTGTTTATAGGATGTTGATTTTTGCCCCTCTGTTGATTGGAGCGGAAATCAGCACACTAGTTTCACAGAGCTAAAAAATAGAAAAATGATAACTTTTTTTAAGTGTACTATGGTTTCGTACTGCTGAAAAGATTCGGTTGAAGAAATGGGGTAAAAACATTATGATTTATGTAATATGAACGGAAGCGTAGAGAAGGTGGGTACGGATGCAAATCGCACAATATATAAAGCTAATAGAAAATGAGTTATTAACCAAAATTGAATTACGGTCGCCCAGCCCATTTGATCCCATTATTGTAAAAAATCAATCTAATTCATGGAGGACTATCGGTAGCGGGAATTACGCGGGAGTGTTTGCTCATGAGTCCAACCCAAACTGGGTTGTAAAAATATATGGACGGAAACCTGAAGAACTAAAGAAGGAAATAGAGGTATATAAAAAATTAGGGAACCATGAATCTTATTCCAGGCTTTTAGACTATGGTGAGAATTATTTGATCTTAAAAAAGCTGGAGGGGATTACTTTATTTGATGCTATAGTTAAGGGTGTACCTATACCTGAAAATGTGATTCAGGATATCGATGCTGGATTAGAATATGCAAGAAAAGTTGGCTTAAATCCCTTTGATGTTCATGGTAAAAACGTCGTGATGCATAATGGTAGAGGATATATAGTAGATGTATCTGATTTCTATAAACAGGGTGTCTGTCACAAGTGGAAAGATTTGAAAAAAGCATATTACAAGATTTATAGGCCCTATATACTTAAATTCCATCCGCCCATCCCCTTTTTTATCGTGGATGGTGTAAGGAAAGGCTATCGTCTTTATAAGAAAATAAAAAAGAAAATAGGGAAATAAAAATGTTATAAATATTTCCCCAAACGTAGATTTTTGCTTGCAATCTTAAAAATTCATATTTTCATAAATTTTTAAATTTAAATAAATAATCTTTAAGGTGGAAGCATCAATAGTATGTTGGCTGGCTATGTTTAATAAATATCCATATAGATGATCTGCTTCAATGGGCAAGCTCTTTTCCATATCTCGTTGGAGCGAGGACTTCATCTCATAATTCATAGCCATTAATTTATTCTTTTGTAAGACTTCAATACCTTCTGGCAGGGGTGCATGGATACTTCTCATAATGGTAGCCGTTTCTTGCAGCACCTTCTCAATAGTGTTTAATCCCTCTTTATTTTCACGAATGGGTCCGATTGGAGACCTAAACAAGGAGGTGATACCGGAAAGTGTGGATATGAATAAATATTTTACCCACATCTCTTGGTTAATCTTATCTGAAAGCAGAAAATTGGCTTTTGTCCCCTTAAGAACGTTCTCTAAACGTGTTATTCGTTCAGATTTTTCTCCATTTCTTTCACCGTAAACTAAGTCGTGAATAGGACTAGTTTGAATGATGGTTCCATGCTGATCAAGGGTGGATTCCACAAAGCAAAGCCCACCAAGGACGTTTTTTTCACCAAATGATTCCACCAGCTTGTCTATGTGTGACATCCCATTCAGAAGTGGTAGAATCATCGTTTCTTTTCCAATGTAAGGGCGCACGTCCTCAATTGCTGGTTCAAGGTGATAAGCCTTCGTGGATATCAAAATAACGTCAAAGGGTTCTGTTGCCTCTCCAGAGAGAAGTAGTTGTGGCTTTATATGTAAGTTTCCATGGATGCTATGGATGATCAGTCCATTTTGTTCTAGCTGTTTCTTTCGATTTTCCCGAACAAGAAAGGTAACATTTTCTCCTTTTTCAGCTAAACGACCTCCAAAATAACCCCCAACAGCTCCTGCTCCAACAACTAATATTTTCATGATACTAGCCTCCATTTTTTAAAAGGTGTCGAATTAATAGTAGCACAAATCTATTAAATATTTATGCAGTTTTGCTTTATTCTTTCTATTACTGAAATGATTAGTATTTTTGGAATTATTAACAGTTTTTTTGAAAAATTGTGTTAATATAATTATCAGCATGGAAGATTATAGTAAAGAAAGGAGGGGGGATGATAAATTTCCCTTTCTATATTTTTGGTGTGCATCCACATTTGATATTTGAATCCTTAGCATATTTTATTGGTTTTCGCGTGTATTTATATACGAGAAATAAGGAAAGAATTCCTTTGGATAAAGCACTTTGGGTGGTGGTTGGTGCGACATTAGGTGCTGCCTTAGGTTCAAAGCTTCTTTATTGGTTAGAGGATCCGGTGAAGACACTGGATAACTGGAATAATCTAGTTTATCTAGTAGAAGGAAAAACAATTGTGGGCGGATTGTTAGGTGGATTAATTGGGGTGGAGACAGCTAAGAAATGGATTGGATGGACGCGTTCAACGGGGGATGATTTCGTTTTACCTCTTTCTGTTGGAATGATGATTGGAAGAATTGGCTGCTTCTTAACTGGTTTAGATGATCATACCTATGGTGTTCCAACCACATGGGCAACGGGAGTAGATTTTGGAGATGGTATTCTTCGGCATCCCACTCAGTTATATGAAATCGCTTTCTTATGTATTCTAATCTTCTTTCTTCATTATCTAAAAAGAAAACAGATCGGGTGGGAAGGGCTGTTATTTCAATTATTTATGCTAGGTTATCTCTTCTTTCGTCTCATCATTGATTTTATTAAACCAACTCCACATCCTTACTGGATTTTTAATAATATCCAATTTGCTAGTTTACTAGGAATTATGTATTACCTATGGCTGATTAGTAAAAAACAAACCGAAAAAAGGAGAGAAATTCATGCCTAACCGTCCCTATTTATTTTATGAACTAACAAACAGTATTTGTTCTACCTGTCTGCGTAAGGTGGAAGCTAAAGTGATTATTGAAAATGAAAAGGTATACCTTGTGAAGCATTGCATGCAGCACGGTAGAGAGAAAGTCTTGATTTCAACAGATGTGGCATATTACAAATGGTGCCGGGAGTTTATTAAACCTTCGGAAATGCCATATCGATGGAATACACCAATTAAATATGGGTGCCCATATGATTGTGGCCTTTGCCCGGACCACGAACAACATAGCTGTTTGACTCTCTTAGAAATTACGGAAAGATGCAACTTAAAATGTCCCATCTGTTACGCGGAATCCTCTCCTCAAAAAGGAAGCTTCCGAAGCTTAGAGAAAATTGAATTCATGCTCGATAATATCATTAAAAATGAACGACACGCAGATATTGTTCAGATCAGTGGCGGGGAACCCACTATCCATCCACAGTTTTTTGACATACTTGATATGGCAAAATCTAGACCGATCCGACATATAATGGTGAATACGAATGGTCTTCGCATTGCAACAGATAAAGAGTTTGTGAGAAGACTTGCCACTTACTCCCCTGGGTTTGAAATTTATCTCCAGTTTGATAGCTTTGAAAAAGAAACACTAGAGGAATTAAGAGGGGTAGATTTAAGGGATGTAAGAAAAAAAGCAATCGAACATTTAAATGAATTTAATATTTCTACGACCCTGGTTGTAACCTTAAAGAAGGGCTTAAACGATCATGAGGTCGGAAAAATCATTCAATATGGGTTGAAACAGAAATGTGTTAGAGGAGTTACCTTCCAACCGATTCAGGCTGCAGGCAGATTGGAAGAATACGATCCAGCAACAAATCGCCTTACATTAAGCGAAGTAAGACAGATGATCATTAATCAATCAAATGTATTTGGCTCAAAGGATATTATTCCTGTTCCTTGCCACCCGGATTGTTTGGCAATGGGGTATGCATTAAAAATGAACGGTGAAGCAACACCATTAACAGGCCTGATTGATCCTAATATTTTATTAGAAGGTGAACGCAATACCATTGTTTTTGAACAGGATGAGAATATCAAAAATATGATTTTTAAATTATTTTCTTTAAATCATTCACCTGATTCTGCCTCAATATCCCTTAAGGATTTACTCTGTTGCTTACCAAAAGTATCTATGCCAGGAGACATAGGCTATGACAACGTATTTCGGGTAATCATCATGCAGTTTTTAGATGCATACAATTTTGATGTGCGGTCTGTCAAAAAATCCTGCGTACATATCGCACATCCAGATGGTAGAATCATCCCGTTTGATACGTACAATTTATTTTATCGCGATGATAAAGAGCAGGAATTAAAGAAGATTCGAGCAGAGATAGAGGCTAGAGCCTTCATAAATGCCGAATAACAATGGAGAAGGGGAGAACAGGAAATGACTCTTACCCAAAAGACTCAGAAGGATGGTTCATTAAAAGACCTATGGCTTGGAATAGGTTTGAGTATGGGAATTTACCTTTTAGGATTATTCATATTACTATTAATTTCACCTATATTTATGGCCTATTTATGTATAGCAGTAATCGCCTTAATAGTGATTCCGATTGTGAGCTTTGCGAAGGGAAGGAAACGATTAGGGCAAGGAGCATTAATTGGTGTGGGATTAAATATCTTGTTATTTACTGCCTGTTTTGGAATCATTCTTTACAATCTAGGCGGATGAGAGGAGAGGATTAAATGGATGATCGTCAATTTAGAAATGCAATGGGCAAATTTGCGACAGGGGTAACTGTAGTGGCTACAGAGGTAGACGGGGAAGTACATGGTATGACCGCTAACGCTTTTATGTCCGTTTCACTCAATCCGAAGCTTGTAGTCATTTCTGTAGCTGAAAAAGCTCGTATTCTTGAGAAAATAAAAAAGAGTAAAATGTTTACTGTCAATATTCTAGCTGCCGACCAACAAGAACTCTCTATGATTTTTGCAGGGCAGATTAAGGAGCATCGAGAAGTAGGGTTTGACTATCTAGATGGAAAGCCAGTATTAGCTGGGGCTGTTGCGCAGATTGCCTGCGAAGTATCGGCAGAACATATCGAAGGAGATCATACCTTGTTGATTGGAAAAGTGATAGCTATTCACATCGGGGATGCCGAGCCTTTAATTTATTTCAGTGGACGTTACCGTACATTGGCTGAATAATTGTTGCTTTGTAGGAGGAGGCTGCCCCTTAAATTTAAAGGAAGTCTCTCTTTTTTTTGTAAGATGACCTAAAAAAGAGCGGCAATATAACTGAATGGTGTACAATTGTTTGGTAAGTATGGAAAATTAATACATGGAGTGAGGACATGCTTTTTAAAAATGCTAGTTACTTAGACGAAAATTGTAATTTGGTGAATGGTGACATAGTCATTGAAGATGGTGTCATCAAACTTGGGTGTGAGAACGATTTAGTTGATAATGATAAAATAATAGATTGCTATGACTACATAATTATTCCCGGTCTATTTAATGCTCATTTTCACGGGTATTCCTTGTTAGCCAAAGGACTGGCAAAGGAGATGAAGATAGAATCTTGGTGTGATGATACCGTACAAGGGAAGATTCAAACAAAATTTTTCAAAAATCTTGATCAATTATCTCCTGAGGAATATGAGTGGGTCTGTCTTAAAGCAAACACAGAGATGGTAAAAAAGGGGATTACCTTCGTGAGTGAAAATGAACCGGCCTATTGGCCAGAGTTAGTGGCTGGAGCGATTAAAAAAATAGGGTTGCGCGGGATCTTAGATACACATACGAATATAGAAGATTACTATCAAAAAATTGTAGGGAATGTGTCGTTCGGAACCCATTTGCTAGAAGAGGAAGATATAACCGAAGAAACGTTAGAGGATTGTGTTCGTAAGAAAAATGAGTTTGATACCATTTACATGACTCACTGCATGGAGAATGATTGGAGAAAGGATATTATTTACAAGAATTTCAGAAGATCCTCCATAGAGTTATATAAAGAGAAGGGGCTATTGGATGAGAAAACAGTCCTTTATCATGGGGTCCATATGAACGAGAAGGATATAGAGATCGTTGCAGAAGCTAATGCCTCGGTCGTTCACTGTCCTAATTCTAACTTATGGTCTGGTGCTGGAATGGCACCAATTAGTGGTATGCTTGAAAAAGGGATAAATGTCTGTCTTGGAACGGATTTTGCGAGCGTCGATATTTGGGAAACGATGAAAACTTCCTATTATTTATTAAAATTAGGCAGTCCCTTCAATCGATTCCAGGCAGTAGATATCTTCAAAATGGCGACGGTGAACGGGGCGAAGGCTTACCAACAAAAAGGGTTAGGAGCAATTAAGGAAGGTTACAAAGCAGACTTGGTGTTTATCAAAAAGGATTCATTGATTCCGCAGGTTAATAGTGAGGAGTTCTCTACCAGAGTTCATAACCTTTTATTTGAAACAAAAGAAGAGCAAATTCGTCATGTGATGATAGATGGTAAATGGGTGATGTTTGATCGTGAGCTATTAACAATGGATGAAAAAGAATTAGATAAAAACTTTATAAACGTGTTGGAAAAGGTGTATAATTCCATCATATAAATGACGAAGGGCCTTTAAGGGTCCTTTTTCGATTTTCAGTTTGGCAAAAGGGGAAATGGATTGTGAAAAGGATAAAAGGATTTCAAATTATACTAGCTTTTCTCTTAACTTCTTCCATTATATTAACTAGCTGTTCTCAGAGCTCACCGAATATAGAAAAAGAAGAAGTGAAGGAGAAAACAACGGTTGAAGAACAAAAATCGCCTGAAGAACAAGTGAAGGTTGAAAAGGAAGAACAGGAGAAACAAGCTGACTCAGTGCAACAGAAAGAAGATTTGGCAAAGCGATGGGGATTGGAGCTTATTAGTGTTGGAAGAGTCGTTGATGGCGACACGATTGTAACTTCAGATGGGAGAAAAATTCGATTAGTAGGGGTTAATACACCGGAATCCACGACAAGACACGAGGAGTTTGGGAAAGAAGCAAGTAATTATACAACCTCAAAGTTAACGGGAAAACAGGTATGGATTCAAAAAGATGTATCTGAAACGGACCGATACAACAGATTGTTAAGAATCGTTTGGTTAGGCATTCCAACCAATGATATGGACGAGGCGGAGATTCGTTCAAAAATGTTCAATGCTGATTTAGTATTAAAAGGATTTGCAGAACCATCTACCTATCCACCTGATGTGAAATACAGTGATTATTTTGTTAAATTTGCGAGAGAAGCAAGAGCTGCTAATGCTGGCCTTTGGGCATATGGAGCACAGGGGACAACGAAGGGCGATTTGGATAACTCATCGAAAACGAATAATGGTTCGACGGCTCCACCGAGTGGTACCACACCAGAAGATTCAACTTCAGGGGGGACATCATCCGGTAAAACGGAATCCTTCAAAAATTGTACAGAGATGAGAAAGGTATATCCAAATGGCGTACCATCTACACATCCAGCTTATGAAGCAAGGCATGACCGGGATAAAGATAATTGGGCATGTGAGAGGTAGTTATGGAGATAGAGATAGAAAATACAACGTATTCAATCCAACAAGTTTCAGAAATAACCGGATTGTCAAAGCAGGTCATTCGAAAATGGGAAGAGAGATATCAAATTGTTAATCCTGAAAGATTAGAAAATGGATACCGTATTTATAGTGAAGCAGATATTAATACATTTATGAAAGTAAAAGGATTAGTTGACCAGGGACATACTGTCAAACAAGCAGCATATCTTGTAGAAAAAGGTGGGTCTCCAACTGATCAAAGCCTATTGGATTCTGGCTGGAAAAAGAAGAATCAATATGAAGAATTAAACGAATTTGTCCTGGATTTACTGAAGGAGGGCACCCACTGTAACGAAGCAGCAATGAATCTTATTCTCCAACAGGCCTATCACCAAAAGGGATTAGAATTATTTATACAATCTGTTGTGATCCCATTTTTACAGGAAGTAGGCAATCGGTGGGAAAACGGTCAATGGGGAGAATATCAGGAATCGTTTGCCAGCCTGACGGTAAGAGATTTTCTTGTTCAATTGAGGAGTAATTTTAAGTATAGGGAAAATGCACCAACCCTTTTAGGAGCCTGTTTGCCGTACGAACAACATGAAGTTCCGGTGCTAATCCTCCTGATTCAAGCTATGTTAAAGGGTTGGAAAACAATTTTACTAGGGGCTTCTCCAGCTGAAGGGTCAATTGAAAAGACGATCCAAAAATTGGAGCCAGATAAAGTCATCTTGTCTGCTACCACGACTTTTCCTTTCAAACAGGACCCAGCAATTTTATCCAAGCTTGACAGGTTTGCCTCTGACTGTAAGAAAACCCGTTTTTACATAGGGGGACCTGGAGCGGTAAGATATTTATCTAGTGGTAAACAGCTACAGTTTATTAAACTTACACATTCATTGGATGAAGTTTTAAACAAAAAAGCTCTACTTGAATAGAAGTAGAGCTTTCTATGTTTCAACTAGGTTGGATGCAGGTATTTCAGTTATCTCAACAATGAATATTCAACATTTAGAAAGTTTAAATGACAGTGTCGAGCAGATAACTGGGGTGAGGGTAAGGGAAACGGTGCCAGATCATATTCTTCGAAAAGCGGATGAAATTGAATTGATTGATATCTCTCCGAAAGCATTACGAGAACGAATGAGGGAAGGACGTATCTACGCTTCTGTAAAAGTGGAGCAAGCACTAAATAACTTTTTTAAGACCGGAAATCTTATTGCTCTAAGAGAGCTAGCATTACGTGAAGTTGCAGATGATGTGGATGAACGCCTAGAAGCGTGGGAGAGAAAAAGAGCATTAAGAGGGCCGTGGCGACAGGAAGAAGTAATTTTTGTATGTACCAACTTAAGGCCTGACAGTGAAAGACTGATTCGACGCGGATTTCGCATCGCCTATCGTTTAAAAGCCACATGGTATGTATCATATGTAAAAGACCACCATCCCTTAAACGAAGAAGAGGAACAAGTATTAAATAAAATTCGTAAACTGACAGAACGGCTTGGCGGACTATTCGAAATATATGAGACCAAAAATCGCCGTAATGTCTTTAATAAACTAGTAAGTGAAATGAATGAAAAAAAAGCAACACAAGTAATTATCGGCCAATCCGCTCGTACTCGCTTCGAGGAGATCATAAAAGGTTCTGTATTACAGCGATTGTTAAGAGAGGTACGACATATGGATGTATTAGTGGTAGCAGACCAACAAAAGCAATAATGAATACCTTTATCACTTTTGGGTAAGGCGTGAATATATGCCTTCCTATTTTTTTTACGACTAAAATAAATTCTTTGGATAAAATATGCAAGAAAGTAGAATCTATACAATAGGAAAATTTTAATAAACGACTTGGTTCAAATAAGGAGTGACACGCTTTGGGTTCACAGGAGATTATTGCGCTTATCATATTTCTTGTTACATATGCATTAATTATTTCAGAACAAATACATAGGACTACCATTGCTATGCTTGGTGGATTATTCATGGTTGCGCTCGGAATTTTGGATCAAAAAAATGCCATCCACCATATAGATTTCAATACCATTGGGTTATTAGTGGGAATGATGATTATAGTAGGGATTACTGCTCAAACAGGGGTGTTTGAGTACATTGCTGTTTTGTTGTCTCAAAAGGCAAAAGGAGCTCCTATAAAAATTTTAGTTGCATTGAGTTTATTTACAGCTGTTGCTTCTGCTTTGCTTGATAATGTAACAACTGTTCTTTTAGTTGTTCCAGTTACTTTAAGCATTACTACCCAATTAAAAGTAAATCCTATTCCATTTTTAATAGCTGAGATACTGGCTTCTAATATCGGCGGAACCGCAACCATGATTGGTGATCCACCAAATCTAATGATCGGAAGTGCTGTTCAAGAGTTAACTTTTCTTTCGTTTATTAATAATCTTGCACCCGTAATAGCTATTATATTAATTGTAAATATATTGATTTTAGTAATGATTTATAAAAAACATTTAGAGACTACAGAAGATCTAAAAAATCATTTACTTAGAAAAAATCCTAGAGATGAAATAAAAGATTCTGCATTATTAAGGAAATGTATAATTGTGGTCTTTATTACCATTGGTGGTTTTTTTATTCATCAATTTATACATATAGAAACGGCAACGATTGCTTTAATTGGTGCATTTATTTTGTTGCTTTTTACAGGAGATAAATATTTGGTAACGGCGATAGAAAAAGTAGAATGGACAACCCTTTTCTTTTTTATTGGATTATTTGTAATTGTAGGGGGGCTTGTTGAAACAGGGTTAATCGCAGCTCTTGCTAAAAACGCCATGACTTGGACAGGCGGGGAACTAAAGTCATCGACCTTACTTGTTTTGTGGATGAGTGCATTCATTTCTGCTTTTGTTGATAATATTCCTTTTGTAGCGACAATGATTCCTATGATTAAAGAGATGGGACAGTTAGGCATTACCAATTTAAATCCACTTTGGTGGAGTTTGTCACTGGGGGCTTGCTTGGGAGGAAATGGAACTTTAATAGGGGCTAGTGCGAACCTTGTAGTAGCAGGAATAGCTTCGAAGGAAGGATATCATATAACGTTTTTAAAGTTTTTGTTGATTGGTTTCCCGCTTATGTTGGTATCAATCCTTATATCAATGATTTATGTTTATATAAGATATTTAATGTAGAAAAAAATTTTAAACGCTAATCTAACGATTTTTAAACCGAAAAAATGACGATTGAATTACGTTAAATTAGCGTTTCTTGTTTAGTACGGCTGATGTTCCTAATTCTTTCTGTAACAACATATCATGCAGTTTGGAAAGGAAAAGTAATGCTAGGATGGTACCAGCTAGAGTTAATAGCATATCCCACTGAGCATCCCATATGTCACCTTGATTCCCTAAAAAGTTTTTAGCCGTTTTTCCTCCCTTTCCTATAATAAAACTGATCCATTCAATAATTTCATACATAGCTGAAATGGCAAGAGAAATACTTGTCACAATCCAAAATAAGATACCTTTTGTTAAGAGGGTTTTCCTTAATAATATTTCTCTGATTACTATGCCAAACATGCCTTTTAAAAAATGTCCAAATCGATCATAGTGATTTCTTTTTAAATCAAAAGTATCTTTTATCCAATTAAAGAAAGGAACCTTTGAATAGGTGTAATGGCCGCCGATAAACATCAAAATTGCCAAAATAGTAATAATGAAGTATGAAAGGGTAGTAAGACGAAACTTATTGTATGTTGAAAGTGCGATAATCAAAACAATAATGGCAGGAGTGACTTCTAATACCCATGACGAATAGCTGGCAGGCTTTATAACTGACCAAATAAAAACAGCTATTACGGCCAGTAATAACAAACCATGAATCGGCACAATACCTTTTCTCTTCATATTCTCAATCACTCCTAAGTGCTTAATTTTCTAGTTCTAAGCCTGCTTTAATTCTTTTACATAATCTAGGACAGTTTTAGATTAAGGAGGAAGAAGTCATTTTATGCCTTTTAACTTAAATTTGAACATAGAAAAAATTGGTAATAATGATTTGCCTGTTGCGAGTTTATGGGGGACAATTTTTAAATTTCTAAAGACAAATTCAAGGTAGTTTTTTCCTTAATAAAAATAAATTGAGAGGTCATTATAAAGAAGTACTTTAAAATAAAAGGAGAGAAAACCCATGCCTCAAATTGATGTAAATCAGCTTAATCAAGCAAAAGCCAATGTAACTCTTACGCAAGAATTGTTAACAAAAGCAATTGAAAAAGCAAATTCCGATCCTACACTTGCCCAGGAAGCGATCAAACAAGCATCAAATGAAATTTCATCAGCATTAACTGCAGTAACTCAAGTTCAAAAAACTTCTCAGGCTGGCTCGTTAGAAGGATAAACCTATAGTTCAGTTATTTATTATAAACCAGAATAAAAAGCCTTGAAAAAAAATCAAGGCTTTTTTATGTGCAAAAGAGGATGTTATTAAACCTTAACGCGGGGTTGAGTTCTTTAACTGTAACTTTCCTCCAAAACCATCTCAATAAACTTCCTATGGGCCTTCGACAACCATTTGTTTTTATGGTAAGAGATTTGTGCATAGAACACAGGATTTTCCGAAGCTGACTCAATTGACTTCATCTTTTCTTCTCTTAATAATGCTTCTACACTTATGTAGGGCATTAAGCTGATTCCTAACCCGCTTACAACACACTGTTTCATCGCTTCCATACTATTAAACTCCAAATGGTTATGTGTACTAATTCCTTTTCTAATTAAATACCCTTCAAAAAATTTCCTTAATGCACAGCTTTTCGGACTGAAAATAAAACATTCTCCAGTGGCTTCCTCCATGGCCTTTATCAAATGATTGTTTTCCCCAACGAAGACTAAGGACTCTTCGGACCAGACTTGGGTGATTAAATTTGGATCATTTACCTTAGGTTCCAAGGTAATCGCAATATCGAGCTCACCAGAATAAAGCCGCTCCCTTAGTGGAAGACAATCATCATTAATTAGTGAAAAAGTTACTTCGGGATAATTCTTTTTATACTGAGATAACACCGAGCCTAGCTTATATACAGTAATAGACTCGGCTGCACCAATGCGGATCTCGCCCTTCAATGTTCTGTCATTGGTGGAAATATGTTGAATCTTTGAATAGACGCTAAGTAATTCTACAGCATAATGATACAATTCCTCGCCAACAATCGTAAGTTGAATGTGTTTTCCCAGACGGTCAAATAATGGAAGGCCAATCTCTTCCTCAAGCTGCTGAATATGAGATGTAATGGAAGCTTGTGAGTACTGAAGTGTTTGGGCCGCCTTTGTAAAGCTATTCAAATCGACAACTGTTTTAAACGTTTGTAATTGACGTATCTCCATTTATGATTCTCCCATTCATCCAGTTTGTTATCAGAAATTCTAAACTTATAGTTTAGTTATTTCAATTTTACTAATGGTAAATTATAACATACAATTCACTTAAGGAGATGATGGAAATGAAAAAAATATGTTTACTCTTACCTAATGGATTTGAAGCTGTTGAGGCAAGCGTGTTTACAGATGTGTTTGGCTGGAACAAAGACGTATGCGAGGGGTCAACTGAACTCGTAACGGTGGGAACAAGAGAGGAATTAAAATGCACCTGGAATTTAACGGTTAAACCGGAAAGGCTGTTATCAGAGGTTACCGCCCATGAGTTTGATGCTTTAGCCATACCTGGTGGTTTTGAACAAGCTGGTTTTTACGAGGATGCTTTTCGCTCCGATGTCCTTGATTTTATCCGAGAATTCGATAAACAGGGAAAACTCATTGCAGCGATCTGTGTAGGTTCATTAGTAATTGGTAAAAGCGGTGTTCTACTAGGGAGAAATGCTACGACCTATAATCGAAGTAATAGGAAGCGGCAAATACAATTAGCAGAAATGGGAGTGAATGTGATTCCGGCTCAAAGGATTGTCATCGATAAAAACATTATTACATCGTTCAACCCGGCCACTTCATTCGATGTAGCATTTACCATGCTAGAGCTTTTGACATCAACAGATAATGCAAACAATGTAAAAAGGCTTATGGGATTTATAGAATAGTTTCATATAGAAATAGGAGGGTTTTTTATGAAAATCTCTGCAAACGCTGCTTTACTATTAATAGATGTGCAAAATTATTTTGATGATCCAAGGCAAGGAAAAAGAAACAATCCAAATGCCGAAGAGAATATGGCCTTATTGTTAAACGAGTGGAGAAAAACAAATCGACCTGTCATTCATGTTCAGCACATTAGCAATCCTTCCTTGGCGCATCATCCTGGGCGTAATATTAAAGAAATTGTTGCACCGCTACCAGAGGAACCAGTCATAGTGAAAAATGTAAACAGTGCCTTTATCGGTACGAACTTGGAAGCATACTTAAGAGAAGGTGAAATTGAAACACTCGTTATTGTAGGATTAACAACCGATCATTGTGTTTCAACAACAACTCGTATGGCAAAAAATCTCGGCTTTACCCCATTCATCGTATCAGATGCGACCGCTACTTTCGAAAGAGTTAGTTTTGATGGGAATCTGTACAGTGCTGAAGAAATTCACAACTTAGCTCTAGTCAGCTTGCACGAGGAATTTGCAACAGTAATTGATACAGATGGTGTTTTAGAATTACTAGAATAGAAAAGGGTCGTCACGAGTGATTTACTCGTGACTTATTTTTTTGTAACAAGAGGGAAGATTAAGATTTTTAGAAATATATAGTATAATAGGGTTACTAAGAATGAACGGTGAAATATTGTTGATAAGGGGGAAAGTGGAAGGAAGTCGATAATTTGGTTCAGTCCCAGAGGGTTAAAAAACACAAGCAAGTCAAAGGATACGTGTTACCCTTACCTGCTAGTTATTTGAAGTTATTGTTCGGTTTGTTAATATCCAAACTCGGTGATGCTCTATATACATTCGCTATTCCATGGATATCTTATCGCTTGACGGATTCAGTGGTCGTCATGGGATCGATGTTTGTTATGGGAGTATTGCCCGTCGTGATATTTGGGCCATTTGTTGGAGTCGCAGTTGACAGATGGGATAAGCGGATAATTATGATTATCGCGGATATCTCAAGATTAGTTTTAGTCAGCCTAATACCCATATTCCAACTGCTGGGAGTCCTTCAATTATGGCATTTATTTACCATAAGCTTTATTTTGTCTGCACTGTCCCTTTTATTTGATGTAGCTACTGTTTCTTCCATTCCGGACATAGTTGGTTCAAGTCTGACGAAGGCGAATTCAGCTTATCAATTTATTAATCAACTTGTCGAACTCATTGGACCAGTTGTAGCAGGGATCATAGTGGGGGCCATTGGTGGCATTCAAACTCTTTGGTTGGATGTTGCCTCATTCTTGGTGATTATTTTCATCACCTTGAATCTTCCTAAAAAGAGGTTTATTAAGACGAGTAGTCAGAAGTTCGGCTTTTTTCAAGATATGTCCCATGGTTTTAGCTGGCTCGTAAAGGATCGATTAAACCTTTCCTTGTCCCTACAAGCAATGGTAGGGAATTTCGGAGCAAGTAGCGTCCTAGCTGTATTTATGTATTATCTCTTGGGGGAACTCCAACTTAATTCGAGTCAGAGTGGAGTCAATTACTCAATGATAGGAATCGGGGGTTTGATAGGGAGTCTGATTGCAGTACCTCTTGAGGATAGGTTTCGACGCGGCCTTTTGATTCCGATTCTTCTGGGAACTGGTGCACTAGGTCTTTTAATTGCTATTGCTGGTGATTTTTGGCTTGCACCGGGAATTGCATTGGGGGTGACAATGATTTGTAACTCTGCTTGGAATTCATTAGTAGCTTCTATTCGCCAGGAAACAGTACCAGCGGATTTACTAGGTAGAGTTTTGGGAATCTCCAGAATGTTCACCAGGCTTGCTATGCCTCTTGGGGCTTATGTAGGAATTCTAATGGCAAAGGAAGAACCAGCCATGGTGTTTGTTTTAGCGGCATCTACTAAAGGCGTGGAAGTCATCATTGCATTGGTTACTCCCATCAAAAAATTATAAATTCACTCTTTTTTTCAACATTAAATTTTTCATTCTTAGTAAGTTTTAAAATACAATTTTTTTCAAGTTTTGAAATATTGACGTCCTTCATAAAATTTACTGGAGGTGTCTGTTATGAAAAAAAATATAAGAGAAATTGAGTGTCTTGTTTGTAATGGGATCCATTTTAGAAAAGGTTTTTTTGCTGCAGAATATCAAAAATATGATGAGGATACTAGGTGGAATATAAAATCTGAAGCCAAGATACACTTTTATTTAGAATCTGAAGAAGACAATCCGTTAAATAGAATTCCAGAGCAATCCAATATTTATTCCTACATCTGCGAAGACTGTGGTTTTATCATGAATTTCAATAAAGAAAAACAGGTTGAAAGTAAAAAGCAAGAGCGAGTGAAAAAACAAAAGCAAAAAATGTATGATTGGACGAAATTTAAATAATAATCAAACGTATGTTCGGATTAACTGGGATGCTTGCAATATTGTAAATCCTTACAATGATAAGACTGTATATTGTTCCAAGATTTTGATATACTTTAATCCAAATAATAAAGGTAAGAGGTATAAATCGTGTCAAAATCTAAAATCCAATTCTGGTTAATTCAAATTTTGCTTATCTTAACGATTATTTTCGTTTCAACCAAGATCTCATTTATGTTTAATCCTATAGGGGTGTTTTTCTCGACGGTGTTCTTTCCCATTCTGATAACTGGGTTCCTTTTTTTTCTATTGAATCCGGTTGTGAATTTTCTGGAACGAAAAAAACTCCCTAGGGTAGCAGCCATATTAGTCATTTATGTTGTATTTGGCTGTATTCTTGCGTTGGTAATAGGTAGCCTTGTTCCAGCTGTTTCCAAACAGGCAACACAGCTTGCCAATGATCTGCCTGGTTTTGCTCATAAGACTACTGATTTTGTTAATGATGTCATCAAGTCTTCAGAAGTTAAAAACTTTAGAGAGCAGCAGAGTGAAATGATTGATACGGTGCAACAACGTTTAATGGAGTATGCTAATTCACTGCCAAATACACTAACGAACGTGCTCATGGGCTTTTTTGGCATCGTCACGAATATAGCGATTATTCTTGTCACTGTTCCATTTTTATTATTTTACATGTTTAAGGATGGAAAAAAATTTCCGAAAGCCGTATCTAAGTTCATTCCAGCTGAATACCGGGATGAGGCTTTAAAAATTTTGAAAGAAACAGGAGAGACACTTTCAGCATACATTCAGGGGCAGGTAGTGGTAGCCTTGGCCGTAGGAACATTAGCCTTTATCGGGTATTTAATTATTGACTTACGCTATGCATTAATTATGGCACTTATTGTAGCCTTCACCAATATTATCCCATATGTAGGGCCCATCATTGGTGGTGCGCCAGCCGTACTAGTCGCATTCTTTGATTCACCAACAAAGGCTTTATTTGTAATAGTCGTTATACTGGTGGCCCAGCAAATTGAAGGGAATTTCCTGTCTCCGATGATTTTAGGTAAATCATTGGATACACACCCGGCGACAATTATCATTATTTTATTAGCTGCAGGAAACCTGGCAGGCGTACTTGGTATGGTTTTAGCTGTTCCGACCTATGCTGTTTGTAAAGTGATTATCTTGAACTTAGTAAGATTTTTAAGAGCTAGAAAAGCGGCGACTTATACAGGTGAAGGACCCCTTGTCTAAGACTCAGATTATATTCCCAAAAGAAAAAAGCCTTGAATATTCAAGGCTTTTTTACGTCCCAAAGAGGATTCGAACCTCTGACCTACAGTTTAGGAATGTGTAATTTTAAACTGTATTAAATAGTCAAATGATTGATATTATTAAGTTTTTTTTGTCATAAGTTAAGTTTATTTAGTTTTAGTTCGGGCGGTTTACCACATGTTTGGTGGCAGATTGGCGGCAATGATTTAGCCAATCAATTTCAAGTATTATTTATTGAGTGAGGGGAAGTTAGCAATAGTTGGAGTGGAGGGTACATCCCATTTAATGCGTCAGCTGAAGAATAAAAAAGCAGCAATGCATGTGGGGATTACGTTCGATCTTTCTCTAGTAAAAAAGGTTTCAACTAAATCTGTATTTTGTTGAAAGATGGTATTCAAATGAAAGCACAAGGTTATATAAGATTGTGAAAAAATGTACTGTGCGAAACGTTTCCTTATAAGTGCCAATGCACGAAATAGGAGGGTTGCTTAAAGGCAATTACAACTGATTAATCGAAACTCGGAATGAAAGCCGTCATGTTGAGCTGAAACGAGTTATCTGATACTCCTACATGCACGGAATGGTAGTAGCCCGAACGTGTATGAAGCTAGGTGAAGTCGGCTGAAATGTGCCTAAGTTCCTAAACAGAATATGGTTCATGATAGATCGGGATGCTACAAAATATCTAAGGTGAGAATGTCCAGATGGACTGACGAACTTGCGAATGTACGGGTCTAGAAATTAATACGCTCGAAAGACGTATGCTGTAAATGCAGTGTCAAACACCGAAAAGTACGACTAGTACATAGGAACCTCGGAATATCTAACTATGAGGATATAGAATTGACAGGCTTAAAGTAAGCACCTACGGATATATGTAAAGCTAGGTTAATCGGAACGTTGTAAGTAAGAAACATCCAATATAAAAACGACTACTATCGGGATGGTGTCTATAAGATAAATAAACATCGAAGTGACTTTATTCTTGCGAAAGTAGGGATATAGTACCAATGAAACGTGTAACGAGCGTGGAGGGATGGTCCCAAGTCTTATTCTTTGAAGGCAAAACAATTTAATGAAACTCACAGTGTCGAGTAAGATGATGGGATTTTCCGCAAGGAAGGAGAAACAATCCATCGGTGAGTACAGCTTTACGACATGCAGAATATTACGGTATGCAAGACATATTTGATGACCTTTACGAGCGAAGTAAAAACAATGCTACAAAGGGTTTAAGGCTATATGAACATATCATATCGAAAGACAATATATTATTAGCCTTTCGAAACATCAAAGCGAATACAGGTTCAAAAACAGCTGGAACTGATGGCATCACGATTGAACAATACAAAATTGAAAACGCTGATGATTTATTGAAGAAATTCGAAAATCATTAAAGAATTATAAACCTCAAACGGTACGAAGAGTTGAAATATCCAAACCGAATGGGAAGAATCGACCATTAGGTATCCCAACTATGAGAGATAGATTAATTCAACAGATGTTCAAACAAGTATTAGAGCCAATTTGAAAAGCAAAATTTTATCACTATTCATACGGATTTAGACCAAACAGGTCAACCCATCATGTAATGGCTAGATGTCAGTTCTTAATCAATAATGTGAAGTTGCATCATGTAGTAGATATTGATATACAAGGTTTCTTTGAAAATGTAAGTCATTCTAAACTAATCAAACAAATCTATAGTATAGGTATTCGGGACAAAAGAGTTCTAACTATTGTCTCGAAAATGCTAAAGGCACCCATAAAAGGGATAGGGGTTCCAACCAAAGGGACTCCGCAAGGAGGTATCTTGTCCCCCCTTCTATCAAACATTGTTTTAAGTGATTTAGACTGGTGGATAGCTAACCAATGGGAATGCTTAAAAACAAAACATAATGGAGCTTTAATGAAAGAAAAATATGGCTTTGACTTACTCGTAACCGGAATCGTTGGCAGTAAAGGAATGATTTACGAAGAAAAAGGAATCCAGCTCACAAGCTTGATTGATTTCGGAACGGTTTCGGAAGCGCTTTTGAGATATTAGGAATATTTCAAACTCCCTTTTACTGAACCAATTTTTCAAGGCGATGTCCTAATCGAGTGCACTCCGACAAATATAGAAACGGGAGAACCAGCACTTGGCTATATTCAGAAATCTATGGTGAATGGGATGGATATTGTCTCTGTTTCAAAAGGAGCACTTGTAAAGTCATTCGATAAAATCAAAACACAAGCAACCAAGCATGGTAGCCGATTAAAATACAGCGGCGCAACCGCGGCAGCCATACCAACGCTTGATATTGGGGAATATAGTTTAGCAGGATGCACGATTACTCGTATTGAAGGCATTTTAAATGGAACATCCAATTTTATTTTAGCAAGCATGAGCGAGAACAATTTGTCTTTTGAAGAAGCGCTAAAAATTGCACAGGAAAAAGGAATTGCGGAAGCGAACC
The DNA here is from genome assembly GCF_047302305.1 of Neobacillus phoenicis. Taxonomy (NCBI): domain Bacteria; kingdom Bacillati; phylum Bacillota; class Bacilli; order Caryophanales; family Bacillaceae; genus Neobacillus; species Neobacillus phoenicis. The sequence goes on along the minus strand of NZ_CP154847.1, from coordinate 4,043,345 downwards.
CTGCTTTAGATGTTCAAGGCTTTGATTCGGCTTGCAAAATTCTCCTCCCCGCTAATGGATTTTTCGGAAGTAGCTTATTAATGGACGATGTAAAATTAAAGGCATTGAACAAGTCACTAAGGAAGACATTCAGGAAGCTAAACAAAATGACCGTACGCTTAAGCTTTTAGCTAGTGCTTACAAAGAAGGTGAGAATGTAATCGTAGAAGTAAAACCATTTAAACTGGTAAGCGAGCATCCTTTAGCTCATGTCAATGAAACAAATAAAGGTGTCGTTTTTGAAACGATTGAAATGGGGTCCGTTTGTGCAATTGGAGGCGCATCTCACCCAAGAGGAGCAGCAGCGGCAGCATTAAAGGATGTTATTAATCTATATAGAGTAACGACTTAGACCTGTTCCGATTTCGATGGTATTTTTGCGAAAGCATCTAGGAGCGGTCTGTTTGTAAAATTTAGAACAGCAAGGGTTGGTTCATAATACAGAGCTTATCTTTTCTTAAGAAGAGAGGATTACAGTTTAATGGATAATGAAGTGGTTGGTTAAATTTATATTGAATTGGATGGTTATTAAATTTAGTAATTATACTATTATTAGTTAGTGACAAGTAGACTCTAATCAATATTTAGATGTACAATTCTAAATAATAATTATTTTGTTTCCCCAAAAAAACCTATCGTCTAAAACGATAGGTTTTTTTAGAATTTTAAGCAACCGACTAAAAATGTTAACAAAGAAAAATAATAATTAGACTACAATACATTATAAGGACTGACACATATGGATTGGAAACCAGATCGTCAAGCTAAAAAAGCAATATATAAACAACTGGCTGAATATATCGAAAATGGAATTGCGAATGGTACTTTTCCACCAGATAAACCATTGCCTTCTGAGAGAACCTTAGCTAAAGACCTTAATGTTAATAGAAGTACCGTAGTTGCTGCATATGATGAATTAGAGTCAAATGGACTAATTCAAAGAAACAGAGGAAGCGGGACGACTATTAGTAAAGATATTTGGGGAATTACTAGGAAACGTATTCCATCCTGGAACAGGTACATTGAGGCAGGATCGTTTTTACCTAATTTACCTGTAACCCAGAGGATAAGGAAAGAAGCTGTCGAACATAAGTTAATCAATCTAGCTAGCGGAGAATTGTCAGAGGATTTATTTCCGTTGCATTACTTAAGAGAGATTACTTCTTCTCGCTCGTTTATTGGAAGCTTGGGATATGATCATCCGCAAGGAAATGCAATTTTGCGGGAAACGATTGCAAAGCATGTCAAACAATATCGAGAAATTGAAACCAATCCTGGGACCATCTTAATTACATCTGGTGCACAACAAGCACTACACTTGGTGGTTCAATGTCTGCTAAAACCAGGAGATGCAGTTGCATTGGAAGATCCCTCATATAACTATAATCTTCCTATCTTTAAATCAGCAGGACTGAGACCCTATTACATTCCTGTTAACCATGATGGTATCAACCCGGATGACTTACTTTCCATGCATAAAAAGCATCGAATACGAATGATATTCTTGAATCCTGCTTTTCAAAATCCAACGGGTACTTTACTTAGTGAAAAAAAACGGAAAGCCATTCTTGAAATATCTTCAGAACATGGTATCCCCGTAGTTGAGGATGACCCTTACAGTTTAACATCCTTTTCAGGGGAAAAGGTCTCTACTTTAAAATCAATGGATGTCAACGGAAATGTTTTATATATTAGCTCTTTATCAAAGATCGTTGCTTCGGGATTAAGGATTGGTTGGATAATAGGCCCAACCTCTGTTATTGAAAGACTCTCAGATGCGAAACAGCAAATCGATTTCGGTCACGCAAGTTTTACACAGTGGATAGCAAATGATTTTTTAGAATCCAAAAATTTTCATTCTCATATTGCAAATTTAAACAACCAATTAGAAAAAAGAAGAAACCAAATTATTAGAAGTCTTAAATTTTATTTAAAGGGTGAAGTTGATTATTTCACCCCTATGGGCGGCATTCATATTTGGTGCAGGATAAAAAAAGGGGTGAATGAAACGCAATTATTGGAGGAATCCATTAAAAAGGGAGTTATTTATGTCCCAGGTTATACGATGGGGTCTCAAAAAGGTTTTGTTCGTTTTACATTTGCTAGGGAAAATGAAGAATCGATTGATGAGGGAATTAAAAGGTTTGCGGAAGCACTTGAGTCTACGAATATCTCAAGTTAGAAGGATCATGTCAGTGACATGGTCCTTTTTTTGATAAACATCAAATGGATGGTGAAAAAAGTAGTTCATTGGATGGTCATAAAAATTTAAAATCCGATAATATGGAGAAGTGGATTCTTATATGTCTTTTTATGTAGATGTTATATGAAGTTTTTATGTAAATGTGTGAATTGATTCACAATTATCACGTTTGATGGAAAGGTTGTGTTTCAAATGAATCAGATTTTGAAACGTAAGGCGTTAGAAAGTATTAAGCCCTACACACCAGGTAAACCATTGTGGGAGGTAAAAGAGGAATTAGGCTTGCAACAAGTAATCAAATTAGCATCTAATGAAAATCCCCTTGGCGCTTCACCGAAAGCGATTGAAGCCATCTCTAACATACTGAATGAACTGAATCGTTATCCTGATGCACATGCCGTCGAGTTAAAAAAGACTATTGCTTCTTTCCTGGCTATAAATACAGAACAATTAATCATTACGAACGGAGCAGATGAATTAATTACATTAATTTCTGAAACCTATCTTGAACCGAGTGATGAGATTATTGTCCCTTTTCCTTCATTTAGTGAATATGATTTTGGTGCACAGCTAATGGGTGCAAAGGTCGTTCCAGTACCGCTTGATGATGAATATCAATTTAATATTGAAACGATCTTAGCAGCAGTGACAGAACATACAAAAATAATTTATATCTGTTCTCCTAATAACCCAACAGGTACTTACATGCCAAAGTCGATGCTAGAAAAGCTACTTCATTCACTGCCTAAAAATATTTTAGTTGTTTTTGATAGTGCATATAGTCATTTTGCTACAAATGAAGATTATACAAATGGATTGGAGTTTGTTCGTTCTGATGATCCCATTATAGTTTTACAAACCTTTTCTAAAATTTATGGTCTTGCTGGGGTTAGGGTTGGTTTTGGTGTGGCACCAGAATCCATTATCCAAAGCATTCTTCATGTCAAAGAACCATTTAATGTTAATAGTCTTGCACAGGCAGCCGCCGCCGCCGCTATAACAGATAAGGAACATGTTAATCAATCAAAACAAGTGAATACCAAAGGTCGTGAACAGCTTTACAATGCTCTGACAGAACTTGGGATAAAGTATACAAAAAGCATGAGTAATTTTATTTTAATTGAATTTGGAGCATATGCAAAAGAGGTTTATCAACAGCTTTTGGCTCTAGGTGTTATCGTGCGTTATGGAGATACTTGGGGATTGCCGGGACATATCCGAATATCTATTGGTACAGAGGAAGAGAATACAATATTAATAGAAGCCATTAGTTCCATTCTCTTAAAATTAAGGTTAGTTAACTTTAAAGGAGAAGTAAAATGAACGAACTTGCTAAGAAGCTAAACGATGAATTATTAAAATATAATCCAATTATCTATCAATTATTATCTAATTTGGGAAAAAAGCTATATTATCCAAAAGGAATCTTAAGCCAAAGTGCTGAAGCCAGCAAAAAAGCTACACGTTTTAATGCAACGATAGGAATTGCAACTGAAAACGATGCACCTATGCATTTTAAGCATATACAAGAAACTTTACAGGGGTATTCACCTGATGATGTATACCCTTATGCCCCACCACCCGGGAAATTAGATTTACGTTTGGAATGGAAACAGAAATTATTAAGAGATAATCCTTCCTTAAAGGAAAAACATATGGGTTTGCCAATTACAACGAATGCGTTAACCCACGGGTTGAGCATAGCAGCTGATCTTTTTGTTGATGAAAATGACGTGATCATCCTTCCAGATAAATATTGGGGGAACTATCAGACGATTTTTCACATCCGAAGAGGGGGCGAACTTAAGACTTTTCCCCTATTTGATGAGTTAAATAAATTTAATGTTCTGGCATTAAGGGAAAGATTAATGGAACAAGAGGATGCAGGTAAAGCCATCGTCTTACTTAATTTCCCTAACAATCCGACAGGATATACTCCAGGTGAAGAAGAAGTCCAAGGGATTGTTTCGGTATTAAAAGAAGCTGCAGAAGCAGGTATCAGTGTAGCTGTAATCCTCGATGATGCCTATTTTGGTCTGTTTTATGAGAATTCAGTTAAAGAATCTTTGTTTGGTAGATTAGCTGGGCTTCATCCGAATTTATTACCAATTAAAGTGGACGGGGCAACAAAAGAGAATTACGTTTGGGGGCTAAGAGTGGGATTCCTAACTTTTGCTTCCGAAAGCCCTGAAATATTAGATGTACTAGAGCAAAAGACAAAAGGTTTAATCAGAGGAACGATTTCGAGTAGTTCGCATCTGTCGCAGACAATTATTTTACATTCATTGCAATCTAATCAATTTGAAGTTGAAAAACATGAAAAGCATGAAGTAATGAAACGAAGAGCCCTAAAGGTTAAAAAGATTGTCCAAAATAAAAAGTATCAGTCAGTTTTGAGTTTCTATCCATTTAATTCAGGTTATTTTATGTGTTTAAAACTTAAAGATGTAGATGCGGTTGAGTTAAGACTTCATTTGCTAAATCAATATGGAGTAGGCACAATAGCCATTAACTCAACGGACTTAAGAATCGCCTTTTCTTGTGTAGAGGAAGAAGATTTGGAAGAACTCTTTGAATTGATTTATATGGGTATAAAAGATTTATTAACAAAGGAAGATGAAAACAATGTCTAATGTAACTGAAACATTAGAAGGATGGTACTGCCTAAACGATTTCCGCAAGTTTGACTGGAAAAGCTGGAAGTCTTTAAATGACGACAAACGTCAAGAGGTGGTTAAAGAGTTAATTGATTTGTGGAATCTATGGAGTGGTATTCAAGACCGAGGAGAAGGTAGTCAGGCTTTATATCAAATATTGGGACATAAAGCTGATATTTTGTTTATGTTTCTCCGTCCCACCCTTGATGAACTAACTCAAATAGAGTTAGCATTTAATAAAACTAAATTCGCTGAGTATACCGTGCAAACTACATCGTATGTTTCAGTAGTCGAACTAAGTAATTATCTTCCAAAAGGGGAAGATCCCTATGCTAAACCTGAAATCAGAGAACGTTTGTATCCAAAAGTTCCTAATGTAAAATATATTTGTTTCTACCCGATGAATAAGCTACGCAGTGGAAGTAATAATTGGTATATGTTATCAACCGAGGAACGCAAGTCAATGATGCGAAGCCATAGCTTAATTGGCCGAAAATATGCCGGTAAGGTAAAGCAAATCATTTCAGGATCTGTCGGATTGGATGATTATGAATGGGGCGTAGCATTATTTGGGGAGGACCCAATTCAATTTAAAAAACTAATCTACGAAATGCGATTCGATGAAGTAAGTGCCCGATTTGGCGAGTTTGGTTCTTTTTATGTAGGAAAGTACCTGTCTGAAGAAAGTTTTAATCATCTACTACAACTATGACTTTACAAAATTTAAGATGAGAAAGGGTGTGTTACACATTGGTAAACCAATATGATACACCATTATTTACAGCCCTAAAAACACATGCAGAAAAAAAAACGATCCAATTTCACATTCCCGGTCATAAAAAAGGGAACGGAATGGATCCTGAATTCAGAGAATTTATCGGTGAAAATGCTCTTTCAATCGATTTAATCAACATAGGGCCTCTTGATGACTTACACCTCCCAAAAGGAATCATCAAACAGTCACAAGAGTTAGCGGCCAAAGCATTTGGTGCAGATTATACCTTCTTCTCTGTACAGGGGACTAGTGGTGCCATTATGGCGATGATCATGTCTGTTTGCGGTCCAGGGGATAAAATTTTAGTTCCACGAAACGTTCACAAATCCATCATGAGTGCGATTGTTTTTTCTGGTGCCGTCCCGATTTTTATTCATCCTCAAGTGGACCCTTACTTTGGTATTTCTCATGGAATTACACCAGATTCTATTGAAAAAGCATTAGAACTGCATCCTGAAACAAAAGCTGTTCTTGTTATCAATCCTACGTATTATGGTGTATCGGGAGATTTAAGAAAGATAGTGAAGATTGCTCATTCTAGGAATATACCTGTACTTGTAGATGAAGCGCACGGGGCACATATTCATTTTCATCGGGAACTACCTTTATCCGCTATGGAGGCCGGGGCTGATTTGGCTGCAACAAGTGTGCATAAATTAGGAGGATCTCTAACTCAGAGTTCTATTTTGAACCTACGCGGTAACCTAGTATCATCTAAACGCGTCCAATCTGTATTAAGTATGCTTACAACCACCTCTACTTCTTATATTTTATTAGCTTCTTTAGATGTGGCCAGAAAATCATTAGTAACGGAAGGGCAAGCGCTGCTGGAGGACACGATTAAAAAAGCAGAAAAAACACGTTCAAAGATTAATGAAATAGACCATCTATATTGTATGGGTCGAGAAATCCTGGAATCAAGCGCAGCTGTGGCGATAGATCCTACCAAGCTATTAATATCAGTAAAGGAGCTTGGGCTTACTGGGTACGATGTTGAAAAATGGCTTCGAAATCGATTTAATATTGAAGTCGAATTATCTGATCTTTACAACATCCTTTGTCTTGTGACACCAGGGGACTCTGAAGAAGATTTGATGACACTTGTACAGGCCTTATCACAACTTTCACTAGAATATAAGAATCAAGCAGATGCAAATGTAGACAGTTCCGTCTTGTTACCTGAGATTCCTTCGTTAGCTTTAACACCGCGCGATGCTTTTTACGAGAAAACAGAAGTGATTCCAATTGAACAGTCTGCTGGAAGAATCATTTCGGAATTTGTAATGGTATATCCTCCAGGAATCCCAATCTTTATACCAGGAGAAATAATCACAGAAGATAATATAATCTATACCAGAAAAAATATCGAAGCTGGTCTTCCTGTTCAAGGTGCAGAGGATGATGAACTAAAAACAATACGTGTTATAAGAGAACATAAAGCTATTAAATAAACATGGGAAACAGAACACTAATCTTAATTTTTATTAGTTTAAGAATTGTTTTTTAATAATAAAAAAATACTCTACGAGGTGATAAGTTTGAATTATACAAACATTATTGATCATACACTACTGGCGCCAGATACAAAGGAAAAAGAAATCATTAAATTATGTGAAGAAGCAAAAAAATATAAATTTGCTTCAGTTTGTGTAAATCCTACATGGATAAGGTTATCTGCGGAACTATTACATGATTCTGATGTAAATGTATGTACGGTTATTGGATTCCCTTTAGGAGCTAGTACACCTGAGACAAAGGCATTTGAAACCCAAAATGCGATTGAATCCGGAGCTGCGGAAATAGATACAGTCATTAATATTGGAGCTTTAAAAGATAAAAATGATGAACTAGTTGAAAAAGATATCCGTTCTGTTGTGGACGCTGCTAAAGGGAAGGCTTTAGTAAAAGTAATTATTGAGGCCTGTTTATTAACTAATGAAGAAAAAGTACGTGCATGCGAAATTTCTGTAAAAGCTGGTGCAGACTATGTTAAAACTTCAACAGGCTTTTCTTTATACGGAGCAACTGTTGATGACGTTGCAATCATGAGGAAAGCAGTTGGACCAAATATTGGCGTTAAGGCATCAGGAGGAGTCCGTAATTCGGATGATATTAAGGCTATGGTTGATGCAGGGGCATCAAGAATTGGTACAAGTTCAGCAGTTAAGATATTTGGATTAAAGATATGATTTATATAGCTGTTTTATAGATATATATTTAAGATTTCTATTTGAAAACAATTGTGAAATAATTCACGTTTTATGAAACGTTAAATCTTATTAAATAAAAGGCTGTGTTAAACTTGTCTGTTGATTTCCGCTCCAATCAACAGAGTGGCAAAATCAACAATAACCTTTAACACAGCCAAATAAAAAAAAGAAAGGGGTACTAGAATGAAGTTTAAACCTGCTTTATTAATACTTGTTTTAACTATTATCACAGTGCTTACAGGATGCGAGCCGCTATTGGTTTTTGATCCAAAAGGACCTCAAGCCCAAAGGCAAGCCAATGATATTATTCTATCCATAGGTATTATGTCAGTTATTGTGATTGTTGTTTTTGCTATTTTGATCTATATGTTAGTCAAGTATCGTGCTTCAAATCAAAGTTCGGACTACGAACCACCTCACATTGAAGGAAAGAATTGGGTCGAGGCAATCTGTGTGGGTATTCCTGTGATTATTGTTGCGTACTTATCAATTGTATCTGTTCAAAGTAATTATATTGTGGAAGCAAAGCCAATAGCATATCAAGATAAAGAACCAATAGTTATATATGCATCATCATCAGACTGGAAATGGCATTTTAGTTATCCAGAAGAAAATATTGAAACAGTTAACTATTTGTATATCCCAACCGATCGTCCTATTGAATTTAAACTTTATTCATATGGGCCAATTACAAGTTTTTGGATTCCGCAACTTGGCGGGCAAAAATATGCAATGTCGAATATGATTACGACATTACATTTGGCTGCTGATGAACCTGGTGAAATGACGGGACGTAACTCTAGTTTCAGCGGTAAGGGATTCGCTGAAAACACCTTTAATGTTACAGCAGTGTCTCAAAAAGATTTTGATAACTGGGTAAAAGATGTAAAGAAAACGGCTGAACCACTAACAGAGAAAAAATTTGAGAATTTATTAAAACCTGGGCATCTTGGACAGATGACATTTACAGGTACACATTTAGGATTTAGTCCTGCACCAGGGCCATACAATAGCGGTTCTTCAGATCGGTAGAAGGTAACACCCAAGGTACAAAATAGAAACCTTCAAAAAACGAAAATTATCAATAATTATTCAGCGTTAAATAAACTCGATTCATTTCCCGAAAGGAGTCAATAAAGGATGGAATTCTTTGACCGTTTTGCAGTTCCGCATCCAGGTTTGGCGATTTATGCTTCAATGGTGGCCATTGGCCTTACAATGTTCGCCATAATTGTGGGTATAACCTATTTTAAAAAATGGGGTTATTTATGGCGTGAATGGTTAACCACGGTTGACCATAAACGAATAGGTATTATGTATTTACTCTCTGCCTTAATTATGTTATTCCGGGGTGGAGTGGACGCAATTATGATGCGTGCACAACTCGCTGTACCTGATAATAAATTGCTGGATGCACAACATTATAATGAAGTCTTCTCAACACACGGGGTTATCATGCTAATGTTTATGGCCATGCCATTTATCTTTGCTTTTATGAACTATCTTGTTCCATTACAAATTGGAGCGCGTGATGTTGCTTTTCCAAGATTAAACGCCTTAAGCTTTTGGTTATTCTTCTTTGGAGCGATGCTATTTAATATCTCCTTTGTTGTCGGAGGGTCACCAGATGCAGGATGGACTTCATATTTTCCACTTGCTGGGAATGAATTTAGTCCGTCGGTCGGAACGAACTATTATATGTTATCCATTCAAATATCCGGCATAGGTTCACTTATGACAGGTATTAACATGATTACCACTATTATTAAGATGAGAGCGCCTGGCATGAATTTAATGAAAATGCCGATGTTCACTTGGTCTTCATTAGTGACAAATCTTATTATTGTAACAGTCTTTCCAGTCTTAACAGTTGCACTTGCGATGGGAACAATGGACAGATTGTTTGGTACACATTTCTTTTCAACAACAAATGGCGGGGTCGATATGCTTTGGGCCAACCTTTTCTGGGTTTGGGGACATCCTGAGGTCTATATCCTAGTGTTGCCTGCATTTGGGATCTATAGTGAGATTATTTCTACATTTGCTGGCCGAAACCTTTATGGTTATAAATCGATGGTAGCCTCCATGGTTATTATTTCAGGACTTTCATGCATGGTCTGGGCTCACCATTTCTTTACAATGGGTCAAGGGGCACTTGCAAATAGCTTCTTTTCCATCACCACTATGGCTATCTCGGTGCCGACAGGGGTAAAGATTTTTAACTGGTTATTCACATTGTGGAAAGGTAAGATTCGTTTTACTGTTCCAATGCTTTATTCGATTGGTTTTATTCCGCTTTTTGTCATTGGAGGTATGACAGGGGTTATGCTTGCAATGTCTGCAGCTGACTATCAATATCATAACACTATGTTCTTAGTTGCTCATTTCCATAATACAATTATCCCTGGCGTGGTATTTGCCATGCTTGCCGGACTTACGTACTATTGGCCAAAGATGTTTGGTTTTATGCTGAATGAAAGAATTGGTAAGTGGACCTTTTGGTTTCTATCGATCGGATTCTGTTTAGCGTTCTTCCCCATGTACATCACAGGTTTAGATGGACAAGCACGCCGTATGTACACCTATTCTGAGGCAACTGGCTTTGGACCATTAAATATGGTTTCATTTTTCGGTGCAAGTCTTATGGCGATAGCCTTTGTTTTAATCGTATATAACGTTTACTACAGTGTACGTTATTCACCTAGAAATATCAGTGCAGATCCATGGGATGCGCGTTCACTTGAATGGGCTACACTTACTCCTGTACCGGAATATAACTTTGCTATTACCCCGAATGTTGCTTCTAGTGAGGCATTCTGGGATGCTAAGAAAAAAGGTCATAAGCTTTTTTCGGGCAAAATAGAAAAAATCCATATGCCAAATAACAGTGGAGTTCCATTTATTATGAGCGCAATATTCTTTGTATGGGGATTCTCGTTAATATTCTCATTGTGGATTACAGCGATTATCTCAACCATTGCTATATTTGCATTTATGTTCCATCGTTCATTTGAAAAAGATCATGGTCGTTATATTTCTATTGAAGAAATTAAAGAAACTGAAACAAAATTGCGAGGTGCTAACTAATGAAAATCGATCACTCGCTACCATTAGAATATAGTACAAAACAAAACGGACTGAATATTTTTGGCTTTTGGGTTTTCTTAGCAGCTGAAATAATGTTATTTGCCACTCTTTTTACTTCCTATTTTACGTTAGAGCATAGAGTTGGAAATGGTCCCAGCGGCGCTGAAATTTTTGAGATGACACCAGTTTTAATTGAAACATTGGTATTATTGACAAGTAGTTTTACAATTGGGCTCGGCATTCATGCAATGCGTATCGGACGCAAAAAAGCAATGTTGACATTTTTTGTGATTACCCTTCTTCTTGGTCTAGTTTTTCTGGGTTTTGAAATAGATGAATTTATTACGTATATTCATGAAGGAGCAACACTGCAAACCAGTGCATTTACCGCCATTTTGATGACTACATTAGGAACTCATGGTGCACACGTTTCTTTTGGTTTTTTCTGGGGAGCATCTATAATTATCCAGATAAAAAAATGGGGCCTGACACCGGAAGCAGCCAATAAATCATTTATCTTTTCTCTTTACTGGCATTTCTTAGATGTGGTTTGGATTTTTATTTTTAGCTTCATCTATTTGAAAGGAATGATGTAATATGAGCGAATTATTCCCGCGAAATCAAATAATGGGATTTGTCTTTTCCCTTGTTCTAACGGCAGTCGCTCTAGCAGTTCACTTTTTAGATTTATCTTTTGCAGCAGGTATAACGGTACTTGTAATTACTGCATTTTCCCAAGCTCTCCTTCAATTTATTGTATTCATGCACGCTGGAGAAACAAAAGATAAATGGTATATTTACGGGAAAGTTTATTTTATGATTGGCATGGCCTTAATCACAGTTTTTGGTACATTGCTAATTTTCCTATGGGATATGTAAGTAGATAGGGGCGTTTTTTAACGCTCCTCTTTTCTTTTATTTACATAGAGTGCTATTAGTCATGTTTTATTTTTTTACTAAATACAAACCATTCCGCGATTTTGCTGGTGGAATCTCAATTCCTTTGGAAGTGTTTTCTACCATCTCCTCTGTTGCAATAAAAAACATTCCCATAAGGAAGAAAACAACTGCTCCTATAATAGTTCCGATCCCAATACCAATTACTGGACTAAAATCACTTAATATTCCATATAAAAAAATCATTATACCTGTGATGAATGTTATACTGCCGGTCCATTTTGTTGCGTTTAAAATTTTCAAACGTGTTTTCATCATATACCACCTTTTTGCGAATGCAGTATTGAAAAAATTAAATGAACTGGATAATTCAGAAGAAGAAATTTTTTGTAATGGAAAATTGTAAATTAGACATTTACTCTTACAAACTATTATTCACTTTATTCACAAAATTGTCAAAACTTTGTTCACGAAATTGTCAAAAATTAAATGATTACAATTGTATAAGGAATAAAAGGAATATCTTATTTTTCCATTTTGAAGGAAATTAGTAGAACAAGGGAATTGGATGGGTGAATTTCATTGTATTTGGATGGTCTGTTTTAATGATCTTTCTATTATCATATTTGTTAAATATCTACTAGAGGTGCTTTAAATATGGCGAATACAAATCAAAGTGTAAGGGTTGCTGTTATTCAAACTGCTCCCATTCTAATGGATCTTTACGCAACCATAGAAAAATCAGTAAGATTAATAAGGGAAGCTGGAGAAAGAGGGGCCAATATTGTTGTTTTTCCTGAGGCCTTTATCCCTGCATATCCTAGAGGCTTATCTTTTGGTATGGTTATTGGAAGCCGTACGGAAGACGGTAGGAAAGACTAGTATCGATATTGCGAGAACTCGATTCCTGTACCAGGTGAAGCGACAGAAATACTTGGGGAAGCCGCACGAGATGCTGGCGTTTACCTTGTTATGGGAGTAATTGAACGAGATAGCGAAAATAGTGGAGGAACACTTTATTGTTCAGTTATTTTCATCGGTCCAGATGGATTGCTTTTAGGTAAACATCGTAAATTAAAACCCACTGCAGCAGAAAGAATAGTTTGGGGTGAGGGCGATGGAAGTACACTCCCTGTATTTGATACACCCTATGGAAAGATTGGTGCATTGATTTGTTGGGAAAATTATATGCCTTTAGCGAGGGCAGCCATGTATGCTCAGGGTGTTCAGCTTTATATTACACCAACTGCAGATGCTAGGGAGTCATGGCAGTCAACCATTCGCCATATTGCAATGGAAGGAAGATGCTTTGTTCTGTCATGCAATCAATATGTAACGAAGGATATGTATCCTGAAGATTTAGCTTGTTATGATGATTTAAAGTCCGCTCCCGAAGTGATGTGTAATGGAGGAAGTGCAATTGTTGTACCTTTGGGTGAATACATTACTGAACCTGTTTGGGGAAAAGAAGATATCATCATTGCTGACCTTGATATGAAACAAATCGCATACAGCCAATTTGACTTTGATCCAGTTGGTCATTATGCAAGACCAGATGTTTTTAAATTGTTAGTTAACAAAGAAAAACAAGAGAGCACAATTTGGTAGAAATAGCACCATATATCTATTTTAAGTAATAAAGCCGTTTTCTTTTTAATAGGAAATCGGCTTATTTACTTATTTGAAAAAGGAGATAAATTTATGAAGAAAATAGTTAGGATTATTACAGTATCTTTTCTCTTTATTTTGATACTAACAAGTTGCCGCGAAGGGATAAAAGATCCTCTGAATTGGAAATTAAATAATTTTTCATCTAAAACGGAAGAAGGAAACAATATAAATTTATCAGATTTAAAAGGGAAAGTATGGGTTGCCGATTTTATCTTTACGAATTGTACAACAGTATGTCGTCTATGACAGCAAATATGTCTAAACTACAAGAGAAGTTGAAAGAAAAAGACATAGACATGAATATTGTTTCATTTAGTGTAGACCCAACAGTAGACACACCAGAAAAATTAAAAGAATATGTCATGAAATTTAATGGAGATCTAACGCATTGGTATCTATTAACTGGATATACACAAGAATTTATCGAGGAGTATGCCTTGAAAAATTTTAAAACAATTGTAAAAAAACCAGATAATGAAAACCAAGTGATTCATGGTACTTCTTTCTTTTTAGTAGATCAAAATAGAAAAGTAGTCAAAAGTTATGATGGTATTAAGACTCCATATGACGATATTATCAATGATATTAATGTTATAAAATAATTAGAGGAATTAATATATGTTTAACAAAAATAATTACAATTTTTAGGAGCGGTAATGTGGATAAAAAAATTGAGAATGTTGTATTAAATCAAATAATTAATCAACATCTAAAACCATATATTAAACAAATTGATGAGGAGGCTTATTATCCAAAGGAATTTCTGAGTGCAGTGGGTAAAGGGGGTTTTTTTACTTCAAACTTTTTACAGAAGGAAGATGTCCGCTGTAGAGAGATATATATAATAGAAGAAACGGCAAAGTATTGTATGACGTCAGCTTTTACAATATGGTGTCATTTGGCTGCTTTGGCGTCTTTTAGGTTAAGCAACAACCCATATATCAACAACCACTTACTACCATTATTTGAATCAGGTGACGTACTTGCTGGAACTGGATTATCAAACGCTATTAAATATTATGCCGGACTGGAAAGGATCCGACTAACAGCGAAAAGAACAGATGGGGGATACACGATAAGTGGAAGCTTACCTAGCGTGTCTAATTTGGATAATGATCATTGGTTTGTTATCTTTGCATCTCTAAATGAAAACCAACGAATCATCTGTACGCTTCCCGTCAATGTAGAAGGATTGATTTTAGAAAGTAAAACAAATTATATAGGATTAAATGGAAGTGCAACATACGCTTGTTTCTTTAATAACGTGTTTATCCCTGATAAATGGGTTATCTCCGAAGAAGCAGACGAATTTATACCAAAAGTTCGACCAACATTAGCACTCTACCAAATACCTTTAGGAATAGGAGTTTCACAGGCTGCTATTGAATCCATTGAAAAAGGTCATATAAAAAATAAAGAAGGAAATAAGCTTATAAAACCTCAGCTCATAGATTTGATTAATAAATTACAAATCGTACGAAACAGAACATATGAATATGCTCGCGATGAAGATTTAAGAAGTAAAGGGAAGGAAATATTATTAACCCGACTTGATATAGCTAAGTTAACCCTGGAAGTAGTACATGCAGAAATGCTTTATTCAGGTGGGCAAGCATATTTGCAAGGGAGTGATACGTTTAGAAGGTTAAGAGAGTCTTATTTCTTAGTAAATTTAAGCCCAACAATAATGCAATTAGAGACACTCTGTTAACTTTCTCATCTATTTTTAATAATACAAATTAAACAGAAAGAAGGTCATAATATGGTAAAAGGGTTAGCGGGGAAACGTATTGCTATAAGTGCATCGCGTAATATAGAAGAAATCAGTACGCTTATTAAAAAACAGGGAGGAGTCCCAATCGTCCGTTCACTTCAAGGTACTATATTTTTAGCCGAAAAAGAAGTAGGACCGGATCTTAAGAAACTTATACAGAAGGGGACAGATTGGGCAATTTTTACAACAGGAATTGGAACACAAACTTTGTTGGAAATAGCCGAGAAACAGGGGATAAAAGAACCGTTTATAAACATGATTCAACAATCTCTGACTGCTTCTAGAGGGTATAAAACACTTTCTCATTAAAAAAACTAGGGATTATGCCAACAGCAGTAGATGAAAATGGTACAACCGAGAGTTTAATAAAATCATTAGAGCGCTTTGATTTTTCTGGAAAAAGAGTAATGGTTCAACTCCATGGTGAAAAAGCGCCAGCTTTAACTAAATTTCTTGAAGAAAAAGGCGCAGATGTATTATTCATACTTCCATACCAGCATATTCCCCCGGAAACAGAAACAGTTTCAAAATTATGTGAAGAGCTGTTGGAAGAAAAGTTCGATGCCATTTGTTTTACTACTGCCATTCAAGTCCGTTCACTTTTTGACTTCGCTAGGGAGAAGGATTGCATGGAAGGGCTTTTAACTTCTTTTAAGCTGAACACACTTGCTGTTGTTGTTGGAAAAATCACTGCAGAAGCCTTAAGAGAAGAAGGGGTTAAGAATATGTTTGTCCCTGAACATGAAAGAATGGGAGCGATGATTATGGAGCTATCCCGTTACTACCGTGTTACTTTCAACAAACCTTGTAATGGTATAAGTTTGTAACAAATTTATTGTAGGCAGGACGAATAAGATATGCCTGTATTAAGGGGTGTATGGGCGCTTTACAGAGGATAGGGAAAAAATATTAAATAATCAACTATAAAATGAGGCGTGAAATTCACGTCTTTTTGTCGTTGGCGGATTTTTATATCGTAGTAAAATGGATGGTCAAAATACATTGATATTGGATGGTCCGTTTTTCTCAAAATTTTTATTATAGAAGAGAGGACAATGCAAGTTAACCACCTTGATTGTTATTTTATTAGATTGGGCAGATGGAATGGAATGTATTCAAACTCAGATGTCATTGTTTATGACCATCTGGTTAATAGGGAAAAAGTAAAGTGGTTTGAGAAGATTATAGTCAAATAATATTAACGAAAAGCTGCATGCTTATTTAATAGTTTGTTGAGTAAAGGGGGAGTTCACATGTTTTTTGTATATCTATTTGCTGTTGCTTATGTTATTGGAAGTGTTTGGGCGACATATGCTATCATGAAAGGTAGCATAGAAGCTGATAATGAATTTTTGAATGCTCATAATACAAAATAAAATCAGCTTTTAGGCTCTATTTTGCAATAAAAAGGTTTAATAGATTAATTAAGGTTGTTCACATTTACATTGTGTGCAACCTTTTTAATTTCAACCAGATTTTTAGCCTAGTTCTATAGGTCTGCCTTATTTTAAGTAATTGATATACAGAAAATTTAGGAATAATAAAAATAAGATCCTCCTGTAATTAGAGGACCTTCTTTTTCTCTTTGAGGTGTTAAAAATAGATTTCGAAAAATGTTATTTTCTGTATAGTTAACGGATTGATTAGATTTTAAGCTGTTCTTTTTCCATCATTCTCAATTTTCCCGATTGTATCCTTTTCAATATATCTAGCAATTACAGTACCTATCAATAAGGACCAAATAGGAGAGCTTATATTTAATATTGTAATATTGGATAATGCAATAATTAAGGCGAATGTTGTGCTTATTTTCATTGATGGACTAGAGAAACTTTGATGGATATTTTTGCTGAACACTCCAAGAAGTGAAAATCCAACAATGATGGAGATAAATTCTTTCGGTAAGGCTTGAATAAAAGGAACGAGTTTCCATGAAAATAGGCCATAGATTAATAAGAGAGCACCTGAAACAACTGCACCCATGAATCTTTTTTCCTTCGGACCTGCCTCTTCATCCGAACAAATCACGGTTGCCATACCGGCGATATTTGCCGATTGCCCCCCAAAGAAGCCCGAGATAACAGAAAATATTCCACTAAAGGAAACAATTCGATTAATGGGAGTATGATAATGATTTTGTTCTAATGCACCTATCCCAACTGCCACATCGTTACTTAAAATTAGTAATGCAAGTGGTATTGATACAGAAAGAAAGCTGACTGGATTAAAATTCGGTAGTTGAATTTGTGGAAAAAACTCTCCTGGAACCAAATCACCTATATTTATGGGATAGGTTAGGGATAGTACAATCGTCCCGATGACAATTGCTGCAATGACAGGAGGAATTTTTGTCTTCCATCTACTAAAAACAAAAAAAGTGATCAAAGAAATAGTCCCAACGAGCAAAAGTTGGGTTGTGGAAATAATAAAATTCACCATATATTTCATAATCATTCCTGACAGCATTGCCGAAATAATTTCCCTAGGTACCAAATTCACTAATCTTGAAAAAAAACTTAGTAATCCAACGAATAACAACAACAGCCCTGAAACTATGTATGCCCCTATTAATTCATTGAAAGTAAACTGGTTTGTCATTGTGGCAAGAAATGCAGCTCCTGTTAAGGAGTGACCTCCGACGATAGGAATTCGATAGTATAATGGTAATAAAATTCCTAATAAGCCTCCGAATACATAAACGGCAAATATCCATAGTATGGTATGTGCTGCACTAAAATTTCCATTTGATGAAGCTTCTAGTATTAGAGCCGTTGGTCCTGTTATCACGAATATTCCTGCAACAGTCCCCGCAGCTATATTTTTGGTATTTATATCTAATAATATATTCCTTCTCCATATGCTTTTTTCTTTGGTACGATCCATAAATTATGCCCCTTCCTAGTTAAAAGTTCCTCTATTAGTTCCATTCGCTCGTATTTATACCTTTATATAATGGTTGCAATAGAAACTGTTCTTTAATCATAGAAGATTTTGAAATTTTTAAAAAGATCCAATTTGAATCTTTTATTCACATCCACTTTTTTCAATAATTACTTTTAATATTCTATTACAAAGCCATATGAAGTTAAGAAGAAACGCAAGGCTTAGATAGCTCTTGCGTTTTTATTTCTATTTATTCATGTTTTTTACCTATATAGATAATTGTCGAGTTTGTCAATTTAATAACGAAGCAATTTAAGAATTGATTTTTTCAACCTTAATATTCCATCTCCGATCAGGTTGGTTTCTACTCGTCCATAAGTCAGCCGAATGTACCCTTTTTTTATTCCCCTTTCTCATTTATATTAAAAGTTAGGAACACGGCACGAGGTGAAAATGAAGTCTAATGGTGTTAGTGGGTTAAGTATACTTGAAATTTGCCTTTCTTGGTTTCTTAAATCTTTATTGGGCATATATTGTGTTATTTGATGGTAATAGGTTGGGTTTGGTGGCAAATTAGCTGTTTATAATTTCAACAATAACAGATAAAACAGAAAAACCCTTGCATTGCAAGGGTTTTTAGACGTCCCAAAGAGGATTCGAACCTCCGACCTACAGTTTAGGAAACTGTTGCTCTATCCTACTGAGCTATTGGGACTTAATAGGAACGTAATTTATTATACTCAGTTAATCAAAAAAGGTCAATAATAACGTTAGTTAATGGGCAGGTTTCTGGATACTTCTGGTTGTTTTACAGCTTTTTTACGGAATATAAGCCAAACGATTAAACTTAGTGAAATTAACAATCCCTCTAATGATAAAATATACCACGGATAAGGTCCAAGCGCATCCAATAAACTCGCGCTATCTGGTTTATGACTTAAGAACATATAATTCCCGTCCACCAGTTTGTTGATTAGCATAATAATTGGCATCAACACGTTTAAGAATACAAATAACTTTACGACTGACCAGATCGTCGGGCGATACCCTAGTACCCAGGTGAAATATAAGGGCACCCAAATGATCATTAAGTGCGTATAAAAGAAATGAAAGAATCGAAAATGTGGGAAGTCATAGTTTAATAATGGTGTTAATAATGCTTGAGATGCACCCAGTAAGGCTGTGAATAATAAAATCTCATAGATTATCTTTTTTCTTGTTAGCAGCAATACGATAGTTAACATTAAGCTGATGCTGCACAACTCAAGTGGAATGGAATGAGTGACATTCCAATTGCCATTAATGATCATCCAAAAATGATAAGTGGCTTCCATTATTATAAGTGAGATTGCTAAAACAATTTCAGCCTGCCGCATTTTCTTATTTTTAAGAGAATCTCTAAAAAGAAACATACATACTGAACCAATAATTAAAATAGCTAGTACGATAAAATGACTAGTCGTAAACATATCGAAGTCATAGTTTTTATTGCTGCGGCCAAACCATTCCATCATCCCACCATCCCTTATTCAGATTTTATCATGGTCTGATTTCGAAAATCGTCGAAAGACAGGAAATAGTAAAATTAATTTATGGAAATTGGTAACTACTATCTATTAATTTGGCAAATATTCAACGAGTGCCTGACACTCCCGGTATGTGATATAATAATATGTCGAAAGAAATCGAAATGAATTTAATCGTGGAGGTCATTATGGCTGCTTATACGCCGATGATACAACAATACTTAACAGTCAAGGCAGATTATCAAGATGCCTTTTTATTTTTTCGCTTAGGCGATTTTTACGAAATGTTTTTTGAGGATGCCATTAAAGCATCACAGGAATTAGAAATTACATTAACGAGCAGGGATGGCGGCAGTGAAGATCGGATTCCCATGTGTGGCGTCCCGTACCATGCGGCTCCCAACTATATTGAACAGCTTATTTCAAAAGGATATAAAGTTGCCATTTGTGAGCAAATGGAAGACGCAAAACTAACCAAAGGAATGGTCAGACGGGAAGTCGTTCAGTTAATTACCCCAGGAACAGTAATGGATGGCAAAGGGTTGAATGATAAAGAAAATAACTATATCGCCTCTATTACAGCATTTGACGATCAAACCTACGGCTTTGCTTACAACGACATCTCAACTGGTGAAAGCCGAGTGACACTGCTTACCAATTATTTTGAAGAAGTTCTAAACGAATTGGCGGTTTTAAGTGCCAAAGAAGTAGTCGTATCAAGTAGCTTTGACGGAGATTTGCAAAAGAAATTGCGTGAGCGAGATGTTCTGGCTATTTCTTTTGAGGATAATAGTTCGATAGATATGACTTTTTCTCATCTTCTTGAGGATTTAAATCAAGACAAATTAAAGGCAACGGCCGCTAGGCTTTTTAACTATTTATATCGTTCACAGAAAAGAAGCCTTGATCATCTTCAGCCAGTTACTACCTATCAAACTCATCAATTTATGAAAATTGATTACTATTCAAAGCGAAACCTTGAATTAACGGAAACGATTCGTTCCAAAGGGAAAAAAGGTTCCTTATTATGGTTACTCGATGAAACCATGACGGCTATGGGTGGTAGGATGTTGAAGCACTGGATTGACCGACCGTTAATTGATCAGGATGGAATTAAACAGCGTCAAAACATAGTGGAAGTTCTAATGAACCACTACTTTGAACGTCAAGAGCTTCGTGAGAAATTGAAGGAAGTCTATGATTTGGAACGTCTCGCTGGACGGGTAGCTTTTGGTAATGTCAATGCCCGTGATTTGGTGCAGTTGAAGCGTTCTTTAATGCAGGTGCCTTTCTTAAAGCAAACCCTCCAAGCGATGCAGGATGAACAGGTGAAACTATTGGCTGAACGGCTTGATCCTTGTGAAGAGGTTGCGGATTTATTAGAGCAAGCTATTGTTGAAAACCCACCTCTTTCTTTAAAAGAAGGAAATATGATCCGTGATGGGTATAATGAGCAGCTTGATCAATATCGATATGCCAGCAGAAACGGTAAGACTTGGATTGCTCAGTTAGAACGTGAGGAACGAGATAAAACAGGAATTAAATCATTGAAGGTTGGCTATAACCGGGTGTTTGGCTATTATATTGAAGTCACACGGGCAAACCTGCATCTTTTAAAAGAAGGGCAGTATGAGCGTAAGCAAACGCTAACGAATGCAGAACGATTTATTACCCCGGAATTAAAAGAGAAAGAAGCGTTAATTTTACAAGCAGAAGAAAAATGCGGTGAGCTGGAATATGAGTTATTTACTGAAATCCGCGAGATTGTGAAGGAACAAATTCCTCGTTTACAAGCTTTAGCGAAGATCGTTAGTGAATTAGATGTACTCCAGTGCTTTGCTCAGGTTAGTGAAGAGCGCCGTTATGTGAAACCAGAGTTTTCGACCGAGCGCCGTGTCGTGATTAAAGAAGGGCGTCATCCAGTGGTTGAGAAGGTATTAAACGCCCAGGAGTATGTGCCAAACGACTGCTATATGGACAGTGAACGTGAAGTATTGCTAATCACAGGTCCAAATATGTCTGGTAAAAGTACGTACATGCGTCAGATTGCATTGACCGCCATCTTAGCGCAAATCGGTTGTTATGTTCCGGCTTCTAAAGCGGTTCTGCCGGTTTTCGACCAAGTGTTCACTCGTATTGGTGCAGCCGATGACTTAATTTCTGGCCAAAGTACCTTCATGGTAGAAATGCTTGAGGCAAAAAATGCGATAGCGAACGCTACACAAAACAGTTTAATTTTATTTGATGAAATCGGCCGTGGAACCTCTACTTACGATGGTATGGCTCTAGCACAGGCGATTATTGAATACATTCATGAGCGGATTGGCGCTAAAACATTATTTTCAACCCACTATCATGAATTAACGGTTTTAGAAGAAGAGCTGACAAAGCTGAAGAACATTCACGTAAGTGCAATTGAACATAATGGGAAAGTTGTTTTCCTTCATAAAATTAAAGAGGGGCCAGCAGATAAGAGTTACGGAATTCATGTCGCACAGCTGGCAGAACTCCCTGCAGAACTAATCAACCGGGCAAACGAAATCTTATCAGCTCTAGAGCAGTCTGATGTACCGGCTGTTCCAGCTAAAAAAACAGTTATAATAGAAGAAAAACTGCAAGAGCAGCCTGCACAGCTTTCATTCTTTGATGAACCAAAAGAGGCGAAGAAGCATGAGCCTTCCCCAAAAGAAAAACGCGTGCTGGATAAAATAAAGGAATTAGACTTATTAGATGTAACACCTTTACAAGCGATTAACATGCTGTACGAGCTACAGAAAAAATTAAAAGGCTAAAGAATAGGAGGCGAACGGTATGGGGAAGATTATTCAATTAGATGACGCCCTATCTAATAAGATTGCGGCGGGAGAAGTAGTCGAACGCCCCGCCTCTGTTGTAAAAGAGATTGTAGAAAATGCGATTGATGCTGGCAGTACCGTGATAGAAATTGAGGTAGAGGAAGCAGGACTGGCAAAGATACGAATTACTGATAATGGTCATGGGATTGACGAAGAGGACGTATTAATTGCCTTTCAACGTCATGCTACAAGTAAAATAAAAAATGAAAATGATCTGTTTCGTATCCGGACGCTTGGATTCCGTGGGGAAGCCCTGCCAAGTATCGCCTCTGTTTCACGGCTTGAAATGAAGACCTCGACTGGTGAAGGTGCTGGAAACCGAGTAGTTATTGAAGGCGGTAAGGTGGAAGTATTTGAAAAAACGTCGAGTAGACGGGGAACGGATATCATCATTACTGATTTATTTTTCAATACGCCTGCACGGCTAAAATATATGAAAACCATTCATACGGAGCTCGGAAATATTACAGATGTGGTCAACCGTCTTGCTCTTTCTCATCCAGAGGTAGCCTTCCGTTTGATCCATAACGAGAGGAAACTGCTGCAAACGAACGGGAACGGTGATGTTCGTCAAGTGCTGGCGTCTATTTATGGACTAGCTATTGCTAAGCAGTTAGTACCAGTCAGTGGAACGTCTTTGGATTACAAAATTACTGGTTTTGTTTCTATGCCAGAGGTTACAAGGGCCTCTCGAAACTATATCTCAACGATGATTAATGGACGGTTTATTAAAAACTATCCATTAGCGAAAGCGATTCAAGAGGGCTATCATACCCTACTTCCGATTGGACGATTTCCGATTGTCCTACTGAACATAGAGATGGACCCATTGCTTGTCGATGTGAATGTCCACCCTTCAAAAATGGAGGTCCGTATTAGTAAGGAAGCAGAACTGAATGAACTGGTAACATCGATAATTAAAGAGGCGTTCAAATCTAAGGTCCTGATTCCAACAGCCTATACGCCTGTTAAGAAAGAAGTACCGAAGTCTGAGCAAACGGCTTTTGTGTTGGATGAGGGGACATCACCAGCAAGTGAGCCAATGGATGTTCAAAAGCAGTGGAGTGCTCCAATTGAAAGAGTTACTGAGTCTCATGCGATTGAAGCAAATCATTTTAGCAACGAACCGCTGCTATCTGTGAGGGTGGGGGAATCACTGGGTTGGGAGTCAGTTAACCCATTCTCTGCTGGTTATGAGAGTTCACGTGTTAGTGGTGGAGTTGATGAAGCAGAAGAATTACCTGAAACGATTGAATCGAATGAGGTTATCTTTGAAGATAAACCAATCTCAACTGAAAATAATCCATCAGCAAGTCGTGTGCCACGCTTATATCCAATCGGCCAAATGCACGGTACTTACATTTTTGCTCAAAATGAAAATGGCTTGTATATCATTGACCAGCACGCGGCCCAGGAGCGGCTGAAATATGAATACTTCCGTGATAAAGTGGGACAGGTGGAACCTGAATTGCAGGAAATGCTCGTTCCACTTACCTTTGAGTATTCAACAGATGAATATATGAAAATTACAGAACATCAACACGAGTTGGAAAAAGTGGGGGTTTTTCTTGAGGAGTTTGGGATGAATAGCTTTATCGTTCGCTCTCATCCTCAGTGGCTGCCTAAAGGGGAAGAAAAAGAAATCATTGAAGACATGATTGAACAGCTTTTATCGATGAAGAAGGTAGACATTAAAAAACTTCGGGAAGAAGCAGCGATTATGATGAGCTGTAAAGCTTCGATTAAGGCAAATCGACATTTACGAAATGATGAAATCCAAGCCCTGCTCGATGACTTGAGAAAAGCATCAGATCCATTTACCTGTCCGCACGGAAGGCCGATTATTGTCCATTATTCGGTGTATGAGATGGAAAAAATGTTTAAACGGGTTATGTAATCGGTAAAAGAACATTCCTTAATGGGGGTGTTCTTTTTTAGGGGGAGGATTGCTATCACGATGAATGGAATTCTACACAAAAACAGAGGAATTCTACACAAATTCTTAATAATTCTACACAAAATAGGGGGAATTCTACACGAATTCTTAATAATTCTACATAAAATCAGAGGAATTCTACAAAATTTCAAGTTTTTCTACAAATAATGGATTAAATTTCCTTATAAACAACAATAGGCCGCAGGACAAGTCCCACAGCCTATTGCCTAAAATTGCTTATCTAATCGCTGCTTGCAGCTTACTCATATACTGAAGAGCCTTGCCGGTTCCAATTACAACACATTCAAGTGGATCTGAAGAAAGCTGTACAGGAACAACGATTTCCTTGCTTAACCACTCCTCCATACCATTTAACAAGGAGCCACCGCCGGTTAGGATTACGCCGCGGTCAACAATATCACCACTCAATTCAGCAGGGCAGTCTTCAAGTGTCGCGCGGATTGCTTCTAGAATATGAAGAAGAGCCTCTTTTAGAGCGTTTTGAACCTGATAGGATGAAAGATTAATAGTTTTTGGTAAACCAGACACCAAGTCACGGCCACGGATATCCATGAAACGCTCTTCATGATCAACCAGGGCATAACCAATTTCCATTTTAATTCTTTCTGCTGTTCTTTCTCCAATAAGTACATTGTATTCCTTACGAACAAATTGAATAATATCATCATCAAGACGGTCACCGCCGACCTTAATCGAATGACAGGCAACCACACCACCAAACGAAATAATGGCAACCTCAGTATTACCACCGCCGATATCGACCACCACGTTTGCAACAGGTTCATCTACAGGCATTCCTGCTCCAATCGCCGCAGCAACAGGTTCTTCAATTAAAGAGATTTTCTTGGCTCCCGCATTTCGAACGGCATCTTGGATTGCTCGGCGTTCGACACTTGTAGACCCAGATGGAATACAAACCACCACATTCGGTTTCCGGAAACCGTAGCCCATTTTTTTTGTTGCCTTACGCATCACATGCTTAAGCATGTCAGTAGTGACATCAAAGTCAGCAATAACGCCATCCTTTAAAGGTCGGATGGTCACAACTTTTTCAGGTGTCTTACCTATCATCTCTTTAGCCTCAAGCCCAACTGCTACCACGTTTTTCGTATCTGTATCAATGGCCACAACGGAGGGCTCATTAAGTGCTATTCCTTTATTTTTACTATAAACCAATATATTTGCTGTTCCTAAATCAATACCTATATCAAAATTAGAAAGCATATTTTCACCTTATTCCTTAGTTTTATTCAAAAATAAACTACGATTAAGCCTAACATGAATTTGGGGGTAAAAGGCTGTTTGTAAATAAACCGTTATCCATTTGTAAAGTTACAAGAAGTATCTTTCATCTTTGGAAGAAATTTGGATATGATAATTTCATGATGAAAAACGCATAGAAAAGGTTTTTTTTGTTTATACTTATTTGATGTTCAACTGCTTTTTAAAATTGTGTTACGATGTAAGAGTGAAAGCAGAAAAATGAATCCTGTTTTCATTGAAAATGAAATAAGGCAGTGTGAAAATATTGAATGCGAAGCAAAATGTACTGGTGATCATCGGTCCAACCGCTGTTGGAAAAACAAAGTTGAGTATTGAAATGGCGAAACGGTACAATGGTGAAATTATCAGCGGGGATTCGATGCAAATCTATCGTGGCATGGACATTGGGACTGCGAAAATAACGAAAGAGGAAATGGAAGACATTCCTCATCATCTTATTGATATTAAGGAGCCCTTTGAGAGTTTTTCCGTTGCTGAATTTCAAGAACTGGTAAGGGCTAAAATAGATGAGATTGCTAAAAGGGGGAAACTTCCGATTATTGTTGGAGGGACCGGCCTATACATACAGTCAGTCATCTATGATTACCAATTTTCCGATGTTTCGGGAGATGAAGCCTATCGTCTTCACCTGGAGGAAAAAGTAAAAGAAGTAGGAAATGAAGCACTTCACCAAGAATTGAAGGAGATAGATCCCGGAAGTGCTGCACAAATCCATCCCAATAATGTAAGACGGGTCATTCGAGCGCTGGAAATTTATCACCTGACCGGGAAGACGATGCAAGAATACCAAAGTCTTCAACAACCAGATTTGTTGTACAATACAGCCATTGTGGGCTTAACCATGGATCGGGAACAGCTGTATGAACGCATTAATTTACGGGTAGATATGATGATGGATGAAGGTCTCCTGCCGGAAGTAAAAGCCTTATATCAACAGGGGCTGCGTGAGTGTCAATCCATCCAAGCTATTGGTTACAAAGAAATATATGAATATCTTGATGGGAAGGTCACACTCAATGAAGCAGTAGAAAATTTAAAGCAAAATTCCCGAAGATATGCAAAAAGGCAATTGACTTGGTTTCGTAATAAAATGAAGGTAGAATGGTTTGATATGAGTAATGTTAATAATTTCTCAAAAAAAATAGCCGAAATTTCACAATATGTTGAAGGAAAGCTACAAGTAAAATCGAATACATATTAGTAGAGATAAAAGAGGAGGATATACAAATGAAAACAACAATCAATATTCAGGACCAATTTTTAAATCAATGCCGTAAGGACAATATGCATGTTACGGTGTTCTTATTAAATGGGTTTCAATTAAGAGGACAAATTAAGGGCTTTGATAATTTTACCGTTTTGTTCGAATCAGAAGGTAAGCAACAATTAGTATTTAAGCATGCAATTTCTACTTTTGCGCCACAAAGAAATGTTCAATTGGATTTGGATAACCAACAATAATTTTTTCAAAATAGAGTCCTTAACCGGGCTCTTTTTGTTTTTATGGCTGTTTAGAAAAAACTTTTTTAATGAAAGCGTATGGTCGTGAATACACATAGATATGAAGGATTATGTTTACCTTTGTAGAAAAATGATCCGAATGTATGACAAATATATTCTAAGTAGTCCTCGCTACTTAAACATACTGTCTGCAGAATGAGAGGTGAAAGCTTTGGATCAACCATTTCGCATGAAAAGTAACGGCCAAATAAGCGTTGTCCTCAATTCACAAAAGAAAAAAACGTTAACAAAAGAGGCGCCAGAATTCCAAGTTGTTCCAAAGGTCATTCCCCCTGAGCACACGGCTTTAAAGGAAATAGAAGAGGAGCTAGTGGCTTTGGTTGGTATGGAAGAAATGAAGCGAATGATAAAAGAAATTTATGCGTGGATTTATGTGAACAAGAAACGGGAAGAAATGGGGCTGAAAGCTAGAAAACAAGCTCTCCATATGATGTTCAAAGGGAATCCGGGCACCGGAAAAACAACCGTTGCTAGGCTGATTGGAAAGCTATTTCAAAAAATGTCTGTTCTTACAAAGGGCCATTTAATCGAGGCAGAACGAGCAGACCTTGTAGGAGAGTATATCGGGCATACAGCTCAAAAGACAAGAGATTTAATTAAGAAGGCACAAGGTGGAATTTTGTTTATTGATGAAGCCTATTCCTTAGGACGTGGCGGGGAAAAGGATTTTGGAAAGGAAGCCATCGATACGCTGGTAAAGCATATGGAAGATAAACAGCATGAGTTTATTCTTATTCTTGCCGGATATTCCAGAGAAATGGATTACTTTCTGACACTAAACCCTGGTCTTCACTCGCGTTTTCCTTTAGTAATTGATTTCCCGGACTACAATATCAACCAATTGATGGAAATTGCTGGAAGAATGTTAGAAGAAAGGGAATACAATCTAAGCCACGAGGCCGAGAAAAAATTAAGGGATCATCTTATTTGGGTAAAGTCTGTCCTAAACCCTAATAGTTTTTCAAACGGGAGATATGTTCGTAATGTCATAGAGAAATCTGTTCGCGCCCAAGCAATGAGGCTACTGATGCTAAATAGCTATGACAGACACGAATTAATGACTCTGAGAAGTAATGATCTGGTGTTTGATGAAGATTAATAAAAAAAATCGGCGGATGAAGGTTCCGTCGATTTTTTTATGTCCAGCTCCAGCGCTTTTCTTTTTAATGGATACCAAGTTTTCGTGTGGGTAATTTCCAATCGTAGGTATAAGAAAAAACACGTAAAATGGTAATTAGGCCAAACAAGGTATACAGCTCCCATGAATCCACTGCTAATTTAAGGCCAATTATAAGTCCTGCAAGGATCGCCCAAACCGCATAAATTTCTGAACGAAGAACAATCGGTTTTCTGCCGGCCAATAAATCACGGATAATTCCGCCACCAATACCGGTTAATACTGCAGCGACAATTACAGCGCTAAGCGGATGATTCATTTTTGCAGCATAGATGGCCCCTTGAATAGCAAAGGCGGATAGACCGATGGCATCAAATAAGTTTCCCCATTTTTGCCAATGCCTAAGTAAATTGCTTGGAAATAAGAAGACTGCGGTAATGGATAACAAGGCAATTTGAAAAAATAATCCTTGTTCCCAAAGTGCGGATACGGGAACACCAATTAACAAATTTCGAATGGCCCCTCCTCCGAAAGCGGTAACAATTCCTAAAATATAAACTCCTAAAATATCGTATTCCTCTTCCATGGCCACTATGGCTCCGCTAATGGCGAAGGCAATAGTGCCAATCATACTCAAAACTTCCCATGTCATTCTGCTTCGGTTTCTCCTCGATGTCTATTTGTAAGAAAATCAGCATGTTAATAGTAAAATAAAATAATATGCAAACATTAAAATTTTATCATGATAATAGAAAATTACAATAAGTTTTTTAATAACGGAAATGTAAGGGAAAATTAGAGTATGCAAGCGTTTTTTGTTATGATGAATGATAGAGCCTTTTAGGGAAGGAAGGATGCCTTGTGGAACAAAAGGAAACAAAGGAAAAAGTGATTCTCGTTGGTTGTCAAACAAATGGAGACGAGGATTCACGATTCCAATATTCTATGGAAGAATTAGCGGCGTTAACGGAAACAGCTCAAGGTGAAGTGCTCGTCTCAGTTGTTCAAAAACGGGATCGCGTTCATTCGGCTACATATATTGGCAAAGGAAAAGTAGAAGAACTAAATGCCTTAGTTGAGGAACTTGAAGCAGATGTAGTCATTTTTAATGATGAATTATCTCCGAGTCAAAAAAGAAACCTCGGTGCAGAAATAGAAGCTCGGATTATTGATCGAACACAGCTCATTTTAGATATATTTGCACAAAGGGCTCGTTCCAAAGAAGGGAAATTACAAGTAGAACTTGCCCAACTGCAGTACCTTCTTCCGCGTCTAGCAGGTCAAGGAACGGCATTATCACGGCTGGGTGCAGGAATTGGAACAAGAGGACCCGGTGAAACAAAACTAGAATCAGACCGCCGTCATATTCGCAGAAGAATAGACGATATCAAAGGCCAGCTTTCTGTTATCGTTCAGCACCGCGATCGGTACCGTGAAAGAAGAAAGAAGAATAAAACCTTTCAGGTGGCGATTGTCGGCTATACCAATGCAGGAAAATCAACATTGTTTAATCGCTTATCCGAGGCAGAGTCTTACGAGGAGAACCAATTATTCGCTACACTTGACCCAATGACAAGAAAATTAATTTTACCAAGTGGGTTCTTAGCTTTAATTACGGATACGGTTGGTTTTATTCAGGATCTGCCAACCACCCTTATCGCGGCATTCCGATCCACGCTTGAAGAAGTAAAGGAAGCAGACCTTCTGCTCCATGTGGTCGATATGTCTAATCCGGATTATTATCAGCATGAAAAAACAGTAAAGAAATTGCTGGATGACTTAGATATTAAAGATATCCCGCAATTAACCGTTTATAATAAAAAGGATATTCAACATCCTGACTTCGTCCCAACCGCGGGTACACCGACAGCTTTTATAAGTGCCTTTAATCAAGAAGATCGTCAGCACTTAAAAGAGAGAATTGAGAAGATGGTGGTGGAAATAATGGAACCGTACGAGGTGGAGGTACCTTCAACAGAAGGGAAGCTGCTATCTCAATTGAAAAATGAGACGATTTTAAGAGAGCTATCCTTTAATGAAGAAAATCAATTGTACCGGTGCAAAGGGTACTCACTTCAAGATCATCAAATCACAGGACAATTGCAGAAATTTCAACAATAGATAGGAGTAACAACATGTTTCAACAGTTAAAAAATGGGGAAAAACTTCAGCCGATTGTAAAAAGAGTGGAACAACAAATTGCTGAAATACATAAACAAATTGATGAACGAATTGAAACGAATCAATTTGCTGTATTAAGAAGCTTTCAAAAGCACCGTGTGGGGGATTCGCATTTTATTCCTTCGACAGGTTATGGATACGATGACATCGGCAGAGATACCCTCGAACAAGTGTATGCGGATGTATTCGGCGGTGAAGCCGGCCTCGTTCGCCCGCAAATTATTTCCGGGACCCATGCAATATCGATTGCGTTATTCGGTGTCCTTCGTCCTGGAGATGAACTTCTCTATATAACTGGTAAGCCGTACGATACTTTAGAAGAAATCGTTGGGCTTCGTGGGAATGGAGTAGGGTCATTAAAAGAATTCGGGATTTCCTATGATAGCGTGGCACTAACTGATGTGGGTGGAATGGATTGGTCGGCCATTGCAGCAAAAATCAAATCGAATACTAAAATGATCGGAATTCAGCGCTCAAAGGGCTATGCAACAAGACCGTCATTTACTGTTGCGGAGATCGGGGAAATGATTCGTTTTGTAAAAGAAATCAAACCGGATGTTGTTGTATTTGTTGACAACTGTTATGGAGAGTTCGTTGAAGAAATGGAACCTTGCCATGTCGGAGCGGACTTAATGGCTGGTTCTCTCATTAAGAATCCTGGCGGCGGGATTGTTAAGACGGGCGGCTATATTGTTGGGAAAAAACAATGGGTGGAAGCATGTTCTTATCGGATGACCTCACCTGGAATTGGAGCGGAGGCGGGTGCTTCTCTTTATAGCCTTCAAGAAATGTACCAAGGGTTCTTCCTTGCCCCGCATGTAGTAGGTCAGGCGTTGAAGGGTGCTGTGTTTACTGCTGCGATGTTAGAAGAATTAGGTATGAATTCTTCACCGAAGTGGAATGCGAACAGAACAGACTTAATCCAATCTGTACAGTTTGACGACCGTGATAAAATGGTTGCTTTCTGCCAGGCGATCCAATTTGCTTCTCCTATAAATTCTTATGTTACACCGTACGCAAGTTATATGCCAGGATATGAGGATGATGTCATTATGGCGGCGGGGACGTTTATCCAAGGAGCTAGTATTGAATTAACAGCTGATGGTCCAATCCGACCTCCGTATGTGGCATATGTTCAAGGCGGATTAACGTATGCCCATGTGAAGATGGCCGTTTGTCTTGCTGTTGACCATTTAGTTGAAAAAGGATTAATTGAATTAAATTAGGGGAAAATAGGACAGCGATTAGTTGTCCTATTTTGTTTTGAAAAAACCATGTAAGAAAACCTTACATATGATTGACAATAAATCTAACACGAAATATAATAGCAATATGATTTAACAAAAGGGAGGAGAAATTTGGTGAGTGGAAAGGAAATTCGCCGTTCCATGCCACTGTTTCCCATCGGAACTGTCATGCAGCTAACGGAGCTTACAGCTAGGCAAATCCGCTATTATGAAGAGCACCAATTGATTTCTCCAGCAAGAACCGAGGGGAACAGGCGTCTGTTTAGCCTTAACGATATTGATAGGCTTCTAGAAATCAAGGATCTAATTGATCAGGGAGTCAACATGGCGGGAATTAAGCAACTCTTTGCGGTTAAACAGCAGCAAGCAGAAACACTAGGAAAGCAAACGGAAAAAGCCAAGCGAGAGCTTACAGATGAACAACTTAGGAAGCTACTCCGAAACGAAATGATTCATTCAGGAAGAAACAATCGATCCACATTGCGTCATGGCGATATGTCTCGGTTCTTCCATTAAAATCTACTAATTTCTTTTTAAAAAAATTGGGGGTATTAAAATGGCAAAGTATTCAAGAGAAGATATTCAACGACTGGCAAAAGAAGAAAACGTGAAATTTATCCGTCTTCAATTTACGGATATTCTTGGAACTATTAAAAACGTGGAAATTCCAATTAGCCAATTAGAAAAAGCACTTGATAACAAAATGATGTTTGATGGTTCATCTATCGAAGGTTTTGTGCGTATTGAAGAATCTGATATGCTGTTATATCCAGATTTAAGCACTTGGGTTGTTTTCCCTTGGACAGCTGAAAAAGGAAAAGTAGCTCGTTTAATCTGTGACATCTATACTCCAGAAGGAAAACCTTTCGAAGGTGACCCACGAAATAACCTAAGAAGAGTATTAAAGGAAATGGAAGAGTTAGGATTCACTAACTTTAACCTAGGACCTGAACCAGAATTCTTCTTATTTAAATTAGATCAAAAAGGTGAGCCAACATTAGAATTAAACGACCAAGGTGGCTATTTCGACTTAGCTCCAACAGATCTAGGTGAAAACTGCCGTCGTGATATCGTTCTTGAACTAGAAGAAATGGGCTTTGAAATCGAAGCATCACACCATGAAGTAGCTCCAGGACAGCACGAAATCGACTTTAAATATGCGGATGCATTAACAGCATGTGACCAAATCCAAACATTTAAGCTCGTAGTTAAAACAATTGCACGTAAGCATGGTTTACACGCGACTTTCATGCCTAAGCCATTATTCGGTGTAAATGGATCAGGAATGCACATGAACTTATCATTATTTACAAATGGTCAAAACGCATTCTACGAGCCAACTGGTGATTTAGAAATGAGCGATACAGCTCGCCAATTTATTGCAGGTATCCTAAAGCACGCACCAAGCTTTACAGCTGTAACTAATCCAACTGTAAACTCTTATAAGCGTCTTGTTCCTGGCTACGAAGCACCTTGTTATGTAGCGTGGTCTGCAAGAAACCGTTCACCATTAATTCGTATTCCAGCATCTCGTGGACTAAGTACTCGTGTTGAAGTACGTAGCGTTGACCCGGCTGCAAACCCATACCTTGCAATGGCTGTGCTTCTAAAAGCTGGTCTAGACGGAATTAAAAACAAGTTAACTCCTCCAGCTCCAGTAGACCGTAACATCTATGTTATGAGCAAGGAAGAAAGAATTGAAGAAGGTATCGTTGATCTTCCAGCAACATTAGCACAAGCGCTAGACCAATTAAAGTCTAACGAAGTAATTGTAGCTGGTCTTGGAGAACACATCTTCGAACACTTTGTAGAAGCAAAAGAAATTGAGTGGGATATGTTCCGTACAGTCGTTCACCAATGGGAACGCGATCAGTACATGAGCATGTACTAAAAACAAAAAACAAAAAACCTTAGCGCCATAATCGGGTGCTAAGGTTTTTTACTATCCTAGAGCGTAACAAGTTTTATTTCTCACCTTCTTGGCTTACCATTTTAAATCTATTTAAGACTGTATCACCGCCGATGCCAGCAATGATTGAAAAAACAATGATTTCTACCAATGAATTAGGCTCTGTGTACAAAACGAGGAGAAGAGAGGCGACCGCGCCTAGAAGCAATTCTTCTAGAAAACCCAGATAAATGAACTTTTTTGTTTTCCTTGGCATGATGATTTTACCGTGTTTCCGAACATGTCCAACAACTCCAACCAATCCACCAATTGCTACAGAGAAAATAATGTCCCATAACACTGTTTCTCACACTCCTTAAGCCGTTTATTTTTTGGACCTAAGGTAAATCTTGGTGTATTACTATTATATTAAAGTACTGTACTAATATCATGAGTAAATATACTGAATTTTCAATATATTAAACATAATAATGTATATTATTGAAATTTTTCCCAATATATAGAACAAAAAGAGCTGCACCAGTTGGGTGACAGCTCTTTTGTATTAATGGATATGTCGGTAGACACCTATTACTTTTCCTAAAATGGAGACATTCCGTAGAATAATAGGTTCCATTGTAGAGTTTTCTGGCTGCAAACGGATATAATCCTTTTCTTTAAAGAATCTTTTACATGTTGCTTCGTCTTCCTCTGTCATGGCTACGACAATATCACCATTATTAGCCGTTGGCTGTTGTTTAACAATGACATAATCTCCGTCAAGAATTCCTGCTTCTATCATACTTTCACCCATGATTTCTAGCATAAATACATGTTCGTCGGCTGGTGCCAAGCTTTCAGGGAGTGGGAAGTACTCCTCGACATTTTCGATTGCTGTGATTGGTAAGCCTGCCGTAACTTTCCCAACTACTGGAACGTTGACAACCTTATTTCTCGGAATATGTGCAGCTTCATCCGCTTCTAATATCTCAATGGCTCTTGGTTTGGTAGGATCCCGTCTAATAAGACCTTTGCTTTCAAGTCGTGCTAAGTGACCGTGAACAGTTGAGCTGGATGCAAGTCCAACAGCTTCGCCGATTTCTCTAACAGAAGGAGGATAACCTTTGCTCTTGACCTCTTCTTTAATGAAATCCAAGATATCCTGCTGCCGCTTTGATATTTTTACCATAAAATGCACCTCGCCTGGTTAATGTTGTCTTTATTATAGCATGTTCGCCTATTTTATACAAACATAAGTTCGAAAATGAAGTTGACAACAAACAAACGTTCGTACTATAATGAAAACATCAAAAGAGAACATATATTCTTATTAGAGGTGTAATACTATGAAAAAATTATGGAACCAATACTCCTATGCCATTACTCTTATTCTGTTAAGCTGTTCAATTGCTATTATTCTATCCTTCCAATACCACTCAAATGAAGAGGAGCAGTTTATAAAAGTAACAATCTCTGAAGGGGATTCCTTATGGAAAATTTCTGACCAATACTCTACACAGCATTCGTTAACAAATAAAGAATTTGTGGGATGGGTAAAAAAACATAACAAAATTGTAAATGATCAAATCTTTCCTGGTGACGAAATTATCATTCCTGTCAGTAGAGATGACTCTTCCTCCACAACGGAACTAGCTAGTGCGCCGGGAAATTAGTTAGGGAATATATATGAAAGCAATTATTTATTGTCGTGTTAGTACGAATAAAGAAACCCAGGAAACCTCATTGGAACGTCAGGAAGAAGAACTAATCAAAATGGCGAATAAGCATCAATTCGAAATTGATATAATTATTAAAGAACAAGCAAGTGGCTATGATTTTGATCGTGAGGGCATACTACAGGTATTAGATCGAATAAAAGATAAACAGGTTCATGCTTTACTAATTCAGGATGAAACACGTCTTGGACGAGGTAATGCGAAGATTGCCCTTTTACATTGCATTTTAAAGGAAAACATCAAGCTGTATTGCATATCCCATAATGGCGAATTACAACTTTCCGAATCAGACTCAATGGTTCTTCAGATTGTCAGTATGGTCGAGGAGTACCAACGAAAGCTTCATAATGTGAAAATTAAGCGAGGAATGAAACGAGCGGTTGAACGGGGATATCAACCACAACATAACCTAAGAAATCTTGGAGAATCTTCAGGCAGGGATAAAATTGAAGTTCCCATCCAAGAAATAGTTAGGATGAGGAATAATGACATGACTTTTTCTGAAATTGCTGCAACATTAAGAGGTTTAGGACATAGTATTTCTAAAGCTACCGTACATAGAAGATACCAAGAATATATAGAAGCACAAAATGAGTAGACCTTTTGCCTTGTCAGAAGGTCTTATTTTTAGTAAAATCAGATGTCAGACAACTAATAGAAAGGGAGGTTATTGAATGCTATCAAAAGAGAAAATGGCCAGAATAAATGAGCTTGCCAGAAAATCCAAATCAACTGGATTAACTGAAGCAGAAGCAAAAGAACAATCTAAACTAAGAAGTGAGTATTTAGCAACTTTCCGTTCAAGTATGCTTGATACATTAACTAATACAAAGTTCATCGACCCAGAAGGTAATGATGTAACACCTGAGAAAATTAAGGCTAGAAAGAAAAATACACTTCATTAATAAATCGGAATACATTTTGTATTCCCTTTTTACATATACAAACAATTAATGTGTCAAAATAAGAAACAAAATGCCTTTTGGCTCTTATTTAAATGCTTTTTGTTGAATTAAAAACATCGGCAATATAATATTAATGATGTATTTAGTATCCTAGTGATTAAGAAAGGATGTAATTCATGTTTAATACTATTGATGATTTATCTGTTACCTCAATTCGAACGCTTTCCATTGACGCTATCGAGAAAGCAAACTCAGGCCATCCTGGAATGCCGATGGGTGCGGCTCCAATGACTTATACATTATGGACTCGTTTCATGAATCATAACCCAAAGAATCCTAAATGGTTTAACCGTGACCGTTTTGTTTTATCTGCAGGTCATGGTTCAGCATTGTTATACAGCATGCTTCATTTATCTGGCTATAACCTATCAATGGATGACCTTAAGCAATTCCGTCAATGGGGAAGTAAAACTCCTGGACATCCAGAGTATGGTCATACAGAAGGTGTAGAAGCAACTACTGGTCCACTAGGGCAAGGGATCGCAATGGCAG
The DNA here is from genome assembly GCF_047302305.1 of Neobacillus phoenicis. NCBI lineage: Bacteria > Bacillati > Bacillota > Bacilli > Caryophanales > Bacillaceae > Neobacillus > Neobacillus phoenicis. Next base: position 4,006,380 of record NZ_CP154847.1, on the reverse strand, counting down.
TAGGTATGGCAATGGCGGAGCGCCATGTTGCAAGTGTTTATAATAAAGAGAATTATGAATTAGTCAACCACTTTACATATAGTATTTGCGGTGATGGAGATTTAATGGAAGGTGTATCAGCTGAGGCTGCGTCTCTTGCTGGTCACTTAAAATTAGGTCGTTTGGTTGTTCTATATGATTCAAACGATATTTCATTGGATGGAGACTTAGATAAGTCTTTCTCTGAAAGTGTTAAAGACCGTTTCCTTTCATACGGATGGCAATATCTTCGTGTAGAAGATGGAAATAATCTGGAGGAAATTGCAAAAGCACTTGAAGAAGCTAGAAATGATCTAGACCGTCCAACTATGATTGAAGTTAGAACCGTTATTGGTTTCGGGTCACCGAACCGCGCTGGTACTTCAGGCGTTCACGGATCTCCACTAGGTGCTGATGAGCTAAAGCTTACTAAAGAAGCTTATAAATGGACATTCGAAGAAGATTTCCATGTTCCTCAGGAAGTATATGATAACTTCCAAAAACTTATCGTTGAAACAGGCGAGAAGAAGGAAAAAGAATGGAACGATCTTTTTGCACAGTATAAACAAGAATATCCTGAACTTGCTACTCAATTAGAGCAGGCATTAAACAATGAATTACCTACTGGTTGGGATAAGGATATCCCAGTTTACAGTGAAGGAAAGAGTCTAGCAAGCCGTGCTTCATCTGGGGAAGTACTTAATGGAATTGCGAAAAACCTTCCTATATTCATCGGTGGTTCCGCAGACCTTGCAGGATCTAACAAAACGATGATTAAAGGATCAAAAGATTACATGCCAGGTTCCTATGAGGGACGTAATTTCTGGTTCGGTGTTCGTGAATTTGCAATGGGTGCTGCTATGAACGGTATGGCTCTTCATGGTGGTATAAAAGTATTTGGTGGAACATTCTTCGTGTTCTCTGATTACTTACGTCCAGCTATTCGTTTAGCTGCATTAATGGGATTACCTGTAACCTATGTATTTACCCATGACAGTATTGCGGTTGGGGAAGATGGACCAACACACGAACCTGTTGAACAACTTGCAGCATTACGTGCAATGCCAGGATTATCAATTATTCGTCCTGCAGATGGAAACGAAACAGCTGCAGCTTGGAAGTTGGCTGTTGAATCCACAAATAAGCCAACTGCACTTGTTTTAACTCGTCAAGATCTACCTACATTAAAAGGTACTGATACAAATGCATACGAGGGAGTTTCAAAAGGTGCTTATGTTGTTTCTCCATCCGAAAGGGAAACTCCAGATGCGTTATTATTAGCAACTGGTTCTGAAGTAAGTCTTGCTGTTGAAGCTCAGCAGGCATTAGCTGGTGAAGGAATTCATGTTTCTGTAGTAAGCATGCCTTCATGGGATCGTTTTGAACAGCAATCTCAGGAATATAAGGATTCTGTTCTTCCAAAGAACGTGAAAAAACGTCTTGGTATTGAAGTGGGTTCATCGTTCGGATGGCACAAATATACTGGCGACGAAGGCGATGTTCTTGGAATCGACATGTTCGGTGCTTCTGCCCCAGGTGAGAAAATTATGGAAGAATACGGCTTTACTGTAAGCAACGTAGTTGCTCGTGTGAAGGCTATGTTACAAAAATAAAAAACAAGTGTAAGGGAACAGCTGCTTAAGCTGTTCCTTTTTTTTTACAATTTCTTGAATATTTCACTTTAACAGAAGGAATGTACATATTTTCTACCGAATTCATAGTAGATTTGTTTAGAAATCTGTTTATCGACAAAATTAGTGAAAGTTTTTGCCGCCGAAAGACAAATGTTTTGAAGATGTTTTTTTATAATAGAAAAAAGGGGAATCAACGAAGGAGAGAACCGTAGTGAGAAAATATCAGCTATATTTAATAGAAGATGAATTTGCGGCCCATTACTTCGGAAGAGAGCGACTATTTTTTCAGCTTTTTCAGGAACATCAACATGCTGTTGGCGAGCTAAAATTTATAACTAAAAAACAAATTTCATATATCACAAAAAGAGTTGAAGTCTTAAAAATTCATCAGTTAATCCAGAAACAGCTTGGAAAAATTAAGGGATTTAAAGCTGACCATGGTGCATACACGATTGAATTGAGTGGAAAACTAAGTACGGCAAAGGTTGAAGTGTTTCAGGACTTGATAACAGTTGAAGCACAAGGAAGCTATGAAGCGGAGACGGCTTTTTTTGAAGTGCTTAGAAAATGTGAATCATCCTTTTTAGCTATTGACCTTGAACATCAACGGTATGGCTGGTTAAAACCAATTAAAGAAAGAAAATTTATCTAATTGAAACGAGATATTGTCTTATCTCGTTTTATTTAGTACACTGTATGATAGACAACATGAAGGAGGAAGTTTAATGGGTATGTACATTCTAGTAGGTATACTAGCATTAGTAGCTGGTGTAGCACTAGGATTTTTCATTGCTCGGAAGTATATGATGAGCTATTTAAAGAAAAATCCGCCAATTAATGAGCAAATGTTAAAAATGATGATGATGCAAATGGGTATGAAGCCTTCACAAAAGAAGATCAACCAAATGATGTCAGCTATGAACAAGCAACAATCTAAATAATTGGACAAGCATATTTAAACCACTTTTTTCGGTCGGAAACGAAACCGAAAGGGTGGTTTTTTTATTTTTAAAAGTAGCAGGAACCACTTATTATTATGTCTAACTATTTATTTAGAGATAGGAGGTGGTACAGCTATGAGTCAGAAAGTCATTGAAGGTTTAGATAACGTGGTTGTTGGTAAAAATGAATGTCTATATTGTGAGACGGATATTCAATATGTGGCGATTGTTCGAGGAGAAAATGATGTAGAAGAATTAAAAAAGCAGTATCCGTTTTGTGAATTGACTGATCATGTATTACCTTTAAGCAAAAAAGTAGTTAGCAATGTCCTAAATAAGGAATCTCAACAAATCGTTGATCTCGAAGTTATCGTCAAATGTCCAACTTGTCATGCCAACAACAGATTTAATAGTTATCTAAAACTAAGAAAATGGGTTAAAGAATAATCCATCATTTATTTCCCAAGTGCTATCATTTTATAGTTAATTTGTTGAAGTACTCTATTTTAGAGTACTTTTTTATATGGATAGTCAAATTAACTAAATGTTTATTATTTTATAAATATTTGATAAAATAGAAACCTCGGGAATAAACTTCTTCGCATTTCGTAATAATTTTTACCATTTGCAGAAGGTGTGTCACTTTAAAGTGTTTTGGGGGCGGTTGAATGAAAGTATTTTTAGAATTAGGCTGGTTTTTTAAGCAAGAGAAAAAAGCGTATATTTCAGGTATTGTTTTATTAATGCTTGTCGCAGTACTGCAATTAGTGCCGCCAAAGATTATCGGAATAGTTGCTGACCATATTAACGAAGGGACGATGACAAAGGGGATCCTAGTTCAGTGGGTACTGGTTCTTATCGCGGTAGGGATTTCGATGTATGTCCTACGGTATTATTGGAGGATTCGAATTTTTGGTTCAGCGGTCAAACTGAGTAAAATCTTGAGAAATCGTTTATATCATCATTTTACAAAAATGTCGCCTTCTTTTTATCAAAAAAGCCGGATTGGAGATCTCATGGCACACGCAACCAATGACCTATCTGCCATCCAGCAGACGGCGGGAGCGGGGGTGCTGACCTTAGTCGACTCCCTGTCTACTGGTGGCTTCGTCATTATTGCCATGGCCTTTACAATCAGCTGGAAATTAACTTTGATTTGTTTAATTCCCATGCCCTTCATGGCCATGTTAACCAGCTGGTTTGGATCGATGCTACATAAGAGCTTCTATAAAGCCCAAGAAGCATTTTCTTCATTAAACGATAAAACACAGGAAAGCATCACTGGAATTAAGGTCATCAAAACGTTTGGGCAAGAGCAAGAGGATATTGAAGACTTCCGCAAACAATCAGAAGATGTGGTGCAAAAAAATATTATTGTGGCTAAAATCGACTCACTATACGACCCTACGATTTCAATTATTGTGGGAATTTCCTTCTTTTTATCCATTGCCTTTGGAGCGAAGTATGTCATCAATGGGGAACTAACAATAGGGGAGTTAATTTCGTTTACTACCTATCTAGGATTATTGGTTTGGCCGATGCTTGCGTTCGGCTGGTTGTTTAATATTGTTGAACGGGGCAGGGCCTCTTATGATCGTGTGAAAGCACTACTGAGTGAAAACGTAGAGATAACGGATTCGGAAGAAGCGTTGGATATTGTGCCATTTGGGGATATTCATTATCAAATTGATGAATTTACGTATCCGGGGGAATTGAGACCTATTTTAGAAGATGTGGACTTTAGTCTATCTTCTGGCGAGACACTAGGGATTGTAGGGAAAACAGGATCAGGTAAAACAACTCTGCTAAAGCTGCTGATTAGGGAGTTTGAAGGATATAAGGGGGACATTCTTTTCGGTGGAGAAAAGCTGCAAAATTACAAGCTAGAAAAATTGCGGGAAGCCATTGGCTATGTCCCACAGGATCATTTCTTATTTTCGGCTACCGTTGCCGAAAATATTGCCTTTACGAATCCTGCAGCATCGGAACTTGAGGTAAGAAATGCGGCGAAATTAGCCAATATTCATGAAGATATCCTTCAATTTACGGATGGATATCAAACGATTGTTGGAGAACGCGGTGTGTCTTTATCGGGAGGACAAAAACAACGGATATCCATAGCACGTGCTCTCTTGATGAATCCTGAAGTATTGATGCTCGATGATTCATTATCTGCCGTAGATGCAAAAACAGAGGAAGCAATTCTCACGTCACTAAGGGAGAATCGTGAGGGAAAAACAACGATTATCACTTCCCATCGTTTAAGTGCTATTCAACACGCCAATCTCATTCTTGTTATGGATGAAGGAAGAGTGATCGAACGCGGTACGCATGAGGAATTGATGATGAAAGATGGATGGTATAAGGAAATGTATTTACGCCAACAGCTAGAAGAGTTGGTTGAGCATGGAGGGCATTAAAATGGATGATAAAATACAATTATCAGAACGGGAACAAAGAAAAATTTTATTTCGCCTTCTTTCCTATACTAAACCACACCAGAAAATGATCAGTGTTGCTTTTACCTTATTATTACTAACAACGATTGGAGATATCGTTCTTCCCATTATTGTTAAAATATTTATTGATGACTATTTAACACCAGGTAAGCTCGAGTTTCAGCCGTTACTCGTCCTTGGTTCTATTTATATGGGCATCCAAGTGGTAAAAGCGATTCTGCTATTTTTTCAGTTTGTTAAATTCCAAGAGATCGCTTTATATATTATCCAACAGCTTCGCATTGATGTTTTTTCGAAGGTACAATCACTAGGCTTAAGATACTTTGATAGAACGCCAGCAGGAAGCATTGTATCAAGGGTAACGAATGATACGGAAGCGATTAAGGATATGTTTGTGACTGTTCTAGCGACTTTTATCCAAAGTGGATTTTTGCTTACAGGAATATTCATTGCCATGTTTATTTTAAATGTAAAACTCGCCTTAATGTGTGTCATTATTATTCCAATATTACTATTTGTCATGAACTTGTATAGGAAATTAAGCTCGCGTTTCTATCTTGATATGCGTGAACGACTCAGCCAATTAAATGCTAAGTTAAGTGAATCTCTGCAGGGAATGTCAATTATTCAGGTATTTCGTCAGGAGAAACGTCTTCGTGACGAGTTCGGTGAAATCAATGAGAAGCATTATAATGCAGGGATGAAAAACATAAAGATTGATGGATTGCTGTTACGACCAGCTATTGATTTGATTTATACATTTGCCTTGATTCTTGTCTTAAGCTATTTTGGCTTTACTTCTTTTCAGCATAGTGTGGAAATTGGGGTCATCTATGCGTTCATCAATTATTTAGACCGTTTCTTTGAACCGGTTAATCAGATGATGATGAGGCTCTCCTTGTATCAGCAAGCCATTGTAGCTGGTTCACGAGTGTTTAAATTATTAGATGAGGAAGATTTAGCTCCTGCCCAGAAGGAAGAGAAGACCCTATCGATTGAAGAAGGAAAGATAGAGTTTAAGAATCTAAGCTTTTCCTATGATGGAAAAAGGGATGTACTAAGGGATATTACTTTTACAGCAAATCCAGGTGAAACGGTCGCTCTTGTCGGGCACACAGGAAGCGGAAAGAGTTCAATTATTAATCTAATGATGCGATTCTATGAATTTGAACGCGGTGAAATTTTGATAGATGGGTCCTCCATTCGTGAGTTTACGAAACCTGAATTAAGGGAGAAGATGGGGCTTGTATTACAGGATCCGTTTTTGTTTTATGGGACAGTAAAGGATAATATTCGGCTACATAATGAAGGGATGACGGATGAACAAGTTGAACAAGCGGCAAGGTTTGTTCAGGCTCATACCTTTATCGAAAAGCTGGATGATGGATATACCCATAAAGTGGTGGAAAGAGGGTCTACTTTTTCAAGCGGCCAACGGCAGTTAATTGCATTTGCCAGGACCATTGCCGCCAATCCAAAAATATTAGTTCTAGATGAAGCAACAGCTAATATTGATACGGAAACAGAGGAAGCTATACAAACGGCTTTGGCGAAGATGCGAAAAGGCCGTACCACCATCGCCATTGCCCACCGATTATCGACCATTCAGGATGCAGATTTAATCCTTGTGCTTCATCAGGGGGAAATCGTGGAAAGAGGTACTCATCAAGAGCTTTTAGCTTTGGGTGGTTTGTATCACAAGATGTTCCTGCTGCAAAATGGGGGCGTGGAACGTCTAGAGGATGTCGTAAATTAATAGAAAAAGCCTGGCATTTATTGCCGGGCTTTTTTCTTGTAAGTGGGCCTGTTCTTTTGTTGGAGCTTGTCTCTAGCAAGCCGATGATGGAACTTTCTTTATATATACTCTATTATATTCATTTAGAAGATGATCAAGTTCCTGACTATAGCGAATTGCCACGGAGGAAGACAAGCCGTTCGTTATCGCGACTTGAATTAATTCAGCACGTTTTTTTTCAATTAATGTAATTAATTCTTGTTTAATCACGGCCGATGTCCTTTCCGGAGAAACTCCTAGTTTTGGTGGTAGTTTAATACAAGTCTACCAAAATGACATTGTTTTACTAGTATAACCTATAATGTAAATTACTTCAAAGAGATTTGTAAATAAATATCCAACATTTTAGGTGCTAGTTGGAAAAAGTAAATAGATTTTGAAGCGGTGGTTTAGCGACACAAAATATTCATGTTTAATCATTATCTTTTGCAGAAAAGATTTGTTAGAATGAAGAAGTATCGACTATAGTGGGAGTGTTAATATGACGGATATAAATATATTTTTAGCCCTGGGTGCTGGATTCTTGAGTTTTATCTCACCATGCTGTTTACCGCTTTATCCCGCATTTTTGTCTTATATCACGGGCATGTCTGTTGGGGAATTAAAAACTGAAAATGCTATGCTTCAAAAGCGAAGTCTTCTACATACGATCTTTTTCCTTTTAGGGTTTTCAGCTATTTTCATAGCAATTGGTTTCGGTACGTCTTTTATTGGACGCTTTTTCTATGAATACAAAGATTTAATTCGCCAGCTTGGTGGTATTTTTATCGTGTTATTTGGATTAATGATTGTTGGTGTATTTAAACCGGAATTTTTGATGAAAGACCGGAAATTAGAGTTTAAAAATCGACCATCTGGATTTATCGGTTCCGTTCTAATTGGAATGGCTTTTGCTGCTGGATGGACGCCGTGTACAGGTCCCATTCTATCATCAGTTATCCTGCTGGCGGGATCGAATCCTGGATCAGGTGTTTTGTATATGACAGCCTATTCCCTAGGGTTTGCCATACCATTTTTGATTTTATCTTTCTTTGTTGGAAGGATGCAATGGATTCGCAAAAACAGCGGCAAGATTGTGAAAATCGGTGGTTACATTATGATTGCCATGGGTGTTATACTTTTCTTTGACTGGATGACAAAAATCATTATCGTCTTCCAAAGCATGTTTGGCGGCTTTAGTGGATTCTAAGATTTGTAAAATTTAACTGATGTAGTTCAAAAATGGATGCAGATACAGTGAAAATATTTTTTCATTCGTGATCATTTAAGCTATAATGGGGAAGTAAATAATTAGATAAAGGAAGATTGAACCCAATGAACTACGTTGTTGTTTCTTCAATCGGTGCAGTCTTTATGGGCTTTTTCGTATTGTTCGTTCGTATGAAAGCAGCAAAGAAACCTGCAAATGTAAAAAAGATTATTCTACCACCTGTTTTCATGTCCAGCGGGGCCTTGATGTATGTGGTACCAGAGTTTCGCTTAACCCCTATGGAAATTTTAGAGGCCGTAATCGTCGGGATGCTTTTTTCTATCTTACTAATCAAAACCTCCAAGTTTGAGGTCCGTGACAACGATATTTATTTAAAACGATCAAAGGCATTTGTGTTTATCTTAGTCGGCTTATTAGTTGTCCGTCTTGTGGCAAAATCGATCTTGAGCAGCACCATTGATTTTGGCCAGTTAAGCGGAATGTTCTTCCTGCTCGCCTTCAGCATGATTGTCCCATGGCGAATCGCGATGTATCGATCTTATATGAAACTATATAAAGGGTTAAAGTGAAATTAAAAACTAGTAAAACACTGATTCGTTATGGGTCAGTGTTTTTTTTTATAGATAGGCTCTGTTGTAACTGGATGTTGTATTCACAGTGTTTAAAAAATAAAGGGAAAAATTCCCCTTAAATTGGGAAATACCCTTATTTCCTTAAAAATAAGGGTATTTTTTCCCTTTATTTAATCCAAATCGATGGATTTTGTCTTATTTTAGAGCTGTTAAGGGGAATTTCTCCTCTTATTTCTGCTTATTAAGCTTACTTTTATACAATAGAGGGAATTACTCCTCTTATGATTCTCATACCTACACGAAAATCAACAATGAATGATAACAGACATCCATGCAAAAGTATTTGCACATCCATGAATGAAATAACTGCTAAAAGTTATCCACAGTTATTCAGGGTAAAGTCTATTGATATAAAAAAAACCGTTCATTAGCTGAACGGTTTAGAATAAATGCTCGTACGGCTTTACATCAATTCGATTTTCAAAAAGCTTTTTACGTAAAAATTTATGATCTCTTTTTGGTGTTGCTTGTATGTAGCCACGAATGACGAGTTCCTCAGTAATTTTCTCAGCTTTTTCATTAAGCGCGAGCTCACCAATTTTTCCAGCAATCTTATGACGGGCTACATCGCGGAAAAGTTCAGGAACAGGACTGACTAAATCCTCAAGCAGTGCCTTTTCTTCAGTGCCCCATAGGTGACGCGTTTCATTTACATAATGTTCTTCCCAATCCATAGTCGACTTGCCATCTTCTTTAGGCATCTTTTTCAAAAACTTACGGAACATAAAAAATCCGCCGATTGCGAATGAACCTACTAGAAAAACGACCCAAAATAGAATAAACCATAAAAACCAACCGCTCAACTGCTGCATTCTATTCACCTACAAAAACTATTTTTTTCATCTTATTATAGACTTTTTTTTGACGGGCTGACAAGTATTCACCACAAATGCATGAATTTAGATAAGACAAGTCAAGAATTCTTAAAGCTTGTCGAAAAGGTGACAAATATGCTAATTCTATTGATTAATACTATATTCCATTGTATTATGATTACAAATGATAGGAATGGTTAAGAGACTGTTAGTCATAGTGAAAACAGCTTGTAGCCTACATCTATGGGGCTGAATGGGGTACTGGTGTCCTCCACAGTCTTCAAAACTGCTTGAGACCTGCGTGCCAGGTCTGGTGGGTTCGATTCCCACGCAGTCCCGCCAACGTTCTTACTCCCGCAAGGGTTTGACGGTGATTGTTGCCGTTGATTGTAGTCGGTGATTGACCGTTAACTTACACAGTTTCAGCCCAGTCTAAGCGCAAGACTGTAAAAGACTGGCGGTTAAAACTGTATTGATAGTTGCCTAAAACTGTTCGTCCTCTTACGCTATTAATTTTGCGGAAGGGGATTTTTTATTTATGCGGAAAGGTTTATCACGACGGTCCACTTGGTCCATCTCTAAATTCTCTTGTATCACATTTTGCCTGTTTAGGTTCTGTTTCCTTTAATTATCATCGAGTGAATGAAATGGTCAGTGAGACTTCTGAAATCGTTTGGTTATCCATAACATTACTAGCAGCAGAAATGGCAGTAGGATTTGCATTGGAATATGCAGATAGATCGGTACGAACCGAAGGCCGACTTCTAAATGCTGGATGATGTTTTGTGAAAACGTAAACGAAAGGAGAAATACCAGAATCCCAGCAAGAAATAAATGCCATAAACGCTGCTTGAGACGGAAGATCTGCCGAAATCCTTGAACCCCTGCATAGAGGAAGATCGAGAATTTTATGTATCCCCCCAACAGGTTCAGGAGCACTGCAATGATTTCCAAATGCTGAAACACTTGTAGAAAAGTGATTATCTCCACCGATTTAACGAATGGAAAGATAAAGAATGAGGCCAGTTCAGGACTCATGATGCCAATAATCATTACTCCTGCCAAGACAAGCAGCAAGGCGGTGATGCAGACTGGTACCCAAGCATATCGCATAAGATTTTGATGGTCGTTGCTGTATGGAAAGATCATCATAAACACAATGAGTTCTCCAAATGGAAAGGTGATCCCTCTCGGAAACACCGATTTCATAACTTCCTTCCACCCTGATTGTAAGAAGGGTGTGAAGTTTTGAATCTCAAATTGGGGGGAAAACAAGCCGAACACAATCAGGAACAAAATCATCACGACGCCAAACAAAAGAAAAAGCAAAGCACTTCTTCCAATGGCTTCGACACCCAGACGTAAGGTATAAAGCACGGCAAGTAAAAACGTGAGGATTATGACCCAGTTGTCGGCTTGATGAAACAAGACAGTGCTAATGAAAAAGGAGAAATCACGAACCACTCGTGCTGCAATATAGAGAAAATAAAGGCAATACAAGAGACCGAGAATGCTGCCGATGGCTTTTCCAAATCCCTTTTCTAATAAGGATATCAGATTGTCCCAACCTTGCAGTCGATGGAGGTAAAGGTAAACATATAACAATGCGCATCCAAATCCAGCAGATAACAACTGAGCGATCCAAACATCCCGGCCTAATGTAAAATCCATGCCGACGACAATCGTGGTGCCTACTAAAAATAACGTCATCATAGCCATTATTTCGTGATTGGATAACTTTACTTGTTCCATGACTTTCTTCCTTTCTCCTCATTACGAGTCTCTCCTACTTCTGTCAATTTAACATTCACATGCGTATGGACCGGGATCTTTGAATAGATCTTCGTCCATGAAGGTGCCATGCTTTTCCATAAATCAGGCTCCGTTTTGTACAGCACCTCACCAAATCCGATGAAATCGGCATGGTGTTTTTGGGATGCTTTGATAAATTGGCTGAACCGCGATTCCATATCTTTCTCCATCTGATGTTCAAAGGTTCGCAGTGTGGAGAGTTTGGAAAGTTTTCCTTTGCACGATTCATCCTGCAGACTGGCATTGATCCTCACCATTACCTCTAAGTGAGGTTTTCTAGCTATTTTTTTCATACGGATGCGCGGACGGCTCCCTTCGTTCCGCCAGTTTAGGTTGCCGTCAGGACCAGGGCAATGAGTCACAAAATTGCTATTTTGTGATTTTCCGTTCAATAAGGCGAGTATTTGGGTTTCTTCCGACGAAAGAAAATAAGAGAATCGTTTGTTTTGGAATACACCTACTCCTTCCAAAGATAAAATCGCTTCAGGGTGAGTGCGTTCGATGTTTTCTTTGCTGGCCCCTTTCTCAATATTACCTTTAACCACTATATAAGGAATGGTCAATTCTTTCGTGTTTTTAAGCATCGTGGTTTTGGCTGTTTTAGGTTCCGAATTCTGCAAATTCCCCCATAAAGGTTCTGTGTTTTTTAGCATCTCAACTAAACGGATACTCGACATTTTTTGAACAGGTGTAATAATTTGCATCATTTCTGATGGTGTGGTGTTTTTCGAGATGACCATCTTAATTACAGTTGGAAACGTCGGTTCCCGTAGTGAGTAATCAATGAGATGTAAGAACCCCTTCGATTTGGCCAACTTTTCACTGATCACGATAATCTGAGCATTTTGCAAAAAGGTGGGGCGTGCTAGATATTTGCTGATTTTCCCGATCGCTTGTGGAATCGATTCACCGGTTTGTGTGTAGATATAGTTCCCTACGATGAATTTGTGGCCGATCAAGGCCACAAACGCACTGATTATGAGAATTAAACGGAAATGGGTTTTGATTCCTTTGCGGCGGTTCTTCTTCATGATTTACGCTCCGTTTTTTCCATCGTTTCTTCCTTAGTGAAGGTGGATTCATCGTTGGTAATCTCATCCAGAGCCAAGCGGAAGAGCCCGTCTTTTTGGTCATGCGCAACAAATGGCGCAAAAGGGGAGAAATATGGAACGCCAAAGGAACGCAAGGAACATAAATGAACGATCAAGACCACCGTGGCTAACGAAATCCCATATAATCCAAGAAAGGCTCCAAGAAAAATCATCATTAAAGTGACGAATTGAAAAGAGTTACGCATATCCAGTATCGGTGAGACGCTAGAAAGAATATAGGAGGCACTTAACACCACCAGCGTTACCGGTTGGACTAATTGTGCTTCTACCGCTGATTGACCGATTGTAATAGCGGCAAACACTGAAATGGTCACAATGATGTTTTGGGGCAGGCGGCTCGAACTTTCAAAAATGGCGACTATAAGGTAAAAGATCAAGACGGCCTCTAAAAATGTAGGCAGCGGGACATTTTCTCGTTGTGATACAAATCCAATCATGAGTTTCACTGGGAGAAAGTTGGCGTGGTAAGTGGTGAACACCACGTACACCCCTGGTAAATACACCGACAACACAAAGAATATGAAACGTAGTAACCGACCCGAACTATACGTACGCTGAGGAATATAATAGTCTTCAGGGCTTTGGAAAAATTGAATGAACACGGCCGGGGCCACCAAGGCATAAGGAGAGCCATCGACTAGAATGGAGACTTTACCCTCTAAAATTTCAGCGGACACCACATCCGGCCGATCAGTACTAAGTATGAGTGGAAAGGGGCTTTTCGAATCTTTCGTAAGCATTTCTTGGATATAATTCGCTTCCAATACTGCGTCTAACTGTATGTTTGAGAGTCTGGTCTGAATTTCCTTTAAAACATCTTGATCGACAATTCCTTCTATATAGACTAAAGACACGTCTGTTTGGGTGTTGGTTCCAATCCGTTCCGTGGAGATACGTAGCTTGTTGTTTTTTACAATTTTACGAACGAGTGACACGTTGCTGCTACGGTTTTCTGTAAAACCTATATCCGGCCCTTTTACGACCCGCTGACCAGTAGGGTTTGTGATATTGCGCCCCTGCCATTTAGTCGTATCCGCAGATAGGCAGGAATATGTCCCTTCCAGCAAGACGAGTGTTTTCCCGCTAAGGAGAGCTTCTTCTATGGCAGGCATTCCCTGTATCTTTGAGACAGCTTTTGTACGGATGACAGAGGTAGACAGATACACAAGCAAGTCATCTGGATCTATCCGGGATTCATAGGTGCGGTCCATGATTGGGTCTAAGACCGTGGCCTGTACGAAATCGGAATCGACGGTATCCTCAATCAACAAAATGGAGGCTTGGATTTCAGCCCCAGCAAGTAGAATCTCTCTAACTAAAAGGTCAGAGCTGTGGCGAGTGCCTCTTGAATCTGCTGGACCTGCTGGGCAATGGTTTCGCTTTCCTTTTTGTAAGTTGACTTCATGAACTCACCCCGTTTTTTCCAAATGGATAGGATTATTGTTCCTCTCTGCTTTCACTTTTATTCTTTTTTGAAATCCGACTGGTATAGGAGCTTATCAATTGAATTGTGGAGATACACATTGAAATTCTAAATACATTATGGATTCTGACAATGACACGTGGTTATCAGTTTTATTAAAATTTAACTAATTCTAAATTTTTAGATAAAAGGAGTTATAAGAGTACGGATCTTATAAAGCACAATATTTCGTTGATGGTGGTCAGCGATGCGGAACGAACAATTACTATTATTTATGTGAATCCCTATAAGATTACTAGAATAATTGATATGCACTTCCGATTTGTAAGATCCGCAATATCCTGGAGGGGAGGTGGTTTAGTACTAATTTATATCGATTAAATTAAGTAATTAAGAAGAGGGAGAGAAAAAATTGAACAAGAAAAAGAAATTTCTTAAAAAAGCTGCAACCATTGCGTTAGGGGTAGGCTTGGTTTCTAGCAGTCTATCAACTACATATCTACCTTCACCATTTAAAGTCAGTGCTGACACAAAATCAAATGCAGAAACTATATTAGCTAATTTAACTCCTGAGCAAAGACAAGCCTTAAATCAGCTTTCTAGCAATGATCAATCTGGATTGTTTCTACATTCAAAAGTGAATCTTGAAAGTTCGAACAATGTTTCGGTTATTGTAGCATTTAAAAACAAACCACACAAAGTTGCTGTTTTAGAAGCTGCCGTTCAAGGTAAAAGCTTGTCTGATAATCAAGCAAAAAGTAATATTGATGCTGATCATACAACTTTTAAAAATCAACTCAAGACTACTTTTAAAACTAAATCAGACGGAACTTATAAAATTAAGCGTGAATATAAAAATGCATTTAATGGAGTAGCGATAGAAGTACCTGCAAATAAACTAAAGGATTTAATGAAATCAACTGCAGTACAAGCAATTTATAGTGATACAACTGTAACTTCAGAACTTCCAATTGAAGGAGCAGAATCTTCTGCAACAAAGCAAGGTCAAGGAATGGCTGATGAGCGTTCTTTCTTACAAATCGATAAATTACATCAAGAAGGATACACAGGTAAAGGTGTAAAGGTGGCGGTTCTTGATACAGGTGTTGATTACAATCATCCGGATTTAAAGGCTGCTTATAAAGGTGGATATGATTTCGTTGATAATGACAGTGATCCGATGGAAACGACGTATGATGATTGGGTAAAAGCAGGGAAGCCAGGAGGAAATTCAACTTCCTATGTTACCAATCACGGAACGCATGTTTCTGGTACGATTGCGGGTCAGGGAAAAAATGAGAGTGAATACGCAACTACTGGAATTGCGCCTGAAGCCGATTTATATGCTTATCGGGTACTTGGCCCAGGGGGCAATGGAGCTTCAGAAGGAGTCATAGCCGCAATTGATCAAGCAGTCGCTGACGGAATGGACGTTATAAACCTTTCCTTAGGGGCTAATTATAATGACCCCATGTTTCCTACAAGTATCGCGATTAACAATGCAGTTCTAAGTGGTGTAACAGCAGTGGTCGCCGCAGGGAACGCAGGTAATAAAATGTATACGTTAGGATCTCCTGGTTCTGCAGCTCTAGCATTGACAGTAGGAGCAAGCAGTGTTCCGATTACAACTGTATCAGCGAAAGGATCTATTAACAATGTATCTGTAGATTTACGGTTAATGGCAAGGGGCTATACAGATGACATAATGAAGTTAAATGGACAAACATATTCTATCGTAGATGTAGGGATTGGAAGTAACTATACAGGTAAAGAAGTGAAAGGGAAAATTGTTCTTATTAGCCGGGGAACCTATACAATGGACTCTAAAATTGCGCTAGCTAAGCAGCAAGGTGCTGCAGCTGTTCTTATGTATAATGACAATGCAGCAGAAGGACATATTCCAACTTACTTTGGAGAAGGAGTAAATTTCATCCCATCGTTCTCATTATCGAATGCGGATGGACTCGCGTTGAAACAAAATCTACAAACAGGCTCTGCTAACTTTACTTTTACAGACATGAGTGATTTGAAAACAAATGGAGATACATTGGCAGACTTCAGCTCTCGTGGACCTTCACGTGTGACGTATGACATTAAACCAGAAATTACGGCACCAGGTGTTAGTGTGTTATCAACTGTTCCAGGGTTTATTAATAATCCAATTGATCCGACTGATTATAAAAATGCATATCAGCGTATGTCAGGAACATCGATGGCTACTCCATTTACATCCGGTGTTGCAGCATTATTATTGCAGGCACAACCTGATCTACAACCTGAAGATGTTAAGTCAATCTTAATGAATACAGCAGATCCATTAAGCAAACCATACAGCGTATTTGAACAAGGTGCAGGACGTGTGGATCCATATGAAGCAATCCATTCTACTATTAAAATCAAAGTGAAAGATAAAACACCGACGATTATTAATGGAAGAGAAAAACAAATTAAAGAAGATACAGGTGCAATCAGCTTCGGCAATTTAGTATTCAATGGAAAAGATATTAAAGATTCTCGTTCTATATCAATTGAAAACAAAGGAAATGAAGACAATACATTTGATGTAAGCGTAACATTCCAAACGGATTTAAGAGAATCGAAAGATGCAGCGAAGAATGGTGTAGAAATAAATACGGTTGATTCTTTTAAAGTACGAGCAAACAGTAAGGTAGTTAGAAATGTAACTCTTTCGATTCCAAAAACAGCTGAAAAAGGCATTTACGAAGGATATGTTGTGTTTACAAACAAAGATAACCCATCCGAATCATATCGAATCCCATTTGGAGCACATTTTGTTGAAAAAGGATTCCAAGATATGAGTCTTGATCGCCAATCGATGTCCTCGGATCGAAATAATTTAGCAGCTCCATTGTTTTATCCATTTGTTTGGGCGGAATTCTCGATAAAGTCCCAC
Source organism: Neobacillus phoenicis (assembly GCF_047302305.1). Taxonomy (NCBI): domain Bacteria; kingdom Bacillati; phylum Bacillota; class Bacilli; order Caryophanales; family Bacillaceae; genus Neobacillus; species Neobacillus phoenicis. Next base: position 3,989,615 of record NZ_CP154847.1, on the reverse strand, counting down.
ATGAGATACATCGATGTAGTAGTTGCAGATGCAACGACTGGGGAGGATTTAGGGATTGCAAATGCATTCGATGGCATAGGCTATTCTGAGGGTACACAATACCATATTCAAGCTTTCGGGGGATATTACTATCCTTTTACGAATGACGCAAATAATCCGATTGACATGAAAGCTGTTTTAGCCAGTGCTGGTCACTACAACCTAAAGCTTATTGGATATGATGATGATGGTAAATCACATACAATATCACAAGATTTGTTCGTCGATAACACGATGCCCAATCAATTCGATGTTCAAGTAGAAGGAGAAAAAGCAGGAAGTCCATTTATCGAGTATAAGCCAGATCAACAAACCATTCCATTCACTGCTTCGATAAATGATAAAGTAGTTGATGTCATGAAAGCGGCTGGTCTAGATGCGGATCAATCTCAAAACACTATAGGGTATTACTTTAATAGTCCCTGGTTAACTGGCGAGCTTTCACTAGACAAAAATGGAAATGCAAAAGATGAAATTGCCATGAAACCAAACTTATCGGTGTCAAATGTTCGATTTGTAGGGGTTGACCAAGCTACAAATGCTTATGGTCAAAAGCAATATTTATTTGTAAAAGAAGGAACACCATATGTCTATGGGCAAGCGAATATTGCAACGAGATTAAACCAAGTTAATGCACATATTGGAGATGAAATTACAGTAACACTAACTGCCAACAATGTGAACAAATTAAAGCAAGCTAATTTCAGCTTTACAACGAATACGGCTGATACGAATATTGTAAATATTGGGCTGAATCCTGCGGCACAAAAACTTGGGGGACAACTAAATGTAACAACAATAAATCCATCGAGTACAACAGTTAAATCAAATGTTAATGTTACATTTGATGGTGTTCAAGAAGTATCAGGTGATCTTCCAATGGTTGATGTGACGATTAGAATACCAGACATGAAAGATATTAATCCAAAATCTAGTTTTAGTAGTGTCACCTCAACATTTACAAGTATAGATAGCTCAGTGACAAATCCATATACGGTTATTACACCAATTTATATTCTTCCAAATTTCTCTAGTGTCATTGGCTATATCCATGCTGAGGGACTAAAAGTAAATGGAAGTTGGGATTATTCTAGGGATTATACAAAAGTTGATGCAAATGTAACGATCCAAGATAGTAAAGGTAAATATTATCAAGGAACAATGGATAAAATTGGCCAGTTCTATACTACAGGCTTACCAGTTACAATTGAAGAATTCACTGTTATCGAAGACATTCCTGGTCACTTTACAATGTATAATAAATTCACTAATGCATATAACACAATGGATGGTGTAATGTATGGAATTAGTAAGAGACTTGGAACAGAAACGGTCGACACAGCTGTTGCTGGAGACGTAAATAAAGATAATGTAATCGATATTATGGATGCATTAGCGATTCAAACATATTTGGGTACAAATAAACGCTCAGCAGATATCAATTTTGATGGAATAGTTGATTCGAAAGATTTTGCATTCGTTGAAAAGAATTTCTCAATTCAAAACCCAACAGTTAAGGATACTCCAAAACCAATAAAGCAATATAAAGGTAAAACACTTACGGATATTAAGAAAGAGATAGGGATTTAGTAAAATAATAACAATCATTAACAATAACTACCTGTTTCTAATTTTTTGAGACAGGTAGTTATTTTTGTATCCCCAGGATAAGCGTTTGGTCTTTGATATTATGAATCATTTAGCGTCCCGAAAGAGTGGAGGTTCATCACTTTCCATGGGTTAATCGTCAACGCTGCTTTTAATACGTTTCACTGAGGTGACATGCAAGAAGCAAGGTAAGCCAATCGTTAGGTTCGTTCAGATCAACCGCTAGTAAATCCTCGATTTTTTTTATTCGGTGGTAGAGTGTATTCGGGTGAATATGCAGACGCTCTGCCGTCATGGAAGTGGATCGCTTGGCAGCAATATAAGTTTTCAATGTCAGCTCCAATTCGCTTGCTTGCGCCTTTGGTGATTGGAGTGGAGACAAAACTTCTTGAATAAACTGCTCAATATCCTTAGTCTCCTGATTCAGAAACAATCGGTTAATGCCGATGTTTTCATATCTCAAGATACCGGGTTTGTCTTGGTTAAAGAGATAGGATAACGATTTATTCGCCTCTTCAGTACTCTTCACAACATTCTCAAGTTCTGCGTAAAGCCTTCCTATACCGCAGTAGAGGGGAGGAGAACTGTATTTTTGCCATCGAATAACAGCAACTTCCAATTTTTGGATTAAGCTTTCCTGTTTGGCTTTGTTGGCGGCATGGAGGAGGATTGTTACTTTATCATCAAAGCCGAAAAGAAGAATGTCTGAGTGCCCCAGCTCTCCATGAAGAGAAGCAATCAGCCGCCTAAGGTGTGCTTCTCGTTTCTTCACGTCTTGTGCCTTCTTAGTAAGTTGCAGAACAGTGACAAAGAGTGGTCTATCTGGAGAAAGACCAAAATCTTTTGATTTAGCTACAAGTAAATTTGGTTCTTTAAATTGTAAAAGCTCATTAAAAAATTCATAGCTTCGCTTATAGTGCAGATCTGTCATGGAATAGGTATTGACCATCTTCAATGCAACCAAAGCACTGCCCTGCTCTAAGACTACTGTGTCAAGAGGCTTCAGTGGTCTAAGCAGCTCCACAACAAAGTACCCGATTGTCAATCCTTCGTTCACAATTGGGTAGAGATGAAAAGAAGTTTCGTTAATTGTAACTGTCAATGTTTCCACACGATTTTCCCATCCATTTAATAAATCTGTATCCATTAGTCTCCTTGAAAGAGGCGTGTAATGTGGATACCATTCATTTTTAGTCATATCGAAAAGAGAAACAGGAAGGTTAATCATCTGTTCAACAGTTTTAGCCACTATTATCAAATCAGAATCCTTTAAAGAGAGTTTAGTAAAAACTTCATGAATATGGTTTCGTTTCACCAAATATTCGTTTGTTTCCCTTAGTTCTGAAAAAAGTCTTGCATTGGTAATGGCAATCGCTGCCTGATCGGCAAAACCCTGCAGCCTGCGCAAATCCTCTTTGCTTAGTTCTCTTTTTTTCTTAATTTGGTGGACAATTATTACACCAAGCTTCTCCTTGTTCATCCTAATAGGCACAGCCATGTATATTCCAGTTCCTTTTATATCCGAATCATTCACGGCATTCTGTAAAAAATGAACGTTCTCCGCTTGTAAATCACTTAGCGCTTCCATCGCTTCATTTATATTATAGATCTGGCCCACTCCTGCTTGGAATACCTTTCCTGTGATGCCCTCGCCGATGTTGGTCTTATAATCGTAAATGGTCGGCCCCATCCCGATACTTGCTTTAGGGATAAGCTTTTGTATCTCTGGGTCGTAGAGAGTTAAAAAGCCGCGGTCAAAAGCAGGAATGGCTATCGATGCGTTTTTCATGATGTTTTGCAGTAATTCGTTTAAATCTAGTAAAGAAGTGAGAGAATGCAATCCCTGAAGCCATGCATCGTGCTCTAGCCAATGGCGGTTCCAGTTCTGACGAAGCAGCAAATAACGAATTTGTAGGACAAAATGATCACACTCTAATTGAGATAGCTGCCTGTTAGATTTAATACTGGCTCGAACTGGGATTGAATCGGGGCCTTCCGTTTCAAACTGAAAGAGTTGCCATCCTATATGAAAATCATAGTTTATGAAAGTTTTGCTTTTTTTGTATGATGATTCTAGCCATGAAGCATTCGAATAAAGCATTTTTTCATCCTCTGATAGAGAACTCCCGTAAATCAAGACCCAGTCATCATTGGAATCCAAAATCCAAACATGGCAGGCTGAAGCACCTAACACATTGTCCAACTGCATTCTAACATCGATCTGTTCCATATTCCATCCCCCTCAATATTCGTGATGTTTACTATTTATTATCATATAAAATGTGGACATACACAATGGAATTCTAAATTCAATGTGTATTCTGACAATGACAGGAAGCTTATTATTTTATTATAATATTCTTAATTCATAGACAAGAAGGGGTGTGTTGTAATGAGAGAAATGAATTTAGATTATGGAAGCGCTTAGATTTCTTAGTTATCAAAAAGTCTAAAGAAGAGTTAATGAAAGACTCGGTAAAGAAACCTATGAACCACTTATTCCATTAGATCTAGCACCACCGAAGAAGGGCGAAAAAACATTTTTTTAAAAAGGGAGAATAAGAAATGTTAGCAGAAAAGAAACAGAACGTTAATACAACCCCTTTACAAATTGAGGCACCCAGTCATAAGGAAATGTTGGGTTATGGATTAGGATTTTTTGGAATTATTTTAGTTTGGACATTAAAGGGGACATTTTTAAATTTTTATTACACTGACATCGCAGGTATATCAGCAGGAGTTGTAGGCACGCTTATGCTAGCTGTTCGTGTTTTTGATGGGATTGCCGATATCGCAATGGGTTCTTTAGTTGATCGTACCAACACAAAATATGGTAAAGCTCGTCCCTGGATTCTTCGGATGGGGATTCCATTTGGCGTTATGACGGTTTTACTTTTCTCTGTGCCGGATATTGGAAATACAGGTAAGATCGTTTATGCAGCTGTTACATATACATTGTTAATTTTAGTATATACAGCTATTTCCATCCCATATAAAACACTTCTAGGATTAATGACACAAGATCCGAATAAAAGATCTGTAATTAATATTTACACAGGCATTTTTACGATGTTAAGTACCCTTGTCATAACAATAATGGCTCAACCTGTAGCAAGTGCAATTGGGGGAAGATTAGGCTGGACATCGGTTGCCGCTTTTTGTGGGATTACCATCGCCGCGACAAGCATAGTAGCCTTTCGTTCAACTAAAGAAAGAGTTGGCGTTTCAGCTTTCGATAATGTTAAAAACAATGTTCCGCTTAAAACAGGATTAAAAGCTTTAGTTACAAATAAATATTGGTTAATTGTTACAGTTTATTGTGTGATTGCTTATACGCTAAATACAATACTAGCAGGAGCAGGACTGTACTATACAACTTATATACTTGGCAAAGCTTCCTACTTCTCACTCGTTGGTCTACTATTATTTTTGCCAACGATGATCGGATTCTTCTTTATGGCTAAATTAGTCAAAAAATTCGGCAAACGCAATATTGCATTATTTGTTTCAGTGATAGGTATGTTTGGTCCAATTGTTAAATTCATTGACCCATCTAATCTCTCTGTATTTTTAACTGGGACAGTAATTCAAGGATTTGGATTGCTGCCAATCATTATGTTTTTATATGCCATGATCAACGATACGGCTGACTATGGGGAATGGAAATTTGGTGTTAGAACGGAAGGTTTAGTTAATAGTGCAGCAAGCTTTGGTATGAAAGTAGGAGCAGGTCTTGGCGGAGCCTTAATTGGATGGTTATTATCGTACGGAGGTTATGTAGGAGGTGCAGAGGAACAAACGTCTTCAGTAAAGACAATGATTTTAGCACTTAATATTTATATTCCTTTCGTTTTAGCTATTTTGCAGACAGTTCTCATGTGGATGTACAAACTTGACAAACAATATCCACAAATCTTGGCTGATTTGAATCAGCGAAAGTCGTAAATAATAATATTCCATTTATAGGAGGAGGTTCTATTTTCATGAAAAATAGCAAAAAATTATTAATTCCAGTAGTAGGAATCCTTACGTCAATGGCTATTTTTACAGGAAGTGTTTTAGCTGATACAACACCAACACAAACGAATGCATCTGTAGTATCAACACAAAACCAATATCTTGAGAATTTAGGATACAGTATCGGAATTCAGGCCTATATATACGGGTATCCTCTTGTGGAAATGGAAAGAACGATGCAAATTTTTACCCAAAAAGCACCATTGAACACTTTCGATCATATGAGAAATTTAGTAGATGATCGTTTTAGAGATGTTGTTGCACCCAATAATGATACACTCTATTCCCTTGCATGGCTGGATCTATCCAAAGGGCCGGTAGTTTTAAGTGTTCCAAATATAGGTGATAGATACTATTCCTTCCAGTTTTTGGACGCCTATTCAAATTCATTTTCCTACGTTGGAACACGAACAACAGGCACCAAAGCAGGAAAATATGTCATTGCAGGACCAAATTGGAAAGGGAAGCTTCCTAAAGCTGCGAAAGTAATTCAAGCACCTACAGATATGGTTTGGCTCATTGGTCGTACTTTAGTGGATGGAGAAAAGGATTTAACAAATGTACATGCTATTCAAGACAAATATTCGCTGACACCTTTAACTAAAAAACAAGCAGAACCCTCAATCTATTTGCCTGAGATTACAGAGAATATTTACAATGATCCAGCAGCATTTTTTGATATCATGACTCAATCGATGAAGTTATTACCAGGGTCGCAAGCGGATGCAGCGATGCTGACACAGTTTAAGCTGATTGGCATTGATCCTGACAAAGGATTCCAAGGAAGCAAAGACCCTGCGATTATGGCTGGACTAACACGTGCAGTAAAAGACGCACAGGAAATCATAGTAAAATCCAGGGGCTATAAAGGTTCATTAAATAATAATTGGACGATGAAATATGAAAATGGAACTTACGGTACTGACTACCTGATGAGAGCAGTTGTTGCAAAATTTGGTCTAGGAGCAAATATTCCGGCAGAAGCGATGTACCCCAATACCCGTCTTGATGGTGAAGGAAATCCACTTAGCGGAGAGTACCAATATGTGATTCATTTTGATAAAGATCAACTTCCCCCGGTGAATGCTTTTTGGTCGTTAAGTATGTATGGATCAGATTTATTCTTTGTAGCCAACCCTATCAATCGTTTCACAATCGGAGACCGTACAGAAGGTCTTAAATACAATGAAGATGGTTCACTAGATATCTATATCCAAAATACCGCACCAGAAGGGAAGGAATCCAATTGGCTTCCTGCACCAAAAGGTAACTTTGTTATTATGTTAAGAATGTATATGCCTAAACAAAATGTATTAGATGGAACCTATGAGATGCCAAAAGTTCAAAAAATTAAATAATAGACATCATCTAAGAATTCAACAAAGGGGGAAGTTTTTATGTTCTATTCAAATAAACCGTGGTTAAAGCATTACCACTCGAAGATTAATGAATTCTCTTCCATTGAAAATATTTCTTTAGACGAAATGTTTCAAAATGCTGTGGAACGGTTTTCTAACGATACAGCTATTCGGTTTTATCATAAAACATGGACATATAAAGAACTTTCGTCAGTGGTGGATCGATTTGCTGCTTCCCTCTACCAAATAGGCGTAAAAAAAGGGGATCGCCTTTCCATCATGCTGCCTAATTTACCACATTATCTCTTTTCACTTTTTTCCATCTTTCGATTAGGGGGAATCGCCGTTCAGGTTAATCCAATGTATGTTGAAAGGGAAATTGAGCATGTATTAAATGACTCACAGTCTGAATATATTGTGGTTTATGAAAATTTGTATCAAAGGGTAAAACAGGTTCAAGATAAAACTCTGCTTAAGCACATTGTGGTTGTGGGTTTTGGTGAACAATCTACAGAACTTGCAGAAGGAGATTATTATTTTGATAGTCTTTTAAAAACGAATGCACCAGCTGTGCCACAAATTAATATCGACCCAAACGAAGAAGTTGCACTGTTACAATACACAGGCGGTACAACGGGAATTTCAAAAGGTGTAATGCTTACTCACAAAAACATCATGTCCAATATGGAACAAATAAATGACTTTATGTTCAAGGCTGTTGATGTGCCGCATAATCCTAAAATTATGTCGATCCTGCCAATGTTTCATATTTATGGCCTGACATGTAATGTGTTCCTTGGCATACATACTGGCTGTAACCTCATTATCCTGCCACGATTTGATGTGCAGGAAGTAATGGAAACAGTCAAACGTCACCAGCCATTCCAATTTTCTGCGGTACCAACCATGTTCATTGCTTTAAATAGCCAACCTAACTTGGAAGTGTACGGATTTGATAAAGTACCTCTTTATAGCAGCGGCGGGGCGCCGATGCCAATTGAACAGCTGCAATTATTTGAAAAACGGACAGGTTGCAACCTATGTGAAGGATACGGTCTTTCAGAAGCATCTCCTTCGACACATATCAACCCGCCATTTCTTGAGAGAAAAGCTGGTAGTATTGGAATTCCCGTTCCAAGTGTTGAGGTTAAAATTGTCCAAGAAACGGAACAAGGGTACGAAGAAGTGCCAGTTGGAGAAATCGGCGAATTAGTTATTAAAGGACCTCAGATCATGAAGGGATACATGAACCGCCCTGAAGATACAGAGGAAACAATAAAAGATGGATGGCTGCATACAGGTGACATAGGAAGAATGGACGAAGATGGGTATTTTTATATCGTGGATCGTAAAAAAGACATGATTATTGCTAGTGGTTATAATGTATATCCTCGTGAAATTGAAGAAGTCCTATATAAACATGAAGCAGTTCAAGAAGTCATTGTTGTTGGTGTTCCTGATCCTTATCGAGGGGAAACAGTAAAAGCCTTTATCAAATTGATTGATGGTGCAATTGTAACAGAAGAAGAGATGATTCTCTTTTCAAAACAATACTTGGCACCTTATAAAGTACCTAAATTTATTGAAATTCGGGATGAGCTTCCAAAAACATCAGTAGGAAAATTATTACGAAGATCACTTCGAGATGAGTCAGCAGCAGTAAGTAAATAATTTTTAAAAAGGAGTAATTAAAGTGAACATTAGAGAATTATATGACATCAAAGGAAAAACAGCTATCGTTACAGGTGGCGGTCGAGGACTTGGAGAACAAATCGCCCTTGCATATGCAGAGGCAGGTGCCAATATTGTTGTTTGTTCCAGGAAAGTAGAGGCATGCCAGGAAGTCAGTGAGCGACTGGAAAAGCTTGGAGTGCGCTCAATGGCACTACAATGTGATGTTTCAAACGTTGAAGATATCCAAAGAGTGGTGGAGAAAACAGTCGAAGAGTTCGGAACCATTGATATTTTAGTCAATAATAGCGGCGCTACATGGGCTGCCCCGGCACTGGAAATGGAAGCTAAACATTGGGATAAAGTGATGGATGTTAACGTAAAGGGCGTTTTCCTTTTTTCTCAGGCAGTAGGAAAAATCATGGTTGAACAAGGTTCAGGCAAGATCATTAATATTGCTTCAATCGCAGGTTATGGAGGCCAAGATCCAAAGGTCATGGATACGATTGGTTATACCACTAGTAAAGGCGCAGTCATTACATTTACACAAGATTTAGCTGTAAAGTTAGCACCATTTAATGTTCATGTGAATGCGATTGCACCTGGATTTTTTCCAACAAAAATAGCAAAGGGGCTATTGGACCATTCTGGTGAAAAAATACTTGAAAGAACCCCGGCAGGCCGTTTTGGCTCTGATGTCGATATGAAGGGCCCTGCGTTATTCCTAGCTTCGAATGCTTCGGATTATGTATTTGGTCATGTATTAGTAGTTGACGGTGGAACAAAAGCAGCTGTTCAATAATTATTTTAAGTATTAACAATGACTTATACATACTAACTGGTTAGTATGTATAACCGCTGATTTTTGAAAACATAACATAGGAGGAGTAAAAATGACAGAAAAAGTAGAAATGAATAAAAATAATTCAAGTTATGACCTTGTTTGGAACTATGCACTTAATAGAGTTGACGCCTGGGTAGTACAGGAGAATCGTCGTGAAGATTTTCTTCTTCAATCAGCAAAGCAATTGGCAGAAAACTTAAAACAAAACCAAAAGGATAGGAAAGAACTAGCGCAACAATTTTCAAAAGAATTAAGTGAATGGGTGATGGCGACGAGAGAAGAACTTCTTACTACTACAACTGTTTTTCAAAACCTATTTCCAATTAGATCATACGAGGAAATTAATAATAGGTTAGATGATATTCAAAATAAAATAGGTAAGATGACTTCAAGTCCTTATAAGGGCATTACATATGGAGAATATGTTGACAACGTAGTTTCTACACTAGAAAAATTCGTTGAATTTAGACGGTCTAGTCGATCTCAATATGTAAGTACCGTGAAAAAATCAATGTTTACTTTGAAAGTTTACCAAGGAAAATCATTAAAATTGATAACAAGCCAAGTAAAAAATATGTTTTTTCCTGTTCAAAAATATATGGTACCTACAAATGAAGTATCATCTGAATTTTAATAATTTTAGGAGGAGCAGCCATGTCAGAGTACCAGCATCAATTAAACCCATACGTTATGTTTAAAAAGTATAGTGATCAATTGGAAAAACAAATGAATGATGCCATCCATTTGTGGACAAACAATCAGGAATTTGTTCAATTTTCAAGAGTAAGTTCAGATTCACATGCCCGTTTTATGGAAGTGGTAAAAAAATACAATGAATTTATAGCGAATCAATTGAATTTACCTTCTAAGAATGACTTAGCCAATGTCGCAAAATTAGCTATCCAATCGGAAGAAAAGCTTGAAACTTTAGAAGAACAACTTTGGAGTTTACAAGATTCAGTGGATGCTTCAAAAAGAGATATCGCAGACATGTTAAGTATGACCCGTGAGGTTATGAAGCTAGTAAAACAGCAAAAAACCGAAAATGCGAAAATTAAGAAAGTGCTGGAAGAAACAGAAGAATTGAAGGTGGATCTCCAACAGCTAAGAAATGATGTAGCTAGCATAACAAGTTTGAAAGAGGAAATTGCCTTACTTAAAGAACTCATGTATGAAAACTTAGTTAAACAATCTACCCAAGAAGTTGAACTGTCAGGCCCCATTTCAAATAATTTACCCTAAGGAGGAGCAAATTTGATTACGAGTATTATAAATAAAAATTTTATTCCAACATTAGATCCTGAAATAGAGTTGAAACGGTGGCGAAAATTATTAAATCTTGCTAATGAACCAGAGCCAAGCGTGAATCATACTCCAAGACACGCTGTTTGGAAAAAAAATAAAGCCACATTATGGCATTATCCTGCTATTGAAAAAAAGTATGATATCCCGCTATTCTTTGTATTTTCCTTGTTTAACCGACCTTATATTTTAGACATTGCACCAGGTTCGAGTTTAATTGAAAAGATGGTCAATGCAGGATATGACGTCTATCTATTAGACTGGGGGATTCCTGGACATGAGGACAAAGAAATGACATTGGAAAATTATATTGTTGATTACATTAAAAAAGGAGTTCAACGGACATTACGACATTCCGGTGCTAAGGAAGTATCCATTGTTGGATACTGTCTAGGAGGGACACTAGCCTCCATTTATGCAGCCGTTGCAGAAGAACCGATAAAAAATCTTGTTGTAGCCTGTGTTCCAATTGATTTTAGTGTTTCCGCCGTTCCTGATAAGTGGTTTGAAGGGTTAAAAAATGGAACGATGAGTGCTGATCGCTATATTGATGTATATGGATTAATTCCACCGCAATACGTTAATGCCATGTTTAGGGCTGTTAGTTCCCCTGTTTCCTTCAGCCCATATGTTGGACTACTAAGCTTTGCGCACGATAATCGGATGGTTTATAGATGGAGACGCATGGACAAATGGACCAATGACCATGTTCCATTCGCTGGAGGAGCCTTCAGGCAATTATCAATTGATTTAATGAGGGAAAATATGCTCGTAAAAGGGGAGTTTATGGTTCAGGGAAAGAAGGCTGACTTAGGAAATATCAAGGCGAACCTGCTGTTAGTTACTTCTAAAAATGATTTCCTTATACCTGAAGAACAGAGTCTGCCTTTGATGGATTTAGTTTCTAGTACAGATAAAACCTATGAGCTGGTTGAAGCAGGCCATATATCATTAGCCTTATCAGGCAAGTTTGCTTCTATAATGGACAGCTGGTTGGGTGAACGCTCTATAAGTAAGAAAAAAGTCAAACAAGAGAAATAATCTTGTTAATATCGGTTCCCGGGTGGATTATCATGAAGAAGTTCCACTATAACAGAAAGGGGTAATTTGTTCATGAAAAAGAGAAAAAAACTATTAATTCCTATAGTGGGTATGCTAGCGTCCATGGCTATTTTTACTGGAAGTGTGTTGGCTGATACAACACCAACACAACCACAAACTAATGCTCCAGTAGTGGCGCAGCAAGATCAATATCGTGAGAATTTAGCATATAGTATCGGAATCCAGGCTTATATATACGGATATCCTCTATTGGAAACGGAAAAAACCATGCAACTGTATTTAAAAGATGGTCAATTAAACACTTTTGATCATGTAAGAGAATTAAGAGACGATACTTTTAGAACTGTAGTTGCCCCTAATAACGATACACTTTATTCTAGAGCATTTTTGGATTTATCCAAAGGGCCAGTAGTCTTAAGTGTTCCAAAAATAGAAAACAGATACTACTCTTTCCAATTTTTGGACGCATATACAAATTCATTTAACTTCGTTGGAACACGTACGACGGGTTCAAAAGCAGGAAAATATGTTATTGTAGGTCCAAATTGGAAAGGAAAACTAGCAAAAGGTTCGAAAGTAATCCAATCGCCTACCAACATGGTTTGGCTGCTTGGACGTACATTAGTTGATGGAGGAAAGGATTTAGAAAATGTTCATGCCATTCAAGACAAATATACTCTGACACCTTTAGATAAGAATCAAGCCAAACCATCCATTGAGTTGCCTGTGATTTCACCAAGTGATTTCAATGATCCAGCACTTTTCTTTGAAATCATGACTCAAGCGATGAAGTTAAATCCAGCGCCGCCTGTAGATGCGGCTATGTTATCCCAATTTAAGTTAATTGGAATAGAGCCAGACAAGGGATTCCAAGGAAGTAAAGATCCTGCGATTATGGCGGGACTTACGCGAGCAATAAAAGACGCGCAGGAAATTATAGTAAAAACTGTACCTAAATTAGGAACAACTAATAATAATTGGAAAGTTTACTATGATATTGGGACATATGGTACTGACTATTTGACTAGAGCTTGTATTGCTAAAGTTGGGTTAGGAGCTGTTATACCTGAGGAAGCAATATATCCTCGTACTACATTTGACAGTGATGGAAATCCGCTTAGTGGAGAGAACCAATACGTTATTGATTTCGATAAAGATCAATTGCCGCCAGTAAATGCTTTTTGGTCATTAAGTCTGTATGGTTCAAATCAATTTTTTGCTGCCAATCCGATTAACCGTTTTTCAATAGGAGATCGAACAGAAGGTCTTACTTACAATCCAGATGGTTCACTAGATATCTATATTCAAAATACTGCGCCAGTAGGGAAGGAATCTAATTGGCTTCCTGCACCAAAAGATAACTTTGTTCTAGTGTTAAGAATGTATTTACCTAAGCAAAATGCTTTAGACGGGACCTATCAGCTGCCAAAAGTTCGAAAAGTAAATTAATCATCTTAGTTAAAGTTTTCAGTATAATATGGTCAACAATGCTACAACAGTAAATACTCTAGTAATTTTCAATCAGCACACTAGACATGTGGAAAGCGGAAACCATATGCAGTAAACTGGTGGCACTACAAATAGTTCTGCTACCAGTTTTATGTTTAGATGATAAATTAACGAAGTAAAAATTTTATATTGGAATATTTATATTTTTTTAAAAGCGTTAACTTATGCTAGAAAAATAGATTCCATTTGGGAGGAATAAAAATGGCAGGTAGATTTACAGGCAGGGTTGCGTTTGTAACTGGGGGCAGCCGTGGTATCGGAAAGGGGATTGTTGAGCTTTTTGCAGAAGAAGGTGCGAAGGTAGCTTTAATAGACATGAACGAAGATGCTTTAAGTGAAACTACCAGTGAATTGAAAGAAAAAGGCTTTGAGGTATATTCAAAGGTGGCGAATGTTGTTGAGCCCGAACAGGTTGAAAATGCCGTGAAAGAAGTATATGAAACTTTCGGATCCGTTGATATTCTAGTAAACAATGCAGGTGTCATCCGTGATAATATGCTGTTTAAAATGACTGACTCTGATTGGCAGACAGTCATGGATGTTCATTTAAAAGGTTCATTTAATTCTGCTCGTGCTGTACAAAAATACATGGTAGAAAAGAAATATGGGCGGATTATTAATATATCCTCTACTTCCGCACTTGGAAATCGGGGGCAAGCCAATTATGCTGCAGCAAAAGCAGGGTTGCAGGGCTTTACAAAGACATTGGCATTTGAGCTTGGAAAATACGGAATAACTTCAAATTCTGTTGCCCCAGGTTTTATTGAAACAGAAATGACAAGGGAAACGGCTACAAGAATCGGAATTTCTTTTGAGACTCTGATAGAGGCAAGCCTATCTCAGATTCCCGCAGGTAGAGCTGGAAAGCCAGCGGATATCGCCAATGCAGTAGCCTTCTTTGCAGATGAAAAGTCATCCTTTATCAATGGTCAGGTTATTTACGTTGCTGGCGGTCCAAAATGTTAATTATTATAAGCATTGGCAGGCTATCCGTAGCTTTTGAGTGTAAAGAATAATATAAATATTTAGGAGTGAATGTAAAATGAATCGAGATGCAGTTATTGTTTCAGCAGTGCGGACCGCAATTGGCAGACAAGGAGGCGCCCTAGCAAGTGTTCCGGCCCATGTGTTTGGAGCAGAGGTGATAAAAGAAGCCGTAAAACGAGCAAACATAACTCCAGAGATGATTGACGATGTTATATTTGGAAACGTTTTATCAGGTGGTGGAAATATCGCTAGATTAACAGCCTTACAAACAGGTCTATCAATTGATTTGCCGGGATTAACAGTTGATCGGCAATGCGGTTCAGGATTAAATGCTATCAATCTAGCGGCACAGGCTATTATGGCTGGTGAGGGCGACGTTTTTATTGCTGGGGGAACAGAAAGTATGAGCCGAGCTCCGTATTTAATGGACAGACCGGAAAAGCCATTAAGTCCGATTCCCCCGAGATTTAGACAGTCTCAGCTTTCACCAAAGGAAATTGGAGATCCTCCGATGGGGATAACGGCAGAAAATCTCACGGAAAAATACTTGATCACTAGAGAAGAGCAGGACGAATTTGCTTACCAAAGCCAGAAGCGTATGGCAATCGCGATGGAAGAGGGAAGGTTCGACGAGCAAATTGTCCCTATTACCATTCCTGTTAAAAAAGGAGAACCCCATATTTTTACAATAGATGAGCATCCACGTCCACAAACTACATTAGAGGCGTTATCAAAGCTTCAACCTGCATTTTTAAAAGACGGAAGCGTTACAGCCGGAAATAGTTCAGGATTAAATGATGCTGCTTCAGCACTTGTCATTATGTCGAGAGATAAGGCTGAGGAGTTAAATCTATCTCCATTAGCGGAGATTCGATCTTATGCAGTGGCAGGTGTTGATCCAAATTTCATGGGAATTGGTCCTGTTCCGGCTGTTCGAAAGGTGTTGAAAAGGTCCGGACTTTCGTTGGTGGACATGGATGTAATTGAAGTCAATGAAGCCTTTGCAGCACAAGTACTTGCATGTAACCGTGAACTTGAGATGGATCTTGAAAAGGTCAATGTGAACGGCGGGGCCATTGCTCATGGACATCCATTAGGTGCAACAGGAGCGATTCTAGTAACAAAAGCGGTCTATGAATTAAGGCGGAGCGGTGGAAGATTCGCGCTTATTACCGCATGTATTGGCGGCGGACAAGGAATTGCCACGATTATTGAAAGAGTATAACCCTTGTGACCGAGTGGTACGGAGACTAGTAAAAAATAAAATAGAAATGGTTTTTTAAGCTTCATTTCAGGTCAAATATATACAACATCACACAGAATAACAAAAATAGGAGAATGGCTATGAATTATAAGAATATCACTGTTGCCGGCAGCGGCGTTTTAGGAAGTCAAATTGCTTACCAAACGGCTTTCAAAGGATTTAATGTATCTATTTATGATATTAATAATGATGCATTAGCTCGTGCTAAAGAAAGAATCATAAATTTGAAAATACGTTACCAAAAAGATTTAGGAGCAACTGTGGAAGAGGTCAATGCTGCTTATGATCGTATTACTTTTATCTGCGATTTATCTGAAGCAGTCGCAGAAGCAGATCTTGTTATTGAAGCCATTCCTGAAATTGTCCAAATTAAGACTGATTTTTACAAGAAGTTGTGTGAAGTAGCTCCTGATAAAACGATTTTTACAACAAACTCTTCTACTTTCTTACCAAGTCAATTTGCAGAAGCAACTGGCCGTCCAGAAAAATTTTTAGCCTTGCATTTTGCTAATGAAATTTGGAAAAACAACACAGCAGAAATCATGAAACATTCACGAACCGATATGCATGTGTTTGATGAAGTGATTGAATTTGCTAAAGCAATTGGAATGGTTGCATTACCTTTATATAAAGAGCAACCAGGCTATATCTTGAATAGTTTACTAGTTCCGTTTTTAGAAGCTGCTCAGATGCTATTGTTAAATGAAATAGCTGATGTAGAAACAATCGATAAAACCTGGATGATTGCTACTGGGTCACCGAAGGGTCCTTTTAAAACTTTAGACATTGTGGGAGTTAATACGGCTTATAATATTGCTCTTGGAAAAGCGGAAGCAGGTGTTACAGAGTTTGATCGATTGGCTGAGTTTTTAAAGTCAGAATATCTTGATAAAGGAAAGCTGGGAAGACAAACGGGAGAAGGATTCTATTCCTATCAGGATGTAATGAAACATAAGAAATTAGGAGTTAGCTTGGCAATGTCTTGATAATGGAGGAATGTTTGTGAATGAGAAAGAAGAAATATTACAGCATAAAACTTCTATTATACTAAATAAAGATACATGCATGATGACTTTAAACGATATTATCGAGGAACTGGTTTGTTTAATTGAATCAAACACAAAAGATGAAAAATAAATTATTTAAATCTTGCTTTATCCTCGGATAGAAGTTTCCGCATAAGCAAAATTGTTTTTATCCGGCAGCACTATTATTATTCAATAAAAGGCAAGAAGGAAAAAATCCTTCCTGCCTTTTATACTGCATTTTTAATCATCATGTTTTTCATTAAAAAGCTTCTTACCGTCCGATTGAATTGATCTGCAACTTCTATTTTTGCAATATGACCGCATTTTCTATATATAACAATTTGAGAATTAGGAATTTGTTTGTGCATTTGAATTTGAATATAAACGGGGAGGACAGCATCATATTGACCACCTATCACAAGTGTTGGTATCTTAATTATCGGTAATAATGAGCGGAAATCGACCAAACTAAGGGCTTTCAATGACTTTTCATGACCTTTTTTGTTTGGATTAAAATTTGTATAAAACTCATTTAGATTTTGTTTGTTCCATGAGTATAAACATGTTCTGGAAGTTAATAACTTTTGCTGGCTAGGAGATAAAAGACAGGAGCGGACCTTACGGTATTTAAGAAATATTTTTCCTAATTGTTTTGGAGCATTATGGAATGAACTAACCAAAAGTAAAGAATGGCATTTATCTGGTGCTTGCCGGTATATTTCTTGAACGACTGTACCACCCATTGATATTCCACAAAAATGAGCTTTTTCAATCTTGAGTTCTTCAAGTAATGATATAATGTCATTTGCAAAGTTTATGATGGAAATTCCTTCTAATGAAAGATTTTTACCATGCCCCCTTAAATCAGGAATGATCAGTTGAAACTGGTCAGATAATTCAAATTGCTTGTACCAATTTTCCTTTGCTCCACCAAGTCCGTGAATAAGAACTAATGGTTCCCCATTCCCAATCCGTAAATACGGCATACCATTTATAGTATTGGTTTCTTTCATTCACATACCTCCTATTGATATTCATTTGATTTTTTTCATTGTAGACATAAAGTAAAGCAGGAAGTAAGAAATTCATTTGTTAATTCCAATATTAACATAAATAGCATATATATGTAAAATACATTTAAAAGGAAATGATAATTGTCGAGAAAGATGGGTAATGTCAAGGTAATGGATCTTAGTGGCCTGCTTTAATGGAATACTACTTAAATTAACAAGCGATAATCTTTGATTATTATTAAATACAGAGCACGGTAAAATCCCTTGATTAATAAGGATTTTTAGAAATTGTCGGTAACTATAAATTAATAGAAAAAATACCAGACTCGTTCATTACAGGGATGAGGTCAAATTCGAACTTAAAAATTTCTAGTATTTTGATAAATTTATTGTCTATATGTAGGAGTACTCAGTCACTGAGAATATGTGATAGGAAAATCTAATAGATATAAGGTATACTAATACTAGTGGATTAGACTTTAATACTAGTGATTAAATTAGAAAAAAACTTGTGACATTTGCTTAATTAAACTAATTTGAAGTTGATTTGGCGGCTTTTAGAATCTTTTGTAATCGGATGGAATAAACCAAAAAGGAAGTCCAGTCTTCAAAACTGCTTGAGACCTGCGTGCCAGGTCTGGTGGGTTCGATTCCCACACAGTCCCGCCACACCTATTTGATCGAAAAGGTTTTATTATCTACTAAGCACAATCTTTACAATAACCATAAATTTCAAATTTATGTCCAGTAATCTCAAACCCATCTGGTACATTAAATATGTTATTCATAGGACATCCCTCAATAGGTATCGTATTCCGGCATTTGATGCAAATTATATGATGCTGATGGTGATCATCTGAACCAGCAAAACGAAAAAGCCTTTCTCCTTCAAATTCTGTCGATTCTAATATCCCAAGGTCCTCAAATAAGGATAGATTTCTGTAAATGGTGTCAAAGCTTAGGTTTGGATAATCTTTTTGCATAACTCCAAATACTTCCTTTGCAGTCACATATCGTTTTTCATCATAAATACAATGTATCATCGATTCCCTTTGACCAGTGTATTTATAACCCTTTGCCTTTAACAATTGTAGAGCGCCTTTCGTATTCATTTAACCATCTCCGAGTTACTTACTGTCTATTGCTTTAGCAACATCGTCCAGTTGATCCATCATCCATTGCAGATAATTTTTCCCTTTTGGCTCAGTCTCTGTTACCTTTACAATTGGTGTTCCGTTGGAATTTGCAAGTTTAACTATGTTATCTACCACCGGGGTGGAATTCTGAATATTATGGACAAATAACTGAACTTTCTTTCCTTTTAAATCGTTTTGTAAAGCTGCAATATCCGATGGAGCAGGATCTGTACCTTCATCGATTGCTCTAGCAAACTTTGAATTATTAATCTTTAAGTTTAAAGCTTTAGCCATATAGTCAAATACTGGTTCAGAAACATCAATATTAGTTGCAGATTGTTGCTTCAGTTCTTGAACTTTCTCCTTTAATGGGTCAAGCGATTTTATATAAGATTGTGCTCTTTGATGAAAATCTTCTTTATGAGTTGGATCCAGTTTGGATAAATCATCTGCTATTTTGATGGCTAATTTAGGCATGGTTGTGGGGTCATACCAAACGTGTTCATTTTCTCCTTCTTTTACTCCCATGATGTCCTCAGCTACTAGGATTGAAGATTTTGAATTGGTAGAAGATGAAGATTTGATAACCTTATCCATCCACGCATCATAGCCAGCCCCATTATACACGATTACTTGTGCATCATTGACTAATTTAGATGTATCAGCAGTAGGTTCATAATCATGTGGATCGACGTCAGGATTATCCAATATCGACGTGACTTCTACACGATTTCCGCCCACAACTTTTGCTACTTCTCCGTAAAAATTCTCAGCAGCCACGATTTTGATTTTATTATCGGAATTAGCTGGTGCCGAAGTTGTTGTTTTTGAAGTATCAGCACAACCTGACAGAAGTAGAAGGGAAGCAGTACATCCTACAGCTAAAATTGAATACCATTTTTTTCGCATGATTTTGTTTTCCATTTTAAGATTGCTCCTCTATTTTAAGTATTTATTCCATAATTAAATGATTAAGATGCAAAAGACTTTGTACTGGTTTTATCTAAAGACCCTTTTGTCCGAATTCGCTCACGGTGGTTCCTCCAACTTAGTGCAGCAAAATAAAAAATTGCTTGTATAGCAGTAATAAAGAAACTAACTGGTAGATTCGTATAATATCCAATTACTAGTCCCAACCATAAACCGATAACAGCAAGAAGAACCGAATAAAGAATCATTCGAGACACCTTTTGACTTAAGTGACGAGCTGTTGCAGCAGGCGTAGTCATCAGGGTAAATACAAGAAGCGCTCCTACAATTTGTACCGCGCCAACCACTGCAATCGAGAGAATGAGTAAAAAGGCAATTGAGATTCCACGAACGGGCAAACCCGCAGCCTCAGCACCCACAGGATCATAGGAGTCAAAGGTTAACATTTTAAACCCTATTAATAGCAAAACTAATACTCCTGTAGATAAACTAAAAACCTCCCAAACTTGCTGGATGCTGATACTTAACACACTACCAAAGAGGATAGAAAATGCGGCTGACGCATTCTTAGTCGATAAAGATAAGAAAAGCAGCCCAAGTCCAAGAAAAATACTTACGATAACATTGGTGGATAGATCTCTTCGGAACACTTTCGTCCCCAATTGACCAATTGCCAATGCGCTTGTAGTGGTAAAAAGCAGTAAGCCGTTAAATGGGTTCCAGCCCATATAAATTGCGAACGATGCTCCCGCGAATCCAATTTCGGAGAACATGTGGGTTATGAAGGATACACCTCTTGCAATGACATAGACTCCAATTACACCGCACATGACCGCAACCAACGTACCCGCTACAAAAGCATGTTGCATAAAATCATATTGAAACATCATTTACCTCCTATGAAAATTCCGAATGTGAATGAACGCAGATAGGTGAAACAGGTTCCATTATATTTGGAGATGACATCAGAAACTTTGTCCCTGACCTAGTCACTTCAACCGGTACACCATATAACTTCGTTAATACATCAGGTTGCATCACATCCTCAACTGTTCCTTTTACATATTGTTCCCGTGTTAAATACAAGATCTGATGCGCATATTTAGAGATTAAATTCACATCATGACTTACAAATACCACACTGATTCCACGTTCCCGGTTGACTCGTTCTACGACAGCAGCAAGGTTTTCTTGAGCACCCGGATCAAGGTTAGAGGTCGGTTCATCGAGTAATAACACCCTGGGGTCTCGAAGTAGTGCTTGTGCTAAAAACATTCGTTGTCTTTCGCCACCTGAAAGTTTACCTAGTGGTTTATCTGCATATTTTTCTGAATCTGTCAAACGTAAAACTTCTTCTACCAGTATACGGTCTTGCTTTGTTAGCCAAGGCCTATATTTATGCGGCAATCCAAAGCTTACAAAATCTCTCCCCTGAATAGGAGTTTCCGGATTAATCTGACGCGATTGAGGAACGTACCCGATCAAAGAAGATCCCGCAGACTTAATATTTTTCCCACCTACTTTCACCGTTCCATCCTGTGGTTGAATCATTCCTAATAACACCCGCAGTAAGGTTGTCTTACCTGCTCCATTTGGACCGATAATTCCCATAAATTCTCCAAAGGCTACATTGAATGACAAATTTCGAAGAATCCATTCTCCTCCAAGGTGGACATTCACGTTATTAAGTGTAATGGCATTTTTCACTTAATCCATTCCTTTCAAACACTAGATTCAAAGATTACAATAAAAGTTATTCGTAACGATTACGATTTATACTTTAATAATAGTAATGATTACGAATTACATTGTCAACATTTTCTGAAAAAATTCAACTCAGATGATATCCTTTTTGTTGGTTCACAAAAAAACAGGAATGTCTTAAAGTAGACAAGCGTAATAATAAATCGTAATTATTTCGTTTTAAAAGGGGCTATATTATGACAATTTCATCTTCTTTAAAGGACATATTCCTATTTGGTTTATTTTTGTTTATTGTGTATCTTTTTTTCTTTGGAAATGATGAAATCCCTCAAATCATAGGAGTTATTTTTCAAGATAAATGGAAGAATGTATTTGTTGTTTTTCTTGGGATTTTACTTGAAGCACTTCCTTTTATCGTCATGGGTGCATTTATGGCATCGGTGATTCAGATATTTGTATCCGAAGATATCATACAGAGATTGATACCCAAAAGGCCAATCCCTGCAATGATTACAGCATTAATTGCATCTGTCATTATTCCTGTGTGTGAATGTGCAATTATCCCGGTAGTTAGGAGATTGATTCAAAAGGGGATGCCAGTGCATGCCGGGACCATACTTCTGATTGGAGCACCAATATTGAATTTTGTTGTATTTGGTTCTACCTATTATGCCTTTCAACATCAGCCTGAAATTTTATACGGACGATTTATTTTGTGTATATTTACAGCTGTTATTGCGGGCACAGTAATATATATTAGTTTTAACAAAGTGAGCATTCTGAAGAATACTATGGAGGATTTGACTCTTTACAGGTCATTAAATCAAAACCGAGGATCTTCAAAATTAAAGGGGGTATTGCATCATACTTGCCAGGAATTTTTTGCTGTAGGAAAGGTGTTTATGATCGGAGCATTTCTTGCAAGCATTGCTCAAGTATATGTTCAGCAATCTATGCTAATTGAACCGGCAAAAGACCCTGTATACTCAACAATCATAATGATGGTGTTTGCCTTTATTCTTTCACTTTGTTCTGAAGCGGATGCATTTGTTGCGGCTTCTCTGGGACATGTATTTCATCCAGGTGCGATATTAGCTTTTTTAGTTTATGGTCCAATTTTAGATTTAAAGAATGTTTTTGTGATGTTATCTTCATTCAAAAGTAAATTTGTCCTTTTTTATTTTCTTGTTGTTACGATAACAGTACTTCTTCTGTCTTTGTTGGCAGGACACCTAATAAATGGAGGTTTTTAAAGAATGAAGGAAAAGCAAGTTCCTATTTGGCAATTTAACAATGAATTACAAGGAATCCTTTTAATTGGTTTTAGTTTAGTAATTTTTAAGCTTTATGTATCAAACAAAATCTTGATCATACTGGAACCCAAGATGATTCCTTTTTTGTTGTTTACAATGATAAGCCTTTTTATCATCGGTTGTTTCCGTCTTTTGAACAGCGATTTAAATGGGGCAGATTGCGATTGTGAAGTTTGTGATCCATCTTCTTCAATGTTCAGTATCTTTATGAAATCTTCTTTTTTCATCTTTGTGATTATATTGTCTCTGGTTTTAAATGATTTAATTGATACCGTTCATATCCCTTTCAAAGAGTAATGTTTTTCTAATGAGAAAGATGTGAACAACATGATTGGACCAATTTCCTTCTGGTTAGTCAAAGTAATATCGGTTTTCCTGAAGAAAAACTTGAAAATAGTAATGATTACGATTTATAATAATATGCGATTATCAAAACAAAGGAAAAGAGAATGATAAACCTGTTTTTAATCAAAAAATACTTCAAAATTGATCTATTTTTTTAATATGTTAATCGTAATCGTTACGTTTTAAATAAGGATGGATAATAATAATAGGAGGTACTAGTAATGGCAAAAAAATCGAAAATAGTAAAGGAAAAGAAACGTCAGGAAATGGTGAAGAAGTACGCGGAACTTCGTATGGAGCTAAAAGAAAAAAGGGACTTTGATGCACTAAGGAAACTTCCTAGAGATTCATCACCGACTCGTTTAAAGAATAGATGTGAGGTAACTGGAAGACCAAGAGGGTATTTAAGAAAGTTTAAAATGTCTCGGATTGCTTTTAGAGAGTACGCTCATAAAGGGCAAATTCCGGGAGTGAAGAAATCAAGTTGGTAGATGTTATATTCGTTCAGCCGTTATATTGAGAAAATTGATGGCTGAACTTATCTGGAAATATGGAGGTGTACAGAATGAATCCAATTTTATGGGGATTTTTACATCGTAGTGCTGTTCTAAAATTACCGGATCTGAAGCGAGAAATCTATCAGTTTATAGAGAGTAAAGAAAATCAATTGGAGGAAATCTCAATAAATGAGGAGCAGTTTATTCAGCTACTTTGCGAAAAGTCACCATTTAAAGCAGCATCAGACCATTTTTCACTCCATATTTCATACATAAAGGATTTAATGGATGAGGCACAGGTAGAAATTGATCAGGTGATAGAGGAAAGGAGTAATCGCATGAAGTGGATTGATTGTACGGAGATGATGAGATATGTGAAAGGAAGAAAGGATTACCAGTTGGCTTTTATATTTGTTTCTTAGTCAGTTATAGGCGGTGTTTTTTATGTATGAGTGGGTAATTATTGGCGGTGGAATTCAAGGAGTAACGCTAGCAGTTTTTATGTTGAAAACGGGAAAAACAAAGGTGGATAAACTTGCGATCATCGACCGTAATAACGAACCATTAACGAATTGGAAGCGAAATACGAAGGTGATCTCGATGCCATATTTGCGTTCCCCATCTGTTCATCATTTGGACGTTGATCCGTTTAGCCTTCAATCATTTGTAAAGAAGGGCTCCTATCATCAAAGTACTGCCTTTTATGGTCAATATAAGCGTCCATCACTGGAAATGTTTAACGATCACTGTGATCATCTTGTAAATGACCTAATGATAAGAGAGACATGGGTTCAAGGAGAGGTACAGGAGGTATTTAAAACAAGTGAAGGCTGGCAGGTACAGTTGAAAAACGGCCGTGAAATAAAGGGGAAAAAGCTTGTATTGGCCATTGGAATAAGCGAACAGCTCAATATACCGGATTGGGCAATGGATCTTGATATCCAATCTCCTGGAAGTGTTTATCATATTTTTGATGAAAGGATACCTGAATTCGAAAGGATAAAGCTTCCCATTACGATTGTAGGGGGAGGAATTACGTCAATTCATTTGGCACTGAAGTTGAGTGAACTGTACCCAAATCAAGTCACGTTGTTGAAACGGCATCCATTCAGGATCCATGATTTTGATAGCGATCCAGGCTGGTTAGGTCCAAAACTGCAGAATGCATTTCGCAATGAAGAAAGTTTTGTAAAAAGGAGGGACGAGATTTTAAGTGCCAGACATAGGGGTTCCATTCCCCGTGACTTATATATAAGGCTATTAAATCGTATCAAAAATGAATCTCTTGTTGTTGAAGAAGGGGAGATCGTTCAAGGTCATATTAAGAATGCTTGCATTCATCTTTTAGACAAGGATGGAAAATTTATTACAAAAACAGGGACTGTGCTGCTTGCAACTGGATATTTACCATGCCTACCTGGAAGTGAATGGATATTGCCAATCGTGGAGACTTTGGATTTACCTTGTGCGGAATGCGGGTATCCTATCGTATCGAAAACCTTACAATGGGGTCAGGATTTATATGTTACCGGTGCATTAGCAGAGCTTGAAATGGGCCCGATTGCTCGTAATATTTCTGGAGCAAGACAAGCAGCCGAACGGATCGTAAAGCATTTATAAAAGAATATAAGTCTATTAACGGTTATTAATTTGAAAGTACTTATAATAAGATAGAAATAGCATAATAAAAGAACAAAAAAACTAATCCGTTGGAATTAGTTTTTTTGTTCTTTTTTGCAATAGTAATCAGTTTCCAGAACTAATAACTCCTTAAAGGAGTACAATATTCCTTTTCATTTATTAAAATCATATCTAAAGCTTGCCAGGTCATTAATGCACTATTGTGTCTAGCTTTTAACTGATGTACCCCTTGAAGTGATAGGCTGTCACCAAGGTCAATCCCTTCAGTTATATTTCAATATCGGATTAACTGTTCAAAAGCAGTTCGTAAACATGAAATTTCTTTAACTGATTTATGTTTAATGAGTTCCGTCATCATCGAGGCAGATGCCATACTAATGCTGCAGCCTTCCCCTATAAAGGCTGCTTTTCGTATCTGATTTTGTTCAAGTTCAATAAATAAAGTCATTACATCCCCACAAGTAGGGTTTTTATAATGGACTTTTCTGATTTTACTACCGAAAAGTTCCTTAAAATTTCTTTTGTGACTATAATGGTCCATGATAACTTGTCGGTAGAGGTTATCAAGCATGGTATAGTTGTTTCCCCCTTTTATCGTAACTTTACATAACTATTCTTCCTAATATTCCGATAGTTGATTGTTAGTATCATAAAGAGATTTGTCAATTTGCTATGCAATTTTTAAATTGCTGTTCTAATTCTTCTTTATTTAAATCCTTCCCTATAAAAACGAGTTCACTGATTCTATTTTCATTCTCTTTCCATTGCCTGTCAGGTCGTCCTGAAAACAGCATATGAAGACCCTGAAAAACAATCCGTTCTTGTATACCTTTAACATAAAGTATACCTTTATAGCGTAATAAGTCTTCCCCTTTCTCTTGAATAAGGTAACTCATCCATTGGTCAACTTTGTCTAGATCAAGTGGCTTTTCCTCTTGGAATGCAACCGATGATACCTTATCATCATGGTCGTGATGGTGATGATCCTCTAAGAAATAGGGATCAATTTCAAGCTTTCGGTTTACGTCAAACGTGTGAATACCTAAAATATTTTCTAGCTTAATATTGCAATTTTCTGCATGTAATCTTTTTGCTGTTGGATTCATTTGACTAATTCTTCGTTCCAACTTATTTAGATCATCTTCTGAAACTAAGTCTGTTTTATTTAAAATAAGTACATCTGCAAAGGCAATTTGTTCCTGCGCTTCATCATGGCTATCCAAATGCTTTGTAATATGTTTGCTATCGACAACGGTAATAATGCTGTCCACTTCAAATTTTTCGGATAGTAATTCATCCATAAAGAATGTCTGGGCAACTGGAGCTGGATCCGCTAATCCCGTTGTTTCAATCAAAACTCGATTAAAGCTCGTTTTTCCTTGTTCTATTGAAAAAACGAGTGTGCGTAAAATGCGAATTAAATCCCCACGTACTGTACAACAGATGCAGCCATTGTTCATTTCTAAAATCTCTTCATCTGCACCAACAACTAGCTGATTGTCGATTCCAACTTCTCCATATTCATTGACAATAACCGCAATCTTTTGGTTATGCTTTTCCGTTAAAATTCGATTTAAAAGTGTTGTTTTTCCTGCACCTAAATATCCAGTCAGAATGGTGACTGGGATTTTCTTTGATCCTACAAAAGTCATTATTCTCTACTCCTTTTAAAGTATTTTCGAAACTTTGCCTACTTTTTCTTTGTCTTTCTGTATCCCGGTGACTACTCCGTTTACACGTTCAAAACCTTCACCATTAAATAAATGGCTTATCTTTTCTTTATAATCCTTACTGGCAAGAAGGGAATCAATGAAGATAGAGGCATCCTCAGGTTTTAAATCTTTATACCAAGTCCCATTAGGATAGGAGATGACAACACATTTATCTTGGCATCTTCCATTGCAACGAGTTCGGGTTGTATGGATAGTGTCGTCGGCATTTCGGTCTGAGATTTCTTTACGAATTGCTTGCGTTAGTTCCTCTGCACCCACCTGGTTGCAGCTGCTCCCATTACAAATTAGAACATGATTTTTAGTTTTACTTAGATCCCATGTAGCCATATTTTTCATCCTTTCTTTTAATCGAAATTATTACGATTTAAAATCGATAGCTGTCTTTACTCGATTTTTTTACTACACCTATTACATCCATTCCTTTTATTTACAACATATTAGAGATAAAACGGAATCATTACGATTTAAACAATGCTATTTTAACCTATGTTTAATCCATATGCAACATAAATTGGATAAACATGGGTTCAATCAGTAAGTAGGGACGTGCTGTCTTATTTGGGTTTAAGTAGAAAATGCCACAAGGAGCTAAAATTATAGAACTTACGGTATAACACAAAGGTACAAATCATTTTAATATTTTTAACAAAGGACTTGCTCAAAAAATTAAAAAGTGGTAAATTAACAATTGCTATCATATAAATCGTAATGGTTACGATTTCTATTTCGTTGGGAGAATGGGGTGTTTATCCATTAATTATGGGTGATGATGGTCAGATTAGTTGGAATATAGGACTATATTTTATGTTTTATTATCCCATTGATATTCGAGGAGGATTATTTTGAAAAAAATACCGACTTATATTATTTCAGGATTTTTGGGAAGCGGAAAAACAACATTACTACTACATTTATTAAAATATTGTAAAGCACAAAAAAAGAAGGCTGCCATTCTCTTAAATGAGCTAGGAAATGTGAATGTTGAAAATCACTTGTTTGAAGACGAAAATGTATTTGAGTTATTAGATGGATGTATTTGTTGTTCCATTCAAGAGGATTTAAAAGCTACCTTAACAACTCTGGTAGAGTCACACATGGAAAAACCGATAGATGTATTATTCGTTGAAGGAACAGGGGTTGCCAATCCGTTAGAGATCGTAGAAGTAATCGCCAGTCCCCCTTTTGTGAATTCGTTTGACATACAATCCGTCATTAGTATGATTGATGTAAATGCATATTTAGATAATCAAGATATATTTACTTCGAAAACCATTCGTGATTTGCTTAAAAACCAAATTAAGGGTGCAACAATGGTTGTTCTCAATAAAGTTGATCTTGTGAAAGAAAAACAATTACAAAAAGTTGAAGTGAAAATAAGTAAGTTGCTAGATACCAATACACCGGTAATAAAGACTTCATATGGAAATGTTGATCTAAGAGAATTATTACAAAAACGATCGAACACGACTGTCTTTTCACATCAACATCAAACCAATTGTTGTGGGGATTCCCTGAATTCTTCTTGTAGTCACCATACACACCATCATGACCTTACACACCATCATGATCATGTACAGCACACCAGTATTAAAACCATAACATTTCAAGATGTGCCTTCTGTAACGAAAAGACAACTAAAAAAATGGTTAAAGTCATTACCAGAAGGGATTATGCGTGGAAAAGGATACATATTCTTGCAAGATAAACCGGGATTGTATCCATTTCAATACAGTTCGAGTCAAGTGCACATAGGGGATATTCCGCTAAAAATTGCAGTAGATCCTTGTATGGTGTTAATTGGGAAAGATATAGACATTACGACTATTCAAAACTCTTATGCTTCCCAATTTTCGTTATCTTAATTTCGCATGGAAAGAATAGTTCAAATGATTAGGTGTAAAGGTATATCATCTAAATCGTAATCATTCAGGTTTAAAGAGGAGAAATAAAAGTGAAGAAAATACCAGTAACCGTATTAAGTGGATATTTAGGAGCAGGAAAAACAACATTATTAAATCACATTTTAGCTAATCGGGAAAATAAAAAGGTTGCTGTGATTGTTAATGATATGAGTGAAGTCAATATTGATGCGTCTTTAGTAAAGCAGGGAGGCTTTTCGCGTACAGAAGAGAAACTGGTGGAAATGCAGAATGGATGTATTTGCTGCACGCTGAGGGAAGATTTAATCAAAGAAGTGGAGAAGCTTGCTTCTCTAGGAGACATTGATTACATTGTGATTGAATCAACCGGCATTAGTGAGCCGATACCCGTTGCCCAGACGTTTACCTACGTTGATGAAAATTTAGGAATTGATTTATCGGCTTTTTGCAGACTGGATACGATGGTGACTGTGGTTGACGCGAATCGTTTCTGGCATGATTTTTCCTCTGGTGAAAGCCTGCTTGATCGGAAACAAGGGACTGATGAAAGTGATACAAGAGAAGTAGTCGATTTGTTAATTGACCAAATCGAGTTTGCCAACGTTATTTTATTAAATAAAGTGGACTTGATAGAAAAAGAAGATAGACATGAATTAAAGTCAGTCCTTCAAAAACTAAATCCGGATGCTTGCATTATTGAAACAGATCATTCCAGAGTTCCGCTGGAACAGGTTTTAGATACAAAACTATTTGATTTTGAAAAAGCAAGCCAAGGTGCCGGCTGGATAAAAGAATTAAATAATGAACATATACCGGAAACAGAAGAGTATGGAATCACATCTTTCGTTTATCGCAGGCGACTTCCTTTTCATCCGGAAAGATTAATGTACTGGATTGAAGAATGGCCTGTAGAAGTTGTTCGGGCAAAAGGCTTCATATGGCTGGCATCCCGCAATAATACAGTAGCATTGCTGTCACAAGCTGGTCCGTCCATCACATTTCAAGGGGCTGGAGAGTGGATTGCAGCCTATCCTAAAGAGGAACAACAAGAGATTTTTCAGGAAGACCCTGAATTATTGGATAGATGGGATGAAGTTTATGGTGATCGATTAACAGAGCTTGTTATGATTGGAATCGACATGAACCAGGAAGAGATTGAAAAAACTCTTGATGACTGTTTATTAACCGAAGAAGAACTAACGATAGAGTGGTCTACATTTAAAGATCCACTACCGCCATTTGTGGAAGCATAAAACAATATTAGGAGGAATTTATGATGAGAGTAAAAATAACTTTAGCATGTACAGAAACAGGTGATCGAAATTACATTACAACCAAAAATAAACGAACACATCCAGATCGATTGGAATTAAAGAAGTATTGCCCTCGATTAAAAAGACATACATTGCATCGCGAAACAAAATAAAAAAGATTTACCTAATTAGGAACGTTTTATCCCTTGTGCGCCTTTATTCGACAAAGGCGCATACTTTTTAGAATCACTTTAAAGGGAACAATACACTAATAGTACTTCTTCATACTAACCTAAGCATTTTGGGCAAAAGCAAATAGAATATGATAGGAGGTTAGAGTGTGATTCTTTCTGATAAGACCATTTTGAAGAAGTTAAAAGAAAAGGAGCTAATGATAGAGCCTTTATCACAGTTGCAACTACAGCCAGCTTCTGTTGATTTAAGGTTATCCAATCATTTTTTAACAGTGGATGAAAAGGTTGTTCCACTTATTAAAATTGACAAACCCGCCTACTATAAAGAATTTTGTAGAGATACGATTATTATACCACCTCAATCTTTCGTATTAGGATCTGCCCTTGAGTGGATCCGCTTACCTAATAATATGACCGCTTTTGTAGAAGGAAGAAGCTCCATTGGAAGATTAGGCCTGTTTATTCAAAATGCTGGATGGGTGGACCCTGGTTTTGAAGGGCATATCACTTTAGAACTTTATAATGCTAACCGTGTTCCAATCGAATTAAAAGCAGGAATGCGTATCTGTCAGTTGGTCCTAGCAACGTTAGATCAAGAAACGGCTCCCTATATGGGAAAATACTGTTGTCAAAACAGGACCACTGAAAGCAGAGTCTATTTAGATGAAGAATCTGTAGAATTAAATTCGAGGTACAACTACAAGTTTAAAGAATTTGATTAACTTTTTCTCTCTATTTTTGGATTTAATACGAGATTAGTTCTCTAATAGATGAAAATAAAAGTAATCAAAAGGAGGGATAGAAAATGGGTGTTGAGCAGCATAAGAAAGAATCGCCTAAAAAAGTAAATTGCAAAGTCATCACAGTCAGTGACACACGGACGAACGATACAGATAAAAGAGGAAACTTAATTATCAGGTTATTAGAAGAAAATTCTCATATAATACATGATTATGAAATCGTTACAGATGATTTTGAGGTAATTGAAGAAGCAATTAAAAAGGGATGTCTTGATCAAGAGATTGATGTTGTCTTAATAAATGGTGGAACAGGTATTGCAAGTCGTGATGTTACAGCGGAGGTTGTTCAAAGTTTATTAGAAAAGGAACTGACAGGATTTGGGGAGATATTCCGAATGCTTAGTTATTTAGAGAATATTGGAACTGCAGCGATTTTAAGCAGAGCCGTTGCCGGGGTATCGAGAGAAGCCTTTACTTCCTGCTGAATCCTTTCGAGATAATCTAGATGATTATATATATTGAAGTTTGGTTTTTTAGGCAGTTCTTTTATTTAAAAAAAGTAATTATACTTTCAGTACTAATGGTAAAATGAGAGAAAAAGAGGATAAATCATAAAAGAATAGCGACTCATAATAAGTGAAAGAAGAGGAATGAAATGAAAAAGTTATCCAAAAAAACCAAGTGGTTCATAGCAGTAACCATCCTTTATCTCGTCTTCCCTCAGGACATTATTCCTGATTACATAATCGGATTGGGGCAAATCGATGATATCGCCTTAATTGGTCTTACGATTAAATCCATCAAGGATGATTTAAAAAGAAATCAAAAATAATAAAAAGCAATTCCTTAAGGAAGTGCTTCTGGTTGTTTCTTTTGTCTATAGAGAAAACTTTGGAAAAGAACTTAATTATTAGCGTTTTGTATTCAATCTGTAGTTTTATATCTTTGTTTAAAGTGAAAGTCAGGAAAATGGGTGTACTTGTTCTTCTGGCTAAGGATTATTACAGGGAAGATGTAAAGGTATATTCAAAAGTTGCTAAAGAAAACGCTTTGCAGCAAAGAATTAGGTGAGGAATTTAATGTCGATATCACGTTCTATGATACAGACTTAGACCTTTATTTTAAAAAAGAACTTTTTCTCGGTTATTTCTTCTTCATTTATCTATTTGCTGCGCAATACAACCTTACTATGAAATAGAAAATCAAATATTCAACAAACGGGTGTTTAATGGGGGGCTTTTAATTATTTCTCGTTCTTCCACAACAGAGATTCGCTATATTAATAGAAGAGGTTGTAAGCTTTTTCAACGCTGTCTACACATAAATAATTGCAGAAATAAATGTATGTATTAGTGGTATATATCTATTTTTATGAACCGTCTCTCAAGAATGTAAAGCCACAAATATATTATAGGAATTAGTAGCTATTTAATATTTTATATTCGAAAAATTCGGTGCCGAGTTTGGTGACCATTTTAAAAAAATTAATGATACTACAAAACACTATAGATCACAGAAACCTTATTCTATAGGACTTTATGGGACTTTGTGATACTAGAAATAACATACTGTTTAGAACTCGCCAGATTGTGGACTATCATCTTCTAATGCATATAACGGTTGTACTGTGCAGGAAATTACTCTGTTATATTATGGTCAACATAATAATCCTTGGTATAAATTGACTTCTATTCATATCAAAATATTACTTCTTGTTGCATTAGATTAAACGATTCTAACTAACTGCAATACTCTAAAACGTCATCCCATGAGGGACACTTTTTTTAATTCAACTGTGGTAATAATATTTTAACAACGAATCCAAGAACTTCACCAATAGCAGCAGAACGAAGATCTTTTGTTAACGATGGTTTGTTGAGTTCCTCCTTGAGTTCCTCGTTTAGCCTTTTTATCTCCTCTAAAATTTTTCCTAACATCGTTTGAAAATCTATAGTTAAATTTTCAACTCTTTCTTCTAGGCTAATAAGCATCTCTTTGAGCTCTTGAAAAGTTGCCTCAACTGTATTATCCGTATTTAATGAACTCATAACATCCCCAATTTTTTGTTGGACCTGGTTAATATCTTTCTGTAGCACTATACCTAATTCTTCTCTTTGCTTAGATATTCGCTCAAGTTGAAATTCAAGTAACATTTTCCTTCCATTATCATAATCATTATTTATTACATCTCTATGTTCTATTTCAGTCCTTTTTAACTGGAAATATATTACTCCTTTTTGTTCAAATTCAAAAGGGGGAAGCTCTTCTTCAGCTACTCCTTTTGCTGTATTATCTTTTAGTAATATAAGAGTTAAATTAATAAATAATCTGAAATCCATTTTTAACAAGTTGGTTTCATATCTTTCCCATGTGGAGGCACCAGGGCATGTTCCCACTGAAATCCCTCTTTACCTTTTTTATTAATTCGTAAAGATTAACTTCTGAAATTTTCTTTTGTATACTTTTTTGATTAGTAGTTTTCTTCATTACTCCTTGTACCTTGACTAATGCTCTGTAGATTGTATCACACTTACATCCCTTTTCCAGTATCATTCTTTAGGTAATTAATTCATTGCTAGTATCCATATCCTGCGCAGCAAATATTAGGAAAAATAAACCATATACACTAAAATTAAAATAGATAGGGATGACCATAAGTCCATATAATAATTTGCCACATTTTTTCTCTCGATTTTTTTGACCAATCTCGTAACAGAAAATAATTTTAGATTTCAAAGAGCTAGCTTAATCAAGTAGATAATCTAACATTCATTTTATAGTATAATTGTTAATGGAAATATGAGGTAAATGGTAGGTTTCTAGAAAATAAATAGAGGTGAGATGCAATGGCCAAGAGAAATTATGATACTAAACTCGTTAGGGAAAAAGATATCAAGGCAAATAAAACTCCTCTTAACAGTAAAGTTGAAATCCGAACTGCATTAAGGATTCCTTTAAAGAGATGTTTCGCATCATGTATTCTTATGAATCCAAGTTCAGCTGATAATAATGACTCAGATGATACCATTAATTTTGTTACCGAGTACATACATAAGAATCTCCCTGAAGTCCAGTGGATAAGGTTTTATAACCTTTACCCTTTTTATGAGCCGAACTCAGCTAAAATTTATACCCTTATTAATAATTTAAAGCCATCAGAATATCGTTCAGCAATGAATAAAAATAGACTAGAAATTAAGAAGACACTTAAAACAACTACTCATTTGTTCCTTGGTTACGGTCAATGCAGTGGAGATTCTAATGATAAGGCTAAATATTATGATATCGAGACAGCTAAGTTATTGAAAATAATAGAGAAGTTTTATGATAGCAATATTTATGTATTTGAAACATCTCAATCAAAAAACATTCTAATAAAGGATAAATATCCTAGACATCCTAACCCGAATAATAAACACTTTGCTATTAACCATCACAAGTGTGACGTTAAGAATGGTTCAATTATACTTACTTAAAAGTGCTGCTGTAAAAATACCCAAGTACTACTATTAATCAGAGGAAAAATCTAATGATTAATTAATTTAATAAATAAGAAAGAGTTGTTATCAAACTGATGGATAAAAATAGGTATGTATTTAATTATTATAGCCAAAAAGAAAATAACGTTACAAAAGCATTTTTAAATGTATTGGAACACTCTGAATCAAGACTAACAGAAGAGTTTATAAGAAAAATATTACAATTTGAAACTAGGACAAGTGAATTTAGATATAAATATCAAGTAGTCAGTGACGAAATGAACCTTAATAATGAGAAAGCCCAAAATTTCATTTTAGGAATATCGGATAATTTAGAAATTAGAAATTTTAAGGATAGTGCATTATCAAGTGTTCCCGACGGAGGTATTTTCCCAAAAGGTAATGGAGATTTAAACGTAATAATTGAATCAAAGGTTGGAAAGAAAGTTTTCTTAACTCACGGACAGTTGCAAAGACATCAAAACTTATTTAAGCAATCAGTTAATACAACCTTCATATATCTTCTTTGGGACCAAATAAGGGGATTCTTTAAGGAATATAAAATTGCTTCAACTGATAGGTTAACCAATTTTTTAATAGACCATTTTGAGCATCTTTGTATTACTAACGATATTGGCACTAATATCATTAATAATGACCATTGGTTCTATAAATTTGGAGATTTTGAATACGTTGCTAGATATCTAGATGATATTATAATGAAAGAAATAAGATATAAAATATATTACCAAAATACCAAAAACAATGGAATAGGTTATCATATGCAACTTGACCGTAGTAAAGATGGGTTTGCTAAGCTCCATGTTGGAGGAGATGTTAAGTGTCTTATTTTAAGATATGGTAGTGGGAAAGATAATTTTGGTATTAGGCTCCAAGAAAGATTTTATAAAGAATACCATTTAAAAAATCGACGAAATGAATCAAATAGTAAAGCCCAACCAAATGAGCTTTGGTTGTATTTAGATTGGATTGCTAATAGTAAAATTGAAAAGAATAAATTAATAGAGTTAATTGAACTTTCATATAGAAAAAAATACAGAATTAAAGAATGAAATACATGCAAAATATTAGTGTTTATTGTATCTCAATTGAATAGTCAATATGAAAGGATAGTAAAAATGGAAAATGATTTATCGGTGTTCGAAGATGATTTAATTTTAGATAAAGAAGCAAGTGAGGTTTTAAGACTAGCAAATATCATAAAATCAACTCCATTAAGAGACTGCCAAATTAAGGTGGGGTCGTTTTTTCTACGAGGAAAAAAAGGAATTCTAAAACCACTTCAATATAGTAATGAAGATTTTCAATTGTTAGCTGGGCATCATGACTATATTTTTAATATGCAAGACGGTGATGTTGAACTTTCTATTCAGCTATATGAAAACGTAAATAATCATTATAGGATTAACTGTTTTAGTAGGTGTAATGATGTAAGTGGTCAGCTTTTTTCTATGAATCTAACTACTGAAAAAGATGCAAAAGGCTCTATCTTCTTTACTCAAAAAATTAAATTCTCTGAGCGGATTGAAGGGAATGCAGAAGTAACTAAGGCTTTCCGAAGAATGAAACAACAAGTCTTCTCTGGAATGCTATATAAGCTTGGTTTTGAAATATCAGAGACAAATGATTTGTACTTAGGAGTTTACGATACGAAGACGCAAAGCTTTTTAAATACTACACCAGAAAAGTTTATTTCGGATTTCCTTATGATCTCTTTACTAAAGGGTCACTTTATGGGAAACAAAGGGTATCAGTTAGAAATTTTGCCTTCCTATAATATTGATCCTGTTTGGCAATCGTCATCATCTTTAGAAACACTTTTTCCAGATAAAATACTAAAAAAGAGAGGAAATCGTTCTATTCCCCTTAGTCTCCGCTTCAAAGTTCTTGAAAGGGATCGAGCCTGCAAACTATGTGGGAGAACTCCTAAAGATGGGATAAAGCTTCACGTCGATCATATAACGCCGTATTCTTTCGGAGGAGCAACAGTCCTAGAGAATCTTCAAGCATTATGTGAAGAATGTAATATTGGGAAAAGTAATAAATCAAATCAAAGGTACTAGATTTTTTGATTGTATTATTTATTACTCTACATATAAAAAATATTTTAAAAAGCGAGGTCTTATAATTGGAAGAGACAATAAAACTAAAAACGATAAATGAAATATTAGAAACATCATTTTTTTATCTCCCATCGTTGAAGTAAGTTGTTTCAGAGGATGATAGATTTATCTTTATCGAGCCAATTAACTGCAGTTGCAACCTAATTAAGCGGATTCCATCCATTGTAAAATGGATCTAATAAGAATTATTTAAGAAAGTAGTCGTTATGGAGTCATCTTTTTGTTTGATTGGGAATAAATAATTGAAAAATAGGAACTGTTTAGTGAATTATGATAATATTTCCATGGCATTATTAACCTTTAATTGCCATGGAACACATACATATTTATATGGGGGAATGTAGAAATGGGTTTTAAGTACGAAGTAACTGAATTTGAGCCGGATAAAAAATACCATGTTTGGGAACATGAAAAAATTAGGACAGAATGTAGGACACCTGGTGTATACCTAATCTTTGATATTGAAGGTGAAGTAATTTACGTAGGTGAAAGTGGTAATGGAGAAGTTGATAGGGTAGGAGATCGTGTATCCAATCATATAAAAGGAGCTACCACAGAGTCGAAAAGGGGTATGCAAAGGCGAATCTATG
Organism: Neobacillus phoenicis; assembly: GCF_047302305.1. NCBI lineage: Bacteria > Bacillati > Bacillota > Bacilli > Caryophanales > Bacillaceae > Neobacillus > Neobacillus phoenicis. The sequence goes on along the minus strand of NZ_CP154847.1, from coordinate 3,952,334 downwards.
AGATTTATATATATGAGTTCGAAAATACTCCTTCTGACAAGTTCGATAAGAGTATCTGCGAATTATATGCAAAAAAGTATTATGATAGGGCAATTTTTTCGAAAGATGATTTTAATTATGATTCAGAGGACACTATTAATTATTTAAGGGACGAAACTCGATTATGGAAGAATTGGCACAAACATTTTACTAAGGGTGGAATATATCAACAAAATATAGTTGATTCCGGGTTAACTTTGGAATAATTACTGAAGCTGTATTGCATACATTACTTATGCGATACAGCCAATATCAAGAGAAGAACGAGTAGTAAAAGCTAAGTCCAGCATTTTTCATGGATTAAATGATAAGGAAAAAGACTTACATGTATTTGTGCTTTCAAGTTATATTGAAACCGGCTTTGAAGAGCTTGACCAAGAAAAACTACCTGACTGCTTGAATTGAAAAATTATTCAATTCTTGATGCAGTCAGGGAACATGGTGGTGTAGAAATGATACAGAGTACATTTGTGTCTTTTCAAAGAGACCTATACAAAGAAGAAGCGTCTTAGTCTTATTTTTACATATTAGTATAATACGAAAAGCCATCTCTGGAGTGAAAGGAGATGGCTTTTCCGTTGGATAGGAAAAATATTAAAAGGGGAAAAGTACAGGAACCAATCTAAAATTGAATCATCCGCATTGTTGGTGGCAAAATGGTCATAATCCTATATCTACCAAGGGATTTAGATACGTTGATCTTGGTGGGAAGTGAAATGGGTTTGCCATCATCCATTTAATTTATTAAAGCATTATCAAAGTTCAGCGAAGCCTAACAAAAACCAAAGACTAAGTGATTATACCAAAAGTGTTATAATATGCAAGAATAGGAGTGTGTTGGAAAATGGAAACCGGTGAAATAATTCAACAAATTGAACGTATTGCAACAGACTTAAATAATAAAGGATATACTTTGTTAGCCGATAAATATTTAAGGAAGATACCTCAATTAAAAAATAACAGTAAAATTAATAAAGTTGTCTATGATGAAGAAGCAAGGACTTTAATGGTTAAGATTATAGAGGATTTATATAAACTTGCTGTAAATATTGAGATTCAAAATCAAATGTTGAAGAAAGCTAGTGATATTTTAGAAAATGATTTAAATGAGAATATAGATAAAATTACTGTTGAACTTAAAAGTTATAAAACAGATTTTCAAGAAATTCAAAATCAAATTTTACAATTTTATCAATTGATGCCGAACATAAAGATTCTTGTGAAAGAAGCACGGGATGAGGGGATTTTAAAAGATGAGGATAGTGAGATTTTAAGGGAGGTACAATAGTGATAACTACAATTGACGATGTATTGGGCAGTTTGCCTCAAAAACCTAGGAGGTGGAAGGGGTCTTCTACAGGCACCCTCACACCACCAAAATTGTATGAAATTTATGTTTATTCCCTAATAGCCCGTCAATTTAAAATTAAGAAGTGGCAATTAAATCATTATAAGAATTCTAAAAAGTTGAAGGGTCGAGGTAATTTCGTTTTTAGAGGATCGCCAGGATTTCTTTGGGGGGGGGAAAACTTTAGTTATATTCTCCTAGAAAATGGGGATAAGCGTTATGAAATGCATTTAAGTATTCAAATAAATGGAAAATCTTTAGTGGATCATGAGATAGATATTGCAGTTTTTGAACATAGAGCAGCTTATAATGCTGCAAAGAATGGTAGGGTTGCCCAGATTACAGGTGAGGAAACACCTTTAACAATTGAATGTAAAAAATATAATATAAAATTAGATAAAAAGCTTGCAAGAGAATGTCTAGGAGTTGCGATAGAAACCAAAAGAAATGCTCCCGAACGAATAGCAATGTTTATCACAAATAATAATAACAAAAAGGTTAAACAATTACTTGATAGGTATGATATAAAATTTTTTAGTGAATTTGACTCTAGTAATCGTTTTGTAATTAACGCTTTTAATATGTGTATTAAGGAGTTTATTGACACATTATAACTTTTCTGGTTATCAATTATAAGCTGTATCAAAATGCGGATCTAAAATTACAATTAAAAATTTATTTGGCCCTTATGCCAGCTCCTTTCCTTTAACCGTCTAATTGCCATAACGTTATTGTTGCGCATTATGTTGAAGGGGTTTTAATTGAATTTTCGTTGTGAAGTTCCTCCTGATTTTGCGGGAGGTTAAACACAGAAAAGAAAATTTAACGATTAGAGGAATTTATTAAATAGTAATATGTGGTTTTTGGTACAAATAATAAAATTGTGAAAAATTTCAATGATATGTAAAAAAATAACTGGTAAAATTAGTATAAAAGAAGTGGCTGGAGATAAGAGCTGATTTACTTCTCATCAAAAGAATCATTTAATTCAGGTTTTTTAATCTATGTAAATTACCATGCTAGTTTATTAGAAAGATTAATGAAAATTGCTCAGTTCTGTAATGTGAAAAATGATTTGTAATCTTTTATCCCATAATAGCGTTACTCTCCAACAATATAAAATTAAAAAGGTGAATATAAAATGGGTATAATTCAAGCGTTTACAGGTGCAATTGGAGGAACATTTGCTGACCAATGGAAAAAAATTATCACTGCTAGTCATTTTGATGAACATACTGTTGTATCTCCTGGTATATTGAAAGAAGCAAACAAAGGTCGTGTTCCAAACTATAATGGTTCAAACAGTGTTATTTCTAATGGATCGAAAATTTATATCCCTGAAAATACATCTGCTTTCATTTTTAGTCAATCCGGAATTGAAGAAATTATTACAACTCCCGGTGGATACGAATACGTAAATGGTCAAAAAAGTATTTTTAATGGTGACAGAATTACAAATTCCTTTTTAAAACAAGTAAAAGATAGAATCAGCTTTGGCGGGCAAGCATCCGACCAAAAACAAATAGCTTTCGTAAATTTACGTGAAATTCGTGGCATAAAATTCGGTACAAAAGGGCCACTTATTTATAATGATTTATATTATGGAACTGATCTTGAAATATTGGCTTTTGGTTCATTTTCATTAAAGATAGTAGATGCAGAAAAATTCATCAAAAACTATGTACCTGCAAATCTCAATTTCTATTCATTCGATGATCAAAAAGCGAGAGCACAGCTGCTATCAGAATTTCTTCAATCTTTTGTTGAGGCATTAAATTCACTCTCGATAAAATATCGAATTTCACAATTGCCATCAAAAGCTAACGAAATTGCTACTAAAATTTCTGATGCAAACTCAAACGCTGGAACATGGAAAGAGCGTTTTGGTTTTGAAATTGTTAAAGTGGGTATTGAAAATATTGAATTTTCACCTGAATCAAGAGAATTAGTGAAACAATACTCTTCAAATAAAATGAATCTTAAAGCCTTCGAAGATATTTCTCAACGGTCATCCAATATAGCTGCTCAACAAAAAATTGCACAGGGCATTCAAGACCTTGGTTTTGGGAATGGAGCAGGTATGATTTTTGGTATGAATATGGCTCAAGGCTTGAACCCACAGAACGCGTCACAAAGTGAATTAAAAATAAAAATGTCGGTTGATGAGCAAATCGAGGTCGTAAAGAAGCTTAAAGACTTGCTCGATGTCGGCATTTTGTCGCAAGATGAATTTGACTCTAAGAAGAAAGAGATAATGGGGTTGTAGATTATGTTAACAAGTGTTTTAAGTAAAGTTCCAGTGAAATATCACAATGGACTTAGAAATGGACTGTTGTTTGCCGCATTTTTCGCTTTTACTTTTGCTTCATTATCTTATAGTGTTTTTACCGAAGAAAATGAGACAATCACAAAAGAAACAGGGCACCTTTTCTGGAAAAAAACAACAGAAACTACGATTCATCATGATTTGAGTGAGAGGATACCAGATCTTATAGAAGCTATAGTTTTAATATTACTAGCAGTTGTTTGTCTTCTCATTGCATTAAGGTTGACTCAATTATCTTGGAAATTTAAAAAATATAAAGATATTATCAAAGGTAATGGTAGTCTATTAATTCAACAAATCGCGGATATTAATAATTCAAATCCACGCAAAGTTAAGAAAGACCTCCAAAATATGATCGATTCAAATTACATAAATGGGTACTATATAGACTATAAGCAGGGATTGTTGGTGGATAAAAGTTATATTCCCGAAAAGTCTGTTAAGATGATTGTTAAGTGTCAATCATGTGGAGCAAGTAATGAAGTAGTGATTGGACAATCAAATTATTGTAAGTACTGTGACAGCTTGATAATCCTATGATAGTTTTTTCAAAACTGCTTGAGGCCTGTGTGCCAGGTCTAGTGGGTTCGATTCCCACGCAGTCCCGCCATATATAAAAACATAAATTTAAACTATATAGTTTTCTTAAAGAGTTGCTAAATATATAGCAGCTTTTTTATTTTGGTTCTTCTTAAATATTTGCTAAAAAGTTTCGAAATTACTTAAAATCAGGGTTGCTTAGACTACCTAGTTTTATAAACTGGTGCGATTAGTGCCAGTTTTTTTTATGCGGTTCTTTTCGCCGTAGGTTCTAGGCGTTAGCTCCGGCCAACTTCAAGTTAAAATCGTAGTATTCATTAAGATTATCCCCCCTAACACTCTTAAAATACCAAAGAGACGGTTCAACTGGTAGTAAAGTCGATAAAGCAGTCCCCATGGCTTCAGACTAGCTTTCTGGAACCGCCCCATGGCTCTTAATAAGTTTCTTTTACTTCATGTTCGTCTTTAACCTGGACTCCTCTCATCATTTACCCATATGGAATAATTTTTCCGTCTCTGGTATATTCTTTAAGTGGATTTTCCATATTCACACTCGTATCAATAATTTTTGTGGTAAAACCTTCCGCCAAACATTTTAGAAAATCTTCAATTAGTACTGAGTTTTTTGCTGTAGTAAGGATTTGAAAAACTTCTTCATCGTTTATTGTCCATGTAAAATCCTCATCATCAAAATAGGGATAATATTGTTGTGTAAAATGGAAGATGAATGCTAATAATCTGTTATAGAGTTCCTGAATAAACCTGTTTCTTTCTCTTGTTCCTCTTACATTTTTTCTTTCTTCCTTTTTTTCAACACTTACGGTCCCCAGTAAAGTTTGATAAAATAATTTATATTCTATACGCGGTTGTCCATATGTTGGCAAAAGATCATTCAACCTTTTTCTTTCTCGGTACTCCTCGTCAATATATTTTTGTTTTTGATTAACCGAGGTTAATACCTCATCCTTTAAATACCATGGGCCCTCCAGCAATTCTACAAAAATATCAGCACAATGGTTTTCAATTTGGCTCATATAATCTGTATAAGCATCCCTGGATTTAAATAATTGCGTTACCCGTATAGGTTTTAATTCTTTGCATCTTTTCCCTGAAGAGGTATATCCAAAATCTCTCTCAAATTTATAGTTGATGAATTTCACCAATTTTTCTTTTGTTATATTCTCTATCGGAAATACTATGGGAATGTTTTCTTAAGTATCAAAGGAAATAAAGGTGTTATGTCTGTTTTCAAAGGCCGGAAAGGGCACTGATGGATACTCATCCAAAAACATTGTTCTTAACTCGTTATATAACTGGGAATTGTTTAAAGCTGCTTTATCAATTCTGTAAATTTTATATTTATCTCTTATTCTTTTAAATTTCTCATAATTATCCGTAATAGCTTTATTGATTGGCCATTCAATTTGTCCATAAGAGACATCGAACTCTCTATAATATGAAAGCAAATCCTCAATTTTAACCTGATAACTTCCTGCATTATCCACCAGAACATAACCATCACTCTTATTGCAAATTCCTAAAAAGCTTTCAACATTTTTATTTTGTTTATTGTGCATTATTTTAACTCCTCAACTATATTACAAATTTTTTTGTTTCTTCATTATTCATGCGATGCCTTTGTTACACATAAAGCCTTTTAACCGATACCTTTTCCTCTTTGTGTTATTTCAAATCTCCATCCATTATGGCCAATATTTAAACCAATAACATTATTCCGTTAAAACACCCAAAACCTGTATATGGTCAGGGTTTTCATATATAATGGCAATATGGATTGATACAGGTATTTCATTAAAGGCCTTTCCAACTCCAAGCTTAAAATCTTTGACTCCATATTTACTCTTATAATCCTTTGTTATATATTTTCTTATTCTGTCAATTTGTTGCAACGTAGTTTGTGAAGTTAAATCCATTTTTTAATAATGATTATTAAGTGGATAATATTTTGTAGTAATTGGCCTTTCGTAATCTATCAGAAGATTCTACATCATCTAAACTTAACACTACTCTTCTCCCAATCAAATTATTATTAAGTACTTTTTATTTATTATAAAAATATTCAATGCATAAGTATTAATTCCTCTTTTGTGGCCTCATATTTCACAGAATAATCATATCCAAAAAAAGCCATTTAATATTATGCCCTCTTACACTATTTCCCTGCAACCACTGTACCTATAACTGGACTTCAGGAGGTTTCCTCATGGCCCTTTACCATAAATGTATATATGAGGGTTGAAATCCCATAGCAGTTCCTGTGGTGGCTTAAATTTCCATTTAATAAAGCGAAAAATAATAATAACAATTTATTATCCGCATTTTTTAACATGTTCGACTGGACTGGCCATATCCAATCTTGATACTGTAACTAACCGAGGTGTTTATGTGGCTTCCCGTCCACCATCCGTTTATGTGTAATAGGGATATATGGAAAATGAAGTTTTTTCTATTGTTAAACCACTAGGAAACTTCATCAACAAAGAACGGCAAGAGTGTTCGTGTATTAGAGGAGGTTACAATATGCCCAAATGGAAATTCCGTTCTGGTTTTAAATATGTAACCGCAGTTGAACTTGATGATCATTCTCATCATATTATGATTCTGCAGATAGAAAAGATAGGGTTTTCTAATGGGTTCCAATCTTACTCAAAAGGGAAGGAACCCTATAATTTGGAAATCACAACCAGCATTTCAAACTTTTTAGAACTCCTAAGCATTGTTGAGAGCAGATGAAACACCAAGGGTTCTATATTCAGCTTAATCCTTATGTGACCTAAAAATCAGGGGGAGAGTATAGGTTTAGAAATCTAAATAAGCAAACTACTGTATACACTGATTTCTCATTATAGAGGTGAATACAATAAATGATTAGTAGAAAGTTTATTAATTAGATAAATTAACCTCGATTGAAAATCCATTATTAGGTAAAATAGTATCATTAAAGTATCTATCAGTTAGGAGGGGTTCATTTGTGTGAGGATGATTACGAATACGATTATGATTATGATTATGATGGTGATGAACCAGATTACTATGAAGAGGAATTGACCGAATTTAGAAAGGTCATAGTAGAATTTATTCAGAATTATGTTAATAAACCAATCAACAGGAAAACATTTCATCTTCTAAATGAAGTATATAAAAAATTTGAAGGTATTTATTATCCTTTTGAACGAGGAAGTTTAAGGAAACATTTCATATCCGATACAGTAAATCAAATTGAAAATAAAGAGTATAAGAAAAAATTTTTAACTGAAGCTTTTCTATATCAATTCAAAGGCTTGAACCTAGAAACTGAACCTACAAAATTCTTGAAAATTATGTATGACAATGACACATATGAATTTGCAAAAATGTTTTATAAAAATGATCTTTATCCCTTTATCATGAAGTTCATTCTTGAAGTGGTCAGTAGTATGGATAAAAGCACCTCCTATAGTCCATCTAAAATAAGTAGTTCTAAGTATCAAACCGATGACCATGAAGATGAATATGGTTACAGCCATGTCCTTTATTGGGAAGCTGTTCATGATGGTGACATTGTACCAGAAGATTACTTAGAGAACGATAGTAATCATTTTGACGGTTACGATGATTTTGATAGTTACTATTCATATGATAGAGATGATAGTAGGGATTATACCGATTCAGAACGGGTAGCACAAAAGTTGGAAAAATACATTCGGTTGTTAGAGGAGGAGACACCGTTTTTCATACCAATTAATGAAGTGGAACCTTTTTTAGAAAAGTTTAAAAAGCATGTCTATACAGCTGAAAGTCTACTTTCTGATATCAAAGTAAAAGAACAAATAGATTCTATTTTTGGAGAACTCGTAAGTATAGGCAGAGAAGCGGGCTTGGAAGTGTTAATATCAAAGTCTTTTGATAAAAAAATAAACTTTGATAAAAAAAATGGAAAAAGATATTTAGAGGTTACTCTCTTTAAACCAGTCAAGGAAAAAAGTAAGGATTGGAATAACGATTTTAGTCTATATATAGATAACATTAAGAAAAATATAAACATAAATGATCTGAAATTTGTTATTTCTGTTTTACAAGTAATTGGATACGATGTTGATGATCGTTACATTGATTTCGTATATGAGGTCTTAAAAAAGGATCATTTCTTCGGTAAAAATACAATTATGTTTAATTCAGGATTAAGTATAGAGGCTATAAATCACGGAGACGAGCTACGCCAATTTTTAAAATGGTAATTAATTTTATTTAGTTCATAAATATTTAATGGCAGAGCAATACTATTGTTTAGCTACTTTTTTATAATATAGTGATACGTAATGTTCGACCAACCGGTGAGAAAAGTGTAAGGAATTTTGGACTTTTCTTTCTCCCGAATGATTACGAAGTAATTATAGTGCGAATCGTAACAATAAGGACCCAGAAAAGGTTGAACGTTTTCAGAAATATAAATATACGAAGCTATATTATTTACCTTCTACTATTTTAGAAGACCATGTTGTAGATATAAATATCATTAACAGCTTTCCTTGAGTAATCATAGAGAGTCTTCTTAAGACGGAACAAATTACAAAGGTAGTAACGTTAAATCTATTCGGTTATTATTTATTTTTAGCTAAATTAACACTTCATTTAATTAGGACCGAGGATTCAGGAACCAACGAAAATAGGGCAAGTTTAGGGGCATAAAAAAAAAACGGTTAATCAATTGCTTCTTTTTCATTGATTAGTAAATTTAATATAAATTCTATGAAACACATAAAGTGTATTAATAATACTTAGCTTTAAGGTGAACTCCGCTACATCAACTCTTTGATTTCTACAGTCAGCAGTTCAGACACGTTAAGAGCGTCTGCAGATATTTTATTAAGCGTTGTAGTCAAATTATCATCTCAAGCGGTCACAAATAGCTTAGCCTTGAATGAAATTTATACAAAGTTCTAGTGAAAAGGGTATAAGTTTTTGCTTGATATATTGGGACTCATTTTTTCAGTTTGAACCTCATTTCTACGGTTAGCCTCTTGCATTACTATTTCTAAAAATTAATATTGTATATTTCAGCATGACAATTATGAATCGCTACTCTTAAGAATAATGTATAAAAGCTAATATATAAACAGATTTGTAAGTCATGCTACTGCAGTAACGGGTGAGGATTGTTCAATAAGAAAAAACTTAGTACGTCCTATAATGTAGCAGGATATTTGGTACCATAGATAAAGACAAGTAATAAAAGATTTCGCCTAACTTTCATATTCTTAAAATCCCTACGATTAGAGAGGTTTTACAAATTGAAATTTACACTGTTTTAAAAGGTAAACACAACTACATCTTTAATTTCTGCGATCACCATTCAAGTCATATAGAAAATGTTGCAGATTGGAATTGAAAAATGTATAAACTGCTAGAGGAAGTATTTACAAATTAACTTATCTATGATAATTATTAAATAAATAATTAATAATTTTTTTTTGGATTTCATCCGAAGACGGCATTCAAATAAGTTCCTTATGTGATAAATAAAATTCGATTTTATAGCCACTTAGCAAAAATAAAGTTACCTTTAAAGGTCATTTTATTTTTAGCTAAGTGGCTTTTATTTTTTTAAGGAGTTGGAACCATGAATAATAATGTGAAATTAAATGAAAAGAAAGTCTTAAACGAGTATTTTGACTACCTAAAATCTGATGAGGCAGCAATCGTGTACATTGTGAAAAACTTAGTAAATAATTTGGATTCTAAAAGGAAATGGATTGATGTTGTTGATTTTGATTGCTGGGGTTCAAGAGGAGGTATGCCAGCTTTTAATTATATTGTTGTGGCATTATTTGATAGGATGATATTCCCTAGTTATCCAAGTAATGCAAGCTTCCAATTAAAAAAGGCAATAACATGGAGGACCTGCCATAATGATATAAGTCAACAAAGATCCAAAGGGATTAGGGGTAAAACCTTTTTAATTACATGCAATTTATTTAATAAAAATAAAGGAAAGCTAGTAACAAAATTGTTTCATAACTGGAATGAGGAATACGGTGGTTTTGATTATTCTGGAAAAGTACCTACCAGAACCATTAGACGAAAAGTTCAGTTAGAACCCAAGTGGGAATATAGAATTACAGGTTGCCGGAAAATTAACTACAAAAGATTTATATATATAAAGGAAAACTACGAACAAATTTATGAACGTATACTAGATGAAAAACATGTATTAATAGAGTGGTTTTTTGAAAATTATCATGAGAGAAAGTAAGATGCATTGTTACAAGATTTATATATGATTTTAGCAAAACACTTCAAACTAAGTAGTGATGAAATTGCTGAAACACGTTCTAGTGGTAATCAAACGCTTTTGGTAAATCGAGTTGGTTGGGCAAGGAGGTATTTAGATAAAGCAGGGTTAAATAAGGTTGTTAGAAGAACGGTATTTCAAATCACTGAGAAGGGTATTGATATTAAATATTTAGAAAAAGTGAGCATTTTTTACTGCTCATTTTATGAATTGGGCTTATTTATTAGACCGATATATCTGCCGCACTTATTATTTACCACCCGTGAATTATAAATGTTCCTTTAACAAAGCGTTTTTTGAATTGGCTCTGCTTCATTTAATTCTCATTAACTTGATAACTGGTGCCATGTTAGAATTAAATCCAGAGATGATTTTATGTTTGTTTAATCTATGCTTCTTCAGCGCAGTGAAAAAGCTTTTAGTGATGAAGATTTTATAACAGAATTGAAGTTAGATGGCAAACGTTTAATCCTTTCCAAGTTTAATGGAAGGGTAAAATTATATACACGTCACAGTAATGAGGTCACAGCAAAATTCCCCGAATTACTTAAAATCGATATAGAGGACGGAACTGTTTTGGATGGGGAGGTAATAGTTACTGGCCATGATGGAAAGCCTGATTTTGAAACTGTAATGGAAAGATTTCAATCAAATAAGTCTGATCCAGTTTGCAAATATTCATGTTTGATATAACCAGGGCCAATACATTTCATAACTAAATGTTATAATTTGTCTCAATTATTGCATTAATATAGGATGAATAGTATTATAAGGTTATATAATAATGGATATGAGGTTAACATAATGAGCCTAAATAAAACTGATGGTTTGCCTTTATATAAGCAGCTTACCGACATTCTTCGTCGAGACATCGAAGAGGGGAAGTTCAAAAAAGGTGAAAAAATACCAACTGAAATTGAATTGAGTAAATTATATAATGTGAGTCGAATCACTGTTCGTAATGCACTAGAGGAATTAGCTAAAGAAAACTTGTTAATCCGCAGACAAGGTAAAGGGACCTTCGTTAACACTGAAAAACTTAGCAGAGGGATAAGTGGTTTAAAAAGTTTCTCGGATATGTGTCGTGAAATTGGATGTAAGCCGGGAGCGAAAGTTATTAAATGTGTAATTGAAGATGCCAATGATAAGGACATTGAAGTATTACAATTAGAACCAAATTCAAAAATTATTGTAATAGAACGTATTCGTTATGCAGATGGGAACCCTGTTGCCTTTGAAATTTCGCGATTACCTGAGCGGTTTACCTTTTTATTAGATGAAGATTTAAATGATGCCTCTATGTTTTCCATCATGTCTGAAAAATATGGTATAGTTTTTATGAATCCAAGGAAAATTATTGAGCTTGTTTATGCCACTTACGAAATGTCACGTTATCTTAATATTTCAATGGGACATCCTCTTTTATCAATATCGAGTGTATCAAGTGATCAGAATGGGGTGCCATCCCATCGATCAATGCAATTTATCGTAGCCGATAAGATTAAATTTATTGTATAAAGAACTTTTTGTAGCAAATAGTGATAATCCATTTTAATATTGCACAAATTTCAAGCATTTTATCTAATAAATGTTTGAAATTTGTGCTTTTTTGTTATATAAAAAATTCCCCCTTTATAATTGTTATAACTTTAATTTTTTAAGATGAAAATTTAGTACCAATTGAATATGCTTTCTAATGATATTTAAGAGAGAAGCTATAATTCTGGTAATTAAAGTGTTAGTTCCATTGGAAATTCAATTTGGCACAACTTTATTCAATTTTAAATTTTTTAAAAATTTTATAAATTTTTAAAAAATTAGTTGAAAATCATATTAAGGATGATATTATATTGTTATGTACTAATTAAATACAATATAAGACAAATAAAAAGGAGAGTTAGAATGGAAATAAAATCGATTATTAGTGAAATTAAACAAAAGGTTGATGTGGCAGGAGGATTAAAAACAGTATATTTTGTAGCTTGTGGGGGGTCGCAGGCAGCTATTTATCCAGCAAAGTATTTATTGCAGAGTGAAGGGAAGAATATTGCAACTGCAATCTATAACAGTAATGAATTTGTTCATGCTACTCCAGCAGCATTAAATGAACAGTCTATTTGTATTATTTGTTCTTTAAATGCTACACCAGAAACAGTGGAAGCTGTAAAACTGGCAAACAAGAAGGGAGCACTTACAATTGCAATGACGGGGTCGCCTGATACTCTAATGGCACAGAATGGGCAATATAAAGTTATTTATTCAAATGGGGATAATCAGGTTTACTCAAAAGCAAATCAGGCTCTAGCATTAAAAGTAGTCTTTGAAATTCTTCATCAGTTTGAACATTATGCAAACTATCAAGCTGCAATGGATGCTTTTGATAAAATTGATGGAATTGTTGATTCTGCAAAGGAAACTTTATTACCAAAAGCTAACAAATTTGCTCAGGAATTTAAAAGTGATAATGTTTTTTATGTTTTGGGGAGTGGTCCACTTTACGGTACTGCATATACAATGGCTTGCTGTCACTTTATGGAAATGCAATGGAAGCATGCGATTGCCTTGAATTCAGGTGAATACTTCCATGGTCCATTTGAAACAACCGATAAAGAAACACCAATTGTTTTGTTAAAGAGTGTTGGTCGGACTCGTCCAATGGATGAAAGAGCAGAAACCTTTATAAAGGAATATGCAGAACGATATGTAATTCTTGATGCTGAAGAGATAGGGTTAAACCTCATTGATTCTAGTGTTGCAGAATTTTTTAACTCTGTCGTAATGATTCCTATTGAAAGGTATTTTGTATATCAAATGTCACTTCTTACAAATCATTCCATGGATAAACGCAGGTATATGTGGAAGGTAGCCTATTAATAATTGAATTCACTTTTCGGAAAATTCTCGGCCTCGATAATAGAGGCCATTTCATAATTATAATTGAAAGAATTATTTTTTAGTAGACTATCATTTTAAAATAGAAGTGTTGTTCAAAGAATGTTTTTCTAGTAAAGGGCAGATAAATTATTGGTATAGAAAATTTCAAATCCGTTATCTTATTAAATTCTCTAGCAATTGTAAGTATTTACAGGGATTAAATATTGATTTTTCAGAATATTAACGTTGACAAAACTATTATAATGTTATATTTTTTCGTAAAATGGATAATAAATGCATTACATATTTTTGATTTAGTAGATAAGAAGTAAATGACTTTGTAATAAGGAGGAAACTGTATGAGCTACATGGTTGGGGTGGATGTTGGTGGAACCTTTACAGATGTTACACTAGTTAATAGCAGAACTGGGAAAATAAAAAACCATAAAGTATCTTCAACTCCAGACGATCCTTCCCGTGCAATTATGAAAGGGATAAGAGATATTCTAGAAATGAATGATATTGCCGTTGAAGATGTACATTATTTAGCGCATGGTACGACTGTAGCAACGAATGCTTTAATTGAACGGAAGGGTGCAGTTACTGGCCTTATTGTAACTGAGGGATTCCGAGATTTACTAGAAATAGGACGGCAGACACGTCCAAGCTTATATAATTTCTTTGATGAAAAACCAGAACCAATTATACCAGGTAGTTTGAGATTTGAAGCAAGTGAGCGACTACAAGCCAATGGTAATGTTTATAAACCGATAGATGAAGAAAGTCTACACAAAGTAATAGATTCATTGAAGGAAAAAGGTGTCAAATCGGTTGCAGTTTGTTTCCTTTTTTCCTATTTGAATCCGGAACATGAAAAAAAAGCAGTAAAAACGATAAGAGAGCGTTTCCCTGAAGCTTATGTATCCGCTTCACATGAGATTGTCCCTGAGTTCCGTGAATACTCTAGGTTAAGTACTACAGCATTAAATGCTTACTTAGGACCTGTTATGAAGAATTACATGGAGAACTTTTTAAGTTCAGTAAAGGAATATGGTATTCCGGCCGAACCATATATTACTCAGTCAAATGGCGGAATTATTTCTATTAATGAATCTGTCTCTTCGCCATTACGTACAGCTGTATCTGGTCCAGCTGCAGGAGTAGTTGCAGCAAAGAATCTTGCAGAACTTACTGGGTATAAAAATATGATAACCTTTGACATGGGAGGAACATCTGCAGATTTCAGCTTAATAGAAAATGGAGAACCAAAGATTTCTATGGAAAGAGAGGTTGAAGGGTTCCCCGCCCGTATTCCAATGCTGGATATTCATGCGTGTGGGGCTGGTGGAGGTTCCATTGCTTATATTGACAACGGTGGGGCTTTGAAGGTCGGACCTGAAAGTGCTGGTTCTTTACCTGGACCTGCTTCGTATGGACGAGGCGGCACAAGACCTACTGTTACAGACGCTAATTTACTATTAGGCCGGTTGAATCCTAAAGAAATATTAGGTGGCAGGATGGCTGTAGATAAAGAAGCTGCAGAACGGTCAATAAAAGAACACATTTGTGAGAAATCCACTCTTTCACTAGTAGAAGCAACTGCTGGAATTATCTCGGTTGTAAATGCCAATATGTCTAGAGCAATCCGTCTAATTTCAATTCAAAAGGGACATGATCCAAGAGATTTTACACTTGTCTCATTCGGAGGAGCAGGTGGTCTGCATTGCAGCGCACTTGCAAAAGAACTGAATATTCCAAGAGTCCTAATTCCTCCTTCACCTGGAACTTTTTGTTCACTAGGCTTATTGGTTACAGATGTTCGAACGGATTATGTTCGATCTTCTTTACAGGAAGCATCACCTGAGAGTATGGATATAGTTGATGGTCACTTTGAGGAATTAAAAGAAGAGGGGAATAAATTACTCGATAAAGAGAATATCCCGGAATCGAAACGTAAATATGAATTGGTTATTGATATGAGGTTTAAAGGGCAAAACTATGAAATTCCAATTCCGGTAGAGTGGAATGAATTGAACCCTTTCGGTTTTGCTTCCCTTAGTCAAAGATTTCAGGAACAACATGAAAAGATTTATGGATATGCAAAAAAAGACGGTGTTTTAGAATTCGTGAACTACAGATTAACAGCTGTTGGTGAATTACCAAAGGCAGTATTTGAAAAAACGGAGCTAACCTCAGATGTTGCTTTAGCTAGAAACACTCGTCAGGTTTACTTTACAGAGGTTGAGGAACCAGGATTTTATGAAACTAAAATATTTGCTCGTGAAGACCTTAAGCCTGGGAATAAAGTTCAAGGCCCATTAATTGTCGAACAAATGGATACCACGATTTTGGTTCTACCCGAACAAACAATTATAGTAGATGAATATGGCAACCTGATTATAAATACGTTCGGTGAGGAGGATTAAAAAGTGAATAATAAAGTAGATCCAATTACTTTGGAGATTGTCGGGAACCTACTGCTTTCAGTTGCTGAAGAGATGGGTATAACTCTGGTAAAAACAGCCTTTTCTACTAATATTAAAGAACGTAAAGATTGTTCAACAGCGGTCTTTGATGCAAAGGGTAATATGACAGCGCAAGCTGAATATGTTCCCATGCATTTAGGGTCTATGCTTGATGTTGTAAATCAAGTGTTAAAAAGATATTCAGTCGATTCAATTCAGCCAGGGGATATGTTCGTTACAAATGATCCATACTCGGGTGGAGGAACACATTTGCCTGATATTACAATGGTTGCACCTGTATTTGTAGAGCAAAAGTTGGTAGGATTTGTGGCAAATATTGCTCATCACTCAGATATTGGCGGAATGGTTCCAGGAAGTGTTTCACCTGATTCAACGACTATTTACCAAGAAGGTTTACGAATTCCTCTTGTTAAAATTTGCACCAATGGTGAAGTTGTAAGAGAGAGTTATGATTTTATTACATTAAATACAAGAACTCCCTTGGAAAGGCAAGGAGACCTGGATGCACAAATTGCATCTAATAAAGCTGGAGTTAGAAGATTGCAAGATGTAGTCCAAAAATATGGGGTTTCTTATTTTGAGACATGTACTGATTCATTATTAGATTATGCTGAAGAATTAATGAGAGCGGGAATTCGTTCTTTGCCAGACGGATCCTATACATTTGAGGACTATTTAGATGATGCAGGAACACATTCGCAGGACCCCGTCCTAATTAAAGCAAAAATTACGATTGAAGATAGCAATGCAATTGTAGATTTTGAAGGAACTAGCCCTCAGGTGTCGGGTCCACTAAATATGGTTTATTCAGGCTTAGTGACTACAATATTTTATTGCTTTAAAGCGATTGCGGGTCAAAATGTTTTCTCTAACCAAGGAATCTATCGTCCATTAGAGGTAAGGGCTCCAAAGGGATCAATTGTTAATTGTACCTTACCTGTGCCTGTAGGACAGAGGATTGATACTTCACAACGTGTTGTTGATGTAGTTCTTGGTGCATTATCAAAAGTTTCCCCAGACCGTGTCCTGGCGGCTTGTAATAGTGTTGTAACTTCTGCTATTTTTTCAGGGACTAATCCTAATACGGATAATTACTTCGTTTATCTAGAGACTATTGCCGGTGGGTCAGGTGCACATGCATTTGGAGATGGACTTAGTGGTGTTCAGGTTCACATGACGAATACATCAAACCTCCCAGTTGAAGCCCTAGAAAGGGAATATCCTATTTTAATAGAAAGATATGCCCTAAGGAAGGATTCTGGAGGTGCTGGATTACACCGTGGAGGATTAGGAATTCAACGGGATTATAGAATCTTAACCAATGGAATTTCCTATACTGGTCTGGGAGACCGACACAAATTTGCACCATGGGGTATTAATGGTGGAAAAAAAGGAAGTCCGGGGATTTTCTCTTATATTAAAAAAGGAAAAGAGCAGATTAAACTTAGTTCGAAAGTATCTGAGTTACCTTTAAACACGGGTGATGTTATTAGTGTAAGTTCCCCTGGGTCAGGAGGCTTTGGTTCTCCATATGAAAGAAATCCGGAATTAGTATTATTTGATGTAATTGACCAAAAGGTGTCAGTAGAAAAAGCGTTAGAAGATTATGGAGTAAAGATTCTATGTATTAATGGGAATTATTCCATTGATATCCATGAAACTAATAGTATTAGGCTAGGCTTAGTCCGAAAATAGGAATCAGATACTAGCGCTATCTACAGAGAGAGTAGTAGATACCTGTAGGTAGCGCTTTTTTAATGAATTTGTTATAACAAAGTATAATTTTGGACTTAATTTTCAAAAAATATTGAACATTTGGTCAATATGACCTATAATATATTTATAACAACTTAATACCATTAAAACTGTTTTTAAGGTTAAGGAGGGATGTTTATGGGGGATGCACTACTTGAAATAAAAGGTCTTTCTACTGTTTTTAATACAGATTTCGGTGTTTTTCCTGCCATAAAGGATGTTAATTTATCCCTAAAAAAAGGTGAAACATTATGTGTTGTAGGTGAGAGTGGTAGTGGTAAAACAATTACTTCCATGTCACTTATGCAGCTTCTGCCTTCTTCTGGGAAAATAGCATCGGGGGAAATTATTTTTCAAGATAAAGATTTAGTGAAACTAAATAGGAAAGAAATGAACAAAATCAGGGGAAAATCCATTTCAATGATATTCCAGGATCCAATGTCAGCTCTTGACCCTGTGTATACATGTGGTAGCCAAATAACGGAAGCCATTAAGATACATCAGGAGGTTTCAAAAGAAGAAGCTAATGATAAGGCAATCAAACTATTAAAACAAGTTGGAATCCCTCATCCTGAAACTATATTCCACACCTTTCCACATGAGCTTTCAGGAGGTATGTGCCAGAGGGTCATGATTGCTATGGCACTATCGTGTAATCCACAATTATTAATTGCTGATGAGCCTACGACTGCTCTAGATGTCACAGTGCAAGCAAGAATATTAGATTTATTAAACAGGATTAAGAGAGAATTTAATATGGCAATTTTATTAATTACTCATGACTTAGGTGTAGTTGCGGAAATGGCAGACCGTGTTGCGGTCATGTATGCAGGTCAAATAGTTGAAGAAGCGGATGTAATGACTATCTTTAAAAAGCCTAAACACCCTTATACAAAAGGATTAATAAAGTCAGTCCCTCCACTACATCAAAAAGATAAAACACTCTATAGCATTCCAGGTTCAGTACCGACAATAAATTCAATGCCAAAAGGCTGCAGGTTTCACCCACGATGTTCCTTTGCAACAGATGTATGTATTGAAAAGGAACCAGACTTGCGAAACATTAATAATTTACATACGGTGAAATGTTGGCATATTAATGAAGGAGTGTGAGGAGACGTTGAAAAGCAACACTCTTTTAGAGGTCAGAAATGTAAAAAAATATTTCCCGGTTAAAGACAAAAATCTATTTTCCTCTCAGAAACATTATGTTCAGGCTGTTAATGATGTCAGTTTTACAATTAATGAAGGTGAGACCTTTGGTCTTGTCGGAGAATCTGGCTGTGGAAAAAGCACCCTGGCACGGTTAATAATGGGATTAATAAAAGCTGACAGCGGTGAAATTAACTTTCAAGGCAAAAACTTTCTGGATTTACATGGGAAAGAACTAAGGAAAAGTAGAAAGCAAATGCAAATGGTTTTTCAAAAACCATATGAATCTTTGAATCCCAAAATGACAGTAGGCCAGATTATCAGTGCACCGTTTGATATACATGGTGTGTATAACAAAAAAGAACGAATCCAAAAAGTGAAAGAATTACTTGAAATGGTTGGATTAAGTCAGCAATATATAAATCGATATCCTCATGAATTTTCAGGAGGACAAAGACAGAGAATCGGGATTGCTCGTGCTATTGCACTGCACCCTAAATTAGTTATTTGTGATGAAGCAGTTTCTGCATTAGACGTTTCTATTCAATCTCAAATATTGAATCTTTTAAATGACTTACAAAAAGAATTTAAATTAACCTATTTATTTATCTCACATGATTTATCAGTGGTAAAGCATGTGAGTGATAAAATCGGTGTTATGTATTTAGGGGAATTAGTGGAGGTAGGAGATTCTGAAACTATTTACAATAACCCAAAGCATCCCTATACACAGGCTTTACTTTCAGCCATTCCAATACCTGATCCTACTTATAAGAAGGAGCAGATAATCCTTGAAGGAGATCTTCCTAGTCCAATCAATCCGCCGAGCGGCTGCCGGTTAAGTACTAGATGTCCTTATGCAATACCAGTTTGTAAAGAAATGAAACCAGCACTTGATCCCTTGGATACAAACCATAGTGCAGCATGCCATCTATTATCCAATTCGAAACTACAAAAAATCAATTAAAAATCTTAACGTTGGGAGGTGAGATTTTGCTTCGTTTTGTATCAAAAAACATTGGAGTAGCAGCAATCCAGATTTTCATTGTCTCTACACTAGTCTTTTTGCTTCTTCGTTTAATGCCAGGTGATCCTGCAGTTTTAGTATTAGGAACAGAAAGAGGAGCAGATCCTGCTGCGGTTGAAGCGATGCGTGCAACACTAGGACTAGATCAACCTATACTGAAACAGTATGTGGGGTGGATAACAGATATCCTGAGGCTGGATTTTGGACATTCTCTATTCAACAACATTGATGTTACTACATATTTGGCTGAAAGACTACCCAAGACATTAGAGTTAGCAGTTGTAGCGATTTTTATCGGGTCTTTTATTGGAATTTTTTTGGGTATTATTGCAGCAATAAAACGTGGGGGCTTTGTAGATATGCTTGTCTCATCCATTGCCGCAGCTGGCTTGTCCTTTCCGGTATATGTAACAGGGACAGCATTTATTTTATTAATAAGTTTGAAATTACAGTTGCTTCCAGCTAGTGGATATACAGACTTTACGGAAAATCCTGTGGTACATTTTCAAAAGCTATTGCTCCCTTCCATTACGGTTGCTTTGCCATTAGCTGCCTCAATTGCTAGAATGACAAGATCATCTATGCTTGAGGTTTTAGGTAAAGACTTTGTTCAGACATTACGAGCAAAAGGCTTGGCTGAAAAAGTTGTGATTTATAAACATGTTCTAAGAAACGCAATTATTTCTGTCATTACCGTAATAGGTTTAGAGTTAGCGAATTTAATAGGTGGAACGGTGTTAATTGAATTCCTTTTCAATTGGCCTGGGATTAGTACTTTGTTGGTAGATGCAATTAATAATCGTAACTATCCAATTATTCAAGGTTCTATTATTGTGATTGCTGCTTTTTACATTTTAATCAATAGAGTTGTAGAAATTATTTATGGTTTAATGGATCCGAGAACCCGATAGCAAAATTCATTTTTTCGGAAAGAAGGTAGAAAGTTGATTCGGAAATTTTTACATCACAAGACATTTTTAATCAGTTTTATCATACTTCTTCCAATAATAATAATATCGCTAATAGGACCCTGGATTGCTCCCGATGATCCACTTGCAATTGATCAGCTACATGTACTTAAAAGTACTACACCTGGGCATCCATTAGGAACCGATGAATTTGGAAGAGATATCCTAAGTCGTTTGATTTTGGGCATTCGTCCTACCATACTGGTGGCATTTGGTTCAACTCTTATCGCATTTTTAGGCGGGGTAACATTAGGGTTAATAGCTGGATATACCCGTGGGCTAACGGAAAAGGCCATAATGAGAGCTATCGATATAGTATTATGTTTTCCACCGATTTTATTGGCCTTAATGGTGGTAGGCTTTTGGGGTTCAGGAGTAAGAAATTTAATTATTATTATTGGAGTACTATACATCCCTCGATTTGCGCGGATTACCCACTCCGCAACCCTGCAAGTGAAAAATTTGGAATATGTACAAAGTGAACTTTCAGTGGGGGCTTCTCATTTCCGAGTGATAACAAAGGTAATACTGCCAAATATTATGTCTCCGATAATTATCCAAATCAGTTTAACAATAGCTGCTGCTATTTTATTAGAATCTGGGTTAAGTTTCTTAGGATTAGGAGTTGTACCGCCAGAACCATCTTGGGGACAAATGATTGGTGATGCGCGCGGTTATATTTATAACAATCCAATGTATGTCCTTTGGCCATCACTATGTTTAGGTGTCACTATGCTTGCTATTAATTTAATGGGAGACAGCTTTAGAGATATCTTAGACCCAAGACTAAAGAATAAGCAGTAAAAGCTATGGTATCTGTTTCAAAAATATAATAAAGGAGTGAAAGTATGGCTAAGAGATTAATAGTATTGTTTATGTTATTGTTTGGATTAGTTGGCTTATTGGGAGCTTGCTCAAATAAAGAGAGTGGAACATCAGACAAGGGCAACGGAAGTACAGAAGGAGAGAAATCTGGAGGTTCTCTAACCTTTGGATTGGCTGCAGAACCAACTACAATGGACCCCTATATCCAAAACGGGACTCATGGAAGAACGGTTAAATTAGCTATATATCGTGGCCTTTATAATTACAATGAAAAAGGCGAACTAGAACCAGAACTTGCAGAATCATATACAACAAATGATGATTTAACATCTTATACCTTTAAGCTTCGAGATGCAAAATTTCATAATGGAGACCCAGTTACAGCTGAGGACGTAAAATACACATATGAGCGTATTGTTGCACCAGATAGTAAAGCAACCTTCAAGACAGAACTATCCATAATTAAAGATATAGAAATTGTAGACGATAAAACGATAACTTTTAATCTTTCAGAGCCATCGGCTCCTTTCATTCACTATACTGCCCTACCTGAATCTGTTATTGTTTCGAAGTCCTATACAGAAGCGAATGGTGGCGATATTGCTACCAAACCAATGGGAGCAGGACCGTTTAAGTTTGTTTCTTGGAGTCAAGGAAGTGATATCGTTGTGGAAAAATTTGACGATTATTATAAGAAAGGTAAGCCTTATTTAGACAAAATTAAGTTTCAATTTTATACCGATGAAAATACTCGAGTTAATGCATTACGTGCAGGTGATGTGAATTTAATTGAAAGTGTTCCTTGGAAGGATACTGAATCAATCGGAAAAACAGACAACTTGAAATTGTCCAGTGCGAATGGACCGTTTATGGCTTTACAATTTAATACTAACTTTGAGCCATTTAGTAAACCAAAGGTTAGACAGGCAATTGCATATGCTATAGACCGCAATGTAATCATTAACACTGCTTTCAGTGGCCGAGGAGAACCAATTTACGGAATGGCCATTCTTAAAGGTTATATGGGGTATAATGAAAAATTCACAAATTATTTTAAACATGATGTTAATAAAGCAAAAGAGCTTCTAGCTGAAGCAGGTTATCCAAATGGTTTCAAAGCAAAACTCTTATCCACTTCACAGTATGGAATGCATGAGCAAACAGCAATTGCAGTACAATCTGAGTTGAAGAAAATAGGTATTGATGTTGAATTAGAGTTGCCAGATTGGGCAACAAGAATAAATAAAAATGTTGCAGGGGATTATCAATTCCTAGTTGCTGGGACTTCCGGAGACATAACGGATGGCGATTGGATGAGTAACTTCTATAAAGGTGGACCTGCAAGACTTAACAATTCAGCAAATTTTGATGATGAGCAAATTAATAATTTACTCGAGGAAGGTAAGAAGGAAACTGACCCTAAAAAACGTGAGGAAATTTACGAAAAACTTATTTCAAGAGCAATGGAATTATCACCATTTGTCTATCTGAACTGGAGAGAACAAAGCTATGGTATGCAGAAGAATGTTGATGGGTTTAAAAACCTTGATGGGTTTTTGTCTTTCCAATCTGGTTTAACTTTAGAAGACACATACATCAGTAAATAAATATTAAATCTGAATGAATGGGTGGTGCTTGTCACCACCTAGTATTTTTTTGCCTGGATTTGCACAATAAAGAGTATTTTTGTAGAGATTTATCAAAAAGTCATGGAGTGGATTGTATGAAGTTAGTTGGAATCGGTGATAATGTCGTTGATTTCTATGAAGATCAAGGAACTATTTATCCTGGTGGTAATGCTTTAAATGTTGCTGTAATAAGCAAAAGAAATGGTGCAGAGAAAAACGGATATATTGGGATAATAGGTGATGACTTAGAAGCTGAGCATATTTTGGAAACGTTGTGTCATGAAAATATTGATACAGCAAAAATTCGTAAAATGTACGGTCCCAACGGTAAAGCTTATGTTGCATTAGACGAAAAAGGAGATCGTGTCTTTAAAAAGACAAATCGAGATACGAGGGTCCAGTCAAAAGCAACATTGCAATTGACGGAGGATGATTTACACTATATTGATGAATTTGAAGTCATTCATACTAGTATCAATAGCAATATTGAAAATGAACTACCTAAACTAAGATATAAGCCCGTTTCTTTTGACTTTTCAACTAAAGGTAAGTGGAATAAAGACTATTTAGTTAAGGTTTGCCCATTTATACAATTTGCTTTCTTTTCCGGAACAGGTATGAAGGATCAGGAGATTCATGAATTATTAAAATATGTCCATACTTTTGGTGTTAAAATTGTCATTGTAACTAAAGGAGGAGAGCCAGCTGTTTGTTCTGATGGTAAGAATAAATACCTGCAGCCACCAATTGATATAGAAGTTGTTGACACGATGGGAGCGGGGGATTCATTTATTGCTGGTTTTCTCACATCCTATTTTGATTCCAATGATATTGAAAAAGCTTTAGAAAACGCTGCTGTTTCCGCAGGGAAAACTTGCAAAACTTATGGGGCATTTGGATATGGAAAGAAAATAGAATACTTATAAAATGATTTGGTGTTCAGTGATTTTAGCTGGACACCTTGTTGTACACAAGATTGATAATATTTTATGATTTGAAATAATTCTTTGACTAACAGAACGTAGATTTCTTTCTACGTTTTTTTGTATTTAAATGTTACACTTTCCAGAGATCTGTTGTGATTTTTTTAATCTATATCTTTTGGCAAAGACTATGGAAAAAATGGTGCCGAGTTTGGTGCCCTTTTTAAAAAATTTTATGATATTACAAAACACTCTAAATCATAGAAACCTTATTCTATAGCACTTTATGGGACTTTGTGATACTAGAAATAACATACTGTATAGAACTTCAAAACTGCTTGAGACCTGCGTGCCAGGTCAGGTGGGTTCGATACCCACGCAGTCCCGCCAACTCAATACTATCAAGGGTTCTAGCGAATTCTTTTCTTACATAGACCAGAGGACACTCGGTCTTCTTTTTTTGTTCGGTCCACTTTAAGTACTATTCTTCTTTTCATGCTTCATGGAATCCTATTAAAACAGATTATCTAAGGTGTCTTCCACAAATCCCTCAATGGAATCCATCTGGTGGAATATATATCCATGGCAAAAAACAAATCTTAAGAGTTCGACTTATAAGAATCTAAATTCATCATTGTGTACTTAATGAATTCTCTTTCTACAACAGTGGTGTATTTATTTTTGGGTTGTATACAAATCAAATGTAGAGTTGGCATGTTTATTTTGTCCATATAAGGAATCAGGCGAATGTCTCCTTTTAATATCATAGGGTCTTGTTCCATTAAATCTGTGAAGAAACCCACTGCTAAATTATTTGATATTACATTTTTAATTACATCATCGTTATTGGAATAGAATAAGATCTCTCCTTTCCCGTAATTAGAAAAAATATCCTCCCAAACTTTTTTGGCGAATTTTTCATTTCGAATAATCAACGGGTATTGAAGAATTTCTTCAGTATAAATTACATCCTTGTTTGCTAGGGCTGAGTTTCTACTAACAGTAACCATAAAGTTAGGTTGATAAAGTGAGCGTGACTTTAATAAGCGAGAAACCTCACTAAGAGTTTCCGCCGATCCG
The DNA here is from genome assembly GCF_047302305.1 of Neobacillus phoenicis. Lineage (NCBI taxonomy): Bacteria > Bacillati > Bacillota > Bacilli > Caryophanales > Bacillaceae > Neobacillus > Neobacillus phoenicis. The sequence goes on along the minus strand of NZ_CP154847.1, from coordinate 3,927,071 downwards.
AAAATTAAACCAAGATCAATTTGGTGATTTTTTACACTTTCTATAATAGCTTCAGTGCTATTTTCGTTAATTTCAACTTGAACATGAGGAAAATCCTTTTTAAAAGTGTTTAAAGTTTCAGGGAGAAACGTTGAGAAAAAAATAGGAGAGGAAGCTATAGATAAATTGCCTTTTACCTGGTTTGAGTGTTGTCCAATTTCTTTCAGCTCAGTAATTTTATTCATAATTTCATAGGACAATTTTAGTACAGTTTCTCCTGCCTCTGTACAAACGCTTCCAGAACGAGACCGTTTAAAAATAGGTATTCCAAGTTCAGACTCGAGGTTTGTAATAGCTTGACTTATAGCAGAATGAGATACATGTAAGCTTTCAGCTGCTTTAGAGATTGTTCCTTTTTTTGCCACCTCAATAACATATTCAAGCTGCTCAATGTGCATTTTATTTTTCCTCTCCTATTTAAAATTCATTTAACTCTTTCCTTATACTTTTTATGTAATTAAAACTTACAGATATGTAGGTATCATTAACTTTATCTTTATTATCTATTATATTAGACTTTTCTTAATAATCAAAATATATTAGTGGTTTTTAAGGAGGTGGCAACATACTCTAATATTTCTTGAAAAAGAATAAATGAATCTCAACAAGAAATATATATCTGAAAAAATAGTGTCAAGATTCCCTAGTTAACAGGATTTAGGATACATAAAACCTTATAGGGGAAAAGGAGGTAAAAATGAATTCATATCAACTGAATTTAAAGACATTATTAGAAAGATCGGTTAGATGTTTTCCTAACAATGAAATTGTCTCAAGGGAAAAAGATGGGTCCTTATTTCGTTATAAATATGCTCGATTTTATGATAGAGTCCAGAGATTAGCCAATGCTTTAATTTCTTTAGGTATTAATAAAGGTGACAAAATTGCATCGTTTGCATGGAATAATTATAGGCATCTTGAATTGTATTTTGGAATCCCATGTTATGGTGCTGTATTGCATACTGTTAACATTCGATATGGTCAAGCAGAAATTATTCATTCCATTAACCATGCCGAAGATAAAGTTTTATTTTTTGACAAAGATTTACTTCCTACAATTGAAGCAATATCCCATCAGCTACCAAAGGTGAAAGCCTATGTCATTATGGGAAAAAGTATACCAAAAACAACACTATCACCACTTTACTCTTATGAAGAACTTCTTTCCGAAAACAATTCTAACTTCCGTTTTCAAGAATTGGAAGAGAATACACCAGCTACTATTTGCTACACATCCGCCACTACGGGACTTCCTAAAGGAGTAGCATACACTCAGAAGAGTATATACCTACATGCGTTAACCTTATGCCAAACAGATGTGATGGGAATTTCCGAGCATGATCATATCTTACCAATTGTCCCAATGTTCCATGTGAATGCTTGGGGATTACCATATGCTGCTATCGCTACTGGAGCAAAATTAGTACTGCCAGGTGAACGGCCAAAAGCTAGTGATCTTTTGGAACTAATAGAATTAGAGAAAATCACATATGCTGGAGGTGCGGTTACTCTAGGGGTTGATATGATGACAATTCTAGAAGATCGACCTTTTGATTTATCCAGTTTGCGGAAATTCCAACTTGGAGGACAAGCGGTGCCTAAAGCAATAATTGAAAAGTTCCTAAACAAATATGGAGTTCAAATTGTTCAAGGCTTCGGTGCTACGGAAACTTCTCCAATGGTTTCATTTACACGGATTAGACGTGATCAAAAACAATTTAATGACGATGAAAAGATTAACATTTATTCAAGACAAGGAATGTTAATACCTGGTTTAGAGATGAAAATTGTAGATGATTTAGGCGAAGAACTCCCATGGGATGATAAGCATATGGGAGAACTATTAGTGCGTGGGCCATGGATTGCCAGTGAGTATTATAATGACGAGCGGTCAAAAGCGGCTTTTGTTAATGGATGGTGGAGAAGCGGAGATATTGCCTCAATCAATTATGAAGGTTCAATACGTATCGTGGATCGAAATAAAGATGTGATCAAAAGTGGGGGAGAATGGATATCTTCCGTTCAACTTGAGAATGAATTAATGGCTCATCCGACTGTTTTAGAAGCCTGCGTTGTAGCTATTCCTCACGAAAAGTGGCAAGAACGTCCATTAGCTTTCGTGTTACTGAAAAAAGGGATAAATAATCCGAAAATTGAAGTTGACTTGATTGATTGGCTGTCGCTAAAGTTTCCGAAGTGGTGGCTGCCGGATGAAATTAAAATTGTAGATGAAATTCCTAAAAATGCAAATGGCAAATTTAATAAAAATCTATTGCGAAAGACTGCTAGTCGAACTCAACTTACTTAAAGTGAATGAGTTCAGGGATTGTCTCCCGACTTAAAATCGATTTAATAGAGAAAGGATTAAGAGGTATGTCAGATTGGAAAAACGCATGGCAACCGATGATTGAAGCAATAGGGAAGAACTTTAGTGAAGGACAAGATCAATGGGGAGCAGATGCTGTAGAACTTGGCGCAATTCGCCGTTTCTTAGAGCCCCTTGAGTTTGATTGTCAACTACATTATGACCAATCCGTTGCCAAAGAATTTCGATATTCAGATGTGATTGCTCCTTATAGTAGTCTCTTAACATGGTTAATTGAGCCCTATTGGAAACCCGATATGCATGTTTTCAATACCGCAGAAAGAAACGCTCCAGCTGTAGAGAGTCCTTTGCTTCAAATCGAAACAGCCGTTGCACCAAAAACCCCCTGCTATTTCGCAACAGATATCGAGGTCGATTATGTAAAACCAATCTTGGTAGGCGACCGGCTCTGTCGAGTAGGTGATGTACTACTTTCTTGTACCCCAAAAGAAACAAAGGTTGGTCGAGGAGCATTTATGGTTTGGGAAACAAAAGTTCAAAACCAAAAAGAAGAGTTGGTAGCGGTAGTTCGTATAAGTACATACCACTACTTTCCCGTTGAGTGATTGTATTTGCGAATCTCACTTTGACAGAAAGGATAAATTTTTATGAAAAAAAGTGATCAACGGTATTGGGAAAAAGTTTCTATAGGAGATACGATCTCACCTGAAGAATTCCCGCTAACTGTTGCACGGCTTGTTATGGCCGCAGGTGCAAATCGTGATTTCAATTCAATTCACCATAATTCAGAGTATGCCCAGCAGACAGGTGCACCTGACATGTATGCTAACGTCATATTTCTTCAAGGGATGTGGGAGAAAACAGTTCGTAATTATATTGGTCTAGCTGGAACGATAAAAAGTCTAAAAGGTTTCCGTATGAGAGTATTTAATACCGTAGGAGAAATAGTAGTGACAAAAGGTACTGTTAAAAAGAAATGGAAGGAAAAAGACGAGTACCTAGTGGAACTTGAAATATGGTCCGAGACCTCAAAAGGTATTTCTGTAGGTCCAGGAGCCGTTGTTGTAACTCTCCCGTTTAGAAAGTCAGTTTAATTAAAGTGCAACTGGTATTTTATATTTCCTTAGGGAGAAAACGCGTACTATTGGACTTTAGTAAAATATCAAATGCAAAACTACAAATAATAGAGGTGATAACATATGCAACCAGTATTACGACCAAAAGAACCGTATGTTTATGTTGAAAAAAAATCAGTAAATGGCGAGTGCCCAGAATGTAAAAGCACAGATATTAAGGCTTACCCTGTATTAAGTGAAGGTGGTTGGTGGAAAGTTGAGAAATGTCAATCATGTCTTTGTTCGATCAAAAGGGAAAAGTGGGGGCTATTCGGCTCAATAAAGACATTGACTGAATCAATATGAATATTAAATATTGCACAACACCGTGAATGGTGAATTCCCAGCACTTTAAAAATGAAAGAATAGGAGGATACAATTATGAATGGAATGATCGGTGTCGATGTTGGGGGGACTTTTACTGACGTAATTGCGGTAAAGGAAGGTAAAATTTCAGCAGTAAAAGTTCCTACAAATCCAAAGAATATGGAACTGCCAGTAATTGAAGGTGCGGAATTGGTAGGTTTGAAGAATATGGGGGTTTTTAACCATGCCAGCACATCTGGACTAAATGCTGTTTTAACTCGTAATTTACCTAAAGTTGCTTTTTTAACCACACTGGGTCACCGGGATATTTTGGACGGTGGGCGCGCTATGCGACCTCTTGAAGCGCAGACCGATCCTCATTGGAGAAGGTCATTTGGCGATGCGTCAAGACCGTTGGTCCCCCATTATTTACGGCGTGGGATCCGTGAACGTATTAAGAGCGATGGTGACATCTTTATCCCTTTGGATGAGCATCATGCCCGTGAACAACTTGAAATTATAAAAAAATGTAACGTTGAAGGAATAGCGATTTGTTTAATTAATAGTTATATCAATCCTGAACATGAGAAGAGGTTATTGGAACTTGTTAGAGAAGTTTTAGGAGATATTCCATGTTCAATCTCATCTGAAACCTCCCCTCTTGCGAAAGAGTTTGCCCGTTCATCTACAACGGTAATTGACGTTTTTATGAAAATTGTGTACGGCAAGTATTCCCAAGATTTAATCAGTGGATTGCGGGATAAGGGTTTTAATGGAGAAATTAATTTTGCGGACTGCGCAGCTAATCTCTCACCATCTGATTTTGCATTAGAGAGACCTCATAAAATAGTTTTTTCCGGTCCAGCTGGCGGAACTGTTTCCAGTGCTCATTTTGGCAGTTTGATAGGACAAGAAAATATAATCTGCGCAGATATTGGAGGAACATCAACGGATATAAGCATTGTAAAAAACGGAAGACCTACAGTAACCACTGATTTCCAATTAGAACATGACTTACTAGTAAACACTTTGACAAACGAGGTTCATAGTATCGGAGCCGGCGGTGGCAGTATAATTAAAATTGATTCCTCTACCGGAGAGTTAAAGGTTGGACCAGAAAGCGCAGGAGGTCTCCCTGGTCCTGCATGTTATGACAGAGGTGGAATAAACCCAACCATGACTGACGCTTGTATGATGATTGGAATCCTTAGCAGCGATTCTCCGTTAGGTGGAAGGATTCACTTGAATCGTGAATTGGCAAAAAAGGCATTTGAAGAATTGGACACAAATCTTGATATGGAGAAGCGCATCAAGTACGCCTACAACTTGGGGTTAAGCGAAATTAGTGAGGGCATTGTTAATATCTGTATTAAACATGCAATCGATCCACGTGACTATAGCCTTATTGCATATGGAGCTGCAGGTCCAATGCTATTACCTGCAGTGCTAAACCAGGTAGGTGCAAAGAGCGTTGTGGTCCCTCCATATCACGGTTTATTTTCTGCACTTGGTTTATTGAGTTCAGATCTAGTTTTCAGTGATAGTTGTTCCGTTTATGTAACGCTTAATGAAAATGCAGCTGAGAAAATTAATCAACTATATAAACAAATGGAAGCAAAACTGCTTTCAAAGATTTCGACCGAATTAAGTCAAATCAAGATTGTCCGTACCTTTGACGGTCACCTAGCAGGGCAAACATGGGAAACCCCTTTTGTAAATATCCCTGATGGTGAAATTACAAGCGATACCATTCAAACATTAATTTCTAATTTTCATGAAGCTTATGAATTAGCCTGGGGGAACCGCTTTGAAGGTTTACCAGTAGTCGGGGCAACATTCAGACTACAGATTGTCATTTCAACAGAAAAAGTAAGTTATCCAGTGTTACCATCAAGGACAACTGGCTATTTGTTCCCTGAAAGTAAAGTTGAGTTACAGTATATTTCCGATGAACCAATCATTGCAAGTATATTTTCAAGGGATGAATTATTAAATGGGGATGTTATTAATGGTCCTGCCATTATCCGCGAATCGATGTCAACAATTTTTGTTCAAGATAATCAAACAGCTGTAGTAGGAAAGTATGGTGAAATCATTATTACTAGAGATTTAAATTAGTGATTTTTGAGATATTACTGATCCAAAGAATAATCTGAATTTCTAAGGAGGTATCTAGATGACTGAAAGTTTGATAAATAGAAATATTTTAATACGTGATCTGACTGATGCTGAATTCCAAGAAAAATATGGTTGTGACCGGTTTACTGCAATGGTCATTTCTACCAAATTACGCTATATAGTTGAACATATGTGTTCCGGGTTACTAACAACCGCTTTTTCGGTTATTTTGCGAGATTGGTTTGATTTTGCTGCAACGATTTCAGGTTCACCTCAGCAAGACTACCCAATGCCCGCATGTAGTAACAGCTTAATCTTGTTTAGTGGAACTATGCCCGAGGCAATCAGAAATACTGTGGAAGAATTCGGTCGAGATAATTTAGAGCCTGGCGATGTATTGATCGCTAATGACCCTTACCGTATCGGGACCCATGTGAACGATGTGTGTTTCATCCGTCCTATTTTCTATAATGTAAATGGAGAGGATCAGTTAGTAAGTTTTGTTAACCTTCAGGCACATATGTTGGATATGGGAGGAGTTGTTCCTGCCGGTTTCAGTGGTACAAAGAAAAACGTTTATGAAAATGGATTGGTCATAGGACCTCAATTGTTATATCACAAAGATATACCTTGCAAACAGTCATGGAATTTAATTTTTGATAACGCTCGATTCGGCAGCACTATGAAACCGGATATGATGTCGATTTATGAGAATCTTAAATTAGGAGAAAAGTTGATTATCGAAACAATCGATCGTTACGGCTTAAAAGCATATTTAGGTGCGATTCAGTACGGCGTGGATATTTCTGCTGAATCAATGCAAAGATCGATTGAAAACATTCCTGATGGTGTGTATGAAGGAGAAGACTATATCGATTGTGATGGAATGGATGATTCTGAAGAGTTTCGCGTAAGGACAAAAATAATCGTTAAAGGCGGCAGAATGGAGGTAGATTTAAGTGGTTCTTCGCGTCAAGCTCGTACTTCCATCAACTGTGGCTATTTGGACGCAAAATGTGCAGTCGCTGTAGCTTTGCAATTTTTACTAGATCCTAATTCCCGCTTTTCCTCTGGGGGAATGCGTAATATTGACCTTGTATTACCTGATGCTACCATCGTTAGCGCGATGCCACCCGATGGAGCCATCATGATGTATTTTGAGGCTTCAGCGTTAATACTTCATTCAATTTACCGTGCATTGAAGGATGTATTGGGAGAGAACGCAGTAGCTGGCGATGTGTTTTCACTTAACCTCCACAATGCCAACGGACGTTGGCCTGATGGTACACCATGGGTAACATCTGCTCAATGCGGTGGGGAACATGGAGCTTGGGGTGGAACGAAAGCAGGAGATGGTGACAGTTATAGCGTCGTTCCATTGTGTAACAGTCTGGATCCTGCAATAGAGGCTATTGAGATGGAGATACCAGCTATTGTGTTGAGGAAAGAATATGTTGCCGATACTGCAGGAGCAGGGCAACATCGTGGCGGAGCTAGTGTATTGAAGGACACTTTATGGCTTACTGAAGCTGATCATTACTCGATGCCGTTGCATTTCAAAAGGCCAAGCGGTTTCGGCGTAAACGGTGGAAAGGATGGTTGTTCCGGTGCCGTATGGATGTGGGATCCAGACCATTTGAATATCAGGAAACCTGAGCAGTTCTTTGAGATAAACCAAGAGACCTACGCTAAGTCGACACCTATTGCAGGGATATTAGATCCTAACACAAAAAAATTGGACACTAACGGTAAATATTTTTACTACGCTAAAAATCCGGTATGGCATACAAAACCAAATTCGTTTTTTCGCTACCTTATAAATTCCGGCGGAGGATGGGGCAATCCATTGGAGCGTGATCCAGATAAAGTGAAAAACGATGTACGCGATGAATACGTGACAATTGAAGGAGCAATGGCTGATTATGGGGTCGTAATTATTGGCGATCCTTTGAAAGACCCGGAAGGATTAATGGTAGATTTTGAAGCTACAAAACAACTTCGTGCAGCCCGCTCATAATTTGATTATATAAATACTGATCTTAAAAACTATGTCAAGGGATTCTTAAGAGTCTCCCTTGGCATGTTTTTATAAAAATGTTTACATACATTTTTTTCGTATTGAAATTTAGAGGTTATTAAAACTTTCGGAATTTGGTTTTGATTTACCAGGTTATCGATCCAAAAAATATAGTTCTGACAAATATAAAACAGACAGGGAGAGATTGACTTGAGTGAGGTTTATATTGTTGCGGCAGCAAGAAGTGCTATTGGGAAATTTGGAGGAAGTCTCCAATCCTACAGTTCATCTCAACTGGGTTCAACGGTGGTTCAAGCTTGTCTAAACCGTTCTAGCATAACTGGAGAACAAATTGATGAGGTAATAATAGGAAATGTTTTTCAAGCGGGAGGGAAGGGGAATCCTGCAAGACAAATTGTTTATCATTCGGGGTTGCCTCTTACGGTTCCGGCGATGACCATTAATAAACAATGTGCGTCCGGCATGAGAGCTGTTTCCATTGGATACCACCAGATTAAGGTAGGTGAATCGGATGCCATAGTAGTTGGAGGGACAGAAAGTATGACAAATGTTCCACATCTATTATTGGACAGCCGGTGGGGTAAAAAATTGGGAGATGCGCAAGCGGTTGACGGATTACTTTATGACGGTCTTCATTGTGCAATTGAAGGTTATCATATGGGAGTTACTGCCGAAAACTTGGTAGCAAAATACGGCATTTCGCGTGAAGAACAAGACCTTTTTGCATTTGAGAGTCATAAGAAGACCTTAGATGCGATAAAGGAAGGGCGATTTCGTAATGAAATAGTTCCTATTAAGGTGATGAAAGGGAAACAGGAAATAAATTTTGATACAGATGAGCATCCACAAAACACCTCATTGGAAAAACTGGGACAACTAAAACCTGTGTTTAAGGAAAATGGGACAGTTACTGCCGGGAACTCTTCTGGATTAAACGATGGTGCTGCAGCCCTGATTTTGGTATCAGGAGAAAAAGTAAAAGAGTGGGGGCTTAAACCACTTGCAAGAATTCGTTCTGCAGCATCTTCTGCGGTATTACCCTCAATCATGGGAATTGGTCCCGTACCTTCTACCATCAAGGCGTTAGAGAAGGCAAAGTTAACGATTAAGGATATCGACCTATTCGAGCTTAATGAGGCGTTCGCAGCTCAAGCGTTAGCGGTCATTAACGAATTGAAGATACCGAGAGACAAGCTAAATGTAAATGGTGGAGCAATTGCTTTAGGTCATCCGGTAGGTTGTTCTGGAGCACGTATCTTGGTAACCCTTATTCATGAGTTAATCCATCAAAATAAAACTCTTGGATTGGCAACACTTTGTGTTGGTGGTGGCCAGGGTACAACCATGATAATTGAAAGAGTATAGAAAGGGATATCGACATGGAAAAAATACTTGTAATAGGGTCAGGTTTGATGGGGAGTGGAATCGCCCTTGTTTCAGCCAAAGCTGGATTTGACGTTACTGTAGTGGAAAGATCACAAGCAGATTTACATCAAGGAATGGAAAGGATGAAGAATACACTAACGTCCCTAATTCAAAAAGAAACATGGACAAAAGGGGAAAAAGAATTAATTTGGGATCGTATCCAAGGATCAACTATGCTTGAGTCTGGAAAAGATGCGCATTTAGTCATCGAAGCTGTGCCAGAAAAGTTGTCTTTCAAGCAAGCTGTTTTCCGGGAATTGGACCAAGTGATTAATAAAGAAGCCATTCTAGCTAGTAACACTTCTTCATTATCCATTGCCGCCATCGGTGGGGTAACCGAACGTCCGGATAAAGTGGTTGGAATGCATTTTTTCAGTCCAGTTCCTGTCATGAAATTGCTTGAATTGGTTTATTCACTAAGTACATCTGATGAAACTCTGCAAAAGGTAAAGCTTATTGGAGAAAAAATGGGTAAAACGACTATTATCGCAAAGGATTTTCCTGGATTTACTGTTAACCGTGTGCTAGTTCCGATGATGAATGAAGCAGTTTATTTAGTGATGGAAGGGAATGAACCGGAACAAATTGATCGTGGATTGGAATTAGGAGCTAATCATCCCCTAGGTCCACTTAGATTGGCCGATTATGTCGGACTAGATGTGCTTCTTTTTACATTAGAGAGCCTATATGAGGGTTTTAATGATTCCAAATATCGACCTTGCCCACTGCTGAGACGGATGGTTGAGGCTGGAAGATTTGGTAAGAAAACCGGGCAAGGGTTTTATTCTTATAAATAATTAAAGGTGGATGAGTCGATCTATGCTGTTAAGTGAATTTTTTCTTTGATTTTTTGTAATGAATCACCTCTGCCTGAAGGCTAATGAGCGCAAGAGTTCAGAAAAGGATTGCTGGGCAATTCTTTTATTGCCTAGTTTTATTTTCAAAAAACAAGCTTTTTTACTTAAAAAAATTGAATAAGACCACCATTATTTCTGAAGTATATAGAACATCAAAAAAGGTGAATGAGTGGTGCCATGCTTGGTGCCAGAATTTTTAAAATTACAAATCACAAGAAAACACTAGGAAGCAAGAAAGCTTGATTTATCAGTACTCGAGGATACATCAAGATATTAGAAAAACAGATGCTAGCAAACTTCAAAACTGCTTGAGACCTGCGTGCCAGGTTTGGTGGGTTCGATTCCCACGCAGTCCCGCCAAATAAACCTAGTGATATCAAGGGCTTCGACTGTTTTTAAGCACGGTTTTACCGGCTGTTTGAACAGTGAGTTGATAGTGAAAAGTCACCAGTATTTTTTCTAAAAATTACATAGTACTAGTGCAACTGATTTTGTGTGTACTAGTGTGTCAAATCCACCAAATTCTTGAAAGAAGGGTGGATTTTTTTATGCAACCCGTAAGGAAAACTCAGCGAAAAGGTTCAAGAAGTAATCAGAATATTAAACGGTTCAAACAAACTGAACAATAGATGATTCTGTTTGAAATGTTTGAGCGATTTATGGCTTTCAAACAGACTGAGGGTTTGTCAAAGCCTACAATCCAAGGCTATTATGAGCATTTTCATTATCTCAATGATTACTTGGGAGGAGATGTACCTAATGAAGAAGTTACAGTTGAATTGTTTCGAACCTATATTGGCTATATGCTTAATGACCAGGGTTTAAAACCTACTACTGTTTATGTACGTATCAGAACAAATAGTGCTTTCTTACGACACTGTTATCAAGAAGGATGGATTGAAATACCTTGACGGAGGCGGGAAAAGCGTTGGAATTACTTGCCTTGAACATCATACAGAAGTTGATGTATAAGTCACAGATTGCTTTAGAAGGTGCCTGGAGTGCCGGGTAAAACCCTTTTGCACATCCAATTAACGACTGTAGAAGCAAAAGATGCGGAAGGTTTAGTAAATAAAATCATCCAATCGATTCATCAATAAGTCAGGCTGACCCCGAGGTTCTTATGAACACTTACAGGGCCAGCTTTTTAATTTTCAGAGGAATTTGAGATATAATAAAGTTATATCCTGGAATTTGGAAGGAATTTATTTCTATGAAAAAAAGGGTTAAATTAGTGGTCGGGATTTTCCTGATCTTTAACCATTCCAGGTTTTTAAGATAATGGATTATTTGGCTGGGCTTTATTAGCAAAGAAAGTAAGAATGAGTTTGGAAAAACTTAGTCGCTTCCGATGCACATAAAATTTTTAACTGCAGGGGAACTGATATATAAAAACTGTACATACTATCATAATCCTTTCGAAGATTTGAATTTAAACCAAATGAGGTGGAAAAATGGCAAAAGAATTAACTGGCTTACATGCCGTTGTTACAGGAGGATCAAGCGGTTTAGGATATGCCATGGTAGAAGCACTTCTTGATGAAGGAGCAACGGTTGCAGTGGCATCCCGTCCGGGAGCAAAAATGACGGAAGCTGTAAAAACCCTTCAAGATAAGGGATATTCGAATGTTTTTGAACTTCCATTGGATGTCAGGTCAGAGGAATCGGTACAAAATGCAGTGAACTGGGTAAAAACTGAATGGGGTAAGATCGATGTCCTCGTGAACAATGCAGGGATAGGCATGAAGACTGTAAACCCAAAATTCCTTACAGAACCACAGCCTTTTTATCAGGTCTCTCCTGAAGGGTTTCGAAATTTAATCGATACAAATGTGACCGGTTATTTCCTAACCTCCCGGGGATTCGCTCCTCTGATGGTCGAGCAGGGAAGAGGAAAAATCATTAATATATCGATGAATTATGAAACCATGAAACGAAAAGGATTTGTCCCATACGGCCCTTCTCGTGCCGCAACCGAGTCCCTGTCATTTATCATGGCTGAAGACCTGCGTGAATTTGGAGTGATGGTAAATATGCTTCTTCCTGGCGGGGCCACCGTAACCGGAATGATACCTGATGAAGTGAGAAGGGAACTTGAAGGAAACTCTCAGCTTCTGAAGCCGGAAATCATGGCAAAACCTATCGTTTATCTTGCTTCCGAGCAATCTGAAGGATTAACAGGTGAACGCCTAGTCGCAACCGAATTTGACAACTGGTTAAAAAATAGAACCAAATAAAATGAGTGAAGAGACTTCTTATTTGGCAATATAAAGGAATAGAGAAAGAAACTTATTTTTGCGGTTTTTCGTTCATCGGGGTTATGAATAACTTTAGGACGGGTTGTCCTTATGGTTTTCTCATGATGATAAATTGGTTATAAATGGTATAAAAGCCATAATCTATGGAAATGAGCCAATCTTAATCAAAAATGAGCCAACCCCCGCCGGAAAATGAGCCAATCAAGTGCCAAAATCAGCCAATCCCCCTGATAAATGAGCCAATAAGAAAATTAGAGTTTGATTTCCTCCATTCTTTTTCTTGCTTTATGTAAACATTTATTCATTCATAAGTTACTGGCTGAATATTAGGATAGTTGAACAACAAAAAGATGTTGATTACTTATTATATGCATTTATTGTCACCAGCATTGGACTGATTGGAGTAATAATTTATAGAATAGTATCTAGATATTTTATAGGAACTTATTTGACAAAAACATTAAAGGCTGCCATTCAATCAGTTTGTATGATACTGTCCTTTGGCGTAGGAATGGCCTTTTTTTGTTTTTTTAAAACATTGGGGTCATTATTGTTGATGTTACCCTAGTTTGGTTTGGTGCTTTGGTAGCACAGTTTGTTTCAATTTTACAACTTATAAAATAGCCTCTTCATAACGGCAGGATTTATTTTCAGATCGTTGAGAAATTTCTTCTCACCGATCTGTACAAGACCTTCGATTCATTCGAATACTCTTAAGGCTCTATTCGCAAACTTTATTGCTTTTTAATATATTATAGGTTGAAAATTCATTCATTATCGTATAGTTAGAAAGTAATTGTACCGAACCCACATTAATTGCGCGGAATTTGTCTTAATTACACCGTAATCAATGTTTTGTACCGTATTTTTCATCTTTCGTGAACTACTTGCGATACTTATAGAATAAAAAACATACATGAACGAACATGATATAAATATAATAATTTATTTATTTGAAGGAGTGTTAAACATGGCTGATATGAAAATAAATGTGAATGCTGTTTGGGATGGTGGAGTAAAAGGGAATGGAACTCTTAAAGCGGAGTATCTTGATACAAAAATCGCTATTCCTACATCTTTAGGAGGTAGTGGCAACGGAGCAAATCCAAAAGAGATTCTTGTTTCATCGGTAACTACTTGTTATACAGCAACTCTTACGTTTGTACTTGCAAGCAGAAACCTGCCTGTTGCTGAACTTACAGTGAACTCAGAGGCAAATATATCTGATAATGAATTTAAAATTATCCATTATCCTCACATCGTTTTATCTAAAGATGCAACAGAAGAACAAATTCAATCCGCACAAAGAGCGACGGAAGCAGCAGATACAGGGTGCGAAGTCGGAAATTTATTGAAAAAAGCAGATGTTAAAATTGAAATTCAAGGTAAAGTTTCTTTGAAATAAACTGATTCATTCAAAGATGTAGTAATTTATTTTTAGACCTTTTAAATAAAACGGTGTCCTAAATTTAAGGCGGCGATTCTGCTGCCTTTTTTATGTGAGGAAACAACTAAAATTGCGCATGAAGAACTAGTAGTAAACATTCCACTTAAAAATCTGCTTCAGGTGAAAAACGCAAAATGCGATGAGAACTTTTCATCGGTGTATCCCCACTATAGTGGAATTTGAGAATATCGAGTTAATTTTTCTTGACTTCATAAACTGTAAATATTAAAATTACAGTTATTCCTTTTGAACAGGAAGCAATCAATTTGAAAAGTGGCTTTTATAATAGTTTAGTTTGTTAGGGACATTAACCCGGCAAGTGCTTCGTAATGTCTATACTGTAAACTATTTTATTACAGTACGTTTCATAAAAAAACAAACTGTAACTTTTTTTATTACATTAAAAGGGGGGTAATTTTGTATTTTTTGTAAACATAAAAAATACTTTTATTAAAATTATAAGTATGAATTGGAGGATATAATAATGGCTATCTCACACGTAACAGATCAAACATTTAGCACTGAAATTAAAGAGGGATTAGTTTTAGTAGATTTTTGGGCACCATGGTGTGGTCCCTGTAAAATGATTGCACCTGTATTGGAGGAAATCGATGGTGAAATGGGTGACAAAGTTAGAATTATCAAGCTTAATGTAGATGAAAACGCAGGAACAGTAGGAAAATTTGGAGTCATGAGCATTCCAACGTTGATTCTTTTCAAAGACGGAGTGGCTGTAGATAAGGTTATCGGGTTCTATCCAAAAGAAGCTTTGACAGAAATAATTTCAAAGCATATGTAATAAAGACTTTTTAGAAAGAGGATGAATCATATCTGAGCATACAAAAAAGTATTTGATATACCATTCTCATTGCTAGACCTTTCACCGATTGCACGTTGAAAGGTCTCCAGCTGATGCTTTTCGCAATACACTAGAACTTGCACAGCTCGCTGAAATTTTAGCTGAAATTGTTAACAGCCACAGGTAAAAATACGAATATATGAAAAAATGTTATCAACAAATCTTTTTCTTTTTGAGGAGGAAAAAATAATGAGTAAAAAAGCACTCTTAATTATACCGCCAGAACGTTTTAATGAAGATGAGTTATTCAAACCAAAAGAAGAGCTTGAAAATGCAGGAGTCGAAGTAACCATTGCTAGCACCGAGGCAGGTGAAATTACTGGTGACTATGATGGGAAAGCAACTGCATCGGTTATCTTTTCAGACGTATCGCCTACAGAATTTGATGTTGTTTCGGTAATTGGAGGATCTGGTACAAATGATCATCTATGGGGAAATCAAGAATTACAAGGCTTTTTGAAGCAAGCTTACAATGAGAAAGTTCTTGTAACAGGAATTTGTGCAGGGGCTGTTACAGTTGCTAAAACTGGTTTGCTTTCTGGAAGAGAAGCAACTTGCTATCCAGTAGATGTTCAAAAGAACGAATTGATAGCTGTTGACGTTAAATATGTTGAACAACACGTTGTTGCCCATGATGATATTATTACTGGCGATGGTCCACAAGGTGCGAAAGAATTTGGAAAAGCCCTTGTTAAAGCATTACGTTAGTTCTACATTATAGTTGGATAGAGTGGGGTTCGGAAGTAAATTTCGAACCCACCGCTTCCATCTAAAAAGATAGGGGATTAGTTTATCCACTGAACAATATCTTCTATACTTTGTCTACTTTTTGGTCGTTTTGGTTCAGCGGCTCTGTATCCAAATGCAACCATTACGGATATATCGAATTTCCCATTTTCAAGTAATCCTTCTTCTTCTAAAATGTTGTGTACTTTGTCATAGTTAAAACCTTCAATTGGACATGAATCTATTCCAATTAGGGCGGCAGCTGTCATCATATTGCCTAGTGCAATATATGTTTGTTTGCTCGCCCAATCGAATAATGTTCTGTCACTTTCAAATAAATGAAGATCAGACTCTTGAAATTCTTTATAACGAGGTGTTATTGTAGCGATGACATCATCAGGTAATTTTTTCACTTTTTTATTTAGATGTTTTACATAATCAGAATCGTATCTTAGTCCTCTTCGTGCAAGAATTATCAGAAAATGACTTGCTGTAGGAAGTTGTCCTTGTGCTCCCCAGCTTACTTGTTTCAATTTTTCTCTTAATTGTTTATTTTGCACGACTAAGAACTTCCATGGCTCCCATCCGACTGAACTTGGAGATAATCTGCCTGCTTCTAGTATGAATTGGAAATCTTCGTTAGAAATGTTTTTTGTTGGGTCAAATTTTTTTGTTGCATAGCGGAATTGAAATGCATTGATAATTTCTTGTTTTTTTGTTGTTGTTTTATTCATCAAAATCACCTTTAATATTTGATTTGTCTTCTACTTCTCCTTTGTTTCCAATAATGTATCCAAAATGTAGCCCAATGAATCCACCGTGAAAGAGTCCACCTCTGTAAGAAAAATAAAATGAAATACGTTGGTTTTTTCGTACATTAAACAAGATATGACTGTTTCGTGAGTGGTTATAGGTGCAAAGAAGTAAAAAAACGTTTTCCATGTAGTAATTTCTAAAAACATTTTAGTGTCCATGCTTCCAGTTAATAGCCTTTCCATATCATCTATTGTTGTTTCATCAAAATTCCTCCTCCAAGCATAGCAACCATCGCTTGAGCACCTTTCTCGGGATCAATTATGGAGTTTATCTGGTTTTGTTTAATCATTTCGTCTAAAACTGATTCTATGGCGCCAATCCAACGATCAAAAATGAGCAGTATGTGTATCCTCATCGAATTTCTTACTCCTAGTTATTCAATCCTCTGATCCAAAGAGGAGAAATGTAAAAACACCGTTCAAAACGGTATGGTTTTGACAGTGCTTTCGAACAGTTCTATGAATAGACATCCATTTAAGCAGGATGTTCGATGGCGTCCACTACTTTTTCCGCTGTACTTTTACTGAACTGCGGATTCTGTCCTGTTACTAGGATTCCATCTCGAATCGAGTAGTCTGTCCAATTGCTACGAGACGAGAAGATTCCACCTTTTTCTCGAAGCGTAGTTTCCAGCAAAAAAGGCATATGTTGAACCAATTTGACTTCCCGTTCTTCATCATCGGTGAAGGCAGTAATGTTTTTGCCCTTCACCAATGGGGTTCCATTTTTGTATGTGGCATTCACTAAGCCTGAAGGGCCATGACAAACAGCCCCAATGACCCTTTTATCTTCTGCAAATTGTTGCAAAATATAAAGCAAGGTTTCATTGTTAGGAAAATCATACATCGTTCCGTGCCCACCCGGCAGAAAAATCGAATCGAGCCCTTGGGCGTCTTCTTTTCTTAATTTGATGGTGTGGGTTAATTCTTTTTCCGCTTCCTCCCATTTCGCATTCTTTTCAGCGGGCAGACTGCTTGGATCCAGCGGGACTTCACCACCCAAAATACTGGTGACTTTTACGTCGTAGCCTTTCTCTTTAAAGACGTTATATGGTACAGCAAATTCTTCCAACCAAAGGCCAGTTTTATGATCATCGGTGATTTTAGTATGGTTTGTCACCACAATCAGAATGCGTTTTGTATTAGCCATCAAAAAAAACCTCCTTTATTCTGATTAATTCATACTACTTTCATCCTAATTGTGTAGATAATTTTTCAAGATATTTTTACAGAAGCCTTCAATTCACCAAATCGTTTTGTTCCTTCTCTTCCTAGATGCCACATTATAAGAATTTTCCATTTACCACCGATAACGGAAAGGGTTAATTCCTTTTCACAGTTAAACACCTTATCCTGCATTCGTGACATTTTATTTCACCTCCATGGCTATTATCATCAATAGTATACTTTTTAGCACTATGTAAGATAAGAGTGCGTACTTTTAATATAACATCATACATTGTATACTTGCATTTGTTCAGCGATAGGGAACACCATTGATCCTTACTGCTGGTACAGATAATCCAATATGGAAATATTACCGTAATGGTACTATATACTTTGGAGATATTATTACTGTACGACAATCTGAAAAAATTATTAGAAGTGAATTAAAATGGAATTACAATTAGCATTAGATTTAGTAAACATCCCAAGGAATAGAGCTTGTTAAACAAGTTGAGGAACATATTGATATCGTAGAAATCGGTACGCCGGTTGTTATTAATGAAGGTCTTCATGCTGTAAAGGCAATGAAAGAAGCCTTCCCTAATCTAAAAGTATTAGCTGACTTAAAAATTATGGATGCCGCTGGGTATGAAGTTATGAAAGCATCTGAAGCTGGCGCAGATATTATTACGATTCTAGGTACAGCTGAAGACGAGTCCATTAAAGGTGCAGTGACAGAGGCTAAAAAGCAAGGTAAAAAAATTCTTGTTGATATGATTGCTGTAAAAAACCTTGCTGGACGTACTAAAGAAGTGGATACAATAGGTGTGGACTATATTTGTGTTCACACTGGTTACGATCTTCAAGCAGTTGGAAAAAACTCATATGAGGATTTAAAAACCATTAAAAGCGTTGTAAAAAATGAAAAAACTGCAGTGGCAGGAGGCATTAAATTAGAAACACTTCCAGAAGTAATCAAAGCACAACCAGATCTTATCATTGTTGGCGGTGGTATTACTGGACAAGCAGATATTAAAGCTGCAGCAGCAAAAATGCAACAAATGATTAAACAAGGTTAATGATCACTATGCAGACTACTTAATATTTGGCTGCAGATGGCAGCAGGATCTGTTGAAGACCCTTGTACTCCATCAAATCCACGAAAAGTATCAGTGGAAGATCTGAAAAAACTTTACATTGTTGCATTAAATGGCGGAAAAGTAAACTTTTAAAGAGTATCCTTAATCAATTGGAGTTAAAAATACTAAAGAAAGGGTGACCATCATTGACGATTAAAATTGAAACAACATCAGTACAGCAAGCAATAGAATCACGACACAGTATTCGTAAATATATTCAACAGCCGATTGACCGTGAAGACCTAATAAACATATTTGAACTTGCTCGTTTATCACCAAGTGCATGGAATCTTCAACCTTGGCGTTTCCATGTAATTATAAATGAAGATTTAAAACAAAAACTTGAAGATGCTGCTTATGGGCAAAAGCAGGTTACATCTGCTCCTGCAGTAATCGTTGTAACAAGTGATATGGAAGATGTATTGGCGAATTTATCAGAAACTGTACATCCAAATCTATCAGAAGCTCGGAAAGAAGAAGAAGTAGCCAATTTGTCAGCTTTCTTTAATGGAATGAGTGTTGAAGAACGTGGGCAATGGGGATTAACACAAACAAATATTGCGTTCGGCATCCTAATGATAGCAGTTCAAGGAATGGGCTATGCCAGTAATCCAATGCTAGGTTTTGATCAAGACAAGGTAATAGAACTATTAAATCTTCCTTCTCACGTAAAGTTTGCTGGAATCCTTCCTATTGGAAGACCAGATGGTGAAGGGTATCCTCATCACCGATTTGATTTAAACAAAATTGTTACGTTCCATTAATAGGTTAGTAAATGAAAGGGTTGGAGAGATCTCTCCAACCCTTTGTTGATTAGATTTAATGTTTTCTTTTTCAACTAATAAGAAAAAAACTGTAAACCACTACATCCTAATTAGCTAACATTATTTATTGAAGTTAAACATGTCTCAAAAAACTATGCTAATGGTTCTGTGATATCAGCTTCGATTATTTCAGCAAATTTATAAATTCTCTCATGAATGTTGGTAAATCCGGCCATGCTTGACCTGAAACCAAATTTTGATGCGTGTGTACGTTTTTTTTGATATACGTCGCCCCACAGGCTTTTACATCTGGCTCACAAGAAGGGTAAGCTGTGTATTCACGGCCCTTCATCAAATCTGGGATGACTGTAAGCAGTTGTGCCGCATGACAAATTGCTCCAACCGGCTTATTCTTTAAAAAAATTGTATTTTTACGGTTAATTAACTTAAGTAAAAGTTTGAGTATCTTAATTTAGCACAGACTCATATATTCTTTTTATTTTCTTCTGAAAGAGATCTAGATGGACTATTCGTGCTTCTCTCAAGGATTCTTTTCCGTGGACAAACAATAGAAGAACCGGGACAGTGAAAATCCCAAAGTGTCCGGCTATTTCTGTTACCTCATCTGTATCAATTATCCCAAAATGAATCTGCCTAAACTCCTTTATAACTTCCTCAACCTGAGGAAGTAAAGCGTGACAAACGCGTCAACTCTGTTTTAATACATATATAAAACTAAGTTGGTGATCATTTACAAAATGTTCTACCCCTTGGATTGAATGTAAATCTTTCATTTTTCTCACTCCATTCTCGATGAAGGAAGTAAATAGTCATCATTATATTTCCTAAAGTGAAAGTTTATATTCTAATAGCTGCTAAGGTTTCAGTATAGATGCGAGGAAAATCAACCTTCCCTTTATTGGTAATCCGACACGAATCCTATTGTCTATGCATTTTCTAATTTTAAAAGAAAAAGTAGTTGACGCTTAAATTGAATTTATGATATTATAGAAAATTTGATAAAAAATATTAAATGTGTTAACCTTAAGAAGGTTACCATATATGGAGGTGGATTATTTGTTTCAAATTGGCGATAACATTGTTTATCCAATGCAAGGAGCAGGTATAATTAAAGCCATAGAAGAAAAGGAAATTTCAGGGGTAAAACAACAGTATTATGTCATAAAAATGTTAATCAGTAATATGCAAGTCATGATTCCTACAGGGAAAATATTGAGTTCAAATATACGCCCAGTTACTGACATAATTGCATTAAAACACATCATACACATTTTTCAGCATGGAGAATCAGATAGATTACTGCCGTGGAAGCAAAGGTATAAAGTGAACACTGATAAAATTAAAACGGGTAAAATACAAGAAGGTGCTGAAGTTGTACGTGATTTAATGCGTATGAAGAAAGAAAAAGCACTTAATTCAAGCGAAAAAATAATGTTGGATAACGCACATGGATTTTTGATGAGTGAACTGGAATTAATTAAAGGGATCACTGAAAATCAAATAAAAAGTTTCTGTTAAGGTAATTATAGATATTGTAGTACATCTTCCAAAAACATCCTGAACTTTTTATGGGAAGATGATAATAGTAAAAGTAAATCACTTCAAAGACATTCAGCTTCTTCAACTCACTTTCAGAGCATTAACCTCTTTTGTTATTTCTACAATCTAATCCATTTTTAATATCTAAATTTCTTATACGAACGTTTGAAGTTTCATCAAATAGCTCGATAAAAAAGTCATTTGATTTGTGCAATCCTGATTCACACTGGCACGGACAAGGAGCCGTAAGGATGAAAGAGAGGTAGGGCTTTCATTGTTTTAGGTATACAATATATTATCAAAGTCATTATTTCTATTAGAAAAATACAATCAATTTCGCCTCTATCTTTAAGAATACATCCACTTTTTCTTTTTGGAGAGGTGGATTTTTTATGCATCGTAATTTGAAAACTATTAGAATGTGTGAAACAAGTAGTTCAAGAAACAACTTCCAATAAATACATATTTTTATTTCCCTTTTACATGGGTATAACATTATGGAAATAGATAACTGGTTGATTATACTCTGTCAGTAATTATTAGGGAGGTAAAAAAATGCAATGGAAAGGAAGACGGCAAAGCTCAAACGTTGAAGATCGAAGAGGTATGGGCATGGGAGGAAAGACAGTAATTGGAGGCGGTATCGGAAGTATTATTATTGTGCTCCTCTTTACACTCCTCGGAGGCAATCCGGGAGATTTAATCAACAACAGTACATCCAACCTTGGTTCAGATACAAGCGCGCCATATCAAGAATCATCTCAAGAGAAGGAACTGGCGGACTTTGTTTCTGTTGTCCTTGCCGATACAGAGGATGTTTGGTCAGAAAAATTCAAGGAAAAAGGCCTAACATACGAAAATCCTAAGCTCGTTTTGTACAGGGACAGCGTCCAGTCATCCTGTGGATCTGCCAGTTCGGCTGTAGGGCCGTTTTATTGTCCGGGTGACCACAAGCTATACATTGACCTAAGTTTTTATGAGGAGCTGAAACAAAGATTCCAGGCCCCTGGTGACTTTGCGATGGCGTACGTTATTGCACATGAGGTTGGCCACCATGTCCAGACTCTCTTGAATATGGGAGACAACGCTTCAGCTAGCCAAAAACGATCAAATGAATACTCCGTTCGATTTGAATTGCAGGCAGACTACTTGGCGGGTGTTTGGGCACACGACGCCAAAGGGAAGGGTTACCTTGAAAAAGGGGACCTTGAAGAGGCGCTGAATGCAGCAAACGCTGTGGGTGATGATAATATTCAGAAAAAAGCACAAGGATATGTGGTTCCTGAAAGCTTTACACATGGAACGTCTGAACAGAGAAAGCGATGGTTTAATAAAGGATTTGAAAATGGCACCATTGAGGGTGGAGATACCTTTAAACAAGCAAATCTCTAACAGTGAATAATCAGTATTTAAGAAGTTGCCAAAAAAATACGGCAACTTCTTTTTACATGTTGCAGAACATACTATTTCAAAACACGATAGAAACACCTGAGAAATTTTATTTAAAAGCGTTCAATCCTAATTCACATTACTTTATTTAAAAAATAAATTAAAAGTAAATGTAATCAGGTGCATAATAGCAAGAGCACCTAAGAGATATGTACCGATATATAATAGAAATTCCATTAGGTTCCCTCCTCATATTTTTAAAATTTGTGCGCAAGTTACAGTAGCTTTTGTCATTATAAACAAGGAATTTTAAAAAAATTGTCGATATGCCTCATTTTAAATGAACTGTTAACCACTTTTAATAATTGAAAAAATTGTACATTGATTGACTCATTTCTGTAAAATGCATACCTCATATCCATTTTAAACAGCACGGTGCATCCTTCATCCGTGCTTTTTTCTTTGTTTGGGTTTTCATCAGCAACATTTACACAGATTTTATCAGAAAATTCGAATGTCAGGACATCTCTTTTAATAAAGTAAAAGTAAACGGGCGTAAAAAGGCTTTTTAGCGAAACACATCCGGCAAGTTTCATATCGATGTAAGTAAAGGACTATTTGCTTTATTAAAAGGGAGGGGTTAAATGCTGCATATTGTAGCCTGTATCAAGCAAGTGCCTGACACCAAAATTATTAAGATGAATCCAAAGACAAACACGATGGACCGTAGGACCGCACCTGCCATATTGAATCCGTATGATGCTCATGCTGTTGAAGAGGCCGTTCGTTTAAAGCAAAGATATGGGGGGATTGTATCTGTTGTTACCATGGGTCCGCCTCCAGCAGTTACCGCGATAAAAAAGTGTATTGAAATAGGTGCCGATGAGGGGTATTTAATCACGGACCGCCGATTTGCGGGTGCTGATACATTGGCAACGAGTTATGCCGTGACAAAGGCGATCGAAAAAATTGCAAAACAAAAACCCGTAGATTTAATCATTTGCGGAAAAATGTCCATCGATGGAGATACAGGCCAAGTCGGACCAGGAATAGCAAGAAGGCTCGATATTCCACCGCTGACTTCTGTGAATAAAGTCGTGGAAATCAACCAAGAAGAGGGATATGCCATTGTACATCGCAAACTGGAGGATGGATATGAAGTCGTCCGCTCCACCTTGCCGTGTTTATTTTCTGTTGAAAAAACAATCAATGAAGTGCCGTATTCTCCGTTTCCGAACATGATAAAAGCTGCCAGATATAAACCTCATATCTGGTCTGTTGATGACCTAGAAGGTGTAGATATAAAGCAGCTTGGTTTGAAGGGGTCCCCAACGATTGTCTCCAAAGTTTGGGCACCGCAAAAACCGGCAGGGGGAACGTTCCTTGAAGGTAACTCAATAGCACAAGTAGAGCAACTGTTATCTGTCCTGCTTGAAAAGAAAGAACTGTTCGAAACAAAGGAGGGCATGTAATTGGATTTCAAAGATTACAAAGGTGTTTGGGTATTCATTGAACAAAAAGATGGAGCGGTTGCTTCTGTATCTCTTGAACTGTTAGGTGCGGGTAGAAAGTTAGCAGACAAACGGGGAGTGGAATTGGCTGGTATTCTAATCGGAGAAAATGTTAAATCTTTAACAAAGACCGTATTTGAATATGGGGCAGATACTGTGTATGTATATGATCAACCCATCTTCAAACACTACCGGACCGAAACCTATATGAAGGCGCTGTTGGAGTGCAGTGATAAACATAAACCGGAAATTATCCTTTATGGAGCGACTTCAACGGGCAAAGATCTGGCAAGTGCGGTAGCTACCGATCTCCCGACAGGTTTGACAGCGGATACTACGGAGTTGGATGTCGAAGAGGAAACTGGCTTACTATTGGCGAGCCGGCCGGCTTTTGGCGGAAATATTATGGCGACTATTCTTTGTAAAAAGTATCGGCCGCAAATGGCGACAGTACGAGCCAAAGTCATGAAGGCACTGGAACCAGAACCGGGGAGAACCGGCAAAATCGTTGAAGAAACGATATCCTTAAAAGAAGATGATATTCGGACAAAAGTCTTGGAAATTGTAAAGGAAACGGTAAAGAAAGTAAGAATCGACGAAGCGGACATCATTGTGGCAGGTGGAAAAGGATTAGGGAGCTACGAGGGATTCCAGTTAATACACCAATTGGCGGAAACGCTTGGAGGAGCGGTTGGTGCTAGCAGGGATGTGGTGGAAGCGGGTTGGATTGATCACGCACATCAAGTAGGGCAAACCGGTGTGACGGTCACACCAAAAATATATTTTGCGATTGGAATTTCCGGTGCTATTCAACATATTGTGGGCATGAAAAATTCCGGTTTAATTATTGCCATAAATAAGGACAAAGAAGCCCCTATTTTTCAAAACTGCCATTATGGAATTGTTGGCGATGCCTTTGAGATCGTTCCTATACTAATCGAACAGTTTAAACATGCTCTTTCTAAAGATAAGGTAATGAAATGAGTTAAGGTTTAGATGCGGGGATATATATTATTTAGGCTGTTTACTAAAACATTGTTTTTAGGTATAAAAGCGGAGGTTTAATCATTTTAGAATCTGAGCTACATTGCGAAAAAACTGTCTAATTGGATTGCCCCTTAGAAGAATAACCAATAAGCGGAGTTTTTCCGGTTATTTGCAAAATCGAGCTCATTTCGGAGTAGATAAGCGGAATATTTCCGCTTATTCAAAGAAAAGTGCCCCATTTTTGCGTTTTATTATCAAATAAGCGGAATATCTCCGTCTATTTGAGCTAATTAATCTCCAGTTTTCCAAATAGGCGGAATTCCTCCGCCTATTTATTAGAACGAACCT
Source organism: Neobacillus phoenicis (assembly GCF_047302305.1). Lineage (NCBI taxonomy): Bacteria > Bacillati > Bacillota > Bacilli > Caryophanales > Bacillaceae > Neobacillus > Neobacillus phoenicis. Next base: position 3,901,877 of record NZ_CP154847.1, on the reverse strand, counting down.
TAAAAAAGGTAGACAAAAGCATCAATGTCTATTTAAGAGCTGCTCCTACTGCTGGACGGCTTTTTTTGTGTGTTCGAGAAAAATGGATAATTTTATGAAACCATACATCCAACTTTACCGTCTATACATCTGGTGCTTTTCGACTAAAAGTTGTTTTGTAGGAGTTTGAATTGGTGTACTGGAAAACATTTCTAGGTCTCTGGTCTTAGATCATTTTACAACAACCGCCCGAGGCTGGAAGTTGGTTGATAAACCTATAATGAAAAAAGAGATCTAGTGAAAAGCGAAAAACGGAGGGGAAAGAAAAATGCAGTCGTGGATTAAATTTTCTTTAAAAAATGCAGGGGTTATTTTTATCGCCATGTTAATGGTGATCGCAGGCGGTATTTATTCCGTCAAAACGATGAAGATGGAGTCTATGCCGAATGTCGACATTCCGTATATCATCGTACAGGTTCCATATGTTGGAGCTACCCCTGAACAAGGATTAGAGGATATAGGGAAGCCAATGGAATCAACCTTGTCGGGAATCAAGAAACTAGATAACCTCTATATTGAAGCACACAGCAATGTAGTAGTGGGAATTCTTGAGTTTGAAATGAGCAAGGACATGGATGAAGCCGAAAAGGATGTGACCACAGCAGTCGCATCAATCAAGCTGCCGGAAGGTGCCGAGAAACCACAAATTCTAAAGGATGGTCCTTCTGCTGCACCAGTATTTGAGTTTGCTCTTTCTTCAGATACAGCTAATCAATCCGATTTGACACAATATATTAATGAACATATTAAGCCGGCTCTAACAGGAATTGATGGTGCTGGTGCAATTGAGATTTCTGGTGAGACAGAAAAGCAAGTAGCAATCAAACTTGATCCGGAAAAGATGAAGAGTTACGGGATTACATATGAGACCGTCAAACAAACATTTTTAGCTCATCATTTTTCATTTCCTGCTGGTCAAATGAATGTAGAGGATAAAACATTAAATGTTCAAGCTGATTTTAAGCTTGGTTCGGTAAAGGATGTACAGGATATCCAAATTTTGGCCCAAGGGTCAACTGGTATCCAAAAGATCAGCCTTTCAGAAATCGCCGACGTTTCCTATAGCAATAAAAAGGAAACCGTTTATACCCGCTTAAACGAAAAGCCGGCTGTTTTAGTGGAAATGAAGGCGCAAGCAGGTTCCAATACAGTTGAAGTAGTGGGGCAGGCAAAGGAAAAGCTGGATGCGTTAGATCTTCCTGCCGGCTATAAATTAACCAAATTATACGATACCTCAAAGGAAGTCAAAACATCTGTCAACGGGATGCTGCGCGAGGTATTGCTTGGTACTTTGTTTGCAGTGATTGTAACGTTCTTATTTTTAAGAAATATTAGAGCAACAATTGTTGCCGTTTTATCTATACCATTATCTATTTTGGCTTCTATGGTCACCATGAAATATTTGGACTATAGCTTAAATATGATGACCCTTGCTGGAATCGCTGTTGCTGTCGGCAGGGTCATTGACGACTCGATTGTGGTCATTGAAAATGTATACCGTCGAACCTTAACGAGCACAAGACGCGATGAGCGAATGGTGTTAACAGCATCCAAAGAAGTGGGAGGAGCGATTACTTCCTCCACACTGACAACCATTGCCGTATTCGGACCACTTTCCTTTGTACCAGGGATAATAGGCCGGTTCTTTGCACCGTTTGGCATCACGGTCATCGTGGCGCTGGCCTTTTCATTGATTGTTTCACTAACGGTTGTACCGTTGTTGGCAAAATTATTCTTACTAAAGATCAAGCATAAAGAAGTGAAAGAAAGTTGGTTTGAAAAAGCATATAAGCATACTTTGACATGGGTATTAAATAAACGAGCGGTCACGATTGTAATAGCAGTAGTGTTGTTTGCTGGATCGCTCGCACTGGTTCCCATGATTCCGAAGAATTTTTTACCACAGGAAAAAGCTGTTTCCTACCGGTTAACTGGGGATTTACCAGCTGGAACCTCACTGGTAAAAGCGAACGAACTCGCTGTCAAGGTTGAAGAAGTACTTGCTCAGGAAAAACAAATTAAAAATGTGCAAACAATTGCTAATGGGGAACATATTCGCTTTTCCATTGATTTAAACGATAACATAACCAAGGCACAGACCAATGATTTTGAAAAGAAGGTTAGGACAGAAGTAGAGAAACTGGACGATCAAATGAAAGTCGCCCTCGCACCAGTGGGGATCGTTGGAACGAGCGGTTTAGCGTTAATGGTCGAGGGAGCGAATGCTAAAGATTTAGAGACTGCCGGTAAAATGATTGTAGAAAAAATTAAAGATATTAATGGGTTGGAAAATGTCGAATCGAACCTCTCTAGCGTGAAGGAACAGCTTCAATTGAAGATTAATGACCAAAAAGCGGCAGAAAAAGGCTTAAGTCCAATTATGGTTGCAGGATTCGTTAGACAGTTGATTTCAGGCGATCATGTGGGCGATATGCAAGTGGAAGGGAAAACAACCAGTGTTAATTTGTTATTGGCGGGAGACCCAGCCCATTCGATTCATGATATTATGAGCCAAACGATTATGAATCCGCTGGGGGTTCCAGTCACTTTATCAGATGTGGCGACTCTTACGAAGCAGCCAAGTCCATCCGCATTGTACCGATTAAACCAGCAGCAATATGTACAGGTTTCTGGCCGTATCACTACGGATAATACTTCTGGTGTGCAAGCAGAGGTCGATAAGCGTCTTAAAGAGTTAGACTTACCAAAGGGAATTACCTATCATTCAGAAGGCCAAGCGCAAGCGATGAATGAAGGATTCACAAATATGACGATTGCGATGGCTGTTGCGGTTGTGTTGGTATTCATTGTCATGCTTGTTGCGTTTGGAAATATGTTGATGCCATTGTCGATCTTGTCATCCTTGCCATTCTTGTTCTCTGGTGGATTGTTGGGCTTATATCTTACTAATCAAGCACTCGGCATGCCAGCATTGGTTGGCTTCCTCATGTTAATCGGAATTGTGGTGACCAATGCGATTGTGTTAATGGAACGTGTGAAGCAGAATGAGAAGAAGGGCATGGAGATCAAAGAGGCATTACTTGAAGCAGGTAAGACACGTCTTCGCCCGATTTTGATGACCGCGCTAGCGACAATTGGTGCGCTGTTACCTTTAGCTTTGTCCAGTGAGGGTGGATTAATTTCAAGGTCTTTGGCGATTGTCGTTATTTCCGGGTTGCTGACATCAACTTTGTTAACATTGGTGATTGTACCAACGACGTATCATATTTTGAGGTCTGTTAAGGCGAGATTTAGCAGAAAGAATGAGGCCACAGTGTCTGCGGTTACAAGAAGTGTGTCCAAGATTACCGGGCTTTTGAAGTGATGAGTAGAGGTAGGAGGGAGAAGTGTTTAATAAGCACTTCTCTTTTTTAAGAAAGGAATCTATAAGTTTCGGCAACCAAGGTAAGGTGCTTGTACTTTTCTAAAATGATAAGAAAGTAAAAATTCCGACTTCGAGAATTGTCCAGCTCCAGCGCCTAGCCAGTTTTCATCCTGAATAAATTTCCTTGAGTAATTGTAACAATCATGGCTTAATAAAGCATGATTGTTACAGCTCGGGTCAAATAACCTTCTGCAAAAAAGTCAAAGAGCAACTTTTCTCGCAGAAGGTTATTTGCCTGTCGGGGCTGATCAAGGCGCTTGCGCTTTTCTTATGTGCAAAGGCTTTTTAGTAACGCAAAAACACCTCCGAATTGTACTTTTATTAAATGTATCATTTCGAAGGTGTTTTATAGTGTCTCATTTCACTTAGGTTAGTCTTAACCAAGACAGATTTTAGGTATCCATTTCTATAGGATTCTTACACTAATAGGGTACAGATAGGGGGCTGTTGGTTCCTTTATTTCCTTCCATTCCGTAATTTTAATAAAAGGAAGCTCGGTCCCATTAAATGTCGTGGTATCCAAAATCCCTCGTGCTTCAATCCAAGTATTCTCTTCAAGTGTTGAGGCCTCTGGCAATTCTGACATAAATCCAATAATATTTGCATCCGCCGCGCAATGTGTAATTAAAAATCTTGCTAAGACAAGCTGGTTTTGTTCAAGTCCTTGGTCCCTATAAACAAACCCTGTTAATTCAATTTCTCTCCCTTTAAAAGTTGGGAGGTCCATATGTATTTCTTCATAGTAAGCAGAAAAAACATCATCGTTCATCTTAATAATAGGGCTCTCTATTAAACTTTGTTTTAATTGTTCATATTCTTCCTTTGACAATTCCTTAGAATTTCCGATTTTGACAGGGGTTGCATTAGGAACTTCTTGGTTACTATTCTTTTTCTTTTCTTCTTTTAATATCTTTTGATTAGATAAGACTGCCATCCCGCCTTTTTTATCTGCGATGGAAGCATCAAGTACTTTTGCAGGAAACAATAATCCTGTAATCAATGGAAAAATAATAACAAGATAACCGATTAATTTTTTTGTATTAAAAGGAGTGTTTCCATGATCGTGACTGCAGTCGTGGTCATCGTGTTGACAATGGTGATGATGCCGGTTTTCCTTAGCGGTCCAAATTCGTGTGACTTGGATGAAAAACAAAATTAAAAATAATACGGATGCGGCTTGGCTTAATCCTTGGTATTTAGGGTTTATGAACTTTGTAATTTCACCGGTAAAATGCAATTTAAAAAGCATGACTGAAAAACCAAGCAAAATAAACGATCGAAAAGCCTGCTGAGCATGAAATTTCACGATTTTTCCTCCCTACATAAAGCCTTGCAATAGAATGATCGTCATAAAGACGGCTGAAATAATTAGTACCAAAACCCCGAAAACAAACTTTACTCGGAATACGCTCAGCATCATTATGGTATTTTTAAAATCCATCATTGGCCCAAATATTAAGAAACCTAAAATAGCTGAAGTTGGGAAAATGCTGCTGAATGAAGCCCCGATAAAGGCATCTGCTTCAGAACATAGGGATAAAACATAAGCTAAGCCCATCATGACAAATAAGGACGATAGAGTTCCACTACCAGCTTCCAAAAGAGCTTTTGCGGGAACGTAGGTTTGAACAAATGCAGCTAATAAAGCCCCAATAATTAGGTATTTTCCCATATCAAAAAATTCATCAATAGAATGGGTCAGCATGTCCCAAAATCTTTTTGAAAAACCTTCCTTTTTAGAGTGTGAGTGCATGTGGCCGGTAGAAATGGAAGATTTTAATTGAGTGCCTTTAAAAATCAAACTAACCAAATAAGCGACTATCATCGCAATGACAAAGCCTAGACCCATCCGTAAACCTGCGATTTTATAATCGTTCCCAAACGCCATATATGTAGAGGCAATTACAATAGGATTAATTAGCGGTCCAGTCAGCATAAAGCCAATAGCAGCATGAATGGGCACCCCTTTACCGACAAGACGACGGACGATAGGGACAATACCGCATTCACAAGCTGGGAAGAGGGCCCCGATTAAACAACTCATGATGATTGCTAAAAACCTATTCTTAGGAATCCACCGCTCTATATGCTCTTCTGTCACAAAGACTTGAATAGTTCCAGCAATAAGAACGCCTATTAAAACAAAAGGAAGTGACTCTATTAAAATACTTAGAAAGATGGTGTTGAGATTTAACAACGAAGGAGAAAGATTGACTGGTAATTGAAATCGAAAACTGAAAGATAATAACATCAGTGCTAAACCAATGATGATTATACTTGTAATATCTATGATATTTTTTTGAAGAATACGATACATCGGAAACCTCCCATAAATTTTGTTAACCACATTATTCACTGTTGAATAAATCGTAATTATTTCGCTTTAAATTCTAAATTAACCCTATGAATTTGTAAATAAAATTATGAATGTTTTATTTTTGTAAATTCGGAACTGTGAATTCTTATTATAGGAATAGAACTATTGGAGTGTTATATATAAAAAAACTTGCATTTAAGAAAAAAATTTATTATGATGTTAATCGTAATTATTACGATTTAAGTATGTTTGACGAACATAGCAAGCAAGCTATAAATTCTTTGAATCGAGGACATATGGAAGAAGAAATAATAAATAATCTATATTCTTTAAATCGTAATGATTTTGATTTATAAAATGAGGTGAAAAGAAATGAATAAAAAAATACCAGTTACTGTGCTTAGTGGTTATTTAGGCTCAGGGAAAACAACATTATTAAATCATGTACTGACCAATCGCGAGAATAAAAAGATTGCCGTAATTGTGAATGACATGAGCGAAGTGAATATTGATGCATCATTGATTAAACAAGGAGGTTTCTCAAGAACTAATGAGAAATTGGTGGAGCTTCAAAATGGATGTATCTGCTGTACATTAAGAGAAGATTTAATGATTGAAGTAGAACGGCTGGTTCAGGCTGGGGATATTGACTATATCTTAATTGAATCCTCTGGAATTTCTGAGCCTGTTCCAGTGGCTCAGACTTTTACATATGTTGATGAAAATCTAGGAATCAATTTAACCGACTATTGCAGGCTTGACACAATGGTGACAGTCGTTGATGCGAATCGTTTTTGGCATGATTTTTCATCTGGTGAAAGCTTATTGGATCGTAAGCAAGCAACGGATGAATTAGATACGCGTGAAGTGGTAGACTTATTGATCGATCAAATTGAATTTGCCAATGTGTTGGTCTTAAACAAAATCGATTTAGTAGATAAGGAGAGTGTACTTGAACTAAAAGAGGTTCTTCATAAACTAAATCCAGAGGCAAGAATTATTGAGAGTGCCCATTCACAAGTAGACTTAAATGAAATTTTAGATACAAAATTATTTGATTTTGAAGAGGCAAGTCAAGGGGCGGGCTGGATCAAGGAATTAACAGAAGAACATACTCCGGAAACAGAGGAATATGGTATTTCATCCTTTGTCTACCGCAGGAGGAAACCATTTCATCCAGAAAGATGGATGCAATGGCTGGAAGATTGGCCGGTGGATGTCGTTCGAGCTAAAGGATTCTTTTGGCTGCCAACCCGAAATGATATGACAGGTTTGTTGTCACAAGCTGGACCTTCAATCATGCTTCAGGGAGCAGGTGAATGGCTCGCGGCTTATCCTGAACAGGAAAGAAATCAAATCCTTAAGGAAGAACCAGAGCTATTGGAAAATTGGGATGAAGTATTTGGCGATCGGATGACAGAACTTGTTCTAATCGGGATTGATATGAATCGCGAAGAAATCGAGGCTTCCTTAGATCAATGTTTATTAACAGATGAGGAAATGAAAATGGACTGGCAAGTATTTAACGATCCGCTTCCAGCCTTTACCGTTTCCGCGTAAAAAACTAAACTGGGAGGAAATAAAAAATGAGAGTAAAAATCACGTTAGCATGTACAGAAACAGGAGACCGCAACTACATTACCACCAAAAATAAGAGAAACAATCCAGACCGTATTGAACTGATGAAATACTCGCCACGTTTAAAGAGACGTACGTTACACCGAGAAACAAAATAATCACTCAAAACCCTGTAGATTTTATTCTGAGGAGTTATGGTTATGGTACTATCGAAAAACAGAGCACAACCATCCCACTGCTAAGCAGTGGGATTAAAGTTATATTCGAAACCTTCCCGTTAGCCCCAAAAACAATGTTTACTACTTCTTCATCAATATTTTCTTTTGCTGGGATATGATTTTTTAATAATCTTAGAGGAATAAATTGGAACAACAGAGAAGGTATTATAAGAATTTTCTAAAAACATTAAAGGAGGGATTATATGTTTTCACCACTAACACCACTGGACTGGAAACGGAGAGCAATCAAGTATTATCCAAATAAGACAGCAGTGATTGATGGTGACAAAGAATTTACATACGAAGAATTTGGACAACGTGTCGACCAGCTTTCTACTGCATTGTATCACGATGGAATTCAAGAAGGAGACCATGTTGCTGTCATGCTGCCAAACACTCATTATATGTTGGAGTGCTTTTATGGGATTTGTCAGCTTGGTGCAGTGATGGTGCCGTTGAATTATCGATTATCTGCAAAAGATCTGGAATACATTATCAAGCATAGCGATGCAAAAATGTTAATTGTCGATGAAGAATTTGCTAAATCGATAGAGGAAATCGTCGACCACCTTTCATTAGAGCAAATTGTCATTGTAAGGGTACCGGGCCATAATACTACATTAAAAGGCGTGGATTATGAGAACTTTATTCAGCATGCTATGGAAAAGGAGCAATTTCCCTCTATTCAAATCGACGAAAATCAGCTGCTTACATTAAATTATACGAGTGGAACTACTTCTAATCCAAAAGGTGTTATGCTTACCCACCGCGGAAATTATATGAATGCTGCTAATTTCATGTACCACCTAGGTGTAAATCAAGACGATGTATATCTGCATACATTGCCAATGTTTCACGCGAATGGATGGGGAGGAGTTTGGGCCATAACTGCCGCCGGTGCGACCCATGTTTGCTTGCGCAAGGTCGACCCACCATTAATCCTTGATTTATTTGAAAGCAAAAAGATTTCATTGCTATGTGGGGCACCAACTGTCGTAAATATGCTTATTAATGACCCAAAAGCACAAGAAATAAAAGTGAAGACGCAGCCTCGCATGGCGACTGCAGGCGCACCGCCTGCAGCTGCTCTGATTCAAAAGGCACAGGAAGTCTTAGGTTTAAATATGATCCATGTGTATGGTCTGACAGAAACTTCACCATTTATTCTTTATTGCGAATGGAAAAGTGAATTTAATACAAAATCCACTGATGAACAAGCCGCAATTAAGGCGAGACAAGGGATTGAGCTCGCGTTTAATGGAGAAACAAAGGTGGTTCGCCAGGACGGAGAAGAAGTGGACTGGAATGGAAGAGAGTTAGGGGAAATCGTTACTCGTGGTAATGTCGTAATGTCAGGATATTATAAAGATCCGCAAAATACAGCCGCAGCGATTAGAGATGGCTGGTTCCACACCGGAGATTTAGCGGTCACGCATCCGGATGGGTATATTGAAATTCAAGACAGAGCCAAAGATTTGATTATTTCCGGCGGAGAAAATATTTCTTCTACAGAAGTAGAAGGTGTGTTATACAAGCACCCGGCTGTATTAGAAACGGCGGTTATTGCCATTCCCCATGAAAAATGGGGCGAAGTACCAATAGCAATTATTGTACAAAAGCCGGGGGCAGTGGTTACGGAAGAGGAAATCATTCAATTCTGCAGAAATAACATGGCCCACTTTAAAGCACCTAAATCAGTTGAATTTGTAGAAGCATTACCAAAAACCGCTACTGGGAAACTGCAAAAATACCGTTTGCGTGAGATGTACTGGAAAGGGCCTAAGAAGGTAAATTAAGAAATTAATTTTAAACCAAAGACAAGGATGAACTGTGACTTATAAAATGGGCAGCCTTTTACAACTCAATTGATGTCATTTCTTAAAGAAAAAAGGCCGGATCAGGCAGTTCGACGACTGGCAACCTATACAGATGAATATATTGAACTGTTTACTCAACTCTCAGTACGATATCAACATTGTGCTAAGATTGATACCATCGTTGTTGGTGATATCGACATTGAGAAGCTGAGAGGTTCTAGGAATTCTGGTTCGTTGCGCCTATTACGCGATAAAAGACCTTATTTGTATCAAATTGAATGGATGGATCAACTTAAATCAAGATTAAGGTATTTATTACTTAGGGTGTCAAGCACTAGACTTGAATTTGGTGCTTGGCACTTTTTTTCGATACCACATTAGCAGATTCAATTTTAGCAAATACATGATCTCTAATTGTCTACACTACTTCACGAGTACGAATCCACACATCCGTTGCAATTTTTGGGTTAAATCCCATCTTCAAATTCGTACTGTTTTACTTTAACATTTGCTAGTAAATGAATTACAGAACGATCCTGTTATATTTCTTTTTAGTTTGATGAACAACATTACAGGTAAAGTGAATACAGAGAAAGAATGGAAGCTTTTAGTTGATGGTTTACACCATTTAGGAAGCCTTGCTGCGGAGAAGGAAATGAAGATCGTTTATCATCACCATATGGGAACAGGGGTAGATATAACAATGTTAAGTTCTAAATTAACCAATCACATTTTGTAGAATAATAGACTTTTTCCTGGAAAATTTTCTTTCATTGTTCGACAAATTCAGTTATCAATCCTCCTTCAAATTTATCAAACTCGACTATATTAGGCGTTAAAATAAAAAAAGGAGGGCCATCCGTTATTTGGAAGTGCGCCCTCCGGTATCGAGAATTCTGCAGGCGGTTTATCTTTCTTGAAATGGCATCAATTAAAATAATGAAAGTACTCTTGAATCTCTTCTGGAGCATCTTGACGATAGGCCAGCTTCCAAACTGTTAAAATATTTTCCTTTGTTACTTTCATCGACGGAACAACATAGAAAGGAGCCACTTCCTTACCAAGTAATGAATATCCCGCAATGAGGGCTTGGGCAACTCCATTTTCATAAGGTAATTGTGCTCCAAGACCTTTTACATTTCCTTCAGAAGCAATTTCAACCGCCACATTCGTTCCCAAATCAACGGTCGTAATGACCAAATCATTTTTTCCTGCCTTACGAGCTGTAGCTAATACTTCTTCGGCTGGTACATCCCAAATCGCAAAAATACCATCTAAATCAGGGTTTCTTGCTAACATGCCTGAGGCAACCTTTTCAGCATCTTTTGGAGTCGTAATGCCATCACGCGCAACAATTTCAATGTTTGGATATCTTTCTCTAATTGTAGCTTCAAATGCTTCAACACGCTGGTTATTTACAAAGAAATCAACATTATGGAAAATAACACCAATCTTACCTTTTCCTTTTAGCTCATCACCCATGACTTCTGCGGCGAAAATACCATTACCATAATTGTCCGATGTCACAACACTTACATAATCTTTACCGAATTCCAAGCCTTCTGGCATGCTATCCATAAAGATTAATTTGATACCTGCTTCGCCAGCCTTTTTATATGCGGGAGGAGTAGCAACTGGATCAACCGGTAAACTGACGATAACATCTGGTTTTTTAGCTATAATGTTTTCAAGATCAGAAATTTGTTTTTCAGCATTAAAATATGCATCAGTCACAGTGACCACTTCGATACCCATTTTTTCAAAAGTATCTGTCAAACCATTGACGATCGCCGCTGAAAAATCATTATCTGTAAAGTGCATCGCAATAGCAGCCTTATATTTCTTTTCTTTAAGCTTTTTCAGGTCTTTCAAAGATAATTGGAGTGTTTTGGCCGAAACAGCCTGCTCTCCATGCGGCCCTGTACTTAAAATTTTATCCTCGGGAATATTTTGATTAATCGTACTATGCAGTGTCTCTCTTATGATGGTTAAAAATTCTTTAACATTAAAGGGTTTTATCACATAATTATCAAACCCCTTGTCTATTGTATACTGAATATCCTGCGGTATTGCATTGGCACTTACAGCAATTACTGCAATATCTTTTGTTTGTTTAAGCTTTTTTAACCTATCAAAAATATCATAGCCATGGGTATCGGGAAGGTTTAGATCCAGCAGAATCAAGTCCACTTTTTCACTCAATGCCATTTCCAATCCTTCTTTTCCAGTCCGAGCTGAAAAAAGCGTATAGGCGGGCTGCGATTTCATGATGTTTCTTACTAGGTTCATGTTAGACTGGTTATCCTCAATATACAGCAAACAGAAATGCTCGTCCTTACGGGTCTTTTCCTGAATCAGTTCAACCTCTTCTCCCCATCGTATGACAGCCTTTAAATCGTGTGGAAGCGGCAGACTAAAACAAAAATCACTGCCTATTCCTTTCTCACTTATTACGCTAATTTTCCCCCCCATTAGTCGGACGAGCTGTTTTACCAAAGACAATCCAATGCCTGTCCCTTCCTCTTGTGTCCCTTCTACTCTGTAAAAGGGTACAAAGACTTTATGATATTCTTCATCAGAAAGTCCGACTCCTGTATCCGCAATATGAATGATTTGTTCGTTTCCTTTCACATAAGAGAAGATCATCACTTTACCGCTATCCCGGTTATATTTAATTGCATTATCGAGAAGATTAAGCACAATTTGTTTAAGGCGTTTTGGATCGGCAAGAACGAAAGTATTTTGCCGTTGATCCAATTGGTTATGAATGCTGATACTCTTTTTCTTGGCCACAGGCTGCACGATACTAATACATTCATTGATAATGGTCAGCAGATCAACCTCTTCTATCGCCACTTTTAATTGGCCTGTCTCTATCCGTGATATATCTAAAATATCATTAATTAAACTTAATAAATGTCTTCCTCCGCGTAAAATCTCCTGGACAAAATCATGCTGCTCTTCATTTAATGTTTCATCGATTTCTAATAACTGAGCAAAGCCAAGAATTCCATTTAATGGTGTTCGGAGTTCGTGACTCATTTTGGAGAGAAAGTCTAATTTGGCCATATTAGCTTTTTCCGCATCTTCTTTGGCTTGAATAAGAGCATTTTTAGTTAATTTTCTTTCAGTAATATCAGAAATTGTTATTAGGGCAGCATGTCCATCATTTATGTTAAGAGGAGTCGAATTCATAGAAATCCATTTAGTGTCAAGATCTGGTCTTTTTACTCCGATAACAAAATTGTAAAAAGGAATGCCTTGTTCTAGTGTAATCGAACTTGGTAACTCCGAATAGTGTAAACGTCTTCCGTCTTCTCTTATAAAATGATTTTGCTTGATGATGGCTTCTGTTAATGACTCCGTTTGAATCCCAAGTATTTTTTCAACATTGTCATTTAGAGCAGTGATTTTACCCGACTTTTCTTGAATAAGTACGCATTCTGACATCGTCCGAAGAACTTCTTTATACAGGTTTTCGTTATGCTTTAGTTCCATTATTTCATCATTCCTTTGAGCGGAAAGCTCCTTAGTTCTATAGTCAGATTATACACCTTTTTAAAAAATGGTAAAAAAACACCATTCCTTTTTGGTATGAAAAGTCTTCCTCAGCAAGATAAACTGGCTTATACTGTGAATAGATAAAATGCTAGCGTTTTCACGAATTAGCAAAAAGAACAGTCTGGGGGATGACCTATGAAAGTTTTGATTGCCGACGACAATGCACAATCTAGAAAATTATTGAAGCATCTTATTAAAACTCTGCTAAACTATCAAATTGTTGGAGAAGCCATAAATGGTGAGGATTTAATCAACAAGGTAATGGGAGAAAAGCCAGATATCGCTTTAGTTGACATTGATATGCCTTTATTGAACGGTATGGAAGCAGTGAAATCTTGTAAAAAAATTGTTCCGTCTTTGCAAGTGATCTTCATTACTGGTCATGATGAATATGCGTTAGAGGCTTTTGATGTAAATGCAATCGATTACATTGTTAAACCTATAGACCGAGACAGGCTTTATGCCGGTCTCGACCGAGCAGCAGCTTTCTCGAAGCAGCCTGCCATGGAACAACAACCATCTGTAAAAAAGGACTTAATGGTCAAACAACATAATCAGTTCTCCTTTATACCGTTAGACGAGATTATTTTTATAGAAAGAGCAGAACGTAAGGCTGTTATTCATACGATTCAACAAAAAATTGAGTTAAACGAGGCGTTAACGAACCTTGAAGAAATTCTTGATTGTCGGTTTGTTGCCTCCCATCGATCCTTTATTATTAATTTGCAGTATTTAAAGAGGATTGAAGCAGCAGGTCAAACGTACAAAGCCTATTTCAAAAATTGCGAAGAGACGGCGAAGGTTTCGAAGAATAAATTAGCTGAATTACAAAAAATCAAATCATTATGAGGCCCTGTTTACAGGGTCTCTTTTTTTATGTTCGAGGAGTCTCGTGCCTTCCGCTCCAATCAATATTAAAATCAACCAGCTTTTTACAAAGCATATTTTAAAAATTTGTGGTTTTTTTGTCTGAATGAATAAGAGGGTTGTTCGAACGAAAAGAAAGCGATTCCAAATGAACGAAATCCTTGCCTGAAGCTTGTTAGACGACAATTTTGTAATCGATTACAATTTGAGCATAGTCACAGGAAAGGAAAAGGGAGCAAAGATGGTTGCGATTGTAGATGTGGCAAAAATGGCAAAGGTTTCAACGGCCACCGTCTCTAGAGTGCTTACAAACAACAAAAACGTTTCTCCCAAAACACGTGCCAAGGTACTGGAGGCAGTCAACCAGCTGGAATATAAACCAAACCGACTGGCAAGTAATCTTAGGAAAATGTCTTCCAATACAGTGATGGCAGTGGTACCTGATATAACCAATCCCTTTTTCTCAAGTATTCTCCAAGGGTTTAAAGATGTTGCTTTAGCAAATGGCTACCATGTTTTATTGGGAGACACAGGTAATAGTCTTGAACAGGAGAGAAATTATATCAATCTTGTAAAAGAGCGCGTGGTAGATGGTCTGATTTTGGCCACTGCTAGACTCCCAAAAGAGGAAATTTTGGCCGCTAGCCAGGAAATTCCAGTTGTTCTGGCTTGTGAGTATATCGATGGTTTTGATATACCGACTGTTTCCATTGATAATGTCAGCGCAGCCCGAGAAGCCGTTGAATACTTGATCCATCTCGGACATAGGCGCATTGGACTGATTACCGGTCCGCTCTCCGTAATCCTAAGCAGGGATCGAGTGAAAGGTTATTATCAAGCGTTGAATCTCAATGAAATTCAGATTGAGGGAGTCTTGATTCAAGAAGGGGATTTTACCGTTCATTCAGGATACGAAACGATGTTGAAGCTTCTGGCATTGGAGGACCCACCCACAGCAGTATTTGCAACGAATGATGAAATGGCTGCTGGGGCAATAAAGGCAATTAAACAAAAGGGATTTGAAGTCCCCAAAGACATATCCATTATTGGATTTGACGATATTCCGCTGTGCGGGCTTATCGAACCAGAACTGACAACAATCTCACAACCTAGGTATGACGTTGGTTATCAGGCTATGCAAATGTTATTAAATACTATCAAAAAAGAAGAGTTGATTAGAAAACAAATTGTATTACCCCATCGTTTGATGCATAGGAACACATGTTGTAAGTATAACCCCATCGGTTAATAAGAGGTCATTGACCAAGTACTCAAATAACAAATCGTAAGGAGGTGGTTCTAGGAATTGCCGTCATTTTTCCCCTTATTATGTAATCGATTACAAGATGAATCATTGATAAAGAAAACACTTATAACGAGAGGAAGAAGTTTATGAAAAAAAATTCTAAGATCATTTTATTATGCCTCATCGCCGCGATTTTTAGTATTTTTGCATCCGGATGTTCTGCGAAGGAGTCTCAATCTGCTTCTAGTTCAACTAGCAGCGGTTCTTCAAAAGACGGTAAGGAAATTACAGTTGGATTTTCGTTTGGTATGAACTTAGTTAAGCACTGGGAAACAGAAGTAAAAGGTGCTGAAATGGCCGCTAAAGACAATGGTGCAAAACTAGTTTGGAAAAGTGCGGATTTAAACGAACAAACACAGGTTGCTGACGTTGAAAACATGGTACAGACTGGCGTGGACGCATTAATCGTTGCACCTGCTAACTCACAAGGTATTGTTCCAACTGTAAACGAAGTAAAAGGTAAAGGTATCCCAGTATTATCAGTTGATATTGGTGTAAACGGAACAGACGTTAAATCTCATATCGCTTCTGATAACGTGAAGATTGGACAAATGGCTGCAGATCATTTAGCGAAATTAATTGGTGGCAAAGGCGACATCGCTATTATCACTTGGACAACTGCTTCTGCTACTCAAGACAGAGAAAAAGGCTTTTTAGACCAACTTAAGAAATATCCTGATATCAAAGTCGTTGCTTCACAAAATAGTGATGGTGACAGAAATAAGGCCCTAGCAATCACTGAAAATATCATTCAAAAGCATCCAAAAATTGATGGTATTTTTGGAGTGAACGCATCTGCTGCATTGGGAGCTTATGGCGCAACTACAGCTGCCAATATCAAAGTTCCAATTATGTCTGTTGACTCTGATGACGATGTATTGAAAGCAATCAAAGCTGGCGGAAACTTAAAAGCTACTATCGCTCAGAACCCATATGAAATGGGCTATCAAGCCGTTAAAGCAGCGCTTGCAGTACTTAAGGGCGAAAAGGTAGAAGAAAATATCGCTATTCCTGTAGATTTAGTCACTAAGGAAAATGTCGGTAAAATTGCCGACCGTGAAGCTGCCTATTTAGCGAAGAAATAATAGATCAGGAACTTGATATGTCTGGTATTTGCAAAAGTACCAGACGTATCAACTGGTGTATGAAAGGGGCAAATCCACTTGGAACAAGTTTTACAAATGCAAAATATATCAAAAAGCTTTTCTGGTGTGAAAATTTTAGAAAAGGTGAATTTCGGTCTTAATAAAGGCGAGGTTCATGTATTAATTGGTGAAAACGGGGCTGGAAAGTCTACTTTAATGAAAATATTAACTGGTGTATATCCAAAGGACGAAGGTGAAATTTTACTAGAAAATAAAACAAATGGCCGTCTTAAACCAGTCGAAATTGCCAATCCAAATGCTGCTATTCACCTTGGAATCAACATGGTGTTTCAGGAAACAAACTTACTGGAAAACATGACTGTGGCAGAAAATATTTTCATTGGCTATGAGCCATCAAAAAAAGGGTTCCTAGATAAAAAGGCAATGTACTCTCAAACAGAGGAATTGCTTAAAAGAGTTCATTTAAACATTTCACCTAATACGTTAGTCGGTAATTTAACGGCGGCACAACGGCAATCGGTAGAGATTGCGAAAAGTCTTTCGCACAATGGCAGAATTCTCATTCTTGATGAACCTACATCAAGTTTAAGTGAAAGAGAAGTACGTACCTTATTTGCGATTATTGCTGAATTAAAGGCCCAGGGAGTTAGTGTTGTTTATATCTCACATAGGATGGAAGAATTATTTGAAATTGGCGATCGCATTACTGTTTTACGTGATGGTAGTTTCGTAGGTACGCTCAATGTAAAAGAAACAAATGAAGATGAAATCGTAAGCATGATGATCGGAAGAAAATTAGAGGCTGTCGAAAATACCTCTAATCAGGCAAAAAGAATCGATTACTCAAAAGTTGCTTTTGAATGTAAAAACGTCATGATTGGAAATTTTAAAGACACAGTAAATTTAAAAATCCATAGTGGAGAAATTGTTGGTCTATATGGTCTTGTTGGATCCGGACGATCTGAATTAGCTCAAATTTTTTATGGGATTGACTCTATTCGACAGGGTTCCATGGAAAAGTACGGCAAAAAACTTTCAATCCGTAATCCTGAACAAGCAATCAAAAATGGAATTGCATTATTATCTGAAGATCGAAAAAAATATGGCTTTATTCCAGGAAAAAGTATAACAGATAATGTCGTCTTGATGAAATTAAGAGAACTGTCCTTTTTCCGTCCTTCATTAAAAGAAGAGACTAATATCGCCCTAAAATATATGAATGATTTAAAAGTTGCTGCATCCAGTGAGAATCAATCCATTTCAAGCCTTAGCGGAGGAAATCAGCAAAAAGTTGTTTTATCGAAAATATTGGCTATGAATCCGGATATCCTCATCCTTGATGAGCCAACACGTGGTGTCGATGTCGGCGCCAAAGCTGAAATTTACGATATTATCTGGGATCTTGCTGAAGCTGGGAAAGCGATACTAATGATTTCTTCGGATTTACCGGAAATATTGAGAGTTAGTGATCGGGTAATGGTTATGCACGATGGAAGCATCAAAATGGATGAACCAAATGAAAACCTCAGTCAAGAAAAAATTCTGCAGGCAGCATTAAGCTAATAACACTAGGTGGTGGTTTTAAAATGAGTCAAGTTTTAGCAAAAACAAATCAGTCAATCGATATTAACAGTGAGCAAGCCAAATTGGCTAAAAAGCGAAAAAGGAATGAAATACTACGACAGTTTTCACTTCTTTCTATTCTTGCGCTGCTAATCATTTTGTTCTCTTTCGCAGCGGATAGCTTTTTCTCAATGATGAACTTTTCCAATATTTTAAGACAAGTAGCGGTTACGACAATAGCGGCAATTGGTGTATTTATGATTATCTTGTTAGGCGACATTGACTTATCGGTAGGATCGCTTTATGCCCTTATTGGTGTCATGGCAGCCTTAGTATGGGAAGGAACTGGAAGTACGATTCTGACATTAATAGCAGCCTTAGTAGTCGGTGCGGTTATTGGATTCGGAAATGGATTTGTTACGGCTAAAGGAAAGATCCCATCTTTCGTCACAACTCTTGCGATGATGGGGATAGCCAGGGGTATTGCTTATATCGTAACCAATGGAACGCCAATCGGGATTGTAGAACCAGGATTTACAATGTTTGGAACAGGTTTTGTTGGCAACATTATCCCAATCCCAGTAATCATCATGATCATCGTCTTCGTTTTGGCCTATATCTTAATTAATAATACAAGATTTGGCAGATATATTTATGCAGTTGGCGGCAATGACCAAGCCAGTCACTGGTCGGGTCTAAACACTACTAAAATCCGAGTTATCGTATTTACCCTTGCAGGATTATTATACGGTTTAAGTTCTATTATTCTAGCAGGCCGTTTAGGCGGTGCCTTACCAACAGCAGGACAAGGCGCAGAATTGGATGCGATTACAGCGGTTATTCTTGGTGGTACTAGTTTATCTGGTGGTAAAGGTAAAATCAGCGGCGTTCTCATCGGCTGTTTAATCATTGGTGTTTTAAACAACGGTCTTGATTTAATCGGCCTATCATCATATTGGCAGCAGGTAATTAAAGGAATCATAATCATTGTTGCAGTGCTTTATGATACAAAATCAAAAAATAAAAATTAAAGAAATGAGTATTATTACACTTTTTAAGGAAATAGGGTGATAGATATGAACAAAATAAAAGTAGGAATCATCGGTACCGGTTTTATCGGACCTACCCACATTGAAGCTATCAGAAGACTCGGCTTTGTAGAGGTAGTGGCACTGGCAGAAACAAGCAAAGAGGCCGCTGAAAAAAAGGCAGCTGAGCTTGGGATTCCTAAAGCATATGGACATTACCGCGAAATGCTGCAGGACTCCGAAATACAAGTTGTGCATAATTGCACACCGAATCACCTGCACTTTGAGATTAATAAAGAGATTATTTTAGCAGGAAAACATGTTGTGTCAGAGAAACCGCTGGCCATGAACAGTGAAGAATCAGCAGAATTGCTGGCACTTGCAGAAAAACACGGAGTTGTTCATGCGGTGAACTTTAATTATCGGCAGCATGCAAGTGTGCAAAATTTACAGGTATTGGTCGCAAAAGGTGATCTCGGAAAAGTGAACCTGGTCCATGGAAACTACCTTCAGGATTGGCTATTATATGAGACCGACTTTAACTGGCGCCTTGCTCCGGAAGTCGGTGGTAAATCCCGTGCCGTTGCGGATATTGGTTCACACTGGTGCGACACGGTCCAGTTTGTTACTGGAAAGCGGATTGTCGAAGTGTTCGCTGATTTAGCCACTGTGATTCCAGTAAGAAAGAAGGCGAAAAATTCGATTGCGACATTTAGCACACAGAATACAGAAAAACAAGAATACGAAGATGTTCCGATTAACACAGAAGATTATGCATCCGTTCTTGTCCGCTTTGAAGATGGATCAAGAGGAGTGTTTACGGTTTCCCAAGTAAGTGCAGGACGGAAAAATAGACTTAGCTTTGAAATCAATGGAAGCCAAAGCTCTGTTTTCTGGAACCAGGAAGAACCAGAAAAATTATGGATTGGACACAGGGATCGGGCGAACGAAGTTCTTTTAGCAGATCCGTGCTTGTTCACAGCTGATGCAAGGTCGGCGATTCACCATCCTGGCGGCCATAATGAAGGCTGGCCGGATGCTTTGAAAAATATGATGTTGAATTACTACTCTTTTGTCCGCGATGGCAAGAGCTTGAAAACAGACAAACCTAAGTTTGCGACATTTGAAGATGGCCACTTCTCCATGTGTATTACTGATGCTATTTTAGAAAGCCACCAGGAGCAAAAATGGGTGAAGGTTCAGACTGCTAAGGAGGTACTGACATGAAACTAGGCGTTTTTACTCCGCTATATCAAAATCTTCCTTTTGAGGCGATGCTTGATAAGTTAGTCAAGATGGGTGTCGAGGCAGTGGAATTAGGAACCGGGAACTACCCTGGAAACCATCACTGTAATCCGGATAAATTATTAGAGTCTCCGGAGAAGACAAGAGCTTTTCTCCGGGCTCTTGAAAGCAGGGGACTAACAATAAGTGGTCTAAGCTGCCACGGGAATCCGCTCCATCCAGATAAAAAGTTTGCAATTGATTCCCATGGGGTTTGGAGAAAAACCGTTTTATTGGCGGAACGCTTAGGAGTTCCCGTCGTGAATGGATTTTCCGGTTGTCCGGGAGACCATGCAGATGCGAAAAATCCAAACTGGGTGACCTGTTCTTGGCCGCCTGAATATTTAGAGGTGTTGAACTGGCAATGGAACGAGGTTGTCATTCCTTATTGGAAAGAAGAAGCGAGATATGCGAAAGAGCACGGGATTAATGTTGCATTTGAAATGCACCCTGGATTTGTGGTCTATAATCCTGAAACACTTCTAAAGTTAAGGGAACACGCTGGAGAAAACATTGGGGCAAACTTTGATCCAAGCCATTTAGTATGGCAGGGAATCGACCCTGTCGAAGCGATTAAAAAGTTAGGCCGTGAAAATGCTATTTTCCATTTCCATGCCAAAGATACTTATTTAGATCAAGCTAATATCAAGATTAATGGTGTGTTAGATACAAAGCATTACAGCGAAATATTAGACCGTTCATGGACCTTTAGATCCGTCGGTTATGGTTCAGATGAAAAGTATTGGAAAGATATTGTCAGCACGTTACGTGCTGTTGGATACGATTATGTCGTTTCCATTGAACATGAAGATATGCTTGCTTCTACTGATGAGGGGCTAAGCAAAGCGATTGCTCTCTTAAAAGGTGCGATGTTCAAAGAACAAATCACTGAAATGTGGTGGGCTTAAAACTGCTATTTATCGAACCCAGGGGATGGGATTTCATAGATCAACACAAGGGGTATTAAAAATTCTCTAAAGGAGAGGTTCAAATGATTAAGTACTCTTACAACACGCTGGTTTATGCTGGAGAAGACATCGAAGCAGGTATTGCTAGACTTGCAAAATTTGGTTATGACGGCGTTGAATTTGTCGGCGAGCCAGAGAAAATAGATGCTAACCGCATTAAAGAATTACTAGATAAATATAATATTGAAGCTTCTACGATTTGTGCGATTTATAATGCTGAAAGAGATCTAGTTTCCAGCAATGAAAATATTAGAAAAAATGCAGTCGATTATATTAAAAGCTGTGTAGACTTTGCCAGCACAATCGGTGCAAAGGGTATTTCTTTAACTCCAACCGCATGTATGAAAATTTACGGCGAAACTGATAGAGAAACAGAGCTTGCTTGGGCTGTGGAAGGTATAAGAGAAGCTGGTATTTATGCTGGTGAACATGGCGTCCGTTTAACTGTTGAAGCATGGAACCGCTACGAAAACTATCTTATCAATCGATTAGAGCAAGCATTAGAGTTAGTAAATCGTGTCGATCTGCCAAATGTAGGCGTTATGGGAGATACGTACCATATGAATATTGAAGAGGTTGATATTGCCGATACTATCAGAATGGTTGGAGACAAACTGTATCACCTACACATTGCTGATAGCAATAGAGCAGCACCAGGCCGAGGACACATTGATTTCGAACCGATTGCGCAGGCTTTACGTGATATCAACTATAGCGGATTTTTAACAATGGAATTATTACCTCCATTTGCAGATCCGTTTATCGGAACAAGATGTGAAGAGTTTTATGATCAATATAGCGAAGAGTCCATTACTTTCTTAAAAAACCTATTTAAGGAGGAAAAATAAAATGACACAAAATACATTGGAAAACAATCAGGGTTTAGAAGCAGGGTTTGAACAAAAAGTAATGAAAGCTGCTGTGTTATATGGTAAAGAGGATTTAAGATTAGAAGAAGTGCCGGTTCCTGAAATTGGGGATACTGATGTATTAATAAAAGTGAAGTATACCGCAGTTTGTGGTACTGATCCACATATTTACGAAGGCCGTTTTCCAGCAAAACTTCCACTCATCTTAGGTCATGAATTTTCAGGTGAAGTGGCAAAGGTTGGTGCTAAAGTAAGCTTCGTACAACCAGGCGATCGTGTTACAGCAGATATCAATATTGCTTGTGGTACATGCTATTATTGCCGTCATGGCCAAAAATTGCATTGTGAAAAAATTGTTCAATTAGGGGTTCATGTTAACGGAGCATTTGCAGAATATGTAAGAGTTCCAGAGAGCAATATTCATAAGTTACCTGAGTCTATGTCATGGATCGATGGAGCCTATATTGAACCACTGGCATGTGCCATCAGCGGACAGGATAAAGCCAATGTTCAATACGGTGACACTGTTGCGATTATTGGCGGAGGACCAATGGGTATCGCCCATGCACTACTTGCAAAACTTAAAGGTGCAAGCCAAGTCATCCTTTCAGAACTAAATCCTGCCAGAATTGAATCAGCCAAGAATATCGGTGTTGATTATGTCATCAATGCCGGTGAAGAGGATCCGGTTGAAGCTGTTAAAAGATTAACAGACGGACGCGGTGCTGACGTGGTTATCGAAGCTGTCGGCTCTGCGTATACTTACGCGCAAACGTTTAAATTAGTGAGAAAAGGCGGAAAAATCCTTGTTTTTGGAGCGGCACCTGCAGATGTAACGATTCCTGTAAGTCCTTTTGAAATTTACAGCCGCGAATTAACCATTGTTTCCTCTTATGCAGGAACATATGACACATTCTCTAAAGCTATTGATTTAATCGCAAGCAAACGTTTTGATCCAACTCCAATCTTCACAAATCATTTTGAATTTGCAGAAGTGAAAGCTGGAATTGAAACAGCTGAACATAATAAGGATATCCTTAAAACTGTAGTTAAGATTGCAGATTAATATATTGGTAAACAGAGTTCTCAGTGGTTTGGGAACTCTGATTTTTCATAGTCTAAGAGGTGAATCCAAATGTATAAATACAGTGCTACACAGTGGATTTTCGGAAATGAAAGTCTCGAAGATAGCTTAAAAAGGTTGAAAAAATATGGTTATCAGGGTGTTGAGCTGGCTGGCGAGCCAGATTCCATTGATGTTGAGGAAACCAAAGAGCTTTTAAAGCAGTATAAAATGGAATGCAGCTCCATTTGTGGAATTTATACTCCTGAAAGAGACCTTTCCTCATCAAACGAAGAAGTCAGAAAAAACGCCGTGGAATATGTAAAAAAATCGGTTGATTTAGCGAAAGCTCTAAATGCCTCAACCGTTATTGTCGTTCCTACATGTGTTGGAAAACTTAGCCCAGAAACAACTCTTGAAGAAGAGTGGAATAATGCCGTTTTGAGTGTGAGAGAAACGGCGCTGTACGCAAAAGAACAGGGAATCACACTGGCAATAGAAGCATTAAATCGTTATGAGACCTATTTAGTTAATAACCTGTCTTTAGCCTTAAGTTTTGTTGAGGAAGTAAATGTAGAAGGGTTAGGAATTATGGCTGATCTGTTCCACATGAGCATTGAAGAACGAAGTATGACAGAATCAATCAAGAAAATTTCGCGTTATCTTGCCCATGTGCACATCGCTGATAACACAAGGGAAGCGGCGGGATTAGGACAAACAGATTTTGGACCAGTTGTTTCCCTTCTTAAAGAACTGGATTATAAGGGATATATTACGATGGAATTCCTGCCCGCGGTATCAAATCCTTACGTGGCTTCTGGACTTCAAGGAGAAACGAATATCTTTGATGAGTTTACAAAGCAATCGATCGAACATATGAAGGAAATGGTTGTAGCGATTAGCTAAAAATAAGAAAAGGGTTAACTTTCTGCTTATTATGGGCTTGAGTTAACCCTTTTCTTTTATGGTGATTGACCAAGACAATTACTGTTTGCCGTATCCCTGCATGGAAATTCAGTTTCTCGTAAAGAGGAAATTTCCAAAACCTGTATTTCTGATAATTTGCAAAAATAACATAAAACCTGTAAAAATGATAAATATCACTTTAGGCAATCGTAATAAAGGGGGAATTTGTTCGCAGTACGACAACAACTTGATAACATATTGCAGAATGCTGAGCTGAAAATTTTGGAATTCGACATCGACTTTAAAGAGCTCTTTGGAAAATCACCAATACAAGTGCAAAGAGAACTAAAGGTTGATAAGTGGTGGGCATAATACTGTTATTAAGACTAAACCCAAGGGATAATTCCCTTCGTTTTTCTATATTTATTATATGTAAAAGGCGCTGCCTTCTTGACGGACAAAACTGATGAAGGAAATAGGAAACTGTCTTTAAAGAGCGTCATAAGGACCAAACTGATCAAGTAACCGATAGAACTGTCTTTAATCGTGCGTCATAAACTTTCGATATGTATGTACACCCATTGTATATCTAGCATTCTAATTCGATTTAACTAGAAAGTACTAAAATTCTACAAAAAAACAGTCATTCTGAAAATTGTTAATAGTTGAATTTACATAATTATTTGGTTTTATATCAGGAGGTCAAGAATGATTGTATTTAATCAAGTAAATAAGTTTTATGGGGATTTTCAAGTCTTAAAAGATATTAATCTTACAATCAATAAAGGTGAAGCAGTTGTAGTAATAGGACCATCCGGTTAAGGGAAAAGTACTTAGCTGCGCTGTATCAATCATCTAGAATCAATCTCTGACGGGACACTCACCGTAAATGGGATATCAGAGGGGATAAAAAAACCGATATCAATAAGCTAAGACGTAATATTGGAATGGTTTTTCAGCATTTTTATTTATATCCCCACAAAACAGTGCTTGAAAATATCACTCTTGCTCCTATGAAAGTATTGGGGCAATCTGAAAAAGAAGCTAAGGAAACAGCCAGACATTATCTTGATAAGGTAGGTATATTAGATAAGGCTGATTCTTATCCTTCCCAGCTTTCCGGAGGCCAGCAGCAGCGAGTAGCAATAGCCCGCGGCCTTGCAATGAAACCGGAAATCATGCTTTTCGATGAACCGACCTCAGCACTTGATCCCGAAATGATTGGGGAGGTCCTAGATGTAATGAAAACCCTTGCCAGAGAAGGCATGACGATGGTCGTAGTAACCCATGAAATGGGCTTTGCCCGGGAGGTTGTTGACCGAATCGTATTTATGGATGCAGGACAAATATTAGAAGAAGCAGTTCCGGCTGAATTTTATGAGAATCCCCGTGAGGAACGGGCTCGCTTATTTCTCAGCCGTATATTAAATCATTAATAGGGGGAAATGGAATGTTCAAGAAAAAAAATTCGTTAAGATGGCGTTAGTCACAACAATGGCTGCCTTATTTCTTGCCGGCTGCGGCGGGGACAAGGCCTCTACAAGCAAAAGCAAGGATGTACTTGCACAAATCAAGGAAGATAAAAAAATGGTTTTTGGGGTAAAATATGATACCCGTTTGTTTGGATTGAAAAATCCATCGACTGGTGAGGTGGAAGGGTTTGATATCGATCTTTCCAAAGCGCTAGCCGAAGAAATGTTTGGGAAGGATGTTAAGCCTGAGTACGTTGAGGTTACTTCAAAAACTAGGGTAGGTCTCCTGAATAATGGCAAGGTTGATGCAGTAGTCGCTACCATGACAATTACTGAAGAACGTAAAAAAGAAGTTGATTTTACTGATGTATATTTTGACGCTGGCCAATCATTACTTGTGAAAAAAGGAAGCAAGGTTAAGAGTATTGAAGACTTGAAAAAAGGAACGACCGTTCTTGCTGTTAAAGGGTCGACATCTTCTATAAATATTCGTGAGAAAGCTCCTGAAACATCCATACTTGAATTCGAAAACTATGCTGAAGCATTTACAGCTTTAAAGGCAGGTAAGGGTGATGCTCTGACTACAGATGATGCAATCCTCTATGGTATGGTAGAAGAAGATCCGACTTTTGAACTGGTCGGAGGAACGTTCACTGAAGAACCTTATGGGATAGCTGTGAAAAAAGGCAATAAAGAGCTTGTCGATGCTTCGAATAAAACATTAAAAAGCCTGAAGGATTCAGGCAAGTACGATGAGATTAAGGATAAATGGATTAAAAATTAATTTTATATCGTGTTTCTCGTCAGGATGGGCAGCAGTTCATACAGACATTACGCTATATCATCATGCCCCAAGCCCTAAGAAGAATGGTTCCACCTATTGTTAGTCAATTTATTTCTCTGCTTAAAGATACCTCATTAGCTGTCGTCATTCGCGTTGCCGGATTTATTACACAACAGCCAAATAATTTATGCGCAAAAGGGATCATATGTCATTCCTTTTTTTGTAATTGTCGCGTTGATGTATTTTATCGTTAATTATTCTTTGTCACTGATTGCACGAAAGTTAGAATTAAAGCAGGCTTAAGGACTCCGGCTCATTATTGGGCCGGAGTTTTCTTATGCCATTACTTAATTCTTCCTGTGCTTTCACCTTTGTTCCCTTGGCCAAAGACATTTTGCCTGAATCACCCTCACCTTTTTCATTAGACTTTTTTCCACCTAAACTTACGTATGGATAGCTCGTCGTTTTTTTATCCATTTTTTTCAACCAATGCCCCTTACATGGCGGAATAATACTTGATAATTGCGGAAACACACAAATTTATTGCGGTTTTAAATAGAGTTAGATTAGTAAAATGATTCTGTAGAACATAAAAAAATTATTATATTCCTGCTAAATTGAAAAAGGAAGTGAACAGAAATGACCATAAATATTTTATTCTTATCGATTACGATTAAAAAACGTGAAATTAGCATACAAGAAGCGGCCAATCAAGAAACGGTTGAAAAGCTTTATGAACAACACAAAGATCGTCAAATTTCCATGTATCGTTTTATGTAATTGGTTTCTACCTGGAACACTAAGTGGATCCAGGATTAACTTTCTCATTAAAAATTAAAATTGGGGAGTAGAATGATAATAAATGACAACAAAAGGAATGGCATATATAAAAACTATTATTGCGATGAGTATTGTCGGTGTGTTTGTGGCACTTAACAAAGTAGCCGCGGCAACTCTTCCCATATTCTTATTTTCGGAATTAAGGCTTGGCATTGCAGCAGTTATTTTAACCATTATTCTATTAAAAAAAGAAAAAAGGTTTCCAAACCTATCGAAAAAGGATGCATTGGTCTTGTTTATCCAGGCCTTTCTAGGAGTGTTCTTGTTTAGTATTTTTCTATTACTTGGCTCCAAGTATACAAGTGCAATAGAAAGTGGAATAATAACCAGTTTAACACCTGCATTAGTTGCGATTGTCTCCGTATTCATATTCAAGGAAAGACTAGGCATCCAGCAAATGCTAGGGATTGGAATCGCATTAGCTGGTACGTTATTTATAAACATATTTGGATTAACAGGTAATTTATCTGGGACGGTTTACTCTCTATTAGGGAATGTCCTTATATTATTGGCTGTAACCGGTGAAGCATTTTTTGTTACATTTGGAAAATTAGTTTCGAAAGAGATCAGTCCGCTTGCCGTTAGTACCATCGTCATCACAATTGGAGCAATCCTCTCTTTTCCCTTTGCTGTTTCAGAAGCTTTCCTTTTTGATTTTGCTAAAGTTACAGGAAATGATGTGTTTCTAGTTATTTAATCAGCAGTTGCTGTTTCCGTTGTGGCGGTACTGCTGATCAATCAATCTGCTAAAGTATTATCGAGTGGTGCAACTGCAGTATTTACTGCATTCATGCCAGTAAGTGCCATTTGTTTCTCGTTTTTAATGTTAGGAGAAAAAATCCTTTGGTATCATTTGGTTGGCATTGCGTGTGTCCTATTTAGCATCTTGTTGGTATCCGTAAAGAAACAAAGAGTATAAGTAAAAGAGGCAGACTCAAAAGGTCGTTGAATGACGACTCTTTTGAGTTAGTTTTTTATTTGTCTTCATTATTTGGTGTTACTTGGAAATTTATGTTACCTAAGAGAGAGAAATCCCCTCTATTTTTTCGTTATCTTCATCAATTTCCTTGATGTTGATTCCCATTTTTTTAGATTATGGGCAACACAAATAAGACCCCAATCCGTGGTATTTTTGGATAGGCCTCTTAATGCAAACCTCTTAAACTCCTGGTTGTGTTTAATTTGTCCAAAGACTGTTCTACATCGATTTTTCTTTTTCGGTATTTTTGTTCTCCTTCTTCAGAGGTTAGCCTTTCTCACACTTCTTTTCGTTGCTTTTGATTTTCTATTGAGACCTGAACGGTCTTTGTGTCTTTGTCTTTGGCGCAGGAAGTTTGGAACGTGCAGTTAAGGCACTCCGTACATCGATATGCTGGTTTGATGGATTCGTACCCATTGTCTGATTTTCGACGACTTTCATATTGGAACACAAGACGTTTTCCATTTGAACAAATCCACTCATCTAACTCTTCATTATATGTCATATTTTCAACTCGCCCAATTTGTTCTTTCCATGCCTTGGTTTGCTCTTTATCAAAAGTGTTGTATTTGATTAAAGCTTCTATTTCCTCTTCTTCACAACGGGCATAATTTTCTTCGCTTCCATAACCGGAATCGGCAATAATGGACTTTGGTTTTGGACGGTTATACTTCTCTAATATGTCCAAGTGAGGGATTAGGCAGCCCGGGTCCCCTGCACGTTGATGAAGGCTAAATCCAACAATGAATTGATTTTCAGTCCCAATTTGGACATTATAGCCAGGTTTTAGCTGACCGTTCATCATATGATCCTCTTTCATGCGCATAAAGGTCGCATCGGTATCGGCCTTTGAAAAACTGTTCCGCTCTTCTAATATCACTTTTTGTTCTTCATACTTTTGTTTTCTAGGCAGTAGATCTTTCTCCAGCTGGCGCTTTGCTTTCTTTAAAGGTTTGTTCTTAGGATCCCGTTCCAGCCTTTCCTCCAATTTCTTAACGGTATCAGCGATTTTCTCGGAAGTAATTGGTGATTCTTCTAATTTTCCCTCCAAGTCTAGACTCTGTTCTGCTTCTTCGTCTTCTTTCATCACTTGTTCGATACCCAATATAATCTGTTGGAATTTCTCATCGAGTTTCTTATCATATTTTTCAGTAGATTTACGCCACACAAAGGTATACTTATTTGCATTCGCCTCAATCTTAGTACCGTCCAAGAAATAGTCCTCCAGCTTCACTAAACCTTCTTCATGAAGGAGGTCAACGACGGAAAAGAAGGTTTCATAAATTACTTCTTTCACCGTTCAGAACGGAATCGGTTAATGGTACGGAAATCAGGTTGTTGCTCACCCGAAAGCCACATAATGATGATGTTCTCCTTAAGCTGCTTCGCGATTTTTCTGGACGAGTAAATTCGATTTGAATACGCATAAAGAATGACTTTTAACATCATTTGTGGATGATATGGAGGTCGACCTCCACCAGGATACAGGGACGAAAAAATAGTAGGATTGATTTTATCGACTGCAAAGTTGATCAGTCGGGCAAGGTGTTTTTGGGGAATTAAAACTTGAATGTCCATTGGAAGTGTTAATTGGTTCGTGTTTACTGTTTGTACATAAGAAAATCTTTCCTTTCTCGGATAATTGTGTTGTGGTGACTTAATTATACCAAAAAGAACGATTTTCTTATTTTTTTATGCACAAAAAAGGGGTGTCCCTAAAAATTATACTTTTGGGACACCCTCATTAAAGTTATATTCGAAACCTTCCCGTTAGCCCCAAAAACAATGTTTACTACTTCTTCATCAATATTTTCTTTTGCTGGGATATGATTTTTTAATAATCTTAGAGGAATAAATTGGAACAACAGAGAAAATATTATAAGAATTTTCTAAAAACATTGAAGGAGGGATTATATGTTTTCACCACTAACACCACTGGACTGGAAACGGAGAGCAATCAAGTATTATCCAAAAAAGACAGCAGTGATTGATGGTGACAAAGAATTTACATACGAAGAATTTGGACAACGTGTCGACCAACTTTCTACTGCATTGTATCAGGAGGGTATTCAAGAAGGTGACCATGTTGCAGTCATGCTGCCAAACACCCATTACATGTTGGAGTGTTTTTATGGTATTTGCCAGCTTGGTGCAGTGATGGTGCCGTTGAATTATCGATTAACAGCAAAAGACTTAGAATATATTATCAAGCACAGCGATGCAAAAATGCTAATCATCGATGAGGAGTTTGCTGAACCGATCGAGGAAATCGTCGATAACCTTTCATTAAGTCAAATAGTTATTGTAAAGGTACCGGGCCATGATACTACATTAAAAGGCGTTGATTATGAGAACTTTATTCAGCATGCTATGGAAAAGGAGCAATTTACCTCTGTTCAAATCGACGAAAATCAACTGCTTACATTAAATTACACGAGCGGAACGACTTCTAATCCAAAAGGTGTCATGCTAACCCACCGTGGAAATTATTTGAATGCTGCTAATTTCATGTACCACCTAGGTGTAAATCAAGAAGATGTATATCTTCATACATTGCCAATGTTCCACGCGAATGGATGGGGAGGAGTTTGGGCCATAACTGCGGCCGGTGCTACTCATGTTTGCTTACGCAAGGTCGATCCACCATTAATCCTTGATTTATTTGAAAACAAAAAGATTTCATTGCTATGTGGGGCACCAACCGTCGTGAATATGCTAGTAAATGATTCTAAGGCACAGGAAATAAAAGTCAAGACACATCCACGCATGGCGACTGCAGGTGCACCTCCAGCAGCAGCTTTGATTCAAAAGGCACAGGAAGTCTTAGGTTTAAATATGATCCATGTGTATGGTCTGACAGAAACTTCACCATTTATTCTTTATTGCGAATGGAAAAGTGAATTTAATACAAAATCCACTGATGAACAAGCCGCAATTAAGGCGAGACAAGGGATTGAGCTCGCGTTTAATGGAGAAACAAAGGTGGTTCGCCAGGACGGAGAAGAAGTGGACTGGAATGGAAGAGAGTTAGGGGAAATCGTTACTCGTGGTAATGTCGTAATGTCAGGCTATTATAAAGATCCGCAAAATACAGCCGCAGCGATTAGAGATGGCTGGTTCCACACTGGAGATTTAGCGGTCACGCATCCGGATGGGTATATTGAAATTCAAGACAGAGCCAAAGATTTGATTATTTCCGGCGGAGAAAACATTTCTTCTACAGAAGTAGAAGGTGTGTTATACAGCATCCTCCTGTATTAGAAACGGCGGTTATTGCCATTCCCGATGAAAAATGGGGCGAAGTACCAAAAGCGATTATTGTAAAGAAGCCGGGAGCAGTGGTCACGGAAGAGGAAATCATTCAATTCTGCAGAGATACCATGGCCCACTTTAAAGCTCCCAAATCAGTTGAATTTGTAGAAGTATTACCAAAAACTGCTACTGGTAAACTGCAAAAATACCGTTTGCGTGAGATGTACTGGAAAGGGCCTAAGAAGGTAAATTAAGCGACTGTTTACTATTAATAAATTTACATTTGGTCCCTTAATGAGGGGATATTTTTCTTCAACAGTATACTATTAATTATTATACTAAGGTTAAGTTTCAAACAAAAAGGATGACATTGTATGCTTAAAGAAGTTTGTGTAGAGAATTTCACATGGGTTCCTAGGGCTATTGAGCGTGGTGGAAATCGAATTGAACTATGTGACAACCTGTCAGTAGGGGGTACCACCGTTAGTCACGGGGTAGCTGTAAAAACCATTACATATTGTCACCTTCACCATACGAAGGTAATGATCTTGGTTAGGCCTAGAGGTGGAAACTTCATCTATTCCCAAGAAGAAATCGAGATTATGCATAATGATATTGTACATTTAAAAGAGTTAGGGACAGACGGAGTGGTTATTGGCTGTTTGAATCGTTCTGGCTGGATAGATGAGAAGCCTATGCTCCAGTTGCTGGAATCTGCGAAAGGGCTTGATGTCACCTTTCATATGGCATTTGATCATGTTATACCCGAATATCAACTTGATGCTATTGATTGGCTTGCTGAGCATGGTGTGAATCGGATTTTAACTCATGGAGGGCCAAGTTCTAGTTCAATTGAAGACAATCTAAGTCGATTGAAGGAATATGTAGATTATGCGAAAGACAAAATCACCATAATGCCCGGTGGTGGAATTACAGACAGAAACCTAAATTTTATCACTAGTAAACTTAAAATAAGTGAGGTACATGGGACAAAAATAGTGGGGCAGCTTGATTTGTTCTAAATACGAAAATTTGGCGCGTATGATTAGAACCACTCTTTGGCATGAGTTCGAGACTTACTCGAATTCATGCCTTTAAAAATTCCACTATTTATTTAACCCTCTATATTTTGCCGTCGTTAATTCCTGAATATATTCTTCAAGCTCGGGCATTGCCGCTTCTTTAGCTAATTGGATTGATAATTCTATATCATATGGAACACGAACAAGCTGTATCGAAAACACTCCTTTTTCAGTTTGGTTATATGCTCCCTCAAGTATGGCATAGGAGGCTTGAGTGAGATCAAGTGGATTACCAACGCTACCGACATTGCATAAAGTTTTACCTTTTATATTTTGCTGATAAGCATTATGAATATCTCCATAACAAACGACATCTGGCTCCCTTTCTCCAGCTATATTTTCTGTGAATGCAGTGTTTTCGAACATACTTAAGCGTCGTTCGATCGAGTCCCATGGCTGTATTCTTTCATACACACTTTTGGGTGATGCATGAAACATTCTGACTAGTTTTCCGCTCATCATAAACTCAACGGAAAAGGGGAGGTTTTTTAAATAATCCATTTGGTCTATGGTTAATTGGTTTTGATGCCACTTAATTGTGGCCGCTTCTTGGGGTTTAGGAAAAAAATCATCCCAATTTCCTCTAATCACACGTTCACAATGCTTTTGGATTATTTGTATGGCCATACTAGATTGGGGGCCTTTGCCTACCAAATCACCTAGGCAAATAATTCTCTTAATGTTTCTAGAATTGATATCACTAAGCACGGATTCTAGTGCAGGGATATTTCCATGAATATCTGAAATGACAGCGATTTTTTCCATATGTACTATACTCCTAACGAATGGTCTGTAAAATAATTCTCGATTTGTCTACTCATATCCTCTTTATTCTCGCGGAATTGTCTGTGCCGATGGCCGTTACTCCCTGAAGGATGAGGGAATCCTCTCAAAATAGGTATTTCATTATAAAAATAGGTAAGAACTTTACTAACATTCACACCTAGAGGGATTATCAATGGATTTTCAATCTTAGAGATATCTTTCATAAAATATTTATTTACATATGCCAATAGTATGTCAGTTTTTAGAATATTGGGCCTTGAACCGTTAAAATTTTGGTGATTGTAAAATACTGCATATGGAAGGATGGAGGTAGTGTAAACAAGATGACTGGCTTCACCAAAAAGTTGGCTTGAAGATGAAATGCCTAGATATCTCGGCAATTCAAGTTCATCAAGCATGGAAATAAGGTTGTTTCTCATTGATCCCTCAAAGCTTGCACTTTTTTTAACTTGATGAAGTAGTTCCTCGTCACTTAAATGTCTATTCTCAATAACAGTTGTATACGCTTTTTTCATTTGGTGGAGTCCAGGTGTAATGCCTGCTATAACCATCTTTGCGTACTCATTTATATAATCAAAAGGGGTGTAATAGACCTCTAATTTTTTCTGTACATCTTTTTCTAATAAGAAAGTTGAATTTAATAGGTCATGATCGGATAACGGCAACTGTAAAGATAATATTTTCTCTTTATATAGATGAAATTTTGCTCCTGTCACAATTCCCATTGATTTCCTCCCATATCGTAAAAATTTATGCAAATGACCTTATTGTAATATTCCCAAGCTGCCTATTAAATAAAAGAAACACGGGTAAATATAAAGTAGAAGAAAAGAAATAGCTAAAGGAGGTAAATCAATTGGAAGATATTTCAAAGAACTTTATTCCGTTACCTGCTTTATTTTATGAACAACCTACGATTACACTTGCTAAGGCATTGCTAGGGTGCCTTCTTGTTAAAGAAACAAACGAGGGTATTACGGCTGGATACATTGTTGAAACAGAAGCTTACATCGGTCCAGATGACAGGGCGGCACACAGTTATAATAACAAAAGGACTGCACGAACAGAGGTCATGTTCCACCGTTCCGGAATTGCCTATACTTATTTAATGCATACACATTGCCTCTTTAATGTTGTCAGCGGAGGTGAAGAAAAACCAGAAGCCGTTTTGGTTCGTGCACTCGAACCTCTGTACGGTATAGAGCTTATGAAAATCCGGAGAGGAATGGACGATCTGACAGGGCTGACAAATGGACCCGGCAAACTGACAAAATCATTGGGGATTACAATGGAGGACTATGGGCACCCTTTAACGATTCCCCCGTTGTATCTTACCAAAGGCTACAGTCCAGAAAGCATTTCGGCGGGAAAAAGAATTGGAATTGACAACTCTGGTGAAGCCCGGGACTATCCTTGGCGGTTCTGGGTTACTAATAATAAGTTTGTTTCAAGGCATCAAAAGGCCGAACATGTATTTTACTGAAGCAATTTTTGCTGGTTAGGGAACTCTCCTTGGCTACATGCAATTCTCGTACTTTCTTCCTATTTTGACAATAAGCAGGTTTATTAGACAAATACGTGGGTATTCCTCCTAGTGTAATCGGGTTGTTTTTTATAAAAAAACAAAACATCTAAGGAGGCATGGTCAAATGACAAAAAAGATTAGTAGTTTTTTATTAGTAGTAATCCTCATTTTATCAACGATCCTATCAGGCTGTTCCAGTAAAACGGAAGCGGCTAACACAAAAGGGAAGGTAGTAGTCAACTTTTGGACCTTTTGGGGCTCAGAAACAAGAAGGCCGGTCATTGAAAAAATCGTTAATGATTTTAATCAATCACAAGATAGAATCATTGTGAAACATACATTTATCCCTTGGGGAGATATTTGGACCAAAAATCTTGCCGCAGTTGCAGCAGGAAATCCTGCAGATGTTGTCATTAATGATATTAATAGTGTGGCCCAGCGCGCGGAAAACAATCAAGCAGAAGATTTATCAATGTACATAAAAGCAGATACCTTCAAAAAGCAATTCTACCCGAATTTATGGGATACGGTTTTATATAAAGGGAAGCCTTACGCCGTTCCGTTCACCACGGATACTAGGTTGCTTTTCTATAATATAGATGCCTTTAAAGAGGCTGGATTAGACCCCAATACACCGCCTAAAACGTGGGAAGAATTAGAGGAATATGCACAGAAACTCGATAGGAAGCAAGACGGACAATTTACTAGAATCGGATTTTATCCATTGTTTGGGGGCTTTGGAGCGCCAAGCTGGCTAAAAAATGCCGATAACGGAAAGGGCTATATTGAAAATGGAAAGTTAAAAATTAATACCCCTAACAAAGTAAAAGCACTAGAGTGGCTGGCAGATTGGCAAAAGCATTACGGGGATAAAACGATCCAAAATTATCAAGCTGAATTCAGCAATGGACAAGCCAATCCGTTTATTTCAGGAAAAGTTGCTATGTATACAGATGTGGCAACATTCTATACACAAATCCGTGATTCAGGCACGAAGATGAACTTTGGTGTAGCCCCAATTCCTTCTTTCAATGAGAATAGTAAACATTGGAGCGATGGAGGCGGATTCGTTGCTGAGGTTCCTAAAGGTGCCAAGCATCCGAAAGAAGCAGTTGAATTTATTAAATATTTGACCGGTGAAAAAGCACAAAAATATTGGGCTGAAAAGAATTATGATAACGTCGCTAATATTAATGGCGCTGAAAGTGCTTTGAAGGATTTAACGGGTGATTCCAAAAAAGTCTATCAAGAAGCGGTTAACGCCTTACAATACACCACGATGTCGCCAGTTCCTATTCATTATCCTGATTATCAAAACCGGATTAATCCGATAGCAGAGGCTGCAACTCAAGGTAAAAGTTCACCTTCGAATGCTTTGGAGAAGGCGGAAAAAGATGTAGAAAAGATGAAGAAATAGTATGCGAGAAGAGAAGCTATCGAGCTTCTCTTCGTGTATAAAGAAAGGAAGGTTAAAGCGACAATGAAGCAAATCGATACAACACTACCAAAAATTCAACTTACCCAAAAGGCTTCTAAAGCGGCCATTCCCTCTAATGTTTCCCGAGTGAAATGGAAAAGAAATGTTACTGGCTATGTTTTTATTTTACCTTGGCTTGTGGGATTTGTAGGGTTAACAGCCGGGCCTTTACTATTTGTTCTTTTTGCCAGTTTTACAGATTACAATATTACCTCAAAGATGAATTTTATCGGTCTAGATAATTACAAAAAGATGTTCACCTTGGATGATATGTTTTGGACTTCCCTGTGGAATACCCTCTATTATGTTATTTTTTCTGTTCCTTTAACTACAGCCGGGGCAATTTTTGCTGCGGTTTTAATGAATCAAAGAATAAAAGGAATAAAAGTTTTTCGTACCATTTTTTATCTTCCTGCTATCCTATCGGGGGTAGCGGTTTACTTTTTATGGATGCAACTGTTAAGCCCTTCTACGGGACTAGTTAACCAATTCTTACATATGTTTGGAATCGAAGGTCCTAACTGGCTATTCGATCCTAAGTGGACAAAACCAGCTTTAATCTTGATGAAAATGTGGAGTGTGGGTGGCGGGATGTTATTATATCTCGGCCGAATGCAAGGTATTTCACCATCCTTGTATGAATCAGCTGAATTAGATGGAGCGAACAGTAGGCAAAAGTTCTTTCATATCACCCTTCCGTTGATTACACCTATCATTTTCTTTGATGTGATTACCAGTACAATCGGTTCTTTTCAAATTTTTCAGGAAGCATATGTGATGACCCAAAATGGCAGCGGAGGTCCAGCTAATTCTATGCTCTTCTATAATCTGCACATGTGGAACAATGCGTTTAAATCATTTGATATGGGATATGCGTCTGCCATGGCGTGGTTCCTTTTTGTTATTATCATGGTGTTAACCGTACTGAATTTAAAAGCAGGAAAGAAATGGGTTTTCTATGAGGGGGGAGATGGAAAATGAGAGATTCAAGAGAATTAACCTTTTATCGTAAGAAGGAATGGAACCTTAAGAATTTGGTTGTATTTCTCATTTTACTATTAGGGAGCATCGTATTATTGACACCACTTTGGTGGATGATTTCTACTTCCTTAAAATCAACACAGGAGATTTTGCAGTTTCCACCCTCTTTTTTTCCGAAGCATTTCCAATTTTCCAATTATATTGATGCTTGGAAAACGGGGGATTTTACAAGATGGAGTATGAACACCTTACTAATTGCCGTTGCCAGCACGGTAGGGAATGTTTTAATCAACTCTTTTGTTGCTTATGGGTTTGCAAAGGTTCATTTTAAAGGGAGGAATGTGCTTTTTGTTCTTGTTCTTTCGACCATGATTATACCTGGATTTGTGACCTTGATCCCACAATACATACTTTTTTCAAAATTAGGATGGGTCAATACGTATCTACCGTTAATTGTACCTGCTTTTTTAGGTAGTGCTTTTAATATTTTTCTGATTCGGCAATTTATGATGACAGTACCGAACGAACTCAGTGAGGCTGCCATAATGGACGGTGCAAGCCATTTCCGCATTTGGTGGTACATCGTTATGCCTCTAGTTAAGCCTGCGTTACTTACGGTTGCCATTTTTTCCTTTACAGGTGCATGGAATGACCTGTTAACTCCACTGTTGTATCTTAGCGATGAAAAGCTTTATACATTGCAGCTGGGCCTTCAAACTTTTAAAGGTAGTGTGCAAACCCAATGGAATTATTTGATGGCCATGTCAGTAATGGTTCTGATTCCTATCATTCTTATTTTCTTTTTGTTCCAGAGCTATTTTATTAAAGGCTCCAATTTATCAGCTGGGTTGAAGGAATAAATTTTGGTAAATGCCCTACTTATAACAAAGTAATAAACACTAAAACCACAAAAAATAGAAATAACGGGTTTACTATAAAGGTGCAAACAAGTAAATCGCAAATATTAACGCATTGGAATTCACATATGAATTCCAATGCGTTATTTTGTTGGTAAAGCAGGTTTTCTATTAACCTTTACAAACTTTTCACAAATGAAATCACAAAACAATTCACAGGGCTGAAATAATTATTGGAAGGCTTGTGAAAATTAGTGTGATTTTAGGTGTTTATTAAATTGAAAATCCAGGGCTGAGAACGTCTATAGTTTTGTGTAAATGGTTATACTTACCAATTAAGGAGATGATCATTTATGCAAAATTATAGGGATATGACAATTAGAGAATTGGCAGGTCAATGTGAAACAGTGGACGATATTCATGCCATGATTAGGGACCTTTTCAAGGAGACTCTCCAACAGGTTTTCGAGGCTGAGATTGAGGAGCACCTTGGGTACTCCAAACATGATTCTAAAGGTATCAATACGGGAAATAGCCGGAATGGCTATAGTAAAAAGACCATTAAATCTAAGTTAGGTGAAACCAAGTTAAATATCCCTAGAGATCGTAAAGGTGAATATGAACCGCAGATTATAAAGAAATATGAGACCTCTATTAATGGATTAGAGGATCAAATAATTGCCCTTTATTCTAAAGGTATGTCCACACGGGATATTGAGGACCACATGAAGGATATTTATGGTATTAACGTCTCTTCTAGTTTAGTAAGTAAGGTTACAGACAAAGTGTTGCCTCTTGTCTATGAATGGCAGTCCCGTCTACTAGACCCTGTGTATCCTATTGTGTTTTTGGATGCAATACACTTTAAAGTTAAGCATGAAAATAGGATTGTTAGTAAGGCAGCTTATACAGTTTTAGGCGTAAATACAGATGGTATTAAGGACATTCTTGGTATTTGGATCGGCGAAGATGAGAGTGCTAGTTTTTGGTTGAACGTTTGCCAAGATTTGAAGAGTCGTGGTGTACAAGATATCCTAATTGCCTGTAAAGACGGGCTTTCTGGATTTTCAGAGGCAATTAATGCCACGTTTCCGAAAACAGATATTCAGTCTTGTATCATTCATCAATTACGAAATAATGTAAAGTGTGTTCCTCACAAATTCCGTAAGGAACTTATGGACGATTTAAAAAAGGTATATAAAGCATATACAATTGAACAAGCAGAATTGGAATTTGATGAGTTTAAAGAAAAGTGGGGAAAGAAATATCCTTCTGTTATTAAATCATGGGAGACCAACTGGCTAGAACTCACGACTTTCTTTTCTTACCCAGTAGAGATTAGAAAGTTAATTTACACAACCAACACTATTGAAGCATTCCATAGACAACTAAGGAAAGTCACAAAAACAAAAACTGCTTATCCAACGGATAATGCATTAAGGAAAATTGTTTACCTTGCGACTGTTGGAGTTACAGATAAATGGTCTAATCCTATTCCTGGATGGTTAGAATGTAGACAGCAGTTTGATATCATGTTTGAGGGCCGGCTTGGGAAATAATTGACGTAGTTAAGTTAGGGCTCTGCCCTAAGGGTTTATCGCTTTCGTTCTCCCAAAAGGAAAAAGAGAGGAAAAATCCTCTCTCCTTTTGTACAGAACCCTACTAGGTGCTCGGGTTGCTCCCCAGCATTGCCCTATCCCCCTAGTAGGTAAGAACACTTTAGTTTCAATATAGTCAAATCATATAGGATTTAACCATTTACACAAAATAATTTACATTCCCCCAGGGCTAATCAAAACAATGTGTTTACCTAGGCTGTGAAGGACAAAACTAGGCTATGCAACAAGAAAAATGTCCTTCATCCGTGTAATGAAGGACAAAACTAGGCTATGCAACAAGAAAAATGTCCTTCATCCGTGTTATGAAGGACAAAACTCAGTTGGGCAACAAGAAAAATGTCTTTCATTCGTGTAATGAAGGACAAAACTAGTCTATGCAACAAGAAAAATGTCCTTCATCCGTGTTATGAAGGACAAAACTCAGTTGGGCAACAAGAAAAATGTCTTTCATTCGTGTAATGAAGGACAAAACTAGTCTATGCAACAAGAAAAATGTCCTTCATCCGTGTAATGAAGGACAAAAACTCGGTTTGGCAACAAGAAAAATGTCTTCATCCAGGTTATGAAGGACAAGTCCTAGTGTGATTTTTCTCGTGAATTAAATTGTGAAATAATACGAGAATGAATAGAAAATTGACCTGCATTTTAAAGTTTTGCACCCCAAAAGTAAACCCGTTAAAAATAAAATTTGGTGGTTTTAATATTTGTAAAAGAGGATTAAAAAAATGATAAACTTATGTCATAATAGACATTTACTATATTTTAAATGAGTAAGAAAGGTAATTTGGGAGGAAGAAAAATTGACTGTTACTACAGCAAAAGAAATGCTAGTTAAAATAGATGCATTAGATGAAAAAGGTTCAGGTCAAGCGGTTCAATGGCTTGAAAACGAGCTGGGGAATAAACGTAAGTTAAAGCTAACGATCCCACAGACTCTTCCAGGAGAAAAGGTCCGAGTTACTGTTGACCAACCAGATCGAAGACGTAGAAAAGCGATGCCGGAGGAAATCCTTGAGGCGAATCAAGAAAGAACCATACCACAATGTCCTCATTTTGAAAAATGTGGAGGCTGCGTTTGGCAGCATTGGGATTATAGCGGCCAGCTAAAGCAGAAGACTCTTCATGTAAAAGAGGCAATTCAGGCGCAAGGCTATAACCCAGACCTCGTACAAGATACGATGGGAATGGACGAACCTTGGCATTATCGAAATAAAATGGAGTTTACGTTCGCACCTGATGGTTCACTTGGGCTGCATGAGCAAGGGAACTTCCGAAAAATCATTTCACTCGAATCATGTTTGATTGCCGGAAAAGAAATGGTAGAAGCGGCGATGGAAGTGGCTGCATGGGTGAAAGACCACCAATTAACTGGATATAACAAAGACTTACATGAAGGATTGCTGCGTCATTTAATGGTAAGACAATCTTTTGCAACGGGTGAAATCATGCTGGCTCTTTTTGCAACAGAGAGTCCGAAAGCTCATTTAGAGCAGGCTTCCGCAGATTTAGTGGACAGAATTGGACAAAAGTTTCCTCAAGTAAAAAGCTTGTTATGGCTTGAAAATACTGACTGGGCAGACCGCACGCAATCAGAAAAAAGCCATGTATTAGCCGGACGTGATTTTATATACGATGAAATGGATGGCTATCGTTTCCGTCTATGGTTTGATACATTTTTCCAAACGAATCCAACACAAGCACAAAAATTGGTGGACTTGGCAATAGAAATGGGTGAACCTAAGAAAACGGAAAAGATGATTGATTTATTCTGTGGGGTAGGTACGTTCTCTCTTCCTTTTGCCAGCAGAGTAGAGAAACTTGCTGGAATTGAAATTGTGGAGAGTTCAATTGAATCGGCGAAACGCAATGCTCTTGATAATGGCCTTACGAACACATACTTTTTAGCCAAAGATGCGCGAAATGGTATTGATGAAGTACTGGAGAGCTTTGGTCATCCAGAATTATTAGTGGTTGATCCTCCCCGCTCGGGTGCAGGAGGTAAAGTGATGAGGAAGATTGGCCGTTCCAAACCAGAAAGAATTGTTTATATTTCTTGTAATCCAGACACGTTTGCTACAGATATTAAAGAGCTTGAGCCATTTGGATATGAATTAAAGATTGTACAGCCAGTTGATCTATTCCCGCATACTGTACATGTTGAGTGCTGTTCACTTCTAGTTTTAAGGGAATAATGATGAGGTTGTGTGTGTGAAAAAAGTCTCTCTGCTTGTAAAGTGGAGAGACTTTTTTTACGGAATATTACAGGCTAAGAGGGGATTTATGGACCAACCAAATATAAGGCAAAAAATATGCGTACGGAATATAGGCATCACCATAAGTATTATTTTAGCAACAGTTTAAAATACTTCAACGCGAAATAGGCTCTTAGATTAGTAACAGAGACCTAAATGAAAACATAATTTGTTGAAGAGAGTACACATCTAACTAATGATTTCGTTTCATAGAACTGGCATTGACCTTTTTACTCTCTATTCAAGGTTAACTTAGATCATTAAATACAATGGGGAGGAAAGAATACAAAATGTTTCAAAATGAGCTACAAGGGTTGGGAATCGACCCTTACCAAGTTGGTCAGTTAGTTCCTATGGATCTTCAGAGCCAGGACCTGCAATCTATGGCTAGACGTTGCGGTGGCTGCGGACATTGCGGTGGCTGTGGAGGCTTTCGTTGCGGCGGTTGTGGAGGATTTCGTTGTGGAGGTTGTGGAGGCTGTGGAGGCTTCCGTTGTGGTGGTTTTGGCTGTTTTGGCTGCTTCGGTTTCAGCTGTTTCGGCATTGGCCTCGGTTTTAGTTGTTTCGGTTTCATTTAATTGCTTTGGCAGTTTGAGCTGTTGTGCACCGATAACATTTCCTAAAGAAAAAATTAATTTTGTAAATCAAAAGTGTCCTTGCGTAATTTGCCCGCAGGGGCACTTCTTAAATTTATGGCTGTGTTAAAAAAAGTATATACATTTGATCATTATCTAGCTCCAGCGCATGTGCAATGAGCTTCCGCTTTTCTTATCATATTGGACAAAAAATCGTACATAAACTGATAGTGCATAATTAGTACGATTATGAATAAGGAGGGGCTGAATGACAAAACTGGACTCGTCCTCACGTCTCAAGGTCAAAAGGGATACTTTCTTTCTTCCAGATCCACATGGCGGTGTGTATTTAAGAAACAACTTAAGCTCATTCCGAATGGAAGGTAATACAATCTATCAGTGGATTGAAAAATTGCTTCCAATGTTCAATGGGGAGCATACAATGGGAGAATTAACAATGGGATTAACTACCCCTTATCGAGACAGGGTATACGAAATAGGAGAAACGTTGCACAACAACGGTTTTGTACGCGATCTAAGCAAAGATAAACCCCATCAATTGAATCGAAACCTTCTTGAAAAGTATGCATCCCAAATCGAATTTATTGAGAATATTATGGGGTCTGGTGCTTACCATTTTCAAGAATACCGTCAGGCGAAAGTTCTGGTTGTTGGCTCTGGCCACTTTCTGGGTTCATTGGTTTCCTCGTTAATCGAATCAGGTCTGCCCAAATTAAATGTCTTGGTTACAGATTCCGTTCCTACCAATTGGCAGAGACAAAATGAACTGGTGCAAAATGCCCGTAAGACCGATTCTGAAGTCGAGATAAAGTATGTACCCTTTCATAAAGACGCAGGAAGCAGTTTCTGGAGGGAAGCAGTTCAGCCCTATGATTGGATTCTATATGTCTCGCAGGATGGCAATATAAATGAGCTAAAGGATCTTAATCTGGTTTGCAAAGAAGAAAAGAAGGCATTTATGCCAGCCATCTATTTAGACCAGGTGGGGCTTTCTGGTCCATTCGATCAACCGGATACAGATGGATGCTGGGAGTCCGCTTGGCGCAGAATCCATCATTCTGCACTAAAAAAGAATCGGCCGCCTCAATCCTTCTCTTCAACAGCGGGATCGATTCTGGCAAATGTTTCAGTATTCGAATTCTTCAAAAGGGCTACAGGGATTGCAGATTCCAATGAGAGTCATCAAATTTACATGCTTGATCTTGAAACCCTCGAAGGAGACTGGCTTTACTTTATCCCACATCCATTGGGTACGTCTAAATGTGATAGTCCAAGACTGGTGGAAGATTTTGATTTACGCCTCAAAGAGGAAACAGACAGAAATGAACCAACAAGTAACCTCTTAGAATATTTCAGTCGATTAACGTCAGAAGAAATAGGAATTTTCCATACCTGGGAGGAACGAAATTTACCCCAACTTCCACTTGCACAGTGCTATGTTCAAGCAGTTAACCCTTTTTCAGAGGGACCGGCAGAGCTGCTTCCTGAAGTTGTCTGTGCAGGACTAACACATGAGGAAGCAAAAAAAGAGGCAGGGCTAACAGGCATTGAAATGTATGTTTCACAAATGATAAATTTGTCCGTTTTGGGATACAAATATCAGAAAAATAAGGTAGGTGCGAAAATACCTGAGGGATTTATTGGCATCGGTTCTGGAGAAACAATTGCAGAGGCTGTTTGTAGAGGCCTTCAAGTCTATTTAGGTGAAGAATTGAAAAAGAGAAAGGTCAATCAACAGAGTAGGGTTTATCGAATTAAGGTGGGAGCCCTAGAAGATAAGAGATGCAGATTTTATTTTAATGCCTTGACTACCTTAAATGGTGCTCCAACAATTGGTCTAAAAGGGGATGTACTAGGATTCCCTGTGGTATGGGTAAGGTCGAAGGACCGTTGGTACACAAGCGTAGGTCTAAATACCACATTGTCATTACGTAATGCATTGGAACAAGCGCTTTTGGATGCTCAAAACCAAGTAAGTTCCACAGTAAAGCAAGAGATGGAGTCTAGTGTTTTTCTGGAAAAAAACGAAAGCAAACTGGATATCCCATCTTGTGATGAAATTACGTCTAGGGAGCTATTACAATCGTCTATTCAGGTATTGAACAGGAACCGCAATCGGCTAGTAATCTATGACCTTACCTTTGAGCCTTTTTTAAAACAAGAGCTGGCAGGGGTGTTTGGTGTTCAGGTAAAGGAGGGGGGATCCTAATGGCTGCTCATATACTTATAGATGGTGAGGGGGTATTAGCGGATTATGTCTATGATCAATTGTCCCCAAACTATCTTGTTAGGCGCCAAAGCATTCTTGAAGAGGTTCCCGAAAATACAGAATTAGTTCTTGTGCTGCATGATACCTGGAAACCATCCGTTCATCAAAAAGCGGAAGAGAGGTTAAGGGCTTTAGCTATTCCGTGGTTTCGAGGTTTCGTTTTGTTTGGTGAGGGA
Organism: Neobacillus phoenicis; assembly: GCF_047302305.1. Classification (NCBI taxonomy): domain Bacteria; kingdom Bacillati; phylum Bacillota; class Bacilli; order Caryophanales; family Bacillaceae; genus Neobacillus; species Neobacillus phoenicis. Next base: position 3,857,055 of record NZ_CP154847.1, on the reverse strand, counting down.
ATCATTGGTCCATTTGTACGCACTGGTGTACCGGGATGTTCTCACTGTGCTGACATACGACTTATGTTAGCTGGACCTGACCGCCAAGAAATGTGGGGGCTTCGGGTGAAAGTGGCAACAGGAGAAGATTTACTGCGTGATGCATGGGCATCACGAACCGGATTATCACAAATGGCGATCTTAATTAGCAACGAAGTGAAAAAGATTCTACAAGGAGAACGAAGCAGCGTAGAAGAACGGGTGTTCATTACAAATCTGAAATCGTTAACGATCTCGAGCCACTTTTTCTTGCCAAATTCGTTATGCCCTATGTGCAGTCAAATACCTAAAGACACATCTGAATTGGCGTACATTAAGTTAGAATCTAGTCCTAAATTGGACCACACTGGTTACCGATGTCGTTCAATGGATGAATTAAAAAACGTGCTAGTCAAAGATTATCTGGATTATCGGACTGGTATCATGAATGGGAAAATGCAGGATATCAAGCTGCCGTTCGCCGATGTTTTAGTGAACATGCCGTTGTTTGATGGGGACGAGGGAGTAGCAGGCAGGACTAATTCTTATGAAATGAGTGAACTAACTGCCATTTTAGAGGGTTTGGAGAGATATTGCGGCATCGAACCTCGCGGCAAAAGGAAGGTAGTTCGTGATAGTTATTACAATTTAGCGGAAAAAGCACTAAATCCTGCAAAGGTAGGTTTGCATGAGAAAGAACAGTATGCAAGACCCCATTTTCCATTTAAACCATTTCATCCTGATAAACAAATGAATTGGGTTTGGGGATATTCATTTTTACAAGAACGCTCTATTCTGGTTCCGGAGTTACTGGCCTATTACAGTTTGGGATATGGAGAAGGCTTTGTTTATGAGACCTCCAACGGTTGTGCATTAGGAGGAAGTTTAGAGGAGGCCATTTTCCATGGCATTATGGAAGTAGTCGAGCGAGACTCATTCTTATTAACCTGGTATGCACAACTCCCCCTTCCCCGTCTCGACCTTAGTTCTGCGAACGACAAAGAATTGCAGCTGATGGTGAGCCGGATTCGTGAGGTGGCTGGTTATGACCTGTATTTTTACAATTCGACGATGGAACATGAGATTCCAAGCGTTTGGGCAGTGGCCAAAAACAGAAAATCCAAGGGAGCAAACCTCATTTGTGCAGCCGCAGCGAATCCTGATCCTGTAAAGGCAGTAAAAAGTGCGATTTACGAGCTTGCAGGAATGATGTTTAGGCATGACGAAATCTTGGAGAAAAATCGACCGAAATATGAAGCGATGTTACAGGATCCGTTTGCAGTACGTACTATGGAGGACCATGGCATGCTTTACGGACTAAGAGAAGCAGAGGAGAACTTGAGCTTTCTATTAGATGAAAACCGACCTTTACGTACATTTGCTGAGGAATTTAAATGCCCACCTGTGAATGCTAATTTGAAGGATGATGTTGAGGATATTCTAAATAGGTTTCGAATGCTAGACTTGGAAGTCATTGTGGTTGACCAAACAACACCAATAACCAAACGGAACGGTTTATTTTGTGTAAAAGTATTGATTCCTGGCATGCTGCCAATGACATTTGGACATCACCTTACACGTATACAAGGTCTTGAACGGGTACTCAACGTACCTGTGAAACTCGGGTTTAAAAAGCATCCGTTAACATATGAACAGTTAAATCCATATCCCCATCCTTTTCCATAATCGCAAGAGTAGGAGGGTTTCAGGTTGGAACTAGATACATTCCTATACAATCTGCATTTTGACACTGATAAACTTCTTCCGCCGGATTGGCAACCGGATTGGGAAGACGCACCACTTCCCTATAAACTGTACCGTGGCTTACCAGAGATTCCACTTACCGCAGATGTACCGTTAACTCTCAAAGGGAGAGAAACTAATTCAATACCCAGCTTGGAGGAGTTTGGTCATTACTTATGGTATGTATATGGTCTTACTCGATACTCTCAAGCTGCTTTCATTGAAGACAACGAGGAAAATGCTGCTGTAAGCTACGCCCAGTTGTTTCGCAGATTTGTTCCCTCTGGCGGAGCGTTGTATCCCAATGAATTATATGTGTACTTAAAGTTGGAGGATGTGCCAGAGGGAGTATACCACTACGATGTTGCACACCATCGCCTTTTATTGCTGCGTGAAGGTAACTATGATTCCTACCTATCCAGAAGCCTTGGAAATCGTTATAATCTTTCAAATTGTTTTTGCACTGTTTTTGTATCGACGGTTTTTGGGAAAAATTTTTATAAATACAATAATTTCTCTTACAGGTTACAAGGGTTAGATACAGGTGTGCTTATTGGGCAATCCTTAGAAGTGGCGGGTAGGATGGGGTTCTCAACACGGGTGTGTTACCAATTTCTAGATCGTGCTATCAATCATTTGCTTGGGCTATCTGAACAAGATGAAAGTGTATATGCTGTGATCCCATTATCTATTTATAATGTTGACCAAATGAATATAGAAAATAATATTTCTATTTCTGCAACGGAATTGTCCCAGGAAGTTCCTTTGCTCAAGCATGTAACATATAACCGTTCAAAGAGAGTCATTGATTACCCAGAGCTGAAAGAGATCAATAAAGCCTCGATGTTCGAAATAACACATTCATTTGTGAACATAAAACAAGATATTCCTCTTAACAATGCATTAGGTACAGAGTTAACCATACTGCCATTTCCGGAGGCAATTTCATACGATCTAGCATCCGTTTGCAGAGAGCGGCACTCTCCAGATATTGATTTTATGATAGGGAAAATCAGTCAAACAAAAGTATCCACTTTGTTACATGAGACTTCTTCATTTTCATATCAAAAAGACCTTGACAATACACAGGGGAAGCTTGAGACAGGTTTAAATTTGTATGGCACTTTTTATAACGTGGAAGGTGTTCAAGATGGTGCTTACGTCTATGACAAAAGTACTCATGCACTTCGGAGAATATCTAAGGGGGATTTACGGGAGTATTTGCAAAATTGTTTAACAGTGCCTAATGTAAACCTGTTTCAGGTTCCGCTCTGTCTGCATGTTGTTGGAGACAAGGACCACCTCAAAAAGGAACTGGGCTATAGAGGATACAGAATTCAGCAGATGGAAGCTGGTATACTCGTGCAAAGGCTGCTCTTGACAGCATGTGCTCTAGAGATGGGGGGACACCCACTATTAGGATTCGACTCGAACCAAAGTGATGACCTTTACGGAATCAATTCGAAAGAAAAAACATGCCTTATACAAATCCCTGTAGGTCCATACCGTCCCCGCGTCTGGTTAAAAGGAAGTTTGAATAGCTAGGTTAACAGTAAAAAGGCATCCTCAACTGGATGCCTTTTGTGATATAAAAATTTAGTTTGTATTATAAATGTTTATTTCTTGGTTTCTTTCCTTATCACGGGTGCAACTTCTGTTGCCAATCGTTCAATATTTTCGGCGACTTTTTTAAAGGGCATCCCACCTATGTCCATTTGCGCAATAAAACGTTGGTGACCAAAGAGCTCATATTGAGCCATGATTTTTTCAATGATCTGTTGAGAACTTCCAACAAAAAGGGCTGTTTCTTTCCCAGACATTCGTTCAAAATCGGTTATTGAAATAGTCTGCATGACCCCATGCTGTCGCTTAAGTTGGAACCAATAATTGGAGTGATACGGGTAAAATTCCTCAATAGCCTGCTGGCTCGTTTTTGAAATATAAGCATGCCCTGTAACTCCTACTTTCTCGTTTCCTAATGCCTGACCTGCTTGAGCAAAACTTATTCGGTATAAATCAACCAGCGGCTTATATTCGTTTGGATCCCCGCCAAGCATGACTATTGCTAAGGCAGTACCTAATCTACCCGCTCTTTCTGCACTTTCTAGAGAACTTCCGACAGCTACCCATACCGGGATTTTTTGTTGAACCGGACGCGGTGCAATTTCAGCATCCTTTAATGAAGAACGGTAGCAGCCATTCCAGGTAACTTTTTCGTTTGCATTTAAATGTAACAAGAGCTTCAAATGTTCTTCAAATAATGCATCATAATTCTTTGGATCATACCCGAATAGTGAAAATGACTCTAAAAATGCCCCACGTCCAGCCATTATTTCAGCACGTCCATTGGATAAAAGATCAAGTGTTGAAAAATCCTCAAATAACCGAACAGGGTCTATAGTATTTAATACAGTTGTTGCACTTGTTAACTTAATTTGTTTTGTAACTTGAGAAATGGCTGATAAGACGACTGCAGGAGTGGATACTGCATACTCTATACGGTGATGTTCTCCCACACCAAATACATCCAGTCCAGCTTCATCAGCCAATTTTGCTGCTTTAATTATTTCTTCTATTCGTTGCTTTGAGCTGATGGTTTTACCTGTATGTGGATCAGGGTTTAAATCCGCTAATGAATAAATTCCAATTTCCATACCATTTTGACTCCTCCACAAAGCTCTATAATTCACATATTTAATTCTATTCAATTTTTAAAAAATGGAATTTATTATTTGTATAAAATTATGTGTAAAAGAAAAAGCCATATGCGAAATAAGAAAATTTCACAAATGGCTTTTTAAATTAGGTTATTATTATGAATTTGCCGTTGGGGAAGCAAACTCCGCAGCACTCTTCAAATCTTTATCAGAGATTTTTATATCTGCCTTTTTAAACTCCTCTTTTAATACTTTGAGAACCATATCCTGCGTTACCTTCGAGTCTTTCACTTGATCCGTAAGAGTATCTTTCATCTTATCGAATGATTGTTTTTCTTTTATTCCTGTCACTTGAATGATGTGATAGCCAAATTGCGTTTTGACAGGAGCGCTGATTTCGTTTTGCTTTAAGGCAAAGGCTGCTTTTTCAAAATCAGGGTCCATCACTCCAGAACCAAACCATCCGAGATCACCACCATTTTTGGCACTCTCCGTATCCTTGGATGAATTCTTAGCTAAATCTTCAAACTTCTCGCCTTTTTTAAGTTTAGCTTCAATATCATTTGCTGTTTTTTCATCTTCTACTAAAATATGACGTGCTTGAATATCTGGCTTATAGGCAGCGTATGCATCTTTCAACTCTTTATCCGTCACCTTAACCGTTTTATGCACCGCTTTTTTCTCTAGCAGATTTAGTTTTACACTTTTTCGGAAATCATCCTCCGTTTTATAGCCATATTGCTGTATGGTTGAGAGAAATTGATCACCTAGCTGCTCTTTAGATTTTTTTACTTCTGCATCGATATCTGCTTTAGAAACGCTATACTCTTTTGAAAGGACTTTTTCCACAAGAAGTTGTTGAAGCGTTTGGGTTCCATACTTGGTTTTCATTGCCTGATATAGTTCATCTTGTGTGATGTTTCCTGCATCGGACTTCACTAAGGAACTACTACTACTACATGCAGATAATCCTAATGCACTAATTATAAGTCCTGAAAGAATCAATTTTTTCATTTTTACACTCCTAAAAATAATATTCTACTGAAGGTAAAAACTATAATACATAATGATTATGAATAAACAATGAACAAGCTATGAATAAACACTAAATAAAACAGCTTCCAATTTTTCTCAATAACAGCTGAGATGATTAAGACTTTTACATAGGAAAAATTATTAAAATATAATGGAGGCATAAAAATGGAGGAATTTAATAAAGAAATCGTTCCAATATCTCAGGAATTTTTTGAACAGCCCACTCTTGAACTGGCAAAGGCTTTGCTAGGATGCCTTCTTGTAAAAGAAACTAATGAGGGAATTGCAGCAGGATATATAGTAGAATCTGAAGCTTACATCGGTCCGAGTGATAGGGCAGCACACTGCTTTCAAAACAAGAGGACAGCAAGAACAGAGGTCATGTTTCAACGTTCCGGCCTTGCCTACATTTATTTTATGCATACACATTGCCTGTTCAATGTGACCAGAGGCGGGGAGGAAAAACCTGAAGCCGTTTTGATTCGCGCAGTGGAGCCTTGGTATGGCGTTGGGCTAATGAAAAGTAGAAGAGGAATAGATGAACTGACAAGATTAACTGACGGACCTGGCAAACTGACAAAATCATTGGGCATTACCAAAGAGGACTATGGACGTCCCCTCACAACCTCTCCATTATATATTGCCAAAGGATTTTGTCCGGAAAGCATATCGGTCGGAAAAAGGATTGGAATTGAAAACTCTGGTGAAGCACGTGAGTTTCCATGGCGCTTTTGGGTTACTAATAATAAGTATGTTTCAAGGCATCAAAAGTCAGAATATGTACTTCTAAATCAAAAAGGATGTGATTAGATGGACTGATTAATTGCACATAAATACCTAATACATGCCCAAAATAGATAGATGAAGAAGAACGAGGATACCCTTAATATAAATGGAGCTGCCAAAATTTGGAGGGAATAATATGAGTCGATTGGATAGACTCAGAATGGGGAAAGTGGAAACCAGACATTTTCAACAGTTCAATGAGTTATTGCGATATGTATTCCAAGTTACGAAAAAAGAACTACAAATGGTGGGATGGGAGGAACGAGAAATCGCATTAGCTAAGCTGCCAGTTTTGGAAAAGGCTAATGTGTTGGGGTGGTTTGATGGGGAAAAACTGATTTCGCAACTAGCGGTATATCCATTTCAAGTAAATATTTTTGGGAGAACATTTGAGATGGGAGGGCTGACAGGTGTTGGTACCTATCCCGAATATGCCAATTTGGGACTCATGAATAAGTTGATGAGGCAGGCACTTGCAGATATGCAGCAAAGAAAGCAATCTATTTCGTATTTATTTCCTTATTCAATTCCTTTTTATCGTCGGAAAGGTTGGGAGATTATTTCCGATAAGATGACCTTTGAAATCAGAGACAATCAATTGCCAAAGGTGAAGAAGGTTACTGGTTATGTGGAGAGATTAAATACAGAGCATCCTGACATTCGAACAGTTTACAGGAATTTTTCTAGTATGCATCATGCCGCTATGATTCGAAATGAATTGGCTTGGGATGAATACTGGAGGTGGGATTTGGATGATTTAACGGCGGCTGTTTATTATGATCGCTCCCACCAGCCTCAAGGGTACCTACTATATTGGATTTCGAAAGATGTGCTTCATGTAAAAGAAATGGTATATATCCATCAAGAGGCGCGTAACGGACTTTGGAATTTTATCAGTGCTCATTTTTCTATGGTGTCAAAAGTTGAAGGAAATACCTTTACGAATGACCCATTAGCATTTTGGTTGGAGGATGGGGATATCAAAGAAACAATTGCTCCCTATTACATGGCTCGCATAGTTGATATTAAACAATTTATTTCTCAATATCCTTTTAGAGCAGTGAGTACAGACCATCGACTGACGTTTTTGCTTGATGATCCAATACTGGAGTGGAATCAGGGGATATTTACACTTCATGTAAATGACAAAGGTAAAGGAAAACTAATTGAAAGTGAAAATTCACCTGATTTCTCAGTGGACATTCAGACACTTACAACCATGTTACTTGGTTATAAGAGACCTTCCTATTTGTCAAAAATCGGTCGGCTTGCAAGTGATGAACAGACTGTTGAAATATTAGAGGATTTAATTGATCGACAGATACCTTATTTTTCGGATTATTTTTAGTAAAGTGCATTATTTGGAAGGATATGGATATAAAACTAAGCATGGGAGTGATATCTTCCTGTGAGCGGATGACATTCCCTATTACAGCAAATTACAACGTTTTTTCGACTTTGTGTTCCCTAGAATTCAATGATAACATGAAAACTAGGTTAAAGAACAATTCGCCAAGTGAAAAGAACTGAAAGGAATGATTGGGTATTAATCATTTACAATTAAGTTATACGAGCGAAATGGAAAAAGCGATGCATAGTGCTCATGGTGTAGGATATGAAGAATACCGAAGACATCATTCAGTGAGAATGAAAGTCGAAAAACGCCGTAAAAAAGATTATTTACAATGTTGTAGAATGGTTGCAGATTTAGATAGACTTATTCATTTTAATAATCGCTTAAAGATATAATTTAGGGTAAAAGATCATAAAAAAAAATGCACTTCTCAATTAAAGAGGGTGTATTTCTTTTGTATTTTAATCTAAAATGGCCATTTTTATTAAAAAGTATTATAAACGTTTTCACAGGTCTCTGCTTTAGGTTGATAAAAACAGTGATTTTTGAACTTCCCTACAAAAGGTTGATTATACCAAGTTGAAGGACAATCACCTGGCGGTTTAAAATACCACAAACTAAATTTTGCTGGCCAATACCGCTCTCCTTCAACTGCTCGACGAGCTAAACGTTTTTCTCGTTCTCTAGCTCTTTGATAAAAATAACCATGTTGAACAGCTTCGAATGCATGAGGCTGATAAATCATTTGTGGAATTGTTCTAAGGCCTTTAAAGTCAGAACAATTTGCACGTATTCGATTAATCCCTACATTCCCAACAAGCTGCATGCCCCTTTCTCCTTCTCCTTCAGCTTCCGCTCGAAGTAACCTCGCTAAAAGATCAATATCCGAACCTCTTGCTTTTACAACCGCCATTGCCGTTTCACCCCATTATTTAAATGCCCTTGCATAGCATCCTTTTAGACACACTATGTATAGGGAGAATTTTCGTGCATATCCCAGAACCATAGAATAAGAATGTAATAAAAAATATAGAGTGGACGTAAAGCTATGCAGAAAAATAGGACTTATTAATAAAAGGGTAAGCAAGCTATATTTACTAACTTACTGATTAAATTTTATTATATTGAGAATAAAGAGGAAGGAAATTACAGGGGTTTTGTCGAATATTGGAAATCAAAATAATAATTTTAGAGGGATGAAATGAACAAGGAAATTGAATATATTGGTAAAAAGATTAAAAATTTATCTAGTGGGAAAATCAAGATTCCGAATTCTTCGATTGATGAGAAATATGGATATAGCATTCTACAAAAACAACTGGTCTCTAACCAAACTTCAGAAATAACCTTATTTATATATGTAGGTGAGTTATTTATTAATAGTAATGAAAGGAATAAAAATAACCTTATTACATTTGTAGATGATTTCGGGCTGAAATTAATCCATTCTCGGGTTTCACTTGAACAATCTATCAATTTTGTTTATCTAACCCGTTGCTCAATTATGGACTTGCTTGAACAGGAATTTCGGGAAAATGGCATATCTATAGATACTTTTTTTGAATCAATTAAAATACTTGAATATTTGTACCAGCTTATTTCTAAGACCCTTCTAAATTGCTACAATGAGGAGTTATCATACACCAAATTTGCATTAGATGAGTCCAATCAAGATTTGATAATTACTCTAAGAGAGCTCGCCGATTTGCAGAAAGCCCTAAATGAAGCTACCATTTTTTCAATTACCGATCGGGACGATAGAATTTCTTATGTTAATGATAAGTTTTGCGATTTATATAAATATACAAGGGAAGAACTAATAGGAAAAAAACATGATATTTACTGTTCTGACTTTCATCCCCCTTCTTTTTTTAATCATATTTGGGAGACCATTCAATGTGGAGAGGTTTGGAAAGGGGAAATTCTTAATAAAGCGAAGGATGGAACCAAGTACTGGCTTGATACAACTATTGTTCCATTTGTTGATGTAAATGGAGAAAGGTATCAACATATTTGTATACAGTATGACATTACTGAAAAGAAATCAACAGAAGAAACACTAAGTAAAACCGAGAAGTTATCTATGATTGGTGAATTGGCTGCAGGCATTGCACATGAAATAAGAAATCCATTAACCACTATCCGTGGATTTGTACAACTCCTTACTGAAACTGAAAAAGGACCTTATTTTGTCGATACGCTTTTAGATGAAATAGAAAGAATAAGTTTTATTGTAAATGAATTTATGATTTTTGCTAAACCTCATTCAGTATATTTCAGTGAATTCGATGTAAAAAATATTTTAGGCAGTGTGATTACCTTTCTTGAGCCCGAAGCATTACTGAAAAATGTACTAATTAAATATGAAGTTCCTTCAGAGGATATCGTTTTTATTGGGGAAAAGAATCAGTTAAAACAGGTTTTCATAAATTTAATCAAAAATTCCATTGAGGCGATGCCTACTGGTGGTAATATCTATGTTTCCATTGAATCGACTGCTAATAATATTGTAATAAAAATCAAGGATGAAGGGGTCGGAATGGAGGAGGAACAGGTTAAAAGATTGGGGGAACCTTTTTTCACTACCAAACTTAATGGAAATGGATTAGGCCTAATGGTCAGCTATAAAATTATTCAGAACCATAGGGGAACGATTAATGTTAAAAGTAAACTAAATCAAGGAACGTCTTTTATCATTACATTTAATAAAACAACAAAAAATGAAGCCCTAAACATTTGATGCTAAGGTATATCGAACATTTTATTAATACGGGAAGTAAAGATTAATATAACTTATTTTGTGGGAAACATATCTTATACTGATTTTGAGGAGTGAGATCATGTTCGTGCAAGGGACTATTATTGCAGGTGAATTTGATGCGACGATGAATGAATTTTCCTTACAGAAAGTGAAGAATTTCAACACAGAGTCGGTCCTGAATGAAAACCAATTAAACAATATTTATCATTATTTAAAAAATCATCAGCATGAAGAAGATGGGCAAATTATTACTTTATACGATCAAATGCTTGTACGCTTAGCACAGAATGAAGTTAACCAGTTAATTGTTGATTTAGAGAAAGTAATGTCCTTGTATCACTGATACATATAAGAGTATTTTTTACGAACTAAAGAAGCAGACCCCCACTGGATCTGCTTTATTTTATGATGGATTTGTTGACCATAATCCAGCTGTTTTAACGAATACTCTTGGATTAAATTTTAAACTAGCCACGACTAATTCTGCAAGGTCTTCTGGGTGCATAACGTTTTCTTCATTGCCTTTAACAAGATTTGTATCAATGGCTAAATCTGTAACGACCGTACTTGGAGTTAAAGCAGTAACACGGACATTATGTTTTCTTACTTCTAGCATAAGTGATTCTGTTAGCCCTAAAACAGCAAATTTAGAAGCACTGTAAGCACTTGTAACAGGCGCACCTTTTTGGCCAGCAGATGATGAGATATTGATGATATCTCCTGATTTTCTTTCGATCATTCCTGGTAATACTGCTCTTGTTACATTATACACACCCATTAAATTGACTTGGATGATTTTTTCCCATTCTTCTGGTGTTAGGTCAAGGAAGCCACCAAATTTCGCAACACCAGCATTGTTAATTAGGATATCAATTGGGCCTAAGTCTGATTTGATATGTTCAACAGCATGGGTAACGGATTCAAGATCGGTCACATCTGCTGTTGCTGCAGAAACCTTTACATCAAATTGTGCTAGTTCAGCAGCTACCTTTTCTAGATTAGACATATTTAAGCCGATTAAGCCTAAATGAACGCCTTCTTTTGCTAAGGCGATAGCAGTAGCACGTCCAATGCCTCTACCTGCGCCAGTAACGATGGCCGTTTTTCCATTTAAAGAAATCATTTTATCACTCCTAAAATTATTACAAATTGAAGTAGTTCATTCTAACAGAAAGACCGCAATCTTGCATGGAAACAGCTTGCGGTCTTTCCTATTTAGAACTCGAGGAATAATATATTTATTCTAAGTTCGCGTGTCTACCGTACATTTTATTGGTATCCAAACCTTTTTTCTCCATGAACCGAAGAATCACAGCGTCGTAAAATAGTAAAAGTGTTTGCTCAAATAATGAGCCCATTGGTTGAATCGTCTTAAAATCACTCTCCGACTGATCTTTAGGTGAGCCAGGCAACTTAATTGTGATATCCGCTAATTGTCCAATAGTGGACTCAGGGAAAATGGTTACAGCTGCAATCGTCCCACCGATGCTTTTTGCTTTCTCAGCCATGGAAACTAAACCTTTTGTTTCTCCTGAACCTGATCCAATGATTAAGATGTCATCTTTTTCAAAGTTAGGGGTTACTGTTTCGCCAATCACATAGGCATCTATCCCCATGTGCATCATTCGCATGGCAAATGATTTGGCCATAAATCCAGATCTACCTGCGCCTGCAACAAAGATTTTTTTTGATTCAAGAATCCCATTAACTAATTTTTCAGCTTCATCATTCGAAATTAAATCTACGGAGCGATTTAACTCTTTTATGATTTCAGCTAGGTATTGAGTTGTATTCATGATCTGAATTACCCTTGATTAATCATTTGTTGCATTTTGGCAGCAGCAGCTTTTTTATCAGCTTGTCCAGTAATCCCGCCACCTACAATGACAAGGTCTGGTTGTACTTTGATGACTTCTGGAAGTGTGTCTAACTTAATACCACCTGCGATTGCAGTTTTAGCATTTTTTACAACACCTTTGATGGTTTGTAAATCTTCAAAAGAGTTCTTTCCAACTGCTTGAAGATCGTAGCCAGTATGCACACAAATATAATCAACGCCCATAGCGTCCACTTCTTTTGCACGTCCAGCAAGGTCTTTAACAGCAATCATATCAACAAGGATTTTTTTACCTTGTTTTTTCGCTTCTTCAACAGCACCTTTAATAGACATATCTTCAGCAGTACCAAGAATTGTGACGATATCTGCACCTGCTTCAGAAGCTTTCATTACTTCATAACCAGCTGCATCCATGATTTTTAAGTCTGCTAAAACTTTTAAATTAGGGAATGCTTCTTTTACTGCCTTTACTGCATGGAGACCTTCATTGATAACAACAGGTGTACCGATTTCAACGATATCAATATGTTCCTCCACTTCTTTTACCAACTGAATTGCTTCTGGGATATTGACTAAATCTAATGCTAATTGTAATTCCATCTATATTCACTCCTATAATTTTTTTATTGTTGTACAGTGATAATGTCTCCAAAGGGTAATAATACTTTTACAGTAATATTATCCTTATAGTGTATTATTTGTATTGCCAGCAATAAGGGATATCATGTCCTCTCGCTGAACAATTGCAAGTATACAACGTATATAACAACAATAAAAGTACGCACTTTTATTTTACATAGTGCTAAAAAGTATACTATAAGACAAACTGCTTATATAGTCTTACTATTAAGCTGTTTTCGTAAAAATTGTTGCTATTTAGTTAAATGAGGTAAAATAGAATTACTGTTACTTCACTGAACTAACTGGCGGCAGTATAGTTTAGCAAATTGAAGGACAATTACCTTGCGTGTAGAAATATACATGAAAAGCTTCTCCGATTCCAAGAATTGCGTTTCATCGCTTTCAATGATTCCGTTAAGCTGGCTATTTCCAAGGGAACGGAGTGCATTAAGGATTTTGTGTCTCCAGTAAAAAGCTGTTGAAATATGAATATCGAGCCGCTCTACAATTTTAGGGAGAGTGTATCCTTCAATCATCAATTCGAAGTATTTAAGCCACAGATTGGGTTTATGGGTTCCTGCCATCGGTGTTCCTTCCGCTTAATAGACTTTTCGTTCAACAATGCGGTCTTCTTCTAGCTCGCGTAATTCAAGGAAACATTATTCCCTGCGCCTAAAGTTCAGGGGTTGCTTGGTGACATTCGAGAAGCAAAGTTCTCGGGCGGATTGGCATGTCTTCATTGCGGTAGCTTAAGCGTACCTGCTGTTCCGCCAAAAGTGGAATAATTATTGACCGAACAAAGAAAAAGCTTAATGCCAATACTCGATTCATGTATGAATGGGGTAAAAACTATATGGAGAATGTGATGGATACTCCTGCCGATAATAATTCGTCTATTAAATAGCAATTGTTCTAAAAAGAGGGGATTAAAAACCACAAGTAGACTTTTAATAAGTCAAGACTTGTGGTCTTTTTATTTGCAATGATCCAGTGCATAAAGGAAATAAAGGAGTACAATCTGGAAAAAGGTGAATAATATTCCTGTGTTGTAAAGGATTTTAGCTGAACTGTTTTATAGTAAGGAATCAAGAATAATACATAATTAAAGGTGAGATGATGAAAAAATTTGTTGAGTATGTTTTTTTAACTTTTGGGGCGTCTATCGTTGCTATGGGATTAGAAACGATGTTAGCACCAAACGGGCTAGTAGATGGTGGTGTAACAGCGTTATCGATTATGGCGAATGCTTTATGGGGAATCCCAATTTATGTAGTATTTTTGGGCTTAAATATTCCTATCTTAATTTTTACAGCTAAAGAAGTGGGTAAAACCTTTGTCATTAGAACTCTATATGCAAATATCATTACTACAGTTGGTTTAGTACTATTTAAATCGATTCCTCCTATTACTCAATCTGAAGTATTAATTGTTTTATACGGTGGGGTAATCTTAGGAGTTGGGATAGGAATCGTTGTAAAGTTTGGCGGTGCAATAGATGGCACTGAAATGCTGGCGATTTGGTTTAACCAACACTATCGATTTCCGATTGCCTCATTTTTATTAGTCGTGAATGCTTTCATATTTACGATTGCAGCGCTTGTCTATTCATTGGAACAGGCCATGCTTTCTCTGGCGGTTTTTTATCTAGTGACGAAAATGATTAATTATGTTTTAGATGGATTAAATCATGGGAAATCTGTCATGATCATTTCAGAAAAACCGGATGAAGTTGGAGATAGTATTATCAATCATTTAAATATCAGCATCACATTTTTATATGGAGAAGGCGGTTTTTTAGGGGAAAGAAAGAAGGTTATTTATTGTATTACGAACAGGTTTATTTTTTCCAAATTAAAAAGTGTCGTTTTAGCAGCAGATCCATCAGCTATTATGGAGGCATCCTATGTTTGTGAAACATCTGGTATAGATAGGTCGCTTATATTACCGAAAGCCAACCCTTCTAACAATAAATCGTAATATTGGCTTACATTAGTTAGCATCTTGTTTAATACTAGAGAATAGAAAGTGTGTATATTACCTGTTATAATCCAATTCGCAAAGGTTTGGTTTGATAAATGTCTGTGTAAACTACAAGGGCGAAGAGTCGGCATTAAGAAAAAATATCATAACAAATCTTGAACCCAGGGAAACTCCCTTATTTATCATGAGTTGATCAAACTATTATTTAAATCATGACTCCAAGGCAATTTTTTGAAAGATCCTCGTACATTATTATCCAAGATGAAAAACCTATTTTTGCCATATGTCATGGACCACAGGTGTTAATCGATACAGACTTTTTAAAAGGTGTCGACATCACTGGCTATAAATCCATTCGCAACGATTTGAAAAATGCTGGTGCAAATTATAAAGACGAAGAAGTTGTCATCAGCAAAAATATTGTAACAAGTCGAGAACCAAAAGATATTCCAGCATTTAATCGTGAATCACTAAAACTTTTAGCTAAATAATAATGCTGATGTAAAAACGTAAATATTTCTAACTTGCGGATTCTTTAATCAGAATCCGCAAGTTGGTTATACAAATATATGAATAAAGGTGGTTATGACGTTGTCATTAAAAGGAAAAAGAGTGGTTGTTTTAGGAGGTACATCTGGTATTGGTTTAGCCGCTGCTAAGGCGTTTCTCGATGAATCCGCTCAAGTCATTATTGCTAGCCGTTCTGCTTCAAAATTATCTGACGCAAAAGTGAAGCTTGGTGGTAACGTAGAGGGCTATGAAATCGACTTTCGCAGCGAGGAAAAGGTTGCAGACTTTTTCAAGAAGGTTGGAAAATTTGATCACCTGGTGGTTACTGCAGGTGAAGGCGCAATGGGGCACTTCAGCGAACTGCCTGTTGCAACCGTAAGAGAGGCTTTTGATAGTAAGTTCTGGGGGCAGTATATTTCGGTTCGTTTTGCTCTTCCATACTTGAATAATGAAAGTTCTATTACATTAACTTCTGGTGTATATGGTGTGCGTCCTCCTCAAGGTGCAACGACTCTAGCTTCCATTAATTCAGCAATCGATGGATTAGTACGAGGACTTTCAATAGACCTGGCACCTATCAGAGTTAACGTGGTATCACCTGGTATCGTAGACACTCCTCTTTACGGCGGAATGCCAGAAGATCAAAGACAAGATATGTACCATGGGATTGCTAAGCAATTACCTGTCAGACGTGTTGCTCAACCTAAAGATATAGCAGAAACCTATGTTTACCTAGTGAAAAATGGGTTTACAACTGGCACATCGGTTCTTATCGATGGAGGAGCTCATCTGATCTAATCCATTTGATATCAAAGTCGATTGATAAATTGATTTAGAATAGAAGTGGTGAGGATGACTCAAAGTGTAACACTTATAGACCATCCTCACTTTTATACGAAGACACGTTAACATTCT
The DNA here is from genome assembly GCF_047302305.1 of Neobacillus phoenicis. NCBI lineage: Bacteria > Bacillati > Bacillota > Bacilli > Caryophanales > Bacillaceae > Neobacillus > Neobacillus phoenicis. The sequence goes on along the minus strand of NZ_CP154847.1, from coordinate 3,840,838 downwards.
ACTTCTATGATACCCAAATACATAAAAGAAAGGGTCGAGCCTAATGGATGAAAAGAAAAGAGCGGAAATTAAAAATGCATTAGCCAAACACGTGGTAACCTTGCCTGATGGCACTTCTTTACCTAGTTTAGGACAAGGAACATGGTACATGGGGGAAAATCCCCAAGTGAGAGACAAAGAAATAAAAGCCTTGCAGCTCGGCTTAGAATTGGGTATGAAACTTATTGACACTGCTGAAATGTACGGAAATGGCGACTCTGAACGCTTAGTTGGCGAAGCCATTAAAGGACGCAGAAATGAAGTCTTTTTAGTCTCAAAAGTGTATCCCCATCATGCAGGTTTAGATAAGATTTCAAAAGCATGTGAAAACAGCTTAAAACGACTCGGAACAGACCACTTGGACTTATATCTTCTCCACTGGAGAGGACGAGTTCCTTTAGAGGAAACAATTGAAGGAATGGAAAAACTACGTGAAGAAAGGAAAATTTTAAGATGGGGCGTCTCTAATTTTGACACGGTTGATATGGAAGAGCTATGGAACACTACGAATGGAAAAAATTGTGTGACGAACCAAGTGCTATACCATTTAGGTTCAAGAGGAATCGACTTCGATCTCTTACCATGGCAGCGTGAACATAAAATGCCAATCATGGCCTACAGTCCACTTGCTCAAGGAGGCTCTTTAAGAGGACAGCTTTTAAACGATCCAGTTATTCATGATATTGCTGATAAATACAATGTCCAACCATTACAAATCGCTCTTGCTTGGACCATCCGTTCGAATAACGTCATCGCTATTCCAAAAGCGGTTCAAGATGAACATGTATTAGCAAATGCTGAAGCAGCAACAATTGAGTTTACTGAAGAAGATCTCAGTAGAATTGATCAAGTATTTCCTAAACCTACTAGGAAAATGCCATTGGATATTATTTGAAAATTTACTTTAAAAAAGGACTCTTGTTGGAGTTGCTGACAATCTAATAGGAATTTCAAAAAAACTGTGTAGAATTTATTCCATACAGTTTTTTTATCGGGGAAATTTAATATCCTTATCGAATGATTCTCGCATCAAAACCCTATTTAGTTAGTTTTTGTTTAATGTTAATCGTTAAAAAGAGAAAAGGGATATACAAATATATAAAATAGAAGCCGACAGATGAGTATAAATCAGCTAATCGTTCTATCTGTTTATGGCTCTCTAATACATTAGAGAACAAAAAGAATAAAAAGAGGCAAATGAATAAGCTGATACGTTGTTTGATATTTACTAACTTTTTAAGTCCGCGGCAGACTGCCCATAGATGCTGGCTAATATGAGGCAATACGACAAGGAACCATAAGGAAACGACAATATATTCAACTCTTTCTATGAAAGGCATTTCCGCAATTTTAAGTAAAGTTAAGGTCGGCCAAATCGTATGTTTGAGATGCTCTTCATTATAGAAAACAAAAGTAATGATTGTTATGGAAAGGTATAGGAAGATTGTAAACAAAACCCCGAAATGAGCCCATTTTTTTGATTTTTCAGGATTCTTGATAAATGGATAGAACATGAGTAGAGTCTCAAAGCCAAGAAACTGAAACCCCATCGTTTTAGATGATCCTAATATTTCCTTAACCGAGTGATTAAAAAGAGGCAGTAAATGATTGAATTGGGCAAATTCTAAGGAAAAGAATAAAAGGGGAAACAGAAAAACAATAGGTATAACTGTTCCCCAGAAACACACCCCGGTAATCACACGAAACCCACTGGAAACAATGTAATAAAGAAGGAATAGAAAAATCACGCTTATTTGCCATGTCTTCATTAAAGGAAACATCCAAACTTGAACAACCTCAATATAAACACGGAAAACAATCAATGCCACTACAAGAAAATAGATGATGATAAAAACGTTTAATAACCCGCCAATCCATTTCCCAAAGCAAAATTGATGGATATAAATGATATCGTTATTAGCAATTGTAAGAATGCGATATATCATCCAAACTAAAACATGAATGCTTATACCGGATAATAGGACGGAAATCCATGCATCGTAACCGGCACTCTTTATAATATCTCTTTGAAAACTCATGATTCCCACACCAATAATATTAGAGTAAATCAGAAAGAAAACGAAAAAAGGAGATACTAAAAATCGTTCATCGGTTAAAGTTTGCACATTATTCCCCTCCTCTTTAAAAATGAAATCCTTACTCCCCGACACCAGTTTGTATAATATTCACCTTTGTATTGACTGTAGTTTTGATATGGGGATACATATCCTGAAACCGGCTATAATTCCACTTTCTTGATTTTGCTCTAACCATGTCTCCAAACCCGATTGGATCTACTTGGTATTCTTGAAACAACGAGATTAATTGCTGGACTTCTTCATTAAAGTGTTTATTCATAAGATTTTCCATTTTTAGGATATCTTTATTTACGGTTACATTAAGCCAAGGCGAGACATCTTTTATCTGAGTATTCATCGTTAAATCGATAGATATGTTCGGAACTTGATCGGTTTGACTAATTGTATAATGAGCTTTTGCATCCAGACTTTTTAATGAAATAAAACCATCCTTTTTATTTTCATAGATTTTGATGTGATAGCGTCCATTTTTGGCTCCGTCAATAAGCATTTTTACAATAAATGACTGGTTTAAATTAATATGATTTATATACTTGCCATTCTTAAATAAAGCTAACCCATTAATGTGGGCTCTTCCCTCCTCTATGGTAAAGTAAGGCAAATATGGATCTTTGCCTTTATTGTAAAAGTTTTCTAAAAATAGGTGTAAATTCATTTTGGGCAAATTTCCATTCTGTATATTCTGATTAATTTTATCGCTTAAATGGAAGGGAAGGTTTGTATTTTTACCTGATATTAATATATCCTCTGCTGTATGTTCGGCTATACCGAGCTGCATTCGACTTCCTACAGCCGGATCCCGTTTAAGGCTTTCTATAACCGGATTAATCCCTTGTTCCGCAAACATCTTGCCGAACAATACTAAACGTAATTGGCCTATTTCGATTGGATGCGAAGACTTTGTATTCAATCTCGGGAGGATATCATCATACGAAGCAGATTTTGTCGTCAAGATATTTAATTTGGTTTGTCCTTTTTCTGTGAACGTAGGATAGATAGCCGTTCCCTTGATTTCATCCTCATGCTGATCATAACCAATCGATTCGATAATCTGAACTTGATCAATAATCCTTTCATTCTCACACCCAGTTAGGAAGACAATGAAGCTAATCGCAAAGAAAAAACGTGAGTTCATAGCTCACCTCGTCTATTATTTTCTAATCAATCATCAAAATCGTTTTTCTTTTTGATCTGATCACTTGGATGATATCTCCAAAGTGATTGAGGACGTAAAAAACTTGGTCTTTTTGAAGTGGCATTATAGGACGAACGTATTAAGCTATCCGCAAAATCTTTACGCCTAAATGGATATAAGGGAACGGTATAGGGTGTACCCAATGATTCTAAACGTGTCAGATGAACGATTAAAAAGCTTATTCCTAAAACAATTCCTAATCCACCCCATATGGATGCTAATATAATCAAAGGAAAACGTAAAAAGCGTATGGTGTTCGACATTTTATAAATCGGTGTAGTAAAAGAAGCCAAAGCAGATAAGGCAACAATAATAAGCAACACATTGCTTGTAAGTGCTGCTTCAACGGAGGCCTGGCCTATTACGATGCCACCTACGATTCCCAGCGTTTGTCCCACCTTAGTAGGTAACCGTGCTCCAGCTTCACGTAAAAGTTCAATCGTCAATTCCAAAAAAAGTACTTCTAATACCGGTGTAAACGGAACGTTATGACGTGAAAAGCTAAGAGGACCGAGTAACACTTTTGGAATCATTTCATAGTGATATGTCAAAACTCCTATGTAAATAGAGGTTGCAAAAATTGAGAATAGCACACTAAAGATACGTATCAAACGAAAAAAAGACGCAATAATCCAAGGTAAATAGTAATCTTCTGGCGAAACAAAAAAATCCAGTAATGTGGAGGGGCCCGTGACGGCATAAGCCGATCCATTACTAAAAACAGCTACTTGTCCACTAATCAAAGCAAAAACCGTTCTATCAATACGTTCCGTTGATAGAAGTAGCGGAAAAGGTGTTAAGGAATTATCGGTTATGATTTGATGAAGCTGAGAAGAATCAAAAACCACATCAAAATCGATATTTTGTAATCGTTGAGTCATCGTTTGAATATGCTGCTCATTTGTAATCCCTTCAATATAAGCAATGATGACTTTAGTATGTGACATAGACCCTATGTGAATGTCTTGGATAATTAAATTAGGTGTATTGATTTGCTCCCTTAGTAAATGTATATTGATATCGACATTTTCAACAAATCCGATTTGAGGTCCTATGACGCTGAACTCATTTTCTACGTTATTTTGCTCACGCAACCCAACTTTTTCATTGGATAAATTAATTAAAGCACACTTATAATCATTTTCTTTCATTTGCAGAATAGCGTACCCTTTAAGGAATTTCGATTCGATCACTTCGATGTTGTCTGTAATCAAAATATCTTCAATGGGAATCGTATTCCTAATATCCTCAATGTTCTTTAGGTGATCAATATCAAAAGATGGTTCTTGAAAAATATGTAATACTTTGCACTGAAATTGTTCTCGATCAATTAGTGTGTTGTAGTAAGAAAGGATGAAATGTCCTGCTTTATTTATAAGTGAAAGTTGACCAAAATCACTGGATTTTTTTGCTTTAGTAAATAAATGGTTAATATCTTGAGGACCTTTTGCTTGTTTCTCATTTTTATTTTTTAAGAACTTTTGTTTGAAGGACATATAATCACCTCATCACTTAGAGCTATTCATGGTTATCTATATTATGCTGAAATTTATATTCAAATATGCTTTTTGCCTCAAAAGTTTACTAATACAGAGGGTACTGTAAAAAAAGTCCCTCTCATTTGGGATGAAACGATGAATCATCGACATGATTCATTAAAAGGGGCTTAATATAAAATTGAAACTTATAAACCGTTCGTAAAAGTATAATTTGATTAATAAAAAAATCGGTATAAATACATTTTTGATTCAATTAAGATACTTGAATATTTGTACCAGCTTATCTCCAAGACACTTCTGAATTGCTACAATGAGGAGTTAACATACACCAAATTTGCTTTAGATGAGTCCAATCTAGATTTAAAAATTACTCTAAGAGAGTTCGCAGATTTGCAGAAAGCACTAAATGAAGCTACCATTTTTTCAATTACCGATCGAAACGATAGAATTTCTTATGTGAATGAAAAGTTTTGCGATTTATATAAATATACAAGGGAAGAACTAATAGGAAAAAAATTAAAACAGGTTTTTATAAATTTAATTAAAAATTCCATTGAGGCGATGCCTACTGGTGGTAATATTTATGTTTCCATTGATTCAACTGCTCATCATATTTTAATTAAAATCAAGGATGAAGGGGTAGGAATAGGGGAGGAACAGGTTAAGAGATTGGGGGAACCTTTTTTTACTACCAAACTTAATGGAAATGGATTAGGCCTAATGGTCAGCTATAAAATTATTCAGAACCATAAGGGAACGATAAATGTTAAAAGTAAACTAAATCAAGGAACCTCTTTTATCATCACATTTAATAAAAAAACAAAAAATGAAGCCCTAAACATTTAATGCAAGATATATTAAACATTTAAAAAATCCTCAAATTTAGAGAGAGTAATGTCCATGTATCACTAATACATATGAATATCGCTGTAACAAGTAACAAAGCAGACCCTAAGGGATCTGCTTTGTTTTATGATGGATTTGTTGACCATAATCCAGCTGTTTTAACGAATACTCTTGGATTAAATTTTAAACTAGCCACGACTAATTCTGCAAGGTCTTCTGGGTGCATAACGTTTTCTTCAGTGCCTTTAACAAGATTTGTATCAATGGCTAAATCTGTAACGACCGTACTTGGAGTTAAAGCAGTAACACGGACATTATGTTTTCTTACTTCTAGCATAAGTGATTCGGTTAGTCCTAAGACAGCGAATTTTGAAGCACTGTAAGCACTTGTAACAGGCGCACCTTTTTGGCCAGCAGATGATGAGATATTGATGATATCTCCTGATTTTCTTTCGATCATTCCTGGTAATACTGCTCTTGTTACATTATACACACCCATTAAATTGACTTGGATGATTTTTTCCCATTCTTCTGGTGTTAGGTCAAGGAAGCCACCAAATTTCGCAACACCAGCATTGTTAATTAGGATATCAATTGGGCCTAAGTCTGATTTGATATGTTCAACAGCATGGGTAACGGATTCAAGATCGGTCACATCTGCTGTTGCTGCAGAAACCTTTACATCAAATTGTGCTAGTTCAGCAGCTACCTTTTCTAGATTAGACATATTTAAGCCGATTAAGCCTAAATGAACGCCTTCTTTTGCTAAGGCGATAGCAGTAGCACGTCCAATGCCTCTACCTGCGCCAGTAACGATGGCCGTTTTTCCATTTAAAGAAATCATTTTATCACTCCTAAAATTATTACAAATTGAAGTAGTTCATTCTAACAGAAAGACCGCAATCTTGCATGGAAACAGCTTGCGGTCTTTCCTATTTAGAACTCGAGGAATAATATATTTATTCTAAGTTCGCGTGTCTACCGTACATTTTATTGGTATCCAAACCTTTTTTCTCCATGAACCGAAGAATCACAGCGTCGTAAAATAGTAAAAGTGTTTGCTCAAATAATGAGCCCATTGGTTGAATCGTCTTAAAATCACTCTCCGACTGATCTTTAGGTGAGCCAGGCAACTTAATTGTGATATCCGCTAATTGTCCAATAGTGGACTCAGGGAAAATGGTTACAGCTGCAATCGTCCCACCGATGCTTTTTGCTTTCTCAGCCATGGAAACTAAACCTTTTGTTTCTCCTGAACCTGATCCAATGATTAAGATGTCATCTTTTTCAAAGTTAGGGGTTACTGTTTCGCCAATCACATAGGCATCTATCCCCATGTGCATCATTCGCATGGCAAATGATTTGGCCATAAATCCAGATCTACCTGCGCCTGCAACAAAGATTTTTTTTGATTCAAGAATCCCATTAACTAATTTTTCAGCTTCATCATTCGAAATTAAATCTACGGAGCGATTTAACTCTTTTATGATTTCAGCTAGGTATTGAGTTGTATTCATGATCTGAATTACCCTTGATTAATCATTTGTTGCATTTTGGCAGCAGCAGCTTTTTTATCAGCTTGTCCAGTAATCCCGCCACCTACAATGACAAGGTCTGGTTGTACTTTGATGACTTCTGGAAGTGTGTCTAACTTAATACCACCTGCGATTGCAGTTTTAGCATTTTTTACAACACCTTTGATGGTTTGTAAATCTTCAAAAGAGTTCTTTCCAACTGCTTGAAGATCGTAGCCAGTATGCACACAAATATAATCAACGCCCATAGCGTCCACTTCTTTTGCACGTCCAGCAAGGTCTTTAACAGCAATCATATCAACAAGGATTTTTTTACCTTGTTTTTTCGCTTCTTCAACAGCACCTTTAATAGACATATCTTCAGCAGTACCAAGAATTGTGACGATATCTGCACCTGCTTCAGAAGCTTTCATTACTTCATAACCAGCTGCATCCATGATTTTTAGGTCTGCTAATACCTTTAAGTTAGGGAATGCTTTTTTAACTGCATTTACAGCATGAAGACCTTCGTTAATTACAACCGGTGTACCGATTTCAACGATATCAATATGTTCCTCCACTTCTTTTACCAACTGAATTGCTTCTGGGATATTGACTAAATCTAATGCTAATTGTAATTCCATCTATATTCACTCCTATAATTTTTTTATTGGTGTACAGTGATAATGTTCCCAAAGGGTAATAATACTTTTACAGTAATATTATCCTTATAGTGCATTATCTGTACCTGCCAGCAATAAGGGATATTATGTCCTTTCACTGAACAATTGCAAGTATACAACGTATGATTCAACATTAAAAGTACGTACTTTTATTTTACATAGTGTTAAAAAGTATACTATAAGACAAACGCTTATATAGTCTTACTATTAACTTTAAAAGAAACAATGCACCATTGCGTATGGCCTATTTTCTTATAAGTTGCTTGATAATTGCCCAAATTGTCATTGTTGATGTTGTTTATAAAAATCTCTTATTAATAAAGACATTTCTAGCTGGGGGAGTGAATGAATAAATTTTTTGATTATTTTCTTTTAACAGTAGGAGCGGCTATTGTAGCAATGGGATTAGAAATGATATTAGAAATGATATTAGCGCAAAATGGGCTGGTAGATGATGGGGTAACTGCCTTATCATTTAAGGCAAATGCCATGTGGGGCTTACGCCAAAAGATTCAACACATAAAGAATACTATACTCAACAAATTTATATCAAATATATTTTTGTGGCCAGGGAGAGGATGCTCACCCTGGCTTTTTAACTTTATAGGAAAGTATAAAATTCGACTTTGAGAATTGTCCAGCTCCAGCGCCTAGCCCCTCGGGTCAAATAACCTTCTGCAATAAAAGTCAAAGAGCGACTTTTCTTGCAGAAGAACATTTGCCTGTCGGGGCTGACCAAGGCGCTTGCGCTTTTCTTACTTATTTAACACAAAAATAAATGAGTTTATTTCCTATAGTATACATTTTGTTAGTATGTTATTTTTTTATCACTATTTAAATAAAAAGTGCGTACTTCCATTAAAAAAATGTAGGTATTATACTTACATCTTGTTGCAACATTGGATTCACGAAATACTGTGGTTTTTGATCAGTCATCTGATCTTCCGCAATCAGTTTACTACATTGAAAGGGTGAATAGTATGTTCGGGTTACATGCAAAGCATTACAAAGTTTGTTCAAGATGCCTAACCTTCACATCGAATAATGGTTATTGTCCAAAATGTGGTCATTCGCATTTTAGGGACATCATTATTACGGTCCAAGCAGGTTCAAATAAAAATATGGCTAAGCCAGGGATTGGCTAGCAAGAGTTATAGTAGTTTTTTAAGAAAGGCATAAGTGAAATTTTTAATTTTGGAGGTATGTAAAATGGAGGCAATGACATTTGTCTTATTTGGGGCGACAGGGGACTTAGCAAAAAGAAAAATCTTCCCGGCTCTATATAATTTATTTTTGGATCAAAAATTACCTGTGCCCATCTCAATTATTGGGGTGGGCAGAGGAGATTTATCAGATACTGATTTCCAAAACCATGTGGAAGATTCCTTAAAAACATTTTCTAGACGATCACTAAATGACGATTCCAACCTTGAAGTGTTTATCAGTGCCTTTCGGTATAGCCATGTAGATGCTACCAAGGCTGAAGGATATAAAGGATTACTTGAACTCGTTAAACAACGTGAAGAAGAATTGAATATTCCAGAAAATCGTATGTTCTACCTATCTGTTGCTCCAGAGTTTTTTAATGTGATTGCTTTCAACATTAAAGAGAGTGGTCTAGGTTCTACTAAAGGTTGGAAACGTCTAATTATCGAAAAACCGTTTGGACATGACTTAAAATCAGCTCAAGAATTAAATGATAAACTAAGTAAAGCTTTTGATGAAGAAGAAATTTTTCGCATCGACCACTATCTTGGAAAGCCGATGGTACAAAACCTGGAAGCTTTAGGATTTGCAAATCCAGTGCTTCAAGCATTATGGAACAACCAATACATTGCAAATGTGCAAATTACTGCAAGCGAAACAGTTGGGGTTGAAGAGAGAGCTGGTTATTATGATCAAGCTGGGGCTATTCGCGACATGTTTCAAAATCATATGCTGCAAATCTTGATGATGACAGCAATGCAGCTGCCAAAACAAATTAGTGCAGAAGAGATCCGCAATAAAAAGAGAAAAGTAATAGAATCACTTCGTCCATTAAAGAAAGAGGATGTGGTGAATCATGTGATTCGAGGTCAATATGGTCCTGGTGCAATCCAAGGTAAACCAGTTGTTGGGTATACAGGAGAACCTGAAGTTGCTCCTTCTTCTTTTAATGACACATTTGTGGCTGCCCGTCTATATGTGGATGATGATTTTTGGAGAGGGGTTCCTTTCTATATCCGTACAGGAAAAAGAATGACAGAGAAATCCACCCGAATTGTGATTGAATTCAAAAATACTTTAAAGGATTTGTATAGGACTCAAGAAGAAGAAACTGCGCCAAATCTTTTAGTGATTGAAATCAATCCAAACGAAAGTGTTTCATTACAATTAAATAGTAAAAACCCATTAAACAATGGAAAAATCGAACCAGTCAATGTTGATTTTTCTGCTAAGCAAGCAGATGTTCCTGAAGCGTATGAGCTTTTAATTTACGATGCAATGCGTGGCGACTCTACATTCTTTGCACATTGGAAAGAAGTGGAGTTGTCTTGGAAATGGGTACAGCCTATCTTAGAGGCTTTTGAGGAAAATACAATTCCCCTTCAATTATATCCATCCGGGTCAATGGGACCAGATGCTTCCCATCAATTATTGGCAGAGGAAGGATATAAATGGTGGTAGTAATAAAAGATGAAGAATATTTTTAGATTATTAAGGAGGAAATGAACATGAAAGTTGGATTAATTGGTTTAGGAAAAATGGGATTAAACTTAGGTCAAAATTTAATTGATAACAAGCACGAAGTAGTAGCTTTTGATGTAAATGGAAGTGCCGTTGAAGAAATGAAGAAATATGGTGCTCAAGGTACATCTGATTTAAAAGAACTTGTTGAATCATTAGAAAAACCAAGAGTTGTATGGATTATGGTTCCGCATGCTGTGGTAGATTCAGTAATAGATGAAATGATACCATTATTAGGCACTGGAGATATCGTAATTGAAGCTGGAAATTCTCACTATAAGGAATCCATTCGCCGATATAACCAGCTAAAGGAAGTAGGAATTCACTTTATGGATGCCGGTACTTCTGGTGGAATGGAAGGTGCTCGTAATGGAGCATGTTATATGATTGGTGGAGACCCTGAAGCCTGGAACATCGTGGAACCTATTTTCAAGGATACAGCTGTCGAAAACGGATTTATCTATGCTGGTAAAGCAGGGAGCGGTCATTTCTTAAAAATGGTTCACAATGGAATTGAATACGGTATGATGGCAGCGATTGGTGAAGGATTCGAGGTATTAGAAAAAAGCAAGTTCGATTTTGACTACGAAAAAGTGGCTAGAGTGTGGAATAACGGCTCAGTTATTCGTTCATGGCTCATGGAGTTGACTGAACGTGCATTTTCAAAAGATGCAAAGCTAGATGAAATTAAAGGGATTATGCACTCTTCTGGTGAAGGGAAATGGACAGTTGAAACAGCTTTAGATTTACAAGCAGCCACTCCTGTTATTGCAATGTCTCTTTTGATGCGTTACCGTTCATTAGACAGCGATACTTTTACAGGTAAAGTGGTAGCTGCATTAAGAAACGAATTTGGTGGACATGTTGTTGAAAAAAACTAACAGAATTACATCTGTCACATTTAATAGAAAAAGAGTCAATAAAAATAGGTGAAGAAAAATAGCTCATTATTTGTGAAATGGTAATGAAAACAATGAATATGATGGTAGAAAAGGATGTGAAGTTCATGAATGTATTGGATGCAAAAATGATAAATACTCAGTATGGTATAGAAACTTATCTAGATCTATTGAAAAATGTTGAAGTGAAAGACATTCAATATGTTACAGAGCCAGCTTCTTATTACGAAATCACTATAGGTGTAGAGTATTTTCGGTTAAGAAATGAAAATTATTATAATAGTGAAAAGAGATATTTTAAGATGCGTATGAATTCTGATTTAAATGCTATTACTATAATAGAAACAAAAAGAGAAAGTTTATTTGCTGTGAAAAATGAATTTGAAAGATCTGCAACAAAGGAACTGATTGGAGAGTGGCTAATAAAAAGCAATGCTTTCAGAAAAGTTCTTAATGATTTGATAGCTGATAAGAAAATGGAAAATGTTAAAACGGAGGAAAATATAATAGGAACAATAAGGTTCCTGGAGAAATTACTTGAAATCACAACAGAAGACATTTTAAGTGCTCATATTGAGAGATCTCACTAGTTTCCGAAATAACCATTAAAATGATAGAAAATTTTTTTGGAGTATGTTTTTTAGAAAAGTTAAATAGGGAATCTCAAACGTTATGAATTCCCTATTTAACCTCTGCTTCTATTATCTTGCCAGGAACATTTAACAAATAAAATTAATGTAAATGGTTATCCTAATCTGTAATAGCTAGGAGGGATGATAAAATGGAACAAGTTAATCACCATACTAAAATTAATGCATCAGAACATGCTGTTATTTGGTCACAATATGTTAATGACAGTTTGTCACGATGTATTCTTCGCTATATGTTACATGATGTAAAGGATGAAGATATTCGCGATTTACTGGACTTTGCCTTAGAATTATCAGAAACTCATTTAGAAAAAACGAAGCAATTCTTATCCTTAGAAAATCTTCCAATTCCAATAGGCTTTACAGACGAAGATGTCACAGTAGACGCTCCTAGTTTATTTACTGATACATTTAAGATTGTTTATTTACATATTATGACAATTCATGGTTTGACGAGATATGCTGGTGCCACTAGTGTTTGTATACGAGAGGATGTAAGAAAATACTTTATTGAATGTACTTCGCAAACATTGGAACTATATGATAGGGTAACTAGTGTTTCCTTAAATAAGGGAATTATTAACAAACCTCCTACTTTAAACAATCAACAAAAGATTGATTTTGTTAGGAAGCAAAATTATTTAACTGGTTGGTTCGGGAAACGTAGACCTATTAACGCAATTGAAATCAGTGGTGTGCATCTTAATATGCAGAAAACAATGGTGAAAATGGTATTGGAGTTAGGATTCAGTCAAGTTTGTCAATCTAAAGAGGTACGAGATTATATGGACCGTGCTCGTAAGCTTTGTATTAAACACTTTGATATTCTAAGTTCAATGTTAAAAGAGGAGAATCTTCATGTTCCAAAGTTATTTGAAACAGAAGTAACAGATTCAACAGTTCCACCCTTTTCAGATAAACTTATGCTATTTCATATAGCGACACTGCTTTCTGCAGCAATTGCTTATTACAGTGAGGCATTATCAATGGGACAAAGAAGAGACTTAACGGCAGATTACGCACGAATGAATACCGAAATTGCCTTAATTGCTGAAGATGGTATAAATCTATTAATAGAAAAGGGATGGATGGAACAACCTCCCTCTGCCACTGATCACGAAAGTTTGGCAAAGAATTAGATCAATGATAATTATGCTTTATGAAAAAGAAAGGACCTATTTATAATGGGTGTTAAAATGGTTGATAAAAAAATAGTCGGTGAAAAAGCAGCAGAGTTTGTTAAAGATGGCATGGTTGTGGGGCTTGGTACGGGTTCGACAGTTTTTTATACCATACAAAAGCTTGGTCAGCTAGTGAAGGAAGGCCTTTCCATTAAAGGTATTCCAACTTCTGTTCAAACGGAAGAATTGGCTAAAGAATTAGGCATTCCACTTACAAGCTTTAGTGAAATAGAAAGTATAGATATTGCTATTGATGGAGCAGATGAAGTCAATTCAGAATTAGAACTGATCAAAGGTGGTGGCGGCGCACTTTTAAGAGAGAAAATCATAGCGAGAGCAGCTAAAATATTTATTGTTGTAGCGGATTCATCTAAAATGGTGGAGAAATTAGGTGCGTTTCGACTGCCTGTAGAAGTTATTACGTTCGGTTATGAAATGACGGAAAAAAATATTAGAGCCATTGGTTTAGTCCCGGAAATTCGATTAAACGGTGAAACTCCGTTTATTACTGATAATGGGAACTATATTTTTGACTGCCAAATTCCTGAGCACGTTCAGCCTGAGAGGTTAGAACGAATGCTTAACATGATACCGGGAGTCGTTGAGAATGGGTTGTTTGTTGGAATGACTGACATGGTGATCACTTTAGATCAAATAAAAAATGTTGTCGTGTTAAGAAGGTAAGATCATAAGAGAGAGACTTTGAATCCCTCTCTTATGTTTTTTTATATCTTTACGATGATTCTACCTCTTGCTTGTCCTTTTAAAATAGTAGGCAAGGTTTCAGGTAATTCTTCTAGTGTAATTTCTTTCTGTACAATTTCAGAAAGAGTAGAAGGTTTTAAATCGGTTGCCATGCGATTCCATAGTTCTTGCCGAACATCCATTGGACAATAAACAGAATCAATTCCGAGAAGGTTTATGCCACGTAAAATAAAGGGAAATACAGTGGTTGGAACGCTTCCTCCACCAGTTAAGCCACTGACCGCAACTGAACCATTATATTGGATTTTACTTAAGATGGAAGCAAGTGTCTCTCCTCCGACTGGATCAACAGCTGCAGCCCAAATTTGTTTATCAAGAGTTTTAATTTTACCGTTAAAGACATCTTCACGAGAAATAATCTCTTTTGCACCGAGCTTATGTAAAAATGTATGCTCAGAATTTTTACCCGTACTAGCGACTACTTCGTATCCTCTTTTTGAAAGCATGGAAACAGCTAAACTACCTACGCCGCCAGTTGCTCCTGTAACAAGAACTTTGCCTTTTTCTGTTGTTAAACCGTTATTTTCTAACTTTTGAATGGAGAGGGCTGCAGTAATACCTGCTGTCCCCAAAATCATTGATTCTTTCAACGTTAAATTTTTTGGTAATTGGACAATCCAATCACCAGGAATTCGGGCAAATTCACTATAACCACCATAATGGGATACCCCAATTTCATAGCTTGTTGCAATGACTTCGTCCCCTTCACGGAAACGTGGGTCTTGAGAGGATACGACTACCCCTGCTAAATCAATACCTGGAATAAAGGGATAGGTTGTGACGATTTTTCCATTCGGAATACTAGCTAAACCGTCTTTATAGTTAATCGCAGAATAAGAAACCTTGATTAAAACATCACCTTGAGGTAACTCATTTAAGTTAATATTTTTGACTTGAACAGAAAAATCGTTTTCATTTTTATCTACCATCAATGCTTTAAATTGTTCCATCATTCTTTAACTCCTTTCTTGAACAGCAGATTAGTATTATATATTCATTGCTAATATATAATGTATGGAAGGATATTACAAGTACAGACTTTTATTTTATATAGTGAAAAAAGTATACTGTGGGTTATAATAAATATGGAGGTGATGTGAAATGTCGCGAATGCAGGATAAGATGTTTAATTGTGAAAAAGAATTAACTCTTTCCGTTATCGGTGGTAAATGGAAGATGCTTATATTATGGCATCTAGGAAAAGAGGGAACGAAGCGATTTGGTGAACTGAAAGCTCTTATGCCAGGGATCACGCAGAGAATGCTAGTTAATCAATTGCGAGAACTGGAAGATGACTTGATTGTAAAACGCGAAGTCTATCCCGTGGTTCCTCCAAAAGTAGAATACTCCCTTACTGAACAAGGAAGAAGCTTGATGCCGATTCTCGATGCTATGTATAACTGGGGAAAAGATTATATGGAAACTGCTGGGTTGAATCCTTTAGTAAGACAAGAGTCGATTAGGTAAATTTTAACTGGTAATCTAAGGTTGACTCCGGCTAAGGGGGTCAACCTCTTTTCATGATAATTTAATAATTATTTTTAGTATTTTGTAATGTCTCAAAATAAAGCTGATAATTAACTTTTATTTTCATTTTTCCCCATGCGGCTAACCATACCTTTTCGTTGATGGGTTTGGAAAAGGGGCTAAGGGTGTGTGTCCCGATTTGAAGAGGATCCACCTTAAGCTCTTGCATTTTTTTTATGAGGTCCGTAGTTTTCATTTCTAATTCAGATTCAATTTCCTTATTAAGCTGCATCAGTTCATTTCCGTTGAGGATATTTTTATTACCTTGATATTCCTCAATTCTTCCATTTAGTTTCACGTTTATTGTAACTAGGGAAAGATTTTTATCTAAATCCACATTTACTCTTGAGCGTATATGTCCAATAACCACATCTAATTTGGATATTGGAAAAAACTTCAAATAGTGATCATTGTCAAGAAGTTGAAATATTTGATCTTCGGTACTTGTGACCGTTTCTATTAATTTATCATTGTTAAAAAAAGCAGTCCCCTCGTAAGTAAAGTTATCTTTCGCTACTTTGAAAACAGGAAGAACGGGATCTGAAAATGGTGAAAACAGCTTATTTTTATATTCATGCAAATTGACAATGGTCATTTCACCTTGTTTTTTTCTCTCATAGTGTCTTAGCATTCGATACAGGTAATAATCAAGGTTTTCTTGCTTCTTTGCTTGTCTGTTAATATATTCGTCAAAATTACCTTTAACGATTACTAAATACAATCGTTGCGAAATATCATAGTCTGTCAATAGCGTGTTAATCATCTGAATAATCCCTTGTTTCGCTAATTCCTCATGAATTAAAAACATACGGAGTTGTCCAACCTTCAATTCACGATAATATCTTAAATTAAAGTCTTTTCCTCCCTGTTTAAGAAGATCAACTTCTAGTGTTAATAAGCTTTTTGGCTCATTTACTAATGGAGGGACTAATGTACTCATTTTTATTTTTCCTTTTTCGCCTTTACTAATTGACCAAAAAGTGACAGGGGCAATATCTTCAATTGTGTTGTTCTCAACAAATGGGGCACATCCTGGAATCATGACTAATGAAACAAAGATTCCCCAAACTATAAGCATTTTCTTTCGTCTCATGCTTTTACACGCCCTTTTAGCTTTGTCAATAAGAGCAAGAATGTTGGGACGATAAAGTAAGTTATTCCACTTAACCAAATTTGAATATTCAGGAGAATATTCTGTTCCGTTTCAATGGACCAAATCCAATTATTCACAATTACAAAGCAGAGAAATAACATAATACAAGTGACAGCAAAACCCATACGTGAAGGTTGGGTACTTGTTTTTTTTAGGATGATTCTTGTAGCCCCATATATACATAACAAGAAAATTGATATAGCAAACACCAATAAAAACATATGTAGTGAAATCAGGATAATATCCAGTCGTTCAAACAGGGGAGATTGTAAGTATCGAATCATATGAATAATAGGGTATTTACTTTTACTTAAATAATTTGAACCGAAAAAGAATAAACTCGCAATAAACAATAGCAAATACTCTGAAGTAGAAAGAGCATTCGCATAGGTTAAATATTTTCGCATTTTTTGTTGTGGTTTGATCCAAGGAATTAAACAGATTAAATACTCTGGTCCTGAATATGAAGCCCAAATGAGTAACAATCCTTTCCATGAATCAGTTGTCCAATTTGTTGGTATCAAGGGATACAAATCATGTAATGCAGCGATTGGTGGAATAAAAAAGGGATAATATAAAAAAATCATCCAAAAAACACATAAAAAAACAATTACCACAAACCGTATGGTATTCTTCATTCCTAGTGAAGCAACATAGGAGCTCGTAAGAAGAATGAAAAAAATAATCCAATTTGAATTCATTGCTGGGAAAATAAAATCATGAATAACTTCTAAGTATCCGAGTGTGATCACCGTTATTTTGATTAGTATCAATATAAGGCCTATAAAAGTCAAAAGCCTTACCATTCGAACACCAAAAAGCTCTACAAAACCTTGATATCCCTTTTTAGCATAATTTGATTCTAGCCATTTGCATAACAGCCTTATATTGAGTTGGGAAAAGATTGCCATTGCAACAATTCCCCAAATCATAAACGGGTGTAATAGGTAGGTAGGCATTAAAAAAAATAGGTAAAGCATTTGGAAACGGTTGACGATGAAAAAGGCATAGATTCCGTCAAATTTAGATGATTTATCAAATAAGGAAAATGTGGTCAACTTTGAATCACATCCTTCGTTTGTATCTCCATTTCTGTAAAGGGTGTAAATGATCCGGACGAGATTTCATGTTTGTTAAAGGCCCTCTAATAAAGAGATCGATCCAGTCCTTCCAGTAAAATGGAGCGATTGGTGAAAAATAGGGTTGTTTTAAGGAAGTAAGACCATTTAGATGTGCCAAAATGGCAACAGCTCCCATGGCAATGCCATAAACACCAAAAAAGGATGAAAGGAGAAGAAAACCAAATTGAATGAGTGTATTTGCCTTCGTCATCAAATAGTTTGGTACTAAAAATGAGGAGATGGTTGAAATACAAACTAATACAATTAATACTTTGCTCGCAAAACCCGCTTGAACCGCTGCTTGACCGATAACTATACCACCAATCACCCCTAAGGTTTGACTTGATTTGGTCGGCATCCGTAAACTCGCTTCTTTTATGATTTCAAGAATAGTTAACATCAGTAATGCTTCCCAAAATGGTGTAAAAGGTAGTTTACTTCTAGATTCCACTAAAACAAATAGTATTTGTAAGGGAATCATTTGATAATGGTGGGTTGATAGTGCAACATAAAATGGTATCAGTGTGACGGACAGAAAAAAGCTTAAATATCGAATAGCTCTTAAAAAACTTGCAACCGGCCAACGATTAATATAATCCTCAGGTGATTGGAAAAGGTGAAAAAAGGTGATTGGTGCAACTAATACAAACGGTGTGTTCTCTACCAAGATAGTTAATTTACCGAGCCCTAAGGAATAAGCACAAACATCTGGGCGGTCAGTTTGTTGGAATTGTGGAAAAATACTGTGTTGATGTTCCTCCATAAATGCCGCTACCTGGGATGAATCGAAAAATAAATCAAAGTTAATTTCAGAGATTTTCTTTCTTGCTATTGATATAAATTCAGGATTGGTTAACCCGTCTATGTACATTAGGACAACCGTTGTTTCACTTAATGAACCTACTTTATATTTCTCTGTTTTTAATTCAGTAATAGGAAGTCTTCTGCGTATGAGGGTGATATTTGGATCTAATTGTTCAGTGAAACTATCTTTTGCACCGTATAAAATTGTTTCTGTTTCAGAGGTTTCAATCCCCCTACTTAATTCGTTAGGAAGAGGAATGACCAACCATTGTTCTTGGATACAATCATTCAGAAGTACAGCACCGGTGAGGAGTAATTTCTGTGCCGCTTCAAGTGATTGGATCTTCATTACTTTAGGTGTGGCTATGCTTTCGTAAATCATCGCATGTGGACTTTGGATAACAGGTTCTATTATCGATTCATTCAAACGATCCTGGTCAATTAAGGTTCTAAAATAGATTAAGACAACTTTTTGATCGTTAAGTGTAGTGCGTTCGATTATCTCTACATCGTCCATATTGTCTAAAACCTGTTTTAGAGAGTCTAGTGATATCTTCCTTTGCACAGGTTGTTGTGTGTAACTACTATCATTAGCAATGCTTTTACCCTTTTTCCAAAACATAAACATCCTCCACTGATATAAGCTGCCATTTGTTCACTTTAGAAAAAGTGTAATGGTAATTCTTCCTTTTAGTATGAAAAAGAGAAGATTATTTTATACTAATAAAATAAGGTAGGGGAAACTATATAAATTTACAGTATAGTTTTTTACACTATGTAATGAAAAAGTGCGTACTTGTTCAAAATTTTCATTTCGCTAATAATAAGATTAAATGATTATTACAAATAGAAAGAAGGGGATTATATGCAAATGAGAGTATCAGCGGTTCAATATCAACTTCATACAATTAGCTCTTTTAAAGAGTTTGCAGACCAAGTGGAGCATTATATCAAAACAGCAGAAGAATTTGGATCCGATTTTATCATTTTCCCTGAATTTTTTACAACACAGCTTATGTCAATAGGCAACGATAAAGGGGAAGCATTAACCATCCAAGAACTACCTGATTATACCGATCAATACCGGTCATTATTTATTGAACTGGCCAAACAATATAAGATGCACATTATAGGTGGAACACACGTGATCCGTAAAGGTGAACGCCTTTATAACGTTGCACATATGTTTTATCCAGATGGAAGAGTGGTAGAACAAGCAAAACTGCATATTACTCCAACAGAGGTACATGAGTGGAATATGAGTCCCGGAGACGGTCTGGAAGTTTTCGAGACTGAAAAAGGGAAAATCGCTATGTTAACGTGCTATGACATTGAATTTCCAGAAATCGTTCGAATGGCAAAGGCGAAAGGAGCAGATGTCATTTTCTGTCCATCATGTACAGACGATCGCCACGGCTTTCACCGTGTTCGTTACACAAGTCATGCAAGAGCCATCGAAAATCAAGTCTATGTTGTCACAACTGGTACGGTCGGTGCGCTGCCAACCGTTGATTTCATGCGTGCCAATTTTGGCCAGGCAGTTGTCATCACACCAAATGACATTCCATTCCCTCCAAAAGGGATTTTGGTAGAAGGAGAGATTAATCAGGATATGATCGTTACAGCTGACTTGAATTTAGAGCTATTATATCAAGTTCGTGAAAAAGGATCGGTGACCACATGGCGGGACCGACGCACAGATCTTTACACAGATTGGGAAACAAAATAAGCTGATCTATACAATGAAATGGGGGAATCCTCATGTATCGAAAAGAATTTTTCGTTTTCGACCAAGACAAACCTGTTCCTGTTGTCATCAGAAATTATGAAAAGAAGGACTTTCCTGACTTAATTCGTATTCAACAGGAAAGCTTTCCTCCTCCATTTCCATCTGAACTATGGTGGAATGAAGAGCAACTAAATAATCATGTGACTCTTTTTCCACAGGGAGCTTTATGTATCGAAGTGGATGGTGAAATAGCTGGGTCTATGACTGGACTTCTTGTCGAATTTGATCCTCAACATCCAGAACATTCCTGGGAAGAAATAACGGATAATGGTTATATCCGGAATCACAACCCTGAAGGGAATACCTTATACGTTGTAGATATAGGTGTCCGTCCAGCTTTTCGAAAATTGGGATTAGGCAAGTGGCTGATGTTTTCTATGTATGATGTGGTTGTTCATTTGGGGTTGGAAAGATTACTTGGTGGAGGTAGAATGCCAGGGTATCACAGACATGCAAATGAAATGACACCAGAACAATATATTGATGCTGTGGTAAAAGGGGAGCTGAAGGATCCAGTTATCACTTTTCTCCTCCGTTGCGGCCGTACCCCTGTAAGGGTAGTAGCAAACTATTTAGAAGATGAAGAATCCTATAATTATGGGACTCTAATGGAATGGAAAAATCCGTTTTCCCATTCAAAATAAAGAAAAGGGGATGATCCAATGGAATATAGTAGAATAACCAATATCAACGACCCGTTATTTAAACAAATGCATCAATTAATGCAAGATGTTTTTCCCCCAGAAGAAGTACTAGAATTTGATCTTTGGAAAGAACCGTTAGAAGATCCGGGTATCCGTGTTTTTGTAGCTGTTCATGAAGGAAAAGTAGTGGGTGCAACTGAGTACCGTTATTATGAAGATTTTAATGTGGCAATGACTGATTTTACCATTATCGGCCAAGCTGGTTTGGGAATCGGGCCCTTTTTAGCTAATAAACGACTAGAAGACCTGAATGAATTAGCATCTGCGAATGGTAAGAAATTAATGGGGATGTTTGCTGAAATCTATGATCCATATCATGTCGATCATTATGAATTTGGCGGCGTTAAGCCGATGGATCCTTATGTTCGTCGTGAAGTGTTGTCACATCTTGGCTACAAGCGTCTTGATTTCACATATGTTCACCCGTCTTGGAATAATGATGGTGAAGCTGTATCAGGTTTGGACCTATGTTTTCTCCCAATGGATGGAGAAATGAATGAGCTGCAAACAGATTTAATAGTGAAATTTTTGAAGCGTTATTATACCGTTCTATCAAATAAACCAGAATCCTGGTACGCAATGATTCAAAACTTAGAAGCAAAAGAGAAAGTGGCATTATTATATTTTTAATGAGTGAAAAAGCTTGCTGATTAAGTCGAAGTTTAGACTAAAGTCGGCAAGCTTTTTTTGTAAAAAAAGAGAAATATGAAAAAAGTTCATTTTTTTTACAAAAATGTGAACAAAAATCCAATTCAGTCACGTCTAATTCCTTTAGAGGGTTCGTTATCTATATCGGACAATATAAATGTGAGTGAGGTAAAAAATGAATAAATATTTGGATTTGCCCCTTAGGGTATTTCTCATGGTTTCAGGAATCCTTTTTGTATTTGCATTACCTACTTTAATTGGAATAGGGAAAACACTAACGATTAACCTTGAACTGTTTTGGAAATTTGTTGAGGTTAATATTCAAAAATTGACTCAAATCAACAATCCTCAAGTTAGTGACTTGTTTGAACAAATGCATATGGCTGAAAGCTATCGTTATTCGATGACCATTGTATTTGCTTCCATATTGGTGGTTATCATCGTTGGCATGCTAGGAGCGATTATGGTCCAAATGGCACCCAAAAAAATAGGAAACATGTTTAAGAAAGTGATTGATTTTTTTGAGTCCGTTCCTGATTTGCTCATTATTTTTCTATTTATGTTTTTCGTCATTACTCTCTATAAAACTACTGGACTAAAATTTTTGCAGCTATATGGAATCTTTGGCCACAAGCCCTATTTTGTGCCCATCGTAACAATCGCTTTCCTCCCAACCCTGTTTTTTATGCAATTTCTAATTAAGGCCATAGAGGGGGAAGATTCTAGGGACTATGTTTTATACCTTAAGGCAAAAGGAATTAGGAGAAGTAGGATTGTAATTGTACATATGATTCGTAACATCTTCCCACTTTTAATCATTCAGTTGAGAACAAGCATTTGGATTATTCTCTCCAATCTTTATCTTTTGGAGTTCATGTTTAACATAAATGGTTTCACGAAAACTTTTCCCATCGCAATGGGAATGGGAGAGTTTTTATTACTGGTAATTTGTCTACTACTGTTTACATTGCCTCTTTTGATCATAGAAGCTATAAGCATTTTTGTTCTAACGTTTTTTAAAGGGAAGGAGAGTGTTAGTTTATGAGGAAGTATAAAAAAACAACTATTGGAATAGTACTCCTCCTTCTTCTTTTTCTAGCTAGTTATTTATATCCTCTTTATGGACCAATGGATTTTAATAAGCGAATTTTAGTTTCAGATGAAGAAGGCAATGTTCTTGGAAGAGCTCCGTTTCCACCGTCATTCGAACATATCATGGGAACGGACCGTAACGGGCAGGATATGAACCTGCTTATGTTGTATGGCGCAAAATACACTTTGGTTACCGCACTTGTTGTTGCTTTCTTAAGAGTCCTATTTGGAGGGGCAATGGGTGTTTTCTTATCTATTTATGCTCCTTACTTGAAAAAGTATTTTAAGGATTTTTTCGTTATTTTTAGATATATTCCTACCATATTCTTAGGTATTGTATTAATGTTGCCAGTGCATGGATCGTTTGAAAGTCCCATGTCCTCGGCTGTTACATATCAGATTTTAATGTTAGTCTTCCTTGGGTTCCCGTCGGTTACTATTTTTGCTTCAGAGATTACGGATGAATTGGTTAGAACATCCTTTGTAAAAAGTTCTTATTTGATGGGGGCAAGTAAATTTCATGTGATACGAAGACATTTGATGCCCTATTTTCGCTCTTATGGGGTTTTATTTACCTTCCAGCAGTTATTAAGCGCCCTCCAAATCACGATGCATTTAGGTATTTTTTCGTTTTTTCTTGGCGGTCAGACAATTGGAGGAACGTTTGGGTATGAAGAACCACCGAAGGCAGCTTCTTTAACCAATGAGTGGGCTGGGTTAATTGGCCAGAATTTTCATGACTTTATGAGAGCACCATGGATGATCTTTGCCCCAATTTTAGGATTTTTCGTTGTTATCTTAATTGTGAACATGATGAGAAAAGAATTGGAAGAACAGATGAATGGAACGCTTGTCCTGAATAAGAAAAAGAGAGAGGCATTTATTTCTTCACCCATTCACCCAGAAAAGCATCTTTTTGAATTTGTGAAACAAGAACAACAACCACATGAATTTTCGGAGGTTGTTGGTAAGGAATCGAGGAAAAAGTTCTTAAACCGTAAAGGCTTAATATGGGGGATAGTTGTTATTTTTATATGTGTAGTGACTGTTTATGAACCAGGTGGTAAGGCCAAAATTCCAGAGGCGGCTAGTGCCAAAAAGAAATCTACATCCACTAAGCCAGTTGTTTCCACTTCGCCACTAGCACAAGAAACTTCACCCCCAGTGAAACAGAAACCACATGCAGTAGGGGAAGAAATTAAACTGACAGATTCGACACTAACCGTAACAAAGGTAGAAAAATCAAAAGGAACCCCTGAAGAAAAACCTAAGGCAGGAAATGAATTTTTCATCATTACAATTGAACTGAAAAATACGGGAAAAGAGAAGGTACGGTTTGCACCCCATTTCTTCAATGTTACGGATAGCAAAGGGAACATGTATATGCAGCCATTCTTGATGATTGATATTGACACAACACTTTCATCAGGTGAACTAGATCCTGGCAATAGTGTCACGGGCACACTTGCCTATGAATTGCCAATGACCGAGCAGTTTCAGCTACAATATTTCCCTTATCAGCAAGTGAATGGCCCAATAATTAATTTACAATAGATTTATATAGTAAGTGTCCCTCTACAATAATTGTAGAGGGACCTTTTACCAGATTCTTAATCTTCAATAACAACATCCCTTCTAAGCTGTATCTCTTTCACCCTCTGATATTGCTCATCAGGCCACCATGCTCCGCAATCATCGGATACCACACAGGCCGCACATTTTTGTAAGTCATAGACAATCATTCCGGTGATGGGAGGGGAATATAAATGGAGAGTGACTAAATCAGTATTATGGGAAGCTTGCATTTTATGAATAGCTTTCTTCGATGCATAAAAGTATTTTCCTTGATGGTGGTATTGATGAAACAATTCGGTAGGCAAGCCATTTCCTTTTACCTCATAAACCGAATTAAGCGAAGTACCGGAAAGGACTTGAATCCACCCATGGGAATGGCCGTGATCATGTGGGGCACACTCTAATTGCGACCAGTTCATTACAAGCAATTCAACCTCGTCATTTTTAAAAAGAAGCCTTCGATTGTACGGTTTACCCTTTGATGGTTCTGGTAAGCTAGCAAGTTCATCGATTTTGATATCAAGTTTTAATAAAGCCTCTTTTAATTCGTCCTTTGATGGTTTTTTTAAAGGATCTAAAACATTCTTAATCCTATATGTCATAGTCATGAAGTTCTTCTCCTCCTATAGTCGTTTTTTCTTAAAGAAATTGAACAACATAGGCACCAGATGTCCGTTAACAATAATGACTCCAATAATAATTATGATTCCTCCAGCAACACTTATGAGTAAAATTTTCTCCTGTAAAAGCAATACCGCTGCAATTAAGGTGGTAATTGGCTCTAAATATAAAAACATGGATACCTTCGAAGCTTCCAGCACTTCAAGTGCCTTTCCCCAATACCAATAGGCAATGCCAGAGACAAAAATACCTAGAAACAACAAATGAGCCCATTCCGTATGGGTCAAAAGCGAAAGTGATTCCCATCCTCTGTTCCTAATAATAAAAGGTGTTGTAAGAATTAAGCCTAGTAAACTCATATAAAAAGTCACCAAAAGAGGAGAATAAGGCAGCTTTAAGCTTCTTAATAGCACCGAATATACTGCCCAATTTAGCGTGCTCAGCATCATGAGAAAAAAGCCGATATTCATAGCTATTTGGAAGGAATGCCCGCTTCTTGTCGTCGTAACAAGTAGCACACCAGTAATGGCAAGGACCATCCCTGCAAGCTTAGTGAAATTTATTTTTTCATGTAAAAAGAGAAGTGAAAGAATGACTGTAAAAATAGGTGAAAAAGATATGAGCCATCCAGCTGAAGAAGCGTGAATCGTTAACAAGGCAGTTGCTTGAAGCACCTGATGTACAAATACCCCAAGGATGCCGAGTATCATTAAATGTGGCAAATGTTTTAAAGAAATAAACATCCGGATCCGTAGCACAAGTAACAGGAGCAGCAAAAATAATGCACCAATTCCAAAACGTAAGACAAGTAACGAATAAGGGTCAAGCTTTCCTAATACTGCCTTGGTGGAAACGAATGAAACTCCCCAAAAACTGATTGACATGGTCGCGTACATTGAAGCAGATAACCTGGATTTGCTAGTAGTCACGATGAGCATTCCCTTCAGCAAATGATTGTTATTCAATCTTATGCTTGTCCTGCGAGAAAATGTTTCCTTCAGATGAGGAGCTATCTTCTTTTGTCCTTTTGTTTGATTAAATTAATTTTTTTGGATGAAGGAAACTTTTTTGAATATATAGAATATAATGTAGAAAAAGCGGAGTTGTTCATATGTATATATCTGGAAGAGCCAAGAAGAGAATTATTCTAAATTCCTACCTGTGTAAATGGTTAGGAATTATTAGTGAAGACAATTATCAAGGGATCATAAAGAAGATTCAATCATAATTAAATCCTCAAGAACAATGGACGAGTGGTTTCTCATAGTCTATTGTATCAATTAATGAGGGTGTTCAATATGAGGGAACTCCATCCACAACCAATAATCGGTCAGCCATGGACTGGTAGACATGTTTTATTACTTCATTGTACAACGGATAATCAGTTCATAAATCTTTATAAAAGTTTTCACGCACCAATCGAGCCTCCACGGACCAATTGTGCAGAAACTTTATCGCAATTGCTAAGCATCGGTTATCATATAATGGCCATTACTCCAATCTTACCAAATCATATTCAATATTTGTTGGTGCTTTAATTGTATCGGCATAAAAACAGGCTTGGTTTATTAGCAAACCAAGCCAATCTTTATCTAGAACTCTTTTTTCCTATTTTTTTTGAACTAAACGGACAAGCATATGTGACAGTTTATGCTGCTCTTCCTCTGTACCAACCTTCCATAGCTCTTGTAATAATCTCTCCTCGGAATTCTTTGGTGATTCTTTTGCAGCTAGGTAATCAGCAACTTTTTGTGCAGAGTTGGCTAATTGTTCTTCGTCCATTCCTAGTCTTTCACCTAATTGAACCTTCCCGCTAAGAAATTCCCTGAAATCATCAAAGCTTGTTAAGGAATCTCCGTTTTTGTAAATCTGATTTTCAATTGTTTGCTCGTTTAATTGCTTGTCCATACATATCACTCCTATTTTGGATGTTAAACAGTGGATCAATGTTTCTAACCTATACATTCCCTGTGAACTCCAAAATGAAACCTATTAAACAATTATTAAATCTCATCCAATTAAAAGAAAAAGAAACTGAAAAGCGATACATTTACAAAAGGTACAAAGCAAGGGCATCCAAAAAAACGTGCAGGGCCAAAGAAACCAAATCCATAGCCCTCACTGGAGCTGCGATTACCAAATTCCTCAATTTCTAGTCCATCTTGCTGTATTTTTGTAACTTTACCTACAACCCATTCGCCATTCGCATTGCGAAAACGAACCATTTTTCCAACTAGCTTTAATTGTTGTGCATGCTCATAGGTTAAATCCATCCTGACATTCCCCCCTTTCCAATAGGACCTACTATAAAATATGAAAATAATAGAAAATGGCAAGGGTTATTACACTAGTCTAGATTATTTTAGATAGACATAGAGTGTTAGAAAAACGGTTCAAGACATACACTTTTCATACAGGTCTAGTTTTCAGGGAGGAGAGGAAGAGATGATACACGAGAGGAATAAAGCAATTCTTCTTGCTGAAAATATCAATAGCTTTATAAAGTTTATTAAGCAGAAACATGAAAATAAAAATAATTTCAGCGTGCAAGGTGATAAATTGTATCAAATCAAGCTTCTAACAGAGGAGTATAAGTTTCAAATTATTGCGGATGAACTAATTAGAATCAATCAGTTCGACTGGGACGGGAAGTACACCTATTACTTGCTTAACCAGTTTCGTCAAGGGATGAGCATTATCGATGAATACGTACAAAATAACTACGATGATTTATTCCTTATTACGGCAAGAATTTATACATTAAAAAATCTAAGCTTTTCCTTTAATAAATGAAAGAGGAGAACTATTTTGATTAATGGTTCTCCTCTTTTTATTAGTATTAATTATTGTGATAAAATAGATTTTTTTTATGGCTTTCCTTAAATTGTTTAGGTGTTTCACCAGTGGTTTTTTTAAATAATAGTGTAAAGTAGTTTGGGTTGTCGTAACCAAGAATTCTAGCTATTTCTCCGATTTTTAACTCCGTAGATACCAATAAGTTCTTTGCTTCTCCCATTCTCCGATTAATTAAGTAATTAATTGGGGAAATTTGCATTTGTTCCTTGAAAACATGAGATAGGTAATATTTATTGATAAATAATTCATCGGCAATGTCTTCAAGCTTTATATTTTTTTTATAATTCTTATCTATAAATTCTTTTATGCGGTGGGCAAGTGTTTTGGATTCTTTTGTTTCATTTTTATTATTTTGTAAAGTAATAGATCTGTGAATTAAAGCGATGGATGAGATTAATAGGCCTTGGCAAATAATTTCATAGCCTGCTGCTTGCAAGGACGATTCTTCAAATATTTGTGATAAATAGGTACCGATTTGCTTTGAATATTCATTTTTACGGATCACTGGTTCCACATTTGAAGGGATAATTTCAAGTTTTTTCAACTGATCAATATCAAGGTTTGATATGCCGCAAAAAAAGGTCTTGAGCGGGTTTGTTGGATTCGAGTATTCTTCATGAATGATCCGTGAATTGTAGATGAGAATATCTCCTTCTCTTGCAGTATAACTTTTATTATTAATAATAAAGGTTCCTTCTCCCTCGCAAATATAAATAATTTCACTTAAATCATCATGTTTATGACTCGGAAAATTCCAATTCGGATTTCCTCCAACCTGCCCGGAATATACAAGGACTGGAGGTTTGTTAATTTTTAATGGATTATTGACATATACCTCGTTGAAACTTTTCATTATATTTCCTCCACCTGACTTAATTAAATTAATTATACAACAGCAAGATAGTGTAGTTTTATTTTAACTTCAGCACGATAGTTAATTGTATTAACACTATAGTGATAGTAATATTCTAACTAATCAGATAACCTACCCTTAAAAAAGAGGGAAAGGAATAAAGGAGGAGCTTTATATGAAAACGGAAAAGCTAAATAACATTCTTGAAATTGAGATTCCATTAAATGAACGCAAAAATAACGAACCATTAAGAGTATTAAGTGAAGAAGATTGGAAGTTCTGGAAGGAAAACGGTTATGTCATTGTTCGTAACGCCATACCGCAAGACCATATTGATCGTTTAGTAAAGTTAATTTGGGAATTTGAAGAAAAGGACCCTAATGATTCCTCCACATGGTACACAGCTCCCCGCCGTGAAATGGCAATGAAAGAGCTGATGAACACTGGTATGGTTGAATTATATAATCATCAGTATTTATGGGATAACCGTATGTATGAGAAGATCTACAATGCTTTTGTAGATATTTGGGGCACTGAAAAGCTATGGGTAAGTATTGACCGCTGTAATTTGAACCTACCAATGAAACCAGGCCATGAATATAAAGGGTTCATTCATTGGGATGTAGATACTTCCTTAAATCCAATCCCGGTTAATGTACAAGGGGTCCTATCCCTGGTCGATACGGATGTAGATATGGGCGGATTCCAGTGTATTCCTGAACTTTATAGCACTTTTGATGATTGGGTAAAAACACAGCCTGCCGATAGAGATCCTTTTAAGCCAGACACCACAGGATTTACTCCAACAAAAGTGGTGACAAAAGCTGGAGATTTACTCATCTTTAATAGTATGCAGCCTCATGGTATTCGCCCTAATTATTCTGAAAAGGCACGATTGGCACAATATATATCTATGTTTCCAGCACAAGAAAATAATGAGGGCTTAAGAGAAACAAGAGTTCAATCTTGGAGTGAAAGAATCAAGCCAGAAGGATTCGCATTCCCTGGAGATCCACGCAATTGGGAACAAGTCAAATATGATCGAGCAGCACTTAGTGAATTAGGAGAGAAACTACTGGGTTTGAGAAAATGGTAAATTAACGATTAATATTATTGAAAAAGAAGAGTCATGTGCTACACAGTGGCTCTTCTTTTATAATTGATAGAGAAACTAATATTTTTGTTTAGCAGTTCCTTCTAACCTCTTCATTAGTTCATAGGGACGAACCTTAAACGCTTCAAATGGTATGGAGTGCCCCTTCATGGCATCTAGGACTCTTGGAATAAACTTTCCTCGTTTTATATATTGATGAACATTGGATGAATCAAGATTCACAAAGCGAACATCTTGTGTTTCTTCTGATGTTTGTAAAACTCCTCCTGTACTTTTACCATGGAAAACGATGGAAACCGTGCTGCCATTTGAATAAACCCCGGTGACGCCAAGTAACTTAACCGTGATTCCAGTTTCTTCGAAAATTTCTCTACATAGTGCAAGATCTAATGTTTCTCCACTATCAACTCCGCCACCAGGAAGTTCCCAGGTATCTGCTCGCCAAAAGGTCTTAACCAGTAATGTTTCTTCCTTTTCATTTGTAATATATCCGCTTACAGTCACAGTTTGTTTTGGGGCTTGGTGGCCCTCAGTTGAAGTTAAAGTATCTTGATGAAAGTCTAAATAAAGCTGTCCTAATTTTAATAGTTGGTCGTGTGTTTGTTGATAAAGTACATCTTTTTTGACTCTCTTTTGAATGTTCAAATAGTCAACGTAGCTTGGATATTGCCATATGACTAAAACCTCATTCTCCACCTCTGTATTCCAACAGCCTACAAGAATTGCCCCGTTTTTTAGCTGATTAGCCTTTAAGAAATTATCAAAGAAATGGTTAAACTCAAGTTTCCTTCCAGGAGTAATCGTATAAAGTTCTCTTTTGAAGTACATGATGACCCTACTTTCTATTGGCTCATTTTGTCAAATCTAGTAAAATAGTAGTAGAAGTGAAAATGTAGGTAATAAAGTTGTTAGCGATCGATTATACATAATAATATTTTGTTAGTGATAAAAAAATGCATGTTCATTGATGTCCTGTATCTGACACTATTAAGTAGAGGTAATGTATGAATAGTATTAATGTGAAAAACACAAAGAATGTCGATGAATGCTATCAACAGGCGGAGCAAAGAGCGGCTCACTATTTTCAGACGCTTTATGACAAGGTAATTAAAAGATCCTATATACCAACCTTAACGAATGATTTTCAAGTGTGGAAACAGAACCATGTGAGACATCCATTGTTATCGTTATTGGGAACTCGAAAAAATAAACCCAATACCAAAGATTATTCCAATTATATTCGCTGGATGGATGTAACAGGGAAATTAGATTCGTATCTACACCGAAGTATTTCTTATATTTATATGAGGGATTTAGGGAAATCTCTCCAATCACCAGACACACAGAATAGAATCCGACATGTCGTAGACAGTTTGAAGGAGCATCTAACAGGCTCTGATCAAGGAAACAAATCGGAATTAATCAGCATGGCAGGATTGTACAGGTGGGCACAGAAGGAAGGAATTGAATCTACTTTCATCTGGCTGATGGACAAACTAAAGACTGTAGCCTCCAATATTCCGGAGGGGATGGACGCGGAACATGCCCAGCGAAAGCTAATCAAAATCATTGCTGGAGTATTGATGCACGTGATAGAAGAGCTGGACAATACCCTATCACCAATTGAACGTACGGCGAAACTAAATGAAGCGATTAGACTCGGATACTCTTATGGTTTGACCTATCCTTTTATTGATGATCTTCTAGATTCTAATGTCTTGTCTACTCAGGAGAAACAACAATATACAGGTTTGATACGGACCACACTTATCACAGGATTTGTTCCAGAATTGGGTAGTTGGAGCGGTGATAACTTGAAACTAATTCAATTTATCCATGCTGAACTCCAAGAGGCCTATGAGTATATTAAAGCTTATCAGCATTCTGAAACATTGAACATATTCTTTGAACAATCCTATGTGTTTTTTCACTCACAGGAAGTGGATCGAAAAAAAGATCTGTCTAATCCTAGCTACACAAATGAAGACATATATATACCAGTTATTTTAAAATCCTCTTCATCCCGCTTAATTGTTCGATCAGTCATCAGTGCTTCTGAAGATGAAGGTTTTGACAACAGAGCTTTCTTTTATGGTATTTACAACCAATTGGCAGATGATTTTGCCGATATGTTTGATGACATGAAGGAAGGGGCAGTAACTCCGTATACCTATTATTTGACTTATCATGAGTTGCGACCAGATTTAATAAATCCGTTTGAGTTATACTGGGCGGTGATTAGCCATTTAATCCATAACGTATATGACTCGGATTTACTGACCTGTGAGGTCATTCTCGATCGAGCAATTAATGGACTCAAACGATTCAAAGCAAGAATAGGGATGGAAAAATATTCTGAAGTGATGAAATTATTTGCTTCTGCAAGTCCAGAATTCAATCGTGTCATCCAAACGATGGTTCGAAGAGCGGATGATGTAGATTTCTTTGATAAACTTCTTCGTGATCAGATTATTACCACCATTAAGAACCAACTGAAAGAACAGGATGAATTTATAGATATTGTTGAAACAGTTCGAAATCAGATCAATGGCATCTTGAAAATCCAAAAACCCGATAATTCCTCCCATATTAATGAAACAATCGTTGATGCAGCAAATTATAGTCTCGAAGGAGATGGAAAGCGACTGAGGCCCATTATGACCTGGGTCATGGGGGTTAACGAGTATGGATTAGATCAGTCTGCCATTGTACCATTACTGAGATCGCTGGAATACATGCACACCGCATCACTAATTTTTGATGATTTACCATCGCAGGACAATGCTTCTCTCCGTAGAGGGCGTGCAACTCTCCATCAACAATATAATATTGCTACAGCGGAATTAACTGGCCTTTTTTTGACTCAAAAGGCGATTGAGGAACAAGCATCTCTTGATCAGTTTGATTCGAAAACAGTGCTTAAATTAATTCAATATTCGACTCAAGTAACGGAAGTCATGTGTAAGGGACAGGCGATGGATCTTGGTTCTAAAGGAAAGGAACTAACACTCGAACAATTGAATAAAATGTGCTTTTATAAAACGGGAATTGCCTTCGAAGCATCTTTAATTATGCCTGCTATTCTTGCACAAGCAAATGATTTTGAAATGGAAACTCTGAAGCAATTTGCTTATCATGCCGGGATTGCTTTTCAGATTAAGGATGACCTGCTTGATGTTGAGGGGGATACCACCTTACTCGGAAAATCTGTCGGAATAGATGCTGATAATAACAGTTCAACGTTTGTATCGATTCTCGGGCAGGAAGGTGCTAGAAAAGAGATGTGGCAGCATTACTGTCTCGCCATAGAAGCTTTGAATATGGTACCACGCAAAACAACTTTTCTAAAGCATTTATTGAACTATATTGTTAACCGTGATCATTAAAAAAACGATTAGCCTTGGAATTTGCCAAGGCTTTTTTGTATGTCGCAGATTATGTAGAAAAATGGAAATGAAAAAGAGGTTAGAACTATCAAATAAATGGGAAGAAGATTAATATAACAAGAAATCAAATGATTTTTAGAAAGTGTGAAAGGGGCGGTAACTAGTTGGTGGAACCAGTGCCCGTGAAGGCGGATAAAGCGAGAATGAGGTAACTTGTCAAAGCGACAAGTGCCACAAAACAGAAAAAACTATAAACTTCCCTGAACTACTAATATGGATGAATAATGTGTATTAGAAAGCAAGAATAATAAATGGAGGGATATCAATTGAGAATCGATAAATCTGAATGGCTCTCACTTAGTAAAGAAGTAAAAGTGAAATTGATCCGTTTAGCTATTTTGGAGAATTCAATTAAATATCTCACTATTACATAGATGCTAAATGACAACAAATTGTATAGAATAGAGTCATTGTGGATTCTTTACAAGATTGAAAGGTGAGATTATGGGATACGAAATCGATAGTATTTTAATATCAGAAGAACAACTGAAGCAAAAAGTGAAAGAATTGGGCGCTACCATGATGCAGGATTTCCAAGATGAATCAATTGTGTTCATTGTTGTATTAAAAGGTGCATTTGTATTTGCTGGAGATTTAATTAGAGAGCTGAAAGGAAAAGTGACCGTTGATTTCGTGGCGGCTTCAAGTTACGGAAATCAAACGGAGACTACGGGAAAAGTTCGCTTGTTAAAAGATATAGATGTGAACATAACAGGAAAAAATGTAGTGCTTGTCGAGGATATTATTGATTCTGGGCTAACATTAAGTTTTTTAAAAGAGCATTTCCAGCTTCATAAACCGAAATCCATGAAGATCTGTACCTTACTTGATAAACCTGAGCGCCGAAAAGTCGATTTAAAAGCAGATTATGTAGGGTTTGTTATTCCTGATAAATTTGTTATCGGATATGGAATTGACTTTGCAGAGCATTATCGAAACCTGCCACACATTGCAACTGTAAAAAAAGTTTAAGACCTGCTGCGGCAGGTTTTTTTCTTTCTGAGTGTTGGAGTGTTGGCTCATGGGGGCTGAACCCTTTGAGCCAACATCCTCTATTGGAGTCGAATATTTTTAAAACCTAGTAATTTCTTTCAATGACAAAGTGGGCCAAATCTCCGCGATAAATGGTACGTGAGTATTCAATGATTGACTCATCATGAAGATGAGCTAGAGTATCAAGTGAAAAGCAGGGGTCTCCAACCTCGATGTTCAGCTTTTCTGCAGCCTCCTGATCAGCTATAAATAATTCTAAAGTTTCAATCGTCCTATTTATTTTTAACCTAAATTGAGTTTCTAATTGGCTATATAAAGACTTTTCACAGCCTTGTTTATTAAGTGCAGGTGTTTTATACCACGGCAAATAAGCTGTCTCAAACTGAATCGGTTCATCATTAACAAAACGGATTCTCTCAAGCATATTCACAGGCTCGCCCTCTTGGAGTTTTAATTGCTCGCATAAAAACTCGTCTGCAGGAATCACTTCCAATTTGATTACTTTGATTAAAGGCTTCTTTCCCTGCATGGAAATTTGACTTGAAAAGTGATCGACAGTCGTGGTTAATATTTGTTTTACTTTGTTAGCAGACACAAAGGTTCCACTTCCTCGTTTACGATAAACATACCCTTCCGTTGTTAATTGTTGTAAAGCAGTTCTGACAGTGGTTCTGCTAACGCTATATTTTTCACAAAATTCAGCCTCAGTCGGCAGTTGTGAGTTCGGTTTATATTCTCCATCATTAATTAATTGAATGATTGCATCTTTTACCTTAAGGTGCAGAGCACTTCCATCTCTCGCTTCTTCTACCATATTGGTATTCCCCCTCATTATTTATAGATTACCAAAAAATAGATAATATTTGTACCCTGAAAAATACAATTTTTATAATTTGTTATTACAAATTACAAAAATAATAACAAATTAATAAAAATTGTATTGTAAATATTCTGAATTGTCATTACAATAAGTGTAACAATCTTTGTACTATACATCGTAATAGGATCCATGCTTACTTCTATAGAAAGGAGGAAAGACAATCCTAGGCCTACAATCCAGAGGAAGTATCAAGATGGATATTGAATTCTTTTTCCGTTTTATTTTGAAATCGCTTTCTTTTTAGGGGGTATTTATGAAAATCTTATTATGCTGTTCCGCAGGTATGTCTACAAGTCTATTGGTTTCTAAAATGGAAGCTAGTGCAAAATCACAAGAGATTGATTGTGAAATTTGGGCAGTAGGATCAACGGAGATATATAACGAGATTAACAAAGCAGACGTCCTGCTGCTTGGTCCGCAAGTACGATATTTACTAACACAGCTAAAAAAAGAAGGAGAAAAGCATGGTGTGCCGGTAGATACTATTAATCCTAGACATTATGGTCTATGCAACGGAGAGGAAGTATTAAGGCAGGCAATTAATTTAATAAAAGGGGAGTAGGAAACATGATGAATTTTATCGATAAATTTATTATGCCTTTCGCAAATAAGCTTGGTAACAACAGGCATCTTCTTGCTATTCGTGATGCTTTAGTCGGCATGATTGCCATCACGATGATTGGTTCGTTAGCTGTGCTTTTAAATAACTTAGGTTCCGTACCCGGTATCGGAAAATATTATGAAAAACTCATGGTCTCCATTTTCGGTGAGACATGGAAAACGTTAGGTGGAGATATCTGGTGGGGAACGCTTGCCTTCATGACGATATTTGCTGTTTTCGGAATTGCTCATAAGCTGGCTAAGTCTTACGGAGATGATGGTTTTGAAGCAATGTTGGTTGCGGGTGCTTCCTTTTTTGTACTGATACCACAAGTGGCTAATGTCTCGATTACTCCTGAAGGTGGAGAGGCCGTTTCAGGTGGGGTGTGGGGTTTTATTGGCTGGAATTATTTCAATGCGACCGCGCTATTTACCGGTATCATTGTTGCAATTGTAGCCACTGAAATTTTTGTTCGTTTAGCAAAAATAAAGTATCTAGTCATTAAATTGCCTGATGGAGTTCCACCAGCGGTTGCTCGTTCATTTGCCAAGCTGCTTCCGGGGATGGCAACCATTTTTACTGTTGGATTATTTGGACTTATTTTACGTAAATTTATTAGTGATGGAGCTTATTTAAACGACTGGATCAATAAAGTTCTTGTATCCCCGCTTACTGGGGCGGTCGATTCAATGTGGTTTGCTATTTTAATAGTATCCCTGGTACATGGTTTTTGGATTCTTGGTCTTCACGGGCCTAATATACTTGGAGGAATTACCACTCCATTAATGACGAAACTAGGTCAAGAAAATGTAAATATGTATGCACAAGGTGTTCATGATTTAAGCAAATACCATATCCTATCTGGTTCTTTCTTAGATGCATTTGTGTATCTTGGTGGGTCTGGTGCCACTTTAGGTTTAATAGTAGCAATGATTATCGCAGGGCGAAAACGTAATAAACAGCTCATTGCGTTAGGGACTCCCCCAGGGATTTTCCAAATTAATGAACCTATTCTTTTTGGATTGCCGATTGTATTGAATCCAATTTGGTTCATTCCATTTATACTGGGACCAATCATCATGACAATTGTAGCGTATACATCAATAAGCTTAGGTTTAGTACATCCAGTCGTTGCTGATATTCCTTGGGTGACCCCTGCAATCGTTGGAGGTTTACTTGCAACTGGTGGGCATATTTCTGGTGCAATATTAGCGGCAGTGAATTTATGTATTTCTATCGTTATTTACCTTCCTTTTGTCATTGCTCAAGGACGAATGGATGCGAGGAGAGAAATGGGTGAGGTATCATCCAAACCTACTGATACGCTAAATGTCTAAATGAAATTTCAATCAGAGGTGTAAAAAATGAATGATGGTTTAAAGATCGTTACCATAGGTGGTGGCTCGAGCTATACCCCTGAGTTAATAGAAGGATTTATCAAATATTATCACGAATTACCCGTGCGTGAATTATGGTTGGTGGACGTAGAAGAAGGAAGAGAAAAGCTTGAAATAGTGGGTAACCTCGCAAAAAGAATGGTGGAAAAAGCAGGGGTACCTCTAAAAATATATTTAACCTTAGACCGAAAAGAAGCATTAAAATCTGCGGATTTCGTAACCACTCAATTTCGTGTGGGTCTGCTGGACGCACGTAAAAAGGATGAGAGTATCCCGTTAAAGCATGGTGTATTAGGGCAGGAGACGAATGGGCCAGGCGGTTTATTTAAAGCACTTCGAACCATACCTGTTATTCTAGATATTTGCCGGGAAATGGAGGAACTTTGTCCGAATGCATGGCTTATTAACTTTACCAATCCAGCTGGTATGATTACGGAGGCAGTACTGCGTTACAGCAATATTAATAGAGTAGTAGGATTGTGTAATGTACCTATTGGAATGGAAATGGGCGTGGCAAAATTATTAGGAGTGGAACATAGCAGAGTCAGAATTGATTTTGCTGGATTAAACCACATGGTGTACGGATTAGATGTGTTTGTTGATGGGGAATCCGTTAAGGATCAAGTGATTTCATTGATAAATGACCCTGAAAAAAATATAACCATGCAAAATATTCATTCGTTGGGCTGGGAGCCTGAGTTTTTGAAGGCGTTAGATGTTTTTCCGTGCCCTTATCACAACTACTATTATAAATCTGGAGATATGCTGGAAAAAGAATTGAAAAATTATAGAGAAGGCACCATTCGGGCAGAGGTTGTCAAAAAGCTGGAAGAAGAGCTGTTTGAGTTATATAAAAACCCACAGTTAGCTATTAAGCCGCCCCAATTAGAGAAAAGAGGTGGTGCCTATTATAGTGATGCAGCTGTAAGGTTAATCCACTCGATGTATACAGATAAACGCGACATACAGGCTGTTAATACATTAAACAAGGGTGCTATTACAAGTCTCCCATATGATTCTGCTGTAGAACTCAGTTGTATGATAACAAAGGATGGACCGAAGCCAATTGCAGTGGGGGAATTACCAATTCAAATCCGCGGACTTGTTCAACAAATGAAATC
The DNA here is from genome assembly GCF_047302305.1 of Neobacillus phoenicis. Taxonomy (NCBI): domain Bacteria; kingdom Bacillati; phylum Bacillota; class Bacilli; order Caryophanales; family Bacillaceae; genus Neobacillus; species Neobacillus phoenicis. The sequence goes on along the minus strand of NZ_CP154847.1, from coordinate 3,802,446 downwards.
CTTTGAAAGGGTAGCCATTGAAGCGGCCATTAGTGGGGATTATGATAAAGCATTACTTGCACTGACAATTAATCCTCTCGTACCAAGCGACCGTGTGGCAAAAGTCATTTTAGATGAAATGCTTGTGGCCCATAAGGACTACCTACAGCAGTTTCATTAATAATCAAAAAAGAGGGAAGAGAGAATGGAGAATATAGAGCAAGTAATCTTTCAAATTATCTTGCATGGCGGCAACGGTCGGAGTGCTGCCATGGAAGCCATGCAGTCAGCCAAACAAGGAGATTTTGCAAGTGCACGAAAAAAATTAATGGAAGCCGAAAATTCATTAAATGAGGCACATCATATCCAAACATCACTCATTCAAGGGGAGATAAGGGGAGAAAAAACGGAAATGTCACTTTTAATGGTTCATGCACAAGATCATTTAATGAATGCAATGACAGTGAAAGATATGGCAGCAGAAATAGTTGAGCTATATAGTAGAATAAATGATTAAATTAATTGTTAACGCAGATGATTTTGGCTTAAGCAAGGGAGTTAACTATGGAATAATTGACAGCTATTTGTATGGAATTGTCAATTTTACAACCATGATGATGAATATGGATGGGACCGAACATGCCATTCAATTGGCTAAAAAATATCCGGAATTGCGGGTTGGAATTCATCTTGTACTTACCTGTGGGAAACCACTAGTGAATAAGGTACCATCATTGGTTGATGAGACTGGGTATTTTAAGTCTTGTACTACTTTAATTCCAAATGATATTTCATTACAGGAACTGGAAAGAGAATGGACTGCTCAGATCGATCGACTTATCGATTCGGGCCTTAAACCAACCCATCTCGATAGTCATCACCACGTTCACACCTTAGAAGAATTGGTTCCTGTGGTAAAAAAACTATCTATTAAATATGGGCTCCCTGTAAGGAAGAATGGAAGCGGATCTATTGATGGAGTGGACTCCTTCTCAGACTTAGCTTTGTTTGATTTTTATAATGATGGTGTAACACCTGATTATTTTGCAAAGCTGAAAGACCGTGTTAATGATGGTTTGACTGTTGAGGTAATGTGTCACCCAGCATACTTGGATAATAACCTTTTAACTGGGTCATCTTATGCGTATCAGAGATTAACAGAGTTAGAAATTCTTCAATCAGTTACATTACCCAAGAACATAACATTAGTGTAAATCGTTGGACATAAAAACTATTAAACCTTCTTACTGATGGGCAACTCCATTACAGTTAAGGAGGTTTTTTCCTATGTTTCTTAAAAAAACCCCAAATCATTATATTGCACTCGTCTTTTTTCGACTAAAACTTGCAAGAAACTCATTAAATTTATATATTTGTAGATCCATATTAATTGATAACAGGCTTAAAGTCCTATTTAATAACCCCCATAGTAATCTATTAGATCGTTAATTAACATAAGAATTGAAGTATTTATGAAGCCATCCACTCTTCGATTGAAATCAAAGTAAAGGATAAAACACCTACGATTACTAATGGAAGAGAAAAACAATTGAAGGAAGATACGGGGGCAATCAGCTTCGGAAATGTCGTTTGGAGCGGAAAAGATAGTAAAGATTCTCGTGAAGTGACGATTGAAAACAAGGGAACAGAAGAAAAAAACTTTGATGTAAGTGTAAAATTCCAATCTGGCGTAAGAGGATCACAGGATGCAGCGAAGAATGGAGTGGTAGTAAATACAGATCAATCCTTTAAAGTGCCAGCAAACAGCCATGTTACTAGAAACGTATCTCTTTTGATTCCAGCAACAGCTGAAAAAGGCATTTATGAAGGGTATATCGTGTATACAAATCATGATGATCTATCAGAAACGTATCAAATTCCATTTGGCACCCACTATGTGGAAGAAGGGTTTCAAGAAGTTAAACTTGATCGTCAATCCATGACCACTGATCGAAATAATTTAGCGAATCCATTTTTCTATCCATATGTTTGGGCTACTATCAACTTAAAGTCGCACATGAGATACGTTGATGTAGTACTCACAGATGCAAACACAGGTGAAGATTTAGGATTATTAGGTACATTCGATTCCATTTCACGTGATGAGAATACACCATACGCTATTGCAGCCTTTATGGGGGCATATTATCCATTTACCAACGATGATAATAATCCGATCAGCTCAACAGCAGCTTTAGCTAAAGAAGGCCATTACAAGCTGAAGTTCATTGGATATAATGACGAGGGTAAAACGTTTATCAATGAACAAGATTTGATTGTTGATAATACAATGCCTTCTAAATTTGATGTTCAAGTAGATGGAGAAAAAGAAGGTAATCCATTTATTGAGTATAAGGCGGATCAACAAACAGTAGGAATGCACGCTTCCATCCAGGACAAAGGTGTCGATGTCATGAATGAAGCTGGCATAAAGGCTAATCAATCTCAAAATATTATTGGATATTTTTATAATAGCCCTTGGGTAAGCGGCTTGCTTCCATTAGATGAAAATGGAAAAATGAGTGACGAAATCGCTATGGCTCCAAATTTAGAAGTGTTAAATCTTCGTTTTGAAGGCGTTGACCAAGCAAGAAACTCATATGGTAATAAACAATATTTCTTTGTAAAAGAAGGTACTCCGTATGTGTACGGCCAACCGAATATTAAGACGAGATTAAACCGTGCTTATACAAAAATCGGAGATACGGTCACAATTACGCTTACTGCTAATAATATGAACAAATTGAAAGAAGCAGTTTATAACTTTACAACGAAGCCAGTGGACACAAATATAGTCAACATTGCGTTGAATCCTGCTGCAAAGAATCTAGGTGGACAGTTAAACGTCACCTCAACCAATCCAAATAGCACATCCATCAAGACAGATGTAAAGGTGACATTTGATGGATCATCGGAGGTAACGGGTGATATCCCAATGGTGGATGTGACGATTAAAATCCCAGAAATGAAAGATGTAAATGGTTATTCTAGCTTCAATTTTGTAAATTCGACATTTACAAGTGTAGACAATACGGTAAAGAAACCATTTACGTATATCACGCCTATTAGTATTTTGACTGCTTTCTCTTCTGTCATTAGTTATATTCATCCTGAAGCTTTCTCAAATCCAGATGGAACTTTGATAAAGACAGACTTTACAAAAATCGGTTCCAATGTAACCACCCAAGATAGCGAAGGAAATATCTACACAGGGTCAATGGATACGAGAGGACAATTTTATATTACGGGATTACCGGTTACTAAAGATGAATTTACAGTTATCCAAGACATTCCTGGTCACTTCACAACCTACGGTAAATTTACAGATGCTTATATTACAATAGATGGCGTGATGTATGGATATTCGAAGAGAGTAGGTACAGAAACAGTTGACGATGCAGCAGCTGGAGACGTTAATAAAGATGATGTCATCGATATCATGGACGCACTCGCAATCCAAAATGATTGGGGTACAAACAAACACAGTTCAGATATTAACTTTGACGGAACTGTCGATGCGAGAGACTTTGCTTTTGTAGAAAAGAATTTCTTAATGAAAAATCCGACAGTTGATCATGCTCCAAAAGCGGAAAAGCAATACAAGGGTAAAACATTGGTTGATATCAAAAAAGATTTAGGGATTCAGTAATTAAAATAATAATCTAAATAAACCTGTCTCTTCTTTTGAGGGGCAGGTTTATTTTTGTAGGGCACAAATTACATAAATTAGTGTTATTTGGGAAATATATAAAGAACTTAAGGGAAGTGGAGGAAGAGGATCTATGTGGAAAAAAGCTCGACTAAAAAAGCATAAAAAGGTAGAAGCCTCGATATCCTCCAACGACCATTTATATAAGGATCTTAATGAAAATGTTGCTCGAATAAAAGAAGAGTTAGGTCAAGCTTCAGACTTAATAGTTCGATTAATTAAGCATAAAGAGGTTCCTGTATTTGGTGTCATTCATATTGACGGGATTTCAAATACACAAGATATTAATGAACATATAATAGAACCTCTCTTATCCTATAAAGACAAACTGGACTTTGAATTATTAAGGGATGAGTTGGAACAAACTATCTCCATCTCAAATATTAAAGTTAAAAACATTATTGGGGACATCCTTACATCAATCATCTCTGGAAACACAATCATTTTAATTGACGGTGATACTAATGCTCTTATACTTGATACAAAAGAATTTCAATCACGCGGGATCACGGAACCGTCAACACAGACGGTCATAAGGGGACCGAAAGACGGTTTTACAGAAAATCTACGTACTAACACTTCAATGGTCCGAGGTCGTATTCAAAGTCCCAATTTACGTCTTGAATCGATGAAAATTGGAGAAGTAACGCAGACGGCTGTTGAAATTATGTATATCAAAAGCATTGCGGATGAATCCATTGTTAGTGAAGTCAGGCAGCGTCTTGAAAAAATCAAAATAGATGGGATTCTCGAATCAGCCTATATAGAAAGCTTTATCCAAGACAAACAGCATACACCATTCCCTACTGTACAAAATACAGAACGTCCAGATGTGGTGGTGGGGAATTTACTTGAAGGTCGCGTTGCCATATTTATTAGCGGTACTCCATACGTTCTAATTGTCCCTGCAATTTTTACTCAATTTTTCCAATCTCCAGAAGATTATTACCAGAATCAATATATCGGCAGCATGTTACGGTTTTTGCGCCTAGCGGCCTTCTTCCTTGCTCTTTATGCACCTGGTTTATATGTGGCCATGATTTCTCAACATCAGGCACTGATGCCGACCGTTTTACTAGTCAGTATCGCGGCACAAAGGGAGGCCGTCCCATTTCCTGCTGTAATCGAAGCTTTCATCATGGAGATCACATTTGAAATTCTAAGGGAAGCGGGTATACGAATGCCAAGAGCGGTTGGGCCAGCTCTTTCTATCGTAGGAGCTTTGATCCTCGGACAAGCTGCTGTGCAAGCAGGTTTTGTTTCAGCTGCAATGGTCATTATTGTTTCACTAACGGCAATTGCTAGCTTTGCACTCCCAAATTACAATATTGGAATCACTGCACGAATCCTCCGTTTCCTGTTTATCATTATTTCTTCTTATGCCGGGTTGTATGGACTTTTAATTGTTTCACTTATCATTGGCATGCATATGTGTGGTTTGCGCTCGTTTGGGGTTCCCTATCTTGCTCCTATCGCCCCGTTTCGACTTAACGAGCAAAAGGACGTTTTATTCCGCTTTTCCATACAAAGCATTTTAACTAGACCATCTCCTGCAAATAAAGATAATAAAGAAAGAATAAGGAAAATAAATGAGGGTGATTCTTGTGAAAAATAAATTATGTTTTATAATCATAATCTTATTTGCTACCCTCACAGGGTGCTCTAATTACAAGGAACTAAATACGCTCGCTATTGTTGTTGGAATGGGTATCGATTATATCCCAAATAAAGAACTATACAAGGTTATTATCCAATCCATTGTTCCAAGTGAGAATGCTGCACAAGGGACGGGTTCTGGGGGTACACCTGTTGTCAGCTTCATTTCTACTGGAAAAACCCTTACTGAAGCTTTACAGGCCAACTCAAGAATATTATCGCGGGAGAATATTTTTTCTCACATTGAGTTAGTAATATTAGGCGAACAATTGGCGAAAAAGGAAAGTTTAAACTTTCTATTTGATTTTTTTGAGCGAGATGCAGGAATCCGTGTGAATGTCCCAGTCCTTATTGCACGTGGTTCAAGTGTAAAAATGACAATGGATATACTTCCAACAACCGATAAAGTCGCAGTGCGCTCCATCGTAGGAAAATTGAAGAGTGCCTCTGAACAAACAGGGGAATATGGAGAAACAAAAATGTACGAAATCATTGAAAACCTATCCAATTTCGGGTCAGAACCAGCGATACATGGTATTAGTGTAAAAGGAAGTAAGAAAACTGGTACTACAAAAGCAAATTACGAAGATATGGAAAAGACATACACTACTCTTAATGGGACCGCTATTTTTAGAAAGGGAAAGCTTGTAGGCTGGATAGATGGAAAAAGGTCAAAGTCAATTCAGATTATTCACAACAAGATAAAAGTTACCGACTTGAGAATTCACTGTGATAAAAAAAGGTTTAACACAATTAAGGTGAACCGCTTAAAAAGTCAATCAAAAGTAGACATAAAGAATAATCAAGTACTTATCACGGTTACCGCAAATGGGTCAGGTTTTATAAATGAGCTGCTTTGTAACAAGGATATAAGTAAGCGTGATGTGATGAAAGAATATGAGCATGAAGCAGAAAGTGAATTGGAAAAGGCAATTAAAGAAGGGATTGTAGCTGCACAAAAAATGAAAAGTGACGTGTTTGGATTTGGAGAAATCCTACGCTATACTCATCTTAACAAATGGAACAAATCCAGGCAGCAATGGAACGAATTGTTTTCACGAGCAAAGATAAATGTACATGCCAAAATAGATATTGAGGGCACAGGTATGAGAATTAAACCTTATCCCTATTAAAGCAGGAGTTGAAATACAAGATGGAACAGGTGAAAATTAACGGGTTTCAGTTGTTTAGTGTCATATTTTTATTTGAATTAGGAAGTGCTATTCTCGTAGGGTTGGCAAGGGAAGCAAAACAGGATGCCTGGATTACAGTTATCATTGGAATTGCCTTTGGCATCCTTCTTTATACTATTTATACTAAGCTTCATACCATGTATCCTTTATTGCCGCTAACCGGTTACCTTCGAAAAATCCTCGGTGGTTATTTAGGCTGGTTCGTAGGACTATTGTATGTGATTTATTTTATTTACATTGGTTCTCGGGTATTACGTGATTTCGAAGAACTTTTAGTGATTTCAGTATATCGGCAAAGTTCAAATTTGGCAATTGGTATCGTTATGGTTTTATGTGTCATGTATGCTGCCTATAAGGGCCTGGAGGTATTTTTTCGCATATCCGAGCTTTGCCTATTTATTATCGTGTTTATGGTTCTTTTTCTTATCTCTTTTGAAATAGCAAGTGGGATTATTAAGTTCTATCATCTGCGTCCTATTTTAGAACATGGTTGGCGCCCGATCTTTAAAACATTATTTCCGACTACTATGACTTTCCCATTCGGTGAGATGCTTGCGTTTACGATGCTCCTGCCTCATTTAAACAAACAAGAAACAGCCAAAAAAATTGGAATTACAGCAATTGTCTTTAGTGGTTTGGTTTTAACATTATTTACTATTATAAATATCGCGATCGTTGGTTCAAATATTATGGAACGTTCTGCTTTTCCTATTCTTACAGCTGTAAGCTACATTAACATAGCTGATTTTATCCAGAGACTAGATATTCTAGTGATTATTAGTATGGTCATATTAGGTTTTGTAAAAATAACCGTTTTCTTCTTTTGCGCAATTATTGGTACTGCCAATTTGTTTGATTTGAAACAACCCCAAAAATTAATTTATCCAATGGGGATTATTTTATTGATTAGTTCCCTAATCATCGCACATGGTTATATTGAGCACATTAAAGAAGGGCTAAAAGTAGTACCATACTACTTGCATCTCCCTATGCAAATAGGTATTCCTATTTTAATATTGGTAATTGCCTTAATAAAAGAAAAAGTTAAAGGTGCACATGCATAATAATTGCTGTGTCCCATAATGTCTTTTGATAGAGGGGTAACAATCTTGGTTACTGAAAATACCAATTGTCATTTAAAAATAGTGAGAACAGTTTGCTAGTTATCCTTGTTATTTTTTATGTAATGGTAAGACTTTGAGATAATGAGTGGGAGGAAAAAAATTAAAATTGTAACATATTCTGGCGCAGTTCTCTTTTGCTCAATTTTTAAAAAGGCACTTAAAGCTTCATAAACATCAAGTCCTTGAAGCACATCCATTAAAATAGCAAGGGCTATTACGAGTAAAAATAAAAGAATGAAAATGAATATTTGTTTCATTTTAATCACCAATCTAATCATTTTTCTGTTATTATTTGTAAATCAACCAAATTTATCCCCCAATCATACTCATTGGGGAGAATATAAGGAATATAGCATCTAGGAGGAGTAACATGAAGAAAAATTTTAGGGGAAATTTGGTGCTGTTTTCATTGTTATTTGTAATTGCCAGCTTGGTTTTTGGCAACAATTTTGCTAAATCTAAATCTACAAAAAAAGAAAACATCCACAAAAATCAAATAACCGTTTATCTAGCTGGAGATTCGACTGTTTCTGATTATTCAAGCTCTTTAGCACCTAGGGCAGGGTGGGGACAGGTATTGGAAAAATACTTCGATGATCAAGTTGTTGTAAATAATGAAGCTACACCTGGTAGAAGCTCGAGAAGCTTTATAGATGAAGGTCGACTTGATTCGATCTTAAATCATATTGAAAAGGGAGACTACCTTTTTATCCAATTTGGCCATAACGATGAAAAGATAAAGGATCCGACTCGATACACAGAGCCGTATTCCACCTACAAAAGGTACTTAAAACAGTACATTGACGGTGCGCGTGCAAAACAGGCTATTCCAGTCCTTCTGACTCCAGTTGAACGAAGATATTTTACAGAAGATGGCGTACTAAGCGATACGCACGGTAAATATCCTAATGCGATGAAAGAGCTAGGGTTAGAAGAACATGTACCTGTCATCGACCTTACTGAAGGAAGCAATACCTTGTTCCAAAAGCTTGGGCCAGAAAAAACGAAGAATGTATTTCTTTGGCTTGATGCTGGAGAGAATAGGAACTATCCAAATGGTGTAAAGGATAATACACATTTCCAGGTAGCTGGTGCTAAGAAGATTGCACGTCTGGTGGTCGATGGGATTGAAGAATCTAAGCTAGTGCCGCTTAGTAACCACATCTTAAAATAGTAAGCTTGACTAAAAAAAGAGGGCAGACCACTTATGTGTCTGCCTCTCCTTAATCGCTACATTGTTAACATTAAAATATCCAAGTTGGAAATTTGATTGGAACCTGAGTCTCGGATACTTTTTAATCGATTAATATCCAGAAGGTCTATCGTTCGATTTGATAATCGGATTAACTTTTGATTCTTCCACTTGTTCAGTATTTTATTTACTGTGATCCTTGAGGTACCTATGTAACGGGCAAATGAGGTTTGGTCAATGAAAAAATTACCATTTTCGTTAATTAGCTTTAATAGATAGTGAGCCATCTGTTGTTCAACAGGGAGTTAAGAAAGGATATAATTTCTGCTAATATTCTAAATTTGTAGATTAATGAATTGGTGAAGATACATGCGGCTTCAGGGTGCTCGGTGCAAATCTTTTCTAATGCTTCATCTGAAAATGATAGATTACAGATGGACTGGTTGTGATCGCAGAGGTTAAATAGGCTTCCTTTCTAGCCCCATGTTCACCAAACAACATTCCTTCTGGAACATAGTTAACCGTCCGTTCCACTCCTTCTTGTGAAAAGAGAGTGATTTTGATTCCTCCAGTAAACAATAAAAAAAACCCTCTCCCTTCATCTCCCTGATGGTAAACGACTGAATTTTCCTCCATTTGAAGTTTTTTCCATATTTTATATACGGACTCCATGCATATCGAAGATTTTTCATATCATCACCTTCCCAAGCAGTTTTTTTAATTCGTCGGGTTTTTTTATTAAGAATTTTTTACCATGAATCTCTATGATTTCTTCTTCTTTCCATTGTTTTAAAACCTTATAGATGGTAATTCTTGTTAATCCTGTACACTTAGTCAGGTCTTGTTGTGTGAGAGGAACTTCAAAATTCTTAAATACGTAACAAATATTCAGAAGGATGACAGAGAGTTGTTGTTCAGGTAAAAGAGTGTCCAAGTATATTTTATCAGCAAGAATGTGCATTTTATGGATGACGGTTTTGATAAACATATTTAGAATGGAGGGTTGAAATTTTATTAGTTTTTGAAAATGCTCACAAGAAAAAAAATAGAGGATGGAGTCATTAACAGCTGTAGCCGTTGTAAAATGGGGCTGACGGTCCATTGCTTGAACACCTAATAGCTGTCCGGGTATGGCGATGTTTAACAAGCGCTCTTTTCCAATCGCAGTTGTTGTCGTTACTTTAATTAATCCCTTTTGGATAAAATAAAATCCGTCCCCCGTTGTGCCTTGCTGGTAAATACATGCTTTTTCTTTAAAAAATTGCCTAGTACCAAAATTCAAACAGGACTCCCAATTTATATCACTATCAAACAGGATTGCCACCAAATCACTCCTAAGTGAAATTTAACTGCTTAGGTAGAAAAAATAAATTTTAATGGTAATTTTGTTAACGTTTACATTTTAATATAGATTACTTAATTCGTATTGTTAAAATCTCATAACAATTGGCAGAAAAAAAGTTTTTTAATGTTACAATCCAGAATCTCAGCTTTAGCTAAAGAAGTAGTCTTTATGCAGAAGGCATTAAAATCGTCTGAAGAAAAATTAGTAGGAATAGTTCATTAAGTCTATGCCAATCGTTGAACTGAAAATAGTAGAAGGCAGAGAACCAAATGTCAAAAAGAAGCTAGTGAAAGATATTACCGATGTCATTGCTGAGAATCTTAGTGTTCCACATGACAAGATCCGGATTCTGTTATATGAAATTCCGGCAGAAAATTGGATCGTTGGGGGAACCCCAAAATCAAGTTCACCTTAATAATGAGAGGAGACGATTATTTATGTCAAGTTCGTTAAAGCCAATAAACCTATGGGGATTTATAGAAGAAAATAAGGACTTACTAAAACCGCCAGTTAATAACAAGGTCGTTTGGAAAGATTCAGAGTTAATGTTTATGGTAATAGGTGGCCCGAATAAACGACGCGATTTTCACGTGGATCCTTCTGAGGAGATTTTCTATCAAATTAAGGGTGATTGCTACGTTGAGATTATTAATAACGAGGGAAAGCGAGAAGTTATTACTGTGAAAGAAGGGGAAGTTTTCCACCTGCCACCGAATGTTCCTCATTCGCCTCATCGTGTTGCCGATACGATTGGTATTGTAATCGAACGAGACAGAGCTACAGGAGAATTAGAGGATTTTGTATGGTTCTGTGATGAATGTGATCATGAGATGCACCGAGTTACCGTTCAATTAACAAATATTGAGGTGCAAGTGAAAGAAGCAATCAACGGTTTTAATGGTAATTTAGAGCTTCGTACTTGTAAGAATTGTGGACATATCATGCCAGAAGAAGCGAGTGAATGGAAATGCGAGTAGATTTTCATACACATATTATCCCTGAGAATTTTCCTGACTTTGCAACTAAGTACCAAAATGACAAGTGGCCTGTACTACAACCTACCTGTTCATGTGGTGCCAATATCATGGTGGCAGGCAAAGTTTTTCGAGAAGTGACAGACCAGGTTTGGAGCCCTGAGAAACGAATTAGTGATATGGAAAAAGAAAATGTAGATATACAGGTTTTATCACCTATTCCTGTTACCTTTTCTTACTGGGCACCACTTGAAGAAGCAATAGCTATGGCAAGATTCCAAAATGATTTTATTGCAGAAACGGTATCACAGCATCCTACCAAGTTTATTGGGTTAGGGACGGTCCCTCTGCAGGATGTGTCAGCTGCAATTCGGGAATTGGATCGCTGTGTGCATGAACTAGGATTAAAAGGTGTTGAAATTGGTACAAATATTAACGGAAAAAATCTTGATGATGAATCGTTAGTAGACTTTTTTGCAATGTGTGATAAGTGGAATGTGCCAATATTCGTTCATCCATGGGAAACATTAGGAAGAGAGCGATTTGCCTCACATAACCTAATGTATACAGTTGGGATGCCAAGTGAGACAGCATTAGCTGCCGCAAGTCTTATCTTAGGCGGAGTTATCGAGAAATTTCCGGGACTGAAAATTTGTTTTTCTCATGGCGGTGGTTCACTTCCTTACATCCTTCCAAGGTTGGATCATGGATGGAATGTGTGGCCGCATTTGCAGATGACAGAAAAGCCTCCAAGTTTTTATGCTAAGAAATTTTTCTATGATTCGATCGTTAATAACCCAGTGAATATTAAGTTTTTGGTTGAAAAATTTGGAGCAGAACAAGTCATTATGGGGTCCGATTATCCATTCTTACTCCGTGAAACTCCACCAGGGAAAATTATAGATGATACCTTAACACTTACTGAAGCGCAGAAAAGAGCCATGTTAGGTGAAAACGCATTACGATTCTTAAACTTACCGGTTAATCAACTAATCTAGCAGGAAAAGAGATGAGAACATGGTAGAAAAAGTGATGACACCAGAAGAGAGATTAGCAAGTCTTGGTTTGAAGTTGCCGCCTCTTCGCTCCGCTTCTGGAAATTATGTTAGCTGTGTTCGAACAGGGAATCTTATTTTCACCTCGGGTCAGGGTACTGATGAATATCGTGGAAAGCTTGGTGATGATGTATCCGTAGAAGTTGGTTACCAGGCCGCAAGACAGTGCATGCTTAATCTTTTAGCAGTTGTTAAGCATGAGGTGGGTGAACTCAGCAAAGTAAAACGGGTGGTCAAAATTCTTGGGTTTGTCAATAGTACTCCTGATTTTACTGCTCAGCCAAAAGTAATGAACGGCTCCTCCGATTTATTGGTTGAAGTGTTTGGGGAAAAGGGAAGACACGCGAGATCGGCAGTAGGGATGGCACAGTTGCCCCACAATAACGCAGTTGAGGTTGAGATGATTTTAGAGGTTGAGGATGGTGATCAACATGAGTAAATTGCTTGAAAAACAGCTACAAATGAATGATGCAAGGCTATTTATTGATGGAGAATACGTTGAGGCTATTTCAGGAGAAACCTTTGACACGATTAATCCAGCAACCAATCAAATGTTAGCTTCAGTCGCAAGTGCAAGTGAAAAGGACGTAGAAAGAGCTATACAAGTTGCACAACGAACCTTCGAGAGTGGTATTTGGAGCAAAATGCCAGTTGAAGAGCGAGCAAAAATTCTCTGCCGCATGTCAGACCTAGTAATGGAACGTGTAGATGAGCTGGCTTTAATTGAAACCTTAGACGTAGGCAAACCAATTAAAGAAAGCAGAGATTTTGATATTCCCAGAGCGGCATCCAATTTACGATTTTTCGCTGAAATGGCTAAATATATCCATCACGAGCATTATGAACAATTCAAGCATATGAGCTATACAAAATATTCGCCAGCTGGTTTAACAAGTTTAATCATTCCTTGGAATTTACCTTTTATGCAAATGACTTGGAAAGCTTCTGCTGCCTTAGCTGCAGGGAATAAGGTAATAGTTAAACCAGCATCCTATACTCCGTTAAGTGCAGTCATGTTAGGTGAAATTGCCAATGAAGCAGGATTACCGCCAGGAGTGTTGAATATACTTACAGGACCAGGTGGTACAGTTGGTACGGCTATGACTACTCATCCTAACGTTCGTCGAATATCCTTTGTTGGGGAAAGTTCGACTGGTAAAACGGTTATGAGAAATGCCGCATCACAGTTAATTCCCGTATCATTAGAATTAGGTGGAAAGTCTGCCAATATTGTATTTGAAGATGCAGATTTAGACGAAGCAGTTGCGGGATCTATTGAGGCAATTTTTAGAAATCAAGGCGAAATTTGTTTAGCGGGTTCCCGATTGTTAGTGCAAGAATCTGTTTATGATAAATTCCTCGAAAAATTTGTTGCAGCCGTTAAGAATATCAGAGTTGGCGATCCATTGGATGAAAGTAAGGATATGGGTCCGCTGATATCCCAAAGTCATTTAGAAACTGTCGACAATTATGTTCAAATAGGAATTTCCGAAGGAGCTAAGCTTGCAATTGGCGGCAAGCGAGTAGAAGGATTAACACAAGGGAATTTTTACGAGCCTACTGTACTCTATGATGTAAATAATAAAATGAGAGTAGCCCAGGAAGAGATTTTTGGCCCAGTTTTAGTAGTCATTCCATTTAAAACAGAAGAAGAAGCGATTCAAATAGCCAATGATTCTATTTACGGGCTGGCAGGCGTCGTTTGGTCAAATGATCTCAGACGTGCCCATCGTGTAGCGGATCAAATAAATTCAGGCTTATTCTGGATCAATTGTTGGTACTATCGGGATTTACGAACTCCATTCGGCGGTTCAAAGGCAAGCGGGATTGGCAGAGAAGGCGGACGCCACAGCTTTGAATTTTATACAGAGGCCAAGACAATTACAATGAAATTATAAGATTGAAAGTGAAAGGTGGCTGATGGGCCACTTTTTATCTATAAATATGGCAAAGAGAGGTGCAGTTTAATTGAAAATTTTAGTAGAATCGATTGCTCAAGAATTACTTGATGCAGAAAGTCATCAGTATTCAGTAGCTTCATTAACACAGCGCTATCCTGAGTTGAATGTGGATGATGCGTATCGTATTCAGCTCCAAGTGATTGATAAAAAGATGAATGAAGGGCATGAGGTAATCGGGAAGAAGGTAGGACTTACAAGTGCAGCAATGCAACAAATGCTTGGTGTCAATGAACCAGATTACGGCCACCTTTTAAAAAATATGAAAATAGCAGATGGGGAAACGGTGAAAATAACTGAATTCATTAGTCCAAAGGTGGAAGCGGAGATTGGTTTTATTTTAGACCGTGACTTAGAAGGGCCAAATGTGAATTACCTGGATGTATTAATGGCTACAAAATATGTCGTTCCTACTATAGAAATTATTGATAGCAGAATAACAGATTGGAAAATTAAATTAGTTGATACAGTGGCAGATAATGGATCATCAGCAAGGGTTGTTGTAGGAAATAAGCTATCAACGATCGAAGGCCTGGATTTACGAACGCAAGGAATGGTCCTTTATAAAAATGAAGAGCTTGTGGCAACTGGGTCCGGAACAGCAGCGCTCGGCCATCCGGCACAAGCAGTGGCCTGGTTAGCAAATAAGCTGCATGAATTTGGTATTCACTTAAAAGCGGGTGAACTCATTCTTCCTGGAGCACTTTCTAGTGCCATCGCTGTAAAAGCTGGCGACACGATTACGGCAAAATTCGGTCCATTAGGAACAGTTTCGGTCACATTTGAGTAAGGGAGGTTTTTATCATGGGGAAAATAAAAGCTGCAATTATTGGTTCGGGAAATATTGGTACGGATATAATGTATAAGCTTGAAAGAAGTGATTGGATAGAATTAACGGCCATAATTGGGATTGACCCAGAATCGGATGGCTTGAAACGAGCACGTGAACGTGGCCTTCAAGTTTTTTCAAATGGAATTCAGGGACTAATAGACTCACCTGATCTTGCAGACATCGTTTTTGATGCAACATCTGCTAAAACACATGTTAGACATGCGAAAATTTTACGGGAGTTAGGTAAACTTGCCATTGACCTTACTCCTGCAGCTAGAGGGCCATTTGTATGTCCAGCTGTAAATATGGATGCACACTTGAATGAATGGAATGTAAATATGATTACTTGCGGCGGCCAGGCAACAATTCCGATTGTTCATGCCATTAATCGTGTGGCTGATGTAACCTATGCTGAAATCATTGCGACAATTTCCAGCAAAAGTGCAGGTCCAGGAACAAGGGCAAATATTGATGAGTTCACGATTACTACACGCAGAGGGATTGAAGAAGTCGGTGGAGCCGATCAAGGAAAAGCTATTATTATTTTAAATCCGGCAGAACCGCCTGTGATTATGCGTGATACTGTTTTTTGCGAAGTTAAGAATTTGGAAAAGGACCGCGTTCTCCAATCTATTTATGAAATGATTGACACTGTAAAGCAATATGTACCAGGTTATCGATTAAAACAAGAGCCATTATTCGATGGAAATAAAGTGACTGTTTTCTTGGAAGTTGAAGGGGCAGGAGATTACTTTCCTAAATATGCCGGGAATTTAGACATTATGACAGCGGCAGCAGTTAAAGTGGCTGAAGATTTTGCCCGTTCACAATTGGGCCAAAAAACGGTTGGAACTGCCGCATTGGATTAATCATTTATGGGGAGGACATTGAAAGATGAATGTAAATAAAAACCTGCCAATCAAACTTACCGAGGTATGTTTACGAGATGGGAGTCACGTCGTTTCACACCAATACACAGAGGATCAAGTACGTTCGGTAACACGTGCTTTGGATCGTGCTGGCATGCATTATATCGAAGTGAGTCATGGTGATGGATTAGGCGGATCAACGCTCCAGTACGGACGTTCATTGGTAAATGAAATGAAATTAATCGAAGCAGCTGTAGAGGAATCAAAACAGGCAAAGATTGCGGTATTGTTGATTCCTGGAATTGGCACAGTTCATGAACTGAAACAAGCACACGGTCTTGGCGCTGGTTTGGTCAGGGTTGCAACACACGTAACAGAAGCAGATGTATCAGCACAGCATATTGCCATGGCAAGAGAATTAGGAATGGAGTCATTAGGATTCCTCATGATGGCCCACATGGCACCCGTTGAAAAATTAGTGGAACAGGCGAAACTCATGGAGAGCTATGGTGCACAAGCTGTTTATGTGACAGATTCTGCCGGTGCCCTTTTACCGCATCAAGTTCGTGAACGAATTCGAGCCCTTAGAGAGTCGTTAGATATTGAAATAGGTTTTCATGCTCATAATAATTTATCACTTGCTGTTGCCAATACGCTTGTTGCGATTGAAGAAGGAGCTACCCGCATTGATGGAAGTGTTCGCTGTTTAGGAGCAGGTGCAGGGAATACGCAGACAGAAGTGTTGGTTGCTGTACTAAACAAAATGGGAATCGATTTGGGTATTGATATTTATCAAATGATGGATCTCGCTGAGGATATTGTAAAACCGTTAATTCCTGGTTCACAGGAAATTAGTAAAGGTAGTTTAGTTATGGGGTATGCAGGAGTATATTCCAGCTTCCTTCTTCATGCCGAACGAGCAAGTAAACGATTTAACCTCGACCCTCGTGATATTTTACTTGAACTTGGCAAAAGAAAGGTTGTTGGCGGTCAAGAAGATATGATCCTTGATATTGCAGCTGAAATGGCAAATAAGAACAAAGTGGAGGTTCAATCATGACACTATTGCAAGGGGATGAACAAGAGATTGTAGAGTACCTGTTAGTGGCAGAAAAGGAACAACGAGAAGTAGAAAAAATCACCACAAGTTATCCATCATTAACGTTTGAACAGGCGTACGAAATACAACAAAAATTAATCGATCTTAAAGAACAGGAAGGGCAGCGCCGAATCGGTGTAAAGCTCGGATTAACGAGTAAGTGATTGCCATGGGGTGCGCAATTGGAACGGGCCTTTTCCTTGGTAGTGGTCTGGCTATTAGTACTGCAGGTCCTGGTGTATTAATAAGTTATGGAGTCGGTGCCATTATCGTCCTTCTTTTAATGGGCTGCCTTTCTGAGATGACGGTGGCTCATCCTACCACTGGTGCTTTTGGTACGATAGCTGAGAAATATGTTAGCCCATTCGCAGGATATCTTGTGAAATATTCCTATTGGGTTGCTAACGTTCTTGCTGTTGGTGTAGAGGTAAGTGCCATTGCTGTATATATGAAGTACTGGTTTCCTCAAGTGCCAGGAATGGTTTGGATATTATTATTTGCAACGGTTCTTATTTTTGTCAATGCTACAAGTGTAAATGCTTTTGGGACATTTGAATATTGGTTTTCAATGATTAAGATTAGTGCAATTGTTGGATTCATTTTGTTAGGGTCATATATTCTATTTGGTGGTTCACATCATTCCGATTTAGGGCTAGAAAACCTAGTAAATGATAGAGGCTTTTTACCGTTCGGATGGTGGGGAGTGTGGGTTGCGACATTTATTTCCTTATTTAGCTTTTTAGGCACAGAATTGATAGCGGTTACAGCTGGTGAAGCAAAGGATCCAGATGTTGCAGTTCCCAAAGCGTTGAAAGCTACTGTTTTTCGCTTATCCACCTTTTATATTTTGACACTTGGTATTATGTTAATGATAGGTTCCTTGGAAATCAGCGGGTGTGGAAGAAAGTCCTTTCGTAAAGGTTATGGATCTTTTAAGTATTCCAGGGGCGTCAGGAATCATGAATTTTATTATTCTAACAGCAGCCCTATCATCTATGAACAGTCAATTATATGCTTCAACTCGAATGATGTTTTCGCTTTCCAAAGGAAATGATGCTCCGGCTTTTTTAGGGAAATTAAGCAAAAAAGGAGTTCCACTAAGAGCACTTGCTGTTTCTACACTGGGGATTTTTCTCGCTGCATTAGTTAGTGCTATATTACCGGGTTCGTCATATGCTTTTATGATGGGAATATCCATGTTTGGTGCAATCTTTACCTGGTTTATGGTGTTTGTTTCACATTTATTTTTCAGAAGAAAGTGGGAGAAATCCGGCGGCAGGAAATTGCCTGTAAAAATGGTAGGTTTCCCATATTTAACAAGCATTGGAGCAATCCTTTTATTAAGTTTAATGATTACAACTTGGTTTACAGATTTTAAAATCATGCTTCAATTTGGTATTCCATGGTTACTTTTTTTAACTGTTTCTTATTTTGTTTTTAAAAAGAGGCCATCCAATCATCCTGAAAAGAAAACAAAAGATATCTTAACTGAAAATGTTAATTAAGTTTTTATCAGTAGTTTATTAATAAATGAGGGAGGCAAAAATATCATGAGTACCCAAGAGAAAAACACAAACATTGAACTAGAAAAAGAGATTCAAACAGATTTCCAGAAATCAATGTCATACGGTGATTACCTTCATCTAGATAATATTTTATCAAGTCAAAATCTAGTATCAGATCACCATGATGAAATGTTATTTATTATCATTCATCAAGCAAGTGAGCTATGGATGAAATTAATTATTCATGAACTGACAGCCGCAATTGGGTTTATAAGACGCAATGACCTGGAACCATCATTTAAAATTCTGTCACGAGTTTCTAGAGTCCAACAGCAATTAATACAATCGTGGAGTGTGCTTTCTACCTTAACACCTTCAGAGTACTTGGAATTTAGAGATAAACTGGGGAAAGCTTCTGGGTTCCAATCTTATCAAAATCGTTTAATAGAATTTGCTTTAGGAAACAAAAATATTCATACTCTAGCAGTCTATCAGCATCAACCGGAGTTATATGAAAAAATGCTGGATGCACTTCAAAAACCAAGTATATATGATGCTGCAATCCATGCTCTTGTTGCACGGGGATTACCTATTGATCAAGAGGTCATCGATCGCGATTTATCAAAAGACTATGAACCAAATGCCAGTGTAGAAGAAGCGTGGCTAACAGTCTATCGCAATGTCGATCAATACTGGGATTTATATGAATTAGCTGAGAAATTAGTCGATATTGGTAATCAGCAACAATTATGGCGCTTTAATCATATGAGTACCGTTGAAAGAATTATTGGTCATAAGCAAGGGACAGGAGGATCTTCGGGCGTATCCTATTTAAAAAGAGTGGTGGATCAGAAGTTTTTTCCTGAACTTTGGAGTTTACGAACGAAGCTATAAGTAGTAGTCTTTTCTATCCATTCACAATATTCATATACTCATATATTATTAATATGAGAAGATATGCTGAGGGAATGGAGGGGCATTGTGAACACAGACCAAGCTTTTGACTTTTTAAGGCAAGCCGGAGTGACAGAGGATATCTGTATTCAAACGGTCCGGCGTTGGCTTCGTGAAAGAAAGATAAATTACGAAGGCAATGGTCTTCGAATATCAGGGTACATACTCGAGGATACGGATCAGGCTTTTGACATGTTAATGGACGCAGGTGTCCCGGAAAGCATAAGTACTCAATTAGTGAGACGCTGGCTCAGAGAAGGCAAGATTCAAAATGTGGGCAATGGGACTCGGGAAAATGAAAGCATGCCAAAGGAAAAGGTAATAAATCGTGGCGCATATACTGACCAGGATAAAATGATTCGTCAGTTAAAAGCAAAAATAAAAGCTCAGGAAGAGCATATTGAAGGAATGGAAAAGCTACACCAGAATTCAATAAACACCTTAATTCAGCAAAGAAATAAACTAAAAATAGAGATCGCCCACATAGACAAAGAAAAAAATGAATTACAAAAGGAAACCAAAAAGTTACTTCAAGAGAATATTGATTTGCGAAATGAATTGTTAAAGATTAAAGAGGAACTTTCTAGAGGGTCTAAAAGAGAACAAGAGCAGACGCATACTCCGCCGCCTCCGATGCAGACCAATCATCGGCAAAAATTAGGACTTTCAAAAACAGCTAGTCCTAAGGAAGTTCTAGCAGGGTATAAAAAATTATTAATAAAAACACATCCTGACCACGGTGGAAATGCAGCCGCTTTTCATTATATTAAAACCGACTATGATCAGTTTAGAAGTACAAATAAAGAAAAATAAAATTGGGGACAGTCCCCCGCTGCTTTAACGCAGTGGGGGACTGTCCCCAAAATTAGTTAAATAAAGATTGTTCCTGCTACGAAAATACTTAAGAATGACCCAAAGATTAAACCAATTCCTGCAAATGCCATTAATAAGGCCCCGTGAACTTTACTCCGGTTAATATACGTCATAAAGCCCATAAATAAAGCTAAAATGCCAAATACGATTGGGAGAAACAGAAACGAAATAGCTGCAAACAACCATCCAAAAACAACGAACGCGATTCCAGATTTTTTACCGGTAGACTTTTCTGGATAAAGGACGGTAACGCTACCACAACTTTGACAAATAGCTGAGTTAGCTAATTCAGCAGATCCACCTTGAGAATGATACATTTTTTCATCCACCCCATTTTCATTCTTTAAATTATGATATATTGTATTTTGAATATAAAGAATATTATAAAAATTAAGTTTAGAATATCATATTTTGAAAAAAATTCAAGCAAAACGAATTTAAAAAAAGAAGAACACGATAATGCATCGTGATCTTCAAGGATTTTATTCATTAGCAATCAGTATGTTTCTTTAGATGAAGGGGTGGAGGGATTAACCAACCTTTTTCTTTATTTAGACGCAATACCTTTGCACCAAGTGCCATTTTTTGAGCATGGAATTGACCATACATCATAGCAACATCTTCACGAATTGATTTACCAATTACCTGACTACAGGCAACTAGTCCAGCTGCAATATCAACAGACAGACTAGCAGCAATTGCTGGGTCAGGAATTCGTGCACCTACTGGAATATCCTCTAAACATGCCTCTGGAGGCTCAGGTGCTGCAGGAGGTAATCCAATCCCGTTTTCCTTTAAAAGTTCTTCAATATGCTTTTTTTCCTGTTGGCAGTTTTCAATTGCTTCGACGATTAACTTTTTCAAATCATCGTCACCCGCATGGTTCAGCATTGTTTGGTATCCAGCAATCAAACTGTTTCCAGCTAAAAGAGAAGCCCATATATCAAACACTTCTCCGTAATGTAAAGGCTCCTCTTTAGGGTTTCCATTTAATATTCCCATCGTAACCCTCCTCAAATTATAAGAAAATTTATTCACTTAAAGTGCCACCTTTCTTGAAGCACATCAGGTAGTTTGCCCTTGAAAATTAAAATAATTTATTTTTTGTATTACTAAAAAAATTCATTGCGAGTGATCGATTTAGAAAGTATAAATTCATTGAAAATAATTAACCTAAAATGGAGTGGTTACATTAACGAGTAAAGAAAGGGAGAATAATAATGGAACAAGCAGGAGTAAATAATTCTATCCAAACACACTTGAATAACTATAAACAAGGAATTGGAAGCTACACGCAGATGATGCCAGAATTAATTGGTGCATACAATGAATTTACCGGTGCGTGTTTTAAAGAAGGAGAAGTTTCTCAAAAAAATAAACATTTAATTGCACTTGGAATAAGTGTTTATTCGCAGGATGAATATTGCATTATTTATCATACAAAAGGATGCATTGATCAAGGCTGTACTGAGAAAGAAATTTTTGAAACAATAGGAGTTGCTGCAGCACTTGGAGGCGGAGCGGCCATGAGTCAGGGAGTCACATTGGTTCAGGAGTGTATGAATCAACTCTCAAATATGAAGCATTAATTAAATAAGAAGCAGGATTCCTTTGGGAACCTGCTTCTTATTTTTCTTCTCACTCTATTGGGGTTAATTTACAATTTTGTACCAATTTTTCTTGGTTTGTTCATATTCTGTTCATAATTAACATGTATGCTAGATGTTAGGTGATTTGGAACTAATCACATATAGCCAAATCAATAAAACTTTGTAATAATACGTTTCTAGAAGGCAGGTGTAAAAAAATGAATACATTACTTCACAGAGGTCAAAGTATTTTTAATAAATATATTGGCTTTTTCTTTTTGACAGTTATTTTCCTTTGGATTAAAACATATATCGTTCAATTAACACAATTTGATTTAGGCGTGGAAAATTCCTTACAAAAGTTTTTACTATTTTTCAATCCGTTAGGATCTTCGTTACTATTTTTAGGTTTATCTTTTTTCCTTAAAGGAAGAAAGAAATATATAGGTCTTATTGTTATAGAATTTTTTATGTCTTTTTTATTGTATGCGAATGTGTTATTTTACCGTTTCTTCAATGATTTTATTACATTGCCAACCTTAACTCAGACGCAGAACTTTGGAGATGTAAGTGGAAGTGTAACTTCTCTATTAAGACCATATGACTTTTTATTTTTTATTGATATTGTTATTTTAATAGGATTACTTGCATTTCGTTTAGTGAAAATCGAAATTAAGGATATGAATAGAAGAAATGTATCTGTACTTTTCTCATTGTCATTAGCGATTTCTTGCGCTAATTTATCTCTAGCTGAAGTCGATCGACCTCAATTATTAACAAGAGGTTTTGACCGCAATTATATAGTTAAATATTTAGGAATGTACAATTACACTATTTATGATGCAGTTAAGAGCACGAAGGCCTCTGCTCAAAGAGTTATGGCAAATAGTGATGATATGACAGAAGTGATAAACTATACAAAATCTAACTATGCTGAGCCGAATCCTAAATATTTTGGTGCTGGAAAAGGGATGAACGTGATTTACTTGCATCTTGAATCCATGCAAAACTTCCTTATTAACTACAAGTTAAATGGAGAAGAAGTTACACCATTCTTAAATTCATTAGTTAATGAAAAGAATACTCTTTACTTTGATAACTTTTACCATCAAACAGGACAAGGTAAAACATCAGATGCTGAATTTATGTTAGAGAATTCATTATTTGGATTACCAC
The DNA here is from genome assembly GCF_047302305.1 of Neobacillus phoenicis. Taxonomy (NCBI): domain Bacteria; kingdom Bacillati; phylum Bacillota; class Bacilli; order Caryophanales; family Bacillaceae; genus Neobacillus; species Neobacillus phoenicis. The sequence goes on along the minus strand of NZ_CP154847.1, from coordinate 3,779,364 downwards.
AGGGATCCGCTTTTACAACTAAAGGTCTTAACACTTACCAAGCAGCACCAGCCATTTTAGGCCAACAAGGGTATACGTCTGCTGTGTTCCACGGAAATTCGGGAAGCTTCTGGAACAGGAATGAAATTTATAAGTCATTAGGTTATAACAAGTTCTTTGATGGCAACTATTATCAATTGAAATCGGAAGATCTTGCTGAATATGGTTTAATGGACAAACCTTTCTATAATCAGTCGATTCCATTATTAGAAACATTGCCAGAGCCCTTTTATACCAAGTTTATCACTGTCAGCAATCATTATCCGTATCCAATTCCTGCGAAGGATGCTACGATTGCACCGGCAACAACAGGTGATAAATCCGTTGACCAATACTTCCAGACAGCACGGTATGCTGATGAAGCTTTAAAGCAATTCTTTGATTACTTAAAGCAATCTGGACTATATGATCGTTCCATTATTATAATGTACGGTGACCATTATGGAATTTCAGAAAATCATAATAAAGCCATGAAACAAATTATTGGAAAAGAAATTACTCCTTTTGAAAGCTCTGGTTTACAACGAGTACCTTTATTCATCCGTGTACCTGGGATGGAAGGTGGAGTGAACCATGAATATGGTGGACAAATGGATATTCTTCCGACTCTTCTTCACTTATTAGGTACAGACACAAAAGATTATGTTCAATTTGGAACAGACCTGTTATCAGATCAGCATGATGACCTTGTACCGTTCCGAAATGGTGACTTTGTGAGTCCAACCATTACGTCGGTAGATGGTAAATTCTATGACTCTACTACAGGGATGAAACTTGAGCAGGAAAGAATTGATGAAGCAAAAAAATATCAGAAATCAGTCATGCAAAAATTAGCACTTTCTGATAAAGTGGTAAACGGTGATTTATTACGATTCTATACACCTCAAAACTTTACACCGGTTGACCGCACTAAATATGATTATAAAAAAGTGGACAGCACAACAACAGAAAAATAAACCTTAAAGGCTACCTAAGAAATTTCTTGGGTAGCTTTTTTATTTGCTTAAACTTCTTATCAATTGTTGTTGCATTAATTTGAATCCTTTTCCTAAAGCTAATAGAGGAAAGTAGTGAATGATAAGGGTGAGAATGGATGCGAAAGATTTGGCACATTTACAAAACTGATTGGGTCAACATTTTCAAAGTACCAACCGTTTTGTTATTAATTGCGGCGCTTATGGTTTTACCGTCGGCTTATGCTTGGATTAATATCAAGTCCATGTGGGACCCATATAGCAATACTTCAGGAATAAAAGTGGCGGTTACGAACGAAGATACGGGTGCAGAGCTTAATGGAAAAAGGATTAATGTGGGAAATGAAATCATAAGTACTTTAAAAGCTAATCATAAACTTGGATGGGTATTTGTCAATCAGGTTCAGGCAGTGCGAGGTGTAAAGAGCGGGAAATATTATGCCTATTTGCTAATTCCAAAGGACTTCTCTCAAAAATTAACTAGCATTTTAGAAATCAATCCGCAAAAACCAAAAATTGAGTTTGGAGTAAATGAAAAAATTAATGCGGTTGCACCAAAAATCACGAGCTCAGGTGCCTCAAGTGTCACAGCTCAAATCAGTCAGGCGTTTATTAAGACCGTCGGGAATGCCATTTTTTCTGGATTTTATAAGGTGGGTGTGGAGTTGGAGAAGAACCTGCCAAATATCCAAAAGGTAGAAAATCAAATTTTTGAACTTGAAAAGGCTTTACCTCAAATCCAAGAAATGGGGAAAAAAGCGATTGAACTAGAAGGGAAGTTACCAGAATTACACGAGAAAGGGCAGAAAGTGATAGAACTTGAACAAAGAATACCAGAGATTCAAAAAGCAGGGGAAAGTATATTAAAGGTTGAAAGTGCTTTACCACGAGTACATGAAGCTGGTGACAAAATAGTAGAGCTTCAAGCTAAAATGAATGATTTGAAACGGACCACTACTATTATTTCAGATGTTTTAGTGAGCATTTCGGATATAGAAGCAAAAGTGAAGGAGGCCATTGATCGGGCGAAGGAGACAGACCAGGTTAACACTAATGAAAATCAGGAAGCATTAAAACAGTTACAAGCTGACTTAGAAAAAATTCATGCAACAATCCAGGAAATACATTTAGGTCTACAGCAAAAATTGAGCACTGTGGAAAAGGATCTGAATACTGCCTCAAATTTTATTAGTAATAAATTGCCAGTCGTTGAAAAAAAAATCCATAATGCAGCTGATTTTGTAAGGAATGATTTACCAAAAGTGGAGTCAGATATTAGAAAAGCGGCGGACCTAGTTCGAACAAAGCTTCCTGAGGTAGAAAAGCTGATTCATAAAGCAGCTGATTTTGCTAGGAATGATCTTCCGGGTTTTGAGGAACAAATTAAAAATGCAGCAAATAAGCTCCGCCAATTTGAGAGAAGTGTGAATATCCGTGACCTAATTGAATTTCTTAAACATGACCCTGAAAAAGAGAGCAGCTTTCTTTCTAACCCAATTTTATTAAATACGAAAAGAATATTTCCTATTCCAAATTACGGTTCTGCCATGTCACCTTTTTATACGATGCTGGCACTATGGGTAGGCGCGACACTCCTTATAGCGTCACTTCGAGTAGATGTAGAGAACCCTAATTCTACATACCGTGGTTATCATCTATATATAGGAAGACTCCTGACGTTTTTGACAATTGGAATTTTCCAGGCTGCCATTGTCTCCCTTGGAGATTTGTTTTTAATTCAAACGTATGTAGTCGATAAACTTTGGTTTGTTTTGTTAAGTATTCTTGTTAGCATGGTATTTATCATTATTACGTATACTTTATGTTCGGTGTTCGGCAATATTGGGAAAGGGTTAGCGATTATATTTTTGGTACTGCAAATCTCGAGCTCAGGTGCAACTTTCCCGGTAAGTACGACCTCTTCATTTTTTCAAGCGATTAATCCTTTTATGCCTTTCACATACGCGGTAAGTATGCTTCGTGAGACTGTCGGCGGGATGGTGAAAGAGGTAGTAATAAGGGACATCTTTTTTCTCCTAGCTTTTGCAGCCGTAAGTTTCTTATTAGCTCTTGTTTTAAAAAAGCCTCTAGAGAAACGAATAAAACAAACTGCGCAAAAGGCTAGAACAACTAAAATAATTCCATAATGAAAGAGCAGCTCAAATGATCAGAGCTGCTCTTTCATGAGTTCCCATTAAACTTTATCGAATAATAGTTTCTAGTGCGACTTCAATCATATCGTTAAAAGTACTTTGACGCTCTTGTGAAGTGGTTTGTTCTCCTGTAAGGATATGGTCACTGACAGTTAAGAGAGTTAAACCATTTACCCCAAATTTAGCCGTTTGGTAATAAAGACCGGCTGCTTCCATTTCAACAGCAAGAACTCCATGTTTACTTAGTTTGCTATATGGGTCTTCCTTTTCAGAGTAAAAAATGTCAGATGAAAGAACCGTTCCTACATGAAGATTAAGCCCTTTTTCGACTCCAAATTCGTAGGCGTTTTTTATCAATTCAAAATTCCCGGTTTGAGGTACAGCATATCCAGGAAAGCTGTCACGAATAATCATTGAATCCGTTGCAGCAGCTTGTGCAATAATGACATCACGGATTTTTACATCTTCTTTAATAGCGCCACATGTCCCAATTCGAATTAAATTCTTTGCCCCGTATTCAGTGATGAGTTCATGAATATAGATGGATGCAGAAGGCATACCCATCCCAGTGCCTTGAACAGAAACACGCTTTCCTTTATATGTACCTGTAAATCCTAACATACCGCGAACATTATTATAGCAAACCGCATCTTCCAAAAATGTCTCCGCGATATATTTTGCCCGTAATGGATCTCCTGGCAGTAAGACAGACTCTGCAATTTCTCCAACCTTTGCCTCTATATGTACACTCATTTCATAGTCCTCCCATAGAATTGTAATAGGTGTCCCACTTATTTTCCAAAGTTAGCATAGCATAATGTCCTAATACAATCTGTTAAGGAGATAACTTCATTTTTGTGAACCAGTTAACAAAATATTCGTTACAGGGATAACTGAAATACAACGCTTTCATTTGGTATATTGGTATAGGTATTAAATATTATACCACTTTCGAAGTGTGGGAACTTCCTCTGTTTCACTACACATGGCTTCCAACCGACTTTTATCTAGAAGATAAAAATATTTATCGCGAATATCAATAAGACCTTCATTTTGAAAATCACCCAGTGTTTTCGATATGGATTCTCTAGTGACACCCAGCATACTGGCTAGTAAGGATTGGTTAATTTTAAAATCAATTTTAAAAATCGTGCCACTTGGTTCGCCAAAATTATAATAGAGGTCCATTAGTAAATTTGCTGCTTTAGTACGAACATCATAAAAGGTCAAATAGCGAACTAAACGGTTGAGCATTCGTGTACGCTCAACGAGAATTAAATAGGCTTTTCTTAATACAGATGGATATTTATCGATGATCATAAGGAAATCCTGTTTCGTAATTTGCCAGACGGACACGTTTTCAAGTGCTTCGATAGAGGAAATTCGATGGTTGTCATTAGACAAGGCTTCTACCTCTCCTACGATATCTCCATGCATGGCAATGCTGAGGACAATTTCTTTTCCTTCATGATTGCGATAAATTTTCACCATGCCTGAACGGATGATGTATATATCATCACCCTGGTCATTTTCAAACATGAGGACATGGTTCTTTTTAAATTTCCGTTCCTTTAGAAGGGGAAGAATATTTGGTAAATCAACCTCAGGAATATCAGAGAAAATCGCGATGTCTGAGATATTGGTAATCATAAACATACAACCTTTCAAGGCTTGGTAGCTGGTTTTAAAAAATAATAGTAGTAACATAATTATATCACGATTTACTTGATTGAACTCGTGTAACAAAAAGGAGAAAATTTGGTTGGAAAAAATTTTAAATGGCTTATTTCATATTAATAAACAACAAACCAGTATACGTACAGAAGTTCTTGCTGGATTAACTTCGTTTATGACCGTGGCTTATATTATCGTTGTAAACGGAGCGATTTTGAGTAAAGCAGGAATGTCATACGAAGCAGTCACTCTTATAACAGTTATTAGCTGCTTTTTGGGCTGTATGCTGATGGCATTATGGGCGAATTCACCATTAGTCCTCATTCCTGGTATGGGTGATAATGCCTTCTTTGTTTTTACCCTAGTCTTTTCACTCGGATTATCTTGGCAGCAAGCACTTGCCGTTGTGTTTATAGCAGGGATTGTCTTTTTCCTTACTACAGTGACCAAAGGAGCAGATTATTTATCACGTTCCATTCCGAAATCAATGATTCATTCGATGACAGCTGGAATTGGACTTTTTATCGCTTTTTTAGGATTGAAAAATGGAGGTATTATCGAAGCGAGTGAAGGTACATTTGTAAAACTGGGAGACTTGGGAAGTCCTCATACGCTTACGACAATCCTTACATTGGTTATTTTAGTTCCGCTTTTCTTGCGTAATGTGAAGGGGAACTTCCTGATTGGGATTATTGCTGGCACCTTAATTGGTGCAGTCCTTGGTATCGTAGATTTTTCTTCACTAAAGGATTTTAGTTTTTCCTTTAGTGGTTATGATCGGATTTTCCTTGCATTTGATTTTAGCCAAATTGGTACCGTCAATTTTTGGACAGCTGTTTTCTCCTTATCAATGGTAATTATTTTTCAAAATATGGGGGCTCAGCTTGGTATGCTCCCTGATAAATCAAAGTTTCAAAGGTCCTTTCAGGCAAATGCTTTATCGGTAATTAGTGCAGGACTATTGGGATGTAGTCCAACAACGACTGCTGCAGAATCAGCTACTGGTATTGCTGCGGGTGGTCGAACAGGTTTAACTTCGTTTACGACTGGATTGTTGTTTTTACCTGCACTTTTTCTAGTACCACTTTTTAAAGTCATTCCAAACGAAGCGATTGCACCGGTTCTGATTATTGTAGGTTGTTTAATGGTTCAGAATTTGAAAGAAATACCTTTTAATGATTTTACTGAAGCCTTTCCAGCTTACTTAATGATGGCAATCATGCCTTTATCATTTAGTATTGCCAATGGTATTGCATTTGGTTTCATTGCCTATCCAATTCTTAAGCTTGTAACTGGCCGAAAGAAGGAAGTCTCCGTAACGATGTACGTGATTGCATTTTTCTTCTTGTTGTATTTTATATTAGGATCACTCTAACAAAACCAGGCGGCTGCCTGGTTTTATTTTTTAAAATAGAATATACAACCTAGAAGAATTATTGGTAAAATTTATAAAAATGGATTTCTCATCTAGCTTTTTGAGAGGAGCTTACAATGAATAAGAATAGAAATTGGTACCGTATGTGGAGAATCTTATCCTTTGCTTTATCTGTATTAATAAGATTTTACTGGTTCCGGTTATTAAGAAAGCCTCTGTCCGAGCGCGAAAAGTTATGGGGCAGGATCGGTCAAGAATTTCGTCAGACATTATTTGAACTTGAGGGTCTATTAATTAAAGTAGGTCAATTTCTAAGCATACGTGCAGACCTGCTTCCAAGTAAATTTGTCGAACAAATTCAAGACTTAGTCGACAAAGTACCACCTTCGCCATGGGAAGATATTAAACTAGTCTTAGAAAGAGAATGGGAGAGTTCGATTGAAGAAAAGTTACAATCAATTGATACAACTGCAATAGCATCCGCATCCATAGGGGAAGTGTATCGAGGGAAACTTAGGGATGGTACCGATGTAGCAATAAAGGTGCAGAGACCAACCATCCGGTCCATTATTCGAACCGATTTTCGTTCACTATCCATTATTATTTGGTTTGCTCACCATTTTGCACCAGTTCCAAAGGGTTTCATTAATTTTAAAATGTTATTCCAAGAGCTAAAAACAGTAATTGAAAGAGAAGTTGATTTTAAAAAAGAAATGGAATCTGTTAATCATTTTCGTCAACGGTTCCAAACGATCAGCAATTTAGAGATCCCAAGAGTACACTCTCAACTATGTACTTCACAGGTTTTAGTGATGGACTGGGTTGAAGGAACAAGGATTACTGATGAGGAGTATTTAAACCGTCACTTAATTGATAGAGTAGAATTATCACAAAAACTCCTTCGGATATTTATTCCACAGTGGTTAGAAGCTGGCACATTTCATGCAGACCCACATGCAGGTAACGTACTTGTAAAATCAGACGGATCCATAGTACTCATTGATTTCGGTATGGTAGGAGAAATTTCAAAAAAAGATGCAGCCAATTTTCAAGAACTCTTGCAGGCCATATTAGCAAAGAACTATTCAATGGCAGTAAAAGTTTTATTTGATTTAGGTTTCTTATTACCGGATACAAATCTAAAAACGGTTGAACCAATTTTAAAAGAAGCACTTTCAATTGATTTGAATCAGTTAAAGGAAATGGACCTGTTTCAAGTAAAAAAGGACTTAAATGAGATGGTTAAATCACTTCCCATTCAAGTTCCTACCAGGTTTATCTTTTTAGGGCGGTCTTTTGTAACAATCGAGGGGATGCTGCATACGATTAACCCAACTCAGGAGTTTTTGGAAATTGCCAAGCCTGCCTTTTTGGAGTGGCTGAATCAAGGTAACCAAAACAAATGGAAACTAATCGTAAAATGGATTCAGTCACAACCGATTTTCCAAGTGTTTCATTCTCTTACTGAAATGATTGAAATCCCACATAAACTTCTTGCGGTAAAGGAATCGGAGAAGCAGAAAGAATTCCAATTTCAAATCTTTGAAAATCAGAAAAAACAGTTGTCATATTTAGGTATACTTGGATTAATTGGCGCTTTTACCGGGGCCTATCTAAATCATCCTTTAATTTGGAAAGGATCCCTTGGAATAGCCGGAGTATCATTGGTATCTTACATAATATGCAGTGCAAAACAAAGAAAATGGCTAAGGAAGATTATCTAAAATATTGACAGAAAATAATAATATATGTTATTAAAATAGTGGTTAGCACTCTTGATGATGGAGTGCTAAAGTCAAATGGGTTTATTGGCACCCATTCATAATAAAATAGGAATAAAGGAGAGGTCTTAATGGAAACAAAACAGTTTAAAGCAGAATCAAAGCGATTATTAGACATGATGATCAACTCCATCTATACTCATCGCGAGATTTTCTTACGGGAGTTAATTTCGAACGCAAGTGATGCGATTGATAAAATCTATTACAAGGCATTAACTGACGACTCCTTAAGTTTTGACCAAGATAATTACTTTATTAAATTAGTAGCAGATAAAGAAAACAGGACATTGAGAATTATAGACACTGGTATTGGTATGACCAAGGATGAGTTGGAAACTAACCTGGGGACGATCGCCAAAAGTGGTTCCTTGGCCTTTAAAAAAGAGAATGAGCTAAAAGATGGCTACGACATTATCGGGCAATTTGGTGTAGGATTTTATGCAGCATTTATGGTTGCAGACGTTGTTACCGTTATTAGTAAAGCTTTAGGAAGTGAAGAGGCTTACAAGTGGGAATCTGAGGGTGCTGAAGGCTATACAATTGAGCTGGTTGAAAAGGATTCAGTAGGCACAGAAATAATTTTGAAAATGAAAGAGAATACAGAAGACGAAAACTACGATGAATATTTAGAGGAATATCGCTTAAAATCGATTATCAAAAAATATTCAGACTTTATACGTTATCCAATTAAGATGGAAGTCACTGGTAGAAAACTGAAGGAAGGCAGTGAATCCGAATACGAAGATTATCAAGAAGAACAAATCATTAATAGCATGGTTCCAATTTGGAGAAAGAATAAAAGTGAATTAACGGATGAAGATTACCAAAACTTTTATGCTGAAAAACGCTATGGTTTTGACAAACCAATCAAGCATATCCATATCAGTGTGGATGGAACAGTAAGATATAATGCAATTCTATATATCCCGGAAAAAATTCCATTTGATTATTATTCAAAGGAATTTGAAAAGGGTCTAGAGCTTTATTCTAATGGTGTTTTAATCATGGACAAGTGTGCTGACTTGCTTCCTGACTATTTCAGTTTTGTTAAAGGAATGGTAGATTCCGAAGATTTAACACTTAACATTTCAAGAGAAATGCTGCAGCATGACCGTCAGTTAAAGCTAATTGCAAAAAATATTAACAAGAAGATTAAAAGCGAATTGCAAAACCTCTTGAAAAATGAAAGAGAAAAGTATGAAGAATTCTATCAATCCTTTGGACGCCAATTAAAATATGGTGTGTATAGTGATTTTGGTGCTAATAAAGAGGTACTTCAGGATCTGCTCATGTTCTATTCTTCTAAAGAGAAGAAATTAGTTACATTAGACGAATATATTACTAGCATGCCTGAGGAACAAAAGTACATTTACTATGCAGCAGGAGATTCAATTGAAAGATTAGAAAAACTGCCACAGACAGAGTTCGTTACCGAAAAGGGTTATGATATTTTATTCTTTACAGATGATATCGATGAGTTCGCTATCAAGATGATCATGACTTATAAAGAAAAAGAATTTAGATCCATCTCAAGTGGTGATCTTGGTATTGAAGGGGAAGAAACGAAGGAAGAATCCGAAGTTCAAGATAACGAAAACCAAGAACTGTTTGACTATATGAAACAAATACTAGATGGCAAAGTGAAGGATGTAAGAATTTCTAAAAGATTAAAATCTCACCCAGTATGCTTAGCAACTGAGGGTGAAATTTCTATCGAAATGGAAAAAATTCTTGCTGCAATGCCAGACAACCAAAATATCAAAGCGGAAAAAATTCTAGAGATTAACAAAAACCATGAAGTATTTCAATCATTGAAGGAAGCTTTTGACGGTGATAAAGAAAAAGTAGATCTCTATACAAAATTACTATACAATCAAGCACTCCTCATTGAAGGATTGCCAATTCAGGACCCAGTAGAATTTACGAATGATATTTGTAAAATTATGGTGTAATGTAAATGAAAAAAAACCGTGTTCACATATAGTGGCACGGTTTTTACTATTATGATTTTTTTTGCAATAGATAAATAAAATAGGGGGCCCCAATGAGTGAAACAATTATCCCAGCAGGAATCCCTTCAGTGCTCGTTATATTGCGACCAATGGTATCTGCCGTTAATAACAGCCAGCCGCCAATCAGAATACTGACAGGGATGAATAGCTGATTTCTTGGCCCTACAAGCGCTTTAGCTATATGTGGAGCCATAAGGCCAATAAAGGCAATACCTCCCGTAACAGATACCGCTGAAGCGGCGAGAGCTATGGAGGCTAATAACAACTGAATTCTTTCTTTCTCAATTTTGATTCCCACTCCAATAGCGGAAGCCTCGCTAAGACCAAGGATATTCAAGCGATTGGCTTTGTATAATGTGAATGGGATAAGAATAATCAGCCATGGTAAGAGTGCCCAAATAAAGACCCAGTCTGTACCCCAAATATTTCCTGCTAACCATTTTGCAATGAAATCAACCTTTTGCCGCTCGGATGAAGAAATGAGAACAATCATTATGCCCGATAATGCTAGTGAAAAGCCGATCCCCACTAGTATAAGCCTTAATGGTTGAAGTCCAACATGCCGCTTATAAGAAGATACATAAAGAATACCGGTTGTTAAGAAAGCACCTAGAAAAGCGACTAGTGGTATCAAATATACAAAAGTTCCAACATCAATTGGGAAAAATAAAAAGTAAACAGCCACTGCCACACCAGCACCAGAATTTATGCCAATCATTCCAGGTTCCGCTAAATCATTTCTCGTAATTCCTTGCAGAATGGATCCAGACATTGCAAGTGCCATACCCGCTAAGATGGTAATAATGATTCTCGGCAACCGAATATCAAATAAAATAAACTCTTCTTTAAAGGTTCCATTACCGAGTAGAGTTGGAATAATGCGGTCATAGGACACAGAAGAAGAGCCAAGACCAGTGGCGATGATGATGGTGCCAAAGAGTAGTGCAAAAATGATAACCATGACGATTCGTTGTTTTTTTATAAGAGTATCTTGGATCATGAGAAGTTTTTATCTCCTTTCCGAACAATCAAAAGAAAGAAGGGTAAGCCTAAAATAGCACCAATTGCTACAACTGGCGTTTCATAGGGAGCATTAATGGTTCGACCAAGTGTATCAGCAAAAAGCATAAAAGTTGCACCAACAAAAGCAGAAAATGGAATGATATAACGGTAATCCCTTCCTACTATTGCACGGGCGATATGTGGAACCATTAATCCAATAAATGCCATATTACCTACAAGTGCCACTGATACACCTGCTAGTAAAATAATAACTATAAACAAGATGATTTTTATATACGTGATTTTTTGACCAAGACCGATAGCGACTTCCTCACTAAGACTCAAAATTGTCAATTGACGGGAGAGAAGAAGTGCAATAATGATTCCTATAATAATAAACGGCACAATCATTTGTAATTGACCCCAGGAGGTACCAATTAACCCGCCGGCCGTCCACATAGTGACATCCTTCGACGTTTTAAAATAAATACCTACACCATCGGAAACAGCATAGAGAAATAAACTAACTGCTGTTCCAGCAAGTACAATTCTTAGGGGAGAAAATCCTCCCTTTTTTGTTGCACCAATTCCAAATACGAGGAGAGAACCGACACCGGCTCCAATAAAGCAAGCAATCATAATGGCAAAAAAATTCGCAGATGGTATAAAAGCAAGTGTAATGGCATTTGCAGCAGTTGCTCCTGCCGTTAAGCCAAGTAGACCTGGGTCTGCAAGAGGATTTCTTGTGATCCCTTGCATAATAGCACCTGCAACAGAAAGGGCCATTCCAACAAATATAGCCGCCACTTCTCTCGGTAAACGAATTTCGCGGATGATAGTAAAATTTTTATCAGTTGCAGCAGTTGTAAGGGCTAGCCACACATCTTTAACCGTGATGTCTGCAGCTCCAAAAACCATGGCTCCAACAAACATGCACAAACATAGAAAAGCACCTACTATTAGTTTGTATATGAAAGGGATATTTTGTCTCATTGCTCACTCAACTTTTCTTTTAGTGGAATAGTGAAGACTCAAAAGGAGTTGTACCTTTTGAGTCATAAAAAGTTATTTTTCTAAAAATGATTTCTTAAAGAAAGCAAGCTGCTTGTCTAATGTGATAGGATCACTAAAAGAGGCTCCTTGACCATTCATTTCATACACATGATTGTTCTTTACAGCAGGGATGTTCTTATATGTGTCAGTTTGTTGGAAAGATGTATCCGCATCACTATATTTACTTAAAATGACATAGTCACCTGCATATTCTGGTAAAACCTCAGCAGAAAGGGTATAATAACCTGATTTTAAAGCCATTTCTTTAACTTTTTCTGGCATTTTTAAGTGCATAGCTTGATATAAAATTTCTGTACCACGAGCCCAATTATCGCCGAAAACATACAAATCTTTACCATAGCTTTCAATTACAGATACGGTAGCATCTTCTCCGACTTTCGCTTTAATTTCTTTCCCTGTTTCCTCAGCCTGTGTTTTAAAGTCATCAATTCTTTTCTGAGCTTCATTTTCTTTATTTAATAGTTTACCAATTTCTAAATGTTGAGTTAAGTAATCAACTTTCCCCCATGTATATGTTACAGTCGGTGCAATTTGTTTTAATTTTTCTAGATTTTTAATATTAGATAAGCCGATAATTAAATCGGGCTCAAGTTCTATGATTTTTTCTAAATTTTCGTCTGAAACCTCTGCAACATCTTTTAATTCTTTTGCAAATGTAGGGTTATTCTTAGACCAAACATCCACACCCACAACGTTTACACCTAAATCAATAACGTTACCTGTGAAACCTGATAATAAAACAACTCGTTTAGGATGGGCAGGAACTTCAACAGGACCATTTTCAGACAGATATGTAATTGTTTCAGACTTTGTTTCCTTTGATGCCACTTGCTTTTTCTCTTTTGGTGAATTGCTGCATGCACTAATAATTAGAACTAGCAACAGCATAAATGGAATTAGTAGTTTTTTCATTATTGTTTTCTCCTTTTAATAAATTGTATGTGAGACACATTGGTTTGTTGGTTCGTGGGTCTCTCCCGATTTCTGCATCAATTTGGAAAACTTCTTTAAGAACTTGATGGTTGATCACTTGTTCGCTTGTGCCAGCTTTCACGATTTCCCCGTCTTTTAAAGCAATAATATAATCGGCGAACCTCGCTGCTTGATTTAAGTCATGAAGTACCATTACAATCGTACGACCCTGTTCAACGTTCAGTTTTTGCAAAAGCTCTAATACTTCTAGTTGATGGGCCATATCTAGGTATGTTGTTGGTTCATCTAGAAAGATGATTTCAGTTTCCTGTGCTAGAGCCATAGCTACCCAAACACGTTGCCGCTGTCCGCCTGATAAGGCATCAACAGGACGAAATTTATAATCGATGGTTCCGGTAACTTCGAGTGCCCAATCAATCACTTCGTAGTCTTTTTTTGTTAAACGGCCAAATCCTTTTTGATATGGAAAACGGCCGTAGGATACAAGTTCACCAACTGTTAACCCGCTTACACTCTCAGGTGATTGAGGTAAAATAGCCATCTTTTTAGCAAGAATCTTCGTATTTTCTTTTAAAATATTCTTCCCGTCTAAAACAACTGATCCAGACTGGCTGGAAATGATTCGCGTAATTGCTTTTAGTAAAGTTGATTTTCCACATCCATTAGAACCAATAATGGTGGTGATTTTTTTATCAGGTATATGTAGGGTTAGATTTTTAACAATTAAACGCTCTTCATAAGCAATGTTTAAATCCTCAGTATAAAGACGAACCATAGGGGACCTCCTTTATTTAAATGATAATGATTATCATTATCGATTTTAACTATAATTTGAAATATATCCTTTTGTCAATAAGGAATTTGATAATATAATTAAAAAAACATTTGAAATTGATAATCGTTATCAATTAATATTGAATTAGATGATAATGTTTCTCAATTATAATTTTACAGTAATTACTGGGGAGTGACTGGTTATGGAGCAGCAGGATTTATTTGATGTGATCATCATTGGAGGAGGGCCAGCAGGACTATATTCTGCTTTTTATAGCGGTCTTAGAGAAATGAAAACGAAAATCATAGAATACCAATCAGAGTTAGGTGGGAAATTACATATTTATCCCGAAAAAATGATTTGGGATGTCGGCGGTGTCACACCCGTACCAGGTGCAGAACTAATGAAACAACTTGTTGAGCAAGGATTAACCTTTAACCCCGAGGTTGTGTTAAATGAAAAAGTAATTTCAATAAATAAAAGTAATAACGATATATTTGAACTAAAAACTGCTTCTGGACAAGTACATATGACAAAAACAGTCATTGTCGCTGTAGGAAGTGGGATCTTAAAACCACAAAAATTAAAAATTGATGGTGCGGAGAGATTTGAATTATCTAATTTACATTATACTGTGCAATCTCTGCACCAGTTTAAAGATAAAACAGTGTTGATTTCAGGTGGAGGGAATTCTGCAATCGATTGGGCCATTGAATTAGAATCAATCGCGAAACAGGTTTACATTACACATAGAAGAGGTGCTTTTTCCGGACATGAATCACAGATTACTCAACTTATAAATAGTTCAACTGTCTGTTATTTCGATTCCTCGATTACGAAGCTAATTGCTAGTAGAAATCATGAGCTCATTGAAAGAGTCGTATTAACTAATAATACAACAGGTGAAGTTACTTACCTGCCAGTAGATGAAGTAGTTGTCAATCATGGCTATGAACAAGACACCACATTACTTAAAAATAGTCCATTAAATATTTCTATGAAGGATGATTATTATATTTCTGGAAATGCTTTAAGTGAATCTTCCATTGAAGGACTGTATGCAGCTGGGGATATACTCACTTACGAGGGGAAATTAAACTTAATTGCTGGCGCTTTTCAAGATGCGGCAAATGCGGTGAATAAAGCAAAATTACATATCCAACCGGATGCAAATAGCTTTGCAATGGTATCTTCCCACAATGACCGGTTTAAGAGTCGGAACAAGGATTTGGTTAAGAAAATGCTTAAAAAGTGAACTTCGGTTCACTTTTTTTATTGAAATATGTTTAAATAAATATAGTGCTTTAAAGTAAGAATACAGAAGGGTGTGACCAAATGACAGAAAAGACTAAAACTACTATCCAACACCGCAAACTTCCCCTTAGTAAAGTGATTCTTCGAGTAATCGCCATTACAATTGGTGCCATTCTCATGGCCACCGGGTTAGAAATCTTTTTAGTTCCCAATCATGTCATTGACGGAGGAATAACAGGTATATCTATTATGCTTGCTCATATCTCCGGATGGAAATTAGGACTGTTTCTATTCATCCTCAATTTGCCATTTGTTTACTTAGGGTATAAACAAATGGGGAAAACCTTTGCCTTTTCTACCATATATGGAATTATTGTTTTATCCATTTTCACTTCGTTTTTTCATCCAATTCCCCCTTTTACAGAAGATATTCTACTTGCCACTGTTTTTGGAGGCATGATTTTAGGCATAGGCGTAGGTTTGGTCATACGGAATGGTGGAGCTTTAGATGGGACCGAAACACTCGCCTAAGTGATCACTAAAAAAGTGCCATTTTCTGTCGGACAAATAATTATGTTTATCAATGTATTTATTTTAGGAACAGCTGGATTTGTATTTAGTTGGGATCGTGCCATGTACTCCCTTTTAGCTTATGTCATTGCTGCAAAGGCAATTGATACGGTAGTGGCAGGCCTAGAAGAATCTAAATTTGTATGGATTATTAGTGATGAAGCAGAAGAGATAGGAAATGCGGTAAATGCTCGTTTAGGACGGGGAGTAACCTATCTTAAAGGAGAAGGAGCCTATACAGGGGATAATAAAAAGGTAATCTTTAGTATCATCACAAGACTAGAAGAATCTAAACTTACCACCATTGTAGAGGAAATAGATCCTTCAGCCTTTTTAGCAATCGCTGATATCACAGAAGTTCGTGGTGGTCGCTTTAAGAAAAGGGATATTCATTAACAATTAAAAATGGATCTGCCGGGTTAACCGGAGATCCATTTTGTGCTTTAGTGACCAATTTCAACATCATCTACGTGGTTAATATGTGATTTATTTATTAAGATAAATACTACAGAGATAAAGACAAATCCTGCTCCCACTAAAAACGGAAGACTTGGATTATAAAGTTCTGCTAGTTTCCCAGCTGTAAATGGAGCAATCGCTCCTCCAATAAACCGAAGGAAGCTATAGGCCGCAGATGCAGTTGAACGCTGAACAGGTGCTGCATTCATTACTGCTGTTGTAATCAATGTATTGTTATTTCCTAAAAATGCTCCTGCTAAAATAACCGATCCAATGACTACCCATTGTGTAGAGGTCCAGACACCCATTGCAACTAGAAGTAAGGCGAATAATGTTAACATAGCACACATTGACTTAATCGTGCCAAACCATTGTTGAAGCTTCGGAGCCATGAATACAGAAGTAACGGCCAAAAATATACCCCATCCAAGGAAAACGTAACCCAATCCATGCTCATTCAACCCCATAACAAAAGGAGCATAAGCTAATAAGGTAAAGAAACCAAAGTTGTATAAAGCTGCTGCAATACCAAATATTAATAGGGAACGGTGTTTTAGAGCACGGAAGGGATCTAATATAGATGTTTTTGTTTGTACATTATTTGTTTTTGTGGCCTTGGGCATTAAAACCATTAACCCAATGAAAGCGATAACCATAAGGCACGCAACACCCAGAAATGGACCTCTCCATGACATAGCACCCAACCATCCGCCAAGAAGTGGTCCTACAGATATACCAAGTCCTATGGCTGCTTCGTATAATATAATGGCTTTGGCTGTTCCGCTATTTGAGAGTGAAACGATGGCAGCTAAAGCGGTTGCCACAAATAAGGCATTACCAAGCCCCCATCCTCCACGAAGTCCAACGAGTGTCCAAATGCCATTCGAAAATCCTCCAAGTGCTGAAAATACAGCAATGATGACAATTCCAGCAAGTAATGTCCATTTTATACCCAGCCTTGAGGAAATCATCCCAGTAATGAGCATGGCAACGGCCATAACGGCATTATAACTGGTGAATAGCAACGTTACTTGACTATGGGAAGCATGTAATTGCTCTGCTATTGCTGGTAATATCGGATCCACTAGACCAAGGCCCATGAAGGCAATGATACATGCGAAAAAAACAGCCCAAACTGCTTTTGGCTGGGTTAATAAACCTCCTTTTGCAGTGTTGTCAGCTGGTGTTGATGATACAGATTGTGTTGAAGATGACATGGACATTTTCTCCTTTTCTTATTTACTTTCTCCTATACCTTTATTCTTAATAAATACCTAATTGGTTTCCTAGTTTTTCAATTAGTTGTATTATGAAAGTACATGATTGTATTATACAACTATTTTACACTACGTCAATAGTGTTTTCTAACGGGAATAGTTGTCCTTCATTATATATAAAATTTCATTGTGTTATCATTAAGTAATAAGAAATTTGTTTAATTGTGGGGTTAATGTTATGAATGAACAATCTTTGGAAATGATTGAACTGGAATTGGCTATCTTAATACGACGTTCAACGGCTATTTCAAGTCATAAAAGACTTGGTACTCTTGATCGCTCAGCCTATCTATTATTGAGAAGAATTGCAAATAGAGGTGCTGCAGGTGTGAAAGTATTAGCAGGTGAATTTCAGCTGGATATTTCTACCATCAGTAGACAAGCCGCTACTCTAGAGCAAAAGGGTTATTTGTTTCGAATACCTGATCCATTAGACGGCAGGGCTTATTCACTTCAAATTACCGAACTCGGAACACAGGTATATAAGGACCATAAGCAGGCCCGTATAGAAAGATTAGCCGAAGTAATTAATGACTGGACTGATGAAGAACGGGAAATTTTTGGACAGTTATTGAAAAAATTTAATCAATCTTTTATTTAGCTGGAAATAAAAAAGGAGCTTTAAAAGCTCCTAATTAGTTTCAACTGATGCAGCAAACACTTTAATGGTGGTGGAGTAGGATACTCGGACACGATGCATTAATAAAAATTCATCTGTCAGGCCTTTTTCAATAAATTGGCCAGGCTTTGTGGTTGTTGCGAATTTGTAGTATTTTTTTGTTTCCTCCACTACCTGTTCATTAAAATGACCAAAAGGATAGGCAATGGCAATGACTGGCTTGCCAGTTACTTGTTCAATTTTCTCCCTTGAAGCATGAAGTTCTTCCTCGAAATTTGTTATTTTTGGTAGATCTGCATGTGACATTGTATGGGATTGAATGGAGAAAATTCCTGAGTTCACCATTTCTTTAATATCTTCAGTAGATAATCGGTAGGAACCGCTATCGATATAACCTGCAATGACATACTCTGTCGCTGTCGGCTTAAATGTCTCATCCTGTAATTTTTATAAAATATGAAAAGCATTCAGGTTATTTTTCATCCCGTCGTCAAAGGTAACAAGAATGGGCTTATTTACTTTATTGACTTTTCCCCACTCCTCAAACGTAAGGAGTGTATAGCCATTATCCTTTAAATATTGCATTTGGGCTTCGAAATTTCCTTGTGACACAAACAGTTCTTTTAGTCCCTCGCCATTAAATTCATCGATGGAATGATACATTAAGATGGGAACGTGCTGTTGAAAGGTTACAGTTGACTTAGCCAAAAGCTCATCCGAACCATTTGCTGTCTTTCCGTATACCTCAATCTGATACTCTCCACGCCTTCCTGAAAATTCTTTTGGACCAAATACAAGCGAGAAATCTTTCTCTTTTTCAGCAGATGAAAATAACTTACCATTTTCCACCACGTCAGCTGTTCTCCAAATAAAGTAACTAACGCCTGAAACCTCTGTTGGTAGGTTGGTTGTTGTCAAAACAGCACTACTAGAAGCAAATGTTACTGCACTTATTGATAAATCAACATTTGGTTTGAATAAAGGGTTTTCTTTCATTTTAGGTGATACTTTACTCATCTGGATTTTTTTGGTTGTTGTTGATACTGAGTTGTTTTTATTTATATCTTTGGCATTAGCTGTCTTTAAACTGCATCCTGTTTGTAGCCGTAAAGCAGAACATAGCGCGAAATAAAGAACCTTCTGCATTTCATCCATCCTTGTATATAGTAATCTCGCAGAATATAATAGCACTTACTAGTGTTTAAGAAAAGATACTGAATGGTCTAACATTACAATTTTTTAAAAATATGAAAACTTTGATTAATGTGGATACTGTTAATAATGAAATAATAGTGAAAAGGGAGACAAATAGTGTGTTTTACTGTTATTATTTTGGTGTAATCGATATAGTAATATATTTGTTTTTATAAGGGTGGGAGACAGATGACAGCGGACAAAAAAAGAATAGAACAAGACTTTTTAGGGAAAAAGGAATTACCATCTGAGGCTTATTACGGAATTCAAACACTTAGGGCGGTAGAAAATTTCCCTATAACTGGCTACCGCATTCATGAAGAACTCATTAAAGCGTTAGCGATGGTTAAGAAAGCGGCTGCAATCGCAAATATGAATACGAAACGGTTGTATAGTGGACTAGGAGAGGTTATTAGTCAGGCAGCCGATGAAGTCATTGAGGGCAAATGGAATGATCAATTTATCGTGGACCCAATCCAAGGTGGAGCAGGGACATCGATGAATATGAATGCAAATGAAGTCATTGCCAATAGGGCACTAGAGTTACTAGGACATGAGAAGGGAGCTTATAACCATTTAAGTCCAAACACTCATGTAAATATGTCTCAATCGACTAATGATGTTTTCCCTACCGCCATTCATATAGCTACATTAAAAATGCTTGAAAAGTTACTTGAAACGATGAAAGAAATGAACAAGGTTTTCAAGACTAAAGCCAAACAGTTTGAAAATGTCATTAAAATGGGACGGACCCATCTTCAAGATGCCGTACCGATTCGTCTCGGACAAGAATTTGAGGCATACAGCAGAGTGTTGGAAAGAGATATAAACCGTATCCATCAATCAAGAGCTAATTTATATGAGGTGAATATGGGGGCAACAGCAGTTGGAACAGGTTTAAATGCTGATCCAACATACATTAAAGATGTTGTCATTCAACTCGCAGATATTAGTGGGCTGCCATTAGTTAATGCTGAACATTTAGTGGATGCTACCCAAAACACGGATGCCTATACGGAGGTGTCTGCAGCATTAAAAGTATGTATGATGAATATGTCGAAAGTAGCAAACGACCTTCGCTTAATGGCTTCAGGACCACGTGCAGGATTAGCAGAAATTTCTCTTCCAGCTCGTCAACCAGGATCATCTATCATGCCTGGAAAAGTAAATCCAGTCATGCCTGAGCTTATTAACCAAATTGCCTTCCAGGTCATTGGGAATGATCATACAATTTGCCTAGCTTCTGAAGCAGGACAACTCGAATTAAATGTAATGGAACCTGTTTTGGTGTTTAACCTGCTCCAATCTATTAGTATCATGAATAATGGTTTCGCTTCCTTTACAGAACATTGTTTAAAGGGTATTGAAGCAAATGAAGCCCGTATGAAAGAATATGTAGAAAAGAGTGTAGGAATCATTACGGCTGTTAATCCCCATTTAGGATATGAGATTGCAGCTCGAATTGCTAGAGAAGCGACGATTAGTGGTAAATCAGTTCGAGAACTTTGTTTACAGCATGATGTGTTAACGGAAGAGGAACTGGATCTTATTTTAGACATTTATGAAATGACTAAGCCTGGGATTGCAGGGGCGGCACTTTTAGAAAGAGACTAATAAACATGTAAATAGTAAAAACAACAAAACCCAAAGGAACTCTTTGGGTTTTGTTGTTTGTGAAAAAATTATTTTTTCTCTTCTTTTTTCGCCATTTTTACCTCTCCTAATGAGCGATAGATTTGAGTATGCATGCTGCCTTCAGCGACATGCTCTAGAAAAAAAGGACCAATAAGCTCTAAATATTCCTCGTCCTCGAACATTTTTTTACTTTGTAATTCCATTTCCGCTAATCCTTCATAAGTCGAAAGAAGGGCATAGGTATAATCATCCCCAGACACAGGAGTTAAAATCTCTACTTTATGGTTGTAGTTTTCATTTCTAAATTTTTTAATCTCTCTTAAATTATCGATTCCTTCTTTAAATTGATCCTGTTTAATAATAAACGTTTGGTAAACAAAAACGGACATTTTTAGCACCCCTAGAAAAATTTTTCCTAGGTTTAAACTTACCTTAAAGCTGGTAAATTATTCAGCTTTATGACATTTAACATATGATGGTGGGGCTTAGTTGGGGGTGATTTTGAACCTATTTCAAAATTTCGCTTAATGGCACAAGTTGGTATCCGTTTGTTTTTAACCATGGTATAACCTGATCGACTGCTGCTGGTGTATTGATTCCACCAATAGCAATGAGTAGGCTATCACCATTACTTGCACCAGCTTTAATTCGCTCGATAATTACCTCGGTAGAAGGCTGCTGCCAATCAATAGTATCAAGAGACCATTGAATACTATATGAATAACCAGCTTCCCCAACAATTTTTAGAGCTTCTGTATTAAGTAATTCCCTCTAAACAAATGGATGCGAGGATAAAGTAAAGCCACCTTAGTCCATTCTGTTTAAAATAAGATACAACCCCTAATACAAGAAACAATGAAAATAGCAGGATGGCAAGAAGAATTAAGGCATCTAACAAGATACATTCACCCTTTTTGATCCGCACAAGACATAAGAAACCGTAAAAATCCCTTTATTTATCCTATTTTTTAACTAACCTTTTATTTCCATATTTTTATTATAACAAAAAGTAATTTTATTAATGAGAGATAATGGTAAAATAAAATCTATTAGTTTAGTTCCTTTTAATTGCAGGAAAATGAAAATAAAAATGGAAGACTATCTGAAACCAAATCCAGTCTAAAAACGTCAAATAGTATGTGAAAAGGAAATAATTAGATTTAATAAATAAATGGGGAAAAGATGGGGGAATATGGGAAAACTCACTAGGGTTATTTCAATTTTATTGGCTGGAAGTTTTGTGTTATTGGCCGGTTGTTCAGATCAACCGATTAAAGAGACAAAGGCATCTGAACAACAACCGAAAATAAAAGTAGAAAAAAAAGTGGAAAAGAAAAAGGAAGAGGAAAAGCCGGTTTTTGTAACTATCATTGATCCGACAACAAAAGCAACTATTAAAACTTTTAATCCGAAGGAATTGGGCTTTTCTACTGACCTTGAAAAGTATAAAGCAGAGATTTCGAAAGTAGCTAGAGAATTAGCGAGGGGAACGGAAACAACCCCTGGTTATGATAAGAGAATGACTCTTGATAAGCTAGATGAAAATGGACAGGTTATTAAAGGGACACCACAAACCATTCTAGATGAGGATGAATTGATAGAAAAAGTGATTCAGTCTTCTGTAAAAGGTGGGAATGTGGAGGTGCCATTATATGTGACAGCAAGTGGATATAAGGTGGAAGATGCAGCCCATTTAGGGGAAGTCTTAGTCGCATCTTACACTACTCATTTTAATAGCGGTGTCGTTGGAAGAACGAAAAATATAGCTTTATCAGCACAAGCCATTAATAATGTCATTCTTGGTGTGGGGGACTCTTTCTCGTTTAATACGACTGTAGGCCCAAGTGACGCAGCCCACGGGTTTCAAAAGGCACCAGAAGTGGTAGAAGGGAAACTGGTTGATGGTATAGGTGGGGGTATTTGTCAAACTTCATCCACCTTATTTAATGCAATAGACAAATTAGGTGTTAGCTACATCGAAAAGCACCATCATTCACTACAGGTAGGGTATGTTCCAACTGGGAGAGATGCGACAGTATCCTATGGAGGTAAAGATTTTAGATTTAAAAATACGACAGGTGCGCCAGTCATCTTGAAGGCAATTGTAAGAAAAGGATCCTTAACCGTAGAGGTTAGGACCGCAAAAGCGTATCAGGACATTATAAAGAAACAAATGTAAAGCCAATAAGTCCACTATTGAAAGATGCCCAGTATGAAAAATACTGGGCATTTTTAACATAATAGGAAAGTATAAAATACGACTTCGAGAATTGTCCAGCTCCAGCGCCTAGCCCCTCGGGTCAAATAACCTTCGGCAATAAAAGTCAAAAGGCGGACTTTTCTTGCCGAAGAACATTTGCCTGTCGGGGCTGACCAAGGCGCTTCCGCTTTTCTTATGAGCAGAATTCAACTTTTATTATTTGATGTTTCCACGGAACTATCTCAATTCTTCCCAATCCGTATAATGTCCGCTTCCTTGGCAACCGGGACATTCAAACGAATTATAGTAGGCATATTCATTATAAGGGTAAACAGTATAACCACGACCTTGACAGTCAGGACACTTACCTAAATCTTTCATAGTGGTTACGTGGTTTTGATACCTTGTTTCTCTCCATTGATTAAATGAGTTTAGAAGTCCCATCATTTTCACCTCATCTTTTTTTATATTATGATGAAAATATGGAAATGTTATGCAAAAAAATTTGCTATTTACTATCTAAACTCAATTTCTTCATACGGTATTGTAAGCTTTGGCGGCTTAATCTTAGTGACTTAGCTGCTCTTGAAATATTAAAATCATGTTTCTTTAGGACATGCTCAATATAGGTTTTTTCAAATAACTCCATTTGGTCCTTTAGAGGTATTGTTACATCTGAATTTTCCTTTAGGAATGTATCAACAGTGGATAAAGGCATCATTCTCTCTTTCAACTGCATTTTGTTACGATATTGGTAGGGTAAATGGGAGTACATGATAACTTCCTCATCCATCATAATGTTCATGGCTGCTTCGATTATATGCTCAAGCTCTCGTACATTCCCGTGCCAATCATATTCAAGGAAAGACAAATGGACTTCCTCCGATAAGCCTTTTACATTCATTTGAAAGCGCTCATTATATTTATCAATAAAATGAGCTACTAATAAAGGAATATCCTCTTTTCGATCTTTTAAAGGTGGGACAAAGATCGTTACTACACCAAGACGATAATATAAGTCTTTACGTAATCGGTTATTGGCAATAGCCTCAATCGGATCCTCGTTCATGTTCGCAATAACCCTAACATCAATTGGCGTATCCTTCGTATCACCAATTCTCCTGATTGTTTTTTCCTGAAGAACCCGAAGCAATTTCGCCTGAAGATTTAAATTCAATGAATTAATTTCATCGAGCAACAATGTTCCGCGATTAGCTTGTTCAAATAATCCGGGTGTGTCAACTGCACCCGTGAAAGCACCCCGCTTTGTACCGAAAAGGAGACTTTCAATTAAATTATCAGGCAGTGCAGCGCAATTTTGTGAAATAAATGGAGCAGATAACCGCATGCTGGCATTGTGTATGCTTTGAGCAAAAAGTTCCTTCCCTGTACCTGTATCACCGACAATCAATACATATGAGGAGGTCCTAGTCGCACGTTTTGCAGACTCTTTAACCTCCATAATGGCTGGACTAGTTCCTATAATGGTATCAAATGTATATTTAGTTGATTCCCTATTCAAATTCCCTTTAATTAGCCGTTCAAGTTTAGTGACATCCTTTGCAATTTCAACTGCACCCTTAAGATTCTGATCTAAATAGATAGGAATAGTATTGTTGATCGTAGTAACTTCTCTGCCCTTGTTATTAAAATATGTTTGCTTTACGTTACTTGTTTCTTTTCCCTCCTGTAGTGCTTTTACAAGAGTACTAGATTGGTCATCTTTAAACATAAAGACATCGAGTAGGTTTTTATCCATTACATCATGGATGTCCATCGATTCCATTTGCATCATTTTTTTATTATAGATAATCGTTTTTCCGGTTTCGTCAACTGCATGTACTCCAACATCTACTTCGTCTAAAATCCGTTTATACATTCGAGTTAAATAGAGTAAATCATTCATTGTTTTTTTCATGATGGTTCATACCCCTTGTTAAAACTTTATGCACCTATTTAATCAAAAAAAACATGAAAACGCAAAATAATTTTGCGTTTTTTTGCAAAAAAAGAGACTCTTTAGCAAAAATAATTTGCGTTATGTTATTAGAAACCTGCGGTGATATGCAAAATATTGTTGGCACGAAACTTGCAATATAGTTTTACGAACATAAAGGGGGCTATTTAATGATTTCGTATTCTCATGAGCCATTTACTAATTTTACAGAAGAAAAAAATAAAGAAGACTTTCAAAAAGCATTATCATTCGTTCAGTCTCAACTCTGTAAACACTATCCTGTTGTTATTGATGGTGAACTAATTACGACTGACGAAAAGATTCTATCCATCAATCCCGCAAATAAAGAAGAAATCATCGGTAGTGTTTCAATGGCAAATCAGGAGCTAGCTGAAAGAGCTATGCAAGCAGCCTTAACAGCCTTTAAAACGTGGAAAACTTGGAAGCCAGAGCACCGCGCCAATATCCTATTCCGGGCTGCTGCCATGATGCGCCGTCGGAAACATGAGTTCTCTAGTTATCTAGTAAAAGAAGCAGGGAAACCATGGAAAGAGGCTGATGCAGATACAGCAGAGGCTATTGATTTCATCGAGTATTATGGAAGACAAATGTTAGCGATCAAGGATGGAGCACCTGTTAAAAGTCGTACAGGTGAATTTAACCAATTTAATTATATTCCACTAGGAGTAGGAATTATCATATCACCATTTAACTTTCCATTAGCCATTATGGCTGGCACTACAATTGCCGCAATAGTTACAGGAAATACCGTTTTATTAAAGCCAGCGAACTCGACACCTGTCATTGCTGCAAAATTTGTTGAACTTATGCATGAAGCGGGCCTTCCAAAAGGAGTATTAAACTTCGTTCCAGGAAGCGGTTCTCAAATTGGCGATTACTTGGTTGATCACCCTAAAACCCGGTTTGTTTCCTTTACTGGTTCCCGTGAGGTTGGCTGTAGAATTTATGAGCGTGCAGCAAAGGTGAACCCAGGACAAATTTGGCTAAAGCGTGTGATTGCAGAGATGGGTGGAAAAGACACGGTGGTTGTTGATCGTGATGCGGATTTAGATTTGGCTGCTGCTTCCATTGTATATTCTGCATTTGGCTTCTCTGGTCAAAAATGTTCGGCAGGTTCTCGTGCAGTTGTCCACCAGGATGTGTACGATAGTGTCCTTGAAAAGGCAGTTTCACTAACAAGGACACTTACCTTTGGTAATCCTGAACTTGATGACACCTATATGGGGCCAGTAATAGATGAAAAATCATTCAAAAAAATTATGAGTTATATAGAGATTGGTAAAGAAGAAGGCAGGTTATTAACTGGCGGAGAAGGGGATGACTCAAAAGGTTATTTCATTCAACCCACGATTTTTGCTGATTTGGATGAAAATGCCCGACTCATGCAGGAAGAGATATTTGGTCCAGTTGTGGCATTCTGTAAGGCCAGTGATTTTGACCATATGATGAAAATTGCTAACAATACAGATTATGGTCTGACAGGTGCGCTAATTTCTAATAATCGTGAACACATTGAAAGAGCAAGAGACGAGTTCCACGTTGGCAATCTGTATTTTAATCGAGGCTGTACAGGCGCTATCGTTGGTTATCAGCCATTTGGCGGCTTTAATATGTCAGGTACGGATTCTAAAGCTGGTGGTCCTGATTATTTACTTCTTCATATGCAAGCAAAAACAACATCAGAAATGCTATAAAAGGGAATCCTTAGGGTTCTCTTAAAAAGAGGAGGAAATTGTAATGACAGTAGTAACAAATAAAACAACAGCAATCATTGAGCAGACAAATAAATTTGGGGCAAATAACTATCATCCACTTCCAATTGTAATCTCCAAAGCAGAAGGTGTATGGGTAGAAGGACCAGAAGGAAATCGTTACATGGATATGTTAAGTGCCTATTCAGCAGTGAACCAAGGGCACCGTCATCCAAAAATCATTCAAGCCTTAAAGGATCAAGCAGATAAAGTAACGCTCACGTCACGTGCCTTTCATAATGATCAACTGGGGCTTTGGTACGAAAAGATCTGTAAACTAACCAATAAAAATATGGCCCTTCCTATGAATACAGGTGCCGAGGCAGTTGAAACAGCGTTAAAAGCTGCACGGCGCTGGGGCTATGATGTAAAAGGAATTGCTGAAAATCAGGCAGAAATCATTGCGTGCACAGGAAATTTTCATGGAAGAACAATGGGTGCGGTTTCCTTGTCGTCTGACCCTGAATATAAACGTGGTTTTGGTCCAATGCTCCCAGGCATTAAATTAATCCCATATGGTGATATTGAAGCACTAAAAGCAGCCATTACTCCAAATACAGCAGCATTCTTAATGGAACCAATTCAAGGCGAGGCGGGAATTATCTTACCTCCTGAGGGATTCTTAAAAAAGGCTTCTGAATTGTGTAAAGAGCAAAATGTGTTGTTTATCGCAGACGAAATTCAAGTGGGCTTGGCACGGACGGGGAAGATGTTTGCGTGTGATTGGGAAGAAGTAGATCCTGATATGTTAATTTTAGGAAAAGCACTTGGAGGCGGCGTATTCCCAATTTCTTGTGTTGTAGCTAATTCTGATGTATTAGGTGTTTTTAATCCAGGCTCACACGGATCTACTTTTGGAGGGAACCCACTAGCATGCGCTGTCTCACTAGCTGCGCTAGATGTAATTGAGGAAGAAAAATTAGCAGAACGCTCACTTGAATTAGGTAAGTATTTTCTTGAACAATTAAATACAATCACCAACCCTATGATTAAAGACATACGAGGAAGAGGTTTGTTTATTGGGGTTGAGTTAACTGAAGCTGCAAGACCTTATTGTGAGGCTTTAAAGGAAGCCGGCTTATTATGTAAAGAAACACATGATACAGTGATCCGCTTTGCCCCTCCACTAATTATTACAAAAGAAGAAATTGATTGGGCAATCGAGAAGATCAAACTTGTATTATCATAAAAATATTTAATTACAATAGCTTCAAGATTATTGAACAAATGGTTATTCAACACTAAGTAGAAACGTTTGGAATCTTCCAAACGTTTTTATTTTGGATAATGCTTGTTAAACATCAGATACTATTGGTTGAGGTGATATGTAATGGGAAAATGGAATGAGCAAGCTGCACCGAATAATAATCTGCCACCAAAAACAATTAAACCTTGGGAATTATTAAATCAAGAAACGGGGCATGAATTCTCTGAGGAATTATCCGATGGTGGAGAGCGCGATGAATTCATAGAGAGACAAAAAAACAACCCAAAGCTGAAATAATCAGAAAAAGTGACGATTAAGAATTCGTCACTTTTTTTCATTCCATACTTTACAAAAAGTTTATGACGTTGTAGAATTTCTATGTACCTAACAAAACTAGGTAGGTGAAAAAATGTTTAACCGTGAATTGGTAAAAGGAAGCACATCGCTTATCTTGCTTCAATTATTAAACGAACGTGATATGTATGGCTATGAATTGGTAAAAGAGCTAGAACAGCGTAGTGATAATGGTCTTAGTGTAAAGGAAGGGACCTTGTATCCAGCACTTCATAAGCTTGAAAAGCAAGAGTACATTGAATGTTATTGGGTTGAGCAGGAAAAGGGTCCTGCACGAAAGTACTATCGGATTACTAAAGCTGGAAAAGAGTTATTAAGCGAAAAAACCCGTGAGTGGCAGGATTTTGTTCAAGTAATGAACAAGGTAATAGGGAGATCAAAGCATGGAACGGCCGAAGAATAGGTTTCTTGAAGAACTTGCTAAAGGTTTAGGAAACCATACAGATAAGAAAAGTATTCTATTGGAATATGAGACACATATTGATGAAATTCTCCTTGAATCAACATATTTGAATGAAGAAGAGTTAACAAATCATATTGTAACTAGGCTAGGAAGTCCTGAGGAGATAGCTGAATTATGGAAGGATGAACTGTCCGTTACTCCAAGTAACATGAAATGGCTGTTTATTTTACTTAATATCCTCTTTTTTGGGGGAGGCAGCGCGTTAACGTTAGCTCACAACCTTTTCGAATGGGAATGGTTAACGAACATTTGGGATCATCTAACTTCTATTCCTATCATCATTGCCTTCCTGTATATGTTCTTTTGGGCTTTACTTGGATATGAAATCGGGAAGGGTTTTGGTCAAAGGGGTCGAACTCTTTTGAGAAAAACGTTCTTATTATCCCTTATTCCTAATTTAGTGTTGATGATTCTAACTGTTTTTCACATTATTCCACATGCCTGGTTCGCCCCTTTATTAACAAAAACATTTATTATTGCTTGTATCATTTTTACAATTACTCTTTACCCAATTAGCTGGTTAGGATATCGGTGGGGGAGAAAAGCTTCGATATGAGCAGTTTTTTTTGACTATATACCTAGTAAAACTATATATATAGAAAATCTATATAAAAAGAGGGATGCTAAATGGAAATTAAGATTGGAAAATCAGATTGGTTGTTTTTATTGTTATGTTTATTGCTCGGGATCGTAGCTGAAGAAGCATTTTTTCGTGGTGAAATAGGTATTTCCTATATTGTATTCATTATGTCATTTTACTTCGTATTCTTTTGGAAATTTCGCAGCTTTCCCTTTTCACATCAGCGTTTAGGATACTTGATTGTTTGTTGTATTTGGCTTCTATCAGCAAGTTATTTACTAAATGATAACCGACTTTTCAAGACATTGAATATCGTTGTGATACCAGGATTGGTGATTTCACATTTAGTTTTAATATCAAGCCCAAAAAATTTTAAATGGAACCAGCCTGCATTTATCACTTTAATATTTTCAAGGCTCATGGATATGTTTAAATATTACTTAAAATTCAGTGGGGTCTTAGGAGAAGGACTAAAACATGGTGCAGGTGGTGAAAAATGGTTAGTATGGAAAAAAATATTAATTGGAGTTGCCATCTCAATACCTGTCTTATTGGTTGTATTGAGATTACTCATGTCTGCTGATACGCAGTTTGAACGAATCATTGGTGGGATTCCGGATTGGTTTAACATTGTAGACGCAGAAGGGATTTTTCGTTTGATCGTAACCCTCATATTCACTTTGGGCTTCTTTGGTTTTATGCAAGTGCTGCTAATCAAGCAGATAAAGGTGCTCAAACAACAAAACGATGCAGTGAATTTTCAAATGGACGGTATTATTTCAATTACGGTCCTTGTTCTCATAAATATTGTTTATATTTTATTTACTTTGGTTCAGTTTAAATATTTCTTCAGTGGCACCCTGCAAGAAAACTACACTTATGCGGAGTATGCAAGGAAAGGTTTCTTTGAGCTTTTATTTGTCACATTAATCAATTTATCGATTACTATTATTGTTATCACCTTTGTTCAGCGGACCAATTCATTTATTAAGAGATTTACTCAAGTAATGCTTACCATCCTTGTTCTCTCAAGCGCAGTGATGCTAAGTTCAGCATTTCTACGTTTAGGTATGTATGAAGAAGCGTATGGATTTACTTTCACCAGGGTGCTTGTCCATTCGTTTATGATTTTTCTTGTCATTATTTTTGCCTATTCATTGGTGAAAATTTGGGTAGAAAAACTTTCATTATTTCACTTTTATTTTATTTCATGCATGATTTATTACACAGCAATAGCAGTAATAGACCTAGATAAAATCGTCATAAAAGAAAACATGAACCGTTTCGAAACAAGCGGTAAAATTGATATAAATTATCTCAATCAGTTATCATACACGGGCGTGACAGGATTAATCAGTCTTTATGAAGAAAATCCTGAGATACCGGGCTTACGGAACATCTTGCTGGATAGAAAGAGGGAAGCGCTCACCACTAACCTTCCGTGGCAATCCTATAATTTAAAAAGAGAGCAAGCTTTTAGTAAACTGAAAAAATTAGATTTGGAATAGAAAACAGAAAATTTGATGCATGAACATTCCTGCTTTTAATATGATTAAATATCAAACGTAGGGAGAGTTGTCTATGAATCGAAAAGATGTAATCCTCGAACAACTTTTATATTGTCATAAAAAAAATGGTTGGTTTGTTTCCTTTCAAAGTGCTGTCGCTGGCCTAACATCAGAACAGACAGCATGGAAGGGGTCTGAAGGTAACAATTCAATCAAGGAAATTGTTAGCCATCTAATCTTCTGGAATGAACGGTATTTACATCGATTTAAAGAGATCCATCTTCCAAAGATGGAAGAAAATAATGACTCTACTTTTAGAAATTTGAGTGATTTAGAATGGTCTGAGTTGATGGAAAGGTTTAATGCCGTAATGACTGACTGGTATCATACGGTTAGTGAGTGTGAGGACGAGAAACTAGATGAACCGGTCAATCCTGAAGCAGGTGTTAATGACCCTTGGATTGGAACGTTAACCTGTGTAACTCTCCATAATGCTCATCATATTGGCCAGATAGTAACGATTCGCAAGCTTCAAGGTTCATGGGATAAGGAACAGGGTGTAAGTTAGTCATAAATAAAGCAAAAAACCGGGCGTATGCTTGGTTTTTTGCTTAATATAAGGGAGTCCTGCTTGCATGATTGTAGGATTTCTACACGAAATTAAGATATTTCTACACAAAATCAAAGTTTTTCTACACACATTTATGATTTTTCTACACACTTCTTCAACTTTTCTACACAAAATTGTACTTTTTCTACAAATTTGCATTTTACAAAAAAAGCAGCAGGACCCACGACGGGAATCCTGCTTCTCTAATTATATATTAGTCGCCATTAAACATATCAAAAATTCCTCGTGCGATACTACCTTCATCTTTCGAACCACCGCGAGAAGGAGCGGCAGCAAATACGCGGCTTGCAAGCCTGCTAAAAGGAAGCGACTGAATCCAAACAGATCCAGGACCACGTAAAGTGGCAAAGAATAAGCCTTCACCGCCGAACAGGGCCGTTTTTACACCTTTTACAAATTCTATTTC
This sequence comes from Neobacillus phoenicis, assembly GCF_047302305.1. Taxonomy (NCBI): domain Bacteria; kingdom Bacillati; phylum Bacillota; class Bacilli; order Caryophanales; family Bacillaceae; genus Neobacillus; species Neobacillus phoenicis. The sequence continues at coordinate 3,747,486 of NZ_CP154847.1, read as the reverse complement.
GTAATTAACATTGCTCGTCATCGCCACTAAGCAGCCTGTATCCACTCTTAAAGATTGGCCAGGAAGAAGGTCCTTTTTAATAATTGTTCCACCTGCGTGAACAAATGCCATGCCATCGCCTTCAAGCTTTTGCATAATAAAGCCTTCGCCGCCAAAGAAACCGACACCCAATTTTCGTTGGAATTCAATACCAACTTGAACACCTTTTGCAGCCGCTAAGAATGCATCCTTTTGACAGATGATTTTCCCGCCATACTGACTTAAATCCATAGGAATGATTTTTCCTGGGTATGGGGAAGCAAACGATACACGCTTCTTGCCGTTTCCGGTATTGGTAAAGGTGGTCATGAACAAACTTTCACCTGTTAGGACGCGCTTACCTGCACTGAAAAGTTTACCCATCAGACCGCTACCGCCACCACTGGATCCGTCTCCAAAAATCGTTTCCATATGTATATCATCTTCCATCATCATAAAGCTTCCAGCTTCAGCAACAACTGTTTCCTGAGGATCAAGCTCTACCTCGACAAACTGCATATCATCGCCATAAATCTTATAATCGATTTCATGGTTATTCATCGTATTCCCTCCCATTTTTTTAAAAAATATTGCTTATATTTATTATAAAAAATTTAGGAAAAAAGTGCTAATTTTAAGTAAAAAGGCCTCTATAGCACAAATAAAAAAGACGTCTACCGAAACAGACGTCTTTTTGCGTATTGAGGCGAAAAACCACACTCCACATAGTGCGCTCCATAAGGAATGTTTCTCGACTTACACAACTCAGCTCATCGCTTAGCTATTGTAACACGAATACATGTAGTAAACAAGAGACAATCAAAGAAAAAAATTTCCATACAAAAGGCTTGATAATAGTTATCAATTATTCTATATTCAAATAATCAGATATACAAATTTACAATATAAGAAGGGTTGATATGTTTATTGATAAAAGATTCCATGATTATTCCTTAAGGAATGTATCAAAGGACCTCCTGTCAGGATTAATTGTTGGGGTAATCGCTATTCCACTAGGAATGGCATTTGCCATTGCTTCAGGGGTAAAACCAGAGTATGGGATCTATACGACCATTGTAGCCGGGATTCTTATCTCCTTATTTGGCGGATCCAAATACCAAATAGGCGGTCCAACTGGAGCGTTTATTCCTATTTTATTTGGAGTAGTGATGACCTACGGTTACGAGAATCTTCTGATAGCCGGCTTCATGGCCGGAGTTATCCTGCTCCTGATGGGTGTTTTTAGACTGGGTTCCTTAATTAAGTATATTCCTAGACCGGTAACGATTGGATTTACGGCAGGTATTGCCGTTACCATTTTCACCGGGCAGATTGCAAGTTTCCTAGGTTTAGAGGGGATAAAAAAGCATGAGGAGTTCATTGAGAACATTAACGAACTAGCTGTACATCTAAATACGTTGAACTTTTTTAGTATTCTAACAGCAGCTATTTGCTTGCTTACTGTGATGCTTACACCAAGAATTGCTCCTAAGGTTCCAGGTCAGCTCATTGGTTTAATGGTTTCTACAATAGTTGCCACTCTTTTTTTTCCAAGCGAGGTGGCCACCATTGGAAGTGCCTATGGTCAAATTCCAAGTACATTGCCGCAAATCCAAATTCCAAGCATTGATATTGAGATGATTATGAAGCTTTTAAAGCCGGCATTTGTCATTGCTATGCTGGGTGGAATAGAATCTTTGTTATCGGCAGTGGTAGCAGATGGAATGACTAATAGTCGTCATAACAGCAACAAGGAGTTAATAGGGCAGGGAATAGCCAATATGATTACACCCTTATTTGGTGGGATTCCAGCTACTGGGGCTATTGCCCGGACAGCCACGAACATAAAAAATGGAGCAATTTCTCCGTTATCAGGAATTATTCATGGGATAGTCGTATTACTTGTTTTACTATTTTTCGCACCATATGCATCCTATATTCCATTGGCAAGCATGGCGCCTATATTGATGGTAGTTGCTTGGAATATGAGCGAGAGAAAAGTGTTCTCCCATATATTAAAAACTAAATCGACCGATTCAATCGTCCTAACAGTCACCTTTTTACTAACGGTTTTTGTTAATTTAACGACAGCTGTTGAAGTGGGCTTAGTGATGTCTGCCCTTCTATTTGCGAAGAGAATGAGTGATGTGATGGTTACGGCAAAAGCATTGCCGAATAGAGAACATAAACATGAAAAGGTAGAGACAGGAATGGTCTCAGATACACACGATTGCCCGCAAATTAGTATTTTCAATGTGGAAGGACCATTATTTTTCGGTGCTGCTGACACTTTTGAAAAAACAATTATGAGCACCATTAACTATCGGCCCAAAATTCTACTTCTCCGAATGAGTAAAGTTCCATTAATAGATACAACAGGTGAAGCAAATTTGTCTAGTATTGTTCACCATTTTTCGAAAAATGGTATAGTGATGATATCGGGTTTAAATCCTCAGCCAGAAAATGTGTTGAAAAAGACAGGTTTATATCAAACAATCGGGGAAGAGCACTTCTTCAATCATACAGGAGAGGCCATACAATATGCATTAGAGCAGATAAATAAAAATAAATGTCTAGGCTGTAAGCATTTTGCTTTTAGAGAATGTAAAAAGCTATCAGCCGTTGAGACGGTGGAAGGCAGTAGGAAGAAACTGACTGCTACCTTCTAAAAAAGCATAGGAGTGACCAATTTGAATCTTGAAATGCAGCAATTTAAGGCGGAATTCTTCAAAGCACTAGCACACCCTTTGAGAATCCGTATTTTAGAGCTCTTAGCAGAAGGGGATAAAAGTGTAAATGAAATTCAAACATTAGTTGGAAGTGAAGGTTCGGCCGTTTCTCAACAATTGACCATCCTACGAGCAAAAAATATTGTGACGGGTACAAAGGAAGGAAATAAAGTCATTTACACACTTAAGGATCCAATGATTATTGAACTGTTAGCTGTTGCCAGGCAGATTTTCAATAACCATCTCGTGGATACAATTACGATTCTGGATAAATTTAAAGAAGTGGAAGAAGAAGCCGCTGCAACACCGAAGAATTAATATTCTTCGGTTTTTTTATGGAAAGGCTGTGTTAAAGAACATTGTTGATTTTATACCCTGTTGATTGGAGCGGAAGGCGCGAAGACTCCTGTGGGAGTATGGTTCAGGGGAGACCCCGCAGGCGCAGGCGCCGAGGAGGCTCGCCGAAACGCCCACGGAAAGCGAAGCGCCTGGAGCGGAAATCAACATACAATTTTAACAAAGTCTCTGGAAAAAATCTCTATTTTGTAATAATTTATTCCTATTTTTTACAAAAATTAGATTACTATTAAGATGTAGCAAAATAAAGTCATTTTAGGAAGGTGATTCAAAGATGTATGACTTGGTATTGTTGCATCCCCCAACGGTATATGATTTTCGAAACGAGATGCTATTTACAGGTCCTATTAGCGATGTCGTTCCTTCTTCTCCCATATTTGAGATGTACCCGATCGGCTTAACAAGCATCGGAGATTTTCTTGAGCGGTATGGTCTAAAAGTAAAAATCATAAATATCGCCAATCGTATGTTATTAAACCCTAAGTTTGATGTAGAAAAGAAAATCAGGAAAATAAAAACAAAGGCTTTTGGCATTGACCTCCATTGGCTTCCACATGCACATGGAAGCATAGAACTTGCAAAAATCATCAAAAAATACCACCCAGATACCCCAGTCATGTTCGGCGGACTTTCCAGTACTTATTTTCACAAAGAACTCATACAATATCCGTTTATTGATTTTGTTTTGCGCGGTGATACAACGGAAAAATTAATTCTCTTGCTCCTAAATAAACTAGAGGGAAAGGAAACGGACAGTTTCTCTGATATTCCTAATCTTACTTGGAAAAAGGGAACTGACTATCACTATAACGAAATGACCTATGTTCCTGATAGTTTAGATGAATTCGATTTCCCAGGCTATCGATATATCATTCGGTCCGTATTTAAATATTTTAATCTACTTGATCCATTGCCCTATAAAGGGTGGTTACAGTATCCGAATACAGCAATCTTAACATCAAAAGGGTGTACTTATAATTGTTTGATTTGCGGTGGCTCGAAGGATGCGTATGAGCTAAACTGTAATCGAAAAAAACTGGTGATGAGAACACCTAAAAAGATGCTTGAGGACATAGCATTTATTCAACGATTTACACGTGCTCCTATTTTTCTATTAAATGATATTAGGCAGGGAGGAAAAGAGTACGTAGAGGAATTCCTAAATGGCTTAGAAAAAATGGATTTAAAGAATGAAATTGTGTTCGAATTATTTAATTATGCGGACGAAGGATTCTTTCAAAGTCTCGATAAAGCGATTCCGAAATACAGTATTGAATTGACACTAGAATCAGCAGATGAGGACATTCGGAGGTATAATGGGAAGCTTCCATGTTCAAATGAAAAGGTCATTGAAATGCTGCAAGCTGCCTTAATAAACAATTGTGCCAAAATTGATTTATTCTTTATGACGGGTATACCGAATCAAGATTATGAGAGTGCAATGAGAAATGTGGATTTTTGTGAAATTATTCACAAAAAGTGTGACGGTAATCTACGTATTTCCTATTTTGTTGCACCGCTTTCACCCTTTCTTGATCCTGGAAGTCCTGCATTTGAACATCCAGAAAAGTATGGGTATAAGAAATTCTGTCATACGCTTGAAGACTTCCGTGAGGCAATAAGACAGCCTTCGTGGAAAAATATGCTGAGTTATGAAACAAACAGTATGACAAGAGCAGAAATCGTAAGTGCCACCTATGATTCAGCTTTAAAGCTAAATGATTTTAAATATAAGACCAACCTAATAACAAAGGATGTTCATGATGAGGTAGCTGTTAAGATAGATAAATCATTGGAATTCCTCCAGCGCTTGGATAGGATCATTCTTCTGCCCAAATCAAAACAATCTCAGGAAATGAAGAAAATTAAGGAAGAAGTAGACCGAATCAATCGTCACAGCATCTGTGGAAAGAATGAACTAAAGTGGGAGGTGAAAAAGCTGTATGCTGATTTCCCTTCCTTAACCCATATCGGCCTGGAATTATTAGTGAAGGATATCATTAAAGGTGTAAAGTGCAGGACTGGAAAAATCGACAGAAATAATGTTTTTACAGGTAATTCTCAAAGTAGTAACATTTAAAAATAATAGAATTTGAGTGTAGTTTTTTAGTTAAATATTTTTATGCTAATAATAAACTATTATTTTCCTACAAAAAGTGACAGATTATTCGAAAACAGACACGCTAAAAGGGACCTTTAACCTATGAATTATGATGAGAAAACCCATAGAAATGTAGAATTGTGGCGGTTTGTGTCGCCCTCTCCTTTCTTGACAGTTAGGCTAATCTCATGATAAATTTTAATCAGCCGTTGCACGAGATTAGATTTATAATTTACTAGCTTGTTCAAAGTTCTAACCGATGTTTGGATGAGAAAAACAAGTAAAGCTATCACGTTGTAATTTGGTGAATTTTACACATGGCTTTTGTTAGCCAATAGGAGGATTTTTTCACATGAAAAACGGTAAAGTAAAATGGTTTAACTCAGAAAAAGGTTTTGGATTCATCGAAGCAGAAGACGGAAACGACGTATTCGTTCACTATTCTGCAATCCAAACAGAAGGTTTCAAAACTTTAGAAGAAGGTCAAGAAGTTTCTTTCGAAGTTGTTGAAGGAGCTCGTGGACCACAAGCTGCTAACGTAACTAAGAAGTAATCTAACTAAAACTAATTATAACAGCCCGGACATTGTTCCGGGCTGTTTTTCGTTCCTCCTTCTAAACTCCTTAATTTACCCACTTCGATAATGATTTCCAGCCTCATTGTTATTGGCATTTTGCTATAATGGTAGTATTCGTAAATTTGAAGTTAATGAAAATTGGGGTGATTCAGATGAAATTTATCCATACTGCGGATTGGCATTTGGGCAAATTAGTTCACGGTGTATATATGACAGAAAATCAGCGCGAGGCATTGGAACAATTTGTGGCTATTGTGGCCGAAGAGAAGCCAGATGCGGTTGTCATTGCAGGAGATTTATATGATCGATCCGTGCCTCCTACTGATGCAGTAGAGTTACTAGATGAGATTCTTTTTAAGATTAATGTAGAGTTAAAGACGCCAGTGGTTGCAATTGCTGGTAATCACGATAGCGCAGAGCGTCTGTCGTTTGGCAGCTCTTGGTATAAACATAGCCAATTCTATTTGTCTGGCAAATTAACAAACAGCTTTAAGCCTGTACACATTAATGGAGTGAACTTCTATCTTGTTCCTTATGCAGAGCCTGGGGTTGTCCGCCAGCTTCTTGAAGACGAGACGATCCACTCCCATCAAGATGCCATGAAAGCACTAATCGGCAAAATGGAAGAGTCATTAAATCCAAACGAACCGAATGTATTGGTAGGACATGCCTTTGTCCTGGGTGGACAAACCTCAGATTCTGAGCGAGTATTATCTGTTGGTGGTTCTGGGTGTGTAGGTGCAGAATTGTTTGAACCATTCTCATATACGGCTCTAGGCCATTTGCATAGCCCTGATGCCATCAACCACAGTAAAGTGAAATATTCAGGCTCACTATTAAAATATTCTTTTTCAGAAGCAAAACAGAGAAAGTCAATCTCTATCATCGAAATGGATGAGAAGGGTAATTTTACCCATCGTTACCGCTCACTTACACCAAGACACGATATGCGTGAGCTAGAAGGCCATTTGGAACAATTACTCGACCCCCATTTTTATGAAAAAGAACTGGTTCATGATTATTTGAAAATTACTCTACTTGACGAAGGGGCACTAATAGACCCGATTAATAAATTGCGCCAAGTGTATCCTAATGTCCTTCATCTTGAAAGAAAAATAGACATTACTGATTTGAAAAAAAAGCAGTCGTTCAGCGCAATTCGCAGCGAGAAAAAGTCTGAGCTTGAGTTATTTGAACAATTTTACTCAGAGATTACTACTTCTGATTTTACTAGTGATAAAAAAGAGGTTATGGCAGAGATTATCGAAAAAGTACTGCGTGAGGAGGGAATCAAATGAAACCGTTAAAACTAACCATACAGGCATTTGGTCCTTATGCAGGCAAAGAAGAAATAGACTTTTCAAATCTAGGCAATCGGACGATGTTTGTTATTTCTGGAAAAACCGGTGCCGGCAAAACAACCATTTTTGATGCGATTAGTTATGCAATCTATGGTAAAGCCAGTGGCGAGGATCGGAATGGTCCAGAACTGCGGAGTCAATTTGCCAGCGATGAACATTTAACGGAGGTATCTCTCGATTTTTCACTTAGGAATAAAGTTTATTCGATCACCAGGTCACCTCAACAGCTAAAGAAAAAGGATAAGGGAGAAGGATATACCCAGCTAGGTGCAAAGGCCGAACTATATCGGTGGGATGAAAATGGCGAGAAAAAGCTGCTGGCATCAAAGATCAATGATGTGGAAGAGAAAATTAAAGAGATTATGCTGATTGATGCGAATCAATTCAGGCAAATTCTAATGATCCCACAGGGTGAATTCCGAAAACTACTGACTTCAGACAGTAAAGATAAAGAAGTGATTCTTCAGCGCTTATTCCATACCCAGTTATATAAAATGGTCGAAGAGAAGCTGAAAATAGAAGCAACGGATCTTAAAAAAGCGGTAGAGGATCAAGTGCAGGCACGAAACGAGGCGATTCGGCGCATCCAAGCAGTGACAAATGAGAAACTGCGGGAATATATAGAGGCAAATAGTGTAAATGATACGATTATTCTGCCGCTCTTAAAGGAAGAGATAACTGGAATCGGTGAGAGGCTAGAAGAACTGAATGTCCAGTTTAAAGTTAAGGGTCTGGAACAGGATAAATTGAAGGAACAGCTTTTTGAAGCGGAAGCGATTTTAAAACAGCTGCAGACTAAAGTAGAATTAAAGGAGCAAAAAGAACGTCTTGTTGCACAAGAATCGTTATTTGCCGATAAAGAAGTGCAGGTACAACGAGCACAAAAAGCCGCCCTTTTAGCAAAACAAGAGGAGCTTTGTCACCGGTTAAAGAGGGAAGTAGATCAACTTCAAGTTAATGTTGATACTATTAAAGCAGAAATGGATAAGCTTAATCAATTAATGCAGCAGTATGAGCAGAAGCTCCAAATGGAACTTGAGCGAGAGAGTGAACGCCAAACAGCCCTGAATGAAGTCAATCAATTAGTTAATATGAAAGAGGATGTCTATTCATTTGCTGCCTTGCTTAAAGAGACTTCACAAAAGGATGCTGAGCTAAAGGCATCGAAAGAAAAAATGAGACAATCCGAACAGGCACTTGAACATTTGCTTGAACATATTTCTTCTCTAAACAAGCAAAGGGAAGAGATAGAAAAGGGAAAGCTTAGCTACTTAGAAAATGAAAGTAAAATGGATAAGCTCAAGGCAGAGCTTGAACGATTCGAAAAATATGAGACCTTACTTGGACGCTACAAAAAGGCTGAACAGAATTTAAGGACCATTACTGATCGTTATGAAAATACGGTTGCCAAATTTACAGACGCAAGAGCTCTTGTAGATGAACTGGAAACGAAATGGATGCATGGGCAGGCAGCGATTTTAGCTGCAAAGCTTCAAACGGGTGAGGCGTGTCCTGTTTGTGGTTCTGAGCATCACCCGACTCCTGCTCTACAGCACGAAGGCGATATTCCAACCGAGGAAGATCTGAAAGCGGCTAAGGAGCAGGCGGCTAAATGGGAAAGAGAAAAATCATTAGATGAAGCAAATTTTTACCAAAGTCAATCCGCGGAAAGAACACAGAAAGATGCAGTTCAGGAAATGCTTCAAGAAATCCGATCCTACCGAGCTGATTTTTCAGAAGAGAATTTATTACATGTTAAAATGGAAACGTCCACTGTGAAAAATCAGCTTGTACAGACTCAAAGCAAACTGGCTGAACAGATACAACAATTGGACGGTATAAAGGGTGTCATTGATAAGCATGAAGCTGAAAAAAACGAGTTGCAGCTTGCTATTCAACAGTTAGTGGCTAAGGTGAACGAACTAACTGTTGATTTTACAGAAAAGAATACGAATTTGAGAAGAATGATGAAGCTCATACCAGAGAATCTTCGTTCAGAACTGGAATACGAAAAAACACTCTCTGCTTCACGTAACCGCTATGAGATCCTATTGAAACAGTTAGAGGAAGCTCAACAACGCTTACAGGGAGTGAAAGAAAAGCGCTCAAATGAATCAGCTAGATTGCAGGATGCCGAGAGTCGCTTCTCCAGCAAGCAACAGGAGCTTCTTACAGAACGGGAAATCTTTAAAGAAAAGTTATCTGAGCAAGGGTTTGAAAATTATGGTGTGTACCATTCTTCGAAACAATCGGAGGATGAAATTCGCAGACTAGAGGGTCAAATCCGTGGTTATCGAGAAGAGTTACGTTCGGTTACTGATCGTTTGAACGAGTTAACAGAACTATTATCAGATGTGAAAACGCCTGATGTTGAGGGATTAAAGCTAGAGCTTGCAAAACGAACAAGCGAACTGGAAGAGCTAAACCAGCAACGTACAGATTTGTTTGTTAAAAAGCGTGATAATGAAGAAATATACAGCAGGGTAATAAGCTTGAATGAACAGATGAAGGTGCTTGAGGAAAGATATAAGCTAATTGGACATCTATATGAGATTGCTAAGGGGCAAAATAATTTCCGAATTACCTTTGAGCGATATGTGCTTGCAGCTTTCTTAGATGATATTTTGCGTGAAGCGAATGTTCGATTAAGAAAAATGACATCGGGTCGTTTCGAGTTGCTCAGAAAAACGGACCGAGCGAAAGGGAATGCACAAAGTGGGTTGGAGCTGCTTGTGTTCGATCAGTATACTGGTCAGGAACGTCATGTAAAAACACTTTCTGGGGGCGAGAGCTTTAAGGCTTCCTTGTCGTTAGCGCTGGGGCTTGCAGATGTGGTTCAAAATTATGCGGGCGGCGTGTCATTAGAGACGATGTTTATTGATGAAGGGTTTGGTACGCTTGACCCAGAGTCATTAGATCAAGCGATTGAAGCGTTAATGGATATTCAGAGCAGCGGCCGGTTAGTTGGAATCATTTCGCACGTACCGGAACTCAAGGAACGAATTGATGTCAGACTCGAGGTTATTGCTGGCCAAACGGGTAGTAGGACGGAGTTTGTGTTTATTAATTAGGAGACATTTGAGAGATTAGAGATAGCGAAGGTTCGGGACTTTTCTACGCGACCGATTTCTGTGAGATGATGATAGGAAGGTCGCGTAGGGTGGTTCTATGAGACCGTTGAGCGTGAACAGATGAAAGATAGGTAACGTAGGATGAGTCTTGGTAAATAAAAAGTAAAACTCGCCATAGTAATTGGCGAGTTTCTTTATTAGGAATACATACAAAAACCATAAATAGAACCCCACTTACTTGTGATACGGTTCACCGTGATGTATCACGATGAGTTCTCTTGGATTTTTGAAAAATACTTACTCCCTTTTAAAAAAGAGGAACCAGCAAAAGTAAAATAAGCGGAGATTTTCCGGTTAAATTTAGAATCGTGCTCGTTTCGGGTTAAATAAGCGGAGATTTTCCGCTTATGCTAAGCAAAATCTCTCCATTTTCACATTTTTCGATTCAATAGGCGGAATTTTTCCGTCTATTTAAGCTCTTTTTAATGATAATTACTTAATAAGCGGAATTTTTCCGTCTATTTATCAGATCGGAGGCTTAACCTGATTTCCCAACCGATACCCTCTTGATCCTAGAGGCGGGAATGAGCCGCTTTTTTTCGAGCAGCTTATAAAGGTCAATAAAATTGGTACTCTAAACGTCACTGCAAATGACAGGGGTTTTGACCCTCTCTTTTAATTGTACAATACTTATTGTCATTATAATAATGATGTCAATTTCTATGTCAAAGATAATTAAATATCTTTGAAACCTTGATAAATAAAGAAAAAGACGTATGCCATTTCATACGTCAATTCTAGTGTCTTTTAATAAGAAAGCACCGAAAAGGTAAACCTTTACCAAACTAGGTCTCACTGCTTGTTTTCTCTTATTAACCCAATTCTTTAGCCAGCGCCCTGCCTGCTTGCCTACCTGTAAACAGACACCCTCCAACAAACGTTCCTTCTAACGATCGGTAGCCATGAATTCCGCCACCGCCAAACCCAGAAACCTCACCAGCAGCATAAAGACCTGGTACTGGTTGACCAGAAGCATCCAGGACTCTGCCGGACAAATCCGTTTGAAGCCCGCCTAACGTTTTTCTGCTCAAAATATTTAACCGGACAGCAATCAAAGGTCCCATTTTTGGATCAAGTATCTTATGTGGAGGAGCAACCCTTATCAGTTTATCTCCTAAATAATTCCGAGCCCCGCGCATTGCAGTAATTTGTAGATCCTTCGTAAACTTATTCTCTATTTCACGATCTCTCGCTAAAATTTGTCTCTCGATGTGATCAAGCTTAAGTAATTGATCACCTGTAAGCTTATTCATTCCTTCCACGAGTTCAGGAAGGGTATCAGCTATGACAAAGTCCTCACCCTTATCCATGAATGCTTTTACAGGAGCAGTCGGACCTGGCAGCACACGCGCCAGCACTTTCTTTATACTCTTTCCTGTTAAGTCCGGATTTTGCTCGGAACCGGATAACGCAAACTCTTTTTCAATAATCTTCTGTGTAAGAATGAACCAAGAATAGTCATATCCTGTTTTCATAATTGCATCCAAAGTTCCTAATGTATCAAATCCGGGGAAGTTTGGTGCAGGAAATCGATTCCCCTCGGCATCCAGCCAGAGAGAGGATGGACCAGGAAGGATGCGAATTCCATGCATGGGCCAGACAGGGTCCCAGTTTTTTATGCCTTCTGTATAGTGCCACATTCTGTCGCGATTAACGATTCGTCCACCAGCTTTCTCCGTAATACCAAGCATCCTTCCATCCACGTGTTCTGGTACACCTGAAATCATATTCTTTGGTGCTGATCCAAGCCGTGTAGGCCAATTTTTCTTAATCAACTCATGATTTCCGCCAATCCCACCACTAGTAACCACTACGGCTGAACTAAGAAACTCAAACTCTCCAATGACGTCACGGGAACTTGCTTCTCCACGGGCAGCATTACTTGGTACAAGGACGTCACCACGTACCCCCGAAACCGCTCCATTTACCTGTAATAATTCATTCACACGATGACGAGGGCGATAATCAACAAGCCCCTTTTCCATTGCATTTCTAACCCGCTCTTCAAATGGTTTAACAAGACCAGGACCAGTACCCCAGACAATATGAAACCTTGGTACAGAATTACCATGTCCTTCCGCTGTATAGCCTCCACGTTCTGCCCAGCCGACCACTGGGAAAAAACGAACACCCATCCCGGTCAGCCATTCACGCTTTTCGCCTGCAGCGAAATTAACATATTCCTCTGCCCATTTTTTTCCCCAATAATCTTCATCTTCTTCTCGATCAAAGCCTGCAGAACCTAACCAGTCTTGCCAGGCAAGCTCTCGTGAATCTTTTATACCCATTCGTCTTTGTTCAGGAGAATCGACAAGAAATAATCCGCCAAAAGACCACCATGCCTGTCCTCCCAAAGATGCCTCAGGCTCTTGATCTAAGAGGAGTACCTTTTTTCCCGCATCTGCCAGTTCTGCTGTGGTAACTAAACCTGCTAGGCCAGCCCCAACCACAATTACGTCAAATTTCAAATAATTTTCCTCCCCGTCAGTAACATCACCTTTATATGTTAATGGTAAATACTGTTTTCTGAAAAATCAATATCTTTTATCTAGATAAAAATTAATAATTATTTGATATGATTAAGGTATCAAAAAACCCAAATGAATGGAGATTACCAATGAAAACAGAAAGGGAAAAAATGCTTAACGGTGAAATGTATAACCCAGCAGACCATGAACTAGTAAAAGGTAGAGAAATTGCACGAAGATTAACTAGGTTATTTAATCAAACATTAGAAACAGAGGTTGAAAAAAGAGCCAAAATACTTAAAGAACTTATCGGAACCACAGGGGACAACATATACATTGAACCTACTTTGCGTTGCGACTATGGATACAATCTTCATGTGGGCGAGAATTTTTATGCAAACTTTGATTGCGTATTTTTAGATGTTTGTGAGATACGAATCGGTGATAATTGTTTTATTGCTCCAGGCGTACATATATATACGGCAACACATCCTCTTAATCCTTATGAAAGAATATCGGGTATAGAATACGGAATGCCAGTCACAATAGGGGACAATGTATGGATAGGAGGAAGAGCTGTCATTAACCCAGGAGTAACAATAGGAAATAATGTAGTCATTGCATCTGGGGCAGTCGTTATAAAAGATGTACCCGATAACGTTGTCATTGGTGGAAATCCCGCGAAAATTTTAAAAGAAATTGATTGCTAGAAAAGAGGAGGCTTCGTGGATGATAAAAGCTGCACTATTTGATTTAGATGGAACTTTGCTAAATCGCGATGCTTCTGTACAGAAATTTCTCTTGAATCAATATGAAAGACTAAACAAATGGCTTGGACATATTCAAAAGGAACTGTACATATCCAGGTTTACTGAATTAGAATGTCGTGGGTATGTTTGGAAAGATAAAGTTTACCAACAAATGATTGATGAATTTAATATAAAAGAATTACACTGCGATGACCTTCTAAAAGATTATGTCATTCACTTTAAGTACTATTGTGTCTCTTTTCCATTTGTTAAAGAAATGTTGGAGGAACTAAAGAGTCGATCAATTTCTTTAGGATTAATTACAAATGGATTAGGAAAGTTCCAAATGGATAATATTAAGGCTTTAGGGATTGATACATACTTTCAGACGATCCTCGTTTCAGAATGGGAAGGAATAAAAAAACCGAATCCTGAAATTTTTAAGAGAGCCCTGGGTTCACTTGGAGTGCAGCCAAATGAAAGCATATACGTGGGTGATCATCCTGAAAACGATATCCGTGCAGCCCGTGCAATTGGAATGCTAGGTGTTTGGAAAAAAGATGCTCAGTGGGACCATGTTGATTCAGATTTTACTATTCAAGGATTGGAGGAAATTACTCCGATTATTCACTCCCTTTCCTAATTGTATCTAAGGCTAGTTTGTCCATAATAACGAGCCGTTATTTTCCCGCAATTATCCAATCATAAACCATTATCCACTAACCCAAAATAAGATAGTTCACTCATTCAAACAAAGGGGATGATGGAGTTTGAAATGGCACAAAACGATTCTTTCTATGATACAGCAACGACAGGACAAAAAAGTAGCTTTAGCAGTAGACACATCCACAAATGAAGCACCTGTTATCCTTATTAATAACATAGTAAAGCTGTTTGAAACCGTTAAGCCTGACACGCTCTTGGTTCAAGCAGATTTTAAAATCAGAGATATTTCCCCAGTGAAAAGTGAAACCCTTACTTTTTATACACACGGGAAATCTTCCTATACATTAGTGCTTGAGTGGGCAAAAGAAGAAAAGATTGACACACTGTTTTATATTACGGATGTAACCGGCTTTTTTTCAGAAGACATGGAAACAGTAGATTTTGAATTATTTTGGCTTGTACCAGGGCAATTCTTACCGAGAGTACCATTTGGAAAAGCGATTAAGGTCGCATAAGTAGTTAATCCCTCACCTTGTGGGGGATATTTTTTTTGAAGAAAAGAAGGATAGATTGTAAAACAAAGCGAATACATGAAAATGAACCATTTTAGACACTTTGTGGAACCAATGAATGTTAATTTATTAATGTAAAGGAAAATAATTTATGATAAAAGCGATTGATTTGCATAATAGGAATCTAGCAAAGGAGTTGCTAGAGCTTCAAAGGGCTTCCTATCTGATTGAAGCCGAGTTAATCAACTTTTTCGAAATCCCACCTCTAAATGAGTCTTTGGAGGAATTAATTGAATGTAAGGAAACTTTCCTAGGTTATTTCGAAGAAAAAACACTTGCTGGAGCCATTTCTTATACGCTAGACGGAGATGAGCTTACTATTTGCCGAATGATTGTTCATCCTGACCATTTTCGAAAAAGGATTGCACAAAAGTTGTTGAGTGAAGTAGAGAGTAGGAATACGCAAATATCCGTTTATAAAGTATCAACGGGTAAGGATAATCCACCAGCCAAAAAATTATATTTGAAAAATGGCTTTTCATTCGTAAGTGACATTGAAGTAGTACCAGGATTATATATTAGTAATTTTGAAAAAAGAAAGGTGGAAGTAGGATGACTACAACAACGTTATCTCATAAACAATTGGCAGTGAATAGCTTTAATGCGGTGTGGGACTTGCTCGATTTGCCCCAAAGAACAACAGAAGAGGAAGAGAAGATGATTCATCTTGCTCATACATCGTTTTGGCATTGGACACAAGTTGTCGACCACACACCGCAAAATGTATCAATTGGATATTGGCAATTATCTAGAGTATATGCATTTGCCAAACTGGGGGAAAGAGCATTATATTTTGGTGAGCAGTGTTTGGAAGTCAGCTTGAAGAATGAAATTGAACCATTTTATATTGGTTATGCTTATGAAGCTTTGTGTCGTGCTAATGCGCTTTTAGAAAAAGATGAACTAGCAAAGGATCAATTTAACCTTGCAATGGATTATGCACAGCTAGTTAAGGTCGACAGTGCAAAGGAAAGTTTGATAAAAGATTTAAATTCGATTTTTTCAATATAAGTTAAGGCGAGAGCATCATTTTATGCTCTCACCTTTTTTTACATATCATATTATTAACTGGATATTGATTATTCGCTGCTAAAAACAGAATAAACACTTATATTTATATGCAAAATTGGCAAGCAGTGCTTATTGTATTAACGAAGCAGGATAGTTTAAGTACATTTCTTCACAAAGTTATAGAAAGCCGATCTTCTCAATTCGTAAAATCGGCTATTTTTATAATTAATTTTAAATGGTTTGGTTTTTCATTAAGACTCAAGGACTATTCAATTTTTATGCCTAAATCAAACACATAGGGCTGTTGTGGAGCAGTAATGTTTGAAAGTTGGTTAATTTTTATAACGGGAATTGTCTCCCCATTGAATTGGGTCTGCTCAATTTTACCTGTTACTTGAACCCATTTATCCTTCGGCAATGCTGCTACCTCTCCTTTTGCCATCATTCCATAAACCGAGGCATCGGCAACACAACATGTGATTCCAAATCGAGCAACAATAATCTGGTTTTGCATAAATTCTTTTTCCCGATACACAAATCCTTTGGTGGTTACCGTTTTTCCAATCATCGCATTTAGATTATCTTGAATAATGTTCATTATATTTACATATTGGTTATCGTCTATATTAATGGTATTTGCCTTTAATATTTTATTCTTCAACGCATCATATTCTTTTTGAGTTAAAGGCTCAGGTTGATTATCAAGTACACTTTGTGGGTTAGTTGATGTATTAGATTTATTGGTATTAGATGATGATTGTAACTTTGAACTGTTATTTAAAGTTTTAATTTGTTTAGACGGTTGAGAGGTAGCTCCCAATTTAATTGTTCTATTCATTGCAACCGAGCTGCCCAGCACATTGTTCGAGAAAAGAAATCCTGTGGTTATAGGAATAATAAACAATAAATAAAGAAAGACACTTTTCCCGAAAGAGGAAGGATAGGTATGATCCCCGTCACAATCACAATGATAAGAATGATCTTTCCCTGAAGATCCTCTTATAATCAGAAGAACTCCAAGAATAAGGCATATAAAGAGAGTAAAGTAAATAAATCGAATCATTTTTGGTGCGATTAACAGAGATATATTATTCGTTAGAAGTAATTTAAATAACAGTAGCATAAATCCAATCAAAATAATTCCCCTGATAAGATGATGAAAAGAAAAATCCTGGACTTTATTTGGTCTCATCATTGGACACCTCTTTTATAAAAGAATTAGCTGAAAAACATAAACGGAAAAATAGACGATAAGAGGAGTTACTAATAGTAGATATATGACAAACTTTTTCTTAAAATAACCGAATAACATTAAGGTGTTTTTTATATCAATCATAGGACCGAAAACAAGAAATGCAAGGATGGAACCTTCCGTAAAAGTGGAACCAAATGACGAGGCGACAAAGGCATCTGCTGAAGAGCATACAGAAAGGACGTATCCTAGTCCCAACATAGCCATTGGTGCAAAGGTTGTGCTTGTCCCTATTGTCAAAAGAACATTTCGGTCCAAGAAGGCTTGAAATAAACTGGCAAGAAATGCACCTATGAATAAATACTTCCCTGTATCAAATAATTCATCACTAGCATGATAGAGTGTTTCTAATAGTTTATTTCCTCCTTGGTGGTGGTGATGATTATGGTGATGGTCTTCCTTCTGCAATTTAAGAATATTATCACCTTTAAAACGTCTGTAAATGATTAATCCAATAATAATGGAACTTATAAATCCTACAAACATCCTTGCATTGGCTACATAAGGTGTGCTTTTAAATGCAAAGTATGTAGACGCATAAACAACAGGGTTTAAGATTGGAGCACTAAGCATAAATACAACGCCTACATGTGAGGGCATGCCTTTTTTTATTAACCTGCGAACGACAGGAACGATGGCACACTCACATATAGGGAAAATTATTCCAAGTAAGGCAGCAGGTATAAGGGCAAAATAGGCATTACGGGGCAAAACCCTTCGGATTACATTTTCGGAAACAAATGATTGGATAATGGCCGAAACAAATACACCCAGTAAAATAAATGGAATTGCTTCTAAAATAATACTAAGAAAAATGGTATTTACATTAAAAAACGTACTAGGGATTCTAGTAAAAAAAGAGATGTTATTTAGCTCCTCCGCAAAGAGAAATAGAAAAAGAAATAAACAAAATAATAGAAAAACGAGACTATCTTTAAACATCTTATTTATAAAGGTCATTACAAATCTACCTCCTCAAATCTATCAATCCTATCATATGGATATGTACGTATACTTCATTCATTTCATTAAAATTTGATGATTGACATAAATAAATAATCGTTATAAGATTTAATTCGTAATAATTACGATTTATATACTGCTATTAATCTTAAATTATACAAAATAATTATTCGTTTTAAATCGTAATGATTCCTAATTAAAGAAAATTTTGGAGGTAAACTAACGTGAAAAGACTTTTAGTCCCATTAATTATTTTTCTATTATTGGTAAGTGGTTGCTCAAACGCGGCTTCAACGAAAACTGAAAAAACAAGCGAAGGATCTAAAAAACTGCAAATTGTCACTACTTTTTATCCAATGTACTATTTTGCAAAAAAGGTCGCGGGCGACTCAGCAAACGTGGAACTCTTAATACCAAATGGTGTAGAACCACATGATTGGGAACCGACAGCAAAGGATATGGCAAAAATTCAAGACGCTGATGTTTTTATTTACAATAGCCAATACTTTGAACTTTGGACTGAAAAGGTGTTGAAAAGTATTAATGATTCCAACTTAAAGGTTGTTGAAGCTTCCAGTGGAATTAAATTGATGGATGCACTGGAATCCGAGGAAGGGGAGGAGCATACTGCTTCTAAAGATCCCCATGTCTGGCTTTCTCCAGTGTTAGCTCAGCAAGAAGTTAACACAATTGCTAAGGCTTTAGAGCAGGCAGATCCCAAAAATAAAGTCCAGTTTCAAAAGAATGCAGAGGATTTAAATTCGGAACTAACTGATTTAGACCACTTATATAAAGAGACTATTGATAAAGCCAAGAAGAAAGATTTTGTTACACAACATGCTGCATTTGGATACTTGGCAAAACAATATGGACTGACTCAAATTCCTATCGCAGGATTATCACCCGAC
Organism: Neobacillus phoenicis; assembly: GCF_047302305.1. Classification (NCBI taxonomy): domain Bacteria; kingdom Bacillati; phylum Bacillota; class Bacilli; order Caryophanales; family Bacillaceae; genus Neobacillus; species Neobacillus phoenicis. The sequence goes on along the minus strand of NZ_CP154847.1, from coordinate 3,728,623 downwards.
GTTGAACCAACATTAGGGAAATTAGCTGAATTAACGGAATTAACAAAGAAGAAAAATATAAAGGTTGTTTATTTTGAGGAGATGACATCTTCAAAAGTGGCGGAAACGTTAGCAAAAGAAATAGGTGCTAAAACGGAAGTATTAAATCCATTAGAAGGATTAACGAAAGAAGAGCAACAACAAGGATTAGACTATTTTGGAGTTATGAAAAAAAATCTGGATGCGTTGAAATTATCCATTTCACAATAATGTTCGTATGAGAGGCTCATTCAAAAGTGTTTCTTTCAACAACCTTTTGAATGGCCTCATTTAAATTAATTTGCAAGTTTGTCGAGAATTGTACTCAAAGTTGAAGGACATACAGCCATCTAATTGACGGTTTTTTAGTTTATAGCGATATATGATTTCATTTTTTATTGGTCTTTTTTATCATATTGAAAACTATGTACATATCAATATTAATGTGTTAAAAAATGTGATTTTGTTGTTAAAACTTCACGCATTTTTCACAATTATATGTTGCTTATGTTTCAATAGTATTTTATGCTTTTGTATGAAAGCGATCAAATATCACTTCAACTGTTCGCTTACAAGGTATTAAGCAAAATACAAATAGAGGAGAAATTGATTGATGAAACTTAGAATGAAAAAGATTTCTAAAGTGTTTTTACCAACAATATTAGGTATGTTTTTATTTTCAACTGTGGCAAGTGCCCATGTTACAGTAGTGCCGAAAACTTCTACGACAGGTGCATGGGAAACATATACAGTTAAGGTTCCTGTTGAAAAGAATGTTGCAACGACAAAGATCACCATTAAAGCACCAGCTGGAGTGGAAATTAAGTCTTATCAGCCAGTTCCTGGTTGGAAATATTCTGATGAAAAGGATTCAAAGGGCATTGTAAAGTCGTTTACTTTTGAGGCGACGGGCGAAGGCATTTTACCTGGCCAATTCCAGTCCTTTACGTTCGTCGGAAAAAACCCTGATAATGCAACAAAAGCAGCTTGGGATGCTTTCCAATACTATAAAGATGGCAGTGTAGTGGAATGGACTAAAGACGAAGGAGCAGACACTCCTCACTCCATCACAGATATTGTTGTGGGAACAGCACCTGATGCCCATCACAATGATTCAGCTAAAACGGAAGATACTAAAAAGGACGAAGCAAATACAACTGATGTAAAAACAACAGCTACTGATAATTCCGATTCTCTTCCACTAATTTTATCAGTGGTTTCAGTTCTATTATCACTAATTGCTCTTGTAGTTACATTCCGTAAAAAGTAATTCATAAAAATGACCTATTCATCAGTTGAATAGGTCATTTTTATTTATCTTAAAACTCACAATCGCATAAGCTTTTTCTTATTCAACGTTGATTACAAAAGGTGCAGTCAGAATTTGCCCATTGACGTTAAATTGTCCCCATACCTTGTAAACGCCCTTTGCAGGGAAGTACGTCATAAATGTAACTTTAGGCCCTTTCCCTGTGACATACATTGGATGAATATGCATGAACTGAGTTACGTCTTTATCAATCGCAACTGCATGCCCCACTGTTCCCAAGTATGGTTTTAAATTGGTTATAGGCTTATCAGTTTTTGCATCAATTAATTTAAAGGTCATGTCAATATTTTTTTTAGATTTAGGTTTCCCATCAAAAGAAAGGGAAACCTTTGTGCCATCGATTACTTTAGTTAGATTTGCATCAGGTTTTATCGGTTCAGAAGGTGTTACAGAGCCTTCTACAGTTAACCAGTGATTTTCTATACTGTAATCACCTGCCCCTACAGGTGTCATTTCAGCAATAAGTTTATAATCTCCAGCTTTCGGAAATTGGGTTGTGATTTTGAATAATCCATTGCCTTCGAATATAGGATGAATATGAGCAAAATATGAGAGGTCTTTACTCACGAGAACTAAATGCATCTTTTTGGTGCTTACCGTCTCAAAGTCCTTAACTGGTTTATTATTTTTATCCATAATAAGTATTGATATTGTCACTGGCTGCTTTGCATTTATTGTTTTTGGTGTAGTCCATTCTGAATTTGTTTCCTTTCCACTAACTGGCTTCATGTTCATCATTTGATGTTTATTTGTGTTCATTGGTACATTAACTGCTCCACATGCAGATAACAATAAAACACTAATTAAAAAGGGTATAATACAAATTTTTTTCAAACCTTAAACCCCCTTACAATAATTTCGGAATAAATATGTTTATCATTTTATATTAATAAAAGCAATGCAGCTCCAAGATTGGTATTTCCTATCATTTGAATAATCGTTCATTTTGCCAATTAAATTATACTAATTAATTATGAACTTTATATGAAAAAACCATAAAAAAATTCTTTGGTTTTGCTTTAATGCGTTTGAAGCCTTGTGTAGGGCATATGCATTAGTAGGTCAGACGGACGCTTCTAAAAAGGCGTATTCAACAGCACTAGAATATGTACAACAAATAAATGATGAGAATGAAAATGAGATGTTACTAAAGGATTTACAGTCAATAGAATAAAACAGTGGAGGCTGCCTTTTTGGGAAAGCCTCCACTGTTTTATTTGTCACTATTAATCTCAAATTCTTGAATTGAACGGCGTTTCTCATCATATTTTTCGCTGTAACTCCCGTTAGTAAATGAAGAGATTGTGCTCCTCCAAAACGCTTGGGCTGGATAATTTCTTTCGATTTGTGTAATGTGCCACTTTCCAGGAAACATGTTAAAAAGTTTGGTGGCAGCAAGCTTTCCGTAGCCTTTACCATTATATTTACGAATGATAAAAAATTCGAGAATAGTGTTAGGTTCAGTTTCACTAGCACTTTCAACCAAAGCAAAACCAATAAGTTCATTTTCTTTCTTAATGAAAAAAGGGTGGAGGTTGGGGCGACTCCAGTAAGGGGTTAAATCAAAAGGCTTGTAAAGCCCATTCTCTTCAAAGGTAATAGTTGGCAAATACTGTGCAAATTCATAGATGTAGAATTGCATTAGGTTATGTAAAGTTTGCTCCTTTTCCTTTAAAACTCTCACTAATTCAATCATTTTATCCTCCGACATTCTAATTCTTGTATTACTACATTTGACATAATGCCCTTATTTTCCTTTATATTCAAAAAAGGAAATTTACAAGTATGGATCAAATATTAACTATAACAATATTTTTAGAATACGAGGGGAACTAGATGGATGAATCAAAGTTTTATGCTTATTGTCTGCAAGGAAATGTTCCAGCAGCACATGAATACCTTCGCTCAATAAGAAATAAGAGCAAAAAAATACAAGCACTAGAATTAAAGTATCAGCGTAGATTCTTTACAGAAAAACCAATCTTTCGGATAAAATCTAAAGATCCTTGGATTAGAAGAGTACTACTAGCTTATTATCAATACTTTATTGCAGTTTTAACAAAACAGAATGCATCTGTAGCAGAAATTCAATTAGCACAATCACTTGCATCATGTATTCCCAATAACCCTTCTGATATGGATCTTGATCAAATAGAAGGTCAATTAGAGGTGTTATTTAAAAATAAGGGCTATCACTTCTTAGGTGGTTTGACTGGCCCTTTTAGAGGTCCTTTTATTTGGAAAACCACAGAAAGAAAAGAATTTAATGTGGAACTCCCAAGCCATAGACAAGAAGTAACTGTGTTTTTCTTATCGGATTTTATTTTGCAGAGTTGGATTCATTTTTCGACCTTTGGAGAAAAACGGGCGGGTGGCTGGGCGAAGGCAGATGGATTATATTTTGTAAGTGATCGAACCAAGAAATTAAATATAAATAGTACGGAGTTTCAAATCAGTTATTTAAAGCATGAGGCCCAGCATTTGAATGATTATACACGTTTTCCTAACTTGAAACCTGAGGACTTAGAATACCGGGCAAAACTTGTAGAGCTTATTTACGAGCCAAAGTCTTTTAGATTACTAAAGAAATTCTTCTATGAGGGGAAAAATGACCCCAGGTTTCCCCATCCGTATTCATCCTATGTGTTAATGGGAAAATTAACTCAGCTTGCTTTTAGTGATGAAGAGATAGTAGAAGTAGAAAAGTGGGAAAATGTACATTCTTCTTTGATTCAGAAGTGGTCTTCAAGGTTATATGAAGAGCATACAAAGCAGTTAGAAAAGATGGGGGATGAAGCGGGGGGAGTTATATAAAAAAACAATTAGTTATGGGTGTACTAGAAATGTGCAAACAAGCAAATTTGAGTTATGAAGGACATAAATCGGTGGGATAACAGGAAAAATGTCCTTCATCAGGGTTATGTGAAGGACAAAAATCGGTGAGATAACAGGAAAAATGTCCTTCATCAGGGTTATGAAGGACAAAATCGGTTGGATAACAGGAAAAATGTCCTTCATCAGGGTTATGAAGGACAAAAATCGGTTGGATAACAGGAAAAATGTCCTTCATCAGGGGTATGAAGGACAAAAATCGAGAACGTCTATAGTTTTGTGTAAATGGTTATACTTACCAATTAAGGAGATGATCATTTATGCAAAATTATAGGGATATGACAATTAGAGAATTGGCAGGTCAATGTGAAACAGTGGACGATATTCATGCCATGATTAGGGACCTTTTCAAGGAGACTCTCCAACAGGTTTTCGAGGCTGAGATTGAGGAGCACCTTGGGTACTCCAAACATGATTCTAAAGGTATCAATACGGGAAATAGCCGGAATGGCTATAGTAAAAAGACCATTAAATCTAAGTTAGGTGAAACCAAGTTAAATATCCCTAGAGATCGTAAAGGTGAATATGAACCGCAGATTATAAAGAAATATGAGACCTCTATTAATGGATTAGAGGATCAAATAATTGCCCTTTATTCTAAAGGTATGTCCACACGGGATATTGAGGACCACATGAAGGATATTTATGGTATTAACGTCTCTTCTAGTTTAGTAAGTAAGGTTACAGACAAAGTGTTGCCTCTTGTCTATGAATGGCAGTCCCGTCTACTAGACCCTGTGTATCCTATTGTGTTTTTGGATGCAATACACTTTAAAGTTAAGCATGAAAATAGGATTGTTAGTAAGGCAGCTTATACAGTTTTAGGCGTAAATACAGATGGTATTAAGGACATTCTTGGTATTTGGATCGGCGAAGATGAGAGTGCTAGTTTTTGGTTGAACGTTTGCCAAGATTTGAAGAGTCGTGGTGTACAAGATATCCTAATTGCCTGTAAAGACGGGCTTTCTGGATTTTCAGAGGCAATTAATGCCACGTTTCCGAAAACAGATATTCAGTCTTGTATCATTCATCAATTACGAAATAATGTAAAGTGTGTTCCTCACAAATTCCGTAAGGAACTTATGGACGATTTAAAAAAGGTATATAAAGCATATACAATTGAACAAGCAGAATTGGAATTTGATGAGTTTAAAGAAAAGTGGGGAAAGAAATATCCTTCTGTTATTAAATCATGGGAGACCAACTGGCTAGAACTCACGACTTTCTTTTCTTACCCAGTAGAGATTAGAAAGTTAATTTACACAACCAACACTATTGAAGCATTCCATAGACAACTAAGGAAAGTCACAAAAACAAAAACTGCTTATCCAACGGATAATGCATTAAGGAAAATTGTTTACCTTGCGACTGTTGGAGTTACAGATAAATGGTCTAATCCTATTCCTGGATGGTTAGAATGTAGACAGCAGTTTGATATCATGTTTGAGGGCCGGCTTGGGAAATAATTGACGTAGTTAAGTTAGGGCTCTGCCCTAAGGGTTTATCGCTTTCGTTCTCCCAAAAGGAAAAAGAGAGGAAAAATCCTCTCTCCTTTTGTACAGAACCCTACTAGGTGCTCGGGTTGCTCCCCAGCATTGCCCTATCCCCCTAGTAGGTAAGAACACTTTAGTTTCAATATAGTCAAATCATATAGGATTTAACCATTTACACAAAATAATTTACATTCCCCAAAAATCGGTGGGATAACAGGGAAAATGTCCTTCATCAGGGTTATGAAGGACAAAAATCGGTGGGATAACAGGAAAAATGTCCTTCATCAGGGGTATGAAGGACAAAAATCGGTTGGATAACAGGAAAAATGTCCTTCATCAGGGATATGAAGGACAAAATAGGTTTGAAACCAAGGAAGATGTCCTTCATCTGAGTTAATTTATCCTAAAACCGTCTGAATGACCAACCACACATTTAATCCCAATATAGTGATAGCAAATAGTGTGGCTAATACTGTTGTTATTCGTTTATTCGTTAATACCCCCATAAGATCTTTCTTTTGGGTAAAGTAGATTAATGCAATAATGGGGAAAGGCAAAACAATACTTAGAACAACCTGGCTAATAACAAGTGTTCGAGTTGGGTCGACCCCCATTGCAACGATTATTACCGTCGGGAGCATAGTAATCAAACGGCGGAACCACAATGGTATAGTAAATCCTACAAACCCCTGCATGATGACCTGCCCAGCCATCGTACCAACTACTGAACTTGAAATTCCTGAAGCCAGTAGGGAGATTAAAAATACACTTGCTGCTGCTGAGCCGAGCAAAGGTGTTAATGTGTGATAGGCAGATTGAATGTCAGCAATTTGACTGTGACCAGAAGAATTGAAGACAGATGCCGCCATGTACATCATTGATAAATTAACGAAACCAGCTAAGGTCATAGCAATGAAAATCTCTTTCGTACTAAACTTTTGGATTTTCAACTTTTCTAAGTCATTTCGAGGAACAATCCGTCCTTGAGTTAAACTGGAGTGTAAATAAATCGCATGCGGCATAACAGTAGCACCGATTACTCCAACTGCAAGCAGGATACTTTCATTATTGCCTAGCCATGGGACAACACTATGATAAGCAATTTGCGAAAAATTTGGTTGGGAAAGCACGGTTTCCACTAAGTAACACAACCCAATCAGTACAGCAAATGCTGCAATAAACTTTTCAAGTGGGCGAAATCCATACTTTTCTAACAATAATATTAAATAGGTAACAACCCCGGTAATAATAGTAGCAAATAACATTGGTATACCTGCAAGAAGGTTTAAGGCCAGTGTTGCTCCTAAAAATTCTGCAAGATCGGTTGCCATTGCTGCTAACTCTGAAACAATCCACATAATGAGTACAAGCCATTTTGGCATATAATCCCGGCAAATTTCAGGGAGACTTCTACCTGTTGCAATACCTAGTTTTCCTGACATGTTTTGTAAAAGCATCGCCATTAAGTTGGCTAAAACAATGACCCATAACATTTTATAACCAAAGCGTGCACCGCTCTGAATGTTGGTAGCAAAATTCCCTGGATCAATATAAGCAATGGAGGCAATGAAGGCGGGCCCAAGGAACGGCAATAATGCCCGTATGCCTTTAACCTTTCCGTTTATGGCATCTCTAGCGGCAGCAACTGTTCGGTGTTCTGCTGCTCGAGCCCCTTCAACTGCTAGTGATTCGGTCTGGCTCATAAGACACCATCCTTTCATTTTGTTTATTTTTCTTTAATGCAAGGTTTATTCGCGAATGAACAAATGTTGCGTCAATGCAAATTTATAAATCTATTATATATAAACTACAAAAATTTGTGAATACTTTTGCCTATGATAGAAGATTAAACTTTGATTAGAATGGGCAGTAACTGTCTAAAAATGTTCTCTTGAACAATTGCTCTATAAAGGCTACAGTTATATGAAAGAACGATTTTAAGTAGGTGGAAAACTTGGAAAAACGATATTTTACAATTGGGATGGCAGGGCATATTGATCACGGGAAAACATCTTTAACAAAAGCGCTGACCAATGTGGATACAGACCGGTTAAAAGAAGAAAAAGAACGGCAAATCTCCATCGAATTGGGATTTGCTCCTCTATATGAAGATGACGAAATACAGATTTCAGTGATAGATGTTCCAGGGCATGAACGGTTTATTAGGCAAATGATAGCTGGAGTAGCGGGAATCGATTTGGTTGTGTTAGTGGTAGCTGCTGATGAAGGCGTTATGCCGCAAACTAGGGAACATTTAGATATTTTAAAATTCTTAGGTGTAAAAAATGGTCTGATTGCCATCTCTAAAATTGATCGGGTAGATGAAGAATTCATTGAACTTGTGAAGGATGATATTTTAGAAGAGCTAACGGGGACCGTTTTTGAAGATGCTCCTTTTGTACTTGTAGACAGTTTATCAGGAAAGGGCATTGAGGAAATAAAAAATGTGATTATTAAAACGCTGAAAGAACAGGAAATGCGAGATGCGAAAGGGGCATTCCGCCTGCCAATCGATCAAGTGTTTACTGTGAAAGGTCAAGGGACGGTTGTTCGTGGAACTGTTTATGAGGGAACGGTGGAAGAGGGACAAGTACTGAAAATCATGCCTAAAGGACTGGAAGTAAGAGCACGGCAGATTCAGGTACATCATAAGCCTGCACAAAAAGCCTATGCTGGCCAAAGGACAGCGATTAACCTCGCTAATATTGGAAAGGAAGATTTAGAGCGGGGGGATGTTCTCGTTTCTTCCGAGCATTTTATTGTTACAAAAACTGTAGATGTGGCTATACGTATGGTTGAGGATCTTGAACATATGGTCAAGCAGCGGATGCCAATAAAACTACATATTGGAACAGCAGAGGTTATGGGTAGAATTGTTTTCTTTGATCGTAACGAAATTAAAGAGGAAAATGGAGAAATCCTTTGCCAGCTTCGTCTGGAAGAAGAAATCCTAACAAAGCGGGGCGACCGTTTTATTTTACGGAGACCTAGCCCACAAGAAACAATTGGCGGTGGCTGGGTAATTGATCCACGCGGAAGTAAATACAGATTCGGTAACCAAACCATAGAAGAGCTGGAAAAGAAAAAAGAAGGCTCACCAAAAGAACGGATTACTGCGGCTCTAATTGAAGCGAAGAGTCTTCCGTTAGCAGAGTTAATAAAACGAACCGCACTAGATGAAGAAATATTAATTCAGCATTTAGATAATCCAGAATTTGTTTTTTACAATGGAAAAGAGTGCACATTACGATTGTTAATTAATGCGATAGAAGAAGATATATTCGATCGTATACAGGAATTTCATCTGTCACATTCAATGAAAACTGGGATAAATAAAGCTGAGTTGTTACAAACCATGCAAAAAAGATTTCCAAAATCCTTACTTGATTTTGTTCTGGAAAATGGAATAGCAAAAGGAGTTTTTAATCGGAGAGAACAATTTGTATTCTTGGCTTCATTTGTACCACATGTTCCGAAAAACTGGTCAAAGCGGACAGAGAATTTGTTGGAGGAAATGAAGAAGGATGGGTTAAAGGTCCGCTACCTGAAAGACTATTTTTCAGCTGCAGGCATACCTGAAAATCTTGTATTTGATTTAAAAAGGTTTTTAGAGGAACAAGCACTAATCGTACCGTTAGATGAGCAATTTGCCTATCACGGAGATATTTTTACTGAGGCAGTTAGTAAGCTTCAAAGCCAAACGGGAACTGAATTTGAGGTCGGCGAAGCAAAAGATATCTTAGACTTATCGAGAAAATATATGATTCCATTTTTAGAAAGGTTAGATGCCAAAGGAATAACAAGAAGAGTAGAAAATAAGCGCAAATGGGTTAGTTAAGAAAATCCTCTATTCCTTGCTGGAATAGAGGATTTTCTTACGATTACGAAAGGAATTCAGCAGGGTTTAAACCCAGTTCTCGACAAATATCAGCCACCATTTGTTTTTCATTGTTGTCAAAATTTCCATCAGCGTAGCCAATTGCAATGCAATAGCGGGCAACTAATCGGGCTATTTCAGGTTTTGTCCTTATTTTTCCAAGGGCTCGGAACGCTTCTGCTCGACCCATCATCCGATCATTTTCAATTCTAGAAACAAAAAAGTTGAATTTCTGAATAACTTTATTTGTGTCAAAAACGCGTAATTCATCGCTTTGATGAACAAATTCCAGCATTTTTTGACGCTCCACTGTGTCTAAATATCCATCCGCCATAGCCACTAACGCACAAGCGGCTACAACCGCTTCAAGAACATCCTGACTTTTATAACGATTAAATAATTCTTGGGCTCTTCTTTTTTGATTATTTGCCCATTCCGCATAATCTGTTTGGGAAGGGGACCATGTACTGCCACAGTTATTACAAGAGAACTTTAATTGATTCTTACCAATAAAGCCGCCAAGTAAACCAACTGGCCCAAGGATTAACCCTCCAATAGCTGCTTTTCCAAGTCCGAATCCCTTTTTACCAGTTCTCACATTAGTGGAATGACAGCGTGGGCATATAATATCATCTCCACCATACGTCTGATACGATCCAGAGTTCGATGGGTAGGTTGACTGCGCCGGATATCCGTATGAGGGCTGCTGGTATGATAAGTCCGATTGGAGATGAATCGGCTGTTGATCGGAGCCTTGCATTCTTTGGCTTTGACCGTATGGATTATTATTGTTTAGATTTGGTTGATAGTGATTGCTATTATTTTGCTGGTAAGAATTTGTTGCTTGTTGATAGTGGTTATTAGATTGCTGGTAAGCTGGTGATGATGGCGTACTCACAGGAGGGTCATCAACAGTAATCCCAAAGTTCCGGCATAGTGCTGCTAATCCGCCTTGAAAGCCACTTGCAATAGCATTGAATTTCCATTCCCCATTATGACGGTATAATTCGGCAGCAACAATCGCTGTTTCCACGGTGAAATCTCTGCCAAGGTTAAATCTAATTAATTCTTCGTTGGTCCTTTCATTAAAGATGCGAACATAAGAATCGGATACTTGTCCAAAATTTTGCCCTTTGACCTGTGCATCGTGAATCGTGATCGTAAAAGCAATGCGGTGAATGTGGGCTGGAACACGATTTAAATCTATTCTGATTTGTTCGTCGTCTTGATCTCCAGCTCCTGTGCGGTTGTCGCCGCTATAAATGATTGAACCATTTCCACCTGAAGGATTATTATAAAAAACAAAGTCTTGGTCGCTGTTAACCTTGCCAGATTCTCCTAGTAAGAATGCTGAAGCATCTAAATCAAAATTTGACCCCATTTGACTGATATTCCAACCTAACCCTACAACCACATTTTGTAGGCCAGGATGTGATTTTGTTAAATCCACTTTTTGCCCCTTGCTAAGAGTTACACCCACATCTTCCACTCCTCACAGTATTTTTCATATGTAAATAATATCTCTAATCTTATTAAAGAAAAACATCCCATTAACAAACCACTTATATGTTTTACGGATGTAGGGGAGAAAAGTTTCATCTAAATAAAAAAGAAAGGACTAACTCCAAAAATGAAGTTAGTCCTCTCTATCTTACTACAATATCATCCAGTCTTTTCTTCTTTTTCAAGAGGCTTAGAATATTCTTGCTCCCAGAAATCTGCATCTTTAATCCCTAACTTTACAGGATCAAACACTGGATCTTTTCCATCTTTAAGTTGTGCCTCATAATCTTTAAGTACTTTAAGTGCTGGTTTTGTCAGAAGGAGAATGGCAATAATATTTAACCATGCCATACTTCCAACACCAATATCACCTAATGTCCACGCAAGGCCTGCAGTTTTCACACTACCATAGAATACCATTCCTAAAATAGCAATTTTGAGCACATAGTCAGTCCATACACGTTTTACTTTTTGATTGATATAGGCAAGGTTTGTTTCTGCCATATAATAATATGCCATAATCGTCGTGAATGCGAAGAAGAATAAAGAAATAGCTACAAACGGAGCTCCAAAGCCCGGCATAACCGATTCAACGGCAGATTGTGTATAAGCTGGACCTGGTTCAATATCACCTAGATTATTGATAATTTGAGCTTTTCCTTCTGGTGCAACGTTGTACATCCCAGTTATAAGAATCATGAACGCAGTGGCAGAACACACAAATAATGTATCAACATATACGGAAAAAGCTTGAACAATCCCTTGTTTTGCAGGGTGAGAGACCTCGGCTGCCGCTGCAGCATGAGGAGCAGTACCTTGTCCTGCTTCATTTGAATAAATACCACGCTTAACACCCCAAGAAATAGCTGCACCTAAAATTCCGCCAAAGGCAGCATCCATACCGAATGCACTGGAGAAAATCAGTTTTAATACACCAGGTAGTTCTGAAATATTTAATGCAACAATAATAAGAGCAACGATAATATAACCTAAGGCCATGAAAGGGACAACGAATTCAGCTACACGCGCGATCCGTTTAACACCGCCAAAAATAATCATTGCTAGAAAAATGACGAGTGCTGCACCAGTGATTGCAGGGCTGATTCCAAATGCATTATCCACACTAGCTGCAATACTATTGGCTTGAACTCCAGGTAAAAGGATTCCTGTAGCAATAACAGTTACAATAGCAAAAAGTACCGCATACCATTTCATCTTCAGTCCTTTTTCTATGTAGTAGGCAGGTCCACCACGGAATTGTCCGTTTTGTTTTACCTTATATACCTGACCTAAAGCTGCTTCAACAAATGCTGAACCTGCACCTAAGAAGGCAATAGCCCACATCCAAAATACGGCACCAGGACCTCCAAAGGCAATAGCTGTTGCCACGCCGGCAATGTTTCCAGTCCCGACACGACCAGATAAGGCAAGGGTTAATGCTTGGAAGGAAGAGATACCAGCATCTGATTTTCCACCTTTAAACATTAAAGGAATAATGTCCTTCATATGTCTCACTTGCAGAAATCTTGTAGCAAAAGAGTAAAATAAACCTACACCTAAGCATAAATAAATGAGTGCCGGGCTCCAAATAATTCCACTGAGCCAATTAACAAACTGTTCCATATATTTCCCCCTTTGTTTGGATTACTTTTTTATTATATAACAGAATAATATGCAATTAAAAGAATTTTTTTAATTGTTTAATTATTCTAATATATTAACACGTTAACGGATTAAAAAAGCACACTGAATGTTGAGGTTCAGTGCGCTTTGTCGTGGTTATTTTTTTATAAATGGCCACCAGTTGGCTTCACCAAATGTTCGTACCATTACAGGTACAAACAATGGCAATACCACAAGTGCATACAAGCCTAATCCAATTAATAGAATAGTAGCTATTTCGAGCAATGATAATACTCCCGATGGCATCATGGCAGCAAATGTACCACCTAAAATGATAGCAGCTGAAATGATAACAGTGCCCATCTTTTTCATGGAAAGAAGAATCGCCTGTTGAACGGGCATATCTCGATATTCATTAAATCTGTCCATTAAGAAAATGCTGTAGTCGATGCCTAGCGCCACCAGAATGACAAATGCGAAGAATGGTACCGCCCAGCTGATACCCGTATAGCCTAACCAGTTAACGAAGATCGTTTCGGAAATGGCCATAGATGTAAAGTATGTTAAGACTAATGATCCGATTAAATAGAGTGGCATAATGAGCGAGCGAAGTAAAATAATTAATATAATACTAATACCTACCAACATTAAGAAAACTGTACGAGAATAATCAGCTTCTGAAATGGTGTCTAAATCATGGTGCATGCTGGAAACACCGCCAACTGCTACTTTTGCATTCTCAAGTTTAGTATCCTTGACCGCTCGTTTGACCGCCTGCTTTATTTCAGGAATGCGGTCAATCGCCTCATTGGAATATGGGTTTTTATTAAAGACTACATCTATCGTCATCACTTTCCTGTCGTGAGACATATAGGCATCAAGAGCCTGCTCGAAGTCCTTACTATTAAGAACATCTTGTGGAATGTAAAAACCATTCTGTTTTTCCTTCGATACATCTGAAAGATATTCTTGTGCAGAATTGAGACCATCATATACCTGATTTAGTCCATCGGCACTTTGTGCCAATCCGTCTGATAGCACCATGGTTTGACTTTTCGTTGATTCAAACCCTGTAAGAAGCTGCTTCTGACCCTCACTAATGGTACTTAATCCCCCAGTAAATTGCGGAATCCCATCAACTGCTTTCTCCTGACCAGCAGCCATTTGATCGAGATAGCCTTCTAGTTGATTGATACCTGGGATTAGTTGCTCCATCCCATTAATTAGTGCTTCCTGACCTGCAATTATTTCGCTAAATTTACTGTTGGCATAAGCGATTCCATCTAGGGCTCCTTTTAAGCCAGTGTTTAGTTGCTCCATCCCTGCAGTTAGTTCTTTTGTAGCTGCTTGAGAGCCCTGAACAGTCTGTTTAATGGTTTGATAGTTTTGATTATCTTTTATACCAATATATTCTTTTTCTAAATTACTAAAATATGGATTTATGGATAGTAAGGCTTGGTGTAGAGAGTCTAGTCCGCTTGCCGTTTTTTCATAGTTCTCTCTTAGAGTACCTAACCCAGCTTCTGTTTTTTTGTATCCATCAAAGAGCTGTTTACTTCCGGCTAATACCTCAGCAGAATTCGCCTTAATCTGCTCCAACCCTTTTTTAGCCTTACCAGCCCCTATAGAACCAGCTTTCAGTCCTTGTTCAATTTGATAGAGACCTCCCTGGAGTTCACCTAATTTTGTTTTTATCGTATTGGTGCCTGTAATTAACTGACTAATTCCATCAGTTGCTTCCTGCATTTTTGGTTGGTTCGAGCCCATTTGGCTTGCTGCCTCTTCTAGGCCGTCACTGATTTTTTTAATTCCCTCATTACTCTGGCCAAGCCCGTCTTCTAGACTTACAACTTGTTTAGAGATGTAAAAGTCGTCAATGGGTGTACCGGTTGGACGTGTAACAGATCGTACGATTTCTACATCATTTACTTTTATTAATTCTTGACTGATCTTTTCAGTAATCGCAATATACTCCGATGTGTTCATTTGATCATCATTTTTAATGACAATTTGAGTCGGCATGGATTCACCAGGGCCAAATGAATCAGATATGATATTGAATCCTTTTATGGAAGGATATTCGTCACTAATTTCCTCAAGAGAGTTAAACGATAATTGGTCATCATAGGTAAATAAAAATGGGACAGAAATGAGAGCAACTAAGATAAAAGCAATTAAGGGACGCGCTAACGCAAATTTACCCATAAAGCCCCAGAATTTACTTTCACCGTGTTCAAGATTACCCTTTGAGGGCCAAAACAGTTTTTTGCCCAATACAGCCATGAAGAATGGAACTACCGTAACGAGTGCGATTAATAAAATGGCAACACCCACAGCTACCGCAGCCGCAGATTTGTAAAGCTGGAATGTGGAAAGTCCAATGGATGCAAAACCAATCATAACAGCAACACCACTAAAGAAAACCGTCTTACCAGCTGTACGATAAGTGGTGATAATTGCCTCAGTCACATCTTTTCCTTCAGCCATTTCTTCTTTAAAACGGCTGAGGAGCAAAATACAATAGTCGGTTCCTATTCCAAAAAGTACAGCCACTAAGAAAATTTGGGTAAAGGTTGATAACGGAAAATCAACCTTATCAACTAATAGTGCGACAATGGATTGGGCAGTAAGGTAACTAAAACCAACTGTTACCAATGGAATAATGGGGGCTATAGCAGATCTGAAAACAAGTAAAAGGACAACAAGGATAAATCCAACGGTGATGCCCTCTGTTTTTTTCAATCCTTCTTGAGAATTGGTGATGAGATCCTCACTAATTACCCAATTCCCTGTGTAATAATGATCGAGTTTAATTTGATCAATTGCATTATACAAATCTTTTGAAATTTCTTTTGCTTCCCGATTATTGGCTGTTACATTCACAGAGACCAAAATCGTTTTTCCATCCTTCGCTACAAGCTGGTCTTTTAATTCCTCTTGTTTAAAATGAGTGAGGATTTCTGTAATACCAAGTTCTTTTTTATTTTTTTCAAGCGTAGAAACCGCCTTTTCTGCTTGCCTAAAATCTTCGTTGGTCAATTTCTTATCGCTATGGAACACGAGTGCTGTCTGTAAATCTCTGCCTTTATTTTCACTGGATTGAACGTCATTTAGGATTTTCTCAGCAAGGGTTGAAGAGTAGCCTTCTGGAACGGAAATTTGTCCTTTCTCCCTTACAAGGCCTTCCATATTTGGTGCCAGCATAAAAAGAGTAGCAATCACAGCAATCCAAGCGACTAGAATGAACCATTTTCCTTTTATAATCGCGTTCAAGGATTATTCCCCCAGTTCTTCCTTTTTCTTGTTAGTTAAAATCGCAGCTAACTTTTCATAAGTATTCACAAAGTTAACGATTTCCGTTTCATCAAATTGGGTAATAATCGATTCGACTAGTAATCGTACTTTTTCTTGGCAATCCTGAAATAAGGCTTCCCCTGCAACAGTCAATGTTAAATAAACCACTCTTCGGTCGTTTTCATCGCGTGTTCGCTGAATCAGTCCTCTTTCTACCATTCGGTTAATAATCGCTGTTATGGCACTTTTATTCACTTCAAATGCATCAGCTAATTCAGAAGAGGTACATTCCTTGAATTGGTGGATGTATCGTAATATGTAGTGCTGGTCATTAGTCAATTCATTACCGATTTGTCCCTTAATTAATGACTCGGCTTTTTTGTGTACCTGAAAGGATAATGTCACATAGCGGTCAATCAATTCCTGTACGGTTTTATTATCCATTTCCTACACCTCCCCTTTTTGGAAAAGTAGTTCACTTGTTTAACTATTCACTTGTTTAACTATAGAACAAAGAAAAATTTCAGTCAATATTTTCCCTTAAGGAAAAATTAAGGATTGAAAGCAATAATACTTTATGAAAACTTTGAGCTTCCTGGTTAAGAGTCCAGGTATGAAAAAGGAGTAGAAAATTAATGAAAAAATGGGTGTTACTAACGATAGGCATACTGGTAATTGGTTTTGTTGGCTATCAATATTTTTCAACAAAAACAAAGAGCCAAACAGCATCAGCACAGGTAAGAACGGCAAATGTTCAAAAAGGAACGCTAGAAGTTAAAATCAGTGGATCAGGAACCGTTCAGCCAGTAACGAGTGAAGATATTAAAGCAAAAGACAATAACAATGAAATTGATGAAGTGTTAGTTACTGCAGGTGAAGAGGTTAAAGAAGGGGATGAACTAATTACTTTTACGGATGGAAGTGATCCAATCACTGCAACAGCTGCGGGAATCGTCACTACTATTGCTGTTTCAGCTGGTGAACGGGTAACAAGTGGACAAGTTGTTGCACATGTTACGAACTATAAAGACTTGGAGACAGTGGTACAAATAGATGAACTTGATATTCCTAAGATTAAAAAAGATCAAACTGTAGATATCAAAATAAATGCCTTCCCAGACCAAACCTATACAGGTAAGGTAACAGATATCGCTGAAGAGGGAACTTCATCCAATGGTGTGTCTACCTTTGATGTAACGATACATATTGGTAAACCAGATAATCTTAAAGTTGGTATGAGTACAGAGGCTAGTATTTTAACAGCGAGTAAAAAGGATGCATTATATGTACCGCTAGATGCCATTCACAGCAGTAATAATGAAAAATATGTCCTAGTAACATCAGCCGCAGACAATTCACAATCTAATGGTGGTACAGAGCAACAAATGGTAAAAACGGGATTAGCTAATGAAGATTATGTAGAAATTACCGAAGGTTTAAAAGAAGGAGAAGTTGTTCAATTACCACAGCTTGCCACTGGAACCTCTTCAAACAATACAAGAGGCTTCATACAAGGTGGAGGATTTGGCGGTGGAAATATGGGCGGAATGGGCGGTTTTAACCGCAGTGGTGGTCGTCAAGGACAATTTAGTGGAAGGACCGGTAACTAATGATGACTAAGCCAATTATTCAAATCAAAGATTTAATGAAGACATACCAGCTTGGAGGAGAAACTGTCCATGCTCTCAATAAAGTTTCAATTGAAATAGAGCAAGGAGAATTCTTAGCCATCATTGGTCCATCTGGTTCCGGAAAGTCCACACTAATGAACATGTTAGGCTGCCTCGACAGACCGCAGTCGGGAACCTATTTATTGGATGGAAAAGACATCAGGAAGATGAATGACAATCAATTGGCGACGATTAGAAATAAAAAAATAGGATTTATCTTTCAAAATTTTAATCTCTTAACTAAATTAACAGCACTTGAAAATGTGGAATTGCCATTGTTATATAGCGGGGTTCCCACCAAAGAACGACGGGAGAGAGCTTTAAAAAGCCTTGAAAAAGTAGGGTTAAAGGATAGGGCCAGCCATCTACCAACCCAGCTTTCAGGGGGACAGCAGCAACGGGTGGCGATTGCTAGAGCACTTGTAGGAAATCCATCCATTCTTCTTGCGGATGAACCAACAGGTGCACTTGATAGCAAAACTAGTAAAGAAATTCTACTAATTATGCAAGAACTTAATGAATTAGGGCATACGATTATTTTAATTACGCATGACTTAGCAATAGCGAAGCAAGCGAAGAGAATGGTAAGTATTCAAGATGGCCAGCTTCAAGAAAACGGGGGTGAACTTGTTGGGAATTATTCAATCTATTAAAATGGCACTCCGCAGTATTAGAGGGAATAAGCTTAGGTCTGCTTTAACAATGCTGGGCATGATTATTGGAGTGTCCTCCGTCATCATACTTGTTTCAATTGCACAGGGATCAGCCAAAAATGTGACGAGTCAGATTAATCAGCTGGGAACAAACTTATTAACCATTAATACCTTTGGCTCAGATTTAGCACTATCAGAAGATAAAATCGATGAACTTAGTAAACTAAATGGTGTGAAGGCGATTTCCCCTGTTGTTTCTGGCCGGGTAAATGTAAAAAAAGATAAAAACTCGTCACAAGTGACACTAACGGGAACTAATGCTGCCTATTCCACTGTGCGTGACACAAAGGTAAGTGCGGGGCGTTTCATAACAGATCTAGATAACGAATATAGACAAAAAATTGTAGTAATCGGAGCAGATACGGCTTCTACCTTTTTTGGTGCAGAAAACCCAGTGGGTCAATACATTCAAATTGAGGGAACATCCTTTAAAGTAGTCGGTGTCCTAGTATCAAAAGGGAGTTCACTTGGACAAAGCGGTGATAATGTGGTTATCGTCCCACTAAGTACGGGCCAGCGTTTAGTCAAGAGTACAACAATTAATCAAGTATATCTTCAAGGAAAAAGCGAAGACCAAATGGACTATGTCATGAACGAAGTGGAAATGAAAATGGCTTCGTTATTTCCTAATAAAAGTGATTCCTATAGTGTAACAAACCAGCAGGATTTAATGGATACGATGAGTTCTGTGACAGATACGATGACTATGATGCTTGGCGGGATTGCAAGTATTTCTCTACTTGTTGGAGGAATAGGTATTATGAATATTATGTTAGTATCTGTTTCAGAACGAACAAAAGAAATTGGTATTCGTAAGGCAATCGGGGCGAAAAGACGAGATGTCCTGTTACAATTTCTGATTGAAGCGGTCGTTTTAAGTGGAGTAGGAGGGGTTATTGGGATTTTAGCTGGAGTAGGCATAGGGAAAATATTATCCTCTTTATTAAGTTTAACCGTATCGTTTACTTCATCTGTAATGGTATTATCGTTTTTATTCTCGTTGGCTGTTGGTGTGATATTTGGTGTATTCCCTGCAAATAAGGCATCCAAATTGAATCCTATTCAAGCTCTGCGGTATGAATAAACAGAGAAAAAGCGGTTCGCTTCTTTTGGGGCCACTTTGTATCCTATATAATTTAAAATAGACTTTTTTACTAGGAGAGATAGAGAGATGCGTTTACTTGTTGTAGAAGATAATCTTTCGTTACTGGAATCGATTGTTGAACTTTTATCAGACGAATTCGAGGTAGACCAAGCAACGAACGGTGAAGATGCTTTATTTCTAGCCATGCAAAATATCCATGATGCCATTGTTTTAGATGTCATGATTCCTGAAATCGATGGATTTGAGGTACTCCAGACAATTAGAAAAGAAGGCTTAAAAATACCAGTCCTTTTTCTAACTGCCAGAGATTCCCTTGAGGACCGTGTGAAGGGACTTGATAGCGGCGGAGATGATTACTTAGTGAAGCCATTTCAAGCGGCTGAGTTAAAAGCAAGAATTCGTGCATTATTACGTAGAAGTGGCAGCCTAACAACCAATCAGACTCTTCAATATCGTGAAATTGAATTGTTGGGAAAAGAAAGAGACATTCTTGTAAATGGAGATCCAATTAAACTTACCTCGAAACAATATGAGTTATTAGAATATCTGATTCAAAATAAAGGGGCTATTTTAACAAAAGAACAAATATATGATCGTGTCTGGGGTTTCGATTCTGATACAACAATAGCTATCGTTGAGGTCTTCATGCATCATCTTCGTAAAAAACTTGAACCTTCAGGGTATCATGTTGATATAAAAACGATTCGTGGCGTAGGTTATATGCTTAACGAAGAGTAGGGGGCGCAAATGTTCCGACAAACACATATACGATTAACTTATATTAATTCCATTGTCTTTATTGTACTTATTAGCATTCTTGGAAGCACCATCTATTTTTATACGGAAAGTAGATTATATAAGGATGTCAATCAGTCGTTACAGGAGTCTCTTGACCACTTTCAGGAACAACCAAGACCTGGAATTGGGCCTGATAAAGATGACGTTCGAGAGGGAGAAGGAAAGCAATTTTTACGGTTCATGCGAAGAGATCCAAGAATTATGACATTAATATGGGATGAAAATAAAAAACTTATAGGAGAGCAGAATCGTGAAGCTAACCTGTTTCTCGATTATGAAAACGCTATTCGTCCTAAGGCATTAAACAGCCTAGAGGACGTAGAAGTGGAGGAGTTTTCTTATAGGTATGTAGCGTTCGAAGTTGACCATCCTGAATTAGGGAAAGTGACGGTTCAATTTATTCGAAACGTTAACTCTGAAAAAGAATTACTCAACCGGCTATTATTAATTATTACAGTGGGTATTGGAATTGGAGTGGTATTAGCTGTAATCTCTGGATATTTCTTAGCAGGAAAGGCACTCGTCCCAATTAAAAGAGCTTGGCAAAAGCAGACTGAATTTGTTTCGGATGCATCACATGAATTAAGAACCCCTTTAGCAGTAATCCAGGCAAAAACGGATATTCTTTTTCGATCACCAAACGCAACTATTCAGGACAAAATTTTAGATATATCCGCGATTTCAAACGAATCACGAAGACTCTCGAAACTCGTTGCTAATTTATTGACGTTGGCAAGATCTGATTCCGATCAAATTGAAATGAAGAAAAAAACTTTTCGGCTAGATGAACTATTAAAAGAAATTATTCATCATTATGAAGAAATTGCTATGTACCAAGAAAAAACGCTTCAGTTCAGTGCGCTTGAACCTGTTGAATTTTTCGCGGATAAAGAAAGAATTCACCAGCTTATTGTCATTCTATTGGATAATGCAATGAAATATACAAAGGAGGGGGGAGAAATCCTGTTATCCTGTAGACAAAGTCACTCGTCGATTTACTTGGAAGTGAAAGATAACGGGATTGGAATCCCAGAAGAAGATATTCCAAAAATTTTCGATCGTTTTTATCAAAGTGACAAAGCTCGTACTGCGGCTGAAGGAACAGGTTTGGGGTTATCTATTGCTAAGTGGATTATTGAGAAACACCATGGAAGGACAAAGGTTCAAAGTATCCTTGGTCAAGGAACAACAATTGAGATTATTTTCCCAAGAGCCCAAAAAAATTAATTTTGGGTTCTTTTTTAAGGAAATCTTAAGGAAACCTCCACATAATGGGCTTATAAATGGAAAGAACAATCGTTGAGAGGAGAAACGCAGTAATGAAGAAAGTAAGAAAAGCACACTTATGGATAGGGTTAATAGCTTCAGTATTAATTTTTATGGAGTCGCTTACTGGATTATTAATGAACGAACCTTGGTTAATGGGACAAACTCAATTCGAAGGGGATAGAGGGAACTTTCAACCAGGACAGTTCAATCGCGGGCAATTTAGACAGGGTGCCGGGCAAATAAGTGGTCAAATCCAGGGGCAGAATGGGTTTATTCGCAACGGTCAATCTCAAGGACAAGCTGGCATCGAGGGGCAGAATGGCACAAATGAAAATGGCCAATTTCAAGGGTCTCCTGGCTTTGGGCGGAATAGGAATTTTCCTGAAGGAGTTCGTGGTGAAGGAATGGGACAAGGCTCATTCATGAGCACCATCCGTGGTCTTCATGAAGGTAGAATCGGAAATACAAATGTGAAATGGCTGATAGATCTAACGGCTATCGCTATGATGTTCCTTACTGGTTCAGGTATCTATTTATCTACTCAAATTCTGCGTGCCGATAGAAAGAGAAAAAAGCGTCAATTAGAAGATCTGGAAGTTTTGTAAGGCAAATACCCGAAAAAGGCTGACAAAATAGTCAGCCTTTTTTGCATACTATTCAACAATGATGGTGCCTTTAAACATTTCCATTCCGCAGCTAAATGTAAATTCGCCACTTTTCTCAGGAGTAAAAGTGAGATTCGTTGTACCAACTTTTAAATTAACATCGTTTAAATCAAAGTCTGGAATCTTAAATGTAGATAAACAGCTATCTTCCAGTGGATTGTTAATTTCGAGTACTACAGGAATGCCTTTTTTTACACGAATGACGTTTGGTGTGTATCCAGTTTCTGTAACGAGCATTTTTACTTTAGGTGAGCTTTCTTTCGTGACATCCACCTCTGTTTTAGCCATTTTCTGGGTACCGGTTTCCATTTTAGCTTCGGTTTGTGCCGTCTCGCTTTTTCCAGGAACTTTTACCATATCCGTGCTATACATAAACAAAAACAGTGAGACGAGTACAACTCCACCTGCAATTATGGCAAAAGGTGATAGCTCATTGGTATCGATAGAAAATTTATTATTTGTAGTCACATAAATGTAGACAATTACAAATCCGATAATAACAATATAGAAACCTAATAATATACCTAATAAAATGCTAGGGTTGATATATTGTAGGAATAACCCAAGAATGGCTCCATTAATTCCCCCAATTAATCCAAAGATGGATGACATCAGTATTGCTAGTAACCCAATTGGGTGTCCTGCTAAGAAGCCAATAACGAATCCAATGATCATGCTGACGCCAACGGCTAAGAATGTCTCGCCCGAAAGGATTCCAATGATACTGCCGGTTAACAAGCCACTAATAATGGCAATCACCATGCTAAGCAGGATACCCGGGGTGTTATTTAGCTTAATTTTATTACGGTATACAAGAAAAATAGAATAACCGGTCCCTAACGCAACGATCACTGCCGATATAATTGAAAAAATAGTCATCTTTTTGTCTCCTCAAATGTGGGCTTATCCAATTTAATAAAATAAACAACATATGAGTATTATAAATGCAAATTATGGTTTCAAAATGGTCTATTAAGAGATTTGTATGAACGTTTTATGAATCTTGCTGAGGAAATAGGTGGAGGAAGGAATTTTGGAGTCAGTTCTAGTCTTTTTTCTCTTTATCAATCGTATTTTTGTAAATTCGTTTAAGTGCTTCATTTTGCATTCTAATGTATTCAAGTGAAAATTCTTTCTATGCTTTCTCTCCGTCGACCGGTTCCTTTTCTTCTTTTGACATGAAAGTCACCTCTTTACTTAATTACTTGAATTTTACACGTTTTATCCTCTAGTTTAAAGCCAATTCTAAATTTCCTCACACTTTGTCGCGAAATATTCCCTTTTCGAATTGACTTTTATGAAGATGAAATATATAATTTCTTCAAAAATACTATTGAAACGATGACGGGGATTAGTAAAATGAAGTTTGTCTTACAAAGAGAGGAAACCATTGGTGTGAGGTTTCTTAAGACGGTCATTTGAACCTGCCTCTGAGTTCTGTATCGGAAATTATGAAGATACATGCGGATCAAATCCGTTATCATGCAAAGAGTTTAAAGCGAATGCTTTATGAATTTAGGGTGGTACCGCCAGACCTTGGTCCCTTTTTTGGGATTAGGGTCTTTTTGTATTTATAGCGGAAGTTCTGTTGTATTTATTTTAATAAATTTAATGAGGTGTCAAAATGGCAAAGGAATTTGTAAAAGATGTCACTGCGATGGATGAGGACTTTGCACAGTGGTATACAGATGTTGTAACAAAAGCTGATTTAATCGACTATTCAAGCGTCCGCGGATCGATGATTATCCGTCCGTATGGATATGCTTTATGGGATAACATTAAAAATGAATTAGATCGTCGAATCAAAGAAACAGGACATGAAAATGTCTATATGCCTTTATTCATTCCAGAAAGCTTACTGCAGAAGGAAAAAGACCATGTCGAAGGTTTTGCTCCTGAAGTAGCTTGGGTTACACACGGTGGTTCTGAAGAGTTAGCAGAGCGTTTGGTTGTTCGTCCAACTTCAGAGGTTCTTTTCTGTGAGCACTATAGCAATATCATTCATTCGTACAGAGATTTACCAAAGCTTTATAACCAATGGGCTAACGTTGTTCGTTGGGAAAAAACAACACGTCCATTCTTACGTACATTAGAGTTTTTATGGCAGGAAGGCCATACTGCCCATGCAACGGATGAAGAGGCAATGGAAGAAACCATTAAAATGTTAAATGTATATGCTGCAGTTTGTGAAGAAATTCTTGCGATTCCAGTTGTAAAAGGACAAAAAACGGAAAAAGAAAAGTTTGCTGGTGCGAAAGCGACATTTACAATTGAAAGCTTAATGCATGACGGAAAAGCATTACAGTCTGGTACCTCTCACCACTTCGGTACAGGTTTTGCGGAAGCCTTTAACATTCAGTACACGGATAAAGAAGGTAAACTACAATATGTTCACCAAACATCGTGGGGCTTTACAACAAGAATCATTGGAGCATTAATCATGGTGCATGGTGACGACCGCGGTCTTGTCATTCCTCCAAAAGCGGCTCCAACACAAGTGATGATTGTGCCTATCGCTCAGCATAAAGAAGGCGTGCTGGACTTTGCATATGATTTGAAAAAGTCGCTTGGGAAGGTCGCACGTGTTGATATTGACGCAAGCGATAAAAAGCCTGGCTGGAAATTCAATGAGTATGAAATGAAAGGTGTTCCAGTTCGTTTAGAAGTTGGACCAAAAGACATTGAAAATAAACAGGTTGTATTAGTAAGACGTGATACTTTAGAAAAAGTGATTGTTCCTATGGAAGAGTTAGAAACAAAACTTGTTACATTATTGGATGAAATTCAGACTAATCTATACAACAAAGCATTGAATCATCGCGAAGAAAGAACTTCTGTAGCGACTACACTTCCTGAGTTAAAAGAAACTCTAGAAGCAAAACCAGGCTTTATCAAAGCTATGTGGTGTGAAGATTTAGCCTGTGAGGAAAAAATCAAAGAAGAAACAGGGGCAACATCAAGATGTATGCCATTTGAGCAAGAACAAGTTTCTGATAAATGTGTATGCTGCGGCAAAGAAGCTAATAAGATGGTTTATTGGGCAAAAGCATACTAAGATTTGTGGGCTCTTCCTTTATGGAAGGGCCTTTTTTGTTTGGGGTGGCGGTTATTATTGGTGAGCGCTATGGTTTTGTAGAATTAGCTTAATTTTGTGTAGAAAAAACAAGAATTTGTGTAGAAAAATCAAAAAATTGTGTAGAATTAATTTGATTTCGTGTAGAAAAACCCTGATTTTATGTAGAAATAATCCAAAATTGTGTAGAAAAAATTTTTATTAAAAGGAATTTACGTCATCCTAGCGAATTGTATAGTAGGTAAAGGGAGGATTTAAACATGAAACCGATACTCATCGACTTTCCAGAGCAGTTTACCACTGAAAGACTACTCATTCGCAAGCCCATGCCTGGAGATGGCAAAGGTGTATATGATGCAATGCAGGCTTCTTTAAACGAACTGAAAGAATATATGCCTTGGGCACATAGAAATCAAACAGAAGAAGATGTCGAAGTGAATATGAGGGAAGCACATGCAAAGTTTTTGACACGTGAAGACCTTAGGCTGCACCTCTATGATAAAGAAACCGGGGAATTTATCGGGTCGTCTGGCTTACATAGGATTAACTGGAGTGTTCCAAAGTTTGAAATTGGTTACTGGATTGATACCCGCCATAGTGGAAAGGGCTATATCACAGAAGCGACACAAGCAATCACTGAATTTGCTTTTACGGAGCTGAAAGCACGTCGAGTGGAAATTCGCTGCGACTCGACTAATACGAAAAGTCGGGCAATTCCAGAAAAGTTAGGATTCACATTAGAAGGAATTTTAAAAAACGAAGGATTGTCAGCCGACGGGAAAGAAGTTAGAGATACCTGCGTTTATGCAAAAATAAAATAACCTTAAAGAGGTTGACTCAGGTGAGTCAACCTCTTTATCAATCTAGTAAGTACCTCTTTAAATAAAACTTTGTAATGGCCAAATATTCACGAGTATAGGATTTTACTACAGCTTGTAATGGGTTTTTTGCAGGCAGCCCGTTTATTTTTAAACCCTGGTCTCTTGCAATCGAAACAGCCCGATAAATATGAAAGGTATTGGTTACTACTAATCCTAACTGCGCATTTTTAGGAATGAGCTTTCTAGAGTAATTAATATTTTCATAGGTATCAGTAGAGCGGTCTTCTAACAGAATTCTAGACTCACTAATACCACGCTTGATTAATTCTCTTTTAATGCACTCAGCCTCAGAAATATCCTCACCAGGACCTTTCCCACCAGAAGCGATAACAATGGTATCTTTGTTTTCCTTTAAATAGTTCGCGGCCGATTTTATCCGGCTTGCAAATGCAAGAGAAGGTACCGTCCCTTTAACCCTTGCTCCGAGTACAATGATATAATCAGCATTTTTGGGCACCTTCACATGGGTAAACTGGCTAATTTTAAACTGTAATACACCAACATAAATCAGTCCTATTGCCACAAGAATACTCAAATAGGACAACATCCTTTTCTTCTTTTTCATCCATTCAAATCCATTTCATATGATTTTTTTAAACTATTAAATCTATCTTAATAATAGAATAAATTGGATGATTTAACCAACATATTTTTCCATAAAAAAGAGGCTGAGTATCAGCCTCCTTATTCACATACCCAAGACAATCCAATTGTACCTACACCTGTATGCACACCTGCAACCGTAATGAGCATTAATATTTCAGTTTCAATTGAAGGGAAAGTTTCTCTTATTACTTTTTCTAGTTCTGTTGCTTTTTTGATATCGTTTGCATGAACAATAGCAACCTTTTTCACTGATTTGGTTTCAAGGTCTTCTTTCAATTTGTTTACAAGCCAAGCAATGACCTTTTTCTCTGTACGAACTTTGTCTTTAATTTTGGCTGCTCCCTCTTCAATCGATAAAATGGGTTTTATGTTAAAAAGTGATGCTAATATTTTTTGACTCCCTGACACCCTGCCGCTTTTATGAAGCTGATCTAGGTTTGAAGGGACTAAGTATAAGCGTGTTTGGTCAAGAAGTCCGTTTAATTGGGACATAATATCGTGTATTTCCAAGCCCTGTTCGGCGAGCTCGATTCCCCTTTTAATTAAAAAAGAAAGGGGATACGAACCTGTTTGTGAATCGAGCGCAAATAGTTTAAAGTCTTCCATTTCAGCTGCCATAACAGATGATTGATAGGTTCCAGTTAGTAAACTAGAAGCATGAATGGCAACACCGAAATCATATTCTTCTTTTAATTTACTATATAAGTCTACAAAGTCTGAAATTGAGGGCTGTGAGGATTGAAATTTACCTTCCTCATTTTTCATTCTTTCATAAAATTCTTCTTCAGTAATCTCAACTGTTTCCTTGTAAAATTCATCATTAATTACAACGTGCAGGGGAATTACATGTATATGATGCTGCTCTATAAATTCTTTACTTAGAGATGCAGTCGTATCAGTGATCCACGCAATCTTTGCCTTATTCATAAAATCCTCTTCCTCCAGTGGAAATCTCTTGTTTATTTACAATATACCCTGAATAGAGCCTACTACACGTGTAACTTATTCATTATTTCACAATTCTATTAATAAGTATAAAAATAGGAAAAAGGGTACGTAGTATTAATAACTCAATAAAACAATACAAGAGCGATAAATAACTCGTCAAGTTACATTTGTCATACCCAAACCAAACTATTTTTATCATTTAAACTACTCTTTTGAAAAGGGAGAATTGTAGAAAGTTTAGTGAATCTATGATTTTCGAACTAGTTCAAATTATTCAAATATAACGATGTGTGATTTGAATCACTTTGTTAGTGTGGTTAATTTCATATAATCACTATGCAGACAGTGAAAACGTATTTAGGAGTGATTATTTTGTTAGAACAAAAAACAATTGAAATTATTAAATCTACTGTTCCGGTATTAGAAAAGCATGGAGAAACGATTACCACACGATTCTATCAACTTATGTTTGGGAATCATCCTGAACTATTAAATATCTTTAATCATGCGAACCAAAAGCAAGGTCGCCAACAAAAAGCATTAGCAGGCACAGTTTACGCTGCAGCCATGTACATTGATAACCTGGAAGCTATTCTTCCTGTAGTAAAACAGATTGCTCATAAGCACAGAAGTCTCGGTATTAAACCTGAGCATTATCCGATTGTTGGAAAGCATTTGCTACTTGCTATTAAGGATGTACTAGGAGATGCAGCAACTGATGAGATCATTGATGCATGGGGCCAAGCTTATAACCTGATTGCTGACGCTTTTATCAGTGTCGAGGCTGAAATGTATGAGGAGACTGCAACGCAAGATGGCGGCTGGGATGGCTTCCGAAATTTTGTTGTAGACCGAAAAGTAGTTGAAAGCGATGTAATTACCTCTTTTTACTTAAAACCCGAAGATAAAAAGGGAATTGCCACTTTTATTCCTGGTCAATATATTAGCATCAAGATGGAAATTGGTGGAGAAGAGTTTACACATATTCGTCAATACAGCTTATCCGATGCTCCAGGAAGAGACTACTATAGAATTAGTGTGAAACGCGAAGCGGGAACGGAAAATCCAGACGGAATGGTATCAAATTATCTCCATGATGGTGTTAAGGAAGGCGAAATCTTAAAAGTAAGCGCACCAGCTGGTGATTTTATTCTTGATACAAAAAAGAATACGCCTGTTGTTTTACTTAGTGGTGGTGTCGGGTTAACACCAATGATGAGTATGTTAAAAACGCTCGTTGAAATTCAGCCTAGTAGGGAAGTAACTTTTGTCCATGCAGCTGCGAATGGGAATGTGCATGCACTTAGAAATGAAGTGGATGAGCAATCCAAGCTAGAAACAGTTAAATCCTTTTTCTTCTACGATTCACCAACTGAAGAAGACCGAATGAATAATCGTTTTGATGTAGAAGGATATATTACACGTGAATGGTTAGAAGATAAGGTCTCTGTAGATAATGCAGACGTTTATTTCTGTGGACCAGTACCTTTTATGAAGGCAATCAATCGCTTTTTAAAAGACCTAGGAGTTAACGAAGAAAGAATTCACTTTGAATTCTTTGGCCCAATGGGTAATTTAGAAGAATAGAAAGAAAATGTGCCGGTTCCCAAAATGGGAATCGGCTTTTTATTATGTAAAAAGGCTATATTAAAGCTCATTTTATATTTTGCACTCTGTTAATTGGAGCGGAAGGTGCGAAGACTCCTGCGGGAGTACGGGGCAGGGGAGACCCCGCAGGAGCGTAGTGACGAGGAGGCTCCCCGGCACGCCCGCGGAAAGCGAAGCACCTGGAGCGGAATTCAACATGCAAGTTTAATTAAGCTTTGAAAAAGTATAAAAAAGTTAAGAAATCATGAACGTTTATGAGTTTAAGACATTGAAAGTTTGATTCAAACCTGAACTATGATTAAATAATAGAAAAGGCCGCCAGAAAGGATGTTTTTAATGAGTAAAAATGTCATACGTTCTATTACTGCCATCGCCGTATTATTTTGCCTCGTCTGGCTTGTAGGGCTCGGCTGGGCGGTAGGAGAATATTATGCAGGGAAGCCAGAAAAAGTTCCTGAAAGAACGACTGAAAAAACAGAAGTGAAAAGTAAAAAAGGACTAAACATTGTCGCTTTAGGAGATTCGTTAACTAGGGGAACTGGTGATGAAACGGGAAAGGGGTATGTAGGGGTCTTAATGGATGAAATAAAAGAAAAGACAAAAGGACCTGTGCAACTAACCAACCTGGGGATCAATGGACAAAGATCAGATCAGCTTCGTAAACAGGTACAAGAAAAAGAAGTGGGGCGGCAGATTGAAAAAGCAGACTTAGTTCTTGTCACGATTGGCGGCAACGATTTGTTCCGAGGTGGACAAGCGATAATGGATTTCGGAAATGATGATATTGCGACAATTGAGAAAAAGTATCTTGAAAATCTTAAGGCTATATTCGAACAAATCAGAAAGAATAATCCTGATGCCAATGTGTTTTTTATTGGATTGTATAATCCATTTATTAATTTAGACCAGGGAAAAGAAATGTCAAAAGTAGTCCGTCATTGGAATTATGATAGTGCAGAAGTAAGTGCGGCTTTTCCAAAGATTATTTTCGTACCAACCTTTGACTTATTTGAGTTGAAAGTCAATGATTATCTGTATTCTGATAAGTTTCATCCAAATTCAAAAGGATACCGTTTAATTGCAGAACGTGTAGCCTCATTGCTCACCTGGTAAGGAGAGGAAACCGATGGAGAAAAAAATCACATTAGAAGTTAAAAATTTAAAAAAAGAAATCGGAAGAAAAGAAATTATTAAAGGGTTAACGTTTGATTTACGTGAGGGTGAAGTGTTTGGGTTCTTGGGACCGAATGGGGCTGGGAAAACAACAACGATCCGTATGCTTGTTGGTCTGATTAAGCCAACCTCTGGAACTATCCAAATTTGCGGATATAATATTGAAACTCATTTTTATGAGGCAATGAAAAACCTTGGCTGTATTGTTGAAAACCCAGAATTATATCCCTATCTATCTGGCTATAATAATTTGCTTCATTTTGCCCGAATGATTGAAGGAATAGGAGAAGATCGGATCAAAGAGGTGACAGAATTAGTCGGTCTCAGTGAAAGGATCCATGATAAAGTGAAAACCTACTCATTAGGGATGAGACAGCGTTTAGGTATTGCTCAAGCCTTGCTCGGAAAACCGAAAGTGCTAATCCTTGATGAGCCGACAAATGGGTTGGATCCGGCTGGAATCCGTGAAATGCGCCAGTTTATTCGCTTTTTAGCAGAGAAAGAAGGACTAAGCGTCCTTGTCTCTAGTCATTTATTAAGTGAAATTCAATTACTTTGTGATCGGGTTGCTATTATTTCAAAAGGCACGGTCATTCGGACTGATACGGTTCTCCAATTGTTGTCAAATCGGGAAAAAGTAGTTTGGCAGGTACATCCGATTGAATTGGGAAGGACCATATTAGCTTCTTTAACAGCGATTGAAGAGAGAGAAGATGGTACGATTATGACAGAGTTTGACGAACAAAAAACACCAGAATGGAATAAACAGCTTGTTCTTGCAGGTGTTTCTGTTACGGAAATGAATCGAAAAATGCCAGTACTTGAAGATTTATTCCTCGAACTTACGGGGAGGGATTCCATTGAATAAATTAATTCAAAATGAAATGATGAAATTAATTGCCAAGAAAAGGCTAGTAGTCATTGCCCTCATTATTGGCGTTTTAGTAATTTTATTTACATATGCACAATATAAACAAGTTGAAACGCAACGAGAAAAATTAGGGACTAGTGATTGGCGCACAATTCTGCAGCAGCAAATAGTGGATACGACAAACCGGTTGAGCAGTAGTCGTATTACTGATGAATGGAAGAAGCAACTGCAAATATCCTTACAACAACAACAATATTATCTTGACCATGATATTAATCCCGCTGAACCGGGCGCACCTACATTTATGAGGGTTTTTTTGGAAAATTCAATTGACCTGTTTATTCCTTTAATGGTCATGGTTATTGCCAGTGATTTAGTTTCCTCTGAGCATAGTTTAGGTTCAATTAAGCTTTTGTTGACGAGACCCGTAAGAAGATGGAAGGTTTTATTGAGCAAATATATCACACTGTGTTTAGCTGTTTCGTTGATTATTGCCATTGCAGGGTTACTTTCTTATATTATTTCTGGGTTGGTTTTTGGATATAGCGGCTGGGGCGCACCCATTTTAACAGGGTTTAATGTGACGGAAACAGGATTAAATACTTCAGAGGTGAAGCTCATCAGTTTGTGGAAGTTCCTGCTAATGGATTTTGGGCTAGTATGGTTTGTCTCTATCGTAGTGGGGACACTCTCGTTTATGTTATCTGTTTTAATTCGAAGTACTGCTGCTGGCATGGGAGTGATGCTGGCTGCACTAATCTCAGGAGCGATTTTAAGTAATATGGTTTCATCTTGGGAATCAGCTAAGTATTTCTTTATGGTCAACCTACGTTTAACAGATTACATGAAGGGATCTGCTCCTCCAATCGAAGGAATGAACCTCTCCTTCTCAATGATGGTGTTGTTCGTTTGGTGGGCAGCAGCACTACTCGTCTCCTTCGTGGTCTTTACAAAAAAGGATGTTTATTAATAATTGGCTATGCTAATGAGCAATGGTGAATATAATAACTATGTTGATTGGAGCGGAAGGCAGAAGACTTCTGCGGGAGTACGGGCAGGGGAGACCCCCACAGGAGCGAAGCGACGAGGAGGCTCCCCGTCGCGCCCGCGAACCGCTCGCGCCTGGAGCGGAAATCAACATACAAGGTTAATTAATGAGGTTAACTTCTTTGAATTGGAGTTAACCTTTTTTAGTTTTAGGCTGTGTTATCATTCATTGTTGATTTTCGTCTAGGTAGGAGAATTCATAAGCGGAGAATTTCCGGCTATTGTATATAGAGACAGATTAAGAAGCAGAAATAAGCGGAGATATTCCGGCTATTGTATAAAAAGTAAGCTGAAGAGGCAGAAATAAGCGGAGAATTTCCGCTTAACTGCTCTAAAACAAGACAAAATCCATCGATTTGGAGTATATAACCGGAAAAACTCCCCTTATTTTTAAGGAAATAGGGGTATTTCCCAATTTAAGCGGAATTTTTCCGTTTATTTTTCAAACACTGTGAAATCAACATTCAGTTATAACAAAGCCTAGTTTTAAAGGAAATCAAAATAACTTTTGTGAAAATAGTTTAAATTTGATAGAAAATTATAAATTTTATAAAATAGAATAATATAAATGCACCTAAACGGAGGGGTAAATATGGCTTTTGAAATAAAAAAAATTGACCATATCCAACTTGCAGCACCAAATGGCTGTGAAGAGGCTGCAAGAAACTTTTTTGGCGAAATTCTTGGACTTATGGAGGTAGAGAAGCCAGAAGAATTAAAAAAGCGTGGAGGAGTTTGGTTTGAGTTTGGAACCTTCCAGCTTCATATTGGCGTCGAAGACCCGTTCTCACCTGCAAAAAAGGCACATCCAGCGTTTGTTGTTGAAAACATTGAGGAACTAAAAAAACACTTGAATAAATATGAGATACCATTTCAAGAGGATGATCATCTACCTGGAGCAAGCCGTATTCATGTAAATGATCCATTTGGTAATCGGCTTGAATTTCTAGAATGGGAATAATCCATTTTCTAACCTACCCTTTCTTTATAAAAAAGGCTGTGTGAAAGGTTTATGTTGTTTTATAGACAATGTTGATTGGAGCGGAAGGCACGAAGACTCCTGCGGGAGTACGGGGCAGGGGAGACCCCGCAGGAGCAAAGCGACGAGGAGGCTCCCCGGCACGCCCGCGGAAAGCGAAGTGCCTGGAGCGGAAATCAACAGGCCTGTTTAACACAGCCATAAAAAAATAGCCCCATTCCAACATTGGAAATGGGGCTTCAAGTGTTTTTAATAGGGATGTAGGACCAAAAAT
This sequence comes from Neobacillus phoenicis, assembly GCF_047302305.1. Classification (NCBI taxonomy): domain Bacteria; kingdom Bacillati; phylum Bacillota; class Bacilli; order Caryophanales; family Bacillaceae; genus Neobacillus; species Neobacillus phoenicis. The sequence continues at coordinate 3,694,913 of NZ_CP154847.1, read as the reverse complement.
ATAAGGCCAAATTAATCAATTTACTAGCAGGATGAGGGGACAGCCTGCCAGAGGGATAGTGACACAATACCTTTTGCCGGGCATTACTGTTTAGCAGTTACTTTTACAGGTTCATGACTAACACCTATGTGTTGTTTGAAAATTAAAGAAGGACCACCAAGGTTAAACAGGTAACGTGCCTCAATAACCTGTTTCATAAATGCGGCAAATAACCCAGAAAGACGGAAGTTTCCGACCTTTCCTACTGCAGCCCAGTTGCCGATTGAGGCAACAGAGCCTTTATGATGATATTCAAATGCTTTTAATTCACTACCACGAATTGTAGAAACGATATTTTTTGCACAAACATCAGCTTGTTGTAAAGCAACCTGAGCAGTAGGAGGTAAAGAAGATTTTTCATCCTTCATGAATATTGAGCAATCACCTATACTAAAGATGTTTTTCATATTCTCAACCCGTAAATAACGGTCTACCGGTAGTTTGCCTTTCAGCATTGGTAAGCCACATCGTTGAATAATAGTATTTCCTTTCACCCCGCAAGACCAGATTAGTGTTTTTGTTGGGATTTCCATACCATTCTCAAGGTAAACCTTTTCGGGAGTGCACTCGAAAATTTTCATACCTGTTAATAATTCAACATTATGTTTTTCTAACACTTCAGTTGTATACTCGATTGATTCTTTAGGGAAGAAAGGAATGACGGAAGGTGCAGCTTCTATCGCAACGATCTTTACTTTTTCAAAGGGCACCTCGTACTGTTTACATAGCTTTGGAAGACCTTCTGCAAGTTCTCCAAGCATCTCAACTCCTGTAAATCCACCCCCTGCAACAACAAAGGTTAGGCGTGCAGGATCTAGATCTCCCTTGTAAAGGTTTAGTTGTTTAATAATCTGATTATATATTGCTTTTGAACTTCTAAAGCTTCGAATTTCGAATGCATGTTCTTTTATTCCAGGAATTCCGAAGGTCTCCACTTCAAAACCGAGTGAAATTAATAAATAATCATACTCAACAGTGTCGCCACCTTCGAGGTATACTTCTTGGGTATTAATATCGATTGAGGAGACAGTTCCCTTTTTAAAAAAGGTCTTGGCCGGATCAATTAGTTCAGGAATGAACATGGCAATTTGTTTATCAGCTGCGGTCCCGACACCTGTTTTATGCAATTGTGTCGTTATATAGTGATAATCATGTTTATTTATTAAGGTTACATCTGCTTCACCCGATTTTAGCAACTTCTCAAGTTTCCTACTCGTAATAATTCCACCGTATCCTGCACCTAAAATAACGATTTTGGGTCTTTTCATTATAATCACTCCCGTTTTTCAATAAAGAATACTATTGGTCTAACATGTGAAATATTTCACATAAAAACTTTAAAAAATGAGAGCTAAAAGCTCTTTTTATGTGAAATATTTCACAAACATTCTATATTCATAGAATACGATATATTTAAAGTTAAAACAAGTAATTTATCCACTAAAATTTTGACAAAATGGTAAATTATTTTTGATAAATTGGGAAAGATAACCACGTGCCTCAAATTGATTTAATTAATGTAAAAATAAGAAGTGGAAGGTGTTAAATATGAAAGTAAAAATGTTACTATTGGCAATGGGTTTATTGTTTTCACTGCCAGGATTAGCTTCAGCTAATCATCTTGAACAAAACGATCATGGAGAAAAAGCACCTTGTGATTGTCATGATGGAGGGAAGCACCATCATCACATGATGCATAAAGATTGGCAAGCACATATGGCAGAAAAAGAACAAAAACTGTTAGCATGGGTAGATCAATATACTCCTAGTAAAAAAGCTGAATGGACCAAAGTATTAGAAGAGAAAAAAGCACTCCGAAACAAATGGATGAGTCCTGAAAATGCGTCAAAGCGTGAGCAGTGGAAAAAAGAAAGAATGGCCAAAATGGAAGAACTAAAAAAACAATTGGATGAAGGCAAATTAACGAAAGAGGAGTTTATCCAAAAGGCACACGATGGTAAAATCATGGGTCACTGGAAAACCTTCCATGAACTACGCATGGCTGTAGAGAAAAAGGACAATCAGCAGGCGGCAAATCTCCTTAACCAGCTTTTAGAACAATACAAGCAGCATAATCAGAAAATGAATGAGATGCTGACAAAATGAGTAATAAAAAATTAATGATGGCAACACTTGGTTTAGGAGCTGCTTTCTTATTAAGAAATGAAAAATCACGAAAAATCTTAAAAGCACAATTTCAGACCTTTGCAGAAAAGTCCAGAAAATAAAACAATCCCCATTGCCTATGCGTTTCTAGGTAATGGGGGTTGTTTTATTTCTTTAGGTCAATTTTATCCTGTTTTACTTCTTTGATTTCTTCTTTAATTTCTTCTTTTATATCATCCGCAATGCCTTCAGTTGCTTTTTTAAATTCACGGATTGACTTACCAAAAGCACGTCCAATTTCCGGTAATTTATTTGGTCCAAAAATGACTAAGGCGACAATTAAGATTAAAATTAACCCGGGAAAACCAATATTCGAAAACATTATTTCACTCCTATTGATGAGTTGTAATCATTCCAATCAATATTATACAGTTATATTTTAAATAGTACTAGTAGATAGACTAAGCGAAGGTAGCATGAAGCATAAATAAAACTAAGAATGCAATGGCTAACTTTAAATGCCAATTCCGGTCTGTTCGTTTGAACCGGTTTATTCCCATTACCATTAGGAACAGAAGGACAATAACAGCTCCAATTCCGGACCCGTAAGTAAAGTTAAATTTAAAGCCACTTATAAGTGCTAAAAAACTGTGTAGAAATACTATACCCGCAGATAGAAGACCGACTGGTACATGCCATTTTCGGACAATCTTTGCAATAGACTGAACAAGAGGCTTGATTTGAATTTGTCCCAACTGAAGTGTCTTTAATTGCTTTTGTTTTAATAACCAAAAGACAGGATAAATGGCTAGCGCAGCAAAAAAGCCAATTCTTGAAATAGAACCCAACTGTTTAAAGGTCCCTTTATAGTGGCGAAAGTCTTGGCTCATTAGCTCTTGGTGGTTATATGAGATATACATTAGTCCAGATAAAACTAATATAACTGATAACAGTAAAAAGCTTATCAATAATTTGCGATCCTTGGAATTAGGTATTTTCCTTGAAAGAAAAGTATTTTTTTTAGCTGAGATGGAATGTTCTTTTATGGGAATCACAACCTTTCTGAATAGGTGGCTGCTATTTTCGAACAATCTCATTGTTAGCTTTATCTTTTCTATAAAAATCAATTATCGCATGGTCCGTATATACCCAGCCTTTCCATCCGATATGAATTGTATCCTTCATAAAGTAAGGGTCATATTCATGATTAGAAAAGTCCGCTACTTGAAATCCTTCAGACTCAATTTGATTTTTTATCCGCTGGTAATAGGAGGTACGGCCCTCTTTAGGAAAACCAGTATAGTCATACCATTTTCCGTTCACAGGAACAGAGATAAACAATGGTTGAGCACCATTTTCTTTCAGCACATCAAGCACTAATTGAAAATCATCATATTCTGGGGATTCTCCATAAGTGGCACCTTGTTTTTTATCCTTCAATGACGGGACCAATTTTTTTATTTTACTGTATTGGTTATTTGCTATATTAAAGTGATTGTTTGTCGATTTTTTCTCACCAAACTGGACTGCTAAAGACTCTAATTCTCCCCAAGATTTATTTTTTACTTTAGAAGAAAAATCCCGGTTTCGGTGAATACCGCCTGCTAACGTATAATAAAGATCCTTCTTTTCTAGCAAATCTCGATAAGCATATCCAAAAGGACGAACAAATGAAGCTTTCCGTTTCACCCAAGGGTTCTTTGATATTTCTGCTTTATAGATTGTTGAAAGAATGGGATCATTTTCAATGGGTGAAAAAGTTAATAATCGTTTAATTGCTTTCTTTTTAATCACTGGATCAATATTTTTGTTAAAAGCAAAATCATACCCTTGTAAGGCTGAATAATTAGGAGCAAAGTGAGATTCGTCAGTCCCGTTCGGCTGAAACCACTGTGGTGACAAAACGAAAACGATTTTTTTCCCTTTTAATTGTTTGGTATGTTCAGAGAAATTTAATAGGTGTATTAACGATTCAGTTCCACCTCTTCCAATGAGAAAAGGGGTGAAATTGGCATTTGTCTCTTTAAAATAGTTGGATGGATGAAAGCGATCCAACCGTGCTAGCTCGGACGATCCATAAATAGGCAAGAAGTGTGGATCCTCCAACATTTTTTGTTGAACGAACTTACCTTGAAACATAAAAGGGTTTAATTCTGTTGCAGCTTGATTGATCCTCGATTTCGGTATCAATGACTCTATAAACTGATTTGGTAGTGAAACCAATAGCAGTAAAAGAATGAAAGCTAGAATTAATGGTGTGAAAAGCGGTTTTTTCATTTCATATCAGCCAGCTGTAAGGAAATATTTGTAGGTGTATTCCATAGTTCACGATCAAATTCAGAGATGGGCACAAGAATACCAAGACGTTCTTCTATTTGAATTAATAATTCAACGGTGCCGAAAGAATCTAATAAACCAGTTTGAAATAATTCTATGTCCGGGTTTTCCTTTACAACCTCGTCTTGACAAACCTCAACTAAAATATCCATTACCTCATTTTTTAAATCAATTAATTCTACGTTCATTTTGATTACACTCCTTTATTAAATAGTTCTCCTGAAAAAAGATAAAAACCAAAGCATACAAAGTGGAAGGTAATAACGGTGGCAAGTACTTGGGTGAATTTATTATGCGGCCACCATCTATGCTTTTTATTAAACCGTTCGAAAGAATTGTATAAGACCATTAACAACGCATGATAAATCCCATAAAGAATATATTGCATTTCAAGACCATGCCAGAGCCCCATGAGTAGGAATAAAAGGACATAACCGAGGTTGGAAATAACATTTCGGTTTTTAATCCACTTTTTCTTTGTCATCCAAAAAACAAAACGCATATAGACGTAATCTCTGAACCAAAATGATAGGCTTAGATGCCAACGATTCCAAAAGTCTTTGATATTTCTACTCATAAAGGGTTTATTAAAGTTTTCAGGGGATTTTATCCCCATCAAGTAACTAACACCAATGGCAAATGCACTGTAGCCAGCAAAATCAAAAAAGAGATAAAAACTATACGCATACATATAGAAAAGATGATGCTGAAACTGACTATGTGCTATAAATCTTAGATTAGCGATAAAAAAGTGGTTAATCGCATAGCCAATAATATATTTATATAAAAAACCTAAGAAAATTTTGTTGATCCCTTCATATACTAAAATTCTATATTCTTCCTTGGGTATCGTCCTATGAATATCTTTCTCAAAACGGCGATATCTATCGATGGGACCAGACGAAATTGTTGGGAAAAATAATATAAAGTAAAGCAACTGGAATAGGGGAGGGACCTTTTTAATTAGACCATCCCTGGTTTCCATAATGATTTGAGTGTCTTTAAAAGTTAAATAAGAAATACCGAGAAAACCAATCCAATTTACTTGTGAAAAGTAAGGCAGCAGCTTTGACAAGGCTAATGGAAGGATGGAAAGGACCACTGCAACATAAAAAAGAGTGCTTCCATTTGCCTTACTTCGATATTTAATATACCCGATAATTAACAAGACCTGCCAAATTGTAAATAAGACTAATGCTAAGACACCCTGTAAATTAGATGCAAAAATAATACATAAACTAATAAGTGTTGCCAGCAAATTATAGTGATAAAATCTTTTTCCCTGTAACCCTAGTACGATCGTGGGTGTTAACAGGATGGCTATGATGAAAAAGAAACTAAAGGAACCATAGGGTGTCATAGCAAAACCAGTTCCTTTATTCTTTTTCGATCCATTTTTCCATTTGCTGTCAGTGGAAGCTCATTAAAATAAGTAAATTTCCTTGGTATCATATAAGCAGGAATCGTTCTGCTCAAATCTTTTTTTATGGCGCTTGTTAATTGGTATTCCTTTTCAAAGGTGTGTTTTGCAGGGATGACTGCGGCAAGTAAGTAATCAATCTTTTCCTCGGAATCTATCGGAACAACAAGTGCTGACTGGACAAATGATGATTGTGTAAGCTGATATTCTATTTCTTCTAATTCCATCCGATAGCCATGAAGTTTTATTTGAAAATCGATGCGCCCTTGGTAAAAAAGATGGCCCCCAGATGTTATAAATCCGGCATCTCCCGTTCGATAGGCTTGTTCACCTTTATAGCTGAAAAATGCTTTATCAGTAAGCTCTGGTTGACTCAAATATCCCTTGCTGACTCCTGGTCCAACAATAATTATTTCTCCTTTTTCACCATCGGAAACAAGGTTGCCATTCTCATCTAGAAGTAAAATCTGCGTATCTTGCTTTGGCTTCCCAATTGGAAGTGTAGGATAGTCCTTCAATATTTGTGTGGAGACCTCTATGGATGTGACAGCTACAGTCGCTTCAGTCGGTCCGTACGTGTTAAAACACTTGGCACGAGGAAAACGTGTCATCAGTTGCTGACAAATTCCATGGGGTAACACTTCTCCGCAAAATAAAAAAACTGAAAGTTCGGGAAGGAGCTCTTCATTAAAAGATGGATCCATCAGACACATTTGTGCAAAAGAAGGAGTAGATGTCCAAACTTGAGCATTTGAGCGTCGCAATTCCTCAAAAAGAAACTTTGGTTTTTCAATCATATCTTTTGTAACGGCAAAAAGAGTTCCTCCCGTCATAAGAGCAGGAAACAGGTCCATTACAGAAAGATCAAAGGAATAAGGTGCTTGGTTCAAGAATCTTAACTGGCCCTTAATTGGAAAATCCTCAACCATCCAATCTAAAAAGCTTTGTAAGTTATTTACGGATATTTGAACACCTTTAGGAGTTCCTGTACTCCCGGATGTGTAAATGATATAAAAATTATCGTTTCCTTTAACCCAATTCGATTGATCAACTGCTACTGATGCGGAAACATCACTTAGAATCTCTTCAAATTCTATCGTTCTGACTTTGCAGTCATTACAAGGTAATAGTTGATTTGTTGTATTGATGATTAAACCTGGTTTCGCACTTGTGATGATCTGATTAATCCTCTCAGGCGGGATGGATATATCCACCGGGATATAGGGATGCCCTGCTTTTACACTACCCAAAAATGAGACGACTAAGGATACATCCATATGACCGTATATGAGGATTGGTAATTGCTTTTCTATTGATTGTTTTTTTATAAAGGCTGCAATCCTCTCAGATTGATCCCAAAGTTCTCCATAATTGATTTCCTGGTTTGGTGTGATATAAGCAATCGTGTTTGGCTGTATAAGTGCAATGTTTCTAATGTGATGTAAAAGTTTCATGGTAGAGCTGCCTCCTATTAAAAATCATTGTAAATATAGGTGCCGGCGCTTGCGTCATTAAATCCATACATGAAAAATAATAAAAGTAGAATGAGAAAATAATAGACAAAGCGACCAAACCATTTAAGCTTTTGATTTGAAAAGATAACTTTAAATTTATTGAACATGGTGGTTCAACCCCATTGAAAAATTTGAACTTACTTATCATAATGCGAATTGACTTTTTAAACATTAAAATAAGATGAGGATACAATTAATTTTTCATTATTTAATTTGAAAATTTAATAGAAAAAAGGCCAAGTGGTGAACACTTGGCCTTTCATTTAACCTTCTTATAGAACTAGGTCTGATTGTACGTAATGGTAGAGAAGCTTAGCTGTATTTTCGATAGATGATTGGTGTGTACGTTCAAAAGCGTGTGATGAATCAATTCCAGGACCAATTAAGCCATGGACAATATCGTGGCCAGAGCGGATTGCAGCTGATGCATCTGATCCATAATATGGATAAATATCAAGTTTGTATCCAATATTATTTTCCTGTGCTAGACGTACTAAATTTTTTCTCATTTCATAATGATAGGGACCGCTTGCATCCTTCACACATATCGATACAGTATATTCATCAGTTGATTGCCCGTCTCCCATAGCCCCCATATCCACTGCTAAGTATTCTACCGTTTCAGGTGTTATATTGGAGTTGCCACCGTATCCGATTTCCTCATTATTTGAGATCAGAAAATGAGTGGTATACGGTAAAGTTAAGTTTTCTTGTTTAATTTGCTTGATTAATTGAAGAAGAATGCCAACACTTGCTTTATCATCCAAATGGCGAGATTTAATATATCCGCTTGGAGTTATTTCTACACGTGGATCAAATGAGACGAAGTCGCCAACTTCAATTCCAAGGGCACGAATTTCCTCTGCATTAGTGACTTTTTCATCAATACGAATTTCCATATTATCCTGATTTCGTTCTGCTTTTCCGGCATCCTTATACACATGGACTGATGTTTGATGCATTAAAATAGTGCCAGTAAATTTCTTTCCGCTGCTTGTTTCAATTTGGCAGTATTCGCCTTCTATAGAGTTATATTTAAACCCTCCAATTAAATCAATTTTTAATCTCCCATTTGATTTAATTTCTTTTACCATCGCACCAAGAGTGTCAACATGTGCCGTAAGCATACGATGCTTGCTGGAATCTTTTCCGTCAATTGTAGCAATCAGACCGCCTTTGCGGTTTCTATAAGTGGTAATTTGTAACTCGGCAAGAAATTTTTCAACAAAGGTAATCACTTCATTTGTATTTCCAGAGGGACTTGGAATTGAAACAAGCTCTTTGATTAAATGTAATGTGTCCTCTGTATATGTATTTGTCATTGTATGTGCTCCTTTCAGAATCTTCCTTCTTATTATACATAAATTAAGAAAATGATGTATTTAATCCCATTATGCAGGCAATATTTTTTAAGTGTTTGCATAGAGTAACATGTATTCATTTTTTCCTAGGAGTTAGGAAATGAAAAAGTGGGTATAAATGTAATGATATATTCGAATAGGAAAATTTACGGAGGAGAAAAAGTTGACCAGAGTTGAATTGTATAACCAAAAGCCAAAGCAATTTTCTTGGAAGGGTCTTTTCTTTTTCATATTAATGAGCTTGATTATTGCCGCAGGTTTTATTTTCTTTCACTATTATGATCAAAGTTCGATAAAAATAGAAGCACCATCAGAGAATTTAGGCCAGAAGGTCGTTATAGAGCTGCCAAATGGTCAAAAGGTGTATACGTACGATAAGTTAATTTACGAAAAAAATGGAAAGACCTATTATAAAGGAGAACGAAATACCATCGACTTAACCGGTGGAACCGTGGCATATGAAGAATGGAAATAGAAAAAAGCGAACGACTGTATAATTGTCGTTCGCTTTTTTACTTGGTTGTGTTATAGGTCTCTGGTGTTTTTATCCATTATGTTGATTGGAGCGCAAGCGACGAGGAGGCTCCCCGGCACGCCCGCGGAAAGCGAAGCGCCTGGAGCGGAAATCAACATCCAGGATAAACACAGAATTCTATTTGAACCATCCTTTTTTATTAAACCAAATAGACATTCCAATTCCAACAAGTACCATTACAAAAAGAGTGGCAAAATAGCCGTATTTCCATGTTAATTCTGGCATATAGTGAAAATTCATGCCGTACAAGCCAGCAATAAAAGTAAGCGGCATGAAAATGGTTGTAATAACAGTAAGGACCTTCATGACATGATTCGTCTGATGAGAATTAATTGAAATATAGCTATCACGAATATCTGTTGTTAATTCGCGATTAGCTTCAATCATTTCTGTTAATTTTAGCAAATGGTCATGAATATCTGAAAAGTATTCATTTCTTCCCCTTATATAAGTTACCCTCTGAGAGTTTAAGATTCGATAGATAAGATCCCGCATAGGTGTAATCGTATGCCTTAATGAAAGAAGATGGTGTCTTGTATCAAATAAAACTTCTAATAATTCTTCCATTGTTCTTTTTTTTGAATTCTCATCAATTTCATTTAACATATCTTCAATATGATAGACGAGTGGAAAATAATTATCGACCATTTTATCAAGTATATAATATAAAACATGAGAAGGGTCCCATTTCTCAATGCTTGTTGAAAGAGTTAACCTTCTCCATACCTCATCAATTTCAGTGGATGGGTTGTGATGAAAGGTAATTACATACCTTTCACCAAGAAAGATATCAACCTCTTCCTTTGTGATGGTTTGTTGATTTAATGCCTGCGTGACAAAAAAAGTATAGTTTTCATAATAGTCTAGCTTTGGTCTTTGCAATTGATGGATACAATCCTCAATGGCAAGTGGGTGGAAAGAAAGAGGGGTCCTTAGGAATTCAATTTCTTCATTTGTTGGTTCATGAAAATCAATCCAATACCACTGATAATCTCCGTTGACAAGTTGAGAGATGTCAATGTCTCTAACAATTTCATAGCTATTGGTTACTGCAAGGGTTCTAATCATACATTCTCCTTATTGATAACATACTACCTACAATATAAATGATAGGTCTTCAAAAAACAGCACTAATCAATAAAGTTTATCTTTTTTATTTATTAAGACATTTTCTCGAACCCATCTTTGACGGCTTTTCCACTTTTGCAATCCTTGAAACAGACTTTGCAGTCCAAGATAAAAGACAGTAATGATTCCACTAAATACAATAAAAACAGCAAAATATTCGAAAAGATTATATGACTTGAAATGATCCCAATGGATAGTACCTTTTAAATCATGTGTAAAGAGATTCATGCTAAATATGCCACAAACAACCGTATATAAGGTTAAGACTAATAGTAATAAGCTGTCTCTTTTGGTAATGATATTTTCTTCATATTTAAAAAGGCTAAAAAGAGTTTCTTTTGTATTGGTGTATAAATGTTCTATTTGAAAACTATTTCTTAATTGCTTAAAGAGTTCTTGACCTTTGGTTTGTGCAGGAAAAATATTGAAATAGTAATTAGAAGTAAAAGAGTTGATCATATAATTGAGCCGCTCAAACTCGTTGGTTGCCGCATCAATATTTATTTCCGAATACGTTTTAGCAATTTTTAAAAAGACCAATTGATGAAATAGATTGATTATGACTGAATAATAGTATGGTCCATAATATTGGCTAATCAACTGATCGTTTTCGATTTGCTTGTTATTTGAAAAAATTGAAAAGCTTAATTCATCAAAAATCATAGGAACTCTAACTTCTTCATCCTGATAAGAAACAAACGAATGAACATACATTTTATTTGGTGTCAGCAGCGATACTGTTTCTTTACACAAAAATTTCTGTAAGGGTGGAACTAAAGTAGAGAACACGAAATCTCCTACAGTTGAGTACGTTTTTTCGTTAAATGAAATTTCAGTTGGTTGCTTAACCGTAGGAGTGGAATCAAGAAATCGAAAATAATTAGCAAAATCAAGTACTTGAGAAAAAGGTAAATGGTTTATTTCAGCCCGTATCGTTATAAAACCAAGTTCATAGGGACAAATAAAAACATCAACCGAGTGAATCTGAAAAGGGATTTGTGTAGTCAAAACGTTCATAGAAGCATGAAGGTTGAGATTTTTAGAGTACCTGTGAAGCCCTTTTGGCTGAGTAGCTTTTGGAAATAGAATCGTATTCGTTATAGGAAGGAAAAAAGATTCCAATTCACTATGGGAAACATTGTTTCTGCCATAATAGGCCGTTTCATTTTTAGTATCATTCAATTGAAACAGTACAAAATCATGGGTTTGTAAATAGTCAACCAACTGTTGACTACTACTGGCCTTCCATGAAATGGGGAAGATGAATTGAAAAAGTGCGGTAGAAACTTGTTTTTCTTTCAAATCGGTGTGCTGCATGGAAATTGATCCTTTCAAATTAAAGTTTCCTAAAAACAAGTTACCCAAAAAGAAAGAAACTTAACCAGTAAACAGATATACAAAAAGGCATTCCATTTTATGGAATGCCTCCGGGTTATGCCATTGGAGCCGTCTCTTTATTAAGCATGGATTGTGGAATGTAAACGCAGAATGGCTCACTTTCCATATAATCACCTGTTACAGCATAGGTTCTAGAACGAGACCCGCCGCAAATCTTATTATACTCACAAACTCCACACTTACCTTTATAGTTATCAGGTTGGCGCAATTCTTTAAATACTTTTGATTCTCGATAGATTTCAGCCAGTGGTGTTTCGCGAATATTTCCACCTACAATTGGAAGTAGACCACTAGGCATGACATCTCCAATATGAGAAACAAACGCAAAGCCATTTCCATCATTCACACCCTTCGGCGCACGCTTTAATCCATCATGCATAGAAGCAAAATCAGTAGTAATAGAATCTTCGTAATGGATTTCACCTTTATCAATTAATTGATCACGGGTTTTTTGCTGCAAGACGACTCTGCGATAGTGCTGTGCAGCGGTTGTTTTGATATCATATGGGGCCGTTTTACTTAATTCGTACAGCCAGCGAAAGACTTTTTCATGTTCAGCTGGAGAAATACAAGCATCCATTTGACCTCTTCCAGTTGGCACTAATAAGAATATGTACCACATAACCGCACCAAGCTCAGCTACTAATTTTGACATTTGTTCAAGTGAATCATAGTTGTAACGAGAGATGACAGTATTGATTTGCAACGGCATTTCTAATTCGTTTAGATATTTAATTTTTTCGACAGTTAAATCGAAAGATCCAGGAGTTCCTCGGAAATGATCGTGTATTTCAGGTGTTGGTCCATCAAGACTAAAGCCCCAACGTGATAGCCCGACTTCCTTTGCACGCTCCATTTTCTTTTTAGTTACATTAGCCGTGGCACTTGGTGTCATGGATACGCGCATTCCTTTTTTTACTGCATAATCAGCAAGTTCGAATAAATCCTCTCGCATCATACAGTCACCGCCTGTGAACACAAGCATAGGATTATCCATTTCATAAATTTGATCTATTAAATGGATTCCTTCCTCGTGGGACAACTCACGTGGGTCTGGGGTAAGTTGCGCATCTGCTCGACAATGAACACACTTAAGCTGACAAGCTCTAGTTACTTCCCAAATAACAATAAAAGGATTTTGGTCATAATCAATACCATTCTGCTTTCCATGTCCATGAGGATGTCCCATGCCATGGGGATGTCCTTTTCCAATTCCTTGCATCTTCATCACCAAGATTCATAGTTATTTTATAATACATAAAAAGTGTTTCTATAGGTTTATTATAGTTTTGATATCTCGCCGTGGATGAAAGGTTTGTTACAATATTTCTACATTACGTTTGTAAGTCTATTCTTCATAAAAAATAATAATTTTTCCAGTAGGTGAATTTCCTTCCATGTAAACCATATCTTTGGGATTTAAACCAATTTCATTCTCCTTTATGATAGAGAGGCAAAACAACTTAAGGGAGAGCAACCATTCATGAAAAAACATCTACTGACAGTAGTCACAACTGCCGGCATCTTGTTTACTTCTTTTGGTGGGAATGCAAGTGCACATGAAAATATTTATACCGTTCAATCGGGTGATACCCTATGGAAAATTTCGCAAAGTAATCAAGTATCGATTGCAGATTTAAAAGCATGGAATCAACTTTCTAGCGATACAATCTTTGTAAATCAAAAACTCTCATTATTGGCACCTCATAGCCATGATGCACCCACAACCACCTATACTGTTCAGAAAGGTGACTCTCTTTGGGGAATTAGTACCCGCTTTCATCTATCAATCGCTCAACTAAAATCTATTAATAACTTAACTTCAGATACTATCTATATCGGACAAGTATTAAAAGTTTCCCTAACACCTTTTTCAGAACCAAATCCTGAAACGACGGTGTCTAAAGCTGAATTGGTTATTTCTGAAGCAAAAAAGTATATCGGTACACCGTATTTATGGGGTGGTATGACGCCTGCAGGTTTCGACTGCAGCGGATATACAAGTTATGTGTTTAATAAAGTTGGGATCACCATTCCAAGAACCGCCGCAACACAATGGTCTGGTTTAAAAATGATTAGTACACCGATGCCTGGAGATCTTGTGTTTTTTGAGACATATGCACCTGGTCCTACACATGTGGGAATTTATCTAGGGGATAATAAGTTTATCCAAGCTGGGTCATCAGGCGTTTCCATCGCAGATATGACCAATTCATACTGGAAACCGAGATATCTCGGTGCTAGAACAGCATTTTAATAGATCGTAAAAAGTCTTTTATCAACTGATAAAAGACTTTTTTATATAATGAAGAGTCAGATGATTGTTCCTTTGGGAATTATTTTGACAAATATAGTATGATGAAAGTAGAAAAGACGTAGATATAAAGAATGGAGTAATCAATGGCAAAAAAAATTAGTAGTATTAGTATTGTTCTATTGATTATCATGTTTGGATTCATCGGGAAGGAAGAATTGTTTCTATTAGTCAAACAGGGAGGAACACTTTCTGTCTTTATAAGTATGCTCCTTGTGGTTATTTGTGTATTCTTTCCGGTCATTCCTTATCCGATTTTAGCAGGGGGGATTGGAGCTGTTTTTGGAGCTCCTATGGGTACAGTGATATCCTTATCGGGAGCAATGGCTGGTACTTTGGTTCTTTTTTACTTGAGTAGATATGGGTTTAGTGATGTAGCACAAAAAAAACTTGAAAAATATGAAAAAGTAAAAGAATACGAGGAATTCCTGATGAGAAATTCCTTTCTAGCGATTTTAACCTGTCGATTGATTCCTATTATTCCTGCCCCTGTTATTACGATTATTTGCGGACTAAGTCAGGTTCATTGGATTCCATTTTTTAGTGCTTCAGTTATTGGAAAACTTCCAAACACTCTTATTTTATCCTTTGCAGGAGCTGCATTTAGCAGTAATAAGCTTTTTTCATTTGGTTTATATGGACTTTACTTACTTTTTATTTTATTGGCTAACTTTTTATTTGTTTATCGTAAATCAGCGAAAAAAAAATCTAGTGATTAGATAACTTTTTGGATTGTCAGATCATTTTGCTTCTCAACAATGATGACTTCTTTAAAAAAGCTTTTTAAGATAAGCCATTTTGCAGGGTATGTATATATAAAATCCTCCATTGCTTCTAATGAATAATGAATGAAACAATCAAAACTGTGTTGATGCTTTTTGAGATCATATAAAAGCGCATGTGGTACCGTATAATACTCATTCAATTGGTAAGGATTGAGTTTTGTGATTTGAATATTATGCTCTTCCATGAAATTTCTAATAGATTGGTCCTGCAGGGTAACACTTTCTTCTTTTGAAAGTCCATTGATACATATTTGATTATTTACAAAATAAATTCCTTTCATTCATTTCCACCTCTCCGTTTGCTTTACTTGGTAATGTTATTGACAGCTTGCGTGAGAAGTATACTTATTTCACGATTATATGAGTAGAAAGGTGACGATCAAATGTCTACATGGAGTAACGATGGTTTTACTATCAGTACGCAAAAACAATATTTAGATATCTATGTCATTCACAAATTTTTGAGTAATGACTCGTATTGGGCCAAAGGTATTACCATTGAATCGGTGGCTAAGTCGATTGAGCATTCCTCCATTTGTTTTGGACTTTATGAAGGTGACCCAAGATTTGAAACCGCTGCCCAGATAGGCTTTGTCCGTGCGGCCACGGATTTTGTTCGTTTTGCTTATATAATGGATGTATTTGTTTTGAAAGAATATAGGGGAAAAGGACTATCAAAATGGCTGATGGAGGTTGTAACGGAGCATTCAGACCTTAAACATGTTGGTAAAATGCTGTTATGTACCAACGATGCCCATGGGTTGTATGCACAATATGGATTTCAGGAGATTAGTAACCCAGAAATCTTTATGGAGAGAAAAAGATTATGACAAAGGGCTGCTTTCTTTTATTAAGCGGCCCTTATTTTTTATTTTTAAACAAAAAAATAGCCATAGCAATATAAACTGAAAACAGCAGAATTAAAAAAGGTGTAAGAGAGAGTACAGATTCGGTCATTTTCTCATGTCCTCATCGTTATTTTAGTTCTTGATATAACGGGTGAAAAAAGTATAGTAAGATGGCAATTACCGGAATGGAACACAACATGGCAGCCAACGGTTTTTTATGGTGTATACGCAAAATGATAAACATGATGGTATTAAAAACAGTTGACCAAATAGGACCCCAATCATTTTCATAAATGAATAAGCCTCTTTTGTAAAATAGGAGTTCTATTATTGAAAAATAAGCTATCCAAACCGCAATATAGAAAATTCCTTTTCTCCCTTTTGGAAAGTACTGCAGATAAATCATAATCACTACAGGAATAACGAAAAAAGAAAAGACCAATTCAATGATCGTATGATTCAACCATTCGACAGTTACAGCTTTGTATTCCCAAAGTGTATGGTTGAAAAAAATAAAGTTATAAGCCAAGTTACATATGATAAAATACTGTATAGTTGGATAAAACTCTTTCCAACGCTTCCAATCTACGTAAATTTTTGCAAAAATAATATATACAACCATTACAATAACAAGATACACAGGCAAAATCCTTTTTTAGTATTTATGTTAACCAAAAAATTAAAAATGTATGTATACTATTTTTTTTATAGGAGAGAGAAGATGTTTAGTGCAATACTACATGGTTTCATTCTTGCATTTGGACTCATTCTGCCATTAGGAGTTCAAAATGTGTTTGTTTTTAATCAGGGGGCTTTGCAGTCAAGGTGGGTCTACGTTCTTCCTGTAGTGTTAACTGCTTCGCTTTGTGATACGCTGTTGATTTCCTTAGCTGTCTTTGGGGTTTCAGCTGTTGTCCTAGGGGTAGCATGGATTAAGGTGACGCTCCTCCTCATTGGTATTATTTTTTTAATTTACATGGGGTATACCACTTGGAAAAGCAAAGCACATACAGTAGAAACAAGCAATCAAAGTTTTTCACCACGTAAGCAGTTTGTCTTTGCAGCTTCAGTTTCATTATTAAACCCTCATGCCATTATGGATACCATCGGAGTAATTGGGACTAGTTCCTTGTCCTATTCAGGGGCGGCAAAGCTTGCCTTCATGTTGTCCTGTATTTTTGTATCGTGGATGTGGTTTTTTGGGCTCTCCCTTGCAGGAAGAATGGTTGGAAAGCTAGACCAGTCTGGAAGATTTATTCTTATCTTAAATAAACTATCAGCATTAATTATGTGGGGAACAGCCATTTACCTCATCTTTTCATTAAGCTATTAAAAAAAAATTACCCGGCACAAATGCCGGGCATTTCCATCTATATATTAAGGGGGGCGGAGGTTAAAGGTTCTTCCGTGAACCTATAACTATCTTAGTAAATAAATATGAACAATATATGAAGGAAAGATTAATAGTTTAAGAAAGGTGAAAAGAATGAAGGATTATCATTGTTGTGCAACCTGTAAGCACTTAAAAATAGAAAAGAAGGACAGTAGCATAGCTTATTTGTGCAGCCGCTTAGGTTACCAAACACAAACCCATTTTAAATTTAACTGTTGGGACCCTAAAGATCATATTAAGAAATTAATGACCACCAGAAATGAAAAATAATTGTTTGTTAGGTATTCTATTTTCATGACAGATGTCCATTGATTCTAATCTTCTAACGTGATATTTTCTTGAATATCCCATTTACTTCCTGGGATGATTTGAAGGGAGAGATAAATCGTGGCAACCACACATACATTTTCCAAACAGGAGGAAATAGCTAACTCAATTACACATGGCATTGGGGCATTACTTAGCATTTCCGCCTTAGTCATTTTAATTGTTTTTGCGTCACTTTACGGAACTGCCTGGCATATTGTCAGTTTTACGATTTTTGGAGTAACAATGTTCCTCCTATATATGTCTTCAACCCTGCTACATAGCTTACCAGAGGGAAATGCCAAGGATGTATTTGAAATATTTGACCATTCCTCTATTTACTTTTTTATCGCCGGAACATATACCCCTTTTTTACTAATTGTAATTAAAGGCGCCATGGGGTGGACACTATTTGGGGTAGTATGGGGTCTTGCCATTGCCGGAACGATTTTTAAATGTTTTTTTGTTAAAAAGTATCTGTTCACTTCGACCTTGCTTTATGTGTTTATGGGTTGGTTAATTATTTTTGCATGGAAATCACTTGCTGCTAATTTGTCCTCGCAGGGCATGACGTACTTAATAATAGGCGGCGCACTGTATACGGTTGGAGCCATATTTTACGTTTGGCGAGGATTTAAGTATCATCATGCGGTTTGGCATTTGTTTGTAATGGCTGGAAGTACAGCACACTTTTTCTGTGTGTTATTCTATGTTTTACCAATAAAATAAAAACAGCATCCAAGAGGTTGCTGTTTTTTTATAGAAAGTAATTAAACATGTTTCATTTTTCTAATATTTATGGTTTCCCTTGAAAACCATAAGCTCATTAAAAAACTGATGATCCCTGTAATAATTAATACGGTTCCTATGATTTTCATGCTTTCAGCTGATATTTCTTCCCCAAAAATTAATCCTAGTATGATGGAGGATAAAATGGAGCCTAAGTACCTGCAGGTTTGAAACAGTCCTGATGTTGTACCGACAATTTCTTTAGGACTCTCTTTTACCATTGCCACTTGTAGAACCACATTTCCAATACCATAGCTTAATCCCATTATCGATAAAATGATTCCTATCACCCAATAAGAAGACCCAACAAAAAACAGGGTGAAGCTTAATCCTCCAACAATCGAGAGAAAGGCCCCGATAACAATTGGCTGGTAAACTCCTTTTCTGTCAATCCATTTTCCGGTTACAGATGAGATTACAATGCTGATGCCTGACATAAACAGCATTAACAATCCACTCTTTTCGACACTTAAGTCTAGGACTTCTTGAAAGTAACTGGGGAGTCCAAAGAATAAACAATAAAAAAAGATATTTAATAGAATGAACTGAATATATACCATAGAAAGCTTAGTGTGTGATTTGAAAATTTGAATGTCGATAAATGGTTCCTTTACATTTAATTCTCTCCAGAAAAAAAGACAAAAGAAAACGATACCTGTAATCCCTGAAAAATAATGAATCTTGGTTTCAATAGATAACAAAAACCATAAAAAGAACACCATACCTGCTGCAAAGAAAAACATCCCCATAAAATCCATATTAGAAAATAATTTTTTTAAATGGGCCTTATCCTTTTTTACATCCTTAGGAAACATGTACCAGCCTAGCAGAAAACTAATAATAATAAATGGGAAGTTTACCCAAAAAATGGCGGACCATCCACCCCACACAATTAAAAAGCCTCCAATTGTTGGACCAAGCGCTACCATCGCTGAAGCAAAAATAGAAAGAACAGCAAGTGCGGATGCTGGTTTTTCTTTAATATTATCTCTAATTAATGCCATGCCTGACGGATAGATGGCACTACTGCCAATGGATTGAACAAGTCTCATACCGAGCAATAAGAGAAAGGAAGTTGATAAAGGTGCTCCGATGGCGGAGAGTGCAACAAGCACTAAGCCTATTAAAAAGGTCTTTTTCCTTCCGAATATATCTCCTATTTTTCCTGTAACAGGTTGAGCAACAGCACTTGCTAGATAGAAGCTAGAAATAAGCCAGGATACCGTAGCAAAGGAAAGCTGGAAATCCTTTTGAATGCTATGTAAGGCTAAAGCAATCATGGAAGAGTTAAGGGGATTTAACATCGTTCCAGATGCAACAGCTGATAAAAATAGAGTGCGATTTTTCTTCATGTCTTCATCCTTCACTGAATTCAAGTTATACCTTTCCTTAATATACCAAAATTGAGTTGAAATAGTGATAAAATATAAAAATAATGAAGAAAAAAAGGAGGCAACTATGGAAAAAGAAAAAACATTGATAGAGTTAGCTGGCATCAAACTAAAAGAGGATGGATTTCACAGGCCTTATTTTGAGCTAGAAGAAAATGATGGGGTAGTTATATTAGCAAAGGAAGGAGATTCATTCCTATTAATTGAGCAATATAGAAAACCAGTAGGAACGACTGTACAACAATTGCCAGGTGGTGGTGTGAAAGAGGGGGAGGAGCTGGAGCAGGCAGCAAGACGTGAATTTCTTGAAGAAACTGGTTACCAATGTGGTACAGTCCATTATCTTGGATTTTTACAGCCTGCATCCTGGAGAACAAATGAAATCACCCATGCTTTTTTTACAGAGGAGATCGGTACAAAACAGCACCAACAGCTTGAAGAACATGAAAATATTAAGGTGATAAAAGTAAAAATAAATGAGTGCCTCAATAAAGTGAAAGAAAATAAAATGAACGATTCTGAGTTATGTTATGCATTATTGCAGTCCATTTTAAAAGGATATATTACTGTCTAGTCATCAATTAATAGTAAAAGCTAGTAATTAGGGAAGACTATCTCCGATTATTCACTTTAGGCAGTGTGGGAGATTATTCTGAATGAAAAATAATAAACAAGTAATGAAGCAATTAGAAAATAAAACATATTTGATATGGAAAATGGCTTTCGCATCTGCACTCTCATGGGAGATAGCCAAACTTGCCGGCTCGAATCATCCATATTTAGCACCTATATCGGTCATTCTTTGTATGCAATCTACAGTAAATCAATCCATTCAATTTTCATATCACCGAATGGTTGGAACCATTATTGGAATAGGTATTACCGTCCTCTTATCCCCTTATTTACAAGTTAATGGGTGGACATTAGGATTATTAATTTTAATAGGCTGCTTTATTGCCAAATGGATGAAAAGAGATGAAACAGTGATTCACCAGCTTGCTTTAACAGTGCTACTAGTCTTTGTGATGGAACATAAATCACATGACTATCCGATTGACCGATTTCGAGACACGCTGATAGGGGCTATTGTTGCCGTTTTGATCCATATGCTTGTAAATCCCCCCAATTATACTAAACAGGCAATAAAAGGTATCCATCATTTTTCAGATCATCTGACAATGAAGATGAACCGAGTTGCAAACTGGATCGAACAAGGGCTGGATCATAAGGAAAGTTATGTGCTGCAAGTAGAAGTAAAACAATTACTTCAGGAGTTACATCAAATGAAAAATGTAGTACAAGATGCTGAGGAAAGTCTTACATACAATCCTTTTGCGAATAAGACCAAAAAGGAACTTCAAGGATATAAAGAGAAAATAACCTTACTAACGAACGGATACACATATATCACTATTGTTATTCGATTATTCTTGGAGTGGGCTGAAGCCGGAACGATTTCTTCCTCTCACAAACTTGTTTGGGCGGAACAACTACTATCGTTAACACCAATCTTTATTGTTACCGATAGCTTAAAGCCTTTGGGGGAGAAAATTGAGGTCAAGATTTCCCCAGATTTTGAACCCCACCGGTATCACATAACGTTATACACCGAGACCTTGTCACTTTTAAATCAAACAAACGTTATCCTAGAAAGTAAGAATTAATTTGGCGGTAGAATGATGTATGGCCGCATCATTTCGTAATCTTCATGCTCAAGCATGTGACAATGCCAAACATACTGACCAGTGTAGGGGAAAAAAGGAATAATTATTCGGGTGACATGCCCAGGTGGACATTTTACGGTGTCCTTCCAACTTCGTTCTCCTATATCAGGGAGCATTGGAGCACCGGTGAACTTGATTTGTTGCGTGCGATTAAAATGCTTCACGTCAAATGGCTGGCGGTCAAGGATTTGAAATTGAACTAAATGGATATGAATCGGGTGATCATCACCATTGGTATTAACAAAATTCCATAACTCAACAGACCCAACTTGAGGATTTTCTGTTATCGGAAAATCCCATTTTTTCTTATCCAGGAGAAATAGAGAGCGGCCATATGAGTCTTTTTCTTCGCTTAATTCTAACCATCTACTTCTTTTTGCCACAGATTCCTGGAGTCTTGAAATAGAACCTAAAAAGGCAGGAATGACACTAGTATCAATCATTGAAAGAGGCTTAGTAACCCGAAACTGCATAACAATTCCTGTTGAATTTGGGTCCACGGGATCCCCAGAAGGAAAGTGTGTCGGAGCGTCATTTCTCAAAAGAATGGAATGGCCTTCCATATTACTAAAGTCAATTATGATATCCATGCGTTCGGCCGGTGCAATCAATAAGGTTTTGACACCGATTGGTTGTTCTAGAAACCCACTATCTGTTCCAATTTGATAAAACAATTGATTAGAGTCCAGACTTAGTCGGAAAAAGCGGGCATTTGCTGCGTTTAACAGCCGGAACCGATACTTTCTTGGCTCTACTTCTAAATAAGGCCACGCAGTTCCATTAACAACGATGGTATCTCCAAAGAAAGATGGAATAATAGATGGCTTTATACCTGAAGGATTGTTCTCCGGCTGAAAGGGGTAGGATAATGAGCCATCCTCATTAAAAGAACGGTCTTGTAGAAGTAATGAAATTTCAAATTTACCTGAAGGTAGATTTAAAGAACGTTCATGCTTGTCTCGAATAATATAAAACCCAGCAAGCCCCGCATAGATATTCAGACGAGTTAATCCAATGGCATGATCATGATACCAAAGGGACCTGGAACTTTGTTGGTTTCCATATTCATAAATCTCTTTTTCAAAAAAAGGACCCTTTACACGAAAATCTTTGGTAAACCACGCATCTGGATAGCCATCACTGGCAGGTTCTGTTCTGCCTCCATGAAGGTGGACAACGGTCCGAACATCAGGTTTCTCTTTCTCTGCCCCATGAACGGTATGATCAATCGGAAAAAGGTGATGATCGGGAAGTTTATTTTGCCATTTTACATACACCCTTTCACCAGCTTCAACTTCAAAAGTTGGTCCCGGATACATCCCTTCATAACCCCACACCCTTGTTTTAGGCAAATCACTATGTAGAGACTGCATTGCTTCCATCATACTCACTTCATAATACGTATACTCGACTGTTTTCCATTTAGGTTTTAATACTGGCGGGATGGCTAAAGGATCTTTGAATTTTGTTAGTTTCATTGAAAGGCTCCTTCCAGCTAGTGATTAATAATGAATATGTTGGGAGTAGAGGAAAAATTAATCATTCTAGGAATAGCTTCCTAATTAATATAAATAAGGTAGAAATTTAGTGGTGAAGTGGGGGACTTCCATGGATGATATTTATCCAATATTCGAAGTGATGGAAAAGAAGGGAAATAAAGCAATAGCTACAATTATTAATGTTAAAGGTTCAGCTTATAAAAAAGAAGGGTCATCGATGATATTTTTTGAAGATGGCTCCTATAACGGGATATTGAGTGCCGGCTGTTTAGAATCGGATTTAGCCATACAAGCAAAGAAAGTAATGAGGGAACAGGAGACATTGATCCTTCAGTATGATTTAAGTGAAGAAAATGATTTTGGGTGGGGTCAGGGAGCAGGCTGTAATGGGACCATCGATATCTTACTCGAGCCTTTGACTTCACAATTAATTAAGGATTATAGGCATGTAAAAAGTCTATTGAACAATCATAAACCAGTGATTGTCTTAAAACGGCTTGATGAACTTGGAGAGTACGTGTTTATCGAGGAGGATGGTGCGTCATTCGGGAACTGGTCCGGAAAAATACCAATAATTGAGTTTACCTCAAAAAGTGGGGTTATGACAGAAAAATCTATTTTTCAACATACGCATCAGCCTAAGCCACGTTTAATTGTGTTTGGAGCAGGATCTGATGCCATACCACTTGTCACACTGGCGGCAGAAACTGGTTTTTCTGTGATTGTTTGTGACTGGAGAAGCGAGCTTTGTCAGAAGAAACACTTTCCTACTGCGGAAAGTGTAATGGTTGGTTTTCCTAAAGAATTAGTAGATCAGCTTACTTTTTCTTCTTATGATTTTGTGGTTATTATGTCACATCATTTTCAAAGGGATCAGGAATTTCTCCTCTATTTACTTCATGAAAATGTTAGATACCTAGGAGTTTTAGGACCTAGAGCAAGAACAAAGAGGTTGCTTAACGGTGAAGATATACCTAATTGGATATTTTCGCCAATTGGAGTCGCTATTCAAGCAGTAGGATCCGAAGAAATAGCTGTAAGTATTATTGCAGAAATGATTGAAGTTTGGAGAAAGCCACGACATGAACGAGTGGAATTGTTATGGACCATACCCGACTAGTAGGGATTTATCTTGCAGCTGGTAGGAGCAGCAGAATGGGCTGTTCTAAACTAAATTTACCACTTGGAAATAGCTTTGTAGGGAGCATGGCGTTTCAGTCCGCCCTTGATTCTCAGCTCGGTGCTGTCATCGCTGTAACTCGAAAAGAAGATTCGCTTCATTGGTTAGCTCCTTTTTCTGAAAGGATGGGTTGGAGATTAGTAGAATGTGATCATGCAGACCGAGGATTAAGTGCTTCACTGAAGGCAGGTGTGAGCGCTGCTTCACAGTTGGGGGCTTTCGGGGTGGTGGTGCTCTTAGCAGATCAACCTAATATCACTTATTGGATGATTAATCGGTTAATAGAGGAATACTCTGCGTTCCCAGGCTACTCCTATATTTCGTACACTCACAATGGGGTTTCAAAACCACCCATTCTCATTACTAAGCGCCTTTTTTCACTTATTGAAAAATTAGAAGGGGATCAAGGGGCACGGGAAATCATTCGAGGAAAGGAGAGTGAGAGTGGGAAACAAATATTACTTGAAAGTAAGGAGCGCTTTTTTGATGTGGATACAATGGATGATTATCAGTATGTAAAGAAAATGTGGCAAAGCATAAGGTGATGGGAGGGATGAGGTTGGAGATTCTAGGGAAGAGTGTGGTCCGCAAAGAGGCAAGGGATAAGGTAACAGGGCGGGCAAAATATACTAATGACTATCAAACATTTCCAATGCTTTCTGCAAAAATGGTCATTAGTCCATATGGTCATGCAAAAATTGTAAACATCGATACAACCGATGCAAGGAAGGTACCTGGTGTCAGAGCCATTCTCGCTGGCCAGCATTTCCCGCTAACAGGAGAAGCCATTCGCGACCGGCCGCCTATTGCTGTTGACAAGGTTCGTTATCACGGTGAACCGGTTGCACTCGTTGTGGCTGAAACACCTGCACAAGCCAAAAAAGCCGCAGACCTTATTAACGTTCAATATGAACTACTGCCTGTTGTCAATTCACCAACTCAAGCATTCCAAAAGGATGCCCCTTTAGTACATGAGCGGTTATGGGAATATCAAAAAGAGAAAGGTGTCTACTCGGTGCCTGACACCAATATTGCTACACATATAAAAATAAGAAAAGGCAATATGGAAAGGGGCTGGAATGAGAGTGAAGCGGTGGTGGAAGCAAGTTTCTCCTTCTCCCCTTCTGATCACGTAGCGATGGAGACTAGGTGTGCCACGGCAGAGATTCTCCCAGATGGGAATATAAACATAACAACATCTTCTCAGGCACCATTTATGGTAAAAAGGCTTATTTCTGACTATTTTGGTGAAGATATTGGAAAAATTATTGTCCATACGCCGCTTGTGGGAGGAGCGTATGGAGGGAAGGCTTCCGTCCAACTCGAGGTACTGGCCTACTTAGCATCTAAGGAAGTAGGCGGGAAAGGCGTGAAAATACTTAATACAAGAGAAGAAGATATAATCACCTCTCCGTGCCACATCGGATTAGATGCAATGGTAAAATTAGGGGCCGATCGAACAGGGAAAATCAAGGCTGCTGAAATACGATATTTATGGGACGGAGGAGCGTATTCCGATAAGGCCATCGATTTAACGAGGGCAGGAGCAGCCGATTGTACTGGACCGTATCATATTGAGAATGTCTGGTGCGATTCCTATTGCATGTATACCAACCATCCCTATGCAGCACCATTTAGGGGATTTAGTCATTCTGAGCTTTCTTTTGCGATTGAAAGAACAATGGATTTGCTTGCCCAGAAATTAAAAATCGATCCCCTTGACTTAAGAAGGATGAATGCAATCCTACCTGGGCATACCACACCAACAAGAGTTCGATTGAATAAGAGTAATGTAGGAAATCTGCCTAAATGTATTGATAGAGTAAGAGAGTTAATCAACTGGGATGAGGGGGCAATTAAAGAAGTAAATGACAGATTTATTCGTGTAAAGGGTGTCAGTTGCAGTTGGAAAACCTCAACAATTGATCCCAATGCCCCTTCAGGAGTTATTCTCACGTTTAATCCGGATGGTAGTATCAATTTAATGTCCGGAGTGATTGAGATTGGTACAGGAACAAAAACCGTCCTCGCTCAAATTCTAGCAGAGCGGCTGAGAATGGATGTGAACAAGATTCATGTCCGAATGGAAGTGGATACCCAGACAACTCCTGAACACTGGAAGACGGTCGCAAGCAGGGGAACGTTTATGGCTGGTAGAGCACTTTTAGAAGCAGCGGATGATGTTATTAGGCAATTAAAAGAAATCGCTTCTACCGTTTTAAGGGCCCCAAAGGAAGACTTAGTAGTAGGGAACAGTCGAGTTTATTTGCGTGACGATCCAACTATTGGTCTTGATTTTAAAGATATTGGATATGGCTATGAATATCCAAATGGGAACTCTATTGGCGGACAAATTATCGGCAAGGGCAATTTTATTTTACGACATCTTACACATCTAGACCGCGAAACAGGTGCAGGAAAACCCGGTCCAGAGTGGACGGTTGCAGCCTACGGTGTGGAGGTGGAGTTTGATAGGCGTGATTTTACGTATCGATTAATTAAAGCTGCTACTGTAGTTGATATTGGTAAAGTGCTAAATGAAAAAGCAGCCCTAGGACAGGTCATGGGAGCGATGAGTATGGGTCTCGCTTTTGCGGGTCGAGAAACCTTTTACTTTGATGACCTAGGAAGAGTATTGAATCCACAGCTAAGGACATACCGACCATTAAGGTATGGTGAAAATCCAGAGTATTTGGTGGGATTTGTTGAAACGCCTCAGCTAGACGGACCCTATGGGGCAAGGGGTGTAGGAGAGCATGGACTCATGGGGATGCCGGGAGCGCTTGGGAATGCTTTATCTACAGCAGCAGGTGTATCCCTACATCATTTACCGTTACTTCCAGAATTGATTTGGAGAGCAAAGGAGGCGGCCAAGTAAATGCTTCCTTTTGATTTCGAATTTTTTCAACCAGAATCTTTAGATGAAGCTGTCCATCTATACCAATCCTTAGATCAACAGGGCAAGCAGCCAATGTTTTTCTCTGGAGGAACAGAATTGATTACCCTCGGTCGCATTGATATGGAGTATACAGAAGCTGTTATTGATATAAAAGGTATTGCCGAATGTAATGTAATGCAGGTTAGTGGTGAACATTTGTTGCTTGGAAGCACGCTATCTTTAACAAAAATAGAAGAAGCGAATCTTTTTCCACTGCTGACAAAAATAGCTAGTGAGGTTGCTGACCATACGGCGAGAGGAAAGATTACGTTAGGCGGTAATATTTGTGCCAGAATTTTTTATAGAGAAGCGGTTCTTCCATTCTTACTTGCAGACAGTCAATTATTCATCGCAGGCCCCGAAGGAAAAAAAGTAGTGTCAATAAATGATGTCTTTCAGGGTCAGTTAAAAATAAAAAGTGGTGAATTATTAGTGCAATTAATAACAGAAAACCGTTTTTTAAAAGCACCCTTTTTTAGTATGAAACGACGACAGCAATGGGATACTGGCTATCCCTTAATCACAGTGGCAGCTTTAAAAATAGCTGAAGAGATACGGGTAGCAGTTAGCGGGTTATGTCCGTTCCCTTTTCGGTCATCGGAAATGGAGGAAACACTGAATAACAGGAGCCAATCAGTAGAGGAGAGAGTGGAACGTGCGCTATCTTCGCTGCCGAACCCAATTTTGGACGATATCGAGGGTTCTGCAGATTATCGTTTATTTGTATTACGACATTTATTGATGGATATGCTTGCCACCTTAGATAGAGGAAATCGTTGAAAGCGGTAATAGGGGAGATGGTAGTTTGAAATCAAACACAATAACCTTACAGGTTAATGGTGAAAGCCGAGTAACCACTGTTCGCTATGCTGATACTCTGTTATATACATTAAGGGGGAAACTAGGGCTTACTGGAGCTAAGCCTGGTTGTTTAAATGGAGATTGTGGGGCCTGTACAGTTAATATTGACGGTTGGCCAATGAAATCCTGTTTAATGCTAGCTGTGGAGGCTGTTGGGAAAAAGGTGACAACTATAGAAGGGCTACAGGGGACACCCATTCAACAAGCTTTTATAGACAACTTCGCTTTTCAATGTGGATACTGCACTCCAGGATTCATCATGAACTGTCATGCATTAATTGAAAATCATCCGAATGCTAATGACTCAACCATTAAAGAGTGGTTGGAGTCGAATATTTGCCGGTGCACGAGCTATTTAGAAATTGAGAAAGCGGTAAAATCAATACTATCCAAAAAATAAGATGCCCTATTAGGCACCCTATGATTGACAGACTATTTATTCTTCAGTTGAAAATACGTATCTAGAACCCTCCGGCCAATTTTTAAATTGGCTCTGTTATCAACCTTTCCTTGATAGGCCCAAGGAACAATCACGGCCATCGCGACTTCAGGATTAGTGCTTGGGGCATAACTTACCAGGCTTAGATTCATAACAGGGGGCGGCTCTTTCCCAAATTGACTCCTTAATGGTCCGTCATAGAAGGCTTCTGCCGTTCCTGTTTTCCCTGCTGGAGAGTAATTGACACCGCTGAAGAAATTAGTTGCTGTTCCACCAGGCTCCTGCATCACTTTCTTAAATCCTGTTTGTACACGATTCATCCATTGATTCTTGGCATCTATGGTATTAAGTACAGTAGGTGTAATTTCTTGTGCGACAGGTCCGAGTTCTTCACCATCTTCTGCAGAATGTCTAATTTGTTTCACTACATGTGGCTGCATTCGGTTTCCTCCATTGGCAATAGTTGACACGTATTGAGCGAGTTGCATCGCTGAGTAGGTATCATATTGACCAATAACAAGGTCAAGTAGATAACCTGGTAGCTTACTCTGCCCTTTAAATCCTGTCTGCTCATTTGGTAAATCAATACCCGTTCTTGTGCCCAAACCAAATGAGGCGAAAGAATTTCTAATTGTTTCAAATGCTTTCGGATTATTAAAATTTAATGGTTTTTCATACTCGTAATGTCCTTGTCCGATATGGATCGCGGTATGAAACATATAAACGTTCGAAGATTTTTTCAAGGCGTCTATTTCATTTAATCTTCCTAAATACGCATATGACTTCTTTATAGGGGTGTCTTTAATTTTTAAACCCGTATCATCAAATACCGTTCCAGGAGAAATTGCTCCGGTTTTAAATCCAGTCAGAATAGTTGCCCCTTTAACAGCAGAACCAACATTATATGTAGTAGTGAAAGTGCCTAGTGCATCATCCATCATTTCCACTTTTCCGGTGTCGGGATCTTTTACAATCTTTTTACCAGACATCGCTAATACTTCACCGGTATGCGGGTCCATTAAAACCACGTAAGCACGATCTGTTAGCGTAGTTCCAGGTGATTTCTTTGCTGCCCAAAGCTCATCTTCAATTATTTTATCCACTGCCATTTGCAGGTCCATATCGATTGTAAGGACAAGATCTTTTCCTTTTTTTCCGTCAGTCACAGGTTGAGTCTCAATGACGCTTCCTGTCTTATCGGTAATGTTTTTTACTTTAGATTTATAACCGTGTAGAACATCTTCATATTGCATTTCAAGCTGGCTCTTGCCGACGCGGTCGTTACGACTGTATCCTCTTGCTAAAAAATATTCTAATTGTTCTGCAGGCAAACCCTCATCAGATTTTGTTACTTTTCCTAATACTGATCTCAATGTATCTTTAAATGCGTAAGCACGGTCCCAATCTGTCGTTGTTTCTACCCCCGGAAGAGATTGAAGATTTTCACTTACAACTGCAAATTCCTTATCTGTGACATTTTCATTTTTGACAATTTGTGGTGTGAATTTATAACCGCTAATGAATTCTCGGTAGATGGCCATTACCTCGAGATCATTCGCTGTTAATGTTTGTAATTCTACATCGGTCACTCGATCTACTTTTAATTTGTAGAGTTCTTTATCTGTTATTTTTTTGGTTGCTAATAAGGCTTTTTCTTCTTGTGTAATTTTCTTATCCGCAAGCTTCGGGTGTTTCATGATCCAGAAATCTTTCTTTTCCCTTAGAGTGACTTTATCGGTATTTTTATCAATCAACTGCGCTAGTTTTTCGGCGGTTTCAAGCATTTCCTTCTGGGTAAACCCCTCATTTGTAAAAGTGATGGCACTTTTAGGGATATTATCAACAACCACCTTAAAATCTCTATCAAACATTTTCCCTCTAGGGACAGGATTACTAACTGTAATATCTTCTTTTCTTTCTAAGTCTCGTTTAAAGTTTTCACCATACACAATTTGAACGAAGCCTAGACGTAAGATAAGAATAGAAAATAATAAAAAGACACTAAAAAAAAGGACATTTAATCGTAAGGGAAAATGAGACTTTTTCTTTTTGGGTTTTTCCAAAATATAACACATCCTTTTACACTCTAGCTTGTGGTCAGTATTTATTATGCCTTATCCATTCAGAAGGAACAACAAAGAATGGAAAATAAATGTTAAAAATAACAAAAAATATAAAAAATTCCCTTTATTAACATATCTGTTAGAATCATATTTTAATCTTTAATGGATAAAAAATATGCCTGATTTGGTCGAGTATCTTAAATTATTTGTCAATGAAACTGTTTTTTAATTTTTTCCCTAATTTGAATTTTTAATTTATAATATAGGTTGATGCTATTGCATCATCAGCCCACTGAATAGACATAGAAAAGAGCGATGAGGAGGTCTACATAATGGAACAAAAAGTAATGGATCCAACAGTAGAAAAAGCGTTAGAGCAGTTCAAAGCATTAGATGAAAAGATTACTCATTTTTCAAGTATTATAGGATTGGCAGACTGGGATCAAAAGGTAATGGCTCCGAAAAAAGGGAGAAGTGTGTTTGCTAAAGCAACAGGAACACTTAGAACGGAGGTCTTTAAACTTTCGGTCTCACAAGAAATGGGTGACCTGTTAGATACATTATCGTCTACTGAAAACACTGAGGGATTAGACGAATTGACAAAAGCGAAAGTACGAGAATACAAAGAGTATTATCAAAAATCCAAAAGTATACCGGCTGAACTTTTTCAGGAATATAGCATACTTACAGCACAAGCGAATGATGCATGGGAAGAGGCTAGGGAAAACAATGATTTTGCCCGTTACCTTCCTTCCTTAGAGAAAATAGTAGAGTATAAGCGAAAGTTCGCTGAAATTTATGGCTATGAGGAGCATCCATACGATGCCTTGTTGGATGAGTTTGAGCCAGGATTAACTGTAAAAAAATTAGATCCTCTATTTGCTAAACTCAGAGAATCTAGTGTAAAGCTATTAGAACGCATTAATAAAAATGGAAAACCAACTAAAGTGGAAATTTTCAATCAATCATTTGAAATTGAAAAACAAAAAGAATTTAATCGCTTTATTTTACCGATTATTGGTTTTGATATGAACGCAGGAAGACTGGACGAAACGGTTCATCCATTTGCACAAACCGTTAATACGGGAGATGTCCGTTTAACCACCCGTTATTTAGAAAAGAATGTCCGTTCCGCTTTATTTGGTACAATTCATGAGGCGGGTCATGGAATCTATGAACAACATGTTAATCCAGCCTTCGAGGAGTCAGTCCTTCAAAGCGGTGCTTCCTTTGGTATTCATGAATCACAATCCCGATTCTTAGAAAATATGGTTGGACGCAGTAAGGAATTCTGGAAGTATTTTTATCCAAAGCTTCAGGAGTATTTCCCGAACCAATTGAAAAATGTTTCTGTTGAAGATTTTTATCGTGCAGTTAATACAGTGGAGCCATCATTTATCCGTGTTGAAGCAGATGAATTAACCTATAATCTTCACATCATGCTCCGCTATGAAATCGAAAAAGCTTTAATTGGCGGTGAGATTGAAGTGAAAGATCTTCCGGCTATTTGGAACCAAAAAATGCAGGATTACCTTGGTGTTACACCTAATACGAATACAGAGGGCGTTCTTCAGGATGTCCATTGGTCCTTTGGTGGAATTGGTTACTTCCCGTCCTATTCATTAGGGAATCTCTATGCTGCCCAGATCCTTCGTACCATCCAAAAGGAATTACCTGAGTTTAATAACCATATTGAAAACGGCCGGTTTGATTTAATTCAGGAATGGTTAAAGGAAAAGATCCATCAGTACGGTAAGCTTTATACTCCCAATGAGTTAATTGTAAAAGTAACAGGTGAAGAATTAAATGCTGATTATCTCGTTGAGTACTTAGAGAAGAAGTATACGGAAGTATACGAACTATAGAGGATGAAGTGTAGATGCAGGAAAATCTAAGCTTTAAAAAGAAGATAACAACAAAAGACGAACTTCGAAATCTGATGGGAACTCCGAGTGAAAGAGCACAAAAAAAGGTGATTGATCATTTAGATGTTCATTGCAAAAATTTTATTAGCTTGTCGCCATTTTTGGTTATGTCTACTACTAATAAAAGTGGTCATTGTGATGTTTCACCTCGAGGAGATCAGCCAGGGTTTGTATTGGTTTTAAATGAAAAGCAACTTGTCATACCTGAAAGACCAGGAAACAAACGTGTTGATTCGATGAATAATATTCTTGAAAATCCTTATGTTGGACTGCAATTTTTGATCCCAAATCTTGGAGAAACTCTTCGTGTAAATGGGAAAGCATGTTTAGTAACAGATGAGGATTTATTAGAGAAGATGGCGGTTAATGGGAAGGCGCCTTTAGTGGGAATTGGGGTTGAGGTAGAGGAGTGCTTTATTCACTGTGCGAAAGCCTTGATACGCTCTGGCCTTTGGAATCCTGTGAGTTGGCTGGATAAGGAATCTTTACCAAGAGCAGCAAAGATTTTAGCTGCTCATGCCAGTATCAAGGATGTAACCGTGGATGAAGTGGAAGCAAGCCTTCATGAGGGGTATGAGCAAAGACTGTATTAAACTTTGAAGTGACCCTTGACATTTCATTAAAAGTTTAATATATTATTAGTAATAAAATATTTCCTTTTTAAAGGGGAGTAGCTGCTACAATAAAGTCGTCATTTCGAGAAACATGTTTCTCCGGCTTTATTGGCAACATGGACGTTGTTAGCAAGACCTTTACTTTACTGTAAAGGTCTTTTTCTGTGTTTTAAGGCCTTTACTGGTAAGCAGTAAAGGCCTTTTTATTTGGCGCTAGGGAGTATTTTAGAAAAAACATATCTTTTAGAGGAGGATTTTTCATGGATGTATCTCTATTACTCGAGTATGGCTGGGTATTGCTTATTCTCATTGTGCTTGAAGGCCTTTTAGCAGCAGACAATGCGTTAGTGCTGGCAATTATGGTCAAGCACCTTCCTGAAGAAGAGCGGAAAAAAGCTTTATTTTATGGTTTAGCTGGAGCATTTGTTTTCCGCTTTGCATCATTGTTTGTTATTTCTTTTTTGGTCGATGTTTGGCAGGTTCAAGCAATTGGCGCGCTTTATTTATTATTTATGGCAGGAAATCATGTTTTCCGAAAGGTCATTAAGGGAAAAGCAGAAGAAACGAAGGAGAAGAATGAGACTAAAAAAGCGGGTAGTTTCTGGAGTACGGTGTTTAAGGTAGAACTAGCTGATATTGCTTTTGCTGTGGACTCCATTCTTGCAGCCGTTGCAATGGCTGTTGTACTCCCAGATACCCCGCTTCCTAATATTGGGGGATTAGATGGTGGTAAGTTCTTAGTTATTTTTGCAGGTGGTATTATTGGACTAATCATTATGCGTTTTGCAGCCAATCTCTTTGTGAAGCTTCTTGAAAAAAAGCCGGGGTTAGAAATTGCAGCTTTTACGATCGTAGGCTGGGTAGGGGTAAAACTAGCTGTCTACACACTTTCGCACCCGTCGTTAGCTATTTTAAATGAGGAATTTGCTCATTCGACGGAATGGAAAGTAACGTTCTATGTTGTATTAGTTGGTATTGCTGTGGCAGGGTTTCTGTTTTCTAAAGATAAAGCTGAAGAGACTGTTTATAAAGCTAAGGCGTTATAATGAAGACTCGCCAATTGGCGAGTTTTCATATTACTAACGAATTGATTATGATTATTTGACATACTAATCCTGTGGGAAGAAATTTAATGGAAAGTCTCTAAGATAGAATATCTGAATGCTTAATTTCGTTGACGGATGAGGGGAAAGGTCACGTAGCCGGGTTCTACGAGCCGGAATTGCGTGATGGAGAAGGGTTAAGGTCGCGTAGAGAGGTTCTATGAGCCCGAAATGCCTGAAGGAGAAGGGTTAAGGTGGCATAGACAGTCTCTATGAGCCCGAAATGCCTAATGGAGAAGGGGTACGGTCGCATAGAGGGGTTCTGTGAGCCCGAAATGCCTGAAGGAGAAGAGTTAAGGTCTCTCTATGAGCCCGAAATGCCTGAAGGAGAAGGGTTAAGGTCGCATAGAAGGGTTCTATGAGCCTGAAATGCCTGAAGGAGAAGGGTTAAGGTCGCATAGACAGTCTCTATGAGCCCGAAATGCCTGAAGGAGAAGGGGTAAGGTGGCATAGACAGTCTCTATGAGCCCGAAATGCCTAATGGAGAAGGGTTAAGGTCGCATAGACAGTCTCTATGAGCCCGAAATGCCTGAAGGAGAAGGTTTTAGGTCACATAGCCAGGATTTACCGCCCGAAAAGGTTGATGGAGAAGAATTTAGGTCACCTAGACTACCTGCACAAGTTCACCGTCAAATACTACTTCGTGTGATGGTATATATAGTTTCCTATGGGATTAAAATTGAAAGGATTATCATACATGAGTTTAAAAATAAGACTGGTCATCGCTTTTTTCATTAGCGCTATTTCCATATTGGGCTTTAGTTTGATATCATTGTTTATTAGTGACCAAAAGATTAATCAATTCGATCATCAAGTTATCGATTATATTCAAGGATTGGAATCGATTGGATTAACGCGCACGATGAAGTTTTTTACCACGATTGGATCGGCTCCTGTTGTCATAGGACTGAGCATCTTACTTTTATTTTTCCTTTACAAAGTATTGCATCATCGTTTAGAACTAATCTTATTTGTGGCAGCTATCATGGGTTCAGCGATATTAAATGAACTCTTGAAACAATTTTTTAAAAGAACGCGACCAGAATTACATCGCTTAATCGAAGTTGGGGGGTACAGCTTTCCTAGTGGACATGCGATGAATGCTTTTACAGTATATGGAATCGTATCCTTTCTGCTTTGGCGTCATATATCCAGCAGATGGGGAAGGATGCTGTTGATTTTTGTGAGTGTCGGAATAATCTTTTCGATTGGGATTAGCCGAATTTACTTAGGAGTCCATTATCCAAGTGATATCATTGGAGGGTATTTTGCAAGTGGTTTTTGGTTAACAACTGCTATTTTGTTTTTCCAATTTTATATGGAAAAGAAGTATAATAAGAAACATAAGCGAGAAAAAGAAGTGGCTTAAATTTTATAATTATTTTTGGAGTGATACATATTATTAGAAACAGTATTCCTAATTTATTTACCCTTGCAAATTTATTCTTTGGCTTTTTATCGGTAATGTATTCAGCACAAGGGGATTATAAAAACGCAGCTATATTAATCTTAATTGGGATGATGCTCGATAGCATGGATGGGCGAATTGCACGTATGCTACGTGTGGAAAGTGAATTAGGTAAAGAGCTCGACTCATTGGCGGATATTGTAACCTTTGGGGTGGCGCCTGCCATGATGGCTTATTATTCTTATTTCAGTGACTTTGGAGTGGCCGGTATGGCCATAGCAGGTCTATTCCCATTGTTCGGTGCCTACCGACTGGCTCGTTTCAATATTAACGCTGTAAAATCCTCACTTAAGTATTTTACGGGTGTTCCAATTACGGCGGCAGGTGGATTGTTAACACTGTTAACTTTGTTTCATGGAAAAATGCCTGCAATTATTCTTCCAATTGCGTTTTTTGTACTTTGCTATTTAATGGTGAGTACGATAAAAATACCTAGTTTAAAGGATATTCCGCTACCCAAATACGGAATTATCATTACACTTTTTCTTGGTTATGCCATTTATCTTGTTTTTAAAAAGGAACAGCATCGCTTTCCATACTTCATCTATGTAGCCATTCCACTTTATGTCGCGTTTATAGGATATCAATTAGTCCGCACAAAAAGAAAAAATAATCCTAAATAAAAAAAGGGTGTCAGGCACCATGTGAACATTTCACATGGAACGCCTGACACCTTTTTTTTACATTCCGAAAGACATTACCCAGATTGACCCTCCAACAGTTACGACTGCAATGAAAAAGGCATATCCGATGTTTACTAAATTGGACTTACCGTCTTCTCCTTCATTCATATGCATGAACATGAACAGCTGTAGACCAGCTTGGATGACAGCAAGTGAGCCAATAATCCAAAGAATTGTTTTAAATGGTAATGATGTTTTTAATGCGACACCAAGTGCTGCGAAGGTGAGCACGAGTGACAAAATAAATCCTAAAACATGTGTAATGGGAAACCCTTTTGTATTTTTAGCCATTTATGACACCATCCTTGCTAAATACACAAATGTAAAGATAAAGATCCATACTACATCTAAGAAGTGCCAGTATAAGCCAATAATAAATGTTTTTCTAGCTGTCACTTGCGTTAACCCTCTTTTGAAGATTTGAATAATAACCATAGTAGCCCAGCCAATACCCATGGATACGTGAAGACCGTGTGTGCCTAACAAAACAAAGAAGCTTGATAGGAAGGCACTAGTTTGCATGGTTGCTCCCTCATGGACATAGTGGATAAATTCAGTGACTTCCATAAAGACAAACCCTGCACCGAGTAATAGAGTAATGATGAACCATAATAATAAACCATTACGGTTATGACGGCGCATCTCAAAAATCGCTAGTCCCATGGTAAAACTACTAGTTAATAAGAGAATGGTTTCAACCATGACATCTTTTATTTCAAAAAGATCTTTAGGAGTAGGTCCTCCTGCATATCTTGCATTTAATACGGAGAATACCGCAAATAGTGTACCGAATAGGATGATTTCTGCCCCAAGGAAAATCCAAAATCCTAAGATGTTCATTCTGTTTTGTTCAGTTTGATATTCGAGAGGCAGTGCTGTATTCACATTAGCTGACATGGTTGTTCACCCCTTTATCGACGTTTCGCCATGCTTTTTCAGTTGCTTTAATTTCTTCGACTGGAACATGGAAACCGTCATTATAATCAAAGGATCTAATGATTAGTCCAGCTAAAATTCCAACCGTTGCCACAAGAGCGGCGATCTTCCATTCGAATACCAAGAAGAAACCGGCTACACCAAAAATGAAGCCCATATAGATTGGTAAACCTGAATTACTTGGCATGTGAATTTCTTTAATTTCATCATCGCTTATAGTAAGACCTTCGTTGTTTTTCTTCATATACCAGAATGCATCAAGTGATTTAACTTCTGGTTGTTTCGCAAAGTTATAGAATTGAACAGGTGAAGCAGTCGCCCACTCAAGTGTTCTTGCATCCCAAGGATCGTTAGAGATATTGCGGTCTGCATAACGTGCACTCCAATAAATGTTGTAGCAGAGGGCACCAAAACCGATTGCTAGAATAACTGCCCCAATGGCTGAAACTAAGAATAATGGTGCATAGCCTGATTCAACAGAATAGGTATATGAACGACGAACGGCTCCGTTTAGACCAAGGAAGAACATTGGCATAAACGTTAAATTGAAACCAATGACAAAGAACCAGAAGTGAATCTTTCCAAGCTTTTCATTTAACATATGTCCAAACATCTTTGGCCACCAGTAGTAAAGACCAGCAAATACCGCAAACACTACACCAGGAATTAATACATAGTGGAAGTGAGCAACAAGGAATAAAGTATTATGATATTGATAATCGGCTGCACCCATTGCAAGCATTACACCAGTTACCCCACCAATGACAAAGCAAGGTATGAATGCTAGTGCCCAAAGCATGGCAGTCGTGAATTGAATACGACCTTTGCGCATGGTGAACAGCCAGTTAAACATTTTAACACCAGTTGGAATTGCAATCATCATGGTTGTAATCGAGAATACAGAGTTAACTGCTGGTCCAGCACCCATTGTAAAGAAGTGGTGAACCCATACAAGCATGCTTAAGAACGCAATACCGACAACGGAAAAGACCATTGATTTATAACCGAATAACATTTTTCGAGAAAAAGTTGAAATAACTTCTGAGAACATTCCAAAGGCTGGAAGAACAACAATATATACCTCAGGGTGTCCCCATAGCCAGAATAAGTTTGCCCACATCATATCCATTCCACCGCCGCTTAGCGTAAAGAAATGGGTACCGAAAATACGGTCAAATGTCATTAGAGCAAGTGCTACAGTAAAGATTGGGAACGCAGCAATAATGATAATGGAAGCAACAAATGATGTCCAAGTGAACATCGGCATTCTCATTAAGGTCATGCCCTTTGTTCTCATTTTTAAGACTGTTACGACAAAGTTAATACCTGTCATCAGTGTTCCAATACCGGCAATCTGTAAGGCAATTGCATAATAGTTGTTACCGATACCTGGAGTGAATTCTTTCCCTGCAAGTGGGAAGTAGGCTGTCCAACCAGCATCTGGTGAACCACCAACAACGAAAGAAATGTTAAACAGCATTGCGCCTGCAAAGAATAACCAGAAGCTTAGTGCATTCAATTGCGGAAACGCAACGTCACGTGCTCCGATTTGCAGTGGAATAACGACGTTCATTAAACCAATTAAAAGTGGCATAGCTGCGAATAAAATCATGATTACACCATGAGTGGTGAAAATTTCGTTATAGTGCTGTGCATCTAAAAATTGCATTTCTGGGCGTGAAGTTTGAGCTTTCATTAATAGCCCATCCACTCCACCACGGAAGAACATTAATACACCTGAGATGATGTACATGATACCGATTCGTTTATGGTCAACAGTTGTAAGCCATTCACGCCAGAGCCATTTCCACTTTTTTAAATAGGTAACTCCAGCTACAATACCTACCATTGTTAGAGCAATAGCAATCTGAGAACCTAGTATTAAAGGGTTCCCCACGATGAAGAAGTCATGCCAATTAATGCCCATCGTGTTCACCTCCATTAGAATTTTCATCCATATTCATACTTTCCATAGACTCGCCGCTAGGTTCTTCATCTTTAAAGATCTTTCCTTTGACGCCATGGACCTCATATAATTCAGGGTTTGTATAAGTCTTAGAATTCATTTTTGCGTGGTCAACCCAAGCTAAATGTGTACCAATAAATGTTTCACGTCCTAAATGTGTAGGCTTTAGGAGTTCATTGTATTTTTTCTCCGTTAATTTAGGTGCCTTATCTTTAACGTCCTTAACCCATTTATCAAAGTCTTTTGGTGACTTTGCTTCAACGGTAAATTCCATTTCAGCGTAACCTTTTCCGTTAAAGTTTGTGTTACGGCCTAAAAATTCCCCAGGATTATCGGCAGTAAGGTACAATTGAGTTTCCATTTTATTCATTGTGTATTTCTGACCGCCTAATTCAGGCACCCAGAAGGATTGCATAGTACCAGCAGATGTTAATTTAAACTCAACAGGTGTACCTGCGGGAATGTTAACATAGTTAACTGTTTCAATACCTTGTTCTGGATAACTAAAAATCCATTTCCAGTCGGCAGATGTAACGTGAATCACAATTGGTTTCTTATCTTCATAGCCAACAGGTGGTTTTTCCAATTTATAAATAGTTGTTACAGTTGGAATTGTTAAAGCAAT
Organism: Neobacillus phoenicis; assembly: GCF_047302305.1. NCBI lineage: Bacteria > Bacillati > Bacillota > Bacilli > Caryophanales > Bacillaceae > Neobacillus > Neobacillus phoenicis. The sequence continues at coordinate 3,655,225 of NZ_CP154847.1, read as the reverse complement.
TACGATCAGAATAGGAATAAAAGTCCAAATAAACTCCAATTTTGTGCTACCGTGTTCTTCAGGTGGCTCGTAATCTTTATTTTCAGGTGTTGCGCGGTATTTCCAAATGATATAGCCAAATAAACCAAAAACGACAACAACAACAAGGAGCATGAAGATGAGTGACCAGTTGATTAAGTCTAGAATATCTCTTGCTGCAGGACCTTTGGGTTCAAAAACAAGCATATTCGTATCGCAGCCGCTTAAAAGCAATACAGGCAGTAAAGCTAGTAGTGGAACGAAGTAGTTCTTTTTAAACATTGAGATTTTTCCCCTCCAATAATTGTTCGTTTTTTTAGATTTGTTCGTGAATTCATTCACAAACTTTGCTAAAGTTATTCCTTTGCATTAAAAAACTTAGAAACATGATTAAATTGATTATTAGATAATAATAATTCGTATGTTTTCTTTCCCTAACACAATATTAACAACATAGATGTGATGTTAACATAGGTTTTTGAAAAAAGTTGTGACAAATTTGTTAAGGATAAAAAATCCTATTCATGGGATGATTTGGTAAAAGTGTTGCAAAGGCCGTTCTATAGCACTTATAGTTGTCTATTTCTTTACAAACATGGGATAATAATAGTGAATACATAGAAAGAGGAGAGCATAATTATGAAGGTCAAAATTAACCGCAATGCAGCAAAAGCTTTGAAAAAAATGCTTGATCAAGAGGAAGCACAAGGAAAAATGTTTCGAGTTTATGTGACAAGTATTCATGGAGATCATGCCCACTATGACTTGAGGCTCGATACTCCAACAGAAAATGATGTAGTGGTTCAATCGGATAAGGATATTGATTTTATTGTAGAAAAAAACAATGAATATTTAGATAATATTTGGATCCAGTTCTTCCATGTCCCAAAAGAAGAATGGCTGATTACCAATCCATCAAAGGGCGTCCACCATCATCATTAATCTAATCACGCAAAAACGTTTGGAAAGTAATCCAAGCGTTTTTTTAAACTGTAATTTTCAAAAAACTTGAAATTGTTTACATTTTTCTCGTATAATCCTATTATTGCTATCTTAGAAAAAAGGAGATTATCTATGATTCGTCGTTTTTTTTCATATTATCGTCCGCATAAGAGACTGTTTATGTTTGACTTTAGTAGCGCGGTTATCGTAGCCATTTTAGAATTGGCTTTTCCGTTAGCAGTGCAGTGGTTTATTGATAAATTACTGCCTGGAGGGGACTGGCAAACGATTGTGGCCGTTAGTATTGGTCTTTTCCTTCTATACTTATTGAGCACCTTCTTACAATTTATTGTGAATTATTGGGGGCATAAGCTGGGAATTAATATTGAAACAGACATGAGACAAGAGTTGTTTGAACATGTTCAAAAGCAGTCGTTCCGTTTCTTTGATAATACGAAAACTGGGCATATCATGAGCAGAATTACGAATGATCTCTTTGATCTTGGTGAACTTGCCCATCATGGACCAGAAGATGTATTTATTGCAATGATGACCTTTATTGGTGCGTTTTGGATTATGTTGACAATCAACGTTAAACTGGCATTTGTTGCTATTTTAGTGCTTCCATTTTTAATGATACTAGTTGTTGTTTGTAATTTGAAAATGAATAAAGCATGGGGGCAAATGTATTCAAGCATTGCAGATGTGAATGCACGAGTAGAGGACAGTGTATCAGGGAGTCGCGTCGTTCAATCGTTCACAAATGAAGAATTTGAGATTGCTAGATTTAAAAAGAATAATAAAACCTATCGTGCGGCAAAATTAGGTGGATACCGGGTTATGTCATTTAGCTTATCAGGTATTTATATGATGACACGTCTCATTACCATAGTCGTTCTTGTATATGGAGCATGGTTGAGCTTTACAGGTCATTTGACGTATGGATCGCTGGTTGGGTTTGTCCTATATGTAAATGTTCTATTTAAACCGATTGATAAAATCAGTGCCATTATGGAGCTTTATCCAAAAGGAATGGCTGGATTTAAGCGATTTATTGAATTAATTGATTCAGAACCTGATGTAAAGGACACAAAAGATGCGGTTGAGGTTGAGTCATTAAAAGGAAATATTGTATTTAATGATGTTTCTTTCCGTTATGATCGGCATAAATCTGTTCTTGAACATATTCAATTAGAGATACGGGCGGGTGAAACGGTAGCTTTTGTTGGCCCATCCGGAGCAGGAAAAACAACCATTTGTTCTTTGATTCCAAGGTTTTACGATGTAAATAGCGGCGGAATCACCATTGACGGAATGGATATTCGCGACATGACGAAAAAATCGTTACGCTCACAAATAGGAATCGTCCAGCAAGATGTGTTTCTATTTACAGGAACTCTCCGTGAGAATATTGCGTATGGAAAGCATCATGCAACAGATGAAGAAATTGCTGATGCAGCTCGCCGTGCACATCTTGAACAGTTCATTGCTTCATTACCAGATGGATATGAAACGCAAATTGGTGAAAGAGGTTTGAAACTTTCCGGTGGCCAAAAACAACGTATTGCCATTGCACGAATGTTTTTAAAGAATCCTCCGATTTTAATCTTGGATGAAGCCACCTCTGCGTTAGATACAGAAACGGAAATGGTGATTCAAGAAGCATTGATGGAGCTCGCTCAAAACAGAACTACACTTATTATTGCCCACAGACTGGCGACCATACGCAACGCCGATCGCATTATTGTGGTAACAGAAGAAGGAATAGCAGAGGAAGGCCGTCATGATGAGTTGTTAGAACAAGACGGTATTTTTGCAAACCTTCATCGTGTGCAATTTCAGAGATAAATTTCAAAAAGAACTCTTCTGAACATAGAAGGGTTCTTTTTGAGGTTTAGTGTAATATAATTATGTAAACTAAAAGTTTTGATTATTTATCCAAAAAGGTGTTACCCTAGTAAGGAAATGGCGAAAGGAGAATTCATACATATGGATAATTTTTTAAATGATGTAGAGATCAAACTTGTCGCGCTCGATATGGATGGTACTCTTTTGAATAAAAAAGGCCAGATTTCTGATACCAACCGCCAGGCGATTAAGGAGGCACAGGAAAAGGGGATAGCTGTTGTATTAAGCACCGGACGCTCCTTTCATACAAGTCGGGAGCATGCCGAATCACTTGAGCTCACCTCATATTTAGTAACAGTTAATGGCAGTGAAATTTGGGATGATAAACGGCAATTAGTGGAAAGAAACCTGGTGAACTCCGAGCTGATCCAATGGATGTGGGAACTAACACAACAACATCAAACCAAGTTTTGGGCAATCAGTACAGAGCGTAGCTGGCATAATGAAATGCCAGAGGACTTACATAGTATCGATTGGTTGAAATTTGGGTTTACTATTGACGATGATGCAACAAGAGAGCTAATTAAACAAGTGCTTGAAGCAAAAGGTGAGTTTGAACTTACCAATTCAACATTAAAAAATATCGAAGTGAATCCGCAGGGGATTAATAAAGCTAAAGGGCTCAGAATGGTCTGCAGCCGCTTGGGCATTGAAATGAAAAATGTTATGGCTGTTGGGGATAGTATGAATGATCTAATGATGATTAAAGAAGCGGGGATCGGCGTTGCAATGGGGAATGCCCAGGACATTGTGAAAGAGTCTGCCGACTGGATTACCTCAACAAACGAAGAAGACGGAGTTGCCAAAGCCATTTATAAATGGGTTCTCTGAAGGAACGGAAGATAAAAACATTACTAGTCGTTCCGATTAATTACACTGCTTTTTCAAGTAAAGAAGGTCGCGTAGAGAAGAGGTCCTATGAGCCCGTAATTTAGATTTTCAAGTAAAAAGGTCGCATAGAGGAGTCCTATAAGCCCGTAATCTTGATTTTCAAGTAAAAAAGGTCGCATAGAGAGGTCCTATGAGCCCGTAATCTTGATTTTCAAGTAAAGGGGTCGAATAGAGGAGTCCTATGAGCCCGTAATCTAGATTTTTAAGTAAAAAAGGTCGCATAGAGAGGTCCTACGAGCCCGGAATCTAGATTTTTAAGTAAAAAAGGTCGCATAGAGAGGTCCTACGAGCCCGTAATCTAGATTTTTAAGTAAAAGGGTCACATAGAGGAGTCCTATGTGACCGTAATCTAGATTTTTAAGTAAAAAAGGTCGCATAGAGAGGTCCTATGAGCTCGAAATCTTGATTTTCTTCCTAACGGGCACTAGTTGCTCCCATCCATTAAATAAAGAATAAAAAAGTAAATAATAATTTTTTTTACATGTGAGTATAAGCTTTAAATTTGCGGGTAAAAATAATCAGGCAAGTATATTGCAATTTCATGTATAAGGTACATGCTAGGAGGCTACAAAGAAATGGAACATGGTAAAGTAAAATGGTTTAACAGTGAAAAAGGATTTGGATTCATTGAGCGTGAAGGTGGAGAGGACGTATTCGTACACTTCTCTGCGATTCAAGGCGAAGGATACAAATCATTGGATGAAGGTCAAGAGGTTACGTTTGAAATTGAAAATGGACAACGTGGACCACAAGCGGTTAACGTTCGTAAATCATAATGACCCACCAATAGAACAGACTCCAAAACGGAGTCTGTTTTTTTATGCAAAAAGGCCTCCACCAACATGGAAGAGGCTCATGAAAAATTTTTTTAACAGTTGCTATTAAATATTTTGTATTTCCTGTACTCTGCCAACTTGTCCATCTGTCAGCCTCACTTTAATCCCATGAGGATGAAAACTGGAATTGGTTAGAATATCCTTTACCACACCGGCAGTTAATTTGCCGCTTCTTTGATCAGCCTTTAGGACAATTTTAACTGCCAAACCTGGATAAATGTCCTTTCGATTTTGGCCGTTAGACACCCATTTTTCTCCGTGAGTTACTTACTTTCTTGGTTTGCTGACTTTTCATTTTTTGCGTCGCATTAGCGTTATTCGATGAGGCATTCCCTGAAGTGGATTTATTCTTTTTATTTAAAAGCTGCTGCTTCATCGCTTCTTGTAAACTGATCTTCTTTTTTGGTTCCTCGGTTTGGTTTGTTTGATTTATTTCACTCATAATAATCCTCCTAAAATATACGTTACCTACAGTATAATCTATTTTTTTCTATATTAATAATGAATCCTCACAGTTGAAAGAATTTTTTAGGACGTTATTTCTTAATTTTGGCATAACGTCCCATATTTTTAATACCTATGTAGTAGTGGGTACACGTCAACTAATTGATAATCAATATTAGTTTAAAATTATTATAAATTAGTATTGATTTTAATAAGATTTATATTATAATCTAGTTAAGTTCAAAAAATAGTTTACGAGGTGATTAAATGAGTAACAACATTAACAAGCATTTAACAACAGGAAATGGGGCACCAGTTGGTGATAATCAAAATTCTATGACTGCTGGTTCACGCGGCCCAACATTACTTCAAGATGTACATTTACTAGAGAAATTAGCTCACTTCAACCGTGAACGAGTACCTGAGCGTGTGGTTCATGCAAAAGGAGCTGGAGCACATGGCTACTTTGAAGTAACTAATGATATGTCCAAATACACAAAGGCAAAATTGTTCAATGGTGTGGGTAAACAAACTCCAATGTTTATTCGATTCTCAACTGTGGCAGGAGAGCTGGGCTCAGCTGATACAGTTCGTGACCCACGGGGCTTTGCTGTGAAATTTTACACGGAAGAAGGAAACTATGATTTAGTTGGGAACAATACCCCTATCTTCTTTATTCGTGATGCGATAAAATTCCCTGATTTTATTCATACACAAAAAAGAGATCCAAAAACTCATTTGAAAAATCCAAATGCAGTCTGGGATTTCTGGTCATTATCACCAGAATCCTTGCACCAAGTGACGTACTTAATGGGTGATCGTGGATTACCAGCTACACTTCGTCATATGAATGGATACGGGAGCCATACCTTCAAATGGGTAAATCAAGAGGGGGAAGCTGTTTGGGTAAAATATCATTTTAAAGCGGAACAAGGTGTCAAAAACATGTCACCTGAAGTGGCGGCAAAATTAGCAGGTGATCATCCGGATTACCATACGGAGGATTTATATAATGCCATTGAAAATGGAGATTTCCCTGCATGGAGACTCCATGTTCAAATCATGCCATTTGAAGATGCTGAAACGTACCGCTTTGATCCATTTGATGTGACAAAAGTATGGTCACACAAGGATTATCCACTAATTGAGGTAGGTCGTATGGTCCTAAATCGCAACCCTGAAAACTACTTTGCAGAAGTAGAGCAGGCAACGTTCTCTCCTGGAACAATGGTTCCTGGTATCGAAGCATCACCAGATAAAATGCTTCAGGGTCGTATTTTTGCGTATTCTGATGCACATCGCTACCGTGTAGGACCAAACCATAATTTACTTCCAATTAACCGTCCGAAGACAGAGGTAAATAACTATCAACGTGATGGTGCGATGCGTTTTGATAATAATGGAGGAGGCTCTGTTTACTACGAGCCAAACAGCTTCGGGGGACCAAAAGAAGCACCGGAACATAAACAGACTGCATTCCAGGTATCAGGTGTAGCTGAGCAGGTAGCCTATGATCAAAATGATCATTATACGCAGGCTGGTGACCTGTACCGCTTAATGTCCGAAGAAGAAAGAGCACGACTCGTTGAAACCATTGTTGGCGCAATGAAGCCAGTGGAAAGAGACGATATTAAACTCCGTCAAATTCAGCATTTTTATAAAGCAGATCCAGAGTATGGTGAAAGAATAGCTAAGGGATTGAATTTAGCTATTCCCCAAGGAGTAAAATAAAACAGCAAGACAATCAAACAAGCAAAGGCCGTTCAAAAAGTTGAACGGTCTTTTTTCATGGTATTATAGATAGTAAAATAATGGGGGAATTGATATATGAATCAACCAATTGCAATTGTAACCGGAGCTTCAAGTGGTTTTGGACTATTAACAGCTATAGAGTTAGCTAAATCGGGTTTTCAAGTAATCTCAACAATGAGAAATGCAGAAAGAAGTGTGGAGCTATTAAACGAGACAGAAAGACTCTCAATACAATCAAATATAATAGTTCATGAACTAGATGTTACTTCAGAGAGTTCAATTGGAAGATTAGCCGCACTAATTGAACGTGTTGGCAGGGTTGATGTTCTCGTGAATAATGCTGGCTATGCTGCTGCAGGGTTTGTTGAGGAAATTACGATGGAAGAATACCGACAGCAATTTGATACTAATTTTTTTGGAGTCATAGCAGTAACTAAGACCGTTCTACCTTTTATGCGCAAGCAAGGGGAAGGTAAAATTATTAATGTCAGTAGCATTAGTGGGAAAATTGCTTTTCCGGGACTTTCGCCCTACGTAGCTTCCAAACATGCATTGGAAGGTTGGAGTGAAAGCCTTCGCTTAGAATTAGTTCCGTTTGGCATTGATGTTGTCTTGATTGAGCCAGGATCGTATAAGACTAATATCTGGTCCACAGGAAAGCAAGTGACCACATTATCGTTACAAACAGAATCTCCTTACTATGAATATATGAAGAAAATTGAAGACTACATCCAATTGGGTGAAGGAAACTTCGGTGACCCTAAGGAAGTGGCAGAAAAAATAGCAAGAATCTCAATAGGCGGTCGATCTAATTTAAGATTTCCAATTGGTAAAGGAGTAAAAACAACTCTTTTCTTTAAAAACATAATCCCATGGAAACAATGGGAAAAAATCTTCATAAAAAAATTACATAATTAAGTTGCACTACAAAAAACTTACATTTTCTACACATTTCGACAATGTTTTTAAATTTCCCCTATTAAACTAGTTCTTAGTGACTAGGAGGGGAAAAAGTGTTAGTAAAAAGAATATTCATTACCGTTTTAACTTTGCTATTAATAACACAGGGGGGCATCAAATCAACAGGAAAGGCAGAGGAAAACCAGCCCATAACTGACCTTCAGGCTGATCTAGCCCAATACATAAAGCCGTACCAAGGAAAAGTGACCCTTCGTTATCAAAATCTTGTTACAAATGAAGGCTATTCATTAAATAGCAATACGGAAGTGCCAGCTGCGAGTACCATCAAGCTTCCGTTAGCCTTATTCGTGATGAAGCTTGCTGATGAGGGTCAGATTGACTTAAACGAGACATTAACTTATCAAAGCCGGCATTATTATGGCGGCAGTGGTGTCATCCAGAATGACAAGGTGGGTTCGGTCTATACTATTGATGAACTTGTCGAAAAAGCGTTGATTTATAGTGATAATATTGCATTTATTATGTTGAAAGAGCGGGTAAGACCCAATCAGTTTGTTTCATTTTTAAAAAGCCTCGGAGCTGAGTATGCCTATCCAGGTGGCAGGAATACGACCTCAGCTGACGATTTAACTCTATATACAGAGGAACTGTATCGATACGCAAACCAAAGCGTCAATGGGAAAAAGCTTGTCCAGTACCTAGAACATACTGTTTATAACACAACTATTCCACAGGGTATAAAGGATGTGCCGGTTGCCCATAAAGTTGGAATGATTCCAATGAATTTAATTTATAACGATGCTGCAATTGTTTTTGCTGATGAACCGTATACCTTAGCTATCACGACAAGAGGGATTGCCTATGAAAGATCACAAGAGGTGATCGCTGAAATTGCCTCAATTATAAACAATCATCATCAGTTGATTGCAAAAGAGAGAAGTGAAAAGCTGGCTATAACCGCAGAAGCTAAAATTGGCAACATACCATTGTCTTTTGAAAAAGGATCCTTTTATTATGATTATTTAGAAAGAAAAATGTTTGGGAATTTGTATAACGCTTCTAGTGATAATGGGTATTTTGGAGGTTATTCATCCTACCAGCAGCTTGTAGCTATTCAAATTGAAACGAAGAAACTTCGCGCACCCTTTGTTATTGATAATTTTACAATTAATTGGAAATAATAGGTGTATTAAGAGTGCGAAGGAGCATCCTGGTGAATCTGAATGTAATATACGGGGCCATTTATATTTTTTCAGCAATCAAATGGGGAAATTGGAAAAACTGGAAAGCCTTTTATCCCACCTTTCTCTTTTTAATGGTAGGTGATTTGGTCTATCAATATTTGTTCTATAAGCATAGTATGTGGGAATATGTGCCTGTAGGAAGTGATAAAGGTTGGGCTAAACATACTCATATAGCCTTTTTGGTGATGTTAATAAAATATCCAATAACAGTTAGCATCTTTCTTGGTCATATGCCGAAGCCATTCCTTAAGAAGATAGCCAATATCGGATTGTGGACCATAATATATACAATAAATGAATACGTTGATTTAAAACTAGGTGCATTAATTCATAAAAATGGTTGGAATTTAGGGTGGTCAGCTTTTTTTAGCTTCGTCATGTTTTCCGTTCTGGTGATTCATTACTATAAACCATTACTTGCATGGATTCTTTCAGCGATATATGCTGCTTTTCTCTGGAATGCTTTTGATATCTCATCAAGTATTTTAAAATAATGACACTGTCAAAACAGCCTTCATATAAGGTTGTTTTTATTTGGCTTTAAAAATAACTCAGAAGTCGAAATATTTTTGCAGGACTTTAAGGGATATTCTTAGAATAATAGAAATATGATGGAACAAAGGGGGGATTAGCTTGGGGATCCAAGTAATTGAAAAAGAAGAAATTAAGGTAGTCGGAATTTCGTGGACAGGTACTTACTCAGAAGTAAGTACAATCCCGAGTCTCTTTAACAAAATGGAATCACGTTTGCAAGAAGTACCTTATCAGACAAAAGAGCCTGTTCTCATTGCACCTTTTCATAGCAGGGAAACGGAGTTCACCTATTACGTCACTACCCCTGTAGATAAGCTTGACTCGATCCCGGAAGGAATGGTTGGATTTACGATTCCTAGTAAAAATTATGTATACACTACCCATAAAGGAAAACCAGAGGAAGTAGAACATACATACCTTCGATTATTCAATTGGATGAAAGAATATGGATATGAGCAGGATCACCATGCGTTAAGTTTAGAAGTTTATAAAGAAGAGCATAAACATCAAAATGCGGTAGGAGATCTTCATTTTGAAATTTATTTACCAATCAAGACATATAAGGAATAGAAAGCGGCCTAGTTAGGGCCGTTTTTTTGTATGAAAATTTAAAAGGCGTTTTCCTTTACTGTTTGAATTAAGTATAATAACATTTAATATATCTAAATAATTCCTTCGGGGTCAGGTGAAATTCCTAACCGGCGGTGATGAAGCCATGCTTCTTAGTCCGTGACCCGGTTATCCGCTTGGATAAACGGTGGATCTGGTGAAACTCCAGGGCCGACAGTTAAAGTCTGGATGGGAGAAGGAAAAACGAGGTTTATGGGTAGGGTGAAGTATACCTATTTTTAAGCTTTTATTTCCTAATGTCTTTTTAACGACCCTGAAGAATAATTTTCTTCAGGGTCTTTTTTAATCCTTTTCAAAGGAGTAGAAAAAAATGAACGATAAATTTTACATGAATCTAGCTTTAAATCTTGCCAAAGGAACTCTAGGTCAAACTACTCCAAACCCTGTGGTAGGCGCTGTGCTCGTGAAGGACGGCCAAATTATCGGAATGGGTGCCCATTTAAAAGCAGGTGAACCACATGCAGAAGTACATGCCATTCAAATGGCTGGTGAAAAAGCGAAGGATGCTACCTTGTATGTAACACTTGAGCCGTGTAGTCATCATGGAAAAACACCACCCTGTAGTGACTTGGTGATTAGGACTGGGGTGAGGAAAGTATTTGTGGCAACAACTGACCCAAATCCACAAGTGGCAGGAACAGGTATTGAGCGAATCAAGAAGGCAGGAATTGAAGTGGAGGTGGGTTTACTCCAAGAGGAAGCTCGTGAGCTGAATAAAGTCTTTTTTTATAACATTCAAACAGGTCTGCCGTATGTCACATTAAAATCGGCGGCAAGTTTAGATGGGAAAACTGCAACAGTAACTGGTGAAAGTATGTGGATTACCGGTGAAAAAGCAAGAGCCGATGTTCATCAGTACCGCCATCTGCATGATGGGATATTAGTTGGTGTTAATACCGTAATAAAGGACAATCCATCCTTAACAACAAGAATGTCTTCCGGTGGCAAAAATCCAATCCGTATTATTCTTGACACTCATTTAAGAATGCCTCTAAATGCCAAGGTTATTACTGATCAGCAAGCACCGACTTGGATTGTGACAGGGAATGATGTAGCCAAGGAGCAAATCAAACTTTTCATGGAATGGGGCGTTGAAATAATCCAAATGGAAACGACCCACATACGTATAAAGGATTTACTTGGTATTCTCGGAAAAAGGGGATTGACTTCACTTTTTGTTGAAGGTGGCGCTGAAGTACATGGAAGCTTTTTGAAGGAACGATCTTTTCAACAGATTATTACTTATATTGCACCCAAATTGATTGGCGGAAAAACGGCGCCAACTTTATTTGGTGGACATGGGATCGAAAAAATTGCTGAAGCCGTTTCATTGAACATTAAACAAGTAGATCGAATTGGCGATGATATCAGAATCATTGCAGAACCTATGTAAGGAGAAGAAACTAGTATGTTTACCGGGATCATTGAAGAAATAGGAAGCATTGCCAATATGCAAAGAACGGGTGAATCGTTTGTTCTTACGATTGAAGCAAAAAGGATACTTGAAGATGTTCACCTTGGTGACAGTATTGCTGTCAACGGAGTATGTCTTACCGTCACTTCTTTTTCAGGGAAGCATTTTACAGTTGATGTAATGCCTGAAACGGTGAAAGCGACGAGCTTACATACAATAAAGCGTGGTTCAAAAGTAAATTTGGAGAGAGCGATGGCTGCAGGGGGAAGATTTGGAGGTCACTTTGTTTCTGGGCATATTGATGGAACTGGGGTCATTAAAAGGAAACAGGCGCTTGAGAATGCGGTTTATTATGAAATTGAAGCAGACCCAGACTTGCTGCGATATGTCATATTAAAGGGATCGGTTGCCGTAGATGGGACAAGTTTAACCGTCTTTGCAGTAACGGAGAACAGCTTTACTTTATCGTTAATACCTCATACATTAGCTGAAACAGTATTAGGATTAAAGGGCTCCGGGGACATAGTGAACCTCGAATGCGATATGATTGGAAAATATGTTGGGCATTTTTTAACAAACCTTTCAAATGATAATAAGCAAAAGAGCCAAAAAGGAATAACTGCTAATTTTTTAGAAGAAAATGGATTTTATTAAAATATTTTCGTTTGGAACGGCTATGGGTTAAGTGATAAAAAAGGAGTGGTTTGGCATGTTTAATACGATCGAGGAAGCTTTATCGGATCTGAAAGAGGGCAAGGTTATCATTGTTTGTGATGATGAGGATAGAGAAAATGAAGGGGACTTTATTGCCCTAGCTGAAAAAACTACCCCATCTGTTATTAATTTTATGGTCACTCACGGCAGAGGGCTGGTATGTGTACCGATAGAAGAAGAGTTAGCGCAAAAATTGGATTTAATACCCATGGTTTCTAAAAACACGGATCCTCACGGAACTGCCTTTACAGTCAGTATTGATCATAAGTTTTCAACGACAGGGATTTCTGCTTATGAAAGGTCAGCCACTGTCTTAAGCATGCTTGATCCTGAAGCAAAAGCAAGTGATTTTAAAAGACCTGGTCATATCTTCCCGTTAATCGCAAAAAAAGGTGGAGTCTTGCGACGGACAGGACACACTGAGGCAGCTGTAGATTTAGCTAGATTGTGCGGCTCTAAGCCTGCGGGGGTCATTTGTGAAATCATGAATGAAGATGGGACTATGGCACGTGTTCCTCAGCTTAGAAAAATAGCAGATGAGCTAAACTTAAAAATGATTACTATTAAAGACTTGATTGAATATCGAAACAAAAAGGATAACTTAGTCAAACGTGAGGTGGAAATCAATTTGCCTACAGAATTTGGCACCTTTAAAGCTGTAGGGTATTCCAATCTTGTTGATGATAAAGAACATGTTGCATTAGTGAAGGGGGAAATCGACCCTGATACACCTGTTCTTGTCAGAGTTCATTCAGAATGTTTAACAGGAGATGTTTTTGGTTCCTACCGCTGTGATTGCGGGCCACAGCTTCATGCAGCCTTAAGTCAAATCAATCAAGCGGGAAATGGCGTGCTTTTGTACATGCGCCAGGAAGGACGCGGAATCGGCCTGTTAAATAAAATGAGAGCGTATAAGCTGCAAGAAGAAGGCTATGATACCGTTGAAGCGAATGAAAAGCTTGGCTTTGGAGCTGATTTAAGGGAATACGGCATCGGGGCTCAAATCTTGAAGGACTTAGGCATTAAGAAAATGATGCTGTTAACGAACAATCCCCGTAAAATTAAAGGTTTGAAGGGCTACGACCTCGAAGTAATTGAGCGAGTGCCACTGCAGATGGAAATGAGAAAAGAAAACGCCAATTATTTACGAACAAAGCATGATAAATTAGGGCACATGTTTCATTATTAATATAGACTGTGTTAAAGAACATTGTTAATTTCTATACTCTGTTGATTGGAGTGGAAGGCGCAAAGACTCCTGCGGGAGTAGCGGTCTCGGGAGACCCCGCAGGAGGAACGACGAGGAGGCTCCCGGAACGCCCCGCGGAAAGCGAAGTGTGCCTGGAACGGAAATCAACAGACCACTTTAACAAAGCCTTAATATAAAGACAAAAATATAATTATTTGGAGGCATACACATGGGACACACATTTGAAGGAAATTTAGTAGGATCAGGATTAAAAGTTGGAATCGTGGTTGGACGATTTAATGAATTTATTACCAGCAAATTATTAGGCGGAGCACAAGATGCGCTAAAAAGACATGGTGTTGAAGAAGCAAACGTTGATATCGCTTGGGTGCCAGGTGCATTTGAAATCCCGTTAATTGCTCAAAAAATGGCGAATAGTAAAAAATATGATGCAGTAATCACGCTTGGTACCGTTATCCGTGGCTCAACGCCTCACTTTGATTATGTTTGTAATGAAGCAGCTAAAGGTGTTTCAGCGACTGCATTAACTACTGGCATTCCAGTTATTTTTGGGGTGTTAACAACAGACTCCATTGAACAAGCTATTGAGCGTGCGGGAACAAAAGCAGGCAATAAGGGCTGGGATGCTGCTGTCTCTGCCATCGAAATGGCTAATTTATGTAGAAATATTGAGCAATAAGAAAGCAGACATCTGATGAAGTTTGGGTTTGATATCGATGATACATTAATAAATCTAAGAGAGCATGCCTTTCATTTGTATAATAAAAAATTACAGAAGGCTGTTCCTATTGAAGCTTACCATAGCTTAACAACTCTTGAAATCCATGAGCCTTTCGGGTTAAGTGATCAAGAAGGGAGCAGGATGTGGCATGATTCCTTGGAGGAGATTTATTACACAGACTGTTCACCGTTTCCACATGCCGTTGAGGTTCTGAACGAGCTTAAACTTGAAGGACATGAGATTTATTATATTACCTCAAGACCAGTGGAGCATTGTGAACGTACGAGAAACTGGCTAGTAAAAGCTGGTTTTCCCGTCGATGAACATTCTTTTTATTGCGGGATGAAGGATTCAGAAAAGATTAACATCATTCAAGATTTAGGGTTAGATTATTATTTTGACGACAAACCCGCAGTATTGGGGACTCTTATGGAGTCAGGATCAAAAGTATTAATGAAAAACAGCTCTTACAACCTACACATTCAACTGCCAAGAATTCATTGTTGGTCAGAGCTGAAGAAAATTCTACTTGAAGATAAAAAATAGGAGAAGGCTATGTGTGCCTTCTCCTATTTTTTATGGAAAACGACTAATATTTTTACAATTGAATTCCAATTTTTAATTAATTCCTGCTAAAATTACAAATTGTAGTGTAAAATTACACAATAAATTTAAAGTTTAAATTTTTTATCAGCGAATTTTCTGGGTTTATCAGCGAATCTAGAAATTTATCAGCGAATTTTCAACTGTTATCAGCGGATTTAAGAATTTATCAGCGAATCAAAAAAAGCACCATTATAGATATTAAATATATACAAACCTGACTGTTTTTTACTATAATAGGGTTAACATAAAAAAATAGCTCGGTAAAACAGGTGCTAAGGTCTTTGATAGACTTTAAGCTTAATAGGGAAGTTGGTTTAAAGCCAACGCGGTCCCGCCACTGTAAATGGGAGCAACCTAAATTTGTCACTGTCGATAGATGGGAAGACTTAGGGAGCGATGATCATGAGCCAGGAAACCTGCCTGTTTTTGAACACAACAGCCTACGCGGATAGGAGAGTGTTAAGAATAGAAGCGGTTTCTCGTTTCCTCCTTAACGTACATAACACTCCTCCTCCTTTTAGGGGGATTTTTTTATGTCTATTTAACTAGGAAAGGAAGAGTTTCAAAATGATGAAGAAAAGTAATGTGTGGATGGTCATGCTGCTAATTTTTACTCTATTCACGAGCGGACTACAAGCTCCTGTTCTAGCAGCTGACCAAGGGAAACAAGTGTCCATTACAATTTTGGGTTTGGATGGAGCTGACCCAATCTTAGCAAAATCCTCTGTTCAAATCAGTGATACTGAAACCGCAACAGCAGCGTTAATAGCAGCTGTTGGTGAAAGCAATGTTGAATTTTCTGATACCTCCTATGGGAAAATGCTCACAGGAATTAATGGGGTAAAAGCAGAAGGGACAAATTATTGGGCATTTTTTATCAATGGTGTTGCTGCACAGGTTGGTTCTGACACCTATGTCGTCCAAAATGGTGACCAATTAACGTTCCGTTTGACAGATTGGACAAAAACCCCACAGAATACGGTTTCGCTCAAAGTGGTTAATAGTGATAAAAGTAACGTTACTGATCAATCAGGAATTGAAGTGATTGGAAGTCCAACTGCATTTCAACTATTACAAGTAATTCTTGGCCCTGATAAGGTTGGATACAGTGAAAGCCACTACGGAAAAATGATTACCTCTATTAATGATATACAAGCAGAAGGCACAAATTATTGGGCATTTTACGTAAACGATAAAATGGCTGAGGTTGGAGCGGACAGCTATCAGCTTCAATCAGGAAATCAAATTAGTTTTAAACTTGAATCTTGGGAAGATGGATCAGGTGATGCTAACACTGGAGGAGAAGCAAACCCAAATCCATCTGGTGGAACGGTTTCTGAAAAAACAATTCAAACTTCCGTTGATTCAGCCAGCAAATATGTGTTGCAGAATAATCTAGGCGAATGGGAAGTAATTGCCTTAAAACAAACAGGACAGACAATTCCTGCTACATACATTGCATCAGTAAAATCTCTAGTCAAGGAAAAACAAGGGAAGTTCAATAGAATCACCGATACAGAGCGGTATGTTCTTGGAATTCTTGCAGCAGGTGGAGATCCAACCAACGTAGAAGGATTCAATTTGGTGGAGGCAATTTACAATGGTAATGTGACAAAGCAAGGGTTAATTGGGGTGTCCTATGCACTTATTGCATTAGATAGCGCGGACTTTTCCATTCCTGAATCAGCACAATGGACGAGAGAAAAGTTAGTCAAGCATTTGTTAGATAGACAAAATCAAGATGGCGGCTGGGCATGGGATGAAAGTGCTACCAGCGATATTGATACAACTGCGATGATTTTAACAGCTCTTGCTCCATATAAAGAACAGCCTGAAGTGAAGGGCAAGGTCGATGCTGCCATCCAGTATTTATCAACACAATATCAAGCATCAAAAATAAATAATAGCTCAACAGCAGCCCAGACCATCATTGCCCTGTCAACTTTAGGGGTGGATGCGAAAACAGCTCCATTTACAGGTCTTGTTGAATATTTTCTATCCTTCCAAAATGCCGATGGCGGCTTTGATTGGCAGGGAGGAGACGTAAGTGATGCGTTTACCACTTCACAAGGAATCCAGGCGTTAGCTTCGTATCAGCTGTATACAACAGGAAAAGGCTCCTTATATCAGCTTCCATTAGTTGAACAAAAGCCTGAAACGGAGAAGCCTGAGACTCAAACACCTAGTGAAGAGACACCAGCACAGACAACTCCTAATCAAGATAATGGTAGTAATAGTGTGAAGGGACATACGTTGCCAAATACTGCATCAGATATGTATAACATGCTCGTGGTTGGTCTTTTAATTATTCTAATTGGAAGTCTAGTTTATATGAAGCAAAGAAAAAGATTTTCATAAGTAAAATTTGTCCCCTCCTACTAGTTAGGAGGGGCAACCTAGAGGAGGCGCACCTATGAAAAAATGGATGAAAGGTACAGCATTTCTTAGTCTATTATTCGTTTTGTTCTCCTTAGTTGGATGTGGATCGAATGAACAAACTACGAAGGAAACAAAAAAAGAAGAAAAAACTGTTCAAGTAGAAAAACAAAACGAACCAGAAAAAAAGGAAGAGGCAAAAGCAGAACCGAGTAGTGAACAAAACAAACCTATGGATTCTTCAACGGTTGCTTCTGAAGAAAAAAAGGAAAATCAGTCTACAGAACCAACTAGTACCCCGAAGCAAGCGAGTCAATCTAATCAGCAACAAAATGCTACGACCAAAACAAATACGGCTGCGACTACAAATAAAAGTAGTACTCCGACGACTCCAACCCAAACACAACCGTCGACTACTCCTACATCAAAGCCGAGTACAACCACACCACCAAAGCCAGCCACTACGGTAACGTTATCGATTGTTGGCCCAAAGGATCGAGGCACCATCGTTTCTGCCACAAAAGTTAGTTTTAAAGACGGGGACACGATTTATGATATTATTTTAGCAACAGCTAAAAAACATGGTATCGTGATTGATTCCCGTGGCAGCGGGGCAACTGCATATATCGAAGGAATTGATAATATTTATGAGTTTGATTATGGTCCAAAGAGCGGTTGGGTATTTGAGCAAAATGGAGTTAGTCTTACTAAGAGTATTGGGGTTACAAAAATCAAAGATGGTGATCGGATTGAATGCATCTACACCGAATAACAAAAGGGGGAACGTGGGATGAAAGGGCGTTTTGAACGTTTTCATCCGCTTGTGTCCTTTCTTTTTTATGCAGGAGCCATTTCACTATTAATTCTTATGCTACATCCCATTTTTCTCGGCGCTGCCCTAATAGTAATATTAATGATAAATATAATTCATGATCAGTTAAAGGGACTGCGAAGCTGGTATATTTTTATTATCAGTACCTTCCTGCTCATGCTCATCACAAACCCTTTATTTAATGAAAGAGGACGACATTTGCTGTTTGAGATCAATGAGCATAGGGTGACACTTGAGGCAGTCCTGTATGGTGGGATGAATGCGGCATCTATCATAGGAATTATTGCTTTATTCATTTCATATAACGTAATCATGACGCCTAACAAGCTATTATTTTTGTTTGCAAAAATCCTCCCACAATTTGCTGTTCTTCTTATGTTGACTCTACGGTTTATTCCGTTAATGAGAAGGAGAATGGAGGAAATCTCGATTGTCCAAAGGAGCAAGGGGAATTCTGTGAATCAGGGGAAATGGAAAACCAAAATTAAGATAGGAATGCTTTATGTGCAAACACTGTTAACCTATTCGCTTGAAGAAGCCATTCAAACAGCCGACTCAATGAATGCAAGAGGATACGGTCAAGGTCGCAGGTCTTCCTATGAATATTTTAAGTTTAAGAAAACAGATTTCCTTTCAATTTCTTATTTAGTTGTTCTTTTTTCTATCATTTTATTTGGGCGATTTTCAGGCTTTGGTGTATTAACAATCTATCCAATGATGGAAGCATGGCAGTTTTCTAATATGGATACCTTAGCTTTCCTATGTTATTTTATGTTCTTAAGTTTTCCATTAATAGTAGAAGTAGGTGGGATGGTCCGATGGCGTTTATTGAATTAAATGATGTTACCTTTACGTACCCAGACAGTCCAGAACCAGCCATAAGTAACCTATCACTTACTATTAATAAGGGTGAATTTGTCGTGCTGTTTGGTGCCTCCGGTTCAGGGAAAAGCACACTTTTACAATTATTAAAAAAGGAAATCCAGCCACATGGAACCCTATTAGGGCAGCTTTTGATTAATGGGAAAAATCTTCAGGCGGCTGAGGGCATTTCGCACAAAATCGGCTTTGTCTTTCAAGATCCCGAAAATCAAATGGTTGCGGATGACGTGCTTCATGAATTAGTCTTTGGTCTTGAAAATATCGGACTTTCAACGAATGCAATGAGAAACAGAGTAGCCGAAATGGTTCATTTTTTTGGCGCAGAACCACTGCTTCACAAAAAAGTGCATGAGCTCTCAGGTGGAAAGAAGCAACAAATAAACCTCGCCTCTGTTTTACTTATGCAGCCGGATATTTTGTTGCTCGATGAACCAACTGCGCAACTGGATCCGGTGAGTTCACGGGAATTTTTAGATATATTAAAGAGGCTTAATGATGAATTTGGTATGACAATTATTATTGCCGAACACCGCCTTGAAGAGGTTTTTACCTTGGCAGATCAAATTGTCATGATGGATCAAGGCAGGGTGCAAATCTCAGGTGAGCCGAGGGAAGTCCTACCTGAAATTTGGAAATCAACAAACAAAGCTTTTATTCCTAGTATTCCAGCTTTATTTTTAGAAACGGATGGCAAGGGAATGATGCCTCTTAGTGTTAAGGAAGGTAGGAAATGGGCCCAAAAGTCGGAGTTTCAACCTATTCATTTGGAAAAAAGACCTTCTGTTAATTCGGTTGGCGGTGAATTAATCAAAGGGATTAATATATCATGTCGCTACGATAAAAAGGGAGACCTTATTTTAGACGAGCTTGCGTTAAGTCTACAGAGGGGCGAATTTTATGCTTTGTTGGGTGGAAATGGTTCAGGTAAGTCTACCTTTCTCAAGTCTCTAGCAGGTTTATTGAAGCTGGAAGGCGGAAAAATACTTCTCGAGGGTAAGCCCTTAAAAGGGTATAAAAACAAGGAATTAACAAGGAAAATTGGTTATTTACCCCAAAATCCTAAACTGTTTTTTATTCAGGATACGTTTGAAAAGGAAATTAAGGAAACAATGGCTCGATGGAACGTGACTGACAGTAATGCGGTAGAGACCTTATTAGTCGAGTTAGGGATTGCTCATTTGATATCAAGTCACCCATATGATTTAAGTGGGGGGGAGCTTCAAAAGGCGGCACTTGCGTGTGTATTATTGCGTAAGCCAGAATTACTGTTACTGGATGAACCAACAAAGGGACTAGATCCTATTTCAAAAGAGAACTTAGCAAATATACTTCATGCTTTACGTAGTTCTGGTATGACTATTGTCATGTCTACTCATGATGTGGAATTCGCGGCACAGTACGCAACCAAATGTGGAATGATGTTTCAAGGAAAGATTACCTCTGAGGATGAACCAAGGAAATTCTTTAATGGAAATTTCTTTTATACAACCATGATTCAGCGAATTTTCCGTGATAGACCGACAAATGCCCCGATGACGCTAGAGGAGGTTACTCGTCCATGCGTAACAACAAAGGGCTAGAGACAATCCTCGTCTTATCTACAGTAATGGTTATTTTGGGCTTTACGTATTTTTTTGAGGATGCCTATTTATGGATAAGCTTTGGTTTCGTCTTTCTTGCTATTTTAATTTTTCTCATCCGTTTCGAACGTCGAAAAGTGGAACCTCGTGAGCTTGTTTTATTGGCAGTTTTGGCCTCGATTGCAGCTGTTGGTAGAATTCCGTTTGCGAGCCTCCCAAGTGTTCAGCCAACTACCTTTGTCATTATGATGTCTGGCTTTGTATTCGGTGCGGAAAGCGGGTTGATAATTGGAGCCGTGGCAGCACTTGCTTCTAATATGATTTTGGGTCAAGGTCCATGGACACCATGGCAGATGGCAGCATGGGGCTTAGTAGGGTTAACGGCAGGATGGTTGCGAAACACCACAATAATGACTAAGAAAACAGGACGGATTATTTTTGGTATCGTTTGGGGCTTTTTGTTTGGCTGGGTGATGAATTTATGGGGATTTTTATCAATCGTTCAATCAGGAAGCCCTTTTGAATGGAAGGCATTCATTATTTATTTAATAGGAAGTGCAACTTTCGATACGATGCATGCCGTTTCAAATGTATTCTTTTTACTTTTATTTGGTGAGGTTTGGATCAAAATATTAACCAGGTTCAAGCGAAAATATGGTTTGCTTGAATAACGAAAGAAAATAGCACGCAGCTTTGCGTGCTATTCCTTTAGTGTCTTCGCTTTTTCGATTAGGAAGTTAATACCTTCTCCAATTTGATACATAGCCTTATCCAAGCTCTTTTTCCATTCAGGGGCTTGTTCTTTTATCGTTTCTCCTAATTTTTGAGCATTTTCATTTAATTCTTTGCTGATTTTCTTTGCTTGCTCGTTGATTCGTTTCTTTTGTGCAGTTTCGCCAGCCAGCTGGGCATTAATAGAGACAACCTCAAATGATTCCTTAGGAAGATGACGGCTTGATTCTTCTATGATTGCTTTAAAAATAGGGACAACATTTGAAGAACTGGAGCTGGGAAGATAATGTTGCTTATCTGTTTGGTCAAAACCGATCCAAATGGCACCAACGAGATTTGGCGTATATCCCACCATCCATTGATCCTTGGTACCACTTGCGCTAAATGGAAGCTGTGTCGAACCAGTCTTTCCGGCTAATTGAAGACCTGGAATTTTCGCACGCTTGCCTGTCCCGGATTCGACGACATTTAGCAGCATCGAGGTCATTTCATTCGAGACCTCTTCAGTTGTTACTTTGGTTGTATTCGCTTCGTGCTCTGCAATGATATTTCCAGTTGGACCTACAATTTTAGTAATTAAATGACTATCCTGACGCTTTCCGCCATTAGGAAAAACAGAAAAGGCATTAGCTAATTGAACCGGTGATACACCTTTACTCATACCCCCAAGTGCGATGGCTAAATTTTTATCTTCTTTTTCAACAGGAATACCAAACCGCTTAAGTGAGTCCATTCCTTTATTTAAGCCAACTTCATTTAAAAGCCAGACGGCAGGAATATTTAATGACTCTTCAAGTGCCTTATACATTGGCACCTTTCCTTGATAGGTTCTAGAAAAATTCTCCGGTTTATAATTTCCAAAGGTTATTGGCTCATCTTTCAGCTCAGTTGAATAGGTATAGCCCTCTTCAAGTGCAGGAGTATATACAGCTAGCGGCTTCATTGTCGAACCAGGCTGAGCCCTTAATTGTGTAGCCCGGTTAAATCCACGAAATACATGCTCACCACGGCCACCAACTAGTGCACTAACACCCCCCGATTGAGGATCCATTAAAACAGAACCACTTTGAACTAGAGTGTTTCCTTTCCCTTTTGGAAATAGGTAGTTCTTGCTATAGACCTTTTCAAGTCCAGTTTGCAGATTTTGATCCATTTCCGTATAAATCCGGTACCCTCTTGTTAAGATTTCATCTTGGGTTAATCCATATTTGGAAATGGCCTCATTTAAAACCGCGTCCACATAGTAAGGATATTTTCTCTCAACAAAACTTCCTCCACCATCTTTGAGACGGATTTTTTGTTTCTTAGCCGTAGTGTACTCAGCATTGGTGATCATTCCAAGTTCCTTCATTTTTGCTAAGACTACATTTTTTCGTTTCATGGCTAAATCATAATTATTATATGGATCAAGGTAGTTTGGTGCATGGAGTAGTCCGGCAAGCATCGCTGCTTCACCGACAGTTACATCTGTAATGTTTTTATTAAAGTATTTTTTAGAGGCATTGCCAATTCCCCAAGCGCCGCTGCCAAAATAAACTTGATTCAGGTACATTTGCAGAATTTCTTCTTTTGTATACACCTTTTCGATTTTTACAGCTAAAAATAATTCTTCGGCTTTTCTCTTATACGTACGTTCGGGCGAAAGAAGGGCATTTTTCGTAAGCTGTTGTGTTAAGGTACTGCCTCCTCCAGTAATTCTTCCGGCAAATAAGTTACTAAAAAAAGCACGAGCAATCCCTTGAATATCAAAGCCACTATGTTCATAGAAGCGTTCATCTTCAATGGCGACGACGGCATTTGGAACATATTTTGGCAGTTCATTCATTTTTACACCCTTTGTACGATTCGTTGCCACATTGGTAGCTACCTTCCCATTCTTATCATAAATAACAGTGGGCTGACTTAAACCTTGCTTTAAAGACTCTACATTGGCTCTTGTAGCAAGCCAGCCAAAATACGAAATGGTCACTAAAACGACGACAAGGATGATTAACAAGAAAATTTGGGTGAGATGTCTTTTCCTCCAGAAACGCCGTAGCATGTCCCAAAGTGGATGTAATTTCTCCATGTGATCTCCTAACTTTCAAAAGGAATTTTTGCTTCATATATTATAAAATTTCTAGCAAAAAAAGACCAACAAAAGTGTTTTTCCTACTATTATCCCCTTTTTTTGCTCAATAATTGGCTATTATTAACTATTTTTAAAAAATCTGTAGGGGTCTTTTCCTCATACATCGTCTATTAAGTTGAATTGAGTGAGAAACAGGAGGAAGCTATGATTACGATAAAAAATGTAAGCCATGATTTTGTGATTGGAAAAAAAGGAAGACAGACCATTATTCCCGTGCTTAGAGATATATCATTCACCGTGGAAAAAGGGGAAATAGTAACGATTGTAGGCAGAAGCGGTTCAGGGAAATCGACCCTGTTAAATTTAGTTAGCGGTTTTATCCATCCGAAGGAGGGCGAAATCTGGATCGATGGAGAAAAGGTATCGGATTTAAATGAGACAAAATTTGCTGATTTCAGGATTAATAACCTAGGATTTATTTTTCAAAGCTTTCAATTGATTCCTAGCATGACTGCTTTTCAAAATGTAGAGCTTCCATTGATATTAAAGGGTGTAAGTGAGAATTTGAGAAGAGAACAAACAGAAGAGATGTTGAAAAAAGTAGGTTTACTAGATTATCAGGAGCACTATCCTGGTGAGTTATCTGGTGGTCAGCAGCAACGAGTTAGTATTGCAAGAGCCTTAATTGTGAATCCTCCAATTATACTTGCAGATGAACCTACCGGTAGTCTTGATAGTGAAACAGAGGAAGAATTACTGGATTTTATCACAGAGTTGAATCGGGATTTAGGTATTACATTTTTAATTATTACACACGATGACAAAGTGGCCGATATCGGTAATAGAAAAATAGTATTAGCGGACGGTCGTATTGAACAGGGGGTTTTAGTATGAAGTTAAAAGACCAATTCCGTTTTGTTAGACAAAATATGAAGAAAAATAGAACAAGAGTGTATATGACGATTCTTGCCACAGCAATGGGATGTGCCTTCCTAATTGTACTAGCCTCTGTAGGCTTTGGGTTACAGAAATCTGTGGTAAAAGAAATAACCGAACGCAGGGTCATTACTCAAATAGACGTCCATGGGAAAGAGATAAATGATCAGGGGGGATTTCAACAGCTTACAGATCGTGACATTCGAACGTTTGAAAAGACAGAGAATGTAAAGGCGGTTACAAGAAGAAAGATGCTCCAGCAGGAAAGTACGTTTACTATCGGTGATTATTTAGAGGGGACACAAACCTTTGTAGCCCATTTTCCTTCCGAAATGAAAGCAGGCTTTGAACTATCGGATGGGCGGCTGCCAACCAGTAAAAATGAGGTAGTCGTCGGGTATAATTTTCCTCTTAATCTAGCTAAAAAAGATACGGATGAGGGTATCTACGATGAAAAGGGTCAGGTAAAAGCGGAATTTCGCTATCCAGGGAAGTTAATCGGTGAAACCATGGAACTAACTGTTCGGCAGTTTAAAGATGGAAATGAAGAAGAAAAGAAAATTCCATTAACGGTTGTTGGAATCTCCAAAAAGCCAACTAAAGAGTGGGCGGAAGATCGTAGCGTATTTATATCGGAAGAGATGTTAAAGGAAGTCGAGAGCTTTACGGGAACACCGAAAGGCATCATGCTTGACCCTAATAATAAAAAATTAGAAGGAATCGATGCTAACGGAGAGACTTATGATGAAGTGAAAATCTATGCCAAAAATATGGAAGCAGTCCAAAGTATTTCAGATCAATTAAAAGAAAAGAAATATGCTACATATTCTGTTGTCAATGAATTAAAAGAAGTCAATATGGTTTTTATGATTGCAAAGGTGGGACTTATTTTTATCGGAACAATTGCTATCCTCATTGCTTCTATTGGAATTTATAATACCATGACCATGGCAGTAACAGAACGGGCACCTGATATTGGTATTATGAAAGCAATCGGTGCTAATCCGAAAACAATTAAACGAATCTTTTTGCTTGAAAGTAGTTACATTGGCTTGATTGGAGCTGTTATTGGTACGATTGTTTCGTATGGAATTAGCTTCACTGTGAATTTTGCGGTCCCTTTAATTATTAAACAAGCATTTGGACAAGAAACAGATTTAGACATAACGTTTAGTTATATTCCTTTTGTATTGCCGATTATTTGTATCTTGATTTGTTATGGAGTAACCCTTCTGTCAGGATACCGGCCAGCACAACGAGCAACAAAAGTAGATGTGTTAAAAGCCATGAGAAGAGAAATATAGTAAAAAATCAGGTTCCAAACGGGGACCTGATTTTTTAGTTTATTCTATGTAAAAGCCTCTTGTTGATTGGAGCGGAACTCAACAGGCCTGTTTAACAGAATTCCTTTTAAAAAATTCAGGAAACCGGGACAATCATGGACAACCATTTCTAACCCAAACATATGCTAATAGAAAGATTGATTCATATATAGGAAGGAGAGGGAATCATGATTAACTGGAAAGTCCGATTAAGAAATAAGCATTGGGTAGTTGCATTTATCTCACAACTTATGATTATGGCACAAATGGTACTAGCTGGCCTAAATTCTTTAGGTGTCACCGACTTCCAACTAACAAACGCAATCCAAGGTACAGTCCTCACATTTGTGAATGTAGTTTTTGTAGTTTTATCCTTAATGGGGGTTGTACAAGATCCAACGACCAAGGGCTACGGTGATAGTGAAAGAGCATTAAACTATAAGGAGCCAAATTAAGTAAAGAGGTGTAGGGCTCAGTCATCCTAGTTGATGGCTGACCTTTTTTTGAGGAAGTATGCTGGAAAAACAGGTAAATTCTTTACATTTCTTCAATTAAATAGTTTACTAAATAAGCATACTCCAAAATTTGTGAGGTTTTACATATGAAAACATTGAAAAACTATGTAGGTCAATTTCATTCAATTGTATGGGTGTTATTAATTGGGACTGTCTTATCAAGAGGTTCTGCATTTATGACATTGCCTTTTCTCTCAATCTATTTATCAAGACATATGGATCTATCGCCAATTATTATTGGTGTAACTGTCGGTATGAGCCCGTTAATGGCAACGGTAGGTGGATTCATTGGTGGCCATTTATCAGACCGTTTTGGACGAAAGCCAGTCATGCTTTTTGCTTTGTTTACAGTGGCTTTTGTATATTATGGTTTTACCGTTGCTACCAGTCCGGGATGGTTTATTCTGCTAAATGCCTTAAACGGATTGAGTAATTCATTCTTCGAACCGACTGCTCAAGCCTTAATGGCGGATTTAACCGAAAAGGAAAAGAGGATGAAGGTATACTCCTTACGATATACAGCCATGAATATCGGAGCATCCGTTGGTCCACTGATTGGGGCCTATTTAGCTAGTACATCAGCTAAATTATCTTTTGCCATAACTGGAACGGTCTATTTATTATATGGGCTGGTTTTAGTTTACTTTTTACACAAACTTGTCTTTCCGAAAGTAGAAAATAACAAAAAGGGTACCTCTTTTGGAGATGCCTTTAGGATTGTTAAAAGAGATAGGGCATTAAGATATCTTATCATGGGAATCATCCTGGTCAATATGGGGTACGTTCAAATAGATTCTAATTTACCGCAAATATTAGAAGGAACGGTAGAAAATGGCGTGGTTATTTTCTCCATGCTTATCACCATAAATGCAATAATGGTTGTATTGCTGCAGATGCCAATCAGTCACATCGCAGAGAAATTTAGGTTAATGCAGGTCATGGTGGTAGGAGCTGTTTTTATGGCTGCAGGTTTAGTTGTCTTCAGCTTTGTTAATGGCTGGGTTACGGCTATAGCTGCTATGGTATTGTTAACGGTGGGGGAAATATTGATCTTTCCATCCAATAGCATGATGATTGATCAACTAGCCCCTGAACATCTTCGGGGAACTTATTTCGGTGCAGCTCAATTTAGGAAGATAGGTAACTTTCTTGGACCAATTACTGGCGGGTTCCTTCTAAGTCATTTTCAAGGGCAGATCATGTTTTGGACCATTGCCTTGTTAACTCTTGGAAGTATTATTTTCTTTTCAATCGGTAACAAGTCTTTCATTAAAGCATCGGAACAATCAGCCGAAAGAGCGGTTTAAGAATAGTCCTTTTAAGTACTACCAACAAATAGTTTTGGTAAACGACCCCTATAAAATAACTAACATGTACGTATCCTTGTTATTGAGAATACAGGATAGGGGACAAAAGGATGTTACAAACATTAAAAAAGATTCAGGCTGAAAAAATAAATAGTGAAAATCAAGTCTTAGAAACGTTTCAGAGTGTAAAATCAAACAAGATCGAGCAATTGAACCGATTCGCTTCAACATACAAAGAATCATTAGAACGTCATTTATATGTACTTCAAAAAATAGATGGTATTCCTTTATGGAGAGTTAATTATCAATTAAATAGGCTTGCAGACAAGGGAATTTCAAAAGAGCAATTGAAAAGTGGAAAAATAGTTCTTTCCTTACCTACTAAACAATCAGGTGATATAGTATCAGAACAGCAAAAGAAATTAATTGAGAAAAAAATCGATGAATTAGAAGGATTCGAGAACTTAAGATTAAGTCAATTTTATAGCTATAAACCAGTGTATAATGAAAAGAAGACATTCAGTCAGGTATCACGATGGATAGAGATAGAAATATCTGAGCTGTAGCTAACGTTGAAAAAATGCCCAAGGACGCGCAGTCCAAGGGCATTTTTTTATCTTAGAATATCCTCGATTCTAGTAAGGGTTTCTTCGTTTAATTTTACACCTGAAGCTTTTACATTTTCTTCTACTTGCTCAGGACGACTTGCCCCGACTAACGCACTCGCCACATTACTTTGTCTTAATATCCAAGCAAGAGCTAAATTCGCAAGAGTAAGATTATTTTCAGTGGCAACCTCTTTCAAAAGTTCCACTTTGTCTAAATTCTCTTCCGTTAATAATCCAAACAGGCCATTGTATTTTTCCTGAGCAGCACGACTTCCTGCAGGTGCTTTTTCACCTTTTTTATATTTACCTGTTAAAACACCTTGGGCAAGCGGCGACCAGACAACCTGACCAATTCCGTGCTTTTCACTTACAGGCAGGACTTCTTTTTCAATATAACGCTGTAACATACTGTATTGAGGTTGATTAACCACTATACGGTCTAAAAGTTTCTTATCAGCAAGATGAACCGCCTCTGAAATTTGTTCTGCTGTCCACTCACTTACACCAACGTACAACACCTTTCCTTGACGGATTAGGTCATCAAGTGCACGCAATGTTTCTTCTAGCGGTGTTTCATGATCATACCGATGGCAATAATAAATATCTACATAGTCCGTGTTAAGACGCTTTAAGCTGGCATGGCATTGTTCCATGACATGCTTTCGAGAAAGTCCTCGGTCATTAGGACCGTCACCCATTGGCCAAAATACTTTTGTTGCCAGCACATAGGAATCACGCACATATTTCTTTAGTGCTTTACCAACTACAATTTCAGCTTCTCCACGCATGTAAACATTGGCTGTATCAAAGAAGTTAATGCCTAAATCATAGGCTTTATCAATAGAAGCAGCTGCATTTTGCTCCTCCACATAACCACCGTATGTAAGCCAACTGCCTAAACTAATTTCACTTACTTTTAAACCAGTCTTTCCTAAACGCCGATATTCCATCTAACTTCCCCCTAAGACAAAATTTCGTGACTCAAAATAAAAATACTACATTATTTACTAATTTGTCTACAATTTGGTATATATTTGGTAATATGGATATAGATAAACAGTTTAGTAGAAACATAATGATGATTTATAGTACTTCTTTTTAGAAATTTGAATAGGATGAACTATTCTGAGAAAGGGGGTCCTTGTAATGTCATATTGGATCACGGTATTTGTATTGTTTATTGTCCTAATACTTGTTGTCGAGGAACTTGTCTATTATTTTTGGAATCGATATGTATACGGACCTAACCTTGAAAGAAAGAGCAAATGGAAGAAAAGAATGACTACTATTTGGAAGGTAAAGACCAATGTTTTTACTTTCTTCAAAAAAAAGCAGCCTATTGAAATACAGGAAGCAAATGAGGAAAAGAGCTCAATGTGAAAGTTGAGCTCTTTTCCTTTTTTCGTATGAATCATCCCTAATTAGAAGGCTGATTGCTTTGCTTTTTCTTTTTGATGTAGTAACGAAGGGTTTTAATCATAATTGAGATGCCAAAAAAAACAATAATAATGTATTCTGCTGCCTCCATGACCTTAAAAGGATTAATAGCCTTCCAAATTAATTTACGAGGTTCAGTACCCATTATAAGATCTAAGAAGCCAATCATACCCATTAAGCTAGCTGCAATAACAAATGAAACCATTATTTGCTTCAACTGTTTCACCTACAATCTCCATTAAGATTATTTTTGGTTTTTACACCAACCTTATGCATCCCATTACAAATTGTTTTTTGGAAGAAATGGATAGATGAGTTTACGTTGGGGAAAATAACCATTACGAATTGTTAATGGTGAGGTGGTAGTTGTGTCGATCTTGTCAAGTATGTTAAAAAAGAAGCAAAAAAGGAGACAGAATGATAATTATAGACAGCAGCAAGATCCACTTAAGCCAGAGGATTTGCCGATACATAGGGAATATACGGATAACATTTCCCGTATAAAAGAAGAGTTTGGGAAAAGTGCTGATATCATAATTCGAGAAGTCAAGATAAGCAGTTATAAAGGGGCACTTGTATTTGTTGATGGCTTAGCGGATAGTCATTCAATCAGTGACTTTATTTTAGAATCTTTTATGGAAAAAGAACTTCCACTTGAGCGGATTGATATCTTCCAATACGTAATTGAGAAGGCTGTTGCGCTTGGCAGTATTTTGACGATTGATAATTGGAATCAAGTTTATGATAATTTGTTATCAGGAAATACTGTTATTTTTTTAGAAGGTCACAACCGAGCGATTAGTGCAGAGACGAAGGGTTGGGAAAAGCGGGCCATTTCTGAACCAACAACACAACTCTCTATACGGGGACCGAAGGATGCTTTCACAGAAACACTTCGTACAAATACAGCATTGATAAGAAGAAGAATAAAAAGTCCTAATTTATGGATGGAATCGATGAAAATTGGCTCGGTATCACAAACTGACATTGCCCTCATGTATATTAAAGGAATTGCAAACGAAAAAATAATAACTGAAATTAAGGAAAGATTAAAACGGATTGATATTGACGCTATCATAGCCTCAGGCTACATTGAGCAATTAATTGAAGATCAAACCTGGACAACTTTTCCGACTACCTATCATACCGAAAGACCAGATGTTGTTTCTTCTCATTTACTTGAAGGACGTATTGCCATTTTTGTCGATGGAACACCGTTTGTACTTACCGCGCCTGCGATTTTTATTCAATTTTTTCAGGCGCCAGATGATTATTATTCACGCTTTGATATTTCAACAGGTATCAGGATTCTAAGAATCCTGGCATTTTTGATTGCCCTTATTGGACCCGCTACCTATATAGCGGCGACAACCTTTCATCAGGAAATGATTCCGACCACTATGGCGATTGCGATTGCGGCACAAAGAGAAAGTGTTCCCTTTCCTGCTTTTGTAGAAGCATTAATCATGGAGGTCACATTTGAAATATTAAGGGAGGCTGGCTTACGACTTCCGCGAGCAGTCGGTCAGGCCGTTTCCATTGTTGGTGCACTTGTAATTGGTCAGGCTGCCGTGCAAGCAGGGTTCGTTTCCCCTGTAATGGTTATCGTTGTGTCAATCACAGCCATCGCTAATTTTTCTACACCTATTTTTGCAATGGCTATTGCAGCCAGGTTGCTTCGCTTTGCATTAATGGGATTAGCCACGATTTTAGGCTTTTATGGAATGATGTTGGGACTTATGTTTATCGCTATCCACTTATGTTCACTTCGCTCGTTTGGAATTCCTTATATGATGCCGATTGCACCTTTTAGCATTCGTAATCAGCAAGATGTATTTCTCAGGTTTCCTATTTGGGCTTTTAAAAATAGACCTCAATTTATTAGTCAAGGCAATATAGTTAGAACAGGGGAAAATCAAAAGCCAGGTCCACCTAAAGCTGATGAACAACAAAATGATCAATCAGGTCAAGGTGAACAGTCATGAAGAAATGTTTAAATACTATACTAATTTTGCTTTTGCTTTTACCCGTGCTTAGTGGATGCTGGAATCAGAAGGAGTTGACGGACCTAGCCTTTGTCATGGCAATGGGAATTGACAAAGGTAAGGATAAGAAATTTCATGTGTCTTTTCAACTTGTGAATCCTGGTAATGTCTCATCTGGTCAAACGGGAGGAGGCAACGGACTTCCAATTGCTGTTTATAGAAGCTCTGGGGATACGATCACAGAAGCGGCAAGGAATGCTACAAAGAAGGTTTCAAGACGCCTTTATTACGCCCATACAAACGTAGTGGTCATAAGTGAAGAGGTGGCAAAGGAAAGCTTACTATATGTACTGGATGCATTGGACCGGGATCCGGAATTTCGAACCACAACTGAGTTAGTTATCGCAAAAGGTTCGAGTGCAGAGGAAATAGTAACAACGCTGACCATTCTAGATCGACTTCCAGTAACTAAAATTACAAAGCAAATTAAATTCTCAGAATCAATGCTTGGTGAAAATATGAGTATAAATATTGATGATTTTCTTAATGGGTTACTTAGTAAGGGGAAACAGCCTATTGCTAATGGTTATAGACTTGTTGGTGACAAACCAAAAGCAAAGAAAGCGGAAAATCTTCAAAAGACGACAACCGATGCTTTTCTTCAAGCTGATGGCTTAGCCGTTTTTAATAAGGGGAAATTACATGGCTGGATCAAACATGACAATGCACGTGGTATATTGTGGGTTCTCGATAAAGTAAAAAGTACGGATATAAATATAAACTGGGAAGGAAAGAAAAATGCATTATCCATTGCACCCATTCGTTCTAAAACAAAGGT
Source organism: Neobacillus phoenicis (assembly GCF_047302305.1). Taxonomy (NCBI): domain Bacteria; kingdom Bacillati; phylum Bacillota; class Bacilli; order Caryophanales; family Bacillaceae; genus Neobacillus; species Neobacillus phoenicis. Next base: position 3,623,019 of record NZ_CP154847.1, on the reverse strand, counting down.
TTCTGTTCGTATCGTGAATGACAAACCGATAATAAATGTAAAGAATGAGAATGAAGGGTGGATTAGCGAAGCCAATACGGCAATAGATTTGGATAATCCAGAAGTCATTGCTCAAATTGAAAAATTAACGGAGAAAGAAATAACCAAGCAGATCAAAGCATCGGTGAAGGAAGCGCAAAAATTAAAGACAGATATTTTAGGATTTGGTGAAAAGGTTCACATTAAAAATCCTCCTTTATGGAAGAAAATAAAAGCGAATTGGGATGAAGAGTTTGCAGGTTTACAAGTGAATGTCCATGTAGATTCTTATATTCGCAGACAAGGTATTCGAACAAAGCCATTTTGGTCAAATATGCAGAAATAGCTTTTTGGAAAGGGGGATATGGATTGGAAAAAGCAAAAATTAAGGCATCACAATTGTTTGTGCTTGTCGTGCTGTTTGAGATGGGCAGTGCGATACTCGTAGGTCTTGGAGCACAAGCAAAACAAGATGCATGGATAAGCATTTTGCTCGGATTAGCGGGCGGGTTAGGGATTTTCCTCATTTACTATCGTTTGTTTCTTTACTATCCAGATCTCCCTATCACGAGCTATGTACAAAAGATAACTGGAAAATGGATCGGACGTATGATCGGTTTCCTTTACGTTATTTATTTTTTGTATTGCGCTTCTAGGGTGTTGAGGGACTTTGGAGAATTATTAACGTCTACTATATATACAAATACACCGTTAATTGTTATTAATTGCTTAATGATTGTAACAATTATTTATGGTATACATAAGGGCTTTGAGGTGATCGCCAGAGTTGGTGAACTGTTTTTTATGATTATATATATAATGGCTGTTGTCGGATTTTTACTCGTCATGTTCTCTGGACTAATCCATTTACAAAATCTAAGGCCCGTATTAGAGAACGGATTTAGACCAATTCTTAAGACATTTCTTGGTGAAACAATCACTTTCCCATTTGGTGAAATGGTTGTATTTACGATGTTACTCCCATACATTAATGATCCGAAAAAGGTTAAGATTGTCTGTATGGGTGGGATGATATTAAGTGGAATTAACATCACAATAACATCGGTTATTAATATTGCGGCACTGGGAACGGAGCTTTTTGTGAGAGCAAATTTCCCGCTGTTAACAACCATTAGTAAAATCCGTATCGCTGAATTTATCGAACGGCTCGATGTCTTCTTTATGCTCTACTTAATTGTGGGCGGTTTCTTTAAGATTACGTTATATTTCTATGCAGGAGTTGCGGGAGCAGCAGACATTTTCAAATTTGATAAACTCCAAAACCTCAGTCTTCCACTAGGGGGCTTTGTCTTATTTGCCTCTGTAACAATTGCATCTAATTTTGCAGAACACATTAAAGAAGGACTTCGTATTGTTCCGATTTATTTACATTGGCCTTTTCAAATTATTATTCCGTCGATGTTATTGATTATTGCCTTTTTTCGTAATCGGAAAAAGAAAGCAAGTCAATAAGAAAAGCGCAAGCGCCTTGATCCGGGGCTAGTGAGTCGAAAAATATCATCTAATTATGTGAAAAAGACTGCCAATTTGGCAGTCTTACATTTAGTTCTATTTAGAGTTATGTTGCTTAATTGGCAACACTATGCTGACAGTTGTACCTTGGTTTTTTTGACTATCAAAATGAATGGTTCCCTTGTGAGATTGGACTATTTTATAGCTTACTGTTAAGCCTAATCCTGTCCCTTTTTCCTTTGAGGAGTAGAATGGTTCCCCAATTTTTTCAAGTCTCTCTTTTGAAATGCCGCAACCACTGTCCTTAATCGTAATACAAATCTTTTCTACCGCTTGCTCGACACTAATGGTTACCGATTTTCCTTGTTGGGAAGCCTCTATCGCATTTTTAATAATATTAATAAATAATTGTTTTAATTGGTTTGGTTCACATTCAAGCATAAGAGGTTCTATCGGGATATTTGAATTAATTTGGATATTATATAAGCTTGCCTCTGTGTTCAGTAACGAAATAACATCCTTTAACAGTTTATGAATATCTGCGTTTGTAAACTTAAGAACCTGTGGTTTTGCCAAGAGAAGAAGCTCTCCTACAATATGATTAATCCGATCGAGTTCGTCTAACATGATTTGATAGTAATATTGATGCTTCTTATCTTCCATTTGCAAAAGCTGCACAAAACCCTTTAAGGACGTAAGAGGGTTCCTAATCTCGTGAGCAACACTCGCAGATAATTCACCTACGACAGAAAGTTTTTCTGTTCTTCTAAGGCGTTCCTCAGTTTTTCTTAAAGTAGTCACATCTCGTCCATAGCCAATAATTCCTGTAATCGCACCTTCGATATTGATAGGGAGTGACGTACATTGTAACGTAATCATCGCACCGTTTGCATGTGGAACATTGATCTCGTACATAACAGGTTTGACCTCTTCGACAACGGAGGCAATAAACTGGTGGACTTGTCTTTGATAATTTTCCGGTAATAAGGATTTTACATTTTTTCCAATGATATCTTCTTTGTTAAAACCAGTAATGACCTCGAAGTGAGGATTGAGATTCGTAATATTTCCTTCCAAATCCATTAAATAAACAATATCAGGACTGTATTCAAATAATGATTTATATTGCTGTTGGCTTACCAAGAGTTCTCTAGCCATTTTCTTTTTTTCAGTAATATCACGACCTATAATGACCAAACCCTGTCTGCTACCATCTGGATTGAATAGAGGAACTTTTATCGTATCGAACGTTTTTGTCGTGCCGTCTGGAACGGGAAGAACTTCTTCGATTCGAATAATGTCACCATTTTTCCATGCTTCCTCATCTGAGATTTCACAATACCGGAGGGCATCCGCATAAAAATCTGTATACTCGGCTAACTCGGAGTCCTTTTTGCCACGATAATCCACATGTTCAAGCTGAAACAATTGCAAACCAAAGTTATTTGCCTCAATCCAACGTCCTTCCCCATCTTTAAAGTTAACAAAATCAACCATCGCGTTAATTAAGGTGGATAAGCGCTTTTGATCTTCTCGTGAGACGGTTAATTCATTGGTCTTATTAATAAAGAAATAAATGAAGCCTCCAGTAACAATAATATAAAGGACCTCTTTAGATCTTTCGATAATCCAAATAAGTGAAGTAGGAACAAATTTTTCGATAAGATAATTTGAACCATATATCCAAATTAAACTACCTAAAAAATATAATAGGACTAGTTTGAATTTTTGTTTCTGCATGGAAATCTCCAGTTCTTTCAAGGAAACATGATCTCCTAGAATGAGTAATATATATCTATTGTATATATTACTAAAAAATTATTTATTTTGGAATAATTCAATACTGGAAAAAAGCAGAGGAGCACTTGGATGCAGCCTCTGCTTCAATATATTAGTATTTAATTGAGCCTTGTTAAGACCTTAATGCATATTCTTTGACCATTTCTTTTGTGACGAGCTTACGGAAAGGAATGATTCCTTGCTTTGCCAGGGTATTAATTTGATTTGTCACTTCATTAATTTTATCGGTTGTGAACTCTTTACCCTGTTTGCATAAAAATAGCGCTTCTTCGATATAAAGCTCTCTTTGCTGATCGAGTAGCAGGAACCGATTAATCTTTTGGTTTTGCTTATTTACATGTTCTGATATTGCTTTATGTACACTCATGTTTTTCATCTCCTCTGATTGGGTATTAATATATTCTTTTGCCAAGTATGAGCAGATCTCTTTCAATGCCATCTAGTTCTGCAATCTTCGGAAGATGTGCCCATTTTTCAAAGCCAAAGCTATTAAAAAGCTTTATACTAGGCTCATTGTGGCCAAAGATAAACCCAAGTAAGGTTTTAATTTCAAGGGCTGGACATGCATCCATTGCCTTTTGTATTAGAAACTTGCCGAGTTTCTTTCCACGAAAATCCTGATTAATATATATACTGATTTCTGCTGTACCATTATATGCCGGTCTTCCATAAAACGATTGAAAGCTCACCCATCCGCAAATTGTTCCTTGACTTTCCACTACCCAAAGAGGACGAAAGGAAGGGGAGTGCTCTTGAAACCATTGGGTTCGGCTATCGACTGAAATAGGCTCAAGGTCAGCAGTAACCATTCTCCCTGCGATGGTTGAATTATATATGTCGACGATAATTGGTAAATCACTTATTTCTGCATCTCTTATTGTGAAAGCATCGTACATATTCTAGTCCACTCCATTTGATAATGATTTAATTAGATTTTATGATATCCTTCTAAACATACATTTTCAATCATAATTTTAAGTTCACTTCATTTAAAAAGAAAAAAGCTGACTCTTTGTGTTGAGTCAGCCTTTTTCTGATGGAGATCGCGCTATGCGATTCCATCATTCGTTTCTATGCCATTACACTTACCAACGGTGTGCTTTGGCATTGCTCCTTAAGATGATCGCGTTTTGAGTTAATTGAGTTTCTCCATTCACCTGTGACTTCTGGCGTTTCGGCCTAGTATTTGTGTGATGGAAAAGCTCTGAGTGTTGATCTAAATGATCTTTGTAGCTCATCAAGAATCACCTCATCATAGGATTTGAAACGATGACATTCACTAAGGAACATCGTTATTATTATTTGTAAAATCAACGGAAAATAGTCACTTATTTTAATATCTGTGGTGCATGAAAAAAGATGGAATGGTATATTCTAATGAAGCATTGTTTGACGTCTATCTTTGATTTAGTCGATGAAGGACAAAATTCGAATGGAATACAAAGATATTGTCTTTCATACAGTTGATGAAGGACAAAATTCGAATGGAATACAAAGATATTGTCTTTCATACGGTTGATGAAGGACAAAATTCGAATGGAATACAAAGATATTGTCTTTCATACGGTCGATGAAGGACAAAATTCGAATGGAATACAAAGATTTTGTCTTTCATACAGTTGATGAAGGACAAAATTCGAATGGAATACAAAGATTTTGTCTTTCATACAGTTGATGAAGGACAAAATTTAATTTGAATACAAAGATTTTGTCTATCATACGGTTGATGAAGGACAAAATTCGAATGGAATACAAAGATTTTGTCTTTCATACAGTTGATGAAGGACAAAATTCGAATGGAATACAAAGATATTGTCTTTCATACGGTTGATGAATGACAAAAATTAATTTGAATACAAAGATTTTGTCTATCATACGGTCGATGAAGGACAAAATTCGAATGGAATACAAAGATATTGTCTTTCATACGGTTGATGAAGGACAAAATTTAATTTGAATACAAAGATTTTGTCTATCATACGGTTGATGAAACACAAAATAGTTTAAATGAAACCGCTTCAAAAACATTAATAAAGTGTTCACATGTATCATCCTAAAATTGAGGTACAATGAATACGTAAATTAGTTTGTGAGATTATTCACGTAACTAAAATAAGAGCTTGGTAAACAAAAAAGAGGCGAAGACATTATGGCACATCTATCAATAAGCGCATTACTCATTCGTTTCCTTTTGGGCGGATTAGCAGTAGTCGCTTGTACGTTGGTGGCAAAAAAGTTAGGAGAAAAAGCAGGAGGGATTTTTGCTGCATTTCCTGCAGTGTATCTAGCAGCATTATTAACAATAGGACTTGATTTTCATGGTGGGCAGCTAATTTCTCATTCCATTATGTTATCAAAAGGGGCCATCTTTGGTATGGCAATAAACATCATCGTTGCACTTTTAGCAGGATATCTTCTTCCGAAAGTAGGCTGGAAGCGCGGGATCGTGCAATCCATGGCCTTCTGGTTTACGATCTCTATAGTTGTTGTGATTATTACATCCCATTAAACGGACGAAAAAAGGTGACCAACATGAATAAAAAGGACTTATTCATTCGATTTCTTCTAGGCGGGACTGCAGTCTCACTTAGTTATTTAATAACAGTGGTTTCTCCCTGGAAAATCCTTGCTGGAATTTTTGCAGCATTCCCCGCAGTCATGCTGACAGCGATGATAATGGTGGGTATAGCTTCCGGTACAAAGAAAGCAACAAATATTGCAAGAGGATCTGTATATGGAATGATGGGCGGGATTATTTGCGTGATTACAGTCCTCCTTACCTTGCAATCCACTAGTAATTGGCTTTTAAGTATTACCATAGGATTGCTATCATGGCTAACAAGCTCCATTGCAATATCCACATTAAGAGAGCGTTTGGCGATAAAAAAAGCGGTACGACATATATAAATTTGGAAAAATCCTTTAGCGGTATTCAAGCTGAAGGTTTTTTTTAACTAGATTCATCACTTTTGACTTGTATTATCTGAAATTTCGGAATAAAATAAAATTAACATACCAACCGGTAGGTATGTATTTAGAATACCTATCATATACTTTTTAAGAAGATTAACTAGAATACAAGAATAGAATGGAGTGAAGGAAATGCATTTACGTTTGACCGATGAGCAAAAAATGGTGCAGAAAACAATTAGAAGATTTGTTGAAAAAGAACTCATTCCACTTGAAAACGACGTATTAAGAAACGAACGAGAAGGCAAGCCAAGCCTCCCGCCAGGAAAATTAAAAGAGCTTCAATTAAAAGCAAAGGAAGCAGGCTTCTGGGGTATTAACACACCTGAAGAATACGGTGGTGCTGACCTTGGACAAATGATGATGGCCATCGTGTTAATGGAAGTATCAAAAACATTTGTCCCATTCCAATTTGGTGGCTCTGCAGATAATATTCTTTACTATGGAAATGAAGAACAAAAACAAAAATATTTAATTCCAACCATTAATGGCGAGAAAAAATCCTGCTTTGCCATGACCGAACCTGGTGCAGGCTCTGATACGCAAAATATCAAAATGACAGCGGTCAAGGATGGAAATGAATGGGTATTGAATGGGGAGAAAACATTTATCACAGGTGGTAATGAAGCCGACTTCGTCATGGTTATTGCCATTACAGATAAAGAAAGGCATCAAGAAACACGCGGCCGAGAAGGTGTGACCTGCTTTATTGCCGACCGGGATATGGGCTGGAAATCAGAGTATATACATACGATGGGAGAATGGGGTCCAGCCGGCTTAGTATTTGATAATGTCCGTGTTCCTGAGGAAAACATCCTGGGTGAATTACACAAAGGCTATAATCTGGGACTTGAATGGATTGGTTTTGCCAGATGGATTGTTGGTGCAAGAGCAGTTGGATCGGCAGAACGTTTATTGCAAATGGCAATTGATTATTCGAAAGAACGAATTACCTTTGGTAAACCGATTGCAGAAAGACAAGCCATCCAATGGCAAATCGCGGATTCAGCCGTTGAAATTGAAGCGGCAAGATGGTTAGTATTAAACGCTGCATTTACACTTGACGAAGGTGAAGACAACCGTCACCTTGCATCCATGGCAAAACTTTACGGTTCGAATATGGGGAATCGAGTGGTTGACCGAGTCCTACAAATTCATGGTGGGATGGGCTACACAAGAGAATTGCCAATTGAGCGCTGGTACCGTGAAGCACGCCTTTGGAGAATATACGATGGTACAGACGAAATTCAGCGCATGATTATCGCACGTAACCTTATCAAGGGGCACGTAAAGGTTGGTCAATACGTTTAAAATGTAAGCGATAACTAAATAGAAAAGCAGGAGGAATAGAAATGGCTGGTAGATTTGATGGGAAAGTGGCATTTGTAACAGGCGGAAGCCGTGGAATCGGAAAAGGGATTGTTGAGCTTTTTGCAGAAGAAGGCGCAAAAGTAGCCTTTATCGACCTAAATGAAGAAGCATTAAGTCAAACAACTAGTGAATTAAAAGAAAAAGGGTACGAAGTATACTCTAAAGTGGCAAACGTTGCCGATGCCGAGCAGGTAGAAAGTGCGGTAAAAGAGGTGTATGAAACTTTCGGATCGGTTGATGTTCTAGTAAATAATGCCGGAGTCATCCGTGACAACCTATTATTTAAAATGACAGATTCTGATTGGCAAACAGTTATGGATGTCCATTTAAAAGGCTCATTTAATGCGGCACGTGCCGTACAAAAATATATGGTGGAACAAAAATACGGACGTATCATCAATATTTCGTCCACTTCTGCCCTTGGTAATCGAGGTCAAGCCAACTATGCTGCTGCAAAAGCAGGCTTACAGGGCTTTACGAAGACACTGGCGATTGAGTTGGGGAAATACGGCATTACGGCAAACTCTGTAGCGCCAGGCTTTATTGAAACAGAAATGACGAAAGAAACAGCTGCAAGAATTGGAATTCCATTTGAGCATTTAATTCAGGCAAGCGTTGCTAATATTCCAGTTGGACGAAGCGGAAAGCCAGCGGATATTGCTAATGCGGTAGCCTTCTTTGCAGACGAAAAATCTTCCTTTGTTAATGGACAGGTAATCTATGTGGCCGGCGGACCAAAATGCTAATAATGTGAGGTGAGGATGAATTGTTTAAAGATCAAATAGGTAAACAATCGAACAAGGTGAAAAATACCGTTGAAAGAGGAGCCGTCAAGAAATTTGCAGAAGCTATTGGCGACCTTCATCCTATTTATGTTGATGAAGACACAGGAAGATTGTCTCGATATAAAAACAATATTGCCCCTCCAACCTATCCTAGGGTATTTGATTATGGGGTCATTGAGGGCTTGAACCTGCCAAACAAAGGGTTAATTCATGGTGAACAAACGTTTCATTACGTACGCCCATTATTGGTGGGAGAAGACGTTTATTGCTATTCCAAGGTGAAAAACTACTTTGAGAAAAAAGGGAATTTTGGTGAAATGGGCTTCCTTGTCCTCGAAAGCTTTGGTGAGGACGAGGCAGGGAATGTCATTTTTAGTTCAACTTCAACAGTTGTCATATCTGAAGCTGTGAGGAAGGTGTTGGTAAAGTGAGTACACTAGCACAATTACAAGTGGGAGAGTCGATTAATGAGGTTCAACTTGCCCCTGTTTCAAGGATGGATCTTATTAAATATTCAGGTGCTTCAGGGGATTTTAACCCGATTCACACCATTGATGAGGAAGCCCAAAAAGCGGGGCTGCCAGGAATCATTGCACATGGGATGTGGACTATGGGAAATTTGGCAAAGCTCTTTACCTCTTATTATGAAGAAGGCTTTGTTAAGGATTACTCCATCCGATTTAAAGGCATGGTGTTTATAAATGATGTTGTTACGCTAAAAGCAACATTAAAAGAAAAACAGGAAAACACCCTCCGTTTCCAGGTTCAAGCAGTGAACCAGCAAGGGAATGAAGTGTTAAAGGGCGAGGTAGTTTATCACCAATACGAAGCGGTTTGAGAAAAATAGGATTAGAAAAAGTACCCGGCATGGAGGAGGTTTCTCGCCTTCCTGCTGGGTATATTTCTATCAAATATCAGGGAGCATGAATGAATATGGGTAAAGGGTGATGAAATGACAACCAAAATGAAAGTGAACTATCAGCCGCCAGTTTTTTCGACAGTAGAGGAAGAAAGGCTCCATTTAAAACAAAAATTAGCCGCCGCCTTTCGGTTGTTTTCTAAATTTGGCTTTGATGAAGGGGTTGCAGGACATATTACTGCACGTGACCCAGAGCGGAAAGATCATTTTTGGGTGAATCCCTTTGGCATGCATTTTAGTCAAATCTGTGCCTCCGATTTAATTCTCTGTAACCATGAAGGTGTAGTGGTGGAAGGACATTATCCTGTAAACCGGGCCGCCTTTGCGATCCATTCTCAAGTCCATGCTGCACGGCCTGATGTTATTGCTGCGGCCCATGCACATTCTGTTTACGGGAAATCCTGGTCTTCCCTGGGGCGTCTCCTTGACCCAATCACACAAGATGCTTGTGCTTTCTATCGTGATCATTCCTTGTATGATGACTTTACCGGTGTGGTTCTAGAAATCGAAGAAGGAAGACGGATTGGAAAAGCCCTTGGAAACAATAAGGCATGTATTTTAAGAAACCATGGGTTGCTGACGGTTGGAGGGTCAGTTGATGAAGCCGCATGGTGGTTTATTACGATGGAACGTTCCTGTCAGGCGCAGCTTCTTGCAGAGTCAGCAGGAAAGCCTGTTGTCATTGATGATGAAGACGCAAAAGCCACATATGAAACAGTAGGCGTACCTACTGCTGGCTGGTTCCAATTTCAGCCATTATGGAATCGAATCGTGAAAGAACAGCCGGATCTTTTAGATTAATAACCTGATCTGAAAAGAGGCCACATCCTCTTTTCAGATGTATACATACGGATTTGGGAGGCTTGGCCATGAAAATAGGTATAGCAGGTACCGGTGCAGTAGGAGGCTATTTCGGTGCCCTTTTAAAAAAAGCGGGAAACGGAGTGATTTTTTTAGCACGAGGAAAGAATTTGGAAAGAATGCAAGCAGAAGGATTAACGGTTGAGAGTGAAGTAGAACGTTTCACTGTTGATGGAGATTTTACAGACAGGTATGAGTCGTTTGTCGATATTGACCTCGTGCTATTGTGTGTTAAATCAACCGATACCATTGAGGTTGCGGATAAATTCCGTCCCCTGTTAAAAGCATCCTGCTTGATTATGACGCTCCAAAACGGAGTGGATAATGAAGAAATTCTAAGCGGAATCTTTGGTAAAGAACGTATTTTATCTGCAGCTACGTATATTCAAGCAATGGTGACAGATTCGGGTGTGGTGAAACAAATTGGAGTTCCTCCACAGTTAGTTATTGGCGCTTTAGACAGTCATTCAGCGGAAAAGGCAAAGGAAATTTCCACTCTGTTTAATGCTGCCAATATCATAACCTATCCATCCAGCAATATCTTACACATTAAGTGGAAAAAGCTACTATGGAATGTCACTTTTAACCCATTAACTGCCTTAATGGAGGTAAGGGTTGGTGCAATTTACGACGATGAAGGTCTATATCAAACAGCACTAACCATCTGTAAAGAGGCAATCGCTGTCGCCAATGCCGCTGGAATGGAAATCGAAGAAGACTTTTACGAAACGATTTTCGCCCAAGGGAACCTTGCGAAAGAACATCAACCCTCCATGCTCCAGGATAAATTGAAAGGTAAAGCTTTGGAGGTAGAATCCATCAGCGGATACATCGTAAAAAAAGGAAGAGAAGTAAAGGTGGATACCCCTGTTTTGGAAACCATCTATCATCTCTTAAGTTATCAAACTAAAAACAGATTCTAATAGCGAGGTGAAATTACTTGGAGGTACAACAAGATCGTCCCTGGATGGACTATTACCCCGAGACCACGGACCTTTCTTTTGAGATTCCGGAATGTAACCTATATACATTGTTAGAAAAGACGGTAGAAGAATATGGTCAACAAATCGCCATTATCTATGAAGAAGAAAAGATCACATACAACCAATTGAAGAACCAAGTAGACCGACTTGCAAACGCTTGGAAACAGCTCGGAATTCAAAAAGGGGAACGACTGGGGTTAATGGTCTCTAACCAGCCTTCCTATGTGATTTCCTATTATGCAGCATTAAAACTTGGAATGATTGTCGTTCAAATTAATCCGCATTATACCCCACGAGAATTACTAGAAATTTTCCATGACTCAGAGGTAGCTTATTTAGTTTCAGAGCCTAAAAACCTTGAAAAAGTAAGGTACCTACAAACATCCCATTCCTTTAAATATATTTTTGTAACAGAAAGAACCCTAGAATCAGATTACTTTTCATGTATTTTCGATTTAATCCTTCGTGCCCAACCATTACAAGAAACATGTTCCATCACTGCTAAGGAAGATATTGCTGTTTTTCAATACACCGGTGGTACAACGGGGAAAAAGAAAGGGGCCATGCTTACCCATTTTAATTTAATCGCCAATGTCATTCAAAGTAAGGCTCTCTACGGCGAGCGAATGTTTGTTGGTGAAGAGACCATTCTTACAGCGACACCGCTTTATCATGTGTACGGGATGACAAGTGGAATGAACCTTGGTATTTATATCGGTGCCGTAAATGTGATAGTGAATAAATTTGAGATTAAAAAGGTTCTTGAAGTAATTCAAGCGCAGAGACCGACTTTTTTTCCGGGTGTACCCAAAATGTATAATGCCTTTGTTCATTATCCTGAAATAGACCGTTATGATTTAACCTGTTTTAAAATGTGCTCAAGCGGTTCTGCACCACTCCCGGTTGAAATTATCAAGAAATTTGAAGGGTTGACGGGTGTTTCAATCGGTGAAGGTTATGGGCTCTCAGAAACTTCTCCCACTACTCATAGAAACCCGCCAGAAGGGTTGACCAAAATAGGGAGTATCGGAATTCCTGTGCCAAAAACAGATTGTCGAATTGTAGATGACAACGGCGAGGACCTACCAGAGAAAAGTATTGGAGAATTATTAATTAAGGGTCCACAGGTGATGCTTGGCTACTGGAATAAGCCGGAAGAAACCAATCAGGCTCTTCGCGATGGTTGGCTCTATACTGGTGATCTCGCAACGATGGACGAAGACGGTTATTTTTATATCGTTGGCAGGAAAAAAGAAATGATCATTGTCGGCGGCTTTAATGTGTACCCTCAAGAAGTCGAAGGGATTCTTTATGAACATCCGGATGTACTCGATGCTGCAGTCATAGGCATTCCTGATAGAGAATCCGGTGAACTTGTAAAAGCGTATATTGTTCCAAAAGCAGGAGCAAGCATTAGTATACGAGAGGTACAGGATTACTGCTATCAAAATCTAACCCGATACAAGGTACCAAAACAGTTTGAAATCATTGATTCACTGCCGCGAAATGCAGTGGGAAAAGTGTTGAAGCGTCTCCTTATAGAAGAGGCAAAGAATCGAGTGTAAAAACAATTAGTGGAGGTGTTAGAGATGAATTTTGAACTAGATGAAGACATTCTTTTCTTGAAAAAGAACGTCAGGGATTTTATACAGACAGAAGTAGAAGCAGTTGCCATGCAAATTGAAGAGGAGAACCATATTCCTGATCGAATAATCCAGCTGTCAAAGGAAATGGGGCTCTTTGGTCTAAGCATTCCTGAAGAGTACGGCGGTCTTGGAATCGGGATGGTAGGAAAATGCGCTCTGTACGAGGAAATTGGTCAGACACATAATGGATATACGACCTTAATTGGAGCCCATACCGGTATCGGATCAGTAGGGATTGTAGAAATGGGCAACGAAGAGCAAAAGAGAAGGTATTTACCAGATATGGCGAGCGGGGATAAAATAGGCGCATTTGCTTTAACAGAGCCTGCCGCCGGTTCTAATGCCGCCAATTTAAAAACAACGGCTGTAAGAAAAGGGAATTCCTACATTCTTAACGGACTAAAGCATTATATTACTAATGCAACTGAAGCGAGCGTTTTTACAGTTATGGCGGTAACCGACCCGGAAAAAGGAGCGAAAGGAATTACCTCGTTTATTGTAGAAAAGAATTTTCCAGGGTTTCAGGTCGGTGCGGTTGAGAAAAAAATGGGCTTACGTGGATCACATTCAGCGGAATTAATTTTTGAAGATTGTGAGGTTCCGGTGGAAAACGTGCTCGGTGTAGAGGGTCAAGGCTACGTGAATGCGTTGAAAATTTTAGCAAACGGCCGTGCGGGCTTGGCCTCTCGTAATCTCGGTTCCTGTCAAAAGCTTTTGGACATGTCAACAAGATATGCTAAAGAACGGATTCAATTTGGAAAGCCGATTATCTCAAACCAGGCCGTGAGCCATATGCTGGCGGAGATGGCGGTTGAAATAGAAGCGCTCAGATCGTTTACTTACCGGGTAGCCTGGATGGTTGACCAGGGGATGAAGGTTATTAAAGAGGCGGCCATGCTAAAGCTTTATGGCTCAGAGGTTTACAACCGGGTAGCAGATAAAGCAGTACAAATCCACGGTGGCCTTGGTTATATTGCGGATTACCCAGTGGAACGCTTCTATCGTGATGCAAGGATTACAAGAATCTATGAAGGAACTTCAGAGATTCAGAAAAATATCATTGCTGCTCAGTTAGAAAAAGAGTACAGCTAAACTCATAATCTAGGAGGATATTCATGAATGATATAGTGATCCTAAGTGCCGTGCGCACACCTGTCGGCAGGTATGGCGGTGCATTAAAAAGTTTGAATTCGGGAACCCTTGCTTCCATTGTCGTTAAAGAGGCGGTTAAAAGGGCAGGAATTAGAGCCGATCAAGTCGATGAAGTCATTTTAGGTGAAGTCCGTCAATCCACTGAATCCTCTAATGTGGCTAGAGTCGCTGCATTACGGGCAGGAGTTCCTGAAACCGCACCAGCCTTTACCATTAACCGTTTATGTGCATCGGGGCTTCAGGCTATTGCATCTGGTGCACAGCAAATCTCTAGCGGTCAAGCTAAAATCGTTGTGGCCGGTGGAACTGAAAGCATGAGTAATGCCCCTCTTTATCTAAGAAACTCTCGATTCGGCGGTGATAACGCAAAACTAATCGATTCGAATACGGAAGCAGGACAGCAGCCTCATGAAATCTATGGAGGTCAGCTAGGGATGGGGATCACAGCTGAGAATGTAGCTGAGAGATTTTCGATTTCACGGGAGGAGCAGGATGCTTTTTCATATGAGAGTCAATTACGGGCAGCCGCAGCTATTAAAAATAAACGGTTTGAGGATGAAATCGTCCCTGTTGAAGTAAAAGGAAAAAAGAGTTCGATTACTTTTTCGATAGATGAACATCCAAGACCGGAAACTACTATTGAAACATTAAGAAAGCTTAAACCTGTGTTTAAAGAAAATGGCACGGTCACGGCTGGTAATGCCTGCGGGCGGAATGATGGGGCAGCTGCCTTGGTGTTAACGTCTCGTAGTCATGCAGAAGGACTGGGATTGAAGCCAGTGGCTAGAATTGTGGATTGGTCAGTGGTCGGAGTCTCCCCCGAGGTCATGGGAATTGGGCCGGTGCCAGCTGTGAAAAAGCTATTGGAGCGAACAGGGTTTACACTTGCTGATATTGATTTATTTGAGCTAAATGAAGCCTTTGCCTCGCAAGCATTAGCTGTGATTCGGGAATTAAATCTTAATGAGGATAAGGTAAATGTGAACGGTGGTGCGATTGCTCTTGGACATCCGCTTGGAGCTACGGGTGCAAAAATCATAACTACTTTAATTTATGAACTCTCCCGACAACAGAAAAAAAGAGGCATTGCTACTTTATGTGTTGGCGGAGGTCAGGGAATGGCCATGATGGTAGAGATGACTACTTAAAGGAGAAAGACGAATGAAAATGCCCGAAACTACATCAACATTTTTCGACTATATGGGTTTTAGTGGTGAATGGTCGGATACCTTTCAGTTAGAAATCGACATGCAGCCGCATTTACTTCAGGATGACGGAACCGTTCATCCTGGGGTTTTCTCCACCATGCTTGATATTATAATGGGAGCAAACATCTCTATAGAGACCCAGTCATTTGCTGCTACCATTAACCTAAATCTATCATTCTTTGATCTTTTACCAAAAGAAAAATATCGTGCAGAAACAACAGTTTTGAACCAAGACGGAAAATATGTCACGGCGGAAGGGACCATTTACGATCAAAATCATTCGCTTATTGCCAAGGGCATTGGAACGTTCAAAACGAGTCCAATTATACAAGAATAGTAAGTAGGTGGAGGCACTTGTCAGTTTTGAATAATGAGCTGCTTAAATATGTGGAAGACAATCCGTTTAATAAACATATTGGTTTTGAACTGATCAATGATCAGGAAGATGAAATACTGCTTAAGCTATGGCTGAAAGAAGAGCTGCTAAATACGAATAAAACTGTTCACGGAGGAGTACACGCCTCTATGCTAGATACTGTGAATTCAATCGTTCTCCAGACTATTTACCAAACCCCGGTAGCGGCTATGAATTTGGATGTACATTATTTTTCACCAGCTAATTCTGGTCATCTCTTAGCAAAAGCTAACATCCTTCAACAGGGTTATAAACTGGCGACTATAGAAGCGGAAATAGTAGACGAATATCAACAATTGATAGCAAAAGGAACCGGCATCTATCGGATTATTAGAAAAGCATAGGGTTCAGAAGACTTTTCTACTATACCAATGAGGAATTTGTCGAAAGACTGGATGTTGAATATTCTAAAAATTTCTAATATTATAAGATTAATAACATACCAACTAGTTAGTATGTTTAGCATAATATAAACCAGGCTTTTGGGATAAACGAACTTTATGAATAGACGATACCAATTTTATTGATAGAAATAGGAGGAAATAGAATGCACGTAAAAGATCTATTTGATCTCAAAGGAAAAGTAGCCATTGTTACAGGTGGCGGTAGAGGATTAGGGCAGCAAATTGCCGAAGGATTTGCGGAAGCAGGTGCAAATGTAGTGGTCTGTTCCAGAAGACTGGAGGCCTGTGAAGAAGT
The DNA here is from genome assembly GCF_047302305.1 of Neobacillus phoenicis. Classification (NCBI taxonomy): domain Bacteria; kingdom Bacillati; phylum Bacillota; class Bacilli; order Caryophanales; family Bacillaceae; genus Neobacillus; species Neobacillus phoenicis. Next base: position 3,606,719 of record NZ_CP154847.1, on the reverse strand, counting down.
GAGTGAAGGGCTGAAGAAGCTAGGGGTGGAGAGCTTTGCATTACAATGTGATGTCACAAATCCTGAAGATGTCAAACAGGTCGTTGAGAAGACGGTAGAAAAATTTGGACGGATTGATATTCTCGTCAACAACAGTGGCGCTTCTTGGGGAGCACCAGTCGAGGAAATGCCACTTGAGGCGTGGAATAAGGTAATGAATGTGAATGTAACAGGCACCTTCTTAATGAGTCAGGCTGCTGGAAAAGTGATGCTTGAGCAGAAATCAGGAAAAATTATTAATATCGCTTCAGTTGCGGGATTAAAAGGTAGTAACCCTAAATATATGAATGCTATTGGCTATAACGCAAGTAAAGGTGCGGTTATTACGTTTACGAAGGATTTGGCTGTGAAATGGGGACCACAGGGAATCTACGTGAACGCGATTGCTCCAGGATTTTTCCCGACAAAAATGTCCAAAGGTTTACTAGACCATGGGGGCGAAGCGATTCTCGAAGGCACGCCATTAAGAAAATTCGGTTCAAATACTGACCTTAAAGGAGTGGCGTTATTTTTAGCATCGCCTGCCTCTGATTTTGTAACCGGTGACATTATTGTAGTTGATGGCGGAGCACATGCCATGTAGGAGAAGGTTTGTTAATTTAAATTTATTTACAATGAACCCTAAAGATCTGATTCGCTGATAAATTCCTAGATTCGCTGATAAAAGCTAAAAATTCGCTGATAAATTTCTAGATTCGCTGATAAAAGCCAAAAATCCGCTGATAAATTATTTTTTATTGGATTTGGTAAATTGAAAACACATTTTAGGGGGGATATACACAATGAAAAGAGATGCAGTGATTGTTTCAGCCGTACGTACGGCGATTGGTAGACAAGGGGGTGCACTTGCAGGTGTTCCAGCCCATGTCTTAGGTGCAGAGGTCATTAAAGAAGCAGTAAAACGAGCAAAGATTCAGCCCGAAATGATTGATGATGTGATTTTCGGCAATGTGCTTTCAGGTGGAGGAAATATTGCTAGATTAACAGCTTTACAGACAGGATTATCTCTAGATTTACCCGGGTTAACAGTGGACCGGCAGTGCGGATCGGGAATTAACGCAATCAATCTTGCCGCTCAGGCGATTCGGGCCGGGGATGGAGATGTGTATATTGCCGGTGGGACGGAAAGTATGAGCCGGGCTCCTTATTTGATGGATCGTCCAGAAAAACCATACAGTCCTATGCCGCCAAGCTTCCGGAAGTCTCAACTGTCTCCAAAGGAAATCGGCGACCCGCCAATGGGGATTACTGCTGAAAATCTAGTTGAAAAATACCAAATTTCGCGGGAGGAACAGGATCATTTTGCCCTCCAAAGTCAACAGCGGATGGCAGTTGCGATGGAGGAAGGACGGTTTGATGAACAAATTGTGCCAATCTCCATTCCAGTTAAAAAGGGTGAACCTGTTGTATTTAATACAGATGAGCACCCAAGACCACAAACGACTTATGAGGCATTGGCGAAGCTGCAACCTGCTTTTCTAAAGGGTGGAACGGTCACTGCTGGAAACAGTTCAGGATTAAATGATGCTGCATCGGCCCTTGTCATTATGTCAAGAGAAAAGGCAGAAGAATTAAATCTCACTCCGCTTGCGGTTGTTCGTCACTATGCTGTAGCAGGTGTTGATCCAAATATTATGGGTATTGGACCAGTTCCTGCCGTTAGAAAGGTAATGGAGAAGTCCGGTCTATCCATTGAAGATATGGACTTAATTGAAATTAATGAAGCGTTTGCCTCACAGGTGCTTGCTTGTAACCGCGAGCTTGGTATGGATCTTGAAAAGGTAAATGTGAATGGTGGAGCTATTGCCCATGGACATCCACTAGGTGCTACAGGTGCCATCCTCGTCACAAAGGCAGTCTATGAACTAAGTCGGTCAGAGGGACGATACGCCCTCATTACCGCCTGTATCGGCGGAGGCCAGGGAATCGCCACCATTATTGAACGCGAATAATTCCGCGGTGAGGTTGATTCAATAGGAAGGGAGTCAACCTCACCACAGGGTTATTGCCGAAAGGAAATATCCAATGAAGCGAAAATTAATGGAGACTGGGATCCAGTTATTTGATCAAAATGGATTTAAATCCACGTCTGTACAGGATATTGTTCAATCGCTGGGAGTGACGAAGGGAACCTTTTACTATTATTTTAACAGTAAGGAAGAGCTGCTAAAGGATATCCACTTGACCTATATCGAGGAATTGGTAAAAAAGCAGGAAACAATCATCAATAACACTTACTCTGATTGTACAAAAAAGCTTTATGAGATTGTCTTTATGTTAATCAGCAGTATTAAGACGGAACGACCGAGCGCCCGTATTTTTTCAAGGGAAATGCGGCATTTAAGTGAAAAATATATTGAGGAAATTAGAGAAAAGCGAACGCTTTTTCGGAAAAATACACAAAGATTGATTGAAGAAGGAATCAATCTAGGAAAATTTAAATCAAGTCTTCGCGCTGATATCTTAACGATGGGGATTCTTGGGATAACGAATTGGAGTTTTTATTGGTTTAATCCAAACGGAGAAGTCCCAGAGGAGAAAGTCGTAGAGATTTATGTCGATATGATCCTTAATGGAATTGCAAAAAATGACAGCGTTTACAATCAAATTTAATTTTTTATTTAATTAGGAGGATATGCAATGCTTACTCTTCATTACGAATACTGGCCAAAAATCTCTAAATCATTGAAAGTTCCTGCAACCTCTCTCTATGAAAATCTACGAGTCAGTGCTGCACGTTATCCTGACCAGGATGCGATTTTCTATTATGGAAACAAGCTATCCTATCAAAAGCTGGATGAGGAAGTGAATGCCCTTGCCGGATACCTGCAACATAAGCTTGGGGTGAAAACGGGTGAAAAAGTATTGCTTTTTATGCAAAATTCACCGCAATTTGTGATTGGGTATTATGCGATTTTAAGAGCAAATGCCGTGGTTGTTCCGATCAATCCGATGTTAGTTGCCGATGAATTAGAATTTTACGTGCGTGACTGTGAAATCAAGACAGTTCTAGCAGGTCAGGAATTATATGACCGAGTTCGTCCATTATTAGGTACGACTACCCTTGAGAACTTGCTGCTTGCAGCCTATTCAGATTATGCAGGGACAGGATTTGAAGCGATGTTACCAAAAGAGGTAGAAGCTCCAAGTGTTCCTTTTTCAGAGCCGGGTCACTATCTGTGGAAGGCTGCCATCCAAGCGAATATATCTCCATCTGAACATACGGCAAAAGGAGATGACCTAGCAGTACTGCCCTATACCTCTGGAACAACGGGACTGCCAAAAGGCTGTATGCACACAAATCGAACGGTAAACGCTAATACAGTTGGCGCTTATCATTGGTCAAATACTACACCAAACGCAGTGCATTTAATGTCCCTTCCGCTTTTCCATGTAACAGGAATGGTGCACAGCATGCATATGCCAATTTACAGCGGAAGTACAATGGTCATTCTGACAAGATGGAATCGAGATGCAGCCGTCGAAATGATTAAAAGTCTTCAATGTACTCATTGGGTAACGATTGCCACCATGATTGTGGATTTCTTAGCCAATCCAAAGTTGAAGGCAGAGGATATCGCCTCTTTAACCTCTATTTCTGGTGGGGGAGCTGCACTACCTGAAGCGGTAGGCGAAAAGCTATTTAACTTATCGGGTTTACGGTTTGTCGAGGGCTACGGCTTATCTGAGACAATTGCTCAAACGCATTTTAATCCTGCGGAGCGTCCAAAGATGCAATGTCTTGGAATTCCATCCTTTGATGTCGATGCAAAAATTATTGAGCCAGCGACAGGAAAAGAGCTAGGTGTTGGGGAAGTAGGGGAAATTATCGTCAATGGTCCGCAGGTAATGGTTGGATACTATAACCGCGACGATGAGAATAGAAGTGCTTTTATTGAAATAGACGGGAAATCGTATTTTAGGACAGGTGATATCGGCCGCTACGATGAGGAAGGCTATTTCTTCATGGTAGATCGCGTGAAACGGATGATTAACGCTTCCGGTTATAAGGTATGGCCAACAGAGGTGGAATCGTATCTGTATAAACACCCAGCCATTCAGCAGGCATGTGTGGTGGGCGTCCCAGATCCAAGAAGAGGGGAGACGGTGAAAGCATTCGTTATTTTAAACGAAGGCTTTGAAGGAAAAGTGAGTGAAGAGGAAATCATTGAGTGGTCCAAACAGCATATGGCAGCCTATAAATACCCAAGACTCATAGAATTCCGCAAACAGTTCCCGATGACCTCAAGTGGAAAAATCTTATGGCGTACGCTTCAGGAAGAGGAGAAGGAGAAAGTCGCAAATAAAGTCCAGTAAACTTGGTTCAAAATGGGGAGCATTCCGAACGGAACGCTCCCCGGCACGCCCGCGGAAAGCGAAGCAGCTGGAGCGGAAATCACCAGGCAAGTTCAATAATTGCTAAGCAAATACAAAAAGTATAAGGGGGAAGCTATGGAGATTCTTATTCAGCAGCTGTTTAATGGCTTAACCATTGGAAGCGTTTACGCCCTTGTTGCCTTAGGATTAACGCTCGTTTATGGTATCCTGCACATTCCAAATTTTGCGCATGGAGCATTATACATGATGGGCGGATACATAACCTTAACGATGATGACCAAGTTTGGGCTTCATTATTGGGTCGCCATATTCGTTTCTATTCTTGTTGTCGGTCTGCTAGGTGTCATGATGGAACGGTTTGTCTTTCACCCGCTTAGAGAAGCACCGCCTATTCACGACAAAATTGCTGCCATTGGAATTCTCTTATTCTTAGAAGCTTTCGCCCAATTTTATTGGGGGGCAGAATATCAAAGTATGCCAACTCCGTACGGGCAGGTCGTTCAACTATTTGGATTGACGTTTACGATGCAGCGAATCCTGATTGTTGTTGCCGCCATTGTCGTCATGATCCTTCTCTATCTTTTCTTGAAAAAAACCTTCACCGGGGCAACCATCATTGCTATGTCACAAAATCGGGAAGGCGCCAATCTGGTTGGTATAAACACAAACAAGGTGGCCATGTTAACCTTTATGATTTCTGGCGGGCTTGCTGCCATTGCATCCTCACTATCAGCACCTATTAATCTAGTGTTTCCAGGAATGGGACAGCTAGTTATTCTTAAAGCCTTTGTTATCATAATCCTCGGTGGTATGGGAAGTATCCCGGGAGCCATTGTCGGTGGATATATTTTAGGCTTTAGTGAAAGCTTAGGCGCAACCTACATTTCAAACGACTACAAAGACATCATCGCTTTCGTCCTTCTTGTCATCATCTTAACTGTTAAACCAACTGGCTTGTTTTCTAAGGGGGGACATTAATGGGAAAGGTATTCAATCAAAGAAATGTGATCATTGTTTTAATCCTATTTGCTGTTGGGTTCCCTTTAGTATCTAATAACAATTACTTCATCCACATCATGACACTTTCATTTATTTGGATGATTGGTGTCTACGGATTGAATTTACTAGCAGGTTATACGGGTTATCTTTCGCTGGCCCATGCTGGTTTCTTTGGGATAGGAGCCTATTCCTTAGGAATCTTAACCGTAAAAGCAGGGATGAATTTCTGGGGGGCATTCTTTCTATCCCTGGTAATCACTAGTGTACTAGGTTTCCTCGTTGGTTTAATCGCCCTACGGACGAAAGAACACTTCTTTGCGATTTATACTCTATGTCTGGGATACATTATCTATCTCGTTATTGATAAATGGGACAGCTTAACAGAAGGTGTCCGCGGGTTAATTGGAATTCCTGCACCTGCAGGAATTGGTCCTATTACCTTTGAAACTGAGATTTCACACTATTATTTAGTGTTGTTCTTCTTGCTTCTCGTGGTTCTTGTCATGTACCGAATTATTCACTCCCTGTCAGGTAGGACCTATATTGCGATTCGAAACAGTGAAGATTTAGCACAAACCATTGGAATATCCACCATGAAAAATAAACTAACAGTCTTTGTATTGTCTACGCTTTTTGCCGGATTATCCGGAGCCCTATATGCATCATTTGTACGTTTTATTGGTCCAGATATTGGCTCAATCACCATCACCTTTGACCTATTAACCTATTTGCTTGTAGGCGGAATTGGTACGCTAAGCGGTCCTCTGGTCGGCACCTTGCTTATTGTTTGGTTGTCACAGCAACTCCAAGATTTCCAGCAGTACCGGATGCTTATTTTCGGCCCTGTCTTAACCCTACTGGTCATTTTCTATCCACGCGGAATTGTGGGAGCGGTCTCCAGTGGAATGGCTAAAAGGAGGGCGAAAAAAGAACTGCTGCAGCTTACTAGTACAACCCGCGCTAGCGGTAAGCCTTTTATCGAGCGTGAAAAGCAAGTAGAGGAGGTATAGGGATGCAATTTTTGGAGACGAAAAATCTAACAAAGAAATTTGGTGGCCTTGTTGCCGTGAATCAGGTAGATTTTACGATTGAACAAGGAAAAATTAATGCCATTATTGGTCCAAATGGAGCCGGTAAGTCGACCTTTTTCAACTTAATCAGCGGCTTTCATCAACCAAGCTCAGGACAAGTGATTTTTAAAGGAAAGGATATTACCACGTTACCTTCCAATAAAATCGCAGAACTTGGAGTGGCACGAACCTTTCAAACAACGAATTTGTTCGAACAATCAACCGTTCTTGACAATGTCATCGTTGGACATCGCTTGCGGACAAAGTCCAATTTACTGGATGCCATTTTTCGCACACCACGCTTAAGAAGTGAAGAAGAAAAATGCCGCGAAAAAGCGATGGAAGTGTTGGAGTTCGTTGATTTAAAACAAGCAGCCAATAAACTCGTAGGCAGCCTAACGCAGGAAGAAAAAAAGCGAACGGCATTTGCATTGGCGTTAGCAACGGATCCTGAGATTGTTTTTCTTGATGAACCAGCGGCCGGTGTAAACCCGGATGAAACAGAAGGACTGGCAGATTTAATGAAAAAGATGGTAAGTAAAGGAATCACCGTTTGCTTAATCGAGCACAAAATGTCCATGATTATGAGAATTGCCGATAAAATTATGGTTCTGAATTATGGGGAAAAGATTGCCGAAGGCAGACCGGAAGAAATCCGTAATAATGAAATGGTTATTAAAGCTTACTTGGGAGGGAGCGCCATTGCTTAGTTTACAAAATGTCTCTGTCAAATACGGTAGCTTTACGGCCATTCAAAACGTGAACATTGAGGTTAATGAAGGCGAAATTGTAGTCCTATTGGGGTCAAATGGCGCTGGAAAAAGTACGACCTTTCGAACCATTAGCGGTCTAAGTAAGCCTGCCTCTGGAGAAATCCTTTTCGAAGGGAAAAGATTGAATCGAACATCAGCAGACCAAATTGTAAAATTAGGAATCGGTCAATGTCCGGAGGGAAGGAAACTGTTCCCTGCCATGTCTGTCCAGGAGAATCTTAGGATGGGTGCCTATGTTCACCGTGGAAAAAAGGAAGAATACAAGCATTCTCTTGAGCATGTATACGAGTTGTTTCCAATTCTGAGGGAAAAAAAGAACGATGCTGCAGGCTCTCTAAGCGGTGGACAGCAACAAATGCTCGCCATTGGCAGAGCATTAATGTCAAAACCAAAGCTGATGCTGCTTGACGAACCCTCTATCGGTCTTGCGCCGTTGATTGTGGAGCAAATGTTTGAAGTTATTCAAAAAATTAATCAAGAGGGGACTACCATCCTGTTAGCAGAACAAAATGCGAATGCGGCTTTAAAAATCGCTGATAAAGGCTATGTTTTTGAAAATGGCTCTATCGTCCTTCAAGGCACTTCAGAAGAATTATTTGCGAATGATGAAGTGAGAAAGGCGTATATTGGAGCTTAATAGTTGCTTCATACGCTTTTAAGGGGGTGAGGAACGGCTTATTACCACTGTCAAAATCTGAATATTTTTTAAAATATAAGGGGGAAAACCAATGAAAAGATTAAAATCTCTTTTGATGCTGAGTTTGATCTTCGTAGTTATTTTCAGTTTGGCAGCATGTAACAGCTCATCCAATGAATCAGCAAGCACGAAACCGGCTGCAGGAGGCGGCGGTGACAGTAAATCTGAAGAAACAGGTACAGTCAATATTGGTTATACTGGCCCATTAAGCGGCCCGGCTGCCTTTTATGGTGAGCGTACTTTAAATGGTGTGAAGATGGCGGCAGAAGAGATTAATGGTGCCGGTGGATTTGAAGTAGGTGGAAAGAAATACAAGCTGAATATTGTTTCATTGGATGACAAATACCTACCAAATGAAGCGGGAGCTAACGCAAAAAGGCTGATCCAGGAAAACAAAACACCGATTATTTTCACTCCGCACAGCGGTGGTGTCTTTGCACTTCAAGTATTCAACCAACAAGATAAATTCCTCATTGGTGCATATACAAGTGAACCGAAGGTGTCAGAAGTGGGCAATAACCTGACCGTTCGTATTCCTCCTCGTTATGATGGATATTTAAAGCCGTTTACAGACTATGAAATGAAAAAATTCGGTAAGAAAATTGCCTTTCTCCCAACTGCTTCACAATACGGAAAAGACTGGTCTGAAAAGCTAAAAGCACATTGGGAAAAAGAAGGTGGTAAGGTTGTTTATAACTCTGCCATCGACTTTGCGAAAGAAACAGACTTCTTCACGACTGTTACAAATGCTTTAAAGGAAAAGCCAGACGTATTGTTTATCGGTGGCGCATCTGAGCCAACTGCAAAAGTTGCGAAGCAAGCACGTGAGCTAGGCTTCAAGGGCGGCTTCATCGTAATGGACCAAGCAAAATTTGATGAAATGAAAAAGGTAACTGGTTCTTATGATATGCTAAACGGTTCAATCGGCGTTATGCCTCTTATTGAATCAAAAAGCCCGGCTATTCCTGATTTTGCGAAGAAATACCAAGAAAAGTATGGAGAGACTCCTGGATCAGAAGCGGGCCTCAATTACATTGCAATGTACATTTTTGTAGAAGCAATGAAAGCGGCAGGCTCTGTTGATGATGCGGAAAAAATCCAAGCAAAAATGCAGGATGGCGTAAGCAATATTCCTGATAATGTGAAAATCTATGACTTTACGAAATTTACTGGCGGCGGCTTCGATGGTGAATTAGAGGTTGCAGCGGTAGAGGACGGAAAAATCGTACCAATCAAGATTAAATAATAGGTAGCATATGAGATCTTCCCCCTTGTATATCATCCGACCCACTTGGGTGTTTAGTTTACAAGGGGGATTTTACTAGTTTTATGACATAATCTTCGGTTGCTAGAAATATAGTCTATTGGTCAACCCTCCTTTAGATGTGATTGGTCGGTCCTACACGACCGAAACAACAAAAAAAACGAAAGAACGGTCTCATATGAGGATTCTATGCGACCGCAACAACTGAAAAAACAAAAGAAAGGTCTCATAGGAGGGCTCTATGCGACCGAACCAGCTGAAAAAATAAAAGAAAGGTCTCATAGGAGGGCTCTATGCGACCGTAAAAACTGGAAAAACGAAAGGAAGGTCTCATAGAGGGGTTCTATGCGACCGAAACAGCTGGAAAAACAAAAGGAAGGTCTCATAGACGGGTTCTATGCGACCGAAACAACTGGAGAAACAAAAGAACGGTCTTATATGAGGATTCTAAGCGATCGAAACTTCTAAAAAAACGAAAGAACGGTCTCCTAAAAGAGCTCTAAGCGACCGAAACTTTTAGAAGTTCAAAAGATTTGGCGCATTCCAAGCCTCTTATCGTTCAGAAGGGAGGAGCCATCACATGTTTAAAATTGTTCCTCTAGAGCTACAAACACACTTTGCCGAAGGAACGGTTAATGCCTTCTTGGTCATTGGAGATACCGTTACCTTAGTGGATACGGGAAACCCTGGCAGAGAGTCCTATCAACAGTTAAAGAAACTACTACATAATCATAGCATTCAATTAACAGATATTGACCATATTGTCCTCACCCACATTCATATAGACCATGCTGGTGCCATTCCATACCTTCAAGAAGAAGTAGATATTCCAATTTTTGTACATGAACAGGCGGCCGTGTCCATCAACTCTGATCTTCAAGAGTATGAAAGAGTTCAGCAATTTTTTGACCAGTTTGTAACAAGCTGTGGGGCCGACCCGGAAAAGCATATTATTAAGCGTCCTTTTCATGAGGAAATATGGAGGAATGTCACTTTTTTAAAAGAAGGAGACCAGGTTCCTCTAGGTGGAAGGAAGTTTGAAGTAGTGCATGTCCCAGGACACAGTCAATGTGACATGTTGCTGTGGAGCCGTGAGACGGGGGAAACATTTGCTGGCGATCATTTATTAAAGGCCTTTTCCGTGAATGCCTTTATTGAACCGCCGAATACGGGGGAACTGAGTCGACCGCGACCATTATTACAATATAGGGATTCGATGGAAAAAGTCAGTCGGCTGCCTTTAGGAACAGTATATCCCGGCCATGGGGAGGTATTTACTGATCACGTATCATTAATCAAAACAAGATTGAGTGAACAGGAAAAACGCTGTGAACAGATTCTTTCTATTCTTGATAGTGGCGGAAAAAGTATTTTTGAGATTTGTAGCGTGATGTATCCTCGATTAAACGGTAGAACTGTGTTTTTGGGGCTATCTCAAATCCAGGGTCATTTAGATTTGCTAGAGCAAAGACAGCAGGTAAGTTACGAAAAACAAGGTTCCATAGTGGTGTACCGAAAGGAGCGGATTGGATGAATCTAAAGGAATTGCTTGAAACAAATATTACTAATTTTGGAGAGTACCCTTTTTTATTTTTCAAAGAAAAGTCCTACACAAATGTGGAAACGAAACAATTTGCAGACCAATTTGCTCATGGCCTACGAAAACTCGGAATTAATAAGGGCGATCGTGTCATGGTTTGCATGCCCAATTGTCCGGAAGTCCTCTTTTCCTATCAAGCAATCACAAGAGTGGGTGCAATCATTGTACCAGTGATGTTTACGCTTCACCCGAAAGAGCTTCACTATATCGCGGAGAAATCTGGTGCCAAAGCAGTGATTACCTCTTCGTATGTGTTAGCTAATGTGGAAAAATCGCTTGAAGGATTATCAGCCAAACCAGAGGTAATTGTGGTCGACCAGCCTTCGTCGAGTCAGGTGAAAAACTTTTACGAGGTGATGGTTCAGGACAATTGTCCTCTAGATGAAGGGGTAACAGAAGAAGATACCGCGGTAATTTTATACACCTCAGGAACAACTGGAAATCCAAAAGGAGTTCTCTTGACCCATAAAAATTTATTTTCTAATGCTGAAAATTCGGCGAAACATAACGAAACAGAGCGGGGAACAACACTAGGGGTCCTGCCGCTTGCCCATGTCTACGGCCTGACGGTGTCCAATGTATGCTACTTAACAGGCAGCTCGATTGTTGTTTTTTCAAGCTTTGATATTAAAGAAGTGTTTAAAGCCATTGAAATCTATAAGATTCGGACGTTTTCCGCGGTTCCGGCGATGATTCATGCGATGTTATCCTTTCCCGGGGCAGACCAATATGATACCTCCAGCTTGGAATCGGTCGGTTCAGGTTCAGCGCCTCTGCCAGTGGCGTTACTCCATGCGTTTGAACAAAGGTTTGGAGCGAAGGTGTACGAAGGCTATGGGTTATCAGAAGCTGCACCGGTTGTGACGGCACATCGGAAAGGAATCGAAATTAAACCTGGCTCCGTCGGGATTCCGATTCCAGGGGTAGAGGTGAAGGTTGTTAATGAGGAGGGCAAGGAGCTTCCTACCGGTGAAGTGGGGGAGTTGATTGTCCGTGGTGACAATGTCACGCCTGGTTACTATCAAAATATAGTGGAATCAAGCCGTGTATTGAAGGAAGGCTGGTTATATACAGGTGATATGGCACGAATCGATGATGAGGGCTATGTCTATATCGTTGACCGGAAAAAGGACTTGATTATTCGCGGCGGCTTTAATGTCTATCCACGTGATGTGGAGGAAATTCTTAACGCTCATGAACAGGTGTTTGAAGCGGCTGTTGTTGGCGTTCCAGATGAACGAATGGGTGAAGAGATGGTGGCTTGTGTCGTGAAGAAGCCAGATTCGGAAGTCACTGAAGAGGAACTGATTCGTTACTGTCAGGATCATTTGGCAAAAAATAAAACACCGAGAAGAATTGTTTTTCTAGAAGCTTTGCCTAGAAATGGCGTGGGGAAAATATTAAAAACACACTTACGCCAAACTGCGTCTGCAATTGTAATCAAACCGTAGAGGGAAATGAGGAGGAAAAGTAGTATGGAAAAAAGAACCATTTTAACGACAAGCTCGAGGGGGCTGCTGGAGGATTCCTTTCCGTATCGACTCTATCAAAAAGCGAAACGTTTAGGGACATGGAATCCTGCTGATATTGATTTCAGTCAGGACCAACGCGACTGGAGAGCGATGAATGAAGAGCAGCAGCAGGATATTTTACGCCTGATCTCTCAGTTTCAAGCGGGTGAGGAAGCGGTTACTCTTGATTTGCTGCCGTTAATTATGGCGATTGCCAAAGAAGGCAGACTGGAAGAAGAAATGTTCTTAACGACCTTCTTATATGAGGAGGCGAAGCACACAGAGTTTTTCCGACTTGTCTTGAATGCGATTGGGGAGAAGGGGGATATCTCCCATTTCCATACGGAGACCTATCAGAAGATTTTTTATGAAATTCTACCGACGGCGATGGAGCGTCTGGTTACCGACCAGTCTCCTGAAGCGATTGCGGAAGCATCTGTCGTGTATAACATGTTTGTTGAGGGCGTGTTAGCTGAAACAGGCTATTTTTCGTTCTATGCCGCTTTGGAAACAGCCGGAATTATGCCTGGATTGCTTGAAGGCATTGGGAACTTGAAGAAGGATGAATCCAGACATATCGGGTATGGCACGTTCCTTCTGCAACGATTGATTTGTGAGCACCCACATCTTTTTGATTTTGTTGCGGCTAAAATGGGCGAGTTGACGCCACTAGCAATTCGCCTAAACCAGGAAGGTATCGCAGGGAGGGAGGTTAGTTCATTCGGGGGGAATCCTGATGATGTCATGAATTTTACTCTCAAACAACTATCCGTCCGGATGGAAATTTTAGCGAGAGCCAGAGGCAAAAAAATCGAAGAGATTTATAGATATTCAGATAGTGAGTTGGGAGTTTTATAAAAGCGGATTAGGTAAGCGTTGTAAAAAATTAGTTGTCGAAGATTTGTAGAGGAGGAGTTACGATGACAGTAAAAGTTGAGGTGCAAACATTTCCTCATTTTATCAATGGGAAATGGGAGCAAGCCAGCAGTCAGGAGACCTTTGATGTGTATAATCCTGCCAATGGAGAACTGGTCGCAAAGGTAGCGAAAGGAACGAAGGAGGACGTCAATCGTGCGGTCATGGCTGCACGCGAAGCCTTTGACCAGGGTGACTGGAAAAACATGAAGCCGAAGGATCGCGCCAATGTTCTTTACGCCATTTCCTATCAAATTGCTGAACATGCCCAGGAACTAGCCTACCTAGAAGCAATTAGCTCCGGCGGAACGGTACGTCGGATCGGCAACAGTGACATTTTACAAATGGTCGACTTATTCCAAACATTAGCGAAATTTACGTTAGAATATCCATTTTCGGAAACGCTTCCAGTTCCACCGTTTCCGGGGCCAGCTCACAATTTCATCTGGCGGGAGCCGATTGGCGTGTGTGCCGCCATTACACCATGGAATCTTCCAATGGTGATTGCAACGTGGAAGATTGCACCGGCTTTGGCGATGGGGAACACCGTTGTCATTAAGCCTGCAAGCTACACACCGTTATCCACTTTGAAACTAGCAGAAATCATTTCAGCTGTGGTGCCTCCAGGTGTCATCAACGTGGTAGCAGGTCCAGGTGCGGATGTGGGCGAAGCGTTGGTGAGCCATCCAAAGGTGGATAAAGTGGCCTTTACCGGTTCTACAGAAGTGGGAAGAAACATTATGGCACTTGCATCAGGTACGATTAAAAATACCACCCTCGAGCTCGGTGGGAAGTCGCCCAATATTATTTTAGAGGATGCGGACTTGAACATCGCTCTTCCTGGAAGTTTGTTCGGCGTGTTTTTACACTCAGGTCAGCTTTGTGAATCTGGAACTCGCTTATTTGTACCAGATAAGCTATACGACCAAGTCGTGGAAGGGCTAGTGGCTCTTGCGGGGAAATTAAAGCTTGGTAATCCACTAGATCCGACAACGGATGTAGGTCCGGTTATTTCTAAAAAGCAGAAGGAATCCATTCTTTCCTATATTGAGTCAGGTAAACAAGAAGGTGCTACGCTTGTTTGCGGCGGTAAGGAAGTGAAGGTGGCTGGCTGTGAAGAAGGTCATTTCATTGAACCAACCATTTTCACGAATGTCACTAATGATATGAAAATTGCTCAGGAGGAGATTTTCGGCCCTGTTTTATGTGTCATCCGATATTCCGATTTAGATGACGCGATTAAAATGGCGAACGATACCATTTATGGTTTAGCAGCTGGAGTCTGGACACGTGATGTGAATAAGGCCTATGAGGTGGCTAGAAGACTTCAAGCTGGAGTGGTTTGGATTAATGACTGGCATATGCTTCGCAGTGACGCTCCGTTTGGCGGCTACAAGCAAAGTGGAATCGGACGTGAAATGGGCCAGCACTCCCTAGATGCCTATACACAGGTAAAACATGTTCATACATCGATGAGTCCTGAGCTTGAGAGACGCAACTGGTACGGTATTCTTTTTGGCCAAAACTAATGAAGAGGTGAAGATAACCATGAAAACAACCTTATCACAGTTCATGTTACGTACGGGGATCTATAGCGGCTCGAATTCACGGGCGATGGTTCCTAGTTTGTTTGCTGGTCTTGGTGCCAAGCGAGTGCTGCTTTTAAGTGATAGAGGACTAGAAAAAGCAGGAGTCGTGGAAAAAGTGGCATCCATTTTCGATTTAACAGGTCATGGCAGCGGTCCACAATTGGTTGGCATGTATCTAGATATTGCACAGGATGCCGAAAGCCGTTGTATTAATGATGCCGTCCGATATGCTCGAGAAATTGGAGCAGACTCCTTGCTGGCTGTCGGCGGCGGCAGTGTGCTTGATACGGTAAAAGGGGTGAAGTATGCGCTTCACAAAGGGCTTGCTGATATTAAGGAAGCTATTCCTGGTGGCTTGCTATATGAATCCTTTCCGAAGGCTTCATATATCCCTATTCCGCACATCGCGATTCCGACCACGGCGGGAACAGGTTCAGAGGTTTCTCCAATTGCTGTTGTTTTTAATGAAGATATACAAATGAAAACAAATATTATCAATCCATTTATCAGCGCCGATATGGCAATTTTGGATCCTGATTTAACAGTCGGGCTTCCGCCGCTGATTACGGCCTTTACGGGGTTTGATGCCTTAACTCATGCAATTGAAGCGTTGGCGTCCCCGACTGCTACGGGCTTAACGGATGCGTATGCTCTGCATGCGATTCGTTTGATTGAAAAAAATCTTCCTGTGGCCGTGGCCGACGGGGGGAACCTAGATGCGCGCATGGATTTATTGCAGGCGAGCTTAATGGGAATCACTGCGTTCAGCTTTGCTTTGAATGCGATTCCAGTTCACAACATGGCTCATGCGTATGGTGCATTGTTCCGTATTCCACACGGCCTGGCAAATGCTGTCTTTTTACCAGTAGTAATGGAAATGGTACCAGAGTTATATTTGCCGAAGGTGGCAGAGCTGGCCCAGGCATTGAATGTGGAAGTGGAGGGTGATGATACGCCACGAGAGGCATTGGCGAAGGTTGTGGAAAAAATTAGATTGCTTCAGCATAAGGTGGGCTTACCAGCTGATTTCAAACAGTACAATATTAGCGAGGAGGCGCTTCAAGCGGCGATCCCAGCTGTTATGAAGGACCCAGCATCCCTGAGCTTCCCAATGCCAGCAGAATTGATTGCGGCAATCGGCCAGAAAGTATGTCCGGTTGGGGTGAAGTAAGCTTTGGTATGGGGATTCTAGTTGGGGGACAGTCCCCCGGCGCGGTAGTGCGTTGAAGTGAATCGTGTGCAAAGGTACAGGTTTCTGTACCTTTGCTTCTTTCATTATTGGTTATGTTGGGTTGGCTGATGGGTGGAGAGGGCGAGGCGACAGTAAATGGGGGTTATGCGACATTAATGGGAGGCCATACGACAGTATGGGTAGCTTATCCGACAGTAATCAATGGCCAAACGACAGTTATTGGGGGTTATCCGACAGATAAGTTGGTATGCGCTGATTGGATGCGCGTATACGCTGATTGAGAGTGGTTATCCGCTGATTGAAAGGTTATGCGCTAATTAAAAACGCTTATCCGCTGATTGGGAAACGCTATCCGCCAATTAGAACAGCTCATCCGCCAATGAACAACCCCAATGAGAATTTTATATAAAAATCACACTCAAAACTCGAGAGGAGTCACAACAATATGATGGATTTTTCTTTTTCAGAGGAGCAGGAATTACTTAGAAAGACCGTTCGCCAGTTTGTGGACAAGGAGATTATGCCATATATTCGAGAATGGGACGAAAAACAGCATTTTGAGACAAGCATTTTGAAACGGCTTGCCGATTTAGGTCTAATGGGAGTCTGTATCCCTGAGCAATATGGCGGCAGCGGAATGGACTACAATTCATTGGCGATTGTCTGCGAGGAACTCGAACGAGGAGATACAGCCTTCCGTACCGCCGTATCAGTCCATACCGGCCTAAACAGCATGACACTCCTCCAATGGGGCAATGAGCAGCAAAAGCAAAAATATCTCACCGCACTAGCAAAAGGCTATAAAGTTGGCGCCTTCGGACTAACGGAACCAAATGCCGGGTCTGATGTGGCAGCAATGCAGACAACCGCCACCAAACAAGGTGACTATTACATATTAAACGGATCAAAAACATGGATCTCACTTTGTGATGTCGCGGATTATTTTTTAGTGTTTGCCTACACCGATAAAAGCAAAAAACACCACGGCATTTCTGCCTTTATCGTTGAACGCGAGTGGGAAGGGTTTTCCTCAAAAGCTATCAAAGGAAAGCTCGGAATCCGAGCCGGTAATACTGGCGAGCTCTTTTTCGATAACGTCAAGATTCCAAAAGAAAATCTCGTTGGGGAAGAAGGAGAAGGATTCAAAATTGCCATGTCTGCCCTTGATAATGGCCGTTTCACAGTCGCAGCCGGTGCATGTGGGACAATCATGGCCAGCCTTGAAGCGAGCTTGAAATATTGCCATGAACGAAGCACCTTTGGTAAAGAAATCGGCAGACATCAGCTCGTACAGCAAATGATTGCAAAAATGGAAGCAGGCCTGCAGCAGTCAAGGTTACTTGTTTTTAGAGCTGGATGGCTGAAAAATCAGGGGAAACGTAACACACGTGAAACGTCTCTAGCAAAATGGCAAGCCTGTGATTATGCCTATGAAGCGGCAAATGATGCGGTTCAAATCCACGGGGCATACGGTTTTTCCAACGAGTATCCGGTCGAAAGATACCTCAGAAATGCCAAAGCACCAGTCATCTACGAAGGAACACGCGAAATCCATACGGTTATGCAAGCAGAGTATGTCCTCGGTTATCGTGAAGATAAACCATTATCCAAGACCTTGCCCGCATGGCCATTCCAAGCAGTAGAAGAAGTGGTTAAATAATTAGACAATGAATCCCATTAGCAGCCTAATGGGATTTTTTTAATAGTCAGAAAATAGGTTGTAAGTGAGAGTGAAATTTGGTTTAATTAAAATAGACTAATGAGTCGATTTCAAAGGAGGAGTATTATGAATATCCAAATAAAAAGATTAACCGAATGCACGATTCAGGAAATTATCACCGCTTGGAATAGAGGCTTTGAAGGCTATTTTGTAAAACTAGAAATGACACCGGAACTGTTTTTCAATCGTCTCGTAAATGAGGGATTGTCGTTACCACATTCAATCGTGGCATTCGATGGGGAGGAGCCTGTTGCTATCGTCATGAATGGATTTCGAGAAATCAACGGGAAAAAGACTGCCTGGAATGGCGGTACCGGTATCGCTCCGGAATACCGGGGCAATGGGGTTTCTACTTTACTCATGGAAGAGATTCTAAAAATCTACGCGGAAGAGGGCTGCGAGGTCGCTACCCTTGAAGCAATTAAAGAGAATGAGAGAGCAATCCGTTTGTATGCGAGATTCGGCTATGAAGTAACCGATTCACTTGTCTATTTAGCAGGTACTCTCGAAGGGAAAAATAACTCTCACTTACAATCCGAGTTTATTCGTCCTGAGAAGCTACCAACCTACTCTTTTTATAAACAAAATGTTCCATGGCAGTGTCAATGGCAGAGTGTAAAGGCTGGTGAAGCACAAATCTATTTTGACGATAAACGGAATCCGGTAGGCTATTCACTTTTCAAACGAGTGTGGAATCAAGAAGGGCAGCTCGAGAAGGTATTTTTATTTCAAGTGGAATTACTGGGAGAGGTAACTGATGAAACGGTGCAAGCAGTTTTCTCGGCCATTACCGAACACCAAATCCATCCAATCAGCTATATGACCGTCAATGCTTCCCAATCAAACCCTGTCATCCAATACTTGTTGGAGCAAGGCTTCAAGAAAACGACGGAGCAGGTACAGATGGTGAAAACCTTATAAATTCAAAAAGCCAGCTTCCTTGTAAAATAGGAAACTGGCTTTTTATTACCCTTTACGCAAGATGACAATATTGACGCGGCGATTTGCCTGTTTGTGTTCTTTCGTATCGTTTGGAAAGAGTGGCTGGTACTCGCCGTATCCAACAAATTGCAATCGTTCTTTAGCAATACTTTTTGATTCAAAAAAATGAAGAACGCTTACAGCCCGTGCAGAGGAGAGCTCCCAGTTAGACTGATACTTTGAATTTTTTATCGGAACATTATCAGTATGTCCTTCAATACTAATCGGATTGTCTACAGTCTTGGCTAATCCGACTAATACATCAAGTGTCTTGAATGAGCTGGATTTTAAATCTGCATTTCCAGGGTCAAAAAGAATAACGTCTTTTAAAGAGATTTCTACTCCGCGTTTTGTATCTTGAAGAGTAATTACTGCTTCTAAATGGTTATCATTAATGTATTTTGTTAATTGTTCCTTAAGCTGGTTAAGCTCTAATTCTTCCTTACTTTGATCAGGTGCTTCTTCAGGAGCCGTTGCAGGCTGCTCATTTTCTTTTGGTTCATCAATTTCCTTATGAGAAGGCTTAGCGGACAAACCAGAATCTTTGCTTTCAATTTTTGTACCGGTTAATTCAGATTTGAATGCTTCCATAAGGGACTCGTATTTAGTTTTATCAACTGTACTTGATGCAAATAAAACGATAAATAAAGCTAGTAACAGTGTTAAGATATCTGCATATGGAATTAACCAAGACTCGTCAATATGTTCTTCGTGTTCCTCTTCGAATCTATTACGCCGTTTGCTCATGTGCCGCTTCCTCGTTCATATTTTCAAGCTTTTTTCTCTCGCTAGGCGCAATGTAGACAGATAGTTTCTTCTCTAATGCACTTGGAGACATACCTTGATAGACTGAGAGCAACCCTTCAATCGTTAGAAGCTTAAACTCTTGCTCACGTTTAGAAAGGCGTTTTAATTTATTTGCTAAAGGGTGCCATAAAACATAACCTGAAAAGATCCCCAGTAATGTTGCGATAAAAGCTGCTGAAATAGAATGTCCTAGTTTTTCAACATTATTTAAATTTCCTAATGAAGCAACAAGGCCAATAACAGCTCCAAGTACCCCTAATGTTGGAGCATAGGTTCCTGCCTGTGTAAAAATTAGTGCCCCAGTTTTATGGCGCTTATCAATAGCTGCAACTTCATCCAACAATACTTCTTCAATGAACTCGCTGTCATGCCCATCAATAATCATTTCTAGACCTTTTTTGTAAAAAACGTCTTCTGTTTCAAGGGCAACTTCTTCAAGTGCTAACAGCCCTTCTCTTTTGGCAATTTCTGCACATTTAACTAAACTGGAAATTTGGTCTGATTTTGATGGTTGTTTTGGTTCGATAAGGGAAATTTTTAACAAAATAGGAAATTTTTTAATCTCACTAAATGGAAAAGCTATAATAACTGCTGCTGCTGTTCCACCAAATATGATAAGATAAGCTGCCGGATTGTATAATGCTGATAGTGAAGCTCCTTTTAATACCATCCCGACTCCAATTGCTACCAATGCCAAGATAATCCCAATAATACTAGACATTATATTCTCCTTTAATGTTATCAAAAAGTTTTTGTATAGTAATTGTACGCTAATCATGAATTTTCGACAATATTGATTTTATTTTGATAGTGTCCAATTTTTTCATTTTTATTAATAAAGTAGAAGTAAATTCTCATTGTTTGATAAGTTTTTGAGTTTTTTTAAAAAGATAAAAATTAAAATCTAAAATTCTATTTGACGCTACTCTATTTATCTAGTAATTTTATACCTGAATTAATATGCCTTGCTTGAGTTCTTCTACCCAGCGATGCAGATAATTTAACCATTAAAAACATATAGCTGCTCTCCAATAAGGAAATGTAGCTAGAAATAAGGTGATCGAATGCATGAGAGTGGATTAACGAAATTAAGCCAGGTTATATATGACTATTGTGGATTAAGATTTAATGATCGGCTACCTATCCTTAGAGATAAGATTTCAAAAAGGGTAATGGAACTAGGGTTAGCCCATGATGAATACTATGACTTTTTGACATCATCACCAATGGAATGGGATGTATTAATTGAGTTATTAACTATTAATGAAACTTACTTTTATCGGGAGGAACATCAATTAAATGAGTGTTGCTCCACTATTTTGCCCAAGTTAAGAGGTGGGATTAGAAACCGTCCTCTTAGAATTTGGAGCGCCGCCTGTTCGAGCGGAGAAGAGCCCTATACAATAGCAATGTTAATTCAAGAAACCGGTCAATATTTACCGGGTTCTATAGAGATTATTGCTACAGATATTAATAAGAAGGTTCTTCAAAAAGCCGAAAAGGGTTGGTATCATAATAATTCGTTTGCATTTCGGAGGATCCCGGAAACATTATTGAAAAAATATTTTGTTGAAGAAAATGGTGGCTATCAAATTAAAGAATCCATAAAAAGAATGGTTAAATTCAATTATTTGAATCTCCTTAACGAGGAGGATATGGCTGAAATAGGTGAAGTGGACATCATTTTTTGCAGGAATGTTTTGATTTATTTTGATCAAGATAATACAAAGCGGGTTATTCGGAGTTTTAATAAAAATCTAGCTTTGGGTGGCTATTTATTTCTTGGTCATGCTGAATCAATAACTGATACGAATCTAGGCTTTCAAAAATTACGCTCTGACAAGAGTTTTTATTATCGAAAGGAATCTGATCAGGATGAAACAATACGGTGTATTAGTAGTCGATGACTCAGCATTTATGAGGAGAGCGATTAGTCTAATGCTAGAAGAGGACCCACGTTTTTTTGTGATTGGCATTGCAAGAAATGGTGTGGAAGCTGTCGAAAAGGTTAATCGACTAAAACCCGATCTTGTCACCATGGATGTGGAGATGCCTGAAATGAATGGAATAAGTGCATTGGATCAAATCATGAAGACAAATCCAGTGCCTGTTGTCATGATAAGTTCCCGGACTCAAGATGGGGCCCAGGAAACCCTACAGGCTCTTTCTCTGGGAGCTGTTGATTTCTTTTTAAAAGATAACCTGATTAGAAATCGGAATGGCGAGAATCAAAGTAAAGAATTTATCGAACGTTTATCCGGGATTTTAGAAACTAAATGGTCGTATAGTCTACCAATAGAACAATCCCATGAAAATGACAATAATGAAGAGAATTACCTTAAACAAAAAGAATCTGCTGAACCAATCAAACCCCAGCAGAATGCTGATATGGTTTTAATTGGTTGTTCAACAGGTGGGCCAAAAGCATTACAAACGATACTGCCTAATTTCCCTAAAAATTTCCCAGTGCCAATCGTGGTTGCGCAACATATGCCACCAGGCTTTACGAAACATTTAGCCGATAGGTTTAACTCATTATGTCAAATGGAAGTAAAAGAAGTTCAAAATAACCAAGAAGTTAAAGCAGGGACAATATTTATATGTCCTTCTGGTTATCAAACGCGTTTTGAAAAAAAAGAAGATACAATCGTGTTTAAAGTGGATAATCATGATGATGGTCAAGAATTATACAAACCTTCTATAGATTTAACTCTTAGTTCGGCAGCGCCTATTTTTAAAGATCGACTTTTATCCGTGATATTAACTGGCATGGGTGTTGACGGGACGAAAGGATGCGGCCTTGTGAAACAGTTTCGTGGAAAAGTCTTCGTAGAAGCTGAGGATACTTGTATTGTTTATGGTATGCCTAGGGCTGTAATGGAAGCGGGATATGCTGATAGGCAATATGAATTGTCAAGGATGTATAAAGAAATAACTGCAAATGTTTAACAGTAAGGTGGAATGAAAACAAGTAGTGCCTAGTATGCTACTTGTTTTTTTATAGATATATAACTTCGAAAAGCCAAAAACCATCAAAAAAATAGTTCAAATTGGATAAAAATAAAATAGATTTCGTTACGAAAAATTTCATGACGAAAACAGGACTATGAGGTATAATGTAGATTAATTGCAGTACAGAAGTAAAATTGAGAGGAGGTAACCTGTTTGGGGTTTACTCAAATTGACATCAAAATAAATCAAACAAATCAACAGAATGGTGGGAGATCCAAGACTACCTTACAATCCGATAATTCTGGAAATTCCTTTGAACAAGTACTATCAATGTTTAATTGTTCAAGTCAAACACACGAGATGGGCAAACAGGAATCTGAACTCTCTACTCAAAAAACACCTAATCCATTAGGAAGCTCTGAACTGTTAAAGCCGATGCAAGACGAGGCTCTAATTAATTTGACTAATTTGGGTGGAGAAAATCCACAAGGTTTAGCAAAAGTAATGGCATATGACCCAATTAACTTAGAAAAATATACTGCTGGAATCGATAAATTTATTCCAATATTTAAATTAGAACCGTTATATTCTTTAGTGAAAATGAATACAGAAGATGTCGACTCTTCACAAGAAAAAACTCAGTTACCATTAGTAAGTCTTTCAGGTGAAACGAATCAGTCAGATTTATTAAATATCACTAGTGAAAATGACCAACAGAATCCGTTAAATTTTAGTGACGACGATTGGGATAAAATTGATGCTGTCTTGACGGCATTAATTGCCGGAATACAGCAAATGCAGCAGAAAACAGAAGCACCCCAAAATCTACAATTGGATATCGATTCTCCATCATTTGTTTCTCAAATTGATTCCTATACCCTAGCTAAACCAGTTGAAGAGGTTAGCAATTTTATAGTTCAAGAGTTGCAGAGGGGAAAAGAATTAAATTTGTCACCCTTGGAAATAAATCAGTTGCTAGAAAAACTAAACAAGTTACTTGGAGAAATAAAAGGGCAAAATTCTATTGAAATACCAACTAATATTAATAAGAAAATTCAGATAATTTTGAATGGAATGCAATCTGAGACACAAGATCAGTATATTCCTAATCAAGTATCACAACAAAGGTTAAGCTTGGATAAAAATCAAGTGACTTTCACAGCTGTTCCCATTCCTCAGATAGGAAAGACTGGACATGAGGGAAATCGAGTGGCAAGAATGACTGCCGCCCCACATTCGGAGGATACTACGACAATCAATATCCCGACAGTTTTGTTGAATAATCAACAAAAAGTAATAGGTAATGAGTTGAAAGCAGAAACCTTAACTCCTAATCTAGAAGTTTCTGATTTTGCTCCGGAAGTAAGCGAATGGATTGGTCGCTTTATGAAGGTAACTGAAGGTAAATCAGGAAGTACGGAAGCAAAATTTTCTCTATTTCCTGAACATTTAGGTCATATTGAAATTAAAGTAAGTTCTAATCATGGAGAGATATCAGCCCAAATATTGACCGATACACCAATGGCTAAGGAAGCCTTGGAAGGGCAACTTCAACACTTAAAGTTAGCATTACAGCAGTATGGATATCAGGTGCAAAAACTTGATGTAGTCCAGCAAACTCCTGTAACTGTAGATTCTAATCAGGCAGGCCTATCCTTTTCTCAAGATGGATCCCAATCATCTCGTGAACAGCGTACATTTACTTCTTCATCGGAGAATGGACCAAAAGAACAAAAGGAGATGGCTGAACAAATAGAGCAAACGAGAGAGGTTTTACCTATTACATATGGGGGAGCTACTCAAAGGACTACCTCACGAATCGACTTCACTGCATAGGAAGGAGCCATTGGAAATGAGTAATTGGGTGGATGTTACTTCAGTTGCTAAAAATAATTCAATATACAATAATGTAAAGACTTTTGAACAAAAGAGTGCCCTTGGCAAGGATGAATTTTTAAAAATCTTGACAACACAATTAGCAAATCAAGATCCGTCAAGTCCTCTTCAAGATAAAGACTTCATTGCACAGATGGCAACATTCAGTTCTTTAGAACAGATGACAAACCTTAATAAGGCATTTGAAAAATTTACAGGCAATCAAATGAGTCAATTTGCAGCAGTAATTGGCAAAGAAGTTAGCTGGACTCCAGATGGTGCTGTAGGACCTGTAACCGGCGTGGTTAAAGGGGTTTCAAGTCAGGAGGGTAATTATTTTTACCTTGTTGGAAATGAAAAAGTACCTATGACAAAAGTTACTGAGATAAAGCAAGTTACAACAGAAACGAACTAATATCTAAAAAATAGCAATTAGGAGGAATACACAATGTTAAAGTCGCTTTACTCTGGGATTTCTGGAATGAAGGGGTTTCAAACGAAACTTGATATTATAGGAAATAATGTTGCGAATGTAAATACAGTTGGTTTTAAAAAGGGTCGTGTAATGTTTCAGGATATTATCAGTCAAAATATGGCGGGAGCAACTGCACCATCAGGTAATAGTGGAGGAGTAAATCCGAAGCAAGTGGGACTTGGTACAAAAATAGGATCTATAGATACCGTATTTACTCCTGGAAGTCCAATGACTACAAATGTGGGTACGGATCTTGCCGTTGATGGAGATGCGTTTTTTGTGGTAAGTCCAGAGTCAACCGGTGGGGGTACTTACTTAACTAGGGCAGGAAATTTTACACGGGATGCAAATGGAGATTTAGTTACTTCTAACGGATTCTATGTTTCAGGCGTTAATGATACTGGAGTATCATTTCCGATTAACATCAAATCAGATCAACAAGCTAATTTGAATTTTACTTCATATTCAATAGATACAAATGGTTATATTTATGTTGTTCGTGAAGACGGAGCTAGCGGTAAATTAGCTTACGACACAAATACAAAAGAATACTATTTGAACCAGACTAACGACCAAACAAATGATATATCCTTGGCTACCGCTGTAGTTTCTAATCCTGGCGGTTTAACAAAAGTGGGTAACACCTTTTTCCAGGAAAGCGGAAATTCGGGACCAGCAATGGTTGGACGAATTGAAGATAATAAAGGTGGTACAATTAACTCTGGAATTTTAGAAATGTCAAACGTTGATTTAACGGAAGAATTTACAGAAATGATCGTTGCACAACGTGGTTTCCAAGCAAATGCAAGAACGATTACTACTTCGGATTCTATTTTAGAAGAAGTTGTCAACCTAAAACGATAGTATCGTGAATAATGACTAAGAAGATTCAATAACTCAGGGAAGAGTTAGGGGGATGCCCTTTGGCAGATGTGTTATCGCAACAAGAAATAGATGCTCTATTATCAGCACTAAATAGTGGTGAGATTCAGGCATCAGATGTAACAGTGAAGGAAGAAAAAGTAAAACTGTATGATTTTAAGCGCGCAATGCGTTATTCAAAAGAACAATTACGAAGTATTACAAGAATTCATGAGAATTTTACACGTTTATTAACTTCCTATCTTTCGGCTCAGCTTCGAACCTACGTTCAAATTCAAATTGATTTGGTAGACCAGGTGAACTACCAAGAATTTATCGCGTCTATCCCCTCGCGAACTATTTTGAACGTATTTCAAGTTAATCCGATGGATGGCAAGATGATTATGGAAATGAACCCTCAAGTGGCCTATGCAATTTTAGAACGGTTGTTGGGAGGCCATGGGGATTCATCTTCCCGAAATGGGACATTAACGGAAATAGAAACGGTACTTATGCAAAAGATTTTTTCTCGTGCATCTGACATGTATCAAAGTGCATGGAAAAACATTGAAAATATTCATGTGAAATGGGAGACAATTGAATCCAATCCACAATTTATTCAAATATCGTCCCCGAATGACACGGTGATTGTTATCGCACTTCATGTAACGATTGGAGAAATTACGGGGAGAATGACATTATGTCTTCCACATCTAATAGTAGAACCTGTATTACCGAAATTATCAACGCATCAATGGCTTTCTTCCATGTCGAGATCAAGTGTCCCACAGCAGGATAAAATAAAGCAAAACTTGGACACAATTGGTGTGCCCGTCATTGCAGAGCTTGGCAGGGCGACACTACCCATTTCTGAACTTTTTAACCTACAGATTGGAGATGTGATCGGCATCGAGACCGGGAAAATTCAAGTCAAAGTAGGTCAAGTCACAAGATTTTTAGGGAATCCAGGCCTTCAAAAAGGACATTATGCAATCCAGATCGATCAAACAATCCACTCTGAAGGAGATGACATATAAAATGAACGAGGGGCTATTATCTCAAGACGAGATTAATGCACTGTTTAATCAAATGAATGAAAAAAACAGTATATCGATTGATGATTTCTTAAGCTCTATGGAGCAGGACGCTCTTGGAGAGATTGGAAATATCGCTCTAGGAAGTTCTACCACAGCATTATCTTCTTTACTGAATCAACGGGTGGAAATTACGACACCTACATTGTCTGTAATTGAACAGGAACAGATGGAAGAGCTAATAAGTGAAAAGCATGTAGCTGTTCATGTAGATTATACTGAAGGTATCCGTGGTAAAAATTTATTAATGATTAAAGAGAAAGATGCAAAAATTATTGCCAATTTGATGATGGGCGGAGATGGCACAATACTTGAACCTGAACTTTCAGAATTGCATCTTAGTGCTGTTCAGGAAGCGATGAATCAAATGATGGGCTCTGCAGCGACATCTATGTCGACTATATTTAGTCAAAAGGTAGATATTTCACCACCGACAATCGATGTACTAGGTTTCCCACCTAAGAAATTAGAAGATCTAGAAGAAGATATTATTCTGGAAATTTCTTTCCGATTGAAGGTAGGAAGTCTTATTGATTCAAATATGATTCAATTTATTCCTTTATCTTTCGGGAAGGAAATGATTCAAAAAATTCTATCTATAAGTGAACCTGCTCAATCAAGTATGGTTGTCGAGAAAGAAGTGGCTTCCCCACCAACAACTCAACCTGTTGCAGTGGAATCTGTATCCGTAACTCCAAAAGAAACAAACACTGTTTCACAAAACACTACACAAACGCCCATGAATGCGAATGTACAAAAGGTAGAATATGCTTCCTTTTCCGAGACCCCATCTGGAAGTTCTCATGCAGGGAATATTGATATGTTATTTGATATTCCACTAGAAATTACGGTGGAGCTAGGGCGTACAAAAATGCAAATTCGTAAAATCCTAGAGTTAGGACCTGGCGCCGTTATTCAATTAGATAAATTGGCTGGAGAACCTGTGGATATCTTAGCAAATCATAAGCTGATAGCTAAAGGGGAAGTAGTTGTAATTGAAGAAAGTTTCGGTGTACGAATTACTGACATTGTTAGCCCGATAGATCGTATAACCCAAATGACTAACTAACAATCTAGAAGAAAAATGGAGGAGAAAACTATGGCTAGGGTATTAATCGTTGATGATGCGGCATTTATGCGTATGATGTTGAAGGATATTTTAACAAAAAATGGACTAGAGGTTGCTGGTGAAGCTGTAAATGGAGCAGACGCCATAGATAAATACCGTGAACTAAATCCTGATATTGTGACAATGGACATTACAATGCCTGAAAAAGATGGAATTACTGCTGTTAAGGAAATTAAAGCATTTTCACCGCAGGCTAAAATCATTATGTGTTCTGCAATGGGCCAGCAGCCAATGGTGTTAGAGGCTATTCAAGCTGGTGCAAAAGATTTCGTAGTAAAACCATTCCAAGCGGACCGAGTAATGGAATCAATTAAAAAAGTATTGGGTAGCTAAAATTCAACTCTATTTTAGTCTACTTATCTTGTATGAATAGATATGAATTAAGCAGAAGGATGTGGGACTTTTGGCAACGCCACAGTTAGGTAATTGTCCTAAATGCAGAAAGCTTTACTTTCGTGTAAGAGATATTTGTGATGATTGTCATAAAAAAATTGAAGAGGACTTTTTAATAGTGGCTGCTTTTCTACGTGAAAATCCCGGCAGCACTCTTAAAGAAGTGAGTGACGAAACAAAGGTGTCCGTTGCTCAAATCCGTCAATTTATTTTATCAGGTCGATTAATTATGGGAAGTTTCCCTAATCTAACGTATCCTTGTGAAACATGTGGAACGATGATTCGAGCAGGCAGAACATGCAAGAACTGTATGAGTCGTATTAATCAACTGAATAACCAAAACAGTTCAGAAAAAGAGAACAGCCAAGATCGAAAAAATCAGTCTGGTGGCTACATAACTAATTACCTATAAGCTTAGGGCGAGATGTGAATGGAACAATAATGTAGTTCCTAACACTCTCGCTTTTTTTGCAAGATAACCTAAAATAAAAAACTATCAAAATATTTTTGATTATTAATCAAAAACTGTGATAATATTTGGTATATATTTGTTGTTCAACAGGAGTATATGCATTTTTGAATAAGGAGATGTAAGTATGTTAAGGAGAACTTTGGGATTAGATAAAATGTCAATGGGAGTGAAACTATGGGGGAGTTTCATTATCGTACTAGTGTTTTTAGGAACGATATCAATCGTTTCATATAATAAAATCAACGTGTTAAGTGATAATGTTGGTGATTTAGGAAGGAAGAAAGTACCTGAAATTGAATTAATAGGAAACCTAAAAGAAGAAGTTACCAATGTTCGTTTATATGCATCTATGCATGCATATGAGCAAGAAGAAAGCACCAAAAAAAACCTTGAGCAGTATGTTGAGGTAGACTCTGTAAAAGTTAGAAAGACGATAAAAGAGTTGGAAAAATTAAATCCATCTCCTGAAAACAAGAAATTATTAACAGACTTTAGTGCTAATTTTGAAAAGTATGTTGCATATATTCCAGAATTCTTTGAGAAATCTAGAAGTAATAATTATGTTGAAGTCCATGAGAAGATGTCTTTATTGTCATCGTTAGGTGGAAAAACAATGGTTTCTTTGGATGCTCTCTCTAAGGGAGTCAAAAAGCATAATGAAGAAATTATCACAAATGCAGAAGATGAATCTTCCTTTGCTATTAAGGAAATTATTATCGTTTCAGTAATCGCGATGTTTTTTAGTATATTAATTGCCTTTCTGATTAATAGACTCATTCGTCGTTCGGTTACAGGGGTAGTAAGAAATGCGGATATTACCACCAATTCAGCTAATGAGATTAAAAAATCAATTGACAGAACAGCTAGCAGTGCAAATCAATTAGATGTTTCAATGAATAAAGCGAACGAAGCCATCAGTGAATTAGTTGCGTCCATTCAACAGGTAGCAGGCAACACAAATGTAACTGCATCTGGAGTAGATGAAATCTCAGCTGCAGTAGAGGAAATGAGTGCTTCTATTAATTTAGTAAGGGATAGTGCGCAGCATTTATCGGCTTCTGCAGAAGAAACTTCCTCAGCCATCCAAGAAATGATGGCATCCATTGAACAAGTAGCAGGTAATACTGGAAATGTCCATGAAAGTGTCGAAAGCTTCTCTGCAGCAATAGAAGAGATGAGTCAATCGATAAAAGGTGTTAGTGAATATGCGGCAAGTTTGACAGATACTGCCGAACAAACTTCTGAAACAGTTGAGGAAATGATTGGTTCGATCAAGCAGGTAGCTGAAAGTGCACAAACGGTAAACCAGCTAAGCATTGCAGTTAAGGATGATGCAATTGAAGGAACGGTTTCGGTAAAAGAAACGATGAATGGCTTGAAGGAAATTTCAAAGGTTATTGATCAAGCGAGTGTTGTAATGGAGAATTTAGGTAGAAGTTCTGAAGAAATTGGCAGCATTATTGCGGTTATTGATGATATCGCTGATCAAACAAATTTATTAGCCCTTAATGCTGCAATCGAAGCGGCACGTGCAGGAGAACATGGTAAGGGATTTGCCGTGGTAGCTGATGAAGTGCGAAAATTGGCTGAAAGATCTGCGAATGCAACAAAAGAAATAGCTAACCTTATTATGGGGATTCAAGATGAAACTAGTATGGCCGTCGCTTCCATTAAAGATGGTGCTTATAAAGTAAAAGTAGGGAATCAATTGGCAGAAAAGACCAATCAGACCATTCAGAAAATTTCTGAAGGGATTTCTCGAGTAACTGAAGAAATGAATCAAATCGCAAAAGCAACAGAGGAACAAACAAAAAATAGTGAGTTTATCACCATGGCTGTAGAGAAAGTAACCAATCAAGCTACAGAAATGACTCTTTCGACGAAAGAACAATCCATCACAGCAGATACAATTGTTAAAGGCATTATTGATACGAAAGACCAAGTACAGCAGATTTCAATCGCTACAGCAGAACAAGCAAAGGGCAGTCATGCAATTGTATCTGCAGTTGAAAATGTTACCCATCAATCAAGCTCAGTAACCAATGCCACCAAGGAACAGGCCCTATCTGCTGAAGAAATCGTTCGTAATATTAACAGTATTAAAGAAATGGTCCAACAGATGATGATTGCAACAAATGAACAAGCAAGATATGGACAGGAAATATCTGTAGAAGTAGGAAATGTTCAAAAACAAACTGAAGAACTAAATTTCAGCATTGAAACACAAACGAAAGAAGTAGAAGAGGTCGTTCTCGCGATTACCGATGTGAATTCACAAATCAAACAATTAAAGTAAAAATGATTTTAGAAAGACGCTTCCACATTACAAATGGTGGAGGCGTTTTTCTATAATACACATGTGATCCAAAATAAGAATATTTATTGATAGTTTTATATCAAAAACTAAAAAACTATCAAAATAATTGGTTATATTTATCAAAATATATGCTAATATGAGGTATATATCTGTCTTTTTTTTATGGTGAATACTGTAAAAATGCTCTAGTAATACTTTTGTATGCTATTTAGCGAGGGGAAGTTGAAATGGACTTAAATAATTATTTAGAAATGTTTATTGAGGAGTCAAAAGAACACTTGCAGGCAATAAACGACGAATTATTGAACCTTGAATCAGATTCGGAAAATACTGCAATCGTAAACGAGATTTTTCGTTCTGCCCATACGCTTAAAGGTATGGCTGGTTCAATGGGGTTTGAAGATCTAGCCTCATTAACCCACGAAATGGAAAATGTTCTAGACCTCCTTCGAAATTCTAAATTAACAATTACACCAGAAATCATGGATGTTATTTTTAAATGTGTTGATTTAATAGAAAAAATGGTTGATAGCATCGAGTCAGGTGGAGATGGAAAAGAAAATGTGACAGAAGTTGTCTCACAATTGAAAAAAATCCAAGATCCTTCTTCGTCTGATTATTCCGACCTTATAAGTGCATCCCGTGAGGTTGCGGCAACCGCAGAGTTTGTCCTTGATGACTTCCAAGCAACAGTGATAAATGAAGCAAAGAAATCAGGTAGCAATCTCTATCAAATCAAAGTAACGCTAGATGGAAATTGTGTGATGAAATCCATACGAGCCTACCTTGTATTCCAGGCAGTTGAAGAGCTTGGAGAGTTAATAATGACCAACCCTTCGGTTGAGGATATTGAAGCAGAAAAATTTGATGATTCCTTTACACTTTTGTTGCTGTCTGGTAACAGTGCGGAGGAAGTTCATAAACAATTAATTAATGTTTCTGAAGTAAGAGAAGTCATTGTGGGTGAAAAAACGAGCCAAGAGTTTTCAGACTCAGGAAGTTCTGTTGCTGTAGAAGTTGTTAAAACAGAACAAACAAATCGACCACAAGAAAAAGAAGACTTGAATGCTGGTAAAAAGAAACAACGGTCTAAATCCATTCGGGTCGATATTGATAAACTAGATCATTTAATGAATCTATTTAGTGAGCTAATTATTGATAGGGGCAGGCTAGACCAGATTGCAAGGAAGTCACAATTATCTGAACTAACAGAAACTGTGGAGCATATGACTCGTATCTCAACGGACCTTCAAGGAATTATTTTAAATATGCGTATGGTTCAAGTAGAGCAGGTATTTAACCGATTCCCTAGGATGATACGTGACCTTGCTAAAGAATTAAATAAAAAAGTTCAGCTTATCATAGAAGGTGCCGAAACAGAATTAGATCGAACGGTGATCGATGAAATTGGAGACCCTTTGGTACATTTACTTAGGAATGCCTTAGACCATGGCCTTGAGACCACTCATGAAAGGCTGGCAAACAATAAAAATGAAGAAGGAACTATTTTATTGAAAGCTTACCAAAGTGGAAACCATGTATTCATTGAAGTATCAGATGATGGTAAGGGTATTAACCGTGACAAAGTATTAAATAAAGCAATTGAACGTGGCGTGGTATCAGAATCGGATGCTAAAACGCTAACAGACCAGCAAGTATATTCATTGTTATTCTCTTCAGGTTTCAGTACAGCCGATAAGATTTCTGACATATCAGGTCGCGGCGTCGGTCTCGATGTAGTAAAAACCAAAATAGAATCATTAGGTGGTTTAATCACGATTGATTCCACACCTGGAAAAGGATCAACCTTTTATATCCAATTACCGCTAACATTATCTATCATTTACGCGATGTTAGTGAGGGTAGAAGAAGAGACCTATGCCATTCCTTTTAACTCAATTGTTGAAATTACGACAAAAGCTGAACATCAAGTAACCACACTTCAAGGACAAAATGTAATTCAATTCCGTGGTCAGGTTGTTCCATTAGTATACTTAAATGAGATTCTTCAGATTCCATCAATCGGAACAGAAGTGGATCAACAACAACAATTTATTGTCATTGTCCGAAAGGGAAATCAGACGAGAGGAATCGTCATTGACTCAGTCGTGGGGCAGCAAGAGATTGTCTTAAAATCACTAGGTGAATATTTAACAAACTTGCCTATGATCTCTGGTGCGACAATCTTAGGAAACGGACAAATAGCCCTCATCATAGATTCGAATCATTTTTTTTACTAGAAAGGGTGAGCCAGTACAATGGAAGAGATCAAAGTAATCGCTTTTAAATTAGGTAATGAAGAATATGGATTGAACATTGACTATGTTCAGTCCATCGAGCGACTAAGTCACATTACAAGAGTTCCCAATGTGCCTCATTATGTAAAAGGAGTGACGAATCTTAGAGGAAATGTCATACCGATTATCGATTTGCAAAGCAAATTAGAGCTTGGAGAAGCACAATACACGGAGAATTCACGAGTCATTATCGTAAAGTATGAAAACATAGAATTAGGTTTGATCGTCGAGAAAACTAGCAATGTATTTAATGTTTCATCTGATGCGATTGAAGCAGCTGCATCAAGCGGTTTTCAGACCGACTTTTTTGAAGGAATAGCTAAATATGAAGGTCGTTTAATCATTCTACTAAAAATAGGAGAATTGGTTAAAACAGAGGCAAGTGAATCTGAGGTCGAAGACTAGTCGGAATTTAATTTATATCAAGAAGAGGGGTTCACATGAAAGAGTTAAGCAAATTTCAGGATTCTAAGGCACTCATTTTTAAAATAAGCCAGGAAGAATATGGGGTACATATTAATCAGCTTGTATCTATTGAAAGAATGCAAACAGTGACAATAACTCCCTATCCAAATCGAGCGCCGCATGTGTTAGGGGTTACATCCATTCGTAATGTAGTCATTCCAGTCGTAGATATGCGTGCGGCTCTGACTGGAGAATCGTTAAAGCAGACAGATGTGACGAGAATGATTATTGTGAGGGCTGATCATAAAGACATTGGGATTGTGGTAGATGCAGCTACAGATGTGTTAGCTCTTCCACCAGAATCGATTGAACAAACGAATTTGTTAGAAACAAAAGATGTATCCTATCTGTTAGGTGTATCTAAATTTGATCATCGGTTAGTCATTCTTTTAGACATAGAAAAACTGTTAGAAAATACAACAAATTTAGATGAGCTAAGAGACATGGTCCAAAGTTATGTGAATAACCAAGAGTTAGCGGAATTCTAAAGGAGAGGGAAAATATGCAGAAGAACGGGAAAAGTAATGTTCCTAGTATAGCCTTAAAGTATGTAAAGAAAGTCAATAATGTATCCATGGGTGTAAAACTATGGGGTAGTTTTATCATTCTATTATTATTCTTAGGGTCTGTATCGATTGTTTCTTACAATAAAATAAATGTTTTAAGTGAGGACGTAAACTACTTAGGCAATAAACAAATAAAAGAAGTTAAAGTTATGTCAAAGCTGAAAGACAGTATAACTGATATACGTCTTAATCTAACTAAATATTCATTTGAGAAAAGTGAAGATGAAAAAGCGAAAATTCAAGAAATTGTAAATGGTGATATTAAAAAGATAAAAAGTGATATTAAAGACTTAGATAAACTTGTGGATTCTAGTAAAGATAAAAAATTACTCCAACAGTTCAATATTAACTTCGGTTCATACGAAAATGCTATTCCTTCTATTTTTGAAAAAAATGATGATGAAAACTACTATACTACACATGCTAGATTAGGAGTTTTACAACATAATGGGGATAACGCTATTAGTTCGCTTGAACGAATGGCCCAAAGTGCTCAAAAAAATACAGATTTAATCATTACGGATACGAAAAAACGTTCAGTAAACTCACTTATTCAAATCGTCGTCGTTTCTGTGCTAGCTATGGTCTTTAGTATTTTTATTGCCTTCCTTATCAATGGACTTATTCGTCGTACAGTAAGTAGGGTAGTAAAAAATTCAGAGATTACGACAAATTCGGCTAATGAGATTAAAAAATCAATTGATAGGACAGCAATAAGTGCACAAGAATTAGATGCTTCTATGAACAAAGCAAATGATGCAATCAGTGAATTAGTTGCATCCATTCAGCAAGTGGCTGGGAACACAAATATTACAGCTTCAAGTATAGATGAAATTTCTGCTGCTATTGAGCAAATGAGTGCCTCTATTAATATCGTTGCTGAAGGTGCAGACCATTTTGCCGCATCAGCTGAGGAAACATCTTCGGCAATCCAAGAAATGATGGCTTCCATAGAACAAGTCGCTATAAGTGTAGGGAATGCGGGCGCAAATGTAGATGAAATCTCCGTATCAATAGAAGAAATGAGTCATTCGATTAAAGGTGTAAGTGAACATGCGGAAAGTTTAACTGATACCGCAAAACAAACAGCAGAGACAGTGGAGGAGATGGTTGTTTCCATTCAACAGGTAGCTGCTAGTGCACAAACAGTAAATGAACTTAGCAATGCGGTAAAAGACGATGCTTATGAAGGTACAATTTCGCTCAATGAAACATTGAATGGAATGAAAGAAATTTCTCAAGTAATTGAACAGGCTAGTTCTGTAATGGAAAACTTAGGGAAGAGTTCTAAGGAAATTGGCAGTATTATCGCTGTTATTGATGATATTGCTGACCAAACCAATTTATTAGCTCTTAATGCAGCGATTGAAGCTGCACGTGCCGGTGAACACGGAAAAGGGTTTGCTGTTGTTGCGGATGAGGTTCGTAAACTGGCTGAAAGATCAGCAAAAGCAACGAAGGAAATTGCTACTCTGATCAAAGGAATCCAAAATGAGACCACTGTTGCAGTAGCTTCCATTAAAGATGGATCTCAAAAAGTTAAAATTGGTAATGAGTTAGCTGAAAAAACGAGTCAGGCAATAATGAAAATTACTGAGGGTATTTCACAAGTAACGGTGGAAATGAACCAAATTGCGAAAGCAACAGAAGAGCAATCAAAAAATAGCGAATTCATTACAAAAGCAGTGGAGAGTGTAACTAATCAAGTGGTAGAGATGACGAACTCCACAAAAGAGCAATCCATCACTGCAGAAACAATCGTTAAGGGGATTATGAGTACAAAGGAACAGGTCGATCAGATCTCTGTTGCGACTGCAGAACAAGCAAAAGGAAGCTCTTCAATTGTTGCGGCAGTTGAAAACGTTACGAACCAATCAGGTTCTGTAACCAACGCCACCAAAGAACAAGCTCTGACTGCAGAAGAAATCGTTCGTAATATTAATAACATTAAAGAAATGGTGCAACAAATGATGCTTGCAACTAATGAACAAGCAAGATATGGACAGGAGATTGCCATTGAGGTAAATAATGTTCAAAAACAAACCGAAGAACTAAATTCCAGCATCGAAACGCAATCTAAGGGAGTAGATGAGGTTGTTCTTGCTATTACCGACGTAAATAAACAAATCCAAAGACTAAAATAGTATCCTTTGTCAAAAAACGCCTTCATAATTTTTGAAGGCGTTTTTGATTTTTTTCGATAAAAACTTAACCTAATATTTACACTTTGTACCTACTGTTAAGATTTTGTAAAAATATATCAAAAAAGAAACAAAATTAGTATAAAACATGGTAAATATAACTATAGATTTTAGTTTTTACCTTAACAGATACATACTTATTTACTAGTCGGGACAGGAGGCAAAATTGTTTTTTGGGGTTGTCACAAAATTGCAATAACAGCGAGGGATAGTATGATTAAAAAAGAGAAGATTAAAAAATTATTTTTAATAAAATGGTCTACAAGGACAAAAATAATAGTAAGTTTTTTTCTGGTTTTACTCATTCTATTGATGGTATCTTTAACAGCGTTCTTAAATACAAAAAGCTTATCAAACAATATTAATGAGTTAGGAAATCAAAAAATAACAGAGGTACAATTAGAAGGTGAATTGATTGAACATGTGACAAGGGTAAGATGGCTAGTATCAAGATATGCTTTAGAAAGTAACCCAGAAAAACTGCCATCTATTGAAAAAAATATAACCTCTGAGGAATATCAAGTTAAAATACTTTCTAAGAATATGGAAAAGTACACTACCAGTATTGTAAATAAAAGAACTCTTAAACATTTTAATCTATCATTTGATGAATATATGAAACAGTTTCGAAGTATAATGGCATCTTCGAATAAATTGAATGACAAAGGTTTAGAGGAGCAAATAGATACACTTGAACCTCTTGCTGATAGAGCGATAGAAAAACTGAATCTTTTATCCGATAACACCAACAATGAGAATAAAAAAGTCATTACTCAAGCAAATAAGGATTCGAAAACGTTTTTATTTCAAATTATTACTTTGGGAATTATTGCTATTATTTTAAGCATAGTTATTGCTTTTCTCTTGATAAGGCTTATTCGGAGGTCAGTTAATGGTGTCATTAAGAATGCAGAAACCACTAGTCATTCTATTACTGGGATTAAGACATCAATTGATCAAACTGTGAATAGTGCTCATATACTAGATGCTTCCATGAATAAAGCCAATGATGCAATAAATGAATTAGTTGCCTCCATTCAACAAGTATCAGGGAACACTAATGTAACGGCTTCAGGGGTTGACGAAATTTCTGCGGCTATTGAACAAATGAGTGCTTCTATTAATTTAGTGGCGTCCAGTGCCGATCAGTTTGCAGCTTCAGCGGAAGAAACCTCTTCAGCTATCCAAGAAATGATGGCTTCCATTGAACAAGTGGCAAGTAGTGTAGGTAATGCTGGTGCAAATGTGGTACAAATTTCTGTTTCCATCGAAGAAATGAGCCATTCAATTAAGGGTGTTAGTGAACATGCAGTCAGCTTAACTGATACGGCGAAACAAACAGCTGACACAGTAGAAGAAATGGTTGTTTCGATTCAACAGGTAGCTGCAAGTGCCCAAACAGTCAATGAGCTAAGCAATACGGTTAAAGAGGATGCCTATGAAGGAACTCTCTCACTGAATGAAACATTAAACGGCATGAAAGAAATTTCTAATGTAATAGACCAAGCTAGCGTAGTGATGGAAAACTTAGGGAAGAGCTCGGAGGAAATTGGCAGCATTATCGCAGTGATTGATGATATTGCCGATCAAACGAATCTACTAGCACTGAACGCTGCAATTGAAGCAGCACGTGCAGGCGAACATGGAAAAGGATTTGCTGTGGTAGCCGATGAGGTACGGAAGCTAGCTGAAAGATCGGCAAAAGCAACGAAAGAAATTTCTGCCTTGATCAACGGGATTCAAACTGAAACGACGGTTGCTGTAGCCTCTATCAAAGATGGAGCTCATAAGGTTAAAGTAGGAAATCAATTGGCAAATAAAACAAATCAAGCGATTAGAAAGATTTCTGATGGTATTTCTCAAGTAACGTTTGAAATGAATCAAATTGCAAAAGCAACAGAAGAACAATCCCAAAATAGCGAGTTTATTACAAAAGCGATGGAAAGTGTAACAACACAAGCAGTTGAGATGACTCAGTCAACGAAAGAGCAGTCCATCACAGCTGAAGCGATAGTAAAAGGAATCATCACTACCAAGGAGCAGGTCCAACAAATTTCTATAGCTACAGCTGAACAAGCAAAAGGAAGTCGTGCCATTGTCGCTGCAGTAGAAAATGTGACCAGCCAATCAGCTACTGTATCGAACGCAACAAAAGAACAGGCGCTCACAGCTGAAGAAATTGTTCACAATATTAGTAGCATCAAGGAAATGGTTCAGCAAATGTTAATTACAACAAATGATCAAGCAAGATATGGACAGGAGATCGCCATAGAGGTAAATAATGTCCAAAAACAAACGGAAGAACTAAATTCTAGCATCGAAACGCAATCTAAGGGAGTAGAAGAGGTTGTTCTTGCAATCACGGATGTAAATAAACAAATCCAAAAACTGAAATAATAATGTTCGGAAAACGTCTTCACAAATGTGGAGGCGTTTTTAAGTAAACACAAAAACTTATCTTTCTATCATTCTACTTTTCTACAACTTTTAATGAAATTTATCATAAATTGGGGTATAATTACCTCAGGATTTTGATTTATTTTGATAATTTTGATTGTGAACAATGAAGAGGGGGTGAATTCACTTGAAAATTCAGGATACGGTAAGAATGAATATTGGTGATTCCCGTCTCACTACAAATGAACGTTCTATTACCAACACTACATCCTTTCAAAAAATAATGAATACGTATTCTAAAGAACTTACAAAGGATCATCTCCAGCAAATATTACAAGAAGTCGATGAGCAAGGAAAACGTTTAAGCGAAAAACCTACCTTTTCTGAACTCCGTAAATATAAGGATTTGGTTAAACAGTTTATGGGTGAAGTAACGAAAAATGGTGTAGGTTTATATCAAACCGATAGTTGGGATCCATATGGAGGTAATAAAACATTAAAGACCATTCAAGTACTGGACCTTAAGCTAATGGAACTAACCGATCATGTCTTAAACGAGCAGAACGAAGGTCTTTCTATCTTAGACCGAATTGGAGAAATTAAAGGGTTATTGATTAACCTTTATACATGAATAATTGAGGGGAGAAGAACAAGTGCAGGATTATCTAAATGTAGCACTTTTAGTAATCAACTTTATAGCTGTGCTGTATTTAGTTTCCAAAAGTTCTCTTCGGAAAAAATTGGACTATCAGCAGGAGTTACATCTAAAAATGCTTAGCAACCAAGAAAAAATGCTGCATCAAATTTCTGAGTTAAAAGGGATGATGGAGCAAAGTCAAATAGTGCACCAACAAGAACATGAACAATGGAAAGTAGAGATGAAAGCTTTAGAGTCATCTATTAAGAGTGTGCCAAAGTCTACATCTGGCGGTGGGCAGCATTTATTCTTAAATGATCGGTACAAAGAGATTTTTGATTTACAAGATCAGGGTCTTACTGCAGAGGAAATTGCAAAAGAACTCGGCAAAGGCTGTGGGGAAGTAACATTTATTTTGCAATTGGCTGACCAAGCACGAAGCTAAGAAAAGAGGTT
Source organism: Neobacillus phoenicis (assembly GCF_047302305.1). Lineage (NCBI taxonomy): Bacteria > Bacillati > Bacillota > Bacilli > Caryophanales > Bacillaceae > Neobacillus > Neobacillus phoenicis. The sequence continues at coordinate 3,566,637 of NZ_CP154847.1, read as the reverse complement.
TTTTCATGTTAAGAGGTTTGTATTCTGCTGCTTCTGGAATGTTTTCTATGGAGCGGAAACAAGAAGCACTATCTAATAATCTCGCAAATGCTCAAACACCTGGATTTAAGAAGGATGACACGCCCCTACGAGCATTTCCTAAACTTTTTCTAGAAAGAATAAAAGACTTTAACGAAAATGTTCCTGGAGCATCTGGTGTAGGTCAAACTGTCCCTATGGGCGAACTCTTTAACGGCGTGTACGCTCAGGAGCGCATTCCCAGTTTCATTCAAGGGACGCTTGTTCAAACAGATCAACCGTTGGATGTGGCGATTGAAGATCAAAGTATTCCTTTACAGGTTGTCAACGGACGTACGGTAAAACCAACTGCCTTGTTTGCCGTCGAGCTTGCGGATGGGACAGTCGGCTATACTCGGAATGGGAAATGGGATTTAGATGCCAATGGAAATTTGGTCACATCAGAAGGGTATCGTGTATTAGGAGCCGATCACAAGCCGATCCAAATTACTGGTGGTATCAGCAAAGAGGATCTGTACATAAATGCTAATGGGCAATTAATTGCAAATTCTAATGTCCCGGCAAAAACTAGTGAGGTAGGTCAAATTGGGATGGTTGTGGTTCAAAACCCCTATGATCTTAAAAGACAAGGGGCAAATGTCTACAAATCAGATACTGCCTTACCTTTTATCCAAGATGCTGGAGGAACAAATCCAGGTGTATCCCTTCACCAGGGATTTATTGAACAGTCGAATGTAGACCAAGGTCAAACAATGGCTGATATGATGACAACTGTACGAGCCTATGAGGCTAATCAAAAGGTAATTGGCGTGTATAATCAATCATTAGAACAACTGTATTCTGTTGGAAAGATTAACGGATAATAAGATGAGAATAGGAGAATAGACTTTGAATACGTCACTATATATTTCTTCTGGTGCTTTGCAGGCCTATCAACAAAAAATTGATACATCTGCAAATAATGTAGCCAATGTGAATACGACAGGATTTAAGCGAAAAGACCAAAGTTTTTCCGAGATTTTATCATCCCAAATTAACAATCAGGCGAATACCAATCAAGAAATCGGCCGCCTCACACCAAATGGGATCCGCGTGGGGTATGGAACGCGTACAGGACTTACACAGCTTGTGATGGAACAGGGTCAGCCTATGGCGACAGGCAATCCTTTCGACTTGATGATTCAAGGAAAAGGATTTTTCCAAGTTGGTTATCCTTCTTCTACGGCAGGAGCACCTGACGAGGTAAGGTATACACGTGATGGCAATTTCCATTTGAGTCCGAATCCTAACAAACAAGGAAGCTATCATTTAGTAAATGCAAATGGCGGTTATTTACTAGATCAAATTGGGAAGCCAATTGAGTTAGATGGGCAGTACGAGGTCAATTTTGATGCAAACGGTCAAATTAACATGAAGAATAAAGATGTGCAGGGAGCCCCGTTTATTTCTACACAACAAGTGGGAATTGTTGATATTCAAAATTCTCATATCCTAAGGAATACTGGTGGGAATGAATTCGCCATTGAGTCTTCTGTGTTACCTAATGGCTCTAATGTAGCTGATTTTGTTAATTTGCTGCAGCCTGAAGAAGTGCAGTTGGCTACTGGCTTTCTAGAAGGATCGAACGTGGATTTAACGAAAGAAATGACAGATTTGATGACCTCACAAAGAAGTTTTCAAATGAATGCAAGAGCCGTTTCTTATGCGGATCAGATGGTAGGGATTGCGAATAGTATTTTACGGTAATGATTAATTAGAGACGTTTTTTTGCGTCTCTTTTTTTCCATTATAGTTTTTGAATGAAAATAATATTAACTATTTTTCCATCTAACCGATAATAAAGATTAATAACATAATAAAATATTATTTATACATATTCTTTTAAAAGGAAGTGATTATAGTGATTGATACGAGTAATACACTACGAGTGTCTGGCTTAGCGTCCGGAATGAATACCGATGAAATTGTTGCCAATTTGGTTAAAGTTCAAAGCAGCCGGTTAAACAAAATGCAGCAGTCTAAAACATTAGCCACTTGGAAAACTGATGCGTATCGTGACGTGAATAAAAAGGTAAATGATTTCTACAATGCCATGAAAGATTTACGCTTGGAATCTACTATTAACAAGAAAACAGCCAGTTCATCGAATGAAAGTGTCGTATCAGCAACGGTTAGTGGGGTTCCGAACTTGTCCTCATATGAAATAAAAGTGGTGGATCAAGCTAAGCCACCTATCGCAGCATCTGTAAAGTTTTTTGGAACAGACTTGGATACAAATTTAAATATGACACTAAGTGATTTAAAAGTAGCTGATGATGGCGGTGGCAAAACATCATTAACCATTAATAATACTCCCTATGAATTTAATATCAGTGACAAATTATCTACCGTGTTAAGTGTGATTAATAGTAAAAAGGAGGTATCAGTTTCTTATTCAGCAACTGAAAAATCTCTTACTTTTACTAAGGATCCTGCTGGTGCTGGGGATATTACTATTGCAGGATCTACTACTCTACTAAATGCATTAAAAATACAAGCAGGATCTACACTTGATAGTTATAAGAATCAAACAGACATTTCATCGGTAACAGGTACAAATAAAGTTCAAGCTAAAATGCTAATAAATGGGCTAGAGTTTCGTTCGGATACTAATACAATTACGTTTGATGGGATGACGTTTGAAATCAAGTCGAGCATGGCCGCAGATGAATCTTTGTCAGTCACTACCAAAAGTGATACAGATGCTGTATTTACTAGCATTAAGACATTTGTTGATAAGTACAATGAACTGATTTCAGATTTAAACGGTAAGCTTACAGAAAAAAAGTATCGTGATTATCCTCCGTTATTGGATGATCAGAAAAAAGATATGAAAGATACTGACATCAAACTGTGGGAAGACAAAGCGAAAAGCGGCTTGTTGGCAGGCGATTCTACGATTCAATCTTTCTTAACGGAAATGCGTAATAGTCTTATGTCAGTGGTTGGGGACCCAAGTGTTTCACCAAGTTTTACTACATTAAAAAGTATTGGAATTAATTTTTCAACCATTTATAAAGATAATGGGAAACTAGTTCTTGACGAAGAAAAACTAAAGGGTGTTCTCAAAACTAATTTAGAGGATGTCAAAAAATTATTTACAACAAAAGATCGGAATGCTGCTATTTCCAAGACGACAGCGAATGATAAGGACCTCCACGATTTTAGTGGATTTGGTTGGAGAATGTATGATCGATTAAATGAAACCATTACTCAACTTGGATCCATAGCAGGGTCTCTCACTGGTACCATTGATACCAAGAGCTTTATGGCAAAACAAACCAAATCTCTAGATACCAATATCTATAATGAACAGAACAAGATTAACGCCTATGAACAAAGGTTATGGAAGCAATTTGGGGCGATGGAAAAAGCCCTTCAACAGCTCAATTCTCAAGGATCTTGGCTATCCCAGCAATTAGGAATGTAGGAATACAAATTAAAACCGTCAAATTAATGGTAGTGCATACCATTAATTTGACGGTTTTTTAATAAAAATTTATCAAACATTTAATAAAATACTAAACTGTCTTTGTATTCTGCCGATAAAAATAAACAACAAGTAATTTGATCTCTAAACAAAATATTCGAAATTCCAAAAATAACAAAGAATTACTTGTTTACCACATGCTAGAAATAATTTTATAAAAACTACTAAACAATTATTTTGATTGACCGATAATACTAGTAGTTAAAACAAATGAATCTTTGGAGGATGGTAACGTGCTCATTGTAGGCAGGGAAATTGGACAATCAGTGATCATCGATGATGTCATTAAAGTTACTGTTCTACAAATCGGTTCCAAGCTTCGAATGGTCATTGAGGCACCAATGAATATGGAAGTTTCTAAAATGAAAGAGAATAAAAGTAATCGTGTGGTTCTCAAAAAAGGGACCAAAATCATTGACTCACCTACATTAATTGGAGAAAAAATTAAGGTTACTATTCTACAAACAGAATCTGGATTACTTCGTTTTGCCATTGATGCACCAAGAGAAATTAGAATATTTCGAGAAGAATTATACTAAGGAAATATTTTCTCTGATAATCAAAAAGTGCAAATGGTCTAGATTTTGATTAATTCTTATTTTGATAATAGCCCTTTTGGGTTTATTATAGATAATTTTCTTAAGGGAACACACCCGAAAAATCCAAATAGTATGGAGGAAAAGAATTATGCAAATTAACCACAATATTGCAGCGCTTAACACGTATCGTCAGTTAAACACTGCATCAACAAATCAAGCAAAGTCAATGGAAAAACTTTCATCAGGTCTTCGTATTAACCGTGCAGGTGACGATGCAGCTGGTTTAGCAATTTCTGAAAAAATGCGAGGTCAAATCCGTGGATTAGATCAGGCTTCTCGAAATGCTCAAGATGGTATTTCTCTAATTCAAACAGCAGAAGGTGCTTTAAACGAAACTCAATCTATTCTTCAACGTATGCGTGAGCTATCAGTTCAAGCATCAAATGATACCGCTACAGACTCAGATCGAACAGAAATTCAAAAAGAGGTATCTCAGTTAAAAGATGAAATTGGTCGTATTTCAGAAACTACTGAATTTAACACCAAAAAGTTATTAGATGGAAGTCTTGAAAAAGCTGGTACTTCAAAAGGAACTAAACTGGAGTCTCTAAAATTAGATGCCACTGCTACACAAGGAAATGCATTATCCACTAATGTTTTAAACGCATCAACAACTATTACTACTGGTGTTAATGATCAGCTTAAACTAGCTGTAGATGGTGGAGCAGCAGTTGAAATTACTATTGCGCAAAGTTCTAAATCAGCAGGATATACACGCGATGAATTAGTTCAAGCTGTAAATGATGCTATTGGTAACTCTTCATTAGGTGGTAAAGTAACAGCAGAATTAACTTCAGACAATAAACTGCAGTTTATTTCAGCAACAACAGGTACTAGTAGTAGTGTTGCAGTAACAGCTGGAACTAAAAGTGCCGATACTCAATTAGGCTTTGCTACTGGTAGCGTAACAAATGGTACAACAGCAACTGGTGATGTATCTGGTGGACCGATTACTATTGACTCTACTCACACCAATGTTAAGTTAACATTAGGTTCAAAAACTTACGATGATGTAGATTTAACTTCATATGGATTATCAGGAAGCTTTACTAACGATACAGCTACTAAAGATGCTTTACAAGCAGCTTTCGACGATAAATTTGGAAAGGGAGCTGTATCAATCGATATTGCTGGTAATACCTTAAGTTTATCTTCATCATTAGGTAATGTAGCTATTGCTGACGCAACAAATAATGCTATTAGTGGCGCTTCAGCTGCTTCTGTAAGTTCAAACTTTGCTGCAGACACATTCAATTCTGCAAATGAAGTTGCTGGTACATCATCTGCAGATAATGTTACTGGTTCAACTACTCTCTTATCATTAGGAGATGGAGTAGGGAATAATTTAGGTTTAAAGAACGGTAACCAAATTAATATAAGTGTTGTTGTTGGTGGGGTAGAAAAAACAGGATCTCTGGCTGTTCAACAATCTACTAATCTAGATGATTTAGCTGATGCAATTCAGGATGCTATCGGTGGCTCATCAACTGTATCTATTGATAATGACGGTAAAATTCAGGTAACAGGTCAACAGGGTGATGCTTTTTCAGTTTCTAACTTAAAGTTAACTGCACAGGCTTCCTCTACTGATTCTACTAAAATTAGTGGAAATTTTGCATCTAAGATAAGTGCATTTAAGGAAACACAAGCTGCTGAAGATTCTCACCTAGATGGTTCTTTAACATTCCATATTGGTGCAAATCAAGGACAAACTATGAAGGTTGATATTAAAGAAATGAGTGTTGAATCATTATCTTTATCATCTGTTGATGTATCGACACAATCTGGGGCTGAGACAGCTACAACAGTGATTCAGAATGCGTTAGATAATGTATCAGCAGAACGTTCAAAATTAGGTTCATTCCAAAACCGCCTTGAACATTCAATCAATAATTTAAATACTTCAAGCGAAAACTTAACAGCTGCTGAGTCTCGTATTCGTGATGTAGATATGGCTAAGGAAATGATGGAACAAACTAAGAATTCTATTCTTTCTCAAGCAGCACAAGCAATGTTGGCTCAATCCAATCAAATGGCTCAAGGAGTTTTACAACTCTTAAGGTAAACGATTGAAGGGCGTCTAGTTTGGTAACGAGCTAGAGTATAACTGGGTGAATTGCTGGAACTTCCTAAAGCTTTGTCAACCACAACGTAACTGGAAACAGTAATCGTGAGGGTTTTAAAATGATGAAGATGAACCAATGGATAATCAGCAGCCAAGCTCCTGTGAGGAAACTCTGGAGAAGGTTCAACGACTAGAGAACACGGTCTAAGGCAAAGCTATGACTATGAATCTCGTAGGGCAGCAAAAGCTGTTCGAAGTGCCCAGCTCCATGAAAACATGGATGAAGATATAGTCTATTCTATGACCGAAAGGCATAGCGGCAAAGCAAGCCAACCAACAACCACAAGGAGTTCTACAACTTCTTCGTTAATTTTAGATTATTTGGAAGGGGCTCTAGTTTTACTAGGGTCTCTTTCTTTTTTACATCGGAGATAGTCTGGATTTTATTATGTGTAGGGTTGATTGGAATAAAAAGAATCTAAATGCCTATAAATACTACTAATAATAAGGAAGTATTAAAATTTTTATTAAACTAATTACTGTTATTTATTAATTTGGGTGATTAGGGGGAAAGATTTTGAGCTATGAAAATCAGTACTTAGATGAGCAACTAGAAAATATCGGTAAACTTATGAACCTTTCATATAAATATCACATTACAAAGATAAAATTCTCTTTAGAACAAATTAAACTCTTTGAAGAAGAAAAAAAGGATATTTTGAATGATTGTATAAAAAAGCTATCCAAAGAAATGGAGGGATCACCTGAATTAATAATACAATTTCAAGGGGAAGATAAGCCTATTTACGATACTTAAATAGATTCATTGCTTGGGGAGCTTACGAAGTCCATAAGCAAAGCTATTTATTCCATTAGAGATGTTGTATTGTATGATCATTTAATTAGCTACAGCAAATTTTACAAGGATCAAGATCTTTCTGCATTTTTAGTTAATCTGTATGAAAGAGAATTGTGGGAGAAAATGGAGACATCCTATATTAGGCTTTCTTCCACTTGGGATAGAATTGGACAATTGCTTAGTTTTGTATATTTTAATATTAGAAAATATGATAAGGATGGTTTTCTATCTACAGTTACACAAATTAATACAAATATTATACCCATGTATGAAAAGTTAAGAATATCAAATTCATGGAAAAAGGTTTGGAAATACTCAAAGGGAGAAAGTCTAGACGGATTAAAATGGCTACTAATGAGGAGAAATTTAATAATACATCAGATTGGTCTTCAAGATGATAATTCTGAGGAAGAAGAAGAGATTTACAGTTCATATTATAATCACATACTCGATGACACAATTAAGCGTAAATTAAAACCACTATCAAAGAAAGAAGAAATAAGTCAATTGTTATTTCACTTGAATTGGTTAATTACTAACTTTGAAGATATTTACACTCTATGCACAATAGGTTTGGAGAAAATACCAAGAATTAAATAAAAGTTCTATAAGTATCGTCAAAAGATCTTAGTTGCTGTGACACCCTGGAAGAGAAGAGACACAGGTACGTCGTGCCATGTGAATAGTCTGATAATTTGAAAGAGGTATTTATGGATAAAGACCAACGAGATGAACGGAAATTCCTAGAGCAGCAGCTTGAGTGGTGTAAAAAACAAGATTGTATTTTAGAAGAAATAGAAATGAAACTTCATGAAATGAAAAAGATAGCCCAATGCGCTCTCAATCATGAACTTACCCTTCTAGAAGTTGATCAGTTGAATATTCAATTGAATGAATTGAAGAGTGAGGTTCATTTTTTAGAACAGCAGTTACATTCTGCAGTCCATTAGAAGGGGAAAGGTGATGTTTTCGTGGATATTGCATTAATGTCAATGGGATTGAGTCAAGGTCAAATCCAGCAACAAGCTTCGATGTCAGTTATGAAGATGGCATTGGGGAATGTGGAACAACAAGGTGAAGCAATTCAAAAGTTATTGAGTACAAATGATGTAGCTGAAATCCAACATGCTGCTCAGCCACACTTAGGTGGGAATATTGATCTAAAAGGATAAGATAATACTAAGAGTAGCCAATGAGGTTACTCTTTTTCTTTTGGGAAAAATGGGGAAGTAGACACTAACTATTGACAAAGAGCGCAAATTCTAAAACAATTTACCATTCTTTTTCAAAAATCATATGAAATCTACATCCATTCGGATGTAGTTAAAGCATGTCGCTGAATATTGATAAATCTCAATTTGAAAAAAAAACGCAAAGAAATTGATAATAGAAGTTGTATAGAGGGAGGTGAATTATAATGAATTGTCCATCTTGTAAAACCAACTATTTATTTTTAAAACCATTTGACAACATGGGAAACGTAAATGTTTATTACGCTAATTGTAGATGTGGTGCGGAGGTTGAAGTAGATAAAGATAAAACTGGAAAAGTTTTAACAGCACGAATAATAAAATGATATGGTCTCAGTGTATTGAAACCACAACCAATATTTTCAACAAATAAGTCAGACATTAGGAGTAACCAACTTAAGGTTGCTCTTTTCCTTTAGGGCAAATGGAGAAAGTCAATTGTGCCACGATAGTCCGCCTACTTGCAAAACCTCTGCACACAAAAACTCGGTAAGTAAAAAGACATAAGTAGAAATAATTGGTTATTCAGATAAATAATTATTATAGAATGTACGTTTGATCTATGACCACTAGATGTTCAAGAAACAAGCGACCTAAGCCTCTACTTCGATCATCGGAGTAGGGGCTATTTTATTTTAGGAGGAGAAAAATCATGAATAAATACTCAATGAAACCTGTCAAACAAATTGGACTACTTGAAATTGATGTGGAAATGAAGAAAAAGCCTACAAAACGCGTCAACATCGATAGTTTAAAGCTAGTGAAGGAATCATGATTGATATATAAGAATCGTTGTGTACGTACCCAAGAAGACGGCTATCAATTGTTGAAGCAATTCTTAGAGAAAGTAGATAGGGAATATTTTGTAGTCTTTGTTTAGACACGAAGAAATAAACAACCGCAATTAATATTTTCACAAATAACTTAAAAAAAGGCAATTGGTATATGAACGAATACATCCACCAATAGTCATTTTTTATTTACTATTATAAAAGCTGCAGTTTTCTTAACTCGCGTAATTTATATACAACTGACCAATAACTTCTTCCAAGTAAATTTGCAATTTCTTTATCGAGATGTCCCTCTTTCTTTAGAACTACAAGTCTTTTAATTTCGTATGAAGAGTAGTTTTTCCATCGATCTGAACTTGATACGACAAGTTTATAATCTGGTAGTTTTAATTTCCATTTCTCTGATTCTTGTTGTAGTCGATAGTTCCAATTTGTTTTATAAAACATACTTGGACAACTATCAGAAACGTTTCTTATTTTATTTAAAAAAGAGAATGTTTCATTAACGGAAGTGGTCCGTAAAATAAATCCATGTCCATCTTTTCTACTGGCTAATTTTAAGTCGATCTGAAAATATTTTTTGATGTGGTTTTTTAATAGAGTTAATTCTAGTGAGGGATAGTTTTGTAAGTATAAATATATGTGAGGGGTAATGTAAATTTTGTTATTATTATGATTAACTTTGGCCGTGATAGACAAGGAACCGTCATCCATATATAGTACAGCTAAGAAATGTGATAAATTACAATAGGGTAATAATGTAGCCGGAATGCTTTTATTGCCATCATTGTTATAAAAAAGTCCCAGTAAATTTGTGAATAGGGGGTTTGATGCGGATCGTAATGAATTACTTTTATGAGTAATGTAAAACAGATCATTCATTAATTGAGCTTTCCACTCGCGGTATTCTCTTTGTCTGTCTCCAAAATGCTCCCTGTAACTACTATTTTTACGTCTACTTCCTTTATAAAGCTTGGTAAGCTCTCCATCACCAATAATACTTGCAAGTAAAACATTAATTTGTATAACAGTTAAATTATTAAACATGGCTATTTGTCTCCTTTATATAGAAACGTATGTTCTAAATTTAGTATATAAGATTAATGGGTGGTATTTCAAATTTATGATAATTATTTAATAAAAAAATTATAAATTGACTTCTTTCATTAATTTTACCACTATTTACAATATTTGCTTTAAGGCTCTAAACATTCCAATTAATTTTCCGATAATAAAATAAAATGATAGTAAACAAGGGGGGGCAAGGAAATGTTAGACAAGTTGTCCAATTCTACTAGTCAATCTACTGATTATACAGTTCCTAAGGTAGAAGGTGGAGCAAAGATAAAAGCGATTTCTCCAGAAAAACAAGATCAGCCTCAAAAACAACCTCAGACAAAAGCGCAGTCAAAAGAAAAAACCGAAAAAGTAATACAAAGTATGAATGATTTTTTAAAGGCTTCAAATACGCATTTGAAATTTCAATTTCATGAGGAGTTAAAAGAGTATTATGTAACCCTTGTGGATGACACCACGAACGAGGTCGTTAAAGAAATCCCCTCTAAGAAATTACTTGATATGTACGCCGCAATGACTGATTATCTAGGACTCTTAGTAGATAAAAAGGTATAAAATCTGTAAATAAAATGGTATAAGACGGTGAAAAATCATGCAGGTCCCACAAATTAGACTACATCAAACATACGCACAAATAGGACTACGCACAACCCAGCCTGTTCAAGAAATAGAACAGCAGCCCGCCGAACAAACGATTAAGCAAGATCCTGCTACACTAACGATCGAACGGAAGCCGTCCCAGTTAAATATTGATCAAGAACAGATGTGGAACGAGTTGAATTTAAAGAGCCCTAGTGTGTTCAGTGAGGATATGGTGAACTTTGCTAAACAAGAAGCATTAGAAGCTATAGGTCAAAAAGCACAAGAAGGCGATCAACTAGCTGAAATTGAAAAAAAATCGGACATGATTGTGTCTATTGCAGAGTCTAAAGCTAATCCAGGTCCAATAAAATTTAATATTGGTTTTATTCCTAGTTACGGTTCAGTCCAAATTCACTATACACCATCAGAGCTCAATATCGACTGGAAACAAGGTGGTGCTGAAATTGATACCATACCACACAAACCAATCCACAACTACAAACCTGGGAAAACAGAAGTGTATATGCGCCAAATGCAAAACCTTCAAATTGATTTTGTCGGTGGAAATATGGATAGGAATACGTAAATAGGCAGAAAATCAGTGGAGAGGGTACTACCTTTTCACTTTTTTGTTTGAGCGAATAATATAAATCGAAATGTAATGAAATCCCTGGTTGATTTTGATACAATTAAACAGATTATGTACCGTTCATTTACTATCGAATTTATTTTTTATTAATTCCTAAACTATTTTAATAAACGACCGATAATTTGTAATAAAGGAATAGGAGGGAACTAAAAATGAGAATCAATGATACGAAATATGGTTTTTATTCCTACCAAAACCAACAGAATCGTTCAAATATAAATAATACAACTAAAAAAACATCTACTTCAGCAGAAGTGAACATATCATCACGCGGTCGGGAAATCTCTCAAGCTATGATGTCCGAACAAGCACAGCGCCAACAACGCATTCAAGAATTGAAACAGCAAATTGCTGACGGGAACTATCATGTAGATAGCAGCAAAATCGCTGAAAAAATGACTGCGTTTTGGAAAAATACTTCGATCTAGGAGACGAGAACATGGATTCCCTGATAACACTTAAACAAATATTGAAAACAATGGTCGATGCTCATACACGATTACTAGATTTGGCCAAAGGTAAAAGAAATATGCTTGTGGATGGTGATATTCAGGGACTGCAAAGCCAGACTCATCGTGAAGCTCTGTGTGTAGACGAAATTCAAAAACTTGAACAACTTCGAATCAAATGTGTTCAAGGATATATGGAACATAAAGGGGTCAAAGGTGAATCCTTCACACTTGAGGACGTAATAAAAGTTGATCCAGATGCCAACACAAGGGATGAATTAACAAGCATGGCTATAAAACTGCGGACCCTTATTCAGGAGATTAACCAGTTGAATGAGAATAACCAAAAGTTAATTCAAACATCTCTTTCTTATATTCAATACTCGATCGGAATGTTTGCACGGAAAGAACCAGCGATCGGGTACGGTCCAAATGCAAAAAATCGTTATTCAAACATGTTAGATGCCAAGATTTAGCTTGTTTTATTATTAGGAGGAATAGGCATGACTTCAACCTTTCATAGCTTAGAGGTAGGGAAAAGAGGACTGGCTGCCCAGCAAGCGGCACTTGCTACCACAGGTCATAACATTGCCAATGCGAACACTACCGGTTACACACGTCAACGGGCTGAAATGCAAGCGACCAAGCCAGTTTCTTTACCTGGTATGCAAATTCAGTTAGGAACAGGTGTTGAGGTTAATCAGCTTGCTCGCTTACGTGAAGATTATTTGGATGTTCAATTGCGCGGCGAAAACAAAAGTTTGGGGTATTGGGAAGCTAAGGGTGATGCTTTAACCAAAATAGAGGAACTGTTAAACGAGCCTTCAGATGATGGTTTAGCACATACGATGGATGAGTTCTGGAAAGGGTGGGAGGAACTCGCGAAAAACCCTGAAAGCTCAGCAGCAAGAGCTGTTGTCCGCCAAAAAGGGGTAGCGGTTACTGAAACCTTTCAACATATTTCACAATCCTTAGATCAAATGCAAGGGGATCTCAAATTAGTTATTACAGCCAAAACGAATGATGTCAATTCCTTGGCTGCACAAATAGGAAGCCTAAATGATCAAATTTCCCGCCTTGTACCTAACAATTATCAGCCAAATGACTTGTATGACCAACGCGATGTGCTACTCGATCAATTATCTAAGCTTGTCGATGTGAATGTTTCATCACCCGATTTGAGAACTGGAATGGTTGATGTTTCTGTAGGTGGAGTTACTTTAGTCACAGGAAAGAACGCCAATACACTGACAATTGGAATGGATCCAGCTACAGGATTAGTGAATCCCGATGAAGTAAAAATTGGCAATAACAAAGTGAATTTAGGTTCTGGTGAATTATTAGGGAGAATCGAATCCTATGGGATGATTGGTGGCGATTCAAAATCCACCATTCCATCTATGAAGGGAAAAATAAATGAATTAGCAATGACTTTTGCTAACGCTGTTAATACGGCTCACTTAAACGGGATGAATTTGGATAATATTAATGGCACCTCAAATGAAAAAGTTGCTTTCTTTGTGGGATCGAATTTGAATGATTTTGAGGTTAATCCTGAAATAATGAAATCGCTGAATTTAATTGCTGCAGCAAATGAAGAGACAACAGGGCAATCATCATCCGGAAATGGAAAAAATGCGCAAGATATTGCCAATATTAAATTTACGTCACTTGCCTTTACGGGAAGCTCTTCTACAGCAGATGATTTTTATCGAAACATCATTGGACAGCTTGGTATTGATTCACAGGAAGCACAGCGAATGCAGAGTAATACAGAAGTAATTATTCAGCAGATCGAAAATCGTCGTCAATCTGTGTCAGGAGTATCACTGGATGAAGAGATGGCCAATATGATTAAATTTCAACAGGCATACAATGCTTCTGCACGGATGGTAACAGTTATGGATCAATGCCTGGATAAAATCATTAATGGCATGGGACGGGTAGGATTGTAGGAGGTCTAAGATGAGCTTACGTGTTACACAAAATATACTAAATTCAAATTTATTGTTCAATTTACAACGGACAAATAAATCAATGGATCAATTACAAGAACAAGTTTCGTCAGGAAGAAAAATTAATAAACCTTCGGACAATCCAGTAACAGCTGTTCGTAGTATGTTTTACCGATCATCTTTAAATGAAATTGATCAGTTTAAACGAAATGCTGACGATGGACTGGGATGGATGACAACGACTGATGAAGCATTAGATGAAGTAAACTCTGTTTTGCAGCGGGTGCGGGAATTAACGGTACAAGGGAATAACGGAACAAATAGTAATACGGACCGAGAAGCAATTGCGCAAGAAATCAATCAATTGAAGGAACACCTTGGAGAAGTTGCGAATTCACAGATTGCTGGTAAATATGTTTTTGCGGGAACGGATGTTACTCATCCACCCTATGACAATGCTGGCAAACAGTTCACAAATACAAACAATGAAAAAATAGAGTTAGTAGTAGGACAAACAAACACAGTCCAAATTAATGTTAAGGGTATTGATATTTTTAATAATGATGGAGCTGGTGGTATATTTAAAGTTCTTTCAGACATTGTTGATGATTTTCGTACACCTGGTACCGGTACTTCCGACCATTTAGATCAACTAGATAGTCAGATTGATAATGTCATAAAGGAACGATCTGAACTAGGTGCAAGGATGAACCGTATGGAGCTAAGTATCTCGCGTATAGAGGGGCTTGAGGTCTCCACCACACGTTTATTATCTAATGAAGAGGATGTAGATATGGCAGAAGTTATCACCAATCTAAAGGCCCAGGAGAATGTTCAGCGCGCGGCTTTATCTATAGGGGCTCGGATTATCCAACCTTCACTAGTTGATTTCCTTCGATAAAATACAGGGGCATCACAAATGTCATTTGTGATAGCCCTTTTTTTGTCTTCAACCTCTAAAACTAGTAAACTGCATTTTTTTTGCAGTTTATTTTTGCGAATATATTGACTTTTATTGGTAAATTCCGCTACCATTATATATACATAATTTGACTGAATAATCCAATTTCAGGAGGACAACATGTATCCAAAAGTGAATCAAAATATTAAAATTACAGTAGTTAGCAAGGATATGTCTAGTAAGTCCATTGTGGCCGATGTCGGAGATTCAGAGATACAAATCAGTATTCCGTTGGATCGTGAAATATTAGGGCTTTTATCTTTAGGCACGAAATTGGAAGTAACCTATATAACTGGTGAAAATAAATACCAATTTCGTTCAGAGATAGTAGGCATTTCAAAAGACACGATCCCATTGCTGCGTTTAAGTAAGCCAGAAGAAAATAAAATTTTTAAGATTCAAGAAAGAGAAAACTTTCGAGTGAATTCCAACTTACGACTATTGGTAGAAGAGAAGGAAGCCATTACAGTCAATATTAGTGCTGGTGGTGCTCTTTTCTCTACTGGGTTAGACTTTCCATATCATGAGGGCGAAGAAATATCAGCTAGACTTTTTCTTGCAAACCAGCAAAGTAAAGTGGATGAACCCATTACCTTTCATTGCAAAATTATTAGAATTACATTGTTGAAAGATCAAGAAAGAAAACATGTCGCCATACAATTTTCAAATTTGAACCAACATGATCAAAAGAAAATCATCCAACATTGTTTTGAAAAGCAAAGGCAGATTCGGATGAAGGTACGATAATCAAAATAAGTTTGATAAGCTATTATTTATATAATCCTGGCCCTCTTTTTGAAAGAGGGCTTTTAAATGATTCGCATTAATGTAAAAATTATTTGCAGATAATTACAAATTTTGTATAATTAACATGTTCATGTAAATGTTAGTAATGATCTTTTTTTATTTGATTGACACCCATAAAAAATTCATAAGAGCGAATACATATAGTAAATACACCTTTTATGAAGTGCGTTTGGAAAAACAAATTATTTTGATGCTTTTTGTCTTTTAGGATAATATTGCTTTTGTACCAATACGTTCATTTCAAATAACCATGTAGGAGGTATTCTTATGAGTTTAAAATCCGCTTTATTTGAGCTAAAAGAGGCACTAGTCGATCGGGAAATAGGACAATCAGAAGAGGCTTTCATTCATGAGTTGGAGAATAAAAACAATTTGAGTTATGGAACATTAGTTTTTTATTATAACAATTTGATGATAGTAAGCATGAAGAGTAAGGAAAATGGTAGTCAAAATGACAAAGAATCAAAAAAAGTGAATCGTAAATGGACGAAAAATGAAATTGAACTCCTTTTTCATTATATTAAAGATCGACAAGATGAAGGCGCACTAAATATTACAGATATATTAGAAGAGGCTGCACACTTATTAAATCGCGGGTATCAATCAGTTAACTATAAATATTATACGTTACTAAAATCGGAGGATAAAAAACAAGAATCTAGTCAAAAGACTTACCAATTTACAACAATTAATCAAACCGATGTACCTGTGGTAGCGGTTGAGAATATGAAAGAAAGAGCCCCAGCGTCTACAGCTGTTCAATCGAAAACTTCCCAAGACAGTGACCTATTGGATATATTGTCAGGACTCATTACGAATGTCCAGCAACTGCCAGATCTGAATTTAAATGAAATGTTAAGAGGATTATATCAACTGACTAATATGGCTCTTCAAAACCAGGAAGCGGTCCAAGAAGTAGAGACGATGAAATCAACTATTAATCATGAAAAAGCAGTTCTTCAGGAAAAATTAAGACAAGAAAAGAAACGTAACGACGAATTACAACTGGAAGTCTCAAAGCTAGCGAAGGAAATTACTGCATTTAATAAGTTAGGAGATGCAGCAAAAATTCAAAATCTAAAATCCTATAATCAAAGACTTAACTACATTATTGATGGATTTGGAATCGTCCTTCAGGTAGGCAGTTAAAAAAATCAATAAAGGTAATCCATGTCATTGGATTATCTTTTTATTTTTTCTACTTAACTTTAAAAAAATGTTTCCGATAATATATTAATAACAGGAAACGAAATTAAAAGGAGAAATCTATCATGGTTTTAAATAATCCATATCAAACCTATCAAAAACAAGCTGTTACTACCTCAAAGCCAGAGGATCTAACACTCATGTTGTACCAGGGATTGGTGAAATTCATCCGTTTATCTAAGAAGTCATTAGAGAATAAAAACATGGAAGAAAGTCACGGCTATAATTTACGAGCACAAGATATTCTAAGTGAATTAATGATTACTTTAAAAAAGGGATATACTGTATCCGATCCCTTGCTTACCATGTATGATTATATGAAGTCTCGTTTAATTGAAGCAAATCTAAATAAAAATTCGGCAATACTAGAAGAAGTAGAAGGGTTTGCCTTGGAATTATCAGAAACCTGGTCTACAGCAATGAAACAAATCAAAACTAAAAGCTAAGGACTGGAAGGATAATGGAGGAATTACTGAAAGGTATTTATGAATTGACAGTAAAAATGAAACACTCTTTAAATGAAGATGATTTTGAGGAATTTGAAAAGCTAACGGATAAACGGAATTCGTTGATGAGTAAAGTTGACGAATGGAAGGTAAAGGAAAAGAATTACATCTATTCATCACAAGAACAACAATGGTTAAAGAACACACATAGTTTAGATCAACTCATAGCACCATTACTACAAAAGAAGTTAACAGAAACCCAGGTTCTTTTAAATCAACTAAAGAAGCAAAAACAGGTTTCTCAACAATATAGGCCGTTTATTACACAAACCAATGGAGTATTTTTAGATTCAAAAAGGTGATCAAGTTATTTGTTACTATATTTTAGTACGTAAAATGACAATTTATGACATAATCCATGATTTCTCAACGAAATTATCTATACTTTAGTTCTATTTACCTAGTCTATTCGACAAAAATGGGTAAATAGTCGGATATTCGATATTGTTAAAACATTCTATTATTTGATTAGAGATTCCTTTAGTTTAAAAAAGCATTGAATCTCATTCAAGGCAAAGCTGATGAAAATCAGTGGCGCAAAGCTATAGGGGCTAAGGAGAAAAATACTATGCCAGCCAGCTGCCTAAAGATAGGGTGTTTTTCCTAGGTATTAAATGTCTACATAAGTATAGGACTTCTATACTTACAAAGGTATTTTCTGTCTGTTAACCCCCCTTCGATAAGGCGGGGTTATTTTTATACTCTTTAACAACTGGTTAAAGGAGAGGAAAAAAATGTTCCTACAACAAGTAAAAGCAGACGAACAAGTCAACCGTAAGATTTTAGACTTAATGGAATTTAAAAAGAAAAAGCCCTTTTTCAAGAGACCCGTTAGAATAACGCTTGGTTATCCAATGAATTGTACTTACTATATAGTGAAGAATGTAGTTTACATGGGAAAGCAGATTCTTGCGCTCAAACAAGAAATGGAGACCAACCATATTGTTCTAGTTGAAGGCAAAATTGAAAATGGCCAACTAACATGTATTTCTATGTTATCGGAAGAGTGTTTAGGTGATGTAAGCAGAATGTTAGAAGGTGCCATCTAATTTAAAATGTTTGAAAATTCTACAAAGTGAAATCATGAAAATGAGAAATGGCTGCTTAATGGTGCGTGACCACGTATACTAAACCGTAGTCACGCATCTTTTCTGTGTTGCCAAAACTTAATAATTATTAGAAGAAAGGAGCCTACCATTGAAAATAGGTGATGATTGGTTTACAAAAACCATGCTAACAAATACATTAGTTCGTAATGAAAAATTAAATTCAAAAATGGGAAATTCTAAT
Source organism: Neobacillus phoenicis (assembly GCF_047302305.1). Lineage (NCBI taxonomy): Bacteria > Bacillati > Bacillota > Bacilli > Caryophanales > Bacillaceae > Neobacillus > Neobacillus phoenicis. The sequence continues at coordinate 3,548,044 of NZ_CP154847.1, read as the reverse complement.
TCTGAATTCACTAATCTGTTTACATCTGTTTTAAGTGAGTTAATGCAAAATGAGGTTCCATCTACTATTCAGCCCACTTTCAATTCCTTAATAGAAAATATGTCCTTTAACAATGATTTTCCAAATGTAGAAATGGATCATCTGACACCAAATTCAGACGAGCCATTACGTTTTAGCTCCATTAGTGCAGAAAAAATAAATCAGGTACTTGGTGGGAAATTAAAAGGAATGGGGAATGCCTTCCTTCAAGCTGGACAAAGATATAATGTGGACCCCGCCTTATTAGTGGCTATTGCAAAGCACGAAACAGGAAATGGGACCTCAAAAGCAGCATATGTAAAGAATAATATAGCTGGAATGATGGGGAAAAACGGATTAAGATCCTATACCTCCATTGAGGAAAGTATTATGGATATGGCTCGTAATATAAGTAAAAATTATTTAGGAATGGGCCTATCAAATATAACCAAAATTGCAGCAAAATATGCTCCAGTGGGTGCGGCGAATGATCCAACGAACCTTAACAATCATTGGGTTTCTGGTGTCAGTAAATTTTTTGGGGAACTAAAAGCCTGATAATTCACAAAAAATTCTCTTACCATAATAAACTATGTAAAAATATGTAGATTAATACACCTTTTATATAGTATATTGATGAATGGACATATTGAATTTGTTGATAAATATCGAAATATGTCAAAGTTTTAAAGATGGAAAGGAGGGGGACTATTTTGAACAATATTAGCCTCCTGCAAAAAGCGCTAGACGCTTCCAGTTTACGACAACAAGTAATTTCAAATAACATTTCAAATTCAGAAACACCAGGTTATAAATCAAAACAAGTAGTGTTTGAGGATATCTTAAAAAAACACTTAACCAATCAAACAAACTTTTCTGGAAACCGAACGGACTCTCGGCATATGGTCATAGGGACTCCATCTTTGATCCCTTCAGCAAACATAGTGGAGAATACAGGTTCAATTATGCAAAATAACGGTAACAACGTAGATATCGATGAGGAAATGACCCGTATGGGAAAAAACTCACTTTGGTACTATACTCTTACAGAGCAAGTAAATAGTGAGTTTCAACAATTATCCATTGCGATTAAAGGAAGGAGTTAGGGAATATGTTTGATTCGTTAAATATTAGTGCCTCAGCCTTAACCGCTCAGCGCTTACGAATGGATGTAGTATCTTCCAATATCGCGAATGCTGAATCAACTAGAGGGAAATTTGTTAATGGAAAATGGGAACCATATCGCCGGAAGATGGTCGAGATGGAGCCAAGAGAAAGATCTTTTAATCAAGTACTACAAGGTGAAATGCAAAAACAGACGCAATCCCAATCCCAATTGCAAGGCGTGAGGGTAACTGGAATTGTCGATGACCGAACTCCATTCAAGATGGTCTATGACCCATCCCATCCTGATGCCAATGTGGATGGTTATGTTATGATGCCAAATGTCGATCTATCAAAAGAAATGATAGATTTAATGGCCGCCTCAAGATCATATGAAGCAAATATCACCGCTTTTAATACAGGGAAATCGATGATGTTAAAAGCTTTAGAAGTAGGCCGTTAGGGGGAACTATAGTTGAACATTTCTGGTATAAATAGTGGATTTATCAAAATTAATCAAAATCCTATTCAAAATGTGGAATCAAGTACGAATCAAAATTCGTTTGCAAATGTCCTTAAAGGGTATCTTGAAAATGTAGATACCACTGTAAAGCAGGCTTCCAATCTTACTGTTAAAGCCGCAGCAGGTGAAATTGAGAATATACATGATGTAACGATTGCTTCGCAAAAGGCAAAAGTAGCATTGGAATTAACCGTTACTATCAGGGATAAGGCAGTAGAAGCCTATCAAGAAACGATGCGGATGCAATTTTAAAAGAATGATAGAAAGCTAGGCAGGGTGAGAAATGAATCGATCATGGACAGATCAACTTAAACAAACAGGAGAGCTCTTCGGCAATTACTGGAGGTCAAAAAGCTCAAAACAAAAAGGACTCATCATAGGGATATTTTTATTTCTTTTAGTCGCCCTTTCTACCTTTATCTTTTTTGCGTCACGACCTCAATATGTGCCCTTATACACGGGTCAGTTGTCTCAACGGGAAGTAGGAGACATTAAAGCGGAATTGGATAAACAAGGCTATACAGAATATAAGCTCTCTGAAACGGGAACAAGCATTCAAGTTCCACAAAAGGATGCACCTGACTTACTAGTTAGTCTCGCTTCAAAGGGATATCCTAAAGACAATAAAATTAATTATGATATCTTTGGTCAAAATCTTTCATTTGGTGCTACTGACAGGCAATATGACATTTTAGAGCGTGAAGCCATGCAAAATCAAGTAGCTGAAGTGATTAAACATGTGGATGGGATCAAGAATGCTGAGGTACTTGTTACTTTGCCTGAAAACTCCGTATTTATCCGTGAAGGTGATGAACAAAAAGCGAGCGCTTCAGTAATGGTAGAGGTAGAACCTGGCACGAAGCTAAGTTCACAACAAATAAGAGCTCTTTATACATTGGTTTCTCGTAGTGTACCGAATCTACCAGTAGAAAATATCACGATTATGAACCAGTACAGTGAGACACTAGCCTTGCAAGATGCTGATAATGAGGACCAGCCGCTCGATAAGTATGATGAACAGCGCAAAATTCAACAAAATGTTGAAAGAGATATTCAGCAAAATCTTCAAAGTTTACTAGGAAACATTTTAGGAACAGACAAAGTGTTCGTGCATACGTTTGTTAAAATGAATTTTGATAAAGTGAAAACTGAAGAAAAGCTAGTAAAGCCTACAGATGGAAATAATAGTGGAATTGCTATTAGCTCCGAGAAAACCTCCAAAACTTACTCTGGTGCAGGGGGTTCTAATCCAGGTGGCGTGGTTGGAACAGGTGAAACGGATGTCCCTGGATATGTTGGTACTGAATCAAGTGGAGACAGTAATTATGAAGAATCAGAAAATAGGGTGAATTATGAAGTCAACCGAATTAATAATGAAATCATAAAAAGCCCTTATCAAATAGATGATATTACAATCAATGTTGGTGTTGAACCTGATTCGATAAAGTCCAATACACTATCAAAAGCAACTCAAGATAATATTAGAAACATCGTTGCTAATACCGTTCGGACAGCACTTGGTCATCCGGATTTAAGTCAAAAAGAAATTGACCAGCGGATTACTGTTTTTCCTCATGCATTTGCAAAGAATACGCCTAGTGCAAGTGTAACAACAAAAAATTGGATATGGATTGGTGCTGCTGCAGCTGCGGGTGTCCTTTTGCTGGGCGGATTAATATGGTGGGTCCTTCGCCGCAAAGGACAAAAACAAGTGGAATTAGAAGAAGAAGTGGAGAAATCAGCACCTGTTAAAGATGCAGATTATTTTGCAGAACAAGACATGAGTGTGGAAAGTCAATTAAGAAAACTGCTAGAACAAAGACCGGAAGATTTTTCAAAAGTTATTAGAACATGGATCCATGAAGAGGAGGTTTAATTCCCATGGCAACAGCATTAAAGTTGAGTGGAAAACAAAAAGTAGCGATTTTGCTTATTGCAATGGGAAAGGAGGCTTCCGCAAAAGTATTCAAACATTTGCCTGAAGAAGAAATCGATCAAATAACCCTCGCGATTGCGAATATACAGAAGGTTGATGCTAAAGAAAAGGAAGAAGTTTTAAAAGAATTTCATGAAATGTGCATTGCTCAAGATTTTCTTCAAATGGGTGGTATTAGCTATGCGCAGGATGTATTAGAGTCAGCCCTAGGGAAAGATCGTGCCCAAGAGATTATCTACCGATTAACAACACAGCTTCAAGTTAAGCCATTCGACTTTGCCCGTCGAGTGGATGCGATGCAAATTTATCATTTCCTTCAAAATGAGCACCCACAAACTATTGCATTAGTACTTGCTCATTTAGAACCGCAGCAATCATCTATGATTCTTTCATCATTGCCTGAAGAACTACAATCTGATGTGGCAAGGAGAATAGCTGTCTTGGAACAGACGTCACCAGAGGTCATTAAAGAAGTAGAAACGATTCTAGAACAAAAACTCGCTACTACCATTCGCCATGACTTTACTGTTGTAGGTGGTATTGAATCAATTGTCAGCATCCTAAATGGGGTAGACCGAGCAACTGAAAAGAGTATTCTAGAACAGCTGGAAATGAAAGATCAGGATCTGGTAGAAGAGATCAAGAAACGGATGTTTATCTTCGAAGATATTATTACACTGGACAGCCGTGCCATTCAACGGATTATACAGGAAGTGGAAAATCAAGATTTACTCCTATCTTTAAAGGCATCAAGTCCAGAAGTCAAAAAGGTTATTTTCGAAAATATGTCCTCAAGGATGGTTCAAACTTTCGAAGAAGAAATGCAATATCTTGGGCCAGTTAGAGTCAAGGATGTGGAAGAAGCACAGGGAAGAATTGTTTCCATTATCCGCCGCTTAGAAGATTCCGGAGAGTTAGTCATTGCTCGAGGTGGGGCTGATGAAGTCTTATTCTAAAGTATTTAAGTCATCCCATCTCTCCTTAATGGAAGGTAAAAAGGTAATTCTACAGCCTCAGGTGATGTTTAACCCGAAGGATACTGATGTGAATTCCTCCCAAAATCAAGAAATGGATGAAGCAATTACGCATTCAAATGCCCATCAAATTATCCAAGAAGCCGAATCTCAAGCAAAATTAATTATTGAAAGAGCTGAGGGAAAAGCTCGATCACTTGAGAAAGCTACCGAGGAAAGAATTAGCCAGTGGTGGGAAGAAAACCAAAGACAACTAGAGGAATTATCTCGAGAAGCAGAACATAAGGGGTATCACGATGGATATGCCCAGGGGAAGCAAGAAGCTATAGAGGAAGTTTCCAGTGAGTATCAAGGGAAAATAGAACAGATACAAACCTTGCTGGAACAGGCTTATGAACAAAAAGCCTCCATCATTTCCGAAGCTGAGCCTTTTTTACTAGAGTTAAGCACGGTTATTGCTACTCATATAATAAAGAAAGAACTCGAGAGTAACCCAGAACAGTTTGTTGAGTTAATTAAGGAACACATTCTTCGCTTTAAGGAAAAAGAATTTATTACTGTTTGTGTTCACCCTGACGATTTTGATTTTATTCAAGCACAACGATCTCATCTTATAGCCGTTGTAAATGGTGAAACAGAAATTAAAATCATTCCGGATCATTCTGTTACTTCTAAGGGATGTATTATTAGAACAGCTTACGGTAGTGTGGATGCTCGTATTGATACTCAAATAGAGGAAATCAAAAAGGTTATTTTAGAAGTGAGGGACCCTGAAAGTGGTTTTATCAGTTGAAAACTATGCTAAGCTTATTCGCAGCGTTGATCCGGTTAGAGTTAATGGGAAAATAACACAAATTATCGGACTTACCATTGAATCTCAAGGACCTGATGTAAAAATAGGTGAGCTATGTTCCATTTATCCAACTAATTCACAAATCCCTATCCAAGCAGAAGTTGTAGGTATTAGGGAGAATAAGGTCCTTCTGATGCCACTTGGAGAAGTACGGTCCATAGGTCCAGGCTGTGATGTAGTTGCCAGCGGTAAGCAAATGACTGTAAAAGCAGGTCGTCATTTACTTGGTCGTATATTAGATGGATTGGGCCAGCCAATGGATGGCAAGCCATTGCCAGTAGGATTAGAGGAAGTTCCTACACATGCCATTCCCCCAAATCCCCTAAATAGACCAAGGATTCATTCATCATTAGGTGTGGGTGTACGGACGATTGATGGTTTGTTAACCATGGGAAAAGGGCAAAGAATGGGGATCTTTGCCGGCAGTGGTGTCGGTAAAAGTACTCTACTTGGAATGATATCTAGAAATACCACGGCCGACGTAAATGTTATCGCCTTAATTGGTGAGAGGGGTCGTGAAGTACTTGATTTTATTGAACAAAACCTTGGTGAAGAAGGGTTGAAAAAATCAGTTGTTATTGTTGCGACTTCGGATCAACCCGCACTTATTCGAATTAAAGGCGCCATGATTGCGACTTCCATTGCAGAATATTTCCGAGACCAGGGGATGGACGTTATGCTCGTGATGGATTCTGTTACACGCTTTGCCATGGCACAGAGGGAAATTGGACTGGCCATCGGAGAACCGCCTACGACCAAGGGGTATACTCCTTCCGTATTTGCCATGCTTCCACAGCTATTAGAACGTGCTGGAACTGGACCTAGAGGAACCATATCAGCCATCTATACTGTTCTTGTGGATGGAGATGATATGAATGAACCAATAGCAGATGCAGTAAGAGGGATATTAGATGGGCATATAGTCCTCAACCGTGCTATTGGTGCAAAAGGGATATTCCCTTCAATTGATGTGTTAAACAGTGTCAGCAGGGTAATGACTGAAATTACCAGCGATGAACACCTAAAGGCAGCAAGGAATTTTAGGAATTTATTAGCTTCCTATAATCAGGCAGAAGATTTAATTAATATTGGAGCATATAAAAAAGGCTCCAACCGTGAAATTGATTTAGCGATGCGCTTGAAGCCACATATGGATCAATTCTTACGACAAGGAATCTATGAAACTTCTAGTCTAGAGGATGCAGAATCCTTTTTAACTTCTCAATTTGGAGCGATTATGCGATGAAATTTACCTTTTCTTTTCAAAAAGTACTAGATTTTAAAGAAAACGAGAAAGAAATAGCTCATCAAGAATATGGCACGGTTAAACTTCAACAATCGAAGCTCGAAGAACAAATGGAAGGGTTGGAATTGGTTAAGGATCAGGTATTAGACCAATATAACCAAGTCCATCGTAAAACTGTATGGGAGATTTTAGAAGTTCAACGAGAGCTTGAATATGTGAACCTACAAATGAAGCAATTAGAGAATCAATCGCAAATCATCCATCAGGAAGTTGAACAAAAACATCAATTACTGATTGAACGTACACAGGAAGCCAAAATGTGGAACCAATGGAAAACGAAATCAAAGGAAGCTTTTCAAAAACAAATGGATCGACAAGAACAAGCCATGTTGGATGAGATGGCCATCCTTCGCTATTCCCGAAGGGTATGAGGAGAGGAACAATGGAAGAGAATCGGCGTTCAAAACTAGGAACCATTTTTTATATAGGGATCCTACCCTTAATTTTTACAATTGTCTTAGTAGCATTTCTTTTAAAGTTTATGGGTTTTTCAGTGGGTGATACATTCAAAGAATGGGGAAATCGAGTACCTATCATGAATCAGCTAATTGCGGATCCTACTCCTGTAGAGGCAGAAAATACGGATGATACTGATGAATGGAAAAAAATGTACTTAAAAAGTGAAACGACAGTCAAAGAAATGAATCAAAAAATATCAAACTTAAAAAAAGATTTAAGCTCCAATCAAAAAAGCTTGGAGGATCAAAAAAAGATTAATGATGAACTGCAAAAACAGTTAAAAGAGAAACAAGCACAAAAAACTCAGGATCAACTGAAACAAGTAGCAGGCATTTATGAAAATATGTCTGCATCCAAGGCTGCAGCAATCTTCGAAGCGATGCCGCTTGAAGAAGCTTCCCTAACAATCATGATGCTAGACCAGGACCATCAAAGTAGTATCCTTGGTGGGATGAAGGATCCAAAGAAGGCTGCTCAAATAACCATGTTGATTAAAGAAATCTCTACGCTAAATGAAACAGATTCAACTGCTCTAACAGAACAAGTGCACGAACTTGCCTTAAAGCAAGAAAATCCCTCTGAAACTTTATCTGAAACCATTGCTGGAATGCCAGCTGCTCAATCAGCAATCATTATTCAATCCATGATGGGAACAAACTCGATCGTGGCTATGGATTTAATGAAAAAAATCAGCAATAGTACAAGAGGCCAAATATTAACGGAAATTGCCAAGGTAGATGCGAAATTAGCAGCAAAAATTACGGCAGATTTAAACAATTAGAAATGTACTCCAAGGAAGGAGAAAACAATGAAACGCACGATTCTTTTTTTTGTTATGTTTATTTATTTATTTTCAGTTCAATCTACAACTTTTGCCGCAGGTTCAACTTCCGGCGGCGAGCCTTCCGTCTATGATTCTATCCAGAAGGGTGAGAAAAAATCGACTACAACGTCGACTAAAGCCGTGGATAGTCAATCAACTTCTTTATTCCCCTTACTTATAAAATTTATTTTCTCATTTCTTTTGGTCATTGCATTATTATATATTTTACTTCGTTTTTTATCCAAAAAAGGACGTACGCTGCAATCGAATGGACCTGTCCTTCCAATTGGCGGTCACATGCTAGGTAACAATCGTTCTCTACAGGTGTTACTAATTGGTAAGACCATTTATATTGTAGGAGTTGGTGAAGACGTTACGTTGATCCGAACAATTACTCAAGGGGAAGAGTATCAGCTTTTACTAGAAAGTTATGAAAATCAAGCGGAAGGATCTACCCCGAAATGGATCCCGAAAGATTCAAATAAAATATGGAATACAGTTTTTCGTACACATCTGCAAAAAATGCACCAAGAAAATGGAGAGGAGTAGGAACGATGAAACGAAAATTAGCTATTCTAGTTCCACTTCTAACACTGGGTTTCATTTCAGTAGCACATGCAGCTAGCCCTACAGGAACCATATTACCGGGAATTGATTTAGGTTCTGGAACCGACGATCCAGATCAAGTTTCAAACACTATGCGCATTATTTTACTAATTACGGTTTTATCAATCGCACCTGCTTTTCTAATTTTAATGACTAGTTTTACTCGAATAATTGTTGTGTTTGGGTTCGTTAGGAATGCTTTGGGCACTCAACAAATACCACCAAATCAAGTTTTAATTGGTTTGTCGCTGTTTATGACGTTTTTTATTATGGGACCAACTTTTTCAGAAATGAATCATAATGCATTACAGCCCTTTCTTGCTGGTAAAATGTCGCAGCAAGAAGCCTTTCAGTCCGCAAGTGAACCATTGAAGGAATTTATGGCTAAGCACACTCGTGAGAAAGATCTTTCCCTGTTTATGGATTATGCAAAGATGAAAAAACCTAATGAAGTTAAAGACATACCATTAACTGCATTAGTCCCAGCCTATGCAATAAGCGAATTAAAAACAGCCTTTCAGATGGGATTTATGATTTTTATCCCTTTCTTAGTCATCGATATGATTGTATCAAGTGTCTTGATGTCAATGGGGATGATGATGCTCCCTCCAGTGATGATCTCGCTGCCATTTAAGATTCTATTATTCATATTAGTAGATGGTTGGCACTTAATTGTTAAATCACTGCTTGTGAGTTTTTAAGAAGGGGATGTAATTAATGACCACTGAACTAATCTTACGAATTGCTCAAGAAGCGATTTATACCATACTTATTGTTATTGCACCAGTTGCCGGTATTGCATTAATTGTAGGGTTATTGGTTAGTATTTTTCAAGCTACCACACAAATTCAGGAACAAACGCTGGCGTTCGTTCCAAAGATTGTTGCAGTCTTTCTTTCTATCCTATTTTTTGGACCATGGATGCTGCGTCATGTGGTAGATTTTACACAAAACTTATTGGGAAATCTTTCTCAATTCGTGGGGTAAATGATGAATATAGATGCATCAACTTTGTGGACTTTTTTACTGATTTTTGTACGCATTACGACATTTATGGTAACAGCGCCATTATTTTCAGGGCGTCAAATACCGGCGCAATATAAAATTGGTTTTAGTGTTTTTCTAAGTATCCTTTGTGTGGGGATAGTAAAGGACCCCATTGATTCATTTTCAGAATCAACGATTGCCCTATTAATACTTAAAGAGTTTTTGGTAGGGATCGTATTTGGAATGGTAGGAAATATCCTCTTCTATGCTGTGCAAATGGCTGGATCTATAATGGATGTACTTATTGGCTTTTCCATGGCAAGTCTTTTTGACCCAACGTTTGGGACAAGTTCTCAACTATCAGGCCGCATGCAAAACACTCTTGCTCTTTTAGTGTTACTGACTACTAATGGTCATCATTTACTTATTCAAGGAATACTAGCAAGTTTTGATTGGATTTCACTCAAAGCAACTGTTCCTGCATTTACAGACGGCAGGATAGCTACTTTTTTACTAGAAACGCTCCAACAAATGTTTTTAATCGGCTTTATGATGGCAGCACCTATCATCGGAACTTTATTTGTTGTGGATGTTGCCTTGGGGATTATTGCAAGAACCGTGCCCCAGATGAACCTGTTTGCAGTGTTTCCGCCAATGAAAATATTGATTCATTTTTTAATTTATATTTTTGTATTGCCTAGTTTCTTCTATTTATTAAAAATCCTTTTTGAAAACATGTTTGGATCCATGAATTCTATTCTGAAGATAATGGGGGTGTAAGGAGGATGCTTCTTCGTTTAGATTTGCAACTATTTTCTGGGGAAAAGACGGAAAAAGCCACGCCAACTAAACGGCGGGAGGTTAGGAAAAAAGGGCAGATCGCGAAAAGTCCGGAGGTATCATCAGCTCTTACACTGCTTCTTAGCTTCTCGTTTTTTATGATTGGTGGAAAAAGTTTTATTGAAGGTTGCCTAAACATATATCGGCATAGTTTTCAAGAGTACTTGCTTTGGGATTTATCAATTTCTAGTACACAGCTCTTATTTAATCAATTACTGTTGGATGTTACCAAATTAGTTGCTCCCATTTTTGGTGTGGTACTTGTTGCCGGTGTAGTTGCAAACTACATGCAAGTAGGATTTATGTTCAATATTGAATCGTTAAAAATGAACTTAGGTAAGCTGAATCCGCTCGAAGGGGCGAAACAGATTTTTTCCCTCAGGGCAGTTGTCGAATTAATTAAATCCATTTTAAAAATCGTTATTACCTCAAGTATTGTATATATATTGATTTGGAAACAAAAAGACGAATTATTTTCAATAGGTGAAAAAAATCTTTATGAATCCGCTAGATTCATTGGCTCGCTAACGGTACAAATTGGAATAACGATTGCTGCTTGTTTAATAGTGTTAGCAGCTGCAGATTATTTCTATAAGTGGTTTGAGCATGAAAAGAAAATTCGAATGTCCAAACAGGATATAAAGGATGAACATAAGAAGTCGGAAGGTGACCCTTTAATTAAAGGGAAGAGGCGAGCGATGCAGCAACAATTATCCATGAATCGAATGATGCAAGAACTGCCTAAGGCTGATGTCGTTATTACTAATCCGACACACTTCGCTGTGGCTATAAAATATGATTTCGAGACAATGGCTGCCCCTGAAGTGATTGCAAAAGGAAAAGATCACATTGCTTTAAAAATCAAAGAAATTGCGAAAGAAAACAAGATTATGACCGTTGAAAATAAGCCTTTGGCTCGTGCTCTTTTTGCTTCGGTAGAAATTGGACAGCCAATACCAGAAGAATTGTTTAATGCAGTGGGGGAGATTTTAGCGTATGTATACTATCAAGAAGGTCGGCATAAGGGGATGATGGCATGAAAATAAAAGAGCTTTCCGTTTTCATCGTTGTTATTTTGATTGTTACGATGATGATTATCCCACTGCCAACAATACTATTGGATTTTCTATTAATCTTCAACATCTGTGTCTCATTGATGATTTTGCTGGTGGCAATGAATACAAAGGAACCATTGGATTTTTCCATATTTCCAACAGCTTTATTAATAACAACTTTATTTCGTTTAGCACTTAATGTATCAACCACACGTTCCATTCTATCAAAGGCGGATGGCGGGAAAGTAATCGAGACCTTCGGTTCCTTTGTAATAGGTGGGAATCCTGTTATTGGTTTTATTGTGTTTTTAATACTTGTCGTTATTCAATTCATTGTTATTACGAAAGGTTCCGAAAGGGTTGCCGAAGTTGCCGCTCGATTTACATTGGATGCGATGCCTGGTAAGCAGATGAGTATTGATGCTGATATGAATGCGGGGTTAATTAGCGAACAGGATGCACGTGCACGACGTAGAAAAATTGAGCAGGAATCTGATTTTTACGGTGCAATGGACGGTGCAAGTAAGTTTGTTAAAGGAGATGCCATTGCTGGTATAATTATCCTGATGATCAATGTTATTGGTGGATTTATCATTGGAATGGCTATTCATGGAATGGGATTTGCAGAGGCGGCAAGCACTTTTACTCTGTTGTCTGTCGGTGACGGATTAGTCAGCCAAGTACCAGCATTACTTATTTCTACCGCAACTGGTATCACAGTAACCCGTGCTGCTACTGATGGCAGCTTGGGATCAGATATTATGAAGCAAATTTTTAATTACCCTAAACTTCTCTATATTGTTGCGGGAACTATTTTTATGCTTGGGTTATTTACTCCAATAGGTCTTATCCTTACAATACCTGTGGCTGGTTTATTGGCGTTTAGTGCTTATACCATGCAAAAGAATGCACAAAAAGAAGAAATTCTAAATGAGCAAGTTGAAATGGAAGCAATGGAAGACGACATAAGCAATCCAGAAAAAGTAATTTCATTGCTTCAACTTGATACACTCGAGCTTGAAATTGGATACGGATTAATTCCATTAGCAGATCAAAAACAGGGTGGAGACATTCTTGATAGAATCGTCATGATACGTAGGCAATTTGCAATTGAATTAGGATTGGTCATTCCTACTATTCGGATTCGAGATAATTTGCAATTAACTCCGAACCAATATGTTCTTAAATTCCGTGGAAATCGCATTGCGGAAGGTGAGGTATACCTGGATCATTTCCTAGCAATGAATCAAGGAGCAGAAGACGATGCACTGGACGGAATACAGGTAATTGAGCCAGCATTTGGCCTTCCAGCAAAATGGGTTAGCTTGGAAGCAAAACAAATGGCCGAGCTAATGGGTTATATGATTGTGGATCCTCCATCCGTGATTGCCACTCATTTAACTGAGGTATTAAAACAATATGCGTACCAACTACTTCGAAGAGAAGAAACAAAGGAGTTAGTCGAAAACTTAAAAACAACTCATCCTAATTTGGTTGACGAACTGGTACCTAACTTACTATCAACCGGAGATATTCAGAAGGTATTACAGAACCTTTTACGAGAGCAAATATCTATTCGAGATTTAGCGGCTATCTTTGAAACTCTTGCTGATTACGCTGTTTATACAAAAGAACCAAGAGTGTTAACAGAATATGTTCGTCAGTCCTTAACACGACAAATTACTGAGCAGTACTCAGAGAACGGAATTATTAATGTTTTAACAGCTGGGGCAACATTAGAAAAAGGGATTTCGGATTGTATTCAGCAAACGGAAGCAGGAGGTTATTATCTTTCCATAGATCCACAGACCTCAAGAAGGATAACGGAAGTTTTACAGGAACAAATTGACCGGGTGGTGAAAGCCGGAGGCCTTCCTATATTCCTAACTTCTCCAAACATTCGGATGTATTTAAAACAATTTGTCGATAAAATTATGCCAACCGTGCCTGTTCTCGCTTATACGGAACTGGAACCTAATATTGAGATCCAAAGTATAGGAGTGGTGAATATATGAAAACAAAAAAAATCGTTGCAGATTCTATGCCACTAGCTTTAAAAATGGTACGACAGCAATTAGGTGAAAATGCGATAATCGTCAATACCAGAACGGTCAAAAAAGGTGGAGTTTTCGGCCTGTTCGCAAAACAAAAATTTGAAGTAACGGCTTATTCTATAGAAAAGGAAAGCCCTAGTGTCGACCCCAAATTTTCTCTAGAAATAAAGGATAAGCCAGAAAAACCGCTTCCAAATATAAATAAGTATGAAAGTAAAACTGAAGGGGAAGAAGGGAAACCATCTGGTTTCCACAAGAATCCTCAAGGGTTATATAATTATTATTCAAAAACCACTGGCGGATCAGAAAAGACAGAAGCACAAACACCAATTAAGTCCTCGGAAGCTGAAAGAAAGATTTCATCTTCTAGTAAATCTTTTGAAAATGAAGGGCCTTTGCTTGATGAACTGCTGCAAATGAAAAAAATGATGATGACCTTTATGATGAATGGCCAACAGGAAGATGCTTTACCTGCGGGGATGTCAAAATGGATAACTAGATTAAAAAAGCAAGGTGTTGAAGAGGAAGTAGTTTCGGAAATCATAAATCGTATCCTATTAAAGTATGAGTCAATTGTTGATTTAAGTGAGGACATCATGGAGAAGGAACTCCTTACCATTATCACAGGAATGATTGAAAAGAAATTACCCGTGTCAAATATGATTCATGAACGAACACGGATGATCAATGTAATCGGACCAACGGGCGTGGGAAAAACAACTTCTATTGCAAAACTTGCTACGGAGCAGGTATTAAAACAAAAGCGTAGAGTAGCAATGATCACGACTGATGTGTATCGGATTGCCGCTGTAGAACAGCTAAAAACATATGCTGGTATTTTAAATGTTCCTGTTGAAGTCGTTCGTACGGCAGATGAACTAGGTACTGCTCTTAAAAAACTGGAACATTATGACCTAATCTATATGGATACCACGGGCCGGAATTATAAAGAAGTGGAATACCGTGAATCAATTAATCAATTTTTAAATCATCCTCTTGAGAGTGACAATTATCTAGTATTAAGTATGACAACGAAGTTTGAAGATATGGAAATATTGTTGAATGAGTTTTTAGAAAGTCCTATTCAAAAACTGATCCTAACAAAATTTGATGAAACCTCCAGCTATGGTTCGATTCTAAATATAGCCTATAAATATCCTTATCAATTATCGTACATCACGAATGGACAAAGTGTACCTGAGGACATAACGACTGTCGATGCGACAATGCTTGCTAGATACTTATTAGGAAAGGAAAAATAAAATGGATCAAGCACAAAGTCTAAGAGAATATATGCATCGATTTAATGTACAGCAGGAAGAACAACATTCTGCACGTGTAATTACGATTACGAGCGGAAAGGGTGGAGTTGGAAAATCAAATTTCACTCTAAACTTTGCGTTAGGTTTAAATGCAGTTGGGAAAAAAGTGGTCGTGCTGGATTTAGATTTATCCACTGCAAATATTAATATCCTAATGGGAATCACGGCGCGGAATAGTCTAGCGGATGTTTTGCATCGGCAAAAATCTATATGGGATGTGTTAGAAAAGGGAACGGCTGGTATAGATTATATTTCAGGTGGTCTTGAGATTCAAGATCTTATGGAATTAGATCCCAATACATTAGCGTACTTTTGGAGTCAAATTCAGGAACTTCAAACCTATGCTGATTTTATTTTACTAGATACTGGTGCAGGGATCTCAAGAGAGCTTGTAGATTTTATTTTGGCTTCAGATGAAACAATTTTGGTTACCACTCCTGAACCAACAGCCATTGCTGATTCCTATGCTGTACTGAAAACTGTCATGCAGTTCACGAAACAAACTCCTATTGTTAGGTTAGTGGTGAACCGTGCTCAGTCCTATCGAGAAGCGGTTGATACATCAAGAGCAATAAAAAATGCGTCTAATAGTTTTTTGAAATTTAAATTGGTGACATTAGGGTTCTTAATGGAAGATGTTCATGTTCGACAGTCTGTGAGAGCTCAAATTCCATTTTTTATGTCCTATCCAAATTGTGAGGCTTCAAAAAACATTAAGCAAATTGTTTATTCCTTTTTACCAGAGTCTGATGAATCTTTAAATACGTCAAGCAAGGGGATCCGCAGTTTCTTAGAAAGAATATTCTCAAAAGGAAAATCATTATAAGAGGAGGATCCTATGGTATTAAATTGGAAAGTTAATACAATGCTGGGGTTGACCGCATTCCTCCTTACCTATTTATTTTCATTTACGAACAATACGTGGCAGACTGCCGTGTTCAGAGCAAGTATAGGTTTTGTAATCTTCTTTGTATTAGGGTATATTTTACGCGTTGTTTTAAATCAAATGAGTTTAAAAAAAGCCACTAGCCAAATTGAAATTCAAAATACGGGAGAGGCTAGTTATCTCGATTTAGAACTAGAAGTACTAGGGGAAGCCGTATTAGAAGAAGAATCACCATCTTTCCAGCAGATTCCCCTTACAGCTTTACACAATGGAAAAAATAAAGAAATCTGAGACAATAAGGTACACCATCCATACATGATTAACCTGAGACTAGGAGGGATAAACGTTGAATCCAAGTATTAAAGAAGGCATACCACACGATTTATTGTGGAGGACCTATCGTGAAAATCATGATTCAAGGTCACAGGAAAAACTGGTCAAACAGTACATGTATTTGGTAGAGCAAATGGCTAATCGAATGAGTCTAAGTATCCCACAACGTATTATTCCGAAAGAGGACTTAGTTGGGTTAGGTTATATAGGCTTACTTGAAGCAATAAAGAAATTTGATTATAAAAAGGGATACCAATTTGAAACATTCGGCCTATGGAGAATAAAAGGTGCCATGTTAGACGGTATTCGTCAGATGGACTGGGTTCCACGAGGTTTAAGAGACAAAGCCAAAAAACTAAACAGTGCTTTTCGGGAGTTAGAGCAAAATTTGATGAGGTCTCCCTCTGAAGAAGAGCTAAGCCAATATTTGAGCATTCCACTGGAAGAAGTTGACCAAGCAATGGCTGCCTTATCAGTGTCCACTCTGCTATCACTTAATGAACCGTTGAATTCCAACGAGGATGATGGGAAACAACAAAGTCGGATGGATCAGATTAAGGATGATAGCTTTAGCAATCATGATCGAGGGTTACAAATGGCAGATTTCAAGCAAATGATGGCTGCATGTATAGATAAAATGCCAGAAAAAGAGAGATTAGTCATTTCATTATTATATTATGAGGGATTAACTCAAGTAGAGATTTCAGAAGTCTTGAATCTTACAAAAGGAAGAATCTCTCAAATACATTCACGAGCGATTTTACGTTTAAGACAAAGCTTTGAAGCTAATGGTTATTCTTTGGATTCCTTTTTATAGAGATGTAGGATATATTGTGTTGAGGGGCAGTTTTTGTTTTGAATCCTTTAACAGAATAATATATAATTTTTGATGGGGTCATTCCCATCTGTTTGGGTTTGTCCTACATAATTTCATACGATTAGGAGTAGTAACATGGAAAAAGTACTTATTTTCGGTCATAAAAATCCCGACACAGATACGATTTGTTCTGCTATTGCATATGCAGATTTAAAAAAACAATTAGGCATGGACGTTGAACCAGTTCGCCTAGGTCAAATTAATGGTGAAACACAATATGCTCTTACTCAATTCAATGCTGAGACACCTCGTTTAGTAGAAGCAGTGGCTGCTGAAGTTAACTCCGTTATTTTAGTTGACCACAATGAGCGCCAACAAAGTGCTAACGATATCACTGATGTTCGTGTATTAGAAGTAATCGACCATCACCGTATTGCAAACTTTGAAACAAGTGATCCGTTATACTACCGTTGTGAGCCTGTTGGATGTACAGCAACGATTCTGAATAAAATGTATAAAGAAAATGGGAAAGAAATTAAGCCTGAGATTGCTGGTTTAATGTTATCTGCGATTATTTCTGACTCTTTATTATTCAAATCTCCAACTTGCACGCCAGAAGACGTGGCAGCAGCACGTGAACTTGCTGCAATTGCTGGAGTTGATGCGGAAAGCTACGGACTTGAAATGTTGAAAGCAGGGGCAGATGTGCGGGACAAATCAATCGCTGAACTTCTAAGCCTTGACGCAAAAGGCTTTGAAATGGGCTCAAGCAAAGTGGAAATCGCGCAAGTAAACGTGGTTGACACGGCTGATGTGCTTGCTCGCCAAGCGGAATTAGAAGCGTCTATTTCTTCCATTATCGAAGAAAAGAACCTTGATTTATTCTTGTTTGTTGTAACAGATATTTTAACAAATGATTCTGTTGGTTTAGCATTAGGAAGCAAGGCAGCTGCTGTTGAAAAAGCATACAATGTCTCGCTTGCAAATAACACTGCGATACTAAAGGGCGTTGTTTCTCGTAAGAAGCAAATTGTTCCTGTGTTAACAGATATCTTTAATAAAGGTGAATTTTAATATTTACTAAAAAAACCGCTTATGCCGGAAGATGTTGGCATGAGCGGTTTTTGTTTAGTTCGGCGAACCTGGTGGATAATAATAGGGAGGGACCTTTAGCCATTCACGTTCACGCATCAATTTTTTTAGCGAAGAGCCATACTTAAATATTTCAAATTGTATTTCAAAAAACATCTTGCAGGCATCATTTCTTACACAGATAGCTAGTCCTTGACCTAAAAGTGTAATCTCTGCTGCAACCTTAGCTGATACTAGGTTTACTAGCTCTTCATCTGTATATTTTACCCCAAGTGGAACAGCATTCGGATCTGATTTGGGTTTATCCTCTGAGGAGGGTGGTAATGGAATACCTTCATTTATAAAAAAGGTACGCAAGCGATTGCTTACGTCTTTGGCGGATTGGTGTCCATTCGTAAAGGCATGAATCAATTGATCATCCGTTGTTGTATTTAGCCCTAACTCAAAAATCATAATACCTTCTTCTACTAAGGTAAGTAACAGCCAAAAGTGGGTTACTTCTCCAATATGTAAGGGGTTTTTTCTCTCATCGTCTGCCATTGGTGCAAAAAGGTCTTTTAAGGATTCGAATATATTGGTCACAGGCAGCCTCCTTTGATTTTTATCAACATATATATTTTGGTCATTTATTTGGGATTTTATTTCCAAATTATTTTTAAAAGATGAAAATTAGATTGTTGCAAATTCCCTTTTTTTCCATAATATTCATAGGTATAATTTAATTAGTAATGATTAAGGGGGAAAAGTGAGAACAAATGAAAAATAAATCACTGTTGTATTGTGTAAGTGTATTGATTGTAAGCTGGGGATTTACTCTTTTACTTTTTCAAAATGAGGAGCAGGCGTTAAAGTCTTTCGCGCTAGTAATGTTTGCGCCGTTAGTTGTTGCTATTATTTTTAATAGAATTCCAGCTTTAAAATTGGCTTCAGATGTAAGGTTTTTAAAGGGGCTTAGGCTATCCTCTTGGATATTTGGGTTATTTTATCCTATTGTCATTGTATTAGTAATTGCTGTTCTGAATTTGTCTTTTGGAATTAGTGATTTGAAAGAGTTATCTTCAAGTGATGTGAAAAAACTGGTGACTGTCATTGCCACATTCATCCCTGCACTATTAAGTGCATTTGGTGAGGAGGCAGGTTGGAGGGGGTATTTATTGCCTTCCTTGGCTGAAAAATATAGCCATATGAAAGCGACGGTTATTACTGGGGTGGTATGGGCTCTATTCCACATACCGGTAGTATATTTGCTGGCAAAAGTTCAGCATGTACCAAATCCAGCTTTAGTAACGCTTGTTCAAGCCGGTGCCGCATTTGCGATTTCGTTCGCATTTGCTTATATCTTTTTCAAGACAAGAAGTCTCATTCCAGTGATTCTGCTTCATGCATCTTGGAATTTATTTAATCCGTATGTGTTGGGGAATATCTATACAAATGAAACCGGTATCTTAAAGGGGAATCTTTTTATCCAAAACGGTGAAGGTGTAATGGGCTTGATTGTGTTAATTATAACCTGTATCTTCTTTGCCTATCGGGTTAAGCAGTTGGAGACGACTCAAGGGCAAGCTGGCAACATTGGGCCGTCAGTGTAATGAGTAAATAAGAAGGTTCACCGCTATCTTAGTCTAGCGGTGAACCTTCTTCTTGTTTTTCATCCTTTTTATGATTCAATAAGAAGAACGTTAACGGTTGGTCCGAGCCAGTCATTAATTTGTAAACATAGGAAGAAGTGAGTTTATAGCCGTCATCGATTTTTTCTGCGAGGTAATTGGTCCGTTCAAATAAGATGGAACGGATATGGTTCACTTGCCGTGCAATTTTGTCTAGTAGTGCTTCCTGAGTATCCAGCCGTTCTAACACGCCACCATGAAATTCCTCTTGTTTCGTGATTTTTTCCGCCGTTTCTTTTTGCAATTCTAATTGTTCCTGCATCTTTAAGGCAAGCTGCTGGTTGGCTTCTTCATTTCGTTCCAACCTGCTGACAATTTCCTTATAGCTTTTGTTTAACTGACTTACTTGGTCCGTTAAAGATGACCTCGACACGGATTCCTTTTCTAACAGGGTCTCTAGCTGTGCATTTTTTTCATGAATGGACATCAAACTTTTCATCATTTGGTCTTCCATGTCCTTTTGCTGCAGGTTGCTGTTTTTCAAATCATTTAGCTGATCGTCGACCTTTTTCCACTGTATATCTTGTGCTTCCTCTTGATGGATGGTACGAACATGCAGGTTGTTCAGAGCCTGTTTGAGTGTTTTATTCGCTTTTTCCTGTTCATTCATTAGGTCGGTAAGGAAATCCCGCCGTGAATAAACTTGATTGGGTTCCTTAAGTTTGTGGTTCGTTTTAAAAACATCCGGATGATCATTCTTATTGATGAATAGTCCCATACCTCTCTCCGCCTTTTTTATTTTTACTTGTAATAGCTTATGCTTGGGGAGCGGAAGTGGGGACAGACTTGGGCTAGGCTACATTTAGTAAAAAACGCCCAACTTTTTGAGGAAGTTGAGCGTTTTTTATGATTTTTGATGGGTGTTTCTATATGAATTTTGTAGATATCTACACAAAAATGATAGATATCTACAAAATTATGATTTTCTTTATAAATGATTTTTGGAATTCTACATAAAATCGAAAGAATTCTACACGAATTTAGAAGAATTCTACATAAAATCAATGGAATTCTACATAAATTAGCAATAATTCTACACAAAATTGAAGGAATTCTACAAATTTACGAGTTATTCTACAAATCTTGTAAAAAAATACCAATTTCCATAAACAACTGCCCAAGATACCACCATAAAACGATTAAACCAGCATGGCACCCTTCAAGACAAACTTCTCAACAACCTTCGCAACCCCATCATTCATATTCGTATCGGTCACATAGTCCGCTTTTTCCTTAATATCATCAGGCGCGTTGCCCATTGCCACGCCAAGACCCGCAAACTCAATCATCGCCAGATCATTATAGCTGTCACCCATAGCAATGACTTCTTCACGAGTAATCCCAAGCTTACCAATCAATTGATTTAAGCTTGTTCCTTTTGTTACACCTTCCTCGGTAAACTCTAAAAAGAACGGCTTCGAGCGCATGACACTAAGCTCACCAGCAAACTGCTCTTGCAGCTTTTTTTCAACAATAGCAAGCTTTTCGGGCTCCTCAAGCATTAATACTTTAACCACCGGTTCATTAACAGACTCTACAAAGCTATCCACCTCAAAAACTTCCAGGCCGGTAATAGCAGCTTCCACATCTGTATATTGATTACCAGCTTCAGTCACAATATAGTCACCAACATACGTGTGAATCCAAACATCTTCACTACGACTTACTTCATATAAATTGTGAACCATTTCTGGTGACAGGGTACTGCTAAACAGCTCTTCACCCGTTTGGCAGTTTGTAATTTTTGCACCATTAAAAGATAGAATAAAACTACCATAGTCTTTTAAACGTAATTCTTCAGCAATATCAAGCATTGCGGAAGTTGGACGCCCAGATGCTAGAACTACCTTAACTCCAGCCTCTTGTGCATCCATTAACGCTTGTTTGGTACGTGGAGAAATCGTGTGGTCATCCTGTAATAATGTATCATCTAAATCTAGTACAATCATTTTATATGTCATTCTTGATGAATCCTTTCTATACTGTATTTCCCTCATCATCTTACTATAAGTCTAGGAAAAAAACTCATAACAATTGTAGGAAAATAAAAACAAGGTGGACTCAAAGCCACCTTGTTTTACAAATTAAAAAGGATATTGACGATTAGTAGTTTGGACTGAAACCCATTTCGTAACAGTAAATTCTTCAACAACCCACGGATTACCAAACCTTCCTAGACCGCTTGCCTTGTTTCCACCAAAAGGAATATTCGGTGCATCATTCACCGTTTGGTCATTTACATGTGTCATACCGCTATCGATTTGCAGGGCTAGTTCTTCACCGCGAGCTAAGTCGCTGGTAAAGATCGCAGAGCTTAAACCATAGGCAGTGTCATTAGCTATTTCAATCGCTTCATTATCGGTTTCTGCTTTAATGATGGTAGCAATAGGAGCAAATAATTCCGTTTGTGCTAGTTTGCTGGAATTATTAACGTTAGTAAATACATATGGCGTAAGGACATTCCCAACACGTTCTCCTTCTAGGGCAACAGTTGCACCTTCTTTTTTCGCGTCCTCAATGTACTGAAGAGCTTTGACTAATTGTGTTTCGTTAACTAACGGACCAATGACCGTATTTGGATTACTTGGATCGCCATATGCAAGAGCCTTCGCACGAGCAACAAATTTTTCAACAAATTCATCATACTTATCTTGATGAACAATGATTCTATTAATAATCATACAAATTTGACCTTGGTGAATAAACTTTCCAAAGATTGCAGCATTCACTGCTTGGTCCACATCCGCATCCGATAGGACCACAAATGGGCAGTTGCCGCCCAATTCAAGAGCGACACGCTTTAAGTTTTGACCGGCAATGGCGCCGATATGTCTTCCAACCGCAGAGGAACCTGTGAAACTGATGAGCTTCGGAATAGGGTTCGTTAGCATTCCGTCTCCTATTTCATCAATATCAGTTAAAACGACATTCAAGACACCCTTTGGCAAGCCGGCATAATCAAATGCTTTTGCAATATAGGAACCACCTGAGAGGGCCACTTGAATATCTGGTTTGTGTACCACACTATTTCCTAATGCAATGGCCGGAGCGATGGTTCTCATCGATAGATTCATAGGAAAATTGAATGGTGAAATAGAGGAGATGACCCCTAATGGCAAACGATAAATATGATTTAATTTTTCCGCAGACCCTGGTATTTCTTTTACTTTATAAATTTCATCTGCATATTTGATTGATTCCTCTAAAAATTCCAATGTAAGGTGGTGTTCAACATTAGCCTTTAAAACGGTACCGCCCGTTTCTGTTACGATAGTATTGACAATTTCTTCACGATGATCCTTTAAGTATTGAGCTGCCTTTTCAAGCACAGCACGTCGTTCCTCAACCGTTGATTTCCCCCATGCTTTTTGTGCTTCTTTTGCCGTTTCAAAGGTTTCATCAAGCTGTTCTCTTGATGCCAAACGAACGGTAGTGACAACTGAACGGTCATATGGATTTAAAATATCAATAGAGCGGCTGCTTTTTCCTTCAGTCCATTCTCCATTGATATAACTCTTGTTTAATACACTAATTGTTTGCATATAAAGCTCCCCCTAATCTTTTGATAACGCTTTCAACAAACGCATGTAATAAATAGTGTGTATTTAACTGGATAGTTAGAATTATACCAACAGCAAATTTGGAGGAATATGTAAAAATTGCTCTATATGCAACAACAGAAAAATTTACACTTTATTTTATTATTACTAAGCCTAGGAATATTAAGATTTGTAAGGCGACTTGGGCATCAAAAAAATCCTTGGATAGTAGCAGATTTAGGCTAGTAATTTCTTCAATTCTTTTAATACGATATTTAATAGAGCCGGCAGAAAGCATCATATTTCTTGCTGTTTTAAGTACGTTTCCTTGATTTTCAAAATAGTAAAAAAGCGTCTTCAGAAGCTCTGAACTACTTTTTTGATCATAGATGACTAAAGGTTCTAAAATATCTAAGGCAAAGCTTTTCAATTCAGCCAGATTTTTATCATTACAGAGTCTGGCGATTAGACCTAATTCATCAAAAGCGACCACGTCAATTTTTTCTTGTTTAAATTGGGCAATTTCTATTGCTTTCCTGGCTTCTTCATATCCTCTTTTGTAGAGCTTAATATGCTTGCATTGCGAACTAATCCCTAGAATGATGCTCATTTGCTGATAGCTGTTACCAAGGTGCTTAACAAGTAAATTGCCAAATTCCTTAACAGATAAGTTAACTTTCTCAATGGTATCAGATGGAACGAGAGAAATGATTTGGTCTAATTTACTAGATACAAGGCAGCTTTGCCCAAAGCTTTTTATTTGCGAATAAATGCTCTCTGCCATTTGCTTTTTTATTTCAAGTAATTCTGTTTCTTCCAATTCATCATAAATTTCATGACGATGTCTTAAGTCAAATAAAAATAGATAGTGAGGTTGGTTTAAATCATGGCCAATAAATTTCATCCGATGGGTGAGGTCTTCAACATTGGGATTTCCACGGATTAATTCATCAAGAAATTCACCCTTAATTCTTTGCTCTGTTTCTAGTGCGGTTTTTTCATTTAACATTTGGATTGCACAGATAGTTGCTGTTCGTTCGAGAGCAATGTACTCAATTTCATCAAACTCAACATTCTCACGAATTAAGGATAGATAACCCAAGGGTTGATTATTAACCATAATCGGTGCCGTAAGTCGGTTATGGGCCCAGCCAAATTGTTCAGGTAAGGAGAGATGGCTCGTTCTTTTATGTTTATTTAAGTTATTTATAGGGATTTTTTGCAAACCGAATGGGTTGTCAATAAACCGTTTTATGTCATGGTTTTTATATTTGCCGAAGGATGCAAGTAATTGAAAATCCTGATCTTCAACTATAACTGACGTCTGAAAATGTTGGCCTAATATTGAAATGATGGAATGAAGGTCTTTCTTTTTTAATAACACATTGGAAATCTGTTCATTGATTTTTAACACCCGCTGTAACATTTCTTTTTGATTTTCGATTCTTTTATAGGCATCATTTAATTCTAATTCTAAATCCTCTTCTACGTAAAAATGTGTTTCACTCTGTATTTCTTTTCCCCAGTCCTCCAAAGGTTTTCCAATCCAATGACAACGTGCGTCACCTTTCCCTATACATTCAATTTCTTTAAAAATAACCTTTCGACCCAAGTGCTTACTAACATATCCACCTGCTTGGCCAATCAGTGTATAACAAACGGGCTCGTGGTGAAATCCAAAATGTTTAATATGCTGCTCTGCTTCATAGGAATGATACCAATACCCTTCGGCAAAATAATCCCCAGTCTTAGGGTCAAAATTTATTTCAGTAGCCTCGACATTTACATGACCGGTCATTGCATGGATTTTTGGTCCAATCGTAATCCAGTCTAATTCTGTTTCAAAGGGGAGGGCAGTCATCATGTTCTCCGCATTTTCAACTCCACAATTCCAGCCATAGCGTAACAAAAATCCTTTAGCCCGTTCTGTACCGAGGGCAGAAATAAGATCTCTCCTTAAAGTTCCCAATGAATCTGCCCCCATTAATATAATCCGTTGTTTATTCAGGAAGATTTCACTTGTTTCAGTATGAAAGGTAAGATGTTCATTTACATCTATTTTATTATTCATTGTTCTCCTCCTAATGTTTAGTTAAAGTAGTCAAAAAATGAGGGTATTATTTATCTGTTTTGACTATATAGAATAGCTAAAAAGTAGAAAAAAATTGGTCCACTCTGATAATTACTTTTTAAATTTGCTTGTATTATCATAAACATAAGCTTTAAACACTATTCTCATAGTATTAACTAATAAAAGCGCTTAAAAGGCAACTTGGTAATTTGTAAAAATATTAGAAATGGAGGTTTTCAAATGACAACTCAAAAACTAGAAAATTACATTGAAGTAGAAAGAAAGGTCGATCTCGCACGTGATAGATTTGCTAAAGAAGAAGGGTATATTAACGCCTCACAGACGACTTCTCCATTCATTCCATTCTTTCCTGGTGTTTCAATCCGTCATCTTAGTTTTGATGTGACAAACAATTCAGCAGTAAACATCCTTAAGGTAGAAAAGGGAGCATCCCTTGGACGCCACCGCCACCGCCACCGGGGCATTGTCACAGGATTTTGCTTAACAGGCAGTTGGAAATATGCTGAATACGATTGGGTTGCTAGACCGGGAGATTATATTCGGGAAGCACCTGGACGTGCCCATACATTAGTCTCAGAAGAGGGGATGGAAACCCTGTTTCATCTAAATGGATCACTTGAATTTCTAGATGAAGATGAAAGAATCATTGAGATTGTTGATGCGTTTTGGTTCATCGATCACTATGTCAGTTATTGTGAGAAGAACAATATTCCTATCAACAAAGATTTATTTTTGTAAGAGCTGTCATGGAGTCTAGGTTAAAAAACTATGGGAGGGTAAAACTATGAATAAATACGAACAACAAATCTATAACTGTATGAAACCTGTTGAGGATTTATTAGCGAAAACAACTAACCCCTTGCATGTAGCGATTCTAGAAAACTTCCGCCGGCATGTACATCTCGAAGGTTCCGGTCAGTTTGATAAAATCATTTCTTCAGATATGATGGTGGATGATCCAACATACCGTGTGACATGGGGAAGTAATCCTGCTGTCATTGAAGGAAAAGAAAATGTTGTAGGTTTTTATAATATTGCTGCCCAATCCGTCCTTTGGCATTCCGATGATTACCTTGCCGTAGCAGATTGGGGAATTGCAGATGAGCTTACTTTCCACCAATTAATTAAAGGACAAGGATTAATCGATTTAGGCTTTGAAGTGGATGACCCAGAAGCTGTCTATCATTATTCAAGCCGCCAGGTGTTCTTATGGCCGTATGATGAAAAAGCTAGACTAAAAGGTGAAAATCTTTATGAAGATAAAAGTACCGTGAAAATAGTAAAAGCAGATCCTGAAGATGTCATTCCTCCAGAACGTGTGGCTGAAATTCATCGTGAATGCTTAGAAAAACTAGAGGCTTCGAAGCCAGATAAATACTGGACCTTGGAAGTAGTGAATAAACAATTAGAAGGTGCAGCTGTATAAAATAGATTAATAGAAGAGAGGCTGACTCAAAATAATGGGTCAGCCTCTTATCATGTTACCTAGGCTTTGATTGTTAAATCAGCCTGTGATTGCAAGCGGATAGGTGCGGTTTCTTTTAATCCAAAGGTAACCAACCCACTTATTAACGCACCGGCAAAAGCGATCCAGAGTGGAGCTTCTAGTCCCCCAATATCTGCCGCAAACCCTGCTAAGGATGGAGCAATGGCTCCTCCAAAAATTTCACCAGCTAATTGTGTGACCGAAATGTCGCTGGCAACTAAATGGAATGGTAAGGATTCTCCTGGAATAATAGCCATGAATAATGGGAAGCACCCCTGGCCAACCGAAGTAATGAAACCTAATAGCATCATAACAGGATGTGGATCCGATTAAGCCTAAAGAGCTCTGCATAAAACCGGAATTAAAGCCTCTTCTCTTTGGAGTAGATTCATCCTTTAGCACAAAGTCGTATACTAGAATATTTAGAATTATATTAATCAAATTTAGGGCTGTATATTAGAAAATCGCTATATTATGAAACGAATGGAAAAAAGTTTTAAAAAAGAAAAGGCTATCTCAAGCCCTTTTCAAAAATCTCAACCCAATAATGAACGGATGGCAGTATCATGTTTTCCAGTTGGCGGCCAAACACAAAGATCAAAAGGATAATCTGAACCTGGCACTACTCGGTCTTCCCCAACTGTCCTAATCAAGAAATCTAGGCTTTCTTGGTTCCATAGAACCGAATCATACCAAAAACGTCTCATATACTCAGATGGTTTCGCTTTCAATTTGGAAGATACCAGTTCCCACTGATCATAGCCTTTATCTAGTCTACCAATTTGATAGGGGAGGAATCCGCCCCCATGGGCAAATAAGATTTTTACATCCGGAAATTGATCGACTATACCGCTTAATAAAAGATCGGTTGCACAAACAGTGGTTTCCCAAGGCACGCCAATTAAATTAGGCATCATTCTTCGTTTTAACCGCGGGTCTTCACATAATAATGGATGAATAAAAACAATAGCTTTTAGCCGATTGGCTTCCTCAAAAAAAGGAGTGAAAAATGCATCTGATAACATCTGGTGGGCTAGACCCGGGCCGATAATAACTCCTTTTAGGCCCATATTCATCGCCTCTTGTAAAACTTGTGCTGCCTTTTCTGGATTGGTAAGTGGAACAGTGCCTAGTGCTGATAGATTCTTAGGTGAGGTTTTTGTCCAATTCGCTAAAGACGTATTGTATACAGTGGAAATATCGATTGTAATTTCTTCAGGAAAATCATACATAAATAATTGTGGAATCGGTGAAACAAGGGAATGGGTGACACCCGCTTTTACTTGTTCATCTATATAAAGATTGCCATCTGTAAAGGCCGTCTTCAATTCAAATCCCCATTTTTCGTTAACTACTAAAAATTCATCCTTGTTTTCTTCTTTTTTGATCCATTTAGCATTGACGACCTTTTGATGATCCTTCAACCAAGTTAACACGTCTTGTGGTATAAAATGAGTATGAAAATCGTACAAAAATAAACAGCCCCTTTTCCTATATTAATAGTTTATCCTCGGTATCCCATCCGTTCGGAAACTTCTCTCGCCGCACTCATTACCTTTTTCGCGAATCCAGGAATTTTCTGCTGCATGATTCGCTGCTTAGGTCCCACAACAGATAATGCAGCAATGGCATTTCCTCTGTAATCAAAAATAGGTGCCGCAATCGTTGTAACTCCTTCGGAAAATTCTTCGTAACTAGAGGCATACCCATTCACTTTAATTTCTTTTAAATGTGCACGTAATTTTTCAGGATTTGTAATGGTGCTTTTAGTAAACCGTTTTAATCCTTTAGCAATAACCGCATCTACTGTTTGTTCATCTGAAAAGGCAAGCAATATTTTTCCAGAGCTAGTGCAGTAGGCGGGATTTCTTCTCCCGACATGAGTTAAAAAGCGAACGGGATGATTGCATTCGACTTTTTGCAGGTAGATGACTTCTAAATTATCTAAAACAGAAATGTGAGCGGTTTCACCGATGTTCTCAACAAGCTTATTGAGAATGGGTTGTGATTCCCGGTATACATCAATATTGCTATTAACAATCCCGCTTAATGAAAGAATGGATAGACCTAAGCGATATTTCTTTGAATCCGGATCCTTGTAGACAAACCCTTCACTTGCAAGGGTTGACATGGTTCTGCTGACAGTACTTTTATTGAGATCAAGTGATTCTGAGATTTCACTTATTTTTTTCTCTGGGCTGTCCATGGTAAAAGACTTTAAGATTCTTAAAGCGTTTTTAACTGATGAAAGGTGATGATCCTCCTGATTTTTAAGTTCCAAATGTATTCCTCCTTTTCAAATGTTTCATTATGATAAACCGTGTTGCTCTATAGTGGGCAATATATCAGAATTTTTGCGAATTGGAAAGTGAAAATTAAAAATATTTAAGAAAAAATGTTGTGTAGATTGAAAAAATATTTTGTTTGTTGCGTATAGAGAAACTAACACGTTGTATGTGAAATTAGTAAGCGTTAACATACTATTAAGAATTTACAAAAAATACAGGACACTAGGAGGAATACAGATGCAAGTAGAAACAAGGGTAAGAGCAATTAATTGTTTACATTTCATTAACGGACAGTTTGTCGAGTCTCAAAACAAAAAAACATTTGATAATATCAATCCTGCGACTGAAGAAGTCTTAGGCACAGTTGCCGAGGGTGGAAAAGAAGAGGTTGACTTCGCTGTTAGAGCAGCTAGAAGAGCTTTAAATGGGAAATGGAAAAATACGAGCCTAGTAGAGCGTTCAAAAATTCTCCGCCGGATTGGTGATTTGATTTTAGAAAGACAAGAAGAATTAGCGCATTTAGAATCATTGGATACTGGAAAGCCTTTTTCCTTATCAAATAGTGTAGATGTTCCGCGTGCTGCATTTAACTTCCACTTTTTTGCGGATTACATTACTTCAGTTAGCACCGATGCCAATATGCAGGATGACATTGCCCTGCATTATACTTACCGTCGCCCTGTTGGGGTAGTGGGAATCATTAAACCTTGGAATCTTCCATTATTATTATTGACTTGGAAGCTGGCACCATGCTTAGCAATGGGGAATACAGCCGTGATTAAACCGGCTGAATGGACACCGATGACTGCAACAGTATTAATGGAAATTTGTAAAGAAGCAGGCGTGCCGGATGGGGTAGTTAACCTTGTTCACGGCTTTGGTCCGAATTCGGCAGGTGCTGCCATTTCTGAACACCCAGATGTGGATGCCATTTCATTTATCGGAGAACCAAGAACGGGAACAGCAATTATGAAATCTGCTGCAGATTCCCTGAAAAAGTTATCATTTGAATTAGGTGGAAAAAATCCAAACATTATTTTTGCAGATGCTGATTTAGATGAAGTCATTGAAACAACAATTAAATCTAGTTTTGTGAACCAAGGAGAAGTGTGCTTGTGTGGTTCTAGAATCTATGTAGAGCGACCAGTTTACGAAGAGTTTATAGAAAGGTTTACTGCAAGAGTGAAAACATTGAAGGTTGGACATCCGTTAAAAGCAGATACCAATGTGGGAGCCCTTGTCAGCAAAGAACATTATGAGCGTGTAAATAGTTATGTTGAAATTGCACGAAATGATGGTGCGAACATTCTAACAGGAGGTAAGCGTCCAGAAGGATATGAAAAAGGATACTATTTAGAGCCAACGGTTATTACTGGATTGGATCGGAATTCCCGCTGTGTACGTGAGGAAATCTTCGGACCTGTAGTGACTGTTATGCCTTTCGACATGGAAGAAGAAGTAATCATGCAGGCAAATGATACTCATTATGGTTTGAGTGCTACGATTTGGACCAATGATCTGAAACGTGCCCACCGGGTTTCACACCAAATCGAAGCTGGGATTATTTGGGTAAACACTTGGTTCTTACGTGATTTGAGGACACCATTTGGTGGTATGAAGCATAGCGGAATCGGCAGAACAGGCGGTATGCATAGTATTGATTTCTATTCTGAGCTTTCAAATATCACCATCAAACTATAAGAAGGGAGTCAGGCCGGTGACGATTAAGATAAAGCAATTTGCAGAAAAATTGGCTGAAGCAGAAACCACACGAGTGGGGATGGAACCTTTAACAACAGTTGATGCAGAGCTGACTGTGAAAGAGGCTTATTATATTCAACTTGAAAATATTCAGAAAAAAGTAGAGCAGGGACAAAAAATCGTAGGAAAGAAAATCGGTTTAACTTCCTTGGCCATGCAGAATCTCCTTGGAGTAGATGAACCGGATTATGGCCACTTATTGGATCGAATGGTCGTTGAAAACGGTGGGCATATCTCAATCGAGCAAGTACTGCAGCCGAAAGTGGAAGCTGAGATTGCTTTTATTTTAAAAAGTGATTTGAAAGGGCCGAATGTCACAGCACTTGATGTCTTGCAAGCAACTGAATATGTTGTTCCAGCCCTTGAAATTGTTGATAGCAGAGTAAGAGATTGGAAGATTAAACTACCGGACACCATTGCGGATAATGCATCTTCTGGTTTTTATGTCCTTGGGGGTAAGCCAACACGGATTGAAGAGATAGACCTCGAATTAATCGGCATGGTCTTAACCAAAAACGGTGAGCTAGTGAACACAGGCGTGGGTGCAGCTGCGTTAGGAAATCCGGCAACATGTGTGGCTTGGTTAGCCAATAAACTAGCAGAATTTGATATTCCCCTACGTGCAGGAGAAGTCATTCTCTCAGGGGCACTGTCTGCAGCTGAAGCAGCTCGCGCTGGTGATTCATTCACAGCCAGATTTGCCCATATTGGACAGGTAAGTGTTCACTTTTAAATCGAATAAGCGCTCTAATTCATAGGGCGCTTAATTGATAATAGATCTATTAAAATATGAAAAAGAAAAGAAGGGGAGCAAAATGAGTAAAGTAAAAGTAGCTGTACTTGGTTCAGGAAACATTGGAACAGACTTAATGTTAAAGCTCCGTAGATCAGAAATCCTTGAATTAACTACAGTAATTGGTATTGACCCTGAATCAGATGGCTTAAAAAGAGCAAGAGAACTGGGATATGTAACCATTGATACTGGACTAAAGGGCTTTTTAGAAAGACCCGATCTAGCAGATATCGTATTCGATGCAACCAGTGCAAAAGCACATATTAGACATGCGAAAATGTTAAAAGAAGCAGGGAAGCAGGTGCTGGATTTGACTCCTGCAGCGGTGGGTCCATTTGTAGTACCATCAGTTAATATAGGAGAGCACGTCGATGCGCACAATATCAACCTTATCACCTGTGGTGGTCAGGCAACCATTCCAATGGTTCATGCTATCAATCGTATACATCCCGTAGAATATGCTGAGATCGTGGCAACGATATCAAGTAAGAGTGCGGGACCTGGTACAAGAGCAAATATCGATGAATTTACGCAAACAACGGCCAGGGGTATTGAAAAAGTTGGTGGTGCAAAAAAAGGGAAAGCCATCATTATTTTAAATCCTGCGGAACCGCCGATTATTATGAGGGATACTGTTCATGTTCTCGTGGAAGGTGACACGGTAAAGGAAGAAGAAATTACAGCTTCCGTAAGAGAAATGGAAAAACAAGTCCAATCTTATGTGCCTGGTTACAGGGTAAGACAGGAACCTATTTTTGATGGAAATAGAGTGACTGTTTTTATTGAGGTAGAGGGCGCCGGTGATTACCTGCCAAAGTATTCTGGAAACTTAGATATCATGACAGCTGCTTCCGTAAAAGTGGCTGAGGAATGGGCGAAACATAAAATCTCCAAGGTTACTGTTTAAAGAGAGGAGCGGATTAAAGATGAGTTCTGAAAGAGATGTATTAATAACTGAAGTCGCCTTACGTGATGGCAGCCATGCAGTACGTCACCAATATACCGTCGATCAAGTCACAAGAGTGGCTAAAGCGTTGGATGAAGCAAACGTTCCCTATATAGAAGTATCACATGGAGATGGACTAGGAGGCTCCTCCCTTCAATATGGTCTTTCTAGAACAAATGAGATGGAGTTAATCGAGGCCGCTGCATCGGTTGTCAAAAATGCCAAAATTGCCGTCCTTCTTTTACCGGGAATCGGGACGATGCCTGAATTAAAGCAAGCCGCCCAATTAGGAGCGAAGATGGCGAGGATTGCTACACATGTCACTGAAGCAGATGTGTCACCACAACATATTGCTTTGGCGAAGGATCTTGGACTCGAAACGGTCGGATTTTTAATGATGTCCCATATGGCACCTACTGCTAAATTAGTTGAACAGGCAAAATTAATGGAAAGCTATGGAGCAGATACGGTGTATGTCGTGGATTCTGCAGGTGCCCTCCTTCCTCATCAGGTAAAAGAAAGAGTTCGTGCGCTTAAGGATAGTCTGACAGTAAATGTTGGCTTCCATGCTCATAACAACCTTTCGTTAGCGATGGCCAATTCTCTTGCTGCTATTGAAGAAGGGGCAACAAGAATTGATGGCAGTATTCGCTGCCTAGGGGCGGGCGCCGGTAATACACAAACGGAAGTCTTAGTTTCCGTTCTTGATAAATTAGGGGTCAAAACAGGTATTGATGTATTCAAAATGATGGATATTGCAGAAGAAATCGTCGCACCGATTTTAGAAAAACCACAGGAAATTACAAGAGATAGTCTTGTTCTTGGATATGCAGGAGTATATTCCAGCTTCTTATTGTTTGCACAAAGAGCCGCCCAAAAGTTTGGCATTGATTCACGAGATATTTTAATTGAACTAGGGAAAAGAAACGTGGTAGGCGGCCAAGAAGATATGATTGTCGATGTCGCAGCGGAACTAGCAAAGCAAAAGCTTCGAGTTCGTGTGTAAAGGAGGAATTACGATGAGTGATCAAGAATACAAAGATATAGCAAACTACCTAGTCGCAGCAGAGGTTGAAAAACGTGAGGTTGTAAAAGTAACGGCGAACATTAAGCCTGATTTATCAGTGGAAGAGGCGTATCTCGTTCAAGAAGAACTTGTAAACCTGAAATTGGATGAAGGAAGACGGATTGTGGGACCGAAAATGGGCTTAACCAGCCATGCAAAAATGAAGCAAATGGGCATTGCAGAACCGATTTATGGATATGTGTTTGATTATATGCTCATTGAAAATGGCGGTCAGGTTCCCTTACATGAATTAATCCACCCAAAAGTAGAAGCAGAAATTGCTTTTGTGATTGGTGAAGATATAGAGGGGCCTGCTGTGACAGGGGCACAGGTCTTAGCAAAAACTAAATACGTTCTCCCTGCACTTGAGATCATTGATAGCCGCTATGAGAACTTTAATTTTACCCTTCCGGATGTTATTGCTGATAATGCCTCCACTTCGAGAGTCGTTTTCGGAACCACTCTTAAGTCACCACAACAATTTGAACTGGATTTAGTAGGGGCAACCCTTACTATTAACGGAGAAATCAAGGAATTAGGAGCAGGGGCCGCCGTTCTTGGTCATCCAGCCCACTCTGTAGCCATGTTGGCAAACATGCTGGCGAGAAAAGGTGAGAAGGTCAAAAAAGGTGATGTAATCCTAACTGGCGGCATTACTAGTGCCGTTATGCTGAAATACGGTGATGTGGTCAGCGGAAAGTTTGATGGGCTTGGCGAAGTGACCTTCACTGTAACAGATTAATTTTAGGAATAGAGGGTGAAGAGAGATGCCAATCATTAATGTGCAAATGATGGAAGGAAGGCCGCCGGAGAAGGTGGCAGAAGTCATTCAAAATATAACGAATACCGTTTCAGAAACGTTAAATGCACCAAAGGAAAATATTCGAGTGATTGTAACAGAAATACCAAAAACCCATTGGGGAATTGCAGGAACTCCAGTATCGGAGAGAAAATAACAAACGATAGGGGCATAGCAGCAAATCTTAGCTATGCCCAATCGTTGGGATATAACATTTACTTTTTCAATCTTGTGAGCGTTTGCTGTGAAAAAGGCTGTGTTAAAGAACGATGTGGATTTTATACCCTGTTGATTGGAGCGGAAGGCGCGAAGACTCCTGTGGGAGTATGGTTCAGGGGAGACCCCGCAGGCGCAAGCGCCGAGGAGGCTCGCCGAAACACCCACGGAAAGCGAAGCGCCTGGAGCGGAAATCAACAACAAGTTTAACAGAGCCAAAAAATA
Source organism: Neobacillus phoenicis (assembly GCF_047302305.1). NCBI lineage: Bacteria > Bacillati > Bacillota > Bacilli > Caryophanales > Bacillaceae > Neobacillus > Neobacillus phoenicis. The sequence continues at coordinate 3,513,178 of NZ_CP154847.1, read as the reverse complement.
AATAGTATTAGGAGGGTGTTATGACAATTGAGTTTAGTATGTTAGCTCCACATGTCCCTAGCCTTTGTCATGAGGAACATGTGCCGGAATTTCAGCAGGATATGGCATCAAGTATGAAGCAAGTCGCTAAACTAATAAAGGCAATCAACACGGATGTGATTGTGTTAGTATCTTGCCACTGGCCATCTACTTTTTTTCATTATGCAGACTGTACGCCTGTTCATAAAGGGATTTTAACAGCTTTTGAAGCACCGGATTTAATAAAAGATGTACCCTATTACTATCCAGGTGACCAAGAATTAGCGGATCAATTAGTCAAGGCAGGACAAGACGCTGGACTTCAAGTCCGTGGTGTGAACGATCCCTATTATCTATGGGATTACGGGAGTGTTGTTCCGATGCGGTACTTAAATCCGGATGAAGATATCCCTGTCATTAATCTATCTGTAACCTTGGCAGCAAGCTTAGAAGAAACGTATAAATGGGGGCAGCAAATCGCTAAGGTCTTACGTGAAACAGATAAAAAGGTTGTTTTTGTTTCAAGTGGTGCTTTGTCCCATAACTTGGTCCGTGGACGACATAATAAACCTACTGTGACTGAGCATGCGATGGACAAACAATTTATTGAATATATTATGAAAAAGGACTATCAAGCTGCTTATGATATGCTGCCGCAGTATGCTGGATTTGCTCAAGTGGAAGCTGGCGGCCGCCACTTAGCCATGCTTTTAAGCATCATTGAAGAAAGCTGTGATCCAAAATACTATGCAGATGGTCAGTCATCTGGCAGCTGGAATGCGCTAATTACCTTTGGAGAAAATAAAATTACTAACGTAGAAGTGAATGCAGAGAGTGAATATGTTAAATAAAAAAGAAGGCTGAGGATAGTACATGGTAACTACCTCTGGCCTTCTTTTTTATGCTTTATATTCTTGATTAATAGTTGTTCACTAATCTTTTCCCCTGCGTTTTTTACTAACTTAGCTAGTGCAGGAAGTTTATGAGGGTTGATACGTGTGGAGGGTCCAGCAATACTTACCGATGCAATCACGTCTCCCGATTGATTTTTAATAGGAGCAGCAATAGAAGAAACACCTTTATGTAATTCTTCTATACTATAGGCAAATCCTTGTAAGCGTATGTCCGCAAGAACGGATTTTAGTCTTTCAGGACTCGTAATCGTGTTAGGAGTATACGCATCTAATCCAATATCAATGACATTTTCAATGAAGTCATTCGATTGATAGGCAAGAATCACCTGGCCGGAACTTGTACAGTAAATGGGGTTTTGTTTCCCTATATGAGATTGGAGATACACATGGTGTTTGCAGTCCATTTTTTGAAGATACATCACATGATACTCCTTTACAATAGAAAGATGGACTGTCTCCCCCGTTGCCTGAACTAGCTGTTCTTGAATAGTACGGGAGACTTGGCATAGTTCGTATTGTGATAGAATCGTGTTTCCCATCGCTAGAATGGAGGTTCCAAGACGAAAGTTTTTTGTTAATGAATCTTTTTTGAGTAATCCATCATCCAATAGGGTAGAGGTTAAGCGGTGGGCAGTACTAATGCCAACATTTAATTTCACGGCAATTTGGCTAAGGGTCATCTCGGGTTCCTCATGTGAAAAAAGGTTTAAGAGTTTTAGTGCGTTTCTTAACGAAGAAATCGATTCTTTATTTGTTGGTGGTTTTTGCATAAGAGTCTCCTAGTTTTGTCATTTGGCTCTGTTACAAACAAATGTTGATTTCACAAAGTTTTAAAAAATAAACGGAAAAATTCCGACTAAATTGGGAACTACCCTTATTTCCTTAAAAATAAGGGTAGTTTTTCCGTTTATAGGATCCAAATCATTGGATTTTGTCTTATTTTAGAGCAGTTAACCGGAATATCTCCGCTTATTTCTGCTTATTAATCTGTCTCTAATTACAATAACCGGAAATTCTCCGCTTATTAATTCTCATACCTACAACGAAATCACCTATGAAAAATAACACAGACACTCATTTAATATCCTAATTTGGATGAAATCTCATTGCCTGTTTTTACGACCTCAACGATAAATAGGGATATTTTTTCCTTATCAATTCGTTGTTTAGGTCCAACCACACTTACGGCAGCAACCACTTCCCCTGTGTAATCCTTAATGGGAGCCGCAATACTAACCACATCCTCGTGCATTTCATCAATACAAAGGGCAAATCCGTTTTGTTTCACCAAGGTTAATTGTTTTAATAGAATTTCTGGATCTGTAATACTATTGGGACCTAGTTTAATAAGACCAGATTCTAGCACTTGTTTAATCCTTTCAGCTGGTTCGTAAGCAAGTAAGACTTTGCCAGAGCTTGTACAGCTAGCTGGATTGTTTTTTCCCACATGTGATAACAATCGTACGGGATGTTTGCATTCCTCTTTAAGAATGTAAACCACATTTGACTCCTCTAGGATCGCAATATGAGCCGATTCTCCTAATTTTTGAACTAACATTTTTAAGGAATCAATGGCTTCGCGGTGAATCTCCATATTAGAAGTAATTACACCACTTAAACCGAGCAGGGAAAGGCCTAATTGATATTTAGATTTTTCCTTTTCCAGATATCCTTCCACTACTAAATCGGATACTAATCTCGATACCGTACTCTTCGGAAGATGAAGAGAGTTGGCGATTTCCGTTAAACCCCAAATGGGCTGTTCCTTCGAAAATAACTTCAAAATTGAGATACCATTTTGAACTGATGTCAGAATGGTTTTATTATTTTTGGAAGTACCCAATTCATCACCTCAAAAAAGTTTATTTTGTTCCGTATAGAAGAAACTACGACTTTTATTCAGAATATTCATATTATACCATATTTTAAGAAAGCGTTACCAAATAGAAAGTAGATTAGAAGGGATGATCGTATGCAGACTCAAGTCGGTATAATTGGAGCAGGTCCAGCAGGGCTCCTGCTTTCTCATTTATTACATTTACAAGGAATCGAGTCTATTATTTTTGAATCTCGATCGCGTGAGGAAATCGAGGGGACCATTCGGGCAGGGGTTTTGGAACAGGGGACCGTTGATTTATTAAATGCCACTGGTGTCGGGGAACGAATGATGAAGGAAGGTCATGTTCACCATGGTATTGAGTTACAATTCAATGGAAAAAGACATCGAATCAATATGGGTGAGCTTACTGGTGGAAAAAATATTACTGTCTATGCACAACATGAGGTCATAAAAGATTTAGTTGCTGCGCGCCTCCAAGCAGGTGCAAAGATTTATTTTAATGTTTCTGATGTTAGCTTACACGACCTGGATTCGACTACTCCTAAAATCCATTTTCGGCAAGAAAAGGAAGGCGAGCTTTTAGAATTAACTTGTGACTTTATTGCTGGCTGTGATGGGTTTCACGGCCCGAGCCGCAAAGCAATCCCAAAGGAAGTAAGAATCGAAAAACAGAAGATCTATCCTTTTGGCTGGCTCGGAATCCTGGCTAAAACCCCACCGGTCAATCCAGAATTAATTTATACCAACCATGAACGAGGATTTGCATTACTCAGCACGCGTTCACCAGAAGTACAACGTCATTATATTCAAGTAGACCCAAGTGATCATATCGACAACTGGTCAGATGATCGGATTTGGACAGAGCTCCATGCAAGGGTGGATATGGCCGATGGCTGGACTGTAAAAGATGGGCCAATTATTCAGAAAAATATCGTTTCTATGCGAAGTTTTGTATGTGAAACCATGCAGTATGGGAGGTTGTTTCTAGCTGGGGATGCAGCCCATATTGTGCCCCCAACTGGCGCAAAAGGCCTGAATTTAGCGGCAGCAGATATTCAAGTTTTAGCACGTGGTATTTCTGAATACTATCAATCTAGTAACGAAAATTTACTTGAAAGGTATTCGGAAATTTGTTTGCGACGCGTGTGGAAGGCACAACGTTTTTCATACTGGATGACTACCATGCTGCATCGGAACTTTGAGCATAGTCCATTTGATGCTGGCATACAATTGGCTGAACTGGATTATGTAACCTCATCAAATGCAGCCTCAAAAAGCCTGGCAGAAAACTACGTTGGCTTACCATTGGAGTGGTAAAAAATTTTAAAAATACTACCTTTTCTTCAAGTACAAGTAGGTGTACTTAGAAGGAGAGGTAGTATTTTTATTATTAATGGAATAATTTTTTTGGGAAAAAAGTGAAAAAAATTAATCTTTGTTGCACATAGAGAAACAAGGATGTTGTGAGTGAAAATTATTAAGGCTAACATATAAGTAAGAAAATAATAAATATTTAGAATTTATATAAGGAGGTTGAGAATTACTAGGTTAATATATTTTTATAAGTAAATGAAAGCGTTTTACAAAAAATATTTGGGGGTATAAGGATGCTTAGAAAAGGTGCAAAAATTTCATTTTTATGTTTGACGATGTTAATGTTACTTGTATTTTCAGCCTGTTCAAAAAGTTCAAGTGGTTCCAGTGCATCAGGGAAATCAGATGGAAAGAAGCTGGAATTTAAATTAGGACATATGAATTCTCCTGACCATGTTCAAGGCACAATGGCCATGATTCCTTTCAGTGAAGAAGTAGCAAAAATTACGGATGGGCGTGTGAACTTTAAGGTTTACCCTGGCGGTGCATTAGGTGGACCAAAAGATACATTAGACAATATTGTAACAGGGATCATGGATGCTGGATGGGGCCTTCATGGGTATAATGCAGGGAAGTTTCCTGTGCATTCTGTACTTCAATTACCTTTCCTTGCTGATGGCACAGGAGAAGAGTTAAGTATTGTGGCACAAAAATTGTATGATGAATTTCCAGAGATTCAAAAAGAGTACAGTGATGTCAAACTATTATGGGTACATGCTGCTGACCCGTACGCCATTATTACTAAGGGAAAGGCGGTAAGAAGCTTTGAGGATGTAAAAGGACTTAAGCTACGTACACCTTCCGTTGAAGCAGGTGAAATGATTAAATCTTGGGGGGCTACACCAGTTTCCTTACCAGCACCGGAAATCTATGATGCATTACAAAAAGGCGTTATTGATGGTGGTGTACTTCCAGTAGCGGCTATTAAAGACTTCAATCTCACCGATATCGTTGACTATGTTACTCTTGGAAACTTTAATACTAGTATTTTCTATGTCCTTATGAATAAAAATAGCTGGAATAAAATCTCGCCAGAAGACCAAAAGAAAATTGAAAAAGAATTAATTGGTCTACCAATGGCAACGAAAGCTGGTAAGGCATTTGATTATCAAAAAGAGCAAGCGGAAAAAGGTGCCAAGGCTGCAGGTGTAGAATTTATTACTTTACCAGATAATGATCTTCAAAAATTTAAAGATAAATCCAAAGTAGTTAAAGAAAAGTGGCTTTCTGACATGAAAGCAAAGGGGATCGACGGTCAAAAGATTTATGACGAAACCGTTAAGTTAATCCAAAAGAAATAGAATTCCACGGATGAGGTGATATCTAATGAAGGAAGTGGTTCAGGAGAGTATGTCACTAGGAGCTTCGGCTCCTAGTGAGACCTCTACTCTTGAAAAAGTGGTGAATGGACTAGAAAAAGTCACCACTTTTCTTAATAATATTACACATAAAATTTCAAGCCTTTTGTTATTTTTTCTTATGTTTTTAACAACCGCCGATGTTTGCGGGAGATATTTTTTTAATAAACCGATTACTGGAACATATGAACTAACGGCTTTAACGTTATCTGTCATTATTTTCTTTAGTTTAGGAATGGCTCAAATTAAACGGGACCATATTGAAATTGACTTTTTAACAAATAAAATGCCAGCGAAAGTACAAGAAAGCTTGTACGCTTTAACTTCACTTATTCTTTTTGTCCTTGTTGCTCTAATGGGCTGGCAGTTATTCGAATTTATGAATAGGATTTTGTTGGGGAACGAATTGAGCGGTGATTTAGGGATGCCGTTATATATATTTGTTGCATTAACAGGCATTGGAGCCATATTATTTGCCTTAACATTTTTAGTTGACACGTTAAAATCGATCCTTAAGGTGGTGAAAAAATGAGTCCTGAATTAATTGGGGTAATAGGAATTGTTCTTTTACTTGCTCTCATCCTTTTAAGAATGTCTGTTGGGTTATCCTTATTTCTAGTAGGCTTTGTTGGTGTATCCTGGTTATCAGACTGGAATGTCGGATTATCACAGCTCGGGTCTTCGGCTTTTGGAACAGGTAATAACTATGGATTAAGTGTTATCCCCTTATTTATCTTGATGGGGATGTTTATGTCAAATACTGGTTTAGGGAAGGACTTATTTAATGCAGTAGATAAGTGGATTGGTCATTTGCGCGGGGGTCTTGCAATTGCAACCGTTGGTGCAAGTTCCATTTTTGCAGCGATTTCGGGATCATCCAATGCGACAACGGCGACACTTGCAAAAATTGCTATTCCAGAAATGAAGGAATATAAGTACAAAACGACCTTTTCTACGGCGGCAGTAGCCGCTGGTGGGACATTGGGGATTTTAATTCCACCAAGTGTCATTTTGATTTTATACGGAGCTTTAACATCTGAACCAATTGGTCCGTTGTTAATCGGGGGGTTAATTCCAGGGATTATCATGACGATTCTTTTCATGATCATGATTAACATCCAGGTTCGTTTAGACCCATCGATTGCCCCTCGAAAAAAAGAATCAGTAACAACAAAAGAAAAATTCCAATCATTAAAAAGTGTTTGGCCATTTTTATTGATTTTTGCGATTAGTATTGGCGGCATTTATTTTGGGGTTTTTACACCAAGTGAAGCGGGTGGAATTGGAGCAATTGGCGCCTTTTTCTTAACACTAATCACGAAGCGTTTAAATTTTTCAGGGTTGCTTTCTTCCTTAGATGAAACATTGAGACTAACTGTTATGTTGTTTCTTATTTTGATTGGTGCATCTTTGTTCGGCAAGTTCCTGGCCCTCAGCCAAATACCAATGTATTTAACAACGACAGTAGGGACATTAGATGTTTCACCGTATTTGATTCTAGCGATGATTCTTGTTGTTTACTTCATTCTAGGCATGTTCCTAGAAGGGATAGCCATCATGGTATTAACGTTGCCAATTGTTTACCCATTAATTACCCAACTAGGGTTTAACGGTTTATGGTTCGGGATTATCATGGTTATGGTTTTAAACATAGGAGTCCTAACTCCTCCACTTGGATTAAGTGTCTACATTATAAGCGGTGTTGTGAAGGATGTACCGATTGAGAAGATTTTTAAAGGCGTCATTCCTTCAGTCATTACGATGATTGTTTTCACTATTATTCTTATTATCTTCCCTGAAATAGTCACTTACTTGCCAAGCCTAATAAAATAACGAAATGGAAAGAGGGGAGTGGGGACATTGTTTAGAAAAACATTAGATAAACAAGCATTCGATCTGTTAAAAGAAAAAATGGAGCAAGGATTATTTCCGCAATGGGTGATTAATGACCCAGAAATTTATGACTTAGAAGTGGAAAAAATCTTTGGTCATACATGGCAGTTTTTAGGACATGAATCAGAACTCAAAGAACCAGGAAGTTATGTAACAAGATGGATGGTAAATGATCCGGTTTTACTTGTTAAAAACCGTAATGGGGAAATTAATGCGTTTTTAAACTCTTGTACACATCGTGGAACGATGTTATGTACAGCAGACCGCGGGAATAAGAAGACCTTTTCATGTCCCTATCATGGATGGACCTTTAATACCGATGGTGACTTAATTGGTATTGTTGCAGGCAATCAAGTGTACGGAGAGGAAATGTGTAAGGCAGAATGGAATCTGCGAAAAATTCCTCAGGTGGATAGCTATCAAGGAATGATTTTTGGTAACCTAGACCCGAATGCAGAACCATTAAAAGAATATTTAGGCGATATGAAGTGGTATTTTGATATTTTGCTAGGAAGAAGTGGCGGAATGGAAGTAAAAGGACTCCCACAGCGTTGGGTAGCCAAGGCCAACTGGAAAGCTACCGCTGAAAACTTCGCTGCCGACCCCTATCATGTTCAGACCACACACCGCTCTACCGTTGAGATGGGGATTAGTCCTTCTGATCCCTTATATGCAGGGTATGGGCACCAAGTAGTCTTAGAGAATGGACATGGAATTAATGTCATTACCTCCAAAACCGGCAAGGCAAGAGTACCATTTCAGGGCACACCTGAATCCATGTGGCCTTTGTTTGAACAGAATCTAACACCTGAGCAGTTGGATATTCAGTCGAAGGTAACCGTGTTTGTTGGCGGAGTCTATCCGAACCTTTCCTTTGTGAGTCCGATCCATGGAACGGAAGGACATTTACACAATTATTTAAACTTTCGGATGTGGAGACCGCTTGGTCCTGAAAAAGTAGAGGTCTGGTGCTGGTTCATGATTGATAAAGCGGCTCCTGAAGAATATAAGGAGGCAGCCTATAAGGGATATTTGGGATCCTTTGGTCCAACAGGAACACTGGAGCAGGATGATACAGAAAACTGGGCTCGCATTGTTGAGGTAAGCAAGGGCTTGATGATGCGCGATAAAGAGTTGAATTATAATAATGTAAATAATTATTTAATGGGACTTGGCCGTATTGAGCCAGATGTGAATTTTCCTGGCCCAGGTGTGGCTTACCCAACCACATATATTGATTCCATAGCAAGAAGTATGCATGAACGTTGGCTGGAGCTTATCTCGAAGGACCTGTTTGTAAAGGAGGAGAGTAAATGAGCTCCGAATTACAACAAAAAATAACACCTGAATTGCAAATGGAAATCACCAATCTTCTCTATCAAGAAGCCTATTTGTTGGATAATGGAAAATACAAGGAATGGTTAGATTTATTAGAGGATGATCTTCAATACCGAATGCCGTTACGTGAGACCAGGGAAGGAGTAGGAGTGAATAACATCTCTCTGGATAGTTCCTTCTTTGATGAAACAAAAACAAGCTTAACGACAAGGGCTAATCGGTTATATACGAAATCAGCCTGGGTTGAAAATCCCGCTACCCGCCAACGTCATTTTATAACAAATGTGATGGTGGAAGCGACCACTAATCCAAATGAATTTAAAGTAAGAAGTTATTTCCTCTTTCAAAGAAGTAGAGGATCTACTCATGATATTGAGCAAATGTTTGGAGAAAGACATGATATCATCCGAAAAGTAAATAATGATTATAAGATTGCAGCTAGAACAATCTATCCGGATCAAGCTGTCATCACTACCATGAATATGAGTATGTTTTTATAGAAAAAGCCCATTAAAGTTTTTATGCTTTAATGGGTTTTTTATGCAATTTTAAACTATCTTTACATTAATTAATGATATCTCAACATTCCGTTAATCTTCCCTTAATAGTGTTGCGTTTTAATAGAATAGTAGTAATTAACACACTAGGAGGGCAAAAACGATGAAAAAAAGATTAACAGTTGCATTAGCTCTAGGATTAATGATACCTGCTGTAACACCTGCGGCGGCTGCAGGCAAAGATATTTCCATTGATTCATTTAAGTTCAATTCTATGAAGGCGCCGGCTTCCATTGAAGACATGGTGAAAACATATACAAGTGCATCAATGGATGTTACATATAGTGATGGTAAAACAAGAAACTTCCCTCTAACTTATAAACAATTATTCCTTTCAGATGAAAAGATTGTAACAAACAAAGGTGAAAAAATTCCTGCTGGAACACCAATTGATGTTAACGGTAATCCAATCATAGACAAGAGTGTCCCTGGTCAGGAATCCTATTATATTTCAGATGCGCCAGACTCGAATAGCTTAATGAATGTAGGCGGGAATCTATTCATGGTATCTCATTTTGAATATGATTCATTAGATAACGCTGGTAAATCAGCATATGGTGTGGTTCCAGCATCCATGACACTAACACACCTAAACCAAGATAAAAGAACTGGAGAATTATCCGTTAAGGATGCTAAAAAGATTGATTTCTCAAGCGTAAACGGCTTATGGATTCCATGTAATGGGTCAACTTCACCTTGGGGAACCCATTTAGGATCAGAGGAATATGAACCAAACGCACGACAATTCGAGGCTGAGATTGGAACAGATAAAGATTCTACGAATGTTAAAGGCTTTGCAAAGCTTTACTTTGGCGATGAATCAAAAGCAAATCCTTATAATTATGGTTTTATTCCAGAAGTAACAGTCAAGCCAAATGGTGATACGAGTGTGGTTAAACACTATAGCGCTGGTCGTTTTTCTCATGAAATTATGACAGTGATGCCTGATAATAAGACAGCATTCTTCGGGGATGATGGAAATTATACCGTAACGTTTATGTATGTGGCTGATAAGGAAAAAGACTTATCTGCAGGAACTCTATACGCAGCGAAATTCGTTCAAACAAGTGCAGAAAACGGTGGATCTGGTAACCTTGAGTGGGTGAAGCTAGGACATGCTTCAGATGACGAAGTTAGAGCGATTATTGACAAGGGAACAAAATTCAGTGACATTTTTGAAACGGCAAGTGAGCCAACTGAAGAGTTTACAGCAATCAAAACAGATTCCAGCGGTGGAAAAACGGAATATATCAAATTAAAGCCAGGCATGGAAAAAGCAGCAGCCTTCCTTGAATCTCGACGTTATGCAGCTTTAAAGGGTGCGACTGCAGAGTTCCGTAAAATGGAGGGTATTACGGTTAATGCAAAAGATAAAAAAGTATATATGGCCATTTCAGAAATTGGTAAAGCCATGGTGGAAGATACAACTCATGTGGACCCTGTAGATGATGTTCATTTAAATAAAATTAATGCTGGTGGAACATATGAGCTTAATTTAACGGGTGGTTTAAAAGACAAGGATGGCAACAAAATCAATAGTGAATACGCGGCTTCTAATATGAAAGCAATGGTAGTTGGTGAAGATTTAGCTGCAACAGATGCTTACGGAAATAAAGCAAATCCAGACAAAATTTCTAAGCCAGATAACCTGAGCTATTCTGAAAAAATGAGAACATTATTTATCGGTGAAGATGGCGGGGAGCATACGAACAACTTTGTATGGGCCTATAATGTGGATACTAAGGAGCTCTCTCGTGTGTTATCTGTACCAGTGGGAGCTGAAGCCACAGGATTACGTGTCCTTGACAACTTCAATGGCTTCTCTTATGTATTGAGCAATTATCAGCACCCAGGTGACGAGCTCGAGAATTTCCAAGGTACAGCCGTGAATAAAGAAGAGTTAGAGAAGGCAATCGAAGCAGGGATTGGAATCGACAAAAAAGGTGGAGTAGGCTATATTGCTGGATTGCCGCAGATAAACGGAAAACACAAAAAGGGTGGAAAAAAATAATTGTGAGGATGGTGGAATCAAGTAATTGATTCCACCAAATTTTTAAATAAAATTAGAACATTTGTTCTTGATGGTATTTTCTGATATACTAAAATAAAAAAAGGTGGGGTAGTAATGAATAGGTGCGGTTGGGTAAATCAGGATCCATTATATATTGATTATCATGACCATGAATGGGGAGTTCCGGTGTATGATGATCAATTATTGTTTGAATACTTAAATTTAGAAGGGGCGCAAGCAGGGCTTAGCTGGTATACGATTTTAAAGAAGCGGGAGAATTATCGAAAAGCATTTGATCAATTTGATGCAGAAAAAATTATCCGTTACGACGATAAAAAAATCGAAGAGCTTATACATAATGAAGGAATTGTTCGGAACAAGTTAAAAATCAATGCAGTCATTACCAATGCACGAGCATATATGAAGGTAAAAGAGGAATTCGGCTCCTTCCAGACCTACATTTGGTCCTTTGTCGATGGGAAACCGATCCAAAATCATTTCAAAGAATTATCAGAGGTCCCAGCAACAACCGAAATCAGCGATAAGTTAAGTAAGGATTTAAAGAAACGCGGATTTAAATTTGTAGGGTCGACAATTTGTTATGCGTTCATGCAAGCAACAGGAATGGTAAACGATCATATCGTTACATGTGATTGCTACCAAAAAGCTGTTCCGGCTACAAGATCATAAAAAAGCGATGCTCTCTTAAGAAAGAGGCATCGCTTTTCTGTGTGTAATATGAAATGTGGAAAAATCGTAACAATTACTTGGATGGTTTCTCCACTAGAAAATCTGAGGCAGGGATCGGAATAATCTTCCCGCCAATTTGGACATGAACGGTATCGTTGAAAATGGCTTTTACAATCCCCTTTAAAGAGATTGTTGAATTAACAGAGATTTTTTTTGATTCAGATTGATTGGCCAAATTAATCAACACCTTCCGATAGTTGGTAAAATATATGAAAAAAAACGATAAATCGTGATAAAGATACTATAAATAATTCGAAAAAAAATGAAGATCTCCTGCTTTAGAAAATTATTTTTGAAAAAAATGCAAAGGAGTAGGTTATGTTACAATCCTTTTCATTATAAAAGGGGTGTGAAACAATGAAAAAGTTATAACATGAACCTTAGTTCAAGTATCACACGTTAGTGAAAACCTGTCAACAAAAACATGAACTATGGTTCAATTTTTAAAAAAGTGGTATGATAATCATGAGGTGATAAAATGTCTGAACATGAAGACATTCAAGTTGGTGAGTTCCCATTTGTCCCAAAACAGGAACGTGCCCAGCAAAAGAGAAACTCGTTGCTTGAAAGTGGACATGCATTGTTCATTTCAAAAGGGTACGAGCAAACAACGGCAAAAGAAATTGCCGCACATGCAGGGGTAGCCACCGGGACTTTTTATCGTTATTTTTCAGATAAACGACAGCTGCTGTTGTCATTGCTAGAAGATAAATTAGATAGGATTCTCCCTCCTGAACCAAGCTTGGCTTCTTGCAATCCAGAAGAGGTATTAGCGACAACTTTGGAGGCGCATTATAAGCGGTTAAGTGAATTAGGGCTAAACAGAGTTTTGCCTGAACTGTTACTTAAAGACATAGAGCTTTCTGAAGTGATAGGGACTGCAAGAAGGAAGGTCCTTAACAGAATTCATTTAGGATTAAGTCAAGCTCAAGAAAAAGGATTAACATGGAAGGACCTTGACTTGGAAACAGTCTCTTGGGCCGTCATGGTACTAGTGGAAAATGGATATGAAAAAGAGCGTCAAACAGGGAAAAAGGCAAATTATCAAAATATAGCTAAAGTCATCTGTAGGATGATTTTTCCACCTGAGATTTTGACACGGCTGCGAACCAATCACACGATGGATTAAAAAGGATTAATTCATTTTCAGAGAGGAAGTTATCATTTGTCAATTGGACAAGGTATTGGTTTAAAGGAATTGAAGGAAATAAAGGTTGAATTAACTCGATTCATGATGGCGTATAAGTTTGCCTTAGATGAAATGAATACAAAAATTAATATCTTAAAAGATGAGTTTAATTATATTCATGATTATAATCCAATAGAACATGTGAAATCACGATTAAAGTCACCTGAAAGTATATTGAAAAAAATGTATCGAAAAGGTTATGACTTTTCGCTTCAATCAATTAAAGAAAATGTTAAAGATATTGCAGGGATCCGTATTACTTGTTCGTTTATCTCTGACATTTATGAATTATATACAATGATTGCGAATCAAAAAGATATCCGGGTGGTTGAGACGAAGGATTATATCAAAAATCCAAAGTCGAATGGGTACCAAAGTCTTCATCTCATACTAGAGATTCCTATCTTCATGTCAGATCGTGAAGAGTTAACGTATGTTGAGGTTCAAATTCGCACGATTGCTATGGATTTTTGGGCAAGCCTAGAACACAAAATATATTATAAATACAACAAGGAAGTTCCAACATATATGCTGACGGAACTTAAAGATGCAGCCATAATGGCAGCACAATTGGACCGGAAAATGGAAGAACTCCATAAAGAAGTTTCTAAAATAAAGCAAGCAGATAAGGAAGAAGAAAAGCTCTTTCTGTTTGAAAAAGGTAAATTCGCTATTCCATTATTAGAAACAATTTTACAAAAAAGCAAAAATTGATTCTATTGAAAGTGGTGACGAATATGAAGGTCAGAGATTTCATGGTGAGGGATGTTATTTCAGTTAGACCGAATAGTTCCATAAAGGACGTAATGACAACGTTTGTTGAGAAGAAAATTGGCGGAGTTCCGATTGTGGACGAAAATGGTAAGCTTTCAGGTATTGTAACCGATGGGGATATTTTGCGTGCGATTAAGCCTATTGACCGCAGAATCCAGGATTACTTCAGTTTTATCACTTATGTTGCAGAAGAAGATTTGGAAGAGCGCTTGGTTGAGATGGCTAAAGTGGAGATCATTCGAATGGCAAAGACCAATGGAATCGTGTCTGTACATCCAAATGATGATATGAAAACAGTGGTAACACTTTTATCCAAACACCACTTTAAGAAACTTCCTGTCATCGATGAAACCAACCATGTGGTCGGGGTCATCAGCCGAGGAGATGTCATTAGAAACATTCAGCAAACTATAGTCAAAAGCTTAGAATAAGGAGCTTTCTTACATAGAATGCGGCTAGATCTACTTTTGTTTCTTAGGAATTTTGGCCTATTTAGAAGTAGAGGGTCTCTACGTATGCTTTTATCTGAAGAAAAGCTTAAAAAGTAGAATTAGAAGTATTCTACCTAAAATTCTACCTTGAATAACTGTGGATCACTTTTAACAGTTATTTCATTCATTGATGTGCAAATACTTTTGCATGGATGTCTGTTATCATTCATTGTTGATTTTCGTGTTGGTATGAGAATCATAAGAGGAGAAATTCCCTCTATTGTATAAAAAGTAAGCTTAATAAGCAGAAATAAGAGGAGAAATTCCCCTTAACTGCTCTAAAATAAGACAAAATCCAACGATTTGGATCAAATAAAGGGAAAAAATACCCTTATATTAAAGGAAATAAGGGTATTTCCCAATTTAAGCGGAATTTTTCCCTTTATTTTTCAAACACTGTGAAATCAACATTGAGTTATAACACAGCCTTCTTAAAAAAGTTTGAGTTGGGAGGGTCTACGTTTATTTTGCCCGTTAGACATAGCAAAATATCGAGATAGTGAGCCTTTTCTCAAATATTCCCCAAAAAAATAAAAAGCAAATAAACTCCCAGCAGAGTTATGCTGGGAGTTTTGTATTAATTTATGTTGCTATTAGAAGCTTCTGCGAAATCAGTAAACGTCACATCTAATTCTATAATTTCAGAACGGCTGCCTATCCGTAGGGGCGGACCCCAAAAGCCGTAACCCGATGAGACGATGGTATGTAGCTGTTCTCTTTGGAGATAACCCCAATCCACTTCAAACATTCTACGGGTAATCAAGTGGTTCGGGGCCATTTGCCCTCTGTGGGTGTGACCTGAAAGCAGCAGGTCCACTTGATTCTTCGCCGCTTGCTTCACCTCAGCAGGTTGATGGTCCATCATAATAATTGGCAGGGAATGGTCAATATTAGAAAGTAAATTATCAATCGGCATTCTGTTGCTGTCGGTCTTATCTTTTCTACCCACTAAATAAAAACTTTCTGCAATCTTGACGACCTCATCCATTAAGATAGTAATTCCGTTTTGTTCCATCTCTTGCAGGTACTTCGGTATCCCGCCCCCATAATATTCATGATTACCTAGAACACCATAAATACCTAGTGGTGCTGATAATCCGCTCATGATTTTTCCCATGTTCTTCTTGATAAATGGCTCAGGATCATCATCAATAATATCACCAGGCAACAAAATAATATCTGGCTTAAGGGCATTCACTTCCCGAACGAGCCTACGTGCATGAGCTGGCCCCGAAAGTCTGCCAAAGTGCATATCAGAAGCCATGGCAATTTTAAGCTGAGTCCGAGATTGGCCCTGTTTTGGGATTTCAATGGAGAATTTCCGTACAACAGGGCTATAGGCATTAAACGTACCAACAATGAATAAGACAATAAAGGAAGTAAGTACAATCCCGCCTATCCAAATGACCACCGTTGTCTTAGGCAGACCGAAAAATATTAATGCAAATGCAATCAGGTTTGCAATGGGGAGGAATAAAATAGCATACTGGAGAACTCCGAACCAATACGATCCAATCATTTTAAATATCGGCAAGCTTTTCATGAAATGACCAATAATGTAGGAAAAAGAAATTAGTGTAATAAGGATCCCATAGGTCCATTTTGTCTCAAGTCCAAAGGACGAATGGAGCCACAACCAGCCGTTCCAGCCAATGTAAAAGGTTAAAGCAGAATAAACAATAATCATAAGCAGGAAATTTATAATATAGCGTGGTTTCATATGTCAGCTCCTTCAATAGATAAAAATACCTAAAAACATGAATAGTAGTTCAAGTATTGCATGGAAAGAATACACTGTCAACAAAACATCACTTTTAGATACATAAGATAACTTTTGGTTATAAGTGTATAAGTTTTAAGTATTTCCTATTTTTGGTTTTACGCTATATTCTATTTTTATAGAAACCATAACCGGAGGGAAGGAAAAACATGGAGTATTTTTATGGAAAAGGATCAGATAACGTCATACTACATTATGTTAGAAAAGGAACTGAACATAACCGTACAGTCATATTGTTGCACGGATGGCCTGGATATTGGTTTGATTGGCGGTATGTCATACCTAGCCTATCAGAAAGCTTTAATGTGATTGCACCTGATTTTAGAGGATTCGGGAACTCAGACAAACCAAATGTAACCCCACAGGAAGGTTATACCCCAGAGCACCATGCAAGAGATATCATATCCCTTATGAAGAACTTAAACATAGAAAAGGCTATTTTAGTAGCCCATGATATTGGTGCTACAGTTGCGCAGACTATTGCGAAAAGCTTTCCTGAATATGTTGAGGGACTCGTTCTATTAAACCCGCCATACCAGGGGATAGGCACACGCCGTTTTGAGCCATCTATTCAAAAAGAATTCTGGTATCAACACCTTCATAATCTAACATTGGTAGAGACGATTATTGGGAATTCGAAGGAAGCAATTAAACACTATATCACCTATTTCTATGATCATTGGACAGGAAGCAAAGTAAAAGCCACTCCAGAAGATTTAGAGAAAATTGTCAACCTTTTTTGTCAGGAGGACTTTTTTATGAAAAGTATTGCTTATTACCGGGCAAGAGCGGCAGCAAAAACGGTTCAGTCCATTAATCAAACCCAAGCGGCTCCAATTAGACAAAAGACGGAGGTGTTATGGGGAGAAGAGGATCCAGTTATGCTTGCGGCCTGGTCTGATAAGTTAGAGGACTATTTTTCAGATGTATCCCTTAAGAAGTTGTCGAGGATTGGCCATTTTGTTCCTTTTGAAGCTCCTGATGAAGTGGTAGCAGCAGTAATAAAATTGGATAAAAAAATAACGAGGTGAAACACATGAACATTCAACTAATTAGGCATGCAACAATCAAACTCCATCTAAACGGCCAAACCATCCTGGTTGATCCGATGTTTAGTTCGAAGGGGTTACTTGGACCGGTGGGGAATGCAGCTAATGAATATAGAAACCCTCTAGTCGATCTACCGATGACGGTGGAAGAAATCGTAAGAGATATAGATGCAATTATCATAACACATACACATCGTGATCATTTAGATGAACGAGCGGTAGAATTACTTCCAAAGGGTCTCCCTGTTTTTTGCCAGCCTGAAGATGAGCAAAAGCTACTTGCACAAGGTTTTATACAGGTAATCAAAGTACAGAATGAAAAGGGTTGGAATGGAATTCAATTCATAAGAACTAGGGGTCAGCATGGGACAGGGGAATTAAGGAAACAAATGGGTCCCGTGTCAGGGTTTGTTTTAAAAGCAGTAGATGAGCCGGTCGTTTACTTGGCAGGTGATACGATCTGGTGTATGGATGTAGAAGAAGCGATTTCTCACTATTTGCCAGAAGTTATTATACTAAATGGAGGAGAAGCACAATTCTTAACGGGGGATCCCATTACGATGGGAGTCACGGATATTGAAAAGGTTCATAGGGCAAGTCCTTCATCGAAAATAGTAGTAGTCCATATGGAATCATGGAATCACTGCTTGTTCACGCGAAGAGAGCTAAGAAAATCGATTACATTCCATCAGCTACCAAATCTATTTGTTCCGAATGATGGAATGTCTCTAGTTTTTTAATCTGGATTTTGAAAATAGCTTGGCGGATGCCAAGCTATTTCTATTGAATGCCGAAGAAGTATTTTATTTCCTTAATTTGCTCAATATGTCGCTGGTCATGTAAATATATAAGGTCAATCCATTGATTTAAGGATAATTCACCAAAGATTGGATGCTTTGCAGATTTTTCATACAAAATAGACTTGTCCTCCACCCTGTCGAGAACAGCGAGTAAGTAGGTTCTCGAATCATTTAATAGCTCAGTGACTTGCACTAATTCGTATGGTTCTAAAGCTGGCTTTACGATTTCTGGAGCCTCTACTTTAATGTTCCGGTCTAATAGAACCTGGATATTTTTTTGTTTTAAGTGATTAGTAGGTGGTTGCTTTAGACCATATTCAATGGCACGCGCAAATAATTTCTCCGTAATAGCAAGATGATGACAAACTTGGGCGATACTCCATTTGTTAGGTTCAGAACGATTATTCAATTCTTTGAAACCTAGTAAACTAATTTCGTTCAACAGGGTAGTTCTTGTTTCTAATAGATGGTGTTCTTGGGTCATGAATGTCCCCCCTTAGCAAAAATGAAATACTCAACTATATATTATTACATGTTTTTATGACCTAGTACTAAATGAAAGAAATAAAAAAAGGCTGTTGATTGGAACTATTCATACAGCCTTCTTATCTTCACTCGATGAAACTTTTTTTCGCATGTTCGTACACATCTTTCATTTGCTTCATATGGTGTTCATCATGTTCAACCATACCTGTCAAATATTTTTCAAGGGTATAGGAATGCTCTCCAATTGTAAAAGCGGTTTGGAGATCCGCTTTTGCTAATTCCTCTAGAAGGATTTTCCGATTGTTAACAAATTGATCAATAAGTTCATTTTTACTAATACCAGAATGAGCAAAGTTTTGAGCATCATTGTTAATTGCTTGGACATCGACTTGGCCGGATGGAAGGGTATCACCAGCTAACATCATTGGTAATCGAGAATTTTGAATGTATTGATCCCAAAGGTAAAGATGGGCAACGATGGCAGCTGATGACCATTTTCCCTCACTAATTGGTGAGAAGAAAATGCGATCACCTTCCACTTGCTTTATTTCCTCTAAAAATGGAATGATGGTTCCGAATTGTGAGACAACATTCATAGAAAAACCTCCCAAAAATTATTGTTACTGTAACCCTAGAATACCAGTTTTTATGTGTACTAGGTATTGTTCTTTAGTCATATGGTAATAACGATTAGTTATGGGGTTATTACTTTTAACTATTATCTTTGCTCAACGACATCTTGATACTATAAAGATAGAAGTTTAATTATGATACGTGAAACTTCTATTAAATTAATAGTGGGAGGTTAAACGAAATGCAAATAAAAAAATTATCATGGGCGAGTATATTAATAAAAACGAACGAAACAACTGTCCTAGTTGACCCACTAGGGGGACCCATTAAGGGCCAGGATAAACCACTAGCTGCTAAAATTGGTGATCCTTTGGAACCACTTGTTTCATTGGAAACGATAGAGCAACCAGACGTAATCTTGGTAACACATGTTCATCCAGACCATTTTGATTACCAATCTGTTCTTCAACATATTGGTGAGAATGTAAAAATCTTTGTCCCAATGGATTCCATTGATTATGTAAAGAAGCTTGGTTTTCGTCATGTAGTGGGTGCACATCCGAATAATGAGTTCGAATTTAAAGATGTAAAAATGATTGCATCCTATTCAGTGGATGGCTTTGGTTCTCCCCAGGTCTCATGGATCATTAAGGATGAGCAGCATACAGTCATACATTGCGGTGACACCCAGTGGCATGGATATTGGTGGAGAATGGAGAATCAATATGGGCCCATTCATGCAGCCTGTCTTCCAGTCAATGGTCCAATCTTACAAGTAGTAGGGTTAAAGGAACAAAGTCAATTACCTGCATGCTTAACCCCAGAAGAGGCAGTTGAAGCAACCAAAATATTAGGTGCTAAGCTAATTCCTATTCATTACTCTACCTTTAACAATCCGCCATATTACAATGAAACTGACAATATTGAAGAAAGATTAATTTTGCAGGCTAATCAGCGTGGTGTTGAAGTAACATTCCTGAAAACAAATGAGCAGATAATTATGTAGAAATTGTCTCAATTGACCTCATTAAAAGGGGTCTTTTTTTTTGTGTTTTTTATTCACTTATGCTCCTCATTATTGTAATCTAAAGTCAAGGGAAAAATTGGTAGAATAACTAAATCAATAAGAGGATTTGATATCCATGTTAAAACTAATTCAGTTAAAATATTTTGTTTCCACCGTAGAAGCAGGCAGTGTTACAACAGCCGCTAGGAATCTATTTATCTCACAACCGGCATTATCAAAACAGTTAACACAGTTAGAAAATGAGTTAAATTGTGAATTGTTTTTAAGGAAAAATACGGGTGTCGAGTTAACGGAGGCAGGTAAATATTTTTATGAAAGAGCGATTGGTTTAATAAAAGCAGCCGATGATCTTTCAGCTGAAATGAACCAATTTTCCAAAAAACACACAATTAGGATTGGAGCACTACCAAGCATTGGAACACATTTTCTTCCCGCCGTGGTGAACAGGTTAAGAGAAGAATATAAAATTGAGGTTTTAATTAAGGATACAACTGAAGAATTAGTAAGGTTAGTCGAAAACAATCAATCTGATTTTGTATTCGTTCAAGATGCGACCAGTAATCGAAACATAGCAATGGCAAATATATTTTGGGAACCCTATGATGCCATCCTACCGATGTCTGCGATAAGCAGGGATGAATCGCCTCTTTCAATAACCGAATTTGTGAAAAATCAACTAATTATTCATAAGCATCCATGCGACATTCGCTCGTTTTTTGAGAATTATTGCAAAAAGAATAAGATAAATTTTGAGCTAGGGATAGAATTACAAACCAATGAATCCATTGTAGCCTTTGTCTCCAGTGGACTTGGTGCTTCCATTATGCCACGAATGGTTTCTCGTAATGTCAAAGACCAGTCGGCAATAATTATGGAATTTGCTGATGAACAATTTGGGAGAAGCATAGATCTATTTTATAAACCATCTTCAAAAAAACTTGCAAAAACAATCATTGCTTTTTCAAAAGAGTATATATCTGAAAGATAAAAGGTACACGAAATTCTATCACGTGTGCTTTTTTTTTTCTTCTATTTTTATCCTATAATAATTTTTTTTACCTTTAGAGAGGATTTATGGAAGGAATGAGGACATAAAATCACATCATTCCTCGAATATACTATGGGGAGAAAGTTACATCTTAAGAGGGAAATAGGAGAAGGGTATTATGACTAGAGAATTATTTGTTAATGGTGAACTAACATTAATCAGAACAGAGACTCATGGAAAAAGAAAGAATACAAAAAGTGAACCACCAATTTTTACTTCAAGGATGGAAAAGAGGGCATACTATAAATCTTTAAATTACTTTGACATCCGAAATGTAATAGATGTAAAAGGACTCCTTCAGGATATTCATACAAATTTACATACATATATTTCAAAAGTGAGCGAGTGGGTTCAAAACAGTCCTGTAAAAAAACTTGTAGTAACTGGCATTTTTACCGTTATGCTCGGTATTTTTTCAAATACTGCAGATGCAGCATTTATACAGGAATATACTTATCAGGTTAAAAATGGTGAAAAAATTGAGAATATTGCTTCTGCACATGGAGTAACAGCTCAAGAAATATTAGATGCCAATGGGCTCTCTTCCATTGAAGGTAAAAAAATATTATTACCAAAAGTGCAAAATAAAACGGTTACCGCGAGCAAACTAAATATTCGATCACAACCCAGCACTTCAAGTAGTATTATTGGTCAATATCAAAAAGGTGATGTTGTTAAAGTTTCATTTATTGAAAATGGCTGGGCGGCCATTCTTATTAAAGGACAAGTTTGTTTTGTGAGAGCTGAATATCTTAAAATCAGCGCATTAACTGGAGACCAAAATAGTATTACCACTATTTCTCAAACAAAAACAACCATGTATGTAACTGCTTCATCGTTGAGAGTCAGACAGGCAGCTTCTACAAATAGCGCTGTATTAGGTTCATTAAAATTAAACGACAGTGTATCTGTACTATCTATTGATAGTGGTTGGGCAAAGATTAATTTCAATGGAAAAGTGGCGTTTGTAAGTGAATCCTTTTTAACGGGTAAGGAACAAACAAATACAAATACAACTATGTACGTGATTAAAGCCGGAGATACTTTTACAAAAATTAGTAATGTGTTTGGAGTCTCTGTTTCATCAATTCAGGAATTAAATCCAACAGTAGATCCATCCAAGTTGAAAATTGGACAAGAAATCAAAATCCCTATAGCTACTTCATCTAATTCTAATCAACTAATAGTAACAGCTCATATAGGAGGGATAGACCCCCAGGGTACCTTTCGTTTTATCACATCTGATGGTAAAACACATGTAGCCAAAGCAACGGGTAACATGATAAATGAATTATTTCATCATCAAGGAAAGACAACAACAATAACACTAGAAGGAAATAGGGGTCAAACATTGACGTTAATTTCTCTTAAGTAAAAGCATACAAATAAAATTTTTAGCCTCCATGTGGGGCTTTTTTTACAGGTAAAAAATAGATTGAAAATAAAAAAAGCTGCCACCATTAGAAAAAAGGTGTCAGCTTGCAGTAATAAAACTTGCGTTGTCAATGTTCGTCATCGTCTTCAAAATCACTATCACAGTCGAAACACTGAGCGAACGAATCATCTGGACATTGTTCAGGAATCGGTTCACATGGGTTAAAGTTATGGTTATCGAGTACCTCGTATGGTCTCATCATATCATGGTCTTCATGTTCAAGGATGTGGCAGTGCCATGGGTAGATTCCTGTAAACGGTCCAAAACGTGCAATAATACGAGTGACCTCTCCTGGGTTGGCACGAACGGTATCTTTCCATCCCCTCTCGCTTGGTTCAGGTGGATGTGGGGGCCATACTATAAGATTAGGACCATTTGGATCACCTGTAAACGGAGCACGATTCAATATTTGAAAGGTAACAAGGTGCAAGTGGATAGGGTGTGTGTCCGGTGTAGTATTGTAAAGTTCCCAAATCTCTATCGTCCCATTATATGGTGTTTCTGTAAGTGGCAACTGATCCCATTCCATGTTATTTAATAATAGTTTTAAACGCCCGAATTCATCTGTAGATTCGACTAAGAGGTTTTTTCGTACGATTACAGCATCCTTTGGATCAAGGTGTTCCAAACAACTCAACTTTTTTGGAATTTCACTATTGTCCGGTTCGTGCAATGTATCTTTGACCCGAAATTCCATAATCTGTGTAAGATCTTCAGAAGGTGGTTCGCCGTTAGGGAATGGTGCTGGTGCGTCATTTGTTAAGAGGATTCTTTCACCTTTGTGATTAGAAAAATCAATTATTACATCAACACGTTCAGCTGGTGCAAGGGTGATATGGGATACGGTGATCGGTTTATCCAAAAGTCCTCCTTCCGTACCAATTTGGATAAATTTTTGCCCAGAGCTCAACCTTATACGGTAAAAACGAGCATTGGAGCCATTAAGGATACGGAACCGGTATTTCCGCGGCTCTACCCTTAGATATGGCCATACTTTTCCATTGACTAGGATGGTATTGCCAAAAAACTCCGGTACAACTGAGGGATTTGGTAGGTTTGGATCTATTGGTGGAGGCGGTTGTGGTGCTGGAGGTGGCTCATGGCCAGGCTGTGTTGGATAGAACAGTTCACCATTAGGATAGAACGAACGATCTTGGATGACCAGCGGAATTTCAAATTTTCCACTTGGCAGGTTCAATTCTTCCTCTTCTTCATCTCGGAGGAGATAGAAGCCTGCAAGACCTGCATAAACGTTCAAACGAGTGATTCCAAGTGCATGGTCATGATACCATAGCGTTGCAGGGCGTTGACAGTTTGGATAATAGTAGATTTTATGCGCGAATTTCGGACCAACATTTTTAAAATCTCTTGTAAACCAAGCCTCTGGATATCCGTCATTTTCCGGTTTAACCCGACCTTCATGCAAATGTACAACTGTCCTCACAGAAGGTTTGTCTGGTTCTGCCCCATGAATAGTTCGATCCACAGGCAGCAGGTGTTCAAAGGGCAATTTATTTTTCCACTTGACTAAAATAGGGTGATTTCTTCTTGCTTCAAATGTAGGACCTGGATACATCCCGTTGTAACCCCAAACGGTAGTTGGCGGCAAATCGCGATGTAACTTCTGAGTGACTTGTTTCATAGTAACTTTATAAAATGGGAGGCCATCACGTTCACCTTTTGGTCTTATGACAGAAGGAATCGGTAATGCATCAACAAATTTTTTTAAAGACATTTATCCCCCACCTTTCAAAAAATTAGAATCTCCCTTCAATCTATTTTTTACCTATTTATGTTATGCGAAAAAAAACCTGAACAGAACCGTTATAAATTACTCTATAATAAGGCTTTTTGGCTTTATTAAAAAAATTTGGTTATAAATTTTATTTTTTTGTTGACGTTATAGGGTAGGGGGGTATAGTATAAAAACATAATAAATTACCAAATCAAGGAATACCAAAATCATCTAACGATTGAATAGATGGGAGGAAGAAAAATGAGCGAATTAAAAGAAACACAACTACCAATAACCGGGATGACCTGTGCTGCTTGTGCTATCCGAATCGAGAAAGGTTTAAATAAGCTTGAAGGGGTAGAAACCGCTAACGTGAACTTAGCCCTTGAAAAAGCGACCATAAAATTTGATCCTGATGTAACAAACGTTGACGATTTTATGAAGAAAGTAAATGATCTCGGATATGGTGTTTTAGCAGAAAAAGTCGAACTCGAGATAATCGGTATGACTTGTGCTGCCTGTGCAGCAAGAATTGAGAAGGGGCTAAACAAACTTAGCGGAGTTAATAATACAACTGTAAATTTAGCTTTGGAAACAGCCAGTGTAGAGTTTAACTCATCACAAATCACCATCCAAGAAATGCTGAAAGCCGTAGAGAAGATAGGGTATGAGGCGAAGGTTAAGCAAGAGAAAACAGCCGAAACCGCCGACCATCGTGAAAAAGAAATCGAAAAACAAAAAGGAAAATTTCTCTTTTCACTCATCCTTGCGTTTCCACTATTATGGGCAATGGTTGATCATTTTGAGTTTACATCTTTTATTTATCTGCCAGACATGCTGATGAATCCTTGGGTACAATTAGCACTCGCAACTCCGGTTCAATTCATTGTTGGAAAGCAATTTTATGTAGGAGCATTTAAGGCCCTACGAAATGGTAGTGCCAATATGGATGTGCTAGTTGCGCTTGGAACATCTGCTGCTTACTTTTACAGTCTCTATATTATTATTTCAGCAATTGGGTCCGGCCAGATGATGTTTGAATTGTACTTTGAAACAAGTGCTGTATTGATAACCCTTATTCTGTTAGGAAAATTGTTTGAGGCTCGGGCCAAAGGTCGTTCCTCTGAAGCCATCAAGAAACTAATGGGGCTTCAAGCCAAGACAGCATCCGTAGTCAGGGATGGAAATGAAATAGAAATTGCACTTGAAGAAGTAGTAGTGGGTGAAATCATCCTTGTGAAACCTGGTGAAAAAATTCCAGTTGATGGTGAAATTATTGAAGGACGTTCTGCACTCGACGAATCCATGCTTACCGGTGAAAGTGTACCAGTAGATAAAACAATTGGAGATCCAGTTATTGGTGCTACGATCAATAAAAATGGGTTCTTAAAAATAAAGGCAACTAAGGTTGGAAGAGACACTGCGTTGGCTCAAATTATTAAAGTGGTAGAAGAAGCCCAGGGATCTAAGGCACCGATTCAACGATTAGCAGACCAAATTTCAGGAATATTTGTCCCTATTGTTGTCGGAATTGCTGTAGTAACCTTCTTAGTATGGTTCTTCTTGGTAAGCCCAGGAAACTTTGCTGAAGCCTTAGAAAAAATGATCGCCGTTCTTGTTATTGCTTGTCCGTGTGCATTAGGTTTGGCAACACCAACCTCTATTATGGCGGGCTCCGGACGTGCGGCTGAAGCTGGAATTTTATTTAAGGGCGGAGAGCACCTAGAAAGAACACACCGCATTACTACTGTTGTTTTAGATAAAACAGGTACCGTTACAAATGGAAAACCAGAACTAACTGATGTAATCGTTACGGCTGATCTTGAGGAAACAACATTTTTACAATTGGTAGGTACTGCTGAGAAACACTCTGAGCACCCATTAGCAGAGGCAATTGTTAATGGCATTAAAAAAAGAGGTATAGATTTATTTGCTGCCGAAGAGTTTGAAGCTATTCCTGGATATGGAATTAGAGCTACTATTGACGGTAAAGAGTTATTAATTGGGACACGAAAATTAATGAGCAAATACTCTATTGCTTTCCAATCAGCGGAGAACAAGATGGAGTCTCTCGAAGAAAACGGGAAAACAGCCATGCTAGTGGCGATTGATCAACAGTTTGCTGGAATTGTTGCCGTGGCTGATACGGTAAAAGAAACGTCAAAAGCGGCGATCCGAAAATTAAAAGATATGGGCCTTGAAGTCATCATGATGACGGGTGATAATACACGAATTGCAAAAGCCATTGCGGATGAAGTAGGAGTCGATTCAGTGGTGGCAGAAGTTTTACCAGAAGGAAAAGCGGATGAAGTGAAGAAGCTTCAAAACGAAGGTAAACGGGTAGCGATGGTTGGTGATGGAATCAATGATGCACCAGCACTGGCAATTGCTGATATTGGCATGGCAATTGGAACCGGGACAGATGTGGCCATGGAAGCAGCAGACATTACCTTAATGAGAGGCGACTTAAATAGTATCGCTGATGCGATCAACATGAGTAAGAAGACAATTCGTAATATTAAACAAAATCTGTTCTGGGCGTTTGGTTACAACACACTCGGGATACCAGTTGCTGCTATTGGTTTCTTAGCACCATGGCTGGCTGGCGCAGCAATGGCGTTTAGCTCCGTGTCCGTTGTATTAAATGCACTTAGATTGCAAAGAGTCCGATTAAATAATCATGAATAGGAAAGGAGTGACGATATGAAAAAGTGGGTAATATCTGCAATTGTAATCAACTTACGCCCGTCGCATTACCATACGGGGGTATGATATAATGAATCAAAAAAGGGAGGCGTATAAATGTCCAATGAACACGAGGTGGAAGCGATGATTGATGAGTCATGTTGTGATCATGAAGGAAGTCATCGAAAGAGCCACCATTCAGATAAGGTGAAAAATAATCTGGTGACTAGATTAAATCGAATTGAGGGTCAAATCCGGGGGATTAAGGGGTTAATTGAAAAAGATACGTATTGTGATGATGTAATTAACCAGATCTCTGCGACTCAATCTGCCTTAAATAGTGTGGCTAAAATCTTGTTGGAAGGCCATATGAAAAGCTGCGTTGTGGAGCGAATCCAAGAGGGCGATTTCGAAGTCCTCGATGAAGTCCTAGTAACTATTCAAAAATTAATGAAAAAATAGGGGGAATAATAATGGAACAAGTAACTTTAAATGTAAGTGGAATGTCTTGTGGTCATTGTGTGAAAGCAGTAGAAGGAAGCGTAGGTGTACTTCAAGGTGTGAAGAAAGTTGCTGTGAAGCTTGATAAGGGTCAGGTGGATGTTGAGTTTGATCCAAGCGTTATCACACTTAGCACAATTAAAGAAACTATTGATGATCAAGGTTATGATGTAAAATAAAATAGGTTGGAGCACTTGGGTTCGATAACCCAAGTGCTTTTTTCTAATTTTAGTAATGAAGGTTTCAAAAGAGGGGATGGAAATAATGAGGTTGATAGATGCACATATCCATTTAGATCAATATGGTGATCAGGAATTAACTAGTTTACTCGGCGACTCTCAGTCGATTCATGCAATGGTTACCGTTTCGAATCATCTTACATCGTGTAAAAGGAATCTCCAATTATCACAATCCTTCCCTAAGGTGAAACCGGCGTTTGGTTTTCACCCAGAACAGCATCTTCCAACTGATGAGGGAAAAAGTGACCTTTTTACATGGATTGCTACCCATCGGGATGAAATGATTGCTATTGGTGAGGTAGGACTACCTTATTATCAACGTCTTGATAATAAAATAACTCAAAGTCATTTTGAGCAATATATGGAGTTACTAGAGGCTTTTGTTAAACTAGCCAAGAAATATGACAAGCCGATTGTGCTACATGCGGTGTATGAGGATGCACCTGTTGTTTGCGATATTTTAGAAAAGCATTCAATCGTAAAAGCACATTTTCATTGGTTTAAAGGGGATAGCAAAACGATATCTAGAATGATGAGGAATGGATATTTTCTTTCGGTTACACCGGATGTTGTGTACAAAGAAGAGATTCAAGATATAGTTGTTAAGGTTCCAATAGAGAGACTGATGGTCGAAACAGATGGCCCTTGGCGATTTAAAGGCCCATTTCTTGGGAAAATGACTCATCCCAACATGATGCAACATTCAATCAGTAAAATCGCTTCTATAAAAAATGGTAAACCAAATGAAGTTGGCCACATCCTACTGCAAAACACTAGAGATTTTTATTCGATTTAAGGTGAATGGCTCATTTTTGGGATGGATTGGATCATTTTGGTGGGAGATTGGCTCATTTTTAGGTGTAAATGGCTCATTTTTGAGAAAGAATGGCTCATTTTTGCACCACATTGGCTATTTTACCTTTATCTTCCAAAAAACACACAAAAAAAACCAGTTCCCAACGGAAACTGGTCCTACATTTATTGAGATATAGTATTAGATTTAGAGACATTTTCAGCTTCCGGTACCTGTAAAAGGATAATGCCGCCTATGATAAACAAAACAATTAAACTGAACACGCCGCTATTCGTATTGCCCGTCATTTGGGCAGTAAATCCGACTAAAAACGGTCCTAATATAGCAGCAAACTTATAAAAAATGCTATAAAAACCAAAGAACTCATTTGAGCTTTCCTTAGGAACCAGCTTGGCAAAGTAAGAACGGCTAAGTGCTTGAATTCCACCCTGTGAAGAAGCAACCAGCATCGCTAAAATCCAGAAATCTAATGTTGTTTTTAAGAAATATGCATAGGTGCAAATAACGATATAAACAAAGATACCTACGAGCAACATTGTTTTACTTTTAAATTTATCTGCAAGTCTGCCATATAAAACGGCAAACGGTGCAGCTACTACTTGTGTGGCAAATAAAATAATTAATAGGTCCGTTGAATCAATACCCAAATCAGAACCGTAGGCGGTAGACATGGTGATAATGGTATTTACTCCATCAATGTAAAAGAAATAAGCAATTAAAAATAAAAATAATGGCCGGTAAAGCTTAATCTTTTTAAATGTTTCAAAGAGTTGTTTAAAACCATTAGAAATTGGATTTGCCACACGTTCTTTATAATAGACCTGCTTTACATGTTTTAGCATGGGAATTGTGAACAACCCCCACCATAAAGCGGTAATGGCAAACGCTGCCTGACTAGCTACTGAAACGGTTAAAGGAAGGACGCCTCTATCAGATAATAGAATAAGTGCAATTCCAATAATAAATGGAATCGTACTACCAATATAGCCCATCGCATATCCCCGTGATGAAATCTTATTCATTCGTTCCTCGGTCGTCACATCCACAAGGAATGCATCATAGAAAATATTCGTACCACCAAATCCGATAACGGTGAACATATAACAAATTAACAAAATGAGCCATTGGTTACTCGGGACAACAGCTAACAACAAAGTAAACACGACTCCTAGAGCTAAGAAAAAGGTAAAGAACCGTTTCTTAAATCCCTTAAAATCAGCAATGCTACCTAAAATAGGGGCACAAAGTGATATAAGGAGAGTAGCAAACGAATTGGCATAACCCCAATAGGCTGTAGACGTTGAAGCAGCAAGGCCTGCATTTTTAGCCGCTGCCTTAAAATACAACGGAAAAATGGCAGTGGTAATCAGGATGGAGTAGGCAGAGTTTGCCCAGTCATAAAACACCCAGCTCTTTTCTTGCTTTGACATCCGACTCATTCATTTTCCCCCTTTAGAAAACTAATAGTTCTTCTATAACCCTTCCATCTGTATTTCCTAAGCTGACACCTAGAAGTCTCGCAAATGTTGGGCCTTCATCAATGAGACGGATCGAAGGCAGGGTGATGGGTCTAATTCCTTTCCCTGATGCCATTAAAATGGTTCCGTAATTTTCTTTTTCCGGAGAATATCCGTGACAGGCTAATGTATACTTCTTATCTACTGCAGCATCCTCTTTAGTGACCTGCTTGATGTACTCCCCTTCAAAATCTTCTAAAAAATAATAACCACGAGCCGCTTCGACCATAAACGCGCATGATCCATCTGCTCCTTTTTCTGCGGCTTGTTCTCCTGTTAAAAAACCTTCAATTCCAGAGTTAGGATTGTTAATTAATGTTTCTAATAATTCCTTAACCTCATTTAAAGTAGCTGAATCTTGTGCATCTTTTATGTAAATATATGCAGACCCATCACAACTTTTACAATAAGCCTTCCAATTTATTATTTTCCCTTTTGAATTGGTCGAGAGTAGATTTTGCTTTCGGAATAATACATTTAAATTGACGGCTTTATTTTCATCAAGTGCACTATGGTCACCTAATGCCACTATTGTTGAATTCTCATAGATACCGCATTCCTTTAATGCATCTATAATTTTCCCTAGACGATGGTTATGGCGATGAATGGCCGCCATGGCTTCCTCTGAAGAAAATCCATGAAAATGGCGCTGTGTATCTAAGTCTGTAAAGTGAACCATTAACAAATTGGGCTTTTTTGTTTTAATCGTGTGAACCGTTGATTCTAAAACAAAGTCATCTAATTCTGGCTGCTTAAGCCCCTTTCGAATATGGCCATACCGCTGAATGAGCTCCAATTGATAGCGTGGAGTACCATTCATTAGAGACACAACAATTTGATTGTGCCATGGACGGTTTGCAAAGATTTCGGGCATATTATAGTCAATATTTGCTTTGCCCGTTACTGGCCATAATAATGCCGCTGTTGTCATATTGGCCTTCTTCACTTCATCGTATAAAGTAGTCCCTCGAATACAATTCCGGAACCAATTCCAATCAGGTGACACCATGCCTGGCTGCAACAGGGTATTATTGATGACGCCGTGCCGTTTAGGATAATTTCCGGTTACGATTGTCGAATGACAAGGATAGGTAACAGAAGGATAGATTGTTTTAACATTTTCAACGTAGGCTCCATTGTTTAAAATGGTCTGAAAATGAGGCATGTCTTTTAGGATTGGATAATCTAATGCGGATAGACAATCAAATGAAATGATTATTAAATGATCGGTAAGACGAGTCATGATATACCTCCAAAAAGTATGTACCTCTTATTCCAATTGTACTACAGCAATTGGTCAAATTGTTACAGAATTTTTACAAAATTTATAATATATAAGCAAAATTGAGAAATGGATTCATTGTTGTTTTTAAGGAGGAAGATTTTTCTAGTATAATGAAAATAGTCACTTTTTATGAAAAAAGGAGAAAACGCCATGCCGAGTTTCCGAAGTTATTTTATCGAAAAAGGAATTAAATGGTCGGTGAAAAGAGCCTTTCGTAAGGAAGTAATAGATAAGGGGATGGACGAGAAGCGACAGATGCTAGATTCAGCTGCCAGAAGGTTAGGGAAACTCCCCGAAGACTGCATAATCGAAAAGCTAGAAATTGAAGGTTTATATACGGAATGGATTTCTACAAGCCGAGTTATGGAAGGAAAGGTTATTCTTTATTTACACGGAGGCGGTTACGCCTTCTGCTCAGCGAATACTCATCGGCCATTAGCGGCAAGAATTGGGAAAGCGGCAGGTGTAAAGGTTTTGTTCCCTGAGTATCGCCTTGCCCCAGAGCATCCATTTCCAGCAGCCATTGAAGATGCGATCAATGTGTACAGGTGGCTTATTCGGCAAGGCTATGATTCTAAAAATATTATTTTTGCAGGTGACTCTGCTGGCGGTGGCTTAAGTATAGCAGCAACATTGGTCTTAAGAGACCAAAATGAACCACTACCAGCGGCCATTGTTTGTCTCTCCCCGTGGGTAGATTTAACAAGTAGTGGGGAAAGCTATAGGAAAAATAAAGAAAAAGATCCTTACTTAAATCTCGGGGGTGTAAGGAAGGCTGCTAGTATGTATGCAGGAGCCGAAGCACTTGATCATCCGCTCATTTCTCCTGTGTTTGCTGATTTCACAGGATTTCCACCTCTGTTTATTCAAGCAGGTAATCATGAAATCCTCCAAAGTGATGCAGAAAAGCTGGCTGCGCAGGCTCGGGCTGCAGGTGTAAATGTATCGTTTAAGGTTTGGGATGGTATGTGGCATGTTTGGCAAATAAGTGGGAATGTTTTGCCAGAAGCCAAAAGTGCTATTTATGAAATAGGGGAGTTTGTGAAAAGAATCTTCCGACATAATGCTTGAGCCGATACGTGTCCGAACATCTGTCTTCTAAGTATGACATAAAGTAGGTGAAAAGTTTTGTTAGCACAGTGTGAATTATGCGAGCGAGAAGGTGTGGAGATTACCGAGCACCATTTAATCCCCCGAGAAGAAGGCGGCGGGAAATTATCAAAAGCTAACCTTTGCATACCCTGCCATAAGCAGATCCACGCCCTATACACCAATAAAGAACTGGCTTTACGCTTAAATACCATACCTGAATTAAAGAGGGATGAGAAAATTAGTAGATTCATTAAGTGGATCAGAAAACAGCCAGCGACCACTTTGATTAAAACAAAACGATCAAATAATAATCCTAGAAGATAAAAGTGAAGGTGTAACAGGAACCTTCACTTTATTTGTTTTTTTTAGGTTATTTTTTAATTAAGGTATTGGAAATTGAATGAGAGGAAATAGAAATGAGCCCTAGATTGGTGTTCGTTTCAATAATCGACCCCTTTTCTAAAAACTGATAACGTAATTGATCCTTCCATAAAAAGGGCTTGTTATCATCGTCCTTCTCAACATGGCGAATGGTATACGACATGTCACATATCCGATAGATATCTTTATTTTTCCTTTTAAAAGAATTAAAACTTATCACTCCTTTCATAAGCACGCCCCATACACCAGAAAAACTCATATTTTTAAGAGGG
This sequence comes from Neobacillus phoenicis, assembly GCF_047302305.1. Lineage (NCBI taxonomy): Bacteria > Bacillati > Bacillota > Bacilli > Caryophanales > Bacillaceae > Neobacillus > Neobacillus phoenicis. The sequence goes on along the minus strand of NZ_CP154847.1, from coordinate 3,479,952 downwards.
CTACTGGTATATTGATGAATGGGCAGAGTCTTTCCATCTGGAAAAGTTACCGTTGCTTTTACCGAGGAAGCATAGTGGACATCGCCTGATAAAAAGATACACTCAGAAGGTTCCCATTTTGCCACTTGGTACAAAAGCTTGGTAAAGCCTTCTCCGTTATATTTCCACGCCTCAAAATCAAAGGACGTTCTCACCTCTACTCCAATTACCTGAAAAGGATAGACATAATCATGCAAAAAGGATTCAATCAGGCCCATCCCGTAAACAGGGGTAGCGGAAACGATCAATAAAGGAGTTTTCGTCTTCCAACTACTAGACAATAGTTTGTTTGATACAATAGACCATCCCTCGTCGCTTAGAAGCTGAGGACAAGCTGTTGTCTCCTTTATAATATGCCCCAATTTTACTAGTTTTGGAGTTGTAGTATACTCCCGTTGTGTACGAGTATCTAAAAATACTGCTTTTGGCTGGGTAGGTGCGACAAAATGCCACGAATGAAACTGCCAAAGACTGTTTACCCATTTCTCATGAGTGGATGAATGGAAGCTTCCTCTCCTGATGGTTTTAAAATACGATCCCATCAACTCGATGAAACTTCGGTCAAAGTTTTCAGGGTCATTACCCCAGCCTTGGAAAGCCCAATAAGCTGTAAGACCGTTTGCTATTACATGTCTACCAAGTGGTGCTTCCCAGACGTTCTTTTTCCATTCTGCTGAAATATTCCAATCATCAGTTAGGTCATGGTCATCGAAGATCATATAAGTAGGGATGTTTGCAAGCAGTCTCCTTACACGGTTAAGAGATGCTCGAAAAGATACAAGTGCATCCTGCTGTTCATTGAAACGATTTAATAGTTTGTTACGTTCAAATAGAAGATCATTAGAATCACTTTCTTCTTTAGTAGAAACGAAATAGATAAGATTCTTTTTTTTCAATTCAATAAAGCTGTCAAATAAATGATTCTCCTGGGCAAAATCCCATATTTCGGGGCTCCAAGACAATAAATACATTGCAGCATACTCCCCAAATTCAATTAAATGGTTTTGTGCATGTGAAGAGGTGAATTGACAAAAGGTCTCCATGATAAATTGTCTGCCGTTTACCTGATCAATGGCAGTACTAAATGGTTCTTGTTGCAAGCTCTTTTCTATGTGATTATGAGGCTCACTTTGACCTATTAACTCAGTACTAATCTTGGAAATCACTCTTATGAGCGGGTCGGCAACATCATCCGCGTAGATTTGGTCTCCCATGAGAAATAGCGAGTCAGGACGGTTCTGGACATCAGCATGATGTTTATCAATAATGGAATCGGCATAAGCAAGAGTATCTTCACCATCGCCATGCAACTTTCTACATGAGCCATAAAAAATATGGCTCGAATTCTGACCACTCTTAATTTGAAAAGTTGGGTATTTGAGCTTTCCATAGACAAGGGAGCCTGGATTATTAGGATTAACTAATTCAAGACTCTCAAAATCATCCATTCTAGAATCACCGTTAAATCGCAAATTATATCCAATTAAGGTATCTGTGGGAAAAGATTCATTTTGGGGTGTAATCTTAATTAAGTAGACAAATAGTTGATTTCCAATTTTTACTTTCATCGATTCATTCACGGTATCAAGTTTATGATAAAGAAAGGAATGGGGCTCACTCCCTTTTTCTATCTGAAAAAAATCTGATTCAATTTGAACTCTTTTGCTTGTTGCAATCCAAATATATGCACGGGTCGGTTCCACTCGACGAACAATCGGCCCGGATAAAATCAATGGAAACTGCATTTTTTCCACCTCACATAGTATTGATACTATTTTATTCGCCGATGGAAAAAGACGTTCATTGGTGCCTGACACCATAAATATTTGTCAGTTGTAATAATATTGCCAATATTTAAGCGATGGATGCTTTCTAAATGGATTTATAATAGAGGTGAGTTATGAAATAGCCGAGAACACTCGTGACTTCAGTCATGAGATGAATCGGCTTCGGAAAGGGCTGAGCATATGTCACGTTAAATAACTGACATATGCTCAGCCAAACATGTACAAAAAAGTACTATATAATAACCTTATTTCCACTAAATCTTTTAACATATGTTTTCATAAATATGAGTGTGGAATCCCAGTTACTTTGTCGCAACCGTAAGTGAACATACAGAACAACAGATACGTCAATACTTTCGTAATCAACAAAAGAAATAACGAAAGGAGTGCAAGCCTAGATGTCATCACCAACCTATGTGTTTACTTTGCCTTTAAAAGTTGAAACATGGCAAGAACACATCTTAGTAAAACGCCTAAACATCGGGCGAACGATCTACAATGCCTGTCTAGGTGAAGCGTGGCGCAGGTATAAACACATGATACGCAATCCCAGGTATTGGGAAGCGGTTCGTATGCTAAAAGGGAAGGAACGCAATCAACTTCTGAATCTATTCAAAGCACAACACGGGGTTCGTAAATTCGATTTAAATATGTACGTTCAAGGAATGGGACGTAAATTCAAGCGGAATATTGGCTCCCAAATGGCCCAAAATATCGCTGAACGAGCGTTTCGAGCAGTTGAGAAAGTTATGTATGGGAACGGAAAGAAAGTGCATTTTTTGTTCAGTAGGTCAATTTTTTTCGTTAGAAGAAAAGACAAACAAGACTGGTTTTCGTTATTTTCCCAAAAACAAACGCATGGAATGGCTAGGACTGGTTCTGCCTGTTAGGATGAACGACCAAGATGAATACGCCTATCTTGCGCTTCAAGATAACATCAAATATTGCCGACTCCTCAAGAAAGTGATTCGCGGTAAAAATCGTTACTTCGTTCAATTTGCATTAGAAGGTTTTCCACCAAAGAAACGCAAACAGAATTTTTCCAAAGATGAAAACGCTCGTGTTGGATTAGATATTGGCACATCCACGCTTGCCATTGCTTCGGAAAAGGAAGTGAAACTACTTGAGCTGGCAGAAGGTTTGTCCGTTGAAGAACGCAAAAAACGGATTTTACAGCGTAAATTAGATCGTCAGCGCCGAGCGAATAACCCAGCCAAATACAATGACGATGGCACAATTAATAAATCCAATCAAGAAAAATGGATTCAAAGTGAGAATTACAAGAAAACTCGAAAAGAGTTAGCAGAAATGAGTCGAAAAATGGCGGATCAGCGAAAGCAAGCACACAACCAATTGGCAAACCATATTTTGTCGTTAGGATTAGATGTTCGAGTGGAAACGATGAATTTCAAAGGACTTCAAGCAAAAGCGAAGAAAACAGAGGTTAGTGAAAAGACGGGACGATTCAAACGAAAAAAACGCTTTGGGAAGTCATTAGCCAATCGTACGCCATCCATGCTTCTTTCGATTATTGACAACAAACTCAAATGTTTTGGCTTAGAACTAAAGCGAATTGATACGGCAAAAGTAAAAGCCAGTCAATTTGAACACTTCACGCAAACTTACGTAAAGAAAAAACTCTCCGAACGTTGGAACCACTTCGAACAAGGTGATGTGCAACGAGACTTGTATAGCGCCTTCCTCATCATGAATACAAAAGATAATCTAGGTGAAATAGATGTTGGACGAGCAAATAAAACATGGAACCAATTTTTTAAACAACACGAACAGGAAATGGAACGAAGGAAACAGTTAAACAAAAAACAATTAAGTAGTATCGGCTTATAAAATTTCGATACAAAGGGTTTTGAACCGAGCCCACAGGGCGATAATGGCAGCAAAAGTTGCCTTGCCTATGAAAGTCTAAGGGAAATAGCTGAGTGGTTAATGTCAGCCGAAAACTTGTTTTCGGTCATTCAGACGAAGGCTGAATAAAAGTACTTTAGAACCTCGTGACTTTAGTCATGAGAGGTTCAGAATAGAGGTGATTAAATATACATCCAGCCTGTCTTCACTAATCATGGCTGGTATTTTTGTAATGAAAGAAGGAGGAGAATTGACATGAAGACTTTAATTGTTTATTGCTCATCCCATGGGACTACAGAAAAAGCAGTAGGTCTATTAAGTGAGAACCTCGAAGGAGAGATTTTATCAGTTGATTTGAAAAGAGAGAAAACCATTTTCAATCCAAACGACTTTGATACCATCATCATCGGTGGTTCCATTCATGCTGGTGCCATTCAAAGAAAAATCAAACAGTTTATTCAAAAGCATCATGATGTACTTTTAGAAAAAAATGTTGGACTTTTCCTATGCTGTTTCCGTGAAGGGGAAACTGCCATTCAACAATTCAACGATGCCTTCCCTCAGGATTTACGAAAAAATTCTGTTGCGATGGGATTGTTTGGTGGGGAACTTCTTGTATCTAAAATGAATTTTTTTGAAAGACAGGTCGTTAAAAAAGTGGATGGAATTATTGCAGACCAATCTCATTTAGATATGGAAGCTATCTACAAATTTGCAGCCAGGTTAAACCGTTCAAAAAGCTTAGTCTATTAAACCAATCGATATTTCAACATAATAAAACTTATAAAATGGCCTCTATTAGCACATAATGGAAAAAGTCTTAACTACAACATGAAAGAGGATGCAGATGAAGATTTGGTTTAATCGATGGTTTACAACAGTATCACATTATATTGATATGATTCGAGCAAATGAAGAAGGTAGAAAATTTACTATATATGGAACCCATCCAAATAAAGATGCACTTTACCTGCAGAATTGTGATTTTGCCTTTGTGGAGCCTGACATATCTGGGGAGGAATATATAGCTTTTTGTCTAGATTTTTGTCAAACACATGGCATAAATATTTTCATACCCAGAAAAGAAAATGTTCTTATATCAAAACGAATCGCTGATTTCGAGACTCTAGGGGTAAAGGTACTTGTTTGTCCTGATGCAAAGCTCATGGAGACAATGGATAATAAAGCAGCAACCTACCGTGAATTAGCAAAGGTCAACCCGATCATATCCATACCTGATTATAAAGTGGTCCATACTGTTGATGAATTTAAACAGGCATATTCCTCATTAAAGGAAAAAGGGCATGAGGTTTGCTTTAAACCTGTGATCGGTGAGGGGGCAAACGGCTTCCGGGTGATTAAGGATCAGATCGAGTCTATCCAACAGCTTCTGTATCAAGGAGTAAGCCATCGGATTTCATATGATTACGCGTGTGAAATATTAAGCCAGCAAGATACTTTCCCAGAGTTAATGGTACTCGAGTATTTAGAAGGACGGGAATATAGTATCGATTGTCTTGCATCTAATGAGAGGCTGTATGCTGCAATTCCACGAATGAAAGGGGAAGGAAGAGTAAGGGAGCTGGTTGAAAGTTTGGAGCTTATCCAAATAGCCCATAAGTTCCATGATGAGTATAAACTGCCTTATGTGTTTAACATCCAAGTAAAATATAACAAAGGAATTCCAAAACTGCTTGAAATCAATCCGCGAATGAGCGGTGGGATGCATATCAGTTGTTTATCTGGCATCAATTTTCCATTCCTTGCATTAAAGATTCTATTAGGAGAAAAAGTAGCACCATTGAAGCCTCGTTTCGGTATCCGTGCAAGCCATATTGAAAAAGAAATGATACTTAAATATGGGGGCAATGAAAAAGCCCAGTAAAAAAGAAGGTAGATTCTGCCTTCTTTTTTACTTACAAAAAAATATTTTTCCGAAAAGTGTAACTTTTTGGAATGTTTAAACGCTTAATAAATGTAGAGATTTTTTTGTCTTAAAGGGGGTTACCATTTGAAGCGTATCGTTCATTACATACTTAGAGCTTTATGCATTGTGATTGGCTTTGCACTTTTTCTATCCACACCCTTTTTATTCGGTGAACATGAAGGGGCTTTTGTTTTCGATAGTAAAGCTTTCACAACAGTTTTTACCAATAAACTTCATGAACTTACTCACTTTTATGAAAGGGATTTTTTTATGGGGTGGATGAAAACAGATATGCTCCAAAATTATTTGTATTCTATGAAACTATTTTTGGCATCTACTGCACTTACTTTGGGAGTTGGATTTTTAATCGCAGCAATTGTCATCATGTCACCAGCTAAAATAAGAAGAAAGTTAAGAAGTGTAATTAACTTCAGTGAAGCGGTTCCTGATTTACTCGTCATTTTTGTGTTGCAAATTTTAGTTATTACCATCTACAAAAACACAGGGATTAAGCTGTTTCAGCTTTATGGGTTTACTGGCAATCCCTATTTTATACCAATCGTTATTATCTCTTTTCTTCCGACCTTCTTTTTAGCTCAATTCCTAATCAATGCCTTTGGGGAGGAAATGGAAAAGGACTACGCAATTTTTGCTAAAGCAAAAGGGTTAGCTTTTGTAAAAATTTACTTGATTCATATGTTAAGGAATATTTTTCCTATGTTAATTGTTCAAATGAGAACGCTAGTCTGGGTAATTCTTTCTAATCTATTTCTAGTGGAATATCTTTTTAGATTAAGAGCCTATACGTCTCATATAGGAAACTTAAATACATTAGGTAGTGCCGAAGCGGTGTTTGATATCATTCTGTTCACAATACCAATTATTGTTATTGAATTATTTATTCGTCTATTGTCCATTCGTTCAAGAGGTAAAGAGGAGGCCCTGTAATGAAAAGCTATAAAAAAACGATCTTCGGTACAGGAATAATCTTTATCGTCCTACTTATGAGCCTACTTTATCCTGTCTTTGGCCCTGAAGATTATAACAAGCAAACCTTAATTTATGATGATAATGGTTCAGTCATAGGAAAAGCACCTTTTCCACCATCTATAAGTCACCCGTTTGGTACAGATGAAAATGGGCAAGATCTAATGCTTATGATGATAGACGGAATGAAGGTAACCGTACTTTGTGCCATTCTTGTTACGGTTTTACGGGTCATTTTTGGCGGGTTAACCGGAATCATCTTTTCCTTTTGGCTCACGAAGGCTGTTCCCTATTTTAAAGACTTATTTATCGGGTTTAGGTATGTACCAACCCTGATTATTGCAATCACGTTTATGAGTCCAATAGCATCAGCAACCAATCAACTTCCAATGATGTACACAATGATGTTTCAAATATTTGTTTTATTTTTAGTTGCTTTTCCTACTGTGACTCTCTCATCGTTAGAAATAGTCAATGATTTAAGAAAGCGAACGTTTATTGAAAGTTCAAACTTAATGGGAGCCAATAGCCTTTTTCTTATACGACGTCATTTATTGCCGTATTTTAAGTCTTATGGCCTATTAATGATGGTTCAGCAGTTTTTAGCTACCCTGGTCTTAATTATGCACCTAGGTTTATTTGAATTTTTCTTAGGTGGAGCGGTTGCTGAGGGGATATTTGGCTATGAAACTCCTCCGAGAGCGGCATCTTTATCAAACGAATGGTCAGGGTTGATTGGGCAGAACTTTGAGGTATTTGTTCATTTTCCTTGGATTGTCCTTTGCGTCATGCTAGGCTTCTTTTTCCTAATTGGTATTGTGAATATGATCAAAAAGGAATTAGAGGAGAAAATGAAACAAGATTATATTATGGTTAAAAAGAAAAAGGAAAGTGTCACAGAAAAAATAGAAAATTCAAAGAATCATACATTAAATTCTACATCATTTGTAATGATCAAGTATCCTCAAAAAGACTCAATTCAACATACAATTCATACAGGAAGAAATGGTAAAAAGGTAGTGGTTGCAATCATATCAGCTGGTATAGCAGCTTCTCTATTTATCATTCCGTTTATGGTAGGGGAGAAAAAAGGCGTGAACTTTGCAGCAGAAAAAAAAGATCGTGCAGTGACTGCTTCGACAAAAGCGAGCGCTCCTGTCAAATTCACACCAGTTCAACCAAATCTAGAAGAAGAAAAGAAGAAAATGGAATTAGCTAAAAATTTTAATTTTAGTAAGGTCAATAACAAAACAGAGGAGGAAGTGAAGGAAGTGTTGGGAGAACCAGAAAAATCAAGAAAATTAATTCTTACTTTTGAAGGTGATCTCAAGGTTCCTGCGGTGTCTTATTCTTATGGTAACAGTCGGGTGGAAATTATATTTATTGAAGGCAGTGCCAAAATAATGACACTGTTTCCTGCTGTTTATTGTGACTACTTTAAAGGGTTAAGCCAATGTCTCTCTGAAATGGGAATTAAAGCAGAAAAATTTGAATTTAAAGGACAGACAGAAATGCAATCAAAGATTAAACATGCTTATAATGTTAGTGGTATGGAGTTGATAGAGATTGAGAGATACACCATGGGAACAGATCCGAAGATTGCAAGAATTATGGCGGTGACCGAGAAGAAATACAATCCCATTATTAATATTGATGTTGATTACTCACAATGAGTTTGAACGGTTTCTGAAACGAACGGGGCAGAACTAGTTGAAGGAAATTCGGTAGCCTTTTTTCACCATTATAAGTTAAAGGTCCGATTTTGTTTGAATTGAATCTTCTTACAATGGTTATCCTAAGCGAAAGTGCGGGAAGAGGGGAATAGGTATGTCCACCGATAAAAATTTAACTCCAATGAATGTGATGAAACCACTAAATATAAATCCAATAATATCAGATGAGACCCAACCTTTTACGGCTTTTGAAATGGGTAAACTTTGGGCTACCTATATGGGAAACAGTATGTCTATACAACTCTTAAGTTATTTTCTTCAGCATTGCGAGGAAGAAAATGTTAAGATGCTATTGGAAAATGGTTTAGCTTTATCAAAGGATTTCACGCAGAGGATAGAAGAATTTTTTAAAAATGAAAATTTTCCTATCCCAATTGGATTTACTAAAGAGGATGTCAATCTTGGTGCGCCCCGCTTATACGAGGATGAATTTTACGTTCACTATTTAAAATATGCTGCTAAGGCAGGTATGAGTCTTTACGCAGTAGCCGTTCCGTTGGTTATGCGGGAGGATATAAGGGAGTTTTTTATTTATTGTAATCAATGTACTATGGTCTTTTTAGGACAAATTAATGATATTTTAATGAAAAAAAAATACATTGCAGCACCTCCAATCATTCCAACACCAGAAGGAATTGAAAAAGTTGATAAACAAAGTTTCTTAAATGGTTTTTTTGGAGATGTCCGACCATTACAGGCATTAGAACTCATACATCTTTGGGATAATATTGAGAATAACGTAACAAGTATTGCATTATTATTGGGATTTCATCAGACAGTTCAAGATCAAAAGATAAAGGCTTTGTTTAAACGAGGGTTAGACATGACTGATAAAGCGGTTAAGCAGTATAAAGAAAAACTGCATTTAGAACACATTCAATCACCAGCTTTCCTAGACCATTTGGTTACAACATCAACCTATTCACCTTTTTCCGATAAAATAATGCTGTTCCATAAAGTGGACATGTTCGCAATGAAGATAAGGTCATTCGGAAACTCACTTGCGGTAACGGCAAGAAGAGATATAAATTTCTTGTATGGAAGAACGCTTAAGAATATTGGCTTATTTGTTGACGACGGCATGAATATTTTAATTGATAAAGGTTGGGTAGAATCACCGCCAATAGCGTATGACAGGGACTTAAGATAGAATTGGATTTTATTTGGAACAGGTTGGTTTTCTAAATTTCATAAAAGTTCTTTGCCCTTCTTGGCTTATTGTATAACTTGAAAATCTCTATGGTGATTCACCCCAATAAGAAAAGCATCCGATTATTCGGATGCATACTTAATTATTCCATGTAAATAAACTGAGTTTTCGCTCTGTACATATTCACTTAATTTAATTCCTTTAAGCTACTTGCCACTAAAAATTTCTGATTACAGCTACTATGACAGGAATGGAGTAGCTTTTTTTATTAGCTTTTTTTATAACTACCTTCCACCAATCTAATCATATCACGCCCTGATATCTTTTCTGTTTCATGATAACCTTCTTCATCACGCAAACTCAAGCACCAGCTGCTATCGCTATCTTCATTTAACCTATATACCTTATTGGTAAAAACATTTGTATAAAAATCTCCATTTCTTAGCCTCATACTATCCCCCCTCTCTAATGTATATAAACTGTATTATGCCCAAGATACTGATCTGGAGCCATTAGACATATACAGTCCAAAAATAATGGATATACAGGGGAAAAAAGTGAAAATCAGGCGGTGGGGACAGAGAATGGATCGTTGTGTAAAGTAAAAGTGCGGGCAATATAAATTTCCTTATTCAGCTAATGGTCAACCAGAAAAATTTGGTTAACCTTATATTACAAACGGGTGCGTTAGTTATTTATGACTTGAAAATTAATACGATAAGTAGCCTATGTTCATTATCGGACTGGGCTTTTTTTATAAACAAAAAGCACCGCAAATACGGTGCAAATTGATAAGCATTTTACTATACATTTTTAGCTGTAAATTAACGTTTTGCGATAGGAAATAGAACCTGTTAAGGTTTTTACCCGCTCTTTTTTTGTTTCAACCTTATTTATAGAATACTTTATCGGTATTGTATTTAGCGTGAAGCGTATTAATAATATAGGTTTCATATATTTCTCTTTCCATCGGATCTTCGATTACACAGACCGCAATCTTATATACCTCATGGCGGTGAAGTTTGATTGGGGATACTTGATCCTCAAAGTGACGTTTTACGCGTGGTCTTAACTTTCTTGCCTTACCAACAAACAAAAGTTCATCATTAGCATTAAAAAATAAGATAATCCCGCCTTTATCCCTTGGAATCTTATTGTAATTTGTAAATCCATACTCACTGCTTAGCGGTGCTTCTACTTTTTCTCCAACTTGATTTGATTTTGTAATCACTATATCTGGATTTGGTATATCAATTTTAATCATATAAAAATTTCGCTCCCAACTTATTATAAACAGTCATTTCATTTTGTTAACAGTTTATTATAGCATAAACTGTAAGTCACAGCCAAAAAGGCTTTAGTTTTCTTTTCTAGCGTTTTTGTTATAATGAATAAAAAAACTAGAGAATGTGATTAGGTGGAATTGTGAATGCGATTAATAGTTAAAACACAAGTACTTGCCATTTTAGTTTCTATCTTGTGGTTTCTATACGTAAATATTGTGGCTTTTTTTGATCAACCGGAACGTGCACTCCAATATATTAACTATATTGTTTATGGATTGGCGTTTCTTGTTGGGCTGATTTATTTCCTGTTGGCCAAATATTTTATCGGAAGAGATTGGTTGGGTCTATTATTAGTAGTGATTCCGTTTCTACTGATTTATCAGCCCGTGGTCCTAAAGATTTCATTAAGTTTCATGAAGGATGGAAATGGGGCTGTAGTTAATTTTATCTCTTTGTCTACTGGAACTGTCCATCTTTTGGCTTTGATTGCCGGATTAGCGATTGGCGTTATGTTTTCTAGACCCGCGTTCAAGAAATAAAACGATAAAAAGAGGTTTGACTTCAGGCAAACCTCTTTTGCCTTTTATGGGGTATAGTCAACATTGGCTGTATAGTAATTAGCAGCGTTCCAAATTAAAAATTCCTGGATTCCTTGTGTATGCAAAGCCCGTATTTGATCTTCAATTTCCTGCTTACCGTAAACTTTATAATTCCCTTTCCCAAGCCAAGTTGCGGTAAAATCCTGAAGCCATGGCCTAGATGTCGGTGGTGAGGCTAGCAATTTCAATCGGGCGTTCTCTACCTTTGCATATTCTTCAACCAACCGATAGGGCTCTAAATCAGGCTTAGCAATTCCGAAATTTCCATTCCAATGGCTAGGATAAATCATAGCTGAAATGACATCAACGTGTTCAGCTATTTTCGAGAAGTTCTGCCCAATGCCACTTGCTTCTGGAATCACCGTTGCATTTCCAAAGGTATCAACAGACATTTTAACCTTATAAGGATATAATTTTTCCCTTGCGTATTGAACAAAACTTGTTACAGCTGCGACCCGGTTACTTCCTTCTTTTTTACCCATATAAGAAAGAGGTTTCTCAAGCGTTTCAAACTTTTCGGGAAATCTTACGTAATCAAATTGGATTTCCTTAAAGCCAAGGTTGACTGCTTCAATGGCCATCCCAATATTATAATCCCACACTTCTGTTCGAAATGGATTGGTAAACGAATCTCCACGCGGGTTCTTCCAGATTCCATTAGAAGTCTGAAAACTCCAATCTGGGCGAGACGGGGCTAAAACATTATCTTTAAATACAACAATTCTAGCGATTGGATAAATATGATGCTCTTTTAACGTCTGCATAAGTGCTTTTGGGTTTTTAATATAAGGTTTACTAACTCTGTAATAGGGTGAATTCTTTTCGGGTATGTAAGTCAAGTTGCCGTGGTCATCCTTAATATCAATCACCATTGCGTTCAAATCACTCTTGTCGACGAGGTTCAAAAGCTGATTGAATTTCGGACCATTTGTGTTGGAAGCTTTTACATAAATACCCTTAATAGGCTCTTTTTGTTGTTTACTACTAGCCAAAACTGGCTGATTGTAAAAAAATATAAATGAGACAAGTAATAATGCAAAAATTTTTTTCACATGCTCACCCCTAATTTTTTTATTATGGTTTACATGCTTAAAGGAATTCATTCCGTTTCTAAAAAAAATGAATCTTATCCATTCATTTTAAATAGTGTACACTGAAATGGACATAGCAGTTAGAAGGGACGAACGTAGTGTGGAAGGAAAATGGCTGATTGCCGATCGTGACTTAAATGAAAGAGAAGGACTAAAATGGTTATTAAAAACTTCATCCATCCCAGTAACAGATATTACATTAGCAGCTGATTTTCAGGAGTTTATTTTAACATTCGAAAGAGTATGTCCTGATATTGTATTATTGGAGCTGGATATGATCAGAAAAGAAGAATGGTCTACCTTCCGTGACCTCATGCATATCTATGATCCTATCCTACTTCTAACTAGCGCAGAGGCGACATTTGAAAGGGCTCGTCTGGCTATTGAAATGCAGGCTCTGGATTTAATGATTAAACCCTTTTCAACAACCAAAGTAAAAACAGCCTTTCAAAAGGCATCACGAAAAATGGGGAGAAACGCACCATCTATAACTAGAACAGAGATTTATAAAGATCTCTCATATGAGGCTTTATTTATACCACAAACATCCGACATAGAAAATTTCCATATGGCTGCTTTTCAATCTGAAAGTATACGCATGGTTAGCTCACTACATTCCTTTTTAAATGATTATCCATTCAATGATTTACACGGGAGCTTTGTACTGACCGATATGGTGATTCTCTTGTTCAAAGAGAAGTGTCAAAATAGTACGGAGCAATGTCAAAAAGCCATGAGGAAATGGGAAGAGGAGTTCTCAGATCCACTTGGAATAGTTGTCTACAGTGATCAATACTCAACTAAAACCTTGAATGAAAAGTATTTGGAAGTCAGAAAAATGCTTGATTTTACCTATTATAAAGGATACCGGCAGGTTGTAGAGTTCAAGTATTCACTAGACTGGGAACACGTGGATCCCTTTTTAGCACCGCCAGAGCAAAGGGACTGGGTTGACATGCTCAATGCTCTCGATATAGAAAATATTAAGAAGTGGTTGTATGATGAATTTCTACAATTAAAAGAACCCTATCCTGATCCCGGGTTAGTCAGAATTAGACTAACAAGTATCCTAGCTCAAATCAGACGTTTTATGAAGACGTACCAGCTAAATGAAGATCCCATTTATGAAAAGGAATACCGGACGATCTTCAATTCAATCCTTTATGATACTGTACTTTATCGGACCGTACAAAATTTGATTTTGTTTATTCAAAAGATATTTGATGGGGCAGAATTGATGGCCCAAAGCCTTAAACAAGATCCGATTGAACGTGGAATTTCCTTTATGGAGAGTAATTTTTCGAACAGCAGCCTCAGGCTGGAGGCTGTCGCGCATTATGTGGATAGAAATCCTTCCTACTTCAGTCATTTGCTGATTACGAAAATGGGATCCAGCTTTACAGAGTTGTTGACAAGGATTAGGTTGAAGGAAGCAAAGCGGCTATTAATAGAAACACGGAAGCCCGTTAAGGAAATTGCCATCCTTGTGGGGTATCAAAATGCGAATTATTTTAGCAGAATGTTCCGTGAAGCCTTTGACATGTCACCACGGGAGTTTCGTATGCAAAAAATGAATAGGGGTTAAATAGGAGACTCGGTTTTCATACTGGGTCTTTTTTGTTTTTAGTCTTAGTTGGTTCAAGTTTGGACAGACTCGTGCATGAAACCAGCAACATTGCCATGAAGTAGATACAGGTACACTATCGCTGTGTTTCTACCAAGATATATGCTACCCATCAAAATAGACTCCACTTAATTAAAAATATAGAAAATGCATTTTTCTAAAAATATTATAGATTTATAAAGGTTGTCCAAAAAAATTATATCTATAATATAGAATAATTATCACTTATCTAATATCGTATTCGTATTTTTCAGAAGATTTTATTATTATAATAAAAGTAGAATATTAGATAAGGGAGTGGAATGAATGGAGACAAATACTAAGAAATCTAGAGTGATCAAAAATTATAAAGGGACAGAATTGCACGCTAAAGGCTGGATTCAAGAGGCTGCACTACGGATGCTAATGAATAATCTTGACCAGGATGTCGCTGAGAGACCAGAAGATTTAGTAGTTTATGGTGGCATAGGTAAGGCAGCTCGGAACTGGGAATCCTATGATTCAATCGTGAAAACATTGCTTGAATTAGAGAATGACGAAACATTGCTCATCCAATCAGGAAAACCAGTAGCTGTATTTAAATCCCATAAAGATGCGCCGCGTGTGTTACTTGCAAACTCCAACCTAGTTCCTGCTTGGGCGAATTGGGAGCATTTCCATGAACTTGATAAAAAAGGTCTGATGATGTACGGACAAATGACAGCAGGAAGCTGGATTTATATCGGAAGCCAGGGAATTGTTCAAGGAACATATGAAACGTTTGCTGAACTTGCACGACAAACCTTCGCGGGAACTTTAAAACATACAATTACATTAACAGCAGGACTTGGCGGTATGGGCGGAGCTCAACCGTTAGCTGTCACAATGAATGGTGGCGTGTGCTTGGCTATTGATGTGGATGAAACAAGAATCGACCGCCGATTGGAAACAGCATATCTTGATGTGAAAACAAAGGACCTGGATGAAGCCTTAAAAATGGCACATGAAGCGAAAGCTGAAGGCAGGGCGTTATCGATTGGTTTACTGGGCAATGCAGCTGAAATTCTACCAATTATGATTGAAAAAGGTTTTAATCCGGATGTGTTAACAGACCAAACCTCTGCACATGATCCATTAAATGGATATGTACCTGTGGGCTTTACCTTAGAGGAAGCAGCAGCATTACGAAAGGAAGAGCCAGCGAAATATGTGAAGCTTGCTAAACAAAGCATGGCACTCCATGTAAAAGCAATGTTGAAAATGCAAGACAAAGGTGCAGTAACGTTTGACTATGGCAATAATATCCGTCAGGTAGCAAAGGATGAAGGGGTAGAAAATGCGTTTGATTTCCCTGGGTTCGTTCCTGCGTATATTCGACCACTTTTCTGCGAAGGAAAAGGTCCTTTCCGCTGGGCTGCATTATCAGGAGATCCAGAAGATATCCGTAAAATTGACGAAGCACTACTTCGTGAGTTTAAAGATGATGAGCACCTCTGTAAATGGGTGAGGATGGCACAGGAAAAAATCAGCTTCCAAGGACTACCTGCTCGAATCTGCTGGCTTGGCTATGGAGACAGAGCACGATTTGGAAAAGTGATTAACGATATGGTGGCTTCCGGAGAAGTATCAGCACCAATCGTTATTGGCCGCGACCACTTAGATGCAGGTTCGGTTGCCTCACCAAATCGTGAAACAGAAGCAATGAGAGATGGAAGTGATGCGGTTTCCGACTGGCCAATTTTAAATGCCATGATCAATGCAGTAGGAGGAGCTAGCTGGGTTTCCCTGCATCACGGTGGGGGTGTTGGAATGGGGTATTCTCAACATTCCGGTATGGTAATCGTTGCAGATGGTACAAAGGAAGCAGAAATCCGACTTCAAAGGGTACTTACGACAGATCCTGGTATGGGTGTGGTTCGTCACGCAGATGCTGGTTATGATCTTGCTATTAAAACTGCAAAGGAAAAAGGCATTAAAATGCCAATGTTGCAGCAGGACTAATTCAGAGACTGAGAGGATGATTGATATGAGGAAAGCAGTTTTTATCAGAAACGCTTCTCAGCTCGTGACATTACAGGGGAGTTCAAAAGCTCCTCTTGTAAAAGAAGCGATGTCTGAGCTTGGCATCATCGAGAACGGAAGCGTTTGGATTGAAGAGGGAATCATTAAGGCTGTGGGGAAAGATGAAGAACTAGTTAAAGAGTTTGCAAGTCGGATGCATGAGGCCGAAGTAGTGGATGCGAGCGGCAAACTGGTTACACCAGGACTTGTCGATCCGCACACCCATCTTGTTTTTGCCGGAAGTAGAGAGAATGAATTTAATATGCGCTTGCAAGGGGCAACATACATGGAGATCATGAATGCAGGCGGTGGAATTCATGCGACTACAAGACGGACTCAATCTGCCACACACGAAGAGCTTTTTCAGGAGAGCTACGAACGTTTAAATCAATTTTTGCGTCATGGGGTTACGACAGTGGAAGCTAAAAGCGGCTACGGGATGGAATGGGATACCGAGCTGAAACAGCTAGAAGTGGCGAAACAATTAAATGAACAACACGTGGTTGACGTAGTAGCTACCTTTATGGGAGCACATGCGGTCCCAAAGGAATATAAACAAGATCCAGATGAGTTTGTTCGGTTGCTAGTCGAAGAAATGATCCCGACGGTGGCAGAGCTGGGACTTGCTGAATTTAATGACGTGTTTTGTGAACACGGGGTGTTTACGCCTGAGCAATCTCGCAAGATACTTGAGGAAGGTAAGCGCTACGGGTTAATTCCTAAAATCCATGCGGATGAAATTGAACCGTATGAGGGAGCCGAGCTTGCAGCAGAAGTAGGAGCGATTTCCGCAGACCATCTATTAAGAGCCTCGGAAAAAGGCATGAAGGCGATGGCTGATAAAGGGGTCGTCGGCGTGTTACTGCCTGGGACCGCCTATTTCTTAATGGCTGAATCTGCTAACGGGCGGAAAATGATTGATTTAGGGGTTCCTGTGGCACTGTCTACAGATTGCAACCCAGGTTCTTCACCAACGGTTTCTTTGCCATTTATTATGAATCTTGGATGCTTGAAAATGGGGATGACACCTGCAGAGGTAATCTCAGCAGCAACGATTAATGCCGCACATGCCATTAATCGTGGAAGTGAGATTGGTAGTTTGGAAGTAGGAAAAAAAGGTGACATAACCATATTCAACGTGGAAAACTATATGAAGCTACAATACTCTTATGGTGTGAACCATACAGATACTGTGGTGAAAAATGGTCAGGTGGTTGTTAAGGGAGGGCAATTTGTTGAAAAGCTTTCTTTATCCTAAACTGAATCCACCCAGCTTTACATGGGTAAGACCAGACAACGGGGGTAGAGTGGAGAAGGTTCATGAGTGGATTCAACCGCTGACTGCTGACTCGAATCCTGAAAAATGCAAGGATGCCGCCTTTGTAGTAGTCGGAGTACCTCTTTCCCGTTCATCTATTAGTGCGTCAGGAGCATCTGAATTTCCAGATGCTTTCCGACGTTTATGGAAAGGCTTTACTACCTATAATCTTGATGAAGATATTGATCTTTCTGAAATGACGGCGGTGGATGTAGGGGACGTTCCTATGCATGTCACCGATATCAGCAAATGCCATGACAACATCATTGCAGCTTCTACTACTCTCCATCAGCATTTCAGCACATCCAGGGTTTGTGCAATTGGCGGTGATCATTCGATTACAGCCATGATGGTAAAGGGGCTGCATCAAGCTAAACCACATGAGAAGATTGGTATCCTACAGTTTGATACCCATTTTGATTTGAGGGATTTAGCCGATAATGGACCGTCTAATGGGACACCGATGAGAAACCTGATTGAAAGTGGGACGGTAGACCCGAGTAATATGTACAATATCGGTCTTCATGGTTTTTTTAACACGAAAGATTTGAAGCAATATGCCGATGAAAAAGGCGTTAACTATTTCACACTACGTCAAGTAAGAAAAAAAGGGATAGAAGATACGGTCCGACACTGTTTGGAGGAATTAGAAGCCAAGGTTGATACGATTTACTTAACCGTCGATATGGATGTTCTAGATATTGCCTATGCACCAGGAGTTCCAGCATCAACGCCTGGCGGTATGACAACAGCAGAACTACTAGAAGGTGTACTAGTAGCTGCCAAACATCCAAAAGTAAACGATATGGATATCGTCTGCCTTGACCCACTTAAAGACACCCAAGTTCAACCAACAGTCAAACTTGGCACACATGTATTTTTAACCTTTTTAACAGGGGTAATGTTGCGATAGGTGTCAGGCACCAAACATCCTTTTTGGTGCCTGACATTACAAATGAATTAAAGGGTAAAAATAATAAGGGGGATGGATAATGGAAAATCAGACTGTAGTGAATGCGAAGCAGCCAGAGTTACAGAATAGCAATATGATGAATATGGTAAAGTTTTTTGTTTTCAGTGCTATTGGTATTTTTGTATTCTTTGTGCCGATTACTTTAAATGGGAAATCCTCGATTATGCTCGACCATTTTGTTTCGGCTATTCAATTGGCCGTTCCGAGTGTTTTGCCATATTATGCACTTTTAGTTATTTTATTAGGGGCAGTTTATCCTTTTTATAAGAAAACATGGAAAAAGGATATGGTAACGTTAATATTTTCAATCTTGAAGATTCTAGGTTTTGTTGCCGGGGCTATGTTCGTTTTTAATGTAGGTCCAAAATGGTTTTTTAGTCCGGATATGGCACCATTCCTTTATAACAAACTAGTAATTTCGGTAGGTTTGTTAGTTCCAATTGGCTCAGTATTTCTTGCCCTGTTAGTGGGTTATGGTTTGCTTGAATTTATCGGAATATTCATGCAACCGGTCATGCGGCCGATATGGAAAACGCCAGGAAGATCAGCTATTGATGCGGTTGCTTCATTTGTTGGCAGCTATTCAATTGGTCTATTGATTACGAATCGTGTATTCAAAGAAGGAAAATACTCCATCAAAGAAGCTGCTATAATTGCTACAGGGTTTTCCACAGTTTCAGCGACGTTTATGATTGTTGTTGCAAAAACACTAAATTTGATGGACATGTGGAATGCTTATTTTTGGATTACGCTGGTCGTAACATTTATCGTCACAGCCATTACTGTTCGAATATGGCCATTATCTAAAATGAGTGATTCATACTATCAGGAGATGGAAGGCGATCAAGAGGTCATCATAAAAAAAGACCGCTTTAAAACTGCCTGGAAAGAAGCCATGATTACAGCAAATGATTCACCGAGCTTTGGCAAAAATATATGGGAAAATCTTAAAGACGGCTTTGTCATGACAATGGGAATTTTACCATCCATCATGTCTGTTGGGTTACTCGGTTTGATCTTGGCGGAGTTTACGCCTGTATTTGATTGGTTAGGATATATTTTCTATCCATTCACAGCACTTGTTCAGCTACCTGAACCTATGCTAGCAGCCAAGGCTAGTGCAGTGGGCATTGCAGAAATGTTTTTACCTGCCCTGTTAGTAACCAAAGCAGCAGTCGTAACAAAATTTGTGATTGCTGTTGTATCTGTCTCATCTATTATCTTCTTTTCAGCAGTGGTACCATGTATTTTATCAACAGAGATACCACTCACGATTGGAAAACTGGTAGTCATCTGGTTTGAAAGAGTAGTACTAACCATACTAATCACAGCACCACTTGCATACTTACTTCTATAAAATTTGGTGACTGACACCACAAAAAGAAACTTTGCCTTTTTGTCCGTCTCCAGTGTACAGTATGCCCCGTCAGCATTTGTTGGCGGGGTTTTTTATTCAATTGGACAGTAGCCTGTACATTTTAAGTCCTCTTTGAATTAACTATATTAAGCGATACTGCATAAGTAGCTTTCTTTTTTATTCAATTATTTATAAGGAGGGGAAAAATGGATACTGAACAATTAAAAGAATGGATGAAACAAATTGAAGTGAAAAACCTGATCAATGCTGATGTAGAGGTAATAAATAATTCACCATTAGTTATGCTTGGGAAAGGAAGGCAGGGTGCCGTCTTTCAGGTGACCGATGATATTTGTGTAAAGGTATTTGGAAACCAAGAAGATTGCGACCGCGAACACTATGCGTTGTCCTTAGGCCAGCATACGAATCTATTTCCGAAGATTCATGCGAAAGGTCCACTTTACATTGCAATGGACATTATCAGAGGAGTAGACGTACGTGAATATCTTCAATCTCAACCACTAAACGAAGAACTATCAGCAAAGCTTATTGACATGTTGATCACCTTTAAAGCGATCGGGTATGAACGGATTGATCATCATAAAAGGCAAATATATATCCAGCCAGACGGTAATTTGAAAGTCATTGATGTGGCAAGGACTGTATGGCGTGACCGGGTGTATCCGTATCCACGGAAATTATTAAATTCCTTAGGAGAGGAAAATAAGGCAATTTTCTTGTCACATGTTCAAGAAATGGCACCTGAGTTATATCAGGAGTGGCTCCACTACATTCGGATGGAAGAGTTATCCCGTCAAATTTATCAAATACTTCTTCCACAAAAACCAGACAAAGAAAAAGTCAAGAATCTAAGTAAAAAACTATTAACAAGAGAAGATGAAGAACAATATGTTGTTCAATTGCATGGCTTAGTTCACAAGGTGTTCAAAGAGGAATGGGTCAAAACCATGCTTGCCCGTGGGAAGGATCCCGAAGCAGTAATGGAAAAAATTGATAAGTATTGGGATGAACTTGAACAATCTCGAATGCAGGAACAGCATTTAGGAATGAAACGATTTGAGGGAGAAATAATCCGAAGTGATGGTAAACACCGTGATAAAGATAAAAAACACAATCAGCACCGACGATTTGAAGGCGAAAGGTATGATAGGGATTTTCGCGGTAAAAAGAGCAAAAAAGGCAGGAAAAAATAGCATCCTACAACATTATTATTGAAGTATAAAGAGCTGTCTAAAGTAGGGTGTATTTCTGAGGAGGACCCTAAAAACTAACAAGGAGAAAGCTAAATGAAAGTACTAGTAATCTGGCGGCTACTCACTGTTGGCGGAGTAAATGCTGGATGGCGAAATCGCTCAATCTATTTCAAACAACATGGCATTGAGACTGAGTTCCTTTATACAACCGATCATGGCGGGCTCCATATCATGCAGGACATTGCTCCTGTCTATTTAACGAAAGATGAACAAGAAATTAAAAAAATCATTCATGATCACGCTTACGATGCTGTCGTTATTGTTGATACGGGTGCTGCCTACAAATGGCTTCGAAAAGCCAACTTTCAAGGACCAGTTATTGTAGAAGCCCGGACACCTGAACTAATCAAGCTCATGCCTCACGTAAAGTCCTTTAAAGGAATTCAACCCGAATTAATCATCGTACCCTCTTACTATCAAAAGCGAATTGTTTCCATATTAACAAATAATGTTCCCATTGAAGTCATATACAACGGCGTGGATACTTCCTTTTTCCGTGCATTAGCACCTGATGAAATTGATTATCAAAGTGCACCGATACCTCCTAATAATAAAAAAATTATCGGATGGATTGGCAGATTGGACAAACGTAAAAATTGGCCGATGTTGCTAGAGGTCGCAAAAAAGATTAAGAATGAAAGAGGCGATATTGAAATTTGGGTCATCGGAGGGGCACAGAGTGTACAGCGTGAAGAATTTGCTGCAGCCTGGCAGCAAGAGCAGCTCACCGATATCATTAAATGGTTCCCTGTCATTCCATATCAGCAAATGCCTCATGTCTATGCAAAGATCCGCCAATCTGGCGGATGTACTCTTGCAACCACTAAATCAGAATCCTTTGGAAATACATTTATTGAATCAATGACCTGTGGTGTACCCGTGGTAGCCTCTAAAATGATGCCTGTCACAGAGTTAGTGGTTGATGGGGAAACAGGGTTACTTTATCGTGGCCAAAACGTCGATGATGCGGTCCAGCAATTATATGGGATTCTTGATGACCCAAAACGCTTTCAACAGATGTCTCAGGCTGCAATCAATCGAGTTCAACAACATTTTTCAATCCAAACGGTTGCAGATGCATATGTAGACTTATTAAAGAAAATTGTCCAAAAGGACGAAGAGGCAAATGGGGAGGGGGAAATAACATGATTACTCCTATTGCCTATCGAAAAACATTAGAAGGGAAGTCCAACGCTCATTTAATAAGTTTTAGTGATGGACATGACTATGTGGTAAAGTTCTTTCAACCTGGGTTTGAGAGATCATTACCTAATGAATGGGTAGGGTATTGTTTAGCACGATATCTCGGTCTGCCGATTCCCTTTGCCCGGTTAGTAGAGATACCACCTGAGTTTATTGCTCAAGTTCCTGAACTGAAAGTCATGCATCATACCCAATTTCAATTCGCTTCTTTATACGTTCCTGATTGTACGGACGGTCATCAAACGCCAAGTAATTATAGTATTAGTAATCACCAGTCATTAGCGGGTGTCATCTTGCTAGATTACTGGCTTTGTAATCGAGATCGTACTCGTAAAAATATAGTCTTATGTGAGGGAGACCAAGGAAAATATCAATTGTGGATTATTGATCATGCGGAGATTTTTGGAGCATACAACTGGTGTGCAAGTGATTTAGACAACCTATCAGAGCAGCTTTTGAAAAGTGCCACACATGGAATCATGGCCACAAATATTGAATCCGAAGATAGTTTTACAGATTATCTTGATTTGATTCAAACCATTCCGATTTTTTTAATCGAAGAAGTTGTATCGATGATTCCAGAGGATTGGATGGTAACTAAAGAAGAGAAAAAAGCAATGGTCAGCGCCCTGGTGACAAGGCGAAAAAGTATCCTTCCACACCTCTTACAAAGATTTTTGAAAAAGGTTTATCATCCATTACATGAGAAGAATTTGTAAATTCTTTTCCTACTCATTATAAAAAACCTTGATCACTCAAGGTTTTTTATAATGAGTTTATTTCTCTTTCTTTTTCTTTTTATCCTTATCTTTTTCTTTTTTCTTTTTTTCGAATTCTGAGACTTGTTTTAATAGGTTTGTATTTATTTCCTTTAAACCCGCAAGTTCTGTTCGAATCTCATCTTCAAAGCTTGAAATATAGGCTGCTATGTCGGTTTCAATCGCTAATAAGTGATTAGCAATTTTGGAGCGAAGGTCATTCTCAGGAGGAGTACTGTCTTCAATTTGTTGTACTTGTTCCTCAACAACAATCTCTTGTTGTTGTTCAGTAACTTGTGCATCCGAATGCTCTTGTTCTAGTGTGTTAGTGGATGCATTTTCTGAGGGATTTCCCAATGCCTTTAAAAGCTCTTCTTTCAACAAGTTGTTTACCGACTGCAAAAAGGAGTCTATAACAAATGTATTTTCAACTTGCTTTTCTTGCATCTTATTATTTTTTTTGCCCATTATTCTACCCACCTTTTTCTTAAAGTTTATATCCCCGCCTACTCCGTTCATGAATAGGGACCTTACAAGAGATATCATATGAAATTTTCACAGACAAGCATCAACGAATATCATGAAAGTAGAAAAAAAGGCTGTCTAGCCCTAATATGTGACTGAAATTTCGCTTTCACTTTCCGACACGAAAACGCGAGAATTGTCTGTTCATGCGCTTTCCCGAGGAATATTTCCTGAATCAGAGGTGTTCAATCTTCACCAATAACTGTTATATAATCGATGGAAGAGGAAACTAGAAGAAAATTGTCGCAATATAAGATAGGGGAGAATATGCCAATGAGTAAGTGTGTAATTGTCTATACAACGAACGACTGTATTGAATGTACAATGGTAAAACAGGTTTTAACACAGGAAGGAATCGCTTTTGAGGCAAGGAACGTAGCCACAAACCCAGAATTTCAAAAAGAAGTAGAGAAATACGGTTTCCTAGGTGTGCCGGTAACCGTTGTTGAAGGCAGAGCAGTAAAAGGGTTCACTAATGAATTAAAAGAACTGATGGATTTAGCAAAAGGAAACACTAATTTAGAAAGGTAAATGGGATGAATCACAAACAATATTAAATTATTTACTTTACATCTGAAATTTTTAGCAGTACTATGTAGGTAATTTCATAATGACGTATCTACTAGGGGTGCCCAGATTGCGGGCTGAGAGAAAACGGCAACGTTTTTAACCCTTCGGACCTGATCTGGGTAATACCAGCGTAGGAAAGTAGTCGAGTGAATGCTGTTTTATTACTCTTTCTAACTAACCAGGTCCAATTTTTGGATCTGGTTTTTTTATTTTTAAAAAAGGGGAGATTTTTGTGGAAACAAACAAATGGTTTGAGACATTGGAAAAAGTAAGAGAGGGTAGACCGCTAGTACATAACATAACAAACGTCGTCGTCACGAACTTTACTGCAAATGGCTTGCTTGCACTAGGAGCATCACCTGTCATGGCATATGCAGCAGAAGAAGTAGCCGATATGGCGAAGATAGCTAGTTCCGTAGTTTTGAATATTGGAACGTTAAACTCGCAGACAGTGGAGTCAATGATTATTGCAGGAAAAGCAGCCAATGAAAATAGTGTTCCCGTTATATTTGACCCGGTAGGTGCGGGGGCCACACCTTACCGTACGGAGACTGCACAAAAAATCATGAAAGAGGTGCATGTTTCGGTAATCAGAGGCAATGCTGCTGAAATAGCTAACGTTGTAGGTGAGAACTGGGAAATTAAAGGTGTAGATGCTGGCGACGCAAATGGTAATATTGTTGAACTTGCCATTTCTGCTGCACAGAAACTGAATACCATTGTGGTCATAACAGGAAAAGAAGATGTTGTGACAGATGGAAAAACCACCTTTGTGATTTCAAATGGACATCTCATTTTGACAATGGTGACAGGCACTGGTTGTCTATTAACTTCTGTAATTGGTGCTTTTGCTGGAGTGGAAAATGATTTGTTGAAGGCTTCAGTGGCTGCATTGTCTTTCTATGGAATAGCGGCAGAGAAAGCGGCTGAAAGAACAGCAGAACTAGGACCGGGAAGCTTTCAAATAGAATTTTTGAACCAATTATCACTCACATCTTCAAAGGATATGAAGCAGCACGCGTTCATTAAAAAAATTAATGAGTAAGTGGGGGTTATTTTTATGAAAAAAGCGCTAACGATTGCAGGGTCTGATAGCGGAGGTGGAGCAGGGATTCAGGCAGATTTAAAGACGTTTCAGGAATTAGAGGTATTTGGTATGTCTGCATTAACAGCAGTGACTGCTCAAAACACATTGGGTGTTCATGGTGTTTACCCAATGTCAGCGGAGGCTGTTGTCAAGCAGATTCAAGCTATTGGGGAGGATATCGGAGCAGATGCACTAAAAACAGGGATGCTATTTAACGCAGAAATTATTGCGGCCGTCTCGGAACAAATTAAGATTTTTCAATGGGGAAATGTCGTGGTAGACCCGGTAATGATCGCTAAGGGCGGAGAATCTTTATTGTTTAACGAAGCGATCTCAGCGATGAAAACCTATTTACTGCCCTTAGCAAATGTCATCACACCGAACATTCCAGAAGCGGAAGTTTTAACGGGAATGACGATTCAAACGGTTGAGGAAAAAAAGGAAGCTGCGAGAAAATTACATGCGCTAGGAGTCAAAAATATCGTCATAAAAGGTGGACATGACGAGAATGAAACGGATGCAGTAGATTTATTATTCGATGGCAAGGAATTTTACACGTTCACGAGAAAGCGAATCAATACCAAAAATACGCATGGAACAGGCTGTACCTTCTCGGCCGCACTTACTGCTGAGCTGGCAAAAGGGGCTAGTGTGTATGAAGCAGTTTTAACAGCAAAGGATTTTATTCAGGCAGCCATTGAAGAAGATTTAAAAATCGGGCAAGGACATGGCCCCACTAACCATTGGGCTTATCGAAAAAGGAAAATTGGAAAAGAGGTTACCCCATTATGACAAATTTACGAGAAGCATTGAGTGTTTATTTTATCATGGGTAGCAACAACTGCTTAAAGGACCCTGTTGAGGTATTGAAGGAAGCCATTGCTGGGGGCATAACCTTCTTTCAGTTTAGAGAAAAAGGGGAAGGGGCTTTAACTGGCGTTAAAAAATATGCACTCGCTAAAAAACTCCAAACCATTTGTAAAGAGAATCAAATCCCCTTCATTGTAAATGATGATATTGATCTTGCGATTGAAATAAATGCAGTCGGTGTCCATATTGGGCAAGAGGATGATTCTGTTAAAACGGTAAGGGAAAAAATTGGCGACAAAATCTTGGGGGTTTCTGTTCATACAAAAGAGGAAGCTATTGAAGCCATACGGGATGGAGCAGATTATTTTGGGATTGGACCTGTTTTTCCAACCACCACGAAGGTGGACGCCAAACCATCACGTGGCACGACCCTGATTGAAACCTTACGCACTGAAGGATTCACCATCCCCATTGTTGGAATTGGAGGAATCACGATTGAAAATGCGTATTCTGTTGTAGAAGCAGGGGCAGATGGTGTTTCCGTGATTACAGCCATCAGTCATGCGGAATCACCGGTGGATGCTGCAAAAGCATTAAGAAAAAATCTAGTTGCTTTAGCTAGTCAGGAGTGAGGCAAGAATGAAGAAAACACAAAAGCTTACTTTAACCGCCATGATGATTGCAATTGGAACCATGTCCAGTAATCTCTTTTATATTCCCATTGGATTTACCAAGGTATTTCCTATACAACATTTCTTGAATGTGCTGTCAGCAGTACTTTTAGGGCCTTATTACGCTGTTGCACAGGCCTTTTGTGTCTCATTATTAAGAAATATTATGGGTACGGGATCTCCGTTTGCCTTCCCAGGCAGTATGGTTGGAGCATTGCTCGCATCTCTATTATTCCTGAAAACTAGAAAAATCTATTTAGCGTTTTTCGGTGAAGTAATCGGGACAGGTATTATTGGTGCGATGCTGTGTTATCCAATTGCAACACTTTTGCTTGGACAAAAAGGGACCTTATTTGGGTTTATCCCCTTGTTTATTTTTAGCTCATTTGCCGGTGCCTTGATTGGATTTGTAATCTTAACCGTATTTTTACGGAAAAAAGTAGTAAAGATTGAGGAGCCTCAAGCCAAAATGTAAGGTGGTACGGAAAATGTGTAAAGAAATAGCTGAAAGAATTGAAGTTGAGGTAGGAGCGAGAAAAGATGAACTTCTTGCATTGCTAGCCAAACTGGTTGCTTACCCTACAGTAAGCCCTCCAGCCCGCAATACCAATGCAGTACAGGAATATATTAAAGGATTTTTAGAAGATTTGGGATTTCAAACGGATAAATGGGATGTGTATCCTGGAGATCCGAATGTAGTTGGCGTTTTGCCGGGTGAGGCTTCTAACCAATATAATAGCTTGATAATAAATGGTCATGTGGACGTTGCTGAGATAGGAGATGACAAGGAGTGGGAATCTTCTCCATTTAGCACTAGAATAAAAGATTCCTTTATTTATGGTCGTGGTGTCGCTGATATGAAAGGTGGAATGGCGGCATCACTCATTGCGATTAAGCTTTTGAAAGAAATGGGCGTTACTTTGGGTGGCGATCTTCAATTTCAATCCGTCATTGGGGAAGAGGTAGGGGAGGCTGGAACCCAGGCATGTGTAGAGCGGGGCTATACCGCTGATTATGCTGTAGTGGTAGATACGAGTGATTTACATATACAAGGACAGGGCGGCGTTATTACTGGATGGATTACGGTTCAAAGCAAAGAGACCTATCATGATGGACTGCGGAGAAAAATGATTCATGCAGGTGGTGGCCTAAAAGGGGCCAGTGCCATTGAGAAAATGATGAAGATCATCGCGGGACTTCAGGAACTGGAGAGACATTGGGCTGTGACGAAAAGCTATGAAGGCTTTCCACCTGGGACGAATACAATTAATCCGGCAGTCATTGAAGGAGGAAGGCATGCAGCTTTTGTGGCAGACCAATGTGCATTGTGGGTTACGGTTCATTTTTATCCGAATGAAGACTATGAAGACGTGATCAAGGAAATTGAACAACATATCGGTGCTGTTGCTGCGGCCGATCCTTGGCTTAGAGAGAATCCGCCAACTTTTGTTTGGGGTGGGAAATCTATGATTGAGGACCGTGGCGAGATTTTTCCTTCATTGGAATTGGATGCAAACCAATTGGGAACCAAGACGTTAACAGCAGTTTATGAAAAAATGATAAACAGCACGCCAATAATTGGGATGTCTACAACCGTTACAGATGCCGGATGGCTCGGACGTGCAGGTATACCAACCGCCATTTTTGGACCAGGTAAATTGGAAGATGCGCACGCTGTCAATGAGAAGGTCGAAATTCGTCAATTGCTAGACTTTGCTAAAGTTCTAGCTATGTTTATCGCAGAATGGTGCAACACCAGAAAAGAGGGGTAGCATGAAATTTTCTGAGAGACTTTATCAAAAAGTACATGATATTTGGGAGAAAACTCACGAGCATCCATTTGTTATCGGAATGGGAAAAGGGGACCTTCCAACTGAATCGTTTATTCGTTACATGAAACAGGATTACGTGTTCTTAATTGATTATTCTAAGCTTTTTGCTTTAGCGGCTGTGAAATCAAGAGAAATTGAAACGATGGCTGCTTTTGCCAAGCTGTTGCATGAGACTTTACATGGGGAAATGGATTTGCACCGGGAATATGCGGCACGATTCGGGATTACGAATCAGCAATTAGAAGAGACAAGACCAAGTCCAATTAATCTAGCTTATACACGATACATGCTACATGTAGCACAAAATGGTTCACTTGAAGAATTAATTTCGTCGTTATTACCATGTATGTGGAGCTACTGGGAAATCGGCAAGATGCTAGCGAAAGAATATCAAGGTGCTAGCGAACACTATCTATATGGTGGCTGGGTGAAAATGTATTCATCGAAGGAATTTGGTGAGTTAGCTGAGTGGCTTATTCATTTACTAGATTCATTGACAGAGGGAAAACCAGAATGGGAATTAGCTATCTTGGAACAGCATTTTCTGACAACTTCCCGCTTTGAATATATGTTCTGGGATATGGTTTACCAGGGAGGTGAGTGGCCTGTCTAAACTGTCAATGTTATCGATTAACAAGCTCTCCTACTCATTCGGTGGGGAACGAGCGATTTTCGATCAGATTTCACTAGATGTTAACTCGGGAGAATTTGTTTCCGTCATTGGTGCAAGTGGTTCTGGAAAAAGCACACTTTTTAAGTTGATTACAGGTTTACTGGCACCGGAACAGGGTGAGATCCAAATCAAAGGTCAGCACTCTGGGAAAAGAACGGGAAGTGTAGGGTACATGCCACAAAAGGATTTACTTTTACCCTGGAGGACGGTAGTAGAAAATGTTTTGCTCCCAATAGAAATTGCAAAGGAAAGTAAACAAAGAAAACTACCGGCGGTCCGGGAGTGGCTCGATCGTTTTGGTTTAGCTGCATATGAAAATGCCTATCCGGGTGAACTGTCTGGAGGAATGAGGCAGCGAGTGGCTTTTCTTCGAACGCTTATGACCGGAAAGGATCTTTTATTATTAGATGAACCGTTTGGTGCGCTTGATTCTCTGACCAAAAGAAAAATGCATAGCTGGTTATTAGGGCTGTGGGGGGAGCTACAAAAAACGGTGTTGTTCATCACTCATGACCTAGAGGAAGCGATTTTATTAAGTGATAGGATTTATGTGCTGAAAGGTGATCGAGGAGTTCAAGAGGTTAAAGTGAAGCTTTCTAGACCAAGAAAAGCAGAACTGATTTACGAAACAGAGTTTATGCGGATGAGAAAAGAATTGGAGTGGCTGATTCAAGATGAGAACTAGAGTAAAAAAGTGGTCTGGAGATTATGGGTTGTTTTTACTGGTTGTGATTCTTCTTGTCAGTCTTTGGGAATGGGTAGTGAGAAAGGAATTCATACCAGCCTTTATTTTACCATCTCCTTCAGCCATATGGGCATCGTTGGTCGAAAACCGGGAACTTTTGCTGGGGGAACATCTGCCGGCAACTTTGAAGGAAGTCTTAATTGGTTTTGTGATTTCGGTTGTTGGAGGTGTGCTACTAGGGGTTGGGATGCATTTTTCACGTCCATTAGAGAAAATCCTTTATCCATTTTTAGTTATCTCGCAAACAGTGCCGTTAATTGCGATTTCTCCGATCTTCATTATGTGGTTTGGCTATTCGATTTGGAGCAAGATTGCGGTAACAATCCTAACAGCCTTTTTTCCAATTGTCGTTAGTACGTATGATGGATTGAAATCAGGTGGAAGTGAGTTCCGTGAATTACTTTCAACGATGGGTGCAAACCGCTGGACTATATTTCAAAAAGTACAGGTTCCGATGGCTTTGCCTGCGTTTTTATCAGGCTTGAAATTGTCGGTTGTTTACTGTGTCGTTGGAGCAACGATTGGTGAGTGGTTAGGTGCTAGTGAAGGGCTTGGGTACTTCAGCAGACGAATGTCAGGAAATCTGAAGGCAGATGCCGTGTTTGCTGCCATTTTTCTTTTATCCTTACTAGGAATTGTCCTGTTTTTAATAATTGGTTTAGTAGAAAAGCAAGTATTGAAAAATAAATTTCGCAACTAAGAGAGGTTAATTTAATAATGAAGAAAAGTGTTTTGATCGTGCTCAGTTTATTGTTGATGATGTTAAGTGCTTGTGGAAAAAGCAATGAGAAGGCTTCTGATTCGAAGGAATCTAGCGGGAATAAAAAACTCGAGAAAGTTAGCTTAATGCTGGATTGGTATCCAAACGCCGTACACTCGTTTCTATATGCTGCAGAGGAAAAGGGTTATTTTAAAGAGCAAGGCCTGGATGTAGATATTCAGATGCCTGCCGATACAAATGATCCACTTAAATTGGTTGCTGCCGAACAAATCGATATGGCAATAAGCTATCAGCCACAGGTTCTAGTGGCACGCGGTGAAGAGATCCCTGTTCAATCTTTCGGTGCTATTGTTCGTCATCCCCTTAATCAATTAATGGTTCCTGCAGATGGTCCTGTTCAATCACCAAAGGATTTAGCCGGAAAAACAATCGGCTATCCTTCCGTTCCACTCGATGAAGCGATCGTACAATCGATGGTTAAATCTGATGGCGGCGATGAGAAAAAGGTGAAAATGGTTGATGTAGGTTGGGACTTAATTCCGGCGATGGCAACGAAGAAAACAGATGCGCTAATTGGCGGTTATATCAATCATGAAAAATTATTGCTAGAAAAAGAAGGACATCCGATGCGAACTCTAAATCCTGCTGATTTTGGTGTACCGGATTATTATGAATTAGTATTGGTCGCAAGTGAAAAGGGATTAAAAGCAAAACCAGAAGTGTTTAAGAAGTTTATGACAGCAATTGGAGATGGACAAAAGTTTGTAGCGGAACATCCAGAAGAGGGATTGGCAATTTTATTAAAGCACGAGGATAAATCTTCCCCACTTGAGAAGGATATTGAGACAAAGAGCTTGGAAATGCTCTTACCACTAATGGACGCAAAAGACAAACCGTTCGGCTATCAAGATCCTGAAACTTGGAACAAGGTTGCGGAATGGCTAAAGGATAATAAAGTGATTAAAAAAGAGGTAAACGCCGAGGACTCGTTTAAAAATTTATAGGGTGGAAGGCGGCACAAATTGAAAATAGATTTCATTTATGATCGCTAGTTTAAAAAATGAAATGACTATCAAAAGGTATATTCTTTTGATAGTCATTTTTTATTCGTATAAAGCGAATTTTGTATAATGACAAAGGACATAATCTAAAGAAACAACCTACTATCAACAAGTGAACATTTAGAGGTGCTTAATTTGTTTCGATTAATTTATCAAATCATACTAGTAGGACTATGTTCCATGCTTTTTGGGTTTGCCTATAACACGTTTCTTATCCCTCATAAATTGGCTTCTGGTGGTGTTACTGGGATTGCTTTCTTTATTCATCATTATTTACATGTCAATACTGGTTTAATTGTTTTATTAATCAATATTCCGCTATTACTTTTGGGTATAAAATATTTAGGAAAAAGATTTATTTTTTTTACCATCTATTCAGTTGTCGTTTTATCTATCAGTTTGAAAGTATTTCCTATTCATGCAATAACTAATGATATTTTACTCTCATCCATTATAGGTGGCGCTTTATATGGACTTGCTGTGGGACTTGTCATCCGGACTGGGGGTTCAACAGGTGGAACAGATATCGTCAGCCTGATTTTGTCTCAAAAAAAGAACATACAAGTTGGATTTTTAAGTGCATGTATGAACCTTCTTGTAGTTGGTACTTCAGGTTTTATATTTGGATGGGATATCACTTTATATACGGTCATCGCTATTTATGTAGCAGGTCGTGCAGTCGATATGGTTTACACAACTCAAAACAAATTAACCTTAAGGATTGTCACTGAAAAAGGAGAGGAATTAATAGACGCCCTTATTCATTTACACTCCAGGGGGATTACGGTACATAACGCAGAAGGTGCCTATGCCCATAACCCAAAAAAAGTCCTAACAACCGTGATAACAAGATTTGAACTGAATGAAACAAAACATACCATTAAAATTACCGATCCGAATGCTTTTGTAAACATCTCACAAACCCTGGAAGTAATGGGACGGTTCAGAAAAAATTAAGAAAGCAGCCTCACCGTCCCAAAGATTGTTCACAGATGGTGCCTGACACCTTCTTAACGAAATGACTGATAATGGAGTCGAGTGATAAGTGTCATTAAGTAAGCGGAATGCTGGGGATTGGGTTTTCTTTTGTTATTAAGGAAGTTTATGATGGTGCTTGCATTTCTGATTCCAATTCCATGTCCTTGGTATAAATCGTCCCCAAAATAGATGACATTTTCGGCACGCCAATGGGGTTCATTAGGGTTGAAATCTGGATTGTTGAAATGGAGAATGTCACCAGGCAAGTAGTCGTCTCCATACTTTTGATACATTTTCATATCCTCATCAAATTGCCAATCCATTAAATAAAGATTGCTAAAGAGAAGATCAAACCTTGAGCTTCCTATAGAGTAAAGAGTGGCAATGTATAACACAATGGCAACAGCGGTGGAACATTCAAAGGCATAGAGAGTCCCATTTTTTATGATATCTAAAATAGCTACGGAAGGTCTGATATTGGGTTTTATGAGAAAGCCTCCATTATTCAGACGATTCCAATACTGTTTATTGCAAAAGGCATACTGAAAGGTAGTAAACTTTGCACCACTTTTATCTTGTTGACGAGCAGCAGTCATTGTATTCGATCGGAACATCAATTCAAATTTTAGTTGATCTAGTGTGGCATACGCATAATTCCCACTATATTTCTCCATATATTCAATTATAGTTCTTTGTTCCTTATTCGTAATATGAGGAAATAAATCCTTTGGCTTCACACGCTGATGATTAATAATTATCATATTTGCCTCCTGTTCCTGATTCCGACAAATCACTTCCTTTTAAAAATATGAAACTTTGCCACGACAAATGACTGCATTAAATTGGACAACAAAAAAGGTTGGATTTTATCCAACCTATATCCTTTATTTAGCTTTTTAGTAGTGCAGGCTTTTGGTTTTTCATGAATTTAATGTACATAAGTAAAAATACGAATGCACTAATTAGCCGAAGCACGGTGCTGATTTCCATTGATTTCTGCATGCCGGTTGTTTCTAATAGCCATATGCCAATTTGAGGGGCGATAAAGGCAACGAATGACAGGAGAACATTATAGGTGGTAATACAATAGGTTCTTTTATCCTTTGGCGACTGTTCCAACAAAAGATTAAACAGCAGGAGCATGGTGCCGGAAACAAAAAATCCAGATGTCATGGCAACAAAAGTTAGATAGTATAGATTCGTTGACAATACATTCAAAATTGGTGCGGTTGCCATACCAACTGCTACCCAGACGAGCATAAGTGTATTGGATTTTTGTTCGGCCCATTTTTTCCATAAAGGAAACGAAAAGATTTGCACCAATTGGTTCGCTACGGAAAAGATACTGATCCAAAGAATCGTAGCATGGGCATATTTTACGTTATAGATATTAAATAATCCCCAAACCAACTGCCAGGTGAAATTAAAGCAAAGAGCAGATACTAGAAACCATTTATACCCGTTATCCTTAAAAATTGACCAATCCATAATCGAATTTTGTTCTTTGTTCTTCTTCGGCTCCGCCTTTTCTTTATGTTTCAGCAAAAAGAACACTTCTAACAGCCCAAAAATAAAAGCAATGAAGAATAAACATTGATAGGCGAGTGCATTGTCCGTTTGCTTTTTCATGACGATCCCGATAATTAGGGTGGTAACCATCCCAACAATGGTTAAAAGCCGATTTCTATCACTAAAAAATGAACCTCTTCGTTCTTCACTAATCATTCCACTTATTAGTGTTTGCCAACCAATGTTAGAAATGGTTCCTGGAACATTCATTAAAGCAACAATAATTAAAAATGCCCAGGCTTGATAGTCAGAAGCAACGAAGGCTACTCCGATTAACAATAAAAACATGATTCTGGCCCAAAAAACGGACATCGCCACCGTTCTTTTTTGCTGCTCTAAACGATTTAATACAATCGCAGCAGGAATAGTAGTTAATAGTGCAACAAGTGGGGGAAGTGAACTAATCAACCCAACCTGATAATTAGTAGCGCCAAGAATAGAAATGGCGAAAATAGGAAAAAAATTACCCGCAAGATTCACAGCAATGGTTGACACCATTCCATGATAAATACTAATTTTTTCATTATATGTGCGCATGTGTCTTCACCGTTTCATATTTAATTTACTTTGTTATTATACAATCGTTCATAGATATTTTGATGAAAAATAATTTAATATTTTAAAATAATTTCATTTTACGGTGTTGGCAACCTCAAAAGACAATGTTTGTTAGGTTTATAATGTAATCTCAACTGATTATATTTGAAAAAAGTTTTTATTCGTTTGCTTTATCTAATTGTTTCTGTTATAGTTAAGAAGAATTATTTTTGTGGATCGGCAAGAGCGTTAAGTGAACAGCTTTCTGTCTTGAAGATTTGAGCAAGGATAGTACCAAAATGTGTGCACAGCACACAGCAGGAGGATACACAAATGGAACAAGGTAAAGTAAAATGGTTTAATGCAGAAAAAGGTTTTGGATTCATCGAGCGCGAAGGTGGAGACGATGTATTCGTACATTTCTCAGCTATCCAAGGCGAAGGTTTCAAATCTCTTGACGAAGGCCAAACAGTAACTTTTGACGTTGAGCAAGGTCAACGTGGACCACAAGCTTCTAACGTTCGTAAAGCTTAATAAAAGCTTTATATAAATGAAAAAGACTCTCTTGTAGAGTCTTTTTTTTGTATACTTTTGAAAAGTATCGGAAGACAAACAAAAACCTCCGTTCTCATCGAAAGAACAGAGGCTATGAATCAATAAAGCAAATGGTAAAAACAGTATAACATAGAAAATAGAAAAGACCTACTTTTTCTGAAAAAAATAATATTCCTCCAAGTCATCTTAAATTTAGACCAGATTTGGCAACGCAAATTAATGTTTTTCAAATGAAATGATATAATCTACACATATACATAATGGAAGGAAGTGTGGAGTGGTGATCGAGCGGCCGCAAATAGAACAATCTGAGCTAACAAAATATATTCCGCCAAAGGGTGAGTTCGATACCTTTCGGGATGAGGATCATTATAAGGAAAAGCTAAAGGAATGGGGGCTTTCTTCAGCGAAGGAAGCAAAAAGGGAATTTTGGTACAAAGACCGGAATTACCAGCGTCTTGTATCCATTAGGGGTTATGAAACCTACGGTAGTGCGGCAGAATTTAATACTATTGTTATTGAATTTAACGATGGCCAGTTGAGCTGTATCCACCCAGCCTATTTAAAGGAAATGCAGCAATCAAGCTTTGGGAAAGAAAGCTTGTTGAATCTTGAGGATAATGACATTCCGACAGTTGAAAGTGATAGCAACAAAGAGGATAGTTCGCCTGCACTTAGTAAAACATCAGCTGTCAAAGAACTTCCGAAAACAGAAGCAGAGCCAAAGCCTAAGCAAGCAAAAGTGAAAGAAACAAAGCCGAAGAAAGAGAAGGCTCCAAAGCTCGAGTTGCCAGCTGAAAAAGTACACTTTACTGCAACGGTTAAACAGTTTGCCTTGACTTACAATCCGTTCAATGAAGAAAATGATGAAGTTGTTGTCTTAGAGGATGTAAAAATCATTCAGGACAATCCAATTGAAGTTGGTTTTGCGTGGTGCAGTCACAGTAAAACCCTTAAAAAGTTTGAACTGGCCGTTGGAGATAAACTTGAATTTGACGGCAAAGTAGCGGCTAAGAAGTTAGCGAAGGGAAAAGATGTAGAGGAAGAATTTCTTGTTGATGTGCCGGTTCTATATAAAGTAAATAATCCTTCTAAAATTGTAAAGAACTAGCTGGGACATAGGACCTTGGTATAGACGTGCGAATGGGTGCACGTCTATTTTTTTATTTGCATTTTATAGCTATTGTAGATTTTGGCTCTATGTTGATTAGAGCGGTAGCAGCGAGGTCCACGAAAATGCTATCGCATTTCCTTCATGCGGTGCTTATGCTTTTCAAAGCCCTATGGAAAAGAAGTTCGATTAATAAAAAGATTAGGTAAGGTGAACTACATTTATCTTGAATGTACATTGAGATGCGGGCATGATTGCCTAGAAGCATGCCAGGTATTTTCTCCATCAGGTAAATCGGTCTCGTAGAACCCGAATACGCGACCTAAACCCTTCACCATCTAAGTTGAAAGGGGAGACAGAACATGAAATAATTTGTAAAATATGACAGGAAGGAGTGGTTTGAATTGTTGATAAAAATGAAGAGACAAGTGTTTGATTCACTTGATGATAGTGCATTGCCAAAGGCCTGTTTTGAACCTATTATCCCGATGATACGTGCAAAAGATGGAGTGGTAAAATCCACTGTTTATAAACAGCTAAGAACGGGACAGCAAAGATTATTCATGTTCAATGCCTACTACAATCACGCAAAAAATTCTTTAGCAGAGTTTTATTGGTGGACTGCCTATTATTTAGCCCAACCGAAAGCATGGTCCGAGATCAAAGCAGCAGTAGAGTATTTTAATCTTAATGAAATGTGGGAACTTCTTGAGAAAATGGAAACATTTCTTAAAGAGAAGTTAAATACAAGTAGTTTAGAAAAGTTTGAGATTTCCTACAATGACCTAGACCGTGATCCGCAGCTGTTCTCTTACTTCAATTCACTCAACACTCAATTCATCGAAATCTCACCTGCCGTATTAAAACAAATTGGGAAGGTTATCAGAAATACACCAACAGACTTTATAGATTTTGAAAAGTAAACTTATTTAGAGGAAAATAATTCGAAATAGAGTATAATAAAGGTTCGGATTTTTAATCACAAGGAGCACACTGTTATGAATCAGACCTTTACAATCAGGGAAAAGACAAAACAAATAATTGTCTTATTAATTCCCATTTTAATTACACAGCTAGGCATGTTTTCGATGGTATTTTTTAATACGATTATGTCAGGGAAATATCATTCTTCCGATTTAGCAGGAGTGGCGATTGGCTCCTCGGTTTGGAGCCCTATTTTTATGGGAATCAGCGGCATTTTGCTAGCGGTTTCACCTATTGCGGCACAACGATTTGGTGAAAAGCGGAATAATGAAGTGTCCTCTGTTGTGAAACATGGTATGTATCTTTCCTTTTTAATTGCCCTCGTGGTTATTATTCTGGGATCCTTTTTATTAGATCCCATTTTAGACAAAATGAAACTGCCTAAGGCGGTTCAAGACACCGCATTTGATTATTTAGTTGGTCTTAGTTTTGGAATTGTCCCTCTCTTTATTTTTAACGTTCTAAGATCGTTTATTTACGCTCTAGGGAAAACCCGTGTGATTATGGTGATCATGCTCGCATCGTTACCACTAAATTTTTTCTTGAACTACGCGTTTATCTTTGGACATTTTGGCTTTCCAGAGTTAGGGGGCGCTGGAGCAGGATATGCGACGTCGATCACTTACTGGGCCATCATGGGGATGACGATTTTTATTGTAAAAACACAAGATCCATTCTCATCCTATCCGGTTTTCAGTAACAAGAAGGAATTCTCGTGGGAAGAATGTAAGGAAATTTTAAAGATAGGTGTCCCCATGGGACTTTCCACTTTTTTCGAGACAAGTATGTTTGCAGTGGTCACGATTCTATTAAGTAAATTTAACGTCACAACGATTGCAGCTTATCAATCGGCTTTAAATATCGTGTCATTCTTGTATATGATTCCCATTAGTATCTCCACGGCACTGACCGTTCTTGTTGGCTTTGAAGTCGGTTCACGGCGTTATAAAGACGCCAAACAATACAGCTGGCTTGGGGTGTATTTGGCTATTTTCATTGCCCTCTTTACGGGATTGTTAGTGGTTTTGTTCCGTTATCAAGTAGCTGGCTTATATTCGAACG
This sequence comes from Neobacillus phoenicis, assembly GCF_047302305.1. NCBI lineage: Bacteria > Bacillati > Bacillota > Bacilli > Caryophanales > Bacillaceae > Neobacillus > Neobacillus phoenicis. The sequence continues at coordinate 3,441,449 of NZ_CP154847.1, read as the reverse complement.
AAACGGCCGTAATCAATTTAACAGCTAACTTTTTAATCTTTGCCCTGTTTTTTCAAATATCTGATGCCATTCAGGCAACAGCACAGGCGGCATTAAGAGGGTATAAGGATGTCAATCTCGCGTTTATCATGACGTTAATCGCCTATTGGCTAATATGTCTCCCAGTCGGCTTCGCATTGGCCCATTACACAAGCTTAGAAGCAAGGGGCTATTGGATAGGATTAACCGTAGGACTACTAGCAGCAGGAATCGCCTTATCCCTCAGACTGATCTACATCCAGAAGAAGAAATTCGTGACAATAGAAGGGTAGATTCTATTTGGGTGTCAGGCACTATCTGTGGACATTTGTCTTCTTGAGGTGGACATTTTGCCGGTACTAAAATACCATCAAAAATGGGACTAACTTCAGGTTGGTCCTTTTTTGTTTTTGTAAAAGGAATGGTTTACTTATTATTCCAGTGGTAAAATAAAAGATAATGGGTGATCGAAATCCGCTTGCGGGGTGACTATAGTGGGGAGAAAAGTAAACTTTACCAAGGATGAATTTGTGCTTAGGTTAAACGGGGTCCTGAGTGTATTTGCACTCAAATGGCAATTGAGAATTCCTTACAAGGCAATTAAACGTGTCTATATCGATGAATTTGATCCACCGATGTGGATGCTTAAAATGCCTGGCACTGCGATTGCACCACTAAACATTTTTGAAGGTAGTTTTAAGTTTGGAAATGAGTGGTATTTTATATCCTGTGAACACAATGTTCCCCTGGTTCACCTAGAAGTAGACGGGTTTGGAAAATATAAATATATTATTTTTGAAATGGAAAACCCAAGAGCCGTAATGATTGAATTACGCAAAAAACTAAGAGAATTAGATGAGTAATCAATTAAAATAGCAAATAAATGACGCCATTCTTAATAAGAATGGCGTCTTGTCGTTAAAATAATTTTTTCATGCCTAACCATTTGGAAAATAGACTTTGTTGTTTATCAGTAATTATTAATTCGTCCATTATTAATTTTTCACGATTAGTAGAAATCCAATTCTTCAATTCTTGTTTGTCCTTACAACGCGTATAATATGTTTCCCCACCTTTTCCAAGTGCGTTGACAACATACCTACAAGTGTTCCCCATAGTGCCCACCTTTAAATGTAATAATGTATTCTAATTGGATTATATCAGGCTTATAAAAATAGTCCACTATTATTTTTCTGCAAAATTCTCCAAATTTCCTCCCGTGAACAAAATGAACAAAATGGTTTCTAAGATTTTAATGCTGTTTAAATACATAATCTTTTCAAGGGCAAAAGATTTTGTAAAATTAAGAAAACGTTTACAAGGGGGAAACAAAATGTTTTCATTCAAAAGAATTTCAGCAGTCATGTGTGCAGGTGCATTGGCATTAAGCCTTGGTGCTTGCAGCAGTAATGAAACCGCTAGCTCAGGTAAAAAGGAAGAAGGTACAGGCTATCCAACGAAAGCCATTACGGTTGTAGCTCCTTCGGGTGCGGGGGGTGGCTGGGATCTAACCGCACGTTCCTTTACAAAAGTACTTAGCGAGACAAAATTGGTAACTCAGCCATTGACAGTAGAGAATAAGCCAGGTGGTGGTGGAGCTGTATTTATGGCCGAGTACGCTACCCAGCAAGCGGCAAACAACGATATGCTCTTTGTTAGTTCACCACCGATCATTATTAACAACCTCAAAAAGGAAGGAAACAGTCCTTACGGCTACAAAAACACCACTCCATTAGCGCAGCTAACGAAGGATTTCGGTGCCATTGTTGTAAAAGCCGATTCAAAATATAAGGACCTTAAATCTGTCTTGGATGACGTGAAAAAGGACCCTACTAAACTAACATTTGCAGGCGGTTCCGCACCTGGTTCGATGGACCATTTGATTTCCATTCTTCCAGCGTACAAATACGGTGTGGACCCTACGAAAATTAAATATGTCTCCTATGATGGCGGTGGGGAAGCGATTACTGCACTACTTGGAGGAAATGCGGATGTGATCGGAACCGACGCTTCTAGTGTAAAGGAATTTTTAAAGGCAGGTAAGATTCGAGTGTTAGCTGTCACTTCAACTGATCGGTTAACAGGTGATTTTAAAGATGTTCCGACCGCAAAGGAACAAGGAATTGACGCCGAATTTACGATTTGGCGCGGAGTATTCGGTCCTGAAAAGATGTCTAAGGAAGCAAAAACGTATTGGGAAAAAACGATTGATAAGCTTGTCAAGTCACCTGAGTGGAAGAAGGAAGTAGAAACTCAAGGCTGGGAGCTACAGTACAAAAACAGTGGCGATTTCAAAACGTTTTTAGAAGAACAAGATAAACAAGTCCAGCAATTATTAGAAGCATTGGGCATGCAAAAGTAATGGTGTGGGAAGGAGTGTACGCTCTCCTTCCCCTATTAGTTAAGGAGGGGGTATGAAGATGGATATCAAATTCGATCGTGTCGCATCAGTCATGTTTCTTGCGGTTGGTGTGTTATTTATGATTGGTAGTAAGCAGCTATCAAGCTCGTCCTATGGTAGTGTAGTTGGTCCTGATATTTTTCCATTTATTCTTGGTATTATCCTTGTATTATTAAGTATTCGCTTGTTTTATGAAACAATCATCTTAAAGGGAGAGCATAGGGAAAAGGGCAAATTAGAATATAAGCCGTTTTTAATCATTTTAGTCGCCACACTGGTTTATATCTTAACCTTGGAAACAATAGGATATGTAATTACCACTTTTGTCTTTTTATTTGTTTGCTTTCAAACCATGGAACGTTCGAAGTGGGTGACATCCCTAATCATATCTGCTGCTTTTTCAGGAATCGTTTACTTTTTATTTGTTGAGGTGTTAAAAGGTACACTTCCAGGTTGGCCTATTTGGTTTTAACTAAAGCACTAGAGGAGAGGAGGAAAGATCGTGAGTACATTAGATTATTTATTTCAAGGCTTTGGAACGGCCCTTATTTGGTATAATATCATTTTTGCTTTTGTTGGGGTTTTAATTGGAACTGCAGTTGGTGTATTGCCAGGTATTGGTCCGATGAGCGGTGTGGCACTTCTTATTCCGGTAACGGCATCGATTACTGGCGGGCTTCCACCAGAACAAGCCGCTACAAGTGCAATCATACTATTGGCAGGAGTTTACTATGGAGCGATGTATGGGGGTTCTACCACATCCATTCTATTAAATACACCAGGAGAATCATCCTCTGTCGTCACAACATTGGACGGTTATCAGATGGCAAAGAAAGGACGGGCAGGCAGTGCACTATCCATCGCAGCAATTGGATCGTTCGTAGCTGGAATCGTGACACTAATAGCCTTGATTGCCCTAGCCAAGCCTTTATCAGAAGTGGCCCTGAAATTTGGTCCCGCTGAATATTTTTCCTTAATGCTCCTGGGACTGGGGGCTGTTAGCGGATTAGCTGGTAAGTCGGTAACGAAAGCTTTAATCATGACTGTTTGTGGGTTATTACTCGGAACTATTGGAATTGATAGTGTTTCCGGGATTGCTAGATTTACATTCGATGTCCCATGGCTTTACCAAGGAATTGAGTTTCTAACGATAGCGGTAGGGTTGTTTGCGCTCGGTGAAGTATTCAAGACCATTTTAGAAAAAGAAGAAGAAGAAGTGGATATAGCAAAAATTAATAATCTGCTGCCATCCAAAGAGGAGTTGAAAGAATCAGCTGGACCGATTGCCCGCGGGAGTATCCTTGGTTTCTTTGTTGGCATCTTACCAGGCGCCGGGGCAACACTTGCATCCTTCTTCTCTTATATTCTTGAAAAAAAGATTTCCAAAACTCCTGCTAAATTTGGAACCGGAACGATAGCGGGGGTGGCGGCACCAGAATCAGCGAATAATGCAGCATCTGGGGGCGCCATGATTCCATTATTAACATTAGGAATACCAGGCTCAGGCACCACAGCTATACTTATGGGGGCTTTGATGATGTACAATGTTCAGCCAGGCCCATTGTTATTTGAAGACCATCCACAGGTTGCCTGGGGATTAATTGCCAGCATGTTCATCGGTAACATTATGCTGCTAGTTTTAAACCTACCACTTGTGAAGGTGTTCGCTAAAATTATTGAAACACCAAAGAAATACTTAATTCCTATGATTATAGCGATTTCCATTTTCGGTGTTTATGCCGTTCAGGTATCAACGAACGACCTCCTCCTTTTGTTGGGGTGTGGTGTTCTCGGATATTTTTTCAATAAAAATGATTATCCAATTGCCCCGCTAGTTCTTGGTCTAGTTCTCGGACCAATGATTGAAAATAACCTTAGAAGAGCCCTGACCATATCGAATGGTGATTACAGTGTATTTGTTACACGGCCGATTTCTTTAGCATTCCTTCTCATCACTGTCCTTTGGCTGGTTGTTCCGTTCATGATGAAACGAAGAGGGAAAGAAGTAATCATCAATGTAGAAGGGTAAGATTCTGAAGATTGAGAAAAAACTCCTTTTGTATAGGAGTTTTTTTTATTATGATAGAGTTAGAGGTGTTTTTATGCGCTTACATACGAAGCTAATGCTAGGAATCTCCATACTTATTATTGTCCTTGGAACGATTATAGAATTTACATTTAAAAATATTATGGAATCAAATTTGAAGCATGAAATCGGGTCCAAAGCGTTATCAGTTGCTCAATCAATCGCCAATATGCCAGAGATTCAGTCAGCGTTTCGGACCAATAATCCTTCAACGATTATTCAGCCCATTGCTGAAAATATTAGAAAACAAGTGGGGGCAGAATTTATCGTCATAGGGAACAGAAACGAAATCCGCTACTCGCATCCCAACCCGGATCGTTTGGGTCAAAAAATGGTAGGGGGAGACAATGGTCAAGTATTTAAAGGAGAGTCTGTTATTTCCGAATCGACGGGGACGTTAGGTCCTTCCCTTAGGGGAAAAGCCCCCATTTTTAGTGATGGGGAAGTCATTGGCGTGGTTTCAGTTGGCTATTTGCAAACGGATATTGAAAAAGAGATTTCAAAGTTACAGAAGAAAATTTTTGTTGCGGCATTAATTATATTAATAGGCGGGTTATTGGCAGCTCTATTAATCTCGTTAAATATTAAAAGAGCTATTTTTGGACTAGAACCAAAAGAAATCGCATGGATGTACCAAGAGAAACACGCAATCTTGGAATCTATTCATGAGGGAATCATTGCCATCGATACCGATGGGAGAATTACGGTCGTGAATGAAACCGCTCATACGATTTTGAAGGTGCCCAATCATATCCTGCTGAGAGGAAAAAAAATTGAAGAGGTGCTGGTTAATACCAACCTGCTTGAAGTGGTTCGGACGGGACAAGCCGAGTATGACCAGGAAATAATTATTATGGGCGAGGTGTATTTAGCCAATCGTATTCCTATTTTTAATAACAAAAGGGAAGTAGTTGGCGCTGTTGCCAGTTTTCGAAATAAGTCGGAGCTTGCTCAGCTACTGCAGGAATTATCCCATGTTAAAGCCTACGCAGAGGGATTGCGCGCCCAAACCCATGAATATTCGAATCGTCTCTATACTCTACTTGGCCTGATTCAACTGGGGTCCTATCAGGAAGCCATTGATTTTATTTCAAAAGAAGTAGATGTTGCCCAGGGGTTCATTCAATTCTTAATGAAAGAAGTACCTGATCCTATTATTGCAGGGTTTATCTTAGGAAAAGTTAGTTTAGCAAGCGAGTTGAAAATACATTTTTCGATCGATAGAGAAAGCAGTTTTAAAGATGTTCCACCTGAAATTAGCAGAGAGGCATTAGTAACAGTAATAGGAAACCTCATCAATAATGCATTTGAAGCTGTAAAGGAAAATGAAAAGCAAGAAAAGAGTGTTTCTTTATTTTTGACCGATTTGGGTAAAGAACTGATTATTGAAGTAGAGGACAACGGCAAAGGGATGGATTCAGACACGAGTGAACAGATTTTTCAGGCAGGTTTTACCACAAAAAATACAAGCAGCAATGCTGGTATTGGACTTAGTTTAGTGCAAAAAGCGCTAAATGACTTAGGGGGAACAATTACATTTTCTTCGAATGCGGGAGAAGGATCGATTTTCACAGTAGCAATACCAAAAAGCAAGGGGGGATTTGTATGAATAGCGGTCAAACAATCACCGTGTTAATTGTTGAGGATGATCTAAGGGTAGCGGAAATCCAAAAGCGGTTTCTTGAACAAATAGAGGGGTTTGAGACAGTTGGGATTGCAGCCAGTTATATTGAGGCAAAAACGTTAATTGAGATCCTCCAGCCAGACTTACTTATACTAGATGTGTATTTTCCAGATATGAATGGACTAGACTTACTAAAGGAAACGAAACAGCAGACCAAACAAATGGATGTCATCATGATTACAGCAACAAAAGAGATTCACAAAGTTCAGGAAGCCATTAGTATTGGTGTATTCGATTATATTATTAAACCCGTCGTGTTTGAACGTTTCAAACAATCATTGTTACGATATAAAGAGTATCATACAAAACTGATCCAATTTGGCAGAGAGAGTCTTCATGTCACCCAGCAACAGGTAGACAAACTGTTGCGCAAAGAGAATGAAGGTGGAGGGAATGAAAGGGTTTATCTACCTAAAGGAATCGATCCGCTGACACTTGAAAAGGTATTGGAGGTCCTAGGCAGGGAAGGTAGAGGGCTTACGGCCGAGCTGGTGGCTAAAGAAATTGGCGTCAGTCGCACGACTGCAAGACGATACTTAGAACATCTGGTGTCAGAAGAAAAAATTGAGGCAGACCTCTCATATGGGACTGTTGGCCGCCCTGAGCGGGTCTACCTAGTGCATTAATAAAGGATGGACAGGGTTAATTCCAATCCGAGCCACATATAGTATCACTAACAAAAAAATTTTTTGACCCCGTATCTTTTCACCCTCCTTGAAACGTTTATAGGGTAGAGAGTGCAAAGGAGTGAAATCAATGTCACACGAGCTTAGACAGGACAACATAGAAAGTTCAGAGGACGAAAACGGGTTTGAGGAAGCCTTTTGGATGGAGTATTATCCGAAACTTCAGCGGTATTGTCACTTTTTAACCCAAAATAAATGGGATGGAGAGGATATCGCCCAAGAAACGTATCTTAAGGCCTTAAGATATTTGAATCAACCGCAAAAGATGACTTCTGCTTTGTTAAATAAAATGGCTTACAATCACTGGATTGATTTGCTTCGTAAAAGAAAGAAGGAAACAATGGAAACAGATTCTGATTGTGCAAGTCATGCTACTACTCATCAACTTGATGCTCTAAATGACTCAGTGGAATTGCTTTTGAAAAATTTCACTCCTAAGCAAGCGGTTATCTTTCTTTTAAAAGAAGCTTTTCAATATCAACTGAAGGAAATAGCCGATATTCTGGAAGTAACAGAAATAGCGGTGAAGTCCAATCTCCACCGAGCGAAAAAACGATTGGAAAAAGCAAACGAAGAAGATGAGTCGTTTAATTTGGAATCGTTTTGGGATGTAGAAGAGCGGGAGCAGCTTGCAGATCTTTTTTATGAGGCGCTGAAAGATCAAGATCCTACCATTCTGATTGATGCAATACCTTCGTTAAAAAGTATTATTACGGAATCTATACTTGTTTCTAGTAGTTTCCAAAAGACCCGTCCAAATTTCTCTCCTTCAAGCACTCTCTGTATGGCTGCATAGCCAATCATTGCTTAAAGGAGGAATAGTAAATGAGTACAATTCCATATGTAATTGAGCAGTCTAATCGAGGAGAACGTTCCTATGATATTTATTCACGATTATTAAAGGACAGAATTATTATCATTGGAGATGAAATAAACGACCATACGGCGAATAGTGTGGTTGCCCAATTATTATTTTTAGCAGCCGATGCACCTGATAAAGAAATCTCACTTTATATTAATAGCCCCGGTGGTTCTACCTCTGCAGGATTTGCCATTTTTGATACGATGCAATACATTAAACCTGACATTCGCACGATTTGCACGGGTATGGCGGCCTCATTTGGAGCCATGTTGCTCCTCGCAGGGACAAAGGGAAAACGCTACGCTCTGCCAAACAGTGAAATCATGATCCATCAGCCTTTAGGGGGAGCAAGGGGGCAGGCTACGGAAATAGAAATATCCGCACGCAGAATTTTAAAGCTCAGAGAGCATATTAATGAGATCATTTCAGAACGTACCGGCCAACCGTTTGAAAAAGTCGAGAAGGATACGGACCGAGATTATTTTATGAGTGCAGAAGAAGCAAAAGAGTATGGGATTATTGATGAAATACTTTATCCAAAATGAAAATAGGTGGGTGTAAAAGAGCAATGTGAGTCCAATCGCATTGTTCTTTTTTATAGGCTATGTAAAAGCTTGTTTAATTTAGTGAATAGTTGTAGAAAACTACAAATAAATCTTTTTTATTGATATGAGGTGTAGGTATGGGGATTATTTCACTAATTAAACCCTTAAAGAAGTACGAAGACTTTGTGTATAGGGCCAATACATATGAGAATTTATTCTTAAGAAATAAGGCAATTCAAATTATGACTTCTGCAGTTAAACAACTACACTTTAGGAAAGAAGAAATTTCAAGTGGATACTTTTATCTGGGATTATTATATTCCAAAACAAAGGAATACAAATTAGCTTCAGACAGCTTTCATCGATGTCTAGAATTAATGAAAGATGAAAATTTCAGATACAATAGCAATCTCAAAAAAGCCATAGAAGCATTTATAAAAATAGGGGATAAAGAAAAGGCAAGGTTCTGGCTTCATAATCTTCTTGAACGACAAAGTTACGATAAGAAATTTAAGAAATTAGCTAAATTAAAAAGCAATATTGAGTAAATTGAATTGCCCCTTATAGGTATGTGACATGCGCTCATTTCATACATATTATCTTACAGATGAATTAGTTAAAGGTCATCATTAGCACTATCTTTATCAGTACAATGCACCTGCTGCAAGGATCCAAAGATAAGCATGAAAAACAGGAGGGGCTGAGTATGAAATTCACGATACAGTATATTCCACTGAACAAAATCAAACCTGATTTATCGCTTAAAATTACGGAGCATATTAAGAAACTCCAAAGATTAATGTGGGACTGCATGTTTGTTTTAGTTGTCAAAAAAAACCGGAAAGATGGCAGCTATATTATTGTGAGTGGGCAGGATCGATTCGAATCCCTTAAAAAACATACAAAAAATATTTATGCCCCATGTATTGTCGATAAAAGTAGTTCAACCGGAATGATATCGTGGCTTTATCGTTTACGGAATAAACAACCCCTAGATGACTTTCCTTTAATGCCACCCAGCTGGTCAATCGTTCGTTCTTTTTTGAAACAAGAGCCTCGTTTTAAAAATTTATCCCGATCTGAACAAATTAGAGTGCTGCTCATAGCTGCACGCTACAAGAAAACCGTCATTTATTCCATGAGAACAACAGTGAACGAGATACTAAGTAGTCAAAATAATTCTTAGAAATATGAAAAAGCATAGAAAAATGGCTTGGGGAATCCCAAGCCATTTTTCTATTATATTGCTTCATGAATGAAGGTATAGTCTCTTAAATAAACCGGAAGCTGTAAAAGGGATTCGAGCTCGGCGAATGTCCCACTTGGTTCAATTTCTAAATCAATGATATTATAACTCCATTCAAAATCGGACGGAATATGAATCGCATTGATGCCTAACTCGATAGCAGGTTTTACATCCGTTTTTAGAGAATTTCCAACCATCCACGTTGATTTTTTTTCACACTCTATTCTATTTAGCACTTTTTTTAACGTAGTAGAATTTTTATGCTCATGGATAAACACGCGGTCCTCAAAGTATCGATCTAATCCTAACTGATTAATCTTCCTTCTTTGATTTTTCCTATCTCCGCCTGTAAAGAGGTACAATCGATGACCATCCTCCTGCAGACTATCTAATACATCATATACATAAGGAAAGGGCTGTACTTCAAGTTCAAACACTTCTTGCCCCATTCTACGAACAAGCTCGATTTCACTTTTCTTTAACGCTCTACCATATTTGACGCAAAAATATTTGTAGGTTAATACGAATGATTCTGGGTAAAGTGAAGAATGTAAGCCGTGTTTATCCACATTTTTTACATCAATTTCTAATTGCTTTTGTAAAATTTCATCCTTTGAAAGGAAATCAAACCAGTCTTGCATCTGTTCTGCAAATTGGTTTTTTGATCTGATAAAATACTTGCTGCAGTGGATAAGGGTATCATCTAAATCCAATATTAAAGTTTGTTGATTCATATAATCAATTCCCCCTTTAATATGGTGTAAAATAATTATATGGGTAAATACTGTTACAATGCTAAAAAAACAATGTCCATCAGTAAATTACTCCTTAGGTAGTAATCCACTATACTTGTTCCCATGAAATAATCTTGCCGTTACACTAGCAAAAAATAAAGGACATACATATGGGGAACTAAATAATTTCAGATGCTCAAGCTGGGCTCGACTTTTTATAAAGGAAGAAGGTATATCATGAAAAATGCGGGAGCAAAGATAAATGCCATATTAATAGCAGATCAACCAGAATCATTTTTGACAAGAAGGATCGGTAATACCACACTTGAGTTTGGCGGGATAAGAGGGGACCGTCATTTCGGTATGGTCGTACCCTCCGATTCACGGCAGCCAATGTATCCAAAAGGGACGGAAATTTTAAATCGTCGTCAAATTACAATTGTTTCGGAAGAAGAACTTGTAGAGATAGCAGAAGGCCTCGGGGTTGAATATGTTCTGCCGGAATGGTTGGGTGCGAACCTGTTATTGAACGGATTACCAGAGCTAACGAAGCTTACGATGGGCTCACGTTTTCTCTTCCCAAGTGGAGCAGGGTTAATTTGTATGGGAGAAAATCAACCCTGTATATTTCCTGGTGAGATGATCCAAAAACATTACGAAAACCACCCAAAACTGGCCGCGAAATTTGTCAAAGCCGCCTACAAGCGACGTGGAATCGTCTGCGCTGTCGAACGCCCCGGAGAAATAAATGAAGGCGACGAAGTTCAAATCCTCATAAACGACTTCAGCAATCCTATGCAATAATAGTGGTGTCAGGCACCACAAAAAGACAGTGTCCACCTCAAGTGGACACTGTTTGCTGTTATGGAATAAGTAGTTTTTGGCCAACCCAAATGTTTGTGTTGGTGAGATTGTTTTTGTCAACAATGGCCTGGATGCTGGTGCCATATTGATTGGCTATTTTCCAAAGGGTATCACCGGCTATGACTATATGTGTTTTGGCTGTTGCCGCTATTTCTGAATGATTAGCCGCTGACCAACCCAAATTTCACTGGTTGGCAGTTTATTGGCTTCCATTAACATTGCAATGGTAATTAAAACCGAAATGGTACCCTGTATCACAGTAGCAGCAGGAATTGTATAGCTCCATTTTAGTTCACCTGTTTGCCCATTTAATGAATGAATCACATTGTTATTGGCAATATAAATGGATAATTCATCAAAGTTAAGGTTATTACCACCAACATCTTTCTCCCATACAATGGACTTATTACCCCCTTCATCCTTAACTAAGTAGGTTCGGTCAGTTGTTGCTACTGCTATATTTCCATTAAAAATCACAAAATCAATAATAATTATTTTTCGCAGGTTGCCAATATGAAGCAAAACATATTTTATCTAGTAAAAAATATTATTTAGACTAAATAGTCTTTTTTTAATAGGTCCATCTATGTTTAAATTAAATTAAAGAAACTTGTAAATGTTTTAAACATTTTTTAGAACGGAGGTAAATTAATGCCGCCAATTGTTTCAGACTCACATAAAGAGAAGAAAAAAAAGGAGATCTTGGCAAGTGCTCTAGTTTGTTTTGCAAAGAAGGGTTTCCAAGTGGCAACCATCGACGATATTGTGGGGCATTCAGGTATAAGCAAAGGAGCAATTTATAACTATTTTAAAAGTAAAGATGAGATATACCTCGAATTAATGAATACAGACACTAAAGAAACGTATGAAAGTTTAGTGAAGGATCTTGGAACTTACAGTAGTGCGATTGAAAAAATCAATTTCTTATTTGACTGTTATATATGGGTTGACTTTTCTAATAAAGAAATTCAAGGGAAATTTATCGTTCATGATGAATTTAAACTCCATGCCTCAAGACACCCTGAATTAGCAGAAAAATTAACAGAACGTAGAAAACAGTATTTTGTCGACCTGATTTCTGAGATTATTAAAGAGGGACAAGAATCAGGAGAAATCAAGAAAGACCTTCAACCAGAAGTAATGGCAGACTTATTTTGGTCGATGATTAATGGAGTTACCATACAGTCCGTTTACACGGATTATCCTTTTAAACAAGTGTTAACCGAAATGAAACAAATGTTTTTAGAAAAAATAAAATCATAAACTTTGAAAAGACAAGAAACCATTCTTGTCTTTTCTTCGTCTAAAGCTATGGAATTCATCAGCCGTTTCTAAAATTCAGTAAAAATAATAATAAAAATATTTATAATTGCAGGCGCATTCAATTGACAAAAATTCAAAAGAGAAAATATAATGATATAAACTGACTGGTCGTTTTATAATATGCAACTAAAGACTGATAAACGAATGAGTCTAAGATTGTAGGAAACTTTCGTCTTACGGTTGATTAAATTTTTCCCAAGTTTTTCTATACTAAGGATATCAAATAAAACAATACTCTTTTAGAGTGAAGGAGTGATAGATATGACTATCAATATTTTATTCCTTTCGATAACCATAAAAAAACGGACGCTCAGTCTACAAGAAGCTTGTCATCAGGAAGAAGTTGAGAAACTCTACAACAAAAATAGAGATCAGCAAATATCCATGCATCGATTTTTTAGATAATTTATTTCAAAAAGGCTGTTTGAATAAACTATTTTATATTGAGGTGAGAATCAAATGAAAAAAAGACAAGAGATCTCTTCTGATAAGAAAAAATCCGTCAGCCTCAACCTAGAATGTTGGATGTGGGATTTAGTTGAAGAGGTAGAGTCCAATAGATCTAAGTTTTTTAGGGATTTACTCCTAGAAAAAATAAAATTGGAACTAATTAACGAGAAATTAATGACTGAAACAGATACCGTTTCTGAACTGTTAGGTGAGGTATACTTAAATATCATTCAATACAAGCGCAAATTAATGACAGCTACCACAGATCGAAAACCAATAAGAAGGTTAGGTATTAAGAATGGTTCGGAAGAGTTTAGTAAAAAAGCAATCAGTATTCACATGGAAAATTGGTTATGGGACATAGCAGCAAAAATAGCTCCGAATCGATCGGTTCTTTTTAAGGACTTACTTTTACAAAAAATGAAAAAGGACTTATTCACCGCGGGAATAGTAAATGAAAACGTGGCTGTTGGTCATGAACATGCGGATCAATTTGTTAAACTCACCGCCGCAAGAAAGATTAATAAGAAGGTTAGTTAATATAAATGTATAGTTCGTAAGGATTAACCAACACTACATTTTAAAGGATGGTGTTAATATGAACAAGGAAGAAAAGATGTTACCACAAGAACTCCATAACAAAGTGAAGGAAGGTACGTCTAGTAAGACGGCCAACAATGTAGAAGCAAACCTGGAAGATAATGATATTCAGGCAGAAAGCTCGATTATCGTTGGGAAAGGTGACCCAGATCTTTCTCCAGATGCAGGGAAAACATTGCTTTAATCACCTAGGTCCTTTTTCTCGTAAACAACAAAGGTAAAACTAGTCATAAAGACATTGATAATAAGCGTCCAAAACGGTGTAATGTCGGATTTTGGACGCTTATTTTTTTATTGTTTTTGACTTCAATTATAAGGTGTAAAAAGGTGCAAAAATTAATATACAAAAAATTAAATTTTTTCATTTACATAAAACCTATAGGTATGGTAGGATTAATTTCAATAAATTATTAAATTAGTAAATGAATAAAATCTTCCTGGATTGATAAAGGGGGGCGAACCAACTGAAAGAAAACGAAAAGGAAGAACTCTTCGCTCAGCTTGAGAAAATGCTCGAAACCTTACAATTTGGTTCAATTACACTAGTTGTCCAGGATGGCAAGATTGTGCAACTTGAAAAAATTGAAAAGGTTCGTATCCAATCGAATAAAAATCGCTGACTAGACAAACTAGAGGCGGTCTCCACTATTACTTACAAGGAGACCGCCTTTTTCTATTGAAAAAGGCGGAGCAAAAAATGATCACCTTATTTTTATGAATGAAAAGGAGGCCTGTAGAGATGACGACTACAGTAACTTATCAAAATTGGCGTGAACTATCAGATACATTTTTATATGAGGATGAAACCAAAGGAGCGCGTTCCGTTTTAGAATGGGCATACAGTAGCTATTCTGAACAAGAACTTGTGTATGCATCTAGCTTTGGGGCAGAAGCCATCGTGTTAATTGACTTAATCCAACAAATTAAGCCCGACGCCCATATTGTTTTTTTAGATACAGGTTTACACTTCCCGGAAACCTATGAAGTCATTGACAAGATAGAAGCACGATTTCCTAGCTTGAAAATTGAACGAAAACTTCCAAACCTTACGCTTGATGAACAAGCAGCACAGTATGGTTCAGCCTTATGGAAACGAGATCCCGGTCAATGCTGTAATATTCGTAAGGTCATTCCGTTACGAGAAACATTAACTGCGAAACAAGCTTGGATATCGGGGCTTCGCAGAGAGCAATCACCAACAAGAGCAAATACAGAGTTTATAAATAAGGACGACAAATTTCAAAATATCAAAATCTGCCCATTAATTCATTGGACCTGGGAGGAAGTTTGGAGCTACATCAAAGAAAAAGACTTGCCGTACAATACCCTGCATGATCATGGATATCCAAGTATCGGATGCTTTCCATGTACACAGCCAACTGGGACGGATGGAGATTCACGTGCTGGCCGCTGGGTTGGAAGCAGCAAGACTGAGTGTGGATTACACACGAAATAGGGAGGGCTTATCATTTGCTCACAATCATTGCCATTACAATCGGATTATTTTTCGCAATTAATATAGGGGCTAGCGGGGCTGCCGCTTCGATGGGAATTGCCTACGGAGCTGGAGTAGTTAAAAAGAGGCTAGCATTACTGCTTTGTGCCATTGCAGTGTTCTTTGGCGCATGGCTTGGCGGTGGTGAAGTGGTCAAAATGATTGGCAACGGAATTGTTCCAAATAGTACATTTACGGTTCCAATCGCCTTAATCGTTTTAGCATCAGCTGCCTTGTCATTGTTCTTGGCCAATATATTTGGCATTCCACTTTCGACAAGTGAAGTGGCCGTTGGTTCAGTGGTCGGTGCTGGGATTGTATATCAATCCGTATTCGTGAGTCATCTTGTCTGGATTATGTTGTTTTGGCTCCTGACACCATTTGCTGCCTTCCTTATCGCCATTATTGCTTCTTACGTGTTGAAAATTAAACAGCTGAAAAAATGGCTGGAAGCATCCAAAGCAGTCCCCGTTCTGTCTGTCCTTGTATTAATCATGGGTATGTTTGAGGCCTTTTCTGCAGGGATGAACAATGTGGCGAATGCGGTTGGACCGCTTGTAGGTGCCAACATCCTTTCAACAGGGGATGGTATTCTCTGGGGAGGCATCTTCGTTGCACTAGGCGCCTTGCTATTAGGCCATCGGGTTCTTGAAACAAACGGAAAAAAGATTACCACACTTAGACTGGAGGAAGGATGCGTTATCTCTGGTACAGGTGCAACAATTGTGACGATTGCATCAATGTTTGGAATACCCGTACCACTTACGCAAATCACGACCTCTTCCATTATTGGAATTGGCTTTGCGAAACACGGGAAAGCCGTGCTAAAAAAAGATATTGTGGTTCAACTGCTTACAGTCTGGATCGTTTCACCGGTATTATCAATGGTCCTTTCCTACACGTTGATTCAGTTAATTATTGAACATAATTTCTACCCAATTATCGCCATGGGCGGTGCGTTAATTTCTGTGTTTGGGGTCCTGTCATTAATGAAAAAACAGAAAACTACTATTCCCGTAAGACAAGAAGTTGCTAAAGACTAAGTATTTTCCATTAGAATCTTAGTTTAATATATATAAAATTGTAGCCGAAAAAACGGTTAACTAAAGAAAGGATTTGATTTTGTTGTCATTTTTACCAAAACCGCATGGAGGAAAACTAATCCAAGCATACAAGCCAAATTTAGATCTATCACTTATTGAAAAAGAACTAGAAATTGATGCTATTGCCTTGAGTGACCTCGAGTTAATAGGTGTTGGACTATTTAGCCCGCTTACTGGGTTCCTTGGAAAAGCAGATTATGAATCAGTCGTTTCGAGTATGCGCCTAGCTGACAATACGATTTGGTCTATTCCTGTAACACTACCTGTTTCCACTGAAACGGCAGCCACATTAAAGGCAGGCGAGGAAATTAAGTTGATTTTTAACAATGAGGTTTATGGAGTTATTAAGGTTTCTGAATGGTATGAACCGGACTTAGATAAAGAAGCACTAAAGGTATATAAAACACTTGAACTGGCTCACCCAGGTGTGAGACGCCTTTATGAAAGAGGTCCCGTTTATGTAGCAGGGGAAGTAACCCTCATTAAAAAACCAGAAAAGGGCGTCTTTACAGATGTATGGTTGGAGCCGAAAGAAACGCGTGCCTTATTTGAAGAAAAAGGCTGGAAAACAGTGGTCGGCTTCCAAACAAGAAATCCGATTCACCGCGCACATGAATACATCCAAAAGGCAGCATTAGAAACAGTAGATGGGCTTTTCGTTAATCCATTAGTTGGGGAAACAAAGTCAGATGACATCCCTGCAGACGTTCGATTAAAAAGTTATCGTGTCTTATTAGAAAACTATTACCCTACTGAACGAGTTCAGCTAGGAGTGTATCCGGCTGCGATGCGTTACGCAGGTCCACGTGAAGCCATTTTTCATGCGATTGCCCGTAAAAACTTCGGCTGCACACACTTCATCGTTGGACGCGATCACGCAGGTGTCGGCAATTATTATGGAACGTACGATGCACAGCTGATCTTTAGTGAATTTGAAGAAGGAGAACTTGGCATTAAACCATTGTTCTTTGAACATAGCTTTTATTGCAACAAATGTGAAGGTATGGCTTCAGATAAAACATGCCCACACAGCAACGAGGACCGTGTTATTCTTTCTGGAACAAAGGTGAGAGAAATGCTGCGAGCAGGAACACTTCCACCATCTACTTTCAGTCGTAAAGAAGTAGTAGAAGTGTTGATTGAAGGAATGAAAGAAACGACGACGGTCTAAGGAGGATGAACAATGACTAAAGCAACAAATATTACATGGCATACATCATCGATTTCAAAGCAAGAACGCCACTCGAAAAATGGTCATGGAAGCTGCGTACTTTGGTTTACGGGGCTGTCAGGCTCTGGGAAATCAACCATAGCGAATGCTGTTTCTAGTGAATTGTTTCGTCAAGCATTAAATGAGTATGTCCTGGACGGAGATAATATCCGCCATGGTTTAAATAAAGACTTAGGTTTTTCTGACCAGGATCGTACAGAAAATATTAGACGAATTGGGGAAGTGGCCAAACTGTTTGTCGATAGTGGTGCTATTGTGACTACAGCCTTTATTTCACCTTTCCGTTCTGACCGCGACCAGGTTCGAGCACTGTTTGAGGAAGGGGAGTTTATCGAGGTATTTATCGATTGCCCTCTGGAAGAATGCGAGCGACGAGATCCAAAGCAGCTATACGTAAAAGCACGCCGCGGTGAAATTAAAGATTTTACAGGAATTAACTCACCATATGAGGCGCCGGAATGTCCAGAGATAACGGTTAGGTCCGATCAATTAACGGTGGAAGAAGCGGTTAAACAAATATTTGAATATTTGCAGGATAAGAACATTATTTAACTGGGAATATAGAAAGGATGAGTAGCCGTGGTTGGTAAGGTGTATTTAGTGGGTGCGGGTCCAGGTGATCCAGAATTAATTACAGTAAAAGGATTAAGGTACCTGCAGCAAGCAGATGTCATCCTTTATGACCGGCTGGTAAATCCTGAACTTTTAAAGCATTCAAAAAAGGGAGCCCAACTGGTATACTGTGGTAAACTTCCACATTACCATACAATGAAGCAGGAAACGATAAACCATTTCTTAGTTAAATATGCAAAAAAGGGCCTTCAGGTCGTTCGATTAAAGGGAGGGGATCCCTTTGTGTTCGGCCGTGGGGGAGAAGAAGCCGAGGAATGCTTGAGGAATGAAGTTCCCTTTGAGGTAGTTCCAGGGATCACGGCAGGCATTGCCGCTTCAGCTTATGCAGGAATTCCTGTCACCCATCGTTTTTTGAGTAGAAGTTTTGCCTTTATTACAGGTCATCAAGCAGGGGACCTAGCGGCGGAGCACCAATGGTCACACTTAGCAAAAGGGGTTGATACCCTTTGTATCTATATGGGAGTTTCACATCTTTCTACGATTATTAATCAACTAATACAACACGGTAAACCGCTTCAGACACCTATCGCTCTGATCCAATGGGGAACATTAAGTGATCAAAAAACGGTTGTTGGAACGCTTGAAACGATTGAAGAACGGGTGAAGGTTGCAGGTGTTTCAAATCCGAGTATGATTGTAATTGGAGAGGTTGTTCGTCTTCATAAAGATCTAAATTGGTTCCATGAAGAAATAATGCCTAGTTTGCCAATACGGCATGGATAATCTTAGTCACGTAGAAGCAGTCTATGAGCCCGAACAGAGGAAAAGAAAGAGGAACCGGTCGCATAGAAGCAGCCTATGAGCCCGAATAGAGGAAAAGAAAGAGGAACCGGTCGCATATAAGAAGCCTATGAGCCCGAACAGAGGAAAATAAAGAGGACCGGGATGTAAAATAAGCTGAAATTAAGTATTCCTATTGGGCTTGTAGTAGTTTACAATAAATAATAGTAATCCTATTGGATTTAATGATTTGAATAAAATAAATGTTTAAAATAGTCTTGAGTTATTAAGTGGTCGAAGATTTCGATCCCCAAAAGAGAGGAATTCTATGAAAGCAATACTTTACATTGGTCATGGGACGCGTTCGAAAAAAGGAGCGGAGGAAGCGAAAGCTTTTATCCAAAGGGTAATAAAACGAGTGGATTTTCCGATTCAGGAAATCAGTTTTCTTGAACTGACCCATCCATTGATTAAGGAAGGCTTTCAGCTTTGTGTGGAAAGGGGAGCGACAGAAATTACTGTCATCCCTTTGTTCCTTTTAGCTGCAGGGCATATAAAACAGGATATTCCTCACGCACTTTCTTCATTGAAGGTCAAATATCCTCATATTGAGGTAGATGTGAAGGATCCGTTTGGTGTCCAGGGGACGATTCTAGATGGAATAGCAGAGCTGGTTCATTCTACGGCCGGGGACTTAGAACCGGAAGACCGAATATTGATTGTTGGAAGAGGTAGCAGTGATCCGGTTGTACACGAGGATTTTGCAAGAATCACTAGCGGAATCAGTGAGCGGCTAGGAATCAGACATGTGTTTGTATGTTACATGGCTGCTGCTGAGCCAAGGCTGCGTGAAGGGTTAGAGATGATATCAGAAGGTGCGGCTGGTCGAGTGCTGGTTGTCCCTTATTTATTATTCTCTGGACTGCTTACTGCTGAAGTGAATCAAGAGGTTCGAAAGCGGCAAAAGGAAGGGCAGCAAATCCTTCATACGGGCCCTTTAAGTGGTCATCCCGTGATTGAGGATATTGTTGTAAGAAGAGCATTAGGCAAATAATGTGTGCCCGTAGGACAATTAACAATAGTCCCCGGGCGCTATAAAAAACTTAAGAGTCAACAAACTGTGCAAATAAAAGTAGAAGATTCTTAGATAACTAATATAAAAGAATCATGATTGTACAAAAAATAAAAAGTTTATTCCTTAGTGAGGTGGATATCGTTGCAACTTCAGGTAATCAACAGTCCGTTTAATCAGGAGCAGGCAGAACTACTTAACCGCCTTTTGCCTACCTTAACTGACGCCCAAAAAGTTTGGCTGAGCGGCTATCTTGCTGCAACCCCATTTACTATTCTTGGAGCAGCCAACAATCAGGGGGCAGTCCTTCCTGTCCAAAGCAGTGATTCAAAAGCTGCAAAAGAAATTACCATCCTTTATGGTTCACAAACGGGCAATGCTAGGGGACTTGCAAAGAAGACGGGCAAAACATTAGAGGAAAAAGGGTTCAAAGTAACCGTCTCTTCTATGAATGATTTTAAAACAAATAATTTAAAGAAAGTCCAAAACCTTCTTATTATAGTAAGTACCCATGGGGAAGGGGAGCCACCGGATAGTGCACTCACATTCCATGAGTTTTTACACAGCAAAAGAGCACCAAAGCTGACGGATCTTCATTTCTCAGTGCTAGCACTTGGCGACAGCTCCTATGAATTCTTCTGTCAAACAGGAAAAGAATTCGATTCTCGTCTGGAAGAACTGGGCGGCACACGCCTGTATCCACGTTTCGACTGCGATGTGGATTATGATGAGCCAGCATCTGAGTGGCTCGAAGGAATCTTCGGCAGCTTAAATACTGAACTAGAAGGAATCACCCCTTTAAAAGAAAGTCCAGTAGCGGCTACAGTTCAATCTACTGAATCCTTGTATTCAAGAAGCAATCCATTTAAAGCCGAAGTACTTGACAATATCAATCTAAATGGACGGGGCTCCAATAAAGAAACACGTCACCTCGAAATATCACTCGAAGGCTCTGGGTTGACTTTTGAACCGGGTGACAGTCTAGGAATCTATCCAGAAAACGATCCAGCACTCGTTGAACAACTCCTTGCTGAATTGCCATGGAATGCGGAAGAAATAGTGATCGTTAACAAACAAGGGGACGCTCTATCCCTTAAAAAAGCGCTCACTTCTTATTTTGAGATTACCGTATTATCAAAACCGTTCCTTGAAAAAGTGGCAAAGCTTTCTAATAATGAGGAGCTACAAGAACTGCTTGTACAGGGTAATGAGGAAAAAATGAAAGCATACATTAGTGGACGTGACCTCCTAGACCTCGTTCGTGATTTTGGTCATTGGGGAGAATCGGCACAAGAATTTATTTCGGTACTTCGTAAAATACCTGCTCGTCTTTACTCGATTGCGAGCAGCATAGCAGCTAACCCGGATGAAGTCCATTTAACGATCGGTGCTGTACGCTATGATGCTCATGGTCGTGATAGAAAGGGAGTTTGCTCCATTTTAACAGCTGAACGCTTGCAACCTGGAGATTCACTGCCTGTATTTATACAGCAAAACGAGAACTTTAAGCTGCCAACAAACCCAGAAACACCAATTATCATGGTTGGACCTGGTACAGGAGTAGCACCATTCCGTTCGTTCATTCAGGAACGAGAAGAAACAGGTGCAGAAGGAAAATCATGGCTATTTTTCGGAGACCAGCATTTTGTAACAGATTTCCTTTACCAAACCGAATGGCAAAAGTGGTTAAAAGAAGGCGTACTGACTAAGTTAGATGTGGCGTTCTCACGTGATACAGATGAGAAAGTATATGTTCAACACCGTATGCTTGAGCAAAGCAAAGAACTATTTGAATGGCTACAAGAAGGAGCACACCTTTATATTTGCGGAGATGAGAAACACATGGCACATGACGTCCATCACACACTTCTTTCAGTTATTGAAAAAGAAGGCAATATGAGCCGTGAACAAGCAGAAGCCTATCTTGCCGAGATGCAGCAGCAAAAACGATACCAACGGGATGTATATTGATGGGATGGAAAGGAGTAATTTCAACATGGTGAAACAAATCTTAAAAGCGCCGGACGGTCCTCCAAGTGATGTTGAGGACATCAAAGAACGAAGCAACTATTTGCGTGGTACATTAAAAGAAGTCATGCTCGACAGAATCAGCGCCGGCATTCCTGAGGATGACAACCGACTCATGAAGCACCACGGCAGTTACCTTCAAGATGACCGCGATCTTCGCAATGAACGACAAAAACAAAAACTGGAACCAGCGTATCAGTTCATGCTGCGTGTTCGATTACCTGGTGGGGTGGCATCTTCATCCCAGTGGCTGGTCATGGATGACCTTGCTGACAAATACGGAAATGGCACACTGAAACTGACAACACGTGAGACGTTCCAAATGCACGGCATTTTAAAATGGAATATGAAAAAGACGATTCAAGAAATTCATGCGTCCCTTTTAGACACCATTGCTGCTTGTGGGGATGTCAATCGTAACGTCATGTGTGCCTCAAACCCATATCAGTCTGAGATTCATGCAGAAGTCTATGAATGGTCCAAGAAATTAAGTGATGACCTCTTGCCACGTACAAGAGCCTATCATGAAGTTTGGCTGGACGAAGAAAAAGTAGCCGGTACACCGGATGTGGAAGAAGTAGAACCAATGTATGGTCCGCTTTATTTACCACGGAAATTTAAAATTGGTATTGCGGTTCCTCCATCTAATGATATCGATGTCTTTTCACAAGACCTTGGATTCATTGCCATTGTGGAAGATGGCAAGCTAATTGGTTTCAACGTAGCGATTGGCGGCGGAATGGGTATGAGCCATGGTGATACAGCAACCTACCCGCAGCTTGCGAAGGTTATCGGCTTTTGTAAGCCAGACCAGTTGTATGAAGTTGCAGAAAAAACAATTACGATTCAACGTGATTACGGAAACCGTTCTTCACGAAAAAATGCACGCTTTAAATATACGGTTGATCGCTTAGGATTAGAGACAGTAAAGACAGAACTAGAAAATCGTCTCGGCTGGAAATTAGATGAAGCCAAACTCTATCATTTTGACCATAACGGCGATCGTTATGGCTGGGTAAAAGGCATACAAGGTAAATGGCATTTAACCTTATTTATCGAAGGTGGTCGTGTCGCAGATTTTGCGGACTATAAGCTAAAAACGGCACTTCGTGAAATTGCAAAAATCCATACAGGTGATTTCCATTTAACACCAAATCAAAACGTGATTATCGCAAATGTATCTAGTCAGAAAAAGAAACAAATCAATGCTCTAATTGAACAATACGGTTTGACGGATGGAAGCCACTTTTCAGCTCTCCGTCGCAATTCGATGGCATGTGTGGCGCTGCCAACCTGCGGATTGGCGATGGCAGAAGCAGAACGTTACTTACCTAAGCTAATTGATAAAATTGAGACCATTGTGGATGAAAACGGCCTACGTAACGAAGAAATCACCATTCGTATGACGGGCTGTCCAAACGGCTGTGCCCGACATGCACTTGGTGAAATTGGTTTCATTGGTAAAGCGCCAGGTAAATACAATATGTATCTAGGTGCAGCACATGACGGCAGCCGTCTAAGTAAAATGTATCGGGAAAATATCGGTGAGGAAGAAATCTTGAAGGAACTAAACGTGGTTCTTTCCCGCTATGCCAAAGAACGCAACGAAGGGGAGCACTTCGGAGATTTTACCATTCGTGCAGGGATCGTTAAGGCAACAACTGACGGAACGAATTTTCACGAATAAAAAGTTTCCTATCGCAAACATTAAATAGTTAATTAAAAGAGTGCCAAATTTAATTTCAAAGGAGTCCGTTTTCGGGTACCTTCTTAATTAAAAGACACAAGAATTGACGTATGAATGGGCATACGTCTTTTTCTTTATTTATCAGGATTCTACGAAATTTCATTAGCTTTGACATAGCAATTGACTCCATTATTATGATGGACTGCTGATTCCCGTATCAAGGATCTAAATGGTCCGCAATTATCGATGGGGATCCGGTTAAGTACCCAATTTGATAAATAGACGGAAAAATTCCGCTTAATTTGTAATTATTAATAAAAAAGAGCGTAAATAGACGGAGAAATTCCGCCTATTTACTCAAAAAATGCGAAAATGGGAGATTTTTCTTTGCATAAGCGGAAAAACTCCCCTTATTTTCCCCCGAAATGAGCTCCATTTTGCATTTAACCGGAAAAACTCCGCTTATTTTACTTTTGCTGGTTAATCGCTTAAGGATAAAAGGGAGTGTGTCCGTATCACAACTAAGTGAGGATTTATATAAATAAGGTTTTTGTATTTTCTAATAAAGAAACTTGCCAATTACTAAAGCGAGTTTTACTAACGGGGAAGAGGAATCCTGTTTCACTGGCGAAATTATTTTTTCACCCCCGCTGCAAAGAAGGGGCCATTAATGGTAATCGTGGATAGGATGCGAGCCATTTCTTGCGGAGATTCCTTCATGCCGCTATTCAACCATTGTTGAACCACTCCTAAATGTGCCGAGGATATGTAGGAAACTAAATATTGACCTGGTACAAGTAAATCTTCCTCTTTGATAAGTGCATTTGCATGGTTACCAAACAGGGTTTTCCACATAAACTCTTTCAGTCTGGTGATGAAAGATAAATCTCCCTTTGGACTTAACACCGCTTTCATAAACCCACTATTCTCATTTAGATATTCGAAAATGGAAACAGCGAACGCAAATGGTAGGATGGGCGAAGTATCAGTTCCAAGTTGGGCTACGATAACTGGCAAGTTCTTTTTTACAATGGCGGCCATTTCAGCCATTATTTCTTCCTGACATTTGACCATTAAATCAAATTTGTCCTGATAGTGAGTATAAAAAGTGCCCCTATTGATTTTTGCTCTAATCGTAATATCTTTCACGGTGATAGCATCAAAGCCCTTTTCTTCCATTAATTCTACTAATGCATTTCGAATCGCCTCTTTTGTACGAAGTACGCGCAAATCGATGTTACTAACTCTCAAAGTATATCCTCCTTCAAGTTATCCAACACATGGTCTAAAAGTGTTTCTTAACCGACATATTCACGTTTTTTGATTATTGAATAGGACGTGATCTACACATATAATCCAATTAAGTAAACAACACGTTGTTTATTATTATAACTCTAATTAAAGGAGGAAAACCATTCTATGTTAAAAAACAAACTAGTGTGGCTGTCCCCAATTATCGCATTGGCCGTAATTTTTATTTTTTCACTAACATTATTCCCGTCGGTCCAGCCTCAACCGAAAAATTTGCCGATTGCCATTGTGAATGAGGATCAGGGAGTGGAAATCCCTAATCAACCAAAATTGAATATGGGGCAAACCATTGTGGAGCAGATACAAAAATCATCCAAAACGGCTGAGGATCCTGTGGTTAAGTGGGTGGAAGTAAAGAGTAAAGCGGAGGTCCAAAAGGGATTAGATCAGCAGAAGTATTATGCGGCATTAGTGATCCCTGAAGATTTTAGCACGAAGCAAGCATCATTACGGATGCCAGCCCCTTCTTCACCTGAAGTGCAAATCTATATCAATCAGGGAATGAATACGGCGGCATCCACCATGGCGGGCCAGCTATTGAGCGGAGTAGTGGACAACTTGAACCAAACTGTTCGTACTCAATTAGTAAAAGGATTTGAAGCTCAAGGGACTACAATTACAGTGGAACAGGCTACTCATTTAGCAACGCCAATTACCAAGAAAGTGATAAATGTACACGAGATTGGAAAAAACAGTATGAATGGGAACGCGCCTGTTTCCTTATTCCAACCATTATGGATGGCAAGTATGGCTACTGCTGCAATCCTCTTTATTGCTGTCAGCAAAATGCCAATCATCACTCGAAGAGAACACCTCGCGATTAAGATTGGTCAAATTTTAATGGGAGCGTTTGTATCACTGGTTATTGGCTTTGGCTTTACTTGGATAGCAGATGGAATAGTAGGATTGAATATCCCTTATTTCATGGATACAGCCTTATTTTTAACCATTGCTTCCTTTAGTTTCATCTTAATGATTTCGGCTGTACTTTCACTTATTGGCTTTAAGGGGATTCCTATTTTTGTTTTATTACTTTTCTTCGGTGGGCCGTTATTAGCACTGGCACCTGAAATGATGTCCCCTTTTTACCGAGAGTGGATTTACTCTTGGATGCCTATGAGATTTATGGTGGAAGGTCTTCGAGAAATTTTCTTCTTTGGAAAAGGCTTAGCCTGGAGCTCACCAGTTTCTGGTCTAGTTTGGATTGGAACTGTAAGCATGTTTGTCATTCTAGGTACTGCTTCCGTAAAGCGTCATTCAGTAAAGAATCACGGGAAGGAAGTAAACGTTAAAGAGAAGCAATATTAAATTAGAATTCTTATTTCTATGAAAATTAGGAGACATTCCAGTAGCGGTTTTAAACGATAGGTTGTGTTAAAGGTCTATGTTGTTTAATAGACAATGTTGAATGGGGCGGAAAGTACGGAGACTCCTGTGGGGTACGGGGCAGGGGACCCCGCAGGAGGGTAGCGACCTTGAGGCTCCCCGGCTTGCCCGCGGAAAGCGAAGTGCATGGAGCGGAAATTAACAGGCACGTTTAACATAGCCAAACGATAAAAAGAAAGGTTTATTTAACTAAGTAGTTCCGATAATTTGGAGAAAACTTAAAATCGCAACCGAAATAACATATGAATAAGTAGCATAAATAGCAAGTGAATTAACAATACAATTAATACACAAAAAAGGTTGGGGATATCCCCAATCTTTTTGTCTTTATTATGTTGTTCAGTTGTAAAAAAAACGCCTGCTCGTATAATAATAGGTAACGGCTTTATAATTTGCTTTAACTTTAGTTCAAACGCCATATGAGTTACCTTTTAAAACGGTTTTATTCTGTAATAACCTCTGCAAAAAACTGTGTTCTTGGGTTTAATTGCAATTAGAAATGAATTAATGATATCCGAGGAAGAAATAAAAGTGTTGAGCCAACTTACAAACAATAGGATTAATTTGATATTTCCCAATACATAGAACGATATAATGACTGGCACAACTGACAATACAATAAAGGGCAAACTCATAAAGACCCAGAACCTAACTTTGGAGAGGATTGCATTTGTATTTAGCCAAAAAAATATACCGCTAAACGTTAGGCTAATATCACCTTTTTTGTTTATTACCAAAATGTGTAGACATTCGTGAATGATGAAGATAAGGATACCTATTATGATGAGTAAAGATATACTAATATTAGTAAATCCTGTAGTAAAGTAAGTTGGTATCAGAAAAATGATTATCTGAAGTAGGTATACAAACTTCATATAATGTTTTCGATACCAATTATTCTGTATGAAAGGAGTCCATTCTGTCAAATCCATACTTTTCTGTGGTAAATGTCTAAACCAAATTATCATAGGAATTCACCTCCGTCATTTAAACTATTCCATTCTAAAGCGGTGTCCCAATAAACTGTCCCGTTAGTCGAATAACTGAATTTTCGTATTCTTTAAGTTTATTTTACCATATAATGCAAAAAATCCTTGAGTACTCGTGAATAAGGCTAAAATTACATATCAAATTGCTAGCAAAATAGCAAAATAGCACCTTAATGTACACGATGACAATATCCATTGTCAAGGTGTTATTTGGGGTGCTACTCGCTATGATATTTTTGTGTTATTTTCTTATAAAACGTTGATACGTCAATGAAAATTTCTCTGTTATTTACTTTGCTAAAGGGGATGCTAATTCATATGCTGTTTACAATGTTTCACCACAAAAACTGAACTACTTATTATTTAACGAGGGCCTATTAAGAATTGCAAAATATCGCAGTTCTGGTCTTTTTTAAACCTCAAATTAATATAATGACTTAGTTAGCTTATCCAAGAGGTGAATATTTTTGGAGATTTTTGGTCTGTCTTCTGCGGTTCTTTTGGAGGTTATTTTAATCAATATTGTTTTAAGTGGGGATAACGCAGTTGTAATCGCAATGGCATCACGTAACGTTCCTAAGAAGCAACAAAAGAAAGCAATCTTTTGGGGAACATTTGGTGCTATTATTTTACGTTTACTATTTGCAATAGCAATTGTATACCTTCTTGGCTTACCTTACGTAACTTTTGTAGGTGGTCTTCTTCTAGTGTATATTGCCATAAAACTTTTACTAGATGATGATGAAGACTATCATAGAGAAGGAGGTTCTAGTTTAATTTCCGCTGTAAAAACAATTATTTTTGCTGATGCAATCATGTCCCTTGATAATGTCCTAGCTATTGCTGGTGCGGTTGAAGGTAATATAGCTGGTATAATTATTGGAGTTATAGTTAGCATACCTCTAGTTGTTTTTGGCAGCCATTTAATATTAAAAGCAATGGAAAAGTACCCATTAATCTCTTATGCTGGTGCTGGAATATTAGCTTGGACAGCAGGCGAAATGATGGTAGCAGAACCAAAATTCGAGTATTTTCTTCCACCTGATTTACATTTATTGATTCCAACTTCTATTACAGTTCTTGTCATTGGTTTGGGATATTTAACTAAGAAGATAAAAACAGCTAAAGAAAGTTAAGCAAAATTGAAATCGAATGTATCTATTTCAATTTTGCTTGATTACTAACATGGTAATTCTATCAATCATGGAACAATTTCAAATACAGTACCTTTGTTAAAATCAGTCACTTTCATAGAGTCATAAACCCCTAAATATAGTCTGGTTTGATCTATATTCGTTCCCAAACTAACATAATAAGCGGACTTAGACCCAAAATTATAATCGGTTTCAATCACACTAAAATCATTTAATTTACCATCTGTTCTTACCCTGCTATAAGCTAAAACCCCTCTAGCCGCAGTTTGAGGTTTTGCCTTTCTGACAACATCGGTAAACACAACACTTCCCGTTAATTCTGGGATTTCATTCCCCATAAATGCTTGCACTCCTGTAAGTGCCGTTCCTCCAAACTTATTGGGCCTTTCATCTTTATGAAAATAACTAGTTAGAGGCTGAATACGCTTCACTGAAGTTCCTATTGCTTCATTGTAATAAGCAACAGTTTTCTCATCCAAAGTCGGATTTGAAGAACAGCCCCCTATAATTGAGGTAGGAAAAGCACCTTCCCACCCTCGCCAGCCAAAGTTAATGAATCCTTCTTGGTCAAGCTCAGAGTTACTTAAAGAAGCTTGAACAAGCTGAGTGACTGGGATGGGTTTAAAATGAAGGAAAGAAAAAATCGATTCCACCAAATCTTGTCCAACCTGTCCTACATATTTCATATACTGATTATAAAACCTTTGATAAGAAATACCCGGGATATTGCGAACCCCTTTGGCCATTACCGTTAGGGTTGCCTGAATAGACACGGGAAGTTCATTAAAACGTGTGACAATGGGCGGGTCACCGATAAATGTAACCTTACTTACATCCATTTCAATGATTTTACCGGCAATCTCCATATCGTCTTGACTTAAATTAAATGGATCATAGCCTGATCCACCATCTCCGGTTGTTAAAACAAGTTTTCCTGTTTCAGGTGAAAAGTTTAAGCTATTGACACCGTTATGATTGAAAAATGGTCTTCTTAAGTTAAGTAATGTCCGTCGTCTTTGAGGTTGACCATTCGCTGGTAAAAACCATTCCTCCACTGTATCAATATGATCATATAGAGTTTCTCTATTTACCCACCTTAGGTTTAATGTATTGGGATCACACGGGTTAGGATTGAAAGGTTCAGGAAGGGCACCTGGACCTTGTGTTCCAGCAAGTGAATAGTGAAGATAAAACAAGCCGTTATAATAAAATTGGGGATGAAACGCCAGCCCAAGTAATCCCCGTTCATCATATCCACCACCAGGATCACCTAGCTTTATGATTCGCTGGCGAATATCTAAAAAAGTTCGTACAGCTCCGTTTCCTATGTAAAAGATTTCTCCTACTTGGGTTGCAACAAATAATCTTTCAATGGAATCACGGGGAAGAATAGTAGATTTCAAAACAGTGGGTAAGTTTATCTTACTTACAATGGGCCGTAAACTAACCTTAACTTTTTTCAAGTATCTGTACACCCCTTCTTATTGATTTCTTTTATAAGAATATGATTTGAACTGTTCTATTAGTCCTAATGAGGGGTGGGGAATCTGACAGAGCATTGCACCATTTTCCACACATTGTTATTATTTGAACTCATTATATTGTGATAATTTTTTATGAGTTGAAAAAAATAGTATCAAAGAAAGGAGGGATTGCGAATGTCTGTTATAAAGTGGTTACCTAGATTCTTCAGTTTGCTTGCAATGATTTTGGTTGTGACAACTGCAACCTCACTCCGTGTATTTGCTGAATCCGGAGTCGTAACACAGTCTTTTGGGTCAGTGAAAGCGATTGAGGTTAAGTTGTACGATGATGCCTTTAATCCGAAAGTCATTACTATTCCTACTGGAAGAACGACAACGTTGATATTGAAAAATGAAGGTAAGAAAGAGCATACCTTTACAGTAGAAAAGCTCAGTATTGACGCCGAAGTCCAGCCGGGAAAAGAAAAAACTATTACCGTGAATCCGAAAACTGCCGGTACATATGAACTGATCTGTCGTTACCATTTCCAAGAAGGAATGGTTGGAAAAGTAATAGTCGAATAACAAGCAGGGCCAATAGAGCCTTGCTTCTCTTATAGCCTTTTTTCGTTGTTCCACTAAATAAAATGTTATTGACAAAAAATTTTATAAGGATTATTATTATCTATTCAAGATAACTTAATTCGAGATTTTTTAAGAGGGAAACAAGCTTCGTATCACGGAATTTTTTGTTTTAGAAAACTTTCATTTTTTTTAATAAATTATCTCGGATTCGAGATAAAAAACGGGGGATTTTAAGATGATATATATTGGTTTATTTGTCTTTCGTTTGGTCCCGGTCGATATGTTTAAGATTCACATTTATTCTAAAATACAAAGAAATTGATGGGAGGTTCTTATCCTTCCCTTGATGGGGATTATCCAGATATATTGATTTATGTAACTGGTGAAGGCGGCAGCGGTGCGGAAGTTCATATTGAAACAAAACCCGAATTGCCAAGAGTACGCTTAGGTCTTCGAGGTGTTCACCATGTTGCCTTCCGTGTTCCGAATGAGGCAGAATATGATCAATGGGCAGAGCGTTTGAAGGAATACAGGTTACCGAATTCAGGGAAAGTGGAACACTATTACTTCAAGGCATTATATTTCAGGGAACCCAATGGTATCTTATTTGAATTATCAACAGATACTCCAGGAATTGCGACAGATGAACCAATGGAAACAATGGGGGAAAAACTAGCACTTCCACCATTTTTGGAACCAAATCGAAAAGAGATCGAAGAAAAATTACGACCATTGAACTTTAATTAATTCCTGCAAAGCGAACAGTTACAGTTGCAGAATGAATGGGTAAAAAAAGCGATCAATAATAAATAAATGAGTCAATAGGACATTTTCTATTGACTCGTTTATTCACTTGAAAATATATAGATGTCTATGTATAATGAAAAACATGATAAAATATGACACAGCATCCAAATTTGGAAAGATTAGAGACGCAGTAAACAATTTGATTTTGTCGGAGCTTGGCAAACACTGTGTGAATGGTATTGCCCCTTCTCATGGAGATATTTTAGTGTGCCTTTACGAAAAAAACGGTTTATCTGTGAAGGAACTGGCTGAAAAAATCCATCGCACGCAGCCTACAGTAACAGTTTTAATTGATAAGTTGCAAAAATTAGGTTATGTCGAGAGAATAAAGAGTTGGGAGGATAGTAGAGTAACGCTAATCAAACTAACGGAAAAGGGAGTCCATTTGGAACCAATTTTTCTCGAGATCTCAGATAAATTGAATACTGTCATTTATGGTGGTTTTTCGGACACTGAAAAAGAACAGTTGGAACATTTTTTAGAAAAAATACTAAATAGGTTTTAAATTTTTTTGGTATATTACATAGATATCTATGTAGTGGTAATTTTTATTAGTTAAAATAGGGTAAGCTATAATAAAAAAAGGAGAGGTAAAATGATTCGATTTGAACAAGTATCGAAACACTTCCCTAATGGAACCTTTGCCGTTAAATCTTTAGATTTCGAAATAAAGAAAGGCGAATTTTTTGTCTTGATTGGTCCCAGTGGTTCTGGTAAGACAACCACATTAAAAATGATTAATCGTCTCATCGAATTATCAAAAGGTTGGGTTTGGATTAATGGGAAGAAAATTAGTGACTATGATATCAATGAACTTCGCTGGAATATAGGGTATGTTCTGCAACAAATTGCTCTTTTTCCACATATGACAATTGCTGAAAATATTGCGATTGTTCCCGAACTAGTAAATTGGGACAAAGAAAAGATCGCTGCTCGTGCTGACGAATTGCTAGAAATGGTAGGTCTTAATCCAAAAGAATATCGAAATCGTAAACCTAGTGAACTTTCGGGCGGACAACAGCAACGAGTAGGCGTAATCAGAGCTTTAGCTGCGGATCCTGAAATTATCTTGATGGACGAACCGTTTAGTGCGCTTGATCCATTTAACCGGGAAAAATTGCAGGATGATTTGCTTGAAATTCAGCGAAAACTGAAAAAAACCATTGTGTTTGTCACTCATGACATGCAAGAAGCTTTGAAACTAGGGGATCGTATTTGTCTGATGAAAGATGGTGAAATCATTCAAATTGGCACTCCACAAGAATTTTTAACCAATCCTGTGAATGGTTTTGTGCGTGAATTTGTTGGCAGCCGTAAATTATCGATTAATTTGAATGAACTTATTACACCTATTCCAGCAGTAAACGGATATTTATCTGATACTAAAACCATTTCTTTATCAACTCCAGTAGATGAGGTATTAGAACATCTTACATCGTTTGAACAAATTACTGTAGAGGACAATGGAAAAGAAATCGGGATCATCCTCAGGCAAACTGCTCTAAAAGTAATGTCTCAATATTTGAGAGAAGGGGGGCAAATTCATGAGTAATTTGATAAGTGTCTTGTCAGATCGGAAATCTCAGCTCTTGAACGCTCTTTTGCAACATCTAGAAATATCGTTAATTGCCCTTTTTTTCTCATTAATTATTGCGATACCGCTAGGGATTTATTTAACACGAAAACAAAGAATAGCAGAATATATCATTGGCATTACTGGAGTGTTGCAAACTATTCCTTCTTTAGCTTTGTTAGGTCTTTTGATTCCACTTTTTGGAATAGGAACCGTCCCTGCTGTGATAGCGCTAATCTCTTATGCTCTCCTTCCTCTATTACGGAACACCTATACGGGAATTAAAGAGGTAGAACCATCATTATTGGAAGCTGCCAGTGCCATGGGAATGAACAGAAGAAAAAGACTATTAAAAGTCGAGCTTCCTTTAGCCATGCCTGTTATCATGGCTGGTATTCGAACGGCTACCATTTTTATAATAGGAACGGCCACGATTGCTTCCTTAATAGGAGCAGGTGGATTAGGGGATATTATTCTACTTGGAATATCCCGAAATGATTATTCACTTATTATTCTCGGAGCTGTGCCATCTGCCCTTTTAGCGATTATTTTTGATCTACTACTGCGAAGACTCGAAAGAACTTCCTTTAAAAAGATTATGGTTGCCTCAGGTGCTCTTGCACTGGTTACCGTTCTAATCATTGGTTCTATGGTTGGTCCGACCCTTCTTCAAAATGAGCAAAAGCCGATTGTGATTTCTGGTAAACTCGGCCCAGAGCCGGAAATCCTAGGCAATATGTATAAATTATTGATTGAAGAAAATACAAATTTGAAAGTGAAGCTTAGAACCGGATTAGGCGATACGACCTTTGTTTTTAATGCATTAATATCGAAGGATGTTGATATTTATCCTGAATTTTCTGGGACAGCGATTGCCAACTTACTAAAAGAGAACCCTGTAAGTACAAACAGTAAAGAAGTCTACAAACAAGCAAAAGAAGGCATGGCAAAAAAATATAACATGGCATTGTTATCTCCAATGAAATTTAATGACACCTATGCAATAGCGGTTTCAGAAGATTTTGCTAAAAAGTATAATCTGAAAAAGATTTCAGACCTCGTAAACGTAGAACAGTATGTTACAGCCGGCTTTGATCCGGAGTTTGCTGATATAGAAGATGGATATCCAGGTTTGTCACGGAAATATGGAATAAATTTTAAAATTGTTACCATGGATCCGTCCGTAAGGTATCATGCCATTCAAACAGGCAAAGTAAATCTTATGAATGCCTATTCAACGGATGGTGAACTGCAAAAATACCACCTGGTTGTTCTTGAAGATGATAAACATTTCTTCCCGCCGTATCAAGGATCACCTTTATTGCGGCAAGAAACAATAGATAAATATCCAGAAATTGTACCAGCATTGGACAAACTTGCCGGAAAGATTACCGACAGCCAAATGCAAAAAATGAACTATGAAGTTGGTGTTAAAGGAAAGAGCGCCGAAGATGTGGCAAGAGACTTCTTAACCCAGGAAGGTCTCCTGAAAAAGTAACGTATAATTTTGTGTTACTTGATGATGAAAGTTTGTCAGATCAACTTTTCTCCCTTTTTCCAAAAGGTGTAAATAAAGTTTTAGAACTAATTGGCACGATCACGGTTAAACATTCGCTGAAGTTACTTTCTGTGCATGGGATCTTATGTATGACCGGAATCTTAGGTGGAAAATGGGTGTTGGACAAATTTGAACCTATGATGGATATTCCTTCGGGTGCATATTTTACACAGTTTGACAGTGGGGTGAATTTTAAAGAGCAAATTCTCGTCGAACTATTTAACCATATTGAAAAACATCAAATTAACGTGCCAATTGCAAAAGTTTTCCTACTCACTGAAATCGATAAGGCGCATCTCCTGATGGAAAGCAATAAAGCTAATGGAAAAATTGTTGTAGTTAATTCCTATGAGTGCTCTAATTATTAGATAGACTTAAAGAGAGGTGCACTCCAAATGGGAATTAAAATGAAAGAAATGCTTGCAAAGAAAATTCTTACTGAAGCAAAAGGTTATTTGGATGTTGGCTTTACACACTCATTGAATCCTTATAGTGGTTGTGCGTTTGCTTGCAGGTACTGCTATGTAAGAGAAATGCCAATTCAAAGATTCAAAGAAATCCCTTGGGGAGAATGGTTGGACATTAAAACAAACGCGGCAGAAAATTACCGCAAAGAAATTATGAAACTACGGAAGAAAAAAAATCCCTTGAACATTTTTATGTCTTCCGCAACTGATCCTTACCAACCAATTGAACGTAAAACAGAAATTACAAGAGGGATAGTAGAAGAAATGATTGAAAATCCTCCTGATTTTATTCAAATCCAAACACGAGGACCACTGATTACAAGAGATATTGACTTGTTATTAAAATTAAAAGAAAAATGCGATGTCCTTGTATCCATGACTCTTGAAACAGACAGGGAAGATATTAAGCAAATATTTGCTCCATATGCACCCGGAATTAAATTACGGATAAAAGCCCTAAAAGAAGTTCATGATGCAGGGATATCAACTCAAGCTTCTATTTCACCAGTTTTACCATTTACCCCTGACTTTCCAAAAGCATTGGATGGAATCGTGGACCATATTTGGATTGATACCTTATCTATTGGAGATGGTGCAATGGGCAAACGTTCAGAGAGATTAGGAATGCCAAAATTATTTGAAGAACATGGACAATCAAGGTGGTATGAAAAAAATCTACATTTAAAGGTGGAAAAATATTTTAATAAATATTTTTCTAGTGAAATGATACGAGTTTCTAAAAATGATGCTTTCCTAAGATAGCGATCTCTATAAATTAAGGTTTTTTTCAACGATATAATTTTAGAGCCGATATCCATATGTATCACCTCAAATAGTTTTTTAATAGTAAACTTTATTCTATATTAACGAAAAATCCGTTGACATTACATATTTGCATTTGGTATTTTATAAGAAACAAAAATTCATATAAGAAAACTTTATCGAATTATGTTATATACTAGGAGGTTTTGAAAATGGAAACCGAAATGAAATATGAACTTCGCCGTCCTAAGAATATGATTCCTGGGAAAAAGTATCCCGCATTGTTTGTTATGCATGGTATAGGTAGCAATGAACAAAATATGTTGTCACTTGTTAATGGTCTAGAGGATTCTTTCTTTATTTTTAGTATAAGGGGACATTTGACTCAAGGACCGGGATTTGCCTACTTTACAATCCAAGGCTATGGAAAACCACATCGAGAAGTATTCGATGACGGAATCAAAAAGCTCGCTAAATTTATTGAATATGCATCAATAAACTATGAAATAGATCCACATCAATTATATTTGTTGGGCTTTAGCCAAGGAGCTATTGTTTCAATGACATTAGCACTCACCCTTGGAAACAAAATTAAGGGTGTAGTGGCACTAAGTGGTTATATTCCTCAATTTGTAAAGGAAGAATACATCACAAACCCAGGCAAGCATTTATCAGTGTTTATATCACACGGGGAATTTGATCAGGTCCTGCCATATGAGTGGGGGAAAGAAAATGTCGATTATTTTACTGAGCTTGGGATTCCCGTGACTTTTAAATCTTATCTGGAAGGACACACTGTATCCGAAAAAAATCTTCAGGATTTTAAATCTTGGATTTTAAATGATTTACAAAGATAGTTTATTTGGATAATGTCATTGAATTTATTAAAAAAAAAATGGAGAATGTGAACATGAATTTAAATGTCATATCTAATGAAATTTACAATCACCAAAAAAGTGCTGTAGAAATGGATAAAATCTCAACACGGTATCCCTCTATTACCATTGAGGATGCTTATAAAATTCAAGAAACCAACATGAAAAAAGAATTACAAGATGGCGATCAATTTGTTGGCTGGAAAATGGGGCTAACCAGTTTCGCAAAGCAACAATCCGTAGGGGTTAATCAACCCATTTACGGAAGATTGCTTAAGTCAATGGAGATGTCCAATAAGGAACTTTCTTTGGAAGGTTTGATTCACCCACGAGTGGAACCGGAATTTGCTTTCTTAATTAATAAAAAACTGGAAGGAAATAATGTCACTGAGCAAGATGTTTGGCAGGCTACTGAAGGGATCATGACTGCAATAGAGGTCATTGACAGTCGGTATAAAGATTTTTCATTTAACCTCATTGATGTAATTGCAGATAATGCTTCCAGTGCGAAATTTTTCCTTTCGGAACAAATATATGAACCAAATAAGTTTCAATGGGAAAAAGCGAAGGTTCGAATGATGTTAAATGGTAAAATAATTCAATTAGGAAAAGGTTCAGACGTTATGGGAGACCCTGTTCGTTCGGTGGTTGAATTGGTCAAAATGTTACATTCCTCTGGGCTTTGTATTGAACCTGGGATGATTGTCCTAACCGGTGGAATAACGGAAGCCATTCATGTTTTTAGTGGGGATTCCATTGAGGTTGAATTTGTTGAGTTGGATAAAATTGATTTTACTGTTCTTTAAAAATTGGGAGGTTTAAAATGCCAATTGTTCAAGTACACTTGCTTGAGGGTAGATCAAAAGAATTAAAACAGCAGTTGATTTCAGAGATTACTGCAGCAGTTAGCCGGACGTTAGGTAATTCACCTGAAACAATCAGAGTATTACTACATGACATTCCACCTGAAAATTGGGGTGTAGCTGGTTTGCCCATGAGTAATAGAGGGGATAATTAATTTTTATTATATATCTCAAATTAAAAATAATTAATTTTGAGATATATAGGTGGCGTTAGTTGAAGAAGCAGAAGTAAAAAAATAGCTCTATTCTAATGAACAGAGCCACGATAGCCAATCTTAAAAAACACTCTAAGCAACGGTGGTACCGCGAAATAGATAAAAAATAATCTAAAAAGCTGGTACCCTGTTACCATTGATAAATCAGCATGAACCTCGTGAGCGAGAATGCCCATTTGATCCATACCCCCGGGTGCCAAACTCAAAAAACTAGTGGACGGCGCAATATGGTAAAACGACACGAGAAGCATGCTTAAGCCAATCGACCCCAAAATCATAACCATCCCACTAATGAGTGCGAGAGTAATAATCTTTGCCTTATGCTGTAATTTTTCAGGCTTCAATAACAATCCAATGTAGCCGCCAATCAAAAACTGTGACACGTCCAAAACCACAGGTGATAATGACGGCCCATGGAAACCTGAAATCGTAGCAATAGCTGTTCCAAGAATCGGCCCTAACAAAAATGGGGTAGGAAACTTAAGCTTTTTTGCTAAAAAAGCACAAATAATACAGAGTACAGCAAACATGATTACTGTTGGGAAAAAAGGTCCAGTGAATGGTATTCCTTTTTCAATAATATCAACACCTGTCTGAACAGGTGTATGGTTAAAATAGGACCCCAGGATAAGAAAGGGAACAAAGAAAATAATCATTAACAACCTTGCTACTTGCAGAAAGGTAACCGTAGTAATATCGATTCCCTTGACCTCTTCGGCAAAAATAATCATCTGTGAAAGGCCCCCCGGAATACTCCCTGTTAATACTGTGGGATAATCCACTCCTGAAAGCTTAGACACCACAAAGGCAATCCCAGCACAAAAGGTAACCAGTAAAACGGTCATTAGCAACATAGAAGGTAATTTAGCTACAATTTGTAAAAATGCCGCTTTCGTAAACGAAAGACCAATCGAGTATCCGACAAGTATTAACCCCGTATCACGGATATAACTCGGCCAGAAAAACGTTATCTTCCTAAATCTGGCTCCAATTAATACTGCTGTCATCGGTCCCAACAGCCACGGAATCGGGGTATGAAGGACCGTAAATAAAAGGCCACCGATGAATGCTACTGCCAAGGTTACGGAAAATCGAAGCATTTTGTTGTCTTTAGTCAATGGAACCCCTTCTGTCTAAAAAATTTATTTCCGCCCTTCCATTAAGGAAACACGGTATTTATGTAATTCACAACTCATAACACCTTCAACAACTGCGGGATCATTCTCCATGATCTTCTGCGCAGCATCCCATGATTCTGAACGAAAAATACAAATTCCCATGGCGCCATCAAGGCATGGACCTGCAAGGATTAGTTTTTCCTGTGTTAAAAGTTCTTTTAAATAATCAAAATGATTTCCCATTATTGCATTTTCTTCATCAGTCATGGTCTCAATAAAATGTTCCCGCTTTGGTCTTATAACATAAACAAACTCTTCCAATCCAATCCCCCTGTTAACATTAAGATTCCCTTATTTTAACATGCGCGGGCTGTAATGTTAAAAAAACTGATTCAGTAATAGCAGGAAAACGGGAATTTGAACTAGAAAAATAATAAGATTGCAGCACAAAGGGGAGTGCAAGAAATGAAAGTAGAATATTTAAGCCATGAGAGATTACCAGATTTTGTTGCATATTGTAAGAAACACAAAGCCGAAATAGATGATTCATTTTTGTATGACGACCATCTAGCTAACTTTCAACCAAATGAGGAAAATCCGACCTACATCCTAACTAATCAGGAGGGAGAATTAATCGCTGCTGCCTCACTGATAATTAGTGATTATCATCGACGCGGTAGGAAAGCGCGTTTTAGGATTTTTCATTCAGAAGTGGAAAATATCGAGAGCTACAACCTATTAATGCAGGAAATGGTAAAGCAGACAACCGGTTTGGATGAAGTCTTTTTGTTTGTCCCGTTTGCAAATGATAAATTGGCTAAGTTTATGGAACAATTGAAATTTACGGCGGAGCGATACACTTTTTTACTAGTAAGAGGTGATGAAGCGGTACCGGAGTTCACCGTGCCGGAAGGTTTTGAAATTCGCCCCTATCGATTAGGAGTGGATGAAGAAGCATGGTGTACGGTTCGAAACGCTGGCTTCGCCAATCTAAAGGGGAGTGAAACACCACAAACGCCAGATATGGTTGCGAAAATGATGGCAAATAATGATTATATTGAAGGGGCGTCCTTAATTTTTTATCACAAAGGTCGACCTGTAGGAGTCATTCGCGGGTCCGTTGATGAATACGAAGATGCACCGATTATGAATATTGGTCCGATTGTAATCCTGCCTGAATACCAGGGAAAAGGGTTGGGACGGATCCTCCTACGTTATTTATTGCACTTTGCCAAACAAATTTCATATGACAGGACAATTCTGTGTGTGAACTCAGAAAATGAAAGGGCCAAAGCTTTATATATTCAAGAAGGTTTTAAACAAGTTGAGGGGGTAACTTGTTATACCTTTCAATTGTAATTTAGCAAAATAAAACAAGAGCAGTTGATAAAGGCTAACTGCTCTTGCTTAAAAAGATTATTTTAAAATCACAGGTGTTAACGGTCACTACTTTCCATTTGGTCATGGCCATGACCATGATCACGATCGTCTACAAATTCATCTTGATTAAAGCCAAATGGACCTCTTCTTTGCATGTGTTCTACACGGAAGAGAGCAACAATGGTTTCAATGCGAATAGCCACTAACGTGGAACGCATCCGGCCCCTTGTCTCCAACACAATAACATCTTGACCAACTTCAAGCAGTCTTCCAGTAAAAGTCCCTTGAAGGGTAACAACCTCAACTTCTCTTTTTAATAGTTCATGAGCAAGTTGATGAAAATTTATCTCTGCCATACCTCATCATCTCCTTCATATATATTAAATGCAGCTTCCATAAAAAAGCCTCCATTTTTTAAAAATTTTTAGGTGTTTATCTACAATGTAGAAGGAAGGTTTGTCCAAACCTTGGAAATTCACTATAATAATGGAAAATACTATTAAACTTGGAGAATTAAAAATTGTGAATATCCAACTGTCATTAATATATGTCTTCTTTAGCCTGAGTGTCTTTTTCATCCTTTTATTTCTAT
This sequence comes from Neobacillus phoenicis, assembly GCF_047302305.1. Classification (NCBI taxonomy): domain Bacteria; kingdom Bacillati; phylum Bacillota; class Bacilli; order Caryophanales; family Bacillaceae; genus Neobacillus; species Neobacillus phoenicis. The sequence goes on along the minus strand of NZ_CP154847.1, from coordinate 3,400,883 downwards.
ATTCATTACCTAAGAAGAACCATCCGTATCTCTTGTACTTCGGATTGTTCCTAACAACAATGTCGATTAACCTATTGGGTGTATGGCAAGTAAATGAAGCCCAAGGATATTCAACCTTTTTAAAATATGCCTCCTATGGTGCGGGAACTTTTTTCTTACTTTTTTACGAACAAATTTTTGGACAAGGCCTACATAAAATCAATCAGAAATTATGGCAGCTACATTTGTTATGCTGGGGGACGATCATCTTGCTATCCCTTTCATCCATAGTTCGTCTTGAAGCAAGCTTTTTTCCATACAGCATTCTAAACATTGCAACCGTAATTTTTATTGCTATCAGCAGTATCTCAAAGGCTCATTCTGGCAATAACGATGCGAAAATCTTCACTTTCGGTCTGCTCAGTTTAATTCTCACACTAATCATTGATATCTCTTTAGCTATCAAAATATCAAACTATTCTCCATCGCAGACCACTACTTGGGGATTACTTGTATTCACCTTTTGTCTTACCGCCATTTTACTTAAACGGTACTTAGCAAAGGGATCAGAATTTATTTATGAGACATTCACTTTCCAACAAGACCCCATAGAACTAAAAATGAAAGCCGACTCCATGGTTATGCATACGTTAAAAAATGAAATCAACCGCCTTTTTTATCTAAATGAACGTAGCAAACGGATTGTTTCCTCGTTAGACGATTCGATAAGAGACCTACTCGTGAAAAATTTCGAGTTGATGGATGAATCGTTAACCCATATGAATGAAATGATTTTAGCAGTGAAAAAAACCGACAATATGGTCTTGAGTCTTCGTAATCAATCATTTAATGAGGTTGTTTTTGAAGCAGTATCCAACTTTCAAGCAGGGATAGGTAATTCAATTGAACTGGAAGTGAACGCAGAAGATTCCATCTACTTAGAGATTGACCCATTACATGTAAAAGAATGCATTTTGAACCTTTTATCCAATTGCTCAGAAGCGATAGAACACTCAAATGGAAAAATACGAATCTCCCTTTACCGAAAAGGGCATGAATCTGCTGTTTTAGAAGTATCTGATAATGGAAAAGGGATTCATCCAGAGCATATACAGGATGTAATTACTCCATTATTTACAACAAAGAAAACAGTTTCTCATCATAGTGTTGGCCTTTATTATGTGTATTATGTTATCAATAAACACGGGGGAACATTTTCGATTCCATACTCGGAACTGGGGAAGGGCACAACCATTCAGATTCGAATACCGCTTAAGAAAACCACCACACGAATACGGAGAGTGAATACGTTTGAAAAAAATAAAAGTCATGCTGGTTGAAGATGACCCAAGATGGCAAAGGGAAATTGTTGATGACCTTGAAAAGGAATCCGATTTGGAAGTGGTTAGGGTTGTTTCAACAAAAGAAGAGGCTATTGAAGCAGCGAAGGAAATTGAAATGGATGTCATTCTCATGGATATCAATTTGACGGAAAATAATATGGATGGGATCGAGGCCACGTTCGAGATTTTCAGCTTGGGAAAAGGGATTAAAATTATTATGCTAACAGCCTTAGGTGACCGGGATACGATTGTGAAAGCAATCGAGTACGGGGCTGTCAATTATGTGAATAAGTCTAGTTTTCTAGATATCTTGGATTGTATACGAGAGGCTTATCGTAACGAAGTGTCCTTGCATCCCAATGCAACCGGGGCTATTCTTCGTGAAATTCGTTTAAAATCACTCACGCCGATGGAGAAAAATATATATACCCTTAAGGAAGAAGGGTACACACGCCCACAGATGGCACAGTATTTTCATACCACATTAGATACAATTGGAACACATATGAAAAATATTTCGCGAAAACTAAAACGTCGGAAGTAGGGGAGGGGAGAAAAAATCACCCTCCTTTTTTTCATGGATTCTCATTACACTAAAGTAAGAAATTAACAATGAGGAGCATGAATGATGAGAAAAATAATTACTTTAGTTTTAATTAGTTGGTTTTCAATTTTCCCAGTAGTTATTGGGCAGGCAGCGGCAAAGGACGAAGGAGATAAAATAAAACAAATAGATCAATATGTTCGAACGGAAATGAAAGCTGCCCATATACCAGGACTTTCACTTGGAGTGGTCAAAGGTAATCAAATTGTCCATGTTAAGGGCTATGGTGAAGAAGGGACTATCACCCCACAAACACCTTTTATTTTAGGTTCTTCTTCAAAATCATTTACGGCAATGGCAGTGATGAAGCTAGTGGAAGAGGGAAAGCTGGATTTAGATGCACCAATTCAGAAATATTTACCTGAGTTAGAGGTGCCTGCTTCAATTACTGTAGAAAACCTTCTTACCCAAACAAGCGGTATTTCCGGTGCCCCCCAGAAGATGGGAAAGCCATTGAAAGTGAATAAAGATCATATCGGAAATGTTTTTGAATATTCCAATGAAAATTACAAACTATTAGGTGAGATGATTGAAGCGGTGACAAATCGGCCTTACGATGAGTTTATTAAGAAGAAGATCTTTTCACCGCTTCAGATGAATCATAGCTTTACATCACAAACAAAGGCTGAACAGTGGTGCTTAGCGGAAGGATACCAAACCTGGTTTGGTTTTAATATTCCAAATAAACTACCATTTGATAAGGGATATGTTCCAGCTGGATATTTAATTTCCAGTGCAGAGGATATGACACATTTTTTGATTGTCCAAATGAATAACGGTAGCTACTTGAATCAAACAGTTGTCTCAAAATCAAGCATTGATAGGATGCATCAACCAAGTGTGAAAGCACCGATAATGGGTAAGGACAGTTTTTACGGAATGGGCTGGTTCCAATCACCAATCGATGGGTTGCCATCCATTAGACATTCAGGCGAAGTGCCAAATTATCATTCAACCATGATTATTATGCCGAATGAAAAATACGGTATTGTATTGTTAGCTAATATTAATAATTCACTTACTATTTCAGGTATGATTGAGAAGATTGCTGAAGGGGTTGTGATCATCCTAGCTGGTAAGGAGCCGTCACATATTTCACCTACAAGTTATTATCAAACATATATGATTATGGATGCTGTGGTGTTAATTATAGCAGCAATGCTCTATTTTCATATTAAAAATATAAAGAAATGGCAGGTTGGTGTTAGTGGCGGTAAATTTGGCATGTTTAAAAAATGGATCTTCCCATTAATGGTCAATATTATTTTTCCAATATTAGCGAAATTCCCAGAGATGCTAGGCTTTACCTGGTCTTTCTTATTTGATTTTGTTCCAGACGCTTCGAGTGTAGTAATAGGACTTGCTGTTATTCTTCTAATTGTGGGCTTTTTTAAAATCTGTCATGTGTTTGGTGTTTTTAACAAAAGAAAAGTGTCATCTTTAACCTTGAAGGAATCTCTTTAAAAGTAAGAAAGATTACGCGACCGCAGTGAACCAAATTAGAGCCCCCGGTCGCGTATCAGTTTCAACACAAAATTAAATCCGCACAACCCGTCCTTTAAAGGTATTTTTCCAATATCCTTGAGTCATATCTGCGATGGCAACACCGGTTGAGTTTTGAGAACCGATAAACTTCCCATCGCCGATATAGATACCGACATGTCCGTCTTTCTTATACGTATCAAAGAACACGAGATCCCCCGGCTGCATTTCCTGAGGGGAAATCTTCCTGCCATCATTTCTAATTGAGGATGTAGTACTGCCAATTTTAACCCCCGCCTGCGCAAAAGCCCAATGCACAAAGCCAGAACAATCAAATCTACCCCGAGCAATATCACTAGCACTTCTGCCGCCGCCAAAAACATATTTCGAGTTCCCAATATACTTCTTGCCTGCGTTAATGACCGTACTTATGTAATCATTTGATTTGCTAGGAAAAACATTTATGTAGGTTTGAGCAACATCTTTTTTTCTCGATTCCTCTTTAACCTGTTTATTTAACAAAATATATTCGTTCTTTTGTTTGATTAGGTGAGTTTTTAACGTCTCTAAGTTGTTTTTTAGATTAGCCAGTACAGTAAGTTTTTTTTCTAGAGCAATTTTATTACTATCCAATTCCTGCTGTTCCTTTTCCTGCTGCTCCAAAAGAGTTCGGTCGGCTTCTGCGATGACTGCAACTGCACCAACCCGTTCCACCAAATCACTTAAACTAGTAGAACCAAGCAGCACATCAAGATAGGAGACATGCATATCAGTATGCTGATAGGAAAGAGCGCGCTCCTTTAAAATATCCTTCCGTTTTTCCATACTATCTTTTAAAGCCTTCGTTTCTTTTTCAAGTTTTTCCACTTCAGCTTTTGTTAGTTTACTATAGTTTTCGTTCTTCAGTATCTCGATATTATTGGCTTGAATCGCCTCGTAAACGCGCTTCATTTGTTCCTCTGCATTGACTTTGTTTCCTTGAGAGTTTGGAATTTCTGTTTTAACTGTTGATGGGCTTATAGGAGGAGTTGACTGCGATGGAATGGTTTGATTTTGTAGGTTCGTTAACGATTCGGCATGAACTCTATGTATGGAAAATTCGTTACCAGCAGCTATTAGCACAATGGCCAAACTCAATGTGATTAACATCTTTCTGATCAACTAACATCACCACTTTCAATTAATTCTGTTATTTTTATATAATATTCAAAATGTTCGTACTATTTAATGTATCAATATTTTAACAAATCATTCTATCAACTGTGTTATAAGAATATTACATTTTGTTAACAAAGGTTTAAGAATAATAGAACATCTAAATAACTGGAAGCAAGAAATTGGTGGGTAATGTAGTAAAAATATATGCATGATTAGAATGATGAACAGTATGTTTGTCCGTTTCCAAATGGTTTATGTAACATACAATATGTTGATTTTATAATGAAAGGAGTGAGAATAATGGGTTTTAAGAAAGCAAAATTAAAGGGTATTTTTTCATCTACTAAACGACTTCAAAAAGCTTTTAAAATTCGAAATGAAACAGCTATATACTACAAGCAGCTTTCTAAAGTGGATCATCCCAGTAACGCGGATGAAAGGAGATATCCAAATAAAATTGCTAGTTATATTAAAGCGTTGCCGCAAAATAATCTCGGTGAAGTGGACCTTCGTGCTTATGAAAAATATCTTGAGGCAATAGAGGAAGGCGACCATGAAGAGTTTGAAAAGATCCCACTTGGCGGTGAGAGAAAACTCGTGAATCCCCAAGCCGCTTATTCATTTGATTTAGTCGGACCAGATAGTCACCAAATGGTTTGCCCACCACCACCGGACTTTAACAGTGAAGAGTTCGCATCTGAAATGGTTGAGCTATACTGGCAAGCACTAACACGTGATATCCCCTTTAATGACTATCATACCAATCCTCTAACTATTGCTGCGGCAGAAGAACTTTCTACATTGACAAAATTTCATGGGCCAAAAATGAATGGACAAGTAACTCCTAAGACTTTATTCAGACAAGCGTTCCCTGGAGCTTTGGAGGGACCATATATTTCGCAGTTTCTATGGAAAGACTTTCCTTTTATTGCCACGAAGATTGTCCAAAAATATAAAACAACACTAGCAGGAGATGACCATTTAACGAACTATGAGGATTGGCTAGCTGTTCAAACGGGCAAACCACTCCCAAACAGTAACAGTTATGATTCCACCCCACGATATATTCGAAATGGCCGAGACTTAGGAGAATTTGTACACAAGGATTATTCCTTAGAAAGTGGACTAGCTCCTTGTTTAATTCTTCTTAGTTACGGACCTGAGGCATTGGATACGGGTAATCCATACCTCAAATCTAAAACTCAAGTTGGATTTACCAGCTTTGGGGCAGCGCATGTTTTAGACTTTGTCCTAAGAGCTGTTCGCCCTGCATTAGATGCCGCTTGGTGCCAAAAATGGCTTGTCCATCGACGGATCCGTCCGGAGGAGTTCGGTGGCCGAATTCACCACAAAATGACGGGGGACGCTAACTATCCCATTCATCCGGTAGTACTAAATTCAAATGCATTATTAAGAACCTATGAAAAATATAAAACTTACCTGCTGCCTCAAGCATTTGCTGAAGGTTGTCCTACACATCCTGAATATCCATCCGGCCATGCCACTTTTATTGGGGCAATGGTGACTATGTTAAAAGCATTCTTTAACGAATCATTTGTTATTCCTGAGCCGGTTGTTGCGAGCAGAGACGGCCTCTCGCTAGAATCTTATAATGGAACGCTTACAGTTGGCGGAGAATTAAACAAACTTGCCTATAATATTGCGATTGGCCGAAATACAGCTGGCGTTCATTTCCGTAGTAGCGCAATCAATGGGATGCTGCTTGGAGAAGAGGTAGCAATTGGAATCCTGCGTGATTACCGAACCACATATACTGAGGAATTCGAAGGATTTAGCCTCACAAAATTTGATGGGACAAAGATTACTATTTAATATTGAGTTTTGAGATAACGTGAAGAGACCCATTCTTAAAAGAATAGGTCTCTTCATTTTATTGTCTTATATTGAGCTTTTTCTAACTTGATGTTTCAACTGATACAAGATTTGTTCGGAAATGGCGGTATATCCAGCAACATTTGGATGGACACCATCTGAGGAGAGGTTTTGTAAATGGTCTCCATTAATAACCTTTGTTGTTTCAATAACGATGGATCCAGGAATATGGGTAGCTACTTCATAGATATGAAGATTCCATTTGGGCAGAAATTTTTCCGCAAGAGTATACAATTGATCATCAGGAGAGATGGGATTATACAATTCTAGAAATACAATGGTAGCTTTCGGATTCAAAGTAGAAATTCGATCAGAAATATCACTCAAATTTTTGGAAAAAGAAGCTTGAAGCTGGTCATAGTCTTGAATAACCGTCCGAAAATTTTGACCCTTGGCCATTCGGAGAATATCATTGCCGCCAACATTGATGGTAATAATATCCGCTTGTTTAATCGATTCGTCAAATCGACCTTCCTGAACAAGATCGTTTAGTTCACCACTAGTAATCCCATTAATACCTTGATTTTCAAAGGTAATTTCTTTTTTTGTCTTTTGAGCTAATTTGGTTGAAAACTGACTAACAAAGTTTTCATCCTGGCCAGCACCGACCCCGCGAATAATCGAATCTCCGATAGCCAAATGGTGCAGTCCAGGTGTTTTAGCATTTTGAAAATAATGGAGATAGGTGATTTGGTTAGATTTATGGCTAACAGCAACTGTAGATTGTTTTTTCATTTTGTATATTTGGTACTGAGGGTAATAAACCCATGTAGAAATGCCAAGACCCATAATCAAAACAAATATAAAAAGATATTTTACTATTTTCATAAGAAACACTCCTTGATTAACACTATTATAACAAGGTTAAAAGGAGAATTGTTTAGGGGGTGATTTCCAAAAGTAAAAAACCACCTTCCCTAAAATAAGAAGACGGTTTTTATAGAAAGCTATTTTGCTAAGGTTTGGTTTGCATTAATTGTTGTTGAATCTTTGTCATCTTTCATTCGGCTGAAGATAGTTGCTAAGATTGGCCCAGAGATATTATGCCATACACTGAAAATGGCACTTGGTACAGCTGATAGTGGAGAGAAGTGTGCTGCTGCAATGGCTGCACCTAAACCAGAGTTTTGCATCCCAACCTCGATGGCCACCGCTTTTTTCTTAGATAAATCCATTTTGAATATCTTTCCAAATGTATAACCTAATAAATACCCAAGGCAATTATGTAAAACGACTACTGCAAAAATGATTAAGCCTGTCTTAGCAATGGCCTGCTGGCTGACTGATACTACAGCTGTGACAATCGCGACGATTGCAATGATAGAGACAAGTGGTAAAACCTTTACGCTAGCTTGGGCTTGTTTATTGAATAACCGCTTTACCACTACTCCTAGGATGATTGGGAATAGCACGATTTTTACAATTGATAGGAATAAGCCGCCGGGATCGACAGGAATCCATTCGCTTGCAAGTAATAAAATTAGTGCAGGTGTAACTAGTGGAGCTAGAAGAGTTGTGATCGATGTAATGGTAACACTTAAGGCAACATCTCCCTTAGAAAGAAAGGTCATGACGTTTGAAGCAGTTCCGCCAGGACAGCAGCCGACTAGAATAACCCCAACTGCTATTTCAGGTGATAAATTTAAGCCCTTTGCTAATAAAAATGCAAGGATTGGCATGATTAGAAATTGACCAACCACTCCAATGGCTACATCCTTTGGTCGCTTAAATACTTCTTTAAAGTCGTTGGCTGATAGAGTTAAGCCCATTCCAAACATGATGATACCTAATAATAATGAGATGTGTGGAGCGATCCACGTAAAGGTTGCGGGCGAAAAAAATGCTAGTGCAGCAAATAATAGCACCCAGATGGCAAAAGTATTGCCGACAAACTGACTGATTTTTTCTAACGTTTTCATTGTGCTCACCTCTGTATAATATTTCGTAATGCAAAGTATTATAGAATATTATTTTAATAAACACAATAGTTTGAATATTATTTTATTTTTTTATTTTAAAGCGTTAATGGAAGAAAGCGCTTTCGTTGGTGTGAAGGACAAAATTGATTGGGTCAGAAAGAAAAATGTCTTTCATATATTCGATGAAAGACAAAAGCAGCTGGAGAAGGAAGAAAACTGTCTTTCATACAGGTGATGAAGGACAAAATCAGCTGGAGAAGGAAAGAAACTGTCCTTCATACAGGTGATGAAGGACAAAATCAACTGGAGAAGGCCGAAAACTGTCTTTCATACAGGTGATGAAGGACAAAATAAGTTGGAGAAGGAAGAAAACTGTCTTTCATACAGGTGATGAAGGACAAAATTAGCTGGAGAAGGAAAGAAACTGTCCTTCATACGGGTGATGAAGGACAAAATTAGTTGGAGAAGGAAGAAAACTGTCTTTCATACAGGTGATGAAGGACAAAATCAGCTGGAGAAGGAAAGAAACTGTCCTTCATACAGGTGATGAAGGACAAAATCAACTGGAGAAGGCCGAAAAATGTCTTTCATACAGGTGATGAAGGACAAAATAAGTTGGAGAAGGAAAGAAACTGTCCTTCATACAGGTGATGAAGGACAAAATTAGCTGGAGAGGAGCAAAATCTGTCCTTCATACAGGCAATGAAGGACAAAATTAGTTGGAGAAGGCCGAAAATTGGTGATGAAGGACAAAAACAGCAGGAGAAGGCCGAAAACTGTCTTTCATACAAACTATGAAAGACAAAACGGTGAATCTTTTATATGAAAAACATTAACACCTTCATTTGTTCATGAATATGAATAATTGAATGGGAATGGTAACGGATGAAAAATGGTTATTGATTGGGGGAGGACCAATGAACATCACATACGAGTATCGTTTTGGGTTGCCAAGGAATATTGTTTGGAAGTTAATAAAAAATGAAAAGGTATTACAGAATGCTTTGCCTGGCTGTAAGTCGTTTGTCGAAACGTCAAAAGGAGTGTATCATGCGGAGTTGAATGTGAACATCGGCCCACTCCAAGATGTAATGATGATTGAAATTCGGCTACATGAGAAATCGCCTTCAACCTATCAACTCCGAGTAAATGGAAAAGGAAACGTTGGAGAGATTGTAGGAAATGCTGATCTTGTGATTAGGGATGTTGACGGAGGCTCAAAAATCACCTGTAAGGCTAATGCGGAGGTAACGGGTGCCTTGGCATTAGCAGGTAAGCGTATATTAGATTCTGGTGCAACGAAAGGGTTAGACTCCTTTTTCCAACAAGTTGAGAAGCAGATTAAACGGAGTATTTATGAAATGAGAAAAAGTGGTAGATGACAAGATTTAAGCTATAAAAAATTCAAGAAAAAAGAAAGCAGTGGAATCCCATTCCACTGCTATTTGCTATTTAAAAATTTATTAAGAGTGTTTTGTACAGACTTCAACCATAATTTTACAACTTACTGAAATATAAGTCTATTCTTTTTTTATATTTACTATAAAATCAATGAACATAGGAACCTAACTGAATAAATTGAAAGGGTGGTTTTATGTTCTTTGATCAATCTCCTTATGAATGTAGAGTGGAATGGGGGCGGCGTGGAGCGAGAGAGGCAGCTGAAAGAGGGGATATTATTATCATTGTTGATGTTTTAAGTTTTTCATCCACAGTGATCACTGCTTTAAGAAACAGAGCAATCATCTATCCCTATCCACGCAATTTAGATGGGAAAAAGTTTGCAGCAAAAATTGGTGGCGAGTTTATCTTAGGTAGAGCTGAGGCTGCACAAATAGGGGCTCCCACTTTATCACCGGTATCCTTTGGCAAAGCTCATAATAATAAAAAGTATGTATTAACCTCGCTTAATGGGGCCTACTGCACATGGATTGCATCCCAAGTTCCTGCCCTTTTAATTGGCTCTTTACTTAATGCTGAATCAGTGGCAGCTGCTGCTAATCAATTACAAAAACAAACGAAAGCAAATATATCTGTGATACCTTGTGGTGAGCAATGGGAGGGCAGTGGAGAATACGAAGATACTCTGCGGCCAGCAATTGAAGACTATTTAGGCGCTGGCGCAATTCTTAGTTATTTAGAAGGAAGTAAATCTCCAGAGGCAGAACTTTGTATGATTTCTTTTCTACATTCTATAGATAATCTCAATAATTTAATCTGGGATTGTGGAAGTGGTCGTGAACTACGTGGAAGGGGATTTGAAACTGATTTAGACCATTGTAGCCGTTTAAATGTATATCAAACAGTTCCTTTATTGAATAAAGACCATTTTATAGAATATGTGTAAAATCTTTTGTAGACCATCAACAACATTTGTTGATGGTCTACAACTTCATTTATAATGACGATTAAACTTAAAATTTAGTGAAAGTAATAGTTTTATTGGTACTGTTAATTTCTACTTCTCCACCAATTGGAAAGGTGAAAATAGGTTGGGTATGCCCAAAATCGACATCATATAAAACAGGGATTTCCTTTAACATTGGATGTTTATCTAATATAAAAAGTAATTGTTCTTCAGTTACCTTTGAAACTCGTTGGAATCTACCAACTACCAAGGCCTTAATGTTCCCAGCAACCTGTAAAAGGGAGGTTAGGTCACGTGCGAACGTCTCAGGAATGGTCAATTCGTCATCTTCAATAAAGAGGACACAATCCTTTATGACAGGCATATAAGGTGTCCCTTGCAATAAATTCAATGTACATAAATTACCACCATATAATGTACCTTTCGCGGAACCTTCACTATATGTTTTCCAGTTTGCATCCTCAAAATGACGATTTTCCTGATCAATATACCAAGCATCGTCACTCCAAATTGGTGAAACTTCAACTGAATATGCTTCTGATTGCATTAGACATTTCTTAAAGAAAGTGGTTTGATACTCCTGTGCTTTTTCCATTTGAAAACTTGAAAAATGTGGCCCTGAATATGTAATGAACCCTGATTGGGTTGTAATTGCAGTTCCAATCGCTGTAATATCACTATAACCACAAAATACTTTTGGATTATTTTTGATTAACTCATAGTCTAAGAAAGGTAACAATTCATTACTATTAAACCCGCCAATTACAGTTAAAATGCCTTTCACCTTTGGGTCTTGGAAGGCTTCATGAATATCCTGAATCCTTTGTTCAATAGATGAAGAGTTTTGTAAATCAGATTCCAAAATGTTTTTACCAAAGGTTACTATAAAACCTAAATCTTCTAATCGTTTCTTAGCTTGGTCAAATCCTTCCTTTGATAATATTCCTGCACTTCTACTTGGTGCAACAATCCTAATTTCATCTCCTACGTTTAATTTGACGGGTATTCTCATTTACCTTACTTCCTTTACTCTTTATTTTTTCTAATATATGCCATTGAGGAAAGAGTTGGCAAGTTAATAGATTTAAGGAAGGAGAATTACTCGTTTTGTTGAAATAAAAGATAGAAGTATTCAAACTTGGGAGAAGAGTATGACGCAAAATGGAATCGTTTTAGTGGTTAGCGTGTCGATTATTCAAGATAATGAAGTGCTGATAATAAAAGAAAATAAACCAACCGCACAGAATAAGTGGAATTTTCCATCAGGAAGAATAGAACAAGGCGAAGATATTCTGGTTGCTGCACGTCGTGAAGTGAAAGAAGAAACAGGATTTGATGTTAAGTTAGTAAAATCAACCGGAGTATACAATTTTACTAGTAATACCAATCATCAAGTTATTTTATTCCATTTTATCGGAGAGATTATTGGTGGATCATTAACGATTGACGCGACTGAAATTATAGACAGCAAGTGGATTACCTTAATGGATCTAAAGGAATTAGATAATGAGGTATTGCGCGATGCACCCGTTATCAAACAAATAACGGACGCCTTAATAAATGAGAAAATCTATCCAATAACTTTCTTTAGGGAGCAATTATTTTAATAGAAAAATATCAAATTTTAGGAGAGTACAGATGAAACAATCATTTTTAGCAGATTTTAAAGAGTTTTTAGTAGAATATCGAGCTTCTTGGAACAGTCTGGATGCAAGAAGAATTGCAAGTCACTCTTCTAAGGATTTGAAGGTTAGATGGGCGAATCCTGAATCAAGTATTGCGGACTCGGGCTACGAAGAGGCTGAAGAAGGATGGAAACAAGCATATAAAATGTATGAGGGGAGAAATCCCCAATGGTCCTTTGATGATGTTCTAGTTGAAATGAATCATCAGCAAGAAGGTGTTGCAATATTTTGGGTAAGGTTTTCACTTGATGGACAAATGCTACAAAATAAATTACTTTTTGTTGAGACCTTCCGTCAAGAAAATGGGGAATGGAAGAAAATTAGAGAATATGTTGAAAATAGTTTTGATAATCAACTACTTACTTAAGGAAAAAAATGGTTTTGAAGGGGAGTGACCGCATCTATGTCACCCTATATTTGTTTAATAAAAGTATAAATACATACTTACAAAATTATCTTGCTTTTCGGTATTATTTTGCTATTCCGCCTTTTGTGTAAGCGCTTTTATGTGAAGTGATTCACATGTATAATAAGAGTATAACTTATTCAACAACCATACATGGGAGGAACTAACGATGCTTACTGAAATCTTGTTTGAAATCAAAAACTGGTGGTTTGGAGAAACAATAGACGAGTTGGATGAATTTGAACGTATTGAATCCAAGCATACAAGAGTACACCATGATGAAGATATTTACGAAATCATTCGTGTCCATTAATTAATCATAATAGAAAAGAGATGACCCTAGAGGAAATACTCTAGGGTTTTCTGTGTATATACAATTGACATTATCTTTCTACTTCAATGTGCTGAAAACCGCTTTGGGTTGCATACACTTCATACCATTTATAAGTTGGCGTTTTGAACCACTCCAACTGTGGCAAATATACCAGGTATCTGACATTGCCTTCAGCATCCACGATTAATTTATATACTTTAACCGTACCAAATCCAAACGTTTGATCAAGGTAACCTTCCATTCCATCTCTTACTGCACTCTTTTTTCTTCTATTTCTTTTTTATGTAGATCCATCAGCACACCCACAAAAATACTTACCAAAACCAAAGTAATGGCGATTAAAACGAAAATCAATAAATTTAACAAAATATTAACCTCCTTTCTTTCAACGAATTCATATCGATTGTACAATCGTTAATAAAAGGAAGGTGTGATGCAAATAACAAGTGTTATCTTTTTGAACATTTAGTGAAGAATAGGTGGAAAGGAAGGTCTCTTGCCTTCACGCTTTTCATTTAGTCCCATATCAAAGGACGGTCTATATGTAACATTCTTAAGTATTGTAAAAGTTGCCCTGTGTGGACTGCATCATGATATGATTTCCGCTCTAACGTATCTCCTAAAGTTCTACTAATTGGTTTATGTGGCCAGTTAATATATTTTGTTCCAAGATCATTAATATTTAGAGAAGATACATAATTTATAAACTCCTCATAATATACCGAAGCTCTGTCTACTTCATCTTGAAGATTCGTGTAAGGCACTTCCCATAAACCACTTAGTTCTTCGTCGGTTGGTAACCTATTATCCTTTAAAATCATTAACCAACCAAGATCATGAAGTAACACATGACGAATGGTTTCACCAACAGATAAAGCGTCTTTATCAGGTCTCCATGTAAGTAATTCATCTGGAAAAGCAGCTGCAGTGATTAAAAAACGGCGTCTGCATTCTTTATAGTCTAATAAAAATAAATCAAGTGAGTTCATCTTCATTCCTCCTGTGGTAAGTTTCACCTTAATTGTAAAATATGAATGAAACGATTATCATCGAAGTATGGATTACATATTTGGAGGTATAGACATGAATTTTGATCCGCTAGTTTCAGAAGTAGCCACAATAATTAGTGAGCAATCACGTTCAACGATGTTATTAACTTTATTGGACGGAAGAAAATATACAGTTTCGGAATTGGCGATGGCTTCAAAAATAACTCCTCAAACAGCAAGCTTTCATTTGTCTAAGATGATGGAAAAAGGTATTGTTAAATCTGAAAAATTGGGAAGGCATAAATACCTTTCACTTTCCAATGCTGAAGTAGCTAAGGTTTTGGAATCTTTACTATGTTTAACACCGGAAAGAAAACCTAACTCATTTAGAGAAGTATCACGAAATAAAGAAATACACCTTGCGAGAACTTGTTATGATCATCTAGCTGGTTCGTTAGGGGTTGGAGTAACTAATTCACTATTTAATAAAAACTTTATATGTGATTCAGGTGAGCACGATTTCGAATTAACTCCACAAGGGGAAAGTTTTTTAACTACAATCGGAATAGATATTCAACATATTAGGAAAAAAAGGCGATCGTTTTCATGTAAGTGTCTTGATTGGAGTGAAAGAAGATTTCATTTAGCAGGCTCTCTTGGAAATGCAATTTTATTATTTACACTTGAAAATAATTGGCTTGAGCGAATGCCATCAACTCGGGCACTTAAGATAACAAATAAGGGACGAGAAGGGTTTGAGGAAGTTTTTGGATTTAGTATTAATTCATGACAGAATCGTCGGGTGTCAGAATAATGTATATTAGGCAATATTTAAATACTACTTTTCCGGAGTGTGTACAATGAAATTCTTATTTAAGAATAGAATTAAACAAATAGTAATTATTCAGTTACTTTTGTTAATCCCAATTTTTATCATTGGTATCCTTGTTTTTAGAGTTAAAGAAGGTGTCGATTTTTTCTATCTAGGAATTTTTCAAGGTATTGTTGCATTATATTGGTTTTTAACAGGAATTGAAAATTATATCTTGAAAAAGAGAGGTTCTGCACTAATTTTCTTTATTTTAGGAGTAATGTTTAGCCTATTATCTTTAGAAACTTTTCATATATTAAACATAAAATAATAGTTAAAGAATTAACAAAATAAAAGAAGAACGGACAATAATAATGACTCAAAAACAAGCAAACCTAATTCTTGCTACTGTTTCTATGGGGTGGGGGACATCTTATATCTTCATGAAGCTGTGTGTGGATACCATTTCTCCATTAACCATTATTGCTTTGCGATTTGGCATAGCATTTATCGTGATGATGGCGATCTTCTATAAAAAAGTAATTCTAGTAGATGCTATAACATTGAAATACAGTGTGATTGTTGGTAAATACCTTACAACTTGGGATTTATCAACTGGGATTTGCAGCATTATATGCAACAATAGGCACGTTTATTTTTGAATCACCTGTATTACCAGAAGGAGTGATTCATTGGTCTGCAATACTTGGTTTAGCACTTATTAGCTCTGCGTATGGTTTTGTCATGCAGCCAATTGCACAAAAGTATACCACACCCGAAAGTACTGGCTTTCTTTTTTCGCTCGAACCCATTTTTTCAGCCATTTTTGCATTCATCTTTTTACATGAGAATATGGGGCTACAAGGTTATGTGGGTGCTTTGCTTATTTTAGCAGGCGTATTCATAGCAAACGATAGATATAAGAAACAACAAAAATTTAGAACTAGTAAAGGAAAGGGCAGATTTACCGAAGGATGATTTTAAAAAAGAGAAATATATTTTTTTGTACAAACAGCGGTTCCCTCAGTTGAATAAAGTTAACCTTTTGTGAATATTACATTACAATAGTCATTTAAGTGAAAGAGGGATTCATTTGAAAATATTAATAACAGGTTCAACTGGAGTGTTGGGTACCGCTTTAATAAATCAATTAACAAGTCTTAATTATGATGTAAAACTAACATCGAGAAGAAAACCTGAAACCCCCGGACAGTTTGATTGGGTTTATAGTGATTTGTTTTCTGGGGATGGTTTAGATGAAGCGGTAAAGAATGTAGAGGTAGTTATTCACGCAGCAACAAGTCCCTTGAAAAATGCAAGACGTATAGATGTATCAGGGTTAGAAAACCTTTTAACGAAGCTTGAGCACATCAAACATTTTATTTATCCCTCCATTGTGGGTATTGAAGAAATACCATTTAAATATTACAAACTGAAATGCGAAGCTGAAGACCTATTAAAGAACAGTTCTATTCCTTATACAATAGTTAGGGCAACTCAATTCCACGGCTTTGTTGATCATTTGCTTTTATCGAAACCTCTATTTAAACGATATATCATTCCAGGAAGTATTAAATTTCAAAGTGTGGATGTAGGTGATTTCGCCAATCATTTAATAGGATTAATAGAGAAGGGTCCTCAGGGAAGAGTTGATGACTTTGGTGGACCCGAAATTATGTCTTTAAGCGAGATGGCGAATCTCAAGATTAATGTAAATAATGAGCCAAATAAAATTGTAAGCATTGCTTTACCAGGGAAGCTTTATAAATCTCTATTAAATGGAAAAAATACGAACAACATGAGACAAATAGGAAGAGTTACTTTTGAAGAGTATCTAAGACAAAAGTTGGACTGAGTTTTTTTAGTTATCTTTAACTTCTTTCCTTTCGTATTAACCAATGGTAAAACTTTACGTGATGAATTAAAAATAGG
This sequence comes from Neobacillus phoenicis, assembly GCF_047302305.1. Taxonomy (NCBI): domain Bacteria; kingdom Bacillati; phylum Bacillota; class Bacilli; order Caryophanales; family Bacillaceae; genus Neobacillus; species Neobacillus phoenicis. The sequence goes on along the minus strand of NZ_CP154847.1, from coordinate 3,383,980 downwards.
TAATAAATAATTGGATATATAATAAAGGAATAAAATAAGTTCCAATGGATATGCCAAAGAATACCTAATTTTAATGTCACCCATTCAAAGGCAGTAGAAAAAACTGACCATCCCATAAGATAACAAAACTTCATCAACATTGATGATTTATAAGGGTACCAATTAATTATCAAAACAATTGCGGCTGGATAGATCCCCCATTTCACTAATAGTGAACGGAAATCTGCCGTATCCAATGAAAAAAATCCCCATGCCTTAAAAAAATACGTGGCATAAGAATCAAAATATTGTTGAATACACAACGCAAAAAAAATTGTTGAATAGATTACAGTATTTGGTAACCGTTTTTTCATTTTTAATGCAACTATATTAAAAATCAAAATTGAAATGATTAGAAAAATCCATTTCCAATATTTAAATTCAAGGGACATATTGTTCTCCTCTTGTCTCTTTTGGTCGGATTACTCCAAAGTATTCCATTCCTATTTTTCGATTTTAACAAAAAATTATACAAAAAAGTTTATTCTTTCTATACGTATACGAATGGAGAAAAAAAGAGAAATAAATTATCGTATTTCTCCGTTGTACCTTTCTGTAACTCGTTTCAAAAAGTCTTTTACTTGCTTTTTACAGAACTGAATTTCTCTCAAGGTTTGTGCTTGTTTAATATTTTCTTTTATTTTTAAGAATTCTATGGTTTCTTGTTCTGTTAATTTAATTTTTGGAGTTGGAAAGGGAACTAATTCTCCCATATGATCACCTCATTGTATATTTACGCAGTTACCTTTATTTCGTTCCGAATAGTTTAATCATGACAATTAAAAAATGGGATAAACAAATGTTTCGTTCCTCGGAGTGGTGGGTAGTTAAATAAGGACACTCATTCAAAGGAGGAATTTCAATGTACGAACATGAAAAGCACTTGGTGGGAGTTTATGATACGGAACATGAGGCTATAAAGGCGGTTGAAGACCTAAAACGTCAGGGATACGCTGCAGAGGATATATCGGTTATTGGAGCAAACAATGACAAAGTAAACGAAATAAATGATGCGACTGGTACGAAAACAGAAGACGATCTACTTGCAGGAGCAGCAACAGGCGGGGCGCTTGGTGGACTTGTCGGACTACTCGCTGGTGTGGGTGCACTCGCGATACCAGGCATTGGACCATTCGTAGCAGCTGGACCAATAGCAGCCACTTTAACCGGTGCAGCAGTCGGCGCAGGAGTTGGTGGGTTGGCTGGCGCATTAGTTGGTATGGGCTTCGAAGAGGATGAAGCAGATCGTTATGAGGGTTATGTTAAAGAAGGTAAAATTCTTGTCCTTGTTGAACGCCGAATAACCAGCGTTGGAGATGGCCAGTTAGATACGATTAATGAGGATAACCTTACAGGAAGAAATATGACGACAAATGAACTATCCAATGCTGCGCTTACTTCTGGAAATCCCAATGATCCACGCTTAAGATAACTTTAAAATTTAAATGATAGAGTACCTTACGTTTTTTATGTTGGGTACTCTTTCTTATGTAACCACTTTTCTTGCATGTACCAGTGTTGCCTTTTATTTTATTTAAAGAGTTCGAAGTATTCGAAAGTGATTCAGGTTCTGATATGACGGCAAAGCCGGCTGCACAAGTGCCGAAACAATCCCCCAGATAATGATAGATTTTAATGCTTTCATAAACTACCCACCTTTCAAATTTTTGTATTTCTCTAGAATTATATTTTATTAGTCACATGATTTGAATATAGGGTTATCCGATTTTTCTGAAAAAACAAAAAATGATTCTTTTTACATATATTTGAAAGGAAAAAAAGAGTCTTATAGAGTGGTTGGGAAATTTATGTAGATTATATGACTTCATACTCTCAATTGAAAAAGAAGTGGAAATTTAGCCAAACAAGAAATCCAATCCATACCAATACGTAACTGACTTTTAACAACTTACTTATAGTTTTACTTGAATTGGTTTCCTCAGCAATTACACGAAACAAGACTATGTTCACCAATAAATACACAACATCAATAAAGCATATAATGACCTCAGTATGATTGGGCGGTACCATAACCCCTAACATGGCGCCCATCATTCCCCCCATGACCCCAGCAGTAATTCCCTCTAACGAAGCTATTAGAGAAACGGGTCTTCCTGTGATATACCCTACAAACATCCCAATGGATACAGCTATCATCGTGGGCAGTGTTAAATCCTTTTCAAGTACAAAAATCCCTAAGAAGGTCCCTAACGCTACACTCGTCATCATAGAGCTAGTCATACTGATGATCATCGCAGCCATAGGACTTAGGCGTTTTCTTTTTATATATGTATAGTAGACAACCAAACTAGTAAGTAGAAAAATGAACATAATACTAACACAAAGTAACATAATAGCTCCGCCTTCCTTCTTCATTCCTCATGATAAAAGAGTTCAATTCAAAGTTATACTTTTAGCAATATATGAAAAGAGGAGCCTGTCTCATACTACTACGTGTTAATTTTTGTGAAAAATCGTGAAAAAAACAAAAAAATTCACAAGAAATTCACATTTGTATCTTGTTAATGCTGTTTAAATATCTTAATGTATTATTGTGAAGGAATGATTAAGGAAGAAGAGGAGGTCCTAATTTGCTTCCAATTGAAAGACAAAATCAAATATTAACTTGGCTGAACCAAGAAGGAACACTTTCAATTACTGAAATTAGTAAGCGTTTAAATGTATCCGAAATGACAGTGTATCGGGATATTAAGCCCTTACTAGAGGAAAATAAGATTAACAAGACATCCGGCGGCGTATCGTTAGTTAGTTTGGCGAATGTCTCACCAAATGCTTGTACCTACTGTTTAAAAGAAATGAACAACCGACACCCAATGCAAATTATCACGAACCAACAAACAGTAGAGCAGTTTTGCTGCCCTCATTGTGGGTTGTTACGATACAAAGATATTGAAAAAAATGTGTCTCAAATTATTTGTCGTGACTTCCTTCAAAATACAACGATTAGTGCAAAATTGGCCTATTTTCTACTAGACGCAGATTTTAATTTAAACTGCTGCCAACCACAGGTTCTCACCTTTGATTCATTAAAATATGCTCAGCAATTTCAAAAGGGTTTTGGGGGAATAATATTTCGGTTTGAGCAAGCAGTAGAAGAGATTTCGAAAAGAATGAGTGGAGATTTTGGTTGTGGGTGCAATAAATAGAGAGAGGACGTGCTAGATTGAGTTTCAAAAAAAACGGCATTGTTTTTGCTCTCATATTTTATCTTTTTCTATTTTTGTATCCTTCCTTTCCTTCCGCTCATGCTTACATAAAAAAATCAACACCTTCTGAAAATGAGACACTCTCAAAGCCACCAGAGAATGTGACGATTGAGTTTGATGAACCGATACAGCCGTCATATCATTCGATTGAAGTGTTTGATTCAGAAGGGAATCGTGTAGATCAAAAAAACGGGCATATTGATACGAAAAATTCATCCGTTATCGAATGTGACCTAAAAGATAATCTTCCAAACGGTACTTACCGGATACAATGGAGGGTTGTTTCTAGTGATGGTCATCCTGTTCAAGGGGTGATTCCCTTTCAGATAGGGGAGGAAGGGAACAATCAAGAGAGCTCCGACATCAATCAGGAGTCAAAGGGATATACGCCTGAATGGGACCTTCTCAGCATTCGCTGGCTTCAATATGTAAGTAATGCATGTTTGGTTGGAGCACTCTTTTTTTACATGTTTATTTTACAAAAGGAATTAGTAACAGATTTATGGGTGAAGGATGCTGTTAGCAAAATAGTCAAGTTTTCGTTCCTGACTTTAACTTTAAGTATTCTTTTGAATTTACCGTTACAGGCTACTATAGAATCAGGTTTACCCTGGAGTGAGGTTCTTAGTATCCCAGTGTTAAGAGAAATGATAGAGAACACTCTCTTTGGAAAAACGTGGATCATCCAGATCGATGGGTTGTTTTTTCTTTTTATATCCACCTATCTGGTTATAAAGAAAAGATTGGATAAACTAATATTACTTTGGAGCACTCTTATTCTTGGAGTAGGACTTTTATTATCTAAGTCCTTTACCAGTCATGCGGCAGCATCAACAAATATGTTTTTCAGTATTTCCTTGGATTTCCTTCATTTATTATCCGCCTCCATCTGGATTGGTAGTTTACTGACTTTAGCAACTTTGATTCCTTTAAGCAAAAAGATGGAAACTAAGAATTTGTTTATAGACACCATAAAAAGGTTTTCCAAATGGGGAATAGTGCTTGTAATTGTTCTAGCAACAACAGGCTTTATGAGCAGTCTTTCATTCATTCCTAATCTTAGAACGCTTGTTTCAACTGATTACGGAAGAGTATTGTCAGGTAAAATCCTTCTATTTCTTATGATGATCATTTTTGCGATGGCAAACTTTTTAAAAGGAAAGAGGCGTAGGGAAACAGGATGGAGATCAACCTTATGGGGTGAGTTAACACCAGGACTAATCGTTTTGGGACTTTCTGTTTTATTAACAAATTTACCAACTGCAATGGCCTCTCCTGGGCCATTTAAGGAAACAAAGACCATTCAACAGGGAACTAGAATTACATTTGTGGCGACTCCAAACGTGATTGGAGAAAACTCTTTCGTAGTATGGTTGAAGGACGAAAAGGGTAAGCCCATTTCGAATATTGAACAAGTAACACTTACTTTTACATCATTAGAAATGGATATGGGTGAAGATTCTAAAATTGTAGATAAGATCAGTGATGGTAAATATGGAACAAAAGGGTTGAATTTTAACATGTCTGGTCAATGGAACGTAAAAGTCCATGTCCTAACCAATGACTTAGAAACCCTCGATACTCATTTCAAGGTCCTAGTAGGTAGTAATTAAACAACAACATAGAGGAGAAAGTATAATGAAAAAAACAATGAAAAAGATTTCAAAAGTATTTCTACCAACGGTTTTAGGCTTATTTTTGTTCACAAGCGTGGCTAGTGCACATGTTACGGTGACACCAAAAACATCTACAACAGGGGCATGGGAAACCTATACGGTTAAGGTTCCAGTTGAAAAAGAAATACCTACAACTAAATTTACCTTAAAAGCACCTGAAGGGGTAGAAATTATGTCCTATCAGCCCGTACCAGATTGGACCTATACTGCTGATAAGGATGCCAATGGAAAAGTTAAATCAATCACATTTGAGTCTACAGGTGAAGGAATACTACCAGGACAATTTCAACAGTTTACCTTTGTTGCGAAAAACCCAGAAAAGGCAACAAAGGCTGCATGGGATGCTTTTCAGTACTATAAAGATGGTAGTATCGTTGAATGGACAGGGGATGAAGGCGCAGATACCCCACATTCTATTACAGATATTGTTGTAGGGGCATCAACAGCTGATCATCATCAAGCTACAACTGAAGACACTCACAAAGATGACGAAAAAACAACGGATGTTGAGAACACGCCAAATAATTTACCTCTAGTATTATCAATCGTATCAGTTATCTTATCACTAGCTGCATTTGTATTGGCATTACGTAGAAAGAAATAAATAGTAAAAAGAAGCACTGCTCAGTTGTGAGGCAGTGCTTCTTTTTATGTCTACTGCTTTCGTTCCATATTTAGAAGGAACGTCTTATTGTATTCGTAATGTCGTTCCAAAGTCCGTCCCTGTTTCGACCATTACCTGTGTCGGTTGTGTAGTCTGTTAGTCGATTAAAGAAGTCTACATCATATGTTACATATACATTGTTAACATTGTTTTCCGCTGTACGCACTTGTTTCGCGATCTCTTTTTCTAGGTGGTTCGATGCCTTCCTGAAGTTTGTCCCACCATTAATACCAGTGTCACGAACACCTGTGGTACCGCCGATGTTGGTTCCATTAGTAGTACCAGGATTTAGAGCGTTGCCTGTATTGTCAGTACTAGTCACGCCTGTGGTACTTGGATAATTACCGTTTCTACCTGTACCTGCACCACGTGCGTTGATATCATTTGCACGAGTCGTGTCAACAGTGCTCATACTGGTGCCGCGAGTAGTACCTATATTTGTTTGATTCGTTCGATCGTGTAGTTTCACCGCCACATAAGCATCATTGTTGCGAATGATGACATGTGCCAAATCAACGGCCTGCAATTTCTCTACACTTTTTCCTGCACGATTAGAAACACGGAAGCTTTTGTTGGAGACATTGGTTAAATCAAGACCATCATTGTTATTGTTTCTAACGTTGTTAGTATTTAAATTGTTTCTAGTTACATTATCTGTTCGGTCGTTCATTCCACAGCCAGTTAAACCTAATAAGGTAGTTGCTAAAACGAAAGTAACTAAAACTTTTTTCGTCAAAAATGTCCACTCCCTTATAAAACATTGTCTTACATACATATAGTTGCCACTTTAAGTGGAACTATTCGAGATCTTGGACAGGTAAAATATGTTCAATTTGATATAAGGAGAATAAGCACCTGAAGTGGTGTTAAGCTAAAAATAAAATACAGGATTGTGAGGTGGCTGAACTATGGCAATTTTAACAACAGTTGGGAACGGCCTTTATTACAGTGAACAGGGTGAAGGAACATCGATTATATTTGTTCATCCACCTCTACTCACAAGTGCTAATTTTGCCTATCAAGTTGAAGGGTTATCACGAGAATTTAAGGTGATCACATTTGATATTAGAGGTCACGGTCGGAGTCCTTATTCCGAGCAGACCTTAACCTATCAGCTCATTGCAGATGATATGATGCATCTTTTGAATCGTCTAGGCATTGAAAAAACATATCTTTGTGGATATTCCACGGGTGGGGCGATTATATTGGAATTTTTACTGCGACATCCTAATCGTGCTTTAGGCGGCATTATTGTAAGTGGAATGTCAGAAGTGGGGGACAGTTATAACAAAAGAAGAATATCAATTGCAAGGTTTCTGACAAAAACAGGGGGACTTCCTATTTTAGGTCTTTCTGTTTCATGGAGTAACTCAGATACTATTCGTAATTTCAAGAATATCTATCGTGAAGCACTAAAGGGGAACAGAAAAAACATCGAGCAGTATTATCATGCTTGTTTAGAGTATAACTGTACAAATCAACTTCATACCATTGATAAACCGGTTTTGTTGGTATATGGAGAAGGGGATAGACACTTTCAACGATATGCAAAGATTTTACATAAAAAGCTACCAAATAATGAAGTAAAGTTTATCAATGAAAAGCATCGCATTCCCACGAAATCAGCAGCGGAACTAAATCAGTTCATTCGGGAGTTTATTGAGGATCGGCAGCAGAATTCGCTCATTAAAGGGTAACATTCGCTCATAAAATTCGATATTCGCTCATATTACCTTGGGATTCGCTCATAAAAAAATTCGCTCATAAGCAGTTGATCCGATAAAAAACTGGGGACCATTCAATTATAATGGATGTCCCCAGTTTAATTAGATCACTGTTTCACCAAGTAATAACACCTTTAATTGTTCTTCAGGAAGCTGTTGCTTTTTCCATTCCTTCAAGAGACGTTCTAATGCTTCCGGGCCCGTGTCATCCGCTAAACGATACGCTCCGTAATGCATCGGGACAAAAGTTTTCGCCTTTAATTCCACATAAGCTTTCACACTATCCTCTGGTGAGATATGTGAGTCCGCCATAAACCATTCTGGTTCATATGCACCGATGGGCATAAACACCGTGTCAATGGTAAATCGGTCCGCAATTTGTTTAAATCCGTCAAAATATCCGGTATCCCCAACAAAATAAAATGTATCTTGCTCTGTATGGAAGATCCATCCGCCCCAATGGGAGGTATTCATATCCATCAGAGACCTTCTTGTCCAATGCTGGGCAGGGACGAAATGGATCGTTAATCCATCATAAGTGGTACTTTCCCACCAATTCATTTCCGTTACTTTTTGATAGCCTTTTCTGTTAAAAAGGGACTTTAAGCCGGCAGGGACATAATAGTGAGGGCTCCCTTTTAGTTTTTTTAAAGTCGGGAAGTCCAAATGATCATAATGACCATGAGAAATCACAACGATATCAATCTCTGGAAGCTCTGAAATTGAAAGTCCCGGTGCTGTTAATCGTTTTTGAAATCCCATCCGCTTTGCCCAAACAGGATCTGTTAGTATATTAATTCCATTTAGCTGAATCAAAAAGGTCGAATGGCCAATCCATGTATAAGAAGTTTGACTTCTGTTGGCTGTAATTTCTTCAATTTTTTTAGTAGGAGATTGTTCAATATTAACAGTTAAATCCTTTACTTTACTTCGTCTTTCTTTTTGCCATTTCCTCATATCCTTAAAAGATTTGTTGTTTGTCACATGATTCAAGTTTGCGTATCTCTTCATTTTCACCTTGTTCTCCTCAAATACACTCTATTCTAATGATGAGTATAGCAAATAACCAGTTAATCCAGCAAAATTGTGGAAATGATTCCAGGTTAATCTTGAATTTTTCCGGAAAAAGTTCGGAAATGAGTATAAAGGCGAAGGGTCCTTTCAAGAAATGGTCTCCAATACTTTTCAGTAAACTTAACCACAAATGCCGTAAGATTGCCAAGAATGGCGCTTCCTACAATATCAGAGGGATAATGCTGACCCATCCAGATTCGAGAAATGCCTACTAAAAGGGATAACAGCCACAAACCCAAGCCCCAAGTCCGATGATAAACAAAAACAAAAGCGGACACTGCAAAGGCAAGAGCGGTATGTTTACTTGGATACGAAGAATCCTTTCTAGAGGGGACTGGTGGTAATAAATGAACGGCTTGTTTCAAGAAAGGCCTGGGTCTATAAAAAATTCTCTTCATCAACATGCTAAGTAGATAGGTTACACTTATGGTTACCCCAGCATTTAGGGCTTTTCTTTTATTAAAATTAGCTCGAAATAATAGAAAAAGTAATACAAAAAGATAGACATAGCGCGTTCTCTTAGAAAGGGTGACCATAATGAAGTCTAAAACACGAGAAGATCCAGCTAACTCGTTAATAGACCTAAAAATCCGATTATTCATAAAAAATACTCCTTTATTTATAGTAATGATATTTTTCTCCTCTAAAAACTAGAATATGTACTCGATAAAGCCACTTTATTCCCTCCCATCCAATACAGAATCATTTTGAAAGGCTTAGTAAATAATAATTTACAAAATAAATGGTATAGGAGAAAACATTTAATGGAGAAATCAAGCAAAGGGCTGTCAGCGTGGCAGCTTACTATGATGGCCTTGGGAAGTGTAATTGGGGGTTCCTTTTTTCTAGGGTCGTCCATTGCGATTCATGCAGCAGGACCCTCAATTTTACTATCTTATGTAATCGCGGGTGTACTGGTTTTTTCATTCTTTATGCACTTTCAGAAATGACCGTAGGAAATCCTACAGTTGGTTCCTTTAGTACATACGCAGCACAAGAACTGGGCGAAGGAACGGGATTTGTTGTTGGATGGCTATATTGGACAGGGATTGTTCTTTCAATGTAGAGTGAAGCAACCGCCATTTCTATCCTATTTCAAGAATGGTATCCGAATGTATCAATAGCCATACTGGGAAGCGCCATTCTCATTGGAGTGACGTTGCTAAATCTTTTGGGAGCGGATAAGTTAGGCAAGTTGGAAAGCGGCCTTTCAGCCGTCAAAATTTTTGCGATCATCTTTTTTATCCTAACGGCTATCGTGCTTATTTTCGGAATTAAGCCAGGAGAGCCTGCCATAGGGTTAGGTGAATTAGCAAGAGAGCCCTTAATGCCTGAAGGGATAAAAGGGATTGCGGGAAGTATGTTAATTGTTATTTTTGCCTATGCAGGCTTTGAGATTATTGGCTTAGCGGCTTCTGAGGCGGGGAATCCCACAGAAACCATTCCTAAAGCGATTCGCTACACGGTAATATCTCTTGTAGGTTTGTATATCCTGTATGCATTAGTGTTACTTCCGCTAATTCCAACTTCAACACTAAATGAAAACATCAGTCCGATGGTGGCATCCCTTGATCGCTGGGGGATAGGATGGGCAGGTACGTCTCTAAACATCGTGTTAATCTCGGCCATTCTTTCTGCCATGCTGGCGGCTATCTTTGGATTGGGAAGGATGATTCGATCACTTGCAGATGAAGGACATGCGCCAAGATGGTTAAAGGATTCAAAGGATGTACCGTATCGCGGGATTTTATTTTCAGGGTTAGCTATGCTCTTAGGGCTTGGTTTTGGTCTACTGTTCCCGAGGCTGTACCTGGTTTTGATCACATCGGGTGGATTTGCATTGATCTTTACCAATGAGGTAATTATGGCTAGTCACATCCGTTTTCGAAATAGGAATGGGTGTCCACCAGGGGAATCTGTCAAATACCCGGCTTTCCGTATACCTCTTGGATTACCTTAATCAGCATGATCATTGTTTTAATAAGCATGCCATTCATTCCAGGACAAGGAACGGGGCTTGTCGCTGGGATAGGGATGGTTGTCGTTTACTCACTTTGTTATTTTGCGATGAGATACCGGACTCGTGGCGGTTCGAGCAGAAGCGAGGTACCAAATATTGATTATCGAACTGGGATGCTAACCGAATTCTCAGAAGAGCTGACAGATCAGGTGAATGATGAGGAAAAATAAGATACATTTAACGGGTTTGCTTGACAAGTAAATCGCGAATACAAACACATTGGAATTTACATAGGAATTCTAGTACGTTTTTTGTTGATGTGGCAAGTATCTATTGGCTTTTACCGGGTTATGAAGGACAAAAAACAGTTGGCATGCAAGAAAAATGTCCTTCATCCGAGTTATGAAGGACAAAAAACAGTTGGCATGCAAGAAAAATGTCCTTCATCCGGGTTATGAAGGACAAAAAACAGTTGGCATGCAAGAAAAATGTCCTTCATCCGAGTTATGAAAGACAAAAAATGGTTGGCATGCAAGAAAAATGTCCTTCATCCGGGTTATGAAGGACAAAAAATGGTTGGCATGGAGAACGTCTATAGTTTTGTGTAAATGGTTATACTTACCAATTAAGGAGATGATCATTTATGCAAAATTATAGGGATATGACAATTAGAGAATTGGCAGGTCAATGTGAAACAGTGGACGATATTCATGCCATGATTAGGGACCTTTTCAAGGAGACTCTCCAACAGGTTTTCGAGGCTGAGATTGAGGAGCACCTTGGGTACTCCAAACATGATTCTAAAGGTATCAATACGGGAAATAGCCGGAATGGCTATAGTAAAAAGACCATTAAATCTAAGTTAGGTGAAACCAAGTTAAATATCCCTAGAGATCGTAAAGGTGAATATGAACCGCAGATTATAAAGAAATATGAGACCTCTATTAATGGATTAGAGGATCAAATAATTGCCCTTTATTCTAAAGGTATGTCCACACGGGATATTGAGGACCACATGAAGGATATTTATGGTATTAACGTCTCTTCTAGTTTAGTAAGTAAGGTTACAGACAAAGTGTTGCCTCTTGTCTATGAATGGCAGTCCCGTCTACTAGACCCTGTGTATCCTATTGTGTTTTTGGATGCAATACACTTTAAAGTTAAGCATGAAAATAGGATTGTTAGTAAGGCAGCTTATACAGTTTTAGGCGTAAATACAGATGGTATTAAGGACATTCTTGGTATTTGGATCGGCGAAGATGAGAGTGCTAGTTTTTGGTTGAACGTTTGCCAAGATTTGAAGAGTCGTGGTGTACAAGATATCCTAATTGCCTGTAAAGACGGGCTTTCTGGATTTTCAGAGGCAATTAATGCCACGTTTCCGAAAACAGATATTCAGTCTTGTATCATTCATCAATTACGAAATAATGTAAAGTGTGTTCCTCACAAATTCCGTAAGGAACTTATGGACGATTTAAAAAAGGTATATAAAGCATATACAATTGAACAAGCAGAATTGGAATTTGATGAGTTTAAAGAAAAGTGGGGAAAGAAATATCCTTCTGTTATTAAATCATGGGAGACCAACTGGCTAGAACTCACGACTTTCTTTTCTTACCCAGTAGAGATTAGAAAGTTAATTTACACAACCAACACTATTGAAGCATTCCATAGACAACTAAGGAAAGTCACAAAAACAAAAACTGCTTATCCAACGGATAATGCATTAAGGAAAATTGTTTACCTTGCGACTGTTGGAGTTACAGATAAATGGTCTAATCCTATTCCTGGATGGTTAGAATGTAGACAGCAGTTTGATATCATGTTTGAGGGCCGGCTTGGGAAATAATTGACGTAGTTAAGTTAGGGCTCTGCCCTAAGGGTTTATCGCTTTCGTTCTCCCAAAAGGAAAAAGAGAGGAAAAATCCTCTCTCCTTTTGTACAGAACCCTACTAGGTGCTCGGGTTGCTCCCCAGCATTGCCCTATCCCCCTAGTAGGTAAGAACACTTTAGTTTCAATATAGTCAAATCATATAGGATTTAACCATTTACACAAAATAATTTACATTCCCTTGGCATGCAAGAAAAATGTCCTTCATCCGGGTTATGAAGGACAAAAAACGGATGTTTAACAAGAAAAATGTCCTTCATCCGAGTTATGAAGGACAAAAAATGGTTGGCATGCAAGAAAAATGTCCTTCATCCGGGTTATGAAGGACAAAAAACGGTTAGCTAATAAGAAAAATGTCCTTCATCCAGGTAATGAAGGACAAATCCTACTGCGATTTTTCCTGCGAATGAAATGGCGAGATAATGTGAGAATAAATTAGAGATTTGACATACTATTTACAGTTCTGCACTCTGAAAGTTTACCCGTTAATCTACTTTAGGGTGGGGATTAGTTTTTATTACGCGAAGAAAACAACCCCTGAAGTTTATCTTTAATCGGAATGCCTAACTCGCCCTCAATAACGTTCTCCATTTTACTACCAATCTGCTGGGCAGAACTCACCAATCCATTTTCAAGTAGAAGCCTGATATACTCCCAGTACACATCTTCTGCATATTCATCTTGCTGGATAATTAGGTCGTAATAATGCATCCCTTGGGTAATGTCTTTTTGGCCCCAATAGTGTTTCCCTAATTCCTTTAGGATTTGAAGATAACTTTGCTTTGTTGTTTCTCTAATAGGGTCCAGAAATGATTCATACGGATACTCAGCCAATAAGTCTCCTTGATACAGCTCCACGGCTTTTTTTAAATTGTCGATTCGTTCCTCGTTTGATTGTCCGATAACAGGTTGGACGAGAAGGCGAAAACGTTCTAAATCAATCTCACATTCATTTTTATCTAAAAAAATAAATTCCCCGCTCTGAATGATATATTTAGACAAACGTGCCGCTCCTAAATCCGGCTCAAGAGCTTTTCTTAACGTAGAGAGGGAAACATAAAACCGATTATTTTGTGAGGAATAATTCCCATCCCCAAATAATTCTTCTACAAGAATATCTTTCGGTATTTTTTGCTGGCTTTGAACGGCTAAATAGAAAAGTAGTCGTAAACTTGATTTTCTCTGTAGAGCAATAGTTTTCCCATTAACCTGGAGTTGAAAGCTGCCGAAAAGCTTGATGGTTAGTTTACTGCTTTTTAACGGTCTAACCGTAATAGTTGAATCAAACTCTTTTGGAAAAGGCCGAACCTTTTCTAAAAATTGATTCACCATGGAGGAAAAATAGCTGTAATGGGAAAAAAATTCCGATGCCCGCTGTAAATATTGTTCCGCTAACAAAGGTTCATTTTGCTCAAAATAAATCAATCCAAGCTCAAGGCAGCCCCAACCAAGGTCTGTTGCTAGATTAAATTTCTCTGCTTCCGCCATTCCTTGCTTAGTAAAAAGAAGTGCTTTCTCGAAATCTCCTTTTAATCGAAAGTATTTACCGATTGCAATGAGGGGATAAACACGTGCACCTTCATCATCATACTGATGAGAAAGTCTGAGAAGTTCCTCAACAAAAGGTTCTGCGTGTGCTAATTCATTTTGTTCTAACAACAACTCGGTTAACACCCATGTTGCATGCATGCGGCTATCGGATGCGCCTTCTTGTTCGATGTTTGTTAACGCCTTTTTCGCTAAGGTGACACCTTCTTCGAGCTTACCAGAAAATCTGCAGCATTGGGCGGCAAGGGCAAAATTCACCGAAACAAGGTCTGAATGTCCGATTAATTGACTTCCTTCAAATGAAGAAATGAAATGATTCTTTGCATCTACAATTTCACCTGAATAATACAGGATGATGCCAAGGCGATGTTCCAGGTAAACGAGCGAAGAAGATACCCCTTGTTTCTTTAAGCTGGAAAGTGTCTGTTTTATAGGTTCGATATAACTACTAAGGATGGGGACAGGCACACTACGAAATAAAAAATGAGAGAAAAGCGCCATCGAGATTGAAGGGCAAATCGTTTCCAAAGTTCCATCTAGCAATAAAATAAACCGTTCTGGCGTGTAAAGATTCATCATCTTCTGCATAAGACGAGCAGCATCCCCATAATTGTAAGCCGCTAAGTAATGAGCAAAGGCGAAATAATAATGATAGTCCGCTTCATATAGCTTTGCTGCTTTTAAATGCAACTCACGTACCTTCTGTTTCCCCTGTGTTTCCATTAGTTTTTCATATAGATACATTCGAAAAAGAGGAAGATAGGTTTGTTTACCGTCTTTGTTTTTCCGGATATAGAACCGCTGGTTTAGTCGACCATCTGACCATTCTTTTGGTATCTCTGATGAGAAAGTGGTGATTATTTGGTGATCCCATTCGTGCAGAATACTTGATAGCTGAAGGAAGGATGACACTTCCGATAAAGCTGTGAACATCTCCGTTTCCAATTCCTCGAATAAGTCAGAAAAGGGAAACATCCGCCAGTCCCACCGTCGATTCTTCGGACTCGCTTCTTTCCAAGCTTCTAGAATAAGCGGCAGGCTAGCAGGCCATCCGCAGGTTTTTATGTGAATAAGTTCTAGTTCATGTTCTTTCAAGGATAAACATTGTTGCTGAAAATAATCGTTAAGCTCTGTTGGGGTGAATTCAAGCTGCATTTCATTTATTTCTGCAAGGCGATTTTGTACTTTTAATTTTGTATAAGGAAAGGACGGGCGCTGCCTGCTAATCACTACAAAGGTGACGTATTCCGAAGCATGTTGCACAAGTTGTAGCAGGAAATCACGGAGAGCAGGTGACTCAACAAAGTGAAAATCATCGAAAACGATCGCCAAGGGCTGATCCCAATGAGCAACTGCCTCAAGAATGGATAGTTCTGGTTGCTGCGCGTGCTCTAGTGACAAACCTTTTTCAAGTAATTCTATAATTACCGGAAAGTCTCGGTTCAATTCGTGATAGGAGAACCAGAGTGTTGTAATGTTACGGAATCGCAGGTAATTGGCTATAAGTGTTGTTTTTCCATAACCTCCTCCAGCTACGACGCTTACGAGCGGTTTGGAAAAATGGTTATCAAGCCCATTGAATAAGGTGGTGCGAATGAATGTTGGATCATTTTTGGGGATTTGTAGCCGAGAAGATGGGATCACCGTGTGCGCCTCCTTTCCTGTAAGAGTTTGTAAGTTTACCATACTAGAAAAATTATAGCATATGTAAGAAATTCTTGGAAAACTGTAAGAAATCTGTAAGATGGGTGGTTTAAAGTGAAAACATAGTTCATTATTATGCAAATCCCAAAGAAGTAGGTGGTAAAAGTAATGGTAGAAGTGTGCTACGTCTACTTTTTTGTTAAGAAAGAAGGAAAAAGTCGAAGTAGAAGGGTGCTATGTCTACATTACCGTTAGGGAAGAAGGCAAAAGTCGAAGTAGAAGGGTGCTACGTCTACATTACCGTTAGGGAAGAAGGTAAAAGTCGAAGTAGACTTGTTATCCGTGTACTTTTTCCATAAGGAAAATGACATGTAGCGAAGTTCAATACTTTAGCTCTAATAGGAGGAGACATTAATGAAAAAAATAAAACAAAAAACAGGCTGGATCACATTGTTTGTTATGGTATTTCTTTTTATTGCTTACGTACTCATTCAATACTTCATAGTAAGTCCTAAGGAATCGGGGGTGGTTCAAGGGAAACTTGCTACACCGCATTTCCCATATAGGCCCTGGATCGGTGTGTTATATGTGCATATCGTGGCAGGGTGTACGGCTTTCATCATTGGTCCCTTTCAGTTCTTCAAAAAACCAGTAGGGAAAGGGGCATCCCTTCATCGCAAACTGGGCTATATCTATGTTCTATCCATTCTTTTTGCTGGAGTCGCAGGTATGTATTTATGCTGGTACGCAACAGGAGGAATCATCAGCGGATTAGGATTCTTTATGTTAGATCTATTGTGGCTCGTGACAACCGGAATTGCCTTACGAATGGTACTACAAAAGAAGTTCGCCGCACACCGCCGCTGGATGATTCGCAGTTATGCCGTAACTTTTGCATTTGTAACATTCCGTTTGTATTTACTCCCGTTTACATTACTACTAAACCTCTCGATCCAAACGGCCATTCAAATGTCTTCATGGCTTTGTTGGATAACCAATTTGCTGCTTATTGAGCTATTATTAAGGAGAAAAACTGTAAATGCAAAAACAGAACTACACATTACCCGCATTCTTTAAATTTTTACAAAAAAGAAGGGATTCTACAATGATGAAACGAAAAGATATTTACCTAACTCTTTTAATAAACGGATTGGTGCCGTGGGGGCTTTATCTCATTTTATCCAAACATATGAGCAGTGTTGCTGCGCTTTCGATCGCCACACTTGCCCCGCTAGCAGATAATCTTTATTTTCTCATAAAAAGGAAAAAGTTAGATGTTTTTGGACTACTCATGCTGTTTACTTTTTTACTAACCCTCCTGTTAGTCATGCTTGGAGGAAGTGAAAAGCTTTTACTCATAAAAGAGTCATTCATCACCGCAGTGGTTGGATTCATCTTCCTACTATCATTATTGTTTAAAAAACCACTGATGTATCATCTTGCATTACGTTTTATTGGTACAACAGGATTTGCTGATAACTGGAAATATGATTACTTTCGCTTCGTGATGCGTCTAATGACCTTTGTATGGGGCCTTGTCCTAGTTTTGGAAGCCACTGTTAGAATCACCTTGGTGTTCGCACTCTCTACAGCCACCTATCTAGCAGTTTCGAACATCGTGTTATACGGCTTTATTGGTGGAGCGATTTTGTGGACCGTTTTTTACCGTCGTATTTCTGCACAGAAATTAAAAGTCATCATAAGTAATAAAGTTTGCTAGTTTAACGAGGAGTTCAACATGAATATAACTAGATTAAGAATTTTATTTTTGAAAAAAAGGAAAGTAGGAAAAAGTAATGGTAGTTTTCTATATTGTATCAGCGATTGGTCTCTGTTTGATAATTGGCATACTCTATCAATCGCTGGCTACTAAATTTGACGAAAAACAGTATCCAGCGCCTGGTCTGTTTGTGGAGATTGACGGACGGAGGCTGCATTATCAAAGTTTCGGTGTGGATAAGGGACCAATCGTTATCTTTGACCATGGATGTGGAATCGGTTCATCTTCACTCATTTGGAAACTTGTTACCGATAAAGTATCACAGTTTACGAGAGTCATTACGTATGATCGAGCAGGTTATGGCTGGAGTGACCCGGGTTCCTACCCGAGGACAAACCAAGCTGCGGTTGAAGATCTTCGTATTCTTATTGAAAAGGTCAATATGAAAGGACCGATTATATTAGTCGGTCACTCGTATGGCGGGCTAAACGTTCGATTATTTGCAAAAAAATACCCCAACCTGGCAGCAGGCATCGTCCTAGTTGATGCCACCCACGAAGACGAACTAACAAGTCGATTCCCAGCTAAATATGTGAAGGGGCAAATGATGGGAAGGAAAGCATTTAAGCTGCTTAAGTATTTGTGTTACTTCGGTATTTTAAGAATCATGGGTAAACTGCATGCCTTCTCTCAGATTGAAGAAATTCTCAAGAAGTTTCCAAATCAACTACAGTCAATCTATCAATCTACACTCTTTTTGAATAAAACTGCAAAGGCTGTAGCAAGCGAGTTTTCCAATCTAGATGTTAGATATAACGAGGTAAGAGGTTCTTCTCTTAGCCATGTCCCGTTAGTGGTGATTAAAAGTGGCAATGTTGAAAACCTAAATGGATTTTCAGAGGTAGAAGTGGTTGAAACGAAAAAAGCCTTGCATGATGTAGCAGTTGAAATGTCTAAGTTATCAACAAATGGAGAGTTATGGATTGCCGAAAATAGCGGCCACAATATTCATGTCGAGGATCCAGATCTTGTGGTAAAAGCAATAAAGAAAGTTTGTCAAAGTAAAGTTAGTGCCTTCCCCTTTGTTCGATAAAGTGGGGAAGGTGTTTTTTTATTGTAAAAAAAAGGTTTTAACTTTTTAGAATAGAAATACTTAATATGGAAACGAAGGACAGGAAAGGATGATGGTAATGAATATTTCGAAGGTAACCCCTATCAAAAATGAGATGGGAGCTGTATTCGTACACGTGAGTGATTTGAAAAAATCTGTGGAATGGTACAGTAGATTATTAGGATTTGATGTTGAGTATAGTGAAATAACATCACCGGTTTATAATATACCCGTTCGCGGCACAACTGGATTAACCTTGGACGATCACACATTTGATCCTAACTTTAAGCGTCAGCCGGGCTCAG
This sequence comes from Neobacillus phoenicis, assembly GCF_047302305.1. Taxonomy (NCBI): domain Bacteria; kingdom Bacillati; phylum Bacillota; class Bacilli; order Caryophanales; family Bacillaceae; genus Neobacillus; species Neobacillus phoenicis. The sequence continues at coordinate 3,365,397 of NZ_CP154847.1, read as the reverse complement.
GTCCAATCTTTAATTTCATGGTTGAAGATATTGATATGGCTTATAGTTTTATACAAGAAAGTGGCATAGAAATTGTAAGGGAAATTGAGAGAATCGGGGAGCACTTTGCTTGGTTTAACTTCGCTGACCCTGATGGAAATGTACTTATGGCTTGTACTTGTTAAATAAAGAAAATATTTTTTTATAATATATGTTTATTTGTTTAAAAAGTGGGTATTAACAAAGTGGGTTAATACCTTTAGGAAGCTTTGAAATAATTTACATAGGGGAGGAACAATCTTTGAGTACCTTTTATGAGACAAGAAATATTTCGGAATATCTTATCAACAACAATGGGGAATTTCAGAATAAACTTTTATCCGAGGCAGTTAATGTTGCATCTAATATCGAGAGTATTTTAAAAGCTGGAAATATTGATCTATTAAAAAATGCTCAAAGGCTAGCACTTTACGTTGTGGAAAATACTAAAGATGAACTTATTATTTTTGCTAAAGAAGAGGGTGTAGCTTGGGCGAAACATTCTTTAACTCTTTCTTTTAAACTAGAATGGGTACATGCCATAAGACGTGCCTTATGGCATTTCATAAAACTATATGATGCATTAGATGAGAATTCTAGATATGTTGATGACTTTTATGAAATGGAAAAGAAAGTTAATGATGGGATAGATGAATTTCTAAATACCTTTTTTATTAGCTATTCAGAGTATAAAGATGAATTATTTCTTGCTCAAAGGAAATTAGTGGAACATCTATCGGTCCCCATCATACCGGTTAGTGAAACGGTAGCTGTCTTGCCATTAATTGGTTCGTTCGATCCGTATCGGATGGAGATTATTGAAGAGAAAGTATTAACAGATATTTCAAGGCTAAGAATAATAACATTGATTATTGACCTTTCTGGAATATCGGATATGGATGAATTAACCATTTCTCATTTTCAAAAGGTTTTAATTGGCATTACGTTAATGGGGGCAAAATCAATCATAACTGGATTACGTCCAGAACTTGTTAGAAAAATGGTTCATTTAGGAATTGATCTTCACACTTATACAGAAACAAAAGCAACGTTACAGCAAACATTAAATACGCACCTTATTAAGTAAGTACAATAGAGGAATTCTTTCAATTAGAACTGATATATAGGTTATTCAATCTTTATTCCTGCATCAAATACATAAGGCTGCTGAGGAATATCAATTTTGGAAATCTGATTTATTTTTATCATAGGAATAGTACTTCCATCATATTGGGTTTCCTCAATAGTTCCAGTTACTTGGACCCAATTATCTTTTTGGAGGGTGGCTACATCTCCTGTAGACAGCATTCCAAATACAGAAGCATCCGCAGCGCAGCAAGTAATTCCAAATCGAGCAACTATGATTTGATTTTGCATGAAATCCTTTTCCCTATAAACAAACCCTTTCGTAGTAACGGTTTTTCCAATCATTTTAGGGAGATTCTCTTGTATGATATTCATCATGGGGACATATAGATCATCTGTAATGTTTATAAGTTTTGTTTGCGCCATTTTCTCTTTTAATTTGGAGTATTCCGTCTGAGTTAATGGTTCAGGTTGACCGTTAAGTATATTGGACGTGGAATTGATTTTACTGTTATCAGAAGGAGAGTTAGATTTTGTTTTGTTATTACCATTCTTGATTTGAGCATCGGTTGGACTTGCTCCAAGATTAATAGTTCGGTTCATTGCTACAGAACTGCCGAGCACATTGCTCGAAAAAAGAAATCCAGTGGTTATAGGAATAATAAACAATAAATAAAGAAATAGACTTTTTCTAATAGAACTTGGGTAGGAATGTTCACCTTCACATTCACAATGATAAGAATGTTTCTGCCCCATAGTTCCCCTTATGATCAATAGAACTCCTAAAATGAGTAATACAAAAACTGTAAAATAAATAAAACGAAGCATTTTAGGTGCGATTAGAAGCGAAATGTTATTTGTAAGAAGTAATTTAAATAAGAGTAACATAAACCCTATTAGAATGATTCCCCTTAATAGATAATGGAAGGAGAAATCTCTTTCCTTCTTCATAAAGCACCTCCTAAATAATGAATTCCTGTAGGATAAAGACAACTAAATAAACGACAATGGGCGTTATAAATAGTAAAAATAGAACAAATCTTTTCTTAAAATAGGCGAATAACATTAAGGTATTTTTAATGTCAATCATTGGTCCAAAGACGAGAAAGGCAAGTAGCGCTCCTGTTGTAAAAGTAGAACCGAAGGAGGAAGCAACAAAAGCATCTGCAGAAGAACACACAGAGAGAACATAAGCAAACCCCATCATAACCCCGGGTGCCAATGTTGTGCTTGTCCCTATGGACAACAATGCATTCCGATCAAAGAATGCTTGAAACAAACTTGCCAAAAAGGCTCCTATGAATAAATATTTTCCCGTATCAAATAACTCATCACTCGCATGGTAAAGCGTATCTATAAATCTATTTCTTTTAGGATGATGGTGATGATGGTCTTCATGTTGATCTTCTGTATTTGTTTTTAAAACATTCTCTTTTTTAAATTGTCGGTAAATAATTAATCCTATTAAAATGGAACTGATAAATCCTACAAGCATTCTCGCATTTGCCATATATGGTGTACTTCTAAAAGCGTAATAAGTCGAAGCATAGACGACAGGGTTTATAATAGGAGCGCTTAGCATAAAAACAACCCCTACATGGGCAGGCATCCCTTTCTTAATTAATCTGCGAACTACCGGGATGATGGCACACTCACAAATGGGGAAGATAATCCCTAACAGAGCAGCGGGCAGGACAGCTAAATAGGCATTACGGGGCAATACCCGCCGAATGGCATTTTCTGATACAAACGCTTGAATGATCGCTGATACAAATACACCTAATAAAATAAATGGAATGGCTTCTAAAATAATACTGAGGAAAATGGTGTTTACGTTAAAAAATGAACTGGGAATTCTAGTAAATAGAGAAGTGTTTTTAAATACCTCAGCAAAGAGAAAGAGAAACATGAAACTGCAAAATAGTAGAAGTATAATGCTATCTTTTAGCAACTTATTTATATAGATCACAATAAAACTACCTCCTCGAATCTAGCATTCCTATCATATGGATATGCTTAGTTAGTGGGAAAATGCCTAAAAAAGGGATTGACTAAATTAGAATTTCATTATAAGATACAATTCGTAATAATTACGATTTGAAATAAATATGAAATTAAAAGTCTTCAATATTATTATTTTCTTTAAATCGGAATAATTCCTAAAAAGGGATTGACTAAAATAGAAATTCGTTATAAGATACAATTCGTAATAATTACGATTTGAAATAAATATGAAATTAAAAGTCTACAATATTATTATTTTCTTTAAATCGGAATAATTCCTAAAAAGGGATTGACTAAAATAGAAATTCGTTATAAGATGCAATTCGTAATAATTACGATTTGAAATGAATATGAAATTAAAAGTCTACAATATTATTATTTTCTTTAAATCGGAATAATTCTTATCTAAAAAATGACAAAAGGTATATGGAGGTAAAAAAGCATGAAGAGACTTCTGGGTATGTTCCTTATTTTTCTATTATTATTGAGCGGGTGCTCCAATGCAGTATCGACGAAGAACGAAAAAACTAGTGATGGGTCCAAAAAACTGCAAATTGTCACCACCTTTTATCCAATGTATTTCTTTGCTCAAAAAGTGGCTGGTAACTCAGCAAATGTTGAACTATTAGTACCGAACGGTGTAGAACCACATGATTGGGAGCCTACAGCCAAGGATATGGCACGGATTCAAGACGCGGATGTCTTTATCTACAATAGCCATTACTTTGAAACCTGGACAGATAAAGTACTAAAGAGTATTAATGATGCAAACTTAAACGTTGTTGAAGCATCAAAAGGAATTGAATTGATGAATGCACTTGAGTCTGAGGAAGGCGAAGAGGATCACAATCATTCTGAGCATGCATCTTCAAAGGATCCGCATGTTTGGTTATCTCCCGTGTTAGCGCAGCAAGAGGTAAATACGATTGCTGAAGCTTTAGAACAGGCAGATCCAAAAAATAAGGAACAATATAAAAAAAATGCAGAAGCATTAAATTTGGAGCTAGCTGATTTAGATCGTTTATACAAAGAGACCATTGATTCAGCAAAGAAAAAAGAATTTGTTACACAGCACGCTGCATTTGGCTATTTGGCTAAACAATATGGCTTAACTCAAATTCCTATCGCGGGATTATCTCCTGATGTAGAACCTACACTAGGGAAATTAGCGGAACTAACGGAATTAACAAAGAAGAAAAATATTAAGATAATCTATTTTGAGGAGTTAACTTCTTCAAAGGTCGCACAGACGTTAGCTAAAGAAATAGGCGCGAAAACAGAAGTTTTAAATCCATTAGAAGGGTTATCTAAAGAAGAGCAAAAAGAAGGTTTGGATTATATTGATGTAATGAAGAAAAATCTAGAAGCATTGAAGCTTTCAATTTTAGAGTAATATAAGCACGTAAAAAAGACATTCAGAAAAGGAATGTCTTTTTTTATGTGCATATTTTTTAGTATTTTGTAATTCTATGTAAGAAGTCATTCTAGTTTACCCAGATGTGCATGAGGTGAAGAGCTTTTAAGACATGTTTGTTTATTCTCGTTATTCTTTAATAATCTGAGTAGATAAACATTTGTGAAATAAACTAATATATAAACGGGAATTGAGAAATATACTTTCCAGCCATTGTATTCATAAATGTTTAGAATGAATGCAATATATTCAAATACAGTATTTAAGAGAGCGATGAATAGTACATATAAAAACTTTTTTATATTCGATTTATGATAAAACCACTTATCATAAATGTAAATGAAGGTATAGGTGGCAGGTCCATAGATAAATATATATAGAAATAAATCGAATAACTCGAATTCCTTTGAATCCATGACATCATATAAATCAAGTGGGGGACCTGCTAGGAAATGATCAACGGTTATTCCAATTGAAATATTAAACAAAAATAATATTATGCTGGTTGAATAAGTAAATCGTTTAGGAAGTAATTTTACAAAGACAAAGGAATAAAGAACACAAAGAATGAGTATAAAAATTTCATTTTCATCAAATTTATTTGGTAGGGGCATTGTTTATACTACTCCTTGTTAGCTTATCAAATGTATATGACATGGTAAGGGACAAAATAATAATGGGGCTTCCCATATATGCTGATTTATAAAATGTCCAATTATTTAGCTTTACTATATTGAACTGTTCATTTAAGTTTTCAAGGTAATAACAGAGAAATATCCATCCAATTGATAACAACATTTTCAAGAAAAATGCCCGATAAATTTTCTGTAAAAAAAATAAAGATAAGGGTAAAAGAAAACTTCGATCAATAATTTTATGTGTAAGATTTCCCGGCGTATCCGTAAATGTAATTATTTTTTGATTAAGTGCGAAAATATCATAAAATAGTGTAACTATAAAGAGGATGAAGAAAAAGTTACCTAGAGTTTGAATTAAGTCCTTTTTACAAGCTCTAAGCCAAAATAACATAAGGACAGTACATATAAGAATTTTAATAAATAAAAACATGCGTCGCTCCTTAACCAAGGATTATAACATGATTATTTCCTAATTTTTTAAGAATTATCCTTTTCGATTTTATTGATGAATCCATCAAGTGGATGGTCATTTTTAGTGGAATTGAATGGTTAATTATCAATGAATTTAGGATTATGATTAAATTATTTCATAGACTAAAAGACTGATGTTCATTCAAAGGTGAATGACAGGAGGTTACGCATCTATAAAAAGAAATTGATGAATGATTTGTGAAAGGAGAAATTATGGAAGAAATCAAAAAGAAGTTTAATTCAATTGACGAATACATATTACAATTTCCTATTGAGCTTCAGGAAAAACTGCAAGCCTTAAGAAAGGTGATAGAGGAGTCTGCACCAGATGCAAAAGAAAAGATAAGCTATCAAATGCCAACTTTTGTTTTACATAGAAATCTAGTGCATTTCGCTGCCTATAAAAATCATATCGGTTTTTATCCAACTTCAAGTGGAATCGAGGCTTTTAAACATAAAATTTCAGATTATAAAAGTTCAAAAGGAGCGGTACAATTTCCTTTAGATCAGCCACTACCATATGAATTAATAAGTGAGATCGTTAAATTTAGAGTCGCTGAAGAGATAAAGAAAGAAGCAGAAAGGAATTTGAAAAAGAAAAGGTAATATTGAAGTAAGGTCTTAAATTTTTTAGTTCGAAGAAATAGTCTAAGCACATAAAAAAACATCCCGAAAAGGAATGTTTCTTTATGTGCTTATTTTAAATATTGTTTAATTGGTCTTTCTCTTGGATGCCCTTTACAACATCTTCAATGGTTACATTTGCAAGTGTTTTCTCCAAAGCTAGTTGAGCAGCTGAAAACAGTGGAACGATTGTGTCTTGAATGTTCCTGCCAACCGGACAGGATGGATTAGGACTATCATGGACACTAAACAATTCATGATCCTGTACAACATTTACCGCTTTATAAACGTCAAGTAATGTAATTTCAGATAATTCCTTTGCAAGTTCAGCACCTGCAATCCCAGGGCGAACGTTAATTAACCCCGCATTTTTTAGCATCCCCATGATTTTTCTAATAACAGCAGGATTTGTATTTACGCTTCCAGCTAAAAATTCTGAAGAGCTTACTCCATCTTTATTAAACTCAATAAGAGATAATATATGAATTCCTACAGCAAAGCGACTGCTGATGGACATCGTTGATCACCTTCCTTATGTCTTTCCCAGGCTAATGATGTAATTAAAATGATTACAACCTTATTATACCTAAAAATTTGATAAAAATATCAAAATAAATTTGGTTTTAATTGATTGACAAAAACATTAGAAGTAACTATTATGGTTACAGGTAATCAAATTAGTTACAGCGAAATTAAATCTAAAAAATAACTTGGGGGAATATATTATGAAAATTTTAGTAACAGGCGCCACAGGGAAATTAGGAACGAAAGTTGTTGAAGCATTATTAAAAACTGTACCTGCGAGTCAACTTGCAGTCAGTGTCCGCAATCCAGAGAAAGCGGAAGGGTTTAAATCTCGTGGTGTAGAAGTTCGACGAGGAGATTTTGATCAGCCGGAAACCTTAGATTCTGCTTTTGCAGGTATTGACCGTTTATTAATTATTTCTGCAGATGGGGACAATGAAACAAGAATTCGTCAGCATACTGCTGCAGTAAAAGCGGCAGAGCGTGCTCAAGTGAAATTCATTGCCTATACAAGTCTAGCAAATGCAAGCGAAACTTCGATGTTCCTTGCACCACCACACCGTGCTACTGAAGAAGCCATTATAAAAACAGGCATTCCATACTCCTTTTTACGAAACAACTGGTACTTGGAAAATGAAGTTAGCAGCATTCAAGGTGTATTGGCTGGAGCTCCTTGGGTTACATCAGCTGGAGTAGGCAAGGTGGGATGGGCACTTCAACAAGATTATGCTGAGGCAGCGGCAGCTGTTTTGGCTGGTAATGGACATGAAAATACAATCTATGAGCTTTCAGGTAAACTACTATCTCAAGATGAAATAGTTTCTGCACTTGCAACTGTATTAGGTAAAGAAGTAGCGGTACAGCATGTCGATGACGCAACATATGCGGACATCATGAAAGGTGCTGGCGTACCAGAATTTATCATTCCGTTTCTTGTAGACATCCAGAAAGGGATTCGTGAGGGTGCATTAGAGATTGAAAGCAACGATTTCGAAAAACTTCTCGGTCGTCCTGCAACGCCAATTAGCAAAGCATTGATTCAAATTGTTAATGGAATCTCCTAAGCATAAGATTTGGTTAAAATAAAAATATAAAACTATTTAAACAAAGAACAGCTCAAGGGAATTCCCATGGGCTGTTCTTTTTAAATAAAAGGAGGAAAATGATGGAACAAGAAATCAAAATATGAGATAATATACTTAATTGAGCAAATAATTTTATTGTTTGACTTTAATATTTTTTTCCTTGGCTGGAGTTACTTCCAAGATAAATCGAAAAACTTAATCTAAATTTTCTAAAGGACTAATCTTATAGGTTAGTCCTTTGTTGTTCTCTAATTTAATTTGGCTTCACAAATAGAAGGGGGATATGATAATGAAAAAAAGAGCGATTGGTTATAATGGTCCATTTGTATCTGAGATTGGCCTCGGTTGTGTGGGGATGTCGAGGCTTTATGGCAATGCAGATCGGAGCGAAAGTATAGCTACAATTTGGGCTTTCCGAAGTAGGGGTGGATACCATTCGCCGCGCTCATGCTGTACATCCAATTAGTTGGTTGCAAAGAGAATACTCTCTTTTTAATAGAGGGATTGAATTAAATATCCTTCCTACAGTAAGGGAATTGGGCATTTCCCTTTCGGCTTATGGTGTTTTTTCAAGAGGGCTGCTAAGTGGTAATTGGTCAAAAGAGCGTGTAGTAGGTTCCGAAGATGTCTGGTAATGCACCGCGGTTTACAAGCGGAAATATTGAAAAAAACTTAGCCCTTGTAGAGGCATTGCGTGAAATTGCAAAAGAAAAGCATGCAACAGTTGCCCAGATGGCTATTGCATGGGTTTTATCTCAGGGGGAGGATGTGATCCCGTTAATTGGTGCGAGAAAGAGGTCACAACTATACGAGTCACTCGGTGCAGTGAACCTGAAGTTAAGTTTAAACGACCTTTCACGTATAGAGGAAGCAGTTCCTTCAGAATTAGTCTCAGGTGAATACTACGCTAAACCACGGGAGAAATGGTTCATTTAATTTCTTAAAAAGTGGATGGTCTATTTTCGAATGAATTGGATGGTTAATAATCTATAAAGTTAGGTTATTATTAAGTTTATTAATAGACAAAAAGAATGCAAGAGGTGTAGTATGAATATTATGTTTGGGTTGGTTATTTTAATCTTAATTATTTCCGTGGTTTCGACCTTGTTGTTAACGAAAAAACCGGATGAAAACTATAGTAGTTCTACAAAAAGAAATACAACTAATTTGACTCTAATATACGTAGTTATTATATTTATAGCGTTAACTTCACTTGGAATTTACATCTGGCTAAATTAGTCGGAGTAGTGGTCATTGACCAGTGCCGACTCTTTTCTACGGCTATTATGATAACGGAGATGATTAATGATGATGTGGACAATTATTTCAATCATTGTCATAAGCTTGCTTAAAATTTTAATGACCTGTCTTCCAACTGGTCCGGTGGAATGGATTATCAAAAAATTTGATGTTCATTCTAAACTGATTGATCAGGAGGTAACGGTAACCCTTGAAGGAAAACTCATAGAAGGCGAAGAAAAGAAACAGATTATTAATGATTTTAATGAAGCTGTTTTCTTAAATAAGCAGTATATTTTCCCAGGAACAGAGGATTTTTATTTACATCCCGAGAACAGTGGACCTCCAATAGTTATTGATTCGCAGAAAGGTAAACATGCCATTAGGTTGTTTGTGTTCCCTTATGAAGATCATGTGGAAGTGGTGAAACAGTCTAAGAAGAAAGTAGCGGCATATAGTATTTCTTCAGACAGCCTACAAAAATGTTCTTTTTCAGTAGCGAGTGATGCAGTTAAAGTTGTAAAAAAACCGTCCTTAACTAATACAAAACAAGAATTTACACCAAAAAATGTATAGTAAAATGCATAACAATTTGCACCGCATTTGCGGTGCTTTTTGTTTTCGAAAATAAAATAACGCAACATATTTTGTTTTATTGTCGACTTGAACCGCGGTTTAAGTCGTATCATAATCCTGTTGACAAGGAAAGATAAATTTTGAGGTCTCCCGACGAAAAATTTTTCGAGTTGAAAAATGTGCGTTATAAAAAACACATAGTTCCAGAAAAGTAAAATTGTTTTTATTAAGTGAAGAATTTAGTTGGAAAGAGGAACTAAAATGAATCTTTCAGGAAATACAATACTTATAACAGGTGGAAGTGCTGGGATAGGTTTAGCTTTCGCAGAGCGTTTTATTAAAGCTGGAAATAAAGTCATCATTACTGGAAGACGTGAAAATGTACTTCAAAATGCAAAAGAAAAATTCCCGGACCTTATTACCCATGTATGTGATTTAAGCACTGAATCTGAGCGTGTATCATTGTTTGATTGGGTAACAAAAAACTATCCAGAATTGAATGTGTTAGTGAACAACGCAGGGATTCAACAACGTTTTAACGTTTTAAAAGCAGATGCGAAGAATAATTGGAATTATTTCAATAAAGAAATCACAACTAACATTGAAGCACCTTTCCATTTGTCTATGCTGTTTGCTCCATTTTTTACTTCAAAAGAAGAGGCGACTATCATTAACGTTACATCTGGGTTAGCTTTTACACCGTTTGCCATTGCTCCAATCTATTCGGCAACGAAAGCTGCACTTCATTCATTTACAATGAGTTTACGACACCAACTTTCTGATTCATCTGTAGAAGTAATTGAAGTTGCTCCTCCTGCAGTGAACACAGATTTAGGAGGGGCAGGTTTGCATACTCATGGAGAACCGGTAGATGAATTCGCAGATGGAATTTTTAAAGGATTAGAAGCGGGTAAACAAGAAATTGGCTATGGTACTTCAGTGGAACGACTACGCATGTCACGAGATAAAGTCGATGAACACGTAGCAAATATGTACAATGCAATGAAAAATACAATTGAATAATGATCTTTGATTCAGATTAGTCAATGAAAAAGGAAAACTCCTCAATAGTAGAAAGTTTTCCTTTAATTAGCCACTTTTAGGTATCTTTATGAAAATTAGTTTGTAACAGCATTAAGGGCATCAGCAAATCGTTTGATTCCTTCATGAATATTCTCTTCTTTTTCTCTTGAAAAGGTAAAACGGACAAATCCTTTCTCAGAGCCCATAGTTGAGCCGGGCACAAATATGACTCCTCTTTTAATAGATTCTTCAAGCAATTGATTTTCATTATATTCTTTTTTTATCCTGCACCATAAATGGATCCCGCCTTCAGGAACATGAAAATCAACCTCTTCTTTTAAAAAGGAATGAAGACTGAGAACAATTTGATCTCTTCGAGTTTCTAATTGCTTAACTAAATAGTTTAGATGGGATTCAAAATCTTTAGATTCTAAAAAATCATTTGCTATCCATTGAGAATAGCTTGCATGCCCGAAATCGACTTGCTGTTTGGCATCAGACAATCTCTCAATAACTGCTTTTGGTCCTATAATCCAACCAATTCTTAAACCTGAAGCAATAATTTTAGTTAGGGAGCTAATATACAAAACATTTCCGTAACGATCTAATGATTTAAGAGTCTGCATCTTTTTCCCTGAAAAAGAGGTTAAACTATATGGGTCATCCTCCACAACGGGAATTCCATATTCAGATGATATTTCCAGCACCTTTTTTCGATTGTTTTCTGACATTAAGGTGCCAGTTGGGTTTTGATAGATCGGATTTAAAAAAATCATCCGTATTCTATGTTTTTTATATAAATCGGTTATATCATGCGGGTTAATCCCGTCCTTATCCACTTTTAAAAAATATGTTTTGATACCTGCTGATTTGAATACGGGCAGATTGTAATGATACGAAGGATCTTCGATCGCTACTGCGTCACCAGGTTTTAACAAACATTGAACAACTAGATGCAATGCTTGTTGTGCCCCCGAGGTAATTAAAATCGATGATGGGTCCGTTTCTATGCTGCGAAACTGTTCAACATGTTTAGCAAGTGTTTCCCGCAGGATCGGATTTCCTTGAGGATGGTCATATCCTAAGGTACCAATAAAGGATCGATTGGCCGTAATTTCTCTTAGGGAGGTCATCGGAAATAGATCCTTTGACAATTCTCCACTGGCCAAATTAATTAGTTTTTGCTCTGCCGTCTCTTTATGTAATCTTTGTGTAACTGGCAAATTGGGCAAAAACGGACCTGCCTCAATATACCTGTTCCAACTAGGTATCCGTTTCTTGGTAATGCCCCAAATATCTTTGCTAACTGTCGTTCCACTGCCTCTATTTCGATCAATAAGTCCATTTGATTCCAATAAGTCATAAGCAGAAACCACTGTGCTTCTATTGACACCAAGCTCTTTGGCCAAGCCTCTTTCAGATGGTAAGGGTTTATCAGGCGGAAAAGAGCCATCTGCAATCCCTTTTTCAATATACTCCGCAAGTTGTTTATAAATGGGTTTCTTAGATTCTCTATCTGGTTTCCATTCCATTTGTTACATCCTTTGAATTAATTTAAGTTTCTACAAAGTATTGTATCCTTTTTCAATTTAAAATTCATTACATAGGTCTTAGTTAAGAGGAAGGGAATAGATTTAATTTAGCGAATTACCTTTATATTCTAAAAATATTTACATAGGAGGGGAAAGTATTGGAACACGAATTGAAAGAGGTAATAAAAAAGTGTGACTTAGCAATTAAGAAGGAAGATTTTGATACGCTTATGAATTATTACACCGATGATGCCATTCTGGTTGTAAAGCCAGGTATGATTGCTCGAGGTAAAGACGAAATCAAAAAGGCATTTATCGCAATAGCAAACTATTTCAATAACAGTATTGTTCCTACACAGGGGGAAATGATTATTTTAGAAGCAGGGGACACGGCGTTAGTGATTTCCCAAACGCTCCTCGAAGCCGATAACAAAAAGGATTCAGAGTATTCTATGGAAAGAAAAGCAACCTATGTATTTAATAAAAACGCACAAGGTTAATGGGTTTGTGCCATCGATAATTCATATGGTACCGCTCTAATAAAATAAGCTAATTTTATAACCCAAATAGGTCATTAAGAAATCACCTATTGATTCAGTTTATGAATTTCACGGGCCATAGACTCCAAAATATAAACAACAGGTACTTGCGTAGTAATATTCGCTTCTTCTACAAATTCTTCAGTTACATAATAAGGAATATTGATATCCGAGATTTTTGCAATGGTTGAGAGTTTGTTGTTTGTGATACTAATAATTTTACTACCTTCTTGTTTAAGTTGATTTAAATGAGTGACGGTAAAATTATTTTCTCCTGAGACTGACAACGCAATCGTTACACTGTTATTGCGGAGTTTGGTGTGAATCGGAAAGTGCGGGTCTTTAATATACAATGAAAACTTCCCTAAGCTCGAGAAGTACCTCGCCCCATATTCCGCAAGAATACCTGAGCTTCCTATTCCGATAAAAATTACATTTTCTGCTGTGTTAACAAGACTAGCAGCCTGTTTGATTTTTACTTCTAGATCACCTTTTAGCGTCCGCTCAAAAAACTCTACCACTGAATGATGGACACTTTTTATAACCGTCTTTTTATTTCCTTCTAAATGCATTTTAAGCTTCACTTTAAATTCGGAAAAACCCTCACAATTTACTTTTCTACAAAAACGTAAAATGGTTGCTGTTGATACATGTGTTTCATCAGCAAGCTCACGTATTCGCATATAAGCAACCTTATCACCGTTTTGGCAAATATAGTTGTATAAGGAAGTTTCTAATTCATTGAAAGAAGCGATAACCTCATTTGAAAGCATGTTTTGTAATTCTCCTTAATCTCCATTAATCTATACCCCATTTTAGCACAAGAAAACACAGTGTTACATGTATGAAACAAATGACTACTTTCGTTATTAATAACTGGATACTCCTCTACTGTTTACTGTCTTGGTAAAGGTCGTTATTATTCGTTTATAGTTATTTATAGAATTTAGCCAACAAACAAATAGTAAGGATTATGGAAAAAATTTCAGGAGGTAACTCTTATGAATAATTATCAATTCCCTAAAGGTTTTTTATGGGGAGGAGCAACGGCTGCCAATCAGATGGAAGGTGGATTTGATGAAGGTAATAAAGGATTAAATATTGCCGATGTTCTTCCAGGTGGAAAGGAAAGACTAAACATTCTGCAATCCCCAGGCTTTAATTTTGAAATCGACAGAGAGAAATACAGCTATCCGAACCATGAAGGAATTGACTTCTACCATCGTTACAAGGAAGATATAGCTTTATTTGCAGAAATGGGTTTCAAAGTGTTCCGTATGTCAATTGCGTGGACAAGAATTTTTCCAAATGGAAATGAACTTGAAGCGAATAAAGAAGGCCTGGCATTCTATGACCGTGTCTTTGATGAATTGCATAAGCATGGAATTGAGCCTGTTGTGACGATTTCTCACTATGAGATGCCTGTAAATCTTGTAAAAGAATATGGCGGCTGGAGAAATCGTGAAGTAGTTACCTTCTTTGAAAGATACGTAAATGCCATTTTTAATCGATATAAAAACAAAGTAAAATACTGGATGACATTTAATGAAATTAATAGTGGATTAATTATGCCAATCATGGGGCTTGGTTTCGCTATTCATAAAGAAGAAGACAAGTACCAGCCAACCTTCCAGGCATACCATCATCAATTTGTTGCCAGTGCTATTGCTGTAAAGGCTTGTCACGAAATCATTCCAGATGCACAAATTGGCTGTATGATTTTATATGCACCTGTTTATTCTTATGATTCCAATCCGGAAAATGTCATGTATGCCCTTCAAGAAGAACGCTTTTTCAACTATTTTTGTGCGGACGTTCAGGTTCGTGGGGAATACCCTGCATTTATCAAACGCTTTTTCAAAGAGCATAATATTGAATTAGACATTCGGGAGGGTGACCTTGAATTAATTAAGGAGGGGACTGTCGATTATATTGGACTTAGTTACTATATGTCCCGTACCGAGAAAAAAGAGAAGTCCGATCTAGAGAATGCACAAGGAAATCTCATCGGAGGAGTAAAGAATCCTTTTCTAAAGGCAAGTGATTGGGGTTGGGAAATCGACCCCGTTGGTTTGCGGATAGGCTTAAACCAATTGTATGACCGCTACCAAGTACCACTCTTCGTTGTTGAAAATGGTTTAGGTGCCTATGATAAGGTAGAAGAGGATGGCTCAATCAATGATGACTATCGAATTGATTATCTTCGTGATCACATTAGAGCAATGGGGGAATCAATTGAAGATGGGGTTGAGCTCATGGGATATACAACGTGGGGATGTATTGATATGGTGAGTATGTCTTCAGGTGAGTACTCAAAACGATATGGGTTCATCTATGTAGACAAACATGATGTTGGCAGCGGGACATTAGCAAGGAAAAAGAAAAAATCTTTCTTTTGGTATAAAGATGTTATTGAAACAAATGGGGAAAAACTATAAAAAAGTAACGATTGCGTCTCTGTTTTATACAGGGGCGTATTTTTAATGTGAAAAAATGGTGGGTGATTAGTGCCTGTGAAGGAGGAAAAGGAGAAGCAACGGTACCTAGTCGGTGTGACTAGTGCCCGTGCAGGAGGAAAAAATGAACCAACGGTACCTAGTCGGTGCGACTAGTACCCGTTAAAGAGAAAAAGTGAACCATCGGTAACTAGTCATATAAGGAGGGAAATTTAAGGTATACCTAGAAATCTAAGTTAATAATGGAACAAGGAGTGCTTTTAGGTGTTAAACATCGAAATAAGAAGGCCGAGAATTGAGGACACAAATGAGTTAAATCAATTCTTTGAAAAAGTCATAATTGATACGTTTACTAAAGAAGGTATTGGAGAGAAATTTGAGGAAATCGAAGCTGAAATTGAAAGTAAGAAAAATTACTTAGTAAGTGATTTTGCTAGCAATGGTGCAAATCGATATTTTTTGATTGCATTGCATTCCGACAAAATTGTGGGCTCCATCGAATACGGTCCTGCTAGCGATCTCATATGTAAATGTACAAAGAATGCTTTTAAAGGGCTGCATGAAGTAGGTACTGTATTTGTCCTTCCGGAGTATCAAAGAATGGGAATTGGAAGTTCATTATTGAAATCAATGTATTCCACACTCCAAAATAATGGAATAGAGGAATTTTGTTTAGATAGCGGGTATGTCCAGGCACAACAAATCTGGAAAAAGAAATTTGGGGAACCTGATTACTTGTTAAAAGATTATTGGGGCAAAGGCTTAGACCACATGATTTGGAAAATTAAAATCAGCGATTTGACCCAAGGAATCAACTAGTTTTCAATAACTAAAAAAACAACTCCAATTTGAAGTTGTTTTTAGTTCCTGTACATTTATATTGCTAGTTTCATATCTTTTTTATCATTATTCTTTGTTATCTTTTTAAGTTGTGATTGCAATTCAGCTAAGTCAAGTTGATCCTTTTCTTTGAGTCCATTAATAATAACCATTGTTGCATAGATACACATCAAAAATAAACCAATGGTAATTAACCAAGCTACTATCATTTCAAATCCCCCTTAGAATTAACTTAAAATTAGTTTAATTGATTTTAAATCAAGTAAATGTGATATAAATCACGAAAAAGGGAAATTGATTTTATAGATTGTGAACATTTTTTGTATTTTAAAAGTGATTAAGTGAAAACGAATTTTTTAGGAGGAGAACCCATGGAAGTAAAACAAATAGAGATCAAACTAGTGATTGGGGCAGGTGAATATAATAATAATCCTGGATGGCTTCATACCCTGGAAGAGGAACTAAACTTACTAGATGAATCAACTTGGACCACTCGGTTTAGTCCCGCTTCTATAACTGCCATTTTGGCGGAACACGTATGGGAACATCTTACATTTGAAAAGGGAGTAGAAGCGGCAAAGCTTTGTTATAGGTTTTTAAAGCCAGCTGGATACATTCGTTGAGCGGTCCCAGATGCATTCTTTCCAGACGAAAACTATCAAAACATCGTTAAGGTAGGGGGACCTGGTCCTTTAGACCATCTAGCTGCGAGTCATAAAATTGTTCATAATTATAAAACCTTGACGAAAATGTTTAAAACAGCTGGATTTGAAGTACATTTACTTGAATATTGTGATGAAAATGGTGAATTTCATTTCAATGTGTGGGACGGAACAAAAGGTGTAATCTTTCGATCAAAAAAATATGATCCAAGAAATCAAGGGGATAAACTAGTCTTCCCATCCCTAATTATTGACGCAATAAAACACTAAAATGGGGACAAAATAAAACGGATATTAATTGAGGTTCGTTCTACTGGAGGTACATCATGACAAACATCGGGAAAATTGTTGCAACATCACTATTAGTTTTTATGATATTGAATGGAATGCTCATAATGAAGGGTAATTCGGCGGAGGTTGAGATTCAATCACCACCACCTCCACAAATTGAAGGTGAGTATGGAGTCACCATAGATGCCAAGACTGGAGAGATTATTTACGACAAAAATGCTCATTCTAAAGCCTATCCTGCAAGTATGACAAAAGTCTTAACTGCCACAATTTTAGATGAACGAATGAAGGATGGAGAATGGTTAACGGTTAGTCCGCATGCTGCAAATCAAGAATGTCTCTGTTTGGGTCTTCGAGCAGGTGAGAGGATGACGAAACAGGATGCAATGAAAGCTTTGTTATTGCTTAGTGCGAATGACGTCGCAGTTGTTATTGCTGAAAACGTCGCAGGAAGTGAGAAAGGTTTCGCAGATCTCATGAACCAAAAAGTGCAACAATGGAATCTCAAAGACACCCATTTCGTCACCTCTAACGGTCTTCATCATCCTAACCATTATACAACGCCTTATGACATGGCGATCATTACGAAAGAAGCGATTAAACACCCGATGGTACTAAAAGTCATGTCGACACAAACCACCGACATTAAAACGAGCAGGCAAGAAAAAATCATCCGTAATTTAATCAATATCGGTGCTTTGCCTAACGTCATTGCGGGGAAACCTGGATTTACAAATGCCGCAAACCATACACTAGTTGAATATTTAAAAAAGGGAGACAAGGAAATTATCGCCGTTGTCATGAAGGCAAGAAACAAAAGATCAAAATACAATGATATACAAACGATGGCAAACTATTCATTTAATCAAATAGAACATTTAAATCACTACCAATAAAAAAAGAAGCGTTTCTGTTCAAAGAGCAGAAACGCTTTTTTGCTTGTTCTTTTGTGTGTTTTTCAGTCTTCCCCCTCTTTTAGTGAGTAAAAATATGGTAATATTACATTGGTTAAAATATCTAAAAGGTTGTAAAAGGAAGTGTAAGTATTGTCAAAACAACTAATGTCCAATGATGTTTTAAATAGTTTACAACCTGACTGCGATAACTGTTTTGGCTTATGTTGTGTAGCTTTACCCTATGCCAAATCAGCTGATTTTGCCTTTGACAAGGATGGGGGGACACCTTGTAAAAACTTGCAGTCAAATTATCGTTGCAGCATACATAGTAATTTACGAAACAAGGGCTTTAAAGGGTGTACAGTATTTGAGTGCTTTGGTGCGGGCCAAAAAATATCACAAGTCACGTATAATGGTCAGGATTGGCGTGAAAATCCAGAAATAGCTAAAGAAATGTTTGACGTCTTTCCACTCTTGCAACAGCTCCATGAAATGCTTCTTTACTTAAATGAGGCACTGAGTATAGAAGAAACTCTTCCGATTTATGAGGAATTACAACATGCAATAGAGGAAACCGAACAACTAACCAATCTGAGCCCAAACGAAATTTTAGGTCTTGATATACCGAGCCATAGAGCGAGGGTAAATAATCTGTTGCTTCAGACAAGTGAAATTGTGCGAGCAAAAATAAAGAGGGATAAAAAACAATCTAGCAAGCTTAAAAAGGGGATAGATCTGATCGGTGCAAATGTAAGCGGAAGAGACCTTAGAGGAAGCAATTTCAGAGGGGCACTTCTAATCGCAACTAACTTTCGAAAATCTGATTTGAGAATGTCTGACTTTATTGGCGCAGATTTAAGGGATGCAGACCTCAGTGGGGCAAATCTACATGGAAGTATATTCCTGACCCAAGCACAAGTAAATGCGGCAAAAGGGGATAAACATACCAAATTACCGCCTTCCTTAAACATCCCTCTGCATTGGGTGAAGTAGCCGTTAGCCTGCTTACCAAAGAAAAGGAACCGGTAAATGCTTAAGGTTTGTAGTTAATGGAGGAATTTTCCTTTTGTTTTATTGGCTGTGTTTTCATTCATTGTTGATTTTCGTGTAGGTAGGAGAATTCATAAGCGGAGAATTTCCGGCTATTGTATAAAAAGTAAGCTGAAGAGGCAGAAATAAGCGGAGCATTTCCGCTTAACTGCTCTAAAACAAGACAAAATCCATCGATTTGGAGCATATAAACGGAAAAACTCCCCTTATTTTTATGGAAATAAGGGTATTTCCCAATTTAAGCGGAATTTTTCCCTTTATTTTTCAAACACTGTGAAATCAACATCCAGTTCTAACAGAGCCATTTTATTTGATATTCGATGATTCGCTAAAAAATGAAACTTATATATTAATTATACGTATTATGTAATAAGGAAAATTTTTCATGAATAGAGGGGAGGATTTCATATGGGTATATATGCAACATTAGGAATTATTGGTGCATACCTCTTGTTATCGCTCGTTCTTTTACCCGTGCAATATAAGTATGTTAAACATCTAAAAGAAGAGGATAAAAAACGTCAAGAACTTGGACTTAGTCAAGGGGAATATTATGATAAGATGAGTTTCGAAAATCAAGAGCTACATTATAATGCACAAGGAAACATCCTGTTTATCGGCGCAAACCTAATGGCTACTCTCTTGTATAAATGGAAGCATTAAAGACTGAAATAACACGGTAAGGTGGCTCGTTAGGAGGAATGAGCCACCTTTTCAATTTTACATAGTTATTACAACTTTTCCTTGTGAATGGCCTTCTGCAAAATACTCGAATGCTTCTTTTACATCACTTAATTTGAAACATTGGTCGATTACCGGCTTAACTTTTCCATCTTCAATAAGTTCCTTCAAATAGATCAGGTCTTTTTGGTTAGCTCTTTGTAAAAAGGTACCCATTTTCTTTTTTTCAGTCAGAGAAATCCAAGGACCCAGGGCCATTGCTTGAAACATCTGTGAGCCGGAACCACCAACGTGAACAAATCTCCCATTTGATTTTAGAACCTTCTTATAAGCTGACATAGAGTGATGTCCATTAACACCGACAATTAGGTCATAGTTCTTCGTTTTTTTCGTAAAATCATCTTTCGTATAGTCAATCGCATCATCCGCCCCAATGGAACGTAGAATGTCTATATTTCTAGTACTACATACACCGGTTACCTCGGCTCCAAATGCCTTGGCGATCTGAACAGCAAAAGTCCCCACACCACCAGAAGCGCCATTAATCAACACCTTTTGGCCTGACTGAATCTCACCTTTATCCCGCAGCCCTTGTAGAGCGGTAACCCCTGCCATAGGAACGGCTGCCGATTCCTCAAATGATAGATTCGCTGGTTTTAATGCTAAGGCACTCTCAGGAATAGCTACATATTCAGCAAATCCACCCCAACCACACCCTGAAAGGTCACCAAAAACCTCATCACCTGCTTGAAACTGCTTAACATCCCTTCCAACGGCTTCCACCCGTCCTGCGATGTCACCACCAGGTATACGGTATTTCGGTTTTGTCAGTCCGAAAGCAAAACGGGCTAAGAAGGGCTCTCCCTTTAAAAGAACCAAGTTTCCATAATTCAAGGATGCTGCATGAATTTTTACGAGTACTTGATTGTCCTTAGGTACGGGTTTATCTATCTCAGTTAATTGAAGCACTTCAGGTGGA
Source organism: Neobacillus phoenicis (assembly GCF_047302305.1). Classification (NCBI taxonomy): domain Bacteria; kingdom Bacillati; phylum Bacillota; class Bacilli; order Caryophanales; family Bacillaceae; genus Neobacillus; species Neobacillus phoenicis. The sequence continues at coordinate 3,344,768 of NZ_CP154847.1, read as the reverse complement.
CCATATTTGTGGGAGACGACTGCTTTCATGTGAAATCCTCCTATTCTATTTAAAACTAAACTTAATATTCATTAACTAGTGCAAATTCCTCAAAAACTCTAATACAATCATATTACAATTAAGTACCATTCAAGACCAAAAGGAATTGTCCTTTTCCGAATAAAAGGATAAACACCTTTCATGGAGAAATATAAAAAAAGAAGTAAACGAAACCGGAGGGATCCTGTGTATTACAAAGTTGATGATTTAGTTATTCGCCCAATTATGGAAAAGGATTTGCCCAAACTATGGGAAATGATTTATAAAGAGAAATCGCCGGAATGGAAAAAGTGGGATGCACCATATTTTGAACATAAGCAATTGCCTTATGATGAATATTTAAGACAAAAAGATGCTATTGTTGAACAAGATGACCGCTGGGTTATTGAAGTGGCTGGTGAGGTAATAGGCACAATGGGATACTATTGGGAGCATAAACCTTCAAATTGGCTGGAAATGGGGATAGTTATTTATAACCCAAAATATTGGAGCGGAGGGTATGGCACACAAGCCCTTCGTTTATTAATCAATCATCTTTTTAACTCTTTACCATTGGTTCGGGTAGGATACACTACTTGGTCGGGAAATAAACGAATGATAAAGGTGGGCGAAAAGCTCGGGATGATCATGGAAGCTAGGATTAGGAAGGTTCGTTACTACAATGGAACATACTATGATTCTATTAGGATGGGACTTTTACGTGAAGAGTGGGAAGCGAATGAAGTATTTAAACTAGAGGCTTTCAATAATTAGTAACATAGATAAGAGGAGAATATATGATTTTTTATAAACGTTTAGGAAGCAATGACATCGATGAAAAAGGATGGAAGATTAACAACAGAGAAGCCGTCAGGGCTGTAATTTTACATAAAAATACCTTTCTACTCATTCACTCAAATAGGGGAGATTATAAATTTCCTGGAGGTGGGGTTGAACGGAATGAATCTCACACAGAAGCACTTTTACGTGAAATAGCCGAAGAGACGGGATACACCAACTGTCTAGTGAAAGAAAAGATAGGTGTGGTGATTGAAGAGCGTATAGATGAGTATGAAGAAAATGCATATTTTAAAATGACCTCCCACTATTTTATTTGTGAATTAGTGGGAGAGGAAAAAATAGATCAACAATTAGATGATTATGAATATGAACAAGGCTTTATACCAAAATGGATAACAATTGATGATGCCATTGCGGAAAACGAAAAAATAATGGATCAATTTCCCAAGAATAGATGGGTTTTTCGTGAAACGTTTGTATTAAAAGAATTAAAAATTCTTTTTGGGCCCACAAAATTAATTGTTGATTAATTGATTCGCTGATAAAATCTTAAATTCGCTGATAAAAGATTAAAATCCGCTGATAAATCGTAACTTCGATAGAAAAATGTAATTTTACATTGAATTTGGTACCTAAAGTAGTAGTCTGGCGGAACATTATATTGAAGGAATCGATAATAGATATGGTAGGATAAAAAATAGAACTATTCATGAAAATAAAACGGAGGCAACAATATGTACAGCTTTAAGAACGACTATAGCGAAGGCGCACATCCTAGAATCTTGAATGCATTACTTGAATCTAACCTGACCCAGGCGGATGGCTACGGCGAAGATCAATTTACGCAACAGGCAATTGAGTTGTTAAAGGAAAAAATGGGACGTTCGGATGTGGATATCCACCTATTATCAGGTGGCACACAAACAAATCTGACCGCTATTTCTGCTTTCTTGAGACCACATGAGGCAGCAATGGCTGTTAGTTCCGGTCATATTTTAGGGCACGAAACGGGTGCCATAGAGGCAACGGGACATAAGATCATTTCTATTGATGGTGTAGATGGAAAACTGACACCCACTCATGTGAAGGCTGTACTAGAGGGCCATCCAGATGAGCACATGGTAAAACCGAGGCTGGTTTACATATCGAATTCTACTGAAATCGGGTCAGTTTATACGAAAAGAGAACTAGAGCAGCTACGAGATTTCTGTCGTGAGAACAGCCTCATTTTATATATGGATGGTGCGAGATTAGGGTCTGCGCTTTGCTCTGACGAAAATGACTTGAAATTGAGCGATCTCCCTGAACTTGTTGATGCTTTTTATATTGGCGGAACAAAGAACGGAGCTCTTATTGGAGAGGCTCTAGTCATATGCCGTGATTCTCTCAAAGAGGATTTCCGTTATCATATTAAGCAAAAAGGGGCACTTCTTGCTAAAGGAAGATTAATGGGTATTCAGTTCCTTGAGCTATTCCGGGATAATCTGTTTTTTGACTTAGCGATGCATGCGAATAAGCTGGCAGGTAGGCTTAGAGATGAAATAACTAAGGCAGATATTCCGTTTCTAATCCATTCTCCATCGAATCAAATTTTCCCGATTCTCCCTAATTCAATCATTGCCGAATTAGAAAAGAAGTATGCTTTTCATGTGTGGGAAAAGGTCGATGAAAAGCATTCTGCCATTCGCCTTGTAACTTCCTGGGCAACACAAGAGGATCAGGTAGAAGCTTTTATTGAGGATTTTAAGATGTTAGTTAGCTTGTAAAAATTTTATAGGCTCTTGTGAACTGTTGGGAAAGAAGATAGTTCTCAAGTAATGGGTTCCGTTTCCTATAGCAAACAATAAAAATGTAAGATAAAATGAGTGTCAATTTGCATATGAAATTGGCACTCATTTTTTATTGGTGTACAGCCATTAGTGCGGAAATTTCATGAAAATTTGTATGGGAAAATGCCCTCAAATTGTAGGGGGACAATGGCTGTTATACCCCTACAATTACAACCACAATTTGATATACAAATTAAAAAAATGCATTTAATAGACGTTATCATTGGCTACATATGTTAAGAAAAATAAAGTTTGTGAAAAGATGTACTGTGCGAAACGTTTCCTTATAAGTGCCAAAGCACGAAAAAGGAGGATTGCTGAAAGGCAATTATAACTGATTAATCGAAACTTGGAATGAGAGCCGTCATGTTGAGCTGAAACGAGTTATCTGATACTCCTACATGCACGGAATGGTAGTAGCCCGAACGTGTATGAAGCTAGGTGAAGTCGGCTGAAATGTACCTAAGTTCATAAAAAAACATATAAAATTGCTGGTTTGCATATATTTCTCTTCGGAGATACACAAACAAGTAATGCTTTGAACTTCAGTCAAGATATATGTGACTATACAAAAGAAGGAAGGCTCAAACTTCATCAAAACCTCAGAGCTGACATTGCCTTTGATTCATTTATATATCCCACTTTTTTACCGATTTATGGTAATGTTAAAGTAGTGAATATTTATGAAGAATTACTATGTAATAGTGATTGTCCTCTTTCAATATTTTATGTCTTTTGTTGGTTTAGTTGTTCTATTTGTTATTTTTCGATATGCAGTTAGGAGCGGGATATCAGAACGAAATTGGTTACAGATTGGATCACTTAGACTGCCGAGGGGGAAATGTGTCAATGAAAAAACGAGCACTTGGTCATAACGGTCCACTGGTTTCTGAGATTGGTCTCGGTTGTATGGGGATGTCATGGCTATATGGTAATGCTGAACGTAGCGAAAGCATTGCAACAATCCACGCAGCACTTGAGGAAGGCATTACACTCTTTGATACAGGGGATTTCTATGGCGATGGACACAATGAATTACTTCTACGTGAAGCATTCCAAGGAATCCAACGAGAAAATGTGTTCATTTCAGTAAAATTCGATGGCAAGCTCCATTCTCAGGGCAAGAGTCATCGAAAGAGTGATAACCACCCTCATACAGTAAAGAATTTCCTTGAGGATACCCTACTGCGTCTAGGTGTTGAATACATCGATCTTTATCAACCAGGCACAGCCTGCATCGATCCAAACGTACCAATTGAAGAAACGGTTGGTGCAATTGCCGATATGGTAAAGAAGGGATATGTGCGTTACATTGGTCTTTCTGAAGTAGGAGTAGATACAATTCGTCGCGCACACGCTGTACATTCTATTAGTTGGCTGCAAATGGAATACTCACTATTTAATAGGGGTATTGAGACCACTATTTTGCCTACTTTACGGGAATTAGGCATTTCGCTTTCGGCTTACGGTGTTCTCTCTAGAGGGTTACTGAGTGGTACATGGTCTAAAGAGAGAGTGCTTGGTTCGGATGATAAGCGCGTTAATGCGCCGCGGTTTACCAATGAAAACCTTGAAAAGAACCTAGCCCTTGTAGAGTCCTTGCGTGAAATTGCTAAAGAAAAGCAAGTAACTGTTGCGCAGCTTGCTATCGCATGGGTTCTATCTCGGGGTGAAGATATTATCCCATTAGTTGGAGCAAGAAAGAGATCACAACTTCAGGATTCACTCGGTTCACTTGACCTGAATTTAAGTTCAGACGACCTTTTACAAATTGACAAAGCCGTACCTCCAGAACTTGTCGCTGGTGAATACTTTCCTATACCGCGGGAGAAATGGTTTTTAAACTAACAGTTGGCAAGAGTTTAAGAAGGATCGTAAATGTTGCGGTCCTTTTTTCTTTTTGAAGTAACGAAGCAGTTTAGATGAAAAAGGAGTGTTAATATTGTTAAGTATTAACTACTGATAGTTGGCAAAATGAGAGGAATGGACTAAATGACTAAAGAAATGTTTGTGCAAATAAATGGTTGTAAACTATATGCTAAATTGGTGGGGGAAAATAACGGAAAACCAACAGTCGTAATGGATGCTGGATATGGAGATTTTTCCAAGGCTTGGGATTCAGTAATTGGGGATATTTCAATGCTCACTACTGTTCTAATTTATGATAGAGCAGGACTTGGGAAAAGTGAAACAAGTTCTAACCCCAGAACCAGCCGTGAGATGGTAAAAGAATTGAAGGAACTTCTTATTGAAGCCAAGATTAAAGCTCCCTACATATTAGTAGGTCATTCATTTGGTGGAGTAAATATGCGGTTGTTTGCAACTGAATATCAAAATGAAGTTTGTGGACTTGTCTTGGTTGACTCTACGCCTAAAGATTACAGAGAAAGATTTCTCCCAACGATGTCGCAAGATTTCCAACAAGCATACAACAAGCAATTCGTTTATGAAGGCAATTATGATGAATTTATGGAAAGCTTAAAGCAGTTAAAAGAAACTAGACTTAAATTAAATGTACCACTAATTGTACTTTCAGCTGGTAAGAAAGCTCATTATTCAAAGGAATCCCAAGAGTTATGGGATGAAATGCAGAGAGAGAGTCTTGAAATATCCTCTAATGGTGAATTAGTGATTGCTGAAAACAGTGCTCATTATATACAAAATGATGAACCAGAAGTGGTAGTCAGTGCGATTAAAAAGCTGATTGACATTGTTTAAGATTAGATTGTGAAGGAGTGTACTTAAACTACTATCGGGAGCTTTTGTTAAGGATGATGATCGCTGCGGCGGTCATTTTTTCTTGTTGAACTAACGTAAGCAGGTTAGTTGAATAATAGGACGCATTTGAACTATATTATGACATAAAAAATCCCCTCAAGTTTTTCTTGAAAGGAATCACGTTTGTTTTGCGTTTTCAAGTTTTGATTTAATTTGGTTATTTTGAGATATTATGACACTGCTAAAAATTATTGTTGCTACAAAGCCTAAAAGTGAAAAAAAGACAAAAACAGCCAAATTGGTATTATCACGCATAACAGAACCTCCCTTTAGTAATAAGTATAGTTTGAATAAAAAAACCATTTACTATTCGTAATTTCATACTTCGAGGAAAATGTGCAATAGAACAAAAGGACTTGTTCCACTTACGAAGCAGATTAGTGGAACAAGGGAGATGGAATTTTGTTTTCTTTGCCTTATGAGCAGCAAATGAAAAAGCTAGGAATCTCAGTTTTTACAGATTATTTATTTCTCCTTCCTGTTGGCGAACGAGTCACGGTCACTTGCTGTTGGAGGCTGCTCTAACCATCCATTTTTTATCATTAGGTTTGCTCCGTCTTCTGCAAATTGTAAAAGTTCTAAAATTAGTCGTATGTAATGAGCACCTAAATCTCTTCTTGAATTGACACTCAAAGCGGAGCCATAAAATGAAATGGATAATTGTGTAGACAATAGAATTTGGTACATCATATATTTATCTGAAAAGGTCATAGAAGTAGAGCTCGTGATCATCGATTGCCAAGAAACAGGCGAATTCAATTTATCTTCCTTAAATACCGATTCAAATATTTTTATGTGTTTATTGGCAATGTCAAGACCCCTCATGAAATATTGACGAATCTCTTTGGATTGGGCTACTTGGATGAATCCCACTTTTAAAGCAGCATGTAAATGCATTTTGAGCATGTTGAAAGTAATATCTCCTATTTCGATAGCATTCAGAGGACGACGATCTCCCAACCATCCCGTTAAAAAACTTTGGTGCTTTACAAAATCGATTGATTCGGGTGGTGAAATAACAGGAGGTCGTACAAAAAGTCCTTTCGAAAGCATTAAATCAATGGATTGATCAAAAAGCTCCATCGTTTCGGACATACAGGTTATGAAATACTTCCGTAAGTCAGAACGAACGGAAGTACCAACAGACAAAGAATATCCAGTCATGCCTTGCAAAGTCATGATATAAATATAATTTAGGTAGAACGGGTCTTGAAAAAGACGAGGTGCCTGAATGTTTACGTCATCTTTTTCTGTAAACCCATGTGGAATAGGATAATTTTCATTTAACATGAATTCTGTAATTTTTTGAACATGCTTTTGGGATATTCCCAAGGATGTTTGGTAAATCGATTTGACATCAGGATCTTCGATATGCTCCAGTGCATAACGAAAAAAACAAATGGACATGGTATCAAAAATGTATTGAGTCCAAAGGCTTGCCATTTCTGGAGCAGTTAATCGAATGGGGTTATTTGTCTCCAAGATTTTTCCTCCAATAAACGAACTTGTACATTTTTTTTATTGTTCTCTCAGAGGTGAATAATATGTAAAAAATTAGAAACCTCTTAAATCAAAAGATTTTACTGATGAGAAACAAGGTGTAGTTTTGATAAAAACAGTATTTGTGGAAGTTTTTTACAAAGAAACTTCAACATGGTTCGATGCGGGTGGTTCAGTAATTCCGATTATTATCGGGATACATTTATAGCTTAACTGGTGTGATTCTTCAAGATGTAGTTTGCCTTTTTCTAATCTCACAAAAAAATTGTGAAATAGTGCACTTAAAGTAACGGGTGCTTGAGTTTAAGAATTGAGTTTAAGAAGGGATTGCTGCGGCGATCCTTTTTTAGTCAGTAAAGAAAGGTTTATTCTATACATGTATAGAATAAGTAGTTATATCTGTTAAAGGTGGGTGTTTGGATGCTTCAACAAGAATATGGATGGGTTCGACAGACTAGAGGAACTCTGTTAGATTTTTGTGGGAAATTAGATCCTAATTATTTTACACATACAAATGGATTCGGTTGGGAAAGTGTAAGAGACACATTGGTTCACATAGCTGATTGCTATGTTGCATGGCTTGGCTCATTTGTTTTATTGAAGACGAAAAAACCACTTACTACAAGGGAAGAATTACAAAATCTCAGTTTAGAGCAAATAATAGCACGATTTGAACAAGTGGATTCAATAGTAAATGAATTATTAGAACTACATGGACAAAATTTAAACATGCTAATTGAGAGAGAAATCCCTTGGAGAGAAGCACCTGAACTATTATCTATTACTCCTTGTAAATTGCTAATGCACACCATCACTCACGAGTTTCATCACAAGGGACAAATAGTAGCAATGCTCCGTCAGATGGGTTATGAGCCCCCAAATACAGATGTATTAGGAACAGAAGATTAATATATTATAGAAGTATTTTGGCGATGTTTAATGGACATTGCCTTTTTCGTTGAGTAAGATTGTGAAGTATCGTACTTTAAGTAACGGAGTGCGATACTTCAATAACGAAGTATCGTCTTTTCTTATTGAAGTAACGGTCAGTTTTGTTCAAGAAGGATAATTAATAATTGTAGGAGAATTGGTATAAAAAATAGTTATAATTAACTTTAATAATCGTTATTGGAGGAGAAGTATGAATAAGGGGATGACTTTGTTTTTTATTGGATTAGTAATGTTTATGTTTGGTATATATTTATCAACCCATTGGGCTATCATTGGAACTTTAATGGGCGTTATAGGAGGCCTGATAATGGGCAGTAGCACTCATTTTAGGGCAAAAAAACATAATTTCTGATTTTACTTAAGTCACTAAAACGATAAATGAGACAGGAAGGATCTTTTAATGAAAATCCAAAACAAATTGCCAAAGAGTAATGAGAATTTACATAAAGCCTTATTAGACAAGGGATGGGTTTTAATTAAGGAACCACAAAATATGAACATGGCTGCTTTTTTATCCATTCCTTTTATGATTATCAATGCCCTTATTTCAATCGAGGTCATAAATATCTTTTCGGGGATATCTCTTGAAGAATTTGGTTTTAAAGAGGGAACCTTAACTATAACAGTAAATTGGGGCATATTTATCTTTCTGTTCTTTTTGGTAATCTTTCACGAAATCCTTCATTTGATTCTCATTCCAAATTTTTTAAAATCTGAAAAAACGTTTATCGGTCTTACCTGGTTTGGAGGTTTTGTGGTAACGGAAGAAGAGATCGTAAAATCAAGATACATACTCATTACTATTGCCCCTTTTGTAATAATTTCTATCATTTTGCCAATCATGCTCGGTGGATTGGGACTACTGACACCAATTTTAAAAATGTTGATTTTGCTCAACGCTGTATCATCATCTGTAGATATACTTATTTTCTTACTTATCCTTAAACAAGTACCTAATAATGTTATAAACAAAAAGCAACTCAAATACGGTGCAATTTGATAAGCATGTTACAAAAAATTGTAGCTGTATATTAATGTTTTGTGATAGGAAAAGGAATCCGTTAATTCTCAAGAGTTTTTTTTTTTGAGGAGGTGGAGGAGGTATGAAGGACATTTCGTCGGAAGATGTGAATCGTTTTGTCTTTCATAGCCAGGATGAAGGACATTTCAAAGGTTCAGTTGATGAGTTTTGTCTTTCATAGCCAGGATGAAGGACATTTCAAAGGTTCAGTTAAGGAGTTTTGTCTTTCATAGACATGATGAAAGACATTTCACAGGCTCAGATGAAAGATTTTGTCTTTCACACCCAAGAAGAGTAGCCCAAGCCTCCTATTTATTGAATTAATTAATCGCTACCTAGACCAAAATCATGCAAATATTGTAAAATAAAAATATTAAGATAATTTGTCGGAAATTGTACAGAACGAGTTCGGTTGTATATAACCAAACGAGGGTTCATGCCAAGGGAATGGAGCACAAGCGATGTTTAAGGATCAAACGAGGTATTCTCGACTTGCAAACATAACAAAATTAATCAATACCAAGCTCGAATTACGAGATGTATTGGAGCAAGTAACAACAGCCATCTCGGAGGAAATCGTTCAATGTGATGCGGTTGGTATATATTTGCCACAAGAGGATGGAACCTTCAGAGGATATGTAGGTAAACCAGAGTACATCAACGACTGGACATTAGATATGCATGTGATCGATACGGAAATCGATCTACTAGCAAAAGAAGTCATTGAAACTAGAAAAACCATCTATATTCCCGATACCTCAAAGGATCATCGACCAGATCCTAATGCGGTAAAAGCATTCAAAATTAACTCGTTGTTAGTGCTTCCTATTTCTTTTGAACAGGAGCTATATGGTCTTGTTTTCCTATTTGATGTGGGGATACCGATGAATTTAACAGAGTCAGAGATTCAAACCGTGGAGGCCTATGTAAATATGGCAGCCGTGGCTATTCGAAATGCTCTTAATTTAGCCGAAAAAGAAAAGCTGATTTCTGAAAAGCAGCTATTGCTCGATGTCACGCGAGATCTCTCCATGTGCTCGTCCATGGAAGTGAGCTTAGAGACCTGTTTCCGCTACTTAAAAAGGGTTTTAAATTACGACCATATCGGGGTCCACATAATAGGTACGACTGTTGATGGAACAGTAAGGCAATGGAAGGAGAGTAACAGGACGGAGATAAGCTGGAAAAAGACCTTCGAAAAAATGGGTCCCTGTAGTGATCAAGTAATTGAGTCCGTCTTGAAAACAAAAAATGCTATCTTAATCCCTGATGCAGCGGCTGATGAGAGACTAAACCAAGAGATTTGCCGCCAGTTTTCCATAAAAGGTCTGTTTATGATTCCACTCGTTTCAATGGGGGAAGTCCTTGGGATTATAGGTGTGGCTCATACTGGAAAAAATTCTCTAGTTTACACAGAATCACAACTCCAGTTGGCACAATCAATCGTCGATGCTACAGCTTCTACCTTCTCAAGCCTTCTATATATGAATAAGCTCGAGAATATGATAGAAGCACAGAATAGAGAACTAGCCATTGCTAATGAGAGAAATCATAATGTATTAGAAAGTATTACTGATGGATTCATCGTATTAAGCAAGGAATGGAAATATATTTATATCAATAAATATCAGCATCTTCCGTTAAATAAAACGGCTGAGGATATTTTAGGAAAGGTTATTTGGGAGGAATTCCCTAGATATATGAATACAGACTTCTACAGGGAGTTTCATAGAGTAATGTCAGATCGCTTACCGGTTCATTTTGAAACACGTGCAGTCTATACGGATAAATGGTTTGACGTGGTAGTCTACCCGTATGGTGATGGCATCTGTAGTTTGATTAAAGACATTACGGAGAAAAAGAGATACGAGAGGGAGTTTAAACGATTATCTGGGCTCGATTTAATTGGGCAAATGGCAGCGGGAATCAGTCATGAGATTCGAAATCCAATGACAACCGTCCGAGGCTTCTTGCAAATTTTACAAAAAGAAGATAAATTTGAGCGCTATCAGCAGTATTTACATATCATGATTGATGAACTGGACCGTGCGAACAATATCATTTCAGAATTCCTGTCGATGAGTAATACTAGGTCGTCCGATTTACAGAAGTTAAACCTGAATACGATCCTTCATGATATGACCCCATTAATCCAGGTGGATGCATTCAACCAAAATAAATATGTGGAGATTGATACGAAGGATATACCGGAATTATTGTTAAATCGGAATGAAACACGGCAGTTAATAATTAATCTCTATCGTAATGGGTTGGAGGCTATGATGGAAGGAAAGGTACTCACGATTAAAACCTATATGGAAGATAATTGTGTTGTTCTTGCGATTCAGGATCAAGGAGAAGGGATAAAGCCAGAAGTATTGGAAAAATTGGGTACACCGTTTTTCACTACGAAGGACAAGGGTACAGGTTTGGGATTAGGGGTTTGCTATGCTATTGCTGCCCGTCATCAGGCAAAGATCGACATCCAGACTGGACCAGAAGGAACTACTATTTTTGTTAGGTATAAATTGTAAAAGGTGGCGAGTAATCCTAAAGGTTGCCGATTTAAAATGCTTTTCTTAAAATGTGTATCGAAATGACAGTCATATTGGCATCGATATTGGTATATAAAAAAGTAAAACTCGCCATAGTAATTGGCGAGTTTCTTTATTAGGAATAAAACAACCTTATTGTATAAAACCTCACTTACTTGTGATACGGTTTATACCCACTCCCTTATAAAAGTAGAGTTTTGTTCAAATCGAGTAAACAGCAAAAGTAAAATAAGCGGAGATTTTCCGGTTAAATTTAGAATGGCTCTCGTTTCAAGGTAAAATAAGCGGAGATTTTCCGCTTATGCAAATAAAAACCTCCCTTTTTCCCTTTTTCGAGTTAATAGGCGGAATTTCTCCGCCTATTTAAGCTATTTTTAGTAAGAATTACTAATTAAGCGGAATTTTTCCGCCTATTTACCAGCTCGGGTTCATAACCCAGATCCCCAACCGATAAGTGCGGACCTTCTTGAGCCTAACAGCGGGAATCAGCGGCAATGTATCCACCAGCTTACGTATGCCAATTCATACGTCAATACTTGTGTCTTTTTATAAGAAAGCACCTCAACGGAACCCTTTAGAGAATCCTCGTCACCTTTTACATTATCTAATGGAGCCGTGGGGCAAAAATGCGTGCACACCTTTGGCACCGTTCACCACTTGTGTTATTCTCAGGTCAACTGCGACACTAGCCAAAGCCATAGCCTCGACCTTTTCAATACCATAAAACTCTTGGATAAGTTCCACCATGTCATTTAAGGCAGTGGCAGCGGCCACATTCAAATCTTCGTCAAATCCAAAGGTAATCCAACCTGAAGGAGTCTTTGCACGAGGCATGGTTAATTCTAAATCATCTCTAACAATCAACGTCACATCGACTAAATCCATCGGACACTCAATTGCTGTGCCGGAAACCTCGCCATCCCCCTGTAGGGCATGTCCATCCCCAATCGAAAATAATGCCCCCTCTACCCCAATCGGCAAATACAGGGTGCTGCCTTTGACTAATTCCTTGCAATCGATGTTTCCTCCGCAATAACGAGGAGGGGAGGTGACATGAACACCTTGTTCAGATGGTGCAACACCCATTAATCCAATGAAAGGCTCCAGTCCAACGTGAAATTGCCTCCCACCAATTTGGGCAGTTCCAGTCATCGTGGTTGCATTTAACTCCCAGTCCACCTGAATTCTTGCGGTTTCAGATAAGCCAACACTATCATTCTGCCAATTCTTGAATCCGCCAGCCCAATTGCGTCCATACCAGCCTGGCACGACATCATTCAACTTCACTTCCAGCACCATTCCAGGCTTTGCCCCACGAATAGCGATTGGACCAATCATTGGATGTCTTCGGTCCGCTTCATTAACCGCTGATTCAAAAACTACTCTTTCTTCATTTTTACAACTAGAATATCCCCATTCAATATCAGGGGTTTTAACCTGTAAGGTGTCACCGGAATCAATTGTTAAAATTGGTTGGTAGTCCTTGCTGAAGGACCCGTGTAGGTTCTCGGATTTTAATTCTAGTTTATGTATCATGATGTTCAACCCCAGTGTGTATATTTGTAATATTTATAATATTACTATAACACTTTGATGCTAGATAGTATATTTATAGTAATCCTGTGAGTGGTAGCTTCTAAAGCCACATGATTCATACAGCTTTAGGGCATGTGCATTTTTAGCCTCGACTTCTAGAAAAACAGAAAGTCCTTTTTGGACCGCCAAATTGACAACCTTTGTTAATGCTTTTCTACCAATTCCTTTTCCCTGTAATTCGGGGAATACGGCAAAACCATAAATCCAAGCTTCACCATTTGCTTCATCCACGCGAATTTTTCCGGCTGTTTTTCCATCTGCTTCAATAATAAAGTTTTGCTCACTTCCGTTTTCTCTTATTTGCTCATTAAACTTTCTTGCTTCATCCTCATTAAATCCAAAAGCAGAGACCTCCAGCTGAACTTCTGCTTCGAAATCCTCTGTTGTGGTTGAGAGCCTTAGAGTAACAGAAGGATCTTCAGTAAGAGCCACTTCTTGCCACTTCATTTGGTATTCTGCTACGTAAAAGGTACAAGGAATCGTCGACAAAAATCGCTTCGCTGATTGAGAAGAGGTTGGGGCGTTTAATAAAATTTTCTTGAAATTTCGCCTTTTTACTTCCTCAATTCCCTGTTCAAGTAATCTAGTGAAAATTCCTTTTCTGCGGTAATTGGGGTGCACCATTCCGCAAAGTTCTACTTTATTGCCAAAATCATAACTGCCGAGGAAACCGACAAGCTTGTCATCTTCATAATGAAAAAAGTCTTCCTTATCCTGTCCTGCTCTATTTTTAAGCATGTCGTAATTTAGCTTTAGTTGAAATCCTCCGTCTTTCTCACAGATTTCCTGAAGTTCTTTTATGGCTGATATTTCTTTTTGTGTTAACATGATTTTCACCTCTAATTATAGAATCCTTTATTCTAATTCTTTTAGCACATACTATTTTCCTCCTTTTAGTGATATTGTAGATTTGAAAAAAATGATTTGCTATTGTTATATAAAAAAGGAGAGATTTCTTTGGAATTTAACGATGTTATACATGGCCACAGATCGATACGAGAGTATGAAGATAGGGAAGTAAGTCAAGAACTGCTGGATCAAATATTAGATGCGGGCATTCGTGCGTCTTCAAGTGGCAATATGCAGTCTTATTCAATTATCGTCACAAGAGACAAAGAGCTAAAGAAAAAATTATACACCGCACATATGGATCAATCGATGGTGGTTGACGCACCGATCCTATTAACCTTTTGTGCTGATTTTAATAGAATGAGAAAATGGCTTGCGCTTAATGATGCACCCGTACATTTTGATAACTTCATGAGCTTTATGATTGGTGCTATTGATGCGACGTTGGCAGCACAAAATTGTGCTTTAGCCGCAGAGGATGCTGGTCTTGGCATTTGCTATATGGGTTCAACACTAGCCAATTGCGATCAAATTGGTGAACTGCTAAACCTACCACCAAATGTCGTACCCGTAGTGGGTTATTCATTAGGCTATCCAGCAGAAAACCCAGCCCCACGTGATCGACTGCCAAGGGAGGGACTTGTTCACTACGATCAATATCGTGATTATACCGATGAAGAAATTCTAGAAATATATAAAGAAAGAGATGAAAAAGGCTGGAAACGTTATATGGATGTCCCTAGGCTGAAGGAAATGACAGAACGATTAGGCTTAAAGAATCTAGCTCAAATCTATACCATGGCCAAGTATACGAAAGAATCTCATCACGAGTTTTCGCAGACCGTACTGAATTTCCTAGAGAGCCAGAATTTTATGCATAATGAGTAATACATATTAGACATGAGAGTGGGATTGATGTAACCAATCCCACTCTATGATCTCACCATCAATTTAAACTCTCATTTTTGCCTCCAAAATGAATTTTGAGGGCGATTTTTGTTTTTCTTCATAATTAACCTCATTTTTTCATACTTTATTTACTCCATGTTTTAAACACTTGACTGGTCATGAAGATTTAGTTTATTCTAATAATTCATGCTTCCCAAATTGTATGGAGAGGTGGCGAAAGAATCGAATGAGTGCCAAGGATCAAGTGTCTGTACGTGACCATAAAGATTATCAAGCAGAAGTAGAGCGCCTGGAGTTTACAAAGGAATACATACGAACGGTTTTAGACATTTCGAAAGGGAATAAAGAATTTTTCGTTGAAAATATGAAACAATCTTTTTCCGAGCTGAACTCTGGTGATAGTAGTTCGAGTTACACGGATCTCCTTGCGAATGCCAGTTTTCTTGAATTAGCTGAAAGTGAACTGAAAAGGTTAGAAAGTGTAATTGGAAAGCCTTATTTTTCAAGGATTGACTTTAGGAGTCACTCTACGAATAAGGAAGAAGTTTTATACATAGGTAAAGTATCCTTGTTTGACCGGGTGACACAGCAGCCCATTATTGTGGATTGGAGATCCCCGATTGCCAATGTCTACTATGACGGACGGCTGGGAGAAGTGTCCTATGAAGCATATGGTGAGGAACAATCAGGTTACCTCTCCTTAAAGAGGCAATATGACATCGTCGAGGGATTATTAAAAGACATAAGAGACATCGATTTAACCACCCACGATGAACTTTTGCAGAAATCTTTGTCTGGAAAAGCAGACAATCGATTAACAGAAATCGTGGCGACGATACAAAATGAGCAAAATGAAGTGATCCGAGCATCTCTAAAGCACCCGATTATCGTTCAAGGGGCCGCAGGAAGCGGGAAAACAACCATCGCACTCCATAGAATATCCTACTTTCTCTATTCCTTTGGATTTCAATTTCCTCCTGAAAAATTAATGATTCTCGCACCAAACCGACTGTTCATTGACTATATATCAGCGGTCTTACCTGAACTAGGGGTCAACAAGATCAATCAAACCACGTATATCGATTTTATGAGAAGCTGCTTGGGACAGAAAATAAAACTATTTTCCCCAAACTCTAAGCTAATGAAACTCCTTGAAAATAAAGGACCAAATAAGGCGATCCAATGGGTTTCTAGTTATAAGGGTTCACTAGAATTTAAGGAAGTAATCGAGCTATATGTAAAAGAATTACAATATAAGCTTGCCCCACAAGAAGATTTTGTCGTGGAAAATTCCGTTCTGATGAAGGGGCTTAAGCTAAAAAATCTTTTTCTAAAAGAATATACGTACTTACCAATCTATAAAAGGGTTGGAAAGATAAAGAACCTATTAGAAGAGGATTTGAAAAAAAAGAAATTGCTGATGTTATCGAATCTTAATAAAAAATATGAAGAGGCACTAGAGAAAGCACTATATAACACAAAGTTGAGTCCAGAAAAAAGAAAGCAAAAAGTTGTTTCATTAATGGAAAAGAAGGAAAAAAGACAAAAGAGGGTGGAGCAGGAGGCAAAGGTCGCAGTAAAAAAATATATGGATGCGTTTGTTATGAAAGATATTTTCACTTTGTATAAGGAACTAATGTCTTCTCCTGAAAAGATTAAAGAGCATTCCACTACTCTTACGGATCAAGAATGTAGGGTTCTAAGTAAATATTGTCAACGGATTTTTAATCGAGCAGCCTACGAGCTCGAAGATTTAGCACCGTTGTTTTTTATGAAGGCAAAGCTCGAAGGCATAGATGAAAAATATAAGATGCGGAGTATTTTCATTGATGAAGCGCAGGATTACAGCTATTTTCAATTTGCTGCATTAAAAGAGGGTTTTGAAACGGATTTATTCACCATTGTGGGAGACTTAGCACAAGGAATTCATTCCTATCGCGGCTTAAATAGCTGGAAAACCGTATTGGAAGAAATCTTCCCTAATGCGAATTATCAAGCCTTACAAAAAAGCTACCGGACAACCGTTGAAATTATGAATCTGGCAAACGATATCTTGATGCTAATTGACCAAGACCTGCCAAAGGTAGTACCAGTTATTCGACATGGTGACAAACCAAGTTTTCATAGGATTGATCCTGCAAATCTTGAGCAGGTGAGGCTGAAGCTGGAACAAGATATATCGTCCTTTAAAAAGGAAGAACTGCACTCCATTGCGATTATTGGACGTACGGATAAAGAATGTCAAAAAATCCACCAGCTTTTTAAAAATAGTGATCTACCGATTCAGTTGTTAGAGGAAAAAGAAGAAATGAAGAAGGGACATATCGTGATTTTACCTTCTTATTTATCAAAAGGGCTGGAGTTTGATGCTGTTTTGCTCGTCTGCTTGGAGGAACCGTATTCCCAGGTAGATCTGGACATCAAATTGTTGTACGTTTCGATGACCAGGCCGATGCATCGGTTGTATTTGTATGGGAATGAACCGGCAGATTTTTTATTAAATAGGGCGGACACTGTGAATTTTGTTTGATGTTGAAAAGACGTGGGAATGATTTCCACGTCTTTTCATTTTGGTTAGTCTCTATTTCGGAAAAACATACTTAAGATTCAGCGAGACGGTCAGATTGAATATTCGAAAATGTCACACTATTACTGGTAGAAAAATGGTATATTGTTACTAGGTCATTTATACTGTAAGGAGTGTGTAAATATGTTTAGCGTACTAGAAAATCAGGTGGGTAGTCGATTATTGTTCCCAGGTGATGAGCGCTATGAGGAAAAGAAAAAAGTGTGGAATACGGCCGTTGATAAAAAGCCTGCAGCCATTGTCGTTTGTGAGAAAGAAGAGGATGTCATTGTAGCAGTGCAATTTGCAAAGGAAAACCAACTGTCCATCTCCATTCGCGGCGGGGGACACCATGTCGCCGGCTTTGCCGTTTGGGAGGGTGGCTTGATGATTGACTTATCACAAATGAGGCAAGTGACGGTAGATGAATCTAGACAAGTTGCGCTGGTTGAAGGTGGAGCAACACTAGGTGATATTGACCTAGAGACGCAAAAATATGGTTTAGCGCTTCCGACCGGGACGGTCTCTGAAACAGGTGTAGCAGGTCTAGCTTTAAATGGAGGGATTGGCTATTTAAGAGGTAAGTATGGTTTAACATGTGACAACATTGTTGGTGCCAGAATTGTAACAGCAGATGGACTTGCCATTGATGTAAATGACCAAAGCTACCCTGATCTTTTTTGGGCTATACGTGGAGGTGGAGGTAATTTTGGTGTCGTGACAAAGTTTGAATTCGCTTTACATAAAGTTGGCCCAGAAGTATTCGCACTAGATGTCATGTACGATTTTAAGGATGCAAAAGAGATCTTCCAAAAAGCACAAGCATTTTTGGCACAAGCACCAGATGAGGCAGTATCGATTAATTTGACAGTAACCGTATTACCACCTGCTCCATTTTTGCCTGAATTTTTACATTTTAAAAAGGTGGTAATGTTGTTAGGAGTATTTGCAGGGGATGCCCAAAAAGGAGAAGCCGTTCTTCAACCACTTCGGGAATTAGCGGAACCAATCATTGATCATTCAGGAGTTACTCCGTTTGCAGCATATCAAAAGAAGCTTGATCAGATGGTGCCTGATCATGTTCGCGTCTATGGAACTTCATTGTACTTTGATCAATTAACGGATGAGACCATTGAACAGATTCTCAATAAAGTAGACAATGCGCCTGCTCCAAGTATACTTGTACAGCTTTGGGCGCTAGGTGGAAAAATGAATCAAGTTCCTTTTACGGCTACACCATTTGCAATCAGGGATGCAAAATTTGTCCTATTGGTGGATTGCATGGCGATGGCAGGGGATGATGATGTATGCAAACAATGGATTGATTCGGTATACGGGGGATTGCTACCATTCTCTTATAAGAAGGCATCCTATCTCAATGGAATTGCAGAGAACGAAGAGGCAACAAAAAATGCTTTCCAAGAAAACTATGACAGATTAGTTGAGATAAAGGGAAAGTACGATCCGGAGAACTTATTCCAACACAACCATAATATTAAACCACTAAAATAGATAGTAGGTCACTGTACCCGTCGGTTCTATTATTAACATTCTTGATTTTCATGTAGGTATGAGAATTCATAAACGGAGAATTTCCGGTTATTATATAAAGAGGAAGCTTAAGAAGCCGAAATAAGCGGAGAAATTCCGTCTATTGTATAAAAAGGAAGCTTAAGAAGCCAATATAAGCGGAGAAATTCCGCTTAACTGCTCTAAAGTAGGGCGAAATTCACCGATTTGGATCATATAGACGGAAAAACTCCCCTTATTTTTAGGGAAATAAGGGTATTTCCCGATTTAAGCGGAATTTTTCCGTTTATTTTTCAAACACTGGGAAATCAATAATTAAAAAAACAGCTAAGTTCATAATCACTAGAACTTAAGCTGTTTTTTTTAAAATTACTAAAATTCTAAGTTTAAAAAGTTAGCAAAATTCTTTTTAATTTTTGAAATTCCTGATGAGAAATCCCTAAGTAAGATTCCCTGCGTCTAATAGGCTTCATCTAATTGATTTCTTCGTTCTAAAGATTGATCCACCATGAAGTGAAACTTGGTAGTTCATATTCATAGGATGTAGGATCTGATCAAACACACAACTACGCTAATGACAGAGAATTTCACTTATATTAGGAGAGATGTGAAATCATTAGCCGCTGACTTTAATTCGGATGTTGAACTATTATTTAAAGAAGTGGCTGATGTAAAGCGAAAAGTCAATAAACTTGAACAAAGGTAAGGCAAGATACTTTTTTAAAAAAGAAGAAACAAGCATAGGTTGGTAGTAACAACTCATGCCTGTTTTACTATGTAAAAGCAAAAAAGTTCGTAAAATGTTCACAAATCAATGAATCCATGATACTATAAGAAAGGTTTATAGAGTATGGAATGTTCATTGATGTAAGTTAATCGTAAATTGACTGTATATCCTGTTCTTCCATTGTGTCTATAGCGGGATGGATTGCTAGTATAAAAAATGCTCAGTTATCAGCCCACTGTAAAACGGTACATGCAAAGGCATGTGAACCGATTTATGGTGGGCTTTTTTGCGTTTTCATAAAAACGGCAATGATCCCTTTATAAAAACAAAAAGCTTTTACATTCAACAAATTGGAGGAAAACGTATGGCGTTTCATAGTTCTCAGCGGATCGCGGAATTAGCGGTGGATGCTGGTGCAAAAAAGGCAACCATGCACCCATTTCATGCACTTTTATTAGGGTTTTTAGGGGGAGCTTTTATTTCCTTTGGATTTTTATTAGACATTCGAGTGATTGCCAACTTACCACAGCAATGGGGTTCCTTTAGCTCATTGTTAGGCGGAGCGGTGTTCCCAGTGGGGCTCATGTTAATTATTATTGCAGGTGGAGAGCTGCTAACAGGGAATATGATGGCGCTTCCGATGGCTGTTTTGGCAAAGCGGGCGACACTAGCCCAGCTAGGTAAAAATTGGCTGTTGGTATTAATCAGTAATTTTATTGGAGCGATCTTTGTCGCGTATTTCTTTGGTCACATCGTTGGCTTAACGGAAACAGGTCCATTTTTAACCAAAACTGTCGCTATAGCAGAGGCGAAGATTGATGAAACATTTATGAAGACTTTAATTTCTGCGATTGGCTGTAACTGGCTCGTTTGTTTAGGAGTGTGGCTTGCTTATGGCGCAGATGATATCGGAGGAAAAATACTTGCGATTTGGTTCCCGATTATGGCGTTTGTTGCGATCGGTTTTCAGCACGTGGTGGCTAACATGTTTGTCATCCCAGCAGCGATTTTTGCGGGTGAGGTCACATGGGCAGATTATCTCTCTAACTTTATTCCAGTTGTCATCGGAAACGCGATTGGCGGCGGTGTGTTTGTAGCCTTGATTTACTGGACGGTACACAAGGATTCCCTACAAGCATCATCTAAAGCAAGATCAACTATTAAGAAAGCTAGTTAATTAGAGGTTTATAGATTTTTTTGTTTTTTACCAAGGAGGACTTACAGTGAGTGAAAAAGTGAATGTTCTTATTAACGGAACAGAACACGAAGTAGAAAAAGGAACACGTATTTTAGATTATTTACTAAAACAGGAGATGGAGCATCCGCACGTCTGCTACTCTGAAGTTCTCGGACCGGTACAGAGCTGTGATACGTGTATGTGTGAAGTCAACGGCAGCATCATGCGTGCATGTTCCACAGTCGTTGAGGACGGCATGGATATTTTGACTTCGTCTGAGGTGGCAAAGAAAGCCCAAGAGGAAGCCATGGACCGTATTCTAGAAAATCATCTATTATATTGCACCGTGTGTGATAATAACAATGGCAATTGTCGTGTACATAATACGGCAGAATTGATGGGAATTGAACACCAAACACGCCCACATCGTTCGAAGGGCTATGAAGTAGATATGTCGCACCCGTTTTATCGGTACGATCCGGATCAATGTATTTTGTGCGGACGATGTGTGGAAACCTGTCAGGATCTTCAAGTGAATGAAACACTAACTATTGACTGGGAAACCAATCAGCCGCGTGTCTTATGGGACGGTGGAAAAAGCATTAACGAATCATCATGTGTCTCCTGCGGTCAATGTGTGACGGTTTGTCCATGTAACGCCTTAATGGAAAAATCCATGCTTGGAAATGCAGGATTTATGACAGGTATTTCCGATGACTTGCTTACACCCATGATTGATATCGTCAAAGCAGTAGAGCCGGATTATCAAACGATCATGGCCGTTTCTGAAGTAGAAGCAGCCATGCGTGAAGAGCGAATCGAAAAGACAAAAACTGTTTGTACGTTCTGTGGGGTGGGCTGTTCCTTTGAAGTGTGGACGAAAGACCGTGAAATTCTTAAAATTGAACCATCTGAAAATGCGCCTGTAAACAGTGTCTCCACCTGTGTAAAAGGTAAATTTGGATGGGATTATGTAAATTCCGAAGAACGGATAACTACACCATTAATTCGTAAAGGTGATGTGTTTGTGGAAGCAAGTTGGGATGAGGCTCTTTCCCTCGTTGCGAATAAGCTTGGCGGGATTAAAGAAACCTATGGCAGCGATGCGATTGGGTTTATTTCTTCATCTAAAATTACGAACGAAGAAAATTACCTGATTCAAAAGATGGCTCGTCAAGTATTTGGAACCAATAATGTGGACAACTGTTCTCGTTATTGTCAGTCACCTGCTTCATGGGGACTGCAGCAAACCGGTGGCATCGGCGGCGATTCTGGAACGATTCAAGATATCGCAGGAGCGGGTCTTGTCATGCTAGTAGGATGTGCGCCTGCTGAAGGACACCCTGTACTTGCGACACGTATTAAACGTGCGCAAAAACTTCACGGGCAAAAATTAATTACCGTGGACGTGCGCAGACACGAAATGGGTGACCGTGCGGACCTGTTCGTTCGTCCAAAACAAGGAACAGACTATGTATGGCTTTCCGCTATTACGAAGTATATCATTGACCAAGGCTGGCATGATGTGAAATTTATCACAGAACATGTGAACCACTATGATGAGTTTTTGAGTATGATCGAGCCTTATAGTTTGGAAGAGGCAGAGAAGATTACCGGAATTGCTTCAGAAACACTAATTCAAATGGCAGAAATGATCCGCGATGCGGATGGAACAGCGATTTGTTGGGGAATGGGTGTCACGCAAAATATCGCGGGCTCACACACATCTGTTGCGATTGCCAACCTGCTTCTTGCAACAGGCAACATGATGCGTCCAAATGCTGGTGCTTACCCATTACGAGGACATAATAATGTGCAAGGTGCTGCTGATATGGGTACTATGCCCAATATCTTCCCTGGCTATCAGTCTGTAACAAATATTGAAATTCGTGAAAAATTTGAGAAGGCCTATGGTGTAGAAATCTCTCCAACCCCTGGCCTTGACAATATTGAAATGCTAGGTGCTGTCGATCGAGGCGATATGAAGGGAATGTATATTGCTGGTGAGGATATGGCATGGGTGGATGCAGACTCGAATCATACGCAAGCTATGCTCGAGAAATTAGATTTCCTTGTCGTACAAGAAATCTTCCTAACAACAACGGCCCAATTTGCCGACGTAATTTTACCAGGAGCACCTTCTCTTGAAAAAGATGGAACGTTTACAAATACCGAACGTCGTGTGCAACGTTTATATCAAGCTTTACAGCCACTTGGCGATAGTAAACCGGACTGGTGGATTCTTACCCAGCTCGCGAAAAAGATGGGTTTTGATTGGAATTATACGCATCCAAGTGAGATTTTTGCCGAAATGGCAAGCTTAACACCTTTCTTCAGCCAATGTAATTATGATGTGCTCGAAGGATGGAACAGCTTCCATTGGGGCTCTCTTGATGGATCGAACACGCCGCTGCTTTTCCAAGATGGCTTTAATTTCCCTGATAAAAAAGCTCGGTTCGGCTTGTTTGATTATGTACCGCCGATGGAGTTCCCGCAGGAATTCGATCTTGCGTTGGATAACGGACGTCTGTTGGAGCATTTCCATGAAGGCAACTTAACACAGAAATCCAGTGGTCTCAACTACAAATTCCCGAAGGTGTTCGTGGAGTTATCACCGGAATTAGCGAAAGAACGCGGTGTTAAGGACGGTTCACTAGTACGTCTTGTGTCACCATACGGAGCGATTAAGCTGCCAGTTCTAGTAACCGATCGTGTGGAAGGAAAAACGGTTTATGTACCCATGCATTCCTCAAGCCATGAGAGTGCGGTGAACCTTCTGACTGGTGGAGCGGTAGATGTCGTGACACATACACCTGCCTACAAACAAGCGAAAGTACGGATGGAAGTGCTTGAACTGAAAGGTGAAAATCCGCTTCCAAGATACAATCCACGTAATGCGACTCGTACACCACAAATGGGTCTTGAAATCTACCGCAAATGGGAACGCGGAGATTACACTCCAATCGCGGATGTCAATGAATATGTTACACCTGGTTTTTATGACAGGAGGAATGCATAATGGCCAAGCCGATTAAAGTTATTGAAAAAATAGAACTGACAGAAGAACAAAAGAAAATGCAATCCCTGGAGAATCTTCTCTCCGGGGTTGCGGAAAATAAGGACTCGTTACTTGAAACATTGAGTCTGATTCAAGAATTACACGATAGCGGAATCTTAGATGCTTTTGGAAGTCTGTTAAAAGCGAAAGAAAAAGCAGCAAAAATCGCTGTCGGTCAGCTTACACGTGAGCCTGTTACCAACATGATTAACAATGCGATGGCAGCAGGCGGTATGTTAACTGAACTGGACCCTGAGACAACGGGTAAGCTTGCGAGAAGCCTGACCAATGGATTGAAAAAGGCGGAGCTGGGATTAAAAGAGAATTCCAAAATTGGAGTATTGGACTTAATGAAGGCGTTAAAAGATCCTGATATTAACAGAGCGATCGGTTTTGGTTTTAATCTGTTAAAAGGCATGGGTGAGGGATTAAAAGAGTAAAATGCAAACCCATTCGTTGAAGTTGATGAATGGGTTTCCTCTTTAGAATCAAACTAAGTGTATGGATAGGGAGGGACAATCCTTGGCAAAGAATTTGGAGCATCAATTTAGTATGCTTGTGCGTGAGATTCGGAAGGAATATGTCGGCAATGGTCCAAAGGAAATCACGACTAAATTTATCGGTTCTTGGGCGGTCAGTGAAATGAAAGGGAACCTGACAAATGTGGAGAAGTTTATGATTACTTCCGAACATGGTGAACAGATGGTCCATGAAACGAGAACGAGATTTGTGAAGGAAATCTATAAAAAGCCAGAGGTCCTTTTACGATTTGAAAACCTAATGGGTGCAAAAGTCATGCGGTTATTTTCTGACATTAATATCAAAGAAGATATAGCCATGACTGTATTCGTTTTTGACCAGCAGATTGAGGGAAAGTAACAGGGAGTGAAAAAGTATGGATCAGCCAATGAAACTAGAAAGTAAAATATGGCGATATGAGGACGGGGCCATACAGAGAGTAACGGATACCATCGTTACGGAATATCCAATCACCATTGTTCTAAATGGGGAGGAATTCGCGACACTCGTCTGTAGCCCTGAGCACATCGAGGAATTAGTCGTTGGCTTCTTGGCATCAGAAGGAATCATCAGAAGTATTTCAGAAATTAAGGAACTTACGATGATTGAAGCGACCGGCCGTGCCATCGTCAATACACATAAGGTCAATAAACTAAATGAATTGCTCCATTCCAAGCGAGTGGTCACCTCCTGCTGTGGAAAAAGCCGTCAAAGTTTTTATTTTTATAATGATGCAAGAACCGTTAAGCCATTGGATAACGTCGATGCGACGATTTCAATTGACCAATGTTTTCATTTGATGCAATTAATGCAGGAATCGTCTGTAATCTTTCAGGATACAGGGGGCGTCCACAATGCGGCCCTTTGTGACCGTAACGGCATTATCGTAGACAGAACGGACATCGGACGACACAATGCACTAGATAAAATTTATGGTCATTGCTTGCAGCATTCGATCTCTCTTTCGGACAAGATTATTGTTTTTAGTGGCCGTATTTCATCTGAAGTATTATTAAAAGTAGCAAAAATAGGTTGCGGGATTGTTTTATCTAAGTCTGCTCCAACTGAATTGGCCCTGAGGCTCGCTGAAGAGCTTCATATTACAACTGTTGGATTTCTACGCAATCATTCTTTAAATATATATACAAGACCTGATCGCATTGAGGTTCAGGGGAATCAATCATTGACGTAGAGAAGTGCCGTTTCAGCTTTGAAGCGGTCCTTTTCTATTGACGATTTTAGGATAGCTAAAAAAATTTAATCAAACTTATGTTTTAATTAAACAAAGGGGGTAGGTGGTTGAAATGTTTGAGTGAAAAAGGTGGTAAAATATTGACTTTGAATATTGTGAAACCCTTCCAAGGCATGTTTTGTCCATTTTATCTTCATTTAGATTTCACCTTGCTCGATCATCTCTAAAACTTCCTCGGTTGAGAAAACTTCTCCTTCTAAGATGTCTTTTTTAGCTTGTAATAACTTTTGCTTTAACTCCAGGTCTAATTCAACATCTTCTTTTACATTTGTTTCCGGCTCTTCAATTAACGATAAAAAATATCTTTTTCCATCAATTTCAAAAATTGATTCACCTTCATGGACCATTTCCTTGATTACTTCTGCTATATAACCATTAAGCTTTTTCATTTTCTTACCTCCATTCATTAAACTTCTTTTTGTGCATTATACTACATAAATGTGGTTAAAAACAGTTCCATTACTACCTATTAAAAATGGACTTTCCACAGGGACGGTTCTCCCGGTACCAACCGGATTGTTGTTCCACGTTGTTCCAATTTATTGTCATAAATAATTAAAATATAGAATACCTTTCTAAGGTGGAAAAGTCCTAGGAGGTTTGTTATGACAAGTTATTATAAAGCTAGCAAGAACCGGTCGCAAAATCGAAAAAGCTGGAGTATTATGTTCCGTCATCCATTAAGAAAGGATGCTAAGGGACGATCAGGATTAAAGGTAAGAAGAGGATTAGGAACAGAAAGTTCAATTGAAGCCGAAGTCCTGGTGCAACAAATGAACCAATTATTAGAGGATGAGAGCTACTGGAGTCTTAGTTCTAAGCAAAAGGCTCTCCAAAGATTTGATGAACGCATTGTAACAGCTTTTTATGATTATCTTGAACCGAAAAAAGGTCCCGATCCCTTTGAACTTCGTGAAAAGATTTTACCACTTCCTACTTCTGCAGAAGGCTATGCAAAAGTGCAACTTATTGGAACAACTGGGGCTGGGAAAACAACACTTCTTCGTCAGCTAATTGGAACCCATCCAGAAAAAGAGCGTTTTCCATCTACATCTACAGCCAAAACAACCGTTTGTGATATGGAAATCATTTTAAAAGAGCAGCCAACCTTTCAAGCTGTGGTTACATTTTTCTCTTACGATAAAATTAGAATGTATATAGAAGAATGTGTCATGAACTGCGGCAAATCCTATGTAAAGAAAGAGAATGAACAAACAATAACTAGGCACTTATTAGAACACACCGATCAACGTTTTCGACTCAGCTATATTCTTGGTAATTTAACTCCTAAAAAAACCACTTCTTTATTACGTAGTAAATCCTCTATCCAATCAAACTCAAAGACCATAACAGATCAATCTAGAATCCACATTTCGGAACAGGAAAAAAAACAAATGGATGAAACTCTCATCCGTTTTATTAATGAAATTAAACAGAGCGCAGATGAATCTTATGTCGAGGCACTGAAGTATGTGAGCAGTAGTGCAGAGACCATTCGGGATATGGATGAAGCCCTAGAATTAAAATTTGAAGAAGAGTGGAAGGAAAGTACTGGGTATTCCAATGTCATCGAACAAATTATGAACGAGGTAGAGAAGCGGTTTTCATTTGTGCCTGAGGGTGAGTGGGAATATAATTCACAAGAATGGCCATTATACTGGACTTTATCGACTGAGAATCGTGTGGACTTCATTGAAGGAATAAAACAAATGTCGAGTAATCATGCAAATTTTTTCGGGAAATTGATTACACCTTTAGTTCAAGGGATTCGAATTAAAGGGCCTTTCATTCCTTACTGGTATACAGGAGATTCACCGAAATTAGTATTAATGGATGGAGAAGGATTAGGACACCAAGCAGGTGGCAGTATCTCTAATAGTCTCAGTAAAAAGATGGATGATGTGGATGCGATTCTACTAGTAGATAACGCACAATCACCGATGATTACAGAGCCAATTAATGCTTTAAAGCATATTGTTACTACAGGTTATACATCCAAGCTCCATATATGTTTTACTCATTTCGATGAGGTGAAGGGAGACAATCTCCCAGAAATCTCAGATAAAGAAAATCATGTCATTGGCTCCTTAGAAAATGCCTTAGATGAAATTGGCAAGAAGCTTGGAACAAATGCCCAGAGATATTTAATAAAACAAATAGAGAAAGAAACCTTGTTCTTCCTTGGTGGAATCCATGAGGTTATCCATGAAACAGATCAATATACCAATGACCAATTAGTTAGATTAGTAGAAGCCTTACAAAGGATGATTGAAGAACCTGAGCCCAGTGAAACTTTTCCCATCTACAACGGAACAACTGCTGCCTTAGCCATCCAACAAGCGGCAAAAGACTTTTATAAAAGCTGGAACAGTATCCTTAATCTATCTCAAGATAAATCTCTGAAGGAACATTGGAGAAGGATTCAAGCATTAAATCGAAGGTTTGCGGAATTAAATGAAGATGAATACGATGGGTTACGACCGCTTGCCGATATGATAATGATGCTGCGGGAGAATTTATTTACTTCCATACTGGATGAACCTATTGGATGGACCGCACCAAATGCATCAGATGAGATGAAACAAAGCAGTATAGATCAAATAGCGAGTTTATTTAATAAAAACCTGCATGATTACATTGTAACCAACACATGGAATAACCAAATGACTGAATGGGTTCATGCTTATCAACTAAGCGGAACAGGTTCCACAAAGGTTCGTGCAAAGGAAATCCAGTCGATCTATAAAACGACCATTCCAGAACCATATGAATTCCATTCACAAAGTAAAATCGTTTACGAAATCTATAAAATATTAAAACATACGATTGAGGATTGTGGTGGTAGGATGAAGGATTAGTTGTTTCCAAAAAATTCTACTCGGTTCTTTCGGTTTTTGTTCGTCGAACATTTGAGGTTAAAAACTAAAGTTTCCTTATATCTTATTCCCCCTCTGACATTTATATCTTTTTTGTGAAAATACCACATGATATAAATATTTTCTAGTGTTTTACCTTGATAACAATTGTTTCGTTCATTGTTTAATGTTTATTGGGTTTCTTTAAATGGGTTAGTACAGGCGAAGTAACATTGTCTGTTAAATTAATAAATAAAGTGATGGGGGATGTAAACATGAAGGAAGAGTACCGGGCAAGGCTGAACAAGTTGTCTACTACCAATGTATCTGATGCATTAGATGTATTAGGGTTGAAAGGTTCAACTTATGGGATCAGACCAACTTGGGAAGGATGCAAAAAAATTGTAGGTGAAGCAGTTACTGTAAAAATCATTGCCGCCGGACTTACCAAAAGCCCTAATCACTTAGGTGTGCAAGCTATTGAAGTTGCAAAACAAGGTGATGTAATTGTAATAGACAACAGTGGACGATTGGATGTTTCATGCTGGGGAGGTATTTTGGCGAATGGGGCAAAAGAAAAAAGGGTATCGGGAGTAGTTATAGATGGGGCCTGTCGTGATTTGGATGACTTTGTTGAAGCCGATTTCAGCGTTTATGCAAGAGGAGCAGTAGTGTCAACAGCGAGAGGACGAATTACAGAAGAAGCGACTAATGTTATGGTTCAGTTTGCCGGGGTTCAAGTCCGACCTAAAGATATTGTGTTAGCTGATCGAAGTGGGGTGGTTATCATTCCAAGAGAAAAATTGGAGGAGGTTTTACAAAAGGCAGAGGAATTGTTCAAAAAAGAAGAAGAAATGATTAAGGAAATAAGAGGTGGTGCATCCATGTTAAAAGTAGATAAAAAATTTAATTATGAAAAGATGCTCAAGTAGAATACCTAAAGCTATGACCTATTCTTGAATAGATTTAAAAAGAAATAGAATGTCAGGATCCATCAAGAGGATCCTGATTTTTTATTTGATTTTAGAAAAAATGAAAAGCACTACATATTCCAACGATCAGAACAGCCCATATAAATTATTATCTAGAACAAGTCATAATTCCGTTAATTGGGATTAAATATTAATTAACGGTATATATATCTTTATAAATTTCAAAGAACGAGGTACTAATATGTCCAAAGAAGATTCAATGCAGACAATTAGCAGGGCTATACAAGTGTTAAAGGCATTTTCAAATGAAGAGAAAGAGCATTCTCTTGCATCTCTTCATCAAAAATTAGGATTATCTAAATCTAGCTTACAAAGAATATTAAATACTCTTATTCAACATGGTTTATTAGACAAAGATGAAAAAAGAAAAACCTACCAATTAGGAATCGAACTATACTTTTTGGGGCACCTAGTAGAACGAAACTCACATTTAATGTCAATCGCCAGACCATTTATGAAAGAACTAAATGATGACTTAGGTGAAACCATATCGTTAAATATCATTCATCAAAAGCAGAGAAAATGTATCGGGTATTTACCAAGCAGACATCAATTAACAACTATTACTTATATTGGACAGTATTCACCATTATTTGCTGGTGCATCAGCAAAACTACTTTTAGCTTATTTGCCGGGTTATGAAATTACATCCTATTTAAATGAGACCTACTTAGAGCAGATTACTGAGAAAACCATAGTTGATAAAGATCAGCTTTGGTCAGAACTGAAGGAAATTAGAAATCAGGGTTATTCCATAAGCCATGGCGAAAGAATTATTGGAGCATTTTCAATAAGTGCACCTATTAAAAATCGATTTAATGAGGTGATTGCTAGTTTAAGTCTTGCGATGCCCACTTCAAGAGTAGATGAATCAGAAACATGTACCTTAATAAATAAATTGGTCAATACATCTAATTTAATTTCGGATGAATTAAGATAAAGGTCCATATCAACTGCAAAAGACCATGGAAAATTCAGAATTTTAAAAATATCGTTATAAATAGTAAGCCTTTTTGCATATGATTAGATATCAGTTAATGGTATTTGATCCCGCTAATCGGTATGTGTTTATTAAATGATTTTATGAAAACGGTTTCTTAAAAATATGAATGAGAGGTGTAGTGATGAAGAAATGGTTAATGAATGGTTTTGTTCTGTTACTGATTTTCATGCTATTGGTCGGTTGTGCCGATAACGGGACAAATAAAAAAGAAGGAGGTATGCCCGAATTAGTAGTTGGAGCAACATATGGGCTGACTGGGCCAGTAGCAATTTATTCAGAGACAGTAGTGAATGCAATTAAACTAGTAAAAGAGGACATTAAAAATAGTGGCAAACTTAAAATGAATGTAATCTTAGAAGATGACAGGTCAGATAAAAATGAAGCCATAAATCTCTATCAAAAATTTATCGATAGAGATAAGTCTGACATAATTATCGGTCCTCTAATTGGTAATCAAGTTTTTGCAGCTACACCAATTGCCCAAGATGCTAAAATCCCTGTTATGCTAACGACAGTAGCAACACCTGGAGTTACTGACATTGGGGACTTTGTTTTCAGAACATCTGGTGAATCCCCACACTTCATCCCGAAGGCAGTTAAAGCCGCAGTTGAACATTTTAATGTTAAAAAGGTTGCTGTTATTCATGCAAAGGATGATGAATTTGCTATTGGGGAATATAAAGCGTTTAAGTCTTCATTTGAAAAAGAAGGAGTTAAGATTGTTGATGATGAGGTTTATTTAACGGGAGATATTGATTTTAGCTCTCAACTTACCAAAATAAAGGCCAGTTCACCAGATATTATTGCCATTGCAGCTCAGGCAGAAGAGGTTGTTGCAATCACAACTCAAGCCCGTCAGCTTGGAATTGATGTTAGCTTCATTGGAGGAAATGCATTTAATGCGAGCAATACGTTAAAAGAGGCAGGAAGTGCTATGGAGGGTTCGATTTCTGCCACGCCATGGTTTATTGAAATGGAAACGGAAGAAAATAAACAATTCGTAGAAAAATATCGGAACAAATTCGGGAAGGATCCTGATTGGTTATCCGCTCAAACATACGATGCATTACAAATTATTGCTAAGGCGTACCTTGAAGCAGGTATTACTTCAAAGGATAATATCAATGAACGAAGAATTAAGCTGAGAGATGCAATTGCAAAGATAAAAGAATATAAGGGTGTTTTAGGTACTTTTGGATTTACAAAGAATGGTGATCCAACAGTAAGCGGAACTGTGATTATTGTAAAAGATGGCAAACACATGTTATTTAAACCATAACAGAATAAACAGGAAGAAAGATTTCTTTTCTTCCTGATCAATTCTGGACAAGGAGGAGAACCATGTTAATTGAACAATTAGTAAATGCCCTTTCACAAGGGGCATTTTATGCATTATTTGCAGCGGGATTAACCCTGATTTTTGGTGTTCTTCATATACTTAATATGGCACACGGTTCAATGTTTATTTGGGGATCCTTTACTGCATGGATATTAATAACGAGGGTGGAACTGCCATTTTTTTTAGCCATCTTAATTGCTATTTTCTGTTCGGGTGTATATGGTCTAGTAATAAATGAAATAGGTTTTAAACCATTAAGAAAAAAGTCTTCCTCTTACTTACCACCACTTGTAAGCAGCTTGGCTTTGTCTATTATATTGGTAAATGTGGCTGAACTCGTATTTGGCACAAGGGTGGTCAGATACAATCAAGAAGAAATACCCTTACAAACAACCTTCTCCTTTTTAGGTAGAGACATTTCCTTGATTCAAATCATATTATTTTTACTCGCTCTCATATTGATGGGAGGGCTATGGATATTAATTAATAAAACTAAGATTGGAAGGGAAATAAAAGCGATAGAGGAAAATCCAGTAGTAGCTAGTTTGTTGGGAATAAACATAGAACGATCCATTCGAATTATGTTTTTTCTAGCTGCTGCCTTGGCTGGGATAGCAGGAATTTTTATTGGAATTGCTTTTAATACCATCTCCCCATACATGGGAGAGGTTTTTGACTTGAAAGGGTTTGCAATCATTGTTTTAGGTGGTATGGGGAGTATCCCTGGTGCACTCCTAGGAGGATTCATATTGGGGTTTGGAGAGATAGCAACGGTTACATTTCTTGATTCAAACTACCGGGATGCATTTGTATTTTCACTTTTATTGTTGATATTATTCTTCAAGCCAAATGGTTTGTTTGGGTATAAAGGAGGGGATAGGGCGTAATGTTTGACTTCTTATTATCCTATTCAAATCTTTTCTTTTTGATGGGAATAAATGCATTGTTAGCACTAAGTGTTTATATCACTTTAAAAGCAGGATTACTAACCATGGGGCATGCTGGCTTTATGGCAATTGGCGCCTATGTTAGCTCCTTGCTTTCCATCCACACAGGTATGCCTTTTATATTGAATGTGATTGCTGCCATGATACTAGCTTGGATAATAGGAATCTTGATTGGTTTTCCAATATTAAAGCTCCATGGAGTTTATTTAGCTATTGGTACAGTAGCTTTTACAGAATTAGTGAGATTTGTTGTGATGAATATGAAGATTACTAGAGGTGCACTAGGTTTAACTGGAATTCCTAAAGATAGTACCATTTTACACGTCTTGATTGCACTGTGCTTAATTATTTACTTTTTTATTGTTTACGAGAAATCACAGTTCGGAAGGACACTGATTGCTATAGGTGAAGATGAAACCGCTGCAAGAGCACTCGGGATAAAAGTAACATTTCATAAAGTATTTGCCTTTTCTACCGGAGCTGCTATAGCAGGATTAGCAGGTGCAATTTCTTCACACTATACCTACATCATTTCACCTAAAGAGTATGGTTTTCATATGGCAGTAACCATCTTATTATTCACTTTATTTGGTGGAGTTCGAAATATTTGGGGTCCTATATTAGGGGCAATAATTTTGACCTCTTTACCGGAAATCTTTCGATGGCTTGGTGATTTTAGGCTTCTAATCTATGGTACTTCATTATTAATTATAGTGCTATTCCTACCAAAAGGGATTATCGAAATATTTTATAGAAGAAAAGAACAAAAGCTTAACAAAAAGGTAGTGGAGGAACAGCAATATGTTGGAAGTTAAGGATCTAAGAAAGCAATTTGGCGGAATAACGGCAATTAATGAAATTAGTTTTACTCTTCCAGAAAACGGAATTCTTGGAGTCATCGGTCCAAATGGAGCGGGAAAAACTACCTTATTTAATTTATTAACCGGTATTTATAAACCGGATTCGGGAAAGATTTTATTTGAAAACAAAGACATAAGTTCTTTGAATTCAACTAGTATTGCGAGAATGGGGATTGCCCGTACGTATCAATTAATTCGTTTATTTAAATCTCTGAGTGTTTTGGAAAATGTAATGTTGGGCGCACAATTAGCAAATGAAAGCAAGATTCCACAAATGATGTTTCAAACCAAAGCCCATAAAGAAAATGAAAGAAAAATAAAAGAAAACGCAATCGAAATCCTAAAAGGGGTGGGTCTCTACGAGCATAGGGATAGGTTATCAGGAGCATTATCATATGGGCAGCAAAGAAGACTTGAAATAGCAAGAGCACTGGCAATGAAACCTAAAATACTACTCTTGGATGAACCTGCAGCAGGTATGAATGGAAAAGAAATTGAAGATCTTAGAGAGTTCTTAATGAATTTAAGTAAAACAGATAATGTAAGGATAATTATTATAGAACATAACGTTCGAATGATAATGAAGATTAGTAGTCGGGTCATAGTTCTAAATTTCGGTGAAAAAATTGCAGAAGGTACACCAATTGAAATTCAACGAAACCAACAAGTGATTGAAGCATATATAGGGAAGGAGAAGAAAAATGCTTGAGGTACAAAATTTGTCAGTGGGCTATGATCAAATTGAGGTCCTCCATGATATATCTTTCAAAGTTCAAAGAAGGGAAATCGTAACCTTGGTTGGAGCCAACGGAGCGGGAAAAACCACTTTGCTACTGACGATTTCTGGGATTTTAAAATCATCGAATGGAAAAATTCTATTTAATAGTAATGAAGATTTAACTAAGGTTAAATCACATGACATAGTTAAGAAAGGTATTATTCATGTTCCCGAAGGAAGAGGTATTTTAACCAAATTATCTGTCTATGAAAATCTCCTTCTAGGTGTACAAATACAAAAAAAAGATAAAAATAGAATTAAAGATTTAATGGAAGAAACTTTTAATCGATTTCCGATCTTATATGAAAGAAGAGATCAGAAAGCAGGTCTATTGAGTGGTGGGGAGCAGCAGATGTTGGCTGTAAGCAGAGCTTTGCTTTCGGATCCCAAAATTTTATTACTAGATGAACCTTCAATGGGATTGGCACCAATTATTGTTGAACAAATATATGAAATGATTCGTGAAATAAGTAAGGATGGTGTAACTATCTTACTTGTAGAGCAAAATGCCAGAAAAGCATTAGAAGTAGCAGATAGAGGATATGTTTTGGAAAACGGGCATATTGTCTTGGAAGGAGATGCAAAGAATCTTTTGAAAGATAATTCAGTGATAAGCGCTTACCTAGGAAATTGATAATTGTTAGCAGGAAGAAAAATATAAAAATAAAAAGTTGAACTAAATAACCTATGAAAGGGGCTATTAAATATGGTGAAAATTTTTACACCTATTCCAAAAAGCAATACCATTAATAATGCAGAATTTCTTAGACCAAGGCTTCAATCGTTAAAAGGGAAACGGATTGCACTTTTAAGTAACAAAAAGGCGAATGCCGCAGAAGTTTTAATGAAAGCGGGAGAATTACTAAGAACAAAATGTGGAATTATTGGATTTGACTTTTTTGAAAAAGACAATGCTAGTTATCCTGCCCCTGAACGGATTATTGATGAAATTTTAAAGGATAAATATGATGCTGCCGTAGTTTCACTTGGTGATTGAGGATCATGTACATCGTGGAGTGTCCACGATAGCGTAGAGATTGAGAAAAATGGAATCCCAACTGTTACCATTATTTCAGATGTATTTAAATCGTTAGCAATGCAGGAGGCTAAAGCCAAAGGGTGTAAAGGACTTCCATTTGCGGAGGTTCCATTCCCAATGGGAGGCTTAACAAAAGAAGAAGCACATAAAGTAATTGAAGAGAAGATTGACCAGGTTGTAAATGGACTTATAGTTCAAACAACTACTGAATCTGTAGGCTTGCAAGGTTCTTTGGAGGAATTTATCACCTTTAGTACGGAAAATGTTGAAGAAATCAATCAGTATTTTATTCAGGAGGATTGGACCGATGGACTGCCGATTATCCCGCCAACAGTTGAGCGAATAAATAAAATGTTAAATGCAACAATCCGTAACAAAAATGAAGTTATCGGATTGATGCCTCCCTTTTATCAACCGGCAACTGTAGAGAAGATAGCGGTCAACTGTGTAATGGCAGGATGTTTGCCAGAGTATTTTGACCTGATGATTACAGTTGTTGAAGCGATGCTTGAAGAGAATTTCAATCTTTACGGAGTGCAGGCAACAACAAATCCGGTTGGACCGATGGTTATTGTTAATGGCCCTATTCGGAAAAAACTGGGTATTAATGGTGGTATCGGGTTGTTTGGCCCTGGATGGCAAGCAAATGCCACAATTGGCCGTGCGGTCCGGTTAATGTTAATGAATATTGGTGGAGCACGACCAGGAATTGGCGATATGTCTACACTTGGAAACCCAGGGAAATTCAGTTTCTGTATTTCTGAGCTCGAAGAAGAAAGTCCATGGGATCCCCTGCATATTGAAAGAGGATTTTTGAAAAATGACAGCACAGTTACAATCGCTTCAGCAACTGCTCCATATAATGTCATCCATCTTGCCAATGATGCTGAGATTTACTTGGAAGAAATCAATGATGTTTTACTTTTAAGTGGAACAAATTTTATTGTGTTCGACATGCAGCCCATTATCGTGATTAGCCCAGTCCATGCTGCCATGTTAAGTAGTCAAGGTTATACTAAGCAAAAGATAAGGGAGAAGTTATGGGAAAAAGCAAGAATGCCACTTAGACGATTCGATCCAAAAACACAGGAAGCCATTAAGGCATGGAAATCAGAATATATTTTTAAAGAAGATGGGCAGGAGATTATTTATATTATAAAGGATCCAGAAGATATCGTTATTGTTCATGCGGGAGGAAAGGGAGAGCACAGTGCAGTCATGGGGTCATTTAATCGATCTAGAGCCATAACCAAAAAGGTAGACTCCTCTTCTATCCGAAATTTAAAAGAGGTGGCCGATCAAACCATTGAAACCTTTAGACCTGGTTTCCAAGTAGATGGATACGAAATTATCGTTACATCAGTCAAAGATAATAAAATCTATTTGAAATTAGATTTGAAACCCAATGCTTGTTTGGACTGCATTATGCCTGCTGACTATTTGGTGAAGATGTTTACTGGAGAAATTCAACATAAAACAGGTGAGGAAGTTATCATTATTTTAGAAGATCCAAGGGTACCATAAATAAAAGGCTGGAGCATGAAAGGTTAAAAAACTTTTCATGGTCCGGCTTTTTATTTGTATATTAATTTCGAAATAGTAATATCCCTTCCACTTTCTCAATAATGTTATTAACCCATTCATAAAGAACAACTTTCTCGGTAACAGAAATTGGATGTGGAATCGTCACAAAAGGAAAGTCCGGAATACCTTGAGCAAGAGCCATCGCTTTACCTGATGCTATAAAGGGGTCTGTACAAATAGCCGCAGTCGGAACTCCACGTTTTTCCATTTCTATCCCATCGAGCAAACTGCCCGAGCTGCAGGAGCCTCAATCACCCACACCTGAAATAACGAAGTCACATTTTTGGGCAAGTTCGATTGCTTCCAATTCGGTTAATCCATGAGAGAAGGAATGCTTTCTATAATGGACTATATCCCTAATATTGTAATTTTTCTTAAGCTGTCCAGCAAGGTATTGTAAGACAATGTCAGAGTTGTTCTTTCCGTTATCTACCAACCAAATTATACTTCCATTTATCGATTTCCCTCTATTTGCCATCCCTAATTCTTAATCTTGATCCAAAAGTCGGATTAAAAACAACTATACTCATTTTTAAACTTCCTTAAATAATGTAAACTACTTATTTATTTCTTTAAGAAAAATACAGGTTTATGAGACTGCTAAGCTTTAATTAAGCTAGTCACAGCTTTTGATTGATTGAAATGGAACCAGCCAGGCATACATGCTGAGAATCTTCCTGCTTCACCACCTGCAACCATTAATAGAATATGTTGAGGTGATGGGACCGCATACTTGAAAATTTGATTATCACCTTGTTCAATAGGATCCTCTATTATTCCACCCTTTTTCAATTCACTCACCGACCTTGCTGCATTTTGGTAAAGAAAATCTTGGATGGTTCCTTTTGTCCAACCTTCTTTAAATAAGTGTTGATAATGTTCTGGCCCTAATACGACCGCCATTTCAGTTTCACTCACCATATTCAAACTACCTAATGAGCTCATATGGTCAGCAAGAGTTTTTAAAATACTTTCACCTTTTAATGATTTATGATTTTGTATTTGGCTGGGACCCTCAGAGGCAAAAACTATGAAAGTATTGTCATTTTCTTTTAAGCCCCTTTGAACGTGAAGAGGGGTCCATTCTGTTTTCTTCTCAGCAAAGCAAAAGCTGTACTTTGCTGGTGTTCCAAGGGTTGAGCGGTCAAACTCTGGTGAACCGCCGGCATTAATCATTAGTAACCTGATTGTACGGCCAATTGTTGCATTTGCCCGATTACCAGGTCCAAAAACATTTGCAGCTGCATTTAAGCCAATTTCATTGGTGATTGGCCCGTTTAACTATCATCATGATTGCTGCACCATGTGTACTAGCAGTTGGGCCATAAAGCCCAAATTCCGGTGCTGAGATTGCTTCTACTGCTGATGTGATGACTGGAAAGTAACATGGCAAACATCCAGCCATTACAGTATTAATAGCGACAAGTTCAGCAGTAAATATTCTTCCTCTTTCAGGTATAGAG
Organism: Neobacillus phoenicis; assembly: GCF_047302305.1. Taxonomy (NCBI): domain Bacteria; kingdom Bacillati; phylum Bacillota; class Bacilli; order Caryophanales; family Bacillaceae; genus Neobacillus; species Neobacillus phoenicis. The sequence goes on along the minus strand of NZ_CP154847.1, from coordinate 3,306,272 downwards.
ACAATAATAGTTTTTGGTTTCAAATTAACTATTTTTAACATTTCAAGTATTCGGTCCTCAGTTGGGGGGATTATTGGCAGACGATCAGTCCAGCCTTGCTTGTAATAATAATCTATTGCCTCGAGAGCGTCCTTTAATTCAATTTCTTCAGAGCTAAGCATTACAACATCCCCCTTCCTTTATATAAATCTATTCTCAAAGACGAACAGATATCCAGTTACTTTACAGAAGGAGCAACATAATAGATATAGAAACGGTTTATCGACAAACTATGCCATAGAAATTTGCTGAGGAGGTGAGAACAATATACCAGCCAAAATAGAGGGGATTATTATTATTGCCATGTTTCTTAACAACTTTTAATTTTTTGAAGCCACTACATAGGTATCCTATCATTACTTAAAAGTTTCCACTATTTAATTTTTGATATTAATCGGATATTCCTGTAGAACGAGAAACATAAAAGTTATTTTCTTCTTTTAGAAATAAAATCTTCTAACCTTTTCTGTGGAATTTCAGTTGTGAATGCCAATGCAAATTGGTTCATGCTATCACTAATTGCATAATCTAGACTGGAATTTTGCCATGTTTCAAAGAGTTCTTTTTGTTGTTTTAATGTCAAATAGGGTTTTTCGATAAAAACTTTTGCATATTCTTCCACTTTATTCATTAATTCTGACTCCTCTACTACTGCATTTAAGAATCCAAATTGATTCATTCGCTCTACATTAATCGGGTTACCAGTCAAAAGCATTTCTTTTGCTAAGCTTAATCCCACATGTTGTTGTAATAGAACAGAATCTAAAACAGAGGGAATTCCAAGTTGAATTTCAGGCATCGAAAACACTGCATTTTTGACTGCCACTCTAATGTCAGCAGCCATACACATTTCCATTGCGCCGCCAATACAGTATCCATTAATTCCCATGATAACGGGTTGAGGAATCTTACGAATAAGTTCACACACAGTTTTTAAATCAGAAATTAAGCTATGGGCATCCATGGGAGTTAATTGATTAAATTCGTTGAAATCCATACCAGCTGAAAAAGCCTTATTTCCACTTCCAGTAAAAATAACAACTCTAATATTTTCATTCGATGAAATACGTTTTAAATGTTGTTTAATTTGCAATAAATCTTTCTTCGTTAGGCAATTTAATTTCTCTGGCTGATTAAAAATGATCCATTCAATCGTTCCATCTGTTTTCGTTAGTATAGATTTATCATTCATTAAATCCCTCCTATTAAAATATATGAATCTTTCGATTGCCCATATTTTGAAATGGGTTTCACATAAAATATATATTCATTAAAACTTATTAGTCAAGGTAGTTTATGGAATATTTTGAAAACTATATTTTTTGAAAAAATTACTTTTTATAGTGATTAATGTTTTTACAATAACATCATTAAAGCACCATAAAGCATAATGATAGATAAATTTCAATTTCTATTTACATAAAAAGGTATCCTTAGAAAGTAAAAAATTCTAAAAATTCAGAATTGACTATAAAATGGAAACGCTTTATAATATCTTATATAGATAATCATTATCGATAAGTGAATAATGCTAAACATTGAGGTGAGAGAAATATGAAATTAATAAAAATTCCGGTAATCAATCCCCCGAAAGAATCAGAAGAATTAAGAAGAGAGGTAAGACAATTTCTTGCAGAGGAATTGAAAAATGGTACGTACCAGCCAAAAGTTGATAGCTGGCTAAGTGGCTGTTCACAAGAGTTTTCTAGAAAACTAGGAGAACGTGGTTGGATTGGAATGACCTGGCCTGTTGAATATGGTGGAGGTGGTCGTTCCTCGATTGAAAGATATATTGTGATTGAAGAATTATTGGCAGCAGGAGCACCGGTAGCAGGGCATTGGGTAGCAGATCGTCAGTCAGGTCCATTATTTCTTAAGTTTGGAACAGAGGAACAAAAGGAATTCTTCCTGCCAAAAATTATAAAAGGGGAATGTTACTTCTCTATTGGGTTAAGTGAACCAAATGCCGGTTCAGACTTAGCTGCGATAAAATCTAGAGCAGTTAAAGTTGAAAACGGCTGGATATTAAATGGTAGTAAAATTTGGACTAGCGGTGCTCATTTCGCTCATTACATGATTACGCTTTGCCGAACTTCTCCTGAGGATTCGAATCACCGTCATGCAGGCATGAGTCAATTGGTAGTAGATTTATCGGCTCCTGGTGTAACAATCCGTCCTATTCACTTAATGACAGGTGAACATCATTTTAACGAGGTATTTTTTGATGATGTATTTATCCCTGATAATATGGTTATTGGCGAATTAGGAAATGGCTGGAAACAAGGGATGGCTGAATTGGCATATGAAAGAAGCGGACCTGAAAGATTCCTTAGTACATATCCACTTATTAATGAACTCACAAATGTACTAGTTGAAAAAGGTGATTCCCACGGATTAAATGAAGTCAGCAAAATTATTTCAAGACTTTGGACGTTGCGTAATATGTCTTTAGGAATTGCACAAATGCTAGAGGAAGGCATCCCTTCCAATATCTTGGCTTCTTTAGTGAAAGATATGGGAACAAAATTAGAACAAGAAATTTCTGAGATTGCTAGATTAATTGTTCGTGTCGTTCCATCCATGGATTCAGATTCGCTATTATCAAGGTTCATGGCACAATCAATTCTACATTCACCAGGTTTTACCCTGCGTGGTGGGACAACGGAAATACTACGTGGGATCATTGCAAAGGGGGTAATTAATCAATGAGTGAGATGCAAGAATTAATCATAGAAACCGTTGAGAAAATTATGGAGAAATATTCAACAAAAGAAGTGATAAATGATTCTGAACAGGGTAAATGGGCAAGTGAACTTTGGAATCAAATTGTAGAAAATGGTATGTTAACGATCGCTATTTCGGAGGAGCAAGGCGGAAATGGAGGCGATTTCTCAGATGCCTTTAATATATTACGTTTAGCTGGAAAATACTCAGCACCGATTCCTTTGGCAGAAACTTATCTAGTCAATTGGCTTTTAGCTGAACTAGGTGAACCAATATCAGATGAGATTTTGACCATTTCATCCTGTGATGACTCCGTGCCTTTCAAGTTTACAAGAGATGTACAAGGATGGGTCGTTAGTGGGAGGGCCGAAAATGTCCCTTGGGCAAGGTATGCAAACAAAATTCTTGTGGCAGGAGAATCGAGCGAGGGTTCGGTACTATCAGTCCTACCGCTTGAAAGAGCAATCATTAACCATGGACACAATATGGCAGGAGAAGCTAGGGATGAAGTTGTCTTTGAAAATGTGTTGCTAGATAAATGTGAACTAATCAATATTAGTCACAGTAAACAAATCGAAAAAATATACAAGACCGGTTCCATAGCAAGATGTGTCATGATGGCGGGTGCATTAGAAAATGTCTTAAATATTGTTACTCAGCATACATCTGAGCGTTCTCAATTTGGCAGACCGCTTCACCGGTTTCAAGCTATCCAGCATCATATTGCACTGGTGGCTAGTGAAAGTGCAGCGTCATCTATGGCTGCTGATTGTGCAGTACAATCATTTGGGAATAGCGCTGATACAAAAGAAATTGCATTAGCGAAAATACGTATAAATGAAGCAGCAGGCAAGGTGGCGTCAATTGCCCATCAAGTAGTAGCAGCAATTGGATTTACTTATGAACATACCTTGCACCATAGTTCACGAAGACTTTGGTCATGGCGCGAAGAATATGGAAACGATACAAAGTGGGCAGAAGAAGTTACAAAAGACCTCCTAAGGTTGGAAAAGGACGAACTTTGGTCTTATATAACAGGTGTAAAACGACAAAAAGTGGAATCATTTAGGTAGAAGGGGGGATGGAAAATAAGTTGTATAGAAGAAGCACTAGAAACAGAAATATTCATTTCTAAACATAGAATGTATGTTGAACTGGAATCTATAGATGAAGAAAATCTAATGGAGATTTTCTATGATTTAATAAGAGAAATGGTAGATCAAAAAGGAATATATATGTCTGAAGTAAGTTGGGATATTCAAAAACAACTCGTATGTAAGTGTCCTGCCCATAATAGTTTAATAGAACTACCCTTTAACGGATTTGTTAGAAACTGGAGAGAAACTTTAATTGAAACATTTAATAAACTTCAACTAATGAAAAATGGACCCCTTTTTACGAGTACCCCAATAGAAATTGTTGAGGTTCGAGTCATTGGAAAAATCGTAGAGATGCAAGTGGGGAACATACATACATCTAGCTAAACTGCAATTAGAGAGAGGGTGAGGACCATAGAAAAAACCGAGTTGGTTAGTAAAGTATTTCAATTAACAAGGGATAAAGAAAGTAAGACTATCCCTGAGTATTTATCAAAGGATATTCTTTCTTCTGTTGGTATGCCCATTCCTATGCAAGGGTTGGCGGGTTCGGAACAGGAAGCCATTTCATTAGCCAATGACATAGGCTATCCAGTAGTTCTAAAGGTACACTCCTTTGAAATTACACATAAAAGTGATATTAAAGGTGTTCTATTAAATTTAAAATCAGAAGAAGAAGTTAGGAAAGGGTTTCAAGAAATTATTCAAAACGTTCACTTCTATCACCCCAATGCTACGGACGTAATGGTTTCTGTTCAAAAAATGATGGAACCAGGGACAGAGGTAATTGTTGGGATGAAGAGAGACCGTGTTTTTGGTCCTTCCATTTTATTTGGCCTTGGGGGGGTTTGGGTTGAAATCCTTAAGGATGTTTCGGTTAGGATTTCACCATTAACAGATCATGATATAGAAGAAATGATAAAGGAAATAAAAGGTAACCCTCTCCTAGGAGAGTTTCGTGGAAGTAGGGAACGGGACATCCCAAAGTTGAAAGAATTAATCAGGACACTGGAAGAATTATCTATCCAATATCCGGAGATTAGTGAAATTGATCTAAATCCAGTTTTTCTTTATGAGAAGGATAAAGGAGCGATAGTAGCAGATGCCAGAATCATTCTTTCATCGGAGAGTTTGGTTGTAAATGGAGGGGAATTAGAATGAATGACGATAAAATGATTGCTATTCAAAAACTCTTATACCCCAAATCTATTGCCTTAATTGGGGCGACAAACAATCCCAAAAAATCCGGCGGACGACTTTTGGCTTACTTGACAAAGCACCGTTATCCTCACGAAATTTACCCTGTGAATCCAAATGAAACAGTTGTTCAGGGAAGAAAATGTTATAAAACGATTGGGGAGCTACCAGAAGGTATTGACCTAGCATTAGTGATTGTACCAAGAAATCTCATTTTTTCCGTAATGGAAGATTGTTCAACAAAAGGAATTAAAACATTAGTTATCTATTCATCAGGTTTTGCAGAAGTTGGAGAAGAAGGAGAAATTTTACAAGAACAACTAGTTAGGAAAGCAAATGAATTAGGCATTCACATTTGTGGTCCTAATGGTATTGGGATTGTTAATACAACTGAGAACTTTTTCGGAAGCTTTAGTATGGCGATGGAAACACCAGATATTCCAATGGCTGGAAGAATTGCGTTCGTTACACAGAGCGGGGCTATTGGTGGAGGGATGCTAAGCAGGATTTGGACGGAGAATACTGCTACGAGTCATTTTATTAGTTCTGGAAATGAAGCCGATTTAGATACAGCAGATTATATCTCCTATTTGGCAGACGATCCCAATACAGAAGTTATTTGTCTTTATTTAGAAGGAATTAAAGACGGAAAAAAATTTATAAAAGCTTTAAAAAAAGCCTATGAAAAAGAGAAGCCTATTATTGTTTATAAGAATGGAAAGACGTTATTAGGCCAAAAAGCCGTTAAATCCCATACTGGAAGTTTGGCTGGTGATTTCCAAATATATGAAGCGGTATTTAAGCAATACGGGGTTATTTCTGTTAGAGAGATAGAACAATTATTTGATGTGGCGAGAACATTTTTAACCATCAAGGACATAAAAGGAAAAAATGTTGGCATCGTTTCTACTTCAGGTGGGGCATGTACGATTCTGGCGGATTCTTGTATTAACAGTGGCTTCCAGCTTCCTCCTTTCTCGCCGGAAACAGAAGTAGAAATGAATAAATTGATTCCAGAATTCGGAGTTGTTCAAAATCCATTTGATACCACTGCTCATATTGTTAATCAACCTGAGAATTTTAGAAAGGTCATTGAACTCTTATTGAATGACCCAAATATAGATACAATTGTCATTATGCTTACAACTGTAGGTGAACCGATTGCGTCGTTAGTTGCGGAAGATATAGTTCAATTGGTAAAAAGCCATAAGAAAAGTATCTTGGTATCATGGTTAGTATCTGAGGCATTGGCGAAAAATGGATTTCAAATTTTAAGAAAGAACGGGATTCCCATTTTTTCGAGTCCTGAGAAAGCGGTTACGTGTTTATCTTATGTTTCAGATTACTACCTTAAGAAGAAGGGTAAAGTTGACTTAATATCAGGTAAGGGAAGCTATTGATTGGAGAATTCTAACTCGTTTCTGTAAAGGAATGACCTTCCACTTTCAGGTTTTGAAAATTTTGGGAAATGGACTAGAAGTGTTATAGGAGAAATGAAGTTGATGAGGTACCAACGTACTCGAATGCTTCTTCCTCTCCAATCAAGATATATTTATCATCCTTTGTTTACCTTTTCAGCTTACCATTCTTAAAAATTGATAACCAGAGGGGATCTTATGGAAGAAAAAGTTATGGATAAAAATTACTCAATGAAAACAATACATAGGACTATAAAGATAATAAAGTCATTCTCATTGACTAAGCCGTCATTATCTATGACAGAATTAAATGAAATGACGGGAATTTCAATCCCAAGTTTACAACGGATTTTATCAACACTTGTTTATGAAGGGTTTCTGCAAAGAAATGAAAAAACGAAAAAATACCAGTTAGGTATGGAACTTTACTTCCTCGGGAATCTAGTCCAAAAAAATTCTAATATACTAAATGCGGCGATGGAGGTAATGGAAAGAATTAGGGAAGAGACAAGTGAATCAGTTTCATTAAATACTCTCTTTCAAAATAAAAGTCAGAAATGTATTGCATTTCTAAAAAGCTATCACGAATTAGTTACAGAGATTCATATTGGTCTTGTTTCCCCATTACATGCAGGGGCATCTGCAAAGGTTATTCTTGCGCATATGACGGAAGATGAAATTAGAAAGTATTTAGAATCTCACCCTCTGGAAAAATTCAGTGAAAGTACAATTCATGATAGGGATAAACTGGTGGATGAATTAAAACAAATTCGCCAAAATGGGTATGCCGTAAGTTACGGTGAAAGAGTAAAGGGAGCTTTCTCAGTAAGTGTTCCTATTTTTTCTTCAATTGACCATGTTGAAGATTCTATGAGTATTACAATTCCAATTGCAAGGATGGAAGAATATGACGTTAATAACCTAATTTCTATTTTAAAAGGTGGTTCAAGTGAAGTAACAAAGAAATTACTTCAAAGGTCGGATTCCCTGGACTTTTAATATTTTTGTTTTTTAAAGCAAATTCTAGCCATTGAAGGGTTTGGAAGGAGCACTTATAAAATGGAAATAGAAAAAATAATGAAAAGGCATAGTGTTCGAGGTTTTTTACCTACTGAAGTGGATCCGAATTTACTGGATCGCACAGTAAGAACTGCATTGTTGGCACCATCATGGAAAAACTCCCAGCCTATTAAACTATATGTTATATCAGGTAAGACAAAAGAAACCATCAGTAAAAAAATTAATGAAGATGCAAAAAAAGGAATTTCTATTTCACCTGATATACCTATGCCGGACCAAAATGAATGGCCTGAAGATATCCAAATACGAATGAAAAAACATACAATTGAAAGAATGAAATTTGCTGGAATCGAAAGACATGAAAAAGAAAAACGCCTGGGGTTCCAAGAAAAAATGTATCGTTTTTTTGATGCTCCTCACCTATTAATTTTTGGATTAGATGAAGCAAGGACTTGGTCTATATTAGATGTCGGTTTAGCCATGCAAAACGTCATGATTTCCGCAAATGTTCTCGGGTTGAGTACTTGTCCGATGGCATCGGCTGTTTATTATCCAAATCGCATTAGGGAGACATTAAATCTTGACGAAAACATTCAATTAATTGCAGGCATGGCAATCGGTTATCCTGACCTGGATGATCCAGTTAATCAATATCATGCTGAAAAATTAACGGCTGATGAAGCAATTTCTTGGTATGGATAGTGAGGAGTAAAAATGAAAACAACTACATTCATTGAAGTGAAAAATAGCGATTTAGATGATTTAGAACACGTTAATAATAGTGTTTATTTAACCTATCTAGAAGCTGCACGTGAGGAATGGTATAAAAAAGCAGCTGGGATGACGTTTCAAGATATGCTTGAAATGAATCTGGGTACGGTATTAATCAAATTGGAAATCTTGTTTAAAAAAGAGGCAGTTTTAGGCGATCACTTAGAAATTACTACAACACCAAAAAAGATCGGTAAAACAAGTTTTGAATTTCATCAACTTATCTTAAATCAGCATAGGGAAATAGTAGCGGAAGCGAATGTACTAAACGTTATGATCAATTTGTCTACAAGGAAAAGTGTGCCAGTAGTAAGGAATATTGCAGCCAACTTCAGGTTAATTCAGGAAAGAAGTTGATGGGGGTGAGGCCATTGAGTCAAAATACCTTTAATGGGGCATTAAAAGGGTTACGGATACTTGATTTAACTAGATTATTGCCTGGGCCTTTTTGTACTCTCATGCTTGGAGATTTAGGCGCAGAAATCATAAAAGTAGAAGAAAAGGGACGTGGTGATTATACCCGTGAAATGCTGAGGGGAATTTATTACTCAGTTAATAGAAATAAAAAAAGTATCTCATTGGATTTAAAAAAAGAAGAAGGACGGCAAATTATTTGGGATTTGGCTAAAGTTAGCGATGTTGTGATTGAAGGGTTTCGTCCGGGAGTTGTGGAACGATTGGGAGTAGATTATGACACTATAAAAAAGATTAATCCTCAAATTATTTATTGCTCCATTTCTGGATTTGGTCAAGATGGACCTTATAGGTTAGTGCCTGGACATGATGTAAACTATCTGGCTGTTGCTGGGGCTTTGAGTATTCCTGGTCAATTTGGTTACCCTCCGATCCGCAGTGGTTTACCAGTAGCCGATTTATCATCAGCCATGTTTGCTGCAGTAAGTATTTTATCAGCTTTGTTTGCAAGGAACAAAACAAAAAAAGGGCAATTTTTAGATGTCTCGATGACTGACTCTGTATTTTCATGGGCAAGCACAAGACTTGGCGATTTTATGATTAGTCAAGAAATCTCCCAAATGGATAATATGGATCATGTTTTAGCAACTAACGATATCTTTGAAACTAAAGATGGGAAAAGAATAGCCATTGGAGTATTAGAAGAACCATTCTGGATTGGGTTATGCAAAACTATTTGCCGGGAAGATTTGCTTAAAGATAATAGATATGAAACTCATGCTGATAGGAAAGAAAACAAAAATTCATTGCACAAACTATTAACTGATATTTTTTTACAAAAAGATCAAGCTACATGGATGGAATTACTTAAGACTAATAAAGTTCCTGCAAGTAAGGTAAATAATCCAGAAGAAGCATTTCATGATTCACAGCTTCAAGCACGCGGTATGATTGAACGATTATTTGTCCCTTCATTAAATAAAGAAATCTATCAAGTTCCATTTCCTGTTAAACTATCAGATACTCCAGCTGAAATTAAGTCTCCACCACCAGCACTGGGGGAACATACTGAAGAAGTTTTAAAGTCAGTGCTAGGATATTCAGAAAATAAAATTGTCCAATTAAATTCCTTAGACTTATTCTAATGGGTCTAGATGTGAGATTTCATTTTGTTTTGGAGGTGTAAAATGCATAAACCATTAAGCGGGATTAGAATATTAGACTTATCTCAGGCATGGGCAGGGCCATTTGCCTCGATGTTGTTGGCGGATATAGGTGCTGAGGTGATAAAAATTGAACCTCCTGTAACCGGAGACCATGTTAGAAACTGGGTAACGAAAGAAACAAACGGACATAGCCCACATCTTCTTGCGGTCAATAGAAATAAAAAAAGTCTCATTTTAGATTTGAAGAATGAAACGGGAAAACAGTTATTTTTTGAAATGGCAGAAAAATCGGACGTTATTTTAGAGAATTTTCGTCCTGGTATTATGAAAAAATTAGGTATTGATTATGATGAGGTCCGAAAAAGAAATCCAGAGATTATCTTTTGTTCCGTTTCCGGTTTTGGTCAAACCGGACCTTATAAGGATATTGCCGCATATGACTTGATTATTCAAGGCGAAGGAGGGGCAATGAGTGTAACGGGAGAAAGAGGAGGGCGTCCCTTAAAGCCTGGTGTACCTCAGGCAGATGTTTTCGGAGCTATGGTTGCTTCTAATTGTATTATGGCTGCAATTATGACAAAGCAGCAAACTGGGAAAGGTTCTTATTTAGATATTGCGATGATGGATACGCAAATCGCGTTAATGGGATATTATCTCGCGAATTATGTAATAAGCGGAAAGATTGGCAAGCCAATGGGCACTGCCCATTCATTAATGGTACCTTATCAAAGTTTTCCGGCAAAGGACATCGATATTAATATTGCAGTCCTTAATGATCGTGCATGGAAACACTTTTGTGAGGTGATTGGTAAATTAGAGTGGATAGATGATCCAAGATTCATAACAGGGGAAAACAGGGTTGAAAATCGTGATTTCCTAGTTCCTCTAATTGAAGAAATCACGATGACTCGTGAGGCAAATTATTGGATACAGAAATTTAGTGAAAAAGGCATCCCAGTTGGGGCCATCAATCCAACGGACCGTTTGTTCAGCCATCCGCAGGTTGCCCATCGTAATATGCTGCGCAAAGTGCAACACCCTGAGATTGGTGAAATTGTATTGCCAGGTATTCCTTGGAAGCTCCCTGGAATTGATGATGAAGAGATTTTGGCACCTCCACTTCATGGTCAACATACAACGGAAGTCCTAAAAAAAGTACTTAATCTCTCAGAAGAACAAATAAAGAAATTAGAAGATGAGCAAGTAATAACGCCAGCTGCAAGGGGAAAGACACCCGTAGCAAAAGAAAAATAAGGGAGATGGGAAATTGCCAATTGTTTTGAATGCAAAAGATGTTCCATCTTTGTTCCATGCAAATATGAATGTTTTTATCCAAGGAAATGTGTCTGAACCAAAGGCGGTTATTCAGGCCTTGAAAGAGGATTCAAATGCAAGTAATGGGGTCAACTACATTTCTACTATTTTTCCAGGTTTAAATAGAACAGATTGGGCTGGATTGCATGAAAATGCATCGTTGACATGCTTTTTTATGTCAAGGGATCTTAAGGAATCTTTTTCAAAGGGAAAGGTTCAATTTATCCCGCTTCACTTAAATGAAATATATCAGTACTTAGAAAGTAGTGCAGTAGTGGATCTTGCTATCATACAAGTGTCATCGCCGGACCCATGGGGCTACTGTAGTTTAGGTGTTTCAGCAGACTTTGTACCGGCCATTTTACAAAAAGCAAAAATAATAGTTGCAGAAGTGAATTCACAAATGCCAAGGACTTCTGGAGAACCACCCGTTCACATTGGCACCTTTGACTATATTGTTCATGCGGATTATCCACTGCCTGAAATGCAGGAAGGAAAACGAAGCGCTGATATGAAGAAAATTGGGGAATATGCCGCTTCCTTAATATCTGATGGTGACACATTGCAATTCGGAATCGGATCAGTTCCAGATGCAATCCTTTACGCATTGAATGAAAAAAAAGATTTGGGTATCCATTCGGGAATGATATCAGATGCAGTCGTGGATTTAGTCGAAAGCGGCGCAATAAATGGATCCCAAAAGAGTGTGGACAGAGGGAAAATTGTAACGGGCATCGCAGTTGGATCAAAGCGGTTATATGATTTTGTCAATAATAACCCCTTAATTGACTTTAGACCAGTAAATTATACCCATTCCTTAGAAGTAATAAAAGAAATCGACAATTTCATTTCAATCAATTCTGCGATTGAAATGGATTTATATGGTCAAGTGAATGGAGAAACAATGAAAGGTGTTCAATTTGGAGGAACCGGGGGCCAAGGGAATTTTATACGAGGAGCAAAATTATCCAGCGGGGGAAAGTCAATTATTGCATTTTTGTCCACAGCAGGCAACGGAAAGATTTCAAAGATTACACCAACGTTAGGAGCGGGAAATATCATAACTACCCCTCGAACAGATGTTCAATATGTTATCACTGAAAATGGAATTGCGAATTTACAGAATCAATCGTTGCAAAAACGTGCTGAAGCACTAATCTCAATTGCTGCTCCGCAATTCCGCGAGGAACTGTTGTCGGATTGGAATAAAGAAATAGAGAAATGGCAGGGATAATGATGTTTGAAAACTGGAAGCTAGATCACGTTACGATGGCAGTTCAAAATAATCAGCGTGCTGCTGAAAAGTTCACAGATGTATTTGGAGGAAATTTTCTCAAGGAAGTATCGCTAGATTCACTTGGAGCGAAGGCATCCTATCTATCAATTGGTAAAGTTGTGGTAGGAATGGAAAGCCCAACCAAGGTAAATAGCGATATAGATAAATTTCTTAAACGGAAAGGAGAGGGTATTCACCACATTGCATTTTCAGTTGAAGACATTCAAGATGTCGAGTGTAAGTTATGTGAAAAAGGGCTGAAATTAATTGGCCCCGAAGTGGTAGAGGGAGTAAAAACCGATTTGTTCATTCATCCAAAAAGCTGTTTTGGGGTGCTGGTCCAGCTAACCGAATGGGAGGAGCCTTATAAGTCTTCCTTTGAAAAAAGAGCAGAAATTTTAGGAGAACATGAATAAGGTAAAATCAACTAAAAGATTGGGGTTGTAATGAGTGTCAGATATTCAATTTCAAAAAGAAGGTAAAATTGCAATTATTACGTTAAATCGCCCAAATAGGATGAATGCCTTTACGATTGATATGATTGATCAGTGGGCAGATGCTCTTGTGGAGTACCAAAGGGATGACTCGGTTCATGCCGTTGTATTAACTGGTGCAGGAGATAGGGCTTTTTGTTCAGGAATTGATTTAAATGACTTTGATTCCATGGATATTTCTAAATCTATTAATAGGAAAGAGGTCTTATCTGGCCATGTTCACCGTATAGCTTTGGCATTGGAAGGACTTGATAAACCAATGCTTTGTGCCGTCAATGGATCGGCTGTCGGGGCTGGAATGGATATGTCACTTATGTGTGATATACGATTTGCTTCTGAAAATGCACGGTTTTGCGAAGGTTATATTAAAGTTGGTTTGGTCCCTGGGGATGGTGGTGCATATTATCTTCCACGGATTGTTGGATTATCAAAAGCATTAGAATTGCTCTGGACTGGAGATTTCCTCTCCGCTCAGGAGGCAAAAGAAGCAGGGATTGTCAGCAAAGTCCATTCTCCTGAAGACTTAATGCCGAAGACAATGGAGTTTGCGGAACGTTTGGTTAATTCACCAACAGTTGCGATTCGGATGATTAAACGAGCAGTGTATCAAAGCAGTAGGATGGAATTACGGCCTGCCTTGGATTTAATCTCTTCTCATTTTGCGATTGTAAGAGATACAGAGGATCACAAAGAAGGTATAAATGCTATGTTAGAAAAAAGACCTCCAAGGTTTACTGGTAATTAATGCTAATTTGATTCCTGAAAACGGAATACGAGCAGCCCGAACATAATTGGGAAAGAAGGATAGAAATGTTCTCAAAAGACTCAGCTGTATTATATGAAGTGAAGGATCAAATCGGTATCATTACCATAAATCGTCCTGAACGTATGAATGCAATCTCAATAGAGGTATATGAGAAACTAGATTATATTTGGAATACAGTTGATGATGATGAAAATGTCCGAGTCGTTATCCTTACTGCTGTAGGAGATAAGGCATTTAGTGCAGGGATGGATTTAAAACAACAATCAGAACTTAGTAAACATGGTAAAGATATGCTCCAAATGGTTGAGGATCCAATGATGCAGAGAATGACAGAGGTAAAAAAACCTATTATCACAGTGATAAACGGGATTGCAGCTGCAGGTGGCTTTTTACTGGCACAGAATGCTGACCTTCGTATTGCAAGTTATAATGCTCAATTTTCAATCCGGGAAGCGAAAGTAGGGCGTGGATCCCCCTGGGCAGTTCCATTGCTTGGGATGCTTCCGCTAAATATCTGTATGGAACTAACCATGACAGCCGAGACAATAAGTGCTGAAAGAATGTATCAATTGGGTTTCTTAAATAAATTGGTGGAGCCCAATCATTTATTATCTGCTGCAATGGGTATGGCTGAAACCATTCGAGATAATGCACCTTTATCAATTATGGCTGCAAAACAATCTTTAAAAGATGCACTCGATTTAGGTGTAACCCTGGGTCTTAAAAATGCGAATCGAATATACGAGGAAGTTTACAATAGCCAGGATGCAATAGAAGGGCCAAAAGCTTTTGCTGAAAAGAGAAAACCCTTTTGGAAAGGCCGGTAGTGTTAAAGACATAATCTTAATAAAATATCCAGTTTTTAATCAATACATATAGTATTGATTGAAATAGAATATGGAATCGTTCCGAAAAATGATTACATATTCACTTTTAAACAAAGGGGGAAAATAGGATGAGAAAAGGTTTTAAAAAATGGCTACTCGTTTTTTTGACAGCATTTGTAGCAGTGGGGATGGCTGCTTGTGGTAACTCTGAAAAGACTGGAGGGGGAAGCAGTGCGAAAGGAGAAAATAAGGGTGGAAAGAAAGATGAACAAATTGTCATCAAAATTGCTGACTCTTTTCCTTCTTCACACTTAATTCCTAAAACTGGTACATTACCTTGGATAGACCGAATTGAAGAGTTGGGTAAAGGAAAAATTAAAATTGAATACTACCCAGCAGAACAATTAGGAAAAGCCGCCAGTCTATTGGATGCTGCTAAAAATGGGGTAGCAGATATTGCTTACGTGGGGCCACTTTATGTTAGTGACAAGATGCCATTGAGTGGAGTAGCAGGAAATCCAGGTCTTGTGAAAGATGCTGTAAGCGGTTCAAAGGCTTTTAACAAATTAATTAAAGATGATCTATATGAACTGGAATTCAAGCCAAATGGTGTTAGGCCATTGTGGGGGGCTACAACTAATCCATACCAAATTGTCAATTCCGTACGTAAAGTAACAAAAGCTTCAGATTTTAAAGGTCTGAAAATTCGTACTTCAGGCGGTCTTCAAGAAGAAATGATGCAAAAACTAGGTGCTACACCAGTGTCTGTTCCAGGGCCTGAAATCTTTTCTGCGTGGGATAGAGGAACTATTGAAGGGACTCTTCTGTCATTCTTTAGCTGGCCAGGGTATCAAACAGATAAAGTTGCCAAGTATTCTTCAAGGAATGCGCAATTATCTGCATTTGGTATTACCTATGTCGTAAATGAAAAGTCATGGAAAAGTTGGCCTAAGGATGTACAAGATGCGATTACACAAGCAAGTGATGAAATTGTGGAACAAATGGCGAAGGCCATAATTAAAGATGAAGCGGATTTGGAAAAACAATATAAAGGTGCTGGAGTTGAAATTTATGATATCCCTGAAGCAGATTTGGAAAAGTTAAATGCGGAATTAGAGCCTTTTAACAAAAAGTGGGCTAAAGATTTAGATGCAAAGGGACTTCAGGGAACAAAGATTTTAGAAAAATTCAGAGAATATAATAAAGAATATCAGCAATAAAAAGAATTTCTATTAATCTAGGGAGGGAATCCTTTAGTGAAAAATTCCCTCCCTAGTTTCCCCCTAATAATGTTTTCCCACAAAATTAAAAAAGTATATACCTCTTAAATCAGTGAACTTTTAGCTGACAAAAAGAGTTTTTATAATTATAAAAGGATTAATCATTATGAGGTTTAAACAAAACCTCGTCCACAATTCCAATAAGGCCCATTAGGTATATCGCATGAACCATGGAATGATCTTCTTTATGTCAATTAGATGCTTTAAATTGTAAACGGTTCCACTAATTTTTATTAAATTGACAGTGAAAGACGATTAGAGAAGGAGTTGGTAGAATGAAGAAGATAGTATTTGTATTTGAAAAAATTGAATCAGGAGCGTTTATACTAGCTAAAATAGCGGCATTCATTATGATGATCTTAACTACAGCAGATGCTGCCATGCGATATATCGTACATAAACCGATAATTGGTGCGTACGAATTCTCGGAAAGCTATTTAATGGTCATTCTTATATTTTTAAGCATGAGTTATGTAATGAAAGAAAAGGGCCATATTCGGATTGATATATTTATAGAGAAAATGCCAATAAAATTGGTAGAATTTTTAGATAGAATGTACTTATTACTTGCTGCGTGCCTAATGTTTATCATTGGTTATCAAGGTATGCTAATGACAGAGGAGGCAATAGTAAATAACTATGTTTCAACAGGTCTAATTAAATGGCCCACCTGGGCTTCAGTAATTTGGGTTCCAATCGGGTCCTATTTATTTACACTAAGATTAATATTAGAGTTTGGGCAGTCTCTATTGCCAAAGAAGCAAAAAGAAGTTGCACAAAGAGATAGGAATATATCTTAATAGCTTCTTAAAGATAATAGGATGCGAGGAAAGGGGTTTAATCGTATGACAATAGTGATTCCATTAATATCTTTACTATTATTCTTGGCACTTGGAATGCCAATCGCGTTTGCGCTTGGAGTATCGGGATCAATTGGGTTATTTTTTATCGGTGGCTGGGACTTACTTTCCGGTATTATTCAAACAACACCATATGACAGTATAGCTAATTTTCTATTTACGACCATTCCAATGTTTATCTTGATGGCTGAATTAATGACGGCAAGTGGTATTACGAAAGATATTTTTAATGCTGCACATAAATGGCTTGGTAATCTACCAGGCGGGCTTGGTATTGCCACAGTATTTGCTGGTGCCGGATTGGGGGCAGTTAGTGGATCAAGTACAGCATCTGCCGCTACATTGGCTGCTTCGGCATATCCGGAAATGAAAAAATATGGGTATTCTACTTCTTTTTCAATGGGTGTTTCCAGTATTTCAGGAACACTGGCAATCATGATACCACCAAGTATCGTCCTTATCCTTTATGGAATTATGACGGAGACAGGAATTGGGTCCCTCCTGATTGCAGGAATTATTCCTGGCGTCATCACCGCTTTAGGCTATGTTGTCACTATTTTGGTATGGTCAAAAATTGATCCAAAAGTAGCGCCAAAAGTGACCGATAAACCTACTATGAAAGAAAAACTACAATCCCTTTCTGGTATTTGGCCAATGCTTGTGATAATGCTTGTTGTAATTGGGGGTATTTATGCTGGTGTTGTTACCGCTACTGAAGCAGGTGCATTGGGTGCATTCGCCACATTTGTTGTTTCCTTGGTTATGAGACGATTGACATTTAAAAAACTTAATGAAGCGTTAAGTAGAACGTTAAAGGCAACTGGCATGATTATGACCATTGTGATTGGGGCCATGATTCTTGGGTACTTTTTAACTGCTACTCAAGTGACACAGAATTTGATTACCTTGGTTCAAGATGCCGGATTATCTAAATGGTTAGTTCTTTTACTTGTTGTCTTACTTTATCTAATTTTGGGTGTGTTTATGGACCAAATGGCCATTTTGATTCTAACACTTCCGCTCACTTTTCCTCTTATGATGTCATTAGGATTTAACCCAATTTGGTTCGGTATCATTGTGACAAAAACAGCAGAAATTGGCTTAGTAACACCTCCTGTTGGAATGAATGTGTTTGTCGCCGCTGGTGCCGCGGGTGTAAAAACAACGGAAGCTTTTAAAGGAGTAAAATGGTTTGTCTTAGCCGACATTATTTTACTTGCTATATTGATATTAATCCCTGTTCTATCAACTTGGCTGCCAAATCTTATGATGAAATAGAAAAAAGAAGTAAAGGTATCATGAAGTGCTGAACTAAACCACTGGAGGTGAGCCGATTCCAATGGTAATACCAGTAAAACCGAAACTTTCCGCTACAGTTATCTTAATTAACCGGGCACAAAAAGGAGTACAGGTTTATATGACAAAAAGACCGGAGACCATGAAGTCATATCCAGGGCATTATGTATTTCCCGGGGGAAAAGTAATGGATAGTGATTCTTATATGCCATCGGAAAACATCCTTTTTGATCAATTAAAACCAGAGGTGGATATCGCATTTTATGTTGCAGCAGCACGGGAACTATTTGAAGAAATCGGTGTATTATTATGTGTGGATCGAAATGGGTTGCCAGTCCAGCCTGATTCAACTTGGGCTGATGTGCGTAAAAGTATTATGGAAGGAGAATCTTCATTTGTTGAATTTATCAATCGTAAGGAAGTAAAACTCAATATTAAAGATTTACATTATTTTGGACATCGCATCACGTCTCTCCAAAAACCATACAGGTTTAACACCAAATTTTTCTTAGCAGATCTTCCATCACATCAAGAACCGAATCCCACGACAACAGAAATAGAATCCGGACTATGGATTAAACCAAAACAGGCAATACAACTACACGAATCAGGGATGGTTAAAATGGTCATGCCAACCATTGAAGCATTAACCACATTATTTCGATATAACGGTGAAGAATTACCGATGTTACCGGTTATTGAATACTCAAAGGATTATTTTTAATCATCTAACATAGTGATATCCCTGTAAAAAATTGGAGCATGATAGAAGGTGGCAGTTTGAAATGGGGATTATTTAAGTCTTCTCAATGGACGGCATTATGGCTTTTCTTCATTGTACAGACAATTTTGTCAATGGGGACATACACTATTTCTGTTGTTGCCCCCTTTTTAAAGAACGATTGGAATTATAGTAGGACCCAAATTGGATCGCTTACTTCCGCCATATTCCTAGGGGCCCTTATGAGCTCCTTTCTTATAGGGTGGATTACTAAAAAATCCAATCCCAAAAAAACTACTATCCTTACAGGTTTTCTATTGGGGACTGCGCTAGTGATCTTTCCCTACTCAGGTATATTTGCGCTTTCCTTCATTGCTATGCTTATTGCAGGATTTAGTTATGGAATATTTAATCCTACAAGTACACTTGCATTAGTGCATTGGTTTGAACCAAGAAAGCGTGGCACAGCAATCGCAGTTAAGCAGACGGGAGTAACATTGGGTGCTGGTTTTTCTGCTATTTTTATTTCCTATATAATCTCCCATACAGGAAAATGGCAATATAGCTACCTATGGATTGTCGTACTGTTGTTGTTAAGTGTTTTTTGTTTTTTTCTTTTTTATGAGGATGTACTGCCCAGCGAGCAGCAAAAAGGAACAACTGAAAATAAGGGGAATTGGCTGACAATATTAAAAAATAGAAATGTTATATTTGGAAGTTTAGCTTCTTTAATCCTAGCAGGGATTCAATATACATTTGCTGCTCATTTCGTTTTATACCTCACAAATGAGAATAAGATGTCTTTTTCAATTACAACAATGGCTGTTTTTATAGCTCAAATAGCAGGATCAGCTGGAAAATTATGGTGGGGACTGATTAGTGATTTTGTATTTAAAGGGAAAAGGAAAGGTGTATTCATAACCATTTGTGGTCTATCTACCATTGCATTGGCGGGTTTCGGATTTGTATATCCTCACATGTCTGTTCTTATCCTTATGATATTAGTAAGCATTTTTGGCTTTACATCTTTAGGGTATGCAGGTATATTTATGACCTTTTTGTCTGAATCAGGGAGTAGTTCCCAAATGGGTACAGCCTTGGGGATTGGAAGTATGTTCATGTATATTGGAATACTCATATTTCCGCCCTTGTCAGGCTGGATCGCAGATGTAGCAGGAAGTTATCGTTATGTTTGGTTTGGACTTTCAGGTATAACGATTGTCGCAACCATTTTATTATCGTGTACAAAAGAACCAAGTACAGCAGCAATTCTTACAGAGAATGAGAAAATCTTATAGGAGTATCTAAGCAAAACGCTGAATCCATTAGAACCTCCTGGAAGATGAAAAATAAAAGATTAATAGAAGAAATGATGGGAGAGGTTAATTTGAGCAAAATAGTAAAAATAGGTGCCGGACTTGGTTTTTATGGTGATTCATTACAACCGATGCTAAAACTGGCTAAAGATACCGATGTAAAGTATATTTGCTTCGATACATTAGCAGAATTAACCTTAGCCATCTTGCAGAAAGATAGACAAAAAGATCCGAGTAAGGGTTATACAAAAGATGTAACAAAAATAATGAAACAACTCTTACCTTATGTAAAGGAAAAAGGCATTAAATTAATTACAAATACGGGAGGAATTAACCCAGAAGGCGCAAGAGATGAAGTCATTCGTGTGGCGCGTGAATTAGGCATTTCAGGTATTAAAGTAGGGGTTGTAACTGGTGATGATATGTATCCACGTCTGGATGAGTTAATAAAGAAGGGTATGAATTTAAATAATAGCGACACAGGCGAACCTATCGAAAAAATTCGAGAGAAGATGCTCTTTGCCAATGTATACCTTGGCGCACAAGGGATTGTTCAGGCATTAAAAGAAGATGCAGATATTGTTATAACAGGAAGAACGACCGATACTGCACAATTTTTGGCCCCTGTGATTTATGAATTTGGCTGGGGAGAAGAGGAGTGGGATAAACTAGCATCTGGCATTGTGCTGGGGCATTTAATGGAATGCTCTGGGCAAGTGACAGGAGGAAATTTTAGTGGTGATTGGTGGAATGTAAAAGATCTACATAAAATTGGATACCCAATTGCTGAGGTTTCGGAGGATGGTTCATTCATTATAACAAAAGCGGAGGATACTGGGGGCTGTGTGAGCGTTGATACAGTAAAAGAGCAATTCCTGTATGAAATTCATGATCCCTCCAACTATATTACTCCTGATGTGGTGGCTGATTTTACGACAGTTAAGCTTGAACAGGCAGGAGAGGACCGTGTAAAAGTGTATGGTGCTAAAGGCCGTCCTGCACCAGAAACCTTAAAAGCACTAATGGGTTTTGAAGATGGGTACATGGGTCAGGGAATGATTGGATATTCCTGGCCTCAAGCGTTAACAAAAGCACGTGCAGCTAATGAAATCATTCGTGCACAAATTAAAGATTTGGGGATTGAGGCAACTGAAATAAACACTGAATATTTGGGATATAATGCCCTTCATCGAACGTTAGCGGAAGAGCCCCCAAATGAAGATTTAATAAATGAGATATTTTTAAGAATTACAATAAAAACAGACAGTAAAAGTGAAGCAGCCAAATTAGCCCCATTATTTCCACCCTTAACTGTAAACGGACCACCCTTTGTTGGTATGATTAGTGGATTGTCGGCCACAAAACAGCTTCTAGGATTGTGGGCCTCGTACATTCCAAGAGCGGAGATTGAATCTGATGTCAATATTAATGTAGTGGAGGTTAAATAAATGGCAATCGTTCAATTAAGGGAAGTAGCTCAGGCAAGGTCTGGGGATAAGGGGAGTTCTTCGGATATTACCCTATTTGCGCCGAACGCACAACTGTACGAAGTATTTAAGGAGCAGGTTACAGCCAAAAGGGTAGAGGAACATTTTACTGGTATTGTTGAAGGCCAAGTCTTCCGTTATGAAGTTCCAAATGTATTAGCATTGAAATTTCTCTGCAAAGAGGCACTTGGGGGAAATGCAGCATCAACGCTTAGGTTGGATAATTTGGGCAAATGCTTTGGCGGGAATTTATTAAGAATGAAAGTAGAGGTGCCTGATGATTTGTTAAGTAAGTGTAAGTGAACAAGTTTTTACTTTTGATACCTTTAGAAATGGAAAGGAATGAAGATGGTGAGTCATTTAATTGATAATTTGCCTAAGATAATGTCGGAAGTAGTGAAGGAGGGACGTGTGTATGAAGTAGGACATCCACTTGCACCGGGAATCCCCCATCATCCAAATCATCCTCCTTTTCTTTATTCCTTAGGAAGGATGCACAATGATTTACCATATGGAGAAGGTACAACAGCCGCGAATGACTTTTTCGCATCAGGAACCCATACCGGTACACACATGGATGCAATCGGGCATATTGCATGTAATGGCTATATCTACGATCATATTTTGGCGGATGAGAATCAAGAAAAAGGAACTGGTTTAAAGGCACATAGTATTGATTTGGCCACGCCAGTTTTTAGACGTGGAGTGATGTTGGATGTGGCGGCCTATAAGGGTTTACCCCATTTGGAATCAGGCTATGGAATCGGCGCAAAGGATCTGGAAGGAACAATAAAAAAACAAGGTGTAACAATCGAAAAAGGTGATGCTGTCCTGATCCGGACAGGGTGGGCAAAGTTCTATAACGAACCTAGAAAATATGTGTCTGTAGTAGAAGGTGTGCCTGGTGTGAACATGGAGGGAGCCAGATGGTTGGTCGAGCAAGGAATGAGATTAGCTGGTGGAGATACTGTTGCATATGAGGTTCAGCCAGCACATACACTGCCAGTACATTGTCTGCTTCTGGTTGAGAATGGAATTCATATTATCGAACTATTAAATTTAGATAGTCTTGCCAATGACAAAGTTTATGAATTTCTTTTTGTTTGTCTTCCTCTGCGAATTGTAGGAGGAACTGGTTCGCCAATACGTCCGGTCGCCATTGTTTAAAATAATAGAACTAATTTAAATAGTTACAAGTGGTGAGTACCAACTAAAAGTTGTCATCTTAATTACTTTTTAGAAGATAGATATAGAAAATAAATTTTGAGAATTTAAATAATTTATAAAGGGAGTGTAGCTGTGGTTCGTGTCATTTCACCTGTTGAAAACAGTCAACAAACCTTAAATTCCTCTTCATCGACCTTAAGTATGAACTATAAGCCTCAAGAAAATATGAAAATCGCTTATTTGAGTAATGGTAAACCCAATGTTCAAGAAATATTTTCATTTATGGATCAAAACATAGTAGAACTTATCAATCAAGATCCACTAGAAATTCGCTTTTATGATAAAAAGAATGTAGCCAAACCAGCACCGCTAGAAATGCTTGCAGATATTAAAGATTATGCAGATCTTGTCATTACCGGTTCAGCTGATTGAGGGTCTTGTACTTCGTGGAGTGTCCACGATGCGATTGAATTGAGAAAAATGGGAGTAGAAAGCATGGTCTTGGCGACGAATTCCTTCGTAAACTTGGCTAAGGCTCTAATGAAAAGTCGGAAAATGGAACTTCCTCTGTTGATTGTTAAGCATCCTCTAGGCGGAACCCAGGAAAATGAGGTCAGAGAAAAGGCAGAAGAGGCTGCTAAACAATTAAAACAAATGATATTTCCATCTTCTTCCGGTCATCTTATAAAAGAAAATGCTGATACCATTCATTCAGTTGAGAATCAGCCAGAAATTCGTTTGGAGAAGTTTGAAATAGACGATGATCCAGTAAAATTGAATATGTTTTTTTATAAAAAAGGATGGACAGATGGACTCCCTATTATTCCACCTACCGAAAAACTGGTAGATGAAATGTTAGGAAACTATTTATCTTACAAGGGTAAGGTAATTGGCTATATGCCAACGAATAATAATCCGATCACATATCTAAAAGTTGCAGTTAATGCAACAATGGCAGGCTGCCGGCCAGAGTATTTTCCGGTTTTAGTGGCTGCAATAAAGGCATCATTAAGACCTGAATTTAACCTGCTTGGGGTGCTAGCTACCACACATCCTTGTTCAACCGCTGTCATTGTTAGCGGACCAATAGCGAAGGAATTGGGAGTTTCTTGTAAAGCGAACGCATTTGGCCCTAGTAGCATGGCATCATCGACAATAGGCAGAGCACTACGATTGGTATATCAGAATGTTGGTGAAGTCCTGCCAGGTACAATGGATAAAGCAACACAAGGGACCCCTGCTAAATTTACCTTTTGCTTTACGGAAAACGATTCTGCAAATCCCTGGCTGCCTTATCATACTGAAAGAGGTTTTCTTTCCAACGATTCAACTGTAACCGTTTATGCTTCTGAAGGACCGTCAAATATCAATGACCATGCGAGTCGAACTGGAGCTGATTTGATAATTGGTATTATTGGTGCTATCAAACGGTCAGGAATCAATAATTTATATTTAAGCGGTGACATTTTCTTAACATTGGGTCCAGAGCATGCTTCTTTGTTGGCGAAGGATGGATGGGATAAAAAGAAAATAAAAGAGGAAATTTTTGAAAAGGCAAGAGTTCCTGCACAAACTATGTCTTATGATCAATTTTTGCATCAAATAGGATTTCATAAAGAAGATTATGGATTTTGTTATGAAAAGAATGAAGGGATCCCAATTGCTTCCTCGCCGGAGAACATTCACATTCTCGTTACTGGCGGTGAGGGAAAACATTCATCATGGCTTCCGGGTTTTGGGATTAGTTTTTCAGTGATTGAGAAAATTGAAACCTTGTAATTGATAATAAAAATAGATACATCAACTATGAATTGGAGGATAAAATGAAAGGTCCGTTAACAGGAATACGAGTGATTGACCTGACATCGGTACTAATGGGGCCATATTGTACTCAGTTACTAGGAGATATGGGAGCTGATGTTATTAAAATAGAAACAGATAAAGGAGACAGTACTAGGTTTATCGGCCCCTCAAGAAATAAAGGGATGGGCGGCGCCTTTTTATATGCCGGGCGTAATAAACGAAGCATTGTACTAGACTTAAAAAAGGAAGAAGGGAAAAGAGCATTTTATCGACTGGTAGAAGATGCCGATGTCTTTGTTCATTCTTCTCGCCCTCAGGCCATTGAAAAACTAGGATTAAATTATGAGGAAGTAAAAAAAGTGAACCCTTCGATCATTTACTGTGGGGGTTATGGATTTAGTGTGAATGGTCCATATGGTTCTAAACCTGCTTATGATGATATGATTCAAGGGGCATCAGGATTAGCGGCGCTTCAAGGTGAAGTTAGCGGTACTCCTCAATATATGGCTACGGTTTTGGCAGATAAAACAACAGGTTTGGTGATGCTAAATGCGATTTTGGCGGCCCTTTATTCTCGTGAAAGGACGGGAGAAGGGCAAGAAATAGAGGTTCCAATGTTTGAAACGATGATTTCCTATACATTAGTTGAGCATATGTATGGATTAACTTTTGATCCACCTTTGGAATCATCATTTTATCCACGCGTGACATCGAAATTTCGTAAACCTTATAAAACAAAAGATGGTTACGTTAGCGTTATGATTTACAACGATAAGCAGTGGTCTAAGTTTTTCAAACTTTCGGGTCATACAGAGTTAATCGAGGACAGACGCTTTATTGATATTGGTGAAAGAACCAAGCATATTGATGAGCTCTATCAATTGATTGAAGAAACTCTTATGACCAAAAAGACCGAAGAATGGTTGGATATATTGGAAGAGGCTGATATTCCCGTAATGCCAGTTTATAGGCCGGAGGATATGTTTAATGACCCACATTTAAAAGCGGTTAATTTTTTTGAAAAGACCTGTCATCCTTCCGAAGGGGATTATTGGAATATTAAGTTACCAATTGGGTTTTCGAAAACCCCTGTTGCATTGAATCGCTTTGCTCCCAGATTGGGTGAACACAGTGAGGAACTATTAAAAGAAGCAGGATACACTGAACAAGAGATACAATCCTTGGTGGATGCGGGAGTCACCTTAACTACAAAAAAACAAGAACAAAAAATAAACAACAATAAATAAAAAAATAATAAAATCCAAGAAATCAAGATTGTGAATACACTCTAGATTTTATTCTGGCAATGAAGAAAAAACTAGAGTGTATTTTTACTAGGACTCTATTCATACAAAACGACTTAAAGGGGATTTGGTATGCAAGCAGGTAATGAGTTGTATAAAAAATCAATGCTTAAAGAAGGTTCATTAGCGGGGAAAGTGGCAATTATTACAGGGGGGGCCACAGGGCTTGGGAAAGCAATGGCTATGGAATTCGCAAGGCTAGGGGCAAACATAGTGATTGCTAGTAGAAATAAAGAAAACTTAATGAAAGCGGAGGAAGAAATTTCTAAGCTAGGAACAGAGGTACTATCGATACAAACTGATGTACGGAGACCAGATCAAGTGAATCGCATGGTTAGTACCACGGTTGACCGTTTTGGGGAGATAAATATTCTAGTTAATAATGCAGCAGGTAATTTTCGGGTGAAGTCCATGGAGATGTCTGTTAATGCCTGGAATGCTGTTATTAACATTGTTTTAAATGGAACATTTTATTGTAGTCAAGCAGTAGGAAAACAAATGGCGAAGCAAGGAAATGGAGGGTCTATATTAAATATCGGTTCCGTTCATGCATGGACAGGAAGCCCACTAACTGCTCATTCCGCTGCAGCGAAGGCGGGTGTATTAGCATTAACCAAATCGTTGGCAGTAGAATGGGCCCCCCATCATATTCGGACGAACATGATTGCTCCGGGGCCGATTGCTGATACGGGTGCTGTAACACAGTTATGGCCAACTCCTGAAGATGCAGCATTAATTTTAAATAATATTCCTGCCCAACGATTTGGTCATTTACAAGAAATTGCAAACTTAGCTTCTTTCCTTGTAAGTGATTATGCAAGTTATGTCTCTGGTGCATGTTATGTGGTTGATGGAGCTGGATGGTTAAATAAAGGAAAATATCAATTAGAGGATCAGTAGTATGAGACTGGTAAAGTTTAATGTTGAGTAAAATTTCAGATCTTTCGGATCGATTATTAATCATTCTTGGAAACATGCTTGCCATTGGTTATGTCATAAAAATTATTTTTACAATTAACCACTTTATGAATGTTCTCTTTTCCGGGATCTCTATCTTACTACTATTTATTACCTTTTTTAAATCAGGAAAAATCTTTTCCATTATTGCCGGGATTTTCTTAAGTTTAGGCATCTGGATATTAATTTCTAATCATACTTCATTCGATGAATATTGGAGTTATTTTGGTACTTCTACCAATATACTTACATTGTTAATCATTGCTCCTTTGTTTTCGATTCCGATCATGCTGGGTGCCTATCATCGGACTATTGAAATAATCTTTCGAAACAGGATTTATCGGCCCAACCACGTACATGGTCTTTTATCATTCTGTACTTTTGCGCTTAGTTCACTGATGAGCATGGCAGCAATTGCAGTTTCGCATTCGATTTTTCACAATTTAACTCGGAAATTCCCGAAAACAATCTCTGAAAGAATTGAATTTTCATCTTATGCGCGAGGGAATGCTTTGGCTCTTGTCTGGAGCCCGGTTGGTGTTACAGTTGGGGCTGCGGTTTCAGGTACTCATTCCAATCCTAGCTTGGTTATTGGGCTTGGTCTTTCCTTTGCTTTATTTATTATTTTAATTGATTACTTGATGGTGTCAGTTCATATGAAGAAGAGTAAAGAAGAAGTAGCAGTCATTTCCAATCATTACGTTGACCCTGAACCTATTTCATTACGGCGTTGGTTATCGCTTATGACGATTGCACTAGTCATCTTCCTATTTGTTATTGCGACATTATTGTTGCATCACTTATGGGGGCTAAATATTATCGATGTCGTCATTTTATTAATTATCCTATTTTCGTTTGTTTGGTCATTCATCTTGAGAAAATATAGGAAATTTATGTTGCAGCTGAAATTGAAAATGACAACTGGGATACGGCTCCTTTCTACTCAATTATTATTGTTTATATCCGTTGGCTTTTTTACACAAGTGTTCATTAAGGTTGGACATATCGATCAATTAACTATCATTTTAGAGAATTTACAGCAAACACTGGGCTCTTTTATAATCGTTTTTATTGTTCTTATTGCTGCTTCCGGGATTCAATTGGGCTTATCGCCAGCCTTAATAGCAGTGCTTATGGTAGAAACCATTCCATATGAGGCTTTACACATTCGGCCTGAATGGTTTGCGTTTGCGATAGCAGCAGGGGCGTTGTCTTTGGCAGCGGCTAGTCCTTTCTCTGTAACTGTGAATACCGTTTCACCGGTTTTGAAAAGGATTCAAACAGATATTTCTAAAAAGAACTATGGTTTTTCAATTATGATGTTATGCATGGTTAACATTTGGGTTTTGATTCTTCAATTTTTATTTCCATAAACACCATATTCGATTAGAGAGAGGGAATTAGGCTTGAATTCATTTCGAATCACAGTTCTTCCGGGAGATGGGGTTGGACCTGAAGTTACAAATCAAGGAATCAAAGTGCTGAAAGCATTGGAAACTAAATTTAGCCATCTTAATTTTGAGATTCAAAGTTTACCAGTTGGAGGACAAGGGATTGATTTATGTGGAATGCCAGTTCCTCCTGAAACACTAGTAGCTTGTGAAGAAGCAGATGCCATATTATTAGGTGCAGTGGGTGGACCGAAATGGGATTACCTGCCTAATAAACAACGGCCCGAACAAAGTTTGTTAACGTTGAGGTCACATGTAGTGGGTGCATTTGCAAATGTTCGCCCAGTTACATTAAGCACTTCTTTATCAGATTTATCATGCCTTAAAAGAGAAAATCTGAGTGAAGGGATAGATCTTGTACTTATCCGTGATATGTCTGCCGGCATATTTTTTGGAAAACCTAGCGGCAGAGAAGTGAGAAACGGTGAGACGATAGCTTATGATACGATGGTTTTTTATCAGAAAGAGGTAGAACGGATTGCAAGACTGGGATTTAAATTGGCCAGAACAAGGAGAAAAAAGCTTACCTCTGTAGATCAGGCAAATGTTTTAGAAAATTCACGACTTTGGCGTGAAGTGGTTTCCGAGGTATCAAAAGACTACCCTGACGTCACAGTAGAGCATCTCTATGTAGATAACTGCGCATTTGGTTTGATAAAAAAACCAGGGTCCTTCGACGTTATTATAACTGAAGGAATGTTGGGTGGCATATTAAGCGATGTCGCTGGAGGGTCTGTAGGTTCAATTGGAATGTTAGCGTCTGCAAGTGTTGGCAGCAGTAGGAAGGGATTATTTGAACCAATCCATGGTTCCGCCCCTCGGATAGCCGGACAGGACAAAGCAAATCCCCTTGGAACCATTCGTGCTACGGCATTTATGTTAGAGTATTCCTTTGGTCTAATAAATGAAGCTAAATTCATTGAAAAAGCGATAGAAGATACCTTACAGGAAGGCTGGGGTACATATGACATTGCTAAGGATATGAAAAAATTAATAAGTACATCCCAAATGGGAGATTTGATAGTAGAGAAAATAATACAAAATAACATGTAACCTTATGGAACAAGGGGGGAAATACATTGGATTTTAGCTATTTACTGATTGAAAAAATTGGGAATGTGGAAATTATTCGGATGAATGAACCAAACAAGCGAAATGCTCTGGTGATGGATATGAGAGCGGAGCTGCTTCAAGCTTTTTCAGAAGCAGAACAAGATGACCAAGTGAAAGTGGTAATTTTGACCGGTGAAGGAAAGGCTTTCTCGGCAGGTGGGGATTTAAGTTCAATTCGACATTCAAAACATCTTGAAACAAGAAAGAGGTTGCAATCTTCACAACAGCTCATCATGAAAATACTTGAAATGGAAAAGCCGGTTATTGCTGCAGTGAATGGGGCAGCTGCGGGGGCGGGTTTTAGTCTTGCGTTGTTATGTGATCTTATTTTGGCCTCTGAACAAGCTTTTTTTGTCCAAAGTTTTGTGAATATTGGATTAATTCCTGATTTTGCTGCTATGCATTTTCTTCCATTAATAATCGGACCACAGAAAGCGAAAGAACTAATGTTTATGGGTGAGCGAATTTCGGCAGAAGAGGCTTATAAAATTGGTATCGTGAAT
This sequence comes from Neobacillus phoenicis, assembly GCF_047302305.1. NCBI lineage: Bacteria > Bacillati > Bacillota > Bacilli > Caryophanales > Bacillaceae > Neobacillus > Neobacillus phoenicis. The sequence goes on along the minus strand of NZ_CP154847.1, from coordinate 3,276,491 downwards.
CAAGTTTTACCTTCAGAAACATTGCTTATAAAAGCTATAGAAATTGCAGGAAAAATGGCAAAAAAACCGGCAGTTTCAGTTGGTATGATGAAAAAGATTGTGAATCAGCATTTAAATCGTAATTTAAAAGTCTTATTGGAGCTGGAAGCCCAAGGACAAGACATATGCAGTCAAACGGAAGATTTCAAAGAAGGAGTCAATGCATTCTTTGAAAGAAGGGAACCTACATTTCAAGGGAAATAGTAGTATATATTTTTTCACTAAATGCATTCAAACAATTAGCCGGGGGGAATTTTCCATGATTTATGATTGCTGTATCATTGGAGCGGGATCTGCTGGGTTGTCATCTGCCATTTATACAGGCCGCGCGCAATTATCTACTATTCTAATTGATGCAAGTTTGGCAGGAGGACAATTAGGAGAAACGGAATTAGTAGAGAATTATCCAGGTTTTCCTGAGGGAATCGATGGACCGGAACTTATGGCACGGATGCTGGAACAAGCTACTAAATTTGGAACGGAGATTGACTTGGGATATGTTCAAGGGATTTCCAAAACAAATGGGATTTTCCAAATAAATAAAGATGATGGCAGTATCTTGGAAGCTAAAACAGTTATTTTAGCAACTGGGTCCACACATACGAAACTGGGAATTCCAGGTGAAGAAGAGTTCTCTGGACGGGGGGTGTCATATTGTGCAACTTGTGATGGCGCTTATTTCAAGGACAAAGAATTAGTTGTAGTAGGAGGTGGAGACGCTGCACTAGACGAAGGGATTTTCTTAACTCGCTATGCAAAAGTGACAATCGTACACCGAAGAGGTCAACTTCGCGCAAGTAAAATATTACAAGAACGGGCTTTTAAAAATGAAAGAATCAATTTTATATGGAACTCCGAGGTTCAGGAAATCAGAGGAAACAACAAGGTACAATCAGTCTTGTTAATTAAAGAAGGAAAAGCTGAAGAGATTAAGACAGATGGGGTGTTTATCTATGTTGGTTCCAAACCTAATTCACAAATGGTAAAGAATCTTCCAGAAATATTAGATGAAAATGGCTATTTGATAACGGATATCCAGATGGAAACGCCAATAAAGGGATTATTCGCCGCCGGTGATTTACGTGTTGGTTCAGTCAGACAGGCAGGTTCAGCTGTGGGAGATGGGATTACTGCCGCGATTGAGGTTCAAAAGCGATTGGAAAATAGCAATTGATGTAAGCATGGTACGATGGCCTTCCTGTTGTACTACCAACTCAAGAAAGAGTGGAAAAATTCCTTAAGCTGATTGACCGAGATCCATTGGAGATTGTAGGAATTATCCCTCCACTGATGGGTGTAGCGACTGTAGAGAAAGTAGCAATTCATATGGTGATGGCTGGATGCAGGCCAGAATATGCCCCTGTCGTTATTACAGCATTAGAAACGATGTTAAAGCCAACCTTTAACTTAAATGGTGTCCAGGCAACTACACATAATTGTGCTCCGTTAATCGTTGTCAGTGGACCAATCGTCAAGGAGCTTGGAATTAATTTTGGAAGCAATGTATTTGGTTCTGGATTTAGAGCTAATGCGACTATTGGCCGGGCGATTCGTCTTATATTATTGAACTTGGGAGGAGCTGTACCTGGAGAGTTGGATAACTCAACATTCGGGCACCCTGGGAAATTTTCTTTTTGTATTGCTGAAGATGAAGAATCAAATCCATGGTCAAGTCTACATGAAGATTATGGTTTAGCACAAGGTGTAGTGCAACTACAGTCTTTGCCTGTGAAGCACCACATAGTGTGAACGACCATATTAATACACGGGCAAAAGGTATTCTTACGACGGTTGCAGATACAATGGCTACGATGGGAAATAATAATTTGCATTGTCATGGTGATGTCATGGTTGTGATTGGCCCCGAGCACGCGGCTACTATCGCGAAAGATAGTTGGTCAAAACAGGATGTAAAAGAGTTTTTGTATGAAAAGGCCCGAGTTCCCATGCATTTGGCGAAATTGGGGGGGATGTATAGTAAAGAAAATAAGGAAGCCTTCTGGCCCAAATGGCTCCAAGAAGCGTACGAGAATAAAATGGTCCCTCTTGTTACAAGCCCAGAACGAATAGCTGTTACGGTTGCAGGTGGATTAGGACGTTTTTCGATGGTACTGCACGGTTGGGGATTTGGCGGTGATCTTCACTGTTCACAGATAAAGTAGAAGAAGGAAGATGTGTATATGGAGCTACTTGAAGACTTTATCTTGTTTGATCATCAAGAAGACTGGGAGAATGGGAATCAAGTACTTTACCATAATGGTTTAACAGACGGTCTCCCTGTTATTCTACCTACTCGTAAAAAGTTAGAAAAAATGTTGGAAACTGTTTCTGATAAGTTCAAAAATTATGGACTCATTCCACCGTTATTTCGTGAAGTGACTCCAACAAATGTGGCGTACCAAGCTGTCCTAGCAGGTTGTCAACCTGAAGAATTTCCTGTTGTACTTACTGCTGTAGCGGCTGCATTGGATCCTCAGTTTAACTTACTGGGGATCCAAACTACCACAGGTACAACCACAACAGCGGTGATGGTACACGGGCCAATTACAAAAAGGCTTGGGATGAATGCTGGTCCTAACTGCCTTGGTCCAGGGAACCGTGTGAACGCTTGTATTGGCCGTGCAGTTCAGTTAACAATGACAAATTTAGGTGGTGCAAAACCAGGTACGACAGATATGGCAACAATTGGGCAACCAGGTAAATATACATTTTGTTTTGCTGAATCACCCAACACTTCTCCTATTCCCTTTTTTCATACACGTAAAGGATACAAAGAAAACCAAAGTGCAGTAACTGTTTTGGGGGTATCTGGGACGGTTGAGATTGTTGAAATGTCTTCACGGCCGGAGGCTATATTATTGACCTTGGCAGGGAGTCTTCAAAACGCTGGAAATATTTCTGCGGATCGTAAATATTTGGGAAGTGGAGAACTGTTTATTTTAATCCCTCCAGAAATAATGGATGCATTACATAAAGGTGGGTGGAACCTCGATTCTATTCAGCAGTATGTGTTTCAACATGCCAAAGTGCCATTGGAGAAATTCTCAAAAGAAACTCAAGAACAAATCTTGGAATCTGCTGTCCCTATTGCAAAAACCCCCAAGGATATTTATCCAATAGTTTCTGGAGGAATAGGGAGAAAAATGACCTATTTACAAACATGGGCTGGGGGAACAGACGCTATTACACTACCATTGGTTGAATAGCTATTTTACATTACCAAGAACATTCCATAAATTATTAAAAAAGGAGATATGTAATTGCCTGGACTATATTATGAAGATTTCAAGGTTGGATATGTTTTTAAACATGAAACGGGCCGAACTGTCTACGATTATGACAATATTTTATTCTCTACTCTCACAATGAACCCTCAACCACTACATCTTGATGAAGAATACTCATCGAAAACAGAATTTGGAAGACCCTTAATGAATAGTCTCTTTACCTTAGGATTAGCCATTGGGCTTACTGTCAACGACACGACAAATGGCACCACTATTGGGAATCTTGGATTTGAGAATGTTGAGTTTCCCAAACCCGTATTTGCCGGAGATACCATTTATGTTGAAACTGAAGTGTTGAATAAACGCGAATCTAAATCCAGGCCCACAGAAGGCCTTATATTTTTAGAACATCGTGCAAAAAATCAACGTGGAGAAACTGTCATGCGATGTAAACGCACCGCTTTAATGAAAAAAAAGTTAAAATAACGACTTTCTTCTCTGAGTTTGTACCTATTGTATTGTGAATGATATGGTGAAGCTATTAAACAAAACTTCTATCAAAAGGATGAGATACAATGGCTTTTGAATGGACACAGGAACAAATGACTCTAAAAAAAGAAGTTAGTAGACTCTGTTCTCAGTTTGATGATAATTTTTGGCTGAAATGTGATAATGAGCATCGATTCCCATGGGAATTTTATAACACTTTTGCCGAAGGTGGCTGGCTGGGTATTTCTATACCAGAAAAATATGGTGGTGCTGGGTTGGGGATAATGGAGGCTGCCATCGTTTTAAATGCGGTTGCTGAGTCAGGGGCTGGAATGAACGGCGGGACTACATTACACCTTTCGATGTTTGGATTAAATCCGGTTGTGAAACATGGTTCCGAGGAAATGAAGCAAAAGTACCTTCCAGAGGCAGCAAAAGGAAACCTACATGTATCATTTGGCGTAACAGAACCGGATGCAGGATCTGATACCCCAAGTATTACCACTTTTGCTCGTAAGGACGGGGACCGTTACATTATTAACGGACAAAAGGTTTGGAATTCAAAGGCAAAAGAATCTAGCAAAGTGTTATTGCTTGCAAGAACAACCCCATTAAAAGAGTGTAAAAAGAGAACGGAAGGTATGACCTTATTTTTAGCAGACTTGGATAAGAGATATACTACAATCCGTGAAATTGAAAAGCTTGGCAGACATGCAGTAGACTCAAATGAATTGTTCATTGAAGATCTGCCGGTAGATGCCAGCGATGTGGTAGGAAAGGTAGGCAATGGGTTTTATCATCTGCTTGATGGATTAAACCCGGAAAGAATATTATTGGCTGCAGAATTTTGTGGATTGGGAAGGGCTGCATTAAAAAAAGCAGTGCAGTATGCAAAGGAGAGAGTTGTGTTTAACCGCCCAATCGGTATGAATCAATCGATTCAACATCCTCTTGCAGATAGTTATGCGAAATTGGAAGCAGCAGAATTGCTTTGGCAGCGAGCTGCTATACAGTACGATAGAGGTCTTCCAAGCGGAGCCGAAGCGAATACTGCTAAATACATAGCAGGTGAAGTCGTATTTGAAGCTTGTGATAGGGCCTTACAAACTTTCGGCGGTTTCGGGTATGCCAAAGAATTTCATGTTGAAAGATATTGGCGTGAAGCACGGTTATTAAAGATAGCACCAATCTCCCAGCAGATGGTACTCAATTATCTCAGCGAGCATGTCCTTGGTTTGCCAAAGTCTTATTAAGATGTGAGGACAAGGAAAGTAAGTTTTGTAGGGAGGGGTCGGATTTGTTTAAAGAGTTGCAGTTGCCTTTTTTAGAACTTCCTACTAGTGCAGAAACATTACGGGAGGAAGTACGAGAGTTCATTAAAGAAGAGCTCTCTTCGATGTCTTTCACGGTTCAATGCGATTCATGGCTTGGAGGTTATGATCCGGAATTTAGTCGAAAGTTGGGTGAACGCGGTTGGTTAGGAATGAACTTTCCTAAAAAATATGGTGGACATGAACGGTCGGCGCTTGAACGATTTGTTGTAACAGAAGAATTATTAGCTGCAGGTGCCCCGGTTGCAGCCCATTGGATTGCCGATCGTCAAACAGGTCCGTTACTCTTAAAATTTGGGACTGAAGAACAAAAGCAAAAATATCTTCCTAAATATGCCAAAGGAGAGTGGTTCGTTGCGATTGGTTTAAGCGAACCTAATTCAGGTTCAGATTTGGCTTCAGTTTCAACTAAGGCGGAAAAAATGGATGACGGTTGGAAAATTAATGGAAGTAAGATATGGACAAGTGGTGCACACCGTGCCCATCAAATGATTGTATTTTGTAGAACAGCTCCCAGAACAGAAGACCGCCGGGCTGGCTTTAGCCAGTTTATGGTGGATTTATCAACACCAGGCGTGACAATACGTCCCATCAGATTAATGAATGGTGAACACCATTTTAACGAAGTTATTTTTGAAGATGTAGAAGTTTCTGATGATATGGTTATTGGGAACTTAGGGAATGGTTGGCATCAAACTATGTCGGACTTAGCATATGAAAGAAGTGGACCTGAACGATTTCTAAGTACATTTCCATTATTAAAGGAGTTCATACGCGTAATTGGTGAAAACCCTGATAGATCAGTACGTGTAGCAATTGGAAATCTTATCACCCGGTTATGGACACTGCGACGAATGTCGTTAGGTGTGGCAGGTTTGCTGGAGAAGGGAGAATCCTCTGATATTGCTGCTGCATTAGTAAAGGATTTAGGTACTCAATTTGAAAAAGATGTGACGGAAACACTTCGTCTGCTCCTTTCAACAACACCTTCGCTGAATTCAGACTCTCGCTTTGAAGTTTTAATGGCTGAGGCTATCTTGCATGCTCCAGGGTTTACATTACGCGGTGGGGCAACAGAAATTCTTCGCGGTATTATTGCAAGGGGGTTGGGGGTAAGATGAGTGAAATTCGTGATATTCTTCTGGATACAACAGAAAAAATTTTAAAGGATCATTGTACCAAAGAGGTTATTTCTAGTCTAGAACAAGGACTGTGGCCAGATGAATTGTGGAACATATTGGAGCAAACAGGTATAACCAATATTTCAATTGCAGAAGAATTACAGGGTTCTGGCGGTACATTTGGTGATGCACTAAGTGTTTTACAAGTGGTTGGTCGTTATGCTGCCCCCATCCCTTTAGCAGAGACACTATTAGCAAAGTGGATTCTTTCTTCTTGCAATATACCGTTTCATGAGGGTCCTTTGGCTATTGTAATGCATTCATCACTCAATGGTATAAGGTTTAAAAAAACGACTTCCGGGTGGACTCTATCAGGAATAGCTAGAAAGGTGGGATGGGCGCGCTTTGCTAAAAGCTTTGTCGTCTTAGGTTATGTTGATGAATCTTTAGTTACAGCAAAGGTTAGTAGTGATTTAGTAACAATTAATATGGGTGAAAACCTGGCTGGAGAACCACAGGATGAATTAATTTTTAATAATGTGGAAGTGGAGAAAAAGGATGTAGCAATTCTCCCGGATTTTTTAGATAAATCACTATTATTTACACGAGGTGCGTTAACTCGCGTTGCCCTAATGTCCGGGGCGTTGGAGAGAATTTTAGATTTAACCGTTCAATATGCAAATGAAAGGCAGCAGTTTGGTCGTACAATTGGTCGATTCCAAGCGGTCCAACAGCAGTTAGCAGTTTTGGCAGGGGAAGTTACGGCGGCAGGTATTGCTGCCAAAATTGCGATTTCCGAATCCGAGGAAGAAGCTTCATGGTCAAGTACTGCTTTAGCTAAAATTCGCTTAGGTCAGGCAGTTGGAATCACAACACCAATAGCTCACCAAGTACACGGTGCAATAGGTTTTACAGATGAGCATATCCTTCAACAAAGTACGCGTCGTCTTTGGGTTTGGCGTGAAGAATTTGGAAATGAAACGGTTTGGGCAGATTGGTTAGGGGAAAAGGTTTTGTTAAATGGACATGAATCTTTATGGTCATTGGTTACCAATACAAACTTAATTATGAAAAGAAAAGATTAGGATTTTTTTCCTTTAAAGTGTTGAAAAATCATGCTAATTATCATACAATTTTAATTATTATGAATAGTCACAAAAATGGTGATGAAAAGGAAACACTTTTTCATGTCAAGCACAGAGAACCTATGGTTGCTGAGAATAGGTGTTGACAGTTGAAGTTACTCACCTTGGAGTCGACTTCTGAATCAAGTAGGAAGTACGGTTGCAGCCGTTACAATGTAAAGTAAACCTTTTACTTAATGAGGCCGTATGCACTGCGGTGAAAGAGGGTGGTACCGTGAATTGATTTTCACCCTCTAGAGTAAAAGGTTTTTTATTTTTATTAAATCCAGATGAAAGGGGAATGAAAATGAGTCAAAAAATTTACATGTTTGACACGACATTAAGAGATGGGGAGCAAACACCGGGAGTTAGTTTGAATCTTGATGAAAAAGTTGAAATCGCCAAGCAGTTGGAAAAGGCAGGTATTGATGTGATAGAGGCGGGTTTTGCAGCAGCATCTCCAGGTGATTTGAAGGCGGTCCGCGCTGTAGCTGAAGCTGTTAAAAAACCCATCGTCGTAAGCCTTGCAAGAACAAATAAAGAAGATATTGACACTGTTGCTGAAGCCTTACATGGAATTAATAATGTGGGAATACATATTTTTATTGCCACATCCCCTATTCATATGGAAAAGAAATTAAGAATGACAAAAAGTCAAGTGTTGGAACAATCTGTAAATGCAGTTCGCTATGCTAGTCAATTCTTTAATCATATTGAGTTTTCCTGTGAAGATTCGACTCGATCAGATCTCGATTTCCTCTGTGAAATTTCTGAACAAGTAATTGAAGCAGGGGCCACGGTTTTAAATTTTCCAGATACTGTTGGCTATATCACGCCATGGGAATATGCCGAACGCTTTAAGACTTTACGTAAGAATGTCAAAGGAATTGAAAATGTCATTTTAAGTTGTCATTGTCATGATGACCTCGGAATGGCAACAATTAATTCGCTTGCAGCAATAGAAGCAGGGGTTACACAGGTTGAGGGATGTATAAATGGGATTGGGGAACGAGCAGGAAATGTAGCCTTGGAGGAGGTTGCATTATCCCTTGAGACTCGATACGACCATTTTCAAAAAAGAACTTCAATGGTTTTAAAGGAAATTGCAAAAACAAGTAAATTAGTTAGCAGGTTGACTGGAATGCCGGTTCCTGCAAACAAAGCGGTGATTGGAGCAAATGCATTTGCTCATGCTTCCGGAGTTCACCAAGATGGAGTGATTAAAGATAAGAGTACGTATGAAATCATGAAGCCAGAAACCATCGGTTTGGAGGAAGTAGACCTTGTTCTTGGAAAACTTTCCGGGCGGAATGCTTTGAAACAAAGGTTAATTTCTTTAGGATATGATGCTAGTGAAAATGAATTAAAGTACATTTTTAAAAAGTACAAAGAACTTGCAGACCGTAAAAAGCAAATATTAGATGATGATATTATTGCTTTGGTGGACAATCAAAGAAAAAATGGAATGGAGTTCTTTAAGCTAAAAAGTATCTCTATTTCTTATGAAACTTCAAGTGACCCAAGAGCATCGGTTCAATTAGTAAATCATTATGATACATTACTGGAAGGAATTTCTTCAGGAAATGGGTCAGTTGACGCCATTTTTAATGCGATAGACCAAATGATTGATGAAGAGATTGAATTATTAGATTATAAGATTCTATCTGTTACAAGGGGGAAAGATGCACAGGGTGAAGTGTTTGTGCAAATTAGGATGGATGAAACTCTCGCTCAAGGACGCGGGATGAGTGTCGATATTCTTGAAGCAAGTGCTGAAGCCTACCTAAGTGCTATTAATAGGATAAAAAATCTAAGTGCCGGGAAAGTACTTAAGTAAAATGGATGAAGAGAAAAATAGATTAATTATATGAGATTATTGGGCAAATAAAAGAGGTGAAATTATTTCATGAATCAGTATATAGTAAAAAATTTCGAGCGTCCTAATCCTCGAATTGTCAATAATTTTAAAAGATTTGATGTATCCACGGTTTATGAGGCACAAGGAAAAACAGGGCTAATGGACTACGGATTAATGCCTCTTACCTTAGGAAACCAGATTTGTGGTCCGGCAGTTACTGCTGTCTGCCATTCAGGCGATAATTTAATGATCCATGCAGCCATTGAAGTTTGTCAACCAGGGGATATTCTCGTAATTACCACTATTGGCGAGAGTGTAGCAGGCATGATTGGAGAGTTAATGGTTGGAGCCATGATGAAACAAGAAGTTCAAGGAGTAATCATTAATGCAGGTATCCGTGATGCAGAACAAATACGGCAGTTGGGGTTCCCCATTTGGAGCAAGTCCATATACTCAGAAGGCACAAGTAAAATTAAAGGTGGGTGGGTAAATGTACCTGCTATTTGCAGGGGTACGAATGTTTGTCCGGGAGATCTGATTATGGCAGATGATGATGGAGTGGTTGTAGTTAAAAAGGATGATCTCACTGAGGTGAATCAACTAGCGGAAAAGAGATTACTGGACGAAGAAACGATAAGGAAAAGGATAGCCAACGGGGAACTCACTTTAGATATTTTTAACTTAAGATCAACTTTAAATAAGGAAAATGTTGTTTATTTTGAAAATGAAGTACAAGTACTAAAAAGATAGGGACCCAGACTTCTAACTTAAGGAAAAGGGATCAAAACAAGCATCATATTAACTTTCAAGAGTAGATGCTTTTAGATTCTAAACAAAGATATTACTTTTAAAGGGGTGAAATAAATGGAAGATGTAGAAATTCTAAGTCAGTTACGGAAAATGGGTACTACAACTATAAGTGATGCATTAGATCGGTTAGGAATCAATGGACAATGTTTGGGGATTATGCCTTTGAAGCGATCATTCCAACTAACTGGAAAAGCTTTTACTATTCGATATGCACCTATATCGGTAGAAGGTGGAAGCGTTGGTGATTATATTGATAAAGTAAATTCGGATACGGTTGTTGTGATTGATAATGGAGGGCGTAAGGATGTAACCGTTTGGGGAGATCTATTAACTTTGACCGCTCATCAGCGTAATCTTGCTGGAACAGTAATCGATGGAGTTTGTCGAGATATTGACCGTATTTTAGAACTTGATTATCCCATTTATAGTAGAGGGAATTGGATGAGGACAGGTAAAGATCGAGTAATGGTAGTGGAGGAAAATGTTCCCGTTTCAATAGGGGGCGTCTTGGTCAGTCCAGGAGATTATTTACGTGGGGATGGAGATGGGGTAGTGGCAATTCCAGCCTCAAAAGTGGAGAATGTGTTAGAAGCAGCATGGATGATCCACACAGCTGAAGATAACATTCGCGCTTCTGTATTAAAGGGAGAGACACTAAAAGCCTCCCGTGAAAAAAATTCATACCATAAATTACAAACAAGAGTTAAAAGTTGAAAAAATAAAAGTTTTTGAGTTTTTCCGTCTTTCTTGAGAACATTTATGACAAAAAATCTAACTCTATGACCGTTTGGAAAAAAGGAGCAGCGAACGACCAAAGATTTGAAAAACTAATAACCCCTATTTCCAACCTTTTTAAACTTGCTAACCTTTCAAGAACAAATAAACTACAGGAGCTGTTAGGTGACAGGATAATGGTAGTAATGGAGGGAATATAATGACTGAAGTATATATTATTGACGGTGCAAGAACAGCATTCACAAAATTTGGAGGCTCCTTTGCAAATACGGGGGCTACCGAGCTTGGGAATGTAACGGCAATTGAAGCGATGAAACGTTCCAAGGTGGATCCAGAAATGATTGATCATGTGATCTACGGCAACGTCATCCATACAGAAAAAAACGCTGCCTACCTTTCCAGGCATATCGCCTTACATAGCGGTATACCAAAAGAGGTTCCAGCACTTATTTTAAATCGATTATGTGGTTCTGGTCTACAAGCTGTTGTTTCGGCAGCACAACATATTCTAGTTGGAGATGCGAATGTCATACTCGCTGGCGGCACGGAAAATATGTCCCAGTCTCCTTATAGTAACTTCTCCCAACGTTTTGGAGGGGCAAAAATGGGGAAAGTAGAATTTGATGATATGTTGTTAGAAACTTTAACCGATCAGTATACAGGTGGAGGAATGGGTTTAACCGCAGAGAAACTTGCTGAAATGTATGAAATATCTCGAGAAGAGCAAGATGCGTTTGCAGTTGAATCCAATCAGCGAGCAGCCAAAGCGACTAAGGTATTTAAGGAAGAAATTCTACCAGTGGAGGTAAAAACTAGAAAAGGCAGTTTTATCATTCAGGAAGATGAACATATTAAACCGGATGCAAACCAAGAAGCTTTAGCTAAGCTTAGAGCATCCTTTAAAAAAGAAGGAACGGTTACTGCTGGGAATGCTTCGGGAATAAATGATGGAGCAGTATCTCTCGTTGTCGCCAGTAAACAAGCGGTTCAGGAAAATAACTTAAAGCCAATTGCCCGAATCGTTTCCTGGGCTGTGGCGGGTGTTGACCCAGCGATTATGGGAATAGGTCCTGTTCCAGCCATTCAGCAAGCACTAAAACGTGCAAACTTAACCCTGGATAACATGGATTTAATCGAAGTAAACGAGGCTTTTGCTGCACAATATTTAGCTGTTGAAAAAGCGTTGCAACTTGATCGAAACAAAACCAATGTAAATGGGGGAGCGATTGCCTTAGGACACCCTGTCGGTGCAAGTGGCGCAAGAGTACTTCTAACAGCTGCATATGAATTAAGACGAAGAGCTTCACGTTTTGCCGTTGTAAGTTTATGTATTGGCGGGGGACAGGGTATAGCCATGGTAATTGAGCATGTTTAAGATTCGAATTTAAAGGGTCTTCAGGAACGAAAGAGGGAGAGGCTAGATTGTACAAAACCATTCAAACAGAATATTTTAACGGTATTCTTAAATTGGCCGGAACGGATGAATGCTTTACACATGAAATGGCAAGCGAGTTGAAGGATATTTAAAAAAAGCAGATGAGGACGATGACGTCCGTGTCATTGTGGTGACGGGTAAAGGGAGAGCATTTTGTGCAGGTATGGATTTTGGTGATAGAGGAGAGACATTTTCTTCTTCTGTCTCCTTGGATGAGTATCGCGGTAGTGGAGGACAGGTAAGTCTAGTTGTGAACAATTTAAAGGCGAACAGTGACTGTAGCTGTTCGCTATTTTAATGGCAAAAAAACCAAAAGAACCGTCCCCACGGCTTATTCTTATGGTTTTATAAGAGTAGTTTAAACAGCTGTTCTTAAAACAATCGATTGAGGATTGTGGTAAGTGAATGGGGAGTTACTTAATATAAAAATAATAATGTTATGTAAACAATAAATTATTTTTAAGCTATCCTTATTTTTGGATAGCTTTTTAAATGGACAATTTATTTTTAGAGGATTATTGCTTTTTTGGAAGAAATAGTTTAGTGGAATGAATGAAAGCTTTAGCAAAATTATGGTGGTGTTTTGATGAAAAGTAATTTTGATTTTCTACAACCAAAGTGGAATGATCTATACACCTGAATTATTTCAAATGCTTGATAATAAGAGTAACAGGGATTAAGGCTGTTCATGAACCGAATTATGGATCCATTAATGAAGCAAAGAGGATTTTAAAACTGGCCTTTTTCTTAGAAGGATGGCTCAAACAAATATATGACGATTGGAATTATGAGTTACCAGAATTTAAAGAACCTAAGATGGTTGATGAAACAAAAAAACAAAAAAAGACTACTGATTCACACCCTATTAGCAATATAACAAATTCCTTATCAGGATTGACCATGACTTTTTCAAATAATGATAGCGAATATGAAAGATGGCTCATTACCCATAATCAAGGTTTTGTGTTCAATTATTTTGGAGGTGGGCAAGGTAGCCGAGAGATGAACAAAGTTCATAGTGCCAGCTGCAGAATTCTATATAGAAAACAGGATGAAGGAAAACGAACAACAACCTTTTCTAAAATCTGTTCAACCAACCTATCAGAACTAGAAAAGCATATTACAAATCTGCGAGGGAATTCGTGGGTGTATTGCAAAAGCTGTTTGAACAAATAAGAAAAATATGAGTGAGGAGGGATAAATATGATTAGAATGTCAACCCTTTCAGAAGAAAAACTGCTAGAACTGGAAGATGCTTGGTGGGAAAAAGAGGATGAAACGGACCTAGGCTGGATTAATGAAGGGGAAGCGATTTTTAGAAATCTTTCGAGAGTGAATCCGAAAGAAATTCGATATAAAGAAACGCTTGCCTATTTGTTAATAAAACAAGGGGAAGATTTGAAGCTTCGTAAACACTCCTATGAAAAAGCAATCGTGAGATTTAGTCAAGTGGTAAAAATCGTTCCTGAAAATGCAAGGGCCTATTACCGTTTAGGATTTCTTTATTTTTATAAGAAACATTGGGCAAAATCGATTGATTCGTTTCAACACTCACTGAATTGCCACCCAAGGCAGAGCCGAAATCAGCTTGAGAAGGAACAAGAAATGAAAGCACATTATTACTTAGTAAAAGCGACTCAAAGTATTTTAAATGAAAGTCTTGAGAGGATTAAGCAAATTCCTACTAAGGATTTGGAGCTGTTTGGGGAAATGAAGCATTTATTAAAAGAAATGAAAGAGAGTGGTCGTGCAGAGGAAAAGCCTTATCAAATGATTGTAAATGGGGTAGAATTTAGCGAGATTAGTGAACGGGAGTATGACAAGCTTTCTGACCCCTTTGAAAATAAACAATACCTCATTTTAAATCAACGCAGTATGAACGATGTTACCTTATCCTTAAACGGAAGAGAAATTTCAATACCAGCCACACAAGTGCCTCTACTAGAGTACCTAATGCGTCACCCTGAGGGAGTTCGGAATGAAGATATTATACAAAGAAGGTACCGACAATCTAGGGACCCGCACGCTACATTAAGGCGCAATATAGCCAGATTACGGAATCGATTGGAACCTCTAGCACCACTAAACTCATTTATTGAAACAATTGACGGTGGTTACCGCTGGACCTCTTTTTATCCATACCGCATGTTCAAGCACAACCGTGATGTAAGTACAGACCTGCTTCTGGATTAATCCAGAGGCTTTTTTTGTTGTGACAGGTGTGTCACAGCCGTCCCTTTATACTTTAGGTATCAGACGATCAATGGAGATGATATATTGAAGAATTCATCTCATAAAATAAGGTAGTGACACTTGTGTCACAATGACTCCACTATAATCAAAGTGACTAAAGGGTAAAAAGGAGCTGGTACGAATGAATAAAGTACACCGAGTGTTTGTTTACGGGACATTGCGACAGCATGAATCCAATCATTATTTACTAAAAGAAGCAAGGTGCGTGAGCCGCCAATGCTGGACATATGGAACCCTATATGACACAGGGTTCGGCTATCCAGCAATGGTTAAAAGTACGCACAACAGAGTATATGGTGAATTATATGAAGTCACACCCCAGCAGCTTGAAAGACTAGATAGATTAGAAGGATATGAACGGGAAGGAAAGAACAATCTATATGAGCGAATGACACAGGTGGTGCATACAGATTTTGATACCGCCGAAGCGTATGTTTATACCTATCCTTCTTCCAAACGCATGGGTAAATCAGACAAAATTACGTTCGGTGATTGGAAGTGCCATCGTTATTTACAACAGAATGATTTACTATATTTTGCTTACGGGTCATGCATGGATTATGAGCGTTTTAAGCTAGCAGGTGTGAACCACCAGTTTGAAAGAGTGCTAGGTTGTGGGACGGCGATGAATTATTCCTTAGCGTATACGCGAAAAGCTCGTGATGGCGGCAGGGCGGATCTAATTGAATCCAATGAGAATACGGAAGGAAAAATTTATCACATTTCGAGTGGCGCCTTATCCTACTTGTACTGAAGAGAAGGTGTATCGACTCATATATATCGTCCAGCATTTATAGATGTCGTGATGGATGAAAAACTATATAGGAATGTATTAACGTTTTTAGTCATTGATAAAACAAAAGAAGTGGCCCCTCCAATGCACTATGTAACGGAAATTCTCCGAGGGGCAAAAGGATTTGTAAGTGACAGCTATTATCAAAAGCTGGTGAATGAATTGAATGATAAATTTGAGATTAAACAATAAGGAGGGGTTTGGATGGGTACATTTACAGCTCAGCTGCTTGTTGGTCATGTACATCCATATGATGGAGGAATTTATGGAGTAACCCATACACTTTATTTATCCGAAAATGGGAGGGCCGCATGGATGTTACAGAAGGCAGGTGATACTGGTGACAATCAGATCACATGGATACCAACAATCGAACACATGCTAGAGGATGCCTTGTTAATGGTTGGAATATATATTTTGAAGGATAAAGCTCTATGTAAAATGAAGGATTCCTATTTTTCTAATAAACAAAAAAACTATGTAGAACTATACAATGAACTCAACACCAAACAGTTAATTGAAATGCGCGCACGATGTCGTGAACTTTCAAGCGAATCCAAAATCATGATATCTGTTTTCGACGGTTCTACAATACTCAGCCAGTTACCTGTTATTAAAGAGTATGATGTTGATTTTGAGGTTTGTTTGTCAGTTTATCAGAGAACCTTCAACGTGTGGAATGGAATGCGGGAGGAACGAGGTTCTCTCAGGTCATCATAAAATGGTGACCTTTTTTTCTGCCCTTGACTCTTCTATTGATCCCTGAGGTCTCCTGCCACTCTAGTATGTGACAGGGGTGTCACTGCAATTTTGAGATAATGTGTCTAGAAACGAAAGGGAGATGATTCAATGAAAACTTGGAATCAATTATTTAATCGACATGGGTGGTTATTGCTTGAAGAGGAAGGAAACCAATTTAATTGTAAAAATGAAACAGTAGGGAATCTTCAATTTCTATTTGAGTGCCTTGAGAAGGCGAATATTCCATATATCTTCAATCAAAACAGGTTGATCCTATTAGAAAAGGAAATGGAGGAGAAGGAATGGATAGAGTGCATCCAATTTCCACATCGTGGAAAAGGGGAAGGGTTATGGTTTCGCCCTGGGGAAGAGTCTCCAAAGGTTCAGGAGCTAGATGTATATATTAGTGGCGTAGTACGACAATTGAATCTCCTCGGTTTCTATACGAAAGGATCATGCGATGGACACGGAAAAAGACCCGCAACTGTGATGCTGACAAAGGATTGTAACATGGAAATGTTGATAGAACTGTTTGGTGCCCTGCAAATGACCCATTTTAATTGGCGGGAATACCGCAATTATTTTCATATGAAGTTACTGCTTTCTAAAATTGAGCTCCTTGATTTAGCTGACAAATTAAGCCAGGTTCATGAAAGCTGGCTTGCGAGGGGGAAGATTTTATAAAAGAACAATTATTTTATAAACAGCTTGAGAAATTACTAACAATTCAAGGCGTAAGTGGGAGCGAAGAAAAAGTGAGAGAATTTGTGATTGATAAGTTAACCCCATTTGTTGATCATATCACTGTGGACCGGGCAGGAAATGTATTGGCTGAAAAAACCTATCGCGGTGGGCATGGACCAACGATTTTGTTGAATGCTCATCTTGATACCGTATATGAGTTGGAGGAAGACCGAAAGATTTTAAAGAATGGCACGATATGGTTCAGCAGTAAAGGAATCCTAGGAGCAGATGACCGAGCGGGTGTTGCGATCATCCTTCATCTAGCGGAACATCTTTACCACTCTTCTTTAAGCGGCAAGGTAAAAATAATCTTTTCTGTTGAGGAGGAGTGTGGTTTAGTTGGCGCTAGACAAGTGGATGACTATTTCCTTTGGGGAACGGATGCAGCGATTGTGGTTGACCGACGCGGAAATGGAGACATTGTGACTTCATGTGGGGGGATTTTCCCATTTTGCCATCAAGACTATGGTGCCTTTTTCGAGAAAGTAGCAGTGGAAGAGAGACTAAGTGGCTGGACTGCCACTATGGGGGGAAGCAGTGATACTAGAATTTGGGCTGAGCATGGCATTCAAAGCGTAAATCTGTCGGCCGGATATAAGAATGAGCATACAGAAGAAGAGTTGCTTGATGTGAAGGCATGTTATCATACAACTAAACTCTTAGAAGGAGTTTTTAAGAGGGGAAACGAATTAAAAGATGTAATTAGAAAAATCAGTCGAAATCATCAGGAGATAAGGAATTACAGAAGAGCTCTGTAAGGCGAACAGTGACAGTCACTGTTCGCCTTAAATTGAACCTATTAGATGGACAGTATCATATGGAACAAAATTGTGGTCACTATTTAAACAGGTGTTAAAAAGGTTGTATAGGAAATATATATTCTTGACTTTTCATCCAGACATTATAATAAAAACAAATTCAATAATTGAATATATTATGAAGTGTAAATCCTAGGTTTGTAGTTTTTTTCTATTAATATTGAAAAACTAAACTATCTTAAGGTTTGTTCAAAAAAGGAGGAAATCAACATGAACCAACCACAAGAAACATGGAAGGAAATCTGGACGAGAAAAGGGAAAGTATTCGGCTCACAAGAAAATTTGCTTGCATATAATGGGTACGAAGCTACACAAGTTAATATGCATGAAGTAGCGGCGGAAATCGTTAAAGCTCTTGATATCAAACCAACCGATAAGGTTCTTGAGGTGGGCTGTGGTGCAGGCGCTTTAGCACAACATTTAAATTGTGATTATGTAGGAATTGACTATTCGCCTACACTTGTTCAACGGCACATTGAATTCCTAGGTAATTCCGTCCTGGTTGGAGAAGCGAATGATCTTATTTTTAAGGATAATAGCTTTGATAAAGTCATTTGTTATGGTGTATTTTTGTACTTCGATTCCGACGAATACGTCCAACAAGCTATTAGCGAATTACAACGCGTAGCAAAAAAAGCGGTTTTGATTGGTGAACTCCCAATGCGATCTCATAGAGATGAACATAAATTATTTAAAAAAGAAGACTTTTCTGATTGGACCATTACAGATGGATTTTATGACCCATACCGAAAAGACCGATTTAATGCAACGATGTTCTTTCTTGACTAAAGTACATACCAATAGAAAAGTTGCTTACGCATATAAGTAAGCAACTTTTTTAATTACTAAACAGGAACGAGAAACATCTATTCTACTTAAGGATTCAACCTCTATTTGAAAAATAAATTAGGAAAACAGATATATTTGAATTATAATGACACCAATGTATGTACTAGAATATGGAGGAAAAACAAATGAAATTCCCAAATGATCCTGATGGAGAAGCTTTACAAAGTCTATATAAAGATGGAGTGAATTTTAAGAAACCCCAATCTATTGAATTTTTTGTAGCAGTTCCGGATCAAGCCACCGGTGAAAAATTATCGCAAGTACTTAAAGGAGAAGGCTACAATTGTTTCTTAGAACAAGACGACGAAACGGATGAGTGGGCATGTAGTTGTTCTAAAAAAATGGTATTAAATTATAATCAAATAATTAAGATCCAAAAGGAATTAGATAATTTAAGTAAACCATATGGCGGTTATTCCGATGGTTGGGGTGTTTTTGTAGATTAAAAACGGCCGTATGGCGAACAGTGGCTGTCACTGTTCGCCATCATTCATTGTTGATTTTCGTGTGGCTATGAGAATTCTTAAGCGGAGAATTTCCGGTTATAGTCTAAAGAAGGGGCTTAAGGATCAGAAATAAGGGGAGAAATTCCCTCTATTGTATTAATGGCAAGCTTCAAATGTATTAATGGCAAGCTTCAAAAGTCGAAATAAGGGGAGAAATTCCCCTTAATTCATCTAAAACAAGCAAAATCCAACGATTTAAATCATATAAAGGGAAAAACTCCCCTTATTTTTAAGGAAATAGGGGTATTTCCCAATTTAAGGGGGATTTTTCCCTTTATTTTTCATACACTGTGAAATCAACATTTAGTTTTAACAGAGCAATAGATTTAATAAAGATTATTAAATAGGCATACTCATTGTAATAGTTCTATTTTTGAATCCTAATTTTTCATACAGTTTAATGGCTTGATTTCCTGCGTATACGCTTAAACGAACCTCTGAAAATCCATCTTGTTTAAGATGTTCGATACTAGTCTCCATTAAACGTTTTGAAATTCCATTCCCTCTAAATTCTTCTAACACAAACAATTCATAAATAAATCCATATATCTTTTCAGTCAAATGATCTTTACTTGTTCCTATAAGAATCCAACCCATTAGATTATCGCCCTCTGTTGCTATTAAATAATAGCTTCCTTTCTGCAATAATGGTTCAATAAGTTGTTTGACTTTTTCATCTGACGGTTTTGCCTCGCCTAAAGTACCAGCGAATAATGCTTGTGGCGAAAGTGATAAAATCTTTTTATATTCCGAATCGTTTGGTTTCCTTATTACCATAAATTGAGTTCTCCTATCCCCATATTTTTTTATGTATCAGAAGCTCTTTTATATGTTGGCGAACAGTGACTGGCACTGTTCGCCATTTTCATGTTTAAAAAACCACCAGAACCGTCCCTTTGGTCTTTTTAATATAAAACTAGAATATTATTTTGAAAGGATTAAAACGGAAGATAAAGCTATTTAAACCGAAAGAGGGTGAAAATCATGGGATCCATTGGTAATTACTATCTTATTTTAGATGTACCCTATGATGCAACATTTTTTGAGATTAAAGAAGCTTATCGAAAAAAGGTAAAGGAAGTTCATCCAGATAAAGTAAAAGGGAATGCTGAACAGTTTAAAAGAGTGAGAGAAGCATATGAAGTTCTTAAAAATGTTGAAAACAGAAAGAGGTATGACAACTTACTTTTTAAGGAAGCACATTACAAAACACTTAATCAAAAACAAGAATCCGCAGCTCAAACGAATCCTAGTATAAAAATCGTAAAGATAAAGAGCAAAACTCGAAAACAGTTTAGTTTATCATCTGTAACCTTAAATGCGTCTCTTATTTTAATTGGAGTTTATCTAAATAATAAGAGAAAATAAAAGGTTCCTGCGGTGTTCAACGAAAGCAATATCAGGGAAAATATTTAATTTATTACTGGAAATATTAATGGTTTTTGTTCAAACTAAAAGAGACCAAAGAATACATAACATCTAAAGTCAATCCAATTGAAAACAAACGAGAAAAGGTGAGAACATGAATCAATTATCAGAATTAGTATCCAAGGAACATACTCAAAATGTCGAGGAATTAAAAGATTTATTAAGAATTCCAAGCATTAGCTCCTTATCCGAGCATAAAGAGGATATTCAAAAAGCAGCGTCTTGGATTGCCAAAAAACTAGAATCCATTGGAATGGAACACGTTGAAATCATCCAGACAAAAGGTCATCCAATTGTGTATGCCGATTGGCTTCATCAAGAAAATGCTCCAACCGTCTTAGTATACGGGCATTATGACGTGCAGCCCGTTGATCCTGTTCACCTATGGGAAACGCCTCCATTTGAACCGACGATTCGTGATCAAAAGATATATGCAAGAGGGGCAACTGACGACAAGGGGCAAACATTCTTACATATAAAAGCAGTGGAAACACTATTAAAATCAGAAGGTAAATTACCAGTAAACGTTAAATTTTGTATAGAAGGGGAAGAAGAAATCGGAAGTCCTCATCTTCCACCATTTTTAGCCGAAAACAAAGAGAAATTAGCCTGTGATGTAGTTGTCATTTCTGATTCAGATATGTGGGACAGGGGTGTACCTGCGATTACCTATTCTTTAAGAGGACTTTGTGCATTAGAATTTTCACTAAAAACCGCTAACTCTGATCTGCATTCCGGCATGTATGGCGGTGGAGTTCAAAATGCCAACCATCTATTGGTACAGCTTCTTTCCACACTTCATGACGAAAACGGAAAAGTAAAGGTTGAACATTTCTATGATGATGTAGTGGAACTCACCGAATTTGAAAAGGAACAAATTAAAGCATTAGGTTTCAATGAAGATAAGCTAAAACAAACATTAGGGTTAACGGAATTAACGGGAGGAGAAACTAACGATTTTCCTTATTCTGAAAGAATCAATTCACGTCCAACATTAGAAATAAATGGGTTATGGGGAGGATTTCAGGGAGAAGGGACAAAAACAGTAATCCCGAACGAGGCTCATGCGAAAATTACCTGCCGTCTCGTCCATAATCAAAACCCGGTAAAAATTCAGGAATTAATTAAAAAGCACCTCGAAGAACATGCACCAAAAGGATGCACGGTGAATGTGACCCTGCAAGATACGGGAAATCCGTTTTTAACACCTATCGATAGTCCGATGATTCAAAAAGCGGCAGAAGCATATGAAACCGTATATGGGAAAGCACCTGTTTTCAAAAGAGAAGGTGGTTCGATTCCAATTGTATCGAATTTCAGCCATTCCCTACATGCGCCTGTTGTCTTAATGGGATTCGGTTTGCCAGACGAAAATCTCCATGCTCCAAACGAACACTTTAACCTAGAAAACTTTGATAATGGAATCTTAACTATTTGTTCCTTTTTAGCTCTTCTTAATAAGTAAAATAGTTAATCAAATAATTAAGATCCAAAAGGAATTAAATGGCGAACAGTGTCAGTCACTGTTCGCCATTTTCATAGCTAAAAACCACCAGAACCGTCCCACGGTTTTTCTAAACATATGATATAATTAACTACAAAAGCTAGAAAATCATGAAAAACATTATCCAAGGAGGTTGAGTTTGAATGTATAAAGAGCTTATAAGACCGGCTGAAATTTCCATAAAAGATAAAAAGAATATAGTAAAAGGTAATGTTATCCGAGCTGCGGTGTTTGCAAGAACTAATGTGATCGAAGTTTTAACAGCAGGTAACGAAAGTTTTTATTTAATATACTACAAAAATTCCCTAATTTTTGGAGATAAACTAGATAAGGTGGAAGAAGGATCATTTATTAATAAAGCATTTCATGAAGGTATTGTGATTGAATCTCCACATCCAATATTAAAAGCAATAATCCCCAATCATTCCGTTTCCATTCCAAATAAAAATAAACTCTTCACTCAACTTCAAATTCGTTATTCTTTACAGGAAATAGCCTATATTGCCACAACACTTGACTCATTTTTTGATAAGGAAGAGCTTGTGAAAATGATTGACAAGATCTTTTTTCACTATCGAAGAAGCGGAAATTTTATGAAGTCATTTCAGATCCTTCAAATTTTACATGATTTTGTCCCTACTCTAAAATCTGCAAAAGAACGTCTAAATTTACAAGAATTCAATTCTTACAATGATTTTTACAAATCCTCGAGCTTACCTTCCATCCATAAAAGGGATCCCCTTTTTGTCGAAAGACATTGCTTCCAAAATAGATCAAATCCAGATATACGTCATTTTTTAGAAGATATATGTAGAAAACAAGATTCTTTACTGGAGTTATTGCTCTGGTTGGAAGATCCAAAAGCTGACTCTGTTGAAAAATATACAGGTATGGCACTAAAGTTTATTACGATGAAAGAATGGATAGTAATACTGGGAGAGCTAAATATCAATCCGTATCAAGTTTTGCCTGAGGCCAAGTCCATTATTGAAAAAATGATTCAAGAAGAGCGTTTTGAGACGGCAGCCTTATATTTATTGAATTTCATCCATGATCTCCCGGCTTCCTATGATCATATACTGAATGAATTATGGGGGAATTTGAATGCAAGTTTTGTAGGAAAGCACCTGGACGATTTCATTTTTATGAGTCAGCATCTGATCCACGAAGATTCTGTTAAACACTTGGAACAAAAAGTGTTTCAGCTCGCCGTTATCCTGCTTGAAGAGTATGATCTCAAAGCCGTATATGAAAAACTTTTACCGATACAAAAAATACTCCCTCATTCAGCCGTAATAAGAAAAATGAATCATATGCTGGCAATATTAGAGGACCCTGATCAGATGATGGAATTGGGGGATTATTATGCAGAGTTTAAACAATTTGATAAAGCCATTGATTGCTTTTTCTGGGAAATGGAACTTCAACCACAGGATCCAACTCCTGTACAGAAAATCAGCCGAATGTATCAACATAAAGGAATGGTAAAGGAAGCAGCTTCCTACCAAAAAGTTTATGCTCAAATAAAAAGTAATCAAGAAGTAGGATGAACGATGAATAAATCTTCAACAGAAAATTCCTAAATTAATGGTTTCAACTAAAAATAGAAGATTATGATAATCTATTAATAAGAAGAGTTTCGAAGGACATCCGGTATTTTTAGAACTATGGGGCTTCTTTTAAGGCTTGCTTACTGGCCAGATTCAAATACATTTCATTTTGGAGCAATCGGAAACCATGAAATAAAAGATAATATTATTGTTAAACTTTAAGAGAAGGAAGAAAGCCGGCTGCAATTAACAGTCGGCTTTCTTCATAGGTGAGTTAGATTAGTAAATTTTTTTCTAAAATATTTAAAAAGTTGAGTAGATTTTGTTGTAGAAAGTGAACCCATCTTTTCATTAAAATGAGTTTAAAGTAAATTCAGAAAATTTATACAACTAGTCTTACATCTAATATTTACCTAAAAACTATCTATTCCCCGTTCAATTTCGGAGGAACCGATTTTTTACAATTTTAATTCAAAGGAGGAAAGGGCTTGGAAAAAATTATGGCAACTAAACCATTTACAGGTGAAGAGTATTTGGAGAGTATTCGTAATCAATCACGAGAAGTATGGCTGTATGGTGAGAAAGTAAAAGATGTAACATCACACCCTGCATTTAGAAATTCTGCAAGAATGATTGCCCGTCTTTATGACTCTTTGCATAACGAGAAAGAAGCTGCTGCGCTATTGACTGAAACAGACACAGGGAACGGTGGGAAAACCCATCATTTTTACAAAATCCCGCACTCTGTCGATGATCTAGTGGCGAGTAGAGATGCGATTGCCGCATGGTCCCGTAAAACCTATGGATGGATGGGAAGAACGCCTGATTATAAAGCAAGCTTTCAGGTAGCGTTAGGGGCGAATGACAATTTTTGGGGAGAATACAGCGGTAACGCGAGACGCTGGTATAAAGAAATTCAGGAAAATTGTTTATTTTTAAACCATGCGGGTCTAAATCCGCCAGTCGACCGTCATCTGCCGCCAGATGAAGTGAGTGATGTGTTTGTTCACGTGGAGAAAGAAACCGATGCGGGACTAATTGTAAGCGGTGCCAAAATGGTGGCCACTGGTTCGGCCCTTTCACATTCCAACTTCATTTTCCAATATGGCCCGCTGCCGATCAAAGCCAAAAAAGAATTCACGTTATTTGCGATTGTCCCAATGGATAATCCAGGGATTAAGCTGATCAGCCGACCGTCTTACGCTATGCAAGCTGAAGTAATGGGGACACCTTTTGATTATCCGCTCTCCAGTCGTTTAGACGAAAACGATTCTGTCCTCATTTTTGATAAAGCCCTGATCCCTTGGGAAAATGTTCTCCTATATGGTGACATCGATAAGGCCAATAGTTTTGTCCCATTATCTGGGTGGGTGCCGCGCTTTACGTTCCATGGCTGTACTCGATTGGCTGTGAAACTTGATTTTATCGCAGGCTTGCTGTTAAAAGCAGTTGAGTCAACAGGGGCGAAGGATTTCCGAGGTGTTCAAGCACAAGTAGGTGAAGTGATTGCATGGAGAAATCTATTCTGGGGATTAACAGATGCGATGGCCAGGAATCCTGAAACATGGCCGGGAGGCATTGTGCAGCCGAATATGTATTATGCCTCATCTTATCGTGTCTTTGCAACGGTTGCCTATCCAAGAATTAAAGAAATTATTGAGCAGACCGTTGCAGGCGGGTTAATTTATGTCAATTCAAGTGCACTGGATTTCCAAAATCCGGAGTTAAGGCCGTTATTGGATAAATATTACCGCGGTTCCAATGGATATGCAGCAATTGACAAGATGAAGCTAATGAAACTACTCTGGGATGCAATGGGTTCTGAATTCGGAGGACGCCATGAACTATATGAGCGAAACTACGCAGGAAACCATGAGAATATCCGAATGGAAGCCTTATTCCACGCAGCAGGCACTGGCTTGGTCGATGAAATGAAGGGCTTCGCAGAGCAATGTATGTCTGAATACAATCTTTCGGGATGGACAGTCCCTGATCTCATTAATCCAACTGATGTAAGCTATCTGCTAAAAAAAGCAGGAAAATAAAATCGGGTATGCGCCTTGGTTACCAAGGCGCTCCCAAAAGGAAGTGTTTGTATGGATGATCGTCAATTTCGTAACACAATGGGAAAATTTGCAACAGGTGTAACCATTATTACCACTGAGTTGGATGGCAATGCCTACGGAATGACTGCGAATGCCTTTATGTCCGTTTCCCTTAACCCGAAATTAGTTGTCATCTCAGTGGGGCATAAAGCGAAAATGCTGCAGCGCATCCGGGAATCGAAACGCTATGCTGTCAATATATTATCGTCTGATCAGCAACAGCTTTCTGCTGTGTTTGCCGGCCAAAAAAATGATGATATTCTCATTCCATTTGCTACTATGGATCGGCTGCCGATTTTAGAAAACACAATTGGGGCGGTTACTTGTAACCTGGTTGCCGAACATACTGCCGGAGATCATAGCTTGTTAATCGGTGAAGTAACGGATCTACGCATGGAAGAAGGAGAACCACTGCTATTTTTCCAAGGACAATACCATGAGTTAAAAGAAAGAGTGAACAGTTAAAAGCTACAGCAGGGAGTGAACGGATTGAAGACGGTTTATCTGACCCACTGCTCCGAAGCAGCCTCTAAAGAGGTGGAACCGTGTGTGCTTGCAGTTGGCTTTTTTGATGGTGTTCATATCGGCCATCGTACGGTCATTGATACTGCTAAGCAAATCGCGAGCGAACGTAAAGTAAAAAGTGCCGTTTTGACCTTTTTTCCACACCCAAAAGAGATAATCAGTAATGGAACAGAAAAAGTGGATTACCTTATCCCTTTTGATCGAAAGAAGGAATTGATCGCTCAGTTAAGCATTGATTGTCTCTATGTCATCCATTTCGATTTGGAATTTGCAAAGTTAGATCCACAGTCTTTTGTGAAGCAATACCTGATTGGACTGGGAGCGGTTCATGTAGTTGCGGGCTTCGATTTTACATATGGTTACCGGGGGCAGGGCACCATGGATACGATGGTTCAAGACAGTAGGGGGCTGTTAGATGTATCGGTTGTACCTAAAATCAGTTGGAAAAATAAGAAGATAAGCTCGACTTTGATACGAGATCTATTACGGAATGGTGAGGTAAGTTTGATTCCACCTGTTTTAGGTGATTATTATGAAACGTTTGGAAGAATTTCCTCTATCAGAACAGAACGTTCTATCGAAATTACACCTTATGATAGATTTATGCTTCCAGCACCAGGAATTTATGAAGTGGAAGTGGAGACTGGGGAAATGGTTTATCAGGGTATTTCGTGCTTGACGGAGAGTCATAATGGCAGTAAGCATCTTGAAATACTATCACCATCAGACCTGAAAACGTTAACAGGCACGACAGTAAAAATCAAATGGCTTAAACAGAGGAGTAAATATCATTTTAACTATTGCCTCTTTGGGATTAACAAATGGGATATCGTTTGATCCCCGTTATATCCTTTCATTTTTAAAAATTACTTCTGGCAAAAGGAACAACAGATGAGATACTATTTTATTATAAAAAGAATTTTCTGATTAATATCCTAAACCAGATCCGCAATAATGAGGTGATAGCATTGAACATGGTTATTAGTGATAAGGTCAAAAGCCTTGAAGAAAATGCTAGAATATTGAGCTCTGTAACTGCCTTTGCATTACTAAGAGAGGAATTAATTAAAAATATTGGGATAGACCGGGTAAAAGGATTTCTCCTTCGCTATGGATTTGAACTAGGGGTCAAAGGTGCAAAGAATGCCTTATCACTAGGTTTTACCTCTCTGGAAGAAGTGTTAAAGCAGGGGCCGGATTTCCACTCTAAATATGGGCATGCCAAGGGGGTTCACTATTCCATTGAAGTAGACCTTGGTCAGGATGATGAGGTCCTATCGGCATATGGACAAGGAACATGGGAAGGGTCCTTTGAGGGATTGGAACATTTGAATCGGTTTGGAAAATCAGATTCCCCCATTTGCTACACCCTTAGAGGATACGTTACTGGTTTTATGTCTACGATCTGTGGAAAAACGATCATTGCTAAAGAAACTTCCTGTATTGCAATGGGACATCCTGTTTGCAGGTGGTCGTTTAAGCCGCTGGAGGAATGGGGAGATGAAATTTCAGAGGAGTATCAATATTACTCAGAATCTACCATTATCAAAGATTACAAATATACGTATCAGCAGCTACTAGAGCAGCGAAACTATATTTATAAGGTCGCAAATCTTCATAAACAATTAACAGAGGCAGTAACGAATGGTTGTGATTTGCAAATCATCGCAGATGCTGCCGCGGATATAACCGGAATTCCCATCATTATTGACGATGCGAGTTTTCATACATTTGTCTATTCCGGCATGTCGGAGGCTACATTTTTTGAGATTAATGAGGAAAAAAAGCAATGGCTGCAGCAAGCTGAAATTTTCCGGTCAGGGAACTGGAAATCCCCTGAAAAATCATCTCACAGTAAAAAATTAGTGACATTCCAACAACATCATGGTTTAGTCGAGCCAATTATCGTGAGGAAAAACATTTTGGGATATTGTACTTTTGTTTATCCAGAAAAGAACACTATCGATGTTGAAAATGATTATATGTTGCTGGAAAGAATAGCCAATGCGGCCTCTCTCCTATTACTGAATGAAAAAACGAAGTTTGAGTCATTCGAAAGGATGAAAGGGAACTTTTTAGAACAATTGCTGCATAATCAATATCCCTCTCGCGCCGAGATCTTAAAACGCGGAAGATTTATGAATATTGATCTTGGCAAAAAGTTTTATATCGGTGTACTTGAGGTTAAAACAACTAAAATTTCTATTGATCATGAATTAGGCCTCCACGAGAAGCTCCTTGAAACCACCTTTTCCTTTTTTAAAGAACAAAATCTTACCGTTTTAGCCGTACAAAAGCAAGGGAAAATTGTATTACTTATTACTGAAACCACGTCAAAGGCTATTGATATTCAACGTGTAGCAGAGAATCTTATAGATTATATGAATAGAAGTTTTGAGTGTATAGACTTAAAAATAGGTATCAGCAGCAAAGGTGAACATATTGAAAAAGCATTCAAATACTACGAACAGGCCTTGATCGCTGTTAGAATGGTAACCAAAAAGAAAGCATTACTATTTGAATCTCTTGGAATAGTTGGAATCTTAATTAATCAAAATAATGTAAGTGCTGTTCAAATGATGGGTCAGCAGCTGCTGAAGGACTTTTATAAAAACAAGGATCCCAAAAATCTGGAGCTATTAAAAACGTTATATGTATTTTTATATAACGGGGGAAAGCTTGAGCAAACAATGAAAGAGCTGTCTTTATCCATGAGTGGCTTGTTGTACCGTATCCAGAAAATCGAGGCGGTAATTGGAAAGGATCTACGTGACCCGATTGATAGTCATCATATTTTACTGGTACTCGAGGCGTTAGCAGCATTGGGAGAATTGGAGATTCGTTGGTAGATGAAATTTCACAACCAAAAGAAAGGTGTAAACAACACAGTGATTTCTGGTTCCTTTTTAAAAATGGAAAAAAATATTCAATTTGTGTCCATTATAGAGGGACATCGATATTTAATGATTACCGAAATTCTATTACCCTATAGTTGTTACCTGACATCACTTTATAGAATAGGGGTGTTACTTTAATAGATTTGTAAACGGTTTCAGTATGTTGCGTTTTACTCTCTTTTTAGTTATTTATTTTTAGTCTCTTAAACTGGAGGGTTATTGGATGAGTGGCAGGATCACTAAAGAAACTCTTATGAAATTAAAAGAAAAGATGAAACAAGGATTATTGCCTCAATGGGTTCTTGCAGATCGCGATATGTATGACTTGGAAATGGAAAAAGTATTCGGAAAAACATGGCAATTTTTGGCCCACGAGTCTGAATTAACGGAGCCAGGAAGCTTTGTTACAAGATGGATGGCAAATGATCCCGTACTTGTTACAAAAACTAAGTCAGGAGAGATAAACGCCTTTCTCAATTCTTGCACCCATCGGGGAACCTTACTATGTGCTGTCGACACAGGAAAACAAAAAACATTCACGTGTCCATACCATGGCTGGACATTTAACAATGAGGGCAGCCTTGTTGGAGTGGCCGTGGGCAACAAAGTTTATGGTGAGGAAATGAACAAGGAAGATTGGAATCTCCGTCCAATCCCGAAGGTGGAAAGTTATCAAGGGATGATTTTTGGAAATCTAGATGCAAATGCGGAGTCTTTGGATGAGTACCTTGGTGATATGAAGTGGTACATGGATATCCTTGTAGGCAGAAGTGATGAAGGAATGGAGGTTCAAGGTACCCCGCAGCGCTGGGTTGTCGATACGAACTGGAAAGTAACGGCCGAAAATTTTGAGGCCGATCCCTACCACGTTCAATTTACTCATAAATCAGCAAAGGAAATGGGCATTGCTCCTAGTGATCCGTTCTTCCCAGGGTATGGAAATCAAATCATTTTAGGGAATGGTCATGGAATTAATGTGCTTAAGTTAGATGAAACCGAAAAATCACCTTTCCCATACCAAGGAATGCCTGAAGCGATGTGGCCAATGTACGAAAGAAATTTAACTAAAGAACAAAATGAAATTTTAAAGGATAGCTATTTTGTGGGGGGAATTTATCCTAATCTAGGGTTTTTAAGTTTTAGTTTTCCACTTCTGGATTCTGATGAGGGGTTCTACAACTTTTTAAATTTAAGAGTTTGGAGACCTTTAGCTCCTGATAAAGTGGAGGTCTGGAGCTGGCATTTAATTGATAAGGATGCACCTCGGGAATACAAACAAAAATCATATAAAACCTTTGTAGCAAGTTTTGGTCCCTCAGGAATTTTTGAACAGGATGATTCTGAAATCTGGAGTCGCGTTGCTCTGACAAGTAATGGATTGATGGCGCAGGATAAGGAGCTAAGCTATAACAGCGTGCTCAATTACCTCATGGGACTGGACCGTGTCAAGGCGGTCGATGATTTTCCAGGTCCTGGAACAGCTTATCCACTTTGTTTTCTTGATACGCTCTCAAGAAGTATGCATGAAAAATGGTTGGAACTGCTTTTGAAAGATATTCCAGTTGGACAGGAGGTACGCTAATGCGTCCAGAAATTGGAATAGAAGAATCACAGGTAAGTATAGGCGTGCAGATGGAAATTACCAATTTCCTTTACCGGGAAGCGTATTTACTAGACCACCGGAAATATCAGGATTGGCTCGACCTCTTGGGTGATGATCTTGTATATCAAATGCCAGCACGGATTACGAATGAAGGTCGCCATGATACACCGAATATTGACCATGATTCAAGATATTTTGAAGATACAAAACAGTCGCTTGTTACAAGAATAAAGCGCTTGGATACATCTTCCGCATGGGCAGAGTTTTCTGGCCCAAGACAAAGGCATTTTATTACAAATATCTTAATCGAACCAGGCACCAAAACCGAGAATTATCAGGAATTCCACGTAAAAAGCAACTTTTTATTTAAGAGAAACAGGGGTTCATACCGGACTTCCGAAGAGCTGTTCGGTGAGCGGGAGGATATCTTAAGAAAGCACAATGGAGAATGGAAGCTTGTTTCAAGACTTATTCTCCTTGATCAGACTGTTTTAGGTTCCATGAACTTAAGTATGTTTTTATAAATTACCTCAACGAGTGAAACATCCATTAAAATGATTTTCTTCATAGAGCTTCCACTATTTCCTATTCTTAAAAGAGTAATAATCCAAAAATTTGATTTTAGGAGGAAAAAACAATGAGATTAATCGAAGAACCTAATTTTGATGTAGCTCAATTAGCCCATATCGAGATTTTTTCGCCGAAACCTGAAGAAACCGTGGACTTTTTTACAAGGTTGTTAGGAATGAGCGTGACTGCACGTTCAGGTCAATCGGTTTATTTAAGAGCGTATGAAGAGACGTATCATCATTCATTAAAAGTAACCGAATCAAAGGAAGCAGGTCTTGGTCATGCTGCCTGGCGCACAATCTCACCTCAGGCTCTTCAAAGGAGGGTCGAGGCTGTCAAGGCAACAGGACTTGGACGGGGATGGATTGAAGGAGATCTTGGTCATGGTGCAGCCTATCAATTTACGACACCTGACGGCCATGCGATGGAACTTCTATACGATGTAGAATATTATCAATGCAAGGAGAACGAAAAAACAAAACTGTTGAATCGGGCCACGAAGAGACCGGACCGTGGTGTCCCTGTACGGAGACTTGATCATATAAATCTAATGACATCAAATGCTGCCACCAACACCGACTTTATGCTAAATGCCCTCGGATTCCGTTTACGGGAAGGAATTGAGGACAACGGAAATCTAATCGGAAGCTGGATGAGTGTATCCAATCTTGTACATGAAATTGCCTTCATGCCAGAACCTAATCAACAGAAGGGCAAACTTCATCACCTTTGCTACTGGTATGGTGTTCCTCAAAACCTTTACGATGTGGCTGATCTCTTCCGCGAAAACGATGTATTTGTCGAAGTTCCGCCAAATAAACATGGAATCAGCCAGGCGTTATGTATGTATGTATACGAACCAGGGGGTAACCGTGTTGAGCTATTTGGAGATGCTGGATATCTCATTTTGGATCCGGCATGGAAACCTGTGATTTGGGATATGAAGGATGTACCGGGTAATGGCGATACATGGATTGGTACAGCTTTCCCTGAATCATGGTGGGTCCGCGGAACGCCTGTAACGGTTCCTGAAATAGCAAAATCATAATACAAACAAAAAATTCCTTATGATCAAGGTTCTATACCTTTTTTATAAGGAATTCTTGTTTTAATAGATTATCGTGTTAGATATGTAGAAACCTATCGTTTCCGGTACCCCAGCCGCTCCGAAATCAATTCACCAAAGTGGATCAGTTCACGGGCGATATATTCCATTCTTTGTTTGGAAAGACGGGAACGAGGTCCCACTACATTGATGGCCGCAATCACTTTACCAGTATAATCCCGAAGCGGTGCGGAAATAGAGTGAACCTCGGGGCGTAATTCACCGATACTCAGCGAATATCCTTTTTGTCGAATGGCCTTTAACTCCTTCCGGAAAGCTTCTGGGTCATGAATGGTATTGGAAGTGAATTTTTTCAACTCATTTTTCAAAATCGTTTCAACAAAATACGGCTCACTATAAGCCAGTAATAATTTTCCGGAGCTTGTACAGTGAGGGTAATTGTGTAGACCGGAGTGAGAAACCAGCTTAACGGAATCCTCACTTTCCACTTTGCAAAGATACACCACTTCAAAATTATCTAAAATGGCAATATGTGAGGTTTCTTTAAACGTGTTGGCGACCTTGGTAATGATGGGCAGGGCTTCATTATGGAGATCAATATGCCCTAATACGATCGAGCTTAATTCCAGCACGGATAACCCCAATTCATATTTATTCGATTCTTCATTTTTCCGGACTAATCCTTCAGATGCGAGTGTCGCTAAAATGCGTTGCACACTGCTTTTGCCAATGCCTAATTCCCCAGCAAGCTCACGCACCCCTTTTTGCGGCCTGTCCATTTTAAAGGCACGCAAAATTTTGATGGCATTGCTAACAGAAGAAAGTAAATTTTCTTGTTCCATTCTTTCCACCTCCTAATTCGAATTATATAAAAAATTCTGAAAATGTCCACTATAGAGGGACGACTACATTGTTGGAATGATGGGACTCAGGCTATCATGAATACACAGATGAAATGAAAGGGGTGTCCAGTTAGAAAAACGACTAAATAACAAGTAACAAACGTTACCTTCCCTTCTAGGGCTAAGGATAAAAAAATGGTAAGAAAGGAAGTGTGAGAAATGGCCAAGGTAAAAGCAGCCATTTTAGGATCTGGTAATATTGGCACGGATTTGATGTACAAAATTATAAAAAATGACGGGAACTTAGAATTGTCTTTAATGTCCGGGATTGACCCGAAATCGGAGGGACTGTTAAGAGCACAGGGAATGGGGATTCGTGCCAGCCACAAAGGGATAAATGCCATTTTAGAGGACGATGAAATCAAGATAGTGTTTGATGCAACAAGCGCAAAAGCACATTTGAAAAATGCCGAAGCATTACGCAGCAAAGGAAAAATAGCAATCGACTTGACTCCTGCAGCTGTGGGACCGTATTTAGTACCCCCAGTAAATTTAGCGGAACATATTGAAGCTAAAAATGTCAATATGATTTCCTGCGCCGGCCAGGCGACAACTCCGCTAGTCTATGCAGTATCACGTATCGTGCCTGTCCATTATGCAGAAATCATTGCGACGGTTGCAAGCCTCGCAATCGGGCCAGGAACGAGACAAAATGTGGATGAATTTACACGGACTACGGCGAATGCGCTGGTTAAAATTGGCGGGGCAAGGATGGCTCGTGCGATTCCGGTCTTTAATTCAGCTGAGCCGCCGATTACAATGACAAATACTGTTTATGCCGTTATCAAAGAGGATGAATTTGATATGGAGGCAGTGAAGCATTCCGTACACTCGATGATAAAAGAAGTTTCTAGTTACGTACCCGGATATCGTCTAAAAGGGGAACCCTTTGTTGATTACCGTGAGACTCCTTGGGGAATCTTGCCGGTTGTCGTAATCATGAATGAAGTAGAAGGCTCAGGAGACTTCTTCCCGACCTACGCTGGAAACCTTGATATCATGACGGCCTCGGCACGGAAGGTTGGCGAATTATACGCGCAGCATTTACTAGAATCTAAGGAGGTAACACGATGAAATTACCTAGACTGACAGATACCACCCTGAGGGATGGTTCTCATGCTGTAAGTCATAGTTTTACTCCGGAAGTCGTTAAAAAGATTGTCACCGGTCTTGACCAAGCAGGCGTCCCAGTGATTGAGGTCAGCCATGGGGCAGGGCTAAACGGTTCGACGATCCAACAGGGATTTTCGCGTTACTCGGAATTTGACCTGATCAAAACAGCAGTGGAATCAGCAAAGCAGGCTAAAATTGCTTCTTTGTTTGTTCCAGGGATTGGAACGAGTGAAGAATTGCGAAAGGCAGTAGAAATTGGCATTAGCACGATTCGAATCGCGGTCCATTGTACGGAAGCGGATGTAACGGAGCAGTATTTTCGATTGGCGAAAGAATTGGGAATTGAAGCAGTCGGGTTTCTGATGATGTCACACACCCAGCCAGGTAAAGTGCTTGCTGAGCAGGCGAAATTAATGGAATCTTACGGGGCAGATTGTGTTTATGTCGTGGATTCTGCAGGTGCTTTGATTCCATCAGGTGTTAAGGAAAGAGTTTCGGCTTTAAGAGAAGCTTTGTCGATTGAGGTGGGTTATCACGCCCATAATAATCTTGGCTTGGCTATTGGAAACACTTGGGCTGCACTCGAAGTAGGAGCCGATCAAATTGATGGTACATTAAGAGGACTTGGGGCAGGAGCAGGTAACGCACCGACAGAAGTATTGGTCGCTGTGCTCAATAAAATGGAGCTTGAAACGGGAATCAACCTTTCGATTTTAATCGACTTGGCTGAAGAGGCGGTAGCGCCGCTAATGCCTTCCCCCATCGTTCTTGACAGAGACAACTTATCGAGCGGCTATGCAGGGGTGTATAACAGCTTCCTATTACATGTCAGGCATGCCGCAGAAAAATTTAACGTGAATCCATCAGACATAATGGCGGAGTTAGGAAGACGCCAAGCCGTTGCAGGACAGGAAGACTGGATTTTAGACGTAGCAATGGAACTCGCTGCAAAAAAAGGAGTCAAGGTCTGAGCATAAAGGAGGGAAATAGTATGTTAGTTCAGGAATCGGCAAGCAGGCTACTTGAAGCGGAAAAAACAAAGAAAGTGATTGAACCATTAACCGTCACTTATCCAGGAATTACGGTAGATGATGCTTACCATACCCAGCTTCAAATTATCCGTCAAAAAGTTGCTAACGGAGCAAAGATCGTTGGCAAAAAAATAGGTGCAACCAGCAAAGCGATTCAAAATATGTTTGGGGTCAATCAGCCGGATTACGGCCATCTTTTAAATGACATGATGTTTATTGACGGAGATGCGATTTCGTTAGAAAACTACATCCAGCCAAAAGTAGAATGCGAGATCGCTTTTGTTTTAAGAAAAGAGTTAAAGGGTCCCAATGTCACCATAATGGATGTCATTGAGGCAACCGACTATATTGTACCGGCAATAGAAGTCATCGACAGCCGGATTGAAAATTGGAAGATTAAATTTGAAGATACCGTAGCGGATAACGGTTCTTCTGCAAGTGCCGTCATCGGAGTAAAATCGACAAAATTGGATGGAATCGATTTAACACATATTGGAATGGTGGTATATAAAAACGGAGAAATGCTTGATACGGCTGCCGGAGCCGCGGTGCTGGGTAACCCGCTCAGGGCAGTGGCATGGCTGGCAAACTCCTTAGGGAAATACGATGTTTCTTTAAAGCCAGGGGAAATAGTACTGTCCGGAGCATTGACAAGTGCGGTAGAAATCGAAGAAGGTGATACTTTTACCGCAGAATTTGACCACATTGGTTCTGTTAGTGTCACCTTTAAACGATAAGGAAACGGGGTGAATTGATGATTAAGACAGATATGATCGATTTGATTGCTAATGAGCTTTATGAAGCCGAGAAAAAAAAGCAGTCCGTTGAAAAGTTTACCGGGAAATTTCCGGAACTGAATGAGACGTTAGCGTACGAGGTACAGGAGCGATTAATCGAGCTAAAGGTAATGGAGGAAAAAACGAAAAGAGTCGGCCGCAAACTTGGTTTAACCAGTAAACCGAAGCAGATTGCTATGGGTGTCCACGAACCTTCTTATGGCGTTTTGCTGGAGAGTATGCAGTTGTTTGAAGGAGAATCGATTTCCATTAAACCATTTATCCATGCGAGGGTAGAACCGGAAATTGCCTTCATTTTTAAAAAGGAATTGAAAGGCCCATATGTAAGCCCAGCAGATGTTTTGGCAGCGACAGAGTATGTGGCCCCTGCATTAGAAATCATCGACAGCAGGTTTCATGGATTCACATTTTCCCTCTCGGATGCTGTTGCGGATAACTCATCCTCATCAAGATTCATCCTTGGAGAACGATTCTACCATCCTGCCAATCTCGATTTACGGTTAATGGGCATGGTTTTCAAGAAGAACGGGGATGTCATGGCAACTGGCGCAGGGGCGGCTGTGATGGGCCATCCTGCCAGGGCGATTGCCTGGCTTGCCAATAAGCTATATAAGACCGGACAAAGCATTCAGCCTGGTGAAGTGGTGTTAAGTGGCTCGTTATCGGCTGCCGCGGTTATAGCTCCAGGCGATCAATTCACGGCCAGCTTTGACGGAATAGGGTCAGTAGACGCATTTTTTACTGAATAAATGATGGGAGGAAACAATGATGCCATTCATTAAGTTTAATATATTAAAAGGAAGATCACCTGAAAAAAAGGAAAGGCTGATTCGTGAAGTAACCGACTTGGTTGCCGATATTTTGGAAGCGCCTGTTCAAAATGTCCGCGTGATGATACAGGAAATAGAACCGGAACATTGGGGAATTGCGGGAGAGTCCGTTAAGAAACGGAGTGAAACAGCAAAATGAACGTCAAAACAGAAGTCAAACAGATTGGACTTTATATTAATGGGAAATATGTTCCATCCAGCAGCCATCGAACCTTTGAAGTGAAAAACCCTGCTACACAAGGGGTAATCGCATTGGTAAGTGAGGCTACTGAGGAAGACGTAAATCAAGCATGCCTGGCAGCTAGAGAAGCCTTTGAAAATGGGCCATGGCGGACGATGTCAGTTGCCGAGCGTTGTGAAAAACTCCGACGAATGGCTGAGATTATTTTAGAAAGGAAAGAAGAAATTGCGGGTTTAGATGCAATCGATGTCGGAAAGCCCTATCATTCAACCGTTCAACACGAGGTTCCACGTGCGGCCCACAATATCCATTTTTTTGCTGATTTTGTACAAATGCAAGGCGGAGAAACCTATCCGATGGAGGAAAACTTCGTTAACTATACACGCTATGAGCCCGTGGGAGTCGCAGCACTAATTACTCCATGGAATGTGCCATTTATGCTCACCACCTGGAAACTAGGCCCTTGTCTTGCAGCAGGGAATACCGCTGTGATTAAACCAGCAGAGATGACGCCATTATCTGTTTCGTTACTAGGTGAAATTGCCAAAGAAGCAGGCATTCCTGATGGTGTGGTCAATGTCGTGCATGGGCTGGGAAGTGTGGTCGGGACGGCGTTAACAGAGCATCCAGCGGTGGATTTGGTGTCATTTACGGGTTCCACGGCTACGGGCAAAAGAATTATGAAAAATGGGGCAGATACGCTGAAAAAAGTGTCGTTTGAACTTGGCGGAAAAGCCGCAAACATCATCTTTGAGGATGCCGATTTGGATAAAGCCATTCCAGGCTCGATTCATGCCGCATTTATGAATTCCGGTCAGGTGTGTCTTGCCGGTTCAAGAATTTTAGTGCAACGATCTATTTTTGCTGAGTTTTTAGAACGGTTTACAAAAGCGGCGATGGAATTAAAAGTAGGCGATCCACAAAATATTGACACAAAAATGGGGCCGCTTGTGAGTGAACAGCATTATCAGAAGGTCACCAGCTATCTCGAGATTGCTAAAGAGGAAAAAGCGAAACTGATTTGCGGCGGCAAACGGCCAGAACTGCCGGAATATTTACAAAAGGGATATTATTTAGAGCCAACCGTGTATGTCCAAGAAAATCCCAAATCACGAATTTGCCAGGAGGAAATTTTCGGCCCAGTCGTCACTCTTATACCGTTTGATACCGAAGAAGAGGCCATTCAAATTGCCAATGACACGGAATATGGGTTAAATGGTGTTGTCTGGACTGAAAATCTGCAGCGTGCACACCGTATGTCTCACAGTGTCCGTGCGGGTACGATTTGGGTCAACTGCTGGTTTGTGCGTGACCTCCGCGCCCCATTTGGAGGTTTTAAGAAAAGTGGAGTAGGACGGGAAGGCGGGCACCACAGTTTGGAGTTTTTTACGGAAGCAAAGAATATTTGTATTGCTTTAAAATAAAACTGTATAAAAGGGACCACTGACCCCTGCTTTCCATTTATAGAATAAAAATAGTAACTGCTACAGGCGGCGGGAAATGGGAATCCTCTTAAACGGTCAGTCGAAAGCGTTGGAAGAGATGTTAAGAACGGATATATTTCTGTCACTTTAGTAGGCAATTAGCATTATAGAATGAAATGTAAAAACCCCCTTATGTTTCCAATTTATGAGGGGGTTATAACTAATTAGAAAAAATTGTTTTTTTTTAAAATTATGAAAGCACTTCTTCTGCAATTAGTCTATAAGATTCCATGCGGTCCTTCGGAGAGTGAGTAATCGTCACCAACATGATTTCATCCGCCTTAAATTCCGCTTGTAACTGATAAAGTTTCTTACCGACCTCTTGAGGATTGCCCACAATCATATTTTGTTTCATTTGCACTAATTTTTCTCTTTCTTTTTCATTAAGTTCATAATTCTTAGCTTCTTCGATAGAAGGAACATATTTGCCTTCACCTTTATCTTTTTGAATGGCCCAAATAAGTGAACTCAACGCAATTTCTTCTGCTTTTTCCGTAGTTTCTGCACAAATCGCGGAAACTGTTAACAATACTTGAGGAAATGGACCGTGTTTCTTTGGTACAAAGGCATCTAAATATTGTTCAATGATAGCGGCTCCGTTATTTTCGCTCATAAACTGACCAAATGCATAAGCCAAACCATTTTTAGCTGCAAGTAAAGCACTTTTTTTACTTGTGCCAAGGATCCACGGCATTGGTGGCACTTGTGGCATTGGAGAGGCCGTGATTTTTGAAAACTCATGATCTTCAGGAAAATCATCATGGAGAAAATGAAGCAGTTCTTCCACTAAATTTGGCATTTTCCATACTTGTTGTAAAAAGTTATTTGATAAAGCATTAGTGGCTTCAGCAGAACCTCCGGGTGCACGGCCAATGCCAATATCGATGCGATTCGGAAACAATGTAGCCAGCATATTGTAAACCTCTGCCACTTTATAGGGTTTATAATGCGGCAATAGGACAGCCCCGGAGCCGATCCGGATCTGTTTTGTATGGGCTCCAATATAACTAAGCATCACTTCAGGGGCAGAGCAGGCAAGTCCAGGAAGATCATGATGTTCGGCAATCCAATACCGCGAATACCCTAGCGCTTCACCAGCTTGCGCTAGCTTCACAGATTCATTCAACGCATCACTAGCAGTTTGATCAGAAGAGATGGGTGACTGATCTAATATACTTAATTTCACTAATCCATGCCTTCTTTCTTAATTTTTCACTTCGCGCAATGATAATGTAAAATCTCCAACCTGTTCTTTTTCATATAAGTTTGTAATTGAAGTGGAATATTGCTGAATTTTTCCTCTAAACGCTAAACCTCTTTCAGGAATTTTTACATCAAAGACGCCTTCGTATAACAGTGTCGTAATGTCATGATATTTCTCACTCGTTACTTTGAAACCAATAATAACATTATGCAAACCATTATCTGTCTCTTCTTTATAATGGTCTACATGAATCGATGTATCATTTAAGATTATTTCTTTTACCATAAAAATCAACCCCTTATGAAGTTTGTATGAAAGATAATAGCATTGATCCAATAGTGGAGCAAATCAAACGGATTATAATAATCAAGTTCAAGTATTTAGTTAATGTATGTTAAAAAAGATGAATTAAAAGACTTAATAAAAATATTATTAATTTAACTATTGACATTTTTAACTGTAACGATTAAATTTACAGTATAGAAACTGTAAAATTTTTTATTACATTTAATAATGAAGCGATAACTCAGCAGATTAATAATAACTGCGAGGTTTTATCGCCTAATTTCGGGGTAATTACCCAATAACCAAGTAAGGTATTGTACCGTATATTTTCCAACAAATATTTAGGAGAGTGAGTAAGGATGGTAACTCTTTATACAACCCCTAGCTGTACATCTTGTCGAAAAGCGAAAGCTTGGCTTGAGGAACATTCCATTGACTATATCGAAAGAAATATTTTAGCCAATCCGCTAACAGTCGAAGAGATTAAATCGATTCTTCGCTTAACAGAAGAGGGGACTAGCGAAATTATTTCAACTAATTCAAAAACTTTTCAGGAATTAAATATAGATATTGAATCTCTTTCGCTTAATGAACTCTATACCTTAATAATGGAGAATCCTAAAATGGTACACCGGCCAATTATCCAGGATGAAAAAAGGTTACAGGTGGGCTATAACGAGGACGAAATTCGTAGTTTTCTGCCTCGAAAGGTTCGCACATACTTGTACAACGAATTGCAAAAAGCGGCAAATTAATGGTTTCTTAAAGGAGGAAAAAAAGAATGATCGAAGTATTCGTAACTGTTAATTATAAAGAAAAAAATTACAACACCAATGTTATTGTGAAAAAAGATACAGCATGGGCAAACATTCAACGGTTAGCCGAGGAACAAATCAAAAAACAATGGGATATTTAAATTAATCACTAACCTTGAAAACCCTAATGTTTGACAAGATAATCTGTAACGTATACTATTACAGTACGTCATTAATATTGAAAAGATGCACACAATAGTATTAAGGTATGTGTCGTTTCATTTCTTAGGAGGCAAGAACATGAATAGTGATTTTACCCTTGCCATTCATAGTTTGACTTATCTTGCGCTACAGCCGGACCGGATGTCAACAAGTGATGCTATTTCAGAAAGTGCTGGAGTCCATCCTGTACGGATTCGAAAAGTGCTGAGTTTGTTAAAAAAACATGAATTTATTAAATCCAAAGAGGGAACTGGCGGAGGATTTATTTTTGCGCTTGATCTAAATAAAGTGAACCTTTGGGATATATATAAGATTACTTCAGAAGGTGCTCTCAAGCCTAAGTGTCCTGAATCGAATCATAAGTGTATTGTCGGCGCCAATATGCAAAGTGTTTTATGTAGCATTTTCTTAGGTGCTGAAGAACATCTGGGTGAATATTTAAAGGATTATACCATGAAAGAGGTTGTCAATCTCGTTAGTAAGCGACTTTGACCGCAGATCTCTTTCATTAAAATGTAATAAAAAAAATTACAGATTTATCTAGTGGGTATATCTGATTGGATGAAACTAAGAATAAATAAAGAAGGTGAGACATATGTTGTCCATTAATACCATCTTACAACCAGGCGATTGGATCAAGGGAGAATCATGGGACGGGGAATTAATCATTGGTTATATTGAATCACTGTCACCTAATACTCCTGAAGGATTAGTAAAAGTAACGGTTGTAACTAGCGACAATAATGAAACGATTGGAAAAACAATCCCAGTTTTAAGCAAACGGGTTAAACGACTTCCGGTTTCGAATGTGACAAACAAGGTACAAATAGAATTTCTGATAGACTTGGCCTTATCAACAGGGGATAAGGAATGGTTTAAGGAACTTTCTTCCGAGTTAAACGTAATGAAGCAGCTTGTTAATGAAATGGAATAACACTTCTTTAATAAAATGGAGCCAGACAATGGCAGACAATAAAATCATGACGTGACTGATCAAGCAACAGGTGAAAAATTATCGCAAGTCCTAAAAGGAAAGGTCTTCAATTGTTTCTTAGAACAAGACGACGAAACGGAAGAGTGGGCATGTTGTTGCTCTAAAAGAATGCTATTAATTTAAAATTGCCGAAAAAGAAATGATAGATTAGATCATTTAAAAGAATCCATCCAAAGCTGGTTGGATTCTTTTTTAGAATAAATAAATTACATAGTAAAAATGAATGTCATTTTAAACGGTACACTGGTTGATGTTTGTTGTACCCATCATTTTTGTATAAAATAAGAATAGAAAATAATGAGAAAAGGTGATCACTTGAGTAAATTATCTGAAGTCTTATCGAATAATCATAACGAGAATGTCGAGGAGCTTAAAGAACTGCTAAGGATTCCAAGCATCAGTTCCTTATCCGAGCATAAAGAGGACATTCAACAAGCAGCTTCATGGATTGCGAATAAATTAGAAAACATTGGAATGAACCATGTTGAAGTTATCCAGACAAAAGGTCATCCGATTTCTACGCGGACTGGCTTCATCAGGAAAATGCCCCAACAGTGTTAGTTTACGGCCATTATGACGTACAGCCTGTTGATCCTATTCATTTATGGGAAACGCCTCCGTTTGAACCAACGATCCGTGATGAAAAAATCTTTGCCAGAGGGGCAACCGACGACAAAGGTCAGACATTCTTACATATTAAAGCAGTTGAGACATTATTAAAATTAGAAGGTAAATTACCGGTTAACGTAAAATTTTGCATCGAAGGGGAAGAAGAAATTGGAAGTCCCCATCTTCCGCCGTTTTTAGCCGAAAATCAAGAAAAATTAGCCTGTGATGTGGTGGTGATATCCGATTCTGATATGTGGGATCGAGGCATCCCTGCCATTACCTATTCCTTAAGAGGGCTTTGTGCACTGGAGTTTTCGCTAAGAACAGCTAATTCTGATTTGCATTCAGGCATGTTTGGAGGTGGAGTTCAGAACGCAAACCTTCTATTGGTAAAGCTTCTTTCTACGCTTCACGATGATACGGGTAAAGTAAATGTGGACCATTTTTATGATGATGTCGTGGAGCTGTCCGATTTTGAAAAGGAACAGATTAAAGCATTGGGTTTCGACGAAGAAAAGCTAAAAAGGTCGTTAGGGTTAACGGAATTAACAGGAGGAGAAAATAATTTTCCTTACCCTGAGAGAATCAGTTCCCGGCCAACATTAGAAATAAACGGATTATGGGGCGGATTTCAGGGAGAAGGAACAAAAACGGTGATCCCGAACGAGGCTCATGCCAAAATCACCTGCCGTCTAGTCCACAATCAAAACCCTGAAAAAATTCAGGAATTGATAAAAAAGCATCTTGAGGAACATGCACCAAAGGGATGTACCGTGAAAGTGGTTCTTGGCGATACGGGGAATCCATTTTTAACGCCAATCGATAGTCCGATGA
Organism: Neobacillus phoenicis; assembly: GCF_047302305.1. NCBI lineage: Bacteria > Bacillati > Bacillota > Bacilli > Caryophanales > Bacillaceae > Neobacillus > Neobacillus phoenicis. The sequence continues at coordinate 3,233,129 of NZ_CP154847.1, read as the reverse complement.
TTCAAAAAGCGGCCGAAGCGTATGAAACCGTTTATGGAAAGTCGCCTGTTTACAAAAGAGAAGGTGGTTCCATTCCTATTGTATCGGATTTCAACCAATCACTACATGCTCCGGTTGTCTTAATGGGATTCGGTTTGCCAGATGAAAATCTTCATGCTCCAAATGAACACTTTAACCTAGTAAACTTTGATAAGGGTATCTTAACAATTTGTTCCTTTTTAGTACTTCTTAATAAGTAAAATAGTGCCTGTCACTACCTACACAATTGAGTGCTGACAGGAACTATGATTCAGGGTTTAAATCCATTTTTGGTGAATCGCGACCAATTATTAAAATAAGGAAATGAAGATTCAAAACTTGGTGTCATAAAACAGTTATGTGGTCTCTTCTTGCAAAGTACTACTGAATGATGCTATAATTTAAAAGAATTATTTTTGTTCGGTGTAAAGGATAGTATAAGATTAACTTTTCGTCTTGATGATCACTGAGTGCAAGGATAGTACCAAATTGTGTGCAAAGCACACAGCAGGAGGAAACAAAATGGAACAAGGTAAAGTAAAATGGTTTAACGCAGAAAAAGGATTCGGATTCATCGAGCGTGAAGGCGGAGAAGACGTATTCGTTCATTTCTCAGCGATCCAAGGCGAAGGTTTCAAATCTTTAGACGAAGGTCAAACAGTTACATTTGACGTTGAGCAAGGTCAACGTGGAGCTCAAGCAGCTAACGTACGTAAAGCTTAATAATAAGAACAAACAAATAAAGCAGACTCTTTATAGAGTCTGTTTTTTTTTTTCTTCTTACTAGAAACTGGCTGTGTCAAACTTACCTGTTGATTTCCGCTCAAATCAAGGGGGTGTAAATAATCAAAAATATCCTTAAAACAGCCAAAAAAAAAGGAGCCCCACTCATTAATGAGCAGGGCACACATGTAAACAAGTAAATCAAATGGTAAACAGATTGTACCACATAATCACGAATTCTCCTAATTGCATTTCAGAAAAAAGTCAAATCTATCAATGGAATGGAATCATAAACGGATATTTTTACCAGTTAAATTTCAAACACAGAAATCAACATTAAATCAGCTGGTAAATATATTTTCATTTAACGACCCGCGAAAATACTTAATAATGTATTGACTAAAATGGAAATAGTGGAATATATTGTAATTAACAATTAACAAAATGTTAATTAAAGAGGTGATGTAAATGATAACAACGAATAAATTTAAAACACCTGATGGATATACCAGCGACATAGCTGTATTTACGATCACATCTGAGATGATTGGCGAGTATAAACCCCCATTAAAAACATTGAAAATCATGCTGATTAAACGAAGTGAGCACGGTCATGAAGGCAATCCAAAAGTCGAAGCTGGGAAGTGGGCATTACCAGGTGGTTTTGTCCGCCCAGATGAAACTGCTTTTCAAGCGGCAGAACGCAGGCTTTTGGAGGAAACAGGTGTCGGTGGATTACGTATTAAACATTTTGGTGTCTATGATGAACCCAATCGTGATAGTCGGGGATGGATCATCTCCAACGCGCACTATGTCATTGCAAAGGAATCTGCCTTAAACAGTCGTAAAACAACCTATGATGCTATGGAAATAAAGTTATTTCCAATCGAAGAAGCACTAGATCTCGACCTGGCATTTGACCATCGCAAAATTATTGATGATGCCATTTGGTTTATTCGAAAGGATATGGCGCTAACCACCTTGGCGATGCATTTTCTACCTGAAGAGTTTGTCCTTTCTGAATTACAAGGGGTGTTATTAACTGTATTGGATGACCCATCGATCTCGACAGATGCGGCTTTTTTCAGAAAGGCCCCAACACTGCCGTTTATTGAAGTGGTATCGGAAAACGGAAAGCCGAAAAAATCCAATCGCTACTCGAAAACACCTGCACAGCTTTACCGTTTTAATGATGTACAACCGATTGTATCTGTTTATAGAAATAAACTACAAGGGTAAGGGAGAGAAATCGAAATGGGGATTTTTAAAAATTGGTCAAGATTTGAAATCATCTGGTTGCTCACTTTCACGATGGTTAACATCTATTTATTCTTTGCATGGGAAGACTCACTCATCGGCTTAATATCATCAATAACTGGCATGCTATGCGTGGTTTTAGTCGCAAAAGGGAAAATATCAAACTATTACTTTGGGATCATTCAAACAGGAACCTATGCTATATAGCCTACGGTTACGGACTGTATGGAGAGGTGATGCTCAATGCGCTGTTTTACTTCCCAGTGCAATTTACCGGGATTTATCTGTGGAAAAAGAACAAAACCGACAATGGAGTGAAAGGCGAAGATGTCATAGTTAAGAGTCTTACGAAAAAGGGATGGTTTTATACCATATTATTGATGTTAACTCTTATAGTGGGTTATGGATTCTTCTTAAAATTCCTAGGCGGTAAAGTAGTTTGGACGGATTCAGCCACAAATGTATTATCGATTGCAGCACAAATCTTGATGTTAAAACGCTATACAGAACAATGGCTATTATGGATCTCTGTAAACATCCTATCCCTTTTCCTATGGATAACTGCTCTCGTTACGCAAGGTGGTAATGATTTCTCCATGTTAGTGATGTGGTCAGCATTCCTGGTAAATAGCATATACGGGTATATCAACTGGAGAAAGTTATCGATCAAACAAGTGCAGGAGGCGGCGTAAATGACAGTTGGTTTTATCGGAGGAAAGTTCCTTCCACTACATCTTGGCCATGTGTATGCCATAACCTATGCCTCATCAATGGTGGATGAACTGTACGTTATTTTATCACATAGCGAATTACGAGACAGTGAGCTCTGCCTGGATACAAAAATGGATTATATCCCAGCTAACATTCGCTTGCGCTGGCTTTCCCAATTAACAAAAGACATGCCGCATGTAAAAATAATAGCCATTGAAGATGATCAAGATAATGACAACTACAACTGGGCTGAAGGTGCTCACCTCATAAAACAGAAAATTGGAAAGCCGATTGATTACGTCTTTAGTTCTGAAAATGGATATAATGATATTTTTAAAGAGTTATATCCAACTTCTAAACACATACTGATTGACCCGATGCGTACGCATGTGAACATTTCGGCTACTGCCATTCGTAAGGAAGGTGTTTTTAGGCATTGGGAGTTTATCCCTACTATTGTCAGGCCTTATTTTGTAAAAAAAATCGTAGTAGTTGGTACAGAAAGCTGCGGAAAATCAACCCTAACGAGAAACCTCGCGAAAATTTATAATACAACTTACGTTTCAGAATATGGCCGAACCTTTTGTGAAGAATTAGGTGGGTGTGACGGTATCTTAGTTTCGGAAGATTATCAAAAGATTGCCTATGGTCATAAGATAGAAGAATTTAAGGGCATTGAACAGGCCAATAAGCTAGTATTTATCGATACAGAAGCTATCGTTACTCAATTTTATTCAAACCTCTACAATGATGAACATCAACCGGTGCTTGATGAAATGGCCAAACTACAAGATTATGATCTTTGGCTACTCCTTGAACCCGATGTGAAATGGGTGGATGATGGGTTAAGAGTGCATGGAGAGGAAACAGTCAGAGACCAAAACAATCACCACTTAAAGGCAATATTAAAGAGGCATAACATTGAGTACCATCTATTAAAAGGAAGCTATGAAAATCGATTAACAGGTGCAATGGAGTTGATTGAACCGTTACTATAGGGTTGCAAATGATATTCCGCAAGCAATGATATAAAGATGGCTTGGGGAATTTTTCAATTAGAGACCACATTACAAAAAGACAAAATGGCGAACAGTTAAAGTCACTGTTCGCCTTACAAGTAATCTACAATTTATTCAATGATCCTCTTAAATGCGTTTCATTATAGAATAAATTGGATTATAGTATCTAATAATATTTTACTATTTTTAAAGATTAAAATAGTTTTATTATTGTATAATTTAATTGTCAAGTAATACATGTATTTGATGATAATAAACAAAAATTAATTATCAGAGGTATAAACATGAATCAAAAGACTGAATTAAAACAAGGGGAGCAGTCAACTATATTCCCTTCATCGCCGTATCAGCCACAAAAACCCGAAACCATTAGTAGTTTAACATCATATAAAATTTTATTCTGGAATGTTGAAAAGAAGGACCTGAGTGAAGAAATCGGAGAAATAGCTAACCACCACAAAGCTGATTTCATTTTAATTGGAGAATTGATAAGTAAGGATACTAAGAAATATAAAGCTGAATTAGAAAAAAGTGGTTATAAGCTTAGGACAACCTCTACTGCAAAGGTTAAAATTTTTGACCGTTTTTCTTCTAGTCCCCAAAAAACTGTTAGTATACCAAAAGATGACGTTCATTATTCACAAAGAAATCGAATAACAAGCATGATATATAATATTAATGGTCATAAAGTTCTTTTGGTTGGGATTCACTTGTTTTCAAAAGCGTCAATGAAAAGGGAATCAAGCCGTTTGAACTTTGGTGGTCTAACCCTAGACGTTATTAAATATATTGAAGATCAGCATAAAATTGACAAAACAATTATAATAGGGGATTTTAATATTAATCCATTTGAATCGGGAATGATTGATTTCTTTGGCATGAATGCAACGATGTCAAAAAATATTGCACTACATAGAGAAAGAATTATTTCAAAGCAAAAGAAACGTTTTTTATTTAATCCTTCATGGGAGGTTTATTCAAAAGTAGGTGAATTAAATAAACCAGTAGGAACTTACTATTTTGAAGACACTTACGATACATTAGTTCCTTACTGGAATCTTTTAGACCAAGTATTAATTAGTCCAAACCTAGTACATAACAGTTTAAGTTTTGAGATAGTTTCAAGTGCAGGGGATAAGGTGCCAACATTACTGAATGAAAAGTTTCTCCCTGATGCTGAACAGTATTCGGATCATTTACCTATATTGTACAAAATACAGTTTTAATGGCGGTGAACCAATGAATATCAAACACTTTAAAGCAGATATGCTTTTAGAAAATGAACAAATAAAAATAATAATTAATCTAATAGATGAATTAGATAAAAAAATAAATATCCCCTCCGATTCAATAAAACGTTACTTGATGTTATACGGGAGTGATAATGTTTCGAATACCTCTCATAATTTTATCTTAGATTACGAAATTCAAAATATTAATTTTCCAGGATATGAATTCTCCTTATTTTCAATAACAGGGATTAAGGTTGAGGATAAATGGGAATTTTTTCTCACTACATTAGATGAAGATGACATCTTTACGGAAGAACTTGAAGATATCCACTCTATAATTTGTAAAATAATACAAACTCAAACCATAAGTACTGTATTAGAGGAAATTTATGATTTAGATTTTGAAATACAACTTGAAAATGAAGATGTTGTTTTATATGAGGAAGAGCGTACTTATAAACAAAACAATAAGGCTCTTAAAAAATATGACTTAAACAAAATTTTGGGAAATTTACACAAACCTTTAATAAATCCAAGTATAGGTAGGTCTTTACCCAGTAGATATTCTCCAGTGTATTTAAGGGGAGTGAACAGTAATGTAACAGCTAATTACATAAATAAATATCCTGCTAATTTTCAGATACGTTCTTTAAATGGTGAGGATTTTGAAGTGGTAATAGAAGTATCTAAGCAATTCGAAGCGAAAGTTAGCCCTAAAAGAAGTAAGAAAGGTAACCAAAACATAAATACAAGAAAAACAACGCTCCTTTAATAACTTCCCGTAAATAATTAATATAGTAATAGTTAACCAAATAAGGCAAGTCCTTATCTAAAGTAACTTTATGAAGAAACTTTCTCACTATTTTCTATAACTATTCAAAAAAGTTAAGTCAATATGTATTAAACAAGTTGATTCTTTGTGCAAAGGTATTTATTGTTTAAAAAGCAATTCAAATGATAAAATAAAGAATTAGTTTCTAATTCATCTGTTAAAAAATAACAGATAAGTGTTTACTCACTAACCTTTCAGGCTTTCTAGAAACTCTCCAAAGCCTTAATTTTGTTTAATGGCGAACAGAGACAGTCACTGTTCGCCATTTTTCCCACATAATTATATCTCTAATAATTCAGCTAATTTCGATTGATCAAATCCCATGATCACTTCCTCATTGTCTCCATCTTTGATAATGGTTACTGGTGTAGCAGCTGCACCTAGTGCAATAATTTCATTAAGAAATTGATCGTTCTTACGGATGTCTCTATCTTCAAACTCAATTCCATTTTCTTTGAACCATAGTTTCTCGGCATGGCAAGGCGGGCATGTTTCTTGCGTATAAATAATCACTGTTTTCATTTTTACTTCCTCCTTTTCTTAAAAGTTATTGTATCATGGGGACGGACCTGTGGTGTTCAATGAAAATCTATTAGAGTATCTTTTATTTAGAGTCCCATTTTATTACATATTTTCTGTATAATAGAATTGTCGAAATATAGTTCCAAACATATGTATAGTGGAGAAATAAGTCCTAGGCGACAAATAACTATCAGTAGGAGTTTTTGAAGATGATATCAGAACAATCGCAGATTAGGAAACATCAAAATACATGGATTTTCCAAGGAAATCCTGATGATTTTAAAATAGATCAATATATTAGCGAAAACAATGAAATTTGGTGGTCACTGAATCAACAGCATTTTCTTGACCAAATTTCAGAAGGGGATCTTGTTTATATTTGGCGTTCGGATGGCAAGAAAAGAGGTACAGGCGGAATTATTGCAAGAGGGACTGTTAGTGGCGCTCCGAGTTTAGAAATTACACAAAGTACATTCTGGATAAAAAAGCCTAAAGATAATGATAAATATTGTATTTCGATAATAATAGAAAACCACCTGGTTGACGGGCATTTTATACGTAGAACGGAACTAAAGGAACATCCTCAACTTAATGAGTTATTAATACTCCGGATGGCAAACAATACAAATTATTTAGTAAAAGAGGAACATGCAAAATTACTACATAAGCTTTGGGAGAAATATACGAAACTACATATAAAGCAAATGAGAAGAAACGATTTAAAAGATACAGTACGAAATGATTTAGAAGCAGATAAAGCACAATTTGACTCCTATTATAAAGATGGTGAAATGAAAAGCTATTATGGGAACCGTTATGAAAGGAAAGCAAAGAACCGCTTAAGAGCAATAGAGATTCACGGAACTACATGTACAGTATGTGGGTTTAATTTTGAAGAGGTGTATGGTGAACATGGCAAAGACTTTATTGAAATCCATCATAAGCATCCATTAAGTACTCTTGAAGTTGCAATTGAAATTGATCCAAGAACGGACTTAGTACCGGTTTGTTCAAATTGTCATAGGATGTTACATCGAGATAGGGAGCATGTGCTAAGTATTGAAGAACTTAAGTTCTTGGTGAAAAGATGGAAATGATTATTCCGAAGAAAGTCCTAATTAATACTTAACTTACCATTATGAATTTAAAATTATTTTGAGGGATTTTTCTGAAAACTAGTTATATTTTATTAATGGTTATTTTTTACAATAAAATTACTAATTTTATTTCTCGCTTGTAGATTTATAATGGAAGTTTATTTGAACTGTAACGCAACCGATGTTTAGCTTTTGTTTTTCCAGGGGGTATAATAGATTATTACGGTTTTTACACTTATTAGTTTTGATAAACATAATAATTATAAAGGAGGATTTTCATGGGGAGTACTTTTAAATCTAATGATACGCCAGTTTCTGAAATATTACGTTCTATAGAAAAAGGTATAATTCAATTACCTGATTTCCAACGAGGTTGGGTATGGGACGATAATCGAATTAAAGCTCTAATAGCGAGTATTTCAAATTCATATCCAGTTGGGGCATTAATGTTCTTGGAATATAGTGAAGGCGGAAATGTTCGTTTTAAATATCGTCCTTTTACTGGTGCAACTGCTATACATAATCCTGAAGTATTAGTTCTTGATGGACAACAAAGAATGACATCTATCTTTAATGCATTGTTCTCTAGACAGGCGGTCTTGACGAGAACAGATAAAAATAAAGAAATAAAAAGATTTTATTATTTGGACATTGAACGTTGCTTAAATAGTACAACTGAGCGAGTCGATGCAATTATCTCAGTACCTGAGGATAAGATTGTTCGTTCAAATTTCGGAAGAGACATCGAGCTTGATTTAAGTACTAGAGAAAATGAATGCAAAAACAATATGTTCCCTCTAAATATTGTGTACGATTCTATTGAAGCTCAAATGTGGATGAATGATTATCAAAAATACTACAATTACGATCCGATTATTTTAGCAAAGTATGCACAGTTTTTTGCAGATATATTGGTACCTATACAAAGTTATAAAGTTCCGGTTATCACTTTGAGTAAGGATACCCCTAAGGAAGCGGTTTGCCAAGTATTTGAAAATGTGAATACTGGTGGAGTTTCCTTGACTGTGTTCGAGCTAATAACAGCAACCTTTGCTGCAGATAATTTTGAATTAAGAAAAGACTGGGAGAAACGATATAAGAAATTAATTGAAAAGTCGGCCTTATCAGTCTCGAATCAAAAAGAAGCTATATTATCAGTAGTGTCGTCAACGGACTTTTTGACTGCAATAACATTACTGCATCGATATTACGTTAAAATAAATGGTGGAGAAGCCATTAGCTGTAAGAAAAAAGATGTATTAAAACTATCTTTATCTGAGTATCAGCTCTATGCGGATGTTCTGACTGAGGGTTTTATTCAAGCAGCAAGCTTTTTAAAAGAACAACGAATATTTTCTGCAAGAGACTTGCCTTATAGTACACAGTTAATACCATTGGCAGTTATATTCTCCATATTAAAAACAAGAACACAAGATAGCACCATTAAAGAGAAGATTTCAATTTGGTATTGGTGCGGAGTATTCGGTGAAATGTATGGTGGTGCTAATGAAACAAGGTATGCTAATGATGTGGGCGGAATGATAGATTGGATTAATGGTGGAAATGAACCTGATACGGTACAAAGAGCCTATTTCCAACCAACAAGGTTACTATCTCTACAAACCAGGTTAAGTGCCGCATATAAGGGTGTTATGGCCTTAATTTTAAAAGAAGGATGCCTAGATTTTATTAGTGGAAGCGCCATGGATTTTACAGTTTATTTAGATGAAAATACAGATATTCATCATATATTCCCTCGAGCTTATTGTGAAGCGAATCAATTAAATAAAACCAAATGGAACTCAATCGTAAATAAAACGCCATTATTTGCAAGAACAAATCGTATCATTGGTGGGAATGCACCAGGTGAGTATCTAATGAAAATAGAAAAGAGTAATCATGTTGCACGTACGAATTTGGATGAGTATATTAAAACTCATAAAATTGATGTAGATGATTTGAGAAATGATAACTTCGATGACTTCTTTATTAAGCGTGCGAAATCATTATTAGGATTAATTAGCGGAGCAATGTCAAAATCCATTTCTAATTTAGATGGAGAAGATATTATATCATCTTTTGGTGGATCGTTGGATTAATAAAAAATGTATTTCTTATAACAGTCACAAATCGGCATCAATTGATCTTATTTCAAGGAGTTTGATGCCGACCCCTTGTCCAGTAAAGCTGTAATTTAGCGTAATTACATAAAAATTGTTAAAGTTTGTCATTATTAAATATATAATAGAAACACTGGATGGTATTTCCAAGAGTATAGAGAGCTAAGGGGGAGTAGTTTTGAAATTACATAGTTTGAGGATTCAAGGGTTAAGGAAGCATCTTGACACTGAAATTCACTTTGGAGAGAGTACCTTTTTAATTGGTCAGAATAACATTGGAAAAAGTACGGTGTTTAAGGCATTAGAGTATCTATTGACTGATGTAAAAAAACTTGATGATATAGATGAATTTTTTAGTATGCTTGACTCGGAATCTAATCAAAACCGATTGTTAACAGACGAGATTATTTTAACAGCAGAATTTAGAAATTGCCCAGAAGAAGCAAATACTTGGAGAGGTCTTAAGGGAAGAGTGTTTACTTATGACAATTCAAGTTGTCCAGATGAAACTGGTTATAGGATATTTTATAGAAAAACCTTTGAAAAGGGTTCAAATGTTAAAATAGAAATGAAACAACTTAAAAGGAACTTGAAACCTGGTTTTACTCAATGTAGAACTCTTGATGAGTATATCCAAAATGGATTGAGTGAAGAATTGATTTCTGAGGAATTTCCTGGAGCAGAAAGAGGTAGAAATCTAAATGCTGGTCAAAAGAACCAAATACAATTGTTAGATGATCTATATGATATTGATGAAAATGAAGATGAATGGTTCCTGAATCCTGGTGGAATTCCAGGGAACGTTTTATCTCGTTTGCCAAATTTTCTTCTAATTCCTGCCCAAGATAAAATTGATGAACTTTCTGGGACAAGTGGCGCTTTAGTGAAGACATTAAATAGCTTGTTCGAAGAAGTTCGGAATGCTTCTCATAACTTTCAAGAGGCACAAAGGTATCTGGGTTTGCTTCAACAAGAATTAGACCCAGATGATGGAACAAAAGAATTTGGAAGAATGATGAACGAATTGAATACTATTTTGGATGGCGTTTTTCCTAATACAAAGTTACTTGCTGCTGCAAGTTTATCGGATGCAAATAGAAGTATTAAACCGGTCTTTGAAGTTAAGATGAGTAGTAATGTCAATACAAGAGTTGAAAACCAAGGCACGGGAGTTATCAGATCAGCTGTATTTGCTATGCTTCGGTACAGAAATATGCGCGAAAATTTACAAGCTACTTCGCCGCTTATTATTGGTTTTGAAGAACCTGAGATATATCTACATCCTAATGCTGCCCATCAATTACGTGATACAATATATGACTTAGCTAATACAGAAAACAATCAAATTGTTTGTACAACTCATTCTCCTTTTATGATTGATTTGAGTAGAAAATCGGAACAGGTACTAAATCATTTTAGCATCCTAAATGAGACGTATAATTATGGGGGACAACAATATGATGTCCAGAAGATACAAGCAAATCCCTTTAATTTAACTGAATCCTTTCACAACTTAACCCGTGAAGATAAGCCATATGTAAAGATGATTGTTCGAATGGATGATCAAATGGCAAAAATATTCTTCGTTAACAATGTCCTAATTGTTGAAGGTGATACTGAAGATATTGTATTAAGGGAGACAATTCAAAGAATGCCAAACGAAGTAAGAAAAGATATACTTCATAACTGGCATATAGTTAAGGCTAGAGGAAAAGCATCTATAATATCTTTAGTAAAATACCTTAATGCTATGGGTTTACGTCCTTTTGTTATACACGACAAAGATACAGGAACAGCGGGAGCTGAAGTCTTTAACCAACCAATTCTTGAATTAGTAGGTGAAGACCGTATTTTCCCGCTAGAAAATTGTATTGAAGATATTCTTGGATATCCGGCACCAACCTCCGAAAAGCCATTTAGAGCATACAGATATATTAATTCAAATTGGGGTGAGACCTGGCCTGAGTGTTCTTCAGGAGAATGGAAGACACTTGTAGAAAGAATCTTTACAACTTCTTTTGAATTAATTGAAGGTGGAAGAAGGGCACCGAGAAGGGGAATTGCAACTAGAGGAATTGCTCAATTGAATCAACAACAAGTTGAGACTGAACCTATTCACAATAATTAATAGAAGAAAATCCTCAATGTATAATTAAGCCATCATTCTTTTAAGGAAACAACTTAGAGAAATTACTACTAGCACGAAACCAAAACATATATATTTTTGTATAATAAAGGATGATGGTATTAAGGAGGTTATCACCATGGGATACCAACCTGAAGCAGAACTTGAAAAAAATTTACTTAAACAACTTGTAAATCAAGGCTATAAAGGGGTCAAGATTTCTGACTATGATGCCTTATTAGCTAATTTTAAGCAGCAGCTTAACTTATTCAATGAACATAAACTAAATGGACAACCATTATCTGATATAGAATTTAAGAGAATTCTTACTTTAATCGAAGGAAAAAGCATTTATGATTCTGCCAAAATCCTACGTGATAAATTATTAATTGAACGTGAAGATGGTACTCAATTATATGTAGAATTGCTAAACACAAAAGATTGGTGTAAGAATCTTTTTCAGGTTACAACACAAACCACTGTGACTGGTAAGTACACAAATCGTTATGACGTCACTATTTTAATAAATGGGTTACCACTCGTTCAAATAGAATTAAAAAGACGAGGCCTAGACTTTAAAGAAGCGTTTAACCAAATCCAGCGCTATCGTCGTCATACATTTCCTGGTTTATATCGTTTTCTACAAATTTTTATTATAAGTAATGGTGTCGATACAAAGTATTTTTCGAATTCTGATTATGACATTCAATTTGGATTTACATTCTTTTGGTCAGATGAAAAAAATGAACTGATTACAAACTTACAAAGTTTCAGTAGTACATTCTTAAATCCATGCCATCTTGCGAAGATGATTAGTCGTTATATGGTCATTAATGATACCGATAAAGCATTAATGGTCATGCGTCCTTATCAAATTTATGCAGTTGAAGCACTTGTAAAGCGTGCAACCGAAACGAATAACAACGGCTACATCTGGCATACAACCGGGTCTGGTAAAACACTGACTTCCTTCAAGGCTGGGCAAATTTTAGCTGATGAGGAAAACATCAAAAAAGTATTTTTCCTTGTCGATCGCCAAGACCTAGACAGTCAAACCATTTCTGAGTTCAACAAGTTCCAGAAGGGAGCGGTTGACCGCACAGACAAAACAGAAATCCTTATTGAGCAAATACAGAATCCAATGAAACGATTCATAGTGACAACTATTCAAAAAATGAACAATGCTATCAAAAATTCAAAGTACGTTAAGATCATGGAACCATTCAAACAAGAAAAAGTCGTTTTCATTATTGATGAATGTCATCGCAGCCAATTTGGTGATATGCGAAAAGAGATTGATCGTCACTTCCAGAATGCTCAATACTTTGGATTTACGGGAACACCTCGTTTTGTCGAGAATAAAAGTCAAGATGGTCGTACAACTGCTGACCTATTTGAAAAATGCTTGCATTATTACCTTATTAAAGATGCGATCCGTGACGGGAACGTACTTGGGTTTTCAGTTGAATATATTCGCACTTTTAATGCCAATATTGATGAAACGGATAAAACAAAAGTACAAGCGATTGATACAGATGAAGTGTGGCATGATGAACGACGTTTAAACTTAGTAGCTGACCATATAATTGATAATCATCAACGACGTTCGAAAAGCAAAGGCTATTGTGCTATGTTTACAGTTGATTCAATTCCAACATTAATTAAGTATTACGATATTTTCAAATCTAAGAATCATGATCTAAAGATTGCAGGAATTTTTTCATATGGGCAAAACGAGGAAAGCGATGGGACTGGTGAACATTCTCGTGAAGCTTTAGACCGCATGATTTCAGATTATAACCAAATGTACGATACAGACTTCTCCACAGAAACATGGGATCGTTACTTTTCTGATGTATCAAAAAAGGTGAAAAATGCTCAAATAGATATATTACTTGTCGTAAAGATGTTCTTAACCGGATTTGATAGCAAGCCACTTAATACACTCTATGTAGATAAGAACATGGTATATCATGATTTGTTGCAAGCATATAGCCGTACAAATCGTGTAGAGAAATCGACTAAGCCATATGGAAATATTGTTTGCTATCGAAATTTAAAAGAAAAAACAGATGAGGCAATTAAGTTATTTTCTAGAACAGACAACGTAGATACCGTTCTAATGGGTAGCTACGATGAATATTTAAAAGCGTTCAAGGAAGCTGTGAAAAATTTACGAAATGTTGCAGTCATTCCTGAAGAAGTAGACGGGCTAGAAAGAGAGGAAGAAAAGCGGCAATTTATCATTGCATTTAAAAATGTGACGAAATTCCTCCAACGTTTACAGTCATTTTCTGATTTTGAGTTTGATGAATCAGAGCTAACGATTTCCCAACAATCATATGAAGATTACAAGAGCAAATATTTCAAGGTTTACGAAGATTTTAAGCGTAGCGAAGTGCCAAAAGAATCGATTTTACATGACATCGACTTTGAGTTAGAGCTAATGTATACAGACAAGATTAATGTCAGCTACATTTTGAATCTAATTGCGAGCCTTAACACAGAAAACGAAAAAGAACGTGACAAAGAGATTCGTTTTATCAAACAAGAATTAGACCATGCATCTGATCCGAAGTTACGTCTAAAAACTGAATTGATAAAAGGTTTCTTAGATAAGGTCGCACCAACGTTAGCACCCAATGAATCTGTGATGGATGCATACAATCGTTACGAAGAAGAAATGAGTGAACAAGAACTCTCAACTTTTGCGAAAGAAGTAAATATTGAAGATAGTGTATTACGTGAACAAGTATCAACATATGAGTATTCCAGTTTAATTGAAAAAAATACGATTATGGATTCTTTATCAGGTTCATTCTTGAAAAAGAATAAAGCAATCAAAGCTATTACTTCTTTCATTCGTGACTTTACCGAAAAATACGGTGCGTAGTTACAACATACCCCATTTAATAAATGAGAGGGCGCTAAATTAGCGCTCTTTCTTGTTATTTTAAAAAATATCAAAAATTTAATAGAAAAACATTGATATTTTAAAAAATATCATGTATATTAAATTTATTGATGTTGATATATTAAAAAATATCAAAGGAGGAGTGTTGTGAAACTATATCAAATTGCGCAATTTACACAAGGTGCTTTTGCAAATCGGTTGGAAGCTTTTTCTGACGACATTGAGACATCAAAAGTCAAACCACTATCGTTAAAGGAATTTAACGAAACACTGGGCTTAGCTTATCGAATTTCAAATGAAAAAAATGTGGAAATTACTGTACCGAAGGAAAAATTGGCACCACAACTGTTAACTGATACTGTCAGTCTTATTCTACACATGCATACGCAAAAAATCGCTCTGTTACCTGAGAAATATAGCGGATTATTATTAACAAATAATTTTATAAAAGTCGAATTAACAAGTGATGTAGATGCAGCCTTTTTTGAATGGTACTTTAATGAACATCCATCGATTCAAAAGCAATTGTCTGTGTTAAGCGAGGGAACGGTCATTTCATTATTGAAGCTGTCCCATTTAAGGGAATTAGAAATTGACTTACCACCTATTCAAAAGCAAATCATTATTGGTAAAGTCGCTCAGCTCAAAAGGAGAAAAGAATTATTGATGGCTGAAAAAACTGAATTACAACAGCTATATATTCAGCAACAGCTGATTCAAAGTATTACCTAAAACGAATAATCTACTTTAGGAGGAATTAACAATGACAACGAGTGAAAAGCAACGGCAGCAACAAGCTGACTTGCATAAAAAATTATGGGCAATGGCAAATGACTTACGAGGTCAAATGGATGCCAGCGAATTTAAGGACTATATTTTAGGGTTAATCTTCTACCGTTACTTATCAGAAAAAGTAGAAGCCCGTTCAAACGAATTGCTAAAGGAAGATAACATTTCTTATGCAAAAGCGTGGGAAAGTGAAGAGTACCGTGAGGACTTAGCTGAGTATCTTATTGATGAGTTAGGTTATGTAGTAGAGCCACAATTCCTGTTCTCACGTTTCCTTGAAGAAATCGAAAAAGGGGCAAAGGGTAGCTTTGATGTAGAGATGCTACAAAACGGTGTAAAAGCAATTGAAACATCTACTTTAGGTACTGAAAGCCAAGACGATTTCCAAAATCTATTCGACGATATGGATTTAACTTCTTCTCGCTTAGGACGTACAGTGAAGGATCGTACAAGTTTAATCAGTAAAGTCATTGTCAACATTGCGAGCATTCCATTTTTACAAGATGATGTAGAAATTGATGTTTTAGGTGATGCATACGAATACATGATTTCTCAATTTGCAGCAAATGCAGGGAAAAAAGCTGGTGAGTTTTATACACCACAACAGGTATCTAAAATCTTAGCGAAGATTGTGACTGCTGGTAAATCAGAAATTCGAGATGTATATGACGGGGCTTGTGGTTCAGGTTCCTTGCTCCTTCGTGTAGGTAAAGAAGCGAAAGTATACAAATATTACGGACAAGAAAAAGTATCAACAACCTACAACCTAGCTCGTATGAATATGCTATTACATGATGTCCCATACCAACGTTTCGATATTCAAAATGCGGATACATTAGAAGAACCGCAACATATTGACCAACGCTTCGAAGCGATCGTTGCCAATCCTCCATACTCGGCAAAATGGAGCGCAGATGACAAATTCAAAGAAGATGAACGCTTTAGTGCTTATGCTAAGCTAGCTCCAAAGTCAAAAGCAGACTTTGCCTTTATACAACACTTTATTCATCAATTAGATGATAATGGCACAATGGCAGTTGTACTACCACACGGTGTACTATTCCGTGGCGCAGCAGAAGAAGCGATTCGTAAGTATTTAATTGAAGAGAAAAATTATTTAGATACAGTAATCGGGTTACCAGCAAATATTTTCTACGGTACGAGCATTCCAACGTGTATTCTAGTATTCAAAAAATGTCGTAAGCATGATGAGGATGTATTATTCATTGATGCATCCAATGAATATGAAAAAGGGAAGAACCAAAATCATTTATCAGATGAACATGTTGAAAAAATCATTGCTACATTCTTAAGTCGAGAATCAATCGATAAGTATTCATACGCAGCTTCACTAGATGAAATCAAAGAGAACGACTATAACTTAAACATCCCTCGCTACGTCGATACATTTGAAGAAGAAGAACCGATTGACCTGAAAGCAGTTGCACAACGTCTGAAAGAAATAGATGAGGAAATCACAAAAGTGGATAGTGATTTAGTGAAGTACTTTAAAGAGTTGGGGGTGTAATTAATTTGATGAATGCACCTAAATTAAGGTTTAACGAATTTAAGGACGAATGGAAAGCTAAAGATCTAAAACAAGTTTTAAAAGTGAACTCTGGTAAAGATTACAAACATTTAGGAATAGGTGACATTCCTGTATATGGTACAGGTGGATATATGACTAGTGTAGATAGTAGCCTTTCAGAAGAGGATGCTGTCGGTATTGGAAGAAAAGGCTCTATTGATAAGCCTCAAAAATTAAAAGCACCATTTTGGACTGTAGATACTCTTTTTTATTGTACTCCCAAAGATAATAATGATTTAGAATTTATATATGTTCTATTCGATAATATTAATTGGAAAAAACACGATGAATCCACAGGTGTTCCTAGCCTATCAAAAAATACCATAGAAAATATTATTAAGTATATACCCTCAACATTAGAACAGATAAAAATTGGTGAATTTTTTAATAAAATGGATTCAAAAATCCAACTTCAACAAGAAAAGATTGGCGTACTGAAGGAACAGAAAAAAGGGTATATTCAGAGGATTTTTAATCAAGAATTACGCTTTAAAGATCCCAATGGTTCTGCCTTTCCAAAGTGGCTAAAGAATGTTAAGGCAGAAAGTTTATTTGAATCTGTGTCGAATAAAAATCATAATGGGGATTATCCAGTACTTTCTGCTACACAAGATAACGGAATGGTTTTAAGAGATAGTTTAGAAAGGCATATGGCATTTAATGAAGATAATTTAAAGTCATACAAGCTTGTAGAAAAAAACGATTTTATTATTAGCTTACGTTCTTTTCAAGGTGGAATAGAATTTTCTAACCTTCAAGGTCTTGTTAGTCCTGCATACACTGTATTCAAAAGTAAAAGCGAATTGGTTTATGATTTGTACTTTGCCAAGCTATTTAAAACTGAAAATTTCATTTCACGATTAAGCTCAACAACATACGGTATTAGAGATGGAAAAGCTATTAGTTATAAGGATTTCTCTACTTTAAGGTTTAATATACCTTCAATTGAGGAACAAATGAAAATAGCAGAATTTTTAGATTTACTGGATCTGAAAATATTAAATGAAAATAAGAAATTGGAACAACTACAAAACCAAAAACATGCTTTCATGCAACAAATGTTTATCTAACAAATACAGCATCTCTCCATTCAGTTTGGAAAGATGCTGTTTCATTATTAGTAAGAACTCACTTACCTTGGTAAGGTTCACCTAGACTGTGGAGGAAAACCGCATCAATTTATGAATGTAAATAAAATTTCGTGCCAACACCGTGCCAAGTCCATGCCAAGTTGAAATTACAATCCATTTTAAACCATTTGAAGAAATGGCTTTATATCAAAGGTTTGACCGGATTTGTTGTTAATCAGTTCGTGCCAATTCGAGCAAAATTAATCAAGTTCGAAATGGAAGGTTATATTGTATGACCAAGGAAAAAACTTGTTAAATTTTTTTTGTGGTTGGATTCCGCTTTACTCCAAAATGGACAATATTTTTAATTGAAAAAAGTTAATATTTAATCTAACATGGAGGCTGTAGAGGTTGAGGGAAAACAGTCCAAAAAACGTTCAAGAGACTGTCCAAGGCCCTTTGATATTACTGCATTCCACGGGGCTGAATGGGATACTGGTGTCCTCCACAGTCTTCAAAACTGCTTGTTCGATTCCGCTGTTTTAGACCGTGTAGGAATCAGTAATATCAAGGGTTTTAGCGTTTAATATATCAAATGTCCTCCTCGGTCTAAATTGTATTTATTGCCTAAACTGTTGCAGACTGTTTAGTGAGACTGTTGAGGAAAATCACTTTTAACCGCCTATAAATATTTGTAGGGGGCTATTTTTATGCAGAAAACAGTTCGTAAATATAAACGTGGTCAAGGTAACGGAAAAAGTACAAAAAGGGTTTTAGATGAACTAACACTGGATGAAATGTTTGGAAAGTTCATGACCTTTAAGAAAACTGAAGCACTTGCACTTAGAACAATTAATGAATATTATATCCACTTTGAATATTTAAAAGAATTTCTTGGTGAAGATATGACGAGTGAAAATGTTACCTTAGAAGATTTCCGTGGGTATATAGGTTATATGCTTCATGAAAAAGAACTGGCACCGATGACAGTAAATATTAGAATTAGAACTATGCGTGCATTTATCCGATTCTGTTATACAGAAGGATATATTGATACTCCTATACATGAAAATTTCAAACCAGTGAAAGCACCTGAAGATACGTTGGAATCATTTACACCTGAAGAAATCAAAAGATTATTGGCTGTAATAGATGACGAAATGTATACAGGATTCCGTGATAAAGTCATTGTATTTGTCCTACTTGATACTATGGTTAGGATATCTGAATTGGTAGCTATGAAGCGTAGTAATGTAGATATAAAAAACGGAATTATTAAGCTTGAAGCAATGGGTACGAAAACAAGAAAAGCGAGGGAAGTTCCAATTTCAACTAAAACCTCCAAGTTACTGAAAGAATATATGAAGGAAACAGAAGATTTTTATGATGATTATTTGTTCCTTACTTATGATGGGCATCTAATGAATCATGCAACAGTTAGAATAAATTTGAGGGATTTTGGTAGGGAAGCCGGAATTACTAACAAGCGTGTTTCACCACATACATTTCGACATACAGGGGCATTATTCTATATTATGAATGGTGGCGACCCTTTCAGCCTTCAAAAGATTTTAGGGCATAGTGATATAAGTATGACACGTAAATATATTCAGATGACTAACACTGACGTAAGGAGACAACATAACTCATTTTCACCTATAAATAGCATATTTGGGAAATGAAATTTCAGACCGTCCTTCAGCTTCAGGGCGGTTTTACCTTTTTCTTCAGTTGATTATAAATAGAAAAAAATAAAGCCCTATAGTGAATCAGATGAATGATAGTACATCATTACTAATCTAATTTCGCTACAGGGCTTCTCGCAGACACGTATTTAGTTATCAAAAGGATTCTTAATTGGATTCCGTACAAGTACATTAAGTTCATGCCTAACGACTAGGTAACAGGCTATAAGAAGGGCTACAGTATACAGCATCATCCTAAGTCCTTCAGGCTGTTAAATGGTTTTAAATACTTGTAATCCGACTCTGTATAGTTCCCACTGACGAAACGCTGACATTCAGTTAATGATAACGGAAGATAAGTACGACCATCATTAGTATTAGTAGCTGTAGATTTTACGTTAGAATCCACAAAAACACCATTCTTTCTACCAGCCTGTACTAAGATTTCCTGTATCTTATAATCAAGGCTAGTTAATTCTTTCAGCTTTTCGCCTTCTTCTATCATCGAATCAATAAACTGTTTCTTATAGTACATCATCTTACTGTAGTGCTTCTTTTCCTGAATAGACTTTTCTTGTCTGTACAGCCTATCCAGTTCCACCAGCTTTTCACCAGCTTTAATCTGATGCTGTTTAATAGCATGGTTAATGACTAGCAAGACCTCTTTTTTCATTTCTAATTCATCGTTGTACTTCTGATGCTGTTTCTTCAGCTTATTAACGTGGGATTCATCAGTACCGTTTAATACAGCGGAAGCGGAAGCTTCAGGTATTTCTACCTCTTGAAGCATCTTAACCTCTAGCTGTAAGTATTCAATTCTCTCTGTAGTATCCTGTAATCTCCCGTAAAGATCCGATAGCTTATTGTTATATTCCTCTATGAATGATTCTACTTGGTGTCTAACTGTCATCTTACTTTTCCCCCTTATTTTCATGAATGATAAATGGACTATTTTCATATCTAAACTTGTGGACATCTTCAGGCTTAACCCATGCTATTCCATTGTTAAACTTGTATCCATAGCGTGATTCATTGAAGTAGTAGTGTACCGTACCTTTAGCGGTTACTGACTTGTAAACAGGCAATTCTACTTTAATTAATTGATTGCTGAAGTAGTTCTGTAGGTATTGAAGCCTTTCTTGATTGATTCCGCTGTTACTCATTTTCATTTCCCCTTAACTTAAAAATTTCCACGTTAGGATTCCAGTAATGTAACTGGTTGCGGTGGATGTAACCTTGAATGTTATTTTTCATAGTACGCTGTAGGCTACCGTAGTAAAGCTTATTCTTCAGAAGGAAATTAACCTTAGATGTGTAAGCTTTCTTGTTTGTCGTAGCTATCAGATTATTGATGCCAATAATAGCCTTGTATCTTGTCTTAGATAATAGGCTGTTTAAGGAATCCTTAGCCTTATCTGATGCCAAATCTAACGGCTGACGGTAATTGATTTCTATCCTTTCAATACGGTTGATAAGTAATTCCAGCTTTATATTCAATTCCTCTTTAGTGATTTCTTCCTGATACCATTCTTTGCTGTAGTCGATAAGTTCCTGACAGATAGAGTTAATCTCATTCATTGATACCACGTCCTTTCAGTTTCTTTGCTTTAGAAGTCATTTGATGTATCAGCATCAGTTCCGCTGTTTCCATGCCATAGCTAGTAAAAATATCTAAGATAATAGCCTTCTGATAATCCTTCATGTTCCCACTTTTAAGTAGGTACAGGACATTCTGTCTAGTGCATCGTAAAGGTAAGGCTAGGTGCTGATAGGTTAAGCCGTATATCTTTAGAAGGGCAGAAATAGTATCACTGTCCAGCATCTTCAGTACTTCATGCTTTTCATATTTCAATAGGGTCACGTCCTTAAAAATAGATACGAAAAAAGAAGCCATACCTATAAGGCATGACTTTCGTCTTTTCAATTGTTGGAAGGGTATATAAAGTAAGTCTTTAACATGTTGGAAGTAGCTGAAGGATAAAACAGAAAGGGTAAAAACAAATATCCTACAGCTAGTTCCACTCTTATAGGTAGTTAAAGGGGTGTAAATACTACACGTTTTATCAGTTGTCATAAAGGTGTCACAATTATAGAAGGGATAGCTTATATTAAATTTAGGACAAGGGTTGTATCAAAATAGGGACAAGGCAGTACCGTATACAGGACAAGTAGGGGGTTAGCTGAAATAGGGGTAAAATGCCGAATTTGGTTCTACAAAAAATGCCTTCTCTAGGCTAGTAGATATTATCTACAAACGTTGATATGACTTGTTTTCATAACCGTTTTCAAAAACTTAACATTTCTTCTGTAGAACTTAGGGGGGTTCAACCGCCTATATATACAGAAAGATAAAGATAAGATAACTGTTACTAATACTACTGTAGTATCTTAGATACTTCGTTTAGTATTCAGTTAATAAGCGTTACTAACTCGAAGCTAAAGCTTCTCGTGAATCATTCACTCCGTTCATGATTCTAAATTAAATAACACTAATAAATATCTGTTACTAACACTGTAACAGTGATAGATAGTATAGATATAGTTAAATAAAGTTTATCCTGAACGAAGTGAAGGATTAGCCGAAGGCTAGGAGATAAAGCTAATAAAGGATAAATGTAACTGTTTCATCAGCTATTATTATTATTATTATTATTATTATTATAGTTTTATTGGTTATAGTTTACTGGTATGGCTGGTTAAAATTCTTTACCATGCTTGGTTAAATTTCTTTACTTAGATACTTAATACACGATTCCCCACTGGTTGATTAATTTCAGCTGGTGGGAATTTTTTTTGTGTCTATAGATAACAGTTCCCCAAACCGATCGCCATTGGCGATTCGGTGGGTCACTTAAAAAACTGGTATATACATAAAACTCTTTCATGTATAGAGGATATAATCGATACTTGTCGAATATATGATTTTATATAGAAAAGGGGGCTGTTTAATTGTCACAACGGATTTCTGATTATCTAGTAAATGAAGGACTTTATGGTGTAGGGTTAAGTATTTCTAAAGCTGATTTACAGGAATTGCAACTTTTTTTAGAGGGACAATATAAGATTGAAGCTTATTGTTGTGATTGTAATGCTAATCGAATATTCAGTACAAAACCAATAAAAAAACAAGTAGGTAGCCCTACCAATCCACCAATAATACAACGTTCGTTTTCACCAGGAAGTGTAACAACTGAAGGACAAAATTCTTATCCCAGTTATGAAGAAATAAATGAAATAATGGATGCGATTGACCAATCTGAATATAATAAGTTGATTAGTAAGTATCCGAAGGTGGAAAAGACCTTTACTTGTGCGATGAATGAAACTCATACCTTAATCTTTTCTTGTTTAATAAAGGACAATCATATAATTAAGTTTGGTCAGTTCCCTTCACTAGCTGATTTAAACGTAAATAAATCAAAAAAGTATCGTAAGATTCTCGGGAAAAAATACACTGATTTTAATAAAGGTATCGGTCTGCACTCACACGGGGTTGGGGCTGGTTCATTGGTGTATTTACGTAGGATATTTGAAGAACTAATAGAAGAAGCCCACATTAAAGCTAAGCTTGAAGCAAATTGGAATGAAGAAAATTTTCCAAATCGAATGGATGAAAAAATCGTAAAACTTAAAGATTATTTACCTGATTACTTAGTAGAAAACAGGAAAATATATGGTATTTTAAGTAAAGGTATTCACGAACTTCCTGAAGAAACATGTATGGAGATTTTTCCAATCGTGAAGGTTGGAATAGAATTTATCTTAGATGAAAAAATCGAAAGAGAAGAAAGTGATAGAAAGAAAAAAGAAACTGCTGCACTTCTCGAACGACTTTCATCAAAAATAGTGAAAGAATCAATAAAAGCATAGATAGAAAACGTAGTAGCTATATGCCACTACGTCTTTTTTTTTACATATTTTGAATCGATTTTACTGATGTTGCTTTGTATAACACATTATTTTCAGTGTCACGTCCAATAGAAAAATAATCAACTGTTCCGATAAATCCAGCTATCCCAACCATAGGAATAGCAGTAGATAAACTGGATGGTTCTCCATTAAAACTTAATCTTCCGTTAATAGAATTGCTATAGAGATTTTCGAGATAGTACTCTGTCTTTGAATCCCCAGCAGTAGCTTTATATCCATTTAAAATCGTATCTTCGTTAATCACTATTGATTGTCCATCAAGAAATGTAATTAGGACCATTATTATCCACCCCCTCCCGATACCATTCTATCAGATTACTAGAGGATTTATCTATACAGCAGTAAATAAATGTAAGTACAGCTATACCCAAAGTAGCCACGTACAGGGCATGATTTCAAATATCTTCTAATTGATAATCGTTATCAGTGAAGGTTTTAAGCTGTAAGGGGTGGGCATACATGAATGAGATACGAATCCACCAACTTCTTTACTGGATTCAAAAATATGTTTATTAAGGTATACTTTTAAGGACAATGTAAAGATGCTTCAGTTAGTGTTTATAAAAAACCTAAAATATATTTATAAACGTTTATAAAATTCAGTTTACCTTTACGAACATTGGGTGTATGATTAAATCAATTAATCTATTGTTTGGGGTTGATAATATGAGTAATAAGACATTCGCTTACATACGTGTATCCAGCAAGGAACAGAACATCGACAGACAGCTTCATGAAATGCTGAAATTAGGCATTAATGAGAGGGATATATTCATTGATAGGGAAAGCGGTAAAGACTTCAACAGAAGCCAATACCAAGCCCTAAAACAGTGTTTGCGTGAAGGGGACTTACTGTATATTAAGTCAATTGATAGATTCGGTAGGAACTCACAGGATATAAAGAAAGAATGGGAAAGTATCACCCAAGATATTAAAGCTGATATTAAAGTGTTAGATATGCCTTTACTGGATACCACGAATCATAAAGATAAGCTGGGTACATTCGTATCGGACTTAGTGCTACAGGTACTATCCTTTGTAGCTGATAGGGAACGTGATAATATCAGACAGCGACAGTCTGAAGGGATAGCTGTAGCTAAAGCTAAAGGGAAGCATCTAGGACGTCCACAACTTAATTTACAAACACTAAGTAAGGAAACAAAGGATACACTAATACGGAACTATAAAAGGTGGATAAATAAAGAGATTACAGCCGTGGAATTTATGGGATTATTAGGACTTAAAAAGAATACCTTTTATAAAATTATCAAGGAATATGAAACGGAAATAAACTAGCTTAAAGGCTGGTTTATTTTTTTATGTAGTGATTGATTATTAATAAACAAAAGAATGAAAGAAGTTTTGGGGATGGTATAGGCGGGGGTGCCGTGGGGGTTGGCTTATCAAAAAGACTGGTGAAAAATTTTTCGCTATAAAAAAATTAAGCCTATTGTCTGATAATTACTATACCTTTAGAATAAAGGATAAAAGGGGGAATCGGGATGCTAAGGAAGATTTATAGAGGACGGTACATGCCTTTTATCTGCGTAGGGGGGATAACGGGCGAATTGATTCATAGCTTAGGTGTATCTACTGGTATGAAGATTGGTGTATTACTGTTTATCTTAGTACATTTGTTTTGGCTTAAAATGAACCAGCTGTAATAGGCTGTTTTTTTTATGTCTGAAATCAGAAGGCTTTCCGTTATTGAAGTGAAATCAAGCTAACAAAAATAAGCTGAAGGCTTAGTTGAAATTACTACACATACTATAGAAAGCGAATTGATAGGGAGGGAATCAACCATGAAAAAACTCACTTTAGAATTAGATGAAAATGAATTTCAGATTCTACAGGAAATCACAAATCAAGTCATTGAAGTAAAAAATGAAGATGCAATTACTGACAGCGAAATCAATGAAGCTATCAGGGCATTAATTTTAAGATGCTATCTAAATGAAATCGTACCTACTAAATACGGTGAAGATGCTGTGGTGAAAATTAAAGAAAATAATTGAATAAAACAAATCCAGTTTTAGTCGCTAGAAGTTAATTCTGATAGCGATTTTCTTAATTTTGACACATTATTTCACTTGAAAAAAGTGAATACTTCATCCATAATAAGACCGTGGTAGTTAAGAGTGAGACTGGCGAGAACTTCGCATTAAGACTGGCGAGGAACATGCTAGAAACGTTGATTTAACGCTAACATCTATGGGGCTGAATGGGGTACTGGTGTCCTCCACAGTCTTCAAAACTGCTTGAGACCTGCGTGCCAGGTCTGGTGGGTTCGATTCCCACGCAGTCCCGCCAAATAAGATTTTCAATCATTTACATAATTTCTCACCTACACAGTCTTTTGTTCATTTTGAACGACACTGTGTGCGAGGTCACTGAAAGCTTTACAATGTGTGAGATGTTTGAGCGTTTTATGTGGTTTAAACAGTCTGAGGGTTTAGCACCTCGTACAATTGAGGAGTATAGGATTCACTTTCAGTGGTTACTGGATTATCTAGAACAGGACTTATTAGGGGAGCAAATGACACTTGATGTGTTTCTTGGTTGGGCTGATTTCATGTTGAATGAAAAGGGTCTTCAACCAACTGCCGTAAACATTCGTGTAAGAACAATGAGGGCATTCGTTCGATGGTGTTATCTGGATAATCTTATTGATACTCCAATTCACGAACGGTTCAAACCAATGAAAACAGCAGAAGACACAATTGAAGCTTTAACAGTATCTGAAATAAAGACTTTATTAAACGCTTTTGATGAATCTACTTTTGTTGGGTTTAGAGATAAAGTTATGGTCATGGTTCTTCTTGATTCAATGGTTCGTATATCTGAACTATTAGCAATGAAGCGGAGTAACGTTGATTTCAAAGCTGGGGTAATTAAGTTAGAAGCTATGAATACCAAAACAAGGAAAGCACGTGAAGTTCCTCTTTCGAGTAAGACCATGAAGCTTCTCAAGGAGTATTTTATTGAATCAGAGGATTTTGGAGAAGACCTCCTTTTCTTGATTTACGACGGTAGGGAAATGGTTTCTAATACTTGGAGAACTAGACTTCATGAAGTGGCTAAGCTTACTGGGATAAAAAAAGCTGTTCGACCACATGTTTTAAGGCTTTACTCTATATTTTGAACGGAGGTGACCCCTTCAGTTTACAAAAAATACTTGGGTATTCAGACATGAGTATGACTCGTAAATATATTCAAATGACCAACATAGACATAAAGCGTCAACACAATACATTTAGCCCATTAAAAAGCGTGTTTAAGTAAGTTACTAAATGAAGTTTGCTACTTTTTCTAGATTTTTAAATCATGAATATTTAACTAAACCGTTAGATTGTACTAACGTTTTTTTTTCTGTAGACCGATTTTCCGATTTTTAACCCTTTTAGTAGCTGGGATTGACTTTGAGAAAACTATAAGCATAATTTAAATAATCATTTGAATGTTTTTATAGGTAAAAAAACTTGCAATCCATATAGAGCGGTCAGAAAAGGTTACGATTACATCGAGATTGGTATCCTCGACATTCCATTCACCTTCTGCCCATTCTTCAGCTTCAATCCAAATATGTTTATTTCTGTTTTTATCCATCTATTTGCCCCCCCTATAATTCTACTAAGATTTATTATAGCAAATAGCAATAATCTTTTCGAAAAGAGCCTTATTATTTTATTAACTGAATTCCCTCATTTTTTATTTCCTTTACCCGTTGCACCTTACAGCTACCTGCATAGCATCTTGATACACGATGCGATTGTCCTTCTCATCCAATACTAAGTAACTCTCTTTGATTTCGAAAACGGGGAGTAGTGCTTTTTCAATCACTTGTACCAGATAGGAAAACTTCATATAACCTTCTTCGGTGAAGTAGAATGCACAAGGAATATCCATTTAGATATCCGGCTCCGTCAGCTGACTCATTAAATGGTTATAGAGTTTAATCTCATCTTCGGATAATGTTTGGTATCTAACATTTCAAAAGAAAAACAAACAATCCACAATTTAGCTTGGGATTGATATCATTAACCACTTCATATCTGATTAATTTTACTGTAGTCATATTAATCTCCTTCTAATGTGTAACTTGTACTAGGCAAAAAAATAGTTCGTGCCATTCACCTCACGAAGGAATACCGCAACTTAAACACCGCGAGTAGGTATCCTAGCTTGTGATTCTATAGATTCAATCCAGGTACTGTTTGATTTACTATCATTTAATCTCTTGGTTCCAATTCATTTTAAATCATCATCAGAGTAGTTGAAACCATAAGTATATCACCATATAGAACTTTGCCACATCACTCGGATGAGCCATTCTCTAGTCCTATTTTCCTGCAAGACAAATCAGTCCCAAATGAGTTTAAAAATAATAGCTTTAGTCCATATTGATTAGTAAGACAAGAGGCGTGGTATACACGCAATAATACCCTAAAATAATTGGAACAGAAGTGGTTGTTAATGAGAGAAATCATCCTAGAAGTAGTAGACCGGTATCAAGAAAAACAAGGCTCGTCAAGAAAACTATTGAAAATCGAAAAGCTAGAAAGAGATGTCGTGAATATACTAGGTTCAATCGAACAATACGAGAGAGCGGGCGGGTACAAACGGTTTTACGACGAAGTGCAGGAACTGAGAGCACAGCGTATACTTCAAGAATTATCGAAGCCGACGGCGAACTGGAAAAAACCTTCCCTGCATCAAACGTATTGGCTGCTGCCAAGATACACAGAGAACGAATGGAGTAAGGTAGACATCGGAAAGGTGTTAACGTTTCTAGATATTAATTTTTATTTACGGCACAAAAAATATCAAACGGTGGATGAATGGGAGAAGATATCGGCTCTTTATCAATTTTTATCCTCCAATGAAACTCGTAGCATTATCACAAGAGAGGAGCGGTCTTTAATGTTATTCAAAAACATGCAGCTGCCAGATGAAATTGAACCGGAAAAGTTATTGGCATCCTCATATGGTCAGCGCCTATTGTCGAGGTTGAATCTCACCCCTGAAGATTTGAGCTATCGAGTAGTGAGGGAACCATTCCACTACTGGGAAAACAAACAATGTCCTGAACAGCACCAACAAGAGGTGTTGGTGATTGAAGGGTTATCTACGTTCGAAACCCTCAAATGGATTTTGATAAATGGTCTTCCGTGGAATTTTGGTCCTATCCCTCATTATGTCGTGTGGGGAGAGGGATATCGCATTTCCGATACACTTGATTACCTTTATGAACTTAACCCTAACCCCAAGGAACTGACCATACGGTATACAGGTGACTTGGACTATGAGGGCTATAATATTTATCTCGGACTAAAACAGAGGTACAAAGAATGGAATATATCAATGGCTCATGCATTTTACTCCTTTATGATTTCGTTTATTGAGGAGTTTGCTGCGCCTATTCACAAAAATCAAAGAGTGGTAGACCGGCACCTGATGATGCTTCAACAGGAATTTAAAGAGTACCCCCAAACGTTTGAAGGGATTCAGAGGCTGTGGCAGGAGCAAAAACGAATTCCGCAAGAGTGTCTGAATCTCGAAACCATCTTTAATAAAGGAGGGTTTGATTGATGGAAAAGGCATTGAGGTTAGCAATGGAAGATATGGGACAACGGCTCAAAACACTCATTCCTATTTGGCTGCTTGGAACGGGTGCCAAGTTTAGTCCTGGTATTGAGCCGTATGCTCGCCCTTTATCATTCGGACTCTTAGCCAAACTGTTTTATCAAGAGTTGTTAGACGATGTAAACCGCACCAGAGAGGATTTAATTCATTCGGTTGTCCAAATGGCAGATGCCATGAGACTGGAGTGTGATTATCAAGAAGCGGAAAAAGTAGTCGACGCGTTATTGGTTAACACCGAGAGTACCAAACACATCTTCTCTTTCCAAGAGCATTTTTTTAATGAGAAGACTATGCAGTGGGAACTCTTCCAGTTCCAATACTTAGAAATGGACAGAGATGCCACCGATTTTGAAGAAGGAACAATCGTTTATAAATTATCTGAAGTGGCACAAGCATTGTTTTTGAATACCAACGAAATTCAGCAACAACTTCCTATATCGATTCAGCAGCTCTTAGTGGAATTGTTGATTGAAAAAGGAGAACTAAAGGTTGCCTTACGAATGCTTGATTCCTTGAATCACCGGCTCATCACCCTTTACAAGGAAGAAAAAATTCATAAGGACGAACTCATCCGGAATCCCAAAAATACCATCTATCTACACAAGAACCGGTGGGGGAAGCACCTAAAAGATGTGGAATTGCAATTTGATGATGAAGCTAAGAAGTATGAAAAACTAGAGCGAATTATCCGGAAAATATCCGTATCTCCAGAACATCAAGATACCTATTTGCAATTAACGAAGCGTATCTCAAAAACTCGAATTAACCATGATAAGTTAGCCAAATTGGTCATTGAGAACATTCGATTAGAGTTACAGATACGTACCAGTACCTTTCGCAGTATGTGGCTGACCAACATGACATCCTTTCGCAAAAATATTTGGGAAGATAAAGCCCAAGCTGTGGGCTTTGCCCATCCCGAGGACATGATTACATTGGTGGAATCTCTATTTTCTCCGATTAAACCAAGTATTCTCCCATTGGAATGGGGAATAGAAGATCAAATGGAACTATCGAATCACCAATCATTTGGCAACATCGACAAGAAAAATGGGAGTCCATTAAAACCCGTGGAACCGGATTGGGATTCTATTCTATCTTTATGGAAACCGATATTTGAAGAACTTCGTGATAAAGGTCGAGTATCGTTAAAACATCTACAAAGTATAGATGAATTCTCACTCGCTCGATGGGTTCAAAATCGAGAGGCATTTGATTACTGGGTTGCTTTTGACTCAGTAGAGGAGCCGTTCGTAATCAACGAGGAAAACTTACAGAGTGACAGTGATGAAAAGGCGATGTTACTGGCTCGCCTACTCGAAGCCTATCCCGAGGAATTTGAATCATTAAGAGGAAAAGCGATTGATAGTTTACCATCAGAGCACTCTATTATATTACGAAATAAAGTGGACGTATCCACCTTTCTATTAACCTTAAAGGAGCATAATGATTATGAATCATGCACAAATCCAAACAGCATCATCTGACCTAATGGCAACCTTATGGGCAAAGAAGTTTCTTCCACTTGACCATCCATTGGTAAGCCCTTACTTATCAGAACAGGAAGTTAGAAATTGTATCAGGAGATACGCAGATTCATTTGGGTTGCGAGTTGCCAAACAAGGCTCAAACCTTCACTTATTGGTCCAACCTCACGATTCCATCTTGACTAACCCTATAAGTGAACTAAAGAAGACAGTGAAAACCTACCAAAATCGTATCGACCTGTATTTATTAGGAGTAGTATGGATGGTCCTTTGTGCAGAGGCAGATAACGACATCGATACTTCTAAAATCAAATGGGAGAATGAAGGGTTATCGTATGCAGAAATTGAGGACCTAGTAAGTAAAAACTTAGAACAATGGTATGAGAAAGACAAAGCATCAGATGGTCAATTCTCGAAAGAATGGTCCCTTGCTGTTAAAGACATGTATAACAAATGGAAGATTCTCCGTTATAGCAAGGTTGAAAATGGAAGAATTCAGTACGTTAAAGACTCTCGATTGGGGGTTATTGATTGTGCGGTAAAAGAACTAGAAAAAGATAGAATGGTGTACATCGAGCGCACTGCAACAACTTCGCGTGCCACGCCAACACCTGTTTTTTTTGAACGGTTGAAAGCAAGGTTTGGCAATATGGACCGATACCAAGACCGCTACGAATTAATACAAGTGCTATTCCAAGATACCAAAGAATCTGGAGAGGTGGGGGCGTAATGGAAGCAAGACTTGCGAAAATGAGAATCGTCGGACTCCGTTACGATGCTGCACGTATTGAAACGGAAGATATGCAGTTTGACTATACCATTCCAGATTCTTTGCCTGGACACGGAGCGAATATCCTTCGAAACGGTGGGGGAAAAGGGGTTTACTTTCAATGTTTGTTTCAAACTTTAGACCCGCTCACTTCTTGGAAAGGAGATTCGAATCAAGTTGCTCACTTCTTTTTTAATGCTGATGAACAACCGATTCAATATACCTTTCATATTGTTCAAGATTGGTATCTTTCTCTTGATAAACGTGTCATTTTAGGGATTACTGTTATACCGCGTCTGTCTACTAGAGAAATGAAAAATGAATCCTCTTCGCCGATTGAATTGGATTTTTTTACATATGTTAGTGAACCCGGGCAGAACGAAGCTTTGGATATTTTTGATTTCCCATTATGGAACGAACAAGAAAAAGAGGCTCTTCCTTTTGATGAATGGAAGAATATGTTGAAGGCAGATGGGCACTTTAGCGTGTATACCAAGTATCAAAGGGAAGAATATCTCTCGAAGATTGAAGAGTTTGGGTATGATGCGAATACCGTTACCATCTTAAAGAATATCAACGTAGGCGAAGGGAGCCTGGAAAGGTTTTTTACGGGAGCGACAGATAACCAAGGGTTGTATTACCATCTTCTTGTTCCTGCGTTAAATGATAAAATCGAAGGAATCGATTCCCGGAAAGAGGGCGTGTATTCCATCGTCTCTCATTCCTTTTTGGATACGCTGAAAATAGCGAAAGAGCTTCCTGATTTAATGGCGATGGTGGACAGCATAGAACAAATCAATGACCACATTTACCCGTTAAAAGACCGGTTTAAAGAAGGAGAAGAGCTCAAGCAAAACCATGAACTGTGGCAAAACAAAGGGAAGGAATTGAATCAACTTCTCAGCACGATGGTGGAAACAAAGGAACAGCAAGTAGTCAAACTCAGAGAAGAAGAGGAAAGCCGTCAGTTTGACTTACAAATAGCCGAATGGAAGCTACAGAATGTGGACTATATTGAAATTCACCAGGAGCGGGACGAATTAGATGGTCAATATTTTCTGATGGAGGAAGAACAAAAGAAAGCGGAGTTTGCGGAAAAGCGTTTAAATAAGGAACATAAACAAGCACTCATTAATTTAGAATTAAGAAGAAGGGGAAGTGTAGTAGAGGAAGTCGATACTCTTAAAAAAAGTCTCCAGTCGCTTCTTGAGTCGGAAGATGTTAAAACGGCTAATCAAGGAATTCAAGAAATAGTGGCATACTTCCGGGAAAATTGGACCCGCATTTACGCAAATTGGGAAAAGGAAATCAACCGAAATCATCGCTCTCGTAAAGCTCACGAACAGAAGATTGAAGAGCTTAAGAATGAAACGAAAATCGAGCGGGATAAACAGCAACAGATGGTTCTGAGGATACATGACCTAACGAAAGAGATGGAACAGTTTGAATCGAAACTAGCCTCTGCATCCTCTCAGTATGGAGTGGACCTGACGTATCATATCCCAGAAACCATAGAGGAGACACAAAAGGAACGCAGTGAAACCGAAACAATCCGAAATGATGCGATAGTAGAACAAAAACGGTTAACAGATGAGTTGTTATCGACCCGAATAGAGATAGCGAAACAGGAACAACTTTTAGAAACGCTGGGCGAAGAAATTCAACGAGCTCAAGAACAAGTAACAGCGGTGGCTGCGGTTGAGAAAGAATGGATAGCGGAAGCGTCTAACCTATTACGCACCTCTTTACCTCAAGAGCAAGATAGAGATGGATTCTATGACATTAAGAAGCAATTATCTCAATTACTAGTGAATAAACGCAACGAACATCAGGCTGAAATGAGAAAAATGTGGACCGTGCAAGAAGATACCCTTTTAATTGAGGAAGGGGAAAAGATACATGCCTATATTCCCAATGCTGATTTATCAAAGGTGAAAAAGGCATTGGATGCTAAAAAAATTGAGTGTATGTATGGAACCGAGTATTTACATCAATTGTCTAAAGAAGAAGCCCGCCGGGAACTAGAGAAAAACCCAGCCTTACGGTACAGCATTGTCATTTTGGAAAATGCATTTGAATCGATTAACTTCTCTTTCATCCAAGATGAATTGATACGGAATCATGTTGTTCTGGTAGATAAAACACAGTCCAGCAAAAAAGATAAACATATTACAACGAACCCGTTTCTAAGCAAACAAGACGAGATGAACTACTTATTGAAGGACCGCAGTTCTCTGTTTGTAGAGGATGAATATGAATTTGAACAGTGGAAAGCTTCGATAGAATCGCAGTTAGATAATGCCGAAGTTCAAATGGAGCTTATCAATAAAACCATCGGTAGGACCGAAAAAGCATTACGAGAAATAGATATTCTTCTAAAGGGAAAAATCCGTTTGGAATGGGAGCAAGAAGTCGTGCGTCTCCAATCACAAAAGAAATCTTTAGAGGAAGCGCAAACAACGAGAAAGGAGACGCTCCAACGCATTCAACAACTTCTTGTGCAAACGGATAGGAACATTGAATCCTTTAACCAGTTAATCCAAGACCTGATAAAAAAGGAAGAAGAACTTCTTCAACTAAAACAGGAGCAAGATACCTATAAAGGAAATAAAAAACTGAGAACCGAATTGGTTTCATTGGAAGCTCAATTACTGTTTACTATTGGGGAATTGGAGAAGGAAACAGAATCCTACGTGACGCAAGATGCCAATAACCAATCAAGCTTTCAGGAATGGTGGAAAAATACCAATTTGAATTTTGTCTCGTTAAAAGGAATGCTCGAAGAGATACAATTGCCGGTTGCGGACGAACACCAAACCATTGGGGAAGGTGATTTACGTATTCACTCGTACCCTCGCTCGTTGGCTAAAGAGGATTTCCATCAATTAACTACTTACAGAGAGTTGCAAAACAGCTTAAGTAACAAAAACGTCCGAGTTGCTGAAATCAATGCCCGCGTGGATGTTTTAAACGAAAAGATAACACATATGGAACAAACACTGCAACAATTGGCGGGTGTTGAGTGGAAAACGATGGAGTCACCGACAGAAGATGAGGTTCATCTAGTGAGTATCGTGAGCCAATTAGCACAATCAGTGAAAGAGGCAGAAAAACAAGTCACCTCTATTTTGGAAAGAATGAATGCCAACCAAGAACTAATGGTATCGGTAGAAAAGAGGTTGCAGCGGAAGAAGGACCAAATAGACGAGGACTATCCTCAAGGAGCTCAGTATGTGGAGCTTACCGACTGCCAAGAAGCGCGGGCTACCTACCGCAAGGAACGGGATATAATCAAACAAAAATCAAATGCAGCGAAGTCAGAGATTACGAAATTATCTCGTTCCATTGATGATATCCATACGACGACTCGTTTGTTGGAATCTATGGGTCTTGCTACGAAGAGCCTGGTTCCCGAAACGCTTACTCAGGAAGAACGAGTCACGATTGTTCTCAATCCAATGGATTATTACACCAAGTGGACCCATGAAAACAACACCGCAACGAACCGGTTTCGCGTTCACCAAGACCATCTGCGTACTCGTATCAATCAAATAAAGGATACAATTGAATCGTTTACAAATATTCCGCTCAATTATCAACGAGAATTGGTCCATTTCTTATCTGTAATACGTGATATGAGCTTTGAAGAAGCTGTCAATTCCTTAGATAATTATCTGGATTGGGCAACGCATAACTTACAGGATGAACTGGAGCAAAAAGAAAAAGCCGATAAAGCCATTGACTTATATTGTGATAGACAAGCGAGACGAATCATGGACATCATCAATGGTCTACAAGACCTGGTTCGAAAAATGACCCTTATTAACTGGAAAGGGGAGCGGGTACGCTTAGCCAAGTTCAATAAGAATTATCCTTTCCCGTTTAACCACGAAGACATTAAACAATCGGTGAAGGACTTCTGTCTCAACGAGATTGAACACTATGTGAAACGATACAAAGAGCGGGTAAATGATTTGACCGTTCATGATGTAGCGAAGACAGTTAATATCTCTAAATTAACCCTAAAAGCACTTGGTGAGTTTCCAAAACTCATGATTCATATTCCGGACATTGATGGTGGATTACTACGAGGCGAGGAAAAGTTTCTTACCTACAAGGACTGGGAAACCATTAATATTGGAAGTACACGCTCCTCAACCAAAAGCGGAGGGCAGACCTTATTGGCTCACTTCATGATTCTTTCCATGCTAATGAGACAACGTGTTGAGGATAACAGTTCCTTGTTTATCGTATCAGATAATCCATTTGGAACCATGTCTGCCAGAGAATTAATTGAAGCGACCTTCAGTCTATTGGAATTGCTCAATATCCAGTGGATTGTTGTAGCTCCTCCTATAGCGAATACACATATTACATCCAAGTTTCCAACCATTCATAATTTGAAGCTGCAAGCGGTAAGTGGGGGACAAGTCTTAACGAAGAAACTGGTTAAGAATTATCGGAAGTATTTAGAAAACATTAGTATTTTGGACAATCCAGAAGACCAAACAGATATATCTTAAACATTTAAAACCATATATTATACAGCAAAAGGGGGGGGGTTCTCTTCCCTCGTTTTTTTGTACACTGGTTTCGCGCAGATACACACAATACTGTAATGAATAAAATGAAGAACGAGTAGACATACACATATCTATCATTATAATCTTGGGTCTATCCTTAAATATTTTTTGTCTTTTATATTATGCTTTATAATAATAATTAACCATATATTTGTGCTATTGTTAATTTTGATAGCCTCTCTTTGTCAAACTTATTATCATTTGTATCTTCGCTTTTCTTTCCTATATTATGAAAATTAGTTTCTATCCGCATTTCAATCCCCCAAAAAATAGTTGTGTCTTGGTATGAATTTGCTGATTTTTTTAAAAAATCGTTCAAAAGCCCATAAACGTCCAAGTGCAACATTCTTTACGAAAAGAGCCAAAAAATAAAACACTCAACTTATTTTTTATATATTATTATATTGTCGATATTTGGAAGTAAGGAGTGTCCGTATTTGAATAAAGTGTTAAATGATATAAAAAAGTATTTTGAAAGCGGTAATGTATGTAAGCTTTCTTGTTGGTGCTGGTGCATCGATTAAAGCAATAAATGGTTTAGGGAATTTTGAAATCGAAATTACGGAGATTATTAGAGATTATCAAGCTGAGCCAAGTCGAGAGAAATTAAATAGAATTTCAGAAAAGTTAAATGAGTTTATTAGAAAGTCTGTTACACCAAATAAAATACTGTTTCAAAAAAATTTGTCTAAATTTGAAAAAACTAGAGAAACTTTAGGAGAATATAAACAATTTCTAAAATTAATATATAATCTAATTCTTTTAAGAGCCTCAGATAAACTTCCAAAAAAGATAAATATATTTACAACAAATTATGATTTGTTTTTTAAAACTGCACTAGAAGAATTAAGACTTAATTACAATGATGGTGGAAACGGGAATCTTAAGCGGTATTTTGAAAGTAAAAATTTTCAGAAGAGAATTACTCTTATGAGCGACTCTTATTCTTATGAGTATGAATCCCCTATTTTCAATATTGTTAAGATACATGGTTCAGTTAATTGGTTCTTAGATAGAGAGAATATTATTATTACAAATAATTTATCAATTCCTATTATTAACAATAGCGATATTAATTCAAATGGGTTTTTAAAAGAAAACACCAATGTACCTATAATCTTGCCTACTAAGCAAAAATTTGTAAGAACTTTAATGGAACATATATACTACGATTTATCACGTTTTTTCGCTAATGAACTCGAGAGGAAAAATAGTATTCTTATATGTTTTGGTTTTTCCTTTGCTGATGAGCATATACGTTCCATGACATTAAGGGCTTTAGGTAATCCCAGCTTAACTATTTATTGTTTCCCTTTTAGCTACGCAGATGAACAAAGTATTTTACAATATTTTGATGGTCATGAAAACTTTAAGGTTGTTCGAATACATAATAGTTCTACAATTTCCCATGAAGGTAATTTTGTTTATGCAAATAAAACACTTACTGCAGAGGGAAGGATTAACTGTGATTTTAAGAACTTTATTAACATTTTTGAACATATCTATATTCAAGTAGCTGGGGGAGAATGAAGCGTTGATTGGAAAAGTATATTTGGAGGAAGTAGCATTTTCAAAAATTGGGAATGTAGTTGAAGTATCAGGAAGAAAAATAACTATTATAATAGATAGTGATAAAAATTTAAGTAACTTATTTTTTAAAGGGAAGATTTATAGGAATGTAGGAATAGGTAGTTATTTAAAAATAAAAAAGGATTATGTTTACATTATAGTTAAAATTGACAAAGAATTTATAAAAGAGAAAACAATAATTCGTGAACAATATAAGCCAAATAATAGTACTGTTCATGATAGATTTGTAGAGGCTTCCGTTATTGGATTCATAAATAACAAAAGGTTTATAAGAGGGGTTAGGGAATTACCATTTTTGTATAATGAAGTTTTTTTAATGGCTGAAGAAGAGGTAAGGGAAATTTATAATGTAAATAGTAACTCTTCAATTACACAAAAGGTTAGTATTGGTTCTGCTCTTTTTGATGATGTGGAAGTAGAGGCTGACGTTTCAAAACTTTTTGCTAGTCATATTGGTATATTTGGTAATACTGGTAGTGGAAAATCAAATACTCTCGCCCGAATTTATTATAACTTATTTCAGTTAGGATTAAATTTTAATAATAAGAGTAAATTTGTACTTGTTGATTTTAATGGGGAGTATAGCCATGACGAAGTTATTACTCACCAAAAGGAAAATATTATCTTGTCAACCAGAACACCTCACAATAAACTTAAAATTAAAAACTCATGGTTAGATGATGAATTTTGGGCAATTATTCTTGAAGCTACAGAAAAAACACAAAAACCTTTTCTTAAGAGAACATTAAATTATATAGAGTATTTAAGAAAAGATGAGAATATTCAAACTGTAAGGCATATTATAAATACACTTGTAAGTAAATTTAAAAACATTCTTAATAAAAATGGAATTGGAAATAAAGAGTTAGATGCATTAAGCGTTCTAAAAACTTGTATCTGTGATTTTTTTAATTTAAATGAAAACGATGAACATATCGAAATTCTAAGAAGTTATAATTTGCATAACAATACGCTGTGTCGTGAGCGAAACATAGTAAACGACAATACACATGGCTACATCGTCAACGGTAACGGGAATATTTATTTTGGTCCACATAATGTAAATAATATTAATATTGAATCTCAAAGATTTAAGGAAAAACTGGATAGTATGCTTACTGAA
Organism: Neobacillus phoenicis; assembly: GCF_047302305.1. Lineage (NCBI taxonomy): Bacteria > Bacillati > Bacillota > Bacilli > Caryophanales > Bacillaceae > Neobacillus > Neobacillus phoenicis. Next base: position 3,194,302 of record NZ_CP154847.1, on the reverse strand, counting down.
GCGACTAATGCATTTTCATACTTAAAATTTTTTGAGGTAACATTGGGTTTAAAGTTAGTAGATGATGTCCTGAAAAGCTTTGTACAATTTGAACATATTTCCCCACTATTTACTCGATTTAATAAAAGAAAAAATGAACTGAATAAGGTGCTAGAATTTAGTGAGGTAGGTTTTACAGCCTCTTCTTTAGAAGGAAATTTAATTTGTATTTCTTTAAGAGATGTTAATTTGGATATGAGAAAAATTATCCCGATGCTTATTACTAAAACAGCTTATGAGGAACACAAAGCAACTCATAATAACAATGGGCAAACCTTACATCTAATTATTGATGAAGCACACAATATTTTATCAAGTAATTCTTTCCGAGAATCAGAAAGTTGGAAAGATTACCGCTTAGAGGTTTTTGAAGAGATTATAAAAGAAGGTAGGAAATTTGGTGTTTTTTTGACCATTTCGAGCCAAAGACCTTCTGATATTACTAATACTATAATTTCACAATTACATAATGTGTTTATCCATAGGTTAATTAACAATAATGATTTGCTGACTATGAGTAAAACAATTTCTTTTCTTGACCAAGTTTCTTTTGAATCAATTCCAATCCTACCACCAGGTGGATGTATTTTTACGGGTATTGCTACTGACTCTCCCATTGCTATTCAAATACCGATATTAAATAATGGGTTACAACCAAAAAGCCAGACAGTAGACTTAACTGAGTTATGGAATAATTAGCTCTTGTAAGCAGAGGTAGTTAAAAGAAAGATTTTATACGGATGTTAAGTGGAACAGCCTCTAATTAGGCTGTTTTTTTAAAGTAAATTTCTTTTAATAATCCATTCATATTGGATTATTTATAAAAAAACTTGGAGATAATAATAATTTTAGGTTTAAATGACTTCTCATCTGTCCATAAAGGATGTGAAACTAATTAATCATTGAAGAGGGGTCAATTTTATGATAGGAATAATCTACAAAGAAACTAACGTAGTAAATGGTAAAGTCTATATTGGACAAACTACAAAATCCTTAAACGAAAGAATATATGAGCATCTAAGGGATGCAAGGAAGAAAAAAGGTTTCCATTTTCACGATGCTATTCGAAAATATGGAGAAGATAATTTCCAAGATATAAAACACCAAGTAAAACAATTGGTACATGAGAATTTACATAGGGAAGTTACACCAGAAACAAAATATAATTACTCAGGTATTTATATGATATACATAGACAATTTTACTTCTAAAAAGATTGTCCCATTTTATATAGGACAATCAACCAATATACAAAGAAGATTTAAAGAGCACTTTTCAGAAATTATTGCTTTAAATAGGCTTTCTTATGATGAGTATTATAAATATTTCTTTTCAGAGTCTGGTTCTTTTTATGAAGGGGGGTTTAAATCGTGTAAGATTTTTAAGTATATGATTGAAAATCATTGCACTTTAGAGGACTTTCAAATGGTTGTATTAGAAGAGGTAGAAAAAGAGTACTTAGATGAAAAAGAACAGGAGTATTTCCAAAGATTATTGCCTTTATTTTTTGGATTTAATCAATTGAATTCTTTTATATATGAACTTAAGTTCCGTTTTTCAAACACACAAATGAGTAACTCCTAATTAGATTATTATTTGGGGATATTACTTGAAGATATTAAAGGTATTTATTCAAATTATGAATATGGATTTACTAGATTTAATTTTGAACATTCGATGATTAAAGATATTTCATCTCTATTGAAAATGTATGAATCACCAAGTAATAAAAATCTTTTGTTATATGATGAAGTGAAATTTAAGCTGGATGATTTATTCAAATTTTATAAACTTGACATTGAAAAAGATGAATTAAAAAGGAAAATTGAACTTTTAGAAGAGAATAGGAAGAAATTAGAAGTGTTCTGGAAGCTTGCTGATAATGAATATAACTTGGCGTTAAATCAATTGAAAACAGAATTAACTGAAAAGTCCAAAGAACTAAATATCTACTCAAATAAAATACCAAAAAAATAATTTTATTTCTAGCATATTCTCTAATGAAAAATATAAATATAGAGAACGTTTTAATAAATATTTAAAAGGAAAAAAATGTAAAAAAGATTTTTATGAAATGTTTAATGCCTTGATAATAAATGTTAATAAAATGTTATTAGAATTAAACAGTAGAAAAGACCTTTATAGAGAGGCTTTTGATTTATATTTCAAAACAGTGAACAAAAATTTGTATGATAGATATAAAATGATATTCCCATCTTGGCAATTTGAATCATTTTCTTTAGGGGATAGGACTAATAATCTTTCAATTAATTTAAGTGAGGATACTGATTTATTAAATACGTGTCATATCTAAATATATATTTCAAATGATGGAAACAGCAGAAGTATTGAATACGATAAAGAACCGCATATTATTAGGTTAGATTATTGTTACATTGATAATAAAGGAAATAAAAAAGAAAATGAGTATTACATTGATAATGAGACCACAAGAAATTCTCAGTCTGGGATAAATTATATAGAAAAAGATTATTATAAGCGGTTTGTCTTTAAACCAGAAAAGTTTAAAATTTCTAGCGAGAAATATGGTTTAATGGAAGACTCTATTATTTCTGTTTCAGCTGAATATAAGCATGGGATAAATGATTACACATTAAAAGACAAAGAATTAATAAAATTATCGGTTAATATATATATAAGTGGTAAACTTTAGCCTAAGAGGTGTTTAAATGAAAATTGTCTTTGTTTGGGTAGAGACATATAAAAAATTTAAGAATTTTCAAACTTCATTTAGTGGAAAATATAAAATTAAATATAATGGGAATAAATTAGTTGTATCAAAAAACAAATTATTTTTAGAGAATTTTTATAAAATAAATGAACGTAGCAATGATATAAATTTATCTGCTGTTGTTGGAGAAAATGGGACTGGTAAATCTACTATTTTAGATATGATTGTAGAGTATATTAGACATGGAATGTTTTCGTGTAATTATATTTTTGTGTTTGAAAGTGATGGAAAGATTTTTATTGATAGTAACTTTGAATTAAATCATATTGAAATAATTGATAAGAACGTTGAATATGAAGTTATAAAGGATAAGCCATTAGATAATTTTTTTGAAAATCAAGTAACTATATTTTTTTCTAATGTTTTCGATGTAAGATATTTCGAGTACAACAAGGAGTTAAGAAGAAAGTATGAAAATAAAAGGTTAAAATATTTACCGCAATTTAAAAATATTTCAACAAATTCTTTATTAGCAAGTTATAGTCCCGAGGATTTATTGAATCAAGATTTTAGTAAGCAAATATTTTTTGTAAATGAATATAAATCCATTTTAGAGGTAGAAAAACTAGTTAACATACCTGAGAAAATTTATTTAAAACCCAATTCTATAGAAAATCACTTTGAAAATCTAACTCTTGAATTGGAGTCATTTATTAAAGCATTTAAGAATGAAAATGTTTCGAATATTTATTTTAATGTTAGTATGGAAAACAGTTTTAAAGAAGAAATTCTTACAATCCTTATTCAAAGTTTTTGTATTCAAATTGGATATCTTTTAAATAATTATGATATAGATGACGAAATTATTATTGATACATATTATAATGCTAAAAAAGGAAATAACTTCTTGGAAATTATTTTTAAGAATTTAATTAAAGAAGTAAAAATACATGAATCTAGTAATGATATTTTAAAATCCATCAAAAAAAGGCTCGATAATATTTATAGAGATTATCAAAATCTATTTAAATTCATAAATGATGTATTAGATTTTCATTCTGATGAGATGGGTAACTATCTAAAGTCAAATTCTACAATTACTAATGCATTCATAAATTTTTATAAAGAAAGGTTTTATTCTACAAGTATATTAAGTTTTTATTGGTCTGAAATGAGTAGTGGACAATTAAGCTTATTGAATTTATTTGGTAGATTTTATGATTCACTTAATGAAATTCAACAAGATTTAATAGATGAAGAAAATTATTCAGAAGAAAGTGAAGAAGCTAATTTATCTTTAAAAGATTTTAATTATTTATTGCTGATTGATGAATGTGATTTATACTTTCATCCACAATGGCAAAAAGATTGGTTGTATTATTTTTTAAAACTAATTGAAATTTTATTTAAGGGTAATATTCAAGTTATTTTAACAACTCATTCACCATTTATATTATCTGATTTTCCGAACACAAATGTTACATTTTTATCCAATATTTCAAAACCGCTAACAGTCAATAATGAAATTGAGGGAAGTTCAAGAACTTTTGGTGCTAATATAAATGAATTATTTACAAATTCTTTTTTTATTAACGATGGTTTAATGGGAAAGTTTGCCAAAAATAAAATAAACAATTTTATTAGAGATTTAATGAACACTACTCCAGATGATGTATTAATAAATAAATCCGAATTAAAAACGTTTATTGATTTGATTGGTGAACCTTTTATTAAAAATAAGTTATTACAAATATATAATGAAAAGTTACAGTTAGCTTCTGATGACGAAGTCGAAAAAAGAATAAAATATTTGGAAACGGAATTAAATATTTTAAAACAAAGAAGTGGTTTGAGTTGATTCAATTAAAAATAAGCGATGAAATATTAGCTAAGCATGAAGAATTTATATTTGGAACAAACAGGGAAAAAGAAGATAGAATTTACCAAAAGGTAATCAAAGCCTATCAAAATGAGAATAATAGACATGCTAGAAATGTTTACAGCTTTATATTAAATAGATTTAAAGATATTGTTTTAGGCGATATTAAAACATTAACTCACTTAAAAAGGATATATAGCTATCTAGTAAACTCAATCCCTAGTTCTAATATTAGAAAAAAACTTGTTGAAGACCTTGAAATTTTCCATAAAGAATATAAATATTTCTATAAATCAGTAGGATGGAATGCGTATCTTTATCAAAAATTATTAGGTATTAACATTTGTCCTTATTGTGCCACACAATTTATATTTGTTTATGAGTCTGATAATGGAAATACCCGTGGCACATTAGACCATTTTATTGATAAAGCTAAATATCCTATTTTTTCAATATCTATTTATAATCTGATACCTAGTTGTAAGGTATGTAATTCCGATTTTAAAGGAAGTAGAGAAGCTAATATTAGAAACAATTACACACCATTTGAAGAAAATATTATTGAATATATCACTTTTAAGAGAGAAGTTATTCATCGTCAAGAAGAAGAAATATCCCCTAGTACTGTTATAGATATCAAAAAAGAATATAAAGATGAGATAGATTATGTTTCAATGTTTTTAGGGATGAATGAAGATTTTAATATCAAAGTAGATTATTCAACTGCCCCTAAAGAGATTGCAAGAAAAATTAAAGGTAACATCGAGTTATTTCATATAGAAGAAATATATAATGCTTATCACAAAAATTACATACAAGAATCAATAAGAAAAGCGTACTTATATAATCACTCATATCGAACACAACTATTAAATTCGTTTAATAAATTTTTTCAGAGTGAAGAGGAACTTAAAATGGCAATAATGCCAACAGTTGAAGATGATAGAAAGAATATTTTGGGGAAATTAACAAGAGATATTGTCTATCAAGAAACAAGGGGATTCACTTTATAAAAAAGTTTTAGTAAGTTAGAAAGTAATTTTGTCCCAGAACCAAGTTCTAATAAAAGTCTCTAAAGATGGGGATATAAGTGTTTATGTAAATGAAAACTTATTAATATGTATTTGACACCTCAGATGACCTATCTAGCAATTAGTAAAATTTTGCACTATCCTTAAAGAATTAGTCCCTCAAGGTACCCTCATGAAAAAGATTTGGGATAAAAATAAAATAAGCATTTTATTAAATTTATGAATGGAGAAGGAGAAAAAACGTATAGAAAGCGGAAAATCAAAAAGTGAATTATGTGGTAGGCACTCATTCTTAAGGTGAGTGTCTTTTTTATGGTTAGGGGGGAGGGTTTACAAATTGATTTCTGAGTATTTTAGTCGAGTAGTGGTACAACACTTCCACTTAGTGACCATTATTTATTTGTGTATCTATCCCGCAAGCCTATAAGTGATATAGAAAAAGAGAGAAAATACCCTAATACTATGGTTATAATGAAGTAACAAAACACAAAATTGTCCATTTGAAATTTGTTGGAGAGATACTAATTTACCTAGACTTTAATGAGCTAATTTTCTATAAAACATATAAATTAGGAGGCTATAATGAAAAAGGTTGGAGATTGGACTTTTCCTGAGATTGATAATTTATTAGGCAGAAGAGAGATTACAAAATCAACTTTTATAGGTGTATGGGGACTGCCAAAACAATTACATAATGAATTCAGACAATATGAACTCGGAGGTGGGCTATATATTGACTTTTTAGGCAAAAGTTATCCTGCAAGAATTACAGACACCCTTGCAAACCTTAATTTGGATTTTTCAGCTAGTTACCTTCAAGATGAGATAGCTGAATTATTAAAAGAGGAAAAGGAAATTCTATTTTCTAATTATATAAAAAGGGAAAGAAAACGGTTGCCAAAGAGTGAAAAAGTCTATATTGATTTATTTAAGGAACCTTATAAGATAGAAGGAGTAGAGCGACCAGGATATAATTACGTGTTAAAAATACATAGGCAGCAACCAGAAAGCGATAAATATACAAAGGACTTAATTAAGGGGATTGATGAGGAAGAAATAGAAAAAATCTTAAATTCAAACATGAGCAATGAAGAATTTGATAAATGGTTAGAAGATATTAATAGTACTGCTGAATTAAGGTTAAAAGAAGGTATAAAGAAAATAAGACTTTATCAAAAAAAAGTAATAAAAGATTTAAAATTTATATATAAGGGATGCTGTCAAATATGTGGATACTCAACATTAAAAGAGTATAGAATAGATATATCGGAAGCACATCACATCCAGCACTTTTCTAAAACATGTGATAATTCACCCCAGAATATTATAATTCTTTGTCCAAATCACCATAGACTACTCCATCGTGTAGATTTTAACTACCATAGAGAGGAACAACAATTTACTTTTGGTAAAACTGTCTTAAAAATTCAGTTTGACAAACATTTAAAATAATACTTAAGATAGAATCAGTGACTGGGAAGACAGCAAAAATGCAATAGTCACTGTAAAAATAGAAAAAACATATATAGCAAAAGTAGATATGTAAAATAATTGATATTATTTTAACGGTGGTTAGGGGTGGAGTAAGAAAGCTATTCTGAACTTCAACTATTAATTGTACTTTTATCCTATCTTTACTGAAAATTAAATATTATAAAACATAACCAGAACACAGGGGGGCTAGCATAAGGTAAGTTTATTATCCACCCACCCATAGTTTGTAAACTTAAACTTTTTGAATTATATAGTAGCTGTGCAACTACCGTAATTTGAGTTGAAAAATCAAAGTGAAAACCTATGAGAACCTCTTATTTAACACTCCTTTTATTGATTATTTTATATTGGTAAAGTAACATTAAACTGAAAGGTTCTGAACAAGACCGTGTGTATCATAGAGGTTAGACTGTGTGGTACATCGAAAAAGCACATGATATGATTGATTACTAGGGGGCTGAATGGGGTACTGGTGTCCTCCACAGTCTTCAAAACTGCTAGAGATCTGCGTACCAGGTCTGGTGGTTTCGATTCCCCACGCAGTCTCTCGAAACCAATACTATCAAGGCTATTGATGCTATTTTAACGGTTGAGAATAGGAGTTTATTTTCCTAAAATGTGTAAGAATTACATATGTGGACAGTAAATGGACACAAGTTCAAATTTAAACATATTACTTACGAGCTGCTCAAAATGCTGGGCAGCTTTTCTTTACATGTGAGGAATACGTGTGAATATGTATCCGCCCAATTACGGGATGTCCTAATCGTTCTGAGACCCATTAGGGGATTCCATTGCTTTATAGCTAACAATGGTAAAACAGTGGAAAAATAACAACTTGTTGTACATTTAAATGCCAGATTTTATTTTTTCCTAGTGCTATGAATGCTCTTTAGGCTTTGAAGGTTGAGTGACTAGAAAGATTATCCTAGTTAAAAGGGACGTGTAATGAAAATGATTTTTTAGAAAAAGTTATTTTGATAGTAAATCTAGGAAAATGAAGATTAGTGTCGAATATTATTAAGATAGTGAATTTTTAGCAAGGACATTTAATAAATGATAAAAATAAACAACTTAATAGAATATGGTTATGAAAGTTAATATTTAGATTTAAAGTAAAACAATATTCTAAAGAACAACATAGGGACCTTATAGCTGACATTATCGCAATGGCTAATTCTCGTTAGGAATGAGATAAATTATTTCTAACAGGGATAATAGATAGACCTAAAGGAAAAGAAATAAAAGGTGTCAGAGTAGAGAATTTTATAGACTCATCAACATAAATAAGGTTATTAAAGGTAATGGACAGAAAATATATTTTGATAATTTTTTAATAGGAATTTGAGATTAGAGTATTGTACCTTAAAACTACTTTGTAAAATATAGCTGAATTTTTTTATGGAGGTAACTCTTTTTGCCTAATTATAATAAATTAGTTCGCGACTATATACCAGAGATCATTAAGAAGACCGGGAAACAATATTCTACAAGAATTCTAAATGATGAAGAATACATAAGCGAACTTAAGAAAAAGAGCTTTGAAGAACTAAATGAATATGTGATTACTGAAAATGATCATAATGCTATAGCAGAACTTGTAGACCTATTAGAAATTATTCGTGAATTAGCTGAAATTCATGGAGCGTCTTTTGAAGAAATTGAAAGAGTACGTCAAATAAAGGCGGAAAAACGAGGGGGCTTTAAAAAGAAAATTTTCTTAATAAAGGTTGAGGATGAATAAGTGCTAGTAAACACATAGGCACTAGAAATGTATTTGATTCAGAAGATCGTACTTCGGAGTGATTTATAATGTTAGAGAATATTGTGATTGAATTATCCAAAAGGATAAAACTTGTTAAAACCTTAAGTACAAAAAAAGAAAATAAAATTACTAAGTTTGATGAAAAGGGAATATATGTTGAAACCGGATCCTCAAGAAATAAATTTCAAAATGGTGAGAAACAGGTCCCTTATGAGTACATTTTCTATGATTTTATAAATGAAGGTTGGCAAGAATTCTTAAAGAAGTCTAAAAATGTTACAGCAAATGACTTTGTTAAGACTAGAGGAAGAACCTCATTCTTAATGGCCTTTTTCTCGAATCTACCGTTTGTTGAGGCTTTTGTAAGTGGGAAGTCTACTACTATATCGTTACTGGAATTCCAAACAGATCAGTTACCAAATGTTACCTATGAAAGTGTAATAGGATTTTTAGAGGAAGTCATTTCGGGGACATTAGAACCTTCTCAATTAAACCAGCTATATGACGGTAACTTATATCGAGTTAAATCAAGAAGTAGACAGGATGCCCGATTATTAGGGTTTATCAATGAATTTAATGAATCAAATCAGTTCGAAATGAATGAATATAGCACCGCTGAGAATAAGGAAGAATACATAAAAAGGGTCCTATTAAATCTAGGGTATTTTAGAGTCGCTTTGATTTGTTTGGATTTACTAAAAGGATTATCTAAGAAAGATAGAAAGTTGGCCCTTGAAGAATTAGGAATGCTCATTGTTCGTAATTCACGAGGAGACAATTTAATGGTGGAATCGGTTGCAAAGGAACGGACCAACAATCTGCTTTTATGGTTAGAACATACTAACTTGATTGACCACGACTGGTTACCTACCGAAAATTACTTTGATACTCTAAGCAACAAGGAGAATGTAAGCATGAGTGATATAAGAAATAGTCTTTTAAAAGTAATGAATGAATATCTTAGTGCAAAACGAGATGGGTTTGGTGGACATCCCCTTGGAGCATTTGTCCGTAATGATATACCTAAAGAATTTTACCATTTAGATTTTATTGATTCATCAAAATATACGGTAACCGGTTCAGTTGGTCAAGGAAATTGGGCTTCTGTTCCATGGATAGCAGTCATGAACAGAAAAATTACTGTATCCACCCAGCGAGGCTATTATATTGTATACCTCTTTAGTGAGGATATGAAAAGTGTGTACTTAACACTTGCCCAAGGAGTAACGGAAACCTCAAAAGAAGAGATGCAGCGAATAAAGGACGAAATCCGTGATTCTATTTCCATTTCAAGTAAAGTCAAGAAAGAAGATCATATAAACTTAGGAAATAGTACAAAAGCCAGACAATATGCGGAGTCCACTGCGGCCTATATACACTATCGACTTGACGAAATGCCAAATGAAACGACCTTGATTGAGGATCTCAAAGAAATGGTCGATATTTATGAGCATTACATAACCTTGAAAGAAGGCTATCAAACTCAAGAAACCATGAATACCGATGGATTAATGGTTCGTGAAACTGAAGAAGTTAGCTTGAATGACCAAGAATTGATTCATCATATCTATTCTTACATAAGAAGTAAAGGTTTCTTTTATAAAAAGGAAGAGGTTATTAATCTTTTCCTTTCATTAAAGACTAAACCCTTTGTAATCCTCTCAGGAATATCTGGTACCGGTAAGACAAAAATGGTTCAATGGTTTGCTGAAAGTGTTGGAGCAACGGAAGAAAATGGTAAATTTTCCTTGATACCGATCAGACCAGATTGGAATGATGGTTCTGATTTACTTGGTTATGTTGATATTAAAGGAGAATTTAAGGAAGGTCCACTTACAAAGGTAATTAAAAGAGCAGTGGATCAGCCTAACTTACCATTCTTTGTTTTACTAGATGAAATGAACTTAGCTCGTGTGGAATATTATTTCAGTGATATTTTAAGTGTCATGGAAAGTAGAAAATGGAAAGATGGTCAAATCGTCTCTTCTAACTTGTTATCAAAAGAAATTGCAGGAACAGACCTTAAACTCCCTAATAACCTCTACATTATTGGTACTGTTAATATGGATGAAACGACTCATCCATTTAGTAAGAAGGTGTTGGATAGAGCTAATACAATTGAGTTTAATCGAGTAGAACTTGGGAACCTTCTATTTTTATCGGAACAAAATCAAGTAGAGCCTATTGTTATCGGTCAAGAATCCTTTGAATCTAATTACCTTCATTTAAAAGACGTTTATTTAGGGAATAAAGATTTAGTTGAAAAGGTGACGGGAGAATTAGTAAGAATAAATGAGGCTCTCCAGTTAATGAGTGCTCAAGTTGGCTACAGGGTACGCGACGAAATATGTTTTTACATGGCCTATAATTCAGAAAGCCAATTATTAGACTTTGACCAAGCATTAGACCATTGCATATTACAGAAAATATTACCTAGAATTGCCGGAAGTGATTCCCGGGTTGATCAACTGTTAAGAAACCTGTTTCAACATTTTACGAATAGACAGTATGAAGAGGATATTGATTTCTCGGGAACTCAGCTTACTGGTGCAAAATATCCTTTAAGTGCAGCGAAGGTCATGGAAATGCTGAGGAGGTTAGAAGATGGCTTCACTTCCTTCTGGATATCGTGAGGATGTGGAATTAGTTCTGGTTGAAACCGATGGGCTATCTCTTATTTTAAAAGGAAAACCCTACCATGAACGGTATGAAGGTTTAAAACAATATCGGAGTATGGATTTTCATGATGGAATGAAATTTTTAGTCCAAGGTGAGAACATACAAGATATTAAAGTGTACGATATTAATCTCCAAGATCTTGTGGAACCTAATGGGGTTCGACCGATATTTTTTGAAAATGGTATTTATCAACTGATTGTTTTACCGAAGAAAAATCAAGAATTGAGTTTTAATCATGAGCATCCGCTATTAAGACAATCAGTATCACCTGTAAAAGTTGGTCAGCAAACCATGCTCATGGGGAACTTACAGTTTCAAAATGAAGTTGGACTCACCACTTTTGAAATTCGAATAGATAATAAAAAGGTATTAGAAGTCACGATAGAAATATTTCCAACCAAGCTAGACTATAAGAATGATTATAAAAAACTGTTAGACGAAGTAAATGATGAGATCTATAATCTTGCCTATCATTTTATTCGCAAAACTTATTTAGGAGCTAAGCTAAAACTGGACGGAAAACCTTCTCGAGCAGAATTTTATCGTCTGGTTAGTCACCATTTCCGACAGTTTTTACAAGCGATTTCTCGTATTGAACATCAGCCGCATCATAAGCTAGAAAAAACGTATGAACATGCGAGAGGGGATCAATTAAGGAAGCTAGACTCGACAAGCAGGAATTATTTACGAAAGAGATCCAATCTATTCGTTGAAGTAGAGAAGGGGATACTCTTTGAAAATACCAACATTATGCCAGTTAAAGGGTTAAATATTAAGAAGCATTTAACCTACGATACAAATGAGAACAGATATGTAAAGTGGATGATGGATCGCTTAATACATAAGCTCCAAGATTTGCTGAAGTCCATCATGAGTTATAATCATCGATCGTTTGAAGCTCCTGATTCTGATCTGGTTAATCGGATCAAAAAGATGATTACCCTAATTGAAGAAAAGTTAAAAAATCCTTATTGGTCTAAAATAGGGAAGTTAGATCGTTCGGTTATGAGTTTGGTGCTTCAAATGGCACCGGGATATCGGGATGCCTTTCAAATCTACTTAACTGTATCAAAGGGTTTAGTACTTGAGGGCAAGATCTATCAGATGTCAGTCAAAGATGTAGCCACCTTATACGAATACTGGACCTTCCTTAAACTTGGACAAATCCTTGGCCGAAAATATAAGCTCATAAGTCAAGATATTGTACAGGTGAATAGAGATGGATTGTTTGTGAACTTAGAAGCAAACAAAATGGCCAAACGAGTATATAGACATCCGATCACAAATGAGGAAATAACCCTGACCTATCAGAAATACGAAGGGGGTTTACCAACCATTCCTCAAAAGCCAGATACGATGTTAAGTATCGAAAAAAAGGGAAAGAACTACAAATATAATTATATATTTGATGCGAAGTACAGAATTGATTACGCCCAATCTGACAGCTACTATCAAAAACGCTACAAAACCCCGGGGCCAATGGAAGATGATATCAATACGATGCACCGGTATAGAGATTCGATTGTGGCAGAGGAGGTCGATGGCCCTTATGAAAGAACGGCCTTTGGCGCTTATGTTCTGTTCCCTTGGTTTGATGAACAAACCTATCAGGATCATCATTTTTACCAGAGTATTGATAAGGTGAATATTGGAGGACTTCCGTTTCTCCCCAATGCAACAACATTAGTCGAACGTTTTGTCGAAAGGTTAATTGACAAAAGTCCAGAAGAAATCCAGAAGGAAGGTATTTTACCTCGGGGAACATTAGCAGAATGGAAATCAAATTTAGATGAAACGGTTTTAGTAGGTTTAGTACCAATTCGGGAAGATTATGAGCAATTTATTCGAAAGAGCCATTATATTATCCCTATTGAGAAACTGAAAAAAGGCTGGCAAGATGCCAAGTATGTAGCCCTTTACGTCAAAAGTGGAATTGGCGAAGAAAATGGAATTTCGATTTATGGAAAAATTCATTCAGTTCAACCAGCAAAGGCTGGTGAGATAGATGTAATGAGTTTTGAGATCGAGTATTGGATGCACCTTAAAACGATAATAAAGCCGGTTAATTATGGGATATCGAGCTATGTTCTTACCACCCTTAATTCGTTACAAGAAGCAACAGAGCTTCCTGAGTTGTTTATGAAGTCAGAAGAAGAAATGATTCTTTGGCGAATGTTGAGACGGGTCTCAGATCAAATTAAACTTGACCTTGATGATGCGTACCTTGATCATGCATCCCAAGTAAGTGAGTATGGTATAAAAGAGATTAAAGTTAGGATGAACAAGACTGAGGGTATAGTTGAGTTTGTCAAAAATGACGTGCCGAAGGTTGTGGAAATAGAGGAACTACACAAGAATCCTACTAGAGTTTTTAGAGTTCTAATGGATATGGTGGCTAAGTGAAGATTATCCCATTAGATGTAGTAAAAGGAGTACTTTTATGTCTAAGTTTGCGTTAATTAGTTGTACAAAATTGAAAAAGGATTACCCATGTCCTGCAAAAGAAATGTACCTAGAATCTCAGTTATTCAAAAAAGCAGTCTCCTATATAGAAAAACAAGAATATAATGATTGGTTCATTTTATCAGCCAAATATGGATTGGTGGATCAGGAAACTGTCATTGAACCTTATGACTTAACTCTAAATAATATGAAAGCTGTGGATAGGAAAAAGTGGTCTATTGATGTTTTTAAACAAATTAAAGAGCTGCAGCCACATCAATTAGATCTTTATGCTGGTAAAAAATACAGAGAATTTCTAATTCCTCTTTTAGAAATGAATGGAATTAAGTGTAAAGTCCCACTTGAAGGCTTGGGGATAGGTGAACAACTGAAATTCTATAACAGATCCTAAGTTAGAGTTCTATAAAAAAATCGAGCCAAGTAAAAAACTCGGGCTCGATTTTTTCATTTGGATCGAAATTAGGTGGTTCATACTATCAGCTGGATTTTTCGTCTATGGTGGGTCGGTTAAATGACTTACGCCGAGTCAAACATTAGCAACCCTTACTGGTTAACCGATTTCTTCACGGAAAAGGACTTCTCCGCAAGATGTGTAGTGTTTTTCTCAAGTAACTTTACATCTAACCGGAATATAACAAAGGGAATATTAAAATCTCTCATTAAGTTAGAGAGAAGAGGAGTTTCTATTAAACGAGATCATTTTGTGCAGGCTAATAAATATTTAAATGTTGTCGGTGGAGCTATGATTTTGGATATGCTAAAAACGGATGAAGTGGAAGAGATGAATTGATCAGTATTTGGTGAAATATTATGGGTTGGCAGTTGGAGTTTTATAGATAGTTTTAAAAATGTTCCTCCGAGGAATATTTTTATAATGGAGCATAAAGGGATTAGAGTGATTTAACCCCAGATACTTTAACATCTGGGGTTTTTATGTATTTGTGTTTCAACTATTTTTTCTTAATACACCTTTTTTTGTAAGATTCACTAGAATCCCTTTGTTTCTAAATTTATTGTAAGCTATTAATTTATTTAAATCCTTAACGGTTAATGTTGCTGGATCCACAGCAAGTTGAAACTCCTTAGTTTTCTCAATTAAAGATAGAGCAAAATCAATTTGCTTTTGAGTTAGTGAATAATCTTCTTGATCCTTGGATTGGACTGCAGAGTTTACCTTATCTTCTACTGCTTGTTCAATGGTTGCAGCATGCTCGCGTAATCTCGCTTCTACTAAAGCTTCGACTTCCTCTTGACTGATCGATTTGATTTCAGACTCCGCATGTTTATGAATTTGATTGGTATTGAATAATTTATCAAGAATTCCCTTTAACAATGTTGACACATCACTTTCATCACATTTTCATTCTTACCCTATGTATGAAAAAATTTCCTTCTATTCTATTATTCAAACAAATAGATAAAAAGACAATACTTTTGGTGGAAATTTGTTGAATTATTGCCTAATTATTGTAATTTTTTAGGTTGATGTTCCTATTTGTAGTATAATGGAGAAAAATGCAAATTTTGGAGCGGTTGTTATGGCAGTTACGATTCCTGAGACTATTCGTTCTTCGGCAACAGCAGGTGAGCGATTATTTTTTCGGACATTGAAAACCTTTTTACCGGATGATTATATCGTTTATTTTGAACCGGAAATACAAGGGAAAAGACCTGACTTTGTTATTATTGGGCTTGACCTCGGCATTGTCGTTTTAGAAGTAAAAGATTATACAAAAAATACGTTATTTCAGGTTAATCATGATGAATGGCATATTGTCACGACTTCTGGCGATCAGGCTGTTATTAAAAGTCCGATGAAACAGGCAAGGGACAATATGTTCCATGTGGTGGATGTATTAAAAAAGGATAAAAGCCTTGTCCAGCTTGATGGTAAATATAAATTCAATTTAAAGTTCCCATACGGTCACGGTGTTGTGTTTACTAGAATGTTCTCCAAGGAATTTATAAAGGAAGGCTTATATTCAGTTATCGAACCTCATCTTTGTTTGACGCGGGATGAAATAGACCCGGATAAAGAGGAGTTTTCTGAAGAAATATTGATGGAGAAAATTCTCAATATGTTTGTGGTTCCATTTAGATTGAAGGAACCACTGTCACTTGAGGATATCAATGCCATTCGCTATCATTTGTTCCCAGAAGTTCGGATTAGTGCCGAATTTAAAGCGCCAGTTCCTTACCAAGATCAACTTTTGCTATCTTTGCATGACATAAAAACGATGGATCTTCATCAGGAGAACCTAGCAAAGCAGATTGGTGATAAGAACAGATTAATTAGAGGAGTTGCCGGAAGCGGGAAAACAATCATTTTAGCAAGCAGAGCAAAAATGCTGTTAAAACAAAATCCTGATTGGAAGATCTTAATACTTTGTTACAATATTTCACTCGCAAATGCCATCCAACAAATGATTTTACATATGTTAAATGAACCAGAGGATTTGTTCGATTTTGATCAACAAGCCAAAAAAGTTCAGAATCAAAATATTATTGTGCGTAATTTTCATTCATGGTTAAAGAATGATTTAAAGATAAGAGAGCAGCAGCTACCTGATATTATTGAAAAACTTGAAAGACAGGAAGCCATTCTTCCCACTTATGATGCTGTATTGATAGATGAGGGACAAGATTTTGAAGCAGAGTGGCTTCGTTTGGTTAGCTTGCTTATTAATGAGGATACACAGTCTCTTTTATTAGTAGAAGATCGTGCTCAGACCATTTATCAACGGAAGCGGTCTTATCTCCAGGATACGGGTCTTAGCTTTCAAGGCAGGTCAAAGGTTTTATCGATTAATTACCGTAATACCCAGCAGATTGTAAAGTTTGCATGGGATTTCTATAGAAAGCATTCTGTGTTCAAAAATAAAGTGGTGAATCGGGACCTAGAAGGTGAAATTATCGCTCCTCAAAGTACCAAACGGAAAGGTCCTGAGCCTGGAATTATTAAAGCAGCAAACTTTTTTGAGGAAATGAGGATTGTTGCCCGGCAGATCAAGAAATTGCATGAAGAGAGAAAAGTTCCTTATGATGATATGTTAATCCTTTATCGAGTGAAACGGACACATCAAGCCCCTATCATTGATATCATCAAACGTTCTTTAAAGGATGCAGGATTGCCTTTCTTTTGGATTACAGAAAATGATACTTCAAAGCGCTCCTATGAAAAAGAAGACGGGAAGATTAAGATAAGTACAATTGACAGCAGCAAAGGATTGGATTTCCGTGCAGTGTTCATTGTAAATGTGGATTCCATGCCATTTCCTTTGGAAGAAAATAAGGAGAGGGAAGTTTCCCTTCTGTATATTGGTATGACAAGGGCTAAGGAATATCTATGTTTGTCCTATTCTGGGGTATCTGAGTTCACTAATTATTTTGAGGCCATGATTCAAGAGAGACAACAATCGAAAGAAAATGTAGAGAAAATAAATTAACTTAATTTAATACGGATGTCAGAACAGAGTTGGTGCTTATACTTTTAAGCACCAACTTCCTTTATAATTTTTAATGTTTTTTTATTCCTATTAGTAAAAGAATAACTAATGAAATTGGGCTATATAATGGTTATTGTGAATGATTGTACAGCGAAAAGAGGTCCTACAGTGAAAGACAAATTAATACATATGAGGGATAAGCTCAATGATATTAGTCGGCGGAATCGCTCGATTCGATTATTGAAGCTTTATAATAAGTGGAGTTTTGATTTAACTGAACTGGATAACTTGAACAAGTTGTCAAAAGAAAAACTAAGTGCATCCATTGTTGAACAGGTCATTAATCAATCCAAAAATGAAATGATCTTATTGAAGCCAACGATTAACAATGAAGTCTCAATGAATCTTTCACGGAAATTAACAGATTTGTTTAGAAATATTAAAGGAATTGAAGACGAGACAGGGATCCATGATTTCTATTTAGGATTCCCGTTCTTATCTGGAACCTTATCAGATGGTACATTTTTTCAAGCGCCTTTATTTCTATATCCCCTAAGGCTTGAAAAAAACAATGTTAATGCACAAAAGTGGGTTTTAAAAATAGATGAGGGCGGTTCTCAGATTAATCGTACGTTGTTTTTAGCATTCAAAAAATTAAATAATCTAACTTTTACAGAAGATTTCTTTGAACAAGCAGCCGAAATCTCAACAAATTACAATTACGAAGAATGGGTCACATTTATAAAGAATCATGAAATGAATGTTTCATTTACACCTCAAGGGATTACCAAACTGAAGGAATATAGTAAAGAAGAAATACCAGGTGTTGCAGGGTTAACTTTGTTAGAAAATGCAGTGATCGGCAACTTTCCACAAGGTGGTTCTTCATTAGTGAAGGATTATGAAGAACTAATACTTCTTTCAGAAGAAAGTGATTTATCGTTAGCTGGTGAACTAATTGAGCCCCAAGACCTTGAGTTTGAGAGTGAGGGGGAGATTCTGGAACCTGGACAAAGTAATGATGCTAATGAACCGGAAATTTTAAACCTATTACAAGCGGATGGTTCACAAGAAGAAATTATTAAAGAAGCACGTTATAAAAAAGGTCTCGTTGTTCACGGTCCCCCTGGAACGGGTAAATCTCAAGTCATTGTTAATCTTATTACCGATGCGCTCCAACAACAAAAGAAAGTACTCGTTGTGTGCCAAAAGCGTGCGGCACTTGATGTCGTTTACCAACGTCTGGATGGGTTAGGGTTAAGTAATCACGTGGCGCTGGTCCATGATGAAAAGAATGACCGAAAAAAGCTTTATGCAAAAGTTGGCGCTGTTCTTGAGCAAAATCAGGTGTCTTTTGAGAATGCGATCAATCAATTATCATCAACATCTAAAAAGTTATCCTCCCAGGAGGAATTATTGAACAGTATCGCTAGCGCTTTGTATAGTTACCAAGACTTTGGATTACGATTATATGATTTATATGGATTGGCTAAACCAGTTGAAGAAAGTACACAAATTATTGACTTGCATGAGGTTTTACCTGCGCTAAATAAAGATGTTTTAGATGATATTTCGGAAAAAGCATACACCTATGCAGAATGGTTTGACCGCTTTGGTGATGATGATTTTCCGTTAAAAGAACGTAAAACCTTTGCAAATTTTAATATGAAGGAAAAGCTAGAAGCCATTGAACTTCTCAATGATGTCATTGATAAGGCTAAGCGAGCGGTTGAATATATAGACTCACTTGACCATGAAAAAATTACGCCAGGGTATACTTGGCTGATTGAAAGTAAGTTGGATAAAATTTACCCTGACCTAGAAGATGGGACAAAAAGAACTTTACAAGGTTTAAGACTTTGGTGGTGGACCTCTGTCTCTGGGAAGACGATTATTGAAGAATTGCTTGAGGGTGGAAAATTCAAAGGAACAAGCTCATCCGAATGGCTTACTATTAAGAAGTCTTTAGTGACCATGCATCAGTTGGGTAAAGTGACAAAAGAAATGGCGGAGGAAGTTGAAAAATTAAAGAAGTTCCTTAATGATTCGTTTTTAAACAGCCTGAAAAATAGAATATCAGAAGGGGATATTCCATTACATGAATTAGATAAGATGGTTGAATACATGCATCGTGATTTTGAAGAGCTTCAGCAAATGGATGTATTTTGGAATACCTGTTCTGAGATTGAGAAGAAGGTCCTTCTCCTCCTTCAAAAGAAAAAAGTGAAGAACGAGCTAACTCTCTCTGATTACTGGGTTGATTTGTTAAAGAACTCTGCCTATGTTCATTGGATTGATCAAACGGAAAAGAGAAATCCTCAGGTGCAGAAAATATCAACCAATGAATTTTCAAGAATTAGGGATTCTTTTGCCGTTCTTATTGAGGAAAAAAGGAAAGTCGGAACGCAGTTTCTCATTCATAACCTAACAAAAATAGTGGACTCCACTCAAACCAATCATGCAAGGAATATGAGAGAGTTAAAACATCAGGTAGGAAAAAAGCGACAGGTTTGGCCACTTAGAAGACTTGTAAACGAATTTGCTGGGAATGGTCTCGTTGATATTATGCCAGTATGGCTCGCTTCACCTGAGATCGTTTCATCCATTTTTCCATTAGAAGAAGGATTGTTCGATTTGGTTATTTTTGATGAAGCGTCCCAGTGTACAGTAGAGAGTGGCATACCAGCCGTTTACCGAGCTAAACAAGTAATCATTGCGGGTGATGAGAAACAGCTGCCACCATATAATCTGTTCCAATCTTCTTTCGTAAATGACGAAGACGACGAAGAGGCATACGATACCGACGACTCCGTAAGCTTGTTAAATTTAGCCAAAAGAAGGTTTTCTGAGAAGCTTCTTCAATGGCACTACCGTTCTAAATATGAAGAATTGATCAATTATTCTAATCATGCATTCTATAACGGCCATGTACAAATCGCACCCAATGTGGTTCCATTTAAGAAACCACCTGCGATTAAGTGGAAAAAGGTTGAAGGAAGATGGATTAATCAGTCAAATGAAGTAGAAGCAATTGAGGTTGTTACTATCTTGAAAGATATTTTAATAAATCAACCAGGTAAAACGGTGGGGATCATTACCTTTAACTCTAAGCAACAGTCGAAAATCCAGGATCAGATTGATAAACTTGTGAGTGAAGATGAGGAATTCAGTTCTGTTTATAATCAAATGCTAACAAGAGATTTGGATGAACGTGTTTTTGTAAAAAATATTGAAAATGTCCAAGGAGATGAAAGGGATATTATTCTCTTCTCGATCGCTTATGCAAAGAACGAGGAAGGCAAGGTTTATAATCGGTTCGGGATGTTGAATCAAAAAGGCGGAGAGAACCGACTAAATGTTGCCGTCACACGGGCAAAAGAAGGAATCACTGTTGTTTCTAGTATTGAACCGGAAGAACTAAATGTTGCTACTACTTCTCAGATGGGACCGAAGTTACTAAAGGCATATCTTAAATATGTAAGAGCTGTATCTAATGCTCAGCTTGATCAGATAAATGCAGTAGTGCAAGAAGTGAATGAAAATGTAAATACACAAGTGCAGGATAAAGAATTAGATTTTGACTCTCCATTGGAAGAACAGGTTTACCATCAATTGAGAAATCTCGGATATGATGTTACGACTCAAGTGGGGATGTCAGGATACAGAATTGACATGGCCATTGTTCATCCTCATGATTCATCCCGATATATATTGGGGATTGAATGTGATGGAGCCATGTATCATAGTTCTGCTAATGCAAAGGAAAGAGATGTCTACCGGCAACGGTTCCTAGAAAGCAGAGGTTGGACAATTGAACGTATTTGGAGTCGAAACTGGTGGAAGAATTCATCAGCTGAAATTGAGAGGATTGACCAGAAAGTTAAGGAATTGTTGAGAAGTGAAGGGGTAAGGGAGAAGGTTGTGAAATAAATAATGTGATTGTTTGCTCTTTGACGTCATAGGTGTCAGAGAGCATTTTTTTTGGGGCAATATTAAACCTATCATCCATTAATTAGTATATGCGATTGCTTCTAGGGTTAATAAAGATGTATGCCAATCTTCTTGCTGGGGACCAGTTTAATATAGATTTACCAGGAAGATGAAGAGTAATTGATTACAGCCATTGAAATGTACCACTTCTGACATTGTATTTACCACTGAATGACATGAAGTATACCAAAGAATAACAAGACGTTTACCACCGCAACTTACTGGTAATAGGAGGAATAAATCTATAGTTTGGAGTATCAAGAATGTGAAAATTTGATTAAACAAGACCAGCCTTGCGCAAGCGGGACTGATTTTAGGGTAACTCTTGTATTACTTAGTAGACTTATACTGCGCAATAAGTATTTTGATTTTTGGGTAAATTTGTGAAGGAATACCAGGAAATCAAAAATGTTGCGGACAGAACCTTTGACGATTAAAGCAAAAGGCACAACTTCATTAGTTGTGCTTTTTGCGCGTAAAACCCTATAAGAACGGTCCAGCTGCATCCACGTCGTTAATGAATGTCTTGAATAACTTTTTCTAGAAATTCACCACTGCGCTTTACAGCTGGCTCTGAAAAATCAAAACTGACCCCAGTTTCTTCATAAATGGCTGCGATGGATTGATTGTAGTCCGCACTTGCCCCTTTTTTAAAGAATTCGACAGCTTGCTCTGGATGTTTCTGGTAATTCTCAAATAATTGAAGAGCCCCCAGCATTGCAATGGCATATTCTATAGTATAAAAAGGATATAGAATATAATGAATGGTGTCTACCCAGTCCATCCCAATTTCATCTTCAAACCCAGAAGTATCTACAGGGTTTAAGCCAAAACGTTTTGAGATTTCAAAGAACTTTTTATCACGCTCTTTGGCAGTATGATTAGGATTCGTATACATCCAATGCTGGAAGATATCCCCAGTCAACGGTTTTAATAACATTGAAAATGCCCATCTTAGCTCTTCACGTTGGAAGCTGTTACAATCTTCTTTATCTGGATAAAATTGATCTAACTTATCCAATAAGAGCAATTCCATCCCAAAAGAATACAGTTCAGCAACTTCCGATCGTAGTTGGTATTCTTCCATAGGACCGTGTTCAGAAAACTGAAGGTACCCATTCATCGCATGTCCCATTTCATGAATTAATGCGCTTAGAGAATCAAAGGATGGACTAAAATTAGAAAAAACGAAACTATCCATTGAAGCAGGGAAGTATGTACAGAAAGCACCTTGGCCTTTTCCTTTCCGATCTTCAAGATCTAGTAACCCATGCTCTCTCATGTATTCGAAACGTTCTCCAAAATAGGGATCGGTCTTTCCTAACATTTCAGACATGCCATCCATAAGAGTTGATACTTCTGAGTATGGTGGGTTTTTCAACAATTTAGCAGTATGGTCCCAAGGGCGATAGGTATCAATACCAAGCTTGGACTTAAAGACTTCTGCAAGCCTGTTCCATACTGGGATAATATGTTTTTCTACATTTTCATGAAAGTCATAACAATCTTGAACATTATATTCACGATTTTTGGCCTCAAACATATAATCACGATAATTTTCAAAGCCTGCATTTAATGCGATTTGATGGCGTAGTTGAACGAGTTCGCCCATGATGGCATCAATATCAGGTTTAATTATACGATGGGTTGCCATTATCGCTAGATATGCTTTTTCTCGCACCTCTCTGTCTAGATGATCGAGCTTAGATTTGATAAACGGAAGAGGTTTTTCCTCACCCTCCCATTCAATGGTTAATCCTCCCATTATTTCACTATACTTCGTACAAAGCTCTTGTTCTTTTACCATTAATGGGATATTTTCTTCTCTGAACAGTTTAACTTTGGATTCGCGAACGCGTCGCATTAAGCCATAACGCTTTTCATCTAATTGATTCAAGTAAGGAGACTTACAAAGTTTCTCATTTAGTTTTGCTTCATATTTCATTAAGAGTGGCTGGATGACTTGTTGATCGTGAAGAAAAGTCGACTTAATGTCCCCATCCTCTGTGTTTCGGTAGAAGTCGACTTGGTGACCTGTCAACGCCTCTGCAATTTTAATGGTTAATTCCTTTTCATCTTTTAACCACTTTTCCAGATCAGAAACGGATTCGATTCGAACATCCAGTAAGCTTCGAAGTTGAGCTTCTACCCCTTCTACATCATTTAAATCAATTAATTCTATATAATACTTATGACTTGATTCTTTTGACATTAAATCACTTCCTTTCCGCTTTTTCGTTACTTAATATTTATATTATCGAATCCTATTGCTTAGGTCTATTTTAATTTAAAAGATTCCGATTATTTCGAACAATAAAATTTATGAAGACCAAAAAGAGAGGATAATAAGGTCCAAACTAGAGAAAGGTTTGATAGCATTAGGAGTATTGGTAAATAATTCAATAGAGAAAATCTAACATGAAGTAATTTTACTACACAGTACAAATATACTGTGTAAAAAAAAGCTGGTAGTCCACTTTCTGGCGCAATTACGGAAAACTTTACAAAAGCCTAAGTCCTCGCTAAAAAATAGGAGGATTAGGCTTTTTCAATTCATTATCTTTATAGTTTTTCTATTGGTAAATACGTTGACAGCAAGTGGTAAATTCCATGGCAACTGATGGTACAAAACATGGCAGAGGTAGTACATTCTTGTGGCTGTAATCAATTAATTGATCAAATTAGAAGTTTATGTCGTTTGATGTCTGAGTTATAATATTAAGTATATTGGTAGAATCTTTTACTATTTTAGAAATATTGGCACTAGATCTTACGGAATTAGTTATGAGACTAACCTTGTGCTGATCCATAAATACGAAAACATTAGAGGGGTCGAAAACATTGTCAATAGAACTATTATCAAAAAACACAGCAGAAGTTTTTCATGCTTTTAGTAGTCAGCCTCATTGGGATAAAGTGGAGCGGGAAGAAGGAATTAAAAACATTTTAACAAAAATAAGAGAGGATGTAGGTTCACATGAAGAGTATTTAGAAGCACTCTTAAGAAATGTAACCTTTCAATATGCAAATACAAATACGGCCATCTCTTTTTTTGCACAGTGTATTGAAGAAGAACAGTTTTTCCCACTAGAAATTTTCCATTCTATCATGGCGGATGTTCCTAAACAAGTCCAAGAAACTAATTTCCTTGCGGAAAATATGCCTCGGTTTCAGGAGTTAGTTTACAAAGGCTCTGGCGTTGAAGAGCAAGTAGTCCATGCTCAAGGTGTTTTTTTCCATACCAAGCTAGTAAACGATTTGTTGGTTGAATTTATAGGGACATTCCTGCAACCGGATAATAGGGACTTCATGGTGAACTTCTTGGAATATTCAACAAAAGTAGTCATTGATACGGTTATGAATTTATGCCAAGTGTATGCTAATCATATTATAGAAGAGCTGAACGTCATTCATTCAGCTAGATAGGCAGCTTTATCGTGGAAAAAACAGTAGTTATAAAAAATATCAGCCAAAAAAGAACGTTAGTTCCTATTCTGATATAAGTATGATTAACTATAAATGCAATAGAATAGGATTTCTCAAGGGTGGTCGGCTCACTCCCAACAGAAAGGGGGTGATGCTGAATGACAGTGTTTGAAACATTAATGATTATGATTGCTTTTGCCAGTCTAATCGTAGCCGTGCTGTCATTTAAACAAAAATAATCCACCCTTGAGTTTTTTGAGGCTCGGGTGGATTATGACACCACAATAGCCGATCCTCTTTGAGGGAACCATCTATTGCTGGACTGGACATGTTACAGCATGTCTAGTCTTTTTTAATTTATTCATTATTACATTAATTATAACCCATGATACAGCATTTTCAAATTAAATATTCCATAAAGGATGCATTAAGGTTCCAATGCCTGAAAAAGCCGTTGGCGCCTTTTCTTTATTTATCATTATTGTCTTTCAAACCATTGTCTATTGCACCAAATACGGTTGGAACCTTCGTCAATCTTTATAGTAGTTATTTCTTACATTTAGACTTTTGTCAATTTTGTGAAAACCAATTGGGTTAGCGGCGATTTATTGAAATGAATGCTATAATTGCATATGACTAATAAATTCCCCTATTTGTTTTTAGAGTTCCTACCTCATCTATCTATCCTTTTCCTACCATAAATACTTTCGTTTATTATTTCTTATTCTCTCTCATTCTCATTATTTCTCTTGTTTAATTCTTATTTTATTGCAGTCTTCTATGTCAATCAGACTTTATTTATAAATTTTTAGAAGGGAAGCGTAACTTCGGTAAGACAACATTTATTCATTTTAATGAGGAGGAATAGTTGATGGCATCTTTTCATCGTCCTGTAGCTTGCCCTGATTGTGGAAGATTTGCTGTTGAGGATTATTATTACAGGATTGGTGCGGGCTATATCATTTGCCAATGCTGTGGTTGTGAAGTTGATCGCGAAGCAAAATATGATCCGGAAAAAAACACTTCTTATTTTGCAATAGAAAAAAGAAGGGGGTATGGTAAATTCTTTTTAAAGAGGAAGGATGGAACCTTCAGTAGTAACCGATTAATGAGTCCATTGACCGATGAACAATTTAAGGATTTCAAAGAAAAATTTTCTAACTTTGATGTGGACCCAGAGAATAGTTACCTAGTTTCATATAAAAATGGTGAATTTGAAACATTATTAGGCAGTGTCCCTGAGGATTTTAATTTGTCATTTGCGGAGTATATCGAAAAATATGGATATGATTGTATATAGAAAAAATCTAAATTGAGGTGATAGAAAATGGAAAAACCATTTTATAAAGAGTTTGGATTTAGTGGAAGTGAAAAAGATAAATGGGAACGTGAACTTTTGATTAAAAAACTATTTGAACAAGGAGTAGAAATTGAGGAAATAGCGAAAATTGCTGGTTTAACTGATGAAGAAGTAGAAGAACGCTTCCTTTGGCTTGATTAAACTTAGGAAAAACAATGTGTTGAGTTCACCAATGTATCATATTCTGTGTAAAAAATAATGGTTTCCTTTATACTATACAAGAAAAACAAACGGGAGGGAAAACCATGCATATTGAAATGTGGACAGATTATGCTTGACCATTCTGCTATATTGGCAAAAGGCATCTGGAGGATGCCATTAAACAGTTTGACCATCCGATTGAAGTAACTTACCGTTGCTTCGAATTAGATCCGACAATTGGTCGGGACATAAAAGAAAACATCTACGAAGCGTTAGCAAAAAAATACGGGATGAGTATCGCCCAAGCAAAAACCAATACCGAAAGAATGGTACAAATGGCAAAGGATGCTGGGCTAGATTATCATATGGATACGCTCATTTTAACGAATACCTTCGATGCACACCGATTAACGATGTTCGCTAAAAAACATGGTTTAATGAAAGAGATGACAGAACGAATTTTACACGCGCATTTTACGGAATCCAAGCATATTGGCGATCATGAAACATTAACTGAATTGGCGGTAGAAGTTGGGGTGAACAGGGAATCTGTTGAAAAAATGCTGGCAAGTGATGAGATGGCGGACGAAGTACGTGTGGATGAGCAAACAGCGCAGCAATACCGTATCACAAGTGTCCCATTCTTCCTTATTAATAAGAAGTATGCGCTAACCGGCGCTCAACCAACTGAGACATTTGTTCAGGCATTGAGAAAAGTCATCCAAGAGGATGAAATCGTTGTGTTAAACAATGAAGATGGGATCGTTTGCGATGAAAATGGTTGCGAAATTCCTAAAAAGTAATGCGTTTCTTTACTACAAAAAACAACCTGATTCAATTCAGGTTGTTTTTTACTAATCAGTAAATAATAATAACAAAATGAAAAGGGGGTAAACCTGGTAGCATGTTTGTGCCAATGCTCCAGGTAAATTGGTTTGAATTTTAAAACGTATGATCAATGGAATGAAGAGGTTTGGGCCGATGCAGGCTTCATCTATAAACAGGCTTTTAAGGACAAGGGAGCAAAGCCAGAGGACATCATTCGGAATATGTTTCAAAAAGGAATTTGCTATTTGCATGTTGGCTATATGGAAGACCGAAGCGTAGCGATGGCCCTTATCGGTAAATTGAATGAAATGGATGCCTTATTAATTGATTATTTTGCTGTTCACCCAGATTTTCAAAACCAAGGGTTAGGGAAGAAAATGGTGAACTATATTCATGAATGGTCTCTTGGTAAAGATCAATTTGATGCATTAATTATTGAGGTAGAAGCAGAAAAAACACCTGAAAACCTTAAAAGAATTCATTTTTGGCAGCATTGCGGTTTTACCTTGACTGATTATATTCATCAGTATATTTGGGTGCCAGAACCTTATCAGGCAATGTATTCTCACATCAAGTCTAAGCACAAGGACTTTACTGGTGAGGATTTGTTTAAGCATATTGGAAAGTTCCATAAAGCATCTTTTCAGAAAAAGAGATAGAACACTTAGGACTTTTGTCTACCAAAATTTACAGGTAGCTTCCAATTGGTGTGGATGTTATAGTAAGTTTATAAGTTCTTAACGGAACTTTTTGAAGTAGTTCTTCATACAGAGAAGTACTCAAGAGGCTGAAGAGGCGCCCCTGCTAAGGGTGTAGGTCGGGTAACCGGCGCGAGGGTTCAAATCCCTTCTTCTCTGCCATAATATGAATTTGCGGGTGTGGCGGAATTGGCAGACGCACCAGACTTAGGATCTGGCGCCTTCGGGCGTGGGGGTTCGACTCCCTTCACCCGCATCATAGTCCAACAAAGACACTAGGAAACTGGTCAGGGCAGGAATGCAGCAGCCATAACTAGTGAAATTGTGTGGGCTATTACATAGAACAGAAATCAAAAAACGCTAAACTCAATTTTTCTTTGAGAGTTTAGCGTTTTTATATTAGGTATCCTAATTTTTAAAATACTTTCAGCTATTGATGATAAAAAATGATTTTAAATAACTTTAAATCACATAGGATTCATATGATTTAAGAAGATAACGTTCTATAAATTCAGCTAATCCATCATTTTCGTGATGTCCTGTTACAAAATCTGCTACTGCTTTAACCTCTTCGCTTGCGTTCCCCATTGCCACACCAGTACCGACATGACGAAGCATCTCTATATCATTGGGTCCGTCTCCAATGGTTACGACTTCATTTGGACTAAATCGAAATGTGCGAAGTAAGCTTTTTATAGCAGACCATTTGGAAACATGAGGAGCAACCAACTCAAACCCGTCATTCCAATTGATGACTTCTGCTTCCGTTTTAAACAAAGCGGATAATTCAGGACTGGGTGCACCTGTTCGAACACTATATTTAAGGACATCTTTATAATTTGCCTGTCTTAAATCTCCAATATACTGTGGCGGAATTTGCCCAACATTTGTCCAATAATCGATTTCTTCATTTGTTTCCTTACAATAAATCCCATTTACTGTATGGATAATTACATTACAAGGAATTTCAGCGGTCAGAAGGTGGAATCGTTCTTCGTTTAGTCGAACGGTTTTCATTTGCAGAGCTCTTCCTGTCTCTGCATCGTGAATAGCAGCACCATTCAAACAGACCATTGGCGTTCGTAATCCAATTTCTTTATGATAGGGAGCGGTTACTTCATAGTGTCGGCCAGTAGCTAGAAAAACCTGGACTCCCTGATTAATGAGCCTATTAATGGCTTCCATATTTCGGCGGGAAATATTGTTTGAGGCGTTTAGTAGGGTACCATCCATATCAATAAATATTGCACGCACATTCATTTAACTGCCTCCTCATTCGGTGATAAACCAATCATATCATCTGAATATTAAAGTCTTGTAAATTCAGTGTACAGATTAAATAAAGTTTATTCAGGAGCAAGGGACCGTTCTTTGCAAGATAAATATATTATTAAAAATTTAGGGGCAGTGGTTAAATAAGCCATAATTATCATGCTGGTGTGGCGGAATTGGCAGACGTACCAGACTTAGGATCTGGCGCATTCGGGCGTGGGGATTCGGCTCCCTTCACCCGCATCATAGTCCAACAAGGATACTAGGAAACTGGTCAGGGCAGGAATGCAGCAGCCATAACTAGTGAAATTGTGTGGGCTATTACATAGTGCGAAAGCGACCAGCGCTAATCTCATTCTTATATGAGGTTAGCGTTTTTTCTTTACCGTTTTAGACTCGAAAAGTTGTGGTATACATGGAAAAAAGGATAGGAGATGATCATATGGATGAAAAACACAGCTATTATATAAACATACAATCTCACGAGATTTTTGGTGAACCTAATGGAGGGGAATGGGATTTTAAGATTAGCGCAACCGAAAGTCAAATTGCTGTCCTTGAAAGGCTATTCGACAAAACAGATGAAACAGATTGGGAAAGTTATGTTCGGGCACATATTCCTTTTCTTGAATATCATCATCAGCCTGAAAATAAAGAATATGACCTGCGCATGATGGTAATCTATTCTTTACTATATTATTTAGGTGATGAAAAAACTCGTGCACATATTCGTGAAATGAAAATTTTGGATAGTGAATTAGAAAATGAACAGGCCATATTGGAGTACCGGGAGTTTTGATGAACTGAAGCGCTCATTTTTTGGGTGCTTTTTTAATGAGCAAAAGGAGTAAATCATAATTGTTTACGATGGGGTAAGAATGGGTTATAATGAACATTATTTTTATTTAGCGTTTCGAAATAATTTTCCGAATTAAAAAAATAATTTTTTTAGAAAGGCGATGGAATTTGAATAAACCGAGTGGAAAGAAACGAATACAGCTGGCGTTACTCCTAGGATCACTAGGACTATTAGGACCTTTTACAATTGATACGTATTTGCCATCCTTTCCAACGATTGTAAAAGATTATCACACCACAGCTTCGTTAGTACAAATTAGTTTAACTTCATGTTTATTAGGTCTGGGTTTGGGGCAATTGATCATTGGTCCCCTAAGTGATGTGAAAGGCCGTCGAAAACCTTTGATCTTCTTTATCATCTTGTATTTACTGGCTTCTCTGACATGTGCGATTGCGCCTAATATCTATTTCCTTATCGGATCCCGTCTAGTCCAGGGTTTTGCTGCAGCAGGTGGACTTGTGATCTCAAGAGCGATTGTCAGAGATCTTTTTAGCGGAAGGGAACTGACCAAGTTTTTTACGATGATGGTATTAGTAGGTAACCTAGGACCAATTGTTGCACCGATTGCTGGTGGGGGTATCCTTGCTTTTACAAATTGGCATGGGGTTTTTGTTGCTTTGGCATGTTTAGGTGCGGTGTTGCTATGTATTGTTTTATTAAAATTAGAAGAAACGCTGCCCGTAGAAAATCGTGTTCCAAGCAATTTATCGCAAATTCTGAAGAACTTTGGCTCTTTATTCAAAGACCGAACGTTCTTGGGATACGCTCTAGCGCAAGGTTTTACTGTTGCAGGAATTTTTGCCTATGTATCTGGGATTCCGTTTGTCTATCAAAATATTTACGGAGTCACACCTCAACAATTTAGTTTTTTATTTGGAGTAAATGGAATTGCTTTAATTATTGGAAGTCAGATGGTTGGGCGTTTGGCAGATTTTGTTCAGGAGAAGACATTCTTAAAGATTGGATTAGTTATCTCTAATGTAGCGGGTGCATGGTTACTCATTGCTCTGCTTTTAAAAGCACCGCTTTTCGCCGTCGCGATCCCGATTTTCTTTTTTGTATCGTCCATCAGTATTATTGGGACCACGTCTTTTGCTTTAGCCATTGAATCACAAGGACATATCGCCGGTAGTGCCTCTGCCTTATTAGGAGTAATGCCATTTGTACTCGGCTCCATTACAGCTCCGCTTGTGGGAATAGCAGGGGCGAATACAGGCATTCCAATGGGTGCCATCATGTTTTGCGCTAGTTTTCTCGCATTCCTATCCTATTTCAGCTTAGTTCGTAAAGCTTCGATACGGATACAAGCTACTAATAACATAATCCCAAAACGCTAAACTCAATCTTATTTGAGTTTAGCGTTTTTTCTTCTTATTATGAGTTACCTTAGCAAACTTAAATATAATTAGCGCTTTCGATAAGATGCTTTATATTGTTTAGCTGAAAAGCTCCATATATTCTATTTTTGGATGTAAGCTCGTTTATAAAAAACTGCTGTAACTGCTCTTTATTCGTAAACCGGTTTACGGTGCTGTTATCCGACCAATCATGTAGCTCTTTTTCATCGTAATTAAAGAATACCAAGGAGTTTATCCATGTTGTAATATCTTGACTTTGTAAATAATTTGATAGGATGACGGCTGTCTCCTGAACCTGGCTAATTGGATTTTCATATGTCTTTACAGTTAATGCTCCCGACGCATCCTTATCGAATATAAGCGTTTCCTCTTTTTCACTGTCTACTAACTCTGCTAAAAAAGAAAACCTGTGGCTGCCCATTCTGTTTAATCCCAATAATATGTGGCCTTTCCAGTGTTTTGTTTCTAATACATATATACCAGTTGATAAAAGTACAAGGTGATCGATCTGCCGAGAATTACCGTTTATCTCAGGAATAAAGATATTCGGCATTATAATCATTTCATCAGGTGGAATGATTTTTTTTCGAATTAAATCTGATTTGAAATTTTCGAGTATCTGATGAGTTATGATTTCCCCTTGATTTCTATAATTTTTCCGTATATCTTCATTTTCGATCATCAGTTTTTCTATTTCACGTTGGTATGATTCGGACAAAAGCATAACCTTCTTATCAAAGTTTGCTGCTGCCGTTTCCATGGAAGCTTTTTGCAATTCTTTAAAAGCTGTTAACTCTTGGAAATGGTTGTTTCTCATTTCTTTTTGTTTAGCCTTTTCCTTTTTAACTTTATAAGCTAACCAAGCGACAGATGCGGCTAGTAAAGTGGAAATAATTAACCAGGTCATTTATTTTCTCCTTGTATATCAGATAATATATTTGTTTAATAGTTTTTTAGTAGCATTTTATCTATTTCACGGACTTTATCATAGGAATTTACTAGTTTCTCAGGTACCAAGGTTCGACCATATTCCCAACCAGTCATTTCTATTTTAGCTAGAATCCGTGCTTTTACTTCCTCCTCGAAATACTTTAAAATCCTTAAATCATGTTTGTTGTTCTTAAATACTAAATAATAACCGAGCTGACGATAGAGGATAATTTTAACACAGTCTTCATCTGTCTCCTTAATTTTAAAGTTAATATTAGCTATGTATCCATTAATTTGTAAATAGTTAAACTTAATAGTATTAGTCGATACATTATAGCTCATAGGTGCAAGTAATTTATTGTTAATTTCATAATCAATATTTAATGTGTGCTCATGTAAAGTATTTTTAATTATTTTCTCAATATCTCTTATATAAAGCATCTTATTGATCGCTACCTTTCAAAATCTTCTACTCTTTATTTTTAAGAAATAAAAGTGGAAAGTAAATCCATCTATTTTCCTTTAGACTTTATTCCTATCGCTATCGCTATGATGATAGAGATTCGGTCAATCAAAAATGAATAAATTATTCTAAACTGTATAAAAATTATCAATCATCTGATATAACTGAATTATTAAGAAGTTTTACTCTTTTATTATTCATTAATGAATAATTTTTAAATTGTTAGTCTTCTAGAAGGGAGGGGTATTTCTGAGTGATGAAAAAATAGTTTGGAATGAAAGTGAAGCCATTCTTCATTCATTACAGGACGATATTTTAGTCACCGATACTAATGGGATTATTTTGAAGGTGAGTGAAGCAACAGAAGGTATTTATAATATGAAGTCACAGGAAATGATCGGTCGGTCCGTTTATGATCTTGAAAAAGAAGGTGTTTTTACACCAATTTTGACGCCATTAGTAATTAAAGAAAAAAAGAAAATTACCCTTGTGCAAACAACCAATGAGGGGGACAAGTTACTTGTTACTGGGATTCCTGTGTTCGACGTTAACAAAAACCTTGTTCGGATTGTCAGTTATTCACATGATGTTACGGAGTTACTTAACTTAAAAAAATACTTAACTGACATGGAAGATGAAATGGAACGAGTGAAAAGTGAGCTTGAAATGCTTAGAAATCTTCAGTTTGATTCAGATGGGATGATCGCAAACAGTATTGAAATGAAAAAGGTCCTCCAACTCACATTACAAGTGGCAGAAATCGATGTCAATGTGTTGCTGCTGGGCGAAACAGGAGTGGGGAAATCACACATTGCGAAATTTATTCATAAGAAAAGTTCCAGGAAAGACGGTCCTTTTATCGAGGTGAACTGTGGAGCCATACCCGAATCCCTATTTGAGGCAGAATTTTTTGGGTATGAATCAGGATCCTTTACAGGTGCCAATTCAAAAGGGAAGGTAGGGTTAGCGGAGCTTGCTGAGGGTGGGACATTATTTTTAGATGAAATTGGTGAACTGTCATTAGCAAATCAAGTAAAAATCCTAAAGTTTATTCAGGAAAAGCAATTTTATCGTGTGGGTGGGACGAAGCTTCGAACCGTTGATTTCCGAATATTAGCCGCGACAAATAAAGACTTAGAGAAAGCTGTAGAGGAAAGAACATTTAGACATGATCTCTTTTTCCGTTTAAATGTTGTACCTATCACCATACCGCCATTAAGGAAGCGTACAACTGATATTATCCCCTTGATTGAACATTTTTTGGCGTATTTTTCAAAAAAGTATAGCCGTGAGCGCAGCCTTGATGAAGGCGTTATTCATCTGTTGTTAACACAAGAGTGGAAGGGAAATGTGCGGGAATTAATCAATTTAATTGAAAGACTTGTGGTCACTTCACCTAAACAGCTGATTGAAATAGACAGTTTACCTAATCATTTTCGAAAATCTTTTACTGATGTGACATCCGTTGATGATGGAAATCGTTCCTTAAATGAAATTCTTGAAAGTGTAGAAAAGCAGGTGCTTATAAAAGCTAAAAAACGATACAAAACAACAACTGAAATGGCTAAAGCTTTAGGAATTAGTCAACCATCTGTATTTAGGAAAATCAGAAAATACGAAATAGATTAAAAATGGCATAAAACTTGCATGTTAATTAACTGAAGAGAATAACCGACGAAGAGAACTTCCTTAGGACCGATATTGTTATTAAATGGAGACAATATGAAGATATTTGAAATTTCGAATACTTATATTTATACAGAAATAATAAGAGACAATATTTTCAAATAGTGATTATAATGTATTTTTATTTCCATTTACGCATATTAAATTGATAATAGAATATTAAGAAAATATATTGACATAAAATAGAAGAGTATCTATATTTAAAGAATATTATTCATTTTTACTACAATGAAAGTGGAAAAGGGGTGGAAAATGAAAGTAACGGTTGGACCTGCTCAATATATTAGAAATAAAGGGGTATTAGAAGAAGCGGGAACATACATAAAGAACTTCGGAAAAACTGCCGCTCTTATTGGAGGCCATACAAGTAGAGGAATAATAGAAGGTTCATTAAGAAAGAGTTTGTCAGAGCATGGGGTTAGTTTGCAGCATTCCCTTTGGTACGGGGGAGAATCTTCTCAAAAGAATATTGATAGGTTAGTAGCTGACTTAAAGGGTGAAAATATCGATGTACTCATCGTGACAGGTGGAGGTAAAGCGATTGATACGGTTAAGGCCGTTGCCTACCGACTTAACAAACCGTTAGTGGTCATCCCAACAATAGCGGCAACCTGTGCCGCTGCCACACCGATTACCATTCTTTACACTAACGAAGGTGAATTTATAGGGATTGAACGCAAGTCAAAAGCTCCAGAGTTAGTCTTGGTAGATTCGGAAATCATCATGAATGCACCGGTTCGGTTTTTAATAGCGGGGATTGGCGATACCTTAGCTAAATGGTTTGAGACGAAAGCCTCTGTCAAAAAAGCTACACCCACCGCATTAAATCAGACCGCTATTGCGATAGCAGCTCAAGTTTATCAGACTTTACTCCAAATTGGGAAAGAGGCTGTCACGTCTGTAAAAACACAAATAGTCACAAAAGAGTTAGAAGATGTGATTGATACCGTTATTTTAGTCAGTGGCAGTGTAAGTGGATACGGCGGCGATGATTGCCGGACGGCTGGAGCCCATGCGATTTATTCAGGATTAACGATTTTTCCTGAAGTTCACGAAACCTATCATGGTGAAATTGTTGCCTTTGGAATTCTTGCTCAGCTGTGTATGGAGAATACGGGCGAGGATGAACTGAAATCGTTAATCAGCTATTACCAGGAAATAGGACTTCCTTTTACTTTAAAGCAGATGGGGATCACTAACTTGACAGATCGTCAGTGGAAAAAGCTTGGAGAAATAACCGTTACGATTGAAGATATGGCCAATATGCCATTTGATGTCACACCAGAAATGGTGATCAAGGCCGTGCGCAAGGCGGATGAAATAGGAAATGGAATGTTGACCGCTGCTGAAGTATTATAAGCGTTCTTCATTATTAGACAGTATTATTCCGTTTGAAAAAGCAATTCTATGAAACTAGCTACATTTGAAAGAGATATTTTTTAAAAAAACAAGGGGGAATAATGGATGAAAAAATGGTTAGTAGTAATTTGCTCGTTGATGTTGTTATTCGCGTTAGCCGCATGTGGAAAAAAGGACGCGGCAACTACTGCTGAGAATGGAAAGTCGTCTGAGCCATTGAGAGTCACACTGCCGACATGGACAGGATATGGCCCGTTATTTTTAGCGAAAGAAAAGGGCTTTTTCAAAAAGAATGGGATCGATGTTGACCTCTCCATTGTAGAAGGATTAGGCGAACGTAAACAAGCGTTAGCAAGTGGGAAAATCGATGGGATGGCAACAGCGCTGGATGTACAAGTTTCATTAGCTGCATCAGAAATCCCGGTCCAAGTGGTTTGGTTATTGGATGATTCCTTCGGCGGGGATGGCATCCTAGTGAAAAAAGGAATTAATAGTGTCAAAGATTTAAAAGGTAAAACAGTCGCATTTGAAGTCGGTTCGACAAGCCATATGCTTGCACTACAAGCACTAAAACAAGGCGGCTTAACAGAAAAAGATGTTCAAGTAGTGCAGATGTCTGCAGGCGATGCCGGTGCTGCTTTTGCTGCGGGTAAAGTGGATGCTGCCGTTACATGGGAGCCTTGGTTATCAAAAGGCGCACAAGCAAACGGTAAGGTATTGTTAACTACCAAAGAT
Organism: Neobacillus phoenicis; assembly: GCF_047302305.1. Classification (NCBI taxonomy): domain Bacteria; kingdom Bacillati; phylum Bacillota; class Bacilli; order Caryophanales; family Bacillaceae; genus Neobacillus; species Neobacillus phoenicis. Next base: position 3,157,709 of record NZ_CP154847.1, on the reverse strand, counting down.
TTATCTGGAATTATCGTTGATACTGTCAGCTTTAAAGAAGATGTGATCAAGAACCGCCCGAAAGATGTGAAAGCATTCGTAAAGGCGATGGGTGAAGCGATGACATACTGGAAAGAACATGAAAAAGAAGCTAATGAAATTATGGCTAAAGGTTTGAAAATCGACGTAAAAGAATTTGAAGGAACTGTAACTGGTTTGAAGTTCTTTTCAAAAGAGGATAACGAAAAATTATTTGGGACTGAAAGCGCAAAAGGTTCCATTTATCAGTCAACAGAAAATGCAATTTCGTTTTACAAAGATCAAAAACTACTTAAAACCGAGCCAAAAGCAGAAGATGTCATTAATCCAACTTTCCAAAAGTAAAAAGGAAGCCTATTGGCTTAACTAGCAATTTTCATAGTAAGATTCACTATAAATAGCCTGACTCATGAGTCGTTTTACCCCCTCATCAGTTAGGCTTTTTCCAAATAAGTTAATAGAATGCATAAGAAAATAGGTGAGATGAAATGATAGCAAAATTGTTTACTCCTAATAAAGAAATCCCAAAAATGTTTTATACGTCAGCGGGCTTCTTAACATTTATTATTTTTCTATTGATTTGGTCTGTACTCAGTTACGGACAGTTTGTTAATCCATTATTCTTACCCACTCCAACTGCCGTGTTAGCTACAGCAGTTGATCTGTTCGTAAATGGTGAGATTCTTTCTGATATTGGTATCAGCTTTACAAGGGTTCTTTTCGGATTTCTGGCAGCTGCTATTATTGGAATCCCTTTAGGAATCTTAATGGGATCACTGCGGATCATGGAAGGAGCATTTGAACCGATTATCGGTTTCATTCGCTATATGCCTGCATCAGCTTTCATTCCATTACTTATTCTTTGGATTGGTCTTGGAGAGACAGAAAAGATGAGTGTCATTTTCTTAGGAACGTTTTTCCAGCTGACTCTGATGATCATGGACGTAACCAAAAATGTTCAAAATGATTTAGTAGATGTTTCCTACACATTAGGTGCAAAGAAGGCACAGGTGTTCACTAAGGTTATACTGCCTGCTTCCTTACCAGGAATTGTTGATACGCTAAGAATTACTTTTGGATGGGCATGGACGTATCTAGTGGTCGCTGAAATTGTCGGTGCTTCCAGCGGTTTAGGATATATGATCATGCAGGCGTCACGTTTTCTGCAGCCGGATAAAATCATTGTGGGAATCTTGATTATTGGTTTACTAGGGCTGATTACGGATATTCTCTTTAAAGCCATATACAAGGCTTCGTTTTCTTGGATGAGAAAGGATGGTTTCTAGATGGTTACACCTCAATTGAAAGTTAAAGAAAGAGAAAAAATAGTTGTACCAAAACGTAATGAATCGAATGTTACGATAACAGGAACCCCAAAGCTAGAAATTAAAGAGGTAGGGAAAGTCTTTAAAACAAAAAAAGGAGAAACAACCGCATTAGAAAAAACCTCTTTTTCGATTGAGGAAGGGGAATTCGTCACGATTCTAGGACCTTCAGGCTGTGGGAAGTCAACCGTGTTGCGGATTGTCGCAGGTTTAGAAGATGCAACGTCAGGACAAGTTCTCCTTGATGGGCAGGCAATCAATGGACCTGGGCCTGATCGCGGTATGGTGTTTCAATCGTACACGCTATTTCCATGGTTATCCGTGAAAGAGAATATTACCTTTGGGTTAAAGCTAAAGGGTGTTTCAACTAATGAAAGAGACGAAATTGCCAAGCACTACTTGCAATTAATCGGATTAGAAGGATTTGAAAATCACTTCCCGATTCAATTATCTGGCGGGATGAAACAACGTGTCGCGATTGCACGTGCGTTGGCAAATGACCCGAAAATCTTATTAATGGATGAACCATTTGGGGCATTGGATGCCCAAACAAGGAACATTATGCAAGAAGTGCTCCTAAAAGCATGGGAAGAGTCCAAAAAGACAATTTTATTTATTACGCATGATGTCGATGAATCAATCTTTTTAGCAGATTCCGTGTATGTGATGACCGCTAGACCGGGACGCTTAAAGAAAAAGATCCCAATCACATTAGAGCGGCCAAGGGATTTCAGTGTGAAAGCTACAATCGAGTTCGCCGAATATAAAGAAGAATTATTGTCTCTAATTCGAGATGAAAGTTTAAAAGCGATTAAATAACTGTTCGTCACGAAAATATGACAATTTCGAGAGATTAGTATTACGAATTTGGAGGTTAAAGTATGGAGAAAAAATGGGGTCACCTCGTGAAAAATATGCCAAATCGACTTGCACCCAGCATGGCAAAGGATCATCCTAATCTACCGGTTGTGAAAGAAGAAGGCTGCTATTACTTTGGAGTAGATGGAAAGAAATATCTTGATTTTACGTCAGGGATTGCTGTTACCAATGTAGGACATCGTCACCCGAAGGTTGTCCAGGCCATTAAAGATGCTGCAGATGGATTAATGCATGGTCCTTCAGGTGTGATTATGTATGAGTCAATTTTACGTTTAGCTGATGAACTTGCTGATATTTTACCTGGTGACCTTGATTGCTTTTTCTTTGCCAATAGTGGGACGGAAGCAATCGAAGGCGCTCTTAAACTAGCAAAATATGTGACGAAACGTCCGTATGTTATTTCTTTTACGGGTTGTTTCCATGGTCGTTCTTTAGGTGCATTAAGTGTGACCACATCTAAAAGCAAATACCGTAAATTTATCCAGCCATCAGGTCTTACCTATCAAATTCCCTATGCGAATGTAAAAGAATGTCCAGCAGGCAGTAACCCTGAAGAATATGTCATAGAAAAATTAGAAAAAGATTTCGCCTCTTTATTTAGCCATCAAGTAACACCGGAAGAAGTCGCCTGTGTTATCTTAGAGCCTGTTCTCGGTGAGGGCGGATATGTTGTTCCACCGAAGGGCTGGTTAAAAAAGGTTCGTGAAATTTGTGATCGACATAATATTTTACTCATCTTTGATGAGGTTCAAACTGGATTTGGCCGCACAGGTCAATGGTTTGCGGCCCAAACCTTTGACGTTACCCCGGATATTATGGCGATTGCCAAAGGAATTGCCAATGGTCTCCCACTAAGTGCGACGGTTGCTTCCAGTGAATTAATGAAACAATGGCCACTGGGCAGTCATGGTACAACGTTCGGTGGTAATCCCATTGCCTGTTCCGTTGCATTGGCTACATTGGAAGTGATGAAAGAGGAAAACCTTCTTGAAAATACTAGAAATATGGGGAGCTACGCTGTTCAGCAGCTAGAACGTATCAAGGAACGACACCCTGTGATTGGGAGTATCCGTGCTGTTGGCTTAATGATTGGTATTGAAATCATTGATCCAGTATCGGGAGGACCTAATGGGGAAGGATTGTTAAAAATTCTTGATCTCGCGCTTGAGAAAGGTGTTTTATTCTATCTATGCGGGAATCATGGTGAAGTCATTAGAATGATTCCCCCGTTAATCGTTACAAAGGAACAAATTGATGTTGGTTTACAAATGTTTGAAGAAGCATTAACGGAGTATGAAGCAACATTGATGCATACAGTAAAATAATGGATAGGAAGAAAATCTAATTTCGGTCGCCAATAGGCGACCCCTTTTTTATTTCAATGAAATAAGTGGTAATAATTACTGTTTTACAAACCCTTTGCAAAATCACGTACTGCTGCTTGCAATGGAACTGCAGGTGCTGTTGGTGCTGTAACTTGCACTAAGCTCTCTCCAATTGTAGTATAACCGGCTGAAGGACCTCGTTTTTTTCTACCAGCCCCGACCCCAATTTGTAAAGCTCCAGTATTGGTCATGGTGCCGATTTTTAAAAAATTGATTTTAAATGCTTGTTCTAGTTTATTATCCATATCATTCACCCACCCAACATGATTATATGCTAAGAATGAAACTTACGTTACCTTTCTTAGAAACGAATTAAATTCGTGCCATTTTTTTCTATTGCTGAATACACTTAAAATATCAGCATTTCACCGAACAGCGAGAGGTGGTGATAACATCATGTTTTCTGTGACAGGAATGCAGGGATTTGAGTTATTTTCTTCTGCCCATATTTGGACATTAGTTGCCTTCTTTGTAGCATGTGGTGTTTTAGTGTATTTCAGAAACAAACGTAAGTTTTATCAGCAGATTATTAAATGGACATTGTTTATTCTTTTACCGGCCTGTGAGATTTCCTCGCATCTATGGCTAATTCTAACCGATCAATGGGACGTGAGTGATCTACCTTTACAGCTGTGTTCGCTGAGTACTTTTTTAGCAATGTATTTATTTTTTAAAAAGAATAATAAAATGTTTTATTTGTTATATTTTTTCGGTACGCTTCCTCCATTTTTAGCTATGGTTACACCAGAAATGGTCTACACATTCCCACATTTTCACTATATCGAGTATTTCCTTCACCATTCAATTCTTCCGTTAGCCGCATTGTATTTTATCCTATACCAAGGTTACAGGGTTCCAAGGAAAGCTATTTTGTTTAGTTATGTAACCGCTAACATTATTGCCGTTCCAATCTTTATCTTGAATAAGCTGATTGACACGAACTTTTTCTACCTGGCTGCTCCAACAGAATCAGAAACCATTCTCACATTCTTTGGAACTGGAATTATGTATTATATTAATCTAGAGATTGCTGCATTGATTGTATTTGGGATTACCTATATTCCAATGGGAATTTTACAAAGGATTGAAAATAAAAGCAAAAGGGTGAATGAAGCGGGTTAAGTTGACACATTCAATAATAGCGCAGTAAAAGGATGGAGACTCTAAACCCGCAATAAAAAGGCTCAGTTCACTATACTGAGCCTTTTCATTTTTTCCTCTTTAGAATTTTTCGATAAACCCTTCTGTTCCATGCACTCGAATTCGTTGCCCATCTTTTATCAGTTTAGTCGCATTTTCCACTCCAACAACTGCAGGTAGGCCATATTCACGTGCGATAACTGCTCCATGGGTCATCAGTCCACCAACTTCGGTGACTAGTCCTTTTATGGATACAAACAATGGTGTCCAGCTGGGGTCAGTAAAGGGGGTGACTAATATATCTCCATCTTCTAAATCAGCATCTTCCATGTTTAAGATGACACGCGCGCGTCCCTCTATCACTCCAGAAGAAACCGGTAGACCCACAATCGCTCCGGATGGGAGATTTTCTCTTTTGTACTTACCTGCAATGATTTCACCATCCGACGTAATCACACGTGGGGGAGTTAGTTTTTCATATAATTTGTACTCGTCTATTCGCTTGCTGATGATCTGGTAATCTAGTTTATTTGTGCGAACGACTTCCTGAAGTTCTTCGAAAGTGAGATAGTATATGTCTTCTTTTTCAAAAATAACGCCCTCATGTACGAGTTGTTCGGCTTCTTTCAGTAATGCCTGCTTATAAACAAAGTAACGATTGATCATGCCGTATTTTGGATATTCCCGATAGCCAATGAAATTCCGAATTAGGTCGATCATTCGTTTTGTTTCTTTGGCTTTCTGTTCACCCTCAGGCAATTGCTTCAATCGATTTAATAACTCGTGTTCTTTATTAAAAGCTACCTGTAGTCCGTGCTCAAATTTCTGTTTGCTGGCATTCGGCTTAAAATTTTTGATGTTACCCAGAATCAAGGGGACAAGTGTCGTTGGTTTTTCGCTCCAACGACTTCTCGTCATATCAATTTCTCCGGCGCATCTCATTCCGTATTTATCGAGAAAAGTGATTAGTGCATCTCGCACTTTTTCTCCACCTTCAAACTTCACGATTTTCTCCAAAAAGTTATCATCTTTTACATGTTGTAAATAATCGATGACTTCCGCATAAGGACGAATCACATCTGCGACATCCATTAACGCTAGACCCATTTCTGAAGTAATATTGTTTGGAACAGATTGAGAAAGTGTGTCTGCTGCGTTTTTTTCACCTAACCACTCGTTCATTTTTTCATTGATCCATAATGTAGCATTCATCGCTTCTCTAATGACAGCGGAACTTTGTGGGTTAAATAAAATCTTCTTTAATTCCTTAAGATCCTCTAAAATAAATTCAAAAACTTGTGAACCTGATTTCGTTTGAATGTTTTGTTTTACCTCTTCTACGGATGTTTGACTACTCTTAATTAAATCAGTAACGATGGACGGATCGTTATCGAATTGTGCCGTCATATCTGGATTGTTTCTACTAAGACTTGGTGCTTGTTTATCATCTGGCAACATTTTTATAAAATTTCCTCGCTCGACTACGGTCTTAAGAGCGTCTGTGATGAGCGGTTCGTGTTGCCCCATAACGTTTAATAAATTGTTTCGACTGGCAGGTGAAGCGAGTTGTCTTGTGACATCAACAAACAACCTGCCACCAGCTTTACGCATAGGTGCAGGAGTCGTTAACAAGAAAAAAGATAATCCCAATGGTTTCATGGGGTCTGTCATCATTTGTTGATGGCCGACAGATACATATACATGGTTTTCTTGATCATTTGCTTCAGGGATAGGGTATAAAGTTGTAATTGGGCGACTCTGGACGATATAAAATTTCTCATCAACCAAACACCATTCTATATCTTGTGGAAAACCAAAATAAGCTTCAATCTGCCTTCCGATGCGTGCGAGTTGTAAAATCTGTTGGTCAGTAAGTGTTTGTTTCTTTTGCTGATCAGGCTCGATCGGCTCGGTCAATGTTCCGCCTTCTTTTCGTGCAAAGATAGCCAATTTTTTAGTTGATATCTTCTTATCGACGATTTTTTGTTCCTGTACTTTATAACAATCAGCAGATACCAAGCCAGAGACTAGTGCTTCTCCAAGCCCAAAGCTGGCATCGATGGATAGGATTTTTCGGTTTGAGGTAATCGGATCAGCGGTAAATAAAATCCCTGAAGCCTGTGGGAAAACCATTCTTTGGATGATAACGGATAAATACACTTGTCTGTGGTCAAATCCATTTTGCATACGGTAGATTACTGCGCGATCTGTAAATAGAGAAGCCCAACATTTGCTGATGTGCTCCAAGATGGCGTCTTTACCGATGATATTTAAATAGGTGTCTTGTTGCCCAGCAAAAGAAGCATGCGGTAAATCTTCCGCAGTCGCACTAGAACGCACGGCATAAGCATGTTCATCGCCAAACTTTGAGAGGTAGTCAACAACTGATGTCACCACATCAGAAGGAATTTCAGCTTCCATGATTATTTGCCGAATCTCTCTGCAGATTTCTCCAATTTGATCCCGTTCCTCTACTTCTAGCATTGTTAGTTGATCCAACAATGCTTGGAACGTTTCGTTATGTTCGATGGCTTTTCGATATCCTACAGTCGTAACGCAAAATCCTTCTGGCACATGTATTCCTTGAATTTTTGATAATTCACCTAAATTTAACCCTTTTCCGCCAACGAGCAAAAGTTGTGTTTTTTCTATTTCCTGAAAACCGAGAGCCAATGAACCCATCCATATCCCTCCAACAAATCTCATTAAAGTTCTATTGCATTTTAGCAGTAGTAAATGGGAATAAACAGTCTATTTTGACCATTTTTTATATGTTATAATTTAATTAGGAAGAGTACAAAAATTCCTTTCAGTAAACTGATGCCCCGGTTCCACATTTGTTAGCGAATATCAACCTTTAATGAAAAAACCAGCTAAATAACGTTTTAAACAGTGGGGAGCATTCGTTCCCCACTGTTTTGTATTTTAGAGTGTTTTAGAAACGTCATACAATTTGTATGTGAAAAAAATATCTCAGTCTTCATCCTTTTATTAGATTCTTGATGGTTAAATATATTTCAAGCAGAAAAGTGGAAATAATAAATAGATATCTTCAAAATAGAGGTGTTTTTAGAAATATAGAGAGGAACTTTAGATGAATACATCACTAGAAATGCTGATTCATTTATTTGAACGGGCTGCTTTGCTTTTGATTTGCCTGTTCTTTATGATACGAATCCCGAAATTTAAGGAATCACTTCAAAAAGACCGCCATTCTCCTACAGAGCGCGTCGTTATTACACTTGTGTTTTGTTTATTTGCCATATTTGGTACGTATTCAGGAATTAATGTGGAAGGGTCACTTGTGAATGTCAGGATTATTGCTGTCGTTTCGGGTGGAATATTGTTTGGACCATGGGTAGGGATCATAACCGGTATTGTTTCAGGAATCCATCGATATTTAATTGATATTGGTGGAATCACATCGATTCCCTGTCTCATTACTAGCATTTTTGCGGGGATTGTATCGGGTTATATTAACCGAAGAGTGAAAAGGTCTTTACGCTGGATTTATGGAATTGCAGCAGGTATGTTGTCTGAAATGTTGACTATGGTGCTGATTCTAACGATGGCAAATCCATTTGAACTAGGTTTGGATATCGTTTCTAAAATCGCCTTCCCGATGATTGCAGGAGAGGTTAACATTGGCCTTATTGTTTTGCTTGTGATGAGCGTCGAAGGTGAAAAGGAATTGATTGCAGCAAGACAAGCAAAGTTAGCTTTGGAAATTGCCAATAAGACAATGCCTTACTTTCGGTCAATTAACTCGGATTCCCTTAGGAAGATTTGCCGTATTATTAAAAATGATATAAAGGCCGATGCAGTTGCCATTACAGATACCCATAATGTGCTCGCTTATGTTGGCTTTGGAGAAGAACGATATGCAATCGGCCAGGAAATCATAAGTGATTTGACTAAAGAGGCGATTCACAGTGGGAAATTCATTATTCGTAATCAAGTGGCGGATCACCATACACCCCAAATTCACTCCCTTTTAATTGTTCCTTTTGAGGAACATGGTGAGGTGACAGGAACACTTAAAATCTATTATCGAAAAGCCTATAAAATGACCCATTCACTGCAAACCATGGCCATCGGACTATCACAAATTATTTCCACACTTATGGAGGTATCGCGCATTGAGCAGATTAAAGAAGCCGCGAACAAGGCTGAACTGAAGGCACTTCAAACGAAGATTAATCCGCACTTTTTATTTAATGCACTTAATGCGATTGCTTCCACCACACGTAAAAATCCAGAAAAGGCTCGTGAATTGATTATCAATCTTTCTGGTTATATGCGTTACAATTTAGAGGTTAGTGATGAATTGATTGATATTCATAAAGAATTAGAACAAGTTCGTGATTATGTGCAGATAGAGAAGGCACGGTTCGGCAGTAGATTAACGGTGGAATACGATATTGACGATGTGAATGTCCACATACCGAGCCTGCTCATCCAGCCTTTAGTTGAAAATGCCATTATCCATGGAATCTTAACGATAAAAGGCCCAGGAGTGGTGACCATTTCAGTTAAGGATTTGGGAGACAAAATAAGAATTAGTGTGAGAGATACGGGAGCTGGAATAAGTGAAGATGTCATTCATCAGTTGCTGCATGATGATGTGCCGGCTAACAAAATCGGGTTGTATAATGTTCATCAGCGAGTAAAACTTATTTATGGCCAAGGACTAGTCATTCACCGGCTGTCACCTGGAACAGAAGTTTTTTTTGATATGGTAAAGGAGAACCTATGAAAGCGATTATTGTAGAAGATGAAATACCAGCTCGTGAAGAACTGGAGTATTTAGTTGAATCCTATAGTGAAATTAAAGTGACTCATTTTTTTGATGATGGTTTAGATGTTTTAAAATTTCTGCAGGAACATGAAACAGATGTAATCTTTTTAGATATTAATATTCCGTCTCTTAATGGCATGTTGTTAGCTAGTACCATCAGTAAATTTACAAAAAGGCCCTATATTGTCTTTACTACTGCCTACAAAGAGCATGCAGCACAAGCCTTTGAACTTGAAGCATTTGATTACATTTTAAAGCCCTATGACGAGAAGAGAATTGCCGCGATGCTAAACCGGCTAGAATCTGCGTTTAAACGAGATCAAGCCGAAACAACTCTCGTAGATAGAAAACCCGAATCTCCTCTGAATTCTAAAGGACAACAAAGAGAAATCTCTTCGAAGACCACTAGTCGGATCAATTTGAAAAAGAATGATAAAATTATCGTAACAGATGTGAATGATATTTATTACGCTATAGCTAGTGAAAAAGTTACATTGGTGTATACCCAACAGGAGGAGTACACTATGCCGATGAGTATAACTGAATTTGATTCCCTTTTACCAGAGGACCTTTTTTTTCGGTGTCACCGTTCATATACGGTCAACTTGACCAAAATCCGTGAAATTGTACCATGGTTTAACCAAACCTACATGCTGCGTCTGAAGGACCAATCTGTAGAAATTCCGGTTAGCAGAAGCAAAGTGAAAGCGTTTCGACAAATTATGCATCTTTAACAGCCATTCATTCCGAATAATAGGCATCTCATTCTGAAAACGGTTTCTTCTTTTTTTTCGGTGCTATGATGATGATGTAAACACGATCAAATAAAGATTCTGATGTTAAACATTATCATTTTTTTTATGGAAGAAAAGAGGAGATCGCAATGAAATCAACAACAGATCGTCGATGGCTGATAGTGTTAGGAACTATAATTGTACAGATGGGATTAGGTACCATCTATACTTGGAGTTTGTTTAACCAGCCGTTAGTAGAACTCTTTCATTGGAAGTTAAATTCTGTTGCTATTACTTTTTCAATCACCAGCTTCGCCTTGGCATTCTCTACCTTGTTTGCCGGGAAGCTACAGGATAAATGGGGGCTTCGACGTTTAATTGGTTGTGCAGGGCTTGTGTTGGGAGGAGGATTAATCCTTAGTTCTCAAGTTTCGTCATTGTGGATGCTTTATATTTTAGTAGGTGTAGTTGTTGGGGCAGCAGACGGTACTGCTTACATCACGTCCTTATCAAACTTAATTAAGTGGTTTCCTGAGAGAAAAGGACTTATTTCTGGAATTTCTGTTGGTGCGTATGGTACGGGAAGTTTGTTATTCAAGTTCATCAACGGTTCACTCATCCAATCAGTGGGTGTGTCCCATGCCTTCTTTTACTGGGGATTAATCGTCATGATTTTGGTTGTCGGTGGTTCATTCCTTGTACGTGAAGCAAAAATGAGTCAAGAGCCGCAAACCCTTGATGGTAGCATCCAAAAAGATTTCACTGTTAAAGAAATGCTAAAAACAAAACAGGCTTATCTATTATTTGTCATATTTTTCACAGCGTGCATGAGTGGGCTATTCTTGATCGGGATTGTTAAGGATATTGGTGTTAGATTGGTAGGACTTGATATTGAAACAGCCAGTAATGCTGTGGCTTTAGTAGCCATTTTTAATACAAGCGGACGCATCATTCTTGGGGCATTATCAGATAAAGTGGGCCGTTTAAGAGTGGTATCAGGCGCACTTCTTGTAACCGCAGCAGCAGTAACTGTATTAAGCTTTGTCCAACTGAATTATGTCTTGTTCTTTACCTGTGTAGCGGGGATTGCCTTCTGTTTTGGCGGTAATATTACAATATTTCCTGCTATTGTAGCTGATTTCTTTGGCTTAAAAAATCAGAGCAAAAACTACGGAATCATTTATCAGGGCTTCGGAATTGGAGCCATTTCCGGATCATTTATTGCTTCTGCTTTAGGTGGCTTCATACCTACATTTAAGCTTATTGCCGTATTGAGCATTGTCTCACTACTCATCGCGATGACGATCAAAGCACCGGATTATGGTAATAAGAAAACAAAGGAAAAAAGAAATCATGGGAAGGTTCGTAGCCTATCACCTGAAACACGGGCAAGTTAATAGTATGCTTTAAAAAGAGGCCGGCATGTTCGGTCTTTTTTTCTTTGGTATAATAGACCTAAGAATTAAACGATAAAATAGGGGAAGGGAAAAATTATGCCATTAGAAATTGTTCGTAACGATATTACGAAGATGAAGGTAGATGCGATTGTGAATGCCGCAAATACATCACTTCAAAAGGGTGGCGGTGTATGTGGAGCTATTTTTCGTGCGGCGGGAGCCAGTGAGCTGCAGGCGGCATGCGATCAAATCGGCAGTTGCAAGGTGGGAGAGGCCGTTATTACAGATGGGTTTAAGCTGGATGCAAAATACATCATTCACACGCCAGGACCGATTTGGCAGGGTGGCACGAATCAGGAAGCAGCCTTGTTAAAGAAATCCTATTCTAACTCTTTGGAACTAGCAAAAAAATATCAATGTGAATCCATTGCCTTTCCACTGATTTCAACTGGCATTTATGGCTATCCGAAGGAAGAGGCCTTGCAGATAGCAATATCCACCATTAGTTCATTTTTATTACAACATGATCTGTTTGTTTATTTAGTTGTTTTTGATAAAAGTTCGTTCGGAATAAGCAAGAAACTATTTCAATCCATTGATGAGTATATCGACGAGAATTATGTAGATGAAGCAGTTATCACTTTTAATCGAAATAGACAAGATCCATATGTATTGGAAGAGTTGCAGGAGGATGAATCCCTTCAACACGAGATATTTAAGGAAGCTGAGTATTCCTTAGTAAACCTGTTGGATCAACTTGATGAGTCTTTTTCTGAAAGGCTGTTGCGTTTTATTGATGAAAAAGGCATGACGGATGTGGAGACGTATAAACGGGCCAATATTGACAGACGATTATTTTCAAAAATCCGAAATGGTGTTGATTATACTCCAAAAAAGAAAACGGCTGTTGCATTAGCTATTGCACTTCAGTTAGGTATTGACGAAACTATGGAGTTGTTGTCTGCTGCAGGTTTTACTTTGTCCCGTAGCAGTAAATTCGATGTGATAATTGAGTACTTTATTCATCAGGCGAACTACAATATCCATGAAATCAATGAAGCGTTATTCGCTTTTGATCAGCCATTACTAGGTGCCTGAAATGTCGCTTTCGAAGCGACCTTTTCTTTTTGAAAAATTGTTATCCTTAGTTTATCAAAGAACGGAGGATGAAAATTTATGAAAAAGAATAAAACTGAATTAGTGTTTATTTTAGATAAAAGTGGCTCTATGGCGGGTCTTGAGGCGGATACCATTGGCGGTTATAATGCCATGCTTGCGAAGCAGCAGAAAGCAGAGGGGGAAGCCATTGTTACTACTGCAGTATTCAACCACCATTACGACCTATTACATGATCGAATCAATGTAATAGGCATTTCTCCTATTACAGAAGATGATTATGAAGTAGGGGGCACGACTGCTTTATTAGATGCTATTGGTTTTACGATTCAAAAAATCGTGAATGTACAAAAGAGGACGAGTGAAGAGGAGCAGGCAGACAAGGTACTGTTCGTTATTACAACGGATGGAATGGAAAATGCCAGCCATGAGTTTACAGCTGATAAAATTAAAAAAATGGTTCAGCATCAAAAGGATAAGTATAGCTGGGAGTTCCTGTTCCTTGGTGCTAATATTGATGCAGTTACAACGGCTGCCAGATTTGGAATAGAAGAGGACTTTGCAGTAGATTACCACGCGGACGAGGTTGGCACGCAATTAAATTACGAAGCGGTAAATGAAGCCGTGAGTAATCTTCGCAGCGGGAAAAAGATTGAACGGAACTGGAAAGAAGACATTGAGAGGGATTATAATCGCCGTATGAGGAAAGAATAGTTTTAGATTTTAAGGAAGCATTAAAAGTGCTTCCTTATTTGTGTTTATTTGGTTAAAAGTTATTATACTCTTTACTTAATTTCCTAATAAAAGTGGAACTTTTTACAAGGTTACTGGATTTAAGGTCAACTTTGTCTTGACCTGTTGCAACTTTTGACAGGCTCAATGAATTTAGGGGAGGATGAAGTACAATAGGAGATGGATAAAGATGAAAAATGTCTTTCATCGGTTGGATGAAGGACAAAAAGAGATAGATTCAGATGAAAAATGTCTTTCATCTGTTGGATGAAGGACAAAAAGAGATAGATTCAGATGAAAAATGTCTTTCATCGAGAACGTCTATAGTTTTGTGTAAATGGTTATACTTACCAATTAAGGAGATGATCATTTATGCAAAATTATAGGGATATGACAATTAGAGAATTGGCAGGTCAATGTGAAACAGTGGACGATATTCATGCCATGATTAGGGACCTTTTCAAGGAGACTCTCCAACAGGTTTTCGAGGCTGAGATTGAGGAGCACCTTGGGTACTCCAAACATGATTCTAAAGGTATCAATACGGGAAATAGCCGGAATGGCTATAGTAAAAAGACCATTAAATCTAAGTTAGGTGAAACCAAGTTAAATATCCCTAGAGATCGTAAAGGTGAATATGAACCGCAGATTATAAAGAAATATGAGACCTCTATTAATGGATTAGAGGATCAAATAATTGCCCTTTATTCTAAAGGTATGTCCACACGGGATATTGAGGACCACATGAAGGATATTTATGGTATTAACGTCTCTTCTAGTTTAGTAAGTAAGGTTACAGACAAAGTGTTGCCTCTTGTCTATGAATGGCAGTCCCGTCTACTAGACCCTGTGTATCCTATTGTGTTTTTGGATGCAATACACTTTAAAGTTAAGCATGAAAATAGGATTGTTAGTAAGGCAGCTTATACAGTTTTAGGCGTAAATACAGATGGTATTAAGGACATTCTTGGTATTTGGATCGGCGAAGATGAGAGTGCTAGTTTTTGGTTGAACGTTTGCCAAGATTTGAAGAGTCGTGGTGTACAAGATATCCTAATTGCCTGTAAAGACGGGCTTTCTGGATTTTCAGAGGCAATTAATGCCACGTTTCCGAAAACAGATATTCAGTCTTGTATCATTCATCAATTACGAAATAATGTAAAGTGTGTTCCTCACAAATTCCGTAAGGAACTTATGGACGATTTAAAAAAGGTATATAAAGCATATACAATTGAACAAGCAGAATTGGAATTTGATGAGTTTAAAGAAAAGTGGGGAAAGAAATATCCTTCTGTTATTAAATCATGGGAGACCAACTGGCTAGAACTCACGACTTTCTTTTCTTACCCAGTAGAGATTAGAAAGTTAATTTACACAACCAACACTATTGAAGCATTCCATAGACAACTAAGGAAAGTCACAAAAACAAAAACTGCTTATCCAACGGATAATGCATTAAGGAAAATTGTTTACCTTGCGACTGTTGGAGTTACAGATAAATGGTCTAATCCTATTCCTGGATGGTTAGAATGTAGACAGCAGTTTGATATCATGTTTGAGGGCCGGCTTGGGAAATAATTGACGTAGTTAAGTTAGGGCTCTGCCCTAAGGGTTTATCGCTTTCGTTCTCCCAAAAGGAAAAAGAGAGGAAAAATCCTCTCTCCTTTTGTACAGAACCCTACTAGGTGCTCGGGTTGCTCCCCAGCATTGCCCTATCCCCCTAGTAGGTAAGAACACTTTAGTTTCAATATAGTCAAATCATATAGGATTTAACCATTTACACAAAATAATTTACATTCCCCTTTCATCTGTTGGATGAAGGACAAAAAGAGATAGATAAAGATGAAAAATGTCCTTCATCGGGTGGATGAAGGACAAAAAGAGATAGATTCAGATGAAAAGTGTCTTTCATCGGGTGGATGAAGGACAAAAAGAGATAGATTCAGATGAAAAATGTCTTTCATCGGGTGGATGAAGGACAAAAAGAGATAGATACAGATGAAAAATGTCTTTCATCTGTTGGATGAAGGACAAAAGAGATAGATTCAGATGAAAAATGTCTTTCATCGGGTGGATGAAGGACAAAAAGGGTTAGATTCAGATGAAAAATGTCTTTCATCGGTTGGATGAAGGACAAAAGAAATAGATTTAGATGAAAAATGTCTTTCAATCAGGGTCAACATCTGACAGGTTAGTTAATTCAAGTGATGTGTTACAAACACCTTCTTTAAAAGAAAAAAAGAAGGTGAATGCACCTTCAAAATAGTTTTAGTCACTATGTTTTAAGTCCTCTGAATCGTAGTGGTTGAGAAGTTTTTAACCATCTTTTGCAGGTTTTTATGACCCTCTCTTAATCTAATTGTTTCTTCGATAATTTTTTGGAATCCTTCCAAATCCCTATCAGATGCATATAATAATGACTTCGGTAGACCTTCGACGATTTGTTGTAGGGATAAATCAACTGCCAAGAATCATGACCACCTTTCAACTTATTCGTTAGACGTCTTTTCCGCCTGCTTTACTATTTTTATAACAAGCAGGTTTTTTCCTGCAATCAAGTTATAAAACTTATCTACATGAATCTCCAAATTTTATTAGGAAAAGTAATATTATTTCTTTTTCGGACAAATTAAGACGTTAAATCAACTGGTGTGTCAACGATTTGTAGAAAATTATATTTAATTAAACCTGTCTCTTTTTCTAGTATTCTCCTATATAAAAGGTGAAATGTTGATTTTTTTCCCAATACAAAAAGGAGTGGTTTGATAGAAAAATATGCCAAAAGAATCAATAATAATAGATTCAGAATTGTTAAACTATTAATAACATCATGGGTTGGCTTCAATAATTCTGTCAGGAGGGAAACTAATGGAGCGACAAGTACGCTTGATTCCGTACCAAGTGATTTCAGAGGTTGAAGAAGTAACCGAGGTGCCAAAAGGGGTAGACATGATACAGGCCCCGAAAGTCTGGGAGAAGACAAAGGGAAAAGGAGTCACGATTGCTATACTTGATACCGGCTGTGATTTGACTCATCCCGACTTGAGGGAACGGATTATTGGTGGAAGAAATTTCACGAGGGATGACAAAGGCATTAAAGAGGTGTATCGAGATTACAATGGCCATGGCACCCATGTGGCTGGTACAATGGCAGCGACGATCAATCAAAAAGGAGTTGTTGGTGTAGCTCCTGAAGCCAATCTATTAATTGTCAAAGTCCTTGATAGAAACGGCTCTGGTCAATATGAATGGATCATAAATGGAATCTATTATGCGATAGAACAAAAGGTTGATATTATTTCCTTGAGTCTCGGTGGTCCGGAAGATGTACCTGAATTACACGAAGCGATTCAAAAGGCGGTTGCAAATAATATTCTTGTTGTTTGTGCGGCCGGTAATGAAGGGGATGGGCAGGATGCAACTGATGAATTTGGTTATCCTGGTTCTTACAATGAAGTAATCAGTGTAGGAGCGATCAACCTGGACAGAGAAATTTCTGATTTTACTAATTCGAATAACGAAGTGGATCTCGTGGCTCCTGGTGAAAATATTCTTTCAACCTATTTGAGAGGAAAGTTTGCTAGACTAAGTGGAACGTCGATGGCCACACCACATGTATCTGGTGCATTAGCCCTCTTAAAAGCTCTTACTTTTGAATCGTTTGAGAGAGAGTTAACAGAGCCAGAACTATACGCGCAATTAATAAAGAGAACGGTTCCTCTAGGATATTCTCCAAAGTTAGAAGGAAATGGGATGGTGTACCTAACGGCCGTAGATTATTTAGAGACACTTTTCAATACAAATCTAGTAGAAGATGTGCTGAAGGTTTAATTAAAAATCTAGTTTACTAGTTAAATACTTATAAAAAAAGCAGTGCTGAAGATTTCTCTTTGGCACTGCTCCAGGTGATTTATCTTCTCTTGACAATCCGCAATCAATGGAAGAATTTCAAAATTAGACGTGGAATAAAACAAATCCAATTTCGAAATCAACTCCCGCGAGCTGTAAGTTCACAGTTATAATCAGGAATTTCTCGGTGAACATCTAAAGGAAGACCTAATGAATGTAATTTAGGAATTGACTATTTTATTATGATTCTTGTTTTACGGGTGATTTATATAGAGAACAGATTTCTACAGAACGCACATATCAAACATGTGCGTTCTTTTTTTATCACTTAAGGAATAAGAACCGCTCTATCCTTTAAATATTCACACTTCGATGAACATTGAAATTATTAGGGGATAAATTAAGAAAGGTAAATAACAATATAACGAAAGGGTGTAAAAAATGAAGATTTCCAATAATGATTGAACAATCTGATAATTGTTAATATAATTAAGATACTAACCGTTCAGTATGTTTCATTAGCTGACAGTACCGCTTTTTACTTTTTGCAAACGAGGAGGAGAGGAAATAATGAAAGCGATTCAATTTAATGAGTACGGTAAACCAGAGGTGTTAAGAGTTGTAAGTATACCTATACCTTCCATGCAACCCGGCCATGTCCTAGTCCAAGTCAAGGCAGTTGGAGTGAATTTTGCGGATACAGCCCGCCGATATGGACAATATTTGGAAAAGACTCCTCTTCCCTATATCCCAGGAGCGGAAATTTCAGGAGTCATTACAGAGATTTCGCCTGATGTAACAGATTTTAAAGTAGGAGATCGCGTGGTTGCCTTAACGAACAACGGTGGTTATGCAGAGTATATCTCACTACATACATCACAACTCGTTCCGTTACCGGATCATGTAGATTTTAACCAAGCTGCTGCCATCTTAGGCCAAGGAATCTCAGCCTACCATATTTTAAAAACATCTGGACAATTGAAGAAAGGTGAATCGGTCCTGATTCATGCTGCCGCGGGTGGAGTAGGTACACTAGCTGTTCAACTTGCTAAAATCATGGGAGCAGGCAAAGTCATTGCTACTGCCAGTAGCTCGGAAAAGCTGAATCTAGTTTCTTCATTGGGTGCAGACGTAGTAATTAATTATACTGAAGAAAATTGGCATGAACAGGTATTATCTAGTACTGGCGGTAAGGGTGTAGATCTTGTCCTTGAAATGGTAGGCGGTGATATTTTCAAGAAAAGCTTGAAATCCCTTGCGATCAACGGTCGGCTTGTTATCTATGGAAGGGCGGGTGGACAAGAAACAAAATTTGACCCCGCTATCCTGATGCAGCGAAATGTCAGTGTAATAGGATTTTGGCTAATTCATATTCTGAATAACACAGAGTTATATAAAGAGAGTGTTAAAGAATTACTAAACCATGTAAGAGAAGGGAATTTAAAATTAATCATTGGTGAAATTATGCCATTGGATGAAGCAGAAAAGGCCCATGAATTAATAGAAGGACGGAAGACCATCGGAAAGCTCGTTCTAAACCCGTAAAGGGCAATAACATGAGGAAAACGAGGAGAGGTGCTTGCTTTTTGAAAAATGATAAGAGTAAAACTAACATAAGCTATCGTACATGTCCTTTATGTGAGGCTACTTGCGGCTTGGAAATTCATACGCAAGATAGGGAAGTTGTCCACATTAAGGGAGATAAACTCGATCCATTTAGCCGTGGTTATTTATGTCCTAAAGGTTATAGTGTAAAAGAATTGGATTCAGACCCTGATCGCCTTAGAAAACCGATGATCCGTCAGGGACAGGACTGGCAAGAGGTATCTTGGGAAGCGGCCTACACAGAAATAAGGAGGAGGCTTCGTCCAATAATTGAAGAACATGGGAACGATGCGGTGGCAGTTTATTTAGGAAACCCCACTGTTCACAATTTAGGAGGAATGTTATATGGACCAACTTTTTTACGGGCTTTAGGGAGTAGAAGCATCTTTTCAGCTAGCACTCTTGACCAGATTCCAAAACAGCTTTCATCTGAACTCATGTTTGGAAGTGATGCTAACCTTCCGATTCCGGACATCGACCATACTGATTATTTACTAATGATTGGAGCGAATCCGCTTGCTTCTAATGGCAGCTTAATGACGGCACCAAACATGAGAGGCCGATTAAAGGCCCTAAAAGACCGAGGCGGCAAGCTAATAGTTATCGATCCCGTGCTTACTGTTACGGCAAAACAAGCGAATGAACACCATTTTATTCGCCCAAGTACGGATGCGCTGTTCTTATTTGCTCTTATCTGTACTCTTTTTGATGAAGAATTAGTTAAACCTGGAAAGTTAACCGACATTATTAATGGACTGGAAGAAATAAAAATCTTGTCGAAAGATTTTACCCCAGAAGCTGTGTCCTCTAAATGTGGAATATCTGCTGATACCATTCGTCGTATAGCACGAGAATTAGCACAGGCACCGAAGGCGATTGTATATGGAAGAATGGGCACTAGTACACAACTTTATGGTACGATGAATAGCTGGCTAGTGGATGTTATAAATGTTCTTACAGGCAATCTGGACCGAGAAGGCGGTGTCATGTTTCCTAATCCTGCAACAAGGCGTGCCCTCTCGAAAAGAGTCCGTAAAGTTCGTTACAACCGTTATCAAACAAGAATAAGAAATTTACCAGAGGTTCTGGGAGAACTGCCAGTGTCTTGTTTAGCTGAAGAAATAGAAAATCAAGGACCTGGACAGATAAAAGCACTCATATCTATTGCTGGCAATCCTGCTCTGTCAGCGCCAAATAGTCAAAGGTTACAAGACGCGCTCGAAAAAGTGGAATTTATGGTCAGTTTGGACTGCTATCTAAATGAAACCACACGGCATGCACATGTACTGTTACCTGTTCCTTCACCATTAGAGAGATCTCACTATGATATTACTTTTTATAACCTGGCTGTTCGGAATATTGCCCATTATTCACCACCGGTTTTTGACCTTCCAAAAGAGCAAATGGATGAATGGGAAATTCTCTTATACTTGGCAAATGCTGTGAGTGATCAGATGGTCCAAGGGGACGTACTGAAGGAATTGGATGACCTCACAATCACGCAGTTGATCAAACATGAGGTGAAAAATCAAAATTCTCCTATTTCTGAAAAGGATGTTTTGGAAATTCTGGACTTGTTGAAAAATAGAAGGGGTCCCGAGCGTTTACTTGATTTCTATTTGCGAGTGGGCCCATATGGAGAGCAATTTGGCAAAAATCCCAATGGGCTAAGTTTATCCGTACTTGAGGATCACCCCCATGGATTGGACCTAGGGCCTCTTCAACCAAGGATTAAAGAAATTCTTCAAACACCTTCCAGAAAAATCGAGTTAGCTCCTGCAATATTAGTGGATGACGTCTATCGTCTACGAGAAACAATGAAATCTGACTCTTTGAACATACTATTAATAGGTCGAAGAGATCTACGGAGTAATAATTCCTGGCTGCACAATCTGCCTGTGCTGGTTAAAGGAGAAAACCGCTGTTTGCTTTGGATCCATCCTACAGATGCTTCAAGGATGGGGCTAATAAATGGAGATAAGGCATCGGTACAATCTCGTACAGGGAAAATAGAGGTACCCATTCATATAACAGATGATGTGATGCCCGGGGTGGTAAGTCTCCCACATGGTTGGGGTCATGATCTTACTGGAACACGTCTTCAAGTAGCAAGAGAGCATGCTGGAATTAATGTAAATATTTTAACCGATGAGCAAGTAATAGATAAAGTCTCGGGAAATGCAGTACTAAATGGCGTACCAGTTAGGGTTGAGAAGGTAGAGGAACTACAGTCAGTGTCTCTAACTACTTATACAGATCAATAAATTTAATTTTATATGAGAGAAGGGATCTCCAGAAACATGGAGTTCCCTTTTTTTATGAATACGATTTCAGGGTATTAGTACTATTCCACCTGAAAAAAACCCATGCAACAAAAGTCCTATTTAAATACGATACTATTGTAATATATCAAAATATTCTTTAAAATACTCTTATTAATTTAATAGTTATTTACACTACTAGGGGGGACTATCTTTGAAAAGTTTATGGAGAAAATGGGATCAACTGAGCCTAGTCAAACAAATTATTGTCGGTTTGATTATTGGGATCATCTTGGCCGTATCGGTTCCAGATGTAGCAAAACCAGTGGTCATTTTTGGCTCATTATTTGTTGGTGCTTTGAAAGCAATAGCGCCTGTATTGGTCCTTTTCTTGGTTATGTCGGCCATCGCGCAACATAAGAGTGGTCACAAAACGAATATGAAGTCCATTATCGTCCTTTATCTTTTAGGCACCTTTTTAGCTGGTTTCATTGCGGTTGTGGTTAGCTTTATGTTCCCAGTAAGTTTAACTCTCGGAAAGGGTGCGGAGGATGTAACGGCTCCTGGCGGTGTAGTTGAAGTTCTTAAGACTTTACTTCTGAACGTAGTAGATAACCCAGTAAAAGCGATTTTTAATGCAAACTATATCGGTATTCTAGCATGGGCAGTACTACTTGGTTTGGCGCTGAAAAATGCGGCTGACACGACAAAAACAATGATTGCTAATTTTTCTGATGCCGTTTCGAAATTGGTTACTTGGGTCATCCGATTCGCTCCACTAGGGATTATGGGTCTAGTAATTGACTCTATTACAACAAATGGAATCGAATCCTTGCTAAGTTACGGGAAATTGCTAGCTGTTTTGATTGGATGTATGCTCCTGGTAGCACTTGTGGTAAATCCGATTATCGTGTTTGTAAATATCAGACAAAACCCATATCCACTTGTGTTTAAGTGTTTAAAGGAAAGTGGGATTACAGCATTCTTTACACGAAGCTCAGCTTCTAATATTCCTGTTAATATGAAATTATGTGAAGATTTAAATCTAGATAAGGATACGTATTCTGTATCGATTCCACTTGGTGCGACCATCAATATGGCCGGTGCAGCCGTTACGATTTCTGTTTTGACATTGGCAGCGGTTCATACACTGGGCATTCATGTGGATATTCCTACAGCGATCATCCTTAGCGTTTTAGCTGCTGTTTGTGCTTGTGGTGCATCAGGGGTTGCTGGTGGCTCATTGTTGTTGATTCCTCTAGCATGTAGCTTATTCGGAATTCCTGGAGATGTAGCAATGCAAGTCGTTGGTGTAGGATTTATCATTGGGGTTTTACAAGATTCGTTTGAAACGGCACTTAACTCTTCTACAGACGTTCTTTTTACAGCTACAGCTGAATTTAAGAAGCAACGTAAAGAAGGAAAGAACATTCGTATTCAAAAAGCTTCATAATGAAGGAAGAACTTAAAAAATATGAAATGACGTGTGACTTGCCACACGTCATTTTTTATTGCGTTCAAGAAGAAGACAGGATATTATGGAAAAAACAAGAAATAGGGGGGGTATTTTGAGAAGGGTTGAAGTATGTTCCTATAATGAAAAGTGGTCTAATATGTTTTCGGAAGAAGCCGAAAAACTAAAACGGATTTTTAGAAACGAAATCGTGGATATTTACCATATTGGCAGTACAGCTGTTCCCGGGTTAAAAGCTAAACCAATAATAGACATTATGCCTGTTGTGAATGACATTAATATGATTGATACGTTTATTCCAAATATGCAGGAAATCGGATATGAATCAAAGGGTGAGAATGGAATATCTGGACGAAGATATTTTCAAAAAGGTGGGGACAATCGATCTCATCACATTCACATTTATCAGGTTGGTAGTGATGAAATAAAACGACACCTAGTTTTTAGGGATTATCTGAGAAATCATCCAAATGAGAAGAAGGCCTATGGTGAATTAAAAGAGAAATTAGCTCAACAATTTTCTTATGACATTGAATCTTACATAAGCGGTAAGGATTGCCATGTGAAAGACATTGAACTAAAAGCACTGGAATGGTATAAAACTTTCGGAGCAAATTAGCTTGAAGAGGACTTCGAATGTTATCAATGATATTAAAAGGACGTGTTTTCAATTTCACGTCCTTCTACTTTTATTTAAGATTCTCGTAGTGTTCATTGAACACTTTAAAAAGCCTTTCATCCCCGCCTCGGTCGGGATGAAGAGCTTTCAGGAGTTTTTTAAATTCTTTTTTTAGTGTATGGCTGTTCGAGTCTTGATTCTTCAATCCTAACAATTCATCATAGGGAAATGTACTTGGTTTATTGACTTCAATCTGTTCGTTAAGCAATTTTTTTAGGGTGCGTACCTTTGATTGTTCAATTTGTATTCGGGTTTTTAAATAGTCTAATTGCTCGGTAAGGTTGCAGTTTTCTCGACGTGACTGTTCTATTTGGGTAGTAAGCTGAGCGGCATGCTTTTGAATAATAAATTCAGTAAGATCTTTAACGTTAATTTTGTATGTAGTCTTTCTTCTTTGGGCTATTTCGGCCTTTATTTTTCCCTCCTCAATCCACTTCATTACTTCATCGTCACTAGCGGCTATGCCAGCCGAGGTTAAATGTTCTACAGTTTCTTTTACGTTCAGCATAATTTCCACTCTCTTTGTTTTTAATTCTATAGGGGCATTCTCAAATTATCATATCATTAATTTTTTTCAGAAAAAGAACAGGAGTGTGACATTAAGTTAAAGTCTTTTTACAGGTGAGTGACCAAATTTTTAAAAAATATGCACACTTTTTAACATTCATCATATAGTAACTTCTGTGTGAGAATGTTAGAAGGGAAGAAAGAATAATGGATTGTAATCAATTAATAGTTTCAACTAAAAGCGAGTACAAAGAAGGGGATAATGGATACAAGATTATTGAATTTAATGTATCCGATCCAACTGAAAGTTTATTTTCTGTGGTCACTCCTATTAAAAAGCAATAATATGAGAGAGAAAGTAAAAGATGGAAGGAAGCTCACTATTTGAAGATAGTGGGCTTTTCTCTTTTTCTAGATCAAAAACCGTGTATTATCAGCAAAAATAAGGAAAATTAAGAAAAATCCTTACAGGAGGTTTTCATTATGCGGAGGTTTACTTACATATTTTTGCATTAATGTTTGTTTTTTTATCAGCGTGTGCAAATAAGGAAGAATCAAAGGAAAGCAAGCAAACTAAGGAACAATCGGTTAATGTAGACAAGGGGCTTTTTAATGTTGAAATCACTTTACCTGCGTCGATGTTCGAGGGCTTTTCAAAAATTAAAAGCGATGAATGAATTTAATGATCCTGCACCAGAAGGATATGAGTGGGTTCTTGCAAAAGTAAAAGTAAAATTTGTTGAGTCTGAAACAAAGGATTTAGCCTTTCATATTGATGGGATTATGAATTTTACCGCGGTAAGTGAAAGTGGAGATATTTATAGTGGTGACATTGTTGCGTCAACTGATCCTGATTTCAGCTTTGAAATGTATGTTGGGAATGAAAAAGAAGGCTACATTGCGAAGTTGGTGAAAGCAGGAGAAAAAGCACAGCTTCGTTATGAAGAGATGGTAGGGGGCCAGGTTTTCTTTAATTTGCAGTGAATTTTTAAGAGTAGCGCACCTAATGCCGCTCCTCTGTTTTTTATGTGTTTAAAGGTTTTGTTTGTGACGAGTGTTTTATAACATTATTATGTAAACTGAATTGTGATTATTTAATTTGTAAAGAGGAGGTATTTTGATAAAAATAAACATAGAACTGGTAAGAACTTTATGTCACCCGTTGCCGTAAATCCAGCAGGTTTGGGTTACATAGAAGGCTTTTACGTTACCTGTGGCGGTAAGTCCAGCCGGTTTGGGTAACGTAGAAGGTTTTTATGTTACCGGTGGACGTAAGCCCAGCCGGTTCTGGTAACGTAGACCGCTTATAGGTGACCGGCTGCCTTAAGTCCAAACGGTTCTGGTAACGTAGACGTCTGTGATTTTAATGTATATTGCTTTTACTTAGTGTTTGCGAGAACGTTCAACCTCCTTATCCAGAAATAACAAAAACTTCTGTTGTGTTTTAGGGTTGCGAATGATTTTTTTTACACGAATCATACTTTGTAAATACTTTCTAACACGTCGATTGACGAAGAATAATCGATGATACCGCTCATCCTCGTATAATTTCTTAAACCACTCTTGTCCCTTTAACAGGTCAATATTTTTATCGATTTTTTGAGTATTTAATACCGTGCCACTTCCTGAACTATTGAATAATCCCTCAACAAGATCCAATAAAAAGTGTAGAAACATGGTTTTCCTCTCTCTTTTCCGAAGTATGGTTTCCAATGTATTTAGATTCCTTTGTTACTATCATTTTACACGTAAGAAAAAATTAAACCATGGTTTATTTAAGTAAAATTTTATATAGTACCGAAGCAGTAACATGCTACGACCTTATTACAATTTTGTCCATTAAAGGTTCAAAAAGTCATTTTTAACTATTATGATAGAAAAAAATATCTCGAATGACGAAAGGAGGAGCTAATAGTGGAAGAACTGATTAAATTATCGAGAAAAATAGCAGAGAAGAGAAATGAGTATTGGTTACATGATGTGTTTTTCACATACCAGTGGTGGTTATTACTTGGACTTACCATTTTGCCGTGGATCCTATGGTGGAAGCTCGTGGACAAAAAAAGAATCATTGAAATTCTGCTCTATGGCACCGTCATATCTCTTTATTCCATTTTACTAGATGATATTGGATCCCATTTTACGTTGTGGATCTATCAATATCAATTGATTCCAATCAGTGCACGATTAAATCCAATTGATCTAACCGTGATGCCTATTACATTTATGATTGTTTATCAGTATTTCAAAAAGTGGAAGACGTTTTTAATTGCTCAAACCATATTGGCGGCAGGGGCAACTTTTGTAGCCGAACCCATTTTCACGTGGATGGAAATCTACGAACCATTAAATTGGGAATATTACTATTCGTTCCTCATCTATATCCTCTTAGGAGTAGTAAACAAATGGTTTGTTGAAAGGTTGCTCTATGTGGGGGACAGTCCCCCAGAGCGTTAATGCGTTACTGCGTCGGGGGACTGTCCCCCATAAAGGTTTGCATGTCATTTGATAGGGTGGCTGGTTCGGCAGGGTACCAGTAGTAGGTTTTGCCGTCATACATTAGGTCAAACATGTAAGCTATTGGTTCTCCTGTGTAGAGGACCATTTTATAGTAAGTAGGATCTCCATTTTCTGTGTTTGGTTCGAAGTTGGGGGAGCCTTGACTATTTCTAAGTATCTCTAAGAAGCGGGAAACCTTGTCAGGTTCGTTTATCTCTGATATTCGTTCGTTTTCTTCTATGGTAGCTGCTTGATAGATTTCGATTATGTTTACTTTTTCCAGTGGTAGGTTTTTATAGCCCCAATTGTATTTTGTGTGTTCTCTTGAGTAGTATAGTTGGTATTTATGGATGGCACGTGTTGATCTAACAGCAATTACATGTGAATATCCTTTGACTTTAAAAAGATCTGTTCCTTTTTCATGGAAGGCAGCATCTCCGTTTTTTACTTTATATTCCGGGTCTGAAACATTGTCTGCCACTCTAAATTTTACCTCTCCAAGTTTTTCACCAATGTACTTCTCATCTGATATGACCCCTGAATAAATGCCATCATACATAGTTCCATCCCACTTCACAAAATCTACCCAATCAATAACGGTATGTTGACTCGTTCCGCAGCCTACTAAGAAAATAATAACTAATAGAAAGAGACTTATTAATTTCCGCAAATTACCACCTCCAAATTAATAGACGTTTCAATGAGGCATTTGTTTCAACCTTACAATAATCTAAGAAGGAAAAAGGTTTTTTATGTCGTAGTATAAGAATGAGGAGTAATCCCTATAATGCTACCAAAGAAAAGGGAGGTTTTTTGCGATGTATGAACTAAAAACAAAAGAAACTGATAACAGTGTCATTGAGTTTATCGAACAAGTAGATCAGCCTAAGAAACGGGAAGATGCTTATCGATTATTAGATATATTTACAGAAACTACTGGCTATCAAGCAAAAATGTGGGGACCGAGTATTATTGGATTTGGTTCGTACCATTATAAATATGCATCTGGTCATGAAGGAGATGCTCCACTAGTAGGTTTTTCCCCGCGAAAAGCAAAGATCAGTTTGTATTTCGCCCCTGGTGAAACCAAGCGAGAACAATTACTGAAGGAGTTCGGAAAACATACAACAGGTAAAGCATGTGTGTACATTAACAAAGTGGCGGATATTGATGTTGAAGTGTTAAAGGAATTAATCAAGGAATCTGTTGCATTTTTGCAAGAAATGTATCCGGGAGAATAAATTTGCCACAGTAACAATTATTTTTTTACTAAGGAGAACTAGATGAAGAATATGAATTTCCTGTTTCACACCAAAGATTTAGATCGAACATCTTTACCCTACTATTATGACTATGGAAAAATTGTTTCTGTAGTTCAAGAGAAGCTTCTTGATGAAGTAGGAATCGACTTTCAGATGTTTTCTGATGAAGATACATCTAATGAGATTTGGGATATTTTAGAAGAGGACTTAAAGGAGCAGGCTTCTGATGTCCGACTCATTTGTCATATTTACAAAGAGGGGGAGACAAGAACGATCTCGTCAAACCATAACGAGAAGGCGATGGAGTTCATCGTCAAGCCGCGTATTAACAATGGTCTTTATTATTATCCGAATTATGATGTAGCCTTGGCAAAGTTGATTATTTATCAAAGCGACGGGGAAATGACCCGTGATTTTATTTTTGCCAAAAATGACGCGTGCATGGTTTCCTTTTTGAAGTATGTGCTGAAAAGAAAAAGGGATTATATTAAAAACTATGTAACTGTTTTTACAGATACAGAAGAGGGTGTAAAAACAGAGATTGATAGTATTACCACTTTGGTTAAGAGAGAAGATGTGTTTTTAGAGGATACGATGAAGAGAGAGATTTATCGGTCAATTGATGAATTTTTTTCTGAAGAAGGTCAGTTTTTTAAGCTGTATGATATCCCGTACAAAAGAGGGATTTTGCTTTATGGAAGACCTGGAAATGGGAAGACGACATTAGTGAAATCCATCGCTAGCAGCATCCATGCTCCGGTCGCTTATTGGCAGATTACTGAATATACGTCAAGTTATACCATTAAAGAGGTATTTAAGTCTGTCCTCAAATTAACACCATTAGTTTTGGTAATTGAGGATATCGATTCGATGCCTGCTAGTGTTCGATCGGTGTTTCTAAATGTATTAGATGGTGCAACCTCGAAGGAAGGGATTTTCATCATTGGTACCACGAATTATCCTGAAAAAATTGATCCTGCGTTAATGAACCGTTCTGGCCGGTTTGACCGGGCATACGAGATTAAAGTACCGACTAAGGAGCTTCGCTATCAGTATTTGCTTAGTAAAAAAATTGATCAGATTCTGTCAATGGAAGAGCTTCAGGAGGTCATTGATTCTACGAAGGATTTTTCTTATGCACAGCTCAATGAATTGTACACTTCTATTGCGCTTGAATGGCATTACGAACAGCAGGTAGATGTGTCGCGACTTTGTGCAGAATTAAAAGCCATCCAACAGAAACAACAAAAACAGGAGTGGGAGCAAGCACAGGCAGCTTCTATTGGATTTTCTAATTTTGATGATGAATATTAAGTTTCGTTTGAAGTCAGTAGGTTTTCTACCTCTGACTTTTTTATTGTGAAATGGTCCTTTGTTCGCTAACTAAATTGGTAGCATAGCCTATTGGAAAGTAAGCAAACTATAATCGTGGGTGCCATTACCAAAATAGATGGCATACTTATTTGAAGAGAAAACTTAGGTGGTGAAAAAATGGCAAAAAATAAGTATAACAAGAATAAGGCTCTACCAAAAGCAGATGTAGAATTCGCCCAAGAAAATGCTAATGGATTTGAAAAGAAAGCATTGAAAGCGCAAAGAGATGTTAATAAGTAAAAATTTAAAGGGACAATAACCTGTCCCTTTTATTCATTCATTTTTTCATGACAGTTTAACTATTTTTCATAATGATGGTTTCGAACATATTTGCAACTGCTTGGCAGGAATCCGCAATTTCTTCAAGTCCTTCATAGATTTCTTTGTATTGAATAATGCGGATAGGGTTCGATTCAGTGGCAAACAGCTGTTTTATGGAGCCGCGCAAGATGTGGTCACATGATGATTCCAAGTCTTTTATTTTAAGCACGTGTTCTCTGATGCTTATTAATTTCTTTGTAGATAACATTTCAATCGAGCGGTCAATTTCGTAGACAGAGTTTTTGATCGCATCAACAAATTGATGCATGAACTCGTCGGTTTCAATTACAGAATACATTTCAAAAAGGCCAGCGGTATGGTGTAAACCGTCGAGAATATCATCCATGGTAATAGAGAGAGATAGGATATCCTCACGTTCTATGGGAGTGATGAACACAAGATTTAAATCAATGATAAGGTCATGAACCAAGACGTCACCTTTAGATTCATATTCTTTCATTTTTTCGGAAAAAATCTTGAGATCACTTATGTTCTTTATTTTATAGTCAGCAAAGTAGTTCACACTTTCCTTTAAATTTAAAGAAATGTCCATTAAATGGGTAAAGAACTTGTCTTTCTTTTTGGATGCCAAAATAACTCCCCCACATAGTCAAATTCGTACGTGCCAATGATTTTATTTACGCAATTACTATAATAAATGCGGCCTTTGGACAATCAGTAACGGCGGACGTCCCATGTTAGCTTAGTAAAATTGTGGCAGAGTGTGTATGGATGCCTTAGAATGGTATTAAGAGAATATATTGAATATATATCTATCAAAAATAGAACGGTATGTAGAAAGGAGTTCCATATGAAGCTGATTGATGAATACTTTGAAACAGCCATGGAAGCCTGGAGTATGATGCAAAATACTTCTGGAGATGAGGGGGCAGAATGGGCAGAAAGATTTGAACGCTACTTTTATGAATTTATCGATGAATTGAAGAAATGGTGGGCAACTCTTCATCCAAAGCCAACGAATATAGATGAGGCTGAGGAGTTACCTGAAATAAAAAAGTGGATGGAGCGAATCCCTGGTCCAGTACAAATAAATTTTCTTACAGAATTAGAGGATATTTTGGAGGGTTTTGAAACAGAGCGTTTTGATTAAAAAGTAAAGTCTGGTGGGAGATAGTTTTACTTACGTAGCGTTTAACGTGATATCGCCCTTTTAAAGAGCTCTCTAAATTTCTCCCTATCTTCAGATGTAAATGGTTTTGGCCCTTTTGTACGCTTTCCGCTTTTTCGAGCCATTGCACTAAAATAACGTGTTTGTAATAATTGGTCAATGTTTTCATTTGTATAGGTAAACCCTTTATGGTGAAGAACTGTACACCCTTTTGCTAAGCCTAGCGATGCAAGTCCATAGTCTTGCGTAACAATAATATCTCCTATTTCTACCAACTTCATAATCCGATAATCCGCAGCATCTGCTCCAGAATCAACATAAATGGTTTCCACTCCTGAAGGTTGTTCTGCATTAGAAAAATGAGAAAAGCTAGTTACAAGTACAACAGGAATTTCCGCTTTCCTACTTTCAGAGATAATAATATCTTTTACCGGACAAGCATCTGCATCGACATAAATTTTCATCTGTATCTCTCCTATAAAAAAGTTCGAATTGATAGTGATAATAATGGCAGAAAAGGATTTTGTCAAACGTTAGAGATGGTTTTGCTAAAAAAATACATTAACATTTTTGTGGAAGACTAGTTGTTATTACCGTTATAGTTTTGATATAGTTTCACACATACATATGATTTTTTCAGGTATATAGATTATGGGAGCAGCTAGGTAAGATAATGAGGAAATA
Source organism: Neobacillus phoenicis (assembly GCF_047302305.1). Classification (NCBI taxonomy): domain Bacteria; kingdom Bacillati; phylum Bacillota; class Bacilli; order Caryophanales; family Bacillaceae; genus Neobacillus; species Neobacillus phoenicis. The sequence goes on along the minus strand of NZ_CP154847.1, from coordinate 3,126,541 downwards.
TAAGCTTAAGAATAATTTCAAAGGTATAAAAAAGGGAACACACTTTTATTTGATTGCTGAATCTGAATTCATTGGTGTTAAAGAATTTGTTTTACGCACGAAAGACTTAGCCATCAGGATATCAATTAATGAAAGCGAGATGCATAACAATTTTATTTTATTAAAATATGAATGAATTGTTTAACCAGTAATAGCCCAGTTCATAAAGAACTGGGCTATTTTCAATTTGTCTTTTTAGCCTGTTGACTTAACACAACCATGATTGTTGATGCTGTTATAATTCCTGTAATAAGACATTTGTAGAGATCATTATAAATTAACCCCAGAACCAAACCCATGATTACGCCTACACCTAGGATGGATACTCGTTGTCTTTTGCTCATGATTTATTCCTCCATTTTTCTCAATAGTACATTCACTTTGTGAAGTGCAAAGCCTAAGTCACGCTGCTCTTCTTCACTTAACTTTGTTACATTCACGCTAAGTTTTTGATACAGCTCTGCCCACTTTTTTTCTTCAATTTCCTTACCCGCAGGTGTTAGTGAAATCAATACTGCTCGTTTATCCTTGGTGTCAGGCACCTTATTCAAATAGCCTTCGGTTTCTAAGTCACTTATGATGTTTGTTAGTTGTTGCTTTGCAATCCCTAATCCAGCGCTGATTTCTTTAAGATTCAAAGGCCTTTGCTGCATAAAGATATACTCAATCACGTGGTTTTGCATATGTGATAGATGTACCGAACCTTTGTTCAATTCTTTAAAACTGCCAAAAAGATTTGGAATTAGAGCAATGTATTCTTTAGCTATTTCGTTAAACATACATATCCTCCTTTTTATAGTAATAATATTATTACTAAATTTACTATAAATCAATATATTTATTGTTAATTGGTAATATATAATTTACTAAATTCTAAAATTAGAGGAATCCTGGTTAATAAATAGGCTCAATAGGACAAAAACCTATACATACAATACAGAAGCAAACATTTATAGATGGAGGTGGAGAAGTGGATTATAGAAGTCATGAGGTAGGCTTTGGGGAATGTAAACAACCAAACTGTGCACAAACAACAGATATGGCTCCATCATTTACTGCCGAGGCCTACGACAATATAGAAAAGAAAATGAAAGAGGTACGCTTGGAAAGTTATCGTGGTCAATGGCTTATATTATTTTTCTATGGCAGTGATTTTACATTCGTTTGACCAACAGAAGTGGCAGCGGTCGCTGCTATTTATGATCAATTAAAATTACTGAACACAGAAGTACTCGCTATAAGTACAGACAGTGTGTATGCCCATAAGGTATTTACGGAAGTGTCTCCTTCGGCCTCAAAAGTGAATTTTCCGCTTGTGAGTGATCGAACTCATGAAATTAGTAAAGCTTACAGAGTCCTGAATGAGCACACTGGAGCAACTTTCAGAGCAACCGTTATTATCGATCCAGAAGGAACGATTGTTACTAAAATGGTTTATCCTTTAGAGGTAGGAAGAAATGTGTATGAAATTTTACGTGTCATACAAGGGGTTCAATATGCAAGGAGGACTCAAGAAGGAGTTCCCGCGAATTGGGTGCCAGGTCAACCTGGAATCGTGAGGGATCCTAAATATATTGGGAGAATTTGAGGAATTTTTTTAGAACCAGTTGCGTTTCTACTTAAGGTAGAGGCGTTTTTTTTGATGTAAGACTAAAGATGTAGGAAAACTCAAACTAAGAATTGATTTTATGAATTGTTTAAAAATGGTAAAATTTAAGTGGATATAATTTAGAAATTAATGAGGTGAATAGTATGACTAATGTTTGGTCAGACAAACTTCCAGTGGTTCAATTAAGAATTGCTAGACCTACAAACCAATTACAAAAAGTGGTTGAATTTTATCGGGATGGCCTTGGATTAAGGGTGGTCGGACATTTTGAAAATCATAATGGGTACGATGGGGTAATGTTGGGTCTACCGGATACCGCTTATCATTTAGAGTTTACACAGCATCTGGAGGCGGTTCCATGTCCGCCTCCATCAGAGGATAATTTGCTGGTATTTTATATGCCAGACATTGAGGCTAGAGATCTGCTGGTTAACCGTTTAGCTGGAATGGGCTACTATGTGGTGGAACCTGAAAATCCTTATTGGAAAAATGCAGGGGTGACCATCGAGGATCCTGATGGGTGGAGAATAGTTTTACAGAATTCGTATTTTGGTAATAAGGAAGATTAGAAGGGTTACATATTTTGAATAGGAGTGATCTCATGAGTTTTAGTATTACGCCAATAGCGTTTGTCAGGAACAATCGGAAAGAAATAGAGGACGACAATTGGGGAGCTGTTACATCAGATATTGTGTTAGCAGGGGAAATGAACGTACAATCGTTAAAAGGAATTAGTGAATATTCACATTTGGAGATCATTTTTTATTTTGATAAAGTCAGTGATGATAAAATTCAGTTTGAAGCGCGCCATCCTAGAAATAATAAGGCGTATCCAGAGGTAGGGATTTTTGCGCAAAGAGGAAAGAATCGGCCCAATAAATTAGGTTTGACCACGGTGGAATTACTCGGGCATGAGGGTAACACCCTTATTGTTAAAGGATTAGATGCGATTGACGGAACTCCAATTATTGATATCAAACCAGTTATGAAAGAGTTCTTACCCAAGGGAGAAGTTCATCAGCCAAAATGGTCATCAGATCTAATGAAGAACTATTGGGAGTAGAATTGGGGGACAGTCCCCCGGCGTGGTAACGCTTTAATGTAGCGGAGGACTGTCCCCCGAAAAAAGTATTGAAACACTTCGAAGTGTGATGTATAATAAATCCAATTTAACCGTAATTAGGCAATGATGAGGAAAAGTAAAGTGATTCTATTTTTCACAGAGAGCTTCGGTAGCTGAGAAGGAGCAAAAATACTCATTTGAACAATGGCCTCTGAGCTTCGTATTGAACGTAACGTTTTGTTACTAGTAGACTGCGACGAGTTTTGGGTACTCGTTATCAAAACCACAGTATAAGAGCATTTTGCTGCTCCGTACTTGTAGAGGCCAATTGTGTGAGCAATTGGTGAATTAAGGTGGAACCACGAGAAGATCAACCTCGTCCTTATCTATTTATAGATAGGGGCGGGGTTTTTTGTTTTTTCAAGATAAAGGAGGAATCGTAAATGAATATTTTTATTGGAGGCGCATGGCCATATGCGAATGGCTCCTTGCATTTAGGACACATCGCAAGCTTACTGCCAGGGGATATTTTGGCACGCTATTTTAGGCAAAAAGGTGATCAAGTTTTATATGTTTCCGGTAGCGATTGTAATGGAACACCCATCTCTATCCGAGCAAAGCAAGAGGGTGTTTCCGCAAAAGAAATCGCAGACCGTTACCATGAAGAATTTAATGATACCTTTAAAAAATTGGGATTTTCATATGATTGTTATACTCGTACTGATACTGAACATCACCATAAAACTGTACAACAGATTTTCTTGGATCTTTTGAATAATGGCTTCATTTATAAGAAGGAAATCGAACAAACCTTCTGTGGAACGTGTGACCAGTTTCTTCCTGATCGATATGTAGAGGGATTATGCCCTAATTGCGGGCAATCATCTCGTGGAGACCAATGTGACTATTGCTCTACTATATTAGATCCGCTAGATTTATTAGAAAAAAAATGCAAGTTATGTGGAGATTCTCCGATAGTAAAAAGGACAGAACACTTTTATTTTACGTTAAGTACGTTTCAAGAGCAGCTTCAGTCTCTAGTAAATCACGCAAAAACAAATGGGGCATGGCGTGAGAACGCTATTCATTTAACAGAGAGATATCTAAAGGAAGGATTAGTTGACAGAGCGGTTTCTCGGGATATTGAATTGGGGATTAGCGTGCCTGTCGAAGGGTTTGAAGAGAAGAAGATTTATGTTTGGATTGAGGCATTATCCGGTTATTACTCTGCAAGTAAAAGGTGGTCCTTGGAGACTGGGAAGGATGAATCAATCTTTTGGAAAAAGGATGCGACCACTTATTACATCCATGGGAAGGATAATATTCCTTTTCACAGTATTATTTGGCCGGCTATCTTAATGGGCATTCAAAGCGAAGCGCTACCGGATCATATTGTGTCCAACGAGTATTTGACACTTGAAAAGAAAAAGATTTCAACCAGCCGCAACTGGGCTGTTTGGGTACCGGACCTTTTAGATAAATATCACCCTGATTCTATTCGTTATTTTTTAACAATCAATGCACCAGAGAATAGGGATACTGATTTTTCTTGGAGAGAATTTATTTATAGTCACAACGGGGAATTATTGGGGGGATATGGGAATCTTGTAAACCGAACCTTAAAATTTATAACTAAGTACTATGACAGTCAAATTCCCCAAGGTTCAGGTGATCCTAAAATAGAAGCTAAGATAAAAAATGTTTATTCGAGTGTAGGCAAACTAATTGAGCACAGTCATTTTAAACTGGCGTTGGAGGAAATCTTTGAACTTGTCAGATTCACAAATAAATACTTTGATGAACAAAAACCATGGAAACAGGTGGAAGAAGATCAATCAGGATGTGACCGTACGATATTTAATTGTAGCCTCATTATTGTAAATTTGGCGCAGTTACTCTCCCCATTTTTACCATTCTCGAGCAATGAATTAAGGAAGATGTTAGGGCTGGGAGAATTTACTTGGACATTAATTAAAACAACTCCGCATTCGATTAAGAATGTGCAGCCGTTATTTGAACGAATTGACATCAAAACCATTGATGAAGAATTGGAGAGATTAAATGGTCAGGTGAAAAATGGAGAAGCAGAAGCATAGAAGTCATTAATAAATATGTCTGATACAAGATAAACGAATAGTAAACGATTTCTGTTTATCGTCTTTTAGAGACAGAAGTTGTTCCATTAGATTAAGTCTATGCACACGCCCTTTAATCGTTTGCAAGCTGCCATTGGTATAATAATCAACTGTAATTTGTTTGTTTTCCGTAAGTTTTTTCAAAAACATGTTGGTTGGATCTCCCTTCAATGTATGTTTTAACACACCTTAAGTATATCTACGTTTCTTTAAGGGAGAATGAATTAAATGTTAAAGATTTGTGAAGATAACAAAGCCGGGGGACAGTCCCCCGGCGATTTAAAGCTTTACTCCACCGGGGGACTGTCCCCGTATCCGTATAATTTTAATTCTTCCTTATCATTAGGCATGGTAATGTATCTTTCGAAGCTCATTCCGATTCGTTCTAGAAGTCTTGATGATGCATCATTATCCTTTGATGTTATTGCTACGATTCTCCTAAGTCCAAGCTCCTCACTCGCATATTGCATTGTCGCGAAGGCTGCTTCATAGGCATAGCCTTTTGATTGGTATCTTGATAAGAAAGCAAAACCAATATCAACATCCTCTAAACCTTCTCTTTTTATCAACCCACAAATGCCAATCGGAATGTGACCATCCTTAAGTTCTGTTAAGAACAGCCCAAAACCGAGTTCGGTGTACATCTTCATTGGCGCAGTAATGATATAGTTTTTTGCATCTAGAAGCGTTCTAATGTTTCGATCACCTATGAAACGGATCCATGTAGGATCATTCAAAAGCCCAAAAATAAACTCTACATCTTCAGGTGTTAACCAACGAAGGATCAATCGTTCGGTTTCCATTACTTTCAATTAAATCACCTCATTCACGTCAAATTTGATACTTCTTTGTAATGTCATTTGCTATCTTATTCTATTTCATACTTATTAATAAGACTAGTTTTTACTTGGTGAGCAATTTTTGTTGAAAACCATTGTAAAATAGTCAATCAATGGAATAATATGGTATAATATAATTAAGTAAACTTAAGTGTTTAGTTAGATTAAAGTATTAAATATATTTTATGCTTAGGAAGCATATATCAAGGAGTGGATAATAGTGGATAGGATGCAATTGTTAATGGAAGCACAAAAGTATTCTGAAGAGATGAGTAAGGTTTTTTTAAGAGAATTCCAAACTATCATTCAAGAATATGACCTATCGTCTAAACAGTCCATGGTGCTAAATTACCTTAAAAAGACAGGTAGATTTACCATGCATGAAGTTGCCCAAATAATCCATGCGACACCAAGCGCAGCAAGTCAATTCATAAAAGTACTCGAAGAAAAAAAGTATGTAAAAAGAGAAACGAATAAAGAAAATAGACGAGAGATTTTTGTGTATTTGGATGAAAAAGGCATAGAATTTTTTAAAGAATTAGATCTGGCTGAAAAGCGTGTGTTGGAAAAATATTTCATGAAACTTTCTTCGGAGGACATTGTTGTTTATCATGATGTATTAAAAAAACTGGCTGACATTGTAAGAGAAGAGGGGTAACGGTTCATTTTAATTAGGGGGAGATGGGCTATATATGATGGCAATTCCAATGGAATTTTGGATTGGTCTAGAAGTGCTGTTGGTATGTTTTGGATTATGGAGAGTAAGCCGATTTGTTAAAGGGTATAGAATGACGGATCGGGGAATTCCTATTGAAGATAGAATAGAAGAAATGGTTGTAAATCAAGTCAAAAATAAAATACTTGCAACGTTTGTTACAAGAGATCTATTAATGATTTATTATCTCTTCGCAAAATCGAAAAAAAGAAATATTGAAATGAAAGACGCCTATAGCCTTCATAAAAATGTTGGTTATGGAGGGATGGTGTTCGCTTTTATCTTTGTTTTACTGTTAGAAGGGGTCGGTGTCTCGTATTTCCTACATAGTTGGAGTAAAGTGGCAGCATGGATTCACTTGGTTCTCTCCTTATATATGATTGGCTTTCTCATTGGTGATTTCAAGGCGATTATCAGGAATCCAGTTCGTTTATCTCAGGAAACCATTTATTTTCGTTTTGGTTTGCGGATGAAAGTAAAGATTCTGCTAAGCAATATTGAAGGTATCCAAAGTGGAAGAATTAATTACGAAAACGATAAAAAAAGAAAAGATGTATGGGTTGCTACCTTATTAGAATTTGAAAATCCTGATATTGAGATTGCTTTCAAGGAGCCTATCATGATTAAAGATGGAATCGGTAGGGAGCATATAACAAGAAAAATCTACCTATCCCTTGATGAGAAAGATGAATTTATGAGGAATGTAAATACATTGGTTCTAAAAAACGAGGTGGTATAAATGGAAGTAGCGTTTGGGATAGTTATTCTTTTTACGTTAACCTATGAACCTATTTTGGGATATATCAATTTTCAAAAGTTTAAGAGAAAAGTAAAAACGGATGATAAAGAAAGAATTAAATTTTACAAGAATTCGATCATCAGCCTATGGGTTCCCACATTATTTATTTTAAGCTTTGTCGGATTTACAGATTTAACACTTGAACAAATTGGTCTTACTTCCATTTCACTTAACACTGAAAGTCTCGCAAAATGGGTAATATATTCAGCTATATTAGTTGGAATTATTTTTGGGATGGCAATCTTACTTTTTACAATAGGTTATAGATTCAACAGTAAAATAAAAAACTCAATTGATAAGATGAAAAAGGAAGAAAACTCAAAAAATCAGTTTAAGGTTATGATGCCAGAAACTAAACAGGAAAAAAAGCTTTGGACCTTAGTATCATTAACAGCTGGAATAACGGAAGAAATAATTTACAGAGGTTTTATGATATTTGCGCTTAGTTATTTGTTTCCAGATTTATCAATATGGCTTGTATTAATTTTTTCTTCAATCCTATTCGGACTAGCTCATACATACCAAGGAGTTTCGGGTGTGGTACGAACCACACTAATTGGGTTGTGGTTTTCTATTGTCTATATCGGAATTGAATCTATCATTCCATTAATCTTATTTCACGCACTTGTAGATTATTTTGGAAAAATTGGTGAAGAGTAAAGAGTTATACTGGGGACAGGCCCCCGGGAGATTAACGCATTACCAGGCTGGGGGACTGTCCCCCGGTGCTTTAATGCGTTATCATGCCGGGGGACTGTCCCCAATTTTCGAATTATTTTATGAGGATTGAAACTATTCCCTTAGTTGAATCGACTAATTGGCAGATAAAGGGGGAAGGACGTATTGAGCGATCGAAATGAGATCATGCATGAGCTTTATGAAAGGCATTTTGATGATGTTTATCATTATTTGTTATATTTTACGAACAGTAAATCAGAGGCAGAGGACCTAACTCAAGACACGTTTATTAAAGTATTTAAAAGTTACGATAGTTTTCGCCAGCAATCATCTTTGAAAACGTGGATCTTGTCCATTGCTAGAAGAACAGCCATTGATCATTATCGGAAAAAGAAAATGATATCGATTTTACCTTCCATTTTGACTGACATGAGGAAAAGTGAAGACTATATTCCGGAAGATGAGATGGTTCATAATCACAATTGGGGCGTACTGCAAATGGCACTTATCCAATTAAAGCCAGACTATCGGAACGTGATTATACTTCGGGGTCTAAAGGAGTATTCGATCAAAGAAACGGCAGAAGTACTGGGCTGGAAGGAATCAAAAGTTAAGGTAGATTACCACCGCGCCATTAAACTCCTTAAAAAGTATGTAGATAATTCTAATGAAGGGGTGGTGATTTTCAATGAACGAGAAAATGTACGATAATTTTTTACAGCCATTAAAAAACAGACCTGATCTACAGCCGGATCAAGAGTTTAAAGAAAATCTTCGCAAAAAATTGACCTCCATGGACCAGGAACAGAAACGTGCTATAAGAGGAATCGGGAAGCATTTATTACCCAATCTACTTACTGCGGCCTTATTATTAATTGGGATTGTTGCAGGGTACGAAGTTATTTTTACAGAAAAACATGAAATTGAGTCTAAGCATAGCACGCTGCCAGAAGGAAATGAAACGAAACAAGTGGAACTTACTGAACAAAAAGCCAAAGAAACCGTGGGGATTGCCTTTGCCCATGCATCCATAATCTACAATGGTGGCGGACCAGAAATGGGTGAGGTGTTTTCCTATAAGGGCAAAAGTTACAGATACATGGGTGAAGATTTCTTAACGAAGGAAAAGGTTCTTGCTTATTTAGAGGAAGTGTATACGAAAGAAGCGGCCAACCGAATGTATGGGGCAATGGATTTTATTGAGTATAACGGTAAACTTGCGCAACAAAATCGACAGATGAGTGGTAACTTATTATGGCAGGATGCCGAAATCGCAAGCCGAAAACAGCTTAATGACCAAAGCTGGAGTATAGAGTTTAAGGTTCCCATCGACCAAGGTGTTTCTGAACCATTCCGAATTTACCATATCAGCTTAAAATACGAAGGCGGGTGGAAAATAGACGGTTCGCTTCCATTTTCCACAAAAAATAGTGGGGATATCGAAGCGGATCAAACCCAAACGTTTCAGTTAAACGATGAACAAATGATTGTCTATAAAGCATTTTCTAAGGATTTAAACGAATCTCATTTAGAAGGGCTGGATCCAATAAGTGTTGCAATGCTTTATGTACAGGCGGAATGGGAAGGAAAATACGATATTGCCTATGCCCTATATACTGACAGGGAAGGGTATGTGAACTGGACGAAGGAATATGATGAGAACATTCCTTCCTCTGACCGTATTTCAAGAGAGCAAATACCAATTGCATATGCAGGCTTAGCGGAAGGAAAGTTTATCAAAACGGGAGATTTTACAGGATATATTGAATTTACCAAATCTGGCAGCAAGAAAGGTTTCCAATTGATACAGGATGAAGATGGAATTTGGAATGTTGCCTTTATGCCAATGCAATAACTAGATTGTCTTTCAAAGGTCTTGATAATGCAATTATTTAAATATAAAAGGGTGAGGTTAAATGATATTTTGGAGCATTCTCGGACTTGCGATTTTGGTACTTTGTTTCTCAACCCTCTTAGCCTGGTATGAGGGTTCTAATATCGTTGACGATCCATTTGAATGGAAATATACTGCTAAATTTACAAACTATTTTAAAGGGGAAATATCTGATTATCATGACATTAATCAATTAGATTATTTTATTTACGCTGCTAAGTTTCATCCCTTATTTCCAACACTTATGTTAGTTAGTGGAAGTGTTATCATAGTTTTAATAATGATTAACTTAGGTATGTTCAGACGTTTCGTTACTATTTTTAGAAGATGATGTCATTTCAATGTCAAGATATGAAAAAGCATGGTGATTTTGACTGATTGCAAAATGCCATGCTTTTACTGTATTATTTATCTTCTCTTAACAGATAATCATTACCATCCTGATCCTTGAACGAAAACATAGTTCCGAACGGCATTCTTAACATATCGTCTACTTCTACACCGTTTTGTTTCATTTTTTCGTAAGCAGCTTCAATATCCGTGGTGCTGAAAAGGACGGAAGGGTGTGCAACTGCGGATGGCTTTTGTTGCTCCATTGCAGACTTAGAGTAAAGAACCAATGTGGTAAATTCGTCTTCACTAGGACCCACTTCAATCCATCTTGCATTTGGTCCCATTGGCTGCTCCATTTTTAAGACAAACCCCATTTTATTTAACCAAAAATCCTTCGCTTGGTCCTGATCTTGCACATAGACAGTCACTTTTCCAATTTTGTTAATCATTCTAAAATCTCCTTTTACTAATATGTAGATGAGCTTCGTTTATCAACCCATTCTATCAAATCAATTTACAATCATCAAAACAATCAAAAGAAAAAACAAACGAAACTACGGTCTCGTTTGTTTTAAAGAACATCAACTATTTTATTTGGACAAATACAAATAGGAAGGCGTCATACTGATTATTTTGCTTATCGATGTTCAGATTTTGCACGACAACCGTTATTTTGACAAGATCATTTTCCTTTGTAAAAGTTGCTTCATCTACAGAGATTTGCTCCTTCATTGCTTTATAGTTATAAAACTTATCATAGATTTCTTTTGTATTAAAGGTGAACAAATCACTTGCATTTTCACCCTTTAATTTGATATCTACCCGGTCTTTATTAAAGTCTTTTAACAAGGTATACGTTTTTCCGTCTTTTTTAATAACACAAATCTTTTGATTTTGTTGTTTATCGTATATATTGATATCTGTTTGTATAAAAGTGTCATATCCAGTAATAGGTATTGGGGCAGATGAATCAAGATTTACGTATACAGGCTGGTTAAAATCAGTATCAACAGGGTCCTGATACTCTTTAAAACCAAAGGTCTCAGTAAAATCTTCATATACTTTAAAGTCCTTTGGTAGCCATGCGATTTCTTTTGTGTAGCCCATATTGTCTAGGTAATAAATGCTATTTGTGATTGTCTTTTTATCCTTAACAGGGATGGATTCCTTTGGCTTGATTTTGTTATTTTTAAGCATATTATTTTTCTCTAGTACGCTTTCAAGTGTATGAATCTGACTTGTTCGACTGATGGTAAATGCATCAACTGGTGGTATTATGGAAACTGCTGCAAAAACAATTACCATGGCAGCCACTATTCCATTTTTTCGAACAGGCATTATACTAAATAAAATTCCTGCAGCAGCTGCGTATATACCAAACAGAATCACATAATAGCGAGTATGTGTGACACCCGTATCAGTTAAACTTAATATTGATGAGGCAATCTGGAAAAGAACAATGGGTACTAATACCTTTGGAAAAACCTTTCTGAAAAAGACTGTAAACTTATTTTCTATTTCACTTGCTAAAATATAAACTAATATTACGGTAATAGCATAGGAAACGAGCATTGGTTCCAGCAGGTTATCAGTCCAAAAGTCTCCGCCGATATTTTTGATAATGTAAATCACGAGAATTAATGTAAATACAGCAATCAAGGGTATGACAATATAGGAAATAAGAATTTGTAAAAACTTTGGACAATAGGCTGCGATATTAATGAACTCTGTCTTTTGTTTTATTTCATCTTGAGATCTATTTTTGTCTTCCGCTCCGGGATAGACTGGAATGAGCGACAGAAAATACATCGGTGCAAATAGGGTGAAAATAATGGTTGCTGCATAAGAATACACTTTATAATTGATAGAAAAAATTAATAAGTCAGTTGCCCCCAAAATGATGCTTACGCCGGCCATAATAATTCCTGAGAAGAATAATGAGATAAAAAATGATTTAAATGCAATCATAAAACTGGCATTAAAACTAATGCTGCTTTTAATGATTGGAACCCAAATGAAGGCAATGAGCAGGGCAAAGAGAGCTACTCCTGTTCTAATTCCCATCTCCATGCTTATTGAATCAGTTGGTTTGATAATTAGGTAGTATCCGGCTGTTAAGAAGGCCCCCACACCCATTAATACGAAACGAGTAGTACCATTAGAGTAAAACCTCTCATAGACAACCTGTAATACTGCACTAAGAAATGCTCCAACTACGAATGTTAGAATATATTGCGTTTGATCCTTTTCTGCATTTATACTGTAAGAAATAAAAACGGCAGCTGCTAAAAGAAAAAGTGTCGTCAGTGGGAAACGTGTAATTGCATCGGTCAATCCTGTAAGTCTCTCTTGTAGCTTTTTCATCCATTTCATTTTCCTCGAACCCCCTTTATTTTTCATATGTAGTTCACTTTAACGAAAGTCCTTTCACAAAAAATAATTTCCATATCCTACATCTAATTATATCATATGGATAAATTGGTGTAAATTTACACTCTAAAAAACGGTGCCTGTCCCCCAGTGCGTTACTGTGGTAACGTGGCGGGGGACAGGCACCGTTTTTTATGTTTTTCATTTATTTTATGAAAAAGAATGTTACAATTTGGAAAGAGGATGTTATATGAGAGTAGGTGTAAGGAATGATTAATAACAACATAATTCTTCGCTATTTAAAGGATAGTGATGCTGAAAGTCTTCTTCAATTAAGGAAAGAGAATCGCCAATTTTTCTAGGAATTTGAACCTATAAGAACCGAGTCACACTTTACATATGAAGAACAATTAAGAGAAATACAAAAAGCAACCTTAGATATTGAGAACGACTCTTCGTATATATATGGCATTTTTCATCGTGAAACCCAACAGCTAGTTGGAAGAATTACTTTATCCGGTATCGTTCGAGGGCCATTTCAAAATGCGAACCTGGGATATTATTTAGACAAAAAATATAACGGAAAAGGATATGTAACAGAAGCTGTTCGATTAATATTAGATCTTGCTTTTGATGAATTAAAGCTGCACCGGGTGCAAGCAGCCGTCATGCCTAGGAATATTGCATCCAAACGTATCCTAGAAAAGACTGGATTTAAAAAGGAAGGCTATTCGCCAAGATACTTAAAAATATATGGGAGTTGGGAAGACCACGAGATTTATGCCATTACAAAGGAAGACATGGAATTATTATCAAAATCTATTCAGATTAATTAACTGTTTCTCTCGAAAAAAACAAACACGTTTGTAATCCATTTAGCAGCATAACAGCCAAATAAATAGACTAAAAATAAATAAAAGTAATTGGATCCATTTTCTAATTGAAATAAGTGTAGAGCTGCCAAAATCGGTTTTATTGCCAAAGAATACAAAGCACTTACTACAATTGCGTAGATGTAGTAATTCTTCTTCCGATTTAGTGTCCATTGATAGAGCAGCATATACACAACTGGGATTAAGGAAGTATCTAGTGTAATACTGATTGGTAAGAAGGGAATAATTTTAAAGGGATATTCCCATAAACCATGTCTGGTAGCAAATCCGTCAATATATCCGGCCATCATATGAACAGAATAGCCGAAAAAACCAATGTGAAAGGCGCGCTTACGATCGATAGTAAAAAATAAAATGATAAGTGGAAGAACGAACAAAAATAAATTCAACCAAAACTGCCAAGTATCTATATTGGAGTACTTAGACCAATAATCAATCCAACCATCAGAAAGTTCTTTTTGAATACGTCCCAGTCGTTCAAAACTTTTTACCTGACCTTCATTCATATATCATCCCTCGTGTTCAAAAAAATTCCTATCATTAGTTTGTCATTAATTGTGAAAATTACTCAAATTAGAGATATTAAGTAATGTCATCGTTTCTATATTAAATAGATTCGCTTTTATTTTGAAAAATAGGTGTTTTCACCAAGTTTTAACATTGACTTAATAAACTGTATACATTAAAGTTACAGTAAGGTTCGGTTAGGAAGGATGATTAACGTGAATAGCGATTTTGTTATAGCACTCCATAGTCTCGTTTTATTAGCTAACTTACCTAATCAAATGGCAAATAGTGAGGCCATCGCAGAAAATGTTTGTACAAATCCGACAAGAATTCGAAAAATCATGAGTATATTACGAAAAAGCGGGTACGTAAAGACTAAAGAGGGCATAGGTGGAGGATATGTTTTAAGCTGTAACCCTGAAAAGACAACATTGTCTCAGATTTATCTGGCCATGGCAACTGGTTCTCTTAAACCTAGTTGGTGTACAGGTGATCCGGATCAAGCCTGTGTGATTTCTTCTAATACTCAGGTGGTGATGGACCAAATCTTCACTGAGGCAGAGATGCATCTTCAATCCTATTTAAATCAGATAACGATTAGCAATGTCCTCGAAAGAATAAAAAGCTGTGAACAGAAGGAGTAAGTTGGTTTCTTTCTTTTTTAGGACGTTTATCTTGAATTCGTAATAAATTATTTCAAAATACTTTATGTTTAAGGAGTGTGTTTGATGATGGTAACATTATACTCTACACCAAGTTGTACATCATGCCGTAAAGCAAAGGCTTGGCTTGAGGAATATCATATTGATTACACTGAAAGAAACATTTTGTCTCAACCTCTTACAAAAGATGAAATCAAATCTATTCTTCGTCTTACAGAAGATGGTACGGATGAAATCATTTCTACTAATTCAAAAACATTTAAAGAACTAGACATCAACATTGAATCTTTACCATTACAAGATTTATATGACTTAATCATCAATAATCCCAAAATTTTACGTCGTCCAATTATGGTAGACGAAAAAAGGCTGCAGGTAGGTTATAACGAGGAAGATATCCGTAGTTTCCTCCCACGTAAACTCCGTACATTCTTAAGAATTGATACACCCCAGGTTGTCAACTATTAATAGTTGACTCGTGATGGAGTGGAGTGCAGTGCAGGTAGTAGTAGGTTACTGTCGTATAACAAGGATTTATTGTCGGATGACTAAGATTTACTGTCGCATGACGGAAGTTAACTGTCATTTAACCCTGACAATCTGTCATATAAACACCCTTAATGAAAAACATCCAACTTATATGGATGTTTTTTTTATTTGAAAAATAAAAAAATGGGTAGTCGACTCCGAAATATTGTTATATAATATGAATTAAATAATATAACTGTTATATAACAAACGAAGGAGGGAATGAAATTGTACAAAACAGATTCAATTGCAAGAAGAATACTTGGTTGGAAGTTAAATAGATGGGATCGTTGGTATGATTATGAAATGGGGAAATTCATACATGAGTCTGACTTTCAGCCCGAGCATAACCTAGATCATGCCATGCTAATCGTTGAAAGATTAAAGAAATTCGGATTTAGTTTTTCCAGTGATGGAGTATCTGAGGCTTCCTTTAATGACATCAAAGGAACAGGTGAGACTTTATCACAAGCCATTACAAACGCAGCGTACACCATTATAGAAAACAACTCTGTTGTAGAAAGCTCTAGATTATGGAATCAGTTATGCTAAAACAAGGAAAAGTTGGTTACTTAAAATAGGTAACCAACTTTTTTATTTTTCCAGGCAGTTTTTTATAATGTCACCTTGGACCCAAATAATATTCGGTTTGTCAAACTATTTCAGTATTCGAATATTTCGAGAGTGATAATAATTTGCTGATATGATATGATAATCCATAAAACATGATCATTGGAAATGGAATGGAAGAAAGACAACTTTGATCAACTTTGGGAGATGGAACAGCGTGCAGAGTTGGAAACGTAATTTATGGGTGTTATGGATTGGAGTCTTTTTTACAGCGGCTAGTTTTTCCATGGTTATTCCCTTTTTGCCGATATTTCTTTTGCAAATTGGTGTTCACGAACATACGGAAATGTGGTCAGGATTGTTATTTAGTTCAGCTTTTTTTGCCGGTGCCGTCGCAGCCCCTTTTTGGGGAAGGGTAGCGGATCAATATGGGAGAAAACCGATGATTGTTCGGGCTGGGATTGTTCTCTTTTTTATCTATACTTTAATGGCCTTCGTGACTAATCCATATCAAATATTGGTGTTGAGAATTTTGCAGGGATTGTTGAGTGGGTTTATTCCAGGAGCCATAGCGTTGATTGGAACCAATACACCGAATGAAAAAGTTGGGTATGCACTTTCTTTGATATCTTCAGCTTCTGCTTCAGGAACGATTATTGGTCCATTGCTCGGTGGAGGAATTGCCCACCTCGTTGGAAATCGCTGGGCATTTGCTAGTGCAGGTAGCATCGTTCTTATCGCCACTTTGTTAATTATTTTTTGGGTAAAAGAAGAGAATTTCACTGCAAGTAAGGAGCGGGGCTCTGTTAAAAAAGACCTGAAAATCGCGTGGTCTAATCGTCCTTTTATGTTCGTTCTTTTGTTGTTGGTGGTTACATCGTGTTCAGTGATGACAATTGAACCTGTCCTCCCATTATATATTGTTAAATTAGGTGGTTCGACTGAAAACGCATCACTAATAGCAGGAATAGTATTCTCACTCCCTGGAATTGCCTCCGCCATTTTTGCGCCATATTGGGGGAGATGGGCAGACAAGGTCGGCTTCCATCGAGTACTTTTTATAGGGTTGTTAGGTGGCGGGATCGGGATGTTGGCTCACACACTATTCAGCCAACTTTGGGGATTTTCCATTATTCGCTTTGCTTTTGGCGTATTTTTCTGTGCAGTGTATCCGGCATTAAACGGTCTGGTTGTTACATCGACAGAAAGTGAATTCCGAGGTAGAGCGTTCGGGTTAAGTCAAACAGCGAATCAAATAGGTGGAATGGTGGGACCAATCCTTGGAGGATTTATCGGCGGAATATTTCCAGTCCAAGTTGTCTTTATCGTGACAGGTGTTTTACTTTTAGCTGCAACAACGATGGCATATTGGAACACCAATGAACAGAAGCGTATTTTAAAACGCAAGGCTGTTTCATAACTTCAGAATACAAGAAAGGGCCACCCATGGCCCTTTTTTAATTGTTCATTTTTTAGGAAGTAAAATAGTAACAACTGTTCCTTCACCTTGTTTGGTCTTTATGTAGATCGTTCCATGGTGGTTTTCTATGATTCGTTTACATACCATTAATCCTAAGCCTGTCCCTTTTTCCTTAGTCGTATAGAAGGGTTCGAATAAGCGTTTCTGCCGCTCTTCTGAAATGCCTGAGCCATAATCTTTTATTTTTATAGAAAAATAATTCTCATTTTCGTTTTTTAGTGATATTTCGATATTTTTATTAGTAGATGTTGCTTCAACCGCATTTTGTAGGAGGTTGATTAAAACCTGTTTGATTTGATTTGGATCACAAAAAGCAGTAATGGAGGAGTCAAAGTCCAGTGTAATATTAACGCTTTTCATATTAAATTGTGGTTTCATGAAAAATAGTACACTTGAGATTAAGGTACCCATATTTATCTCTTTACAGATAAATCCTTCAGCTGGTTTTGCTATAAACATAAACTCACTAACAATATTATTAATTCGTTCTAGTTCATCAAGCATGATTTCAAGGTAACCTTTTAAGGAAGGATCTTGAATACTTTCATTAATAATCTGGGTAAAACCTGTTATTGAGGTTAAGGGATTTCGGATTTCATGGGCAATTCCTGCTGCTAATTCACCAACGAGCGATAATTTCTCCATTTGCCTCAGCTTGATTTCGTTTTCCTTTTCAGTTGTAATATCGATGGCTGTTCCATTGACTTCAACTGTTTGACCGTTAACGACCATCGGGTTTAACGAGGCAATATAGTAGTAGCCATTCACTTGACCTTCATAATTGACAGGTGTTCCTCTCCAAGCTTGTTCATAAAATTCATTCTTCTGTTTCGCAATCTCCTTGGGTAAAAAATCAAAGAGTGTTTTTCCGATAATCGAAGCAGAGTCAATTCCTAATGTCGTAAGAAAGTCCCCCTCACTAAATGTATGTATAAAATGATCCTCTTTTTTTACAAACTTAAAGACAAAACCTTTTTGTCGTGGAATTAAGTCGCGGTAATTAATGTGAGTATGAGTAGTTTCCATGAAAATACATCCTTTTAAAATCTATTAGTAACTAAATAATAGTTCTTTTTCCATAGTGAAAAATCCTTTCTTTTTATAAAATTTGTTTCTGCTAAGATGAGTTTTGGTTCATTTTCTCTATATCCCACACATACATTTATAGTGGAAGGCAAGAAGTGAAAAGATGGGGACAAGCCTTCTTTCTTCTGCAATTTACTAAATTGAATGAAAGGGAGAAAAAATGGAATTCCTACTAGAACTGCTG
Source organism: Neobacillus phoenicis (assembly GCF_047302305.1). NCBI lineage: Bacteria > Bacillati > Bacillota > Bacilli > Caryophanales > Bacillaceae > Neobacillus > Neobacillus phoenicis. The sequence goes on along the minus strand of NZ_CP154847.1, from coordinate 3,108,157 downwards.
CATAGCTACAGTACATTCTTTTCATTAGATGAATTACAAGAAGTTTTTTCAAATCCTGCTAGTTGGGGAGTAATTGGTTCTCTTGTTATTCTTGAAGGGTTATTATCCGCCGATAATGCGCTTGTTCTTGCTGTATTAGTGAAGCATTTGCCAAAAAGACAGCGTAAAAAAGCTCTTTTCTATGGAATCTTTGGTGCGTATTTGTTTAGAATCATAGCCATTGGTCTTGGAGTGACCTTAATTAATGTGGGATGGATCAAAATCGTAGGCGGTCATTATCTACTCTGGATTGTGTTTCAAAACTTTATGAAGAAGGATGAAGAGGCAGACGAGGTTCAAAATAAGAATATGAGCTTTTGGAAAACCGTGATCACTGTTGAGTTAATGGATATTGCGTTTAGTTTGGATAGTATCATAGCTGCATTTGGTGTAAGCAATCAAGAATGGGTACTATTTCTTGGGGGAGTATTAGGAATCTTATTGATGCGCGGAGTGGCCAATTTATTCCTCGCTTTGATTGAGAGGGTCCCTGAATTTGAGACCACTGCATTTGTATTAATTGCTATTATCGCCATAAAAATGATTACCTCGGCATTTGGCTATCATTTAGATGAATTTGTTTTCTTTTCTATCTTGATTATTGTATTTTTAGGTACATTTGTTGTTCATGCCATAAAGGGGAATTCCGGCAAGGAGAGAACAATGTAGGGGGAGCGAAGAGATTCGCTCCTTATTTAATTTGTTTTTTACAAGCCCTTCGTATCTACAAACAATGCATTTCCGCTTCCGCTTGATCCCAAGGTACAGAATACCCTTGCCCCTTAGAGCAAAAGATGGAAGACGAAGAATATTCCGGGTCTGCATCCTTGTTATAATTGATTCTGTCCATTACCTGCTTGGAATTGTGACAAGGGTAATAACCGCCAAACACTAGGTTTAATGTGCCTTTTCCTTGTGTAATTGATGCAAATTCAGGACCATAGTTCATAAATGTTGCAACAGGAACTTTACCAGTTAGAATAGCCTTATTGTCTTCTGTAAGAGGAGCATCAAAGCTACCATGTGCATTTTGGATATCAGTTAATATTTTACCTAAGTGGTCTAATTCTATTTTCATTTTAAAAGCATAAAAAGGTTCCAACAGCACATTAGTTGCTTTTTCCAGACCTTGTCGTAAAGCTCGGTAGGTAGCCTCTCTAAAGTCGCCACCTGAGGTATGCTTATTGTGGGCCCGTCCTGTTAAGAGAGTGATTTTCACATCCGTAAGAGGAGAACCCGTTAACAATCCATGGTGCTCCCGCTCAAACAGGTGATGTCGTATTTGATTTTGGGTTCCGACAGGTAAATCATCCGTATGACACACGGTCTTAAAAGATAGACCGCTATTTCTAGGTGCAGGTTCAATTTTAAGATGAACTTCAGCATAATGGCCCAACGGTTCAAAATGTCCGTACCCATAAACTACAGTATCAACCGTTTCTTTGTATAATATTTCTGGTTCTCCAAATTGAACGTCCAAGTGAAACCGTTCCTTAACTATTTGCTTTAACACCTCTAGCTGAATCGTACCCATGACCCGAATGTGAATTTCTTGCGATCTTTCCTCCCACGTAACATTCAAGGAGGGGTCTTCAGCATCTAGAATTTTAAAATACCTTAATACCTCTTTTACATTTATAGAACGGTCAAAGATGACCTTGGATTTTAGCGCAGAACCCATTTCGTAACTGGCTTTTTCATTTAATGCCCCCAATCCATCCCCAGCAGTAGCGGAGGAAAGCCCTGTCACGGCGAAAATCTCACCTGCAGAAACCTGATCGACAGTAATAAATTTTTTTCCATTGTATATACGAATCTGAGTGATTTTTTCATAGTGGACTATGTCAGCATCAGCATATCTCACTTCTTCACGAACTTTAAGGGTACCGCTAAGAGCTTTTACAAACGTAATCCTTGTCCCTTTGTCATCATAGCGTATCTTATAGACTCTACCTGCAAAGGGTAAATGATGATCATAATTCGTCGAGGTTAATAGGTCCATTTTTCTAAGAAAACTTTCCACACCGATATCTTGTAATGCAGAGCCATATGCACACGGATAGAGTTCATTTCCGTATATCAATGTCTTCATTGTTTTCAGCCAAATATCTGGCTGATAGCCGGTTTCCATATATTGTTCCAAAAGTGTCTCATCTCGTTCAGCTAAAAATTCAATTAATTCTTCACTCATTTCATCTGCGTTCAGAGTCTCGGTTATATCAAAGATATCTTGGGTAAGATTGTCTCGAATTTCTTCCATTACCCTAAGCACATCCGCACCTACTCGGTCTGTTTTATTGATAAAGAAAAAGGTAGGGATTTGATGTTTTTGTAGAAGTCTCCAAACCGTCTCGGTATGACCCTCTATACCCTCAACGGCACTAATAATGATCACTGCAAAATCCATCACCTGAATGGCTCGTTCCATTTCAGGAGAAAAGTCCACATGTCCGGGAGTGTCTATTAGATAATAGTCTGATTGATTAAAAGTAAATTTAGCCTGGTCTGCAAATACGGTAATGCCTCTTTGTTTTTCTATCTCATGTGTATCGAGAAACGTATCCTTATGGTCTACACGACCTCTTTGTCTGATTGCTTTCGTATGAAAAAGAAGCTGCTCAGCCAAAGTGGTTTTTCCTGCATCCACATGCGCAAACATACCTATTGTTTTCTTCATGATGCACCTCTTTTTACGTACTTCTTATATAAATTATTATACCAAATTGACCGTTGGCCCTCCTAAAAAGTTGCCAACGTCTCGAATATTTAGAAAAATAGACTTATAGCTATTAGAAAGCTGAGGTGTTTGAGAGTTGAAAAAACTCATCGTTCTGTTTCTAGGTGTATATGCTTTTTTTTATCTTGGGCAAAAAGACCTTCTTCCTTCTATAGATCAAGTAAAGAATATCTTAGATTACCTTGACTCTCCGTTAAAAGAGGAATCACAGTCAGAGAGTGTGCCAAGTTCACCGCAAGTACCAAATCAGGACAACGTTGAGGAACAGGAGGCAACATCTTCTATTCCAACTACAGCTGCAAACGGAAAATATCAGCCTACTGTAATCCAAACTTACCAGGTAACGGTTGAGAGTGGGAAATTAGTGGTTTCAGGAAAACCAACACCCTATGGAAAATACAATCAGGCAGATGGAGTCATTTTATATATACAAGAACAGCGGGCAGATAAGAAAACGACGATAAAGGTTCCTTTTAAAAAAGGAAAGATTCAGTATGAATATCCGCTTGCCTTTACAGTTGGAGATGTTATCATCAATTTGGATGAGTATTATACCGGCAAGGAGGATGACCCTGATCGGGTTCTCGGTTATGCTGAATATCATTTAACCGATGGTGATCCCTATTTATTGCCAAGTTTTATGGTTCAAAGCACAGACCCTGGTCTTGTCGCGCTAGCGCAAAACATTACCAATGGTAAAAAAACGGATGTAGAGAAATCTAAAGCGATTTTTTCTTGGGTAGCAAAAAATGTTGCGTATAATGCACCACTGGTTAATTCAACCAATCCACCCATGTACACTGCACTGCAAGCCTATCAATCTCGAAACGTTCTATGTTCAGGATATGCGCATTTAAGTGCAGCGCTGCATCGTGCGGTAGGAATTAAAACCAAAGTCTCTTACGGTGAAAACCATGCTTGGAATGAGGTCCTGCTAAATGGTGTCTGGCAGGCAGAAGACCCAACCTATGGCTCAGGTTTTATTAATACGAATACCCAAAAGTTTGTTCCTCATTATCAACCAGCGTATTTTTCAAAAACGGATAAACAAAAGGAAGGCGAATATCCGTGGTAATCGGATGCTCCTACAGCTAAAAATGAGAGGTAAATTAACATTAGGTAAAAAGCCAAATCCATAAATACAAGGATTTGGCTTTTCACGTTCTTAAGGGTCACTAAAGATTTATCATTTTTTGGACATGACTTTGTATTATCTACATAAAATGTACATGTTGATACAACCGTGTGGTGGGGGTGGTTTTATTGAGTACTAGTGTATTAATTAGCTATATAATATTAGGATTTACATTGGCAGCACCAATTGGACCAGTGAATTCTGCTCGGTTAGATAAAGGGATAAAGAATGGTTTTTGGCATGCATGGATTGTAGGTGCTGGATCCATGATTGCAGATGGTGTTTTTATGCTTTTGGTCTATTTAGGAATGGTTCAATTTTTAGGGATTCCTGTTGTTCAAATCTTTCTTTGGTTATTCGGAGGGTTTGTATTAATTTATTCCGGCATTGAAAGTATTAAGAATGCAAATACCATAACTCTTTCGTATAGTAGACAGAAGGATTCATTATTTAAATGTTTTTTAACTGGATTTATCATGTCAATCACCAGCCCATTATCCATTTTGTTTTGGTTGGGAATATATGGGTCAGTCTTAGCCAAAACAGCACAAACAAACGGAACGGATTCCTTATTAATTTATAGTAGTATGATTTTTCTTGGGCTCACATTTTGGGATGTGTTTGTTGCAGCACTAACTACAGGATTCAGAAGATTATTAAATGTGAAAAGTCTAATTGCTATTTCTATTGTATCCGGAGCATCGTTAGTAGTATTTGGGTTATATTTTGGCTATCAGGGAATCGACGCAATTTTGCATGATAGTTAAAGGGGGTTTTTACTAAAATATTTTATCTTAAGGGGATTTTTCAGTGAATGTTTTTCTTTCCTATGGTATAACATGGATGGAAAGAGAGTCATTGAAAGGATTAAGGATAGAAATGGATATCCTATTTTCATTTATACATACACTTCTAATTAGTCTTGTCGAGTTGCTTTATCTCTTCGGTGTCATCATGGCAGTGGGAGTGGTTTTAGGGATTCTGGAAAGGTATTCTAATTCGTTTCTGATAAGGGCATTTGGCCCAAGAGGAGTTTTGTTTACAGCATGGATTGGAACTCCTATTCATGAAATTGGTCATCTTATTCAGTGTTTCATCTGGGGACATCGAGTTACGAGGGTCAAATTACTGCAATTCAATAGTCCTACAGGTATCCTAGGTTTTGTGGAGCACCAATACAACCGGAAAAGCTGGTATCAACAGGCAGGCAATTTTTTTATTGGACTAGGCCCCATTTTTAGCGGGATAGGCTCTTTAATTTTAAGTATGTACCTTTTAGTCCCTGAAACGTACAAGGCCTTTGTTAAAGAGATCCAGTTGCATGTTACTTTAGAAAAAATTGATTTTACTTTTTTACGAATCATTTCAGGGGCAATACTAGCAATAAGTAAAAACCTCTTTACACTTGAAAATCTCATCAATCCGCTGTTCTGGATTTTTTTAATAGTAGGTATTAGCATTTCTTCACATATTGCCCTCAGTAAAGCGGATATTGAAGGAGCTGCAAAGGGGCTATTAACTATTTATTTCATTCTCGTCTTGTTCAATGTTTTTACTGCTGTATTCAAACTTAATAGCTACGGGATGATTGTGAAAATTGCAGAATTAAATGCGTATGTCCTGGCTTTTTCAAGTATTGCTTTATTTTTCTCAGTTGTTGCTTTAGTGGTTAGCATGCTGCTATTTATTATAAAAAAGCAAATCTGTTGATAAAAAGGTTAATGGATATGAAACTTTATCGGTCCTACTTCGTATAGTAGGAGAGGATCTGAGGGATTATACAATGGATTACAAATTATTAGTTGTTGGTTTATTACTTTTGTTTATTTCTTACCTTGTAGGTGTAAAAAAACAAACCTGGCTACTAGCAGGTTTTAATGAAAAAATGATTAATAATAAATCTTTATTAGGCAAAATTACTGCTAGCGTATTTTTTCTTCCTCTTGGTATATTAGTCATTATTAATAGTATATTTGAGTATCAATATGAATTAACCGTGATTCTAATTGCTATGTTAGTCTTGTTAACAACCGTTTACTTATTTATTAATAGAAGGTTAATTAAATAGCGTGAATTGCAAGGTGAAGCACCCAGGAAAAGGTGTTTCACCTTGTTTTTTTGTAACTTCCCCGTGTTTCATAATTCATTAGAATGACCACGAAATAAAAACGGCAAACTATAACGTGGTTGAAAGAATGCATTGATAATTACAATAAAGCTGGAGGGACATTGTTCATGAATTCTAAATATGCTGCATTATTTGAGTCGTTCACCTTTCGGAGTAAGGTCTCTTTAAAGAATAGGATCGTGATGGCTCCTATGACCAATTTCTCATCCAACCCGGATGGGACTGTCACAGATGCGGAAGTTAATTATTACGCAAGACGTTCTGCAGGAGTGGGAATGGTTATCACAGCTTGCACTTATGTTACAGCAAATGGAAAAGGGTTTCACGGGGAATTTGGGGGAAACCGTGATGAATTGATTCCGAGCCTTCGACAGCTGGCTTCAGGGATTAAGGACCAAGGAGCAAAAGCCATTCTGCAAATATTTCACGGTGGCCGCCAAGTACCACCTGAATTAGTTCCGAATGGGGATGTGGTTAGCGCAAGTGCTGTAGCTTCTGAAGGTGCAGGGAAACCAGTTCCAAGGGAATTAACGGATCAAGAAGTAGAATCCATCATTAAGGATTTCGGTGAGACTACTCGTCGGGCAATTGAAGCGGGGTATGATGGGGTAGAAATTCACGGGGCAAACGGATACCTCATTCAGCAATTTTTCTCTCCACACTCAAATCGCCGTGAAGATCGATGGGGAGGAAGTTTGGAGAAACGACTTACGTTTCCGCTCGCTGTAGTCGATGAAGTAAAGAGAGTAGCAGCGGAACACGCAAGCGGACCGTTTGTGATTGGCTATCGCTTCTCACCTGAAGAGGCAGAAACACCTGGGATCACGATGGCAGATACATTGGTTTTGATCGATGCATTAGCTAAAAAGGATCTTGGTTATTTACACGTTTCTCTACAGGATTTTTGGTCCAAGCCAAGACGTGGGGTGGATGACACTCGTTCTCGAATTGAAATTATTCAAGAACGGGTTGGTGATCAGGTTCCTGTTATTGGAGTGGGCTCGATTTATACCGTGGATGATGCCATACAAGCGATTCAAACGGGAGTGCCATTAATTGCGTTAGGGCGCGAAATCATTATTGATCCTGATTGGGTACAAAAGGTAGCGGAAGGCAGGGAAGACGAGATTATTACTAAAATAGATAAAGAAAAGCAACAGGAACTGGTTATACCTGATCCACTCTGGCAAGCGATTATCCATTCACCAGGTTGGTTTCCGGGGATTGAATAAATTATTATTTAGAAGAGTATCTCAATTAATATTGGGATGCTCTTTTGTAATGTATGAATATGCCTTTTAAAAGACTGAAGTTATAATAGTGGTATCGTTAAAAGTGGAGAGGACATCATCATGAAATTTTTAGATAAATCACTGGCTCAGGAAATAGTCAACCGGACGATGAAAATAATCAAGCGAAATATTAATGTCATGAATGATAAAGGGATTATTATTGGCTCAGGGGATCCAACTCGAATTGATTCTATTCATGAAGGGGCCCTGCTTGTCATTGAAAACCAAAAGGAATTTGAAATCGAGGAACACGACACAAAAGCCCTACATGGTGTTAAAGCAGGAATCAACCTTCCAATTAATTTTAATAATCAGGTGGTCGGTGTTATTGGAATTACTGGAGCACCTGAGGAAATTCGTAACTACGGGGAACTGGTAAAAATGGCAGCGGAAATAATCCTGCAACAAGCCGTTTTAATCGATCAAATGCAGTGGGATGAACGATTGAAGGAAGAACTAATTAGCCAGCTTCTGCATGGAACGGAAAACCTCAATTCTCTCTATTTTGAAAGAGTTCGCCGCTTAGGAATCAATTTGGATATCCCGCGTCTTGCTGTGATTTTAACAGCTAAGGACAGGGCAAAGGTATTCAAGACTTTACGCGATCGGTTAGATAAGGAAGATTTATTGGTCATGCATCCAGATTATTTGATTCTTCTTAAAAAAGTAACGAGCCAAAATGTAGCTAAGAATAGGATTGAACTTGAAAAATGGGCTGAAATGGCTGGAAAATATCTGGAGGTACACTGTAAACTTAGTATCGGAAACTATCATCCTGAATTAAAAGGAATTGCCGATTCCTATCGCGAGGCTGTTGCAACTTCATTTGTTGGGGAGAGGATTGATCCGGTAAAAACAATTTATTTTTATGAAGATTATAAAATTCCTGTCCTGCTAACTAGAGCAAAGAATCTTGGGATTGGGGAAGAAATACAAAATTACTATCAATCCCTTCAAGAGAATGACAAAAAAGGGGAATTGGTTGAAACGTTATTGGCGTTTATTGAGGAAAATGGGGATATACATACTATTACAGGAAAGTTATTCATTCATCGAAATACATTAAGGTATCGACTGGATAAGATAACTGAAATAACAGGAAAGGACCCGAGAAAGATTAAGGAGTTACTTGAATTATACATATCTGTTATTCAAGAGTTGATAAAGTAATTGTGCAAATGAACAAAAGACCTGGTAGAAACGGGTCTTTTTTTTGATAGTTTGCCCAATGAAAACGCTGTAGCAAACGCTTACAATGAGTATACAAACAAATAAGGAGGGATTAACAAATGGATGCAAATATACAAGTAAGCGCTTTAGGTGCCATTTGTGCACTTGTAATAGCTATTATTTTAATTTTGAAAAAGGTTTCTCCTGCCTATGGAATGATCGCTGGAGCGTTAATCGGCGGACTGATTGGTGGGGTAGATATTACTAATACCGTAACCTTAATGATGGAAGGTGCGAAAGGCATTATTCCAGCTGTACTACGGATCTTAGCTGCGGGTATTCTAGCTGGTGTTTTAATTGAATCTGGTGCAGCAGCTGTTATTGCAGAGACGATCGTCAAAAAATTAGGTGAAACGAGGGCGTTACTTGCTCTAGCGGTTGCAACCTTGATTTTAACTGCAGTTGGAGTGTTCATTGATGTTGCCGTTATTACTGTGTCACCAATAGCCCTTGCGATTGCCAAAAGGGCGGGCATTTCGAAAACTGCGATATTGTTTGCTATGATTGGTGGCGGTAAAGCAGGTAACCTCATGTCACCCAATCCAAATGCCATTGCCGCATCGGATGCCTTTAAGGTTCCCTTAACATCCATTATGGCCGCGGGTATTATCCCTGCCATTGTTGGGTTAACCATTACTTATTTTATAGCGAAAAAGCTAGTGAAAAAAGGTTCAGCTATTAAAGACATTGAAATTCAAACACACAATGGAGGAAAACTTCCGCTCTTTTTACCAGCGATTGTTGCTCCTCTTATAACAATAATTCTATTGGCCTTAAGACCACTATTTGATATCAGTATTGACCCGATGATTGCTCTTCCAATTGGTGGAATTGTTGGTGCATTGGTAATGGGTAGAGGAAGAAAAATCAATGAGTATGCTGTTTCTGGCTTAGGAAAAATGTCAGGTGTTGCGATTATGTTACTTGGAACTGGTACACTAGCAGGAATTATTGCTAATTCTGGATTGAAGGACTTATTAATCGAAGGGTTAAATGCACTTGGACTTCCAGGCTATGTACTTGCTCCAGTATCAGGTATTTTCATGTCAGCAGCAACTGCATCCACTACTGCTGGAACAGCAGTGGCGAGCCAAGTGTTTAGTGGCACGATTTTAGGTATGGGTGTATCTGCTATTGCTGGTGCAGCTATGATTCATGCAGGTGCTACCGTATTAGATCACCTGCCACACGGAAGCTTTTTCCATGCAACAGGCGGAAGCGTAAATATGGAAATCAAAGAACGTTTGAAGGTTATTCCTTATGAAACGCTAGTTGGTTTAACCATGGCGATTATTTCAACCTTGATTTATGGAGTGTTTCACTTTTTCGGATAGATAAATGACCAAAAGAGGAGAGCAAACACTCCTCTTTTCACATCACCCAATGGAATTGACAGGAGAGGGATAGAGATGAAGATAGTTATTGCCCCTGATTCATTTAAAGAAAGCCTTTCAGCACTTGAGGTAGCTGAGGCAATTGAAAAAGGCTTTAGATATCATTTTCCAAATGCAGAGTATGTGAAAATACCGATGGCAGACGGTGGAGAGGGGACGGTTCAATCTCTTGTTGATGCAACCGGTGGAGAAATTATCTGCAAAACTGTCACGGGTCCTCTAGGAGAACCAGTCGAAGCGTTTTTCGGTATGCTTGGTAATAAACGTACGGCAGTGATTGAAATGGCGGCAGCTTCTGGTTTACACCTAGTTCCAAGAGAGAAACGTAATCCGTTAATTACCACAACGAGAGGAACCGGTGAACTAATATCAGCTGCCCTAGATTATGGTGCAACTCATATCATTATTGGAATCGGTGGAAGTGCCACTAATGACGGTGGTACGGGGATGGCTAAAGCCCTTGGTGTGGGATTATTTGATAAGGATGGGATGGACATTGGAGAAGGTGGTGGGGCGCTAGGTAAGTTAGCTTCGATCGACTTAGCTCAATTAGATTCAAGATTAGAGAATATTAAAATTGAGGTTGCCTGTGATGTAGATAATCCACTAACAGGAAAAAGAGGAGCTTCAGCTATTTTTGGTCCGCAAAAAGGGGCGACACCGGAAATGGTAGAACAATTGGACAGAAATCTTGACCACTATGCAGCCATGATTGAACGTGAGCTTGGAAAAAATATAAAAGATGTAGCAGGTGCCGGAGCAGCTGGTGGACTTGGTGGAGGATTGTTAGCCTTCTTACCGACCGTATTAAAACGGGGTGTTGATATCGTGATTGATGCAACGTCTCTTTCCAAATCGGTTGAAGATGCTGATTTGGTCATCACGGGTGAAGGAAAAATTGATCAACAAACCATCTTTGGAAAAACACCAATTGGCGTAGCAAAAACGGCTAAAAAGAATGATGTTCCTGTGATTGGAATTGCTGGAAACCTCGGAAAAGATAGTCTTGTTGTTCATGATTATGGAATCGATGCTGTTTTCAGTATTGTTCCTGGTGTTGTTTTACTTGAGGACGCCTTTGAACATGCAGCAGAATACGTAGAAAGAACAGCTACCAATATTGCAGCTGTTTGGAAGATGAAAGGATAGCATAAAGCGTGCCACTATAACGGTAAAGGGTTATGTTTTCGGATGCTTTCTTAATTAAATGACACAAGAATTGACGTATGAATTGGCATACGTCTTTTTCTTTATTTATCAAAGTTTCTACGAAATTTCATTAACTTTCACAAAGCGATTAACATCATTATTATGATGGACAAAATAAGTATTTTACAATTAAGAGTGAGGGTCAAAAATTCTTTCATTTACAGTGTCGTTTTGAGTACCAATTTTATTAGTTTTTATAAGCTGGTCGATAAAAAACTGCTAATTCCCGCATCTAGGATCAAGTGGGTCCGCACTTATCAGTTGGTGGTGCAGGTTAAGCATCCGAGCTGATAAATAGACGGAAAAATTCCGCTTATTTGGAAATTATCATTAAAAATAGCTTAAATAGGCGGAGAAATTCCGCCTATTGACTCGAAAAATGTGAAAAAGGGGAGGTTTTGCTTTGCATAAGCGGAAAAACTCCGCTTATTTTACCTCAAAACGAGCTCCATTCTGAATATAACAGGAAAAACTCCGCTTATTTTACTTTTGCTGGTTACTCAATTAAGGACAAGACATCTTATTTAAAAGGGAGTAAGTATATCTCAAAATCCAAGAGAACCTTACGGTGAACCGTATCACAAGTAAGTGAGGATTTATATAAATAAGGTTTTTGTATTCCTAATAAAGTAACTCGCCAATTACTATGGCGAGTTTTACTTTTATATATATTAATAACCATGCCCATACGACTGTCATTTCTGCACGTATTTTAAGAAAAGAACCTCAAAACGTAACCCTTACTATAACGGGGTTAGCCTTTTTATATGAAAAAAATATATGGAATTTTTTATTATTATTGACTAAAAATGTAAAATAAAATAGTATAGAGTCATTGATGACTCTTAAACAAGGAGGGATCCTAGTTGGCACCAATCGTGTCAGTAGAACATAAGGAAAAACGAAAGCTCATCATTCTTCAAGCAGCAAAAGAAGTTTTTATTAAAAAGGGTTACAACGCAACCACAATCCAAGATATCATCAATCATTCAGGTGTAAGCAGAGGCGGAGTATATACATACTTCCAGAATACTGAGCAAATTTTTCTTGAGATTTTAAGACGAAGAGACCTTGAAGATGAATGGAATCTAGAGAGTATTTACAACTTGGCACAAACAAATTGGGGAGCACTTACTTTCTTGCTAGATCAAATTCAAGAAATTATCAACAGCCAAAGTAATCTTTTACTTCCTGCAATTTATGAGTATTACTTTACGATTGGCTGGCAGACCAAAAAACACATTCCCTTGTTGGAAGCACGGATTAAGCAGGCTATGAATGGGTTTATTTCAATCATTGAAAAGGGGAAAAACGAGAAAGAATTTTCACCTATTCTACCAATTGAAGATATTGCAGGTACTATTCTTACTTTTTGTGATGGAATCTATGTGAATTGTTTTCATTTAGGACCTGAAAAATCAAATGTATACAAACAATTTCAAGCCTTTCGCTCCTATTTGGCTTTAGCATTATTTAAAAATAATTAAGGTTTAAGGGGATATTTTATGAAAAAAACAAGACTTGGCGGAATCTCCGCCCTAATCGTTGGATTTTTATATATTTTAACAGTAGTGATTGTGTTAGTATCACCACCTGGTGAAAATCCGGTCGTGGACCATGTAACCTATATTAATAGATTAGTAGCGGTTCATTATATACTTGGATTCTTAGGGGTTCTTGGAATAATGGTAGTGCTTGCTATCTCGAATAGGTTAGAAAAATATACGGAATCCAGTGAGTGGTACCCGTATTCAAAGGTAATGGCCATTATTGGCTTTGCATTACTAGCCATCAATAATTTCCGTCAAGTCGGTATGGATCATGAATTAAGTCATGAAGCGATGATGAAAGGTGGAGTCGTTTTTGAAACGATTGTAACTTCGTGGGCTGGACTGGTTGAGTTGAGTCCACAAGGCTGGGTTGACTTTGGTTTTGTTGGTTTATGGATTTTTACCGTAGGGATTATCACTAATAAGTATTTAAATAAAAAAGTCCTTTCTATTCTTGGTATGGTCGGAGGCGCTTGTTTTATTCTAACCGTTCTCGGAAATGTTAGCGGTATTACAGTCCTTGTCATGGTTGGAATGGGCTTAGGCGGGTTAATTATTGTTCCGATTTGGTTTATTTCTTTTGGTATACTATTAGTAAAGAGTGATAATGCAATTCCGTCGATTCATGTGGCAAAATTAGAAAATAACAAACCAACTATCTAAAGGGGAAATCATGATGGGTGAAGAGAGATTCATTGAAGTAACTGGGGGAAAAGTGTGGGTCCAAATATTTAATGAAAGTGCACCTGGTACGCCAGTTATTATTTTACATGGGGGTCCAGGATCTTCCTCCTATTCGCTTCAAGGGTTAAAAGCACTAGCAGAGGACCGGCCAGTTATTTTTTATGACCAACTAGGTTGTGGAAGATCGGAAAGACCAACAAATACCTCACTGTGGCGTTTGGACCGATTCGTAGAAGAATTAGGGCAGGTAAGACAGGCCTTAAATCTTGATGAGGTCCATATTCTCGGTCATTCCTGGGGAACCACACTAGCTGCTGCCTATTGCTTAACACAGCCAAGCGGTGTAAAAAGTGTGATCTTTTCAAGTTCTTGCTTAAGTGCACCAATATGGGAACAAGATCAGAAGCGAAATCTACAAAAACTGCCTCTTGAGGTCCAAGAGACGATAAAACGATGTGAGGAAAATGGGACAACCGACTCCAAGGAATTCAAAGAGGCAACTGATGTATTTAACAAAAACTTTGTTTGTCGTTTAGATCCTTTTCCTGACTGGTTAAAGCAAGGAACCCAATATAGAAATCCAGAAGTATACAATATCATGTGGGGGCCAACTGAATTTACAGTATTAGGGAACCTTAAAGAATTTGATTGTACCGCTCAATTAAAGGACATTTCGTGTCCAGCCCTTTTTACATGCGGACGTTTTGATGAAGCTACCCCAGAGTCTACTGAGTATTTTAGCAGTTTAACACCGAATTCACGCTTCCATGTGTTTGAAAACAGTGCGCATATGCCATATGTGGAAGAGCCAGAGGAGTATTTGCAAGTTGTTAGAGAGTTTTTAAGAGAGGTAGAATCTAACTAAATTGTTGGCGGGACTCATGAGTCTCGCCATTTTTTTTCGTTTACTAACAAATTTGTAACAATTTAGTAAAAAGTATGGAAGGGAAATTATCGGATTTGTCGAATGGAATAAGAAAATATATCTATATAAGAGGGAAAATATCATGAAAAGATTGGGCCAACTTATTCTCGTTTCCATTTCTATTTTATTTACCATTTATCAGTCTATTTTCGAGAAAGATCCAATATTTGAAATAGATTTCTTTCTATTTACCTTTATAGCTTGGTTCGTCGGGTGGCAATATGATAAATCACGCTATTATGCAAAAAGGGCCCAAGCTGGAGAGATTAGTTATAAGAGATTGATAGATTCCTTGCCCGAACCCGTTTATATTACTAGGGATCATAGATTACTTTATGTGAATAACGCAGCGGTAAGTATGCTTCGAGCTAAGAATAAAGACGAAATCATCGGAAAGTCCATTTTTGACTTCATTGTTCCAGAATATCAGGGACGATTAATGGAACGATTTAAGCAAATAAAAAAAGAAAAACAGCCAGTCAACACTATAGAATATAAGGCAAAACGTATGGACGAAACAACCTTCTTTTTTGAAGTATCTTCCTTGTTTATTGTCTTTGGTGAAAAAGCAGCAGTTCTATCAATTGGCAAAGACATTACGGAGAAAAAAGAAGAAACCGAGCGACTTCTTCAAAAGTCAGAAAAGTTGGCTCTCCTTGGCCAAATGGCTGCAGGTATTGCACATGAGATTCGGAATCCGCTTACCTCTATTAAAGGGTTCATTCAGCTAATGAAATCTAGCACGAAAAATGATCAGTACCTCGATATTGTATTAACAGAACTTGACCGGATTAATTCCATTGTTGGTGAATTTCTTGTCCTCGCAAAACCAACGGCAGCCGTTTTTGTTGAACATAATATAAAGACATTATTAACTGATGTTATAACCTTAATTAACAACCAGTCAATCTTAAACAATGTCCAAATTCTCACCGAGTTTAGTCCTGAACTTCCCAGCATCAGCTGTGAGGAAAATCAATTAAAACAGGTTTTCTTAAACCTTTTGAAAAATGCAATTGAAGCTATGCCAAAAGGTGGAACGATAGAGTTAATCGTAAAAGAAAAGAAGGAAGGGGAAATTTCAGTCCAGATTAATGATACAGGCCTCGGAATACCTGAAGAACGAATTTCTACACTTGGTGAGCCTTTTTATACCACAAAAGAAAAGGGAACCGGACTTGGATTAATGACTTGTTTTAAAATTGTAGAAAATCACCATGGTACATTAAACATAACTAGCAAAGTAAACGAGGGAACTTGCATTGAAGTTCTTCTCCCAACTATGACACAGCCATTTATAAAGAAGGAACTTGTCCATTAATAGAAATGTTATTTGGAAATAACATTCCATTGTCGCAACTAAATCTAATACTATATGATTATCCTAACAGCTGGTCCTATATTACTAGTTTCGGAGGGATATCATCCGTTGAAGAATGTGTAACTGTCTTATCTTTATTTTTATCTGTATTTACTTTTGAACATGGGTTTGCAGTAGCGCAGTCGGAACCAATTGTAAAGGTGAAATTGGTCAATTTTTTAGGTAACAAAGCAGAAATTACCATAAATAGTTATTTAGTAAATGAAGTGAAATCAGAAAATGGAATGACTACTGTTTCAGGTACAGGTGATGGCCATGGGGTGGGGATGAGTCAATGGGGTGCCCAAAACATGGCAGGCGCAGGAAAAAATTATCAAGAAATTTTGAAATATTATTATCCAGGAATTGCTGTTACGCAAATGTATGAAGGAAATATCCAAGCCATTTCTACAGTTAAGAAGCCAGGGTGGTTAAAAGAGCAAGGCAAGTGGTATTACATTCAACCAAACGGAACGAAAGCGACTGGTTGGATAAAGGATGCTAGTAAGTGGTATTACCTTGGAACCAATGGTGTCATGCTAACTGGCTGGCAAAAAGATGCTAGCAAGTGGTATTATCTTGGAGCCAATGGTGCCATGCTAACTGGCTGGCAAAAAGTTAATGGCAAGTGGTACTTTTTGAATTCAAATGGCTCGATGGCCACTGGATGGTTAAAATCTAACAATAAGTGGTACTATCTCAATTCCTCAGGTGCAATGGCTACCGGCTGGATTACCGATCGCGGAAAGAAATATTACTTATCATCATCTGGTGCCATGGTTCAAAATAAGCAATACATTAATGGAAAATGGTATACCTTCCATTCGAGTGGTTATTTATTATAATTTTAAGCGGTGCCTGATACTCAGCGGATTTTTTGCTGGGTGTCAGGCACTTTTTTTTGGAAAAATATTGACTTTACCCTGATAAAGATTATAATAAAATTTAATTAATATTAATCCGATAAAACTAATGTGAATTATAGGTGAAGAGGGTGAAATACAAATGTTTCTTCATATAGACCGTGTGAATAAAGAATTTGGAAACCAAAATGCGACCAATACAGTCCTTTCAAATATTAATCTTGAAATTCAAGAAGGAGAGTTTGTCTCTATCCTTGGTCCTTCAGGTTGTGGAAAATCAACATTATTATCCATTGTGGCTGGATTAACTAAGCCATCTAGTGGTGAGGTATTTCTGAACGGTGAGAAAATTACTAAGCCAGGAAGAGACCGCGGGATGGTATTCCAACAAGCAGCGCTTTTTCCTTGGATGACAGTAGAAGAGAATGTAATGTTTGCATTGCGAAAAGAAATGAAAAAGAAAGAGGCAAGGGAGGTTGCTCACCAGTACTTGAAAATGGTACAACTCAGCAACTATACGAAGCATTCCCCACATGAGTTATCTGGTGGAATGCAACAACGTGTGTCCATTGCCAGAGCCTTATCCATGAATCCTAAGGTATTATTAATGGATGAACCATTTGGAGCTCTTGACGAACAAACGAGATCAAGGCTTCATCTTGAATTAGAAAAAATATGGATTGAAACGAGAAAAACCATTTTGTTTGTTACTCATAGTATTCGTGAGTCTATCAAGCTATCAGACAGAATCATTGTTATGGGAACACGACCTGGTGTGGTGCTAGAAGACATTCAGGTGAAAATTCCAAGACCTCGTGAAAACCATACACAAATGGTCGCCAAATTAGAGGAAAAGATTATGAGTTTATTACAATCAGAGATTGATAAAGTGGTAAAAGAGGAATTAGCCTATGCAGCCAACAATTAAACGTATTATCTTCTTTGTAGCCTTAGTTGTGTTCTGGCAGGTGGGCGTATCCGTAAGTGGTGTTTCGCCCTCTGTTATGCCCGCACCAACGGATGTCCTAGAGGCGTTAGTTAAGGGTTTTTCTGATAAAACATTAATCTATGATATTTTAGCGAGCTTTCGCCGCTTATTCATTGGTTTAGGTATATCGATTTTTCTAGGCTTAGGTCTGGGCATTCTGTTAGCAAAAAATAAAACCGCAGATGAAACGTTGGGAACACTGATTTTAGCATTACAGAGTGTACCTAGTATTGTTTGGTTACCCATTGCAATCATGTGGTTCGGTCTGAATGAAACATCGGTCATTTTTATCGTGATCCTTGGTGCTACGCTCGTCATGACGATTAACATGAGAATAGGCATTAAAAATGTGCCTCCTCTTTATATACGAGCAGCACAAACGATGGGTTCTGGTGGGGTCGGTCTCTTTACAAGCGTGATTTTTCCAGCCTCAATTCCTTACGCTGTAACGGGAGCAAGACTTGGTTGGGCATTTGCCTGGCGTGCACTCATGGCGGGAGAAATACTTAGCACAGGACCTGGATTAGGGTATACCTTGAAGTATGCATCAGACTTTGGAAACATGAGTATGGTTATTGCTATTATGATTATCATTGGTGTCATTGGCACTGTGGTTGATATTGTTTTCTTCCAACGGGTGGAACAAAATGTCATTCGCCGTTGGGGTTTAGAAACATCTAATTAAGGGGGAACTAGAGAGATGAAGAAAAAGACAGCGATTATTAGCTTAGTATTCCTACTTCTAATCGGGGCATTAGCAGGGTGTGGAACAGATCAAGCAAGCTCAGGATCAAGTAAAGAAGAGAAAAAGGTCGTAATAGGGTATTTCCCTAACATTGACCATGCACCTGCCATGATAGCACGTGAAAAAGGTTACTATGAAAAAGAATTAGGGGATGGCGTTAAAGTGGAATATAAGACGTTCCCTGA
This sequence comes from Neobacillus phoenicis, assembly GCF_047302305.1. Taxonomy (NCBI): domain Bacteria; kingdom Bacillati; phylum Bacillota; class Bacilli; order Caryophanales; family Bacillaceae; genus Neobacillus; species Neobacillus phoenicis. The sequence continues at coordinate 3,089,693 of NZ_CP154847.1, read as the reverse complement.
TGGCGGTGCCTTTATGACGGCGTTGAAAACTGGTGAAATTGATGCAGGTTTAGTTGGTCCAGGACCTGTTATGAATAACTTCACAAATGGCGCTGACGTAAAAATTATTGCTGGAGCATCTTCAGGTGGAACAGCGATTGTTGCAAGCAAGAAAAGCGGAGTGAATTCTGTAGAGGATTTCAATGGTAAAACTTTTATTACTCCAGGCGTAGGTTGTACGCATGATGTTCAAATGGAGACATTCTTGCAAGATTTCGGCATTTCTTCTGCACGAATTGGTGGTACACTAAAGCATGTAACTGGAAATCCAGCACAATATGCGGCTATGTTTGAATCTGGGAAAGTGGATATCGCGGCTGTTCCTGAGCCATGGGCTTCACAGTTAGTAAAAGAAGCTGGTGCTAAAATTATCGTTGATAGCAAAAAGATTTCATTTGGTACAACATTACCGAATACAATCCTCGTATCAAGCGGCAAGAAAATTAAAGAGGACAAAGATATTATTCAAAAGATCGTAGATGCACAAAATGAGGCGATTGCTTTTATCAAGGATAATCCTGATGAAGCAAAAGAGATTACGATAAAGAGCATTAAAGAGAGCACAAAACAAGAACTAGATAAGGCAATTGTTGATGGGGCTTGGGGAAATATCCGTTTTACAACTGATGTCAATAAAGATGTAATTCAAGATTTCGCTAATTCTTCTGTTGAGCTTAAGTTCTTGAAGGAAAAACCAGATTTTGCGTCATTAATTGATTCACAATTCATTAACTAATACGAATGAAAGGTGCTGGTGTCATTTGACTCGGCACCTTTTTGTGAAAAAGGGTGGTTTTCGTTGAAACGTTTATTTTTGCTTCTCCTTTTCGTAATGGTTCTATCTGCTTGCTCAAAGGATGTAAAGAAGGTCGAGAATGATTTTCCACTTCATATGGAAGTAGGGGACTTTAATGGTGTTAATCAGAATGGAAAGAAAGTGTCATACTCAGATGTAAAGGGTAAAGTCTGGATTGTTGATTTTATGTTTACGAACTGTGATACGGTTTGCTCACCCATGACTGCAAATATGGCTGAATTGCAGCGTAAATTAACTGATGAAGATGTAGATGCTCATCTTGTTTCTTTTAGTATAGACCCTGAAAATGACCAACCAGGGATATTAAAGGAATATGCAAGTGGAGTAGGTGCTGATTTTTCAAATTGGGATCTTATAACAGGATATAAACAGGAGTTTATTGAAAGTTTTGCAAATAAATCGTTTATGGCTGCAGCGGCTAAACTAGAAGGTTCGAATCAATTTGTGCATAGTACTTCCTTTTATTTAGTAGATGAAAAGGGGATTGTTGTACAAAAATATGAAGGGGTATCGGATCCGCCGTATGAGCAGATCGTTAAGGATATAAAGTCGTTACAATAATTTGGTTATTTGTAAATATGTTATGTAAACTTTAATAGTGAAATTTTGTGTCCACTGTATATGAGTACAACAGTGGACACGTACGATAAGAGGTTTTATTTACTATTCGCTGATAAAATTCCATATTCGCTGATAACTGTATTAATTCGCTGATAAATCTTGAAATTCGCTGATAAAAGCAAAAAATTCGCTGATAAATTATTAATTCGAGTAAATTCGGTGTAAATTTACACCTGAACAGAATTTTTAGGAGGTAAAATGTAGTATATAATGCGTAAATCAGTATAAAAAATCACCCAAATGTTTATTTTAGTATCTCCCTAAACTCTTTCCCTTTTTGAACATAGTGTTCACTGGACATTTGCAACATTTGCAGGTCCTTTTCTGTTAGTTCTCTGACGACTTTACCTGGCGAGCCAAGAACAAGGGAACGGGGCGGTATTTTAATTCCTCCTGCGAGCAAAGTATTAGCGCCAATTATACATTCCTCGCCAACCTCGACGTTGTCCAATAACGTGGAGCCCATTCCTATAATCGAACGTTTCCCAATTTTACAACCATGTAAAATAACATTGTGGCCGACTGTTACATCATCTTCAATAATAACAGGAAACCCCTCGTAAAGGTGAATGGTCGAGTTATCTTGGATACTGCATCTCTCGCCAACGATAATTGGTCCATCATCACCCCTAAGGACTGCATTAAACCAAACCGTTGATTCTTTCCCAATCTGAACATTCCCAATGATATACGCCCCAGGTGCAACAAAGACAGAATCGTGAATAGTAGGTGAAACTCCATTGTACGGGATCATCATTACAATCACTCCTTAAAACTTTCGGAATTATCTTACATCTAAATAAAATTATAACATGAAGAGTGCCAGGCACCGCTAAAAAATGCCTTATTAAATTGTAAGCGCTTCATAATTTACAAAATAGTAAAAATAATCAAAAAACATTGACAGTATTTTTTTTCGGTGGTAACCTTATAAAAAATTAAACTTGAATCAATGAAGAGAAGAGTAGAATCTGCTCCTTGTTTCACAGAGAGTCGGCGTGTGCTGGGAGCCGATAACAGGGCGATTTGAAGATCATCTCAGAGATGTTTAGCTGAACATTCCAAGTAGGCTACACCGGTTAGTCCGCCGTTATGATGGAACATGTACAAGAGTTTGTACATTGATCGAGAGCCGCAGTTTCTTTTTTGAAACTTGTGGAAGTAGGGTGGTATCGCGAGTTAACTCGTCCCTATATTATGGGGACGGGTTTTTTGTTGTTTTTAGACAATAAATAACTATTTATAACATACATGGATTATTTGGGAGGGAACCTGAAAATGAATCAACAGGTCGATAAAAAAGCGTTTAATGTGGAGGACATTATTATTGCTAGCCATACCATCAAGGATGTGATTTCACCAACTCCATTGCAGTATAATCATTTACTTTCCGAGCGGTATGACTGTCATGTGTATCTAAAGAGGGAAGATTTACAAAGTGTCCGCTCATTTAAAATACGTGGGGCTTATAACCGTATTAAAAAATTGAGTGGAGAAGAACTTCAAAACGGAATTATCTGTGCAAGTGCAGGAAATCATGCACAAGGTGTTGCCTACTCCTGCCATCTGTTAAAAATCAACGGAAAAATCTTTATGCCGAGTACGACGCCTAAGCAGAAGGTGAACCAGGTAAAGTTTTGGGGAAAGGACAGTGTGGAGATTGTTCTCGTGGGGGATACCTTTGATGATGCCTATGAAAAAGCAATGGAATGTAGTCGGAATGAAAACCGTACCTTTATTCACCCTTTTGATGATTATGATGTGATTGCTGGTCAAGGAACCGTTGCTGTTGAATTGTTAAATGATTGTCCTGAAAAAATTGATTATCTGTTTGCAGCAATCGGTGGGGGTGGTCTCCTTGCTGGAGTGGGTACGTACTTAAGGCATTACTCCCCTCAAACACAATTAATTGGTGTCGAACCTCAAGGAGCACCAGGGATGAAGGAATCCATTTTAAAAGGAGAAGTAACAAAGCTCCAAGAAATTGATCCATTTGTAGATGGAGCTGCTGTTAAAACAGTTGGGACAAAGACCTTTACTATTTGTAAGGAAATTGTGGACGATATTACGGTTGTTCCAGAAGGTAAGGTCTGCACGACGCTTTTGTCTCTCTATAATGAAAATGCCATTGTTGTTGAACCAACCGGTGCGCTTTCCGTTGCAGCTCTAGATACATATGCAGAACAGATAAAGGGGAAAACGGTGGTTTGTATCGTAAGTGGCGGTAACAATGATATTGGAAGGATGCAGGAAATTAAAGAGCGATCTAAGTTATATGAAGGACTGCAGCATTATTTTATCGTTCAGTTTCCACAGCGCCCTGGTGCCTTACGTGAGTTCCTATTTGATGTCCTTGGACCGAATGATGATATCAGCCATTTTGAGTATACGAAAAAGAACAATAGAGAAACGGGACCTGCCTTGGTAGGAATTGAACTGAAAGATAAAGAAGATTACTTCCCTCTAATTGAACGGATTAAAGCAAAAGGCTTCTTCTATAGAGAAGTTAATAAAGATAGTACGTTGTTTCAGATGCTGGTATAGACGTGAAAAGACCTTCCTTTATGGAAAGGTCTTTTTTTACTAACATGATACTTAACAAATGTCATTTTTAAGGTATAATATTATCTGTGTATGAATCAGTATCTGTTTGTGCTTGATTCGATAAATAGAAATTATCATGAACTGCTAATTATTATTCTGAAACGGAATAATTCAGGATCATAATTTTGTGTAGATTCAAAGTGGAAAGAGAGTGTTCATTATGGGTCGTAAGTGGAACAATATTAAAGAAAAGAAAGCGTCAAAAGATGCAAATACTAGTCGTATTTATGCAAAGTTTGGTGTAGAAATCTATGTAGCGGCAAAGCAAGGGGAGCCAAATCCAGAATCTAATCAGTCATTACGATTTGTTCTCGAGCGGGCTAAAACCTACAATGTACCGAAACACATTATCGACCGTGCTATTGATAAAGCAAAAGGTGGTTCTGAAGAAAGCTATACTGAACTTCGTTACGAGGGCTTTGGACCAAACGGTTCCATGGTCATTGTTGATGCTCTAACAAATAACGTAAACCGTACTGCTTCAGATGTCCGTGCCGCATTTGGTAAAAATGGCGGGAACATGGGTGTAAGTGGTTCTGTTGCCTATATGTTTGATGCTACAGCTGTTATCGGTGTCGAAGGTAAATCTTCTGATGATGTACTTGAACTTTTAATGGAAGCAGATGTAGATGTACGCGACATTATTGAAGAAGAAGATTCTGTCATTGTTTATGCTGAACCTGATCAGTTCCATGCAGTTCAAGAAGCATTTAGAAATGCGGGAATTACAGAGTTCACTGTGGCAGAGCTTACTATGCTTGCACAAAACGATGTAACCCTTCCTGAAGACGCGCAAGCTAAATTTGAAAAAATGATTGATGCACTTGAAGATTTAGATGATGTTCAACAAGTGTACCACAATGTGGATTTAGGTGAATAATAAATAGGCAGACCTCACTTTGTGAAGGTCTGCTTTCTTTTTAAATTATGAATAAATAGGCTGTTCCGATTAACAATAAATACAGGTGTTATTTTTTAACACTAAAATTTCAATGTGGAGGGATATGCTTTGAATATTCTTTTTAGCTTACTCTCAACTTTAAGAATTTTGAGTTATAGAGCGGTCTATTTTATTAGACATATGAATTATAGGCTGCAATGGCTATTTCGTATGTACGCTCTAGCTTAGGGTATTCAGATATCGATATTCGCATTGAAGAAGGAAAAGGCGAGCATGAACCATGCTTGCCTTTTTTTAATAGAAATGGTAACTATTTTTTTACAGCTGAGAGAATAAATATCGTAGCAATAATTAAAAATGAACCAATCCATTCTGCTACGCCAAAGGAAACATGTAGCCAGGCAACTGATATAAAGGCTGCTGATAATGGCTCAACACAGGCTAAAAGACTAGCCTCAGATGCCTTTATGTATTTCATACTTTCCATATAGCAGAAAAAGGCGATTAACGTACCAAAAATGACTACAAAAATAACCGCTAAAAAAGATGGCAGGCTCCATCTTCCTTGAAACACCCATGGCGGATGAATAAAACTAAAGCTAATTCCTCCGACTGTCATCCCCCAGCCAACCGTGATTAATGATCCCCAACTTGATAATAAATCTCTCGGATAAAGTGTATAGAAGGCAAGTGAAAAAGCAGACAAGATTCCCCAAAATAAAGCCGGAAACGTAATGGAAAGTGAATGGATATTACCTTGAGTAACAAGAAGAAATGTTCCCAACAGAGCAAAAAGTATCGCAAGCCCTTCATGTTTAGTAGGTAGCTTTTTCCCTCGAATAGTTAAATATCCAGCAATAATTACAGGTGCAAGGTATTGCAAGACAGTGGCGGTCGCTGCATTTCCATGTTCAATAGCTGCGAAATAAGTAAATTGAACACCAAACATTCCAAAGATGCCAAAAACGATGAGTTTAACAACATCCTGTTTGTTTTTCCATATCGTCCAAATATTTTGGTTTCCAACCGTTTGTGAAAACAGGAGTAATCCCACTCCTGAAAAAATTAACCTAGTTACAACAAGCCAACTGGTACTGAAGCCTTGTTGATGAAATAAGTATTGAGCAACCGTCCCGGAAACTCCCCAAAAGGTAGCTGCAATTATGACTAATAACATCCCTTTTGTCCTTGGATAAGCCAAGATGACACCGCGCGAATTCATTTTATTCCTCCAATTGTCGAAACTATTTATCTATAAATATATCAAAGTTTACTGTAGTAATGGAAGAATTTTGCTAATAAGTGGATGTAATCCGTGTAGGGAACCATTTTTTTATTGATAGAGTAGAAGTGGATAGTTGCTAGCATAATTATATCAATTTGCTAGCTAAATGTTAATTGCCGCTAACCTTTATTATATAAGGTTAAGCATAAGAAATTATTATGTACATTGATAAAAGATTCTTTCTATACGATATGAAATTTTTACCATAAAATAGAACTATCAAGCAACAAGGGGGAATAACTTTGAAGGCAATTATCGTCCCCAAATTTGGGGCACCAGAAGTTATGCAGTATGTAGAGGTTAAGACACCAAAAATTAATCCTTGTCAGGTGTTAATTAGAGTAGAGAAAACAAGTGTAAATTATGCAGATGTGAAAGCGAGATATGGTAAAAAAGAAAAAGGGAACTTCCCCTTTATTCCTGGCCTCGATACGGCGGGCGTGATTGTGGAGATTGGGGCTGAGGTAAAACATTTACAACCTGGTCAAAGAGTCATAGCATTTCCAGCTAGTGGATCTTACGCAGAATTTGTAGTAGCGGAAGGTATTCTTACATATGAAATTCCCGATTCCATGGATTTTACCACTGCCGCTGCCTGTCCTACTGTTTCTTTCCTTTCATATAAACTATTAGCAGATATTGCACGAATTGAACAGGGGGAAACCATCCTCATTCATTCCGCTGCAGGAGGAGTGGGAACTACAGCCATTCAGTTAGCAAAACTTCTAGGTGCAAGTAAAATTATCGGAACGGTCGGTGACGAAACTAAAGTGTCCGTTGCACTAAAGGCTGGGGCTGATCATGTAATTTGCTATAACAACGATGATTTTCCAAGTAGAGTAAATGAATTAACAGATAATCAGGGGGTAGATATTGTCCTCGATTCTATTGCTGGTGAGATAACTGGCCAAAGTCTAACCTGTCTTGCACCATATGGAAGGTTGATACAGTTTGGAAATTCTAGCGGGTCTGTGGGAAGTTTTAAAACCAGTGATCTGCACTCTAGCTGTAGGTCGGTGCTAGGATTTAGCTTAGGGACGACTAGAAAAAAACGACCAGAGACTTTACAATCCACAGCCAAGGAAGTGCTCAAATTGTTTAGTGAAGAGAAATTAAATATGGAGGTTGGTCATCACTATCCCTTGGAGGATGCCATTGCTGCCCACAAGCTAATTGAAAGTAGATTAAGCATCGGTAAAATTATATTAGATGTAAGAGATTCTCTTTCATAAAAATAATAGACCCTTAAACTAGATGTTGAAAAACGCCTAATTTGGCAACACTTGTTTTGGGGGGTCATACATTATTAGTAAGCATCATTTTACTTCATCCCTTTAAAGTATGTTAATATTCTTATTAGGACCATTGGGAAAGGATGGATAGAATGTCTTTAGAAAGTGTAAAAAATCATTTTAAACAATGGAATCGAGAGATCGATATAATGGAATTTGACACCTCAAGTGCAACTGTTGAGCAGGCAGCCGAGACAATTGGAGTGAAACCTGCACGAATTGCTAAAACTTTATCTTTTAGGGGATTGGAGGAAAAGGCAATCTTAATTGTTGCTGCTGGGGATGCAAAGATTGATAATAAAAAATTTCGTGCCAAATTTGGCTTCAAACCCCGGATGCTTTCGCCAGATGAGGTTTTGGAGCAAACGGGCCATGTCATTGGTGGGGTCTGTCCGTTTGGTTTAAATAAAGAATTGGATGTATACCTTGATGTATCAATGAAACGATTTGATACACTTTTCCCTGCATGTGGAAGCACCAATTCAGCGATTGAATTAACGAAAGAAGAGCTATTCGACTATTCTTTTGCCAAGGACTGGGTAGATGTTTGTAAAGGGTGGAATGAGGGGCAGTTAAATGAAAATGAAACTGTCACAAGCGAAGTACGTTAATTACATACTATAGTGTAAGGAAAAGGACAAAGTTTGTCCTTTTTTTATTATTTATGGATATTATTGCTAAATATCTTGTCCGTTAAATAGGTAAATGGTATATGATGGATAATATATAAAGATATTGTTTGAATTATATTAGGGAGAATTTTATTATAATATGAAAAGACAATTCGACCTCGATTGGATCCGTGTCCTCGCAACACTGGCTGTTTTCATTTACCATTGTTTCATGTTTTTTAATCCATGGGCTTGGCTTGTAAAAAATAATAAGACCGACCCAACCTATATTACAGCGGTTGCCTTGTTTATGAGTTCCTGGTTGATGCCAATTTTTTTCACTGTTTCTGGGATGAACTCCTATTACGCCCTCAAGAAAAGGTCTGGAAACGAATATATGATGGAACGACTTGCCAGATTGGGGGTACCGCTTTTATTTGGAGTTATGATTCTAACTCCTCCACAAGTATATATGGAACGCGTTAGTCATGGTCAATTTTCCGGATCCTTTTTTACTTGGTTTCCGCAGTATTTTAATGGAGTCTATTTAGATATTGGTGGAACGGGGAATTTTGCTTTCGTTGGTTTACATTTATGGTATTTGTTAGTTCTTTTGATATTTAGCATTATTACGCTTCCGCTTTTTCTTAAAAAGAAACCAGCGATTACGAAAGAATTGAAATCATACCAGTTATATCTGATGACTATTCCTTTAATGATTGTATCTACTTTCGTAGATGTTGTTCGTCTAGCAGGTTGGGACATTACTTTTTATTTGATCTTATTTTTATTTGGTTATTTTATTCTCACAAAAGAATCTTTCAAAAAGGTGATTCAAAAACTGCTTCCTATTAATCTAGTTATTGCAGTTTGTACAACTATCTTTTTTGTGTATGGATTCTTTTCAGATATGTCTTCAACTGGTTTTATAGCAGCAATGGTGTTTGCATCCATTAAAGCATTAAATTGTTGGACGTTGATCCTTGTCATTTTTGCTGTAGCAGAAAAGCATTTATCTTTTTCAAATAAGTGGTTATCATACAGTTCACAAGCATCCATGCCGTTTTATGTTCTCCATCAGCCAGTTATTGTTACGCTAGGATTTTTTATCGCTGATGAGACATGGTCCATCCCTGTAAAACTCATCTTTTTAATGGTTACTGCGTTTTGTATCATAATGCTCCTTTATCATTTTATCATTTCAAAGGTAGCAATTTTACGGATCCTGTTTGGTATTAAAGGAGAAAAGAAGCCCAAATCAGAGCCAAATGTTAAAATATTTAGTTCATAGAATGTGTTTTCAAATAAAAAAATGACTATCAAATTAGTTTACAATTTGATAGTCATTTTTGTTGCAATTTTCAAGTATGCCTTTGGAATAGAACCCGATAGAAAAATCAAAGCTCTTTTTAGATTGAGTTCTATTCAAAGTGTTTGGTGACGAATTCACCAATTTCATCAACTGCCTGTTGTCCTTCTGGGATGGCGAACGTTTGAAAAACATGCCACATATCATCCCAAATCTTAAAGCTGACTTCTACCCCTGCTGCGCGAGCACGGTCCACTAGACGGGCCGCATCACTTAGTAGAATTTCATCATTTCCAACATGCACTAAAAGTGAAGGAAGACCCGTTAAATCAGCATAAATAGGTGAAACAAGCGGATGACGAGGATCTAGATCGCGAATATACAATGCTGGAGTTAAACGAGTGGCATCTGGTGATAACCATGGATCCACTTTAGCACGTGTTACCCTGGATTCTCCTGTGCCTTCCATGTCTGTCCAAGGGGATAATAGTACAGCTAAAGCAGGTAGTGCGTCCCGCGCATCCTTAAGTGATAAAAGGGTTGCTAAAGTTAGTCCGCCACCTGCTGAATCACCACCAATGACGATATTTTTTGAAGATACACCTGAGTTGAGCAGCCAACGGTAGACACTAACCGCATCTTCAATTGCGGCTGGAAAAGGATGTTCAGGTGCGAGTCTGTATTCTGGTACCAATACACGTGCGGCAGTGGAGCGAGACAGCTTTGATGCTAAATACCGGTGTGTATTACAGCTACCCATTATGTAGGCACCACCATGAAGGTAAAGGAAGACACGGTCTTCAACTGCATTTGGTGCGCTGACCCATTCAGCTGGAATCCCTTCAATTTCCACTTTTTCAACAGTAATATCTTGAGCTACAGGGGTCAAAGCGGATAAAGCTTCTAATCCTTGTCTAGCTGTTTCAATATTTGCTTCAGGTGATTGGTTTGCCTTTGACATCTGTAAATACTGCCTTACTAAGAGACTTTCTTGACTGGCCATCAAAATTTCCCCTTTCAATTTGAGCGTAAGTGTTTACATATATGTAATTCTTCGTAATTTGCCGATTTCCTCCACAATTTAACAACTATAGTTAGAATGTAGGCTATGTGTAATCCTATTTAGTTGTAGTTAACAAAACAGGAGGATTAGCAAGGCTCTACGTGACCGGAACCGTCGGAAAAAACCGAAACGGGTAACGTAGGAAGGATCTACATGACCGAAAGCATTCAAAAAAACCGAAACCGGTAACTTAGGGATACTCTACATAACAATATTAAAAACAAAAACGGTCTCGTAGTAGATCTACTTGACCGTTTTAAACAAGATTTATATTAAGTGAACTTCTATGTGTCCGGCTGTATTGAAGTTCTTATCTTGGTATCAATGGTTTTACCGAGATCGCAGGGGAGTAGGTGGTAACGATGCAGCCCTCTAATTGCTGTGGACTTAACAGCCCTAAATTTAAGGCCGACTTTATTTTACTATCATCTGGTCTCTTAACCACTTGGATGAGATCATGCATCTGTAATTCTTCTAGCCTTCTAACGGTGTCCACTTCATGATATTTTTCAGTTTTACGAATCTGTCTTTGTAGTTTGAATCCACTTATTGTAATTTCCCCTTTATGGTTGCAGCCTACCAGATTATTAAAATATGTTTGGAAAGCATCCTTCAGTGTATTCATTTCCATTTCAATTTCTTTTTTCTTTTTATTAAGCTCGTAATACTTGTTTAACATCTCACCTGTAATTAAGGAATTGTTATTTAACAATCTCCTCGCCTCCTTGCGAACGTATATTCTATATTATGATTTTCCTGCCGAAATAAGTACTGCAGAAAAAAATTCTCATATGGAGGGAGGAGGAGATTGACCTAAAACAAATTATGCTTTTAAAAGATATCCTTCAAGATTGGCTAGTAAGGTAGAAGTGGATTCCCTTCGAAAACTGTATTTTCCAAGTGTTTCTCCCGCAATTTCTACATTGATTAAGCCGGCTGCTCTTAGACTAATTAAATGATCATGGACAGTACTCTTCGCTAAATCCATATGTCGATAGACTTCTATAAAAGTAGCAGGATGAGTAGCCAGAAATTTTAGGATCTTCAATCTGCTTTTATCAGATAATGCTTTAGTCACTAACATTAATTCCATGGAGGGGTCATCAATTGCAGACGGGTAAATATTAGGTGAATAGTGACAAAGTAAGGTTTCCCCAAAGAAATGGAACAAATTACTTGGTTGTGAATGATAGTGAGGAATAAACATAATCCTTTTTAAGCCTTCTACTGGTATAAAAATAACACCGTTTGTTACATGAATACCAAATTCCATTGGGTCAAAACGAGTGATTTCCTTCTTTCTGCTCTCAGATTCACTCTTTAATCTCTCGAGTATTTCCGAATTAAAGTCTTTGAAATATTGATTTTCCCACTCAGACAACAGATCAACCATTTCTTTTCTTTTTTCATTAAGGTCATTTGGGACAGCACTCATCCAGGGAGATAGTCGTTCAAATAATTCTCCTGTACTGGCTTCATCTAGCCACTTTAAAAACAAGTGGGTGTCCATTTCTTTATGCTGAATAGCCAGCAATTGCAGAGGCATCCAAACGTCCTTACCTTCTAATTCGGTTTGAAAGTTGGATGAAAGCTGCTGCTTAACCATCTTCACCCAGCCGACACCTATATCAATGCGTTTATGTGAGCTCTTACAAAGGTAGGTATGTAAACTTGTTATTAATTCATTCACTTCAGTAAAAGAAATTTCTACCGTATACATGAGACAACACTCCGTTCCATTGAAAAAATTTTATGAAAAAAGATGACAAACAGCCCTAAATGGATATATAATCCAATTGTAGTTCGGTTATAGACGAACTAGATTAAAGTTCCTTATAAGACGAATTATAAAGATAAATTACTCAATTTTCAATAGAAGTGGAGTGTGTCGTATGAAAGCTGTAGTTTTTAATCCTGAAAAAGTAATGCCAGAAATCAAGGAGGTTCCTATTCCAGTTATAGGAGATAATGAGGTGCTCATTAAGGTTAAAGCAGCTGCCCTAAACCATCGTGACCTTCATATAACAAACTCAAAAAATAAAAGGAGTTTCATATATGGTTCAGATGGTGCTGGTGAAATTATTGATGTGGGCAAACAGGTAACACAATGGTCAATAGGGGATGAGGTAGTAATCAATTCTCAAATCTCATGCTTGGAATGTGAGTATTGCCTAAAAGGGGAACATTCTTTATGTGAATCAGGAAATGTATTAGGCGGGGCTGTTTGGGGAGGTACTTTTGCCAAGTATGTAAAAGTACCGGCAGTCAATCTAGAACGAAAACCCAACCATTTAACATTTGCGGAAGCAGCAGCCCTCCCGTTAGCATTTGGTACAGCTTGGAGAGCGTTATTTTCTAAAGCAAAGCTTCAGGCAGGTGAATCCATATTAATTGAAGGGATTGGTGGAGGAGTTGCGTTGTATAGTTTGCAGCTAGCCTTATCAGTAGGAGCGAAGGTGTTCGTCACTTCCAGCTCTGATGAGAAATTAGAAAAGGCCATAAAGCTGGGGGCAACGTCTGGATTTAACTACCGTGATGGTGGGATAAATCCCCTTTCTCTCGTTCCAACAGGGTTTGATGTCATCGTATCGAGTAATAGTCGTACCCTCACTTCAAGTATCCATTATGCAAAAAAGGGTGGCAGACTGGTACAATTTTCTTTTATCGGAGAAAATCTTCCCCTTTTTGATATTGATACAGTGATGGGGAAACAGCTACAAATTTTTGGATCAGCGATGCATTCATATACCGAATTTAAAAATGCTATCAGATTTGTGGAAGAGTCAAAATTGGTGCCAGTCGTATCTAACATCCTGCCATTAGAGTCCTTTGATGAGGGATTCTCTGAAATGAAACAAGGAAATCAGTTTGGAAAAATTGTCTTTTCTATATAATGAGTTTTTAAATATTTGGTAATATCAATCTATTAAAATAGGAGTGATAATAAATGAGTGATTTGAAATCTGCTTTGTTGGTCATTGACATGCAGGTGGGACCTCTTTATGAAACATATAAGAAAGAAGAAACGTTGGCAAAAGTTATGGACATAATTGCCAAAGCAGAGGAAAAACAGATTCCGATCTTCTATATTCAACATGAAGAACAGGCCGGAGGTTTTTTGGAAAGAGGCACACCATTTTGGCAATTTATTGACGGAGTTGCTCCACGGTCCTCCGATTGCATTATTAATAAGAAGAGCACGGATGCCTTTCATGAGACTTCGCTGCAGGATGAATTATTGTCTCTAGGAGTTTCTCAATTAATTGTAGCTGGTGCAAGAACGGAATATTGTGTTGATACAACATGCCGAAGAGCGGTTACCCTAGGATTCAATGTCACATTAGTATCAGATGGTCATACAACTGCAGACGGTGCTATACCAGCAGAAATGGTTATTAAGCATCACAACCACCATTTAAGCAACGTAAAAACAATCGATCATGAGATAACAGTAATGCCTGCCGCACAAATTGTATTTTTATAAACAATGATGCAGATTTAGGGTCAGGCACCATAAAAAGAAAAAATATTTGCATTCTTGTCGAATTACTGGCAATCTTATGTAGGTAGTAATAAAATCTTCTCGGAAAGACAAATAGGTGATTAAATGATTGAAGTAAAGACGTCGAAGCTTAGTGATGGAGAATTAAATAGAGGGGTATTTGCGACACAGGATATAGCAAAAGGTGAATTAATTCATGAGGCACCAGTTATTCCTTATCCAAATAGGGAGCATGTTCATATCGAGAAAACATTGCTCGCTGATTATGCTTTTGAGTATGGACAGAACCACACGGCCCTTTTGTTAGGATATGGTATGCTGTTTAATCATTCTTATCAGCCTAATGCCATTTATGAAATTAACTTTCCCAATCACACGTTTGACTTTTATGCATATCGGGATATAAAAGCAGGAGAAGAAATTCTTATCAATTATAATGGCGATGTGGATGATGATGAGCCACTTTGGTTCAATAAAGAGGAAAAAACAGATAGCCAAAATGATTAATGAAAGAGGATAGAGAGTGAGCGATTAATTTCGCCCTTTCTATCCTTTTGTTTTTATGTAGAAAAATTGCACCCTCCTGGCATAGAAGGCCAATTAGCTCAGAAGCTTTTCGATACGGAAAATGGGGTTGGATTGTACAGCATGTGATCATCATTATTACGATTTTTTAAAGGTTAGAAAAATAGGAATTAGCAACGTATCTTTTATGTTAGGCTGCTGTTTTCATTGCCTTCATAATATATTTTTGCAAATCTAATCACGACTATATACCTCAAAAGATTGATGTTACAGATTTTCCGAACGAGAAAGCCCATGCAGAGCGTTAGCCCGTCTTTAGACATGGGATGATAGTGAGGTCAAATGCGAAGTACCACATAAACCGAAAGGTTTGTGGTGCTTCAAGCATTTGAAAGTATCACGTCCTTTTTTGATTCAAAGTTGCAGTAATAATAGTAAACTAATAAAATATAAATATGGAAGAATATAGAAGAACTAGTACTACCGTATCCTTAATCAACTATCATTTTGTATTTTGTCCTCGATACAGAAGGAAGATTTTCCTTGATTTTAATGAATCTCTCAAAATTAGAGTTGTTGCAATAGAATGCGACAAGGATCATGCCCATATGTTTCTAAACGCACTGCCAACAGTAAGCCCTGCAAACATGATGGCAAGAATAAAAGGAGTGACCTCTAAACAATTGCGTGAAGAATTTCCGCATCTACAACACTTGCCGAGTTTGTGGACACGTTCTTATTTTGTTTCGACTGCTGGAAATGTATCGAATGAAACGATAAAACGATACGTTGAAAATCAGAAAAAGCGTAACTAAAAAGGAGCTGATACCTTTGGCAAGAAAGACTACACCGACTTATACACTCGAACTCCCATTAATTATTCCAGTTTGGCAACAACACCGTTTGGAAAAGAAATTCAAGATTGCTCGGTACGTCTACAATTCTTGTCTGGGTGAAGCTCTCAAACGTCATAAACGTGTCAAAGCTGATAAAGAGCATCGTGCTTTGCTTCGGGACCCTAAGTCTAAAGGACGTGACCTACAGCTTTCAGAGATACGTTTAGCCTACGGCTTTTCTGAATATGGTTTGCACGATTTCGTGAGAAATGTTCAGCACAAATTCAAGGAAAATATCGGTAGCTTTGAAGCACAAAAACTTGCTACAAGGGCTTTTCAAGCAGTCGAGAAACTCCATTTTGGAAAAGCAAAAAAAGTGCACTTCAAAGCGTATGATGATGATATTTCTGTTGAAAACAAATCAAATGCTACTGGCTTGCGGTATGCAGATGGCAACATTCTTTGGGGAGAAAAACCAACAAAGAAACAGCCTAAGCCTAAGAACTGGCTTTGTATCCCTGTTGTACCAAAAGCAAAGGATGAATATGCACACCTAGCCTTAATGGATAAGACAAAGTACGTGCGGATCTTGAAGCGTGAAGTGCGTGGCAAGGTTCGCTTTTTTGTCCAACTTATTCAAGAAGGCTATCCTCCAACAAAACGAAATCGTAAGGCGGCCGATGATGAAACCAAACGCGTAGGGATCGACATTGGTTCCTCTACAATCGCCATTAGTAGTGAAAAAACCGTACAACTTCGAGAACTAGCCCCAGAATGCCATGCTGACGAGAAGAAACTCCGTTGTATTCAGCGAGCAATGGACCGATCACAACGGTCCACTAACCCTCAAAACTATAACGAGAACAGCAATACTAAAAAAGGGAGAAAGACGAGGACGTATTCCAAGCGATATCTCCAACTTCACCGAGAGCGAAAAGAGCTGTTTCGTAAAATAACTGTTCACCGAAAACAGACCCATGAGATGTTAGCGAACGAAATCTTAGCACTTGGTTCGGATGTACGAGTGGAAACCATGCGATTTCACTCGCTACAAAAACGAGTGAAGAAAACGACTCGAAATAAGAAGAACGGCAAGATTAACTCTAAGAAACGGTTTGGTAAATCCATCGCGAATCATGCTCCTGCCATGCTACTAACGATTATTGACCGAAAACTAAGGTATCTAGGACGGTCAATCAAGAAAATTGATACCTATGCTACAAAGGCTGGTCAGTTCAATCATTTGACTGGTGAGTATACGAAGAAGCAACTTTCAGAACGTTGGAACGACGTGGGGAAATTTCGGATTCAACGTGATTTATATAGTGCTTTTTTAATAGGAAACACAACGGAAACGCTCAATACGGTTAACGTGGAATTATGCAACGCACAATGGGACATCTTTGTTGAACTGCATAATCGTGAAATTGCACGGTTAAAACAATTATCTAGTAAAACCTTGCGTTGGTTTGTAGCATAAACACAAATCTGATTGGTCGTGACAACGCCCAAGAGAAGTCGGAATGATAAGCACACGAGGGGTCTAAGGCCTGCTTGGAGAAGTGTCTTGCTATACGCAATACGTCCGTTAATGTTCTAGGAGAATGTACACCAGTGTTTCGGTAGAAACTCTTTCCGTAAGGAAAGATAAGGGTACCGTTGAGAAGTGTACGAGGTAACATTTTCCCCTATACCCTAGAACCCCACTGCTTTAGATGTGGGAGTTGTCAGATATCGAAAAACGTGAAATTGTTAAAGGTTTAATTAAAGATTGGTTAAGTAGGTCGAATTTCATAGTAAATAATTGAATAAATCAAGAGAAAAGGTCAATCGGATGAAATATTCCGGTTGACCTTGTTTTTATGTAAGTCAATTAAGTTAAAACTAACAAATATGTCGGAATGATAGGAGCTTAAATATTGACAAAGGCAGAAATTTTAAAGTTATTAGTACTGATTGAGTCAGTCTACACAAACTTTGTGACAAAGGATGAAATCGTCCTTTTTTGGTTTAAGTTAGGTCCTTATTTGGACTGTGAAAAAGTATTTGGAAAAGTTCGAAGCCACATTAGAAAAAGCCCGTATCCTCCTAGCGTTGAGGATCTGATTGATTTTTCAGGTGATATGCTGATGCCTTCATTGTCTTATGCTGCAGGAGAAAGGGCCTTTAGAGGTAGCATACAAGATTCAATTTCAGCGTGGATGCGTGAGTACTCCATTAGATAGGTTTTAGGGTTGACCTTGTTTAAGAAAAGAGGGGTACCCGCCCATGCCTTTTTGAAAATTCAACATAGTCTAGACTGTAACCTACACAAAGGAGAGTTGCTCTTATGAATAATATTACGCAATTTACAGGTGAAACGAGGACAATGGGTGGATTCCCAGGCATGGGTGGAGCAGGAACAATGGGTGGATTCCCAGGCATGGGTGGAACAGGAACAATGGGTGGATTCCCAGGTATGGGTGGAGCAGGAACAATGGGTGGATTCCCAGGTATGGGTGGAACAGGAGCAGTGGGAGGATTTCCAGGCATGGGTGGCATGAGTATGGGAGGATTTCCAGGCATGGGCGGCATGGGCATGGGAGGATTTCCAGGCATGGGCGGCATGGGCATGGGAGGATTTCCTGGCCATGGTTGGCATGGCGGTTGGGGAGGCCACCACGGTTACCCATGGCATGGCGGTTGGGGAGGCCACCACGGTCATCCATGGCATGGCGGCTGGGGAGGCCACTTCGCACATGGAGGATTTAGCGGCTTTTGAAATTCTCCAATTAATGATTGATATGGAGGCTTGTGACGACCCACAATTCATCAATGAATGATGTTTTTTCAGGTTATTAATAAAATATAAATGCTAATCATAAATTGTTAATAAATATAGAATTAGGTATGCCCTCAAACAACGAAGAAAAAGTCTTGTTCAGTCAAGGCTTTTTCTTATAAATTACATAGAAAAGCGATTAATGAATGCAACACCCATTTAGCCTAGCGGTAAAACGGGATGACTTGAAGGATATTGAAAATATAATCTAACCGCTAATGAAATCCCTTTTGCAATATTTGTTGCCATCTTATAAACAATATGTAAATTTGTGTAAATCAATGAATCTTCTATAGCACTCTCTCTATCAATTGTAACTCCCATTATGCTGCAATCCCCCATAGGTGGGAGAGTCTTATCTAACCCCGCACCAGGTTGTAACAAACCTTCACGCACTATAATTGTATGAACAAAATCAACTGATCCTATTACACTATCAACGGCGATGACAAAGCTATTTTGCGGAATAACAAAACGCGAAAGCTCAGGTATAAGTGTTGCTGCATCTAAAGGATTTTGAAGATTACCAATTACAGATAAGTGATTTGAATATGAATTATTAAGTAATGTACCAACAAAGGGACCAAGACTATCACCACTAATTCTGTTAGACCCTATACATGCCACAAGTACATGTTGTGTGCCTTCAGGAATGAGAGAATAGATGGTATCGCGAATAAATAATGGAGCTAGGCTGTGATTATACGGAATGGCACTTTCTAGTAAAGGATGTTTTTCATTATAAGTTTGTGGATAGTTCATGCTTGGTTCACCTCACCATTAATCTTGAATTAGCCAGTTCTGTACATATGGATGGTACAATATTCTTCATCCATATAAATAAATCCTTCTTAAGCTCACTGAAATAAAAATGATAATTCCTATATAGTAGACTAGAAATTTCTGTTAATTACAATTAATATAAAATTATTCTAGTGAAAATAGGGGGAAATAGAAATGTATATTCAAAAAGCCACTATAAATGAACTTGAAGTCGTAGCCGAACTATTTGATTTGTATAGAGTGTTTTACGAACAAACATCAGACATTAATGCAGCGAAAGAGTTTTTGAACAAAAGAATCGTTAATGAGGAATCTGTGATTTTCCTCGCTCTAGAAGGAAATGTCGCACTTGGATTCGTTCAGCTTTATCCATCGTTTTCTTCAGTGAGTATGAAACGTTCATGGGTCCTAAATGATTTATATGTCAAGAAGGAAGCACGCGGTCAAGGTGTTGGGGAAAATCTGATCAAAACGGCACTTCATTTTGCAAAAGAATCGGGGGCAAAAGGAGTTTTCCTTGAAACAGGCAAGGAAAATGTTAACGCCCAAAGGCTCTATGAAAAAATAGGTTTTGTACAAGAAACGAATTATTTTTATTATTATACGGTTTAAGGTCTGCATAAAATAGAATAGTAAAGTGTGAGGGGAGGCGAAAAATGAACCAGAGAAAGAAACTTATGATTATTTGTTTTATTTTTATGGTTTTAAGCCTCATTGGATTTGCATTAATCGCAGGCAGCACGATGAATCCCTCACAATATTCCGGCAATGGGAATTTTGCCATTCTGTTTACAGTGCCAACCGTTCCGCTCTACCTACTATTTCTTTATTATCTAAGCAGGTGGATTTACAAAGCAATTAACGGAATAAGTGTGAAAAAACGGCTTACACTTCTTGGATGTATTGCAGTAATATTTTTTGTACTCATCTTCTTGGAAGTTAGGTATATTCAGAATTTGGTTATCTTACTTGGGGGAGGGCCAGAGAGCCCAGATTCGAGAATCTACCGTTTTGGCTGGTATAATCAATATACTAATACGTTATATTTTAATTGGATCACTTTCATCTTGGGGATGGTTCTTAGTGTGATGATTTCCACCGGTTATAGTCTAATAAAAAAGAGTTCATGAAAAAAACTAGAGGAAGCAGAAAAATGACTGCTTCCTTTCCTTTTTGAGTAACCATATGATTTTATCCCTGTTCATATTCGTTAATTATTCAAATTTCCTACACTTTTAGTATCCATAAATCTGTTAAATTGAAAATATAGTATATAAGAGGTGATGTTATAATGAAAAATTTAGCGTCAACGGATGAGGTTCAGTGTGGGAAAGTCTATATGGTTGAAATGAAGGATGGGGAAATTAGTTCTTTTCGGGTATTAAGCGAGACACCAACCCATTATATTTTTTCATATTCTACTAACGAAAATGTAGAGGTATTTGAAAAAGTAAAAAATGAGGTAACTGGTATATTTGAGGTTCGTGAGTGGTGGGATACAAAAGGCAAGAAGGAAGGTCCTTTAGTAAACAGGTAATCTACTAAAAGAGCCTCATTATTTTCTAATATGTTAAAATAATACATATTTAGAAAATAATTTTGCAGCAAGGGGAGAGGTTTGTGCTTTTTCATTACCATTTTTGGACACCACATCTAGAGGAAATGGAGACCTTTTATCAAGCTCAGGGGTTTCGGGTAAATCAACGGTTAGGGAAATATAAAGGAGTTTTTCAAACCTTTAATCCTCCATTATCCTGGGATCAATTTAGGGATCAAGGAATCATATTTCGTATCATTGAAATGAAGAAAGGGAATGTAAATATCAGCTTTGGTTTTGGAAAACGTGTGATATTTGATCATATCGGGTTCTTTGTTACAGATGAAGACAAAAGTAAAATATGTGAAAATGCCAATTTATTAAACTGGAAAGTGGAACTTGAAGAAAGAAGAACATTCATAACTACACCGTATCAATTTTTGATTGAACTACAAACACATTTGGATGCAGTAGATGGAGATGGAAAGAAAGCAGAAATTGATAAAATGGTCATCTCCACTCACATTGAGGGATTGGGGGAGGACTTGGAAATGCTTTTTGGAAGAAAAGTACTTGAAATAGAAAATATAATAGAAGAACGTGTGATGTTGAAAGAAGTAAAGGTATCTAATGTTAATAAAAATGAACTTATTGACCCAAATGGAGTGCAAATTAATCTTGGTTCGTGAGCAGAAGAATATTATAAAAGAGGCTGACTCAAAAGCAAAGGTGTTAGACCCCCACAATTCAATATCTAGTTAAAAACCTAGTGGAATCTAGTCTAGATATTGTTTTTTTAGTGGTGTCAGACCCCTTATGAGTCAGCCTCTCTTTATTTCGAAATACCTAGAAGTTCAGATAAATGTTTCCGAATTGCTTCAGGATTTCCGGAAATTTGTTCTTCTCTTTGTTGGTCTTTTCTCCATTTCTCTAGGGATTTCACTAATACCTCTTGCTCAATGGTTTGTGGAATGACTACCACACCGTCTGCATCCCCAACAATTAAGTCCCCCGGGCGGATAGCAGAACCTCCGCAGGAAATGGGAACGTTCACTTCACCAACTCCTGCTTTGCCACTTGCAGCAACAGTCGTTCCCTTACAAAAGACAGGAATATTCAATTCTTTTATTCCGACAATGTCACGAATGACCCCGTCAACAACAAATCCACTAATACCAAGTGTTTGAGCCATTCCAACAACAAAGTCTCCGGCGATTGCTCGATATTGGTCGCCTTTTGCATCAATAACTAAAACATCACCTTGATTTGCTTCGTTTATGGCTTTTAAGACTGCAAGATTATCACCGACAGGAATTTTGACTGTAAAGGCTCTCCCTACAAGCTTATATTCTTCCTTTAGTGGTTTGATGGAAGGATGCAGGTTATTTAAACCATCCATCGCATCGGAAATACATGTAGTGGGAATATTGCGAAATTTAGTTGCAATCTGATCCATTTTCATTCTCCTCTCTCCAATTCATCTATAATAAATTATAGCTCAAAAAAGAAAAAGGAGGACTTTTTTATCGAGTCCTCCTGATCATTATTGATTTTTCAAGGAATGGTATTGGGCGATATGGATATCTAATATTTGGCTGATTTGAACAGTTCTTTCATTTGTAAGACCGTTAGATAGCCCACATTGAATCATTTCTTTTCGAAGAACCTCGATGGCAGCTTTTAATTCACTATATGTCAGTTCCTTCACTAGCATAATACCCACATCCAAATTTAAGTAGTTTAGTACATGTTTTTACATTTTTAACAATTAATATGGAAAATAACTTTAGTTCAATTATAAGATAAATAAATGTGGTATAGCAGTGAAACATCTCACAATTAGTGAACATTCTAGTACATTTTTCATATGAAAATAGTATTATTTATACATAAAGGCTGGTGAAGTCACTTTTTTAAATAATACTATTTTTAGCAGCATTACTATCGTTTAAGTCTGAGTCTTGGATATATGAAATAGGGATGATCATTGGGACAAAATCTCCATTTTGTTCACCATACCCTTGATTTCGTTTGTAGGAGATGAAATGATCTATGAACTGTGTGGGGCCCGTGTTAAGCAGGGAGCCATGGTCCAATACGTTCACTTTCAACCCTCCAACATTCACTATCATCGGTGCAAAAATCATTATGTTCACCCCTTTGAGTGCTGTCCCCTTTATATAATGCTGTTCTTAACCGAATTACTATCTGTAACATCAGGGTCTACTACCCAAGAAATTGGAATATTAACAGGAGAGAGATCTCCATTTTGTTCTCCAACTCCCTGGTTTCGTTTATAAGTTTGAAACTGATCGATAAGCTGGTAAGGCCCTAAGTTAACAAATGAACCATTATCTACTGTATTGACCTTAAAGCCTAAGAATGTAATCGCCATTGGTGCAATGTTCAATGAAATCACTCCTATGCATAAATTCTGTTAAATCCATGGTCGAAGGTGCACAAGTTATTTGTCGATTTTTACTGATGGTGAGTCACTACCATCATCATCGAATATCATGTGGATGGGTATGGCTGTTATTGAGAGGTCTGCACTTTGCTGACCAAAACCTTGATTTTTTTTACCAGCAACATTATTACCTATGAGGAAGTTTGACCCTAATGAAATAGGGCTTGTGTGATCAGCGCTGTTTATCTTCAAATCACCAATGTTGATTTTGGTTGGGATAAAAAACATCCTTACCTCCTATGGTTCTATTTAGAAAAGAAGATGTCATATTGTTTTAAAATATATTCGCTGGGAGGGAGTATCAGAACGTGATAAAAATCCATAAAAAAAGAAAGTGGGGGTAAACCACTTTCAAATGAAGGAAAACTTTTATGGGTTAGTACAGCATATGTTCATGCTTGTACGTGCATGTAGTGAACATGTCCATTAGAAAAAAATTTTTTTAAAAAAGGGCGCTAACAAATTTCTTGAATAAGCTCAATCTTATTATTTTTGGGCGAATTGACTAACGATGAAACTTGATATGACTCCATTAAACTCTCGTCCAGTGGAACAAGGAATTGATTTAAAAAATGTGGGTCCGTAATAGATGTGTCCAACCAGATTTTCTCATCCTCCGGTTTTAATATAACGGGCATTCGATCATGAATATCCTTCATTAGTTCATTTGGTTTTGTAGTTATGACTGAACAAGTATGGATCGTTTGACCCTCAGGAGACTTCCAGCCTTCCCATATTCCTGCCATTGCAAATAATTCATTTGACTTTAGTTTGATTCTCATCGGTGTTTTTGTTTTATCTTCATTCTTTTTCCATTCATAAAAGCTATCAGCAATGACTAAACAGCGCTTTTTCTTAAATGCATTTCTGAAACTGGGCTTTTCATTTAAAGTCTCCGCGCGGGCGTTAATCATTTTATGGCCGATAGTTGCATCCTTTGCCCATGGAGGTATCAAGCCCCATTTTAAAAATCCCATTCTGTTTAACTTTCCGTCATTAATCACTGCAAGTACTCCCTGAGAAGGTGCAATATTATAACTGGGGGAATAATGTTCTTCATCGAGAAAAGATTGAATTTCATAACGATCCATAATTTCTTCCAAGGTTGCAGTAAGTGTAAATCGCCCACACATTCTAAGTCACCTCAACGTTTATTTAGGTTTATTGTAGCAAAACAAATCATAAAAGGTGAAATTAGTCCAATGTTCGAAGAAAAAGGAGCCTCATTTGAAGGCTCCTAAATTACTTTTTTCAATGTGTTCTACGTGCAAAATCCACAAAACGAAATTTATCAGGTCTATGTCTTGATTCTGTATATTGGAAAAGGGTAGCATCATCTAAATAAACATAGTTTTTGATAACAACCACATTATGAAAACCATCTAAGTCTAAAAGGGACCGGTCTTCGATAGTAGGCTCTACTACGACAATTTCCTTTTTAGCAAAGCTTATTGTTAGCTTTAGTTCATCCTCGATATACTGATAAATCGAGTCGGTACAAATCTCTTCCGTTAAATGAGCGACGAACTTTTTACTTATGAAATCCTTATCTAAAATAATCTTTTCCCCATTCATTTCCCTTGTACGTACGACCTTCCAAACCTGGTCTTTACTACCTAACAGAAGTTGCTGTCTAATAAATCCATCTGGCTTTACTAACGAAAGCTCATTGACAATCGTTTTCGGTTTACTGCCCATTTTATTGGCAAGTTCTTTAAAGCTTACCAATCCTGAGACAGGGAAATCAAACTTGCTAATGTCTATGACAATCGAACCTTTACCTCTAACTTTTTGGATATATCCGTTTTGCGAGAGCAGGTTTAACGCTTTGCGAATGGTTTCCCTTGATGTATCAAATTGGTCCTTTAATTCGTTTTCTGAGGGAAGAAGGGTCTGCGGCGGGATTTCACCACTCTTAATTTGCTCCACAATATGGTTATAGATGGTTAGGTATTTGTTTGTCATATTGACATCTCCGTTCATTTTTTCAGGTGGTACACAAGTGATTCATATGGTCTTAATTGAATTTCCCGTCCGAATTTCGCAGAATCCTTGTAATTAGAGAGTAACATCTCACTTGTAAATTCATCAAGATTTAAATGAGAAGGGAGGTGGAATGTCTTTTCTTTTCCATAAAAATTATTTATCACAACTAATTTTTCAGTGCCACTTGACCGGATATAAGCGAATATCTCTCCATCATTATCCAAAATGAGCTCGAAATCACCTTTTGTAATCACATCATATTGTTTTCTTAATTTGATTAGCTTTTGGTAGTGGAAGAAAATAGAGTCTGAATCGCTAACAGCTTGTTCAGCGTTAATTTCTTTGTAGTTTCTTGCGGTACCAATCCATGGTGTTCCAGTAGTAAAGCCCGCGTTTTTACCAGCATTCCATTGTACAGGAGTTCTAGAATTGTCCCGAGATTTTTGTTTAAGGATTTCAAGAATTTCTTGTTCTGTTAAACCTTCTTGCTTCTTAATGTTATAAATATTTAAGGACTCGACATCACGATAGTCGTCAATCTTAGTAAAGTTGGGATTCGTCATCCCAAATTCCTCCCCTTGATAAATATAAGGGGTTCCTTGCATCAAATGCAGAGATGTTGCCAGCATTTTAGCAGATTCTTTATGATAGGTTTTGTCATTGCCGAAGCGTGAAACCACACGTGGCTGGTCATGATTACACCAGAAAAGGGCATTCCAACCGCCACCTTGATTCATCTCAATCTGCCATCTAGATAGAATTTGCTTTAATGATTGAAAATCAAAATCTGCTTTTGTCCACTTATCTCCATTTGGATAATCAACCTTCAGATGATGGAAACTAAACGTCATATTTAATTCTTTCTGATCAGGATTCGTATAACGAATACAATTATCAATTGATGTAGAAGACATTTCACCAACTGTCATGATATTGTATTTTGAAAATACTTGTTCGTTCATTTCATGCAAAAATTCATGAATTCTCGGTCCATCTGTATAAAATTTCCGACCATCACTGTCATCTTGTGGGAAGTGTTGGTCTTTAGAAATTAAATTAATCACATCCAAGCGGAATCCATCGACACCTTTTTTTAACCAAAAGTGCATCATCTCATATAGCGCCTCGCGTACCTTTTTGTTTTCCCAATTGAGGTCCGCTTGTGTAACATCGAACAAATGAAGGTAGTACTGTTCAGTTGCTTGATCGTACTTCCATGCAGATCCACCAAATTTTGATTCCCAGTTTGTTGGCGGTTCACCGTTTTTACCATCCTTCCAAATATAGAAGTCACGGTACGGGTTATCCTTAGAGGACTTAGCTTGTTTAAACCACTCATGCTCAGTGGAGGTATGGTTGATTACGATATCCATAATGATTTTAATATTACGTTTATGAGCTTGTTCCAGGAGCTGTTCAAAATCAGCCATTGTTCCGTATTCTTCATGAATGGAATAATAATCACTAATATCATAACCGTTATCACGTTGTGGGGATTTGTATATAGGTGTTAGCCAAAGAACATCCACCCCAAGTTCTTTTAAATAATCCAATTTTTCAATGATTCCTTGGATATCTCCAGTAC
Organism: Neobacillus phoenicis; assembly: GCF_047302305.1. Lineage (NCBI taxonomy): Bacteria > Bacillati > Bacillota > Bacilli > Caryophanales > Bacillaceae > Neobacillus > Neobacillus phoenicis. Next base: position 3,063,109 of record NZ_CP154847.1, on the reverse strand, counting down.
CACTTCCGGTTGTATCATTAAAACTCTTTGGATAAATTTGATAAACGACTGCTTTTTTCCACCAAGCTGTTGACAAACTAACCACCTGCCTATTATTTTTGAAATTCTCTAATGTGGAAAAGGAGGGAGATGGTCTCCCTCCTAAATGGAGTATTATTTTATTTTTTTAGATTTAATTTCTTAACACCTGTTTTTGCAAAGATGTTTGTTAAAATGAATGGAACCACAATTGCAATCAACATACATACTGCAAACATTGCCATATATTTTGGCTGTATGGATAAAATTCCAGGAAGACCACCTACACCAATTGAGTTAGCCATGACACCAGTTGCTACTGATACAACACCAGCAATCATGGAACCGATCATCGCTGCTAAGAATGGAAAGCCATATTTTAAGTTAATACCGAACATCGCTGGCTCTGTTACGCCTAAGTAACAGGAAATCGCAGCTGGTATTGAAACCTGCTTTTCTTCTTCATTTTTACGATTGATAAAAATCATTGCAAGAACTGCTGACCCTTGAGCAATATTAGATAAAGCAATCATAGGCCATAGGTTTGTACCACCAAGCTCACTCATCAATTGAAGGTCAATTGCATTTGTCATATGGTGTAATCCTGTAATAACGAGTGGAGCGTAAGCAAATCCAAAGATTGCTGCAAATAACCAGCCAAACGCAGAAGTTAAACTTGAGTAAACCACATGAGAGATACCAGAACCGATTGACCAGCCGATCGGACCCAAAATGGTGTGTGCAATTAATACTGTAGGAACTAATGCGAAAAACGGAACAACAATCATAGAGATTGAGTTTGGTACGATTTTACGTAATCTTGTTTCCAAGAATCCTAGTACAATTCCAGCTAAAATCGCGGGAATTACTTGTGCTTGATAACCAATCATCTTAATATGAGCAAAACCAAAATCCCATGTTGGTATTTCCTTTGCACTTGCAACGCCGTATGCATTTAATAACTGAGGAGATACAAGGGTAATACCCAAAACGATACCTAAAATTTGCGAAGCGCCCATTTTCTTTGCCACTGACCATGTAATACCAACTGGTAAGAAGTGGAATATTGCTTCTCCGATTAACCATAGGAATGAGTGGACTCCGGCCCAAAATTGAGAAACTTCAACAATGGTCTTTGTTCCATCTTCGAGTAATTTAATGTCACCGATTACATTTCGGAAGCCAAGGATTAAACCACCAACTACCAGTGCGGGAATTAATGGGGTGAAAATTTCAGCTAAGTGTCCCATCATACGCTGTAGCCAGTTCATATTTTGTTTGGCAGCTACTTTTGCTTCCTCTTTTGATGTGCCTTCTACACCAGCAATTTTGACAAAATCGTTGTAGAAACTAGAAACATCATTTCCAATAATGACTTGGAACTGACCAGCTTGGGTAAATGTACCTTTTACAAGCTGGATGCCTTCGATTTTTTCAACATCAGCTTTTGATGGATCATTTAATACAAATCGCATGCGTGTTACACAATGGGTAACGGCAGCAATGTTTTCTTTTCCTCCAATGTGCTTCAATAAATCTTTTGAAGGTTCTGTGTACTTAGACATTTTTCTTTCCCCCTGTAAATGGGATTGGCCCCATTATTATCTATTTGCTATCTGATATATATACAAGTAGTATTGAGCGCGTTTACATTTGAGATTTCCCTCTTGTATATACAAGTTGTGAGTACGTTTACATTCTAACTTGTATATACATGTATGTCAACAATGAAATGTAGAAATTTTTTCTATTCAATATCCTTAGGCCTACGCTATCGTTTCTAAGAAATAAATGGTCATATCTTAATATGTCTTTTGTATCACTTTTTGTCTTTACAGCATTAAACCATTGAATGAATTTTGCAAAAATGGTAAACTATAGATGTTTAAATTCTTCTGAGTTTAGACCTCCTAATTGTTGAGAACTTAGCCTAGACCACTAAGTTCTCGTTTGAACCTTTGAACTAATTGTTCAAGGGTTCTTTTTTTACAAAAAAAAAGAGGTTGGAATTTTCCAACCTCTTTAACTTTCACATATAGAGTCCTGCCAAGAAAATTCCAAGTGTTTTTAGATATATTTCATCAAAATGGGAAAGGGGGAGAGGGTTAATTCCTTTCCCAATCTCTATTGTAAATCCTGGCCTTCTCCAATCTTGGATAAACCAGTCTTTATAACCTGCATAGCTTTCTATCGTCTTTACAGGTTCATATCCACTGACTATACTAAATTCAGTTACCAATGTTTCTGACTCAGGGGGTTCAAGATTTTCAAATCCCCAGTACATTACTTCACCTTGAGTATGGAACGCAAGCACTAGTGTAACTTTTAGTCAGATCTGCCATTGCGATGGCTTCTAGTTCAGTGAGAGGCTTTTCGCCACCGTAATCCCTAGGCCCAGGTTGATCAGGGTTCCTTGCTTTTTCAAGCTCCCATCTGGCAGGGAATTGATCGTTAAGGTCAACACCTCTAATATTGGCCTTCCATCCTGAAAAATCTGTACTGCCTTTATTGTAGTCAATGACTTTTGTATTCCATGGCGCGATGGAAGGTGGCCCATGTAAAACAAGATCGACACCATCTGGATTTACCATTGGTACAATTGATAAAGTACTTTGCTGGTACAATCTGCTAGTTGAAAGTCCACGAATGGCAGTGTGATTTGTCAGTGATAATAAGTAATCATTAATAAAAGTCATAATGATGGGGGTAATAATCCATTCATTTGCATGGAAAGATCCATTGTAGTGAACCTTCTTCCCACCAGTACCAATCACCATCTCAGGAATACTTTTTCCTAGCACGGTTTTTCCTATTGAAGGTGTCTGTAAAAATGGATAAACACTTTGTAATCGGTTAATATCAGTGATCAAGGTTTGATAGTCGTATTTTTGTCCGCCGTTCACTAATCTCCAGGTTATCCTTAAAGGAACTTTAATTGTTTGGCCCACTTTTATGTTAGTAGGATGTATGTTTGGATTAACCAGTTGCAGGGTTTCTAGTGCAAGATTACGATTTTGAGCTATTTTCCATAAAGTATCCCCTTGGCGTATTTGATATTCCTGAGCGACAAAACCTGGAATCCGAATCTTTTGCCCAATGGAAAGAGCATTTGGTTGCACGTTCCGATTGGAATCATTAATTAATTGCAAATCTATTTTAAATAACTGACTATAGTGCCATAGAGAATCCCCTTGCCTAACAACAATATCCATGAAGCACCTCCAGATGAGATTAGACAAATTAGTAAAATGTATGCTTCTGAGGATAATTTATTAGGTTTTTATGGTGTCAGGCACCAAATGGTTACATACCCATTACATGTTAGAATCAAATTAGGTAAACAACATTGTCGTTTGCTTATTCAAGGAATCTGCTTTTCCACTCAGGTAATGGCAGCAGGCAGTGATCTTTTTTTCCAAACCATTTATATCGATTATTGGCGATCCATTCGTAAAGTCGGTCACGAAAAAAAGAAGGGACTAACAGGAATATGGATAGCATTTTCCAAAGACCACGTAAATGGGAACTAACTCGTAAAGCGGCAGTGGATTTTACATATATTCTTTTATTATCAATTAAAACAAAGCTATTTATATCGGTTGATAATCCATGCGTTATTAAAAGGTTTTGACCTGTTTTGCTTTGAAGGGAGGCAAATTTAAACGTTCCGGACGGATCCCTTTTGATAATAAATTGTACGCTTTTATTGCAAAGATTACAGACACCGTCAAATAATATTATTCGTTCCATTGGTTTCACCAACTATTTTTCATTTTTTTTAGCTTACCATATAAGCAACAATAGAACTTATTAAAATATTCGAAACGAATCCTCGTGTTTTACGTATTACTATTTAACTACAAAAAGGGGGCTAGGAGATGGATATTTACACAGGGTTTGATATGTTTTCAATTATGCAGACTATTTTCCCAATATTTTTTATTATTGTCGCTGGAATCATACTATTTTCCATTATAAGGGGTATAAGGGAATGGAGTTCTAATAATAGCCAACCGCGGTTAAACGTTGAAGCAGTTGTGGTTTCTAAGCGAACACAAGTACGACATGGCGGTAATGATCATCATTCTAGTACTTGGTACTATGTAACGTTCCAGGTTGAGAGTGGCGATCGGATGGAGTTTGGTGTAAATGGTCGAGAATACGGTCAGTTAGCTGAAGGCGATCGAGGAGAACTCGTCTTCCAAGGCACACGCTATCATGGTTTTACTCGAAGACAAGATGGACTGTAAAGTTCACACATATTGCAAAAACACGAAACCTGAAACCAAGATTTTTCGTCTTTATATGTATTAGATTGAATTTAGGGAAGCGAAGGAAGGATACACGGTCCGAAATGGGGTATACAAATATGTGGAAAAATAAATTAAGTGAATTATTAAAGGTTAACTATCCAATCATTCAAGCACCAATGGCTGGCGGTCCAACCTCTTCTGAACTAGTTTCTGCTGTATCGAATGCTGGTGGTCTTGGGATGGTAGGGGCTGGGTATATGAGTCCGGAGCAGTTACAGATACAAATTAAGGCTATACGAAAATTAACCGATAAGCCTTTTGGGGTAAATTTATTTGTTCCTTCAACCTATTCAACTAATGTTGATAAACTGGAAAGAGCCATGGCTCTATTACAGCCTATAAAGGATCAATACGATATTACCGATCAACTCTCACTACCTACATTTGAACAAGACTGCAAGACCTTTCAGGAACACATAAATATAATCATGGAAGAAAAAATACCCATTTGTTCTTTTACTTTTGGCTTGCCAACACAGGAAGTAATAAAAAAACTCAAGAAAAATTCAGTCATATTGATTGGCACAGCAACAACGGTGCAAGAGGCAATACTCAATGAAAAGGCCGGCATGAATGCCGTCGTAGTCCAAGGTGCGGAAGCAGGCGGACATCGTGGAACATTCATGCATGAAGATAAAAGAGGCCTAATCGGACTGATGTCGCTTATTCCTCAAACCTCAGATTCTATTTGTATTCCATTAATCGCAGCAGGAGGCATAATGGATGGGAGGGGGATCTGTGCGGCGAATATACTCGGAGCATCAGGTGTCCAAATGGGGACTGCCTTTCTAGTATGTGAAGAAAGCGGCGCACATCCTCTTCATAAGGAAGCTATATTAATGGCAACAGAAGAACAAGCTGTACTTACAAAAGCATTTTCAGGGAAAATGGCTAGAGGAATAAATAACAGTTTTATAGAGAAGTTGAATCTATATGAAGAAGAACTGCCAGACTACCCTATACAAAATGAATTAACAAAGGCAATACGAAAGGCCTCTTGGTCCATAGGAAATAATGATTGTATGTCACTCTGGTCAGGGCAAAGTCCTCGTTTAGCAAAGAGGATTACTGTTCAGGAACTTATGGAAAGGTTAAAACTGGAAATGGATAGGTATTTTAAAAGAAATTACTAACAAATGATGATTTGGTACTGAGTATTCAGTTGGAAAATTTATGTATTCAAACTGTTTTTATGATATTATGAAATTAGTTCGACAAAATATTTATTTAGTAATCTCATGATTAAGTGAGCAATTTATTAAAGGGGAGGGACTCGCATGAAAAAAAGTATACAAAAAACTCCCTACCTATTATTTTTATTAGTATTTCCAGTTCTAGCCATTGTTTATAGCTTTTTAAATAACCGTTCGCATAAAGCTTTTGATATTTCTACATCTGTAGATCAAGTGATCCCATTTTTATCGATTTTTATTATTCCCTATATTTTTTGGTATATGTATATATTTATGTTTTTAGTCTACTTTTGGTATAAGGACACGAAGGTATATTTAAGAACATTGCTTTTAATTGTGATAGCCGAGCTGATCTGCTTTGTAATTTATTTCTTTTTTCAAACCACTGTTCCAAGGCCAACCATTCAAGGAGATAACTTTCTTCAATTGCTTGTACAGTGGATATATGAAAACGATCGTCCATATAATTGTTTTCCGAGCATACATGTACTTACAACGTTTGCGGTTATGCTTGCTTCACTTCACATAAAAAATAAGCATCTAATTACCAATCTATGTATCCATGTTTTAGGTTCATTAATTATTATCTCCACTCTATTTGTTAAACAGCATGTCATTCTTGATATGATGGGTTCGATGTTTCTTGTTACCTTCCTTTATGGAATCACATTTGAACTGTTAATCTTTCGTTTTGGCGAAAAGTCTGAGCCAGTTTCTTTAAAAAACAAATAGTTCCGTATAAAAAGAGTGTGCATTGACACTCTTTTTGTTTTATTAAGCTTGTTTATAAATCAATCACATGACGAGGATTCAAGTCATATGAACGGTTTTAATATGCTGCAGATTGACAAAAACAGGGTCTTCTTTTGCACTGATTAATTCTACGAAATTATTTTTAATCCCTTGCACTTTTCCAATTACATTCTCATTTTCCCCAATATTGAAGACAATTAATTCGCCAACACATTTCTCTATTTGGACTTCGAATGATCGTGCAAATGTATGGCCACTTGGATTTACTGGAAGACTTGAATTACTTAGACCATATGGCCGTTGGTTACTGGTATAAGGAATTAACCATTTCAGATGGTGGAGGGAGATAAACATCGTTTTATAAATAGGGGAATAAAATACAAAGTAATTATTCATGATACTAATAATATACCCATGTAAAGCTTGTTTACTTGTTACATAGATTTCTGTAAATATTCCCTTTGCAGCTGTTAGTGTTTTTCTCAAGGATATCTCTTCATTATGGTTGTAAATGGGGGTAGGCTCATCATTGAAACTAATTTCAGCTATTTCATCATGTTTTAAGAATTGCCAATTTTGTATATGGACAATTGGAATATATAGATAGTCATTCCCATTAAAAACAACCCATAAATCACTACCAATATCGACTAATAAGCCACTGATTATTTTCTTACCAGAAATCTCTAGTTTGATATATTTTCCGATCTTATCTTTTAAGCTCATTTACTCACTTCCTTTCCTATGATGTTCCATTTACAAATAGAGAAGGGCTGAAGCAGCAAAGGGATTTTTTTAAATTCATCTATGAGGACCTGCCCAGCTCATATTTGTAATAGGACTTGAGGATGCACAAAAAGATAATTTCGATCGAACGATCAAAGTATGCTATTTCCATTACATGTGATTGTCTGTAATTAAAATCTAAAAGTTTTTTTGCTTCTATTTGGCCATCCTGCAAACGGGAATGCTTTTATCTCATCACGTTTAACGGGTTCACCAGTAAAGCGGAAAGCTTGAGTTTCTTTATCCTTTTGTTTCCACACACTCTTTGTATCGTTCGTATTCAGTTCATGTGTAGTATTCTCTACTTTCTTGTTGGAAGCATTCTGTGGCATACTTGCTTTTGGTGTATGTGGTGTAGTTTCCTGTGATTTTATTGGTTTTACTTCCTTCTTTGCCATTGGTAAAAGCGGTACAGGTTTAGGTTCCAATTTAAAGAGAGGGGCAACTTCTTTTTCTGTTTTCATATCTTTGGAAGGCTCGTCAAAATTGGATTTAATTGACTTAGATTCATCCATCTTTTTGTCGGTATGAGCCATTTCCATTTGTGGTTTCTTTGTTTCTGTAACCACTTTTGGTGTTGTTTCTTCAGAATGAGGTTTTTTATTCTTGTGAGATACTTCTTTGATTTGATTTACAACTGTTTCACCTTTTATTGGTTGTGACCAAACCATCTTTTCTTCTGTATCTACTTCTACGTGTTTCTTTTCAGCTGCTTTAGCTTTCTTTTCAGAACTTTTGTTCGATGATGATTTTGTTTTTTGTTTTGATTTTTCCTCTGTGTCCTGGCAGGAATGACAATCTTTATCTTCTTCAGATTCATCTTTTTTATCGTCGTCACTTTTGTTGGATTTATTACTGCTATTTTTGTTCTCTTTTGCATCGTTCTGTTTAGACTCTTCTTCCTTAAGAACACCTTTTAAAATGTTAGATACATGTTCGACTTTGATTAGAATCCGTTCTTCTCCATTTATCACAGTTATGAAGTCTTCATCAATGTCACTTAAGACTCCTGTGAATTTTTGTTTGTTGAATGCTAAAATGGTTACCCAGGTATTTTGAAAGGAATGAAGGAGATCTTTTAAACTTTGAGTCCTTTTAAAGCTTAATGCAGATATATCTGGCTGGAACTGCTTTGTGTTTTTTGTGATAGCTTGAATTTTTTCGATATTATAATAAAATATATATTTATTGTCGGTTTCTAGTACAACATGGTCTGTTTCTACACCGATTAATTTTCCTTTATATACATTCTCACCTACAAAAAGATTTACATGAAATCCTTTTAGTAAATCCAATGCAGCTGAAAACTTATCTAACCCCATGAAAGAATCCTCCTTTGGATAATATGGGTCGCTTCTCTTGTGGAGAAGCGACAAATGGATTATTCGTTATCCTCGTGATCTCCTTGATCTTCGTTCTTATTCTTTTCGTTGTCATTATCTGATTTACCAGAGTCATCTTTTTTTCTTTCAACCATTAAGCCGTAGCTAATGTTTCTGATGTGCTTCATAGAGAAACGTACAACTTCTTCTTTAACAATTAGTGAAGCAAAGTGTTTGTTGGCGTCACTTAGTACACCTTCTAATGATTCAGACCCGCCACGATTGATCTTTACCCATTGGAATCTGATACTTTCTAAAAGCTTATGAAAGTTTTCAGCTGTTTTAAAATCTAATTTTTCTGGAATTTTTAATCCCAATTTCATGTCGTCCTTTGAGCTTTCTGTCACACTTCTGACGTGATTAGTCTTGTAGTACACGACCCCATCAGTTTCTGTTAAAAGGACAAAATAGTCTTCAAATACGGCAAGTAATTTCCCTTTTCTTGATTCTGGACCTCCCCGGTCAACCCTGATTGTTTTACCCACAAATAAATTCATTAATTCTCTATCCATAAAAGTTTTTTCCTCCTTTTATTAAATAAACATTTACACTGCATCTATATGTATCACGGGATGATGTTGTACTAATAAAGTAGCCTTTTTTTCATAATCCGGGTAAAAAATAGGCAAAAAAAGGTATATGATACATGACCATATACCTAAGAGCTATATAAGAGTTGATAATTTCTTTTTTAGATACCTACTTCTATTTTTAATAAAGTCAAAAAATACAAGTTTTTCTTTTTCGAAGCTTTCAATTGTAGCAGTTAAATAGGGATCTTGATGAAGGTGAGTTGTAATTTCTTCAAAAAGACAATTAATAATGGGCTTTTGTACCGATAAGGTAAAATCATTTTCTAAAATATGTGTAAGTATTTCTTGATACTTTTGTTTAAAATTTGGAAAATGTAGCAATCGACCAGTAAGAGTATTATATCCTGTAATGGGCACATAGTCATAGTCAAGAAGCTTTCCATGAAGATTTCTACCCCATGTACCATCATAATCCCAAGGTGTTATTTCATATAGATTTGTTTCGCTATTTTTATACAAAGCATAATTATGAATGAATCCGTCATAATTTTGTGTACAAACGGCACCTGCAACCCATTTTAAATATTTATCCACGTCTAAAAAATGATGAATTTTATTCTCAAAATCCTCATTTTTATAGGTATTAATCATGGCTATAAAGCGTCCTAATTCCTCTAAATCTTCTTTTTTCCCATGTTTTATTGTGTATCCTTGGTCTAAACGTGTTTTTAGTTCCTTTTTTTTAGTTAAAAGTGAAAAATTTGCTCGGTTATTCGTTGCATAGATAATCGAACCTTCCGGTAAATTCCTTTTTTTAAGAAGAAATTCATCAAAAGATTCTAATTCCAAATAAATTCCTTTACAAAATCCATTTATATAGAGAAGAACATGCTTAGAGTGGGGAGATATAACCCCAATTCGATCAAAAAAATCTAGTGATAATTTGTTCCTAGATAATGATACATCAGAATACTCAGCATTAAGATGTATTTCATGAGCTCCATTAAAGGTGTAGGGTTTTTGAAAGACAATCCGATACGATCTCTTTTTCTTATCTCTTATCACATTTCCTCTATAGGCAAGCTTTATGTTTAGTCGAGTATCCCCCATCTTTAATACTGCTGGTACTAATTCATCCTCCCATATATCCTTTTCCAATTTCCTTAACCACTTTGGATTAATAAAAATTTCATATTTTAACACGTAAATACCCCTTAACAGTATTTTTTTTAGTTATATGTATAAAGCGATGTGGATGTGTATAATCCCAAAAATATTAAGTGTCTAAAAAATATATGTTTGTCTATGGCAAATACGTTAAATTTTCATAAATTGGAATAGAAAATATAAATTTTTAAGAAAGTGGTGGAAAAATGGTTTTAAAGCTTGATCTTGAACAATTACTTTCAGAAGCTAAGGAAAATGGGGTAGATGGGTTTTTAGATAATAATCCAGTCGGAAAGAAAAAAGGAGATAAGTCCGGTTCTGGAGGCTCAGGTAAAAGTGGTTCACATGGAAGCAACGGCAGCCATGGAGGTAGTGGGGGCAGTCACGGATCCAGTGGCAGCCATGGTGGAAGTGGCAGTCATGGAGGTAGTGGTAGCGGAGGCAAAGGTGGAACACAAGGTAGCGGCTCAGGCGGTAGTCATGGAGGCAGTAGTGGAAGCAAAGGTAAAAAAGGGCCGAAAGGGAAAGGTAAAAAAGGTAATAGCAGTCATGGAAGTAGCGGCTCCGGCGGTAGCGGAGGCAGTCATGGAGGCAGTGGCTCGGGCGGTAGTAGAGGTAGCGGTTCATCTGGAAGCGGGGGCAGTGGCTCGGGCGGTAGTAGAGGTAGCGGTTCATCTGGAAGCGGAGGCAGTGGCTCCGGCGGTAGTAGAGGTAGCGGTTCATCTGGAAGCGGGGGCCGTGGTTCAAGCGGAAGCTGCGGTTCATGTGGAAGCGGAGGCAGTGGCTCTTGTGGTAGTGGAGGTAGCGGTTCATCTGGAAGCGGAAGCAGCGGCTCAAGCGGTAGTGGAGGCAGTCACGGAGGAAGCAGTTCAGGTGGTCATGGTAGCAGTGGAAGCCATGGCAGTAGCGGAAGTAAAGGCAAAAAAGGTAAAAAAGGACCAAAAGGCAAAAAAGGACCAAAGGGCAAAAAAGGGCATGGTAGCAGCGGAAGCCACGGCAGTAACGGAAGTCACCGCAGTAGTGGAAGCCACGGCAGTAGCGGAAACCACGGCAGTAGCGGAAGCCACGGCAATAGCGGAAGCCACGGCAGTAACGGAAGTCACCGCAGTAGTGGAAGCCACGGCAGTAACGGAAGTCACCGCAGTAGTGGAAGGCATGGCAGTAACGGAAGTCACCGCAGTAGTGGAAGCCACGGCAGCAGCGGAAGTCATGGCAGCCACGGAAGTCATCGCAGTAGTGGAAGCCACGGCAGCAGCGGAAGCCATGGCAGCAAAGGTAAAAAAGGTAAAAAAGGGCCAAAAGGCAAAAAAGGTAAAAAATAGTTACCCATTAACAAACAAAACCGATACTCAAAAGGTATCGGTTTATTTTTTTGTTCGTATCAACATGTACATAAACCTAGTAAATAGCATAAGTGATATTCGTCTACCCCCAAAATAATAGGTATAAATCTATTAAGCATTTTAAAAAAATATTTAGATTTCCGCTGATTTGTTCATTTACGAGATATTCGTTTAGAACAAGCCTCATGATATAGACGTACTATATAGCAAAGGACAAGAGTTATATAAACGGAAAATTAGGAAGGAAACTTATAGAAGGGAGTAAATTAAATTTTATGTATCAACTTTCGACGGTAATTATTACCATTTTAGCTTTCGTGCTGACAATGGTTCTGATCTTTATCCGTCCCAAAAATATGAATGAGGCAATCCCAGCCACCATAGGGGCTATTTTAGTATTCCTAAGCGGTAGTGTATCGATAGGGGATTTATTTGATATCAGCTCCAAAGTGACAGGTGCAGCCATCACTATAATAGCGACTATTGTTATGGCAATCGTACTAGAGAGCTTCGGGTTTTTTAGTTGGACCGCTGCGCTTATGTTAAAACTATCGAAAGGGTCTGGTGTACGATTATTTTGGAATACCTTACTACTTTGCTTTTTAATGACCCTATTTTTTAATAACGATGGAAGTATCTTGATCACGACGCCAATCCTTATCCTTATCCTAAATAATCTTAAGTTAAAAACCCGACAAAAAATACCTTTCCTATTAAGCGGCGCACTTATTGCAACTGCCTCAAGTGCACCAATTGGCGTTAGTAATATTGTTAATCTAATTGCCTTAAAAATTATCGGAATGGATCTATATCTCCAAACAGAAATGATGTTTATACCAGGGGTACTTGGACTGGTGTTTCTTTCTTACTTACTGTTCCTCGTATTCAAAAAGAACATTCCAAAAGAGATCCGTTTCCATTCCTACACCATTCCACTACAGAAAAATCGTCTTTATCATCCACTGCAAAAAAACGCTGAAAGCCTGTTTAATCAACAAAAGAAGCTAATGATTAACATGCTTATTTTCGTATTCGTTGTTAGAATTAGTCTTTTTGTCGCCTCTTTTATTGGGATCTCTGTAACATTAGTAGCAGTACTCGGTTCTATAATTTTATTAATTTGGAGATGGATTCACCTAAAAGTAAATCCAATGGACGTGTTAGGAAAAATTCCATGGCACATTTTAGTATTCGCATTTAGCATGTATGTCATCATCTACGGATTACACAATATAGGTCTAACCAATTTTCTAATCGGACATCTTCAAGCAATAGTCAATGATAGTTTACTACACGCAAGTATCACGATGGGGACAATCACAGCTCTACTATCAAATATCTTTAACAATCATCCAGCTTTAATGATTTCAACATTGGCATTAACAGACATGGGACTAGACCCGCTAATTATGAAAACTGTCTATTTGGCGAACATCATTGGTAGTGATATTGGCTCATTAATCCTACCGATTGGAACACTTGCAACTTTAATCTGGATGCATATTTTGAAAAAAAATAAAATTCATATTAGTTGGCTCGATTATATGAAAGTCACATTGATTGTTATTCCACCAACGTTGATTTTTACTTTAATCAGCTTGTACCTATGGCTCTTACTTGTTTTCGTCAAATAATAGTAAAGATCCCTAAGCATTATGGCTGGGGATTTTTACTATTTTATTAAATATAGGGAATAACGAGCAGCCAACGTAAACACCAAGTAAATTTAATAGTAAATCATCAATATCCAGGCTGCCACGGTGCGTGAAAAATTGAAGTAATTCAATAGAAGTGATTGAAGTAAATGGAAGAATAATTATTTTCAATACCGATGCTCGATATACTCTGAGTAAAATACCATAAGGGAGAAATAAACCTATATTAGCAGCCAAATTATATAGTGAAATCAGGCCATCTACTTTCCCTGATAGATAAAAGGAAATTGTGGAAAAGGGAATCAAATTTATAGAATCGTAGCTTTGGTCGTTTGGTCGAAAGAATAATAAAATCAATAATCCAATTGTGTAAAAAAGGATCAAAGCTAAGAAAAGAGAATAGGAAAGTTTGATGGACTCCTTCCTGATTAATAAAAGGCACATGAGATATAACAAATAGATACAAAACCAAACAACCACCAATACAGCTGGATGCAGATAACTTGTTAATTGGAATAATACAGGAGAAAAAAGAAAAAACGTTCCTATTGATAGGAAAATTGATAAAATGTATGTTTTTTTCACGCTCACACCGCCAACTTATTTTAAAAAAGGGGTTAGTCTTTCCACCTTATTTTATCCTATCCCAAATAAAGGAACAACATAGTTCAACTTTTGGTTATTATAGATGCACATATCAGTTGTTATTGCATATAAGGGTAATGGATAACTTTTTGCTCAACCAAGGATGTGAATCATGTGGTTAATTCTCTCAATAACCCACAAGAATGGTCGAAACGAATCGGGAGAATGTTTCAGCAAATTATACAAGAAGTTGAGCAGGTTCGAGGAACGTTTCCAGTTATAGGAGCTGAATATAATCGAGATAACTTACTTGCTTACCTTGCACTTAGAAAACATAACATTTCTGATTTTCAGCAGTCATTAGCGGACCAGGGGCTTGCAGCATTAGAACAATCCTATTGTCACGTACTATATTCACTAGAAAAACTGTTGAGTCATTTACAGGTTGGCGTGGATTTACCTGACATTCTTGCTATTCCCACTCCTTCTGATTCAAGAAGAATTATTAATAATCAGTCTGAAGAATTGCTTGGTAAGAAAAATAACCAGCTGCATTCGACGATAATGGTGACTTTAGATGCTAAAATGGCAAATAACAAACCTCTCATAATTGAACTGTTACAAAAGGGTATGAATATAGCAAGAATCAATTGTGCCCATGATGACCATGATGTATGGAAACAGTTAATTGAAGGGGTAAGAATGGCAGAGAATAGTCTTAGGAAGACAGGGCATTATCATGACAGGACGTGCAAGATATATATGGATTTAGCTGGTCCAAAGGTACGGATTGGCAAACTTCCTTCTGAAGAAATTATTATCAAAAAAAATGATTTCTTACGATTATTATTAGATTCAGAAAAACTGGGTCATCCTAAATCAACAGATGCTCCAGCGGGGGTGCCAGTAACACTTGAAAAGGCATTTAGAAACGTCCGAATCGATGATCGTATTTTTATAGATGATGGGAAAATCTCTGGAATTGTACGACAGGTTACAAACGAATACATTGAAATTGAAGTTCAAATACCGGAAGGTAAGGCGTACCGTATAAAGGAAGGAAAAGGATTGAATTTACCTGATTCGCTTCTTAGTTTAAATGTTCCTGCTTTGACAGAAAAAGATATTAGTGATTTAGCATTTATTACAAAGTACGCAGATATTTTGGGGGTTTCTTTTGTCCACTCCCCACTAGACTTAAAAAAACTTCGAGATGAATTGAGGAAATATGAAGCGCCTCATTTGGGTGTGGTGGCAAAAATTGAAACCAAAGATGCTGTCCATCATATAGCTAGAATTATCCTAGATGGATTACAGTTTGACAGATTTGGTATTATGATTGCTAGAGGAGATCTTGCAGTAGAGGTGGGTCCTGAGAACCTTCCTTTTGTCCAAGAAGAAGTTTTCGCAATTTGTTCAGCTGCTTATGTCCCTATTATTTTGGCAACAGGTGTTCTAGAACGGTTAACAAAAAAGGGAATACCTTCACGCTCTGAAATGACAGATGTATTTTTAGCAAGACGGGCAAATTGTATTATGCTTAATAAGGGGACCTATATTTTAAATGCCTTAGACATGCTGACAAAAGTACTTAGAACAGATGAGGCAGTAAGCCAATCATCGAACGAGAGGATACGGAATTTAACTGCACAATATGGTGTTTTAAGGTAACCAGTGAGTATTTTTTGCATCCTCGCAGACTTTTTGTCTGCGTTTTTTTGTTTCTTCAAAAGAAAATAACCTATAAAATAGAAATAAATAGAAAACGATTGGAGGTATCGTATGAATTCTCAGTATTTATACTATTTTCTAATGTTAAGGCGTGCTTTTCAATCGTATGAAAACCATGTACCCATTCGAACAACCATGAATGATTTAGTGCAAATTCTTTTTTGCACACAAAGGAACGTCAAACTCGTTCTAAATAAGTTAAAGGATGAAAAACTAATTGATTTTCATTCAGGGAAAGGAAGAGGAAACAGCTCTACCATCATTTTTTTAGAAAATCTCGAGCAAAGTTTACAACAACAAACAGATGTGCTCTTAAATAAAAATGAGATCATGAAAGCTTTGGAGCTAGTAAAAGAATTTGGAGAAGGTACAAAAGTAGAATCCTTTATCATGGAATGGGTGTCTACTTATTTTGGTTATAAACAAGTGAATTCAATAGATAACATGGAATTAGAAATACTACGATTCCCAATCTACAGACCACTTACTACTATCGATCCGGTTCATGTTTTTTTCGACTTAGATGCTCATATGGTAATGCAGGTTTATAATACATTAGTGGAATATGATTATAAAAACAGATCCTTTCGTAAAAGTCTTGCACACAATTGGGAATGCAGTCAGGATAAAAAAAGCTGGTTATTTTATTTGCGAAAGGGAGTCCGGTTCCATAATGGTAGAGAATTAACAGCTGAAGATGTGAAACATTCCATCATGAGATTATGGCAATCTCCTCATAAATGGCTAGTCAGTGATATAAAAGAGATAAAAGTACTATCAAAATACTCCATCCTTTTTCAACTACATAAGCCTAATAATTTGTTTTTACATTTTGTTTCGTTTGCACCAATGTCTATCATTGATATTTTTGATTCTTCTGTAGGATTTGCTAAACTACCAAAAGGGACTGGACCATTTAAAGTTGATTCAGTTGATTCGGATCATTGCGTATTAACTGCTTTTGAATTCTACTTTGAAGGTCGTCCACATTTGGACAAAGTAGAGATCGTTAGATTGCCAGAAGACTTAAGAGAAGATATGGAAGAAAGAAATAGACTTATTTTTGATACTGGTGAAAGTCTATCAACTGCTATGACGGAATGGAATGACAAACAGAGTATTTTTTCTGGAACGAACATTTTAACAATGAACGTAGCAAAAAATGGTCCAATCCAAAATCTAATGTTAAGGAAATACATACTATCCCTTATTGATCGGGATAAACTAACCCATTTAGGAAAGCCAAGGTTGGGTGTTGCCAGTGGTTTTATGTTAAATGAAGAGTTTAACGAACAATTTCCGGTCGTTGAAAAAGAAACAAAGGTTTCTGGCAAAGAGAATTTATCGTCAACAGGGTATAGTGGGGAGAAATTGACACTTGTCACTTACAATCGCCATGCAACCGATGCCTATTTGATACAACAACAATTAATAGAAAAGGGTATAAATGTACTAGTAAAAATTGTGGAGTGGGATAAAATCCAAGATGATCTGATGTTAGAAGGGGTAGATATGGTTTTATTTGAAGGAACACCAAATGGAAACTTTATTTCCCTATTTGAGTTATTCCTTTTTGAAAAAGGGTTTATTCATCCTTTTTTAACTGTTTCAATGAAAGAAGCAATGAATGAATGGATAACAAGAATTAAAGAAGAGATTCATCCTTCTATAAGAATAAAGAAGTATCGTGAACTCGAAAAGTTCCTTGTTGAAGAGGGCGTCTTGAGTTTCTTAGTTCATAAACAAGTGGAGGTTTCCTATGATACCACCTTAGAAGGAGTTTCCTTTAACTCAAGAATGTGGATTGACTTTAAAGACCTGTGGTACAAACAAATTAAACTCGACAACTTAAATGTAGATAATTAAAGAAGTCCTAGTGGCTTCTTTTTCATTTGAAAAACATGAAAAAAAAGAAAAAGTTTTACGATTTTTAGCTGATCATTGCCAACGTACAATGAAAGTACAAATATAAAGCAGAGGAGAAAATCTAATGGCAATTGATCAGTCTTATCAAAAGGTTACTATTTGGCAATACAAGGAATTCACTTTCCTACTTGCTGCTAGTTTGTTATTAAGTATAGGGAATAAAATCTATGAACTTCTATTACCGTTAATTATGTATGATTTATCTGGAGGTTCTTCTATCGTCATGACATCCATGAGGACGGCGGAACTATTACCAAATTTATTCTTTGGAATTGTTGTCGGAATCATAGTGGACAGAGTGAATAAAAAGAAATGGGCTATGTGGATGATTCTCGTTCAAGCGGTCGTCCTACTTATCATGTATAGTATGTTTGGGGCGCACTTATACAAACCAATTCTCTTTTATTTGTTTGGATTTATCTTAATGACACTAAATTATGGCTTTTTTAATACCCAAGTGAGTCTTATTAAATTAAGTGTGCCTCTTCCACTGCTAACAAATGCAAATGCAAAATTTTCATTTATTGAAACTTTTGTTGGGATCATGGGTCCAGTCTTCTTAGGGTTTGTTCTATTATTTGCCAACAAGGCCCAGGGCTTAATTATAACAGTGATTTTATACGTATTGGCCTATGTCTTAATCATGAATCTTTCGGTAAATGAGCCTGTGAAAAAAGGAAATAAAAACTCATTTTGGTCGGATTTTAAAGAGGGTTGGGATGTTTTTAGGAAAAATAAAGCACTCAAAACCATGACTTTGTTCATTTTATTCATCAACTGCACTATGATTGTTGTAAGTAATACTGTTTTAATTTTTGGAACAGCGGATTTACATCTATCTAATTCTGTTCTTTCGATTATTTTAGCTTTTGCTGGAGTAGGTGGATTACTCGCTAGTTTAACTATTAATCGTTTAAGAATTAGGTTTAAATTGGGAGTATTATTTGGTGCTGCTATCATTGGGAATTCAATTGCTTATGCAGGTTTTTATTTAACAGAGAATCTTATTTTATTGTCCGTTTGTTTGCTCTTGAATGGCTATTCCACAACTATTTATATTATTTGTGCTTATACTTTTAGACATGAGCAAACACCCTCTGAGTTTATGGGAAGAATAGGAGGTTTGACAGGTTCTTTGTTCAGAATAGGCATGCCGATTAGTATGTTATTCTCAGGGTGGATGATTAACTGGTGGGGAACTTCTTCGATATTTATTAGTTCCGCGGTATTGAATGTAATAATCTTTCTCTTTTATCGACGATCTTTAATTTGGAAGCTTCAGTAAAAGTTGAAGACGATAAAAGGCTGATCCATTAGCAATGGATTCAGCCTTCTGTTCTATTTAAGTTTAGATATGAAAAAATTGTTCGATGATAAATATTTTCATTTGAGAGTGTCTTGATTAATATCACTTACATGAACTGATTATACAAAAAGATCTAGTTACTTGGATTTTTGCGGCAGTATAGGTACAATCTAAGAATGGAGATTTTTCTAAGTAAATTATTATTATGATTGGGGAAAGTACAATGATTGCAAAAACCGAAGAGGATTATAATGGCTTAAAGGAAATTGGAAAAATAGTTGCTTCTATTAGAGATGCATTGGTACAGAAGGTGAAACCCGGAATTACAACATTAGAACTTGATGAATTAGCAGGAGAGTTATTCGAAAAGGCAGGAGCCGTTTCAGCACCAAAAGGTGAATACGATTTTCCAGGGTATACATGTATCAGTGTTAATGAAGAAGTGGCACATGGGATTCCGGGTAAGCGTGTAATTCAGGAAGGAGACCTCGTCAACATCGATGTGTCAGGCTCAAAGAACGGATATTTTGCTGATACCGGTATTTCGGTTGTTGTTGGACAGGGTGAAGCGATTTTAACAAAAATTTGTAACGTGGCAAAAGAAGCGTTCGAAGCAGGCTTGAAGAAAGCTAAACCAGGTTCAAAGAAAAGTGGAATCGGAAAAGCGGTAATCCAAACTGCAAGACAGAATGGATTAACAGTTATTAAAAATCTAACAGGTCACGGGGTTGGCCGTTCTATCCATGAAGCACCTGACCATGTATATAATTATTTCGAGCCTTGGGATGATGAACTGTTAAAAGAAGGTATGGTTATCGCCTTTGAACCATTTATCTCCACTGAAGAAGAGGAAGTCTTTCAAATGGATGACGGATGGACCTATGTAACTAAAAAGAGCTTTGTGGCGCAAATTGAACATACACTCATACTTACAAAAAACGGTCCAATTATTACCACTATCTAATGGAAGGTATTATAATTCAGAATGGATATAGATCTTTTCCAAAATAGTGAGAAGATTTATATCTTTTTCGCTTTTCGTATTTAAACCGTAACGTTGACTGTACGGTTTATCGTGGTATAATTACTTGTTAAAGGGAGTGTTCCTTGAACAAGTTGTTCTATAGAAAACTTATAAATAAATAGATTCCTTATATAACAGGAGGTGTAATCCTTACTTTATTTTAAGTAAGGAGACCATTGATTATTGGTAATTTAATAATAATAGCAATTTTAATTGCGTTTACAGCATTTTTCGTATCTTATGAGTTTGCTATTGTTAAAATACGTGGGTCGCGAATTGATCAGCTAGTTGCTGAAGGAAACAGAAACGCCATCGCTGCGAAAACAATTGTAACAAATTTAGATGAATATCTCTCAGCTTGTCAATTAGGGATTACCGTGACTGCCTTGGGATTAGGTTGGTTGGGTGAACCTACAGTTGAACATATTCTTCATCCTCTGTTTGTTCATTTTCAATTACCAGAGTCAATTTCAGGCGTCCTATCATTTATCCTTGCATTTGCTTCTGTAACATTTATTCATGTTGTGGTTGGTGAACTAGCACCAAAGACCATTGCGATTCAAAAAGCAGAGGCTGTTACGCTGACCTTTGCAAGGCCCATGATTCTGTTTTATAAAATAATGTACCCATTTATCAAGGCTTTAAATGGTTCTGCTCGATTAGTAACAGGCATCTTCGGTTTAAAGCCTGCTTCTGAACATGAAGTGGCACATTCTGAGGAAGAACTGCAATTAATCATTTCAGAGAGCTACAAAAGTGGTGAAATTAATCAATCTGAATATAAATATGTGAATAACATCTTTGAATTTGATGATCGTCACGCGAACGAAATTATGGTGCCACGAACAGAAATTGTAGCATTTGATATTTCACAATCCTTGGATGAATGCTTGCAAATTGTTACCAAAGAAAATTATACAAGATACCCAGTCATTGATGGAGAGAAAGATAACATCGTGGGTATGGTGAACATGAAAGAGGTATTTACTGAATATATCAAAGGTAAAAATGTTGAAGCATCAATTGAAGAGTATGTTCGTCCGGTGATTCAAGTGATTGAATCCATTCCTATTCATGACTTACTAGTTAAAATGCAAAAGGAACGTGTGCATATGGCTATCTTGATGGATGAATATGGCGGTACTGCAGGATTAGTGACGGTTGAGGATATATTAGAAGAAATTGTCGGGGAAATCCGGGATGAATTTGATGCGGATGAGGTACCCGAAATTAATAAAATTAGTGAAACAAAAACCATCGTAGATGGAAAAGTTTTGATAGATGAGATTAATGATTTATTTGGCCTAGACCTTGAAAATACAGATATGGATACAATCGGCGGCTGGATCTTGTCAGAAAAGATCGATGTAGTCAAAGGTGATACTTTGAAGTATAACGACTATGAGTTTAAAATCCTTGAAGTTGACGGCTATCATATTAAGTCATTACAAATCTTAAAAATTAACCAAGAATCCTACGTGTAAATTATAGGGGGATGACTCATTATATAAGAGTCAGCCTCCTTTTTTATTTCCCCAATACCCTGTAAGGCAATAATCATATTTACAAATTATTCTTGTAATAGTAAGATATGATTCGTAATTAAATTTAAAATTACCAAGTTTGATACATATTTGAAATCAGGGAATTATAAAGTATACGTGCTTTTTAATAAAAAAAGGGGTACTAAACTGTATCTGCAGTGATTCGATGGAGGCGAAATGGTGAATTTATTTAAAAAAAGGGGAAATTTAATCAAATTACACCCCGCACAAATTTTGGCAATAGGATTTGCCATCTTAATTTTGATAGGTACTTTTTTGTTAATGCTTCCTTTTTCAACATATGAAGAAGGGCGTGGCTTACACTTCATAGATGCTTTGTTTGAGGCAACCTCTGCAGTGTGTGTTACAGGTTTAGCCGTTGTGGATACAGGAACCACATTTACACTATTCGGACAAATTGTCCTTCTCTTTCTAATTCAAATAGGCGGCTGGGGTTTTATGACGACCGGAATTTTAATGTTTATTATCCTGGGCAAGAAAATCGGCTTGAAGGAAAGGCTACTCCTCCAAGATTCATTAAATCTTTTTACTCTGTCTGGAGTAGTAAAGCTTGTTCGGAGGATTATTACGATCACATTAATTGTTGAAATTCTTGGTGCTATCTTTTTAGCTATTCGCTGGTCAAATGAAATGACCGTCGGAAAAGCGATTTATTATGGGATTTTTCATTCTATTTCTGCTTTTAACAATGCTGGTTTTGGACTTGAATCAGATAGTTTAAGTAAGTGGGTGGGAGACCCGACAGTAAACATAGTAATTACAATGTTATTCATCATCGGCGGTATTGGTTTTACGGTGATCCTTGAATTATGGCAAAAAAGATCCTTGCGGAGATTGTCTCTACATTCAAAGGTAGCTTTACTTATGACTTTAATCTTAAATGTAGTAGGGTTTCTAATTATCTTGGTTGCTGAATTTAATAATCCTCATACCATTGGAAAGCTTAGTCTGGATGACAAACTATGGGCGTCCTATTTCCAGGGGGTTGTTCCTCGAACAGCTGGCTTCAATACTATAGATATTGGTCAAATGACACAATCATCTCTAGTGTTTATGATGGCACTTATGTTTATTGGAGCCTCATCAGGGTCTACTGGTGGAGGAATTAAAGTAACAACTTTTGCCATCATTATGTTAGCTTTTTGGACAGTAGTGACCAATAGGGAAGATGTTAATATTTTTAGAAGGCGGATTTCATGGAGATTAGTGAATAAGTCCTTATCCATCGGTGTTACCGCGATTATTTTTATATTCACCATTTTCTTTTTACTAACTTTTACTGAACATGCTTCCATGAGTAAGATCTTGTTTGAAACCATCTCAGCCTTTGGTACAGTAGGATTATCTGCAGGATTGACAGGTGATCTCTCGCCAATCGGAAGAATTTTAATCACAATTCTCATGTTTATTGGAAGAATTGGCCCATTAACAATGGCCTTTGCTTTAATGTCTAATCGCCCTGAATCAAAAGTTAGATATGCCGAAGAAAAGATATTAATTGGATAATAATTAAAGGGCTGACTCCATTTAAAGGAGTCAGCCTATTTTAATATTAGTCCAAAATGATATGAACTTCTAAACACTTTGCTCCACCTTTTTGGGCTTGAAAAACCACTTCATCATCGGAGGAGTAACAATCGTGGTAATAAGAACGACAACTACTAATACTGCAAATAATTCTGTATTTAATAGGTTGGCCTCTAAGCCGATAGCCGCAATAATTAGGGCCACCTCTCCACGTGAGACCATTGCAGAACCAATACCCAATGAACTATTCCAAGAGAATCCGGCTAATTTTGCAGCAAGAGAAGCTCCTAATAACTTAGTTAAAATAGCTAGAATACTTAACAGTGCGATTAGTCCAATATGTTTACTTATCCCACCAAATTGAGCAGTCACCCTGAAGTGAAAAAGACGGGAACAAAAATAGAATAACCAATTGTCTCCACTTTTTCGAAGACTTCATGTTTAAAGTTTGTTAAGCTAATGGCTACTCCAGCAATATAAGAACCAATAATTGCGGCAACCCATGTATATTCCGCCAAGTAGGCATATACAAAACAAATAATTAATGCTGAGGAAATAACAGTTTCGGTTACTAATAGTTTGGCAAAACGCTTTAAAAATAAAGGAACTACTTTCCAACCAATAAGAATGGCTCCTGCAAAAAAAACCACCTTTTTCATTGTCTCTGCTTTTATGAATCTTGACTCTAATTGGTATACAAATAATAAAATAGATAAATAAAAACAGAACGAAGTTTTTTCGTTCTGTTTTTCAATGTTATTATTTTTATTTATGAAACCCTGTCACTTTCAATATATGTTTCAAAGGCAGGATGAAATTCCTTTTGATAATGTTGATCTGGACATGACTTTATCACGATTGCTTTTAAGGTGTTGGAACGGTGGGTTTCTAATACTTTATTACATTTAGGACAATGTTCAGCAAAGAGATTTTTTAGAAAGCGCATATGCGAACCTCCTATTCAATTAATTCCTATAGTTATACTATGAATTATACATGTTTAAGGTGAATTTTCAATAGGTTTGTCCGCAAAAGATAAATAAGTAGCCTGTTTGTCTTATTGCAAATGTTTAGGGGGCGGGAAAGGATGCTCTTTGGTTTTTACTTCAGTAAAAATATTCGCTTGTTGATTTTGAGTATCCATCTTAGAAAGTTGATTACTAAGTTGTACAAAATTTGAATGGGTTGCAGAGATCATGTGTACTATCTCTGCAAATTCTTTTTTTGTCACTGGCTGTGCTTCTGGTATAAGGGTGAATCCTAATTGTCCATTTGGTTCTAAAGTTGCCCATTGAACATCACTAAATTTTGTAATATTATTTTGGCGTAAATTCATCTCAAGTTGGTCAACTGTTAATCTCAACTTCTTTAAATTTTTCTCATTTATTATTCCATTTTCAATAAGTACTTTTGATTTCCCTGTAAAGAGTTTTTCAAAAGAATCTGATTTTAGTTGTAAAAATTCTAAGGTAATGAGGGTTGCTACTAAGACCGCACCGACCAAAAATGTGTTTCCTAGTTTTGGACCAGCGACGGGTTGAATAAGAAGAGACCCAATTGCAATCATAATTACAGTTTCAGCGATGGTCATTTGAGAAATTGTTTTTCTTCCAGCTATTCTTAATATTAATGTACCAAAAAGTACAATAAGTACCGCCTTCCAAACTAAACTCCAATCCACCAATATAACCCCCTTCAAACAAGAAATGTAGTTTTAATAGTATGAGCTTTTTATAAGGGAATAATTCGGGAAAGTTATGTGACATGCTTTCATCCCATAAAGGATTTTATCAAATCTTACCTTACCTATTGTTAACGAACACGATTAATGCTAAAAACACGCTGAAATATCTCAGCGTGTTTCGTTATTATCTTCATCATTATCGTTGTAATCCCAATACTTCAGGGTATCCGTTTTCCCTGTAGGCTCACTTTTTACCACATTTCCATCCTTGTCTTTATAAACCTCATATTCCTCATACGTTTCAAGGATATACCCATTCACTTTTTCCCGCTTTTCAAGTTTTTCTTCTAAAACAGGAATGTCTTCCGATGCTTCTACGTCAACCGGCTGAGCCATAACAGGCTGGTCGGCAGAGTAGGCATAATCCTTATTCAAAAAAGAATAAGGGGAATCAAGATAGGCAGCAAAACCTAAAATGGCGATAAGGAAACATACATTAATAAAGGTTTTACGTTTCATTCTTCCAGGCTCCTTTATACATCAATCCTCATAACCCATTTTATGCATGTCCTAGCAACATATTCCTTAAATTTAAGATATTACATGTTGGTTGTTTTGACAGCAGCCATCTGCGGTCGAAACAGAATAAATAAGATAAATGCGGCTATGGATATCACTGCACCTGAAATATATGGGAGACCTATCGAGAGTGAGAATAGCCAGCCACCAATTGGCGGTCCCATTATCCGACCGAGAGAATCAAAGGAAGATAGAAGTCCCGTTGAACTCCCATGGCCAGCAGTAGACATTTTCGTAATTAGTGAAGATACACTCGGACGAATCACACCATTTCCTAACCCAAAAATGGTTAAAAAGATGGCAGCTGTTGAAAAGTTATGTACTAGTAAAATTAAGCCAAAACCCAGGGCTGAAACAATGATTCCCCCTTGAATGACTGGGCTTTCTCCGTATTTCTTAGTCAATTTGCCGACTAATCCCCCTTGTACCAAGGCACTGCCAAAACCCATGATCATAAAAATATATCCGAGTTGAGTGCTCTCTAAACCAGCTCTTTTTGCTGCAAAATACGCAAAGGTTGCCTCTAGTCCGGAAAGAGACAAAGAAATTAGTAATTGCACAAAGAAAAGAACTGAGACACTTGAGCTAAATGCTTTCCAAATAGAGTCTCTTTTAACGGTGTTCTTTTTATTAGTAGATTCTTTAAGTAAAAGGAAAACCAGAACCAAGGTAATTAAAGATGATCCACTAGCTAAATAAAAAGGCATACTCAAGCTGATTTTTGAAAAAATCCCACCAATTGCTGGACCGAAAACAAAGCCTAGGCCAGTGGCAGCCCCCACAATCCCCATACCTTTTCCACGATTTTCTTCTGTTGTAATGTCTGCCACATACGCCATAGCAGTTGGCATATTAGCAGAGGAGAGAATACCACCTAAAATCCTTGCTGCAAACAACATCCATAGATCAGTTGAAATGGCTTGGATAAAGAAGGATAAGGCAAGTCCGGTTATACCGATCATCATTACAGGTTTACGCCCGATCCGATCTGAAACCTGTCCCCAAATCGGTGCAAAAATGAGTTGCATGAGTGAATAAACGGCCATCAATAATCCAAGCTCAGTTGGGTTCGCTCCAATTTCTTCAGCGTAGAAAGGTAAGACTGGGATAATAATACCAAACCCAACCATAACCAAAAACATCACTACAAATAAAATAGGTAAAGCTTTTTTTGTTTGCAAAGGTTTCACTCCTTAGATGATTTCAACTGTTGTTGTCATATGGTAAATTCACACTATTAATAGAATAATGGAAAGTACAGTAACAATACAACCTTAAAACATTCATTTTAGCTTCAGTTTTGTAGGTATGATATGGTTTAGTAAAGAGTATGAATTAACCTTACAATAATGTAAGGTACAATGGCCGTTGTGTAAGGATGAAATATGGTAAGGCAGCGGTATTTTTCTTATAGTAAATATAAGGAATTTACTAAATGGGGGAGAATAGATTGGAAATCATTTTGAATGCAAGTGGAGTAAATAAAGTCTTTAGTACTAGAAGAAGCTCCTTTTCTGCTCTTAAAGATATCGATTTAAAATTGATCAAAGGAGAATTTGTGGGCGTAATGGGCCCTTCGGGTGCCGGAAAGTCAACGCTACTTAATGTGTTATCTTCTATTGAAAAACCTTCATCAGGGGTTATTAGTATAGAAGGAAGTAACATCCAAAACATGTCAGATCAAGATTTAACAGAATATAGAAGAAGTAAAATGGGGTTTATTTTTCAAGATTATTATCTACTTGATACATTAACGATGAAAGAAAATATTCTGTTACCATTAGCTTTTAGTCACATGTCAGTGGTTGAAATGAATAAAAAAGTGAATGAACTTGCTAATCGCTTTGGAATCCAAGATATCCTTGAAAAATACCCATATGAAGTATCTGGTGGGCAACAGCAGCGTACAGCTGTTTGTCGTGCCATTGTGGGCAACCCTAGTATCATTTTTGCCGATGAACCAACCGGTGCTCTCGATTCCAAATCGGCTTATCAATTACTAGAAACACTTTCTATCCTAAATAAGGAAAAACAATCAACTATTTTAATGGTCACTCATGATGCCTATGCAGCTAGTTTTTGCTCACGAATTATCTTCATTAAGGATGGGTCCCTTTATACGGAGATTCGAAAAGGGGAATATTCCCGCAAGCAGATGTTTCAGCAAATACTTGATATTCTTTCGACACTAGGAGGTATGCAATATGACATTGTATAGCCTAGCTAGTAAAAACATAAAAAAAAGCATTCGCCAATATATCATTTATTTAAACTCTATGGTGGTAAGTATCTCTATTTATTTTACTTTTGTTTCGCTAGAATACAATGAACAATTACTTCGTTCCACTGTTACACTTGGAAAGATGGCATCTGCTTTTCATGTTGCCTCCATTGTCTTAATGTTATTTTCTGCTATTTTTATTTGGTATAGCAATTCTTTTTTTACTAGAAAACGAAAAAAGGAAATTGGGTTATATTCCCTTTTCGGGATGAGTAAAAGAAAAGTAGGGCAACTCCTTTTTTACGAAAATTTAATTCTTGGTATGGCGGCACTGATCCTTGGAATTAGTATCGGTCTTCTTTTCTCAAAACTGTTTATGATGATTATATTTAAAATAATGGATTTTTCTCTAGAAGTGACATTTACCCTGTCATCTCGTGCTTTGCTTCAAACGATTGTTTTTTTTCTACTCATCATAGTGATTACATCTGTTCATGGTTATCGATTGATTTATCGGTTTTCATTGGCTGAACTCTTTAAAGCAGAAAGAAAAGGAGAGAGTAGGGGGAAGGCACCTGCCATTACTAGTTTTCTAGCAATTACATTTATTGGTTCTGGCTATTTTTTCATTCTAAATCCAGGAGATTTGAGTTTAATTGAACCTACTGGCATTAGGACCCTAACATCAGTCATTCTCCTGATAATAGGGTCATACTTATTTATGCATTCAGTTTCGAACTATGTATTAATCATAGTAAAAAAGATAACCTCAGTTTATTACAAGGGAAAAAATTTGCTTAGTGTTAGTCATCTCAAGTATCGAATGCAGGGGAATGTTCTAGTCTTAACAGTAATATCCCTATTAAGTAGTGTTACTATTGTTGCTTGTGTGTTGACCTATAGTTTTTATTATCATATTGATTCCATTTCTAAAAAAGAGAATCCCTATAGTTATATTTTTAATTTAATGGATGACAAAGACAATGATAAGCTGCAAGCAATGATTGAAAAGGATTCTTTGAGAAGTATCATCTATAGCCAAAAAGTAGAATATCTACCCATCCAAACTGATGTATCTATTTTAGAAAGAGTACCTGATTTTTTTCAAATCGTCCTTTTTTCTGAGGATTCCTTTCATAAACTGATGAAAAAGAGGGGAGTGAAAGAGGAAGTTCATCTTGGAATGAATGAAGCGATTACTTTTTATGATGGCAATCTTGACCAAACTAATGATCCTTATAGTGGAAAAACACTTTCATTGCCAAACATTCAGACTGTTAAAATAACTGACTATAAAGGTTATTCCTTACTTAATCAAGGGGAAAGGTTATTCCCACTAGTGATAAGTGATTCACTGTTTAACGACTTAAAAAAGGACCTGAAATCGGAAAATCTTTATATATATAAATTAGAGAATGAAAAAGAGCTCAAAGCATTAAATAATAAAATTAATCGATTTTCAGAACCCTATAAATATGTCGATAAGACACCTAGCCCTATTTACTCTAGTTTTTATGAAAAGTATCATTACAGCTTAGAAACATACGGTTTACTTATATTTATAAGTGGGTTCCTAGGACTTGTATTTCTGTTAGCTACAGGCAGCATCATCTACTTTAAACAACTAATGGAAGCAACCTCAGATAAAGCGCGGTATAAAATTTTAGAGAAAATTGGTATTCCAGAAAAAGAAGTGAAACGGTCCATCACTAGACAAGTAGGCTTTACCTTTTTTCTTCCACTGGTTTTAGCAATTAGTCATAGTGCTGTTTTCTTGACTGTACTTGCAGATTATTTACCTATTAATATTCAAGTGCCTTTTATTATTTGTCTAGGAGTCTATTTATGTATATACCTTATCTACTATTGGTTAACGAGTACTTCTTATTTTAAAATAATAAAGGGAAATTAAACAAGCTCCTATTCAGAGCTTGTTTTTTGTCCAGTATACAAATTATATCGTTCAGGAAAATAAAGTATAGCCTCGGTTCCTGAGCAAACAGTCGAAAAGATAGAAAGTTCATGTCCCAATTTATCTGCTGTTTTCTTGGCCAGATACAACCCCATTCCAGTGGAGCGTTGATATGCTCTACCGTTTTTTCCTGTAAATCCTTTTTCAAATACACGGGGAAGATCTTCAGGTGGAATTCCAATTCCATGATCACGAATAGTCAGCGTTCTGTTCTCTTGATTAATAGAAAAGGAGATTTCACTGTGATTATCTGAGTATTTTAATGAGTTAAGAAGAAGCTGCCTGATAATAAAAATCAACCCTTTTTGATCACTAATGACGGTTAATTGGCTTGTCTTAAATGAAACTTTTATCCTCTTTGAAATAAAAGTTTTTGACTCCGCTTTAATCATTTCCTTTAAACATTTCTCAAGATTAATTTCTTCAATCATGTAATCTTTATTGAATTCATGAAGACGTGAAAAATAAAGAGCTTGTTCCACAAATGCTTCAATTTTATTGATTTCGTCCAGAAGACTAGGGGAGTCAACTTCAGTTTCCAGTAATAATCGACTGACAGCAATTGGCGTTTTTATCTCATGAAACCATTGTGTCATAAATTCTAACTGCTCTTTATTTTCTTCATCACGCATATGATTGTTCATTAAATACTGCTCACTTAAGCGTTTCATGGCATCAATGTAAATTTGTTGTTCGTGTGTTACGGCTAACGGGATAGAATCTGAATAATACCCGTTTGATGGGAGTTGTTTCCATTTTTTTAGTTGATAATTTTTAAAAAAATAAGTGCCAAGAAAACATCCACAATAAACCATTATAGAGAGGATGACTAAATAAACTAGACTTCCTAAAGAGATGTGGAGTTTTGGGTCAACACTAATCAAAATGACTGTAAAAAGTAAAACGAATGAAAAAGTGAGTACAAACCATTTTTGATCAGAGAGAAAGTGTGATAATTTCATTTAATTACATATCCCTGTCTTTTTTTTGTTTCGATGAATTCATTAAGACCGAATTCATCTAGTTTCCTACGTAGCCGGGCGATATTGACACTTAATGTATTATCATCAATAAAATTTTCACTTTCCCAAAGTACAGTCATTATTTCATCTCGCGACACAATACATTCCTTTTTTTTCAGTAATAAATATAAAATTTGAAATTCATTTTTAGTTAAATTAAGTTCTTTCTCGCGATACGAGATAATGCCTTTAGAGACATGGAGGAAGACTCCTCGATGCTCCAAATAATCTTTTTCTTCCTTTTTATAGGTATATACTCTTCTAAAAATAGCATTTATTTTAGCCATTAGTACATCGAGTGAAAAGGGCTTTTGAATAAAATCATCTCCACCCATGTTCATCGCCATGACAATATCCATATTTTGGGAACGGGAAGAGATGAAGATAATAGGGACACTGGATAACTGACGAAATTTACTACACCAATAATAGCCATCATATATTGGTAGATTAATATCGAGGAGCACCAGATGTGGTTTACTATCGATAAATTCCCGGTCAATTTGTTCAAAGTCATTCGCTTCAATGGGCTGAAATTTCCACTTTAATAATGTATGAGCAATAATCGATCTTATTTTGGGATCATCCTCGATGATCATTATTTTGTACATTTCTATTTCCCACCATTTTCAATTATTTTCTGTTGAATCTATTATACTATAATTGATTTATTGTGGAAAAATTATCTAATTAATAGGAAGAAAGTAACAAAAAATATTCATAAAATTATAAAAGTTTGCTATGATATCAGTGAATATATATTCATATTGAATATGGGGATGATGAGAATGAAAAAGCAATGGAAAAAGCAAATTGATCCAAATAATAAGTATGGCGGGGCATATATATTAGGTGATCGGGATATAGACCTTCCACCTAATGCGGTTGTTTCGGTTACAAGAGGAGAGCAGTTTAACATTCCGCGTCTCATCATCAATGGAATGTTAAACCAAATGATTATGAAAGCAATGAGTAAAAATGAGAATCTCTTGTATGCCGAGTTAAAAGGGCAGTTAGAGGGTGGTATAGGTCAAACCATGACAGTTTGGAAAGTAGGAAAAGAGATGAACTCTTTCCGAACAAGTGGCGTGCATAATTTCTCACGTAAGTTCTTTAGCTGGGTGTTTTATAGCGGGAAGGTTCAATCATACTTTTTGACTTGGAAGTGCAATGGTCGTATACCTACCTATGAGGAAGCCGCGGAAATTGTCACCACCTATGGGAGACACTTTGATGGAGGAAATCTTGTTAGAAAAGCACAACAGCCAAAAGATACGAATAAAAAGCCTAGCTAATTATTGAAGGGGAAGATTCGCAAATAAAACTTGGAATTACGCTAATAAAACCTTAGTTTTCGCAATTAAAACCAGTCGAATCGCAAATAAAACTGAGTTTTCGCAAATAAACAATCAATTAACGTAAATTAACACCTGAATATTTCGTAGATATCTAAAAAGGATGCCAATTTTGACATCCTCTTTACCTATTTCACTGCTTTTCTTGTACTTTCTGATGCAAAGTCTGCAAGAATGACAAGAATCATATAACAAAGGAGAAGCAGAGTAATTTGAGTATATTGGAAAAAGCTCATTGCCAATTTAAATTCCATACCAAGGCCGCCTGCGCCAACAAATCCAACCACAATAGTTGTTCTCATAATTACTTCCCAGCGATAGAGAATATAGGTAAGAAATCGTGGTAACACCGTTGGCAGGATTCCATAAAAGAAAGTTTGGATCTTAGATGCACCTGACGATGCTAGATTTCTTATTGGTCGTGGATCCATATCCTCAATAACCTCCGCCCAAAGCTTCCCTAGTATACCGAAATTGTGGAGAGCAAGAGCAATAGCACCCGGTAAAATCCCCGGTTTGAAGATGAAAATGATCATCATCGCCCAAACAAGCTCAGGTACGGAGCGAGAAAAGATATAGGAGACGCGGACAAGACCATATAAAAACCAGTTATACCATCGCTTTGAAGAAGTAAGGTTTCCATTCGCTATATTTCTTGCAGCAGGAATCACAGTTAAGAAAGCGGCAAGGGTCGAAAATCCGATTGCCATAATACTCATTTCTAGTGTTTCAAGCGTTAATTTTAATGCAGAAGACCAGCTGTCTCCGTTGAGAAAGGCCGGATTCTCTTGATGGAGCCCTACTAATCCACCGAAAAACTTCTTCGCATATTCTATATTCTTATCTGACAATAGCTCAAATAGTTGAGCATTCTCCCCAAGAGTAATAAAGAACCAGGAGGCAGCGATTAACAACAGAGTGAAGAAAGTGGACATCCAACCAGGGCTTAAGCCCTTTCTTCTTTTCCGGTCAGTTAACCCTTTTCGGACAAAATTACTCCAAATATCAACGAATAATACAAGCCCAATGAGAAAAAACACATACGTCCATACTTGATCGTATTTCAAGTCAGCGAGAGATAATTGAATTTGATATCCCAAGCCACCAAGTCCAACAAAGCTCATAATAGCTGAAGAGCGAATGGAACACTCAAAGCGGTACATGGTGTAACTAATCATATCTGCCCAAACTAAGGGGAGGTAGCCATAAATTAGAGTTTGCAGTCGCGATGCCCCGGAAGATTTTAAGGCTTTAATTGGATTCTGTGGCACATCATTTAACATATCTGCAAATATACGGCCAAGAATTCCACCGTAAGGAATGGCAAGGGCAAAGATAGCGGCGTAGGGGGAAAGCCCCACTGCTGCCACAAATAGCCAAGCCCAGATTAATTCATGAATAGACCTTGTAAAACCTAAAATCCCTCTAAAAAATACTTTTGAAACCATTCGGGAAACTCGGTTTGACGTTAATGTACCTGATGCCAGAACCCCAACAATAAATGCATAAATAATTGCCAGCGACATTCCAGCCACAGCGTAAGCAAGGGTGATCCATGATGATTCTAACCCTTTGAATAGCACATCGGCAGTTAAATCAGGATGAATAATGCCTTCGAAAATCTGAAGCATGGTGGGAATCCCGCCAGCATGAAATAAATCTGCATTCCATTTTATTGAGAAAAGACTCCAAGCGAAAATGGCCACTAACAGTAAAGTGAGGAGGAAGCGGTTATGCACGCGAAAGATGGATCTTTGTTTCGTCATCTTACCCTTGCTCCTTTAACTGATAGAGGTCTTTAAGCAATTCATCAGTCACTTGATCTGTTGGTAAATCAAAAAATATTTCTCCGTTCTTTAGAGAAATAATCCTTGTAAAATACTTACGCGCATATTCAACAGAATGCAAGCTTGCGATTAAGGTTTGCTTTTCCTCTGTGACAATACTAGTCAACATAGAAAGTACATCATCTGCCCGCGCAGGGTCAAGAGAGGCAACAGGCTCGTCAGCAAGAATTACCTCTGGCTTTTGAACCATTAATCGTGCCATCGCTACTCGCTGCTGTTCGCCACCAGATAAGGAAGAGGTAATCTCATATACTTTATCTGCTAATCCAACTCGTTCAAGTGCATTGACGGCTAGTTCTTTTTCTTGTGGAACAAGTAATGACAAAAGGGACTTGAAAAGACCCCAGTCAGCTAATTTCCCGGCTAGGACATTATGAATAACAGCAAGTGGTCCGATTAAGTCGAATTGCTGGCGAATGACTCCTACTTTTTTGGCAAAAGCTTTGCCTTTTTTATAGGAAGTAAGAAGTTTAGTATCTATTATGAGATCCCCGCTGTTCAAAGGAACCAACCCGGCAATTGCATTCAAAAGGGTGGTTTTTCCTGCCCCACTTGGTCCAATTAACGCAACTAATTCTCCTTCATTTATAGAAAAAGAAAGGGAAGATAAGGCTATCTTCCGCTCATAGTGTTTCGATATATTTTTTGCTTCTATTTTTATATTTGAAGACATCTCAACTACACCTACTACTTAATAATCTGTAATTCTTTTGCGACCTTTTCAATCTTCTTGTAGTTATCATTTTTTGTTTCTACAAAGCTGTCAGTTTGGAATAAGTCAGCGATTTCTTTTTGCTCACCAGTAATAGAAAGAAGGGCATCCTTTACTTTCTTTTTCGTACCTTTACCGAATACTTCTTCAACATTGCTGTTAATAGTCCAATTATAGTCATAATAAGCTGGTGTTGTATAGAATACTTTTACTTTATTTGTATCCACTTTGCCGTCTTTAACTGCTGCTTCCCAAACTGCTTCGTTTAGAGCACCGGCTTTAAACGCACCTGATTCAATTAATTTGTACGTTGTATCATGTGAACCTGAGAAGTTTGGTTTGCCATCAAAGTCTTTATTTGCATCGATACCAGCTTCAGATAAGTAATAACGTGGCATTAAATGGCCCGATGTAGAACTTTCACTACCGAAAGTAAAAGACATTCCTTTTAGATCTTCAAGTTTCTTAATATTTTCTGATGCTTGGGTAATAAAAACAGAATGGAATTCTGCATCACGAGGTCTTTGGACAATAGATTCTGCATCAGGTACAAGGTTTCTAGCTTGTACACTTGTTAATCCGCCAAACCAGGCCATATGAATTTCACCACGTTGAAAGCCAGTAACAAGTGCTGCATAATCAACGGACGGTACAAACTCTACCTTCATCCCTGTTTTTTTGCTTAGGTAATTTGCAACAGCAGTCATCCCTTTTTCTAGGTCAGCAGCGTTTTGGTCAGGGATCGCACCTATTTTAAACACTTCTTTAGTTGTGGTTTCTTTTTTTGTTTCACTTGATTTTTCTTCTTTCTGTCCACAGGCAGCTAAAGAAAATAGTAGCAATACAGTAATCATAATAGACAACCATTTTTTCATAAACAAAATCTCCTCGGTTCTTATGTTTTATATAGTAGATATGTCCTTGCTTTTAAAATTATAGATAAATGCTTTTTTAAAATAAATTCATTAAATCGATTTGTTCTATTTATTTAAATCGGAATAATCAATAGTAAAATATCGGAAATAGTGTAAAAGCCTCTGAAAATAGGAAAAACCCCTGCAAAGGCGCAGAAGTTTTAAGATATTATTAAATGGATAATTGTGACCATTCTTCGACATTCCAGATTTTTGTGAGCCAATCTCTTAAATGTCAGGTTCGTGGCAGACTAGAACGACCGTCCCTTTGGAGAAAAACTGTAAATTATTTGGAAACATTAAGAATAATGCTCCTATTAAGTGGGGTACCTTAAACGTAAAAAAAGGAAAATGTCATGATTGGACTCCTAATTGCAATTGTCATTTTTAATTTCATTGCCTTCAAATCAAATAAACGATTAACTATGAATCAGATTGTTCATATTTGGACTTTTACCGTATCTTTTCAAACTATTTTTGATATTTTTATCGAGTTCAAATACCATGCTTACTGGTATTTTGACAAGGAAATTGATTGGTCAGGATTACTGCCGCATGTATTTTTAGTTCCTGCGGCAAATCTTATTTTTCTTAACCTCTATCCCTTCAAAACAAAGATCATAAAGCAAGGCTTTTACATACTTTTTTTTACTATTGTTATTCTCGTGTATGAAATGATAACCTTACTACCAAAGCCTTGGGGTTATTTTCATTATGGCTGGTGGGAATTGTGGCATGCAGCATTGCTAGATCCCATTCTGCTGCTGATATTACTTGGATATTATAAATGGATTTTAAAGATAGAAAGAAAAGCGTGTCTTCAATCTAATAAAAATGACGAAGCGAAATAGGCTTTTCTATTTTTATTAGTATTAATGAAGAAGTTTAGACAAGCACCCTAGCTTGTACATATACTAGTAAAAAAATAAAGGGGGACAAAGGGTGGCGATTAATCAAGACGGGATAAGTATCGGTACGATTTCTGGTGGTATTGTCAACTTTGGGGGAGCTGTATATATTGCTCCTATTTCTGTAACGAAATCCATAACTGGTTCTGGTGAAGGGAATCAGGGGACAGATGTGTCTACGAAAACAGTGTCGAATTCTTCAAATCAAAATAGTGTAATGAGTTTAATTGATTTAATCAGGCGGAGCATAGAGTAGCTCCGCCTAATTTTTTTCTTGTGTAAATTATGATGCGCGTAAGGTGGAAGTAGCTTGCTGTTGCTTGGATGATTTAATTACATTAAAAATAATGTTTAAAAAGATAGCAGTAAAGCTTCCAGCTACAATTCCATTGTTGGTTAAGATTTTAATGCTTTCTGGAAGGTGGGTAAATAAATCAGGTACAGCAGTTACACCAAGACCCATACCAACTGAGCAAGCAATAATAAGCAGGTTTTCTTGTGAAGCAAATTCCACTTTGCTTAGCATTTTGATTCCATAGGCAATAACCATCCCAAACATCGCTACCATTGCTCCACCAAGAACAGGTGTTGGGATCACCGTCGTAAACGCACCTATTTTTGGTACAAAACCAAGGACCACTAGGATTCCACCCATAGTATAGATAACATTTTTCCCTTTTACACCAGACAACTGAACGAGTCCAACGTTTTGGGAATAGGTGGTATAAGGGAAGGCATTGAACAAGGCACCAAGTATACTGGCAATTCCTTCTGCACGATACCCCCTTGATAAATCCTCCTCGGTAAGCTTTTTTCCTGTTATATCACTTAATGCTAAATAGACACCTGTTGACTCTACTAGACTAACAATAGCTACTAATGTCATTGTAATAATCGGTGTTAATTCAAATGAAGGAGTTCCAAAATAAAAGGGTTTGACCATATGAAACCATGAAGCGTCGATTACAGCTGCAAAATTCACCTTACCCATTAAAGATGCTGCAATTGTTCCAGCAACCAATCCAAGTAGGATTGAAATAGAGCGGATAAATCCCTTTGTAAATCTATAAAGTAAAATGATAAATAACAAAGTACCGAAAGCAAGACTGATATTTGAGATACTGCCAAAATCAGGGCTCCCTTGGCCGCCAGCCATGTTGTTCATTGCAACAGGAATTAAGGTAATCCCTATTATGGTAACGACTGAACCAGTTACAACAGGAGGGAAGAACTTAATTAGTTTACCGAAAAATTGTGAAATGAGAACAACGATTAGGCCTGAAATAAGAATAGAACCGTAAATGGAAGAAATACCATATTGGCCGCCAATTGAAATAATGGGTCCGACAGCCGTAAAGGTACACCCTAGAACAATTGGTAAGCCTACACCAAAAAAACGATTCTGCCAAACTTGTAAAATAGTTGCTATCCCACACATTAAAATATCGATGGAAACTAAATAGGTTAATTGTTCTCCGGAAAATTTTAGTGCACCACCAATGATAAGTGGTACAATCACTGCACCAGCATACATGGCTAACACATGTTGAATTCCTAAAGATGCTATTTTTAAAGGATGTTGTTTCATTAGATACATTCCTCCACTTTTTCATTAATAAATGTAACCTCATCATTTGTTAGTGAGGCAACTTGAGCTAAAGATTCAACCCTTAAACCTAAATCTTGCAACTTTTTGGAACCGTTTTGGAAGCATTTTTCAATTACAATGCCAATACCAGCGATCTCTGCACCAGTTTGTTGAACGATGTTCACCAACCCAAGGGCAGCCTCTCCGTTTGCGAGAAAATCATCAATAATGAGCACTTTATCATTTGTGTCCACAAATTTTTTTGAGACCGATATTTCATTTGTTTCATTCTTTGTAAACGAATAAACTTTCGCAGTGAGCAAATCATCTGTAAGGGTTAATGATTTCTTTTTCCTAGCAAAAACCACTGGGACCATCATATGTAATCCAGCCATGACAGCAGGTGCAATTCCTGATGATTCAATTGTCACAATTTTAGTAATTCCGTTTCCATTAAACCGAGCAGCAAACTCTTTGCCAATCTCGTCCATTAAAAAAGGGTCCAATTGATGATTCAAAAACGAATCTACCTTTAGAACATGTTCATTTAGGACCATTCCGTCCTTTTTAATTTTTTCCTCTAATAGTTTCATACTTACCTCCTAAAAAATAAAAAGCCCAAAAGTCATGTTCACAATAAAAATGGAGTGAGCAATGACCTTTGGGCTAATATGCCAAAAGGATATAGAAAGGTTGTTTTAAATAAAACAACTTTCTATTACTCACTCATAGTCAGATTGTTAACGGCAATCTGGTAGAAACTTGCGGGCCATATCCCCGCTATTATATGAGTGATACTTTATTAATTTACTAACATTATAGCATGAGTAAAGAGAAAATCAACCGTATTTATCTAAAATACGAATGTTACGTTTGTTATTAAGTGGAATATTCGCCTTTAATCAAGTTTCATATTTATTCCCTCTAAAGATTGAATAACCATTCATTTTCAGGTACTATAAAGAAGAGTGTTTTATTCAGAAAATTCTAAATTAGGAGTGAGTGTAATGAATAAAAGTATTCCTGAAAACTGGTGGACTCAGCTTAGGCTTCCTGTTATTTCTGCACCAATGTTTTTAGTGTCTGGGCCAGATCTTGTTAAAAATTGTTGTTTGAATGGAGTGATTGGTTCTTTTCCTGCTCCCAATGCAAGACCCATCGAGGTACTTGATCAATGGATGGGACAATTAAATGAAGAGCTGGAGGAAGCCCGTGTACAGAACCCTGATCGTAAAATTGCTCCATGGGCCATGAATATGGTGGTACATAGCACGTATGGCCGCCTTCAAGAAGAGTTGGATCTGATTAAAAAGCATAAGCCACAATTAGTGATTACCTCACTAGGAAGTCCGAAACATGTAGTCGACATCGTACACGAATATGGTGGTCTTGTATTCTCTGATGTAAGCGATTTGAAATTTGCTAGAAAAGCAGCAGAAACAGGAGTCGATGGTTTAATTTTAGTCGCAAGCGGGGCAGGTGGCCATGCTGGTCAAATTAATAGCTTTGCTTTTGTAGACATGGTAAGAAGTTTTTGGGATGGAATAATCATCCTTGCTGGTTCTATCTCAACAGGAAAAGGAATATTAGCCGCTCAGGCTGCTGGTGCAGATCTTGCTTATATGGGAACACGCTTCATTGTGGCCACAGAAAGCATGGCAAATGATGAATATAGAGAGATGCTAGTTGAGTCCACACAGGAAGATATTGTCTTAACAGATGCGTTTTCAGGTGTGATGTGTAATATGTTAAAGCCTAGTATTGTAAAAGCGGGATTAAACCCTGAACAGCTTGTAAAAAAAGACCAAGTTAACTTTGATAGTATGCAGAGAGAGACGAAATCAAAAGCATGGCGGGATATATGGTCCGCAGGTCATGGAGTCGGGGCCATTGATAAAATTGAATCGACCGGCGACATTATTAGACGCTTAGAGGTGGAGTATCAAGAGGCTCTCGAAAAAGTGAATCGGAGTGCTAGTAAATTAAACGGGGTTCAGGTGAATTAATAGGCATATAATGGAATAAACGTAGTATAGGGAAGAGATGGCTCATTACTGAGTCTTCTCTTCTATAAAAATACTAACCGGTTAGAATGTAAAGTTAAAACTAAAGAAGTTTCTATTCTTACAATATTGGAGGGATGTAAATGGTAGAAAAAACTCACCTTCACTGGCCAACACAATTACCTGCTAAACTAACATATTTACAGGGGGAAAAGCCACTCGCTGATTACTTGGAACAACATGCCAAACAGAAACCTAATGAAACAGCCTACATTTTTTACGGTACAAGGATTTCTTGGGGTGCACTTTCGAATCAGGTACAGCGATTTGCACACTATTTACATAGGATGGGCGTGAAGAAGGGGAGTTGTGTAGCCCTTTATATGCAAAACTGCCCTCAATATATAATTGCTCATTTTGCTATACAAAAATTAGGCGGAATGGTAGTTCCTTTGAATCCTATGTTTAAAGAGAATGAATTAGCTTACTTTTTAGAAGAAGCACCGATTGAAGGAATCATTTCAGGTTCAGAAGGGTATCCCCTAGTGAAAAAAGCAATAGAAAAAACCCACCCGTTACAATTTGTTGTTACCACAAATTATCATGATTTCCTCCCAGAACAACCCGAATGGAAGTTTCCTGAAGAATTCCTATTACCCAAACAACATTTCACTGAAACAGATGACTTTTGCGAAATTCTCCAAAATGAATTACCTTATGAAGCCAAGGAACCGATTGATATATGGAATGATGTTGGATTAATCGTTTTCACCTCAGGCACAACAGGCAGGCCGAAAGGGGCCATGTTAACTTACGGAAATGCGTTATTTAAAACAGCTGCCTCTATGCAAGCAAATGGAATGGGGGAAAAGGATGTTTTATTAGCTAGCGCCCCGTTATGTCATATTGCTGGTATGGTCATGGGACTAAATAGTCCTGTATACACAGGAAGACCATGTGTTTTATTCACTCGTTTTGATCCCCTTGCCACCATTGAAGCTATTGAAAAAGAACGAATTACGTATTGGTATAGCATTGCCCCCATGAATTGGGCCATTTTACAACTTCCAAATATTAAGGAAAAAAATCTTACCAGTTTAAAAACGAATTTAGCAACGAGTTTTGGTGTCCAAGTGACAAAAGAATTAGCGGATCATTGGCGTTCTATGACAAATGGATGCGACCTTTTTGAAGCAGCCTACGGTCTTAGTGAGACACACACCTGTGATACCTTTATGCCAAAAGATAAAATTAAGTATGGATCCTGTGGAATTCCCATTTATGAAACACAAATACGGATTTTGGACCATGAAACGGGCGAGGAACTACCAGCAGACAAGCAGGGAGAAATTGTTATTAAAAACCCTGGTGTATTTAAAGGGTATTTAAACAGACCTGATGCTACCTCAGAGACACTACAGGACGGTTGGGTTCATACAGGAGATATAGGATATCTTGACGAGGACGGCTATTTATTTTTCCTTGGTCGGGTAAAGGAAATG
This sequence comes from Neobacillus phoenicis, assembly GCF_047302305.1. Taxonomy (NCBI): domain Bacteria; kingdom Bacillati; phylum Bacillota; class Bacilli; order Caryophanales; family Bacillaceae; genus Neobacillus; species Neobacillus phoenicis. The sequence goes on along the minus strand of NZ_CP154847.1, from coordinate 3,021,995 downwards.
ATAAAAAGTTCGGGTTACAGTATTTTTCCAGAAGATGTAGAAGCTCTTCTGAATCTGCATCCTGCTATCCTTCAATCCGCCGTAATTGGTGTTCCTGATCCTGTAAAAGGGGAAGTGGTCAAAGCGTTTGTAGTTTTACATGAGAACAAAAAAGAGAGTCTTACTGCTGCTGATATTATCCTATGGGCCAAAGAGAGCATGGCTGCCTATAAATATCCCCGCTATGTAGAAATCATTGATCAACTTCCCGCAACACCTTCTGGGAAGGTACTTCGAAAATTACTAAAAGACGAGTAGGAGAGGGAACATGGATACTTTAAAGCAACTTACTGATGATCTGCAAGCAAAGAAAGAATGCGCTCTTTTAGGTGGAGGACCGGAAAAAATAGCCGCTCAACATGATCGAGGACTGCTGACAGCAAGGGAGAGAATAAATAAATTAGCGGATACAGGTACATTTATGGAACTCGGCATGCTTAATACTTCTGATGTAAAAGGAACAGAAAGTAAAAGCTATGGAGATGGGCTCATTACAGGTGTAGGAAAAATAAACGGTAGACCTGCGGTTATTCAGGCAGGTGACAAGACGGTATTCGCTGGAACTGAAGGTAATGTCCATATCCGTAAATCAAAAAGTATACATGAATTTGCAGTGAAAAATGGCCTCCCGATTTTCTCTCTCCATGAAGGAGGAGGACTACGGATGCCTGATGGAATGGGGTCTGACGGAATAAGCGATAAATTGTTTCCTCGTGAAATGCTCACCCTTCATCGACAAGTTCCGACCATGACGGCTATTCTTGGTGATAGCTTTGGTGGTCCAACCTGGGCCGCAGTGTCCTCTGATTTCGTTACCCAGCTCCAAGGGACATGTATGGCTATAGCAGGTCCGCGAATGCTTGAACTTGCCAATGGTCAAAAATTAACTCCAGAGGAATTAGGTGGAGTAGAGATTCATCATAAATTTACAGGTCAAATTGATGAGGATGGCAGTACAGAAGATGAATGTATGGAGCAATTAAAAAACTTCTTTTCTTACATGCCACAGCATGCAGGTGAACGGCCAAAAATGAGACAGACAACCGATGATCCCTATCGCCTGGTTGAAGAAGTATTTACTATTTTGCCTCAGCAAAACAATCGTGTATATGATATGAGGAAAATAATTGAAGTGCTTGTTGATGATGGGGTTACCTTTGAGTATCAAAGAAAATTTGGTAAAGGACTCATTACAACTTTTGCTCACTTAAATGGACATTGTGTAGGCATCGTTGCTAACCAGCCAAATCAATATGCTGGTGCACCAGGACCACAGGAATGTCAAAAAGCAACGGAATTTATTTGTTTATGTGATTCCTACCATATTCCGCTTATTTTTCTACATGATACACCTGGTTTTCGAATTAGCAGTGAAGCGGAGAAAGCAAAAATGCCGACAAAAATCATGGTTTGGAACCAAGCATTGGCGCTAGCAACTGTACCTAAAATTTCAGTTGTGATTCGGAAAAGTATTGGTGCTGCTTATGGGAATATGTGCGGACCTGGAATGGGAGGAGATTTAATCGTTGCCTGGCCGACTGCAGAGATAAATTTTACCGGACCAGAAGTTGGAGTTAACGTAGTTTTTGGGAGAGATTTGGCTCGCGCAGAAAATCCAAAAGAGGAAAGGAAGAAGCTATTAGAGCTATGGTCTTTTGATAGTTCACCATATAAAGCTGCGGCCAAGCATTTAATTGACGATGTGATACACCCCAGTGAAACGAGAAAATTTCTCTGTCAATCTCTCGAATATCTGCTCACTTCAAAGCGTGAAAAAAGTGAACGGCTGTTGTCGTCGTGGCCAACCGGTATATAAAGTGAAAAGGAACCTTTCCATGATGGATTGGTTCCTTTTTGTTTGGCTATGTTATCATTCATTGTTGATTTTCGTGTAGGTATGAGAAGCATAAGAGGAGAAATTCCCTCTATTGTATAAAAAGTAAGCTTAATAAGCAGAAATAAGAGGAGAAATTCCCCTTAATAGCTCTAAAATAATACAAAATCCATCGATTTAGATCAAATAAAGGGAAAAAACACCCTTATATTAAAGGAAATAAGGGTATTTCCCAATTTAAAGGGAATATTTCCCTTTATTTTTTTAACTCCATGAAATCAACATTCAATTATAACACAGCCTTTTGTTTAAGAATAAGTCATTTATTTTTTCTTTTTTTGCTCTTTGGCAACTATTTTAATTACTTTATAACCCGGTTTTAATTTGATCTTTTTTGTTTCCTTGTCTGTTACAACTCGGTACATCGTATATTTTCGAGGTACATGTTCTAATCGATCTATTTTCTTAATTGTTTCTTTATGAAAATATTTATGTAATTTCCTTATTTGCTTTTCTTGATTTTCGCCATAAAAAAATTCATAGGCAATCTTGAACAGGAAAATAAACACGAAACCAATAAGAAGTGTATAAATAAGAGAAGACAATAATGACAAAGTTGACATCCTTTCTTTGGAACAATCTGTTTGCTTAATTTAATGATTATAACGTAATGGTAGATATAATTGAAATGAACAATATTCCAAATGTAGGTTTTATGCTTAAATAAGTGTTATTTAGATAGGGTATCCTAAAAAAGTATAAAAATATTTTTAGCTTTTGTCCTCTAGATATGAACAACACGTTAATTTTATGATAAAGTATTGGTAGAAATCCTTTAATCACGCAGTTTTATAACCTGACTACTGTCCACTTGAGACGGACAAATGTTTTTTAGAGGAAAAATAATACTACTTTCTAATGCAATTAGGGGGAATGGAACATGTCTAGTAAGATTTTAGAGCAATTTTTAAATGAAAACCTTGAGGATTTAAAAGGAAAGGGTTTATACAATGTAATTGACCCTCTTGAAAGTCCTAACGGTCCATTAATTACGATAAATGGCAGAGAGCTTGTCAATCTTTCTTCCAATAACTATTTAGGTTTAGCAACTGATGACCGATTAAAAAAGGCAGCAGCCGATGCGATCGAAAAATATGGTGTAGGTGCTGGTGCGGTCCGGACCATCAACGGGACACTTAAACTTCATGTTGAATTAGAAGAAAAATTAGCTGAATTCAAGCATACTGAAGCAGCAATTGCTTACCAATCCGGTTTTAACTGTAATATGGCAGCTATTTCTGCCGTAATGGATAAAAATGACGCCATTTTATCTGATGAATTAAACCACGCCTCTATCATTGATGGTTGCCGCCTTTCTAAAGCAAAGATAATTCGTGTCAACCACTCTGACATGGAAGACTTACGTGCAAAGGCAAAAGAAGCAAAAGAGTCAGGACTCTATAATAAAATCATGGTAATTACTGACGGTGTGTTCTCTATGGACGGGGATGTGGCATTATTACCTGAAATTGTAAAAATTGCAGAAGAATTCGATTTGATTACATATGTAGATGATGCCCATGGTTCCGGTGTCCTTGGTGATGGGGCTGGAACAGTTAAGCATTTTGGCCTTTCTGATAAAATAGATTTCCAAATTGGGACACTATCTAAAGCAATTGGTGTTGTTGGCGGATATGTGGCTGGGAAGAAGAATTTAATTGACTGGTTAAAGGTTCGTAGTCGCCCATTCTTATTCTCTACTTCTCTAACTCCAGCAGATGTAGCTGCAAGTAAGAAGTCCATTGAAATCTTAATGGAAAGTACGGAGCTTAACGAAAAGCTTTGGGAAAATGGTAACTATTTGAAAAAAGGGTTAAAAGAATTAGGCTTCAATATCGGCAACAGTGAAACGCCAATAACTCCATGTATCATCGGGGACGAAGCACTTACTCAACTATTCAGCAAACGTTTGAATGAAGAAGGTGTATATGCAAAGGCGATTGTGTTCCCAACTGTACCAAAAGGAACAGGACGTGTTCGCAATATGCCAACTGCTGCCCATACAAAAGAAATGCTCGATCGAGCTATTGCGATTTATGAGAAAGTCGGCAAGGAAATGGGCGTTATTTAATATAAGCTTTGAACGGAACCTTTAGGTAGTAGGTGACGTAGCTATAATGGAAGACAGAATTACTTAGCATAAGTGAAGAGGACGGAGAAACAATGAAGCGTATTTTAATTACAGGTGCCTTAGGACAAATTGGATCAGAATTAACCTTAAAATTAAGAGACATCTACGGAGCAGATAACGTAATTGCTACAGATATCAAAAAGAATGATAGCGAGGCAGCAAATAGCGGACCGTTTGAAACGGTAGATGTAACAGATTTAAACAAAATGGTAGAGACGGCAAAAAAATATCAAGTAGACACTGTGATGCATTTAGCTGCACTTCTTTCAGCAACCGCGGAAGCAAAGCCTGTATTTGCTTGGAACTTGAATATGGGCGGTCTAATCAATGCATTAGAAACAGCTAGAGAGCTTAATGCTCAATTCTTTACTCCAAGTTCTATTGGAGCATTTGGCCCAACTACACCTAAAGACAGTACACCACAGGACACGATTATGCGTCCAACCACCATGTATGGTGTCAATAAGGTAGCGGGAGAATTGTTATCGGATTATTATTATCACAAGTTTGGTGTTGATACTCGTGGATTACGTTTCCCAGGATTAATTTCTTATGTGGCACTTCCTGGTGGAGGCACTACGGATTATGCTGTCGAGATCTATTATGAAGCTATAAAAAATGGTAAGTATACTTCCTATATTGATAAAGGAACATATATGGACATGATGTACATGCCTGATGCTTTAAATGCGATTGTCGATTTAATGGAAGCAGATCCTGCTAAGTTGATTCACCGTAATTCATTTAACGTAACAGCTATGAGCTTTGATCCTGAAGAAATCGCAACTAGTATTGCTAAGTATATCCCAGGCTTTGAAATTTCATATAATGTCGATCCTGCACGTCAAAGTATTGCGGATAGTTGGCCAAATTCGATTGATGCAACGGCTGCTAAAAATGAATGGGGTTTTACTTACGAATATGATTTAGACAAAATGACACGAGATATGATAGAAAAACTGCGTCAAAAACTGTAATTGTACAAAAAAACAGCGAAGCATTTGCTTCGCTGTTATCTTTTTACATAAATAAGTTTATCATTTTTCTCGGTCACTCGACCAATAATAGCTGCATGAGACAAGCCTTTTGCATGAAGATCATTAACATAACTTTGTGCTTCCTCTTCGCCCATTGAAATAAGTAGACCACCAGAAGTAATTGCATCACACAGAACAAGTTGCTCCTCAGGGAAAATTCCATCCTCATAAACTACATCGTCGATTAACCATTTATGATTTGATTTGGATCCACCTGGTACCACACCGTCCTTAGCTAACTGCAAAGTGCCTTCCAGCATAGGGACCTGGTTATAGGTGATTTCAAAGCTCACACCACTTCCGCGTGCCATTTCACTGCCATGACCTAATAACCCGAAACCAGTTACGTCGGTAACGGAATGAGGCTGATAATTGGTTAAAACCTCTGAAGCCGTCTTATTCAACATCGCCATTGTTTCCGTAACGATTTGTTCTTGCTCAGGTGTAACTACACTTCTTTTAATTCCGGTTGTCAAAATACCTACACCAATTGGCTTCGTTAATACAAGGACGTCGCCAGGTCTGGCTCCGACATTTTTCCATACCTTATCAGGATGAACAATTCCAGTAACCGAAAGACCAAATTTAGGTTCTTGGTCATCAATTGAATGACCGCCAACAGTAATTGCACCAGCCTCTTTCACCTTATCAGCAGCACCACGTAGGATCTCGGATAGCATTTCGGCTCCTAGTTTTTTAATGGGAAAACCAACAATATTTAAGACCGTTTTAGGCTGACCGCCCATGGCATAGACATCGCTTAATGCGTTTGCAGCTGTAATTTGCCCGAACATATAAGGATCATCCACAATAGGGGTAAAGTAGTCTACAGTCTGTATAAGTGCAATCGAATCAGTTAACTTATATACTCCAGCGTCATCAGACGTATCCAGCCCCACTAGTAGTTCGGGAACAGGTTCTTGTTTTGGTAATAGACGCAAAACTTGCGCCAAGTCCTCAGGACCAATTTTGCAGCCTCAACCAGCTTTTGTTGATAAAGAGGTTAGGCGAATTTTTTCTTGTTCACTCAACATGTCCACCTCCATTCTCATAGTATAACTCTTTAGTCATAAATCCGCACTTAAAAGAGACAAAAGATTTGCGATGGTATAGGGAATGGGGTAAAATATTTCTACTATATAGATAGTGGAAATATGGAGGTTTACACAGATGAAGAACTACCATGTAGTCGTTGAATTTTGCATGCAGTGAAACTACGCACCAAAAGCCGCGAGTTTCGCGGAAGAGCTGTTTAACCATTTTTATCGAAACATACAAAAGCTTGAATTAATCCCCAGCTCGGGTGGGGCATTTGAAGTAACAGTTGATGGAGATAAAATATACTCCAAGTTGGAAACAGGAATTTTTCCTGACACAGATGAAATCATTCAAATAATGGAATCTAAATAACAAAAAGAAGAGGCCGGCTCTATGGTTTAGGAGTCAGCCTCTTCTTTTTCGATTGTAATTATATTATGTTAACTTATTCATAAAAAATAATTGCCTCTTAAACCTTAAGGCAAGGTAATAAATCTATTTTTTCCAACACCATTCTTTGTTTTTGAAATAAAAATCTCTAAAATACCATTCGTAAAAGTGGCGAAGACCTCTTGTTTAATCACTAAAAAAGGAAAATCAATACTTCGCACCTTTTTGGATTGGTGTTCTGAAGGGGGATATTTTGTAGCAGTGATACTTAATTTACTTTCTTCAATATATACTTTAATCTCTGATGTATCATATTCACTTAACAGCGCTTCCACGATCCATTCCTTTTCCGTCTCATAAAGGTCGATTCGGAATTGAGTTTGATCATGAAACGATGTTAGCGGATCCAAAAAATAGTTTTCTAGCCATTTTTCTACTAACTCATAATCAAAGGATTGATTTTGAGTTTGTCTTTTTTTTGTCATAATTAAACCCCCTTGCTCGTTTCATTTTATTCATTGGACCTTAAAATGTGAAACTCCTATGGTATAATGGGGCAAAAGATGGATGAATGAAGGAGTTTTTAAGGTGAAACAATGGTTACGTTCCATTCCTGCAATGCATGAACTTCAAAATCATGAGAGGTTTTTACATCTCCTTAAAGTAAGCCAGCTTGATTCTACACAGCTTACTAAAAAACTAAAAGAAGTACTCGATGATATTAGAACTGCTCTAATAGAGGATAAATGGACTGGTCCTACCCCTGGAACAAACTCATTTATTGATGAATTATTTTTTACTTTGGAAAATAATTTAGAAAAACAATTTTCCTACACCATAGAAAAAATAATTAATGCAACGGGGACGATCCTACATACCAATCTTGGCAGGGCAAGATTAAGCGAGAATGCCATCAATCATGTCGTTGAAACCGCTCGGAATTACTCCAATCTTGAATATAAGTTAAAAGAAGGGGAAAGAGGTTCACGACACAGTCTTGTAGAAGCACTTATTAAGGAAATTACTGGTGCAGAGGCAGCGATGGTTGTAAATAACAATGCCTCCGCTGTTTATCTTGTTCTAAGAGCACTAGCGAAAAATAAAGAGGTCATTGTTTCAAGGGGGCAGCTTGTTGAAATTGGCGGTTCCTTTAGAATTTCATCTATTATGGAGGAAAGCGGTGCAATCTTAAAAGAAGTAGGGACAACCAATAAGACACATTTTTTTGATTACGAAGATGCTGTTACTCCTGAGACAGCGATCATTATGAAGGTCCATACCAGTAATTTTAAGGTGATTGGCTTTACAAAGTCTGTAGATACAGAGGAACTTATTGCACTATCCAAGAGCCACGAGGATGCTATATTTTATGAGGATTTAGGTAGTGGTGCCCTTTATGACTTTAGAAAACATGGAATCGGAGAAGAACCGGTTGTAAAAGAGGTCATTGAAATGGGAGCAGACATTGTTACTTTTAGTGGTGATAAGCTTCTGGGTGGTCCACAAGCAGGAATAATTGCTGGCAAGAAAGAAATCATTGATAAATTGAAGAAACATCAGTTAGCACGGGTGGTTCGAGTAGATAAGATGACTTTAGCTGCGCTTGAGGGAACACTAATTGATTATGCCCGCGGTGAAAATGCCTTGCGAAACATTCCTGTCATTCGTGATTTATTAGTTTCTATTAATGAATTAGACGAAAGATGCCATTCTTTTGTTACGAATTTGTTACAAAGGACAAACAGCTACAAGACAAAAATTTTCAAAGATATTAGTCAAGTAGGTGGGGGGACCATGCCTGATGTAGAGTTGCCTACATGGGTAATAGCCCTTAAACATGATTCCTTTACAGCCGAACAGCTTGGCAGAAAATTAAGAACGGAGTGCAAGCCAGCTATAGTAGGACGAATCCAAAAAGATGAGTATATTATTGACCTTAGAACAGTAACATTTGAAGAAGAAAACAATTTATTAGATGCCTTAATAAATGTAGACCCCTCTTAAAAGAGGGGTTTATTTTATGAATTTACATATCATGATGTGAATTATGTTTTGCACGGGTATGGTTGCGATTCTTCACTTTATGAGAACCGCTTAATGGTTCTGGCTGCCCGGATTGTTTCGGTGCATTTTTTCTCATGTCTTTGCCATCGTTTTTGTTCATTTTTCATCCCTCCTACATATTAGGATGCAAGGATTAAGTCTTTTTATGCTGAATAAATTTTGTTCTTCTGTGCAATTTAACGGTAAACAAAATTAAGGAGTGAAAAGATAATGGAGAAATATCCTTACAATAAGGACAAGCAACAGGCATTTCAAGCAGCACAGCAAGGATATGAAGAGGTACAAGGATTTTTTAATCAAATCGTAAATGATAGTGCTAATTACGGCCATCAACTAAAACATTTAAAGAACGAAGTAAATGAAGCCTATCAGCAAATTGAGAATGCACTGGAAGTTGCCTCTGAACATCAGAGAGCACAATTAGAACAATTTCAACAAGATCTAAAAAGCATTGTAGCCGAAGTGAATCAGACAGAATAGAAAACAAAAGAGGGACAGATACCACAAAAGCAATTTCTGTGGTGTCTGTTCCTCTTTATTTGGAATCCCTTTATTGATTTTTCTTCCGCTTTTTATTGTTCATCTTTTCTTTCACACTTAACCCTTGTTCGCTAGCCAATTCCTCATTAAATCCGGCACCATTCCCTTGTCCTTTAGCAGCGTTTGCTCCAGGAATCACATGGTTTGATTTGCGCTTCGCCATCTCACATTCACCTCCTGATATTTTTACTATTTCCTTTAAACCTTCAAAAATGACAAGTAATTGGTTTTTTGCGATAATAATACCGAGAAGTTTTTATTTTTCCCGTAATCGTTTTCACATACGATTGACAACATTTTCAAAATATTCCGAACAAAATACATAAAAAATATAAGAAAAACTTATCAATCACAATAACTTTCTTGTTATTTACTTATGTAAAAGGTTGTATTAAGATTAGAATTGTGAGAAAAGTGAAGATGGATGGGAAAATTCAAACTTTTCGACTTTTCATTAAACTTGTATTATGATGACGAACGAGGGGGTTTTTACACATGGTAAAAAATGATGTATTTAACGCACGTTCTTCCTTTGAAGTAAACGGCAAACGCTACCACTATTACCGTTTAGCAGCATTGGAAGAAGCAGGCATTGGTAATGTTTCCAAATTACCTTATTCTGTAAAAGTATTACTTGAATCTGTTTTACGCCAATATGATGGCCGTGTAATCACAAAAGAGCATGTTGAAAACTTAGCAAAATGGGGAACAGATGAGCTTAAAGAAGTGGATGTTCCTTTTAAGCCTTCACGTGTAATCCTACAAGACTTTACAGGTGTTCCAGCAGTAGTAGACCTTGCTTCTTTAAGAAAAGCAATGGCTGACCTTGGTGGAGATCCAGACAAAATCAACCCTGAAAAAACAGTTGATCTTGTTATTGACCACTCTGTACAAGTTGATGCGTATGGTTCAGCTGATTCATTAAAAGTAAACATGGACCTAGAATTCGAACGAAACGCAGAGCGTTATCAATTCTTAAGCTGGGCTCAAAAATCATTCAATAACTACCGTGCTGTTCCACCAGCAACTGGTATTGTTCACCAAGTAAACCTTGAGTACTTAGCTGACGTTGTTCACGTTTCAGAAACTGATGGCGAACTTGAAGCATATCCAGATACATTAGTAGGAACAGACTCACATACTACTATGATTAACGGTCTTGGTGTTCTTGGATGGGGCGTAGGTGGTATCGAAGCGGAAGCAGGAATGCTTGGACAGCCTTCATATTTCCCAGTTCCTGAAGTAGTAGGGGTTAAATTAACTGGTGAGCTTCCAAACGGAGCTACTGCAACTGATTTAGCATTAAAAGTAACTCAAGTACTCCGCAGCCAAGGCGTAGTTGGTAAATTCGTAGAGTTCTTCGGACCAGGAGTTTCTGTACTTCCACTTGCTGACCGTGCTACGATTGCTAACATGGCACCAGAATATGGTGCAACTTGCGGGTTCTTCGCTATTGATGGTGAATCATTAGCATACATGCGCTTAACAGGCCGTGACGAAGAGCAAATCCAAGTTGTAGAACAATACTGTAAAGAAAATGGCTTATTCTTCAATCCTTCAGAAGAGCCGGTTTATACAAATGTAGTAGAAATCGATCTTTCTGTAATCGAAGCAAATCTTTCTGGTCCTAAACGTCCACAAGATTTAATTCCACTTTCAAAAATGAAGGAAGAATTCGTTAAAGCTGTTTCTGCTCCACAAGGAAACCAAGGCTTCGGCTTACAGGCTGACGAACTTGCGAAAGAAGCAACAATTAAATTCAATAACGGTGATGAAACTGCCATCAAAACAGGTGCTGTTGCGATTGCATCAATCACTAGCTGTACTAATACTTCAAACCCTTACGTTCTAGTTGGGGCAGGTCTTGTTGCGAAGAAGGCTGTTGAGCTTGGAATGGAAGTTCCTAAGTTTGTAAAAACTTCTTTAGCACCAGGTTCAAAGGTTGTAACTGGATACCTTCGTGATTCTGGGTTACTTCCATATTTAGAACAAATCGGCTTCAACCTTGTTGGTTACGGCTGTACAACATGTATCGGTAACTCCGGTCCATTAAAAGAAGAAATTGAAAAAACTATCGCTGAAAACGATCTTTTAGTTACATCTGTTCTTTCAGGTAACCGTAACTTTGAAGGCCGTATTCACCCGCTTGTAAAAGCAAACTACCTTGCTTCACCACCACTTGTGGTTGCTTATGCCCTTGCTGGAACAGTAAACATTGATTTCGGCTCTGAAGCAATTGGCAAAGATAAAGATGGCAATGATGTATTCTTCAAGGATATCTGGCCAACTACTGCTGAAGTTAATGACGTTGTTAAAAAGACTGTTACACCTGAATTATTCCGTAAAGAATATGAAAATGTCTTTGAAAGCAACGATCTATGGAATCAAATCAAAACAAGCAATGAGCCATTATATACTTGGGATGAAGATTCTACTTACATTGCTAACCCACCGTTCTTTGAAGGTTTATCGCCAGAACCTGGTACTGTTGAACCTTTAGCAGGACTTCGTGTAGTTGGTAAGTTTGGTGATTCTGTAACAACTGACCACATTTCACCTGCAGGAGCAATTGGTAAAAATACTCCAGCTGGAAAGTATTTATTAGAAAAAGGCGTTCAGCCTCGTGACTTCAACTCTTACGGTTCTCGTCGTGGTAACCACGAAGTTATGATGCGTGGAACGTTTGCAAACATTCGTATTCGTAACCAAATCGCACCTGGTACAGAAGGTGGATTCACTACTTACTGGCCAACAGGCGAAGTTACTTCCATTTATGATGCTTGCATGAAGTACAAAGAAAACGGCACAGGCCTAATGGTTCTTGCTGGTAAGGATTACGGAATGGGCTCATCTCGTGACTGGGCTGCAAAAGGAACAAACCTTCTAGGTATTAAAACTGTTCTTGCAGAAAGCTTCGAGCGTATCCACCGTTCTAACCTAGTACTAATGGGTGTTCTTCCACTTCAATTCAAAGATGGCGATAGCGCTGAAACTCTCGGATTAACTGGTAAAGAAACATTCGAAGTACAAGTAGACGAAAATGTAAGACCACGTGATCTTGTAAAAGTTACAGCTACTGACGAAGCTGGTAACAAGAAAGAATTCGAAGTTCTTGTTCGTTTCGATTCTGAAGTTGAAATTGACTACTACCGTCACGGTGGAATCCTACAAATGGTTCTACGTGAAAAATTACAAGCTTAATTTAGTTTTGAAGAAAAACACCATGCTGTCTTGCATGGTGTTTTTTAACGAAAGGAATATTTATGAGTATACATCAAATTGCTGCAAGGTATGGCCTTGCACCTGAAGAACTTATCCCAATCACTAGCGGATTCCAAAATTCTGTATATTCCTTTTCCAAAGATGGAAGAGGCTGTATTTTAAGGTTATCCAATAGAGAGAAGAAGAGTTTCTCTGACCTAGAAAATGAAATAAAGTTTATTGCAGCTCTAGCAAAGGAAGAAGTATCTGTTTCAACACCAATCCATTCCATAAACAACCTTTTAATTGAGTTAGTGAATGATTTGTTTATAGTTGCCTTTGAAAAAGCGGATGGTGTAGCCGTGGATGTTACGGACACAAAGGTTTGGACCACTGAATTATTTTATAATTGGGGTAAACAGATCGGCAGAATGCATAAGGTTTCAAATCAATTACAGCTTGAAAGGCCAAAATGGACAAAGGAGGATCCAGATGTTCTTAAGATTCTTCCAAAAATACATTCAGAACTCATCAAAGAACGATACATAAAACTATTGGATGAATTGCAAAAGTTTGATCCAAATCCCCACTTATACGGTCTTATCCACAATGATTTACATCAAGGCAATTTTTTTGTGAAGGATAGAAGGATTACTATTTTTGATTTTGATGATTGCGCCTATCATTGGTTTGCCTATGATTTAGCTGTTTCCTTTTATCATGCATACTGGCAGGCATCATCATTTACCCCGGAGCAGACGGATTTTAGCCATGATTTCTGGGTCCATTTATTAAAAGGATATAGTGAGGAACATACGTTAAACAAGGATATGCTCGAGCAAATTCCTATTTTACTGAAAATAAGAGAGATATTTTTATATGTGTTATTTTTAGAAAAGTGGGATCAACATAATCTTGCGGATTGGCAAGCCTATACACTCGAAGATTTGAAGCATAGAATAGAGGAGCAAATTCCATATTCTAATGTCAATTTTAAGGAATTGATTGACAACTTTAGTTAATATTAAATAAAATATAATTATCAAATTGTAAAGGAATGAATTAGGGCCGATGAAGTTATAATCTTATTTTTCAGAGCATGATTCGAATAACGAAAAATGTTGAACCTGAAGAATAGGATTAGTCTGTCCTTTTTTATGTCCTGATCGTACATGTAAAGCAATTTAAACCATAATATTGGTTTATTTGTGGTTCCATTTTTTCGGGAATCCATGACAATTACTAGACATAAATCTCTCTTTCAGGTTCATTGAAGGGAGTTTTTTTATGCTTACAAATCAAAAAATAGTTCTTAGAGTTACAGGTCTTGAAAAAAGTTTTCAATTACGGAAGGTATTGGATCTTCTCCATTTTGACATAAAATACGGGGAAAAGATCGGTTTGGTTGGCTATAACGGGACTGGTAAAACAACTCTTGCAAATATCCTCTTTGGAAAAATACAACCCGATCAAGGACATATAGACAAGAGAAAGGATTTAAAAATTGGCTATCTTTCGCAATCGATTGATTATGAAATGAATGATTTTCACCGCTCGCTTGCAGGAAGTACAAACAAGGAGTTGCTCCAGCATGCCAAAGAGCTTGGGCTTCAGAAGGTTTATGATTGGGAGGAATCCCGCCTTGCACACCTTAGCGGAGGAGAAAAATTAAAACTCGCTTTATCTCAAATTTGGTCAACCAAACCAGATTTTCTAATTCTAGATGAACCCACCAACCATTTAGATTATAAAGGCATTGAATGGCTGGTGTCTGAATTAGGTAAATTTCATGGGGCAGTGTTAATCATTTCCCATGATAGACATTTTTTAGACAGAACAGTGAATCGAATTTTTGAATTGGAAAATAGTAAGATTCAATTTTTCAATGGGAATTATAGCAGCTACCGTAAGGAAAAACAAAAACGAATGGAGAGCCACCGACACCAATTTAATATCCAGCAACGTCAAATTGAACTAGTTGAAAAGCAAATGGAGCAGCTAAAGTCTTGGTCTGATAAGGCCCACCAGACATCGACTAAGCAAAGCAGGGATTATGGATATAAAGAGTATCATCGGGCCAAAGCGAAGAAAAGAGATACTCAAGTCAAATCAAAAATGAAACGGCTGCAGAATGAACTCGAGAAAAATAAGATCGAAAAACCTGCTGAAGAAAGCGCTGTTAGATTCCAATTTGAAAGTCATGGAAAAAGAGGGAAACGAATTATTGAAGCTAAGAATCTTTCAAAGGTTTATACAGGTAGAACTCTTTTTCATTCAACTAATTTCTACATCAATCATGGGGATCGAATTGGACTATTAGGCGAAAATGGCTGCGGGAAGTCAACCCTACTAAAAATGCTTATAGATAAGGAAATCGTTTCAGACGGTGATCTTTGGAGGAGTGACTCTATTCAGATTGCCTATTTAAGCCAGGATGTAAATGACTTGCCTACTGAAAAAACGGCCATCGAGACACTTGGTTTTACAGATAGGGAAAGTATTCTTAAGGCTAGGACTTTGCTTGCCAATTTAGGGTTAAAGGAAGCTTTTATAACAAAGCCTTTTTCTACATTAAGCTTAGGAGAACGGACGAGAGTCAAGCTTGTGGAGATGTTAATGAAGGAATATGATGTTCTCATTTTAGATGAACCCACCAATCATTTGGACTTACCTAGCAGGGAGCAACTTGAACGGACATTAGCAGATTTTTCAGGGACAATAATTACTGTGTCACATGATTACTATTTTCTAAATAAATTGTGCAATCGATTGCTAGTGTTTGAAGGAAAGCAAATCAAGCGAGTGGAAATGAAGCCAGAGGAGTATTTGAATAGAGATCAAACGGCTGGACAAAGCTCTAAGGAAGACTTTTTAATAATCGAAAACAGAATTGCTTCTATTTTGGGTGAATTATCAACGATCGATCAAAAAGATCCGAAATATCTTGTTTTAGACCAGGAATTTAATGAACTTCTTAGACTAAAACGAAATCTTAACAACTAAAAACCGAAAGAGAGCATAAATATTTGCTCTCTTTCGGTTTATTTCATTAGTTTATTTGCGGAAACGTCATTTTTATTTGGGATAAAGGGCTTTTTATTTGCGAAAAATCGCCCTTTATTTGCGAAAATCCATCTTTTATTTGCGTAACACAATTTTTTCTAATTTCTTCCCAATAACGCGAGAAGCTCTGTCTCTCTTTCTGCTCTCATCCCTGATTTCCATTCATCCTGAGGTATATGTCGAGTCTTTTCCCACACATAAATATCCGATATGCTCTCGTCAAGCGTCCTGAACGTAAGTCCATTTTTTACTGCTTTATCAATGTTGATTGAAAATGCACCTTTCCAAGGCTTTTCAAGCTCAGGAGATAGTGGGGAATGTTCTGGTACCCATAAAGGCATTTCCGTCCACGGTGCAACCTTTTGTTCGAGCAGGAACTCCTCATCAGCCCATACAATTTCAGTATCTGAACCAGTAACTCTTAAACATGTATCTATGAATTGTTTTATCGTTAGAGGATAATCCGGGCCTGTCGCATTAAACGTTCCAGAAGAGTTAGATGCCATCATCTTCAATATCCACTTTGAAAGATCCTTGTTATCTATTAGCTGTACACGGCGGTGCTCATTTCCGGGCACTAACACTTTTCCACCCTTAGCTACCCTATGTACCCAATAAGGAATACGATCTGTATAGTCATTAGGTCCAATTAATTGCCCTGCTCGGACATTTAAAACCCTTCCAGGTAGATTTGCTTCTGCAATTTTTTCACAAAGCGCTTTAAAATGACCATAATACTCATAAATAGGACCGTTCACATCCTTTGAAAGCTCATTTGCTTTCTCTAAAGAAATGTCTAATACAGGATAGGACTCATTTATATTTTCAGGTACCCAGTCTTGATAAACAGATATACTTGAAATAAAGGTATAGTGTTTCACACGATCCTTTAGTAACTCCGTACTATTTTCCACAGTAAAGGGGATAAAACCACTAGTATCCAAAACCGAATCCCAATATCGGTTTTTAAGCTCACTCAAGTCTCCAAAACGATCGCCAGTAATGATTTCAACATCCTTAAGACCAGTGTTTTGATTACCACGATTAAAAATCGTTACTTCATGATTTTGAGATAGTGCTTCTTTTATGAATGTTCTCCCTAAAAATCTGCTACCGCCTAAAACTAGAATTTTCAACTATAAACCTCTCCTCTCCCATACTTTCATCTTAACAAATTTACCGATAATTCTGTTAATAGAAAGAATTCCAATTTTTAAAAATGAAAGTATTGCATATGTGATGAATATTGTTAAAATTACAAAGGTAGTAGTACTTTTATAAAAATAATTACTTCTGAGTGAACAATGAGGAGATGTTTTTTATGGAACACGCTTTTTTACAATCCGTATCTTATGATAATGGGATATTAAAAATATTAGACCAAACTAAAATTCCAAATGTAACAGAATTTCTTGAAATCACTAAAATTGAAGATGCATGGGATGCCATTAAACAATTAAAGGTTCGAGGTGCACCAGCAATCGGAATAGCTGCTGCTTATGGGTTAGTAGTAGGTATAAAGGATGCACCAGAAAATTCCTTCGACGATTTTTATGCTCATTTTAAAAAGCATGCTGATTATTTAGCTACGTCACGACCAACTGCCGTCAACTTATTTTGGGCGTTAAACCGGATGGATGAGCGTGCACAAAAGGAGAAAGACCAACCTGTACAACAAATAAAAGCAGCACTCGAAAATGAAGCACATACCATCCGTAATGAAGACGAAGAGGTTTGCCGGACCATTGGAGAGTATGCATTAACGCTTTTAAATGATGGGATGGGTGTTCTTACCCATTGTAATGCAGGCGGAATTGCAACCGCAAGATATGGAACAGCACTCGCACCCCTTTACTTAGCAAAAGAAAAAGGGTGGAATATCAAGGTATTTGCTGATGAAACAAGACCGCTTCTACAGGGTGCTCGTTTGACAGCATGGGAACTTATGCAAGCGGGAATTGATGTCACTCTAATCACTGATAATATGGCTGCAATGGTTATGCAAAAAGGTTGGGTGCAAGCGGTAATTGTGGGATGTGACCGAGTTGCAGCGAATGGTGATGTAGCAAATAAAATTGGAACGTATGGAGTAGCGTTATTAGCGAAAGCACATAACATTCCGTTTTATGTTGCTGCACCTATTTCAACGATCGATTTAGAAACTAAAACCGGGGATGAAATCCCGATTGAAGAACGTGAGGCGGCTGAAATTACTGAAGGTTTTGGAAAAAGAACGGCTCCCGAGGGTGTGAAGGTATTTAATCCTGCGTTTGATGTTACACCAAAAGAGCTTGTAACAGCTATTATTACAGAAAAGGGCATACTAACAGGAAATTACCAAGAAGAGCTTCCAAAACTTTTTAAATGATAAAAGTGGAAAGCGGGTATGTACATGATTTCTGAAATTAAATATAAAAAACAAATTTGTGAAATTGGAAAAAGAATTTATGACAAAGGGTTTGTTGCTGCAAACGATGGAAACATTTCGATTCGGCTTTGTGAGGATGAATTTCTGATAACCCCTACAGGTGTTAGTAAAGGCTTTATGACTCCAGAAATGATTGTCAAAGTGAACGCGGCGGGTGAAGTATTAGAGGGGGCCCACCGCCCGACTTCTGAAATGAAAATGCACATGCTTGTGTACCAAGAGAGGCCTGACATACAAGCTATTGTGCATGTTCATCCACCCTATGCCACTGCGTTTGCTATTGCAGGAATCCCTTTAGATCAAGCCATTATGCCAGAGTCTGTAGTCTATCTTGGTACCATTCCTGTGGCAGAGTATGGAACCCCTTCAACGGAAGAGGTACCAAATGCGGTGAAGAAATATGTTTACGACCATCAAGGGGTCTTATTAGAAAACCACGGAGCGTTAACATGGGGAAGAGACCTTGAACATGCCTATTTCCTAATGGAATCGATGGAATTTACAGCTAAAATTAACTGGATCGCTAAGCAAATAAGTGGGGATCGGGAGCTATCGAAGAAACATGTTCAAAGGTTAGTTGAAATGAAAGCGAGAATAGGTATAAAAGGGAATTCACCAATAGGTGTTGATACGGAAACTGGTGTTCATGCGATGAAACCTACACCCTCCAATGAAAAAAGCTTATCTAAACAGGATTTTCAAACAATTGTTGAGAATGTAACGAAAAATATTTTGGACGAGTTGAAGAAACATTTGTAAAAAGCAAGCTATTTGTGCTTGCTTTTTCCTTTTTCCTACTTATCCTTTAGAGTTAATAAAATTGTCACAGTTTCGGCATATCCCAGTTTTGTTTCAACTGAGATTATAGTGTAAAATCGATGTAGCAGATTAACAAACAAAGGAGGAGTCGGGGATGATAAAGAAAATAATCGCTGCCGTTGTTTTAGTTTCTCTCCTTACAGTAGCAATTGTACAAGCAATGGATAAAAAGACAGAGGCACCCGAAACGACAAGTCAAGCAACAGCTAATAAAGAAGGTTTATCAATAGGAGCAAAAGCACCTGATTTTGAATTAAAAACTTTAACAGGTGAAACCGTGAAGCTCTCTAATTTAAAAGGAAAAAAAGTTATGCTTAACTTCTGGGCTACCTGGTGTCCACCATGTAAAGCAGAAATGCCTGAAATGGAGCAATTTTCTAAGCAGGCGGGAGAAGATGTTGTTATTCTAGCTGTAAACATTGACCCACAGCTGGATGTCCAAGGTTTTGTAAACGAAAATAAGATTACCTTCCCCGTCCTCTTAGATGCTGAAGACAAAGTGAATGAAGCCTATCAGGTATTATCAATCCCTACCACCTATTTTATTAATACAAAAGGAGTTATTAAAAATAAATTTACGGGATCAATGACACTTGATGTGATGAAGGACTTTACAGAAAAACTAAAATAGTATTGAAGACATTGGTTTTAGCCGATGTCTTTTTTCTTTGCCAAATTAAAAAGTAAGAAATAACTCTTTTTAATTAATTTTCAAAAAGTTGTAATAATTGAAACCGTTTCCGGGCATAATAACTGTTACAATAGGTATTAAGGAAGGTGATACTAATGAGAAAACCTAGAAAACGCTCATTTGCAGAACTTGTTTTAGAAAATAAATCACAATTATTAAAAGATCGTGCTGCTATGGAAAAAATTGAACAGCGTATAGAAGAAAAGCGTCTCGGAAAAGCCGAGTAACCTCAAAAGTTTACCAATTATGTTTTCCATCCTTATGGACAAAATGTTACTAAGGAGGGATTACAACTATGGGTAAAGGGTATCAAACTAAACGTTTTCAACCAGACCATGTTGGAACACAACCACGTGGATTCAGTGGGAATAAAGGAAAAAAGATGAATGATACATCAGGTAAACACGCTCAGGTAATTCAAACCAAAGGTGAATAATAGATGAATTGATAAGGCCTACTATTTCAGTAGGTCTTTTTTATATTGAAGTTGAAAATTTCATTTTTTTCTCTGTGATAATTTTTTGCTACCGTTACAAACTATATCTGTAGTAAATACATTTTAAGGAGGAATTAGACGATGGCCTACAATAACAAACCCAATCCTGATGATCGTAGCGATAATGTCGAAAAACTTCAATCAATGATTCATAATACAATTGAAAATATGGAAGCTGCTGAAGAATCGCTTGCTTTTACCGACAGTGAGCAACAGCGCCAACAAATCGAATCGAAGAATCAACGGAGACGTGAAAGTATCGACTCATTCCGCTCAGAAATCAAAGATGAATCCCAAAATCAACAAAGCTAAATGACAAGCAAAAAGAACCTGTTCCATTTTTTGGACAGGTTCTTTTTTTAACTGAATTGCTTTCTTAGGACAGGAAATTTCTTATGCGTCCGCTTGTTATGGTAAGATAGAAGGGAAATTTTTAAAAAGAAGTGATGATTTTGAAACAACAAACTAACCATCGAACTCCATATATGGAACAAATCAAGCAGTGGGAAAAGGAACTGAATGAAACAGGTGTCCTTTCTAATGAAGGTCAGCTTATAAGTGCGATTAATCAGGAAACAGATACAAAATCCCTTTCCAAGCTTTTGACGCTTGGGGCACGCTCAAGACTAGGTCGAGATAAAAAGGACACTTTAGCGGCAGTTTGGTTTGCTCAAGCCCTCGAACTTGACCCTGAAAACCAGAGGGCTAAGGAATTTAGTATTCAATCTGACTGGAAGAAAATGAAGGATTTTATGGCTCCACTTTCGTTCCCGCCTATAAGAGAAACGGATAACCGTTCGGCCAAGAAAAAAACAGCTGAGCAGTACATAGATATTTGCCAGAGCTTTTTAAAAGGAGCAGAAGAACAATTAAAAGACTTACAAACAAAAGTGGATCTAGCTTCCACTATGGTAAATAAACAGTTTTTTCTTAAATATCAGAAACTGTCTGACTTACTATTTGCTGCAATAGAGGAAACAGGAAGTCTGTTAAAAGCTGCGAAAGAATATGATCAGTCTATTACCGGCGTCTTCCATACATCTACTTTTTTTGAGGATTTAAAATTGCATATGGCCAACGTAGATGAAGTAAAAAGAACGTGGGAACAGCAATTTCTTGAAGAACAATCCGCAAAAAGCACAGAAGAAAACGCATTAGATGAGTTAAATAGCATGATTGGGTTGGATTTGGTAAAAAAACGCGTGAATGATTTTTACCGATTCTTAAAATACCAGAAGCAACGGAAAGAGCTTGGTTTTCAAGTCAAAGATGAATTAAGTTTAAATATGATTTTAACTGGAAACCCCGGAACTGGTAAAACAACACTTGCTCGTTTATTGGCAAAAATTTATTATGAATTGGGTGTACTACCGCGGGAAGAAGTAATTGAGACAGACCGCTCTCAACTAGTCGGGGGCTTTGTAGGACAAACAGAGGAAAACGTTCGATCCATCGTTGAAAAATCAATTGGCGGCGTATTATTTATTGATGAAGCCTATAGCTTAAAACGTGAGGGACAAACGGGAAATGATTATGGTCAATCTGCAATTGATACTTTGGTTTCACTAATGACAGGTAGTGAATACGGCGGAAGATTTGCGGTTATTTTAGCAGGGTATCCTGAAGAGATGCGCTCGTTCATAGACGCTAATCCTGGATTACGAAGTCGTTTTCCTCAATCAAATTTTATTCATTTATCTAATTATTCGAACGAGGAGTTAATTCAGATTGCCGAAAAAGTGGCTTTAGACAATGATTATCTGCTTACCGAGGAATCAAAAAGCGAAATTGAGCATCGGCTTGAACAAGAACGAGTGGATGAAACCTTTGGGAATGCGAGAACAGCACGAAATATTGTTTTAGATGCGATTTTTAAAAAGGGGTCAGAGAGGCAATCAGAAGAAAATGAACTTTTAGATTATATGCTCCTCAACAAAGAAGATTTTCGTATGGAAAAAGATGACTGCACAGATTCACCACAGGAAAAACTCGATCAGCTCATTGGTCTTACAGCCCTAAAAGAGGAAATGAGATCATTAATATCATTTGTAAAAATGCAACAGTTTAGAAGAAAACAGGGATTACCGACAGTACCCATTCAACTTCATGCTGTATTTACTGGAAATCCTGGTACCGGAAAAACAACTGTGGCTAAAATTTATGCTGAGTACTTAAAAGAATGCGGTATTTTGAAACGAGGACACCTTATTGTTGCTAGCAGGGCTGATTTCGTCGCTGGTTATGTTGGGCAAACTGCCGGGAAAACAAAGAAAAAGATTAAGGAAGCACTAGGTGGTGTGTTATTCATAGACGAAGCTTATTCGCTCCTTAGTCATTCAAACAACGATTTCGGGAAAGAGGTTATTGATACACTTGTCGATGAAATGACAAAGCAAAACGAAAACCTAGTGGTAGTCCTTGCAGGCTACCCAAATGAAATGGATCAGCTCTTGGAAAGCAATCCAGGGCTTCGCTCAAGGTTTAAAAAATACTTCCTATTCCCAGATTACTCTTCAGAGGAATTACTTGAAATCATGGCCAGGTATGCCGAAAGTTTTCAATACCATTTAACAGAGGATGCAAAGAAGCGATTGATTGAGACCATTGAAACAGAAGATTCTAGAGGGAACGGACGTTTTGCTACAAACGTGGTGGATGAAATGATTCAAGCACAAGCTTCACGGCTAATGAATGTAGAACAGGATCAGGAACTTATTGAAAAATCGATGTTCCTTGAAGCAGAAGATGTTAATGTGGCCTTAAGTAAAATAAAATAATTTTAAAGAGATGAGAGGAACGTTGTCCGTGGAGAACTTTTTTATTTCGACTAGAGAGATTCAACTTTACTATGCAGATACAGATATGATGGGTGTCATTTACCATGCAAATTATTTAAAGTTTTTTGAACTAGGCAGAACAGGGTTTATTGAGGATCTTGGCTATAATTACTTAGCAATGGAAGAGTCTGGTTACTATGCTCCCGTATATGATATTCAAATTACTTACAAAAAACCGTTACGCTATGGCGATAAAGCCTTTGTTAAAACGTGGGTAGAGTTAAATGATGGGATAAAAACTATTTATGGATATACGATTATTAATGGGAACGAAGAAATATGTGCAGAAGGAACATCTACGCATATTATTGTTAAAAAGGATAATTTCAGACCCACCTCCTTTAAAAAGGCCTTTCCGGAATGGTATTTAAAATATGAGGAAGTAAAGAAAAAATAGCTTAGAGTTCCTCAAAAAAGCTACTTCCTGATACTTATAGAATGGGGTGACGAAGTGGCATTCGGTATAAAGAGACAGGAAATTATAGATTGGAAAAGAAAAATTGACAGGGGAGAAATTGCTTTTTTAACTCATTATTGGCTGGATGACCGCTTTCCAGGAGCAAAAACCGTAACAAAGGTAGGTTGTCATGATCTTGAAAAACTCGCAGCATGGGGTAAACAATATGGTTTAAAAAAGGAATGGATTCATCTTAGACCGGATGGGTATTCTCATTTTGATTTAATTGGAGATAGGGGCAATAATGTTTTACAAAAGGCGGGCTTACTTGAGCATATATGGAGTGAATAAAAAGAGGCTGGCTCATCCATGAGTCAACCTCTTTTGCTTATTACATTATAGGAAAGTGTAAAATTCGACTTTGAGAATTGTCCAGCTCCAGCGCCTAGCCCCTCGGGTCAAATAACCTTCGGCAATAAAAGTTAAAAGGCGGACTTTTCTTGCCGAAGAACATTTGCCTGTCGGGGCTGATCAAGGCGCTTGCGCTTTTCTTATTTATTATATTGAAAAATAGGTTCTTCATATGTTTCTTGATAGTCAATTGTTAAATCATGTTCATCAAAAAACCATACATCTTTTTCTTCAATATAGAAGATAATTCCGTCCATCTCTGTTTTTGTACCGATATCAATGGGTTCTTCTGTTGAGATTCCTAAAGAAAAGCCACTTTGTACTGTGCTGCATCCTCCGTACCGAGCATAAAAGCGAACATAATCTCCATTTTTAAGACCTAGCTCTCTTTTGTACCATGCTACAGCCTCATTTGTAATATGTATTTTCATGTAATGGACTCCTTTCTAGCTGCTATTTATTTTATTATATAAGAAAAGCGGATGAGAATCGAATGATTCGAACTTTATAACGGCATAACTATCCAGCCAAGAAGTATCAGAAGGATCGTAATGGTGCAATGAATCATAATGGAAGGTAGCAAACTCTTTGATTTTACAGTGAGGAACCCAAATAATACACCCAATAGGAAATAGAAGACACTTATTTTTAATGAGTAACCAAACATTGTTGTATTTAGCCCATATGAAGCACTACTTAGTAAAATCCCCAAACGCTTGCTACTCATTCGGATAAACTGCTTATATAAAATTCCTCGCCATAATAATTCCTCTAAAAAAGAATTCATCGCAGAAAAAAGTAGAATGAAGCTGAGTTTTAAAATAGTCATATCTCCCGCCTTCATTACAAGGACAAGTATTATACTTAATCCAAGCAGAGTTAGGATGATATAAAATAGCTGCAAGAAGGAGATCGTGAAACGGCTGTTTATTTGAATGGGCGAATTCCTTATTAAGCTAATGTAAGAATAGCCTATAGGCTTATTAAATTTCTTTATCACATAGGTTATTAGTAAAATAGGGAACGTGTATAACAATTGACTTATTAATACAAGTGCAAAAGGAGAAAGGGAGGACGCACCGATAAAATGGTCTGCATAGCCTATGAGTAAATTACCTAGAAAAAAGGAAACGATCATCCAGACAAATAGCCGATTGTTTTCCTTAAAAAAAGCAACTAGTATTAGTAAAGCTAAAAGGATCATAAAGAAAAATGAATAAAAACCTCTTGTAAAAAGGAAGGACAAAATAATAAAAAGTCAACCTAACAACAAACCATTAGAGTTTCTAATGACCACAATACTTTTCTCCTTTCTTACAAATTGTTAATTAGAAAAAAGCCCCGTCTTACCGGAGCCATTGTTTCATATGTTGTTGAATTTCTATGTATTTTGAATCTGCATCCTTCAGCCCAAATGTTGCTGCATTTTCTAATGGAACAACCTTAAAGTGGTGATTTTTTTGACTAGTGACATAGGTTGGAAAGAAGGAAGGATTCGAAATTTCAATTGTCGTCCCTTTGTCTGTAATTTGTTGAGTTACATCGATTGTGGCTAAACCACCAATATCTTTATAATTATTATACTGAGCTGAAATAAAGTTGCCTAATGAATAAACCACAAATGCTTTCCTGCCATCTGATGTATTGAGCAATTCCATAGGTTGGAGGACATGGGGATGCGATCCAAATATGATATCCACACCTTCATTTGCCAAGAAACGAGCTAAATCCTTTTGATTATTTGTTGGAATTCGTTGATATTCATTCCCCCAATGAATGCTCATTACGACTATATCTGCCGCTTTTCTTGCTTGATGGATTTCTTCTTTCATTCTCTCACGGTCAATCAGGTTAACAATGAAATCCTTCCCTTTTGGTACGTGTATTCCATTTGTTCCGTATGTGTAGGAAAGGAAGCAGATTTTTATTCCATTTTTATTTATGATCCTTAAATTTTGTTGATCCTTTTCATCTACAAAGCTCCCCACATATGGTAAACCGATACTCTGTAAATAGGTAGCTTCTGATTGGACTCCTTTTAACCCTCTATCTAATATATGGTTATTGGCGGTTGAAACGATATCGACACCTGTATGAACGAGGGCATCGGCTACCTCATGGGGACTATTAAACCTAGGGTAACCTGAAAGTCCCAGTTCCAAGCCTCCAAGCATACTTTCTTGATTAGCTGTTAAAATATCCGGCTTTTCTAATAGCGCTTTCATATTTTCAAACATTGGATCGAAATTATAATTTTTTCCATTGAATGCATCTTGGTAGACTACATCGTGGATCAGTATGTCTCCAATTGCTCCAATTGTCACTCTTTCTATCAAACCTCGATTTACAAGTTGATAAGGTCGAGGACTGTGTTTTTTAGTAGGGTACACTTTCGCTTGGTTTTCGCCTTTTTGTTCTTTGACAAAGAGAAAGGAGGCAAGAGATACACATATAATAATAATAAATGCCGAGGGAATAATGGCTTTCTTTTTCATAAAATTCTCCTTGTACTAGGACGTAAAAGCAAATTATTTTAATTCTCCTTAATAATACTATAATATATTACTATGTTTTTTTTAAAATTTTATCTAAAAATGTAGAAAAAAAGAAGCTAACTAGGTACTAGTCAGCCTCTACACTACACTTATTCATCTTCTAATTCATCGAGGAACTGCAATAATTCATCGAAGTTTTTGGTCACTTTTATTGGGGAAAGACCCTCTGTTTCTTCAAGATTCATAAACTCGACAATAAAGTCATTTACATTGGTGCTATCTGATACAACGGTTGAAAATTTAAGTTCTTGTTTTACAATTTGCATTATGATCCCCCTCCATTACCTGACTTATTCCTACTCTTATTCTATAGGAAATAAAAGGGATATGACTGAAAGGATTTCGACATTTTCATGAAAAATGGCTATAAAAGAACCGATTTGGTTCTTTTATAGCCATTTGATTTTTGGTTCTGTCTTATTAATGATTCTCTTAATATTTGCCCGGTGGCGGTATATGACAAATGACGCTAATAACGATACCGCAATTAGTAACGGGACATTCCAAATGATTATTGCGTAAATGACTGCACAGAGGCCAGCAATCATAGAAGATAAAGAAACATATTTAGTTATGTACAGACCTAGAAAAAAGACAACCAAAACTGTGATGAACATAAATGGAGCACAAAGTAGTAAAACTCCTCCTGATGTGGCAACCGCTTTACCTCCACGGAATCCCGCAAAAATAGGGTAAGTGTGACCAATAACAGCAAGTCCACCGGCTAGCAATGGGTTAATATCTACATGAAAGAGATAGGGTAAAGAAGCTGCTAAGGTTCCTTTCAAAATATCAGCAAGAGTAACGGCAATTCCTGCTTTTACTCCAAGTGTTCGAAAAGTGTTCGTACCTCCTAAATTTCCGCTTCCGTGCTGACGAATATCGGTTTTATAAAACGCTTTACCGATAATTAACCCAGAGGGGATTGAGCCTAACAAATAGGCAAGGATCAAGACTAAAATAATTTGAACCATTCATAATTTCTCCTTCGATAAAAGATCCAGTTCTTTTATTTTACCATGTTCTGATTAAAAAACACTATTGCTTTATCGATTAAGTTTAATAATTAGTAAAGAAAGTGCTGAAAGAGGTTTAAAAATACCTTCTCAATTACAATAAGATACCTTAGGATAGAAATAAGGAGGAAGGGAAACATGGCACGACTAGAATATACAAAAAATAATAAACTATCAACCAAATGGCTAATAGGAGGAGTAATAGGTGCTATTTTACTTATTATCTCTTCTATTCTTCTTATACTTTATCCATTTGCATCCACTGAGAAAAAGGCCTATTTTCAAGGTCAGCACCCGATCCTTTTCAAGGGAATGCAACAAGGAAATGCTCATATTGAGGGAAACACCTTGTTTGTGCCACTTTCATTTGTGAAAAAAAATATTGATAGTACAATCCACTATGATGAGAAATCAAAATCCGTTATTATCACTACAACAGATAAAGTTATACAAATGCCAACTGAATCATTAAATTTTTTTGTGAATCAAAAGCCAGTAAAGTTACAGCTTTCTCCCATTCTTATGAAGAATGGAGAACTGTATATTGCACTTGATCCAATCCTTTCCTTTTACCCTGTTCAATACAAAACATTACCAGATAGTAATGCGTTATGGATTCAACAGGATGGCGACCAATACGAGAATGGTAGGTTAACAGAAAAGGAAATAAATAAGGAGAAACTTAGACTTCGCACGAAACCAACCTGGCAGTCACCCTATGTCGCTGAAATGAAAGCAAAAGAAGAGATTATCATCGAGGGTGAAAAAGACGAATTTTATCTAGTTAGGAATGCAAACGGTATTAGCGGTTATATCAAAAAAAATTATGTCTCTAAAATGGAGCACGTAAAGATATCTATAAAGCATGAGAGGAAGTCATTTCAATTACCTAAAATAAATGGCCCCATTCAGTTAACTTGGGAGGCCGTCTATACCAAGAATCCGGACATACAGAAAATACCTGAAATGACTGGATTAAATGTAATTTCCCCTACATGGTTTTCCCTTGCCAGCAACGATGGAGCAGTTAAAAACCTAGCCTCACTAGATTATAGTAAATGGGCACAAGGGAAGGGTTATCAGGTTTGGGGTGTGTTTTCTAATTCTTTTGATCCTCAATTGACCCACGAAGCATTCAAAGATTTCGATACAAGAGCAGCGATTATCCGTCAATTGCTTCACTTTAGTCAGATGTATCAACTTCAAGGAATGAACTTTGATATTGAAAATGTTAATCCAGAGGATGGTCCGTTAGTTACTCAATTCATGAGAGAGGCAGCACCCTATCTCCACGAAGCAGGTCTTGTTATTTCGATGGATATCACTTTTTCTGCAGGTGACAACAACAACTGGTCTTCATTTTATGAAAGGCAAAAGCTAGCTGAAATTGTCGACTACCTTATTGTTATGGCCTATGATGAGCATACCAATTCCTCTTCAGGATCAGGGAGTGTGGCAAGTTTTCCATGGGTGGAACAAAACCTTGAAAGACTTCTGACAGAAGTGCCCAAGGAAAAATTAATTCTTGGGGTTCCCTTATATGCTAGGCTCTGGAAGGAACAAATGAATGCAGATGGTACGGTTGAAATAACAGCAAAGGCACTAGCAATGGATAAAGTGAAAGCGTGGCTGACTGAAAAAGGTCTACAGCCAAAATATGATGAAAAAAGTGGCCAAAACTACGCAGAATTTTATGCAGCAGATGAAAAAGCGACCTATAAAATATGGATTGAGGATGAATTTTCATTGAATAAACGAGCAAAATTGGCGATCAAATATGAACTCGCTGGGATTGGTACTTGGTCCAGATTATTTGGAGATCAAACCGCTTGGACAGCATTAAATCTACTAGCTGATCGATCAGTAACGCAAAAATAATCAAAGGGTGGCACTCCTTTGATTATTTTTTTTCGCTATACGCTTTTTTTCATAGTAACTAAGAACAATTAGAGTCAAATTTATTACAAAAAAATGAAGAATTTTCAAACCATTTGTTAACTCATTGAAAGCGATGTATAGAGCCCATATAATTTAGATAAAATCAGATAAACAAGCAAAAAAAAGGCCGATTTCAAACAAACAAATGTGCCTTTTTTCTTACATAACGTTCATCAATCAAAGAAAGAGGTGATCATCATATGGCTAGCAATATCCCACAATATCTTATCTATCACTATCCTGATATTAAGGTGTTGTTTATTGAAGAAGAAAAATTTTCTCGTGAGAAGCTTTTTCGAATTTTGAAGCGCCGTTTTTCAACGATTTATGTTGCTAGCGCTATTGAGGAAGGTTTAAAGCTCTATCAGCAATATCAACCTGACATAATTATCATTGACATTACAATGGATCATCAGTTAGAAATGGTTCAACGGATAAGAGAAATGAATGATAAAGTACAGGTAATCCTTACAACCACAGATGATGATAATGATTTCTTTAATCACTGGATTCATGGTTACTCGAATCATATTATCCTAAAGCCCATAAATTTAGATTATTTCTTTCAAGCCATACAAGCATCTGTAGACCACATTCAATTGGAAAATGAAATGAAGAACAAAGTAGCAGCAGTTGATTACTTTGCAAATAGTATAGATCATGTGAAGTTCCATGAATATTTGAAAAATGAAGTAAAACATAACAAAACTTTTTCTATTATTAAAATGGAAATCGACTTCTTTCAAAAGATTATTGAATGTTTTGGGAAGAAAGCAGGTGAAGAAGTTTTATCCACCATTTCAACCATTATCCAACAGAGAATTGGAGAAAAGGATATTTTAGGTCATGGGAGAAGGGATGAATTCTTCCTTCTACTCCCCAATACTAAAGCAGATGTTGCTGTTGATCTTGCAGAGTCCCTTCGTTTTATAATTTGGACCTTTGATTTTAAAAGTATTGGAAAGGTTACATGCAGCTTTGGAGTTACTGAATATCTAAACTGTAAATCAAAGAAAGAGTTACTAGAAGAGGCAGAGATCGCACTCCATGAGTCAAAAAAGAATGGGCGTAATCGTGTAACATTGTTTAGCAAAGCTCATTAAGAAGGTGTCCAATTGTTATTTTTGTATATAACACTATCCCTAATCATTTCCATTATGGTGTTCATATTGTTCCACAGTTATAGTAAGATTCGTAAGTTAAGGAATCAACTTAAAAAAAGTGAAAGAAATTATCAAGATTTAACAGAAAAGTATAACTTGAAGAATCAAAAATTTGAAAGACGAATACAGGAAGAACTTGAAAAAAACAAGCAAAAGGATCTTCTATTAATCAGACATTCTAGATTCGCTGCAATGGGTGAAATGATTTCGAGTAGGGGTCAACAATGGCTTCAACCCCTAAATAGTTTATCACTATTAATTCAGGATGTCAGAGAAGCACGTGAATTTGGTGAAATTGATGATCAGTATATTAACCGCTTTACTGTGGAAGGTTTGGCTCAAATAAATGTGATGTCCGGTATAGTGAACGATTTACGAAAGTTTTACCAGCAAAATACCGAAAAAAGCTTCTTCTCTGTTGGTGATTCGATTGAGGATGCATTAACCATGTTTTCCTCAAGCCTTAAAAACCATAATATTCAGGTCTCATTCGAATATAGGGGACAACATATCGGATATGGATATCCAAATGAATTTAGCCAGGTTATGGTTATTCTATTTTCAATCTTTCGAGATATTTTTGTGGATAAAAATATAAAAAAACGCAAATTGGTAATAAAATTACAGGAATCGAAAGAATGTGTCATTGTAGAGGTCTTTGAAAATTCAGGTGATATCTACCCTGCTCACATTCAGAAGATATTTGACCCGTATTTCTCCATTCGTTCTGATGAATCCGGATTGGACCATTATATAGCAAAAATGATCCTTGAGAAAATGGATGGTCGGATTTCTGTTGAAAATACAATCGATGGAGCCAAATTTCACATTTCACTGCCAAAGTGTGCTGTTTCAACTGAACGAGAGGCTGTTTCCGTATAAATAATTTCGTTAGCTCCTGACTAATTCGGGGGCTTTTTTAATTTTGAAAGCGTTACATTATGATTTTTACTACGTTAACGGTAAAATAAAAGAAAAAAGCTAGGAGTGAGTAATATGACAGTTGATATCCCAAGTCGCGAAGAGCTAGGTGCAATTTTAAAGAAAGCAAAAAGAATTGCTGTTGTAGGTTTAAGCAATAATCCTGAACGTACCTCCTATCAGGTTACTGCAGCAATGCAAAAGGCAGGCTATGAGATTATCCCCGTGAATCCTACTATTGATGGGGAAGTACTTGGTGTAAAAGCCGTCGCATCACTAAAAGATATCGAAGGTCATATTGATATCGTAAACGTTTTCCGTCGTTCCGAACAGTTATTCGATGTTGCAAAGGAATTTGCTGACATTGATGCAGATATCTTTTGGGCCCAGCTTGGTCTTATCAATGAAGAAGCTTATACATTCCTTAAAGAAAAGGGATATACGGTTGTTATGGACCGCTGCATTAAAGTCGAGCATGCATTAACAAAATAATGTTCAAAAAAACTGCTAAACATTAGCAGTTTTTTCTATTTTTTTAAGCAAAAAGCGAGGAAAATGATATGACAAATATATGTTGTTTTAAATTACGTATTTGCCAAATATAAATAAATCGCTACAATTAAGCATAGACGTCACAAGAACATGTGATAAAATAAATAGTGGCAAACATGGGTTCTATTCTATTTTTTAAAGGATTAATGACTCATTTAAGCGAATGATTAAATTGTAAGTTTATAAAGCAATTAGAAGGTTTTTTCTTTTTGTAGGGTATGAAAGGGGTATTTTAGTGGCAAGAACTCAGCAAGCTTTTGATTATAATGATGATGCCATACAGGTGCTGGAAGGGTTAGAAGCCGTCAGAAAGCGCCCGGGAATGTACATTGGCAGTACGGATGCACGAGGACTGCACCATCTCGTGTATGAGATCGTGGATAACTCTGTCGATGAAGTGCTAGCTGGCTTTGGTGATCACATTATTGTAAAAATACACAAAAATAATTCCATTAGTGTTATTGATAGAGGACGTGGAATGCCTACAGGAATGCACAAAATGGGAAAACCCACACCTGAGGTCATACTAACAGTCCTTCATGCAGGCGGTAAGTTCGGCCAAGGCGGTTATAAGACAAGCGGTGGTTTACACGGTGTTGGTGCTTCTGTTGTAAATGCATTATCAGAGTGGTTAACCGTTACCATTAAGAGGGACGGATTTATTTATGAGCAGAGGTTTGAAAATGGCGGTAAGCCAGTAACTACGCTTGAAAAAATCGGTAAAACGAATCAAACAGGAACAACGATTCACTTTAAGCCGGATCCATCTATTTTTTCAACCACAACGTATAATTTTGAAACTTTATGTGAGAGGTTAAGAGAATCAGCCTTCTTGCTAAAAGGACTGAAAATCGAAATTATTGACGATAGAAATGGATTTCACGAAGTGTTCCACTTTGAAAATGGAATTGAAGCATTTGTTGAATACCTAAACGAAGAGAAGGATACTCTCCACCATGTTGTCAGCTTTGAAGGAACACAGAATGGAATTGAAGTAGAATTTGCATTCCAATTTAATGATGGTTATTCCGAAAATGTCCTTTCGTTTGTTAACAATGTTCGCACAAAGGATGGCGGAACGCACGAAGCTGGTTCTAAAACGGCAATGACCCGTGTTTTCAATGATTATGCTAGAAAAGTATCGCTTTTAAAAGAAAAAGACAAAAATCTTGATGGAGCCGATATTCGTGAGGGCTTAGCAGCGATTATTTCCGTTAGGATCCCTGAAGAATTGCTCCAGTTCGAAGGACAAACTAAAGGGAAATTAGGTACTAGTGAAGCAAGATCATCGGTTGATGCTGTTGTTTCGGAACATCTCTCTTATTTCCTTGAAGAAAATCCTGACATTAGTTCTTTACTCATTAAGAAATCTATTAAAGCATACCAAGCGCGTGAAGCAGCAAGAAAAGCTCGTGAGGATGCAAGAAGCGGAAAGAAAAGGAAACGGTCAGAAGCAGTCTTATCTGGGAAACTGACTCCGGCCCAATCAAGAAATCCTCTAAAAAACGAGCTTTATCTGGTTGAGGGTGACTCTGCAGGTGGATCAGCAAAGCAAGGCCGTGACCGTCGTTTCCAGGCAGTACTGCCACTTCGTGGTAAAGTGATTAACACGGAAAAAGCAAAGCTCGCTGATATTTTTAAAAACGAAGAAATTAATACCATCATCCATGCAATCGGCGGCGGTGTTGGTTCAGACTTCAACGTAGAGGATATCAATTATGATAAAGTCGTTATCATGACAGATGCTGATACAGATGGTGCCCATATTCAGGTATTGTTGCTTACATTCTTTTATCGTTATATGAAACCATTGCTAGAAGCAGGAAAAGTATTTATTGCCCTTCCACCGCTGTATAAAGTGAGTAAAGGAACGGGTAAAAAAGAAATCATTGAATATGCCTGGAATGAAGATGAGCTTCAGGATGCCATGAAAAAGGTTGGTAGAGGCTATATTATTCAACGTTATAAAGGACTCGGAGAAATGAATGCCGATCAGTTATGGGAAACAACCATGGACCCAGAAACTAGAACACTGATTCGAGTGAAAATTGATGATGCTGCAAGAGCGGAACGCCGTGTAACCACCCTGATGGGCGATAAGGTAGAACCGCGCCGTAAATGGATTGAAAGTAATGTGGCATTTGGTTTAGAAGAGGATGACACCATATTGGAAAATGAAAATATAACGGTCTCTGAGGAGGGTTCTGAAGGATGAGCGCAACAGAAAAATTCCGTGACTTACCTCTAGAAGATGTACTTGGCGATCGTTTTGGTAGATATAGTAAATATATTATTCAAGAGCGTGCCCTGCCAGATGCCAGGGACGGTCTAAAGCCCGTACAGCGAAGAATTCTTTATGCTATGCATGTGGAAGGAAATACGTTCGATAAAGGCTTTCGTAAATCAGCCAAAACAGTAGGAAACGTAATTGGTAACTATCATCCGCATGGTGACTCTTCCGTGTATGAAGCAATGGTCCGGATGAGTCAGGATTGGAAGGTTAGAAACGTTCTTGTTCAAATGCATGGAAATAACGGTAGTGTAGACGGTGACCCGCCTGCGGCTATGCGTTACACAGAAGCTCGACTTTCGGCTATCGCTGCAGAACTGTTACGTGATATAGAGAAGCAAACGGTAGAATTTATTCCAAACTTTGATGATACATCAAAGGAACCTACCGTTTTACCTGCGATGTTTCCAAACCTCCTTGTAAACGGGTCTACCGGGATATCTGCTGGATATGCTACGGATATTCCACCGCACCATCTGGGGGAAATCATTGATGGAGTAATCATGAGAATGGAACAACCTGATGTTTCAGTCGATGACCTCATGACGATTGTCAAAGGCCCCGACTTTCCAACGGGTGGGATCATTCAGGGAATTGATGGGATAAAAAAAGCCTATGAAACTGGTAAAGGCAAAATTATCGTCCGAGGCAAGGCCGAAATTGAAGAAGTTCGCGGTGGAAAGCAGCAAATTGTAATCACTGAAATTCCTTACGAGGTCAATAAGGCTAACCTTGTCAAAAAAATGGATGAATTCCGCCTTGACCGGAAAGTCGAAGGAATG
Organism: Neobacillus phoenicis; assembly: GCF_047302305.1. NCBI lineage: Bacteria > Bacillati > Bacillota > Bacilli > Caryophanales > Bacillaceae > Neobacillus > Neobacillus phoenicis. The sequence goes on along the minus strand of NZ_CP154847.1, from coordinate 2,987,302 downwards.
TCTGAGGTTAGGGATGAGACAGACCGTACTGGTCTACGAATCGTTATAGAGTTGAAAAAAGATGCCGATGCAGAAGGTGTTTTGAACTATTTATATAAAAATAGTGATCTTCAAGTAACCTATAACTTTAATATGGTTGCGATTCATAATAAACGTCCAAAATTAATGGGACTTAGAGAGCTACTTGATGCTTATATCGCACATCAAAAAGAAGTAGTTACAAAACGAACCCAATTTGACCTAAACAAGGCAAAGGAACGCCAACACATCGTTGAAGGATTAATGAAAGCATTATCCATCCTTGATGAGGTTATTGCCACGATCCGTGCATCTAAAGATAAGCGTGATGCGAAGGACAATTTAATTGCAAAATATGCGTTTACCGAATTACAGGCAGAAGCGATTGTTTCTTTACAGCTTTATCGCTTAACAAATACAGATATCACTGCTTTAAGACAGGAAGCAGAAGAATTAGCCAAAAAAATCGAAGAGCTTACTAGCATCTTAGCTAGTGAAAAAAAGCTTTTATCTGTCATTAAAAAAGAGTTAAAAGATGTGAAAAAGCGCTTTGCTGATGAGCGCCGATCTAAGATTGAAGCAGAAATCGAAGAATTGAAAATTAATCTAGAAGTAACCGTACCAAGTGAAGATGTTATTGTAACAGTCACGAAGGAAGGTTATGTAAAGCGGACAAGTCAGCGTTCGTACGCTGCTTCCAATGGACAAGATTTAGCAATGAAGGATTCCGACCGATTATTTGCACAGCTCGATATGAATACAAAGGATGTCCTTCTCCTCTTCACGAACAAAGGGAATTACTTATTCTGCCCTGTTCATGAACTGCCTGATATCCGCTGGAAGGATCTCGGACAGCATGTGGCCAATATTATTCCAATTGAACGGGACGAAGAAATTATCAAAGCCCTTCCGATTAAGGATTTTGAAACGGAAGCCTTCTTAGTATTTGTTACTAAAAACGGTATGGTAAAGAAAACAGAGCTTAAAGCATATAAAGCACAGCGCTATTCCAAGCCGCTGGTTGCTGTGAATCTTAAAGACGATGACCACGTGATTGACGTACACCTAACAGATGGAACAAAGGAAGTATTTATGATTACCAACTTTGGGTATGCCCTATGGTTCCATGAGGAAGAAATTAGTATTGTCGGTCAACGTGCCGCTGGTGTGAAAGGTATCAATTTAAAGGATGGTGACTTTGTAGTTGGCGGTAAACTGATTACTCCGGACAGCAAAGAAAGCATTGTCATTTCAACACAGCGTGGCTCTGTGAAGAGGATGAAGTTAAAAGAATTCGAAAAATCCTCTCGTGCTAAACGAGGTGTTGTTATATTAAGAGAACTTAAATCCAACCCGCACCGAGTGATGGGCTTCGTGGTAGCTAATGATCCAGATATAATCTTTATTCAAACAGAAAAAGGCTATATAGAAACCCTTAAAACAGAAGATATTCGCTTTAGTGACCGGTACTCAAATGGTTCGTTTATCCTTGATGAAGGTGAAAACGGCAAGGTTAGTAACGTTTGGAAAGAGGAAACTCCTCAAAATACAAATGAATAAAACGGTAAATGGACTCTCTAAAATTTAGAGAGTCTTTTTTTCATCATTTTTCCATTTCTGGACATACTAGATATTAACAAGGTTTGGAGGGGAAATCGATGAAAAAAGAGATGCTGCTTGCTATGGTTGCGTGTTTTTTTATATCTTTAACTGCCATTACCGGAGTCTACGCAATTGAAAAAAGTAAGGAAACAGTAACGTTATCTAAAGAAGAAATGGATATTACTGGAGATGGAAAAGATGATGTTATTCTGTTAAAGGGAGTTCCCTATGATGAAGAGGATTCCTTTTTAAAAAGAATTTATCTTGAAGTGGCCGCTTCTAATGAGAAAACCTATACCATTTCATTAGAAAGTGGTTCAAAGGCTTCCGTTCAATTTATTGACCTAAACAATGATGGTGTAAAGGACTTATTTACGAGTGTGTTATCGGAAGAGAATGAAGGAACCGTATTAAACCTTCTATACTCTTTAAAAGACTTTGAAGTTACCAAATTACCGGTACCTGAACCACTTGAGATGGAGAGTCATTTTTTAAATAATTTTAAGGCGGAAATCCGATTAGCTCAAACTGGAAAGTCATATATATTCGATCTAAAAGATCGCAAGAATTATTATAAGAAAATGGGGGTCTATTATAAAGGAAAATTAAATGAACCAACTGAATTAACAGTCAATACCTTTAGCAGTCTGAATCCAGTCACACTTGAGGGAGAGATAAAAGGGCTAAAAGGGACACAACGCGTAACGGGTATTGCAAATGGAGACTCGATTGCATTGGTTGAATCTACTTGGATATTTGACAACGGTCATTGGAGAATGCTTTTTAGCGATGTAAAAAAGGACCAGCCAAATTAACTATACTGTATATCCATGAAATAGGCATTTGTCACGAAAAGGTTGAAGTTTCATATACTAAGGTAGCTCTTTTGAAAGGAGGAAGCTTTGATGAGCGTCTTCATTCCTTCAAAATTATCGGTAAGCTATCATGCCCCCGCTACCCCTTTTCGCCCTGTAGAGGGAAGAAAATATACACTCACACATTCCGATACCACAGGACAGCTATTTCTAACAATTGGCTGTGAATACAATTTTAGTGCTATTAACTACAGTATGCGTGATGAGGTACTTGCTGAGTGGATACCCCAATTTGGGGAATATTCATTGTGTGCTCGAGTTTATGTAAGCGGTGGCGAATATGATGAAAACTACACAAAAGTACGTTTTATGATTTTTCAAAAGGAATTAAATTTAGCATTAAAAGCAATGGTTAATGGGGACCAGGCATTATATTCAAACTTCCCATGGCTGTTGGATGCGCCAATCTATGTTCATTTTGAATCTATTTTTCCTCCATTTAATCAGGTTATATTTTACGGTACACCAAGGAACTATTTGATTTAGAGATATTAAAAACACAGGAAAACCTGTGTTTTTTTTGTGCGGAAAACAACTAATCTTGTTAAAATTTGACCAAATTTTTCATGGGGAATATACTTAATTCACTAATGCTGAAAAGGGAAGTAGTAACAATATTTTTTCAATTTTGTAGGAAAAAGGAAGTGAAGATTTTTGTTAAAACTAACAAAATACTTAAGACCATTTCAGCAGCCAATCTACCTGGTACTTTTTCTTGTTCTTCTACAGTCATTAGCTGAGCTTTATTTGCCAACGTTAATGTCCGATATAGTTGACAAGGGCGTTGTAACAGGAGATACGCACTACATATGGAAAATTGGCGGTTTAATGTTGCTCGTAGCCGCTGGAGGAATGATTTGTTCAATTGCAGCTAGTTTTTTTTCAGCGAAGGCCGCATCAGGTTTTGGAAAATTATTGCGTTCTAGCGTATTTTCTCACGTAAGCCAATTTTCTTTACATGAATTTGATTTACTAGGCACCTCTTCATTGATTACAAGAACAACGAACGACATTACCCAAATCCAACAGGTGCTTGTAATGATGCTGAGAATGATGGCCATGGCACCAATGATGTGTATTGGCGGGATTATTATGGCCTATTCCAAGGATACCAAATTGACACTAGTGTTGGCAGTGTCTTTGCCCATTCTTGTGCTTGCCATTGTAATCATCGCTAGGAAAGGGATCCCGCTTTTTAAAGCCATGCAGGTTAAACTGGATAAACTTAACCGGGTTTTACGCGAGAACTTAACAGGAATTCGCGTTATTCGTTCCTTTAATCGGACTGAACACGAGAAAAAGAGGTTTAATGAAGCCAACTGGGATTTAACACAAACTGCTATTAAAGTAAATAAAATTATGGCAGCTATGATGCCAATTATGATGCTCGTTCTTAATCTTTCTACCGTAGCTATTATCTGGTTTGGTGGTCTTCGTATTAGTAACGGTCATATGCAGGTGGGAGATATGATGGCATTTATTCAATATGCCATGCAAATCATGTTCTCGTTTCTCATGCTTTCTATGATGTTTGTCATGATCCCACGGGCCTCCGTTTCAGCTGTCAGAATAAACGAGGTGCTTGAAACTGTCGCGGATATTAATGACCGGTCTATATCTATGCCCGTAGAAAGTGTGCGAGGTCTTGTAGAATTCAAAGATGTCACGTTTAGTTATCCTGGAGCAGAAATGCCAGCAATCGAGAATATATCGTTTAAAACGAAGCCTGGAGAGATAACTGCCTTAATAGGCGGAACAGGGTCTGGAAAATCAACACTCGTTAACTTGATCCCACGTTTTTATGATGTGGATAGTGGCACAGTCCTGGTAGATGGTGTAGATGTGCGTCAAATAACGCAGGAACGGCTACGAGAAAAGATTGGCTTTGTTCCTCAGCAGGCCGTACTATTTACCGGGACAATATCGGAAAATATCCGTTACGGTAAAGAAAATGCAACAGTGGATGAAATGAAGCATGCTGCTAATATCGCACAAGCAACTGAATTTATTTCTACAATGGATGAGGGCTTTGATGCGAAGATTACCCAGGGGGGAACAAATGTTTCTGGTGGTCAAAAACAGCGCTTATCCATCGCTCGTGCACTTGTGCGAAAACCAGAGATTTATATTTTTGATGATAGTTTTTCCGCATTGGACTTTAAAACAGATGCCAAACTGCGCTCTGCATTAAAACAGGAAACGGGTGAATCCACCGTATTAATTGTTGCGCAACGTGTGAGTACGATTATGGATGCAGACCAAATCATTGTACTAGATAATGGTCGAATCTCTGGCATAGGTACACATAAAGAACTTTTGGATAAAAGTCCGGTATATCGTGAAATCGTAATGTCTCAGCTTTCCGAGGAGGAGATAGCATGAGTAGAGAGTCGAAGAAACAGGACGCTGTACCAGGTGCAGGTGCTCGGAGACCAGGTCCTGGAGGCGGATTCGGCCCAATGGGAATGGGGATGCCTGTCCAAAAAGCAAAGGATTTCAAAGGAACACTTAGAAGATTAATAGGATACTTAAGACCCTATAAACTACAGCTTCTTTCTGTTTTACTCACCGCAATGATCAGCACAGTATTCGCTATTGTCAGCCCCAAAATTATGGGTAAGGCAACAACCAAGCTGTTTGAAGGCTTAATGCTGAAGCTAAAAGGGGTACCTGGCGCAAAGATAGATTTTGAGTATATTGGTCATATCATAATTTTATTAATTGGTCTTTATCTATTGAGTGCCATTTTTGCCTATATTCAGCAGTATATTATGGCCGGAGTCGCTCAAAAAACCGTCTATCACTTGCGTAATGAAGTGGAAGAAAAACTTAACCGACTGCCGCTAAAATACTTTGATTCCCGGACACATGGGGAGATCCTCAGCCGTGCAGTGAATGATATAGATAATATTAGTACTACTTTGCAGCAAAGCTTAACACAGCTCATTACTTCGGTTGTCACATTAATTGGAGTAATTGTGATGATGCTATCAATTAGTCCGTTGATGACACTCATCGTGGTTGTCACTTTACCATTGAGCTTTATTGCCACTGCAAAAATCGCAAAAAAATCACAACAGTTTTTCAAAGAACAACAAAAATCGCTTGGACAGCTTAATGGGCATGTTGAAGAAATGTATACAGGTCATAAAGTTATTAAGGTATTTGGGCATGAAAAAAAGTCCATTGAACAATTTGAGGGGATCAATGAAAAGCTCTATCAAGCAGGCTGGAAAGCGCAATTTGTTTCTGGCATGATTATGCCTTTAATGTCATTTATCAATAATATTGGCTATGTTTTAGTATCCGTTGCTGGCGGTATTTTAGTTACAAAAAAAGCGATTGAGATAGGAGATATTCAGGCCTTTATACAATACACCAGACAATTTTCCCAGCCAATCGCTCAAACAGCATCGATTGCAAATGTCATTCAGTCCACGGTTGCGAGTGCAGAACGGGTGTTCGAGATATTAGACGAGACCGAAGAGGTGCCTGAAGCGGTTGAGGCTCTCGTGATTGATTCTCCTAAGGGTGACGTAGCATTTGAAAATGTCTCATTTGGATATAAAGAAAGCGAACTGATAATTGAAAACATGAATATTGAAGTAGAAAGCGGCCAAACGGTGGCGATTGTAGGACCAACCGGTGCTGGTAAAACGACACTTATTAATTTATTGATGCGATTTTATGAAATAAACGAGGGTAGGATATTGATAGATGGCATTGATATTAGAAAGTTAAAACGTGCACACCTAAGGAGTTTTTTCGGTATGGTGCTGCAGGACACCTGGCTTTTCAACAGCTCGATTCGTGACAATATCGCGTACGGTAAAGAGGGAGCAACCGAAGAGAAAATTATTTCAGCGGCACAAGCGGCTAACGCCGACCATTTTATCCGCACATTACCCGAAGGTTATGATACGATTTTGAATGAAGAAGCATCTAATATCTCTCAAGGACAGAAGCAGCTATTAACGATTGCTAGGGCGATTCTAGCAAACCCCGCTATTTTGATTTTAGATGAAGCAACCAGCAGTGTAGATACTCGAACGGAAGTGCAGATTCAGCGGGCCATGAATCATTTGATGAAGGGACGCACGAGCTTTATTATTGCACACCGGTTATCAACGATTCGAGATGCTGATCTGATTCTTGTGATGAATAATGGAAGTGTGATTGAAAAAGGGAATCACGCAGAGTTGTTAGCAAGTGGTGGCTTTTATGCTGATTTGTATAATAGTCAGTTTACTGGTAATGGTGGAATAAAGGATGTAGGATAGTGTGGTTGATTGACGCGTTTAGGGAGTCTAGCGGACTTTCTAGACGTTTTTTTTGTAACTTTTGGGGTAGTGGGTCGTAGATAAGAGGCAGGGGTTATATGTGGATTTGGTAGTATTATCCATAATTTGTAGAATTCCTTTGCGCCTATATGCCATTTGTAGATAAAAATCAATTTTATGTAGAAATCCATTGATTTTGTGTAGAAAAAGCGTAAATATGTGTAGAATTCCTATTATTTTGTGTAGAAAAATAATATCATGTAGAAATCTTTTAATTTCGTGTAGAAAAATTAAATGAGGTGGCCATTATGAATGAAAAAATCGAAAATGCGATGAAAAATGCTCGAGCTTCGTTAGAAATCGATGGATTATATCTAACAGAGGCTCAAATACAGTTGGTACGGGATCGACTTATGGGAAAAATCACAGAGGAGGAGTTTTTAAAAAAGGGATATGACATGGCAACCAATAAGGATAAAAAATAGGAGAAGGGAGGCCTAACGATATGCGGTTCTATTCAAAAAAAGGGATTATTACCGGGGTTCTCTTATGGGGGACTATACTCTTTCTAATAGGAGCATTCATTTTTCTTCCCGGAGGACCAGAGGGGATGGGGGAGATCACTACAACCATATTAACTACTATTTTATTAACCGCCTTTATTAGCTGGGTGTGGTTTGGAACGTATTATGAAATAAAAGGAGAACAATTAATCGTAGTCGGAGGACCATTTCGTTGGAAAATTGATATTATGTCAATCCATAGTATTCGAAAGACACTAAATCCATTATCAAGCCCAGCATTAACATTAAAACGGCTAGAATTACGATATGGCAAATACAATACGATTCTAATTTCACCTAAACATGAAAAGGAATTCTGTGAGATGATCAAAAAAATAAATACTAAGATTGAAATTAATCTAAACTAAAAATTTCACTCTGTCTCAATATCATAAGTATACTTGTGCATTGAGACAGTTTTTAATTTCATTTTCTTTTGTTCCTAGAATATGTATTATGTTCGGGGCGTTGTATAGAATCCCAAAATTTCACTCTATCCGATGTTTATAATTACTTTTTTTAGCCTTCTCCACATCAACAAAGTTAACACTATATTCGATTACATCATTAATAAATAAATCATGATTTTTTGCAAATTCTTTTACTTTATCTAAAAGGTCCTTGTCATAGGTTGTTTTGTATTGAACCCTGTCAGTAGGCCTTAATTCTTTGTTAAAGCTAATATAGCCTTTAGATAAAACATTTTGTAATCCGCTTTCAATCAAGTAGTTAATATGTGTATTATTGTTTGCTGCTACTTCATTTAAATCATTTATTACAGATCTACTAATGTTTGTTCTGAATTTAGTTCTCGAATTATCTGTTGTTTGAATCAACTTTCCATTTACTGATACCCACATTGCAATCACTCCTAATATTTAATATTGGCTTATTTTTCATTTAAACGTTGTGTCATATAATCCTTTTTATACGAATTGTAATAATCAATTTCATCATTATAAATTATTTTTGCTAGTTTAGGAAGTTCGTATTTTCCTTTAACCCAGACTCGGTATATCTGATTACCAGCATTACTGATTTGTAGACCATTTAAGTACATTTCAATGATTTGCTCGTTAGTAATATCTTTCTTTCTAGGCATTTAAACTTCCTCCTAATATAGAAGTAACCCAATTTAATTATACGAACAAATGTTCTTTTTTGTCAAAAAATAAAGAAATTATAACAAAAAAATCTGTATTTGCCTATTAATCGAAGCAAATACAGACCAGTAAAAATAAATGTCAAATTTAATCCTTCGGCATATCCATCTTATCAACAGCATCCTTTAGATCATCATTCCGTATATGTGTATATATCATCGTTGTTTGGATCGAAGAATGGCCTAATTGGCGTCTTAATTTCGGCACATCATTAATCTCTGAATGGTATCTGGTAGCAAATGAATGCCGCAGCTTATGTACCGATAACGCTGGTTTACCAAATGCTGCAGCATATTTTTCGATTAATTTTTCCACTGCACGTGCTGTGAGTCTACGAGATTTACCTTTAGGTCCCATGGGAGCCGAAATAAATAGCGCTTTATTATTCTTATCAATCTGGTATTTTGAAACTCTGACAGCCAAATATTCTTGTAAATCAGCCATCGCCACCTGGCTGAAATACACATATTGTTCTTTGTTTCCTTTACGAATCACTCTTGCTGTGAACTTGCTAAAATCAATATCGTCCACATCCAAGCCAACCAGCTCGGATAAACGGAGCCCAGAACCTAAAATTAACGAAACAATGGCCGTATCACGCTGCTGATTCATTTTATAAAAATGATAGATTCTCTTATTATCCTTGTTTAATTCTCCGTAATCATGCGCAATAAACGCTCTAAACTTCTCATATTCATCACCAAGAAGGATTTTACCTTCCATTTTGTTGGCGATTGTTTCCATGCTTTCCTTAATCTCATTAAATTCAATCTTAGCCATGACATTTCGATGGATATAGGGCTGTAAATCACGTGTTTCAGCGATATTCTGCAAATAGTTAAATAAGGATTTCAGAGCTGAAAGCTTTCGATTTACGGTGATTTCTTTGTTATTTAATTGATAATGTAAAAAGTTTAAGAAATTATCAACTTCGATCACAGTCATTTTCTCTAATTGTTCAAGTGGAATATCTTTAACATCGCCAGACCATAATTGCTCGCTGACCATCCAATTAAAAAAGATCTTGAAATCGTGACAATAGTTTAATAAAGATGCTGCCGAAAGCTTCCGTTGTTTATGATTGATATATTCAGCCACATACCAAGGCAATTCATTCAATAATTGCTGCAGTTTTTTATAATTTAATTGTTTTGTTTGATTAGCCATAAAATTCACCTCATCATTTATATATTCGACCTCCCCCATATATAACCCTTCTTTTATTACGTCAAATTTATATTTTACGTAATAATAAAATATTCCTCTTCTCCTAATGAGTCCTCAGCAACGGACAAAAAAATAATGACACAAAAATCTGTGTTCCAAGGAAATTTGTGTCATTACCTTTAAGATATCTCCGGTAAAAGAATAATAAATTCTGTTCCCTTATCTTTTTCACTATTCACATATATTTTCCCCTTGAATAAACGGACGATTTGGAAACTTATCATCATCCCTAGTCCAGTTCCACTTTCTTTTAAAGAATAAAACGGAGACCCAAGCCTATCAATTTGTTCTTTTGTCATACCGATTCCTTGGTCCTTAATGATAATCTTTATATATCCATCATTAGTTGATGAACATGTAATCCAAACAGTCCCACCATCCGGCATAGACTCAATCGCATTTTTTAATATATTTATCAAAGATTGGTTCAATTTTTGAGGATTAGCATATATCCAATAGTTATCACGAACATCCGTTTTAACCTCAACCTTATGATTCTTGGCATAACCTTGGATGATATTTGCTACTCGTTGTAACTGATAGCCAACTTCAATTTTTTCGAAATGATTTATTGAAGGTTTTCCAAAAGATAAAAAATCATTAATAATTTCATTTGCACGATCTAATTCTTCAATGGATAATTGGATATATTCCTTCTTTTTTTCAGGCAAATCAGGCTCATTTAATAGTTGCAGGAAGCCACGAGTAACTTGCATCGGATTTCTAATTTCATGAGCGAAAACACTTGTTAACTCACTTATAACCCGTAATTTCTCCGAATTTTGCATCTCTAACCGTAGCTGGTGAATCTCCCTTATATTTTCAATTAACACAGTGAAGACCCATGTTACGACAACTACAAAAATAAGATGAATCATCTGTACTTTAAGATACTCTGCGGAAAAACCTCTAAGAATACCAGAAAAAATAAGGCCAAACACACAGTAGTAAGAAGAAAGACTAACAGCAATTTTAACCCTTTTATCTTTTTTCGAACTTACAAACGAATTTTGAAAAAACAATATTACAGGTAGACAGAATAATAAGACAAGAACAGTATTATAAAATCCTATATTGAACCCAAAATATAGCCGAAAGATAATGATAACGGCTGATAGGCATATACCAGACCAAAATCCACCGTATAAGGTTCCAAATAATAGAGGAATAATTCTTAACTCCAAACGGGCATTTTGACCATAAGTCACTGGAAAGGACATGCAAAATAAGATTGATATTCCCCACAAAATGGTCATTATTAGGTTTCTATTTTTATCAGTCTTAACCCTCTCAGTAATAAATGTATAGTAGATAAATATGGGTATGACCATAAACGTCAATTGCAGTAAAAAATCCTTAATTATACTCATTTTCGTTACCTTTTCTTTTCTATTCTAAATCTCACTCTGATTCCATATTATACTTAAAAGGTGCAATTTGTCGACATTTGTTCTTTTGAACTAAAAAGTAGTATTTCTTTCCCCCTATATTTGATATCTTATAAATAACATAATGAAAACAGATCGTGAGGGCTACTGCAATGATCTTAACAAAAAGAAGACGTGAATTTTTGGATCAAATTTGCCGACAATATCATACAACCAATCTTCCTGTACATTATTCGGAGGTAGCAGAAGCAATTGGTGTGAGTAAATGGACAGCGTACGATGTGTTAAAAACCCTTGAAAGCCAAGGTCTTGTAAAAAGAAACTATTCCACTAATGAAAATGAAACAGGACGTTCAGTTGTAGTCTTCTCCCCTACTGAAATGGCAGAGGAAATGTTTCAAAAAGAACGAAGAGAAACATCAAATATGGAAGAATGGGAAGCTATTCTAAACCATATGACAGAATTAATTGAGAAAAATCAAGATCTGCCCTTAATGGATGCGATTCATAATATTATCACTCGCATGAAAACAGTCGAAGTTAAGCTGGAATTTTGTGCGTACTTCCTATGTGTCCTGATTTTATACTTAAATAGCTTAGGCAAAACAGTTAAGTGTCTCACCGTCAACATGGTCAATGCGTCAACCGAAACTAAAATGAAGCTTACTGTATTCGTCGGTGCGGTAATAGGAATGATCATTCAGTCTGTCAGTGATGAATTAAGTCCTGAAATGATTACATTAGTACAACAATTTTTCGACAATGTTAATCAATTAAATGGTGAGGAAATGCAGTTACTTATTGCGTTTATCGAGCAAAGCTAATCCCCCCTCCTCTTTACCACTGTTAGTCAGTCAGGACTACTTGACTGACTATTTTATTATTTAGGAATTAGTTTTTATTCTATACATATAATTTTCTGAATATTAATTATATTCATAAGACTCTCTTGACAATTATCAAATAATCACGTTATATAAGTTGTATACCCTTTTGTTTTTTGGTTTTTTGGGTATATCCAACCCCCTTTTTTGGGTCTTTTGTGTATCCTCCAGATTTACATATACTTCGTAGACTACTGTAAAAGGCAATCCTATATTTATATAAAAGCGAGGTAATGTTATGTATAAAGTCTATTGCAGAACCTTTCAAGGAGTGATGAAAACCACCTCCTACTTCTTACCCTGGAGTGATCCTGAAATATTAGAGGGAGAAAATAGTTTATATAAATTGCCGAAACGAATCAAAAGTCAAAATATTGAAAGCGTTTTAATTGTTACTGACCAAGGTATTGTGTCTGTTGGATTAATAGATGAATTTCTTGAAGCCTTACTAAAAGAAAAAATCAAATTCGTTGTGTATGACAAAACCGTACCGAACCCAACCATAGATAACATCGAGGAAGCTTTGGAACTGTATCATTACAACAATTGTAGCGGTATTGTTGCATTCGGTGGGGGCTCTCCCTTGGATTGCGCCAAAGGTGTTGGTGCACGGGTGGCTAGACCTAATAAAAGTATTCCTCAGATGAAGGGTATATTGAAGATTCTAAAGAAAATGCCGCCCCTTTTTGCCATTCCTACTACGGCTGGTACGGGAAGTGAAGCCACCATTGCAGCTGTGGTATCGAATAGTGAGACGCATGAAAAATATGCATTAATGGATCCTTCTCTACTCCCACATGTGGCAGTATTAGATCCTTTGCTAACGATTAACCTTCCCCCACATATCACAGCAGCTACGGGAATTGATGCTTTGACACATGCGGTTGAAGCTTATATCGGAAGAAGTAACACCAAAGAAACAAAAAAATATAGTATCGAAGCTGTAAAATTAATATTTGAAAATCTGTATGAAGCCTATTCTAACGGAACAAACATAATGGCACGTAAAAACATGCAAAAAGCTGCCTATTTGGCAGGTATGGCATTTACTAGAGCATACGTTGGTTATGTCCATGCAATCGCACATACATTAGGTGGTTTTTATTCAGTACCGCATGGTCTGGCAAATGCTGTCATTTTGCCATATGTACTAGAGTATTATGGGGATTCAGTCTATCAGCCGCTGTCAGAGCTTGCTGATTTAGTTGGACTCAGTTTACCTGGAGATACTATTGAACAAAAAGCACGTAAATTCATTGATGCTATAAAGGAACTGAATGCGAGATTAGAAATACCAAAAAAAATCAACGGAATTATCGATAATGATATCTCAGTAATGGTGGATCGAGCTTTTAAGGAAGCCAATCCTCTTTACCCTGTGCCGAAAATTCTCTATAAAGAGGACTTGAACACACTTTATCAGCTAATTAAAGAATAAAATACATTTCATTAGTTCTGAAATGTCAAATATAGCAAGGTGGTTGAACAAATGGAAAACTATAGCGCCCTGGTAGCTAAACAAAAATCTTACTTTCGTACGGAAATGACAAAAAATCTTGCTTTCCGCATCGATGCACTTCAGAAGCTACGAGCGGCTATTAAAGATAATGAAAACAAACTAATGGAAGCACTTAGAGCAGATTTAAACAAATCTGAGTTCGATGCGTATACCTCTGAAATTGGTTTTGTTCTAGAAGAATTACGATTTACGATTAAACATTTACGTTCTTGGGTGAAGCCAAAACGAGTTAAAACACCGCTCACCCATATAGGATCAACGAGTTACATTTATTCAGAACCATATGGCGTAACGTTGATTATCGCTCCATGGAATTATCCGTTTCAGTTAGCAATAGCACCTTTAATCGGTGCCATTGCTGCAGGAAACTGTGCAATCATCAAGCCTTCAGAGTTAACACCAAAAACATCTGAATTACTTGGGAAAATGATTAAAGAGTTATTCTCTGAGGAATTTGTTGCTGTGGTTCAAGGTGGTGTAGAGACTAGTCAGGCGTTGCTCCTGGAGAAGTTTGATTATATCTTCTTTACCGGAAGTGTACCTGTGGGAAAAGTAATTATGGAAGCTGCTGCGAAAAACTTGATCCCTGTGACATTAGAGCTTGGTGGTAAGAGCCCTTGTATTGTACACGAAGATGCTAATATAAAACTTGCTGCTAAACGTATTGCTTGGGGAAAATTCACTAATGCTGGTCAAACCTGTATTGCACCAGACTACTTATACATTCATAAAAACATCAAAGATCAATTCCTTCAACAATTTAAAGAGATAACAATGGAATTATATGGGATTAAACCATTAAACAATCCGAATTTTACTCGGATTGTAAGTGAACGTCATTTTGAACGATTAACTTCATTTTTAGATAACGGAAAACAGTATATGGGAGGTCAAACAAATAAAGACAAACTAAGCATCGAGCCGACCGTTCTTACTCAAATCACTTGGGAAGACCCGGTCATGCAGGATGAAATTTTTGGTCCGATCCTTCCTGTGCTTGAATACAGTAATCTACATGAAGTGATTGAGGGAATTCATCGTCATCCGAAACCGCTCGCCCTTTATATTTTCACAGAAAGTAATAGCCTCCAACAAGAGCTCTTAAACAGCGTCTCTTTTGGTGGAGGGTGTGTGAACGATACTGTTTACCACTTTGTTTCTCCTTACCTGCCATTTGGCGGCGTGGGAAATAGCGGCATCGGTGCTTATCATGGAAAAGGGAATTTTGATACGTTCTCCCATAATAAAAGCGTCCTTAAGCAAACGACCTTATTCGATATCCCCTTTCGCTACCCGAATGTAAAAAATGGACTACAAAAAATTAAGCTCTTTATGAAATAAAACAACTCGGCCTCTTTGATAGAGTGCCGAGTTGTTTTATGTTTTCTTTATTCATTTACTACTTGTTTTTTCCCTTTTCTCTTCAGTTTCATTAAGGTTTCATACACAATTGGAACAATCAACAATGTAAGTAAGGTAGAACTTGTTAACCCACCAATTACAGTTACACCCAAGCCTTTTGTGATCAAACCGCTTCCCTCGATACCCACTGCAAGTGGAATAAGGGCACCAATCGTTGCAATAGCCGTCATAAGAATAGGACGAACACGCGTTCCTGCCGCTTCAATAATAGCATCTCTTGTAGATAATCCTTCGTTTTCTTTATGAATGACACGGTCTATCAAGACAATCGCATTGGTTACTACGATTCCTATTAACATGAGTGCGCCTATCATGGCAGATACGCTCAAGGTTTCTCCAGCAATCAGTAACCCAATCAAACCACCAATAATTGTAAATGGTAGTGAGAACAGAATAGCAAATGGAGCTAATCCGCCTCCAAATGTGATAACAAGGACTAAGTAAACAATTGCAATTGCAGCTAGCATCGCAAGTCCAAGTTGTTTGAAAGAATCATTAATGTCTTCCGTTACACCGCCCATTGAAACATCCACATTCGCTGGAATGTCAAGCTTATCTACTTTTTTCTGTACTGCAGTTGATACTTTTGCTACATCCTTCGTTTTAATCTCACCCGTTACATTCGTATAAATACGACCATCTCGACGTTTTATCGTATCTGATGTATTTCCCTCTTTAATTTCCACAACGTCTTTAATTGGAACAGTGACTCCAAGTGGTGAAGTTAGGGTCTTATCTGTTAGTTCATGAATATCAGAATATCCCTTTTTCTCCACATCTACATATACATTTAATTCTTTATTATCTTTTTTAATCGTTGTTAATACCTGGCGTTGTCCATTAGCTGAAAGTTCCATGCCAATTTGGGCTGCTGTTAGTCCCAGTTTACTAAGCTTTTCTTGATTAGCAACTAGCGTGTATTCATCATACGTAGCAGAAATACCTGTTTTTACGTTCGTAAGTGAGTTATTTTCTTTCATGATCTTTTCAATACGGTTGACAATAGGCTTAATGTCATCAATGGTATCTCCATAAACATTAAGTGCCAGCTGGTTACTTGAGCCCATTCCAGAAAAATCCTGTTTCCCCCACTCACCTTTATCATTTCTTTCCTTTAAGGCCTTAATAACATTTTCTGTCTCTTTATCAAAATTCTTCGTGTCTTTATCGTAACCAACGAAAAACATGGCAGAATTACTTTCACCAGGATTCATTGGATTCTCTCCACCAACAGAAAACTGTATATCTTTTACGTTCTTTCTTTTACTTAAAAATTCATTTGCTTCTGTGGCAATTCGCTCAACATCTTCTATTGTTTGTCCTGGCGCAGGCTTGTAGGTCGCCACAATCATTTTCTGTTCATCAGAAGGTAAAAAGCTCACTCCAATGACAGGCACTAGGAACAAACTTCCAACCAACATCAATATTGCCAAACTAGAAGTGATTAGTTTATGATTTAACGCCCATCTCAAAACTTTTCTATAAACAGAAGCTAATTTATTGGGCTTATCTTCCTCGTGAATGTGTTTTGAGGTAACACCTTTCTTAAAAAGGGAATGAGCCATCATAGGAACGACGGTTATCGCTACTAATAAGGAAGCGAGTAACGAAAAAACTATGGTTAATGCAAATGGCAAGAACATTTCTCCGATTGGTCCCTTTACTAAACCTAGTGGAAGGAAAACTGCAATGGTAACAATGGTAGAAGACATAATAGGCATAAACATTTCTCTTGTGGCTTCTACAATCAGTTCTTTACCAGTTAACTTTTCATTTTGTAAGGACATTCTTCTAAAAATATTTTCAATGACAACGATTGAGTCGTCAATCACTCGACCAATTGCTACAGTCATGGCACCGAGTGTCATCATATTCAGTGTGATATCCATTTGTTTTAACAGTAATACAGCTATAAGTAGTGATAGCGGAATAGATACCACTGAAATGATGGTAGTCCGGAAGTTTCTTAAGAAAAGCAATATGATAACCATCGCAAAGATAGCACCAAATATCGCTTTATCCAACATTGTTGAAACAGATTCTTCGATTGGTTTTCCTTGATCAAATATTGGTGTTACCTTTAAACCATCAATCTTCTTTTCTAACTCACTTAGCTGGTCCTTAACCGCATTGACAACATCGACTGTATTGGCATCTTGCGAACTTACAATTTGTAATCCAATGGATTCCCTGCCGTTTGTTTTTGAGATGGATTCTGCTTTACCAACCACTTCAACCGAAGCAATATCCCTTAATTCAATTGTTGGAATACCAGCCTGTGTTGGGGTATTTTGCCCTTGCATGGATGGTACCCCAGTTGGATTTTGCTGTTTCCCTTGTGTAGGTGAAGTATTTCCCGTCATTCCTTGTGCTGGAAATTGACTAGAAGGACTTGGAGACCCTTGCTGTTGTCCAGCTGAAGATGGAATAGCCGGTATTTTTAATGACTTTAAGTCTTCAAGCGTCTGAATATTCCCATCAACAACTACAGACTTTTGGGTATCTTGAAAGGTATATAGGCCTAATGGAAAAGAAATATCAGATGCTTTAATTAAATTGCGAATCGTATCTTCCTGTAATCCATATTGTTTTAATTTTTCCTGGTTAAATCTTAACTGAACTTCATCTATTTGCTGGCCAGAGATTTGAACCGAACCAACCCCATCAATTCCTTTAAGTTCCGGAACGATTTTCTTTTCCACCGTATCAGTTAATTCAGCTAATGTTTGTTTTTTATTGGAAATGCTTAATGACATGACAGGTATGGATGAAAAGCTTAAACGTGATACTTTTGGTGCTTGGACACCATCTGGTAAAGTAAGATCATTTAATGCTTCTTTTACCTCGTTTTGGGCCTTTTCCATGTCTTTATCAAAATTGTATTCTATCTGTATGGAAGAAGCATTTTGAAACGAAGATGAACTTACCACTGAAACTCCATCTAAATTCTTTACTCTACTTTCAATAGGTTCTGTTACCTTCTCAGCAACCTGCTCTGGAGTAGCTCCTGGATAGACGGTCAAAACTGTAACGAGAGGTGTATTGATATTTGGAATAGTTTCAAGCTTCATATTCATACCTGAATACAGACCGGCTACTGTCACAATAATCGTTAATAACCATACAGCAAACTTATTCTTCAGTGAAAATTGAATGATTTTTTTCATATATTTCTCCTTATTTGTAATGTTGTTGACAATTAAAATGAATTCGTCTAGCATTTGACTATATTGAACAAAACTAATGTTACTGACCGGACAGTCATAAGTCAAGAAATAAAGTTGTTTTTATATAGTATTATGATGTTTATATGGAGGGTTTATTTTGAATGAGAAGGAAAAATTAATAATTGAATCGGGAATGAAGCTTTTTGCAACGAAGGGATTCTCCTCCACTTCTATTCAGGAAATTGCAACGGATAGCGGTATATCTAAAGGAGCTTTCTATTTACACTTTAAATCCAAGGATGAGTTATTATTTGCCATTCTAGAGTTTATCTTCGAGACAGTCCATTCTAACATCCTAAAGTTCGAACATGCAGATTTACCATCACGTGAAAGGTTTTGTAAGCAGCTATCCTCTCTCATGGGGACTTTCATGGGACATAAAGAATTTTTTATCATGCTTTCAAAAGAACAAGCCATACCTCGAAATGATGAAATAAAAAAGCTATTATTTAAAAAGCAATTCGAAACACACCAGCTTTTTCGAAATGGATTAGTGTCTATCTATGGAAAAAATGTCGTGCCCTATTCAACGGACCTTTCAATGATATTAGAAGGACTATTTCATTCCTATATGCGGCTAATCATATTTGAACCAGCTGAGTTTGAATTGGAGGGTCTAACACAATTTCTTATGAGAAGAATGGATAGCATTGTAAAGGATATTACTGCTGAAAAACCATTTATATCTGAGGAGAAATTAGAAAAGGTTATTCAAAAATCCATGGACCTATTTGGCAGTACAGATATCAGCGAAATCGTACAAAAAATGAGAAATGAATTAGAGCAGTTCGAAAATAAGGAAGCACTAGAAATATCGCTTGACGTATTAGAAGAGGAAATGAAGCGAGAGAATCCTAGAAAACCGGTTATTAAAGGAATGCTCACAAATTTTAAGGAAACCGAGGCATTTAAAGGGTATGTGAGAGTGATCTCTTCCTATTATAATCTTTAAAATGGTGGATTTTAACATGCTAAATGCATACTATTGACTGACTGGACATTCAAAGGTATAATTTCTGACTGTGAGGTCACCCATAGATGACAATATAAAACCAACTAGATTGGAGAAAAAAAGATGGAAATACAACAAAAAGGGATCAATACACGATTAGTCATTACTGGACTAATTATCGGAATGTTCTTTAGTGCTCTTGAACAAACAATCGTTGGAACTGCCATGCCAACGATTATTGCAGAACTCAATGGATTTAAAATTTTTGCCTGGGTGTCAACAGCCTATATGATAACGTCCACAACAATCGTCCCTGTTGTCGGCAAATTATCTGACCTTTATGGCCGTCGTTTTCTTTATTTACTTGGTACCATTATCTTCATTATTGGTTCTGGTCTATGTGCAACAGCCACGTCAATGGAACAACTAGTACTTTATCGAGGTCTTCAGGGAATTGGTGGTGGAATGATTATGCCACTGTCACAAACAATTATTGGTGATATTTTCTCAGCGGAACAACGTGCAAAATGGCAAGGAATATTTGGCGGTCTATTTGGATTAAGTTCAGTAATTGGTCCTTTCTTAGGCGGACTTATAGTTGATCATATCAGCTGGCATTGGATTTTCCTTATTAACGTACCTTTCGGATTATTATCTGCTTTATTAATTTTTGCTGGACTTAAACATGAAAATGTTGGAAAAAAGGAAAAAGTAAGTATCGACTATTTAGGTATCGTCACTTTGATACCCGCAATCGTATTATTATTGCTTGGTTTAACCTTTGGTGGCGATAAGTTTGAATGGCTGTCAACGAAATCATACTTGATTTTTGGCGGAAGCATTGTGATATTTATTCTCTTTGGCTTTATTGAGAAAAAAGCGGAAGAACCAATTTTAGATCTTTCTTTGTTTAAAAATAGAATTTTTGCAACCATGAATGGGTTAGGGTTTTTATTAGGTCTTGGAATGTTTGGGGCCATTATGTTCGTTCCAATGTTTATGCAAGGGATTTTAGGTGTTTCTCCGACTCAAGCGGGGTCGACAATGACTCCTATGATGATTGCCATGATCGCTGCCAGTGTCATTGGCGGACAATTGCTTCTTAGATTCACTTTCCGTACGGTGCTAACAGCTGGTATGTTACTAGCTTCTGCTGGATTCTTTTTAATGAGTACGATGGGACTTGAATCTAGTGAGTTTACTGCCTATGCATATATGGTTGTTCTAGGGTTAGGTATGGGCTTAGTCATGCCAACATTGATGATTGCCATTCAGAATGAATTTCCAAAATCTCAGCTCGGAACAGTAACGTCGGCGTCCACCTTCTTCCGTTCGATTGGTGGTACTATCGGGATTACCATTTTGAATTCTGTAATGAATCATTCATTAGGAACAAAAATGGTTGAATCTGCAAATAATGCAGATAACCCAATCGCCCATGCTGCATTAACCAAGTTATCTGAGAAAACGGATGTATTATTTGGTTTATTAATCAACCCGGGTTTGTTAAAATTGCCAAGTGACATTCAAAAGATTGTAATCCATGGTATTCAAACTGCATGGTCAGAATCGTTTACTACTGTATTCTTATCAGGTCTTATCTTTATTTCAATCGGAATATTAGTCGCTTTATCTGTAGGAAAAGGTCGTATTAAGAGAGATAAAGAACTAACAGAAGAAAATGAGCATCAAGCACCAATCCACGGGCAGGAAGCAACTGAATAATCAGTAAAAAAACCTCGGCAGGTTCAAACGTGCCGAGGTTTTTTAATCCCATTTATTATAATTCAAACTCCCAATCTTCCTTTAGAATCAAATAAAGGACAAGAAGCATATTTTCTAACTCCTCTTCCGTTTTCCCCTCTGTCTCTAACCTGATTTTAGGTAATAGAATATCTGCAATTTGTTTTGTAAAATCACGCCTATCATTCAACGATAACTGATGAAATCGGCGGGAGTATGTACTTATTAACTTCCACTCCTTCATACCTAAAGATTTCAATGACCAATCATCAACGGACAAGTCCTTTACTGTTAATCCTCTAACTTGTATTTCCTTCTCAATGGGTGAAAGTTTTCTTTTCATTTTTGCCTTCCGCTCATGAACCACCATGGTCCCCGCCACAATATCTCCAAGCCTTTTATGTTTTGAATGGAAAAATATCATAATCATACCAAGAAAATAGCTAACTGGTAATGAATCAACAATGCGCATCAGGTTTCGAATAAAGCTGGAAAGCAACGTGATACTGTGGCCATTTTCCTGAATGACCCTTATCCCCATTAATTTCTTTCCTATTGTCCTTCCCCCTGAAAAGAATTCGAATGCGAAGAAGTAGCCCCCATTCAATATAAACAAGAGAATAATTGTTATTGCAAGAGGAATTGAATTATCCATAATAAAAAACGGCAAGGATGACATTCCACTCATAACTACAAATAGGATCACTACAATGATAGCATTGATGGTCATTAATAATAATTGATCAATGATAAAGGCTGCTGCCCTGCTTCCCAATCCCGCAAGTTGAAACTGAAGGGACACGTATTCAGGTGTTTTTATATCTAAATGGTCTTCGTTCACAGGAATCCCCCATCTCTATCTAGAATATTACTATAGCTGTTTCAATTTCCTAACAAAATTACTATAATTAGGTGAAAAAGAAAGTTTTAATAGTAAGATAACTTACTAAAATACCAAACCAAGAAGGTGTCAATATGAATGTTAAGCAATTTGTTAAAAAGCACCGAGATGAGTGGAACCAGTTAGAGCTATTGGTCACTTCCTTAAATAAAAGTAGAAAAAGAATTACAGGTGAGACCATTATTCAATTTCATCGGCTTTATCAAAAAGCTGCTCAAAATCTTTCGTATAGTCAAACCTACTTTCCTAATGATGATGTTACCTTTTACCTAAATGGACTAGTAGCAAAATCACATAACCTTATGTATAAGGATCAAGTATCGAGTATGAAGCAAATTCGTTATTTTTTCAGCACGAAGTTTATTGGATTATTAATCGAACAATGGAGATTTGTTGTCGCTGCCATGATTCTTTTTACCATCGGTGCCATAGGCAGCTTTCTATCCGTATTGAATGATCCCTTACATATTTATTCCATTCTCCCTGCAGAAATTGCTCAAGGAGTTGACCCTGAACAGCTTGGAAATGGACATGGTGCGGTGGATTCCTCACTTATGTCAGCAACCATTATGACAAACAACATCAAGGTTGCTATTTTAGCCTTCGCAGGGGGAATCACATTTGGTCTGTTGACGGTTTATTTACTGGTCTATAATGGCATCATCATTGGTTCACTCGCCGGGCTTTTTTGGCATCACAATAAGTCCTATGATTTTTGGGCCTATATCGTTCCACATGGAATGATTGAGCTCACTGCCATTTTTATTGCTGGCGGAGCAGGTTTGTTAATGGGCTATAAGCTCTTTGTTCCAGGCCAATTTTCAAGGGGCTTTCAATTAAAACAACAAGCGATACGGTCTGTTCAGCTACTGCTTGGTACAATCCCATTATTTGTTATTGCTGGAATAATCGAAGGCTTTATCACTCCAGCAGCGATCTCATTAGAAGCTAAGTATATGGTTGCTAGTTTAACTGTGCTTGGTTTGGTTTTATATGTTGTTATAGGTAAGCTGTTACTCATAAAAAATCAGTCTACAAAAGGTTTTGATTCATAATGTCGATATACTGAGATACTGCAGTAATCGCCAATTTTTCCTCTGGGGCCTCAATCATTTGGAGGCCCTGCTTTTCCCACTTGATTTTCTCCCGCTTCTTAAAAAGTAATTGCTGTTGAGCCATACTTTTTACCATGGCAGCATGTACATCTTTAGGTTCTTCATTTCTTCTTTCTAAAAGGGTCTCATCTTCAATCCCTACCATTAAAAACATATGACGTTGCCTAAGACGCTTTAAATATGTAAGCGCACTCTCCTCATGTAGAAAAGTACGAACATCACTAAATAAAATCATGAGACTTCGCTTCTTTTGCACCGATTCTAAGTATTGGAGTACTGAGGCATAATTAGATTCGGTTGCGTCGACATTTATATCATAAACAGCCTTTAGAATCACCTGTAAATGCGCCATACCCTTGGCAGGAGGCACGAACACCTTTATTTTTTTTGAAAAAGCTAGGACAGAAACATAATCGCCTTTTTTTAGTACAGCCGCCGCTACAGTTAACGCAGCTTCTAACGATTTTTCTAACCGATTTCCCTTTTTTAATTCTGCTCCCATCATTCGTCCGCAATCAATTAATAATGTAATATACTTTCCATGTTCCGGTTCATAATCATTTGTCATAACTTCTTGTAGCTTCGCAGTTTGGCGCCAATTTATTTTTCGAGGGTCATCGCCTACTACATAACTTCTTATTTTTGAAAAATCACCCACACCACTTCGGTTTTTACGAATTTGCAAACCCTCATTTACAAGAAATTGTTGTGCATTGGCTAAATACTGCTTTGTATCTGTTAAATCTGGTATCACTTTTACTGAATCATACATTTCTAAAGTGATCTGTTTCTCCCATAAACCAAGGAAACTTTTATAGCGAAAATATAGTTTGGAAACATCATAAATTCCTCTTTTTGTAGCAGTCATTTCATAGGTTAACTGTACAGTAGAATTTCTTGGTACCTCACCCAAGAGGGGAAACATTGTGATGAATGATTGTGGCAAACCATCAATTATTTGATAGGTAAGAGGCCAGCCTGAAGTATTTGTTATCTCTATCATCGTTTTATAGTGCAAGCCTCTTTCTAACTCCTCTGGAATCGATCGTTTAATAGTTAATTGACCTTTTTTCGGAGAAAAGAACAAATCAAAGAAACTAGTCACTATCAACATGATATCAACCGCAATAATAAATACCCATGGTAATTCTAAAACGCTGCCCATGACTAACAGAAACGATAATATTATGACAATGAGCATGAACCTTTTCGTTGGTAGAATCCCTCTATCTTGGAATAGGAACCGACCCCACAAGCTCTTCAATGATTTGGTCAACGTTTGCTCCCTCCAATTCCACATGTGGAGATAACTGTATTCGGTGTCTTAATGCTGGCTTTGCCACCATTTTGATATCATCTGGTGTTACGTAATTCCGGCCATGTATGTATGCCCAAGCCTGAGCTGCTTTACCAATAGATATTCCTGCACGCGTACTTGCTCCAAAACGAATAGAATCAGACTCACGTGACTTTCTGACAATTTGCATAATATAATCTAGGACATTCTCTCCAACAGTAACCCGCTCAATTTCCTGTCTAATCGTTTGAAAGGTGTTCATATCCAGGAAGGGTTCTACTAGATTTTCAGTAAAACGCTTTTCAATTACTTGTTGTAATACCTTCTTTTCCTCCTCAAACGTTGGGAAGTTAATTTGTAGTTTGAATAGGAAGCGGTCTTGCTGTGCTTCTGGTAGCGGATATGTACCTTCAAATTCAATTGGATTTTGGGTAGCAACGACAAAAAATACTTCCGGCAATGTATACGTTTCACCTTGAATCGTCACTTGTTTTTCTTCCATCGCTTCTAACAAAGCAGCCTGTGTCTTTGCAGGTGTGCGATTGATTTCATCTGCTAGAAGAATATTTGTAAAAATTGGTCCCTTTAGTGTTTGAAACGTACTTTCTTTCATATTATAAATGGTACTTCCAGTAATATCACTTGGAAGTAAATCAGGCGTAAATTGAATCCTATTAAAGTTTCCTCCAAGGAGACTAGCAAGTGTCCTTACCATTTGTGTTTTACCAGTACCCGGAACTCCCTCTAGAAGGACATGTCCTCCAGCTAAAACAGCTGACAATAAGAGTCTTAGATTGAGTCCTTGACCTAAAATGCGTTCCTCATATTTTTCTAGGAAGGATGTTAAAACAGTTTTCATCCCTCATTCACCTCTTTCCTTAATCGGTCAAGCTTTCTTGACCAAAGCAAGTATTCTTGCTTACTAAGCTTTTCTTTATCTAATATGATTTCTAATCCATTTATAAAGGAATTAATTTCACTGCTCGACATTTGCTTCCATTTCTTCTCCAACAAACTAATGGAATTCCTCCACTCTTTACTATATGGGATCCGCCAATGTTCCTGTAGCAAGTGTTTCACATAATCAGCCTGAATCCTAATGGAATCTTGATACCTTCTCCCACGTATAAACCAAGCGGTCAAGGCTTGGATTCCCTCATCACTAAATCGAATGGTTTCCTCTCTTGGGGTAAAAATAGGTCCAAAGCGTTTTCCTTTATGCCATAGCCATAAAATCATGATGAGAATACCTTGTAATAACATTATTAATAACCACATTGGATATACTGCTAATTGGCCAGCTGCACTCTTACCAGAATGCAGGTATTCATCAAACAAGATGTTTTGGGGTTTAGCTTCGTCTACGAAGCTTAAAATAAGTGGCAAATGATCATGGTTTAATAGATTACCATTTGTCATCCATTCTGGTGCAATAGTTACAATTAACTGACCTTGTCCATACGTTCGTTTAAGTGCAACAGCACCTGCAGTATCATTTAGTAAAATCTGATCCTTATCCGTGGGATATAATCGAATAAATGAGTTCATTTCCGCTTTAAAGGAGACATGGTTTTGATTAGTTACACTCAGTATATCCTTTGATGTTGCAGGAGACTCTTCAAATGGTCCAGTGTTTATATCAAACATTCCCTTTGGATTGTTTTTAAACAATATAATGGTATTACCAGCTTCCATAAAATCTATATACGCTTTCGTTTCTTTTTGATCTGGAGTAAAAAATGGTTCGACCATAACAAGAAGTTGATGGCTTTCTCCTTTTGGTAGTAGGTCAGGAGAATATGACCACGTTTTTCCTCCTATTTCATCCTTTACATATGTATAAAATGCTTTTACACCGGTTGGAGCAGGAGAGTCAGAAACGTAACTTGGATAACTCTTCGGTTTTTGCGAATAAATGAAAAAACTTATAAGAATAAATAAAAGGAGTAAAACAGTCAGCCCGATCCATGATCGGCTAATTGATGCTAGTTTTCTCAATGCATTCCTATCTCCTCTCTCCAAGGTGTTCAACTTCATGTCCAGCAAACCATTGGTTAATTTCTTTCGAGAACTTACTATATTCTTCTTTGCTTACTCTTCTCTCACCATAAGTCACTTCATCAAAAAAATTGGCTAGAAGGAAAAATTGTTCCGCTCGATGTTGCTGTATTTTCCGCAGTTCTTCATAATACTCCCAATTAGTTTTCCAGATCCTCGCCTCAAGCCATTCCTTATCATGAAGATATAAAAGAAAGGCTAAAAATAGATGACGAGTTGAAAGGTTGTATTCTCCCAGTTCTTCTTGTTTTTTCGCCTCTTCTATATGTTTTTGATAGGACCAATTCATTTCCTTTAATGATTGCAGAGGCTTTTTTTCTCGAAACGTCCGGTTCCGTCTAATGTTACGTACCATAAAAAATGTAAAAATTAACAAAAAAAGAACAACTACTATGATTATACTAATAAGAACTGGTCCTGAAGCGCTGCTTGCTGATTCCATGGAAGGAAACAGCTTAGACAATTGGTCAGTGACCCATTCCTTTGCTTTTTCCCACCAGGTCTCTAACAAACCTTTGGTACCATCTTGGTAGACCCTATATTCTTTACGGTTTAATATATTTTCCAACGTGTTACGAGCTTTGCTTGGATCAAGCATTTTCATCACCTAGCTTACTTTTATGTATTTACTTTACCAGGTTGTAATCATCAATCATTTCTTTTAAATCATCGGCATCATGTCTGAGCTTTAAGTCAAGAT
Organism: Neobacillus phoenicis; assembly: GCF_047302305.1. Taxonomy (NCBI): domain Bacteria; kingdom Bacillati; phylum Bacillota; class Bacilli; order Caryophanales; family Bacillaceae; genus Neobacillus; species Neobacillus phoenicis. Next base: position 2,960,368 of record NZ_CP154847.1, on the reverse strand, counting down.
ACATAACACTATAACCAACTGAAAAAATCAAAGTTGTAAATAGTGTAGCAATGTTTGAAATAATACTTAATAGCACGCTATTTCCCAAAATAATTCCAAACGTCATTTGAACGGCAAAACCGATACTTGAAATAATCAAATAAAATACGAGATATAACCCCACTAATGGCCATGTCCTCTTTTTCGTCAGTCTCCAACTTTTAGCCATGCCTGGTGATTCTTTGTCTAATACCACAGAACCAAAATAAAAGCTCCAACGGGTCAAAAGCAGACCAACTCCAACTGCACATCCCAAAAACAATAAGATAGCACCTAGGATACTTAATACAGGATGGATTTCAACACCAATAACTACTACTAAAGTAATGATAATAATCGGAACTAAGATGATAGCAAAAACGATTAATCCAAATAAAATGCTACTTCCGATCATTGGCCAAAATCGGGAAAAGGCCTGTTTAATGACAGAACCAACAGTATATTCTTCATTTCTTCGTACATGATCAATTGCAAAAAGAATTGCAGCTTCAGCTACCGGACCTAGTATGAGACTAATCAGGCCTACCAAGATCACGCCAACGTCTGCTCCCAAACTACTTGAATCAAGTGTTCCTGTTTCTTCAAAACTAGATAGCATCTGTTCATACCAAGCACCACCTGTACCAACAGCTCTAAAAAAACTTGTTCCAGAAGCCAACTGGACAATAGCTTCGAGTAAATATAAAGGTCCCATTAGCAAAAGTAGAATACGAAAAAAATCCTTAAAGCGGCTTTTACTTAAGCTAAAGGTATGATCAAGAATTTCACCAAATCCTTTTGGTTTATTAAACTTTGTATCCAATTTGAACCCTCCTAGTATGAAATGGCAAACCTTAATTTTTGGCTATTTTAAGCGTGCCTGTTGATTTCCGCTCCAGGCACTTCGCTTTCCGCGGGCGTGCCGGGGAGCCTCCTCGTCGCTTCGCTCCTGCGGGGTCTCCCCTGCCCCGTACTCCCGCAGGAGTCTTCGTGCCTTCCACTCCAATCAACATTGTCTATTAAACAACATAGACCTTTTTCACAGCTCAATTTTTAAAGAGTTAATTACCCCTTACTTTTTTGCAACCTGGTCTTTATTTTCATATACTAACCAATCAGAGCCATTTATTTTGTTTGAAGCATCAATAATCTTTTTCTTAACGCGGTCATGCTCAGCACCTGTTAATAAAGTAGGTTGATAGTTATTCCTTGAGGAAACAGACGATATAGAAAATGGAACGACATTAATTTCTTTTTGGTCTGTAAGTAGTCCATTCTTCAAATGAAACGTTTGTTGAAATACAAATGTGTCCTTATCTCTTGGGTTTCTATTCCCACCAAACATGAAATTCCCAAGACTATAGACAATAAACTTACCTTTGTACTCTTCTATACCTTGCACAACATGGGGATGATGTCCCAATACCAGATCCGCACCACTATCGATGGTATAATGGGCTAATGATTTCTGTGACCCTTCAGGTACGTAATGCCCCTCATTTCCCCAGTGATAATGGACAAGAATGATTTGTACACCCTGATCCCTTAGGTTTTTAATATCCTGAGCAGTTCTATTGCGAACGTCTGCTGAATCATTCCAGCCTTCATATCCTAAAGCCCCAATTTTCACACCTTTCACCGTTGTAATAAACTGATGATCGTAACCAAAATAACCGATTTTTTGATTTTCAAGTGTATTAATAGTATCCGTATATCCTTTCTCAAGGTAATCATGGATATGATTGTTTGCTAGATTGACAGCTTCAATCCCTCCAAGCTCTAAAATTTGTGCATACGATGGGTCACCTTTAAAGCGGAAAGTCTTCTGAGCCTTTTGGGTGGCATTTGTTAAGGTTGTTTCTAGATTGACAGTTGTGAGGTCGTCGTTCTTAAAAATGTCATTTAACCCTTTTACAAAATAAGGAAGACCATTTGTGGAGGCCGTCTTGACGAAGGAATCGCTATAGGTAAAGCTTTCATCAGTTCCAAGCGTAAAATCACCGGCTGCGCTAATTTTTATACTAGTTTCTGTAACAGGTTCTGGAGTAGCAGTCTGGTTATCTGCTGTTTTTTCTTCCTGTTTGGTTTCTCCCTTCGTAGAAGCTTTTGTAACAGGCTCCGTCCGTACTGGCTCTTTTTTCGTTAATTTTGTAGAGGCTGTTTCTGAGTTTAAGCCACTGAAATAATACGTTCCACCGGAGGCAATCAAAATTAAAAGAAAAATTAGGATAATATTCCTTCTCTTTCTTGGAGGTCGATGGCGAAGTAATCTGGTTTCTGTCCCTTTTTTTTCTGTCTCTTCATTCATAAATGCAATTAACCCCTTTATTATTTTTCTAACTTTCTTAATTCTATAACAAATTCTTACAATACTCTATCAAAAAAAAACCGTAATTCCCTAATAAAAGGAAGAATTCCGGTTTTCAGTAAATTTACAGTTTGGAGAACTCCTCAACTAATTCTTCAAATTTCTTTAATGAGTTTTCAATTGGATATGGTGACGTCAAATCTACACCAGTCCTCTTCAATAATTCTAAGGGATAATCGGAACTGCCACTCTTTAAAAATTCCAAGTAGGATTGAAGTGTATCCTCATCACCTTCGAGAATCCTAGTTGCCAAATGAATCGCTGAAGCAAAACCAGTTGCATACTTATAAACATAAAAAGGACGATAGAAATGAGGTATTCTTGACCATCCATATTTTACTTCCTCATCAAATACAAGTTCATTCCCATTGTATTCTCTAAACAAGTTTTCGTATGTTTGATTAAATACCTCAACATTAAGCGGTTTCCCTTTTTCTGCCATCTCATGGGTTATCTTTTCAAACTCAGCAAACATCACCTGTGTAAAGAAAGTACCCTTAAATTGATCAATAAAATGATTGAGCAAATGTTTGCGAGCCTCTACATTCTTCTCATTATTTAATAAATAATTAATTAAAAGCACTTCATTAACTGTGGAAGCTACCTCTGCTACAAAAATGCTGTACCTTGCGGTTATTTGCGGCTGATGCTCGGAACTTAGTCTACTGTGTACACCGTGACCGCATTCATGCACTAAGGTAAATAAACTATCCAAATCATCCTGATGATTTAAAAGGATAAAGGGATGCACCCCATAAACACCTAAATTGTAGGCACCAGATCGTTTACCAGGCGTTTCCCGAACATCGATATATCTAGCATCCTTAAACTCTTTAAGAATTTGAATATACTCCTCTCCGAGAGGAGCTAATGCCTTACACATGGTTTCATAAGCTTCCTCATATGAGATTACTTGCTTCACTCCACTTATGAGTGGAACACTCATATCGTATTGGCGAATTTCATCTAGCTTTAATTTTCCCTTCCGGATTTGTGTATATCGATGCAATGATGCAATATTTTTTTTTGTTGTTTGTATTAAGTTCTCATATACACCCTTCGGTACTTTATCACCAAATAATGACTTTTCAAGTGCAGATGGATATTGACGTAGTTTAGCTAAAGTCACATTATTTTTGATGGCCGCTGCAAGAGTAGATGCAATGGAGTTTTTTAATTGAACATAAGGCTGATAATATGCCTTATAAGCTTCTCTTCGCTTTTCTCGATTTTCACTCTCAATAAGCTTTGCGTACATTCCTCTGGTTAACTCCACACGTTCCCCCTTGTCATTTGTAACATCTCCAAATTTAATGTCAGCGTTATTAATCATCCCGAACGTATGACTAGGAACAGACAAGGCATCACCTAATTGTGAGAGTAGTTCTTCCTTTTCCTTGCTAAGCACGTGTTTCTTATAACGAAAGGATTCCCATAAATCTTCAGCAAAGTAACCTAGCTTTTCTTCTTCTTCCAAGTATCCTTTTAAAGTTGTCTCATCTAAGCTTAATAAAAAAGGCATAAAGAATGAGGTGGAAGAGCTAACCTTCACACTGAGTTGTTTCGCCCGCTCTAATAGAGATTGGGCATTGGTATCTCTTGTGTTTTCATCCACTGATAACATGGCATAAGCATACAACTTATTAAAATGAAACGATAAATCCTCTCTTTGCTGAAGGTATTGATAGAGACTATGGCCATTATGAATATTTCCGTCATATCCCTTCAATTGTACCGCTAGTTGTTCAATTAATTGATAGTCTTCTTCCCAATTACTTACATTGGTAAAGATATCTGCAAGATTCCACTTCTCATAAACGGGTACTTCGTTGCGGCTTGTATAGGTTTGCATATTAATCTCCTTCCTCGAAAATCATTTTCACAATTATATACCATAAGTATCTAAATATCCCATTTTTTGAAAAATAAAAAGCAGGTCAGCTAACTGACCTGCTTCTAATTATTTATTACTTAAGAGCCATTAATCTTTCGTTTACCTCATCTTCACTTAATCCATGCTGAGCCACATAACGGTTTCTAGGGTGAACCCTGCATTCATGCGAACAGCTACGTAAATGTTTGTGTTCGTTTTCTTCTGAACATATGATTTTTCGGTTACATTCTGGATTTGCACAGTTGACATAGCGTTCACAAGGCTCTCCAGTGTAGTAATCTTTTCCTACCACTACATGCTCTTTTTGATTAACTGGGACACTAATACGTTCATCAAATACATAGAGTTGTCCATCCCATAGGTCACCTTGTACCTCAGGGTCTTTACCATAAGTAACGATCCCACCATCCAGCTGTGAAACGTCTTCAAAACCTTCTTGAAGCATCCATCCTGAGAATTTTTCACAACGAATCCCGCCGGTACAATAAGTAAGGATTTTTTTTCCTTCAAACTGCTCCTTATTCTCTCGAATCCATTGAGGTAAATCACGGAAGTTTAATATATCCGGTCTTACAGCACCACGGAAATGTCCTAAATCATATTCATAGTCATTTCTAGCATCGATAACCACTGTATCTTCTTTTTGCATTTGTTCAAAAAATTCCTTTGGCTTCAAATGCTTGCCAGTTAGTACATTTGGATTGATATCATCCTCTAAACGTAATGTAACTAATTCAGATCTAAAACGGACCTTCATTTTTTTGAAGGCATGTTCAGATGCTTCGTCAATTTTGAAAATTGTCCCAGAGAATAGAGGGTGCGCCTCCATGTATTGCATATATGCATCCGTCTGTTCAACCGTTCCTGAAACTGTTCCGTTTATTCCTTCTGCAGCAATAATAATCCGGCCTTTTAAGCCTAGATCATTACAAAATTGGCGATGTTCATTCGCCGTTTCTTCAGCATTCTCTATTTGAACATATTTATAATATAATAACACTCTATATTCTTGACTCATGTTTACCACCTTGCGCTTTCTTATTATAAAACGTATAAAACATACGATTTTTTAACATTAACCTTATTACTATATCAAAAACTCGAACTACTTTTCAAATGTTTGAACATCTTCCAGCTAATAGGTTGATATTACCAACTTCTCTTCCATCCTTTTTCTGTTACAATTTTCATTGAAGAACACTGAGGAGGAATTCATCTAATGAAAAAACATTATAGCCTCCTTGCCTTGGTAATTTCTATTACCTTCATTGGAGGCATTTTTACTGGAGTATTTTTCTCTCCTAACAACGATCATTCACAATCTAAGAATATACAAAAAGCAGCGCAGTCTGAGATAAAGCCTCAGAAAAAGGACTTACCAGAAGTTAAAAATGCCTCTTCGAAAGTCCTTATAGGATATGTACAGGATTTTCGTGATCCAAATATAGTAGATTACGAAAAATTTACACATGTGATATTTTCTTTTGCCCACCCGACAAAAGACGGAGGGATTTTGCTCAATGGTGATGCTGTTATAGGAAACCTTCGGGCAACGGTCACTAAAGCGCATAAATATGATACAAAAGTGATGCTGGCTGTTGGTGGGTGGTTTCATATGAATGGCGGCGAATCATATGAATATTTCAAAACTGCGATTTCTAATCCTGTTAGCCGAACAAGGTTAGCTAACGAGCTTACTAGTATCGCAGAACGAGAAAAGCTAGATGGTATTGATATAGATTTTGAACATCCTCGTTCCAAAGCAGATGCAAAAAATCTAGCTGCTTTTACGAAGGAATTAAGTACCCAGTTACATGCAAAAAACAAGGAATTATCAATAGCTGTTTATTCCAAAATACATGCCCAAACCCTTACAGAAATTGGCTTTGTGGTGTATGAGCCATCAATGTTCGCAGATGTGGATCATGTCAATATCATGGCGTATGACGGGCAGTGGGATGGTGGGTATAATGGGGCAAACTTATCACCGTACCCGTTTACTGAAAAAATTGTAGCGTATTGGACTCATTTATTTGAAACATATCAGTTACCAACAGAAAAGCTGGTATTAGGAGTACCGCTTTACGCACAACCTGCTGATCCAAAAATTAAACAGGTATCTTATGGGGCTATCATTAACGAAAACCCTGCTAATGCAAATAGTGATACAGTAAAAATGAACGGAACAACCTATTATTATAATGGCGATGCAACGATGAAAAAGAAAACGAAACTGGCACTTGACCACAGCTTAGGTGGGATGATGCTTTGGGAAGCAGGTCTCGATGCACAAGGCTCTCATAGTATAACTTCCTCTATTTACAATGTTTTGAACGATTCCAATAAGGAACCGGTTAAATACTATACAGTTAAGAGGAATTAAGGATATGAAGCTGAACTCACTTTAAAAAAGTGGTTCAGCTTTTTTATTGTTTAATTTTTAGTGTCTACATAATACACGACAAGAATTCGTCACAAAATATGGTATTTGTCGAATATTTTTCCAAGTTTATTGAAGGAGATTGTCGAAAAAAGGAGAATTAAATAAGGAGTTGAAAAAGGAGGAAGAAAGATGAAGAAATTATTAACATTATTATTTGGTGCCTTAATCGCTTTATCCCTCTTTGTTACTACGGGGAATACAGCAAAAGCAGCAAAACCTGGGGATGATTGTGGATGTACAGGGACACTTGTGGGTGCAGAAAAGAATAAAATTGTGGCTGACTTACTAAGCAGTCAAGAATTTAAAACAGCTAAAGCAAAGTTAACATCAGCTGGTTATTCTTATAAGGGGGCTTCACTCATCGTAGTAGCAAAAATGGAAAAGACTATTATTGCTGTTGTTCCTTTTTATACTAGTGATGGACAAACGATTATTGCTGGATTTGTTAATGGTGCATTTCAAGGAGCTGTTAATCCGGCAACAGAAGAACCGGTATTATTTCCTCAAGAAAAAGAACCACAAATACAATCTCTACTTGCAATCTTTTAAGATAAAGGTTCCCATTAATTATGGGAACCTTTATTATTGTTATTACACCCTTGACAAAAACTCCTGCATCTCTCTAATCAATTCCTTAGGATTTTCGTACATACTCATATGTCCAGAGTCTTTTATTAAGGTATTAGTAATATTTGGTTTTGTAACTGAAAATGTTTTTTCAGCTGGGATGATTTGATCCTGTTCTCCTGCAAGTAATAGGACAGGTAACCCTGCTTTTTCTAATACATGATTCCTGTCAGGTCTTTCTTTCATCGCTTGTAAAGCGTGAATAGCGCCTTCTGGTGTAGTGCCATAACCTATTTCATTTGCCGTTTCAACATATTTTTCATCCTTATGGTCTGGGGCAAAAAGCTTTGGTACTAATCCATCTATAAGAGGATCAATTCCCTGTTGCTGTATTTTTTCTACGTTCGCAAGCCTTCCTTTCTTTGCCTCATCTGAATCGGGAAATGCAGTAGAATGTACTAAAGAAAATCCATTTAATTGGTCGCTATACTTTTCAGCAAAAGCAAGAGTGATATATCCTCCCAAGGAATGACCGAACATCGTTACCTTCCCTAATTTTAGTCCATCAATCAATTCTTTAATTGATTCAGAGATCGCCTCAATTGTTACTCCATTAGAAATGGTTTCAGATTGCCCATGACCAGGCAAATCTGGTACAATTACCCGGTAGTTTCTTGATAATTCCGGTATGATTTCTTCCCAATAACGAGAACTACCACAAAAACCATGAAGAAGTACAATTGGCATTCCTTCTCCTTTATCTACATATGAAATCGATGAACCTTCAAGTTTTTGAAATTTTACTTCCATCATCCTCACTCCTTCCATTTCATTCATCTTGTCATATATATACCCCATTTTACCATAAAGAAAGCATTGCTTTTTCAGAGCAATGCCATAGTTATTTTTAAATACATATTATCCAATCTGTTCCTCATTTTGGTCCGTATTCAATAAAGCTCGTTTATTAGGGATTTGAGTTAAATTAGACCTTTTCAATAAATAATTCATATGTTCAACAGGCATAGACCCATGACCTTTACTGTCGCCGAGAATGAATTGGACCGTGATACCGTTATTACTTTTTACTGTCATTAATTCTGCAGAGTTAAAAAAACCTTTGATACTTTGAGAAATTTGATACTTTGAACCCTCTTCAATAAACATGAAAGTCTCCTTTTTAGATATTCTCCATGTTAGTATGCCAAAAATCATTGTTTACATACATAATTTTTCCAGCATGTTCATAACAAAAAAAAGAGAGGTTATCCCCCTCTCAAAGTAAGCTATTCATCTTCTTCCATCATATCATCAAAAGCCTCAGATACCTTATCAAATTCTTCATCGCTTTCAATCGCTGTAAAATCTCCATCCTCATCAACTTTCAAAAAGAAGATATCAATATCCTCTTCCGTTTCTTGTTTCACTTCGTCTGCAAATGCGACGGCCACATACTCTGAACCTTCAATCGTCATAACTCCAAGTACTTCTACTTCCTGTTCATCGTCATTCTCATCACTAATTGTAAAAATCTCACCAATTTCAATTTTACTCATGTCCATTCCACCCCTAATGAAAATTTTCTACCTTCAAACAGTATCTCATAAAACCATTGAATTTAATCTAAGTAAGTTATGATACTTAGCTAAAATCTCAGCAACATACTAAAAAATCCGATATAATTGAGTTATTAAGTTTTTTGTAAGGAGAATTCAAATGAATCAAAAAGAGTTAGAAGAAAAGATCATTGAAAATTATCGCGGGGAAGAGAAAATGATGATCCTCGTTTTTGCCCAATGGTGCATTAATCACAACCTTAATCCGGAAGAATTATACATAAGGGCTTACCCTGATCAAGCAGCCAACCCTGCGTTGAGGGAAGCCATTGAGTTAACCGTACCGAAGGAAGAGGCTGGTGAAGTACCAGATGAAACTCTTCTAGGTGTATTATCCTTGTTTGGAAACAATGACCTTGCATTCGTAGTGACGGAAGAGATTACAAAAAGAAAATAAATTTTTTTCATGAAAGAGACACCTGAGAGTTAATTCAGGTGTCTTCCTTACATTATAGAATACCAAGCATTCTTACCGTTTGGGTAATGATTAATGGTACCAAGATCGCGATGACTGTTGGGATAAGGAAAGCCATGAAGGTCCATTTTTTACTTTTTGTTTCCTTGTAAATATTAAGCAAGGTGGTTCCGCATGGATAGTGCAATAGTGAAAATAACATCATATTTAAAGCTGTCAGCCACGTCCACCCATGATCTAAGAAGATATTTTTTAAGTCTCCCAGATTATCAACCTCTGTTAGGGAACCAGTTGATAGATATCCCATCAACAGAATGGGCAGGACAATTTCATTGGCCGGTAACCCGAGTATAAATGCCATCATAATAAATCCGTCAAGTCCAAGCATTTTACCAAACGGATCTAAAAATTCGACAGCATACATTAAGATACTCGTATCTCCGATATAAATATTAGCAAACACCCATGTAAGGATAGCAGCTGGTGCTGCTACTTTTACCGCGCGCATTAAAACGGACCACGATTTAGTTAGAGACGAACGAACTACCGTATCAAAGATCTTCGGCTTGCGATATGGTGGAAGCTCTAACGTATAGTGAGTAGGAACACCTTTTAAAGCGGTTTTTGACAATACCCATGAAACAAAGAATGTGACAATAATTCCAAATAAAACAATTCCAACTATGACTCCTGTGGTAACTAGCGACTTTAACCCACCTGTAAAATTAGCAGCCATAAACAAGGAAGCTAAAACAATTAATGTTCCCCAGCGGCCGTTACATGGTACAAAGTTATTTGTGAGTATAGCAAGCATTCTCTCCCTTGGAGATTCAATGATTCGTGTCGATATAACAGCGGCTGCATTACAACCAAAACCCATTGCCATCGTTAAGGATTGCTTACCGTGTGCTCCAACCCTTTTAAACAAACGATCCATATTAAAGGCAACCCTTGGCAGATAGCCATAGTTCTCAAGGAGAGCAAAGGTTGGAAAGAAAATTGCCATTGGCGGCAACATCACACTGATGACCCACGTCGTTCCTCGATACAACCCGAGGACTAATATACCGTGCAGCCAATCGGGCGCATGCATGAACTGAAAAAATGAAGTAAGATACCCCTCAAGGATCCCAAAAAACTCTGCTAACATTGATGAAGGGATATTCGCTCCAGCAATCGTTAAATAGAACAGCACACCTAGCATGGTAATCATAATTGGGAATCCGAATATTGGTGATGTAAAGATTGCATCCAATTTTTCCGTACGCGAATCCTGTTTTGATTTCGTGTAAGAAATGCCTTCATGACATAATTTATGACTTCGGTCGTATAGATGTTGGACAATCTCATCTCTAAGCTCTGATGTGGACAAACTTCGTGCTTCTGCATATAGCTCTTGAAGACTCATCCCTTAAACCCCCTCAGCTACTAATCGTTTACTAATTTCATTGAGCAAGGCTTCATCTCCGTCTAGTAATCTTAAAGAAACCCAGCGCGCAGAAAGTTGGTTTCCAACTAATCCCCGAACTTTTGGCTCAATTTGTTTAATCTTTTCTTCTATCTCATCTGGATAGGTTATTTGTATAGGATTACATTCAATTGCTCCTGTCACAATCCGGTCTATTGTGTCTAAAAGCATTGGGAACCCCTTTTTATTTCTTGCAGAAATTTTAATTACAGGAACGCCCAGACGATTCGTCAGCAGGCGCTCATTAATTTGAATGCCGCGCTCTTCTGCCACATCAATTAAATTAATGCAAATCACAACGTTTTTTGTCATCTCTAACACTTGTAATGCCAGATTGAAATTTCTCTCTAATGAAGTGGCGTCCAGGACAACAAGCGTAACATCAGGTTTTTCAAAAACAATATAATTACGTGCAACCTCTTCATCAGTCGAGTTAGAAAATAGCGAGTACGTACCTGGAAGGTCAATAAGATGAAACGTTTTGTCTTTATGTTGAACACTGCCTTCTGCAAGTGAAACCGTTTTGCCTGCCCAGTTCCCCGTATGCTGCCGAAGCCCTGTAAGAGCATTAAATAAGGTACTTTTACCCGTATTCGGATTTCCTGCTAAAGCAATGCGATATTCATCCCGCATCAGAAATCAGCTCCCCCTCTATTTTGGAACTTTCCTCTTTTCGTAAAGCAATCGTTGTTTGACTCACACGAAAAGCAATAGGGTCTCCTAATGGACTCTTACGAACAACTTCTACTAACGCTCCATTCACAAAGCCTAAATCTAACAGTCTCCGTCTCATCACACCATCTAAATTTAAGGATGTTATTTTTATTAAATTTCCCTTTTCCCCTTGAACCAATTTCATTGTTTTAGGTTTATCCATCTCTCTTTCCCCACTTTCAAAGTTTTTACCTCGTGCAACTTTTGTTTAATTATATGTGATAATTCACATATTTGTCACCTTTTTTTAAAAAATAAGCTGCCTTTTTTTTAGGCAGCTTCTCAACTATGGCTATTTATATAATAGTAAACTCATTCCACTCCTCGGGCAGAAGGCTCTGGTAGTGGTTGTGTAAAAATCGATCATCTATCAGGACGATGGTTCCGTGGTCGTTTTCAGAGCGAATTAATCTGCCTCCAGCTTGTAACACTTTATTCATTCCTGGATAGATGTAGGCATAATCATATCCACTCTTGTTCTTTTTATTAAAGTGATCCTTAATGAGATTTTTCTCAAAACCTATTTTAGGTAATCCGACTCCTACGATGACCACACCGTTTAATCGATCACCAATTAAATCTATTCCCTCTGAAAAAATACCGCCGAGGACAACAAATCCTAGGACTCCCTTTTCTGATTTAGGCTTAAAGTTTTTTAGAAACTGTTCGCGCTCTGCTTCAGACATTCCAGAAGCCTGAATGATGGTTTGTGTTTCGTTGTCTTCTACCTTAAACCCTTCATATACAGTTAGTAAGTAATCATAGGAAGGAAAGAAGAAAAGATAGTTACCTGGTCGTTGTTTTACCAAAGCATGTAACACACGAATGATTTTCTCCTTTGTCTGTTCGCGGTCACGAAATCTGGTGGACAACGGTTTAATAAAAATATCCACCTGTTCCTTAGAAAAAGGAGAAGGAATGGAGAGTACATAATCCCCCTCTTTTCCACCAAGGATTTCTTGATAATAAGCTAACGGAGAAAGGGTGGCAGAAAAGAACACTTTTGTCCGATATCCTTTGCCCATTTGGGCAAGGAGTTTAGAAGGGTCCATGCAAAAGAGCTTAATCAGCAAATCATTTTTATTTTTTTCTGCATAAATAACATAATGCTCATCTAAAAGATCAACAACTTTTATGAATTGATTCACCTTAAAATAAGCTTCCAATAGATTAGACGAGGCATTTTTTATAAGCATTTCTTCTGCCTTATTAACAAAATCAATAAGATGACTTATGAAGGTTTCATTTAAAACTTCTAAAACTATTTCATTCTTTCTGTCCATATCTTTTTTCATTGAAATAAATATGGCATTGATCCTTTTGGCAAAATCGTAAATTTCTTTATTGATTCCCTTATAATCTTTCTTCAATTGTAGAAACATTTCTTTATTAAGTGATGCTGAAAACATATCTCTCCCCCGATCAACAAGGTTATGTGCCTCATCTACCAGTAAAACAGTCGTTTTCTTTTGCTCTTCAACTAAACGTTTTAAGGATACTCGTGGATCAAAAATATAATTGTAATCACAAATAATCGCATCAGCCGCATAAGAAAGGTCAAGCGAAAATTCAAATGGACAAATTGAATGTTTCCGTGCATAGTCACCGATCACTTCACGGGTCAGTCTGTTTTCCTTGGATAAAATATCAAAAATAGCTCCGTTGATGCGGTCATAGTATCCGTCAGCGAATTCACAGTAATCCTTTTGGCACTTGGTCTCTTCCTTAAAACAAACTTTGTCCTTAGCGGTAATCGTAACAGTTTTCATACATAGTCCGCGTGATGTCATCCTAGCAAAAGCTTCCTCTGTCGTAGATCGTGTAATTGTCTTTGCCGTAAGATAAAAAATACGGGTTAGATGCCCTTCTCCTATCGATTTAACTGCAGGAAAGAGGGTTGAAATTGTTTTGCCAATTCCGGTTGGGGCTTTAACAAAAAGATTTTTCTCATCAAAAATGGATTTATACACAGCTCCTGCTAATTTCCTTTGTCCAGCACGATACGTGTCAAAAGGGAAAGGGAGGGCTTTTATACTCTCATTTCGCTTCATTTGATGGGCGTGCATCAATCTTGCATATGGTGCGTACTTTTCTATCACATGAAAGACAAATGCCTCAAGCTCTAAAAAATGACAAATGGTTTTTAATTGTTTTTTTTCTAGTGTATCCACATGTACATAAGTAAGTTGGACCGTGATTTCCTGTAATTCATGATTCAGCATATACATATAGGCATACATTTTTGCCTGTGCCCAGTGGACAGGTAACCCTTCGACGTCCAGTTCCTCTAGGGGTCTTGAAAAAGATTTAATTTCATCTATCGTCACGACATGATCATGAAACAAGAGTCCATCACAACGGCCATCAATAAGGAAAGTTAACTCTTCAAAGGGAATTTCTGAACGAAGATACACTTCTTTCTGATCACCTTCTTTATAAGTTTTCTGGATTGTTTGATGAATTCTTGTTCCATCTAAAAGAGACGCCTGGGAGCGGAAACGGTTATCTATACTGCCAGCCAGATAAACATGTTCTACAAGCTTTCGAACCGAGAGTTGAATCGTATTAGTCACATAATCACCAACTATTAGAAATATAAGAATGTATGTTTGTATTTTAAGTATAGCAGAAATGAATGTATAACAAAAACAAGTAAGGGCTAATAGCCCTTACTTGTTTACTATTTTTAGAGTATTTTAGATTTATAACCTGATTTGCCCTGTCCCATGGACAATTGTTTTTGTCGTTGTCAATGCCTTTAGGCCCATTGGTCCCCTAGCATGAAGCTTTTGCGTACTAATTCCGATTTCTGCCCCATAGCCAAACTGCTCCCCATCTGTAAAGCGGGTAGAAGCATTGTGGTATAAAACCGCCGCATCCACCGATTGATAAAACAAATGAACATTTGCTTCATTATCACTAATAATCGCTTCCGAATGCTTCGTACCATAACGATCAATGTGTTCAATCGCTTCCTTTACATCGCTAACCACTTTAACTGCTAATGTAGGTGCTAAGTATTCTGTGTGCCAGTCCTCTTCTGAGGCTTGCTGTACAAACGGATAAGCAGCTGCTAATTTTTCATCCCCTCTAAGTTCTACTTCCCTGTCATAAAGGACTCTTAAGAGTTCAGATTTATAAGGCCATTTTTCATGAATTAACAACGTTTCAGCAGCATTACAAACGGAAGGCCGATGTAATTTGGCATTGATAGCAATTTCAATTGCCATTTTTTCTTCAGCTGATTCGTCAATATACACATGGCAATTTCCGACGCCCGTTTCTAAAACTGGAACAGTAGCATTTTTGATAACGGATTGAATAAGTCCTGCACCGCCTCGAGGAATGAGGACATCTAGGTATTGGTTCAACTTAAACATGTCAGAAGCTGTCTCACGGCTTGTGTCCTCCAATAGTTGGACCGCATCCTTTGGAATCGACGTTCCTTCGAGTGCCTTTTGCATAGTATGGACAAGAGCTTTATTGGAATGAATAGCAGTAGAGCTCCCTCTTAGAAGAACCGCATTTCCCGCTTTTAAACAAAGACTTCCTGCATCAACCGTTACATTCGGTCGAGCCTCGTATACCATCCCAATAACCCCGAGCGGAACCCTAATCGTTTCAATGCGAAGTCCATTTGGTCGTTCCCAAGCCTCAATCGTTTCACCAATTGGGTCCTCTAAATGTATTAATTGACGAACTCCATCCACAATCTGTTCGATTCTCTCGTTTGTTAAAGAGAGTCGGTCAATTAAAGAGTCTGAAAGTCCATTTTTTTGCCCAGCCTCAATGTCCTTCGCATTTTCACTGATTATCCATTCCTTGTTGGATTGTATATAATCAGCGATTTTTGCTAACGCTTCGTTTTTTTCAATGGATGAAAGCATTCCTAAAGTTTTAGAAGCATTTTTTAAAAGACGGGCTTTCTCTAGTAATTCATTCATTCTCCCACTCACTCCTTTGGCATAATGACCCAGTTATCACGATGTATCACTTCTACTTTTTGATTAATGGAGTACCCTTTCGATTGTTCACCAGGTAAGCCTTTCACTTTTAATAAATTTTTAGAAGAATAATAAATTTGCCCCTTACCTATGACATTCCCTTTTTGGTTTTTAACCATGACAACGTCTAAGGCATTAAACTCGCCGATAACATTAGTAACCCCTACAGGTAATAAGCTCTTTCCATGAAACACAATGGCTTTTTCTGCCCCTTCATCAATCTCAATTACACCGCCGACTTGCGAATGATAAGCAATCCATTGTTTTTTCATTTGCATTTGTGTTTGGAAAGGTCCTCCAATATATGTCCCGTCGCCTTTCCCAGTTAGTATATCGACCAGTTTTTCCTTCCCAGTGCCGGAACCCACGAAAACACTGACACCAAGAGATAATGCTTTTTTTGCAGCAAGCAGCTTTGACTTCATCCCTCCTGTACCTACAGAAGAGCCACTTTCTCCGGCAACTGAGATGAGTTGTTCTGATATTTCTGGGATGAAATGATATTTTTTTACCTCTTTATTCACTTTTGGATTTCCATCGTAGAGTCCATTGATATCCGTTAGAATAATTAAGGCATTGGCATGAAGAAAACCACTAACCAGTGCTGACAATAAATCATTGTCACCGAAGGTCAATTCCTCAATTGACACGGAATCATTTTCATTGATGATTGGTAAAACCCCTCGTTGAAGAAGCTCTGTCATCGTTGAAAATAAGTTTTGAAACCGGACCTGACTGTAAAAGTCTTCACGTGTTAATAGTATTTGAGCTGGTATGATCCCAAACTCTTTAAAAAGTTGAATGTACTGCTGCATAAGTAGACCTTGCCCGACAGCTGCAGCTGCCTGTTTACCAGCTGTACTTTTAGGTCGTGTTGGATACCCAAGCGATCCAAAGCCTGCAGCAACAGCTCCGGAAGAAATGAGAATAACCTCATGCCCCTGTTCTCTTAAATAGGACAGTGCTTTCACATGATCACGTATTTTTTCTTCTGAAATATGCCCCGAGGCACTTGTTAGTGAGCTGCTTCCAATCTTCACTACCACCAGCTGTTTCTTCATCTCTCTTCGGACCCTTCCTTAATAAAATAAAAAAAACGACTCTCCTGTCCTAATAAAAGGACGGAAGAATCGTTTCCGCGGTACCACCTTTATTGATGCAGGAAACTTCGCCTACATCCACTTGAACCTGTAACGTGGGAGGACGGCTTATGTTTGCATAAGCAGCATAAGAGGGCAGGTTCAATTATTTTTCCGTGAGAAACCTTCCAGCCAGTGGGTTTCATTCTCTAACACGTTCCAATGATTTACTAATCCCATACCAATTTTTCGATTTTTCAATTTATTTGATTATCCATAGAAATTAGTAAATTGTCAAGTTGGTTTTTTTAGCTTAATAAAGTAATAGTACTTCGGGGCTTATCTTGTAATTGTTCACATAGAAATTTAGGTACCCGAATAAAATGATAATAAATTATGTTGAATCGGATTTAGGAAATAGGAGGTTATTCAATGGAAAAAGGCAATCATAAACGTTTGTGGGGTTATGCCACTATTGGTATGTTAACAACTGTTGTGGTTTTGGCATTTGCAAGACTCTCTTATGGGGTAATTCTTCCTTTTATGCGAGAGGGACTTCATCTAACGTATAAGGAAGCGGGTTACCTCGGTACCACTACTTCCTTAGGGTATCTAAGTACGATTATCTTTGCAGGGATCCTTGCAGCGAGATGGGGTGGTAAACGGACGATTTTACTTGGAATTTCGCTTGTTACTCTAGGGTTAGCTGGGCTCACCTTTACTTCTTCCTTCCTAGCAACCTTTCTATTTATGCTCTTATTAGGGATTGGCACCTCCTTTACCTATACTCCTTTTATCTCCTTACTTGTTGCCTGGTTCCCGCAAAAAAAGGGATTTGTCATTGGGTTAACAACGAGCGGGGCAGGTATTGGCATCCTTTTTGCAGGAATCATCGTCCCATTCCTTGGCAGCTTGAATTCCGAGATAGGTTGGAGAATTGCTTGGGGACTATTCGCGGCTATTGGAGTGATTGTTGTAATTCTCACTTTATTTTTTATCAAAAACCCAACTGCTGAATTCTCTACTGAACAACCGAGCAAAAAGAAATCACCCAGAGATATTTATAAAAATCCACATGTAATAAATGTTGGATTGATCTATGGGATTGTTGGTATTACCTACATTGTCCAAATGATTTTTATTATGAGCTTTATGATTGAATCAGGTGTTAATATGAAGTTTGCAGGGCAACTAATGGCATTGAATGGTATTTTGTCTATTTTTAGCGGACCCATATGGGGATTTATTTCTGATAAAATCGGACGGAGAACGTCGCTCATTTTAACAATGGGCCTGACCTTATTTTCAATGGCGCTGCCTATATTCTTTACCACGCTCCTAGGCTTTACCATTCATATCATTATTTTAAGCTGCACGTCTACCGGATTATTTACGTTAACGCAGGCTTCAAGTATGGACCATGTTCGGCCTACTGACATGCCATTAGCTTTTAGTTATGTTACGTTTTACTTTGCAGTGGGGCAATTTATTGGCCCTACAATAGCAGGCTGGTTGATTGAGGATTTTGGCGGCTTCAAAAGTGCCTTTTTATTTTCGTCTCTTTGTTTAGTGGTTGGATTATTGCTGACGTTTAAAGTTAGGAATTCTGAACAACATGTTCGATTGAACTCGAAGATTCATGGTGAATTATCTGAACGAGTAACACAGTAGAATAGCATTCGCTCATAATTTTTGCAAATTCGCTCATAAGCCAGAAAAATTCGCTCATTCGATTATTTTCACATAAAAAATAACATACCGAGTCAAGATTGATACCTCCAAAAACAACAAAAAAAATTAAAAAGAGCAGAAATTGCAGACAAAATTCTCCGCAATTTCTACTCTTTTACTAAAAACTGCCCTAAAAGATATTCTGATACTTTTTCAGAATCGAGTCTTACCGCAATATATGGTGGTCTAGCACCTCTCAGCCCTTCTAGGGGCAACCCCAACCAAAGAAACCGTTGATCGATGACGATAAATGGAAACGACAAACTCTCGTCTACTCTTTCATTTACCAAAAGCTCCGGCCATTCTTCATCCGATATTATGGTTAAATTTACTTGTTGTGCTCGTTTTCTTAACCTCTCCCTCCATTCTTCCGTTAAAACCGTTTGGAATGGTAAAGAAATCACAATTGACGACCTAGCCATTTCGATATCCTTAAACACTCTTTCAAGCTTTCGTCCGTGCATCCATTGCAATCGTGGGTGTTGATTCTTAATCCACTTACCAATATCAACAGTGCCAACCAATTGCTGATGAAATTCCTGATGTTCCACCAGCTGTCTAAGTGTCTTTCCAGTATACACATGCCTACGAATAAAGGAACGATTGCTAACATGAATAAACTTACCCTTCGTTCTTGTGATTGCTACATTGATTAATCGTTCACTATCTTTTCCAGTTAGAAGCATGCCTGCACGGGTTTGAGGCTCGCTATCGACGGTGTCAAAAATCATCACATCCCGCTCACTGCCTTGAAAGCGATGGACAGTTGCTGCAATAAGATCGGCTGTAATTCGTTCTTTTTCATAATTATCTTCTAATAGCAGATTCATCAGCTGAGCTTGAGCAGTGTATGGAGTTACATAACCAATCGACTGAAATCCAGCCTGGTAGGATTCATGAATTAATTGAAACGACAATAATACTTGCCATAGATTCATTCGTGAATGAGAGGTTCGCTCTTGTATACAATGCCCACCTGTATAGCTTGTATCAATAAGTACAGAAGCTCGGCCCTGAAAAGGTGCTTTATCAACAATAATATTCCTGCTAGAGTGGACACTCTCATGGTCACCGACTAGTGAATGATATATATACTTGTTAGTGAAGGCTGATATATTCGGATGCATCCTCCTTTGCTCTTTTAATAAAAA
The DNA here is from genome assembly GCF_047302305.1 of Neobacillus phoenicis. Lineage (NCBI taxonomy): Bacteria > Bacillati > Bacillota > Bacilli > Caryophanales > Bacillaceae > Neobacillus > Neobacillus phoenicis. The sequence continues at coordinate 2,940,900 of NZ_CP154847.1, read as the reverse complement.
AAGGTGAGGGTGAAGTTTACCATCATTCACCCATTCAACCACACCTGAGCGATTAAAGATGTCCTCCTTTAGCCACGTGCTTACTAAGTGATCTCGTGAAGAAGCAATCGGCGGCAATTGCTTAAAATCACCGCAAATAATCACACGTTTCCCAAGTGAAGCAGCAAAGGCAGCCTGGGGTACATAGGCCATACTGGCTTCATCAAGGATGACAACGTCAAACTCTTTCTCAAAAATAGCGGAATCAGCAGCCGCTTTTGCAAGTGTTGCCCCAACAACATATGCGTCCTTTATGAATTCGATTTCTTTTTGTCGGATTTTTTCGAGCACTCGTGCCATTTTTGTCTCTAACTCTAAAAGGTAATTTGTATCACGCTTACTAAAGGAGCGGGCCAAATCCTGCTTCAGCTTCCTTCTTTCTTCTGTCAGCATATCCTTCTCTTCAGCTAGCATAGGGCTATGGAGCTGCAGGAGTTGACTCGTAGTGATGGCTTCGTGGTTGGAAAGAAGTCCACCTGTATTTACCCCATAGCGGAGTACTTCCCCTTCACGAAAGCGACTTTTCTTTTTTAAAAAAGAGGTAACTTCACTAATTAGGACGTCTACTGCTTGGTTACTATGAGATAAAACCAGCACCCGTTTATCCTGAAAGTATTTATTAGCCGCCACACGTGCTAAGGTATAGGTTTTTCCTGTTCCCGGGGGACCCCAAACAAAGGTTATGGGATTATATTTTGATCTTAGTACTAACTCGTGAACATTGCTTTTTATCTTTTCGACCGGATGTTTCGCTGGCATGGATGGATCCATCAATTTTTTGACACGCAGCCGCTTTTGTTTGTTCTTTTTAATATCATCTAATCGTTCGATAAGCTGTTCAAGTAGCTCCCACGGATCATGAAACAGATAGGCTTCAGGAATTAAATCACCAAATGACTTTTCTAAGTCAACCATCACCCCTCTACCTTCAGAAGAAAGCACACGTCCATTTTGTTTCATGCTTCCCCATTCAATCCTAATGGTAGAACCCACAGGAATTTGTAAAGGCCCTGATGTATCAAAGTAATACGTATAGGAACGCTCTGTAGACAGAAGTCTCCCATTTGTGACAAGAAATTTATTACTACCGTATTTTTTTAAATAAATAATTTCATTTTGCAGTGCCTGCTGCCATTCTTTTATGTATGATATTGTATTTGTCATTTTTCTCTTCCTTTAACATTTAACTCTTAATAAGAATAGACTATTTATAGCCCTAAAACAAAAGGAGAATTTTGGCGGTATTCAAAAAGGAGGAATGTCCAAATGAGTAAATTAAATTACTTAGAAATTACTCGAAATTTTAAGAGCTATTATCAGACGCTTCGAGATATTAATTACTATTTAAATAGTGATTCTGAAGTTGATCGTGTAAAACTACAGGCAACTTCTTCAGTCATATCAAAGTTAATCCTTGGTTTTATTCGGACTAACGGAACAAGCTTTAGAGAGATGGAACGAGAACAGTACGAAAAAGAATTTCTAATTTTTTATGATGATTTTCTTAGTGCAATACAAAATAGTGGTGAAAATAATGTCGACTTTGAACAATTCACGGCCCTAATCGATGAAATAATTGGGATAGCAGTTAAGAGAAAGGAAGCACTTGATAAAATTCAAAAAGAAAAACTTGGAACCTCTGTTGAAAACGAAGAGGTTATTGAGGATGAAGATAACAATTTTTCTAACATTGATAATGAGCTTTTGACTAATAATGTTGTTAGCGAAACGGACGTACTTGTAAATGATAAAATTGATAATTTAACAGTTGAAGACGATCAACAAGAAGTAGTTGACATTAAGATTGTTGAGGTTGTGGCTGAGGTTGAAAATGGTAACGAGGTTGTTAATTTTAGTGATGAGGAAGATAGGAATTTAGATTCTGATATGGGATTTAGAAATAGGGATAAGCTCGATGGTAATATAAATGTGTTTGAAAGTGATGATAATTATCGCTTTAGACCAAGAAAGAAAAGATTTAGATAATACATGAAAAAAAGACCAATATTGGTCTTTTTTTATGAATTAGATTGATACATCTCCAATGGAAAACGAGCAGTTTAGTGCTTCTGAAATTTTCGCTAAGGTTGATACTTGTACATCAAGTTCGCCATCCTCGATTGCCGTAATGAGGTCAGCATCTAAACCTGATAAAGAAGCAAGTCTTTCTATTTCAATTTCTCGATTTACTCTTATTTTCTTTAGTTGATGTCCAATATTGTTCATTATAAACACTCCTCGTGTATGTAAGCGATTACATTTTGTAAATATAATTATAGTAAACTATCTAAAAATTTTCAATACTTTTTAGATTAAGAGGAATAGAAAGTTGAGAGACAGACTCATATGAAAAGAAAATCTGCCTCTCGACTATTCTTTGAACATGACAACTTCTATTTACTCTTTAATTAGTATCCAGTACCCTGACCGCCAGTAATGATGGCAATACTTGAGCTTGCACCAATTCTTGTTGCACCAGCTTGAATTAATTTTCTAGCTGTATCTAAATCTCTAACACATGCAGATGCTTTTACACCCAAGTCAGGACCAACAGCTTCACGCATTAGTTTAATGTCTTCAGCTGTAGCACAACCAGGTCCAAAACCAGTTGATGTTTTTACGAAATCCGCACCAGCCATTTTTGCAAGGATACATGCTTTTTTCTTTTCTTCAATTTCAAGAAGACCAGTTTCAATGATGACCTTAACAGGCGCATGACCTTTTGCAGCTAAAACAACACCTTCAATGTCCTTTTTCACTGTTTCGAAATCACCAGATTTAAGGGCACCAATGTTAATAACCATGTCTATTTCTGTTGCCCCATTCGCGATCGCATCACGAGTTTCAGCAATTTTCACAAATGTGCTTGTTGCTCCTAATGGGAAGCCAACTACTGTTGTAATCCCAACATTAGAGCCTTTAAGCTCTTGTGCCGCAGTTGAAACCCAGTACGGATTTACGCAGACAGTAGCAAATTTATGTTCTTTAGCTTCTTCACAAAGCTTCACAATTTGCTCCTTAGATGCTTCAGGCTTTAATAATGTGTGGTCAATCATTCTAGCTACAGAAGGACCTGTAATGATGTTAGATGAAGAACCTTCTTTATATGTTACGTTTCCAGAAGTAACAGCCTTCACTTCTTTTAACTCTTGTTTATTCGTTAATTGCTGCATAATTTGATTTGTTATTTGTTCAACCAATGCTTCAATTTGCATCGTGTTCACCTCACATTAATGTAATCGATCAACGATACCGGCAATGACTGCATCAAAAGAACCTTTTGGGTCTTCTAAAATCTCCCTTGCCGATCCACCCTCTTCTAGTATCAGCACATAATCGCCAACACCTGCATGAAAGCGGTCAAACGCAATCATTGCATCACCGCATTCTTTACCTGATGCTTCAACTGGGATGACAACCATTAGCTTTTTATTTTGATGACTGGGGGTTTTAATCGTTGAAACGACATTCCCTACTACTTTTGCTAGTTTCATTATTTTGCTACAGGAAGGATTTTCTCGATATCTGAGTGTGGTCTTGGGATTACATGAACTGATAAGAATTCTCCAACACGCTGTGCTGCATCCGCACCTGCTTCTGTTGCTGCTTTTACTGCGCCAACATCACCACGAACCATTACACAAACTAAGCCTCCGCCCACATTTACTTTTCCAAGTAATGTCACGTTTGCTGCTTTTGTCATTGCGTCTGCTGCTTCAATAGCTCCTACTAAACCTTTAGTTTCGATCATTCCTAATGCGTTACTCATTTATATTTCCTCCATTCGTTTAGTCACATTATAGTAGTCGATAATTCCCAATATCCCCGCGTCTGACGGGACCAAATCTTTGTTAAGCGGTAAGGAAGATTCTCTGCTTTTTGCTATGTAAACGAGATCTCCTTCTCCTGATTGTCCGATCGTATCTATAGCCACAAGTGGTTTGCCTTTATCATTCAATTGATCATCTACAGGTTGAACAATCATAAGCTTTAACCCTTTTAAATTTTCATTTTTATGTGTACAGACCATATTTCCAATCACTTTGGCTACAAACATGTGTAAAACCTGCTTTCTAAAGTTCCTCTAAGCATCTATTGAAAAAATTAACGACCTAAGAAACGGCTTTCTATTTCCATGATTTTCGTTACTCGACGGTCGTGACGTCCGCCAGCAAAATCTGTTTCCAACCATGTTTTTACTAATTGCTTGGCAAGACCCTCACCAATAAATTGACCGCCGATGGAAAGCACATTTGCATTATTATGTTCACGGCTGTTTATTACTGATGATAAATCCCAGCAAACCGCACCGCGTACACCCGGTATTTTATTTAATACCATTCCGCTGCCAACGCCGACTCCATCTATCATAATCCCTACATACTCTTCATTTGTAGCGACTGTTTCACCTACAAGGAATGCTATGTCTGGATAATCTACTGATTCATTGGCCTTACATCCATAATCTAAATATTCATAGCCTAATTCAGTTAAATAGGCTTTTAACTTTTCTTTTAGATCGTATCCACCATGGTCGCAACCGATTGCCACTTTTTTCATTGATTTTGTTCTCCTTTGGCAAATACATTGATAATTGCATCAAATGAATGTGCATGTAAGCTAGCTCCTCCTACAAGTACGCCATCAATATCTGGCATTGCACTGTACTCGGCTGCATTGCTTTCATTTGCAGATCCACCGTAAAGAATCGAGATGCTTTCTGCTTTTTGTCCAATAATTTTTGTTAATATTGATCGAATATAAGCATGTGTTTGCTGGGCAAGTTCAGCTGTAGCAGATTGACCTGTTCCAATCGCCCATACCGGTTCATAAGCTAGAATAAAATTGCTTGAAGCAATTTCATTCAATGCACCGTATAGCTGGGTTGATAAAACCTGTTCTGTTTGCATTGAATTTTTTTCTTCTAGTGTTTCGCCAATACAGATAATTGGGGTAATGCCAGCCTGAATCGCCTGCTTAACCTTTTGATTAATTAGTTGATCATCTTCACCTGCATATTGTCTTCTTTCGGAGTGCCCGATGATACAATATTCACAACCAACATCCTTTAACATACTGATGGATGTTTCCCCTGTATAGGCACCTTTATCTGCCCAATGTACGTTTTGCCCACCTAACCCAATGGGCTTCTTTGATTGGTTGATAAAAAGATGTGCTGGATATAGGAGCTGAGTCGGAGGACAAACAACTACTGAAACTTCATTACTGCTATTTATTTTTTGGAAGAATTCAGCAGTTTCAGCTAGATTTTTATTCATTTTCCAATTGGCAATGACATATGTTTGCCGATCGTTTTGAAGCTGAAGTTCACCTAGAGTCTGACCAATGACATCTCTTACCAGATTTTTGATATAGCTTTCAATGGATTGTTCCATCATGCGGCCCCTTATTCAGTCTTTGGTAGAATACCTTCTACATCACCGTTAGGACGTGGGATAACATGAACAGAAAGTAATGAGCCAACACGTTGAGCTGCTTCTGCACCTGCTTCTGTTGCAGCCTTAACTGCACCAACATCACCGCGAACCATTACAGTAACAAGACCCGCACCAACTAATTCTCTTCCGACCAACGTTACATTTGCAGCTTTAACCATTGCATCTGCTGCCTCAATTGCACCTACTAAACCTTTTGTTTCAATCATACCTAAAGCTTCTTGACCCATTTTATTTCCTCCTTTAGTTATAACCTCTAATTTTGGTTTTTCTTGTTTTTTTGCTTTTTCTTCTTGTGAAGTGACGTTTTTTTCTTCTTTTGCCTTAGCCAATTACAAACACCCCACTATATGATTCTAAATCCATCAACTAAAACACAGCGGCGCTGGCGCGTAAATGTTTTAGCGCTGGTTAATCCTTCACCTGTTGGGCCGGCAATAGTTAAAGTGGTGAATCCTTCACTTTCATAGCCGAGTCCAGCAACAGATGGCCCATTTTTAACAAAGATTGTCACTTGGATTTCCTGTGCCATTTTTGTTAAGTTGGTTACATTTTGTGAGTGCATAATCGCTGTATGACGGTTACCCTTTTCAGCAATAACAGCTAACTCAATGGCTTTATCGACATCAGGAACTCTGACAATCGGTAAAACTGGCATTAACATTTCTGTCATCACTAATGGATGATCCTTTGTCGTTTCAGCAATAATCAGTTTCACATTTGGACCGGCTTGAATGCCTGCAGCTTGTAGAATAACAGAGGCATCTTTTCCAATGTAGTCTCTGTTTGGATAAAACTTATCGTTTTTCTTTACAAGGACTGTTTCAAGTAGTTTTTCGAATTGGAAGCCTTTAAGTTCAACAGCCCCAATCTTTACCATTTCTGCCTTAAGGGCATTAGCCACCTTGTCAACAACGAACACTTCTTTTTCAGCCGTACATAGAACATTGTTATCAAAGCTTGCACCTTTAACAATATCTGCTGCTGCCTTTGAAATAATCGCAGTTTCATCTACAACAACAGGAGGATTCCCTGGCCCTGCTGCAATAACTTTCTTACCGACAGACATCGCTGCTTTTACAACAGGTCCTCCGCCTGTAACCACAAGTGCGTTAACCTTTGGGTGGTTCATTACCTGTGCTGACGTCTCTAAGTTAGGTGTCGCAACAGATGTTAGCGTATTTTCAGGACCGCCTGCTGCTACAATCGCTTGGTTCAAAAGTTTTAGTGTTCTAATAGAAACTTCTTTTGCACTTGGATGTGGATTGTAAACAACCGTATTCCCTGCTGCAATCAATGAGATCGAATTGTTAATGACTGTTGCTGCCGGGTTAGTAGAAGGTGTAATGGAGCCAAATACTCCAATTGATGCATATTCAACAAGTGTTAAACCATCATCACCAGAAAAAGTAGTACTAACCAAATCTTCCACACCAGGTGTCTTATTTGTTGCTAAAAGAATTTTGGCAACTTTATCTCCGACTCTACCAAGTTTTGTTTCTTCTACTGCAAGCTGTGCTAATTCATTAACATGCTTGCGGCTTGTTTCTCTCATGTTTTCAATCATTTGTCTTCTTGTTGACAATGGCAGTTTACGAAGCTTTTCCCAAGCAACTCTTGCTGCATCTGCAGCTTCATCAACAGTAGCAAACACACCATCGCCTAAGCTAATATCATTTTGTGGAGAAGTAGGTGCATCAGCCGTTTGGTTTTGACCTAATTGCTGAAGAACTTGTTCAACCATTTTTTTGATATCGGTTTCATTTATTTGCAAAATTAATTACCTCCTTTTTTAAAGGTTAATGACCCTTGTATTTCAATTTGATCGACAATCCCTACAATTGCCGCATCAACGGGGACACCGTTTGTAATTTCTGTTTGTCTTGCTGAGCTTCCGCTGACTAGTAGCACTACTTCTCCGACACCAGACCCTACAGTATCAATAGCAACGAGTGGTTTTCCGTCTTCCTCAATACTCTTCATATCTAATGGCTGTACAATAAGAAGTTTCTTCCCAGTCAACTTCTCTGCTTTAGTGGTGGATACAATGGAACCAACTACCTTACAAATAATCATTGCGTCCCTCCTTTCAAGCGTCTGATTTCGTAATCACAATCTTTAATTCTTTCGCTAAATCCTTTGCTGAAGGAGTAATCTTACTCTTTAGTGGAACAACCAGTTCCTTTAATCCTGTGTGAAAGGCCTTTTCCACATGCTTCGCTAGAATAAGAGACTGCTTTTCTTCGTAAGCAGTAAATTGATGTTCCACCGTTTGAGTAAGCTTATTTAACGGTACCCATTTCACCTGGTCGGTCTGAATTTGTCTTATGTAAGACTGTATGCGCTCCTGAACACTATGTGGAGCATGAATTTGTTGATAAACATTTGGTTCTACCCCATTGCTTGCGATAACAACCGGCTTTCCAAGTAATTGATATTGAATAGTAACCCAAACTGCCAGTTCATCATCCATTGTTAATGCCAGCTTGGATATCAATTGATAGGAAGCAGCAGGAACAACCAGAACGGATGATTCTTCAATAATCGCAGTCAATTCTTGCTGATTAATCTCTTCTAATAAAACAAATGGTCGTTCGCTAATAGTTGAAGATGAGTTAACCCACTCTTTTGATACAATCAATTTTACTTCGTAAGTATTAAGGAGCGGGGTAATCGCTTCCAAAACATGAGAAGGATTTGGGGATTGATAACCTAATAGAATAGCAATCGGCTTTTTCTCATTCTCTAGTATTTTTTCTTTTAAGTACGCTTCGACCACTTGCTGAACTAATATTTTAATCTGTGATTGGATATCCACCAGCATCAACCCCCGCTCACTTGCACGCGACTTTCAATGGCTACAATTTCACCAAGCTGTCCATTTTTGATGTTTGCTGCATTTGCTTCATCAATATCGATATGCATTTCAAGTTTGTATTTTGGTGAAACACGAATAAGTACGTTTGAAAATATAACTCCGCGTTCACCCTCGACTTTTACTTGAACACGATCTCCGTCAGAAACACCAAAACTTTCACCATCACTTGTATGCATATGAATATGGCGAGCTGCACAAATCAAACCCTCATTAATCGTGACTTGTCCTCGTGGTCCTTGGATCGTAATAGCTTCTGTTCCTTTAATATCGCCGGAAATACGAATAGGAGGTTTTACACCAAGTGTAAAGCCATCAAATAAGGATACTTCCACTTGTGTACTTCCACGAGCAGGACCAAGGACACGGACATTCTGAATCTTTCCCTTAGGGCCAATTAATGTAACTGTTTCCTTTGCTGCAAATTGATTTGGTTGTGACAAATCCTTCAGCTTGTTTAATTGATGGCCTTTTCCAAATAATCTATCCACATGTTCGGGCGATAAGTGAATATGCCTGTTTGAAGCAGCAATTGGTATTTGCTTTGGTTGCTTTAGAGTGGCTTTAACAATCTCTTCAACTAGTACTCTAATCTTTTCTTTATCCATTAATGCTAATCACCTCCCATTTCGAGTAAAGCCTTGGCAGTATATTGGTCGGTTATGAGAACATTTGCATGCTTACCTTTTAAGGCGCCAAATATCCCATCAATTTTTGTATTTCCTCCTGCAATAAGAATGCCAAACTCTTTTTCCGCTAAATGGGAGAGTTCAATACCGATTGTTCGATCATTTAAAGCTTCATGGCTTATTCGCCCTTCAATATCAATAAATCTAGAACAAATATCCCCAACTGTTTTATTCGATTTTAGAATCTCTACATCATTGTCTAAAAAATAGCCTGCATGCATCAAAGTAGAGTTTTCACCTGGCTCACCCACTGTGAAAATAGCAATATTTGACTGTTTACCTAGTTCTAATATTTTATTGACATGTCTGTCAGCAATAATTGCTTGCTTGACAACAATGTGGTCAACAACTGCAGGAACAGGTAAAAAATGGGGTGTCGTATGAAAAGCATTGGCTAATCCATTGATAATCTCTGAAGCATAAGTGTTTGACTCTGAGTAACTCACCCCACCATTAAGCTGAACAACAGTGACATCCTTCACGTTCTTAGGCTGTAAATTTTTCACTAGTTGAAAAAGGGTTGTTCCCCAAGTAATTCCAATGGTATCGCCGCTCTGGACAATGTCATTTAAGTAACCCGCGGAAACTTCTCCTAGCTTATCTTTTATCAGTTCATCTTCGTACTCAGGGATTGGAGCAACAATACAATGTTTTAATTGAAAAAGCTCCTTGACCTGTGCTGCGAGTTCCTGAACATCCTCAGCCGGATCACATATTTTAATATGAACAACGCCTTCCTGGACGGCTTGCATTAAAAGCCTTGAGACGGTGGGGCGGGAAATACCTAATTTTTTCGCAATATCCTGTTGACTATAGTCTAATTGGTAATACAATTTGGCCACTTCAACGAGGCGCGAAATTTTTTCATCCGCCATAAGTACCTTCACCTAATCTTTAATAGTATGAAAATTTGAAACTCCCTTTCTTTCCAAACAAGTAAACGGTTACATATTAAATAAAAAAAATATAAATAAATGAAATTATGTAAATCTTGGATGAACATTTGCTAATTTAATTATAACCGATGCTCCATTTCTGTCAATCACTCTTTCGGAGTATTTCGACATTTTTTTCTCATTGAATAGAATTGACCTAGACTTTTCCTGTTTTGTTCACTTTGTGAACATTTCCTTACATGAAAAAAAGAACATTTGTCACTTACAAAATGTAAGCTGACAAATGTTCTCTTCTATCTTTTATACAATTTTTCTAAGGGCTTCTGTAAGTGTTTTAGTGATAAATTGTAAATCCTTGTGCTCAATATTTAAAGGTGGAGCCAAGGTTAAAACATTGTTGAAACCAGCTACCGTTGCTCCATTCTTACCAATTATAATCCCTTCCTGCTTACAATGAACAATTACTTGATTGACTAGTTCAGCGTCCAAAGGATCCTTTGTATTTTTATCTTTAACTAGTTCAATCCCAATTAACAATCCTTTTCCGCGGACATTCCCTACATAAGGATGATCCTGAAGAAGATTAGTTAAATCATTTAATAATTGTTCACCTAGGTCTCTTGAACGATCAAACAGTTTTTCCTTTTCCATAATTTCAAGATTTTTCAATGCAAGTGCGCAAGCTGCTGGATTTCCACCGAAGGTATTCACATGACGGAAGTAATCATATTCTTCTGATCCTTTAAACGCTTCATAGATTTCTTTTCGAACGGCAGTCGCTGAAAGTGGTAAATAGGCGCTTGTAATACCTTTTGCCATAGTAATAATATCTGGTTTTACACCGTAGTTCATAAAACCAAATGGTTTACCTGTGCGGCCAAAGCCGCATATAACCTCATCCACAATCAAAAGGGCACCATGTTTTTCACAAACCTCTTTTGCTGCCTTCATATAACCGTCGGGTGGAACAAGAACTCCCCCACCGGTTATAATTGGTTCCATAATCATAGCAGCAATGGTCTCACTTAACTCCCAAGTCATTGTCCTGTCTATCTCTTTTACAGAGGAAAGTTCCCTTGCATTTGTCACTTGTGTATCGTCTCGGTAGGAATCAGGTGGTGCGACGTGAATGAACCCTGGTGCAAGTGGTTCATATTTGTATTTCCTTTGAGCCTGCCCTGTTGCAGCTAAAGCGCCCATTGAGTTTCCGTGATATGCGCGGTAACGGGAAACGATTTTATAACGATTATGTTCACCCTTTTGCTGGTGATATTGGCGCGCGATTTTAAAGGCTGTTTCGTTTGCCTCCGACCCGCTGTTTGAAAAAAAGATGACGTATTCATCGCCAAGTAATTCATTCAGTTTTTCTGCTAATTTAATGGCTGGTACGTGGCTTTGAGAAAGTGGAAAATAAGCCATCTCTTTTAATTGCTCATAAGCAGCTTCTGCTAGTTCTGTTCTACCATAACCAACATTCACACACCATAGTCCTGCCATCGCATCTAAATATCGTTTGCCATCTGCATCTGTTACCCATGAACCTTCCGCTTTTGTAGCTACAATCGTTGCCTTTGGGTTATATGGTTTCATTGAATGCCAAACATACTTATCGTCCTGCTCTAATAAATTCTCTTGAGTTCGACTTGTTTGAACCATCCTTCTCCCTCCCTATTTTAAGCATCAAAACGTGAAGTAATCATTTTTTTGCGTGTATAGAAGTTTAACCCGTCTTTTCCGTTGACGTGAAGGTCACCATAGAAAGAATCCTTCCAGCCTGAGAATGGGAAAAAGGCCATCGTTGCGGGGACCCCAACGTTAATACCAAGCATCCCTGCGTCTGCTTCTTCCCGGAACTGTCGAACCGCTTTTGCATTGTTTGTATAGATGGTTGCTCCATTTCCATACCGCGATTTTCGAATATACTCCAATCCCTCGTCTAAGTCCTTTGCACGTAGTAGGCTTAAGACAGGAGCAAAGATTTCGTCCTTGGCAATTGTCATTTCAGGGGTAACACGATCAAAGATGGTAGGTCCTAAGAAGTTCCCTTCTGGAATTTCATCCATCTCTCTTCGACCATCTCTAATTAAATCAGCACCTTCTGAAATTCCCTTTTCAATATAAGTAAGTACTTTATCTCTATGTTCTTTACGAATGACAGGAGTTAATAATACTTCATCGTCCATACCGTTCCCGATAATTAATTCATCAGCTTTTTTCTTTAATGCTGCTACAAATGGCTCATTGTCTCCCACCACGATAACTGCACTACATGCCATACAGCGTTGACCTGCACTGCCAAATGTAGAACTTATGATATGTTGTACCGCCTTATCCATATCGGCATCTGGCATAACAATGTGGTGGTTTTTTGCTCCAGAGAGTGCTTGAACACGTTTACCTTCTGCTGCAGCACGCTCATATACATACTTTGCGACCGGTTGTGAACCTACAAAGGAGATCGCTGCAATATCCTTATGTTCTAATAGTCCATTAACCACATCGTGTGCACCATGTACTACATTTAAAACCCCATTTGGTGCTCCTGCCTCAGTAAAGAGCTCTGCTAATCGATTAGCTAAAATCGGTGTCCGTTCAGATGGTTTTAATACAAAGGTGTTTCCACATGCAACGGCTAGCGGGAACATCCATAGAGGTACCATCATCGGGAAGTTAAATGGAGTAATACCCCCAACAACACCTAATGGGTAGCGGAACATTTCTGAATCGATATCCTCAGCAATACCAGATAATGTTTCTCCCATCATTAATGTAGGTGCACCTGAGGCAAATTCAACACACTCGATACCACGTTGAACTTCTCCATAAGCCTCTTTGTAAGCCTTTCCATTCTCTTGAACAATCAATCTAGCCAAATCCTCATGGTTCTCTGTTAATAAATAGTGATATTTAAATAGAATCCTTGCCCGCTTTGGAACTGGTACGTTTTTCCACTTTTTAAATGCTTCCTTAGCTGCGTTAACAGCAAGATTTACATCTTCTTTTGAAGACACAGGCACCTTTGTGATTACTTCATTTGTGGCTGGATTTGGAACATCTAGGGTTTGAACACTGTTCGAACTAACCCATTCACCGTTAATAAAATTTTTAAGTACGACTGTTTCGTTTTTTGTTACGCTCATGTTTTATCCTCCTCATTCTTCAAAAATAATTGCAAAATTCGGTTAATTAATCCCTTATACTCATATTATCTCGAAACTACTTCCTGCTTTCATTAGACATTCCGTAAAACCTAAAGAAGTATTTCTTCGACAAAATGAACATGTTCATTAGTTTTAGGCTCTGTTAAATTTGCCTGTTGATTTCCGCTCCAGGCACTTCGCTTTCCGTGGGCGTTTCGGCGAGCCTCCTCGGCGCTTGCGCCTGCGGGGTCTCGCCTGAACCGTACTCCCACAGGAGTCTACGTGCCTTCCGCTCCAATCAACAGGACATAAAAATCAACAATGTTCTTTTACTAACATAGTTTTAAAGTACTTGATTTATCTTCTTGGGCTGAGAGGCGGCCAGGTAATCATACACAAGCAGCATGAATTCAATGGCTACCCGCTTTTCGTGTTCCATAAAGTCTTCTCCTAATAAGTTTTCAAGTTTTTGCAGACGATGATAGAGTGTCTGTCTTACTATGAACAGCTTGTTAGAAGTTTCTTGCTTTGAGCCATTACATTCTAAATAGGCTTTTAGTGTTTCTAGCAGCTTACCATTATATTTTTGATCATACTGAATAACCGGATGAAGGTACTCAGAGGCTAGCTCTTGTAAGTCAGTATGTTTACTCATTTGCGAAATCAGGCGATATAAATGTAAATCCTCATAAAAATGATAAATTTGTTTATTTGTCATTTTTTGCTGAATCCGGAGTGTTTCTTTTGCTGTTTGATAGCTTTTATGTATGTCATCAAATGCCTGAATAAATTTACCAGCAGCAATAATAAGCTTTGCTGAACTTTGTTTCTTAATAAACTCCGATTCTTGGATCGAATCAATGGCCCTTTTAATCCGTTCCTTTAGATTTTTCTTAGGTCGGTTATTTAGAAGAATAAAGGTTATTTCATTCCTTTTTTCAACAAAAATTACTGCAAACCCATTCTGCTCAAAAACAGAACGAAATAATAGTTTTAAGTAAGTAACATCTTGGCTAAGTTTATCCTTAAAGGAGATAAGTTTGGTAATTAATACAGTTGCATCATTGGTCTTTGTCTTTATTCCATTTTCGATTAAATATTCTTGAATATCCTCAAGTGAATGCTCTCCCTCTAACCAACCGTGGAGCCATTCAAATTCTTCCACTCGCTTTTTCTCCTCAACATACAAATCTCTTAATAAATGTTGAGCTAAAGCTGTTGCTGTTCGGTCTAAAATTAATAAATCATATTCACTAACGGGAATATCCTCAGAATAGATATACAGCTCAGCGTATTCTTGACCGAATAAAAATATGGGCGAGGAAGCAATCCATTCACATGGCTGTTTTTTTGATTTTTCTAACTTGTTAATAATTGAAATTTGTTCATTACGACCTATTTCAGGCACAAATTCATGATCCTGATCCTTCAATCGAAAGATGATTTGCAGATCTAATGCTGAAAAAATAAATTGGAGTATATCTTCATACGTTTCAATCGTTAATAGTCGTTTATTTAAGCTTTGGGAATAATTTTCTAAATCAGATATTTTTTGATATTGCTGATTTATAATGGTCGAATGAAGATCTTGTGTGATTTCTACAAACGGAACTTCTTGTTGAAATACTATAATAGGGAATTGATGTTCTTCTGCTAATTTAATTACTTCACTCGGTATTTCTGAAATATATGTTCCTATTTCAATACATAATCCTGCAGCCTTATTTTCGATTAACTCTTTGACAAGTGAGACAAATAAACCTAAATGATCCTTCCAAGCAACACCTGTTGATAAAATTAGCTCGTTCCCATTTAATAGATTACGGATACTCGTTACTTCAACGACATGTACCCATTTAACAATCCGATGGATCCCCCCTTCACCTGCAATAACTTTGGCATGTTCAAAATGCTTTCTTTTAAAAACATCTGCAACTGTTAACTGAAAATGTTCTTTCATAGATTTATCTCCTTAAATATAAGAAGTGAATGTTAGTAAAGAAAAGGATTGGCTCTCATCCACCAATCCTTTTCTTTCAGATGTAATCCTTAGATCTCCTGATTCTGTTTAATTAATAAACTTGAAAAATATTTTCTTGCATTGGCTGTACCAATATGAAGTGTTTCGGTTACGTTTCCACTTGGATGTACGAAGTCAACCGAAGCACCATTTAAATGCTCTCTCACGCCACTTATCCTGCATCCTTTTTGGATGAGAAAGTCAATTTTATCTCGTTCATCTAAAAATTGTTGATGCTCTGACATCCTGCCCATCCCTCCAATTTTCATTTTTTAGTATAAATCTACATTATTGGGAATATCTTCAATGATAGGTTCGTAGGCATTTTCCTCGATTACCCAATCACGCCCTACGCTAATTCCTAAGTATTTCTCATCACTTGGATCTTCAATTTCTGCTTGACGAAACTTTTGGAACCACCAGTATTTTGCGAGAACATAATAGATTCCCCCACCAACAATGAAACCTACTAAGAAACCATAATTCGGTACAAAATAAGATGCTACAGCTCCTATTACCCAAGCAATAAAACCAGCTAGATTCACTCCGCCCATGTATTTATACTGACCTTTGTCTTCGTATAATTCTGGCACATTTACACGTCGTTTACGTAGGAGGTAATAATCAGAAAACAGGATACCAACAATCGCTGAGAGAATCCCACCTACAAAGAGTAAAATTGGAATAATAACCCCAAATAATGTCCACGGCTGAACAATTGTTCCAACAACTCCAGCGGTGATCACTCCTGCCCAAAATGGAAACTTAGGACCACCTACATTTGAGAAAATCGTTGCAGCTGGAACCACGTTTGCTGCAGTATTAGTTGACCATTGAGCTAATACAATCATTAATAATAAAATAGCTAGGATAAATCCGCCTGCTGCTTTTTGTAGAGCCACAACGGGGTCGTAATTCAATACCGCAATATAAGAAACGGCACCAATGATAATCATAAAAGTCTGCGTTAATGGCATTGCTATAAGGTTGCCAATTAATGAGCCTTTATTGCGTTTAAACCAATTTTTCTCATTAACAGGTGCTTTAATAAATCGAGAAATAGAAGGAATATCTGCACTTAATGTAGCCCAAAAGCCCATGTTACTAAAAACAACAACTAAGAAGGCTGAAAAGGCTGCTCCGCCTGTAACTGGTGATTCCACCCAACTCCAAACAGCTCTTCCTGCAGTTGCTGCCTGATCCGATAATGTCACATACATCCATAATGAAATGAGGAGAATAATAGGTGCCGCTAAATCGGCAAACCGTTCAATGGATTTTATCCCAAGGGCAGTATTGACTAATTGAACGACAGCAAAAATAAGGAAGCAAACAAACCAATTATCAAAGCCAAATAAAATATTTAATATACCATTCATCGCTGTTGCGCCAAAATAGGTATTTATACCAAACCACATCGATGCAGTCACACCACGAGTAATGGATGGGATGTGAGTACCGATTGTTCCAAATGGTGCTCTCATATAAACAGGAAAAGAGATACCATGTTCTATCCCAATATCCGCAATTAAAGAAATAAAGAAACCAATCGCAAGACTTCCAATCACAGTTGCGAGAATAACCCATGGCAATGATAGGTTAATAACCCCTGCACCGCCAATTGCAAACGTTGCTAGTACAACGACCATTCCTACCCACATGAACGAGTACCCTAATTTAGTAATCGTCCGGTCTTTTTGATGAATTGGTAATAAATCCGGTGATTTTAAATGGCTTTTTTTCATGTAAACACTCCTTATTTCGGTTTAATTTTATAGAATGTAACATTCAAAAATTCAAACAACCGACTAATACAATAAAATTTAATAATGGGAGCAACTGCTCAGAATCTGAGCAATTGCCGGAGTGTAGTTCAAATAATGTTGGAGACTTTAGCAGTAATAGTTGTTAGATTGATAGGGTTTCACCTTGGTTTAGCGTAGTATTCAAATTATATCTTGCTCTCTTTAAATATTGACCAGATCCTGGTTTACCAACAAACTGTTTGTCGCGAACAACATACTCCCCGCGGACTAAAACAGATACTGGCTCCCCAGTAACCTTCATTCCCTCAAAGGCATTATAATCAACGGCCATATGATGGGTTTCTGCAGATATTACTCTTTCAACATTCGGGTCAAAAATAACAAGGTCTGCATCTGCACCAATTGCAATAGTTCCTTTCTTAGGGAATAATCCGAAGAGCTTGGCAATGCGTGTTGAAGTAATATCAACAAACTGGTTCAGACTAATCCGTCCTTTCTTCACCCCCTCAGAGAATAAAATGGATAAACGGTCCTCAATAATTGGGCCGCCATTCGGGATTTTGGTGAAATCATCTCTACCTAAATCCTTTTGTCCTTTAAAATCAAATGAACACTGATCAGAACCAAGTGTCTGAAGTTGGCCGCTCTTTAATGCGTTCCATAAAACTTCCTGATTCCACTTTTCTCTAAGCGGCGGCGACCAAACATATTTTGCTCCCTCAAAATTTGGTTTTTCTAAATAGCTTTGATCAAGAACTAAATATTGCGGGCACGTTTCACCCCATACATCAAACCCTTTACTGCGTGCTTCTGCAATTTTTTCCACGGCATCTGCACAAGATACATGGACTACGTATAATTGCGAGTTTGCTAGACCCGTAAGTTTAGCTGCACGGCCTGTGGCTTCGCCTTCAAGTTCTGGAGGTCTTGTTAGTGCATGATAAATCGGTTCAGTTTTTCCTTCCTCAAGAGCTTTCTTTGTTAAATAATCAATCACATCTCCGTTTTCTGCATGAACCATAACTAAGCCGCCATGCTCTTTAGCGGTTACTAGTGTTCGAAATAGTGTTTCATCATCGGCTTGAAACACATTTTTATAAGCCATAAATACTTTAAATGATGTAATTCCTTCATCATTAATAACCTTTGGAAGTTCATTTAGGACTTCTTCGTTGATTTCTGAAATCATTAAATGGAACCCATAATCAATTACTGCCTTTTCTCGGGATTTATCATGCCAGGTTTGAATGGCATTTTTCAGAGGTTCCCCTTTATTCGTTAAACAGAAATCAATTACTGTAGTCGTACCCCCGAAAGCAGCTGCTATCGTTCCGGATTCGAAATCATCCTTTGTGACAGTTCCGCCAAATGGCATATCTAAGTGAGTATGTGGATCAATACCCCCCGGAAAAACAAGACAGCCTTTCGCATCAATGACTTCCGCTCCAATGGCGGAAAGATTGGAACCAATTTGTGTTATTTTCCCATCTTCAATTAAGACCTCAGCTTGATACGTATCTGTTGCTGTTACAATTGTTCCGTTTTTAATTATTTTCTTCATCAATTTTTCCCTCCTAATCTATTCTTATTTAGCTACGTCTGCTTTACATTCAAGTGCACCATTTAGTGCAGCTTGGCGTTCATTCCAAGTCATTGGAGGTATTTCTCTTGCTGCCTCTACCATATCTATAGCCCCATCTACAGGACATACAATTGAACAAAGATTACAGCCCACACAATCTTCTTCCCTAACCTTCAAATAGCTTTTTCCATTTTCGTCTTTCAGCATATCAATACACTGGTGGGAGGTATCTTCACAAGCGATATGACACTTATTACAATTAATACAAACTTCTGTATTAATTTTTGCAACAATATTGTAGTTTAGATCCAGGTTACCCCAGTCGGAATATCTTGGTACTGATTTCCCAATAATATCTGTAACTGAGGCAATCCCTTTACTATCTAAATAATTGTTAAGTCCTTCGATCATGTCCTCGACAATACGGAAGCCATGATGCATCGCTGCCGTACATACCTGAACACCAGTTGCTCCCATTAACAGAAATTCTACTGTATCCTTCCAGTTGGATATTCCGCCAATACCAGAAATAGGTACATTAATATGAGGGTTCCGTGCACATTCTGCCACCATATTTAAAGCAATAGGTTTAACTGCAGGTCCACAATATCCTCCATGTGCTCCTTTTCCCGCCACATGTGGGATGGTATTCCAGGAATCAAGGTCCACTCCCATCAAACTATTAATCGTGTTAATCATACTAATGGCATCTGCACCGCCATTGCAGGCAGCTTCAGCAGTTGCCGTAATATCGGTAATATTTGGTGTTAATTTTACGATTACTGGTGTTTTAGCCACTTCTTTCACCCAGTAAGTTTGACGCTCTACTAAAGCAGGCACCTGCCCAGAGGCAGCTCCCATACCTCGCTCGGCCATTCCGTGTGGACAACCAAAATTTAATTCAAGTCCGTCGACACCTACATCTTCCACACGCTTAACAATTTCATGCCATTTCTCTTGTTTCGGTTCCACCATTAGCGAAGCAATAATTGCATGATTTGGAAATCTCTTTTTAGTTTCATAGATTTCTTTTAAGTTCACATCCAATGGTCTGTCGGTAATCAACTCTATGTTATTGAAGCCAGCAACTCTTTGACCGTTAAAACTAATAGCAGCAAATCTAGAGGAAACATTCAAAATAGGGTCTCCTAATGTTTTCCAAACGGCTCCTCCCCATCCAGCTTCAAATGCTCTCTGTACCTGATAACCCGAATTGGTAGGAGGTGCTGACGCCAGCCAAAATGGATTAGGAGATTTTATCCCTGCAAGATTAATACGTAAGTCGGCCATCGTAATTTCTCTCCTTTTCTTTTTAATAAGTACTAGGCAGATCCAACAACAGAAAATTGCTTGTGAATAGCATAAGCCACATTCTTTCCTTGTTGGGCTGCGGTAACGACCATTGCATCCCCTTTTCCCTTACCAAACACCACATCACCACAAGCGAATATTTTCGGATTGGAGGTTTGGAATGTTTCCTGATTTACTTTTACAACCCCGCCTTCGTGCTGAAGGCCAAATTTATTTATGAGCTCCAGATGTCTTGTTTGACCGATTGCTTTCACTACAGCATCAACTGGTAAAACGTGTTCAGACCCTTCAATTTCAACTGGTCTACGACGTCCATCCTTTTCTGGTTCTCCAAGCATCATCTTGGTACACTCAATTCCTGTAACATTTCCAGATTCATCACCAAGGATTCTTTTCGGTGCGGTTAACCAACGAAATTCGACTCCATCTTGCTTAGCAAATTCATATTCGAAATCGTAAGCAGTCATTTCATCTTCCGTTCTTCGGTAAAGGATTTTTACGTTTTCAGCACCTAAACGCACGGAGCAAGTGGCACCGTCAATCGCAGTATTTCCTGCACCGATTACGACCACTCTCTTACCGACAAAGTCCTTGGATAATTGACCACTTTTAGTAGCCTTGACAAATTCAATAGCATCATAGACTCCATTTAAATCCTCACCGTCAATACCCAGGTTCGGTACATGAGCCATACCAACTGCTAAAATGACATAGTCAAAGTTTTCAGTGATTTCTTCAACGGGGACATCTCTTCCAACTACGGTATTGGTATTTATTTTTACATTTAATTTTTCTACTTGTTCTACTTCCCAGAAGGAAATCGTTTGCGGTAAGCGAAAGGAGACGATGCCGTATGTGTTTAATCCTCCCGCTTTGTCTGCCGCTTCAAATATGGTTACCTCATATCCTAATCTAGCTAATTCTCTAGCCGCTGATAGTCCAGCAGGTCCACCACCAATTACAGCGACCGTTCGACCATTTGATTCTCCAGGTTGGAAAAGTGTTTGTTCATTTTTAATTGCCCAATCTGTCGCATATCTTTGGAGATTACCAATCATAATTGGTTTTGTTGAATGATTTAGGACACAAGCACCTTCACAAAGTTCTTCTGTGGGACAAACTCTTGAACAACTTGCACCTACTGGATTTGACGACATAATGGTTTTTGCTGAGCCTAGTAAGTTTCCTGAGGCAATTTTTTTAATAAAGGTTGGAATGTCAATCCCTGTTGGACAGGCTTTAATACATGGGGCGTCATAGCAATAGAGGCATCGATTGGATTCTTCATCCGCTTCTTTGTTTGTTAGACCTTGTTCCACCTCTAGAAAATTCTTTTCAAGATCGGAAAAGGATATTCGCTGTACTTTTTCGTTTGGCAAAGAGAAGTCCTCCTTTAACAAGTAAAATAATTTCCAATTACATTAAACATAAGCGAAAATACAGAATGTAAGCGCTTTAAAAACATTGTTCTTTTGTAATGGATTTTGGAATATCACCAGCCTCCTTATCGTTACGTGTGTATTTTACAGAAAATTCTGCATCTTAATCTTATTTTACAGACCTGAAATAGGCTTTGCACCTTACATTTTGTTAAATGATGCAAGCATTTGATTATCCATTATGTAAAAAGTAGATCTGCTAACTTCTTGTACATTTTCTGAATACTTTTTCAATTTAACATAAGCATACTAAAAAAAATGTAAAAATAAATCGAATTGTCAATTTTTCTTACATGGATTTTTTCGACACATTATACAAGTGATTAAAAAAGCATACCTCGTAGAAGGTATGCTTAAATGGTTGTTTCATTTTGATAATATTTTGATAGTTGGATAATCATAGCTCCCATTCTTTCATGCTCTGGAACAAGAACCCGTTCAATCCCTTCCTCTTTCAGCGCTTCTGAAGTAACTTTTCCGACGGCAACGGCTAATACATGATGCCGAAAGGCCTCGACGATTTCATTATGAAAATTATTCGCTCTTGAATAATCAAATAGCGAACGTACCTGGGTAGCAGTTGTGAAACATACTGCATCACAATCAGTGTTCTGTAATTCTTGACATAATTTTTGAACCGTCTCTCTATCTGGGGCAAAGTGTTGGTAGGGAAGAATTTTTTGTACTAAAGCACCCCGCTCCTCAAGAAAGTGAGATAACCTCTGTGCTGTTTCTCCATGTAGCTGAACCATGACTTTTTTTTCGGAAAAATCAACGTTTTGTAGTGCTTGTATTAATCCCTTTGTCGTTCCATCTTCATCGATAGCTACGGGAACAATCTCCATCTTTTTAAGTGCTCCAAGGGTTTTATACCCTCTTGAAGCAACCTTTGCGCCACGTACAATTGAAAGAAATTCTTCTGCACATCCTAGCTTTTCAGCGATCTTAACCATCGTTTCAAAACCTATGCCTGTGGTAAAAATAACCCAATCAGCACCTCGTTTAATAAATTCAACTAAATCGGGCTCTACTTCCTTCTCAGCTAAAATTACTGTCCCTTGTAGGGAGCGTACAAGGGGTACTCCACCTTGTTTTTCAATCAATGTTTGTAATTCTTCAATTTTTCGTGAACTACCGATGACAATTCGCTTACCTGCTAGACCTTTTTCCATTTTATTTACCTCATTTCAACTTTTTTTCATCTATTCTTATACTTTTCTATCAGTTAATCATAATTCTTTCTCGGTCCATATTAGTAGTATAAAATATATTTTAATAAACTAATAATTGTTTGGGGAGGAAAATTTAATTGAGTAATATGAAAATACACTATGGTTGGATTATATTAGCTGTCTCCTTTATCGGAGTGTTAGCAGCACAGGGATTACGATATTCCTTCGGGGCATTCATGACACCCTGGGAGAATGAATTTTCTGCCTCACGTGGAACCGTTTCGGCCATCTCATTTATTAGTTTTTTAATCTTTGCTATTTCTCAGCCTTTCATTGGAAAACTGATAGATCAATATGGAATTAAAAGAATTTTTGTCTATAGTATTATTCTTTTGGGAGTTACAACCATTCTTACTTTTTTTGCAGCGAGTATTTGGCAGCTAATTATATTATATGGTGTAGTTTCATCACTTGGATTTGGCGGTGCTTCCGGAGTTACAGCTTCTATGGCTGTTACGAAATGGTTTCGTAAAAAGCAGGGGTTAGCACTTGGGTTAGTAGAAGCAGGATTTGGTGCAGGTCAAATGGTTATGGTTTCAGCCTCGCTATATTTGATTAATATATACGGTTGGAAACATACTGTATTATTTTTAGGCGGTTTTCTTCTCCTTTTTGTATTTCCAGTCCTAGGAATCTTCCTAAAATCGGAACCGGCAGACATGGGTTTAAAAGCATTAGGGGAAGATGAAAATCAAGAGAAAAAATTAGTACATATAGAAGAGATTACGGAATCAATGTCAAAACAATCCTTCCTTTCCTCTCGGGGTTTTTGGTTTCTTATCCTTCCATATTTCATTTGTGGAATTACAACTACCGGGTTAATGGATACACATTTAATTCCATTTGCACAGAGCTGTGGATTTTCAGTTGCTGTAACAGG
Source organism: Neobacillus phoenicis (assembly GCF_047302305.1). Taxonomy (NCBI): domain Bacteria; kingdom Bacillati; phylum Bacillota; class Bacilli; order Caryophanales; family Bacillaceae; genus Neobacillus; species Neobacillus phoenicis. The sequence goes on along the minus strand of NZ_CP154847.1, from coordinate 2,917,575 downwards.
AACGGCTGTTAGTTTACTAGCTGCATTTAATACTGGAGGAACAATTATTGCAGGGATTTTGGCTGATAAATGGGACAATCGGAAAATGCTAAGCATCATTTATTTTATTCGCGGGCTTACCATTCTCTTTTTACTTGTGTTTCTAGTAAATGGCCAAATGCTCGGAATTCTTATAGAGCATCCTTGGGTGCTGTTTATCTTTTCGATTGTATTTGGTTTAGTTGATTTTGCAGTTGTTGCTCCGACAGTCAAATTACTTGCTGGATATTTTCATGGATCTTCCCTTGGGGTCGTGACAGGTTTTTTATATATGAGCCACCAGCTAGGCTCAGCCTTGGGATCCTTCATTCCTGGTGTGTTATTTGATTATTCCAACAGCTATACCAGTTCATTTGTTGGTGCGACTATCTTACTTTTCTTTGCTGCTATTATAAGCGCTTGTTTACCAAAAGAAATGCGTCAACAAAATGCAAAGGCTGCTTAATTCCAGCAAAAAGGAAACGAGACTTAAAATCGCTTCCTTTTTGCTATCCTTTCAATTTCCTGTGAAGGATACAGATGTACACCTGTCGCTTCGAATGAAGCTACTTCTGCCATGGCGGCAGCTACTTTTTTGGCCTCTATTGCTTTATAGGTCTTTAATGGACCTACCATGAATAGGTTCATTATATAACTAGCTTTTGCTGCTATTTTTTCACCGAACCGGAATTCCTCTCTATTACCTAACAACAAGGATGGGCGAAAAATATGAAGAGATGGTAATTCCAGCTTGTTTAGTGCTTCCTCCACCTCCCCTTTTACTTGATTGTAAAAAAAGTGGGATTTTGGATTAGCTCCCATCGCGGTCACTATAAGAAATTTTTCAACCCCTTGTTTACTAGCAAGTTTCGCTGCTTCTACTGGATAGTCAAAATCCACCTTACGAAAGGCTTCCTTTGTTTTTGCTTTTTTAATAGTGGTTCCTAAACAGCAAAATACATCAGTAACTTGAAATAGCACTTCTTCGTTTTCCAAATGATCAAAGTCAACCACGTGCGGTTCACAAACAGTATTGATAATTTCAATAGGTCTTCGAACCAACAACACTATTTTATTATATGTATTTTGTTTAATTAAAGTTTCTACTAACTCTTTCCCTACGAGCCCACTACTTCCTAAGACCAATGCTGTTTTTCCTCGATTGTTCACTTTAATTCCTCCTTAATCATCATTTTCGCATTTCTTTTGATATTTTCCAACGGCTTTTTTAATGAATCTTTGGAAATACTGAATGAAGTGAAAACTAATTAAACGGAGGGATTGTAAGTGGTTCATGAAGGGCAATTCAGTGATTTTATTAACGATGTTTCCATCCAAACAAAAATGGAAAATGTCTGGAGCTATACATGTGGCTCATGGGAAAATTGTAATGAAGATACCATTCAATCTTTTTTGTCACAATGTCTAGAATATAATATTGACCCTCAATATTGCATGAGCTGGGTAGAAAAGCATCAGAATGAAATTCCTAATTGGTTAGCTGTTTCAGAAACCTCACTAGGCTGGGTAAATCAGCATACATCAACTGGTTCAGCTATATCTATTTCAGACCACGACTTAATTTAGACGGGAAAAGCATGACAAATTCATAAAACGATCGTTTGTCATGCTTCTTTCATTAATGAAGTACTAAAATATAGCATATTAATTATTTTGCTTTTTCAAGACAAGATATAAGTCTTTTTTCAATATCTAGTGCTCCATGTTATATGCACTAAATATTATAAAATTATTCTTGTAGGCAATATCGCATGGGGGGATAAAAAATGAAAAAATTAGTTACAGGTTTTTTTACTGCAGTTATGCTACTAGGGTTAGGAACTGGGGTCATGGCAGCGAGTGACCAGATTGCATGTAAAGTCGGTGATTTTAATTAAAGAGATGCTCCCATTCATGCAGGAAAAGCATCCTGAATTAAGAGAAAAGCAACTAAAGGAAATGCATAAGGCTGTGCTGCCAAAATGAAAAAAGAAACAAATACAGATTGTATGATTAACAATTAGATGTAAAAATGTAAAAACACTCCAAAGTGCTTTTTTATTCTGTCTTTATGTAATTTAATACTTTATAACATTAAAAAATAGGCTCCAAATAGCAATGTAATAAAAATAATTAAGATACTGAGTGTAATGATATATTTTTTAGATGCCGTAAAGGTTTGCCGGTTAATTGTTGTAACCTTTCTCATATATACCATTGTAGCCATTAGAATAGTAACAATTCCTAGTCCTACAGAGGCGATCCCTATTAAGTTTGCTAAAAGATCGCCTATTGGAGAGAGGCTAGACATCATATTGAAATGTAAATTGGTTACTAAAAATCCGACACCAATTATTGCGATAGCTGTTCGGATCCATGCTAAATAGGTCCGTTCATTTGCAAGATGCTGTTGAATATATTTTGAATCTACTGTCTGTCTAGTCTCTTGTTCCTTTATTTCATCCTTCTGCATTTTATCCCTACTTTTTCGTTTAATCCATAGCTTGTATTAACTCTGTCATCATTTCTTTATCCATAGGACCTACAATTTTTTTCCTAATAACGCCTTTGGTATCAATAATATAACTGGTTGGAATAGTAACAGTTTGGTATGTTTGGCTGACTTGCCCATCACTGTCAAGTACGATTGGGAAAGTTAAGCCATAATCTTTCACAAAAGATCCAACGTTATAACTGCTTTTTTCGGAAGTAGTTAAATTTACAGCTAAAATTGTTACTTGATTATTTTTTTGCTCCTCATAAAACTCCTGCAAATGCGGAACCTCAGCTTTACATGGTGGACACCATGTCGCCCAGAAATTTAATATTACTTTCTTCCCTACCATATCAGAAAGCTTAATTTCTTGTCCATCCAAAGTTTTTTATCCAAAATTCGGCGCCTTATTCCCTTCCCGCAGCCCTATTTCTAGATCCTTTGATGTTGATGCAGCTTTCTTAACTTCACCTTTTTCTGTTTTATTTACCGACGATAATGAGGTAGCATCTTGAGCAAGAAAGGTAGTAAAATGATAACTGCTAAGAACTGTTAAACTGAAGATAAGAATAGTTTGGAAAATAAGCTTATTTGAAATTTCGGCTTTCATATTTTTATGAATAAAATAAATAAGGGAGATGAATGTCGCTATTACTAGCCCTTTAGTGCCTCCAGTAAAATAAAGGATTGAAATAGGACTTTTTAATATATGGGTTGGTTCTAATAAAATGAGACTGACCTTCCAAACTAAAATTAATATCAAAAGGCTGTTTGTTAACGCATCAAGATTCTTTTACTCTTTTCTTTCATTAGAGTTTTCTGTAACCACCATTTTATTACCACCCCATTAAATAATTATAAAATATCTATCCAAATTTTCACAGCAGTTGAAAAGATCAATATTCCTAAGATTACTTGTAAAACCTTTGTATTCATCCTTTTACCCATTTTAACACCTAGAGGAGAAGCAAGCAGACTTGCAACTATCATAATGAGTGAAGGAAGGATTTCCACCTGTCCTGTTGAAATTTTTCCAACCGTTGCCCCTATAGAAGAAATGAACGTAATGGCTAAAGAAGATGCGATCGTCATTCTTGTTGGAATCTTTAGAACAACAAGCATAATTGGGACTAATAAAAATGCACCGCCTGCTCCAACAATTCCTGCTCCGATTCCTACAATTAATGCAAGTACTACAGCAAGCGACTTGTTGAATTTGACTTGGTCCAAAGGGATATCATCGATCCCTTTTTTAGGAATAAACATCATAATAACGGCTAACAATGCTAAAACTCCATAGACAATATTAATTCCGCTTTCCGGCAGAAGAGTTGAACCAAATCCACCCACAAAGCTTCCAATTAGGATACTGATTCCCATATAACCAATCAATTTTTTATTTAGATATCCGCCTTTTCGGTAAGCCCAAACTCCACCAATTGTAGCAAAGAATACTTGTATCGCAGTAATACCTGCTACATCATGTGCTGTAAAATGAGCCACACCAAGAGCAGATGGGATAAGCAATAGCATCGGGAAGTTAATGATGGCACCACCGATTCCTAACATACCTGAAATAAATGAGCCTACAAAACCAATTAAGAATATGGTAATTACAAAATCGATACCCATTGTTTCTCCTCCTTAAAAAGGGAACCATGACGGTTCCCGCTATTATTATCCCTTTTTAATCCAGAACTTTAAAACAGTACCTTCTTCTTCATACTTTAACAGTTCATGACCGCCTGATTTTGCCCATGCAGCCAGGTCATTTTTTGCACCTTTATCAGTTGTATGAATTTCTAATATTTGACCTGCTTCAAGATCATTCATTGCTTTTTTAGTTTTTACAATTGGCATCGGACATGCAAGTCCTTTGGCATCTAAAACTTTTGTTACGTCCATTATATAAATACCTCCAAGTTTTTTAAATATCTCGATTTCCCATTTATTAAATGCATATTAACGTACCGCACAGCGATTTGGTCCAATTTCCATTTCGCGTTGTTTTTCAACGTCAGGATTAATTTTTCCCATATTTGTTTCACGAATCTCTTGATATGCATTGGGCTGTGGTGGCAGATTTTCGGTAACTAATTTCCTAAACTCATTTTCATCTGCAATATTTAAACCGTGGTTCTTTGCAAATAACGCACCTAACTTTTCAGATACACTTCCATCTGCATTCAATTCGTCAATGATCATAAAATGAGCAGGTAACACAATTAATTCTTCAGATAACTCTCTATAACGCTTATAAAGGCTTTCTCTTAAATCAGCAACCCAATCCTCTGCCATTCCAGCAAGGTCCGGACGTCCAATTGAATCAATAAATAAAATATCACCAGAAAGTAGGTATTTTTCATCTACTACAAATGAAGTAGATCCGATAGTATGCCCTGGGGAATACAATGCATGGATATTAATCGTTGTGCCACCAATTGTTACATCCTTGCCACCCTCTAAAGGTTGGTATTCGAATGTTACTTCGGTTGCGTCCTTTGGAGGTAACCAATAAGTTGCATTTGTTTTTTCAGCAATCACACGTCCACCAGAAATATGGTCTGCATGTAAATGTGTATCAAAGACATGAGTAATAGTTGCATTAACACTATCTGCGAATTCAAGATAAATATCAGTCATTCTTGTAGCGTCAATAATTGCAGCTTCACCTTTTGAAACGACCATATACGATAGACAGCCTTTACCAATCCGAACAAATTGATAAATCTCTCCTCCGTCTTTTAAATCTCCTACCTTTACAGGCTCTAAGTGCTCACTCCAAGCTTTCATACCGCCTTGAAGATAGGAAACTGATAAACCATCTTCTGAAAGCATCTCTGCCACCATAACAGAAGAGCCTTCCTTAGCACATACCACTAATAGCTCTTTATCAGTCGGAATTTTATTTAAAATTTCTTCTACCCCATCAAGCAACTCAAAGTATGGAATATTTAAATACTCAAAATTTCCCCCTTCAATTTTCCAATCTTGAAAATCGCTTTCGTTACGAACATCGAGAATAAATAATGGTTCTTTATTAAATACCTTTTTAGTTACTTCTTTTGAAGTCATTACTTTAACTGTCATGCTTATATTACCCCCTACGGTATATTTAATATCAAAAAAAAGAAGATTTTTTAATTGTGGGGCGATTAAGCCCCATTTGATTAGTTGTTTAAGCTTGTTGTTTTACCAGTCCACTCACTCATACCTGGCACTACATTAAAGACTTTACTAAAGCCCTTTTCTATTAATTTTTGTGCCGCAAAATCACTTCGATTACCTGTTCGGCAGACAACGAAAATTTCAGCATCTTTACTTAATTCATTTACTCTTTCATCCAATTCACCTAAAGGAATGGAAACTGCATTTGGAATATGATTAAACACATATTCAGCTACTTCTCTTACATCGAGTACAACGATGTTTTCATTTGCATCTAACTTCGTTACAAGTTCTTCATTTGAAGTTACATGCGGATGCTTTCTTTCGTCAACTTCTTCGTTAGAAGAAGCTTTTCTAAGGTAGTGTTTAAGCACATCGCCTTCTTCGATTATACCTAAATATTGATGACCTGAACTTTTTGCCCAAGCTTTAATATCTGCTTTTGAACCCTTATCAGTGGCCAAAACTTCTAATACTTGGCCAGCTTCTAAACCGGTCATAGCCTTTTTTGTCTTCACGATCGGCATTGGGCATGCTAATCCTTTTGCATCTAAAACTAAATCCGTTTTTAATGATGTCATAATCTGCCTCCTAAAAATACCATACAAGGTTTAATTTCTATTATTCTATTAAATAAACAAGTTTACATTTCCATCTTCAGCATCAGCTAAATACGCTGCTACACCTGCATATTCAATATTATCTAGTAGCTCTTCTTGCTTTAATCCTAAAAGATCCATCGTCATCGTACATGCAACAAGCTTAATATCTTGTTCTTGTGCCATCTCAATTAATTGTGGTAACGGCATAGCATTGTGTTTTTTCATAATATCTTTTATCATCTTTGGACCAAAGCCTGCAAAATTCATTTTAGAAAGGCCCATCTTATCTGCGCCTCTTGGCATCATCTTAGCAAACATTTTTTCAATAAAGCCCTTTTTAACCATAATGTTTTCATCTTTACGTAAGGCATTTAATCCCCAAAATGTATGAAAAATAGTTACTTCATGGTCATAAGCAGCAGCTCCATTTGCTATGATGTATGCAGCCATGGCTTTATCGTAATCTCCACTAAATAAAACAATTGTTGTCTTTTTTGTTTCTGTCAAAATGATTCCCCCTAAATTGTTGTTTTACCTATACCTGTACAGGTATTGAACTTTCTAAAAAAAATTATCCCTTTTTAATCCAAAATTTTAAAACATCTTGATCCTCTTCAAAATTTAGAAGTTCATGTCCGCCTGATTTTGCCCAAGCAGAAAGATCATTCTTTGCGCCTTTATCAGTAGTATGGATCTCTAAAACTTGACCAGTGGTAAGTTCATTAATAGCTTTTTTTGTTTTTACAATTGGCATAGGACATGCTAAACCTTTAGCATCAAGAATTTTATCTGCGTTCATTTTTTATAATCTCCTTTGAGGTTGTTTTTTGCACTGGACATTACCCCTATGGGTATATTACTAAATATAAATATATATGTCAACACTGTGAACTTTTTTATCTACTTTTCACAAGTAAATTTACTGCATCCTTTATTAACACATCTGTTTTCTCACCACTTTTTTCGGCATCAAGTACACATTCCACTAAGTTCGAGCTAACAATTACTCCAATTGTTCTGTCTACGGCTGAACGAACGGCTGACATTTGAGTAATAACCGCACGACAATCTTTATCTTCTTCCATCATTCTTAAAATTCCTCTAACCTGGCCTTCCATCCGTTTAATTCTATTTTTCATTTGATCATTGTATTCCATTTGATACAACACTCCTTTTTAATATGCTCCTCTTAAATTTGATTTCGATATATAGTATACCCACATACGTATTATTGTCTATTGCACTAATAAAAATCAAAAAGCAGTGAAAACTGCACTGCTTTTTGATTTTTATTATAATTTTAGGTGTCGCTTCACTAAACTCATGATACCTCTCCTTTATTAAAATAATTTACTTAATGCTTTTATAATAAGGTAAATTCCTCCTACCAGGAGCCATACTAACGTTCCAGGTCATATAGGAATAGTATTTTCCTTTTTTCCCGTCGTTCCCAGACGTATTAGATTGGTGAATTCCTCAGGAACCTGTTGTGGTGCAATCCAGCTTTTTTTGGTTCGTCTTGCATAGTACAGCCACCTTCCGATTAATGTGTGTGATAAAGGGCGCAACGAATTGGCCCAATTTCTTACTCTTGTTGCTAATCAGCTGATGCACTATCAGAAATTACCCGGTATGGTATTATTTTTCTTAAAAATTTTTGAGGTTTTCCCTTTATATAATCAATGATTGGTTTAAAATTCAAATTCGCCTTCCCAGGCCATCATACCGCCATCCATGTTCGTAACATCAAAGCCATAGCTTTCTAGGAACATGGTTGCTTGTGAGCTTCTTGCTCCTGAACGACAAACAATAATATACTTTTCTTTTTTATCAAGATCTGGCATTTTAAACTCCACTAATCCTAATGGAATATTTACGGCATTAGGAATTTTACCTGTTGCCACTTCTGCCACTTCACGAACATCAATGATATTTAACTTTTCACCATTTACAAGTTTTTGTTCCACTTCTTTAGCTGTAATGCGTTTCATCTTCCAATTCCCCCTAATTTTTAATTCCAGGCGCTCATGCCGCCCTTTACATTAGTAATTTGTTTAAAACCTAATTTTTTTAAGATTTTTGAGGCTTGCGTACTTCTCATACCACTTTGGCAAATAACAATGACTTCCTTATCTTTTGCTAGCGTTGCTGCTTTATTAGATAATTGATCAAGTGGAATATTCTTAAATCCTTTAATATTTCGGCCCTTGAACTCCATTGGTGTACGAACATCAATATATTGTTTGTTCTTATCACCAAGTTCAGCTTTTAATTGACCCGTTGTTATATTGCGTACCCCTTTTACAGGAATAAGCCTCCAAGTAAAAAATCCAACCAATAAAATAATCATGATTATGGTGCTTGTACTCAAGTCCATTCATCTCCTTAATTTTACTCTCTACCTATCTTGAGAGGATTTATTTTTAATACCCATAGGGGTATATTAACAAAGAAAAAAATTCATGTCAATACTTTTTATTTTCGACTTCTAACCAAAAGTTTAACAGCATCATTAACAAGTTCATCGTTGTTGTCGGAATCGGATTGTTCCATTAAACAATACTTAAGATTTTCACTCACAATGACTCCAACTGTATGGCTAATGGCAGAACTAACAGCCGATAACTGGTTAATGACTTTCTCACAATCCTGTTGCTCTTCCATCATACGTAAGATCCCTCTTATTTGTCCTTCGGTACGCTTCAACCTATTTTTTGTTTGCTTATCATACTCCATTTGTTTTCACTCCTTTTTTCATCTAAAATCATAAAACCATGAATGGAAAATTGTCTTTTTCTTAAAAAACGAATGGCTAGATTCTTTTCAATTGAATCCGAAGCGATGATTAGAAGTTTCTTATTAGGTATTTCTTTGTAATATCGCTTTAAATAAGCATATGGTATGTTTACTGAATTCGGAATCACCTCTTTTGAAGATGTTTGATAGTCTCTTAAATCCAATAACACACGAAATAACCATTGAATAACCTCCAAGATGTATAATACAAAAATAATTATATACCCTTAAGGGTATATTGTGAAGCGAATTGTATTTCCAAGTTAAGGCTTCCGTTTTGAATTGCATTCCATAAAATACGTGCATAAATGACAGTTGTATTGGCATCTTTATTAGTATAAAAATACCTAATTTATATACAACCTCACTTATGATACGGTTCTCCTTGGTTTATCTAAATGAGGTTTTTCTAAATTAGAGTAAAAAGTCTAGCACTCGTTAACTAGATGCTAGACTCTTTGAATTTTTTCCAATGTTTTTTCACTATAAGAAAATAAAATAGGAAACTTTCCTGTGGGGATTGTGAATGGAGAAAGGCATAAACAAACTGGTGAACCCTACTAGCGATGTATCTCCTTTCTTAATTAGGTTTTGGAGACTAATCCAATATTTCTAGGTTAAAATTTCCAGTGATAGTAGTACTTTTAGGTAAAAACAATTTCACTTGGATTAGTTAGGATTTAATTTACAATTTTTTAGCTAATGAAGAACCAGGAACTAAAAAAAATTTAAATCATATATAGGTGATATCCCGTGCGAAATTTTTGAGGAGGAGATCATGAAACCTATGTTACCTATGGAAAAATATTTCGGTAAGTTAGAACTAGTCTATGGATTTTATGGGGCTATGCCCACAGGCGTTAGTGTATCAGAAACCGGTCGTATTTTCATTTGCTTTCCGAAATGGGGAGACGACGTTAAATTCACAGTTGCGGAGATTGTTGGGGATACTTTGCAGCCTTATCCTAGTTTAGAAACCAATTTGGGTAATCAAGGTAATATCATAATGTCTTTTATCAGTGTCCAAAGTGTTGTTGCGGATGGAAGGGGAACACTTTGGGTATTAGATACAGCAGCACCGAATTTTTCTGAACCTATTAAAGGAGGGGCAAAATTAGTCGCTGTTGATTTAAAAACCAATACAATAAGAAAAGTATATACCTTTACAGAAGATGTTGTCCTGCCAACAACTTATCTGAATGATGTCCGTTTTGATTTTCGTGTTGGAAAAGCGGGTTATGCATATATAACAGATTCATCTTCCAAAGGACCAGGAGCTATTATCGTTGTAGATCTAGAAAATGGAAACGCGTTTAGACGGTTAAATGGAGCAAATTCAACATCACCCGACCCTTATTTTTTACCGAAAGTAGAAGGTGAAATTTTGATGAACCGAAACAAAGATGGCTCAACATCTCCATTTAGATTGGCGTCTGATGGTATTGCGATTTCTCCTGATGGAAAGGTATTATTTTTTTGTCCACTAACAAGTCGTCATCTGTTCTCGATCTCAACAGAAGCCCTGAGAGACAGAAATATACTGGACATGGATTTACCTTATCATGTGGAGTATTGGGGAGAAAAAGGTGCGTCTGATGGAATGATTACAGATGCAAAAGGGGCCGTTTATGCCGGAGATTATGAGAACAATAGTATTCGAAAGATATTGCCGAATGGCACAATGGAAACCATCGCACATGATCCGAGAATTTTATGGCCGGATACTTTTTCAATTGGGCCGGATCAATACTTATATGTCATTGTGAACCAATTACATCGGCAGGCAAGGTTTCATTATGGAAAAGACCTGCGACAGAAACCTTATAGTTTACTTCGTATGAAAATTGATGAATTCCCTGCTTCTACCTTTTCGTAATAAAAAATAGTTGAATAATTTTTACATTACGTCAGGTGAAGTTTAATCGGTTTTTATCCGGGAATTAGCTGACCATTCTACCTTCAATCTTAAAAACTCATATATTTCCGACCATTTCACAAAAAAGTGGTTTTTAGGAACCGTTTTATTGGTCAATGTTAAACTGTTCCTAAAAATTTTCTATAGATTAGGTAAGTTTAATGTTGTATTAATATTATCAAGATCCAAATTGATTTGTTCGTTCATATCCCAAGCGTGGTACCATCCCTTTTCTACCATATAACTAGAAATTGGTTCATGCATACCAAGAGCTTCCACCAAGTGACGAGTTAGAATCTCTTTAACTTCAGGCGTTCCTGATTCGGTAACTGCAAACACATAATTTCTAATTCCACTTTTAGCTGCATTTAATTAATCCATTGCAACCATTTGATCAGATAGTCCATCTATTCCAGTTAATGTTTCAACGATTGGATTCATATTCATTCATCTCCTAATTATTGCTTTGCATTGGATAAGATAGAAGCTAACTTTCATACAAGAGGTTTTAGCTGCATCTGGAGTAAATCTTCCAATACCTCTGTTGACATACACATTCATTCAATCCCCTCTCTCTTTGTCTATCCTCTAAAATTTCTATATAATGTCCAAAGGCATTTTTCTAGTCGGTTGCGGAAATACCTCATCAAGTCTATTTAAATCCTCTTTTGTTAATTTAATTATAGTAGCTTTCGCATTTGCTAGTACATGTTCTTCTTGAACAGCTTTTGGAATAGCTAGACAATCGTTAGAACGGATTGTCCAAGCGAGAGCGATTTGTAAGGGTTGGACAGCGTATTTTTCTGCAATCTCTTTAATGGTTGGATCCGTTAACAATTGTCTTCTTAATGAACCTCCTTGAGCTAGCGGGCTATATGCCATAATAGGCATGTGATGTTCTCGCTGCCATGGTAAAAGATCATAATCTATACCCCTTGAACCAAGATGATATAACACTTGATTAGTCATACAATTTTTCCCGTTAGTGGTGTTCCATAACTCTTTCATATCATCGGTATCAAAATTAGAGACTCCCCACCTTACTATTTTTTCTTCCTTGCGTAGCTTTTCCATTCCTTCAATGGTTTCTGCTAATGGCACACGTCCTCGCCAGTGTAAAAGGTACAAATCAAGATGATCGGTTCCCAGCCTTTTTAGACTGTTTTCACACGCTTTGGCAATCATATCTAATCCTGCATGATGAGGATACACCTTTGATACTAAAAAGACGTCATCTCTTCGTCCTTTAATTGCTTCACCTACTAAGCGTTCAGAATCGCCTTCACCATACATTTCCGCCGTATCTATTAGTTTCATGCCTAATTCTATTCCGAGTTGTAAAGCTTTGATTTCCCTTTCTCTCATTTGAGGATTTTCTCCCATGTACCAAGTACCTTGTCCTATTCTTGGCATAGAAGTTCCATCAGGCAATGTAACTACACGACTTTCAAGGGAATTTTTTATTTTTGTTAATTTATTTTCGTCCTGTACACTCATTAAAAATCAACACTTCCTTTTGTATCTTTTTATGTACCTAATAACAAAAAAGGCGGCAATACTCTTTTGCAGTATTGCCACCAGTAAATTACTTAATTCTTACCTTATTTCTATTTTAGTTAGAACCGCTGCTTGGCAGGGTGATAAGCTTCCGTTCAACATCCATTTAGGCCATTATACTAAGTGGGCTCCACCATCAATAAGAACAGCCGTACCAGTAGTAAAACCATTTTTAGCAAGGTATACATAGGTTTCAGCTATGTCTTCCGGCTTTGCAATCCGTCCAACAGGGAGCTGTTTTGCAATGCCGTTGAACAGTGCTTGCCTTTGATCATCTGGCATTCCTGCATAGATTGGAGTGTCTACAATTCCAGGTGAAACCACGTTTACCCTAATAGGGGCTAGGTCTACGGAAAGTCCTCGAACCAATCCTTCAATGGCTGAATTGATTGCCGCTAACGTAGTAGCGCCTTGAGGAGGACGAACGCCATATACACCAGAGGTTAAGGTGATTGAGCTCTCATTGTTTAAATATGGAAGTGCTGAACGGACGGTAATATATTGCCCCCAGAACTTACTATCAAACGCCTCTTTAGCACTTGCAACAGGCAATTCGCTAAAGTGCCCCATTGCCCCTTCTCCTGCTGTTACCACAAGGTGGTCAAATTTTCCAACCTTGCTGAAAAATTCTGCTACTTTTTCTTCGCTTCGAAAATCGATTTCATTTCCTTCTACATTGCCACCAAGAACTTGTTTTGCCTCATTTAATTTGGAAACAGAACGGCTGGCAATGATCACTTGAGCTGATTGATCGAGAAACGCTTTGGCAGTTGCTAAACCAATACCAGAAGTACCCCCTAAAACAACTACTCGTTTACCATTTAATGACATAGTAAAACCCCTTTCTTATTAAAACCTTTTTTGTATTGAAGTTCATTGTGAAATATTAATTTCTAAAACGATACTATTGAGTACTTACGCTATTATTCAGCTAATAATTTTAAGGATTCACGATTAAAGGCAGGAATGTCATCCGGAAAACGGCTTGTTACAATATTATTGCTTACTACAACTTCTTCATCTTTGTAGTTAGCACCTGCATTTTTGAGATCATTCCTTATTGATTTGAAACCTGTTATGTCGACGCCTTTTAATAGGTCTGTATCAATTAATACTTGTGGGCCATGGCAAATGGCAAAAACAGGTTTACCTTCTTGTATAAATGCTTTTGCGAATTCACCAAAACGGTCGTCTTCACGTAATAAATCGGGAGAGAAGCCGCCAGGGATGAGTAATGCATCAAAGTCTTGAGGATTAACTTCCCCAATTCCTTTATCTATTTTTACTGCTTCACCTTTTTTACCAGTAATATCTTTTCCAGCCTGTATGTCGATTGTGATCACTTGATGACCAGCATCTTTAAATGCTTGTGCTGGTTCTGTGAATTCTACATCTTCAAATAAGTCTGTTATTAGTGTAGCAATTTTTTTGCTCATTATGATAAGCCCCCTTATAATTGTAAAAGCATCGTTGGTATTATTCTCATTTAACACAATAAATACAAGTAATCTACTGTGTTTAGTATATGATACTGCTAGATATATGAAGGTATAAAAACCTTTAGTATCGCTCTGTCACGTGTTTAATGATGGTGATGCCCTTTGGAAGAATTCGTGATATCAAATCCTGCTTGCGGCACATAGAAATACTTGATCCAAACCCCATCTAAAAACGGTTCCCTTTTATCAAGTAAAACATCAATGCCTTTGTCTGTTTTCACAATTTCATCATGGTCCGTGGGCGTATCAAGTTTTACTTCATAATGGGCATGGTCCCCATGGTCCAATGTAACGTAGACACGAACCATTTTCCCTTCAGCCTCTTCACTTTCCAACATTTGTTTCAGCACTTTAGCAGCATTTCGGTTAATTTTGCAGTTCATATCATTGTCTCCTATTCTAACAACTTTTATCTTTTTAATTAAGGAATCCTGTAAACAACCTCATAACCTGATTTCACGGTTTCATCCATATTCAATTCCCTAGAAAAATCAAAAAGGTTTCCTTGCTGATGTCCTCCTTTTTACCTTTCGCTTTTTGTAATTTCTGCCAGAAGCTCGTATGAATGCAGGCGAGCTTTGTGGTCGTAAACTTGGGCAATGGCCATGATTTCATCTGCCTGGCTCTCCTCCAAAAATGTATGCAGCTTGTCCTTTACCGTCTGCTGGCTGCCAACAATCGATGAGCCTAATTGCTGCTCGAGAGCCTTTAATTGGTAGCTGCTGGCCACTTCGGATATGTCATCTACCGGTGGTTGAAGCGGTGTAAGGTTGCCACTCATCAGATTCAAAAATTGCTGCTGTATTGTTGTAAAAAGGCGCTTTGCCTCTTTATCCGTTTCTGCTGTAATGATATTCAATGCCACCATCGCATACGGCTTATCGAGAACATTCGAAGGCTTAAACGCCTTGCGATAGATCTGTAGAGCACCCAGAGTGTTAAGTGGCGAGAAATGGGCGGCAAACGCGAATGGCAAACCCAGTTCTCCGGCCAGCTGCGCACTGAAGCCGCTTGAACCCAGCAGCCAGACTGGAATATTCAAACCTTCACCTGGAATCGCTTTTATAGGGTTCCCTTGTGCCAGTGATGGATCAAAGTAACCGCGGAGTTCCGCTAATTGCTCAGGAAAGTCATCTCCGGTACTTCCCAAGTCGCGTCTCAATGCACGAGCGGTCCCCTGATCTGTACCGGGTGCCCGCCCCAGACCAAGGTCAATTCGCCCAGGATATAATGATTCAAGAGTGCCAAACTGCTCAGCGATGACGAGCGGTGCGTGATTCGGCAGCATGATTCCTCCTGAACCAATCCTGATTTTTGATGTACCGGCTGCCACATGGGACATCACTACAGAAGTGGCGGAACTGGCGATAAACGGCATATTATGATGTTCTGCGAGCCAAAAACGGTTGTAACCAAGTTTTTCAGCAAGCTGTGCTAGTTCCAATGTATGGCGGAAAGAGTCAGCAGGAGTACTTCCGGCTGTTATCGGTGAAAGATCAAGCACCGAGAATGGAATTTCGTTTAGTTTATTTGCATGTTTAGACATAAGTACATCTTCTTCCCTTATCTAATTTTTTTAAAAACTAATCTAATACTGGAATTTCATGAGTCGGAAAGTAAGGCAACACAAACTCTCCAAGCTCCTGGATGACTTCCTCGGGAGGGCGCTTTGAAAAATACAATACAAATGCCAGGTGATTGACACCAATGGATTGAAATTGATATAGAATTTCTAATAACTGTTTGCGCCCTACACGAAATCCTAACGGAATCGGAACAGGAAACGAATCGGGATTTTCCGATAAATCGATAAATAAAGTCTGAGTGAAAGGTTTAAACACTCCTGGGACGTGAATTTCTGACAACTCGCGATACTCGTTAATCAATTGAGTTTGTTGTGGGATAATCCTCGGGTACTGGATCCAGCCGTCCCCATTCTGGGCGATCCATTCAATCGATTGATTGCTGAATCCTGTCACCATGGTCGGAATCGAAGAAAAAGGTTTGGGGATCATTCTCATATCCGTTCCATCGATGATGCCTAAATCGCTGTTGATTGTAGGATTGTCCTCCTTTAACAGCCGTTCAAGGAATGCATAATTCTTTTTAAACAGCCCTCCACTTTCCAGCTTGGATATTCCCAAAGCTGTGAAATCTTTATCCCGGTCTCCTGAAGCCACTCCCATGATCAGTCGTTCGGGAAACAACCGGTCAATAGATGATGCTTCCTTTGCCACTCGGACAGGATGGCGCAGCGGGAGGACCACACTCGCCGTCCCAAGTGCAATATCCTTGGTATGGGCCGCAAGATAGGTCAAATAAATCCATACATCAAACATTTGACCATTATCATCAATATTCAAATTCTGAATCGTAACGTCCCGAAGCCACAATGCCGCGAAACCATGGTCTTCAATTTTGCGGGCAAGCGACAGCTGATTTTCCATAATCGGATATTTGGACATCCTTGCCGTCGGAATCGCGAAACCAAGTGTCATTTTATCCTGTTGGTACAACCTGTTAAATGCTCGATGCTGTAATAAACTCACTTCAATTTCTCCTTAAATTTTTGTACCAATGTATTTTTCGAACTTTTTAATCGTCTCCTCATTACGGCGATAATACGTCCATTGTCCGATTCGCTTCATTTCAACCAGTCCGCTTTGCAGCAGAATCGATAAATACTGTGAAGTAGTGGATTGCGAAATCCCGGCCTTGCTTCGGATATCCCCTACGCAAACCCCGCCTTTAAATCCTTCATCAGCAATAATATGGGCTTGCGGTGAAAAATGACTGTATGGATCTTTTAACATTTGAAGAATGCTCACCCTCGTCTGGTTCGACAATGCCTTAAAAATTTCAACGGCTTGTTCATCATTTAAGCGTTCCAATTCCTGCTTCAATGTCATTTGCCTCTTTCTATATCGATTATCACTATCCCAATGGAAGCTGGATAGATGATCTAAAGCATCATGCCAAATCGGTAATTCCCGATATTAATATATTAGCCATCTGGTCCTTCCAAATCAAATGATTTGTTTCGAAGGAGATACGGCGAAAAGCTTCCATCTTAAAAAAGACCACTAAAAAACCTGCAAATAACTTTTTTTTTCGAAGGTTCCGCCACTCCATCTTTGAACTTATTCCATTATTTTTAGCTTATACACTTCTCTATTTGATACAAGGTCTGCAATATTGTTCCTGTATTCCTGATAATGAGCCGACTGAATATGGTATTCCAGCGCTTCCTCATCCTTCCACACTTCATATAAAACGAAAGTTTGGTCTTCAGATTGGTGCAAGTCATACTTTATACAACCTGCCTCTTCCCTTGATGCCATTTGTACCTTTTTGAGTTCTGATAATAGTTGCCCCTGCAGGCCTTCTTTTGGTTTTAATACAGCAGTAATTACAATATGCTCCATTTTCATCCCCCTAAATAATGAGTAGTTTTTCTTTCTTTTATAAAGTTTTTAAGGTGGCAGTGGAGTTTATGTCCCTCCCAGCATCGTGTAAAAAATATACCCTTTTAAATCTTTATCCGCTTCAATTATGAAAGCTTTTAACTGTTTACTCTTAACTTTTTTAGTATGACCAAAAAGTTGAGGCTTGTTTTCGAAGGATATTCAACTAAAAGACGACCTAGTAAAACTTTATAAATATAGTAACACGGTTCATATTGAATCAGAGTTAATTTTTGGTGTATTTTTCTTACAATTTGATAGCCAAAAGCCTAGGGAATTAATTCCGTAGGCTTTCGATTATATGAAAATTCAGGGAGGAAATGTAGAATTAGCTTAATGCTTTTACTAAAGCTTCTCCAAATTCTTTAGCGCCATCTGGACCATCACCAGTGATAATATCATCATGAGCAACAACATGTTTTTCAACATATGTTACTTTATTCGCTTTTAATTGGTCTTTTTGTACATCTACTGGATAGCAAGTTGCTTCTCTTCCAGTAAGTAAACCCGTTTTAGCTACAGTAACCGCACCTGCACAAATTCCTGTTACAAGAACTTTATTAGTATACGCTTGTTTCAAGTAGTCTTGTAATTCTTTATTTTCCCATAGATGATCGTTCGTACCAGATCCACCAATAACAGATACAACATCATAGTCAGAAGCAAAAACGTCTGAGAAAATGACCTCAGCAGTAGCTTTACCTTCATAATCCCCTATGATTTCACCTGTTTTTGTACTTGCAATTGTCACATCAATTCCGTTGCTTTCCAATTCCGCTTTTGGTTGAAATAATTCGTCTTCATTGAAACGTTCTGGTGGTATAATTAAAAGTGCTTTTTTACTCATTTGTAGTTCCTCCTCATTAATGAAAAAGATTTGCCGGTAAGACGACCATTTCATTCTACTGCTTGTTTTCTTCACTGTGAAGAATGCACTTTTTTGTAAGGAGGTTACCGACAGGTTACAATTGATACATATAAGGAGGTAAGAATTTATGCCAGATACATTTAGAGATGAAGTTAAAGAAAAGATCATAAATGGTGATTATAATTGTGAAAAAGAACTTACCTTATCAATTATAAGTGGTAAATGGAAAATTGTTATTTTATGGCATTTGGGGGTAGAAGGACCACATCGATTCAGTGATCTCCAAAGGCTTTTTCCAAAAATATCTCATAAAATATTAACGAATCAATTAAGAGAACTGATGGAAGATGGAATAGTTCATCGCGAGGTTTATCCAGAAGTTCCACCGAAAGTGGAATATTCCATGACTGAATTAGGGATGACTTTACTTCCTATCGTTGAAATGATGTATGAATGGGGGAAAAATCGGATAGCAGAAATCATAAAAGAAATGGATATTTCGGAATTAAACAATTAAGCATATGCTTACATTTACAATGTTGCTTTACAAAACCTATTAGAAAAGAAGCACCTTCACTTAACTGTAAGGAAGGTGCTTTTTTTCTACCCATCATTAAAAATTAAAATGTTCGAAGGGTCCAACATGACTAAACCAAGGCATTTTTAATCCATTTTATTAATCATTTTTGGTAACTTCCTTTATTATTTCAGTTGCAATCGTAACCATGACTGGATTCCCACACTTCCTATCACCTCCTTTAATTACTTTTATTAACTATTACAATCTTTGCTGATAACCTTCTCCCATCTTTTAGACAAACTAAAAAGAGTGGATTATTGGTTTCTGCTTCTAAGGCAATTCCAATAACCCACTCTGATTCTGAATTGTATATATATGTGAAATGAAACTGGGTTCGGTAATATTTGCAACACATCCTCTGAAATGAGTTTCTCGTCTAGTTCCTCGTGATATAGCAGTACCGTTTCCTCGCCTATCTCATTTGATTCAACTGCTACACCAAATTTTTCTCCCATAAAATCTATTAAATTGCTCTATACGAAACATAGCGTGACTCCTTTCACCAATGACGTCTAGCAGTGAACTTAAGGTTATATCTTCCATACTAATAACACCTCATTCACATCTATATTAACACTAAATTTCACTGATGCTTAGAAACTATAGGCTAATAGTAATTATTTTAAGCCATTACTAATAACTGGTATACTAATAAGGAAAGGATGTGGTTCATCATGAAAACAATGAAGGCGGTAGGATTAACTCGTTACCTTCCAATTGACAATCCCCAGAGCCTGGTGGACGTAGTTGTAGAAAAACCAAAAGCAACGGGTCGTGACATTTTGGTCAAAGTAGCGGCCATATCGGTCAATCCTGTTGATACAAAGGTACGAGCTCCTAAAGAAAGAGTTGAGGAAGTTCCTAAAATTCTAGGTTGGGATGTAGCAGGAGTCGTCGAAGAGACAGGACCGGACTGTTCATTGTTTCGTCCGGGAGATGAAGTTTTTTATGCTGGCAGTATTGCACGACAAGGCGGAAACAGTGAATACCATCTGGTCGATGAACGAATCGTTGGGCGCAAACCTGTTTCCTTAAGTTTTGTGGAAGCTGCAGCTCTTCCCCTAACCTCCATTACAGCTTGGGAAGCGTTATTTACCCGAATGTCTATTTCCCAAGATCCGGGCCCTAACAATGGAAAGGCTCTGCTGATCATTGGTGCAGCCGGGGGTGTAGGTTCCATTGCCACTCAGCTTGCAAAACAAGCGGGGCTTACTGTAATCGGGACTGCTTCCCGATCGGAAACTGTTAGCTGGGTTAAATCAATGGGCGCGGACTATACCATTAATCACCATGACCCGCTCCTTCCACAACTTCAAGCAATTGGATTTACAAACGTTCCGTACATTTTTTGCCTGAATGCTTTGGAAAAACACTGGGCCGGTATTAGCGAGGCTATTTCTCCGCAAGGAGTTGTGTGCGCAATTGATGATCCAGCCTCTCCGCTGGACCTCAAATTACTTAAGCAAAAAAGCGTCACCTTCGTGTGGGAGTTTATGTTTACTCGCCCTGTTTACGAAACAGATGATATGATTGAGCAACATCTATTGCTTAATCGTATTGCTGATGCTGTGGACCATCAAAAATTAAAGACAACACTGGCCGAAGTCCTTGGACCGATCACAGCAGAAAATCTCCGTCAAGCCCACAAATTTTTGGAGAGCAATAGGACGATTGGTAAAATTGTACTAGAAGGTTTTGTTTAAAAACCTGTTTGCAGAGAGTATAAAAAACAATGAGGTTTCCCGATAAATCGGTGATTCGATAATTGCAATTGGATATAAATATAAAGCCGACTGCTGATCGTAGCCGGCTTTAATTACACAAAGAAACTTTCTTTTACTTATGATATGGTTCTTCGTAATCTAAATGAGGTTCTCTATATTTATTTGGCTCACTTACGGCCCAATTTTTTCATTTTTATTTACTGGATTTTTACATTAACATAGGGGGTTTTGAAAGCTGAACTAAAAAATGATGAATCAAGGGCCTTATTAGAAAATAACCAAATCATTTCCAAAACTGCATAATCCAAAAGGCTGGCTAAAAGAAATTTCTGTTTTTGCTTTATTAGCCTGTCAACATCCTTTCACAGTGCTAGTCAATTTAAAAACTGGATTAAATAGATTAAATATTTTTCAATGTTTAGATTCCTATATTCCCTCAAAAACCTCATTTACTTGTGATACGGTTCACCGCAGTATATCAAAATGAGGTTAGTTTTAGGCGAGTTTATACCACAATTGATTAACTTTTTTTAAAGATAGATGATTATTAAATAATTATTCATATTCTGAACAATTAGCCGTTACATATCTATTTCATTCTTCATCTATTAGTAGCATGCTAGAAGATTGGAGGTGAATTTTACATGAGTAACAAGGATGATATTGAACTTTCATTTTTAACTTGGAATATTTATTTTGGCTTTGACCCAACTCCATTGGCGGGCGGATTTAATCCAGTGGCGGTAACACAAGTGTTTCGTCAATTTCTTGCAACTAATTTTCCTGTTCGTGCCAAAGCACTTGCCAGAGCGATTGCATCAAAAAAACCAGCATTTATCGGCTTGCAGGAAGTGGAACTGATTACACTGACCATCCCAACATTTGGTACTGTCACATATGATTTTATTGAAATACTACTGGAGGAGTTAGAAAATAGAGGATTACACTATAAAGTAGCAGCAAAGAATAAAAATCGAGATTTGCAAGGTATACCG
Organism: Neobacillus phoenicis; assembly: GCF_047302305.1. Classification (NCBI taxonomy): domain Bacteria; kingdom Bacillati; phylum Bacillota; class Bacilli; order Caryophanales; family Bacillaceae; genus Neobacillus; species Neobacillus phoenicis. The sequence continues at coordinate 2,895,895 of NZ_CP154847.1, read as the reverse complement.
GACAGCAATGGCAATACAATTGGTATCATAGACTTTGATGTCATATTGATTCAAAAGGATCATGATTTTCGAATTATTAATAAACAAGAAGAGAATTTCACTGCAACCTTTATGGGAATTCCTCGCGGATGGTCTGCTATTGATGTAAAATTGGACGGGCAGGTCTTTAGAATGATTAACACCCATTTGGAACCACTTAATCAAGGTGTCAGGGAAGCCCAAGCATTGGAGTTAATTAATGGTCCTGCCAATACGAATCTGCCTGTAATCATTACGGGAGATTTGAATTCAACTCCTAATAGCGATGTCATTCAGTTCTTTATAATGGCAGGATTTCATGATGCTTGGAGCGAAGTTGGTGAGGGCAATGGATTTACGTGTTGTCAGGGGGCAGATCTATTGAACGCAGTTTCTACCTTAAATTTTAGAATTGATTATATTTTATTTAAAAATGGATGGGACCCAATTAAAGCTGAACTAGTAGGAGAATCCCAGAATGATAGAACCAATACAGGCCTTTGGCCATCCGATCACGCTGGAGTATGGGCAAAGTTAGAACTAGATGACCACCATCACCATCACCATCATGAGGAAAGTTGTGATTAAAACTGTAAACTATATTTGATTAAACAGTTCAGACCGTCTCTTACATGAAAGAGACGGTCTTTTTTGGGACAAGGTTTACTTCCCATTTCTTATAATTTTTAACAGTCAGTATCTTATAAAACCTCATTTACTTATGGTATGGTTCACCGTAATACATTTAAAAGAGGTTCTCTTGGATTTTTAAAATTATACTTACTCCCCTTAAAAAAAGATAACTTGTCCTTTTTTAAGTAACCAGCAAAAGTAAAATAAGGGGAGATTTTCCGGTTAAATGCAAAATGAAGCTCATTTCGGGGGTGAATAAGGGGAGTTTTTCCGCTTATGCAAAAAAAAATCTCCCGTTTTCGAATTTTTTGAATCAATAGGCGGAATTTCTCCCTCTATTTAAGCCTTTTTTTATAAAAATTTTTAAATAAGCAGAATTTTTCCGTCTATTTATCGGCTCGGGTGCTTAACCTGATCGCCCAACCGATAAGTGCGGGCTCTCTTAATCCTAGATGCGGGAATCAGCAGCTACGTCAATTCTTGTGTCTTTTAATAACAAAGCACTCTAAAACGGAACCCTTTGCATGTAAAGCAAAGGCTCTTATTTTTGAATCAATCCGATTAACTTTTCTAAACCATCAAGTAGTCTTGGTGAAGGTCTACAATAAAGTTCTTCTTCTAAAATAAGAATGCGCTCATCATTAAGATGCTTCAATTTTTCAAATCCTGGACGTTTTTTGATGATACTTTTTTGGACTTTATCCCTTCTAACCCCCACCCAAACAAGACAAATATAATCTGGTTGTCGTCTCAACACGTCTTCCCAATCTGTTTGGACACTTGCGAATTCTACATCTTGAAATATATTGACTGCACCTGCTAATTCTGAAATTTCAGTAAGCCAATTTAGCTTTCCTGGCGTAAAAACCGGTTTCGGCCACCATTCCCAATATAGCTTGAGTGCACGATGATTATTCGTACCTATCTGTTTTACCTTTGCGACTCTAGTACGAAACCGTTCGGCAGCTCGCATGCCTCGTTCCGGATATCCCAGCACCTCTGCAGTAGTAATAAGGTCTTGTTCTATATCCGATAGCGATTGTGGATTCAAGATAATGTGAGGAATCCCACGTTCCTTTAATTGATTAACATTCTTCTCCATTCCTGGGACACTTAAAGAAGCTAGAACCATGTCAGGGTTTAATTTTTCTACTAGATTCATATTTATCGATAAATCTGGCCCCAATTTTGGAAGACTGGCAATAGACTCAGGCCAATCAGAAAAATCATCCACCCCGACCAATAAATGTGTCAGACCTAAATATTCTATAATTTCTGTGTTACTCGGGCATAAGGAAATAACTCGCACTGTTCACCCTCCAGCTTAATTCTTTTTATATTGAAAGTTTATTCACAATACTACCGTATCCTAATAATAAATTAAGCTTGAAAACTTATCATTATGACATACTAATAAATATTCTAGTGGGGTAATTACAAATGATAAAAACCAGCTAAAATAGCTGGTTAGTTTTTTAACTTTTTCCTACTTTTACTGATTGCACTAAATTATTTAGGAATTTATAAATAACTTGAAACGCTTCAATTAGTGTCATTTCTTCTTTAAAACCTTCGACATAATTCAAAGCAAAGTTCAAATTCCATAGGCCATCGTCTTGACTAAACATCAAATCAAATTTGGCTTCATTACCATGTAAATTTGTATTTAGGTATTCCTTTAAAGTTTTATCGAATTTTTTTTGAAGCTTTAGCCCTAACATCACGTCATAGTTTCCAAAAACATCATCAACCTCTAACGAAACCGCCTCTACTCCAATCCCTTCAAACCAATTTGACTCTAAATAGATAAACTCATTTTTATTCTTATTCAAGTAATTGAGTGGTTGAGTTAAAAATGTCCCTGTTTCATTCTTAATCATATTTTCTGTTTCTTTATCACAACGTTCAATATAAGCATCTGAAAAATTCACCATACAAGCATCCTCCTAAAATAACTTCCATTACTAATATTGAGTATTTTCCCCTAAAAAGCAAATATAGGATAGTCTAAATACGAAAAAAAGTGCCATGCACTTTTGTGCTTGGCACTTCAATCCTTAATTTTCAGCTAGTTTTGCAGTTACTTTATTGCCTGCTGGCTTGGCTTCTCCTGGGTCTTCTGCTTGTTTTGCACGTTTAATGAAAAGTGCAAGGACTAAAGCAAGACCAGCGATAAAGACACTTACGTAGAACGCATCATTTATCCCTTCAAGCATAGCTTTCATTTGGATGTCGTGTTGCATTTTTAATTTCATCGCCTCTGTAATCGCTGTTGTCGGAGGATTGCTGAGCATCTTGGCTTTGGCTGCAGCAACAAGTTCCGTTGCATGTGTTTTCGCACGGGTTGTCATTACTGTTACCAATAAAGCCGTACCAATGGCACCTGATACTTGTTGCATCGTATTATTCATCGCTGTACCATGTGGATAAAATCTTGCCGGCAACTGGTTTAAACCATTGGTTGTAACCGGCATATTCACCATTGACATACCAAACATACGCAAAGTGTATAAAAATATTAAGTGTTTATAAGACATATCAAGAGTTAAATTACTAAGAAGATAACTTGTGATCACTGTAATCGATAAACCAATGATAGCCAGTAGACGTCCGCCAAACTTATCAAATAATTTACCAGTAATCGGCATCATAATAGCCATTACGATTGCTCCAGGTAACAACAATAATCCAGCATCTATCGGCGATATTCCTCGAATCGTTTGAACATAAATTGGCAAAAGAAGCATCCCTGAAAACATTGCCATGGTAACAACCATAGAAATCGCTGATGATAAAGCGAACATTGGATATTTGTAAATCCTAAAATTAAGCAGTGGTCGTTCTTGGTTTAAATTACGTAAAATAAATGTTACCAATGCAATAACACCAATTGCAAGGGTGCCGTATACCTTTGGACTATCCCATCCGTCTTTACCTGCAGAACTAAATCCGTATAATAATCCACCAAACCCTACGCTAGATAAGATAACAGATAAGAAATCAAGTTTGATATCAACTTTTCCTTTTTTATCTTTAAGTAAGAAAAAGCCAATTAAAACAACAACAATCGCGATTGGTGTAATAAAATGGAAAAGCATTCTCCAATCATAGTGTTCAATAATCCAGCCTGATAATGTCGGTCCAATAGCTGGTGCAAACATTAATACTAATCCAAATACGCCCATCGCCATTCCACGTTTTTCAACTGGAAAGCTCGTTAACATTACATTCATTAATAAAGGCATCATAATGGCAGACCCAGCAGCCTGAGTCATCCGACCGGTTAATAATAACGGAAAGGCATGTGCAAATCCTGCTAAAACGGTCCCGAGTGTAAATAAAATCATCGCTGCTAAGAAAAGTTGACGAACAGAGAATTTTTGAATTAAAAATGCTGATAATGGAATAAGAATTCCATTTACTAACATAAATCCTGTTGTTAGCCATTGAACAGTCGAAGCTTCGATTTCTAAGTCCTTCATTATGGACGGTAGTGCGATATTAAGTAATGTGTTATTTAAAAATGCAATAAATGCTCCAATCATTAAGATGGCAATAATCCCGTATGGAGGACGTTTAGCCTCAGCTTTAGATTGATCCATTGAATTTCCCCCTATAAACTTTTAGTTCAATTTTTTATACCCCTGTTTCACACTTACATAATAATATACTGTGAGTTCAATTTTTGCAATTAAAAATATCTACAAATTTATGGGTTTGTAAAGACACTAGAAATAATGTACTATATTTTTATACAGTCAGTACAAATCCATATTAAGGTGATTATATGTACAATCGGAAACAAAATGTTATTCATTCTGCCCATCAATTATTTATTGAAAAGGGTTTTCAAGCTACATCTATTCAAGACATTTTAGATTATAGCCGTATTTCAAAGGGTACATTTTATAATTATTTTTCTTCAAAGAATGAATTATTAATCGGAATCTACAAATCCATTTACAAAAAGCTAGAGAAAGACAAAAATGACTTGCTTGTTGGTCAAGACCCGTCAGATATTGAGATTTTTATAAAACAAATTGAATTACAAATGATAACAAATAGAAAAAATAAGTTAATTGCTTTATTTGAAGAGGTTATGGCCTCGAATGATAATGACCTAAAACAATTTATTCTACGAAGTCGCTTAAATTCTCTTCACTGGTACTATAAGCGTTTGGTTGAAATCTTTGGCGAGGACAAAAGACCTTATTTGTTAGATTGCGCCATAATGTTTCAAGGAATTCTCCAAATAAATGTACATTACAATCGAATGGCGTATGAAACGGGAGAAAAAGTCAGTCAAGTAGTACGTTATAGTGTTAGCCGCCTTGTGAAAATGGTGGAAGATGTAGTTGAATCCAATGATCAATTGCTTCAGCCAGAACTGATTGAAAAATGGCTTCCAGGCTGTCAAAAAAATGACCAAGGATTTAAAACTCAACTTCTCCAACAATCGGTTATTTTAAGAAAAACGATTGCAAAGCATATCTCTAATGAAGCAGAACAAGCTAAATTTATTGAACTGCTAGATTTTATTATTGATGAACTATTACATTCAAGTGTACCCCGCAAATTTATTACTGAAAGTGCTCTTTACACTATTAAAGAGAATACTTATCTGGCTAAAGAAATTCAACCGCTGGAAAAGTTGGTTAAAGACTACTTTAGTCAGAATGAGGATTGATACGAACGAAAACCCCTATTCTAAAAAGATTAGGGGTTTTAATTTGTTGTTTATGTATTAGTTCTTTTACTGGAAAAAAGCTTTCTGAATCTCCCAGATAAAATAGTGTTTTGAGTATTGGCGTACTTCCACAACAGCATCCTCACCATTTTTGGTAAATATTAGGCCTGAACCCATTTGTTCTCGAAATGACCATCCTTTTGATTTCATAAACTCCTCCACAACTAAGTAGCCATCATTTCCCTTGCTTTCAGACAAGAACCTGCTTCTTTTTTCTGTTTTCGAGAACTGAACATATTCAGTCTTATAAAATTGAAGTTTGATTGCAGACACAAGGATAGGAAGTGGATTTCCTTCTTGATATATTGCCGATCCAAATGTACTCATTACCAAACCGGAACCAATGGCAAACACAATCACTAAGGAAAGGACTATGATTTTCATCTTCCCCATCAGTTAACCTCCCGTTCAAACAGTTCCTACTATATTTGACGGCTGGTGGTCTTTTTTTGTTTCAAAAGAAAACATTTCATTTTGATGACAATAAAACAAGAAACTAACCCCTTAGTATTTGAGTTAGTCTCTAGGAATAAGATTATTCTTTCTGTAAAAACGAACTAGGCATGACGACCGCAACCACCTCACCACGAGCACAGAGTGAATCATTGGCATAAACCTCTGTTTCAACTTTATATTTCTTTGGGTGAATTTCGTGAACAGTTCCAATAGCTTTCAGTGGTACGCCATGTGGAGTCGGCTTAATAAAATTTACATTAAGTGAAGCAGTGACAAAGCGAGGTGGCGCTGCTCCTTCCCCCGGTTCATGACCCTTCTTTCGATGAAGGAACAACGATGCTGATCCCGTACCATGACAATCTATTAACGAAGCAACAATTCCCCCATATACAAATCCTGGAAGAGCTAGATGTCTTGCCTCTGGGCTAAAGATAGTTACTGTCTTCTCCCCTTGCCAACAAGTACGAAAATGATGACCTTCTTCATTTAACCTGCCACAGCCATAACACCAGGAAAAATCATCTGGGTACTCATCCTGTATAGCTACTACTAAATTCTCTTCCACGGTTTCTCCCCCAATTATTTTATATTTTTCAATAAATTCCGATTTAACTCGCTTACTGAACGTTTCCCTGATAAAGCTAGGGTTAAGTCAAGGTCTGCAATCAGGTTACGGAGAACCTGTTTTACTCCTTCTTCTCCCGCTAAAGCTAATCCATACATATAAGGGCGCCCTACAAGTACAGCTTTTGCCCCTAATGCAAGGGCTTTAATGATATCAGAGCCCCTTCTAATCCCACTATCCATTAATACAGGTATTTCATCTTTTACAACGTCCACAATTTCTGATAGTGCTTCAATAGCGGTAATGGCTCCGTCCACCTGCCTGCCACCATGATTGCTGACAATAATTCCGTCCACACCATGCTCTAGTGCCAACTTAGCATCGTCAGGATGTAAAATTCCTTTTAACAAAATTGGCAGTGAGGTTTGACCCTTAATAAATTCTAGGTCTTTCCAAGTTAATGAGGGATTTCCGAATACTTTGGCCCAAAGCATAATCGCAGAACTCATGTCCTCTTTTGGAGACCGATCTAATCGTGAACAAAAAACAGGATCTTCCAAATAGTTTCCAATACCTTTTGCCTCTAGAAATGGTAAATATGCATGTTCAATATCTTTTTCGCGCCATGCCATCATTGGAGTATCAAGTGTAATAACGATGGCACCATATCCCGCCGCCTCTGCTCTTTTCACCATACTTGCAGCAATTTCCCTGTCGCTACTCCAATACAACTGAAACCATCTATCCCCTTCACCCATTTCAGCAGAAATTTTTTCAATACTATATGTAGAAGCAGTACTTGCTACGAGCGGGACACCCATGTCAGCTGCGGCCCGTGCTGTTGCTAGCTCACCTTCAGGATGAACAATCGATTGAACTCCTATAGGTGCGAGCAATAAAGGATACTGAAGTTTTTTGCCAAACAGCTCGATACTTAGATCTCTTGATGCTGTATCACATAACATGCGTGGGATAATATGCCACTTTTCAAATGACTTATTATTGTTCCTTGCTGTTACTTCAGCACCAGCAGATGCGGCAACATAGTAATAGGGTTTTGCCTCAAGTTGCTCTTTAGCCTTTGCCTCTAACTCTTCATATGAAACTGGAATAATATTATTCTCCATTTGTTGATAAACTTTAAATTGGACTTGATTGCCAAAACCCATCGCAGTATCCCTCCTTAACAGTAAGCGTTTACATTAACATGATATCATTCAAAAAAATAAATGGTCAACAAATAGTCACTTTACTAAGAAAACCCATTAAAGAGTATGTGGTTTATATTTGACTTAATTTTCTAATAATATATGATAAATTTAATAGCTCGAAAGAATGTTAGGAGGAGACTGAATGGAAAAAATAGTGGAGAAACGGTTAACCCGCTCAGAAGTACCCGAAGAATTGACATGGAATCTGGATGACTTATTCCCTTCAGAACAGTCATGGGAAGAGGAACTTGTAACTATTGACCAAGAAATCAACAAGTTTAATCAATATAAGGGGACTTTACATACAGGGTCAAAAGCATTATTAGACTGCTTATGTGCGCAGGAACAGCTTTCCATGAAAATTATTAAAGCTTGGACATATGTGAACCTCAAACAATCCGCAGATGGAACTGATCCAGTTAATCAGGCAAACTCAGCAAAATTTTCTGCATTACGAACAAAAAGTATCGCTGCTTTATCGTTCATTCATTCTGAAATTCTTGCCCTTGAGGATGGAGTTGTCGAAAAATACATTCAAGCGGAGCCTGGTCTCGAGACCTTCCAAAAAAATTTAATGGACCTTCTTGAAACAAAGAAACATAGACTTTCTCCTGAAACAGAGGAAGCCCTCGCTGCTTTAGATGAACTTCAAGGAGCCCCCTATCAAATCTACCAAATGACTAAATTGGCGGATATGGATTTTTCTCCGATACAAGATGAAAGTGGTCAAGAGTTGCCTGTTTCATTTGCTTTATTTGAGAGCCGCTATGAATTCTCAGCAAATACAGAGGTTCGACGAAAGGCCTATTACTCTTTCGTTGAAACTTTAAAAAAATACACAAATACAATGGCTGCAACCTATGCTACAGAAGTGAAGAAGCAAGTCACACTTGCACGATTACGGAATTACGAATCCGTTACCCATATGTTGCTTGAGCCCCAGCAAGTAACATTGGAGATGTATAATAACCAAATAGACATTATATATAAAGAACTTTCCCCACATATGAGGAGATTTGCCCGATTAAAACAAAAAGTTCTAGGTCTAGAGCAAATGCTTTTTTGTGATTTGAAAGCACCACTTGACCCAGACTTCGACCCAAAAACTACTTATGAAGAGGCAAACCAACTCATATTGGATTCTTTAAAGATAATGGGTCCAGAATATTCTGAAATCATAGAAAGAGGGTTTAAAGAAAGATGGGTTGACTTAGCAGATAATGTTGGAAAATCCACAGGAGCTTTTTGCTCCAGCCCTTATGGGTCTCATCCATATATCCTAATTACTTGGCAGGATAATATGCGTGGATGCTTTACCTTAACACATGAATTTGGACATGCAGGACATTTCTTTTTAGCCAATAAAAATCAACGGATAATGAATGTACGGCCTTCCATGTATTTTGTAGAAGCACCATCCACCATGAACGAAATGCTATTAGGCCAGTATTTACTCAATAAATATAAAGATAAACAAATGCGCCGTTGGGTTGTTCTTCAACTGCTAGGAACCTATTATCATAATTTTGTCACCCATTTACTTGAAGCGGAATATCAACGGAGGGTCTACGCTCTTGCAGAAGATGGCAAAGCACTAACAGCTAATACATTAACAGAACTAACCAAATCTGTTCTTACAGAGTTTTGGGGAGATACGGTTGTAATAGATGAAGGAGCGTGTTTGACTTGGATGCGCCAACCACACTATTACATGGGATTATATCCGTACACTTATTCTGCAGGGTTAACTGCATCAACTGCTGTTGCCCAAATGATCCAAGAAGAAGGTCAGCCAGCTGTTGATAGATGGCTAGAGGTATTACGTGCAGGTGGAACAATGAAGCCACTTGAGTTATTAAAACATGCTGGAATTGATATGTCTACGCCAGAACCTATCAGTAAAGCTGTAGCTTTTGTAGGTTCATTGATTGATGAATTAGAAGAATCATTTAAATAGTTATTAAAGAAGAGGGGCTTCAATTGCCCCTCTTCTTGTTTCCCTTTTAACTCTTAATTTTTAGATTGTTTTTATAAAGTAGAAATTTTCCCAAAACAATTTCAACAAACCGTATACAGCGACTCAAGTCATTCTTTTGAGGTGACACCTCAATTTTAAGTGTAACAGCTAAATGAGTGTGATTATAAAGCATATTTTTAAATTCATCCACAGCCCCACAAAAATTGGGATAGCCACTGTCCCCTGTCCCAACAACGGCAGTAACAATATTTTTCACGTCTTGCGTTTCAAAAGCATGAAAAATGCCCATCATTTCTTGTGGTATATTTCCATTTCCCCAAGTATAGGTTCCAATCACAATAGCTTCAAAGTTACTTAAATCATTGATTTGAAATTGCTCAATTCTAAAAAGTTTAACAACAACTTTCTTCCTATTGAATAACTCTTGAATCAAATGAACTAATTCTTCTGTATTCCCCGTTTTGGAAGAATACACGATAGCTATTTTCATATTTCATCAAATCCATTGGATTGTGTAACCTTTGCATAGGTCCTTGATTTCTGCTCGAAAAAATCGGACTTTGTTTCATTCATCATTTCATCACTGAAAACATGAATCCACGGCATTGGATTGCTTCTGTCCACGTAGAGATTTTGCAAACCAAGCTGACGTAAACGTTTATTAGCAAGATATTCGGTGTACTCCTCATACTGATTTATATTAATTCCATCTATCTCTTGGAAAATCACACGAGCCCATTCTTTTTCTAGCTCAACAGCCTGGCCAACTGCCTGATAAATATAGTCAATGTTGGAATCATTATTTAGTTCTGGATTCTCTGTTAAAAGGATGCGTAAAAACTGGGCCATAAAATAAGCATGTTGCATTTCATCACGTTGAATATAACTAATCATTGTGCTTGTCTTTAACATTTTTTGCTGTCCGGCAAGATAATAGAAAAAAGCAAAGCCTGCATAAAAATAAATACCCTCTAGATTGATAGAATTTACACCTAATTTAAATAGATTTTGCGGAGTAGGATTTTCCCTAAAACATTCATAAGAATATAATATGAGTTGATTTCTTCTTTGCACTATTGGATCACTTTTTGCTTGATTGAATCGGTCATTTTGCTCACTTAAAGGTACAAGAGAACTTAGAATATAGGAATATGATTCATTATGAACCGCCTCCTGCTGTGCAATCACCGCAAATATGGCTTTCATACTTGAATCTGACACATAATCCATCACTTGGCACATCGTTGGTGTTTGCAGGCTGTCCAATGAGGCTAGTTGTGTATTAATACGCAGAAAAACATCTTTCTCTGTTAAACTAAGTTGGTCCCATTGCTTAATATCATCTTGCATATTAATTTCTTGCGCTTTCCAAAAATTAGATAATAATGTTTGATACAAATCGTACATTTGTGGGTACGCAATATCATTCCAGTTAAGCAATCCTGAAGACTGCCCATTAATTATTGCTGTCGTTTTATTCGGAAACTTCGGATTTAGTAGTTTAATTTTTAATAAAGGTGAATGAATTTCCATGAAGTTCTCCTCCCATTAACTATGGCACGCCTCGCATTCTTCTATTTCAGCTTGTGTCGTGCTTCTTACATAATAAGTTGTCTTCAGCCCCTGCTTCCAAGATTCCAAATGAAGATTTAATAAATCTTTCGCTTTTATGTCATGTCGAACATATAGGTTAAAACTAATTGCCTGATCAATATGACGTCCTCGAGCAGCGTTCTGTTTTATACTCCAAACTTGATCAATATCATGCCTTGCACGACGATAATAATTGTAGGTGTGATGGTTTAGGTCAGGTGCTGTCACTTTAAATTTAAAATTCTTCTTCTCTTCAGCGTATTCCACCGAATAGATAGGATCAATTCCATCTGTTGAACCACCAATTTTTGCTGTTGAAGAGTTTGGTGCAATAGCCATAAGCCACCCATTTCGAAGACCATGAATAGCTACCTTCCTCTTTAAATCATTCCACCTATCTGTCTGGTAATTTCTACGTGTAAAATAGTCACCTGTTTGCCACTCAGAACCGCTAAACTGACTATACAACCCTTTCTCTTTTGCTAATTCCATTGAAGACCGAATGGTGTAAAAAGCAATGTCTTCATATAATACATCTGCAAAATGAACGGCCGCATCGGATTCCCATTGAATTCCCTTTAGTGCAAGAAGATGGTGCCAACCAAACGTTCCAAGGCCAACGGCTCTAAACTTTTTATTCGTAATCTGTGCCTGTCCCACTGAGATTGTATTTAAGTCAATGACATTATCCAACATTCTAACTTGTATACTTATTAATCTTTCTAGGATGTTCGCCGGTATAGCTCTTGCTAGATTAATAGAAGACAAATTACACACAACAAAATCACCTGGTTTACGTATCATTACGATGTTTCCCTCTTCGTCCTGATATTCGTTAAAAATCGTTGTAGGTGACATATTTTGCGTAATTTCGGTACATAAGTTACTGCAATAGATAGAAGTACGCCCCTTACCTAAAAGATGTTTATTCGGATTTCTCCTGTTCACTTCGTCACGGTAAAACATGTACGGAGTTCCTGTTTCTAGTTGTGAAACCATAATTCGTGCCATAATATCCATAGCTCGATATGTTTTACGGGGAAGAAGTGGGTTACTTACCGCCTCCTCATATTTCTCGGAAAAATATTTATGATCACTTTCATCATAAAAATCTTCCAATCCAAGAAGATTTCCATTTTCATCTTTCCAGCCCATGATCTGTTTTACCTGATGCGGACAAAACGTATGCCATTCTCCAATACTTTTACCAATATCATTTTTTTCTTCAAGTTTTTGCATAAATAAGTCCGGAATAGTAACCCCGGTAAAAATATCATGAGCTTTCCGTCGCTCATCTCCATTATTTGTTTTTAAGTCAAGGAATCCATTCATAATATCTTTATGAAAAATATCCAAATATACAGCAATGGCTCCCTGCCGCTGACCTAACTGATCAACACTAACAGCTGTATCGTTTACTAACTTGATCCATGGGACAACACCGGAAGAGTTTCCTCTAAATTTCTTAATATCGGAACCTAAAGCACGAACTTTACCATAATAGATTCCAATTCCCCCACCATCTTTACTCAACCTGGCAATATCCCAATTATTTAAATAAATGCTATCAAGTGAATCATCAACCGTATCAATAAAACATGAGGAGAGCTGACCAAAGCTTTTTCCTGTATTCGCTAAGGTAGGAGTTGCAACTGTCATATATAAGTTGCTTAAAGCCCAATATGCCTCTTTTACTAGACTTAAGCGAATGGAGTTCTTTTCGTACTGCATAAGCGTCATAGCAATAATCATGAAACGCTCTTGAGGAAGTTCATAGACGTTCCGTTCATAATCACGTGCAAGGTAACGATCTGCAAATAGGAATAATCCTATGTAATTAAACAAGTGGTCCTTATCTTGACTGATCTCTTTTGCTAAACTATGTATTTCATCTTTACTATATAGGGTTAGTAAGTCACTAGAATAAATTCCTATATCCGTTAGTTTCTTAATGAGTTCATAAAATTCTCCATATTTTTTCGTGGATTCATATCCCCGATTTTTTGCTGCTTCATAATATAATTCATCCAAATACAAGCTAGCTGCCATGAATGTCCAATCGGGTTGATCTAATGCTATTTGGTTAACTGCATAAAATAGCGCTTGCTTTTTAACGTCTAAGTCTGTTCCTCCCAACTGTTTTATATGCTTTTTAAAATCAGAGGCATCAATGTTAAATTTCTGTTCAGCTTGATTAATAGTTTCCAAAACAGAAGCAAGCTCTTCTTGTACCATAATGGTCATAGTTTTTCCTCCAAAATAAAAAAATCCGCTCAAGGTGAATTGAGCGGATGAAACGATAACAATACGGAAGACGAAAAAATTTCAGGTGTCTCCTGTCGCCACCGTTTCATCTTCTCAATCCCCGAAGAAGTTGAAACATCTTAAGAAAGACAGGTCTCCTGACTTATGCTTCTCCCTACTATGAGCCCTTCCCGTATAAGCGCCTAATCAATTAAACTCTCTTATACAGTGGTTTTCCCATTTCGTCAGCATTTACAGTTGCGGGGGCAGTTCTGGTATTTCACCAGATTCCCTATTAAGCCTAACGGCATCTCTTCTCAAGGCAAACACAATATATGGTTTTTAATAACAAAAACATAACAACATCTTGTATAAAGCGGTTAAAATAAATACTAGTATATATTCCATAAAATATCAAGCATCTTTTTCTATATCATTCACTCCGTTGATATAGGTTCAGTTCTAGTTCTCTTCTAATCTCTTGAGGTATTGTTTCAGATTGTTGTGTTTTGAGATTAAAGTTTACATAAGTGGCTGTTCCTTTTACACAAATTCTTCCTTCCTGATGGATTTCCTCATAAAGCTGTAAACTGGAATTTCCTATCCTTTTAACCCATGTAAAAACTTCTACATCCTTTCCAAAATATATTTGTTTTAAATAATCCACGTTCATATTGAGAATAATCATTTTCCAATTTTCAAAGGAAGAGTCAGGGGTAAATAATTTGAAAATTTCGTTTCTAGCTGCTTCAAACCAAATTGGTATGGTTGTATTATTGATATGACCCACCCCGTCCGTCTCAGAAACACGAGGTTCAATGACTTTTTTATACATAAAGGCTTCCCCCTTCTCCATAAGTTAGTTATCTTTTGTTATAACTCCTTCATAAGCCTTGACGTAAATTTGCTCAATTGCTTCAATAGTAAACTCTTTTGGGCTCCTATTTAATAGCCTTTTCTGTTTAAACCCATTCTCAGCCAACCGTTTAACATCCTTCCGTTGGATGTTATACGCACTTAGTGTTGTAGGCAGACCGACATCTTGCACTAAGTCTAGTAAGCAATGAACCACTTCCTGCGCGATTTCCTTTTCACTTTTCCCCTTGCTCGTTATCGAAAATAGGTCAGCGACAATCATGATTTTTTCCAAACAAGCCGGCCAAATATAATCATAGACGTAAGGTAATAAAACAGCATTTGATTCCCCATGAGGTATTTTATATAAGCCACCAAGGGGGTAAGCTAGACCATGAACCCCAGCCACACCTGCATTAAAAAAACTTAATCCCGCCAATAAACTGGCTAATGACATTTGTTCTCTTGCTAACCTATCTTGACCGTTCTCTACTGCCGTACGAATACTATCAATTATCTTTCTCATTGCTTCTAGTGCTAAAATATCGGTTAGTGGAGTGGCGTTTTTTGAAGTATAAGCCTCTAAGGCGTGTGTGAAGGCATCAATGCCGCTTGCAGCTGTTACTCTTGGTGGTAATGTGTAAGTTAACGATGCATCGACAATTGCATAATCAGCCAACAAATATTCGTGAGTGATAACATCTTTGGTTTCCTCTAAAGAAAAAACAGCGATATCTGTAACCTCTGCACCCGTTCCAGATGTCGTCGGAATTAAAACCTTTTGTAGCCCCTTTTTTGAAAGCTTTTTCGTTCCGCTTAAATTTAAATAGTCCTCTACACAGCCTTCGTTTTCTACAAGGACGGCAGCAGCCTTTGCTAAATCCAGCGCACTCCCTCCGCCTACACCAATAACTAAACAAGGATTGTATTTTCTAATTTCACTTACCACTTGATTCCCCACCACTATTGGAGGCTCCGGCACAACATTAGTATCTAATTGAAATTCAATATTTAGCTCTTCCAAGATGGTCAGAATGGGTTGAATCACACCTAAGTCCTTTACAATAGGGTCAGATAATAAATAAACTCTTTTAGCTTGTAAATCCTTTAGTATATCTTTTAATTTTGTTAATGACCCTGCCCCATGGTAAATTTTCTTTGGCGAAATAAATTGCTCCAAATTTCTCCCTCCCAAATAAAAAAACGAAATTGTTTATATGGATTATTCTAAATCTTCTTTCTATTTAAATCAAAGTTCAACTAATGAAAAAGGACGACTCTTAAACAGAAGAGCCATCCTTTATTGTATTATTGTACCTTCTGTATCCTATTTTGAAGTGGATAGGAAAACGATTTTGGCTGTGCAGTAATGTAATTAACTAGCGCATCTAGATCAACAGGACCCACTTCTTTATTTTGGGCTTTAGTGAATACAGTAAAACCATCTCCACCACCAGATAAAAAGATGTTTGCAGTTACCGTATACAACTTAGCTGTGTTAAGTTCTGTACCATCCGAAAGCTTAACACTAACTACCCTGTTTCCAACAGGTTTATTAGGGTCCCATGAATATGTTAAACCCGAAATTTGCAATATCGCAGTTCTTGTACCCCACTGCTGGTTAAGCAAGTCACGAATTTGCTGCCCGGTCATTGTCATTTTAACCAATTCATTATTAAAAGGCTGTACCGTATATACCTCACCCCAAGTAATATCACCCGGATCAATGTCAGCTCGTATACCTCCAGGATTCATAAAGGCGAAATCTGTATTCATCGCCTTTCTTTGTGCATCGGCAATGAAATCCCCAAGAACAGATTCACCATTGTCATTTTGCTTTGCTGTTAAATTTTCTGATGTAGATCCAACTACCCGGTTAACAATTGGCTCCACCTTGGCTTCATAGCCTTCAAGCATTTTCTTAATTTCTGAATCTGGCTCTATCCCTTCTTGAAAGGTTGTGACGATCTCTGCCCGCTTGGAAACAATATCCTTCGTTTTCGGATCAATTTCAATATCAACGTCTGAAAAAGCCGTCCCATATGAATAAGACTGAACCACCAGTTTATTATCAATTGTTGCATTCATATAGGCATGATTATGACCGCCAAATATAATATCTACTTCATCGTCTACTCGATTGGCAATATCTACAAGCTGGCCGTTAGGGTTTTCTCCATTTGGGCCAGATGTACCTGGATTATGGGCCAAAACAACAATCGATTTTACTCCTTGTTTTTTCAGTTCAGCAACATTACGGTTAATCGCTTCTACCTCATCGGTGAATTTTAAGCCCGCTACACCACTTGGAACAACGACAGTAGGTGTCTCAGTTGTTACCACTCCGATGAAACCAATGGGCATTCCATTTACCTTCATCACGTGATAGGGAGGTAAAATGGTTTTTCCTGTTTTTTCATTGATTACATTTGCTACTATCCATGGAAATGTGGAACCAGCAAAATTCCCAGTTTTTGGATGGGAGCCACCATTAATTAGACGAAGGAGTTCATTTAAACCTTCATCAAATTCGTGATTTCCAACAGTTCCAATATCGAATCCAAGTTTATTAAGTAGCTCAATGGTTGGTTCATCTTGTAAAAGTGCTGATACTGGTGGACTTGCTCCAACCATATCTCCATCCTGAACAAGAAGTGTGTTTTTATTCTCTGCTTCTCTTTGTTTTAGATAAGCAGCTAAATAGTCAATGCGTCCTGCAGGCTTACCATTTACTTTACGAGTAACATTTAACTGACCATGTAAATCATTGATACCTAAAAGTTGAACTTGAACAAGCCGGTTGTCGGCTGCAGGCGGCTTTACCTTTTTAGGATTTTTGGCTTCAGGCCGGTCAGATTGATGTCCATGATATTCTTCGGATAGGCCTTGATCCCCTTGAGGATTTTGCCTTGCCACTTGAAGTTCATCATTTTTTGTTTTGTTTACACTATAATGATTCTGATCATCTACTACTCGTGAAAAAGCTTGATGCTGTCCTGTCCACCCAAATAAGGCAAGAATTACTGAGTACATGAATATCCTATAAAACCATTTCATATATTACCTCCTATTTTTTGCTAAAAGATCCAAATGTATTTTTTGCTTGAAAAAGGTGGAATATGCATTTACTCAATAAATTCGGACGTCAAAAAAAACCACGTATAAGTATGCACGTGGTCTCCTATTGGCTCATTGCTATCCCCTTCCAAACATTAGGCTTGGGCAAAATCAATAATATATTTTTCTATCTTTCTAGCATCCTCGGGATGAAACATATGCGATGAGTTTTCATACCAAACCATATCTTTTCCAAGTGGTGCCTCTAGATTATTAAAAAAAGTTTCCACCGGTTTCCCTTCTACATGGACATCTTTTGTACCATGTAAAAATGCAATTCGAGTTTCTACTTTTTTCAGTTGATTTAAATTTATTTTTGCAAAATCCTCGATTAATTCTTGGGTGTATGTAAGATTATAGGCACTATAAAAGGAATGGAAAATATCCATTAAGGAATACTCAGAACTAGTAAAAAATTGTTTTATCCCTCCAATCATACCTGGATGTTTTACCGTATCACTTTTATATACCATAGAATTATATTTAATTAGAGGTCGGCGAAATTCGGTCCATTGTTTTACTTTAAGATAGGGAGGTTGACCTAATTCATACAGTTTCTTCAAAGTCTTTTGATCATTGGCTTGTTTTGCTTTATTTACAACCCAGTCATAACAGAGTTTATCATTATTTGTCCAATTTAAAATTTGTGAAATCCCTATATAACCATGAAGTTTTTCCGGATATTTTAAGGTCATATTTAATCCAATAATGGACCCCCAAGAATGGGCGGCCAAATAGATCTTTTCTTGATTAAAACGGCTTCTGAGTACATCTACTAATTCATTGCAATCAGTAATGTATTGCTCGACTCTCATAGATTCAGCCGGTGTATTCTTATCATAAGATTTTCCTGCACCTCGTTGATCATAAAAAACAACAACAAAGTGTTTAACGAGTTCTTTAGTCGTAGTTGACACGGCATAATCTTGACCTCGAGATACTACACCTGGAACAGGCATACATGGTCCTCCATGAATAAAAAGCAGAACTGGTTTTGTAGGATTTTCTGCCTGAATTAGTACGGTCTGTTCCACTCCGCCCAATCTTATTTTCTCAACAGAATCCATCCCCGAAGTTGCGATTCTGAACTCTCTTTTCTTAAAAAGCAACACCATAATTTACCACCTTTCTTTAATGCTATTATACAATAAAAGGTGACAAGCAAACGCTGTGCTGTCACCTTTTTTGTTCTTTTTTATCTCTTTGCTATGAGGTTTTGATAAGTAGCTGATGTTCTAACTTCCACAGTTAATGTACCTTTGCCATAAATTGCTTTAATTAAAAAAGGATATCCCGTTGTATTCTTGAATTGAAAATCCGGGCCTCCATATGACACTGTCGCATCACGACCGGCTGGAACATAACCAACTGATAAGGAGTGGTGATGCTTTTCTACATAGTTTACTGCTAATAAATCCACCGCATTAAATAACGTGGAAGAAGTCTGGCAAATTCCCCCACCAATCCCATCTACCATTTTTTTATTTACAATTTCTTTTGCCTTTTGATATCCGTGTGCAGCATCACTAGGTCCAACCGTAGTATTAAAGGAAAAAATATCTTGGGATCCAACAATGATATTGTTGATAGCTTGTGCTGATAACTCGATATTCTTTGATCGCCCCACCACTGCACTATTAAATTTTGTAGTAAATTTTCCTATTACAACTTCTCCTAAATGAGCGATATCCTCGGGCTTATAGCCACTTTCAGTAACGTACAAGGGTAGATCAATGTCTCCGCCTACAAGCGATGCGGCCATAACCTTTTCTACTAATTCCGATTCCTCCAGTATCACTTTCGGTTTTCCTTTAATGATTTGCCCATTAACATCAATTTTATCAAGTACCATTCGCTGGTCATACCCCGTTGATGTTTCAGTTCCTCTCGCCAAATCTTTAGCCCATTTCTCAATTTCCTTTTGGTAGATCTCTTTGTTGTTTTCAAACCCCATATCTTTCGGAATAAAGCTCTTGATAATTGTTTTCGTATTCGGGTCAATGACATTAACAACAATTTGCTTAGGTTCCTCTACCTTCGGTGGTTCTTCTTTCGGCTGTTTTTCGGATTGCTTTTGAGGTTGTATTACCTTTTTCTCCTGTGCCACCTCTTTTGTTGTTCCCTCTGTACACCCCGTCAATCCTATTAGACTACTAATGACAAAAATAGAAATAGCCCAATTTCGTTTGCTCATTGCCCCAACTACTCCTCTTATTGATTATTCAGTGGTGTTCTAATCCCATTTTATTGATCACTTTGGGAATCAATCCCATTCACCCATTTTATTCACCACGGCATGTCCTTATTACTGTGGTTATATCGACACAAACCGATTGCTTTTCCGGCACCCATAATAAAGTATGATATAATAAGAATAGAAGGGATTAGAATGAGTGTTTTTTTTACAAGAAGGTTTATAATTCAACCACCATTCTTAATTCATTGCGCTAGAAAAATAATTGGAAAAAGGTGCTATACATGGAAGGTTCGATTGAAACCGTTTATTTCTTAGAAAATCCTGAGAGGAATATGATTAAATTTGCAACTGGAAAACAGCTACGTTATGAGGATGTAATAAAAGAGGTTTTTGGGGTTGCGAGTATCAATGATTTACACATGATGATTCAGTTTAATAAAGGTTTTCAAACAAGTATTTGTAATTGTCATGGAATCAGTGAGAAAAGTATTACTTTAGATCGAATAATTCGGATTGCATCTAAAACAGATTTACTTCGTTTCAAGCAACTAATATTGGACCAAATGACTACTGGAGAAGAGGAGTCAAACGTAAATTCGTCCACCTGCCCCTTCGATTTTAGAATAAAGCTCCAAGAAGGTATATTCCAATGGGATGATACCGATTTTTCCTATAATGCTGTAAAACCTGGTGCCTAACCTTTGTGATTGTAATAACCACAAAGGCTAGGTGCCTTTTTAAATACATAAGGGAGGCAAATTTTCCCCTGTAATAAAAAATCCTCTCATCTATTTGATGGGAGGATTTTGTCTGTATTATTTTCTTTTTTTCTTGGTTTGCTTGTTGGTCATTTTACCTAATAAAAATGCACCTGCAGCTACACCAATAATTGTATTTGTTTTTTTGTTGAATACTTGTTTAGCAACAAGATTTAAGTTTTGCGGCCGTTCAGCTAGACGTCTCATGAAATATCCATACCAGTCATTACCAAAAGGTACATATGTGCAGAAATTATAACCTTCACTCGCCAACTTTAATTGAAGTTCTTTTCTAAACCCATATAACATTTGGAATTCGAACTTGTCATTTGGAATATTATTCTTTTTAACAAAATCCTTTAAATAGTTAATTATTTTATGGTCATGTGTAGCAATTGATGTAAATTTTCCATTCAATAAATGCCATTCAGATATTTTAATAAAATTTGCATCAATATCTTTTTTATCTTGGAAAGCAATTTCTGGTGATTCTTTATATGCACCTTTTACAATTCGGATACGATAATTTTTATATTTTTCAAGATATTCTTGTGCTTGATGGAAATAGGACTGAATAACTGTTCCAACGTTATCGTACTCAAGAGAAAGATCATCAAGTAAATCAAATGTAGGACTTAAATGACTATAATCCTCCATATCAATATTTACAAAGATACCATAACGGTTTGCTAAATCAACAATTTCTCTTAAGTTATTTAAACAGAAAGAATATTCTATATCTAAGCCCAATTGAGTAGGTTTTAAAGAGATATGCGCATCCACTTTATGCTCATGAATAGCTTCAATTACATTTAGGATTTGTTCTTTTGCAGCATTAGCTTCTTCTTCTTTAAAAACGAATTCTCCTAAATTATCTACTGTACAAGAAATTCCTTGTGAGTTCAGCTCTTTTATACTTTTAATAACTTCTTCTATATTTGTTCCTGCAACGACACTTTGTGCCCCCATTTTCAAACCATATTTTTTAGCAGCACTATTTAGAAATTGGTTTTGAGATAAACTCATAAAAATATCTTTCAACATAGCGATTACTCCTTGCAGTGATTTTTATATCATTATTATAGCATACGCTTTCAATAAAATTTATTTTG
This sequence comes from Neobacillus phoenicis, assembly GCF_047302305.1. Taxonomy (NCBI): domain Bacteria; kingdom Bacillati; phylum Bacillota; class Bacilli; order Caryophanales; family Bacillaceae; genus Neobacillus; species Neobacillus phoenicis. The sequence continues at coordinate 2,874,411 of NZ_CP154847.1, read as the reverse complement.
CGAATATTCCAACTTAATGTCGAAGAAATTGGTTGATATATAGGTTCAATTTTATAATTTCCCACAAGGAAAGCTCATCTCTATTAAAGAAATGAGCTCACTTTTAATATGTTCGATTCTACTAATCTTCTATTTTCTTTATTTCCATGTAAAGAGCACGATCATAAGTGATCCCGAATCCAATTGTCTTCTCCTCACCTGGAGGTACCTCTACCCAAAACTCTATATGATTAGCATCTTTTTCTATAAATTCGTCAGTTGATTCTTCAATTTTCCAAAAACGTTCGCTTATATAGTGGGTGATTTTTATCTGTGCACTTTCAACTTTTTGATTTTTTAATACATACTCGTGTTGTACGTATTCAGAGTTTTTCATTTTATAACGTTTAAGAATTTTACTTTCACAAACAATATCAAAGGCATTGCCAATATATAAAGTAATTTTCTCGTCCTTTGTAGTGTGACCAATTCTGTCTTCACCAATAAATTCAGTAGCCTTTTCCTCGTTATCCTCTTGGTACACCTTTATTTTCCCTTTTGGCAGTGGTATACCCATGTTATTGGCTGGAGTGTTTTTAATCTCAATCATAATTTTTGGATTATTTGTATAATCATCAATCTCATAATAACGTTTGAAGGTACCATTATTAACCTGGATAAATTTCATTTGTTTCGCTTGATTATCCTTTAAGGTGGTCGGTTCCTTTAAAGTATATATATGGTAATCACCAAAAATCTTTTCATTAAAGTTTTCTTCCATAGATTCAACGCTATTATATACAGTAAAATCCTCATCATAGCGTGTCTCTTCTTCCACCCGGTTTACATCACCAGCTAGCACCTTTATCATTGCATCATGATAAGTTGTACCTGAATAATTTTGAATCTCAACCCATCCTGAAAGGTCAAAGGTTTGCTCTTTAAGATTTAGCACATAATTTGACTCCCAAAAAAGGCCCTTTGTCATGTATGATACATCAATAATATGAGCGGTTGTAGGTTTTATTTTCCATACAAGTGCTGGTTTTACAATTAATTCATTAGGGAGTTTGGGTAAAATTAATTCTCCAAGGGGATCCAGTTTAATTTCCTTCGTCTGGATATCTTCAACCACGATCCCCCCACTTACACTTAGCAATCGAACTTCCGACCTCTCATTTGTATGGGAGTCTAATAAAAAAACAATATGATCTATATATTTTTCCAACAGCTTGGATTTGTCTACCAAATCAAAATCATAATTTAACTCTTTAACTTCTACACCAGAAACAATAATCGAATTCGTTTCAATCTGTTTCGCTACGTCAAGGTAATGAACAACCGTCTCATTCTCCTGAGGGGTAAAAGATCTCGTCTCTTTCACAACAGCAAAATTGTCGTTATATATCGTTAGAGCTAGATTTTTAGAATCAGATGATGATAATTTGTAGACCATAAGTGGTACCTCCTAAAATTGTTTATAGGCCACTAACCCAAACGGAATCTATCTATTCCTTCTATTTCGGTTTCGTAAGAATGTTGGAATATCGAGCGAATCATCCGATTCCTGTACTTGATGATGACTATAATCAGATTTCAATTCTTCCTTCTCCTGCCATTGTCGACTGTTTTCAATCACTGATTCTTCATGAACCATTGATTCCTGTTTAGGTTGGAAAGTTCCAAACTGCTGTCTAGTCTTACTTTCTCTTGTAGGAGATGATGGAACATTTTTAGTTTCAATCTCATCATGTGAGAATCCAGTTGCTATAACAGTTATCATAATTTCATTTTTAAAATTTTCATTAATTATAGAACCAAAAATCATGTTTAATTCGTGGTCCGCTGCAGAAGCCACTAGGTCTGCCGCTTCTTGTACCTCGTATAAACTTAAATCAGTTCCTCCTGTAATGTTCATCAAGATCCCTTGTGCACCATTGATTGAAGTCTCGAGTAATGGGCTAGAAATTGCCTTTTTGGCCGCTTCCACCGCACGCCCATCGCCTTTTGCTACCCCAATCCCCATTAATGCTGTACCTTGATTAGACATAATCGTTTTTACGTCAGCAAAATCAAGATTGATTAATCCAGGAACTGCAATCAAATCGGAGATCCCTTGTACCCCTTGTCGTAGAACATTATCTGCTTCCCGGAAAGCTTGGATCATCGGTGTTTTTTTATCTACAATTTGTAATAAGCGATCATTTGGAATAATGATAAGAGTGTCGACTGCTTTCCTCATTAATTCGATTCCGTTCTGAGCGTTTGTTGCACGCTTTTTTCCTTCAAAACCAAACGGACGTGTAACTACTCCAATAGTTAAAGCCCCAAGTTCACGGGAAATTTGGGCAATTGCAGGCGCAGCACCTGTTCCAGTTCCTCCGCCCATACCAGCTGTTACGAAAACCATATCTGCACCCTTTAACACCTCTTGCAGTTGACTCCTGCTTTCCTCCACTGCTTTCCTACCTACCTCTGGATTTGCACCTGCACCTAATCCTCTTGTCAATGTTGCTCCAATTTGCATCCTAATCTCTGCTTTTGATAGATTAAGAGCTTGTGCATCAGTATTAACAGCTATAAATTCCACACCTTGAATTCCTGCTTCAATCATTCGGTTAACGGCATTGTTTCCCCCTCCACCAACACCAATTACTTTTATTCTAGCTACTTGATCTATATCCATATTAAAATCCCACATTAATATTTCCTCCTACTCGGCTGCCACATTGCCACATTATTCAAAAAATTCAACATAGACTTTGTTACTATGTATTTTGTAGAAATCAAATCTACCTATTATTATTTTAGCAAACTATACTGGTATTTTATATAGTGAGAAAGTTACCCTAGAAGAAATAGTTTTACACTTTATCTTTCCTACTATTCTACTAAACTTTGGTAAAGGTTCCAACAGGAAATGTCGAAAATTGCACAATTAGTCATATTGGAATGTGATTGGACTGCTCATGATGAATGCCGATTAGTCTATGGTTATGTTGAAAGTCCTAATAAACAAAAGAAGTCCTCACTTTTATGAGGACCCAACAGTTATTTATTAAATGTGCTTGGCTATATTCCAGTGCGTGGCATACTATTCCTCTTTATCATAAATTGCAAGGTAAACAATAAGCCAAATGCAACAAGTCCAGTGATATCGGTAATATTTTCCGGATAGATTAGACATAAACCGGCAACAATCGCAACAACCCGTTCATACCAAAACATTTCCCGAATCCAGAATCCAATGACACCGGTACTAATAGCAAACATTCCACAAAAGGCTGTAAAGACTACCCATATTAAGTAAGTCCAAGTCGTATTAATCATTAATAATTCAGGTGACAGTACAAACATATATGGAATAATAAACGCAGAAATAGCTAGTTTTGAAGAATTTACACCCGTTCGAAATGGCTCCCCACCTGAAATTGCACTCGCTGCAAAAGCGGCTAATGCAACCGGAGGTGTTATGTCTGCAATAATTCCAAAATAAAATACAAACAAATGAGCAGATAAATCAGGAATTCCTAACAAAATAATTGCTGGCGCTGCAATCGTAGAGGTTATGACATAGTTGGCTGTTGTCGGCGAACCCATCCCTAGCACGATAGCGGTAATCATTGTTAAGAATAACGTCGGTAATAATGCACCACCTGCTAAATCTAATAAACCATTTGCAAGCTTCAAACCTAAACCAGTTTTTGTAACTACACCAACAATGATTCCAGCTGCAGCAGTAGCAGCTGCTACCCCTAGCGCTGATCGAGCTCCATCTACAAGCGCATCAATGAAGCCTTTAAAACCAATTCTAGTTTCTTTTTTTATGGCACTTACCACTACAGTGATGACAATCGCCCATAACGCTGCCCGAATCACACTCATCCCAGACATTAATAATAAGATAACAGCAATAATGGGCAGTAATAAATAGATCTTTTTCAGCACTTCTCTTCTATTTGGCATCTCTTCCTTCGTTAAACCGCGAAGACCAATTCGTTTGGCTTCAAAATGTGTCATGATCCAAATTCCGCTAAAATAAAGGACGGCAGGAATAGCTGCAGCTTTAGCAATATCCCAATATGTAATGCCGCCTCCAATAAATTCAACCATTAGGAAGGCTGCCGCTCCCATAATAGGGGGCATCAATTGACCTCCAGTTGATGCTGCAGCTTCTACAGCACCTGCAAACTCCTTTTTATAACCTAACTTTTTCATCATAGGAATGGTGAAGGAGCCTGAAGTCACAACATTTGCTACAGAACTTCCGCTTATTGTTCCTTGTAGGGCACTGGAAAAAACGGCTACTTTTGCGGGTCCTCCAATACTCCTTCCAGCAACTGCAATAGCAAGGTCATTAAAGTACTGTCCGACACCTGTTTTAACTAGGAATGACCCAAATAATAAGAAGAGGAAAATAAAGGTCGAGGACACACCGAGTGGAGTACCTAGTATACCTTCTGTTGTAAAGAACATGGTTTGTACTAAACGATTTAGGTCAAGTCCTCGATGGGCAATAAAGCCAGGCATGTACTGACCAAAAATACCATAACACATAAAGAGTATAGCGATAATGGTAATTGGAAGACCTACCGCACGACGAGTGGCTTCCAACACTAATAAGATACCAGCCAATCCAACATAAAAATCCAGATCAGTTAAGTTACCCGCTCTTAATACCAATTCGTCGATCATTAATGGCCAGTAGGAACCGACAATAACCGCAATACAAGCCAAAATCATATCGTACCAGGCTACTTTATGTTCTTTCCCTCTATTTCTTTTCCGTGCAGGAAAAAGTAAAAAAATGAGTGCAAGAGCAAAACCTAAGTGAATCGAACGTTGAAGCTGCGCTGTTAACATACCAAATATTCCTGTATAAAGATGAAACAAAGAAAAGGATAATAATCCAACAAAGACTATCCATCCTAACATACCCTTTAGTTTCCTAGTTCCAGCCTCTGGGTCATATTTCTCTAAAAGTTCTTGTTGTTTTTCGTCAGAAAGCGTTTCATCATAATGACTCAAGGATATTCACTCCTTTCCATTGTTGAAAAAAGGTTAGTCTTTGTATTTCTACCTTTACGGAGGTTCCGGGTTTAATAGATTGGGATAAAGGATATTCCTTTTTATGAAAAATCACCCGGTGATTGGCCCGAACCTGGCCCACCCGTAAATAGAAAGAAGGAAAGACTCGTTTCATATTTCTGATGTAATATTTTCCGTTTATTTGTTCGAATCTTTCTCCTTCCTCTGCATTAGAGGGCATACCTATAGAAAAATCCTCATACATCAGTTCATATTGTTGGATTTGATGATTAATGGTAATCTTGTAGCTTTCTACTACATCTGTTAAATGAATAGAATGTGTGTATTTGATTTGAAACTCAGATTCACCCTTTAAAGGGATATAAGCTAACTTGGCGTTTGAATGAGCAGGTTGAAAAACAATCGCTAGCCTTAGCGGGATTAAAACTAGAAGAGTAATAGCTATAATCAAGCAGCTTGCTAGCATAATGATAACTAACAATAACCTATCCCGTCGCATATTCACTCCTTGCTTTGAGCATGTTTTTATGGAGAAAACGAGACCGGCAAGCTTACTGCTGCCGGTCAAAGGTTAAGTTCTACTTCTTATTGGGCCTTTACACCCTTTTCATCAAAATACTTTTGTGCCCCCGGATGTACATCAATCCCTACCCCATTTAACGCATTTTCAACTTTTATTAACTTCCCTTTTGCATGTGTTACTTGGTCTAAATTTTCGAAGATAGCCTTAGTAATATCGTAAACTACTTTTTCAGAAAGATCACTTCTTACCACTAACATGGCTTGAACAGCAACAGTGGTTACCTTATCCTTTAAGCCATATGTACCCGCAGGCACTTCATCCTTTACATAATATGGATACTTTTTGATAAGTGCGTCAATTTTGTCCTGTTCAATTGGGACAATCACGACATCCTCTGTAGCCGAAAGTCCTTCGACAGCACCTGTTGGTGTACCTGCAGTAACGAATGCAGCATCAATGGTTCCATCTTGAATACCTTGTGTGGATTCGTCAAAGGATAGGTCTTGTTTCTTAATATCATTTAGGGTCATCCCGTGTACTTCAAGGATTTGCTCCGCATTCGCAGCAGTTCCGGATCCAGGAGCCCCAATGGAGACCTTTTTCCCTTTTAAATCTTCGACGGATTTTATTCCAGATTTCTTCGTAGTTACTAGTTGAATCGTCTCAGGGTAAAGAGTGGCAATTGCTTTGACATTATCTACCTTATTATCTTTAAACATCAGCTTCCCTTGGATAGCGTATGAAGCAATATCTGTTTGTGTAAACGCAATTTCGCCATCACCCTTTTTAAGGGTTGTCATATTTTCTGCAGATGCCCCGGAGGTTTCCGCATTTGTGTCAATTCCTGTTGCATCCTTAATAATTTTTGCGAACGAGCCACCAAGCGGATAATATGTACCACCTGTCCCACCAGTTAGAATACTAATGAATTTCGGCTTCTCCTCCGTCTGTTTGCCTCCTGTTCCCTCTTTTTCCCCTCCCTCATCCTTACTACCACAGGCTGCAAGAATCATAGACATGGTTAAAAGAAAGACCATCACAACAATAAACCTTTTCTTTTTCAACTAAAATACCCCCTTTTACTAGATTCCTTGCTCGTATACATTCTTAATTATAAAAAAGAAGTAAAAACTTGTCAATTATTCCAAAATTGGTACTTTAATCCTATTACTGTTTTCTGAGTACATTTCAATATTGTATAGTCTAAGACTATGAGAATGTTTGACTCCTACCGCTTTCTATGTCACTTTATTAATATAAAATTACCTATTAGAACAGGAGTTCTCTATCTGATGAAAAGAAAAATAATTGCCTATAATTTCGTTTTAAAAGAAGCTCTTGAACAACTTGATGATCGATTCGAAGTGGAAATTTTTAACGGTATAAATCCCAAAACAGACCCCGCATTTTTACATACACTTAAAGAGGTAGAAGGTATCGTTGGTCTAGCCCTTCCAGTTGACAAGGAATTATTAGAACGTGCACCACATTTAAAAATTGTTTCAAATAACTCTACTGGTTTTAATAATCTCTCCCTTGATGAAATGACAGCGCGTGGCGTAATGGGGACAAATACCCCTGGTGTACTTGAAGACACAACGGCTGATGCAATTTTCGGGATTCTCCTTTCAGCAGCAAGACGCATTTCTGAACTAGATCATTTCGTGAAAGATGGAAAGTGGAAAGGACATTTAACAACTGATCAATATGCCATTGATGTCCATCATAAAACATTAGGCATTATTGGAATGGGAAAAATCGGCTCAACAATAGCTAAACGAGGACATTTGGGATTTGACATGAAAATCTTGTATCATAATCGCAGCCGTAATATTGAAGCTGAGGAAAAGTATGATGCTACCTACTGTGACCTTGATACACTCTTAAAGGAATCAGATTTTGTTTGTTTGATGACCCCGCTTACACCTGAGACAGAGAATTTAATTGGGGAACGTGAATTTAAGTTAATGAAGAATTCATGTGTTTTTGTAAATGGTTCACGTGGAAAAACAGTCGATGAATCAGCACTCATTGAGGCACTGAGAAAAAAAGAGATTTATGGTGCAGCTTTGGACGTTTACCAAATAGAACCCATAACCGAAGAACATCCGCTTCTTCAATTCCCTAATGTTGTCACAACTCCTCATATTGGCTCATCTACCTTTGAAACCGAATTGAAAATGGCTAATCTAGCTGTTGAAAATTTACTAGCAGGCCTAACAGGAAAACGTCCAAATAATTTGGTAAATCCCGAAGTGTTTAATGGGGAATAATATTTCAAAATGCCGTCGTATACTAAGTTTCATTTTTAGTATTCGATGGCTTTTTTATGATTGAATTTTTCCAGTAGTGATTACTTCATTATATTTAGGAGAAAATAATTGTAATTTAGTAAATAATGGAGGATCTTATGGAGGAAAATGTATATCCAAAACGTCAATCAAACGGAACAACCCGTTCCATATACATAAATCGTAATCTATGGTCAGGTATTCTATTCGGAATTGGATTAGTTGCTTTTATTGACGAAACGGTTTTTCATCAATTGCTGCATTGGCACCATTTTTACGATAAGTCAACAAAAGCCATCGGCCTTGTTTCAGATGGTTTTTTCCACGCGTTTAGTTGGTTTGCCACTGTAGGTGGGCTGTTTATGGTTGCTGACTTTCGGCGAAGAAATGCATGGTTACCAATGAGGTGGATTGGAGGAGTACTGCTCGGTGCTGGAGGGTTTCAATTTTATGATGGTACGATTCAGCATAAACTGATGCGACTTCACCAAATTCGTTATAATGTCCCGATCTTGCCCTACGACATGGTTTGGCATATTACTTCTATCATTATGATTATAATAGGGATCGTTCTAGTCATCCGCAGCGCAAAAAAAATTAGACTGGGGGCACCTAGTTAGTATGCATACCAATCATCACATGGACGAACTTATGGGGAATTTAACTCCCCAATTGTTATTAGCAATGCCTTTTGTTCTGTTATTAGTTATCTATCTTGTATTAGTGGTCATAACCATTCACCGGCAAAAGACATGGCCTGTTTACCGGGTTGTTTTATGGTTTGTCGGAGTTTCCTGTGCTATGGGAGCAGTAGCTGGACCAATAGCTGTTCATAGTCATATATATTTCAATTGGCACATGATTGGTCATCTCCTTCTTGGGATGCTGGCTCCACTTTTAATGGTTCTGGCTGCCCCTTTGACACTTGTTTTCCGAACGATAAATGTAAGAACAGCTCGTACCCTTTCAAAGATTTTAAGAACTGCACCGATCCGATTTATTAATAACCCAATTGTTGCCTCCCTTCTAAATGTGGGAGGACTTTGGGTATTGTACACAAGCAGTCTATACAATTCCATGCAACAAAGTATTTTGCTCCACGTAGTAGTACATTTTCATGTATTTCTCGCTGGTTTTGTCTTTACATCGGCATTTATCAATATAGATCCAACACCACACCGGACAAGCTTTGCCTATCGAGCCATGGTACTGGTATTAGCCTTAACCGGTCACAACATCCTTTCCAAGTACATTTTTGCTTATCCACCGCAAGGGATTTCCGCGAATCAGGCAGAATCCGGTGCAATACTTATGTACTATGGGGGAGATGCTATTGACCTTATACTTATCATCATACTTTGCTTCCAATGGTACAAAGCCACTCGGCCACAAAGAATGGTTAACAACCATAACCACCACTCATTTCAGGCAAAGTAATGATAAACACATAAGGACAACCGTTCAATTTAGTTTTATCTTTTATCAAACCATTTTTTTGTAGTTTCTAGATCTGGCATCAATAAGGGGCCGCCTTTATTGAAGTTCATAATTGTTTTAAGTGCTAGAATTGTTGGTGGAGCCAGCGAAATGTCTCCATTTTGATGAGCGCATAATGCCTCCTCTGGAGAGAACCAAAAGGCGTCATCAATCTCATTACTATCAGGATTGGGAAATTGTCCAGTTGGCAACTGAGTGAGAAAAAATCTTGTATCAAATCGAATCGGGTTAATCTCAGGTGTAACGAGATGTCCAAAATAGGCTAAGTTTTCAAGTTGCAGCTGAAATCCTTCCTGTTCCAATATATTTAAGAATGACATTTCTCGATTCAGAAGAAGACGACGGTATTTAATTACCTTATCTGATTCTATATTAGTAAGAGCTCCGTCCCCAGTACTTACAAGTAGAATCCCTACTTCTTCAAACAATTCTCTTGCTGCAGCTACATAATAAGCAGGATGAAAGGTCTCATCATGGTTTCCATATTTAATGTACTGACTAGCAATTTCATAGTCAATCTTATCTACCGCACCCCCAGGAAAAACACAATAACCACCAAAAAATTTCATCGTTGTTGGTCTTTTGGTCAAGTAGACCTTAGACAAATCGTTCATTAATACTACAGTTGATGCAGGTCTAGGAATAACAGCCATCAAAGGTCCTTCCCCTTTCGTAAGTACAATTGTCAATATAAGTTGAATTTAGTAAAATGAGTGTTTTATGGAAAGCTTCATTTACTTCCTCAACTCTTCTTTCCTGAGCATTCTTCTAACTACTTTCCCTACTGCACTTTTAGGCAAACTATCTATAAACTCGACATTTTTAGGTTTTTTATAAGAGGCGAGATGTGCCTTGCAATAATCAATCAGCTCATTTTCTGAAACCTGTTGTCCCTCTTTTAACACAACGAAGGCCTTTACACTTTCCACCCATGTTTCATCAGGCACTCCAACAATAGCAGCTTCCATTACTGCTGGGTGTTGATATAAGACTTCCTCCACTTCTCTTGGATAAATGTTAAATCCACCGCTAATAATCATATCAGACTTACGGTCTACTAAATATAGATAGCCTTCTTGGTCAATGTAGCCCATATCACGGGTATAGACCCACTTTCCTTTTATTGTTTCTGCGGTCAATTCATCTTCCTTCCAATAACCAGTCATCGCTTGACTCGAAGACACAATAATCTCACCGATTTCCCCTACAGCTACTTGTTTCCCATTCTCATCGACAATTTTCACTTCGGTTGTAGCTGTCGGTCTTCCACATGATAATAGCCTGTCGTAATACTTGGGATTTTTAAGTGCTAAAACATGATCCTCTACCGGTAAGATAGATAGAATGAGAGGCGCTTCCGTTTGACCGAAATATTGAATAAATTTTGGGCCCCATAATTCAAGCCCTCTTTTCAACGCTTCCCGAGGCATTGGGGATGCACCATAAATTAAACTTCGAACAGAATTAAATGAATATTTTTCTACTTCCGGATGTGACAACAGCATAACTATCATGGTTGGAACTAAGTTGAGAGTTGTTGGTTTAATCGATTCAACTGCTTGTAGATATTCTAGAGGATGAAAAGTTGGAAGAATGGCATTTGCTGCGCCTCGAATCCAATGTGGTAGGACAAGTGTTCCTGACGCATGTGTAAGTGGTGCAGCATGCATCATAATGTCACCTTTTTCAATGGTGAGTGTTGACAGGATATTCGTTGCAATCGCTGCCCAGGATCCTTGTGTATGAATAGCTGCCTTTAGCTTACCGGTGGTACCTGATGTATATTGGAGGGTTGCAAAATCTTCTTCTGATAACGGAACAATTGGATCTTCATCTGTAACCGTTTTCATTTTTGAGTAAATAGGTATGATCCATTCATACTTTGGGATACCGTCCACTTGGCAAAACAATGATACATTTGAAAGTCTTTCTCTTAAGCTCCCTACACGGTCGGCAAATTCTTCTGTAAAAAGAATTGCCTTTGAATCTGTTTCCATAATCATATGAAATTGTTCTTCTTCGGAAAGCCTTGTATTAAGAGGAACTCGTACCAACCCAGACTTTAACATGGCAAAGTCAATTTCCACACTATGAATAGAATTAGCCAGCAAAAATGAAATACGATTCCCTTTTTTTAAACCTAATTTAAAAAGAGCATTAGCCAAGCGGTTTGAATTTTTATGAACTTCTTCAAACGTTAGTTTCTGGTCTTTGTATATAACTGCTGTTTCTTTTGCATAGTACTTAGCCCCTCTTTTAATCAACTCAGCAGCAATCATCCTTTTACCCCTTTCGATTGATAAAATTAGTTAATCCTTGCCTCGTTTCCTCACTTCTAGTATGTGGCATTCCTAACTGACATTCTATTCGTAACGCTTCTTCAAGTGGAAGGCCCCAACCTCTTACAGCTGCTTGCTTATCGGACCTTAGTGACCCTTGCGGATAAGAGGCCATTTGTTGTGCTAATTCTAAAGCACGATTTAATAGATTACCAGGCTCCACAACTTCTGTCACCAACCCCCAATCCAATGCGGTAACAGCATCGATTTTTCTTCCTGTTAAAATTAAATCCATCCCTCGACCCCAGCCAACAATCCTTGGGATTCGCTGTGTGCCTCCGTCTACCAACGGGACATTCCATCGTCTCTCCAGACAACCAAACTCTGCATTCGTTGCTGCAATTCGAATATCACACCAAGCTGCCATTTCCAGACCCCCAGCAAAACAGTAGCCATTAACAGCAGCAATCGTTGGTTTAAATAAATCTGTTATTCTTGTAAATCCTAAATACCCTTTCCCACCATAAACAAAATCCGGATCATATTGATTTTGGGGACCTAAGGTATCAATTGCTTTTAAATCAGCACCTGAGCTAAACGATGAACCACTGCCTGTTAAAATAGCCACCTTTGCCTTGTCATCGTCTCGGAAATTTACCCAAGCTTCATAAAGTAATTGTGCTGTTTCACCATCAATACAGTTATGTTTTTCTGGTCGATTAACAGTTATTATAGCTACTCCGTCTAGGTGTTCCACTACAACCTTTTTAGACATCATTTTCCTCCTTTTGTTTTAAAAATTGATAGATCCCTTCAGCCTCAGTAATGGCATCATATAAATCCTTCTCAAGCAGATCCAACTCTTTCTTTCGTTCCTGCACCTCCTTTAAATGTAGATACGCTAATTTAATCCCTTCGCTATACTGTTTAATTTGAGTAGGGTCTAAGTCATATAAATTAATAAGAGTTGCTGCTTCCTGTAAGGAGAAACCTAAATGCTTTCCCCTCAAAATCATTATAATACGGGCCCTATCCCTTTTAGTGTAGACGCGATGATTCCCAGCAGTCCTCCTTGGATGAATTAACCCTAATTCTTCATAATAACGGATTGTACGTTGACTAATGCCAAACTCCTCTACAAGGTCCGATATTAAATATTCTATATTTACAGACTTTTTAACAGGCACTTTTATTTAAACCCCCTTTTATTAAAGTTTAATTTATACCTACCATTAACGTCAACTAACTTACATTGATGGTAGATATAAAAAAACATGTATTTCTCAACCTCCAAACCTCAATCCATGGAACAATAATCAATTAACCATGTAGAACTATATGAGCTCCATCTAAAGGTCGTTCTGTTTCTAGATAAAAATTCTCAGCTAACCAGTATCTATTTTGGAACTTTAATATTTTCTTTTGGGTCTCCTGACTTTCTCTAAGAAATCTTTTTTCCCTAGGGCAATCTAAATAGAGTAGAAAATCATAATAATTACTCCATTCTTTCCGCTGTAGAAAAACGCCCTCAATGATGACGACACACGAATCGGGAAGGGTAATCTGTTTGGTCATTTGCGTATCTGATTCATCTTGATAGAATGAAAGATTAAATGATTGAGAACCTTTTATTTTTTCAAAAAGTTGATCCCTCAACCCCTGAATATCCCATTGTAATTGATAATATTCGAACCACTCTTCATGACCTGTATTGTATCTCCTGTTCCTTTCGACAATATGATTATCTATATAAAACACATAAAAAGGTAGCTTTTCTTCTGTTAGCATATGGCTTAGATGTTTTACTAAAGTGGTCTTTCCAGAGCGACTTAGTCCATCTATTCCTATAATAAATCGCTTCCCTTCCTCAAGTTTGGGAATCTTACTCACTATCTTTTTGATTTGCTCATTCATGCTCATACATCCTTTTACATTATTCCTTAGTTAGAAGTTTTTTTAAAAAAATAAGACCTTTTTATACATTCACCCATATGATATTGCATCAACAAATATGAATTTAAAAGGTGGTTAATATGAATACGAATATGAATATAATTAACACTTATAGACCCGTTCATGGCGGTCATGGACATGGACATGGCGGTTGGGGGCAAGGTCATGGACATTATGACGGTCATGGACATTATCACGGTCATGGACATTATCACGGTCATGGTGGCTGGGGCTATGGACATGGTGGTTGGGGCTATGGTGGCGGTGGATTCTATCCTGGATTTGCAACAGGTGCTCTTACAGGCTTAGCACTTGGTGCAGCAGCCGGCACACCTGTTGGATACCCAGTACCAGCATATCCAGCGTATCCTACCTACCCTGCATATCCTTACCCATATCCGTACCCATACTAATTTCCAACACCTAGAATAGGACCAATCCATTTATAAAGCACCCAATTGGGTGCTTTTACTTATTCTATAGTGGAGATTGCAGCTGCTAGATCATAGCTACCTATGTCTAGTTCCGTTCGTCTTCCTAAGACAAGCTTGGCCAGTTCTGCCCCGAGATACGGTCCACTTGTTAAACCGGATGCCCCTAAACCATTAGCAAGATATATTCCATCAAAGTTAGGCAAGGCTCCAACTACAGGTAAAAAACCAGGGGTGAACGGTCGGAAACCTACTCTTGTTTCTATATAAGTACTTTCCGATAACCCAGGAGCCACTTCTAAAGCCTTACTTAAAATTTCATATATTCCACCTGGCGTAATTCGGGTGTCGAATCCAGCTTCATTTTCATGAGTAGAACCTACCACCACACGCCCATCCTCAAAGGTTAATATGTAATGGTTACTTGGGGGGATTACGACGGGCCATTGGCTCGTATTTAATTTGGGTAATTCAAGATGCACAATTTGTGCTTTTTGTGGAGTAACTAAAAACTGAACCCCGAAAGGACGTAGCAGCTCTTTAGACCATGCACCAGCAGTGACGATAACAAGGTCTGCCAAAATTTTTTCAGACCCCACCTTGATACCCATGACTCGGGTTTCCTCTTTAACTATAGACGCATCGCCTCTTAAAAAGGTTACTCCATGTTTTATTGATGATCGTATTAATGATTCACGCAATGCTCTTCCATTTACACGCGCCCCTCCACTTACATGTACAGACCCAAATTCCTCTGACAGAGGTGGGAAAAGTTGTTTTGTTTCTGCTGGCGATAATATCGTAATATCACCTATTTCAGGTGCTTCCTCTCGACGTTTCAGCGCTCGTTCTGCCATTTGTTCGAGCTTATTTATGTCGGAATGAAGACTAATTGCTCCAACACGTTTATATCCTGTCTCTTTTTCCCCGTCTGCCTCTAGCTGAGCAATTAATTCAGGATAATACCGAGCCCCACCTTTTACCAGCTGATACCAAGCTTTATTCCGCCGTTGTGACAGCCATGGACAAACAATCCCTGCTGCTGCATCCGTTGCTTGACCTACATCACCGCGATCCACTAGCGTGACTTCTACACCAAGTTTTGTTAAGTGATACGCGGTAGACGCACCGAGAATCCCTGCACCAATGACAATTATTTTCAGAATAAATCACCTTTCTCAATATATTTATGACATTATGTAGTATTCTACCAAAAAAAACTACTTTTCAAAGTTAAACGCAAGAATAAACATAGAAACACCTGACAGTCAGATTAAACTGCCAGGCATTTTTTTAGGAATAACCATCAGCTTAGGGTAATTATTCCACGTTCACATTGAATTGAATACTCACTTCACTTTAAAAGAAAGACTTAATGATATTTTGTTCTCTCTTGCATTCACTACAAATATATTCTATTTCTAATGCATCTTCCCTTACGCTGTGCTCAGTTTCTTTTCCACACAGTTCACAATAGAGGTTTTTAGGAAATTCGATCATTACCCACACCACGCTTCATCTTGATCAATGTTGCTTAACAATCAAGAATACTATTCCCTCGGGATTGAAACATCATACATTTGTTACAGCCAGAAACAGAAGAATCTTACTTTAAATCTTCAAATTCCCGTGCGATTCGTTCGAATGCTTCTTTTATAATCGGTCTAGGTGAAGGGATGCAAATTCGTTGGAAATGCAAACCTTCATCTCCAAACATTTTACCGTCTTCAAGTAAGACATTTGCTTTATTATAGATACGATCATGAACTTCTTCTGGTGTTAATCCATAACCGCTAAAATCCATCCACATGATATAGGTTCCTTCAGGAATTCTCACTTTTACCATCGGCATTCTTTCGGCCAAGAAATCCACTACCCACTCCATCGTGCCATCAATATATTCCTTCAATTGCTCTAACCAATCTTCCCCCTCATGATAAACCGCTATAAGGGCTGACACAGTGAATGGGGATGGTAAATGCATGCCCATAACACTACCGAATGTTTTCCTATGTTCTGAATCGGATATTATGACGTTCGTACAATGAAGTCCTGCAACATTAAACGTTTTGTTGATGGCAGTAAAAGTAATAATATGCCCCTGCTGATCAGAAGCTTTTGCAATAGGAATAAATGTTTGATTGCATCGAGTTAGATCTCCGTGAATTTCATCTGCAATAATAAGCACATTATTTTTTTGACAAATCTCCGATAATCTTCTAAGTTCATCCTTGTTAAAGATTCTTCCTGTTGGATTTTGTGGATTACACAAAATAAACATTTTTGTCTTTTCATCTTTTGCTTTTTCTTCAAAATCTGCAAAATCAATTTGATAATAGCCGTCTTCATTACATATAAGAGCGTTGTTTAATAGTTCTCTGCCATTTGCTTCAATGGCGGATGTAAATGGAGGGTAAACCGGACGTTGAATAATTATCCCATCGCCAGGCTGGGTAAATGCCCTTACAGCAACAGTCAGTGCATGCACGGTACCAGGGCTAAAGAGGATGTCTTCCTTCTGAATTTCCCAATCATGCCTCTTTTTGAACCAATGTTGAATCGCTTCAAAATACTCATTAGGAAAAATGGAATAACCAAATATTCGATGGTCTACCGTCTTATGTAAAGCGTCGATTAATGGTTGAGGTACGGGTAAATCCATGTCAGCTGTAAATAATGGAATGGTGTTTTCATCATACCTCTCCGTTAGGCCCATCTTTTTAATTAACTCACCACCATCCCATTTAACGGAATATGTACCTCTGCGGTTGACGATTTCATCAAAATTATATTTCATGAAAACCCTCCTTTTTATGTTATTTTAACAAAAGTTACTAGAATTTACCTTCAAAACAAATGGTTATGTAATAGTAAATTTAAAAACACCAGGTATCATTAGGACCTAGTGTTTAGAGCGCGGAAATTAACCATATTAGCGATTTTGAAAATAAATGGACAATGCGTTTGCAATATCGTCCACTTTTTCCTTCGCTTGAATAGTATAGTGGTCTCCGTCTAATGAAGAGGAGAAACTATTGAAACCTTGGTTACGTAAAAAGTCATCAATATCTGACAGTTCTTCTCCTTGTGTCTTTAATGCTTTGTGTCCAACGAAATTATCGTTTACATAAACATCATAGCGATCTTCATTTAATTTTGAATCCACGTAGCTTGAAAGGCCAGGGTTAATTATAGGAAAGGTACTATTTGAAGTATTTTGATTAATCATGCCATTCCCTCCAATCATATTTATAGTTACCTTTTCCCAGATTGAATAGAATATGATTAAGTTTTTTTTATTGTGTAACTCCATACTCAGTAATGTTGACTTTTACCTTTGCTTCGATGCTCATGTCTGGATAGTAATCCTTGTATCTTTTAAAATCAAAGTTTCTTATTCGACTATTTAAGATATCTCCAATACCAAGGGAATCAACTTTTAATGCTTGAGTCCTTGAAATAATGTGTTGATAATCTTTATTTAACCGCTTCTCAAATTGATTCTCCAATCTTTGTATAACTTGGTGATTCATTTTTGTTCCTTTATATTCCCTAATTACTCCTTCTACCTTAATATCAATGTTTACTTTTGGAATCGAACCTGTGTTATCCACCTGATAATGTCTTTTTGATTTTATATTTTCTAGATCTGCTGAGAATTTTTGAACATGCAGTGGTAATATTCCAAATTTATAGTCTTCAACAAGAGTTTTAAAGGCAAAAAGTTCTTTAAACGAGATTTTACCAACGTATTTATCTCCCTTGAATAGAGCTATTCCGTTAATCTTTACTTTATCATCAGTTAATACTAATCGAGGTAGAAACAAATCAGCACCTTTTGAATAATACTTATAGAGCATCTGATGTAAATTTGTCTTGGGAATGGTCCCTCCTTTAATATTTTTCTCAAGGATACCGGAAATATAGATGCCTGTATCCTGTGTTTTGTATTTTTTTGTAAGATAATCTTTTGCATTTCCCTCAACCACTGCAAGAAAAACTTGTGAACCGACACTAGGGTCTCTATTAAGGTAATCGAGGTAATCATATATTCCATGCTTGGCAAGCTCTTCATTATATAAGGCAATCTCTAGTCTTCCGCTTAATAATGGTTTATTAGATTCGGAATCCAGCTTTGCACGATTTTCTCGTAGCAAAGTTGAGATATTTGAATATGTTCCGCTAGTAATAGATTTATCAGGCTTAAAAATAGGAATAGACACGGTTCCTCTTACGTGATTTTCATCAATATAGTCATAGCCAACAGCTGTCACTAAATCGATATCATCAATGATATTCTGTTCTGACGAACAACCTGTTACTACCAATAGAATGATAAAGTAAAATATGAGTAAGTGATTTTTATTCATTTTGTTTTTTCACCTTGCTATAAATAAAGTGACTGATAAAAATGAATGGTATGTATCCTCCCATCATGATATATCCTCCATATGATAGTATCTCACTTAGTTGTCGTATTTGGTTATACCCTTTTATTAATGTCACCATACTTAATATGATCATTAAAGCAATCAGCAAAATGATTCGCTGTTTCACACCAAAAATCCGTTTCATTCCTCTCATAAAACACCATAAAGCTAAGGTAATGTTAGGGAGGATCACTAAAGCCCATGAACTGATTCCTATATATTCAAAGCGTTCGACAAAAGGCATTTTCATAATTTTCCACAAACCTAACGTCGGCCAAAGATTCGATATTAATTGTTCTTCACTATAAAATACGATGGTGACAAGATAAGTGGATAAATAAAGAAACGTACTAAATGCAATACCAAATTGTGCCCATTTCTGCGATTTTTTTGGTTCTTTAATAAAAGGATAATAAATAAATAGGGTGGAAAACCCTATATAGCTAATAACCATCCCTTTCGATGATAACAAGATTTCCTTAATCGAATGGTTCCAAATAGGAAGTAAGTTTTCACCATGCGCAAATTGTAATGGAAACAATAAAGTCAAAACTAAATATAAAGGCAGCATGACTCCAAAAAAACAAATACCAGTCACTATTCTAAAACCACCTTCTACTATGTAGTAAAGGAGTGGTAGAAAAAACAAGCATAATGAAAATAAACTAATTCTTGGAAACATCCAAACCTGAATGACTTCAAAATAAACTCTGATAACCACAATAGCAATTAAAAGAAAATAAAGCAGTATGGCAATATTCAATAAGTTACCAATCCATTTACCAAAAATTTTTTGATTAATGGCTAAAACATCCGTACCCTCTTTATTTAACACGTGAAACATCATCCAAACCAAAACGTGTATAAGCGTACCAGTTAGTAAAATAGAAATCCAAGCGTCATTACCAGCCCATCTTACTATTTCAGATTGAAATGTAAGAATCCCCACTCCAATTTGAATGGAATGGACTAAGAAAAAAACTAAATACGGTGATACCTGGAACCTTTCTTCAACAGTTGATTGCATTATTTTCACACCAATCACTCATCAACATCTTTATTTTCTTTTGCTTTTTTGGGATTAAACCGTAATGGATTTTCCGTTTGAAGTTTCATAGGTCTCTTAGGACTTGATGAGAATGGAAACCTAAAGATAGCATCCTTTAGATCTTGTAAACGACTAGGATATAACGGCTCCAGAAAGGGTCTCCCTAATGAAGTTAATCTAAGTAAATGGGTTAACATATAACAAAAACAAATGACCACACCTAGCATTCCATATATATTCGCAAATAATAGAAATGGAAAACGAAGTAACCGAATCGTGTTACCCATTTGATAAACAGGAGTCGTAAAAGATGCAAGGGCAGCCAGAGCAACAATAATCAGAAGGACATTACTAGTTAAACCAGCTTCAACTGAAGCGGTCCCAATAACAATCCCTCCCACGATACCAATTGTTTGTCCTACCTTTGTTGGAAGCCTTGCACCTGCTTCTCTTAATAGTTCAATCGTTAATTCGAGAAAAACAGCCTCTAATATAGGTGGGAGTGGAACTCCTCTTCTTGAAGTAATAAGTGTTCCCATTAGATCCTTTGGTATCAATTCATAATGAAAGGTCAACGCCGCCACATAGATAGGAGTAACTAAGATGGAGAAACTTACTGCAAATAAACGAATGATTCGAAAAGTTGACGCAATTAATGGATTTAGATAATAATCCTCGAAGGCTGAGAAGAATTCCACTAAAGAAGTGGGTCCAATTAAAGCATGTGGTGAGCCATCAACAATAATGACTACCTTTCCCTCAGCCAATACGGCAACTACACGATCGGGTCTTTCTGTATCAACTAATTGTGGAAATAATGATTTATGATTATCTGAAATAATCTGAGTAATAAAAGAGCTGTCGATAATTTGGTCAAATTCAATCTCAGATACCCTTTGAATTACCGTATTAACATTTTCCTCATTAGCAATACCAGCAACATACAAGACAGCAATATTTGTTTTTGATAATCTGCCAATTTCAAATTGCTTAACTGTCAATTCCTGAACAGGTAATCTTTTTCTCACTAAATTGATATTAATATTTAAAGACTCTACGAATGCTTCCTTCGGCCCTACAACTGAAAACTCTACTTCTGGCATGGAAATGGAACGAGACTGATGGGATTCTGATTGAACCAACAAACAGGAAGGATCATACTCTTCTAATTGAATAACCACGTACCCTGAATGCAGTTTATTTCTTATTGTGTTTACATCACTTGTAATAATGATATTCTCTATTGGAATGACCGATTTTACACTTTCTAGTGAGTTTCCGCTTGCTTTTTCTAAATAACACATAATATCTTTATGTAAAACATCTGGATCCACAATAGTTTGATAATAAGAAATCCAGTAATGGTGGTTCATTACTGGGTAACAGTAGTGAACGAAGTCATCTGATTTCATGGATGTTCTAATTAATTCAAAGGCATTTTTCAACTCAGTCTTTTCATTAGATTGATCGGAATCTTTTGTTGTTTCCTTTACCTGAGTATCAATTGGTAGTTGAAATTTTGGTTTTCTTTTGAACATGCATTCACATCTTTCTTTCTACCTTTTTCATCATTAACCATTATTTTCTACCATTATGTTTTTTTTAATCGGTTAAATTAAATACGAGCAATTTTTAATTGCTCAAAAAACTTCGTCGGGAGTGATGTATCATGGCTAGAAACAAACTTTTGGTTCCTGGTGCAGAGAATGTTCTGGATCAAATGAAGGAAGAAATCGCCAGCGAGTTTGGAGTTCAACTTGGTGCTGATACGACCGCACGAGCAAACGGTTCAGTAGGCGGTGAAATGACAAAACGTCTTGTCGCTTATGCTGAACAAACGTTAAGAAATCAACAAGGGCAATAAGCTGTGATTTCCAAGATAGAGGCTGCCATAATGGCAGCCTCTTTCCTTAATTTATTATCTGAGAAAAATTAGCATAACTTTTAATTCTTAGCAAAAACTAAGAAAAAATTGCTAAGGGGAATATTAGATGGAATTGAATCAACCAATTCAACCAATTAACTTACGTCCAATTCAAACACAAGTAAGCGCAAAATTAACTGCTCCCGAAATGGCCAAACTTTGGGCAACTTACGTTGGCAACAGTATGTCAAATAAAATATTACAATACTTCCTTCAACACATTGAGGATGAATTAATTAAGACCTTAGTAGAAAATGCTTTGTATTTAACTGAGGATTTTATGCGAAGAATTGAACAAATACTAAATAAAGATAACTTTCCTATTCCAAAAGGTTTTACAAAAGATGATGTTAATTTGAAAGCTCCTCGGCTATTTGAAGAAGAATATTACGTGCATTATATAAAGTATGCTGCTAAGGCAGGTATGAGTATATATAGCGTTGCACTTCCAATAGTGTTACGTGAGGATATTAGAGATTTTTTTATATATTGTAATGATTGTACCGTTGCTCTTTTAACACAAATAAATGATATATTAATGACAAAGGGATTAATTATTAAACCACCTATTCTTCCCATTCCCGATAAAGTGGACTTTGTTAAGGACCAAAGTTTTTTACATGGGTTTATGGGTAAAGTTAGACCCCTACATGCACTAGAAGTCACTCACCTTTACGATAACATTGAAAACAATGTCACAAGTAAAGCATTGATACTAGCATTTAGCCAAGTTGCCAGAAACGAAAAAGTCAAACAGTTGTTTATTCGGGGGACTGAAATGACAGATAGAGCAGTGTCCCGTTATAAAGAAAAACTTCATAAAGATAACCTACCCTCTCCATCACTTTTAGATCATTTGGTAACGGAATCTAAGATTGCTCCTTTTTCAGACAAACTCATGCTCTTTCACAAAGTGGATATGTTTTCAATGAAAATAAGAGCATTTGGAAATTCAATAGCAGTAAATGGGCGACGAGATATAAGCTTGCTGTATGCGCGCTCACTCAAGAGCATAGCTTTGTTTGTCGATGATGGTGCTAATATCCTGATTGAAAATGGCTGGATGGAACAGCCACCACAAGCTGCTGATAGAGAAGATTTGTTGTAAGTTCCCAATTGAAAGCCGTGATCAATAAAGAAACGGCTTTTTTCTATTCACCTGATTATTGACAAGGATAGAAATTGAATTTATTGTAGTCAATGGGTTGTTTTTAATATTTGATAAGGTACATATATTAAATAATTTACAAGTTTCATATAACAAACATTGTATTGTAATCGGTGGTGTACACGTGAAAGAATCTGTCGTCATTCAGCAGAAAAAATGGCCGAATTTGAATTTTGGTCTATTAAAAAAAGACCTGGTTTTTACCATCTCATTTATCTTAGCAGCTATAAGTTGTTTCATTCATATACCCAAAGTTGAATATATTAATTTTCATGTTTTGATAAGTTTGTTTAATCTGATGCTTGCTATAAAAGCTTTAGAAGAATTAAAGGTACTAGACAAATTTGCAATTTCTATCTTGAATAATAGTAAAAATAGTAAAAGTGTCTCAGCCATTCTTATTCTATTTTGCTTCTTTAGCTCCATGTTAGTGACAAACGATGTTGCTTTACTTACTTTTGTACCCTTAACCCTTTTAATTAGTAAAAAGACCAAAATAAATATGATAGAAACTATTATTTTACAAACCATTGCCGCTAATATTGGCAGCAGCTTAACACCAATGGGAAATCCACAAAATTTGTTTATTTATTCTTTTTACGGTTTAAAACCCCTGCAGTTTTTTATGTCCGTCTCCTTTATTGCTGTGCTGGGAATAGGAACCCTTTTTTTCCTTTTTCAAAGACTTGAGCCAAAAGAAATAAAAGTAGATTTATATCCTGTTACTGTTGGAGATCAAAAAAAGGCAATCGTTTGGGGAATAGTATTAGTCATCATAATAGCATCGATATTTGGTGTTATCAGTTACCCTATCGCACTTGTCATCACACTCGGTACAGTGTTTATTGTTAACGCTACTCTTATAATAAAAATTGACTATCTTCTGCTAATTACATTTGTTTGCTTTTTTATTTTTATCGGGAATATTTCCAGTACAATGGCTATACAGTCCTTTGCAAGTGTCAGCATGAAAGATCCTTCTTCCGTCTATTTTAGTTCGATTGGGTTGAGCCAACTGATTAGTAATGTTCCTGCTTCGATTCTTCTTGCACAATTCTCCACAGACTGGAAACCGTTACTCCTTGGTGTAAATGTGGGTGGATTAGGAACGATAATAGCTTCATTGGCCAGTGTTATTTCCTATAAACTGTTTATTCAGGCAAATCCGAATGAAAGTAAACAATACCTCATTAAATTCAGCATATATAATTTCGCATTTTTAGCATTTTTGGCCATTACTCAATATTTAATTTTTATTATTCTTGATATCTTTTAAAAAGGTCGTCTTCTCGAATGAGAATACGGCTTTTTTTCTTTTTACATTTCAAAGGGTAAAATTCGTTATTGAAATACCCAAACAAATAAAACTCAGTGAGCATAGATTAATAGAAAAATCTTACCGTGATTTTTCCTAACAAGAGTTTAATTGATGGTGGTGTATAAAAAGTGTTTGAAGTGAAGAAGTGTAAATACGGTAGAGGCATATTTGCAACCCGGGATATCCAGAAGGGCGAACTAATTCATGTAGCTCCAGTCATTATATCTCCTAAGAATGAGTACAAATATTTAAAAAAGACCATCCTGATGGATTATGTATTTTGGTGGGGGGAAGACTGTGCTTTAGCATTGGGATATGGTTCTTTATTTAACCACTCCTATACACCAAATGCTTTATACAAACTCCGAAAAAAGAAGAAAACAATTGACTTTTATGCTTACACAGATATAAAGGCAGGAGAAGAAATCAAGGTTAATTACAATGGAGACCCCGATGATAATACCGAAATTTGGTTTGAAGTCATTTGAAAAATTGTAAAAAACCATCCCCTACAGGATGGTTTTTCTCAAATATAATTATTTTCAAGATTATTTTTTCGAAGCGATTGTTTATTTAAAATTCTGGTTAGTCGTTTCGTTTTTTCTTTTTCGTAGAAATAATGAACAATGAAGTAAGAAATCACACCAAGGACGATCCCAAAAATGGTCATTCCAATTAACACGTGAACTCCTCCATGAAGAAGACTGACTACACCTCGAAAATCACCGTGTAATAAACTTTGAAAGGAAAATGGAGTATTATGGCCTAATTTAACCTTCATTGGAAAGAGAATTTTTCCGATTTTTTTTGCAAAAGGCAATAGCAGTACGGGGAGAAATGTGAGTTTTCCAATCACATTTCCAATAATTGCTGCTGGTAAGGAACCTTTGGCAAGTCGAACAACAGGTAAAAACAATATATAGATAAGTGAAGCAGAGGAAAGAACAACCATTTCCATTCCGAAGCCAATGGCAAATCCAAGCGAAACCTTTCGAGCCCCACCTGGTGAACGAAGCAGTTTTATGAAGTTAAACTTAAACGCTCGTCCTAAGCGCTGAATAAAATTATATTTTTTTCGTTTATTGGTCATATTTCTACTTCCTCTTTAACTACAGATTTAAAAAGAATGAAGATGATATCAACTTGAATGGTTATTATTATTATAAATACTTTAACAATATCATTACACTATAAATAAATAATAAGTCACATTTTGTGAAATGTAAACGAAATCACATCGATAATGTCATTGTTAAATTTTTTCTATTTTTGAAGCTAGTTAGAAACCGTTAAAACTCAAAAAAGCACTAGGTAGCTACCCAGTACTTTCCATTTGTATGATTTGATGTTATTACTTAAAAATAGTTGATACTACTTGGTCAAATGTCATTTCACTATCTACTACATATGTCCCAGGACGCAATTTGTTAGATAGTCCTTTTTGCTCTATGATCTGCGAAAATTCGAATGCATCCGACACGATTTTTGCAGGAACTAGCATTTTTCCTACATCGATACTTGTCATCCCCTCGGTTACGTTAACGGTTACTACTGTCTTAGAAGGCTTATCGTTTTCTGTTGTTGCCTGCTTTATTGTCGTATCCTTAGCTGCTTTTAAATTTTTATCATAATCAGCTTTCTTTTGAACTATGTAGCCTTTAGCTACCAGCTTCTTTTCCATATCTTCTACAGATGGTTGCATGCTTATTGTTTTGTCCGTTACCTTTATATTTGTAGATGTATGATCAGTCGTAAGGTACACGACGCTACAAATACTTGTGGTAAGTAGAATCCCTGCTGCAAAGCTGCTAAATAAGTTAATTCTCATTGGCAACTTTTCTCCCTTCATCCTTTAAGTGTTGGTAAGGTATAAGCAGCTGTTCAATTTCACTTATTGTTACTTGTTTCATTTCAGCAATGCTCTCAACTGAATAATTTCGTTTATATAAATCTAGTACTTCACGCGTGAAGAGTTTTTCATTAGAAGAAAGTTGAACACCTGCTTCTTTCATCACCACTTCCATGTCAAGTTCCATATTTCGAATCGACTCTTGAATCGTGTTGATTTCCTTCATTGTTGAAATATGTGCTAAATCAATTTGTTTATGTTCTACTTTTGCAGCATGATTTGTTTTAAGAATAGAAAAGATTAGCAGTAATACGGAAACCACAAATAACGAAATTAATGTCCATTCCATTAGAGTAACGCCCTCCTTCTTATAAAGAGAATTTTGCAAGTCCTTATTATACATCGAAACGACAAATTTTTCGATTTAATTCATAAAAACAAGTAAAAAGTCGGAGAGATTTTACAAATTACGGTGAAATAGGAATTCATTTCTCTAATGAGTTCATCTATAAAAAGCCGCCCTTGGAATAATTTTAAAAAAAATAAATCCACAAACCTTCCAGCCATTTAGAAAGGTTTGTGGATTTATTTATTGCACCCGAACAGGTGTTAAGCTAATGATCGAAATTTTTTATTCTTTTTTATTTGTAGTGGTTGATGAGTATAATATATTTTCACAAGTGCGCGACAATCACAAAGTGAACATTTAATATGATAGGAAGCTTTACTAATATGGGGAGTTTCTAAGAATGGTAATATTTCTTTCATATGCCTGTCACATGCCCACATGATCTCACCCCGTATTCTAAGTATTTATTTTACGGAAGACACTTCTTTTTGAATCTTTTCTGGCTTTTTCTTTATTACTTGTTTGGTAATTTCCTCATCCCAAGAAATTGTAACATCCCCATTTGTCACAAAAGTTTGACACCCTAGACGATATCCATTTCCTAACCATTCATCACCAAGTTTTCTTCGTTCCTGTACCTTTACCTTGTCAAGGTATTCAGAACCCTCTTCAGCTTTAAAAACGCAGGTACCACAAATACCTCCACCGCAACGATTAGGCAACTCCCCATCATAACGGAGTGACATCCTCAAAATATTTGAATTGTCTGGAACTTCTAATTTTTTATTACTGTTTTTGAAATGAATGTTCGGCATATCATCATTTCCTCCCTTATAATTATCTCATTTAATTCAAGTGCTTTTCACTTTATCTTTTCTATTCATTTTCTCTTTAATATTTTTTA
The DNA here is from genome assembly GCF_047302305.1 of Neobacillus phoenicis. Lineage (NCBI taxonomy): Bacteria > Bacillati > Bacillota > Bacilli > Caryophanales > Bacillaceae > Neobacillus > Neobacillus phoenicis. Next base: position 2,847,419 of record NZ_CP154847.1, on the reverse strand, counting down.
TATAGGTGATATATGCTTTTTTAGAGTTTTCAATATGGATTCTCATTAAGTACTCTGCCAATTCCGATTCTTTATCCCTTAAAGCTTTCATGATATCAATATGTTCCCTTAATGATTCTTTCCTTCTACCTGGAGTCTCATAGCCCATATTAGCAGCCATATGTATATAGTCTATAAGGCCAGATAAAATTTCGAATAATTTTGGACTTTTAGATGCTTTATTAATCAAACGATTCATTTGAATATGTTCAAGATTAAAATCCTCTTCCGCTTGCTCTGCTAAAGCTAACAGTTCTTGAATCTTTTGTTCTAGTTCTAGTTGAGTTTCTTGGTCCATTCGTTGTGCAGCCAACTTTACGGCCAAAACCTCTAACGAAGCAAGGATCGTAAACACTTCAATTACTTCACTTTCAGAAATATTCGAAACAACGACCCCTTTCCTGGGAACTGTTTTAACAAAGCCTTGAGACTCAAGCCGGAATAATGCCTCCCTTATAGGCGTGCGGCTTATGTTTAATTTCCCAGCAAGTTCTCTTTCAATTAAACGGTCACCTGCCTTTAATTCACCTTCAAGAATCATTTCCTTTAGAAACAAATAGGCATGTTCACGAATCGATAAAAGATTATTTTCCTCCCATCTAATGTCCATCTATTCCACCTGCTTATGTTTATAGTTTTTACGAAACAATTAGCTTATGAGAGAAATACTCCGCCATATATTAATGCACAAAGAATTAATAAGGAGGGATGAATTTTGAATCTCATTAATGCAAAATAACTTACCCCAGCCAAGAGGGTTAAATGGAAAATCCCACTGTTTTCAAATGCTGTTAAAAAGAACTGATAAGCCATTATGGCAAGTAAGATGGCTATAATAGGCTGTACGGCTCTCGTCATTAAGGTTACCTTTGGAGAGCCTTTAAATAGATTTACAAATTTAAATAATAAGATGACTGCAATAGCAGAAGGTAATATGGTAGCAATCAGTGCAATAATTGCACCCAAAAAACCTCCTAACTGAAAACCGATATATCCCCCCATCTTAGTTGCAATTGGACCAGGCAAGGCATTTGCTATTGCTAGTACATCGCCAAACTCAGATAAGGACATCCAATGGTAATGATTGACCACTTCATTTTGAATTAGAGGAATGGTCGCAGGTCCCCCACCGTAACCCAGTAAATTAGCAATGAAAAAAGACCAAAAGATATGCCAATAAATCACGAGCTTTTTTCCTTTCTCTGAATAAGTACCTCAGTGGTGCCTACAGCAGCTTTTTCTTTTCGGTCTGCAATCAAGTAAGCAACGATAAGAAAAATAGCTATTAAGATTCCCGGATGTAAACCAAGGAACTGTACAAAGACCAAAGATACCACTGAAAGTGTAACCATTTTTTGTAACCCTAAGCCTTTACGACCATTTTGGAAAAATCGATACGCCATCTCGACTAACATAAAACCAATAACAGGGGTAACTCCTTGGACCATTCCGCTGACAATTGGCGATTCTTTATAAGAATAAAGAACACCTAATAAAGCGATCATCGCAATAATGGAAGGGAGAATGTGAGTAAGGATGGCGACTATTGCTCCAATGGATCCTTTAACTTTATATCCGATATACGCTGCCATTTTGGTAGCGATAGGGCCTGGCATGGTATTAGCTAAGGCTAAAATCTCAACAAACTCTTCTTCTGTCATCCATTTATATTTTTTGACAGCCTCAAATTCAATCAACGGTATGGTCGAGGGGCCCCCTCCATAACCGGTAACACCAGTACGGGCAAATCCAATTGCTAACTCTAGATAGGCTTTCAGTTGACTCTCCCCCTTTTTTTACCTATTCATTTCATTCATTAGAGAGTAGTAGTTTTAAGACCCCATTCAGCTTATACCTCTCCCCTGAATGAGGTCCTAATCCTATTATTTTTTTATATCAGCCGATGTGATTACTTCATGACCCGCACTAGCTACATAGCTTTGTAAGGCTTGTAATGCAGCCGTTCCTACAGCCGTATCTTGCTCACCGTTTCCACCACTTACACCAATTCCACCTACCACTTCTCCATTTACAACAATTGGAAACCCACCTACAAAAATAGCAAATTTTCCAGGTAGCATCATTTGAATTCCAAATGCTTCATTTCCTGGAAGGGCAGGGCCATTAGGTTCTTTGTTAAATAAATGGGTGGAGCGTTTATGTCCTGCAGCAGTGTAGGCTTTAGCAATGGCAATCTCTGGTCCAGTAATACGTGCTCCATTCATTCGTTCAAGAGCAAGTAGATTTCCCCCGTCATCACAAATAGCAATTGTTTCGAGGACATTGATTTCTTCTGACCTCTTTTTCGCTGCCTCAATCATTAATTTAGCTTCTTCTAATTCTAATTTTAGAACTGATTTCATGTAGGTTCTCCTCACATTAAGAATTTATTAATAGCCCATATACACCGTTTTTAATTGAGTAAAGAATTCTAAACCAACTCTTCCTGACTCCCGGAAGGTGGACGTGCTTGATTTTTTTAGACCTCCAAAAGGTGCATTCATTAAATTTCCTGTTGTAGTGCGATTCACCTTTACTGTCCCTGCTTGTATATCCTTTGTAAATTGGTTTGCAATCCTTAGATTATTCGTCACGATCGAGGCAGACAAGCCATATTCGACATCATTAGCAATGGCGATAGCTTCTTCATATGTATCTACTTCAATCACAGCCACAACCGGACCAAAGATCTCTTCCTTCGCAATTCGGGAATTGGGGTTAACATTTGTAAAAATTGCTGGCTTCACATAGTATCCCTTTTGATATTCATCAGAAGTTAAATGGTCACCTCCGTATTCCAATGTCGCACCATCTTGTTTTCCATATTCCACATATTTCAAGACATTTTTCAATTGCTTTTCATTAGCAAGCGGCCCAATTTTAACACCAGGCTCAAAACCATGTCCTATTTTAAGCGCACTTGTTTTTTCCACAAGTTTTTGAACAAATTCGTCTTTAACATCACTTAAAACAATGACCCTGCTTGTTCCTGTACATGCTTGCCCCGTCAAGGAAAACCCTCCGTTAACAACCAACGAAGCAGCTAGATTAAGATCGGCATCATCCATGACAATTAACGGATTTTTCCCTCCAAGCTCCATTTGTGTACGAGTCGTAAATCCTGCCTTTTTATGAATATCTTCCCCTGCAGCTGTTGATCCTGTAAAAGTAACTGCACGGACAGCTGGATGAGTTACCAGCAAGTCACCAACGTCAGACGCTTTTCCTGTCACAAAGTTAATTACACCCTTAGGAATTCCAGCCTTATCTAAAGCTTCGACTAAGCGTAAAGCCATCAGTGGAGTGTCAGAAGAAGGTTTAAAGACAACCGTATTTCCTGTGATTAATGCAGGAGCAATTTTTCTAGCAGGAATAGAAAGTGGAAAGTTCCAAGGAGTAATCACACTTACCACTCCAAGCGGTTCTCTCTCGGTTGAAACTTTCATATTTGAGTCATCATTTGGAAAGGTTTCCCCTGTAAAGCTTTGACCTTCTACTGCATAATACCGAAGAGTTTGCGCGGAACGTAATACTTCATTCTTGGCGTCATCAACGTGCTTACCTTCTTCTCTAGTTAACTCTTCAGCAAGAGCTTGAGCATTTTGTTCTAAAATGCTTGCCGCTTGATTTAAGATGGACGCCCGTTTTGAAGGTGCGGTTTGAGACCAGCAGGTAAAGGCCCTTTGGGCAGCTTCAATTGCTAATTGAACATCTTGTTCGTTTGATGCTTGGAAACTACCTACAATATCTTCGTTATTGGCTGGGTTCACACTATAAAACGTTTTCTTGTTTACTGATTCTTGCCATTGTCCATTTATATAATTATTGAAGGTTGCTACTTTGGTTGTAAGCAATACGATCACCTTTTTCATGATTGATTTAATCCTATAAAACAAGGGTTATTTTATAAAAATGGCCGTCAATTAAACCTTTAAACTACAAGATTATAATGACGGCCTGTCAAATGGGACGGATTCAGAATGATTCATTTAAACCCGTTATATATGATTATTATTTCGCTTCAACTAACGCTCCTAAATCTTGTTCTAAATACTCTCTCCATAGCCCATCCATGTACATACGGCGCATTTTTGCTCCTGTCCGCACCACTTCTAGGCAGCGCTGCTGCAATTCGGGAGTATCAGCATGATCAAGAACAATTTTGTATCCACGCTCACCATGGATTTCATCAGATACGATGTGTAAATCGAAGAACTCAATTTCTTCATCCGTAAAACCATATTGTTCACGCAATGCTGGAGTCTGCTTTCTATAGATATCAGGGACTTGAGATTCTAATCCTACAACTAATGCAGCTGTTGCTACAACGAAATTTTCTCTTGCTGCCACTGCGTAGCACCAGCTTTGTAACCCTAAAGTAGTTGGAGCCATATTGGCTGGGTCGATAATGCGCTCTCTTGTTGTGCCACAAGCTTCAGCAAAACGAATTAATAGGTCAGTGTGGCGATCTGCTGCAATTTCTTCTTCATACATGTTTTGTAATGTAAAGTCTTTTGCCGCTTCGAATTTTGGATCGCTTGGAGTATTGTGATAAATATAAGCTAAGTAATCTGCAAACGGTCCTACATAGTGGTAATGATTTTCAGCCCATCTAGCAAAATGTTTTCTTTCAAGTCTTCCCTCGGCCCAAGCTACTGTGAATGGAGCCTTCTGGCTATGATTTCCTTTAATAGCTTCTTCTAATTCCTTGCGAAATTCATCTTTTGATAATAATTCTGTCAACTGAAACTCCTCCTCTTTTTATGTAGGTACCAATGTTTTTCTTGGTATTTGATATTTTGTATACCAAATTAGTTTAAAAATAAAAAGATTGTTGTTTTATTCACTGTCCAACAGCCTTTTACTCTATGAAACTATCAATTTGGTATACCTTGATTTAATACTATCAAGAAGTTGTTTATTTGTAAATATAATTTTTAGAATTTTTTAAAGATTATTATTTTTTGTTTAACTATAAATGCGCATCCACTTTTAGGTTTAATAATTTAGTAAGCTCTATTGTAAGCTGATCTAGTGCCTCTTCGACAATTTGGCGTCCAATATCCCAACTCGCTTTCGTTCCATCTCCAATACATCCATTGTTTGTCATTTCTTCATAATAATAAAATCCTTGAATTGCTTTACCAGGTCTAAGTTGCTTCCATCTTCCATCTTCTTGAATATCACCTTTTTCTAAGTTTTCCGGACGAACAAGTTCAGGTGCTAAATAGAGTGCTTCTGATACTTCTCGTTCGCAGCTATGGCCAAATAATGTGGATGTCACATGCTCTTTAATTGCCTCTTTTGCAGAAGCCGTCGTTTTGGCATAATAAACTTCAACATTCAATTCTTGCGTTATGATCATTGAAGCAACATTAAGAGTCGATTGGTTTCCGCCGTGAGAATTTAATAATAAAAACTTTTTCACACCATGATGCTTTAGGGATGAAATGACATCCTTTAAGATGGCTATTAAGGTCGTTGGCTGTAAAGATATTGTACCCGGAAAATTCAAATGATGTGGTGAAACCCCCATATTAATTGTTGGAGTAACTAGCGCATAGGGAAACATTCGCTCACCTAGTTTCTTCGCCATCCGTTCCGCTAAGACTGCATCACAGCTTTCTACCATATGTGGTCCATGCTGTTCATGTGCCCCAATTGGAATAATAGCAAACTTAACAGTCTGTAAAGCTTCTTCTACTTCTTTCCATGTCATGGCTGTAAGATCATAACTATTCAACACTCATTCACCTACCGGTATTCATTGTATTTTGTATACCATCTTCCCTTTAAAAAAAAAGCGAATTATGCTTGGTATGCTGATTTTTTATTTGGAGCCTGGATTGTAATATTTTCTTGTGAGATTTCAATATCATGTTGAATCGTTAATTGGCATGTAAGACGGTATCCCTCATTTACTTTTTCACCTAGCATTTTTTCTTCTTTCCAATTTGGTGGTGCTAAGGAGTCTGCGCCGTTTATAACAATACACGTACATTTAGTACATCGTCCCATTCCACAGCCATACTTCAATTTCGGTAATTGACGTGTCCCTGCTAACACCACTAAATTGGCATTATCTTTTACTTCTTGTTCAATTGTTGTCCCATCTACATGAAGAATAACTTTAGGCATAAAACTTCCCCTTTCTGTTTATTCTAAAAATTTAGAACCTTTCTTGAAGTATACAATCTTTTTGTGATAGAAGCAAACCGGATTTTTTAATTTCACTAATTATTTAAATATTTTGAATATAACTTGAATATTTATTCTATTTGAGATAAAATATACACAAGTAGTTTGGTATACAATGTTCCACATAGGGGTGGTAGAACACTTAAAAAATTTTTATTCATTATACTTAATTACGAATGGATTAATACTTACTGAAGGGGTGTTTTATTTGGGAAAATATATTGTACTAACGAATAAGGATACATTTCAAACAATTCTCGACAATGATGGTTTAGAGCCTGTTGAAACCTATCACTTCTATTTCTTTGATAAGTTAAAGGCGAAATACACAATTGCAAAAGTACTTGATGAGAATATGAAAATACAACTATTTGAAAACTATGAAGGAAAAGAATACGTAAATCATATAGCTGTGAAGTTTTTTGAACGATTTGATACAATTGAAGCGGCTCGAGAAGAATTAAGCGAGATCGTTAAAGCATCTGGTAATAGTGAAGATTCTGTAAATTCTAAGCTAGTAAAATCAGATGAAGTAGCCGTTTAAGAAATAGAGCTTCTATATATGAAAAATTCGGAGAGAAAAGCGGTGTCTCTCCGTTTTTTTATATATTGTTTGCCATAAAAATAAAAAAACCGCCATATAAAGTGACGGTTTTTAAAAGGGGTTTTTAGAACTTCAAGGTTTTTTTAAGTGATGCTAATTTCTTCTCAGCTTTCTCCGCTGCTTTTTTAGATCCAAATAGAAAGTTAAACATGTTAGATCCCCCTGTATAAATAGTTATTTGATACTGTAATTGTATTATGTGATTAAAAATAAAACAACATTTTTGTATACCAAATACCAAAAATAATTTTAAAAAATGGCGGAAATGTGTCAATATCCACTTAAAAAAACCCACTTGGTATACAATTTTAAAGGTTAGGGTGTATATATGCTGAGATTTATGCTGTTTTCTGTTATTTTATTGTATTTAATCGATGTTCTTATGCCTATGTTTCATATTGGCCCAATAATCTCCGGTTTAAGTCTTGTTATAGTACTATGGACATTATTTCAAGCAAAACGATTTGTCCAACTATTGGGAAGTACATTTCTAATACTTGGTACTTTCCTATTGTGGACAAGCGAAGCTTCTTGGCAGCAATATATCCTTTCCTTCGGTCCTATGCTAGACTTGCTTACCATGTTTACACTAATTCCAATTTTAGGAATTCCGATAAAATTAGGCGGTTACAGTGGAGGCATACAAACCATTATTCAAAAAAAAGTGAAAAATTCTGGACAACTCTACATGATTACATCAGGAATTTCCTATTTTTTTAGTATCTTTATGAATCTTGCCACCTTACCAATGACCTACTACTCTATTAGGCCTGCATTAGATATCATTCCAGTTAAAAATAAAGAACGCTTCATGAGCAGAGCCATTACGCGTGGATTCGCCATGCCTTTAATTTGGGCACCTGTTACCCCCATTGTCGGTATTGTCATTACAATGACGGACGTAAGCTGGGTATCAATTTTGCCTTATGTTGTTCCCTTAAGTATCTTAGGCATAGGGATTGACTGGTATATTGGTTCTCGTAAGGCAAAAATCTTGGCCCCAAATCAAAAAAGCACTGCCATCCATGAGACTGCTGCTACGATAGAGTCTAGTCAGTCCCCTCCTTCTGGTAGAGTAATTCAAATTTTTCTAGCGATCATTATTTTCAATGTGGTTATTTCATTAGTAGAAACAAAGTTTCCTTATCCTTTTTTAATTCTAATATCCTTGATGGTCATCCCCTTTGCTCTTACTTGGTCTCTTTTATTAAAAAAGGGTAAAGAGTTTTGTTCACACTTAATTAAGCATTTCCAGTCCTTTTCTGTAAGTATGAAAGACCAATTCTTCATTTATCTATCAGCAGGTTTCTTTATTTCAACTATCAACGTTTCACATACCAATGTCTGGTTGGACTCGATAGTCAATCATTTTATTCATTTTGCAGGTGTGGAAATCTTTTTACTTTTACTACCTTTAATCCCTTTGGCTTTTGCTTTTCTAGGACTTCATCCTGCTGTTTCTCTTGCATTAATGCTTGAAGGCTTAAATCCAAAGGTCATTGGGATATCTCCTCATATATTAACTGTAGCTATGTTAGCAGGAGCTGTTTCATCCTTTCTTGTGGGGCCATATAATGCGACGTTAGGTCTTATGTCAAACATTGTTAAAGAGACCTCCTACAAAGTGTCCAATTGGAATTTATCCTTCGCTGGGCTTTATATTGCATGTGTTATGTTGTATTTATTTGTTTTACAGTTGTTCTTAGGTTGAAAGTGAACATTCAAAGAGGTGTCAATCAACTGACACCTCTCTTAATGAATCCTCACTTTTCTTCTTGAATTTGGTTCACAATTTCCTTAGCAAAATGACCAAGACTCCCCTCACTATACGAACGTATCACTTCAGGAGCAAGAGATGTTAATGCTCTTTTTAAATACTCTGTAGATAGTCCCCTTTTTGCAAATTCATTCTCTAAATTTATCGCAGTTTTTAGTGCGTAATAGGTTGCTATTTTATTTACTTGTGTTAAGCAATCTTCACTGTCCACTACGATCTTTCCAAGAAACTTAAAATATTCTTCCACAATGGGGGGTAAAAGACTTTCTGAAATAAACAAGCCATTTCCATGTTCTAATAAATCTCTCGCATGCCCCATATATTTTATTCCATACACATTTAATGTTGAATACATGTGCCTAATATCAAACGTATGGAGGTTTGTAGCCATATTAATGATATAGGGAGAATGCTGCGTCTTACTTTGGAGTTTTAGACTTGAGATAAATGGGATTACCTCCATTGCAGGAAGGGCTAGGATTAACACATCTAATTCCGATAGATCTTCTTCCTTCAAAAGATAGCTAGTTTGATAATGTTGAACAATTTGTTCTGCTTTCGTTCGATTAGGATGGTATAGGCCTATTGAAATTCTTTGTTGATCCCAATGTGTTAGCATCGCAGTACCTAATTTACCAAGTCCTACTAAACCCACTTTTTTTATCATCTTGTACCTCCTCTTTTTTCTATCATCCTATGAAAACCATCCCACCAAAATAACAACTGCACCTTCCTTCATGAAAATAAGGGCCTCCTATTAATCAGTATTACTGACATTTAGGATAGCCCCCTATTTATAGATACTAGCTTGTTATTTATTTTACCAAATGATTACCGCTATAATTGTAGCGAGAATTAGACCTGTCATGACTGGAATGAAGTTCTTCCTCGCAAGCTCAATAGGTGAGATTTGTAGGAAGCCTGCTACTGCTACTAAGGATGACCAAGCAATAATTGTGCCCCCTCCTCCCCAGATAGCACCCATTTGTCCAATAGCTGCCATGGTCGAAGCATCTAGCCCACTCCCATTAGCTAATGCTCCAGATAAAGCTCCTGTTAAAGGGAGCCCCGAGAACCCAGAGCCATCTAATCCTGTAACTAATCCCACGATCAATATACCAAGTCCTGCAAAAAACGGGTTATGCGGGATAAAATCTTGACCAGCTTGAATCATATCAAATAGAAAAGCAGGCTTTGCGGCATCTTCCCCTAACGAAAGAATCGCTGGTGTAAAATCACTGCTACCCATAAAGAAGAAACCAGCAATCGGAATAACAGGAGCCATTGCCTTAAAAGCGAATACAAATCCTTCGGTAATATGATCACTTATTTTATCAAGCGAATGTAGTCTGTTAAAAGCAATTGTCGCCAATAGTAACAGGATGGTTGCAACACCACCAATAAAAGCAGCTCCATCTGTACCTTCAAATCCAGATCCACCACCTAATTTGGTCTGGAACATAAAAATCATTACTGCTAACATAGATACTGGAACAAGAATGGAAAATACTTTGCCCCAAGTTTGTTTTCTCTTAAGGATCTCTTCACTATCTACTGCAGTAGCTGCAAGCTCATCTGCTACATCGAAAAATGCCTTTTCGCCTTGATTAAACCCAAGTCCAGATTCTGAAGTGGATTTTTTTGTAATGGTCTTACGATGTTGCAAGTAAACCATCGATAGAGCACTAACTCCTGTAATAACAGAGAGAATTAAACCCTTATCCGCAACTGCAGCTTTATCAATTCCTGCTGCCTTCGCACTAAGCATAGGTGCTACTTGCATGATATAGTCGGAAGAAAGTGCCATTCCTTGACCTGCAATAACAATAACCATCCCTGCAGTCATAGGTTGTAGACCTGCACTTACTGCAGCCGGTACAAGCAGAGCACAAATGAGCGGTACAGCAGGTGTTGGCCAGAAAAAAAGTGATATTACATACGTAGTAACCATTAGCACTAAATAAGAAACATGTCCATTCACCATAATTTTTTGTATAGGGACAACCATTCTTTTATCCGCGCCGATATCTTTTAAAGAGTTAAGAAGACCAATCATAATAGATATAATGAGGAAAATACTAAATAGCTCCTTAGCAGCTACAAGGTTCGCGTTAAATACTGCTTGAAAACCAGCTATTAAACTACCTTTATAGACGACTGCCACTAAAAAAGTTCCAATGATAATAGGTAAAACAACACCTTTTCTAAAAAGCATGGTGACGATGACTGCTAAAGTTACAATTAAATAAATCCAATGAGCTGCAGTTAATTCCATAGTTCCCCTCCGTTATCTTAAATAATTTAAAACAATACGAAAGTCTTCCATCATTTCATGGAAAGGAGCGCAGGAGAGGAATTAGTTAATAATGCTTCTTTACTCTTGGTGTTTTCCTCTACTTTATAAATCTTTTGTCACCTTAGAGCTTAACAAGTGCTATTTTCATTATTTAGAAGTACTAACAAAGGAAATATTTTGTATTTTGTGGATTGTATACCATGGTTATAAAAAATAAAAAAAACATAATACCCTAATCAATTCTACTTCATTTTAAATAACTTATAACCAATCTTTCATACCATCCTAACGAATTGTTTCCACCAAATAACTAATAGTAAAGGTTGTTTTGGTAGTATGATCTCCCAGGAAAATGGCCACTCCCCCCTCTTTTTTTCACTATGTAGACCTTGTTAACTATAAGGTTGAAATAAATATAACATTATTCTCTTTACTTTGCAAAACAATTTTGAAAATTTAGAAGTTTATATATATTCATAATATAAACCTTGATTTCAAGAAATTTTTTAGATAAAATAAAGAAAATTATTGGTATATAGTATACAAAAAAAGTCGTAGTTTCATAGTTTCAAATGTTTTTAGTTTGTTAAAATTTAGACAAGAGGAGAATAAATATGCTTAAAGCTGGTATTATTGGTTTCGGCACACTTGGTAGGAGTATTAGCGAATTAATTGCGTCCGGACAGGCTGGAAATGTAAAACTTCAAGCCATTTTAGTTAGAACCCCACTGAATCCTACTGATACTCCCCCCGTACATTGTACTGTTACAACGGAGGAAGAAGTTTTTTTTAATCAAAACTTAGATATCATAATTGAAGCTGCTGGACATCACGCCCTCCAGCTTTACGGTGAAAAAGCTCTTACATCAGGGAGTAACCTAGTTATTCTTTCCGTTGGTGCACTTGCAAATATTGACTTCTATGAGTCATTGATGAATACAGCCACTACACATAATAAACAATTGATTATCCCCTCTGCAGCTATCGCTGGCTTAGATCGAATAGCCTCAGGTATTTTAGGTGAGATTGATGAAATAAGACTTATTACGAGGAAACCACCAAAAAGTTGGTATGGAACAATAGCAGAGGAAAAAGTAAATCTTGAAACTATTCAGGAGCCATATTGCATTTTCGACGGGAATGCTAGACACGCAGCAAAATTATTCCCAGAAAATGTAAATGTCTCAGCTGCACTAAGTCTTGCTGGTATAGGATTTGAGGACACAAGGGTTCAAGTGTATGTTGACCCGACAATTACTAAAAACACACATACAATCCTAGCAAAAGGGTATTTTGGTCAAGTTGAGATTTCAGTGCAGAACAATCCTTTTACTCAAAACCCAAAATCTAGCCCCATAGTATCAATGAGTGTGGCGAAGGTTTTAAAAAATCTAACTTCAGCCCTTGTCATTGGGGTATAAAAATAAAAAGTGAAACTCCATCCGGTGATGAAGTTTCACTTTTTATTTTTTCTTTCCAATATTCACGGCTTCAATATACGCTTTTCGAGAATTTTCAATATGGATTTTGGTCAAATATTCAGCCATCTCCACTTCTTGATTTACGATGGCTTCCATAATTCTTAAATGTTCTTCCATAGACTGTTTTGGACGGCCAGGATTTTTATATCCCGTTTTTGCAAATGCCCTAATATAATCAGATAATCCACTCAGCATTTCATATAACTTGTTATTTTTAGCCGAGCTGTATAGGAGATGATTCAATTCACCATGTAGATGAGAGAAATCCTGGTCATTATCTTCCTTGAGACAGTCTTCAATCTTTCTACTGTATTCAATAAATTTACTTTTCGCATCATCATCTAACTTTTGAGCGGCTAATTTCGCTGCCAATACTTCAAGAGATGAAAGAATTGTAAATACTTCGATAATTTCCTTCTCAGAAATATCTGCAACGATTACACCTTTCCTAGGAACTGTTTTTACAAACCCTTGTGATTCTAATCTAAATAGCGCTTCACGAATAGGTGTTCTACTTATATTCAATCGTTCAGCCAGTTCACGTTCCACTAAACGATCTCCTGTTTTAAATTCACCTTCTAAGATCAAGTCTTTTATGTGTATATAGACCCTTTCGCGCAAAGATATTAGGTCTTCCTCTACCCAATTATTCCCCACTTTTTCTCCTTCTTTCTAGGTATACATTGTACCAATTATATCGTAATCTATTTGTAAACATCAACTTATATGGATGAATTTTCCACAATAAAATTTCTTGTTATCCTGATTTCACCCTACTAATGGACCATAGATTCATCAAAGACTGCATCCGTAATCATCTTTGTCATCATTTCAGCAAGTCTCATTACGACAAACAATCTTGTATTATTAAGTGATTGGGCGGGAGATAGTGGGTCCAGGTAATTAACAATTGCTTTCAAATGGTAATCTCCGACATTAGGTAAAGATTTGTTTAAAGCCATTCCTGGTATAAAAGGTCCTTCTTTTAACAAGATGAACCCTATTTGTCTTTCATCACCCAAACAGGCATCAATACCTAAAATAAATGGCTCATGATAAGTTTGTGAAATATCTTTCATTGTTTTCTTAATATTTAATGCATGGACTGGTTCTTCTAATGTTCCATAAACAGGATATGGAATTTTTCTATCTTTTAACATCGTACCTACAAGTGGTCCGAGTGAGTCTCCTGTTGAACGGTCGGAACCCACACACAAAATAATGAATGGATTGGAGGTGTTAGAAAATATTTCTTTCAATTTATTAACCATTTCTTGAAATTCAGTTCCTTCAGTGGTCTGTTTAAGGGAATAATAATATAACCTTTCATCTCTTTTATACTTGTTTTTCTTGCCATTAAAAGGCCACATTCCCATCCACCTCAGATCTAGTTGTTTTTTCTCTTTCCATTTGAATACTTTGTACTTTTCACTATACATGCATTGTATATTCTTTATTTTATGATAAGTATGTTAAAACCTGCTATATTCGTGTTAATAAAAATCACTTAAAGACACTGGTTCGTTCACAGCTTTGTAACATTTAAAGTCTTATAGAGTACTAAAAGTACTTTTTGTAAAGCATAATCTCCGATAACTGTCCTAAAAAGCAGAAAAGTCAGATATTTATTTGAGAATCTGTTATACTATTAGTATCCTCAAAAATCTAATAAGGGAAAATACTTATTTGCTCATTCCCCAATGTTCTTTTTATGAGATCTATAATTCATTGCAGGAGGTTTGCTATGTACAAGATTAAAGAAAAAGAAAAAATATTTATTTACACTGGACCAGATGGCTCTGGAAGAAAAACTATCGCTAAAATGGTCGCAACTGCTTTTGATATGGAAACTGTGCTCTCCTACACTACTCGTCCTCCCCGTCCTTATGAGAAAAATGGTGAAGACTACCATTTTATTAATGAAGAAGATTTCAAAAAAATGCAAGAAAACCATGAGTTTCTAGAAAGTGTAGAAATAGATGGATTCTATTATGGTATTTGTGAACAGGATATTGTAAAAGCATTCGAGAATCATAATTTTGTTTATTTAACTTTAAATCCTGAAGGTACAGAAAAATTGAAGAAGTTATATGGAGAACGAGTCATGCGTTTCTTCATTTATGCTGACCGAGATACAGTTATTGAAAGACAAAAAGAACGCCAAGATAATACAGCCGATATTAATCGTCATATGAGCCATTATGATGAAATTATGGCCTATAAATCCAGTTGTGAACATGCCTTTGAAAACTATGACCTACCACAAGTTTCTTTTCAAATTAGTGAGGTCATTGAAGCTTTTCTTGATAGAGGTTTTGAAGTAACCGATTATTAAGCAAATCATCACATAGGACCAGGATATATGTATCCCATTATTCAAGGTCCTATTTTACATGGATTGATATTCCATAAAACCCATTTCATTGATTTTCAACTTTAGTAAGTACTATACTAATTTTAATATATTTCAAGGAGGAAACTGATGATATGAAAGGCTTACACGATACAACCACATTACATAATGGAGTTAAAATGCCATGGTTTGGACTTGGTGTTTATAAAGTGCGCCAAGGAGAAGAAGCACTGCATGCTGTAAAACATGCTCTAAATGCTGGCTACAAAAGCATTGATACTGCTGCACTTTATGATAATGAAGAAAGTGTAGGACAAGCCATTAAAGAGGCAGGTATTCCACGGGAAGAGTTGTTTATAACTACAAAAGTGTGGAATTCAGATCAGCGGAATGATACCGTCCTTGAAGCATTTGAAACAAGCCTAAGTAAACTTGGTCTTGATTATGTTGATTTGTATCTGGTTCACTGGCCAGTAAAGGAAAAGTATAAAGATACGTGGAAGGTTCTTGAAACATTATATAAAGAGGGCCGTGTGAAGGCAATTGGTGTCAGCAATTTTAATATCCACCATCTTGAAGATGTAATGTCTATTGCTGAGATTAAACCAATGGTCAATCAGGTGGAATTACATCCCCTATTCTCACAGCCAGAATTGCGAGAATTTTGTATGAAGCATGAGATACAAATTGAGGCTTGGGCGCCTCTAGGACAAGGTCGTCTACTTGATCACCCTGTATTACAGGAAATTGCTTCAGCTCACCATAAATCAATCGCGCAGGTTATCTTGCGCTGGGACCTACAAAATAGAATTGTAACCATTCCAAAGTCAATCAAAGAAAGCAGAATTATTGAAAATGCTAATATTTTTGATTTTACGTTAAATGAAAGTGACATGGAGAAAATAAATGCACTAAACGAGAACAAGAGATTTGGAGCGGATCCGGACAATTTTGATTTCTAAAAAGGTAAAAAGATGGTCTCATAGATTTTCTACGAGACCATCTTTTAAGTTTCACTTCACTACAGTCGTTTTCGAATTAGTTGATGAGAAAGTGTTTGTTGCTCGACTTATAAGAATGTTAGCTGCAAGAAGCCCTAAGATAATTGCTATCACAATTGTAATTATGGAACCACTCATAGTTAATTTTACAGTCATTAAGAACAGGATAGAGATCGTTAACATCGTCATTATCAAAACAGAATTCCAAAGTATACGATCTCTAACTTTTTCCAACAATCCCTCTGACGGAACCAACTCCGTCTCAGCCATGGCACCATTTAAAATAGACTTTAACCTGCGCAAATTAATGATTGGCCCCATAAAAGTCATAATTAGCAACATAGCCAACGAAATGTCTACCCATGAATTCCCCCATCCCCACGAGGTGAATACCAAGTATAACCCTGGGACTAAAATCAAAATCACGCTGAATGGAAGTAATCCATCCAGCTTAACTGCAAGTGCAGCCCAATTCCGTAGTCCTTCCGTTTTTGTAGAATAAAGCATCGAAATCATAGCCAGTAGGGTGAAGCCAACGGCTACAAACATGATAACAGCCCCTAAAATATGTATAAATAATACAATATTATATAACAAAACTCCTATACCCCCTTTTAATTTTCTAATTTTAACATATAAACAATATAAATAGAGGTAAAATGTCCTACTATTGTAAAAAAATTTTTAAACATTGCAGATTCATTAATGTATATCAGTTACCTAACTAATGATTAATTAGGAATTGGCTAAAACTAGGATTATTATGATTCATGTTCATTTTCTGTACCGAAGCCAAACAATGGAAATAAGGATCTAAAGGAGGAACTATGAAAGTCACGGACGTACTCGTACATTGCTTAGAAAATGAAGGCGTGGAATATGTATTTGGCATCGTTGGTAAGGAATCGCTTGATTTAACAGATTCGTTATCAAAATCAAAACAAATTAAGTTCATTAATGTCAGGCATGAACAAGGTGCTGCATTTATGGCGGATGTATATGGCAGACTGTCAAAAAAAGTGGGTGTTTGTTTAGCGACATTGGGCCCAGGTGCTACAAATTTATTGACGGGTATTGCTAGCGCACAGCTTGATCATTCACCTGTGGTGGCATTAATTGGACAAGCAGGTGTCGATCGACATCATAATGAATCACATCAATATTTAGATATAGTAAAAATAGTAGAGCCCACAACCAAATGGAGCACACAAATCAAGGAAGCAGTGTCTGTGCCTGTCGTAATTCGAAAAGCTTTTAGAATCGCACAAATGGAGAAACCAGGTTCGGTAGCCATTACATTACCGGAGAACTTTTCTCCCCAAATGATTCAAAATAGTCCCATACCTGTGACACCTCTACCTGAAAGTATCCCTTTTTTAGAATCTATCAAATCAGCTATAACTTCTATTCAAAAACATAGAAAACCCTTTATTATTATCGGAAACGGAGTAATTAGGCAAGATGCAATCTCAGAGCTTCAGATGTTTATCAATACCCTTCAAACCCCAGTTTCACACAGCTTTATGGCAAAAGGTGTGTTAGATAAAGAGAACCCACTAAACTTTTTTACATTAGGATTTAATGAAAACGATATGGTTGTACAAGGTATTAATGAAGCTGACCTCCTAATTGTTATAGGTTTCGACTTTGTAGAAAAGCTGCCCAAGGATTGGAATGCTAACAAACTTCCTATTTTACATATCGACAGCCTCCCTGCTGAAATAAATGAATATTATCCTGTAGATTGTGAATTGGTCGGTAATATACAGAAAACTCTTCAGTTACTGAATCAATTTGAAATTCCTGCTAAATCATGGGTACCTTCTGGCAATCTTAAGGAGGAAATAAAAAAAACTTATCAAATATTTAATAAATCTGACAAGCCTAGTACCGATACTTTAACAATTGAAAATATTCTTTATATTATTGAAAGACATACTTTGGACAACACGATTGTAATTTCAGATGTCGGGTCTCACAAAGTTTCAATTGCACGCACCTATCAACCTAAAATGCCAAATAGATGTATCATTTCAAACGGACTTGCTTCAATGGGAATCGCATTACCAGGATCCATAGGAGCCAAGCTTGCGTGTCCGTCTGACCCCGTAATCTGTATAACTGGCGATGGTGGTGTGCTAATGAATTTTGCAGAAATTGAGACGGCTAAACGCCTTGGTCTCTCCTTTATAATAATTGTGTTAAATGACTCGATGTTAAAACTTGAGGTGCAACAGATGGATAAAATGTTTGGGAAAAGTTATGGAGTAACCTTCCAAAACCCAGACTTCATCCAATTAGCAGAAAGCTTTGGAATAAAAGGAAGAAGAGCAAGAAACCTCATTGAATTTGAGACCATACTTAAAGAAGAATTGCTGTCTTTAAAGGGAATTGTCTTAATTGATATTGTCATGTAAACTCCTCTTCACCTAAATAATTGTCTTTGGGATTTTGGAAGGTTACCAGGCTTTAGTTTTCTTAAGTCGTCTAAAACAAAATAAGCCAACGTCTACCAAAATCCAATTATAAAGGAAGGAAAATAAGAAAATACCACCTGATATATAAAATGAAAAAGAGTTAGATACAATTGGACCTAGTACGGGGAAATGAAAAACATATAATAGGCTATTAACTCCTAACGTTAAGACCATTGTACCAGTTAGAATGATGGTCAGTCTCATCTTAAAAAAATGAAAAGCAGCCCCGACACTAAGTCCTAACAAGCCAGTTGTGAAAGGAAATACCATTAATTCACTTGGTTGGAGGATGAGTAATAATAGATTTGTTAGAATATAGGACATAACTCCAAGTGGAAATGAAAGCATAGCGCAGATTAGGATGGGAGCTGTTGCAAATGGACTTATAAAATATCCTACTCCAGGTAAAAGATCACCAGCTGCTTGAAGAACTGCTGCCAGACTGGCGAATAGCCCACCGAAAACAAGCTGTCTTGTTTTTGATTGCTTCTGGAAGGTCAATTGGCTTGATGTAACATCATCAGAAATAAATTTTAAAAAATACAAAGGTTCCACCTCACTTTAACTACAATATATTATAGTTTACTGTGAGTGGAACCTATGACTGTCCCATCACTTTTTATCATTCAAAGTCTTTGGACATGCACTATTCCTTATTCTTTAATAAAATTTACAAATCGTTCAATGACATCATCAAGAAATGATAATGTGGCTTCATCTACTAACTTTCCGGTTTCTTCATCAAACTTTGCTGATGATTGATTAATTAAGATCTCATTGCCAACTGGCGACAAAAGTTTTACCTGTAAGGCAGTTAAGATTTGACGCAAATGGAGCTGTGCACGTATAGTACCCATTAATCCAGTAGTCGCACCCGCCGTCATTACAGGTTTTCCAATGAGTACTTTATCAACACGAGATAGCCAATCTAGTGCATTTTTTAACACACCAGGAATTGACCAATTGTATTCAGGAGTAATGATGATCACCCCGTCTGCTTCTTTTACCTTCCTCTTAAAGTCAATTACAGACTCAGGAGGATTGTTTTCAGTATCCTGATCATAATGCGGGAGCAAGCCAAGGTCCAATATTTCTAAATCGAATGTTTGGACTTGCCGCTCTTTAATAGTTGCTGCCAATTGCTTATTAAAAGAGCCCTTCCGCAAGCTTCCTACAATCGCTACTATTTTCATAATTGTTCACACCTTTGTATAGAATCATATTATGTAACATTTCGATTATAGAAAGAAAAAAATGAATATTCAATAAATGTGCCTAGTCTATCTATTTTTTATTGGTCGCCACTATAGAAATAAATAAATCACTATAATATGTTTCAATACTATTTATTGAGACTCCGTGTTCTTGAAATAACTCCATTGTGTTCCGATTTAAACAACAACCATCACAGACTTTTTTCCATGCTGGAGTTAACCACTCCTGAAGTGCACCTAAAAATTGACTTTTCATTTTTACATGCTCAAATAGCAGAATTCTCCCTTCAGGTTTGCATACCCGGTTCAGTTCTAAAAGAGCTTTTTTAGGATTGGGAATCGTACAAAATACAAGAGTTGCTACAACTGTATCAAATGTATTATCTTCAAAAGGCAATTCCTCTGCACTTGCCTGAACCATTTCGATAGGGGTAACCGTTTGTTTCATTTTTGATAGCGAACGTTCAATCATATGGGGACTAGGTTCTATTGCAGTCACCTTTTCTACTCCTTTATAAAAAGGGAAATTGATTCCAGTCCCTGCCCCTATTTCCAGGACATTCCCCTCTGCCTTTGAAATAAGTTCATTTCTTATCCTCTTAAACTTCTTTTTCTCTAGCGGATTCATAAAAAAGTCATACCATTTAGCAAATAAACGACTCAACCGACTCAACTCCAAAAATATAAAATGTAATCCTATTATACTGCTTTTAAATTTATTGACTGTCTTAATGTTTTAATACCTGACTCGAGTTAACAATATATCCCTAATGAAAATAATATGCTATCTTTAGTAAGAAGAAAAATAGATATGTGAGGTGTTCAGCCTTTGTCTCGAAAGGAAAAAGCAGTAGTGATTGGTGGTGGAATCTCAGGAAAATTAGCGGCTCGTGTGTTGTCTGATTTTTTTCATGAGGTAGTCATCCTAGAACGTGATCAGGAACCTGAAGGCCCGTTCCCTAGAAAGGGTACTCCACAAGGCGAGCATATACACGCACTTCTCCATGCTGGTGAATCCGGACTGGAATCCTTATTTCCAGGAATTACTGAAAGATTTTATTCAAGTGGGGCCATAAAAATAAATTCTACAAAAGATCTTGTATGGTTTCATCA
The DNA here is from genome assembly GCF_047302305.1 of Neobacillus phoenicis. Taxonomy (NCBI): domain Bacteria; kingdom Bacillati; phylum Bacillota; class Bacilli; order Caryophanales; family Bacillaceae; genus Neobacillus; species Neobacillus phoenicis. The sequence continues at coordinate 2,826,866 of NZ_CP154847.1, read as the reverse complement.
TGGTGTTTGGAAGCTACGATTTGAAGGTGAATATTCCACAATCCTTCAAACACGTCCCCATTTAGAATGGCACATAGAACAATATATTAAGAGAATACCGAATGTAACAATTCAGTACAACCAAGTGGTCCAAAACTTTATATATAAAGAAAAAGAGAATATCATTTTTGGCGTTGAAGTTATTAATAGAAGTGGCATTAAAGAAAAGATACTTGCAGACTTAGTAGTGGATGCTAGTGGTGTGAGTGGTATTACCTCTAAGTGGTTTGAAAAACTAGGAATACATATACCTGAAAGAAAGGCTAATATAGGCTTAAGTTACATTAGTAGAACCTTTCAATTAGCTAATAATCAAGACAGAGACTGGGCAATAAAAATTTTATATCCCAATCCTCCAGTAGAGAAAATGGGTGGTACCATCTCAAAAGTAGAGGGAAATCGTTTCCTCGTCACAATTAATGGCTACCATAATATAATAAATGAAAAAGAAGACCTTAATGTGGATGGAGGCTTTATAGAACTCGCAAAAAAATTGCCAAAACTAGATATCTATGAAGAAATTAAGGATGCTATCCCTTTATCAAGCACCTCCATTTACCGGGTACCCCAAATTGTTTGGAGACAATATCAAAAAGTTAAACATTTTCCAGAAGGTCTTTTAGTTATAGGTGATACAATTTGCAGAATTGATCCTGTTTTTGGACAAGGCATGAGTATATCTGTTTTAGAAGCACTTGCGCTCCAACGACTTTTTAAGAAGAGTGACCGTTCCATGAAAAAAATTGCAACTACGTTTCATAAACAGGCTACGAAAATTATTTCTCCTATATGGAATATGGTCATGACTGAAGATTTTCGTTATCCAGAAACAAAGGGAAAAAAGCCTATGGGAATCTTCATTCAACAATGGTACGCCAAAAATATCTTTCTTATTTCGTCGCGAAATCAATATGTTTATAACTCATTATATAAAGTTATGAACCTTATTCATCCAATGACAACACTCATGCACCCTAGAATACTAAAAACAGTATTGAAACAGACTTTTCTTAAATAAAAGGCTCTGTTATCACTGTATGTTGAATTTATAGTGTTTGAAAAATAAACGGAAAAATTCCGCTTAAATTGGGAAATGCCGTTATTTCCTTAAAAATAAGGGGAATTTTTCCGTTTATATGATCCAAATCATTGGATTTTGTCTTATTTTAGAGCAGTTAAAGGGAATTTCTCCGCTTATTTCTGCTTATTAATCTGCCTCTATATACAATAGACGGAAATTCTCCGCTTAATAATTCTTCTACCTACACTTAAATCAACAATGAATGATAACAGAGCCAAATAAAAAAACTGCAGCCTGATTTCAGTCTGCAGCTTTTTTATACAATTCAATCTAGAACTAAAGTGCTTTCTCCATATAATAACGATCTTCCCCTACTCCAAACTCAGAGTATCTTGTTTCTTTAATTTCAAATCCTTCTTTTTCATATAACTTTACAGCAGGAAGGTTTTTCACACTAACAGTTAAGCAAACAACAGAAAACCCATCATTTTTCAGAATAGAACTTACTTCCTGCAAGAATATTTTTCCGACTCCCTTGCCTTTATAATCGGAGCGAACATAATAGCCAAAGATATAGGCTTTATTGGGATTCTTATAATCTCTCATACACTCGCAAACGGCCACAGGACGGTCATCACTTGGTTGTTTATATAAAATGAGTTTTCCAAAGCGAGCTATAGGCACAAGTGTCTGTTCGTCAACGGCACCTGTGCCTGGAAATGCATCATTTTCCAACTCCATCATCATTTTTTGGTCTTCCGGCGTTAATTTTACAGGAATATCAATATAAAAATTCTTTTCCATAACTGTCATATCTTATACCTCCATTAATACAGCATAATCTATATCTTTAAGCGGCCATATTTTCTCTGGGATATTTTTATAAGAAAAATGCTGTAAATCATTAGATGCCACTCCTGGCGCATCTACATAAATGACCTTACTAATTAAAGGATCAAAAGCTGCCCGAAAGTGATTTTTCACTTTTAACCCTAAAATAGAATAAGCGGTTGGCTCAATACCTATATGTCGAAACATTTCCGGGTCATTTGCTGACATAGGGCGCCCGATGAGAAGAATATCCACTTCTCCCGCTTTAATATAAGCTGCCCCTTTCACATCCATTCTTAAATGTTGATTGAAGGGACCGCTATTGTAGAAAACTCCATCTGAAAGAGCCAGCACCTTTGCTCTTACTTGAACAGGCCTACCAAACTCAGGAGAAGTTTTCCCTCCTAGGTCAAGCATGACCATATTTCCTACTCCAGCCTTCTGACATCTTTCAATCGATTCAGGATCAGTCAATCCACCAAACAACGTGTGGGGTTGATTCATGTTGATAAACTCTTTTAATAAAAGGGTCGTGTCACCACTGCCACAACTTAATGGGTTATCAGAGATATCAGCCAAAACAATAGGTTTTTCTTCCTTTAATGACAAAGCCTGATTCATTCCTTCTTTAACAGTTGGGAGCCGCATAATAAATTCATTCCGAAGCTCCCAAAATTTATTTGCTAATTTACTAGCCGCCTTATCTGCACTGCTTTTGTCATTTGCAATAACAAGAACACTAGCCCCAACCATCGGAATGTCGGAATACGGAAATCCGCCAAATACAGAAGCATTAATAATAGAAGGTTCTCCTTCAAGTTTTAAAGCTAGTTCAATCAAATGATGCATAGGACCTTCTACTGTACGCATGTTAATAGAAGGTGGCATCATGGGTAGCTTGATGAAGGAAGCGACATATTTTTTTTGTTCTAATAAGACCTCAAGGAGTAATTTAGCTGCATTAACTCCTTGATTATACATATCAACGTGGGGATAGGTTTTAAATCCAAAATGATAAGGAGTATGCTCTAACATCCTCGCACTTACATTTGCATGCATATCTAAAGTCGTTGCAATCGAAATATCATTCCCTGTGATTTTTCTAATTTCCCTTAACAGATTCTCTTCAGGATCAAAGAGGTCTTCTACGACCATGGCACCATGTAGAGCTAATAACAAACCGTCTAAATTGCCGGCCTTCTCTAATTCCGTCAGCATTTCTTTTTCTATTAGCTGATAGGCTTCATTCGTTACCGGTCCTGCTGGTGTCGCCGCTGCACATAAAAGTGGAACGACTTGAATTTGCTCTTCCTTTGTAAGCACGTCCAAAAAGCCGCCAACTTCTGTTTTTGTCCCTGTATAAGCAGAAAAAATTTCTTCTCCTTTAAAATAACCCTCATTATAAAATGCTTCAATATCAGTTTTTAAAGGAGCGAAACTGTGAGATTCATGATAGAAAAAAGCGATTCCAACTCGAAGCTTTTTCATTAAACATCTCCCTTATAATAATAAGTAATGCACTAAATATATGAAACTATTTTTGAAGGACTCCACTGTTAATACTAATAGGTAGTATAAATTGATTTCCACTCTGTCATCACATCAAAAGCATGATGGGATACCTCGCGATGTCCGTTTCCTGATTGTTTCGTTCCACCGAATGCTACACCAAGTTCTGCGTTGGAAGTCCCGTTATTAATATAAACTAACCCACTTTCAAGTTCTTTCGCCCCACGATTTGCATAGTAAAGGCTGTTCGTAAACAATGAAGTCGATAACCCATAAATGGTGTCATTATTCACTTCAATCGCTTCTTCAAAGCTATTAACTTCGATAAAAGCTAAAACTGGACCAAAGATTTCTTCCTGAGCAACCGCATCCTCTTTTTTCACATTACTTAAGATTGTAGGCTCATAGAAGAATCCTCTTTCACTTGCTAATCGTTTACCGCCACATTCTATCATTGCTCCCTGTTCAACAGCTAAGGCTACATATTTTTCAACAGTATCCATCTGCTGTTTATTGGTTAGTGGACCAATGTCAATACCTGGTTCAAGGCCATTTCCTATATTTAGTTGTTTAGTTAGAGAAACAACTCGGTTTAGTAATTCATCCTTTACTTTTGATTCAACAATGACCCGGCTAGCAGCCGTACATCTTTGCCCCGTTGTTGTAAACGCAGCTTTAACAATCGCTTCAGCGGCAAGTTTTAGATCTGCATCTTTCAACACAATAACAGCATTTTTCCCGCCAAGCTCTAAAGCTACTCTTTTTAATGTCTTGGCCGCTGTTTCTGATAGTTTAATCCCCACTTCCGTAGAACCGGTAAATGAGATGACCTTTACATCCTTATGTTCAGCCAGCTTTGCCCCGACCTTACTTCCTGATCCCGTAATTAAGTTTAAGACTCCTTTTGGGAGCCCAATTTCATGGAAAATATCTGTAAAAATTTGTGCTGAAAGAGCAACTTCAGAGGCTGGCTTCCATACAACGGTATTCCCACTAATTAGGGCAGCTAAAATTTTGTAGCCTGCCAATGAGACAGGGAAGTTCCAAGGTGTGATACAAGCGACAACACCCATCGGCTCACGGACCATCATAATATGGCGGTTTTCAGCACCCGCACCAACGGTTTCACCAAAAAGTCTTCTTCCCTCTCCCGCCATATATTTGCAGGTTTCAATGACGACACCCACTTCACCAAGGGATTCCGCTAATACCTTCCCCATTTCCTGTGTCATCATTTGAGCTAAGAACTCCTTTTTCTCTTCAAAAGCCTTTGCAGCTTTCCATAGAAATTGGGCTCTATCTGGCAATGGGGTGTTTTTCCACTTTTTGAAGGCCATTCGGGCACTTTCTACCGCATCATCCACTTGTGACGGGGTTGTAGCCGCACAGTAGCCCACCACTTCCTCTGTCGCAGGGTTGATACTTATAAAAAATTCCTGTTCCTCTTCTTGAATCCAAGAACCATTTATATACAATCCTTTTTTCTCAGCTTGTTGGATCATTGTTTGACCTCCTTTATAATGTTTCTTTAATCGCCTCTTCTAAAATGGATAGGCCCTCATGTAAATCCTCTTCATTAATATTGAGGGGGAGCATTAACCTAATTGTTTGTCCTTGTACTCCGCAATTCATAATGAGAAGCTTTTGTTCCAAACACTTTTGCTTGATAACTGGAACAACATGACTTGCAAAATCCTCTTGAAATTCGATACCAATCATCATTCCTAATCCTCGTACTTCTTTAATCCCAGCTAACCCTTCTAGTGATTCCTTTAACCGTGCTACAATGTTTGCTCCTAAATCCCTGCTTCGTTCTACTAGTTTTTCCTCTTCAATTACAGTAATATTTGCTAGTGCTGCTGCACAGGAAATGGGGTTTCCTCCAAAGGTTGAACCATGTCCCCCTACTGGCCATTTTTCATGAAGCTCTTTACTCGCTACAATCGCTCCAAGCGGCATTCCACCTGAAAGTGCTTTTGCGAGAACCATAATGTCAGGTGTTACACCAGAATGCTCAGCCGCAAACATTTTCCCTGTTCGCCCAAAACCAGTTTGCACTTCGTCAAAGATTAATAGGATGCCATGTTTTTCTGTTATTTTTCTAAGTTCTTGGAGAAATTCTGCAGGTGCTGGGTAGTATCCTCCTTCACCAATCACAGGTTCAATCACAATAGCTGCCACTCGGGATGGATCAATCCGTAATTCAAAGATTTTTTGAAGCTGGTGTAAACAATAAGGAACAATCTCTTCTTCGTTCACACATTTTAATAGAGATGGATAAGGATAAGGAGCATGGTACACCTCACCTAAGATAGGTTCATAGTTTTTCCGATATTTGGAGCTAGAAGCAGTAATTGCAGTTGCACCAAGTGTTCTTCCATGGAAAGAACCCTCAAAAGCAATGATTCCTGGTCTGCCTGTAGCTGCTTTAGCCAATTTTAATGCACCATCAATAGCTTCACCGCCGGAATTCGCAAAGAATACTGTATCTAATTCACCTGGTGTAATTTCTGCAATTTTTTCTGCAAGATTTGCAGCTGATTCATAGTAACCATAGTTCAGACCGAAGTGAATAAATGACTCTGCCTGTTCTTTAATTGCTTGAACCATTGCATCATTGGCGTGACCAACAGCATTTACAGCCACACCGGATACAAAGTCAATGTATTCCTCTCCATCTGCCGTCCAAAATCTGGCACCTTTTGCTTTTTCTATAACTAATTCTGTTACCCTCGTTAAAACGGGAGATAAATGTTTTTTTGCCTTTTCTTTAATTTCATCTGATTTATTTTGTAATTTCATACGTTTCTTCCTCCTTTAGCTCTTCGAAATAAATCTTCAAGGAATTTTCTAGAATACTTACCATTTCGTCGATCTCACCCGTGGTAACCGTCAACGGTGGTGAGATTAATAAATGGTCTCCTAAATAGCCGTTAATCGATCCACTTCCTGGATAAAACACAGCTCCAAGGTCCATTGCGATGCTATTGATCCGTTCGGAAGCATGGAACTCTTCTGGGAAAGGTGTTCCTCTTTCTCCATCAATAGCTAATTCAATTCCTAATAATAGGCCTTCACCACGCACATCAAATATGATAGGACAGCGTTTTTTCAGGGCAAATAGCTGTTGTTTTAGATAATCTCCAACAACTTGGACGTTTTTTAAAATCCCTTCCCGTTCATAAATAGTTAAAGCAGAAAGACCAGCTGCAACTGAAACGGGATGGCCACTGTACGTAAATCCATGAACAAATTTCCCCTTACTATTTTCTATTAGACTATCGACAATTCGGTCGTGAACAATCATACCCGCTAGTGGAGCATAGCCAGCAGATACTCCTTTCCCAAACGTAATAATATCTGGCACAATTCCAAAGTGTTGGATACCAAAATCTTTCCCAGTTCGACCAAAGCCTGTCATTACTTCATCTACTATGAGAACAATATTGTATTTGTCGCAAATCTTTCTAATCTCTTTAAAATAGACCTCAGGGGGACTGACAGCACCTAGCTGACTGCCTACAATGGGTTCAGCAATAAAGGCAGAAATATTGTCTGGTCCAATCTCCGTGATAACGCTTTCAAAGTCGCGTACACATGACCAATTTTGCTTATATTCGCAGTCCTCTTTCTCTCTTTGATACGGACATCTCGCACAGTTAGGGGAATGTACATGGTTGAAATTAAGTAGATTTGGAGTGTAAGTCTGACGACGTTTTATGTCTCCACCTGCTGATAGTGAACCGAACGTGTTTCCGTGATAGGATTGCCATCTGCCAATGACAATGTGTTTATCATTTCTCCCAGCATTCTTATGATATTGCCTTGCAAGCTTGATAGCACTTTCATTTGCTTCCGATCCCCCACATGTAAAATAAACCTTCTTCAATGACTGAGGTGCTAGCTTTGCAATTTTTTCAGCAAGTTGGAACAAAACCTCTGTTTCAAATCTCATGGTATGGACAAAGGCTGCCTTCTTTGCTTGAAAAGCCATGGCTTCTGCTATTTCTTCCACACCATGGCCTAAGTTCGCGGCGACTGCTCCTGAGCAGGCATCCATGTACCTTTTTCCATTCTCATCATATAGATAGATCCCCTTACCATGCGTGATAATAGGATACGTTTTTGAAAAGTCCCTATGAAACACATAATCTTCTATTTGCTCGTTTACCATCTTTCCACCACCAATGATTTCTCGTGCAGTTGAAAAAATTTATTTTATATTCCCTAAAAATTCAGATCGAATTTTATTTTGTAATCCCATGTTTTTCATTACTTTTAATCCTGTTAACGCCATAGCATTTGCTGCTAACAACATTGTCTCATAAGCTTGGTCCGTATTACACATCTCAGCAAATTCGACCGTATGTCCTGGAACAAATTGATCAGTTAATGATAGGACGGGATGAATGGCAGGAACGACATTGCTTACATTCCCCATGTCAATGGAGCCCATTCCTTCTTCATATTGGGAAGGATCAATAAAATGCAATTCATCTAAAGATTCTTGAAAAACATCACCTAATACTCGATTGCTTTTCATGGCTTCATAGGAATGGCCAATTTTTTTTATTTCAAGTTCCGTCCCAGTGCTTAACGCTGCGCCCTTTGCACAATTTTTAATTTTTTCCACTAGTTTTTCGAGATAGACATTGTCCTGAGAACGGACACAAAATTCTGCTATGGCACGCTCGGGAATAATATTGGTAGCTAATCCACCCTCTTTAATGATTCCATGTATTCTTACATCGGGTTTCACATGCTGCCGCAATGCGTTAATTGCATTAAATGTTTGAATAACCCCATCAAGGGCATTTCTTCCCTCCCAAGGCTCCGAAGCAGCATGGGCTGTTTGCCCATGAAATATAAATTCAAAAGAATGGAAAGCAAGAGATTGAACATGAATCTCCGTACTAAATCCGGGATGAAACATCATGGCTAGATCAACATCGTTGAAGACACCCTCATGAATTAAATCGATTTTACCGCCAGTCCCTTCTTCATCGGGTGTACCTATTACAGACACCCGGAAAGGAATTCCTTCTTCTTTTAAACGTTCAGCCAACATGACACCAGCAGCAACGCTTGCCATTCCAATTAGATGATGACCACAAGCATGCCCAATCTCTGGTAGTGCATCGTACTCTGCACAAAAAGCTATGTGATAGCCCCCTTCCCCCTCTTCAAAACTAGCTATATATGAAGTTGGTAAACCACCCACACCTTTCGTGACTGTAAAACCCCTTGACTGCAAATATTCACACATGATAGAAGAAGCAAATTGTTCTTGTAAGCCGAGCTCTGGATGATTGAATATTTGTTTGCTCAAATGAATGACTTCGCTTCTTTCCCTCTCCAAAAACTGAGTTAATTTATCCAAAAGATTCTCCTCCTTCTATACAAGGTGACAAGCAACATAATGGCCTGAATCCACTTCTTTTAGTGCAGGCTCTTCTGTTTTACATCGATCCGTTGCTGCTGGGCAGCGTGGATGAAAACGACAGCCTGTTGGGATTCGTCCTGGATTAGGAGTTTCACCTTTTAAAATGATTCTCTCTCTATTTTTCATTTTTCTCGGAACAGGCATGACACTAACTAATGCTTTTGAATAAGGATGCATACAAGAACCTGCAATAAGTTCAGCGTCACCTATCTCTACGATTTTTCCTAAATACATGATGGCAATTCGATCAGAAATCAACCATGCTAATGAAAGGTCATGGGTAATTAAGAGGTATGAAATACCTTTTTCGTCTCTCTGCTCAACCATAAGCTTTAAAATATCCGCGCGGATCGAAACATCCAGCATGGAAACCGGCTCATCAGCCACAATAAAAGAAGGATTTAAAATTAACGCACTTGCAATGACTACTCGTTGTCTTTGACCACCACTTAATTCGTGAGGGTACTTATACATAAATCGTTCGGCTGGCTTTATACCTGCACTTTCCAAGGCTTGTATGACTCGTTCCTTTTTTTCCTGTTCTGACGTGACCAGTTTATTGACCACTAACGGTTCCGCGACTATGTCCAAAATCATATTTCTCGGATTTAGTGATTGATAAGGGTCTTGGTAAATCATCTGAGCTTTCTGACGGAACAATTTCATCGCTTTTTTATTTTTTTGAGAGACAGACTCTCCTTCAAAGAGAATCTCTCCCTCGCTTTGATGTGTTAAACTGAGTAACGCTTTACCTGTTGTTGTCTTACCACTTCCACTCTCTCCGACAAGGGAAACAATTTCACCCTTTTTTATTTCCAAATCAATGCCATCAACAGCTTTTATGAGTTTTTTTTCTTTTGAGAAAAAATCCTTTAAAAATCCTTGGTAACCATCAAAATGAACCTTTAAATTTTTTACTTCAACAACGTTAGTCACATGACCCCTCCTCTTACATGGCAGGATACAAAATGATTAGGAGAGACTTCCTTTAAGACAGGTTCTTTTGAACGACACTCCTCCGTTGCAAACTCACATCGTGGATGAAATAAACAACCACCAGGAGGATTTAAGAGATTTGGAGGGGAACCTGGTATGGAAGAAATCATTTCTCTAGTTCCATAAATATCTGGAAAAGACTGTACTAGCTTTTCTGTATAGGGATGTAGATGCTTCTCTAATATATTTTCCACACTTCCTAATTCAACAATTTTCCCCGCATACATGATGGCCGCCTTATCACATGTTTCTCCCATTACTGATAAATCGTGAGTAATGAGAATCATAGACATATTTAGATCCTTTCGAAGTTTTTCGAGCAAATTAAGAATTTGGGCTTGAACCATAACGTCTAGAGCAGTGGTTGGTTCATCCCCGATAATCAACTTTGGATCACAGGCTAATGCCATCGCAATCATGGCACGCTGCTTCATTCCGCCGCTGAACTCATGTGGATATTGGTCTATGCGTTCACTATTAATCTCTACTAATTCAAAAAGTTCCTTTACTTTCTTTTTAGCTTCCATACGGCTGCTGCCTTTATGTAACATGATGGCCTCAATAATTTGGTCCCCGACCTTCATTACAGGATTCAAAGAGTTCATCGCACCTTGAAAAACGATTGATATTTCATTCCAGCGGGTTCTCCTCATTTTTCCATGAGGTATTTTGACCAGATCATTTCCATTAAAAAGGACGTTTCCCCCCGCTATTTGACCCTCCTGTGGCAGAAGCTTTGTAATAGATAAAGCTGTTGTTGTTTTTCCGCAACCTGATTCCCCAACCAGAGCAATAGCCTCCCCTTCTTCAAGAGTAAAGGTAACTCCATCTACAGCTTTAACTATCCCTTCTTTTGTATGAAAATATGTTTTTAAATCCTTTACTTCTAGTAGACTCATATTATTTCCTCCGTAGCTTTGGGTTGAAGTATTCATCGAATGCATATCCCAGGAATGTAAAACCAAGTACAACCCCTACTACACATAGTCCAGGCGGCAATAAAAACCAATAGGCTCCTACACTAGCAGCCCCTGAAGTAAAGGCGTAATGTAACATCATTCCCCAGCTCGGATGGGATGCATCCCCCATTCCTAAGAAACTAAGACTAGTTTCTGACAATATAGCCACAGCCGATACAAGAATGGTATTTGCAAAAATTAATGGAAATACGTTTGGCAATATGTGTTTATACATAATATAGAAATCATTCGCTCCAATGGCCTTTGCCCGTTCAATAAATTGTCTTTCTTTTACCGATAATGTTTGTGCGCGAACAATTCTAGCTGTACTAGACCAGCTAGTAAGTCCAATGACCAAAATAATGTTCCAAATACTAGAGCCTAAAAGAGCAGCTAACACTAGCATCAAAGGCAGCCAAGGCAAGACAAGGAAAATTTCCGTAAATCTCATTAAAATGGTATCTACTTTACCTCCACTATATCCTGAAGCAATACCAATAAAGGTACCAACTAACATAGTAATAACGGTTGCAAGAACTCCAACCCCTAATGATACACGCGAACCTGAAATCAACGCAGAGAACACATCCCTGCCTAAGTCATCCGTTCCAAGCCAGTGTTCACTACTTGGAGGTTGTAATACCTCATTGCCAGATCCAATTTGTAATGGATTATAAGGAAAAATAATTGGCCCAATTAGCGCTATTAAGCCGAAGAAAATGAAAATGCTGATACCAACCATGCCCATTTTATTACTTTTAAAAATAGATATAATTTCTATATATTTTTTTCGACTGACATCCTTTTTTCTAATCATTTCTATTTCCGGTATAGACTGTACTATTTTTGGTTCGACCATGATGGGCTCCTTTCTAACCTTTTACTCTAGGGTCTAAATAGCCGTAGAGGACGTCAGCGATTAAGTTGGCAAAAATAACACATGTGCTAATAATAAGAAATATTCCTTGCAAAAGCGGATAATCACGATTTAAAAGGGCTTCATACATCAACCGGCCTATACCTGGCCAAGAAAAAACCGTTTCAATTTCAATCGCACCTGCAATCATAAATCCAAGATTGATCGAAATTACGGTAACCATTGGTAACATAGCATTAGGTACAGCGTGCTTACGTACAATATATTTTTCAGAAAATCCCTTCGCTTTTGCAGTCTGGACATAATCTTCTGTTAGTTCGTCGATAAGTGAATTTCTCATAATCAGTACATATTGTCCTAATAAGACCAAGCTAAGTGATAACGCCGGAAGAAATAAATGGTGTGCAACATCAACCACCGCATCCATAGAACTTGAAAAGACCATACCAGCAGTTGTCATGCCTGAGGTTGGGAAAAGTGTTAAATGAACACTCAATAGTGCAACCAACACCACACCAACCCAAAAGGTTGGCATGGAGTAGGTTAATAAGGAAAATGAGAGTGACATAATATCCACTTTCTTCCCTCTTTTCCTTGCAGCAAGAATCCCTAAAAAGATACCGCCAATCAGGGAGACTAAGGTAGCAACACCTACTAAAAGAAGCGTAGGAACAATTTTAATGGCAATGAGTTCTGTTACTGGTTGTTTAAATAAAAAGGACATACCTAGGTCACCAGAAAGAAGCTGTTTCACATATAAGCCAAACTGCACGTACCAAGCCTGATCCAAACCAAAAAGATGCTTCATTTTTTCTACAGATTCAGGGGATGCCTTTGGATCACGAAGCATCATGGCTAGAGGATCACCTGGCATAACCCGAAACAAAAAATAGTTGATGATAAGTACACAAAACAAGGTGAATATCGCATTAGCTATCTTTTTTATCAAATATTTAAGTTTCATAGATTCTCCTTCAACAGATCGTTCTACATCTCATCAAATTGATCGATACCCTTTTTTCTTCTTGCAAAAATAACGATTACACCAACAATTAAAACAAGAGCCACCCCACCATATATCAGCCAAGTGTTATTGCTTTCCTTAGTATTTGTATTATTCGCAGTTCCATTTGTTGGCTCTACATGCAGATAATTATAGTTATTCGCTGCCATAAAATAGGCGCCTTTAACAGGAATCCAGCCCTTCCATTTATCTGTACGAACGGCTTGCATAGCATTTTCTTCCATAAGGATGATATAAGGAAGATCTTCAGCAAGTAAATCCTGCATCTGATACACCATACCTTGACGTTCCTTAAAATCAAGTGTAGTTTCTTGCTTAGCTAATAACTCATCATACTTAGGATTAGAGTAGTAGGTTTCACTAAGATTTCCTATTTGGTCGGTACTTACAATACTTAAGATTGTCGTAGGGTCTATATCTGTGGTCCATCCCCATATGAATAAATCATAATCTCCATTGTCATAAATGCGGTCACCTAGTACACCATCATCAAGCGTCTCTACTTTTGTCTCAATTCCAGCATCCTTTAACATGGAATGAACCATTTGACCTGCTTTTACTTCTTCTGGAGAATCACTTCGTAAATAAAAACGAAACTCTAAAGGTTTGCCACTTTGATCTTCACGTACTCCATCACCATTTTTATCTAGAAAGCCAGCTATATCTAAAATGGATTTAGCTTTATTAAGATCGAATGCCCTCGCCTTTTCTGGACTCAACTGAAAATGCCAGTCGCTTAAAAACGAAGGGACAATCGTTGTTCCTGGTTTCCCTTGACCAGAAAACGCCACATCTATGATTTTTTGTTTATCAATCGCATATTCCATCGCCTGTTTAATAGAATTGTTTAATAATAACGGATTTCCCTTTGACGCCTTATCCTTCCACGTATTAATACCAATATTGGTAAAGCTGTTTGTTGGATTTGATACAACCTTGATATTCTTCTCTGACTCTAGTAATTTCACTTGGTTGGAGTTAATATTAATTGCTGCATCAATCTCACCAACTTTTAAGGATTGGACCATTGTATCGTTGTTTGCGTATAGAGGATAGATTAATTCATCGAACTTCGGTGCTCCCATGAAGTAGTCCTTATTCGCCTCTAATTTTACATATTCTCCTTTTTTCCATTCAACAAATTTAAAAGGGCCTGTTCCAATTGGTTTCTTGTTCGGCCAAGTTTCTAAATCTTTAAATTTCACTTTCTCCCAAATATGCTTTGGTATGATTGGAGTTGTAATATAAAGCATATTTGCTTTTGGTTTATCTGTTTTTATAACTACTGTGTAGTCATCAGGCGTTTTAATACTAGATATACCTTTTAAGAAATCAGAGTACATTCCCATTTCCGATTTTAAAATCGTTTCATATGAAAATTTGACATCTTTTGAGGTAAATGGTTTGCCGTCATGCCACTTTACGCCTTTCTTTAATTTAAATGTCCATGTTAAATTATCTTCACTAACTTTCCAACTCTCTGCTAATCTTCCTACTGGCTTTAAATTATTATCGAAAGCAACAAGAGTATCATAAATTAATAAGTGCAATTCAAAAGTAGAAACTCGATTCGAAATAAACGGACTCAAGCTATCCGGTTCTTTCGTCCAACCGACTCTTAATGTAGAGGGACTAGCAGCTTTTACATTCATACTTGCTATAGGTGCACATAACATAACGAAAACAATAGAAACAATAAATAATAGCCAGAACTTTTTTTTCATCCTTTACCCCCTACGAACGCGTTCCGCATTCCTCTATAATTAATTTTCCATTTGTTGCATCTAAAAAGCCTTGTACCCCTAATGGAATGGTGGCCAGATCCTTTGTATGTCCCAGTGGTAAGCCATAAATTGCAGGGATTCCTAACGGCTTTATATACTCTTCTAAAATATCTTCTAAACTGAAAGTTACGGGGAATCCTGGGTTGTGCTTAAATGGTTCACAATCTTTACATTCACCTATGACAATACCCGCAGCCTTTTGTAATTTACCTGCATTTAACAAATGAGAAAGCATATGGTCCATTACCCATGGTTCGGTATCAAGCTCTTCAAAAAATAGAATATTCCCCTCTGTTTCAATTTCATAGGGTGTACCTAAAGAAGAACAGATTAAGGTTAGATTTCCACCTACCATCTCGCCTCTTGCTTCCCCTGGTTGAATGATGTTAATCCATTTTTTCTTATCAGCGAGCTCAATTTCACCAACTGGCTCGTCAGATAGTAGTGCTTTAAAGAGCTGATTCTTTCTATACTCTGTTAACTCCTCAGGATTAAATCCTGCCATTCCAGGCCCGTGAAAAGATACCAAGCCAGTAAGCTTTTGTAAAGCGAGATGAATGGCCGTAATATCACTGTAGCCTATAAAGATTTTGGGATTCTGTTTAATGGCATCAAAATCTATGTACCGTAGAATCCTTGCTGATCCATATCCCCCCTGCGTGACAAAAATGGCGTCTACCTGATCATTTCTAAACATCGAGTTGACATCCTGTGCCCGCTGCTCGTCCGTGCCTGCTAGATATTCATACCTTACATTCACATGTTCTCCAACTATTACTTGAAAACCCCACTCCTCAAGTGTTCTTATTCCTCGGACAAGATCACTTTTATTGTATAAAGGGCTTGCAGGCGCTACGATTCCAATCGTATCCCCTTTTTTTAAACTGGCAGGTTTTATTTTTTTCAACTTTATTCACTCCCCACTGGTCTCATGTTGACTGCACCTAATTGACTTGAAATGAGTGTTGCCGTCTGAAGGAGTAGGTTTCTAAATACAATTTGATTTTCCTCTACGTAATGATGGTCAGGGCCAGATAGAGAAATCCCCGCAACAACTTCGTTCGAATAGTCGTAGATAGGTGCAGCTATGGCTGCTTCTCCTATAGTTAGTTCTCCCCTGGATTCTGCATAGCCTTGGTATCGAATTTTTTCAAGTTCTCTTATTAATAATTCTCGGTGAGATATCGTTTGTGGTGTAAAGGATGGTAAATCTTCTGAGATGAGGGTAGATATTAAATCTGTAGGAAGATGTGCTAAGATGACTTTTGATAAAGCCCCTCCATAAACGGGAAGGCTCTGGCCCACTTTAATTCCCATAAAAAAGCTTTTAAATGATTCAATATTGATTAGACATAGGACCTTTCCTTGGTCATATACACTTAGGTTGCAATTCTGTGAGGTTTTATTGGAAAGTTCTTGAAGATAGGGCATTGCAGTTTGAACCAGATCTAGGCCTCGAACAACTATTCCCCCTAAACGCACAAATTGTTTGCTTAGTTTGTACTTACTGGAAATAGGGTCTTGTTCAATATATCCTCTTACCAACATCGTTTGAATAAATCGATGAATGGTAGCCAAGGATAACGAGGTTTTTGTTGAAATTTCTGTTAGCGTTAATTCCGAATCGTCTAAAGAAAATGCTTCAATAATATCGAATCCCCTTTCTAAGGCACGGATATTATGATTTTTTTCATTGTCTATTTTTAACACCTCCCCTAAACATTTATCGAGTTTGTTTTTGCACTTCCACCTAGTGGAAATATGGTTTTCACTTTCTAAGTACCATTATAGGTATCTGAAAAATAAAAAGTCAATATATTTTGATAATTTAGAGTAGTTAGAAATATATGGATTATTGTGCAGCTAGAATTTCCATTGTTTTAGAAATAGGAATTTCATAAAGAATATTTCCGTTCCTGCCAATAACCGTTTTCGCTTTAAACATGGCATTTAATATTGCCTCTTCTATACACTCAATCGCAGCCTCAAATAAATCGTTAAGGAGTAGATCATTTATCATATTTAGGTTCATAACTTCTGTCTTCTCCCCCCTTTTCAATCTATTCCCAGTCGAGAAAGCTAGTGATATTTCTCCACTTCCATGGTAGGCCTTCGACCCAATTTTCCCCAATCCTAACGCGGACCTTTTGGCTAGCCTTCCTAACTGGTGAGGCATCAATGGTGCATTAGTTCCGATTACGATGATAATGGAGCCTTCAGGAACATCACTTTTTGGCATAAAATCTTGAAGTTGTTCGCCAACGGTGGTCCCATTTAAAAGAAAATCCTTTCGTTTACCAAAGTTGGTCATGACTAAGGTTCCAATTGTATATTTCTCTAAAATAACTCTTGAAGAAGTACCAATCCCCCCTTTGAACTCAAAACAGCTCATACCCGTGCCACTTCCTATACTGCCCTCTTCCACTTCCCCGTTTCTCGCTTTCTCGATGGCTGAAATAACATGTTCTTGGTTCACATGTCTACCACGTGGGTTGTTTAAGAAGCTATCATCACACTCTGCTACTATGGGTAGCACAATATCCTCTGTATCTCCTAGTTCGGGATATCTTTGTGTCATATATTCAATGATTCCATCATTGACAATCCCTACATTCATAGAGTTTGTAAGAGCAATTGGTGTTTCAATGATGCCCCATTCTTTCATTTGTACTATACCAGTCATTTCACCTGCTCCATTGATCACATGGCTATTAGCAAATATACGTTGATTGTAAATATCTTCATTCGGCAAAATCACTGTTACACCTGTTCGCGCCGGACCTTGCCCATCCTGTCCGTCAGTAATAACAGTCTCATGTCCGACTTTTACACCAGGGATATCGGTAATAGCGTTGTTCTGTCCTGTTGGAAATCTCCCTATTTTGATACCTAATTCTCTTACACGTTTTCTTTCTTCCATAAAATCTCGCTCCCTCCAAATATTTGGCTTGTGTGTAAAATACGCTATACATGAGTTATTTCCTTTAAAACGAAGGAAATTAAAAAAAGTCGACATCTGCCGACTTTTATAAAAATCTCTATAGCATTAAATAATTTGATACTTCTATTAAGTTTCCATCAGGATCTTGAAAGTAGACTGATAATATTTTCCCCAAAGCACCTGTTCGAGAAACGGGGCCCTCCAAAACAGGGACATTATTTTTTTCTAAGTGCACAACGACTTGTTTTAATGGAGTTTCTGTTATAAAGCATAGATCTGCTGAACCGGGTGTAGGTTTTAAAGCTTTTGGTTCAAACTCTCTACCATAAACATGGAGATTAATTTTTTGTTGGCCAAATTGAAGTGCTTTTCTATCTTCGCCAAACGTTTGTAGCTCCATTCCCATGACAGTTGTATAAAACTTGCATGTTGCCTCTATGTCATGAACAGTTAAAACGAAATGATCCAAACTTTTGATCTGCATCACTACTCACCCTTTTAGTACCTATCTTTATTTTTTAGTTAGAAATAATAACCCACTTTCAATAGGCAATTTCATTGTTTTAAAGTTTTCATCATTTGAGACCAATTCATAGAAATCTTGTAATTCATCTGAATGTGAGATGATATTGTCAACAACAATTAGTCCTTTTCTTTTTAAAATTCTACTTAAATCCCCCCACCATTCTACATATTCTTTACGATCTGAATCTAAAAAGATCATATCAACTGTATTGCTTTCTACTTTGTTAATATACTTGCCTGCATCCATGACAATAAGGTCAATCCACTTCGACATCTTAGCTTGTTCGAAATTTCTCTTTGCTAGTTCTGCTTTACTAGCTGAATATTCTAAAGTCGTTACGTAGCCATCGTTTTCTATTACACTATCTGCAAGCCACAAAGTAGAGTATCCATTAGACGTTCCTATTTCAAGAATGTTTTTTGCTTGAGTAGTGGTAACCAAGAATGAGAGAAATTGACCTGTTTCAGGTGTAACATTTCTCATCCTCTTTGATTTATCCGTTATTTTTTGATCATTGGCCACTCCAAAATTTTCGAGTTCTTCTAGAAACATAGCTAACTCCTTATTCAACCAATCTTCTCCCCCCAAAAAAATTAAATTCATTCCATATTACTATAGTAACATCCTTTTTAAACCAAAAGGAAAAATATTACTAATAATGCATCTATTATAGGGAATAGTAATTATGAAAAAATGCATTTTTAAGTAAAGAGGTGAATGTATCAATGGATCAAGATTTTACGGTCGAGCATAGTCAAATGCCTTCCTTTACGAGCCATGAAGAAGCTAGAGAGTGGTTTAAAGCCCAGTTTGGAGATCGTTTTTTACTAAGAATGACAGACATGAAAGATGGAAAAAGAGTAAATTTTTATCATCTTGTAAAAAACCCTGAGGTGTACCAATCATATATGGAGAGCTTTGCAAGTTCTGTAAAACATGAAATTACGAACATGGACGTTTTTAAAAGTTATACCACCATAGAAATTGATGAGAACGGGCATGTGGAATTCAAGGATTAGTTTTGTAAGAAAAAGGCTGACCTCATATCAATTGAGTCAGCCTTTGAGTTTATCCCTATTATTTCTTCGAGGCTTATTCAACCCATTAATTTGTAAAAAGGATTTTGATTTCAGCTTCTGCCTCAATCATCCTTCCAAATCGATACCCTTCAATTAACACATGCCGTTCGTGGTCACTTAAACGACGATTCCATTTTGATTCTAAATAGTAGATTACTTCATTATAGAAAATTTCTGGATAATTAAATGGTTGATCCATCATTGCTTTCCTCCTTATTAATCGCCCCATCTCTTAATGTTTTATCCAATTTACGCGATATTTAAAAATAAGACTGAAAGATTTAATACAAATGTACTCTTTATTTTAAGATATGTAATAAGCTTTTAGCTGGGGAATGTCAAATGAGGGGCATGGAGGATTTACAGTAACTTTTTTTGGAAGCCACTACTCCTACTCAAACTGTTATGGAACAATCCGTGGTGGAGTGACCGTTTCCTCTTCAAGCACATTTATACCTCCAAAAACTTCATAACCTGAACCTATAGATACAAGTAAATCTCCTGTTATAGCCAGTTTTTGTTGTTGGGACAATTTCAATAAGTTGGTTTCGTTTATTTGTTTTGAAACAGACACAGCCTCAATTATTTGGCCAATCGTTCTCAGCCAAACACCCGTCAGAATTTGTTCTTCCCCAACTGTATTTTCATCTTCCCTCACCTGCAAAAGTTCTGATAAGGCTATTAATTCAATAATTTGACCAACCACTTGAATCCAAAGACCGAATGCAACCTCTTTTTCCAGAGCTAAGATTTTTTTGCTTTTATCGTTACTTAAGTCTTTGTTATGTTGTTTTAACTTATCCATTAATATCAACCCCGGAACAAAATTTTGCTTTATTGTATGTAAAAATAAAACCAATGGTGTAATTCTATTTAAATCAAACTTGGCCCGCCCACCTAATAGCAATTGTTGGATTGAAGCTGCTTGCAGTAGGATTTGAAGCACTAAAAAAACCGCTAGGATATCTTCCTACGGTTTCTGACAAAATATAGTTTGCCTTCCTTCATGTTCATTTTCTTCAAAAAGCAGTACTTTCCAATCGCTAAATTCAGTTAACAACTCTTTAGGCTGGAGTTTATATTGGTTTGATACCCCCTGATTCCCGTCTAGTGGTGACTGATAGAAGGTTTCCATGAAAAAATAACCATCTTGTTTTACAAGTGTCTTAACTATAGGAAATAGCGAGTGATCAAGGAAATATGTAATGACAACCAAATCAAAAGATTGGTTACACCAATGTTGATTTTTTAATTCCGTAAGGTCACAAACTTTTGGGTGAATTGTGAGATTATCTCTTGAAACCTGTTCTTGAATATAGTGGATAGCGAAATCCGAAATATCAATAGCTTCAACCTCATAGTTCAACCGTGCAAGAAAAAAACTATTACCCCCTAGACCACAAGCAAGATCAAGTGCCCTGCCACCAGTTAAATAGGCAGGCAGATCCTTTAATCTAGAATTTGGTTCAGTTGGCCTCTGTTGATCCAAGCGCTCTTTATGTTTTGAGTTCCATTTCATCCTTGAATTCATATTCATTGTCCATCCCTGTATCCCTTTTTCCACAAATCATAAATAACCTCTTTAAAAAGTTCATTCAATCGTACCCTTTTCTGATTCTTTAGCCATTCAACCTGGTCAATGGGGAGCTTTAATTTTATACTAAATTCTTCATCAGGCATTTCCACTTTTCTTATATCCTCTAATGTGATGCCTTCTTCAATATTAGGAAACCATGTTTCATTTTCGCTCACCCGTTCAAAATCTTTATACTCCTCTATGTCATCCAGTTCGCAGAATAAATAAAGCTGTGGCAATCCACCTGAGAGAATTTTAACATGCATGATTAAATGTATGACTCTACCATCTTCTAATTCTACCTCAATAATGAGTGTCTCTTCTTTTTTATATTTTTTAACAACAACCTCACTTACAATTAGATTCAGCTCCAAGGTAAAGCTCGTACCTGCTTCAAAAATATAGATTGCACTATTAAATACATGGATGCTCTCACCATCAATTTTCACCGATTTTACCACTACCATAAACCGTTCCCCCATACAGTTGTTCCATCTATAAATTATAAATGCACGAAAACCATTCTTTCAATACTCCTATCCATTGTATAACCTTTCAAAGAATTCTGCCACAGCCTATATTGTATAGGACATTCACCCCCCTAATCTCAACATGAATATACTATATAAGCCATTAGGAGGTGATTATTATAAGCAAACTATTCAAAGATGCCCCCGCATCACGAAGCCAACTCCAACAATGGAAAAAAACTGCATTAGAGAAATTCGAAGAGAAAATGAAAGATAAAGAACGAAAATTCCCATGCATACCTGCGACCATTGGGTATTCAACTAACCAATTACGATATGGGTTTGTCGGTGACCCAAGGCGTTCAGCTACGATTGATGAGGTTGCATTGTTATTATGTGACTACACGAAATCATCTAAAGAGTATGGTGATTTTACATCTCTTATCATTTTTTATGAGACGCCGAACGAATTAAAGAAAACATATAATGTAGAAATGTTTGAACAATTGTTCTGGGAACAGTTGAGTGGTATAAGTAATAAGGACGATATGGATTGGCCCGAACAAATTCCTCATGACCCGCATAATCCAATTTGGGAGTTTTGTTATAACGGAGATCAGTACTTTATGTATTGTGCAACACCTGCCCATGTAAATAGAAGGAGCAGACATTTTGACTACTTCATGTTAGCTATCACCCCAAGATGGGTATTGCAGGAATTTAATAAGAATGTGGCTTTGACAAAAAATATTAAATCACAGGTTCGAAAAAGATTAGAAAAATATGATTCAATTGATATTCACCCTGATTTAAACAGTTATGGACAGGAAGACAATTATGAGTGGAGGCAATATTTTTTACGTGATGATGACTCCACTTTAACTAAGTGTCCTTTTCATACATTTATAAAAAACAGTGTAGAATAGTATTTTAAATTTCAAAAGCGCAAGTATCAATCTTGCGCTTTTTTAAACAGTTGTGTAAAGAAATCATCTGTGGTTAATATAGTAGCAAACTCTTTATTTAATGTAGCTAATTCTATTTTGTGTATCTCATCAGCAGTATACTTATCCCCTTGGTGATCTGTAATTTCAAATGCAACCAATAGCGTCTTCAATCAAGTAGGTATCGAAGCCCAAGTTCCCACTCATTCGAGTAGTAGTTGAAACACAATGTTGCATAGAAAGTCCTGTGATCACAATTGATCTTATTTTTTGGTCATGTAGATAGGTTTCCAGTTGAGTTCCTATAAATGCACTATTAACGTTTTTTTGAAAAACCATTTCTCCTGCTATTGGTCGAATACTCGATTTAAACTCCGTTCCATTCTTATTTTTATAGTAAAGTGGTGAGTTAGGCAACAGGGATAAATGTTGTGAATAGATGACCGGCCATTTCTTCATTCTCCATTCTGTTAGCAACTTCAAAATATTGTCTTCAGCATGCGAATTATTGCGTTTCCCCCAATACGGATCATCAAAACCCACTTGAACGTCCAGAACTAAAAGTGCTGGTGGTTTTAAAAAATTTTGCATCAAGTATCTCCTTATCTTAAATCTAGTTTTAATCAAATTTAATTTGTGTTAAAAAGAACTTATGTATTCTTAGATAATTACTACACAGAAAAGGGTAAGTGCGATTTGCACTTACCCTTTCTTACAATCTATTTCTTTGTTTGCTTACCTTCCGCATCACGTTCTACCTTCATTTTTGTTACAGGTAAATAACCTTGTTCTTTTAGTAGATTGTTTTGGATATCATCCGACATCATGTAGTCAATGAACTCTTTTGCAAGATCGGTAGCTTCACCTTTTGTATAGGAATGTTCGTACGCCCAAACTGGAAACTTACCAGATTGTACGTTCTCACCAGTTGGTTCTACACCATCAATGGCAAGAGGTGTTACAGAATCATCTGTGAAGTATGAGAATGCTAGATAACCAATGGCACCATCAGTTTCGTTAATAATCTTTTTAACTGTGTTTGAAGAATCCTCGGTGATTCCTTCTGCAGGTGTTGCACCATCAAGAGCGAACTTGTTGAATACTGCACGTGTACCTGATGAGTCAGGACGGTTTACAAGAACGATCTTTTGGTCTTTACCGCCAAGTTCTTTCCAGTTAGTGATTTTACCAGTAAATACTTTAATTAAATCTTCTTTTTTAATATCTTTAATTCCAACCTTAGGGTTAACAGCTGCTGTCATACCAACAACGGCAACTTTATGGTCAACAAGCTGATCAGCTGGGATTCCTTCTTTTTCTTCAGCGAAAACGTCTGAGTTCCCAATTTGAACAGATCCTTCAGCAACTTGAGATAAACCAGTACCAGAACCACCTGCATTTACTTGAATGTCAACATTTGGATTTGCAGCCATAAACTCTTCTGCAGCCGCTGCTACTAATGGCTGCATCGCAGATGAACCAGAGACGACTAATGAGCCGGAAAACTCTTTCTTTTCTTCAGTTTTAGGTGTTTCTTTTTCTGTGTTACTTGCTGTCTTTTCTGTAGAAGAAGTGCCGCCTCCACAAGCAGCCATGAATACCATTAATGCTGCAAATAATGTAAGTAGGCTAAGTTTTTTAAAGCTTTTCATGTACCTTGTTTCCCCCTAAAGAGTCATTTTGTTTTGTCTTACTGGTATAACTATAGGACAAAAGTATTAACTCTGTTTAAACGGAGCGTAAAGGTTTTGTAAACAATTGTTATGGAATTATTAACTACCAGGACACAAATATTATACCTAATTAAAAAATCCCTATAAAAAGGGATTCTTAGAATACAATCGTTTTATTTTGATGAACGATAATACGGTCTTCTATATGCCATTTTACCGCTCGAGCCAATACGCTTCTTTCAATTCTCCTACCGATTTTTTTAAGACTATCAACATTATCATGGTGATCGACACGACTGATATCCTGTTCGATAATCGGACCTTCATCAAGGTCATTGGTAACATAATGAGAAGTCGCACCTATTAATTTTACACCACGGTTAAATGCTCTTTCATATGGTCTTGCTCCAACAAAGGCTGGTAAAAATGAATGATGAATATTAATAATTCTATTTGGATTTCCCTCGACAAACTTCGGTGATAAGATCTGCATATAACGTGCTAATACAACGAAATCAATTTCATACTCTCTTAGTAGTTGAAGTTGTCTTTCTTCGGCTTCTCCACGAATCTCTTTATTCGCTGGAACATAATAAAACGGGATATTCAAGCCTTCGACAACCTCCCTTGCGTTTTCATGATTGCTTATGACAAGTGCGATGTCAGCCATCAACTCTCCACTTTGCCATTCCCATAAAAGCTCAAGTAAACAGTGCAGTTCTTTTGATACAAAGATTGCAGCTTTTTTCACATGATAAACATGAGTAAACTTCCATTCCATTGAAAACATATCAACAATTTCAGCAAATTGTTTTTCCATTTCTTTAGCTTTATCCTTTAGACCCGGGCATTCAAATTCAATACGAATGAAAAATGTTCCTCCCTCAGGATTGGTTGAATACTGACTTGATTCAATAATATTTGCATTATATGAAAACAAGAATTTTGATATGGTTGAAACAATACCTGGTTGATCGGGACAACTAACTAATAGACGTCCACGATTCTGATTGTTTTCTTGAAATAACTCGATTTGATTTTTAATATATGAGTTCATGGGCAAGTACCTCGCTATCATTGTTTAAAACATTATACACTAATTGCCCTTATAAGTTAAATAATTGTTTGAAAATTCTTAATTAAAGATTCTTCGAGAATACTTTCTTAAACTCGAAAGACGATCCTCCATTTTTTTCACTGGGCCCCATTCAGCCATTTTTGGAATAATCAATGTTAATGTGGCTAAAACAACAGCTGCAAGTAATGTGAAAAATAAAAACATCGGTGAAAGTATATGTTCAATAGACTCTTTATGCGGAGCAACATTTGTGAACCACTTCACATGAGCTTGTGCAAAAAAAGGTGTCATTATAAGTCCTGCTATTAATAATATCTGAAATATCTTTTTCATCAGTAATCCCCCTAGTTATATAAACAATGTGACTATAGTGTTAATGTACAGGATAAATCCGTTTCATATCTAACCTATTATTGAACGTTTTGTGAAATCATTCATATGGGAGGTTTATCGTGTTAGGTTTTTGAAGATGATGTTGATTGATAGAATTACCATTCTCTTTAATAAAAGATATCTTTATTTAATCAAAAAAACGCCCCGAAGGACGTTCTTGTAATAAATCTAGGAGTTTTGCTGTACCTCATTGTTAGAGGTATTTTTAGAAAGCTGGCCTATTTCAAAGCTGTAGCCACAGAGACTTCGGGTGATGTTACCTTGTCATAAAAATCTACAAATTTATCACGGTCGACGCTATCTCGATAAGCCATGGCAACACGTGGATGTTCATTAAGTACACCAGAAATCATATAAGGAATGATATAGCCCCATTCCCACTTTTGACGCATCTCAAGCATGTGCTTTTCAATTACGCCAAGGACAGGTTTAATCTCATAGCTTGATTTCTGTATGTAGCTAACAAGCAGCTCAGTGTTACAGTTACCAGCCGCTCGTCCCATGCCATAAACAGAAGAATCAAGAAATGTAACCCCATTTCGGATTGCAGTTAATGTATTGGCGAACGCTAACTGCATGTTATTATGTGTATGAATTCCAAGTTGTTTGTTTGGTACCATAGTTTTGAACTTTTTCACTTGGTGCTCAATATCTATAGGGTCTAAACTTCCAAAAGAATCAACGATATATACAACATCAACAGGACTTTCCTTCACCAATTCAAACGCTTTAATTAGCTGTTGTTCAGGGACACTTGATAAAGCCATAATGTTTAGTGAAGTTTCATATCCTAAATCATGAAACATTTGTACAAGTTCTAAGCCCTTATCTACTTCTCGAATATAGCAAGCAACTCGAATCATGTCTAAAACACTATGCTCACGAGGTAATATGTCATTGGGATCAACTCGTCCAATATCGACCAGAGCCGATAGCTTCGTGAACTTTTTCACAGGGATAATTTCTTTGAGAAAGTTATCATCAAGAAATCTCCATGGATTGGGTTCAGTTGCTTTAAGAAGCTTAGGAGAATTCTTATAGCCAATCTCCATATATTCCACACCCGCTTCACTTAGACCATTATACAAGTCTTGAACAAATTCAACGCTGAAATCCCAATTGTTAACTAAGCCCCCATCACGAATGGTACAGTCTAAAATTTTGGTATGATGTTCCATGATAATTATTCCCCCTGTTTGTCCCGTTTTTATCAATTTTACCTTTAACCTTTTACGCTTTTATGTACTAAAATATCTTATTGTGTTTATATCACGGTTGTTAAACGGAGTCAATCTTTTTCCGAAAATTCGACTTATTAAAAAGTAATCATCTATAACTGGAATGTCGATTAAAACAATAGAAATCTTTAACACATATAATATAAAAAGCAGGAACACTGAGGCTGTTGACAAAATGTTTGTCGTCAGCCCTGCCCTGCTTTTTTATTTAGAATTTAGTATGATAGTTATCGATTTCCCACGCATGAACTGCTGTTCGGTAGCTATTCCATTCCGCTTTTTTCATTGAAACATATTCACTATAGACGTGTTGACCTAGTGTTTTAGAAGCAATCTCTCCAGATTCTAATGCTTTTAATGCATCAGCTAAACTTCCTGGCAGGTTATCAATACCTCGAAATGCTCTTTCTTCCTCTGTCATGTGGAAGATATCTTCATTAATTGGAGCTGGTGCTTGTAATCCTTTTTCAATTCCATCCAGCCCTGCAGAAGCAATGACTGCAAATGTTAAATAAGGGTTTGATGAAGGATCTGGACAGCGTAATTCTACACGTGTAGCTAGACCTTTCTTTGCTGGAATACGAATTAGCGCTGAACGGTTTGAAGCAGACCATGCGATATAACAAGGCGCTTCATAACCAGGTACTAAGCGCTTATAAGAATTTACTAACGGATTTGTTACTGCAGTAAAGCTCTTTACATTTTCTAGTACACCTGCAATAAACTGATACGCTTTTTCCGATAATTGTAACCCATCTGTTGGATCATAGAAGGCATTTTCGCTTCCTTCAAAGAAAGACATATTAACATGCATTCCCGAACCATTAATTCCAAATACTGGTTTCGGCATAAATGTAGCATGTAATCCAAATTTCTTCGCAACGGTCTTTACAACCCACTTATATGTAGTTGCAAGGTCTGCTGCCGTAAGTACATCCGCATATTTAAAGTTAATTTCATGCTGCCCTTCCGCTACCTCGTGGTGAGATGCCTCAATGGTAAAGCCCATTGCTTTTAGCGCACGGTAAATTTCCAAACGGACGCGTTCGCCTAGATCATGTGGCGAAGGTTCAAAATAGCCTGCCTTGTCACTGATTTCTTGTGTTGCATACCCATTTTCATCAGTTTTAAAAAGAAAAAACTCTAATTCAGGGCCAACTGAAATGGTATAACCATGATCAGCTGCACGATCTACCGTTTTCTTTAGAACATTTCTTGTATCTCCATCAAAAGGTGTTCCGTCTGGATTATTAATAGAGCATAAGAATCGCCCTTCAGCATAACCCGCTTCAACCGTCCAAGGTAGAACAGCAAACGTGGCTAAATCTGGTTGAAGATAAAGGTCTGATTTATTAATAGGTGAAAAACCTTTAATTGAGGACCCATCAAACATCATTTTACCATCTACTACATCTTCTAATTGCTCACTTGTAACTGTGATGTGCTTTAGAATGCCTTCAATATCGACGAATTGCAAGTGTAATAGTTCAACGCTTTTTTCTTTAATCGTTTCTTTAATTTGTTCTAATGTTGTTGCATCTACAGGAGTCTTTGAAATAAGTGTTTTAGCCACGTTACATTACCTCTCGTTTTCATGTTAGATTTTATGACATCATTAATTAATACTATGATTATAGTTAAAAAAAGATAGTTTGACAATCTTTTTTAAGTATATTTTTTGAATATTTATACCATTATTTAAGTAAGCGTTTTCATTAATAACCTTCTAATACCCAGCTTTTTTTAAATTTTGGGTTTCAATTTGTATTCATAAATATACATTGATATTCATCTTTGTTTAACAGCAAATATGTAAGGAGGATTTTTTATGCTAAACTATCAATATTACAAACTACATAATTACGCTAGTGAGGGTGAACTATCGTGAAGAAACGAATTGCATTATCTTGGAGTGGTGGGAAGGATTGTTGTATGGCTTTGGATACGCTTATAAAGAAAGGATACGAGGTCGCATGCCTTGTTACAACCGTTCCCAAAGAACTTGGTCGAACATTTGGCCATGGAGAGCGAATAGAAATGATTAGTTTACAGGGAGAAGCTCTTTCTATACCTGTTCACTTTATCGAATGCTCCTACAACACTTATACAGATCAATTTGTTACAGCTCTTCAAACCTTAAAGAAACAATATAAGATTACTGGTATTGCTTATGGTGATTTATATTTAGATGAACACCGTGATTGGGGTGAAAAAGTAGCTGCCGCTGCAGATGTGAAGTCATTGTATCCCCTTTGGTCCCAAAAGGAAGATGCATTGCAACTGCTAAAAAATTTTGTCCAATCAGGCTATGAAGCAGTTGTTGTTCGTGTAAGAGAAGATGTACTAGATGAGACCTGGCTTGGCAGAAACCTTGATGAATCCTTCCTCCAAGACGTACAAAAGACTACTATTTGCCCAATGGGAGAATCAGGTGAATACCATACCTTCGTATATGATGGTCCCCTATTTTCGAAAAGATTTCAATTGGTGCCGGGTGAATTCATACAACTTGAAACAACAAAAAAATTAGAATTTACTAGTTTTCATCTTGTTGACTAAACTTAGTAAG
Source organism: Neobacillus phoenicis (assembly GCF_047302305.1). Classification (NCBI taxonomy): domain Bacteria; kingdom Bacillati; phylum Bacillota; class Bacilli; order Caryophanales; family Bacillaceae; genus Neobacillus; species Neobacillus phoenicis. Next base: position 2,797,896 of record NZ_CP154847.1, on the reverse strand, counting down.
TTTATGATATAAAACGTCATCATCCATTTTAGATGATGACGTTTAGGCACCTTTAGATTTTAGTAAACATATATAATTCAGCCTGAAACTTGTCTAGAATTTGTGTAAATGATGCTTCCATGAAAAGTGGGAACAGGTTTTCAAGTGCTTCCTCGTAATTTTGACCCATTGCTTCTCGTAACATAACAAACTTTTCAAAGAGCATTGCTTTTTCAAAATCGATTCCAAGTTCATAGAGTCCATAAAACAAATTTTCTTTTGGAATTCTTTTAATCTTTTTAAAGACCTGCTCATTTTTTTCAATAAACTTTTCGTTTAAGTAATGAGTGACATAATCGGTATATATCATTTGACCAATTTCATTTGTTTCGTTTTTTAAATAATTGAACCCTATAACGTTTTCTTCCTTATTTTCATGTAAAATAAATGTTTGATTTCCCCGCAAATGAGCAATAAAGCTCTTTACATTTTTATCAAAAATTTTATTGAATTGGATGATTTGATGTAGTTTACTAGCAAATTCCCTATGTTCTTCACCCACCACAAATAAGCGGTCAACGATTGGCAAAAGCTTTAATACCCCTTCAGATAATTTGCTGGATGCATCGTAAATAATGATATCATGCTCTTTCTTCATTTGTTTTACTTTTCGTTTTTGTTCTGAAACGGACAATTTAGAGAATTCATGGAATAGCTCACTCGATGGGCTTTCTTTTTCCAAAGTACCGTAAGAAATAAATGCAACCGATAGATTAGTGTTCATTTTCAACCATTGGTAGATGGAAAGAGACAATTCTGTTACACCTGATTTTGCTTTTGGAGAATAAAAACCAACTAAATACATTTTCCTCACCTGCCTTAATTAATCCTATTCACAGGTGATAAAATGGTTTGAGACAAACCTCTATTATGAAAAAATTCTACCCTACCCCCTGACAAAAAGTTAGCAAAAGTACTTTCCATATTTCTAGAAGCAATTATTGGATTAATGTATAAATAAAAAAACGCCAATTGGCGTTTCCTACTTGTACTTCGTGCCAGAGTGATTCTGGTCTTTACTATTTTTCCCTTTATCTAATTCTTGCTTACTAATTTTATTTTTCCATTGTTCATAGGTGATTCTAGAATAACCTTCATCATTTAAGTATTGGATATAATCTTTTCCAAAAGTATAGATCAATTACTTCACCTCCCTGCTTATTAACAAATGTATGCGCTTACACAACAAGAAAACACTGTGTTACATAAATATTTCTTTATATCCTAATTTAAATCTTTTACGTCAATTTCCTTCTTTTTTCGATTATTTCTACAAAAAAATAACATACTTTTCATATCCGTCTAATATATTGAAAAAGAAAAAGATGAAGGGTGGATATTAGTAAATGGAGAACAATTCGCATGTTTTTTATAATGGCAAGAAATATGTAATTCTTTATAAGTATACTTCAGGTTATTGCGAGATTAAGGAAGTCGGAAGCATACATAATATTGAGTTGGTACATTTAACAGAAATAAAAAAATTAGACTAAATTATAGTGCTGGAAAAGGCTATTTTCCCTTTTTCACTTCTTAAATCACTCGCATTAGAAAAATTATTCACCGGAAGTCCATATCCATAATAAAAAGCCCTAAACAAGGGCTCTTTATATTATGGATACCATTTCTACAGATGGTTCACTTTAGTACTTTTCTAAACAGATTGTTTGATTTCACATTATTTTATTTAACAATATAATCACTCTATCAATTTCTTCCTTAGTTGAATTCCTGCCTAAACTAAACCGGATAGCTCCCATCCCAACCTCTTCAGGAACATTCATCTCCTTCAATACAGGTGATAGTTCTATGCTACCAGCATGACACGCTGATCCAGTTGATGCCGCAAGACAAGGAATAGACTCTAATAGTTCTTGGCCAATTTTATTTACAAAACTTACATTCAAGGTATTTGGCAGCCGTTCCTCAGGATGTCCATTCAGGACAAGCTGTTCCCCAAACACGCCCTTTAGTCTCCCCCAAAAATAGTCGGTCAAATCTTTTATTCTATTATTCCCTACTTCTTTAGAAGCGATTTCACATGCCTTGCCTAATCCCACTGCTAGTAAAGTATTTTCGGTGCCAGCACGAAGTCCAAACTCATGCCCCGCTCCGTGTATTAGAGGTTCAAGGTGGATTCCATCTCTTTTATATAGTGCACCAATTCCTTTCGGTGCATATAGTTTATGACCAGCGATCGTTAGCAAATCTACTTTTAAATCATTCACTTGGACAGGGACTTTTCCAACGGATTGAGACGCATCTGTATGAAAGGCAATTCCTTTCCTTTCCGCTATTTCCCCAATTTCCATTATTGGCTGTAATGTACCAACTTCATTATTGGAGTGCATAATTGTAATCAAAATTGTTTCTTTTGTAATCGCCTTTTCGATTTCTTTAGGTGATACTCTACCAAACCGGTCAACTCCTACGTAAGTTATCCTTGCCCCTAATTGTTCAAGGAACTTACAAGGACTTACGATAGCGGGGTGTTCAATTTTTGAAGTAATGATATGGTTGCCTTTATGCTTATTTTTAAAATAAAAACCTTTTAAAGCAAGGTTATTTGCCTCACTTCCACCACTTGTAAAAATGATTTCCCCAGGAGTACAAGCAATTAATTCAGCCACCTGTTCTCTTGCTTTATGTAAAAATTCCTTAACTGGTTTTCCTGACCAATGTAAGGCTGAAGGATTCCCATAATAATCCAGTAGCAGCGGTTGCATCGCACTTACTACATCAGGAGCCAAAGGGGTACTAGCATTATAATCCAAATAAATCATTTCCATATAGCCCTCCTCCCTTCTAAGGATCATTTCACCTATGTTTCTCTAATTCTACCACAAGTTGTAGCCGTATTTTCCTTTCATTTGTCTTCAATCCATTTTTATCCTGAAGTTGTCAATCCATCAATTAATAAATAAAAAAGAGCCTTATAAATGCAGTTATTGCAAATAAATGGCTCTTACTTTTATTATTCTTGCCTATTTGAGCTCTACTTAATATTAAATTTCTAACTTTTCCAATTCAATAATCTTTTTCAGATAACCATATCCCTTTTGCCCAAGTATGTCGATTTCATTATTGGTTGCTAGAAGAATTTGATCCCTACACTTGGATATTCTTTGAATCATTGGGTGGATTGTTAGGCTTGATAGATTTACAAAATCATATAAATCGTTTAAGCAAGCAGGTAATTTATAGCCTTTATTGCTACTAGCAATTAAGAGACCGCTATCACGGAGCTTAGACACCACCGATGAGCGAAAGTTATGCGGATTTAGTTTTAAGTCCCTAATGGCATTCAGATTATCTAAAATTTCTTCCGTATACACATATTCATCAGGATTTTCTTTCAGATTAAATAAAAGAAACTTAAGAAAATCGATTCGAAGCTTTTCATCCTCCTCCTCACTTTTTCGATGTTTTTCAACATATTGATAGGTTAGATTCACCGAATGTTGGATGATAACGTCATTGTACCTAGAATCCTGATTCGTTGATTTGTAATCATAGAGAAAGTCCTTATAATCAAGAGGTAATAGATTAATGGCTGCTATTTTATTTCTTATAATTTTGAAAAAAGAGCGGTACTGGTTAGATTGGTGGGTTAGATCATAGCCCTTTGCCAAAGTTCCAGCAATTACATCTGCCAATTGAAGAAGAATATTCGATTTACTATTGTTGAACCCAAATGTCGAATGATTAAATAAATCCGGTATACTCTTTGTTCTTATATAATTTTTAAATTCTCGTAAAAATAATTTTTCATCTCGGTTGTCTGCCACCAGGTCAAGCTGTTCAAATGATCTATTCAGGTCCTTATAGACCATTTTATTTACATATTTTACAAATGAAGATTTAGACATGATGCCGCTGTCTTCCCTTATTTTTCGCTTATCAATTACATAGGCGTATACACTAAAAGGTAAATCCTTTATTTCATTCAAAATTTGCATTCTTTGAGTATGGTCATTGTCGAAACTTCTAGTAGTTAGATCCCCAGTTTGAACATATGCTTGTCTTATCCTATCCATTTCTTGTTCTAAACTAGCTTTATTTGAATCTTTTACAAGAATGGCAACAATAATAAAGTGGGTTGAAACATCGCTTTTATCAAAGTCAAAACGATAATCCCCAAATTCATCTAAAAATCCATATTGAATCTCGTCCAAGTTCTACCACCTCACAAATTTTTACTTTTATATACAAATTCTACAAAATCAACTTTAACCCTCTAAAAAATTATATTTTGGTGCCTGTCCCCCATCACTTTAAAGGATTAACGTCATGTATAAAAAAGAACTTCCATCATGGAAGTCCTACTCTCGTATAAACCAAACCTTTGATATTAAATTGTTTTCTACTTCATAAATGGCCATTAAGCTTGTACTTTCTCTAGTAAGCCCACTCGTTGCAATTTCCCAATCTATTACTTTGTTACCGACAATGGAACGATTTTTTATTTCTGCAAAATTTTTCTTTTTGAATGTTTCTGTATACCTTTCAATTAATTCTTGTTTTCCACATAAAGTTATGTTGATATCCGGAAATGTGTAAACCGTAATATCATCTGCATATGTACTGGCAAAGCCTTCAATATCCTGTTTGTTATAATATTCAATTTGTTGTTGAACAACTTGTTCAATCGACATAAACTTCCACTCCATTACTATTTATTGATTTTATATTATAAGGGTGAGCGTTGGTTGTAAACTTTTTCACTCTAGAATAGTGCATCTCAATATCGCTTATGAAGAACGATTTACGTGTAATTCATGAAGCATCATCCTTCCTTTTTATAAAAACTTTATCAACATACTTGTACTTTCAACACAGAATGGGAAAAATATAGGCAAATGATAAAAAGGGGCGTTTAAATGTGAAAGAAAACAAAAATGAGGCAGTTGAAGCAAATCAACAAATGGATCAATTATTTTATGACTTTGGGTCTAGGAACTCCGTTTCAGAGGGCTCTGAGGAAGATATGGCAAATAACGAAATCCAGGAGCAGTTCTATGGAAATGACAAAGCAGGCAATTCTCTTCCGTTTCATGTTGACGTTAACAATCCACCCATTAAAAAGTAAAAAGAGCTTATTTCTTTTTATGAATTTTGACCTACGTATTTAATTAAAAAATGCAGCTTAATAAGGGACACTATTATTGTGCCCCTTATTAGACAGCTTGAACTTTGCTTATTCTTCCACTACTTTCACTAGCTGTTTACCAATGTTATCTCCACGGAATAGTCCTAGAAATGCTTCCACCGTATTTTCAAAGCCTTCAACGATATTCTCGCGGTATTGAATCTTACCTTCTTTTACCCATTGTGATAACTGAATTAATCCTTCCTTATTATGATCTGCATAATCAGATACAATAAAGCCTTTCATCAATGAACTAGTTGTCAACAGTTGCCCCGCTACTCTTGGTCCTATCTCCGGCTTTTCTAAGTTATACTGCGAGATTTGTCCGCAAATAGCTGTTCGAGACTGGAAATTAATTAAAGTCATTACAGCATCGCTTACTTTACCTCCGACATTGTCGAAATAAACATCGACTCCTGAAGGACAGGCTTCCTTCAGTGCTTTGCGAAGGTTTTCTTCTGTTTTATAGTTAATAGCAGCATCAAAGCCTAATTCTTCTGTTAAAAACCTACATTTGTCATCTGCTCCTGCAATTCCTACAACACGGCAACCTTTTAACTTCGCAATTTGGCCAACAATTGTTCCAACTGCTCCCGATGCTCCTGAAACAACAACTGTTTCCCCTTCTTTCGGCTGTCCTATGAACATTAAACCAAAATAGGCAGTCAACCCAGGCATTCCTAGTACATGAAGGGCCGTGGTAATAGGCGCTAACTCAGGATTGACCTTACGGATGGTACTACCATCTGACACATTGTATTCTGCCCACTCCAACCGCCCTTCTACATATTGTCCCTCTTGAAACCTTGTATTTTTAGATTCAACGATTTCCCCAACCATGCCTCCAATAAATGGTTCTCCTACCTCATAAGGTTTCGCATAGGATTTTGCATCCGACATCCTACCACGCATATAAGGATCCACAGACAGATAAAGAGTACGGATAAGTACCTCACCCTCACTAATTTTCGGAATGTTGCTCTCAACTATGTCAAAATTACTTGCATCTGGCATTCCTTTCGGACGACTAGCTAACAATATTTTTCGATTTACATTCTTGCTCATCCAACCACCCCATTCATTTAAATATCTCAAGTAGCTGCCGCTGGTTGCTTTGTTTACAAGTTCGATTTTGTTTACTCATTTCCCTGCTTAATTTTTTCATGATTTAATATTTTCAAACTGAGTAATACTCTTACCTAAAGCCTTCTTTTAAGTGATTGAAGATCGATGTGTTATACTGTGCTTATACTTTGCGTAACCACTTAGAATACATTTTAGGAGAGAGTTTATGAATTACAAATTAGTCATCTTAGATATTGACGGAACCATCCTTCCTCATGGAAAAACAAAACTGAGTCATGCGACAAAGGATGCGATCCAACTGTTGAGGGAAAAAAAGATACAGGTTATCATCGCTACAGGAAGAGCCCCCTATTTTTCAGAGTCCATAATTCAAGAAACCGGAGTAGAATCTATGGTCTTTTTTAATGGGTCATATGCTTATCATGATGGGAAAGAAATATATAAGAGTTCTATAGAAAAACAGATCTTAGAGAAAGTACATCTATTATCAAATGATTTTCAGCATCCTCTCACTTTTTTAAGCGGAACAAGTTTTAAGTCCACAGATCTAAGACACCCATACGTGATTGAAGCATACCAACATGACCCATGGAAGCCAGAACTTGCACCGGCTCAATTTTGGACAGATGAAGACATATACCAATTGTTCTTACATTGCGATATGGAGGAAGAGCTTCACTATCAAACCAATATTCCGGAGTTAGATTTCAGAAGATGGAGCTCCGGCGCTAGAACTTGTGATGTTAATTTATCTAACTCCAACAAAGCTGTAGGTATTTCTAAACTATTAGAAAAGCTAGGCATAGCACCCGACGAGGCCGTTGCATTTGGAGATGGCCTAAATGATATTGAAATGCTTTCTTTGGTTGGAATGGGAGTGGCTATGGGTTCTGGGAATGAAGAATTAAAACAAGTGGCCAATATGGTAACACTCTCAGCCGAAGAAGACGGTGTACGATATGGTCTAGAACGACTTGGATTAATCTAAGCACCTTTCCCTTAAATAATTTATAAATAAAAGGGAGATTATCTGTAACAGGGTAATCTCCCTTTTTTTATGCTTATACATAAAAAAGGTAAAAAGATGTAAGTATATAAATTATAGTTATTTAAGTGGGGGAGGTTAGGTTTTGCAATTGATTAATTTTTTAAAAATACCGCTAATAATAACCTTTTTAGCTGTAATCTTATTAACCAATGGTGACCAAAGTAAAGTAGTACAAGCATTTTCAAATCAAGTCCTACAGCGAGGTGCTGTGGGGGAAGATGTAATTGAATTGCAATCACGACTTACATATAATGGATTTTATAAAAGTAAGATAGATGGTGTGTTTGGTTGGGATACTTACTGGGCAGTCAGGAATTTCCAAGACAAATTCGGACTCCCTGTTGATGGAGTTGTAGGCACCAAAACGAAAGAAATACTGGTGAGAGCGACAAAATATGAACAGAAAGGAAATTCTGTTAATAGCTCAAATGTACCAAATGGTTATACACAAAATGAAATTCAATTAATGGCAAACGCGGTTTACGGAGAATCACGTGGAGAACCATATGAGGGTCAAGTCGCTGTAGCTGCCGTTATCCTTAATAGGGTCCAAAGTGTATCTTTCCCTAATACAGTCCCAGGCGTCATCTATGAACCCGGAGCCTTCACAGCTGTTGCGGATGGACAAATAAATTTAACACCAAATGAAACAGCAAAAAAGGCTGTTCTTGATGCCATAAATGGATGGGACCCTAGTGGTGGAGCTCTTTATTATTTTAACCCCGCTACTGCGACGAGCAGTTGGATCTGGAGTCGACCCCAGATCAAAAAAATTGGGAAACACATATTTTGCAAATAAATTTAGCTGTCATATACAACGAATCATTTTTTGTATATGACAGCTTTTTAATTATTTAAAATTGGAATTAGTACAGACTTATCATATACTTTTAATAGTTATTAATTATCATTTTATTAATCTCTAGAAAGGAAAATTATTTATGGCTATCCAATACGAAGTGATTTCTGAAGAAAATATTGATTGTCTAAAGGATCTTGTAAATGAATTAATGGCTTATCAAAAATCTAAAGCAACGATTCATCCTGAATTTTTTGATAATATGAATTTTGAAACTAGAATGATCCCTTCTCTCAAGAGCGCCAAATATAATTACATAGTAGTAGCAAAAGATAATGATGAAATTGTGGGATATGTGTATAGCAACATTTCCTCTAAGGAAACCTATTCAAATGATTTTGCTACCTTTTTTGACCTTGCTTCTGTAAAAAATGAAGATGTCGGTTGTCTTTCACAGTTTTATATCAAAGAAGGTTATCGTAGCCTGGGCATTGGTTCTGTCTTATTCGAAAAATCGAAAGATTGGTTACGTTCATTTCCGTCAATTGATGATTTGTTTATTTTTGTATCAAACGGCAACGATGAAGCCTTAAAGTTCTATCAAGGTAAAGGTTTCAAAATAAGTCACCAAATACTCGATGGATTTATTACTGTTTTAAGAAGCACTTAATCAACAATAATAATAACTTGTAGAAATTGTCCCTATGGACTTCATTCTACAAGCTTTTTTGTTTTTATTTATACATTTTAGGAACTAACAAAATGATAACAATCGCTATTAGACAGCTAGCAGGGAAATAGGCTATGCTAGACTATTGTGTTTTTTCCCATTCAGCGATTTCCTCCCGAACTCGAGGCGCTACCTCTTTACCCAACAGCTCGATAGCTCTCATGACCTCTTCATGAGGCATGGTACCTACAGGAACGTGAAGGAAAAAGCGTGTGATTCCAACATTCTTTCGAAGGTGGATGATTTTTTGAGCAACTGTTTCTGAATCACCAACGTACAACGCCCCTTCAAAGCTTCTTGCTGCATCAAAGCTTGATCGGTCGTAATGTCCCCATCCCCGCTCCCTACCTAGCACATTCATAGCTTGCTGGGTAGATGGGAAAAATTTGTCTGCTGCTAGTTGAGTTGTTTCAGCGATAAAACCATGTGAATGTGAGGCAACAGAAAGTTTCGATAAATCGTGCCCAGCTTGTGCTGCAGCTCTCTTATAAAGTTTAACTAATGGAGCAAATCGAACTGGACTGCCTCCAATAATCGCTAATACAAGTGGTAAGCCGAGAACACCTGCTCGAATAACCGATTCCGTGTTTCCACCACTGCCAATCCATATTGGGAGGGGGTCTTGAACAGGTCTTGGATACACGCCAAGGTTATTAATGGCTGGTCGATGTCTCCCTTTCCAAGTTACTTTCTCAGACTCGCGCAATTTTAACAAGAGGTCCAGTTTCTCCTCGAATAATTCATCATAATCCCTTAGATTGTAGCCAAACAGCGGGAACGATTCAATGAAAGAACCCCTTCCGGCCATGATTTCTGCCCGTCCATTTGAAATAGCATCAAGTGTAGCAAAATCTTGAAATACACGTACCGGATCTACAGAAGATAGTACCGTAACGGCACTAGTCAATCGTATCCGCTTCGTTTGAGATGCTGCAGCAGCCAGAACAACTGCAGGAGAAGAAGCCGCATAATCCTTTCGGTGGTGCTCCCCGACACCAAACACATCTAATCCTACTTGATCAGCAAGAACAATTTCCTCCACTACTTCACGTATTCTCTGTGCATGACTTATTACTTCTCCGGTCTGAACGTCAGGTGTGGTTTCTACAAAGGTACTAATTCCTATCTCCAAAGTTCATTCCTCCCATATTACTCTTCTGCTCATTGCGACTATGTAAGTATATACCATAACCAGTAATATTTTTATTTTTAAGCACTGAATTTAGGTTATTAAAAGCATAACAGAGAAACAATAAGTTTTAGTTTATTGGAAAAAGGGTGCAAAATATGGATTTTTTTCAAAGCCAAGAATCACTAACCTCAATTGAATGGGTTTTACGTGCTGTTGTTAGTTTTTTCTTTTTGGTTATCATTGGTAAAGTTCTAGGACAGCGTGCTATCTCCCAATTAAGACTGCTTGATTTTGTTATTGCTCTAGTCATTGGCAACATTATTGCCCATCCATTGTCTGACCATCACCTTGGGTTAAAAGGGTCCGTCATTTCCACCATTGTATTAGTAACCTTATATCTTGGTGGTATATTCATCATTCTTAAATGGCCATGGTTTAGAATGCTAATTAACAGTGCACCAATCCTACTCGTACAAGATGGAGAGATTTTATATAAAGGACTTAAAAAGGCAAGGATTACTGTAGATTTGTTATTAGGTGAATTACGTAAGGAAAAAGTAGCTGATGTGAAGAGCGTGGCATTAGCTTTTTGGGAGGCAGATGGTACAATATCCATTTTTCTAGATCCTAAATACCAACCCATTACACCATCGACCATGCAAATAAAGACAGAACCTTTCGATTTACCAAGGACGATTATCAAAGAAGGTAAAATAAATTCTAATGAGTTACTGCAAATACAAAAGGACGAAGACTGGGTAATATCTAAATTAGAAAATTTATATCAAACTGATATCAAAAACGTCTTGCTGGCAACTGTGGATAAGAATGATAACCTTAAGGTCTTTTTTTATCGGTAGATACTTTGGGAACTACTATAAAGTTAATTAAAACCAGGTTTATCTGGTTTTATTTTTTGTTCCCTTGCATAATTATTAAATGAAAAATAAATTTTCTATCTGACCAAACTGACAAACAAAATTATCTGTTTACATAATAAAATTATAAATCACTTGAAAGTATTTAAAATGGTCCCTTCTTTATAATAGCGACTTTTTTATAACCATTCATCAGGCACTGAACTATTGTCAGCGATAGAAAATGCAGCATTTGTGATTGCTTCTACTAACGTTTCTCCAGTTTCACTAACATCATTAAAGCAAACCTCGGAAACGCCATTTGTTTTATATGTAAACCCCCATTTTTCTAATCTCTCAACGATTACCATCGCTGGTCAAGGTTATGTTCAGGTTCAAAATCTGAAACAGGAATAAATGCAGCCTTTTCAAAATCATACCATCGATCCCATCTATTTAATTTCCAACCCAGTATTCTTCAAGCTATAATTTCTGTTCTGTTGATATGTATTGGCTCCTTTTCTTTAGACATAATTACTTTACCATTTAAGTTTTTCGGTCCTACGTTATTTATTGTCAATTTTTTTTATAATATTTGCTATCATGTTAATGTATAAAGGTTTTTCACGATTAGAACCAAGTGACAAGGGGAATGTAATAGTTAGAGGTGATCATATTGAAAATTAATTTAACCAAAAACGCATATCTCCAATTAAAAACGGTTTTCCCTGAGAGAACTTCTGTTAGGATTATTGCTCAGCAAACTAGTGGTTGAGGTAGCACTATTGTGTATGAACTTGCTCAGGATGAGCAGGTAGAACATGATGAAGTGTATCTATTTGAGGAGATTACTTTCCTTGTTAGCCCGGAAGTACAAGCATATCTTGATGGAGATATCGTTATCGACCATACAAAAAATTATGGGTATGTCCTAAAGAATGATTACGAAATCTTAACTTTTGGAATGAAGCTAAAAATGAGTTAATGAGCCCCTGTCATTGCTATGAAAGCCAAAATACAATGAATTTTTATAAAAAATGTCCTCCATCGCACTGATGAAGGACAAACCTCAAACAACATCGCTCAAAAATGTCTTTCATCATGCCAATGAAGGACAAATCTCTTACTCAATCAATCAGAAATGTCTTTCATTCCATCTTTAAAGATAAATATCCCCACATTCAAGTTTACATAATATTTTTATAGTCGTGTATTAACTGCTTATTTAAAGTCTACCCTTCCCTCCAACGCTCTACTACCATCGCAATTCCTTGACCCCCTGCAATGCATAATGTTGCCAGTCCGTAAGTTAACTTAGTCTTTTGCAATTCATGAAGAAGCGTAACTAGGATTCTTGCGCCTGAACAGCCTAGTGGATGACCTAAAGCAATCCCTCCGCCATTAACGTTAACCTTTTTTCGGTCTAAGTCAGGCCAATGCTTTAGACATGCAATTGCTTGTGCAGCAAATGCTTCATTCAACTCAATGAGATCTACATCATGTATTGTTAAACCAGCTTTTTCTAATGCTTTTTCACTGGCAGAAACTGGACCAAGCCCCATCTCTTTAGGCGACACACCAGTAACAGCCCAAGATTTAATGTGTGCTAGTGGAGTCAGGCCCAATTTTTCTGCTTTTTCTTCACTCATCAGCATTAAGACCGCTGCCCCGTCATTCCGGCCGGATGAATTACCTGCTGTTACTGTGCCCCCTTCTTTAAAAGCGGGCTTAAGAGTGGATAATTTTTCTAGAGATGTTCTTCTAGGGTGCTCATCAACTGCGAAGAACAAGCTTTCACCCTTGCCAATGGGAACATTTATTGGTACAATTTCAGCTGAAAAACGCTCGTTCTCCAAAGCTCTTTGTGCTTTTTCTTGACTATCAAGTGCAAAGTGATCTTGTTCTTCTCTGGAAATCTCAAATATTTCTGCTAACCATTCAGCTGTTTGGCCCATGTTAAACGTTCCATATAAATCTTGAGGCTGGGAGCATGGTTGGCTGCGGGTATTGGAATCAAATAGTGTTAAATCACCTGGATTTAACCCCTTCCTATTACCAACAAAGTAATAAGGTGCTTGAGACATACTTTCTACTCCGCCGGCTAAAACCACCTCTGATTGACCTGTCTTTAGGGACATAACTCCATTAATAACAGCTTGAAGTCCTGAACCACATTGCATTTGTACCGTATGCCCAGTCACATTTTCAGAAAATCTGGCTTTTAACGCTGCAACCCTGGCAATGTTAGGTGTTTCGGCACTCTGTTTAGTTTGACCTATGATTACTTCATCTACAATAGAAGAATTATAACCAATAGAAGACAAATTATTATTCATTACAGTAGCTAGAAAATCTTCTGGTGGCACAGTCGAAAGCGTACCACCAAATTTTCCGACTGCTGTCCTAAGCGCACTTACAATAACGACCATTATTGTTTCACTCTCCTATTATTCTCTAAAATATCCTCACAGCTCAACCCAACCCTGAACCGCGCGTCTGTCTTTGATTTAACAGATTCAATTGTTTGACCGGTTGATAATTCAATAAGGACTAATCCTTCTTCATCCACCTCGAAAACTGCCAGTTCAGTTATGATTAGGTCTACTTTTCTAAGTGAAGTAACTGGGTACTGTAATTCTTTTACTATTTTAGATTCGCCTTCCTTGGTGGTGTGTAAAGTGGTGACAATGACTTTTCTTGATCCCTCTAACAAGTCCATTGCTCCACCCACACCTAAAACACTTTTTCCAGGAACGGCCCAGTTCGCCACCCTGCCATTCTCATCAACCTGAAGGACACCTAAAATGGACACATCAACATGCCCTCCGCGAATCATCGCAAAAGATGAGGCACTGTCAAAGAATGAGGCTCCTTGCTCCACAGTAACAGGAAGTTTCCCAGCATTCACCAGGTTTTTATCAACTTCATCCGCTTGAGGAGTTGGTCCAACACCTAAAATTCCATTCTCTGAGTGTAGATAGACATTTATCTCCTCGGGGACATAATCAGCTACCAATGTTGGTATACCAATGCCTAGATTAACAATATCACCATCTTCTAAAGCTAGACCTGCCCTTTTTGCAATTATGTGTTTATTACTCATACGATTTCTTCCTCCTTAATGACGAGATAATCCACGAAGAGATGAGGTGTTACAATTTCTTCAGGTGATAACTCTCCTGCTTTCACAATTTGATCTACTTCAGCAATCACTACCTTAGCCGCAGTTGCCATAATAGGATTAAAATTCCTAGCTGATTTTGTATACACTAAGTTTCCTAATTCATCTGCTTTATGTGCTTTTATTAAGGCTATGTCAGCCTTTAATGACGACTGCAAAATATATTTCTTGCCTTCAATCTCTCTCTCTTCTTTTCCTTTTGTAATCTCAGTACCAGCACCCACTGGTGTATAAAAGGCTGCAATTCCAGCTCCACCAGCACGAATCGCTTCTGAAAAAGTTCCTTGTGGCAGCAATTCAATCTCTAAATCTCCCATTTGGTAGGCTTTGACAACATCTGGATTACTAGTAAAATACGAACCTATACCTTTTCTAATTCTCTTTTCCTTTACAAGCACGCCAAGCCCTTTCCCAGGCTCTCCAAGATTATTACTGATTATTTCTAAGTTTGTTATTCCTGACTGTTGTAACGAACGCAATATGGTTAATGGACAACCTACTAATCCAAATCCTCCAACCATAACCCTATTTCCATCTTTAATTATTGATGCTGCTTCCATTGTCGAAATTAATTTATTCATTCTCAATCCCCCAAAATTATTTACTACTTATTCATTAAGACAAACAAAAAGCTGAGCAATATTCTAATAGACTACTAAAATGTTGTACATTTCAGTAGCCTTTCAAATTTGCTCAGCTTTAATAAGACCATGAGAGAGGAAAATCTCTCACTTTATTAAAACTAATCTAGTTTTTATTATTGATTTGATCCCAATATCTTTGTACTGCCGATTGCAGTGCGACAATGATGGCCTGTTGGGAGGGAGCAAAATAATGGTCCTTAATCGTTTGAACTAAAGGATCAATCCCATCTTTCAAACAATAACCGATGAGAATTTTTTCAAAAAATCCTTTAGTTAGACCCGTCACAAAAGTGAAATCCGCATTTTCTATAGTGTGACTCTGATGGTTAATCTCTAGAACAATTCCCGCATGTTTATATAATTCATGCATAGATGTCCCTTGAGGGGCTTTTGCATAACCCGTAACAATCACTGTTTCTAATTGATTAATAACAACCCCTCCTAAAAATAATAATTATTTTCCGATAATAACAAATATTCAGAATAATTATAGTAAGTAGGTGGAGACTTGTCAATAGCTTTTACCTTTATGAGAATACTACATTTTCCTTCCATAATCTTTCTAATTCCGCTCTTGCTTCAATAACCTTTGGATGAAATTGGACATCTGCAGTAGCTCTAGTACACTCAACATCTCTTATACTTGTTTCTATTTCCGCCACGGTGACAGCCCCTGCATTTAATCGTTTACAAATTGATAATCCAGCCAGTTGTCCTTGTGCCATTGCTACCTTGGCACTTTCAATCCCAGTAATATTCCCAGCTACAAACAGATTGGGTACATTTGTTTGTAGTTCCCTATTATGTAGCGGGACAACACCCGATAATCCATCTAAATACACAAATTTGCATCCAGCTGTGGCTGCCAATTCATTGAGTGGTGTTAATCCACCAGATATACAAACACAATCAACTGTAATGTTAACTGCCTTTTCAGTAGGACTGCCCTTCATATCTATCTTTGCAATAGAAACATTCTCCACTTCTGTCTGACCAATGATTTCTTGTAAAGAATGTCGCAAATAGATTGGTATTCCCCACATTTTAATGCCCATCGGAGGATAAAAACGAGCAGCTAACTTTCTACCGGTTTTAGATTTTAATAGTTTTCCACTACTTCTTATCCATGCTGAAGGAGCATGGATAGTTAAATCTTGTAATGCCTTTAATTGAGATGTAGGTGATGCATACGGAGAAAAAGGATGGTTAGGAAGCATATAAATACCAATTACATCAGCACCTGCAAGTTTCATTGACCGTGCGATGGTTAATGATAAAATATCTATCCCAGCCACAATTACTTTTTTTCCTGGTAAAACTCCATAGACATTCGTCATTACCTGTGCTGCGCCGATTGAAATGACCCCTGGGAGTGTCCAACCAGGTAGGGGGATCGGTTTTTCAACCGCTCCCGTTGCAAGCAAAAGACATTCTGACCTTATGATTAAGGCATCCTCATTTCTTGTAAGATCGGACACATATACCTTCCACCCTTTTTCCAATCCCCAAACTTGTTTTCCTGATAAAATTCGAACATTAACTGAACGGGCCCTCTGAATTAAATCATCAGCATGCTCTTTACCCATCCACCATTTCTTTCCATTTCCTTCTTCGTGAAGTTGACCTAGTAATTTCCCCCCAGGTGATGGATGATCATCAACCACAACGACTTTAACGCCTCTTGTTCCCATTTCAATTGCCGCCGATAATCCAGCAGGCCCCCCGCCAACAACCACTACATCAGTCTTCATCTCACCCTCCTCCATAAGGCCGTTCTCTTAATCGTGATATGAGTAATATTCTTCTCCTTCTTGAATAAGAGTCGTACAGGCCTTAATTAACCCTATATCCTGACGGTAGATTCTACATTCATAGCATTGGCCAATCCCACAGTACATTCCTCTAGGCTCGTTATTTTTTTCACTATGTCGTAATATTTTTACACCGTTTGCCCATAAGGCGACACCAATCGTATCTCCTTCCATTCCTTTATATACATTATTATTGAAAGAGAAAGAGACTGTCTTTCTTGCCTTTTTTCCGATCAATGGATGGTCAATTCTCACCTTTGTATCTCCCTTGCAACAATTTGAGAAAGTGAAACAGGACGAGTAGGCTGATGAATAGTTAACATACTTGGATGTTCTAGAATTCCCTTTTTATGATTGGAAAACAAACATTCCAATGCTGTTCTGCAAATCCTACCTTGACAAATCCCCATTCCTGCACGTGTAGCCATTTTTAATTCCTGTACAGTACCAGCTCCTTCATTTATTGCCGCTTTTAAGCTTTCAAAAGAAACTTCCTCACAACGACATACCATGTAAGAATGATTAAACATATTGATTCCCTGCCTTTTGCCCAAACCGTGACACTGAAAAGGTAGACAATATAGAAGTTTCAATAGGATTTACCCTTCCAGCAAAATAGTTTGATAAACTTTTTGCCATTATTTTCCCCATCACAGCAGACATACCGTATCCATGACCGTTATATCCTGCAGATATGAAGGCATTTTCCCAAGAATTAATCTTTCCAAAGTAAGGCAGATGATCCCTTGTTAGCTCTACTGTCCCGGCAAAAG
Source organism: Neobacillus phoenicis (assembly GCF_047302305.1). Lineage (NCBI taxonomy): Bacteria > Bacillati > Bacillota > Bacilli > Caryophanales > Bacillaceae > Neobacillus > Neobacillus phoenicis. The sequence continues at coordinate 2,780,647 of NZ_CP154847.1, read as the reverse complement.
CCCTGATTAATTGCATATTCCTGTAACCTGGAAAAATTTCTATGAATCTCTTAGTAAGAAATTCAATTGCAAAGTTAGTATTAGACACATCATATCCATTGGTCTCCCAAGGTCCTCCCCCTCCAAAAAGGATGTTACCTGCATGAGATTGTCTGAGGTAAATGGAATTACCCGCTACAAAGGGGTGAATATTTCTCTTTTTCATAATCTCAGTTACAAGAATTTGAGAGCGTCTTGGAAAAACAGGTATCTCTTCATTTAATTTTTTGCAAAGCTCTGTGGTCCATGGACCTGCACAGAAAAGGTAGGCGTCGGATTGATAATCCCTTTGATGTGTAACAACAGATTCTATTTCATGTTGTTTGGTTTTAAATTCAATAACTTCGCAATGATCTATAACTTGTGCACCATTTTTTCTGAGATAGGAAATGATACTTTTAATCGTAGTAAACGGATAACTTTGCGCATCCACTTCACTAAATAGCCCCATCGTAATTTGAGAGTCTATTTCAGGTAAAATGGTTTTTAGTTCATTACTTGAGAGGATCTTTACTTTTAATCCCGAAGCGTAATAGAGATCATGTGCTGCGAGTAGTTGCTGCTTCTCGATTTCATTTCTAGCAAACATCACATTACCGGAACGAACAAATTTAGTATCAATCCCCTCAAGTTCGAGCGCATCCCAGATATCGATCGCTATACGGGCAAAGGGCATCTCCCTAAGCTCACGCCCTAAAGCCAGTACTCCTCCACCGTTTCTTCCAGATGCTGCAGCACCAAACGATTTTCGTTCTAAGATCGTTACACCGAATCCACTTTTTTGAAGGAAGTACGCAGCCATAAGGCCTATAATGCCACCGCCAATTATTGTAATTGTCTTTTTTTTAGCGGGGATTATTGTAGGATCTGATAAGTATTCTTTTAATTGTTCATAGATCTCCTTAGCATATAAGGCACTACCTATTGAATCTTTTTCAACCTGCAATGAAAGTAAACTAAGCCGGTTCATCTCTTGATCCATATTTTTACGCCCTTTATCTTCTTTTTCGGATGAAAAGTTCTATTATTTAACTAATCTTAGAAAAGAACTAAGCCTCTCGCTTTTAGGATTATTTAGGACTTCGAGTGCTTTGCCTTCTTCCTCGATAACCCCATTGTGCATAAAAATAACACGATCAGCTACTTCCTTGGCAAATCCAATTTCATGAGTAACGACAACCATCGTCATTCCTTCTAATGCTAATTGCTTCATGACGTGTAAAACCTCACCAACCAATTCAGGGTCTAGAGCGGATGTAGGCTCATCAAAAAGCATGATTTTAGGATTCATCGCTAAAGCTCTAGCAATTGCAACGCGTTGTTGCTGTCCGCCGGAAAGCTTCTTAGGATACACATCCTTCTTATCCAATAATCCTACCTTTTCTAAAAGTTTGATTCCTTCAGCTTCAGCCTCGGTTACACTCTTTTTCAGCACTTCAATTGGGCCTACCGTTACATTTTCAAGAACAGTCATATGTGGAAATAGATTAAATTGCTGGAATACCATCCCTACTTCCTGCCTAATTTTACTAATATTCTTGTCAGAATTATTCAGTGTAATATCATCAATAATGACTTTTCCATTATTGATCGTTTCGAGTCGATTTAAACAACGGAGCAAAGTACTTTTCCCTGAACCACTTGCTCCAATCAAAGCAATGACTTCTCCTTTATTTACTTGCAGGTTTACTCCTTTTAACACCTCTAATTTATCGAAACTTTTATGAAGATTTTCAACTGATATAATTGGTTGTGCAGTTTCAATTTCTTTTTGCATGTTTAGGGCTTCCACTCTATTTCCTCCTAGCGATCACTTATGCTCAATCGAACTTCCACTCTATTTAAAATAAAGGTGAACAGTGTTGTCATAATAAGGTAAAACCCAGCAGCAGCAACATAAAATTCAATAAAAGCAAAATTTGTCGAGGCAAATCGTTGTGAAACCATCATAAGTTCAGATACAGTGACTAATGAAGCTAAAGAAGAATCTTTTAACATCATGATAGCCTGATTTCCAAGTGATGGTACACTAACTCGAATAGCTTGAGGAAGAATAATTTTCTTCATAATCGTTGGATATTTCATACCAAGAGACTCCGCTGCTTCTACCTGTCCTTTGGGTATCGATTGAATACCACCACGGTATATCTCAGCAATATACGCTGCAGAGTTGATTCCTAACGCAATTACCGAGGATACAAAAGGTGAAAGCTCAATCCCGATTTGCGGTAAACCAAAGTAGACAATAAATAACTGGACAAGCATAGGAGTGCCGCGAATAATCCATAAGTAGAAGTCAGCAATGAGCGACAAAACTTTTATTGATGAAATTTTCATTAATGCTATGAAAAGACCCAAGATCAAACCAATAAAAATGGATACTACTGAAAGTTCTAATGTGACTATTGTTGCCTTGAGCATAAATGGAATAAATTTTGTTACTAAACTAAAATCAAGCATCAAATCTCCCCTTAACGAATATCCTCACCAAACCATTTCTTACTTATCTCTGCATAAGTGCCATCTTCCATCATGGCTTTAAGATGTTTATTGATTTCAGATTTTAATGCTTCTTCGTTTTTATTTAAGGCAATCCCAGCTGCATCTTTTAAAATCATATCTCCTACTGGTTTGAATGGATAATTTTGTTCCTTTATTAAACGCGATCCCACAGCTTTGTCTGTCAATACACCTTCAACACGTTTATTAGCAAGATCCTGAAATGTTAATAGATCGCTTTTATATGTGGTTACATTTGCACCAAGCTCTGTAGCCTTTTCTTCAAATGTTGTTCCAATTGCCACTCCTATTTTCTTTCCTTTGATGTCTTTTTCAGGATCCTTTATACCTTTATTATCCTTATTGATAAATAATTGAGCCCCTGTATGATAATATGGTTCTGTGAAATCTACCTTTTGTTTTCTTTCATCTGTGATGGCCATACTAGATAGGATAATGTCATATTTTTTAGTAAGCAAGCCTCCAATAATGGTATCCCAAGGGGTAGGAACATAATTTGGCTTTACGCCCATCCTTTTGGTTATTTCATTTGCTATATCTACATCAAACCCTATTAACTTATTATCCTTGTCAAAATAGTTAAAAGGAGGATATACTCCCTCAATTCCAATATTGATTACGCCATCTTCTTTAATTTTTGCTAGTATTCCAGTATCCTCTTGATTTTTCTTGGACTTTTCAACTGAGCCTGAACTTTCATTACTAGCTCCACAACCGGCGAGCATAAAAACCATGGTAATTAAGATGAATAAATACTTTTTCAAATTGTTTCCTCCTCATATATTTTTATAGAATTCTAGAACACTTTACATATAAGAGTTCTAAAAAGTGTAACCAAAATAAAAAATAAAAAAACCGTACAAGACATGAAGACGTAAAATGAGCATGACAATCCATAAACTCATTCGACGTAATCACGGTTGTACGGTTTAATGGAACATGAAAAGAGGTGATCTTTTCACAGCATTATTACCTGACCTTGATTATGTACAAATTATCAATTTGTAATTGATTGATATTTTCTATTAGTAATAATTATAAGTAGTTTGAGTAAACCCGTCAATAAAATTTCTGAATATTTTATTAATTAATGCTCCTTTGTTATTTTTATAAGCACAATGTAATTTATACATTGTGCCTATCGGTTATATTACATATTTACCGCCATTCGACCAAGTGGACCCTTTTCGTCTATTATTTCCTGTATATCATAGATTGAAATCGGAAAAATAGGAAATCCAAACACATATGGTGTTATTTCATATAGCTGAAAATAGATAACCAGTGACTTATCAGCAATATAATAGTCTTGGTCCGGTTTTATTACTGTAAAGTCTGTAATCAGCTGAATCTTTCGGTCTACGATTTGCTCTTTAATTAATGTTGAGAGCCTCTGAATATAATCACTTCCAGGCTTAAATAAGTCTTTCAATTCACTTGACTTCGCTTTTTCCAAGTCAAATGTTAGAGACTTTATATACGTCATACCATGTGCGGCGTGATAATGGTAAGTATAATTTGAGAGTGACAAACTCAGAACATTACGTTGATTGTTTTTAATTTCATATAAGCCAAGCATTTCCTCAACTGTTGTCGGCATATTCCCCACTTGTTGATCAATTAGTTCCTGAGTTTGATTAACGATTGTATGATTGATTGATTTTTCCGTTTCTTGATTCTGCATCCCAATGACTTGTGGATAAATAACCCTTTTATTGGGTCCCCCACTAATTGAAGCTGTTTTAATATTTACTGGCAGTAAAATGGGCATATGGTTCATCCTCTTACATTTTTTAACCCATTTTATTCTTGGAAAAATTATTGTGTGCTTCAGCCTCTACCTTAAAAGGATTTTCACATAAACAAATTTCCTATGTAATCCCAAAGTGTTATTCCAGCTCCCCCATTTTCAATGTACACTTTTCATTTAATTATTTACCAATAAAAATACCATACTTTTCGTGAGATATGTCCAAGCCTCTTCTTTCAACCTTGAATAACCTATGATGAAGCCGGCTTGAAAGTCTATAGATGATAATGAAAGGAGACGACATATTTGCCAAAAGCTCTACATTTAAATTTAAGAGTGGATCCGACTCAATATATTTCACAAATACGTGAGGTCCCAGGATATGATTACATTCATTTGGTCCGTCAACCAAAGTACATGACCGACCTTTCTCTGCTCAATGATAAGGTCCATTATCTCAATGAAATTTTTTCCCCAAAAGGGTACGTTAAAAAAAATGACATCTCACTTTTACATGCACACCACGGCCAACTAGGTATTTTACTCCTCCCTTTTAAGGAAGAAACAAACCTACCTTTAGTCACCAGCATTCGAGGCAGAGATGCAACATTAGCAAATCAGCCTGTCGGTTATCTAGAAAATATGAAAATGCTTTTTAAACAGGGGGAGCGTTTTTTTCCGGTTTGCCAATATTTAGCTGATAGGATTATTGCATGGGGCTGTCCTCCAGAAAAAATTAGAGTGTTATATGGAGGGGTTGACCTCAGTAAATACCATTACCGTGCACCAAGCCTTGATGGTTCACTAAACATTCTTTCTGTTGGAAGATTAGTAGAAAAAAAAGGTCACCATATTTTAATAAAAGCTTTTCAAAAGATAAGAGACAAATTTCCTAGTGCTACTCTGACTATTATCGGTGGCGGAGAACTACAGGATGAGCTTATATCGCTTGCTAAACAATTAAATTTAGGAGATTCATTTCAATTATTAAATCATCTTCATAAAGACAAAGTGAGAGAGTATATGTCAAATGCTGATGTGTTTTGTGCAGCTAGCTTAGAAGCGGCTAATGGAGATGTAGAAGGTATTCCTAATACATTAAAGGAAGCTATGGCACTTGGTGTACCAGTACTCTCAACTTACCATGCAGGCATTCCAGAACTAATTACACATAATCAGGAAGGTTTCTTAGTAAAGGAAAATAATGTGGACGAATTAGCCTCTGGCCTTGAATTTATGCTCACCAATAGACAGCTATGGGAAACCTATACAATAGCTGCACGTAAAAAAGTTGAAACCCTCTTTGACTCTAAACAACAGCTACTTTTACAAGCAAAATATTATGATGAACTACTGATAGGAGGATAGTAATGGCAGATTATAAATCAATAAAAGTAACAAAAGGATTGAAAACTTTAGATATTGATAACCCAACAGACTATCCGCTAATTGGAATGGGTGCACAAGGTGCTGTATTTAAAATATCTGAAGATAAGTGTGTAAAAATATACACAGATCCTCTGCAAGCAAAGATGGAAGCAGAAGCTCTTAAAGCTGGACAACATTTATCCTTTTTTCCAAAAGTATTTAAAACTGGTTCCAACTTTATCGAGATGGAGTACTTTAATGCCCCAACGTTGAAAGAATACCTTAGAAACTGTACGTATATTCCCGAATCAATTACCAAAAAACTTCTAGATGTTTTAAGAGAAATGAAAAAGACTAAATTTACCATGCTCGATGCACCTTTAAGACATATTTTCGTCCTTGAAAATGAAGAACTGAAATTGATTGATCATGTAAATGCCTTCAAACGAAATCACCCAATTCCACTAAAATTATTGAGAGATTTAAATATCATCTTATTAAAAGAATCATTTTTATCCCAAGTGAAAAAGCTAGAGCCGGAAACTTTCGAAGCCTGGCAAAAATATTTTAACGAAAACAGTTTTGACTACAAGAACATCCCTGTTTATTCGGGTGGATCAGGTAAAGGGGTTAAAGTTGAAAGTTCCGTAACCCAAACACTAATTGGTTCAGGACACCAAGGAGCGGTATACCGAGTTGCTGAAGATAAATGTGTAAAAATTTACGGAAATCCAGAACATGCAAAGCAAGAAAAACAGGTTTTAATGTCTAGTCAAAAATTATCTTTCATTCCAAAAGTCTACGAAACTGGTTCCAACTATGTATTAATGGAATATCTAGTAGGTCCCGATTTAAATACGTTCCTAAAAAAACAATCCAGCCTTTCAAATGACATAGCTAGAAGACTACTAGACATTTTAACCACCATGAAAAAGAATGGTTTTAAACAAATCGATGCCCCATTAAGGCATATTTTTGTAACAAATAACGGATTTAAGTTAGTCGACCATGTATACTCATTCTCAAGAGTGCAAGAAAGGCCTCTTGAATTATTTCAAAACCTTCATGAAAGGGGATTCTTAGATTCATTTCTCGAACAAGTAAAGGAAATGGATCCAAAAACACATGCTGAATGGACAAAAACACCTATTCCGCTTACTAATGTAGAAATGGCTATAGCTGAAGTAAAGGATTCAAAAGGAAATCGAATTAGTAAAAAAGATAAAAAAGACTCTGGCCGTAAAAAGGGACATGACAATAAGAGGGATTCTACTCGAAAGAAAGACAATGGTCGTAAAAAAGAGCATGACCGGAAAAAAGGATCAGGTCGAAGAAAATGAATATTTTAGTGACAGGAGCGGCAGGTTTTATTGGGTTTCATCTCTCTAAACGTTTGTTAGCTGAAAACTATCAAGTAATTGGGCTAGATAATCTAAATGATTATTACGATGTCTTTTTAAAGAAAGAACGAATCAAATTATTAGAGAAGAATCCCAATTTTAAATTTTATAAAATAGATCTGACAAACCATGATTCATTAATGCAACTTTTTGCAGATCATTCAATAAATATAGTCATCAATTTAGCAGCTCAAGCTGGAGTTCGTTATAGTCTAAAGAAACCTCATGCATATGTTCATTCCAACGTACTTGGTTTTTTAAATATTTTAGAGACTTGCAGACACTATCCAGTAAAACACTTAATCTATGCCTCTTCTAGTTCCGTTTATGGTGCGAATTCAAATATTCCTTTCTCCACAGAGCACTCTGTTGACCATCCTGTCAGCATGTATGCTGCTACCAAAAAAGCTAACGAATTAATGGCTCATACGTATAGCCATTTATATAATATCCCTACTACTGGACTTCGTTTTTTTACGGTATATGGCCCTTGGGGTAGACCAGATATGGCCTATTACTCCTTCACAAGAGACATTTTTGAAGGGAAGACAATTAAAGTATTTAATCACGGTGATATGAAAAGAGACTTTACCTTTATTGATGATATTGTCGATGGATTAATTAGATTGCTTAATCATCCACCAAAATACAATAGCAGTTGGGATCGAAATAATCCTGATCCAAGCTCCAGCTATGCTCCATATAAAATTTATAATATCGGTAATAACAATCCTGTCAATTTACTCGATTTTATTCAGATTTTAGAGAATCTAATTGGTAAAAAAGCAAAGGTAGAGTTTTTGCCTATGGAACCAGGTGATGTAAAAGAGACTTACGCAGATATCAAAAGCTTGCAAAAGGATGTCGAATTTGCACCTTCTACCCCATTAGAAACAGGTTTGAGGCAATTCGTAAATTGGTATAAAGAGTATCATATAAAAGATTAAACATCCTTAACATGCAAAAGGCAGTGATTTCAGGTATCACTGCCTTTTTTATCTGGTTAATTAATACAATTATCTCTTTGTACTATTATAACAAGTGTGGGCTTCACGGTATTTTAATTATATTGAGAAATAGGTTGTTTAAAAGGTAATTTAAATTTAAAGAGTCCTAGGATGAAAGAAACTATAGAAATAATTAAAACGTAAAACCAGATTTGGTTAATTAAAGGTGTATCCCAGACACCGATAAAATAAAGTAAAGCTGGAATTGTAAGTGTAACCCATGATTGAACAAAGGCAACCAGCCCAATATAATGGTCAATTTTCTTATTTAGGGCATTTGATAAAAAGAACAAAAACCACAAAAATGCCCACATTCCCCAAGTAAGGGTATTAACCATATTATTAAAATGGAGAAAAGATATAAAGGTATAAACGACCCCGATTATAGCGACCCATAAACTAAACCAACCGAGACCACTGCCATCTAATCCCTTCAATACGGTGACACCAACGTATAAATAGGTTAAGCCAAATAAAAAAATGGAGGCGACATTATAAAGATCCCAATGATTTTGACCTGCTCCCACCATTAGATAAGTGGGAATTATTATTTGAATCGTTCCTACGAATATATTAAAAACCCCAACACTTTTTGCTTCTGCCTTACCTAAAAGCATAAGACTATTTAAAAATAATACAGTACCTGATAAAAATAAACCAACAAAACTCATCTCTCTTGTTGTGAAAAGCCTGTTTCCACAACACTCCCCTCCTTCAAAAGGAGAAAAAGCAATTTCTAACTATCAATAGCATAGAAATTGCTTTTTCATCATTAGTTATATAACAATACTTACAATTACGGAAGATAAAATACTGACCAATGTTGCACCAAATAATAGTTTCAATCCAAATCGAGCTACAGTATTACCTTGTTTTTCATGTAAGCTCTTGACAGCTCCAGAAATAATACCAATAGATGAGAAGTTTGCAAAGGAAACAAGGAAAACAGATATTATTCCTAAAGTCCTAGGGGTAAAGCCATCTTGTATTTTTGCTAAATCCATCATAGCAACAAACTCATTTGTTACCAGCTTTGTCGCCATAATTCCTCCCGCACGAACAGCTTCTGAAAATGGAACACCCATAATAAAGGCAACCGGAGCAAATATATAACCTAAAATTTCCTGGAATGAAATTCCTAAAATCAATTCAAAAATATTATTAATCCCTGCCATTAAAGCAACAAAACCAATCAACATGGCTCCAACAATGATGGCAACTTTAAAGCCATCAATAATATATTCCCCTATCATTTCAAAGAAGCTTTGTTTTTCTTCTTGAATAATAAGAATGTCTTCACTTTCAGTAACCGTATATGGATTAATGATGGAAGAAATAATAAATCCTCCAAATAAGTTAATCACAAGTGCTGTTACGACATATCTTGGTTCAATCATTGTCATATATGCACCGACAATTGACATGGATACAGTAGACATAGCTGAAGCACATAAAGTATATAAACGGTGTGGTTGTAGTTGGCCGAGCTGCTTTTTAACAGTAATAAACACTTCAGACTGGCCGACAATTGCAGAAGCAACTGCGTTGTAAGACTCTAATTTACCCATGCCATTTATTTTGCTTAACAATAATCCAATTGCTTTCATAATGATAGGAAGTATTTTAAAATGCTGTAAAATCCCAATTAAAACTGAAATAAAAACAATTGGTAGCAATACTTCAAGGAAGAAAGACATTTCTCCTTTATTTGCAAGTCCACCAAACACAAATGAAATTCCGCTGGCTGCGTATTCTAATAATTTACTAAAAACATCAGCAAACCCTTTTACTAATACTAGGCCAAACTTTGTATTTAATAATAACCAAGCTAGAAGGATTTGAATAACAATCATGATAATAACTGGTCTAATTTTAATATTCTTTCGGTTATTACTAGCAACATAAGCTAGTCCAAAAACAATAAGTAATCCGATAATAGCAATAATATATTTCATAGTTTCCTCCACAATGATGTATTAATCTTGATGAAAATGTTGCGCTTACATTTTTTAAGAACAGAACTAATATAACATACACCTTGAACAAATGTTAAGTGTCATTTGAAAAAATGTAAAAATATTTTTAAAGGAATTTATTTTATTCACATATTTATCAATTATTCAGTAAAAACATTCAACTAATTAAAAAAATACTGAAATTTTGTAAATTAACGTATGAAATATTGCGAAATGTTAAAAACCTACTAAACAATACCGTCCTAGTAAAATAAAAACATCCATCAGCTTGTCACTGATGGATTATTCAGAGCATACTGTCCACTCCACAAAGACAAATGTAAATGAGGGCTGCCTGACACCCCATAGTGAGCTTCGACTTATTCTAGTGGGTCGAAAGTATGCCATTTCCTATCTTCCTGGCAACTTTTACAAACATGAAGGATGACTGATTCAATTGTTCCCTCTTCTTTTTTTTCAGTATCTTCTTGTAACCCACATATTTCGCAAACTTTCATTTTAACTCCTCCTGGTTGATGATTTCGAACCCTGATTCAATCATTGCTTGTTCAAAATCATGAACCGAGGCCATTTTTTCATCAAAGCTAAAACTTGCTTGGCTTTTTGTTAGGTTAACCTCTGCTTTGGTAATCCCCCATACGTGCTCAATGGCTTCAAGAATCTTATTTGCATCCTGCCGATTTGCCATATTCTTTACGGTTACAACCCGTGTTTCCAATCTGTTCAGCCTCCTCCTATGAGTTTTCTCGTCTGTTACGTAAGAATACCTCACCTAATCCATCCATAAAATTCATCATACTTGTCATAGCTGCGCGCATTTCCTTACTCCACAATCTTTTTCTTAACTGCCAAAGACTTTGCTTTTTCCCCTCTTGGCCAGATTCTGCCATACGTTTAAATCCCTGAGACAGTCCCTCCAATACATCAGAAAGTTGGCCTGGCTGAAGTGCACCCAAGAAAGAGAAGGCATTCATTGCATTTTTGATTACGTTTCTTATTGCTGGTTGGTTCACTTGTTGAATAGCAATTGCCCCAATCTCAGTACGCTGATCAATCATTGATTCAACCGCATCTAATACTTTTGTGTCCTGTAGCCCCTTCATAATGCGAATGGTTTTTAAAATAATTTCCTTATTTGCAACGATCTCGTTCATAATCTCAGACATTGCTTGTTCCTGTTCTAACTCAGGTCTTGGTACTTCCCTAATTTGCGTAATTGCCTTCGCCATATTCGTCCCCCCTATATTCGATCATTTTTGGAATTGGAGTGAAATCGGAACGATTCCATTTGTCCTCTACTTTCACACTTATTTGGGGAAGTCTATTCCCAAATCGATGATTATGTTTTGGCAGCGGAGGTTCTCCTTTCGCTTCAAGGACTTCCATTTTAACGCCCGCTTCCTTATAAGCTGGTGTATGTGTCACAATATCATGGTAGCTACTAGTCAGTCGGTTTACTGCTTCAAAATCTTCCCTTGTATTCATTGTCAGATACAATTCGTTCCCTTTTACACGGTCAGTAACCATTACACGTACCTTCACTTGACCATATGGAGAGGTTAACCGTACTAATGTACCATCTTCTAAATTTCGTTCTTCAGCTAGCTCAAGAGATACCTCTAACCACGGATGAGGAACCTTATGTGTTAAGCCTTCCGATTGATAGGTCATATTTCCTTCGTGAAAATGCTCTAACAAACGACCATTGTTTAAATGTAAATCATATTCCTCTCCTGAGATAAATGGTGGCGTCCAATCAACTGGAACCAGTCTCGCCTTTCCTTCAGGTAAAGCAAAGCGGTTTTCGTATAAAAGAGGAGTACTTGTGCCATCCTTTAAAACTGGCCATACTTGACTGTTCCAATCTTCTAACCGTTCGTAACTAACTCCTGCAAACAATTTTGCTAGGCTGGCTGCTTCATCCATAATTTCACTTGGATGCTGATAGTTCCAATTTGCTCCGAGGCGATTAGCCACCTCCTGGAATATTTCCCAATCTGGCTTTGATTCCCCAAGTGGCTCAAATACTTTATGAAAACGTTGAATTCTCCGTTCAGTATTTGTAAACGTACCATCTTTTTCAAGACTTGGTGCAGCAGGTAAAATAACATCTGCGAATTGTGCAGTTTTACTGAAGAAGATATCTTGTACTACAAAAAACTCTAATCGTTCAAAAGCTGAATTAACATGATTTGAGTTTGCATCAACAAGTGACATGTCTTCCCCGAAAAGATAGAGCGCTTTTAATTTTCCTTTATCCATTCCTTCTACCATGTGATGATTGTCCATTCCAGGCTCTTTCGGGAGCTTAACTCCCCAAGCTTTTTCATATTTCTCACGAACCTCAGAGTCTTGTACTGGCTCATACCCTGGCATCCAAGTCGGCATAGTACCAAAATCACACGCCCCTTGAACATTATTATGGCCTCGAAGTGGGTATGCTCCTGTTCCTGGGCGACCATAGTTTCCAGTAATTAAAAGCAAATTGGAAATTGCTGTGCTAGTGTCCGTTGCACCTTTATGCTGTGTTACACCCATTGCCCATAAAATACACGCAGACTTCGCTTCATGAATCATAACTGCTAACTGAATTAACGTTTCTTTACTTAAACCTGTCTGTTCTTCTGCGTAATCAAGTGTGAATTTTTCAAGACTGGCGATATACTTTTCAATGCCGCTGACTCTATTTTTCAAAAACTCTTTATCCTCCCAGCCTTGATCTAATATATATTTCGATACTGCAGAAAGCCAAATTAAATCTGTACTAGGTTTTGGATGAACATGGAGATTTGCCCGTTGTGCCAACTCATTTTCCCGTATATCTGCAACAATTAACTTTTGACCATGTAATTTATGTGCCCGTTTTATCCTTGTTGCTAACACTGGGTGAGATTCTGCAGGATTAGCCCCAATAACGATGATCAATTCTGACTTAATAATGTCTTCCATCGTTCCGGAGTCTCCCCCATATCCCACTGTCCTTAATAAACCCGCGGTAGCCGGGGATTGACAGTATCTTGAACAATTATCAACATTATTTGTTCCCATAACTGCACGGGCAAACTTTTGGAATAAATAGTTCTCTTCATTTGAACATTTGGAGGAAGCGATATAGCCGATTGAATCCGGTCCATATTCTCTTTTGATATGTCCAAGTTTGTGGGCAACTAAGTCGAGGGCTTCCTCCCAAGTTGATTCCACAAATTCATCACCTTTTCGTATCAATGGCTTTGTTATTCGCTCTTCACTATTAACAAAATCCCAGCCCCATTTTCCTTTCACACAAGTGGAAATGCCATTAACCGGTGCTTCACTGTGAGTTTGTATTTTTAAAATCTCTCGATCCTTTGTCCATACCTCAAAGCTGCACCCAACGCCACAAAATGTACACACCGTTTTGGTTCGTTTAATTCTCGCTTTCCTCATTGATGCCTCTACCTCAGATATAGCAAAAATCTCTCTGTAACCTGGTTCGACCTCTTTCGTTAAATCAATCATCGGCCCTAAAATTTTTGGTGGGATTCCCGTTAAAAAGCCGGCATTTCCCAACATTGATTTTTCCATCAACGCGTTGCATGGACAGGCACTAACGCAATGTCCACAAGAAACACAGGAGGATTGATCAATGGGAACATCGTTATCCCAAATTACACGTGGTTTCTCACGATTCCAGTCTATTGTTAGTGTTTCATTCACCTGCAGATCCTGACATGCCTCAACACATCTTCCACACAAGATACATTGGTCAGGCTCATATCGGTAAAATGGGTGAGAATTATCTGCTGGATATGGTTTTGCTTCAAAAGGATATTTTTGGTGTTCGACCTCCATAAGCTCAACAGTATTGTGAATCGTACAATTTCCGTTATTGTTATCACAAACCGTGCAATACAGTTCATGATTTTTTAAAATACGGTTGATTCCTTCGTATTGCGCATCTCTGGCACTCTGAGATAGGCTATCTACTTTCATTCCATCCTCTACTTTTGTTGCGCAAGAGCGGACAAGCTTGCCTCCGACATTCACATAACAAGTATCACAAGTTTGAATAGTACCTAAATTGGGATGGTAGCAAATTGAGGGAATAAATTCGTCGTTTCCCTTAGCAACTTCTAAAATCGTTTGTCCAGGCTTGGCGTTATATTTTTTTCCATTAATCTCTACCGAAAAAGTTGTCTCTTCCATGTTAGTACCTCCTTCTTCTCAATCCTTTTTATCTATTAGTTTTCGGTTTTCGATACAGTTTCTTTTTTTATGTAATCTTTATACGATAACCAATAGGCAAGTGACACAAAGATACTTCCTCCTACTGCATTTCCAATAATAACGGGGATAAAATTCCTAAGAAAATCCGACCATGTAAAATGGTGTGCAAATATGGCTGCTGGTATAAGAAACATGTTTGCTACAACATGCTGGAATCCAATTGCTACAAAGCCCATTATTGGAAACCAAATGGATAAAATCTTACCGCTCATTTCCTGGGATCCATAGGATAGCCAACAAGCGAGCCCTACTAACCAATTGCAGCCAATGGCAGAGAAAAAACAGGCCCAAAACCCTTCATCTAATTTTGCTTGTGCAATAGCAACAGTTTTGTCCAGAAATGGACCTTCATTTGTTAGCCCCACTACATGACCAAAAATATAAGCTACAAAAATAGCACCAACAAAATTACTAACTGTAATCCAAAACCAATTGTAAATAAGTCTTCCTAGGGATACTTTTTTCGCGAAAAAGCTCATGGCGACCGCCATCATATTTCCTGTTAACAATTCGCCGCCTGCTAAAAGTATTAAGATAAGACCCAAGGGGAACACCGCTGCTCCTAAAAACGATCCGAAGCTCCCCCAATCCTTCGGGAGATTCGCTGTTACACGAATATCTAGAAGAAAACCAATTGAGATAAAAGCACCTCCTAGAATTCCTAATATGAACACCTTATTTACTGGAAGCTTTGCTTTTTTTGTTCCTGCATCAATTGCAACTTCAGCAATTTCATACGGTTTAAGGAATGCCATGTCTCAGTTCCTCCTCATTGGATTCAAGAATTAATATTTACTTTTTTGGGGATTTTATTAAGAACTAATTTTAAGAGAGAAAATTTAAGGAGGTTTCATTTTGGAACAAGAGGGTCTATATAAATATGTCCAATCCATGATTAATTCATCAACACACCGACCAAAATACATGTCTATTTCAACCGTAAAAGTGGCTGATTTACTTGGAGTACCTCGTACCGAGGTTGAAAACGGTTTAAAGAGTTTAGTTGCTGAAGGCCGTTTAAAAACATCAAAGCTAGAACAGCCACCATATACTGAGGTTTATATGCTTCAATAGTAATAACACCAACTGCACGACCTTTTGAATAAAAAGCTCACAAATCCTCTATTAGTAAATAGAGAATTTGTGAGCTTTTATATTTCTATTTCTTTATTTACATATTTTCTTTAAAGCATTAAAATTTTTATTATTTAAATTTTTCAAAAATATGTTATAGTCAAATAAACGAAAAATGGAGTGAGGTAAATGAAATTGCAAGTACACCGTACCTATAATTTTAATGCAGGTCCGTCCGCTTTACCGTGTTCTGTTTTAGAAAAAGCGCAAGCAGAACTGATTGATTTTCGTGGTACAGGAATGTCTGTCATGGAGCTAAGCCATCGAAGCCATACCTATGAAGAGGTACATAATCAAGCAATCAGCAGCTTGAAAGAATTGTTATCAATCCCTGATTCCTATGAAATTCTCTTCCTCCAAGGTGGAGCAAGTCTTCAATTTTCAATGATTCCCATGAACTTCTTAACTCAAGGGAAAAAAGCAAGTTATATTATGACAGGGTCTTGGTCTGAAAAGGCCTTCTCAGAGGCTAAATTATTTGGAGATGTCTATCATGCAGCTTCCACGAAGGAAGGAAATTACCGAAGTATTCCAAAGGTTGAACAATTACAGTACCATCCTGAAGATTCTTATTTACATCTTACTTCCAACAATACCATTTACGGTACTCAGTGGAAAAACTTCCCTGATAGTGGAAATGTTCCTCTAATCGCAGACATGTCGAGTGATATTCTTTCAAAGCCGATTGATGTAAATAAGTTTGCCCTCATATACGCAGGAGCACAGAAAAATTTGGGTCCTTCAGGCGTAACAGTAGTCATTATTCGTAAAGACCTTTTAGAGCAAGCCAATACTTCTATTCCAACGATGTTAAAATACAGCACTCATGCCAAAAACAATTCACTGTATAACACACCGCCAACCTTTGGCATCTACATGCTCGGGGAGGTGCTTAACTGGGTGAGTGAGTTAGGTGGATTGACTGCTATTTCTGAACAAAATGAGCAAAAAGCTAAACTTATATATGATGCCATCGACTCTAGTAATGATTTCTATTTTGGTCATGCTGATCAGGACAGTCGATCACTTATGAATCTTACCTTTAATCTAAAAACAGAGGAACTAGAAAAGAAGTTTTTAAAACAAGCAAAAGAAGAAGGTTTTGTAGGAGTAAACGGTCATCGTTCCATCGGTGGATGTCGCGTATCTGCATATAATGCTGTGCCAATTGAGGCATGCAAGGCATTCAGTGAGTTTATGATCGATTTCCAAACAAAAAATAACTAAAAAAATCACCCTCTCACTTTTAGAGAGGGTGATTTTTTTGTACCACTCCTGTTCTATTTGAATATTCCTTGTCCACTCTGTAAATAAAGGCAAAAACCTCCGCTACAGCTTGATACAGCTGTTCTGGGATTGTCTCATTAATTTGAAGTTGACTTAATAAGTCAACCAAGGATGAATCCTCTTGAATAGGAACGTCGTGTTGTTTGGCTTTTTCGATGATGGCAGCCGCTACACTTCCTTTCCCCTTAGCTACAACTTTTGGAGCAGCATGTTTACTAGCTTCATAGGAAAGAGCTATTGCTTGTAATTCTTTAGAGTCTCTTTTCATATTTTAATATCCAGTCTTTGATATTTCCCCATTAAGGATTCAGTACTCAACTGACTTGAAATACCGCTAGTTGGATTCAGTTTAATATATGACAAATGGTAACCAAGACTGGTTAATTTTTCTTTCAAAAATGGTGTCATGACTTCTATTATTGGTTGAATATTATAAGAATCATTCAAGACCGAAACATGGACTACCTTATTTTGGATTTGCATTTCTATTACAGTTTCCTTAAGGGTTTTCAACTCTAAATAAAATAGGATTTGACAATAGTCAGGGTCAATTTCTCCACTTCTTGTTTTACGCCCATTCCATTGTAGGGTAATATCTGACCGTTTACCTTCTAAGGATATAGGAAGTTGCATAAGAATTGGTTGCATGGCATTCGTTACGTCTTGGGAAAGGAGTTGCATCCCGGTCAAACGATTGATAATGAATTCTAACTCCTGAACGTCTGACCCAAGTTCACTAATTACTCTCAATACTACGGATTTTAAGGTAGGAGTCACTTCTAAATGGGGCTTCTTGTTTTTTGCCCATAAACCGACTTCAAGTTCATAATCAAGTCCCATTGAATGAACGAGAGATTGTAGCAATTGTTTTACTTCAGAACCATTTTCTAATTCATAGCTGGTTTGCTTGGATAGGATCGTAGTGATTAATTGTTTTAATGATCCAATCGATTTTAGTTCTGCAAATTTAGGATGATCTAAATATTTTCCTAACTGCTCTAATTGCATAGAAAAAGGTTGGGAGTCTTGAACCGCAACTAACGATTGAAAGGTTAATTTTGTGAAAGGGAATTCTCTTTTTAGCATCCATTCAAGGGCTGTACATTCTTTTGTCATTAATGGATGACTAATAAAGGATGAAGCGAGACGAAATTGCTCTGTAGTAAATGGTAGATTTTTGGATAAAAAAAACTGCCACAATTGTTCGTTTAATTTTGTTTTTGGTAGATTCATCAGCTCAAGAAAGTTATTTGCTGACCCATTTTGTCCCTTCACTTCTACTATTTTGAGCTGTATTCCTTCATTAGTTGCAGAACTAACTTCGAACCAGTAATATTCCTCGGATAATAAAGTGGTCTGTAACTGAGCAATAACTCTTCCGTTTCCAATTTGGATAAGAGCCTTTTCATTCGGTAGGAACTTCTCCACTCTTCCGTACAGTAATTGTCCTGGTTTTATAGGTTGTATTGACGCCTTTTTAATATTTTCTGATGTTATAAGCCCTTGAATCATTTGGTTCGTAATCATGTGAAAACTCCTTAAACACTCTATCAAGTTAAGTATACTAAATCATACCATTTTTTAAGCTGAAGGCTAGGATTTCATCTCTTTTGGTCTGCTAGTTTAAAGATCCTTAATGATTCTACTAAAAAAGAAATTTCCCTTCTAAAATATCTCTCTTTCGCCTTGTCACGAAACTGTAATACTAATCTATTGTTCTATTTCATAGAAATAGAAACTAATAAGAGAATCATGTGAAATCAACTAGGAGGGAAAAGAAAGATGAAAAAACTAATCTCAGCACTAACTGTAGTAGCTTCACTCTTATTTGCTTCACCCGCTTTTGCACACACTGTAAAAAGCGGAGATACCATGACACAAATTGCCAAGGACCACCATATTAGCTTACAAGAACTCTCACGGCTTAACCCACAAATTAAAAATATTGATTTAATATATGTTGGACAAACTGTTAATACTAGTAAATCAGTGGATGCAATTGAGTCGCCTGAAGTGGTAGTTGCTCCTGATAAAAAGGAACAAGCACAACCCGAGATCATAGTGGGTTACTCTGAGTATGAAATAGACTTGTTAGCTAGATTAGTAAGAGCAGAAGCAGAAAGTGAGCCATATCAAGGAAAAGTTGCCGTGGCATGTGTGGTTCTAAACAGAGTGGACAGCTCCGCCTTTCCAAACACGATAAAAGAAGTCATTTATCAAAAAGGACAATTTCAGCCTGTTCAAAATGGAGAAATCAATAAACCGGCTGATATAGATTCAATTAAGGCTGTAAAAGAAGCGTTAAAAGAGAAAAGAAATGTGGCTGCCGGATCCCTATTCTTCTATAATCCCGCAATAGCTACCAGCCGCTGGCTTGATTCTAGAGCAACCACTCTAATGATTGGTCACCATGTATTTAAAAAGTAAATGCAGCTGAAACTTCGCTGAAAAGAGTGATAACCATGGAAGCTATTTCCTTTAAAGCATTTGCAATTACAAACGAGATCGATTTAAACCAGATCGCTATTCATTGTGGGATTCCTAAAAAATTCACATGGGAACAACCTTTATTTCTTAGAGGACAAATCCTAGAATCCATCCTTGATAAAAAGATCAATGAAACGCAAATGGTACTTGTTTTTTCCTTTGGAAGTATTGTATTTATTAATCATTCTCAAGTAGTAGAAATTACAAAAGTTTTAAACTTCCTTTATTCTTTCGAACCTGACATTGATTTAAAAAATTTAGAAAAATATACAGATGATTATAGCCTCCACATTAAAGAAGCCCAACCTGTCGAATTGACTGATGAATATGTGGTTGTTCCTGTATACGAAAGTTTTTATCCTGAGTTGATATCCACTGTACTTGCAAAATCAGTAGCTCTAGAGAAAACAGAGGAACAGCTGGGAAAGATTCACGATAAGCTTGAGACGATGATTGACCGGCTGGAAAAAGGCCGACTCCGAATTGGTAACAAGGAATTAGCAAGGACCACTGCGAAAATAGTACGTCATGAGTATAATACACTTGCCTATATTATGATTTTGGATAAACCAGATATGACATGGACTAACAGTACGGCAAACGAATTTTATGATCGAATGACTGAATTCTTTGAATTAAACGACCGTTATAAAATTTTGAAAAGCAAAACTGATATTTTATATAACATTATGGATGGTTTTTCTACCATTAGTCATTCAATCCGAGGACTGTTCGTTGAATGGATTATTGTTATTCTTATAGTGGTAGAAATTTTCCTCACCATATTAGAAAATATCTAGGTTGACTGAGTATACTTGCCATTATGACCGTGGGGAGAGAAATTCTCTCTTAAACAACATCAATTCCTGCGGCCCTTATTTTTCTGTAATGCGCAATTTTGTAAAGTACATTTATGAGAGTTCTAGGGAACGTAAAAAACTATCGTACATATTATATAAGGAAAACTTTTTGAAAGAGGTGTTACAATTGTCTTATACGATTACAACTGGCTCACATCCTGGACAACCTGGTGCGTGTTTGGCGAAATACAACCATTCTACTCTTCAACAATCTACCCATAATCCTTCTCATAATCCCTTTACTTCTCACAACCCCTTAGTGCAATCTATTCAACAACCAGGGACAAGTTTTGGATATTACGGAAACCCATCGTGGAGACCGCCTGGGGCTTCCTATCCTTTTTATTATTAATGATAAAGGGCTATTTGATATCATTCATTTATCATCAAGTAGCTCGCCCCACTCCCTAATAGACCAATTGAATCAACAGGTTAACTTACATAAACTATACATTATTATATGGACCATTCAGACTCTTGGGCTGATTCCACATTCGGTTTCCCCACTTCAGATCAACAAAAAAAGCACCATCTAATTTCTGATGATGCCTAATACAATTTCATTTAAGACTTTTTAATTTTATAATTTTTATGATTTACAACCGTAATAAGGGGTTCTCCTTTATCTTTTGAAAAGCCGTAATTAACCATTACGGAATTTTCTCTTATTGCGGAAACCTCTCCTTCAAGATCTTTCCCATCTCGTTTAAAGGAAATTACATCGCCAATTTTAGCAGTAGCCATTCCATCACCTCAAATTTATAATATCCAAAAGCTTGTAAGGGTAAACTCTTAAAAATAAAACGCTTGCATTTTTTAAAAACTGTTTTATAATACTTGTATACAAGTATACTTGATTTAATAGAAGGTGACAAAATGTTGCAAGGACAGGAATCACTCTATCCTCAAAAATGGCTTTCAAAAGCATCCACAGGTGATCGCATAACTTCTGAACTAAGAATGCGCATTATTTCCGGGTTGATTGAAAGCGGTACCATATTATCGGAAAATAAGTTAGCAGCAGATTTTAATGTGAGCCGTTCACCCATTCGTGAAGCACTAAAAGTACTGGCTTCCGAGAATATGATTCGATTAGAAAGAATGGGTGCAGTTGTTATTGGTTTAACTGAGAAGGAAATAGAAGAAATATATGATGTTCGACTATTGATAGAAACGTTTGTATTTGAACGTCTTGTCAACCAAGATACAACTGAATTAGTTCAGGAATTAAGTAAAATCCTTGAAATGATGAAGATTGCCATAAAATATAAAGATGCTGACGAGTTTTCCTATCAGGATGTCTTATTCCATGAAACGATCATTCGGGCAATTAATCATTCTTATATCTTAATGATTTGGAATAATGCAAAACCTGTTATGGAAGCCTTCATTCTTTTATCAATGCGCGTACGTTTAAAAGAGAAATACGAAGACTTCTCACGAATTATTGAAAATCACCAGCTCTATATTGAAGCCATCAAAACTAAGAATAGAAACCTCATGATTCAATCTTTACACCAAAACTTTGATGATGTTCAAGGTAAAGTAGAAGACCTTTGGATGTCGCAACAAATGCTATCTAAAGGAGTAGTGAGAGAAAATGACTAATTATATGTTAGGTATTGATATTGGTACGACAAGTACTAAAGCAGTATTATTTAGCGAACAAGGCGAAGTGATTCAGCAAGAAAATATTGGTTACCCTCTTTACACACCTGATATTTCGACTGCTGAACAAGACCCTGAAGAGATTTTTAATGCTGTGATTACTGCCATTACTAAAATTATGAAACATCAATCTCACAAAAATATATCGTTTGTTTCTTTTAGTAGTGCGATGCATAGTCTTATTGCAATTGATGAAAATGATGAACCACTTACACCATGCATTACCTGGGCAGATAATCGAAGTGAGGCCTGGGCACATAAAATTAAAGATGAATTAAACGGGCATGAAGTTTACAAACGAACCGGAACACCTATTCATCCTATGTCACCATTAAGTAAAATCACATGGATTGTGAATGACCGACCTGAAATCGCTACCAAGGCTAAAAAGTATATTGGAATTAAAGAATATGTTTTTAAAAAGTTCTTTGATCAATATGTGGTTGACTATTCTCTCGCTTCTGCAATGGGAATGATGAATCTCAAAAAACTCGATTGGGACGAGGAAGCTTTAATGATTGCCGGTATTACACGAGATCAGTTATCAAAGCTCGTGCCAACAACGGAGATTTTTACAAATTGTAATCCTGAATTGGCAAAACAATTGGGAATTGACCCACAAACTCCTTTTGTAATTGGTGCAAGTGATGGCGTACTTTCTAATCTTGGGGTAAATGCGATTGGAAAAGGCGAGATTGCTGTGACAATAGGGACAAGCGGTGCCATTCGAACCATTATTAATCAACCGCAGACTGATGAAAAAGGACGTATTTTTTGTTACGCATTAACAGACAATCATTGGGTCATTGGCGGTCCTGTTAATAATGGTGGGATGGTACTTCGCTGGATAAGAGATGAATTTGCTGCATCTGAAGTTGAAACAGCGAAAAGACTTGGGATTGATCCATATGATGTATTAACTAAAATTGCTGAACGCGTAAGGCCTGGAGCTGATGGTTTACTCTTCCATCCATTCCTTGCAGGTGAACGAGCACCATTATGGAATCCTGATGTACGCGGTTCATTTTTCGGGCTTACATTGTCGCATAAGAAAGAACATATGATACGCGCAGCCCTTGAAGGCGTTATCTTCAATTTATATACTGTATTCTTAGCACTTATTGAATGTATGGAAGGCCCTGTTACACGAATCCAAGCAACTGGTGGGTTTGCCAGATCAGATGTTTGGAGACAAATGATGTCTGATATCTTTGATTTGGAAGTTGTGGTACCAGAAAGTTATGAAAGTTCCTGTTTGGGAGCTTGTATCCTTGGGCTTTATGCAACAGGAAAAATTGATTCATTTGAAGTAGTTTCTGAAATGATTGGCAGCACCCACAAACATGCACCTAAAGAAGAGGCTGCAAAAGAATATCGACAACTAGTCCCCATCTTTATTAATTTGTCTAGAGCATTAGAAGAGGACTATACGCGGATTGCCAATTATCAAAGAAGCTTAATAAAGTAATACATGCCTAAGCGGGGATTTATCACTCATCCCCGCTGATGGTATACACATTTCAGTTATTTGACAGCGCTTACCAGCAAATATTTTGGTGTGGATAACTGAAAAAATGTTCATTTTGGGTACTACCTCCGTTAAAGCGGAATTTATAAAAATAAAAACATCATAGGGGGAAATGACAATGCCATTAGTAATAGTAGCAATTGGTATTATAGCTTTACTTATTTTAATTATGGGCTTTAAATTAAACACATTTGTTTCACTTATCATTGTCTCATTCGGTGTAGCCATCGCACTTGGAATGAAGTTAGACGAAATTATCGCAACAATCGAAGCAGGTTTAGGTGGAACTCTTGGACATATAGCACTTATCTTCGGACTTGGTGCCATGCTGGGTAAATTAATTGCCGATTCAGGCGGCGCGCAGCGAATTGCGATGACTCTTGTTAATAAATTTGGCGAAAAGAATATTCAGTGGGCTGTAGTGGCTGCTTCATTCATTATCGGTATTGCTTTATTCTTTGAAGTAGGATTAGTTTTATTGATTCCAATCGTATTTGCCATTTCAAAACAATTAAAGGTTTCTATCCTTTATCTAGGTATTCCAATGGGTGCAGCATTATCTGTAACACATGGATTTTTACCGCCGCATCCTGGACCAACTACTATTGCAGGTGAATTTGGTGCCGATCTTGGCCAAGTATTACTTTACGGTTTTATTATTGCTGTTCCAACTGTCATTATCGCTGGACCTTTATTTACAAAGCTAGCTAAAAAATTGGTTCCTGCATCATTTACAAAAACGGGTGATATTGCCTCTTTAGGTGAAATCAAAACATTTAAACTTGAAGATACACCAGGATTTGGAATCAGTGTTTTTACGGCAATGCTTCCTGTCATCCTAATGTCAATCGCTACAATTTTAACTTTGCTTCAAAAAACTATGGGATTTGCAGATAATACTTTCCTAGCTATTATCCGTTTTGTTGGTGGCGCATCTCCTGCCATGGTGATCTCTTTATTAGTTGCTATTTATACAATGGGATTGGCGAGAAAGATACCGATCAAAACGGTAATGGATTCTTGTACAGAAGCGATTTCACACATTGGCATGATGCTCTTAATCATTGGGGGCGGCGGTGCCTTCAAACAAGTATTAATTAATGGTCATGTAGGTGACTATGTAGCTGAGTTATTTAAAGGAACGAACATTTCACCGATTCTACTAGCTTGGATTATTGCAGCCATCTTACGTATTTCATTAGGTTCTGCGACAGTTGCAGCCTTAACAACTGCTGGTTTAGTTATTCCAATGTTGGGTCAATCTGATGTAAATCTAGCTTTAGTTGTACTTGCAACGGGTGCTGGAAGCTTAATTGCTTCACACGTCAATGATGCTGGTTTCTGGATGTTTAAAGAGTATTTTGGTTTAAGCATGAAAGAAACATTCGCAACTTGGACACTACTTGAGACGATTATTTCGGTAGTCGGGTTAGGATTTGTACTCTTACTGAGCTTAATAGTATAACCATTTTGGGGACAGTCCCCCACCGCTTTAAAGCGGTGAGGGACTGTCCCCTCTTTATTTATTTTCCGTCTACTACTTCTTTCAAGATTTCATAAGATCGTTTTTGCTTTTCTGGATCATAGATATACGATACAGCCATGATTTCATCTACTTCATAGTAATTTTGGAATGAAGTCAACTGATGTCGGATGGTCTCTTTGCTTCCTAATAATGTAACACTGGACATAGAGGTAGCCATTTCTTTTTCCATTGGATTCCAAATCTGATCCATGTTTTCAACTGGCGGTCGTAATGGATTCCTAGAACCCCGAACTACATTTAAGAAGAATTGCTGCATGGTTGTAGACAACCATTCGGCTTCATCATCAGTCTCAGCAGCAATCACATTTAAACAAACAATCATATATGGTTTATCCAAATACATCGAAGGCTGGAAACGGCTACGATATATCTTAATTGCTTCTTCCATATATCTAGGTGCAAAGTGCGAAGCAAAAACATAGGGAAGACCTAAACTTGCTGCTAAATAAGCTGAATCTGTGGAAGAACCAAGAATATAGAGTGGAATATTTGTCCCCACGCCAGGATAGGCTTTCACATAGCTTTGTTGATCCTCTGGACCAAAGAATGTTAGCAGTGCCTTAACATCTTCTGGAAAGGTATAGACCGAGTCATTCTTAGAGCGTCTTAAGGCATTAGCCGTCATCATATCTGTACCAGGAGCACGACCAAGTCCCAATTCTACTCGTCCTGGGTATATTGTCTCCATGGTACCAAATTGTTCAGCTACCACTAATGGTGCATGGTTAGGAAGCATAATCCCGCCAGACCCCACATGTATGGTATTGGTATGTTCTAATGTATGTTTGATTAGAATAGATGTCGCTGAACTAACAAGGGTGGGAGTATTATGATGTTCAGCAATCCAGTAGCGTTTATACCCCATCTCTTCTACTGCTTGGGCAAGGTCCACCATTGATTCAATTGCTTCTTTCGATGTTTGTCCCTCTCGAATCGGTGCTAAATTTAAAACAGAAACTGGTATTTGAATTGATGCCATATTAAATTTGTCCTTTCATTTTGAAAATATATTACTATACTATCAATAGGAACACAGGAAACAAACTTAAATGCTTACTATTCATGAAAAAGAGGAGGTCATCCCCCCTCTTACATTTTCCCTAATGTTGTTAATCAACAAAATAATTTTTCAATTAAATCTATTTATTCTTGGTACTACTTTGCTGCTGTATAGTTACATGTTTTGGACGTTCTGGATACGTACCTTTACCATCATCAGGCCCAGTAAGGTCATTTCTTTGATCCAAAACATTCCCCTTATACTCAATTGGATGTTTTCCAGACATTTCATTCACCTCAAATTATTTTCGTATCTATTCTCCTAACTCTTCTTTCCTTGAAACTTCATCTTCATTTCTGCTTCACTCATGTTTGGATTTTTTCTTGGTGTAGTTTTATTTAGTGCTTTTTTTAATTCAACAGTTGCATCATCGTTTGTATTATACTTTCCATCCAATGCGGCTACCTCCTTTTTGATATTTATTATTAAACGGAATCAACATGTTCATTCCTTTATTAGAGGTTTCCACTTCATTGACAGCATAGAAGGAACATGTTATATTTATCTCGAATTAGAGATATTTTAATTAAGGATACTTCTTAGTCAGAAGTTCAATCTTATTAAGTAGTAATTACTTCACCTGGCATACTATAGACATACCCAAATTTAAATAATTGGAGGGTTTAATATGAACGGATTAAAAGGAATTCACCATGTAACAGCTATTACAAGTAGTGCAGAAAAAAATTATGAATTTTTCACCTATGTTTTAGGGATGCGTTTAGTAAAGAAAACAGTCAATCAAGATGATATTCAAACCTATCATTTATTTTTTGCCGATGATAAGGGTAGCCCAGGTACAGATATGACATTTTTTGATTTTCCTGGCATTCCAAAAGGAGTGCACGGGACGAATGAGATTTCAAAAACCTCCTTCCGAGTACCTAATGATACAGCGATAGAGTACTGGGTAAAACGATTTGATCGTTTACATGTGAAGCACTCAGGAGTCAAGGAGTTTTTTGGTAAGAAAACTTTATCATTTGTTGATTTCGATGACCAACACTACCAATTAATTTCTGATGAAAAAAATAAAGGAGTTCTTAGCGGTACACCTTGGCAAAAGGGTCCAATCCCTTTAGAATACGCCATCACTGGATTAGGACCAATCTTTGTTCGTGTGGCCAATTTTGATTACTTTAAAGAAATGATGGAAAAAGTTCTTATGTTTAAAGAAATTGCACAAGAGGATGCTTTTCACTTATTTGAAGTAGGAGAAGGCGGTAATGGTGCCCAAGTAGTTGTCGAATACAATGCAGTACTGCCCCCATCGCAACAAGGCTTTGGTACTGTCCATCATGCAGCATTTCGTGTGGAGGATCGTACGGTTTTGGAAGAATGGATGACTCGTATTGAAGGGTTCGGCTTTGGTACCTCTGGTTTTGTTGACCGCTACTTTTTTGGGTCATTATATGTAAGAGTAGCACCTCAAATCTTATTTGAGTTCGCTACAGATGGTCCTGGATTTATGGGGGATGAGCCCTATGAAACACTCGGTGAAAAACTATCTTTGCCTCCATTCTTAGAAACAAAACGTGGTCAAATTGAAAAAATGATTCGTCCTATTGATACAGTTAGAAGCACAAAAGATTTAGTAAAAGAATATAATTAATACTTTATCACCCAAGGAAGCTTGAGATTCGGAACATCCTCAAGCTTCTTTTAAATATTGGCTGTGTTAAAAGTTAATGTTGTTTTTATAGAAAATGTTGATTGGAGCGAAGCGACGAGGAGGCTCCCCGGCACTCCCGCGGAAAGCGAAGCACCTGGAGCGGAAATCAACATTCATGTTTAACACAGCCTTAATATTTAAAGACTCATGCTTTAACCATTATTGAAAAGGAATAATCATTTGAATTAAATTCTTTACTCTTAACAAATCCCATTTTTTCATAAAGATGAATGGCCCTTTTATTAAAATTGGCCACAGTTAAGCGGATAGGAAAGTTTTTATATTTTTCTTTGATCAGGTCAAGGATAAATGTACAGTATTCATAGCCATTTCCTTTTCCAGTTTCTCCGGGATGCATACCAAGTCCAAAATCAATAAAACCATCAAGGTAGGCTCCAAACTGGTGACCTGTTGGAACCTGGGCAGACTCTCCCACGCAAAAAAAACCTATTAATTTATTTTCAGCATTAACTACAGCATAATAACTGCCATTCAATAATTCTTGAAGGGATTCATTTGTTAATTCATTATCATAAAAATCATATGGCTGGTTATATTTCCACCCCAATACTTCTTTAGCATATTGTTCATTCATTTTGTGAGACATTAGATACATAATTAAACCCCCTCTTTTTTTGAAATTGCTAATAATACATTGATGAGCTTACTAATTCTGTGTCAATCGTCCATTTTAATCTGCGAATCCATTCCTCCTGAACTGCTTGTGGCGCTTGTTCAACTTTTTGTAAGACCTTCCAAACTTTATATAAACTGTAAGCCTTTACTTTTTCAGGGGAAAGTTTGACTTGATTATACTTCTTGTATTCTTCTAAAAACAAACGATTTAATAAATCTGCCTGTTCAGGATAATGAAGCTTTGTAAACCAGCAGACCCAGATTATATCTGTTAATGGATCAGCCCATTCAGACCATTCCCAATCTAATACTGTAAGACCGGATTCAGCTGAAAATAAGACATTATGTACACCATAATCACCATGCGTTAAAACCCAATCTTTCTTTGACTCATTAATGTGTTGTAATATGTCCCTTGATCTTGAAATAAGAATTTCAGGAACAAAGTCCAAATTTAAGTTCATTTCATTTATAGTACATTTTCTAATTCCTTTTGAAGTTATAGGATGTTTCTTAATATGGATCCTATTTGCAAGTGTTTCTCCTAAGCTTTTAAACAGTACTTTTGTTGTCTCAATATCATGATTCTCTATGATTGATTGACCGTGTAATCCTTGTCTATACTCCATGACCACAAGTTTAAATTGATTTGTTTCTACTAAGTTATATATTTTCGGTACTACCTCTGTTTCTTGCAAAAAATTTAAACTATTGATTTCATTTTCGAAATCTTTATTATTTGTCTTCGCTACTTTTACAACCAATGAAGGCTGAGTCCCCTTTAATAAGAAGGTTTCATTTGTATATCCTCCTGTTAATCGGACAAGTGTAAAATCACCGTAGTGTTCTTTTAAATGATTTTTTACTAATTCTTCGATCAAAATAACACATCCACTCTGTTTATGTTCTATATGACATTTACTATTATTTAACATTTTCATAGATTAATATTACTTCTTATCAACTCTTGATTGGCCTCTTTTTTTTATAAACCTTCCAAATAACTTGTATAATAATAGAAATTCTGTTATAGTAACAGTCAATTAAATATTTCTTACTTCAATACCATTTGAAGTGAGGATAGAGGCGCAAAAACCATGAGTACTCAATTCGAGGAGAATGAGATCCACTGACAATTGTGAAAAGGGGAATTTGCCGAAGCTGAAAGAAACTCATATATCTTGAAGCTGGTTCTGCTATTGAATAAATACAGAACTGTCATATAGGTAACTATATGGAGGGCTATCTCACGCATGGGAACAATTATTAAATCATGTTTCTATTGCAGCAGCGAACCCTCGCTGTTGCTTTTTTGCGTTGACTATTAAGCTGCCTTCCCCGCTCTAATTAAAAAAAATATTTAAAGGGTGAGAAAGATGAATTTTGGCCAAGTTTTAACTGCGATGGTTACGCCATTTAATCAACAGGGGGACATTGATTATATTGCAACAAAAGAACTCATTAATTATTTAATCGCTAATGGTTCTGATGGATTAGTTATAGCTGGAACAACGGGTGAATCTCCCACATTAACGACTGAAGAAAAAGTGGACCTATTTAAATTTGTTGTAGATGTTGTTGATAGCAGAGTTCCTGTCATTGCAGGAACTGGTTCCAATAACACAAGAGCCTCTATTAGCTTAACAAAGCAAGCTGAGGATGCTGGTGTTGATGGAATTATGCTGGTTGCTCCCTACTACAATAAACCATCTCAAGAAGGATTATTTCAACACTTTAAAGCAATCGCCGAATCTACATCACTCCCGGTCATGCTATATAATATCCCAGGACGAAGTGTGGTTAATATGACTGTCGAAACAATCGTCCGTTTATCCAAGATTAATAATATTGTTGCTGTCAAAGAAGCAAGCGGAAACCTTGATGCCATGTCCGACATCATTAGCCACACTTCTAGTGACTTTACACTTTATAGTGGGGATGACGGATTAACATTACCTGTTTTAGCAATTGGTGGCACAGGAGTTGTCTCTGTTGCTTCGCATATCATTGGAAATGAAATGCAAGAAATGATCAATAATTTTAATAATGGTAATCTTAAGGAGGCAGCAACAGCACATCGTAACCTCCTTCCAGTAATGAGAGCATTGTTTGCAGCACCAAGCCCAACACCAGTAAAAGCAGCATTAAAAATGATTGGTGTACCTGTAGGTGGTGTACGATTACCACTTGTCCCATTAACGGATGTAGAACAACAAACATTACAGAATAGCCTTCCAATCAGTTTACTAAAGGTATTCAGTTAATAGAGAAAATATTTTTATTAATGAATATTTCAATAGAAGATATTTCAAAAAAAAGTTAGAAAAATCTATTCGATTGATTCTATTTCCCTTGAAAATTTGTTATAATTAAGTAGTTTTAACACTATTGAGGGGGAAAAAGATTTCATGTCAGTTGAAGTAGGCAGCAAAGTCCAAGGAAAAGTAACAGGAATCACTAATTTTGGAGCATTCGTCGAATTACCTGGAGGTACAACAGGTCTAGTGCATATTAGCGAAGTTGCAGAAAGCTATGTAAAAGATATTAATGACCATCTAAAAGTAGGCGACATGGTTGAAGTTAAAGTAATTAGTGAAAAGGATGGTAAAACTGCCCTATCCATTAAAAAAGCGATAGAAAAACCTGAAACATCATCTTATTCACAACGCCCGCCACGGCAGGGAAGATCTGATAACCGTTCAAAAGACTTCCGTCCAAAAGGTAATTTTAAACCTAAAGAAACATTTGAAGATAAAATGGCTAAGTTCTTAAAGTCTAGTGAAGAAAATTTATCTTCACTTAAGCGCAACACAGAAACAAAACGTGGTGGCCGAGGCGGAAGACGCGGATAACATTAACGTTATAAAAACTATTCATATATAGAAAAAGAGGTTGACTCTATAGAATGGGTCAACCTCTTCTTTGTCTATTACCTAAGATAAAACTGATTTAACACTATTTTTAAATTGAACCTCTTCAATAGCCGGGTCAACGGTAACCTGATTTCCTACTACCATTAAATACTTTTCTGGTGTTTTTGACCCAATAATCACACCTTTCTTTATAAGAGATTGACTTCCTACTACAGAATTTTCCAGCCAAACATTATCTTCTATTATGGTATGAGGTAAGATTACCGAATTTTTTATATGAGCCCCCTTTCCAATTTTCACACCACTAAATATTACTGCCCTTTCAACTGAACCACTTATCACCCAATCTGTCCGCAAGCTTCCATTGATTACATTGATTACATTGACCAATATGAGAATGTAATACCAGGGGGCATATATTGAGTTAAAATACCTACAGTTTCTATCCCTGAGTTTTTGCAATTACTTAAGGCAAAATCAATGATACGATACTTACCACCAAACGGCACCGCTGGCTTTACGATTGTTTTTGTAAGTAGATTAAGTCTTGTCCCCCCTACCTCCCGCTCACAGCATGGCTATCCAATTTGGTTTACTCATTGTTCTCCTCCTTTTATTTGTTTTTCATTTGTTTATACTTTTATTATCACCTGATTTTTCCATTTCTGCGGTTTACATGTGACATCTCTGTGAAAAGTTCTCGTTTTTTCATCGACACCCTCCTAAGAAAATGGTTCGTATTATGACTGTTTTTGTCCGAATGTTGAAATTAAAAAAGGATCCAAGAGATAGGACCCTTTAAAATATTATTTTTAATACAGTAATCTTGATTACGAATACAAAAATCTATCGAATAACGTTTTTATAATTGATTGAACGATCTTTGGCTCTTGATATGGTACATTTTTTTTTCTATAAGCATGCCAATAGGCCATCGCAATAAATACTGTTCCTCCTACTGCATTTCCTAAGAAAACTGGAACAAAATTGTTAAAATACTGCAACCAGGAAAAATGACCTGCAAAAATCGCAGCAGGTATAACAAACATATTAGCAACTACGTGTTGAAAACCAATGGCAACAAAAGCCATCGTAGGAAACCAAATTCCAGCTATTTTACCAGTCATGTCGTTGGCTCCATACGAAAGCCAAACTGCGGAAGCAACCAACCAGTTACAACCAATACCTGAAATAAAGGCTTGGTGAAATGAAGCCTCAAGTTTATGCTCTGCAATACTAACCGTTTTTTCTAAGTAAGGACCCGTTTCAGTAAGACCAACAATATGCCCAAAGAAATAGGCCACAAATACAGCTCCTAGAAAGTTACTAATTGTAACAAGAATCCAATTATAGATAACCATACTTGTAGTCACCTTTTTTGCCATCCTTGCAAGCGGTACGGCCATCATATTACCTGTTAATAACTCTCCTCCTGCAAGTAATGTAAGAATTAACCCAATAGGAAAGACAGTTGCGCCAATCAAGCTGCTTAATCCTTCCAAATTGATTGATAAGCTTGCTGTTACACGTATGCAAAGTAAATAACCTAGCGCAATAAATGCACCTGCTTCAAAACCTAAAATTACCGTCTGCAATGGAGAGTATGTAGTTTTCTTTGTACCATTCTCTATGGTTATTTCCATAATTTTGTCTGGTTTACTGTAGGCCATAGGGTGTTACTCCTTTTTTAATATAATTCTTTTATTTTGTGATGTTTTTAACATACTTTTATTTTATCGCACTTTACTCCTTATTCTTGTGAACGGTTCTTTAACATTTATTAAACGTTTTCAATATTTTTCCTAATTCAGCAAAAATATTTTATTCCTGTGAAATATTTGTTATAATGAAGTGGTTTTAACATTATTGAGGGGGAAATATATTTCTATGTCAGTTGAAATAGGCAGCAAAGTACAAGGGAAAGTAACAGGAATCACTAATTTTGGAGCATTCGTAGAATTGCCTGGCGGCACAACAGGTCTTGTGCATATCAGTGAAGTTGCTGAAAGCTATGTAAAGGATATTAATGACCATCTTAAAGTAGGCGACATGGTTGAAGTAAAAGTAATTAGTGAGAAAGACGGAAAAACTGCCTTATCCATCAAAAAAGCAATCGATAGACCAGAAAGTCAAACCTCTTCTTATTCACAGCGCCCAGCAAGGCAAGGAAGATCAGACAACCGCTCTAAAGACTTTCGTCCAAAAGGCAATTTCAAACCTAAAGAATCATTCGAAGATAAAATGGCTAAGTTTTTAAAGTCTAGTGAAGAAAATTTATCTTCACTTAAACGTAACACAGAAACAAAACGTGGTGGCCGAGGCGGAAGACGCGGGTAAGCTGACACGTAGTAACTATTTAACCAAGAAGAAAAGCTGACTGTTTCGAGTCAGCTTTTCTTCTTGGGCAATGATTTGTTCTCTCATACTTCTCCCAAATAAAATTTAATCCACTAAAATGTTCCATATTTTTTAATTGCAAAAGTCGTAAAAACGAATAGAGTAATTATAGTCCATAACAAGGAGATTTGTGGATTAATATCACTTACAACAAATAAGGATGGAATTTTTCCAAAGACTGCATCATCCATGGTTAAAAACCAACCAAGAAACATATTATTTGCCGCATGAGCACCAATCGTTATTTCTGCACTATTAGTTTTCGCAGTTATGTAACACCATACGATACCAGAAAGTACATAATCACTACCGACAAAAAAAGCTGAATAGTTCATTTCCGGGTTACTGAAATGAAGCATACCAAAAATAGAGCCAACAATTATTGATAATAATAGAGAATGATTAATCTTTCGCCCAAACCACTGCATTAGGTAGCTCCTAAAAAACACCTCTTCCGCCGTAGTTTGCAATGGTGTTAAGATTAAAACAAAGAAAAACAGCTGAAGAAAGTCCTCGAATTTAATATTATTGAATGAATAATCTCCTGGATTTAAAATAAAATCAATTAATGTCGTTCCGGAAACTAAGCAAAAAAATATGCTGAATCCCCAAAAAATTCTCCTCCAGTTTATTTTTTGGTTAGGAGTTATAAGAGTTTTGAATGATCGTTTATGAATCAGCCTTATGGTAATAACAAAACCTAGCACCCAAAAAACATAATTAATATGTGTCAAAACAAAATCATATAGCGGATTAACATGAACACCTACAAACTCAATTCTATCGAAATAAGAATTTGGATCACCATCTGCCTCAGCAAATACACTTAAAGCAAACATGTACATAATAGACCCTAAGAAAATGAAAAATATTATAATAACAAATGATAATAAATACCTTTTCCAATTATTTTTTCCTTGGTTCATTTTAATAAAATTTTGTTGCAAAAACTCTCCCCCTAAACTTATCTACAAGATTTTATTCTTAAATTTGTTACTATATTATATCTTTTTCCAAAAAAATACACACGAGAAGTGTTTTAACAAATCTCGTGTGTATTTTACTTTCATGTTTACTTAAACTTATTTGGAAACTGTTTTACGATCCCATCAGTTAGTATTTCGCCCATATGGATAAGGTGTTCTTCGTTCGTGTCAGCTGTTTTTATATCACCAGCCCAAGCGGCTTTTTCAACTTCCATATTTGCTCTCATATGAGGGATATCTTCTAACATTCGCTCTTCACGTACTTCTTTTTTCGTTATACTTTTTAGTAAATATTTGTAAACAGGAGCCATTCTTATGCTAGCCATGCCAGTTACTGATAAAAAAGTTACTTATTATTAATAATCAAGTCCTTACGAATTCTTTCTAAATAATATTGGTAAGCTTTTAAACAAATAGTTCTTATATATTTCTCTCCCTGCAACATTCTGAAAAAAGCAGTCAAATAATCTTTCGCTTAACCAGGGTTCATATCTTCTTTTTTGATGATATAGTCGATTGCTTGTTTTCATTCATCCCCCCAGCAATAAACCTTTTTTGCAGTTGATAGATAGGTAGCAGTAGCCAAGGTCCTTTTATCCACTGGAGCAATTTCAATGGCAACGGTTTGAAGACTTGGAAAGATTGTGCCCCATCCTAAACCAATAAGGGCACCTGAAAGAAGAAATAGGGAATGATGGTGATATGCTAAGTAAATATGTTCCAACAGCAAATAGTAGAATTGATAGATAGATAATGTTATTTGCTCCATAACGGTCATACCATTTCGATCCATTTGCCCGCGAATGGACGTGTAATAATAGCTGTAATTAAAAAAATGTAACGATGAATCCAACTTCAGACGCGTTACTATTTAATTCTTGCAAACCGTATCTCGCTACAGAAACTAATAGAAAGTAAAAAGTTGTAAAGGTAAGAAAATTTGCGATTGCACTACTAATGAAATTTTTTGTCCATAATTTTGGTTTAATCATTTTATTCCTCCTAATTATCAAACTTCTCAGGAGCTGCTTCTACTTTCCTAATTGAATTTTCAATATGTGACCAAGCCTATACAACTTTTATCAGGAAGAATCAAGGAAAATTTGATTTCCCCTTCAAACATATTTAAACCGCCCTATATCTAAAGGTAGTGCGGTGTTGTAAGAGATCGGGGGCAATCACCGCCGCCTACCGTTACAATTAGTGATATAGTTGTTTGTTGATATTAGTTATTTTTCAGTTGCTATATTACCCATTGATATGGAGATTCTATTCCAATTGTTTATTTGATTGATTATTAGTATAAGGTCAACATATTGTCTCTCGTCAAAATGTGCACGTACTCTCTGATAAAGTTCATCAGGTACACGTTTTGTAGGGATTAACGTCACATATTCTGTCAATTCAAGAGCTACTTTTTCTGCATCTGTGTAAAATGTGCACTCACTCCAAGCACTAATACAATATATACGTTGTTCCATTTCTCCCATTTTTCTAGCATCAGCTGTATGCATGTTAAGACTTGGGAAGCTCGTATTTTTATAAGTTCACGAAGATTCCGCTCTATACCTGTAGTTTTCGTATACCTTTCCATTTCCATCATGATTTTAAGTGCTTCTGTTACTACATTGTAATAATCAATTCGTTGCTCCAATTTAATTCCTCCTAAAAACGTTTTTTTATTAATTGAAGATCTTCTTTAATTTGCTTTCTGCTGAAGAAAAGATGCGTAATTACTTGCGTAGTAAATCACTTGCCTGGTTAAATGAAGAACTTAACCGTGTCTTACCCGAAAAATTACGTGAAGATACACGGAAATTTTTTTCAAATAGTAATGTCTGAAAACAAACAAACCTCTCATGTAATTGCTTTTTTAAGAGCAATTTATGAGAGGTTTGTAACGTTGAATGAATACGTATGTTTCTGCCATCCCGATTTATTGATAGGGATTGGTATTTAGTAAGGTCGCAACATCTACTATTTCAAATCCCCTTCTTTTTAGTTCTTTTATAATCATCGGAACTGTTTTGGCCGTTTCTGTTTTGTCATCATCGCTGTGCATCAGGATGATATCCCCGTTCCGTACGTTATCAAAAATGTTCTTTTGGATATGTGCCTGTTCTTTTTGGGACCAATCTAAGGTATCTAGAGACCAAATAATCACTTTATAGTGCTGTTCTTTGGCAATATTGATAACCTTTGCATCGGTATCTCCATACGGTGGTCGTAAAAGAGCAGGTGACTTTCCGAGAATTTTACGAATAGCCTCGGATGATTGGTTTAAATCTTGTCTGATGTCTTCTGCACTTTCTTTCGTTAATTCATGATGGAGATAGCTATGACTCCCAATTACATTTCCATTATCAAATGCGGATTTCACGATATCTGGATTTTGCTGAACCTTCTGTCCAATGAAGAAAAAGGTGCCTTTCACGTTCTCTTGTTTTAATGCAGCAATAATTTTAGGAGTATTGATTCGATCTGGCCCGTCATCAAAGGTCAACGCCACCCTCTTTTTATTTGGTCCATTGACAAAGACATCATAAGGGTAATTTTTAGGGAAAGTGAGTATCGATTGGCGCCATTTCTGCATACTATCCCAAGCCGAAGCGGAAAGATTTTTGGAAGTTCCTTTTATAGAAAGAATATAGCTCTCAGATATAGTAGGAGGTTCAACCTGGCTATATACTGAAATATGGTCCACTTTATTTGTGGCAGTAGGAATAATCCATTTTAATTGATAAAGCTTATTTAGGTTATAGATATAGATTTTATCACTTTGAATAGAAGTGGTACTTGTTGGGTTTCCCATCACTTTTTTTATATCAGCTAGAGTCAAGTTTTGAATAGAAGGGTCATTGGAACGTACATCATAAATCTGACCCTCACGAGTATAGCCAAATACACCAAACTTTTTAGAATAGGTTGCGTAATACCCGTTCCCGACTTGGTCTACCTTATCAGGCTCACCCCAGTCTTTTTTCACTTCTGTAATCGTTGATTGATGGGCAGCAAAAGGATTATTCATCACATGACCGGTGGAAGCTAAAGAAACAATCTGCTGAACGATCACCTTGGTTTGTGGCTGATGAGTACTTTGACTTCCCTTATTTTCGTCTAAATTGGGATTATCATGCTTTACATTGGCCGGAGATTGATTGGACTTATGACTTGTATGCTTGATATCCTCGTGGTGTCGACAACCAATTAACAGACAAAAACACAAGAAAATCATTGAAGATATTTTCATCTCGTTCCCCCTTGTTTTACAAGACCACCGTACAGTCTTTGTTCTAATTCCGGGTTATCGTAAATTTCTATCTTCGAATCAATGAGAATAAGGTCTTTCTTCAAGTCCTCAATCTGTTTAATGACTTTCCTGCGATGATCGGTGAGCATTTCTTTCCTTTCATTAATCGTTTGCATCCCCCCTGCACACCAGTCTGCATACTTTTTCATTTCTTTGATGGGCATTCCAGTATTTTTTAGACGGCAAATCATGGCAATCCAGTTAAGATCTTCTTCTTTAAAGATTCGGTTGCCAGTTTTGTCCCTCATAATAAACGGCATTAGCCCCTCTTTATCATAGTAACGTAACGTGTGGATGGACAGGCCAAATTTCTTGGAGACCTCATTAATTGTATAACTCATACTTTTATCCTCCATTTTTATCCTAGAGTTACCTCGAGGGTTATAACCATTATGAACTTCAATTAGTAAGTTATCAATTGGCTAGAAATTCTAATGGAGGCTGTCTTACATATATGAATCCCAAACAGAATTTTATATTTTTCTATTTCCCTCTTGTCCTAGAGTTTACTCGAGGGTCTATACTCGCTATTAACCACAATTCATCAATTCATCAATTACCAAGTGGTAGACACAATGATAAGAGGAGGAGAAGAATTATGAATTCAACTCAAAAAATAGCACTTATAGGATGAGGTAGCCCAGGATTAGGAAAAAATGCGGCCATAACGTTGTCCCGAAAAGGAATCGACGTTATCATCACGTATCATAGAAGGAAGGAAGACGCAGAAGCAGTTGTTCAAGAAATTAAAAATAATGGACAAAAATCAGTTGCGATACAGCTAGATACAGGTGTTGTATCTTCCTTTGAAGATTTTCCTCTCGACTTTCTGACGTACTAAAAGAAAACTGGAATCGAGAACAATTTGACTTTTTAATCAATAATGCAGGTTTTGGGATACACACTTCAATCAACGAAACAACAGAGGAACAATTCGATCGATTAATGAATGTACAGTTTAAAGGTGTATTTATCCTCACCCAAAAACTGTTTCCGATGATTGCTAACAATGGAAGGATTATTAATACTTCCACTGGCTTGACTCGTTTTGTCATTGAGGGCTTTGGAGTCTACGCAGCCATGAAGGGTGCGATTGAAACCTTGACAAAATACATGACCAAAGAATGGGGAACAAGAGGTATTCGGGTTAACTTGGTAGCCCCGGGAGCCATTACTACAGATTTCGGTGGTGGTACAGTAAGGGACAATCCTCAAATGAATAAATCTGTTGCCGCAAATACTGCTTTAGGTGGGTTCGGTGAAGCAGACCTAT
Source organism: Neobacillus phoenicis (assembly GCF_047302305.1). Lineage (NCBI taxonomy): Bacteria > Bacillati > Bacillota > Bacilli > Caryophanales > Bacillaceae > Neobacillus > Neobacillus phoenicis. The sequence goes on along the minus strand of NZ_CP154847.1, from coordinate 2,741,604 downwards.
CGGAGGAGTTGTCGCGTCCTTGTACACGGAAGAAATGGGCTGGATAAATGGGATTAGTCTTGAAGTATCAGGTGGACAAAACCTGTAATTTGACTATCACGCAAAACTCGTCAGTGCATCCTATTGCTCTTTTTATAGTAGTTAATTTAACTGCATTTTTCCAATTAGTAAGAATGTAATTATTAGGATTTATATTTGGTCTAATTTTCTATCGTCTTTTTCTTGACAAGGTTAAGCTTCCTCTACTAGCCTGCCCGTAGCTTAATAAGAAGTTGTGTTGTAAAAATAAATAACCCTTCTCAATCGAGAGGGAACTTTATTATGAATAACAACTCTTAAATAGATTAGATTATCGGGTACCACCTGTTAAATGCGCGTCGAACATATCAATGATTTCTAAGAACCTATCAGCTTCCTGGAAAACATGATCAGCTAAGAGAGGATGTATAATGCTCTTTATTTTACATTGCTCAATTAAATGACGGGCTTTCAACCGTTATCATTGCTTCATTTTTATCAATTTCTTCAATTTCACTCACTCTTACAACGGTTCTTGAACTATAAAAGTCTTTAAAAAATAACAACCAAGCTAGGAACACTGCCACTATTACAATTGATAAATAGATGGACATAAAAAACAATTCTTGCTTTATATGATTATTCACCTTCTCCCCCATTGATAGAAGTCTAACATTCACTTTCACTAATAGTTATTCTATTTTCTAATTAAAGTATCCTGCCCGTTAGTGGAACAAGAAAAGAGTCGCCACAGCGACTCTTTATTAAACTCTCGCATTCGTTAGTTAACAAAACATACTTATGTCTATAACTTTAATAAAGGTGCAACCAGTTAAGGTCGCACTTCATGGTGAAAGCGAAGTATTTTAACTCTAATTAAATTATAATGTACAATAATTAAGTTTGAGATTGAGACTAAATGTATTAATTAGAAATATCCCCTGAATAATTACCAATATTTTTGTCATTCTAAATAAGAGAAAATAAATAATGAAGGAGCCTTTTGTATGAACGTAAATGAGTTCGGCTTTCTTTGGTATCTACAATCAAGTTCGAATATGGTTAATATTTTTTTAAAAAATCTAATTGACACTGCTGAAGATAAAGATTTGAGAAGTGTTCTAGATGAAATCAATTCATTATCTACATTTCAAGAAAGAGAGGCTACAAAGATATTAAATGACAGCGGTTATAATGAAACGCCATTTTTCAGTGAAGTTGATTTATATAACTCCTCAGTAAAGCTTTTTACCGATCAATTAATCATTGAAATTCTTAAGCATATTACCGGAAATGGGATGCGGGTCCTCGCTTCTCAATATTCAGAACTAGTGGATATGAATGTAAAGAAATTCTTTAGTGAAATCCTTACTAAGATTATTCAAATTGATGAATCTCTTTTAGGTTTATTAAAAGAAAAGAACTTGTTACAAAACAGTCCATTTTTATACATGAAAGCACATGAAAGAGAGAGTAAACTGTTTAAGGTTGTATCTACACAATTGAGACCACTTAATGCGGTAGAATTGGGACATATGTACAGTGCACTTCAATGCAATAATGTTGGTGTTGCTTTATGCGCTGCTTTTGCTGATGTTGTAAAAGATGAAGAGTCAAAGCAATTATTTATTGATGGCAAGAAAATAGCATTTCATCAAGCTGCTACTTTATCGGATATTTTCAGGGAAAACGGAATTAGTACTACAACTGGACTAGAGAGCTTCGTTCATAGGGTCCCTGAATCTCCATTTTCAGATAAGTTAATGACGAACCTAATAATGTTTTTAAATCCAATTGGAATAATAAATTTACAAAGCGCTGCTGTATCCAGTTATAAGAAGAATCATATCAAAATACTAAGTGAATTAATGGAACAGGTCCAAAGTTTTTCAGAAAAAGGGTTTAAATTATTGGTTAAAAAAGGTTGGTTAAATGAACCACCAGTATCTAGTAGGTCAATTAAATAATTATATACTGAATCCAATAGTGTAAATAATAAAAAAGAAGAATTTTATGGAAAAATTAACCTATTCTATAGAGAAAAGTTATAAATTTTTCTAAGATAAACTTACACATTGTGAGGATATAGATTTTAAATTCTAAACCTTCGAAATATTAGAGGGAAGCAATTTATTTTTATGTATTGTGAAATTATTTTTGACGAAACATTATTATACGAATCCTTGCTTGAAAAAGTTGTCAAAAATTATCCTCACGGAAACGATGTTATCGATATCACAATATTAGAAAATGTGTTTCCCACAGCATCATTTTTTTTCAGATAAAATTGAGGATATATTGTCGTACTTACTATACGGTTTTTGTATCATCGTAATTCGTAACAAGAATAAAGCAGGAATAATCTGTTACTCTATTAAGACTTTTAGGCAAGTGGGAGAACCACAATCTGAAGTGGTTATAAGTGGCCCATAGAGGGTCTATTGAATTTATAAAAACGAATGTTGCCATGATTCGCAGTAGGCCACCCAGTACCAACTTGAAAATACACTTTAAAAAAATCCAATCTGAATCAAAGACTACTACTGTGATAATCTACATGGAAAATAAAGTTCCAAAAGATAAGTTGCAAAAAATTATTGATCGCATTAATAGTATAAAACGTTTAATCGTACCTGAGTCATGAGTATTTTCTAAGATATTGGAATAACAATCAATCCGCCTACAATTATCCATGGAATTATTAACAACCTCAAAGGTTATCCACCACTGTGTCTTAAAAAGTATATTCTCGGACCAATAAGAAAATAGTTGTTTATACAAACCAAATAGTTTCTCATAAATCTGCTCTATGTTCGTATTTTTATACACCTCAGAAAAGCCACCAAATTTAGCAGCCTGATTTTCGATAATTTTAGCTATGAATTTTGCAGCATTGACAAAAATGGTCAACACTTCAGTCTGAAAAATGGATATATATCATCCATCATAAACTTCTCTTTTTTTCTCTTCTTCCTCGAATAATTCGTCAGTATCTTTTTCTATTTGAATATTGTTGGAGCGGAGAAAATTTATAATTTCGTGCTCGTTATTAAATTGCTGAACAATACCTACCATGGTTGGATATTTATTAATATGCTCTTCATAACATGATTGAAAGTCTTTGCCCACAACGAGGATTTCCTTTTTATGGACACCAATTTCATTATCTTCTATAAATGAAATAATAAATTCTTTCATAATTTCCTCCTTAAAAACAAATTTTTTATCAGGAAAATTTGGAAATACAATAGCGCTTAGAAAAAAGCCTATTATTCATTTATATCTAATCCAGATAAATTTAAAGAAAGTTCATCTAATACTAAAAATACACAACCGAAAACAGTTCTATAATCGATAAAGTCCACTTTAACTTCAACATTTATCTCAATAATATTCCTTTTATTATGTATGTATTTTTCTTCAAATTGATTAAAATTAATACTTGTAACAGATACACGAATGTCCTCTTAGGATTTTTTTAGCTCTCTTTCAAATATTGAATTAATAAAGTTTTCCCTGAAGAAAATACGAATAGTGAATTTCATTTCAAATCCCACTTTTTACTTATGATTTGCCAAATCTCTCTTACTCAACCTTTTTTCGAATAGCTTGTGATCTTTTATTCCATTTATTCAACTAAACCGAATCGTAGCGAATTAAAAAAAGCGATCCTCTAAGTATCGCTCATTTTACATTATTGCACCCGTTTGTGACCAAAATGAGTTTTTTCTTTCAACTTCTGTCCACTGTATACTTTGAATTAGTCTGTACTAACAATGTAAAGAGATCTTCAATGAGAAAAATACTACGGTTTTTCTTTCTGTTTTCGTTTTTCTCGTTCTTCCATTTAGGAATAGTTGGAATCCATTTTGTCTTCCATTAAACTGCACCGTTACAAATAAATGGCCTTGCTTTTTTTTGGAAGCAAAGTATCAAATGTTTAAGTACTTCACACCCTTCTTTTTGTTTCTTAGCCTGTGTTAACGGTACCGCTCTTCTTTAAATGGATTTGCTGTCATCGAATAGCCAAGCTCTTCCCAAAAACCAGCCTTGTCTTCTTTCATAAACTCAATCCCTGAAACCCACTTTGTGCCTTTCCATAGATAAAATACTTCTGGTGGAATATACCGTAGTGGATAACCGTGTTTTTGATCAATATCATGCCAATCAGTATTTTTATCCTTCCAACGGTATACAAACAAAGAATCGTCCCCTAATAAAGGCTCCAGCGGCAGGTTTGCAGAATAACCAAATCTGTCCCCATTGTAGTAACCGTAAATTTTAATGTATTTTACACCTTCATTAATTTCAACAAATTTCAATAACTCTTTAAGTGCAATTCCTTCAAAAGTTGTATCAAATTTAGTCCAGGTGGTAACACAATGCATGTTAACGGTTGATATGGTCTTTGGAAGCTCCATGATTTTCTTATAGGTTAAGGACTTTTCTTCCTTCACCTCACCAAAAAGCCTGAAATTCCAAGTGATTTCATTAAACTCGGGAACATCCCCTTTATGCAATATTGGCCATTTTTCTGTTTCGAATTGGCCAGGTGGAAGCTGCTTTTTCATCATACACCATCCCCTTTTTCATCTTAAACGTTAATTAAATCACAGTGCTTAGTATAGTATGCTTCAAAATAATGAAAGCAAATCGAAGCCAAATCCATTATTGGGGGTTTACCAAAAATTTGGAACCATTATATTCCCATAAATTTATTATTCAACTATCCTGCTCCATTAGTTCAACAAGAAAAAGGACCGCCGCAGCGATCATCAACTTTAACTATCGCCACGTTAGTCAAAAGATTATTAACCTGTTCAACGATTAATATAGTTTTTTCTTGGAATCACTATTTTTATGTTTAGTTTTTAGTCAATTCCTAACTAATAAAAGCATTTTTATTTTTTTAAGATGGCTTTATTTCACTTATCGGAACCATCGTTATCAACCAGATCAGAAAATTCTTCTAACACTTTAAGATAATAGAACATAATTAAAAGTTTTGCATTAACCCATTCAGGAATTTCCGGATTAATAAAATAAGAAAAAATTGCAAGGCAACCATCCAATCTTTCACCATCTGAAGGGTAATCACTCGTTGCTTCATCTGGATTATTAGAAAATATTTATTAACTGATAGTACAAGAAAGCACATGCTGATCAGCGCAAGAAAAAAATGATTGTAATAGTTATTTATTTTCTTTTTCATGGTTTTTTGCTCCATTTTATCTGTGTTATTCGGTATTAGTATTAATAACTTTTTTCAACTTATGCTTTTAGGGAGCATAAATTTTGGCAACCCACTTTTTGAATAAATTCTGATATAGTAGTTTATAGAGAAGAAAGGAAAGGATTTTGACAACCATGAAATGTTTATCAATAGATTTAGATGGTACATTATTAAATTCCAAGCATGAAATAACTGAAGAGAATGTGAAAGCATTAACCGAATTGCAAGAACGAGGTCATTGCGTAATCTTAAATACGGGCCGTGCTTACGCAGATGTGATTAAATTACCTGCAGTACAAAATATGGAGGTTCCTATCTTTTGTATCAATGGTTCGGTTTTATATTCTGCATCGAGAGAAGTAATGTATGAAGCAATTCTTCCTGTTTCCATCTATCAAGAAATATTTACGATCTTAAAGGGGCTAGAGGTAGGAATTCTCGTTTATACCAATTATGGTGGTTTTCCGTCTACCTTGCCTCCTTTACATGGAAAAAGTAAAGAAGAACTAAATATACTTTTTCAAGAATTCAATTATGATGAAATTTTGGAAAAGGAGCAATTAAAAATCTATAAAGTAATTGCTTTGGTTCATCCTGAGCAACAAGAACGTGTAGACGAAATTAAAACTGCATTAGCTGGCAAATTTCCAATATCCATGGCATCATCTTTTCCAAATAATGTTGAGATTACCTCAAATGAAGCACATAAAGGAAAGGCATTATTACGTTACCAACAGATGATGAACCTCTCGTTTGAAGATATTATTGCATTTGGTGATGGCGGCAACGATTTGGCACAGTTTGAGGTGGCAAACACATCTGTAGCAATGGGAAATGCCCCTTTCCATGTTCAACAAAAAGCCGATTTCGTTACAAAGACTAATGATGAAGATGGTTTTGCATATGCTGTACGTCATCTATTACAATTAATACACACTGATAAAGAAGAATTGGTATTTTAATATGTATAAAAAATACAAGCTGCCTATAAGGTGGCTTGTATTTAAATATGGAAATATTAGTTTACATAATAATGTTATGAAAAACTTAATGGTTAAATGGGTGCTCCTATTCCTTACATAATTTAGTCTAGTCTGGCCTCTTCCATCGAAATTCTAGTTAAGGCTGACCAGTCTTGATTCTCTCGGCCCTTTGCTACAGAAGCAAGGAGACGATTATGTACTAAGTTAGCAAGTGGCATCGGGGTTTTTGATGCGTTTGCTTCATCCAGGACAAGATTACAATCTTTTAGACCAAGTGATAGTTGAAAACCAGCGGGTTCAAACCTTTTCTTAGCAATCATCTGACCGTATCCTTGATAGACTGTACAGTTAAATAAGGTAGACGCATATACCTCTGCAGCTAGCTCTCGATCAATTCCATTTTTCTCTGCTAAATTAAAGGACTCTGCCATCGCCTCCATGGCAGCCATAATCATAAAGTTTCCACCCAGCTTTATCACATTGGCAGTACCCGGTTCTTCACCAATATCAAAAATCCGCTGCCCTAGAGCTTCTTGCACTGGCTTGACACGCTCTTTAGCTTCATTTGGACCAGATGAGAGGATATTTAGTTTTTGAGCTGTTGCTGCCTCGGGTCGACCAAAAACAGGGGATGCTACGTAATAACTGCCATGCTGTTGATGAGATGCTGCTAGTTTCTTTGATGTCTCAGGAGATACGGTGCTCATTGATAAGTGAATACCACCAGCACCTAACTTTTCAGCAAATCCATCAGGTCCCAAGACAATCTCCTCCAGTGCCTGGTCGTTCGACACCATGGTGATCACGATTCCACCAGTGGTAACTGCATCAACTATTTTATTCACCTGCTGAGCCCCTGCTTCCACTACAGCAACTGCTTTACTAGGTGTACGGTTATACACCTTTACCGTATATCCTGCTTTTAAAAGATTCAATACCATTGGTTGTCCCATATTACCAAGACCGATAAAGCCTACTTCTTTTGTCATCTTAAGTGCCTCCTTTAAAATATATCTTTACAACCCATGATATAAAATGTTATTTCCCACTGCAAATGTTAGGTATAACAAAAAAAGACCAAAATGGTCTATTTTAGTTGGTATTAAAATAAATGTGGGATATTTATCAATGCAGGAATGAGCAGCGCAGCCCAGATAAGGGTAATGAATGCGGCAAAAATCATCGCTAAGGATGAAAACGTTGCTTCCTGTTCACCGTACTCTAACGCTTTATTAGTCCCAGCTCCATGTGCCCCCATACCTAAAGCTAACCCTTTGGCAATTGGGGTTTTGATTGAAAGATATTTAAGAACCATCGGACCGACAACACCGCCAATTACACCGGTTAAAATGACAAAAACAGTCGTCAAGGTTGGCAATCCACCAATTTCTTTAGACACCTCAATCGCAATAGGAGTCGTGATAGACCTTGGAAGGATGGAAGTAACAAAATCATAATTTAAGTGAATTAATTTTGACAGTCCTAAGGTTGAAAAAATTGCAACGAGCGTACCTGATGTAATACTAATGATAATAGTACCAATATACTTTTTAATAATCGATAAATTTTTGTAAATGGGTACCGCAAAGGCAACTGTTGCCGGACCTAATAGATGGGTTAGCCACTTTGATGCCTCCAAGTATTGGGTAGCCGAAACATGAGTTATAGATATTAGAACTATTAGTAAAATAGGTGCCAGTAGTAACGGATGAAAAAACGGAAGAGTTATATTTGTATAGGTTTTTTTTGCAAACCGATAGATTAGATACGTTATAACCGTAAATAATATCGTCATCAATGCTGCTCACCCCTTTTTCGAACCGATATTTTTTCAGCAATAACTGCAGTCATTCCCATAACTATCGCTGTACTAATGGCAATTAAAACAACAATTTCCGCACCTTGAAGGCTAATAATTTCATCATAATTTACTATTCCAACTGCGGATGGAATAAAAAATAACAGCAACTCAGCCATCAGCCAACTAGCCCCTTTTTCCACCCATTCCAGTTTAATAATTTTGAAATAAAGCGCTAGAAAAAGCAGAGCTAATCCGAACATAGAAGCGGGAATTGGAAGAGGAATCAATTCCTTCAGTGCCACTCCAAGAAATAAGAAAACATGTAAAATTAAAACTTGTATCACTATTACTCCTAGTTTCATTGTGTATTTCCTTTCTAAATAAGAAAAAGAGAGCAATTAGACTCCCTTTTGTTCCTTGAATTAACTATTAGTAATAGTACAGCGATATTTACCATTCGTAAAATACATATATAGAATGTTTTTCATAACTCAAAGTTATAATGGTTCTTTTAGAATGAAATCAATAAAGGTTCTCCCCGCGTTAGAAATGTAGCGGTCCTTTTTTGTAATAACAGCTAGTCTCCACATTATATCGTCCTGAAGTTTGATTACCTTTAAATCCGAATTAAAAGCCCGGTTGCAAATCGATTGTGGAAGGATGGTAATACCTAGGTTTGCTGCAACCATCTCCGTCATCAGGTCCCATTGAGAACTCTTGAATAAAATTTTAGGTTCAAAGCCAGCAGCAATGAAATGGTTTCTCATTATTTGATTTAAAGCAAATTCCTCATGATAAAAAATAAATTCTTCGTCCTTTAATTCCTTTAACTCCACTTCTTCACGATCTGATAAGCGATGATCTTTGTAAACCACTAGCCTCATCTCTTCCTCTACGATGGGATAAACCGAAAATTGCTGTTCATCTATCGGTAATACAGCAACACCCAATTCAAACTCACCTTCTTCCACACTTTTTACGACTCTTGCACCACCATACTCTGTAATATTTAATTCTATATTCGGAAAGGCATGATGAAATTTGGCCATGACCCTTGGAAAAAACAAGCTTCCAATAAAAGGCGGTAATCCAATGTTAATTTGACCTCTTGATAAATTCGTCATATCAATTAAAGTGGTCTTCATTTCATCTACTAACACGGTCATTCTTATAGCATATTCGAGGACAACTTTCCCCGCATCTGTAAGGTCGCTTGTCTTGTTGGTCCGAATGATTAATGTCATTCCCAGCTCATCCTCTAGAGCCATTATTGACTTGCTTAAGGCTGGCTGAGAAATATGCATATTCTCCGCTGCTTTTGTAATGCTTTTATGTTTTGCAACCTCAATAAATAATCTTAACTGCCGTAATTCCAATGAAAACACCTCGATTTTCAGTAACAAATTTTTATAAGGCTGTGCTAACCTTGGAAGTTGACTTCCGCTCCAGGCACTTCGCTTTCCGCGGGCGTGCCGGGGAGCCTCCTCGTCGCTGCGCTCCTGCGGGGTCTCCCCTGCCCCGTACTCCCGCAGGAGTCTTCGCGCCTTCCGCTCCAATCAACATTATCTATAAAATCAACAGTAACTTTCAACATAGCCTATTATAAAAAAGAATTTAAATAAACAAAACATCTCCCTTATTGTAGGGAGATGTATGAATACTTACAAAACGCTCTCTGTTTTATTTTTAACACGGACTGCAGTAACTTTCTGCAACCGTACAAACAATGATGTAATAATAATCGCAGCCAAAACAGGAAGCAACCAACCAAGTCCATCCTTGTATAGAGGTAACACTCGCTCATAAAACGAAACGATCGGAGCCAGCCAGTCAAAATAATCTATTTCTAACAAACTGCATAAGGTTTTAAATCCATCAATGATGCTTATGCAAAATGTGACAGCAATAGCAGTAACATATACCATTTGCGAATGGTTATATAGCTTTGATACAAAGGCCAGCAACATTAAAGCAATTGCAAGTGGATAGAGAAACATTAACACAGGAATGGAGAATGTAATAATGTTTGATAATCCAAAATTTGCTATAATTAACGAAACCAAGGAGAAGAACACAACCCACATTTTATAACTGAATCTAGGCATTAAAGTATGAAAGTATTCACCACAAGCTGTCATAAGCCCGATACTGGTTGTGAGACAAGCTAGTATGATTATTATGGATAACATAATCGTTCCGAACGAACCAAAAAAATATGATGCTGCCTTTCCAAGGACAGGTCCCCCTGTATCAAATAGGCCGAACGCTTCCGTACTTGTTGCCCCTAGGTAGGCAATACCAACATAGATGATTCCAAGAAAAAATGTTGCGACAATTCCTGATTTAGCTGATGCTAAAAGGATACCACGGGATGAGGTTATACCCATGGAACGAATCGCGTTAATGACAATAATGCCAAATACAAGCGAAGCGAGTGCATCCATTGTATTATAGCCTTCCATCAAACCTTTCATAAATGCGCCGTTTGTATAAGATGCCTGTGGTGCTTCAATCGTACCTACTGGTTTTACTATAATCATGAACAGTAACACAAAAATAAGGATGATAATGCCAGGAGATAATATTTTCCCCACATTATCGACTATTTTTGCAGGGTTTAGAGAAAACCAAAGAGTGACTACAAAAAATAATAGGGTAAATATAATCAGCCCAGCATGACCATTGTTTTCATTCACAAGAGGTGCAATTCCAATATCAAACGCAACGGCTCCCGTTCTAGGAGCTGCAAAAAATGGACCTATGGTTAGATATAGAAGAGATGTAAAGACCACTCCAAAGACGGGATGAATACGGCTAGCAAGCTCCTGTAAATTCTTACTTCCCGAAACACCCATTGCCAAGATTCCGAGGAACGGTAAGCCAATCCCCGTTATTAAAAATCCTCCAACCGCCAGCCAAATGTTTGATCCTGCTTTTTGACCAAGCGATGCTGGAAAAATTAAATTTCCTGCGCCGAAAAACAAGGCAAACAACATCACACCAATGATGAAATACCTTGAAAAACTTAATTTATTTTGCATAAAAAAATGCTCCCACCTTAGAATTCCAATACTCATATTAATAGATTAGTAATTTCAAATATTATTCCGTGAATAATATTACTATTCAAACACTCGAAATTCAACCTATTTTAATGATTTATTTGATAATTACAAAATGACAAAAGTTTACTATTTTTTTAAGAATTAGCTATTATTCGTTAAACTGGTGAAAATTTAACTAATGAATAAAAGTTATTTTAAAAAAATAATTCATAAAGGCTAATCCCTCTACTGTTTTGGGACTAACCTTTACTACTCCTGATCCAAAGGAGATTTTAAATGATCATTATATAGATCAATAAAAAGAGAACTATTTGATGAAATAACTGCGTATTGAATATCTTTTAGTTGCAGGTTTCGAGATTGCAACTCCTGATTGAGCCAAGCGCTTGAGTATTGTGCGGTAAGGTTTTTCTCAACTACCTTTCCGTCCATGACCATTTCTATAGGGAGATGGATATCTACACTAGTATTGGTTGTAACAATTTCATTTTTTGTTACACTTTGATAGTTTGTTTTTTTTAGAACAGATAACTTACCACTAACTTCTAATAAAGCAAACTCCACTTCAATTAAATCAAAAATCCCTTGTTCTCTTAGCTGCTGGTTTAAATCATCAAGCGTATACCGTATTTTTTTCATGTTACCGTCTAACAGCTTGCCATTCTCAATAACGACGGTCGGCTCCCCTGAAAGCCACAACCGAAAACGTCTATTTTTATTAGATATAAGTGAACTAATTAAATACATGAAAATAAGTGCAATAAAAGAAGCAACCATTGGGGTGAATTTTAAATTTGTATCAAATCCCATATTTGCAATAAATGAACCCAGCGTTACAGATAATGCAAAATTATAGTGATTGTTATGAGAATTTACTTGTTTTCCAATCCATATCGAAACTGTCAATAATATTAAAAATGAAAAACACGTTCGGAGTACGGCAATAATTAAAGTCTCCACTTGATTCATCCTCTTTTTTTATCTATAAACTCTCTTTGTAATATGAACCAATTAAGAAATGAATATTAATTATTTCTATGATAATTATTTTTATTGGTATGCTTAGTAATAAGAGAAAAATCTTAACAGGAAAAGGCCTCGATCCTATCACTAGGAAAGAGGCCCTCTGTTATTTCTTATTAATGGTAAAATTGATTGTTTTAGTCGCTTTTGAAATTGCACCGCCATCATTTTTAAAGATTGTTGCCTTATTATTCTCTGATGGTTCGATATGAATGCTTAACTTGTTCTCACCAGCACTTAGTTTAATTGAATGGGAAAAAGTCATATCACTATTGATGGTTACTGGATCTCCATTAATTGTTAGGACACCATCCTTAATGGCATTTCCTTGTAAAGTAATACTATCAGTTGATACCGTCTGCCCGTCTGTATGGGATGTAACCACCACCGGAAGGTCAATCCAGCGAATGATTCTATCTTGAACCACCATTTGGTTACCGCCTTGGTTAGTCACGACTACTGAAAGGTCAGTTCCTTGTGCTCCATAGCCATAATAACTGGCATCGTCGTCGGTTTGGTTTGCTGCAGTATGGTCCGGTAACCCTTCTTGATCCCACGTACCATTTTTCACATATTTGTAAGTAAGAACTTCTCCTTCTTGTGCTTCCACCGTATATTCATAATCATTCGTAACTGCTCCGGCACGAGTCATCTGCCATGCACCTGTATTCCACCCGTTTTTGCTTCCCGGCATAGTAATGTAAATACCTTGCGGAGTATAGGCTGGTGCATTTACTTTAAAGGTTACTTTTACTGTAACTAGCTCAGGCGTGATAGTAACAGTGTTGGATTTCACCATATTTCCTGCCTTATCATATATCCGAACTTCGTACGTATACATTTTTCCGTTGGTCACATTAATATCCCTAAAGGTGTTTTTTGATAGATCCAATAACTGATCGATTATTTCACCATCACGAACAATTGCTACCATATATGGGTCAATTGCCCCCTCCACCTTCCAGGAAAGATTGACCTGACCAGATTCCTGCTGCGGCTGTTCAAGAATTACCTTATCTGCGGGGGCAGTAGTATCGTCACCTTTGGTAAAGCTAACTGACTTTGTTTCGCTTGTCACCCAACTGCGACCTAAATCATTTGAGAATGCAAAACGATACTCATAAGTTCCCACATTAAATGGAAGGAAGCTTGAACTAAATACATTTGATGTTTCCTGCTGATTTACGTATGCAGCCTTAATTGGGGCCCACTTTTCACTTCCTGGCTGTTTAACTTCAAGCTTCGCTTGCAAGCCTTCCATTTGTTCTAACTCAGTTTCACCTTTTACAAAAATATTGGCAGTAACAGTTTCAGGCTTGGAGAGATCAATAATTCCTGGTTCAAGAGCTGTCACATGATCAATCTTATAATTATCAAAAGTTAGCGATACATGTGGAATAACAGCGTCCTTAGTCTCTACCTTTTTGGATCCATTTCCGTTTTTATCAAGCGCTACAACAGCAAAATAATATTTTCGGCCATTGTCTAAACCGTCAATTGATACTGTACTATTAGTAGTTTCTTTTACTTTTTGATAAAAAGCTCCAGAAATTGTTGTTTGGTAAATGGCATACTTTTTCGCATCGCCTTCCCATTTAAGCGTTGCAGAATGACTTCCTTCTTTAACACTTAAGTTTGTCACCACAGCTGGACGTTTTAAGTTCTGTCCCTTATTGGATACAAGCATCCGTCCGCTCATGGCAGGTATTGTCACACTCAACTTTCCATCTTTAGTTACAGTTGTATATTTTTTATCTAATTGATCTTTAAACTGAATACCATTAATCAATAAATCTTCTATATTCAATTCAACCGTTTTATCTTCTTTACCACGATTAGTTAGCACTACAGCAAAATTCTTTTTATCTGAACGAGAAAAAGCAAGCACATCACCCTTAGCATAAAGATGATTTAAATCTCCATAACTAAATAAATCATGATAGTCATTTCTTACTTTACCAATTGTTTGATAATGTTTGATTAAATCTTTGTTTTCATTACCCCATGGATAGGTCCTGCGGTCATCAGGGTCTTTTGAACCAGTAACACCAGCTTCATCGCCATAGTAAATAGTTGGTGCACCAGCATAACCCATTTGTAGGATAGCAGCGAGCTTTAAGCGTTTAATTCCTAGTTCAGGATTATAGTTCTTATCAAACTCAGCTCTTTCATATGAGTCTGTCCCATTACCTAAAACAAACGCTGCACGTGCTGTATCATGTGAGCCCATTAAGTTCATAAGGGAATAAAATGCTTCTTTTGGGTAGTCCTCATAGACAGCATTGAGCTGATTTTCGGCACCTTCAGTATTTCCGGACTTTAAGTAATCAATCATCGCACCACGGAAACGATAGTTCATGACTGAATCATATAGGTCACCGAGAAAATACTCTGAAGCGTCATCCCAAATTTCGCCTAGGATTAATGGGTCATCTTTTTTTCCTGTTTTAAGTTCTTTACGGAACTCACGCCAAAACTCAGGATCTACTTCGTTTGCCACGTCTAAACGCCAACCGGAAGAACCGTTGTTAATCCATGACTTTGCCACTGAGTCTTTATCATACATAATGTAATTTGCAAAGGACTTATTATTTAACTCTGATGGATAATCTACCGCTTCACCAGGCACTGATTTAATTTCTGGAAGGGAATCATAGCCCCACCAGCACTGGTATTTATAAACACCGTCAACTTTTTCATTTTGAATGTTAAACCAATTTTCAAAGCCGTATGGGCTAAACGTTTGTCCATCATCGATAAATTTATCTCTTACTTGCTTTTTTGCATCAGCTTCTGATACTCCTTTATTAACGAGATCATAGATAGCTGACCAGTACTCATAAGCACCAACCGTTGGATATTTACTATATCGGTCAAAATAAATGGAATCGTCCCCAACATGGTTAAATACACCATCTAAAATTAAGTGCATTTTCCGTTTCTTTAATTCTTTTGTAAAGGCTTTAAATTCTTCAGGTGTACCAAACATCGGGTCAACGTTCTTGTAGTCGGCCGCATCATATTTATGATTCGATGCTGCTTCTGCAATCGGATTTAAATAAAGAGTGTTTACTCCTAATGACTGGATATAATCCAATTTCTTTTGAATTCCAGCAATATCTCCACCGAAGAAATCATTAGAAAATATGGCATCTCCTTCATATCCTTCTGTCCCTTCTAGACGAGGATTATCAGGTAAATCATTCCAAGCCTGTTGCTCTATTGGTTCAGGACCACGAGCATTTTTCTTAGCACCATCATTCTTTTTGTTCCCATTGTTAAATCGATCAGGGAAAATTTGATAAACTACCGCTTCCTTCATCCAATCCGGTGTTTTATAGGAAGGATCATATACAGTTAACTGGAATAAAGATGCATTTGAATCCGTCGCCGTTCCTTTTCCACCTTCTTGAACGTCTTCTCCGTACTCCTTCTGTCCTTCTCCATCACGAGCAATAAACTTATAACCATAAACACCCTTAACCTCTGGTTTAACATCTGCTTCCCAAAACTCGACCTCTGTACCTTTTTGGTCCATCCAACCGGCATACTCCATATCCACAGTAACCGTATTACCAGTATTATAGTTTTTTAGCTGGACCTTTGTCCCAGTTAAGTCTCCTTTTTTTGCCTGAAGACGGAGTTTGACTGTATCTCCTGCTTTTACTGCACCAAATGGTGATCGGAAAGCAGAATCCCATGTGTTGTGAAAAAGCTTGTCCCCTTGGACACTGCCATCAGGTAAACCTGGATCATAATCGGTATATACTTGGTTTGTATCATGATTGTAAAAGAACGTAACCGTTTCATCTTTTAGGACATTTAACACAAAGTTATTATCTGGATATGCAGGCGCATCCCAGTTGTTCCCTAGTACAACCTTAAATTCATGCTTACCCTTTGGAACTTGAGCTGTATATGTGTATACATTGTCATGGTCATCATCTTGTAAAATAGCAGTTGACTCAGCTGGTTGCCACTCTCCACCTGCATTAAGTTCTGGCTGTATATCGCCTACTATTCTAGGTTTTTGATCATCCGGCAATTCAATCGGTATCGTTACACGATGGTTGCTATCATCATAGAGGAACGTAACCTTCTGTTCCTTATCTAGAGAAAGCTTGTAGTTATCTCCCCCAGGAATTCCATTCACTCCATAGTTTTCATCCCATGAACCATTTATGGCAATTTTATATTCATAGCTTCCTGCGGGCAGTGTACCTGTTAACAAGTACTTCCCATTCTCTTGCAGCGTCATTTGTGTCGCAGGATCTTCTGGGTTCCATTCCACTGAACCGCCCAGTTCATCTTGTAGGTTACCGACAAGTGTTATTACTCTTCCGTCAGCCTTTGTAGGCAACGGATGAAAAAAAGCAGTACCTGCAATCGTTTGCACAATTAACGCTAAAAGTGCTAAATAACTGATTAACTTCCGTGATCTACCTTTCATGCTTTTTCCTCCCCAAAATATGATAAAATAAGGCAAACGTTTGCACAAAACGGAATAGAAAACGCTTACTTAATGGTATTATCTCATCTCCAACATTTCCATAAGAATAGGCCTTTCCTACTTTTTATATCCACTATATATAAGTCTTTAATCCTATCTTTCTGATAATTCAATAAATTTAAATAACAAAAGGGTCAGACCATAATTGGTTCTGACCCTTTTGTTATCTAAAAAACCTCTTTTTCATTGAAAATGGGGAACTTGATGGATTGATGGATTAATACTTATCTAATCTTTTATGTTAAACTTTTCAATTGTTTTTTGTCCGTTTTCCTTTTCTGAATAGGTATACGAAATCTTGTCACCTTCTTTTATCGATGTTAATTGTTTGATCGCTTCATCTGATAATTGAAAGGCAGTTTTATTTCCATCAACGTTTACTTCTATTGTATGTGGATCCATTTGTCCTACATACTGACCTGAACCATTAGTATAAATAGAATTCGTTACTATAAACTCTGCGTCTGTCTGTGCCTCTTCCTCTTTTGAAGTTAGAAAAACTTCCAATTTATATTGACCGTTCGGAAGATCAGATATTGTAAATTTTTGTTCCATTTCTTTTTTATTATCTAATGAGATTTCTTCCGTAGCTTGTGTTACGGAAACTTCCTCTGAATATTGTTTAACTTTTTTCCCATTCTGATCGTATACAATAAAGTCAGCCTTAAATCCACTAGAAAAAGTTAGTGTCTGTTTTTTGCCGGATATATTTTTAACTGCATACTTGACAATCATGTCATGGTTATCCTCTTTTATTTCAAGTGAAGGAATAAATTTTGCCGTCACTTTTTCTTGCTTTTGATTTTCCGTTTTCGTTCCACCATTGGTACCATTCGTTTGTGTACTTGTGCCACAGCCTGTTAAAAGTCCGAATACTATAGCGGTGCTTATGACAAAATATATTTTTTTGTTTGCCATTTTCTTATCCCCTTATTTAACATGTTTTTGTTATCAGCACTATAGTCGCTTAAAATAGGAATAAAGTTACACTTCTAGACTAAATTGTGTTTATTCACCATATTATTTATCAACTTTAAAGTAAGAAAGGTCCCATCATTAGCTGATGGGACCTTTCTTACTTTCTTAAATTGTTGTATTTAGGAGAGGATTCGTTTTTCACCATCAATGGCTTTTATCGGATCAATATTCTGTGTAAATTCTAGTGTACCGATGTAGCTTCCTTTCTCATCCCGTACAGCAAAATAACGTATATATACATATTTATCTAGGAACTTGATACAGAAATCCTCACTGTCTTTTATCCCCGCTTTAAAATCTGCCAATAATTCTTCTACCACATGCACACTTCTTGGTGGATGACAATTCTGAACTGTACGTCCGATGACAGCTTTTGTACGGGCGAAAATTCTTTCTTTTCCGTGGGAAAAATAACGAACGACATCTTCATGATCAATAAATGTAATATCAACTGGTAAGTGGTTTAATAGCAGTTCTAATTGCTTTAAAGATAAAATTCCTGTTTCCATCATAATATAGCCTTCGGTTATAGCATTCTCGGCTAAGGCTTTTCTCTCTGGCTTCCATTCTTCCGCAGGTCCTGTTAAACAAAAGCCTATCTCATCACTTTCATGAGCAATTTTTATCCACTCATCCTCAGATAAATTTTTTAAAGCCATTGGAAAAAGGATGTTCTCTTCCTTATAAATCATTCCAGTTACTTCTTCTATGATAAAATTCAGGACCCCAAGGACCTCCTGCCTTTCACCTTGATAACTGGCTAATTTTTGTTTTGCTTCTTTAATTGCATCGCGAATAAAATCATCAATTTTCCACATATTTGTAGTCGGTCCAAAGATTCCGAACTTTTCTAAATAAGGAAATAGTAAGTTCTCTTTACGACTGTAGTGCTTATCAATGTCTAATAAGAGATTCAAATCCTGCAGCAGATGGTAAATGTTTTCGGATGAATCGTATCTTACAAACTCATCCACATGGACTTGAACTTGTTGTTGAAGCAGTTTTTCAATTTCTCTATTTTCCAGTTTAAACGTATGAACTGGATGCCCTGGTAGATCCTCTGGCTTTTCCAAATTATTTTCTCTTTCAATTGATCCATGAAATAGGGCACTATGTTCCTGATAAATACGCTTTAACTCAGCTTTTGGAATACTTCCCTCTTCTGAAAATTCATGTTGGAGCTGTGTGATTTCATCCAATGTAATTTTCCCTATCAATGCATCAAAATGAGCTTTTACTTCATCTAAATTTCTTCCGTTATGAAGATCTTGGAAGATTCCTATTAATATGGTAAGACGGTCTGTATTTTTAGTCATTAGTTGTTCACGATTATTAATAATTTCACTCATTTCAGGACTCTCCTTCACTGTTGCTAAATACTGTTGTTAAAGGTATCGCATTAATAACTTAGCATTTAGATATTAAGCTGAAAGTGATTAACATCATTGTTATAGTTATAAATGTGAAAACTTTAAGAACATAGCTCGTGATTATCCTGATAATAAAAGACACTGCTCACATATATGGCAGTGTCCTTTTAAATAAATATTTTTTAGCTTCATTTTAATTCTTCTAAAACAGGATAAAGTTCTTCCAAATGTTTAATTTCAAAAGTAGGAATGACTTCATTTCGTTGTTTTTCATGACGGTTAATCCAAACTGTTTTTATCCCTGCACGGTTTGCGCCAAGAATATCGGTCATTAGGTTATCACCAACCATTATAACTTCGTCCTTTTTCAAAGACATACGTGATAAGGCATGCTCGAATATTGAAGGATCCGGCTTACCTCGACCGAAATCACCGGAAATAACAATATGATCAAAATATGGAACTAACTCAGGTGTTATAGCTAGTTTTGTATTTTGAAGATCAGGGGATCCGTTTGTTAATAGAAGAAGTTGATAGTTTCCCTTTAATCCATCTAGAATTTTAAACGTTTCATCATAGACAAATGGTAGGTTACGCCGCTCCTGGGGGAACCGTTCTGCTAACTCAACCCCAAATTCAGAATCATCGATACCCATTGCTGATAATCCTAATGTCCACGCATCTTTTCGATAGGTGGGTACAATTTCTTTCATTTTCTTAAACTCTTCCGTATCATCTAAAAAATTCCCCCATAACCCTTCAAAAGGATTAATACCAATCATTTGTGTAAACGGAAACGTTTCATAGGAAGAATATAAGTTCCTAGCTGCTTCACGAACAGCTTCCTCAAGTTGATCTGCAGAAATGGCATACCTCTCCTCTGCTAATCTACATGTTGATGCAAAGGCTTCTTTTACACTTTTTTGGTCCCAAAGTAGCGTATCATCTAAATCAAAAAAAATGGCTTTTATCATTTTTGTCCTCGTTTCGATTTATGATTTTTTAATAGTTTATCATTAAATCCCTCGCACATGAAGACTAAAGTTTCTGACAATTAAATGCATTAACAGGAATGTAACACCCTCTACCCTCATATTGTTTTAAGATGGGAAAGGAGGATACAATATGGTCAGCATTGAAGTTAATAAGAAAATTGAGAGTATCACTCATCCGAAGGTACGTAATATCGTAAGAGTTTGCGTGGAACAGGGGTGTATGTTCAGACCACATCCAAGCAATCCTAACTTAGTACATTTATTTGATCCTGAACGTGGGAAAAATATTATTGGTGATATTAACCTACTAAGTCCAAGAGGGTACTTTACACTGGAAGTAGCGAATGGGCGTTTTAAATCTTTTAGAAATGAAATATTGGATTTAGATATCAATCATGCAAACTTTGTAGAAAAAGTACTCGAACGTTTGACGCAATAGTAGAAAAAATAGTAAAAAAAGGCAATGATTCCAATACTTGAAATCATTGCCTTTTACTATGTAGATTTAATCTTACCTTTGATTTTCCGCTATAATATAAAATTTTTCAAATTCTTCAGTGGATACTGGTTTGCTGAAAAAATACCCTTGTGCTTCGGTGCATTTTTGTTCAAGTAGAAAATAGACATGTTCTTTTGTTTCCACGCCCTCCGCGATAACCTGTAGTTTTAAGTTGTGAGCCATCGCAATGATCGTTTTTACAATGGTCTCATCATTCGGGTCTGTTGTACTATCACGTATGAAGGATTGATCTACTTTTAGTTTATCAATTGGAAACCGTTTAAGATAATTAAGCGAACTGTACCCTGTGCCAAAGTCATCCATACTTACTTTCACACCAATTTTCTTTAATTCAACCAGTGTTGTTATAGCGCGTTCAACGTCCATTGTCATACTTTCTGTTATTTCAAGCTCTAAATACTTTGCTTCAAGATCTGTTTCAAAAAGTATCTTCTCGACGATTTCAGCTAAGTTTGATTGAAAAAATTGTTTAGCCGATATGTTTACTGCGATCGTGATAGGTGGCAATCCCTCATCCTGCCATTTCTTGTTTTGGTAGCAAGCTGTCCTTAATGCCCATTCACCTAATTGAATAATAAGACCGGTTTCCTCAGCTACTGGGATAAACTCTGCGGGGGAAATCAGCCCCTTTTCTGGGTGGTCCCAACGAATCAACGCTTCCGCTCCTATGATCTGATTGGTATGTAGATTGAATTGTGGCTGGTAGTATAAAATGAATTCATTCCGTTCCAGTCCCTTCCTCAATTTGATTTCCAAATCTAACTCGTATTGTGATTGATCTATTAAATCATTGGTGTAAAATTGATAATTATTTTTCCCTAAGCTTTTTGCAAAGTACATTGCTAAGTCTGCATGTTTAATGAGCATATCGTATGTAAACCCATGGTCAGGAAACATGCTGATTCCTATACTAGGAGTAACAAAGACTTCGTGATAATTTAGTTGCAGCGGGTTAGATAAGCTAATTAAGATACTTTTTGCTACTTCCCGAGCTCGGTCGACATTAGACATTGGAAGAAGAATCGTAAATTCATCCCCTCCATATCTAGATATAATATCTTTTTCATCTAAGCAATCTCTTAATCTAGCTGAGACCTCAATAAGTAATTTATCGCCTATTTCATGGCCCATTGTATCATTGACAATTTTAAAACGATCTAAATCGAGAAACAATAAAGCAAATACGTTATTATTTTCACTTGATTCTCTAATTAATTCATCCATCTTTTCCTTTAACAGATATCGATTGGGAAGGTCAGTTAACTGATCATGGTAAGCCATATGTTTTATCATTTGTTCGGTATTTTTTCGATCAGTGATATCAATAATGGTTCCAATTATTGCATCTTTTCCTTCATATTCAATTTTTGATCCGAATACTTCTAGAGAAACAATTCTTTTATCCTTACAAATTATTCTAAATTGATCAGTCATACTTATCCTTTCATTGGTAAACAACTTTTGAACATTTTCCTGAACCGATGGTAAATCCTCTGGTAAAATTAAGTTTGTTAAATTGAATCCAATGAATTCATTGTACGCATAGCCTGTCATCTCACATAATCGTGGATTCACATAAACAATCTTACCGCCTTGTAAAATGTAAACCCCAACCTGTGAATTTTCTACAAGACTCCTATATTTTGCTTCTGCTTCTATTAAATTAATTTGTGCACTATTATGTTCAGTTATGTCTTTAATAATAGAATAGACACCTGTAATTTTTTTATTTAAATAAATGGGTATATTGGTTACGTTTATCTTCCTTAGCTTTCCACTTTTATCAAAAACGGAACATTCATAATTAGTAGATTTGCCATTTACCGATGTATTAAATTGTAATAATGCTCTTTCCAAGTCATTGGGAACAATAAGGGGGGTAAATGGTTTATTAATCAAGTCATCAAGTGAATAGCCAAATATGGAAGATACAGCTTTATTCGCACTAATAAACATTCCATTTAAGTCAAAGGTAATCACTACGTCTGGGTTTTGTTCAAACAAAGATTTATAGTACTGCTCATTTAATTGAAGTTGTTTTTTCTGCTTAGAGAACCTTTTGGAGGTAATAATGCAAAAAACAACTACAATACATAATAAGAAAATAAAAAACACATCTAAGATGCCAAAGGAAATCTCCTCCATCATTCACAAAAAACCCCCTGTAGCCCAATAAATACCATATTTATACAATAATATATTAATAAACTTTAATAAATGTAACTATGTATAATATTGTAAGAATAATTCGGTTTACTAAAGTATAATGAAATTATGCTTCTATAACAATAAATTTTTAATAATATTTGCAAAATTTAAGAATAGTTCAAAATACCCACTCTTATTCAAAAAAAATAGAGGCATCTTTATTAAGATAACCTCCTTTAATATTTTGTTAACCGCTTCATAATTTCCGTCTTCCTTGCTTTATCTTTGATTCTCGTTAAATCAAGTGCCACCTCATGACCCTTATTTTTTGAACGCAGGATTTCTCTTATGGCTTGTTTCACGCTTTCTTCATCATCCCTCACCATGATAACATTTCGTAGCATTTTCCCCCCCCTTTTTATATAACCTATTCTCCTATGTTCCTATTTACCTCAATTTTTTATCTTTTGTTTAAACGAACCATCGTTTTATGTTCAAAATAAGCGTGAATAGATTGATTAATTAGTGCTACACATATGGCAGTCACAATAAAGAACCCAATTGGCACTAAGACAATCCACGGCTGCGGTGAGTAGAGATAACTAATATCTCCACCAATCACACCGGACCATTCATAGGAAATTGTCCGAGGAGGTGTGTCATCGTCCGGATAGTGGGTTCCTCCAAAAAAAAGTTTCATAAATCCAAGATGGGCAAGAAGCTGCAATACTTGAATAAATTGTTGGCCAAATAAGATAATCCATTTTTCGTACACATGAGGAATAATATGTTTAAAAAAGATATTGGGTTTACTAGAACCAAGTGTTCTTGAAACTTCAATAAAATCTTCCTTTTCCACATGCCGCATTTCACTTGAAATGTGAATCGTTAAGTTAGGAATGGCGATGATTACCAGTATAAAGACTTGGAAGGATGCTCGTAACCAAAAAGGTGTATGGAAGCCGTCTAGGGGCATCCATAAAACACTGAACAAAATAAAGTAAGCAATAATCGTTTGAGGAACGACAAAAAAGGGTTCAAAAATGGTTTTTATACCTTTATAAATCCTATTGTTTAAAGGATAAATGAAGGACGCCAATACAATTGAACTAAACATCCTTAAAATGACGATTGTGAAAGTAATGCCAATTGTCCATTTTGCCCCTTCAACCAACAAATGACCTAAATCAAAGCCGAATCGGTCAGAACCAAATATATACTCTGTTAACGGTGCATACGGGGGACGATCCACAATATTTCCCTTTTCATCTGAATGAAATCTAACCTGTCTGATTTGCCCATCATTAAGTAAGGTGTTTAGGATACTCCCTGTAAATAATGCAGTTAGAAATATTACACTTATTAGGAACCGCTTTCTTTTTAATAAAAAGATCATAGCGGTTATCCTTTCTTTTTTCTATCTTGCCTTCTTAACCACATGAACAAGGCTTTATTTTACGTTTTTCTTTAATTGAATAACATTCTTATTTTGAAAGTAGTCTTTAAATGAATCATTGACCAATGCAACACAAATGGCGGTAGTTATAAAGAAAACAATAGGAACTAAAACTATCCATTGGTCATTATAGAGGTAGCTGATATTACCACCAACTAAACCAGACCATTCATACGAAACTGAATGTGGAGGTTCCTCTATTGGGCCGCCATATGGTACAAATGTCCCTCCGAAAAAAAGCTTCATAAAGCCTAGGTGTGCAAGTAACTGCAATGTTTGGATAAACTGCTGACCAAACAGTAAGATCCATTTTTCATAAACGTGTGGAATAATATGTTTAAAGAAAATATACAGTTTACTCGAACCCAGAATTTTAGATGCCTCAATAAATGTTTCTTGTTTCACCAACCTCATCTCAGAAGAAAGATGGATGGTCAAGTTGGGAATGGCAATAATGACAAGAATAAATGTTTCAAAAATGGCACGTTGCCAAAAAGGTTGAGGAAATCCGTCTATCGGCATCCATAACACACTATAAAGAATAAAGTAAGCAATGATAGTTTGTGGAACAACTGAAAATGGCTCAAATATAGTTTTCAATCCGTTATACATTCTATTATTTAATGAATAAATGAATGAACTTAAAAAAATGGAAATTACCATTCTGAAAATAACTACAATGAAAGTAACACCAATCGTCCATTTTGCTCCTTCCAGCACAATTTGACCAAGATCATATCCGTATCTTTCCGAACCAAAGAAGAACTCAGTTAATGGAGGATATGGTGGTGAATCTATTATATTTCCCTTCTTATCAGTGTGAAATTTTACTTGGCTGATTTCTCCGTCATTAAATACAGTATGAATAATACTCCCAGTAAATAGTACGATAAGAAACAGGGCACTGAATAGGAACCTTTTCCTTTTCAACAAAAAAACTAGCATATTATTGTGTATCCTTTCTGTTTTCAAAACTTACCCATTCATAAATCCGATAAACTACAAAAAATGGGATGAAGATGAGGATGCATCCGATAATAAATGGATCTGCAGCAGTTAACATCACTCGAAGCAGGCCATTCATATTAAACAAGTAATCAATCACTAATAGAGTTGAAAGCATAGACCAGAATATCATTTTTGATGTTCCGAACATACCATCAGCAATATTTCTTAGTACATGGACATTTAGGATATAGGAAAAGGTAAAGCCTTTTGCTTTAGCCAGCATGACATAATGTTTCTCTAATACTTCTTCAATATAATGAATTAGTACTTTTGTTATGTATAGACTGATAGGGACACTTAAACTGATGACTGGGAGAAGAATCGCTTCTTCTCTTACGGTAACAACTTGGGCAAGCTTAATACCAGTTTTCTTATAAACTATGATAACTGCAAATTGAAGTAACAAAATAATCATTAGGTCAGGTATAGACTCGAGAATCTCTAGGAAGCTTTTAATATACTTTAATTTACTTTTGAAAAATATAAGACCCACATACGCAATTATGAAGGCAATCAAACAGGCTGTTAAAAAGCTTAAACCTAACATTTTCATCGAATCCATGTATTTATAAAAAATAACCGGAAATACAGAATTCTTCTGGTCCCATAATAAGAAATCCCCAAACGTAAATAACTTTATATTTAAATCATAAACAGCTTGCAGATATTGAGAACCGTTAAAGGTTAAATTTTTAAATAACTCTGGGAAAACAGCAATTAATATTAGTACTTCAACCCCGACAAGACACTGAACAATGAGTAAGAACAATCTTTTAACCATATTTATACCTTTCATAACATCATCCTCTGTAAAAGTATTTGAGTTCTTTCGCATTCCTAATAGACGAAAGATTCAGTTAGATAGTTACAGGGTTTGAGGATATATTTATAAAATTTTCTAAATTGTGGAATTTCTTATTTTCCTGCGATATATTTGTAAATACGAGAAATCATTGGAAGAAAGGGCTGGTGACCTTGTATAGTAAGAAATTTTTTTTACCAATAAGATTAATAGTTATTCTAGTAGGTTTTATTTCAGCTGTGAATTTACCTATCCTTTTAACATTTAATCCATATCAGATAAAAATTGATATTAGGTTTAGTTTTTTTAAGGAATATGTTGTAAGTAACCAAACTTGGTTTACACACCTAGACGAGTACCCTTGGATCTTACGTTTTTTTGAAGGGGATGGTTTTCATAAATATCTATATTCCATGACGATTCTTGGGGCTTCTCTACTCATTGTCATCATACTAAGTTTGACTATCGCAACAGGAATTATGCTTTTACCTTTGTCCGTTCAAAAGAGGTTCAAAGGTTTTATTGATTTCACCACTACAATTCCTGACTTACTTATTATCGCCCTCCTGATGTACCTTGTGTTTTACATGAACAGGACCTATCATCTAAAAATTTTCCGACTATATGGAGGAGTGGAAACTGAACCCTATTTTATACCGATCTTCATTATTATTTTTGTTCCCACAATCTTTTTAACTCAGCTCATTTTAAAAGAGTATTCAACAGAAGAACACCAGAATTATGTACTGTTTGCAAGAGCTAAGGGCCTGCCATTACGGACGATTTATCTCAAACATATTTTTCGAAACATTATCCCATTAATACTCATACATTTAAAATACATAGTCTGGTTTATGCTCTCAAGTATTTATGTAATAGAACGAATTCTTAATATCAAGGGCTATAGTGCAGCTCTCACTTACATGTATGGAACAAGGGTCGTTCTTTTTGTAGTAGGACTTCTCCTTTTCTCTCTACCACTTGTAATTGTAAGTGCAGTAGGATATGTGGTGAAAATCTTAATGAAAAGAAAGGAAACCACTAGTATATGAAAAAATACAAAAAGACGTTTTTCGGTTTATCTTTTTTATTGATTGTCCTAATTATTAGTCTTATGTACCCACTATACGGCCCGGCGGATTTCGACAAAGTTTTTTTCTTATATGACAATAAAGGGGATTTAGTGGGTGTTCCCCCCATACCTCCTTCCTCCTTTTACCTTTTAGGAACAGATCGGAATGGATCGAGTTTACTGCTAATGATCTTATATGGTGCTAAATTTACCATTTTAATAGCCATAGGTGTTACTATACTAAGAGTTTTGTTTGGAGGTCTAATTGGAATAATTTTTTCCTTTTGGTTGAAACCGCTCCTTCCCGTCGTTAAGGATTTTTTAATCGTTTATAAAATAGTTCCACCCATTATTATTACCCTAGTCCTAATGGCAAGAGTTTCTTTTTATATGAAAGATGCTATTTATGGGATTATGTTATACCAGATTGTCATCTTAGCAATTGTTGGAATTCCTTCTGTCATAGTCACAACCTCAGAAATCATCGAGGAACTTACTAAGAAATCGTTTATCCTTACATCATATTTGATGGGGGGAAGTCATTTTCATGTATTAAAAAAACAGATTAAGCCGTTTCTTTCTTCCTACGGAGTATTGATCGCAGTTCAACAATTACTGAATACCTTTATCCTTATCATGTATCTTGGAGTATTTAAAATTTATATTGGTGGAGTATCAAAGGACAATGTTCGGGGGGTGGAAACCTTTAATTCAAACTCAAAAGAATGGGCCGGGCTTATAGGCCAAAACTTTGATGAATTTTATCGTGCACCCTACCTTGTCTATATCCCACTAATTTGCTACTTCATTCTCATTCTTATTGTTACTATGATTAAGAAAGAACTTGAAGAAACGATGGATATTAACTCATTAGGTTTTAAACTTAAAAAGAAAAAAATCAAAAAAGTTCAACAAAAACAAGACCAGGGCAAAACTACGATTGTTGCTACTGACTTTACATTACAAAGAGAAATGAGCTAGCGTCCTTCAGAAAGAGTGACAGTCGCCAATGTGCCTGCCACTCTTTTTTTACAACATTGTGGAAATTAGTCTGAATGTAGGATATATTTATTCTTGCAATTAAAAATAGTTAGAAAGGTTTGAGTGGGTTGATAAAAAAAGTAGCCTATCTTCCAGTGAGATTGATTGCCATGCTTGCTGGCTTTATTTGTTTATTAAACATTCCATTTCTATTAGTATTCAATGTATATCAAAAGAGCATTGAATTTCACTTTAGCCAATATAAGGAATATGTTTTGAATAACTTAACATGGTTGATTCATGTTGATGAATACCCTTCCATATTAAGGTTTTTTGAAGGCGATGGTATGGACAAGTATTTTTATACAATGACCATATTATCCGTTTCACTTCTCATAGTCATACTGATTGGGATGTTTGTGGCCACCACCATTATGTTGATGCCCTTATCTTTTCGGAAGCGGCTAAGTGGTTTTATCGATTTTACAACGACAGCACCAGACTTACTTATTGTCTTCTTACTTCAATATCTAGTGATATTTTTATATAAAACTTTTCACATAAAGCTATTTCAATTATACGGTGGGAATTATACCGAGCCATATTTCATGCCAATTGTTATTGTTAGTTTTGTACCTACTATTTTCTTAGTCCAATTTTTATTAAGAGAGTTTGCGAATGAAGAACAACAAGATTATGTATTATTTGCAAGAGCGAAAGGGACACCATTAAAAACCATTTACATGAAACATATCATCCGCAACATTATTCCTTTATTACTCATCCACTTAAGAACCATTATTTGGTTTCTATTATCAAGTATTATTGTAGTTGAATACCTATTTAACATACACGGGTATGTGGATGTGTTACGTTCCATGTATGGAACAAAAGCGATCTCATTTGTTTTTGGTTTCCTCCTTTTTGCTGTCCCTGTTATTATCGCTAATATCATTGCCAAAATTGTGATGTTGTCAAAAAATAGAAAAGGAACTAGCAGTATATGAAACTTCAAAAATATAAAAAGACCATTGTTGGATTGTCTATTCTAAGTATCATTCTTATTGCCAGTTTACTATATCCATACTATGGACCTGCGGATTTTAATAAGGTGAGTTACCTATATGATAAAAAAGGAAATTTAATCGGAGTCCCTCCTATACCACCTTCCTTTCATTACCTTTTAGGCTCTGATCGGAATGGTGCAGATATTCTTTATATGATGATTTACGGGGCAAAATTCACACTACTAACTGCGTTTGGTGTTACCCTTTTTCGAGTGTTAATAGGGAGCGTTCTCGGTTTATTATTTTCCTTATGGTTGAAACGTTTGCTTCCGCTTGTAAAGGATTTTCTTGTTGTCTTCAATTTAGTACCACCTATCCTTATTACTTTAGTGTTGATGTATCCTGTTTCTACAAACTATATTAAAGATTCAATTTATAGTGTAATGATCTATCAGATTATCATTCTTGTGATTATGGGGATTCCTTCTGTACTGTTTATGACTGTAGACATTGTTGATGAATTAAAAAAGAAAACGTTTATCCAGTGTTCGTATTTAATGGGGGGGAATCATTTACATGTGTTAAAAACTCAGATTAAGCCCTATTTGACTTCATATGGACTTTTAATGGTTATTCAGCAGCTTCTTGGTACACTTTTACTTATGATGTATTTAGGTGCATTTCAGGTATATATAGGGGGAGTTTCAAAGGAAGAGGTCCGTGGATTGCCCCTTCTGAATTCCATATCTAAGGAATGGGCCGGTCTAGTTGGACAGAATTACCGTGAATTCTATATGTCGCCTTGGGTAGTGCTTTTCCCGCTCGCTTGTTACTTTATCTTAATCCTCATAATTAACATGATTAAGAAAGAATTAGATGAGGCATTAGACATTAACTCCGTAGGCATTCTGTCCAAAAAGAAAAAATCAAAGAAGAAGAAAAAAATGAAAGAGCAAAGCCCAACATACTCCCTTAATGCAAATGACTTCACGTTTCATAAGGAATTAAAGTAAAAAATGGGGACAGTCCCCCAGCGCTTTAAAGCAGCGGGGGACTGTCCCTTTTTAATAGATAAAATACATTTTTATTCTAAACTTACCATCATCCTTTTTAGGTAATTCCTTCTTCCAATTATATAATCCTTTATTACATCCATTTCTTTATCGAATTGTTCTATTTCTTTATTTTTATAAGGATCCTTCAAGATATATGGTCTAATCAATTCAAGCAACCGTTCCACCCTTGGAACCATATAGTCTAATGTGAATTGCTGTGTCATAATTTCTTTAAGCAATTTTACATACTGTTTTCGGAAAGAATCTACGCCCAAAATTCTTGCCGTTAATGTATTAAACCCATCTATTGGAACATAATTCGCTTCCATCGGTTTTCCGTTCACATCCCTTCCCCAGGTTGCATCATAATCCCAAGGAATAATTTCGAAAAGGCAAGTCTCTCCGTTTCGATACAAAGCGTAGTTATGAACAAATCCATCATAGTTCGAGGTAAAGATTACTCCAGCAATCCAACGAAGATATTTATCTATATTTATAAATTTTTGTATTCCACTTTCGAATTCACTATTAGGTATTGTATTAATATTAAAGATCATTTCTTCTAAGTAATAATCCTCTTGTCTGTCTCCACATTTTTTTTCATAACCCAACCGTAAGGATTTTTTGGTTTTTTTGTCTAATTCACTCATCAGGGAAAAATTCGCGTCCCCATCTAGGGCATAAAAAATGCTGCCTTTTGGTAACTTTCTTTTTCGCAAGAAATCTTCATCCACTGACTCAATTTCCAAGTAAACTCCTTCCGATTTACCGTTTTGTGTAAAAAAAACATGTCTAGATTTTGGTGATAAAACACCAATGTCTGAAAAGAAATCAAAGGATAATTTATTGCGAATGAGTGAGGGATCCATATATTCTGCATTTAAATGAATAATTTTTGAACCCCTAAATTGATTAGGTTTATAGAATGCTATCTGATAGGATTTCTTCTCCAAGTCTCTGATATGAGATCCTCGATAACATAAATCAATCTCTAGTCGCTTACCTTCAATGGTTAACTGTCCAGGTACAGGTTCATCATTCCATATATCCCGCTTTAGTTCCTTGAGGTCATTGGGATTAATAAAAAGTTTATACTCAGGTACCTTTGTCACCTCGTCCATTTTTATTCCTCCTTCATTTATTCGTATGAAAAAAAAGGAGTAGTGGTCACGATTGGATAGCAATTTTTCCTTTTATAGGCTTTTTTCTCATTCAAAAATATCTTAACAAACGTAAATTGGTAAAAGAAGAGTGAGGTTTATAGGTATATGTATAATCAGCAAACGTACTCCCTTTTCTATATTTAAAGGAGGTGCTAAAATGAGTGAATTTTCATCAGAGGAAATACAAAGGGCTGCAGATGAGGTAAGTCGTGGTGGTTTCGGAGACTTCATGTTTAGAGGACCAAGCCGTAATCGTCGCACTTCATCTTCTAGTCGAAATACTACTCGGCATTCAAGTAGACACACAACCAGAAGGCATACATCTGCTAAGCGCTGTACGACAAGAAGATATCCAACCAAATGCTTTAAAATAAAATCTGGTTGGCAGAGCAGCCACAGCAGCAATCATCAAAAGAAATGCTATTGGGATAATGGAAACATGTGGAAATTAAGAGTACGAAGACGATAAAACGTCTATTATAAAGAAAAGAGGGTGACTCCATGCATGGATTCCCCTCTGCTTCTTTTTTAGTTTAATCCTTATCAGGAATTGCACAACTGCCATCTACACAGCTTACATCTTCCGCTGTCGATAAGTCCTGAAACACAGGTTTAGGTGATTCTTCTTCCCAAACTTTTTGCAAGGCACCCTTGAATGTTTCAAGTGGCTGTGCCCCAGATATCGCGTACTTTGAATTTAGTACAAAATACGGAACCCCGCGTACACCATATTGTTGGGCAAGCGATTCATCTGAACGAACTTCGCTGGCATATGCATTTTTGTCATTCAAAACGCGTAAGACTTCTTCTCGGTCTATGCCTGCATCCTCAGCTATCGCAATCAAGGCGTCGAAATCCCCGATATTTTTTCCTTCAGTAAAATAAGCTTGAAGAAGCTTTTCAGAAACCAGTGGTTCCTTCCCTTTTACTTTCGCCAATTTTGCCAAGCGATGTGCATCAAACGTATTCGTTGGCTTCATTTCCTCAAAATTGAAAGTTAATCCAACTGTTGCTGCCTGTTGTCCAACTCCATTGTTAGCTTGTTTCGCTTGATCTATACTCATACCGTATTTTTTTGCTAACACTTCATGTATATTTTGACCACTATATTCTGGTGAGTTTGAATCTAGCTCAAAGCTTTTGAATTCAACTTCAACTTGATCTCTATGTGGAAATTGGTTTAACGCTTCTTCTAATCTGCGCTTCCCAATATAACAAAACGGACATACATAATCTGACCAAACCTCAATTTTCATGTCAACACCTCGTTTTCTTCGATTACGTCCTATAGTAACATATGATGATTGAAAACGAATAAAATGTGCTTACAAGTTAGGATGAACACTAATAAAGAATATTCAATCTGACCAAAAGGGATTAAAAACTGGTTGATTTTACCTTTAAAAAAGGTAAAATTAACTAGTTCACTACTTTTTCACGGAGGTGTATTTTAATTAAAAACTTTTTACAAGGCATAATTGGTTTTCTTATTTTAGATTTATATTTTAATTTAATTCCCGCTCAGCTTGGAAATCCATATCTTCAATTTGGGTCCACTCTACTCTTCTTTCCGTTAGCTTTCTATATTTCTAAATGGGTTGGATTAGATGGATTAAAAGGATTGGGAATGGTATTTCATCCAGGCTGGAAAAAGAATTTAGCTTTTTGATTGGCTTTGGGTTTTGGATGATCATGTTTTGCACACAATTTTACGTTGGCGACTTAGAGTTTGTAGGCGTTCACGCCCCAGTAAATGTAATCATGCCTGTAGTGGAAGTTTGTACAATAAAATTCTATACGACCCCCGTGTCTAATATGAAGAATAGAAAAATAACCTTTTCACAATAAGCTGAAACTTTATTCTCCATTCATCGTCTTCATTTTAAAAGGAAAATATAAAGGAGGAACATATGAAAATCATCGGCTTAATTGGCGGAATGAGTTGGGAATCTTCTATCGAGTATTATCGTATCATTAACGAGGAAGTTAAGAAGAGATTAGGTGGATTGCATTCAGCTCAGTGTATCTTGTACAGTGTTAATTTCGCTGAGATTGAGAAGTGTCAATCTGAAGGTGATTGGGTTAGAGCCGGAAAAATTTTAGCTGATGCAGCAAAAAGCCTAGAAAAAAGCGGCGCCGACTTCATTATCATTTGTACCAACACCATGCATAAAGTTATAGATACCATCCAAAGAAACATAAATATCCCTATCTTACATATTGCTGATGCAACTGCTAACCAAATTAAAAAGCATGGGTTGAAAACAATTGGCTTGCTCGGCACCAAGTATACGATGGAGCAGGATTTTTACAAATCACGGTTAGAAGACCAAGGATTAAAGGTTCTTATACCCACTGACCTGGAAAGAGACATGATAAATACCATAATCTATAATGAATTATGCTTAGGGAAAATTCTTCCCCCCTCAAGATCTTCATTTAATAGAGTTATTGATCATCTAATTGAAAACGGAGCCGAAGGAATCATCCTAGGCTGTACCGAAATTGGTTTATTGGTAAAACAAGAAAATTGTACTGTACCATTATTTGATACTACATCTATTCATGCTGTTGCTGCGGTTAACAAAGCACTTGAATAGCATTTATTTTTCATAAACAATATGGAGGGAAAATATGAATTTTAAGAAATTTTTAGTTGGTTTTTCTACGTTTGTTATAGTAACTGTCTTTTTATATGCGATTGGACATCTTTTTAAGGTAGAATGGTTAATGTTTCATCATATATATGAGGAAAATGCAAATGGTTTCTCCGTTGAAACAGGCTCTTTAGTTCCGTTTATTATTGGAATTTTCCTCAGCTTTATCGCAGAGAAAATCTATGTATATAAAAACCAAGCACAATTTCGCTAAAGCAAAAAGAAGTGCCCTACACCAAATAGGGCACTTCTTTTCATTATTCTACTGATTTTCATGTTCGAATTCTTCTTCCAGTCTTTTAATTTCTTCAACTGATTTTTCTAATGCTGCTTGAGGTCCTTTAAAGTGCTTTTTGTAATAACCTAAGTCCATGATGATTAGAATGACAAACATGCCTCCTAGTGCGTAGGCAGCCATTTGATTTGGTGGAATCACCATGATTATACATATAAAGAGAATCCATAATAAGCTAATAACATTAATTGGTTTACTCCATTTCCCTAAACTCCACGGACCATAATGTTTAGGTAAGAAGATCCCTTTTGATTCGGCCCTTAATTTCAGAAAGATAGGAATTCCGTAAGCCACATATAAACCAACTACACTCACTGCAGTTAAAAATGCGATTGTAGAATACCCTACATTGGGATTGATTAACTTCGTAATGTAATCGATTAAAGCTAAGACAAAAGAAAGAATAACCGATAGCCAGATTGCTTTGGCTGGTGTCCGGTACTTTCGACTAATTTCTGCCCAGTGCCTGCTAAACGGCATTCCCTTATCTCGTGAAAAAGCATACATCATGCGTGAAAACGAGGTAATTGAAGAGAGACCGCAGAAGAACATGGCAAAAGTAACGAGCCAAAGAACGATATTTCCAAATGTGCCTCCTAATGCTTGGCTGATGACATAGATAAAGGCATTATCAGAGTTCACCGCGCCATTCGCATCATGAATTGAAAGAGTAACAAATGAGAGCATGATAAAACCAAAGACAAACGAAAATGCAACTGAGTTAAAGATTCCCCAGGGTGCCCTTACCCTTGGGTGAACAGTCTCTTCAATCGTATGAGCAGATGCATCATAGCCTGTAAAAGTCCATTGTGCTTGCAATAATCCGATTAAAAAGGCAAGAAAATAGGGTTTATCTGAGAAGGTTGTTCCAACTTGGAATAAATAATCAATTGGCTGCAGCCCATCTTTTGTAAAAAAGGCAAGACTTACAACTAATATGGCAACAACAACCATATGATACCAAGCCGAAAAGTCATTTAATTTTGCAACGATTTTAATGCCCACGTGATTTAGGATTCCGTGTAAGAGGAGAACGATGCCAAAAACAATTAGAATAGTAGTATCGGTAGAAGAATAATTGAAGATGGTTGCTAGGAGTGGATCAGCGAATAAGGCGACAGAATAATCAATCCCTGCTACGATTCCGATTTGACCAATTAAATTGATCCAGGCAGTATACCAGCCAATTCTCGTACCTTTTAAGGCAGCAGCCCAGTGATATAAGGCCCCTGCTGTCGGAATCGCTGAAGCGAGCTCAGATAAAGAGGCCGCAATTAATAGTACAAAGAAGGCAACGATGGTCCAGCCGAATCCCATCATTCCAGGTCCACCATACAGTAATCCATGACCATATAAAGAAACTGCACCAGTTAAAATAGAAATGATTGAAAATGAAATGGCAAAGTTTGAAAATCCACCCATATCGCGAAGTAGTTCTTGTGCATATCCATAGCGATTCAACTGTTTTTTATCAGCCAGCATTTGTTGATCTTTATTTTTCATAGATACATCTCCTTTCATGCTTAGACTTTTTCATCACTTCCTACGAAAATCTCATGTTCTTCCTCTTTAAAAGCTCTTACATTTTTATTTGCTCTCAGGCCAATAGCCGAACCAACTGCAAGTGTAATGATGACTAAAGCGATACCAATGAAGACCTCCATCCACAGTCACCTCCTTAAACAAGGAATAAACAAAGACCTAAATGGGTCAAGTTATTACTATAAGTATTCTGAAAAATTCAATTATATTCACTGAAATTCATAGAATAGAAAAGCAGTCCCCATAGAGACTGCTCAATCTAAGCTAATTTTTAATCATTTTATCTGTTTGCAACATCCTTTAATTCTTCATGTGAAGTGATGTCTTCTATAGATACAAATTCTTCAGACATTGGTCGTAGGTTTTTCGAACCTACTAAGAAATAGTAGACAAGTGCTACTCCAAAGATGGATAAAATAACATACCCTAGAGGAATTTCTACTCCAAACAATGGTAAAGATGTTGTTAGTACACTGTATTTAACAACACAGAAGAAAGAAAACACTCCTAAAACAAGTGCAATCGCCGGTACAACTGGATAACTAACTTTGAATGGTCTCTCCATATTTGGTTCTTTCTTTCTTAACACAAATAATGAAACCATACTTAAACAATACATGGTAATTGCACCAAAAACCGAAAGGATAATTAGGGCATTTGCAAAATTAGCAGAACCAGCCGCAATTACGCCAATAGCACCTGGTACAATCAGACCCCAGTGCGGCACACCTCTTTTTGAAAGGTTAGATAGGAATTTCGGTAAATAACCTGCTCTTGCCAAGGCAAACGTCTGGCGGGAGAACCCAATAATAATTCCATGTAAACTGGCAATTAAACCGAAGAGTCCAATAATCGCGACTGTAATAGGAATAATACTGCCTTCACCATACACACTTGATAATGCCTGAGGGAGCGGATAATCCGCTGGTTTTCCAGTACCTCCACCGAGACCAGCCGTTACGAATAATGTTAACACCGTGGCAACACCCAGTGTTAAAATACCTGATATGAATCCTTTTGGAATATCTTTCTTAGGATCACGGACTTCTTCAGCAGCCATCGCACCGCCTTCAATAGCTAAGAAGAACCAAATAGCAAAAGGAATTGCAGCCATAACCCCAGACCAACCATTAGAGAAGGCTATTTCATTGAAAATGTTTGATGTTTGAACATGTGGTATCCCTGCCACATAATAGATAGCTAATCCGATAAGTGCCATAATGGTGGCCACCAATTCTATGATCGCAGCTCCCTTTACCCCAATTAGATTGACTAAAATAAATAAAATAAACATTCCAACTGTTGCATAAACAGCATTAATACTAGGGACCAAGAAATTAATGTAGGCACCCACTGAAACAGCTATTGCTGGTGGAGCAAATACAAATTCTAGTAAACAAGCTAAACCTGTAACGAACCCCATAAACGGCCCCATTGCCTTTCTCGCATAAGCAGAAGGCCCACCAGCATGTGGAATTGAGGTTGATAACTCAGAATAACTAAAAATAAATGTGGTATAGAATACTGTAATTATAAGTGCTGCAATGGCAAGGCCAATGGTTCCCCCTTGTTCGAACCCGTAATTCCAACCAAAATACTGACCAGAAATAACCATACCCACTGCAATACCCCATAAATGGATAGGTGTGAGACTTTTATGCAAATGGTTCTTTTCCTTCTCCAATAACATCGTCCCCTTTTAAGAGCATTTTTGAATTTAATGCTTACACTACTGTTAGGTCTTTTTCTGAAAAAATATACTTAGGAGAATGTAAACCTTATTTTACAATATTTATAGACTTGAACTACTTGTTAAAAATAGTCATTACATTTTGGACGGATTGTGCAGATTTATCTAATGCTGCTTTCTCTTCAGAAGTTAGCGGAATCTCAATAATACTTTCAATCCCATCTCCACCAAGAATGGTCGGTACCCCTAAATAAAGATCATGATAGCCATACTCTCCTTCTAAAAAGGCAATAGAAGGTAAAATTCGTTTCTTGTCTTTCAGAATTGCCTCAGACATTTGAACCATGGATGCGGCAGGTGCATAATAGGCACTTCCTTGTCCAAGTAAATTGACGATCTCACTGCCGCCCTTACGCGTTCTTTCTACAATTGCTTCAATCCGATGCGGTGGGAGAATTTTATCCAGTGGGATTCCTCCAGCATAGGAAAAGCGCACTAAAGGTACCATATCATCCCCGTGACCACCAAGTACAAACCCAGAAATGTCCTCAACTGATACATTCAATTCCTGGGCTACAAATGTGTTAAATCGGGCTGTATCTAATACACCTGATTGACCAATTACACGATTCTTTGGAAACCCAGTCGTTTTATAGCATACATATGTCATTGCATCCACCGGATTACTTAGAACTATAATGTAACTATTAGGCGCAAACTTTTTCACGTTTTCTGATACTTGCTCGATTATTTTAGCATTTGTAGAAACTAAATCATCACGGCTCATTCCTGGCTTACGAGGAATCCCTGCAGTAATTAATACTAAGTCAGCATCTTGGATATCCTCGTAATTGGACGTTCCTGTAATATTCGAATTAAAGCCTTGAACAGGACTTGCTTCTAACATATCAAGTGCTTTCCCCTTGGTTGGATCACTTTGAGATGGAATATCTACTAGAACTACGTCCCCTAATTCTTTTTGAGCAAGCATCAAAGCTGCAGTTGCGCCAGTAAATCCTGCTCCGATTACAGCTATTTTTCTCCGTTTGAAAGCCAATTTTCTCTCCCCCATTTTCTATCATCATAGTAGCTTTTTAGATTAATAGTTTAGTTGCTTGGAGGTTCTTCCTGTGTCGTATCAATTTTTATAGAAGTTTTCTTTACCTTTTTACTTGTTTTCGATATTTCTTGAATTTCTTTTGGCTGCTCTGCAAGAATCACTCCTACACTATCATCAGGACGTGGAATCACATGTGCGGAAACCAGCACTCCTGCCTTTGCTGCTGCATACTTGCCTGCATCAACGGCAGCTTGCACGGCACCTACATCGCCTTCCACTAAAACAGCCACAAGACCTGCATCTACCTTTTCTTTCTTTATGAGTCTGACATCGGCTGCTTTTACCATTGCATCTGCAGCCACGATGGAGGCAATTAACCCTCTCGTTTCAATCATTCCTAATGCCTTCGCCATGCTCTGCACCTCCCGTAACGTCTATCGAATCAATTATACCGATAATAAGGGCATCGATAGGTAGACTAGTCTCTGCTGTCATATTCGTTGCAGCACTACCTAAAGTTACCATCACTTTGTCCCCAACCCCTGCACCTATTCGGTCTACAGCAATAAAGGGTGTTTGAATTGGCGCTCCGTTAGGAAGCTCTGGCTGCACAAATAAAAATTTCAATCCAGTTAAATGGTCTTCCTTTCTAGTCGCCCATACATTTCCGATTACTGTACCTACTTGCAAAAAAATCATCCCCCATCATTAGTCAATTATCTTGATGGTTTTCCCTAACTCTCTTGCGGTATCACGTGCTAAAGGGGTTACAATTGTACGTTTATATATTGTAATTGTGTGTTCCTTCCATGTTTGTACTTCTCTCTGTGTTAAAAGCTTATTCTCAAAAACGACTAGTTCATTAAGTTGCCCAATAGCCGTCTGATTTACGGGTTGTTTAACAAAACTTCCCTTCTTTACCTCGTCCATTTCCTCATATTTCTCTAGAGTGCCCATATCTCCGCTTGTAATCAAAGCTGCATTTGCTTCATCCGTATCAATGTGCATCTCCAACTTATATCTTGCAGACACACGAATGAGTACTCTCTCAAAGGATAAAGGACGTTCACCACCCGTTTTAATTCTTACATATTCTCCATTCTCCACTCCAAAGTACCGAGCATCTTCAGGTTTCATATGGATGTGTGCTTGTGCAATGATAAGACCTTCTTTTTTAAAAATACTTCCTTTTGGGCCTACTAGTGTAATAGAAGCAGATTCTTTAATGTTTCCAGATTCACGAATCGGGGGTTTTACCCCCAATTTAACCGAGTCAGTTTTACTTACTTCTACCTGAGTAAGCGAACGGGTGGGCCCAAGAATCCTGACCTTATCAATAGAACCCCTTGGTCCGACAATCATCACCGTTTCATTTGCAGCAAACTGACCAGGTTGAGATAAATCAGCCTTTTTACTTAATTCATAGCCTTTACCAAATAACACATCAAGATCACTTTGACTTACATGACAGTGGCGGGCAGAAATAGCCATCGGAATGTTGCGAGTCATCACATTTTTTTTCAAAATTTGCTGAATGACTTCTTCTACGATCATTTGAATGGCTTGTTTGTTCATCATTTATGCTCCTAACCTAGTAAGCTCAAAATTATAGTTCAACTTGTAATTTAGGTAGAATACTTTCCAATTCATTGTGTGGACGTGGAATGACGTGTACAGATAAAAGTTCCCCAACTCGTTGTGCAGCTGCCGCACCAGCATCTGTTGCTGCCTTAACCGCACCTACGTCCCCACGTACAAATACAGTTACAAGGCCTCCTCCAACCTGAACTTTTCCAATAAGGTTAACGTTTGCCGCTTTTACCATTGCGTCAGCTGCCTCTATTGACGCTACTAACCCTTTTGTTTCAACCATTCCTAATGCTGTTAACTCTCTTGCCATTGTTCATTCCTCCTATTAGTTCATTTGATATTTTTTTA
The DNA here is from genome assembly GCF_047302305.1 of Neobacillus phoenicis. Lineage (NCBI taxonomy): Bacteria > Bacillati > Bacillota > Bacilli > Caryophanales > Bacillaceae > Neobacillus > Neobacillus phoenicis. The sequence goes on along the minus strand of NZ_CP154847.1, from coordinate 2,701,234 downwards.
AAACTTGATTCACCATTTCAGAAATCAAATTTGGATCTACATTTCCAGCGAGATTTACTTGTTTTAAAACCTGTTCAACAATTTCAGATACATTTTCCTTTGATTCTGATTTTGTTTGACTAGGTTGATTGCCTGGCTTTGGAATGATGACCTCTTTCGTTCCATATGCCAGTCTTTTTATATTGATTAAATGCTTGGCAGATACATTGTCTGAAGTAATATTGCCTCCAAAAGATCCGCAGCCGAGTGTCAGTGATGGCACGAGTCCAGTTGTAGCACCTACCGCCCCAATCGAGGAAAGCGTATTTACCATCAACCTTGAGACTGGCATTTCTAGGGCAAATTCCCTTGCTACCTTGTCATCATTCGTGTGCAGGGATAAACTATGTCCTCTACCGCCAAGGTTTAGCAAGCTTAAGCATATTTCTTTTGCCTGATTATAACTATCCGCTGTGTAAAGGGCTAGGATAGGTGAAAGTTTTTCTATAGAGAAAGGTACATTCTTGCCAACTCTTGTTTCTTCAGCCACTAAAATCCTTGTATCTGTAGGAACAGAGATTCCTGCTATTTCAGCAATTTTCAATGCACTTTGTCCAACGATATTAGGATTTAATTTTCCAGGAAGCGGGGATATCACCTTTTCTAAAATAGTTTTTTCTTGTTCATTTAGCAGATATGCCCCATTTTTCTTAAGTTCTCGTATTGCCAATTGCTGTACATTACGATCAACTACCATGGCCTGTTCTGTTGCACATATCGTACCATGATCAAATGATTTGCTTTCCACAATCATTTTCACTGATTTTGCAATGTCAGCGGTTTTTTCTACATATACTGGTACATTTCCAGGGCCTACTCCATACGCTGGCTTTCCTGAACTATAAGCTGCCCGGACTAAATCTTTCCCACCTGTTGCGAGGATTAAGTCAATGTCACGATGTTTCATTAATTCAGTAGTTGCCGCCATTGTTGGTTTAGAGATCCAGCCAATAATTCCATCTGGTGCTCCTGCTTCTTTAGCAGCCCTCAAGCAAATTTCCAATGCCGCTATCGTACATTTAACTGCTCTTGGGTGTGGGCTAAATACTATTCCATTTCTTGTTTTCAAGCTAATTAAAGCTTTGAAAATAGCCGTTGAAGTTGGATTGGTTGTCGGTATAATACCAGCGATTACTCCAAATGGTGCCGCCACTTCCATTACTTTGTTAACATTATCCTCGTTAATAATGCCAACAGTCTTTTCATTCTTGATAGATTGGTATACAGCCATTGAACCGACATCATTTTTCATACGTTTGTGTTCAACAATACCCATTCTAGTTTCTTCAACCGCAAACTTTGCTAATTCCAATGATTTAGCAAAAGCAGCCTCCGCTACCCGCTTCACGATTGCGTCGACTTGCTCTTGTGAAAACGCCATGTACTTCTGTTGCGCTTCCTTTGCTTTGTGAAGGGCATCCCGCATTTCTTGGATTGATTGTAAATCATGATCAAACTGCACCTGGGATACACACCTTTCTTTTAAAATAGTAGTTAGTTACATTTGTCTTGGATTTCTGCTGATATCAAGAATGACCTCACGGAATGCATCGGCTGCTGCCTGACATGCTGATTGCGAACCGGTCAGAAGTCCCCCTCCAAAGTTCGTTTCTGATGGCGGGCCAAAAAATTTAACTAATTTTACATCTGCTGCCTTTAACGCTGCATCAATTCCATAAACCGCCTCGAGTGGCGGAGCAATCAAGTATGCAAGTGCTTCCCCTTGCTTAATTCCAGCTTCTTTCGATAAATAGCTTCCCGTCCTTGCAACAACATGGGCATACAACGCATGGCTTTTATCCTCATTTACCGCTTCGAAAAAAGCATCGTTTTCTGCTGTCTGGATGACCGCCTCCATTCCACTTTTCACTTCATCTGGAGTTGGACCAGCTAGGATGCCGATCATTTCACCTGATAATGGTCCAGAGGCATGTGCTGAGCCCGCATAGAACGAGCGAGCATAAACAACCTCTACATCCGCTCTTTTTGTAGCCTCATCTAATGCTGTATATCCAACATCATCGATGCTGGAAGTAAAAATGGCCAGGCTTCGATGATACGGTTGCAGTTGAAACTGCTCGGCCAGGGCGGAGTCTACGTTTGGGATAATTCGGACAGCTAAAATTTCTGCATGAATTCGCTCTAACGTCACAAACAAGTCCTCCCTTATTGTTCTTTTTGAACTAGTGAAACTCCACTAGCTTGATATTTTAATATTTTTTGAATGACCGTACCAAGGTAGGCACCAGCTTCAACCGGCGGGATTCCACCTTTATGAATATTCGATACAACCATTCGGTCCGCCTCAATTGTCCCTATCCGAGGTTCATAGCATAGATAGGCACTAAGAGATTCCGCACTCACAAGACCTGGACGCTCCCCAATCAAGTACACAATAACTTTTGGCTTTAACAGCTCTCCCACATCATCCATGGCAGCTACTCTTCCTTTTTCAATGAAAAAAGGTGTCCCAACATCAAGGCCTAAACCTTGTAGCGCCTGATTAAGAGATAAATAAACATCCTCTAAGTTTTCATCAATCGCCTTTGAACTTAAACCATCTGATACAATGATTTGAACGGTCGGAGATTTTTTGCATTTTTGTGTGATCAGTTGCTTAGCTTCTTCAGAAAGCTTGCGCCCAAAATCAGGACGTCTTACATACACTTCTTTGTCAGCGACCTTTGTGTTAACTTTAAACAGCGATAAACTTTCTAACAAACTAGGATTTACATTACCATACACAGCATCCACTGCTGCTGCATGGTCGTACCGAAACTTCAACCAGGTATTCGTTTTAGGTCTTAGCCCCGCTCTCCCCACTCCAATTCTTGCAGGCGTTTTACTAATCAAAGATGCTAACTCCTCTTTATCAAAGGGGGATTCAATTCCAATTACTGGATTTGATTCTATGTTAATCTCTTCAATTACATCATGTAGAGTTTGGTGCGTTTTTTCTTCAATTGTTTGAAAGTTATCACTCTCTGAATGATGTTGTTGACCACCTGCAATATGGTTCCAAAACTTCACCTCTACTTCTGATGACCTCTGTTCATCGGTCACCACGGTTTGAGATTGTAATTTTTCATAGATTAATTTGGTAATTTGTTCAACTAACTCGGGATTCATTCTATACACCTCCTACCCTCGAAAAAATAGTTGGATCTCCTGCTTTTTTACTTAACTTTCCATTTTCAAAAATCCCCATCTTTTCAAGCCACTCTTCGAATAATGGAGCAGGGCGCTTATTCAACGTTTGTCTTAAGGTTGCCACATCGTGATAACTTAAGGACTGGTAATTCAACATGCAGTCATCACCCATCGGTGCAGCAATGATAAAATTCACTCCAGCAGCGGTTAAAAGCACTCCTAAATCCTCAATATCATTTTGGTCTGCTTTAATATGGTTTGTATAACAAATATCTACTCCCATCGGAATCCCATGCATCTTGCCCATAAAGTGGTCTTCTAACCCTGCTCGGATTACCTGTTTATTGTTGTACAAATATTCAGGCCCAATAAAGCCAACCACTGTGTTTACGATATATGGATCAAAGTATCGAGCAAAACCATAATTTCGTGATTCTAAGGTCATCTGGTCGATGCCATAATGTGCCTCTGCCGATAACTCAGAGCCTTGACCGGTTTCAAAATACATACGCTGTGGACCCGTTCCAGTTCCATATACCTTAGCCATTTCATTAGCTTCTTCTAGAAGGGAAGCAGTAATACCAAATGAACGGTTAGCGGCTTCGGTTCCTGCAATGCTTTGGAAAATCATATCTGCAGGAGCTCCTTGCTGAAGTGCTTTCATTTGAGCAGTGACATGTGCAAGCACACAGTTTTGTGTCGGTATTTCCCATCTTTGAATAAAGTCATGGGTAGCATGCAACAGTCTCTTTACACTCTCTACTGAATCATCCACGGGGTTGATTCCAATTACGGCATCACCAATTCCATAGGATAGACCTTCTTTCATTGACGCCATCATTCCCTCAACATTATCTGTTGGATGATTAGGCTGTAGTCTTGAAGCAAGCACTCCTTTTTGACCAATCGTAATATTACATTTTGATAGAATCTCTATCTTATTTGCTGCATGAACTAAGTCTAAATTGGACATGATTTTTGCAACTGCAGCAATCATCTCACTATTTAAGCCTCTGCTTAACCGCTTTAAGTCCTCACCAGTGGTTGAATCATTTAGGATATACTCCCTGAGCTCGGAAACGGACCAATTTTTAATGGATTGATAGATAGGTTCATTGATTTGACCTTCAATAATGCGTGAGACTTCATCTTCATCAGGAGAAAGTAGTGGATTCTCCCTAATATCATGTAGTGTTAGGTTGCTTAATACTTCCTTTGCAGCAATTCGCTCTTGTACGGTTTCTGCTGAAAGACCTGCTAAGCGGTCACCTGATTTTTCTTCGTTTGCTTTTGCAAATAAGTCCTTTAATGAGGAAAATTGGTAGACTGTGCCGAAATAATTCGTTTTTAATCTCACCTGAAAGTCCTCCTTTCTTCATTCTGGAATGTTAAGGTTTTTATGATGACTGGAACGACATCGGATTCTAGTACACGCCCAATGTCTAAATAGTCACCATTTTCAACGGTAATTTGATCTATGCAGATGACCGACTGCGAAGGATCTTTCCGATTAATCGTTTGTCCAAGTACTTTTGCATAATCTCTATCTAAAACAAGGACCACTGGCTGTGAATGATTAGGTTTTTGTTTTAACCCCTGAAGGATGCATTCTGTCCATTCGTCGATTTCTCGAAAGCGCAAATAGGGAATATTCGAAAAATAAAGGGCAAAATTCTGACCTTCCATCTGGGGATCATATAGATCAATAGCTTCTGTCACTTTTTTCGAAATAGATTCCACTACCTGGTTAAACTCCTTTTCAAATCGGATTTGATAAACCGGTAAATTCTTAAGTGGTAATTGGCTACTATCTACCTCAATGGTCGCCCCGCTGATTTCCGTTGTTTGCAACCCTGCACCTAAGACTGTTGCCCTTACAGTTTCCTCCGGTTTGATCCATGACCATTTATGTAAGACTTCGTTTTCTTTCAAGGACTCAGCCAGTACCATGCCGATATCATCATATTGTGCTGGGTTAGCAAACTCGTCTTCATAACGATATATACATTCACTAACTCCTCCTGAAAACATAATCGCCTCTACATCTTCCTGCCAATTAGGTTCATGACCCAATAAAAGAAATTGGTCTTCTTTCGTAAGCGACTTTTGTAGCATCCTTCCAATCACATTAGCCATAAAATCAGTAATTTTCTTTATTTCATTCACTCTTATGGACTGTCCCTCATTTATGACTGTCCCCCAATGATTAAGCAGACTCTTCACAGGCGGTGAAATACTTTTGATTTTTGAGTCAAGAAATTCTATAAGCCTACCGCCAATATGCAGTGTACAAGTACCACAAAGACGGCCTGATTTATAAACTGCAATATTTGTTGTTCCTCCTCCAATATCAATATTGGCAGTGATTTTGCCTGAAGATTTCGAATACTCATAGGCACCAGAGCCCTTTGCAGCAATGATCCCTTCTAAATCTGGTCCAGCCGTGGCTACCAAAAATTCACCGGCATGATCAGATAGCTGGTGGATCATTACTTCTGCATTTGTCTTCGTTGCTGTTTCTCCCGTGATGATGACAGCCCCGGTTTTAATATCTTTAGGCTCAACCCCTGCTTTTTTATATTCATCTTTTACTAAAGCTTCTATTTTCCCGATATCGATTGATGTTGGAGAAAGAAGTGGTGTTCGATAAATGGGACTGCGATAAACGACCTGTTTATCAATAATCTCGATGCGAGGGACATGTGCCCCTCCCGCCATATTCATCAATGTAAACTTACTAATCACTACTTTAGTTGTACTCGTTCCGATATCAATTCCAGCACTGATCATTTCTTCTTTATGTGGGCTAATAAATTTCATATCCCATCTCCCCAAAAACAAAGACGCCCCTTTTAAACCATCCAAGATTAGATGGTTTAAAAGAGGCGCCTTTGCCTGTAAATTCATTTGTTTAACCATAATATAAATTATTTTCTGAATACTGTAAAGGCTTTCATTTAAAAAATATAAATGGGGAAGGATGATTGTCGATATACTCCTTCATTTCCTGTATTGAATTCATTCTTATAAGCATTTTAATTTCCTCTATCCCCTCATTTTTAAGGGAAGATGTAATGACAATGGGCCCTCCGTTCACCATTACCTTTTTTAATAAAGAGACAGCTAACTCGATATCCGCCTTTTCAGAATCACTCTTTGTGACGACACCAATCGGAAGTTTATTTATCCCTGTACTAAACCCATGAGGGAAGATCATTTTTTTCTTCGTACTATCCTGTATATACAGGACATGAGTAACCTCAAGTGAAGTTGCCATGATATTTTTATAAAAAAATGGGTTTTCACTATATTCACCAGGAGTATCGACAATCCAATCATAATATAGGAGGGATTGTGTTTTTACTGCCTTTACTTCTCGGCCAAGGAGAGCATTGGTTAAGGTGGTTTTTCCTGCACCAATGGATCCGATTAGCATTGCCCTGTTCTTCATTTGTATTCTCCTTATTCAGAAATTAAGACTTTGTAATCTGCGCAGGTGTATAGTGAAGATTATCCGCAAGAAACCGATTGATTTCCCTCATGGCCATATCTACTTCTGATACATTCCCAACAATAACTAAGCTGCCTGTAAAGCGATCGAGGAAACCTAATTTTACATTTGCAGCCTTTGTTGCTAAATCCCCGGCAATAATAACCGTTTCACTCGGTGTTAATGTTAGAATTCCTAATGCACCAGCTTCCTGGATTCCCAATTTCTCAAACATATCTGGATCTGGATTAGCAATTAAATGACTTAATGTTACTTGTTTACCAGGGACAAATTCTTGAATAAATCTCTTTTTCTCTTCACTCATGAGAACACCTCTCTATTTTTTTCAATAAGACAAAAATGCTTAATAGACCTTATTTGTTAAAAAATAAAATCTATTAAGCACCATTGCTTTCGTTTATTTACTTGTAATCAATCAGTCTAGCTCGGGTATTTCAAGAGAATATACTTAGCTACCTTTTCCATTGGGAGCTGTTTTTTCATACTGATGTTTCTCATCTTATTGTAAGCTGTTTCTTCTGGTAAATTCAATTGTTTCATTAAAATTCCTTTTGCTTTTTCAATCAGTTTGCGATTATCCAGTTCTTTATTCATTTCTTCTACTTTTTCTTTATAAAGGCTTGTGTTTTCTGCCTGCCTTAGAGCGATCTCAACCGCAGGGATTAAATTGGCTTCAGAAATGGGTTTCACTAAATAACCTAAAATATTGGCCTGTTTAGCTTTTTCAATATATTCCTTTTGGCTATATGCAGTTAAAAGGAGAATAGGTATATCAAATTTATTTGAAATAATTTCACTTGCTTTCAGCCCATTCAACTTTGGCATTTTTATATCCATGATGATTAAATCGGGTTTAAGTTGATAAGCTAATTCAACAGCTTTTTCCCCATCTGCTGCTTCGGCAACAACCTCATACCCCGCATCCTTTAACATGAGCGAAACGTCCAAGCGAACGATTGACTCGTCTTCTACTACCATAATTCTTTTTTTCAAGATTAATACTCCCTTTCTAAGGGAAATTCAACTGTGGCGATTGTACCCTTACTTGTTCCAATGATGTTAAATTGACCTGATAAATCATGTTCTATCATCATCTTTACAATTTCCAACCCTAAAGACGGCTTTATGGTAGTCGGGCACCCTATACCATTATCCTGAACCTGCACTTTGATCAAAGGTGTATGATTTTGTATGGTTACAGCAATTATACCTTCATTTAATCCAGTAAAAGCATGTTTTACACAATTCTGAATAAGTTCATTAATGACCAATGCAACAGAGACAGCAACATTTGATTTTATTAAAAGTTTAGGCCCTGAAAATGTGATTGTAATATTTTTACTATCATGGTCATCACTAAAGACCAACATATTGCCTATTTTTTTAATTAAACTAAAAATCTCAACATCATCAATACTAGAATTTGATAGGATAATTTCGTAAACAGAGGCAATGCTTAATATCCGATTAAGGCTTTCAATAAAATGAGCCTTGCTTTCTTCTGGAACCCCTCTCCTCATTTGAAGCCGCAATAGGCTTGCAACAGTTTGGAGGTTATTTTTCACACGGTGATGGATTTCGCGAATAGCAACAGTCTTAACAGTTAGTTCTCGTTCCTTTTCCCGGAGCTCAGTCAGGTCACGAAAAATAATGAAGGAACCACTATTATTATCATTTTGAACCAGGCCGATCTTTTTCAATTGAAACACTTTATTCTTTATAGTTACTTCTTGAATGAGTAATTCGTCAGGAAGCAAACAAACCTCGCGTAAGTTAGGAAAACATTCTATAAAGGAAGTGCCATTTTTATACTCTTTGGAACACATTTCGAACAATAGATTCATAGCAGACGGGTTTGCATATTGAATTCTTAACTCAGAGTCTATGATAAACAATGACTCTTCAATCACTTCATGGATAAACGGACTATTTTCAGCAATTCCAAGCAGAAGCTCACTTAGTGTCTCATTTGCCTCTGTTAACGCTTTCAATTTATCTTGATTTTGAAGCTTATCACTAATATCCTTTTCCATGATTAAAGTCCCAATCACCCGGTTATTAATGCCTTCAATAGGCACCACACTCTGCTCTACTTTTTTCCCTTCTTGTGTTAATGCACGATTCAAGAAGATGGGTTTTCCTGTTCGAAGCGCATAAAAAACAGCTGGTTCAAACGTTTCGTAGGCAAACTTTCCCACAACAGGATTTTTGTATACTGATTTAGCTGTTGTTGGTGAAGCTTCCGCTACGACGATCGCATGTTTTCTTTCACTAGTTGGACAATCAATAAAGACATTTGCTTGATTTAAATCAGCAATTAATGATAGATTTTGTACCACATCATTTATCTTTTGAATGTCATCGTCTGAGAGATCTGTATGTATTTTACACAGGGAATACACTACATTTATTTCGTCTTGCGTCATCCATTTACCCCCTGGCTTTAACTAGTATTATGTAAATATATTATATATCATTATAAGGAGTGTAAAATAGCTAATATTTTATTGTTTAATTGCAAGTGTTAGTCGTTCTATAGACTTATTTAGTTCATATTCATAATTATATGAATGTGGGGGGGATTTTTTTGAAGCAGTCAATAAATGAATTAGAAAATCATGAAGTGGTTATGATTACCCAAGAAAATATGGTTGAACTTATGAGATTTTGGAATAACCGTTCTTCTGCATTCAATATGGTCGAGAATGAGAATGGGTCTCTCGTGAAGTCTCCCATTCCCCACCCCTTGTTTAATAACGTGATAAAGACAACGATTAATAAAAATGTTACCGAATCAGTAAAGCACATCATAAATGATTATCGAGAACGAAATGTCCCCTTTCTATGGCGGGTTTGGGATCATGATATGCCCAACAACATTGGTGAAACCTTAATAGAAAATGGCGGGCAACAAATTCCCAGTACCACTTTAATGGCAATAGATTTACAAGCCTTTCACCCATTGACAGAGACCTACCCCGAGCTGACCATTAAAAAGGTAAGCAATCTACAGGATGGTAAAGCTTTTGCAGGCTGCACGTCAAGTGCTTTCAGAATTCCAGATGAATTAACTGCTACTGTGGCAGAAGTGATGTCTAAACAGGACCAAAATATTGCCAATTATGTAGGCTATCTCATTGGGACTCCAGTATCTATTTCCACCATATTTTATCACAATGGTATTGCTGGTATTTATAATGTAGGAACCTTACCTGAATTCCAAGGTAAAGGGATCGGGGTAGAAATGATGACAACCATCTTACTTAAAGCAAAACTGGATGGATACAAAACGGCTATTCTTCACTCTACGCATGCTGGAAAACGGCTTTATGAGAAACTGGGTTTCAACGCATGTGGTGAAATGAGGCAATATTTATTTTCTTAAGCATCGGTTAATTTCTAACCGATGCTTTTATTTATTTGGAAGTTTAAAAAAGTGATTATGATTTTAGTAAATATATTTTATATATTTGGCAATAATAACCTCGATAAAGATTGAAAGGATGGGATGTTTGATGTCATTAGAATGGTTTGACAGAGTATGTGGGGAATTACAGGATCATCTTGAGTCTATTTGTGATGAATATGATCAAGTTGGTCAAATGACAATTGAAAGAGCTGCCAAACATCCAAGAATCGAGTTTTTCGTCGATACGGCAGATGTTGATACCGAAGAACTTGATCGTGATTTTTTCTGCACCTTGTTCTTTGACCCGCAAAACGAGGAATTTTATATTGATACTTTCGACGTTGACAGTGGGCATACAGCAAAGATCATCCTTTCTGATATTGAGGAAATCATTCAAGAGGTTCATGAGAGCCTTCATGATTATATGAACGATGATGATCACTATACAGATGATGGAGTATATCTCAACACTTCTGAAGAATGTGATGATGATGAGTATGAAAGCGGAGTAATATACCAAACCATTGATGAAGATAACAACGATGAATACTACGAAGCAGAGCAACTTAACGAAGATGATATTTTTGAAGAAATCGATGTGGAATGGTCCACACCAGAGGTAACTGCTTTTAAGCATGAGGATGAAGTCGAAGTTACCTATCAATTTGGGGTAGTACAAGAAACCGGAGATGGTGTCCTCAAACGAATTAACCGGATTTGGACAACTGAGGAAGAGTTGATTAAAGACGAATCTCATTTTATTTTTAGTAAAGAAGAAGCAAGTACCATTATTGCAATGATCGCCAGCCATATGGACCAGTTAAGCGAGTTTGATTTTTGATAATAAAGGAGGAGCATGCCTCTGTGGTATGCCCCTTTTCCTTAATCAACTGTATAATCGATTTCAATAAGATCCCATGATGGAATAATTCCAAGCGGTGCCTCATCTTCTTTCCCGTTCTCAGTGATTATTACACCCTCTAGCTTTCGCTTCTTTTTACTATTTACGTTGCTTTTTTATATTATTTATCCACTATTTTTATAGTAAAATCAATACTTGTAATTTTCAAGAAAATTACATACCCCATTTTTCCATCAACATTTGAATTTCCTCTTGATGAGTAATCCCTTCATCATCTGGTGTCTCAAGTATCAAAGGAATATCCTTTAAAACAGACGATTGTACCAATCTTTCTAATTGCTTTGCCTCAATAAGCCCTTTGTTTTGAAAAATATTTGCATGACGATCTTTTTTTGAGCCTGTCGGATATTTAGAATTGTTTAAATGAATGACCTTTAGATGATTAAAATAGCCTAAGCTTTCACCTTTTGCGATTAACTCCTCTGTGTTTTCTCCATTCCAAAGTCCACTTGCAAACGCATGGCAAGTGTCCTGGCAAAAAACAATTTTTTCTGGATACTCACATAAATTCCTTATTTGCACTAGCTCCTCAAAGGTTGTACCAAGCGCCCCCTTCGTTCCTGCATTATTTTCAAGCAAGAGCAGGCATTCTCCCTCCCACTTACTTAGTACGTTATTTAACATATATAACATCAAATGATAGCTGGCAAGTGGGTCCGTCTTGCTGATTTGACTACCGAAATGAACTACGACACCTATTGAACCGCAGGCATTGGCAATTTCTAAATCATTAAGGAGGGAAGCTATCGTTAGTTCTTGCTTCTCTTCTGTTGGCGTTAAACTGGTTGAATAAGGCGTATGTGCAACAGATTGAAGTTGATGCTCCAAACAAAATTCTCTGCAGCTTTTTGCATCTTCTTGATTGAAATCCTTAATGGAAAGACTCCTTGGATTTTTCGGAAAATATTGAAAAGCGGATGCATTGTTTGCAACCGCTTGTTTTGCTGCTCCTAAATAGCCGTTCCTTATACTAACGTGACTCCCAAATATCATAATGAAATCGCCATCCGTACCATTTCTTAATGATAGGTTAGGGTTTGTTGGGACATTCCTTTTTATTCGTCTTTAAATTATTGATTTGCCAAAATGGTCACAATCTGATCCTCGATTTTCTTCCCCTTCACATCATCTATCATATTGTTCAATAGGATTGAAAAAATAAGAGTTTGCCCGCTTTTGGTTATTACATATCCAGAAAGCGAACTTACAGTTGAAATGGTCCCTGTTTTGGCTTTCACTTTTCCAAGGGTATTCGGACCTTTCATTCGGTACCTTAAAGAGCCTCCGACCATTTTGTCACGGACACCTGCTACTGGTAAAGCATTTATATAACTAGGAAACCATTTCTCCTTTTGAACTGAAAATAAGAGCTGTGAGAGTTGATTCGCTGGAATTAAGTCGACATGAGAAACTCCCGACCCGTCTCGGAGAACCAATGTTTTAGGGTTAACTCCGAATTTCGGCATCTCTGCATTTAAAACTTGTAATCCTTTTTCCCAACTGCCTTCACCTTTAACCACTTTGCCCATTTCCTTTACTAAAATTTCGGCATGACCGTTGTTACTCAGCTTCATGAAAGGAACCAACAGTTGGGACAAGGTCATAGAACGATGGGTGGTTAACAGTTTGGCGGTGTCAGACACCGTACCTGTTTTCATTTTACCCATTACGGAAATCCCTTGTTTGGCTAATGACTGTTTTAAAAGGGTCACGGCATATAGGGTTGGGTCCCATACCCCCACCCATTCTTTTTCTGGTTTTGCTTTTACAGGAATAGTCCCCTCAATCGTAATTGTATTTTTAGCATGCTCCCGTTCGATCGTCATTTCCTTTATTCCATCCTCAGCGACTGTTTCAGCAAGGTTTACGATTTTTACATAATTTGTTTTCGGGGTCATTTTCACCGTCGGCTTGTCCCCTGCTTTTAGACTCGGTTTCACTTCAATTTTGACTGACCCTGCGTCAAAATCTACGGTTGGAGATGCGGTAAGTGCAGATATTTGTGCACCATAATGCTCTGTTTCGTCACTCCAAGGCAAATCTAATGAATAACGGACGTTATCATACCACGAATCGTCACCGATTAGATTTCCTTTTATTTTTTTGATTCCTTGCTTTTGAATGTTCTCGGCCATTTGATCAAAATCTGTTTTTAATAGGGTTGGGTCGCCTTTTCCTTTTATGTATAGATCTCCTTCAAGGATGTTCTTTTTTATCGGACCATCTGCAAATACTTCCGTTGCAAAAGTAAAATCCTCACCCAAAACATTTAGAGCCGCTGCAGCCGTTAAGAGTTTCATATTAGAAGCAGGACGTAACCGAACACTGCCTTGATAATCATAGATGACTTGCCCGCTCGTTGCAGACCGAACACTAATTCCTGCGATGGCTCCTTGTAATGCTGGCTCTTTCATCAATAGTTGATTGAGCTGTACAGTGATGTTAGCAGGAGGGCTCGTGGCATTTACATGTATGTAAGGACCCGTTGCCCAAAGCAATATGATGATGAATATTACGATTTTCAATTTTAATTTCAAGCGTAATCCAGCCTTCCCTTTTTCCTTGAGTTTGTCCAAATAGCATCATTTGTATGTTGGATTCAGTAAATGGCGGCTACTTTTCCCAGATAATGGCTAATTATACAAAACACCTTAAAAATGGCACAAAACAAGGTAAATTTGGAACAAAACACCTAAAAAATCAGCACAAAACCAAGCACAAATGGCACAAAACCACCCCAAAATGGCACAAATGCCAAATCACCTTATACTCAAGGCCAGCAAACAGAGTATTATTACACTTTCCCCTACAAAACTGTAATATTCTTACTCAAATACGCCCAATTTTGAGGAGCAGGCAGGCTTATTTGCCAAAAAGTTGTCCCTGCTAACTTGTACAGGTCCATCAACCGATACTTTTCTATATAACTACGAATATCCTCGAACCAAACAATATGCTCTTCAACTCCCTGATAATAGAGAAACCAAGGTGATTTAGCCATATTATTGAATTCAATCACCGACCCCTTTGCAATTGCTTGATTCTGGGCTGCAAGTACAGATAGAGCACGAGTAACATGGGTAAGAACCACTTTGTCGTAACCATATAACGGCATGGCAATTTGGAGCTTACGAGATTCAACCTGGGTGATGGAATATTGAATGACCTGTTCCATCCAATTAATCGGAGCAATTGGATCAGGCGGTCCTCCTGGGTACCCATAGTCAATCGTCATCACAGCCATAATGTCGGCGACTTTTCCAATTGCCGCATAATCGTATGCACCAATAATGCGGTTAGTCGGGATATCAGCTATCTTTGCATGTACATTCACCTGCAAAATAAAATCGCCTAGGGCAAGCTTTAACTCTGTTAAGAAACTAGTAAAATCATTTCGCTGGGCAGGTGGTATAAATTCAAAGTCTATACTGACACCGCCAAATCCCCTCTGAACAGTTAGATTGAATATACTTTTAACCAAGTTTGTTCTGAAAACAGGATCTTTTAACACCTTCCCCGCCAACTCAGCACTGAATTCATTTCCAGTATAATTTCTAATCATCAATAATGGGACAATCCCCAATTCTTTACACCGTGTCACAATCTTAGCATCTTCTACCTGATTAAAAGCAAACCCTTCCTCTGTGAAAGAATAAGCCACAACCGCTACATATGTTAGTTGTCCTGCCAAAGCATTAAGGGTCATCAAATTAGCACCTTCAGCCGAAGGCACAAGAAAACCAAGAGTAGCTATTTCTAATTTTACCAGTGAAGGGATAATAATCACCTGCCCGATGGTGAGACGATTCGGGTTCAAGCCTGGATTTGCGGCCAAAATACTTGCTATAGTTGTTTGATATTGTTGCGCAAGCTGCCAAATGTGATCGCCAGCTTTTATTCGATAGGAACGGATTGGCAACAGCCTATCTGGAAGATAAAGGGCAAGGCCAGGTACAATAGAAGTAGCGGATGGCAGTCCATTAAGCTCTACTATCGTTTGTATCGAAACACCATATAAGGTTGAAATGGTCCACAAGTTTTCTCCAGCAGCTACCACATGAACAGCCATAACATCACGCTCCCTTATTTACCATCATATGGTCCTAAAAAGTGAATATACGCTCTTTACAAACAAAAAAACGAACTAGCCTCTCGACAAGTTCGTCTTCCTTCAATCTATAATCGCGGGTCAATCGGGGCGGATTCTAAAGCCATTCATGATACCGTTCTATTGATTCTCTTCTCACAAAGCGGTTGACTGCTTCTACCCCCAACGCAAATTCCTTCAATGCATTCCGTTGTTTTTTACCGGCATTACGCTGTTTCAGCCTAACTAAATTCTCAGGCTGTAAATAATCGATTCCATAAATCACTAATTCAATTGGGTCTGTTTTCACATAAATAAGAAACTGGACTTCTTCTTTTGAAAACATTGTATAAACAAGGCGAACTGTAAGCCCTTTTTCACCTCGTTCAAAAAGATTATTGGGATTTTTGGCTAATAAATAGGAGACCGCTTCTGCACCAGGTCCCCTAACTGTTAAAGAGAGCTGCATCTTGACACATCACTTTCCTAAAAAAGGTTATAGTTTATATTATCAATTTTTTGCTGATTATGGAATAATTGGAAATAGTAATAATAATTTCTATTTAGTTTCTCGATTATAGAAAATCCACCAAAACATTTGCTTGGTGGATTTGTTTTATACACTTTTTTTAAAATTGTTCAAACCCGCCATTATCGTATCTTCTAAATTTAGCCCTATGACAGGCATCACATGTTGGAAACGAATGGTCCCAAGGGAGTTTTTTGCCGCAATTTTTACATTTCTTAACAAACTTTTTTATATCCGTTTTTAACCGTTCCTGTACTCGATCACTCACTTCTTCTCGGAGTCGCTCCCAATAGATGGCTTCCGTTTTTTCACCCAAACGATATAAAAATAAGAGATGAAGTCCAATGGCTTTGTAGCTTAGTTCCAGTTCTTCTAAACTTCGCTCCTTTACAATGGGTTCAGGAAGTTCTTTTCCTTGAATGATACAGTACATCGTTTCCTCCCATTGTCTCGTTAATGCTGACTCATTTTTGGAAAAAGGAAGATGTAAAAATCCATACAAGTCCATTAATGATAGCCTTCCTTCAATTTCCGTACCTGCAATCAATTGGTATAGCGTCTTTTCTTCTGATAGTGAAGCTTTTTTTGTACCTTTGGGACTTTCAAATTTCCCCCATAATTCAAAAAATGTTCCGAGGTCATGATAATAGCGCTGAAAGCGTTCGAAAACTGAATTAGTAGGGGCAATTGCAAACGTATGGACAGGCTCATCCTCTTGTAAAAGCAAATTTCTCATTTTTTTAATATCAGCTGTAAATGCCACTTTACCGACATCATAGATTCCTTTACGACCAGCACGTCCAGCAATTTGTTTTACTTCTTGTGAAGTAAGCAGCCGCCTTCTTGTTCCATCAAACTTTTCATTTTCTAAAAAAACAATGCGGCGAATAGGAAGATTTAAACCCATACCAATTGCGTCTGTTGCCACAATCACTTTGGTTCTCCCTTTATTGAACTGTTCAATTTGTTTTTTTCGGGTTTCAGGAGGCATACTGCCGTAAATCATACTAACCGTGTGACCATCATTTTGCAATCTTGAGGCTGTTTCTAGGACACGCCTTCTTGAAAAACAAATAAGGGCATCCCCTTTTTTCACATGTTTAATATGAAATTCTTTTTTCTCCACTTCTAACGGCGTATCACGTGAATACTCATTTATTTCAATATTTGAATCACCTAATAACTGGAGCAGCATGGATTTCGAATTTCTGCTCCCTATGATGTGAACTTCCTGTGCATTTGCTTTCGTGATGGCTTTATACCAAGAAAAACCACGGTCCTTATCTGTAATCATTTGTGCTTCATCAATTACTACAACTTCATAAAACTCTTTTTCATGAAACATTTCTACCGTACAGGAAATATGGCTTGCATTGGGAACGATTTTTTCCTCTTCTCCTGTTTTTAAAGAACATGGTGTCCCTTCTACATTTAACTTATCAAACACCTCTAATGCTAATAACCGTAGTGGTGCTAAATATAATCCACTGCCCGCCTCTTTCATTTTTTCTAATGCATGATGGGTTTTTCCTGTATTAGTCTCCCCAATGTGAAGAACATACCGGATACTTCTCTTGAGTGAAGGATCATATTCTGTACCAAATATATCCTTCATCATTCGCTCTACTGCTTCCTTTTTCCGTTCTAACTCTTCCTGTTCTTCTAGCTGCTTTTTTTCCCGTTCCTGTAAATCTTTATCAAAAACTTCCTTGTGTACAGTAAGATCAAAAGGAAGTTCAGCTAGTTTGACTAAGTCTGAAAGATATTCCTCTTGGATGTCTTCGATAAAATAGTCCTCAACCTCATAAAGAAGCTGTGCAATACTGCCTTTAACGAAAGATGCGGAAAGCGGTTCATGAAAAGTATCAAAAAAATTCACTTTTAAATCAGCTGGAAGCTGTTCTAATACTTCTTGCGGTATAAGCTCTGACACATAATCAGAAATTAAACTTTCATACACAAAGAAGTAGGTTTGGTATTCGTAGAAGCTCCGTCCCCAATGAAGAGTTTTATGAATATCACCTGTCAGTTCTTCGAAGAAAGTGGCAACAGTAGTATAGGTAGCTGGATTAAACGGACCCTCATCAACCAACTTTTCCTCAAGTGCCAATTTGTCAATCGATTGAAACTTCGTATTATTCTCGAGATCTGCCCTTAATTGGGTAGCAACAAAGAATCGAACATGTAAGTAGAATGATCCGTAATTGTTCTCAATAATGTTGCTGGCTTCCTCTTCTATATCCATTCGTATTACTTGTTTCTGCTCATCAAGCTGTTTCTGCACTTGTTGCTTTTTATAGTTTTCCTTTGCATTAAGGTATCGTTTCTCCCACTCCTCTTCTTGCCCTGCAAATGTATTATTAACCCATTCAAGTGCATCAAAGGGATGATACGTTCTCATTTCATCACGAAATAACTTATTTAAGAACTTTCGGTCAATCCCTTGCACCTCATATCCTTTTTCACTTAAATAATTCTTTTTTTCATTTTTCGGTACATCATTTGTTGATTTATTTAACCATACATTGACCCAAATTTGTTCCATATAGTGGCCACGATCAGCTAAATAGTCTTCAAAGGAAGGCAATAATTCCTTCATTTCTAAATAACGATCCATACCTTCTTGTATCTTTAGTTTTGTATGTTCAATTGCTTGAGGGTAAATGGTAAGTAATTTACTCAATATGACCCCTCCTATATATATTTTGATTTTCCTTTTTACTTAAAGTTATGTATAATGTGAGTATAGATAATCATATAGTAAAAAAGACCGAGAGTCCTGAGACACGCTCGGTCATGCAATAGTTGATTCCCTTACAGGGGATCGGCATAAAGGGCATAATCCACCACTTCTGCTTGCCGGCTCAAGGGTGGGTTATTTTTTTTTGTGGAAAGACAGAACAGTGACAATGAGACTAGCAAACGATATAGCTAACGTCAATGCTTGAAAAACTGTCAAAAAGCATCACCCCCTTTCGATAGGAGAGTGTGCCGTCCACCCTTGAGAAAACTATACTATTGCATTTTCAATTATATCATTAAACAATATACCGAACAAGCGTTCTTTAAATATTATGTAAATCACAGTACTTATCTACTAGGTCCTCTATTTGATCCAGTTCTGGGAATTTACCCGAAAACTTAAATTGGATTTCTTCAATAAAATCCTCTCGTTTATAGACATGTATGGCCCCATTCTGTTGAATCACACTGTATTCTGGTACAAATCGATACCCATTCCGCTCAATGGCCCCCATATTCTAACCCCTTTGATAGTATTTTTTATATTATTTGCAAAAATAGACTAATCATGATTACATTTTCAAAAATAAGAGGATGCTGCACAAGGCACACATCCTCTCTTCATAATTATGCTGTTGTAAACACTTCTTCTTTATTTAATTCATGACGAATAGTTGCCTGTGCAGCAGCCAATCTGGCTAATGGTACACGGTATGGAGAACAGCTCACATAATCTAATCCTGTTCGGTAGCAGAAATCAATCGAGCTCTTTTCGCCGCCATGTTCACCGCAAATACCTGTTTTTAATGAAGGTTTTGTTGAACGCCCTAGCTGTACTCCCATTTCAACGAGCTTACCTACCCCATTTTGGTCAAGGACAGCGAAGGGGTTTTCTGGAAGCACTTTATTTTCGATATAGGCCTGCAGGAATTTCCCTTCCGCATCATCTCGGCTATAGCCGAAAGTTGTTTGTGTTAAATCATTTGTACCAAATGAGAAGAAATCAGCTTCCTCTGCTATTTGGTCTGCCGTTAATGCTGCGCGTGGTATCTCAATCATTGTTCCAATGGTATATTCGAAATTCTTCCCTGTCTCTTCTTGGATACGTAATGCGGCTTCGACCACAAGCTGACGCATTTGTTTTAATTCATTTACATGGCCTACTAGAGGAATCATGATCTCTGGCTCAACTACCATTCCCTTTTCTGCTAGTGCTGCTGCTGCGTAAAAGATTGCTTTTGCCTGCATTTCATAAATTTCCGGATAAATCATTCCAAGACGGCAGCCGCGGTGGCCAAGCATTGGGTTAAATTCATCTAGTTGACGAATCTTTTTAAGTAATTTTTCTTTTTGCTTTAATTCCCCTGATTGAGGGTCAGTCAGTTGAAGTTTAGTTACCTCTACTAAAAGCTCCTCTTTATCTGGTAAAAATTCATGAAGCGGCGGGTCTAGTAAACGTATAGTGACAGGGAACCCTTGCATTGCTTCAAAAATACCTTCAAAATCACCCTGCTGCATTGGTAACAGTTGATTTAAAGCTTCCATTCGCTCCCCATAATTATCAGCAAGAATCATTTTTTGTACTATTGGAATACGTTTTAAATCCATAAACATATGTTCTGTACGGCATAAGCCAATTCCACCTGCCCCAAATTCAAATGCTTTTTTCGCATCTTCAGGGTTATCAGCATTTGCTCGGACACCAATTTTCCGCTCTTGGTCGGCCCATGCAAGTAATAGCTGGAACTCATCTGAAAGTTCAGGATCAATCATTGGAATTTCGCCAAGCATGATTTCACCAGTCGAACCATCAATGGTAATAATGTCTCCATAATTAACAAGGGTACTTCCCACTGCGAATTGTTTCGCTTTCAAATCAATCTTTAAGGCTTCACATCCACATATACAAGCTTTTCCCATCCCACGTGCAACAACAGCTGCATGGCTGGTCATTCCACCACGGCTTGTTAATATTGCTTGGGAAGCCACAATCCCGTGGATATCATCAGGTGTAGTTTCTGGGCGTACCAGAATCACTTTTTTGCCATCATTTCCTAATTGTTCTGCTTCATCCGCATCAAAAACTACTTGACCTGTTGCAGCACCAGGTGAAGCTGGGAGCCCTTTTGCCAAAATTCGTTTCTCAAATGCATCATCAATACGTCGGTGGAGCAATTGGTTTAATTGATCTGGATCGACACGTAAAAGAGCTGTCTTTTTGTCGATGATTCCTTCTTCTACCATTTCAACGGCAATGCGGATCGCCGCTTGTGCCGTACGCTTTCCATTACGTGTTTGTAGGATGAAAAGCTTACCGCGTTCCACAGTGAATTCAATATCCTGCATTTCTTGATAGTGCTGTTCCAACCGTTTGCACGTTTCAGCAAATTGTTTATATACACCTGGCATTTCATCCGCTAATGTAGCGATTGCCTGAGGTGTACGGATTCCAGCAACCACATCTTCGCCTTGAGCATTGATTAAGTACTCACCGTAGAGAACATGTTCCCCAGTAGATGGGTTTCTTGTAAACGCCACACCCGTTCCAGAATCGTTCCCCATATTTCCGAACACCATACTTTGAATATTGACAGCAGTTCCTAAATGATCAGGGATTTTATTTAAACGGCGATAAACAATGGCACGTTGATTATTCCAAGAATTAAAGAC
The DNA here is from genome assembly GCF_047302305.1 of Neobacillus phoenicis. Taxonomy (NCBI): domain Bacteria; kingdom Bacillati; phylum Bacillota; class Bacilli; order Caryophanales; family Bacillaceae; genus Neobacillus; species Neobacillus phoenicis. The sequence continues at coordinate 2,680,175 of NZ_CP154847.1, read as the reverse complement.
GGCATTAATTGCAAGGAACAATTGCTCTTTTGGTTCCTGTGGGAAGTCTTTTCTTGTATGCTTTTTAACAATTCCTTTATACCCCTTGATTACCTCTTGCCAGTCTTCTGCAGTTAACTCTGGGTCAGTGGAGTATCCCTTTTGCTCGCGTGTTTCTTCTAATAATTGTTCAAAGTAATACGTATCAATCTCAAGGACCACGTTACTGAACATTTGGATGAATCTTCTGTAAGAGTCATAAGCAAAACGAGGGTTATTCGTCAGCTTTGCCATACCAACAACCGTTTCATCATTCATTCCTAAGTTCAAGATGGTATCCATCATACCAGGCATGGAAAAAACGGAACCTGAACGTACTGAGACAAGGAGAGGATTTTCCGGGTCGCCTAATTTTTTACCCATTTTCTCTTCTAAACAGACAAGTGCTTCTAGCATTTGCTTTTCTACAATAGTTGGAATGGTTTTACTAGCTTCATAGTATGCATTGCAAGCCTGAGTCGTGATGGTAAAACCATATGGAACAGGTAAGCCAATTCTAGTCATTTCTGCTAGATTCGCTCCCTTTCCTCCGAGCAATTCTTTCATATTGCCATTTCCTTCATGAAATAAATAAACGAATTTGTCCATGATTAAAAGCTCCTCTCTTTTTTTAACACTTCTAATATTAAGCCTGCCGTTTCTTCTACAGCCTTATTAGATACATCAATAACAGGGCAGCCAACACGCTTCATAATTTTTTCAGCATGGTCTAGTTCCTCTAATATTCTCTCAAAGCTCGCATAATTTGCTTTCGAAGCTAACCCTAAAGCCTTCAGACGTTCTGTCCGAATTTCGTTTAATTTATTTGGTGAAATAATTAATCCAATACAATTTTTTCTTGGAATTTGAAATAATTCATCTGGTGGCTGCACTTCCGGGACTAACGGAACATTGGCCACCTTAAAGCGCTGATGTGCTAGATACATAGATAATGGCGTTTTTGATGTTCTGGATACCCCAACTAAAACAATATCAGCCTTTGTAATACCTCTTGGGTCACGACCATCATCATATTTCACAGCGAACTCAATAGCTTCAATTTTTCTGAAATATTCTTCATCCAGCTTTCTCATCAAGCCTGGTTGATGATGTGGTTGCTTATTAAATCGAGTTACGAACGCATTCATCAATGGACCAAGTAAGTCTACTGCTAATATACCCTCTTCTAAGGCTCTACTATCTAAATATAGTTTTAAAGTAGGAACAACAATCGTATAAGCAATGATGGAATTGCCTCTTTTCGCTAGTAAAAGGACATCTTCAATATCTTCAAAATCCTCTACATATGAACTTCTGCGAATATCCACATTACCTCCATTAAATTGTGTTGCGACTGCTTTTACTACAAACTCAGCAGTTTCCCCCACTGAGTCAGAAACTACATAAACCACTTCTTTCTGTACCAAAATAACAGCCACTCCTCTTAGTCTGTTTTTTCCCCCATAATTTCTAGATATGCCCTTGTAATCGTGGTTTTTGTGATTCTTCCCACAAGCAAATATGTATTTTTCTGTTGGTCTTCTATCTTGACTACTGGTAGAGAATCAATGTGATTGTGAATCATTTTTTTTGCAGCTTCTAACAATGTCTCCTCTGGTTCAATGGTGATGATATTAGGCATTCTAGTCATAATGACACTTACTGGTAAGTCATTTAGATTCTTATTGCCAAGTGAGGCCCTAAGTAAGTCTTTCCTCGATATCACTCCTGCTAAAAGCCCTTCCGTATCAACCGCATAAAGTGTACCTACATCTTCTAAAAACAACTGAACAATAGCATCGTAAACGGAAGTGGATTTTTCGACTACAATTGGGTGAGCCTTATAATCATTTACTTTTTGGTGAATAAACCTTTTCGCTTGCTGTTTAACTTCAAAATTATCATTAAAGTAATACCCCACACGCGGTCTGGCATCCAAGTTTCCCGACATGGTTAAGATGGCAAGATCTGGTCTTAAAGCTGCCCTAGTTAACGAAAGCTTTTCTGCAATTTCTTTTCCTGTAATCGGTCCATTTTGTTTCACAATCTCAAGGATTTCATCCTGACGTTTAGTTAGTTTAATCATTACCACCCCCTTTTTTATAATAAATATGTTATATTCGTTAGCTTAATTATAAATGTGTTATACTTATTTGTATATAGTATATTACATTTGTGTGAAATACGAAACAATTACTTTCACTTTTTTTATCAAAAATAAAAACCCGCCATTGCAGCAGGTTTTAGGTTACTTTTGACAATTAGGACAGTAAAATGTCTTTCTAGAAGAAACCATTTCATTTATAATAATGGCCCCACAACGATTACAGTTCTTGCCTTCCCGGTCATAAACATTACATCTCTCATTAAATCCCCCCGTTAAGGTATCTCCCTTAAATAAAGGATTTTCCATATAACCACCATGCTTTATTCCGTCCTGAAGAACTGTCCTCATTGAATGATATAGTTGGGATCGTTTTGATTCAACTATTTGATCAATGTCTTTAGTAGGCAAAATTCCAGCATGAAAACAAATTTCAGCTGAATAGCAATTTCCTATTCCAGCAATAATCTCTTGATCAAGTAAAGTGGTTTTTAATCGACCATGCTTTTGACTAATTATTCCTAAAAAATGATTTAAAGAGAAATCGCTACTCAATGGTTCAGGGCCTAAATTGGAGAGTTTCTCCTCCGCTTCTTGTTGACTATATAGATGAAGATATCCAAGTCGAAGTCCGATAAAGTAAAGATGATATTCTCCAAAAGAGATTTGGACTTGGATAGTACGTTTAGGTTTTTCCGACTCAAGACCGTAGAACATCCATCCCCCTAACATTAAATGCAACAGCATTACTTGACCATTTTGGAGATGGAATAGTAGGTGCTTTCCTCTTCTATAAACATTTGTTACTTTTTGAAGAAGAACTGTTCTTTTGAAGAGCTCTGAATTAAGGTTAATGGATTTTTCTCTATTGATCTGAATATCTGAAATGACTTGACCAGCTATTTTTTGATTTAAAAGGATCTTATAGGTTTCCATCTCTGGAAGCTCTGGCATTGAATAACTCCTTCCATATAATTGTATTCGTGCACATAGGTTTCCCAAATAGTTAATATAAAATGAATCATTATAGTCATTGTGCTTAGTACTGCACCTTCATCTGAAAAAGAATTGAGTGAGTATAGCTTTTTAGAAATATTAGAATCTTATAAAAAAAAGACCTCCAACCAATAAGTTGAAAGTCCTTTTAATAAAGGCTTTGTTATACCTGAATGTTGATTTCACTGTGTTTGAAAAAATAACCGGAAAAATTCCGCTTAAATTGGGAAATACCCTTATTTCCTTATAAATAAGGGGAGTTTTTCCGGTTATATGATCAAAATCGTTGGATTTTGTCTTATTTTAGAGCAGTTAAAGGGAAATTCTCCGCTTATTTCTTCTTCTTAAGCTCACTTTTTATACAATAGCGGGAATTTTTCCGCTTATTTTTGCCTCTCAAGCTACCTCTATATACAATAGCCGGAAATTCTCCGCCTATGAATTCTCATACATACACGAAAATCAACAATGAATAACAGATTCTTAATAAAAAAAAAATCCAAGGAATGACCTTGGATTTTTACATAGTATTTTCGACAGGGGCAGTAGGAATCGAACCCACACTGAAGGTTTTGGAGACCTTAGTTCTACCTTTAAACTATGCCCCTATAAATGGTGGAGGGGGACGGATTCGAACCGCCGAACCCGGAGGGAGCGGATTTACAGTCCGCCGCGTTTAGCCACTTCGCTACCCCTCCACATATAAATAAAAGAAAATGGCGGAGGAAGAGGGATTCGAACCCCCGCGCGGTTTAACCCGCCTGTCGGTTTTCAAGACCGATCCCTTCAGCCGGACTTGGGTATTCCTCCATTTTTTCAAATAAAATTATATAAGTATTTTAGTAGCGGCGGAGGGGATCGAACCCCCGACCTTACGGGTATGAACCGTACGCTCTAGCCAGCTGAGCTACACCGCCAAATCAGTTATATAATTTAAGTGGAGCCTAGCGGGATCGAACCGCTGACCTCCTGCGTGCAAAGCAGGCGCTCTCCCAGCTGAGCTAAGGCCCCAAAATATGAATGGTCGGGAAGACAGGATTCGAACCTGCGACCCCTTGGTCCCAAACCAAGTGCTCTACCAAGCTGAGCTACTTCCCGTTAAAAATATAAGTGGTGCCGAGGACCGGAATCGAACCGGTACGGTAGTCACCTACCGCAGGATTTTAAGTCCTGTGCGTCTGCCAGTTCCGCCACCCCGGCACTTATGGAGCGGAAGACGGGATTCGAACCCGCGACCCCCACCTTGGCAAGGTGGTGTTCTACCACTGAACTACTTCCGCATAAAAGTGAAATGGTGCGGGTGAAGGGAGTCGAACCCCCACGCCTTGCGGCGCCAGATCCTAAGTCTGGTGCGTCTGCCAATTCCGCCACACCCGCAAATAAAGTTACAAAAAAAAACATATAGTTTGATTTGCTTCCGCTAATCTTATTCAAAGAAGTAAGAAGCATGGTGCCGGCGAGAGGACTTGAACCCCCAACCTACTGATTACAAGTCAGTTGCTCTACCAATTGAGCTACCCCGGCATAGGTTTAGAATAAATATTAGATTGTACACGCTGTCTTAATTATCGTCATCCTGACCTCATTAAGCTTATTCAAGCTGCAGCTCGGTCAGTATGCTGAAGTTAATTCATGAAGCTTATTCGATCGTGCTCTACCAATTGAGCTACACCGGCATTAGTTCGGAAAATAGATAAGTTTGTATACGCTTTCTAAATCTACAAATAGAGATAAAACAGCGTAAATATTAAGAATATATGGTGGAGGATGACGGGATCGAACCGCCGACCCTCTGCTTGTAAGGCAGATGCTCTCCCAGCTGAGCTAATCCTCCATAATATATAGCCTGGCAACGTCCTACTCTCACAGGGACTTTCGTCCCAACTACCATCGGCGCTGAGAAGCTTAACTTCCGTGTTCGGTATGGGAACGGGTGTGACCTTCTCGCCATTGCTACCAGACTATTTACTTTGAGGTATCATTCCCTCAAAACTAGATAATGTAGAAGAAGTGTTTGTAAAAAATGAGTTCGCTTAAATCTTGGTTAAGTCCTCGAACGATTAGTATCAGTCAGCTCCACATGTTACCACGCTTCCACCTCTGACCTATCAACCTGATCATCTTTCAGGGTTCTTACTAGCTTGACGCTATGGGAAATCTCATCTTGAGGGGGGCTTCATGCTTAGATGCTTTCAGCACTTATCCCGTCCGCACATAGCTACCCAGCGATGCCTTTGGCAAGACAACTGGTACACCAGCGGTGCGTCCATCCCGGTCCTCTCGTACTAAGGACAGCTCCTCTCAAATTTCCTGCGCCCACGACGGATAGGGACCGAACTGTCTCACGACGTTCTGAACCCAGCTCGCGTACCGCTTTAATGGGCGAACAGCCCAACCCTTGGGACCGACTACAGCCCCAGGATGCGATGAGCCGACATCGAGGTGCCAAACCTCCCCGTCGATGTGGACTCTTGGGGGAGATAAGCCTGTTATCCCCGGGGTAGCTTTTATCCGTTGAGCGATGGCCCTTCCATGCGGAACCACCGGATCACTAAGCCCGACTTTCGTCCCTGCTCGACTTGTAGGTCTCGCAGTCAAGCTCCCTTGTGCCTTTACACTCTACGAATGATTTCCAACCATTCTGAGGGAACCTTTGGGCGCCTCCGTTACTCTTTAGGAGGCGACCGCCCCAGTCAAACTGCCCACCTGACACTGTCTCCCACCCCGATAAGGGGTGCGGGTTAGAATTTCAATACAGCCAGGGTAGTATCCCACCGACGCCTCCACCGAAGCTAGCGCTCCGGTTTCTACGGCTCCTACCTATCCTGTACAAGCTGTACCAAAATTCAATATCAGGCTACAGTAAAGCTCCACGGGGTCTTTCCGTCCTGTCGCGGGTAACCTGCATCTTCACAGGTACTATAATTTCACCGAGTCTCTCGTTGAGACAGTGCCCAGATCGTTACGCCTTTCGTGCGGGTCGGAACTTACCCGACAAGGAATTTCGCTACCTTAGGACCGTTATAGTTACGGCCGCCGTTTACTGGGGCTTCGATTCAGAGCTTCGCTTTTAAGGCTAACCCCTCCTCTTAACCTTCCAGCACCGGGCAGGCGTCAGCCCCTATACTTCGCCTTGCGGCTTCGCAGAGACCTGTGTTTTTGCTAAACAGTCGCCTGGGCCTATTCACTGCGGCTCTTCGAGGCTATTCACCTCAAAAAGCACCCCTTCTCCCGAAGTTACGGGGTCATTTTGCCGAGTTCCTTAACGAGAGTTCTCTCGCTCACCTTAGGATTCTCTCCTCGCCTACCTGTGTCGGTTTGCGGTACGGGCACCTTTTATCTCGCTAGAGGCTTTTCTTGGCAGTGTGGAATCAGGAACTTCGGTACTAAATTTCCCTCGCTATCACAGCTCAGCCTTCACGGAAAGCGGATTTTCCTACTTTCCAGCCTAACTGCTTAGACGCGCATATCCAACAGCGCGCTTACCCTATCCTCCTGCGTCCCCCCATCACTCAAACGATAAAGAGGTGGTACAGGAATATCAACCTGTTGTCCATCGCCTACGCCTTTCGGCCTCGGCTTAGGTCCCGACTAACCCTGAGCGGACGAGCCTTCCTCAGGAAACCTTAGGCATACGGTGGATGAGATTCTCACTCATCTTTCGCTACTCATACCGGCATTCTCACTTCTAAGCGCTCCACCAGTCCTTACGGTCTAGCTTCAACGCCCTTAGAACGCTCTCCTACCACTGACATCTAAGATGTCAATCCACAGCTTCGGTGTTACGTTTAGCCCCGGTACATTTTCGGCGCAGAGTCACTCGACCAGTGAGCTATTACGCACTCTTTAAATGGTGGCTGCTTCTAAGCCAACATCCTGGTTGTCTAAGCAACTCCACATCCTTTTCCACTTAACGTAAACTTTGGGACCTTAGCTGGTGGTCTGGGCTGTTTCCCTTTTGACTACGGATCTTATCACTCGCAGTCTGACTCCCACGGATAAGTCTTTGGCATTCGGAGTTTGTCTGAATTCGGTAACCCGATGAGGGCCCCTAGTCCAAACAGTGCTCTACCTCCAAGACTCTAACTACGTGAGGCTAGCCCTAAAGCTATTTCGGAGAGAACCAGCTATCTCCAAGTTCGATTGGAATTTCTCCGCTACCCACACCTCATCCCCGCACTTTTCAACGTGCGTGGGTTCGGGCCTCCATCCAGTGTTACCTGGACTTCACCCTGGACATGGGTAGATCACCTGGTTTCGGGTCTACGACCACATACTCATTCGCCCTATTCAGACTCGCTTTCGCTGCGGCTCCGTCTCTTCAACTTAACCTTGCATGGGATCGTAACTCGCCGGTTCATTCTACAAAAGGCACGCTATCACCCATTAACGGGCTCTAACTACTTGTAGGCACACGGTTTCAGGAACTATTTCACTCCCCTTCCGGGGTGCTTTTCACCTTTCCCTCACGGTACTGGTTCACTATCGGTCACTAGGGAGTATTTAGCCTTGGGAGATGGTCCTCCCTGCTTCCGACCGGATTTCACGTGTCCGGCCGTACTCAGGATCCACTCAGGAGGGAACGAAGTTTCGACTACAGGGTTTTTACCTTCTCTGACGGGCCTTTCCAGGCCGCTTCATCTACCCCGTTCCTTTGTAACTCCATGTTGAGTGTCCTACAACCCCAAGAGGCAAGCCTCTTGGTTTGGGCTATGTCCCGTTTCGCTCGCCGCTACTCAGGGAATCGCGTTTGCTTTCTCTTCCTCCGGGTACTTAGATGTTTCAGTTCCCCGGGTATGCCTTCAATACCCTATGTATTCAGGTAAAGATACTGTTCCATTACGAACAGTGGGTTCCCCCATTCGGAAATCTCCGGATCAAAGCTTACTTACAGCTCCCCGAAGCATATCGGTGTTAGTCCCGTCCTTCATCGGCTCCTAGTGCCAAGGCATTCACCGTGCGCCCTTTCTAACTTAACCTAAAAGGTTTGTTTCACTAAATTAATAGAGAGAAAACTAAAATGGCGATTACTCGATGTTTTACTTGACTTCTTCATTACGATTATCTAGTTTTCAAAGAACGATGTTTTGAGAGAAAATTGCACTCTCAAAACTAAACAAACAAGAAACAATCAAACAAACATGTTTTGTCTGGCTCATATGTCCAGCTTATATCCTTAGAAAGGAGGTGATCCAGCCGCACCTTCCGATACGGCTACCTTGTTACGACTTCACCCCAATCATCTGTCCCACCTTAGGCGGCTGGCTCCTTACGGTTACCCCACCGACTTCGGGTGTTACAAACTCTCGTGGTGTGACGGGCGGTGTGTACAAGGCCCGGGAACGTATTCACCGCGGCATGCTGATCCGCGATTACTAGCGATTCCGGCTTCATGTAGGCGAGTTGCAGCCTACAATCCGAACTGAGAATGGTTTTATGGGATTGGCTAAACCTCGCGGTCTTGCAGCCCTTTGTACCATCCATTGTAGCACGTGTGTAGCCCAGGTCATAAGGGGCATGATGATTTGACGTCATCCCCACCTTCCTCCGGTTTGTCACCGGCAGTCACCTTAGAGTGCCCAACTGAATGCTGGCAACTAAGATCAAGGGTTGCGCTCGTTGCGGGACTTAACCCAACATCTCACGACACGAGCTGACGACAACCATGCACCACCTGTCACTCTGTCCCCCGAAGGGGAACGTCCTATCTCTAGGAGTGTCAGAGGATGTCAAGACCTGGTAAGGTTCTTCGCGTTGCTTCGAATTAAACCACATGCTCCACCGCTTGTGCGGGCCCCCGTCAATTCCTTTGAGTTTCAGCCTTGCGGCCGTACTCCCCAGGCGGAGTGCTTAATGCGTTAGCTGCAGCACTAAGGGGCGGAAACCCCCTAACACTTAGCACTCATCGTTTACGGCGTGGACTACCAGGGTATCTAATCCTGTTTGCTCCCCACGCTTTCGCGCCTCAGCGTCAGTTACAGACCAGAAAGCCGCCTTCGCCACTGGTGTTCCTCCACATCTCTACGCATTTCACCGCTACACGTGGAATTCCGCTTTCCTCTTCTGCACTCAAGTCCCCCAGTTTCCAATGACCCTCCACGGTTGAGCCGTGGGCTTTCACATCAGACTTAAAGGACCGCCTGCGCGCGCTTTACGCCCAATAATTCCGGACAACGCTTGCCACCTACGTATTACCGCGGCTGCTGGCACGTAGTTAGCCGTGGCTTTCTGGTTAGGTACCGTCAAGGTACCGGCAGTTACTCCGGTACTTGTTCTTCCCTAACAACAGAGCTTTACGACCCGAAGGCCTTCATCGCTCACGCGGCGTTGCTCCATCAGACTTTCGTCCATTGTGGAAGATTCCCTACTGCTGCCTCCCGTAGGAGTCTGGGCCGTGTCTCAGTCCCAGTGTGGCCGATCACCCTCTCAGGTCGGCTACGCATCGTCGCCTTGGTGAGCCGTTACCTCACCAACTAGCTAATGCGCCGCGGGCCCATCTGTAAGTGACAGCCGAAACCGTCTTTCAGCTTTTCCTCATGAGAGGAAAAGGATTATCCGGTATTAGCTCCGGTTTCCCGAAGTTATCCCAGTCTTACAGGCAGGTTGCCCACGTGTTACTCACCCGTCCGCCGCTAACCACCGAAGTGGTTCGCTCGACTTGCATGTATTAGGCACGCCGCCAGCGTTCGTCCTGAGCCAGGATCAAACTCTCCAAGAAAGTTGATTAGCTCATTTTGTTACGTTGGCTTTGTTTCAATTAAGAAACAAAATATTATTGTTTGTTGACGCTTTTGTTTGTTTAGTTTTCAAAGAACAATTTCGCCTTTATCTATTAATCTATCAATCAGCGACATTCATTATTTTAGCATAATGAATACTAGGATGTCAACTTCTTTCGAATTGTTTTTTATCATTAGTTAAGTAATCTAAACAATTCGTTGCAGCGACAATGACTATATTACTATCCTAGAGCATTCTAGTCAATAATATTTTTCTATCATGGTTAGAAAATTATTTATAGGAAAAAATATTTAGTAAATCATGTCGTAAAGGAGTGTTTCTATAATGAGTACGTATTCTCATAAAAAAGAAGAAGAAAGTGGTCTTACGAATTCTTTAGACCAAGGTTCATTAGAGAACTCAACTCACGGTGAAAAGTTACCTGAATTTGATGTAATCGGAACAGCACTTAACGACATTTAACCATTTAAAAACCCTTTCCAAGGTCAAAAGCTTGCAAAGGGCTTTTTTATTACCTTTTAATTGCTTTTAAAACGATTGCTTCCCCTTGAAAAGAAACAACTTGATTTTCCTCAATGATAATCCGAAATTTATTTTTCACTTTTGAATCTGATCCTTTAATGTATTCAGTAAGTTTCTCTTTTTCACCCTGTGATAAATTCATCCGATTGCACCAAGGATCAAACCGAAATGTTTTATCAAACCGGTGCCATTCATTTATTTCAAAACCTGCTAATTCAAGCATGCGGAGCCACTCACTTTTCTTCCAAGCTCTGAAATGACTGTAATCTCTTCTTTTTTCAATAGCATTATAGAAATGATCTAAGAGATCTTCTTCCGGAACTACATTATCATCGAGTAAAAATTGCCCATTTGGTTTAAGTACACGGTACACTTCTTTAATAAACTGATTTACATTTGGAAAATGGTGCGGTGCTATCCGACAGGTTACAATATCAAATGCTTCATTTGAAAATGGAAGGTTCTCCGCATCCGCTTGTATGAACCGAACGTTATGATGACCATTTCCCTTTATAAAATTTTCCGCAGCAACCAGCATCTCTGATGTCAGATCAATTGCAGTAATATTTTTTACTATCGAAGCAAAGGCATTTGCAGTGTGTCCACCACCTGTCGCTACGTCAAGTAGTTCTTCTTCCCCTGTGGCGGTCACCATTTGCAATAGTTTTTGCAAGTCTTTACCCTCTTTGTGAATTGGGCTGCTTACATAAGAGTCGGCACTTTTGCCAAACTGCTGTTGCACATCTTTTTTAGTATCCATTTTTATCCCTCCGTCATTTCCTTCTTAAATAGACTATAAAACACATACTCTATAAAGAAAATAACGGTTATTTTATGATTTGCAATAAGAAATTGTTATGACTATTAATGTATTTCTAATATTACGGGACAATGGTCACTTCCCATAATATCTGAATGAATATCAGCCAGCTTTAACCTCTCTCGTAATGTGTCAGATACGATAAAGTAATCGATTCTCCATCCTATATTCCTTTCACGGACTTTATTCATGTACGACCACCATGTATAAGCCCCCTCTTGATCGGGATAAAAATGGCGGTAGCTATCTACAAAGCCCGCTTGAAGTAATGCAGTCATTTTCCCTCGTTCTTCATCTGTAAATCCAGAGTTGCCAATGTTTGATTTTGGATTGCGTAAGTCAATCTCTTGATGAGCAACGTTCAAATCTCCACATAAAATAACCGGTTTCACTTCGTTCAATTCCTTCAAGTATTGAAAAATGCAGTCCTCCCAATCTAAACGATAAGAAATTCTCGCAAGATCTCTTTGTGAGTTTGGTGTATATACATTAACCAAGAAGAAATTATCAAACTCCAAGGTAAGTATTCTTCCTTCCCCTTCACCTTCATCAGAACCTACCCCGTATCTTACTGTCAAGGGTTCCCTTTTAGTAAACACCGCTGTACCTGAATACCCTTTTTTTATCGCATAATTCCAGTATTGATGGTATCCTTCTAACTCAAGGTTAATTTGGCCTTCTTGAAGTTTTGTTTCCTGCACACAGAAGATATCTGCATCTACTTCCTGAAAATAATCCAAAAATCCTTTTTTGACACAGGCTCTTAACCCATTCACATTCCAAGAAACTAATTTCATTTATGATTCCTTCTCCCTCACTGGCTTTATGACATTCTTTGTAGATGTCATTTTACCAGCTTGAGGTGCTTAGGGAAAGAACTACGTTTTGAAATATAAGAAGGCACCTTTCAAGGGTGCCTTTAATCATGGTACTAAATACTGTTCAGTTAATTTATTTGAAAACAACTCAGATACAGGAACTATTTTTATATTTCGTTTTTTAAATTCCTCAACAGAACTGAAAACACCAACAGAACATACTTTCCCCGTTACCCCAACGTGACCAATGGCAATGCCTTTACCTTGGAATTCGGTAACCCTAGCCAATCGAATCATTTGTTTATGCACATATGAAGATGAAGAAATGTCATCTAAAAATACATCTCTTTTTAGAAGCGGAACACCAAGTTCCTTTGCAATTTCTGGAAATTTCGATTTCGGGCTTGTACCGCTATCGATTATATACAGTTTCCTTTCTTTCGCTACTTCAACTATCGCACGGACTATTTCTTCATTTTCAACTGCGAGCGAGCCCATATGATTATTGAGACCTACTGCATACGGTACACTCTTAGTCGCCTCTATAACCCGCTTTCGTACCTCTTTAGGAGAAAGATCGACCGTAATTGGCTTTGGACCAAGCCAAGACCTTTTTCCTCTTTTCGGTTCCATAGGTAAATGAATCATCACTTCAAAACCATTTTTATGAGCCCATTCAGCATGTAGTTTTGAGTTTTCAGTGAATGGCATGACTGCAGCGGTTATTGGAATCTCCCCTTCTAAGAAATCCCGTACACCACCAGTGCCTCCGCCAAAATCGTCAATAATAATTGACGCCTTTAATTGTTTCGATGGTTCGTTATTTTCCGCTAGGGCATTTGAGTGAAACGTTAGAAATATGGCTGGGATAAGAACTAGAGCAAACTTTTTCATGGCAACCCCCAAAATAGAACTTTGAAGTTAATTTGCCCGTTCATTTGTCTCCTTACCACAAATTAAGAAATTTTTCATACTCTTAGATTTAGACTAAAAAAAAAGAGGACTTTAATAGTCCTCCTTCATTGTTGTTTATTCTTCGTCATATACCTTAACTTCTACCATTTTGTCGCCATTTCTCATTGCCTTTGCTGTTTCAAGACCTGATGTCACTTGACCAAATACTGTGTGAACACCATTTAAATGCGGCTGAGATTCATGAACGATAAAGAATTGACTTCCACCTGTATTTCTACCTGCATGAGCCATTGATAAAGAACCTGGAACATGCTTGTGCGGATTTCCTTCTGTTTCACAGTTGATTGTGTAACCAGGACCGCCCATACCAGTACCAGTTGGGTCTCCTCCCTGACTTACGAAACCAGGAATAACTCGGTGAAAGACTACATCATTGTAAAAGCCTTCGTTTGCTAATTTTTCAAAGTTAGCTACTGTGCCAGGAGCTTCGTTCGGGAATAAATCAAATTCAATCTTTTCTCCATTTTCCATCAATATGTATCCTTTTTTAGCCATTAAAAACACTCCTTTATGTAAAAATCATTTTTATCATACACTTTTTGAAAAATAAAAGAAAGTTTGGTACTTCATTTTTGCATCGCCTATTTATATTTTCACTAACTTTGTGTTAAAATATCTTTACCCCTTCCGAACATTCGCTTGTTGCGGGACACTTAACCACTGTACGGACGGAAGGGGCTGGTGCCACATTTGTCGGCATCAGAAAGGCCGGGACAAATGTTCCGGCCTTTGTATTTAATCTTTAGTTTTTTCTATCCAATCATGATAGAAAGAAATTACAGATAAGAAAAACATATAACCGAAAAATGTGTAAAGGTGTTCCCACCTTGCCGAATGGACGAATAAACCTAATACTTCAGCTAATTTTTCAAATATAGACATCAACAAACTTACAAAAAGAATGATTCCCGCTCTCCCCCATTTATTTACCTTTGAGATAGATTGTAAAAAAATATATACAAGGATAGGTAAACCAACTAACGTAAATACAATATTGATTGGAAAAATTTCTGGGAATGGTCTTATTGGAAATTTATACAACTGCTTTCCAACAAAAAATAAATCCATATAGGATCCAAGCAAAGAGGCAAACACTATGCATGCAACATATTGCTTACTCCAAAAAGTGTATCGCTTTTTTGGCAAGGGCTGCAAGCTCGAGCCGTTCAAGTGTTTTACAGTATTCATCTTTAATCTCCCCGTTAATCATTTCATCTTTTTCCGTTAAATAATCGACCACTCGCCAATCTGTAAACCAATCACCCTTTTCCGATTCCTCATGGTTTACATTTTTCCACGAATTTTCTAAAGAAGGGCTATAAATTTTCCTCTCCTTCGATTTGAGTTGGCAGGATTTTAAGCGAAGTTGATAGGCAAATCCAGGTATCCCCTCATTTACATTATTAAAGATATGAGGCCAATAATCTTTTCTTGAACCTGTATGCGGATGATTTTTCGCCCATTCAACTGTCTGGTTTAAAGTCTGTTCATTCCTAAAGAGGAGTGAATATAATCTTTTTCCAAGTAAAATCCGTTCATTCAGTGATTCGAACTGATGAAGGGTATGTCCCAATAAATTTCTTTTTCCATACGGAAAGAGAATGTGGTTAAAGGAAAACCAGTCCTGCAAAAAAAATTCAAGCTTATTTAAAACACTTTTCTGATAGTATGGGTTTTGAACTACTCTTTTTTCTAGATAGCTTTGTTCGTTTATAACCATTGCAATAGTAAGTGTCGAGGTTTCTTTGGTTCTCCAAAAATTATTCCAAATCGTTTCCATGAAAATGGAAATATTCAAATAAGAAAACAAATGAAACAAAGGCTTATTTTGTTTCAAACCTTCCTCGTAAAGCAAAAATTGCGGATAAGCGTCTTGAAAAATAAGCCAATTGCCCCTTTCTAGAAAATTAAAAAACACATCTCTTTCTTTTTTTTGCATCAACCGAGGTAGAAATTCCCCTTGTAGGTCCGTCATATTCCACCCACCATTACGCGATACCATGTGGCCGAGGAACGCCCAATGTATTTCAGGATGTGTAAGATAAAAGTCAAGATAGGCCTTTGTTCTTGTCACATTGTTAACATTCATTTCTTGTGTTTTGATTCTAATTTTTTCTAAGAGGGCGTGATCGCTTTTTATTAGCTTAGACGTAGCGTACGGAAGATGCTTTTTCTTTTTTAATTCATGGGTTATGCTTTCTATCACTGATTTCTCTCTATTTCTTGTAAATAAAATACACATTACCTCCCTTACGAATTCTCTTGACTAGATGAGAATATGTATAAATTATAAAAATTTTAGGGAGAGGAATGAGAATCAGTAATGACTGATATAAGTAAGGGTATAGATTTGATTATTAGACAGCTTAGACAAGATCAATCTCCCAATGGCTCATGGAATTACCCTTTTGAGACAGGTATTTCAACTGATGCTTATACCATCATTTTATTACGGACACTCTCAATAAATGATGAAGATTTAATTCAGGGTTTGGTAAAGAGAATTATTAACAAACAAGAAAAAAATGGAGCCTGGAAACTTTTTTATGATGAAGGCGATGGAAACCTATCTGCAACGGTTGAGGCCTACTATGCTTGTGTTTATTCGGGATTGATTGATAAAGAGGATAAACGGCTTATGGCAGCTCAGAAATTTATTTTATCTAAAGGCGGTTTAGAAGAAGTTAGTATGTTCACAAAAATAATGCTCGCGATAACGGGTCAATACAAGTGGCCTGCCTTTTCTCTACTACCCATTGAAGTAATCCTCCTACCCTTAAACTTTCCTATTAATTACTATTCCTTTTCTATTTTTGGCAGGGCCAACCTTACTCCAATCTTGATATTAACAGATAAGCAGTTTTCAATAAAAACGCCTTACAGTCCCGACCTATCTCATTTATATCTACAACGAAATAGTAAAAACGAATGGAGCCGCTCCCGAGACTATCGTTCCTTATACTCGTTTATTGAAGAAGGAGTAAAAAGTTTACTCGGTTTACCTGAACAGCTGCACCAATTGGCCATTGATCGAGCGAAAAAGTATATGCTTGACCGGATTGAGCCAGATGGTACCTTTAATAGCTATTACAGCAGTACTTTTTTAATGATTTTCGCTCTATTGTCTCTTGGATACAAAAAGAGTGACCCAATTATTACAAAGGCAATAGCTGGAATAAAGTCCATGCAGTGCGAAATTAATGGCAAGCCTCATATGCAATATACTACTGCCAATCTGTGGAACACTTCATTAATTAGCTATAGCTTGCAGTCTGCTGGGGTTGCTACAAGCGACGAAATGGTTCAGAAAGCCAATCAATATCTTCTTGAACGACAACACCATAAATTTGGAGATTGGGTGGTCCATAACCCTAGAACGATGCCAGGGGGATGGGGTTTTTCAGATGTAAATACAATTCATCCAGATGTCGATGATACAACAGCTTCTTTACGCTCACTATCTAGAATGCTGCCCGCTGAAACAGCGGCCTGGGACCGAGGAATTAATTGGGTCTTGTCCATGCACAATGATGATGGCGGCTGGCCAGCCTTTGAAAGGAACACCAATTTAAAACTACTTCAGTTTCTACCGATAGAAAAAGCAGAGTTTTTGATTGCTGACCCTTCAAGTGCCGATCTAACTGGTCGTACACTTGAATTTTTCGGAAATTATACTAACCTCTCAAATGACCACACTTCTATCAAGCAAGGAGTTCAATGGCTGCTACGAAATCAAGAAAAGGATGGCTCCTGGTATGGTAGATGGGGGATTTGTTACATTTACGGAACGTGGGCAGCAGTTACAGGGTTATTACCCGCAGGGGTTCCATCCAATCATTCATCTATTGTAAAGGCTGTCACTTGGTTACGTGAGATTCAAAATACGGATGGGGGCTGGGGAGAATCATGCCATAGTGATAGCAAGAAAACGTATATCCCATTAAATGCGAGCACATTAACACATACTTCCTGGGCACTAGACGCATTAATTTCTGCCTCAAAAAAACCAACATCTGATATAAAAAGAGGTATCAACTACTTACTTGAATCACTCGAAAAAGAAGATTGGACTACTTCTTATCCAAAAGGACAAGGAATGGCCGGTAGTTTTTATATTCACTACCATAGTTATCGGTATATTTTCCCACTCTTAGCCCTGTCACACTATCATAAAAAATTTGGCACCTAAAAATAAAACATCGACGGTAAACTGTTTCCGTCGATGTTTTTATTTATTCATTAATTTATTCAACTGTTTATAGATCTCTACAATCTCATCCATTTTCATTCTAACTAGCCCGCTCGAAGATGGAGCTACAAAATCAATTGTTCCTGGTACTATAGACACCTTTTGAACCCCCCATGGAACGGCCTTACAACCGCTATACTGCTGGTATACACCCTTTCCAACAAAGCAAACTAGTTTAGGCTTATATTCTACAATTTTCCTTTTTAAAATTTCTCTTCCCTCTTTGTACTCTTCCTTCGTAATTTCATCCGCTGCTTTCGTAGGACGTTGGACGATATTTGTAAATCCAAACCCTAACTCTAACAGCTCTGCATCTTCTTCTGCCTCAAATTTCCGAGGGGTAATCCCTGCTTCGAATAATATTCTCCAAAACCGGTTATTTGGATTAGCATAGTGATGACCTACCTCACTAGAGCGGATACTCGGGTTAAAGCCTACAAATAGTATGATTAAATCTTCTATTAAGTGGTCACTAACTGGTTTCATATAAATCTCCTTATATAACTATCATCGGTAGACTTCCCCATTTTACCACAATTATTTGTCATTATACTGTATTAGAATGCACACGAGGATAAGAGGTAATAATCGTTGCAAGGAGACCTACTATTGAAATGACTAACAGTGAATATAATAGTCTCGCATTTTGAAGGAGGACCAGCCCAAGAAGAATGATCATGCCATCCATTACAACCATAATGACTCCCACATTTATTTTAGACCATTTAGAGATTAATAAAGCAAGTAAATCCATACCACCAGGACTAATATGATTTCTTAACATCACCCCAACACCAATCCCGATGATGATCGAACCAACTATTACACTGTTTAGAATGGATAAATGGAATCTTCCGTTTAAGGGAAGTAATAATTCAATCATAAAGCCAGATAGCACTGCACCAATCAATCCGTTATAAAAATACATTCGATCTGATTTGTAAGCAAACAAATAAATGGGGATGTTGAGAAGAATAAAGGTCATTCCTGCTTTAAAACCTATTAAATACTTTATCAGTAGACTAATTCCAAATATCCCCCCATTAATTAAATGAAAGGGAAGAATAAAACCGTTAATTCCAATTCCTAACATGGTGCTGCCGAATCCGATAATAGCCAATTTTTTTAGCATTAGATCATTCCTTGTCCAAATACTTTACTATCACTTATATGATAATAATTAGGAAATCATTCAATCAGATTCACACTATGATCAATGAAAAAACGAAGCCGTAATGACTTCGCTTTTATACAACTGTTACACGTTTATTTTTCCTTGTTACTAATTGTTGTTTTATTAAGGAAGAAAGAATCGTAATAAACGGCAAACCCCATAAAAAGAATGCAAAAGGTAGATAATCAATCAGGGGTAACCCCACAATCGTACTGCACATGATGGCAAGGACGCTCCATGGGACCATCCCTGGAAATAACATCGTTGAATCACCCATCACTCTAGCCAATTCTTCGTTCCCATATTTTTTAGACCAATGTGGAAGAAAGGATCTCCCTGTTAAGATAATTGGCAAAGTTTGATTTGCCGCTATGACGCTAATAAGTAACGTGGCTAATAGAGTTTTCATCGTATCACCAAATAAGGAACGTGAAGATTGGAGCCATTGATCTAAATAAGGCTGAATGATATTCAACTCTTCTAATAAACCATTATAGGCACCCGCCAAGGCAAGGAATAGGAGCAGCTCATACATATGTACGAACCCTCCTCCAAGACCATCAATTCCAAACCAAATGGCTGCGCTTATTTTTGAAAAGATTATTCCTTTTGCTAAAGCAATCATTGCAGCTGATAGAATACTAGAAAGAAATGCATAAATGATACTTAATCGACAAACCACAAATCCAATTAACACAAGGGGTGGAATAAATGTAATCACTGAAAGATCACCCCAAGCAAATGTATTTGATTTTATTACTATTTTATTTGAATAAAAAAAGTCCAAAAGTCCATATATACTAAAACAAATTCCTATTGCTATAATCGTAGTCAATAGCATAGCTTTCCACTGTTTTTTTACCGGGACTTCAACTGTATGTGATAATAATTGATGACTGCTTGAAAACGGCGATGTTCGATCACCAACAAAAGCACCAGACACCAATGCTCCTGCGACTATCTCTATTGGAAGGTGAAGGACTGCAGCAGTGCCTAAAATAGGGATGCCTATCGCACTTAAGGTACCAACTGTTGTACCAAGAAGCATCGAGAAAAACACGGAAACCAAAAATGACAGAATAATGAAATGGTGTGGATTAATTAGGTATAGTGCAATCTTAACCATTTGATCAATCGTTCCTGCTAAATACCATGAAGGTAATAAAAGACTAACTAAAGAGAGTATAATAATGACAATTTTTGTTTTTTGAATTCCTGTTACACTAATTCGAAGTGTAACTCTTAAAGAATTATATTTTTTTCTTGCAAGTAAAACTAATATTACATACCCCGGAAAAAAACCAGCAACAAGAGGGTGATGAAAACTGACAGACCAGATGACCCCTGATATTGTTACAATAAGTAGTAACAATACTTGCGTGACAGTAAATTTAGATTCGATAATCCCACCGCCTTCATATAAATAACATTACTAATTATAAGAAAAATTTCGGCAATCGAAAAGTCCCTCACAAAAAAATAGAGCCGCATAAATTAGCGGCCCCAAACATACAAAAAGGTTACACAACTTCATCTAGCAAGGTGTATAGTTGATCTCGTTCATTTTCCCTATTTTCTATTTCCAAATAAATTGTTTGCAGTAACTCGAGCTCGCTTTCTTCCTCAAGCATTTTTTTAAGCTGGTGTAGCTCAGATTCAATTTTCTCTATTTTCTCCTCGATGTCAACAACCTTCATTTTAACCTTCTCTTCTCCTTTTGTTCCTAGAAGAGATGGTTTTGAAGTGATCGTGGGTGTTTTATAAACTTGTTTAGTTTCAAATTCCCTCAATTTATCTTTTGCCCAGTCGTAATTCCCATCAAAAAAGTGAACTGTACCATTTTGAAGCCAATAAATTTTATTAAATAATTTATTAAGGAAATATCGGTCATGGGAAACAGCTAAAATCGTACCGTTAAATTGTTCAAGTGCTTCTTCAAGCACTTCACACGAATCTATATCCAAATGGTTCGTTGGTTCATCCAATATTAGAAGATTGATATCCTGATACATCAACTGTGCCAGCCTTAGCCGCATTCTCTCACCGCCGCTAAGCTGATTTACTTTCCGAAATACAGCAGGTCCGTAAAACAAGAAACGGGCTAAAATATGACGGGCCTCTCCTTCGTTTACCACAACTTCAGACCGAAATACGTTAATTAACGATTCATCACCAATATCCTCAAAGACATGTTGTGATAAATAGCCCAATTTAACATTGCTTCCTACTTTGACAATTCCTTTGTCTGCTTCCATTTGCTTTAGAATCATTTTTAATAGTGTCGATTTTCCCGTTCCATTTTCACCGACAATCGCCACTCGGTCCTTATATTGAACGTGCATATTGACATGTTCGAATAAAACTCGGTCCCCAAAAGCTTTTGAAACATCCTCTATTACGATTACATCTTTTCCGCTACGGTCATGGGCCTCAAAGTCAATCGCCATTTTCTTCACATCAATCTTCGGACGTTCTAGTTTTTCGATTCGGTCAAGTGCCCTTTGCATATTGGTGGCACGTTTATGAAGGGCAGCGCTTGGAGGATTGGATCGATTGGCCCAATCGCGAAGCCGCTTAATCGCTTCTTTCATTTTCTTAATTTTTCGTTGTTGTTCCTGATACTCCTGAAATTCTCTTAATAACCGCTCTTCTTTCTCCTTTACATAACCACTGAAATTCGTATGATACAAATCAACTTCTCCATCTTCCATTTCCAGCACTTTATTAACTACTTCATCTAAAAAGTAACGGTCATGCGAGATTAGAACAATCGTTCCCTTGAATTCATTAAGGAATGTCCCGAGCCATTCAATTGCCTTTAGATCTAAATGGTTGGTTGGTTCATCGAGTAAAAGGAGATCCGGATTAATTAGTAAGCTTAAACCAAGACCTACCTTCGTTTTCTCGCCGCCGCTTAAAGATGAGAAGTCTTTGTAAAGGAGGCCGGTAATATTGAGACCGTTTGCAATCCGCTCCAATTGAGCGTCCATTTCATATCCGCCATTTACTATAAAATCATCCTGAAGCTTTCCATACTGATCCATTAATCTTTGCAACTGATTTGAGGAGATTTCCTGCCCCATTTCTATTTCTAGTTGCTGAAGTTTTGTTTCAACATCTATTAATTGGGCAAATGCCGTTTTTAAAACTTCCTTAACCTTTAGGTTTTTATAGTCAGGAATCTGTGCCAAATATCCAATTTTCAACCCTTTTTTCCAATGAATGACACCTTCATCCACTGTTTCTTGGTTAGCTAATAACTTCATTAAAGTTGTTTTTCCGCCACCATTACGGCCGACCAGTCCAATTCGGCTTCCTTCAAGAATCTCTAATGATATGTCTTTAAAAATTAGGTTTCCACCATAGGATTTTGCTATATGATTTACGCTACAAATGATCATGTTCATTCTCCTTTAAATTGATAATTAGATGAACACTCTCTTTATATAAAAAGGCCACGGGCATCTAACCTTCCCGCGACCTAAAAATAAGCATGAAAAAAGAGTGCGGGCGATGCACTCTCAAATACCTATTTATTGTGGGTAAAGAGATGTGTTATCGTTCTAAATTCATTATGCAGTTTCTAAAAAAGGGCATACTTCCCCCTTTGAAAACCACATCATGAAAAATCGCGCGACAAATATAGAGAGCTTCAAGCCATTGCACGCGAACAAAAATAGAACGTTTCATCTCTACCCACCTCCATATCCAATCAAGTTATATTTATTGTAAATTTTCCCTCTTATAATTGCAAGCCTATTTTTTCAGACTATTCCGCGAAACTCCTAATGTAGATACCTTTTATTTGCTCCAAACCTTCTCCGGTATACAAACTTTCTTAAGTCATCGTCCTTTAAGTTTCTATCGTAAATTAAGAATAACAATGATTGGTACTCTGGATATTGTTCCTTTACGAAAAGGGCGAACTCCTTCCGTTCGCCCTTTAGCATTTGTTTAAACTCATTTCGGTTTACAATTTCTTCTAGCTTCTTTTCAAAAAATTCTTTCGTGTCTTCCCACTTTTCTTTTCGATTCTCTAAGATGTCACGGGCATATTCAGGCAATTTATCGATAACATGATCGATATAGCCTTCCGACCACATAATCATTTTATCCTTTTCAGGTAGTTCAAAAACCATATTCATTAGCTCTAAATCATCGACTACTTCACTAATCGCGTATTTCCCGACCCTATTCATGTTTTCACCTCAAGACCCTTTTATTGGTCTTATTTTACCTCTAATTATGCACCACTATTATTGACTAATTTTGCATTTAACGTGATAAGCTTCCCATTACGATATACTTCAAATTTAATTGAATCACCTGTGTGAACCTTTGAATACAGATATTTTCTTAAATCAGATGAATTAGCAATAGCATTTCCATTCATTGATACAATGATATCTTTTGGTTGGAATCCCGCCTTTGCTGAAGCAGAACTTGGATCAATATTCATAACCATAACACCTTTTTTTACAGCACTTGGAAGGTTTTGCCAATACATTTGTGGTACTTCATCTAAATCAGCAAGTCCTATCCCTAGATACGGTCGATCAATCTTACCATTTTTAATTAATTGATTCACAATTGGGATGAGATCATTACTAGGTATAGCAAACCCCAACCCTTCTACTCCGCTCTCGGAGATTTTTAAGCTATTTATGCCAATTACTTGTCCTTGTGGGTTGATTAATGCACCACCACTGTTTCCAGGATTGATCGCTGCATCGGTCTGAATAACATTTGTATCCCAATTTCCTGCCGAAGTAGTGACAGAAATACTCCGGTTAGTTGCACTAACAATTCCTTGAGTAACAGTTCTAGATAGATTTAAGCCAAGCGGATTTCCAATCGCATATACCTGATCCCCTGGTCGTAGAGTAGATGAATCTCCGAAGTCTGCTGTTGAAGTGACATATTTGGCATCAATTTTTAATACTGCAAGATCTGTAAGAGCATCTGTTCCAACTACTTCTGCTGTTGTCTTTTCTCCATCATACAATGAAATTTCAAGCTTTGACGCCCCTTCAACTACGTGATTATTTGTAACGATATAGGCGGTGTCTTTATTTTTTTGAAAAATAACACCCGAACCGGATCCACTTTCCACACTTTGCGTCGAATTTTGATTTTCGTAAAAGTTGTTCTGCTGCTGCTGGAAATTGACAATACCGACAATCGCTTTTGAAATCTTTTCAACTGTATCTGCTACGGAATTTGATGAAGCAGCAGTAGGTTGTGCCGTTACTGGTTTTACTGATGAAGCAGTATTCCCACTCTGCTCAAAAGTGTTTACTTGCTGATTTTCTTCTTTAGAATATAGGTTTTTTAAGTAATCTGTATGTGGCAGAACAGCCAAGGTCAACACAGATCCAATTATTCCAGCTGCCAGAGTAGAAGCAAAACCTTTTACATTTCGTTTTTTACGATTTTCTCCTCTTGATTGAGTGGTAGCCTGCTCGTTAATCACGGCAAAGGCTTCTTCTGCTTTTTTTTCAGATTCTTTTGATTGTGCATTTTTCTTCTCGTATTCGTTACTCACCGTGCCAAAAATCGCGTCAACCGCATTCGAATTTCCTTCTATATTTTCAAATTCTGTAGGATCACTAGTGTTTGCATTTTCAGTCATCTCAGATGGGTTAGATTCATTTCTTTCAAATTCATTTTCATTCAAACGATCCATTACAATCGATCTCCTTTTCGAATACAAATTTCTTTTTACTTGTCTATACTTTAGCCGACAAATCTTAAGAAATTATTAACAATCTGTAACGGGTTTTGAAAATTTGTAAGAAAGAAAAATGAATTTCATTAAAAAGAGCTGCAGACATGATCTGCAACTCTCATCAGTGTATTTTTTGAAACCGAATTACAAATTTGGTCCCTTTTCCTTTTTCACTAAACACTTCAATTTCTCCATTATGCAACAATACCAATTGCTTTACAATCGAAAGACCTAAACCAAATTCTCCATAAGGATTGCTTGTTCTTGAGATATCTGCTTTGTAAAAGCGACGCCAGATATTTTCTAGTTCATTTGGATCTATTCCAATCCCCGTATCCTCCACTTCAATAATAACCCAATTCACGTCCTCTTTTCCTCTTAACCAAATGGTCCCATGGGTAGTAAATTGAATGCTATTTTTGGTAATGTTGATCAAGATTTGAACAAGGCGGTCATAGTCAGCATTCACCATGATGTCCGGTTCAACATCGACAATGAGCATATTACTTTTCTCTTCTGCCTGTAGCATTAATTGTTCTTGAATGATTTCCAATACTTCTAAGAGCTGAATATCTTCTCTAAATAATTGGATTTGATTGGAACGAATTTTCTCAAAATCAAGATTTTCATTAACAAGCCGAATCAATCGTTTAGCTTCATGACTTACAAGATTGATACCCTTTTCTTTGTCCTTCTCAGGAATCATGTTATTTCTTAATCCCTCAATCACGCCACTGATGGTCGTTAAAGGCGTCCTCATCTCATGTGAAACATCGGCCATGAATTGTCTTCTTCTGTTTTCCAGGCTTTCGATTTCCTCCATTGAGGTATTAATTTTATCCACCATGTGGTTAAAATCATTTGCTAATTCACCAATCTCATCAAAATTGGAAGATTTAACATTAACATGATAATTTCCTGCTGATACAAGTGATGTCGCTTCACGAAGACGTTTAATGCGATTTACATGTATTCTTGATAAAAACCAACTTAATAAAAACGAAACAGCGGAGGCAATTAATATCGTATAGAGTAAAAATTTATTAATTTGACGAATCATATCACTAGAACCACTGATAGGGGAAGTTAACAAAATTCCACCAACAAATCTCCCATTATCATGATAGGGCAGAACAACAAATGTTACCCCCTCTTGACCAAACCTTTTAAAGTCACTTTGTACTATGAGTGTTTGTCCTTCGGTAATTTTCTTCCATTCCTTATCAGATAACCCTTTAATAGCTGGTCCGCGCTTCCCAACTAAATACAGATTTCCATCCTCGTCAAACATACTAAAACTCATTTTTCGTGATGATAATACCGTACTATATTGATTCATAATTTCTTTAGTCGCGAAAGGAGTTTCTTTCATATCTGTTAAAATAGCTTTACCATACGAAATAAGTTCATCTGCCTTATTCTGATAAACTAAATTTTCCACGTAATGAGCAAACAAGAGACTTAGAATTAAAAAGGCAACAATAATAATACTAATATGACTAAAAAACTGCTGATAGAAATATCTAAACTTGATCGGTTTTGATGGACTCATCAAATTTATACCCTACTCCCCAAACAGTATGAAAAAATGGCTGTGAAGTGGTCTCAACCTTCTTCCGAAGCCTTTTAATATGAACATCAACAGTTCTTTCATCGCCGTAAAACTGATATCCCCATACACTTTCAAGCAGCTGCTCTCTAGAAAAAACTTGCCGCGGATGTTCCACCATAAAGTACAAAAGATCAAATTCTTTTGGTGTTAAGTTAGTTATTGGTGTACCATCAACAATCACTTCTCTAGTATCTTTATTAACCTTAAAGTACTCTGTTTGAACCATATTTTTCTGCTCCATTGGAATCTGCGTTTGGAATCTTCGCGTTACCGCCTTAATTCTTGCCATAAGTGTAAGCGGACTAAAAGGCTTTGTCACATAATCATCTGCACCCATTTCTAAACCTAACACTTGATCAGATTCACTATCCTTTGCAGTTAACATAATAATCGGAACAGTAAACTTCTCTTCACGAATCTTTCTGCAAATAGTTACTCCATCCATACTTGGTAGCATCCAATCAACAATTAACGCATCCCAAGTACCACTTTTAAAGCGGTTATAACCTTCTAGACCATCATTTACAAACTCACCCTCGATTCCTTCTTTGGCAAAAAACATTTCAATCATCGAACAAACACTTTTACTATCTTCAATCACTAATATTCTCAAAATGCTCATCTCCTAAGTAGAAATGTGGAAGTACCTTGTTTAGGAATCTTCACCATTTCTCGAGTTGCAATCCATTTAATATACATAATTGATACTTACTTTTTAGTTTATCTCAAATTTTGAGCATATCAACAATTAAGAGCATTCTTCCCTACTAATTAATACTTTGTTCATAGTTTTTTAATATTTTCATTTAAAAGCATAAAAAAGAGACTTGAATGGATATTCAAGTCCTCTTTTTGGAAAGTATTATAAAACTTTTAATGGTGCTCCAGTAAACAATGCCTCAGCGTTCCTGCCTAACATTTTATCGATTTGTGTCTCTGTTACGCCATTCGCTCTAAGCGTTGGTAGGATGTTTTCAAAGATATGGCCAGGGTGCCAATTCTCCATTATTTGCATCACTTGCTCGTTCATAATTGGAGGTCGTCCTAGCCATATATTTACGGAATCGTGAGCTAGTAAAATTTGATCTTCGTAACCTGCATCCAATAAATCCATTAAAGTTGCCACTCTTTCTTGATCGAAAGGGGCACCAACCATTCCTTGGATTCCGAAACGGTCAAATCCAATTCTGACTCCCTGGTCCATGACATCCTTATGATATTCAGGGTTAGTATTGCCGCACATATGACCAATAATAATCTTACTTGGGTCAGCACCAAGTTCAATTAACATTCTTGCCTGATCAGGCCCCATTGTTCCTTCCTGCGTATGAGTTAAGATCACGATGCCCGTTTCTTTTTGTACTCTTGCAGCAGCACGGAAGAACATTTTTTCATATTCAGTAATCTGGTCTTTGCTGGATGCTAACTTAATAATGCCTGGTTTAATTCCTGTTCCGGCAATTCCTTCTGAAATCTCTTTTTTAAACATTTCATAAATTTCTTCTTCAGCAGTACCTAATGCCTGTCTGAACTTGAAGTATGGAGGAGCCCCCTCCCCTTCATAATAGTATCCGGTCGCACAAATAATTTGTAATCCAGTTGCTTCTGAAACTTTTTTTAAGAATAATGGATCTCTACCACATTCATTTGGAGTCGGGTCAACAACCGTTTGTACACCAAAACTCTGCATTTGTCTTGCTACAGCAATAGCTGCTTCTAAGAACTCTTCTTCCTTAAAAGGACCTAGTGTTACATCTCCTTGGAATCCTGGGTATCCAAAAATAAAGTGTTCATGAATAAGTGTCTTTCCAAGCTTATCAACGGGAATTGGACCTGTAACTGTTTCAACATTTTTCATAAATTGGTTCACCCTTTCGATTTTCTACTACAAATAAGAAAAATGGCTAGATTCGTATGGGTAGACTAGGTGCTAACTGTTTACGGTTCTAAAATAAGTTTTCCTTGTGTTTTCCGAGATTGTAAAAGTGTATGGACTTGTGCTGCCTCCTCTAATGGGAAAACCCCGCCTATTGTAAGTTTTAGTTTCCCTTCACCTAAATAGGTAAGGAGCTCTACTAAACTAGGTTGCAATAATTCTTGTTTTCTCATAATTTGTGGCAGGAAGAATCCTATTACGGATTGATTCCTTGCCATTAGTGAGGATGGGTAGAAACGACTTTGTTCCCCACTTGCTGCCCCAAAAATAACAAGGCGACCAAATGTGGCAAGACATCTGACGGTTTTATTGAAGACTTCTCCCCCGACCATTTCAAGGGCAACGTTTACTCCTCTACCATCTGTTGCTTCGAGAACCTGTTGTTCCCAGTCAGGCTCAGTATAATTGATCAGCACATCTGCTCCCATTTCACGAGCTAGCGCTAATTTTTCATCAGAACTTGCAGTAGCAATTACTTTTCCAGCACCGAACAATTTCGCAAGCTGTACAGCAATGGTACCTACGCCGCCCGCAGCCGCATGAACGAGGACACTCTCACCCTTTTCTAGTCGGCCCATTGTTTTTAAAATATGATACGCACTTAAACCTTGGAGCGGCAGTGCAACTGCGGTTTGAAAATCTAATTGTTCAGGGATGGAGATTAAAGCACGTTCATCCGCAAGGGCGAATTCAGCATATCCTCCCGATTCAATTAACGTCACAATTCTTGTCCCCGGCTTTACTTTTGTTACTTTTTCTCCTACTTCAGCGACTATACCCGCAATCTCAGCACCGGGAATAAAAGGAAGAGGTGTTTTTACCACATATTGTCCTTCTCTTCGTGCTGTATCTGCATAGTTCACCCCAATTGCCTTGATTTCTATAAGTACTTCGTGACCTTTTGGAACAGGTTTTTCAATATCCACTAGATTTAATACTTCTGGTCCGCCATATTCATTTAATTGTACTGCTTTCATAACATTCATCTCCTACTTCCCTTTAAATGCTGGTTTTCTCTTTTCTTTAAATGCTGCAATGCCTTCTTGGTGGTCCTCTGTCTGCACCATCAGTGTTTGTATCAGACGCTCCTGTTCAAGAATGTCCTCTAGTGAGGAGGTGAATGCTTGATCAATTAACTTCTTTTGCTTTCCATATGCTTTTCCAGGACCATGTGCTAATTTAAGAGCAAATTTCGTTGTTTCCTCTTGAAGCTTTTCTACAGGAACAAGGTAATTTATGACCCCCAGCTGATATAATCGTTCTGCTGGAATTGGTTCTGCTGTAAAAAAGAATTGCTTTGCCAAATGTGGCCCAATCAACCTTGGTAGTAAATAAGAACCGCCCCCATCAGAAATCAGCCCCACCTGTGAAAAGCTTAAAGCAAATTTACTTTCTTCCGCCGCCACAATTAAATCACAAGCGAGGGCTAAGTTTACACCAGCCCCAGCCGCAAACCCATGTACAGCCGCAATAATTGGTTTTTCCGTCTCTTTCATTAGTAAGATAAGTTCATTTAGCTTGCCGATGTGGTCGTATACTTGAACTCCCTTTGCCTGCCCCATGGTTTTAACATCGCCACCCGCACTAAAAGCACGGCCAGCTCCTGATAAAACAATGACCTGCACGTCTTCATCCTGTTGGGCATTATAAAGCGCATCCTTTAATCCCCCTATCATTTCCGGACTAAAGGCGTTTAGGCTTTCTGGTCGATTTAAGGTTAAAGAAAGTACAGGTCCTAATTTTTCAACAATTAAATGTTCTTGATTCATATACATCTTCCTTTCATTTCAAATAATATAGTTAAATGGTTTCTTATCACGTTTATTTAATGAGCCAACCACCGTCAACTAAAAGATCCGCTCCAGTCATATATGATGCTTCAGGTGATGCCGCAAAAGCGATGACACTGGCAATTTCTTCAGGATTACCCACACGCTGTAATGCCGTGTTCCTTTGTATTGCTCTTACGAATCGATCATTTTTCAAGCCCTGTTCGGTTAGAGGAGTTTCAACAAATCCGGGCGAGACTGAATTGACTCGAATGCCATAAGGTGCTAATTCTAAAGCAAGTGACCGTGTGAAATTAATGACCCCCGCTTTAGCAGCACTATAATGAGGAATTTCTGCACCCGCCTGATGCCCTGATAACGAGGCAACGTTGACAATTGCACGGCTACGTTCTTCACGCTGTGCCCCTTCTATCATGATTTTTCCTAGCGCCTTTGAAACTAAAAATACACTTTTCAAATTCACTTCCTGCACATAGTCCCATTCTTGTTCAGTAATCTCCAAAATTTTAGAATGTCTTGAACCTCCGGCATTGTTTACGAGCACATGAAGGTCACCATAATGCTGTTTAACATACTCTGCTAATTCAGCTATATCTTCTACATCTGTACAGTCAGCTGTGAAAATTTCTGCCATTGGAATCTTATTCATTCGATTGATTTCTTCTGCTGTTTCCTCTAGTTTTTTCCTTGTTCGTCCAACTAAGATTACCTTGGCTCCTTCATTTGCAAGGCGAATGGCAGCTGCTCTTCCAATTCCACTGCCAGCACCAGTTACTACAGCAATTGTTTGCAAAAACCTCATCTTCCACGCCCCCATAAAAATATTTCCTTCAGTCATGAAGTTATCTTCATACTAAAATGGATTCGATTACCACTTTTCCATCCTTTAATACGGGAACAATTGAAGTGATTCCTTTTGATGCCGCTAACATCAAGTCAGCCTGTTGATTATACTTTTCTAGGAGTTTACCAACATAAGAATCTAACAATATTTCATAGGAATCTCCCTGGCCCCTATAGAAATACAAAGCCGTCTTGGCTGCATCTGTTAAGTCATAACTACCATTTTTCAATAAGCAATCAATAAAATGTCCCGCACCATAAAAATCCTCCATGCTGATTTCTCCTGAATTCCCTGAACAAATAACAAGAATAGTTTGCTCCTCGTTACATTTTTGAACGGCGCTGGCGACAGCAGGATTATTTAGTATTGAGGCGATATATATTTTATCCGCCAATAGTGATTTCCTTAGTGCCACAGTTCCATTTGTAGTAGATAATATTAATGCCTTTCCATTGATGGTTTCACCAATTAACGTTGGACTTGGATAAACAAACCCTTTAATGGGCTTTGCGTCTAGCTCACCCGCTAGAACATATTCATCTTTTCTATACCTTCTTGCTAATTCTAAGGCTTCATTGCTGTTTAAAACGGGAATAACTTCCTTCGCACCATCTTTTAATGCGGAAACGATTGTTGATGTAGCCAAAAGTACATCTAAAACAACTGCAATTTTATTTCCTTCTGCTAATTTCTCTTCTTTAATATCTTCTTTCTTCATGAGAAGGTGAACTTTTGTCATGCTCTTTCATCTCCTCTTTAAAGCTTTTCTTCAGCCACATGCGATGCGTGGAGGATGAGATTTTTTACAAAATGGTTAAAGTTAGCAAAACGCATATCATTCGTTTGACCCTTTTTAAAGCGATAATAGATTTGTTGTCCTATCACAGCCAGCTTAAAGTAAGCAAAGGTCAAATAGAAATTAAAGTTGGAGATATCGCGTCCGCTTTTTTTGGCGTAAAGTTCAATAAATTGGTTTCTGGTTAAAAATCCATCATATACTGCCGTAACAGGTTCCCTTCCTAATCCTTTAATTATGAGATTGGAATCATCGCTTTGGTTCCAATAACCCATAGCAACGCCAAGGTCTGCCAACGGGTCACCAACTGTAGTCATCTCCCAATCAAATAATCCAACCATGTCTGTAAATTGTTCATTAAACATGGCATTGTTAAATTTATAATCATAATGAATGATCGTGGATTCGTGCTCTTTTGGAATATGGTCTATAAGCCATTTTTTCAAGGTTTCCACAGAAGTGATTTCATCTGTTTTTGCCCTTTCATACCTGTTGATCCACCCATGCACCTGTCTTTCCATAAAGCCCTGAGGCTTGCTAATTAATGATAGACCTGTTTGTTTGTAGTCAATGGCATGTAGTTCTACCAATTTTTCGACCATAAGTTCAGAAAGGTGGCGACAAAGTTCTTTAGTTACTTTAGTACCCTCTGGGAATGATGTATCTACCACGGTACCATTTTTTCTTTCCATGAGGAAAAATGGGCTTCCTACAATTTCAAGGTTATCTGAAAAAAGGATTGGCTTTGGCGCCACAGGAAAAATTGGATTTAATTCGGAAAGTATTTTATATTCCCTTTCCATATCATGAGCCTTTGGAGCAACTGGTCCAAGCGGAGGACGTCTTAATACCGCTTCCCACTCACCCATTTTTAATTGATAGGTTAAATTCGAATGACCAGCGGAGAATTGTAAAATTTCAAGTGGACCCGCTGGCAACGTATCAATCGTTTCACGTAAGAACTTTTCCAATACATTTAAATTCAATTCTTCTCCGGTTCGTACAGGAATTGTATCCTTATTCATTTGGCGCGGCATATGAATCCTCCTTTCGATTCAAAAAATTCAGTTTATTTAAAATATAACTGTCATGTCTAAGAATGAACAAGAAAGCTTTGAAGTTCTTCTTTTAACAAGTTAGGCAGCAGTTCACTTTTTTGTTTTTCAAAGTCAAAGTAAACCATGATTGCATTTCCCTTAGCTATAAGTTGGTTTGTTTTAGAACAGATAATATCATGTTCTAATTGAAAACTCTTGTTCCCTATTTTAGACACATATGTTTTAATCAAGAGCCTTTGATCAAAATAGCCTTGACTGATAAAATCGCATTTAGTTGAGGCAAGAATAAAATTCCATTTCCCAATATCCATCTTATAACCTAAGGCTTCAATAAAGCGAATCCGTGCTTCCTCTAAATAAATGAAGTAACTTGTGTTATTAATATGGCCCAACGCATCAGTTTCCCCGAATCTTACAATTACACGTATTTCATGCATCTTGATGATATCCACCTCACTCAACAATGTAGATTTTATATGTTTTTAATACTAACCGGTTGGTATTTATGTTTTAAAAAAAGAGGGGGTGTGTATTTTGAATATACCCTCTCTCATTTTTTCTTCAATTTTCTTGAATTCCCTTTAAAATCATTTCGACAAAAATCTCTGCGACTTCACGATCAGAAACCATGCCATTTGGATTAAACCATTGATAGCTCCAATTGGTAATACCTAGAATCCCCATAGTAACAATGCGTGCATTTAGACCCTGTCGAAACTCCTTTTTGGTAATGCCTTCATTAATAAGTGCTTCAATATTTAAACGAAATTGATCCCGTTTAGGAACAATCAACGCCAGACGCTCTGAGCTTAGATTTTTCATTTCTCTAAAGAAAATCTTTGCTGCAGCGCCTTGCCGTTGAATATTCGTTATAAGCATATTCACAATCTCAAATAATTTTTGTTTACAGTTTTTTGATGTATCATATAATATTTGTTCCTGGTGGACAAGCAGCTCGTTGATATACCCTAGATGGATGTCCATGAGCAATTCCTCTTTACTTGAAAAGTAATAATAAAAAGTCCCCTTAGTTACACCTAGAGAATCCACGATATCCTGAATCGAGGTTTCACTAAAACCCTTCTTTTCAAATAACTGGATGCTTTGTCCTGTGATTTTTTCCTTCACCGTTCTGTCCCCGCAATCTGTAAAAAATGTCTAATTGAAATTATACCATACTATCGAACGCTCCTTTAATGAATGAATAAATATTTGTCCATTTTGCTTTTCACTCTCTCAATATAGCGTCATCTATCGTTTGACTTCGTCTCTCAAGGCACGGCGAAGGATTTTCCCCACCCCGGTTTTAGGTAATTGATCACGAAATTCAACCAAACGTGGCACCTTGTATGCTGCAAGATTCTGCCTACAGTATTGAATTATGTCCTCATCAGTTGCGGTTTTTCCAGCCTTCAAGACAATAACCGCCTTCACATCTTCTCCCCTGTATGGGTCAGGAACACCAATGCAAACAGCTTCTTGAACAGCAGGATGTTCATATAACACCTCTTCGATGTCGCGAGGATAAATATTGAAGCCACTGGCAATAATCATATCCTTTTTTCGATCGACGATGTATAAATATCCATCTTCATCCACCTTAGCAATATCCCCAGTATAAAGCCAACCATCCCGTAATGTATTAGCAGTTTCTTCAGGCATATTCCAATAGCCTTTCATAATTTGCGGACCTTTAATGATGACTTCCCCAAGTTCACCTATAGCTACCTCTTCCTTACCAGTTGCTAAATCGACAATTTTATACTCTGTAGAAGGCATTCCAATACCTACACTACCAGGTTTCCTCTCTGCAAATGGAGGATTACAATGTGTGGTTGGTGAAGCTTCAGACAGACCATAGCCTTCTAAAATCTTTGAACCTGTTTTTCTTTCAAAACTACGGAGTAGCTCCACTGGCATTGGTGCACTACCACTGTTACAGGTTCGAATACAATTTATTCCATAATCCTCTGCCTTAGGGTGACTTGTAATCGCCACATACATGGTTGGAACTCCTGGGAACATAGTAGGCTGTTCATTTTTTATCGTATTAAGGACTTCTTCTAAATCAAAACGAGGAAGCATGATTGATTCCCCTGCCGTGTATATAGAAAGATTCATGCAAGAACTCATTCCAAATACATGGAAGAGTGGAATTACGGTTAAACATTTTTCTTTTCCAACATTTAATTCATGTTTAAAAA
Organism: Neobacillus phoenicis; assembly: GCF_047302305.1. Classification (NCBI taxonomy): domain Bacteria; kingdom Bacillati; phylum Bacillota; class Bacilli; order Caryophanales; family Bacillaceae; genus Neobacillus; species Neobacillus phoenicis. Next base: position 2,645,790 of record NZ_CP154847.1, on the reverse strand, counting down.
ATTCAGAACACTGGATCACATTTGCTAGCACATTTCGGTGGGTCAGCATAGCACCCTTAGACCGACCTGTAGTGCCTCCAGTATATTGAAGCACAGCTACATCATGTTCCGGTTCAAATTCAATTGGGACCACATTCCCGTTACCTTCTGTTAGGAAGTCTTCAAAGCTCCTATCCGGCGCAAAGTTTTGTCCTGAGGACTGTAAGCTAACAACAATAATATTCTTCAAATTTGTTTGAGATTGAACACTTTTCACCCTTGGATACAATGCATCAAGAACCACAATAGTTTCAGTACCTGAATCATTTAGGATATACTCAAGTTCTCTTTCAACTGACATAGGGTTCACCTGGGTAACAATTCCCCCAGCATTAAGAATTCCATAATAGGAAATGACATATTGCGGGCAATTCGGAAGCATGATCGCCACTCGGTCCCCTTTTTGAACCTCATTTTGTTGGAGGGCTGAGGTGAACGCATTTGCTAAGTCTTGCAGTTGACCGTAGGTGAACTTTTTCCCATAAAAAGATAGGGCAAAATTGTTAGGGAATTTTGAGGCTGTGTCATGAAGAATTTGTCCCATTGGTTTATTCGGAATGGTAACATTTTTTTCTATTGTTTCAGGATAATGTGCCAACCAGGCTTTGTTCTTGATCATCCGTTCCCCTCCATGTGGTAATCATAAATTATTGGCTATGTTAAACTTGAATGTTGATTTCCGCTCCAGGCACTTCGCTTTCCGCGGGCGTGCCGGGGAGCCTCCTCGTCGCTTGCGCTCCTGCGGGGACTCCCCAGCCCCGTACTCCCGCAGGAGTCTTCGCGCCTTCCGCTCCAATCAACATTGTTTAGAAAAACAAAAGTGACCTTTTACACAGCCCTATTATTAAAATGTAAGTCCTCCGCCGTCAACTGAAAGAGTGGTTCCTGTTATAAATGAAGCCTCATCTGATGCTAAGAATAAAACAGCATTTGCTACCTCATCTGGTGTTCCAATTCTTCCGAGTGCATTGGCACGAGAAATGATTGGCCACTTACGCTCATTTTGTCTCCAGTTTTCAATTATTTTAGTATCAATTACTCCTGGAGCAATTGCATTCACCCTAATATTGTATTTTCCATACTCTAGTGCAGCGTTCTTTGTCAGTACAACTACTCCTGCTTTAGAGGCATTGTAGGCAGACATATACTTTTGACCCTTAAGTCCAAGTAAGCTAGAGGTATTAATAATTGAACCGCCGCCTGATTTTGATATCTCTGGGACAGCATATTTAATTCCAAGAAATACCCCTTTCAAGTTAATATCAACTACACGGTCCCATTCCTCTTCCGCCAAATCCACACTCCGTACTTCTGAATTTCCAATACCCGCATTGTTGAACATAATATGTAAGCCGCCAAATGTATTGGATGTAATCTGAATTAACTGCTTGATTTGTTCTGAATCGGCCACGTCCGTTTTAACAAAAATAGCCTCTACCCCGTCCTCTTTTAAGAGGCTGACTGTCTCTTCACCAAGTATAGGATCAATGTCTGCTACCGCAACCTTTGCTCCTTCTTTGGCCAAAAGGACGGCCGCTGCACGTCCGATGCCACTACCACCGCCAGTTACAATTGCAATCTTTTTATTTAATCTCATAGGTACCAGCCCTTCTCTATCTAGTTCACAAATAAGCAATAATTGTTTATTGATATTTTCGTAGTTCGAGCTTTGCCAGCTGAGCACGATGGACTTCATCAGGACCGTCAGCCAACCTCAAAGTCCTTGCATTTCCCCATTGAGCTGCCAATGTAAAATCATTAGATACCCCCGCCGCACCTAATGCTTGAATTGCACGGTCAATCACACGCAATGCCATCGATGGTGCAACCACCTTAATCATGGCAATTTCTGTTTTTGCTTCTTTATTACCTACAGTATCCATCATGTAAGCAGCTTTTAAAGTTAGCAACCTAGCTTGTTCAATTTCAATCCTTGAATCAGCAATCCACTCTCCAATTACACCTTGACGAGAAAGTGGCTTTCCAAAAGCGGTTCGACTTTGAACACGCTTACACAATTCCTCAAGTGCTCGCTCAGCTGCACCGATTAATCTCATGCAGTGATGGATTCTTCCAGGTCCCAATCTACCTTGAGCAATAGCAAATCCCTTTCCTTCTCCCCAAAGGATATTGTCGACTGGAACTCTTACATTTTCATACGTAATCTCACCATGTCCATGTGGAGCATGGTCGTACCCAAATACAGGAAGCATCCGTTCAATCTTTACCCCAGGGGTATCAAGAGGAACTAGAATCATAGATTGTTGTTCATGACGGTTAGCATTCGGATCTGTTTTTCCCATTACAATCGCAATTTTACAGCGAGGATCACCAGCACCTGATGACCACCATTTACGTCCATTAATGACGTATTCATCACCATCGCGTTCAATTCGTGCTTCAATGTTGGTCGCATCAGAAGAGGCAACTGCTGGTTCTGTCATCGAGAAACAGGACCTAATTTCACCTGCTAGAAGGGGCTTCAACCATTCCTCCTTATGTTGTTCCTTACCATACCGAACAATTACTTCCATATTACCTGTATCAGGTGCACTACAATTAAACACTTCTGGTCCAATTAACGAACGCCCCATTATTTCGCAAAGAGGAGCATATTCCAAATTGGTTAGACCTGCACCAAATTCACTTTCAGGTAAAAACAAATTCCATAAACCCTCTGCTTTTGCCTTTTCCTTTAGTTCCTCCATGATTGGGGGGACTGCACTCCAACGACTCTCCTGTTCATTTAATTGCTGTTCGTACACAGATTCATTTGGGTAAACATAAGCCCCCATGAATGCTGTTAACTTTTCTTGCAAATCTTTAACCTTTTGAGAATATGAAAAATCCAATCTCTCCACTCCCTTCTCCATACTAACCAGTTAGTATGTTATAAGTTTAATTATACTCTCAAAACTTAAATATTCAAATTCTTTTCTAAATATTCTAATAAATTTAATATACGTATACAATCAATTTAATAATCTTGTTATAAAAAAAAGGCCGAGAAGTTCTCGAACCTTTTTCCATTAATATCTCTTAAAAGATTTTTTCTGCTTATTCATCACTTCATACGATTTTTCGATTATATCTGTTAACACATCACCCTTATAAATTCTACCAAGCTTCAGTCCTTGTTGATAATACTCGACAATTTCATCAAGTTTTCCTGAGGTTTCTTTGGTGATTCTTACATTTAATTGAATTCTTTCGTTTTCAGTCATGTTAGCATCTCCTATAAAACTGTTATCTCATTGCTAGCAATTTTCTACATGTTACAACACTGCTACTATACTATATTTCTACAAATTTTTCATTACTTTCACAAAAATATAAAAAGTACTGGTTCACCCAGTACTTCCTACTCAAAACTAGATCATGCTTTAATAGACATGTCTAATTAATTTTTATTACTATATGATATCTGAATGTATTGAATCCTTGTTAACAAAGAGATTCTGAAGCCATGTTTCTAGCTGATTCTTTAATTCAGGATGGATTGGAAGGTCTCCTTGTGCCACAATGTCTTTTTTCATCGTAAAAATAGTTGAGTTATATGTGACAAGTTTACAAGAGTGTGCCATATTTTCAATCACCTTAAATTGTGCATCAACTTTAACGTAAAGAGGTAGATCGTTAAGGGCTGCTGGATTCGCTTGAACGTCGCGTGACCCAGTTATGGCAAGAACTGGACACGTTACTTTAGATAAATCCTCTCTAACATTATAATTAAAATGTTCTCGCAACCATTTCGCATTTGTTTTTACAAAGGTAGCTTTCATCACATCATCAGTTGACTGAAGTAGCTTATTAATGGCTTTTTGCGCCTGTTGTTCCACTTTATTATGTGTACCAAATAGACGTAATAAAAATCCTTTCAGCCCCTTTGCATTTTTGATGTCTTCAACTGCAAGATCCCTCTGCCGTTTTAATGCTTCACTTATTCTTTCAACAGCACCTGAAAGTAGAATCAACCCGCCAAGATCTTCCCGAGCTGCAACAGCAGTTCCAATAATACAGCCTTCGCTATGCCCTAGGACTATAACACTTTTCGAGTCTACTTCAGGGAGACTTTTCAAAAACTGAACAGCGGCCTGTGCGTCATCCACTAAATCCCATAATCCTGTTATTAAATAGTCTCCTTCACTTTCCGCAACACCACGTTTATCATATCTAAGGGTAATATATCCAATTGATGTTAAAAATTCAGCTAATTGACGATAGAGCTTTAGATCTAATTTTTTGTTTACTTTTCCATTACGGTCTAATTTGCCTGAACCCACTATAATTAGAATCGCAGGACTTTTATCTGATCTTGTTTCTGGCATGCTTAAAGTTCCCTTCAGCGCTACTTTGCTTTGAATGGTAATTTCTTTTTCTATAGTTTTCATAATTTAATCCCCCTATTGTCCATTTGATTGTTCTGGAATAATAATTGTTGCAAGCGTTCTTCTTCGCCTACCCGTTTCTGGCGTATTTTGAGAAACCTTTGAATAGACTGAAACAAGTTCCTTTATAAAATCAGCAAACTCCTCATCAGTTAAATAAACTGAGGTTTGCCGAAAAGATACACCATCAACAGCTAAATCAATTTTTTCTTGTTTTAAATATCTATCATATTCTCCCATTAAATTCGCCATGAATTTAATAAATAGACCCATATGTTCATCCTTCGAAAGTTTGTTAAATTCCTCTATACCTAAAGTCATCTTGTTTGGGTCATTGATTGAATACACCTTTTCAACCGTACCTCGGTTTGGTATTTCATTAATTATGTGAATAAGTTCTGCTTCAACAAGCTTCTTTATATGCCGATACAAGGATGCTTGTGGAATATCAGAAAGTAAATCCTTTATTTGCTGTGCTGTTAGTTGTTGGTTTATTAAGGATTGAATTATTCTCATCCGTACTGGATGTAGGATCACATCAACTGTAGATTCTTTTGTCATTAGTTTTTTCTCCTGTTTTATTATCATTATCAATAATGATAATAATGCATACTCCATTATTTGTAAATACCAAAAAGGAAAATTAATGAAAATTTTCCTTTTTTACCTTTTCGATTTATTTTCTTCTTTTACATGAATTGGCAATCTTCTACTTATATTATAATGAGGAGGTTACGATATGATGTTGTCTTGGATATTTGGTGTATTGATGGTGGCTCAATCAGTAGTTACCCCAGACCACTTAGAAATTACGAAGGATGGCTACAATATTACTACATTAAACAGGATGGATTTTTCCAATCCTAATATTGATTTACCCTTAATTGATACTGCAAAATACAATCAGTTTTTAGATCAACTCGATAAACAAATTTCTACACAGCCTAAAAATGCATACATAAATCAACACGGAACCATTATTTCAGAACAAGTAGGTTCTCGTATTAACCGCCAAGCCTTTACAGAACAATTTTATTCATACTTTTTTTCACATCGGCATGGTACATTAGAAATTCCTATGCTCCCCATCTATGCGAAAGTGGATAGTGAATTACTTGGAGAGCTTCGAAGTTTACGTATTGGAAGGTATGTAACATCCTTTAATCCTAGTAACAAAACGAGAACCACTAATATTCAGTTAGCCGTAAAAGCAATTAATAATACTGTTGTTTTTCCTGGGGAAACCTTTTCTTTTAACAAAGTGGTTGGTAAACGGACTGTTGCAAAAGGCTATTTACGAGCCCCTGTGATTATCAGAGGAGAATACTCGGAAGATATTGGAGGAGGAATCTGCCAAGTATCCTCCACTTTATTTAATGCTGTTGATAACGCTGGTTTAAAAATTGTTCAGCGTTTTTCTCATAGTAAAAAGGTTCCCTATATCCCACCTGGTAGAGATGCCACCGTTAGTTGGTATGGTCCTGACTTCGAATTTAAGAACTTGTATAACCAACCTATTTTAATTCAGGCAAGAACATTGGGGCATATGTTGGTCATTAAACTATATTCGTCTGAAAATATCCAATACATCCCACGCAAAGTACCAGCCCCTCCGTATTAAGAAATTAAAAAAGTCCGCATGATTAGCGGACTTTTTCTTATTCCTTATTATTATTTAATGCATTTGTTAGTAATTCCTCAGAAAATTCAGTAAGAGCCGCATTGTCCATTAAATTAATGTTTGTCTGAGGTGTAAAATTTCTTACAGCATTTTGAATCGGACTTGTAATGCTTCTACGTTTTCCTCTTTTCACTCCCAAAACAGCAGCACTTATTCCTAATCCTAAAAGTGAGGCCCACATGGTTCCTCTACTCTTCCGTTTAGGCATGAACAAATTTAGAAAAGGCACTTTATTCATTTTTCTCATTAATAGCACTCCTTAAGCATGGTATGGAAGGTAAATATCTCCCCTCCATTTACTTAATTTGTGCTTAATAAATTTGAATATGCCTAGGAAACAATACGTTCTTTGTCATTTCTTGGCATGATAAGGCTAAAGAACCTCTATCCGCTTTTTTACATACAATGCAAAAAAGATAATTTGGGTGGTGTCTATGAGAGGCTTAACATATTTTGATTTTTTAGCTAAATTTGGCGTTGGAGGAGCCCATCCTGGAGGAATCCTTTTAACAAAAGATATACTTTCTGGAGAAAATATTACGAAAAACTCATATATTTTAGATGCTGGATGTGGTACTGGCCAAACGGCTGCCTATTTATATCAGCAATACAATGCTATGGTTTTTGGATTGGAAATCAATCCAATAATGGTTGAAAAAGCCAAAAGCCGTTTTCAGTCTTTAAAGCTTCCTATTCAGTTAATTCAAGGGTCCATTGAAGAAATCCCCTTTGAAGATAATTCCTTTGATTTTATATTATCTGAATCAGTTTTAGCCTTTGTCAATAAACCTAAAGCCTTAAAGGAATTCTATAGAGTATTAAAAAAAGATGGTCGCTTAATTGCAAATGAAATGACCATTAACTCAAAATTAAGTCAGCAGGAAGAATCTGAAATTAAAAAGTTTTATGCAATAGATTCATTATTATTAGAAAATGACTGGAAAAAATTATTAGAAGCCGCAAATTTTAAAAATATCTTATTAAAAACGCAAAAACAGCCTCTTAGTCACGGAAACCATGCACCAGAATTTAATTTTTCAGCAAACTTTGAGCCTGAACTGTTTCAAATTCTAAATGAACATGGAAACATAGTTATTAAATACCAAAATATTTTGAGTTATCGGATTATTAGTTGTACAAAATAAAAATCCAGTAGGACCTCAGTACACTGAAGTGTGAGGTTCTTTTTATTTGCTTCCTTTTTATAACGTATATTATTAGCGATACATCAAAAAATATAGGTGTGAAGGGATGGATGAATACATGGATCAAACTTTAGCGTACCTAAGAGAAATATTATCGAATTATACAGACGACCATTCAGAGGGAAGACATATTTACCGTAAACTCATGGAAGGTAATTTTCGATCTGAAGGTTCTTTTGTTCAAGCTTTAAGTCAAAGGGAGATTGCTTTTTTAAATAAGATGCTTCCAAAAGAAATTAACTATGCCAAAGAAGAGCAGGACGAAAAAAGAGCTTCCCAATTAAACGAGGTTTTTGAATTATTATTATAATTAGTAAAAAAGGTGGCAGAAAACTCTGCCATCTTTTTAGGAAATATTTCATTTTTCGCGCAACTATTTCCTAGGTAAGCGCATAGTACGACAAAAACATAAACTTCAAAAAGAACCTTTTCCCTAATAACCGACAAGAAAAACATAAAAACTACATCGGTCGATCATTGATTCTCTATTCAGCTTCCTATATGCGACAAAATTTGATTATAACGATAACTCATTTCGTTAGTGAATGTCTCTTTTCTTAAATCGTCCACCCCTAACCTCCGCAATATCAGCTACTGCCAAGAAGGCACTATCATCATTTTCGGTGACAATTTCTTTTAATTTTGCTTCTTCAAGCCGATTAATCACACAAAAGATAACTTTTTTATCATCCCCAGAATAAGCGCCTTCACCATTGATATAGGTTACTCCACGACCAAGTCGATTCAAGATGGCATCGCCAATTTGCTTTGCGTTGTCACTAATAATCCATACCGATTTAGATTCATCGAGTCCTGTAATAGTAATATCAATAGTCTTGTATGCAACAAAATAGGCAATAAGAGAGTACATAGCACGATCCCAAGAAAACACAAAACCTGCACACCCCAAGATAAAGAGATTAAAGAACATAATAATTTCACCAACGGAAAATGGGAGTTTATTATTAAAGAGAATGGCAAGAATTTCTGTGCCATCCAGCGAGCCGCCGTATCGTATAACCATTCCTACTCCGATACCAAGTACAATCCCACCAAATACTGTAGCAAGGAGGATATCTTGTGTGAACGCTGGAACCGGATGAAGCAGGGTTGTTCCAATAGAAAGGACTATTATCCCATAAAGAGTGGACAAAGCGAAGGTTTTTCCAATTTGTTTATAGCCTATAAAGAAGAAAGGGATGTTAAGAATAAAGATGAATACCCCTAGTTTCCATCCAGTAATATAAGACAGCATGATGGAAATACCCGTAATTCCACCGTCAATTACATTATTGGGTACCAGAAATATTTCTAGACCTACTGCCATTAAAGCAGCACCAAGTGTGATTAGTAGAATTCGTTGAAAAATTTTTCTTTTGGTTAATCTTCGGTGTTCAATTTTTGCCATTATCGCTTCTTGTTGTTCAATAATATTCAATTCTTGAATACCTGACATTATCTCTCCCCTTTCAGATTTTATTTTCTATTTACATTATAACGAATTTCCTCCACTAATTATATTTTACTGCCTTTTTTCCTCATATTTTACATTATGAAAACAGGAAAACTGCCTGAGTTCAGGCAGTTTACATTCTCAACTAGGGTCTACTTCATCGTATGAAAGAGTTGTAACACTTGTGTACTCCCCTGCTTCTACTTCTTTCTCTGAAGCGCTTTGTTCTAATTCCTCTTGATCATCCATCCCCGGAGCAACGGTAGGTTCCTTCTTATTAGTCATATAAACTCAACTCCTTTTCGAAACTATTTTCCCAAATATCTCCTATAATATTCTTCATTTATTTACTGTTATTCATGGAGTTAATTTTCTCTCCAATTTTAAATAACAAAAAAATTAAAAAGAAGCTGCCTCCTTTTGAAGCAACTCCTTAATGTGAATAACACCTTAGGGGACCCAACCATGACATTAGCAAAACTACCTCGATTTATCATTTCCTTCTACTCATTTTATTGAGCTAAGGAAATTTGAAGAGTAAGCCAATGTGTGTTTGTTCCGTTGAAGGAATTAATTCACATGTAATGTAATGGAATTCAAATTCCTAAAATGAAACAAATTGTCGGTTTTATACCGACGGGACTCATTATTCATTATTCTCTCAATTAAATTACGGCCTCATGGCAATAGCTCTTAAAAAGGGAAAAGCTTCATTAATGTACCTGATTAATCAGTTATACATTTTTTAAATCTTAACATCTTTCATTTAGAAAGAGTCCCCCATGAATTAAGGAGCTTAAAAGTCATTAAATCAACTATTTGTTTAGTGTTACTGGGTTATTGATTCTTTTTTCGGAAGAATACATTTTGGTGTGAGCAGTTTTTCTACGTACTTATAAATAAGTAGAAAAATGTTTCTCATTTCCAGAACCTATAACAATTGCTCTTTAATTCTAATGGTTTAACGTAAGTTATGATTTAGCTTTTTCTTCTTAAGATCCTTTCGCTCCACCTACCAATTGATTGAATTGGAATAACCTTACTACTCGTTCGCAAACGGAACGAACACGTATGGTTGAGTCTCCTAAGATGTTATCTTGTATTTTCTTTACAATTCGATTATAACATAGAATATTTAGAATTTACCGAAACATTGTGACGAACTCGTGAACCTTTGAGAGTTAAAGTTTATAGAAGAAGTTAAGTTTTACTCAATAACGAAAACATTTACGATTATTTAAAAAAGTCTTGAAATTCATTAATCATTTCATTAATCTAGGTAAAAACAAGGGGGATACATATGATTAGAAAGCTTACTAAAAATGATGAAAAACTGGTCCTCGCCTTTTTAAGTGTAGAACCTTCAATTAATTTATTTATTCTAGGTGATATAGAGGCATTTGGCTATGAAACCGATTTTCAAGAACTTTGGGGGGAATTTGATTATGATGGAAGAATTAAAGCCGTCCTTCTTCGTTTTTATCAATCCTTTATACCGTACGCAAAAGGAGAATTCGATGTCAATGGCTTTGTTTCTATCATAAAAAGTTATTCCCAACCTATTTTTCTCTCTGGAAAATCCGACATTGTAGAAAAATTTGAACAGTTTGAGGAACTTAACCTTGGAGAAAAAAAAATAACCTATTTTGCTGAGTGCCGTTCAGACATCCATCTAAACTTAAACACCGTTGAGTTAGAAGTAAATAAAGCTGGTATAGACGTTGTAGACCAAATAATTGATCTTCGCTCTACAATTAAGGAATTTCATATTAGAAGTGACGCACGAGATATGCTAGTAAAATCAATGGAAACTAAAACTGCTAGAACCTATTATACTGAGGAAAATGGAGTTTTTACTTCGTGTGTATCAACCACTGCAGAAAATTCACATTCTGCCATGATTGTAGGGGTATGCACAAGAAATGATTACCGACGAAAAGGCCTTGCTACAGCTATTATGAAAAAACTTTTTAAAGATGTAATTGCTGAGGGCAAGGTCCTCTGTCTTTTTTATGATAATCCAGAGGCCGGGCGTATATATAAAAGACTTGGTTTTAAGGATATTGGTATGTGGACAATGCATAAGTAATTTAAAAATCCCCAGTTAGGGGATTTTTTATTGAATTTTCATTGGACTATAACCAGTTTAAAAAGGGAATATTATCTGAAATCAGTTATCAAAGAAAAGGGTGCCATAAATGCTTAAATCAATAAAAAAATATGCTAAACCTTTCGAATCGGTTGATGATCTAAATCCCTTAATAGATGAAATTGGAGATGCAAAATATGTTCTACTTGGTGAATCTTCACATGGAACTTCTGAATATTACTCACTTCGTGCCGAAATATCAAAACGATTAATTATGGAAAAAGGATTTTCATTTATAGCAGTTGAAAGTGATTGGCCATCATGTCAGAATATTAACCAATATATAAAGGGCTTTAATCATCAAGTTAAAGATGTTAAAGAAGTACTTGAGGCTTTTAATCGATGGCCAACATGGATGTGGTCAAATCAGGAAATCACTGGTCTGATTGAATGGTTAAAGGATTATAACCTGCAAAATCTCACCAAGCAAAAAGTGGGCTTTTATGGAATAGATGTATATAGCCTTTTTGAAAGTATGGATGAAATAGTTAACTATTTAGAAAAAACGAATTCAACTGAACTAGCTGTAGCAAAAAAAGCATTCGCCTGTTTTGAGCCATATAACCGCAATCATGAATCCTATGCTGTTTCTGCTGGTTACTTATCTGAAAACTGCATAAAAGAAGCACTTGACCTCCTTGCATCTATTAGAAAAAATAAATGGACATTTGATGCCGAACCTGAAAGCAGCTTGAATATGGAAGTAAATGCTCTTGTTACAGCAAATGCTGAGGATTATTATCGTACAATGGTGACTAGTGACTCAGAATCTTGGAATATTCGCGACAAACACATGGTCGAAGCTCTTAATGCAATAATGAGGTTTTATGGTGATAATGCTAAGGTAATCATATGGGAGCATAACACTCATATTGGGGATGCACGAGCAACAGACATGAAGGATGATGGTATGGTTAATGTCGGTCAATTAATTAGAGAGGCAAACGCTCACGATTCTGTTTATATTGTCGGGTTTGGGACCTATAGTGGAACGGTAATTGCCTCCACAGAATGGGGAAAAGATTTTCAAATAATGAATGTGCCTCCAGCCCAATATGGAAGCTGGGAATCCTTAATGCATAAAAGTGATCCTGTGAATAAATATTTGATATTTACAGACGAGAATCGCCAGGAATTCACTACGACAATTGGTCAAAGAGCAATTGGTGTTGTTTATCGACCCGAATACGAGCATTTCGGGAATTATGTTCCCTCGAATATGGGACAGAGATACGACTCATTTATTTTTATTGACCAAACGAATGCCTTGCATCCACTAGTTCTAGAGCCAACTAATATATAAAATCAAAAAGGTCATCCTACTTTCCAAGTGAGATGACCTTTCCTTTAATCTATTATTGGATTTTTAAAATTATCCACTACAGTGATTTTATTATTTTCAATTATTTCCTCTATTTTAAATTTATGTTCCGCAAGCTTATCATCATAAGGAATCGTAACCATAGTTCCGTCTGACATTTCAAATTTATATTGAAATAGCCCTATTGTACCTGAATGATTCCTGTAAACAATATGAACCTTTTCTATCTTTCCCCAACTATACTCCTTTTCCTCTATTCCATTTAAAGCATTGTAATGAATACCTGCATCATCCAAATAATAATAATTGGTTAAACTGCAAATAAAGGCAGGAATACTGACAAGAAGTAAAAAAACAGTAATCCATTTAAACTTAACTCCCTCCCACTTCTGTCTAAAAATTAGATAAAGTGTGATAATAATTGCTATGTAAAGCATCCCACCCATAAAAGTTATGTAAGCTGAGAAAGGGGTTGAAAAAAACCAATACGTACGTGAAAAATAAACCATACTTTGATAAGTAGAAACTATAACAAATGGTGCGATGAAACTACAAATGTATAAAATAATTGTGTACGCAACAAGTTTTGCTTGACTTTGTTCATCATCCATTTTCTTTTTTGATAAAATCACCAAATCCCTCCAAAATAAAGTTTACTGTAATTTTACCTCAAAATTCTTACAATTTGTATCTTATACTTACATTTTTTAGAAAAAATCCTCAAAAAAAACCAACCTAAATGAAAGATTGGTTTTTTTAAACTATTTCGATCCTGGAGCAGGCTGGTCGACTCCTTTTACATGATGGCTATGACCATTATCTTCTGTTGTATGAAAATCATAGTAATGGACATGCATACCATTTCCTACTGGAATGGCTGGACCTGAGTATGCACGATAGTGATGTGTGTGACCATTTTCAAATAACACATACCCCTCAGTAAAATGCACGTGTCCTCCGTCTTGGGTCATTATAGGTGGTGATGTGACATCTAAACATTGATGAACATGACCAGAGCTTACCCCAGTATAATCTACTGATCCGTGATTATGATTAGCCACAAATCCTTGCACAAAATCATCTTTGCTACTTTGTCTCAAGCAATTCACCCCTCACTATTGAAATTATTAATGTTACAACTATATGCAGAAGTCATAAGTACTTTTCATCAATTGGAAAATTTTTAAGTCTCATGTTACTAACTTAAAATACATAAGCAATACAAAAACTCACATACTATTTCTGTAATTCAATTACAACACGAAAGAAGGATTAAAAATGACAGTAGGAACACAAGTAAAACAAGCATTGGCAGGGTTAAAAAGTGCTCAGGCAAGCTTTGAAACCTTTGCATTAGCTACAGATAACCAAAATGCAAAGCAGCTATATCAACAAGCAGCTCAACAAACACAATCAGTCCTTGACAGTCTAGAACCACGCCTTCAAGAGATTCTTACTGAAGAGCCGCAATACAATCAATAAGGTAGAAAAGGTTGGCATATCTGCCAACCCCTTTTTCATTTTTTGATTTCTGAAAGGAAGTTGTTCATGTGACCATAGCTTCAAACGTTAAACAATGTCTTTCAACCATGAAAGGAATTGAGGCACAATTATCTTCCATGGCGTTAAATTCACTTGAAAAAGAAGCACAAGTTATTTTTCATGAAGCTACGTTAACTTTGGGTGAGATAAGGAAAGATCTTCAATATCGTGTTTTGGAACTTGAACGACTGGAGCCCCAATATAGCGGTTCCTAATATTTGAGGTGAGAATTATGCCAGATTGGATTTTTATTATTGGTCGCTCATTATTCTTCTTGCTGCTTTTATTTATCACTACAAAAGTACTTGGAAAGAAGCAAATATCTGAGCTTTCTTTCTTTGAGTATGTTGCTGGTATTACAATTGGAAGTATTGCTGGTGAAGTAGTTACTGGACTTGAAAGTAACATGTTTCATGGTGTATTGGCACTCATTGTTTTTGGATTTGTTACCTTTTTAGTGAATTATTTGGCAATAAAAAGTAAAAAATTCAGTGATTTTGCAGAAGGTAAAGGCACTGTCGTAATTAAGGATGGAAAGATCTTAGAGGAAAATCTAAAAAAAGAGAAATACACCATTGATGAATTATCTGCTCTACTTCGACAAAAGGATATTTTTAAAATTGCTGATGTTGAATTTGCCGTTCTAGAACCACGAGGAAATTTAAGCACTTTATTAAAACGAGAAAACCGACCTTTGACACCTAAAGATTTACAAATGAAAATGCCAAATGAAAAAGAACCACAAACAGTCATTATGGACGGGAATATTGTTGATGAACCTTTAAGATGTGCAGGGAAAGGCAGAGGCTGGTTATATACCGAGTTAGAAAAACTAGGTGTGACTCTTGATAATGTTTTTGTTGGTCAGGTGGATTCCTACGGTGAACTGACTGTTGATCTATATGATGATAAGATACAAGTGCCAGAACCTGCCCAGCGTCCTTTATTACTGGCAACCTTAAAAAAAGCACAGGCAGATTTAGAAATCTTTTCACTTGAAACTAATTGTACAAAATCAAAAGCAATGTACAAAAAAAATGCAGCTCTCTTACAAGCCACAATTGATAAACTCACCCCCTATCTTAACGGTTAATGGCAGTGACCCCTAAAAATCCTTATCAATTCATATTGATAAGGATTTTTAGGGGTCATACTAACTTATGCACTAACGGCTTGGTCTTTAGATAATTCTTTTCTTTGTGACACATAGCTGTGAAGTAACATTCCACCCATGACTAACAGAATGCCAATCCACGATAACATCGTTGGAAGTTCTGAATTTAGTATGTACACCTCTCCAAGAAGTGCAAATAAAACCTCCATAGATTGTGTGGCCTCCACAGCGGCAAGCCTTTGCATATTACCTCTCACCAGGTCTGTTGCTTGAAAGAATAGTATTGTTGCAATGACTCCAGAGGTAATAGCAACCAGCCCAGACTGAATGGTTTGCCCCATGCTTGGCAATCCACCATCTATCACTCCATAAATGGATAAGATAATCCATAAAGGTAGACTGGCTATTGTCATTCCTAACACGCGTTGAAAAACATCAAGACGACCACCACATACCTCCATCATTTTCCTATTTCCTAATGGATAGGCAAACGATGCAATTAAAACAGGAACAACACCTAAGCTTACTGTAAGAAATGATAAATGATTAGCTTGTTCAAGCTGTATGAGAATGATTCCAAGTAATATAATCATTGACATGAGTAAGCCTTTATAAGGAATTTTCCCTCTAATTTTTATAGGGCCCTTTTTAGTTAGGATTGTTTCATAAAAAAGCGGGGCAAGTAGTGAACCAGAAATGATGGTTACTTGCCAAGTAGCCGCGATTAACCAACCTGGTGCATAGGCAGCTGAAAAACAAATAGGTCCATAGAACAATCCGAACCCCACTGTACTCCAAATTATCCATGAAGTTGGACGACTTTTCATCTCTACAAGCAATGGTTTAAGGTTCTTCCTACTAATAACAATCAAGAAAAGAAAGGGTACCATAAAAAAATACCTGAGTGATGCACTCCAAATCCAGCTTCCACCAGCCAAGTCCATTGATCTGTTTAATATAAATGTAAATGCAAAAAAGAAAGCTGCAAAAACACCTAAAATGATAGGCCGCAATGTCCTATACCCCCTTTTACTAAAAATTCAAATAAAATTATATATTGTATTCTCTATTAAAAAAAGAAAACCATCAAGTGATTTTCAACTAAAAAAATAATTAACTGAAACTTTATGAATCTTCGTTCGTACATAATGTATGTCAAGATTCTTAAAAAGTGAGGTTGAGAGAATGTTTGGAAAAGTAGCTGCTGATATTTTAGGATTAAGTGATGTTGGTTCTGTCATTAAACCGGAGAATTACGATAAGGTCGATGCTGATGATTATGTCATGCACGAAGATAATGAGAAAATTTATTTTTTAATTAAGTCAAAATCGGATGAATATTGTTTTACAAATAATGCCCTAATTCACCTTGATGGTACAAGTGCTACAAGCAAGAAGCGAATGCTGCATCGATACAGCTATGCAACCAATCGGATTTCTGATGTTAAACTTGAAACAGCTGGGACCGTGGACCTTGATGTTGAAATTAAGTTCAAAATTGGCTCACAGCCTTTCTCAATTGACGTTCATAAGAAACATATTGAGGAAGTAAAGGATTTATATAAAGCTTTAATAAAAATTTCCGAAATATCTCATGAAAATGAAATCAGCCTTCAATTTGCAAAACAAAGCCTTGATGTTGCCTCTACTACTCTAGGTCGAATAACAAGTCCGGATAGCAATTTAGTTGTTCAATTTAAAATGCTGAACCAAGCGGCTTTTCAATGGCTAGATGATAGTAAAAAACAGTATTGTGTGAAAGATTTTGGGTATGTATTTGAAAAATACATTAATAATTAATAAAAAATGGGCCGCACTATTAGATAGTGCGGCCCATTTTTATTAAGAGGGACTAGGACGATGAAACAGTCCCATTACTTCAATCGTTTCAGTAATATTGACAAATGCAGTAGGATCTACCTCAACAATAAGATTTTTTATCTCATTCAGTTCATATCGTGATATTACTGTTATTAAGACATTTCGTTTATTATTTGAGTAACCGCCAACCCCATCCATAATTGTCAATCCTCGGTACAGATTGGTTAACAGATGTGACCTCATTTCTTCACCTTTATCTGTTATTATCATTATCGTTAGTTTAGCATGGTCCGTATAGATGGAATCAACTACTTTACCTGTTACAAATATAGATACTAAGGTATTCAGTGCAGCATCCCAATTAAACAAAAATCCACTTATCAAAATAACAACTGCGTTCATCCCTGATAGAAGTGTGCCTATTGGAAAGTCCTTTTTTCTTGAAACAATCATACCAATAATATCAAATCCGCCTGTAGAACCTGAACTTCGGAAAACAATGCCTACCCCAAGACCTGTTAAAGCACCACCAAAGATGGAAGACAATATCCTATCATTTGCAATTTCATAGACAGGTACAACATAGAGCCCAACAGATATGATGAGCACTGAAAAGATCGAGTTCATAATAAATTTTTTGCCTAACATTTTGTACCCAATAACCAGTAACGGAAAATTCAAAAGGAAATTTGCTAAACCAGTATTAAGAGGCGTAACCATACCTAATATCATGGAAATACCACTCAGTCCACTGCTTAACACTTCGTGAGGTATTAAAAAAAGGTTAAATGCCAGTACAACAATTAGTGATCCCGTAATAATTCCAAAAATCCGCATGGAAAATACCTCCGAACACTGCCATCATTTATATTTAAAAATAATACCGATTATCATTTTTAAAGTAAATTTAATAGTTTTTTTCCAAAAGATTTAATTATCTGTTAATTAGCATAAGGTTGTAATAGCAAAAAAGTTATTGGAGTAAAATATATTGACAAATGTACGATATTATTTATACTTTAGAAATATAATAATTTTATAAGCTAAATCCTCATCAAACCGATGAGGTAGAGGTCGCGGTTTTTATTAGTATGGCGGATGAGATGCTGAGACATTTTTGACTCCGTTTGAAAGGAAAAACTGCCGAAGTGTGCTTTATTCTCTGAAAAAGCATGCTGGGGCTGTCTCCAAATAGGAACAGAACTGTCACGAATGGACCTACCAGCCATTCGTGTTGAGCTATCTTTCGGAAGGTATGATGCGGGGTATTGATAATGCCATCGATTCTACTTCGATGGCATTTTTTATTCCAAACTCCTTCTCGAAAAAAAGAAAGAAATCAAAAAAGGAGTAAAGATTATGCAAACAGCAAGAGTATTAAAAGAAAATGAATATAATGGTGGTTTATCACCTAAAAAAGAACCCTCTGAGTTAAGACGAAGCCTTAAATCTCGACACCTTACCATGATTTCACTTGGAGGAACCATTGGTACTGGTTTATTCCTTGCTAGTGGAGGAGCCATACACTCAGCTGGACCAGGCGGGGCCATTCTCTCCTATATCATTATTGGTTTAATGGTTTACTTTTTGATGCAAGGTTTAGCAGAAATGGGAGCCTATATGCCTGTTGCCGGAAGCTTTAGTACGTATGCAACTAAATTCGTCGATCCTTCCCTAGGTTTTGCACTAGGTTGGAATTACTGGTATAACTGGGCCATCACCATTGCAGCTGAGTTAGCTGCCGTAACAATGATTATGAAATTCTGGTTTCCACATACACCATCATTCATTTGGAGCGGAATCTTTTTAGTCATTATGTTTCTATTAAATTATCTTTCTGTTAAAGGGTTTGGTGAAGCAGAATACTGGTTTTCATTAGTAAAGGTGGTAACGGTTATTGTCTTTATCATAACTGGTACGCTAATGATTGTCGGTATCATGGGAGATGAAGCAATCGGCATCAAAAATTTCACAGTTGGTGACGCCCCTTTCCACGGTGGTTTCATGGCAATGTTAGGAATTTTTATGGCCGCAGGATTCTCCTTTCAAGGAACAGAGCTTTTAGGTGTTGCTGCAGGTGAAACGGAGGATCCAAAGAAAGCAATTCCACGAGCGGTCAAACAAGTATTTTGGCGGATTCTTTTATTTTATGTTTTAGCTATTTTAGTAATCGGTCTTCTTATTCCCTATACAAATGAAAACTTAGCAAATGGTGATGTTACGGTTAGCCCCTTTACTCTTGTTTTTCAAAAAGCAGGAATTGCTTTTGCTGCTTCTGTCATGAATGCAGTTATTTTAACAGCTGTGTTATCAGCGGGTAATTCCGGTATGTATGCTTCTACTCGAATGCTATGGGACTTAGCACGTGAAGGCAAAGCTCCAAAGTTTCTAGGGAAACTAAATAAAAATGGCGTTCCTGTCAATGCTCTTATCGCAACAACTTTAGTCGGCACCTTGGCCTTTCTTGCTTCTTTCTTCGGAGATGGAACGGTGTATGTTTGGTTATTAAATGCATCTGGTATGTCCGGATTTATTGCTTGGCTCGGAATTGCAGTCTGTCACTATCGATTCAGAAAAGCTTTTATCGCGCAAGGCAAGGACTTAAGTTTATTACCATATAAATCAAAATTCTTCCCCTTCGGTCCTTTTTTCGCCTTTGCTGTTTGTGGATTCGTTGTTTTAGGACAAAACTATTCTGCCTTTATTGGAAGCAGTATCGATTGGAATGGTGTATTGGTATCTTATATAGGGTTACCGCTTTTCCTTATCTTATGGATGGGATATAAATTCACCAAGAAAACTAAATTAATTCCTTTAGATAAATGTGATTTATCAAACTAAAACGCAAATAAAAAACAGACTCACACAAGAGTCTGTTTTTTATTTGCGTTTATGCTTCTTCCGCAGTCCATACATATAAGTCTTCAATCTTGCAATTCAATTCTTTGGAAATAGTCATTGCAGAATTTAAACTCATTACTTTCTTGGATAAATAGTCATTGAGTTGAGTTCTAGGTATACTGGTGTTCTTTTCCAAACTATCCAAATCCATGCCGTTTTTAGATAATAAGGCCTTGAGGTTACTCTTTTTTGCTTTATAATTTGTCAAAATGACACCTCACTTTCATCTATCATAGCATAGGGGCATTAAAAATGAAAGGAAAAGGAATCCCTCCCAGTTTTTAACTTTAAAGTATAACCTAAAGGAAGGACAAATAGAATAAATTAATTTGTGTTATACTTAAGTTGTAATATAGAAGGGGTGTAATTAAATGAAGAATTCAAATAACCGTTATAGTAGCGGTCAAACTGTAAACATTAAAGAAACTGGTGAAATGGTCACCATTTTAAAGTGGCAGTATGTAAAAAATATGAAGAGATACTCCTATACCGTTAAAGAGCACCCAGGTACGTTTTATTTTGAAGAAGAATTACAGTAAGAAAAGCGCAAGTGCCTTGGTCAGCCCCGATAGGCAAATGTTCTTCGGCAAGAAAAGTCCGCCTTTTGACTTTTATTGCCGAAGGTTATTTGACCCGAGGGGCTAGGCGCTGGAGCTGGACAATTCTCGAAGTCGAATTTTATGCTTGTTTATAATGTGAAAAATCAAAAAAAGACCAATTCACTGAATGAATTGGTCTTTTTGGCTTAAAATTCTGCATTTCCTGGAGTTCTTGGAAATGGTATAACATCTCTAATGTTTGTCATACCAGTTAAGTACATAATCAAACGTTCAAATCCTAGGCCATAACCAGAATGTTTAGTTGCACCGTATTTTCTTAGCTCTAAGTACCACCAGTAATCTTCCTCATTCATACCAAGTTCATTAATTTTCCCAGCCAAAATATCTTCACGCTCTTCACGCTGGCTGCCTCCAATTAACTCTCCAATTCCTGGTACTAGTAAGTCGGTTGCAGCAACTGTTTTATTATCTTCGTTCAATCTCATATAGAAGGCTTTAATTTCTTTTGGATAATCAGTAACAAATACAGGCTTTTGGAACACTTTTTCGCACAGATAACGTTCGTGCTCTGTTTGTAGGTCCGCTCCCCATTCAACCGGATATGCAAAATTTTCACCTGAATCTTTTAACAGATTAATGGCTTCTGTATATGTCACTCTGCCGAAATCTGCCGTAAATGCGTTATTTAAGCGATCTAATAAGCCCTTTTCAACGAAACTATTGAAGAAGTTCATTTCCTCTGGTGCTTGTTCAATTACATAACCAATAACATACTTAACCATTTCTTCAGCAAGATCCATAATATCAGGAAGCTCCGCAAAAGCAACTTCTGGTTCAATCATCCAAAACTCCGCTGCGTGACGAGCGGTGTTAGAATTCTCAGCTCTAAAGGTTGGACCAAAGGTATATACATTACGGAAAGCTAAAGCAAATGCTTCTCCTGAAAGCTGTCCACTTACAGTTAAGTTAGATTCTTTACCAAAGAAATCCTTTGTTGTATCTGTATTTCCTTCTTCATTTTTCGGAAGATTCTCCAAATCTAATGTGGTCACACGGAACATTTCTCCCGCACCCTCCGTATCACTTCCAGTGATAATCGGTGAGTGGACGTAGACAAATCCTTTATCTTGGAAGAATTTATGGATGGCATATGCTGCTATTGATCTCACCCGAAAGACTGCCGCAAATGTGTTCGTTCTAGGTCTTAAATGGGCAATCGTTCTAAGGTATTCAAATGTATGTCTTTTCTTTTGTAACGGATAATCTACATTTGAAGTACCTTCAATAGTAATCTCAGTTGCTTTAATCTCAAATGGTTGCTTTGCTTGAGGAGTATAAATAAAATCTCCTTCTACTTTAATTGTTGAACTTAACGGAAGCTTAGTTATTTCTTTAAAATTATTTAGTTGTTCGTCAAAAACGATTTGAACTCCTTTAAAGAAGCTCCCATCATTTAATTCAATAAAACCAAACGTTTTAGAATCACGGATAGTACGAATCCATCCTGATAATTGCACCTTTTGTTCCACATAACTTTCTGTGTTTCTGTACAAATCCTTGATTAAGGCCTGTTTCATAGTGGTTCCTCCTAAATCATATGTATAAGGTTCATTAATCAGCCAGTGTTATTGTACTCCACCTTCGCCAATAGGTAACGAAATAAAAAACCTCCCATCCCTATTGGGACGAAAGGTAAAATTCACTGACTATCCTCGTTTTTCTTTTATCCCTTCAATATTATATAAAATACCATTCAATGAAGCAATTTTCAACAAAATTCCCGTTTGTAAGCGAATTAATTTTCGTTTACTGTTTATTCGGTTACAAAGATGTCTGTAGGTAGTCCAATCTTATCAAGAAGCCAATTAGTACGATCTAAAAAGGCTTCTTCACACCCTGAAAATCCATGGTCTGTTTGATACCAACTTATTTCTTTCGGAGAGCTGGCTGCAGAGTAAAAAGAAGTTGCCTGGTCATCATCAACATACTCATCATTTTTGGCAAATTGAAAATAAATTGAAGCGGGTGCAGCATTTTTTATATACTGAGCGGCATCGAATTTTCGTATATTTGAAATAAAAATATCAAACCGTTCTGGTGGTAAAAAATTCCGAATTAAAACAGCCATTGGATGTTCACTCGTCATATGCCAGGCTGAGGTTTTGGAGGCACCTGCTATTAGAACAAAAGTCTTAATTCGGTTTTCAATCCCTGCAAGTACTCCTCCCCAAGTTGAGCCGAAGCCGTGTCCGACATAGGCCATTCGATTTGCATCTACAAATTCTTGCTTACTAAGAAGAGTAATTCCCCGCCTTATATCCATTAACATTCGAGTGTAATTTTGAATATCCACCAACGGTTCTATGGTTTGAATGAATTTCTTTTGCTGTATCCCTTCTTGATGATAGCCTCCCAAAAACGAAGATTCAATAATTAGCGAAACAAACCCCTTTTCAGCAAGCATTTGCGCTTCCTTATAAAAACTCATTCTATTTTCCAAACCAGGATGCATAAAAACCACAGCAGGATGAGAACTTGTTTGATTAGGCACAATTAAAAAGGCTTGCAAGTGCTTTTTGTAAGTGCTTTCAAAATAAACTTCACTAATAGAATATTCTTCTTTTATAATCGACTTCCTAACTTCAAAACCTGTTAAATGTTCTTCTTTGAAATGAAACATTGTACACCGCCTCCAAGAAGAATCTTTAAAATTAATTTATTTGAATTTTCTGTAAAATAGACTATCATATTAGCAAATTTTAATTTTTGTAGATTGCATTCCAAGCGAGCGGTACAAACTTACTATAAAATCGACCTATTTTCACCAACCCCCCACCTATTTTACCATGGAGATAGACGAATTAAAAACCTTGACCGTAGAGTCAAGGTTCAAGAAATTCTATCATTTCTCCTGCAGGACCTAAAAAAAAGACAGTCTTCCAACCATTCTTCAACATTAAGGGGCCCTCCACTATAGGTACTCCTGCTCCCAAAAAACGTTCAATTACTTTTTGTATATTTACTGTTTCTAAGCACAAATGGACATTTCTAGATAGCATACTCTCTTGTTTTGATTCTATTAATTCTAATTGTGCTTCCCCATTTCGCAGGAATATAATAACTTCTCCTGGAAATTCGACCTTTTCATCTTCTACAAAATCTAATAGGTCTTTATAAAAATTACTTACTTTATTTATATCAAATACTTCCATTGCATAATGGTGGATTTTTAACATAGTGCCTCCTGTTATAAAATGAGATTCATATCACCAAACTCATGCCATAAATACCCTTCATTTAGCGCTTCTTGATAGGCACTGTGTAAAAGATTTTTTTCAATAAAGGCTGAGAGCATATCAAGATGACTAGCTTCTGGTTCATGCATTCCTGTAATAATCCCATCTGCAATTTTTAGGTTGTATGTTGGCTTTATATAAAGATTGGTCCACCCCATTAGACTGCCATCCAATGCTACAGTTTCCATGGCACGCACCACTGTTGTTCCCACTGCAATCACTCTTCTCCCCTCGACTTTTGCCCGAATAATTGTATCCCAGGCTTCCTCTGGAATGTTATATTCCTCATAGTTTTCTGTCGGGGAGTGGTCCCACTTATCGTCCAATAAATAGCTAAGCCCCGTATGAAGTTGAATGAATACAAGTTTAATCCCCTTTTTTTTGAGCTTAAATAATAGCTCCCAACTGAAGGCCCTTCCTGCGGACGGCATTTCTACAGAACCAGGCTGGGTACCAAAGACAGTCTGATAATAGTTTAGTTCCCAAGGATTGTTAATATATTCATACCGAACAGGTTCTCCAAGAGAGTATATTTCATCATACAAGGCTGTTCCTTGCTTTGAGAATTGAATGGTAATAAAAGGGGTATTCGTTGAAGCGCGTGATACAACCCCATGAAGTGTTGTAGATAAGACTAGAAGATCTCCGTTTTTCATTCCAGCAAAAACGGCTATTGCTTCCCAAGTGTGATTATTTTTCCGCCTTGCTAGGCGGACTTCTATTCCTTTTTGGATACAATTTTTCTCACGATATAAGTCTGCTATTAATATTGCTGGAACAGTTCTACTACTGTTTAGTACAACTACATCTCCACTTGATAAATAACGATCAATATTGAAAAAAATATCATGATTGGTTTGCCCTGTTTGTCGATCCTGAATCATTAACTTAACATGGTCTCTTCGAACACCCCTTCTTTCAGGCGGCATTTTGGCATTTAAGAAAGGCGGGATTTCAAAGTTAAGTGTTTCTATGTGCATACTTACTGCTCCCTTCCCGTAAATTCCTGTGCCTGAAATCTCTGACCATTAATATGGTTGGAAGAATCGGAAGCTAGATACAGAAAAACATTAATTACATCTTTTGGATTTGCCAGTTCATAATCGCAGTCTGGAACTGCTAACTGATGCATTTCTGTATCCATCTCACCTGGATCTACCATATTTACTCTAACTCCTGTTTCCTTAAGCTCATCTGCCCATGTTTCTGTTAAGCCTTCTAGTGCAAATTTTGATATCCCGTATGCCCCCCATCCAGCATAACCTGTGTTCCCAGCCTCAGATGTGACATTAATTATTGACCCTTTATTTTTTAGAATCATTCCCGGAAGAATTCTTTTCGTCACTAAAAATGGGCTCACTGTATTAACTTTTAATACCTCAAAAAAATCTTCTTCAGGATAATCCAGTAACAGCGGCATTGGACTTGGACCAAGTATTGACGCATTGTTTATTAAGACATCTACTTTCCCGTATAATTCTTCTGTCAAAGCAACAAATCTCTCTACATCACGAGATTTCGATACATCTGCTGTCACAGCAAGCACATTTGAGGCTCCATTACTTTCTGCTTCTTTTTTTATTTCTAATAAGTTCTTTTCACCTCTTGCACATATGGCTAAATTAGCTCCATTTTGTGCGAAGGCCATAGTCAACTCTCTACCAAGCCCTTTCGATGCTCCTGTAATCATGACAACTGGTTTGTTTTCCATTTTCAAAACTCCTTAAGATTAATTTATGTTCTATGCTTTTATCTTAAGAAATCGTTGATTTTTTCTCCTCGTAAAGAAGCTTGATTCTTTCTACAACTTTGGTCCGAGATATTTATTTTATTTTTGTCGGAATTTTCAATAATCCTTAAGACTCGTAGAAGGAAAAAGTGGGCTTCTCGTCGAATATGTAAAAACAATAGATACTCGATTCTTGATAGGAGGTTATTTTGTGGACAAGGTCACTTGTATTGCTTATCTTCTTTACAAATCATCTAAGAATCAAGACATCAAAGAAAAAGCCATTCAATTATTGAATGGCGAGGTATCAATTCGTGATTTAAAAAGAAATATTTCCATTCAAGCCCACATTGTTTTGGCAGAATCATTACTAAAGAAGAATAAAATAAATAAAAATGATGTTCAGTTGTTTGCAGAAGAATTTATGGTAATTGAAGTTTAGAGCTTCCATTTGGAAGTTTTTTTTAGCCCAATCGTTTTTGATAACATAAAATTCCACTTCCATTTTGTGCAATGACTGTATTATAATAGTCAAATCCTAATGATTCCCAAAAGCCAATCGCTTTTTTATTTTCACTCAAAACACCGATACGAACTTTATTGACACCTCGTTTTAGCATCTCATTTTCATAGAATGAATATGCCTGTACGCCAAAGCCATAACCCTGATAATCGCCATGAATCATTAATAGTCCTAACCATGGATGTTGATCTTTTGGATTTTCCATCAAGTAATCAATTACTCCAATATACGTATCATCAAGCTTAATAAATGCACTCGTTGAATGAGGACTTAAGAACTCCTCCTCTACTTCTTCTAGTGTGCGTACCTCGTTTCCATTCTCAAATACATTATATTCTGGATTTGAATTTACCATCTCTAAAGCAATATACAGCGTTTCTTTTGTTATTTCTTCAAAATACATTGACATAATTACTCTCCCTACAACTCACTTTATGGAACAATTATACCAAATTCCATGTCCTGCTAATACTTTTTGTCATACGCATAAGGCAACAATCATACACTGAAATGTTGTCTATTTTTTATCCAAACAATAAAACAATAACTATCTGAAAAAAGAAAGGTGATAACCTATGCTACAAATTGAAGTAACCATTACATTCGAAGGAAAAAGCTATTTAACCAACGTCATTACAAATCCTGAAACTTCTAATGAAGAGATACTCCGCCTTGCGTATGAACAAGTACAAAAGCAATGGAAAAAATAAAACAGCCGGCGGCTGTTTTTATTTTTTCATTTTCATTAGCTGTTGTGAATGAGTTTTAGACAGTGTTAGATAGGAAATAATCGCCCCAATAAAAGCTAATAGCATATCCCACTGAGTATCCCATACATCTCCTTGCGTACCAAGAAACGCTTCGGCAGCTTCGCCAGTTAAGATAGCTACAAAAAATTCAACTAATTCATAAACAGCACTTATCGCTAAACACATGGACACCACTGTAACAGGCAGCCATTTTGAATTTTTTAACGGAGAGGTTCGTATTAATAATTCTCTAATAATGATGGCTGGTATAAACCCTTGTGCAAAGTGACCAAGTCGATCATAATAATTACGGTCCAATCCCCAAATATCCTTAAACCAATTAAACAATGGCATTTCTGCATATGTATAATGTCCGCCAATAAATAAAATCGACGAATGGATAAGAACCAAAAAATAGACCAGTGTTGAAAAGGTGAAGAAACGATAAGTGAAGAGCAAAATTAACACACCTATTAATGCTGGGATGACCTCCAACCACCAGGTAAAACGATCAAAGGGGTGTATGGCTGACCATATAAGTACTGTAGAAAAAAGTAGCAAAAAAACAATCAAAAATCGATGTTCCTTTAACATTGTGACTCCCCATTTTCAGTCATTATAGGACTATAGTATATGTAAAAAGCTGCAAGATTCACTAGATTATCTTACAGCTTTTTCAAATAGTTTAAACTAACTCGTATGCATCCCTTGGTACAACCTCCAAAAGAGGTGAAACCTGTCCTGTGGCAAATATATGCAGTTCATGCATAGCTCGAGTACAGACGGTGTAGAATAGTTTCCGTTCACTTTCCCTTATATAAGGGGAACAATCATATAGAATTACCGCATCGAATTCTATACCTTTAGCCAAATATGATGGAATGACAAGGTTTCCGCGTTCATAAGAAACTGTCCCCTTCTCGATTAAGTGTAGTGAAACATCTTTTTTAAGTGCTTCAAAAACATTTTTACTTTCTTCTGCCGTCCTACAAATTACTGCAATCGTTCGATGTCCATCTGCTTCCCATTCTTTAATTTTTTCAAGAACCGAATGATTAATTTGTTCGTGATTAACCATTTCTATAACAGGCTTCCTCCCTTTCCGATTAAAGGGGACGATTTTTTCACCATCTGTAAGCAAACCACTAGTAAAGTGAACAATTTCTCTTGTTGAACGGTACGTTTTTGTTAATACAAACCTTTCAATTTCCTCTCCCTTGATGTCCAATTCTGTTAACACTGTTTTGGAACCTGTTGCTCCAGAGAAGATAGCCTGATTGAAATCACCCAGAAGAGTTATCTTACTATAAGGAAAAAGCTTTTGAATAAATGCAAACTGGAACGGTGAATAATCCTGCGCTTCATCAATAAAAATATGACGAATGGCAGTATTTGATTTTCTTCCTTCGATTAGATCCTGGAGGTACACATAGGGTGTTGTATCTTCATAGGCAATTTCCATATTATTTAATTTATCTATTGTGAGACTGCAAATCTGTTCCCAATTAGGCGGTTGTGTTTCTGTAAGGATATCCAACCCCTTAAACAATTGAAGATAAATTTCAGGCATATTAATAAATTTTAAACTTTTCACCCGTGAAAATAAGGGCTTGAATTTTTCTTTGACCACCATTTCTGCTAATAATTTTTGCTCCCGTTCAAAATCATCAAATGTATTCTCTGAAAAACGATCTTTCTCCTGCAGCTTTTTGAATGCCTCCATAAAATCTTCTTTCTCAAGGTATTGCAATTCATCCTCTACCCAGCTTCTAGTACGCTCACGTTTCATTGCACGTTTTAATTCTTTCAATATCAAATCCTTTACAAGCTGAATTCGGTTTGGAATAGAATAACTAGCCGGCAAAGAATAAAATTGATTCTGAATTTCTTCTTTGGAAATCAAGACATCTCCTCTAAAAGTTAAATCCTTAAAAATTAAGCCCTTTTTGGATAGCTCTTTTGCATACTCATCAATTTTTTTCTTAAACTCAAGACTTGCTTTATAACGAATTCCTTGAACTCTTCTTTCATATTCACGATCTCCTATTGCATTAAGTAAATATTCCATCTGTGAAAAGGGATCTTCTACCTCGAATTCCTTCCCTAGTCTATGAGTTAAGTATTCTTGGAAGGTGGATTGTTGCATGTTTTCTTCACCAAGCTCAGGTAATACCGTTGCCACATAACTATTAAATAACGGATTAGGTGAAAAAAGCATAATATTTTCTGCATTTACAATTCCACGATAGCGATATAACAAGTAGGCAACTCGCTGCAATGCTGCGGATGTTTTACCACTTCCTGCAGCACCTTGAACGATAAGAATCTTACTTCTCTCGTTTCGAATAATTTCATTTTGCTCTCGTTGAATAGTTGCTACAATACTTTTCATTTGAGTGCTTGCATTGTTCCCAAGGACTTCTTGAAGCATTTCATCACCAATGGTAACACCTGTATCAAACATACCTTTAATTTTTGAAGCCCTAATAATGAATTGCCGCTTCAATAACATTTCCCCTTTAATGTCTCCTTCAGGGGTTTTATATTCAGCAGGTCCTGGAGCATAATCATAATAAAGGCTAGAGATGGGAGCACGCCAGTCATAAATTATAAAGTTTTCATCATGTTGGTCCATTAATGATGCAATCCCTAAATACACTTGGTCGGAGGACTTTTCTCCTTCTTCAAAAAAATCAATTCGACCAAAGTACGGGGAATATTTTAATTTAGCTAAGATCTTAAGTTGTTGATCCAATTGTTTATGTGTTCGTTCACGTTCAGATAGCAATTCAGCCTGTTGCTTAATACTCGCTGCGGTCTCGATAATATCATCTGGTTCATCGAAATTTACGGTTACATCTTCCCAAAAGGTCTTACGAAGTTCTAGAACGTCTGAGGTAACCTTACTGGTATTGCCCAATAGATTCGCTACCTTTTGGTCGATTTCCTCTACGACTGCACTAACTCTTTCTTGTTCTAGTTGCCAGTCCTTGTTTTGTAAATCGCTCATTTAACCACACTCCAGATAATAGTTTATTCTTTTTTCTTGACAACCAATAATATTTGTGTTAATGTTATTATAGGTTATCTTTACATTTTAAAATTTTACTCTTTTATACCAAATTTTATTTTACCATTCCCTTATAATATTTTCAAGGATTCTTTATCCACAAAAAGCAAACGCCACTTAGGGCGTTTTTTTATTGGTGATTATTTATTATTGGCTTTTCCTCTACTTCTCCGTACACCCACTCCCTATACCGACCATAAACAACACCCATTACAAATCTTATTAATAAATATTGAATAAATGTAAGATTGTTTTTTAAAAACTTAAGTCTAACAAAAAAACGATTTATAAAGACTGAAAATAGTATTACCCTCACCTTTACACTAAGATTATTATTTTTTCTAAGCGAAAAAGCTGTAAATAATGAAACCAAAATAGAATACAGCGGAGATAATATAAAGTGTTCTCTCCATGTATGATACCTACCCGATCCAAATCGAAACTTACGAAAAAGTGCTAATGGTAAAAATAAATTCGTCTCTGTCACCATGATCATTAAAAAAAAGGAAATAAATTGAACTATTTTATTCTTCTTAAGAATGAAGTGGTACCAGATATCACTTAATTTAAAATACACAGGAATCATTATAAAAGTATAGATTGTCTTCCACCATGTATGTTTGTAGACACCTAATCGTAAAAATAAAAGCTCTACTAATGAAAAGTAAACACTGGCTAATAACTTCTTTAACCATCCTGAGTTTGTGGCTGTAAGAAAAACAGAGGTAAATGGAACAAAAATCGCCTGAGATAACACTGCACCAAAAATACTATCGAAAAATTTATTTCTAACTATATTTGGTTTATATTTATATCCTTTGAAAACGTTAAAAACAAAGTACTCAAACAGATAAGCAAATCCCATATTGGATACAAGTAAAACAAATATATTTTTTCTATTCTTGTTCTTATAGAAAGTTATTCCGAGTAGGCAAATATGGATTAAACATAAGGCTAAAAAAGGAAAGCTCATTCCTTTTACTCCTTTTACTTTTTTCATTCAACTTCATTCCCCCAAAAATTAGGTATATAGGTAGTATTAGATAAAATCTAAAAATCATTATAAAAAAACATTTGACATTTAATTCAATCCCATCATATAATTTATCTTGAATTAAGTTATTTCAATTTCAAGATAAACGATTTCAAAACAAAAAAGGGAGAGATATATTAATGACAAAAACAAAATGGGCACTTGATACTGCACACAGCAGCGTAGATTTTTCAGTTCGTCATATGATGATTGCAAACGTAAAAGGAAGCTTTAATACATTTAACGCAACTATTGAAGCAGATCCAACTGACTTAACAAATGCAACGATTGAATTTTCAATCGAGACTGGTAGTGTAGATACTCGTAATCAAGATCGTGATGGTCATTTAGTTTCTGCAGATTTCTTTGATGTCGAAAATCATCCAACAATGAACTTCCGTGCAACAAAGATTGAAAAAACAGACGAAGGTGAATACAATGTATCTGGCGATTTAACTCTTCGTGGGGTAACGAAGCCTGAAACGTTCGTTGTTACATTTGAAGGTCAAGGAAAAGATCCATGGGGCAATGAAAAAGTAGGTTTCAGCGCATCAGGCTCAATCAATCGTTCTGACTACGGTTTAGTTTGGAATGCAGCACTTGAAACTGGCGGTGTTTTAGTTGGAGATAAGGTAAAAATCAATCTACAAATCCAAGCAGCTAAAGCTGAATAATTATAAGACACCAAAGAGGCTGCCCTTTTGGCAGCCTCTTTTTCCATATGAATGATATTACAACAATTTAAAGTTGTGACTTCAAAAATTTGGCCAGTTCTAGCATACCAAATTTCTGCGCCTTAGCTTCTGCATCTGAATTGTAGTTTGTATTTGTATTAATATCATACGTATATATTTCACCCGCTGCATTGCGAATAAATTCAATGCCGGCCACTTGAATATGATTGGCAGCTAGTACCTTCTCATACTTATTAATAATAGAATCTGAAAAACCTTCAATGATTTCAAACTTTGGTTTTTCTTCTTTTTCTTCCCCTACAGGACAGAATAGATCACCTATTTGACAAGCATCCGCAGGACATAATTGGAAGCCTTCCGAAGTATCTACCTTTACTGCATAAACGAACTTCCCACCTACAAATTCACAGCGGGTAATATAACTTTCAGGTGCTTGTATATACTCTTGTATTAAAGTAATACCATCAACTGGTTCCTCAAACCCTGGACCTTCGATATAACTCTTCAGGCCATCATAAGTTTGAAATAGTTGAACACCTAACCCCTTCCCTACACGGTTATGTTTCGTAATAAAAGGGGTATCTAAGAATTCAACAGCAGCCTCTAGGATTTGCTCCTTCCCCACTGCAGCTATTGTTCGGGGTGTCTGGATGTCAAATTTGTTTAGCTCTAAATATTGAATCACTTTGCTGATTTCTAGCTGAAGAGCACGTGTACCATTTATAACCTTCCTACCGTGCGCTTCCAACCAGGCAAGTACTTGAGCTGTAAATTCCGGTGCAAAACGGTGTCCCCTCGTATGGGAAGACGCACTCATTCGATTATAAAACACTCCTTCTGGAGGTTCCTTTGAAAGGTCGAGACGACCGCTATCTAAATGCCACTCCTCGTAAGGCACCCCAATTTCATCTAGGCGCTTTGTTAAATGCTGTGTCCATTCACTATTTTCATGGATAATATGAACTTTTTTCAAAAAGAAAATCTCCCCTCGTGCAGACCCCTATATGTATTTTATCCTTAAGTTTTCCTAAATCCTTTTTTTATTTTAGATTTCTATGGTCGGTTTGTGAAGTGGAGAAAAAAATAAAATAAATTTTATACTTACTTGAAAAATGAGTCTAATTCACTATAATTTATTGAATTTACAGAAAATTAAGGAAAACCTCCTATTGTCTTGTCCTAATTTTCAAAATATTATTGAAAAGCAAGCCAATATATTTAAGGGGGAGTTTCATGAAGAAACTATTAAAAACAGGGCTTTCCACTGCAGTCCTAGCTGGAACATTGTTTGCCGGCTTTCCTGGCAACTACGCTAGTACTTCTAGTGATGTCCTAAAGAAACCAACTACAGTTTCACATTCTTATGGTTCATTAGATATGGCTGTTGTGAACGAGGACAAATTACTAGACGCCCTCATTAAACGTGGCGTTATTTCAAAAAATGCTTCAACTGCTGAGAAACAAAAAGCTCTACATAATTACTTAGTGATAAAAGGAAAGCAAGATAAATCAACAACCTATGATCCTTTAGCTTCAAAGGTTAAAGCTGCAGAAGCTGAAAAGCAGAGGAAATTTAAAGATTTTAATAATGGTTTATTGAAAGGTAAAGGTAACAAATACGGACAGTTAAAGGGGAATCCGGATCCTGTACAAGAAGGTACATCTCCAGGCATACAGAAAAGAGGGAAACTTTTAACTTTAATGGTAGAGTACTCTGATTTCGCTCACAATAATATTAAACCCGAAGAAACTGATAACTATTATCCGGATTATACTCCCGAACATTATGAAGATATGATTTTTGGAGATAAAGGCGTGTTTAAAGGTCCTAAGGGAGAAGAATTGGTTTCTCAAAAGGAATACTATGAAGAGCAATCAGGTGGAACTTACATAATTGAAGGCAATGCTTACGGTTGGTTAAAGGTTCCTGGTACTGCTAAATATTATGGGTCAGACAAATCAACAGGAGGTCACGATAATGTTACTCCCGGTGGCTCAAAACAATTAGTTATCGATACTTATAATGCTGCACTAGCAGCAGGTATTCCATTAGAGGATTACGATTTAGAAGATCCCCATGATTTAGATGGTGACGGTAACTTCTGGGAGCCAGATGGACTTGTCGATCACCTTCAAATTATCCACTCTGGTATGGGTCAAGAGGCTGGTGGTGGTTCCTTAGGTGATAACGCCATCTGGTCGCATCGTTCCGCAAAATTTGTAGACTCAGATGGACTTGGAACTGGAAAACCAGGATTCTATGACTATACGATGATGCCTGAAGACGGAGCAACTGGTGTATTTGCCCATGAGTATGGACATGATCTCGGTCTTCCTGATGAGTATGATACCATTTATTCTGGAACAGGTGAAGCAGTTGGATATTGGTCTATTATGGCAAGTGGCTCTTGGGCTGGTAAAATACCAGGTTCAGAACCAACTGGATTCTCTCCTTGGGCAAAACAATACTTCCAATCCACTCTTGGTGGTAAATGGACAGCTCCAACTGTTGTCAATTGGGAGGATGTTTCTACTAAAGGAACACATTTCTTACTTGATCAATCAAATTCACCACTTGGTCAAAACAATCAAGCAGTTAGAGTTAATCTACCTAAAAAGAAAACCCCTGTTAACACGCCAGCTGCAGGAAGCTATGAATACTGGGGCGGTCAAAGGGATGAAATGGATACTAACATGGTAACAGATGTAGATTTAACTGGAAAAACCTCTTCAACATTAACTTTTGATGCATGGTATGATACAGAAGAGCAATGGGATTTTGCTTTTGTTCAAGTTTCTACTGATGGTGGTACGGATTGGAAATCGTTAGGAAATGCGAACACACGCTCCGACGTAGTTCCTGAAGGTTATCCAACAATCTTGAATTCAATGCCTGGGTTTACAGGTAAGTCTAATGGCTGGCAAGCTCAGTCGTTTGATTTATCTGAGTATAAAGGGCAAAAAATTAAACTACGCATTCGTTATGCAACGGATTGGGGTACATCAAATATCGGTTTCTTTGCTGATAATATCAAAGTAGTTGCCGATGGACAAACTCTATTTGATGATGGAGCAGAGAATTCAACTTCTTCATTTACTTTAAATGGTTTTACTAAGATGGACGGAAATAAACTAACTGATCATTACTATTTGCTTGAATGGCGTAACCATAATGGAGTTGACCTTGGTCTTAAGAATATTAAACGCGGAAACTCCCTAATGAGTTATGATGGTGGACTAGTTGTTTGGTATGTGGATGATAGCTTTACTGAAAACTGGACCGGCGTTCACCCTGGAAGTGGTTTCCTTGGAGTAGTTGATGCCCACCTTGGTAATGACCTTTTATGGAGTACTGGTGTTGAAGCAACCACTCGCTATCATATCGCTGACGCTGCCTTTGGATTAAACCCTACATCTGGGCTAAATCTAGACTACACAACACAAACATTATTTGCACCAAGTCAAAAAGCAGTTTCACTTTTTGATGACAGTAAATCTTTCGAAAATCCATTTATGCCAGATGCAGGTCGAGATATCGATAACTACGGTTTAAAAGTTCGTGTTAACGGCCAATCCAAAGATAAATCCGTTGGTTCAATTGTAATCTATAAATAATTTAACTGTCCCACCCTCTTACTCTAGAAGGTGGGATTTTTTTATAATTTTGACAAAAACAGCTTTCCTTTTTCAATAATTTAAATTATCATCTAATTAGAAGTATATCTAATTAGATGATAATCTTATTTGGAGGATGGAGAGATGTTTCAAATTATAAAAATAGAAAAATCCTATCGAAAATTATTTTTTGCTGGGATTATTAATGGTGTGGGAGACCGCTTTAGCCAGGTGGCGTTACTTGCACTACTTTTACACCTAACCGGTTCAGGCTTGTCCGTTGGAATCACAATGGCTTTACGAATGCTCCCCTTCCTTCTATTTGGTCCACTTAGCAGTAAGGTTGCGGAAAAGTGGTCTCGAAAAAGCGTTCTGGTTTTCACAGACTTTTCAAGATCATTTATTGCTCTTTCCTTCTTATTTGTTCAATCGTCAGGTGATTTATGGATCGTCTACATTGGCTCCTTCCTTCTTGCAAGCGGAGAAGCCTTATACGGCCCTACACGAAAATCTTGTATTCCTGCCATTGTCCAATCAGACCATATTAAAGAAATCAACTCCTGGGAGCAAGTCTCACTTGGGTTTGTATTGATAGTTGGAGCACTTAGTGGAGGGATTATCTCCTTTCTTTTTGGCGCAAAAGCAGCTTTTTTCGTAAATATTCTATCATTCATACTAGCAGGATCTATTATTCGTACCATTCCAAATCTAGATCCTACTCAAGATATACTAGAAATGGATAAAGAGAAAAGACCATCCGGGAAATTTCTTCCCCTTGTCATGGTATCGTCCTTCTTATTCATGCTCCTTACATTTGATGTCCTTGTTCCATTGGTAAATGGGATTGAAAATGTATTGTTGAGTGTGTACGCTGTTAAGATCTTCCATGCTGGAGATCTCGGTGTTGGTATTTTATATAGTGTACTTGGAACAGGGTTTTTGATAAGTCCGATTTTAACAAGATGGATTACAGGAAGATTTCTTTCAATTGCGTTTATTTGTATGTTTATGGAAGGTGTTGTCCTATCTAGCATCAGCCAATCAAACTCTTTTGTTATGGTTGTTATTT
This sequence comes from Neobacillus phoenicis, assembly GCF_047302305.1. Taxonomy (NCBI): domain Bacteria; kingdom Bacillati; phylum Bacillota; class Bacilli; order Caryophanales; family Bacillaceae; genus Neobacillus; species Neobacillus phoenicis. Next base: position 2,609,837 of record NZ_CP154847.1, on the reverse strand, counting down.
TGTTCGGGATATTAACAATTTTTAGCGGCATAGGAAATACTCTTTTAGATACAGCTGTTATGCAGACGATTCCTTCTAAATACCATGGAGTTTATTTTGGATTATCCGCAACTATCGCTAATACCTGTATAGGGATTTCCATGTTTATGACCGGAGTATTACTCGAATATATCTCACCTCGAATAATGGGATTAATGGGAGGAGTTTTTTATCTTAGCCTTGGGGTTATTTATTTCCTTTGGACGATACGTATGAATCTTTCCTCTGAAAGAAATAAGCTTGGCACTGTAGTTGAGAATTAAAAAAGGCTGATTAGAAATCGGCCTTTTTTATGTTTATGGACGAATCATTACCCGAGTACCATTGGGGACCATATCTGCGAGTTGAATCACATCGCGATTATACATTCTTACACATCCATGTGAAACAGCTTTTCCAATGGAGCTTGGATCATTGGTTCCGTGAATCCCGTACCCTTGTTTGGATAATGACATCCACAATACTCCGAATGGCCCACCTGGATTATACTGACGATTAACAATGACGTAATCACCCGATGGGGTCTGTGTTAACATTTTCCCAACGGCAATCGGAAAAATTTTAACAAGCCTTCCGTTGTTGAATAATGTAAGTCTTCGTTTCCCAACAGATATTTGAATTGAATAGGGAATGCTGCTTGGCTCCGGCAAACCAGGAATCTGAATATGCTGCCCCACCTGTAAATGCCCTACCCCTGGATTTGCAGCATAAAGGCGGCGGAGACTTACTCGGTAATTAGCTGATATTATGCTCAACGTTTCACCGGGCTTAACGATATGGATCATGCTATCCCACCTTTCTTCTGATAGCATATGACCATACCAGTTGCTAGTTGCCTGCCTTGTTTTAAATGAAAAACGCCTATCAAATTTTGATAGACGTTTCCCTTTTTACCTACTCTTCACTAGCATATTAACTGCCTCTTCAACAAGCTTTGAAGAATCTTCATTACCAGCTTCAATGGACTCACGAATGCAATGTTCGAGATTAGAACTAACAATAACAGCGATTGTCCTGTCAATCGCAGATCTTGCAGCAGATAGCTGGGTAATCACTTCTTTACATTCCTTACCTTCCTCTATCATTCTCAAGATGCCTTTTATTTGTCCTTCAGCCCGTTTCAAACGATTAATTGCCTTATCATCGTAGATCATTATACTCACCTCTGTTGTATAGATTTTAAGCGATAATCCCACAGAAGTCTATCGAAATACTTATTAAATAGGCTTTGTTAAATTTGTCTGTTGATTTCCTCTCCAGGCGCTTCGCTTTCCGTGGGCGTTTCGGCGAGCCTACTCGGCGCTTGCGCCTGCGGGGTCTCCCCTGAACCGTACTCCCACAGGAGTCTTCGCGCCTTCCGCTCCAATCAACAGGATATAAAACCAACAATGTTCTTTAACATAGCCATTAAATAAACAAATTCAATCCAGAATCCTCGGCATCACCTAGGTAAGAAGCCACCCCTCCAATATTAACGCCGTCGATTAATTCTTCTTGCTTTATCCCCATAATGTCCATAGACATGGAGCAAGCTACAAGTTTTACCCCTGTATCCATTGCACTTTTCATTAAAGTTGCTAAGCTATCAACGTTCTTTCGTTCCATTGCATGATTAATCATTTTGGCACCCATACCGCCCATATTCATTTTAGAAAGAGGAAGCTCACTAGCACCTTTGGGCATCATCATACCAAACATTTTCTCTACTAAATCTTTTTGTACAGGAGGGGCATCTTTACGTCTCAGAACATTTAAACCCCAGAAGGTAAAGAACATGGTCACTTTTTTACCCATAGCAGCAGCACCGCAAGCAATAATAAAGGAGGCAATTGTTTTATCAAGATCACCACTAAATACTACCATCGTAGTTCCATCTTTTGCTGTCGGCACAGCTGCTCCCTGTACAGGGTTCATCGTTTCCTTCGTTCCTTTTTGAATATATGCCTTAAATTTCTTATCTTCATATTTACTATTTAGTAACGTATTTCCAGTTTTACGGGACCAAGATTGAATATCTTTTGCAAACCCAGGGTCTGTTGCATGAACTTCCAATATCTCACCATCATTCATACCATCAATTGATTGGTATACCTTCATAATTGGCCCAGGGCATTGTAAACCACAGGCATCAATTAAAATAGTATCAACAGGTTCAACATTTATCTTATTCACTTTTATCCCCTCGATCTTGCCAGAATCAATGATTTTAACCTCATTATTTTTTTGATAATTTTCAAACACACTTGAATAGGTCTTAAATCCGCCGTCAAGATTCTTTACTTTAAATCCATTTTGTGAAAGGATACGAGCACCTAAATAACCACGTAGACCAACTTGACAAGTTAAATAGATGGTTTGATTCTTAGGCAGTTCCTCTAATCGATCCCTTAACTCTCCAAGAGGTATATTAATGGATCCCTCGATATATCCCATTTCACGTTCAATCGGTTCACGAACGTCAATCAATAACCCGCCTTTTTGTACAATTTCATCAATTTCATACCATTGAACTGTTTCCACTCTTCCTTCAGCTATATTACTCGCTGCATAGCCCGCCATGTTAACGGGATCCTTTGCAGATGAGAATGGTGGTGCGTAGGCAAGTTCTAAATCAGGCAAATCAAAAATAGTTAACCCGCCTTTAATGGCAGTTGCAATGACATCGATTCTCTTATCTGCTCCATCATAGGACACAGCTTGTGCGCCAAATATTCTTCCTGTTTCTTTTTCAAAAATTAACTTTAATGCTATTGGAAAAGCACCTGGGTAGTAGCCTGCATGTGAGCCTGGGTGTACGTGTACAACCTCATAAGGAATTCCTAAGCGTTTTAACGTCTTTTCGTTATTTCCTGTTGAGGCAACTGTCATATCAAAGACCTTTGCTATCGATGTTCCCAGAGTTCCTTTGTAGCGAGCAGCTATTCCATTGATATGGTCTGCTACAATTCTTCCCTGGCGGTTAGCTGGCCAGGCTAATGGAATTTGAGTTGGTTGGCCATTGATATAATCCTTGACTTCAATGGCATCCCCAATCGCATATATACTTGGATCTTCTGTTTGAAGGTATTCATTCACCAGAATCCCACCGCGCGAGCCTATCTTTAGACCTGCACCGATCGCTAATTGATTTTCTGGTTTAACTCCTATAGCTAGGATAATCATGTCCGTATCAATTTTTTGACCACTAGTTAACTTTACGATTTTACCATTTTGTTCGAATGCTTCTACACCATCCTCAAGGATTAAATTCACTCCTTTTTCACGAAGGTGACCATGTAAAATAGTAGCCATTTCAAAATCAATTGGAGCCATAATTTGGTTAGACATTTCAATTAAAGTTACTTCAATCCCTAAATCCCATAGGTTCTCTGCCATTTCAATTCCGATGAATCCTCCGCCGACAACTATAGCTTTCTTCGGTTTGTTTGTTTCAACATAGGACTTTATTTTATCTGTATCTGGAATATTTCTTAAAGTAAACAGTGATTCCGCTGTTTCAATTCCAGCGATAGGTGGTTTAATAGGACTTGCGCCTGGTGATAAAACAAGAATGTCGTATGATTCCTCGTATATTTTACCCGTTCTTACATGCCTGATTTTTACTGTTTTTCTCTCTCGATTAATTTTTGTTACTTCACTTAAGTTACGAATATCCAGGTTGAATTTTTTAGACATACCCTCAACTGTTTGAACTAACAGCTTGTCTCTTTCTGAAATCGTTCCACCAATATAATATGGTAAACCGCAGTTTGCGAAAGAAATGTATTCCCCTCTTTCAAACATTACAATTTTAGCTTGCTCATCCAAACGTCTCAATCTCGCCGCTGTGTTTGCTCCTCCTGCTACTCCACCAACAATAACAATTTTCTTAGACATCTATGATTACCTTCTTTCGAATAAATAGTTAATTAATACTATATGTGAAGTATAGCACAAACTTTTATTACATATAGGGGTATAGGTAAAGGTTCAAAAAATGGTCATAAATAGACCATTTTTTTGAAAAATTATTCCATTCGAAAGAAATTCCCCATATCTTCCCGCTTGTGATGAATAAAGAAGTAATCGTTGCTGGATGAATCGTAGATATAGTCCTTTTTCCATTCATTTATGTTTAAGGTAATTTCCTTTACTGCTTTTACAAAAATATTTATTTCATCATTTGTCATAATAGGATGTAAGGAGAAACGCACCCAACCAGGTTTATCTGATAAATCTCCAAGATTTATTTTTTCAGTAATCTCTTTTGATGACTTCTGATCAATTTCAAACAGATAATGACCATAGGTTCCTGCACAAGAGCATCCGCCCCGTACTTGTATTCCATATCGATCATTCAGTAGGCGAACCATTAAATTGTAGTGAATATTGTCCATGTAAAATGAAACAATCCCTAAACGGTTTGTTATATGACCATCTAAAACATGTAGTCCAGGAATTTCTGCTAATTGAGGAAGTAAAATATCAAGTTGTTCTTTTTCTCTTTTGAGTATATTAGGTATCCCCATTTGATTTTTCAAGTTAATACAAAGAGCCGTTCGAATTGCTTGTAATATTCCTGGCGTCCCTCCGTCTTCCCGCAGTTCAATGTCTTTAAAATACTGGTGTTTCCCCCATGGATTTGTCCAGGTTACTGTCCCGCCACCAGGATGATCAGGAACCTGATTGAAATATAATCTTGAATCAAAAACTAACACACCACTCGTTCCAGGTCCCCCTAAAAATTTATGAGGAGAGAAAAAGACCGCATCAAGCTTCTCCAATGGATCCTTCGGATGCATATTAATCCTTACATATGGTGCAGAAGCAGCGAAATCAACAAAACAAACACCTCCATGTTGATGCATGATTTTGGCTAATTGGTGATATGGGGTTTGTATCCCCGTCACATTTGAGCATGCCGTAAATGAACCGATTTTTAGCGGTCTATCCTTATACTGATAAAGCAGCTGTTCGAGCTGCTGCACATCCACTCCACCATCTTTATCGGGATTTAATATAACCACGTCTCCAACTGTTTCAAGCCAGGATGTTTGATTTGAATGATGTTCCATATGGGTTAGAAAGATAATTGGTCGCTCATTTTCGGATAGGTTCAACCGATGCTTCCATTTCTCATGTACTCGAATACCTAACAAACGCTGCAACTTATTGATTACTGATGTCATTCCAAAGCCATCCAGGATAACCGCATCATGGTTATCCCCATTAACATGTTCCTTTATAATTTTCCTAGAATGCTTATAGATCCCTGTCATCATCAAACTAGTAATATTTGATTCAGTATGTGTATTAGCCATGTAAGGTCCGAATACCTCAGAGATTTTTTGTTCAATAGGACGATAAAGTCTTCCACTAGCCGTCCAATCTGCATAAATGATTTTCTTGTTTCCAAAGGGAGCTTCAAACTCCTGATCCATCCCTATGACATGTGAGCGAAACATTTGAAAATACTGTTCGAGGTTATCTGGTATTCTGTAGGTTTTACTTCCAATGGATGCTGTGATCATTTGTTTCACACCTCACAATAAAATTCTGTTATTCAATATATGCATGACACTAAACCACTTGTTCATAAAAAAGCCGCCAAATTGGTTGGCGACTTTGTGTATTTAACTCTTTAATTAAATAGCTTAATGTTCACATCATCGGAAAGAGCTTTCTTCATTTTGTGTACATCTTCTTTCGTGGCTTTTCCCTCTTCAGCTTTTTCTTGTATACGCCTTAGTATTTCTTCTCTGTTCTCTAAATTTTTCCCAGCAATATTTTTTATTTTCTTTCCTATCAGCGGGGTGTTTACTTCCTTGAATTCAGTTATGACTGAGAGGACATCTTCAATTTGATTCGCCAATCTTTTTTGGTCATTCGTTGTAAGTGTATTTTTGCCTTCAAGTTCAGTGGCCATATCCATTGCCTCATTAAATTGATCCTGTATCGCTTCTGACTTGGCCTCTAATTCAGTTGATTGTGAAGTAATTTTCGATGAACCAGTGTCAATTTCAACAGAACATCCTGTTACAAGAAATGAAAACATAACGACTGACAATACAAAAAATTTTTTCATTTTTAATCCCATCCTTAATTGTTATTAGTGCTTAGCACCTTTATTTATCACTTATTTTAGTCAGCAATCTTTTCTTTTTTATTAATCAATTCTTACTTAAATCTTACAAATCTAATTAAAGACAAAAAAACCCAATCAAGGCATGATTGGGTTGTTAGTGGATTAATGAAAAGATACTTTATCTTAAAATGTAGTAATTTTAGCAGTTTCTTTTCTTGTTACTTCTTCAATTTTTTGAATGAACATTTGAAAAACTCTTCTTTTTTCCTCTAAATCTTTTATGTATTCCTTCAGCTGATTATAACTTTCTTCAAATGGTTTATGGTACATTTGGCGAATATTTTCTATTATTTCTTCATTAACCGTTGATTGTATTACTTGCTTCGTAATTCCATATTTATATGAATAAACCTTCAATTCCTGCGCAACTTCATCATATTCATTAGCTATTTCATTTAAGACTAATGAAATATCATCCTTCCACTCGTCGAGTGACTTCTGCAAATATGATTTTGCTATGGTCTCTTCCATATTAACACCTGCCTTCTAAAGTCTACATAACGTTTACACTATTATAATAATATTTGGTTACATAGAGATGTCGGGCAGTTTACAAGATTTTATCAATCACTTAAAATAATAACAATTAATAGATTTAGTAGTGTAAAATGCACTTGTTAAAAAAATGCACCATTTTTAAGGTGCATTTTTTTAACTAAATGATGGTTTTCTTAATGAACAGTGAGAACCCTCTGAATGAAGTTCTGGGGCAAAATCGGCCAGTTTTTTTATGAAATAACAAGTTTCAGGAAAGTGGTGTTCTATAAACCGTAAAGTAGTTTTATTTAATATTCGATCGCCTTTATATTTCTCTACGGACGACCTAACAAACAAATTCATTTCAATAACAGCTCTACCTACCTCTAATGCAAGTTCTTTTTGTCGTGGGAAACCCTGTTCGGTAAATCGTAAATATCCTTTTATATGATGGTTTTGCAAGATAAACATTTGGAACTTCTGTGCGAATGCCTCCGATTGTCTTTCTATCGCTAGTTCAATAGGGTCTAGTACATTTCTTAATAATATGATATGCCCTAACTGATCCTCCAGCCATAAATCTAAGAGTTGGTCAAGCATTAGCGGCTCTGGAATTTGACCATTTACTAAGTAAGATAATAAACGTAAATACTCTTGATTTTCATTCAATGTCCCATTTAAATACGTTGGAGACAAGTTTAGGTTAATTTGATTTTGGATTCTAAGGTTCTGTATATGGCCTTCATATCGGTAATATTCATATGCTACTGAATACGCTTGCTTTGCCAATGCTATTTGTTCTTCAGATGAAAATTCAATCCCAGGATGAAGTTGTCTAAGGTTATTAAGTACTATACCAAATGATTGAATAAATCTTTCAGCAATTGATATTTCCTTTTGTTCTTCAACTGACAAATGGTCACGAACAAAAATCGCATGATCCTGTAATATCTCCAACCAAAATAAATGCTCTTCCCATACATTAATTGCAGTCATCGCTTTCCCCCCTCTAAAAATCATATTCAAGAGGAGCTTCGACTATATCATGTTACTTTACTAAATTATTGAATTCATCTAAAGTCGTTGAATACTTAACATATATTCTTGGTAATAAATAAAGTTCATTTTTTATTCCAGACGGGGAAAAAACTTCTGGCGTGGTGGTAAGAGCAAATCTATAATATTTTTTTACCTCTGAAATTACTTTTTCATTGGTATTTCCATAAGGATAAGAAAGAACAAAAACCGGTTTTCCTGTAATTTTCTGGACTTGCTCCTTAGAATTCTTTAATTCATAACCTACATTTTCTGCCTTCGTTAAATCAGGGTGTGTAACTGTATGTGATTGAATTGAAAACAATCCTGAATCCGCCATCCTTTTTAAATCTGAGTTTGAAAGACGGTTTGACCTACCGATAAAATCAGAAATCACGAATATAGTTCCCATCGGTTTAAAGTGCTGGGTTCTTAATTTTTGAAAAATTGCATAGGCATTTAAGTTATTTTTATACCCATCGTCAAAAGTAATAAAAATGGGCTTAGTTATATGGTTGACTTCTTGCCACCGTTCAAATGTTAAAAGAGTGTACCCATGATCTCGTAAAAAAACCATTTGTTTTTCAAAATTTTCAGGGGTTACATACAGTTCCTTTGATCCATGCCCATTGTATTCTGCAATAGAATGATAAACTAAGATTGGCACTTTTTTCTCTGCAAACGTCCTTTCCTCATGTCCGAAAAAATAAAAAAATAGGATTAGAAATAGTAACTTTTTCATTGGATTCCTCACTTTTTCTTTTTTGATAGTATTCTCCATGTGAAAAATTCTATAAAAAAAAGCTGCATGCTGCAGCTTTCAATTACTATACTCCTCTTTTGTTCCCCCACAAATAGGTATGCAATTGTGGTAGCACTCTTACATTGGTAAAATCTTGATCCTCCATCACCTTATTAATTAGCCAATCATATTTGCTTAATAGACGGCTTATCAGTTCCTGATTATCCGATGTTGTGATATCATCATTACCAACCTGTAGATAAAAAGGAATCGTCGGATATCGGAGGAACACACCTTTTGCATATTCATAATCATGCTCATCAAATATGACTACTTTTAAGCTAACACGGTTGGACGAATTCTTCCCTTCCAACTTCTTTATAATCGAATCTAGAATCGTGAAGTCTGTAACCATTGTTGAGCTTGGTGGCTTTGGAGATATGGTTAATTCATCAATTTCTAAAAACCAATCTTGCCATTTACTCCCCTGAGTTTCAAGACAGATTTTAATATCGTTTTTCTTTAAAAGAGTGATTAAGTTAGATAAATTCTTTAATAAAGCAGGATTACCACCTGATATGGTAACATGGGAAAATCCAGCTCCACCAAGATTTCTTAGCTCTTCCCATATTTCTTCTGGCATCATCATCTTTGTATCATCTTTACCGGTCCCATCCCATGTAAAAGAGGAATCACACCAGCTGCATGAATAATCACAGCCAGCCGTTCTCACAAACATCGTTTTCTGACCGATGACCATTCCTTCCCCTTGAATAGTTGGACCGAAGATTTCCATTACAGGTATTTTACTCAACTTCCATCCACTCCCTTCTAGCTTCAGCATAGCTAGTAGGTGTTTCAAATAAGCGAACAAATTCTACTCTTGCACCAAGGTATTGCTGCTGTCTTTCTTCTTTAAGGAGAGCCTCTGCCATTTTTTCATAAATCCAAACAACAATATTTTCTGCGGTTGTATTCATAGGGGGGAGTGTTTCATTCAAATATTTATGGTCAAGATAAATTTCAATTTCATCTTTCCATATCTCTTTAATATCGCCAAAGTCCATCATTAAACCACGGTCATCGACAAAACCGCTTAATCCGAAGACTACTTTATAAGTATGACCGTGCAAATTCTTACATTTTCCCTCGTAGCAATGTAAATGATGTGCAGAATCAAAAGTAAATTCCTTACTTACTAATACTCGCTTATGATGATATTTCAGCTGTTCTTTTTTAATATCTTCATCAATCTTTTGGAGTTTATCAACAATTCGAAAGCCATACATGGGGTTAAAACTCCTTTCTTACTTTAAGGTATTCGTCCAAGCCTCTTTTTCTTAGCTTACAGGCAGGACATTCCCCGCAACCATCAGCAATTACGCCGTTATAGCAAGTTAGTGTCTTTTTTCTGACAAAATCTAACGCTCCAAGTTCATCAGCTAATTTCCAAGTTTCTGCTTTATCGATCCACATAAGTGGAGTATGAATGACAAATTGTGAATCCATTGATAAGTTAAGTGTTACATTTAACGATTTAACAAAAATATCTCGACAGTCCGGATAACCACTAAAGTCCGTTTCACATACACCAGTCACAATGTGTTTAGCGCCAATTTGACTCGCTAAAATCCCCGCAAACGTTAAAAACACTAGATTTCTTCCAGGAACAAATGAAGATGGCAATCCACCCTCTTCTCCATCCTTAACATCTATATCATCCCGTGTCAACGCACTAGGAGCTAATTGGTTTAAAAGGGCCATGTCTAAAATGTGGTGCCTGACACCAAGTTCATTTGCAATACTTTTTGCACACTCGATTTCAAGACTATGACGCTGGTTATAATCAAAAGTCACTACCTCAACTTCATTAAAGTTCTTTAATGCCCAAAATAAACAAGTAGTACTATCCTGACCACCACTAAAGACAACTAACGCTTTGCTGTTTTTCATATCCTTCATTCTCCTTAAATAGGAAAAACAGCACTACTAAGAAAGCAGTGCTGTTTCTCTTAGTTTTTTTTGAGAGGGGTGCTAGAACCTCTTTAGCAAAAAGCGAATTTTATTTTTATTTTCCGCTACTAACTATACCATAAAAATAAAATTTTCATAGTGAAAAATTTTTCTAACTATCTTTCATCCACGGTTGAGTGAAATATCTATGAAATAAGTGGTAAACTAATTGTATGATTACAAAAAGGAGACCATTCATGACTGATTACAAAATCTTATTTTTAGATATCGATGGAACACTAGTTACCCCGGAGGATACGATTGAAGATTCAACCAAAGAAGCCATTTCACAGATTAAGAAAAAAGGAATAGAGGTATTTCTAGCAACCGGGAGACCGCTTCACGAAATTGATGACATTGCGATGGAATTGAATATTAACTCTTTTATTGGCTATAACGGGGCATACGCAATTTATCAAGGACAAGATATATTTCAAGAACCGATGAACAGTGAAACTGTGAGACATTTTCTAGAAATTGCGGCTGCAAACCAGCATCAGGCAGTGCTGTATACGCATGAAAAAAACTACTATACAGATTTAAACTCAGAAATGATGAATGAGTTTATAAAAAAATTCCATTTACATAAAAATGAAACCTATTCTCCTTCTATTAACAGCATTGTATTAGGGATGACATTGGTCAATCTCCAAGAAAATGAGGCATCTCTTTATAACAGTGAGGAGGGCATCCATTTATCCCAAGTCAATGTTGAAGGAATGAGGCATTGTTATGATGTAATTAGAGACAAAGTAAACAAAGGCTATGGGGTTCAAATGGTTTTAAAGCGTCTTGGCTTGAATAAAGAATGTTCTATTGCCTTTGGTGATGGAATGAATGATAAGGAAATGCTTCAAAATGTTGGAGAGAGTTTTGCTATGGGGAATGGTCATCCAGAACTATTTCAATATGCAAAACATAAAACCACAGATGTGACTAACTCTGGTATATATAATGGGTTAAAAAGGCTTCAGCTAGTGAAATAATTGAGAGGATAGTTATCAATCAAAAGAGGTTGACTCTACACAAAAGGGTCAACCTCTTTTTGAACTACAATTTCGTAAAAATAATCCCAAGTAATGCTGACAATACACCTATGATCTGATATCTTTTTAATTTTTCTTTATAAATTAAATAGCCTGCAAAGACAACCACTAAACAATTTAAACTTACAATCGGGAATACAATACTGGCTGTACCAGTTCTTAAAGCAAAAAAATAACTGCTATAGCCTAAAATACTTATCAGGCCAACGACGGCTCCTACATTTATTTCTAAACCTTGCCACTTTTCCTTCATTGTAATACTACTAATTGCTAAATATATACTTCCCCCACCATACATGGAGATTAAAATTTCCAATGACTGAATATGTAAATAAGATGTCGTTTTCATTAAGATTCCTAGTAAACCAAAAGATGCAATCGCTAGCCCAACACGAATAATCCATGGAATATAATTTATATTTCTATTCTTATCAGATGAATACTGGATAATCATGGCAGACCCAAGCATAATAAGTATTCCTATCCACTGGATAACAGTGATATGCTCATGAAAAATAAGACCAGCACAAAGTATAGGAAATATGGCATTTATGCCAATTAAGGGAGATGTTAAACTGGCAGGTCCCTTTTCAAATGCTTTTGACATTTGGATATTCCCGTTTGCATTTAATATCCCTATCAATGAGCCAAGTAAAATGGTTATTAGATTCATATGCAAAGAGTCATTAACCATTCCAAAACCAAGAGTTACTATAAAGGCGACAAAATAGAAAAAGAATTGAATATGTACTTTTGATAGACCCCGTCCAGTACTCCACTTAAAAATAGTATTATTAGCTCCGAAGCTAACCATTGTTACAAATGCAGCTGCAATCCACATGTAAATCCTTCTCTCTTCATCATTTACTTTCCCATATTAAACCTCTTTTTTTCATTGCTCAACCACTTTTTTAATATTTCCACAACAAAGCGCACCTTTTGCAAAAATATGTTGGTTTTCCAAGTTTTCAGTATTGTTTTGATAGCTTTTGTCAGGTAGCAGGAAAATTGGATGCCTAATGGTGAATAGTTTATTTATGAAGAAATATTTCCTAGATACAAAAAGAAAGGAAAGATTTTATATGAAGACCTATACCTTAAAAGAAGTGTCAAAAAAAATAAATGTTGCGCCTGGAATCTTACGCCAATGGGAGAAGGAATTTGAAGATTTATTAGAAATTCCCCGTTCAAAACAAGGTGCAAGAATTTACACTGACGTAGAAATTGATTTCTTACTAGAAATAAAACAAATGGCTTCAAAAAAATTAAGCAAGGTTTTAATTCGTGAACAATTGCTTAAAGGACCGGAAGCTGAAATCGAGACAATTCCAGCCGAGGTAACGCCTAGTGAAACACAATTAGAGCAAACACAAGAACAAGAACCTGAAAGTGAGACTATTGTAAGTGAGGTACCATTAGAAGTAATTGCTGATTCTCTAACTCCTGTTGCTGTTCATGATGACGTATTTAATAACACAGAACTATTTTTTGAAGCCATGGAGAACTATAAGAAAAACTTCCTAAATGAAGTAAAGGAAGAAATTCGGAATGTAGTTCGGAAGGAAGTTGTTGAAGAAGTAAAAAAAGAAATATATAAAGGAACTTATCATACAGTTAAGTCTATTTCTGACTCCATCTATAAATCCTCAGCAACAACAAAAGCTGATATACAAGAATTATCGGAGTCACTTGAAAGAACATCAGAGAATACCTCACAATCATTACAATACCTTTCCAAAAGCATTGCTAACGTTTCCATAGATACTTCAGAAGAGATTTTCACTCTTTCAAAGCAATTATCTGAGACAACTGAGGAATTAGCACATTATGTTGATGTAACAAATACCGAAATTTCAGGTCTTACCGAAGCTATTACTAAAGACAGGGAATTTTTCATTGAGGAGCGCAATCAATACCGTCATGAAGTTACCCAAAGAGAATTAGCTTTCCAACAAATGCTTACAAGTTTTAGAGATGTAGCTGCTGCTAAAGAAAAGAAATGGTGGAAATTTTGGGCTAATTAAGGATCATTCATTAAATGTTAAAAGCTCCTTTTATTCATAATCGTTTTTCTTAGCCTATCGTCACTCATGGTTTGGGGTTATTTAATTACTAGGAGGTTTTGACATGAATACAAGCGAAGTAGCAAAATCATTAGGGGTATCTGCAAGTACCATTCAAAGATGGGTGAAACAGCTCGAGCTTCCGATGGAAAAAAATGACCGTGGGCATTATCACTTTACTAAGGAAGATATTAATCAACTAAAAACAATTCATGAACAGCTTCAAAATGGTATCCTTCTACAAGAAATTACTCCGGTTAAAGCAAGGAAGAGTGTTCGAAAAGGAGTAGTAACTGCAATTGAAAAGGATGAGATTTTGGAGAAGATTATACAGAAAGTTAATAACTTAGAGGTAAGTGTAAATACAAAGGCAGATTCTGTTGCATCTTATCAACTTCTTCAACATCGTCAAGAAATAGAGGATTTACAAAATCAAGTAAAACACTTAACTAAACAGCTAAGTGACCTTGATGAAAAATTTAATGAAATGAAAAGAATTGCACAATTAGATCAACCACTTGTTCTTAATTCAGGAAAGGTAAAAAGGAAAAAGAAAAATATCGTTAGTTCTATATTTGGTTTTTAATCAATTAACTTACTAATTAGAAATGAGTAAAGAGGTAACCTGAAGTGGCTACCTCTTTATTACTTGGTTTTATCAAGTTAATATTTTCCAATTGTGGTATTTACAAAAATTTATATTCGTAGTTCAACAAGTGGCCGTGTATATTTTTTAATTAAATAACTACCAAGAATTAAACAGATAATAAATGAGAAGATAAATAGAAAAAGGTAATTTCCTAAAATAGGATGTATATTGTCATCGAGCATAAACATCTGAACTGATTTAATAATAAATCCATGGAACAAATAGACATAGAGAGTTCTTTCTCCTATTTTTGTAACCTTAAAGTGGGCTGATGGAATTAAAACCATAAATCCATAGATTACGATTAAGGTTAATACATATTGAATCCCTCTTATTAAACCATCTGAAATGTTCTTTCCACCCATATTTGCATATGAAGTATCTCCTAAGAGCCACGGAACAGCATCTTTTGGAAAGGCAGTCCCAAAGTATATCAGTGTTCCTGCAATGATGATTAATCCTATTGGAAGTGAATACTTTGTACGAATTAAAGTTCTAAGCTGATTTTCTTTTAACAGATAGCCTAATAAGAAATATGGAAAAAATACAAATGTTCTAGATATACTTAAAAAACTTCCCACTTGGTCAACATAACCTATACAAATTCCTAACATTATTGCTAGGGCAAATCCCATCCATTTTAATTTTGCAAATAGATATAATAACAAATTCCAACAAAACAAGCTTAGTAAAAACCAAAGCGTCCAATGAGGATGTAAAAAATCAAAACTAAGCCTTTCCTCTTGACCATTAAAGTAATAATAAATGGAATACATAATTTGGAATATAAAGTAAGGTATTAATATTTTTTGTACTGATTTGGATAAATAGCCTTTCTTATTAAATCCTTTTGCAAAATACCCTGAAATCATGATAAAAGCTGGCATATGAAAAAGAAATATAACTGTATATAAAGTAAAAAGAAATCCATCCTGTTCTTTTAATGGACTAATGAGATGTCCAAAAACCACGAGAAATATCAAAATAAATTTTGCGTTATCAAAATATTTACTCCTTTTTGAAGTGGAAGCCATTTTATCACCCCGTTGTGTATAATTGACCCAAAAAGGTATACAAATAACTTTTTCCCGATAAAGGTAGCCCTAAATTTGTTAAGCATACTGGTCTAATCATTATTCTACCCTGCTAAGATTACAGAATTATGTTGTTCAATTTACTTTTTATTGCATATCAATTACAATTCTGAAATAGTAATCCGAATTACCCACGATAAATTTACCAAAATAAAAAGAGAGCTTAATAAACTAAGCTCTCTTCCTCAATGGTCAATAATATCCATTATTCTGTTGCTCATTATCTCATCGTAATTTTCCTTTATCACTTCAAGGGGTTCCCGAAGAACGTTTGAGAGAAACCTAAGATATTCATTATCTGGACGAAGCCAACATGAATTATTTCGTTTAAGAAACCTTTCTGCCTCGGCAAATGTTTTAAAGCTTCCCTCCAATTTCTTTCCATTATGTAAAATGCTAAAATGGTTATCCTCTGCAAATCGCAGGACATAAAAATTTTCACCCTGTTGGTTTTGATAACTAGTAACGAATGGTGAATTTTTTACGTTGAATTCATTTCGATCTGAATCTGGTTTAAGTGGCATGAATTCAAATATATTCTCAATAAATAATTTAAAGGCTTCACTTGTCATTTCTGAACCAGATGCTTTAGGGTGCCCCCCTCCCCCATACTTTTTGGCGAATTGAGCCACATTGACCTCATCATGAATGGTTCGGAAGCCCATTTTCTTACCACCCACATTTAATAAGACAATCATATCCAAATGGGGATAAAGATTGTTTAAGGCATTTCCGAGTTCTGACAAATACTGCTCTGCATGCACAACTCCTATGCAGTAATCATCTACAAAGGTTTGAATCATTTGCCTACTTTTAGAATGAATATAGCGACTAATTTTCTGCTCTTCAATATCGAGGAGCAAATTTTCTGTCTCATTTAACATAAATGATTCTTTATTTTCGGTTAACCTCTTTAGCATTTCTTCCTCGAACTTTTCCCGATTCAAAATATAAAACAAATCATTTAACCGTTTTGCTGTGACATTATTGTTTTGATCCCATTCCCAAGTATCATACTGTCGAACTAATTCAATAAACTCCTCTAAAGCCTTATTTCGCTCTATTATTTGATTCTCAATTAAGTAATCATAGTACAAAGAGGTTGCACAAGTTAGATTTCCTGTTTCATATTCTGTTTTTACAAAACCCCATTTATATTGGTTAAAATGCATGGCAGTTACATGATGATCAATCATTTGTACATGTTTCCCCCGCTGGTACCGTTCTTCGAGTTTCTTCTCAATAAGCTCATTTACTGCTAAATCTGTAATATAGATTTCTTCCTCTGCATTCTCTGGATTTGTGATTACTGACTCAACTCTTTGATTTAGATTTCGATATGAAGAATAGTATACATTGACCTTATCTCCAAAAGCTATTTTTGCAATCAGTCCACACCCCAGACCATCTAAATCAATATCTGTAAAAAGCTTGACCATACCTACACCTTCCAATCTCTATTCATAACGTTTAGTAGTTTGTAACCTTAAGATTACTCTTATCCAAATAAAATTTCAAAGTATAAAACCTACTTATATGACCAGGTGATAGTAATCACAGACATGAATACATCCGAATGTTATGATGCAGGAGAAATAACTAAAACATGAAATGAGGTATTAAATTGAATTTTCCGCAGTTAAAAATTGGTCATATGATGCCAAAGGTTCCGATTATACAGGGTGGCATGGGTGTAGGTATTTCACTAAGCAAGCTAGCTTCGGCTGTCGCAAATGCAGGTGGGATTGGGATTATTTCTGGTACTGGAATAACCGTAGATGAGTTACGAGCACATATCCGGAAAGCCAAGGATCATATTAAGGGTTCAGGATACATTGGCGTAAATGTTCTTTTTGCTATGAATGACTTTGCTGAAAAAATGAAAGCCGCTTTAGAAGAGAAGGTTGATTTTATTATTTCCGGAGCTGGAATTTCTAGAGATATGTATTCTTGGGGTAAACAAGCTGGAATACCTGTTATTTCCATTGTCTCTTCAGCAAAACTAGCAAAAATTTCTGAACGGCTCGGAGCAGCGGCAGTGGTCGTAGAAGGTTTTGAGGCTGGAGGACATCTTGGAACAGACCGTCCGATGTTCGAAATCCTACCAGAAATTGTTGATGCCGTATCTATACCAGTTATTGCAGCTGGTGGAATCATGAATGGTTATGATATTGCAAAAGCACTTTCCATGGGTGCATCTGGAGTACAAATGGGGACGAGATTTGTAGCGAGTGAGGAATGTGATGCTCCATTTGCTTTTAAGGAAAAGTATGTAAAAGCAAAGAAAGAAGATTTAGTCCTAGTGAAAACCACCGTGGGTTTACAAGGCAGAGCAATAAATAACAAGTTTACTAAATTAATTAGTGGTTCAAATAAACTTAAAATCGCGAAATGCCATGATTGTTTAAAAAATTGCTCATACCGATTTTGCACCCTAGATTCATTACTAACATCCGTTTCAGGGGATGTTGAAAATGGGCTTGTGTTTGCTGGAGCCAGAGTGGATGAAATCAAAGACATCCTTCCGGTCCAAAAAATTATTGACAATCTTACAGAAGAGTATCGTTCCGTACAAGTGGATTCAATATTATCACTTTGATAACTAAGGCTCGACCGTATCACTTTGATATGGTCGAGCTTTTCCTTTAAGTTACAAAATAAAAATTTGAGTAAAAAAGCACTCGCTGCTAAAAATAATTTAAGAAGACGCAGAAGGGAGGTAACAATCATGACCAATCGTAACGATAACCGTGAACGTAAAAATAAATATCCAAACAATAAGAAACAAGATACCGAATTCTCTAAGGAAACAAGTATTCGAAGTGAGATGACCAAAAAAGACTTAGGGAAATAATTACTTAATTAGCTGACTCATAAAGCCAGAACCTTCATTAGGGTCAGCTATCCCCTTATTTACCTAGTCTATAATAACCTCTTTTTAATCCAAAATAACAAAACCAAATAGCTTGAAGGAAGAAGAAGATTCCCCAGATTTGTGGAGGGATAATCACTGTTAGACGTGCAAGATTTGCTGCATCCCCTGCTACAGGAGGTTGAAGAAAACTTAGATACAGAATTTCAAAAGCACTTTTAACCGAGTCAACAAGTAAAATTGATGCTATTAACAATAATGAATACTCTCTTACATTTTGACTTCCTTTAATGAGTAGGAAAAGAAAACCAACAGCGAAAGAACAAAGCCAAAATATCCCATAAGGATTTCGTACCCAAAAAATTAGATTTAAAAAGACAAATCCTAATAAAATATCAATTAATATTGTATGTTTATTTTTACCAATCAGTAAAAAAGATAAAAATGCCATAAATGAAGCAAATATATACCCAGCAAGACTTGTCACGAAACTACCGATCCATGTCGACTGGCTACTATACGTAACTCCTTCTGCGTTCATAAATAAAGAAATCCGCTCTACTTTCCCTCCGAATAAAGCAATCAATGCGTGGCCTGATTCATGGATGAGGGTATTGATTATTTTTATATAATTTCCAAAAAGAGGTACATGAATTAATAAAAAAGCCAACAAGAGAAAAAGAAAAAATTTTGTGCTCAACTTATCACGAATAATGCCCATAACAATCCCCCTCATCTAAAAATAATATTAAATTCATTTTAACATTTTTCTGTAAAAACAACTAAACTAACACTCTCACAAATAAGCAGTGCACCACAAGGTTCGACAAACCAACAACCTTTGTGTTATGATTAAGTTGTTAGTTAACTGGGTAATACATTTCTTAAGGGGGAATGAACTTGATAGAGTTTAAGAACATAGTAAAAAAATATCGCAACAAAACAATCATTAATCCATTCTCATTGGAAATAGAGGCTGGTCAATTAGTTGTCTTTATTGGTCCGAGTGGTTGTGGTAAAACAACATTGCTTAAAATGATTAATAAATTGATTCAACCTACCGCTGGAAATATATTTGTTAATGGAACAGATATTTCAACAATGAATCCAATAGAACTTCGCAGGAATATTGGGTATGTTATTCAAAACACCGGGCTGTTTCCACATATGACCATTAAAGAGAACTTAGAATTAATTCCTAAACTCAAGGGAGAAGATCCTAAGGCAATTGCTAATAAAACAAAGGAATTACTCACATTGGTAGGTTTAGAACCAAAAGAATACCTACAACGCTTTCCAAAAGAGTTAAGTGGTGGTCAACAGCAAAGAGTTGGTGTAGCAAGAGCCTTCTCAACAAACTCCGATATCATCTTAATGGATGAACCCTTCAGCGCACTAGACCCAGTTACAAGAAGCTCTCTGCAGGATGAACTTTTCCAAATGCAAAAGGAACTTAATAAAACTATTATCTTTGTCACACATGACATGGATGAAGCTATTAAAATAGCAGACAAAATTTGTATTTTAAAAGATGGAGACATTCTACAATATGACACACCGGAAAATATTCTTAAAAATCCTGCTAATGACTTTGTAGAAGATTTTATTGGAAAAAGAAGAGTTTGGAACAATCCTGAATTATTATTGGCAGAGGATATTATGATTCATCATCCAATTAAGATTAATGCGATGCGAAACGTCTTGCAGGCGATTGAAATCATGAAAGAAAATAAAGTGGATAGTTTAATGGTAACTGACAGAAGCAACGTCCTTCAGGGGCTAGTTACTTTAAAAAGCATCCAGTTGCTTAACAGGAATACTTCAATCGAACATATCATGGAGAAAAATGTATTATCTGTATCACAAGATGCCAATTTAATCTCTGTCTTAGCGATGATGAATGAACATAAAATTGGATATTTACCTGTTGTTAATCAGACTAACCAATTAACTGGTCTTATTACAAGAAGCAGTATATTATCCGCTTTAAGTAGCCAACTAATTGACTTGGAGGTGGCATTTTGATGAGTAATTTTTGGAACTATGTAACTTCAAACTATGAACAAATTACTGACTTATTAGGACAGCATCTTTATTTAAGCATCATTTCTGTACTCATTGCTATTATTATCGGTATTCCACTAGGAATCTTAATTTCAAATGAACCAAAGCTTTCAAAACCTATAATTGGAACTACAAATGTTATTCAAGCTGTTCCCAGCTTAGCTTTACTCGGCTTTCTTATACCATTTATTGGAATTGGGAGTAACCCGGCAATTGTAATGGTCGTGCTATATTCTCTCCTCCCTATTGTAAAGAATACGTATACGGGTTTAACAAACATTGATGGAGACATTCTGGAAGCCGCCAAAGGCATCGGTCTGACCAAAAGTCAAACGATGAGAAAGGTGCAGTTACCACTTGCCTTCCCGATGATTATGGCGGGTATCAGAATTTCAGCAGTTACTGCTGTTGGTCTAATGACGATTGCAGCCTTCGTAGGTGCAGGTGGGCTTGGTTATTTAGTATTCTCCGGAGTACAGACTGTTGATAACAACATGATTTTAGCTGGAGCAATACCAGCGTGTATTTTAGCGCTCTTGATTGACTTTGTTGTCGGAAAACTTGAAGCTTCACTTTCTTATACTAGCAAGAAAAGCAGGTCCACGAATTCTGTTAAAAAAGGTAAAATGGCAAAAAAAGTTATGATTGCCATTGCGTCCTTATTATTGGTAGCTGCTGGCGCCTTTAAAGTTTATTCAACAGCAAATGCAAAAGAAAAGATTGTCATTGGTTCGAAAAACTTCAGTGAACAATTAATATTAGGAAACATGCTAGCCGATTTAATCGAAAATAAGACAGATATCCAAGTTGAGAGAAAGTTGAATCTTGGCGGTAGTCAGGTAGCCTTTAGTGCCCTTAAAAACGGGGATATTGATTTATATGTTGAATATACCGGAACTGGCTTGGTTAATATTTTAAACCAGCCTCCACAAAGTAATCCCGATCAAGTCTATAATTATGTTCAAAAAGAATTTAAGAAAAAATATGATATTGAATTATTAAAACCAATTGGATTTAATAATACCTATGCTTTGGCAGTGAGACAGGACACAGCTAAACAATATAATTTAAACACCATTTCCGACCTTGCTAGAGTGAGCAACGGCCTGATTATGGGTCCAACAATAGAGTTTCCTAATCGTGAAGATGGGTTAATCGGTCTTTCTAAGACTTATAATATGACATTTAAAGATGTGAAAGCAGTAGACGGTGGACTACGCTATACCGCTCTCAAGAACCATAAGAGTGATGTAATTGATGCGTTTTCTACAGATGGCTTACTTGAAGCCTTCCAATTAAAAGTATTAGAAGATGATAAACACTTCTTCCCTCCATATTACGCAGTTCCTATAATTAAGGAAGAAACCTTAAAGGAACATCCAGAGCTTAAAAAAGTATTAAATTCTCTATCAGGGAAACTGACAGACGAAAAAATGCGTGAGTTGAATTATAAGGTTGATAGTCTCAAACAGTCACCTGCAAAAGTAGCCAAAGAATTCCTGAACAAAGAAGGTTTACTTGAATAGATTTTCATTCCTACTATTTAGAAGAGGCAGACCCTTATGAGGTTGCCTCTTCTTTTTAGAACTAGTCGTGTAAAAAATGAAGCACCCTATCATAGGTTTGATCATCACCTATAATTAGGAGTGTATCTCCCTCCATAATTAATGCGTAGGGCCCTGGTGAAATAATCAATTCACCCTTTCGTTTCATACCAATGACAGTTCCCCCAGTATTTTGCCAAAACTTTGTCTCAGAAATTGTTTGACCAATATGAGAACAACCTGGGAAAACCTCTATCTCAATAGGGGCTAATGGATTCGTATGACGAAGTTTTCCTGAGTAATCCATAATTTTTCTTAATGTTTCAAATAGCTGCTCATCCAGTTTATCTCTTTCCTCTATTAATGAGTTCATTTGTTTCTCAAGATCTTTAATACTCTCTAAATTCGAAAAACGATGAATATATTTATAGGCATTCTCTCTAGAGGAGATAACAATCCCACTGCCTTTTGTGGATTGGACGATGTCCACATCCTCCAATATCTTTATCGCTCTTCGAACTGTTTCGGGAGATACTTTATATTCGCTCGCTAAAGTCGACCTTCCATGAATCTTTTCTCCAACTTTAAACTTTCCATCGTATATTCTACTGGCTAAATCAATTGCAATCCGCTCGTATGTTGGTATTTGTGCTTTTTGCATAGAAACCTCCACCTATTTATTCTACACACTTGTTTCTATCGTCTCATTCAATATACCTCTTTATAGATGTGGATGCGAGAAATAAATCAATGATATCAAATTTATTAATTGGACATAATTGTAAAGAGCGTTTTATTATGAGGTGAGCACATGAAACGAAAATTAATTGTAGTGTTAAGTGTAGTATTTATTATTTTTATGGTTTTTCTGGTAGTTTTCTACTTATTAAAAGGAGATACATCCAGATGGCAGGTATCACTTGGAGGCATTTTCGTAAGTGCCATTCCGCTTCTACTGTTATTCAAAAAAAACATTCCTTTTAATGTCCCACTAATATTGGGATATTATCTCTTCATTTTTTGTTCTTTATTTCTCGGATCGATATCTAGTTTTTATCTTCACTATAAATGGTGGGATTCTACCCTTCATTTCTATAAAGGGCTATATGTTGCTCTTGCCGGCATTACTTTGTATAAAATTTGTATCCCTGAAAAGGTACGCGATGAACTCTCAAAATGGATTCTTTTTTTGTTTGTACTTTCACTTGCTGCTTTAGCAAGTGTCATTTGGGAGGTTTATGAATTTTTAGGTGACTTGACTCCAATTACACACACCATGCAGCGTGGAGGAAATACGGATACCATGTTAGACTTGCTCTTTGGGTTAGCAGGAGGTCTAATAATAGCCATTTATTCCATAGTAAGAAAACAAAACGTATAATGTGAGGTAAAGATATGAACCGAAAGCTGGTTATTATTTTAAGTTTACTTTATGTTCTATTTATGGCTGCATTAGCTGTATATTATTTTACAAATGGTGTGAGCTTTAAGGGAACCGTTGCTATTGGCGGAGTTGTTTGTGGTGCGGTACCACTATTTTTAGCATTGTTTACCAAACTTCAATTTAATTTGCCAATCGTTATTTCTTATTTAATTTTTTTGGTAGGCTCCCAATATTTTGGCTCAATCCTAGGTTGGTACGGACTAGGCTGGTGGGATACATTTATGCACTTTGTCAGTGGAGCCATCCTTGCTTTTTCAGGAATTGCCTTATACGAACGCTTAATCCATAGAAATGCTGGAGATGAGATTTCCCCTTGGTTTGTTTTTTTATTTACATTATCATTTGCCGCATTTGGAGGAGTTTTGTGGGAAGTTTATGAATTTAGCTCTGATCAATTTTTTAATATGACCCTACAAGGTGGGGGTAACAAAGACACCATGACTGATTTAATCGCAGATACTATAGGTGGTCTTGTAATAGCAATTGTGGCGGGAATCAAAACTCGCGCGAAGTTGAAGAAGAATATATATGAAGGCTGACTCCAAGTAAAAGAGTCAGCCTCTAATTTCATCTCCATTAAACTGTAACAGGAACAAAAAACTCTTCATAAAGAGCTTGAACTGCTCGTTTCTCATCCACTTCCTTAACTCCAAACATCATGCTAACCTCTGACGATCCTTGATTAATCATTTCGATATTAACACTATGCCTTGCTAATGCCTTAGATGCTCTCGCCATCGTACCGACATTATGCCGCATCCCTTCACCGACAACCATAATGAGTGCTAAGCTATGTTCAACTTTTACCAAGTCAGCCTGCAATTCTGTCTTAATACGATGGAGAATCTTTTTTTCTAGGCTTGTATTTAGTTGATTCTCTCTCATAATAACTGATATATCATCTATCCCTGAAGGTGTGTGTTCGTATGAAAGTCCAAAGTCCTCTAACACACCCAATAGTTTCCGCCCAAAGCCAATTTCTCTGTTCATTAAATACTTGCTTACGTAAATGCTGCAGAATCCTTTGTCACTCGCTATTCCAATTACAGGACCATTTGAGTTATGCCGCTCATTAACAATCCTTGTACCAGGAGCTGCTGGATTATTCGTATTTTTAATCTGAACAGGTATTCCAGCTCGAAAGGCCGGAACCAGTGCTTCATCATGCAATACGGTAAACCCTGCATATGATAGTTCTCTCATTTCACGGTATGTTAATTCCTTAATTTCTCTTGGCTTACTCACAATATTTGGGTTAACAGAATAGACTGCATCCACATCAGTAAAATTTTCATATAAGTCGGCTTTTACTGCATTGGCTAAGATAGAGCCCGTAATATCAGATCCACTGCGGGAAAATGTGAACACTTCCCCCTCCTTGCTGTAACCAAAAAACCCTGGAAAGATTAAAATCCCCGAACGATTTCTGAGTGAGTACAAATTTTCATAAGCCTCTGATAGTACTTGAGCATTCCCTGGTTCATCACTGACAAGGAGCCCCGCTTCAAGAGGGTCAACATAATGGGCTTCAAGGCCCTGTTTCCGAAAATAGGCGGCTGTTAGTTTAGCTTGGTTATCTTCCCCACTTGCTTTTACCCGGTCCAAAAATCGATCTGGTTTTTCTTTGTCAGCTAGGAGTCTTCCCATTAAATCATCACGAATCTCTCTAATAACAGTATCAGGTAGGGAAAGTTCCTCAGCAATATAAGCATATCGCTCAATCACCGCATCAACCTTTTTCATTGTTTTATGGTTCTGTAAAGCTGCCTCAGCACACTGTATTAATAAGTCTGTGACCTTTTCATCATTAGGAAATCGTTTTCCAGGTGCAGAAACAACTACAATTTTTCGCTCAAGGTCTGATATAATAATTTGGTATACTTTCTCCATTTGTTTTCCGGAAGCCAATGAGGAACCTCCAAACTTAACTACTTTCATGTTACATCTCCCTATCCTCTGAAAATATAATCTTAATTTTATTCCAATTCTGAAAATAATCAAGTGTTTTTTTCCTTTCTACACGCACACTTGTCCACTCTAGAAAAACAAAACAAAAAAAAACAGTGAGAATAGCAAACTAGTCTCACTGTTTATTATTATTAATTTAATTATCTAGCGAACCATTTCAATAAAATGGGAGAGGATTTTGGCAGTTAACCCCCAAATTACTTTATCATGATAAAGATAAAAATATTCTTCCAGGTCTCTCGTCCGCCAATTATAGTTCTCTCCACCCGCTATTAGCTCATATGGAAAATTTTCTTCTGGCTCCGCTTTAAAGTTAATGTGGTAAATGGATGGAGAATGATGGATAAAAAAAGATATAGGGACTGTAAAGACCTCCCCAACCTCTGACGGATTTGGTTGTATGTCCTCAGGATTAGTAATCAATCCAACAAACGGATAAACAATCATTCCAAATGGGGAAATCATATAATCAAGTGGAAATATGTTAGTTATTTCTTCTCTTCTAATTCCTAATTCTTCAACCGTCTCTCGAATGGCTGCCCCCTTTTCATCTGTATCCTGTAAATCTATCCTTCCTCCTGGGAAACATATTTCCCCTGGCTGCCTTCTTAATTCCAGAGACCGCACTTCAAATAATACATGAATTTCATCGTCTTTTTGTATAAGCGGCAGCATGACTGCATATTTTGAAAATTTCTCACTCCCTAAAATAGTTGGAGTATGATTTGTTAGTTTGTTTATTATTTTTTCAAGCTCCATGAGTACACCTCGATTCATTTTAGACTATATAGATATTTCTACCATACCATTTTTATAAGTATAAGCGCTTTTTATTTGCGTATACAGGACAAAAAAATAAGGCCAACTCAAAAACCCTGAGTCAGCCTCATCATTAATTCTCATTCCAAGTAAACATATAGCCGGGATCTTCTAACTCTTGTGCAGTTTTTACAATTTTAAGAGGGTGGAAGGTGTCGATCATAACAGCTAGTTCTAGCGTTTCTTTTTTTCCAATACTCGCCTCTGTTTTACCAGGATGTGGCCCATGGGGTATACCACCTGGATGGAGTGTAATTGAACCCTCCTGAACTCCCTTACGGCTCATAAAATTACCTTCCACATAATAGAGGAGCTCGTCACTATTCACATTACTGTGATAATACGGTGCTGGAATGGCTTCCGGATGATAGTCATACAGGCGTGGTACAAAAGAACAAACAACAAAATTATTTCCTTCAAATGTCTGATGGACTGGAGGGGGCTGATGGACCCTCCCTGTAATAGGTTCAAAATCCTCTATATTAAAGGCCCAAGGATATAAATACCCATCCCAGCCAATGACATCAAGTGGATGATGTCCAAGTATATGTGAAGAAATGACCCCTCTTGATTTCGTTAATACCTCAAATTCTCCCTTTTTATCATAAGTTACAAGTGTTTCAGGTCCACGTATATCCCGCTCACAAAACGGGCTATGTTCAAGGAGCTGACCATATTCATTCCGATAACGTCTAGGGGTAGTAATTTGACTAAAGGACTCCACAAATAACATTTTTGTTATTTCATTTTCATTAGGAACTACACGGTAAATCGTTCCAATAGGTACAATAAGGTAATCCCCTGGTCGATAAGATATGGTACCAAACATTGTCTCTAACTTTCCAGTACCATGATGAATAAACAGCATTTCATCCCCATCACCGTTTCGATAGAAGTTCTTCATTGGCGTAGTCACATTTGCCGTTCCAATTAGTAAGTCCTGATTTCCTAAAAGATAATTTCGAGCAGTTAGACCGTCCCCTTGCTTATCCGTCTTACTACTAAAAAAGTGCCGATGCTTCAAAGACTGCTGTTCCTCATATTCAGGCAAATAAGTACCGATTAATTCTGACTTTAATACTTCCGTTGGCATGTACTGATGGTAAAGAATAGATTGGGTTCCTGAGAACCCTCTCGTCCCCATTACCTGTTCACGATACAGGCTCCCATCTTCTTTCTTAAACATCGTATGCCGTTTATGCGGGATTTTTCCCATTTGACGGTAATACATTATTTCACCTCATTTCCATCCGTAATTTTATTACAAAGAATACCGAGATGTTCAACTTCTAATTCTACTAGGTCACCTGGTAAAAGCCATCTGTGGACCTTTTGGCCAAGTTCGAGAATACAACCTGTACCAACTGTTCCTGAACCAATTATTTCTCCAGGGTAAAGTATAACACCCGCTGAGGCTCTCGCAATCATCTCACCAAAGGAATAATGAAGTTCCTTCATATTTCCATTTGAAAGCAAAGTACCATTCACACGCGCCCTCATCTGTAGATCATAACCCTTATCAGCCCTAAGCGACTCCAACTCTTCTTTCGTAACAATCCATGGACCAATAGAAGTTGAAAAATCCTTCCCCTTTGCCGGACCAAGACCTACCTTCATTTCTTTCCTTTGAAGGTCCCTTGCGCTCCAATCATTTAATATACAATAACCAAAAACATATTTATCGGCGTCTTCCGCTCTAATGTTTTTACCCTTTTTCCCAATAATACAGCCAATTTCCAACTCGTAATCTAGCCATTCACATTCATTTGGCATCATGATAGCATCATCTGGACCCTTAAATGCTAGATGATTAGAAAAATAAAAAACAGGGATGTCGTACCATTCCGGAATCATCTCAAGGCCCCGGTTTTCCCTTGCTGTTTTAACATGCTGTTCAAATGCATAAAAATCACGAAAGCTCCTGGGCATAGGAAGAGGTGCTTTTAACCGAATTTCACTTAATGGATACCTTCCTTTTTGTTGTTCACTAGTTACTGGAGCGAGATTCATCACCATTTTCATATTTTCTTCGCTATTATCTAAAAACTCCAGCAGGCTTTTAGGCAGTTTGCCATCAGAAACCTCGTACATATCCACTACAAAGTCACCATCCAGCCACCCAGATCTGATTGTTTTGTCTGCTTTTTCAAAGGTTACAAATTTCATGGCACTCACCTATTATCTATTTTCGAATCATATCAAACGTTTTTGCCAATGGGTTAGTAAAGGTGTTACCAGCCATTCTGCCTATCGGCTGTAATTTTAATGTATCAATTCTCCCTTTATCATAAAGCTCATCGTTTACATGGACATGTATTACTTTTCCAATCACAAGACTGCCCGCACCAGGCTTATCGCCAAAATGCAATACTTGATAGAGCTCACATTCTAAGTGAACGAGTGATTCTTTGATTCGAGGTACTTTCACTTTAATACTTTGTTCCTTTGTTAGATTCACTTCCTCTATTTCATCCACAGAGGAAGCAAACTCAATGGCACAATCGTTCATTTGTGCTGCCATACTTTCACTGACAATATTAATCACAAATTGACCTGTACTTTCAATATTGACTAATGTATCTTTCTTCGCCCCATCTGTTCCCCTCCTCATAGGGGAAAAACAGATGAGCATGGGGTCCGCGCAAATAGCGGTGAAAAAACTGAAGGGTGCTGCATTTGCGATGCCATTTGCATCTATTGTTGATACAAAGGCAATGGGACGTGGCAAAATCGATCCGACTAAAAGCTTATATGCATCTTTCCATTCAAGTGTTTCTGGTGAGATTTCCAACTACTGTCCACCACTCTTTCAAGTAACCAATTAGGTCCACAAGGGAGAACACGTCTCCCTTGCTCTGATAATATTTCTTCAATAACTATCTTATATTTTTCCAGTGTTATAGATTGCCGCGTCGTTCCTGTTCACGCTCAATCGATTCAAACAGTGCCTTGAAGTTTCCTTCCCCAAAGCCTCTAGCTCCTTTACGTTGAATGATTTCAATAAATAATGTAGGGCGATCTACGATTGGCTTCGTAAAAATCTGCAGTAAGTATCCCTCATCATCACGATCTACTAAGATATTTAATTCCCTAAGCTTTTCTATCTCCTCATCAATTTTTCCAATCCGCTCACCTAATGATTCATAATAAGTAGCAGGAGTCTTGAGGAACTCCACACCATTCTTCTTTAAAGTGGTTACTGTTGAAACGATATCTTCAGTTAAAATCGCTAAGTGCTGTACTCCTGGCCCATTATAGAATTCTAGATACTCTTGAATTTGTGATTTTCGCTTCCCTTCCGCAGGTTCATTGATAGGAAACTTAATTCGACCACCATTGTGCATAACCTTCGACATTAGAGCAGAATATTCCGTGGTAATGTCCTTGTCAGAGAAATGCTTCATTTCCTTGAAACCCATTACTTTTGAGTAGTACTCCACCCACTCCTCCATGCTTTCCACGTTGCCAACCACGTGATCAATACCGATTAATCCTGCATCCTCAATTGGCAATGCAACTGAATAAGGTTCAAATCCTGGTAAAAAAGCACCTTGGTAGTTTTTCCGTTCAATTAACGTATGGATCGTGTCACCATATGTACCAAGAACGGCTTTCTTAATCGTCCCATGACTGTCTTTCAGTTCAAATGGGGGTGCGATAGCAATTGCCCCTCTATTTACAGCTTCCTCGAATGCTTTTTCTACATTATCAACCAATAACGCTACGTCTTTCACACCATCACCATGTTTTTTCACAAACTGTGCAACCCTGCTGTCCTCTTTATATGTGCCAGTAATAACAAGACGAATATTTCGTTGTTTTAAACAATAGGAAACGCTTTCACGATTTCCCGTTTCAAGACCAGAATAAGCAACGGGTTGAAACCCAAAAGCAGTGCTAAAAAAGTGACAAGCCTGCTTAGCATTTCCAGTGTAAATTTCAATATAATCCACATCTCTTACAGGAAAAAAATCATCTACAAGTTGTTCTGCTGTTAATCTATTTTCTTTCATCGAGAAACCTCCATTAAATAATGTAATAATATTCAGAATTAATTTTATATGAAGTTGTCTTGTCCATTCAAGAGTAGAAAGTAAAGCAATACCGCTTTTAGGCATTAAAGAAATTTTATTTAAATCAGTTATTTCCCTTAGAAAAACAAAAGAAACTACCTGAATACACAGGTAGTTTGCAATATATACAAGTTGGAAATATTCGTTTAGGAGGAGGCTACACAAAAATAAATTTGAAAAATTTTTTTCTATGACAGAATAGCCCGATCATTCGCCATTTGTGCCCCACGAATTCTCTTAAACTCACTTAATAAACTTTCAATTGTAAGATGCTTTTTATTCTCTTCATTGACCTCTAAGATCACTTGACCTTTATCCATCATGATTAATCTGTTCCCCAGGTCAATAGCCTGCTGCATATTATGTGTGACCATTAGTGTTGTCAGTTTGTATTTATCAACAATTTCCTTCGTCAGTGCGGTTATAAGCTCGGCCCTCGATGGATCAAGAGCTGCTGTATGTTCATCTAATAACAGGATTGAAGGCTCAGTAAAGGTGGCCATCAATAAGGATAAAGCCTGCCGTTCCCCACCTGACAATAAACCAACCTTTGCATTGAGACGATTTTCTAAGCCTAGGTGCAAAGATTCCAGAACTTCACGGAAATATTCACGTCTTTTTTTGGTTACACCCCACCTAAGTGTTCTAGTTTTATTTCTTGAGTAAGCCATTGCCAAATTTTCTTCAATGGTCATACTAGGAGCTGTTCCAGCCATAGGGTCTTGAAAAACACGGCCAATCATTTTTGAACGATTGAATTCAGACATATGTGTCACATTTTTACCACCAATATGAACTTCGCCAATATCCGGAAATAGTACACCCGAGATAATATTCATTAGTGTTGACTTACCTGCCCCATTACTGCCAATCACTGTGACAAAATCTCCAGGATCAAGAGTAAGGTTAATATGGTCAATGGCAATTTTTTCATCGGGTGTTCCCTCATTAAAGATTTTATGAATCTGACTTAAGTGCAGCATGATTTTCCCCCTTTGCCACTGCGGGTGACTGTACGATGTTAATTCTTTCGTTTCGTCTCTTCGCTTTCCGCTTTCTCTCTCTTGAACCTTCTATAATTTTCGGTGCAGTTAATGCAATAATAACAATGAGTGCAGTAATTAGCTTCATATCTCCCGGATCTAAGAATTCAACTCGTAAAGCTAAGGTAACGACAATCCGATATATAATCGATCCCCCAATAACTGCGAGTGTAGTTCTCGCAATCGTCCTTGTACCAAATAAAGCTTCACCGATTATTACCGATGCTAATCCAATGACAATCATTCCTATTCCCATTCCAACATCCGCAAAACCACCTTGTTGGGCAATAAGTGCACCTGAGAATGCAACTAAAGCATTAGACAGGCCTAATCCAAGAACAACAAGAAGGTTGGTATTGGCTGAAAGGCTTCGAATCATTCGTTTATTATCACCTGTTGCCCTTACAGCAAGACCAATTTCTGTTTGTAAGAATACATCCGTTAAGAATTTAATCAACAAGGTAACAATAATCATAAAAATCAATATCCCCCATGTTTCAGGAAGACTATCACCTAGACCAATCAGTGACAAAATACTATTAAATAATGAATCAATCCCAGTCTTTTCAAATAAACTACTTATTTTTGTAAAAGCCGTATCCGTATTTAATAATGGTATATTTGAACGACCCATAATTCTAAGGTTAATAGAATAAAGAGCAATCATCATAAGGATACCTGAAAGCAGGTTATTAATTCTTCCAAATGTATGTAAAAGGCCTGTCATGCAGCCTGCTGCAAATCCGGCAAATAAAGCCATAATTGTCGCTAAAAACGGATTTGTTCCATTTGCGATCATGACAGCCGAAATCGCTGCTCCCGTTACAAAACTTCCATCCACTGTTAAATCAGGAAAATCTAAAATGCGAAAGGAAAGATAGACGCCCAGCGCCATAATCGCATAGATGATACCTGCCTCAAAAGATCCAAATATGGCTGTAAACATTGAAATCATCCCTTCTTTATGGCTATTTTTTATTTACATAAAAAAACACCATTTCTTTACTAACCTATGTATAAATCAAGGAGAGAACAACAAAATGTTCTCCTCCTTGAAATAGTGTCAATCTTATTTTCCTTCGTAAAACTCTCCTAGCTTCTTCCAATCATCATTAACCTTTAATCCTTGTGCTTCTGCAGCAGACTTATTAATAACAAGTTTTAAACTGCTTGGAAGTTCAACTGGTATTTCAGATGGCTTTTTCTTTCCGGATAAAATTTCTGCTGCCATTAAACCAGATTGATAGCCAAGATCAAAGTAACTAAAACCACTTGCAGCAACGGCACCTTTTTTCATCGAATCCAGTTCACCCACGAACAATGGAATCTTTTTGCTATTTGCAATCGATATAACAGAATCAAGGGCAGTAACAACCGTATTATCTGTTGGTATGTAGATTGCATCCACACGCCCTACAAGAGATTCAGCAGCCTGTTTTACTTCTGCAGTAGTAGACACGGAAACTTCTACAAGTTTTGCTCCCTTCGCTTCTGCCAGCTTCTTCACTTCTTTCACCTGAACAACAGAATTTTGTTCTCCTGAGTTGTAGATGACTCCTACCTTTTTGGCTTTCACTTCTTCTGTAATAAAGTTAATTGTTTTTTTCGTTGCATCAGGATGGTTATCAGTGGTACCGGTAATATTTTTACCTGGTTTATCAAATGCTTCTACTAATCCCGCTCCTACAGGGTCTGTTACAGAAGTGAAAATGATAGGAATTTCCTTCGTCGCATTCAATGCGGCTGTCGCACTCGGAGTAGCATTTGCAAAAATTAAATCAACTTTATCTCCAACAAAGTTATTGGCAATGGTTTGGGTGTTATTCATATCTGCTTGTGCATTTTGTTCATCGAATTTAGCTTTTATCCCCTTGTCCTTCAATGCTTTTTTAAAGCCTTCTGTTGCAGCATCTAAAGATGGATGAGGAGCAAACTGGGTAATGCCAATTTTAAATTCTTTCTCTGCCCCACCCTTTCCAGCTTCTCCTGAGGATTCCTTACTGCCACAACCCGCAAGCATCAGCATTCCTGCTAATGCAAAGGAAAATGCTCGAACTTTTTTCTTCATTTAGATCCCCCTTAATGTCGTTAATATTAATTTTCTAAAAATTTTTTATATTAAAAATTATTCTAGTATTTTTTTTGAACAAAAGCAATAGAAATACGAAAAATATTTTTTCACTTTAAAGCGGCATACCAAGTTAGTGCGAACATTTTTGAGTTGAAAACAAAAAATGCCTTCTATCTAAATAGAAGGCTTTAGTGAATATATATAAGATTATGAGTGGAGTAACAAAAATATGTGTATTACCAATCGCGAGTATTCTCAAGTAATTGATCAATCTCAACAGTGTGTACTTTGTATCCATTTTTCTCAGATGTTAGACCCGAAGTAGCTTCTAGTAATTTGTCGATATCAATAATAACGATTCCCATATCTAACCTCCATAGAATTTTGTTTTGAACCTATCAATGGTCCCTTTACCAAAGGATTCGTCTTTTCTCTATTAAACATGGGGGTCGTTTTCTAAAAAAACAAAACTCCCTATGAATAAGTTTTTTTAAAGATTACTAGTAAGGTATGATAAATTTCACTATTTTTTCACAAAAAGGGGTTTACAATGGGATTTGGAATCAGACAAGTAGTTGGGGGACTTCTTGTTTGATATTCATATAACGGGAGGGGTTTTTATGTACCAATCTATTGCGTGGTATGCTACCTTATTTTTCGTTTTCCTATTAGCACTTGCTTTTTCTTTTGTGTACGGGGAATCGAGAAAATTTAAAGAGTATGGACCAATTCAAGAAAAAGGCTACAAGATACGTAAGTTCTACTTTCTTGGGTTACTAGCTTTAATGGGTTTTGCTTCAGCGATGTCACTAAGCAAACTTCCTTACCATGATCAGCATGCACATGCTGAGGAGAATGGTAAAGTTGTTGATGTGACAGGTATGCAGTTTAGCTGGAATTTAAGCAATGAAGACTTTGTAGTTGGAGAGCCTATACAGTTTCGTGTGACAAGTAAAGATGTAACACATGGTTTTGGACTTTATGATAGTGATCTTAAGCTAATCGGACAAACACAAGCTATGCCAGATTATACTAATACTGTTTCGATTACATTTGAAAAGCCAGGAACATATAAAATCCTATGCTTAGAGTATTGCAGTACGGGTCATCATGTGATGATGAAGGATATCATCGTTAAACCGAAAGGAGGTAAATAAAATGGAGAATTCGTCTAGAAATTACATTAAAAAAGGCGTGTCATTATCCTTATTAGTCACCTCGGTCATACTGGTACTTATGATGACTTTTGGCGTCATGATGTTATTAAATCAAGGAAATGTATTTGAAATTTCATCACAGTTATTTTATAAAATCATGACAGTACACGGAACGGGAATGGTTGGTATTGCCGCTTTAGGTGGAAGTGCCATCATGTGGTATTTTTTATCAAAGTATATTCGCTTAAATCATAAGGTGTTTTTTGCAAACATGATCTTATCTTTAATCGGTGTCGTAATGATTCTTACAGCCATTTTTGTCTTTAATTTTTCTGATGGTTGGACCTTTCTTTACCCACTTCCATCCTTTTCAGCGAAGATTAATGGAACAACTGGGGCTTTATTATTTCTTTTTGGTCTATTAATTTTAGGTGTTGGATATTTGGTCATGTATTTTTACTTAGCCGCTAAACTCATAAAAGAATACGGAGGTTTAGGAAAATCACTAGGTTGGGATTATATTTTCAGAGAAAAAAAAGGATACGGACCACCTGCTGCAGTGGTGGCGACAACAATGGTCATAATCGCGAATTCTACTGGCATTCTTGCAGGAGCTACTGCATTGGTAGAATCAATTTTAAATATTTTAAATCCTAATTTCACCTTTGATCCGATGTTAGCCAAGCATCTAACCTATGCTTTCGGTCATATTTTTGCCAATTGCACCATCTATATGGCGGTTATTGCAGTCTATGAAATCTTATCAGAGTATACAGGACGTCCTTGGAAATCAAATAAAGCCTTTTTGATTGCATGGAACTTCTCAACGTTATTCACATTAATGATATATACTCATCATTTGTTAATGGATTTTGCAGTACCAAAATGGATGTTAATCATCGGTCAAGTTTTTTCATATGCAAATGGTTTACCAGTAATGGTCGTTACCGCATATGGTGCGTTAATGATCGTATTTCGATCTGCTGTTAAATGGGATTTTGCATCTAGTATGATGTTTTTAGCAATGTTTGGATGGGTTGCTGGTGCGGTTCCTGCCATTATTGATGCGACTATAGTTGTAAACCACGTCATGCATAATACTAAATGGGTTCCTGGACATTTCCACACATACATGGGCATGGGTGTAGTTGCCATGATTTTCGGATTTATGTATTACTTTAATAAAACAGAAGGTACACAAAAGCAAACTGGGCTTGATAAATTTGCGATTTCAATTTATTTCTTTTTCTTTACTGGAATTGCTGGCTCGTTTCTTTACGCAGGAAAAATAAGCGCCCCACGGCGGTGGGCTGAACATTTACCAGAATGGACGGGTTCTGACCAAGTGGGAGCCCTTTGTGGTGTCTTTGTCATTATAGCTTCAATTATTTTTACCATTAGATTTTTCAATGGATTAAAAACGGTTGGTAAGCAAACTGACATCAAAATTTCAAAATCAGCCTCCTAAAAAGGAATAACAAATCCAGCCAATAGACTCTGGCTGGATTTGTTATTGTCCTCAAGCAGATGGCTTCATTTCTCTCACATCAGAACGAGTAGTAAAAAAGTGTTTCATCATTGGTGGAGTAACTATGGTAGTTATCAGGACTACAATTACTAAGATTGCAAAAAGTTCTTGGCTAATTAACTTAGTTTCAAGCCCGATTGTCGCAATTATTAAAGCGACTTCTCCACGTGAGACCATTGCAGCTCCAATCCCAAGTGAGCTCCTCAGTGGGAATTTTGCCATTCTTGCGCCTACAGCCGATCCAATCAATTTAGTTAAAATTGCTAGTATACTTAGCCCAATAATAAGACCAATATGTTGTGTGATTCCATCAAAGCTTGCCTTTACGCCAATAGAGGTAAAGAA
Source organism: Neobacillus phoenicis (assembly GCF_047302305.1). Classification (NCBI taxonomy): domain Bacteria; kingdom Bacillati; phylum Bacillota; class Bacilli; order Caryophanales; family Bacillaceae; genus Neobacillus; species Neobacillus phoenicis. Next base: position 2,573,627 of record NZ_CP154847.1, on the reverse strand, counting down.
AACTGGGACGAAAATAGAATAGCCAATTGTCTCAACCTTTTCAAAAATTTCTTGCTTGTAATTGGTCACGCTTATAGCTACTCCGGCAATATATGCTCCTATAATTGCAGCAACACCAGTTAATTCTGCTACATAGGCATACAAAAAGCAAATAATTAATGCAGCTGAAATGAGTGATTCGGTTACTTTTAACGGAGCAAATTTCTTAAGGACCCAAGGAACAATCTTCCAAGCTACTAAAATTGCTCCTCCAAAGAATAGTACCTTTTTAATTATCACCATACTTAAGTTTACGTCTCCACCTGCCATACTCATTAAAAACGCTAATGCAATAATGACAAGAACATCATCGATTACAGCTGCACCCAAAATGATTGTTCCTTCTTTTGACTGCATCATATTTAACTCTTTAAGGGCTTGAACAGAGATACTTACACTTGTAGCTGAAAGCAATAAGCCTAAAAACATGGCCTCAATGTTCGTCATGTTCATTATGATTCCTGCTATATAACCTACAAACAAGGGTACAACTATCCCACTGACACCTACTAATGTCGAAGCTTTCCCAGATCGTTTGAATTCTTTAACATCTGTCTCCAGTCCAGCTATAAACATTAATAAAATGACACCTATTTGACTTATTTCTTCTAATGTTTTTGTTTCTGAGACAAGTCCTAGCACGGCCGGACCTAAAAGGATTCCGATTAACAGCTTTCCTAAAACGGAAGGTTGACCTAATTTTACACTAATGTCCCCTGCTAATTTAGAGGCAAGTAGAATAATTGCTAATTCAAAAATTAATTCCATAATATCACCTTTCCTTTTCTGAAAATTAAAAAGAGTCTGTTTATTCAATAAACAGACTCTTTCCTTAAAACACAAAAAGGTCTGCCAACCAAAGGACATAGATATCCCTTGGTGACAGACTCCTCCAAGTACTTCATTTATTTAATTGATTTCATTATATCAAACTTTTTTATTTTAATCAACCTACTTAATCCCATTGCTTAATTTTATCAATTACCCTTTTCTTCAAGAAGGTAATAAAGGTTGATTCTCCTTTTTGAACTTTTTGTTTATGCCATTCATTAAAGCTTGCTATCGTTATTAAAATTAGTCCGGTGATTAGTAAATAGAACCACCATGGCATATTGCCCCAATACGGTCTAGTTTGGAGAAATACATTTAAAAGCAGGACCCCTGCTCCAACAAAGAAATAAGATTTTATTTGAAGGAACATTCCAGCGATCATTGATAGTAAGGAAAGGGAGCCAATAATGATCGCGTCATAAATTGTATTGCTCGTCAAACCATCTTGTATTAATAAAATTGACACAATAATTAATACTGCCCATTGTATTATTTTTGTTATATCTGAAAAGCGCCCTTTTAAAGTCTTCCGAATAAAAATGACCAAAACAATAAAAGGAAGTACATGCACCTCTCGATCCCATAGAGGAGTAATATTTAATTCGTCTATTATTGCGTAATATGGTTGAAGTAAATATATGCCCCCAAGAATTGACATCACATAGGACACAGATGATGGGACTCTTCTCCTTTGTATCCAAAGCGTTAGCGCAATTAGAATTCCAGGTAAAGCATCACCCCAAAAAAACTGATTCTCCAAAAAATACATACACCCAAAATATAATAAAGATACGAGTGTGTATCCATCTAACTTTATTATTTGGATTGTTTTACCGTATTCGAATAGCTTTTTATATATCATTTGACCACAAAAATTCATGAGTATTCCTAACACGCATACTACTAGCATTTTAAACCATACATCCATTTCAGTAAGGAAAACAAATTCCACAGTTGCTACAAAAGCTAAAAATAGTGGTATAGCGCCTAAAATATCCCACTGAATCTTGTGTAAATAAAATACTAGTAAAATTACATAGACACACGTTACTAGAAAAGGAACCAAGTCAAACGGGTAGGTCGATAGCATACCTGTAACTCCAATAATGGAGAACGGGACGAAAAAATACATAGTACGCTTTTTATATAGTTCATTAGTGAGAAGTATGAAAATGAAGATGATTCCGCTAGTAATGGGGAATTCATACAACCCATAATTGTGATTTAAGACGGTGTTTAATCCTGTTGAAACAACAATAAACAAGGATAGGAAACACGCATAAAGAGATACTTTGATAACCCATTCCCTCAAAGCAACTCTGGTACTTAGTGCATACACCAAGGTAGCCACCATAAAACTGAAACTTGCATCAGATTGATATGCAATCAAAGTAAAGCCAAGGGTCAATGGAAACAAAATATGCCCGGTCAAAAAAAACGCACTTGCTAAGTTCCGGTCCTTTATTCTGCAAAGATAGGCAATGACCAACAGGAGGACAGAACTGATTGACGGGATTAAAGAATCGACAACAATAGAAAATGAAATACTTTCATTAATGGCATGAATAATTGAAAAATAGGCAAGTAATGTTGTCACACTGATTGTATATGGAATCCAGTTTGTTTGAACCTTTTTATAGAGATAGCCATACATACCAATTCCCGCTACTAATACTAGAGGCTGTACCCATAATTCATTAATAGGATTGATAAATGCATGGAAAATGGCAATCGTATAAAGGACTGTTGCAACGTAAAGAGATTTTATGTTTATTTCCATTTCACCAATACTATTCCACACAAATCTGGACAATAAAACAAGAAATGCACCAGCAGCAAAATTTACTGCATAACCGTATTCTTCATAATAAAGCGTAGAGTTAGAACATAACTCCTCACCAAAAGCGACAACTGACAAACCAAGTGAGGATGGTAATATCCATACAGAAAATCCCTGTAATAGTATTCTTTTTTCCTTTTTATATAGGAAATAGGAGGCTACCACAAGCAGGAGGAGAATGACCCCTAATTCCCACCAGAAAAAGAGAGCTAATGCGACCAACATGGCAACCCCCATAATGGCTAATCCTACATCTCTACAAGCATTTTGGATGATTGTTAAATACTTTGATAATGGTGTAAGCCCAAAAACGGTCAATATAATGAAGCCTGTAACTGAAAGAGCTAACGAAACATTGATCGTGAACAGCCATTGAGTGAAAAATGAAATAGCCTCGTAAATACCTGTAGCAACAAAAACTGAACTTAAATAAGGAAATAACCATCTTGGACTATTATAGGAAAGATAAACAAAATTGGCTGCAATAATAAAATAGGCGAGCATAAGTACAATAGAAGCTTCTCCAGCTCTAAGTAGGATTCCTTCTAAACTAATATAAATAAAGGCGAACCCTGATATCACCGCACTTGTATATTGAAAGACTTTTTCTAACTTAAATTTCCCATCTAGAGCATTTGGAACAAACATTATACCAAAACCAACCAAAGCGTAGACAATCTCTCCAAAATAGGTAAGGAAGCTATGCTCAATTAACTGATATGCCCCATAAACAATCAATACACTGAAAATAAAATGATATTCCTTTTTTCCACTGACATACATCATTGATAAATAGATGATTCCTGTCAGAAGTAGATTAAAGCTATAAATAACTTCATTATTAAAGAAAAGAAGCATAAAAAGTGTACAAATAACAAGATTAACCTGTACATATGGAACAAATTCTTTTGTAAATAATTCTAAGGAAATTGTTTTCTTTATGCGATGGTATACAAGTATAAGGACACCATTAAATATCATCATACCAAGATAGAAAAAATCAATTTCTAACTTCACACCTGCTAATAAAAATGCCATCCCTGCAGAAAAGGATACATATGTAAACCACACAAACAATCTTGAGCTTAAGTTCTTCGCAAAGATTATGTAAATAATAATAGGTAAAAAGCTTCCAAGCATTCCTAGAAGAAATCGCCCTTCTCCATAAATGGATAAATAGGAACCTAGAAGGCCAAACCATCCCAGAGAAAGAATAAAGATCGGTAAAAACAAGCTGCCTAAGACAATAAAGGCAAAGGCTGTTTTATCTATATGTAAGATTCTTTTCGCTAAGAAAGCAATCCCATAAAAAACTAGCGCAACAATAGCAATTGACCCACTCTTCATAAAGCTTGTCATTGACTCCCAGTTACTCGTGGCGACAAACAAACCTCCAATTAACAGAAAGATTACACCTATATTTAAGGACCAGGTAATATTCCTTTCACGAATCTCTTCTGGTGTTAGTGACTTTTTCACTTTTGGTGGGTTGGCAGCTACTTTAGGTTGAATAGGTATACTTATTTCTGACTCTTGCTGAATAGCCTCTGATTCTAACAAATCCAAATGATATTGATGATGGGCTTTTGCCACTGTGTCCACAATGGCATCTGATAAATACCCCTCCTCTTTTAAAGTGAATAGCTCTTGTCTAAATATTTTTCTTTTTTCATCTCTTGTATTAGGTACCATTGACTCCCCCCCATTTCAACATCGTATAAACAACATCATTATATAGGAATGGATATTTTTTCCTATAGTGTAATTTTACACTACTTTTTGAATATTTTCCAATATATTCTCTAAAAATAAAATGTATCGTTAAATAATAAAATAGTTTTACCTTTAACCAATAAATCTGTATGATTAAAGAATATGTGAATTAACTGATGGAGGAATAGCATGCTTACTTTTAATGAAAAATTAGCGATTATCGAATCTTTCCCAGAACTAGAAAGAAAGAATGTTTCTTTAGGAAGAATCAACTTTCAGTATCCAAATAGTATTTCTGATAAGAAGAATATTGTTTATCATTTACATCCAAATGGGAATGGCTTTATATATGCAGGACATTTAGGTCAATATGATACGGATGAAAAAGGATTAGTCAATATTCGAGATTTTACTGGTGATCAACTGCGTGATCTTATAAAAGATTCTATACAAGGCTTATCACCAAATGAAAAAATTGAATTTGAAGAAGCAATTATAGGGGATTCAAATGATGAGGAGCGCTGGGTAGACAGTGAAAATAATCAGCTAATAGTGATAAATGAAAATGATGCCTGGAATATTTATTTTGGGTTGAATCTTGATAACAGCTTTGATACATATGAGGAAGCCGTAGAATTTTTGAAGGAAGAAGGCTTTTCACGTAGAGGATAAAAGAATGAACTCAGGTCTGTGCTTGGACATTTAAGCACAGACCTTTTTTAATCACTTTCCTTATCAATCATTTGATCTAACCGGATAATACTTTGTCTTGCACGTTCGTAATCAATAGTTCGATAATGATGGAGACCGCCTTCTTCTTCATCCTTTTCATCTGCCCATTTTACAATCTGCTGTAGTGGAGTTCGCACAATATCGTTTGAAGGCAAAAAAGAATCAGTATGAAATAATATTGCAAGTGCAATGGCTTTCGCCTTTATCGGGTTTTCCCCAAGCCGAATCAAAAGCTTATGAGCTCTTTCTGCCCCCTTTATGGCATGAATATCATTTTGTTTATACAAATCATAATCCCATTTTCCATTTTTATACCAAGTATAATGACCCATATCATGGAGTAGTCCTGCTTTTACAGCAATATCCACATCCTGTTGATGCTCTTTTGCTAAATGGAATGCATGATAGGCTACTGCAATTGCATGGGCAAGCCCTGATCGATTCAAATATTTTTGGGCGATATGATGGTTAAATATATCTAATAGGGTGACGTCTCTCATGCAATCTCTCCTTACTTTTGCAATATAGTATATTTTAATTAGTGTATGAGAATCAACAAATTCATTATATTTTTATAAAAAAAGAGAGAAGAAAAGTTTCTTCTCTCTTAGATTAATTATTTTCAGATGTTTTTACCGTTTTGCTTCCTTTTGGCCCTAGATATTCGTAGTCATTAGGATTGATTGGTGTATAACCCTGTGGTTTATAAAAGCGTAATAGGTCTTTATAAACGATCTCATCGGACATTTGAAGTTCTGTATTCACTTTATCACCAATGTCCTTACAAGCATCATTGTTATCTAACAGGTCACCCGTTTCAAATGAATAACACTTTTCATTGATTTGAATGGCATTTGATGAAACAAAGTCACCATTTCTAAATGTAGCCCAATTACGGTGTTCCTTCGATAACAAATCAGAACCAAACTCCATGTAATCCTTGGTATCTATTCCTAGTAAATGAAGAAGCGTTGGACGAACGTCTACTTCACCACCGATTTGCTTTTGAACTCCACCCTTAACACCAGGGACATGAATAAACAATGGTACACGCTGTAATTTAGCATTAATTGCTGGAGTAATTTCATCGACTCCAAGTACTTTTGCCATTGCATCATTGTGGTTTTCAGAAATACCGTAGTGATCTCCATACATAACGATTACAGTATTATCATATAGACCAGATGCTTTTAAATCATTAAAGAACTGCTCAAAAGATTGGTCCATATAATGTGCAGATTGGAAATACTGGTTAACAACTGTATCACCGTAATCTCCTGCTGGGAAATCAGTATCTTCTGGATCCATTTCGAATGGAAAGTGGTTTGACAAAGAGATAAACTTCGTGTAAAACGGCTGTTTCATATTTTCAAGAATTGGCATCGATTCCTTAAAGAAAGGCTTATCCTTCATACCATAATTCTTAGTATTTTCATCTGACATGCTATAGTACTCAGCATCGTAGAATTGATCATATCCCAATGCTTTATACATGACATTTCGATTCCAGAAAGTTTTATAATTACCGTGGAATACAGCTGAATTATATCCATATCCTTTTAAAATAGCCGGAGTGGCTTGAAAAGTATTCTGAGCTTTATTTACAAACACAGCCCCTTGAGCCATTGGATATAATGAATTTTCCATCAAGAATTCAGCATCTGATGTTTTTCCTTGTCCTGTTTGATGGAAGAAATTTTCAAAATAAAAAGTATTGTTATCATGCGCTAAAGAGTTCAAGAACGGTGTTACTTCCTGACCATCAGGCATTTTATAATCAATCATAAAGCTTTGGAATGACTCCATTGAAATATAAATAACGTTCATTCCTTTTGCCTTACCAAAATAAGCTGGATTTGGCGCTGCATAATTTGCTTTTCGGTAGTTCTCCACTTCAGTAATATCACTGCTGTCTGCTAATGCACGCTGTGATGAAGACTTAATGTTTTGAATCACATCATAAATCGTAAAGTTATATGCACCTAAATACTTAACTAAATAGTTACGGTCAAAAGATCGTGTAAGCAATTGTGGGCGATCTTTCTCTGCTAAACCTAAGTTAAATAAGAAGGTTGTTATCGAAAATAAAAGAACAATTTTAAATGATTTACGGTTTGACACTTTAACGTTCTTGAAAAGCGTTAACGCAAGTGCAATTAAAATAAACATATCAGTGAAATAAAAGATATCAAATGGAGACATTAATGATAGCGCACTATCACCTAGCTGCCCAGCATTTGTTTTAGTTTGCATTAATACAGGTACTGTTATGAAGTCATTAAAAAAACGATAATATGCAATATTTGCATATAATAAAAAGGACAAAAGAAAGTTTGTGATAATCATGACAAGCTTTGTCCTTTTCTTAAATAAAAGTGCAATTCCAAAGAAGAAAAGCGCCGAACTAAGTGGGTTTATCAGTAATAAAAATTTCTGTAGGCTATTATCTATTCCTAGGTTAAATTCAATTTGATAAGCTGCATAAGTTTTAATCCAAAATAATACTACAGCAATAGCAAAAAATGTAATATGGCTATTTTTTATTTTTAAAGGCAGTCTTATTTTATTCATTTTTCTACTCTCCTCTCACTTACCAATCATGCTCCGGTAAACGAACCTCAATTACTATATCATACTTTTAATAAAAATAAAAACATAAATTATGCCATTTTATGTATAAATTAACGCAATAACTTATGCCATTATTTTTACGATTTCGACAATTTCAATCTTACAGCCTTGGGTTATAACCTTTATTTGATTTTCCCTTTTATCTTTATGTTAGTCTCATGTTGGACATGACTCTTTTTCATTTATCATCTATATATGACGAATGAAACTGTTAATGGTTTCACATTTTTTCGATTTCTTTAAAATTGTTTCTTGGTTTGTACGATTAAGAGGAATCATTTCTACATATAATAAACCTCAAACGGGTGTGTAAGCAATATGAATTTAGACTTATCTTTTTAGGGGGATTGAAACATGCCTAGAATTAGGCCTGAATTTACAAAAAGTCCTTATTTTGTTGATGAACCTGGAAATTGGCATTTAAAGCCGGGTGCTCCAAAGGAATTGAAAGTGGAATTAGCGAATTATTTGTCCGGTTTAGAGGATGTAGATGAGCCAGGAACAATAAATGGGATTCAAATTGATTATCCATATAATCATTAATTCCTTAAAAGGAGACCCTCATACTGTCATACAATATATATAATAGAAGAAAGCGGTTACACCAACTTTTAAAAATCTTAATTTTGTAAGAAATCTTTTTTCATATTAAACAATTATTTAGGAGTGATTTCCATGAATGTTAATCGTGTCAAACAAATCTTATCATCTTCTGCAGATATTGAGGTTAAATATAATGGTGCCTCAGTTTGGATTGATCAGTTAAATGAAGATGGTAGAACGGCTACCGTTCACTTAAGAGGACCACTTGAAGAGAGATCAACAGTTGAAATTGGTGAATTAGTAGAAGAGTAACATAAAACTGCCACCTACTGTATAGGTGGCAGTTTTATGTTTATTATAGTAAGGGAAACAATCCTATTCCTTAAACCATATCTTCGTTTTCTTTATCAATATCACTTGGTTGCGGTTGGTCATTGGGGACAATACCCCCAAGAACTTCTTTATTATACCTGTCAACATCTTTACCAGTCGTTGGAGCAATGTTTGCCACTGGCAACTGTTCTAATTCTTTTCCTCTAGGCATGATTCCTCACTCCTTTCCGTTAATTTGTCCATTTTAATGAATTTTACCCTCGAAACTTTTTTCTTTAGCCTGTATTTTTTAAGATTATATGAACTTTTACGTATATTTATTGTCATATGAAATGAACTAGTTCTATTATTAAAATATAATTTAAAAGGAAGTTTATGGGAGTGCATGTCGAAATATGACAATTAATAAGCGGTGGTTTACCATTATCCTCATTTACCTAATTCCCCTTTTCTTAGATCAAACCAATCAATCTGAGGAACTAATTTGGCTTATCTATATTTTCCCTGCTGTATGGCTTGCCTTCTTTTACGGCTTAAAAGGTGGATTACATGCTGCATTTATTGGAACATTGATTCATGGAATAAACGAGTTTATTGAAATCGTTTACAAACATGATGCTTATTCAATGAAAGATATTTGGAGTATAACCATACTAACCCTTGTAAATATCACAGTAGCGATTACCATTGGAAGGCTAGTCGATCAATTAAAATCCGAACAACTCTCCTTACAAAAAGTAATTGCTAAGATGGAGTATATGGCTTATCACGATTATTTAACTGGATTACCCAATCGATGGAATTTTGAGATGAATTTAAAAACTGCCTTAGAGAAGGCGTCTAGGACAAATTCATTAGTTGCTGTTCTTTTCCTCGATCTAGACAGATTTAAATTAATTAATGATAGTTTAGGGCACGCTGTAGGAGATCAATTATTAAAGGACGTTTCAAAGAGGATTCAGCTCACAATTAAGGAAGAGGATTGTCTTGCACGTCAAGGTGGAGATGAATTCATTTTATTTTTAACGGGTTGCTCCACTAAAAAAGAGATTGAATCTATTGTCTCATCCATCCATCAGTCCATACAACTGCCTTTTAAAATTAGAAGGCAGGAATATTTTATTTCCTCCAGTATTGGGATAAGTATTTATCCAACTAATGGGTCTGTATGGGATGATTTAATTCAGCAGGCAGATATCGCCATGTATATTGCTAAAGAAAATGGCGGTAATGGCTATCAATGGTATAACAGTGATATGCAACAAGAAATCCATAATATGGTTAAGATCGAAACGCAACTTAGGAAGGCATTAAAACAAAACGAGTTCACTTTAAACTATCAGCCCTTAGTCGATATTAAGGATGGAAGGATATTTGGATTTGAAGCACTCATTCGATGGAACAATGCCGATTTAGGCATAATTCCACCCTCAGACTTTATCTCTCTCGCTGAAGAAATTGGTATGATTAGTCAGCTTGGTGAATGGGTATTGAAAGAAGCATGTATAAAAGCAAAAACTTTCTCTAAAATATGCCGGGAGCCTATTCAAATTGCTGTAAATATTTCTTCAAAACAATTCCAAGAAGAAAACTTTGTAGAAATTGTTCAGCATGTACTATCAGAAACAAAACTTCCACCATTTCAGCTTGAACTTGAGATAACTGAAACTGTTTCTATGGATAATATCGACCTGGTTATTGCCAAACTAAATTCATTAAAAGAAATGGGTATTAGCATCTCAATTGATGATTTTGGTACGGGGTATTCTTCTATCAGTTATTTGAAATATCTTCCTGTAAATACATTAAAAATTGATCGTTCCTTTGTACAAAATATGTTAAATAACAAAAAAGACAGGGCATTAGTAGAAAGTGTCATCTCCTTAGCAAAAAGCTTCGGTTTTAATGTAATAGCAGAGGGTGTTGAGACAGAAGAACAATTAGAATTATTAAAATCCTTCGATTGTGGTTATGCTCAAGGATATTTATTCTCTGCGCCACTTCCGATGAAGGATTTATATAAATTATTTGAAGAAAACAAGAAAAAAGTTAGTGCATGAATATGTATCGTAGACTTGTAAAATAACCAGCCGCTGGATGAACGGCTGGTTTTATTACTAATTGACAGTACTGTATTTTGCAAGTAATTGAATTGTTGCATCGTCCATAGGCGGATTATGAATTCCTGCTCTAACATCACGGTAATACCTTTGTAACGGATTACTGATTGACAAGCTTTTGGCACCAACTATTCTCATAGCTAAATCTACCACTGAAATAGCTGTATTAGTAACGGTTAATTTTGCTGCTCCTAATGCTGGACCCATCTTGCTCCTTTCTACTTCATTTGAAAGATCCCATTGTTTAGCTACTCCATATAGAAAATATTCTGCCTGCATTAACTGTAATTCTATTTCACCTATTTTTTGTTGTATGTTTGGTAATTCTATAATTGCCCCAGTTATACTGTTTGGAGCATAATTTTTTGCAAATTCAATCGCATAACGCTTGGCTGCTTTGGCGATGCCAAGGTAACAGGCAGGGATATGGAGAAGCCACCCGTTTGCCCTCTTCCCTTCCATGACCAATGTTTCCACAAGAAACTCTTTTGGTACAACTACATCTTCAAGAATTAAATCATGACTTCCTGTTCCCCTAAGGGATATACTGTCCCACGTTTCATCAATTTTCACTCCATTTGTACCTCGGGGGATTAGAAAATTTCCTATGTCATCGGAATCATTTATGGCAGCAGAAACTATAAAATAATCAAGAACAGGCGACATAGTGGTAAAAGTTTTTCTTCCATTAATGACCCAGTTTTGATCTCTTTTTTCTGCCCTAGTTTCTGGTTTACCTCCTCGGGTCGGACTCCCTGTCTTTGGTTCAGTTGCAGCGCTGTTTATTAAAGCACCACTTTTTACACGTTCGCATAGATATTTAAACATGCTCTCGTTCCATGAGTTCTTTTCATGTAGATTCAATATTATCCCCATGTGCCATCCGATGGAAAGCGCAGTGGCACCGTCACCCTCTGCTATTATTTCCTGTAAGCGAATAAATTCATAAAGAGATATTTCCTTTCCCTCATATTTAGTTGGAATTGTTAGAGTTGTGTAGCCCGCATCTTTTAATTCTTGGATGTTTTCATATGGAAAACTTCCTTCTACATCCACCTGATGTGCCCTTGTTAGAAACTTTTTTGAAAGATTTCTCATGAGCTCCAATCGCTTTTCCATTGTCTCAACCGCTCGAAAGTCCACGCCATTCCCTCCCAATTCTATTTTAAAAAATATATATTTATCTTTACATTACCATAAAATTCTCCTTGGGCTCTTTGGTAGATACAAAAAAATAAAAAAGCAATCACGTGAGTGCTTTTTTAGGAAATATATTTATGTTTGTCACTAAATTCTTTTTCCTCTATCGTTACTTCCTCCATTAGTTTTTTTATCTTTTTCAATGCACGATGTTGGGTGGTCTTTACTTTGCTCTCTGACCATTCGAGTGCTGAAGCCGTTTCACTAATGGACATTGAATGGATATATCTCAAAATTAATACCAATCGATAATCAATAGAACATTTATCTAAACAAGAATAAAGGGTATGGAATTGTTCATTTTGAAGGGAAATTTCCTCAGGTAATGGTGATAAATCTTTAAATTCATTTTTATTCCAATCGAACGAACTAATTATTCTTTTTTTCCAGCCTGAATTCTTACGAAAGGAATCAATGGCAACATGCCGGGCAATAGAGAATAGCCAAGTTTTTTCACTGCTCTTGCCTTGAAAAGTCCCATATGATTTGAATATTCGTATATATACTTCCTGTAAGAGGTCTTCAGCTTGTTCTCTGTTATTAACCAAATAAAATAGAAAAGAAAATAGGTCCTGATGATATTTTTCATAAAGCTTCTCAAATTGACCTGGCAAAAATTTCGCCCCCTTTCAATGCATAAGGCGAAATTTGGCCATTAAAAGTTACACTCCAGGGATAAATTTATTCTATATCAATGTTTTTATAAAAAAATTATTCTATATTTGCAAATTTCTCCAAATAACGGTTTTCTCCTATCACTACTAATACATCGCCATGATTTATGATCTTATCTGGTGATGGTGATATATTAATCTCATCTTCATGCCTGATAGCAATTACACTTAAATTAAACCTAGCCCTTAAGTCTAGCTCTCTTAGAGTTTTTTCAATCATGGATTCAGGTATTTTCACTTCTTCAACACTATAGTTTTTTGAAATTTCAATGAAATTTAGTACTTTGGGTGAAAGTAACTGGTGGGCAACTCGCATACCCATATCTCTCTCAGGAAATACAACCCAATCGGCCCCTACCTTATCTAAAACCTGTCCATGAAGCTTATTTAAGGCTTTAGCAATTACCCTTTTTACTCCCAGTTCCTTTAAAAGTAAAACGGTTAGAATACTTGCTTGAATATCGTTTCCTATAGCCACAACGACGGTATCAAAATTTCGTATCCCGATAGATTTTAATGCTTCTGCATCTGTTGAGTCCGCAATAACAGCATGAGTAACAAAAGAATGCGAATCTTCCACTCGTTCCTCATTTACATCGACACCTAACACTTCTTGTCCAGATTCAAATAACTTTTGGGCAATACTTATTCCAAATCTACCTAGACCAATAACCGCGTATTGATTAGCCATTTTCAAGTCCCTCCTTGTACCCAACCTTAGAACAAAAAGAAGGTGGGTTATTTATACTACTTTTACCCTCGGAAGAATAAATTATTTAGCTCTTTGTTCACAGGATACACAAAAAATGACAATATAAATTTTATTTATCAAATGCACATCATGTGTCATACCTCACTGTATTATTTAAAAAAGTGTTCTATAATACTGAAGAAAATTTTTCCATACCTGAAGACTTTGTAAGTAAGACAATATGTTTTAGCAATAATAAAATGTTACGGGAGTTAAGGGGGATAAAAATGAATCAAGGAACAAAACAACTTTTTATTCAAACGGGAAGTCTTGTCGCAGGATTTATGGTTTGGGTGCTCATATCTTCGCTTATGCCTCATATAAAGGCAGATATACCACTCTCATCCACGGAAATCGCTTGGGCAACAGCGATACCGGTTATACTTGGGTCACTCCTTAGGGTTCCAATTGGTTATTGGACCAATCGGTATGGAGCACGAATACTATTTACAAATAGCTTTATCATTTTACTGATTCCTATTGCAATTATTAGTTACGCAAATTCATTATTCATGTTAATACTCGGTGGTTTTATGCTTGGGATCGGTGGAGCAGTGTTTTCCATTGGTGTTACTTCTCTTCCTAAATATTATGAAAAAGCTAAACATGGTTTCATAAATGGAATTTATGGAGCAGGAAACATTGGCACAGCTATTACCTCCTTTTCAGCACCTGTACTAGCCAACATGTATGGATGGAGAACTACCGTAAAGATTTTTTTAGTTATCATGTTAATATTTACAGTTATCAATTTTTTATTTGGAGATAGGAAAGAAAAGAGAGTAAACAATTCCTTAACTAACCAAGTGAAAGAGGTTTATAAAAACCCTAAACTTTGGTTTTTAAGTTTATTTTATTTTATAACGTTTGGTTCTTTCGTGGCGTTCACGATCTACTTACCGTCCTTCTTAGTTAATCATTTTGAACTAGATAAAGTTGACGCGGGTTTACGTACAGCTGGATTTATAGCACTTGCAACCATTTTTAGACCAGTAGGAGGATGGCTAGGAGATAAAATTAATCCTTTTCTAATCCTAATGGCGGTTTTTTTCAGTTTAACCTTTGCAGGATTTCTACTGTCTTTTACCCCATCCTTACCTATTTATTCATTTGGGTGTTTATTAGTTGCCTTCTTTGCCGGCATAGGTAGTGGTGCGATTTTTAAACTTGTACCATTATATTTTTCAAAGCAGGCAGGCATAGTAAATGGGATTGTTGCAGCTATGGGAGGATTAGGGGGTTTCTTCCCTCCAATCATTTTGACTATTCTATTTGATTGGACCGGTCATTACGCAATTGGATTTATGTCCCTTTCCGAATTTTCACTTGCAAGTTTAGTCATTGTTGTTTGGCTATACTATCAGGATAAACTTGATATTTCAGCAAAAATCGTAAACCATGCTGTTGACGGTATTTGCGTTACAGATTTAAATGGGATTATTCAGAGCGTAAATCCAGCTTTCACAAGAATTACTGGTTTTAGTGAGGACGAAGTAGTTGGGAAAACACCTAGTGTCCTTCAATCTGGCGAACATGACAATGAATTTTATAAGCAAATGTGGGATCGTTTAAAAACAGAAGGATTTTGGGAAGGGTATATTTGGAATAAACGCAAAAATACTGAGATTTATAAAGAATGGTTAACTATTACAGCCATTAAAGATGATGTCGGGGAAACAAAAAATTACGTAGGTATGTTCAATGAAGAGAAAGATTCGTAACTAAACTATATGTGATAAGCAAAGAGATCTTCAAAAATGAAGGTCTCTTTTGTTTTGGGTGATAAATTTTACAACTTTTTGTCAAACGAGCTGAGTTCACAGTTCCTTCACTATTTTTGTGACGAACGTCACAAAAATCATGATACCATGTGTCTTATAGTAATAACACAAGGAACAACATGTGATTAGTTATTAAATTAGATTCCATATATAGGAGGAAAAAAACATGGCTCGAATTAATTATTGGAATCCAGAAGATGAAAAATTCTGGAATGCAGAAGGAAAAAAACATGCAAAAAGAAATTTATGGATTTCAGTCCCATCTTTGATGCTAGCATTTATCGTATGGCAAATATGGTCAGTTGTAGCCGTCAGACTTAACGATATTGGTTTCCATTTTACAGAAGAACAATTATTTACACTCGCTGCTATACCAGGTCTTGTTGGTGCGACACTTCGCTTTGTATATACATTTGCAGTTGGGTCTTTTGGTGGTAAAAACTGGACTGCGATTTCAACAGCAATATTAGCCATACCAGCAATTGGTATAGGTTTTGCAGTCCAAAATCCTGATACACCATTTTCAATCATGCTTCTCCTAGCAGCCCTTTGTGGTCTAGGCGGAGGAAGTTTTTCATCATCATCAGCAAACATAAGCTTCTTCTTTCCGAAAAAGGAAAAAGGAACTGCACTTGGAATTAATGGCGGCCTAGGAAATATGGGTGTTTCTGTCGTACAGTTTGTAACACCATTAATTATTACATCAGGAACTTTTGCACTGGTTGGCGATAAACAAGTTTTAGCAAATGGTCAAGAAGTATGGTTACAAAACGCTGCGTTTATCTGGGTCATTCCCATTGTCATTATGACACTTTTAGCAATCTTTAAAATGGATAATGTTCCAGGAGCAAAGCAATCCGTTGCTGATCAATTTGCGGTTGTAAAACGGAAACACACTTGGATTATGACAGCACTTTATGTAGCTACCTTTGGTTCATTCATTGGTTACTCAGCTGCATTCCCACTTTTATTAAAGTCTCAATTTCCTGAACACATTTCACTTGCCTTCCTTGGTGCATTAGTGGCTGCTGCAGCAAGACCTGTGGGAGGCTGGATGGCCGACAAAATTGGCGGCGCAAAAGTAACGGCTTATGTTTTAGTACTAATGGGAATTGGTGCAGCAGGTGTAATTTACTTCTTAAATGGCAAGCAATTTGCTGGATTCTTAATTGCTTTCTTAGTTCTTTTCCTTGCATCTGGAATCGGTTCAGGCTCAACGTTCCAAATGATTCCAAACATCTTTATTCCAAAAGAGGCAGCACCTGTAATCGGATTTTCTGCAGCATTTGCAGCATATGGTTCATTCTTTATTCCTAAATTATTTGGATGGTCTGTTAAGGCGACTGGAACACCTGTAACTGCGTTCTACTTCTTTATTGGATTCTATGTTATCTCATTTGGTTTGAACTGGTTCTTTTATCAAAGAAAAACAGTCGCAGCCAAAACACTTGCAAAACAAGCCGGTTAATCCGGCTTGTTTTTTACAATAAAAAAACTGCCAAATTTCGGCAGTTTATTGTGTTAATCTAATATTTTAACTTTTATTTCCTTCTTACCCCATTCAAGTGCTTTTTCTTCTGAAGGGATAAACACGTCAATTCGGTTTCCTTTGATTGCTCCACCTGTATCTGAAGCGATTGCTTCACCATATCCCTCAACCAGCACTTTACTTCCTAGTGGAATGACAGAGGGGTCAACTGCAATTACCTTAGCACCAGGGTTAGCATTTAAATCGAGTCCTGTTGCAGTAGTTCCGCTGCACCCTTCACAAGATGCAGTATATGCAGTAGCCTTAACGGTGATTTCCTTTGAAGTTTCCTCGACTTTTGTTGTTACTGGAACTTCAGGTTTACTAGCAACACTTGTTGGAGCTGCCTCTACTTTTGTCTCCTCGCTCTTTGAAGTATTTGATTCTTTAGTAGAAACCTCCGGAGCTTTAGAGACTACTGGAGTTTTTGCTGTTTCAACCATCTTCCCAGAAGAAAAGTTATTTATTTCATCATAGATCACTAATTGTAACCCTGGATGAATCAGATCAGTATTTAATTTATTCCATTCTTTAATCATTGCAACCGATACTTGATATTCCTTTGCAATATCCCAGAGTGTATCATCCTTTACCACTGTGTATTGCTTTTCAGTTGCTATCGTTAATACATCTCCAGGATGAATAAGGTCAGTGGAAAGGTGATTCCACTTTTGAATGTTTTCAACAGATGTATTATGTACACGAGAAAGATCCCATAAAGTATCTCCATCCTGTACAGTTAACTCTGCCGCTTTTACATTAGCACCTACAGTTCCTGAGAGTGCAACAACTGCTATAAAAGTTTTGATTTTTTTTATCATTTTTTTACCTCCCATGTTCTTTCGCAGCTAACTTTATTCATCTTAACATGAAAATTTCTGAAACAAAGAACAGGGGCATGTTAATTCGTTTACAAGCATGGCAGTTATATTACAATAACATTTCTGAACAGCTGTATTATAGAAGTTTAATGAAATCATTTCCTACAGTGGTAATTATTGTACATAATAGATAAAAAAAAATAGTGTAGGTTTGACCCTTCACTATTTTACAAAAATATTCTTTTTAAGTTCTCGATATTGCAACAGCGCATGCTTTGTATTCCGCTGTCCCGGATATTGGATCATACTCATTTAATGTTAAGACATTCGTAGGTGTTTCACTCCAGTGAAAACTCATAAAAACAAGACCTGGAACAACTTGATCTGTTACTTTCGCTTTAACTTTGAGCTCACCTCTCCGAGATCGGACCTGAACGATCTCTCCATCAGAAATTCCTAGTTTACTAGCGTCTTCAGGATGAATATCAACTGTCTCTTCTGTTTGTTTCACCTTAACTCCTGCTGCATAATGGCGTGTTTGTGTATGTGTATTATAGGACTCATAGCGCCGTCCAGTCGTCAACATGAAAGGATATTCACGATCCGGCAGCTCTAGAGGCTCTGTATAGTCCACAGGTACAAAAGGCGCTTTTTTCACTACAGTGTCCTGTTGATGGAACCTCTCATGCATAACAAATGTGCCTGGATGGACTTCATCAGGACAAGGATAATGAAGACTATACTCTTTCTCGAGTCTCTCATAAGAAATTCCACCGTACATTTCCCATGCTAGCCTTCTTATTTCATTCCAAATTTCCTCACTATTTTCATAGTGCATAGAATAGCCCATTAGGGTAGACAGTTCACAAAGGATTTCCCAGTCTTCTTTCGTATTAGGGTGTGCCTCAACAGCTTTTCGAACGCGTTGAATTCTTCTATCTGTATTTGTATAGGTCCCTTCTACTTCTCCCCAGGATCGGGCAGGTAATACAACATCAGCTAATTTAGCTGTTTCTGTTAAGAAAATATCTTGCACAATTAATAAATCAAGCTTTTTAAATATTTCTTTTGTATGGTTCATATGGACATCGGCTAGGATTGGATTTTCTCCAATGACATAGAGTGCCTTTAGCTCACCCATCTCTAAACGATCAAAGGTACGTGTTTGCGTGTCACCAGCCTGTGGATTAAGGACCACATTCCATTCCTTCTCAAAACGTGCTCTGAATTCATCATTTGCCAGGCTCAATGCTCCAGTCAACTGGTTCGGTAAACATCCCATGTCACCTGCACCCTGGACATTATTTTGCCCTCTTAGTGGCATGATTCCTGCACCTTGTTTACCTATATTACCAGTTAATAATGCTAAATTGGCAATATCAAATACATTATTTACCCCACAATGATGTTCAGTAATGCCCAAGGTATATGCAATCATAGAACCACTCGATGCAGCATATTCTCTAGCGGTTGCTATAATTTCCTCAGCTTTTACGCCGGTTATTGCAGCAGCATATTCAGGAGTGTACGGATCTACCTGTTTTTTTAATTTTTCAAAGTCAACAGTAAATTGTTCAATAAACGTTGGATCAAATAGACTTTCTTCCAAAATAACTCGTATGAAGGAATTAATAAGCGCAATGTCAGAACCTACATTTATTTGTAAATGGCGATGTGCCACTTTTACCATATCTATTTTCCTTGGATCTATAACAATTATTTTTAATCCCGACTTTGCTGCTTTCTTGATTCGATTGGCGATAATAGGATGTGCTTCTGTTGTATTTGAACCCATTAAGAGTAGTACTTCTGCTTTATCAAAGTCTTCAAGTGTATTCGTAGGGAAACCGCTTCCAAAAACAGTTGCCAGACCGGCAACGCTAGGAGCATGTCACGTTCGGTTACAACCATCTATATTGTTACTATTAATAACTGTCCTCATAAATTTTTGAGTTATGAAATTGGATTCATTTGTACTTCTTGCACAGGCAAACATGCTAATAGCATTAGAGCCCCAAGTACTCTTGATCTGATTAAGGTTCTTAGCAATATATTGATAGGCTTCTTCCCATGTTGTTTCCACCAGTTTACCCGCTTTACGGATGAGTGGAGATGTTAACCTATTCTTAGCTTGAACATATTCATAGGCAAACGCTCCTTTTACACATGTTTGCCCTTTATTTACAGGCGCTTCCTTGTCACCTCTTATTTTCATTATTTTATTGTCTTGAACTTCTAGAACTAAGCCACAACCTGTACCACAATAACCGCATATTGTTTTAACAAAGTTTGGTTCCCCCACGTTCTTTCCTCCCTTACAATCATTAATACCTATATAACTATCTTAATCTATTTATTACATTTGTAGCTTCCTTTTTCACAAAAATTATGGCATTTTTTCGACGGAATCAAATGAAATAAAAAAACGAGAGGCGTACTCTCGTTTTAAGCAGTTTTTGCTGGTAAAAATATATTAAAGGTTGTTCCTTTATTAGGCTCACTTTCAACAAACACCTTACCGTTATGGCTTTCAATAATCTTAAAACTTACCATCAAGCCTAAGCCGTTACCATTCTTTTTTGTAGTAAAAAATGGCTCCCCTAGCTTCTTTAATTTTTCTTTAGGAATTCCAACCCCTGAATCTTGAATCGATATTTGTACATTATTTTCATGAATGGTGGTCTTAACGTGCAGGTCTCCACCATTCGGCATGGCTTCAATTCCATTTTTAATAAAATTTAAGAACACTTGCTTTAACCGATTCTCATCACATTCAATTTGAATAATCTCCTGATTACAGTCAAAGGACAAGCGGACATTTTTCTTTCTAGCTTCGAATTCAAGTAAAGATACCACATTTTTTATTACAGGAACCACATTCTTTTCTTCTAATTCTACTGCCTTTGGTTTTGCTAAAACCATGAAATCTTCAACAATGGTATTAACCCTTTCAATTTCATCAAGAATAATATTCAGAAATTCCATTCGCTCAGTGTCTTTCTCATCTAATTGTAAGAACTCAGCATATCCTTTCATGGATGTGAGTGGATTTCGAATTTCATGTGCAACTCCAGCAGCCAATTGACCCACTGCAGCGAGCTTATCCTGTCGGTGAAGAACTTCTTCCGTCTTCTTTCGCTCAGTAATGTCGTTTCGAATCGCAAGATACTGATAGGGCTTGCCATGTTCATTTAAAAACGGAACAATAGTTGTGTCCACCCAATAATAGGACCCATCTTTCGCTTTATTCCTAATTTCGCCCTTCCATACTTTCCCTTCACCAATAGTTTTCCAAAGATTTTTAAAGAAATCTTTAGCGTGGTATCCAGAATTCAGGATATTATGGTCCTTCCCAATAATTTCTTCACGGCTATATTTAGATATTTCACAGAATTTATCATTGACACTTGTAATGATTCCTTTTGCGTCCGTAAAGGCTACAATGGAGGATTGATCCAAAGCAAATTTTATATCATTAATTTCTTTAATTGTTTCTTTTAGATGCTCTTCAGCTTTTTTTCTATTGGAGATATCAGATCTAATCGCTATATATTGAACTGGTTTCCCTTTTGAGTTCAGGAACGGAACAATAGTCGTATCAACCCAATAGAAAGTACCATCCTTTGCTTTATTACGAATTTCTCCTCGCCAAATTTGTCCTAAATGAATGGTTTTCCATAAATCTTTGAAGAAATCCTTTGAATGATATCCTGAATTTAAAATACGGTGATTTTTCCCTAGAATCTCTTCCTTATTGTACTTAGAAATCTCTTCGAATTTATCATTCACATAAATAATGGTTCCGTGTGGATCAGTAATTGCAACAATGGCTGCAGCGTCAAGTGCTGCTTTAATATCCTTTAGGTTAGTATCTGTTGCAGCTAATTGTTTACTTATTAATGCACTTGAAATTATGAGTCCTCCAATGATTAGAACCGCAACAAATAATACTAAATAAATAAAAAATGGACTATCGGTACTTGATCCTCTAACTACTTCACTAGTGGTAATCGTAGCCCTTTTTAATAGAAAATGACCTTGAGCAATGGCCGCGGACATAATGATTGCACTAATTGGTTTTAACCAAACCTGGTTACTGATGTTATAGCTTTTTGTGGAGTAAAGAATCCAAAAAGAAAATAAAAATAATCCAAATATTAACAAAACAGAAAACAAGTATAGTAAAAAATTATATTTAATGGTCACATTCATAGCATATAAACTTATGACCTGGACTGCCAGCACAGCAAACGTCAAAAATGTACTCCCAACAACTAGATGGTAGAATCCAATTGATTTTCCAAAAAACGAAAAGAAGGCCATTCCTGTAAATGCTATCCCGATAAAAATAGAAAGAATAGTAAGTGGAATATGGTAACTAGCAAATCTATTTGTATCAGCAGAAATATGTCCAATAAAATTCATAATCCATATTCCAATCCCCATGGAAAATGTTCCACCTAGAAAAAGCAGTCTTTTATTTTGGTCAGTCGACCTAATTAAGGTGAACATATCTAAAGCTGAATATGATGCCATTATGGTTAACCCGATAGCAATAATAATAAAATAAGGATGAAAAGTTCCAATCATCGCATTCATTAACCAGCATCTCCCCCAATTTCTACAGTTATTTCTACTATGATTGTAATGTAAACAATAAAGTTATGGAAGCTTTAATTATTAATCAAGAACCGTTTCTCCTTATTTTAACCGTTAATTTCTTCTAAATGACCATTTACTATTCCTCCTTTGGAAAGGACTTGTGATAAAAGACTTATTTTTTAAAAATTTTCTTTTTTTTTAAAATAAGTCTACACAAATTATTATTTTTTGTTTATACTGTACTATAACAAGATGGTTATTAATAAACTGTACTAATAAAGGAGGAGTTTTATATGTTAATGAGTCCGGTTGAGTTTTTCCGTAATTTACCTAAGAAGGAATGTTCAGAGTGTGGTCAGCATATGGAGGAACAGGCTGAAAGTTATTTTATGGAATGTGACCACTGTTTAGCGAAAAAAGAAGAGTAGTTGTAAAACTCTCCAATAATTGGAGAGTTTTTTATTTGTTTCCGTTTCGTAAATAATTAGGCAGGGATAATCTGTTATAACATAGCAAATGCTTTATTTAAAGGAGATGATGTCAATGGCCAAATATGAAGATCATTTAACAGCTTCAAACAAAACTAATGGTTGGATAATACCAAAAAAAAAATATGTAGCTGGGGAATCGGTGGATGAGCACGCATACTTAGAAGAAGCAAACATTGTTATAACTGGTGATGAAATTCGGCAGCAAAATGAAAATCTTTAAAGGGCGGTTATTTTAAATGAGTTATATCGATATTAACAATGCAAAACCAGGCGATGAAGTCTACGTCATATATCGAAATCCACATGTTCCTTCGGTAGCAAATGTAAAGGCTGCCGAAATTGTTCAGCATCCAAAAGACCCTAATGCATTGGCTTTATTTTTAAATGATACGTTCCATGTCATTGAAGATGATGACGCGATTTTCTCAACCTCTGAATCAGCACAACAAGCCTATGATAATCATTTCTTTAGTCCCTATGATGAATAAAAGACTGTCCCATTGATGTGACAGTCTTTTTTCATCAATTTTTATTAAATTTTGGGAAGCTCTCTCATTTCCTGTATCATTTCATTGCCGCACATTGGACATAATAAATCATCTGCAACAAATTCTTTTCTCATCCATCCGATACATGAGTCATCCAGACAGGAATAGATTTCGGTATCCACCATTATTGTCTCAATTTCTTCTTCTTTTGCTCGTTTACCGTAAAATATTGGAACCGCCTCCTTTAATAGTTAGTATGGACAAAAATTGTACTTTTCATTTCACAAAATTCCCTTTTCTAAGGAGGTTCTAAGCCATGGATGGCAATAAACACAGTGGTTACACCAAAGTTGGCACTAATATTGCAGAGGTAAAAAGATTAAATAGCCAATCAGGCTTAAGTTATAATGAAGTGAAAAAATTGCTCGCTTTAAAATATCTTCAGAATAAATAATGAAGCGGAACCAACTTAGGTTCCATTTTCAGGCTGTCGAAAAATAATCGATAGCCTTTTATTTTATTTAATCTCTTTAGTAATCAAACGAGTTAATTAGTCGCGTAAATAGAATATGCTTTTTTAACAGGTCTGTTGATTGAAGCTCCAGCGCTTAGCTTTCCGCAGGCGTCAAAGCGCCGAGGAGGCTCCAGGACCTCCCCGCGGAAAGCGAGTACCCGGAGCGGAAATCAACAGGCCAATTAGCAAGGAGAAACATTTAATAAATATCTGAAAAATACTAACTTTCAGTATTTAGTCCATTTTATTTTTCGAACGGTTTGTTGACATCGCGATTGGGCGCCTTCCAAAAATGGAACGATATACAATAAATTTTCGGCTTATATACTCTAAAGGTAAACTCCATACATGAACTAATCTGGTAAAAAGCCAAATGCCAAAAAGTAAAAGGGCAGATACCACCAATCCATACTGCCCCAAAATGATACATATGATCTGTAACTCCGATTGTTTCATAAAATGCCTTTTGAACGAGTATGCCTGCTACATGTCCAAAGAAAACGAAGACAATCCCATAGTGAAATAGAATACTTCCCCATTTCAACTGCTTTTTCTCAAGAAACTCACTTGACTTTGCTGACCAACCAAACTGATCAACATTATATCGATATAAATGCCCCACCACGAACATCGTCAACATGATATATGGGAAAGATACCTAAAAGAAATTTTGAAAAAACGACATCATTCAGTCCCCCTACGAAGCCTTTTGCTTTCTTAGCATGTCTTCATTTGTTTGTACACATGCTTGCAGTATCCCATATTTCGATGCTTTACTTGTAGTTTTTGAGCTACATAATCATGAGGAAGAAAACAATTTGTTCATATCCGAATAAGAAATAAAAAATAACTAATACTTAGAAAAAGAGCTTTGTAAATGCAACTAAAACTAGGTGATGAGGGAACCAAATGAAAGAGTTAGTCTTAAGCTTAATTGCCGGGATGGCTGTTGGAATCTTGTTTCGATTTTTAAAGCTGCCCCTACCAGCTCCTCCCGTATTCTCTGCCGTATTAGGTGTGTTTGGTGTCTATTTCGGAGGCGTTGTACTAGATTGGATTATGCAGAATTATATAAAATGAAGAAAAACGTCAGCTAGTGTTATTATCCTAGCTGACGTTTTTTTATTCCGTATAGTCAATTGTAAGATGTTCTTCGTGTCCTTTAGAAAGCATTTTACTTTTCTTTCTGTTTTCCTTTGATTGAAAGATAATATCAAAATCATAATCATCAGGATATAACTCACTAGCTGGAATATAAAGGTCAATCCTTTTATGATTAATTGACACTTTCTCTCCTTTCACCTGGACAATATAATTTCCATATTGGTCTGGACCTTTATAGATAATACCAAATTCATTTGATGGGGAAAGCTTTACATTATCTCCTTGTTGGTAGAGTGTAACTTTCATTTCGGTTTTTGGAGCTTTTTTTACACTACGATGTTTATTTACAATTACCTGTTTTTCAAGTTCTCTCAGTTTCCAATTATCTGAGATTTCCGTTGTATACTCCTTTGCTTCCTTATAGGTAATTGTGTGAGCTCTTTCAATAATTTTCGGATGAATACCTAGTTTCAAAGCAATGGCAAACGCTTGACTCTCTCCTCCACGCCCAATGGTTAAGCGGTAGGTCGGGCTTAATGTTGCTAAGTCAAATTCCATCGATCCATTTAAAAAACCTTCATGGTTCTCAGCAAAATCCTTTATCTCACTATAATGTGTGGTAGCAAGGATGACTGCCCCCTTTTCGTATAAAGTTTCTAGTATAGCTGTTGCAAGCCCCATTCCTTCTCCCGGGTCAGTTCCAGAACCAAGTTCATCTAATAAGACCAATGTTCGATTGTTAGTTTCCTTTAAGATATCAATGATATTTACTATTCTTGAACTGAAGGTACTTAAATTTTCAGCAATACTTTGCCCATCCCCTATATCAACTAAAATACGATCAAAGATACAAATATTACTCTCTTTAGCAGCAGGAATATGAAGTCCACATTGAACCATTAACGTTAAAAGTCCGACTGTTTTTATTGTTACCGTTTTTCCGCCAGTATTTGGACCGGTAATAACTAATGCATGCTGCTCTCTACCCAATTTAAATGATAACGGTACAGCCTTTTCACCTAATAGCGGATGTCTAGCTTGAATTAATTCCATTTCTTCTGATTCATTAATTCCAACCTTCATTCCATTTATTGAGTGACAATACTTAGCTTTAGCAAACAAAAAATCATAATGAACCATGGTCTCAATTGCAATAAGAATTTGTTGTTCCTTTTCTTCCACCAATCCTGTTAAATAACTAAGAACCTTTTGAATCTCTACCTCTTCATCGGCAAACAACCACGTTAATTGATCTTGGTAAACGGCAATTTCCTCAGGCTCAATAAAGAGAGTGGAGCCTGAAGCGGACGTATCTAGCACACTTCCCTTAAGTTTATTCCGAAATTCCTTCTTAATCGGAATGACATATCTTCCATTTCTCTGACTTACGACATTTTCCTGTAAATAAGATTTGTATTTATTTGAACGGATTAGCTGGAGTGTTTTTTCTTTTAGACGTTCTTCTTGAATGGCAATTTGCTTTCTTACCTTTAACAACTCCTTACTTGCGTAATCATCCACCCTGCCATTACGGATGCAACGATTAATCTCACTTGCGAGATCAGGCAGTTCATCAATCGCATCCACGTATGAAGACACCCTTGGAGCGTAATACTCCTTATCCTTCATATACCTTCGCATTTTCCCACAGCAATCTAAAAAGTCATAAAGCTTCATTAACTGATCAGGTCTTAAAGATACACCCTTGTTCATGTTATTCATGAGTTGTTCCATTCCTTCTAACCCGTGAACAGGTACACTTGCACTCTTTTTTAATATTTCAACCGCCTCTGACACTTCATCAAGCCAGGCTTCAATTTGCTTTTGATTGGTTGACGGTCTAAGGCTGCCGATTTTTGCTTTTCCCTCCTTAGTCAACGCGAAACTTGCAATCGTTTCTTTAATTTTTTCAAATTCTAATACTTGGAAAGTATGATGGTTCAACTTAATAACCTCCTAATAATAAAAATAGCCGCAATGAACAATGTCATCGCGGCTAAGTGATATGAGTAGCTTTTTACTCATTTTTTCATACATAAATTTAACCAAAATAAAAACTGTCTACACGAGTGTACACAGGCTACATTGGTAAAAGAATGCATGCTTATGTTTGCCCATTGTTCTTAACTTCACTCCTTAACCACACTTAAATAAACCTTCCTTTGTCACTTAAACTAAAAGGTCATTGCGGTTAATATAGAATGAAAATATCCAATTGATTGGATTAGTTAAGAACGACACCTAACATAAAACATACTCCTTTTTATAAGAAAAAGTTAATTTCTTCTAAAGAATACGACAATTAAAATTATTTGTCAATCAGCTGAACGAGTAAAAAATTCAAAGAAAAATCGTAAGTAGGATGCTTGCCGAATTAAAAAGAAATAAAATTATATCTATCGACCACAAAAAAATCATAATTCATAATATAGAGTTTCTAAGGTTACAAAACGACTGCGAGAATTGCCCTGTTTCCATATGTAATATTGATTAATATGGATATTTTGTTCACAAAATATCCATATCTTTTTTCTGCGAACTTCATTATCTTATTGTTAGGAGGGATAGTTATGAAAAAAATCTATCTCATTTGCGGTCTAGCTATATTTTTGGGAATTGCAGGTGGAATCTCGTTCTTTCTCATTAGAGACGCAAATGCGGAAATACCAGCAGAAGTAAGTTTGATCAATCAAAATGGTACTACATATAATTTTGGTAAGGACAATACAAAATTGAAACTAATTGAATTTATCTATACCCATTGCCCTGATATATGTCCTACCACCACACAAAAGATGGTCGATTTGAAGAAAGATTTAGAGAAGAGCGGCGTATACGGCAAGAAAATTGAATTCATTACCATTACTATTGACCCCTATCGTGATACTCCTGAGATATTGCAAGGGTATATGCAAGGATTTGGAATAAAAAACGATAAAAAATGGATATTTTTAACAGGAGACAAACAAAATATTAAAAAAGACCAAGAGCAAATTCAAAAAGTAACTGATGCTTTGCAATTTCAATATAAAGACCCCGGAAATGGACAATTCGTTCATTCCACCTTTACGTACTTAGTCAATCAAGATAATAACTTTATAGCAAAGTTTCCTATGGGAAATGACTTTAATAAAAATGAAGTATATGAAACAATTATGGATAAGCTTGATTAGTTCACATATGTTTACTTATAAAAAATAAAAAAAGCGGTTAGTCCTAAGGATTAACCGCTTTTCAATACCAATTTTTCCTATTTAATTCACTAATTCACAGATGAAGGATATTTTTTAATTTGCTGCAAAGATAAAAGGTAATTGGACTTGGGCTTAGTTAAGCTAGCTTTTATTCCAGCCTTTTTTAATTTATTTACGAGTTCAGTAAGCTGTTTTTTCGCCATACTTCTCACCTTCTTTAAAACTTCTTAATCCAATTCTACAACAAAATTATGAATAAAGTGTGAAAATGAAAAAATTTTTTAGAAAAATTTTCTTTCTACTCAGCCTAATGAAAGAGTTCGCTCTTCCACTGCTTTAGTGATATAATTAATAGATATTTTGTTTTGGAGGATATTGTATATGATTACAGTAAGTAATGTAAGTTTAAGATATGGTGACCGGAAATTATTTGAAGATGTAAACATTAAATTTACACCAGGTAATTGCTATGGTCTAATCGGCGCAAACGGTGCTGGTAAGTCAACATTTTTAAAGATTCTATCTGGGGAAATTGAATCCCAAACCGGTACTGTACAACTTGGACCAAATGAACGAATGGCTGTATTAAAACAAAACCACTTTGAGTACGAGGAATATGAAGTCTTAAAAACGGTTATCATGGGTCATGCAAGACTTTACGAAGTTATGCAGGAAAAAGACGCAATCTATATGAAAGAAAACTTTACTGACGAAGATGGCATGAAAGCTGCTGAACTTGAAGGTGAATTCGCTGAATTAAACGGATGGGAAGCTGAACCTGAAGCAGCCATCCTCTTAAAGGGCCTTGGAATTGGTGATGACCTTCATTATAAGACCATGGCTGAATTAACAGGTTCTGAAAAAGTAAAGGTTCTACTTGCACAAGCATTGTTTGGCAGACCCGATGTGTTGCTGCTGGACGAGCCTACTAACCACTTAGATATTAAAGCCATTCAGTGGCTAGAAGAATTCTTAATCAACTTTGAAAATACTGTTATTGTTGTATCCCATGATCGTCACTTCCTAAATAAAGTTTGTACCCATATTGCTGACTTAGACTATGGAAAAATTCAAATTTATGTGGGTAACTACGATTTTTGGTATGAATCAAGCCAGTTAGCATCAAGATTAACCTCTGACGCTAACAAGAAAAAAGAAGAGAAAATAAAGGAACTACAAGCCTTTATTGCCCGGTTTAGTGCAAATGCATCTAAATCCAAACAGGCTACTTCTCGTAAGAAGCTATTGGATAAAATAACACTCGATGACATTAAACCTTCCTCTCGCCGTTATCCATTTGTTGGATTTACACCGGACCGTGAAATCGGGAACGATTTACTAAGAGTTGAGGGATTAACAAAAACGATTGATGGTGTAAAAGTCCTGGATAATGTTAGTTTCTTTATGAATAAGAACGATAAAATTGCTCTTGTAGGAACTAACGAGATTGCGAAAACCACACTTTTCAAAATTTTAATGGGGGAAATGGAACCAGACAGCGGTACCTTTAAATGGGGAATTACCACTTCACAAGCATATTTCCCTAAGGATAACTCTGAGTACTTTGAAAACTCCGAGCTTAATTTAGTGGACTGGTTGCGCCAATTCTCTCCGAAAGACGAAAGTGAAAGCTTCTTACGCGGATTCTTAGGAAGAATGTTATTTTCCGGCGAAGAAGTATTAAAGAAGGCTAGCGTACTTTCCGGAGGAGAAAAAGTTCGTTGTATGCTCTCAAAAATGATGTTAAATGGTGCCAACGTTTTACTGTTAGATGAGCCAACGAACCACTTGGACTTAGAATCAATTACAGCACTCAATAATGGTTTAATTAATTTCAAGGGCTCATTGATTTTTTCATCACACGATCATCAGTTCATTCAAACAATTGCAAATCGAATTTTTGAATTAACACCTAAAGGATTGGTTGATAAACAAATGTCCTACGATGAATATCTAGAAAATGATGAGGTTCAAAAACAAGTAGCAGAAATGTATAAATAAACTATAAGAGGCTGTCCTAGATTCAATGTTAGGGCAGCCTCTTCTTTTTAACCTTACATTTGTTTTTGTTTTCTTCGTGAAGAAGGCTCAGCTCTTGATCCTGTTTCTGTAGTTGTTGTCCCTTGCCCCTCTACTTGGGGTGAACTTAGTCCAATTGTCGAAGGATCTGCTTTCTTTTTACTCCGTTTACCCATCATTACACCTCCCCTAATAGCTTTTGGAAGATTATTGCTACTTATACCGAATATTTAAGGTAAACTTAGGCATGATAATCTACAGGAGGAGGTGTTTTGTATGGCAAAAGTTGGAGTAGAACAATCTCTTACAAACATTCAACAAGCACTACGCGAAAAAGGATACGATGTAGTTGAACTTAAGCAGGAATCAGATGCACAAAATTGCGATTGCTGTGTTGTAACTGGGCTCGATTCAAACGTGATGGGTATGCAGGATACAGTTACAAAAGGTGCGGTAATTGATGCAAACGGGATGTCCGCTGATGAGGTATGTCAACAGGTGGAAAGCAGACTTCAATAACACATTTTCAAAAGACTAAAGGATTAACTTTAGTCTTTTTTATTTGATTGGAAATTTATTTTAGGACTCTTTTGAGAAGAAGAACTTTTGAAATTATTCTTTTGTTGCTTCCCTTCCCCTTCATTTTCTAAATTAGGTTGGAATTCACTACCATAAGTTGCACCAATATTTAATTTCCCTTTAAGTTCTTTAATTCCAAGTTGACCAAAATTATTATTTAGTTCGTATTTATCTAAAATGATTTTTTCAATATTTATCTTCTCAATGATAATTGGCGGATCTTTTGTTTTGCCTGTCTCTTCTTTTGGGGGGTGTTGTTGGAGGGTTTGTAGCGACTTCTTTAATTCCTCTATGTTTAGTTCTAAGGATGTTAACTTTTTCTTTAAATCCTTTTCATAATCACTTTTGCTAAAGATTAGAAATAAATCTTTTAATGACATGCTCACAAACGCTCCCTTATTTTTCACCTTACTTTCATATATATGGGAAATTTAGTCTAACATGTCCACTATTAAAAGGACGATCTAAAATTGATCTTTATCTCAATTTTCAGCACTACCTAATCAATTGGAATGATTTCTCCTTTTTCAACGATTCGTTGATAACTAACAAATAATAATCCATTCCAAAATTTAGCACTCAATTGATTAGGACTAACAGTATCAGGCAATCTAATTTGTCTCTGAAAATCTCCATAAAATCTTTCTGAATAGGTAAGCTTCAATTCAGAATGATTTAATAAGGCCTTTCCTTTAATCGTTAAGGAATTTCCGTTCAGCCCTAATTCAAGATTTTCTTTTTTCATTCCAGGAACCTCAATTACAACTAGGACTTCACTTTCACCTTCCAATATATCGATAGCAGGGAATGGGGGAGTGTTTTTTTCTTCCCTTGCAGATTGTTTAGTAGTACTTGAATTTGGAGCTGTATAAGGCTGTTCATTCATAAATTGCTTAGCAAAGTCCTGATCAAATATATTGTTCCAAAAATCTCCTCCATTCATATTTTTAGCTACTTCCATCCATTGCTTTAATTTATCCATGTCCATCTAATCCCACCTCCTACTTCGTGTTTTACACAATAGAGGATATTTATTACTATTATCTTACTAACGATATTTATAATTTAATCCAGATATTACTCTTCCTTCATAAACAGACACAAAAGACATATATTAATAAACAAGGAAAAGGAGGAGATATAAATGCCGGTACCAGCTCCATATATAAATATTAATATATTTATGATTAAAATTAATTCCTTCGAAAATGCTTCTGCTGTAAATATTGGTCAAAACCTCTTGGCTGAATGGCATAATTCCGATAAGAAAAATCAAGGCTTTGGACAAAATTTTGGAGATAAAAGTGATTTTGTCGGAACTAGAAGTTTTGTCGATGACAAAGATCAAATCGACTCCCCATCCTCCTTTAATGCCCGCCCACTTCATTATGAGAATGATTGCCCCTGAATATGGACCTCTTGGCAGGAATAATCGTCACACCGAAAACTGCCTAGGCAGTTTTTTATATTCTCATCTTTAACATTCCATCACATTTAGCTATAATAATGTGGAATATGTGATTGTTATTGAGAGGGCGTATTGAATGTACAAAAAAATAATACCTTGGTTGATGTTTTTCTCTATTTTTCTCGTTTCAGCATGTTCAACCACTGATAATACTGAGAAGAACAGTAAACCAAATCAGGTAGAAATCACCATCTCTGCTGCTGCAAGCCTAAAAGATGCATTAATGGAAATAAAAACTGAGTATCAAAGAGAAAACAAACAAATTATCCCACTTTTCAATTTAGGTGGTTCAGGGGCCTTACAACAACAAATTATTCAGGGAGCTCCCGTAGATGTTTTTATCTCAGCTTCTAAGGAACAATTTGATGAATTAACGACAAAGCATTTAATAGACTCAAAAGAACATGTGGATCTACTTAGTAATCAGTTAGTCTTAATAACTAATAAAAACAATAAAATACCAATAAATAAGTTTGAGGATCTTGATAAAAATGAGATACATAAAGTAGCTATCGGCACACCTGAATCTGTACCCGCAGGCATGTATGCTAAGCAAGCTTTAAAAAAATATCAGATTTGGGATGCGTTGCAACCTAAATTGGTTCAGACAAAAGATGTTAGACAAGTACTGACCTATGTTGAAACGCGAAGCGTTGATGCGGGTATAGTTTATAAGACGGATGTAAGTATATCAAATAAGGTAAAAGTAGTGGCCATATCCGAGGAAGGCTTCCATGAACCAATCATTTATGCAGCAGGGATTATTCAAGCATCTAAAAAGAAAGATGCCGCCATCCACTTCTATGAATTTCTTCAAAGCAACACAGCTAAAGAAATCTTCAAAAAATATGGTTTTACAGTATTGGATTGATGACCTTGTTTCATGATGAATTTTGGACACCTATAGTGTTATCTATAAAAGTAGCAGCTAGTTCAATAACTATAGTATTTTTCCTCGGTATTTTACTTGGCAGATTATTCGCAAGAAAGCAATTCAAGGGGAAAATTTTACTTGAAACTTTTCTTCTTCTTCCAATTGTCTTGCCTCCAACTGTTATTGGGTTCTTATTAATATACCTGTTTGGAATAAATAGTCCATTTGGAATAATCTTAGAAAAAATATTTGCCCAACCAATTATTTTCACACCAACGGCAGCAGTAATTGCATCAACCGTTGTTGCCTTTCCATTAATGTATCAAACAGTCAAGATAGGTTTTCAGGCAGTTGATAGAGGCATCGAAGAAGCAGCAAGGGTAGATGGTGCAGGCGAAATTAAAGTGTTTTTATATATCACTCTCCCTTTATCTATTAAATCAATATTTGCAGGGTTAATTCTAAGTTTTGCACGAGCACTAGGGGAGTTTGGTGCTACCTTTATGTTTGCCGGAAATATACCTGGAAAAACTCAAACGGCTCCTACAGCAATTTATATTGCAATGGAATCTGGAAATATGAATTTAGCCTGGTTTTTAGTTGCAACAATGGTTTTTATCTCCTTTTCTTTCTTGTTACTCACAACAATTACACAAAAATAGCCATGGAGGTTCTGTGCCCTCCATGGCTTTTTTATAATTTTTAAAAGTTTCTAGTAAATACTTTGCGCCTTCGCATTCCAATTAAAGTCGCCGTACATAGAATAATGAATATACCAATTAACGTATTAATAAGTACAAGCGGTGATTCTTTTTTGTTAACCTTCTTACTTATTACAGGTGCTTTCTTGGGCTTAGGAGGTTCTTTTAATTTTAATTGAACCGATTGAATCACCTGACCATTATTATTTTCAATAGATAATAGCCCTTCATTATTTATCTTCTTTTTATTACCACTAATGTTCTCTGTGATCAGAATAGCATTTTCAGGGTAAAATTCCTTATTGTCTACCTTAAATAATTCCCCTTGCTTAATCATTTCATGCTGATAACCTTTAAAACCATAATCAAACAATGTTGCGGTATCATGATATTTATCGTTTTTAAAATCCGATTTAAGAACAACAGCTGTTAACTTTAAGGTTCCATTACCTGCGGTCGTTGCCAACGTTTGTTTTGCTTCGGTTGTGTACCCTGTTTTCCCTCCTGAAATTCCAGGATACGGCAGCTCTCCTTTGAGCATACGATGATGGGTTAATATTTTTGTCTTCCAAGATTGCCCCTGCCAATCGAGAATTTTTGTCCCGAAAATTTCAGCAAAAATAGGATTTTTCATAGCGTAATTTGTCATTAATGCCATGTCCATTGCTGTTGTATAATGATTTTCCTCATGCAATCCATTCGGATTAGTGAAGTGGGTATTAGTTACACCAATTTTTGTTTTAAGGTATTCGTTAAGGTTCTCAGAAAAGTTTTCTACATTGCCATCCAAAAACTCTGCGATCGCGACAGCTGCATCGTTCCCTGAGTTAACAAGCATCCCTTGAATAAGCTTCTTTAAAGGCACTTGTTCCCCTTCATTTAAATAAACCCTCGTACCATCCTGCCTAACTGCATTTGCACTTACCGTAACAAGGCTATCTAAATTCCCTTTATCAATAGCATAGATTGCTGTAGCAATTTTTGTAAGACTAGCAGGGTACATTCTCTCATTTGCATTTTTTGCATAAAGTACAGCATTCGTTTCAGTATCTAATAAAACAGCTCCTTCACTTTTCAAATCCAATTGCTCTTGCGTTTCCGCTGCGAAAACATTGGACTGATAGGAAAATAAGAGTAAAACAATCAATATGAGGTACGAAAAAATTTTTTTCATCTTTACACCCTTACTTTTACATTTAATCCCTATTTGATTTTAACAGATTTTTTGAATAAATAAATAGTTTTGCGAGAAAATGTTATGAATTGGAAGTATTACAAAATATTATAAAAATAATTGAAAAACCGGCTGCTTAAAAGCAACCGGTTGACGCTATGTTCTTTTTTTAGAAATCAATAATGTTATTTGAGCCATAATAAATGGTAATGAAGATTTTCTTCTGTAAGCAAGATATTTAGGTTCCCATATATTGGTATACTTCTGTTTGAATTGCCTTAAACCTTGAAAGTGATATATAAAGTGGCCATGTAAGAATAATTGTGCAGCGATCTTCTCACTTAAAAAAGCAAATCGAGATAAACCGACATTAGCTAATGGGGCCATTCCCATATTAAACCGTTCATACCCTTGTTCTTTAGCCCAATCAATTAATGAGAGAAAGAGAAAATCGATCATTCCAGCTGGTGAATTAGGTCTAAATCTCATTAAGTCTACAGAGATGGTTTGTTTATTATCATATACATACATAAGACTCATAAAACCTAGAATCTTCTTTTCTTCATCTCTAACTATTGCAATTGGAGCTTTATTTAGATACTCTTCATCAAAAAAACCTAGAGAAAAACCTTTCTCTCTTCTACCTTGTAACCACTCATTCGAGACCTCTCGTAATTCTTCAATAAATTCGTTAGTGTATGGTGGTTTAATAAGTTCAAAAACAAAACTTTCTCGATTGAATTTATTTTTTAAAGCTCTTAGACCTTTCTGTTTGTTACCAAATAGTGAGAATGTTTTTAGGTCTACAAAGGCCTCTTCTCCAAGCTTAAAAAAAGCAAAGCCATGTCCATGTAAATATGGGAGCATTTCATCACTAACCTGGTAGAAAACAGGAGTAAAACCATACAGATCAGCTATTTCTTGAAATTCCTCGATTGCATTAGAAATTTCACTTTGTTCACCAATAGGATCGCCGAGAATGACTAGTTTATCAGCATATTTCTGAAAAGGAATTAACACATTCTTTTTGCTGTTCCAAAAAATATATTTATCATGCAAAAAAATAAGATGAGATAAAACCCTTCCATGATATTTTTTTAAATGATTGTAAATTTCCTTTTCATGATCTATTGATTTTTCTAGCTTCCATTTCTTCGGCAAACTAATTAAATAACCTGTAAATAAAATCATCATAGCAATGACAAGTCCAATAATTGCACTAGTAAACAAATCACGATAATCCAAGATAACATATGGCAGAAATTTGTCAGGTATGGTTAATTTCGAGATTGGTAAATTTAAATAACCGATTAAGATATACATTGAAGTGATAACTAGTATCACCGTAACATCAAATATTGTTTTCCCCCATGTCAAAACATAACTTTCACGGTAGAACTGCCCCTTAGAAATTCTAAGTAAAAGCGCTACTATGATTAAAAAAGTAGCTTCTTCGTAATCTATCCCTTTAAATATAGAGAACAAAGCAGCAAGTATTAAAGCAAGCATGGTTAACTCATATGCTCTTTTTACACTGTATTCAATACCGCGAGACAAACCTAATAACAAAAACCCAGCAGCAACTGATAATTGATGGGATACATTAATTATTGGGAATGACAACAACTCCTGAGCAATCTTAAGTCTTGACATAATACCCGGAACACTCGCAGACAAGAGAAGAATTAAGCCAGACAGAAAAACCAGCATCGTTAATATCACGTGACTTAACCCTTGGATTATCGCTTTTGGAAGTTGATTCCATGATTGATTCCATTTCTCCCAATAAAGCTTTACAAAAAAAACAAGGCTAATAAAAAATGGGACAAAGTAATAGCCCAAGCGGTAAAATAACAACAATACTAGTACCTTTTCATCCGGTACGTGTAACTCTTGCATTCCCCATAAAAATATTAAATCAAAGGAACCTAATCCCCCTGGAATCATACTAATAATACCGGCACAAGCAGCCACAATATAGACTGGAAACAAATCCTTTGCTCCTACTGGGATTCCTAATAACCGGCTCAATAGTAAAATGGCAACAAACACAGCCAGCCATTCTATGATCGATACAATGACCAGTTCTATACCTACTTTAGCCGTAATCAATGACTCCTTCCTTGATTTCATCATGTGAACACTAACGAAAATGGGTAGGTACAAGCCAACACCTAATACCGCAAAATATAGCCATTTTGTATCAACAAACAGCGGAAAATGACGAAAGCCAATGGTTACAATCCATGCAAGCACAGATATACCTGTTAAATAAAAAAGGGAAACTGAAGCAATTACACCAAGAAGCTTGCGTTTGTCCAGTTCAAGTTTATGAAAAAAGTAGGTTCTTAGCATGGCCCCAACCAGACCACCGAATCCTATTAAATTAGAAAATGAATTTGCAATAAACGATTGTTCCAGGAGTTCCCTACTAACTACCTTTAACTTTAAAATTCGTACAAGTATAACGTCGTAAAGCAACATAGGTAAAACAGCAATAAACGTGATCATTAATATCAGCAATAAGACCCATATATTTAACTGATTGATTTCGTTCTTAAGCAGCTCAACATTCAGATCTCCAGTAAACCTTTTCATTTCTATAATTGCAAAAATTAATAATAATAGCGGAAAGATAAATTTAATTACTTTAACTATCTTTTCTTTCTTTATTCCCAACAATATGACCACCTATTATTTTTTTCCTGACTTAAATATAAACTTTTCAACAATAAAAACAAAGAAATATATTTTGTTATAGATGATTTATTATTCTTCATTGTAGACATTTTCTTTTACGTTCAACCGTTTTCTCTGTAATTCAATAGTATGCATCCTTTTGTCCTAGTATTTAGTAAGATGAAAAGTTTTAAAAAGAAGACAAGTTTTCTAACCTATTATGCATAAGTATTAAATAGGACAAATTTAGGAGGCGGTTATTAATGAAGTTTGTAGTGTTTAAGAAAGAGACTCTTCTCTTTTTTTTAGCCTTAGGTGTCGTAATAGCCAGTATTTCTGCATGGTTAATGGTAAAAGCAGGAGATACCACTGTATTTAATCAAAAGACAGATAAGAATATCCGAGAAATCCATATGGTAACAGGTGAATTCAAAACTAAAATGAAAGATGGAAAAGAAATAGAGGCATACCGTTGGGATCCCGGAACAATATTATTAGAAAAAGGAGAGAAGGTCCGTTTAATTATTAGTGGAATCAACGGCGAAGAGCACCCATTTTATATTGAAGGGACGGCCATTAAAGGTAAAGTAAAAAAAGGAGAAGATACAATTGTTCCCCTACAGTTTAAAAAAGAAGGTACGTATCGTCTCATATGTGAAGTTCATCAGGATAGAGTACATAATGGCCCAATGATTGCTTATATAGTAGTAGATTAAAAGCAGGATCCAAACTCCTGCTTATTTCTTTTTTTCCTTTATTCTGTTTCATGGGTTTCCACTATAAATACGTTGTTATTATTGAATTCTTCTTGTATAACAGATTTTATTTTTTAACATTTTTTTATAGTACAGTTTACAATCCTCTCTTTTTCCGTTCATAAAAAGTTCAAAATACAACACAATAAAACCCTAAAAATCCAGACTTCACAATATCTTAACATTTACCCGTTTTTCAGGTGACATTTATCACTTTTAAACTGTTATACTAAATGTAAGATATAAACAGTAAAACAGTTTAATGTTTTCTATAAATTGAAGAGGTGAAAAATGATGGAACAATGGCAAGGGTTTGATAAAGGAACTTGGACGAAAGAAGTCAATGTTCGAGATTTTATACTTAGAAATTATAAGCCTTTTGAAGGAAATGATTCTTTTTTAGCTGATGCAACTGAAGCTACAAAAAACCTTTGGGACCAGGTAATGGAATTAACAAAGCAAGAGCGTGAAAACGGTGGTGTCCTTGATATGGACACAGAAACTGTTTCTACAATTACTTCACATGGGCCGGGTTACCTTAATGAAGACCTGGAAAAAGTAGTTGGAGTACAAACTGACAAACCATTTAATCGTTCATTACAGCCCTTCGGCGGAATACGGATGGCTAAAAGCGCATGTGAAGCATACGGTTACCAATTGAATCCTGAAATTGAAAGAATTTTTACAGAATACCGTAAAACTCACAATCAGGGTGTTTTCGATGCCTATACTGATGAAATGATGCTTGCTCGTAAAGCAGCGATTATTACCGGACTTCCAGACGCATACGGTCGTGGACGTATTATCGGTGACTACCGTCGTGTAGCTTTATATGGTGTAGACTTTCTAATCCAGCAAAAGCAACTAGATAAAAAAAATACAAGTACGGTAATGACCGAAGACAATATGCGTATACGTGAAGAAATTGCAGAGCAAATACGTGCTTTACATGAACTAAAGGAATTAGGTACTAGCTATGGTTTCGATCTGTCTCGACCTGCTGCTAACACACAAGAAGCATTCCAGTGGCTATATCTCGGATACCTTGCAGCCATTAAGGAACAAAACGGTGCAGCAATGAGTCTTGGACGAGTATCAACATTTTTAGATATTTATATTGAGAGAGATTTACAGGCTGGCACAATCACAGAAGAGGAAGCACAAGAAATCGTAGATCACTTTATTATGAAGCTTCGCTTAGTGAAATTTGCCCGTACTCCTGATTATAATGAATTATTTAGCGGTGACCCTACATGGGTAACAGAGTCTATAGGAGGAATTGCACAGGACGGTCGCTCTCTTGTTACAAAAAACTCCTACCGTTTCCTTCATTCACTAGATAACTTAGGACCAGCTCCGGAGCCAAATTTAACCGTTCTATGGTCTCCACAGCTACCTGAAAACTTCAAAAAGTATTGTGCAAAAATGTCGATTAAAACAAGTTCTATTCAATATGAAAACGATGATTTAATGCGTCCTGAATACGGCGATGATTATGGAATCGCCTGCTGTGTGTCCGCGATGGA
Organism: Neobacillus phoenicis; assembly: GCF_047302305.1. Lineage (NCBI taxonomy): Bacteria > Bacillati > Bacillota > Bacilli > Caryophanales > Bacillaceae > Neobacillus > Neobacillus phoenicis. The sequence goes on along the minus strand of NZ_CP154847.1, from coordinate 2,533,922 downwards.
AATTGGAAAGCAAATGCAGTTCTTCGGTGCGCGAGCGAATTTAGCAAAAGCTCTTCTTTACTCCATCAACGGTGGTGTGGATGAAAAATTAAAGATTCAAGTTGGTCCACAGTATATGCCAATTACAGCAGAAGTACTGGACTATAAAGAAGTTATGCAACGCTTTGACCAAATGATGGAATGGTTAGCAGGTTTATATATTAATACTCTAAATGTTATCCATTATATGCATGATAAATACAGCTATGAACGCATTGAAATGGCTTTACACGATACAAAAATACTTCGTACTATGGCAACTGGAATTGCTGGCTTGAGTGTAGTCGCTGACTCATTAAGTGCCATTAAATATGGTGAAGTGAAAGTAATCCGTGATGAAAATGGTATTGCAGTTGACTTTGAAATTAAGGGGGATTTCCCTAAATACGGAAACAATGATGATCTTGTTGATAGTATAGCAGTTGAAATTGTTGAGACCTTTATGAAGAAATTACGCAAACATGCAACCTATCGCGATTCATTTCATACCTTATCTGTTTTAACCATCACTTCAAACGTGGTCTATGGAAAGAAAACTGGTAACACTCCTGATGGACGCCGTGCGGGAGAACCTTTTGCTCCTGGTGCCAATCCAATGCATGGTCGTGATACAAAAGGAACTTTGGCATCTTTATCATCTGTTGCAAAAATTCCATACAGTTATGCGATGGATGGAATTTCCAACACTTTCTCCATTGTACCAAAAGCACTAGGAAAAGAAGAAGAGAATCAAATTCGCAACCTTGTTTCTATATTAGATGGCTATGCCATTAAATCTGGACATCATCTAAATGTTAACGTCTTTAATAGAGAAACTTTAATCGACGCAATGGAACATCCTGAGCTGTATCCACAATTAACCATTCGTGTTTCTGGTTATGCGGTAAACTTTATTAAATTAACTAAAGAACAACAGCTTGACGTTATTAATCGGACTTTCCATGAGTCATTATAAAAAAGCAAACTGAGGCCAATTCAAATACAAATGAGTCAGCCTCCCTGAAAAATGAAAGGGGATATTATCATGATTGGAAATGTACATTCCATTGAAACTTTAGGAACAGTTGACGGACCTGGAATAAGATTCGTGATTTTTACACAAGGCTGCTTATTACGGTGCCAATTCTGTCATAACGCAGATACTTGGGAAATCGGCTCAGGTAAGCAAATGACTGTTCCTGACATAATGGAAGATCTCATGAGTTATCTCCCCTTCATTCAGGCTTCAGGTGGCGGTATTACTGTTAGTGGTGGTGAACCCTTATTACAAATTCCTTTCCTTACTGCACTATTCAAGGAGTGCAAAAAGAAAGGGATTCATACCACTATAGATTCTTCCGGAGGCTGTTTCTCCCATTCTAAGCTTTTCATCGAACAGCTTGAAGAGCTATTGCTTTACACAGATCTCGTCCTTCTAGACTTGAAGCATATTAACCGGAAGAAACATATTCTGCTTACAGGAATGGCAAATGATCACATTCTTGAGTTTGCGAAATTTTTATCTGAACGAAAAATACCAATCTGGGTGAGACACGTTCTTGTCCCAACAGTTACAGATGATCAAGATGATCTGCAGAAACTCGGAGAATTCATCGGAACCCTTGTAAATGTTCAGAAGGTTGAAATTCTTCCTTACCATAAACTTGGGGTTTATAAATGGGAAACACTTGGACTTGAATATCCTCTCAAGCATATAGAACCACCAGCAGAGGCTAAAGTAGAATCTGCCTATCAGATGCTAACAGCTCATTGGAGGGCTCCAATAGAGAAAAAATAACGTTTAACGAGGCTGATTCTATCATAAAAGACTGACCCCGTCTTATAAGGTGTCAGTCTTTTTGATATTAATGTTCTTTATCTAGATTCACCAGTACATCCATAATTTTGGCATGTTCTTTGTCTGCTACATCATTTGAGATAACATCCTCCTTAGTTAAATCACTAATCGCCTCGTATTCAGCATATAATGCCTGCCTTAAGAGTATATTTTTTTGATTTTCTTTTAATTCAGTATGATCCTGATATAATTTTTGAATTTGCTTTTCAACGGATTCCTTTTTATCTTTATACTCCTTAACAAGCTCATTAGAAAGTGATTCTGTGATAAAAAGCCTCTTCCTCACTTTGTGAATTTCTTCAATTGCAGCTTCATATTGATGAATTTTGGTTATTAAATACTCATATTCACTGGCCGCTTCTACTTTTGGATTTACACCAAGGAATTTGATTAGTGTTTTAACAGATAAGCCTTGAACGACTAGGGAGAAGAAAACCACGAAAAAGGTTAAAACTAGTAACTCGTCTCTTCCTTTGAAATCGTAAGGAAGGCTTAATGCAAGTGCAATTGATAATGACCCCTTTAGTCCACCCCAATTAATGATATGTTTCCAGGAATGAGGAAAATTTTTGATGAATGCTAAACTTGCATAGACTGCCACACTTCTCGCTACCAAAACAATGACTATTGCTGCAAAAATTATTCCCCATTTATTAAAAATCCCAATTCTTGTTATTTCGAGTCCTACCATTAAAAAAACAATTGAATTCGCTAGTAAAGCAGCAACATCCCAAAAATTCCCGATATTTAGTTTAGTAGTAGGCGTCATTCCAATTTTAGCTCCAAAATTCCCGAAAATCATAGCTGCGACAACAACAGCTATTACTCCGGATGCATGTATACTTTCTGCTAAAAGATAAGAACCATAAAATAAAATAATACTGAAAATAATCTCAAGAGGATAATCATCATAGAACTTTGTTAAGATCGAAAATCCATATCCAAGTGCACCGCCGATTATTAAGCCAAGGAATATAACTTTCACAAAAGTCCATGCTCCTAGACCTAACCCCTCCCACCCTAAGTCTATATAGGTTAATAAATAAAACGCAGAAAGTTGAAAAAGTACTACCGCCATTCCATCGTTGAATAAGCTTTCTCCTTCCACGACAATTGCCAATTTTTTATTTACACCAATGCTTTTAAAAATACTTAAAACACTTACCGGGTCTGTAGCACTCATCAATGCTCCAAATACAAAGGCCGCTGTAATAGTTAATCCCAAAAGATAAAAGGTTGATAAACCAACAATAAGAAACGACAATAATGTTCCACCAAATGCCAGAGAGATAATAGGTATCTTATTGGTCTTTAACTCACCAAAAGGTAGTTTTAATGATGCTTCACCTAACAGAGCTGGTAAAAACAAAGTGACAATAACAAAATGGAATACTTCTCCTTGTGTAATAAAGTATTTTAATGGTTCTAAAGCAGGAAAATTCATTAAACCAATCAAAGCCCCTACTATCACTAAAGCAATAGGGTATGGTTGCTTAAATTTCTTGGCAATTGCTGTAATACCCGCCGCTATCATAACTAGAAATAAAGACATAACAAAGATGTGATGCAAATCTAGATGCTCCACGTGACACCACCTTACTCTATTTATAAAAAAGTGAAGTATAATCCTATTTAATATTTACAATAAATCAAAACTTAAACAACAGACTCTTAATAAGGTTGATAAAACTTTAGCAAACTCTTCATAAACTGGTATTTTGGCAAACAATAAATTGATTCTTTACCTATTCTCCTTTATACTCATATCATTGGCATTTAAAAGAGGTGATTATTTTTGTTTCAATTACTCATCGACCATTCAGATATTCATGCCTTAAACGCGCTATACGTCAGTATATATGTAGGTATAACATTAAAATTTTTATGGGCATGGGGCGTTGAATATTCATTTAGTGGTTCTCAAACAAATCCTGCTGACACAAAAATGATCCAGCCTTTGTTTTTTTACCGAAAAAAAAGCTGTTTAAATGGCAATATGATTTTAAATAGAATTGTTAAATATATTCGTAGAAAAGAATGTTCTAAGGATGACTCTGAAGAACCTATTTCCTTCCTATATTCATAAAAAAAACACTTACACTTTAGGAGGAAATATGAAAACGAAACGTTCTTCACTTATAATTATCTCTATTCTGACTATTACTACATTCTTATTATCTGCTTGCTCAGCTCAGACTCAAAGCGGTAAAAATGACGGATTTTTTCATACTTATTTTGTAAATCCATTTTCATTTACTATTCATTCAGTAGCAGATTTTTTTGGTGGGAATTACGGCTTAGCGATTATTCTTGTAACCTTGATTATTAGACTTGTCCTAATGCCATTAATGTTAAAACAATATAAGAACCAAATGGCTATGAAAGAAAAAATGGATGTACTAAAACCTGAGATGGATGTTATTCAAAAGAAAATGAAGTCCGAAAAAGATCCAAAGAAAAAACAAGAACTTCAAGCAGAAATGATGGGCCTTTATCAAAAGCATGGTGTCAATCCACTAAATATGGGCTGTTTACCTATTCTCATCCAGATGCCTATCTTAACCGGCTTCTATTATGCGATTAGAGGTTCGGAGGAGATTAAGACACACGAATTTTTATGGTTTAGTCTTGGGCATCCTGATATCGTTATTACCATTATTGCTGGGCTAATTTATTATTTTCAATTTAAAGTATCCCAATCCAATATGCCCACTCAACAGCAGGAACAAATGAAATATATGGGCTTGCTTTCTCCATTAATGATTGTCATGTTTTCCTTTAATGCACCTGCCGCTCTCCCTCTTTATTGGGTTGTCGGGGGAACATTTTTAATTGTTCAAACCTATATTAGTCGTAGCCTTTATCAAAGCAAAAAACCTGAAGTACAGGTTAAACAAAAATAAAAATAACAAAAAGATGCCTGGTATAAGTACCAGGCATCTTTTTATTTTTGCAGTTTCATGATTAAATCAGTTTTTATTTTTGGCCATTCTTCGGTTAGGATACTGAAATATACAGTATCTCTAACATAACCATCAGCAATGATACGATCTTTACGGAGGACACCCTCTTTTACAGCACCTAACCGAGCGATTGCATGCTGTGATCTACTATTTCGGGAGTCTGTCTTTAACTGAACACGTGTCATGTTCCATTTTTCAAAGGCATGAGTTAGTAGTAAAAATTTACATTCTGAATTAACTTTCGTTCGCCATACGTTTGGGTGGTACCAAGTTGATCCTATTTCCACACTTTTATGCGCTGGTAAAATATCCAGGAACCGAGTACTGCCAATAATATGATGATCATTATCAAAAACAGTAAATGTGTATTGGGTACCAGCTTCCCTATCTTTTATTGCTAATTTAATCATTTGCTCCATTTCTTCTTTTGAACGGATCTTACTAGCTGTAAAAGACCAAATTTCCACCGGTTTTGCCGCTTCCCACAAACCATCTAAATGGTCCAAACTAATTGGAATTAGCCGTACTGTTTCACCTTCTAGTGAAAAGAGTTCACCCCATAATGTCATTTTGTTTCTCCACACCCTTCTAAAACATCTATCTTTTCAATACCCATGGTAATAAAAAAGACCGTAGGCAATGCCTCACAGTCCTCATGAACTTAATTATACATCTTGAAAGTAATCCTTGTAAAAGCCACCGACTTTGCCAGTATTATCAATGATATAATAAAATTCTTCTGTTTCATTTTTCACTTCATAAATTTTCCCAGCTGTCAGTGCATTGTTGACCAGGTATTTCTCCGCATCTGTATGAACGCATTTTACTTTCTTAACGGTTTCCCGCTCACGCCATGATAAATGAATCATTGTTGCCATCGTTCCTTTCCGTCTTTGTCCAATTATTAGTATAATCAATACAACCCTTGATACGCAACAATATCCATTCATCTACCCTTCAAAAAAATTAATGCTTTGCCACTACATTTCTAGCATTCTCTCGTAGGCGGTATTTTTGAATTTTTCCTGATGCTGTCATTGGAAATGCCTCTGTAAACTCAATGTAGTAAGGGATTTTATGCTTAGAAATCTTACCCATACAATATTCCTTAATCTCCTCTGCAGATGCTTTTTCTCCCTCTTTTAATATTATCCATGCCATAACTTCCTCACCGTACACTTCGTCTGCAACACCTATTACTTGAATATCGAGTATTTTCGGATGGGAATAGAGAAACTCTTCAATTTCACGGGGATAAATATTTTCTCCTCCTCTGATAATCATATCCTTCAAACGACCTGTAACCTTGCAATATCCATTTTCATCCATAATAGCTAAATCACCTGTATGTAACCATCCATCCTGATCTATTGCATCATTTGTTGCTGCTAAATTTTTATAATATCCTTTCATCACATGGTAACCTCTTGTACATAATTCCCCCTGCACACCTCGTTGCACTTCTCGGTTTGATCCAGGTTCAACAATTTTCACCTCAACGTTTGGAAGTGCTTTCCCAACGGATTCGACTCGTAATTCAATTGGATCGTCAGTCCTGGTTTGGGTAATGACTGGTGAAGACTCTGTTTGTCCATAAGCAATCGTTATTTCCCTAACACCCATTTTTTCAATGACAGCCTTCATTACCTCAATCGGACAGTTGGATCCTGCCATAATACCCGTTCGTAACGTTGATAGGTCATAATTATCAAAATCCGGCTCATTCAGTTCTGCGATAAACATCGTTGGCACACCATGGAGCCCGGTACACTTTTCGTCTTGAACCGTTTGAAGCACTTTTTTTGGATTAAAATCTTGAACTGGGACCATTGTTGCACCGACAGAAACACATGCCATCGTACCAAGGACACAACCAAAGCAATGAAAAAAAGGAACAGGGATACAAAGCCTGTCTTCAACAGTCAGTTTCATACAATTAGCTATATTAAATCCATTATTGACGATGTTGTAATGTGTGAGCATAACACCTTTTGGAAATCCAGTAGTCCCTGAGGTATACTGCATATTAATCACATCATCAGGCTCTAGGGAGTCCATCCGTCGGTTTAATTCTTCATCGGTGACCTCTTCACCCAATAGCATGATATCCTCCCAGGAAAAGGCACCTGGATACTTCTTATCACCAAGAACAATTACATTCTTTAGAAAAGGAAGTCTGCTGCTTTTTACCTTCCCAGGTTCTGCGGTCTTCAATTCAGGAACAATTTCATAAATCATATCTATATATGATGAATCCTTCCAAATATCCATTAAAAGAATGGTAGTAGAATCAGATTGTTTTAATAAATACTCGAGTTCAGCTGTACGATAGTTTGTATTCACAGTAACCAAAACAGCCCCCATTTTACCTGTAGCAAATTGGGTTACAAGCCATTCAGGAGTGTTACTCGACCACGCTGCTAATTGTTCCCCTTTTTCTATACCAAGCTTCATAAAGCCCTTAGCCGCTTTTCTACAAATACTGTCAAATTCACGATAGCTCCATCTTAAATTTCGGTCTGAATAGATTACTGCTGTATGGTCTGGATGTAATTCTGCTTTTTCTTCTAATAATTTCCCAATAGTACAATTCAATAAAGCTGTCATTTCTTCATCCCCCTCAGTACAAGTAAACCAAGCGACAAATTAAAACGCTTTCAAAAGTATGTTACCACATTTATAAGAATATTCAATATTTTTAAAATATATTTTCCCTTTTTTTACAAGTGTGTGATCCTTAAAAAAAATGATAAATAAGGGTTCTCAAAGTGGATGAAAACCATTACAATAATAAAAACTGAATATTCAATCCACTTTCCAAGGAGGCCTTCTTAACTTGAAAATTATGAGTAACGAGCAATTGGTCGTTTCGTATCGGGATGCATTAAAGTCAGGTAAGGAAAAGGAATGGATTAAAATTTTAAAAGATGAGATTCAACGTCGTGGACTAAGGCCGTTTAAAAAACGTTAATTTTTTTGCATTGAAAGACCGCTGAAACATGTATCAGCGGTCTTTTATCATATTCACCTTGGAATCAAGATTTCCTGTTATGAGTGGCGGTTGGTATAGATATACTCACTTTTGTTCCAATTCCTTCTTTACTTTCAATTAATATTGACCCATTGTATTTTATTACTAGCTGCTTAGCAATGGAAAGGCCTAACCCTGTACCACCGTTTTCACGAATACGCGCTTTATCTACTCGATAAAATCGGTTAAACACGTCTGGGATATCCTCATTAGCGATTCCAATCCCATGATCTGAAACAGATACAATTACCTCACCCTCATCTCGGACTGCGGAGATAGAGATTGTTTTATCCTCATTAGAGTACTTTATTGAGTTATCTAATAAAATGATTAATATTTGTTCAAAATGATGCTCTGCCATATTAATCATCGGTAAATTCTTTTCCATTTTAATTTCAAACTGATAATCTGGATGAATGATTTCTAATTTACTAATTATTTTTAGAGCAAGATCAACTATATCTGTTTTTTCAACAGTAACAATCCTTTGATTTTCTGCACGTGTTAATACTAAAAGGTCGTTAATTAACTTTTTTAGTCTTGATAGCTCTTGTAATGAAGCATCTAATGATTCTTCTAGTATAACAGGATCTTTTTTCCCCCAGCGATTTAATAAGGATAGGTGACCCTCAAGAATAGAAACAGGTGTCCTAAGTTCATGAGAGGCATCCTCTACAAATTGTTTTTGGGCTTGAAAGGATTTTTCTATTTCATCCATCATCTCATTAAACACATTTGTAAGTTCAGTTAAATCATCCTTTTGTTTATAGACTTCCACTCTTCCCTGAAAGCCATCTTCCTTTATTTTTTTCATTCCTCTTGCTAACCTTCTAACAGGTTGCAGCAACTGTTTAGCAAGGAATAGGCCGCTAATGGCACTAAAAAGAATTGCTGCAACTCCAAAAATAGTCATTACCCAAAAGAGATTGCTCATCATTTTATGATAATTATTTAAATGACGGACAACCTCTAATGTCCCCTTAAATTTGTCTCCATTGATTGGGTATCTGGCTACAAAAGCCTCTTTTCCTTCAATTGATATCCTATCTGTTGTACTAACTCTCGTAGGAACGGGCTCCAGTACAGGAAAGTTACCGTTTTTATCAGAAACAAGAATATTACCTTTACTGTCATAAACTCGAATTAATTGGTCTTTATCATTCATGTTCCTTAAAAATTCTTCAGTATCAATAATATCAGTCCGTGTTAACGTTTCTGCCTTTGCCTTATAAAAGGTAGCAATATCTGTAATCGTCCGATTAATAGCAATTTCCTCGCGATTCATCATCCATTTCGAAACTGTATGATATTCTAAGAAACTAAACAGAAAGAACGTAAGAAAAATAGCTGAAGAACCACTTAGCACCAGTTTGGTTTGCCATGGCAATCTATTAAACATTAGTGTTATTTTATTAATCATCTCATTACATATCCTGTACCGCGTACTGTACGGATGTAACTTTCATTAACCTGGTCATCTATTTTGTTTCTTAAATAACGGACATAAACATCTACTACATTTGTTTCAACACCAGTACTGTAACCCCAGACTTTATTTAATAGAACTTCTCTTGTTAACACAATGTTAATATTACTCATAAAAATGACTAATAAGTCGAACTCTCGCTTAGTAAGACCAATAATTTTTCCTTGCTTTTTTACAATACATGATTCAAGTTCAACTTCTAAATCTTTAAAGGTGAGCGTTGTTAATTCATTTGAATTGATTGCATCGATTCTTCGAAACAAGGACCGTAATCTAGCTAATAACTCTTCAATTGCAAATGGCTTAACTATATAATCATCCGCTCCGCTATCTAATCCAGAAACACGATCGAGTACACTGTCTCTTGCAGTTATCATAATAATCGGAATCGTTTTATTCGCCTGCCTAATTCTACGGCACACCTCCATACCATTTAATTCTGGAAGCATTAAATCAAGTAAAATGGCATCCCAATTTTGGGAAAGAGCCGATTCTAATCCACTTCTTCCATCTGCTGTGACTGTGGTATTATAACCTTCATGATTCAGTTCAAGCTCAATAAATCTAGCTAAATTCTTTTCGTCTTCAATAATTAGTATATTTTGCATATTTCCACGCTCTCAATTCATTTTTGCTTACTATTTTAACTGATGTTTGTCTTTAAAAAAATCAATAAATGCATGAAGAATTTCAACTGATTGATATGATATGAGAGAAAGTGCTGTTAAAGAGAAAAATCCAACCATAATTAGTCTAACCCATAACATGTAACATTCCTCCTTACTATACATTTTGAAACATAAACATGGAATATTTGATAGTGAAGAAGTAGGTGTAGTTGTAGGATTAATAATATTATTTTACTTTTTTGAAAGGAGACCTTGATGAGAAGGAGATTAGAATTTTCTTAGAAAATAAACGAAATAAGAAAAAGGCTGACCCATTTTATGAGTCAACCTCTACTTAACCGCGCTTAAAAAATTACATGAATTTATTTGTTTCCAATTGCGGTCGGAAGGATAGTTCATTAAGCTTATTTTCAACTTTTTCAGCTGCATCAACCGGGTTATCGGCAAAAATATCGTAGAAATCTCCTTCGTATTCTTGTCTTGCATGATCATAACGAGGGTCGTAATAATATTCCAGTAAAATTCGAATCAATTCGTGATAGTTTTTTTCATCTAAATAGTCCATTAGTTTGCTTCTTACTTCCAAATCCCTGACTCGCTTTAATACCTTCTCCAAATTACTAAATATTTTACTCTCATACCATGGTTCATTCTCATATGGCAGAACATATTCAGAAATAAGTTGCTTCACTCTTTGTTCAAGCGGAGAATGAATGTAAATATTAATGCCTTTAAACTTGGTATCCATTAGCTCTTCAGGTTGTACAGCTTTTCCAATTCGTTTACTTTCAGCCTCAACAAGAAAATAATCTGATCCTTGTATTTCCTGAAGCCCTTTAAATAAGAGTGAGTCAAATGTTTTTTGATTATGGCCCTCACCTAGACCAATGGTGCCAAAAATTGACCCACGATGCCCAGCCATTTCTTCAAGATCTAAAATTGGATAACTCCTTTGTTTCAGAATCTTTAGCACCTCTGTTTTTCCAACACCTGTCATTCCATGGATTACTACTGCATTTTGGGGAATTATTGTCGGTATTTTTTCAAGTATGTGGTGTCTATATGCTTTATAACCACCGACTAAACGCCATGCATATATCCCAGCAAACTCCAAAAAAGTCACAACTGCATTACTTCGCATCCCACCACGCCAACAATGGATGACTAATTCTCCATTGGTATGATGGTCTTTAATTGTATGTAACAATTCAGGGATTTTAGGTGAGACAAGTTCCATTGCTCTCCACTTGGCTGCTGCCTGACCTTCATGCTTATAAATAATACCAATCTCATGCCGCTCTTCATCTGAAAACAATGGCACATTAATTGCTCCAGGTATCGCACCGTCTTTAAATTCAATCGGCGAACGTATATCAACTATAATTGGGTTCTTTAGCGTAAAAAGATCTTCAACTGTAATTTCTTTCATCTATATTGCACTCCTAGAGTATAATGGGTCAAGCCCATAAAATATTTGTTTAGAAACAAACAAAACTTCCACAACGGGAAGTTTCAAACATAAAAAGACCTATCGAACGAATTTCTAAATGAGTTTAACTATATAACAATATTATATAGGAGTTAGATTTCACTATCAAGAAGTAGAATATGCCTATCGTAGCATTACACTCCAATTATCGAAATGGTGTACCTGTTAGCCTTTCAACTACCTGACAGAACTTATCCCAATTTGCTGGATAGTATTCTACCCCTTCACTTTCGTAAATTTTTCCCTTAGTTTTTAATTTAACGGACCAGTACTTTCCTCCGAGGATAATACCTGTCTCTTTATGATAACAAGGTTTCCAATCCCATAGATTGATCGAAAAGATCTCTCTTTTGAATACATCTAAACTTCCTGGTTTAGCCATATTAATATTTGAAAATGGCTGACCATACCTATTGGATTTCCATTCTAATGAGGCAAATCTTTTTTTTCAAAATTAACACGTACCTGATAAGAAATTCCACATATGCCCTCTTGCGTAGCAATCAAGAAAATGGGACTTTTATCTGGATGAATTGACAGGACCGTTTCATAAACCTTCATTATTCCCCATCCTTATAATAAGGCTAACATTCTAATAAAATCATCAACCAAATTATAGTAAAAATAGCTTCTCCCTGCTGTAACAAATGACACGAACAAAAAAGTCTACTCTTAAAAAAAGAATAGACTTTTTTTACTAGATAATCTTCGATTCTTGTTTAAAGCTGGACATCAGCCCTTCCATTTCGTTCAGATTGTTTGTCTCAAATAAATCAACAATTTTACTCCCTACGATTACTCCATCACAGTGTTTGGTTAACTCATTTATTTGCTCTCCACTGGAAATTCCAAAACCAGCAAGCACCGGTATTAGACTAATTTCTTGTACCGCCTTTAGAAATTGATATAATTCAGCATCATATTCATTCCTTACCCCCGTTATTCCCTTCACGGTTACGGCATATAAAAATCCATTACCCTTACTGGATATTAATTTGATTCGCTCCATTGGAGTAGTTGGAGTGACTAAGCGAATTAACTCCACTTCAACATTCTCTAGATTTGGTGCAATTATGTCCTCCTCTTCAATCGGAAGATCTGGAATAATGCATCCGTCGACACCTGCATCACTTATCTCTTTAACAAAAGCCTCAATCCCAAAAGAATATATTGGATTTAAGTAGGTCATTAGTATAATAGGTATAGATACAACCCTACGTGCCTTTGCCACTTCTGAAATAATTCCTTTTAATGAGGTACCACTTTCTAGTGCTCTTATCCCAGCCCGTTGAATGGTTGGCCCGTCAGCCACTGGATCTGAAAATGGTACACCTAGTTCAATTGCAGTTGCTCCAAATTTCTCTAATACTACCATCCTATTAACTAAATTATCTAATCCTCCATCCCCAGCCATTATGTAGGGAACGAACGCCTTTCTATTATTTCTTTTTAATAAAGAAAAGGTATGTTGTAATCGATTCATTTTATTTCTCCCCTTCAATCCTATTTTTCACAGTATCAACATCTTTATCTCCACGTCCTGATAAACAAACGACAATATTTTCTGTAACTTGCATTTCAGCTGCAAGTTTTACAGCAAAAGCTACAGCATGTGAACTTTCTAAAGCTGGGATAATTCCTTCTAGCTTCGATAGAAGACGAAAAGCGTCAAGTGCTTCATTATCAGTAATAGAATGATAGTTTGCTCTACCGATGTCCTTTAAATAGCTATGCTCTGGTCCAACACCTGGATAATCAAGACCAGCAGATATCGAGTGCGCTTCTTGAATTTGACCATTTTGATCTTGCAGTAAATACATTAATGCACCATGTAACACTCCTGGTTTCCCCTTTGTTAGAGAAGCTGCATGATATTCTGTATCCACTCCCTGTCCTGCTGCTTCTACTCCATAGAGACTAACCCTTTCATCCTCTATAAATGGATAGAACATCCCGGCTGCATTACTTCCTCCACCGATACATGCTACCACGGCATCCGGAAGGACACCTTGGGATTGTAAAAATTGCTCCTTGGTTTCGTTACCAATAACACTCTGAAAGTCTCTTACCATCTGAGGAAATGGGTGAGGTCCCATAACTGATCCTAATAAATAATGGGTATCATCCACATTTGCCACCCAGTATCTTAGGGCTTCATTAACGGCATCCTTTAATGTTGCACTACCTGATGTAACACTAATAACCTTTGCACCGAGTAATTCCATCCGAAAAACATTTAACGCCTGCCTTTTGATATCTTCCTCCCCCATGAAGATAATGCAATCTAGGTTTAATAGTGCACACACAGTTGCCGTTGCTACACCATGCTGCCCCGCTCCCGTTTCAGCCACTATTTTTCTTTTTCCCATTCGTACTGCAAGTAATGCCTGACCAATAGCGTTATTAATTTTATGGGCACCTGTATGGTTTAAATCTTCTCTTTTTAAGTAAATCTTGGCTCCACCAGCATATTTTGTAAGATTTTCAGCAAAATATAAGGGCGTTTCTCTGCCGACATAGTCCTTTAATAATCGATTAATCTCTTCTTGGAAGCTCGGATCACTTTTTACCTTCCTATAAGCTTCATCGAGTTCAATCACTGCTTTCATGAGTGTTTCCGGAACAAATCTCCCTCCAAATTTTCCATAATGTCCTTTTTCATTCGGTAATGTATATGTGTTCATTTTCTTTTCCTCCCATTAAACTGCCTTTTACCTTATCAATAAAGGCTTTCATTTTAGTCAGATCCTTCATTCCATTCGTTTCTACTCCAGAGCTTACATCTACCATAACCGGTTTGATGATGTGGATTGCCCGTTCAACATTTTCGATATTTAGTCCACCTGCAAGGATTACTTTTTTTCCGTCAATTAATGTTTGATTCACTTTATCCCATTCAAATGTAGTTCCATTTCCACCTCTATATTTACCTTTTGGACTGTCGAGGAGAATATAGTCACTAGGAAAATTAGCCATATTTTCCAAACTCTCGTTGTTTTGAAAACTAAATGATTTAATAACAGGTAAGGATAGTGTTTTAGAAAAAGCAGCTGTTTCGTCACCGTGTAATTGAATATGAGTAAGGCCAACAGAAGCAGCTATTTTTTCTATTTGCTCTTTTGTTTCATTTACAAATACACCTACCTTATAAACTTGTTCGGGTAGTTTCAAAACAATTTCTTTTGCCTTTTCTACTGAGATCCTTCTTTTACTTTCAGCAAATACAAGCCCTAATGCATCTGCACCAAATTGAACAGCAGCCATTCCAGTAAATTCATCTGTTATCCCACAAATCTTAACTTTCATTTTCTAACCTCTTTTAATAAGGGCAAACGGAAGTTTAAAAATGATTGTTTCACATCCAGGCTTTTCATTAACGCCTCACCCACTAAGATGCCGTTTGCTCCTGAATCCCTAACTCTCTCAACATCCTCTTGAAGGAAGATTCCACTTTCACTTATCAGAAAGGCTCCAGAGCTTTTGACAGCAGATGCCAACTTTTCTGTTACCTCTAGGGAGACATGAAAGGTCTTTAAGTCCCGATTATTTATTCCAATTAGTTTTGCTCCTGTCTTAAGCGCTTGTTCCAGTTCTACTTGGTTATGAACCTCAACCAATACCTCTAAGCCTAAATCAGTAGCATATTGATAAAGCTCAACTAGTCTTTCATTACTTAAAGCTGCAACAATTAATAAAATAATATCTGCACCATTTGCTGAGGCATGATCAATTTGAATGGGATCAATGATAAAGTCCTTACATAGAATTGGCAGATCAACGGTCTTACGGACTGAAGTTAAATCGGAAAATGAACCCTTAAAAAACGTTTCATCTGTTAATACAGAGATGGCTGAAGCCCCATAATCCTCATATAATAATGCCTGGTCTGAAGGAAGTGTAGTATTATTAATGATTCCTTTAGAAGGTGATGCGCGTTTAAATTCAGCAATTATCGATACTTCATCCGCAGTCTGCAGTGTTTTAATAAGTGATCTTTTCTTCTGTCTCGGATCCCGTAATGGACGATTTCCTTCACGAAGAATAAGAATTTCTTTCTTTTTCTGTTCAATAATTTTATCTAAAATGGTTTCCATTTAAATTGCCTCCTTCTGTCCTGCAGCTTTGGTCTTTACGATCAAGTTGGTCAGTTTTTCATATGCAGCACCTGTATCAATCATTTCTCTAGCTATTTCAATCCCCTTGTTAATGGTGTCTGCTTTACCCGCTGTAAAGATTCCGATGCCAGAATTAAGTAACACCGTGTCCCGGTGAGCACCCTTTTCTCCTTTTAACACTTTCAGCAGAAGTTCAGCATTTTCTTTTGAATCTCCACCCTTAATACAATTATTATCGTATTGTGGAAGGTTAACATCTTCTGGAGTAAGTGTCTGGTTGGTAATGCTTCCTTCCTCTAATAAGGTGATGTAGTTCTCTCCTTGAAGAGAGGCTTCATCCATAAACCCTGCTCCATTTATGACTGAAGCACGCTTACGCCCAAGCTTATTTAGAACTTCTGCAAACACTGGTAGTAAATCTCTTCGATACACGCCAAGTAATTGATAGTCTAATTCCATAGGATTTGTAAGTGGTCCAATAAAATTAAAAACTGTTGGGATTTTTAATTGTTTTCTTACAGTCATGACTTTTTTCAATTTCGGATGCACATTCGGAGCAAATAAAAACGATACACCAATTTCCTGAAGGACTTCTTCCGTCCTTTCTGGTGACAAATTCAAATTTATACCTAGATACTCTAGAACATCCGCACTCCCCGTCTTGCTTGAAACACTTCTATTTCCATGTTTTGCAACCGGAATACCTGCACTAGCAATAACAAAAGCAGAAGTCGTACTGATATTAAAGCTAGAGGAGCCATCTCCTCCGGTTCCGCAATTATCTAGTACACCTGAGAATTTCTTCTTAAACGTCAAAGTATTTGCTTTCATTGCTTTTACAATACCTGTAATTTCTTCCACTGTTTCGCCTTTTGATTTCAACCCCATTAAGAAGGCAGCAATTTCTGATTCAGAAACCTCTTCACCTAAAATAAAGTCTACAGCTTCTTGCATTTGATTTTCTGAGAATGACTCTCTTTCAGCTAATTGGAGTAAGAAATTTTTCATTTCCATTCATCCTTTCTATTTCATGTAAGAAGTTTTTTAATATTTTTTTCCCAGATGGTGTTCCAATGGATTCTGGATGGAATTGCAATCCGTAAACAGGATATTGTTTATGCTTTATTGCCATCACTACTTCGTCGTCACTTGATAATGCAATACATTGCAGTTGTTCTGGTAGACTGTCCTTATCAATGATCAGTGAATGATAGCGCATGACTTCTATTGGGGCAGGCAGGTCATGAAATAGTTCTCCACCATTATGTGTAACCATTGATGTTTTCCCGTGTTTAATGACATTTGCCCGTTGGATGATCCCACCAAAGGCGGCTCCAATAGCTTGGTGGCCAAGACAGATACCTAAAATCGGTATATCTTTATAAAAGTTTCTAACTACTTCCATACAAATTCCTGCATTCTCGGGCTTTCCTGGGCCAGGAGATAAAATAATCGCTGTAGGGTTTAATTCTTTGACTTGTTCAATATTCAGCTGATTATTTCTATAAACAAGAATTTCCTTACCTAACTCACCGAAGTACTGATAAAGATTAAACGTGAATGAATCGAAGTTATCAATCAATAAAATCATTTCTCGCCCTCCAGGAAAGAATTTAGTTTATTCAATGTCTCTTGATATTCTGACTCTGGATTTGAATCAAAAACAATCCCTGCACCAGCTTGGATGTAAGCCGTTCCTTCTTTTAGAATTAAGGTTCGGATCGCAAGAGCAAAATCCATGTTTCCATTTGCAGATAGATAACCAACCGCTCCTGAATAGAGACCGCGTTTTGATTTTTCCAATTCATTTATTATTTCCATTGCTCTAACCTTTGGGGCACCAGATACAGTACCAGCAGGAAGGCAAGCGGCAAGTGCATCAATGGCTGATTTCTCTGGAAGCAGATTACCGGTTACTTCAGAGACTAGATGCATGACATGGCGATATTTTTCAACAGCCATATACTTATTTACATGGATGGATCCAAATTCACAAACTTTCCCTAAATCATTTCTCCCAAGATCAACCAGCATCTTATGTTCCGCAAGTTCTTTTTCATCCTGTTGTAATTCCAGTTCAATTAATTGATCTTCCTTACTGTTTTTTCCTCGTTTTTTAGTACCTGCAATTGGATTGGAAATTACTTTCCTCCCTTTTGTTTTAATAAGGCTTTCAGGGGACGAGCCAATTACCGTATAACTATCGAATTCAATATAGAACATATACGGAGTGGGATTGTGGGCTCGATGTGCACGATAAAGGGATAAAGGATTTCCGTTAAATGGTGACCTCATTCGCCTTGATAGCACTACCTGAAAAATATCACCTGCTAGAATATGCTCCTTTGCCCTTTCAACATTTTTAATAAATTCATCTTTTGATATTTCTGAAACAAAATCAGACAAATGATATGGCTCATCATCTTGATAAAAGGTAGGTTGTTTGATCTCCTCAATTCTTTGTGCTACCCTTTTTTCTATATTTCTTAAATCACCATTAGGTGAAAGTGGAAAGCCGCAAATCAATATCTTTTCTTCCAAGTGATCAAATACGATAATTTCCTCATAAATCATTAAATGAACATCCGGCATTTCCATACCATTCGGGTATTCCTCACCTATGATTTCAAACTGCCTGATGATGTCATATCCTACATAACCTATAGCTCCCCCAATAAACGGAAAGGGAAATTCCTCATATGTTTTTGCTGGGAGCAAATCCTGTAGTACTCGAAGAGGATTTCCTCTTACAACCTCATTTTGGCCGTTTCGTTGTTTGATTTCATTATGATCTCCCCTAGAAATAAGTTCATAGGCTGGGTCTACACCAATAAACGAATAGCGCCCCGAGTCATTATATTTATGTGAGCTTTCCAGTAAGAATTTCTTCGTACCCTTAATTTTCTGTAGAATAGAAATGGGTGTATGGGTGTCCCCCTTGATTTCTTTTATAATAAGATTTGTTTTTGTTTTCATAAATGAATAAACCCCTTTCCATGAAATAAAAAAAATCGTCCTCTATATGCGTAACGAATTACGCATATAGAGGACGATTCTAAGACCGCGGTGCCACCTCCCTTGAAGTGGATGTACATATTCCACTTCCTCTTTTCGGGTACAGAATGATTCGATACCCTATCCTTTTAACGGTGGAACTCCGTTCATCCCTACTTTATTGTTCAAGATGCCTCTTACAAGTCCATTCCACAAGTTTATTCTTATCGGGCTCTCACCTCCCCCGACTCTCTGAAAAGAAGAAAAACATGTGTACTCCTCTTGCTCAACGATTTACATTATTTAATTTTTTGAATACAAAAAGGGCCCCCCATCCAAAAAGGACGGGAGACCCGTGGTGCCACCTTCATTAGCTAATAAATTAGCTCGCTTTACCGATATCGAAGCAAATGCTTGAATATCTGTCTCTTGTAACGACGAGATTTTCGCCAAAGCCTACTGACCATATAGGAGTTCGGTTTGGAGGCTCAGAAGTCCATTCACTTGTACGTCTTCACTGATTTGCACCAACCATCAGCTCTCTATGGAATCCGTAAAAGTTACTACTCTTCGTCAATGCCCTTCATTCATTTTATTGTTTATTATATTATTATACATCTACATCTTATGTCAAGAATATTATTAAAAAAAATTTCGAAATATAAACTTTATTCACTAAATTAACCTTCCATTAAAAGGATTTTAGTTTGGAGTTTTTTTAATTTAAAAGTGAGAATATTAACGGTAGAAAATAATTTAAGGCGGGATAGATGATAAATGGAACATATTGAACATTTATGCCAGAATCCAACGGCTGCAAAGAAGAAATCAGCTACTGGAAAAAAGGGATCCAGTGAGGTATCAAACCAAAAGTGGGCAATTATCTCATTGTCGTCTATTCCTTTGGTTATGACCTTAGGAAATTCAATGTTGATTCCTGTATTACCTTCAATGGAAAAAAAATTATCAATTTCGTCCTTTCAAACAAGTATGATCATCACGGTCTACTCTATTGTGGCGATTTTTTTAATTCCTGTTGCAGGTTATTTATCTGATCATATTGGAAGAAAAAAAGTAATCATACCGAGCCTAATTATTGCGGGAATTGGCGGTATTATTTCTGGCTGGGCTGCTTGGAAATTAGATTCTGCCTATTGGTTAATTTTACTTGGACGTGCACTTCAAGGAGCTGGAGCAGCTGGAGCAGCACCAATCGTACTCCCCCTTGTTGGAGATATGTTTAAAAACGAGGATGATGTAAGTAGTTGTTTAGGACTTATTGAAACCGCTAATACCTTTGGTAAGGTACTTAGTCCCATTCTAGGAGCATTTCTTGCTGGCTTTATTTGGTTTCTTCCCTTCTTCTCCATCCCAGTATTTTGTGCTATATCTGTTATTATGATGTTATTACTAGTTAAATGTCCTAAGACTACAGAGAAACCGATACCCTTCAAACAATTCTTTATCAATGTAAAAAAAACCTTTACAGAGAAAGGTCGTTGGCTTTATGCCATCTTTTTTATTGGAGGGATCCTTATGCTCGTTCTTTTCGGGATCTTATTTTATCTATCAGAAGTCTTTGAAAAGGAGTATGACATTAAGGATGTTAAAAAGGGCTTTTTTTTAGCCTTGCCCCTTGGGGCTCTTTGTTTGTCATCGTTTATTAGCGGGAAGGTAATTAAAAAAAATAAAGTTTTAATGAAGTGGCTGACCTTTATCGGGATTATAGCTTCAGCATTTTCCATTGCAGCGTTATGGTTTTCAATAAACCTATGGTATATGCTCTCTATGTTCTTAATAAGTGGAATTGGAATTGGAGTCAGTCTCCCTTGTCTCGATGCTCTAATTACTGAAGGCATTGAAAAAGAAGAACGGGGTACGATTTCCTCGATTTACAGTTCAATGAGGTTTATTGGAGTCGCTGCTGGTCCCCCAATTATTGCGTTATTGTTAAAGCAATCAAGTCATTGGATATTTATATTATTAAGCAGCTTAAGTATTTTGGCTGCAATTGCTGCTTTAATGTTCATTAAGCCTCAATCAGAAGCTCAGAGTTGATAACAAAGAAGCGGACTCAATATGGGAGTCCGCATTCTTAAAGTTATTTAATTGGTTTTTTAAGGAAACCGATCAATAGTGCAGCTACAATTGACCCAATAAAAATAGCAAGTGCATAAAGGAGGGCGCCACCCTCAACCAATGGGACAACGAATATTCCTCCGTGTGGTGCACGTAGTCCTATACCAAAAGCCATTGAAAGCGCACCTGCGATGGCTGAACCAGCCATAACTGAAGGGATGACTCGAAGCGGATCAGCCGCTGCAAATGGAATAGCTCCTTCAGTAATGAAAGATAATCCCATAACATAACATGCTTTTCCAGCGTCTCTATCTTGGTCATTAAATTTATTTTTAAATAATGTCGTTGCAATGGCAATCGCTAGTGGTGGCACCATTCCAGCTGCCATTATTGCTGCCATTGGCCCATAAACACCACTTGCCAATAAACCAGTTCCAAAAACATATGCTGCTTTATTAACTGGGCCTCCCATATCAAAGGACATCATTAGCCCCAGGACAATCCCTAATAAAACTGCATTTCCTGTTCCTAGACCTGTTAACCAATCTGCAATCGTACCATTTAACCATGCAACTGGCTTATTTACGACATACAGCATGATAAACCCTGTAATCGCAATACCAAAAAGTGGGTAAAGCAGAATACTTTTTATGCCTTCTAATGAACGTGGAAGCCCGGCAAATATTTTCTTAAGAAGAAGTACGACATAACCTGCTAGGAAACCTGCTACTAAGCCTCCTAGAAAACCTGCTCCCCCACTTGCAGCCATCATTCCGCCGACCATACCTGGAGCAAAGCCAGGACGATCAGCTATGCTAAGTGCAATAAATCCTGCAAGGACAGGGACTATTAGCCCAAAGGCATTACCACCACCAATGGTCATTAATGCCTCAGAAATCTGGTTATATGATGGATCATCTGGCTTAAATGAGTTATACCCAAACATGAAACAGATGGCAATTAATATCCCACCACCCACAACAAATGGTAGCATATTAGAAACACCGTTCATTAGGTGCTTATAAAATCCAGTACGTGAACCTTTTTTCTCAGATTCTTGATTACTATTATTCCCATTTCCATGGTAAATTGGTGCATCTTCTTTTATGGCCTGATCAATTAATTGCTGTGGACGACGGATACCCTCAGCAACAGCGGCTTGGATAACGTGCTTACCTTTAAAACGTTCCATTTCAACATTGATATCTGCAGCAATAATGACAGCCGTAGCCTGTTTAATTTCCTCCCTAGTAAGGATATTTTTCGCTCCGCCAGAACCATTGGTTTCAACTTTAATATCTATACCCATTTCCGCAGCTTTTGCTTTTAATGAATCGGCTGCCATATACGTATGGGCAATCCCTGTTGGGCAGCCCGTAACAGCTACAATGAAGTTCTTCTTATTAGGGGCGCTTGTTTCTTTCTTTTCCTCTTTATCATATCGATTAATGGTTTCAATAATTTCTTCTGGTGTTGTTGCCTTTAGAAGCTCGTAACGCACTTCAGCTTTCATTAATAATCCTGAAAGCTTTGCTAATGCTTCTAAATGTGTATTATTTGCACCTTCAGGGGCAGCAATCATAAAGAATAAATGTGCTGGTTTACCATCAAGTGATTCATAATTTACACCGGAAGCTGATTTACCAAATACAATAGCTGCTTCCTTCACAACTTTAGTTTTGGCATGCGGAATGGCAATACCATCACCAATTCCTGTGGTGCTTTGCTCTTCCCGTTTTAAAATAGCTGCTTTAAATTCTGAAGCGTCTGATATTTTATCAGCTTTTAATAAAGTATCAACAAGCTGATTTATCGTTTCTTCTTTATGATTTCCCTCAATATTTAATAGAATCGTATTCTTTGATAATAATTCTGTAATTTTCATTATTTACCCTCCCCCATCTTTATCTCTCTTAAACAAACTTGTGGAAGCAGTTCTTCTACTTTTTCCTTTGTACAAAGTCCTAATGAAAATGCTGTTGCACTTCCTGAAGCAATACTATAACGAAATGCCTCTTCAATATTTGAAGTAGATTGGTAGGCGGCTAAAAATCCTGCCACCATGGAATCCCCGGCACCAACTGAGTTCTTCACAATCCCTTTTGGTACCTCTGCAAATAATACAGTATCCTTATTGATCAAAACTGCACCATCTCCTGCAAGTGATACGATTACATTTTTCGCACCCATCTCTACCAGTTTTTCAGCATAGGGTACGGCTTCTTCCGCACTAGAAATATCTGTATTAAACAGTTCGCCTAACTCGTGATGATTAGGTTTTATAAAGAATGGTTGGTAAGGTAAAACTTTTTTTAATAGGGCTCCCTCCGCATCAACTACAAATGAAGTTCCATTTTCCTTACATATTTTCACAAGCTCTTCATATGTAGTTTCTGGTAAAGATGAAGGGATGCTTCCTGCCAATACTAACAGATCGTTTGAATCTAGCTTTCCGATTTGGGATTTTAATAGTTCGAAAGCATCTTCAGAAATGTTAGGTCCTTTTGCATTGATTTCTGATTCTTTTCCTGTCTTTAGTTTAATATTGATTCGAGTATCTTCTGAAACCTCAACAAAATCTGTTTCAATATCTTCACTTTGAAGAAATTGGTTAATATACGTACCAGTAAATCCACCAATAAAACCTAGCGCCTTACTTTTTGTCTCAAATTGTTTTAAAACCCTAGAAACATTTATTCCCTTCCCACCTGGAAACTTAGCTTCACTAACTGTTCGGTTTAATTCACCTAGTTGAAAGCTTTCAAGTTGAACAATATAGTCAACCGATGGATTTAAAGTTAATGTGTAAATCATGCTGTCACTACCTTTATTGATGTTTTATTTCGATATTGCTCCTGAGTTTCATCTTCTAAATCATTGGTAATAATGGCGGCTTCATGTATATCAGCAATTTTTGCAAACGATATTTCAGCAAACTTTGTATTATCTGCTAAAATATAGGCCTCTCTTGAAAGTGATACTGCCTTTTGCTTTACCATTGCCTCTTCTTGGTCAGGTGTGGTAAAGCCAAGCTGTGGGTGTATACCATTAACCCCCATAAAGCATTTATCAAAGCGATAAAGATTAAGACTCGCTAAAGCACCTCTTCCAATAAACGCATTGGTGTTTGGCTTTATTAATCCACCAATCAAGTAAGTAGAAATACCTTTATTTAGTAACGGTGGTAAGTGCATTAGTCCGTTTGTTACTACGACAATATTTTTATTAGGTAAAAATTCAATCATTTCCATTACAGTTGATCCAGCATCCAGATAAATAGTGTCCCCTTCTTCGACTAAACCAGCTGCATATTTCGCAATCTGTCGTTTTTCTTGAAGGTTTTTGGAAGATTTCTCAATCATACTTGGCTCTTGAAGCTTGCCTTGTAATCTTGAGGCTCCACCATGGATTCTCTTTAGGAACCGTTGTTCTTCTAGCTGAGAAAGATCTCTTCGGATAGTTGATTCGGAGGACTTCGTCAGATCCATTACCTCTTGAATTTTAACAATGCTTTTTTCTTTTAATAATTGAAGAATAATTCGATGCCGTTCTGGTGTTAACACTTCAATCACCTTCAACTTGTATATTTGTTATTATCATACTGAAAACGATTCCATAAATCAATCATTTTCTTTCAAAAACAATAAAATTTTGGATGTTTTTGAACGTTTTCAGAAAATTAATGTCATAATTATTTTTTAAATCAGATTGTATTCTTCCCAATAGGTGTTTTTATATAAAAAGAAAGTGAAATCACTAATAAAAAACGCCAGAATCCATATTCTGGCGTTTCTACTTGTATTATTAATTTGGACTTAACCATGAAGGGTCCCTATCCTTACACACATGGCATTTCAAGGTTTCCGGGTGAAAGGTAACAAATGACTTTCCACAATTTATACAGCTTTTTGAATTAAGCCCTACATACTCCTTGTCTAATTTCTTTACTTCTGCTTTAATCTGAATAGCATCCTCCGAACAAATATCTCTACATGCTGTACATCCTACACATTTTTGATGATTGATCTGCAGCATTCGATTAACAATTTGGAATGCCTCTTGGGTACAAAACCTCATACATGCTTGGCAAAGTGTACATTTTTGTCTATCTATCTGGATCGTGTAAAATTGATATTCAGGGTAATAATTTGCAAGGTTCCAGTGATTCGCTTCCAGTTTCCAAGATGCTGGTGCCATACTTTTCGCTAACTGTTTCCCATCTCTTTGCAAAGAGGCTAAAAAGGACCTTCTCGATAATTTTTCTTCCTTATGTTCCTTTCGTATGACCTCTAATATAGGTTCACCCACAACTTTTAGTACTAAATTTGTTTCTGTTAGAACCTTTTTCCACGGGTCATTTAGTGGTAAGTTTTGAGTCTGTATGCTCTTTATTCCCCTTTTTATATATATTAATAATTCTTTTACGTTTGGAATATAACTCTCGTCATATAGTAGTGACCCATTTCGAAATTCTCTTGAATCGACAATTCCTTCTATTGCAGACAATGGACAAGCAATCACACAATCTCCACAGGAGTTGCATCCTTCATGAATTATTTCTTTAGATTTTTGATTAAGAGATAGTGCCCCCTTTTTACATGCCTCTACACAAAAAGTGCAGGTTGAGTGAAGATTACTTTGCCTTGAACAATTCTCTGTTATCTTCAAATCTATATGCATATTTTCAAGCAAATTTATGAATAGAGACATAATATCACCTACAATTTTGCATCCTTGTGGGGTGTTATCACAATATTTGGATGTGTAATTGAAGCTTTTGGCATGCCTTTTATTTGACTTGTACTTCCATACTTTTTCCGTAGCTTTTCTACGGGACCAAATTCAATAGCTCTCATCGGACAAGTGGAAACACAAACCGGTTCCTCACCTTTTTCTTGAAGATTGATACAAAAATCACATTTATCAGATTTAAATTCTTTTGGATTATATTGTGGAGCTCCATATGGGCATGCTTTTACACATAATTGAGCCCCTTGACAAACCTTTTGATTAATCGTTACAACACCAGTATCTTTATTCTTCGCAATGGCCCCCGTAGGACAGCTTGGAATGCACTTTGGATTAGTACAATGATTACAAGCAATAGAATAATAATAGGCTTGTACGTTTTGAACCAACCCATTTCTTTGCTGTTGTATAAAAGTGCCATTTTCATAGGAGTATACTCTTCGGAAGTTAATACCAACGTCATGTTTATTTTTATCCTTACAGGAGACACTACAGGCTTTACATCCCGTACAAAGACTTTGATTTATATAAAATCCTAATTGAGCCAAACTACCTCACTCCTTATGCTTTCTTCACTTCAACAAGGTTGGTTTGTTGTGGGTTTGCTTTTGCAAGTGGTGTTGGCCTCTGAGATGTAAGAACATTTAATGAACCCCGTTGATCCAATCCATCTTTATCAGGTGTGTACCATGCCCCTTGTGGAATTCCTACTACACCTGGAGTTATACGTGGAGTAACCTTTACAACAATTTCCAAGGTCCCCCGCTCATTGAACACCTTTGCACGGTCCCCATTTATTATTCCACGTTTCTCCGCATCCATAGGATTCATCCACATTTCCTGCTTCGCTGCTTCCTCTAGCCATGATTGGTTATCATAAGTGGAGTGGCATCTTCGTTTATAATGCCAGCCGATTAGCTGTAAAGGATACTTTTCTGTTAATGAATCTTCTGGACCTTCCCATGAAGGAATATATTTTGCTATGGCCGGAATCTCATCGTGCTGATTCATGTCCCATAATGACTTTGAAAATAATTCAATTTTTCCTGAAGGAGTTTCAAAGGGCATTTTTTCAATGTCTTCAATTTGGTCTTTGAAGGCAACTAGTGGTTCCTCAAACCTAAAGTGATACACTCCTTTATCTCTAAACTCTTCAAAACTAGGAAAATTTGGATCTAGCTCTTTTTTTGTTCTCTCAACACTTTCCTTCACTAGATCAAAAGTAGTTTTTCCCTCGGTGAATTTATCTTTGATTCCTAACTTTTCTGCCACTTCGGCAAATACATCATATTCATCACGACATTCGTATAAAGGATCGATTGTCTTTTCACCAAGGACTACATAATCTCCAAAACACCATGGGACACCAATATCCCAACGTTCAAAAAAGGTGGTTCCTGGTAATAAAATATCAGCGAACTTAGCACTTGGAGTCATAAATAGATCACTCACAACAATAAATTCCACTTTGCTATCGTCTTCTAATAAAGTACGGGTTTTGTTAATATCCGAATGTTGATTGATTAACATATTTCCAGCCATGTTAAAGATACATTTGATGTTGGACGTTAGCCGCTCAACACCTTCCAATCCATCCTCTGCTGTCATTTCAATTCCATTTTCAACTGCCTTTGTCCATAAGAAACAGGGAATGGATGCTTTTACTGGATTCTCAAATGAAAAGGGATAAACAATATCCGATCGACTCCAATACCCCGTTCCTGCAGCCCAACCACCTAGCTTACCGACATTTCCAGTTAAGCAAGCAAGCTGTGCTCCGCCCCTCATAAACTGTTCACCATATGCCTGTCGTTGTGCTGCCCAACCTTGAATAAGTGCTGCAGGCTTTATGTTCACATAGTTACGAGCAATTTCTCTGATTTTTTCGGCAGGTACACCGCATATCCTTTCTGCCCACTCCGGTGTTTTAGGTACACCATCTTTCAGACCTAACAGGTAATTCTTTAATGATTCCTCTTTAGGAATTCCATCAGGCATGTGACTGTCATCAAAACCAATACAATATTTATCTAAAAACTCTTGATCATGTAGGTTTTCGGTTATTATTACATACCCCATTGCATCCATCATGGCATTATCAGTTGTAGGGAGAATGGGAATCCACTCATCCGCGAACGCTATAGCAGTATCTGTATATCTAGGATCAATAACAATAATTTTTGCCCCATTTTTCTTTGCCTGCATCAAATACTCCCTGTAAGGTGTTGAAAATATCATTTCCGAAGGATTTTGTCCCCACAAAATAATATATTTGGAGTGCAATAGTGAATCAAAACTGCTGCCGGAATTGTTTGTCCCATACGTATAAGGGGTAGCCACATTTCCTGCACCTGAACTATAATCATTACGGTAATTTAAAAAGCCGCCAGTAAGTGACAAAAGTTTTCTAGCTGCATTTTTACCCCCATGTAACCCCCAGCTCTGCCCGGATGCATAGTTTACATATCTTGACTCAGGCCCGTAATGATCGCCAATTCGTTTCACTTCTGTTGCTATGATTTCGATTGCTTCCTCCCAGGAGATTCTTTCAAATTTTCCTTCTCCTCTTTTTCCAACTCGCTTCATCGGATATTTTAAACGGTCAGGATGGTAAAGCAAACTTCGATAATTTCTTCCCCTAACGCAAGCCCGTAATGGAGGGGTGGACAAGTCACCACTTTCCTGCGTATCCGTACTGACCCTAACAACTACGCCATCTTTCACATGCGCCTTAATTACGCAGCGTCCACCGCAATTATTAATACTGCAGGTAGAAATAATCTTTTCTTCTACTTTTGCACTTGCTACTCCCTCTTTTTGTTGGCGGTCCACCAACAACTTGGTGCCCACTCCTCCAGCTATAACAGGTATTCCAATTGCACTAGACCATTTTAAAAATGTTCTTCTCTGCATTTTATTTTTTAGAAGTTTGTTAATCGGGCCATTTTCAGACATCGGCTAATGCCTCCTTCACCTCATATAAAGTTGTTAAGTCATCATTGATAAAATCATCAAGGAGCATGGCTGCACCTAAAAATAATGGACTACTAGTGGATTGAATTACTCTTTTACAAAAGTATGGAATCCAAACTGTTAAGTGTTTTTCAAGAAAAAGTTGTTGACTAGAAATTAATTCGATAAACCGATCAGGCTTAGTTTCCAGCAATGTTAAATCAATGAGATTAATCATAAACTCCAATTCTAGTAATAAATGATCATCTGGCTCATTATTTTCCCTCATATATTTAAGACCAAATTGATGATATTGTTCTCTAACCTGATAGGTCCACTCCTCAAATAGTAGTTGCTCTTTACTCCGATAATATGACTCCCATGGAGGGGCAGCTAATGGTCCAGGCCCAAGGAAAAGGCGTTGATATTCTTCTCGCTCATTCTTGAGGGAGTCGTTGGATAGATGTTGAAAAAAACCACTTAATATTTTTCCACCCACATGTATTTCTTCTAATTCTTGTAAATTGCAATTTGTAAGAATCTCAGAATATTGATTATTCCTAGTGGGCATTTGAAATAATAAACGGAGCAGTTGATAAAAATTCTTCCTAGACTTTAATAGTGACTGTAACTCCATATGTACTGATGTGGCCGTAGCCATTAAACCCTCTCCTTGTTTGTGAAATATTTCACAAAATAACGTAAAATTTTTTCACTAATTTTTTTTTTTCCTTATATGTTATATCTTACCTTAAACTTCTTTAGTTTGATTAACTTTGCGCAATAATTCACATTAATTTCAAATTCCTTGAAGTAATTTTTTTAGGTTGTTAATAATTTATACACATCTTTTTCTGTTATGACAAAAAATGTGTATAATAATAAAGCCGAATAAAAAGAAAAGGATGATTCCCTTGAATATTACTGGTCATGAAGTTGAAAAACTTGAAGATCCATTTGGTTTACTTTCAGGTGACCGATATGAATTTTTTCTAGAGCTTGATGTGGATGAAGAGGACGAACTTTATTCAGAGAAAGGTATAGGTATAAAAGTAATTTACGTTTCTGATGAAAATAGAGACAAGATTACTAACTATTATTTCTATGAGCGCGGAAGTGAAAAAGTTCTTGATTTTGCTCTGGAAGAGGACGAAGAAGAGCTTGTCTTAGCCTATTGTAAAGAAAACATTGTAGAATAAGAAAAGCGCAAGCGCCTTGGTCAGCCCCGACAGGCAAATGTTCTTCGGCAAGAAAAGTCTGCCTTTTGACTTTTGTTGCCGAAGGTTATTTGACCCGAGGGGCTAGGCGCTTGAGCTGGACAATTCTCGAAGTCGAATTTTATACTTTCCTATAGTGTAAAAAAAACAGGGAGTCTAGCTCCCTGTTTTAAAAAATCACATAAAATTTTTACTATGGTTATGAATTACCTGTAGTTCTTTCGTCGTTTGTCTCATTTCACTTTTACAAATAGGACAGAGGGGTACCTCAGTACTCTTAAAATTGTCGCGAATCCAACATTTACAAGTATCAGAAGTACATTCCCAAATTTTCGTTTCTTCTAATTTAATTTCTTCGTCATTTTTTCTACCAAATGCCAAAACGATCACCCCTTGTACTTAGTTAATAAATGGTATGAACACTTTGTTTGTTAGCTCTAAAGCTATTTTTCTAGTGAAAAAATATAGATAAAAAGGTGATGCTTTAGTCGTATGCATCACCCTTTTATTTTCTAAAGATTAAGCTGTTTTTACGTTAGAAGCTTGTGGTCCACGAGCGCCTTCCACGATTTCAAAAGAAACTGATTGGCCCTCTTCTAATGTTTTAAAGCCTTCTGATTGGATAGCTGAAAAGTGAACAAATACATCTTGACCGCCTTCTGCTTCAATAAATCCAAAACCTTTTTCTGCATTAAACCATTTTACTTTACCGTTATTCATTAATATAACCTCCAAGATTTTGTTCACTTTAAGTTTAAGCTGAACATTTACAAAATAATAAAAAAGACGTACTGACACGTTTGGGGCAATAGACATCACCCACATTTTCGTGCAGTTACGACTACTTAAACGAATAAATATTTAACGAACTTATAAGCGTAATTTAAGTTTATTACAATTTACACTAATAGTCAATTAATTTTAACACTCATAAAATACTGAATTAATTCATCCAATACCTCATATAAATCAGCAAATTGATATCCTAATTGATTCGCCCTGTCAGTTTTAATAGACCAAGAACCATCCATACTATATGGTGAGACATTTTCCTTTGTTAATTCTGAAGTTATGATTGCTGTTTCTCCAGTAACTTCCTCTATTTTCCCAAGAAAATCCCTTAAGGAAATATCGGACTTACACCCTGGATTAATAGCTCCTGTATACACATCACGGCCCATATGTAAAAGGAATTTAGCCGCTTCATCTGATGTAATAAAACTGTATTTCGCATCCGGAAATTTAATGCCTATTGGCTCCCTCTTCAATACCCTTTCTACATGAAACTTTAGTCGATTGGTATAATCGTCATTCCCTATTACAAGTGGAAAACGAACAGCCACTACATCAAAATCGGTTTCTTGAAATAAATAAGCTTCAGCAGCCCTTTTAGCCTCCTGATATCCCAAATACCCTGGATATTCCCTTCTTGTTTTAAATTGAAAGCTAAAGCTGAATGGGTCAAAATCTTCTTCAATATGCTTATCCCCATACTCATAAACAGCCATAGTTGAGGTAAAGATATACCTCTTTACCTTCCCCTTCAGTGCATCCGCAGCATCCTTTGCTTCTTGCGGCGAAAGACATGATTGGTCATAAACCACATCCCAATTTCTTTTACTAAATGCATTAATAAGTGAAGGCCGATCCTCACGATCAATAATTAATCTTTCTACTTTCTCACCAAAAGGATCTTTCGATTGCCCTCTTGTCGCTATTGTCACAGCAATATTTTCGTTAAGCAGCTTTTCCACAAGTAACTTCCCGAAAAATTGGGTTCCCCCTAAAACCAGCACTTGTTTCATTTCTCTATTCCCCCTTTCCATTCTTTTTTTAATATTCACCGTTCAATTGAAAAATTCCTTTTTTCCTAATCCTGAACATGGGAAAACTACCCTTTACATAAAGAAAATGAAACCCTAAAAGAGTTTCATTCTTTTTGAAATTCACCACGCAAAAATGTGTCTGTAAAATTTTCGGCAAATTTCTGTATATCTGCTTCCATTCCAATGTAGTCTAAACTTTCAATTGGTTCTTTGTCAGGTTTTGGGCGAAAATCTGCAATACTTTTTCCTTTGGCATTACCAAATTGCTCTACTCTTACACGTCTTGGGATATACTTTACTAGTTCAGGATTAGTCAAGGCCATAAGAGGGACCACATCATGAAGGGGAGCTCCTTTAATTCCAGGAACATTTGTTTGATACGCATTAAAATAGTAATCAAAGGCCGGTTTAATTAGTGGTTTAAATGGAGTAGGACTATTTTCCGAGAGGTAATTAATGATTTCTGGTGTAATAATTGCTTTATTTGTGATATTCAATGGATGTAGGTATATATTATGCGCTTTTTCCATGACAGTATAAGCAGCAATTGGGTCCACAAAAAAATTAGCTTCCGCTTCTGAAGTGATATTTCCTGGTACCAAAAATGCCCCACCCATTATATAAAATGCAGAGACATCTTTTAAAACATTATCTCCATAGAGGATAAACATCAAGGACAATTCTGTCAATCTACCTACAGAGACAATAATAAGATTTCCTTTATATTGATTTACAATTTCAAGAATCTTGTTAAAATCAAATACCTTTACCTTTTTTAATGTATCAGGAGGTTTAATGGGGCCTAATCCTTCCTTCCCATGTATTTCAGGGTAGTATTGTACGAGTTCTCCTGATAACGGACCCGCCGCCCCGCCAATTATTGGAATATCTTCTCTCCCAGCTAGACTTAAAAGATATGCGGTATTTTTGATTGACTGCTCCTTTGGTGTATTCCCATATCCGCTTACCACTCCAACTAAATTTATTTTCGGATTAAGTAAAGCATACATTATTGCAAATGAATCATCTACTCCGGGATCTGCAAACAAAAGCACATTATAAGCCATTGTCTCTCCTCCAATTAGATGCTGATTTTTATTACCTATGCTAAAAAAAGAATTGAAAGAACATGGATAAGCCAAGAAAAAACTGACTCTTACAATTAGAATCAGTTTTTATGAATTATTTAATTATGCTTCCTTTTTTACTTTTGGTGGTACTTTTGTTGCCTTCGTTGCTTTTGTTGCTGCTTTTTTCTTAGATGTCATTACTTTGTTAGGTTTCGTTCGATCAATTGACGCTTGTAAAGCTGCCATTAAATCTGTCACATTAGAAGGTGCTTCCTTTGCCGCTGTAGTAACGGTCTCTTTACCCGTCCGTTTTGATTCGATTAATTCAAGAAGTGCCGTTCGATATTCATCTGTATATTTTTCAGGTTCGAAAGCAGAAGTCAACTGATCAATTAATAATATAGCTGTATCTAGTTCTTTTTGGGTCACTTTATCCTCTGAAGGAACATTCGGCACATCACCTGTTTTACGAACTTCATCAGGATAATGAATAGTTTCCATCACTAATGTATTTTCATATACACGGATAACCGCAAGCTGTTCTTTTGAACGAATAATAATTTTGGCCAACCCTACTTTTTGTGATTCTTGCAGTGCCTTTCGTAACAAGGAATATGCCTTACCTCCTCCTTCATTAGGAGACATGTAATAGCTTCTATCAAAATAAATGGGGTCAATTTCTTCTATTTTTACAAAATCAATAATTTCTACTGCCTTTTCCTCGTTTTCTTTTCTTAATTTTTCAAGTTCCTCTTGATCAAGAACAACAAATTTCCCCTTTGTGTATTCATATGCCTTTACAATATCCTCCGGTTTCACTTCTTCTTCACAAACTGAGCAAATTTTTTCATATTTAATTGGGGCATGACATTTGTTATGCAAGGTGCGAAGCTTTATGTCTTTATCTTCTGTTGCCGTATGGAGCTTGATGGGGATATTTACAAGTCCAAAACTAATACTACCCTTCCACATCGTATGCATAAATAATTCTCCATTCTTTTTGTTTTTATTTTGTGTTTCTTCCTCTTCTACATTCATAAAAACAATTGGAAATGGATGAGGAAACAAATAATGTAACAAGATAATAAAAAAAGAAGGGGCGTTATGCCATGAAGCCGATGCTGCCTAGTTTGACTTTCGACCTTCCCATTCGTCCCGATTGGGTGTATGAGATTAAATACGATGGGTTTCGGGCCATTTTAGACTGGACCTCCAATGGGATCGAGCTAACAAGCAGAAATGGAAAAACCCTTTTACCTCAATTTCCTGAGATAAAGGAGTTTTTATTGAAGTATGAAGAACAATTTAAACCATTTCTCCCTCTTCGTTTAGATGGTGAGCTTGTTTCACTAGAAAATATGTACAAAGCCAATTTCTCGGCTATTCAAGTTCGAGGTCGATTAAAATCTGAAAAAAAAATCAATGACCAAGCAAAAATCTTTCCTTGCCGCCTAATGGTTTTTGATTTATTGCTCTTAAACAGTAAGCCTTTTACTATTCAACCATTTGAAAAACGAAAAGAGGAATTAAGGAAATTATTTCTCAGTATAGGATTCGACTTAGATTCCGACCCGTATAATGAGCAATTACTTCAATTTGTAAATGCGCATGAAGATTTTAGTGAACTTTGGGAGAAAATTATCTTATATGACGGTGAAGGGATTATTGCTAAATATAAAAAAAGCCAATGGGAGGAAGGAAAACGATCCTTACAATGGTTAAAGTACAAAAATTGGAAATATGTCAGCTGTTTCATCACCTCTTATGATAAAACAAATGGATACTTTAATGTTGGTGTATATAAGGATAAAAAGGTTTATAGTGTAGGTCAAGTCCTATTCGGATTTAAACCGGAGGAAAAAAATGCACTGCAACAAACGATTAAACAAAATATGATACGTGAAGATGCGCAATCTATGTATGTTGAACCGGCTATCTGTCTTGAAGTGAAGTATTTGGAGCTATACGAAAGCCAGTTGCGTGAGCCCCATTTTGACCGTTTTCGCTTTGAAATTGAGCCATCTTCTTGCACATATGAACGATTTATTTTTGCACAAAAGAACCTACCAGCAGACCTGGAGATTACACACCCAGATAAACCTCTCTGGGAGAAGCTTGAGATTCAAAAAGCAGATTATATCCTGTACTTACGTGAAATTTCTCCGTATATGCTGCCATTTTTAAAAAATCGTTTGTTAACAGTCATTCGGTACCCACACGGAATGTTCGGTGAAGCCTTTTATCAAAAAAACTGTCCTGAGTATGCTCCTAAATTTGTAAAAACCTTTAGTTCAGAAGGAATTGACTACATACTTTGCAATGATTTAAAGACTCTTGTTTGGCTTGGTAACCAGCTCGCCATTGAATTCCATATCCCTTTTCAAACAATCAATAGCAGGGGACCAAGTGAAATAGTATTCGATTTAGACCCACCTTCAAAGGACTACTTCCATTTGGCTATTAAAGCAGCACTTTTTATAAAAGAAGTTCTGGATCAATTAAACTTAATTGGCTTCATTAAGACCTCTGGAAATAAAGGTTTACAAATTTACCTTCCCTTGCCAGAGAACACATATTCCTATGAGGATACGAGACTCTTTACCAGCTTTATTGCAGACTACTTAATATCTAAAGATCCCGATTCCTTTACCATTGAGAGAATGAAGAAAAATCGAGGAAATCGCCTCTATGTAGACTATGTTCAGCATAGTGAGGGCAAGACCATTGTTGCTCCATATTCTATGAGAGGAAATGAGCATGCTGGTGTAGCGACACCACTTTACTGGGACGAAGTAGATGAAAATCTACAGCTGATTTCCTTTAACATGGAAAATGCCCTAAAACGGATACGAGAGCAAGGAGATCCATTTAATGATTACTTCCGAACTAAACTACTTCAACCGTTTGGACCGGTGCTTGATATTTTAAAAAAAGGAATAGCGAAAAAAGGATAAGGGAGCCCTTATCCTTTCATGTTATGTTCTATAAATTGTTGCGCTTGTATTTGAAGCTTCTCATAAATCCTTTGTTCGGAAAATTCATTCCGATTTTTGGTTGAAAATAATTCATTACCAAGATCAACTGTAACCTCAGTCTTATAAAGATACGTTGCATTACCTATTAAATCAATAGTGTATTTTCCTTCCAGTTCATGGACAACACAATGGACCTTACCACCATTATTATAGACCTGTATAACCTCTTCTAATTTATTTAATCCTGTTAAACATGTCACAAGTGAGGAAGCAGACATAGCAGTACCACACGCATTTGTAAATCCCACACCACGTTCGTATGTTCTAACATAAATGGAACCCGGCTCCAAGGATTTGACAAAACTGACATTTACTCCGTCTGGAAACAAATGATTTGGATTGTTTACTCTCTCACTTAGGTTCTTTTGCATGTCCCCTCGTATTTGTTCTGTTTCTACGATTGTAATTAAATGTGGGTTAGGAACCGCAAGGGCAGTAAACCTCAACTCATCAGAAAGTTCTTCTATCCTCTCATTAAAAAGAGTTGGTTTAGCTAAATTTAACGGTAAAGCTGTTAAATTGAACAATACAGGGGAAATTTCCACTTGATAGGTGTGGATATTTGGAAATAAATCATCTTGTTTACTAACCCTTAAATTTGCTTTCATGGTTTCTATTACTGCTTCATGTAAACCAAGTAATTCACAAATATATCTCGCAACAAGCCTTAATCCATTGCCGCACATCGATGCTTCCGAACCATCCGCGTTAAATACACGCATTCTCCCATCAGCATGGTCGCTCTTCATAACAAAAAGTATTCCATCTGCACCTAAATTAGTATTTCTATCACAAAGCACCTGGGCCATTTTAGCTCGTTCACTTTCAGTAAAAGAATACTCATTTGATATCTCATCAATAATTAGGAAATCATTACCTGACCCATGACCTTTTATTAGTTCAAACTGCACTGTATATCCCCCATTTGAATATGTAAATTTATTTAATATATCATATCAAACATTAGTAATGAGGGAAACCATCTAACTCCTTTATCTCTCAATAAAGTATTCATTAATTAATAACGACATTTCTAGCAGCTTGTCCTTTTCTAAAAGGACCTCTCTAAAGGACAGTACAGGAGTATTGGGCTCTGGGAATAATGGACTCCATGATATTGGCATCCAACCTCTTCGAAGTCTACCTAGCTGATGATGACTATGATCTAAAACCTTTTCATCCATAAAAGTAGTTGATCCTTGTATAAAGCCAATAGGTTTTCCAGTTTGATCTAAAAATTCCTTTTTATCTTTTAGAAAACCGTTGCTTTCTCTTTTATAACAGCCCAAATATGTTAGCTCTTTATTATATACTTCTATCTTTAGGACGCTACCACCCTTTACTTTATAGAATCCAATGGGTTCTTCCTCAGAATTGTAAAGCACATACATTTTTCTAAACTTAAGCCTATCTAACCACTTACCATCATGTTTTTTTAGAACACCTGCTAAGTAGCCATCCGGAAAATAAAGATATATGCGTACTGTAGGTGTACTCATGTAAAAAACTAGAAGATTCCGCGCAGAAGCTAAAGAAAAATAGCTATTCTTAGCTTCTCCCATATTTCTGCTAATTGATATGGACTGCCTTAGTCTAAATAGACAGAATTGAAATAAGATCAAACTATAAATAAGAAATGGAATGGTTAATAACATAACTTCATTACTTTTAAAAAAATAGAGATTGCCTACCACGATTATGATGGCTGGTACTAGAGCTGCAATACTACCATTTAAGTTTATATTGGCTGTATCTCGGTAATATTCATATATTTTCATTAAGATAACTCCTTATCCGTTCTCTTATACTAGTTTATTTACTAGACTGCAAAAAAATGATAGGAGTTTTCTTATAAAATGAGAAAAGAGAAGTACCTTTTAAGGACACTTCTCTTACATTTCAATATATTGATGTATGGAAGACATAGATGCTTTGGCGTCCTCATACCCCTGATGATACAACTCTTCTAACCTATTAGGGTTTCTTTCCATTCTCCCTACCTTTAATGGCTGTAAAGGTCGAATGATAAGGACGTTCCCAGCTTTCTCCTCTTTTTCTAAATAGGAGAGGGTTTCATTGTAAATTTGATATCGATTTCTTAAGGATTGTTGTAAGCCTTTATATTCAGGATACTTACGATTTACAAGAAAATGAAACTTGGAAGGTTTTTTGATATATCCTTCATTTCTTGTAAGGATGACAATATTCTTTTTAAAACCATCCTGTTGAGCTTTTTTAATAGGAATAGGGTCACTTATTCCGCCATCAAGCAGGATCTTGTCTTTAAACCGCACTTCAGGGGCAATGAATGGCAAGGAGCTTGATGCCCGTAATACGGTAAGAAGATCCTTATCATAATCCTGCTTCTTAAAATAGACAGGCTCTCCCGTTAGACAATCTGTCGTCCCTACTACAAATTCAGAAGGATTATTGTAAAATTCATCATAATGGTATGGAACATGTTTATTAGGAATCTCATCAAAAATAAAATCCATTCCAAAAAATTGACGGTTTTTAAAATAATTTTGCCATGAAATATACCTAGGGTCAGCTGCATACTTTATCGTTACGGTTTTATTTCTCCCTCTTTGCTTTGACAAATAAGAGGCCGCATTACAAGCACCAGCTGAAACTCCAATAACATATGGGAAAAATAATTCTTGTTCTAAGAAATATTCAAGGATCCCAGCGGTATAAACACCACGCATCCCGCCACCTTCTAAAACCAAGCCGACTTGATTGAACATGGTTGCTTCGTCCTTTCTCTTTACCTTTGCAAATTTAATAATAGTCATTATAGACCATTATAGAACTTTTGCCTAACGAAAAGACTTCTCCCAAAAGGGTTAAGAATATAAATGCCAAGGAGAGCTAACCGCTATACGGCAAGCTCTTTTTTCCTGAAAACATATACACTTAAAAATAATAAAATAAGGATACAAGCGGCGGTAGTCAAACTTGCTGGCAAAGTATTATCTGATAATCCTTTTTGAATAAGTATCTCATTTGCATAGCTTGTGAGTTGAGCAGGACTCCATTCCAAACGATTAGATAAGGTACTGCTAACTAGACTTATTACAATGACACTTGCTAATGAACTAAAAGCAGCAATCCCTGGTGTTAAAAGTAAAGCACTAAAGAACAACGTAACTGTTATAACTACTGTAAGCCATAAACCGTATAATAAAAACGATTGGAAAAAGCTCGCAAATGGAATCCAGTCAAACAAAATACCAGTATAATACCAAGTCGCCAAGTATCCCATGAAGAATGAAAACCATATTAAAAGTAGTGCACCCATCCATTTGGACGTTATAAAGGATAGATAAGAAACAGGTTTCACTAGAATCATAGCAGCGACTCCACTTTTTCTTTCTGCAGCAATTATTCCCATACTAGTCAAAACAATAATTAATACACCAAGAGACGAGTATTCTCCAAGGCTTTGAATTAATACCTCAGGTGCAGAAGGTGTGGGAATCACGACCTTAGCTCCCTCAGGAAGGCCCCCAAATGAGTCCAGAATTTGCTCCATATAATAAGACGTTAACGGTTTTTGAACGCCAAGTAGAATAAAAGTTATCGGTACCCATATCCATTTAAAATTTCTCCACATTTCCAGCAATTCTTTTTGTAGTAAAATCATCCATTGGTTCATTTTCCTACCACCTTCATAAACACATCTTCGAGGGTCATACTACTAATCTCAAACTTTTCGAGTGGTAAATTATGATCAGAAATTACTTTTAAAAATGCCGACCTCGCAAGAACAAGATTTTCAACATAAATGCTCATCCGATTGCCTTCGTTCATTACAGATTGTGTTACCTCAAGGGTTGAAAAGAACGATGCATATTCCTCTGCTTTACCTTTGAAATACAAATCAATTTTAGTTTGCTGATAACGTTCACGTAATTCCGACATGGAGCCAGATTCCACAATTTCCCCTTTATGTAAAAACAGAATTTCGTCACACACTTCTTCAGCATCACTTAATATATGGGTAGAAAATAGAATGGTGGTTTCTTTTCTTAAACCTTCGATAAGATCTAATACTTCTCTCCTACCGATCGGATCCAATGCAGAAACAGGTTCATCCAGCATGATGAGCTGAGGGCGATGGATTAAAGCCTGAGCAATTCCGAGCCTTTGCTTCATCCCTCCAGAATATTTACCTACTCTTCTATTTTTCGCTTCTACTATTCCTACAAGTTCTAAAAGCTCTAGTGACCGTTCCTTGGCTTCTTTACCTGTTAACCCTGCCAATTTTCCTGTATATGACAAAAATTCTAATCCAGTCATCCATTCGTAAAACACTGGAAACTGCGGTAAATAACCAATTAAATGACGTATGTCTTCTCCTTTTTTTGCATCACTAAAGAAAATCGATCCCTCTGTTGGGCTCATTAACCCCGAAAGCATCCTAAGTGTCGTAGTTTTCCCAGCCCCGTTTGGACCTAATAAGGCAATACATTTCCCTTTTTCTAATGTGAAATTCAGCCCTTTTATTACTTCCGTCCCTTGGAAACTCTTTTTCAATCCACTAATTTGGACGAGAGTCATCAATTATTTCTCCTTCCAATCACAAAATAAAGAATTGGTCCAATTATATTTACGAATAAGATGATAATTACCCATAACCATTTCGGTCCCTTGGTTTGATCGATCCTAACCAAATCTATGATTGCAACAACAATTAAAATAAGTTGGATAATCAAGATTGGTGCAATTATCGGAAGATTACTTACGATAGAATCCATTCTTATTTCCCCCTTCCATAGTTTCTTTATTATCTAAGACTATTGTACTATAAACACAATATAAACCCGACAACAAATTTTGCCGGGCAGGCATTTTATTTAATTAATCTGAATATTAGTGGGAACCGGTAATCATTTCCTTCATATGCTTTTATCGCTGCAATAATTGTATATACCAATAGCATTATTCCTAAGACCGGAGTAGTCACAAATCCTACAAGGACAATCATTAATAATCCACTAATAATAAAGTAAACTGTATAAGATATGAAGAAGTTAAAATATTCTTTACCATGATAATCAATAAATGATGACTGATCCTTCTTTAACAACCAAATGATTAATGGAGCCAAAACTGGAAAAAATAAACTTAATACATAGATACCAGCAGCCAACAATCTCTCTTCACTTTGAGCCATTTTCTTTTCCCCCAATCGGAAATATTTAATCTTACCTTATTATTTACGCACCATCCTTCTAAATGTTTCAAAAATCATAAGAAATTGGAAAAATATAAGGATTCGAACTATTTCAAGCTTTTCCTTAGGCACATAAGTTGCTAAAATAGATAAAATACATTATCACCTAGAAGAAAGGTTCTATTATGACGAAAATACTATTAAAAAACGCAACTATTTATCCAATTACCACCACACCTATTTCATCAGGGGATGTGCTGATTGAGAACGGTAAAATTAAAAAAGTAGGTTCGAGTATCATTACAGATCATTCTGTAAAAGTTATTGATTGTCAGCAGCACTATCTTTTTCCTGGGTTTATTGATGTGCATACCCATTTGGGTCTATATGATGAAGGCACCGGCTGGGCTGGAAATGATGCAAATGAAACAGCTGAAGCTTTAACACCCCATATTAGGGCTATGGATGGGGTATATCCATTAGATCAGGCATTTACCGATGCAGTTAAAAGCGGAATAACAACAGTACATGTCATGCCAGGAAGTGCAAACGTCATTGGCGGGACTACCTCTGTAATTAAAACAACAGGTAAAAATATTAAGAAAATGATTGTACAGCAAGTAGCAGGATTAAAAATTGCTTTAGGAGAAAATCCAAAGCGGATCCACAGTCAAGGTAATAATGATTCCATTACTAGAATGGGTATTATGGGGATGCTTAGAGAGGCTTTTTATAAAGCTTATCATTCCGATACTCCAGAAGATTTAAGAACGGCTCCCATTGTTATGGCACTTAAACGGGAGATTCCTGTAAGAATTCATGCCCACCGCGCCGATGATATTATTTCTGCCCTTCGCTTTGCTGAGGAGTTTAATTTGGACTTACGGATAGAACATTGCACAGAAGGACATTTAATTGCTAATGAGCTATCCAATTTAAATTTAAAAGTATCAGTGGGGCCAACTTTAACCCGTAGGTCTAAGGTTGAATTAAAGAACAAGACCTGGAAAACATATCAAGAATTAACCAACCACGGTGTCGAGGTATCCATTACAACAGACCATCCCTATACACCTATACAATATCTAAATATTTGTGCTGGAATTGCTGTACGGGAAGGTCTATCTGAGCAAAAAGCCCTTGAAGGTATCACTATTCTGCCAGCAAAAAACTTAAAAATAGACCAAAATGTGGGGAGTATCGAAGAAGGGAAGGATGCGGATTTAGTACTTTGGAGTCATCACCCTTTCCATTACTTAGCAAAGCCGAAATGGACGATGATTGGTGGAGAAATGGTGTATTCAGAAACGTAGAATTTTGTTGAAAATTGGTAAAAAATATTATCGAATTTCCACCAAAAAAACTATTCCTTTTTTTCTATTTTTCTTGTATCATACTCTAAGTGAGTCCATTTAGGACTGAAGAATTTTGGGGGTTTTTCTAAATCCATTAACAAAAAAAATGATATAGGGAAGGCAAATGGTGCGCCACCAGTTTTACTGGTTCTAGTGGGTTCGATTCCCACCCCGAAATTTTTTAAGTAACTTTATAAAAAATTTCGAGGGTGGGCCGCTTCTTCT
Source organism: Neobacillus phoenicis (assembly GCF_047302305.1). Classification (NCBI taxonomy): domain Bacteria; kingdom Bacillati; phylum Bacillota; class Bacilli; order Caryophanales; family Bacillaceae; genus Neobacillus; species Neobacillus phoenicis. The sequence goes on along the minus strand of NZ_CP154847.1, from coordinate 2,491,652 downwards.
TTTGACATGGGATCGGTATGCCCTACTGGAGGGATATTCATGCTTAAGAAACGTGATCTTCATGACAGCCACACATTATACGAATTATTGACGCACCCAGATGTCTTCCCTTTTGTACGTCATAAAGCTGCTTCATATGAAGAGTTCTTATTTATTACCAAACAGACGATTGAGGCTGAAGAGCGCGGTGAATTAATCTCAAGAACGATTCTTGATGAATGGGGCGCGCCAATTGGTACCATTAATTTATTTGATATTGAAGATAACGCCGGGTTTTTAGGCACCTGGCTTGGGAAGCCTTACCATGGCAAAGGATACAATAGCCCTGCTAAAGACGCCTTTTTCAATGAGCTTTTTTACGAAGTAGGAATTGAAACTGTTTTTATGCGCATTCGAAAGGTAAATATTCGCTCCATAAAAGCTGCCGAAAAACTTCCTTATGTAGTCAAAGCCAACGAAACAAGAAAAACGGTTTATGAACAATTAAATGCTAGTGGCGACATATATGATTTATACGAGATTCCAAAGGATTTATACACTTTATATCTCATGCGAAATGGTTTATCACAAACAGACGACCAACAATTATTGGAGGCATAAAAGCAATCGGTTCAATACCGATTGCTTTTTTACTTATATATTAACTATATTAATCCGTTACGTTTTGCTCTATCGATTCATTCATATCAGTTAGACCCATCTGGAGCAAAAAATCTTCTAATTCCTCATTTGTTAACGTTTCAAAGCGGCCATCATGAAAAAATACTTGTGTTTGATTTGGATTAATTCTATTCATATTAAAACTCATATTCTTTGCTCCTTTCATGGATGATTACTATCTATTATCCACAAAAGGAATTGTTTTCATTCGGGAAAATCAAATTGTTCTAAAAATTTGGTTATCATGGATTTATGATTTTGATACCTTACCTAATACATCTACTCCACCTGTGACTGGAATAATACTCCCTGTAATAAAATCGGACTTTTCATCCGTTAAAAAGGCAATGACTCTTGCAATGTCCTCTCCAGTTCCCTGTCTGCCAATCAATCCATTATTAGCATCAAGAGACTCTTTAATACTGCTTACTTTCCACTCACTTGTAATATCTCCAGGACAAACCATATTAGCAGTTATTCCGAATTCTGCTTCCTCGATTGCAATTGTCCTGGTTAACGAGGCCAATCCTGCCTTTGCTGCCGCAAAAGCAGAACGATAGACCCATCCAGGTGTTGTTTCAACTCGATCATAACCTAAAGTAACAATTCTTCCCCATCTTTGTACACGCATTGAAGGAATAACTAATTTCGACAAACAGAAAACTGCCGTTAAGTTCCCATTTAATAGATAATTCCATTCTTCAGATGAGTATTCAGTCAGCTTTTTTCTTTCATGTATGTAGGGTCCAGCATTATGTATTAATACATCAATGGATGAAAAGGCGGAAAAAGCTTCACTTACGATATGATGACAATCCTCTTCTTTAGCAACATCCCCCTGAACCGCTAAATTCTTTGTCCCATAGCTTTCGTTCAGATGCTTCACTAAAGATAGAGCATCTGATTCACTATTTCGGTAGTTGATCACAAGCTGATATCCATTTTCCGCAAGATGCTCTGCGGTTTTTTTGCCAATGCCAGAAGCTCCTCCTGTAATCAAAGCCGTTTTCTTTTTCACGAACATTACCTCTCTATTTTAGAATCCTTCTCTATACTATATGTTAAAAAGATTCAATTATATATGCAAATAATAAACTTTGGAGAAAGGTACCTGCTTGCTAGATGGGATTATCATAAGAAGTAATAACGGATGGGCAATCAATTGCATAGTATGAGGTAACAACCAAAGCGGAGCCGCGAAAGATTGTGCTCCAATGGAAAACTAATAAAGGATGTGACAGGATGCAGACTGTAATAAATATTTTTAGCCTGAAAATAAACAGTGTTTCTAACAACGGGTCTGTCAACATCGGGGAAGCCCTTCATAACGCACATACTGCCAATCAGAAATCACAAGGACAAAATGCATCCTTTGGAGATTTTGCCCCTCCTACTGCAGCCATGGAAAATGTATTTATTGATCCGGATGTAAATGATATGGGGGATATTGCAAATCCGGCAAACGTTGTTTCCAATCAAATGTAAAAGGACTGAAAATCCATGCCTTTTCAAATAAATATTTTTAATATCAAAACTAATTCCATAAATAATAATGCCAATATCTCTTTAGGGCCAGCAGTCCATAATAGCCATACTGCAAATACAAAATGGGTAGGAACAAACATGGCACTTGGAGATTTCTCCCCAAGCACTTCTTTCTCTACAAATGGAGTCGCCGATACAGATGTAAGTGATCAAGACCAAATTCTGAACCCTTCCTCACCAATTACAAATCAATTTTAACAAACTGAAAGGATGAAATGTAATGTTCCCTTGGAATATTTTCCCTTTTAATAAAGATATGAAGGACAAAATGCAGAAAATGAAGCCTGAGGAAATTGATAACTATGTTCAGGATTTATTGGGGAAGATCATGCCATCAAACATGCGTGGGATGAATCCTCAAGACTTTTTTAGTGGGGTTCAATCATCCGTTCAACAACCAACAGCAACGGGAGGATTGAATTCTACAGCCTTCGAAACACATGATTTTGTTTTCGTTCGTATACCGATTAAGAATGATGAATGGATAAAAAATCTACGTATTTATCATACATCAAACCAGCTGATTGTTGAACATATCCCACAGCATGAGGATAAGCATGTCATTACCCTGCCAGCCATTGTGAAAAAGAAAGGAGCAACTGCTAACTATAAAGATAATATGCTTGAAGTAAAAATCCCTAAAAATATTGATATGCAGTATTCACAAATCGACGTCACAGAAATTTTGTAAACGTCTTTTTTTTTGCATGTTTCTTATAAAGTTAAATATGATGAAAGTAGGTGCCCTAACATTTTACCTTTCATATTCCAATTCTGAATAGAGGGTTTATATGCGATTCTTCTTTCGCTTATTTAAAGTTAATAAAATATTATCAATGAAAATAGCAGAATTGGAAAAGAAAATCTCTTCCTTAGAAGCGACAATGAATGAATTTCAGCATATGGCAGAACCAGAAAGCAAGTGTCAACCTACTGACCCAAAGGAACGAGAAAGCCCTCCAAACATTTTAATTGAGCAATTAAAAGTAGATCAAATAGTCATTCACCATGTAGATTACGCCAATAATTTCGGGCAGTTAGGAATTAAAGAATTATCAGGGAGATTAAATATTGGAACAAACTATGAGGGAGAACTTACAGATAAAATAAGTGAGAAGGTAAATGAAAAACTAAATGAAAAGCTTGGGAGAACAGCTAAAGTGAATGTAAGAGCCAAAAAAGAGGAACCTTCATAAAAAAACAGCCAAGAGGCTGTTTTTTAATTATGATTTTCTTGTTCCTTCTGATCCATTTCCATTCCATCCATCGAATCTTTTACATCTGCATCTTCTGGTTCACTCGGTGTTCCAACGATAAATTCCTTTTTAGGCATATTATGCATATCTCTTGCGGTGACATGAGAGATAATATAATAAGTCCCCTCTTGCTGGAAGTCCTTCTTTAGGCTATAGACACCATCTTTCGGGTTTTTAATTTCTACTTTTTCATGTTTTTCATCTTTTGAACGCCAAATCTCAAAGATGACTTCATCTGCGTCATTTACCTTTTCCGTGCCTTGTGTAACTTTTGCATTGAATGTAATTGGTTCGTTTATTTCCCCTTTTTCAGGGTTAACAGATAAGTCTACATCTAACATTTGGGGCTGTTCTGGATGATTTTCATGCTGATTACTACAGGATGCCATAAGGCTTAAAATTAAAATTGATATAAAAACAAATATGAGCTTCTTCATCTTTCTCCCCCTAACTGATTGTTTCCATAATTTCCATATGAATTTTTATTAATGCAATTTTTGTTTGTTCTGAGACTGAAGAATTTATTATCCTTTTTATTGCAAAAAAATATTTTTCATACTTACTTTTTCTGATTCTCGGATGTGAGTTTTCATCTAATAGCTCACGTTTGATTGCTTCGGTTAATATTTCTTCGCTATTACAGTCTCCTTTATGTAATAATCGGTTATTCCAAATCGAACGATACTCCTCTAATAATCCATCGAGCTTTCCTTGCTGCAACTCAATTCCTCCTTTATCCTTCAATTGCATTGTTACATATTTACCAACATTATTGCAAAAAATAAATTTTAACAATTTATTGAAAGGAGAAAAACAATGACAACCCCATATAAATGCCCTAATTGCAAAACCAATCGAAGTCGATTTAATATCATTCAGCAAGTATCCCATTCTGTAAAACTAGATCCTCAGTCTGGTGAAGTGGTTCGTGAATACGAGGAAAACACTCTAGAACCATTTCATCTCCCATACAATGGCCCAGAATATCGAGTTCAATGCGGAGCTTGTGGTTTAATTGAAGATGAGCGAACTTTCATTAAGTTTGGTGAACAACCTAGATAATTTTCGCACAATAGAAAACACCTTTATTTGAGGCAATCCTCATTTAAAGGTGTTTTTTTCTATGGAAGATTGTTCTTATTTAAAAAATGCTCCGAATCCACTTTCCAGGCATCTGATGGTGAAAAGCGAACTAAATGAATCGTATCACTATAGGTCTGTCTGCCTCTATTTTTTATGTACCAATCAACTTCAACTGGAACATCCAAACTTATTTCGCTTGTTAAATCCTCTGCTGGCAATCGTTCCATTCGACCTAAACGAATATTTTCAACCAATCTAAATACTGATCTCCACTTATTCTTTTGCAGTGAAATTTGTGAAGTAATTCTTGTATCATGTTGTTTGATACCTGCGATATACGCGTCTATTACGTCATAAGGACTTGCTTTACTTAAGTATTCATTTAATTTTCCAGATGCTTTTAAGACCATCAGCATATGTGATAAGTCCATGGTATTTGTTCGATGAGTTGTACTACCGTAAAAGTGAATACAAAAATGACCAGGAAAATTATTTTTAAGCGCACCTGCTCCATGTGGCATTCCATGCATTGATGCTCCGATCCACTGATTCTTGTGAATAACAATGATCGCCCGTCGTTTCCAACTCCATTTACCCCCGTATATTTTTTTCATTATTTTTGTATCTTTTGGGGTTAGCGGCTGTACATCCGCATGGTGACTACCTGCCCGCCTTTGCACATGAAATTGCTTTCCCGTCTCTACATCCAGGACAATAAATTTTGAGTACTTTGGTAAGATTTGATTGACTTCATCCCAATTTAACATTTCTATTTTATAGTCAATATCAGACTGAGCAAGAACACATTGTCCATTAAAGAGGATAAAGAGTAATACTAAAATACTAGCTGCCTTCTTCAAATGCATTCCCCCTTTTAATGGTTTTTGACTACATTAAAAGAGTTACCTGAAGAGACATTTATCATTCACTAAAGTTTCATTATTCTTTATTTTTTTCAAGTACATTGAGCTGTTGTTGTAACTTATTCCAATCGATATTCTCACCAATAAACACAAGGTTTAAGGGTAAATTCATATTTTCCTTCATGTATAATGGCATACCATATGAAAATTGAAATAAAGTTGGAAAATCAGATAAACTAAACTTTACATAACCTTTTATTCGATAAATTGTTTCAGGAAGTTGCTTTAAAAACAATTCAAAATCAGAGTGACTGACTGCGCTTTTAAACTGATAAACGAATGTTGTCAGGTTCAATTGTATTCGTTGCGAATCTTTTTTAGCAGCTTCCTCAAATGAAACAGCGAGCTTCCGAATATCCCCTATGGCAACCTGTGAATAGTTTGTAAGAAGACATCTTGCATTCGAATTAATGGATTGAATTTCAAAGGTCATACTTGCTTGATCTTTCTCATTTAATTCATTTGTTTTATTTACAATAATAAAATCCGCATGTCTTACTTGCTCTAATATTAACTGTTGCAACTGTGGACTTAATGCCTTTCGATCTTTCCACCTCGTACCATCTATCGTCGTAATAATTCCCTTAACTGATAACTTATCTGCAAATAATGGAGAAAGGATGGCATCTAATACTTCCACAGGATGTGCCGCTCCAGTTGTTTCTATGTAAATAACATCCGGTTTTTCTTCTACAATTAAGCCTTGAAGCTGGGATTCAAGCTTATCTTGAATTGAGCAGCATATACATCCCCCAAGTAACTCTTTCAATTCGACGTCATCATCTATTGCATCTGAGTCAATCGAAACTTGTCCTAATTCATTCATCACGACAGCTACTTTCCTACCTAGGCTCCGTTCATCCTCTAATAATCGTTTTAATAAGGTTGTTTTTCCACTCCCTAAAAATCCTGATAAAATATAAATTTCTGCTTTTTTCATCTTCCTATCCCTTCTTCTATCTTCTCCCCTTTATTATATATGAATAATTGGATTAGGCGTTAATTAATCATTGGTTTTTGATTATCCACCTGGACATCACCATTCACTGCCTTTGAGTGATCTTCGTTCATTTGAATTTTTTCAAATTTAGTTATAGGGTTCATAAAGGCTGAGAGACCTATCTGCAATAACTCGCCCTTAGCAATATCAGTCTTTACACTATGTTGAGCCTCATTAAGGAGTGCTGGGACCATTGAAAACCATTGGTTTGCAGATTGATTCTTATTCACTTCATTACTTATCTCTGAAATGACACCCACTAGGTATTCCTCCCTATTAGGTATATCACGCAACTGATTAATAAGGTCGACAATTTCTTTTCCTTTCAATATTTCTGGATCTGTCAGATCATGGTCAGCAGCAAATGGACTAGTAATTCCATTAGGAGCTAGTAAATCAATCATTCTAGCTGCACCGGAAGAATCAATAATAAAACAATAGTCGATTGGTATGTGATAGTTTTTTTCAACTATTTCTTTTAGAGTGTCAAAGTCCCCCTCGTCATTTAAGGGAGGAATTTGAACAGTTCCATAAGAAAATTTATTGTTAGAAGCGTCACGACTGATAATCATAGCTAGATTTGGACTTAAAGAATTATTATTAATTTCATTTTCCGTTATTAAAAAAGTTTCTACTTTTGAGTCTTCTCCACTTAAGGGAAGAATTTTAGTTGTTTCTTTCAATTTTTGGATAAAAGAATTTTCACCAATTTCTTTACCATCTGTTTTTAAATCATTTTGAAAAAATGATTTCAAGGGACCAAAACCTAAGAAAGAAAATGCAATCACAACAATACAAAGCTTTCTCAATTTATCTAACCACCCATTCTATATATTATTGTCCATTCTCGGAAAGATGGGTGATAAATATACACATTAACTTCTTTTCACAAAAAAATAAACTCAGCTCTTTTGTGAGCTGAGTTTATCATATTTTTATTTCATTCTCCCTTTTAAAACCTCAATAGCCTTTTGCAATTGTGTATCACTTGTTTTAATTTTATCTCTTAATAGTTCCATCAATTTCAAGGTGGATTCACCTTTTAATACTCCGTTTGCAGGGAGCTTTTGTGCCGTTTGGAAAGCAATGACAGCTTGTTTTGTTTTTTCATCAAAGAACCCATCTTCACGACCCGGATCATAGCCAATAGCTTTTAACATCTTCTGTGCTGTTTGAATTTCTGTTGAAGAATTAGAAAAGGCCAGCTCTTTTTCTGGATCAATAATCGGTAATGTAGCAAATTCAGGAAGAGCTACTGCTACATCTGGCTCAATTCCCTTTTTGTGAATCCAATTACCATTTGGAGTTAACCATTTGGCGATTGTATATTTTAGGTTAGAACCATCTTTAAAATCTTCTGCCGTTTGTACAGTACCTTTACCGAAGGATTTCTCACCTACTAGTGGGATTCCTGCGGATTCCTTTACAGCAGCAGCAAAAATTTCTGATGCACTTGCACTGCCCTTATCAATCAATACAACTAACGGTAAGTCAGGATTACCTTGATTTTGAGAAGCAATTTCCTTAATCTTTCCGTTTCTATCTTCTTCTTTGACGATAATTTTTCCTTTAGGTACAAACATACTTGTAATACTTACTGCCTGATCTAATAATCCACCAGGGTTTTGTCGAAGGTCTAATACTAAACCTTTCATACCCTTCTTTTGTAAATCATTTAAAGTGGTAACTAATTCTTTTGAAGTGTTACTTGAAAAACTTGTGATTTGTACCTTTGCAATTGAATCATCTACCATTTCTCCGTAGACAGTCTCAATTGGAATCGTATCTCTGATAATAGGAACGGTCATTGGAGCTTCTGTTCCCGGTCTTTGAATAGTTAATTCTACTTTCGTTCCCTTTTTACCCCTGATTAAAGTAACTGCTTCAGTAGAGTTCATCCCCTGAAGACTTTTGCTATCTACTGATATAATCATGTCATTTGGTTTTAACCCTGCTTTTTCAGCAGGAGAACCTTTGATTGGCGAAACAATAACAATATGTCCATCCTTTTCTTGGATTTCTGCGCCAATCCCCTCAAACGAAGAAGAAATACTACTATGAAAGCTTTTTGCTTCCTCATTACTCATATAATCAGAATATGGATCGTCAAGTGATTCCACCATTCCATTAATCGCACCATTAATAAGTTTTTTCTGATCTACTTCTTTAAAGTAGCCATTTTTCAAGGTATCGAATGCTTCATAAAGCTTATTGAATTCTGACCTTTCCGTTCCAACTGTTACCACTTTTTCTTTACCAAATGCAAAGGCAATTGTTGTAATTCCTGCTGATAAGAAAACCATCAAAAACAACAGCATAATAAAGTGAAACTTCTTTAATCGGATATATCCGGATCTGTTCTCAGTAACTTGCTCCTGTTCAACTTTCTCTCCTTCAAGTTTTTCTTGCTCAATGTTCTTTCCTTCCAAAGCTTTCACCACTTTCATTTACCATAAAAATAAGATATGTACTAGCTAGTCTTAACAAATGTTTGAAGCAAAAAGCAAACCCTTAGTGATTAGAATAACATCTTTTTATTAAAATTAACAAAGAAAAGTTAATGAAATTAATAAGAAATAAAATAATTGAGAAATCTCTCATACAAAAAAAAGAGGCTGATGGTCAGCCTCTTCAGTTATTATAAGATTTTTATATCTTAACCCGCTTCAAACGAAGTGAGTTAGTCACGACAGATACAGAACTAAATGCCATTGCCGCTCCGGCTACCCATGGTGCTAATAATCCTAAAGCAGCGATTGGAATGCCTGCAGTGTTGTAGATCAAAGCCCAGAATAAGTTTTGACGAATGTTTTGCATTGTCTTTTTACTTAAAGAAATGGCTTTAGGAATCAATGACAGTTCTCCACCAAGAATAGTGATATCCGCTGCTTCAATAGCGACATCTGTACCTGAACCAATGGCAATACCGATATCAGCAACCGCAAGAGCGGGTGCATCATTTATTCCATCCCCCACCATTGCAACCTTCATTCCTTTATGCTGCAGTTCTCTTACATGATTTGCCTTTTCTTCCGGGAGAACCTCAGCAATAACATTCGTAATTCCCACCTGAGAAGCAATGGCTTTTGCTGTCCGTTCATTATCACCAGTAAGCATATACACTTCGATGCCTAATTCGCTTAGTTGAGAAACTGCCTGCATAGCTGTATCTTTTACTGTATCAGCTACCGCAACAAGCCCCATGATGGTCGAATTTATTGCAATATACATGGCTGTCTTACCTTCGTTTTCAAATTGAAGTAATTCTTTTTCTTTTTCCGTATAAGAAATAGCTTTTAAATCCATTAGCTTCCGAGTTCCTACATATATTTCATCATCGCCAATTTTCGCCTCGATCCCATAACCTGGAATAGCTTTAAAGCGTTTAACTGGTAGTGTACTAGATCGTCTTTCCATACCATATCTAACAATAGCTTCAGCCAGCGGATGTTCTGATGATTTCTCAGCAGACACTAAATATTGAAGGACCTTCTTTTCCTCTCTATAGGCAATGAAATCAGTAACAACTGGTTGACCTTTTGTTAAAGTTCCTGTTTTATCAAGGACTATGGCGTTTATCCTATGTGCAATTTCTAAATGCTCTCCACCCTTAAAAAGGATTCCCATCTCTGCACCTTTTCCTGTTCCTACCATTATAGATGTGGGTGTTGCCAGCCCTAGTGCACATGGACAGGCAATCACAAGAACAGCAATAGCCGTTTCCAAAGAAGTTGGAAAATCGCCGGGATTCTCTATAAAATACCAAATCAAGAAGGTAACGAATGAAATAAAAACAACAACTGGTACAAAATAGCCAGAAATGACATCAGCAATACGTTGAATGGGTGCCTTTGATCCTTGTGCTTCTTCTACAATCTTTACAATTCCCGCTAGAGCTGTATCCTTTCCCACCTTTGTAGCTTTCATTGTTATCGTTCCATTTTTATTAATAGTGGAACCGATTAAACGATCTCCCACAGATTTTTCTACTGGGATCGATTCCCCAGTTATCATTGATTCGTCAACAGAGGATTGTCCTAATAATACTTGTCCATCTACTGGAATTTTTTCTCCAGGCTTCACTAGTAATCGATCCGAAACCAGCACTTCTTCAATTGGGATTTGATATTCCGAACCCTCTCTAATAACGGTTGCTTCTTTTGCTTGAAGACTTAATAATTTTGAAATGGCGATGGTCGTTCTACCTTTTGCTAATGTTTCAAATAACTTTCCTAACAATATTAGAGTAATAAGAACTGCGCTAGTTTCAAAATATAGATGCGGAAAATAATAAGGATTGTTGATGGTTTTAATACCTTCTGCAAGACTGTAGAAATAGGCTGCAGATGTACCTAAAGCTACAAGGACATCCATGTTAGCACTCTTATTTTTAAGTGCCTTGTAAGCACCCATATAAAAGGGTCCTCCAATATAAAATTGCACTGGTGTGGCTAACAACAATTGAAACCACGGGTTCATCATCACCCTAGGCATAGGCAAGCCAGTATCCATTGGCATATGGGCAAGCATAGTGTATAAAAGTGGCAATGACAAGATAACAGAAAGGGAAAACATACGCTTCTTATGTCTTATCTCTTCTTCTCTATATTGCTGCTTTGTTTCTCTTTGATCCACTTCTAAACGTGCTCCATAGCCGAGTTTTTCAATTTTTGTAATGATTTCATTACTTGAAACTAATTCTTTATCATATGTAATGGATGCGTTTTCCATAGCCAAGTTGACATTTGCTTCAACACCATTTAGCTTATTTAAAACCTTTTCAATCCTAGCTGAACAAGCTGCACAGGTCATTCCCGTAATATCAACTTTGAGTTGCTCTTTCATTTCGTTCACCTCATTTGTACTATACCCCTGCACCCTATTTTTATCAATAAAATCATTTAATTAGTCACATATTTGCCTTTTTATTTTACAATTTAATTCTCCATCATGGTGCCAAGTTCCTTTCCGTTACAGAAAAAACCTCTTCCTAGTTGGAAGAGGCAGTATATTTCTTTATTCCTTAGTGGCAGCTTCTAAAGCTACCTCAATCATATCATTAAAAGTTAATTGTCTTTCTTCTGCTGTAGTTTCTTCACCTGTTAGAATATGATCACTAACAGTTAGAACAGAAAGAGCTTTACGGTTAAACTTGGCTGCTAACGTATATAATGCTGTCGTTTCCATTTCAATGGCTAAAATCTGATACTTGGCCCATTTTTCAAGTTCTGCATTATCATTATAGAATGAATCTGCAGTAAAGATATTTCCAACTTTTAAATTAAGTCCCTTTTCGACACCTGCATCATACGCCTTTTTAAGTAAGTCAAAATCTGCACAAGGTGCAAAATCAACATGTCCAAAAGTTAGTCGATTCATGTTCGAGTCTGTAGAACTTGTCATAGCTAGAATAACATCTCGGACTTTTACATCCTTTTGGATTGCGCCGCATGTACCAACTCTTATTAAGTTCTGCACATTATAGCTTTGCATAAGCTCATTTACATAAATAGAAATAGACGGAACACCCATTCCTGTTCCTTGAACTGAAATCCTTTTTCCTTTGTAAGTTCCGGTGTATCCAAACATATTTCTTACTTCGTTATAACATTTAGCATCCTCTAAAAAAGTTTCTGCAATGTATTTCGCTCTCAGCGGATCTCCAGGCAGCAAGACCGTTTCTGCAATTTCATTTTCTTTTGCACCAATATGTACGCTCATAAATAAACCTCCAATCAAATAAGTACGTTACACTTCGTACCATAAACAATATATCATAAACAGTTTTTATTGAGAAACCGTTCAGAGAAATAGTTATGTTTTTTCTGATTTGTGGAAAGCTATCTTTAGACGTAAAGGAGGAATAGATAATGGGAAAAAAACATAGAAGCCGCATCAATGGTCAAAAGAAAAATAATCACATTCCTGCTGAGGCTATTGTGGCAGAGCATGAAGCACACGCAAAAGAAAATAGAGCTGATGGTGGAAGAAAACAATAACGATAATGCAATAATAAAGTAAACCTAAGGAAATATCCCTTAGGTTTATTAACGTATCATTATTCTATTAATAGGGACCCATCCGCCAGTCTGTAACTGATAATAATGCTGTCCGCCGCGTCCCTCATCAATTAATATAATGTCACCTGTTGAGAGGAATCTCCCTTTGTAATTTGAAGGTATTCTGTCAGTTACATTAAAGCGGCTAAAGGTTTCTTGCAAGCATTGTTCGCGGCCTGCAGCAGGAATGGTCGTTCTATAGACCTGTTTATAGCCTTTATTTTCACGGTACTTTGGAGTTTGAAAGATCGTCACATCATATTGGATACAGGGCTTTCTCGTTAATACTCTGATCATCTTGTACCTCCAATTAATAGAATTTATTTTCTATTCTAATAATTAGATGTAGACCTTGTCGAATCCTCTGTAGAATACTAACTTTTTTTGTCGAGTAGGCTTTTTTTTGCTTATTATGAATATCTTTGTATTACATTCTGAATTTTTTGTTGTAAATTAGGAAGATCTGCATTAGATACCGTTAATCTTACATTCGTTTCATCCATTCCCATCGCTTCTGAGAATAATCCTGAAAGTCCTTTCGCACGTCGGTCCACTTGGAACATCAGATCTAGAGTGCCATTACCTGAAGATAAAAACACCACTTCTAACTCATCTAATTTACCGCGAAATAGACCTGATGTTGGGACAAATTCAAATTCTTGAACGAAGGGTAACCGGCCTCGTATGCGACGTGGTGCTTCTTCACAGTCCGCTTCTCTAATTCTGAAGCCTAAATTATCTACCGCGTTAAAAACAGCGGTCATTAATTGATTAGGAATTACCTTTAAATAATCCTTATCACTTGGGTCTACCCCGCCTTTTATGTCCAGTCCTGTTGTTACCCAGACTTTTGATCTGCCAATAGATAATGGTGTATCATACGGTAACTGGAAAGTAAACGGGATTTCTTTTCTTTCGTTTGACCTGATTGTAAAAGGTGTAGTTAGACGAAAACGATCAATGGTAGCAGTTACGTTATATTTTCGATCATCTGACTCTTTTAAATAAGTTGTATTGAGTGAAAGATAAATTTCATCTATTTGCTGTTCAACCTTTCCACCCTTAATTTCAACAACCCCTTGTACTGTTTCCCCAGGCATGTAAGTGTCTTTTTCTAGCTTTGTGTCCACTGATGCAGCACCAATACCCACGCTTGCAAATACTTTGTCAAAGAAAGACATAACATTCTCCTCCTAAATTAAGTGAAATTTTTTTAAATCAGCTCTTATTTGTGCGCATTGTTCATACGCTGAATCTATCTGCAAGAGCCTCCTAATAATTTGTTTGGCTTCTACTGAAATATCTAGTTCTTCTTCCCAGCTTTTTTCTTTCCTGTCATCATCGAAAGTAAAGTTCGAATATAGGAGAAACAAAAGAAAGTGGCCTAGCCCGTAAAAGTCAGCTTGGTAGTTAAATTGTTTCCTTACATCTTCATTTTTCTTTTCTAGGTATCTATCTTTCTTTGTAAGATACCTACCTAATCCTAAATCTATCAGACGAATTCTAGTACCATCAAAAATTACGTTAGGGATGCGAATGTCTCTATGAATAATGTTTTGAATATGCAAGAATTCAATGTACTGAAGTAATTCATCTGCAAACTTAAAAGCTTCTGTTTCAGTGATTTTCTTACCTTCGTTAAAAATAAGCTGTTCAAAATTCTTACCATTAATAAATTCCATTGTATAATAGGGAATGCTTTTAAAGGTGCCGCCCTCAAAATATTTAGGAAATCCAGGATGTTTAATCGATCGTAATAATTCTTTTTCTAGTTCAAATCCCTTCCTTCCAGAATGGGTTATTCTCTTATGATACCGAAGGGATTTTAATACTTTATTCTGTTTGCTTAAGAAATCAAAAACTAAATAACTATGTCCGTAGCTGCCGCTTCCGAGATACTCCAATACCTTATAACGGTTAGCAAAAACCTCATCAGTAGGTAGTGGTTTCTCCATAATATTAGAAATAAATAATGTTAATTTCCTAAGCATATCCAATCACCTTACTAGCTGCTAAAAAAACTAGATATAGAACTTCTGCTCTTATATTTCTTCTTATAGTGATGATGTCCTAAATGGCTATGCTTATGGTGTTTATGCTTCTTCCATGCATCGCTTGAGGAGCCGTACTTGTGAGTCATCTTACTTTTTAAGATTGATTTAAGGATTTTTTTTAACATTAAATCCTCCTCCTTTTCTTCATACTTCTTAATACGATGAAACCCCAACAAGGTTTCACGATGGCAAATAATTTTTCAATAAGTCTGTAAAAAACAAAAAGCGAGCAACCTATGCTCGGCTTTCGTCTTTATTTTATCTTAAAGGAAGAAAACATCTTATTTCTCCCGGAATTATTCATTACTAATCATCCTGTACTTCCTCATCGATAATACTCTTTTCAATTAAATATTCAAAAGTAATATCGGCTAATTCCTCTAATTCCTCTTCACTAGGAACGTATCCCCTTTTTACAAGCTCATGAAAGAAAAATTCGGCAATTTCTTCAGTATCAATAAATACTTCAATTTCTCTCATAGCATCGCCCCCTTTTTACAGAATGTATGATGTACATGGCCTTTTCATGCTATTTACTTTGGAAAGCAATTGCCTATAAACCACTTTTCTTCACTGAAATTAAATAAAGAGAGATTTCAATGAAAAAACATGTCTTTTATCGCTTGGACAAGCATAGGATTAGTAAAAAGAAAGCGATGGGGTGAAAACAATGTCTAAATTCCAATTGATGTTAGAGGCATGGGTTGAAGATGTTAATCAGGAGGATAGTCTTACCCTCCAACTTTTTGAGAAAATATTGGAAACGATGTTTTTCCTAATTAAGTGGGGCGGAATTCCATTTGTTTTGTATTTATTATTTGAGATTGCCAGATGGTAGGATTATACAGGACTTTTACCATCATTATTTACAAGACTTTCTAATTTCCTAAGAATGACCCGCATAACTTGGTAGTATTCTTGGTCATGAAACAATTCATATAGGATCCGATAATCATTAAATATATCTAAGAGATTATCAATGAGTTCTTTCTTTTCTTTTTTTCTTTCTATTTCTTCAAACTCTGCTTTCCTTATTAAATTTTTTAAGTTTGTATTTTTTACTGCTTGATCCTGTTTATTTACTAAGTATAAAAGACCTAATTTTTGTATAAATGTATCTGCACTTTCAGCGTCCGCTACTAGTGTTAATTCCTCTTCGCCTGCTTCCAGCCATTCTCCGTCACTTACCCTTGAAAGCTCATAAATAACATCTTCCCAGGCATCTTCTTTGTAGCGCCAAATTTCTGTCCGAAAGCCGACAACTTTAAATAAATCAGCACCATAACCGCTTACCTGAACTAAATCACCGAAAAAAAACTTATATTCAATATCAATTTGCTCCTGCTCCACAACAGTACCTTCATATTCTGATAGCATTTGTAAGGCCGATTCCAAAAATAAACCATCACTTTTATTCACTTCATAAACATATTTCCCATCTAACCATTTAACATCTGTTACCCTGCCAACAGTACCATAAATTGTAATCACGACCGTATCACCGATCTTATACTTCGGTTTTCTCCGTTTTGCCATTTCCTCCCATCCCCTCAAATGCTAAGTCGTGAATTTTGATTACAATAGTATATGCATGAGAATCGATATCGCGCATACCATTTGTAAAATGAAAAAATCGCCTCCATCAAGAAGCGATTTCTTTCACCTATTTAATTTTTGCTTTCAGCATTAATATATAGCTGCCATGCCTCATCAAAAGTAGACATTGACTCTAAATATTGACCATTTAGTTCTAAGTAGGAACTGAGTTCCTGGTAATCCTTTGAGGATTTCGGAAAGCTATGGTCCATATAGGCATGGTTTGCAAATAAACTAATGCGATCTTTTGGTGCTGGATGTCTATATTTCATTAAAAAATGATAAAAGGATTTACTCATCACACAAACGCCTTCCTATTGAAATTCACTTATGTGATATATGATAACGAATACTCACAGTATCGTCCAGCTTATATATTTAAGAGGAAAAGTCAAAGTAATTCCTTTTCAACAACCTTGGTATTTTCATCAAATCCTCAAAGGTAATTACTTTAGAAACCTGTTTACAATCAATTAAGAATAAGTGATTTTCTATTTCCTTTACTATTACCTCACTTTGGTAAGTCATAGAACAATCTCTACAGCAATAGGTAGGAGTTTGTGAGATCTCGATTGCTCGCGTCCCATCTGGTAATTCCCAGTATACCGAGTCAACAATTCTATCTACGTTTGGACTAGCACACCATTCACATTCAATTTTCATACTCCCACCTCTTAATCTTTCATAGCATCTACGCTTGGTTGTGTTTCGGTGGTTCCCGTCTCCTTCTGGGTAACCGCTTTGAATTTTTTTTCTTTTAATTCATCTCGTTTACTCCGCTTATCCTTTAATGAAGTATGTGTAGGATCTTGATTGTAATCTTTACGTCGGTTAAGCCTTGTTAGACCTTCTGGAACAAGATTAAAATGCTGGTCATTCATAATACCAGCAATACCCGCAACAGACCTTTTTTCTTCCATTTCAGGATATATTTCTTTAAAATAGCCTTCCGCTCTCCCAGGGATGTAGTTTTCGGGCTCGGGATAGGAAGTAATTACACCCTCAAAATTACGAAGGACGACCTTTTCAGGACTTTGAGAAATTAAATAATTGGGCTGTAAAGCAATTTTCCCGCCTCCGCCAGGTGCATCAACAACAAAAGTTGGTACTGCGTATCCTGACGTATGACCACGGAGTCCCTCAATAATCTCAAGCCCTTTAGATACAGGTGCCCGGAAGTGTCCAATACCCTCTGAAAGATCACATTGATAAATATAGTATGGGCGTACTCGGATTTTTACAAGGTCATGCATGAGTCTCTTCATGATTGGAACACTGTCATTTATGCCTGCTAAAATGACAGACTGGTTTCCTACCGGTACACCTGCATTGGCAAGCATTTCACAAGCTCTCTTAGAATCCTCTGTAATCTCAATCGAAGTATTAAAATGGGTATTCAACCAAATTGGATGATATTTTTTTAGAATATTGCAGAGGTTCTCAGTAATTCGTTGTGGGAAAACAACAGGTGCACGAGTCCCTATTCTAATTATTTCTACATGGTCAATTTCTCGTAAATTCTTGAGGATATATTCTAAAATATTATCATTTATTAATAACCCATCACCGCCGGATATTAACACATCACGTACCTCTGGTGTTTGCCTAATATAGTTAATGGCAGCATCCAACTGTTTTTTGGGAACACCCATTCCAATTTGTCCTGAAAATCGCCTCCTAGTACAATAGCGGCAATACATCGAACATTGATTGGTGACAAGAAAGAGAACACGATCGGGATAACGGTGAGTTAATCCAGGGACAGGTGAATCTTCATCTTCATACAAAGGGTCTTCCAGGTCATATTTTGTCTTATATATCTCTTTTGATATAGGTACTGATTGCATTCTGATTGGACAACGTGGATCATCTGGGTTCATTAATGATGCATAGTAAGGTGTAATATTTAAGGGGATTGTTTTTGTTGAAATCCGTACCCCCTCTTCTTCTTCTGGAGTTAAATTAATTACTTTCTTAAGGTCATCTAAAGTACGAATCGTGTTAGTTAGTTGCCAGAGCCAATCATTCCATTGCTCTTCAGTTACATCTTTCCAAAGTTCTATATCCTTCCAATATCTGCTTGGTTTATATAGGAATTGCTTCATATTCATTTCCCCCTAACTGGCTTTATTAAATAATATGCAAGTTTCGTGCCAACGTTATAAACCAGTAAAGGAAGTACTTTTTTCTAAAATTTCTTAAATTTCAGTTTTTAAAGCATAAAAAAATGCCGAAAAATCGGCACTTTTTTAATCCATCCACTTCTTCATTTTGTATTGCAGCGTTTGTCTGGGAATCTCTAAAAGTTTTGCCGCTTGGTTCACATTACCTTCACTCAATTCAAGAGCATTTTTAATAAGCTCTCTTTCTATATCGTCCATATTTTTCCTTAACGACAAATTTTCAAACTGGTTAATACTTTTGTCCTTTAATGGGGTAGCATGATGTTTCAGCATCATCGGCAATTCTTCAACTCTTAACTGTGTCCCTTCACAAACATTCATCATGTATTCAAGCGTATGTTTTAGTTCTCTGACATTTCCAGGCCACTGATATTCAATAAAAAACAACTCAAGTTTCTTTTCCAAACCATAAATATTTTTCCCCAGTTTACGGTTAAATTCCTTCATAAAGTTGTTTGTTAAAAATAAAATATCATCTTTTCTTTCTCTCAAGGGGAGAAGAGAAAAAGTGAACACATTTAACCGATAATAGAGATCGGATCGAAGTTTTTGGTCTTGAAGTGCAATACTTGGATGCACATTCATTGCTGCAATTACGCGTACATCTACAGAAATGTTTTGCGAACTTCCTACCCTTCTAATAATCCCATCCTCTAACACCCTTAATAGCTTTGCTTGTAGTTCAATGGGCATCGTATGTAATTCATCTAAAAATAATGTTCCCCCATCCGCAAGTTCAAATAATCCTTTACGGTCCACGGCACCAGTATAGCTTCCTTTAGCTGTACCAAAAAGAATACTTTCTAATAAAGTTTCTGGAATAGCTGCACAATTTTGAGCTATAAATGCGCCACCAGAACGGATGGATTCGTGATGAATCCCCTGTACAAATAATTCCTTGCCCGTACCTGATTCTCCATATACAAGAATTGGAGAATCAGATTTTGCGAGTTTCTTCCCTTCCTCTTTCGTACTGATAAAAATGGGGTTTACTGTTTTCAAATCCGCAAATGTATAATTTACTTGCTTTATTACCTTTTTCTTGGTTGTCCTATTTACCCCTTTTTGTAGATCTAATAGCCTTTCTGCAAGGAGCTTCATCCTCGAATAATCTTTTGCAATTTCAACTGCACCGATAATCTCTTTTCCTAAAAAAATGGGTAAAGTGGTATTAATGGTATCAATTCTTGTTCCATGGACATTTAGATAAACCTGTGTTTGGTTGTAAATAGGCTTACCTGTTTTTATCACTTTTAAAAGAGTACTAGATTCCTCTGTCAGGGAGGGAAATGCATCAATTAAATGCTTCCCTTGTACTTCCTTTACTTCCATGCCATCATGCTTAGCTGCCACATCATTATAAAAGATTGTTTTTCCTTCTGTATTAACAACATGAATACCTTCATCTATACTTTTTAGAATAGCTGATAAAACTTCTTCTGTTAAAGCTGTTAATTGAACCATTACATCACCTGCCCTTCTTGCCATTTTTAAAGGTGCCAAAAATTCGGCATATGCAGCCGAATTTTTAGCAGGTTGCCAGATTTTTTACCCACATATTCATATTTTCTAACTTATCATAAATATAACAATTATTCATTAATCTTCCACGATAAGAATATCCAAGCTGGAATAAAACGGCATTCATACCAAATGATAACGACCTGGCAATTGAATAAGAACAAAAGATGCCATTCTTTTTCAATTCACTCTCAAGCTCTTGAAGGATCATCTTCATTAATCCATACTTCCTATGTTCGGATAAGGTGGCACAATCTGTTAATTCTGCATTCTTATAGAAAAAATTAATTTCAGCGGAGGCTGCACTGACAATATTTCCTTGATGAAAATAAACATAGTAAATCGTCCCATCTTCCATCGTTTTTTTTACATATTCAGGATCATGTAACGGTGTTGGATACACCTGAAAGACTTGACGATACAACGAAGATAATTCCGCAGCACAATTTTCATCTGCTTTCTTCAAGACATATTCCTTAGGAGGGAAGTTTTTTTCCATGGAGGGGTCTAATTGATAAATACTATGAATCATACCATCCTCGGTTATCCAATGATCGTTGTTCTTACGATCCGGTGTGTAAAACTTTGAAAAGAAAAAAGCATCTGAACCTAAAAAATATCTATCTACCACTGCTTCAGGCTGTAGTCCATTTTCCATTAATTCCATATAATCATTGCTCCGTCCCTTTACAATGAGCTTTTCTGCATGTTGATCCTGCACTAGTTCCTCAACCCTCTTAAGAACCAATTGTATATTCCCGAGATAATCATCAACTCGAATCCTTTTGTTAAAAGGATCAAGATAGACTTCAATAAAAAAGCTGCTTTCCTCTATATAAATAGTGGATGCAGTCTGATTCATTTTTCTCACTCCTTCACTATCTTCTTTTGAAAAAATGCCTGGCTTTGAAAGTAGCCAGACATTTAATAAATTACTCCATCTTAAAGCTAATTAATTTTAATTCTGTCATTTCTTCAACCGCATATTTAATTCCTTCCCTCCCCATTCCACTAAGCTTTACTCCACCATATGGCATGTGATCCACACGGAAGGTAGGGATTTCGTTAATCATAACCCCGCCTACTTCAAGTTTTTTAGCTGCCCTCAACCCAGAATGTATATCATTTGTGAAGATCCCTGCCTGTAGACCGTATTTTGAGTCATTTACAAAGTTAATCGCTTCCTCCATTGAATTGAAGCGGTTAATATGAACAACTGGAGCAAAGACTTCTTCACAAGAGATCTTCTCATTAACCGGAACATCTACTAGAACAGTAGGTTGAAAGATTCCATCATTAAAATTTCCACCTATTTTAAGAACTGCCCCGTTGGCAATTGCCTCATCAACCCATTCTTTTATGCGCTCTACATCCGCTCTAGTTATAAGTGCGGATATGTCTGTTTGTTCATCAAGTGGATGACCCGCTTTTAATTTCTTCGTTTCTTCAATAAACTGTTCAACAAACTGATCTATCAACTTTTCATGTACAAATACACGTTGAATACTTATACATACTTGACCTTGATAGGAAAATGCCCCTGTAACAATTCTTGGGATGATTTTTTCTAAACTTACCCCTTCATCGACAATTACAGCAGAGTTGGAACCTAATTCAAGGGTTACCTTCTTTAGCCCTGAATTTTCACGAATATATTTACCCACCTCGGGACTTCCTGTGAAGGTAATCATCTTAATTCTCTCGTCTTTCATCAATATATCTCCCACCACACGGCCGCTTCCTGTAACCACATTTAATGCACCTGATGGCAATCCGGCACGATGAAAATATTCAGCAATTTTATAAGCGGATAATGGTGTCTGGCTCGCTGGTTTTAAGACAATTGTATTTCCTGCAGCAATGGCCGGACCAACCTTATGTGCTACGAGATTCATAGGAAAGTTAAATGGTGTAATGGCTACAATTACTCCAAGGGGATCCCTAATCGTAAAAGCAAGTCTGCCTTCCCCACCGGGGGCCGCATCCATCGGTACCGTTTCTCCGTGTATTCTTCTAGCCTCATGGGCAGCGAATGTGTAAGTCATGATAGTCCGGTCCACTTCAGCTCTAGCAGCTTTAAGTGGTTTCGCTGATTCATCGGAAATCAGCCTTGCACACTCTTCTCTTTCGCTTTTTATATGACCAGCTACTTTTTCTAATATCTCGGCACGTTTATATGCAGGAATTTCTTTCATTTCCCTAGCAGCCTGATGCGCTGCCGTGATGGCTGCCACAACATCTTCCTGTTCAGCGACCGCAATATCAGCTATTTTCTCAAGGTTATATGGATTTTTTAATTTTATATAAGTTAGGGTTGGTCGATATTCACCGCCAATCCAAAGTGATTGTTTCAAAAGACATCCTCCAATCTTTTTGCATGTAAATCAGATTGCTAATCTCTACAACATACTCCGATGGCATCTTCTAGAACATTCAAACCTTCTTCTAATTGGTCATTTGTGATGACAAGCGGAGTTAGCAGTCGGATGATGTTTCCGAACAATCCCGCTGTCATAATAATAAGTCCATTTTGATGTGCAATATGGATAATTTGTTGAACTAGTTCTTTATTTGGTGTTTTTGATTTTGAATCTTTTACAAATTCGATGGCACACATAGCGCCAATATAACGAACATCACCAATCTGAGGAAATTGTTTCTTAAGAGCAGAAAACCGTTTTTGAAAGACCTCCCCTATATGTTTGGCCCGATTTAATAGTTCCCCTTCCTCGATTGCTTTTATCACCTCAAGTGCAGCCACGCAACCGAGCGGACTACCCCCATAGGTTCCTCCAATTTCTCCTACATTCGGTGAGTCCATAATTTCTGCTCTACCTGTTACGGCACTAATTGGGAGACCTGCACCCAGTGACTTTGACATAGTCATTAAGTCAGGCACAACATCAAAATGTTCTATAGCAAACATTTTCCCTGTTCTGCCAAAGCCAGTTTGAACCTCATCAGCGATAAATAAAATTCCGTGTTTTTCACAAAGCTCCTTAACCCCTTTTACAAACTGCTTTGACGGAATGACAAAACCGCCTTCCCCTTGAATCGGCTCCATGATTACTGCAGCAATTTCTTCAGGTGGAACCTCACTTTGGAAGAAGGTTTCAAAGCGCTGTAATATGATTGTATCTAATTGTTCAGGCGTTTCGAATTCGGAACGATAATAATAGGGATAACCCCATTTATACGTTTCCGGTACGAATGGCCCAAATTCATATTTATAGGGTTTTACTTTGCTCGTTAACGACATTGCCATGTAGGTACGTCCGTGAAAGCCTCTTTCAAAAGAAATGATTGCTTTTCTCCCAGTATATTTTCTTGCAATTTTCACGGCATTCTCGACAGCTTCTGCACCACTATTTAAGAAGAATGTTTTCTTTTGATGGTTACCCGGAGAAATCCGATTAAGTGTTTCCGCTAATTTAACATATGGCTCATACATCATGACATGGAAGCAGGGATGAAGGTAGGCATCTATTTGCTGATGCAGTGCTGCAACCACACCCGGGGGGCAGTGACCCACATTTAACGAACCAATTGCACCTGCAAAATCAATAAAGGTATTACCATCCACATCCGTAATAAGTGCCCCTTCTCCCTTACTAGCAAACGTATGGATTGTATTAAACGGGCCTTTCGGTACATTCTGTGCTTTCCTGTTAAGTAATTCTACCGCTTTTGGACCAGGAATCTTTGTTCTAAGTTGGATCGATCCCATTGGCTTCCCCCTCTTTTATTCACTAACTTCACACCATTTCATCAAGGTTAGAGCAATAATCTCACTTGCCGCATACAAATCCTCCAGATCAATATGCTCATTCGCATCATGAGCTGTTTCGGTAATTCCCGGTCCGAACACCACAACTGGTGTATTACCTACAGTCGAAATAATACCGCCATCTGTTCCCCAAGGACTCGCCTCAACGATTGGTCGGTTCCCTTTCACCTCTATAAAACTCTTAGATAGTTCATCCATTAACGGGTGATCACTATCTAAGCATCCTGGCAGCCACCTGCCTCCAAACCACTCAATTTGAAGAGGATTTCCCTGTAACCATTCATCTGCTTCATTCAATTCCTGTAGGCATGACTCCATTTCTAATTTGGCGGATTGAATCGTTTCTTCTGGTGACACACCCATTCTTCCCTCAATAATGGCGGTGTCTGGCACCGAAGAAGGCCATTCTCCACTTTTAATCTTTCCAATATTGATAGGAATGGGAATAGGTATTTTTTCAAAGAGAGGATCGTTTATCTTAGCATTTCTATCTTTCTCTAATTGTTGTAATCTCTTTATGACAAGCATTGATTTTTCAATCGCACTTACCCCTTCGTATCTAGTTCCACCATGTGCTGCCCTTCCCTTGACCGTGATTCTGAACCACATTGAGCCCTGTTGTTTTGGAAATAGTTTCATATTGGTAGGTTCTGTTATGATTGCTCCATCTGCCCTGTATCCTCGCAAGACGGCAGCTAGCGTTCCTGCTCCACCACTCTCTTCTTCTATGACACTTTGAAAAATTACGTCCCCTTTTAATTTAATTCCGTTTGCAATTAAGGATTCAATTGCCATTAAAAGAGCCACATTTCCACCTTTCATATCAGTAGCTCCTCTTCCATAAAGCTTACCGCACTCAATTACTCCACTAAATGGATCATGTCTCCAATTTGATTCATCCCCAACAGGCACAACATCAATATGACCGTTTAAAATAATTGATTTCCCTCCGCCTGCTCCTTTTAGAACGGCAACTAAATTTGGATTCCCTTCAAAGCTCTGACGGTCACAGCAGTAGGCTGGATGGTTTTTTAGTTCTTCACCGCCAATTTCCCATATATCAAGAATCAAACCCATCTGACGGCATTTTTCAATAACAATGGCCTGTGTACTACTTTCATTCCCCCTAGTGCTATTCTCCTGTACAAGGATTTGTAAAAGTCTTGCCCCTCTCGCTCGATTTTCCTTTAACCAATGCTTGATACGGCTTTCATAGTTTTGCAAATCACTCACTCCTTCGACCTGCATCCGGATTAATACGGAATTTTGCGGATTTGTTCTTCTATTTTGAAATGACATCCAGTTTTACTTTTCACATCAGCTAAATTGTATGGCGCAAACAGTTCTGTCAAAAGTAACCCCTCTTCATTAACCTTGAAAACAGCTAATTCTGTGATGATTAGGTCCACACAACCTGCCGATGTTAATGGTAGGGAGCAAGTTTCAACAATTTTGGGTTTTCCATTTTTATCACAATGGTTCATAACAACAATGACTTTTCTTGCCTTATGAGCAAGTTCCATTGCACCTCCCATGCCTGGTACCTTCTTTCCGGGGACAATCCAGTTTGCCAAATCACCTTTTTGACTTACCTGTAGTGAACCAAGAATGGTAATATCCACTCTCCCTTTTCGGATCATTCCAAAAGCAATAGAACTATCACAATAGGAGCCGCCCTTGTTCAATGTAACGGGAAATCCCCCTGCGTTACATAGGTTTTCATCCTCTTCTCCTTTGGTTGGGCTTGGTCCCATTCCAGTAATCCCGTTTTCGGCATGGAACATAACCATTGTTTCCTTGGTTAAGTGGTTCGGTACTAATGAGGGAATACCAATACCAAGGTTAACGACCATCCCATTTAGGATTTCTTCGGCAGCTCTTTTTGCAAGTTTATCTCTAAGATCTATTCCCATGCCCATTTCCAATTCACCCCCTTAGTTGGAATGACATAATCAACAAATACTCCTGGAGTAATTATTTCTTCAGGGTTAAGGCTTCCCATTGGAACAATTTCTTCTACTTCAGCAATCGTTAAATCTCCTGCCATTGCGACAAGTGGATTCGTATTGCGAGCGCTTTTGTCATATATTAAATTTCCGTACTCATCAGCCTTCTTGGCATAAACAATAGAAACCTCTGCCGTTAAAGCAGTCTCTATCAGATAGTCCTTGCCATTAAGATGAATACGCGGTTTATTTTTAGAGACCATGTCATTGTCCATCCCAATATCAGATAAAATTGCTGCTAATCCAACACCTCCAGCGCGGATTCTTTCTGCCAAAATACCCTGAGGGGAAAACTCTACTTCAAGCTTTCCTTTATGCATAAGCTCTCCTGCTATGGGGTTAGAACCGATATGGGAAGCAATGACCTTTTTAGCTCTGCCACGACTCACTATTTTTCCTATTCCTATATGTGGGAAACCTGTATCATTTCCGATTAAGGTGAGCTCACGGATTTCCTTTTCCAGAATACCGTCAATTAATGTCGGGGGTGATCCGACTCCGCCAAATCCCCCAAACATGATGGTCATTTCATCATGAAAAAATCTCAAAACAGTCTCTAATGTAGTAATTTTCCCGAAAGAATTCTCCATTCACACATCACCAACCATTTCAGCATTTCTTTCATTTAAAAAGGCTGTAAAAGTTTCTTTAAGTAAACCCACTAACTCTTCAATCTCTCTTTTTGTAATGATTAATGGTGGTGAAATAATAATAGAGTCACCGTTCATCCCATCAATCCCTGCACCTGCAGGGTAAACGATCAAGCCTTTTTCCTTAGCT
Source organism: Neobacillus phoenicis (assembly GCF_047302305.1). Lineage (NCBI taxonomy): Bacteria > Bacillati > Bacillota > Bacilli > Caryophanales > Bacillaceae > Neobacillus > Neobacillus phoenicis. The sequence continues at coordinate 2,465,199 of NZ_CP154847.1, read as the reverse complement.
AAAGCTACCATCTTCTGTGTAATTAATGCTTTTCTAGGATATGGTGTTTTATCAATTTGGCTTTCAACAAATTCTATACCAAGTAGTAGCCCCTTCCCTCGGACATCCCCGATAAATGGAAATAGCCCTTTTAGCTTTTCAATTTGATTTTTTAAATAAATCCCCTTATTTTCTACTTCACTAATAATCTTGTATTTTTCCAAGTATTCTAGAACGGCTAAGGACACAGCACATGATTGGGGATTTGCACTTAATGTATGTCCACTCATCACTGATTTTGATCCGGCCAAGATAGGTTCCATCACCTTTTCACTCGCTACAGCTGCTGCAATAGGGGCATATCCAGCCCCCATCCCTTTGCCAAAAGCTACAATATCGGGGATTACTCCCCAATACTCACAAGCAAGCATGGTTCCTGTCCGTCCAAAACCTGTCATCACTTCATCAGCAATAAATAGAATGTCATGTTTTTCGCATATCTCTTTAATCTTTCTAAAATAATCCTTAGGAGGGGCAATAGCTCCCCCCGCAGCACCAATAACTGGTTCAGCAATAAAAGCAGCTATTTGTTCGGCTCCTATTCTCAAGATAGCTGTTTCGAGTTCTTGAGCACAAAGAAACTGACAGGATGGAGCCTCAAGATTATAGGGACAACGATAGCAATAAGGAGGATTAATCACTGGGAATTCTTCTAGAAGTGGAACAAATCTAGCTCTTCTCCCCGTGTGTCCAGACATGGAAAGCGCGCCAAGCGTAATCCCGTGATAACTAACCCATCTTGATAACACTTTGTTTTTGGTTTGAATCCCTTTTTCTTGCCAGTATTGAATGGCCATTTTCATTGCTGTCTCAGTGGCCTCTGAGCCGCTATTTACAAAGAAGCTCCAGTTAAGGTCACCTGGGGTTAATTCGGCAATTTTTTTGGCAAGCTTCTCCGCTGGTTCACTTGTAAATTGAGATCGATAGACAAAGGAAACTTTTTTAGCTTGTTCTTGCATGGCTTCAATGATTTCCTCTGTCCCATGACCAATATTGGCAGTTACTGCACCTGAGGCAGCATCCAAATATTTTTTTCCGTCCATATCAAATAGATATATGCCCTTGCCATAATCAATAACAGGATATATTTCATCCAACATTGGTTTAATTAGAAATGAATTTTCCACTTGGACACCACTTTCTTTTACGAAATAAGTAAACCACTTATATAATTGTATGAAGTGATTTTTCATTCTATTTCCATGTGTTGAGATGACAGAAAAAAAACAGGCTTTTGAGCCTGTCTTTTACTTTTTATGGGTAATATTATAGAATTACATTTAGACTGCTGAAGGAAATGATTATATGAACACAATTAAAAAAATCCAAACAAAATCCAAAGAAATCTCCACTATTCAATTAATTGTTATCTTTTATTTCACTGCGTTAATTATTTCTACATTATTATTAAAAATTCCATTTGCACATCGTGAAAATGTATCATTAAGTTTTATTGATGCCATGTTCACTTCTGCAAGCGCGATTAGTGTGACTGGACTAAGTGTTATTTCAATAAAAGACACATTTAATAACTTCGGAATATTTCTCTTATGCATCATTTTACAGCTGGGTGGATTAGGGGTTATGTCTTTAAGCACATTTTTATGGATCATGTTGGGGAAAAAAGTGGGCCTTAAAGAAAGGCAGTTAATCATGATTGATCAAAACCAATCTAACCTATCTGGATTGGTTCAGCTGGCAAAAAGAATATTTATTATCATTATTACTTTTGAATTTATTGGCGGAATTATTTTGGGAATACGATTTTTGAAATATTTCGATAACCCCACATCTGCGTTTAAACATGGTTTCTTTTCATCCATTAGTGCAACCACTAATGCAGGATTTGATATTACTGGAGAGTCCCTTAATCCTTTTAACAATGACTACTTTATTCAAACAACTATTATTATTTTAATGATTGTAGGGGCAATTGGATTTCCTGTAATCGTGGAAGTTTTAGAATTCTTTTTAAGTCGTAAGGAGAAGAAAAAGTTTCATTTTACTCTTTTCACTAAGTTAACAACAGCTACATTTATCATCCTCACAGTAGTTGGAGCGTTGTTCATTTACATATTTGATAGCCGAAACTTTTTTGTCAACAAAGAATGGCATGAAGCCTTTTTTTATTCACTATTCCATTCAGCAACAACCAAAAGTGCAGGGTTAGCTACTATGGATATCAATGAATTCACCCCTAACAATCAACTTTTCCTTTCTATTTTAATGTTTATCGGCGGCTCACCTAGCAGTGCAAGCGGAGGAATACGAACCACGACCTTTTCTATAGCCATATTAGCTATCGTTTTTTACGCACGAGGGAAAAGTACGGTTAAAATATTCAGACGGGAATTACTTAGCGAAGATATTCTCAAATCATTTATCGTGATTACAACCGGTGCGTTCCTTTGTTTCTTTTCTATATTAGTTTTAACGATTACAGAAAAAGGGACTGTAATGGAAGTCATTTTTGAAGTTTCCTCTGCTTTTGGTACAAACGGACTGTCAATGGGGCTAACACCCAGATTAACTACATTTGGTGAGGTTTTAATCATTATTTTAATGTTTATTGGAAGAGTTGGAATCGTTACTTGTTTGCTTATTTTACGAGGAAAAGGCAGCAAGGAAAAGTTCAATTATCCGAAGGAAAAAGTAACCATTGGTTAAGCTTAATACAAAACGAGGAGGTATTAAATCACCTCCTCGTTTTGTATTTAAAACTCGCAGAAAGCTGCGGGTTAAGCCATTATTGTTACTTGTTTTTGTTCTGTTGGTGCTTTTTCAATAATATCCCTAGCGATCCAAATCCCACAAGCACTAGCCTGCGCCAGACCGCGAGTAATTCCTGCTCCATCACCACCAACATAAAGGCCGCTTATTTCAGACTCGAATCGGTCGTTTAACTTTGGTCTTGCTGAGTAAAATTTCGCTTCCACACCGTAAAATAAAGTATGCTCAGACGCAAGGCCAGGAGTAACCTGATTTAGAGCCTCAGTCATCTCAATCAAGCTTTTTAATGTATTATATGGTAGGACTAAACCAAGATCTCCAGGGACCGCTTCCTTCAAAGTCGGCTCAAGGAATCCTTCCTTAATCCTCTTTTCAGTCGATCTTCTGCCTTTTAAAATATCCCCGTACTTTTGAACAATTAAGCCACCGTTTGAAAGGGTATTGGCAAGTCGAGAAATTTCATGTGCATATTCATTCGGCTTATCAAATGGTTCGGAGAATGTATGGGAGACTAATAAAGCAAAATTGGTGTTCGGACTTCCAAGCTTTGGATCTTTATATGCATGCCCATTTGCTAACATAATCCCCGAATGATTTTCCACAACTACATGTCCCGAAGGATTGCTGCAAAAAGTTCGAACTCTCGTTCCCACCGATGTGTTAAACACAAACTTTCCTTCATACAAATGCTCATTTATTTCCTGCATGACAATGTTGGAAGTCTCCACTCTAACACCGATATCCACTTGGTTACTACTCATCCGAAGTCTACGAGATTTTAATAGATCAGAAAGCCATTTCGAACCATCTCTTCCAGGGGTAATAACAACTTTATCTGCATAAATATTTTTGTCCGATTTGAGTTTTATACCTTTTACAATATGCCCATTTACTGTTTTCTCTGTAATTAAATCCTCAACTTCTGTTTTAAATGACATCTCAATCTTTGTTGTTAAGTACTCAAAAATGCTTTTTAAGATTTCTAGATTTTGCTCCGTACCAAGATGACGAACTTGGGCACGCAATAGTTTTAGCCCCGCAGCATAACCACGGCGTTCAATATCCCTTACTTCATCCGTTAATGGATCTGTAATACTTTCAGTTGCACCATGCTTTAAATTAATCTCATCAACGTAACGAATTAACTCAACTACTTGAGAATCCGAAAGATAATCAGTCATCCAGCCACCAAATTCACTGGTAATATTAAACTTCCCATCAGAGTACGCGCCGGCACCACCAAAACCATTGGTAATTGAGCAGGCTGGCAAACAGCCCGCAAATTCTTTTCTTCCGGCAGCAGGCGGGCATTTTTCTATTTTTTTCTGTAAGATTGGGCAATTTCTCCGATAAATATCATGTCCTTTATCCACTAATAGCACCTTTGCGTTCGGCATTTTCAGTGTAAGTTCATAGCAGGTAAAAATCCCTGCGGGTCCAGCACCCACTACAATCACATCATATTTCGTATTCATTGTCCAATACCTCCAAAGTCATTTTACTCATCCACTGGTAAATATATCAGAATGGATGGGCACCGTCAACACTAAAAACGAACTATATTTTAGTAATAAAGTTTAATGTTCGTCTTTTGGTTCATTTTCAGAAAATACACGCATGAAAAATGACTCATGGAGAATATCCATGAGTCAGACTTTTCTTTTTAGCAAAAGTTCCAGCTTGCTCCGATGATAATTAACAAGATGAACAATACAACAATTAACGCGAATCCTCCAAAACCAAAGCCAACTCCACATCCAGCAGCAGGGTATGCTGGATAACCACAGCACCCATCAAACCCACCATATCCGTATCCATGATACATAAACATTCACTCCTCGATAATTTGTTTCTTTTCACTCTTACTTTATGAACTAGATACTTGACCTGTATGTGCATTCGCCTATATTATGAAAGACAATGATAAAAATTGCAGGTGAAACCATGAAATCAATAATAAAAAGTTTTATTAATGGAATCTTAACGATTGTTCCAATTATTCTCGTTTTCTATGTTATTTATAAGACCTTTCTCTTTTTAGACGGCTTGCTTGGCAATAGCTTGAAACCTTTTTTAAAGGAAGATTATATCCCAGGTTTCGGTCTACTCACCACCATCGTCTTAATTACAATTTTAGGATGGCTTTCAACAAAATTTATAACGAGCAAGATAATCAAACTGATTGACCATCTACTGGAAAGAATACCAATTGTTAAAACTATTTATTCAGTCATAAAAGATACCGTCCAATCCTTTCTAGGTGAAAAGAAAGCTTTCTCAAAGGTTGCACTAGTGGTCATTCCTGGAACTGATATGCGGAGTATGGGTTTTATAACGTCCGAACAGGTAGAAGATTTTTATAGTCCCCTAAAGGATCATGTGGCAGTCTATATTCCACAAACCTTCCAGGTAGCTGGATTTACTTTCCTTATCCCGAAGGACCAGGTAGAGATTATCGATGTTAAGCCTGAGGATGCAATGAAGTTTGTTCTCTCTGGAGGTATGACTTCAACATCGAAACAAAAGGGATAAGGGTAAAAAAAAAACCGCTTGCTGAGCGGCTTTTTTTTATAGGAAAGCATAAAATTCGACTTCGAGAATTGTCCAGCTCCAGCGCCTAGCCCCTCGGGTCAAATAACCTTCGGCAATAAAAGTCAAAAGGCGGACTTTTCTAGCCGAAGAACATTTGCCTGTCGGGGCTGATCAAGGCGCTTTCGCTTTTCTTACTTTACTTCAAATAGTTTTGCGAATTCCCCGTACCCTTCCTCTTCAAGTTTTTCCTTTGGAATAAACCTTAAAGCGGCCGAGTTAATACAGTACCGTAAGCCAGTTGGATGAGGTCCGTCATCAAACACATGGCCTAAATGGGAGTCAGCGGTTTTGCTTCTGACCTCCGTCCGAACCATAAAATGGCTGAAATCAGATTTTTCTACGACTTCTTCCTCTTGGATCGGCTTCGTAAAACTTGGCCAGCCACATCCAGCATCAAATTTATCCAACGAACTAAATAGAGGCTTACCAGAGACAAGGTCAACATAAATACCATCTCTAGTCTCATTCCAATACTCATTTCTGAAAGGAGGCTCTGTCCCATTATTTTGTGTTACTTCATATTGTATTGGAGTTAATTCCTGTTTTAACTTATCCTTATTTATCACTTTTCATCGCCCCAATGCTTATTGATAAATCCTGCCCTACCCGACCCTATATGATAGGACTCATAATGGGCACGATTTTTCTTATAATACTGCTGATGGTAATCCTCAGCTGGATAAAAGATCTTGGCGGGCAATATTGGAGTAACAATTGGTTTACTAAACCTACCACTTTCCTGTAATGCTCCCTTGGATTCTTCAGCCAGTCTTTTTTGCATTTCATTATGGTAAAAAATCGCCGTTTGATACGATTGTCCGCGGTCATAAAATTGACCGCCCGCATCTGTTGGATCAATTTGCTGCCAAAATAATTCGAGTAATTTTTCATATGGAAAAACATCGGGATCGAAGGTTATTTGTACAGCTTCATAATGGCCTGTTGTATCCGCGCATACCTGCTGATACGTAGGATATTCTACTGATCCTCCCGTATACCCGGAAATAACACTTATAATACCAGGCTGTTCGTCAAAGGGTTTTACCATACACCAAAAACAGCCTCCCGCAAATGTAGCAAGTTCAAATTTGTTGTCCATATATCCCACCCCTTCTGATGCTTTTAGTTTGTAATACAAGTATATAGAAAGTTAAATTAAAAATAAAATCTGCTGTTTGATACGAGAAAAAGCTGTCGAAAAACTTTCGATAGCCTGATTTTCTAATATATCCTTTATTGATTCACCGCATTAATTCTCTATTATACTATTATTATTTAGGGCTTCCTATAAGTATGTTGATTTCCGCTCCAGGCGGCTTCGCTTTCCGCGGGCGTGCCGGGGAGCCTCCTCGTCGCTTCGCTCCTGCGGGGTCTCCTCTGCCCCGTACTCCCACAGGAGTCTTCGCCGCCTTGCGCTCCTATCAACAGTGTGTATTCAATTAAAACCTTCCATTTAACTATTTAATAATAAGGCTGTGTTATAACTGAATATTGATTTCACAGTGTTTGAAAAATAAAGGGAAAAATTCCGCTTAAATTGGGAAATACCCTTATTTCCTTAAAAATAAGGGTATTTTTTCCCTTTATTTGATCCAAATCGTTGGATTTAGTCTTATTTTAGAGTAGTTAAGGGGAATTTTTCCACTTATTTCTGCTTATTAAGCTTACTTTTTATACAATAGCAGGAATTTCTCCCCTTATGATTCTCATACCTACACGAAAATCAAAAATGAATGATAACAAGCGAATACCGGAGCAGAAATCAACCGGCCTGTTAGCATGGACAATCTTTTAATAATAATCAGTATTATAGGTAGGTTAAAAATGAAAAATAGATATAATCTTTCTCGACAATCTGCAAAAAAAGGCTGATTATCAGCCTCTTTGTTTCTATCTGCTCTTTCGTTGCTTAATTTGTTTATTAATGTTTTTCCATTGTTTTCGTACTTCTGCCTGTGCTCGTTTATCCGTTTTTCTTTCAATATAAGCCAGCTCTTTTTGAAGCTTATTATAGCTCGTTAACCTTTCAATCGAAACGTCCCCATCTTTAATGGCCCTTACTACAGCACAGCCTGGTTCATCTTTATGTTGACAATCACGGAAGCGGCATTGTTCAGCCAAATTCTCAATTTCCGAGAAGGTTTCAGCTAATCCTTCTGAACTTTCCCATAGCTGTAATTCTCTCATTCCAGGAGTATCAATGAGTACACAGCCATTCGGTAAAAGGATCATCTCCCTATGGGTTGTCGTATGTCTTCCTTTATCATCACCCAACCTTATTTCCTTTACAAGTTGCTTTTCTTTCCCTAATAACCTGTTAGTTAATGTCGATTTCCCCACTCCTGATGACCCAAGCAGGGCAATTGTTTTTCCTGGTTTCAGGTATGGCTCTAAGCTTCCTAGACCAATACTCGTTTCCGAGCTGATTGGTATAACAGGAACAGCGCCCATTGCAATAGCTTCCACTTCATTAAGTTTTTCAAGGATATCTGAACAAAGATCAGCTTTGCTTAAAACAATTACCGGTGTTGCCCCACTTTCCCACGATAACAATAAATATCGTTCAATTCTTCTTAGATTTAGATCCTCATTTAATGAATTAACTAAAAATACCGTATCCACATTTGTAGCAACGATCTGCTCCTCTGCAGTGTCACCTGCAGATTTTCTTGAGAATTTACTTTTTCGTGGCAATATGGTCAAAATTGTGCCCTTTTCTTCTGAATATCTTGGCTTCAAACAGACCCAATCTCCTACAGCAGGGAAATCCTCACGGTTTTGAGCTTGAAAGCTAAATTTCCCTGATACTTCACAAAGCAGCTCACCTTGCTCCGTCCATACTCGATACAAGTGCTTATGCTCAAGTGCTACACGCCCAAGAACAAATTCTTCACTTGTTTTAACATTTTCAAAATCCTTTAATATTTTATCTGTTACTCCCATTGTGACTAAATTCATCTTAATTCCTCCAGCGAGAATGTATTTTTTACATAACAAAAAACCATAGGCACGCACAGCCCATGGTTTTACTCGCGTATTGGAATAAAGGGTAGAATCTCCCTAAATTGAACCTCTTTGGGCTGTGCAAACAATATTCAGATAATAAGTTCCACCAACATTTTCAATTAACATTGCACTTCACCCGCTTTCAATCGTAATTATTTTAAGTATATGTTTAAATTATCCATTTGTAAACAAAAAATGAAAAATTTTCAACATTCAACAAGAGATGGTAGACACCTACCTAAATAAGCATGAATAAATTATCATGTAAACCAATAGATAGGAGTTGAAACGAATGTCTGAAAAAAGAACTTATACCGATTATCTACAAAGAGCGGCAATGTATGATTTGTTGGCACAATACTATAAATATTCACTCCCAAATCTGCACATGCACTATTATGGCAAACATTTAAAATACATGAATAAAGCCCTGCAGTTTATGCGAACCCCTCCCCCACTATCTCAAACTGAGGCGAAAATTCGCATCCTTCATACCTCTCCTGACGCACCCAATGTAGATATCTATATTAACGGGAAGCGAGTAATCAGAGACTTACCATTTAAACAGGTAAGTAATGAACTTTCTTTAAAGGCGGGGAAATATCATATTGATATTTATCCTGCAGGGAACATGGTAGATAGTGTTTTAAATAAAAAAATAACAGTCGAGCCAGGAAAGTCCTATACATTAACGGCTATAGACTCTGTAAAAAAATTACGCCTTCTAGTATTTCAAAATGAGCCTTCAACACCATTGAATGAAGCAAAGGTGCGCTTTATCCACTTATCACCAGATGCTCCTCCACTAGATATTGCCGTAAAAGACCGAGATGTAATCTTCCCTAAAGTCTCTTATAAACAAGCAACAGAATATTTAGGCTTAACTCCAATGACAGTTGATCTTGAAGCAAGGGAGGCGGGCAGTAAAGAAGTGGTTCTTTCTTTGCCAAGTGTCTCTTTTAAACCCAATGAAAGCTACACAATTATATTTTTAGGATTAGTAAAAGAGAAACCTGAAATCCATTATATTACCGTGAAGGATTAAAAAAATAGAGTGGCTGACTATGAGTCAGCCCCCCTATTTCACTGGAACTAATATGGTAAAAGCAATATCATCTTTCTTTAAGTCAAACTTTTCTGCTTGGATTTTCAAATCACTTTTCAACTTCAATTGCTGCATGTGAACGTAAACCAAGTGATCGTTCGGTCGAATATCCACTCCCCTAGGGAGCTTGTAATTGTCACTTATAAATGATAAAACGTAAGCAATTGGTAGATGTAATCGGCCAATCGCCATTGATTTTTGTTTTAGAACCAAATCGCCATTTTTTAACGCTTCAGGTACAAAAGTAAGTTTCATATTTAGTTCTTCACTAAAAAACGGTAATGTTCCATATAGTTCCACTTCATCCCCAAGTACGACTTTGTACTCTATTGGTGAATCTGCAGCTTCTTCCTTCAAGTAATGGTTGATTAGCCGATTAAGATCATTCTTATTTGATTTTACATGGAAGGATACATGATCCTCCTTTAAATCTTTTTGTTTGCTACTTTCCTTATTACTCGCTGGCATCATTATTAGAGAGAAGACGATAATAGCGATTAATAGGTTGATTCCTAACAAGAGAAGGAACCCCATCTTCCACTTGTTTTTCATAAATTTCTAATTCTCCTTTGTACTGACGGTATAGGAGTTTCTCTCCAAATCAGGTAATACACTTTCTCCTAGTGTTTGATTCAACCTTTGTGCAATCAGTTCATATCCTTTATTATTTGGATGGAAATTATCTGTATACAATAGGTCTTCAGCTGCATTTAAGAATACATCCTCAATTGGGACAAAATAGGCATGAGGATAATTGGCAATGACCATTTGACCAGTTTGGTTCCAATCGGCAACAATTTGATCCATCTCTTTAATATCTGAAAACCATTTGGAGAATGGATTATATAGACCAACTAAAACGATGGATGCATCCGGATTTTCTTGAACAATAGCCTCCATTATTTGAGTTAAATGGTCTTTGTAGTTTTCTCTTTCCTTCATAAAGTCAGAAACCTGAAGATTAGAGAAATGATCCTTTACCACTTTCATAATATCATTGCCGCCAATTGTCAGTATTACTAAATCAGCCTTCTTTATTGCTATTTTCATTTCCGGCGATTGAAGTCTTTTTAAAAGTTGAGTGGTTCGATTACCTTTTACACCAAAATTATAAAAGTCCACTTCCTGAATCCCTTTTTCCTTTTCTAACATAGACTCTAAATAGGGTAAGTATCCGCCGCTACCAGTACTATCCCCTATACCTTTGGTTAAGGAATCACCTGCTGAAACAACCGTTAGCTTGCGCGGATAAAAATCCGCTGGAATTTGCTCAAAAACCTGTGCTGCTACCTTCTTTTCTTGATGAAACTCTAAAGGGTTAGATTGACTACATGAACTTAAAAATAATAACGGGAGAATTAGAGCGGTGAAAAACATTTTCATCTTTATTCACCTGCTTTCTAAACTAATTTTATTATACCACGACCCAAATCATTCAAAACAAATATACACTATATCCTATTCTTGGCAAAAAAAATAGACCATTTCATTGGTCTATTGTAACGATTTAATATCAGAAATTATTTCTTCAAAGGGGACATCCTTGTATCCATTATAGGACTTTTTTATATTCCCATTCTGGTCGACTAAATAGATAGAGGTTCCATGAACCACTTGATTTCCTTCTTCCGGTTTTTTTACAAGTGCCTTATAGTTTTTTAACGCGAATTTTTCAATAAACGCTTGAGAATATCCGGTTAATAACGTCCAATTTTTTAGATCGGCTCCGAACTGCGTAGCATAATTTTTTAATGCTTCAGGAGTATCCACTGTAGGATCGACACTGAAGGAAACAAATTCTACGTTTTCTAACCCTTCATCTTTTACCTTTTTTTGTAATTTAGCCATATTAGCTGTCATTGGCGGGCAGACATCGGCACAGCTTGTAAAAATAAAATCTGAAATCCAAACCTTACCTTTTAAATCTTTTAATCCAACCGTCTTATGCTCCTGACTAGTTGCTGTAAAATCTTTAATAGGCCAATTAACAGCATTTTCTATTTCATTTTTTCCACATCCAGCTAATAAAAGCATACCAACGATAACACAATACAACAAAAACCGAATCTTCATTTAATCACCTGCAACCTTTTCTATTCATTTCGTGAATAGTTTAACAAAGAAAGACAAAAGTGAAAAGAGAAACAGTAGTAATCAATCAATAACACCTGTTTTTTCAATCCGATTTTTCACTTGAACATCAAACTCAGCCTTTTTGTATAGTTCTCTCCATTTCTCTTTGGATATTTGCTGGCCCCTGTAATGTACTTCATACTCGTTGCCAAAGCCGATAGGATCAATATCTAGTTCCCTTAGATGATAAAGTAAATCCTCTACTTGCTTTTCCATTGCTTTATTCATTTTTTTCTCTAGTAGCTTTACCGTAGCCGGTTTGGCCAAATCTAGTGGCTCTGTCATCTCTAATAATCTTGAATCTAATTTTATTTCCACTTTGAATTTGAGGTTCTGCTTGTCAATCAATTTTATTTTAGACTTGCTCCTTATATTATCAATGGTGAGGTACACTTTATTATACAAAGGGCTTGGTACTAAACCTTTTAACATAATATCTTGAAGTTCCTCTTTTTTGAATCCTATTTCGAGTGTTCCGGCTTTATATTTATCAACTAAAATCTTCAAAAAGAATAGCTGTGATTGCTTCAGTTCATCCACCAATCGATCCTCTTTAAATAGGCCTACACCTGAAATAACCACATCCCCACCTTGCAATTTTAAAATGGGAAGAACGGGATCTTTTCCAATATCATAGTAATTATGATTAAATTCTTGTAAGGTGGGTGAGATAATCTGCTCTCCTTCGACATTCTGTTTGATTAAATTATAGATATATGTGCCAAGGTTAATATTTGTTTTACTTTGGTCAATTTTCATAATCTCCTCAGCCGTTTGGTCTGCAATTGTTAAATAGACCATGTTCCCAATAGCTGCATCACGGTTTAAGGTATCAACTAATTGAATAATACCTCTTTCAGCTAGTTCTCTACTATAAACAACCGACCGAAGCTGTCCTGAGACCAGTTTTTGATTGGATTTAAGATTTTCTGCTTGCCTTAATCCTTTGCTTGTTTTTGAAATAGCGCTTATAACCTTTGTTACTGATTTTGCCATGGGATCAAACTTTTGCACGACGACAATTCCTTTAATTTGCTCCTTGCCTACTAAATCGTATCCGGCAGAAGTAATAAGACCCAATTTTTCAAGTGGCTTTTGTTCCACACATCCTGCCATGATAAACATGCAAGAAGCGAATAATACTAATAATTTACTTCTGCTACACTTCTGCATTCGATTTCTTCCTCCTTTGAAGCCACTTTTTCATAGAAACAATCATTGAAAGGAGTATTGGATAACAGAACGCTGCAACGAATCCGAGCTTAGCTGTGTAATCAGTTACTACATTCATTTGGTATCGTGCCTTAATAAAAAAAGTTCCTATCCAAACCAAAAGCCCAACGATCCAAATCCCCCTTTTCTGTTTCATTTGAAAGATTCGGTTAAGGCCTTTGGATGCAGCCCATAAATAACCGCACATGTTTGGTAAAATAATTAACATCCAAAAGGAAACAGCAATAAATTCAAATCGTTCTAAGTTTGGCAGTTTCACAATCTTAAACATCGATAATACCGGCCAAATGGTTCGTGCTAATCCATTTTCAGAAAAAAAAGCAATACAAACTAAAGTAATCAATGTAAATATTGCTGTTGTATAAAGATTTCCTATTTGCGTGTATAACAACATTCTCTTTTTGTTTTTTACATAAGGATAAAAAAACATAATTAATTCAAATCCCATGAGGGAGAGAGTGGTTTTGTACATTCCCTTCACTAGCTGCATCATATTAATGTTCATAATGGGAAGTAGATGTTTGAAATCGGAATACCTAATAGGTACAGTGATGAAAAAGTTGAGCCAAAAGGTCCCCAATACTGATAGGAAGGCCACTCCTACAATTACACGAACACCACCAGTTACAGCATAAATAGTTAGAAGGATTAAAACTAAAGAAATTTGCCAGGTGGGGAGATCTGGAAAAATCCAAACTTGGATAATTTCAATATAATTCATAAGGATAATAAAAAAACTAAGGCTTAAATACAGCATATAGAAAATACTTAATGCATGACCTATCCATTTACCAAAAACATCAACATGGATACCGTACAAATCGGCACTGTCATATTTACCAAGCATATGTACCATCATGACTAATACAAATGCAGTAAAAAGCCCCCCAAGAAGGACAGCGAGCCATGCATCATGCTTTGCTTCCATATAAACAACTCTCGGAAGTCCTACTATACCTACTCCCGTTTGGATGGCATGGACAATAAACAAGACAAGAAATGCTTCAAATAACAGTCCCTCTTTCGGATGTAAATTCACTTTCATCTTGACCGCTCCTATTCATCTACATCCTTCTTTTTCATCGCTTTTTTCTCTTTAAATCGACTATTATCAACTGGATGATTGGTTACTGGCCTAAATGACAAGTATTGAACGGGAAATTTAATGATACTGTAACCTAAGTCCCTCCAACGAAACGGATAGACTGGCATAAAATACGGACTCCCTAAGGAAGTCAGTTTCAGCAAATGAATAAGAAAAAAACAAAATGACAGCATGATACCAATACCACCCCATATACCCGCTACCAGTATAATAGGAAACCGAATCATTCGAATGGCGGTACCCATGATATAACTTGGAGAAGTAAACGACCCAAGTGCACTGAGGGCAATAATGATTATTAAGATATTACTGGTAAAACCAGCTTGAACGGCAGCCTGTCCGATGACAATACCGCCTACGATACCCATGGTTTGCCCCACTTTTGTTGGTAGTCTAGCACCAGCCTCTCTTAAGAGTTCAATAACAAATTCTAATAACAATGCTTCAAATACCGGAGGGAACGGAACATTTGCCCTGGATTGCCCTAATGATACAAGCAAGGGAGACGGGATTACCTCATAATGATAGGTCAAAACCGCCACATATGCTGGAGTTAATAAGACAGATAAAAAAATAGCTATAATCCTCAGCAATCTTAAGAACATTCCCATGTTCCAGCGCATATAAACGTCTTCAGTGGATTCAAAAAAGCTTAAAAAAGGGGTTGGTCCATATATCGCCGCAGGTGACCGGTCCATTAAGACTGCAACTTTCCCTCTCATTAATGAAAGGGATACACGGTCTGGAAGCTCGGAGGACATAATTTGTGGAAATACAGTCCAACTATTATCCTCAATCAACTGCCCTAATACGGTTGTATCTGGAATATAATCAAACTCTAAGTCATTAATTCTTTGCTTAAAGGTATTTACATTTTCTTCATCTGCAATATCTCTTATATAAACAATCTTTCCAGGTGTTTTAACCCTGCTCCCAATACTTATATCTTCCATACATAATTCTTTATCCTTAAGATTACTTCTAATAATATTTAAATTTCCTATTAGGGACTCGGTAAAAGAAATCTTCGGTCCATAAACTAATGATTCTGTTTCCGCTTTTTCTAAAGATCTCTCTACTGTTGTACCGATATTCGCGAGGATTCCGAATGGCTCACCGTCAATATATATATAGGCATAGCCCTCAATTAAAGAGGATACGACCTCGTTTAATTGATTGGCTGCTTGCAGTTCAGCAATAGGTAAAATTTGTGCTAGATTTTCTGTTGTCCAATCCATTGAATCTTTTTGCTGTTGAACAGGTAATAAAATAAACTCATCTAAACTCGTCTTATCAATCAAGCTACTTAGGAAACAAAAAAGAATCTTTTTTCCATCTTTTTTTAAGGTTCGAAAGTTAATATCTGAACATGCTCCCAGTTCACTGTTTAACTGATCTTTAAGTTCATCTACATCAAAACTATGCTTTTTACATTCATCTGACTGATTATTTTTGGATTTTCGCTTAAACATTGTCAGCACCTTTTTTAATACTATTTTTTTTAGGTTTACCAAAAATTCAATTTTTACCCATGTTAAAAGGATACCTATATTTGCATAGTGGTTTCCTTGCAAAAAACAATATGGTACAATGAATGAGTATTCATTCATTGTATCTGTTTGAACAATCATACAGATTTCTACTTTAAGAGGTGATTTTAATGGAGCGAATTGGTCCGATTATGATACTAGAAGGTCCAAATTATAGCAAGGTCCCTTTTTCAAGAAGTCTTTTTATAGATTGTCCTGAAAAAGTGTTAATCGATAGTGGGGCCGATGCACATCAGCTGTTAGAACTTGATAGGGAATATGGTGTGGAGCTAATCATAAACACCCACTACCACCCTGACCATACTCTCCATAATCATTTGTTTAGGGATGCTACAAAACTAATTAATCCCATTGAGTACGAGACCTCATTAACAATTGAGGGGGTAGCAAGTGTCAATGGAGTCTATCAAGAATGGGGCGCTGAAGGCGTCGAGCAGTGGAAAAAAACCCTTCCACAGGAATGGGTTAAAAACCTTGGCGAGATTTCGGGAACCTATGAATATGAAACGAACTATATTTTTGGAGATGTAAAAGTACAATTTCTACATACCCCTGGGCATACGATGGGTTTATCTTGCCCTTACTTTCCTGAATTGGGTGTGGTATTCGCTGGGGATTATGACATGACGTCTTTTGGTCCGTGGTATAACGGTAGTGACGGAAATATTGAGGATTTTATTGCCTCTGGTAAACGATTACTTTCCCTTGATGCCGATACGTACATAACCGGACATCAAAAAGGTATTTTCAATAAAAAAGAGTTTCATCAAGCGATGGAAACATTCCTTGCCATCATCGACAGAAGAGACCACGTAATTGATCAATATATAAAACAGGGCATGAACTTTGAGGAACTGACGAATATCGGTATCTTTTATCCAAAGAAAATGCTGCAAAACTCGATACTTAAAACCTGGGAACGTGGAGGAATTCGAAAGCATCTGCACCGCCTAGGCTATACAGTTGAGGAGTCTTCTCTCGAGCTAGTCAGTAAAAAATAACAGGTTGGTGTCAGGCACCATCCTGTTATTTAATCCTCTATTCATAATAATACATGAGGGCTATTGTACCAGGACCGGTGTGCGTACTAATTGTTGGACCCGTATAATCAATTGGGATATCTCGGAAACCGGTTAAATCGAAGATGCTCTCTTTTACTTTTACTGATAGTTCATGGGCACCAGAATGGACTAGACCAACACCTCGGATCGTTTTCCCCTTCACGTCTTCCGCAAACTGCTTGGCCAAAAATTTAACGACCTGAGAATGGCTGCGAACTTTTGTAACCGGAGTATATTCTGCCCCTTCAAGTGACGCAATCGGTTTGATATTTAATAGAGAACCTATGAATGCCTTTCCTTTTCCGATTCTACCACCCTTAACGAGGTTTTCTAATGTATCAACCATGATATAAAGTTTGGTATGTTCCTGGATTGTTTCTAATCGGGATAAAATTTCATTCATTTCCTTCCCTTGCTCTGCCATAATAGCAGCTTCCTTCACTTGAAAAGCAAGAGCTGTAGAAATAAACTTTGAATCGACTACAGTTACCTTGGTATCTGTCATTTGTGCTGCACTTTCAGCTGACCGCACTGTACCGCTCATTTTTCCTGTCATATGTATGGATAATACTTCATACCCTTCTTTCCCAAGCTCGTCGTAAACCTCTAGAAAAACACCAGCGGCAGGTTGGGAACTTTTAGGTAATTCCTTTTCCTTGCTCATTTTATCAATAAATTCAGCCGGATCTATATCCACCCGGTCTAAATAGGTTTCACCATTTATCGTAACGGATAAAGGTACAACAATAATACCTAGTTGCTTAGCCATTTCTTGTGAAATATCTAAGGTTGAATCAGTTACAATTTTAATTTTACTCATTCAGTCACATCCCTACACTTACTGTTTAGTATTATACAGGTTTCAACTATTGAAAGAAACTAAAACTGGAGCTTTTCTACTATTAAACACTGTTTTCATAAATTTCTGCAAAAATAAAAGAGCACCGTTTCCGATGCTCGAATGAAACTATGCATTATTCTTTAATTCTCCAACTTTAAATAGTTGTTCATAATCCGGCCACTTCATGACCTTTTTCAAGTAATCTTTAAAGGAGTAGCATCTCTTAGGTTTGCTTTCCTGATTAATGGACGTTAAAAACGTCTGTAAACGGACTTGGATCATAAATTTATAAGTACTATCTTCCTCCAATACAGGAATTTCCATGACTTTAACCTTCTGTCCAACAACATTTTTGAACTCTAGGCTTTTGAATAACAAAATATCAATCCTCTTTTTCACCCGTTTGACTATATTATACACCTTTTCCGCCTCGAAAAGTGTCTAATTTTGCTTACTAGAAAAATATTTGTGAAAAATCACAGTAAAAAACAGGACCTTTTAGATGTCCTGTTTTTAGTCCAATGATTTAAAAGTGAAGGGTTTAATTTGGGCATCTATTTGTGGGTTTTCTTGTAGAAAGTTGTTTTTAATTAGAAATAATCGCGGTTTGCTTTGTATGAGGGACTCTGATTCTTGAAGATTGATATACGTAAGATCATTGTTGCAGTTTGGGCAGATCCATGTTCCAGAATCACAACTACTGAAAGATGATTTATTGCATATTGGACAGTTTTTTTTGTACATAGCACAGGCTCCTATCAGTTTATTTGATCTTTATAAAGAACTATTACTTACATTATATAACTTAATAAAGAACAAATGAAGATATAAATTTCTATTTTTGCAAATTTAAAATATGTTATATAAAAAATCCCCCACACAATAATGTATGGGGGCATCTTCAGCATATTCTCGGAAACATCGTTCCTGATAATCTAGTTAATATTCTTTTGGAGCCAAGAGGGGTTTCAAGTAGTAACTGGCCTTTTTGTTTACCAATAATGGAACCGATGACAACTGCATCTCGACCCTCAGGGAATTCTCGTAAAATATCAATGACTTTATCCTTTTCTTGGTCGGCAACGATAAGAATGGCTTTTCCTTCATTGGCCAAGTACAGTGGATCGAAGCCTAATAAATCACAAACCCCGTGTACTTCTTCTTTTACGGGAAGGTCAAGTTCATTAATTTTCATTGTCAAATGAAAGTCTTCTGCAATCTCAACGAGTGTGGTGGCTAGTCCCCCTCTGGTTGGATCCCGCATGATTCGTACAACTGAAGTAGAGTTTAGAACTTCCGCTAACATTGTATTTAAGCTAGCACAGTCACTATTTACTGGCGAAGATATCCCTAACTCTCCTCTTGCGGCCAATACAGCGATGCCATGATCTCCAATCGTGCCTGACACAATAATGGCATCGTCTTCTTTAAATTCAAGGCTGCATCCTTTGTTAGGCTCATAGATTCCAATCCCTGTTGTGTTAATGTACACTCCATCCGCACTTCCACGTTCTACCACTTTTGTATCACCGGCTATAATGGTAACGCCTGTCTTAAGCGCCTCATTAGCCATGTCACTAACTATTTTTTTTAAATCAATAATAGGGAACCCTTCCTCAATTACAAAGCCACAGGTAAGATATACAGGCTTCGCTCCACTAACTGCTAAATCATTAATGGTACCTGCTACTGCTAGTTTACCAATTGAGCCACCCGGAAAGAAAATGGGCTTAATAACAAACGAGTCTGTTGTCACAGCAATTTTGCCAATTGGTATGTCTACTGAAGCAGAATCAAATAAAGCGGAGTTCCCATCACCAAAAGCTTCGATGAAGACATCTTTGATTAATCGGTGGCTTAACTCACCACCATCACCATGTGCTAGGCTGATAAAATGATCCATTAAAAGCTCTCCCTCATGTATTGATAATATGCAGCACAGCTTCCTTCAGCAGAAACCATACACGGGCCGATTGGCTTCATTGGGTTACATACTTTACCAAAAAGCGGACATTCATTTGGCGTAGTTAATCCACGAATGACTTCGCCACAGCGACATTTCGTTTTTCTTGGTTCTCCAACCTCCACCGTAAACCTCTTTTTCGCGTTATACTTATCGAACTCAGGTTTTAAGTCCAACCCGCTATTTGGAATAACCCCTATTCCCCGCCATGTTTCATCACACTTGATTAAGTACCGATCCATCCACTGATGAATCACTTGATTTCCCGTTTTACTGACAACAGAGGGGTGGTTATTGATTATGGCTGTTTCTCCTTGTAATGCCAAATCAATGCTTTTGTAAATTCCAGACAGCAATTCTGCCGTTTCAAAACCAGTAATCACACCTGAAATATGATATTTATCGACTAAATACTGATAGGAAGCTTCACCTAATACAATCGAGACATGGCCTGGTAGCAAAAATCCATCCAAATGAACTTCTCCCGCATCAAGTAAGTAGCGGAGAACTGGTTCTACAAGCTTAGTAGTCATCCAAATTGAAAAATTCTCGATTCCGCGCTTTTCCGCTTCGCCCACCATTAGTGTGAGGATCGGAATCGTCGTCTCAAAACCCACCCCAAGAAAGACGACTTCTTTCTTGGGATTTTCTTCAGCCACCTTTACAGCATCCACTGGGGAATAGAGAACACGAATATCTTTACCTGCAATTTTTGAATCTAGCAATGTTTTATTAGAGCCAGGAACTCTCATCATATCGCCGAAGGTACAGATGATTCGGTTTTCGCCTTCTGCCAGTGCAATCATGGCATCTATCGAACGTTGGTCAGTGACACACACAGGACAGCCTGGTCCGGATATAAGATTAACCACATCCTTAAGACATGGCTTCACTCCTGTTCTTGCTAAAGACATGGTGTGCGAACCGCACACTTCCATAAATGCAGGCTTGCGTCCAAACTTTTGCTGAAATTCCTTTGCTTTTTCGATAACGGCCGCGACAAGTGGTTTGCAAATTTCCGGGTTATTAGTTTGTTTCAGAATTTCGAGCATCGACAAGTTTCCTCCACTCCTCCACACTCTGTCTTGCGTACGTTTCATCAACAATACTCATGGCCTGACCGGCATGTACGATGACATAATCGCCAATATCCAATTCGGGAACAAATATCGTTCCAACGGTCGTCTGCGAACCCATGACATCCACGACTGCACTGTATTCCATTTTCTTCACTACTCTAGCTGGTACCCCTACACACATTGCAAAGCACTCCTTTTTGCACTAGCAATTGCTACTTGCCCAAATGATAAACCACCGTCATTGCACGGAACCTTCTCTGGTACGAATACAGTAAATCCTCTTTTTATCAATTCTGCAGTCAACCTCTTTCTTAAGAACCGATTATGGAAACTGCCACCTGATAGGACAACCTGATTATTCGCATTTGAGGTTGAAGCATGCAGCCTCTCCATCACTTCTACCGTAGCCCGTACAACTGTTTCATGAAATCTTCCACTAATGGACGAAACTTCTCTTTCTGCTATAACTTCGAGTGCGATCTCTTTCAACATTTTTGAAAAATCAATGGTAAGTACATCCTGTTCACCTAAATCAAATAAATAAGGCTCATAAATGTTGTCTTCATCAGCTAATTCTGCCAATTGGATGGCGGCTTCCCCGTCATAACTAGATATTTTAGTCACTCCACATAAGGCACTTACCGCATCAAAGAGCCTACCGCATGTGCCAGCGTAAACCGTATTTATATTTCTATCAATCATCTTTTTAAAGGTATCAATCTCTGCTTTTTTATCTGCGAAGATAGTTTTCGCCAGAATATTCCCCTCTTCACCAAGAAGAGAAATTAACATAGCCGCTGCGTTTCTCCACGGCTCACGAATACACTTTTCACCTCCAGGAAGAGGAGTATAGTGTAAATGGGCCAAACGTTGACAACTTAGAGCATCCCCATAGAGAAACTCAAATCCCCAGATGTTTCCATCGAGACCATAACCGGTTCCATCCAAAATGATTCCATAAGCTTTACCCTTCAATTGGTGCTCTTCCATACAGGCAGCCATGTGGGCATGATGGTGCTGTACCTCAGACACTTCTTCGAACAGATATTCTTGTACTAACTTCTGAACATGATAGCCTGGATGTGCATCAATTACAGCCAGCTTTTTAGGGGTATCAATCCATTTTAAAAGATGATTTAATTCTTGTTTGTAATGGTCGATTGTTTCGATGTTTTCTAAGTCACCGATATGGGGTCCGACAAAAATTTGCTCATTTCGACCAATCGTAAAGGTAGATTTTTGTTGGCCGCCAAAACTGACGATTCCTGTCACATCTTGAGTTGTTGAAAAAGGGTCTGGAACATACCCTCGTGATCTTCGCAGGAAGTCCAGTTTCCCATCATTGAACTGGACCACTGAATCATCTACTGGATGTAAAATTTCTCGATTATGTACAAGGTAATAATCAGCAATTCCCTCCAAGTATCGGATGGCTTCATCATCTTTATAAAGGATTGGCATTCCAGATGGATTGGCGCTTGTCATCACGAGAAATGGTAGTTCGGGATCAGTAAATAACAAGTGATGCAATGGTGTATACGGAAGCATCACCCCAATCGTGTTCATACGTGGTGCAACACTCTCAGCCAGTTGATACTGTACGCTTTTCTTTAACACGACAATGGGAGATTCCGGACTTTGCAAAAGCTTTCGTTCGGCTTCATTCGGCTTTACAAGTTTTTCAACGGCTTTCAAAGAAGAAGCCATAACTGCCAATGGCCGTAAAGGCCTGTTTTTTCGTCTTCGTAATTCGGCTACCGCTTTCCCATTACTTGCATCACAGCAAAGATGGTAGCCTCCTATCCCTTTAATGGCTACAATCCTTCCTTCTTTTAAAAACTTCGCTGTTTCTACCAATGGATTCTCTACCTCTACTTGCTTTCCCCTTTGGTCAAGTAACCAGACTCTAGGACCACATTGGGGACAAGCAATCGGCTGAGCATGATGCCGCCGGTTTGTTGGATCCTCATATTCCCTCCGACAATCCTCACACATAGGAAAGTTTTTCATCGAGGTATAGGGGCGGTCATATGGTAGCTCATCAATAATCGTGTAACGAGGTCCGCATTGGGTACAGTTAATGAACGGGTATTGGTAGCGAAAATCATTCGGATCATTCATTTCATCGAGACAATCCTCACAAACTGCTGAATCAATTGGAATGACCAGCATTGATGTCCCACTACGTTCACTTGGGATAATCGTAAAGTTTGCAATGTTCTGCGCTACTGCTTCATCTACTAAAATCTCATTTATTTTTGATAGCCGTGGCGCGTTATTTTTTAATGCACATAGAAATGCCTTAATAGGACCGGCTTCTCCTTCAAGATAAATTTTCACCCCATCCATATTATTTTGGACGGTCCCACTTAACTGATATTTCTCGGCTAGTTGAAAAACGAACGGTCTGAAACCAACTCCCTGCACTCTGCCACGGACGGCAATTTTTACTGCTGTGCGCATCGCTCGTATGCTCCTACAATCCAAGAGAACCATTCATGCAGTCCTTCTTGTGTCCTGGCTGAGAGAGAAATTAAAATTGATTCCGGGTTTATTTCCGATAAATCTTTTCTTGCTTCTTCCACACTGAAGTCCAAATATGGTAGCAAATCAATTTTATTTAAAAGCACAAGTTCTGTTCTCATAAACATTTGTGGGTATTTCGGTATTTTGTCGTTACCTTCTGGTACACTTAAAACCGCCACTTTATGGTGCTGTCCTAAGTCGTAGCCTGAAGGGCAAACGAGATTACCGACATTTTCAATAAAGAGAATATCAATTTCATCTAAATCAAATTCGCCTAGAGTTGCCGCAACCATACGTGCATCTAAGTGACAGCCACCATGGGTGTTGATTTGAATAGCTTTTGCACCCATTGCACGAATTCGGTCCGCATCTCTTTCCGTTGCCAAATCGCCTTCGATAACGGCGATCCGATAGTTTTTAGATAATGCTCTGACAGTTTCCTCTAATAATGTGGTCTTCCCTGCACCAGGAGAACTCATTAAATTAATGACCAAGGTTTTGGTTTTATGGAATAGCTCTCGGTTGAATTCAGCAGCCCTATTGTTATTTGTTAATACGTCCGTTCTTAAAGTAACCATCATTGTGGATTACTCCCTTCGTATGATAATACCTGAAACGTTTCCCCACTTAATACTTTTCCAGATGGAATGAGGCAATTTGGACAAAGAACAATCTTTTGTTCTGGTTTATATTCCATGCCACAAATGACACAACTAGCTTGTGCCTCTTCTAGATGTATTACTAGCTCAGCAGTCTCCGAGAAAAGTTGTAGATTTTGTTCTCTAAGAATATCAAAAGCCATCCTTAAGGCATCTGGCATGGCATTTGTGATTTCTCCGACGATTAATTCCACCTTTTCAATTTTTTGAATTCCCTTATTGAATGCATCCTCCTGCACCAGTTGAAGAATATCTCCCATCAATGACATTTCATGCATGGCTACCACCCGATTTCTTCTCATTCTTCTGAAAACCGATATAATATAAATCTTCCTTCTGTTTTATTTGAAAGGAAGCAAGCTGTAACTCACCTGTCTGTGTCTTAAAATTGTATTCTTTTTGACAATTCAAACATTTTCCACTTGAATATAGTGTTGTTAGAATAATAATATTCGAACATACAGGACACACTCCATCCATTGCCTGCATGTTCGTTCCATTCCAAATTACTATTACGGGTCTCCCACCTATAAACTTCAATTCTAGCTCCGAAAAAAGCTCACTTTCTTTAATAAATGGAACCCATCTAATCCCAAGTGCACGATCTGCTGCTGACTCTACTTTTTCCAAATCCTCACTAATAAAAGGCTCATAAACAGATTTCACCGTTTGGAAAAGACTGCTGCCCATTTCCTTTAAGAAATCACCTCGTCTCATGAGACATTTCTCCAGT
This sequence comes from Neobacillus phoenicis, assembly GCF_047302305.1. NCBI lineage: Bacteria > Bacillati > Bacillota > Bacilli > Caryophanales > Bacillaceae > Neobacillus > Neobacillus phoenicis. The sequence continues at coordinate 2,440,844 of NZ_CP154847.1, read as the reverse complement.
TATGCACCTGCTCAATTACGGCATTTGCCAGTTCACCCAGTTTCTGTCGGTTAGTTTCCGTTAACTCTACTCCTAGTTCAAGTGACGTTGGCTGCATGCCGAACATGACAATTTGCTTGGGATAACGATCCCTCATTTTGGCCGCTAACAATACCTCCTGGAAGCCTAATTGGTGAATGGACATCTTAATACCGAAATATGCAGGAATTTCCTCCCCAACAAGTGAGATAATCGTGCCACCCTCTTTCCCCGCATTGATGGCATCAATGATAATAAGATTTTCGGCTTCCTCCACAGGACCCAGAAGTCTCATGCCATCTGTTAACCCCTCAATAATTTCGATATGCTCAACTTCCTTAAGTGCTTCCTCTAATAAAGGCAAAAGGTGGATTCCAACACCCTCGTCAGAGAAGAGGGTGTTGCCAATTCCAAGAATTGTAATCTTTGATTCTACTTTTCTATTTGTCATCCTTTTCACCTACTGATTTCTTCATGGTTGTTTTGTAGCCTGTAATCATTGATGAGATGGATCCATTTCGCTCAAGATAGTCATCACGGAAAGCCATATAAACATGTATAAGAGTAAATAACATAAAGCCCCATGCTGCTAGATGATGCCACGAACGAAGCGTATAACTCTCGCCACCAAATAAATATGGCACCCAAACAAACAATTTTGCCCAGAAAGTCTCTTGCTGCGGTTCAAAGTACATATAAAATCCTGTCAACATGACAATCCAGGAACCTAGGCCAATAAAAATCCAATAACTTAATTGTGCCAGCGGGTTATGCCCAACATAATGGGGCTTATTATTTTTCAAAAACAAATAGAATTTAATTGTTTCAAATACTTCCTTCCAAAACATCCATCTGAGTGGGTTAGAGGTGGCAAACTTATTCCCTACTGCAACCCAGTACAAACGGAATAGTAGATTTACTACAAACAGGAAGGCGGCGAAAAAGTGAATATAGCGCATCCAGCCCATTAGATTTGAATAGTAAGCCTCTTCAGGTATTCCCGCCGATGCAAACGGTTTACCAATGTATATCCCCGTTCCCATTAATACAAAGATGGCGAACATATTTAACCAGTGAAAAATCCTCACAGGTAATTCCCAAACATAGGCTCTGACTTCATTTTTAACTGCTTTATAGACAATTGGTCTTTCTGTGTGAAACGAATTCTCGCTGTTGATCCCCGGTTTATCAGGGTACGGACCCGGCGTTTGAGTCGGTAATTTTGGCGCAGCCATTTGTTTCACTCCTAACCTAATCGAATTTCGGTCGTATTATTAGTTTCCAAATCGGTTAAGTGGACAGCACAGGCAAGACAAGGGTCAAAGGAATGGATAATCCTCATAATTTCTAATGGCTGTTCCTTATTCAACATCGGTGTTCCTTTAAGTGCTGCCTCATATGCCCCGATATTGTTTTTATGGTCACGAGGTGAGGCATTCCAGGTGGAAGGTACAACGGCCTGGTAGTTATGTGTTTTCCCATCCTTGATATCAATCCAATGGCCCAATGCCCCGCGTGGTGCTTCCATCCAGCCAACACCTTTGGCACGTTCCGGCCAAGTACTTGGTTCCCATTTTGTCCGATCAAAAGTGGTTTGGTTTCCGCTCTTCACATTTTTTAATAATTCATCCATGTCATTACGCAACCATCCGGAAATTAATACCGTTTCAAGTCCCCTGGTAACGGTACGTCCTAATGCTGATTGCAAGGCCGTGATTGGTAAACCCAGCTTTTTCAATGTTTCATCTACGATATTTACAATCTCTTCTTTTCCTGCCGCATAACCTACAATCATCCTTGCAAGTGGTCCTGTTTCCATTGGATGCTCTTTCCAGCGCGGTGCCTTTAGCCAGCTATACTGTTTGTCGGTATCCAATGTTTTAAACGGTGCTTTCGGTCCTGTGTAATTAAAGGTCGTTTCTCCTTCAAATGGATGCTTACCTTTTCCGCCCTCATTTCCATCGTAGGTATACCAGGAGTGGTCAATAAACTCCTGAACATGTTTAGGATCCTTTAAATCAACATCCAACACTTCATTCAAATTGCCATTTAACACGATTCCTCTTGGCATGCGATATAGCTTTGTATCATAGATATCTCCTGTAGAGAAATCTCCATAGCAAAGGTAATTATTTAACCCTCCGCCATATGTCCAATCCTTATAAAAGGAGCCGATAGCGAGTAAATCAGGAATATATACTTGGTTCACAAATTCGCGGGCTTGATCAATTAATTGTGAAACATGCATGAGTCGTTCGGCATGAACTCCATTATCACTCTCAATATCTAACGGTGTCGCCATTCCACCAACGACATAATGCGGATGAGGATTCTTGCCTCCAAAGATTGTATGAATTTTAACGATTTCCTTCTGCCAATCTAATGCTTCTAGGTAGTGAGCAACAGCCAATAAATTTACTTCAGGTGGAAGTTTATAGGCCTTGTGCCCCCAATACCCATTTGCAAAAATACCTAATTGCCCACTTTCAACTAGTTTTTTTACTTTATTTTGTACATCTGTAAAGTAACCAGGCGACGATTTTGGCCAGCTAGAAATGGATTGAGCTAGCTTGGATGTCTCTGCAGGATTGGCACTTATCGCACTTACAACATCTACCCAATCCAATGCATGAAGATGATAGAAATGGACGACATGGTCATGAACAAATAATGCTTCATTCATTATGTCTCTTATTAAATGGGCATTTCTCGGAATCTTTATTTTTAAGGCATCTTCAACAGAACGAATGGATGCCAATGCATGTACGGTAGTACAAACTCCACAAATACGCTGCACATAGGCCCAGACATCTCTCGGGTCACGGTCTTTTACAATCAACTCAAGACCCCGGACGGCAGTTCCTGAACTATACGCTTCTTTAATAACACCTTTTTCATCTACATCTACTTCTACACGAAGGTGACCTTCTATTCTTGTTATTGGGTCTACTACGATTCGTTCACTCATTCTTCCTCACCCCGTTTGTCGTCTCTCTTCTTCTTTATTACCGTTCCAGTTGCATGAACAGCAATACCAGCTGCTGTTAATCCAATGGCTGCTAACCCGATCTCATCAGGTTCAATTGTTGTTTGCGTTCCAGGTATTTTCGCTCTTCTTGTATAGAATGGGCCATTATCCCAAAAATCTTTTTCTGAACATCCAAAGCAAGGGTTACCAGATTGAATAGGATAGCTAACCCCGCCATTCCATCGCATCTCTGCACAAGAGTTATAAGTGGTTGGACCTTTACAGCCTACCTTATATAAGCAATAACCTTGTTTGGCCCCTTCATCGTCGAACGATTCCACAAATAATCCCGCATCGAAATAGGCTCGTCTATTGCATTTGTCATGTATACGGTGACGATAGAAAGCTTTTGGACGTCCGAACTGATCCAATTCTGGTAATTTTCCAAATGTAATAAAGTGAGCAATCACTCCTGTCATTACTTCGGAAATGGGCGGACATCCCGGTACAAGAATAGTTGGAGTATCTTTTACAAAGCTTGTAACTGGCTTGGCACCCGTTGGATTTGGATGTGCAGCCAGCAATTCCTCCCCATGACGAACAAGAACCATAAGCGACAATCGCCTTTGCCCCTGCTGCCATTTCTAGGAAGGTTTCTTTTGCCGATTGTCCTGCAACAGTTAAGAACGCATCATCAGTAGGGATACTTCCTTCAACAGCTAGAATGTACTCCCCTTTATAATCCTTTAATACTTGTTTCATGGAAGCTTCTACCTGATGCCCTGAAGCTGCAGAAAGAACTTCCGAATATTCCAGTGAAATCATCTCCAGTAAAACGCTTTCAGTCTTTGGTTGTGATGATCGTATGAATGATTCGGAACAACCTGTGCAATCCTGGAATTGTAGCCATACAACTGGTACTCTTGTTTTTGTTTCCATGGCTTTCACAACTTGATCAGACTGCGTGAATTCTAGACCTAATGTTGCAGCAAGTGCAGTACACATTTTTAGAAAATCACGCCTGCTAAAGCCATGGTCGATCGCGGCTTCGTATACTGTTTTCTGTCTCTTCATCCGCTTTCCCCTCCACTTATCATGAAAATAAATTTTACTTGATTTCAAAGAAATTGTAGTATAACACTAGGCCATTCGTCTTGAATTTTCAAAAAAGTACACAAAGTATCCTTAACTGCATTTTTACAATATTTTCTTTTAATAAGTTGAAAATACAGGAAAATACATCCAACAAAATGGTTATGTTAATGCATTATGATGATTTGATACACCTGTTGATTGGAGCGGAAGGCGCGAAGACTCCTGCGGGAGTAGCGGTCACGGGAGACCCCGCAGGAGTGAGCGACGAGGAGGCTCCCGGAACGCCCGCGGAAAGCGAAGCACCTGGAGTGGAAATCAACAGACAATTTATCAAAGCAAATAAAAAAAGACCTTAAGAGAAATCATCCCTTAAGGTCTTTGCATTTTCCTATGCTTCTATTAATTCATCTTCTTGTTGTTTTTTTAATCGTTTACGATAAACAAACTTGGAAAGATTAATACTGATTTCATAAAGCAACAAGAGCGGCAGGGTAACAACAAAGTCAGACATAAAGTCTGGAGGTGTAATTACCACAGCAATAATAATTAGAACAAAGTAGGCATACTTCCGAATTTTTGCCAATACAAACGGGTTAATAATTCCAAGTGAGGTTAAAAACATAACAACAACCGGGAGTTCAAATAACACTCCAAATGGTAATGTCATGTTCATAATAAAACTAAAATATCGATCAGCAGTGAAATTGGTAACAAACATATCACCGCCAATATTCACTAAGAATTTAAGAACCATTGGAAAAATAACAAAATAACCAAATGATAGACCAATTAAAAATAAAAAGAATAAGGCTGGTACGTATGAAAGCGTAATTCTTCTTTCTACTGGTCTTAAAGCTGGTTTTACAAACAACCATATTTGCAATGCGAGAACGGGTATCGTCCCAGCAACTGCTACAACTGTAGCTAACATAAAATAAATCCAAATAATGTCACTTGGTCCAAGTACCATTAATTTCACTTCAAGGTCGCGAACGAACCATTTATAAATATCATCCACATAAATAAATCCGATGGCAAAAAAGACGATAAAAGCGAGTGCGGAAATAATAATACGTTTACGTAGTTCTTCCAAGTGATCAACTAAATTTAATTCTTTATCTTCCATGTACTTCCCCTACCAATTTCAAAGGTTGAAAATGTTTCTTTTTCTGCATTAATTAACAAGCTTTCGCATGTATTTATAGTTAAAATTCCGAGAAGAAAAGGTGCAAGACACGAAATCTTACACCTTATTTTGTCAAGTTTTTCTTTTCTTCGTCAATATCCTTCATTACATCGTCAGTAAGTTCGCGTGTAGACTTTTTAAATTCTTTTAGTGTTTGTCCAAATGCACGTCCAATTTCCGGAAGCTTCTTTGGTCCGAAAATGATAAGAGCAAGAGTTAAGATCAAAATTAGTCCGGGTACTCCGATATTTGAAAACATGGATTTACATCCCCTTCAAGTGTTGTATATTTCTACTATGATTATAGTATTGAAAAAACAATTTGCGTTAAATATCCAACAAAATTCATAGTAAATTCACAAAATCGTGTAAAACTAACAGCAGAGTGATTTTTAGCATTTCCAACTTTGTTTTATAACACTATAGACAATTTAACAATTACCTCTATTTAAGTCAATGACCATTTTTATGATAGAATTTTTAAAATATTTTGACAACTATACTTTTTTTGCATATAATTTGAACCATAAGGACATATACTAAAGGAAATTATATGGAATGGATGTGATGAGGATGGAATTTTCACTATGCAGTTTTGATGGAGCTCTCCCTGTTGAGGTAACTATCGATGATGACAATGGCAGATACACCATTCGAAAAAGTGATCGAAGTGGGGAATATTTTAATAGCCCAAATGAATTAATTGCTTGGGTGAAAAAGCACTTTCATGAAGATGAATTTTGCCATCCACATGAATTTAGAGGTATGCTTGCAAAATTAGCAGAATACGAAGTGAATGGTTCCTATTTTTAATAGAATGAAAAGAAAGCACCAGCAAATTTGCTGATGCTTATTTTTTATGATTGAAACCGAGGATTCAATTATCTAAAGCTTCCTTTTATAAATTCTAAATTCATAATCATATGGATTCTTTTCGTTTCTTGGTCCTTTTTCACAGGATGTAAGCTCCCACTGACTTATGTCAAATGGAGGAAAGAATGTATCTCCTTCAAATGTTTCATGTATTAGCGTAAGATATAAGCAGTCAACATAGGGAAATGCCTCACGGAAAATTTCTGCCCCACCAATGACGAATATTTCATCGTCCACATCTCGGCTATATTTCACAAACTCCTCCATCGAGTAAAACATCGTACATCCTTCGCTTTGGTAGCCTTCCTGACGGGTAATCACGATATTCTCCCTGCCTGGTAGGACACGCCCAATTGACTCGTGCGTTTTTCTCCCCATTGCAATTGGGTGGCCCATTGTCACCCTCTTAAAAAATTTTAAGTCTTCTGGTAAATGCCAGGGTAATTGATTTTCTCTTCCTATCGTTCTTTTTTCATCCATTGCAACGATAAAAGAAATCATACACTGACAACTCCTTTAATGTGTGGGTGTGCTTCATAACCCTCTAATGTAAAATCATCATACTCAAAAGAGAATATATCCTTAACATGTGGATTAATTTTCAGAGTTGGCAGGCTCTTTGGCTCTCTTCCTAATTGCAGTTTGATTTGTTCAAGATGATTTTGATAAATATGTACATCCCCAAAGGTATGAATAAATTCACCAGGCTTTAAATCACAAACTTGCGCAATCATACAGGTTAAAAGTGCGTAGGAAGCAATATTAAATGGTACTCCAAGAAATACATCCGCTGAGCGTTGATATAACTGACACGATAACTTTCCATCAGCAACATAAAATTGGAACATACAATGACAAGGCGGTAATGCCATATTGTCGATTTCAGCTACATTCCAGGCATTCACCAATAGTCTTCTTGAGTTTGGGTTTGTTTTTATTTGATGGATTAGCTCACTAATCTGATCCACTGTTTTTCCGTCTGCGCCTGTCCATGACCGCCATTGGTGTCCATAAACAGGTCCTAACTCCCCATTTTCATCTGCCCATTCATTCCAGATTCGTACCCCATTTTCCTGAAGGTAACGAACATTAGTATCGCCTTTTAAAAACCAAAGCAATTCGATAATAATAGATTTTAGATGTAGTTTTTTTGTAGTTACTAGTGGAAATCCTTCTTCTAAATTAAATCTCATTTGATACCCAAATGTACTAATTGTTCCTGTCCCCGTTCGGTCACCTTTTACGGTACCATTTTTTAATACATGCTCACATAACTCTAAATATTGCTTCACTTCGTCCATTCCCCTTCCTGCCATTCATATTTTTTCATTTTAACATTCACATGTTATTTAGTGAAGATGGCTAATAAATAGAAATGTCTTCGGTGCCTTGGTCTGTAATAGTTCCTTTGTTTCATTATTTAAATAGAACATGGCGAAGGTTTCTGCAAAATATTCTTCCTGATAAAAGAAATAACTGTTATTAGGAAACATTGACTCATGCTCCTCTTTCCATATTTGACTGAATTCATTCGATTGACTGATCTCACTAAATACATACCTGTCTATCGAATGTGCCAGTTCATGTAATTCTAAATTCACTGAACCATGCCCTTTCCCCTTTTCACTATAGCCAATCTTTACAAGTACTACTTTAGACCCTCCAATGCCAGGTACCTCGTCCCACGTTATAGCAGAGTCGTACCCTCTTGGAACCTGTCCTGCTAAATGTCTTGCTGTTACATTGTCTGTTAGCTTTCCAGTGAAGAGCTTAACGTTTATTCCCTGTTTTTTTGTTTTTTCCAATAGCGAAGTCGGTATAGCATCAATTCTAGTTATGATGGCTGCTGCTTCAGTTTGATCAAACATCTGCTTTGGTAAAATTATGATTTGTTTCAGAAGCGATAATGAAGGTTGATCTTTAAGAGATTGGTAGAGTATAGAATTTTTGGGGTACACTTTGAGGCTTATCCCATCGAAAGAGGCTTGAGATGTTGTGATGATAGATAGGGACAGTCCAGCTATGATAATGAAAACGACCCATTTCCGCATACTATTACCCCATTTTCAAATTGATTAATAGAATTATAACATGGGTAATAGTCTGTAAGGTCCAATAGGATTAAGGTAACATTTGGGATTACACGTTAAAGAGGCTAGCTCAATACTAGCCTCTTCTTTCTAAATAACTATACTTCCAATCCAAAGTTTCTACAAAGGGCAGCCAAGCCTCCTGCAAAACCACTACCTACTGCATTGAACTTCCAATCACCATTGTGACGATAAAGCTCACAAATCACTACAGCAGTTTCAACAGAAAAGTCTTCACCCAGGTCAAATCTTAGGATTTCACGATTCGTTTCTTCGTCGACTACCCGAGCAAAGGCATTACTGACTTGGCCAAAATTCTGGTTTCTCGCTTCAGCATCATGGATGGTTACCGTAATGGCTATCCGACTAACATGGGATGGAACCTTACTAAAATCAATCTTAATTTGCTCGTCATCCCCGTCACCCTCACCCGTGCGGTTGTCACCAGTATGTTCAATGGCACCTGTAGCATGAACCAAGTTATTGTAAAAAATAAAGTCGAGATCTTCCGTCACCCTGCTGTTGGCATCAGTTAAAAATGCAGAAGCATCAAGGTCAAAATCCTGTCCGCCATGATAGCGATTTGTATCCCAGCCAAGACCGATGATGACCTTCGTTAATCCGGGATTTGTTTTGGTTAAATCAATTCTTTGTCCTTTTGATAAATTAATTCCCAATCGTATCACCTCGTTTTGACAATAATAACAAATTAACTATAAGAACGTACCACTTCACTTAGGCTGGCTGCATTTGTACCACTGCCGATCGCTGCGAACTTCCACTCATTTCCATGTCGGTAGAGTTCACCTGTCACAAGACAAGTTAATCCACTGTAATTGTCAGTTAGATTGTAATGGATTAATTCCTGATTATTAGAAGGATTGACTACCCTTATGAATGCATTTCGAATCATTCCAAAGTGCTGTTTTCTTTTAACACAGTCATAAATATTAACAACGAATACAAGTTTCTGTATGTTTGACGGAACTCTACTTAGGTCAATCATTACCTGCTCGTCATCACCGTCTCCGTCCCCAGTCAGGTTGTCTCCGGAGTGTTGAACACTGCCATCATTGCTTCTTAAATTACCAAAATAGATAACATCTTTATTATTTTGAAGCTTATCATTCGCACCAAGCATAATAACAGACGCATCACAGTCAACATTTGGAGCACCGCCGCCGCCGAACAAACCGCCAAACAAGCCGCCGCCCCCTCCACTTTGAACTGGATCCCAACCTAATCCTACCAGGATTTTAGTTAGTCCTGGATTTCCTTTCGTTAAATCCACTCGCTGACCTTTTTGCAAATTAATAGCCATATCATTCACCTCAAATTAGATTTTTTAGATTATCACAATGAAATAATTATGATTGTTTCAATCTTTTAAAGTTTTCCTGTAATTGCTCTAAACGTTTTGTACCTTCAACACGTAAACGTTTATTTTCTTCTTCTATTGCCTTTGTTTCCTGCATACCCTTGATGATGATATTCCAGGATTCTTCGATTGTTTCAATTTTTATGCTAGGACCGCCTGCCAGCCTTGCAATGTCAGTGCTCTGTTGTGAAATATTCTGAGCATTTTTAAGCAGCATTTCGTTGGTTCTGCGGTCAAGTTCACTCATAGAATCCGCAACAAGCTTTTGACGCTTTGCTGCAACTGCTTGAATTAAGCCATTTTTAAAGATAGGAATCGTCGTCACAAACGCTGAATTAATTTTTCCTATCAGCTTTGTGTTCCCTCTTTGTAATAAACGTATTTGCGGTGCTGTCTGTAACGATACCATTTTCGCCATTTCTAAGTCATATATTCGCTGTTCAAGTAGCTCGATGGCATTTTTTAATGAATCTAACTGCATGGATGCCAATTGATCCCCTGATGCAACCCGAGACTCAAGCTGTGGCAGCTGATTATTCTTCAGCTCCTCTACTTTCATTTCACCCGCAACAATGTACTTTTCAAGTGTCAAATAGTATTGGTAGTTTTGCTCATACATTTGTTCAAGCATATTGGTTGAATCAACCATCTCATGCTGATATTTGGAGATTTCGACATAAATCTTGTCGATTTCAGAGCCCATCGTCTGATATTTTCCAAAAAGCTTTTCTACCATTTTTTCGCCCTTTTTAAATAGCTTTCCGAAAATACCACCAGATGTCTTTTGAAAGTCCTTAGCATCAAATTTATCCATGATGCGTCCAAGTTGCTTCAGAAGTTCACCAGAATCTTCTACTTTCGTTGTCCGCATATTGCTGAGAATCTGATCGGAAAAGCGAGAAATTTGCACCGCTGGTTCTTTCCCAAATTCCAAAACTTGAATTTGGTCTCGCTCATCGATCGTACTTACTAAATTTTGAACTTCTGGTTCTTTCCGGAGTGCTAGCTTGATATCAGAAGCTTTTGTCTCTAATAAATTATCATTATCGCTTATTGGCATCATGCCGCTAGATTGATTTGAAGGTAATGTCACTACTTAATCTCCCCTTAAGTTTTTTAGAATTCCTTGAAAAAGTCCCTTTTTAAAAACAGAAGGCTCTTTATATTCCAAATCAAAGACCATTTCCTCAAGCCAGTGTTTATCGAATAATCGTTCATCGATATAATTTTCAATGTCATTATGGCCTGGTGGATTATAAAGGATGATATCTATTCCAAATTGATTTAGTAGCAGAAGCAATGCTGCATCCGACCTTGAAAGGATTCCGGATAACTCATTATTAAAGATAATCAATTTAGGAACCTGTTGGGAATAATCAAATCTCTCAAGCAATTGAATAATTCTTTTTGGCATAAATAGAGCTTGAGTAAACAAATACATTTTCACATCTTCTAAACTTTCCATCGGCAAAGACTTTAAACCTGGTTTCTCACAGATTTTCCTAATCGCATGAGCGATTCCCTTTTGTAATCCAGTTGCTAAGAATGAATAGGGCCAATAGTGAGCCTGCATCATTTTTTCAGGGACTAGCAACCCATCCTTCCCAAGGGCATTTCGGTAATGGAAACGAAAATCACTGGTGCTCTGCATCGTAAATGGCAGTTGTCGAATGAGGTAACTGTATTCCAACTGACTAAGAGATTGAAGGCGGTCCCAATATTCTTTACGATTCTTACTCACACCCTGGACCTTAGCAAAAATAGAGGGAATCTTAACTTGTCCCTCACCAACCGCGAAATCCGGACGAATCATTGCTATCTCTTTACAAAGGATAAATAGCTCATCATATGTAGTTTTTAACGTAATGGAAGATGGGGTATACTCCCTTAACTGCCATGGTTTATAAAGACCGGATCCTTCTTGGTTTAAAATCGTTTCAATCTCTTTTGAGGCTCGATAGGCAACCGTTGATTTCCTGTTCCTTCTTTCCTTAGGAAAAGTCTCTGCAGGGAGTTTATTTGGATAGTGATGAGTGAAAACCGGTTCAGAAACGAAACCTGCTAGTGTATCTTTACCCTCTGGATCAAAAACAACGATATCACAGCCAAGCTTTATTAAATAATATAAAAAATATTGGTGACTTTTCTTAAAATTGCCATACCACAGATATTTGGGCATGACCCTCTCAGGATCCGCATGGTCTAATTCTGGCTGTAAATGATTGATTGACCACTTCACCAAATCAACAAGAACTCGCCTTAGTTCGTGATTCTTTAGCCCATCCTTCTCAAGGGTAGCGTACAATTCAAGGGTGGCAATCATTGCTTCCCTTAATTTCCGGTGAATGACCGGTACTTTTGACTTCAACAAAAGCTGCTCCCCATCAAGAAAAGCTGCAAAGCGGTTAATTGATAACTTTTGCTCTTGATTAATATTAATTACCTTTTGAATGGACTGAAAGTACGAATTATTTATCGTTTTATCAAGTGAATCCTCACTTAATAACTTTAGCCCGCATTCCTTCGAGTTTACATAATCAAATAACTGGTTGTAATATTCATCCGTGTCAATTGGAATCCCTAGAAATTTACCTAGTACTTGCCCAATCTGGATAGTTCCATTTTCTAATGAAAAATGGGGTCGTTCTGGTAAGGTTTTTTTTAACAGATCCAACCAATTTTCATACGTTAGGGATATAGGACGGACGTTTAATTGATTTAATGGTGGATACATTCATAATCCCTTCCCTCTAGTAGCGAAAGCTTATTTTCCAAAGAAGATATCTATATACTTTGTCCTGCTTCAGCACTTTAGCACTTCCGCATTATAATAGAAAATTATGTAAGATTTCCTTATCATCATATCACAGTTATTTAATCTGTTCATTTGTTTATACGAATGTGTCTCAAAAATGTTTCGTTATTTAAACAATCTCCTCATTTTTCACCTTTTTTCTTGTCCTTACATACTATTTGAGTACTCATACTAAAGTAGGTGACTCGAATGAGATTTCTATATAAACGTCCAAGAATGGAGCAAATTCAAGAGGAATTAAATACGGTAATGGAAGTAATGGTTTCTGATTTATTTATTTACTTGGACTTATTTATTTTCAGTATCATCTTTACCCTGCTTCTATTCCCCGTTATGCACTCACTTTTCATGTCCATTCTTTTCTTTTTTGCTTTTTACAGTCTATTTGCCTGCCTATACTTTTTTGTTTTTAATAGGTTAATGAAAAAGAGTTAAACTTTAAGAGGCAGCAGTTCTAAAAACTGTTGGAGAATTTCTTCACCCGCACATACCCCACGACTTTTAGTAAAAATAAGTTCACTCGTATCTGCCGCCTGAGCAAGCTCTCCATGGTTAGGAACGAACCGATATTGACAATTCCGAAGAAAATCCCAATCTAAAATGGAGTCCCCTGCACCTGCTATTGCTTTGGCCCCTTCTATTTGACAAAGAAATTCAAGGGCACTTCCTTTACTAATTGCAAGCGGAATAAAATATAGTTTTCGCCCCTGTAGTGAAATTCTCCAGCCAACCTTTTTTACCAATTTATGAATTAAATTCATTTCGATTTTTGATGGAAGGCTATTTAAAATAAAATAGAAAAATAGCTTCCCTGCCTGTTTTTTTAGCCCATCAAAATGGATACCTTCACTTTGGAAAATGGAGAGTAGCTCCTCTTCTAAAACGGATTCCATTTTTAATCGATCTTTGACATTCTTAGTCCATTCCTCTATAGGCTTCCCATGTTCTAAAATAACAGCCCCATTAGTAGTGATGGCGTATTTGCATTCAATCTCGTTATTAAAAATGGATAATCTGTTAAACTGATCTGTTGTCCTTGTTGTAACAGGAATAAACAAACTTTTCTGAGATAGCCCTTCAAGGGCAAGGAAGGCTGCTTTTGTCATATAGGCAACTTGTTCACCATCTTTTATTTCAACCAGCTTCGGGTGCCCAACAGGATGTTCTTCCAGGTCATCCATAGCTCTTTTTGAATAAATGATGGTTCGGTCAAGGTCAGAAGCAAATATCATTTTTTATTCTCCTTCACCGACTTAATTATGCCGCAGCATAAATAACGTAACTCAGGATATTCCACGACCTCAACCCCTTTTTCTTCTGCAAGCATAAGAATGTGCTTTACGAATGGGCTTGAAGGATCCCGCATGAGAATTTTCCATGGAACCCTGCGCAGAAGAACCCTCGTCGTTTCTCCTACACCAGGTTTTATATAATGCGTGCTCTCAATGGCAAATTCTGCTTGGATTTTCATTACATCCTTCATCCCTAAAAATCCCGTTTCTATATCTTCTTGTTTCTTCTGAGATGAAATTTCGGCCGCTTCCTCCCAAATCATTGAAAACTCACTAGAGATAAGATGGATAAATTCATTGGACACATCAGCGGGGATCAACTCCCGGTAGAACTTAGCCCCGTGAAACTCCTCTTTTCCAATGTATGTTTTATTTAGTACTGTCCTGCTAACAAGGCCGGAAACAGTTGAATTTAAACATGCACTCGGAATTAAGAAATCCTCCCTCGTTCCAAATAGCGTGGTACAGAAGCCTGGATCTGCAATAACAGCAAGTGTATCATCAAGCTTGGCCCCGTATTTTCGTTCATATTGCTGACAAGCTTTTGTTAATTCAATCGAAATGGCGCCTTTTCCAGTCCAGCCGTCAACAAATTGAATAGCACCATCAGGATGCTTACTGAAAATGTACTTTAGGGCATTTTCATCTATCCCCCGATCTCTGATAATAGAGATGCTGTAATGGGGCAAAGATACATTGTAACGGTATTTAAGATATCTCTTAATCAAGATTCCTACTGGAGTTCCCGCTCTCGCTAAGGAAACCAGAACGGTCTTATTCTCTTTTAATTGATAGATTTGTTCCGCCACAATTCCTACACATAAAGCCACTTTTTGTTTGTACTCCATCAATGTCTTCCAGAATAAATCAACATATTCTTCCGGAGGCTGATACTCGATTGGTAATGATTCGCTATAATGCATCCCTGATTGAACCATCAATTCCCGGTTTGCTGTTGAGTCCTCAAGCTTTATTTCACTTAAATCTTTAAGTAAGAAAAGCACATCATCTTCTTGGTAAGTCCCCATTATTGAAGGCTTGTTGACTGTTTTTTGCATTTCTTTCACCTCTAACTTTTTGAAAAAAAGACAATCTTTACTGATTGCACCCCTATACGTTTAAGTTCGTTTAGTAAGGGCTGAAGATTCTTTAACTCTATTTCTCTCTCAAAAAAAATAAATATTTCATCATAATGATCTGGTGGAATGTTATAAACAAAATTTATAACAGTTAAATCTTCAGGATTGGGAAATGTTACTCCGAACTGAGCCCCGTATCCCTTTTTGTTTTCAACATGTATTGGACTTCTAGTGGTGGAGTGATAATACACACCCTTTCCCATTTTGGAAGCAAGTTTCATAGGAAGATACATGAACTCGCCCGTACCTAAACAAAGCGTTTTTTCACTTGTCCTATTCTGCTCTAAGTAACTAGCTGCCTCCGACATCCTTTCATGAAAGGAATTTTCATAACTATGGATACCAAAACGACCCGTTTCAAGGATATATGGGGTCTTATTTCCATTCGTCTTAGAAGTAAATGGGACTGGGGTAAATAAAGAAGACAATTGAAGAATTTCTACTGACTGATCCACCTTATTATTCCCATTTTTTTCTTGATTTTGACTAATAATTTCTTTGTGTTGCTTAATTTGTACATGGCCAGCTACAAGACTAACTACATGAATCGTAATCCCCAGTTCGTTCTCAAGCTGTTGAAAGCTATTTTTATTTTCTTGAGAACGCCAATCCAATATGGAAACAACTGTATATTCATCTCTTGGATAATTTGCATGAATGGACTGGATGATATTTAATGCAGTTTTCCCAGTTGTTATTTCATCGTCTACAAGAATAATTTCCCGTCGGTTATTAATCATTTTATTTGGTATGTAGCACCTGTGAGAGGTTGCATGTGAATGTTCTTCCTCAAAGGTGACACATGGGTCTTGGTCCCACATTTCTTCCCTTGTTGTATGAAAGAATTCAGCGGAATGGAAACAATCAAAAAAAGCGTGTCCGAGAGCAGTCGCCGTTTCTGCAAACCCTATGACAACAGGTTGGATTGAATTTGGGACAAAGGGAAAATGGGAATATGTTTCTCCCTCTCTAGTAAATAAGGACAATAACTCATCTTTGTGCTCACAATGTATCCCCTTAACCGATTCCATGTATTTAACAGCTAATAATGCTGCAGTTAGCAGTCCTTTATTAGGGAGAATGGGTAAATGCTTGCCTAATACCTTGCTTACGAATAGGAACGAGCGCTTTTTATTGATTCTTGCCGCCATTGTAAAAAGCTCATCAATCGGTAGATTGTACAAATTTTTTTCTATTTCTATTTGCGTTTCAAGCGCGTCAAGGATATTAAACGTATACTTCTTTTTTGATAAGGTCAATGTTTGTGAATTCTTCATGTAACACCCCGTAAAGCTTCGATTTTAAGATCATTTTTTTTGCCCAAAAATAGTGAGGCTTTATCTCGTTCATTTTATTAGAAAAGTCACTTTTAAACACTCCAATGTCTCCAGTAGCAGCTTCGATTATATTTTTCGCATCTATATATTCCTCATAGGAAACTACATTAAGAGCTTGAACTATTTTAATATGTGATGGATGGATAATTGTCTTTCCTGTCAAACCGTTTGCGATATCCATAAGGACTTCTCTAATGAAACCATCTATATTCTCATCTATTAATTTGGCTCTCCATTTCAACCCTTCATCACCATATTTTTCACGGAAAGGGGTTTGCCTTAGTTGTGGCTTTAACATTCTTTTTTTAGCTGAAAAGTATTCCCATACCGGCCCTGAGACTACATATGGGCAATCAAATCTCTGAAAAACATTAATAATATCTGAGATGCAGTCTCTTAATACAGCAATATCGTATACTGTTGTGTCAGCACTCCTTCTTATCCCATATAACCCACAAAAGTCAGTCGCCCCTATTCGAACATTCAGAATATTATCTTTATAACGATCGAGTAGTTGCTTGATGTTCATTAATTCTTCCATTCTAGTTTCCTTTTGAATGACTGTTGCTGTCTCAAGAATTGGCATTGCATAAAAAGGGTGCTCATTTGAATGAATTTTTAGGACTTCAGTTAATAACTCTTCACCACGTTCTGCCGTGAACTTTGGTAATACCACACCTGTAAGAAGTTTTGTCGCTTCTCCTAATTGTTCATTTACTCTCCTAAATTGCTCAACATTTCGAACCCTAATAAACATCAAAGGTAAGTCTACAAAACTTAAAAATCCTTTATTCAATTCTCCATATAATTTAAGTAATTCTGTCATTAGCAACATTTCAGCTCTATCAACCTCTTTGTCACCCACCGCATCTTCAAGATCAATAACAAGTGAGGTTAATCCTTCATGCTTTTTTGAAAGAATCTCTTGGTGGATATTTGGACGTGTTGCCGGCATGTAAAGGGTTGCTCCCAATCCATATGACAACAGCTCACGATTAGAGTATTTATTGAAGCTTTGTGGTCTTTTAAAGAAGAAACGATTAAGTTCCTCCTCGTAGAAATAGGTAAAAAAATTCATTTTATCTCCTCAGTTCAAGGTAATAAGAAAAGTGCAAGCGCCTTGAACAGCCCCGACAGGCTAATGTTCTTCGGCAAGAAAAGTCGCTCTTTGACTTTTATTGCCGAAGGTTATTTGACCCGAGGGGCTAGGCGCTGGAGCTGGACAATTCTCGAAGTCGAGATTGATTTATACTTCCTTATAATGAAATAAAGGAAACAGACTTTCGTCAGCTCCCCTTTTAATATTGTTATAAAATTAAATTAATTGCCTTTACTTTCTTCCTTCTTTTTATTCATAAAGTGAACGACAAATGTAGCTCCAAATGTCACTAATAGGATAATAAAGAACGTTAAATGTCCCATATCTATATGGAAAACAGCAAGAAGCATCTTTAAGGCAATAATTAAAATTAAGATATATGCTGTCGTCTCAAGCTCAGGTACACGGTCTATCAAGGTTAAGAATACACCTGCAACTCCTCGCATCATTAATACGCCAAGCATACCTCCAACTAGTAATACCCAAACCTGTTCACTTACACCAAAGGCAGCAAGAACACTATCTACAGAGAAGGCAATATCCATTAATTCAACCGCTACAACGGTTCCCCAGAAGGTACCAAATAAGCGGATTAGTAAACCACTTTGATTTAACCCCTCAGCCTCTTCTTCACCCTCTTCGGACCCTTTTCGTTTATCAATAAAGTACTTGATTGATAACCATGCAAGATAGCCCGCTCCCAATATTTTTACCCACCAAAGCTTAATCAGGAATACACCAATTCCGATTGCAATGAAACGGAAAGCATAGGCACCTAATAGTCCATAGAATAGAGCTTTTTTCCGTTTTTCAGGTGGCAGGTGCTTAACCATTACGGCTAGAACAAGCGCGTTATCAGCTGATAATAAGCCTTCCAGAATAACCAGTGTACCAATCAAGCCCCAGCTAACAGGATTTGTTAATACTTCTGCCCACATACTCCAATTAAAAAACTGAGAATACGTGTCTAAGATATGATTTAAAACTGACATTAAAAAAATTCCTCCCAGAGTAGAAAAGCACAAGCGCCATGGGTCAAAGAATGGTCTCAGGCGCTTTAGCTCTGCGTTTTAATAAAACATACATTTTGTAAAAAGACCCATTGATAACTGGGTCTTCTTCTAGCACATTTATTAACCTACGGATAAACCAAAATCAGTAGCAAGCGCTGCTAATCCACCTTGATAGCCACTGCCGATTGCACTAAATTTCCATTCACCGTTATGACGATACAACTCGCCAACAACAATTGCAGTTTCGATAGAGAAATCTTCCCCTAAGTCATAGCGGATTAATTCTTCACCTGTAGCTTCATTAAAAATTCGCGCATAGGAATTTGAAACTTGACCAAAATTTTGGTTTCTGCTGTCAGCTTCATGGATTGTAATTGTAAATGCAATACGCTGAATATTTGCTGGAACAGTTGTTAAATTAATTTTCACCTGTTCATCATCACCATCACCAGCACCTGTGCGATTGTCACCAGTATGTACAACAGCTCCGTTTGCTCCTTGCGGATTATTGTAAAAAACAAAATCAGTTTCATTGGTAACTTTTCCGTTATCCCCTAAAAGGAAAACAGATGAATCCAAGTCAAAGTCATTTCCGCCGTCATATTTATTGGTATCCCATCCCAGTCCAACTACTACATTCGTTAATCCTGGATTTGTTTTTGTTAAATCAACTTTTTGACCTTTTGATAAACTTACTGCCATTTTTCATTCCTCCATTTTAAGTAATAGTCTATTTACGAGTTTCTCATAAAAAGGTTTCATTTATTATAAAAATTTTTTTCGTTCTCATTCGCAATTCTAACCTAACTCATCCATTTAGGAGGCGTGTTTTTAGCCCAGAAGATTGATCCTAATTCATGATGGCTTTGATAGTCATCATAAATGGTATGATAATGAAAATTAAACCAGTAACCTGCTTGTGGTGGATTGTCACGTCTTACATGGAAACGTAGAATATCTTTCCCTGTTAAGCTGCTTTTAATATTAAATATTTTTTCTGAAAGACCAGAACCTGGCTGTTCAGAAATTGTAAGGTTCTTCAGATCCTCTTCTGGGAATTGGTCAGCCGTTTGGGCAATGGCCATTTCAATGTTAGGCAAAATAACTTCGCGAAATTCATCTTCAATTACTGGTTTAATTTTTGTTCCAAACTTTTGGTAAGACTGAATTTCTGCCTGCTTTATTAATTGTTCCATAAACTCTTCCCGGTTAAACTCTGATTCTTCAAAAAATCCATTATGCTGAGTAATACTTCTATCTGCCGACGCTTCAAAAGCATCTATGTCCTTGAAGTTCTCCGCATTTACAGAATTCATTAGCTGTGTTGGTGTAACAAGACCAAAGGTTAAAATAGAAATTAATACAAATAACGGTTTACGAAGCCACTTGTTCATCACTAGTTCACACCTTATTCTATCGAAGTTATATTTACTAGAATTTTTTAATATCTTAAAAGATATTATACTTCTTTTTTTAGAAAAATGGAAAAAACCAGTTTAATATTTTTAATATTGTTATAAAAAGAACGGAAGCGAATATCCTTCAATTCTGGCTGTCGATTCCTATAACAATTCACCGCGTTAATTTCTTATATGATATTAATATAGGCCATTCGATAAGTATGTTGATTTCCGCTCCAGGCGGCTTCGCTTTCCGCGGGCGTGACGGGGAGCCTCCCCGCGGAAATCAACAGGCCCGTTAGCATGGTCAATCTATAATATAAAAAATCAGTATTTTGGGTGGGTTAATATGAAAAATTGCCGAGAAAAAGAATCTTCTCGACAATCTGAACGGAACCAAAGAGTTCTTTATTTATTAATCACACCAAAGTGAAATTTAGACGTTTTTCTCCTAACTACTTGAAAACCGTATTTTTCAAAGCGGGTGCTTTTATAATGATCCTTTAATATAATTCGAGTTTTGGCTACCCTATTTGCTTCCTGCAACAATTCCTCTGTTAAATCGTCATACACAGCAAATTGGCCTAACGCCTTTATTCCATCCGACTCAAGTACACTTTCCTCAAACATTGGATCAAAATATACACAATCTACAGAAACATTGGGCTGTTTCTTCAAATAATCAAGTGAAGAGGAATGAACCACTTCAATTCTTTCCATTGCCTCATTCATACTTTCCAAACCAGCATCCCATGATTGAAGCCCCTTCTGAACGATGAAGGCCAAATATTTTTGTCCTTCTATTCCAATTACCTTCCCTTCTTCCCCAACGAGGAAGCTTGCTACAATCGCATCAGAGGAAAGACCAAGAGTGCAATCCAAAACGGTCATCCCTTTTGAAAGCTGAGCAATATCTGCAAAAGGATCATGATCTCCTTGTAACAATCGCTTAATCCTAAACATAGCTGAATTGGGATGAAAGAAAAAGGGTTCATTGCTCCCTTTTTCATATAGTTCAAATCTTTCTTTCCCTACCACAAGGCACTCACTTTCCCATTCTTGCTGCAAGAGAAGAATGGACTTCTTTTTTCTTGGCACATAGGGTACTTCTAACGTTTTTGCGGTATGAATAGCTTTTTCAATCATTTGCTGATTTGTTCTTCCTGCAGTAGTTATAAACATATCATCATCCTACTTACTCATTTAAAAAAGAATAGGACGTCGAATGACATCCTACTAGCAATGTGCCTCTAGTGCACTCAATAAATTTTGCATAACCATTTCCATTGGCATACCTTCAATATCATGTCTTGGAATAAAATGAACTACCTTGTTATCCTTGAGCAGGGCCATTGATGGTGAAGATGGCTCAATCCCATCAAAGAACTCACGCATTCTAGCAGTAGCTTCTTTATCCTGTCCAGCAAAAACAGTAACCAAATGGTCAGGTTTCTTTTCACTATTTAAAACAGCTTGAGTTACTGCTGGACGTGCTAAACCAGCTGCACAACCACATACTGAATTCACGACAACAAGTGTCGTTCCATTTGCGTTATCCATAAACTGCTCAACTTCTTCTGGTGTTTGCAGTTCTGTGAACCCTGCTCTTGTTAACTCTTGGCGCATTGGTAGTACCATTTGTTTCATATATTCTTCATATGCATTTGACATGATTGATCACTCCGTTTCTCTTTATCCATATTAGAATACAATACTCAAACAAGAGTTTGCAATTTAATACTATTATTCCTCGTTTTTTCTTGCTTCGGTCATTTGTTTCCAAACAGAACCTCTTGCTTCTTCTCCACCTTCAATACGTTCGATAGCCATTTTAATTTGCATACTCACTTCAAATTCCTGATCATTCTCCGCAGCCTTTAAAGCAGCTAATGCATTTTCATCTCCAACCTCAAATAAAAACATCGCAGCCCGCCAGCGAACTAATTTACTTTGGTCCTTCAGTGCTTTCATCATCTCTTCTTGTGCTTCTTGGAAGCCTAAATCAGATAAACAATCGCCTGCTGTTCGTCTGACTGTTACAGTTTTATCTTTAAGTGCTTTATATAGGAGAGGTAAAACTTCCTTTTCTTTAATCATACCAAGGTATACAGTGGCAAGTCTTCGAATAGATGGTTTCTCATCTAATAAAGCTTTTTCGAGGATTGGCAAATCCTTCAGATCAGGATCCTCCATTTGTTCTAGAGCCTTGTAACGTATTTGCCAATCAGGATGATTTAAATCCTCTGTCGATACTTTCTTTCGGATAGGCCTACTCTTTTGTTCCATGATTGGTTCATTTGCCTTTGCTTTTTCGACTAGTTCTTCAAGGCGTTCCATTGGATAGGCTGCAATTAATTCTTCTACCACATCTTGACCAATTTGTTCAAAATCCCCATAGCGAACTCCTTGATTCTTCCATTTTCTAAGCAGAATATAATTATCTTCTGGAAGCTGGGCCTCTTCTCTTGCTTTTAAGAAGTATTCTGGCATTCCGAATCTGCGTTCAGCATTACCATCTGAAAGCTTCACTTGTAACGGAATATCTTTAAAGATTTGAATTTCAACCTTTATTTCACCAAAGTGGTCATCCACTTTTTTCGAATCTGCTGCTTCTACCTCTAGTTCACCAAAGGCTAATCGAACCTTTGGCAATAATTCCTTCCAATCGTATTTTGCGTTCCTTTCAACAGCAAGAAAATCTGCCACATGATAGACGCCCTTGATGCCCTCAATGTGTAAGATATCCTGTATGATGATTGGTGCATCAGTTGCGTTTTCTTTTTTATAGTTATGACTTTTTCCCATTGGGAGTTCTTGATTTAAAATTATCTTCATTGTATTTGGACTTGGCGTTGGTTCAATCGCCTTAATTTTCAACACAATCACCTCATTCGTTTTCGGCAAGCTCTGAGAGGTACGACCAGCGCTCTATTAATTGCTCTAGTTTTTCGTTTAATTCTGCTTCCTGCTTCATTAATTCCTGGGCTTTTGTAAAATCACTGCCTATATTCCCCATCTTAACAGCTACTTCTTCTAAGCGAGATTCTGTTTTTGCGATTACTTCATCTATTTCTCCCCATTCCTTTTTCTCCATATAGGTCATTTTCTTCTTTTTTTCTTTTTCTGGAGTTTTAACAGGTTGGGTTTGTACAGTATTCGTTTTTTGGACTTCTAAAGCAGTTTCTTTTTCAATGTAATCAGTGTAATTCCCATAGAAAGAATCAATAATCCCTTCACCTCGTAACACAAGCAGTGTTTCAGCCACCTTATCCAGGAAGTAACGATCATGGGATACCGTAATAACTACTCCTGGAAATTCATCAAGATAATCTTCTAAAACGGTTAATGTTTGTGTATCTAAATCATTTGTTGGTTCATCTAGCAAAAGAACATTTGGTGCTGTCATTAAAAGCTTCAATAGATATAGTCGTCGTTTTTCTCCACCTGATAGCTTTCGAATGGGTGTTCCATGAGAATAAGGAGGGAATAGAAAACGTTCCAGCATTTGGGCGGCAGAAATCGTCTTTCCATCCGATGTTTCAACAATTTCGGCCGTTTCCTTAATGTATTCAATCATCCGCTTATTTTCATCCATGTCTTCGCTTTCTTGTGTATAGTAAGCGATTTTCACGGTTTGCCCCATGATGAATTCCCCATCATCAAGAGGAATCTTTTTTGCTAGAATATTTAATAGTGTCGATTTACCCGCACCATTTCGTCCAATAATCCCAATTCTATCACCCGGTTTAACTAGTAAATCAAAGTGATTCAAGATTGTTTTATCCGTATAACTCTTTGTTGCGTTCTTAAGTTCAAAAACCTGTTTACCAAGTCTGCTACCATGTAAGGAAATATCAACCTTTTCCCCTGTTGGTTTTCCACTCGCCAGTTTATCATCTAGTTCTTCGAAACGTTGTATCCTAGCCTTTTGCTTGGTTGTTCTTGCTTTGGCACCTCTTCGCATCCATTCAAGCTCACGTCTGAAAAGATTCTTTCTCTTTTCAAATGTTGCCGCTTCATTTTCTTCGCGTATTGCCTTGGCTTCTAAAAATGCTGCATAATTGCCCTTATAGCTATATAGATTTCCACCATCCAATTCAAACATTCTATTAGCCACACGATCTAAAAAGTAACGATCATGTGTAACCAACAGGATGGATCCGCTATATCTGCTTAAATAATCTTCCAGCCATTTGACGGAATCAAAATCGAGATGGTTTGTTGGTTCATCTAATATTAGTAAGTCTGGCTCTTCAATTAGTACTTGTGCTAAGGCAACCCGCTTTTTTTGTCCGCCGGAAAGCTCGCCAATTTTCTTAGTGAAATCTTCAATTCCTAATTTCATTAAGATGGACTTGGCATTCGTACTCGCATCCCATGCATTTAATGCATCCATTTGTTTTTGTAATTGAAAAAGTTCTTCTTGTATTGACGTGTCGTTAGGAGCTTTGTCAAGTAACAACAAAGTTTTTTCATATTCACGCATTAACTTTAATATGGGTGCTTCGCCATGAAATACTTGCTCAAGTACTGTTTTACTTACATCCAAGTCTGGCTGTTGATTTAAGAACGAAATAGAATAATCTTTCCCAGTTATAATCTTTCCTTCATCCGCCTGATCCAAACCAGCGATAATACTTAGTAATGAGGATTTTCCGGTTCCATTAATTCCGATTAAACCAACCCGCTCTTTTTCATTGATTGTAAATGAAATATTATTAAAGAGTTGTTTCTCGCCATACGTTTTCGAAACATTCTCTACAGTGAGCATTTTCATATTTGTCCCTCCCATTCTTGGAAAAACTGTTCTAAAAATAGGACCATCATATGGTGTCGACTCTCAGCCATTCTTTTTGCTTCATTGGTATTCAATAGATCTTTTAATTTTAACAGTTTTTCATAAAAATGATGGATACTGGTTGACTTTCCTTTACGATATTCTTCCAGGCTCATTATTTCCCTAACCTGAATGTTTGGGTCGTATATTTGTTGCTCTTTTTTACCGCCATATGCAAACGTCCTTGCAATTCCGATTGCTCCAATAGCATCTAATCGGTCAGCATCCTGGACTATTTTAGCTTCAACAGATTCAAGATCTGTTTTACTGCCGCCTTTATATGAAATAGAGTGGATTATTTGAAGGATATGAGAGTGTTCTTCACTAGAAAGAGTGATTGATTGAAGAAAGAAATCTAGTTTTTCTTTTCCTTTCTCTACACTTTCATTTAGCTTTTCATCTGAAATATCATGAAGGAGAGCGGCCATTTCAATAATAAATGGATCTCCCTGCTTTTCTTCCTTACATATATGTAAAGCATTCTTTCGAACACGGTCTACATGATACCAATCATGTCCAGTCACATCTTCACCTAGTTCGTTACGGACATACAATTCTGTTTTCTCAATGATTTGATTTTTCACAATGTGCACCTACTTTCCCCCTAGCTATTTTAACATGAAAAACGACAAAAAAATAACCCCGACATATCGGAGTTATTTTTTGTTTACTTGACGTCCGCTCTTCTTCTGACTTTGAGACCCTGAGTTTCCGATTTGAAACTCATTACCAAGTTCAACATCGTTTCTACTATCCTGTTTTTCAATTTGCGCTCTTGTTTGATTTGCATTTTGCCTTCCTTGCTTACTCATAACGCATCTCCTTTTTTTTGTTTTGAATGCGATATTAGTATGCACTTCAGACGAAGAAGTTATTTCAACGCATTATGCCAGCTAATTCCAAGCGTGTTTTCTCCAGCGTGTACGCCAATGACAGCACCTAATGGACAGCAAATTACTGTTAATGCTGGAAACTGTTGCTCTAATTCAGTCTTCCAGCTATTTGCCTGGTCCTCATGTAAACCGTACAAAATATAAACTTCTTTAAATTGATACTTCTCGTAGGAGGATTTAAAATAATCTAGGATTTTTTCCTTTGCCTTTTTCTCACTGCGAACTTTTTCTTTTACATTTAATACACCGTCTTCAATAGATATAATCGGCTTAACGTTAAGCAAACTGCCCAAGAAAAATTGTACCCCATTCATCCTCCCGCCACGATGCAACTGTTCTAAGCTACCGACAAGAACATAGGTCTCATTTGTATCCCTTATTTTCCCCATGTGATCAAGAACGGATTCTAGATTGCTACCACTATTAAGTAGTTCCATTCCTTTTTTCAGTATAGCCGTCATGGGATAGGTGAGTATTTTCGAATCAAAAGTAGTGACAGGGACATCTACAAGTTTAGCCGCCTGCTCACTAGAGGACACAGTGCCACTAAGTTTACCCGAAAGAAGGACGGTTACAATTTGGTCGTATTCCTTTGCAAGCCGTTCATATAGTTCCTGAAACGCACCAACAGAAGGCTGTGATGTTTTAGGTGGGGTATTCAAATGCTTTAATCTTTCAAATAGTTCTGCGGGAGATAAGTCAATTCCATCGGAAAACTCCTCCCCATCTAGCAAAATGGTTAATGGTACTGTATATAAATCTGGATGATTTTTTAATTCCACGTCTAAAAATGCGGTACTATCCGTAACCCAAGCCGTTTTGACCAATCTGATCTCCCCTTATAATTAGTATGAGGTCATATTATCTAGGTAATAATATCGTACCCTTTAATTTGAATATTGTAAATATTTAAACATAAATAAAAGGCTGTTCTCAAATGAGACAGCCTTTTACCATGAAGAACCTCTATTTATTTAGATACTCTGTTATTTTTTGTTGGGTGGTAATCATGACATCTGTCATATCAACTAAATCATCCAGCTGGTCTTCAGTTATTAAGCGTTCAAAGTCCACTGTTATAATCCCTTTTTTCTTTTTATTAGGCTCTAACGGATCATGTCGAATGGATAATGTAATTTTCCTAGAAGTTCCCCATATTCCCAAAAGAATCGTATTTAGTCCATGGTAATCAACTTCAACCGCTTCTATATCAAAGGTAAAAAAAAGCTTTACTAAACAGCCGACAAGCTGTTCAGTCTGAGAGCTTGGAAGAAGCTCTGCTGATAAATGGACAAGCTTGGATTCCAGTTCTATTTTTCCTAAAACAGCTTTTGGCTTTCCTTGTGGAATGGAGAAGCTAATGTTGAAATGACGGGACATTTTTGCCATATTGACCATGTCATTGCGATCGGTAATGATAATCTCCCCACTAAGGTCCCTGTCGTATAGTGCACCTTCAACAATTACTTTCATATTATCAAAGGCTGTTGGATCAAACATTAATCATTCGACTCCTTTTAGAAAAGACCTACTGCATTTCCGTTTTCATCTACATCCATATTTAAGGCAGCTGGTTTTTTAGGTAGACCTGGCATGGTCATTACTTCTCCTGTCAATGCAACAATAAATCCAGCTCCAATTGATGGTTTAAACTCTCTTACCGTAACAATAAAGTCTGTCGGTCTACCAAGTTTAGCAGGATCATCAGATAATGAATATTGTGATTTTGCCATACAGATAGCCAAGTTTGACCAACCGAACTTTTCAAAGTCAATCAACTGCTTTTTCGCTTTTGGTGAAAATTCAACATCCTTTCCGCCGTACACCTTTTGCACAATGGTTCTTACTTTTTGTTCAAGTGAATCAGACAATTCATATAACGGATGGAATTTGTTCTCTTCCTTTTCAATGACCGATAAAAGCTTTTTAGCAAGTTCTATGCCACCTTCTCCACCTTTTTCCCACACTTCTGTCAAAGCAACCGCCACGTTTTCTCGTTCACACCATTCTAATAATGTTTGTACCTCTAAATCTGTATCGGTGATAAATTTATTAATCGCAACAACAACTGGTAACCCGAAGCTTTTTATAGTTTCTATATGCTTTTGCAGATTAGCAAATCCAAGTGTTAATGAAGCAACATTTTCCTTCGCTAGCTCAGTTTTCGCTACACCTCCATGCATTTTAAGCGCACGAATAGTCGCAACAATAACTACAGCTTCTGGTTTAATACCCGCACTTCTAGATTTTATATGTAAAAATTTCTCTGCACCCAAATCAGCGCCAAAGCCGCCTTCTGTAATGACATAATCGGCTAACTTGGTTGCTGCAGTTGTTGCAATTACACTATTGCATCCGTGTGCAATATTAGCAAAAGGCCCGCCATGGATAAGCGCAGGAGTATGTTCAATTGTTTGGACTAAATTGGGCTTAACTGCCTCTTTTAACAACAAGGTTAGTGCACCTTCAAGTCCTAGATCCCCAACAGTAACAGGTTCTTTATTATAATTATAAGCAACGACCATACGAGATAATCTTAATTTTAAATCTTTTATATCAGTTGCTAGGCATAACACAGCCATAATTTCAGAGGCTACCGTAATATCAAAACCGTCTTCACGTGGGACACCTTGAAGTGGACCACCTAAGCCAATGATGACCTTTCGTAAGGCACGATCATTTAAATCAACGGCCCGTTTCCAAACAATTCGACGCTGGTCGATCTGCAGTTCATTTCCCTGTTGGAGATGATTATCTATTAATGCTGCGAGGGCATTGTTTGCAGTAGTAATTGCATGTAAATCACCTGTAAAATGCAGGTTGATATCCTCCATTGGAAGAACTTGAGAATATCCTCCCCCCGTGGCTCCGCCTTTAATACCCATAGTCGGTCCTAAGGATGGTTCTCGCATCGCGATCATAGCTTTTTTTCCAATACGATTGAAGGCATCCCCTAGCCCCACAGTAACGGTCGATTTCCCTTCACCAGCAGGAGTTGGATTTATCGAAGTGACAAGAATGATCTTCCCACTCTCTTTCGTTTTCAGTTTGGAAAGTACTTCATTGGAGATTTTTGCTTTATATTTTCCGTATAGTTCAAGATCATCTTCTACTAAACCAATTTTTTCAGCGATTTCGACAATCGGCTTCATCTTTGATTCTTGTGCAATTTCAATGTCTGACTTTACTTTTGTCATAACCAAATTAATCCCCCGCATTCAGCAATTAATATAAAACTACCCTCTAATTGTATCAAATAAGCTGTTTCTTTCCGATAAAAATTATGAACAAAATAATATCTTTTCTGAATTTATAATAATGTTTATAATGTAAATATCGAATTTTTCAAATATTCATTGACATGTATTACTTACGGTTGTATTAATGGATTAACTTATAAAAGTTAGGCTCTGTTAAACTTGCCAGTTGATTTCCGCTCCAGGTGCTTCGCTTTCCGTGGGCGTTTCGGCGAGCCTCCTCGGCGCTTGCGCCTGCGGGGTCTCCCCTGAACCGTACTCCCACAGGAGTCTTCGCACCTTCCGCTCCAATCAACAGGGGATAAAAATCAACCATATTCTTTAACACAGCCAAAAGTAAATGTGGAACTACATTAAAAAGGGGATGGTCACTTGCCTATTAACATTCCAAAGCTATTACCTGCTCGGGAAGTGCTGGAACAAGAAAATATTTTTATCATGGACAACGAACGCGCAACTACTCAGGACATCAGGCCATTAAATATTCTTATATTAAATTTGATGCCTGAAAAAGAAAAAGCGGAGACACAGTTATTACGGTTACTCGGTAATACACCGTTACAGATTAACGTAAACTTCTTAAAAACAAATTCATATGAATCTACACATACTAGCAAACAACATTTAGAACAGTTTTATACTACTTTCTCACAAATTAAAAATCAAAAATTTGATGGAATGATTATTACAGGTGCCCCAGTGGAGCTTCTAGAATTTGACCAAGTAAAGTATTGGCCAGAGTTAACGGAAATCATGGAATGGACAAACACCAATGTCACTTCTACCTTACATATTTGCTGGGGTGCACAGGCAGCTCTGTACTATCAATATGATATTGGCAAATTCGAATTAGAACGAAAGTGCTCTGGCATTTATGCACATCGAATATTTGAACAAAATGATATATTATTACGTGGTTTTGATGATCTTTTTTATGCTCCCCATTCTCGTTACACAGATGTATCAATCGAAGCAATAAAAAGTAATCCACGTTTAAAATTATTAGCTGCTTCAGAGGATGCCGGGGCATTATTAATTGCCTCACGAGATAGAAAACATGTGATGATTACTGGTCATTTAGAATATGAATCTGATTCATTAGCACAAGAATATTCAAGGGATTTAAATAAAGGGCTTGAAATCCATATGCCTGAAAATTACTTTCCCAACAACGACCCTACTCAGCCACCAATCAACCGCTGGAGGTCTCACGGTCACTTATTTTTTTCAAATTGGCTTAATTATTATGTTTATCAAGAAACTCCTTATACATGGGAGTAGGACCAAATAAGAAAAGCGGAAGCGCCTTGATCAGCCCCGACAGGCAAATGTTCTTCTGCAAAAAAGTCGCTCTTTGACTTTTATTGCAGAAGGTATTTGACCCGAGGGGCTAGGCGCTGGAGCTAGACAATTCTCAAAGACGAATTTTAAACCTTCTTATTATGTGAGCAAAGAAGCACTGGACAACACTCCAGGGCTTCTTTTTTGCATTTACCGTTCATTTTCGTTTATTATTCAATTTTTTTAGAAACACTAGTGCGGAAAGGGGGTAATTCATGTGGAAACAATCGTTGCACTTCACCGCAATCATTTTGGAGAAATCATCAGCTTTGTGACCTCGGAGGGTCGAATTATTTCATCCCGTAAAGCGTTGGTGGAGGCTGAAAATGGTTTAATTCAGGGGCTACAAGCCATTGAGGATGGGGAAGGAAGAGTTTCCTTACTGCCTGATCAGGATCAGACCTTTGACCATTATCCAAATCTATTCTAAAAGAGAGGCTGTCATAGTAACAGCCTCTCTCTATTTATTCAACTTGCTCATTTTGTTTTTGAATTTCTTTTAATGCATCCACTCTGTTCTGGTCTTCTTCAAAAAATTGAACGAGATCACCAATTCGATCAATTGAGTCCCAACTTAAATGATGTTCAATCCCTTCAACATCAACATATATATTTTCTTCTTTTACTCCAATAATTTTTAAGAATTGTTCAAGCAATTCATGTCTAAAAACAAGGCGCTTTCCTATTTTATTCCCCTTTGAAGTCAATCGAAGTCCCCGATATTTTTCATACACTAGATACTCATCTTTATCTAATTTTTGTACCATTTTTGTTACTGAGGAGGGATGTACAGACAGCGCTTCGGCAATATCTGATACCCGAGCGTATCCTTTTTCTTCAATTAATATATAAATTTGTTCGATATAATCTTCCATACTTGGTGTTGGCATCCCGTACCCTCCATTGATAAGAATCATTAAAAGTTTACTATAGAAAAAATTAAGTGACAAGGTTCTTTATCACTTAATTCATACATTCTTGTATTATTTTGGAACTGGCTCATGAAACAAAAATCTTACTTTCCTATCCTTCTCATCAAGACAAAGTCGAGCGTTAAAGGTTTTCTCTTTGTTTTTAAATCCATCAATTACTTCGGTTTTCCCTTCGGAGAGCAGAAGTTTGATATTTTTTTGGGTAATAGTTTTACCAAGAATCTTTTTTGAAATGGTAAAGTCACACTTGTTTTTTTGATAATTTGAACACCCGTAAAAGCTTCCTTTATCAACAATAGTCCCATCACATTTTTTACAAGGGCCTATTTTAGTATACGATTGTCTTTTATTTTTTTGTTTACCTGGAGTAAATTGATCACGAACATCCTCCGAAAATGACCACTTTTGTGCCTGTTCTAGACTTGATGAGATTAAATGGATTACCATTTTTTTTGTTTGTTCCATGAATTGCTTCGGTACGGCCGACCCCTCGGATATTTCTTTTAGTTTTTGCTCCCACTTAGCAGTCATTTCTGGTGAGGCCAGAATTTCAGGACCAATCGCCTCAATTAATATTTTGGCCTTTGCAGTTGCATATACCAGGTTCTTTTTGACATCAATATATAAACGATCCTTTAGCATTGTAATAATGCCTGCTCTAGTTGCCTCTGTTCCTAACCCCTCTGTTCTTGATAGAATTCTCTCCAGTTCCTTATCATCAATATGTCTGCCAGCCGTTTTCATTAATGTAATTAGTTGACCTTCTGTATAACGCTTCGGTGGCTGAGTTTGACTCTCTTTCACTTCTACCTTTTCAGTTATTCCCATCTCCCCTTTTTGGAGGGATGGTAGTGCTGGTTCATCTTCACGTTCTTTCGAAGTTATTACCCTTTTCCAGCCTTCTTCTATTTGTACTTTCCCTTTTGAAACAAAAGAAGCACGACCATCTACAAGTGTGGTCACCGTTGTATATTCTGCAATAGATTTATTATAATGGGCAGCAATTAAACTAGTAACTACTAAATCATATATTTTTCGCTCGTCTGGACTAAGCTTTTCAATTTTGGGTATTTGTTCTGTCGGAATTATTGCATAGTGATCCGTAACCTTCTTTTCATTTACATATCGTTTATTATCTGCAATAGATGGATTGGGTAATGGAAAATAAGCAGCATAATCTTCTATCTGACTTAATTTATTAAGGATATCCGGGAAAGTATGGGCTTCTTCTTTGGTTACATATCGAGAGTCTGAGCGTGGATAGGAAACATTTCCTTTTTGATAGAGCTTTTGCATGATATCAAGTGTTTTTTTAGGCGAGAACTTAAAGCGTTTATTCGCTTCTGCTTGGAGTGCTGACAGATTATATAGAAGAGGAGGTAGAAATTCCTTTCTTTCAGATTGTACCTCACTGACCTCTGCAGGTTTATCCCTGCAAAAAGCAGCTACCTTTTCAGCTAACTCCTTCGTTTTCACATGGGTTTCCCCGTCATTTTGCCATTTTCCGCGATATTTTTTTCCATTAATCTTAAAAAAACCTAGAACTTCCCAAAAGGGTTCAGCCTTGAAATTCTCTATTTCCAGCTCCCGTTTTACAATTAATGCCAACGTTGGTGTTTGCACTCTTCCAACTGAAAAAACATCAGAAAACCCCTGCTTCTGAAGTAGTAAGCTATACAAACGTGACGCATTCATGCCAACAACCCAATCAGCACAAGCCCTTGTATAGGCTTCAAAATATAAATTTCGTGTATCATGTTCCTCTAATAGTTTTTTAAATCCGTCTTTTATAGCATTCGGCGTTAACGAAGAGATCCAAAGTCTTTTCATGGGTTTTCTGCATTTAGTTAGCCTAAGTATATTTCGAATGATCAGTTCACCTTCACGGCCTGCATCTCCTGCATGAATTATTTCCGTAACCGCAGGATTGGCCACTAACTGTTTTATAACTTGGAATTGTTTCGCCTTATCTTTTGTTACTTCATATTCAAATTGGTCCGGTATAATCGGCAAATTATCTAAAGACCATTTTTTCCATCCCGATGAATACTTTTCTGGAGCAACCAATTGACAAATATGACCAATTGCCCAAGTAACATAGGCTCCTTGTTGAAATATTTCATTTGGAAAAATTTCAATAAATCCATTTTGCTTTTTGTGCTTAAAAATTGACGCTAATGTTGACCCTTGATCCGGTTTTTCCGCAATAATTAATTTCATATAAATTGCTCCCTTTTTACAAAGCATCCCAAATTAATTATATCAAAATAAACTAAATAAAGGTTACCTGTTTTAGGTAACCCTACAAAGAATATATAATTTCTACTTTAATTTTTTGACAGCGGATTCTTGTAAATACCAATTTTCTTCAGGAACTATATTAGAAACAGTTAAAATAAGAGATGGAATTCTTTCTACATCAAAGACAATAGCACCTATTTTCTTTGTGAACATAATAAAGGCATTACCATGTGGAAAGTTGGCTAAATCGTCACCAATATGAAGCAGCGACATCAAGATTACCTGTTTTTCTGCCGCATCAATGAATACTTGTGGTGAGAATCGTAAAATCCATTCCTCACCCGCGATTGAAAATCGAAACATGGATATCCCCGCCTCTATAACAAATATTTTTAATCTAACATATGAGTGTACTGGAATTTTATGTTATTCTATCTTTAAAATTCTAATTATGTTAAATTTCAAGGAAAGTTGTTAAAATAGCCAAAAAAACGTTTGCATTTCTTGACTGTCCAATTTCCTTATTGTATATTTAAAGCATCATGTAACAATTAAATGCGAATTTATTTTTGCTGTTTTTTTACATGATAATATTTATCTTTGGCACCAGGGGTGTCTTGAAAGGCTTAGGAGGAAGAAGTACATGCAAAACGGTAAAGTTAAATGGTTTAACAATGAAAAAGGTTTCGGTTTTATCGAAGTTGAAGGCGGAGACGATGTATTCGTACACTTCAGCGCAATCACAGGTGAAGGCTTCAAATCATTAGAAGAAGGCCAAGAAGTTTCTTTCGAAATCGTTGAAGGAAACCGCGGACCACAAGCTGCTAACGTAGTAAAACTTTAATCTTAATTAATAATAACCAATCAAAGGCTGACGTTTATCGTCAGCCTTTTTATCTATAATCCAAATTACGTAAGTTTCTTTCCATATTCCTGGAGTTTTTCTCCAACAGTACATTGTGTGATACAGAAACGATGGGCTGCTCTTCTTCCACCCTCTTTTTTTACATGCAGATGCAAAAAGCAGCCATCACAATATTGAACCATTACGTTTTCTAAATGATTAAACAATTCCTTTCTACCAGTGTCTCTCACTAAGCAACCTCGCTCCTCGATTATAGTATTAGTGTTTTCGCAAATATCTCTTTTCCTTCTAAGGCTTGGGTAGCTAAGCGATCTGCTTCCTTGTTATCTTTTCTTGATATAACTGTATATTTTGGGTTAAGACCAAGCGCTTTCATCTTTTCCTCAATTCGGTCAAGCCAGCGATTGAGTGTTTCCTCATAACACGGCCAGTCACCGTCCAGCTGTTTTAATACTCCCTGAGAGTCTCCTTTAAACTCGCAAGACAACTGCTGAACACCCAAATCCTCTAATATATTTAATGCATAATAAAATGCCGCGTATTCAGCTTCATTGTTGTTCTCCAATTGCTCCAAGCGTTCATTCGCCCGAATGCGGTATTTCTTCTTTCCTTGTTTAAAAAAAATAACCGTACCTAGTCCTGCGAGATTGGATTCCTTTTGATATCCTCCATCAAAATATACCGTAATATCATGTGGTTCTTCCTCTATTTCAGTCATTAGTTTCTTCATTTCTTTTAAAATCCATGATGTCCCTTTTTCATCATAAAAATAAAGTTCTGTAACTTTTCCAGTAGCTTCAAGCTCTTCACCTATTTGTATGGCTATTTCACCAGATACCCACTCAGATGATAATTGCACTTTCTCGTTACTTTTCAATTTATATTTCCATTCTAACCTATAATTCATTGTATTCAGCCTCTCATGAATGATTTCAAATACTCATTTTGGGTGTGAAACGTTTTTCTACTTAAATATATATGATTATCATACCCACTTAAGCAGAAGAAAATATTTTCCTGCCTTACTGTGTTAAAATATGATAAACTTTATTAATTAACAAATGGAGGAAAACAGCATGATAGAAGTCTATATTGATGGGGCAAGTGCTGGTAACCCTGGTCCAAGTGGAGCTGGGATTTTTATTAAAGGGAACGGTTTGGCTGAAGAATATTCCTTACCACTTGGGACGATGTCAAACCATGAAGCTGAATTCCATGCTTTTATTCATGCATTAAAAATATGCCTTGAAAAAGGATTGATCCACACAGTTGTGTCTTTTCGTACAGATTCGGAATTAATTAATAGGGCAATGGAAAAGGAATTTGTAAAAAACAAACAATACTCGCCTTTACTTGACGAAGCCTTAAAATTATCAAGAAAATTGGAGTTGTTCTTTATGAAATGGATTCCAAGCGCCGAAAACAAGGTAGCAGATAAACTGGCAAGGCTTGCTATACAAAAAAACTCAAGTGAAGGAGCATTTTAATTCAACATGAAAAGACCATTATTTGCAGATTTGAGTTTGCTTTTTGTTACTTTAATCTGGGGAACCACTTTTGTTATTGTCCAAAATGCGATTGATTTTTTAGAGCCTTTTGCCTTTAACGGAATTCGTTTTTCTATTGCGGCTGTATTATTAATTTTTTGTCTTCTAGTTTTTCAAAGGAAACAATTGAGGGAATTAAATTTCAAACTAGTTGCCTCAGGAATCATTATCGGTTTCTGGCTTTATCTAGGTTATGTAACCCAAACGATTGGTCTTTTATATACAACGACATCGAAAGCCGGATTTATTACTGGACTAAGTGTAGTCTTGGTCCCACTATTTTCAATGGTACTACTTAAACAATTTCCAAGCAAAAATGCCGTAACTGGTGTGCTAACTGCTACACTCGGCCTGTTTTTACTAACCATGACGAATGTAACTTCCTTGAATATTGGTGATGGGTTCGTTTTTGTTTGCGCAATTAGTTTCGCCTTACACATTATTTTAACAGGTAAATTCAGTAGTAAGTATCCCACACTTTTATTGACTGTCATCCAGATTTCTACAGTAGCCTTATTATCAATTGGCTCATCTTTCATTTTTGAAAATGGAAAAAAATCCTTTCAATTAGACATTCTTATGTCTAAAGATGTCCTAATTGCTTTAATCGTCACTAGTGTCTTTGCTACAGCTATGGCGTTCTTTATTCAAACAAATTTCCAAAAATTCACTTCAGCTACAAGAGTGGCATTAATTTTTGCGATGGAACCTGTTTTTGCTGCCATTGCGGGTTATGCATGGGCAAATGAGCGATTGTCTGTAAGTGCTTTTTTTGGTTGTATCCTTATTTTTATGGGGATGATATTTGCAGAACTTCCAACTAGTAAGATCCCCAAACTTAGAAAAAGTAAAAGCCTAGAAGGTTGAATAAAAATTATTAATGTACAAAAAAGAGGTCGACTAGGTCAACCTCTTTCTTCTTTAAATTGCTAATAATTCTTTTTCTTTGATAAACTTTATAGCGTCTTTCCTAGTGTCTATTTGGTTTGATATAAGCGTTTCCAATAACGAAACATAAAAACTGCCATCAAAGCATTTCTGTGCTTTTAATGTCAGTTCAATTGCTGTGTTAATCATTTCATCGGTAGCATTTGTATAATGTTTCCCGAAGAAGATAAAACCAATTGCATCATCTTGGAATTGAAATCCTTTTCCTTCCAAGTAATGCAAATACTCTTCCACTGTACGCACTGACTTAACCAATCCTCTCCCCCAAATCTTTACACATCCCTTTAAAATCTTACCTCAAAAATGGAGGATTTTCTATTCTTTTTTGTACAGAGATGACCAATGACCCCTACCAATACACCCATTATAGCTCCTCCAATGACTTCTTCAGGTTGATGACCTAACATCTCTTTAAGTCTTTTCGGAGATTTTTGTTTAAACTCGACACTTTCGTCTTTTTGGATTTTTTCAATTAAATCATTCATTGAGTTTACTTTTAAAGTTAACTCCCCTGTTTGCCTGCGGACACCTTGAGCATCATACATAACAATCAATCCATAGACTAGTGAAAGGGCAAAGTCAAACGTTGGTAATCCTCTTTGTAAGGCAATGTATGTGGTAAGTGTTGAAACCCCAGCCGAATGTGAACTAGGCATCCCACCTGTGCCAAAAAACAGCTCGGGCCGCCATTCTTTCTTTTTAACATAATGAATGGGAATCTTCATGCCTTGGGCTAACCCTATGCTAAAAAGTGCTAGATAAACACCTTTATTCATGCAATCACCTCTACCCTTATTGTTAGAAATCAAAATTTTTTTATTCCTTGTGGAAATACTAACTAAATGGGAGGTGAACATTCATGAGTAAAAAACATAATGCTAATCGTGGGGTTAAAGCACCCGGTGTGAATCCTCAAGGGTATGGACAAGATGCTGAATTCGCTGAAGAACCAAAAAGCAAGCTTGAAAATGCTGCAAAGAAAAAAAACACTAAATAATATACCATAAAAAAACTGGCTGCCTTAAGTAAGACAGCCAGTTCCCTTTTTGAATTTAAGAAATAATTGCTTCATTAAGCGGTAACAGGCGCTGCAATCCACGAAGCTCTACTTCCATTAATTTATTTAAAGCTTTATCTTTTTCGATAAAGAGACCTGTTTCCTCTAAGACATATGTGATCGGTACATCACATTTTATTTCTGCAAGCCTTCTTGAAAGGTGCAGCATTTCTAAATCCTGTTCAATCTTAGTTTTATTAGACTTTGATAAGCGATCTAAATTGGAAATAATCCCCTCAATATGGTGAAATTCTTGTAATAGCTTAAGCGCTGTTTTTTCACCAATCCCCTTAACACCAGGGTAATTATCACTTGGATCCCCCATGAGCGCTTTTAAATCAACCATTTGTCTTGGGGTAATTCCTTTTTCCTCAAAAAAGGTTTGAGGAGTGTGTACAAGATAATTTCCGTAGCCTTTTTTCATCAGAATGACTGATATACTCTCGTCAAGTAACTGAAGAATATCTTGGTCACCTGTTAAGATAGAAACATGAGCAAAATCCTTTGCATGCTGAGCAATTGTCCCAATACAATCATCTGCTTCATAGCCTGCTAATCCAATATTGGGAATATCGAATGCATCAACTACTTCCTTTACCAAGTCAAATTGTGGAATAAGCTCTATAGGAGCTTCTCCACGATTCCCTTTGTAATCAGGGAATAACTCCGTCCTAAAGGTTTTGCTTCCCATATCCCAGCAAACGGCAAGGTGAGTTGGTTTGAAAGAAGAAACTGCTGTGAATAAGTGTTTTACAAATCCGTGGATTCCATTGGTTGGAATCCCTTTCGAATTAATCATAAATTGTCCAGTTACTGCAGTTGCGTAAAAGGCTCGAAATAATAATGCCATCCCGTCAACAAGCATTAATGAAGGCTTTTGATTAGTCAATTTCTAAGTCCCCCTATATTTAAGCGGCAAATCCTAAAGACTCAATTGCCTGCTTTTGAACGTTATTTTAATCACACGCTTTCCATTATATCATAGGTTGGACTTGTCATTTATTCGATATTATTTCCAGCATAAGAAATCCAGTCACTAAAGCTCCCCACATAAAGCTTTACCTTCTCATACCCAGCTTCTTTTAAAGCAAGGAAATTAGGAGCCGCTGTTACTCCTGAACCGCAGTAAACAATAATTTTACTTTTAACGTCGATATTTGAAAACCTTTGTTTTTGTTCCTCGACTGTCTTATATTGGTTTGAATGTAAGCCATCCATCCAAGGCTTATTTAGAGCTCCAGGGATATGTCCTGCTTTTTTATCGATTGGTTCCTCCAAACCAAGGTATCGTTTTTCTTCTCTCGAATCGATCAAAATACAGTCCTTTGGCCGATATTGAACTACCTCCTCGACTTCCTTCGTTGTAGCTAGTACACCAGGATTTAGTTCAACATGAAATTTTACTGGTTCAAGCGCAGGAATGTCTGCTGTCACAGGGTAGCCGGCTTCTAGCCATTGTTTATATCCTCCGTTAAGGACAAAGACATTTTTATGACCTAGGTATTTTAGGAGCCACCAAAATCTGGCTGCATAAGCTCCCTCCCCATCATCATAAGCAATAACTGTTTTGCATTCATTGATACTTGCGCTTTCAAGTTTCCCAATCAATTCCTCCAAATTTGGCATGGGATGTCTTCCGCCATGCTCCATAACAGGGGCTGATAGATCCTTCTCCAAATCAAAGTAACATGCACCTGTGATATGGCTTTCAAGATATTCCTTTTTGCCTTTTTGCGGATCCGCTAAGGAAAATCGGCAATCGACAATTATGATATTACTATCATACAAGTTATTAAACAGCCATTCCCTGTCTTTCACAAACATCATCCAAGTTCTCCCCTTCTCAAAACCAATCTATTTTGGTAGCTTTTGCTGAATCTCCATTAACCTTTGAAGCGAAACGCCTCCATCCAATGCAGAGAGAAGACTTAAGTAAAAATCATCAGCTTGTTCCTGTAAATTGGATAGCAAACAATCTGTTTCCTTTACTAATTCAAATTCATAATGACTTTTCAA
This sequence comes from Neobacillus phoenicis, assembly GCF_047302305.1. Classification (NCBI taxonomy): domain Bacteria; kingdom Bacillati; phylum Bacillota; class Bacilli; order Caryophanales; family Bacillaceae; genus Neobacillus; species Neobacillus phoenicis. Next base: position 2,401,208 of record NZ_CP154847.1, on the reverse strand, counting down.
ACGATCTCCTGACTGCTTTAAGTAATCGTCAGCAAAAACACTTAGAACTCGATTCAGTTCTTCCACCATGTATTGCTTATCGTTCTTTTCAAAAAAGGATTTTGGATTTTTAAAATGACCCAATGCTTTAGTAAATTGCTGTTGATCTATATCCTTAAATGCTAATGAGAAATCAATCTTTTCATACTTGGATTTTTCAAAGGCTGAAAAAGATAAATCCCGATTTACTTCAAGAAGGTTTCGAATTAGTTGACCATGATAGTCTGTAAGAATCTTTTCAATAAACCGATCCAATCTTACCGTAGTTGCCCTCATCTCCTGTGCAAAATCAAACCCAATACTTTCTAGAAATTCATCAAGTGCAGCTTGCAGTGCTTTTTTCAAATTGCGTCCGTCGTCCCTAAGTGTTGACGGATTGAATGCCTCTTTAAAAAAGTCTCCAAACCGTAGAAACACCCTTTGCTTAATGTAGTAAATTAATTCTTCCGCTTCCTGTAATAAACGATTTTGCAGGCTTTCCCTTGATTGGTTTTCTAATAACTCCTTTATTTTAGCCTTTTCTAATTCAAACTCTTTTCGCTTCTGCTCCTTAACTGTTTTGTCTTCCTGTGAACTTTGAATTAACTTATTTACTAATTCAACTAAACGTCCCAGTTCCTTATCGGCAGAAGATATAGCCATTTCCGTTAAGTCATTAGAAATAAACTGATAAAATGACTGCTCAAAATGGTTCATTCCTGATTGCTGGCTTTGAGTTTTATTTTGTTTTTCGTTTAATGCAAGCAAGCTTGATAACGAATACAAATGTGGATTCCGAATTCCATATTTAATTAATTGGTCCGTCACATAGTCAGCCACAAGTTCTTTCTCTTCATCGTTTTCAGCAAGATCAATTGCATTAATGATAAAGAACATTTTATCCATCTGGAAGGATTCCTTTACACGTCCCAGCTGAATTAAAAATTCTCGGTCTGCTTTCGAAAAAGCATGATTATAATATGTGACAAATAAGATAGCATCTGAATTCTTTATATAATCAAATGCAACCCCTGTGTGTCGTGCATTAATACTGTCTGCTCCAGGGGTATCAACAAGCGTAATACCTTTTCTTGTTAGCTCACAATCATAATAAAGTTCAATCCACTCTACATAACAGGATTTTTCCTCTCTTGCCACAAACTCATTAAACTCAGTTATTTCCGTTTCCTTGGTTGTTCCAAGCATAGGTACTAGAGAAGCAAACCCTTTTTTGAATGCCTGTAAAAAGGCAAAATGTGTTTTTTCGAGTACACCTTCTTGGCCTTTCTCAAGCAAAATCTGGTCAATCATTTTCACTGCATAGTTTAAATCATCAATATGCAAATCAAAGACCTTTAAGGAGCGATTTACATCTTCAAGCATTGACTCAAGATCTTTAAACTTCACAAGGACCGTTCCATGCTTCCTTTCAGCAGTAACAGGCTTAATTTTATTGATAGCCGCAGTCGTAGGGTTTGGAGATACTGGTAAAACCTTCTCCCCCATTAAAGCATTTGCAAATGAGGACTTCCCCGCACTAAACGCCCCGAATAAAGCAACAGTGAACCCTTTATTTTCCAATCGATTTGCCTTTTCTTCCAATTCTTTAGAAAGTTTTTGGAAACCGGTTAAATCTTTTATCAGATTTGATGAAAGATTTAGTCGTTCAACGGTTTGCTTTAAATGATTATCTGACTGCTCAAAAATCTCCCTTTCATCCATGGAAACAATCTTTGTATTCACTATGTTTTTAGAATTTTTATCTTGGTTCGTACTAACTTGAGAGCCTTCTTGAGTTTTAATCACATCATATTCTTCATCATGCTGACTAAAAAGATGGTTGCGATCCTCCTGAAGAATCTCTTGATTTGAAAACAATTCATCAATCTTTTTATCTTTTATAAAGATGGTTTGTTCTGCCTTTTTCAATTCTGTTAGCGCATTTACATATCTCTTAATTTTTGTAAATTCCTCTTCATACTGTTGTTGTAATTTGGATGTTTGAATAGTTATACATTCTACAAACATACTTTTAAATTCAGTAAGTTGATTTCTTGCGGTTCTTTTTATTTCATTGGCAACATCCTCAGTATAACGAAGAACATATTCCCCTGATACACGTGCTCCAGACTTAACGGTCTCTTCTAATATTTGCATAGGAATAGGGATGGAGAAGGATTGAGCTAAACCTTGCAGCTCGATATCTTCAATTTCAGACTCCTTTATACTTCGCATTAAAAATTCTCGAATATGCCATTCAAGCTGTGACTTTATTTTATCTAGTAAATCTTGATAGAAACTCTCTAATCTCTTATTTTTCTCTTCATTTGTCTTTTGTTTGGAAAACAAGAACCCCACTTTAAATTCTGGTTGACAGGATTCTAAATAACTTTCCGCTAATGCTCTTGTCTGATATGGCATGATGATTGCATTTTTCAGGATTTGTGAAATTTCATTATCAAAGTTTTTTTCTTTAATTTCCGTTCCTTCACTTATCTTTTGGAGGTCGCGAGAGACTCTCTGATGGGATGCTTCTAAATCTTGTCTTTCCTTCTCCGATAATTCATTTAATATTTTTAGGATAGGAATGAGCTCTTCATCTGTTTTCTTATGTGATTGATCGATATGATCCTGGGCAATTTTTCGTAAAGAATTAAACACTGATGGGATTAATAAATGTTCCTTATCATTCAACTTAGATTGAATGAACTGTTGAAGTTCTGAGAAATCATTGAAAGGATGATTTTCATCTTTTAATGATGTGTAAAAAATTCTTGCAGGTCTTACACCCCAAGAAGCGAAAGAGTCAACCACACTTTTTTGAAAGTCGGTAAAACTTAATTCGTCATTTTTGTGTTTATCGATCTGATTAATGACTAAATAAACCTCTTTACCTGCTTGCGTTAATTCCTTTGTAAACAAGAAATTTAATTCTGCTTGGACATGATTGTAATCCATTACATAAAAAATAAGGTCTGCAAGATGCAGAGCTGACTCAGTTGCAATACGATGAGCATCATCTGCAGAGTCAATTCCAGGTGTATCCATAATTACCGTATTTTCTGGTAAATGAGAATCCCTATGACTGATTTCAATGGATTCAATTTTGTCTCCATCCTTACAATAATTTTTGACTAACCCATAATCATAGGGTGCTAGATATAACCTTGGTTTTTCATGTTTGAAATATACTTTGGCATATTCCTCTCCTGCTTTTACTCTAACAAGGTTTGCACTAGTCGGGATCGGACTTGAGGGTAATAAATTCTCACCTACCACCCGATTGATCATTGTTGATTTTCCCGCTGAAAAATGCCCGCAAAAGGCAAGGAGGAACTCCTTATTCATTAATTTTTTTGCAAGTTGTTTCGTTTTTTCAGCGTGTGCTTCATCATTCTCATCAGTTAAAAAATTATATAAAGAAGCAATCTTATTTTTAAGTGTTTCAATAGTTTCAATTTGACTTGCGGTTTTAACCATTACATTTTCCCCTTAGCAACTTAGTAATGTTTTTATTTTATACGATAATTCAAACATTTCCTATCTTGACACAACTTTTATAGAATAAATTTTGTTTTTTCACTTATTGAACGTAAAGAAAAAAGCCAAGGATTTCTCCATGGCTTTTGAAAGTATTCTAACTGATATCATTTAATGAGTTACATTTCGTAAGACGTGCTTCATGACAAATGCATAAATGACTACGGTTCCTCCAACAAAAGCAAAAGCCATATGTAACACCTTCCTTATCGAGCTCTGATTGAGAATGATTTTCATCGTTGAGATAAGTTTAACATAGCTGATAATCGTTTTCAATAACGTTTTCCAACTGTCACAATTATTTAACAATCTTAGGGAGAAAACGATTACAATTTTGAAAGGCATCAACATATTCAGTTAAATCCTGAAGAGCCTTCTCTTCCTCCTGAATTCGACGCGACAAAATTATCGCATTAAAGATAGTGAACAAGATAGCCGTTAAATAGGAAGAAAATAACAATGGAACAACCAGTAGCTCGATAGCTACGACAAAATAATTTGGATGTCTTATAAAACGATAGGGTCCTTTCTTTATAACCTTTGCATTGGCTAAGATAAGAATTTTCGTATTCCAATACCTTCCAAGCGAAGTGATTGCCCATAATCTGACTAACTGAGTAACTATAAAAACAATTAGCAATAAAGGCCATATTGAGGATAAACCGCGATTCAGCCAGACCTTTTCGCCGAAAAATGCAACAAAAAACAGAATATGCATGCCAACTATAACTCTATAATGCTTTACTCCAAACTCAATGGCTCCATTTTTCTTCATCCATTTTTCATTACTTTTAGCAATAATAAGCTCCGTTACTCTTTGAGTAATGATGACTACAAATAAAACAAGGAATGGAAGAAAATTATTCATTTACACCCACCTCATTAGTAGCAGTTCGGAACTAAACCCTGGACCTAGAGCTGTTCCAAGCCCGATAGTATCCTTTGGAATATCCTTCTCCATGATGCGTTTCAGTACATAAAGGATTGTAACCGAAGACATATTTCCGAATTGCTTTAAGACCTCAAAGGATACATCTGTCATGGTAGTAGGAATATCTAATGATTTAACATAGGCATCTAACACTTTTTTACCTCCAGGGTGGGCAATAAAATAGTCTATCTCACTTAGGTTCATATGATATTGATCTAGAAATTCCTTCACATTGGGCTTTAACCATTCTTCAATAATTCGAGGTATATCTCTGGAGAATACAACGTACAAGCCTGAATTTTTAATCTCCCAACCCATTACGTCCAATGAGTTTGGCATAAGTGTTGATTGTGTCCCGATAATCGATGGATATGCCGCTTTTTTTCTATAATTCTTTGTATTCGAAGAGTCGCCACAAATCAATGCACAGGCAACCCCATCTGCAAATAGTGAGACCCCTATTAAATTACTCTTTGACAGATCATTACGTTGAAAGGTTAAACTGCAAAGTTCAATTGATAGGACAAGAACATTCGCTTCAGGAAATGCTAAGCAATACTCAAAAGCTCTTGATAATCCCGCAGCCCCCCCTGCGCATCCTAGTCCCCAAATAGGTACACGCTTCGTGTGTGGACTAAAGGGCAGTTGATTCATGATTCTCGCATCAATACTTGGGGTTGCCACACCTGTAGTTGAAATAAAAAAAATCGCGTCAATTTCTTCATAAGGCAGTGTTTTTCCAAGAAAATGAGTATTATTTAAGCATTTGGTAATCGCCTCACTACCAAGTGTAACAGCAGCATCTATGTAAGCATTATTTTTCTCCTCAAAAGTATGGTTACCTTTAAACCACTCTAGCCCTTTCACAAAATGCCTTTTTTCGATTTGTCCATTTTGAAAGGCTTTTAAGAGTCTTTCAATATCCTTAAATGAGTTAGCAAAAAGATCCCTCGCAAACTCAACTGCTTTATTTTGATTAATTTCATGTGCAGGAATAACTTCTGAAACAGAAAGAATAGTGGGCATCATACATTCTCCTTCATTCTATGTACGGGTATTTTTTCCAGTAGTCATGAGAATTATTCGAATGTTTATGTCACTACTTGGGCAAAAAAAAAGCCTCCCTACGACAGGGAAGCAAACGTTTTGAAGGTTGTTGTTGTGCTCTTAAATTATATCGCGATTTTAATTTTCCTTCATTACATAATCTTTACCAATTTTAGTGGCTTATTGTTTTTCTGGTTGAGCTTGAACTTCAATCTTTATTTTTTTATTTGCCAATAATCCGCAAACTTCACAAAATTGTTCTGCGTTATATAATAATCGACATTGTTCACAATAATATTTTTCCAAAGAAAACCCTCACTTCCTAATTTTAACTATGCTCTGTTAAATTTGCCTGTTGATTTCCGCTCCAGGCACTTCGCTTTCCGTGGGTGTTTCGGCGAGCCTCCTCGGCGCTTGCGCCTGCGGGGTCTCCCCTGAACCATACTCCCACAGGAGTCTTCGTGCCTTCCGCTCCAATCAACAGGGTATAAAAATCAACAATGTTCTTTAACACAGCCTTAAACTTATTCATTATGATTTATCTTATTTTTGCTATTTCAGGAATGTGACTTGGTTTCAAAAACTGGACTTTATGCTTGTGAAATATTATTCAATTACTTTTATCACAGGTAAAGTGTGATGGTTCACATTTATGTCACATTTACCCCTTGGTTAATGTGACATAAATCACTGTTATATCAAGTTTTTAACATTAACATAGTAGTTACCTAAGGAATGAACAATTTGTGAACTTCCAAAACTATATAGTTTACTTTCACAATTGTTTTGTATTATGAAAGAGAACTTATTATTTAATCTTTACTTTTCTTGAAGGGAGTGCAAGGGGATGGCAAAAGCGGAATTAAAAACAAAACAAAAAACTGAGATCGAAGACAGCTCTTCTCTCAAAGGAACATTAGCTTCCGTTTTCTTTTTAGGATTTTTCATTGTGGTCACCTGGGTAGGTGTCTATTACCTATTTGTAGAACGTTTTTAATGATTGAAGGGGGAAAAGGTTATGCATATGCATAAATTTGAAAAAATATGGCTTGCATTTGGAATAGGTGCCCTTGTAGTATTTTTGGTCACAATTGGCGTTAGTGCTTTTTATCTAGGTAACAAACCACCTAGTTGTTTAACTACTATTAATCCTGAGAAGGTCAATCAAACAAAACCATTTACTGAGCCAGGCCTTCACAAAGTTGAAGGGAAAGAATGGAACTATGAATTAGTGTATGTGGCTTCAGCCTTCTCATATAATCCTGTGCAAGTAGAAGTGCCACTAGGTGCGAAAGTAAGGGTCATTGCAACAACAACAGACGTTGTTCATGGATTCGAAGTAGCTGGAACTAATATTAATATGATGCTTGAACCTGGTTATGTCAGTGAATATACGACAACCTTTGACAAGGCTGGCGAATATCTAATTGTTTGTAATGAATATTGTGGTGCTGGACACCATCTAATGAGTTCAAAGATTGAGGTGGTAAAATAATGGTTAACAATACAGCTGTAATAGTAAAAGTTGACCCACGTGATGCAAAGCTATCGATGGCACACTTTTTTGTCGCCTTCTCCGCTCTTGCTCTTGGTGGTTTGATGGGACTTCTCCAAACCCTCGTTCGTTCTGGTAAATGGGAGCTTCCGTGGGGAATCGATTATTATCAAGTTTTAACTGTCCACGGAGTTTTGATGGGACTTGTTTTAACCACTTTCTTTATTATGGGATTTCAATACGCTGCAGTAAGCAGAACAACTGGAGGACATTCCCCAGGAGCAAGACGTACCGGCTGGATTGGTTTTTGGGTCATGTTGATAGGTACATTAATGGCTGCAACAATGGTTTTGCTTAAAGAAGCATCTGTTCTTTATACGTTCTATGCTCCACTAAAAGCACACTGGATTTTTTATTTGGGCTTAACCTTTGTAGTTGTCGGAAGCTGGATTGATGGTTCTGCTCAGATTCTGACTTATGCAAAATGGCGTAAGAATAATCCAGGACAACCAAGTCCTTTATTAAGCTTTATGGCTGTAGTGAATACTGTTCTTTGGATCGTTGCTACATTAGGTGTTGCTGCAACCGTTTTATTCCAATTACTGCCTTGGTCACTTGGCTTAGTGGATACTGTTGATGTTTTAGTCAGCCGTACATTGTTCTGGTATTTTGGTCACCCATTAGTTTATTTTTGGTTATTACCAGCTTATATGTGTTGGTATGCCATTATCCCAAAAATTATCGGTGGAAAAATTTTCTCCGATTCCTTAGCTCGTTTATCCTTTATTTTGTTCTTGCTTTTCTCTATACCGGTAGGGTTTCACCACCAATTAACCGAACCTGGAATTGATCCAGCATGGAAATTTTTACAGGTTATCTTGACTTTCATGGTTATTATTCCTTCATTAATGACAGCCTTCTCTTTATTTGCAACCTTTGAGAGATATGGCCGTTCAAAAGGTGCAACTGGTCTTTTTGGTTGGTTCAGAGTTCTACCATGGGGTGATGCTCGTTTTATCGTTCCATTTATCGGTATGGCCGTCTTTATCCCAGCTGGTGCTGGTGGTATTATTAACGCTTCAAACCAGATGGACCAGGTAGTTCATAATACTATATGGGTAACAGGACATTTCCACTTAACGGTAGCAACATCTGTTGCGTTAACATTTTTTGGAATCTCATATTGGTTAGTACCGCATTTAACAGGACGTAAATTAACAAAAGCAATGAATAAACTAGGTATTATTCAAGGCTGGGTATGGACAATTGGAATGGCCTTCATGTCAACTTCCATGCATGCACAAGGTTTGCTTGGTGGCCCACGACGTTCTTCCTTCTCAACCTATGGTGGTGCGAAGCAAGCGGCAGAGTGGATCCCTTACCAAATTGCTCAAGCAGTTGGTGGCTCAATTCTTTTCTTAGGAATTATCTTAGTGCTAATTATCTTTATCAATCTAGCATTCTTTGCTCCAAAGGGAGAAGAAGAATTCCCAGTTGGTGAAGCAGAACGTCCGGAAGAAAAAGCGCCAATGGTATTTGAAAACTGGAAGTTATGGCTTGGTATTACTGCTGCTTTAATTCTTTTTGCTTACACCATACCTTTTATTGATATCATTCAAAATGCACCACCAGGATCGAAAGGTTTCCAAACTTGGAGTAAATGGTAGTTTAAATAATAGAGAAAAGGCTTCAATCATTGGATTGAAGCCTTTTCTTCATATATTGGTTTTGAATGATTTTTTGACCGATTTACTATTAATACAGATAATAGAATTAAGGAAGTACCGATAGCCTGTGTAACACCAAACCCTTCTCGATAAAGAAAAACGCTTAAAAGAGTAGCTACTACAGGTTCAACCGTTGCAATAATAGCAGCTTTACTAGTGTCTATCTTTTCAAGTCCTTTTGTATAAAGTAAATAAGCCAATACCGTTGGAAAAAGCCCCAAACCAATACCGTATAGAAGAACCTCCTTACTTACAAGTAAGGAACCCTTTTCCCAAATATTTGTTAACGGCAGTAATGTGATGGATGCAATGACAAACGTATAAAAAGTGACTGTAAAGGGTTGGTATTTTTTTAAAGCAAATTTACCAAAGATACTATATAAGGCGTATCCAAAGCCGGCACCGAGTCCTGTTAGAATTCCGATAAAGCTAAATTTTGTTGCATGAAAGCTTACTCCGGCAACCATTGCACACCCAGCAATAGTCCCTAAGACTGAAAGTAATTTTATCGAATTCATTTTCTCTTTTAAAAATAGAAAGGATAAAGCTGTAACAAAAACTGGGGCTGTATATAATAGAATGACAGCAATTGATAAACTCATCTGATTAATTGCAGAAAAGTAGCACCAATTAAATAACACAATGCTGCAAACTCCGGTTCCTATAAACAATTTAATATCCATCCATTTGATTTTCATCTGGGACGAATATTTACTGATACCTAGGATTCCAAGCAATACTGCTGCAGTAACTACCCTTAATGTGACAATCTCCATCGGTGTAAAACCTAAATCGGTAAGCTTTCTAACAAATATGGCAATAATCCCCCATAATGCAGCACTACAAGAAATGAGAATAATTGGAAGGAGCTTTTTCACTGAAATTGATAAACCTTTTGATATTTATCAATGAGATACTCAATTAAATAATTTGCATTTAAGCCCTCACCTGTAACATCTCTTAATATTTCAAGTGGTTTCTTTAATTTTCCATATTGATGAATATTTTTCGTTAACCACTCTTTAATCGGCAGCAAATCCCCTTCTTCTACCAATTCATTGAAATGGGGAATTTCCTCCTGCATCTTATGCTTAAATTGCGCTGCATACATATATCCTAATGCATAAGAAGGGAAATAACCAAAGCTTCCTCCTGCCCAATGAACGTCCTGGAGAATGCCCTCCGCATCACTCTTCGGAACAATTCCCAAGTACTGTTCATACATATCATTCCAAATCCGAGGAAGGTCCTTCACTTGCATGGATCCATCAAACAGACCTTTTTCTATTTCATAACGAATAATGATATGTAGAGGATAAGTTAATTCGTCTGCTTCAATCCTAATAAGGGATGGTTTAGATTCATTAATAGCTCTGTAAAAACTTTCAATATCAACTTGATCAAATTGCCCATTTGCGTATTTTTTTAGGCAATCAAAGTTATTTTTCCAAAATGGAAGGCTTCTACCAACAATATTTTCGTAGAATAGGGATTGAGATTCATGAATACCCATGGATGCAGCAGAACATAGAGGTGTGCCGATTAACTCTTTTGAAAAGTTTTGTTCGTATAAGGCGTGGCCACCCTCATGAATGGTACCAAATATAGCTGTCCGAAAGTCATTTTCATCATACTTTGTAGTGACACGTACATCCCCAGGATTCAGCCCAATCGCAAATGGATGAACAGTTTCATCCAGCCGTCCAGCCTGAAAGTTATAGCCCATCTTTGCCAGGATTTCTAAGCTGAATTCACGTTGACTTTCCTTTTTAAAAGTTTTAAATAAGAAATCTGTATTTGGCTTATTATCTGCTTCAGAGATTTTCTTTACTAAAGGAACAATCCTCTCTCTGAGTTTACCAAATACATCATCCAGTACCTCTGTCGTCATACCTGGTTCATACATATCTAACAAGACATCATATCTCTTTTCCGTATGCCCCCAGTAACTTATGAACCTTCTTGTCATCTCAACCAGCTTTTCTAAATACGGACTAAACATGGCAAAATCAGCTTTCTCTTTCGCTTCCTCCCAAACACTCTCTGCTTTGGATTGGATAATCACAAACTCTTTATATTCTTCTGCTGGAATTTTTTTATTACGTTCATACTCTTTTTTGCACTCTTCAAGAATTTTTTTTGTTGTTTCATCTACTTCAGCTTTTGATAAATTTGCTATGTATGCAGCCATTTCTTCAGAAGTAGACATTTTAAATACTTCCGAAGATAGCATCCCAATTACTTCTGACCGCTGTTCAACCCCCTGTTTGGGAGCTCCCGTTCTTAAATCCCAATAAATAACGCCAAGTGCTTCATGATAGGCAGTCATTTTTTTTACATAATCCAAAAATTCATTTTCTATTTGAATATCCTTTGCACTCAAAGCATTGCCCCCTTTCATAACGTTTAAATTTTACCATATAATTCTGAAAAGTTGGCTTTTTAAGATTAATAATAATAAAAAAAAACAGAAAGAGTTTTCTGTTGTAAAATATATTCATAGGGAAAAAACTGGAAAACAAATATTCAAACGTAAAATGATTAGAAAGAGTTAAGTAGCCTGGAAAATTCAAATACAAAAATTCTCAACTTACTTTTTACCGATTGCAACTTTCCATATTTCAGGACCCTCTTCAAGGTATTCCCAAAAAAATTGCTCAGGTCGTTCCATCATGAATTAGTATAAAAGTGGTCTCGGATCATGATCATTAACAATCATCATAGTTTCTCCTGATGATAACTCATCAAATCCGTTAAAGATTGTTGGATGCTTTTCACGTGGTGGATAGTGTGGCACATTGATTACCTTTACATATGTTTGCAACATTATCACACCAAAGAAATGATTTTGTTAATACTTCTTTCTTAGTTAGGGGGTTAGAAAATTGAAGGAATTAGTAGGATCATGCAAGAGCTGCAACAAGGAAATATACTGTTTAGATGGGTTTTTTAACGGCATCCATACAGAAAGTAATGAGATACTTTGTTTTGAATGTTACAAAAATCTCCCGGAAAAAGAAAATCCGCAAAGCTAAACTTTGCGGATTCACAGGCTGTCGAGAAAATTTCGATAGCCTTTTTATTTTATATGAACTCATTAGCAATTTACCGCATTAACATACTTTAATATTATTAATATATTGGGCCATTCAATAAGTATTTTGATTTCCGCTCCAGGCGGCTTCGCTTTCCGCGGGCGTGCCGGGGAGCCTCCTCGTCGCTTCGCTCCTGCGGGGTCTCCCCTGCCCCGTACTCCCGCAGGAGTCTCCGCCGCCTTCCGCTCCAATCAACAGTGTGTATCCACTTATAACCTTCCATTAAACTAATACATAATAAAAATAAGTGGTGAAATCAATGTTTTAGCAAAAGAGTTTAGCCATAGTGAATATGAATTTGTGTTCCAGACGACCACCTTCTTCGCTTGATTGAAAATTTTGATTTTTCTTCCATTCTAGAAAAAGATCGTCCTTATAAATTTAGAATGGAAAAAATTGAGCGAAGCTTTGCAGAATCGAAAGAGCTACATGTGCTTCGCCACTGCCGGTTACGGTGATTGAAAAATGGAAATGAATAGGCTCTCCTTACTACTGCATGCCAAAATATAAAAAAGATTGCAACAGATTTAGCTAGGTTAGAAAAGGGTGTGTGCAATTCTCCAGGTTTATTTACCCCTGTTGATTGGTGCGGAGGGTATTCGAATCCTGCGGGATGTAGAGGTCACTCGAGACACCAAAGGCGCCAAAGCGCCGAGGAGGCTCCAGGACCTCCCCGCGGAAAGCGAGTGCCCGGAGTGGAAATCAACAGGCCTGTTAGCATGGACAATCTTTTAAGAAATATCAGTATTTTAGGGATGCTAAAAATGGAAAATTACCTAGAGATATAATCTTTCTCAACAATCAGAAAATCCGCAAAGCTAAACTTTGCGGATTCCATAATTAATCTTCGTCTATTGAAAGATCTTTAACAGGAAGCTTCTCTTCTTCTTTATGAGTTGGTTTACGTAAGTTAAAGAGAGCTTTAATACAGAATAATACTAATATCAATACACCAATAAGGAAAATGGTGTCAGGAACCGCACGCCATGTTAATAGAGTTTGCACGATATCCTTTTGAAGGAATGATGCAGAGCGGCTTGCTGCATAACCATGATAGAAGGCTTCTTTAATTTGAATGAAACCAACTGGTAGCAATGATAGGAATACCATACCTGCAAGACCAATATTTAATAAAATACAGCTAATTTTAATCAATTTATCATTCCAAGCCTCTGGCTTAACAATGTTTCTTAATGAATATAATAGAACTGCTACTGCAAACATTCCGTATACACCCATCATGGATGCATGGCCGTGTGTTGGTGTTAAGAATTGTCCGTGTTCAAAATAGCTTACTGCTGGTAAGTTGATTAAGAATCCAAGTACACCTGCACCAACCAAGTTCCAAACTGCGACAGAGATCAAGAACCAGAATGTACCTTTATAAGGGAAATTAACTCCACCCTCACGCATCATTTTATATTGCTCGTATGCTTCAAGGATTAACAAGGTTAATGGAATAACTTCTAAGGCTGAGAATACCGCGCCAAGTCCTAACCATACTTCTGCAGAACCATTATAATAATAGTGGTGACCAATACCGATTACACCGCTGCCTAATAGCAGAATTAATTGGAAGTATAATTGTCTTACTGTTGATTTCTTGGTTACAAGACCTAATTGAACCATTAAGAAACCAATGACAACAACTGCAAAAACTTCAAAAATACCTTCTACCCATAAGTGAATAATCCACCAGCGCCAATAATCTGCGAATGTGAAACTAGTACCAGGATTGATAAATAATGCAAAGATATAGAATGCCGGTACAGCTATCGCTGAGTAGAACAATAGGTGGATTAGTCCACCCCGATCTGTCTCACGCTTTAGACCTGCTTTAACACCTCTAAATACAATGAACAACCAAATCAACATACCAACAATTAATATAAGCTGCCACACGCGACCGAGTTCAATATATTCCCAGCCAGTGTGACCGAATAAGAACCATTGATTTCCTAAGTATCCATTTGCTCCAAGCCATTCTCCAATCATACTGCCACCCACAAGGACAACTAGAGCCCAGAATAAAATATCTACCAATAAGCCTTGTTTCTTAGGCTCATAACCGCCGACTAATGGAGCTACATAAATCCCCATACCTAGCCATGCTGTTGCAATCCAGAAAATAGCAAGCTGTAAGTGATAACCCTTTGAAATATTAAATGGAAGAATGTCATGGATCCACTTAATTCCAAAGAAACTATCAGGTTCAATATAATAGTGAGCTAGTAACGCACCAAACATACACTGAACAAAGAATAATACAGATACGATGGTAAAATACTTCCCTGATTTTACTTGAGAATTCGTCACTGGCATTTTACGTAAATCAATGTTTGGAAACTTGCCTTCTTTATAAGCCTCTTGCATACCAAACTGATAACGGTAGAAGAAATAAAGAATAATACCGATCATTAAAATAAGGATTGTTATACTTGCACCGCTCCACCAAATAGCAGAGAAGGATAATTGATTTCCAGCGTCTTCATAGTATGGCCAGTTATTTGTATAGGTGATTTTATCCCCTTCACGAACGGTACTTGAAAGCCACGCCGTCCAAAAGAAGAAATCTGAAATTTGTGTAATCTGATCACCACTGGCAACATATGCACGGTCCTTAGTAGGCATATCTTTTTCTTTAATAAGATTTGCCTTTAATCCCCAGCCGTCACCCTTTGTAAAGATATCCTTATAATAAGCTCTCACTTTTTCAAGTCCAAAGGCTTGAGCATTTGTTAGCTCCATTGTATCTTTGCTGCTGTCATATCTATTTTTGCGCATTTCTTTAATTACTTTATTTTTAATAATGACTTTTTCATCTGCATTTAATTTTAAAAAATCGTTGCCATATTCTTCATTAGCTTTAAAATCCTGCATACCTTCTGTATAGATTTTTAGAGCTTCAGCCGTATAGTCTGGACCCATATATGATCCGTGTCCTAAAACAGTTCCATAATCCATTAATCCATATTTTTGAAAAACTGCCTGACCTCCCATAATGGAGTCTTTAGTGAATAATACCTCGCCTTTTTCATTTGTAACCTCTAATGGTCTAGGGGCCTGTTCCTTAAATATCCAATAGCCTCCAGCTAATAAAACAGTAAAACTAAGTAAAATGGTAATAATTAAAGTGGATTTCAACAAGGCATTTTTATTTGCCTTTACCACTTTTTTTGCCGGTGTTCCCCGCTGAATTTCCATACCCTTTCATCCTCTCATGTTTCTTTACACTCGTATTGTAACTTTGATAGCAATCTCACACAGTGAAGCGCCTCATCCTACCCCTGTGATATTTATCACGCAACCGAGAATTATTTTCAAAAAGATTGTTAGCTATGACTGAGGTCACATAACTAGTGTGAAATCCTTGCTACAATGTAGCTAAATTGAATTACTAATATGAAGGTGATGTTAAATGAAGCAATCAGATATTATCAAAAGACTATCCGAGGTCCCGATCTTCAAGGAATTATGTGCAGAAGAACTTGACCCCATCGTAAAAATTGCACAAACCCGATTTTATAAACATAAGATGTATGTTTTCATGCAAGACGATCCACTTGATAGAGTCTTCTTTATTCATAGTGGAAAAATTAAAATCTATAAGACAGACCAAGCTGGGAAGGAACAAATTATATCGGTTCTCGAACCAGGAGAGATGTTTCCACATGCTGGATTCTTCAGAAAAGGTAATTTCCCCGCACATGCGGAAGTTATGGAAGATGCTCATTTGGTGGTAATACCTATAGATAAGTTTGAAGAAATATTAATTTTCTATCCGGAGCTCTGCATTAAACTTTTTAAAGTGTTAGGGGAAAAAATTGTAGACCTTCAAGGAAGATTAGAAGCGCAAGTTCTTCATAACACATATGAACAGATCATTTTATTACTAATTAGATTGTGTGGATCTAACGGTGATAAGGTTGGAGATCGATATCGGCTTACTACTCAATTTACGAATCGAGAATTAGCCAATATGATTGGAACTTCTAGGGAAACCGTAAGCCGCACAATAAATCAAGTGAAAAAGAAAGAATACGTAATACAGGACGATGAGGGATTTTACTTAATCGACCGTGAGGCACTACAACAGGAATTATTCTATTAAAATTAGAGGAGTGTTTTAAATGTAACAACGGATTATTGAACTGGATGTGCGCGAGGATTTAAAAAATAGGCTATGTTAAACATGGCTGTTGATTTCCGCTCCAGGCACGAGCGGTTCGTGGGTGTTTCGGCGAGCCTCCTCGGTCCGATATTGTGTTCAAGGACTTGAAGAAACAAGAAATGTAGAAGTTAATCTTGTTTGGGAACCAGCATGGTCCCCAGAAAAAATGACAACTGAAGGTCTAAAGTTATTAGGGAGTTTAAAGAATAGCGGAAGCACCTTAATTGGCTGCTTCCGCTTTATAAGTTTAATTTTCTTTGCCTTCGGTAGGTAAGGCGTCGTTAACTTTTTGTAAAACTTCAGGATTTATGTCTTCGTCTAAAAGGATATGGACCATTCCCTCGTCGGTTTCACTTCTGATTAAGCGTCCAATTCCCTGACGCAGGCGAAGGAGCATATAAGGTAAGTCCACCTCTTCAAATGGATTCGCCACTCCTTCTCTTTTAGCAGTAAAAACAGGATCATTAGGTGGATATGGCAGAGAATAGATAAACACGTTTTCAAGTGACCTACCAGGGATATCAAGACCTTCCCATAGATGAATGGAACATAGGATAGCCTGCTCTTCATTTTGGAACCTGGAAACAAGCGTACTTATTTCTTCATCACCTTCAAAATAAATTGGATATGGAACTTCCCCTACTAATTTACTTTTTAAGTAGGTCAGTTCTTCTTTATTATTTAAAAGAATAAGTGCGCGACCCTCGGTTTTGTGGATCATTTTTACAAGGTAATTTGTTTTTTCAATAAGATTTCCAGTTGAAAATCTTGGAAGATAGATCTCCATTTTTTCTTCATAATCAAATGGAGATGAAACCGAAAATGACAGGTAGTTCTGTACACCAAGACTTTTAGCAATATAATCAAAGGACTTTTGATTAGCCAGTGTTGCTGAAGAGAAAATAAACGGTTTCTTTTGGGAAAATACCTCTTCTCTCATCACTTCTTCGACCATTTTCGGCATAATGACAAGTGTCCTTTCGCCCCTGTTCTCTTCAAACCAAGTAATTCCGTTTAATTCTTGTAGAAATAGCGATAAAGAATACGTAATTTGTTCTAAATACTCTTCTACAATTCTTAGGTCATATTCATTAATAACATATAATTCACTTTCAAATACCAATTCTTCCTCTAACGCTTGAAGAGTCGAGAGCAGTTTTCTGCAAGATTTCATTACTAATGGATGTTTAGTAATTATTTGTTTTTCTGAGCCTACTGATTGAGAGGAAAATTGTGAAATCGTGTTAAAAAATGCTTCATTTTCTAGTAAAGCTTCATCAATCATATACAGTGTCTTTTCACGTACTTCGTTTTCCATTAACCTAGTTAACAGTGTTTCCAATGTGTAATCGGTAAAGCGATAACTTAATGCTTTTTGTGCGGCATATTCAAGTAAGTGCCCTTCATCAAAAACAACAGATGAGTGCTCAGGTAATAGCGGGAGCTGCCCTTCCCGTTTTCGTGCTTCTTTCGTCCAAACATGTTCCATATAAAAATCATGCGAACAGATAATTAAATCTGTAGAATGACGATAATATTCCCTGTGTAATGTCAGGCCACATCGATGGCGTTTCTCACAGGAAAAACAATCCTGTAGTGAATCCCAATTTACATTACTCCATTTGTCATCAGAAAGACTCGGAAACTCCCTTCTGTCACCATATTTCTCGAACGCTTGCATAGAGCTTCCTGAGTGAACAAAATCAGGTAATTTCTCATAGATTTCAGAAATATCATCTGAAAAGTCATTATTTCTTACTTGATCCAGCTTTTTTAAACATAAATACTGATCCCTGGATTTTGCCAACCGAACATCGATATTTAATTTGAGGACTTTTTCCAGTTTCGCAATGTCGCCCTCTTTTTTCACAAGTTGCTCAATTAACGTCTCATCAGCACAAGCAATGATTGCAGGTCTATTGGTATACCGAGCGTACATAATCGAGTAAAGTAAATAAACAATCGTTTTTCCTGTTCCAACACCGGCTTCAGCAAACATTATTTTTTTGTCCTTGAACGCTTTTTCAAGTTGAAAAGCCATGAAAATTTGCTCATCCCTTAATTCAAAGCCGGCTTCTGGCAAAATATCATAAAATAAATCGCCGATCCATTCACTTAATTTGTCATAAAAGGATTCTGTTTTTGAGACTTCAAACGGCATCCGATTTTGCATAATATCCCTCCAAAAAAAGAAGAGCGCCTCTATTAGACACCCTAGTTCTAAAGAACTATTCTTCTTTTTACTATTTAATAATAGCTAATTACTTCAATTCCTCTTGTCTTGGTGGACGCTTTCCCCAGTATTGATAAAGATCTGTTCTAATAAAACCATTGAAAAGCTTTCTTTTCTTTGTAGCTGGTTTTCCGTAGAATTGCTCAAATTCCTCATTCGAAGTCAGCATATAAATGGACCATGTATCAAGCTTGCTAAATGCTTGACCCATTTCTTTATACATTTGTTCAACAGCCTTCTTTTCCCCCAGTCTTTCACCGTAAGGAGGATTTCCTACAATTACTCCATATTCCTTCGTTGTAGAAATATCTTTTACTTGCATTTGCTTAAATTGAATGAGATCCCCAAAACCAGCCTCAAAAGCGTTTTCTTGTGCGATTTTTACCATTCGGTGATCAATATCTGTACCTAAAATATCTAAAGGCTGGTCATACCTCGCCAAATCTTCTGCTTCATTCCGTGCATCATCCCATACCTTCTGAGGGATCCAATTCCAGCCTTCAGAAGCAAATTCTCTATTAAAGCCTGGTGCTATATTTTGCCCAATCATGGCAGCCTCAATTGGAATCGTTCCTGAGCCGCAAAATGGATCCATGAACGGACGGTCAGCTTTCCAATTTGTAAGCATAACAAGGGCAGCTGCAAGCGTCTCCTTTAAAGGTGCCTCCCCTTGATCAATACGGTAACCTCGTTTATGAAGACCCTGACCGCTAGCATCAATCGTAATGGTAGCAACATCCTTTAGCAAAGCAACTTCAATACGGTAAAGAGCACCATTTTCTTCAAACCAGGTACTTCGCTTATAATGATTTTTCAGCCGTTCGACAACAGCTTTTTTAACAATTGCCTGGCAGTCAGATACACTAAATAACTTTGATTTGACTGATTTACCGATCACAGGAAATTCCGCATCCTCTGGCAGGAATGTTTCCCAAGGAAGCGCTTTTGTCTTCTCGAATAATTCATCGAATGTAAATGCCTTAAATTCCCCAACTTTAATTTTTATTCTATCTGCTGATCGCAGCCATAAATTACTGCGGGCAATCGCAGATTCATCTCCCGTGTAGATGACCTTTCCATTCTCAACCTCACAGTCGTACCCTAACGACCTAACCTCTTTTGCAACTAGTGCTTCTAGTCCCATCGCAGCAGTGGCGATTAATTGATATTTTCCCATGTTTTCACCCTTAACTTATTACATGTATGTATTATTTAATTTACAGAATTGACCTATGATTCGCTATCATTATTGACAAAAAGCTCTTAACGAATGCAACTTACTTAGTAAAATAATAAAAAAGCTCCCCTATCAGGAGAGCCGTTAATATCCAGCATACTTTCCCATTAATAACGTTCTGTAAGCCATGTTCTGTACCATAGTACTGCAAGCGACTTTTAGTCTCGTACTTAGGTGGTAATCATCTATCTACAGATTCATAATGAATCTGTCCTTCTCCTCGTTCAATTCCTTAGAGAAAGCGCCCCTACCATAATTTGGGTTTCTCGCTCGTGGGGTTTACCCGTTCCACCCTTTCCATTTCTGGAAAGGCTACGTCACTGTGGCACTTTTATAGGTATTCATACCATATCCTAAAGGACTTAGGTATTTTCCCGGCCGTCAACTGGATGCTAGACCCAGCTGCCCTAGCTTATGATTTCGCTAGGCACGAACACTACGAGCATCGCAGCTCGTGCGAGCATGGACTTTCCTCTACAAGTTGCAAAAGCACCTTGCAGCGATTACCCGAACGTCATTAATGAAGACATTTATTATTATATGTAATTCATGCTGTTTATTCAATGGTTATTATTAGGAAATGACAGTACAATCTGTTAATCGTAGAGTTTATTGCCAAAAACATGTTTTTCTAAGTTAGATAACCGCTTTAAAATATCGAAGTTAGTTGTTCCAGCAGGTTGTGCCACTGGCTGTCTTTTCGAACTATCTTCTACTTGTTTACGCAGTCTAAGATTTTCTTGCTGTAAATCCTCGATTTCCTGATGAAAGGTTTCATAATCCTTAATAATTAAATCTAAAAATTTATCAACGTCTTCTTGTCTATAACCACGTACACCAGTCTTAAACTCTTTTTCTAAAATATCCTTAGCCGTTAACTTTACTTTATCGGAAAGCATTAAAATCACCTCAGTATTCGCCAATCATTACCTATTATTTTTTCAAAAATAAGTCCTTTTGTCAATTTTCTTTTTGTTTTGAGTAATGAATGATTTATGAAACATTCTAAAAATATGCAATTAGAGTAGTAAACATACCCTAAAAATCCATTTGTTTTAATTGTTCTTCATCGACAATCATTTGTAAATCGTAAAACGTAATTAACTCTACAGGGTACTCATGATTTTTTTGAAATTGTAAAGCCATTTCATACAGGTATTTTGGGCTTCCGTCTTTTTCTAGATCAAAAAATAGGAGAAGACCGTCGCTCTTTTCAATAAAAAATTGATTTTTTAATCTAAATTGCCATGGCTTTTCATACCCCTTTTTTGTTACAGAATCAATAAAATCTGCTCTAGCAAGAACGGATTCGTACCATTCTTTGTTATTTTCATTCCAGGATGCTTGTTGGTCAAGGAATGGGGTGATGACTGCCAGTTTGAGCCCAGGAAAATCGGTTTTTAAATCAAACAAAACTTCTGCTGCCCACAATTCTGCTCCCAATTGTCCGCTTATAAGGACCCATTCTAACCCCTGTTCTACCATAGGAAGTAATGCCTTCTTAAAAGCAGCTTTAATATATTGAGTAGATGGGTGGTCCTTCTTAAAAATTCCTAATTCAAATGGTTTATATCCTGAAATCGCAAGCACTTTTATCAAAGAATGTTCTCCTTTTCATAAGAAATTTTTTAATTAGGACAAACACTTTTATTAAGCAAGCATATAATAAAGTAAACAGAAAAAAAACAAGGGCTAAAAGCCCTTGCAATTAGAACAGTCTTCTTAAGGACGAGGTCCCATGAATGGTCCTGGTGCGAAGCCTGGTGCACCTGGTCCAAAGCCTGGGCCTCCTGGTCCAAAGCCTGGGCCTCCTGGCGCAAAACCTGGTGCTCCCATGCCCGGCATCATATTTGGCACGGCATTTGGAGCTGGCATCACTCCTGGTGCACATGGATTACAGCAGTTAATATGCTGATTACATACCTCTTCGCAACATGATGCTGTTTGTGGGCAGAAGTGTTTATGTTGGTACATATGGTGATTTACCGTTGTAGTGTGTACTGGATGAATATGTGGCACCACCGTTGTTGAAAATGTGTGGTTCACAATTTGTTGTGTCGGATGAATGACTGGCGGCGCAAAATTAGTTCCTAAATACATTTTATTGCTCTCCCTTCAGATATTCTGTTTACATTAACAGCCTATGTTAAAGGAGTTACTCTTGTACTAAGGAAAACACCTATTTTTTACAAATCAGAGAATCCAAAGAAGTCTAATTGTTTATTAATGTTAAAATGGACAAGCAATCTATAACATCGAATAAAAGCTATCTTTCAAGCTTGTAAAAACAACAGCAGTCAAACATACGACAATAAAAAATAAGAATAAAATGGCTTTATACAAAATTACCAGCTCCATAAGTTTTATAGTCGTTTTTTCTCAATCCAATTTCACATTTTACCTTGTTCAACTACAATAGACAATATGGAATTGCTGGTTTTTTAAAATTAATTGTTAAGATTTTGTGGCAATCAATCGAACCATGCCGAAAATTAATAATTAACAAATGATTTTGACGAATTTTGCGCTTACCTGGGAAATTTCGCAAATTTTCGTTTTAATCGTTCTAACCTGTTTTTAAGCTGTTCTAATGAGATTTGTCCATTTAAAGACTTGTGATTTTTCGATTGAATTATGAGGGTTATCGCTTTTTGACAATATTCAATTGCACGGCGGTACTCTTTCTGTCTATGTTCAAAAATTTTAGCTACCTCTACACAAGCTATCAATATCATCTCTTCCTCATCCGATTCGACAACATCCTCGAACAATTTCCGTGCTTGCTCCCAATTCCTCTCTTTTTTAAATTGGTACGCAAGGGTAAGCTTAGCCTGAAATGACGTAACATCTCTCTCTGTAGTAAGCTTAGTCAATACTTTTTCAGCTTCCTGCTTCTCTCCTAATGTGGAATACCAACGACCCACCTCATATGTTTCAGCCCTTGTCTGATTATTATCGATTCCACACAATTGAAAGGTTAAATGGGTATACAAAGTAACGAGCGAAAGGATGTCAACTTCATTATGTTTTAATATACCAAGCATCCCATCAGGTTGATTACTTTCAATAAAATCAAAATAAATCATAGGTGCTAAGAATCCTGGAATATCATCAATTCTTTCAACACTCAATACCTCTTTTTCAACAATAGACAATTTTAAGCGCTCTAATTTGTGCTTCCATAGCCTTCTTGCAGCATGGAATAAATCAAAGTGACCAAATTTTGGCAACTTAGGCACATGCTCTCTCACAAGCATGTGTCTTGTTTTCACCTGTGGCCAATCAAACGATTTCCCATTATAGGTCACTAATGTTTTATAGTTGACGTTTTCCAAAAAGCTTTGGTATAACGGAACCTCCGCTCCCGGATGGGGAAGAATATGCTGCCTCAAGATTAGTTCTTCTCCCGAAAAACTAGCATACCCAAGCAAAAAGATCGTATTCCCCACTCCACCACCAAGACCTGTTGTCTCTGTGTCAAAAAAGAATAATTCCTCTGCGTGATGTCCTTGTGCTGACAAGGGATGATTAATAGACTGTCTATTCCATACATCTACTGCTGTAAGAAAATCACCAAAACAGTATTTTCCATGCTTCTGTGAAAGGGGGTATTTAACTTCTCTAATCAAACAGTAATCCTCATCCATAAAATACGGGAAAACACCTTCTTGCTCCCATTGTTTCAGGTAAGGAACTTCCTTGACAGGGATGTCCGTTGGGAGAGGTTTTTTAACCTCTCCTGTTACTCCTGCTGATAAATGAGGTTTTAGCCGATTTAACTTAGTTTTTAAAGACATGTCTCCACATCCTTGTCTATTTCCGAAACACGAAGAAATGCTTCAAGAATGTTTAAGGCATCCTTTTTAGCTGTCTCACTTACTGTATCTGTTCCAATACATGACGGACATCCTGATTCACATTGACAACGATTAATCATGTTTTTTGTTTCTATAAACACCATTGACATACCCGTGTATAATTTCTCACTTAAACCAATTCCACCGGGATAGCGATCATAGAAAAAGATGGTTGGCTTTTCATTATGATCCGCTTTTACTTGTGGGATCACATGGATGTCTTGAGGGTCAGCCATTACAAATAGAGGTGCGATAGACCTCAGTGCATGTGCCGTACCAATCAGTCCCTGTTCAAGCCGCTCATGTCCCATTTCACCAAGGGGTCTATTTAGTGAAATCCAAGCCGCATTGGTATGAAGCTCCTCTTCTGGAAGATGGATGGGCCCGGAACCGATATTTTCATGTGTTTCAAATTTAATTTTTTTAAAAATTGTTGCCATAGCCCTTACACTTACATCACCAAAACCTATTTCTGCCTCCTGTAATGGTAGAAGTTTGTCCACTTCTAATACCTTTAATTGAACGGCTAAATTAGCATCTGTAAAATAGTCTACGTCCACTTCCCTCACGAACGCCTTTTTTTCTTCCCAATCCAATTTTTCCACTTGATACTGGGTACCTTGATGTAGATAGATGGCCTCATCATGTAGGAGTGTCATTGCGGAGAAACGGTCCATTTCTCCAATGACTTTCACATTTGCCACATCCGATTGATCAACAATTATCACATTCTCTTGAGATGCCGATCGCAAACTAATGTTATGTGCAGGGAATGAATCATTCATCCAGAACCATTTATCCCCATTCTGATATAGAATTCTTTCCTCTGTTAAATACTCCAATAGTTCTTCCGTTCCTACAGATCCAAATTGTTCTCCTGCTTTAAATGGCAGCTCGTATGCAGCGCATTTCATATGGTCAATCAAGATAATCAGGTTATCTGGATTTATCCTTGCTGTCTCGGGGCTCTTTTCCAAAAAATATGCAGGGTTTTGAATGATATATTGATCTAGTGGGCTTGAACTAGCCACCATTATAACAAGAGCTTCACCATGACGTCTTCCTGCCCTTCCAGCCTGCTGCCAAGCGCTGGAAATAGTTCCTGGATAACCAGTCATAATGCAGACCTGGAGTTGGCCGATATCAACTCCTAATTCAAGTGCATTTGTGCTAACAACACCGTATATATCACCTGAGCGCAGCCCCTTCTCAATTTTTCTTCTCTCTGTTGGAAGATATCCTCCTCGATAGCCCATTATGGACTTTGCCCCTAACTGATTCTTTACCAACTCCTGCAAATATGTCAGGATGATCTCAACTCTTACTCTACTTCTCGCGAAAATAATCGTTTGTATTTTATTTTTTAACAATTCTCCGGCTATTTTTCGAACCTCTAGCGTTGCACTTCTTCTAATATTTAACGGTTTGTTTACAATGGGTGGATTATAAAATAGAAAATGCTTCCTTCCACTGGGTGCACCGTTGTTATCAATTAGATACATTTTATCTTCTGTTAATTTCTCCGCAAGTTCTAATGGATTTGCTATGGTTGCAGATGTACAAATAAAAACGGGGTTACTTCCGTAGTAACGACATATTCTCTTCAATCTTCTAATTACATTGGCAACATGACTTCCAAACACTCCCCGATACGTATGGAGTTCATCAATAACAATGAATTTAAGGTTTTCAAAAAGAGACACCCATTTAGTGTGATGCGGAAGGATCGCTGAGTGAAGCATATCAGGATTTGTAATTACTACATGTCCTGCCTGTCTTACCCTTTGGCGAATAGTAGCGGGTGTATCGCCGTCATACGTATAACTATTAATATCTACCCCTGCAGCTTGTATAATTTCATTAATTTCACTTTTTTGGTCCTGAGCGAGCGCTTTAGTAGGGAATAAATACAATGCTCTCGAATTAGGATCCTGTAAAATCGATTGGAGAACTGGGAGGTTGTAGCAAAGGGTCTTCCCAGAAGCCGTAGGTGTAACAGCAACGATACTCTTCCCAGCCATAGCTTTCTCATAGGCTGATTTTTGATGGGTATATAGCTGCTCTATTCCCTTTGTTTTTAATGATTGTATCAACACCGGGTGCAGCTCGTCTGGGAGTGAAACAGATTGTGCGGTTTTTTCCGGGATCGTATGCCAAGTAACAATATTTTCTTTAAAATCTTCCTTTAATTTCAAATCTATTAACATTTCTTGCAGACTTTTCTTTCCATACATGCTCTTCACCTCGTTACTTCTATTCCAGCGAATGAACGTTCGTAAAAAAAGTATATCATAAAAATAAACTATTGATGGAATTTTTGTTACAATAGAAGATAACTGAAATAATTTTGTAGGTGATAGAATGAAAATAGAAGCAATTAAGAAAGTTCTTTCTGAATTCTCGCTTTTTCGAGAATTAAACGATCTGGAATTAACAAAAATAACTGACATCGCAATTGCCCGAGATTGGAAAAAACAGAGCCATGTTTTCCTTCAAGGGGACCCACTTGAAAATGTTTACTTTATTTATGATGGCAAAATTAAAATTTACAAAAGTGATATTAACGGCAAAGAACAAATTGTAGCAATAGCAAAAAAGGGAGAAATGTTTCCTCATGTTGGATTTTTTAGAAAAGGAGATTACCCTGCTTATGCTGAAGTTATCGAACCATCCACACTAATTGCTGTTCCAATATCAAAATTTGAATCCGTGCTCATAGAAAACCCTGAACTATGTATAAAAGTATTTAAGGTACTAGGTGAAAAAATTGTAGATTTACAAAACCGATTAGAAGAACAAATTTTAAATAATACGTATGAACAGATTATTAAGCTGATCATACGTATTGCACAAAAGCACGGTCAAGAACAGGGTGATGGAACTATTCTATTAAAATCAGAATTCACCAACAAAGACTTGGCCAACATGATTGGTACTACACGCGAAACCATCAGCCGTACACTCACTAAGATGAAAAAGGATGAATTAATCGAAGTAGATGAAGAAGGCAATATGATCCTTGACTTAGAGATACTAATGGAAGAAATTCATTTAATCTAATGAATCAACAAAAAACCCGCCAAAAATGACGGGTTTTTTGTTATTTTACAGCAAGCTGAAGCATTTCTTCCATATCTTCTTTTGCAGTACCAATCAACTTTAAATTAAATGTTTCTTGAAGAACCTGAAGAACTCCTTCAGAAATAAATTCTGGCGGCTTAGGTCCAATGCGAATATCTTGTATGCCTAAACTGAAAAGTCCTAGTAAAATAGCAACCGCTTTTTGTTCAAACCAAGATAATACTATACTTACTGGAAGCTCATTAATTTCACATTCGAAAGCATCAGCTAATGCCATCGCAATTTTCACTGTTGAACCGGAGTTATTACATTGACCAAGATCGATGTATCGTGGAATATTAGTCCCAGGCACAACCCCATAATCCACATCATTAAAGCGGAACTTTCCACAAGAGGTAGTTAATATAACTGCTTCTGGTGGCAGGGATGTTGCAAGTTCACGGTAATAATCACCTCCATGCCCAGGAGCATCACATCCAGCAATAACAAAGAACCGCTTAATCTTCTCTGTTTTTACCGCTTCAATCACCTCAGGTGCTAAACCTAAAACAGTTTCATGATGAAACCCAGTTAGTAATGTCTCATTTGAATCTACTGCTGCTTCAGGAAGCTCTAATGCTCTCTCAATTAAAGGAGAAAAGTCATCGTTCACAATTTTTTCTACATGCTCTAGCCCGGCCACTTCATATGTAAACATTCTATCCGCATAAGTCCCTTTAATAGGCATAACACAGTTAGTAGTTGCCAGTATAGCACCAGGAAATGCCTCAAAAAGACGGCGCTGATCATACCATGCTTTACCGATATTACCTTTTAAGTGAGTATATTTCTTTAATGCAGGATAACCATGAGCAGGCAGCATTTCAGAGTGAGTATAAATATTTATGCCTTTACCTTCTGTTTGTTTCAATAACTCTTCTAATGCAAAAAGATTATGTCCAGTAACAACGATACATTTACCCTCAATTTTATTTTGACTTACACGGATAGGTTTAGGTATTCCTAGACGGTTTGTATGGGCTTCATCAAGCATTCCCATTACACGAACAGTTGCCTGCCCTACTTTCATCGCCATTTCGATATGTTCCTGCACGTTAAAGTTAGAATTGGTTAACGTTAAGTATAATGCTTCATGTGTGGTTGCATCTACAAAAGCATCTGTATATCCCAGTTGATTAGCATGTGTGCGATAGGCTGCTATCCCTTTTAATCCAAAAATAATCGTATCTTGTAAACTGGCAATGGTTTCATCTTTCCCACATACTCCAATAACTTTACATCCACCTGATGGTGTTTGTTCACATTGATAACAGAACATTTATTTTTTTTCCTCACTTTCCTAAAACTACTGCCTAGCATACAAACAAACACTCATTATTAATGTGATATATATCACAGAAATTCAAGTTGTAATAAATCGTTCAAAAGTTTATAGCCATATTATGGCGACACCTACCTAGTTTCATCTGCATATAATATGGAGTGAAATATTGGAAAGAGGGGGAACTATTATGTCATCTATGCTTCCAGAAGATAAAAATAACGGAAAGAGACCATTGCCCGAGCCTTTTCGTGATTTGTTTAAATCGATGAATGATTTCTTAACCGAAAAACCAGTAAGGGGATTTTTACAAACAATTGATGATTTCTTTAAAACTCCTTTTCCAGTTGGATCTGGTTTTCATGTAGATACGGTTGAAACAGGAAAAGAATATATCATCACGGCTGAACTTCCTGGGGTAAAAAGAGAACAAATCAATTTAAATATTACGGGAAATTACTTAACCATTTCAGTAGAAAATAAAGAGCTAGAAACAGAGGAAGACGACATAAATAAAATATATCGCCAAAGATTTACTCGACAGCAATCATCCCGGACCATTTCACTTCCACATGCAATCAATGAAAAAATGGTAAAAGCCTCCTACAAGGACGGCTTACTACAAATTAAAATCCCGCAAGAAAAAGGAAAGATTATTGAAATTGAAGATTAAAAAGCAATAAAAGCAATGAGGCTGACTCAAGTAGCTATGAGTCAGCCTCTTCTATCATACTTTAAAAATTCCACCAAATCCTTTTACAAGCGACGATACTTGATTTACTGCATTCATCATTTGTCCTGCTGTATTTACCATTTTCGTAAAATCTACCGATCCATCTTGTGACTTAAAGGAATTTAATAATGATTGTACTCCACCTGGTTGTTTAGGAATCATATTTGATTTTGGATAAGGATTCATTACCGGGTATCCATTCATAGGCATATAGGATTGAGGAGGATTCATTTCCTCCTTTGGCTGCAAAGGGTTTTGGAAAAGAAATTGCGAATCCTTTTGAGAATATGGTTGATTCTGGTATGTCGCATTTTGTGGAACATAGCCTGGTTGATAGTTTTGATTATATGGCTGAAAAGTCTGCGGGTAATATGGATTTTGTTGTTGAAATGGATTCCATTCATAATTTTGAGCTTGAGTTTGGTAAGGATATGGCTGGTTTCGATTCATATACGGTTGCTGCCATTGAGTGCTTACCGGATCTTGGTGCATCATTTGCCCCGAGTATCCATAATTAAAGAAATGATTTGGTCTTTTTCCACCGATCATGGGCAAACATCTCCTCTTTATCTTTCTCTATTACACAGTTTATGAAGAACAGAATAAAAAGGTGATTATTTTATAGCACTGTTCTGTAAAACTAGTCTGTTGATTTCCGCTCCAGGTGCTTCGCTTTCCGTGGGCGTTTTGGCGAGCCTCCTCGGCGCTTGCGCCTGCGGGGTCTCCCCTGAACCGTACTCCCACAGGAGTCTTCGCGCCTTCCGCTCCAATCAATAGGGTATAAAAATCAACACTGTTCTTTAACACAGCCTCTAGCAAAGGACATTGTCTAATAAAGAGGAATTTTGTCTAAAGTTTAAATATTTTAAAAACTAGGAATCCTTTCTTTTCGTGTTACGATAGTAAAAAGGATGAAGGAGGAGCTAAATATGGACATTCACGAATTAAAAAGCAAATTTATTCAAAGTCGGGACTATCAAACAGATGACGTTAACGCATTAATGGATTTTGCTAAGAAGGCGTATATTCACAACGAAATTAGCATTAAAGAATATCGCCTTCTTGTCCGTGAGCTTGAAAATCAAGGTGCGGTAATTCCTAAGACAGAAAGCGAAAACTCCCTCATCGAAAATTCATAAACACCTATTAAAGAGATGCCTCAGCATCTCTTTTCTATTTTTTTATTTCTTTTATTACTTCCTGCAAAAAATAGTCAACTGTACGATGTGCATTTAAAAACCTTGTTCTACTAGTTTCAGGAAAGAATGCCTGAATGGATAATTGCTCAATATGTTCTGATGTTGTGTCAATTTGCTTTAAATGTAGATGTTTATGATCGCTCATTGTCAGCCATTTTTTCATTTCTTTTTTCCACTCTTCATTTATGCTTTTCACTTCATCTGAAAACGGTTTAATTACATCGTTAAATTCATACTTTATGCCTGTGTTCCGACCTTCCTGGTAATATTTCATGAATAATTGGTTATAATTCAAAAGTTTTTCTGTTAAATGGATAACTTCTTCTAACATTTCTTTTATTCCCTTCTACTAATACAAAATAAAAAAGTAGCCGATTCACATTGCTACTTTTAACAAGTACTATTATTTTAGCGGTAATTAAAAGCCTAATTCAAGTTTTAGAGCTTTTGCTACTTGGTTGTTTTCTGTGTACTCATCCAATATCCCTTGAGTAACACTTGGGTTTTCTATTTTCTTTTCTATAGCTGAAAGTTTTTGGACGGGTATCGTTAATTTTTCCTGTTCCTCTTGATTTAAACTGTAGCGAAGGTCGGAGAATGATGCTTCAAGAACGGACTCCAATTCTTCTAATTGATCGTATATTTCTGTCAGCATGGTAAGCAATTTTTCCTTTTCGGACAGTGGCTTATTCATTAATAAATCCTCCTCGCATTATTCTATTAGGTATAATTCTCCTTCTTTTATAGGCTTCCTTCTCGCATGACAAAACTAGAAGCAATTCGTCAAAGATAGTGTCAAAACTGCATAGTAGCTTTAACTTTTCGACATTATTTAAATTCGCATGAAAAAATCAAAAACCGCACAAGCTAGTATAGGAGGTGTTTTAAATGGCACAAAACAAAAACCAAAACACTAAACAAACACAATCAGAAGCAGGAAAAAAAGCAGGCTATGGTGATAAAAAGCTTGATGGACCAAATCGTCCATCTACTTAAAAAAACAGCTTTAAAAAGCAAGGGGAACCTTGCTTTTTCTATTCCCATTTTTTCAATTGTAATACTTGATGGAGTGACAGCATTAATTGAAGCTGGTGAGACTTCTTAAAGTACCAATCAGTAAGATGAATGGGATGACGATGCCGGGCAGGGAAATATAACCAAACTGGGGATACTCTTCTCTCTAAACTCCAGTCATCGTAAGCACGCTGATGATGTTCAATAACTGGAAAGGTTGCTCTTAGTATAGGAGTCCTTCTAACTGTTTTCACTTTGAAATACTGTTCATAATCAAATCTTGAACCAGAATGGGGTGTTTTCTCCGCAAACTCCAAAAAGTATGGAAACAGTCTTGGATGAAATAGTATACTCGCCAATCTTTTCCCTAGATTGATTCTCTTAGAAAGCGATTTAAATCCATTTACACTTGCACCGTAAACTTCTCCCCCGCATGTTGGAAACAGCACACAGCTAAAATGGAGCCAGTCTTGGAAAGAAAAAATCATAGAATGAAATACCTTTTTCTTATACACAGGATGTTCAATCACAGGCGTATGGATTACATTTTGCTCATTAATTATTAAAGCTCTTGTAAGCCTTTCCTTATCATTATTAATCCAGTATCTTTCCCACTCTTTTTGTATAAAGGAAGATACATTGAAATAGGGAAGTAAATGAAACATTGGTCGATTTATTTTCGTCGAATATTGGTAAAGCAGCAATTGTGGAAAAACGTCATGGAAAATAAGCCAGTTAGCACGCTCGTACGTAAGAAAAAGCTGTTTCCTTACTTTTTCTGCTAAAAGATGAGGAAATATAGTTCCCTCGAGGTCACACATATTCCATCCGCCGTTTCTTGAAACCATACTTGCAAGAAACGACCAAATGATATCGGGGTTTTTTTTAAAATATATAAAATAGGCATCTGTTCTTGATACGTTATCGAGGTTTTTCTTATTCGTTTCATTTATAATTTGACGAATGATTGATTGTTCCTGTATCGTAAGGTGATTCACATTCATTGTTCATCTTCCCTTATATTTTTTAATAGAGTATGAGTCCTATGGATTGACGCCTTTTAAGAAAAATGAATCATGATTATGTATGCCTTTCACGGTACAATTATTATTAGAGTGTGTTAACAACTATATTTTATACACCTCAATTACTCTAAGATTTGGTATGATAGGGATTAGCTTGAGAGGTGCAAATATATGAATTTTAACTATCCAAATGGAAAAAAATACAAACCCAAGGAACAGGAATCTGGAAATACAACCCAAATAAAGAAAAATAGTTCTTATAGTAATCGAGGTATGACACTAGAGGAAGATTTAAATGAAACGAATGAATACTATCGTGAAAGAAAAATAGCGGTGATTCACAAAAAGCCTACACCTGTTCAAATCGTTCAGGTTGACTATCCAAATCGAAGTGCTGCGGTTATTAAAGAAGCTTATTTTAAGCTTGCGTCTACTACTGACTATAATGGGGTATATAAAGGGAAATATATTGATTTTGAAGCAAAGGAAACACAAAACCCTACCTCTTTTCCTTTGAAAAACTTCCATGAGCACCAAATTCATCATATGGAAGAGGTCATTTCACAGGGAGGTATTTGTTTCGTTATTCTTCGTTTTACCAAATATGAACTGGTTTATTTGCTAGAAGCAAAACATCTGTTGACATATTGGGAACGAATGAAAAACGGAGGAAGAAAATCAATTACCAAAGAGGAAATTGAAGAAAAAGGTCATCGCATTCCACTTGGATTCCAGCCAAGAATTGACTATATTAAAGTAATAGAAAGACTATAGAGTTTCAACCAATGGAAAAGTGTTAGTTAGAAAGGAAGGAATTATCATATGTCTGAACAATACCAATCAAGAGAGGAGCGCCGAAAGAAACTCCAATCCAAAGGAAAACCAAAAGCCAAGAAAACATCAGGCGGACTTTTTAAAAAAATATTTTTAAGCCTTGTTGTTCTTGGAATCGTAGGTATTATTGCTGGAGTGGGGACTTTCGCCTATTTAGTAAAGGATGCTCCCAAACTTGACCCTAAACTATTGAAAGATCCGATCCCTTCTAAGATATTAGATAAAGATGGCAAGCCGATTACTGAAGTAGGGGCCGTAAACCGCGAATATGTTAATTATAAGGACATACCAAAGCAAGTTGAAAATGCTATTTTAGCTACTGAAGATTATCGTTTTTACAAGCACCATGGGATTGACCCCATTCGCCTTGGGGGAGCTGTTATTGCAAACCTCCAACACGGATTTGGTGCAGAAGGCGGTAGTACCATTACCCAGCAGGTAGTTAAAAACTCATTTTTAACTCATGAAAAAACATTAAAGCGAAAAGTTCAAGAAGCATGGCTTTCCTATAAACTTGAACAACAATATACAAAACACCAAATTTTTGAGATGTATGTAAATAAGGTGTTCGTATCGCAAAACAGTCACGGAATTGCCACAGCGGCCAAAATTTATTATGGCAAAGAACTAAAGGATTTAACGTTATCTGAAGCAGCTCAAATTGCAGGGATGCCTCAAAGCCCTAATAACTATAATCCATTTACACACCCTGACTTGGCTGAAAAAAGACGGAACATTGTCTTAACCTTAATGCATCAGCATGGATATATCACAAAAGAGCAAATGGATGACGCTAAAAAGGTTTCTGTTGCATCCACTGTCTTACCACCGGATCAACGTAAGTTAGATGAAGACCCTTATGGTGCATTTGTTGATACTGTCATTGATGAAGTAAAAGCAACTACCGATTTTGATATTTTTACAGATGGTTTAACGATTTATACAACCTTAGATACGAATGCCCAAGATTATGTCGAAAAAGTCCTCAATTCCAAAGAAGGAATTATTAAATACCCAGATGAAGAATTCCAAGCTGGTGTTGCACTTTTAGATACAAAAACAGGAGAAATTCGTGCCATTGGGGGCGGACGGAACCAACAAGTAAAACGGGGATTTAACTTCGCAACCAAAGCAAAACGCCAACCAGGTTCGACAATAAAGCCTGTCCTTGATTACGGTCCTGCGATTGAATATTTAAATTGGGGAACATATGAAATGATTGAGGATAAACCAATTACTTATTCTTCTGGTAAAAAATTTGGGAACTGGGATCAGAAGTATAAAGGTCCAATGACGATCAGAACTGCCCTACAATTATCAAGAAATACACCAGCCGTCCAAGCTCTTCAACAAGTGGGATTAGATAAAGCAATGGATTTTGCATTAGGTCTTGGAATCCCGCTAAAGGAAATTTATGAATCCTATGCTATTGGAGGATTTGGTGGAAAAACGGTAGGTGTCTCTCCTATAGAAATGGCTGGTGCCTATAGTGCATTTGGAAATAATGGTGTGTATACTAAACCACATGCTATTAAAAAGATAAAATTGCGTGATGGTACAATGATTAGTTCAGAACCTAAACCGAAGGTAGTCATGAAGGATTCAACCGCTTTTATGATTACAGATATGTTAAAAAGTGTTCTCGTTTCACCTGGAACAGGAACAAGAGCGAAGGTACCAGGACTCCCAATCGCTGGAAAAACAGGAACGACAAACTATTCAGATGAAGAAATGAAACTTTGGAATATTAAAAGCAGTAGCTCCGTCCCAGATGCATGGTTTACTGGATATACGACTAATTACACCGCATCGATTTGGACAGGATACAAGGATCGCTCAACACCAATTACAGCTGTCGGAGACAATCAAAGAATTGCACAGCTAATCTTCAAAAATCTTATGGCCTATGTTTCAAAAGATATCGAAACACCGGATTTTAAGATTCCTAACAGTGTGCAAAAGGTTAGAATTGAAAAAGGATCTATGCCTCCTGTACTTGCTAGTGAATATACACCGGATAGTGAGATCACTACAGAATATGCTGTAAAAGGTCATGCTCCTAAAAAGGTATCTGAGAAGTATACCAAACTTGAGGCGCCGGCAAACGCAGCTGCAAAATATGATGAAGGAACTAAAAACATTACATTAACATGGAATTACAACAACCCTAAAAACTTACCAGTTACGTTCGAAATTACTGTCAATGATGGTTCTGCTCAGAAGAAATACACTCAAGCAGAAACTACATTCATGCTACCAGCAATTCCAGGGGCAAAATATTCCTTCTCAATTCTTGCAATTGTAGATAATAAAAGGAGTGACCCTGCTACTACTGCCATTGAGATTCCTATTCCTGAAGTTGACCAAGGGAATGGGAATGGCAATGGGAATGGCAACAACGGTGAAGGAAATGGAAATAATGGAAACGGGAATGGCAACAACAATGGAGGCGGCAACGGGAATGCCGGTGGAGAACAAGGTGGAACCACTCCTCCGGCTACACTTCCAGTAACTCCTTCAAATGGGCAAAGTTCGGGTTCGCGTGACCCTTATTAAGAATAAGGCTCTACCCTGAATAACTGTGGATCACTTTTAGCAGTTATTTCATTCATTGATTTGTAAATACTTTTGCATGGATGTCTGTTATCAGTCATTGTTGATTTTCTTGTAGGTATGAAAATCATATGAGGAGAAATTCCCTCTATTGCATAAAAAGTAAGCTTAATAAGCAGAAATAAGCGGAAAAATTCCCCTTAACTGCTCTAAAATAAGACAAAATCCAACGATTTGGATCAAATAAAGGGAAAAAATACCCTTATTTTTAAGGAAATGAGGGTATTTCCCAATTTAAGCGGAATTTTTCCCTTTATTTTTTAAACACTTTGAAATCAACAATCAGTTATAACACAGCCAAGAATAAAAGGCGGAAGCGTCTCGTTCAGATCCGACAGGCAAATGTTCTTCGGCGGGAAAAGTTCGCCTTTTGACTTTTCTTGCCAAAGGTTATTTGACCCGAGGGGCTAGGCGCTGGAGCTGAATGCGGACAACTAGTTCAATTATCCATACTCAGATCTTTTTACAATTACTTAATCAACAAAAAATCGTCTAGGCTAATGGCTTAGACGATTTTTTTATTAATTTCTTTGCATAAAGCTTTTGTTGTTCCAACATTAGTTCAGACAACTGACGATATGAATGAAACAAAGTGGGTCTTGATTGGATAAACTCCAATCTTTCTACAACATTTACCGGCTTATATTTGAAACTTTCATATGGAATTGGACCACTGCTGTTGTAGTCAGTATCATTTGAGACCATTAAAAATTGAAGGAATAAGTTAATCCCCTTTTCCATCGATTCTTTTGAGTTTTTTCCGTCACGTTCAGAAAAAAGGATTTCAAGCTGTTTGTCTATTTGTTTCCATTCACTCAAAATCGTAGAAGCTACATCGCTTTGCTTATTCATGTTATTCGACCTTACCCTTCATCCTTTTCCTACCTTCCCTGCATAGCTCTAACAGCGGGCAGCTTGGACACTGTGGATTTTGGGCTTTACAATGATAGCGGCCAAAAAAAATTAACCGATGATGAGTAACGCCCCATTCCTCTTTTGGAACTTTTTTCATCAATGTTTTTTCCACTTCTAAGACCGAATCCTTCCAACGACAAATCCCTAATCGCTTACTTACTCTTTCAACATGTGTATCGACAGCAATAGCAGGGATATTATAGGCCACTGACACAACGACGTTTGCCGTTTTCCTACCCACTCCAGGAAGCTTGGTTAACTCATCTCTGTCTTTTGGTATTTCTCCACCATACTCATTCAAGACCATTCGGCATAGACTTTGAATATTTTTAGCTTTGTTTCGATAAAGGCCAATAGAACGAATATCATTCTGAAGCTCTTCAAGTGGAACATTTAAGTAATCCTCTGGTGTTTTATATTTATTAAACAAATCCTTTGTCACTTTATTTACCAGTGCGTCTGTGCATTGTGCGGATAGCGCTACTGCAATAACCAGTTCAAAAGGATTGGAATGGTTTAATTCACAATGTGCATCGGGAAACATTGCTCCCATTTGGTCTAAACAAAATCGAATCTGTGTATTATTCAGCAAAACGATCACCTATCCTGTAAATATTAAATAAAAACGAGAGATGATTCTCTCGTTTGTTGTTATTGCTCTAACCAGTTATAAAAAGGAACGGATGGTTGGTGCGTGTCTTCTTTCACGTTTCCTTTTTGTACTTGCTTTTGCCTGAATTTAAGTCCATGGTTTTTCGCTTGGTCAATGGTTCGAATACCATTTTTCTTCCACTCAAACAGAATTCTATCAATATACCGAAAGTTTAATTTTCCGGACATAACAGCTTCCCTAAGTGCTGCTTTTATAATGATTGGATCATGGTGGTCGTCATCCATCCACATACCAAGAGACTCACATTCAAATGGTGAAAGGGGACGGCCAAACTCCTTTTCAAAGCAGGTATATAGGTCTGTTTCTTCTGTCTTTTTTTCCAGTTTGTTCACCATTTTTTTGCTTATCAGGAATTGATCAACAAGTTTCTCCCAAAGTGGATTGACAGAGTATGTTTCATAACGTATACCTTCAGTTGAATAGGAATCAATAATTTCTATAAATCCTCTTTGAATCAATCTTCTTAACATTTCATTACAATCAGCAATGGAAATAGTCATTCGAGCGGAAAGTTCTTCTGGGGTAGGAAATTCATTTCCTTTTTCTAAAAAGGTTAAGATATTTAATAAAAGAACAAGTTCTGTTTCGTTTAAATTAAGATTTCGATATTCAGAAAATAATAAGCTAGGAACGGTTATTGTTCCTTCTTGAAGCCATGCTAAAATATTTGTTTTCATCTTTGGACACCTCTTGATTAGTATACCACGAACAATCATTCCTAGTAAGAGTATTAGGCATCCAGCTTTGGAAAGGAAAAACAAAAAGCCTGCATAATGCAGACTTTTTATAAGTTTACTAAATTTATTTATCGAATGGCTATAATTTAGCTTTCTTTTCGACAAACTGTCTCATTCTTTCAACAGCTTTTTCTAATTGTTCCAATGAAGTGGCATATGAGAGTCTGATATTATCAGGGGTTCCAAAACCAGAACCAGGAATGACAGCGACTTTTGCCTCAACTAGTAGTGCTTCAACAAAGTCATCCACGTGCTTAAATCCTGTCATCTGTGCTGCTTTTTTCACATTTGGATACAAGTAAAATGCACCTTGTGGTTTTACACAAGTGAATCCTGGAATAGAGGTTAGCTTATCAAAAATAATCTCTAATCGCTCTTCAAAAGCTTTTCGCATTTCCTCCACCGGCTCTTGTGGCCCATTATATGCAGCAATTGCTGCATATTGGGCAGTGGTAGTTGGGTTTGAAGTGCTATGACTTGCTAAGTTAGTCATTGCTTCGATAATCTGCTGATTTCCCGCCGCATAGCCAATTCTCCACCCTGTCATAGAGTGAGACTTGGAAACACCATTGATGACAATCGTTTGATCTTTCAGTTGTGGAGATAGCTCTGCAATTGAAACATGTTTATGATTTCCATAAACAAGCTTTTCGTATATCTCATCTGAGACGATAAGAACGTCTTCTTCAAGACATACCTTACCTAATTCTAAAAGTTCTTCAGAAGTATATAATACTCCTGTAGGATTGCTTGGGGAATTGATAATGACAGCTTTCGTTTTGCTCGTAATGTTATTTTTTAATTGATCAGGTGTAATTTTAAATTGATTTTGTTCTAACCCGTCAATATATACAGGAACGCCACCTGCCAATTTAACCTGTTCAGGGTAGCTTACCCAATAGGGAGCCGGGATGATTACCTCGTCACCATCATTTAAAAGAACTTGAAATAAAGTATAGAGTACATGTTTTGCACCATTGCCCACAATAATTTCATTTGGCTTATATGATAGACCTTGATCTGATGCAAACTTTTTGATAATGGCCTGTTTTAACGCCGGTAATCCTGCTGAAGGGGTATATTTCGTATATCCTTCATTCATTGAGATTACTGCAGCGTCTAAAATATGCTGTGGAGTATTAAAATCAGGCTCCCCCGCTCCTAATCCAATGACATCTTCACCTTTTTCCTTTAATTCCTTTGCCTTTGCCGTAATAGCTAATGTTGTGGAAGGTGTGAGTGCCAACACCCTTTGTGCTAATTCCATTACCAATACTTCCTCCATTCTCCATCCCTATTTATAGGTTTTCAATTTTCTTTAGCCACTCACCTGTTTCAAAGTGAACATAATAATAATTTATTAAATTATTTTCAGAACGGTAATAAATTTCCCATAATGGGATATTTTTTTCCATTCCTAGGCGCACGGATATAATCTTTTTAGGGTTCTTTTCCTGCATCAGTTTTTGTACAGCCTCTTCTTTAGAAAGTCCATTTTTAGCTTTTTTCACAAAAACCTTTTTACTTTTTTCAGGAATCCAAACAATAATCTTGTCACCCTTTTTATTTTTCCCTTCAATGACATTAACTGTCTCTAAGCCATTGTAAAGATGAAAATCCTGTACTTCAGTTAACTGTGCCTTTTTACTTGCCAATAAGACCGCTTTTTCTTCTGCAGCCCTTACTGGATTCATTGCAGACAAATACACCTTAATCAATATCCCAATAAGTACTACAAAAAATATGACAATTGATAGAATCCATTTTTTCACTTTTAATTCACTTCTTTATGTACGATATATTGTAAAGATCGCTTTATTTTTATCATCATGATCTAGAGCAAGACCAAACATGAGATCTTTTTGCTTTAAGGTTCGATTTAAGGCATCAACAATTTTATATAAATCAGAACTGTACTGAATTTTAACTGTAGACATAACTTCAATTTTACTTTCCATCTAAATTTCTCCTTTTCCCACCAAAACTCTGCTTGTTAAGAATCTTTCTAACTATTATAACAGGATAAATTGAAACCGTGTTATTAATAATAATTAAATTAATTGAATTTTTTAGAGGTAGATTATTCTTCTAAATTTACTGGAATCCTAATGACCTCATAATTATTTTCTGTAAACTTAACAGTTACGGTGCCATGTTTTTTTGTTGAATAGACCTCTGACCAAATTTCATTCAAATCACGAAGGATTTTAGTGTCCTTACTATTATTCCCTTCGAATAAAATGGATATCTCAGGATTAAGATACTGTATTAGTTGATCCGACAAAGGTCCTTCCATATTGCCGTTAGGAATCTTAAAAACATTGATATTTCTTAAATTTTTCTTCATCAGGACCTGTTCTGCTCGGGGACTATTAGAGCTCATCAAAAAAATAGTATGGTTAAAAAATTGCAATTTCAAATCCATACCTTCATTTAATTCTTCTCCCACAAATTCCACTTCTGCTGTCAAATCAGGAAGGATTTCCTTTTTAGTTCCTACTCCCCACGCAAGGATTGGAATATGATTGATCGATTTTAATTCATTAGTCAGCTGGGCAGAGATTTCTGAAGTAGTGATTATTTCCTTTATGTTATAGCTAGAGATTAACTGATTGATTTTATTTATCGATACATCATCATCAGTTGTTAAAAAAAGAGTTGAAATTTCCCTTACATCATATAGAGAAAGCCCTTCTTCAAGCTCTGCCCTCGTTCCTTTGCCACCCACATTGAACAATATATTTTTACCATTAGCGGCTTGAAGCAAAACTGCTTCACCTCCGGAAAGGCCCAAAAAAGTGACTGCAGCTTCATGAACATTTAAGTGTAAATCGATATTTTCCACTTGATTGTCATTTGGTTCCTCAGCCTTAATTAATGTACAAGGAATAAATAGGGCTAATAAAATGAGCAGTGTTCTCATACACATTCCTCCCATTATGAATAGAATGTGTAAT
The DNA here is from genome assembly GCF_047302305.1 of Neobacillus phoenicis. Classification (NCBI taxonomy): domain Bacteria; kingdom Bacillati; phylum Bacillota; class Bacilli; order Caryophanales; family Bacillaceae; genus Neobacillus; species Neobacillus phoenicis. The sequence goes on along the minus strand of NZ_CP154847.1, from coordinate 2,360,755 downwards.
TTTCCAAATTTTATGCTGTATACAGCTTAAATCAGCTTCTCCTAATTTAACCAAGGCTGAATTTGTAGAACAAGCTCATCAATTGTTCCCTTCTTTATTGGAACTGAAGGTATAGATTGTAAAAATGACTTTCCATATTTTGTGGTGATAATTCTTTTGTCAAATACAAACATAACCCCTCGATCATTCTCGGTGCGAATCAATCGTCCAAATCCTTGTTTAAAACGCAATATGGCTTCAGGCAGAGAGTACTCTGAGAAGGGGTTACCTCCATTCTGAACAATTAATTGGCATTTTGCCTCAGTTAATGGCTCATCTGGTGGGCTAAAAGGCAATCTAACAATCACTAGGCAAGATAAATCCTCACCGGGAATATCTACTCCTTCCCAGAAACTGCTCGTCCCTAAAAGAATAGCTTTATCATATCGTTGAAAATTTCTCGTAAGACGCGTTCGGCTTCCGCTTGTTATCCCTTGAGCTATTAAGACAAATTCATCTAAAAAACCACTTTCCTTAATCAACTCATAGGTTTTCTTAAGCATGTCATATGCAGTGAAAAGAATCAGCATTCTTCCTTTTGTGGCTTCTGCAATGGTAATAATATGTTCAGTTATTGCTATCACATAGTCATCTAACGTTACTGTATTTACTTCTGGTAAATCCTCAGGAATAAATAGCTGAACTTGTTTGTTATATTCAAATGGTGATGGAATGATCATTTGAATCGGAGAGTCGTTATCCATCCCTATTTCCTTCATCATATAATCAAATGAGTTATTAACGGTTAACGTTGCAGATGTTAGGATAACTGACTTTTTCTTTTGAAAAAAGAACTTCTTTAGTGATGAAGCCACTGAAGCAGGCTGTGCAATAAAAGTTGTTACGTTTTGAGGTGAACGGGTATCCATCTCAATCCATTTAACGTCTTTCGATTCTTTAATAAAACAATTCATTATGGTATCTCTAAGTTCACTAAGTTCTTTTAAGAACAGATTAATTTCTTCTATTTTATGTTTCTGCTCTATTGATAAAGCTTGAATCTCGTTATTAATCAAATCAAGACGTTCGATAACTTTAGCGTGTAAATCTTTTAGTAAAAAGGCAAATCTCTCTGCACAATGCTTTAACCCATTCCCTTCCTTGCCACCATCTGAATGAGTATACCGGACCTTAACTCGATTGAATCCTTTATTCTTTGGTAACTTTGTTTTCGCAAACAAAGCTATCATTTTAAAAAACTCATCCATTTCATAGTTCATATCAATAACAAGTTGATTTATCTCTGAAGTTTGGAAATTTAGCTTTTTAACAGTGGTTTGAGAAAGCAATTTCTCTAGATCATAGAATAGCTGTTTTTGTTCAAAAACGCCAAATTGGCCCAAAAGCAGCCGTGTAGATAAGTAATCTAAGGAATGGCCAAAAAATTGTCCCGCTACTTTTTCAAGATGATGGCCTTCATCTATCACAACATACTCAAAGTTAGGTAGGATAGAGCCTTCTCCCTTAATATCACTTAGTAATAAAGAATGATTAGTAATAATGATATCTGTATCATGTGCAGCTCTTTTCGCTTTAAGATAAAAATCCTTTTCCTGCCACTGCTGATTTTGGGAATACACGGTTGCCTCGTTTTTAATCTTATTCCAATAAATCAGACCACCAGAAGAAAGATTCAATTCATCCTTATCTCCGGTTTCCGTTTCAGTCAGCCACACTAGTATTTGCATCTTCGTTAAGGTGGTATCATAATTATCATTTTCGTCCGTTAGTGTTTGGGAAAACTTTTCTAGACTTAAATAATGATTCCTCCCCTTCAATAAAACAGTTCGAATCTTAAAAGGGAGAATAGCAGTCAGCAATGGAATTTCCTTTTTTAAGATTTGCTCCTGAAGTTGAATGGTATGTGTGCTTACAACAATTGGATGTTTATGTATTTTTGTAAAATAAGCCAGTGGTAATAGATAGCCTAGTGATTTCCCGACACCTGTTCCGGCTTCAATCAGAGCATGCCTTTCTGAATGTAAAGCCTGGTAAACGGTATCCATCATTTTAAATTGGCCTGATCTTTTCTCAAAAACGTCAAATCCCTGTTTAACAACATCCGATTTTTCCTCTTCAGTTATTGGGTAAGAAAAGTCGCTCTCTGTCGCTACATCTTTGAGCTCAATCTGATTTTTTCTCAAGGCAATATCATGAAATATTTCAATAGTTTCTGATAAATTATCTAGTTTCCTTTTATCCCTTTTTATCAACAATTCATCTAAAAGCTGTTGCAAATCACCCTTTAATCCCCCTGAAAGGTGTGTGATCTGCCTTAGTGTTAGTGATGGAAGTGCTGTCAACCGTTTCAATAGAATCAAAAATAATTCAGCAGTAACCTGGGCATCACTATCAGCCTGATGTGGACGATCATGACGCAAATTCTCTTTCTCTGCTAAATCAGTAAGCTTATATCCATCAGCAGTTGGATAAAGGATTCTTGCCATTTCAACTGTATCTAAAACTGGACCATAAAATCCCTCATGTCCAGCTTGAATGAGCTCTTCTTGAAGAAAAGATAAATCAAATAAAACATTATGAGCTACAAAATAGGCTTCTTCCAATAATGATTGGATTTTTTCAGTAATCTCAGAAAATAAGGGAGCTCCCTTCACCATTTCATCATTTATTCCTGTCAATTCTTCAATAAAAGCAGGGATGGCCTTTTGAGGATTAATAAGTGATGAGAATTGCTCTGTGATCGTTCCGTTTTCAATGACAACTGCAGCAAATTGTATGATCTTATCGCCCTTTTTTGGAAGATTCCCTGTCGTTTCCAAATCAATAACGACGAATTTATTTAACATGTTATTAACACCCCAAACCTTCGTTCATTAAACGGTATCACAAAAATACTAAAAAGAAAACAATTCTACTTTAAACAAACTATTGTCCACTTAATATTATTATTCAATTTTTAAAAAGAAAAATCCCCAAAATGGGGATTTAGCTACATAATAGTGAGTGCTGGTTCTGCATGTAGAAGTTCTATAATGTGATTATTTTCATCCATAATCGCAACTTTAGGTGTATGATCCTTGACCTTTTCGTCTGGTACAAGGACATAGGAAATAATGATAACAACATCCCCTACCTGGACAAGGCGTGCGGCGGCACCATTTAGACATATAACACCACTGCCTCTTTCACCAGGAATAATATAGGTTTCAAGTCTTGCACCATTATTATTGTTAACAATTTGTACTTTTTCATTGGCTGTCATTCCAACTGCATCTAGAATATCTTCATCAATAGTAATACTGCCAACATAGTTCAAATTTGCTTCTGTAACTGTCGCCCGATGGATTTTGCCACTCATCATGGTACGAAACATTGTATTCCTCCTCTATGGATGCCTTTATCTAGTCTTCTATATGGATAATGAAATTGTCTATTAATCGAACCTTAGAGAATTTTACTGCAAGTGCTACAATAATGGTACCCTCTAATTTTTCCAGTGGCTTTAGCTGTGGATAGGAAAAAATCTCAATATAATCAATCAAGCCGTTGGATTCACTAGTAATCATTTCAGTAATTTGTTTTATTACTCTTTCTAAATTACGTTCTCCAGTTTCAATAGCAATTTTTGCTGTCAGTAGGCTTCTAAATAAAACGGGTGCCTGTTGTCTTTCTTCAGGTAATAAGTTTACATTTCGAGAGCTTTTTGCAAGCCCATCCTCTTCACGAACGATGTCTACAGCAACCAACTCAATAGGAAAATTAAAATCGGCAATTAATCCCTCAACAACTGCAACTTGTTGAGCATCCTTTATACCAAAATAGGCCCTCGTTGGCATGACGATGTTAAACAGCTTTGTCAGCACTGTTGCAACTCCATCAAAATGACCTGGACGGGATTTTCCGCATAAGACGTCTGTTCGCTCCTGAACGACAACTTTGACAGACGGGGCATTCGGATACATTTCCTCTACGGATGGATAAAAGAGATAGTCCACCTGCTCGCATTCAGCTAACGCCCGGTCCCGTTCGAAATCTCGAGGATAGGATGAAAAATCTTCTTTTGGTCCAAATTGTAATGGATTCACGAATATGCTTAAGACGACGATATCATTTTCCTGTCTTGCTTGCTTAATAAGTGTTAAGTGCCCTTCATGAAGAAATCCCATAGTGGGAACGAAGCCTATTGTCTTAGATAATGCCTTTTGTTTCTTAATTTCTGCCTGCATGTCCTTAATAGTTGCTATGACCTTCATTCCTTACCTCCATAAAGTACCTTGAGCTCCTGTTCTTTCATTGTGAAAGAATGCTTATCCTCAGGAAACAGTACCTTCTTAACATCCGAAACATACGCTCGAATGGATTCAATCATAAATGGATTGACAGAATGGTATTGTTTCACAAACTTAGGTACACGCTCGACACCGTATCCCAAAACATCATGGTAAACGAGAACTTGCCCATCTACATCCATTCCTGCCCCTATACCAATAACAGGAATAGCCACGGTTCTTGAAACTTCTTCAGCAAGCTGCTTAGGAACGCATTCAAGAACTAGTGCGAAGGCACCTGCCTCCTCCACTTTTCTAGCATCTTCTATTAGTTTTCTTGCGGCCTGGGCATCTTTCCCTTGAACTTTATACCCGCCCAATACTCCAACAGACTGTGGTGTTAAGCCCAAATGTCCACAAACAGGAATGCCTGCACGGGTTAATGCTGAAATATTTTCAATAACCTCATCCGCACCTTCCAGTTTAACAGCATGTGCGCCCGCTTCCTGCATGAGTCTACCTGCGTTTATTAAAGTATCTCTGATAGATAAATGGTAGGTTAAAAATGGAAGGTCTGCTACAATAAAAGTATCTTTGGCACCTCGTTTCACAGCTTTTGTGTGATGAATCATATCCTCAATCGTCACAGGAATAGTAGAATCATATCCAAGAACAACCATTCCAAGAGAGTCACCCACTAAAATTACGTCAACCCCACCTTGCTCTGCTTGCTTAGCAGATGGATAATCATAGGCGGTCAACATGACAACCTTTTCATTATTTTCCTTCATTTTCATGAAATCTGTTGTTTGCTTCATCATTTTCCCTCCTTAAGATATGGGAGAGGCGACAAAACGAGTTTGAAGAGCAAATAAAAAGATCCTTCTGAAGGCAGAGGATCCCGTTACTCTTTTGCATGTTCCATCCCTCTGTCCCGGTCCGCATAACGGATCTAGGCAGAAACCTTTTAAATTGTTAGTTCATAATTTAAGCGGTGCAGTTCTCAAGGATACTGCCCATTGTGTTTATCATACAAAAAGTACTAGATTCGCGCAAGTATTATCTTACAGCTGTTTATAGTTCAATATCGGCCGAATAAATGTGGTGAATGACACCTGTGTCATCCTCCAATTTCAACACGCCCTCATCCGTAATTCCTAATGCTCTTCCCACAATTGTAGAGGTTAATGTTCTTGCTTTTAAGACCTTGCCAATACTGATTGCATAACTTTCCCAAAGTATTTTTACAGGGAAAAAGCCCTGATCCAAATAAAGTAAGTATAATTTTTCAAAGTGCTTGAAAAAACTTCTAATTAAACTTGCTCGGGAGATAACTTCTTCCTTTTCAATAAAAAGAGAACTGGCTGTTTCCTGAATATCTACCGGGAAGTCTTCTTTTTTCTGATTCACATTTATACCAATGCCAATGATGATGGAATGAATTCGATCTGCTTCTGCCTGCAACTCTGTTAATATTCCCGTAATCTTTTTTCCATTTAGCAAAATATCGTTAGGCCACTTAATTTCTGGATTAAGTCCAGTCATCTCTTCAATGGCCTGAACAGCTGCGACAGCAGTTAAGAGGGTTAATTGTGGTGCTTTTGTTAGCGGGATATTAGGACGAAGGATGAGACTCATCCAGATTCCAGTATATTTAGGTGAATGCCATTTCCGATTCATTCTCCCTTTTCCTGAACGTTGTTCTTCCGCAATTATTACAGTTCCTTCTGGTTCATCCTGAGCAGCCAAGCGATGAGCAATCTTTTGAGTAGATTCGACACTTTCTTCATAATGGATGTTACGGCCTATGAATTTTGTCGTTAAACCCAATCTTATCTCATCTGCTGTGATTTTTTCAGGTGTTTTAATAATGCGATATCCCTTTTTTCTAACAGCTTCTAATTCAAATCCTTCTTTACGTAATTCTTCAATATGCTTCCATACAGCAGTTCTTGAGCAGCCGATTAATTCAGCTAACTGTTGTCCCGATAAAAAATCTTCACGAGCATTCGTAAAGGCATCAAGCAATTCTTTTCTTATTTCCGACTGCACTCTATAAGCCACTCCTTAATCTTCTGTTTATCGTTAACCACTATTCCCTCTAAAATGGCATTCTCAATTTCAGAAATGGTCTCTCTTAGCCATGGCCCTCCACTTTTATTAAACCAGTTCATTATGTCAGTTCCCGTTACAGTTACTTCTGAGCGTTCTTTAATTGGAAGCTTCTCATAGCGTTCAACCCAGTAACAAACAGAGTCATCACAAATTTGGTTCGTTATTACTTGGTATAGTTTTTCAACAGAAATAAGAACATCTCGACCAGCAAAAAATAACTGGCTTAGAGTCCATTCTTTCTCTAGCCTGAATCTTGTAAATTGTAAAATGAGCTGGATATTCCTAATCTCTTTTAGCGGAAGGCGCCAGTCTCTTAAAAATGACTCGACTTTCTTCCCTTCTAGTTTTAAACAATAGATTAGCAAGGACCACATTTCCTTACTTCCTAAATGGTCACATTGATAGTGTACCAACTCTTCTAAGAGCTTTTTATTATTGCTCATTCCTGGCAAGTAGGAATACAAATCAGTAGAGAGCAAAAGTTGAAAAGCTTCCTTTCGACTTTTACCAGATAACAGTTTCTCAAATTCTACTCTCTTCCGTTCAATCGCTATATGTTCAAGTAAATGTGTATGTTTTTTTAATGCATTCAATGTTTCCTGTTCAATTGAAAAGGAAAGCTGGCCTACAAAGCGAACCGCTCTCATCATTCTTAAGGCATCCTCGTGAAACCGCTCCTCTGCTAGGCCCACCGTCTGAATTACTTTTCTCCTTATTGCCGACTGACCATTAAAAGGGTCAATTAAAGTTCCATTCCGGTCCATTGCAATCGCATTCATCGAAAAATCTCTTCTTTGTAGGTCTTCTTTTAGATTACGAATAAAAGAAACCTCTTTCGGTCTACGAAAATCCTGATACTCTGCTTCAGATCGAAACGTAGTTACTTCATACGATCCTTTATTGAACAGAACAAGGACTGTTCCATGTTCAATTCCAATATCAACAGTCTTTGAGAAAATTCTTTTCACTTCTTCAGGCGTTGCGGATGTCGCAATATCCACATCACTAATTTGCTTATTTAATAGGTAATCTCTAACTGACCCGCCAACAAAATAGGCTTCAAAACCAGCATCTTCTAGCATTTTTAGTACAGGAATAGCTGATAAGAAAGGTTCTATCATACACTTCACCTTAATTCATTAATTTAAAATATATTTGTTCGTATTGTTCTACAATTTTGTCAGCCATAAATTTTGTTTTTACTGTTTCCAGGGCGCGATTGGAAAAATCAAGATGAAGTCTAGGATCACTTAACAATGATATTGCTTTAGTGGAAATATCCTCTATATCTCCTACTTCACATATAAACCCGTTCTGACCATGTTGTATGACCTCTGGTATACCACCAACATTCGTACCAATGCAAGGAACTCCACATGCCATAGCTTCTAAAGCCACGAGCCCGAAACTTTCCTTTTCAGACAACAATAGCTTCAAATCACTGATGGAATACAATTCCTCAAGATTCTCTTGTTTACCAAGAAAAATGACTTGGTCTTCCAGTGCTAGCTGTTTAACAAGCTTACACACGATGGATATTTCAGGACCATCACCGACTAATAATAGTTTAGCAGGCATGAGTGCAGATATTTTCGCAAAAGTTTTCACGACATCCTTAACTCTTTTAACTGCCCGAAAATTCGAAACGTGAATAATAACCTTCTCATTGTCTTTTATTTCAAATTCAGCTTTCAATGAAGAAGAACCAGTCTTTTTGTAAATTCGCTCATCTATAAAATTATAAACTGTTTCGATTTGTTTATCAGGATGAATAAGTTCATACGTTTGATTCACTAGTGCATTCGATACAGCAGTAACAATATCAGATTTTTCAATTCCAAATTTAATCGCATCCGTTAAGGATGGGTCATAACCCAGCACAGTAATATCTGTCCCATGTAAGGTGGTGACAATCTTAATATCTCGATTACACATTTGTTTGGCTAGAATCGCACAAACAGCATGTGGGATTGCGTAATGGACATGAAGAACATCTAGTTTTTCTCGATTTGCAACCTCTGCCATTTTACTAGCTAGAGCAATATCATAGGGCGGGTATTGAAACACTGAATACTGATTAACTTCAACTTGATGGTAATAAATATTGTGATACATTTTGTTTAGCCGAAACGGCATGCTCGAAGAAATGAAATGAATTTCATGTCCTCTTTCTGCAAGCATTTTACCCAACTCGGTTGCTACTACACCCGAACCTCCAACAGTTGGATAACAAGTTATACCTATTTTAAGTTTCATTATTGTTAATCTCCTATCAAATCACGATCCAATAGTACGGGCACTTTTGTTTTAAATCCTTCTGCATAGCTTACACCGACCAATTTCCCAAACATTCTTTCTCTTGCTTCTACCGTTTCAATATATCCATTTACCAATGGAGTATCAATACTCTGATCACTCTGTTCAAACTGGCTCCGGTAAGCACGTAGGGCAGAGAGTTTTTTTTCAATGAATGGAGAAATATCAATAGTAAAGTCAGGCTTATGAAACCCATTAATCATATAGAAATATACTTTCTCTACCCGATGGGGTTCCATTTCTATACCTGTCTGGTATTTTTTTATCCCTGCAGAAAAAACCGCCTCCTCTACAAGACGGGAACAATTACCATGATCCGGATGGCGATCTTCAAAATAGGGGGCAAATACAATCTTGGGCTTATGTGTTCTGATGACATTTACTATTTTTTTTATGTAGTCTTCATTTAAGAATAATCCTCGATCAGGCATAGCAAGGGAAGCTCTGTACGATACTCCTAAAATCTCTGCTGCATGTGCAGCTTCTTCTTTTCTCAATTCAACGTTCCCATTAGAAGAAAGATCAGCTTCCGTTAAATCGCAAATTCCTACCCTTTTCCCTTCTAAAGAAAACTTCGAAAGGGTACCGGCCATGCCAATTTCTACATCATCAGCATGTGCCCCAAAAGCAAGAATATGTAAATGTTCACCCTTCATTTTCGTCACCAGTCTTTTTTACAATATTTCTCCAATCAATTAACCCTAGCTCCAAACCTCTAATCAGTAATTCAGCTGTACCCATATTAGTTGCTAGAGGGATAGCATACACATCACATAATCTAACCAGAGCCGTCACATCAGGTTCATGAGGCTGTGCTGTTAGCGGGTCTCGAAAGAAGAAGATGGCATCCATTTTATTTTTTGCAATCAATGCACCGATTTCTTGATCACCGCCAAGCGGACCTGATTGAAAACGTGTCACTGGTAAGCCGGTGGCCTCATTAATTCTTAATCCTGTGGTCCCAGTAGCAAATAGAGTGTGTTTCCCAAAAATCACTTGGTATGCCGTGACAAATTGTACTAAATCATTTTTTTTATTATCATGCGCTATTAATGCAATGTTCATAATTCACCTCTATTCTAAAATATTTTCAAGTCCATAAACAAAGGACGGATTCTTCATTACTGACTCTACCGCTACCTTTACACCTGACATAAATGAGCTGCGGTTGTAAGAGTCATGACGAATCGTTAACGTCTGACCATCTGAACCAAATAAAACCTGCTGATGTGCAACCAACCCAGGCAATCGTACAGAATGAACGTGCATTCCATTAAATTCTGCACCACGTGCACCAGACAGTGTTTCCTTTTCATTAGGATGTCCCTGTTTCTTTGCCTCTCTTACAGCAGAGATCATCTCAGCTGTTTTTACAGCCGTACCAGAAGGGGCATCAAGTTTTTGATCATGATGCATTTCAATAATTTCGACATCATTAAAGTATTTAGCTGCCATCTGCGAAAACTTCATCATTAAAACCGCACCGATTGCAAAATTTGGTGCGATAATACAACCTAAATTCTTTTCTTCACAAATTTGCTGTAATTCATCTAAATTCCCTTTGGAAAAACCTGTTGTACCAACGACAGGGCGGATATTATACTCTAGGGCAGTTTTGGCATGGTACATACCAACCTCTGGAGTGGTTAAGTCAATTAACACATCTGCCTCTATATTTTGAAGACATTTCACAATGTCAGTATATACAGGCACACTTGAGATTGATTGGAACCCCTCAATATCACTAAGCATCATACCATCAAATTTATGATCAAGTACCGCCACTAGTTCAAATTGTTCTGTATTTGTTACAAGCTTTACAGCTTCACTCCCCATACGTCCACGTGGGCCAGCAATAATTATCTTAACTTTACTCATCTTCTTCACCCCATATTATCTTGATTAATTCTTGTCCAGCGATCCTTGTCCCTAGTATTGAATTTATTCATGACTATATCATGAGCCTCTTCTAAATCAATTTGTAAGGAATTAGCTAAACAGATGATTACAAAAAAAAGATCGCCAAGCTCTTCCTCTATCGCCTTTTCGGTTTCGCTTGATTTCTTTGGTTTCTCACCATAGTAATGATTTATCTCTCTTGCTAACTCTCCCAATTCTTCAGTCAATCTAGCAAGCATAGCCAAAGGACTAAAATACCCTTCCTTAAATTGCCCAATGTATGTATCAACCTCTTTTTGAAGTTCTTTCATTGACTTTGCAGCCATATATTTTCACCTCTTTTCGCAACACTAGTAAAACTTACTTAATCACTCTGTATATCATTTTTTATGTTAGCTAAATTAAGGATGATTTACAAATGTTTTCGTTTGTAATAGGCACTTTTCCCATTCGCATTGCTCTAACCATATTAATTCGCTATAATAAGAACCGCCATAAGAGAGAAATATATGGAAGAGGAGGCATGATCATGATATTTGGACTTAAAATAAAAAATATTCTTTTCATTTTATTAGGCGCTGCCATTTTTTCATTCGGCCTAGTTAATTTTAATATGCAGAATAAACTTGCTGAAGGTGGTTTCACTGGAATAACACTATTGCTTTACTTCTTGTTTGGCTGGAATCCTTCCTATACAAACTTAATATTGAATATCCCCCTATTTTTTATTGGATGGAAAATGCTAGGAAAAAATGCGTTTTTATATACAATCATCGGAACAGTTGGTGTTTCCATTTTTCTATGGATACTTCAACGCAATCCAGTAGATATGCCCCTTAAGAGTGATTTAACGTTAGCCGCCTTGTTTGCAGGTGTTTTCGCTGGTATTGGCCTAGGAATCATTTTTCGTTTTGGTGGTACAACGGGTGGAGTTGATATTATCGCCAGGCTTGCCCAAAAGTTCTTTGGTTGGGGCATGGGCAAAACGATGTTTCTTTTTGATGCTTGTGTCATTACACTCTCACTTATTACATACTTAAATTATAAAGAAGCTATGTATACGTTAGTGGCAGTTTTTGTAGGAGCAAGGGTCATTGATTTCATGCAAGAAGGGGCATACTCTGCAAGAGGAGCAATGATTATCTCTGAAAAGAACGAACAAATTGCCAAAAAAATTATGGAAGAAATGGATCGAGGAGTTACTGCTCTTAAAGGTTATGGTTCTTATACTAAAAATGAACGTGACGTTTTATATTGTGTCGTAGCTAAAAATGAGTTAATCCGACTAAAAAATTTAATTACCTCGGTTGATCCACATGCATTTATTTCTATTTCAGTGGTTCATGATGTTCATGGAGAAGGATTTACACTGGATGAAAATAAGATGCCAATAGGAGATTAAAAAAGGCTGTCGAAAAACTTTCGATAGCCTTTTTTTCACAAGAGCTCTTTAATGATTCACCGCATTAATTTACTGTGATACTAATATTATATAGGGCTTTCAATAAGTATGTTGATTTCCGCTCCAGGCGGCTTCGCTTTCCCGCGGGCGTTCCGGGGAGCCTCCTCGTCGCTTCGCTCCTGCGGGGTCTCCCCTGCCCCGTACTCCCGCAGGAGTCTTCGCCGCCTTCCGCTCCAATCAACAGTGAGTATTCAAATATACCTTCCATTCAACTAATAAATAATAATAATTGGTGAAATAATTGTTTAAGCCAAAGAGTTTAGACAAAGTGAATATGGATTTGTGTCTATTGATGAATTAGTTCTTTTTTCTAAATCAGAAAAATTGCTTTGTAAATTTAGAATAAAAAAAATGAACGAAGAATTGCATACTCGAAAGAGCTTTATAGGCTTCTTTACTGTTGGTTACGGGGATGAAAGAATGTAAGTGAACAGGTTCTCCTTACGGTTGCCTGCCAAAATATAAAAAGTTTGCAACACATTTAAGGTTAGATAAGGTGTGTTGCAATACTTCAGGCTGATTTACCCCTGTTGATTGGAGCGGAGGGTACTCGACTCCTGCGGGATATAGAGGTCACTCGAGACACCAAAGGCGCCAAAGCGCCGAGGAGGCTCCAGGACCTCCCCGCGGAAAGCGAGTGCCCGGAGCGGAAATCAACAGGCCCGTTAGCATGGTCAATTTTATAATAATCAGTATTTTAGGTTGGATAAAAATGAAAAATTGCCGAGAAATATTGAAAAAAGGCTGACAGGAGTCAGCCTTTTCTTTTGATATTAATCATCACTTCTATTCATACCCGTAAAGATAAGGACCAGTCTTAATAATTCAAGTACAGCGACAGCTGCTGCTGCTACATAAGTTAAAGCTGCTGCATTTAATACTTTTTTGGCTTCCCTTTCTTCGCCATTCCCTACTAAGCCTAAAGAAACTACTTGATCCATCGCCCTGTTGGAAGCATTAAATTCAACAGGCAGGGTGATAACTTGAAAAAGAACAGCTGCTGCCATAAAAATAATTCCAAGTAAAAGCATACCACTCATGTGTGCAAATATTCCAATCATAATCAGAATCCAAGAAAAATTTGACCCTATATTGGCAACTGGGACCAAGGCATGTCTAAAACGGAGGAAGGCATAACCCTCAGAGTCTTGAAGTGCGTGACCACATTCATGTGCCGCTACTGCAGCTGCTGCTATGGAGTGACCATGATAATTTTCTGGCGATAGACGTACAGTCTTCGTCCTTGGGTCATAGTGGTCACTTAAAAAGCCTCTACCCTCTTCAACTGCTACATTAAAGAGACCATTAGAATTTAATATTTGTCTTGCAACTTCAGCCCCTCTAACATAAGTTGATGAAGAAACCCGGGAATATTTTGAAAAGGTATTTTTAACTTTAAATTGGGCCCAAAGTGGAATAAGAATAATAACTGCAAAGTAAACAAGGTATAACATATTGATCCTCCCAATCAGCTCTTGATGCTATTCATTTTAGTAAAGCTGATTAGATGCGTCAATCTTTTAGGTCTCTTGAGCGGTTTTTCTTCAAATTTTTATCACCCTGATACTTGCGCCAGCCTACATAAGATAATGTCATGATAATAATACTGCCTGTTGAAATAATCACCCACCACAGTGATGGATCTGCTTCATCTTCTTCCATGTTAGCAAAAAGATTTTTCAAATCTGTATCAAGTGCAGTCAACTCTTGTTGACTGTCTGTATTAGTTAAAACCTGGGAACGATACTCATTAATAAAATCAATTCGTGCATCTAATCTTTGTATATTTTCTACTGGTACATCAATTTTCATACTTGGATATATGACATTATATAATGATAAAAAAGTATTAAAGTTTGAGTGAAAATGGGCAGTATCACCATTTATTGCTGCATTCTTCGCTTGGTGAAACGCAGTCATTATTTGCTCTTCCATTTCTGTCCATAAAGGCTGATGACTAGTTGCGATTGCATCAATGACAAGACGGAATTTTGTTAGTTTATTTAATCTTTCCTCATATTTCATATTGGGACTAACAGCAGCTTCCATCGCTTCATCATGGGAGGTATTAACAATCCTAACCTCATCCATTGTTAAGGGCTTTTCCATCCCAGTAATACTTATAAACTGATCTGAAAAGTAATCAAGTAATTTTTTTGCATCCTCATATCTATGAAACTTCACCATTTGTAGAGCCTCATCAGAGATATCATCTAGCTTCTCCATTGGCGATTGCTGTTCAGCATGTACAGTTATGGGAGTGAGCATAATGACAATTGCAAATATAAATAACCATTTCATTTTCAATCCTTGTCCCCCCTTTCATCACTATTAAAATGTATGAAAAGCTGGACAAGGTTAGACCATGTTAGATTATTTTATTTCAAGTGTGTACCTTCCAGGTCGAATAACAAAATAATATGCAAGTCCTATTGAAACAATTGAGAGCCAGAAAGTGAAGTATCCAATCTGTGGCGTGTAGCGATTGAGCATATGATAACTAGGTAACATGAAAAATACGTAATCAATGACATCATTATGTAGAGTCCAAATAGCCGTAACAATTAAATGCCACCATTTAAAGCGGTAAAAAGGCGCATATAATAGTCCTTGAACTGCCATCGCAAAATGGGAGAATATTAGCATGTAGCCAATCCAATCTAATTCTCCTTGAACAAAGTAAACAAGGATATTCATTACAACAGCCCAGATGCCATACTTAAAAAGTGTGACAATTGCTAAAGCTTCTAATATCGGCCAATTTCTCTTTAATAAAAATGCAAGAAGGACAAACACAAAAAATAAACTTGCAGTTGGACTATCTGGCACAAATAAAAGAAAAATGGCTGGTGTCTCCTTTAATTGCCACCCATACCAATAATATCCATATAATGTTCCTGCTATATTAATTAAAAGTAAGATTTGAAGGATTGAACGATTTGCCAAGAGAGGATAAACCCAACGCACAAAATCTCCCCTTTTCAATTTCTATTTTTAAGGATATGTAATAAAAAAGCTGACGATTCCCCGTCAGCTTTTCTCGATTTAATTATTCTTTACCCAATCCAGAAATAAATTCTGAAAGTTTCTTTAACTCTTCATCAGTACCTTTAAAGACACCTGGAGGCATTTTACCGCCTTTACCTTCTTTAGCAATCTTTGCTACCTCATCAGCTGATAAACCAGTTCCAATGAGTGTTGGTGCGCCTGCACCACCTTGAAGATTTTCACCATGACAAGTTATACAAGTGTTTTTACTAGCAATTTGGTAACCTTCACTTGACTTATCGATTTCCACTTTAGGAACAATCTTACCTTGACGTTCTGCAGCGGCCCAGTCATGAGTAGCAACGGATTCCCACGTTAAAAACACGATGGAAGCCAACGCTAATAACATAAATCCAGTAGCAAGAGGACGCTTTGTTGGGCGGCGTTCCGGTCCACGATCAAGGAACGGTGCCAATAATAGTCCTCCAAAAGCAAGTCCAGGCATAATCATTGCACCAATAACTGTATATGGACCAGATGCAAATGAGTATTTTAATAATTGGTACAAGAACAAGAAATACCAGTCTGGTAATGGAATATATCCTGTATCAGTTGGATCAGCAATCCTTTCAAGCGGAGCTGGATGTGCTACTGTTAAGCATAAATACCCGACTAGAAATACAGCTCCTACCATCCATTCTTTCAAAAGGAAGTTCGGCCAAAATGCCTCTGTTTTACCAGGGTATTCTGAATAATCTTTAGGAAGCATCTGTTTACGTGCTTCAGGTGCTAACACACGAGAATCACCTACGAACTTCATACCTTTACCTTTATGCATCGAGAAATCCCCTCCTTTTTCCGTAGAGATTAGAAAAAATATACTATGTCAGATTAATTTTATAGTGGGCCAGAAATACCTTGCTTACGAATCATGATAAAGTGAGCTCCCATTAATCCAAGCAATGCACCAGGTAAGAAGAATACGTGGATTGCAAAGAAACGAGTTAATGTCTGAGCACCAACGATGTGTTCATGACCTGCAAGTAAAACCTTCACATAAGTTCCAATGAATGGAGTGGCTTCAGCAATTTGAAGACCTACTTTAGTTGCAAATAACGCTTTCATATCCCATGGTAATAAATAACCTGTAAACCCTAAACCAAGCATAACGAAGAAAATAAGAACTCCGACAACCCAGTTCAATTCACGAGGCTTTTTATAGGCACCCTGGAAAAAGACGCGAAGTGTATGTAAAAACATCATGACAAGTACTAAACTTGCACCCCAGTGATGCATTCCACGTACGATTTGTCCAAAAGCAACTTCATTTTGTAGATAATATACAGATTCCCAAGCGTTTTTAATATCTGGTACATAGTACATTGTTAAAAACATACCAGATAAAATTTGAATGACAGTTACGAAGAATGTTAGACCGCCAAAGCAATATACAAACGCAGAAAAATGATGCGCTGGATTAACATGCTCTGGTACTTCATGGTCTGCGATATCGCGCCACAAAGGCGTAATATCTAAACGTTCATCTACCCAATCGTAAATTTTGTTTAACAATGATTACGCCTCCTTCCGTGGTTGAGCTTTTCCTAAATAAAGGTACCCGTCTTTTTCTTTGTTCGGATACGTATCAAGTGGTGCTAACGGTGGTGTTCCTGGTATGTTTTTACCGTTTTTCTCATATCGACCATAATGGCATGGGCAGAAGAATTGGTTTGGATATTTCTTATCAGTATTCCAGCCAACTGTACAGCCTAGATGCTTACATACAGGTGATAAAGCAACAATTTTACCATCATCATCCTTGTAAACCCAAGCAGTATTTGTTACTTCAGACTCATACCAAGCATCCTTTTGCTTGAAGGTGAAGTCAACACGAACTGGTTCTTTAGTAATTTCAGAAACTTTTTGTTTTGTTGCAATAAAGTCTCCGCCTTCTTCAGCCTTTAATACAGGATCTACTGCAAAACGAACCATTGGCATTAACATTCCGGCTGCCATGAAACCGCCTACACCAGTTAATGTGTAGCTTAAAAATTGACGTCTTGAAACGCGCTCTTTACTCATGATTATCCCCCCTCTATTCACGAAGTTAAGTCCAGCGGACAATAAATTAAACACATATAAAACTAGGACATAACAATGATATATCAATCTGCAAGCAAGGTCAATATCATACTATTTTAAAAACATATAATATGAATAGTTTTACTCATTTTCATGCCATTTTTGCGTAAAAAGAATAAAAAGTTGCTTAACTTGGCTGTCAATCATTTCCATTTTCTGAGAATTATTCATATGTTCAAGCGGGAGAGTTGGCAGCCATATTATTGAGCCATTTAGATCTTCTTCCCGACTTCGCCAATCAATGTCAGATGTTATGTAAAACAAATGCTTAAATGACCCTTGTAAAATCGACTTTTCCCACTCCTGTAAGGCTGTTACACTTTTTTCTCTCTCCTCATTTTTGAGATAAGTAAAAGGCGGGAATAATAATATTCTTCCTGTAAACTGCCTTTCTAAATGATTTGTTAATAAAGTAATAAACTCTGCCGATGCGGCTGATTGTTTCATATCCTCTCCAACTGAAACAGAATAAAGCGGTATAATAGCAGTATCTACGTATTCCTTCGCAGTTATGTAAGTCTCAATATCTTGTGGAACCCATTTCATTATATTTACACCAACCTTTTTGATTACTAACCATATATTATCATTATTTTTTACTACAACAAAAGCAAAATAAAAAAAGAAGAATGCTTAGAGCAAACTTCCCTTTTGTTGAACAGCCATTAGTTTATTTAATTTTTCTGTTAACATTTCAAATGCCATGCGATCTTGTTTGTCAAGGGCTTCATCAATCAATTGAAGTAACTTCTCACGTTGAAAACGTTTTATACTATCCTGTAAGAGTTGTTCTGCAATTATTCCATCCTTTTCGTTCACTTGTAAATGTTTGGGAACGAAGGGATTTTCTTCTAGAACAGCAACATATTGATGAGCTTGATTTGAAGCATGAAAGTTTAGCTGGATAAATATATCCTCATCCCTATTAAGCCGGATATCATGAAAGGATTTTTCTGCATCGGTTGTCATGACATTTTCCTTATAGAATCGAAATGGTACTTTATCTACACAGTGTGTAGACATAATTAATCCTCTTGGACAGTACTGTGCTTGCTCAACAAAATGAACCTTTTCCATTAACTGATCGTGGCTCATTAAATAGTTTAAGATCCAAACACATTCTCTCCTCTTTAATTGGTAGTGATTTAAAAACCAGCGAATAAAGTCTTTCTTCTCGTTGACAGAAACAGGGGTTGCCATGATAGTTTCCCTCCTCTGCATAGTCAGCATTCTTAATCTTGTATTTCGGTTAAACGGTCGAGTAAGTCTAAGTACTCTACATTTGTTGGATCATCAATAAGTAGTTGTTTAAAAATTTCGGCGGCTCGGTCGTTTTTTCCTTCCTCAATTAGAAAATATCCAAAATCAAGTAAAAAGGCTTCATTATTCTTAAAAAAAGTATATGCACTTTCATATTTGTCTAATGCGTATGAATATTCTTCAAGCTTCTCAAATGCATGGGCAGAATCCCATAAAAGCTGAGGTTCTTCATCCTCTACATACTCAATTTGAGAAATTAGATCAATAACATCATCATACCGTTCTTGTTGAAAAAATAGTTTATTTAAGGTAAGTGCAGCTTCCGTAAACCCCGGGTCTAAGGCGAGAGACTCACGAAATAATTCCTCTGCTTCTTTTACCTTGCCTAGCTTGATAGCGATTTTACCACCATAAAAAAATAGTTCTTTATTAAATTCGTCTTGTTTAATTCCATCTTTTATTGCCTCAAGGCTATTTTCTAGTTCTTCTTCCCGCTCATATGCCTTTGCAAGATGTAAATAAAGTGAATGGTATTCAGGATCAAGTCCTTTTAGTTCATTAAATTTTTCAATAGCAGTCCGATTGTAACCAGCTTGGAGCGCGGTAAACGCATAACCAAACAATGTATTAATCTCTAACTTTTCATCCAGTGCCTTATCATAGTACATCAACGCGTCCTCAAAAGCACCCGAAGCACTCAGTAGGTCAGCCATTCTTTGATGAATATTGACCCCAGCAATTTCGTGTTCTTCCTTTAATACCACTTCATAAGCATTCAATGCCTTTGTTACTTCGCCTTGTTCACTAAATAGCTCACCTAAAGCAAAATCAATAATTACTTCATTGGGCAATATTTCTTTAGCCTTTAAAAGTTTTCTTTCACATACCTCATAAAGCCCCTGGATTTGATAAAGATCTGCTAGCAATAATAATGACTGTCCATAATTAGCATCTTGTTCTGAAATTTGTTCTAGGACTAAAATGGCTTCTTCTTCTTCTCCTGTCTCAACTAATATTTCACCGAGCAAAACAAGAAGCTCTCCCTCTTCAGGGTAAATTTTTAACAGATTTTCAATTAAAGCCTTAGCTTCCTCTAAGAAACCAAATTGGTATAACTCTTCTCCAAGTATAAATTTCTCTTCAGGCATGCCGCTATTTAATACAACATTATATTCAGTTAAAGCCTCATTATGTTGGCCGTTTTCTAACATGCTAATAATTTTATTTACTCTGTCCATTGGCATAATACCTCTTCTCCCCCTTGATATTACAAAGAAAAATAAGATGGGGTTCGCACCTTAACATGTTCTCCATTTCCAGGTTTAAATAAAACATTTCCCGCTGAACGGATCACCTTTCCTTTGTGAACTGTAACTGCAAGTCTATCACCATGATAATGAAATAAATGAAGTTCATCAACCTTCTTGATTTCTCTACCTTTTAAATACAAATTATAGCTTAACTCGGTTCCGCTCATTAGGCTAGCTTTTTGCGGATATAAACCAATTTTATTTAATAACGGTACTGGCAAAGGTTGATTTTCATCAATTTCCTCGTAGTGTGCAGGTATTTTTTCTTTTAACATGATACCTTTCCATTTCGACAGAACTGCCTTTTGTTCCTTCTTTAGTGGAGGAGAAATTATTGGAAAAAGTGGGCAATTGAAAGGAAAAAGAGGCTTCCCTTATCCATCCCCAAGGTATTTTTTCTAACTCATCTTGATTTGTAAGCTCAACGAATATAGCTGGCAGCTTATTTTTCTTACAATTTCTAATAAAGTTTGGTGTTATAAGGCGCGCAGGAATCTTCACTCCAATAATAAAATCAATCGGGCAACTAATTAAAGAGGTTTTTACTTCATTTATCTTTTCTTCTAATTCATTTTCATATAACACATTTGCATAGGTAAATAAAGTAGTACAGCCCTTTAACAGGAATTGTTCAATCAAACATTTTTTCATGTCTGGAAATGACCGTATACTTGGGATGGTTGAATTTAAAAGAACAAAAGTAGGGGTCATAAAAAATGGTTCAACATCCATCTTCATTAACCGATAATGAGGCAAACTACCTTGAACTGTAGTTATGCGATCTTCTGTGACTAGAATTGAACATGAAGTTAACCTCTCGCCTTTAAGGATATTGGCATTTTCAATGATATACAAGAGCACACCACCCGCTTTCCTCTTTAAGACAAGCTATGCTCAAATAGACAAAACTATGACTTCGAGATTGTTTTGGCCAAAAAAATAAAGCCGCAGTCATTGCAGCTTTATTGAATAAGGTTATTTAAATGCTCAAAGAAGTTCGGGTATGAAACAGAAATAGCTTCTGGTTTTTCTAGGAGAACCTCTCCCTTACTCAGGAGGGCTGCTACAGCCAGCATCATCCCAATGCGGTGGTCTCCGTGACTTGAAACAACTCCACCATGTAATTTAGACTTTCCATGGATAACCATCCCATCCTCAGTCGCCTCTATGGATGCCCCTATTTTTTTTAGTTCTAGTACCACCGTATCAATGCGATTGGTTTCTTTTACCTTTAGCTCTTC
The DNA here is from genome assembly GCF_047302305.1 of Neobacillus phoenicis. Lineage (NCBI taxonomy): Bacteria > Bacillati > Bacillota > Bacilli > Caryophanales > Bacillaceae > Neobacillus > Neobacillus phoenicis. The sequence goes on along the minus strand of NZ_CP154847.1, from coordinate 2,339,754 downwards.
TGCATCTTTAATGATTGTATCCCCTTCAGCCTGAGTTGCCATAAGAGCAATAATTGGAATCTCGTCAATTAATTTTGGAATCAAATCACCTTCAATGATTGTTCCCTTTAGAAATGACGACTTGATAATTAGGTCTCCGGTAGGTTCAAACTGATTGTCCTGATTTTCATGAATTTCTAAATCAGCACCCATTTTTTGCAATACTTCTATAATCCCTGTTCTAGTTGAGTTAAGGCCAACATTTTTAAGGTGAATTTCACTCCCAGGTATGATTGCTCCTGCAACTAAGAAAAAGGCAGCTGAAGAAATGTCACCAGGAACATGAATCGAAGCAGATGTTAGCTTTTGACCACCTTTGACCGTTATTACTTTGTTATCTTTTTCGATTTCTCCACCGAATCTACGAATCATTCTTTCAGTATGGTCACGAGTTTCAGCAGGCTCTATTATCTGACTCTCACCATCCGCTTGTAAACCCGCTAGAATGAGTGCTGATTTCACCTGTGCACTTGCAACAGGGAGTGTATAATTAATTGATTTTAATTGCCCCCCACGAATAGAAAGCGGAGTATAGGATCCACTATGTCTCCCATCTATTTTTGCCCCCATATTTGATAATGGATTTGTTACCCTTGTCATTGGCCTTTTTCCAATTGACTCATCACCAATTAACGATGAGAAAAACGGTCTTCCAGCCAATATACCCATTAATAATCGAATAGTCGTCCCAGAGTTGCCAACATCCAATAGCTCATTGGGCTCTGATAACCCTTCGAACCCATTTCCGTAAATACGTATTTGGTCATTATTTTCTTCAATTCTTACACCGAGTTTCCTGAAACAGGAGATGGTACTTAAACAATCATCACCCTTTAGAAAGTTAGTTACCGTTGTCACACCGTGTGCAACGGAACCAAACATAACCGATCGGTGAGAGATTGATTTATCTCCAGGAATGGTTACCTCACCAATTAAACGACCTATATCAGTCTTAAGTGTTAATGCTGCCATAAAATCACCTTTTTAAATCATTTTTTGTTAGGAACCAATGGAGGTGGCATAGCATGAGTAGGTACCAATACATTGTTCTGCTCTTTGCCGGTCCTCCTCAGATTGAAAACTGATAACCAAAACTCCATTTATATCTTCTCTTGTTTCTAAAATTCTAATATTGGTGATACTAATGTTTTCTTTTGCTAAGTAGCCAGTTATTTCAGAAATTACGCCAGGGTAATCTGGTACATCTACAAATAAATCATAAAAGGCAGGAATAGCTCCTTTTTCCTTTTGTGGAAGACTATCACGGAATTCCTTTGCTTGTTTGAAATAATTGAAAATTGCTCCACTATTTTGATTTTCAAGCAATGTTTTAATCCCATTCATTTCATCCTGCCATTGTTCTAGCAAACTTATTAAAATCTCCCGATTATTAAGCAAAATATCTTTCCACATCTCAGGACTACTAGAGGCAATACGTGTAATATCCCTAAATCCGCCCGCAGTCAAACGTGGAATTAGATTTTCAGCTTCTGCTAATTTTTCTGTTTGTCGAACAATTGATGCCGCAATAATATGCGGAAAATGGCTAACGATGCCGGTAAGATAGTCATGAGTTTCGGGGGTTATTATTAAAAATTTTGCACTAGTCCCTTTTAACCAATTTTTCAATTGGTTTACCTTACTATTCTCAATATGGCTTTCAGGCGTTAGCAAATAAAATGCATTTTCAAAGAGAATTTCCTTCGCAGCAGAAACACCACTTTTATGAGAGCCAGCCATCGGATGCCCACCAATAAAAGTGATACCTTGCTCCTTTAAGCTAGCCGAACTTTCTACAATTTTCGTTTTTGTACTACCTGTATCAGTTACAATGACATTCGGATTTAATGGTAACTCTGAAAGCAACTGAATAATTTGTTTTGTCTCATTAACAGGTGCAGCAATTATAATTAAATCTGCATTTATTGCACCATCAATAATACTTTCAGCTACCTCATCAATTACTCCCAACATTTTGGCTAGACGGACTTGTTCGCTGTTAATATCAAATCCGATAATAGTTGCTTTATGCTCTTTTTGGATACATAAAGCTAATGATCCTCCAATCAACCCTAAACCAATAACAAAAACCCGGCCTTTCATTGATTTTTCCCCCTATTATGAAAAGCGCAAGAACATGTTACTTTTCAGCTAGAAATTCGCTTAATGCGTTTAATACACCTTCGTTCTGCTCAAAAGAACCAACGGTAATTCTAACAGCAGTTGGAAAGCCAAGAGGTCTACCAGAACGTACGATATAACCTTTTGTTTGTAAATAATGAAAAACCTCGTCCCCGTCTGTCTGACAATCAATCAGTATAAAGTTTGTCTGAGAAGGATAATAACTTAGTTCAAATTTCTCACAAAATGAATAGAATTGTTCAAGACCCTGTCTATTTTTTGTTTTACATTCTTCGACAAACCCTTGATCCTTAACGGCAGCAGCTGCTGCTAATTGCCCTAAAGTATTGACATTAAACGGTTCTCTGGCAGGTTCCAGTGCTTTGATTATCGCTCGATTTGCTACCCCATATCCAACCCTTAAAGCTGCTAGTCCGTAAACTTTCGAAAAAGTTCTTAGGACAATTAAATTTTCATACTTTCGTGTTAGATTAATGGAATCATAGTAATCATCCGCCACAACGTACTCATAGTACGCTTCATCAAGAACAACAAGAATATGTGATGGAACACGATCAAGGAAATTAATTAATTTATATTCTGGTATATATGTACCTGTTGGGTTATTTGGGCTGCATACCCAAATAATATTGGTTTGTCCGTCAACAGCCTCAAGCATTGCATCTAAGTCATGTTCACCTTCAACAAGCGGAATTTCCTTAATAACCGCACCTTCAATGACAGCATTATGCTTGTACTGGGAAAAGGTTGGTGTTGCCATAACCGTACTAGCATTGGGATGTAATAGTGCTCTAGAGATAATTTGAATGAGGTTGTCTGACCCATTTCCTAAAATAAGTTCTTCCTCATTAACATTTAAAAAAGAAGCAAGTGTCTCTCTTAAATGAGTCGCATAGCCATCTGGATAGATGGCCATACTGGTTTGATGGCCTTGAAGAGCAGCCATTGCCTGCTTGGAACATCCAAAGGGATTTTCATTTGATGCTAATTTTATAATTTGATCCAAGTTGAACTCTTTCTTTACTGCCTCAATTGATTTTCCTGGTTGATAGGGAGTCAGTGTTAATAATTGTTCTTTCCATCTCATTTTCCCCACTCCAATCGTTTATGGTAATAACTTTCTTTTAACAGGATTCTCTTATAATGATAACTTACTGTCAAGGTCAGGCCTTAGTGATTTCGCTTCATTTAAATAGATATGTTGGATTTCTTGTTGAGATTTTGATGTATTTACATGCATCATTATTCTTACACACATGTCCAATGAGTTTTGAACTGGAATTTCGCGCATACACATAACTGGCACATAGGTCCATCCTTGAAACCTCCGTAGTGCCTTTGCCGGAAATGCTGCATTAACATCTTCGGTTGTGGAAATGAATATAGATGCAACAGAATCGGGATGTATTTCATTCATTTCTATCATATTTGTTAGAAGCTCTTCAGTTGCAGAAACGATGATCTCTTCTGAATTCTCAGTAACAGTCGTAGCTCCTCTTACCCCTCTGATCATGAAAATCCCCCTTTTTATAACCTTTTTAGTTCTTCTAACAAAACCTTCTCAGATACTTCCTGTAGTTTGGGCTGGCCAATTTGTTGCAATAATACAAAACGATAGGATTCTCCAACTGACTTTTTATCCTGTTTCATTTTACTCAGTAAAAGGTCCATAGATAAATGACTTGGCAATTTAGTATCATATCCAAGTTCTGTCACCCATTTAACAAATTCGGTTACATTAAACGATAAATTCAGTAATTGAGTGCTCAGTTTTAGGGCATAAACCATTCCAATCATCACGGCTTCCCCATGTGTAAAGTTCCCATATCCCATTTCTGATTCAATCGCATGTCCTAATGTATGACCAAAATTTAAATACGCTCGTACTCCTGTTTCCCTTTCGTCCTGAGATACAAATTTATTTTTAACTTTAATTCCCTTTATTAACGAATCCGCTAAACGTTCATTGTTAATTGATTGGATATCACGAACATGTAATTGCAGCCAATAATAAAAGTCAGGATCAGAAATAAGTGCATGCTTAATAACCTCTGCAAATCCAGAGCGAATTTCTTGCACAGGTAGCGTTTTTAACCATTCCAAGTCGTAAAAGACAGCTTCTGGCTGATAAAAAGCTCCTATCATATTTTTCCCGAGAGGATGATTAATTGCTACCTTGCCACCTACCGCACTATCATGAGCTAATATGGTAGTCGGAATCTGGATAAACGGAATCCCTCTCATATAAGAAGCTGCAACAAAGCCTGATAAATCTCCTACTGCTCCACCACCAAAAGAAAGAATGAGAGATTTTCGGTCAAGACCGTTTTCGAGTGCTTTAGACAGAGCTTGATAATATACTTCAAAGGTTTTCGCCTTTTCACCACTTGGTGCGATAAAAACAATAGGATTCCATGCACTTAGAACAGTTTGTAGTTCTTGTAGGTGGAGGGTGGCAACCGTTTCATCCGTAATAATTAATATTCTTGTTAGGCCCGTAAGATGATTGGTTATATAATCATTTAATTCTTTTCTTACACCGTCCCCAACAAAGACAGGATAACTTTTTGACGCCGTGTGAATTTGAATGGTTTCCATTAAAACTCCCTCGCATATTCATGCTGCCTTTTAATTTCATCCATAAATGTATCAAAACGATCACTAGAAAATTGTTCCACTAGTGAATTTGCCAGTTCCCAAGCAATGACATGTTCTGCCACTACAGCCGCAGCAGGAACTGCACAGCTATCTGAACGTTCAATACTTGCAGCAAAAGGCTCTTTCGTCTCTATATCCACGCTCATCAAAGGCTTATATAGAGTTGGTATCGGCTTCATCACACCCCTAACAACAATCGGCATTCCTGTAGTCATACCTCCCTCAAAGCCACCCAACCGGTTGGTCTTGCGGTAATAGCCCATCTCTTCATCCCAAGCAATTTCATCATGCACTTCACTTCCAGGCTTTCTTGCTGCCTCAAAGCCAATTCCAAATTCAACACCCTTAAAGGCATTTATGCTGACAATTGCACCTGCTAGTTTTGCATCTAATTTCCGGTCATAATGGACATAACTTCCTACTCCGGCAGGCATGCCTGTGACAATAACCTCTACAACCCCACCAATTGAATCTCCATTTTTCTTTGCATCATCAATGGCTTCCATCATTTCTACTTCCACATTTGGATCTGCCACACGAACAGGAGATTGTTCTGCTCTTTCTTTCAGTTCAATGATGGATAACGAAGAGTCAACCTTGGCTTTCACTCCGCCAATTTCTACTACGTGAGCAACGACATCCACTCCAACTAAGGACAACAATTTCTTTGCAACTGCACCTGCTGCCACCCTTACCGTTGTCTCACGAGCTGATGAACGTTCAAGTACATTTCTCATATCTCGATGGCCATATTTTATAGCTCCATTTAAATCAGCATGACCCGGCCTAGCACGCGTTATTTTACGCTTAATTTCGTCTTCCTGTCCTTCTTTCAAGGGTTCAGCACCCATAATATTCGTCCAGTGCTTCCAGTCATTATTCTTAACTACAAGGGCTATTGGTGAGCCGAGTGTTTGTCCATGTCGAACACCTGATACGATTTCTGCCGTATCTTTCTCGATTTGCATTCTTCTGCCACGTCCATGACCCTTTTGACGTCTTGCTAGTCCCTCATTAATATCCTCAGCTAATAATGGCATCCCAGCAGGAAAGCCTTCTAGTATTGTTGTTAGTTGTGGTCCATGAGATTCTCCCGCTGTTAAGTATCTAATCCCCATTCTCTTTCCCCCTTCAACTCATTAAAGAATTATGTATCAATATAACATATCATGCTCAATAAACCTAGTATAACTATTCAGAAAATATGGAAAAATATTTTGTAATCGTATACAAAAAGGCACTCGTATATTAACTATACAAGTGCCTTTAAATTATTTAGATTAGTAAATCCATTCGTTTACTAATTTTGTGTACTCAACTACTCCTGTATCCTTAAAGAATAAGCCAATTTCACGCTCAGCACTAGTAGGAGAATCAGATCCATGAATAACATTTTTACCAACTGTTAAACCAAAGTCTCCACGGATTGTTCCAGGCGCTGCATCCTTTGGATTAGTTGATCCCATCATTTGGCGTGCAGTAGCAATTACATTTTCACCCTGCCAAACCATTGCGAATACAGGACCGGAAGTAATAAAGTCTACTAACTCTCCAAAGAAAGGGCGTTCTTTATGCTCTCCGTAATGCTCCTCAGCAAGTTCAGTAGGAATGTTCATTAACTTTGCTCCAACTAATTGGAAGCCCTTTCTTTCAAATCGTGAAACAACTTCCCCGATTAAATTACGCTGTACGCCGTCAGGCTTTACCATTAAAAATGTTTTTTCCATGAATTCCACTCCTAATTAATTATGTATAATGATTGTTAGTCAAAAACAATCCATGAAAAATGTTACCATTTTTTCGAATATTGTGCAAGTTGATATAAATAAATGAATGCATTTAAAACTTTCTTCTCCCAATAAACTTAGCAATATCTCGAAGTGTTTTTTGTGTTTTGTTTGCAGGTAATTCTTCAAGCACAGCTAAAGCTTTATCTAAGTAGCGGTCACTTAGGGCAATTGATTTCTCAATGGCACCTGATTGTTTAATTAGTGAGATAATTTTAGTGATTTCGGAAGGATTCATATCTGCATGTACCTTTAGGATTTCTTGGCGAATTGCAGCATTTTCCATTGCGTAAAGTGCTGGTGCAGTGATATTTCCTTGGAGAAGGTCACTTCCTGCAGGCTTTCCAAGTTCTTTTTCTGTACCTGTAAAATCTAAAATATCATCCGTTATCTGGAATGACATCCCCACATAATACCCGAAACGATACAGTTTTTTATGAACAGAATCTTCAACATCAGCAGCTATTGCACCTAGTTGACAACTAACAGCAATTAATAGGGCCGTTTTTCTCTTAATTCTGCGGAGATAATCTCTGAGATTTTGATCAAAACGATATTTATCTTTTATTTGCTGAATTTCTCCTACAGTCACTTCTACGATTGTATTGGCTAGTATTTTGTGGGCAGTGGGATTTTTAATATATGTCATCAATTCTAATGCAAGAGCAAAAACAAAGTCACCAGTGTACATGGCAATTTTGTTATCCCATTTGGATTTAACGGTGGGTTGACCGCGGCGAAGGTCAGCATCGTCAATCACATCATCATGAACAAGTGAAGCCATGTGAATAAGCTCAAGGGCTACAGCAACATTTTTCATCACATGAATATCATAATGGCCAAATTTACCTGCAAGCAAAACAAAAACAGGACGAATCCTTTTTCCTCCGGCTTGTAATGTATGCATAGAAGCCTGTTTAAGCAGACGAGATTCAGTTTGAATCGTCTCTTCAAGCTTTTTTTCAATTAAGTTAATATCCGAATTCAAAAATGAATACATCATTTTTAATTTCATTGTATTCACCCTGCTTTTCATCCTGTCTTCGATTTCAATCCATTATTTCTTTTTACCAATATGAACAGCTGCAGCCCCACCACTATAAGGCTTGTATTTTACCTCGGTTAAGCCTGCTTGTTCAAACATTCGGGCGAGCTCCCTCATCCCTGGAAAATCCCTGGCTGATTCATGAAGCCATGCATATTCATTATAGCTCTTTGCGAGTAACTTACCGAACATCGGCATAATAAAACGGAAGTAAAAATAGTAAAGCTGTTTATATCCGATCAAGGTTGGCTGCGATGTTTCTAAGCAAACAACAATCCCACCCGGTTTTACAACTCGGCGCATTTCTTTTAACACTTGTAGGTAATCTGGTACATTTCTTAAACCAAAACCAATTGTTACATAGTCGAAACTATCATCTGGAAAAGGAAGCTCCATAGCATTCCCATGAACGAGTTCGACCTGCTTTAATCCTAGTTCTTTTACCTTTTCAACGCCTACTTTAAGCATATTTTTACTAAAATCTAAGCCAACAACTTTACCGTCAGGTCCAACAGCATCTGCTAAGGCAATCGTCCAATCAGCTGTTCCACAACAAACATCCAGAGCTTTCGAACCAGGTTGTACATTCATTTTTTTCATGGTGTCTTTTCGCCACTTGATATGCTGCTGAAAACTAATGACAGAGTTCATTTTATCGTAGTTATCAGAAATTTTCTCAAACACATTGTGAACTCGCTGTTCTTTCGATTGCTGCATGTTTTTACCCTTCTTCCACAAAAGTTTTTGCATATGGCTTATATTGTTTTAATAACGCAGAAATCCTGGCCTCTAGCGCATCATTTAAATAAGGAAGCTGGTTTAATCCTTTTTCAATGATTTGTCTTGATAGCTCAGTGTATTGATCACATATCATTAGTAAATGATTGTGTTGTTCATTAGAAATCTCATTTAATCTGTATTCACTGATTGGAAAAACAATTTTTTTCAGTGCCTCGAATAATACTGAACTTTTTGTCTGAATAAATTGGTTTTTTTCTTTTAATAATCGTTTGAATAAAAATAAATGTGATAAAAAGTCATTCCACAACTCTACTTTAAAAACCTCAGAAAGTTTCATTAGTAATGCACTCTCAATTAACTTAATACTTGTCATTAACTTCTCGATACCATCTGATTCCTTTTGATAAACAGAGATTTTCTGTTCATTCACTTGTTTGATTCCTTCAGAAAGCGCCTTAATAAGCGTTATATCTTCCGAATCAGCAAGCAGCTTATAATATAGTCCACTAAAATAATCCCCAGCTAAAACCGTTAATTGACGGCTCTTTTCATCTTTAGAAGAGTTTGATATATGTTCATGGGTATCAAGGGCAATTTGTATAAGCATTGTTGACATGGTGTAATCTTGCATTTTACTATAAGACAATTCGATACGATCCATAATTGAAATAAGGATAAGGAGCTTATCTTCATCAATGATGGGCGTCTCAATATATTCGAGCAGGTATGAGTCAAAAACCTTTTTTTCGACCTGCTCTCTAATATTTGTAAATTTATGTCGAATGTCCTGCAATATAATCACCCTTGCTTCCCCGAAGTAATGTCTTTATGTATTCTTATTTCCTAATTAAAAAGGATAATTCATGCCCATAAAATAAAGAAGATCCTATTCATATCTTTAAAAACAAGGCAGACACCATTATATCATAAAAGGTATCTTATGGGCAGGAATTCACAAAATAATCATTTAATCAATTATAACTTTCAAACATCTATTTCTTTATTTCACTTTCCACTTCACCATACTGTGTGAGAATTTGGGCATTTCCTCGAATTTTAATAGCTGAAGTATGCTCAGTGAATTGGGCAATAAGCACTTCTCCCTTATCCAACTTTTCTGAATGATGAAATCTAGTATCAGTGCCTCTTGTTAAGCCAATTACACTTACTCCATCTTCAATAGCTTTTATGACCACATACTCGTTATTTTGCGGATTGCGCTTTTCCACTTTCTTCACTCCAATAGTAAAAATAATTCGCCTTAATATTTTATTAAGGAAAGCACTTCAGACCGAGCAATTGCATCATCGGCAAGAGTTCCACGGACCGCAGTTGTAACAGTTTTCGAGCCAGGTTTTTTCACACCGCGCATAGTCATACACATATGCTCTGCTTCAACAACTACCATGACACCATGTGGCTCTAGTTTCTCCATCATACTATCAGCAACTGTTGAAGTGATTCGCTCTTGTAGTTGAGGTCTTTTTGCAACAGCTTCTACTGCTCTTGCTAACTTACTTAATCCAGTGACTCGACCATCTTTAGGTATATACGCTACATGAGCTTTTCCATAAAACGGCACCAAATGGTGTTCACACATAGAATAGAATGGGATATCTTTAACTAATACTAATTCTTCATGGTCTTCACTAAAAATGGTTTCAAAATGCTGTTTTGGATCTTCATTTAAACCACTAAAAACCTCTTCATACATTTTTGCCACACGTTTAGGTGTATCAAGAACGCCTTCCCTATTTGGATCATCACCAATTGCTTCTAATATTAAACGTACCGCCTCTTCGATTTGGGCACGATTTACTTGTGACATTCTAAATTCCTCCTAATGTATATCTGTTAAGTATATATGACAAATACATATTAGCACAATTTACAGTTCAAGCAAAAACAAAGTATTTTAAGTAACAAATTAATCCGTTAGGAAAAAGAAAAAAGGCCATGGAGTTTACCATGACCTTTTTGCTTTAGCCTATCGCTTAAAGCAATAAATTATGTAATTATTTTACTGCATCTTTAAGCGCTTTACCTGGTTTGAAAGCTGGAACTTTGCTTGCACCGATTTCGATTTCCTCACCAGTTTGTGGGTTACGACCTTTACGTGCTGCACGCTCGCGTACTTCAAAGTTTCCAAATCCGATTAATTGTACTTTATCACCGTTTTTCAAAGCATCTAAAATCGCATCAAAAACAGCATCAACTGCTTTAGTAGCGTCCTTTTTAGAAAGCTCGCTAGCTTCAGCAACTGCATTAATAAGTTCTGTCTTGTTCATGCCTTTCACCTCCTCCCAAAGAAATTATCAAGATTCGTAAATAAGATTACTTATCTACATTTCTAAACAATTTTTCTAATTTCTATACGTCATAGCGCGGTTTTATTAGGTATATAACGTAATTCTGTTAAAAGATTATCACAATCAATTCCGCATATCAAGAAGATTTCATGAAATAATGGTAATCTTTTCTTTGTTTCAACAAATTTCTACTATATTGGACCTTTTTCCCTTACAAATTTTGAGTGATTAACAAAAAAAAGACTCCAAAAGGGAGTCCAGCGCTAAAGGATAATGGCAATCAAGCCGCCTGATCCTTCATTTATAATTCTCTCTAATGTTTCTTTTAATTTATATCTTGCATTTTCTGGCATTAAGGAAAGCTTTGCTTGGATGCCTTCTCGAACAATGGAACTCAAGCTTCGTCCAAAAATATCAGAATTCCAAATGGATAATGGATCATCCTCAAAGTCTTGCATTAAGTAGCGTACAAGCTCCTCACTTTGTTTTTCCGTCCCGATAATTGGAGCAAACTCTGATTCCACATCTACTTTAATCATATGAATAGATGGTGCAACAGCACGTAATCTTACTCCAAATCTCGCTCCTTGGCGGATGATTTCTGGTTCCTCAAGGCTCATATCGGAAAGAGTTGGTGAAGCAATTCCGTAACCAGTCTGCTTTACCATTTTCAAAGCATCTGCAATGTGATCATACTCTGCTTTTGCATGAGCAAAATCCTGCATTAATTCAAGCAGATGATCTTTTCCACGGATTTCAACCCCAACAATCTCTTTTAAGATATCATCATATAATTCGTCAGGAGCAAATAAATCAATTTCCGCCACACCTGAGCCCATTTCAATTCCAGCTAACCCAGCCTTATCAATGAAGTCAAAGTCGCTGAATTGTTGAACTACCCGATCTACATCTCTTAATCTCTTGATATCTTTTACTGTCTCTTTGACAGCCTCTTGATAACTTTCACGAAGCCAATGGTTTTCACGTAATACCATCACCCAGCTTGGAAGATTTACATTTACTTCTAGTACCGGGAACTCATAGAGTGCTTCACGAAGGACATTTAGTACATCACTGTCGCGCATACTTTCTACACTCATAGCAATGACTGGTATGTCATATTTTTCAGCTAAACTTGATCTAAGTGTTTCTGTACTTGGATGGTATGGCTGAGCACTATTAACGACCATAATAAACGGTTTACCGACTTCTTTAAGTTCGTTAATGACTCTTTCCTCAGCTTCAATATAATTACTTCTTGGTATTTCTCCAATCGTTCCATCTGTTGTCACAACAACTCCGATTGTTGAATGCTCTTGAATGACCTTTCTCGTTCCAATTTCTGCTGCCTCATGGAACGGAATTGGTTCTTCATACCAAGGTGTTGTAATCATTCTAGGACCATTTTCATCCTCATACCCCTTGGCGCCAGGTACTGTGTAGCCAACACAATCTACGAGTCTAATATTAACATTTAATCCCTCATCGACATGAACCGTAGCTGCCTGATTAGGCACAAATTTAGGTTCTGTCGTCATGATTGTTTTACCTGCTGCACTCTGTGGCAGCTCGTCTTGTGCCCGTGATCTCTCAGCTTCACTGTTTATATTCGGTAAGACAACAAGCTCCATGAATTTCTTGATAAACGTTGATTTTCCTGTACGAACTGCTCCTACTACTCCTAAATAAATATCGCCTCCTGTTCTTTCGGCAATATCTTTAAAAATATCTACCTTTTCCAAGTGATCCCCTCCCGATCATAGAGTAAAGTGGGATAATATCATCCATATTAGGTATTTTTGGACAGTATATGTTTATGACGTTGTCCTACATTCTTATGACACTTTTCTAAAATTTTTTACCCCCCTTATTAAAAATTCACTAGATGTACTGATATCTGTATTTCTCAGAACGGTCAATGATATGGAGGGTTTCTAACTATTGTCACGGATATGAAAGGTTACTTCCATATCACGATAGATTTTTTCAGCAAAAAAACCCTTCTCCTACAATATATTTCATAGGAAAAGGGTTATGACAAATATCTAAGTAGAAACAGCAATTATTCCTCTAAGAAAATAGGTTCTTTGGTTTTTTCATCAATCGTGTACGGTAAGGAATATGCAGGTACAAACATGGAATCACTGACCAGAATAGAGCGAATGTCCTCCCCTGGTTTTACCTCTATTTTGCTATTTTTTAACTTTTGATATAAATCAGGTCGATAATCTACGTACACCTCAGCACTCCCCGTTACCACTAAGGAGAGGTTTTGATTGGTATATGGGCTTGCAACAAACGGAGCAGTCTTATATCCTAGCTTTTTGTAATCGATAGTAAATACATTTCTTGCAATCTGTTCTTTATAGGGTGGGTATCCCTTGGTTTTCAGCCTTAATTTAAGTTCACGTATCGTTTCAGTCATCCTTAAATCAATCAACTTAACAGTTGGATTTGTTTCCACATCAACAAGCACGTATTGAAAAATCCCTCCACTTTCATAGGCATTTCCAGGTGGCTCTGCCATATACTTAGGAGAAATCTTCTTAAACTCAATCGGATATTTTTGATAAATAGGTGTTTCAGCTTCCTTCGTTTTTATCGGGAGAATACCGCCATTGTCCTTTTTAAAATCATCAACGGCCGTTTGTACTGCCTGAACTTGATCTTTATATGGTACTTGATTTTGGGTTAATTCCTCTTTAGGATACATACACCCCGATAAAAGAGCAGCAATAATAACAAGTATGAGGCCTAACATTTTCATTTTCATTAAATCACCTTTAGATTTATGTAATAGGATATCAAGTAAAGAAAACAATAAGCAAAGTCAATCCCGCGACAATCATAAATAAATAAGCAAAAATGGCTGTTATAACACGTAGAACTCCTTTTAACTTATACCTGCTAAAATATATGGTAATAATGGCAAGAAACATCAAACCCATTCCTGCAATTGAAATCCACATCTTTATCATTGCTGGTGACAATTTTAATTCCCCCTTTTTTCAAAAACTAATTATAACATACCTTGTCCTTTTCTAAATAACTTTCGGACAGAAAAAAACTGAAGTAAAGAGGGGCGAATTCTTTACTTCAGCCAATTAGACTAAATAACCCAAACTCCTGCGTCATACTACCAGGTTGCTTCGTTGCATTGTATGCAATCTACATAGAAAGCGTATCATCGAACGCCTATTTTCTTTATAAAAATGCACATTTTTCCACAAGAAAATAAATCATTCCAAAATTATCTATTAGTACAGGTCAACTGTCACTATTGAGACGGCTTCGAATAGACTATATATTTCGTTCATCTAAAACATTAACTAAGTCTTCCATTTCGTGGGTTTTACCACGCGCCATTAATACATCAACAGCGTCCTTGGCGTTTTTCCCATTAAATAAGACATCATATAGGGCCGCTGTAATTGGCATGTTTACATTGTATTCTTTAGCTAACTGATATGCTGCCTTTGTTGTTCTAACACCTTCTACAACCATACCCATATTATCAAGGACTTCATCCAACGTTTTCCCTTTACCTAACAAATTTCCCGCTCTCCAGTTTCTCGAATGAACACTGGTACATGTCACAATAAGGTCACCAATTCCAGTTAAACCAGAAAACGTTAACGGATTAGCACCCATTCTGGTGCCTAGACGAGCAATTTCCGCCAATCCTCGAGTCATCAATGCAGCTTTAGCATTATCTCCGTACCCTAAACCATCAGTAATCCCGGCAGCTAATGCAATAATATTCTTTAATGCACCACCAATTTCAACTCCGATAACATCTGAGTTTGTATATACCCTGAAATTATGATTGATAAAAAGATCCTGAATTTTTTCAGCAGCAGCCATATTTTCAGAAGAAACGGTAACAGTTGTAGGATGTCTTAGGCTTACCTCTTCCGCATGACTTGGACCAGAAAGAACAACAACATCCCGCAGCAGTTCTTTGGGCATTTCTTCTTTTATCATTTCTGATATACGTAAAAGTGTATCTGGCTCTATTCCTTTACTAACATGAGCAATGGTAATTGGATTTGAAATGACCTCACGTATTTTCCCTAGAACCTCACGAATTGCTTTGGTTGGGACTGCTAAGATGACAGTGTCAACTCCATCCAATGCTTCACGTAGGGATGAATAACCAACTATTAAATCTGGGAGACCAATTTCAGGTAAATATTTTTTGTTTGTATGGCAGTCATTTATTTCCTTTACCTGGTGTTCGTTATGGCTCCACAAACGTACCTCATGTGAGTTATCGGCTAAAACCATCGCAAGTGCTGTGCCCCAGCTTCCTGCGCCTACAACAGCCACTGCTGCTTTCTGATCCTGCATATGTTACACCCACCTTATCTTTATTTTCTTTCTCTAGCATAAATTTTGATAGGGGTTCCCTCGAAACCAAACGCATCTCTAATTCTGTTTTCTAGGAAACGTTCATAGGAGAAATGCAATAATTCGGGTTCATTGACAAAAACAACAAAAGTAGGAGGCTTTACTGCAACTTGTGTTGCATAATAAATCTTCAAGCGTTTCCCTTTGTCAGTTGGTGTTGGATTCATAGCAATTGCATCCATAATAACATCATTCAATACGCTTGTTTCTACACGCATGGAGTGGTTCTCACTTGCTGTGTTAATCATTGGCAGTAGTGTATGAATTCGCTTCTTAGTCTTTGCAGATAAGAATACAATTGGAGCATAGCTAAGAAATAAGAAATGTTCTCTTATCTTTTGTTCCAGTTCCTTCATTGTTTTCTCATCTTTTTCTACCGCATCCCATTTATTAACCACAATAACAACAGCTCGTCCAGCCTCATGTGCGTATCCTGCAATTTTCTTGTCCTGTTCAATAATACCCTCTTCGGCATTAATAACAACCAAGACCACGTCCGAACGTTCAATCGCCCTTAGTGCCCGAAGCACACTGTACTTCTCCGTAGTTTCATACACTTTTCCTTTTTTTCTGATCCCTGCTGTATCTATTATGACATATTTATCTCCATTATACGTATATGGTGAATCGACAGCATCACGAGTTGTCCCAGCAATATTGCTGACAATAACACGTTCTTCACCTAATATGGCGTTAACAAGAGAAGACTTTCCGACATTCGGGCGTCCTATTAAAGAAAACTTAATGACATCATCATCATATTCTCCTTGTTTATTTTTCGGAAAGTGTTTAGCTGCTTCGTCCAGTAAATCCCCGAGCCCAAGGCCATGTGAGCCAGAAACTGGAATTGGCTCACCGAATCCAAGTGCATAAAAATCATAAATTTGCTCACGCATCTCAGGATTATCGATTTTATTTACACCTAATACAATTGGCTTTTTAGACTTATAAAGAATTTTTGCTACTTCCTCATCTGCGGCTGTTACTCCTTCTCTACCATTTGTTAAGAAGATAATGACATCCGCCTCATCGATTGCCACTTCTGCCTGCTGTCGAATTTGCTCTAAAAACGGTTCATCACCAATATCAATTCCACCCGTATCGATTACATTAAAGTCATGTGTTAACCACTCACCAGAACTATAAATACGATCTCTTGTTACTCCTGGAATATCCTCTACGATAGAAACTCGTTCACCCACGATTCGATTAAAAATGGTTGATTTTCCAACGTTCGGTCGCCCTACAATGGCAATAACAGGTTTAACCATTATGATCGCCATCCTTTCTTTTTCATATATTAAAAATATATATTATTATGTTAGCAACATTTATAGAGTTCTTATTAAGTAAAGAAACCCTTCTGTTATGTAGAAGGGCCTAACTTTATTATTTTAACAAATGTTAATCCTTTCCCGCAATGGAAAGCTTGCCATGAATCTATTTCATGATGATTTTTGTTTTCCTTTTTCGAAAAAAGGAAAATGATTTTGTAAAAGTACACCCGCATTTTCAATCATACTCCAACCTATGAGAAGTGCAGAAATTAATGCATAAACATCCAAATAATCATAAGCGCCAATTGCGTATGGAAACTGATATTTACTAAGGATATACGCGTATAAAAACTCCCCATTTATTGTTCCAGTCAAGATAATAATTAATCGTCCTTTTAATGTTTTTTGCAATAGTATTGCTAAATAGCCAAAACAAATTCCCATCAACCATTCCTTTTTAAAGATAATCCAAATTGGGTCGAAAATCTCAAATAAGTGAAAGGTCACATACGCCATGGAGACAATGCACGAACAAATAAAAAAATAAATGATAGCTCCTCTTTTTTCCTGGCTTATAAACACATAGGATATGATTAATAAATAAATACCACTAGCATAAAATTCAACTTCCCCATACATTAGATGGATAGATGAGAAAATTATTAGGATTAGAATCAATACTGATAGTTTTAAACGATATGGATTTTGTCTTTCTAATATGAATGTCAGGTAAACCCAAATTGACCAACTTATCCAATAAAACATTGCCCCTTCCATTTCACACACCTCCTATTATTTTCATTATTGGTAATCTTTATGTACTTTCATACTTCCTCGAATAATATTTCCAATGTGTATCATCTTATTAAGAGGAGGTGTGAATCATGGGAAAAGACCGCCAAGAAAAAAAATTAAGAGAAAGTGGAAGAGTTGAATCTGACCGAGACCAAGCATTACATTATCCTGGTGCAACCAAACTATCCACTCCCGAAGAAGCACGGGGACTAAACGATGGGAAAAGATAGCAAGAAAAAGGAAAAGCTCTCGCTGTGGCGAGAGCTTTATTTAATCGAACGCTGACTGTAGTGTTTTGTATCTATATCCCTTTGGCTCAGCCAATGATATGTTTCACCTGAAATGATCAGAGGAGCATTTTGTATATCTGAAATAGATTTCGCTCCTAAAGCAGTCATAATTAATTTTAATTCGTAGTGAAGGGTCTCCACTTCGTTTTTCAAGGATTCAACTCCATTTTCTACTAGAATACGCAAAAAATGTCCCGCAAATCCGATGGCGTTCGCACCGATGGCTAAACCCTTTGCAATATCACTAGCTGTTAAAAAGCCACCAGAGCCAATAATAGAACCTTGTTTAACAGTAGAGGCTTCTATGATAGATACCGGTGTAGGAATACCCCATTGTTGGAAAAACGGCAGAGCTTTTTCTCTGCGTTTATTTTCTATCTCTGCAAAATTTGTTCCCCCAGCCCCGCCCACATCCACTGCAGCTACTCCTACAGAAATAAGGGATTGGACCGTTTCTTTTGCCATACCAAAACCAACCTCTTTAACAATAACAGGTACATGAACATGTTCGACAATTGTTTCTATTCTTTTTAAGGCACCAGAAAAATCTCGGTCTCCCTCAGGCATGGTTAATTCTTGAATAACATTTAAATGAATCTGTAATGCATTCGCTTCGATCATATCAATTGCCGCTTTAGCATTTTCTACTGTTGCTTCACTGCCGAGATTAGCAATTAGAATTCCCTTTGGATTTTCTTTTCGCACGATCTCATAAGTAAACCGCTCACTTTTATCTTTTATTGCTGACATTTGTGAGCCAACTGCCATAGCTAGTCCCATCTGGCTAGCTACCATAGCCAATTCTTTGTTAATTCGATACGTTTTTTCGCCGCCGCCACCAGTCATTGCATTGATAAAAATTGGCGAACTTAAAGAAAGTTCGCCAATTTTGTGGTCTAATCGTACATCGGACACACTGATATCCGGTAAGCTTTGATGAATAAATTTAATATCATCAAAAAAAGGTAAGCTGTTTTGCCTTTTTTGAAGGGCAAAGCGAATGTGATCCCATTTCCGTTCCGATCTAGACACTAAATATCACCATTATTTTCCTAGATTCTTTAATTTATCGCCAATCATTTCACCTAATTGGAAGCCTTTTGACTCTTCCGGAAGCTCATAATCAAGGTTTTCCTCTACCTCTTTCTCGAGCAGTTCTTTAATACTTAAAGATAATCTTTGATCCTTTTCATTTGAATCAAGCACTTTTACTTTTACTTCTTGACCTTCTTTTAGTACCTCGTGAGGTGTACCAATGTGCTTATGTGCAATTTGAGAAATATGAACAAGACCTTCTACGCCAGGGAACACTTCTACGAACGCACCGTAAGATACCAATCTTTTTACTACACCATCTAAAATACTACCTTTAGGTGCCTTTTCAGAAATGTTTGACCATGGTCCAGGTAGAGTTTCTTTGATTGACAAGGAAATTCTTTCATTGTCTCTATCAACACTTAGCACTTTTACTTGAACTTTTTGACCCTCTTGGACAACGTCTGTTGGTTTATCAACATGTTCGTAAGATAATTGAGAAATATGAACAAGACCATCAATACCACCAATATCGACGAAAGCACCAAAATCAGTAATCCTTTGGACCGTACCTTCGATTACTTGGCCAACTTGCAATGCTCCAATACGGTCTTGTTTTTGTCTTCCTTTTTCTTCTTCTACAACAGCTCGGTGTGATAGAATTAGACGATTTTTTTCTTTATCGAGTTCAACAATTTTAAAAGTAAGTGTACGTCCTTTATAATCGCTAAAATCCTCTACAAAGTGGGTTTCCACCAGGGAGGCAGGTACAAAACCACGGACTCCTAGGTCAACTACAAGGCCGCCCTTTACAACATCCTTCACTTCAGTTTCAAATACTTCACCACTTTGGAATTGTTTTTCTAAGTTTTCCCATGCCTTTTCAGCATCTACTTTTCTTTTGGAAAGAATTAATGCTTCTTCTTCTACCTTTAGAACTTCTAATTCTAATTCTTGGCCTTCTGCCACTGCATCAGTTGCTTTTTCAATATGCAGACTTGAAAGCTCACTAATAGGAATAATCCCATCAAGTTTACTGCCTTGAATAGCTACTAGAACTTGCTTTTCCTCGACTTTAGTAACTTGTCCGGTTACTTTGTCACCCACTTCAAAGCTCTTAACTTCTACTTGATTTAGTTCTTCAGACATTATGTATTCCTCCTTAATCCATTTACTGAAAAGTCTATATATGATCTGGTGAATACCACGCAGTATACACCACATATAAAACATAATTAAATGAAAAGAATTTTCAAAAAAAATCCCTTTTTATTAACTTCTTACAAATAGACAATTTTGTCAAGCAGAACCTATTGATGCTCATTTATCAGTTTTTGAATTTCTGACATAATTAATTCGGTCACTTCATCAGCGGAAGCTTTTTCACTTCTCATCTCACTCATATCAATAGGTTTCCCATATACCACTTTCAATTTACTGAAACTTTTATATGGACCAATTACTGCACATGGTAACACAAAAGCATCAGATCTTAAAGCAAAAAAACCTGCCCCAGATAGTCCTTTCCCTAATTCCCCTGTCTTACTTCTAGTTCCCTCAGGAAATAGACCGAAGACATTCCCTTCCTTTAAGACTTTTAATCCCGACCTTAATGCTTCACGATCGCCAAATCCTCTTTTTACAGGGAAGGCATTACATTTTCTTACAACGTTCCCCAAAACAGGTACTCGAAAAATCTCTTCCTTCGCCATATAGTGAACAGGCCGTGGTGCCATAATACCTACAACTATAGGGTCAAAATTATGAATATGGTTAGAGCAAAGTAGAACTCCCCCTTCTTTAGGGAAGTTCTCTACCCCAATAGCTTCAATTCTGTACCAAGGTTTAAAAACCCCAGAAACTACCGACTTTGCAAAATCATAAAACGTCACACTTATTCAATCCTTTCGAGCACCAGAGCCATTATTTTTTCAACCACATCTGGAATGGTTAAAGAGGTTGTATCAATTTCAATTGCATCATCCGCTTTTTTCAAAGGTGCTACTTCTCTTTCTGAATCAATTTTATCTCTTTTGGCAATTTCTTCCTTCAATTGTTCTAAGTCTGATGGGTATCCTTTTTGCAAGTTTTCATTATGACGCCGCACTGCTCTTTCATTTACACTTGCAAGTAGGAATACTTTTACTTCAGCATTGGGTAGTACGTGAGTACCAATATCACGGCCATCCATTACTACGCCACCATCGACAGCGAATGCCTGCTGCCTTCTAACCATTTCTTTGCGAACTTGCTCATGCTTTGCAACATAAGATACAGAGTTCGTTACTTCTGCAGACCGAATTTCGTCTGTTACATCTTTATTGTCTAAAAACACTAATTGCCCTTTTTCCGAGGGCTGTAGATCAATTGTAGTTGATAATAACGTGTCCAATAAAGAAGCCTCGTCTTCTAAATTAACATCGTTCACGATAGCTTTATATGTTAATGATCGGTACATTGCCCCAGTATCAATATAAATGTAAGATAGTTTTTCAGCTACAATTTTTGCTACGGTACTTTTTCCGGCTGCAGCAGGGCCGTCAATTGCAATTGATAGTTTCTTTTCCATAAATCCTCCTATATGGCCATCATGATCGTCTTAGTTTCTCTTCTACTTATTTTACCACAAGATGAAGAAATGCCTCTTTTTTTTAACATTTTTAAAATGAATTATTTAATAATTGATCTTATAAAAATAAAAAAGCAGGGTTGCCTGCTTTTTTACTAGATTGACGAGAAAGATTATATTTCTCGTCAATTTTTCATTCTTATCCGATCTAAATAATTATTAGATTGTCCATGCTAACGGGCCTGTTGATTTCCGCTCCGGGCACTCGCTTTCCGCGGGGAGGTCCTGGAGCCTCCTCGGCGCTTTGGCGCCTGCGGGGTCTCCAGTGACCTCTTCATCCCGCAGGAGTCGAGTACCCTCCGCTCCAATCAACAGGGGGGAAATCAACCAGAAGTATTGCAACACACTTTATCTTACCTAGCTAATTGTTTTGCAATCATTTTATATTTTGGCAGGCTGTCGTAAAAGGAACCTGTTCACGTGCAATTCTTCAATCCCCGTAACCAACAGTAGAGGAGCCCATGAAGCTCTATCAAGTATGTAAATCTTCATTTTTTCCTTTCTAAATTTATAAAGCAGTTTTTCTGAATTAGATATGATCTAATTCAGAAATAGACACAAATCCACATGGACTTAGGTTAAACTCTTGGGCTTATACATTTATCTTATTTTTATTATTTATTAGTTGAATGGGAGGTTTTAATTGAATACACACTGTTGATTGGAGCGGAAGGCGGCGAAGACTCCTGCGGGAGTACGGGGCAGGGGAGACCCCGCAGGAGCGAAGCGACGAGGAGGCTCCCCGGCACGCCCGCGGAAAGCGAAGCCGCCTGGAGCGGAAATCAACATACTTATTAAAAGTCCTTTATAATAAAAGAATTATTATTAGTTAGTGCGGAAAACCGTTAAAGTATTCGTGTGAAATAATGGCTGTCGAAAGTTTTTCGAAAGCCTAAAAAAAAGCAGGGTTGCCTGCTTTTTTACTTTCCTTGGAAGGTTTGGAGGATTTCTGTGAATGTATTTTCATTTACACCTTCGTATTTAGTTAATTGCTTAATTTGAGGAAATACATCCATTTGATGAAAGATTAATTGTGATAAAAACAAAAAAACAAACTGAATGATAACAACTTTAATTAATATTCGCTCAACCTTCTTCATACTTACCACTCCAGAATACATATAGTAATAGTATGGGAACGATCTTTTCATTTTATTCTAAATGAAAAGGAGGAAAAGCAAAGCTTTTCCTCATAGCACGTCTTCGTAAACAGCCTCTGCATTATTAAGCTTCTCGACTTCTTCTTCAACTCCACTTACAGCATTGATAAATATCCGATACGTATCATTTCCAATCGTTCCTAGGAACTCGTAGCACAGCACCTCTTTATTAAGGTCATTAACAATGATTGCTTGCCTGTCTTCCATGACCTTAAAGTTGGGATTCACCTTACTACGCGCCTGCTCCACAGAAATTGATGGTTTTCCTATTTCCCTAGTTTGGAAGGACTTTAAATATTCATCAGCGGATACACCAATAATATCTCCATTATCTAAAGCAACTTTTACTTTAACTGCTTCAGGATAAATTCTAACTCCATTAACATTAGTAACAAAGTTAAATACGCCGATATTATCATATTGAGTACTTTCAAACACTTCTAAATCTTTAAAACCTGTTTCCTTTAAAAAGGCAGCAGCTTTATTATCAGCTTCATTTAAACTGATATCCTGTTTTTTAATATCTCTATTATTAATAAACCAAATAGGGTGTCCAGCTTTTTTCGTAATATCCATACTTGCTTCCTGGCCTGTTTGGTTATTTTTAATAGATACACTGTAAAATCCGTAATTTGAACCCTTTCCATTCTCCGTTACTTTGACCTTTGCATTTCCATCGAAATTCATATATTTTTTAGCTATTTTAACAGCCTCGTCACGTGAAATAGTTTTCCCTTTAATCTTTTTAAAGTTTTCATCCTTTAATTGCATATTAGCAAAAGAAGGACCTAGGTCAGATTCATCATACCCTGATACGGTTTTTTCAACAGCTTTAAAACCATCAATAATTGTATTATCGGTCTGCTCTTTACCAGAAGCAAGTGCAAGTTCAACATCCATCCAACGAAGATTGTTTTTTAAAACCATATGCTGCACATTTCGTAACTCGTTCTGAATGTCACCTGACTGACTATATAATACCTTTAACTTCTCATATTCATCCTTCGATAAAGGTTCCTTATCTAAATCCCTGACAGCCGTACGATAACTGAAATCACCAATTTTCGCCAAGAATTCCTCCGTTTTATTAAACGGTAGTAAGGTTAATGGAAGTTGCCCAACATCACTATGTGCTTGTGAAGTAATCCGCCATACATCGGCTAATGATGGGGAAAGTGATTTTCTAGAATTCATCGCCAAAGTCGTTCCGATTTTATCATGCAATAAATCAACTTGATAGGTAAGGTCATGGAATGCTCGTTGATAGCTATTTTCCGCGTTTAAAAGAATAGCATTTTTCTCTTGGTGCTCTTGGTACCCCCAATAAGCTGTGCCTGCAACGCCTACGACTAGTATTCCAATTAATATTCCTCTAATCAATTCTATTCACCTCTCTACTTACAAAAAATATGTTTCCCGATTCGTTTAATTTGAGGTCTACCCCAGATCCAACCACTAGTGGCCGTGTCTGGGTTAAAATAATACAACGCTTCACCCGTTGGATCCCAGCCATTTATCGCATCCATAACCGCTTTCTTTGAACTTTCATTTGGTGTTAACCAAATTTGTCCATCAGCCACCGCAGTGAATGCGCCAGGCTCAAATATGACACCAGAAACGGTATTAGGAAACGTTGAACTATTCACCCTATTTAGGATAACAGCTGCTACGGCAACTTGACCGATATAGGGCTCTCCTCTGGATTCACCATGGACAGCATTGGCAATTAATCGAATATCATTTTGTGAAAACCCATTTGGTGTGTTAGCTGCAGTTGGTTTCTTAGTTGCCGCTGCTTTAGGTGCCGGTGCTGCTGGCGCTTTCGCTTTAGGTGCAGGCGACTTTTGTGCTGTTTTGTTAGCGGGAGCCTTTTGGGCTGGCACTTTTGGACTAGGTGCTGTTTGTTTACTTTGATCGACTCCGCCATAATGGGTAAACTTTTTACCATTGTTGATTTGTTTCTTTACAAACTGTTCATTGTATTTACTAGCCTTGGCAAGTTTAGCCTTTGTTGCTGTCCCTGCCAGTCCATCAATGGGTAATCCAAATTCATATTGAAAGTTTCTTAAAGCCCAATATGTACTCCACCCAAATACTCCATCTATTTTCCCATTATAGTAACCTATATATTGAAGTCTGGACTGCAACTCAATGACATCATCTCCTACAGCTCCTTTTTGAATGATCTGACCGGAGAAAGCATGGGCCTCATGATTTCCCATAAAAGAAAATGGCATAGTAAAGAAAAAGGTAACTAAGAAGCATTTGAATAGGATTTTTTTCTTTAACATGGAATAATAACCCCCATAATGAATCTTTTTAACAGTAACCCTATTTTTTGTTATCTTGGTGTTTTTATTCCATTTAAAACAAATAATTAAAAAACCCCTCAAGAATGAAGGGTTTTTTGAACGGAATATTGTTTTTTCATATGTGTCGCACTCAAAATTTTTGCCTTTTTTACTTTCCTTAAGCCAAACCACCATAGGAAAATCATAAACGGAAAAATAATAAACAACCAATGCTCTTGTGATATTAATATGAAATCATATGATCCGTGAAGAAGAAAAGGCAGCAATAACGAAAGAACCACCCATTTTACCTTCATCCCCTCAGTAAACTTGGCTTTTCCAATATAAAATCCCATAATGACCCCAAAAAGGGCATGACTTGAAACAGGTAAAAGTGCACGAGTGACTGCATGTTCAATACCATTAGCCAAAAGATAAAATATATTTTCAACTGTTGCAAATCCAAGAGAGACAGCTACTCCATATACAATTCCATCAAAAGGTTCATCAAACTCTACGTGCTGGTAAACAGCATAAAAAAGAATAAACCATTTAAAAAATTCCTCTAGAAGACTTGAGCTAAGAAACGCATTAATTAAATCAGATTTTAATAAATGTTCCGTTTCAAGCACATGTTGAACAAACATAATGGGAAACACAAGAAGTGCTCCATACAAAAATGTCCGAAGAACAAATGATATCGGTTCTGAGTCGTATTCATCTTTTAAATAAAAATAACTTAGCAGGGCCAGTCCAGGGGCAATCCCGGCTGATAATATTCCAAGCATGATGAACCTCTTTTCAAATCCGTTTTCTTTATCGTATCATGGAACCTTTATAAAGAAAATGAAAGTTTGATTTTTCAAAAATGAATATCCTTCAATCCACTGGCCATGGCTACTGCCAATTTAATCCTTGCCTTTTTGGAATCATTGTCACTACCAAGAATTACCCCTTTGTTATAAAGGTCATAGGCACTTCCTTCATAATCATAGGTCGTATAAACTGCTCCTTCTTCCGCACTAGTTGTGACCACTAATATGATTCCTGCAGCTATCGACTTTTCAATTTCTTCCATCATTAACGGAGCAACTTGACCACGTCCAACTCCTTCAAGCACTATACCCGAAACACCCGCTTCACGAGCAGCCTTAACAAATTTCCCATCAGCACCGATGTAGCATTTAATGATTTCAACCTGCGGAATAGATGATTGGATGTTAAAATACTCTCTTTTAATTGGTTTCTGAAAAACCTGTACTTTATCATTGTCAATAATTCCTAAATATCCAAAACCAAAAGCATTAAACCCTTGTATATTTGATGCATGTTCCTTTTTTACATATCTAGCAGCAAAGATTCGTTCATTAAAAACAACAACTGTTCCCACGTCATTCAAATCACTAGAACAAGCGGAATAAATGGCATGTCGCATATTAATATAGACGTCACTACCTTGATCCTCAGGGGATCGTTGTGAGCCCGTAACAACAATAGGTCTGGAATCATTAATAGTTAAATCAAGAAAATATGCTGTTTCTTCCATTGTATCCGTCCCGTGTGTAACAACCACTCCTGAAACAGCTTCATCTCTAAAGTATTCTTCGATTTTATTCTTTAGGACTATTAAATCATCAAATGTAATATGAATACTTGCTTTTTGAAAAACAGATTCAACTATCACTTCAATATCATTTGGTAAATTACACATAGATGCCAGTTCTTCCCCTGTGATAGCACCTGAAGCTAATTTTCCTGAATCCTTATTAGGTTTACTGGCAATAGTCCCACCAGTTGTTAATAATACAACCTTTTTCATATGCACTCACCCTTTGGCTTCTTTTTCTACTATTGACTGTGCAATTTGCCCACCATGAAATCTACCATTTTCAATAAAGATTTCATTTGCATTATTTCCTGCAGCAATAACACCTGCGATATAAATTCCCTCTATATTTGTTTCCATTGTTTCCGGATTATAAAATGGCCTTCCTGTCTCCTCATCAATCTGAACGCCCATTGTTTTCAAAAACTGATGATCTGGATGGTACCCCGTCATAGCAAAGACAAAATCATTTTCAATCTTGTGTAGATTTCCATCCTTTTCATAAACAAGATGGTCCTCTGAAATTTCTTTTACATGAGCCTGAAATTCCATAACAATAGTACCGTTTTTAACTAATGAATCAAATTCTGGAAGAATCCATGGTTT
This sequence comes from Neobacillus phoenicis, assembly GCF_047302305.1. Classification (NCBI taxonomy): domain Bacteria; kingdom Bacillati; phylum Bacillota; class Bacilli; order Caryophanales; family Bacillaceae; genus Neobacillus; species Neobacillus phoenicis. The sequence goes on along the minus strand of NZ_CP154847.1, from coordinate 2,312,934 downwards.
AATACTTGGAGAGTATCTCTCCCCTCGATAAAGAACAGTCACCCTTGCACCTGCCTTAACAAGTTCTATTGCAGCATCCACACTAGAGTTTTTCCCTCCAATTACACACACATCTTGATCAAAGTAAGGGTGAGCTTCCTTAAAATAGTGAAAAACCTTTGGCAGGTCTTCCCCTGGTACTTTCATATAATTCGGATGGTCATAATAGCCAGTTGCTATAACAACATACCTGGCATTATATGTCCTCATATTTGTTTCAACTAGAAATACTTCTCCGCTGTTGGATACTTTAGAAACAGTCTCAAATGAATGAATACGTAATTGTTTTCGTTTGGCTACCTCTCTATAGTAAACTAGCGCTTGGTTCCTTTTAGGTTTGTAGCTATCTGTTATGAAAGGTACTTCACCAATTTCCAATTTTTCACTTGTACTAAAAAAGGTTTGATGTGTCGGGTAATGATAAATAGAATTAACCAGATTTCCCTTTTCAATAATCAAAGGCTTTTTCCCAATTTGTTGTAATGAAATAGCTGCAGCTAATCCACAGGGACCCCCACCTATGATAATTACATCTTCAATTTCCAACTTGGTACATCTCCTTAAAATTTAAGCTTTGTTAAACAAGTCTGTTGATTTCCGCTCCAATCAACAGAGTGCAAAAAATCAACCTTATGCTATAACATAGCCAAAATTTAAAATATATGAAGTAGATTGTAATTTCACATAAAAAAATCTCCTACCGTATAATGATAGGAGATTTTCTTATGTGTTTCAAGAACAAAAGGTTACTATTTAAATCCAGCCTCTAAAGCGACTAGCTTCCGCCATTTTTCTAACCCCAACCATATAGGCTGCAAGGCGCATATCTACGCGACGTGTTTGAGCTGTATCATAAATACTTTTAAATGATTTAACCATTACTTTTTCAAGTTTTTCCTCTACTTCTTCCTCAGACCAGTAGTAACCTTGATTATTTTGAACCCATTCAAAATAAGATACTGTTACACCGCCAGCCGACGCAAGGACATCTGGAACAAGTAAAATTCCACGTTCTGTTAGAATTTCGGTTGCCTCTAAAGTGGTTGGACCGTTTGCAGCTTCCACTACTATGCTTGCACGAATGTTATGAGCATTTTCTGCAGTAATTTGATTTTCAATTGCAGCAGGTACAAGTATATCACATTCAAGCTCTAACAATTCTTTATTGGTGATGGTATTATTAAATAATTTTGTCACCGTACCAAAACTATCGCGTCTATCTAATAGATAATCTATATCCAATCCATTCGGATCGTACAAGGCACCATATGCATCAGAAATCCCCACGACGATAGCCCCTGCGTCGTGCATGAATTTTGATAAGTAACTTCCTGCGTTTCCGAACCCTTGGACGACTACCTTGGCACCTTCAATTTGAATGCCTTTCTTTTTAGCTGCTTCACGTATACAAATGGTTACACCTTTCGCAGTTGCAGATTCACGTCCATGTGATCCACCTAGAACAAGAGGTTTACCAGTGATAAAACCTGGAGAATTAAATTCATCTATCCGGCTATATTCATCCATCATCCACGCCATGATTTGTGAGTTAGTAAATACGTCTGGCGCCGGAATATCTTTCGTTGGCCCAACGATTTGGCTAATAGCTCGTACATATCCTCGGCTTAATCTCTCAAGCTCTCTAAAGGACATATCACGTGGATCACAAACAATACCACCTTTACCACCACCGTATGGAAGGTCAACTATACCACACTTTAAACTCATCCAAATGGAAAGGGCTTTCACTTCTGTTTCAGTTACACCTGGATGGAAACGGATTCCACCCTTTGTTGGACCAACCGCATCGTTATGCTGTGCACGGTAGCCAGTAAATATTTTAATAGAACCGTCATCCATTCTTACTGGAATTTTAACTGTCATCATACGCAACGGTTCTTTCAAGAGCTCATATACTTCTTCTGGATAACCTAACTTTTCAAGGGCCTTATGTATAACTGTCTGTGTTGATTTCAACACATCATGATTTCCCTCTTGATTAGTCTTTTCATTAGCTTTTTCGGCTACCATTTGTAATCCTCCTAAGAAATCGCTTTTACGAATGTTGTCCGCTTTCAGAGACAAGTATACACGTTTAAATGATTTATGCAAGAAGAAAAATGCACATGTAGATAATTTATTTCACAAACATGTAAACGCTATCATCCCTATTTTAATAGGGAATCTGAAAAATTTCTACTCCCAATTTTGTTATTCTTAGTCCATTAAACAGAGAGAAGGGACCGAAGCCCCCTCGAAAAAAATGTTACTATAATATTTCACTTAAAATATAGAAGTATGGTTTCCACTGTTTTATTTTCAACAATTACTTTTCCATATTCAGCGAGAACGTAAGTACTAATAATCGATGGGTTTCCGAATTCCGATAATATACAGGCAGCTATTTCTTTTTTTGTTGTTTCCACTTGGTCCATCAGAAGATAATATCTGTTATTTAGGGAATATAAACTGCCTCCCCTTATATCTGCAATGGACAACCTTTTTGAAAGGTCTATGATATCTTCAAAGTCTTTAAATTCATATAAAAGATCTTCACAGCCTTCAAGCCTAACCTGCATTTCAATAAATCCATCATACAACAAATCCTCTTCATCATCTTTTACATCGTCAACTGTAATGATTAATATCATCCCTTGAGCTTGAAGGGAAAAAATTTCAACTGCCACTGAACCTTGTATATCTACATCAAACTCCTCACTTGCCTCTTCAAGCATATCATGAAAGAGCTGATTCCATTTGCTTGAATCCTTCCAAATATCTTCTTTCGATAGTCCTCTTTCAAATAAATCATCAGAGGTTAAAAATATTTTTATTTTATTGGCCGTTAAGCGTTCTAAGCGCATGCTTTTGCCCCCTGCCGTGACATAACTCTTATTTTCAGTTTATGCCTCAAGGGGTTATTGGTGAATTGTCTACATGGTCCTATTGTTATTGCTCTCTGCATAAAGTTATTAGGTGTGTTTCAGCAGGTGCCCCTAATCTTAAAGGAAGAGCTGTCGTCCCATATCCGTTACTAATGAGAAGTATGGTATTTGCTAACTTTTTAATACCGCCTCTTTTGTAGGGGCTATACCCCAAAATATGTATTTGCCCCCCATGAGTATGTCCGCTTAACACTAATCGAATTCTGTGTTCTGGTACTATCTTCTCAGTAATGTTTGGATAGTGGCATGCTAAGATTTTGAAACTACTTTCCTCAGCATCTTGGAGGGCGTAATCAAGTCGGTCTCGATTTTGATTTAAATCATCAACACCCAATAAACATAATTTCTCTCCCAATCTGGATTCAAAGGTTACTGCTGTATTATCTAACACTTTAACACCTGCATCTAGCAAAATAGCATCTAATTCATGATAATCCACTTCATAATCATTGTTTCCCCAAACAAAATATACAGGACCTATCCCCTTTAATTTCATCAAATTGGCTTTAACCTTATCGAACGGCACACCTTTTTCTGTTAAGTCGCCCCCGATCACGACAAAATCCGCCTTTCCCTTAACCGTATTAATAATGGTTTCCGAAATCTCTCTTCTATGTATATCTGAAATAAAAAATAGTGAAACACTTCCCAAAGATTCCGGAAAGTCTGGAAAGGCCAGCCTATGTTCTAAAACTTTATTTCTGAAAGCTTCCCATAACATATATGCAAGTAGGCATGCCCCAAGAATACAAAGGGCTACCAATAAAATAATCATTATCATCTTTCCCCTTTTCTGTCTTAATGTTTTACGGAAATAATACCATAAACTATACTTAAACTAAAAAAAACAAGTGTATGCTCCCAGCCCAATTGAAAAAGGAAAAAGAATACTACTAAGAGTCCTCCAATCTTGAAGTAAAATAACAACTTTAAATGAATGTCCTTTTTCCAGGTTCTTATGGTTGTATGTAAGATCACTCGAATCTCACTTCCTGCACAGATGATCCCGATAAAAAAAGCCATAGAAGCTGCAAAAAACTTTAATGGATTGACTACAAGACTAATAAAAAAGTCAGATAGGACAAACGGATGTGTAATAGGTATCCATTGAATTGTTAAATAGCCGCATAAGAAAGTGACTAGCAGCATGCCTACATTAAAAAACATGAAAATCCCTCCCATATAAAATGTATGAGAGGGATTAAGATTCTTTACTGATTAGTTTATTACACTTCTTGAATGCTTAGAATTCTAAATCCATGTTCTTCCAGCTTCTTCGTAAACTTGTCGATGTTATCCTTCTTCTCAATCTTCATTACAATTCTTCTTACTAACTTATCTGTTTCATCAAAGGTTACTAGTGAAATGATATGTTCATGGAAGTGATGGGCAATTTCAGAAAGTCGGGCAATCCGGCCTTCCGTTTCCACTGAGGTAAATGCAATTCTTACACCAGGACGGTTTACACCAAAAGCACTTTCAAAAGAACCGATTACATCAGAACGTGTAACCACTCCAAGGAAATGCTTATTTAAATCCACTACTGCCATCAACGGGAAGTCCTTTAGATCAATTAGCGTTTTCTCAAAAATCTCTCCACCTTGTAAAAATTTCCCTTGATAAGAAAGGACATCTTTCACGTAAGTTGAGTTTAAGTACTCCTCTTTATCTTTATTTGAGTGAAAATAATTTTCATAGATATTATATCGAGTCGCAACTCCTAAATATACCTCTCCACGTAAAACAGGTAACCCATCAATTTGATACTTTTCTAACATATCCAGGGCATCTTTCAACGTTACATCTTCCTGCGCAGTAAAACATTCATGCTTTGGTATCATAATATTTTTTACGAACAAATCCCATCACCTCAAAATAATAATCCATTCTTCTCATTATACTTCTACAAACAGATAATAAATCCCTTTAATATCTTAAAGTTTTATGTCATGAAACGGTAATTTTTTCATAAGATTAATTGATGTTGAATATAGGGAGGGCTACAATGAATACTCATTTTAAAACCTATCATCCTTACGCGAGTCCGTTTGACCCTTGTAAGCCAATACTTGAAAAAACCTATTCCACTCCACCTCATTTATATATGGGATTCCAACCACCGAATCTTCCACAATTTTCTCCACTTGATGCACTTAGAGCTGGCACACTATGGAAGGACCTTTATGATCCTTATTTTAATTCTTCTGAAAAAGCACAAGGGGGTCTACCATCATGAACCAGGTACCCGCTGAATATTATCAATTAATGGAACAGCTCCAAGCCGTTGACTTTGTTTTAGTCGAGCTAACCCTATACTTAGACACACATAACGACGACCTTGAATCTATTAATCAATTCAATCATTATGCAAAAGAAAGAAAACGATTAAAAAAAGCGTTTGAAAGCCAATTTGGCCCGTTATTACAATATGGAAACAGTTACTCAGGCTATCCATGGAATTGGGACGACAGTCCTTGGCCATGGCAAGTTTAAAAGCGGAAGCGCCTTGGTCAGCCCCGACAGGCAAATGTTCTTCGGCAAGAAAAGTCCGCTTTTTTGACTTTTATTGACGAAGGTTATTTGACCCGAGGGGTTAGGCGCTGGAGCTAGATAAATAGAAGGAGGGATTATTATTCATGTGGATTTACGAAAAGAAACTACAATATCCCGTAAGAGTGAGCACATGTAACCCAACATTAGCAAAGTATTTAATTGAGCAATATGGAGGTGCAGATGGAGAACTTGCTGCTGCCCTCCGGTATTTAAACCAAAGATATACTATTCCCGATAAAGTAATTGGGCTACTTACAGATATCGGAACAGAAGAATTTGCTCACCTCGAAATGATTGCTACAATGGTCTATAAATTAACGAAAGATGCAACACCAGAGCAATTAAAAGCGGCAGGACTAGGTGAACATTATGTCGATCATGACAGTGCATTATACTATCATAATGCTGCGGGAGTACCGTGGACAGCAACATATATTACGGCTAAAGGTGATCCTATTGCTGACTTATACGAGGATATTGCTGCAGAAGAAAAGGCACGTGCTACTTATCAATGGTTAATAAACATAAGTGATGATCCGGATATTAATGATAGTCTTCGTTTTTTACGTGAACGTGAGATTGTTCACTCCCTTCGCTTCCGTGAAGCTGTGGAGATATTAAAGGAAGAACGCGACAAGAAAAAATACTTTTAATAAGAAAAGCGCAAGCGCCTTGATCAGCCCCGACAGGCAAATGTTCTTCTGCAAGAAAAGTCGCTCTTTGACTTTTATTGCAGAAGGTTATTTGACCCGAGGGGCTAGGCGCTGGAGCTGGACAATTCTCGAAGTCGAATTTTATACTCTCTTGTAAAGTTAAATAAGAAGCAGAAGTGTCTTTGCTTCTTATTTTTTTTCATGATAGAGGTTAATATCGTATTTTTTCTTCATAGTCTCAAACACTAAATGACGATTCTTCCATTCCTCTTCCTTTTTCCATAAATCTTTGCTCCGGTCGACAATTTCACATCTTAGTTCCTGATATTCCTTTTCCTTTTTCTCTTTTTGTTGTTTTAACACATTCATGGACCCTAGTCCAATAAGGACAATTGTTAAGAGCGACACACTGACTGAATCATTGAGAGTTGCGGATAATGCAGCTAAAAAAGAATAAGAAAAATGCAGATAAATTGTAAAATAAAAATAGGCAATAAAGATTAACGCAAGGGAAAGGGTCGCATATATCGAAATATAATGCCAAAATTTTGTATCATCAAACTTTTTTTTCCGTTTTCTTACGTTTTCTAACATTTGTTTAGTTGCTTGGTCCGTATGTTCAAGTAATTGGATTGGAGAATCCATTTTATCCCTCCATTTCTCCATATATATTTATGAACTTGTCCTGAACAATATGTTTTTTCCATAAAAAAAACCGACCAAAGGATGATCGGTTAGTTGTTTAATGGGATTTTTAATACTTGACCAGCATAAATATTTTCACTGGTTAGATGGTTAGCCTTTTTAATAATGTCTATCCCCTTTTGAGACTGGTAATAATTCATTGCAATTCGGTATAGTCCCTCTCCAGGTTGGACCGTATGATATTTTATTCTAACAGTGGGCACTGTTTTTTTAGTTTCTGTTTGTGCTTTACTGTTTTTATCTGTTTGCTGTTGGTCAGCCGGAGCATTATTAGAACTAGCAGGCACACTCTCGGTGTTCAGCTGATTACTATCTTCGGTTGATTTTTCTTCTACCAAAGGAATTTCACTTTGCTCCTTGGGACTAGTCACATTTGAATCGTCTTGAATATTATCCTCAGTTTTTTCAGAATCCGCCTTGCTTTCATCTTCATTATTGTCAAGATTAATGGTTTCATATCCGATAGATTCGCTTGAGGTTTTTTCTGTCCCTATGATTTTTTTACCGCTATCACGATATGAAATAACACTAAAGATAATAATTGGTAAAAGGATAAAACATAATACTAATAATCGTATCACAGGAAATCTTAGCTTCCATTTTGTTTTCTTCTTTTTTTGCCGATGGATTTGTTCTCGTGGAGGTAATTCATCACCGTACTCCACTTTTTCATTTATTTTTTGGATCCGTTGTTTTAACCTTTCCGCTTGGTCCCTATATGGTTCTTCTTTATTCATGGAGACCCCCCTCTTGTTGGACATCAATTAGTGAACGTTTAAATTTTATATATATACCTAAAAGAAAATCAATGACAAAATGCATAATGATTGTAACAACTAAATTATTTGTATAAGCATAAATGCTACCGATTAAAAAGCTAAGGACAATAATATTTAAAAACAAGAACCAATTAAAAAGGTATCGATAATGGATAATAGCAAAAATAATACTGGCAAATAGTAGTCCAACCTTTGTTTGTATGATCCCTCTAAAAAGTAATTCTTCACTAAATGCTACAAATGCCGCAATGATAAAGATATGAAAGACCGATTTATTCTTAAAAATCCTTTCATTCAATCCCCCATCATCATAAAAAGATGAAGGCAGAATTCTCATTAATATAATATCTATGATAACTACTGCCACACCTGCAGGAATACCTATTACAATTATGTTCCGATCCATCAAATTGAAAGTCTTTAAAAAAGAAAAATGGTCAAATAAAAGAATTCCTAAAATGAAAGAAATGATTAAAAGAATGACCTGTGTTAAATATAAATGGGAAAGTAGTTCTTTGTCTGTTAAGCTGGCGATTAATTCGTTATACTTTTTCTTCATTCACTCATCTCACTATTTAATAAAATTTTGGTTAAATAATCCTTCCAATCTCCATCACTAGGTCTTCTTATTTGAAGATTTCCTTTTGATTCATAATTCTCTAGATGTATCCCACATCTGTCGCAGCATAATGAAACCTTGGAGGTGAGTGTTTCTTCGAAATGTTTCAGAATAAATTCACGGCGGCACGTCGTTGATTCCACCCATTTTTTCATTTGATATATATTACTCTTTTTAATCCTTATTCTTTCATTAACAAACTCTGAGATTGTATATCGTAAAGTGTCAATACTCATATCTGGTTGATATCGCTGGTGTATAAGTTCCACAATTATTCTCCACTGTACTTCAGTAAAGCCTCCGAAATCTCTTAAGTCACTATGGAGACTAATACCACCATCGTCTAACTGTTGGATTTGCATAATTTGCTGGAACAACCAATCAATTTGTTGTACCGATGGAAGCTCTCCCTCTGCAAGCTGGATTGGTAATTGTTCATCACCGGGAGAATATAGGAGAATCGCAATACTCGGACTACCATCACGCCCTGCCCTTCCAATCTCCTGAAGATAAGATTCCATTTGCATTGGCATATGATAATGAATGATAAAACGAATATTTTCCTTATTTACTCCCATACCAAAAGCACTAGTTGCACAAATTACATCTAGTTGATCGTGAATAAATTGTTGTTGGATCAGAATTCTTGTATTCTGTTCCAGTCCCCCGTGATAGGCCATAGCCTGACAGATTCCTTTTTCACCTAATAAAGATGCCATTTGTTCGGCCATTTTTTTACTTGAAAAATAAATGATTCCAGGTTTCTTCAGTTTAGATACAAGTTCAATTATACGATTCTGCTTTTCATTGAAATCAGCCAATTCTTCAACATAAAAAGAAATATTCGGACGATCGATCGTTGATTCAATTTTATTAACTACTTCTAATCCAAGGGATGTAATAATATCTTCCCTTACCTTCTTAGTAGCAGTAGCCGTAAGTGCTAATGTTAAGGGATTTCCGAGTTTTTGGCGTATATCCCCTAGTTTTGAATAATCTGGTCGGAAATCATAGCCCCATTGTGAAATACAATGAGCCTCATCCACCACGAACAATGAAACGGTAAGCTGTTGAAGTCTTCTTAAAATAAATGGAATCCCCATCATTTCAGGTGAAATAAATATATATTTATAATTGTTCAATCGATTCAGCACTTTGTTCCTTTCTTCTACAGGAAGAAAGGAATTCAATGCCACGACCCTTTTTTCTCCAAACCGATTCATTTGCTCTACTTGATCTTGCATTAGGGATAAAAGTGGTGAAACAATTAAAATCTGGCCCTTTAAGATATAACCAGGTAACTGGTAGCATAAAGATTTCCCCGTACCGGTAGGTAGCATGGCCAATGTGTGTTTCCCTTCAAGTAAGGAGGTAATGACTTCTTTTTGTCCTGTTTTAAATGAATGATACCCAAAATATTGCTCTAAAAGTATTTCTAGTTCCATGACTTATCACCATATTTCGCTAAGACTAACCTTATTTGAAAATATGTGGCTGTATTTAATTCATCCCTAATCAGCTTTAATTGTCTCGTTTCCAATTTTCGAGCAATGGATAAAATCTCCTCTTGTAGATTTTTGCTCACATATGTATCAATGGAAAAATCATTTACATGTAAAGCAAATTCAACAAGATGATCTTCAATGGTACTCATTTTCAACTGTCTAAGATTGGCAATGTGGTCAAGTGGGTATCCCTGATTTAATAAATTCCATGTTTTCCTAGATGAAAGAGTTAATTCATCTGTTTGTTTAAGGTCTCGAATAAGTAAAGGTAAAATGCTAAATTGATCTGCTTCCTGCCTAATCTTTTGTATTAAATAATGAAGTATTTGAATAAAAGCAAGGTGGTAATCATGCAAATCCATCTCCATCTTCCTAGCAGTCTGTTGTGGCGTTAAACCAATCTTTTTAAAACCAGTCAGCCGAAAAACAAAAATAGATGGGTCCACACCTTTATAATGGTCAAAACAACTCACCAATTCAGCAAAAACCATTTCACCTACTGCTTTCTTTTGGACTTTTATCTCTTTTAATACACTTTTCAACCATTGATGGTGTTCTTTGTTTTTTTGTATAGGAATATATCTTTTTTCTCCGTTTACAAGATTTGAAGTAACCTGAACGAATAACGACAGTCTTTCCCAAAATATATTAGTAAATGAATGATATTTCCACCCATCCAAATAAGACGTAGGTGGATTGTTTTCAAGGAGTGTCTTCCCAAGAGTGGTAAGATGGTATCGCTGGTCACCATAAAAGGCGATTTGATTTTGGTGTACCATGGATTGGATAATCTCTTCAAAAGCCTCTCTTGTTAGGGGTTCATAAATCCCAAAATAATTTTTCAAGGAGAACAAGTGGGCATCCTGAATCGTTTGTGAAGACTTTTTTCCATTAAGTAAATGAAAGATGGAATAAACTGTTCGCTCGCAATTTAGTTGTTTTAAGCAATAAAGAATAATGGATTCTATCTGCTTCATTCCACCTCACCACTTTTTCTTGTTTATATTCGACAAAATATCCATTTTTTCTATTATTATTTTAACATGAAATGGAGGTACTTGTTGCTGAAAATTGTGTAACTTTAAGAAATTCAATTTACAGATGCAAGGCTATAATAACATTTTTCTATTGAAAAGTTGCCCATACAGTTTTACAATAGAAATGAGTTATGCGTTTCCATTTTACAATGGAAATTAGCAAGAATATTTTGTTAATTTACTGGGAGGTTTTTTTCATGGCAAAGTACACAATTGTTGACAAGGAAACATGTATCGCTTGTGGTGCATGCGGCGCAGCTGCACCAGATATCTATGATTACGATGATGAAGGTATTGCATTTGTAACACTTGATGATAACGAAGGTATCGTTGAGATTCCAGATGTATTAATCGATGATATGATGGATGCATTTGAAGGGTGCCCAACTGATTCAATTAAAGTTGCAGACGAACCATTTGATGGTAATGCAACTAAATTTGAATAATATTTTGCTAATAAAATATTCTTAAGCTACTACCCCTTCTAAAACAGGAGGGGTTTTTCATTTCAACAACAAAAAACAAAGGTCCACAAATGGACCTTTGTTTTTTTATGCCCCTTTTATTATTGAAAATTTATGGATCCATGTCTGCATCCGAATAAATAACAACATGAAAATGAATGACATCATGACACCCTTCAATATATTAAATGGCAGTATAGCTGGAACGACTAGATTTCTCATATCTGGAAATCCCATTAATACAGTATATGCCGGCAAAATGATAAGGTAATTAAGGATACTCATAACCACAGCCATTGTTACAGTTCCAACCACTAAAGCTATTGTCATACCTTTTTTTGTTTTTAGTTTGTTGTATACATAATATGTTGGAAGAACAAACACAATACCAGCTAGGAAATTAGCAATATGTCCTACAGGAATCCCTGTTTGGCTTCCAGTCGCAAGATAATTAAGCACATTTTTGAAAAACTCAACCAATATACCCGCAATTGGGCCAAAAATTAATGCAGCAATTAAAGCGGGAATATCGCTGAAATCAACAAATAAAAAGTTAGGAAACAACGGCAGCGGAAAGTTTAGTAGCATTAATAGATATGCAATACTACTCAGCATACCAATTGAAACATATGCCTTTACATTAATTTTCTTCGTTTTCTTCATTTTTTCCATCTTCCTCTCTCCTTTTTTGATCCATCACGTTAGGAAGAGAGGTTCAGCAAAGAGACGACATCAAGAATAAAAATACCCTCAAGCAGTTAACTTGAGGGAGTTTACAAAGGCACGCTTAATAAACGTCCATTGAAATATCATTTTTGAACGTCTGCAGAACCTCCATCTTCTCCCATCCAGACTATACTGTCGGCTTTGGAATCACACCAAATCCTGCCTATACAGGCTCGCGGGCTTAGAGCAATGCTCAATACCGCCGATCGGGAATTTCACCCTGCCCCGAAGATAGATCGTTATTAAATTACAAATTTAATTATAATGCAGGACCAAGATTTTGTTAAGTAAAAGGATTGCTATTTTTCTTTTTTGTAACATATACAGAAAAAACCTGCAGATGTAAATCTGCAAGTCTTGTTATTTTTCGATAATTAATATTTGTTTTGGTCTTATCAAATCAGAAGTCAGCCGGTTTAATTCTTTAATTTTATTAACAGATGTATTTCTCTTTCTTGAAATTGAGTACAAGGTATCACCTTGTTTAACGATATAAGTGTCATTTACTGACGGTTCAGTTGTTTGAATCCTGCTATTATCATCACTCGTGTTAAAATGTGAACTTGCCTCTAGTATATGATCACCTATACTAGCCACTCCCCCTTGAACTGTTTCACCCACGTCTGCTTTCCCTAGTAGAACTTCCGGGTCCAACGCAAATTTCTTATCGTATCTCCACTCAAGTTGATGTGTTTCAAAATGAAGATGTGTACCTGTAGCTTGTCCTGTTTTTCCCATTTTGCCGATCATATCACCTTGCTTAACATTTTGTCCCACCATAACATTTCTCATGTTTAAATGTGCATACACTGTTACAAAGTTACTTGGGTGTTTAATAAATACCACATTACCATATGTAGTAGAAAAATAGGATTTTATAACCACACCATCATCAACAGCAAGAATAGGGGTACCTAAGTTACCAGCAATATCAATTCCTTTATGTTTTCCCTTTCTTGTTCCAAATGTATCAGATATAATTCCATCTGACGGCCAAATCCATTGCTCTTTTATTTCAGCTGTTGCAGATCCACTTGCTGCCTCTGTATGTCGTCCACCTAAAAATAACAAACTGACACAAAGCGCCATAATTATGGCAATAAGAAACCTCTTTATGTAGTCACGCATTCTTTTTCTTTTCCTCCTTAAACTTTTCCTCTTCTCCACACTATGTTTAAACCCTTCCATTTAGAACATATATGGTTTTTGAAGAGGGAATGGCACATACTTGTTATAATTTGGAGAGCTCTGTTATTTTATACAAAAAAAATCAACCTAAAACGGTTGATTTTTTTGTTTATTGAATTAAACGTAGATTCGGAGCTACTGGAACTTGGTTTTCCTTTGTTAAATCGAACGGACCCAATTGCATGATTGGTGAATCCTTAACTACTACTTTTTCTAAACCAAAATCTTTAGCAGTTAGCAATAAAGCTTCAAAGGCAAATACTGTCATTTGGTTATCCTGTAAATTTGTATTCCCCTTAAATGATAGAACTAACGTTTTATCTGTAATAGAAACGTTACTAATCGGCAATAGTGGTGAGAGAGATCCTGTTAGACCTAATTCTGTTTGATCCGTTTTCATTGCATCTAAAGCTTTGTTAATATCTGAATAGGTAGTAGTTGACGGTGCCAGGAATGGAACATCACTTCCGGTAGGTAAATAAAAGAAGAAGCCATGTTTCTTTGCCACATTAATATCTAATTCCTGCTTATTACCGAAATTACCCAACTCAATTCCCGGTTCACCGTTCGTTGAAAATTTCACTTTTTTAATATCACTGTTCGAAGATATGTCCTTATTTATCACATTAATAAAGCTTGTTTCATTAGTTGATCCTTGTCCGTACTGATGATTTAGAGGAACATCGACTTGAATGGTAGTGTTATCTGAATTCATACTCATCGTTCCATTTAGTGGATAAAAATCTGTAAGTCCCCATTCTTCCTCTTTTAAGTTTGCCATATTCTCATTAAATAGGGTCAGCCATGATTCCTTATCAGATTTTGCTATAACCGTAGAAACTGGTATTAGTATCTGTCCTTGTGGGTCTGGAATCCAATACGTTAACACCTTTCCATTACCAACATCATCTGAATATATAGCTGTTTTTATAGTACTCGTTGACATAACCTCATTTTTAGGAGTTCCTGATATAGCATTTTCTTTTGAAGAAGAATCACCTTTATCCAAGGCAAATGTCGAATTTTTCTTTTGAGCGGCATCTTTTATTTCAGTATTGAACGAGGTCATTTCTGCTTTTTTATCAGAAGATGAATTGGCTCCATCCATTAGTTTAGGGACTAAAATGAAAAATAGAAATAATGCAGCCGCAGTCGCCAAACCCGGTAACAGCCACGTTTTAGTTTTTCGCCTTTTCAGAGAAAGAGTTTGGTAAATGTCACGAGGATTGCGATGATCCTTTATTTTTGGCATTTGCATTAATAATTCTTCGAGCTCTCTATCGCTCCACTCTGACTTTTTCACTAATTAATCCCTCCTTATCATAAAACATTTCCATATGCCTTTTTAAAACCTTTAAGGAGCGGTGTTGTGTAGTTTTAACCTTACTTTCCGACCATCCCAATGCTTGGGCAGTTTCTGAAATGGATAAATCCTGTAGGTAACGTAAAATAATAACTGCCCTTTGGTCAATCGTGCAATGTTCAAGACATTTGTATACCCATTTGATTTCTTCTCGTTGAACCGTAATTTCTTCTGGTATTGGAAATTCGTCTTTAACTTGATTGGTTGACCAATCAAATTTTTCGAGTAATCTTTCCTTCCAGCCTTTTTGCTTTCGAAAAAAGTCGATGGCAACATTTCTCGCAATTGAGTATAGCCAAGTCTTTTCGCTACTTTTCCCTTCAAAGCGATTATAAGACTTAAATACCCTTATATAGACCTCTTGTACAAGATCTTCAGCGTGTTCTTTATTTCTGACCATATAAAATAGAAATTGAAAAACGTCATGATGATATTTTTGATAAAGTTCATCGAAAACGGAGTCCATCAATTCCCCTCCCCGTTCAATAATATTAGTCGATAGATATGTATAAAAGGTTACACCTTATAAATATAGACCTTTTTTTGGTAAAAAGGAAGGTATTTGATGGAAGTTGTTATCAAGTCATTTATCATTCTTCCATTTAAATAGGAGCACGTAAAATATATAAAAGATGCTCATCCAATGGATGAGCATCTTTTATATATCTGGCAAAGGTTTTTCCTATAATTGTTTCCCGTGAATCAAGATGAATCGGCAAGATAGTTGTAAATATTACTTTTTTCGAGGGAGAAGGAAGGAAAATGTCGTTCCTAGTCCCATCTTACTTTGAACAGAAATATGACCTCGATGGGCATCGATAATATTTTTAGCAATTGCTAAGCCAAGACCAGTACCCGCTCTTCCTCTTGTTCTCGCTTTATCAGCTTTATAAAAACGTTCAAAAACAAACGGTAAATCTTCTTCAGGGATTCCAGAGCCTGAGTCTTTGACTTCTATTTTTATTGCCTGTTCTTCATTTGAAACAGTTAACCTAACCAATCCACCTTTTGGAGTATGTCTGATCGCGTTGTCAATTAAATTGGTTAAAACTTGTTCTATTCTATCAGGATCAAAGGAAACGGTTGCAATACCACTACCAATTTCTACTGTCAATTGAATTTCATTATCCTTCGCCAATCCCTGAAATTTGTGAATAATGCGATTGATAAATGAAGAAAGATCTACTTCTTCAATAGTTAACTGAAGGTGCCCCGCCTCCATTCTTGCAAGGTCAAGTAGTTCATTAACAAGACGTCCCATTCTTAATGATTCATCATAAATGACCTTGGCCATTTCCTTTTTCTCTTCCTGGGATTCAGCAATGTCATCAACAATGGCTTCGCTATAACCTTGTAACATGGAGATAGGTGTTCTAAGTTCATGTGAGACATTAGCAATGAAATCTTTTCTCATCTTATCTAATTGTCTTTCTTCCGTCATATCTCTTAAAACTGCAACTGCTCCGCGAATAAATTGATTACTGTATAGCGGGCTCACTAGTATAACCCAGTGTCGACCTTGAAGTGAGATTTCACCCACCTGTTCCTTTTCAGTATCTACCGCTTTTTGAAAGAGATTCATTACCTGTGATGGAATGGCCTCAACATCTGAAGTATTTCCTCCTTTTTCATAATACCAATATTGAAGGAATCGATCTGCAGGAGGATTGGTAATTAAGATGGTTCCATCGCGGTTAAAGGTAATGACCCCATCAGCCATACTGCTTAATATACTGGCGAGCTGTTCTTTTTCTTGACTAAGAGCATTCATATTAAACTTTAATTGTCGTCCCATCTGGTTAAAGGCAGTGGCCAGTTCTCCAATTTCATCATGAGTAAGAATGGGAACCTTTGTATCAAATTTCCCTCTTGCCACTTCAAAAGCAGCTTCTCTCATTTTTCTTAATGGAGCTGTAATTCTCGTTGATAGAAAAAAAGCAAAGATAGTTGTTAAAATAATTGCGACACCTGCAACAAGCAGGATAAACTTTGTTGTGGAATGGGTAGTTTCCTGCATCACCCGTAATGATTGATAAATAAATACAGCACCATGTTCATCGCCAGGTAAATGCAACGGTACACCAATAATCGAATAATCCGATTCGTTTCTTCCCGTCTTTTCCGAAAGATCAGATATTTTTTCTACCGTCTTTTCTTGAAAGACTTTTGCTAATTCATTGTCATTTTTAATATATGTCAGTGTTAGTTTTTTTTCTTTTTCCGTATTCGGAGAGTAGTAGATTTCATTCTCATTTTTTACAATGACCACTTTAGTAACATCATCGATAATTTCCCATGAGATTTCTAACCCTAGTGGAAATTTCTCATTTGGATGTTCTTCCAAAACATTTGCGATTTTTTCAGCAGTATTAGTAAGGTTATCTTTTGTCTCATGAATGTTGTAGTTTTGAAAAAACTCTAGGAGCATGACGGTTAAGATAAACAAAATAAAGGAAACCAATAAAAGAATGGTAAACCAAAGCTTACCTACAACACTTCGTAAAAAGGTCATTCATTAATTACCTCAAATTTGTAGCCCACTCCCCATACTGTTACAATCATTCTTGCTGCTTGCTCAGAGACCTTATTTAACTTTTCACGGAGACGTTTCACATGCGTATCAACTGTCCGTAAATCACCAAAAAATTCGTAGTGCCAAACTTCTTTTAACAACTGTTCGCGGTCAAAGACTTTATCTGGTGCTTTTGATAGAAAATATAATAATTCGTATTCTTTTGGTGTTAAGCTTACTTCCTTACCATCAGCAGTTACCCTATGAGCGTCATTATCAATCGTAAGGTGTGGAAATACAATGACGTCTTTTGTTGTGGTTTCAGTCTGCAGATAACTAGTTTGTGATGACCTTCTAAGCAGTGCCTTCACTCGTAAGACCACTTCCCTAGGGCTGAAGGGTTTAACAATATAATCATCTGTGCCAACTTCAAAGCCTTGGACACGATTGATTTCTTCACCTTTTGCCGTTAACATAATGACTGGTGTTGCCTTTTTCTCTCTAAGTTCCCTGCAAACTTCAATTCCATCTTTACCAGGCATCATAAGATCGAGCAGAATAACGTCATAATCATTAGCAATGGCTTTTGTCAATGCCTCGTTACCATCTTCTGCTTCATCAATACTATATTCTTCACGCTCTAAATACATTTTTAATAATCGGCGAATTCTTTCTTCATCATCTACGACTAAAATTTTTACGTCATTATCCATTATTAATCCCCCCATGAGGTTTATTTTACAAAATGGTATCGTATTTTGCTATCTTTTCGTAGTAAATACTCCTCTAAAAAGTGTCAATTATTTGACAATCCATTTTTTTTAGGATTTGTTGTTGATTTCCGCTCCAATTAAAATTGTCTTTAAAACAACAAACACCTCTAATATAGCATTATTTTAAAAAAGCCCTCACTTTGAAGTGAAGGCTATAAAATTTAGTATAAGTCTTGTCTTACTATTTTACCCAGCATATGAATGGAGTCCTGCAATTACCAAGTTAACGGCAACTAGGTTAAACATGATGATAACGAAACCGATAACAGCCAGCCAAGCTGATTTCTCTCCATGCCAGCCTTTAGAAAGGCGAAGGTGTAAAAATGCCGCATAAAAAAGCCATGTAATTAATGCCCAGACCTCTTTTGGATCCCATCCCCAGAAACGAGACCAGGCCATTTGTGCCCATATCATTGCAAAAATGAGCGCGCCTAATGTAAAAACAGGAAAACCAATTAATACTGAGCGATAGCTAATCTCATCCACAAAATCAAGTTTGATATTCTTGACAAGTGGCTTAAGTGCGGCTGCAATTCGCTTTCTAATGATTAGTCTTATTAAGCTATAAAGCACCAGACCACCAAATAATGACCAGATAACCGTATTAAATTTTTTCGCATTGATGAAAGCCGGTACTTCAATAAGAGGCTTAAACCCACTCTCTGTTACTAGTTCCCCTTTATGTGGACCAACAAGAGCAGGCATCGTATATTCAAGAACTTGCTCAGCATCATGCTTATCAATCCAATTAAATTTCTCATGATAGCCTGTTCCTGAGAATACAGATGATACAGTAACAAAGCCAAGTACTGTAATTAATGCAAACATAACCATTTCTAACCAAAAGGTTTGTTTATTAGATTTTGTTTGATCAATTGCCTTCACTAAATAAATTAGCCCGGCTGCAAAGCTAATTGCCAAAATAGCTTCCCCGATTGCGGCAGTGGTCACATGAATATGCAACCAATAACTTTGTAGTGCTGGTATTAATGGTGTAATATCCCTTGGAAACATACTCGCATAGGCAATTACCAATATAGCTACAGGCATGGTGAATAGTCCAAGTAAAGTTGTACGATAGATAAAATAAATAACAATAAATGCACCAACAAGCGCCATTCCGAAGAATGTGGTAAACTCGAACATATTACTTACTGGAGCGTGTCCAGCTGCAATCCATCTAGTGATAAAATAACCTAGCTGCGAAATAAAACCAACTATTGTTAAAAACACAGCAATGTGCCCCCACCTGTTGGTTCCCTTCTTCTCATTAAACTCTTTCTTTGATTTAATAGAGCCGCCGAAAAACAACGTCGCTATTAAATAAAGAATAAAAGAAACAAATAATAAATTACTACTTAGTGCTGCCAACTAGACTCCCTCCTTATCTATATTTTCTTTTTGAAGTTGGTCATCTGGAATGCCAACCTTGGTATCTGCTAATATCGTTTCAATTTCCCGTTTTATTCCATACCAATTTTTATTTGTATGAGCGGCAATCCATACTTGTCCGTTTTTGTTTTGTACCCAGATTCGACGGTGGTTCCAGTATGCACCCTGAATGACACCAATCATAAATATTATACCACCTAAAATAATGGCCCATAATGACGAATCTTTTCGGACAATAAATCCAGAGACATTCTTTGTTTCTATACCCTTAAATGCGATCTTATACTTATTATCACCAAATGGTTCAATGTTTTGTCTAATCGCAATAAAGGCCGTTTCTCCCTTTGGTTTATCGGGAGTAACCATACGAAAAACGAAAGCAGGATTATTGGGTACTCGTGATTTTGTTGTAGGTTCCCCGTTTTTATCAAATTCAAAATCCGGGAAAAAGTTAAGAATCTCAACTGAATAACCATTACCTAAATCATATTTATCTTTTGGATCTAAAAGATCCACTTTGAGGTCACCATAAGATTGGTTTGTGCTTTTATCAATTAATGAAAATGACATTGAATTCATCTCAGACCTAAAAGAAGCCTGAAAAATTGAGTATCCTTCATAAGATAACGGTTTGTTTACTTGTATTTTATATTCTTCTACTTTTTTAAGTTCTGGTTTCTCACCAGGAAGATTCTTTCCGACCCGTTTATATAACACAACATTTGATTGATAATTCTTTACCACTTCACCCGCACGATTGATTGCTTTTTCAAAGGTTTTGTCTTTATTTTTATCATAGTGTTGTAGTATGAATTGGTTGTTTTTGATAAAAAATTGTCCATTTGTTTCTGGTACTACAGCCGTCTCTCCTTCACGAACCCATAAGTCTTCATTTACATAAAATCCAGGAATAAACCGCAGCATCCCACCAAATAAAAAGATAATTAACCCTACGTGATTAATATAGGGCCCCCAACGGGAAAAACGGCCTTTTTCCGCCAATAAATCACCATTTTCCTCACGGACATTATATCTTCTTTCTTTTAAATGCTTTTTAATTGTATTTATATCATCTGTATCAATGTTTTCGTTGACACCAAATACCCTCTGACGCTTTAAAAATCCCTCATGTCGTGTAACTCGTTGGGCTTTTAACGCCTTATATAAGGGCACCACCCTATCTAGACTACAAATTACAAGAGAAATCCCAATCATAGCAATTAATAATAGGTACCACCAAGATCCATATAAATCATGAAAACCTAAATTGTAATATAATTTTCCAAACCAGCCATACTCTTGTTCATAATAGACTTCCGGCGGCAGATTTATATACATTTCCTGCGGAAGAATGGTTCCTAGTGTTGAAGCAATTAAGGTGATAATTATAAGCCAAACTCCTACCTTTACAGAAGAGAAGAAATTCCAAATTTTGTCAATAAAGGTTTTATTATAGGTTTGTGAGCGGCGTGCACTTCCTTCATAGCGCATATCGAGAAGCTGTTTATCATTCTCTTGCTCATCAAGCACTTTTCCACAAGCTTCACATAGGACGGTACCATGTGGATTTACATGGCCGCACTCACATTTAACATCTTTCATTGTAAAATCTCCCTACAACCTTAAGGTTTTATTTTCTCCATAAAATCCCTAATTTTATTTTCGGTTAGTTCTCCTGTATGGTATTTAACTACCTTGCCATTTTTATCAATCAAAAAAGTGGCAGGAAGAGGGTCAATACCATATGTACTCATGACTTCTTTATCTGTATCAATCATGATAGGAAAATCCAGCTTAAGGCGCTCAGCAAATTGTTGGACAGCAAGCTCGGGTTCCTGAATATCTACAGTTAAAACCTGAACCCCTTGGTCCTTATACTGATGGTATTGATTATTTATATATGGCATTTCTTTTTTACAGGGTGGACACCAGGTTCCCCAAAAATTTAAGAACACTCCCTGTCCCTTATAATCAGATAAGCGGTGTTTATTTCCTTGCATATCTACCAAAGCAAAATCAGGAGCCAAATCTCCGACCGCCACTTTCTGTTTATTATCTTTCGTTAAATTCGCATACAGTGAATAGGCAACGGCAGCACCTAGAACAAGTAAAATAAGGGATCTCATCACTAATCGCCGTTTCTTCATAAAAAAACCTCCAGTTACTCCATTACACAGTTTGTCTAATTATAGCATTTACCAACACTCGCATAGTGCTAATACAGAAAAGTAATTGTGACGATATTATGAATTTTTCTTAGATGAATCCATTGCAAATGCTCTTAGCTGTTTTACCTCATGAGGGGTCAGTTCTCGTGCATCTCCTGCCTTTAACCCGTTTAGTGTTAAGAATGCATATCGTTCACGCTTTAGCTTTAGTACTTCATGGCCTATCGCTTCAAACATTCGTCTAACCTGTCTATTTCGTCCTTCATGAATGGTTATTTCAACAATAGCGGTTTGCTTTTTCTTATCTCCCGATAAAAATTTTACTTTTGCTGGTGCAGTTTTACCATCTTCAAGTTTGATTCCTTTTTCTAATTTTCTTAGGTCTTCCCTTAATGGAATTCCCTTTACTTTTGCTACATACACTTTATCAATCTCATTCTTTGGATGCGTAAGCAGATTGGAAAATTCCCCATCATTAGTTATTAACAGTAGTCCTGATGTATCATAATCCAGTCGGCCTACAGGAAAAATTCGTTCTTTTAACATGGGGAAGAAATCAGTGACCACTTTTCTGCCTTTATCATCACTTACACTAGAGATTACCCCTCTTGGTTTATATAAAAGGAAATAAACAGGTTCTTCTTTCTCAATTTGTATTTCATTTACTTCCACTCGATCAGAAGAAGTGACCTTTAGACCAAGTTCAGTAACAACCTTTCCATTCACTTTAACTCTGCCTTCTTTAATTAATTCTTCAGATTTCCTTCTTGAAGCTATGCCTGCTCGGGCGATAACTTTTTGTAATCTTTCCATTTTTCCACCTCAAATTTCTCAATCCTAAGTCCATCTTAATGAATTATGACACAATTTCTCCACTTTTCAAAGTAACGGATTTTAAAGTCTAACAAAAATAAAAAAAG
The DNA here is from genome assembly GCF_047302305.1 of Neobacillus phoenicis. Taxonomy (NCBI): domain Bacteria; kingdom Bacillati; phylum Bacillota; class Bacilli; order Caryophanales; family Bacillaceae; genus Neobacillus; species Neobacillus phoenicis. Next base: position 2,290,593 of record NZ_CP154847.1, on the reverse strand, counting down.
CGTGTTCCAATTAGAACACACCTTCTACTTAAAGCTATTTAGTTCCGAAAATCAATACTACCACAACAATTGCAACAATGATTCCAAACACATCAGCAAGGAGACCTACTTTTAAAGCATCCCCCATTTTTTTTATCCCAACAGCACCAAAATACACTGTTAACACATAAAAGGTGGTATCTGTACTGCCCTGTAATATTGAGGCAAGCCTTCCAATAAATGAATCAGGTCCATAAACAGCGATTAAGTCACTAGTCATACCTAGAGCCGCCGTTCCAGAAATAGGTCTTATTATTAATAATGGTACAATTTCAGCCGGTACTCCCATTGATTGCATAAACGGGCGAATCCAATTCATTAATGCATCTAATGCACCAGAAGCACGAAATATCGAGATCGAAACAAGCATACCCACTAAAAAGGGAATGATAGAAATGGCAATCTTGATGCCTTCTTTTCCACCTTCAACAAAACTTTCATACGTGGGCACACGTTTAAATGTGCCGTATAGAAGAATGAATCCAATAAGTAAAGGAATAAATGTTAACGAAATAACTGAGATTAGCTGCATACATGCTCATCCTTTTCGGCTTCTACGGTAATAAAAGTACCGATCAATGAGAATTGCACCGATTGCCGATATTATAGTTGCAATGATAGTTGGGACAACAATTTCTGTAGGCGATACGGAATGATAGTTCATTCGAATCGCAATTACAGTTGTGGGAATGATTGTAATACTGGCTGTATTTATCGCTAAAAAAGTAACCATCGACCGACTAGCAGAAGTTTTACCACCATTTAATTTTTTTAATTCCTCCATTGCTTTAATACCCAGTGGAGTAGCAGCATTTCCTAATCCAAACATATTAGAAATCATATTAGACAAAATATATCCCATGGCTGGATGGTTTGGAGGAACCTCAGGAAACAAAATTTTCACAAGCGGACGAAACAGCCTTGAGAGACGTTCTAGAAGGCCTGACTCTTCAGCAATCCGCATCATTCCAAGCCAGAAAACAAGGACACTAATTAGTCCAATACACAATGTTACTGCCTCTTTGGCACCATCAAATACAGCTTTGTTGACCGCCTCCATTGTGCCATTGAATAATGCAAAGACAATTCCAATAATAGTCATAAGCACCCAAACATAATTAACCATGAGCATTCACACCAATAGCAGTGAGAAATATTTCTTTTATAAAATCAAACAAACCTTTCTTTTTCTTGACCGAATTTTGAAAATAGATCGGTGTTTCTTGTACCACTTTTCCATCTAAGTAGACGGCAGCCTTCCCAACAACTAGTTCCTTACTCTTCGTACTTTGGGAACTCTTGGACTTATTTAACTTATATTTAACTGAAAATAAGTTCATTTCCTCGCTTGTTGCCGGATAGACAATTGACTTTTTCACATACAATTTATCTTTGTAATCTTTATTATTTTCAATCTCTATTTTTCCTTTAGGTACCACTTCTGCCATATCAAACCCTTTAAATCCGCCTTCATACATGGAAATATGATCATTCCAATCATCCGGCCCATTTAGGGTTACAGCAATAAGATTCATGTCCCCTTTTGTCGCAGTAGTTACCAGCGTCCTTTTCGCTCTTTTTGTATAACCGGTTTTCCCACCGGTGCAAAACTTATACTTTGAGAGCAAACGATTCTTGTTCTTCCAAACTCGATCCCATTTCTCCGTTGGATTCGGTGCCCGATGTACCTTTGTACCAGAGATTTTTTTAAAAGTTTTATTTTGCATAGCATAACGCATCAAAATAGCCATATCATAGGCAGTTGAATAATGATCTTCGTGATCATCAAGACCGTGTGGATTGGAGAAATGAGAATTATACATTCCAATTTCCCTTGCCTTTTCATTCATCAGATATGCAAAACCCTCTACACTGCCCCCAACATATTCAGCTATAGCCACAGCCGTATCATTTCCTGAGCGCAGCATTAATCCATAAACTAAATCATTTAGTTTAATTTTCTCACCAGGTTTTAAATAAACGGATGATCCCTCCGCATGAGTCGCTTTTTCACTGACTGTTACGTATTGATTCATTTTTCCCGATTCAATCGCTAGAATTGCCGTCATAATCTTGGTTATACTTGCAATTCTTCTTTTTGTATGTGCATCTTTTTCAAAAAGGACTCTACCAGTTTTCTGTTCAATCAGCACAGCACTTGTGGCACTTACGGAAACGGATGCGTCCACCTTCTGAGGAATGTTTGTCATGAACAGTGAGACCAAGAGGAAAAAAATTATTAGTTTTAAAATCATTCTCATTAGATCAACCTCGTCTCCTTCTAAACTTCTACTTATTTAGCTTTGTACAAGTTTATGCAGGACAAGGATGAATATGATAAATTTTAAGCAAAGCAAAAGCACCCGACCATGCCGGATGCTTGGTAATTCCCTTAAAACGCGGGCCATTTAATATCTGCTGCTTTTTCAAATCTCATTTCCACATCATGCCAATTCACTATATTCCACCAATTTTCCACGTATTCAGCTCTGTTGTTTTTGTATTGGAGGTAATAGGCATGCTCCCATACATCCAATACAAGTAAGGGAATGGTGTCCCACTGTGTTAATAGCATATGTCGCTCTGATTGGAGAATTTCTAAATGTCTTGCTCGCGGCGCCCAAACCAAAACAGCCCAGCCCACTCCCTCTACTTGCTTTGCCGCCTCGGTGAACTGTTTTTTTAATGCTGTGAAGCTACCAAAATAACTATCAATTTCCTCTTTTAGTGGACCTTGAGGGCTGCCACCGCCATTCGGACTCATATTTTTCCAAAAAATCGTATGCAGATAATGTCCAGATCCATGAAACGCTAACTCTCTTGACCAATGCTTTATCAAAGAAAAATCGTTAGTCTCCCTGGCTTTTTTCAGATTGAGTTCTGCTCGATTTAACCCATCTACATATGAGCGATGGTGCTTATCATGGTGCAGTTTCATAATCTCCTCGGAGATATAAGGTTCTAATCCATTATAAGGGTAGGGTAAATCAGGGAGAGAATGTCCCCCTGGTGATAGTTTCTTTTCAACTATCCATATATTACCGATTTCCTGTTTTCTTTTGAAGTAATCTTCCAATTGAATATGGATATTCTCTGCTTTCGTTTGGAGGGCAAGCAGTTCTTCGTTTGACAACTCGCGATTCGTACTCTCAATCAGTTCAGTAAAAGCATCCAGCTGATTCCACAATTCAGAATCCTGCCCCACCTTTTCTGACTGGAGAAAATGTTTCATTTGCTCATTCCATTTAAACAATTCACTAACATACTTGCTAAACCGATCCACTATATCCCTCATTTCTGACTTCCACAATTGCGTGTGGTGTCATGTAGTTACCTAAATGGTATGAGGTGGGAGATAAATTAATGATAGAAAAAGGCTGCCTTACAAGGGCAGCCTGATTTACCTATTACTTTGATTGAATCATCTTTGTTCTGTAATCTGTTTCATAATACTCAAGTTCTTCCCTTACCCGCTGGAAATCACCTTCTAAACTTTTGACTAGTTGTAAGATGCTTTCTGACACACTACGGTAGAATTTAATTGAATTTCTGCCCGTATAGGCGGATCGACTATCTTCGTACCACGCATCATTTTTCGGTGAGAAAAACTCTTCAATGCATTGGTGGTAGATTTTGTAGAGTGTTTTTTCCGCAGCCGCTTTTTGAAACGGTTCACTTTGTAAAATAATAGAGCAGGCTTCTAAACTTTCCTCGCTATAGACAATTAACTTTCTTAAACTAGAAAAAATTAATTTATTATACTGACTGTCTTCTTCATTCTCTACATTCATTTGTGAGAGGGTTGTTTCATTTAGAAAGTTTTCTAAAGTTGCAATTGACTTACTTAAAAATTCTTTCACATCATTTAGTTGTGATTTTACCAACGAGTTTCCCATGGTTACCTCCCTAATTTAACATCGAGCCTTCTTTATTGCGGTTGCAAAATGAATTCAAGTGGTGAATGGAGTTCGAAACCCTTCTTTTCTTTAAGAGCACGAAAGACTTCAGGTAATTTTTCAAAATTTATATCCTGAAAATAAGAAGCAAATTCATTCTTTGAATTAATATATAGACGTTTTCTGCTTCTCAGACCTGGATTCTTAATAAGGCAACACAGTGCTACGATATCCCTAAAAAATATCTCATTTTCATTTTGAACCAAAATGGGGTCCTGTTTAAACGGTGTCAACTCTTGGAGAAACTCATCAAAATACCTTACGTATAAAACATGAAGTGTTTTTTCTTCCCCGTTGTCGATAAAGGTTACTTCACTTCTGTTAAAAAAATCCTCTGAAGTATTTGATTTTTCTTTTTCTAATTCAATACCTTTACACTCTTTAATCTGCAAGATAATCCCGCCCCTTGTTGAAATGCTCAGTTAATACCAAGTATAACTGATAAATCATTTTGAAAACGTATATTTATTTTAGCATAAATTGGTCATTTTGATAGCCATTTTAAGAGTTAATCGTTTCTTGAAATTTCTCAAAAAACAAATCGGCTTCCTCTTGAATATATTCATCATCTACTTTTTCCGGAAGTTGAGGGAGTTCCTTAAGACTTTTAAGTCCAAAATAATCAAGAAATTCCTTTGTTGTACCATATAGATAGGCTCTTCCTGCTCCTTCTGCACGGCCAACCTCTTTAATTAAAACCTTTGCCATTAATGTATGCAGGGGCCTTTCTGTTTTCACCCCTCGGATTTCTTCTATTTCTGCCCTAGTAATAGGTTGTTTATAGGCAACAATAGCCAATGTTTCTAACGCAGCCTGTGATAAAGTGGAGGTATGTGGAGAATCAACCAATTTTTTTAAATAATTCGCGTTTTCCTTTTTGGTAGCTAGTTGATAGGTCCCTGCCAACTGAACAATCATGACTCCACGATTATTGTTTTGTACGTATTCTTTCTTTAAGTCCTCAAGGACCTCATTCGCTTTCAATTCATCGACATCTAGTACTTCAGCTAATTGCTTTAATGAAAGCCCCTCATCTCCTGCTGCAAACAAAAGGCTTTCAACAATGCTTGTCCAATTAATAATATCCACTTCAATATGCCCCTTCCTTGACAGCCTCAACAAAGATTTCACCAAAATTTTCTTGTTGTTCCACGTCGATCTCGTTTCTTTTAATTAGCTCTAAAACTGCTAAAAAGGTCACCACAATATGTTCTTTAGCTGGATATGGAAACAACTCATTAAAGTTTTTCCTTCCCTTAAGCTGTTTTAATTCGGTCATAATTTCTATCATTCTTGTCTCAATAGAAATTTCTTGTCTAGCAATTTTAGTTGCCATTGGACGTTGTAGCTTTTTTCTACGTAATAATTTTTGAAATGCAGCTAACATATCATACAAAGAAACATTTAACTCTGTTCTTTCAGGGTGTTTTTCCTTTGCAAAGTCAGAAAGGTCACTAGGTGGCTTTGTAAACATAAGCCCTCGTTCTTCTTCCATCGATTTAAGGTCCTGTGCTGCCTCTTTATACTTCCGATATTCAATCAACCTTTCAACCAACTCGTCCCGAGGATCCTCTTCGAAAGACATATCTGGGTCCTCATCCACGTAGGACTCTTCATGTTTTGGCAAAAGCATTTTACTCTTAATCGCAAGTAAGGTAGCGGCCATAACTAAAAATTCACTAGCTACATCCAATTTAAGTTCAGTCATTGTTTTAATATACATAAGATATTGCTCAGTGATTTGAGCAACCGGAATATCGTATATATCAATCTCGAGCCGGTTAATTAAATGGAGAAGTAAATCCAACGGCCCTTCAAACGCATCAATTTTCACCTGGTATGGCATTTATATTTCACCAAAATTCTATAAAGATAAATTCGTTACCCGTCATTACGACTAATAATAGTATAGAGTATTCATTTCTGTTATCCAATAGAAAATTCAACCTTAAGCGCTTTATATCCAAAATAGATGTTTGCCCATAACAATGGACAAATATCCTACATATGATGACAAGGAAAAGAACAAAAACATTTTAGGAGGTATTTGAATATGTCTGATGGCTGCTTTGGTACTGGTTTCGCATTAATCGTCGTTCTATTCATTTTGTTAATTATTGTTGGTGCTTCCTGGGTTTATTAAAAAATAAGCTATGTTAAACTTGCCTGTTGATTTCCGCTCCAGACGCTTCGCTTTCCGTGGGCGTTTCGGCGAGTCTCCTCGGCGCTTGCGCCTGCGGGGTCTCCCCTGAACCGTACTCCCACAGGAGTCTTCGCGCCTTCCGCTCCAATCAACAGGATGTAAAAATTAACAATGTTCTTTAACACAGCTAAAATAAGCCGAAGTACTGGCCCGTCATTTTTGACGGGTCTTTTCTTTTTTCTAGATTGTATTCATTTTTAAGAAGGTCTAACTTTGAATGTGATAAACTTACTATAGTACGTTGTAAAGGGGGGATATCTTGTATCCTAGAGAATATATTCAATTTTTAATCCATTTTCACGGGGATCGTGATTATTTCGAGTGTCACGAAGTCCTTGAAGAATATTGGAAAAAGACAGACTCTAGAAACAAAGATTCCATTTGGGTAGGTCTGATTTTATTGGCGGTATCCACTTATCATCACCGGAGAAAAAACTTTAACGGAGCATTAAGAACATTAAAAAAGGCCTTAACCATTCTAATAAAACAAGAAAATAGTGTTAAAAAACTTGGGTTGGACTATGTGCAACTTCTTCAAATTGTAGAAGAACGTTTAAAACTCATTACGTCAGAACAATTATATAAAAGTTTTAATATACCAATTAGTGATCCCTGTTTATTGGAACTATGTTTTGCTACTTGTGAGCAATTTAAATTCCAATGGGGTAGAGATAGTGATATGACCAATATTAACCTCATTCAACGCCATAAATTAAGGGATCGAACAAATGTGATTCAAGAAAGAAATGAATCTTTAAAAATGAGAAAAGAGGCTGACTTATAAGGGTCAGCCTCTTGTTATTTCAGCAAACATCACATTTTTCAATAAATGGTGCAGTGTTTTCATTTGGAATAATTACTTTATCTGAATACATCTCTCTTAATGCTTTCACCATTCTTTTCCCCACACCTTGGTACCGATGGGAAGGGTTAACAGAAATATGCTGGATCTCGAGAGTGTTTTTTTCATCATGATAAAGAACTCCTAGCAGTCCAATAATATCTTCCTCTTTCCATAAGAAAAGCTGCCAGTTTTCTTCCGTCTCGTATTCCTTCATGGTCAACTGTAGCTTTTTTAAGTCCTTTTCATTTGGCATAAAAGACAGTAATCCCATGGCAATTTTTTCGAATGTTTTCTTATACCGAATTAACATTTTGATCCCTCATTATATTAAATAAACCATTGGTAATTTGGTTTAGCAATAGTATATTTTTACCAAACAACTCATTAATAAACCTAATTTTATTATATGTAATTAAATTTATAGTGTTTCACTAAAGACCATCATACATAATTAATGGGCAATCATCAATGATAAAAATTACTAAATCCTATTGCTTTGGTCCAATAAATAGCCAGTAGATTATTCCCCAAATGGCAGAAATTCCAATTAGTATACTAAATAACACCCAATTTCTTTTCATAAAAGCATCCTCCGAAAGAGTTCATTCATGACACCCATTCTACACCAAATGACGGAAATAATCTATTTCCTATTACAAATATTACGTATTATCACTAAAGTTTTAAAACTATGAAACTTCTTAATGCATTTATTCGTTTATATTTAAGGTTTCGGTTATATTATAAATGAGCATATATTTATTAACTGCTTAAACTTCAAGGAGGCAAATAATGAAAAAATTCTTCACCTTATTATTAGTAACTTTAATTTTCTTTCAACCGATCAGAAGCTTTGCAGATCTTGCTGAAGGGGATATGATTGTCACTTTAGGGGAAAACCTTACCGAGGATCAAAAGGATAAACTTCTAAAAGAAATGGATGCCCCTCAGGATGTACAAATAGTGACCGTATCCAATCAGGAAGAACACCAATACTTAGGGAAATATGTAGCAAAGTCACTTATCGGAACAAAGGCTATCTCTTCTTCTGCCATCACCATTGCTCCTAAGGGATCAGGCATCACAGTAAAAACCAATAATATCAATTGGGTTACAGATGAAATGTATGTGAATGCATTAATTACTGCCGGCGTAAAGGATGCAAACATCTATATCACAGCTCCTATTTCTGTTTCTGGGACAGCTGCTTTAACTGGAATCATAAAAGCATATGAAATCTCGGCGGATAAAGCTATACCAGAAGAGGTCAAGCAGGCAGCCAATCAAGAAATGGTTGAAACGGCCAAACTTGGTGATTCGATTGGAGAGAAAAATGCTGCGGCATTAATCGCGAAAGTAAAAGAAGAAATAGCCAAGAATAAGCCGCAAAATGATGAAGAATTGCGAAAAATCATTGAACAAGCTGCAAAAGATTTAAATGTTAGTCTTACTGATGAAGAAATGCAGCGTCTAATTGATTTATTTAATAAGTTGAAGAACTTAGATATCGACTGGAACCAAGTGAGCGACCAACTGAATAAGGCAAAGGATAGGATTTCTAAATTCCTTGAATCGGAAGAAGGTCAAGGATTCTTAGAAAAGGTCAAGCAATTCTTCATTTGGTTGATCGATGCTATTAAGTCCATCTTCTCTTAATAAATAAAAAAGCTGCCTCTAGTGGCAGCCAGGCTATCGGAAAACTTCCGATAGCCTTTTATTTTATTCATTTTTTAACAATTAACCGCGTTAACAACAAGTCTGTTGATTGGCGCTCCAGGCACTTCGCTTTCCGCGGGCGTGCCGGGGAGCCTCCTCGTCGCTTCGCTCCTGCGGGGTCTCCCCTGCCCCGTACTCCGCAGGAGTCTTCGTGCCTTCCGCACCAATCAACAGGCCAGTTAGCATAGACAATCATTTTTCTATTATTTTAATGGTAAATCATGTTTTACTAGATCTTCGTATGTCTCTCTTTTAACCACAAGAGTAGCTTTGCCGTTTTCAACAAAAACAACAGCTGGACGTGGAATACGATTGTAATTATTCGACATGGAATAGCCATAAGCGCCTGTACAAAATACAGCTAGAATATCTTCTTCCCCTGCTTCAGGTAGAGGTAAGTCCCAAATTAACATATCACCCGACTCACAGCATTTCCCTGCAATGGAGACGGTTTCCTTTGATTTGGCTAAGGGTCTATTAGCTAGAACGGCCTCATATTTTGCACTGTAAAGAGCAGGTCGAATATTATCACTCATACCTCCATCAACTGCTAAATATTTTCTCACACCTGGGACCTCTTTTGAAGAGCCTACCTTATAGAGGGTGATGCCTGCATCTCCTACGAGTGAACGCCCTGGTTCAATCCAGATTTCAGGCATTTGCATAGAGTAATGCTCTGTCAATTTTTTTACTTCTTTAATGATTTCACTAACATATTGTGCAGGTGGAATTGGCTCATCCTCTTTCGTATAACGGATCCCAAAACCGCCTCCTAGGTTTAAAACTTTAGCTTTAAATGAAAGTTCATTTTCCCACTCTGCCATCTTTTCAACAATTTTCTTTGCAGCAAGTAAAAATCCTGTTGTTTCAAAGATTTGCGAACCGATGTGGCAGTGTAGCCCGAGAACATCAAAATAATCAAAATGAAGTGCTGTTTCTAATGCGTTTTTCGCCTGACCATTTTGAAGATCAAATCCGAATTTTGAATCCTCCTGCCCGGTCAAAATGTAATCATGGGTATGCGCTTCAATCCCAGGGGTTATTCTTAATAAAATATTAACTTTTGTATTTTTCTCCTGGCAAATAGATTTTAGAAGTTCGATTTCATGGAAATTATCTACAACAATACAGCCAATTTGGTGTTCCAACGCCATCTCCAGTTCTTCCCGGCTTTTATTATTCCCATGAAAATGAATTCTCTCGACTGGGAATCCAGCAACTATTGCGGTATATAACTCCCCGCCCGAAACCACATCAAGAGATAACCCTTCCTCTTCTGCCAGCTGAATCATAGCAACTGTCGAAAATGCTTTACTTGCATACGCAACTTGAGCTTTAATATTTTGCTCTTCAAAAGTTCGTTTAAAGCCCTGAGCTCTTTCTCGCATTAACGCAACATCATATACATATAAAGGAGTACCAAATTCTTGTGCCAATTCAATAGCATCGACTCCACCTATTTCTAAATTTCCGCTTTTATTAATTCCCGTTGATCCATAAAAGTACATTTCCTTCCCCACTCTCCATAACAGCTCACTATATTTTATGTAGACAATGTTAAAAGATATAAACAAATAGGCAGAATCTACATAAGATACTGCCTATTCATAATCCTTTATCACTCTATTTAATTAAAAATACTTTAGCATAACTGAAATAAAACCGCAATTATTTCTCGTTAGCTTTAGGTGGCTGTCTGAAACGGTTTCGCGGATGAACAATGCTTGGTCTAAGTAGTGACCCAGGTATAGCTCTTCGAACGAGAATCTGCAAAAACCCTTTAGGCTCAAACGGAAGAAAAGGCCATAGATAAGGTGTGTTAAGGACACGCATCTTAACTAGAAAAATAAACATTAAACTTGCACCAATAATAAAACCTGGTGTATGGAAGATGGCAACTAAAATGGTCAATGTTAATCGGAGCATCTTATTAGCTACACCTAACTCATAACTTGGTGTGGTAAATGAACCAATGCCTGCGACAGCAACATAAAGAATGACTTCAGGAACAAACAAACCAACATCAATGGCAATTTGACCAATTAATACTGCTGCAATTAAGCCCATTGCTGTGGATAATGGGGTTGGTGTATGTATCGCTGCCATTCGTAAAAACTCAATCCCAAAATCCGCTAATATTAATTGCACGACAACCGGAATATTGGTTTGTTCGTTAGGTCCAATAAACGATATTTTTTCAGGTAGTAAAGAAGGCTCTAATACAAATAAAAGCCATAATGGAAGTAATAAAATTGATGTTAATACACCTAAAAAACGGGTCCACCGTACAAAGGTCCCAGCTGCTGGTGATTCCCGGAATTCTTCTGCATGTTGCACATGATGAAAATAGGTCGCTGGTGTAATGATGACACTTGGAGAAGTATCACAATAAATGACAATATGCCCTTCTAAAATATGAGCAGAAGCTACATCCGCTCTCTCCGTATATCGAACCATTGGGAAGGGATTCCACCCTTGTTTTACAATAAATTCTTCCAGCGTTTTATCTGCCAAGGGAATGCCATCTATTTGTATAGCGTTGATTTCTTTTCTGAGAATATTTAGTAGTTCTGCATCGGCAACATCCTCTAAGTATCCTAAGGCCACATCCGTTTTCGACCGTTCTCCAACCTTTAACATTTCAAAGCGCAGTCGTTCATCACGAATTCTTCTTCTTGTTAATGCCGTATTTAATATAATATTTTCTACAAATCCATCACGAGAACCACGAACTACTTTTTCTGTGTCAGGTTCTTGAGGAGACCTTCCTGGATAACTTCTAACATCAACTGCAAGGGCTGTATCTACACCATCGATTACTACAACAATTAATCCAGATAAAACAAAGTCCACCAATTCATTTAGTGTTTTAATCGGTTGAACAGATTGGTTTAGGAGACGATTATAAATGAGTTTATAAATATCCGTTGAGAGTTTTTCATGGTCATTGAGTTGCACTAGCTCTTCAATTAACTCAATAACGAAACGTGTATCACATAATCCATTACAGAAATAAATTTGGACATCTGTCTTAAGGACTTTTAGTTTCCTGACGCCTAAATCAAAACTTACTCCTAGTCCCACCCGTTGTTTCATATAATTTTCAGTCTCATGGACCGATTCAGGGATAGGCCATTTTTGCTCATTACTTCTTGCCATGGAAGCCGCTCCTTTCTAGTATAAGTTCAACTGCTTTCTTTGTTATTGGGGAACCTTGTTTATAGGAGTCGTGTCTTGCCATTTTCCCTATATCACCCACTCCTACGATAATAGGCACATCTAACTCATCAAGACAGTAAACTGTATCTCCATTTATTCTGCCGATTTCAAGTTCAGGTATACCAAATTTATCTACTCCATAGGGTGTTAACACTCCATCACGATCAATACTTACATCCACCCTCGCCCATTCTTCGTGTCTCGATTTTGCAGCAACTGCAATAATGCCGAGAACTTCAATGTCTTTATGGGTGGCTACATATTTTAATGCTTTCTCACCAGCCCCTTCCCCTACAATGCCACTATCATCAAACATAACCAATACTGGATCGTGTGCTGCCTTTTTTATTAACCGGACAAGTTCAGGACCTGACAATCTAGAGGGATTTCCTTGGGAACGGGAAATACAGCGACAACCAATCTCATTCGCAACATGCTCGATAGCTCTTTTTGCATATTCATCACCGTCCGTTATTAGAATGACTCGTCTCCGATTACTCATTCTTTGATGTCCTTTCATTAGAAAAGCGTGGAACTAGCAAGTCATTTATACAACCTGCTAGGCTTCATGCTTGACAGTTTATTATCATTAATGATGTACAAAATAAAGCCATTGAAAGAGTGACCCAAAAATTTTCCCCAGTACAATTGCCATTATTAAAATGACTAATTCCCCATCCATACGGATTCTTTTTACAAGGATTGGAAAAACATTTAACACTTCGGTGAGTGCAGCAGCTAACATGCCAACAAACACTCCACCGTTTACTCCTAAGAAGATTAGTACATAAGGCCAAATATGTAATACTGGATCTCTGAGACTGGCTATTACTCCAGTAAGTGCACCGATAACTACCGCCCATTCATATTGTTGGATCATTTTCATCGTTTTGGTAAGCTGCGTTAGCCTTGGAATGACTCCTAATACGGTAAGGAAAGCAACAAATCCTGAGCCAACCGCTAATCCACTTGCTATTCCTAAAAAACATATTGCAAGAATTTTAATCGTTATCATGGAGATGCTTCATACTTTCTTTATTTTCATGAATAATCACGTAGTTATCTAAATCCATTTGATAATTAAACATTTCTACTTCAAGAGGACTGGGCTCCTCATTGATTCGTTTCTTAAATACATGATTAAAAAAAAGAATCATTCCAAGGCCTAAGCCAATGGAATAAGGTATTTGAAATAATAATGGTTTTGCTTCTTTTTTGCCTGTAATAATGGTATATAGCTTTTCTTGTACACTTCTCATACTTACATCATCATGAAAATTCATGATTGCCATTGCTGAACCAAAAAATAAAAGAAACCAGATTAAAAGAAAGAATGGAATGTTTAATCCCTTTTTCTTAACCATTACTTCTATGATGGTTTGAGCTGGTCCAATTGTTTGGACCTCCAGGGCTCCAAACTTATTTGTTATCAAATCGATAACTTTCATTACATCAATCACAACAATATTACGGTCCATTTCTGTAAGTTGATAGATCATCATAGATTTAAGAGCCGGAAGTAAGGTGTCTGGTGCGATTATTTGGGCTACATCTTTTAATAATATTTTTCCATCAGGCTGGGCTTGTACACGATTCCGCATGCGGATGTAGATTGTTTTATCCAAAACATTCACTTCCCACACATTTATTTCCTCGTATGTGTAGTATGGTTAAGAAACAAGCATTTCATGTATGAATGGACAAAAAGCACCACTTCTAAGAAAAATAAAAAGACCGTAGGATCATAGATCCATACGGTCTTTCATTTGTTGTAATATCTTTTTCTCAAGTCTAGATACCTGAACCTGTGATATTCCAAGTCTCAGTGCCACTTCTGACTGTGTTTGATCTTTATAGTATCTTAAATAGACAATAAGTCTTTCACGTTCATCCAATTCGCGAATGGCTTCTTTTAAGGCTATTTTATCAAACCATTTTCCTTCATTACCGTCATCAATTTGGTCAAGTAATGTAATTGGGTCACCATCATTTTCATACACTGTTTCATGAATGGACGAAGGAGTCCTGCTTGCCTCTTGAGCAAGGATGACATCCTCCGGCGATAGCTCCAAATGGGCTGAAATTTCGTTTACCGTTGGAATCCTACCAAGTATTTTAGATAATTCATCCTTGGCTTTACGGATTTTGTTTCCCATTTCCTTCAGTGAACGGCTGACCTTTACTGTTCCATCATCGCGGATAAATCGTTGTATTTCACCAATGATCATTGGTACAGCATAAGTGGAAAACTTAACATCGTAGGAAAGGTCAAACTTATCAACTGATTTTAATAAACCGATACACCCAATTTGAAACAGGTCATCTGGGTCGTATCCCCGATTAAGAAACCTCTGGACGACTGACCAAACAAGACGCATATTTTTTTCAACAATTAAATCTCTTGCCTCTTGGTCCCCATCCTGGCTCCTTTTAATGAGCTCTTTCACTTCGTGATCCTTTAAATACGTTTGACTTTTATCGTTCTTGACCTCCACATCCATCGGCAAGTCTCCTTAATTGCAAAGCATTTTGCGGGATTGTAAATGCTTTCGTAATCTAACCTCGGTTCCTCGACCTGGCTGTGAATGAACCTCTACCTCATCCATGAAATTCTCCATGATGGTAAAACCCATACCGGAGCGTTCTAAGTCCGGCTTTGTTGTAAATAATGGCTGACGAGCTTCTTCCACATCAACAATACCTAATCCACTATCTTTTATGGTCATATCAATCAAGCTATCTTCGATAATTACTTGAATCACTACTGTTCCATTCGGATCATTTTCATATCCATGGATAATTGCATTTGTTACGGCTTCAGAAACAACTGTTTTTATTTCTGTTAATTCATCCATTGTCGGATCTAGCTGGGCAATAAAAGCCGCAACAGTTACACGGGCAAACGATTCATTTTGACTTAAAGCACTGAATTGAAGATTCATCTCATTCTTCACTCAGGCCACCCCCAATCTTTGCAATGCAAATTCCTCAGTCGGTTCCATTTTGATAATTTTAAATAAACCAGACATATCGAATAATCTTTGTATTGCAGGGGAAATTGCACAAACGACCATTTCACCGTGCACCTGTTTAATTTGTTTGTATCTTCCTAGAATAACTCCTAATCCAGAGCTATCCATAAAAGAGAGGTGTTCTAAATTTAAGACAATATGACGGATGTTATTCTTTTCAATAACCACTGTCGCTTGTTCGCGTAAGTCATCTGCTGTATGGTGATCCAGTTCACCACTTAAGCGAATGCATAATACGTCATGTTTTGTTTCCATATTAATGTTAAGACTCACTATCCCCGTCCTCCTTAATCTGGTATAGTGAGTCAATTCGCTTTTTTGAAGGTAATATCCTTCTCGAATTACAAAACTAGTCGTATTTCGCTAAAAGTAGTTACATTATAGGTTGTTTCGACAACAGGTTTTATTTACCAGCTTTTGTAAACATTCCAAAGGAACGTTTGTATAGTGTCCACCATCCGGCTTCTTTTACAGCCTTTTTTGCCACTATAGGACTTTCAAGAATGACCTTTCCATCTTTAATCAATTGGATTGTCCCTACTTGATCCCCTTTGGCGATTGGCGCCTTAAGATTTTTTGCCATCACAACCTTTTGTTTGACATTTTCAGTCTTTTCGCCTTTTTTTGTCAGTAAGGAAAGTGGTTCACTTGTAACTGCTTCAACCGTCTTGTCTTTTCCTTTACTTATTTTTGCTTCACCAATGATTTGATTACGTTTAAACATTGGATGTGTTTTATATTGACTAAAGGCATAATCTAGCATTTTCGTTACCTGTGCATTTCTTTCCTTAGATGTAGGGGCACCAAAAACAACAGCTATCACACGCATTCCATCCTTCTGTGCGGTTGCGGTTAAACAATACTTTGCTTCAGCCGTAAAACCTGTTTTCAATCCATCTACACCTGGGTAAAACCGAACTAATTTATTTGTATTTACAAGCCAAAATTTCTTATCTGTATTCTCACGTAAATACGCTTCATACATTCCTGTAAACTTGGTTATATCTTCATATTTGAGCAATTCCTTTGCCATGATTGCCATGTCAGCAGCTGTGCTGTAATGACCACTCACTGGAAGACCCGTTGTATTTTTAAAGAAAGTATGCTTTAATCCAAGTTCTTTCGCCTTATCATTCATCATATCGACAAATGCTTCTTCAGAACCTGCAATCCTCTCAGCCATAGCGACCGATGCATCATTTCCTGAACCGATTGCTATACCCCTTAACATTTCCTTAGTGGTCATTTCTTCACCAGGTTCAAGGAAAATCTGTGAACCTCCCATTGAAGCGGCATATTCACTTGCACGAATTTTTTCATTCCATGTCAACTTTCCCTTATCAATGGCCTCCATAATTAAGAGCATTGTCATAACTTTAGTCATACTTGCAGGTGGCAATTCATCCTTACTATTTTTCTCATATAAGACCGCACCTGTATCTCGTTCAATTAATATAGCAGATTTAACATTACTAACAATATCAGTACTTTTCTTTTCTTCAGCAGCAAAAGCTGATGGACCCCACAAACTTGTAAGTAATAAAGATGTCACTAATAAAGAGACAAATCGTTTCATTCGCATAACCCTCCATTCTTTATAGCCTCCATTTTTTCCAAAATAACTTACTTTATACAATATTTGCCTTCAATTGAATAAAAAAATAGAGGCTGCTCTTTTCGAGTCAGCCTCTATTTGTATTAATTATTTATTGAGTGATTTCTTCATGTACAAGAATTGGAGCTTCTACCTTTGAAGATGAAATAGTGATGTTCTCATAAAGTTTTTCTTTTACTTCGTTAACATCTTCAAAATTACTATAGATAGTTACTAACGATTCACCTTTTTTCACTTGATCCCCAATTTTCTTTCGCAAAACAAGTCCAACAGCAAGGTCGATAACTGATTCCTTCGTAGCTCTTCCTGCTCCAAGTAACATCGCAGCCGTTCCTACCTCATCGGCAACAATTTCAGAAACAAACCCATCTTCTTTTGCTTCTAATTCAATAACATATTTAGCCTGTGGCATCTTAGATGGATCATCAACAATGGAGGCATCTCCACCCTGTGAACTTAAGAATACTTTTAATTTATCAAGAGCAGAACCATCCTTTATGACGTTCTCTAGGAGGGTACGTGCTTCTTCTAATGAACTTGCTTTTTCAGCTAAATAAACCATATGGCTGCCAAGTGTTAAGCAAAGCTCCGTTAAGTCTTCTGGGCCTTCCCCTTTTAACGTATCAATCGCTTCTTTTACTTCAAGCGCATTTCCGATTGCATACCCAAGAGGCTGACTCATGTCAGAAATTACTGCCATTGTTCTTCTACCAACATTGTTTCCAATGCGGACCATTGCTTTAGCTAGTTCTCTTGAATCATCAAGTGTTTTCATAAACGCACCGGCACCTGTCTTAACATCAAGGACAATTGCATCCGCACCAGCAGCAATTTTTTTACTCATAATGGAACTTGCAATAAGCGGAATGCTGTCAACAGTTGCCGTTACATCTCTAAGAGCATATAACTTTTTATCTGCAGGTGTTAAGTTACCACTTTGACCAATAACCGCAATCTTGTTTTTATTTACAAGATCAATAAATTCTTGATTTTCAATTTCTACATGGAAGCCTTCAACTGCTTCTAATTTATCAATCGTTCCACCCGTATGTCCTAATCCACGACCAGACATTTTAGCAACTGGTACACCTAGAGCAGCAACAAGTGGTCCAAGAACTAGAGTAGTTGTATCGCCCACACCTCCAGTAGAATGTTTATCAACTTTAATTCCCTCAATTTGGGACAAGTCGATTTGATCCCCTGACTCAACCATTGCCATAGTTAAATCGGCTCTTTCCTTTTCAGTCATTCCTTTAAAGTAAATAGCCATCGTTAATGCACTTACTTGATAATCAGGAATTGAACCGTCTGTATACCCGTTTATAATAAATTTAATTTCTTCTGTTGTTAATTCATGACCGTCTCTTTTTTTCTCTATTAAGTCAACCATTCTCATGTTAATCACCACTTCTTTAAAGTATCTATTTTTATTTAGCCATACCTTTTACTATTTCTTTTATATAGCGAAGGAAATCAGCTTTCACTCTTTCTGTTGTTTCAATTACTTCATCATGTGTTAGCGGCTGATCAAGAATTCCTGCTGCCATATTCGAAATACATGAAATACCAAGAACCTTCATTCCACTATGACGCGCTACGATTACCTCAGGAACTGTGGACATTCCGACTGCATCTCCGCCCAGCACTCGTGCCATCCGAATTTCTGCAGGTGTTTCATAAACAGGTCCTGGATTTCCAAGATAAACCCCTTCTTGAACCTTTATGTTTAAACGGCTAGCGATTTCTTTCGCTGCAGCACGTAATTCTTTTGAATAGGCTTCGGACATATCTGGGAATCGTACACCAAGCTTAGAATCATTTGGTCCAATTAATGGGTTTGTCCCCATATTATTAATGTGGTCAGTAATGATCATTAAATCGCCTGCAGAGAAGCTTTCGTTTACACCACCTGCTGCATTTGTCACAATGAGCATTTCCACGCCTAATTCTTTCATTACGCGAACAGGGAATGTCACTTTATCCATACTATATCCTTCATAGAAATGGAAACGGCCCTGCATAGCTACTACCTCTACTTCACTTAATAAACCAAATACAAGTTGTCCAGCATGACCTTCAACTGTGGAAATAGGAAAATCTGGTATTTCATTGTAAGGAATTTTAACTGGATTCTCAATTTCATCTGCTAATACACCAAGACCTGAACCTAGGATTAATCCAATTTTCGGTGTATTTGCATATTTTCTCTTCAAAAAAGAAGCTGCATTATTGATTGTTTCGAAGTTCATTCTCTTACTCCTTTTCAAGCTATTTAATATAGCTATTTTTTTACACATCTCATTTATTTCAATTCATTTAAAAAGCTTTTTCCATACTTAGGCATCTTAACACTGAAGTTTTCAGCAACAGTTGCTCCAAGATCAGCAAAGGTTTCTCTCAATGGAATTTCTTTACCGTCAGTCATACTCTTTGAATATACGAGAAGTGGAACATATTCACGCGTATGGTCTGTACCTGGGGCAACAGGGTCGTTTCCATGGTCAGCTGTGATCATTAGTAAATCGTCTTCTTTCATTTTTGCAAATACTTCAGGCAGGCGTGCATCGTATTCTTCCAATGCTTTTCCATAGCCTTCTGGATCACGGCGGTGACCATATAATGCATCGAAATCAACTAGATTTACAAAGCTGATGCCTGTGAAATCCATGTCAAAGGTTTCAACAAGCTTATCCATTCCGTCCATATTAGAGACAGTTCTTAGTGACTTTGTCACTCCTTCTCCATCATAAATGTCGGAAATTTTTCCGATTGCAATAACATCTAGACCCGCATCTTTCAATTCACTCATTACAGTCCGGTCAAATGGTTTTAAAGCATAATCATGACGGTTTGCTGTACGTTTAAAGTTTCCTGGTTCCCCTAAGAACGGACGGGCAATGACACGACCAACCATATATTTCTCATCAAGTGTCAATTCACGAGCGATTTTACAAATTTTATATTGTTCTTCAATTGGAATAATATCCTCATGAGCCGCAATTTGTAGTACTGAATCGGCAGAAGTATAGACGATTATGGCGCCTGTTTTCATATGTTCTTCACCGAGTTCATCTAGAATTTCTGTTCCACTTGCCGGTTTATTCCCGATAATTTTTCTACCCGTGCGTTTTTCCAATTCGGAAACAAGTTCATCCGGAAAACCTTCAGGGAACACACGGAAAGGTGTTTGAATATTTAAACCCATTATTTCCCAGTGACCAGTCATGGTATCTTTTCCATTAGAAGCTTCCATCATTTTAGTGTAGTATGCTAACGGTTTTTCCGCTTTCTCTATTCCTTTCAGTTCACGGATATTACTTAAACCTAACTTACCCATGTTGGGCATGTTAAGTCCATTCATTCTCTCAGCAATATGGCCCAGCGTATCAGAGCCTTTATCTCCAAACCGTTCAGCATCTGGTGCTTCACCAATACCTACTGAATCCATAACAATAATAAAAATTCGTTTATATGTATTTGCAGCCATACGATTCTTCCTCCTTTTATCCATAGAAACCGTTTGCAAATGGTCACATTACAATACTATGTTTCCCTCTTTAAATTAGGATTATGAGACCTAATCTATTCGTCAGAAGTCTGACATCTCTATTTTACTAGATGTTTAGGAAATTACAAGAAAAAGCTGCCGAAAATTTCGGCAGCTTTTTGACACTTTTGTGACTTACATACTATTAATCTTTTAAGCCCTAGGATGAAATTTACTATATACATCTTTCAGTCTTGTTTTTGTTACATGGGTATAAATTTGGGTCGTGGAAATATCTGCATGCCCCAACATTTCTTGGACTGCTCTTAAATCTGCGCCATTTTCCAAGAGATGGGTAGCAAAAGAATGTCTGAGTGTGTGTGGAGTCAGTTCCTTTTCTATGCCTGCCTCTTTTGTTAACTTTTTTAATATTTTCCAAAAACCTTGTCTCGTTAACCGATTTCCCTGATGATTTAAAAACAAAGCCTGCTCCCGGTGTTTTTTTGAAACAAACTGTGGTCTACCCCTATCTAAATAAAGCTTAATGGCATCAGAAGCTGTACTCCCAATAGGTATAATACGTTCCTTATTTCCTTTGCCAATACAACGAACAAATCCCATTGTTAAGTGGACATTTTCAATATCTAAATTAATTAACTCACTAACACGAATCCCCGTTGCATATAAAAGCTCAAGCATCGCTTTATCTCTGATTCCATAGTGGTCTTTCTGCTTTGGTGTTTCTAGAAGAACTTCTACTTCCTGCAAACTCAATACCTTTGGCAAAGATTTCTCCAACCTGGGTGTTTCGATTAATACAGATGGATCCTGATCTGTTGCCTTATCACGTAATAAAAATTGATGAAAAGCTCGGACTGAGGCAATATGCCTTGCCAAAGTCTTAGAGGATTTCCCTTGTTCCTTTAAAAATCCTAAAAAATGTACTATATGAATACGTTGTACATCATTTAATGTTAGGACGGATTCAACATTTTTTATATAATGAAGGTAGCTTTTTAAATCCCGCTCATAAGACACAATCGTATTCTTAGCCAGCCCTTTTTCCACTATTAAAAAGTGCATAAAATCCTTTAATTGATCTTCCATCACATTACTCCCCATTTAAATAAAACAACATCAGCCGATCTAACAAGGAAGAACTTTCTTCTTCTACTGCATTCGACACTTTCAGTGCAGATCCTTCCGGTTCATCATAGCGATGATAATTTTGATATTCTTCAGATACCCACATGATACCATAATAAAAGAGAATCGTGCACCCAGTGAAAAGGATAAAAACCTTTATTGTTTGTAGTGCTACTTTAATAAAAGACATCTAACTTCCCCCAATTAATGATTACTAGTAAAAGCTATGCCAGAATGTACAAGTTTTATACCTGTTCTCTATTAATAGGGGGAAATATTTCATCTTTTCTTTTTAGTCCTCTATAAAAAGAAAAAGCCCATTTCAGTAAAAAAGGACTTTTTTATGTTATTCAGTTTTCTCTTCTTTTTCTTTATCCTGGCATCGATAACAGATTCCATGGAAGGTCAGTCGATGGTCTTTAATTTTAAAATTCCATCTGCGTTCTACAACCTCTTCCACATCTTCTAATAGATCTTCTTGAATTTCATCAACAGCTCCACATTCAATACAAACAAGATGATGGTGAAAATGTGCCGCACCTTCCTGACGAAGATCATAGCGGGAAACACCGTCACCAAAATTAATTTTATCAACAATTTTTAGTTCAGTTAGCAATTCGAGTGTTCGATAAACAGTTGCTAAACCAATTTCAGGCGATTTTTCTTTTACGAGGAGGTACACATCTTCTGCACTTAAATGATCCTCTTCATTTTCTAGCAAAACTCGAACGGTTGACTCACGCTGAGGTGTTAATTTATAACTCGCTGAATGCAACTGTTTCTTTATTCTCTCAATTCTAGTTTCCATCCTGAAGGTCCTCCCTCGCCACTGTTAATTCTCATTATAACAGATGAGAAAAGAGAGTCAAAATAAAATTATTATAAACAACAATTTATAATAATTATTAAATAATTATCACTTTAAAATACCAGAACTAACCACAGTTTTCATTAGCCAGGGAGATAAAAAGGCTTCAATTCCTGAGGCAGCGGAAATAAAGATGACTGCTGCAATCAAGGCTATAATGTATCTTTTAAAAAACGGCATGATCGGCTGGGCATATTTTTTCATAAATTGTTTTTTTATCATTCTAAGTGAGAAAATCACGGATAAAGCGGCCATCATGATAAACACTGGAATGATAATCAAATTCTGCGGCAGGATTGAAACAAAGGCTAACATAAACCCATTCCACCCCATTTGACTAACTAGAAAACCAACCGTAAATCCAACAACCATCCCCTTAATAAATAAGAGAATGAGAATAACCGGTAGTCCAATAATTGATATTCCTAATATCCACATAAGCCCAATAAACTTACTGTTATGAAAGAAGCTCTGTAAAAATAAATCATTGTCTTCAGATACTTTTCCATCAGAGACTTGTCCAAAAAATTGTGATAAATAATAGAATAAATCTTCCTTTTGTGTAATACTCATGCTATTTACAACAATAGCTCCAAAGATAACTCCCATTAGAAACAAAATGACAATAAATAAAAAGATTGAGGAGTGCTCACGGAAATAACTAGCGGCATCGGACTGGTACAATCGTTTTTTCATCTGCGTTCCTCCTACTTTACTTGAATCGATTAATACATTCTATGCCAGTCTAGTATTTCTATGACCAAATTTAATAGATTTAATGTAAAAACCCGACAGCCACTGGCTGACGGGTTTCACCGTGTTAATCTGCAATTTTACCGTATTTTCCTCCTCCGCCGGCAGCTAGGTTTATTTTTCCTTCTCTAGCTTTCATTATCAGCTCAGCGATTTTTGGCGTGACAATCTCTTTTAGAGCCACGAAAGGAACTTCATGTAAAATCGCCATTTCACTCCCAAAATGATTCACTAGCTTCTCGAGTAACCGGGGCCCGAGACCAGGAATAAATTCGAGCGGTACTTGATGTACATATGGAGGCCGCCACACTGGACTTGCATCTGCAGTTTTAAGTTCAAGAATTCGATCAGCAACTCCTTTGATAAACTTATTACTTCCACATTGTGAACAAAGTTGTTCGTCACTTTTGGCAGAATTGAGACATTCTACGCAAACTGTTTTATGATATTTACCAAGTAATGGATCAAGGCCGTAGTTGGCAACAATTTTCCGACCGTCGATTCCTTTTAATGCTTTGTGCAACTCTTTGAAAGTGGGCTCCTCCATTGCGATTACTTGATATTCACGTGCTATTTTGGAAAGCGAGTGGGCATCAGAATTGGTTACAAAGGTATAATGGTGTAATTCCTTTAATTGATCCGCCATGCTCGTATCTGAGCTTAATCCCAGTTCTATTCCATCGATCAACTCGGAATCTAACACCTCTGTTAATGATTGGGTCACTCCTTTACCATATAGACTTTTGAATGGCGTAAAAACATGAGCAGGAATAAAAATTCCACCTAACTCTTTTACCTTCTTTTGCAAAACAAGACCTGATACATATATTCGTTGGGAACTTAACTGAATATTTTTCAAGTGACCAGATAGCCATGAAGAGAACTCCCTCATGACAGAAAGGTTTGGAAAATAACAAAGCAAGTGAATGGGGCCCTTACATTGTTCATCATAAATCTCCAATTCTGAACCAGGAATAACAGTTAAATCCCCAAATACTAAGCCGCCATCCGGATGTTCAACCACATCTCCACTTTGTATAAGACTTTCCATTTCAAGAATTACTTCGGGTGAATGACTATCAATAATTCCAATCATATTCAGCCCTTTTTCATGTCTAGCATGTTCAATGATATTCGTAAACGTAAGCGATTTAGCACCTGTAATTTTAACAGGCTTCCCCGTCCACGTTCGCCCGATATGAATATGTAGATCTACATAGTAGCAGTTCATTTATTTTTCAACGCCTCTTGTAATTGTAAATATTGGACAGCAAAAATCGTTTTTGCATCATAAATCTTTTGCTCTTGCACATATTGTTGCGCTTCTTCAAGTGTCAATTCTTCTAAATTAACAAACTCATCTTCGTCAAGGGCAGCTGAATTTTCCTTTTTGGTTAGACCTGTTGCAAGATATACATGAACAATTTCGTCCGCAAATCCTGGCGAAGTATAAAAGGAAGTAAGTAACTCCAGGCTTTCACACTCATACCCTGTTTCTTCTTCTAATTCTCTACGAGCACAAATAGGGGGTTCTTCTCCTTTTTCGAGCTTTCCTGCCGGAATTTCCACAATGGTTCTTTCTAATGCTTTCCGGTATTGCTCAACCATGACTACTTTCTTGTCATCCGTTATTGCTAGTATTGCCACCGCTCCTGGATGTTTTATAATTTCTCTTTTGCTCTGCTTACCGTTCGGAAGCTCCACATCCTGCAAATGAAGACTGATGACTTTTCCTGAAAAGATTTCTTCGCTATGGAGAGTTTTTTCTTCGAGATTACTCATAAAGGCCACTCCTGTTCTATTCCTATATTCTGCTCATACATTTTACCATACTTTAATTGGGGGAGTATGGGATGAAAGTGTATGTGCATGAAAAGGGGATCATTCTTGTTGGAAAAGGCTGGGAGATTGTACAAAAGCTAAAGGAGTATAACAAGGAATACATCACTGTATCTGACTGGGTTAAAAATGTTCCTCAAAAATAATACCTGCCGTTTGTAGTCTGTCCTTTTCTTTACTAAAATGATAGAAAAGGACGGGGTGATTTTTTTTGAAAAAAAGGCAGTTAGGAAAATCTGATTTATTTGTAACTGAACTAGGTCTTGGCTGTATGTCCATTGGAATGGAGGAGAAGATTGCACGACCTATTATTGAAGCGGCACTTGAAGAAGGCATTAATTATTTTGATACTGCTGACTTATATGATTTTGGTAGTAATGAACAAATAGTAGGCAAGGCTTTAAAAGATGTCCGCGAACAAGTTATTATTGCGACGAAGGTTGGTAACCGCTGGCACAAGGAGCGAACTGGCTGGTCATGGGACCCTTCTAAGACGTATATAAAGGAAGAAGTTAAAAACAGTCTAAAGCGTTTAGGTACAGATTATATTGATCTCTATCAATTGCATGGCGGTACCCTTGATGACCCGATTGATGAAACCATTGAAGCATTTGAGGAATTAAAAGCAGAAGGCTTCATTCGATATTATGGCATATCATCCATTCGACCGAATGTCATACGGGAATACGTAAAAAAGTCTAGTATCGTGTCTGTAATGATGCAATACAGCATACTTGACCGCAGACCGGAAGAAACAGTATTACCTCTTCTTCATGAGAATGGAATTAGCGTCGTCACTCGCGGACCTCTTGCAAAGGGACTGTTAAGCGATAAGCTACTTGATAAAGCTTCTGAAAAAGGGTACTTAGACTATTCTTTGGAAGAACTACAGGACATTTTACCTTTATTGAAGGAAAAGGTGGCTTCATCCCGTTCATTTACGGAGGTTGCCCTTCAGTATAATCTAGCTAACCCGGCAGTTGCCTCTGTTGTGGCTGGTGCCAGCAGCCCCGGTCAGATTAAGAGAAATGCAAATGCAGTTAGAAGTCAAGCGTTGACAAATGAAGAAATAAGGATGATTAGAGAACTAACAAAAGCTAGTATTTATAATGAACACCGTTAAAAGGCAGCATGTCAAAAAAGTGAATTTTTCTCAGATATTTATATAATGTTTCTCCCTGCTAACTGGCCTGTTGATTTCCGCTCCGGGTACTCGCTTTCCGCGGGGAGGTCCTGGAGCCTCCTCGGCGCTTTGGCGCCTGCGGGGTCTCCAGTGACCTCTTCATCCCGCAGGAGTCGAGTACCCTCCGCTCCAATCAACAGGGAGGCAATCCAACCTAAAGTTCAGCAACACACCTTTTCTTGTGCTCCTTTAGTCTTTCTGAACATACCCCAAAAGGTACCTTGTAAACATCAAATAAAAAAGAATGGGTACCAGTTGGGGCCATTATTCTCACTATAATAAGGACGAACTTTTTCAAGAAACGAGAAATCAATCTATTTGTTATTTGTTATTTGTTATTTGTTAATCTAACAAAAAAGGTAGTCATCTGGAACTAATTCATTAATAGAAAAAATTTTATATTCATTTTGGCTACACTTTTTTGGCTTAAACATTGAATTTACCTTATTTATATCATTTAATGTAAGTTGAAGTCTTTATTTGATACACCTGTTAAAAAAGCATATTCTATTTACCCAACTAATTAACGCATTTGATTACTAAAGCGAATAAATAAAATAAAAGGCTATCGATAGTTTTTCGACAGCCTGAAAAAGGGAGAGCATGCGCTCTCCCTTTTATTTAAACTCTTTCCAATTCATCCCGCTCTCATTTAAAAGTTCTTCGAACGATTTGTTTTTTTCCTTTAATCTTCGCTCTTCCCGTTTCCGCTGTTCTTCTGCTTCTTTTCTTTTTTCTTCCTCTGCCTTTAACTGATCCTGCTGTTCTTTTAGTTGCTTTATTAAATTGGGATTGATTAGATCTTTTAATGTTACGGCTGAATCATCTTTTTTTGGAGCTGCTTGTCTTGTTTGCTTTGATTTCTTTTTCATTCTAACTTCCCCTTAATTAAGATTTAATTTAGTAATAGTATATCATCACTTTTTAAATCCCTACAAAAAAGCAGGCTGTCCGTTTGAACAACCTGCTTTCACAATTAATAAGCTTCTAGTTTCACATTTTCATCCACATGTAAGGTGGCTTCTGTTGAATTAACAACATCCTCAACAGTAAAACCTTCGGCAACCTCTACGAGCCTTAATCCGTAGTCTGTTACATCCATGACTGCGCGCTCAGTAATTATCCGGTTGACTACCCCTTTTCCCGTTAACGGAAGAGTGCACTGTTTTAAAATTTTGGATTCACCTTTTTTATTTACATGCTCCATAATGACGATAATCTTTCGAGCCCCATGAACAAGGTCCATGGCTCCACCCATACCTTTAATCATCTTTCCAGGTATCATCCAGTTTGCAAGGTCCCCAGTTTCAGATACTTCCATACCACCAAGAATCGCTATATCGACATGACCACCACGGATCATTGCAAATGATTCAGCACTGTCAAAATAAGCTGAACCAGCAATTGCCGTTACCGTTTCCTTGCCTGCATTAATTAAATCAGGATCTACCTCGTCCTTATGTGGATATGGACCGATACCAAGAAGTCCATTTTCTGATTGCAGGACAACCTGTTTATCCGCTGACATATAATTGGCTACAAGGGTAGGCATTCCAATTCCTAGGTTTACATAAAAGCCATTTTCTATTTCTTTCTCTGCCCTAATCGCAATTCTCTCTCTGACAGAGACTTTTTCATTTGCCATTCAAGTTCTCTCCCTTCACCGACTCTAGTTCCTAACGGTTAGTCTCTCTATTCGCTTTTCTTGAGTTCCTTCAATAATTGTTTGAACATAAATACTTGGGGTATGAATGAAGTTAGCATCCAATTCACCAATCTCATAAAGGGTTTCCACTTCTGCGATCGTCACTTTACCTGCTGCTGCGATCATCGGATTAAAGTTTCGTGCTGTCTTGTGGTAAACAAGATTCCCCATTTTGTCCCCTTTCCATGCCCTGACTAAGCTAAAATCCGCAGTCAGTGCTTCTTCTAATAGGTACTCTCTTCCGTTAAAAACCTTTGTTTCTTTCCCATCAGCTATCGGTGTTCCTACCCCGGCAGGAGTATAGAATGCTGGGATACCAGCACCACCCGCACGAATTTTTTCAGCTAAGGTTCCCTGTGGTGTTAGTTCTACCTCAAGTTCACCTGTTAACACTTGTCTCTCAAACTCTTTATTTTCTCCCACATAGGAGCCAATCATTTTTTTGATTTGTCTATTATTTAAAAGAAGTCCCAAGCCCCACTCATCAATCCCACAGTTGTTAGAAATGACCGTTAAATCCTTCACACCTTTTTCAGCTAAGGCCAAAATGAGATTTTCCGGAATACCACACAGGCCAAATCCTCCAACCATTAACGTAGCTCCATCATGAATATCGGCAACCGCATCCTGGAAGGATGTACAAATTTTCTTCATTTTTGCTCTCTCTCCCTCAAATGTTTTACGCTAACTCTACAATTGTTGCTACCCCTTGACCCCCACCAATACAAAGTGTAGCTAATCCATTTTTCGCATTTCTTCTTTTCATCTCATGAATTAAGGTGACGAGAATTCTTGCACCGCTTGCCCCAATTGGGTGTCCAAGTGCAATAGCCCCGCCGTTCACGTTTAAAATTTCTTTATTAAAATGAAGCTCCCTGTCTACAGCCAGTGATTGGGCTGCAAAAGCTTCGTTTGCCTCAATTAGGTTCAAATCCTCCATTGAAACGGAAGCTTTTTCAAGCGCCTTTCTCACCGCTGTTACTGGTCCAATTCCCATAATACTTGGATCTACCCCTGCACTTGCATTGGCTTTTATTGTTACTAAAGGTTTAAGCCCTAGCTCATCTGCCTTTTCCTTACTCATTACAACAACAGCCGCTGCTCCGTCATTGATTCCAGAAGCATTCCCTGCCGTTACACTGCCGTCCTTTTTAAAAGCAGGACGTAATCCCGCCAACTTCTCTGCAGTGGTTCCTTTTTTTGGGTATTCATCTGTGTCAAAAACAATAGGTTCCCCTTTGCGTTGCGGAATGACAATCTTTACGATTTCATCTTTAAATCTGCCTGCTTCAATGGCCTCCACTGCCTTCGCCTGACTCCACGCAGAAAATTCATCCTGCTCTTCTCTTGTAATGGAATATTTACTCGCTAAATTCTCAGCTGTTATCCCCATGTGATAATCATTAAACACACATGTAAGACCATCGGAGGTCAAGGTGTCGACTAGCTTTTGATCACCCATTTTAAAGCCATCGCGGGCATTTTTTAATAGGAATGGTGCCTGGCTCATATTTTCCATTCCACCTGCAACCACAATGTCAGCGTCTCCTGCCAAAATTGCCTGAGTTGCTAAGTGAACTGCCTTTAAGCCAGAACCACAAACCTTATTAATCGTCATCGAGGAAACGCTTTCAGGAATTCCCGCTTGAATAGCTGCCTGTCTTGCTGGGTTTTGCCCTAGCCCTGCTTGAAGGACATTTCCCATAATCACTTCATCCACTAGTTCAGGCTTTACTCCTGCTGCTTCAAGCGCCCCTTTAATAACTGTTGCGCCAAGTTCAGGTGCGGATACATTTTTTAAACTACCATTAAAATTTCCTAATGCGGTACGTACAGCACTGACAATTACTATTTCTGTTTGGCTCATTTCCGTTCTCCCCTCTACCTCTTTTCATTTACTATTTCTAGTTAAATACAGAAATTCCTCTTATTTTGTCAAAATTTCTATTATTCTTGATTTTTTGATTTTACCACCTCTACAATGAAAGTATGAATTGTTTGGAGGGAAAATGATGCTAAGTTTACCTAAAAAAGTGACGATTATCGAGGTTGGTCCTCGAGATGGACTGCAGAATGAGAAGTTATTTGTACCAACTGATATCAAAAAACAATTTATTTCTGGGCTGAGGAATGCTGGACTTGAGGAAATGGAGCTGACCTCGTTTGTGTCTCCAAAATGGGTGCCTCAAATGGGAGACGCCCCAGAAATTGTTGCAGATTGCCTTGATGGAAACGCGAGAAACTTTGTCCTTGCTCCAAACCGTAAAGGAATTGATCGGGTGTATTCTACTGATTGCAAAGCGGTAGCCGTATTTGTTGGTGTTAGCAACAGTTTTAATCTAAAAAATATCAACAAAACTACGCAGGATAGTATGGCAGAACTAAAACCAATCATCCGGGAGCTAAAAGAAAAAAACTATTTTGTCCGCGCTTGTATTTCGACCGCCTTCTATTGTCCGTATGAAGGGAAAATGAATGAAAATGATACAATTAAGCTATGTTCTGAATTTGTAGAGGCAGGAGTAGATGAATTAAGTGTGGCCGATACCATCGGCATGGCCGCACCGAATGAAGCGTATTCCTTGTTTTCACAGTTAAAAAATGCGTTTTCTGAAACCATACTAACTGCCCATTTTCATGACACACGGAAGCTGGCACTTGCGAACATTCTCGCTTCTCTTCAGGCAGGAATTGATCGGTTTGATACGTCCGCTGGCGGTCTTGGCGGCTGCCCTTTTGCTCCTGGTGCTGCAGGTAATGCCGCGACGGAGGATGTAGTGTATATGCTTGAACGGATGGGAATTGACACAGGTGTAAGCCTGGATAAACTCCTTGATGCTATTGAAATCGTACGTCCACATCTTTCAAGACCCATCGAAAGCAGTTATTATCGCCTTCATGCTCAAACTGTCTAGAAGCTAATCTCTTTTTTCGTGAATAATCGGTCTTCTGGTAATCCATCTTAATTATTGAGACCACCATGAAGGGAGACTAGATTTTATGAGCCAAAAACGAGATAAAGGTAACAGTCAAAGCGGTAAAAATTATGCCGATTCAGCTGGTGGCGGCAAACGGATGATTGCTGCCGAGGAACTCGAAAAAGCACTACATCCAACAAAAAGGCAAAATGCAGAGCAATAGTGATAAGCAAAGCCGCTTATTGGTGTGAGCGGCTTTTTTTATGCTAAAATTAAAACTGTTAATTTATGGGCACTACAAACGTGACCTTCATAGTTTATAGTAATGACTTCGGGGGGTGCCAATTGTGAGGAAGGCATTTCGGACCTTGTTTATTGTGTTATTTTTCTGGTTATCTCTTGCTCTATACTTTACCAACCGTCTGATGTATATGAAAAAAAAGGATGAAGAATTAATCTTAAGGCGCGAAAAGGAAGCTGGCCGATATAAGCCTGATGAATTCGAATCTTTGCCAAAACAGGACGTTGATATTCCTTCACCATTTGGTTACATGATTAAAGGACTTCTTATTGAACCACACAAGACGAACCGATATATCATTATTTCTCATGGCGTAACGGAAACGAAAATTAATTCGATTAAATATGCGAACCTCTTTCTAGAGAGAGGGTTTAATGCCTTCATTTACGACCATCGCCGTCACGGAGAATCCGGTGGAAAAACAACCAGCTTTGGTCACTATGAAAAATTTGACCTAAAAACGGTTGTAGATTGGCTAAAAAAAGAAAAAGGACCGAACCTTGAGCTTGGCATTCACGGGGAATCCATGGGAGCCGCTACCATGCTGTTGTACGCGGGGCTCCTTGAGGATGGGGCTGACTTTTACATTGCAGATTGCCCATTTTCTGATTTTAAGGAGCAGCTTGCCTATCTCATAAAAAAAGACTTTAAGCTACTACCCGGACTGTTACTTCCGATTGGTGATATTCTATTGCGTTTTCGAGACAAGTATTCCATTCGACACGTATCGCCCATTTCGGTTATTGAAAATATTAAACACCCCGTTCTGTTCATTCACAGTCAAAAGGACGATTTTATTCTCCCTACCATGTCAAAGGACTTATTTGAGCAAAAAAAGGGCCCTAAAATGTTATACCTGGCTGAAAATGGACGGCATGCACAGTCCTTTAACGAAAACCGTGCCGATTATGAGCGAGTTATCGATGAATTCTTGGAGACATATGTTCATCCCTCCATTTAAAAAAACAGACTGTCCACTTGGGGATCAGTCTGTTTTTTCTTTAATCATTAGACTCATACGTCCATTTAAGATTTGCTGTGGACTTTTTAGTTGAAAACAATTAGCGGTTTGAGAAAAGTCAATTTTCATATCATCGTCTAAAAAAACAGTTTTCGCTTTTTCTACATATACCGGTCGATCATTTGTTTCGATAGCCAAGTCGTCATCTTGATCTATTGCCGGTACAAACCACAGGGCGATTACCCCATTTACCGCGCACCCGCAGCCATCTGTATCGTATTTTAATTTTAAAAACCCTTTGCGGTCCGCTGTTCTTTCATTTATTTTCTCTATTGCTGCCGCTGTTATATCGATTTGCATGATTAATTCCCCTTTTTTAAGCATATCGTGATTGTAGCATAGGTTGTAAGGGATTCTTATTATTTTTGCTCATCTTTTGTTGCATTTTCCTTATATTCCAGTTATTCTCAAGATTAATACGAAATTCCAAAAGGGGTGTTTGCTATGTCAAAAGTACAAATCAAAGTAAATGATAACGGTTCATTACGAATTACAGGTGATGTAGAATTGCTTGATGGCGAAGGTAATGTATATCCATCAAAACCAGCCTTTTCCCTCTGCCGCTGTGGATTATCAAACAACAAGCCATACTGTGACGGCTCACATAAAGGGAAATTTGACTCTCAAGTTCGTGTTCCTAAAGAGGATTAGGATAATGGGCGGCCTTCAACAGGGGCCGCTTTTTGTTTTTCACAAATCGGTCAGTCTGATATCGGCAATATCCATAATGGGAATGCGATGTATCTCTTCAAAGCGGTCAACGATATGAAGTCTTTGCAGCAGTTCATCCCAGTAATGGATTTTTCCAATGACAATTTCATAGTTTCGATTCCGATAGTGAGTAACGGTAACGAACTGGTCGAACTCGATTGCTTCCGAAAGAGTCTCATTCATGAGCTCCAGTTGCTGTTCATCCATTTCCCGTTTTTGTTCAAATCCATCTTCCTTCACCCAATCCCTAAGCAATTTCACATGCTCGGGAAGCATCATCGACGTCCACTTGATCCTCCCACGGTCGCGAATCATACGCTCTCCTTCTTTCGTTACATTTTATGTCCCCCAACCAATGTGGCACGATGCTTGGCTGTTCCTGCAGCTGTATAAGAAACTGCGCGCAACAGAGATCCTGCACCGAAGCGTCTCCGGACAGCATCCACCACATAGCCAAGCTCTCGTCTCTTATAGGCACCCCTGTCAAAAAGATCGAGTTGCAGCTCACGGTCATCAACAATGTTGCCGATAGAAATAGAAATTTGCCGTACTGTCTTTCCCGTATAGTACTCATGAAATAATTCCAGACAGACACGGTAAAGCTCCATCGTTACATTTGTGGGCTGATGAATGGTTCTTGAACGATGAAAACCGCCGCCAAATTCATCTTGACTGTATCCTACTCCAAGACTAATCGTTCTCCCTGCCTTTCGATGTGTTCTTGCTCTTCGTGCCACCTCTTCACAGATTTCTAACATGACAGCCTTAATCTCCTCTTCCTCTTTATAATCTCTTAAGAGAATTTGGCTTTTTCCGAAGCTGATTTGCCCTTGGATAATGGTTGCTCCTAAATCAGAGAGATCCACTCCCCAGGCATGATAATATAACTGATTTCCCATAATTCCGAATTTCTTTTCCAGCGTTTCCAAATCATAGCGGGCCAGCTGCCCGACAGTAAAAATCCCCATACTATTTAATGTTTTTTCCACACGTCTGCCAATACCCCACATTTCTCTAAGCGGTGATACCTTCCAAAGCTTTGTTTGGACGTCCTCGTATGTCCACTCTGCCACGCCTTTTTTCTTTGCATCAAGATCAAGACAAAGCTTTGCCATTAACATATTGGGACCAATCCCCACTGCACAGGGCAGCTGAAATTCCCGCTCAATATCATCCTTTATTTTCTGAGCAATGGTATGGGCATCTCCCCATAAATGATCAGCCCCATCGACTTTAATGAAACTTTCATCGACACTATACGTATGGATGGCCTCTTTTGGTACATACCGGTTAAACACGCGCGAAATTTCCGTAGAAATACGTAAATAGGTTGCCATTTTCGGCTCAACAATTTGGATTCTTGGATCATTTGGAATCTCAAACATTCGCGATCCCGTTTTAATCCCGAATTCTTTTTTCAATCGCGGCGAAGCAGCAAGTACTATACTCCCTTGACGTTCTTTGTTACCGCAAACAGCTAAATAGCAATTCAAAGGGTCGAGGCCAAGCATGACAGCTGAGCAGCTTGCATAAAAGCTTTTCATGTCCACACATAAAATTTTATTTTGCGGAAGCGTACTGTAATCGACCATGGAGTTTCCCTCACACTTTATTATTCGAACATCTGTTCTTAATTATTATATTCCTAATCATAAGCGAATATGCGTTCGTATTCAATGGGAATTTTTTGACAAGTTTTCGTATAGAGATTAGCTAAAAAACCGTTATAATAGGAGTGAGGTGTATTTTTGTGGAGAAAAAGCTGATTAAGAAAATGATTTTAAACTGTCTGAAACAGTATTATTCAACTGAATCCATGCCCATTGGGGAAAAAGATTTGGAGAATCTGCTCAATAAAATTTTGCTAGTAAAAGAAGAAGAACCAAAAGCAGATTTACATGAAATCATAAATGACACCGTTTATGATTTCTTAGCTGGATGAAATCTAGGCAAAATAAAAAGCCTCAAAATAGAGGCCGATTAATTAAAACTATTTTGAATTAAACGCCCGCTTGCCAAGGCGCTCAAACAACCGTGGAAAAAGAACATAAACCACGCTTCCCATGTTCATCCAGCGCGGCAAATTGATTTCTCTTGTTTTCGTCAGCATGCTGTCAACCACCTTACTTGCAACATATTCAGGCTGAAGCATGTATCGCTGCACATTTTTTACGTATGTCCCTTGTTCATCTGCAATGTCAAAAAAATTAGTAGCGATTGGTCCTGGATTAACGGCTGTTACGAGCACATTGTAATCCGCAAGTTCCATTCTTAGTGCATTCGTATAGCCAAGAACGGCATGTTTAGTAGCTGAGTATACACTTGATTTTGGTGTAGCAATCTTCCCTGCCTGCGAGGCAATATTGATGATATGACCAGAACGTCTCTCCCGCATTTTCGGCAGCACCATGTTCGTACACGCCATCAGCCCCACTACATTCACATCGAACATACCCTTGATTTCATCCATTGTTGCTTTATGCGCTTCACGAAAAATGCCGAAGCCTGCATTATTGACAAGGATATCAACCTGACCAATCGTTTCAAAAATCTGCTTAAATACCTTCTCTACCTGTACCGTGTCAGATACATCAAGCTGAAAAACATTCACGTTAACTTGATGGGTTTCCTTCAGTTCAACTTTAAACTTCTCAAGCTTATCTATACTTCTTGCCAGTAATACAAGGTTAGCACCACTTGCTGCACAAAGCCTAGCGATTTCTGCACCGATTCCTCCCGATGCACCGGTAATCACAATATTTTTTTCTTTTAGTAGTTCCCTTCCCACATGAACACCTCTACTCGCTACTCCCGTTACTCGATCTTCAGATCGCCTTGTAGAGAACGGGCTGTTTTTCGTTACTACTAATTTCGCCGATAGAGGCTAAATAGTCAAGTTGAGCGACCGTTTCTGATATGGTTAGCATGAGTTCACGCTGATAGACAGTCGGAAAAAGGCGTTGACAAATTTCAAATACAGAGAGTTCCTCTTCTTGCAGCCAGTTTTTAACAGTCATCGCCCGCTCATGCTGCCTTGTGAGTCGTTTTTCAATAAGCGCTTCTAATTCATACACTTCTTCACCGTGCCCGGTGTACACACACTGAATAGGATACGCCAACAAGTTTTTCATCGAATCGTTATGCTGAAGCTGCGGCTTTGGTCTTTCTGTTTCACCAGGTGCAGGCGGCTCAAGCAATGGATTTGGTGAAATATGAGCCAAAATTAAATCACCACCAATTAATACTCCATCCTTTTCTCGGAAGAGAGCAATTTGACTTTGAGCATGACCAGGCGTTTCAATGACCTCCCACTCACTAAGCCCTAATGGCCTCATCCCCTCAGAAAGATGTCCCGTTAGGGAACGATTACAAGAATACTTCAGCGTTTTTCTAAGCTTAGAAAGGAACGGAAAATACTCCTCAGGAAGCCCAAATTCTTTAAAATATAAGCGAAAGAAAGTCTCTTGTTCTTGAAAAAAGGCTTCTGTCGGGTTGATCCACCGTTCATTCAACAGATGACCATAAACCTCTACAGAAGCAGGGAAAAAGTCTAGTCCTCCTGCATGGTCGGGGTGATGATGCGTTAAGATCACTTGTTCAATATCATCCGGATGTATATGTAATTCTGCCAACTGTTCTTTTAATGAATTCCAAGATTCCTCTGTTTTCACTCCCACGTCAACGAGTGTTAACCTCTCTCCTTTAATCAAAAAAACATTCACATCTCCAACAGGAAATGGTGTTGGTAAGGTAATTTTAGCAATTCCATTTTTCCATTCTGTCATAATGAAAACCCCTTAATATTATTGTTAAATAAGGCTGTGTTAAAGAACATTGTTGATTTTATACCCTGTTGATTGGAGCGGAAGGCGCGAAGACTCCTGTGGGAGTACGGTTCAGGAGAGACCCCGCAGGCGCAAGCGCCGAGGAGGCTCGCCGAAACGCCCACGGAAAGCGAAGCGCCTGGAGCGGAAATCAACAGACAAGTTTAACAGAGCATTAAATAAAGAAATGAAAATAGAAAGATATGAACAGTATTGTCATTAAATGTATAAAATAAAGTGTAACGATTTATTCCCTAATTGTCATTATTTCTGCATAATTTTTTAGAAAAAATAAAAAATTCTTACAACATTTCACTTGACAGACAACCTATTTCTCTTGCATAATCACAATTAAAATTTGCTACGTTAAAGCGATGACTAAGGCCAGTAAATGAGAAATGGCAAAAGAGAGTGATGCCCATAGGCTGAAAGGCTTCACCGCCCTCTTAATCATTGAACCTACCTTACGAGCACTTAGGAAAACCTAACGCACGTCCGGCGTTATCGGAGTCGAGTGAACCCCCAAATTAAAATTGGCTAAATGGGGGTAAATGAAGGTGGTACCACGGAAGTTAGACCTTTCGTCCTTTACGGATGAAGGGTCTATTTTATTTTACGGAGAAAAAGGAGGAAAAAAAATGAACAAAATAGCGATTATCGGTGCAGGTTCCATGGCTGAAGCATTCATTTCGGGAATTCTTGAGAATGAATTAATTGATAGAAAAAATGTATGGGTAACAAACAATTCAAATAAGGAAAGGCTAAATAGTCTTAAGGAGCGGTATGGTGTTAGTAGCACGTATGATTTGAATGCTCTTTTCGATGGTGCAGATATTGTTATGTTAGCGATGAAGCCAAAAGATGCAGCGACAGCAATTCAAGCCATACGCGAACAGCTTACTGAACACATGCTAGTCGTTTCCGTCTTAGCAGGTGTATCCATGAGTACTATAGAAACCTTGGCAAGAAAACCCCTTTCGATTGTACGGTCCATGCCAAACACTTCAGCCGCAGTTGGCAAATCTGCAACTGCGGTCGCTATGAATCAGCGGGTTACCAACGAGCAGATAGAAAAAACAAGAAACCTTTTTGGTACGGTTGGATTAACTACTTTTGTTGAAGAAGTACAGTTGGATGCGGTCACAGGCCTATCTGGAAGTGGTCCAGCATACATCTATTATCTAATCGAAGCAATGGAGAAAAGTGCAGTTGAAGTTGGTCTTGAAAAAGAAATGGCTAGTGAGCTTATTGTTCAAACATTGCTGGGAGCAGCAGAGATGGTCAAAAAATCGAGTAAGTCCTCTACACAACTGCGCAAGGAAGTAACTAGTCCTGGCGGAACAACAGAAGCTGGAATTAAAGTCCTTGAAGAAAACGGAGTACAGCAAGCGTTCATTTCTTGTATAAAGGCAGCGACTGCCCAGTCTAAAAAAATGGGGACTGCCTTACGTTCACAACTTGAGACAGCGGATCAGCCTTCCTAGTTGGATGTTCGATTCATTTGCTATAAACTAGGGAAAAAGGTCCAGGAAGTGTGGTTCATGCTAACAATATTATTCTCATTAGGAATTCTCGTTTGGATTGTTTTTCTAATTGATGCACTGATCGGGTTCCGTCAATTAGACTCGCTTGAAAACGAAGAAAGTTTAGAAACAGGACCCATGTTATCGGTGATCGTAGCAGCTAGAAACGAAGAAAAACAAATAAAGGCGAGTATCCTAAGCCAGCTGCAGCAAACCTATAGAAATGTGGAATGGATTTTAGTAGATGACCGCTCCACGGATGAAACTGGAAAAATTCTTGATGAATTGATGAAAGAAGATCCTCGGGTCAAGGTTATTCATGTGAAGGAATTACCTGTAGGTTGGCTTGGAAAAAATCATGCCTTATACAAGGGATCACTTCATACATCGGGAAAATGGCTACTATTCACTGATGCCGATGTGAAATATGGAAAGGAAGCATTTGCAAAGGCACTCCATTACGTTGAAAAACACCAACTCGATCATTTAACAGCTGCACCCAATTTAAGCGCGAATCATTTTTGGCTAAAAACCTTTGTTGCTTTTTTTCTGTTTGGCTTTTCCTATTTTAAGCGGCCATGGATGGCAAATAATCCAAAATCAAAAATTGGAACAGGAATTGGGGCATTTAATCTTGTTTCTAAAGAGGCTTATGAATCATTTGGCACACACGCAAGACTAAAAATGCGACCAGACGATGACTTACAGCTGGGGATGAAAATGAAAAAGGCAGGCTACCATCAAAGAATTGTCACCGCACTGAGGCTAATTGAAGTCGAATGGTATGGAAGTTTAAGGGAGGCATTTATCGGTCTGGAGAAAAATACGTTTGCAGGCCTAAATTATCAAGTCAGGATGGTGTTTTTTTCGATCTTCGGGGTCTTTGTCACCAATGTACTTCCGTTCCTGACGATTTTTTCTACAAACAAAACCATAGCCTTTCTAAGCTTAGGTAATATTGTTACAAGTGGAATTCTATATCTGTTAATTATTAAAAGAATGACGGTCTTTTCGCCTGTACTGTTTCTCGTTTTTCCCATTACTGCTTTACTGTTTATTTATTCGATTATTCGAGCAAGCTTGCTTACCTTTAAACGTGGTGGAATTGTTTGGAGAGGAACGACTTACCGATTAAGTGAACTAAGAGATCACGACTGAAGCAGGATTTTACATTAAATTTATACCTTTTGCTATACTAAAGTGGTTAGTAAAGAAACAGGAGGGACTTTTAGATGACAACAAAATTATTTTCTCCCCTTACTATAAAGGGAGTGACATTAAAAAACCGAATTGTCATGTCACCAATGTGCATGTACTCTAGCCATAACGAAGACGGGCATGTTCAAAACTGGCATCGTACCCACTATACAAGCAGAGCAGTCGGTCAGGTTGGTCTCATTATTGTTGAAGCAACAGCAGTTACTCCACAAGGCCGAATTTCTCCACAGGATTTAGGTATTTGGAGTGATGAGCATATTGAGAGCTTCAAAGAGCTTGTGGGGTTAATGAAAGAACATGGGGCGAAAACAGGCATACAGCTTGCCCATGCTGGTAGAAAAGCTGTATTAGAAGGTGAAATCATTGCACCTTCAGCGATTGCGTTTAATGAAAAATCGAAAACTCCGAAAGAGATGACAGTCACTGATATTAAAGAGACCGTTGAAGCTTTTAAAAAAGGGGCGGCCCGAGCGGCCGAGGCTGGTTTTGATGTAATTGAAATTCACGGAGCACATGGTTATTTAATTAATGAATTTCTATCCCCCCTTTCCAACAAACGTACAGACGAATATGGCGGCTCGGCTGAAAACCGATACCGCTTACTGCGTGAGGTCATTGCTGCTGTTAAAACGGTTTGGTCAGGTCCCTTGTTTGTAAGGGTTTCTGCACATGATTATCACGAGGATGGATTAACACCTGAAGATTACATAGTGTTCGCAGATTGGATGAAAGAACAAGGTGTAGACTTAGTGGATGTAAGCTCAGGTGCTGTGGTACCCGCACATATTCATGTGTATCCAGGTTATCAGGTAAAGTATTCTGAAACGATTAAAAATGGTGCTGAAATTCCAACAGGTGCGGTTGGCCTAATCACTACGGGAATTCAGGCTGAGGAAATATTGCAGAATGATCGAGCAGATTTAGTTTTCCTAGCACGTGAGTTGCTGCGTGACCCATACTGGCCGCGAACAGCAGCCAAAGAACTTGGTGTAACCATTGAAGGACCGAAACAATACGAACGTGGCTGGGTATAAGAAAGGAAAAGCACTTACTGATTTTTCAGTAAGTGCTTTTTTTACCTAAGCGGAATATGAATCTCT
Source organism: Neobacillus phoenicis (assembly GCF_047302305.1). Lineage (NCBI taxonomy): Bacteria > Bacillati > Bacillota > Bacilli > Caryophanales > Bacillaceae > Neobacillus > Neobacillus phoenicis. The sequence goes on along the minus strand of NZ_CP154847.1, from coordinate 2,250,372 downwards.
TTAAAATCCTCCGCGATGTCTGTATTAGGAAAGGTTTCCATTGCCTCGGCCACTAACTCGCGCCAATCATTCCGATCATATCGTGAACTGATGTGGGTCAAACATAATTGCTTGCAACCAGCCTTTCTAGCAATATCTGCTGCCTGATAGGTCGTTGAATGAAAGTAATCGTAGGCTAAGGTTTCCTCCCCTTTTGAGAAGGTTGCTTCATGGATTAGAAGGTCTGCCTCTTTAGCTAATAGCATCGCATTCTCACAATATCTTGTGTCTCCAAGAATGGTAACTACTCTTCCTTTTTGTTCAGGGCCAAGGAACTCATTCGGATCAAGCACCCGTCCATCTTCAAGAGTAACCGATTCACCGTTTTTTATTTGTCTAAAGAGTGGCCCAGGTTGAACACCCGCTTTAATTAACTTATCAGCATGCAAAGTACCCGGTCTATCCTTCTCCATGATTCGATATCCATACGAAGGAATCCCATGTTCAAGCAGCCGAGCTTCCACTGCAAACTGGTCATCTTCAAAAATAATTCCTTCGCTAATTTCGATGATGCTCAAGGGATATTTTAAATAGGTCTGACTTAACGACAGACTCATCTCGATATATTCTTTAATTCCTTTTGGTCCATAAACCGTAACCTCTGACTCCCCGCCTTGAAACGAACGACTGGATAACAAACCAGGTAAACCATAAATATGATCACCATGTAAATGAGTAATAAAGATTTTTTCAATCCGCCGCGGTTTTAAGGATGTGTGTAAAATTTGATGCTGCGTCGCCTCACCCACATCAAATAACCATACTGCTCCCCGTTCCTCGAGCAATTTCAAGGCTATAGATGTGACATTTCTGAGTTTCGCCGGCATTCCTGCCCCCGTTCCTAAAAAAAATAAATCCAAAGTTCCATTCTCCTTTCACCGTTCCTTAGCCAATATTGATAATATAACATAAACTTGTTTGGATTTCTTCTTATCTCAGCAATAACAGAAAGACATATTGCTTACATGCAAATCAATATATTTGCGAAAGATAATGAAAACAGCTAAATTTAATATTTGGATAAAGAAATGGTTTTTCTTCAAACTACATAAGTAAATTATGCTACAAGGAAAGAGGTCTTTAACCCGTGGAAAAAAACATGACTTCATTAATTATGATTTTCGGAGCAACTGGGGATTTAGCACATCGAAAGCTATTTCCTTCCCTATACCGTTTATTTGAGCGAGGGAGATTAAATAAATATGCTGTCATTGGAGTTGCAAGAAGATCCATGTCTAATGATGATTTTCAGCAATCAGTAAAGGATTCAGTATTGGCAGCCTTAGGGAACAAGGATAATCTTGATGAGTTTGCTTCTCATTTCTATTACCAATCACACGATGTGGCCGATTCAAGCTCATACGCAGAATTAAATAAATTAGCTCATGAGATTGATGAGAATTATCAACTTGAAGGAAATCGCATCTTTTACCTCGCGATGGCACCAGAGTTTTTCGGACCAATCGCGCTTCATTTAAAATCAGATGGCTTAACCAATGTAAAAGGCTACAAACGCCTAGTCATTGAAAAACCGTTTGGACATGATTTAGAATCTGCCAAAGAGCTAAATAAACAAATTAGAACAGCCTTTTCTGAAGAAGAAGTGTATCGAATTGACCACTATCTAGGTAAAGAAATGGTACGTAACATTGAAGTAATCCGTTTTGCTAATGCTATTTTCGAACCGCTGTGGAATAACCGTTACATTTCCAATATCCAAATTACGTCTAGTGAGACACTTGGTGTCGAAGAACGAGGGCGTTATTATGAAACAAGCGGAGCTTTACGTGATATGTTGCAAAACCATATGATGCAAATGGTAGCCTTGCTTGCGATGGAACCTCCAATTAAATTGACAACGGATGAAATTCGTTCCGAAAAAGTAAGGGTATTTCGTTCACTCAGAACGGTTGTGGGTGACGAAGTAAATGATTACTTTGTCCGCGGACAATATGGTGAGGGAATGATGGCTGACAAGAGTGTTCCAGCCTATCGTGATGAACAAATGGTAGACAAGGAATCGAATACAGAGACCTTTGTCGCAGGGAAAGTGATGATCGATAACTTCCGCTGGGCAGGCGTTCCGTTTTATATTCGAACAGGTAAACGAATGGCAGCAAAATCAACAAAGATTGTCGTTCAATTTAAAGACATTCCAATGAATTTATATTATCAGACAGAAAAAATGCTGAATCCAAACCTCCTTGTGATTCATATCCAGCCAGAAGAGGGAATTACCCTTCACCTTAATGCAAAAAAGGCTGGCGGACATTTAGATGCTCAAGAAGTTAAGTTGAGTTTTGCTAACACAGGAATTAATGCGATGAACACTCCTGAAGGCTATGAGAAGCTGCTTTATGATTGCATGCGCGGTGATGCGACCAACTTTACCCATTGGGATGAAGTTGCCTATTCTTGGGCCTTTGTAGATAAAATTTCGGAAGTGTGGGAAGGAACCAAGGCTGAGTTCCCAAATTACGCTTCCGGTTCAATGGGACCACAAGCTGCGGAGGAACTATTGGAAAAGGATGGCTTCTTCTGGTGGCCTGTTACAGATTTAGACGTAGATAATTGTAAGTAAGGATAGAAAAGCGGAAGCCCCTTGATCAGCCCCGACAGGCAAATGTTCTTCTGCAAGAAAAGTCGTTCTTTGACTTTTATTGCAGAAGGTTATTTGACCCGAGGGGCTAGGCGCTGGAGCTGGACAATTCTCAAAGTCGAATTTTATACTTACCTAATGTCAAAAAGCTCCGCTTTGTTTCCAAGCAAAGTGGAGCTTTTTAGTCTTCTTCTTTATTTTTCATAGGAAATGAACGTAAGAAATCTTTATTAAAGCTTGTCCCCGTCCCTACATTGTGTGAAGGATCTACCTTATGGGAGCCAGCGTTCTCAATAATCTCTTTACCATATTTCTCACGAAGGCTGGATAATGTTTTAAGCAGGGGTTCTTTTTTCGCATCCTTTTCAAAGGAGAATAAATCTAACTGTTTATAGGCGTTATCTTGATCTACCAAATCATTGCCTGTTATCCCTAATAAACGAACAGGATCCCCATTCCAGGATTTTAAAAAGAGCTGTTTTGCAAATACAGCTAGGTCCTCTTTATGATTTATTGGGTTAGGAAGTTTTTTACTTCTTGTAATCGTTCTTCTGTCCTTATACCGAATCGTAATACCCAAAGTAGTTGTAAGGACGTTTTTTCGCTTTAACCTAACTGAAACGGTTTCAGCAAGTGAATCTAACACAAGATAAAGCTCATGCTGATTGCTTACATCGCGAGGAAGTGTGGTCGAATTACCGATACTTTTAAACTCCTCAATGGCCCCGGGATCAACAGGCCTTTTGTCGATACCATTGGCTCTTTCTTTAATCCTAATTCCATTAATACCAAGGAGTGATTTAAGTTGAATTTCATTGCCTTTTGCTAAATCACCAATCGTGTGTATTCTAATTGTCGTTAACTTTTCTGCTGTTTTTTTCCCAACACCGTGCATTTCATTTGTATTTAAAGGCCACAAAATCTTCGGAATATCACGCTTACGAAGAATCGTAATGCCCATCGGTTTTTTCATATCAGAAGCCATTTTAGCCAAAAACTTATTCGGAGCAATGCCGATGCTGCACGGCAAATCCAATTGTTCAAGAACTCTTTTTTGAATACTTTTAGCAATGTCAATAGGACTGCCAAATTCAAAACTCTCTGTAATATCTAGATAGCCTTCGTCTATTGAAACGGGTTCCACCATTTCGGTATACTGTCTCAGAATATCAAACATCCCAATAGATGCTGCCCGGTACCTCTCAAAATTCGGTTTCATTACGATTAACTGGGGACATAGTTTTTTTGCTTCCCAGAGCGGCATCGTTGTTTTTACACCAAACTTTCTTGCTTCGTAACTGCAGGTCACAATAATACCACGTCGCTCCTCCACATTTCCTGCAATTGCTACTGGCTTCCCTTTTAAATTAGGATCAAAGGCCATTTCAACGGACGCATAAAAGCTATTCATATCCACATGTAAAATGACTCGGCCGTTTTTTGGATACATTTCCTTCATGTTAATCATCCTTAAACCATTTATAGGTCTAGTATAGCAAAAAGGAGAGTCTAAGACCCTCCTTTAAACTTTTCTTATTGATTAGCTACTTCATCAATTATAGCAAGCGTCATTTCTGCCAGCTTGTATAATTCCTCAAGTGGCATGCGCTCATTTGTTGTATGGATTTCTTCATAGCCAACAGCAAGGTTTACAGTTGGAATTCCGAACCCGGCAATAACGTTAGCATCACTACCGCCGCCACTATGCTGAAGCTCACAGCTGCGGCCAATTTTTGCTGCTGCTTTACGAGCAATCTCAACCACAAGATCGCCTTCACCAAATTTGAAGCCAGGATACATAACTTCCACATCTACTTCTGCTCTGCCGCCCATCTCAGCAGCAACTGTTTCAAATGCTTCCTTCATCTTGCTTACCTGTGCCTGCATTTTTTCAGGTATAAGTGAACGTGCTTCTGCTAAAATATCCACGCGGTCACAAACGATATTGGTTGCCTGCCCGCCTTCAAAACGGCCAATATTAGCAGTGGTTTCATGGTCAATTCTGCCTAACGGCATTTTAGCAATGGATTTTGCAGCAATCGTAATGGCAGAAATACCTTTTTCAGGAGCAACACCAGCATGTGCTGTTTTCCCATAAATTACAGTCTTCACTTTTGCTTGTGTTGGAGCAGCAACAACCACATTACCAACTAAACCATCGCTATCAAGAGCATAACCATACTTCGCTTTCATTAACGAAGGATCAAGTGCTTTTGCCCCTACTAAACCGGACTCTTCTCCTACCGTAATTACGAATTGAATTAATCCGTGCGGTAAATTTTGTTCTTTTAAAAGACGGATGGTTTCAAGCATAACAGAAATACCAGTTTTATCGTCTGCACCAAGAATTGTCGTGCCATCAGTAACCACGTAACCATCTTTAATAGAAGGCTTTACCCCTTTAGCAGGTGTAACTGTGTCCATATGGCAAGTAAAATAAATTGGATCTACGCCGTCTTTAGTTGCTGAAAGCGTACAAACTAAGTTCCCTGCTCCATGTCCTGTTACAGACATGGTATCATCTTCAAAAACTTCAAGACCTAAATCAGAAAATTTTTGTTTTAATACCTTTGCAATTTCAGTCTCAAATTTCGTTTCTGAGTCAATTTGCACAAGCTCTAAAAATTCATTCAAAAGACGTTCTTGATTCACCATTTGATTGACCCTCCAATATATGTACTTACAATCGTCAAGGAGAAAGCGCCTTAGCAAGGCGCTTTACACTTTTTCTATTTCAGTATACCTCTTTCTTACGGATATCATCAAATGAAAGAGCATCTGATTCATCTTAAAGTGGGATATTTCCATGTTTTTTATATGGACGTGACTCTTTTTTATTTCTCAGCATCTCTAAAGCCTGAATAATTTTAATCCTAGTTTCACGAGGATCGATAACATCATCCACCATTCCCCTGCTGGCAGCAACATATGGATTGGCAAACTTTTCGCGGTATTCATCGATTTTTTGTTGGCGTGTCAGCTCAGGATTTTCGCTGTTATTAATCTCCTTAGCAAAGATAATATTAGCTGCACCTTGAGGACCCATGACCGCAATTTCAGCATTGGGCCAAGCAAACACTAAGTCAGCACCAATTGACTTACTATTTAAAGCCACATATGCTCCGCCATATGCTTTTCTTAAGATTACCGTCAGCTTCGGTACAGTTGCTTCTGAATAGGCATATAGAATCTTAGCACCATGGCGGATAATTCCTCCATGTTCCTGTTTTACTCCTGGGAAAAAGCCAGTCACATCCTCAAACGTTATGATTGGGATATTGAAAGAATCGCAGGTCCTGATAAAGCGGGCTGCTTTATCTGATGAGTCAATATCCAAACCTCCCGCCATCACCTTTGGCTGGTTACAAACAAGTCCTACTGACTCCCCTTTAATCCTCGCAAAGCCAACGACTATATTTTTAGCAAAATCCTTTTGTATTTCCATAAAGGAGTCCGCATCTGTCACTTGTTCAATGACTTTGCGAACATCATACGGGCGAACCGCGTCAAAAGGAATCACATCCGTTAAATCTGGACGGTAATCATTTTCATGCTCCACTTCCTGTTTTGGCGGTTTTTCTTCATTATTTTGAGGGAGATAGCTTAATAGCTTGCGAACACTTTGTAATACTTCCTCTTCTGAATTCGCTTGGAAATGGGCATTTCCACTAATGGAATTATGGACATTTGCTCCCCCAAGATCTTCCGCAGAGATTTTCTCACCTGTTACTGTTTCAATGACCTTTGGCCCGGTAATAAACATTTGGCTTGTTTTTTCAACCATAAAAACGAAATCCGTAATAGCTGGAGAATAAACCGCACCACCAGCACACGGTCCCATAATAACAGAGATTTGCGGAATGACACCTGAATAAATTGCGTTTCGGTAAAAGATATGACCATACCCATCTAGTGAAACGACACCTTCTTGAATTCTTGCTCCACCAGAGTCATTTAGTCCAACAAATGGAGTGCCATTTTTAGCAGCTAAATCCATGACATTCGCAATTTTTTTCGCATGCATTTCCCCTAATGCACCACCAAAAACCGTGAAATCCTGGGAGAATAAATAAATGGGACGTCCGTTCACTTTACCAAACCCTGTGACAACACCATCACCAGGTCCTTTTTGCTCATCCAAACCAAAGTCATTCGTGCGGTGTTCGATAAACGGATTCAATTCGACAAACGACCCTTTATCCACTAAGAGTTCAATTCGTTCTCTTGCGGTTAGTTTTCCTTTTTCATGCTGTTTGTCAATCCGCTCATCCCCACCACCAAGCTCAACTTCTCTGCGTTTATCGTATAATTCACTAATTTTTTCGTAGATGTCTAACATATTACCCCTTCATCCCTTTCTTTTCGCATAACTCATACAAAACACCAGTAGACGATTTTGGATGCATAAAGGCTATATGTGCGCCACCTGCACCTAGTCTTGGCTGTTGATCGATCATCTGAATGCCTTTTTCTTTCATTTCTATGATTCTTTCTTCAATTGATTCCACTCCCAATGCCACATGGTGAATACCTTCTCCACGCTTTTCAATAAATTTAGCAATCGGACTTTCCCCAGATGTCGGCTCAAGGAGTTCGAGTTTGGTTCCACCTGCTTGTAAAAAAGCAACTTTTACTTTTTGGGTCTCAACCTCTTCTATTCCTAATAATGTGAGCTCTAATACATCTGTATAAAATGGTAGTGTATTCTCAAGAGATTTCACGGCAATTCCAATATGGTCGACTTTTTTAATCATATATACCCCTCTGTTCCAATATTAAAATAAATTCGACAATTACTCTTATTCGGTAAAAAGTTCATAAATCCTTCCTAAATTACTTAGTTGTTCCGTTGTTCATTTGGGCTTTTCCCTGTAAAATAGGAATATAGCCAAATGTAATAAGGGAGGTACCTAAATTGACTAAAAAGAAAACAAGAAAAATTATTGTTTATTTGATGCTCTTTGCGATGCTTGCTTCCACCCTCCTAATAGGAATCGGCACTTTCTTATCATAAACATATAAAAGGGACTGTTCATAGACGAACAGTCCCTTTACCTATTTAATTGCACCTTGCTCTTGTGCTAGAGCCTCAAATGTTTTTTTAGAGGACACAACTAATATTTTTGTTCCTAATGGAATTAACGGAAATAAGGAGGAAACCACTTCATTTTGGGCACGAATACAGCCTTGTGAGACATACTTGCCTATGGAAGCTGGCTGGTTGGTTCCATGTATCCCATAGGTCCTTCCATCAGTCCCCTTAGCGTCAAAGCCGATCCATCTGGCCCCCAGTGGGTTTTTAGGGTCACCACCTTGGATATTCTCTTTTCGAAAATAAGGTTCTTTTGCCTTAACCGTAATGGTAAAAAGACCCTCAGGGGTTAACTCCTGTGTCTTTCCTGTCCCGACACTAACCACTGTTTGGACTTTATTCTCATTAATAAAGGCCAGTTCATTGCTACTTTTATTCACAATAACAAAAGGATCACCTGGCATAGGATTTTGGCCTAATGGCCAAATGGGTGAGATGAAAAAAGCAATCAGGATCGGCGATAAGAGTTTAATCAAAACAGCCACCTGCCTTTTTTTACCTAGTTTGCTTCCATTTTCTTTCTTTCATGCATCTTGGTTTTCTTTGCTTTAAAAGAACTTTTGATGATAAGATACTCATTCATCTCATTTACTAGTTGGAGCAATGCGGCACGTGTTTCGAATTCTTCTCTCGTTTTTGGCAGTTCCATCTCTTCGAATTCTTTTTTCATTTCTCTTAGTTTCTCGATATAAATATAAGCTGTATTCCCAGGATGGATGTTTAGAGAAAGCTCTTCAAGAAAATCGGCGACCATTTTCCCTTGTTTTATCGTTTTGGTTAAAGAGATTACCATGGGTAGCACACGTTCAATAATTTCAAACTGTTTTTCTCTCATTTTAAAATAATGGAAATACGTAGTATCTTCCCGTAAAAAATGATTTTCCACATCTCTAAATGCCAACGTTTTTGCCTCATCAAGCAGCTGGGAACATTCGGTAATTTCTTTTCCATCCCAAGTACTATCCCCCGTACGTAAATATCGAACCATTTCACAAAGAATAATCTTAAAGTTTTCCTCCACTTTAACTTGATAATTTATCAACTTACTATCAACACTAGGCATATATAGATTAATTAGGAGGGCCACGCCTATTCCGATCACAATCACACCAAGCTCATTTAAAAAAATATCCATAGAGATCTTTTGGGCCATATATATATGTAAAATAATGACACTGCTTGTAACCACACCATCCTTCGCCCTTAACATGACAATAGTAGGGATGAAGAAAAACAGCATCAAACCAATGACTATCGGGTGATAGGAAATTCCCTCAAAAAAAACTGCAGAGAAGGGCATCGCTAATACACAGGCCAAAAACCGATCCCATGCTGTTCGAAGCGATCTCCTTTTTGTTACTTGGATACAAAGAATCGTTAGAATGCCTGCAGAAGCGAAATTATGTAAACCAAGCTGCTGAGCAATAAGTATGGCAATAGCTGTGCCAACAGCAGTTTTAAGTGTCCGGTAACCAATTCGAAATTTCATACTTATTCTCCTTAAAAAAAATAAAGATGATCTTTTAGACCATCTTTAACATATCCCTATTTAAGCATTTTTTGCAAGTAATCATCATTTTAAGCACTAAAGAACTTTTTCTAAAAAGTCCTTTGCTCTGCCTGTGCGAGGATTAGTAAAGAATTCATCCGGCGTGCCTTCCTCTAAGAGCACCCCTTCATCAAGAAACATGATCCGATCAGAAACCTCTTTTGCAAATCCCATTTCGTGTGTGACGATTGCCATGGTCATTCCTGACTGTGCAAGGTCCTTCATTACATTTAGTACTTCCTTAACCATTTCTGGGTCAAGTGCTGACGTAGGCTCATCAAATAACATTAATTGTGGCTCCATTGCAAGAGCTCGCGCAATAGCAACCCGTTGCTTCTGTCCGCCAGAAAGGTTATTTGGATAAGCTGATTCTTTTTCACTAAGTCCCACTTTTGCAAGCAGTTCCCGAGCTTTTTTCTCTGCGGTCTCTCGACTTTCTCCTTTTACTTTCATCGGAGCATAGGTTAAGTTCTCTAACACTGTTTTATGCGGAAACAAATAAAAGTGCTGAAAAACCATTCCGATTTGTTCACGAACCTTCATGATGTTTGTTTTTGAATCGGTAATCTCTTGGCCGTTGATCCATACTTTACCTTTTGTTGGAGTTTCCAGCAAATTTAAGCAACGAAGAAAAGTGGATTTACCAGAACCTGATGGCCCAATAATAGAAACTACTTCCCCACTATTGATATTAGTAGAAATATTCTTTAACACTTCATTTTCCCCGAATTTTTTATGGAGGTTTTCAACTTTAATCACTATATTTCATCCTCCTTTCAACCCGCTTACCAATTAACGTCAGCACCATAACTAATACCCAATAAATTAACCCAACAAATATTAATGGTTCGAAGTTTCGATACGTATCCGCTCCCACCACTTGGGCACGTCGCATTAAATCTAAATAACCAATGGTTGAAACGATAGCTGATTCTTTTGTTAAAGTAATAAATTCATTCATAAGTGCTGGTAAGATATTTTTTAAGGCTTGCGGTAAAATAAGATCCTTCATCATCAGACTATATGGAACACCAAGTGCCTGGGCTGCTTCTGTTTGTCCTTTATCAACCGCTTGGATTCCTGCCCGAATAATTTCAGAGACATAGGCAGAAGAGTTTAATCCAAAGGCTAAGATTGATGATAAAAATGGTGAAATATCATAGCCTGTTAATTGTGGAATCGCAAAATAAATCAACATTAATTGTAGAATCAAAGGAGTTCCACGAAAAATAGATGTATAAAAATCGCCGAACCAATTTAATACCTTTATACGTGAAATTTTAAGTAAAGCTATAATTGTCCCGAGGACAAATCCAAAAACAATAGATATAATAACAAATTTTAATGTTACCCATATTCCTTCTAAGATAAAAGGAATATAAGGCACAATTTGGCTAAAATCCAAATTCATGCCTTACACCTCACTTCAATATTTTGTATACATTCCTGTTGTGAAAATTACTGTTGGTCTTTTAACCACTTATCTTTTAATTCTTGAAGCTTTCCGTTTTCTTCTAACTTTTTAAGAGCTTTATTTACATCATCTTTAAGATCGCTGCCTTTTGGGAATGCAACAGCCATACCAGGTGAACTTGATGTTGGATCATCAAATCCTGCAAGTCCTTGTTCCTTAATATATCCAGTTGCAACTGATTTATCTAAGTAAGCAACTTGAACACGGTCTGATAATAGCTCTTGAATTAACGTTGTTGAGTTATCTAATGGCTTAAGAGTGAAATCTACCTTTTCTTGAAGCTTTTTTGCACCTTCTTCTTGAATGGTACCTAATTGTACTGCAACTGTTTTTCCTTTAAGGTCATCGACTGTTTTAACAGTAGAGTCTTTTTTCGTAATAAACATTTCACCAGAGTGGTTATAAGCAGTAGAGAAATCAACATTCTTTTGGCGTTTTTCTGTAGCTGACATACCTGCAAGAACCATATCTACACGCTTTGCTTGTAATGCACCGATTAAACCATCAAATTTCATGTCTTTAATTTCAAGCTTGTACCCTAATTCATCAGCAATCGCTTTTGCTAAATCAATATCGAACCCAATAATTTTTCCTGCTTTATCTCTCGATTCAAATGGTGCAAAGTCAGCAGATGTTGCCATTGTAAGTACCTTTTTGTCTCCGCTTGTTGCCCCATCCTTATTGCTTTGACCGCATGCAGACAAAACTACTAATGTAAAAATAATTGATAAGAATAAAATAGATTTTTTCATGTTGTTTTCCCCCTGTTTAGTTTCATATGTTTTTGATTCGAATTTGAATTTTTATTCAACAAAACGAATAATAACACATGCTTATGCATTTGAAAAGATATTATTTTAATATAAAAATATTCAAAAAATTTAAAATAAAGAAAAACAAAAAAGTACCTCTAAGCAAAAAGAAGTACTTTTTTGTCAGACTTATCTTAATACATTTTGATGGAATTCATTTTTCATTTTTTCAAATGCCTCTTTATTGGTGATTAAATCATAGCCCGTCATAGCAAGAGCCAGTGCACCTCTTGCCAGAATCTGATGAGTGTTTTCTGTGATGGTTAAATCTGCAAATTCTCTTGTATGAGCAATTAACCCAGGTGAATCGAGACCAATGTAAGGATGAATAGCTGGAACCACATGACTCACATTACCCATGTCAATGGAGCCGTAAGAATCTTTCGCTTCCTCAATCTTCTTAACACCGGTGGATAACAGATTATTTGAAAAAAGCTGGGATAAAGTATGATTCGTGACCATATTGTCATAGCTCAATTCATAATTTTCAATATGCACCTCTGCACCAGTCATCATAGATGCACCTTTAGCAATACTAATTACCTTTTGAACAACTTCGTTTAAATAGGTGCGGTTCTTTGCACGAACATAGAATTGAGCAATTGCTTTATCTGGGACAATATTGGCTGCAACCCCACCCTCTTTAATAATTCCATGAATTCTTACATCTGATGTTACATGTTGACGAAGAGCATTGATCCCATTGAATAATTGAATGACAGCATCCAGTGCATTGATGCCCTTTTCCGGAGATGCAGCAGCATGACTTGTTCTGCCACGGAAGTCAAATTGGATGGCATCCATAGCTAAAGAATCCCCGCTCTCATAAGATTCATCTGCCGGGTGCAATATCATCGCAGCATCAATGTCATCAAAAACTCCTTGTTCCGCCATCGGAACCTTTGCTCCATTCGTTTCTTCTGCTGGTGTGCCTAAAACAACCACACGGCCTCCAATCTCATCTACTACTTTACTTAAGAGGACCCCTGCTCCCGCACTCATCGTTCCAATTAAATTATGCCCACATCCATGCCCAATCTCCGGCAACGCATCATATTCAGAAAGATAGGCGATTGTTGGACCTTCTTTCTTACTATCATAAACAGCTTTAAAGGCTGTAGGTCGGTTTACAACTCCTTTTTCAACAGTAAAATGGTGCGCCTCCAAAAACTCTACTAAAAGTTTCATTGATTCATATTCTTGATCACCCAGCTCTGGGTGATGATATAATTTGTCACTTATATCCCATAACTTGTTTTGAATAGTTTCTAAATAGTTTTTTAATAATTCCTTCATAGTCAAAACTCTCCTCTTAAAATGATTAAAGTTACGATTCAATTAATAAATATACACAAAAACTTGTATTTCGACAATAAAAAAGAGCCAACTCATAATGAATTGGCCTTTTAACGAATGTATCTTATAGTTCTTCACAATGCTTTTCAAATTCATTTTGAAGCTTTGCAACGACGGATGCAGGGTCAAAGCCCTCAATTTGGTGTCTTTCTACCATTGTAATAATTTCCCCGTCCTTTAATAGCGCAAAAGATGGAGAGGAAGGAGGGTAGCCAGTGAAATAGCTTCTAGCCGTCTCGGTTGCTTCCTTATCTTGACCGGCAAACACTGTCACAAAATGATCCGGGCGCTTATCGTAATGAAGGGCATGGGCAGCAGCTGGACGAGCAACTCCACCTGCACAACCACAAACAGAATTAATCATCACTAAAGTTGTTCCCTTTTGTGCAAACGCTTCTTCTACTTCTTCAGGGGTTTTTAATTCCTTATATCCAGCTGACACGATTTCTTGACGTGCCTGGTTAACAACATCATTCATAAAAAAGTTGAAATTCATACTCATTTACTATCACTCCTTCTTGTTAGTACATAACTACATCATAACAGTTAAAATATGTTTTTTTCAAATGAACTGCAATAATTGATTCAGTTATATTCTTTACCTGATAAGAAAACATCAAATAAAGTTCCCACAGCGGAAGCTGCTGTCTTTGTTCCAGCCATAACTTCATTCTCTAATTGTGGGAGTTTTTGTTTTACAACCGGATGGTGAAAGAAGCTGTAATGAAGCTGATCAGAAATCAATGAATAGATCCAGTCTCTTTGCTGTCCCTTTCTTCGTTCTGAAAATACCCCTGTACCTTTTCCGGTCTCTTCGAACTTTTGAATCACGCCCCAAATCTCATCAATGCCTTCCCCGTTTACCGATGAACAAGTATAAGCTTTTGTTGCCCAACCTTTAGTAGCTGGCTGTAGAAAGTGTAGAATCCGATTATATTCATGTTTGGTTTGTTCTGCTCTTCGTTTATTGTCCCCATCTGCTTTATGCACAATGACCGCATCGGCAAGCTCCATAATTCCCTTTTTCATTCCTTGAAGTTCATCCCCAGCACCTGTCAGGACGAGCAGCAGGAAAAAATCCACCATATCTCTAATAATGACTTCGCTTTGGCCAACCCCAACAGTTTCAATTAAGATCACATCAAATCCGGCAGCCTCACAAAGCAACATGGCTTCTCTCGTTTTTCGATGAACACCACCTAGCTTCCCTGCTGTAGGTGAAGGTCGGATAAAGGCCTTCGGGTTTTTTGATAGGTGTTCCATCCTCGTCTTATCTCCGAGAATGCTTCCACCACTTAACTTTGAACTTGGGTCAATGGCTAAAACGGCAACTCGATGTCCTAAATTACAAAGATACGTGCCGAAGGACTCAATAAATGTGCTTTTCCCAGCCCCTGGGACACCTGTGATTCCGATTCTAATAGACTTCCCACTTTTAGGCAGGAGCCTTTGCAGAAGCTCCTGGGCTTTTTGAAAATGCTGATCAGCATTACTTTCAACAAGTGTGATTGCTCTAGCTAAAAGACTCCTGTCACCCTTTATTACACCTTCATAAAGTTCATCCGTTGAGAGTTCTAAGATTTTGCGTTTCTGAAAGCGGATATTTTTTTGAATGGATGCCATTTGACCTTCCTGCTCTTGACCTTTTCTTACAATACTTGAGCATTTATCAGGTTCGTTTGGATCGCTCCATTCCGGTTTTTTATCAGAAGTCATTATTGTGACACTTCCTCATAACCTAGTTGTGCATATATTTCCTTTATGACCTTTTGAGCAGCCACTGGAATAATGGTACCTGGACCAAAGATGGCTGAAGCACCATGATCATATAGAAATTGATAATCCTGAGCCGGAATGACTCCGCCAATTACCACTAAAATATCTTCTCTTCCTAATTTTTTTAACTCCTCCACTAATTGAGGAAGTAACGTTTTATGCCCTGCAGCAAGTGAGCTCATTCCAACCACATGAACATCATTTTCTACTGCCTGAATTGCCGTTTCTTCTGGTGTTTGGAATAATGGACTAATATCGACATCAAAACCAAGGTCAGCGAAGGCGGTCGCGATTACCTTGGCCCCACGATCATGACCATCTTGACCCATTTTAGCAATCAGTATTCTTGGCCGTCTTCCTTCATTTTCAAGGAATTCATCTGTCATTTTTTGAACTTCTACAATCTCTTCCTCATTGCTAAAGGTAGTACTATACACTCCGCTAATTGAGCGAATCACCGCTTTATGTCGACTCGCAACCTTTTCAATAGCATCGGAGATTTCTCCTAGAGTTGCTCTTACCCTTGCTGCTTTTACTGCTAGCTCTAATAGGTTATGTTCACCTGTTTCCGCTGCGATTGTTAACGCATCTAATGCTGCCTTCACTTTATGGTCATCACGGCTTGCTTTTAATCCCTGTAATTTTTCAATTTGTTTTAGGCGAACAGCCGTATTATCAATATCTAAAATATCAATAGCTTCTTCCTTTTCAAGACGGTAGCGATTGACACCTATTATCGTTTCCTTACCTGAATCAATTTGAGCCTGTCTTCTAGCTGCCGCTTCTTCAATTCGCATCTTCGGTAAGCCCGTTTCAATCGCTTTGGCCATCCCTCCAAGTTGTTCTATCTCTTCAATATGTGTCCAAGCACGTTTAACTAATTCATCGGTAAGCTTTTCAACATAATAGGAACCTGCCCATGGATCGATCACCTGTGTTATTCCTGTTTCTTCCTGTAAGAACAATTGGGTATTACGAGCGATTCGTGCAGAAAAATCCGTTGGTAATGCAATTGCTTCATCCAAGGCGTTTGTATGCAGAGATTGAGTATGACCCATAGCTGCAGCATGGGCTTCAATTAGAGTACGAGTAACATTATTAAACGGATCTTGCTCAGTTAAACTCCAACCAGATGTTTGTGAATGTGTCCTTAGTGCTAAAGATTTTTCATTTTTAGGATTGAATGATTTCATCATTTTTGCCCAAATTAACCTCGCTGCCCTCATTTTGGCTACTTCCATGAAATAATTCATCCCAACGGCCCAGAAAAAGGACAACCTTGGAGCAAATGAATCAATTTCTATACCAGATTTTAGGCCCGTTCGTACATATTCCAATCCATCTGCCAGCGTATAAGCTAACTCCAGATCTGCAGGCGCTCCTGCTTCTTGCATATGGTAACCTGAAATACTTATACTATTAAACTTTGGCATGTATTTTGACGTATATTCGAAAATATCGGCTATAATCTTCATTGACATTTCTGGCGGATATATATATGTATTGCGGACCATATATTCTTTTAAAATGTCATTTTGAATGGTTCCAGCAAGCTTCTCCTGACTTACACCTTGTTCTTCTGCTGTTACAATGAAAAAAGCGAGAATTGGCAAGACAGCCCCGTTCATGGTCATGGAGACAGACATTTGGTCTAGAGGTATCCCCTCAAAAAGGGTCTTCATATCCAGAATAGAATCAATTGCAACCCCTGCTTTCCCTACATCGCCAACCACACGTGGATGATCAGAATCATAGCCACGGTGGGTGGCTAAATCAAATGCAACCGAAAGCCCCTTTTGTCCCATTGCCAAATTACGTCGGTAAAAAGCATTACTTTCCTCCGCAGTTGAAAATCCTGCATACTGTCTGACTGTCCATGGTCGATTGACATACATCGTTGGATAGGGTCCCCTTGTGAAAGGAGGGAGCCCTGGCAGATGGCCAATTTGTTCAAGGTCTTTCCGATCTTCTTTTGTATAGAGAGGCTTTAAACTTATTTGTTCATTTGTCTCAAAGAGTAAATCATCAATGGAGCCATCAATGTCTTTTTGAGCGCTCTCCTGCCATTCTTCTTTAGTCATGAATGTTTGGTTGCTGAATAAAGAAATGTTACGAAAATCAGGCTTTTGTTTCTTCAACCGTGCTCACCTCCAACTCTTTAAAAATGGCATCGAGAGTTTCATAACAATTGCTTTTCATATGAATAAACTGCTTAATTCCTTCAGCCGTCCACTGGGACTGCATGTCTTTTTCGGGGAGCCCAGCAAGGTAAAAAACTCGATCAGGGAATTCCGTTCTTAGACTAGTTAAAATCTCATGACCTGCTGTTTCATACTGTTCATTTGTACCACAGATGCAAAAACATTTTGTAACAGGAAGAGTAGAAACAAATGATCTAGCATTCTCAAAAGAAACAATTGGAGCACTTTCAACAGCTTTCACCCCACCGGCAGCTAGAAAACCTTTCATAAAATCTAGCCTTGCCTTATGCTCTTTTAACTCACCAAGACAAATTAAGCCTAGAGATGGCTTATAGCCTGCTGTTTCTTCAAAGTCCCTTGCCTTAATACGCAATTCTTCAAATGGCTCTGAGAGTCTGCGTTGAGGAATTGCACAGATATTTAATAACGAATTTCCTTTTTCTTGTACATATGAATCTTTATTTTGAGATTTGAGATTAGGAACATTTTCATCAAGATTGGCATAAACATTCGTGCCAATCATACTTTGCTTCCTTGTCTGACAATCCTTATTTCTATTATCATACACTGCCGCTATTTCCTTCTGCAGCCAGTTTGATTTTAATCCCTCAACGATGCCGCCATGGGCTTCAATTTGTTGAAAGAATTCCCAGGATTTCTCGGCAAGTTCATTGGTTAATTTTTCGACATACCAAGAACCACCAGCAGGATCAATTACTTGTTTTAACTGAGCTTCTTCTTTTAGTAAGAGTTGTGTGTTCCTTGCAATTCTTTCCGAAGCAGGAGTGGAACCCGAAAGATTATTGAAAGGATCCACATGTAAATACTGTACGCCGCCAATAACTGCTGCAAAAGCCTCATTACCTGCACGAAGAAGATTGACATGCGGGTCCTGTACAGTTTTAGTGAATCTAGAAGTTTCTGCAGCGATATGCATCCCACGATTATTTACATGAATTCCATAAACTTCGGCCACACGATTCCATAGAATTCTTGCTGCCCGGAGTTTGGCCATTTCCATAAAGAAGTGGCCGCCAATAGAGAATTGAAAGATCATTTTGGAAAAAATGTCCTCCAGTTCCATTCCAGCTTCCTGAAGCTTTTCAAGATAATAGATTCCTTCTGCCAATGCAACTCCAAGCTCTTGAACAGCATTTGCTCCACCATTATGATATGGCGATGTATTGATTAAAATGGTTCTTAGGTTAGGTATTTTCACGCTTGATTGGACAATGGTTGTCATCCAATCATTGAAAAATTCTTCTGAAATTCTGCCTTCTTCAGCAAAAAGAGCGACTGGATCAGAACCTATATAACCACTAATTATGTCGCTGGTTTCTTTTTTCTCTCCAATTGTTTCTAGAGCTGCAAGTAATACAGAGTGGAGACCCTTGGCGTTAATGGAGAAAGGGTATTGATGATAGGATTCTCCAAGAATAGTTTCTAGCGTCTCATCCTCTTCAAACAAAGACTTTGATACTTCAAAAGAAAGGGCAGATTGCCCTTTATCAAAGTTTTGCTTGAGCTTTTCTTTCAATTCTTCCAATGTTTGATAGGATATACGCTGTGCTACCTTCCATTCATTAGTCAAATATCCAAGCGGGTGAATCCCTCTTCTATAATCTGAGCCTCCTGGAAAAACTGGAACTGCCTGTTCATCCTCTCGAGAATAAAGCGGTTTCAAAATAATCCCTTCATATGTAGCCGTTTGTAAGGACTCAACTGTTTTGCCTTTTAACGATTTTTCTGCTTTTTCTTTCCATTCATTTGTTGACATAAAAGGAAAAGACTGATTCTTTATTTTTTCCAAACTCCTCATCCCCCTTCCATATACATAATTGAAATAAAATTCAATTAATTTTACTAAGTACTATTTTATGGTACAAACAGAATTCAGGCAACTAAACAAATAACCGCCGCCATCATTTTGGCAGCGGTTATTGTTCTTAGTAAATGGAAGTTGTTGATTTTGATGTATTTTCTAGAATTTCCTTCACACGTTGTAAGAAACGACCGCAAACAAGTCCATCTAACACTCTGTGGTCTAGCGACATACATAAGTTAACCATGTCACGAACAGCAATCATTCCATTATTCATTACTACAGGTCGCTTAACAATGGATTCCACTTGAAGGATCGCTGCTTGCGGGTAATTAATAATCCCCATGGATTGAACAGAACCAAATGAACCAGTGTTGTTCACTGTAAATGTTCCACCCTGCATATCTTCAGATTTTAACTTTCCTGTTCTTACCTTGACAGCAAGCTCGGAAATTTCACGGGCAATTCCCTTTATTGTTTTTTCATCCGCATTCTTGATTACAGGTACGAATAAGGCATCATCTGTTGCAACGGCAATCGAAATATTAATGTCTTTCTTCTGAATGATTTTTTCCCCAGCCCACATAGAATTAATTTGTGGGAACTCTTTTAATGCTTGTGCAACTGCTTTCACAAAGAAAGCAAAGAATGTTAAATTGAAGCCTTCTTTTTTCTTAAACTCATCTTTAAGAGAATTACGGTAGTCAACCAAATTGGTTGCATCCACTTCCATCATAGTCCAAGCATGTGGCGCTTCATGCTTGCTCCGAAGCATATTGGCAGCGATCGCTTTGCGTATTCCAGTAACTGGAATTTCAATATCACCAGCTGCGACAGGAATATTAACCGCCTGTGCTGCTGGTTTTGGTGTCGCTGTAGAGATAGGTTGTGTCACCTCTTGCTTTGGAGGTTGTACAGGCTCTACTCCTGTTTGTTCTTTAGCTACTTCTACTTTTTGACCTGCAACTGGAACGGTTCCTGATTCAATTAATTTGAGTAGGTCTTTTCTTGTAATCCTTCCACCTGCACCGGTGCCTGACACCTGCGTTAGGTCAATTCCATGTTCTTGAGATATTTTCAAAACTGCTGGAGAATAACGCGCTTTGTTTCCTTGGTCAACTGGAGTTGTAGTTTCCGCACTGCTTGATGATGCTGGAGCTACAGCTTCTGTTTTAGCCTGTGGACTTTCGCCACCCTCAACTTCAATTGTACAAATGATTTCTCCAACCGCTAGGGTATCTTCTTCGTTAGCAATTAGTTCTTTAATCACACCTGTAAAGGAGGATGGGACTTCTGCATTTACTTTATCTGTCATAACCTCTGCAAGGGGATCGTATTTATTTACTTTATCACCAACAGATACTAACCACTTACTGATCGTACCTTCAGTAACACTCTCCCCAAGCTGAGGCATTTTAATTTGTTCAATAACCACTACTCAAACCTCCTAGTACTCAGCAAGTTCTCTCATTGCTTTTTCGACTTTATCAGGGTTTACCATAAAGAATTTTTCCATCGTTGGAGCATATGGCATGGCTGGTACATCAGGTCCAGCTAGACGCATTATTGGAGCATCCAATTCAAACAAGCAATTTTCGGCAATAATAGCTGATACTTCACTCATAATACTGCCTTCTTTTGTATCTTCGGTAACAAGTAAGACTTTTCCTGTTTTTGAAGCTGCTTCAATAATAGCTTCTTTATCAAGAGGGTATACGGTTCTCAAATCAAGAATATGTGCAGAGATTCCATCCTTCGCTAATTTTTCAGCCGCTTGAAGGGCAAAATGTACACAAAGACCGTAGGTAATAACAGTAATGTCATCACCGTCACGCTTTACATCAGCTTTTCCAATTGGCAATGTGTAATCATCTGTTGGAACTTCTCCCTTAATTAAACGATAAGCCCTTTTATGCTCGAAAAATAAAACCGGATCATTATCACGAATGGCTGCCTTTAACAATCCTTTCGCATCATATGGTGTAGACGGCATGACAATTTTCAATCCCGGTTGATTAGCAAATATAGCCTCAACTGATTGAGAATGGTATAACGCTCCGTGAACGCCGCCGCCATAAGGAGCACGTATAACGATTGGACAGCTCCAATCATTATTCGAGCGATAACGGACTTTCGCTGCTTCTGAGATAATTTGATTGACAGCAGGCATGATGAAATCAGCAAATTGCATTTCTGCAATTGGGCGCATACCGTACATTGCTGCACCAATTCCAACCCCAGCAATGGCAGATTCAGCAAGAGGTGTATCTATAACGCGTTCCTCGCCAAATTGTTCATACAGGCCTTGTGTAGCTTTAAACACACCGCCTTTTACCCCAACATCTTCGCCTAATACAAAAACCTTAGGATCCCGTTCCATTTCTTCTCGAATGGCCATAGTTATTGAATCAATATATGAAATAATCGCCATGTTATATCCCCCTTACTCCTGTGCATAAACATATTTCAACGCTTCTTCTGGTGCAGCATATTGTGCATTTTCAGCATAATCTGTAGCTTCATTCACCAGTTTCATCACGCGGTCGTTTATTTCTTTTTCCAACTCATCATTCATGAGACCAGTTTCCTTTAAATATGCACCAAATGTAATAATCGGATCTTGCGTTTTTGCTTTTGCTACTTCATCAGGCGCTCGGTAAGAACGGTCGTCATCATCAGATGAGTGTGGAGTAAGACGGTAAGAAACTGTTTCAACAAGCGTTGGTCCTTCACCACGACGGCCACGATCGGCAGCCTCTTTCACTGCTTTATAAACTTCTAATGGATCATTTCCGTCAACAGTGATTCCTGGCATACCGTACCCGATGGCACGGTCAGATACCTTTTCACATGCTAATTGTTTTTCAATCGGAACGGAAATAGCGTATTTATTATTTTCACACATGAATATAACCGGGAGTTTATGCACGCCTGCAAAGTTAGCCCCCTCATGGAAGTCACCTTGGTTCGATGACCCTTCACCAAAGGTTACAAACGTAACTAGATCTTTTCTTTCCATTTTCCCTGCTAGTGCAATTCCTACTGCATGTGGAACCTGGGTAGTAACGGGAGAAGATCCTGTTACAATTCGATTCTTCTTTTGCCCAAAGTGACCTGGCATTTGTCGTCCACCTGAATTTGGATCTTCTGCTTTTGCAAACCCTGAAAGCATTAGTTCTCTTGGTGTCATACCAAACGTTAACACAACACCCATATCACGATAATATGGAAGAACATAATCCTTTTCTCTATCTAGTGCAAATGCAGCTCCTACTTGTGCTGCTTCCTGTCCTTGACATGAGATGACAAAAGGTATTTTACCTGCACGATTCAATAACCACATACGTTCATCAATACGACGGGCTAGAAGCATCGTTTCATACATTTCTAAAACTTTCCCATCGCTTAATCCTAAAGCTTCATGACGATTTTCAGTCATTTATTTCTTACCTCCCATTTGTTCGCTAATAACCTTAATTTACTTATGAATGTATTGCCTTCCCGTCAACCGCTAGTGCGGCTTCACCAATTGCCTCTGAAAGACTTGGATGTGGATGGATGGTATGAGCAATTTCCCATGGTGTTGCATCTAATACCATTGCGAGTCCTGCCTCAGAAATCATATCTGTCACATGTGGACCAATCATATGCACCCCTAGAATATCATTGGTCTCTTCATCAGCAACAATTTTCACAAATCCATCTGATTCTCCAAAAACAAGTGCCTTTCCAATCGCCTTAAAGGAAAACTTTCCAATTTTCACTTTATGCCCATTTTCCTTTGCTTGTTCCTCTGTTATTCCTACACTAGAAACCTCTGGATTACTGTAAATACACCTTGAAACTAGATTATAGTCAAAAGGTGACGGATCCTTGCCAGCAATATGCTCAACAGCTACAATACCCTCATGGGAAGCAACGTGCGCTAGCTGTAAACCACCAATTACATCACCAATGGCATAAATATGTGATTCCTTCGTTTGGAAAAATTCATTTGTAACAACAAAGCCTTTTTCAACTTGTATTTCGGTATTCTCAAGTCCGATTCCTTCTGTATTTGCTTGACGTCCCACAGATACAAGAAGCTTTTCCGCCTTAAATTCCTTCTGTTCACCTTTCACTTCAGCACTTATGCGCACACCATTATCCTTTACGAGAGTTTCTGGAAGTACCTTCGCGCTAGTTACCAGTTTAACTCCTTTTTTCTTCATTAAACGTTGCATCTCTTTGGAGATTTCTTTATCTTCAGTCGGTATAATTCGATCAGCATACTCGATCACCGTCACTTCTACTCCGAAATCAGAAAGCATCGATGCCCATTCTATTCCGATGACACCTCCACCGACAATAACAATTGAACTTGGAAGCGCTTCAAGCTGTAACGCTTCATCTGAAGACATCACATATTCTCCATCAATTTCAAGTCCAGGAAGTGTTCTAGGTCTTGAACCAGTTGCTACAATCACGTTTTTTGGAATTAACATTTCATTATCGTCACCATTGTTCATTTCAACTGATATCGTACCAGGCATTGGTGAAAAAATAGATGGACCTAAGATACGACCAATTCCATGAAAAACATCAATCTTGCCTTGTTTCATTAGATGTTGAACACCTTTATGAAGCTGATCAATAATTTTATTTTTTCTTTCCTGTACTCTTCCAAAATCAACAGACACTTCGCCAGTAACTACCCCAAAATTTTCACTATGTTTGGCTGTAGCAAAGACTTCTGCGCTTCGAAGTAGTGCCTTACTAGGGATACATCCTTGATGCAGACAAGTCCCACCAAGTTTCCCTTTTTCCACTATTGCTGTTTTAAGCCCGAGCTGTGAGGCGCGAATGGCAGCTACATAACCGCCAGTTCCCCCGCCAAGAATGACTAAATCGTATTCTTGTGCCACTTATAATTCCTCCCCATTTTCCTTAGATTTTTGCAGTTGAAAAATTTCCTGGGTACGTTTTCACTTCTTCTTCCCCACGAAGGACTCGAAGGGCTCCTTCTGCAAGCGCTTGGAGTTCATTCTCACCTGGTTGGACAATGACGTCTGCAATCCAATTAATCCGATCGGTGATAGATTTCACAAAGCCTTTTCCATATGCAAGGCCGCCTGTTAAAATAATCGCATCTACTTTTCCTGATAATACAGCACTTGCGGCACCAATCTCTTTTGCCACTTGATAGGCCATGGCATCATAAACTAGCTTAGCCTCTTGGTCTCCAGCTTCAATTCGCTGTTCTACTTTAATTGCATCGTTTGTTCCGAGGTAGCCTACTAGCCCACCCTGCCCAACAAGTTTTTTCATTATTTCTTCACGATAATGTTCTCCTGAGAAACAAAGGGCAACTAAATCACCTGCAGGTACTGTTCCGGCACGTTCTGGACTAAATGGTCCATCACCATGCAGACCGTTGTTTACATCAACAACTCTACCTTTTTTATGTATGCCTACCGTAATTCCGCCTCCCATATGGGTAACGATTAGGTTTAAATCGGTGTATATTTTTCCAAGGTCCTTTGCAACTCTTCTTGCGACAGCTTTTTGATTTAATGCATGAAAGATACTCTTTCTTTCAATTAAGGAAAATCCAGAAATTCTTGCAATAGGCTCAAGTTCATCTACTACAACAGGATCCACAATAAAGGATTGAATATTTAGACCTGATGCAATTTCATAAGCAATAATTCCGCCTAAATTCGATGCATGCTGGCCCGAAAAACCAGATCGGAGGTCATTTAACATCATGTCATTAACAGCGTAGGTTCCCCCTTCAATTGGACGAAGCAAACCTCCACGGCCACAAACAGCGGATAGTTTAGAGATATTTATTCCTTCATTATCGAGTGTTTCCAAAATTGTGTTTTTTCTAAATTCATATTGATCAATGATATTGGCATAGGAATTAATTTCTTCTGCATCATGACGAATGGTTTTTTCAAAAATTGAAACTTCATTATCGAAGACTCCGATCTTAGTGGATGTTGAGCCTGGGTTGATGATGAGAATTCGATATTCTTTATCTAGCACGTTGTTACCTCCATTTTAGACATCTATCAAAAGGCAAAGACGCTGAATATCGTATTCAGCGTTCTGCTCCTACTCTTATTCCAAGAATGTGTTTATCTTGAGATTCTGCGACTTAAAATGTGATGTCCGTTCTGAAGGAACTGGCTTCTTGAATTACGCATTCTTTCAATTCTCTCTTCAACCATACGATCGGCAGCCAGATAGGTTGGAATACCATCACGTTTAGAGATTTCGATAACCTTTTCAATACTTGTATAGAGCTGCTCAACTTTCTTTAATGCCCGTTCACGGTTATATCCATAAAGCTCATCCGCAACGTTAATAACTCCACCCGCATTGATTACATAGTCAGGTGCATAAATAATGCCCATCTCATGAATAAGATCACCATGACGAGTTTCTTTTAATTGATTGTTTGCAGCTCCAGCAATTACTTTCGCTTTCAATTGTGGAATTGTATCATCATTGATTGTTGCACCTAATGCACAAGGTGCATAAATATCACATTCAACACTATAGATTTCATTAGGATCAACGGCACGTGCTCCAAATTCTTCAACGGCACGTTGAACCGCTTCTTTGTTAATATCAGTTACAATTAACTTAGCCCCTTCTTCGTGCAAGTGGCGGCATAAGTTGTAAGCAACATTTCCAACGCCCTGAACGGCAATTACTTTTCCTTCAAGAGAATCTGAATCAAAAGCTGCTTTGGCTGCCGCTTTCATTCCTCTATAAACACCATAAGCAGTTACAGGAGATGGGTTACCTGAAGAACCAAATGCAGGAGAGATACCTGTTACATAATCTGTCTCTTCATGAATTAAATCCATATCAGCAACAGTTGTACCTACGTCTTCGGCAGTAATATATCTACCATTTAGCCCTTGAATGTAGCGTCCAAATGCGCGGAACATTTCTTCGTTCTTATCTTTTCGAGGATCACCAATGATAACTGTTTTTCCTCCACCAAGATTTAAACCTGCTGCAGCATTTTTATAAGTCATTCCTTTTGCTAATCGAAGTGCATCTTCAATTGCTGCATCTTCTGACTCATATGTCCACATGCGTGTTCCACCCAAAGCAGGTCCAAGTGTAGTATCATGAATAGCAATAATTGCTTTTAAACCAGATTGTTTATCTTGGCAAAATACCACTTGCTCATAATCATAAGTCTCTAAATACTTAAAAATTTCCATGTTCATATTCCTCCTCGAATGTTAAGAAATCTCTATTTTGTAACACAACATAAAGCTAATGCGAGTGAATAAAGCTTACTTTCTGCTGAGTCTGCTCGTGATGTTAAAACAATTGGTGCCTTAGCCCCAGCAATAACAGCCCCCACCTTCGCTTTAGCAAAATAAATTAATGATTTATATAATACATTTCCAACATCAATAGTCGGGACTAACAAAATATCTGCCTGGCCGGCTACTTCACTCTGAATCCCTTTATGCTCTGCCGCTAATGCCGAAACTGCGTTATCTAAGGCAAGAGGGCCATCAACGATGCAACCAGGAATTTGACCGCGCTTATTCATCATGGTTAGTGAGGCCGCGTCTACTGTTGCCTGCATCGCAGGATTTACCACTTCTACAGCAGCTAAAGGAGCAACCTTTGGTGTTTCAATCCCTATACATTTTGCTAAAGAAACAGCATTATTAATAATTTGTGCTTTTTGTTGCAGATCAGGTGCAATATTCATAGCAGCATCAGTAACAATGGTAAACCGCTCGAATCCCGGAACCTCAAAAAAAGCAACATGTGATAGCACATTTCCCGTTCTTAAACCAAATTCCTTATTTAAGACAGCTTTTAAAATGAAGTTGGTAGGAAGATTGCCTTTCATCAAAACATCGGCTTCTTTTTGAAAGACAGCCTTGACAGCTAATTCAGCTGAATCAATTGTTGAATTTGTATGAACGATTTTTAATAAGTTATTTCCCCGATCATCATATTTTTTCATTTCTAGTAAAGATTTTATTTTATTTTGGTCGCCGAACAGGATAAAACGAGCGAGGTTTCGATTGACTGCATCTAAAATTGCTTCAATTACCTCTACATCCTCTGCGGCAGCAACAGCAACCGTATTAGTGCCTTCCCGGGTTGCTTTTTCAATTAATGAGTCTAGCAACAAGTTGTTATCAACCCTTTCTCCCTTTCCTGCAACTCCGTTTAATTAATATGCAAGTTTCGTGCCAACTTTCAAATATGAAAACGCTTCATTTCATACACGATCAGCGCGCAATAAAATTCATAGTATGAAAATTATTGCATGCTATTTTTTTCAATATTGTATTTTTCGAGCTTGTAATATAAATTCCTTACTGATAAACCTAATGTTTTTGCTGTTAAAGTTTTATTGCCATTCAACCGGGTAAGTGTTTGTCGGATAATCTTCGCCTCATAATCCTCTAATAAATTCGATAGGGATTGCCCTAATGTGAAAGGTTCGTTAGGCTTGGTTTGGGATTGATCCGCACCTTTTTTATTTTGTAATTCAGGTAAATGATGCACATCAATTAATGTCTCATTGTAATTCATAAAAATAATAGCTCTACCGAGTATATTTTCTATTTCCCGAACATTCCCCGGCCAATCATATCCCATTAACTGGAATAACGCTGCAGGAGTAACTCCTTCTACATTCCTTCCATAATCACGATTAATTTTTAGAATTAACCTCGCACAGAGAACAGGAATTTCTTCCTTTCGTTTTCTTAATGGCGGAATATGAATAGGCATTCGATTCAACCGATAGTATAAGTCTTCCCTAAAGGAACCACTCGCAATACCTTTTTCTAAATTAACATGGGTAGCAGCAATGACTCTGACATTAATAGAAATAGGCTTCGTTCCACCCACACGAGTAATTTCATTTTCTTGCAGTACCCTTAATAGTTTTGCCTGTGTATTGGCCGAAAGCTCCCCAATTTCATCAAGAAAAATACTGCCATTATTCGCTTCTTCAAAAAAGCCTTTTTTTCCACCTCTTATTGCCCCAGAAAAAGCACCTTCTTCATACCCAAATAACTCGCTCTCCAATAACGTTTCAGAAATGGCAGCACAGTTAACACGAATAAACTTATTGTATTTTCGATCACTTGCATTATGTATAGCATGGGCGAATAATTCTTTTCCTGTCCCCGACTCTCCCCTAAGGAGGACTGTTGCAGGTGTTTTCGCTCCAAGCTTTGCTTGCTCAATCGCCAGCATCATTTCATCTGATTGACCAATAATATCCTCGAAGGTATACTTTGCCTCCAATTTACGGATCAACTGTCTAGCCCGATTTAACTCCCGATTAAGAGATTTAATTTCTGACATGTCATGAATGACGCCCACGCTGCCCTTTAATTTTCCCTTAACAATAATTGGGGCAACATTTACAATCACTTCTCGCTTATTAGGGCCAACTCTCATGGGGGTACCACGGACCGCTCTTCTGGTTTGGAGTACCTTCATATGCATACTTTCTCCTTCGGAAATGTCTGCAGTCGCAGGTTTTCCAATGACTTGCTCTTGTGTTAGTCCAGTAATACGAGTGTATGCAGGATTGATAAGAATCCCTCGTCCATTTTCATCAACAACGGAAATGGCATCGTCACTAGAGTGAATAATAGCTTGAAGCATCGTTTGAATTTCCTTTAAATCCGTAATTTCTTCCGCTAGATTAACCACCTCTGTTATGTCTTTAAAAACAGCGAAAGCCCCTATTAATGTTCCATTCTCTTCAATAATTGGAATACGTGTCGTAATAATTTTTCTATCATTACTTAACACCATCTCCTGGTTTGCCTCTATTCTCCTAGTATCAAGAATCAAAGGGAGGCGGGTTGTAGGGATTACATCCACTACGTTTCTGCCAATTGCCTGCTCTTTCTTCACCCCCATTATTTCTTCTGCACGCTTGTTAAACAAAATGACTTTTCCATGATTATCAATAACAACCATCCCATCGTTCGTTGCATTGAAAATCAATTCCTGTTGATACGATTCATTTTGGTGTTTTTGCACCAGTTCTTCTTTTTCTTCCATTAGCTGTGATACTAGGAATGCCACGCTCCCCGGAATCAATACTGTCTTCTTATTTTTTGTATCTCGTAACTCTTGAAAGACCACGTCATTTCCAGTCACTTCAATAATAATATCTACATTCCCTGTAATAAATGGCTTCCAGCTTGTCCCTGTTTGAATTCCCTCTTTTTTGGCTAATAAAATGCCCGGTGCATCCTCGTTACGGTCTATTACTACTGCAACCCTCAGCACCTCTGATTCTTTCAGAAATTTTAAGATTGCAGTACCGCCTTTTCCAGCGCCAACAATCATCACGTTTTGCATGACTAATACCCCTTTAAAAAAAGAAATTTTTTTCATTTAATTTTAACAAACCCATGCAATTTTCTTCATGTTTTATTTTATTACCAAAAAGATGCCTTGACAAATTTTATCTATGTACTAATATTTTCTTGAGGTAGAACATTAAATAAAATTAAACGTTGGAAGGATTTATGTATGAAACGGATTATCGCCCTTGCTATTTTAGTCATTCCAGGAATTTTTGCCGCTTTAGGGATCAAATTAATGCGTGATATGACATTTGGTATTCTCCAAGCCCCCTTTCCATTTTTACTACTACAATTTATCGTGGGCTTACTTTTCTTTATTGGAGGTCTAGGATTTGTAGCTGGCTTTATCTTCCATAGAGATCGTAAAAGAAATAAAGTACAAACGAAATTTAAAAAATAAAAAAGAGGCCGTTACGGTCTCTTTTCATATTGTTTCCTTATTCGAAGCGCCTTTACTGGATCATCAGTAATAATAGCTGTGCAATTAATATTAAAGAAACGGTGCATATCACCGTCCTTATTGACCGTATACGGCCGAACAGCAATTCCGTTGTCCATAGTATTCATGATGATATTATCCGACATCGAAGAATGTTTTGGATGAATTCCTCTTGCTCTAATCGATTGTGAATAAATCCATGGCATATAAATCCCTTCAATAAATAGAGGTGCTGTTTCAATTTCTGGGGCTATCCTGTAACTATAGACTATACTATAGTGATTAAAGGAGGAAATAATAATTCGATCAGCTAATCCATACCTACGAACAAGCTGAACGACTTTTTCTTCCATTCCTTCATAGGGAATCAAACCATTCTTTAGTTCAATGTTGCATAAGAGCTTGTTTGTCCGCATCCACTCCAGTACTTCAATTAAGGATGGAATCGGTTCTTTTTTAAGACCTTTATGATTAGCATTTAGGTTTCTAATTTCTTTAAATAAAAAATCTTTAACAAACCCAGTGCCACTTGTGGTTCGATCAACTTTTTCATCGTGAATTACGACAATCTCGCCGTCTTTTGTTAATTGAACATCAAGCTCTATACCATCTGCTCCTGCCTTTTCCGCTTCATAAAAGGCGCCCATTGTATTCTCAGCAAAAGAAGCCGAATAACCACGATGCGCAAAAATCTGTGTCATTTTTTCACTTCCCAACTTCAAAAATGGAGGAACTTTATTATGAAACCATTACAATTATCGCCAGAAACAGCCATCAAACTTTCTAAGCAGTTAAACGTTCCATTAGAACAGCTTATGCATATGCCACAACATATTCTAATCCAAAAACTAATGGAATTGGAAAAGAAACAAGAAAAATAAGTAGAACTTCTTTTATAACATATTAATAATTAGGCTCAGTTAAACTTGCCTGTTGATTTCCGCTCCAGGCGGCTTCGCTTTCCGCGGGCGTGCCGGGGAGCCTCCTCGTCGCTTCGCTCCTGCGGGGTCTCCCCTGCCCCGTACTCCCGCAGGAGTCTTCGCCGCCTTCCGCTCCAATCAACAGAGTTAAAAATCAACAATGTTCTTTAACACAGCCAATAATTAAATACCTTCATCATAGGATGAAGGCTTATACTGGTATCGTTATGAGAAAAGTTGTACCTCTCCCTTTCTCACTTTCAATCTCAATTTTCCCCTTTACCTTATTAACGGTACTATATACCATTAGCATCCCAAGACCTGTACCTTCTTCTTTTGTAGAATAATACAGTTTACCTAAACGTAAAATTTCTTCTTTTGTCATTCCAACTCCAGTATCCTGAATTTTAAATACTATATTTTGCTTTTGTTCAAAGATATCAATCAGTAGTGTGCCGCCTTTTTCCTTCATAGCTTCTATTCCGTTTTTTAATAAATTTATTAAACACTGCTGTATTTGGTTCTTATCATATCTCTTTTTTAGTGTGTTATTAAAACAGAATTGGACTTCCACTTGGTGCATTGTCGGCAGTAGAAATTCTCCTTTTGGAACTTAATTGCTTGAACCTTTGACTAAAAGCAGGTAAAAGGATAATGACTCCCGTAGAATATAAAAATGATTGAAGTATTCCATCTCCACCTAAATAATAACGGTATATATTTAATACTATATATAGCGGAAATACCTTTTTGTAACCTCCAAAAAGGGCAACAATAATAACTGGAATGTATCGCAAATCAACATTAAATCCAACATTCAATTTAATTGGGATAGTCATACAAAGAACCATAGTTACTGTTGACAGAAAAATAAGGATTATTTTATTGAACGAATTTGACCTATTTTCAAAGAAGATTAAAAAAATGACAACTGGTAAAAGTATAAATAGGAAATTTAACAGTAATGTTTCAAACAAGAGGTTTTACATCCTTTCAGCACCGATACATATGTAAAATGAAGACTAGTTCACGCATTATATTATCAGATTTTTTAAAAAATTAGGGAGTGCTTTCTAACCATAAATAAAAGACCAATGAACATTCATTGGTCTTTCTTTTGGTTGGACTTAGGTAAGTTATTCCTCACCCTTTCAAGAAGCCTTATGCTCCAAACGAAGTTTATCTGCCACCATAGCAATAAATTCACTATTGGTCGGCTTAGCCTTTGACATACTGACTGTGTAGCCAAACAATGAAGAAATAGAGTCGATATTGCCTCGGCTCCATGCCACTTCAATGGCATGACGAATGGCACGCTCAACACGGCTTGCTGTTGTGTTATATTTTTTTGCGATGTCTGGATACAATACTTTTGTAATTGATCCTAATAACTCGATATCGTTATATACCATGGAAATAGCTTCCCGCAAATATAAATATCCTTTAATATGAGCTGGTACTCCAATTTCATGAATAATACTAGTAATACTTGCATCTAAATTCTTTGGCTTTTGCTCAGAATGAGAGCGGTAACTTGTTGATGGCATCTTACGTGTAAATGCACTTGCATTACCACTAACCTGACGAATATGGCTCCCTAAGTTCTCCATATCAAATGGTTTCAAAATAAAATAGGACGCTCCCAGTTCAACTGCTTTTTTCGTTACATCCTCTTGGCCAAAAGCAGTAAGCATGATTACATTTGGAAGTGCTCCTTTTTTCAGTTCACGCAGGCGTTCAAGTACAGCCAACCCATCAAGATGCGGCATAATAATATCCAATACAAGAACATCTGGATCAGCAGAAGCTAACATTTCCAAGCATTCTTGTCCATTATGAGCGATTCCTTCAACTTCCATATCATCTTGGGACGAAATGTAGTCCTCTAATAAACCAACTAATTCCCTATTATCATCAACGACACAAACTTTGATTTTCTTCAATTCCAGTTCCTCCCTCAATCTGTTCAATTCTCTATTTCATTTTTCTTAATGTCTGTAGTCTCTTAATTCTATTCTAAATTACAAATTCGACAATGCAACAAAAATTCCTCTCATTTTTTTAATATTTCTTAAAATAGTGATAAAATCTTATCTTTTCTCTGTTTTTCTCACTCATTCGACTAAATTCGCATCTTTTCCAGTAAATAACAGATTTTTGTCGAAAAATCTCTATACAAAAGAAGAAGCAAAATAGGAGGATTACCTATTTCGCTCAAGTAGGGTAACACTATTTATAAAATCGCGGATGAGATGCGATTATATTTCTAATTTAACTTGCTTTATTCTTTGGTGTTTCGTATATATTAATTCCAGCTTCATTTAGCATCCACTCAATATGAACTCCATATCCAGAGGTAGGATCATTCACAAAGACATGTGTTACGGCACCAATAAGCTTTCCATCTTGAATAATCGGACTTCCACTCATTCCTTGCACGATTCCTCCGGTTTTTTCAAGAAGCTTAGGGTCCGTTACTTTTATCACCATGCCCTTTGTAGCTGGAAACTTTTGCGGAATTGTACTAACTATCTCTATGTTAAATTCTTCTACTCGATCATCGTTGACAACTGTTAAAATTTTTGCAGGTCCTTCTTTAACCTGATGGGATAATGCTATTGGCAGCGGTTTATCCATGATTCCATTTTTTAAATCTTTATTTAGCTCACCAAAAATACCAAAGGGACTGTTTTTTTGGATATTTCCTACAATTTCACGGTCAGAAGAAAAACGTGCAAGTTTTTCACCTGGATCTCCATTACTTCCCTTCTCAATAGAGGTAACGGTAGAACGGACAATTTGCCCATCTTCAACGACAATTGGCTTTTTTGTATCCATGTCTGAAATGACATGTCCTAGGGCACCATACTTTTTAGATTGTGGATGAACAAAGGTCATCGTCCCAATTCCTGCTGCTGAATCCCTGATATATAGCCCAAGTTTATAAGTGTCTTCTCCTTTATCTTTCAAAGGAGTAAGTTTTGTCGTAAATTTCCCACTCTCTCTACTAATAACCATATCAAGAGCTTTTCCATCCTGTCCGGCTGTTTGGACAAATGGTGCGACATCTGTCATTTTTTCAATTTTGTTCCCATTTATTTCTGTGATAATGTCTCCAACCTTGATTCCAGCAATTTCACCAGGTGATTTTTTTCCATTTACTGTATTGATTAAATGGTGTCCGACCACTAAGACACCTACTGTATTTAGCTTTACTCCAATTGATTGACCACCTGGAATGACGCGAAAATCCTTTAAAACATGTACATCGACCTTTTTTATAGGGATACCAGCAAATTCTAGAAGCATTTCGTTTTTCCCTTTTTCCATTGCCTTTACCGAAACTGCATGCTTTTCCTGATCAAGTGTGATATTTGAATTGTGAGATTGTATAGCGGCTGATACCGGGGCAGCCTTTTTAAACGTGTAATCTTGGCCTTCAAAAACTGTAATGGTTTTTGGTATTGCAAGGTACTGCTGTATAGGCTGAAAAAAGATAAAGCTAATTAATGAAACAAGGAGAATTCCACCAATAATCTTTCTAATTATGTCTAACTTCAAATTTTTCACTCTCCTCGCTTCTTTTCACTACTTTGAAGAAATGGCTACATCTTTAATTTTGCCTCCTTGACAAGCATTTATAACTCGGTTCAACATAAAAAAGCTACCCTTATTGGATAGCTTTTCAAGTTTTTTTATTTTCCCCCGCTAAAAATAATAATTCTTCAGCGTGTTTCTTTGTAAGATCGGTAATTTCCGCTCCAGAAATCATTCTGCCAATTTCTTTAATCTTCTCTTCTACATTTAACGGTGTTACATAAGTTTTTGTTCTTCCTCCAGTAATAACCTTTGAAATAAACAAATGAGTATCTGCCATGGCAGCTACTTGAGGTAAATGTGAAATACATAAAACTTGTGAACCAGATGCAACCTTATAAATCTTTTCTGCAATCGATTGAGCTACTCTTCCGCTCACACCGGTATCGACCTCATCAAATATTATTGACGTAACACCTTGGTGTTGAGAAAAAATGCTCTTAAGTGCCAACATAATCCTTGATAATTCTCCCCCTGAAGCAACCTTTGACAAAGGCTTCAGTGGTTCACCAGGGTTTGTTGAAATATAAAATTCCACATGATCAACACCAGTTTTAGAAAAGTGTTCTATATCTGTTTCAAATCGGATTTCAAATATAGTCTTGGCCATGTATAATTCTTTCAATTCTTTATGAATGAGCTTGGTAAGTCTTTCTGCCCACTTATGACGGATTTCAGATAATTGTTTAGCCTCAAGAATTAGGTCTTTTTTGATAGAAGATAATTCTTTTTCTAATTCCGATATATGTGTTTCTTTGTTCTGTAAGGTTTCAATTTCTTCCTCAATCTTTGCTGCATATTCAACAATATCACTAATTGTTTTACCATATTTACGTTTGAGCTGGTTAATTTCATTTAGTCGATCCTCAATTTCATTTAACCTTTGGGGATCGTATTCTAAAACATCCAACTCATTTCGTAATGTTCTCGCTGCATCTTCCAGCTGGTAAAAACTATTCGAAACAGATTCAAATATATCTTTATACGTTGTGTCAAGCGATGCAGCGTCTTCAAGATAACCCATGACCATACCTATCCAGTCTAGTCCTCTTTGCTCCCCGCGAAGGGCCGAATAACTCGATTGAATCGCCTCAAATGTTCTTTCAAAATTACCTAACTTTCTTCTTTCTTCTGAAAGCTCTTCATCTTCATGAATCTTTAGATTGGCTTTTTGTATTTCGTCTAATTGAAATTGAATTAAATCCAACCGATGTGCTGTTTGTTGATCATTCTCACTTAATGACTTTAGCTTTTGAAGTGTTTGCTCGTACCTTCGAAAGACATCCAAGTATTCTGCATGTGAACCTGCAATTTCATCAGAACCAAACTGATCGAGCAATGTTAAATGTCTTGTTTCATCCATTAACTCCTGATGTTCATGTTGCCCATGAATATCAACTAAAGTTGAACCAATTTCTCGAAGGGTTGATATTGTAACAAGCTTACCATTGATTCGACATACACTTTTTCCTGTTCGAGAGATATCCCTTCGTAGAACCACCATACCTTCTTCAATATCAATACCGAATTCTAATGATTTCATTATAATGGGATGATTTGGATCATCCAGTTGAAAAAGCCCCTCAATTTCAGCCTTCTCCTCACCGTGACGCACAAATTCTGCAGATCCTCTACCGCCTACAAGTAAATGGATAGCATCAATGATTATTGACTTTCCTGCGCCTGTCTCTCCCGTTAATACAGTTAATCCCTTTTCGAAGGACACGGAAAGGGATTCAATTATCGCAAAGTTTTTTATTGATAGTTCTGCTAACAACGAACTCTCCCCCAATTAAAGCATGTCAAGGAACCGATTTGTAATTACTTCTGTATCTTCTGGTGTTCGACAAATAATTAACATGGTATCGTCTCCACATATTGTGCCTAATATTTCTTCCCAATCCAGATTGTCAATGAGGGCACCAATTGCCATTGCATTACCTGGCAAACATTTCATTACTAGTAAATGCCCCGCAGAATCAATCCTTACAAAAGCATCAATTAACGATCTTTTTAATTTTTGCAATGGATTAAAACGCTGATCCGCTGGAAGGCTGTATTTATAACGACCATCAATCAATGGAACTTTTACTAAATGTAGTTCTTTAATATCACGTGAAACGGTGGCTTGTGTCACATTGTAACCAGCATTTTTAAGCTCATCAACCAAATCATCCTGAGTCTCAATATCGTTGCTGGCAATAATTTCTCTAATTTTAATATGACGTTGACCTTTATTCATTCTTTCACCCCATAGTCTTTAAAAACATCAGAATATTTTGTACTAAAATGTCGTATATACTTCATATGGTAGCCCATTTTCCTAAAGTTGTACATGAAAATCCTTTATAAAAATACATTAATATACATAAAAGGATAAGCAATTGCCTATCCTTCTGGAGTCTGTTTCGTTTTAAATTCTAGATGAGCTTGTTTTACGATATCCATAGGGGCGAAAGGGAGATTACTTTCACCGAGTTCGCGCTCACCTTCCCATTTTAAGTGTAATAAGAATTCAATATTTCCATCGCCGCCTGTAATTGGAGAATAGGAAAGATTAGTTACTATATATCCTTGTTCAACGGAAAAATGAATGATTTTTTCAATCACTTGTAAATGAACCTTCTCGTCACGAACAATTCCTTTTTTACCAACCTGATCACGGCCTGCTTCAAACTGAGGCTTAATAAGTGCAATTATATCACTACCTGAAATCAGTAATGTTTTTAATACTGGCAAAATCAGAGTTAAGGAAATAAAAGACACGTCAATAGAAGCAAAATCCGGCATTTCCCCAACGAGATCTGCTGGAGTTACATAACGAAAGTTTGTCCGTTCCATAACCACAACTCGCTCATCCTGTCTTAGTTTCCAAGCAAGCTGGTTATAGCCTACGTCAAGTGCATATGACATTTTCGCCCCATTTTGTAAAGCACAATCTGTAAAACCGCCTGTAGAAGCGCCGATATCAAGCAGAACCTTGCCTGTTACGGTTACATCGAATACTTTTAGTGCTTTTTCAAGCTTTAACCCGCCTCGACTGACATATGGCAGCATATTTCCTTTGATATTAAGTGGAATGTCCACTTTCACTTTTTCACCGGGTTTATCTAACCGCTCTTCATTTGTGTATACAAGCCCTGCCATAATCGCTCTTTTTGCTTTTTCTCGTGTCTCAATCAAACCTCGCTCCACGAGTAACACATCTAATCGTTCTTTATTTTTCATTATTTATGCCCTTTGCTGTTTTTTCCTTGCCATTGTGGACACTTTTTTGACCACTTCTTCAGTAGTTAATCCTATTTCTTCTAATAGTGACCCTACATCACCATGTTCAATAAATTGGTCTGGAATACCAATTCGGTCAATTAATGCCTGTGTATAGCCGCGGTCATGCGCAAATTCAAGCACAGAACTTCCAAATCCACCTTGTAATACCGCTTCTTCCACAGTAAGGAGAGGGATATTTTTTTCTAACAATCCTAATAGCATTTTATCATCTAGAGGCTTAATGAACCGAGCATTAATGACCTTTACAAAGATCCCTCGCTTTTCAAGGATCTCAGCCGCTTCCATCGCCATTGGAATCGTTGTTCCAAAAGTTAGAATAGCCGCATCTTCCCCTTCTTTTAAGACCTCCCATGTGCCTATAGGAATCTTTTTAAATTTCTCATCCATCGACACTCCTAAACCATTTCCACGCGGAAATCTCATAGCAATTGGTCCATCATCATAATTTAACGCCGTATATACCATATGTTGACCTTCGTTTTCGTCCTTTGGCATCATTAAAACGATATTAGGAACGTGCCTTAGAAAAGCAATATCAAATACACCTTGGTGTGTTTCACCATCTGCGCCTACTAAACCTGCACGGTCTATTCCAATGAATACGTTTAAGTTTTGGCGACATATATCATGTACAACCTGGTCGTATGCTCGCTGTAAGAAAGTGGAATATATAGCTAGAAAAGGCTTCATATTTTGAGTAGCCAATCCTGCAGCGACCGTAGCTGCATGTTGCTCAGCAATCCCTACGTCAAACATTCGATCAGGAAACTCGCTGGCAAATCCTTCAAGCTTTGATCCAACAGGCATTGCAGGAGTAATTGCCACAATTCTATCGTCCTCGCGAGCGAGTTTTCGAACGGTTTCACTAACCAAACTGCTCCATGCTGGTGGCTGTGCTTTTACCGGCTTTACAAAATCACCTGTTTCCATTTTATATGGACCTGTACCATGCCATGTACCCGTCTTATCGCTTTCTGCAGGCTTATATCCTTTCCCCTTCTTAGTAATCACATGAAGGAGAACAGGGCCTTCTGTTTTTTTCGCATAGGCAAGGTTTTCAAATAAGTCCTCAAAATTATGACCATCAATTGGTCCTAAATAAGTAAAACCAAGTTCTTCAAAAAACATTCCAGAAACAAATAAATATTTAAGGCTATCTTTTACACGTTCAGCAGTGGCTGCAAGAACTCCACCGACAGCAGGAACTTTTTTCAATATCACTTCTAGTTCATCTTTCACCCATTGATATTTTCCAGCTGTTCTCAATTGACCAAGGATATTATGTAATGCCCCAACATTAGGCGCAATAGACATTTCGTTATCATTCAGAATAACAATCATATCCTTTTTTTCATGGCCAATATGATTTAAAGCTTCTAATGCCATTCCACCTGTTAAGGCACCATCTCCAATCACTGGAATAACAAAGGACTTTTCCTTTTTTATATCCCTGGCAATCGCCATCCCCATAGCTGCAGATAGAGAGGTTGAACTATGTCCTGTCTCCCAAACGTCATGTTCACTTTCAATACGTTTTGGAAACCCACAAAGGCCTTTATATTGACGCAAAGTATCAAATTCACATGCTCTGCCGGTTAAGATTTTATGAACATAAGACTGATGTCCTACATCCCAGAGGATCTTGTCCCTTGGACTGTCAAAACATTTATGTAAAGCAATTGTTAGTTCAACTACACCTAAATTTGGTCCAATATGGCCTCCAGTTACAGACAGCTTTTCGACCAAGAATTGACGAATATCCTGACTTAAAGCCTCCAACTCTTTATTTGTCAATCCTTTTAAAAAGGATGGGTCTTTTATTGATAACAGATCCATTTTTGGACCACTCACTTTCATACTTTTTCTATCTATACATCTGTTTAAATTTCTTACTGTTTATCATAACACTTTTTCTGAAAAAATAGCCGCTAACACTTAGTGATAACGGCATTGTCAACGTTTTCTACATTGAAAATAATTATAACACACATAGTTCAATGCCTCAAATACCCTTTGTTAATGATCCCTTGATGCTACTAAATCAGTGATTTCACTTAGGAGGTGGGTATTTAAGCCTGTCTTATCCAGATTTTCCTTCGCTGAGGCAATTTGTTCTTTCAGTGCTGTTCGTGCACCTTCTAAGGTTAACAATTGAGGGTATGTACTTTTTAGATTTGTGGTATCGCTTCCTACAGGTTTACCGATTATTTCTTGATTCCCAACCAAATCAAGGATATCGTCTTGAATTTGAAAAGCAAGTCCCAAATGATGAGCAAACCCTGATAGGTGATCAAGTTGTTCTTGATTAGCACCTGCCATAATTCCACCAGCCAAGACACTAAAACCGAGGAGCTTACCTGTTTTATGAATATGTATATACTCCAGCTCTTGAAGAGTAAGTGATTTTGCTTCCCCTTCCATGTCTGCTACTTGTCCACCGACCATCCCTTCCGTTCCTGCAGCTTTTGCCAATTCAACAACTAATTTAAGCTTAGATTCAGCTGAGAAAACGTCGGTCGGAAGCTGACTTATTACTTCAAAACTATAAGTTAATAATGCATCACCAGCTAAAATCGCTATGGCGTCGCCGAATACTTTATGATTGGTCGGTTTACCCCTTCTTAAGTCATCATTATCCATACTTGGAAGATCATCGTGGATTAAGGAATAGGTATGAATCATTTCAATTGCAGCGGCAGCAAATAACCCATTTTTCGGATTCATTCCAAACGCATCTAAGGTAGCAAACAATAATAAAGGGCGAATTCTTTTGCCTCCTGCTTCTAGAGAATAAATCATTGATTCTTTAATAATGGGAGGAGCCTTAAGCTTTTCAACCAGCCTTCGAAGCTCATCTTCAAGCAGCTGTTTATACTCTTGTGCAAACGTTTCTAAAGCCCTAGTTTCCAAGTCTTATTCCTCCTCTTCAATAGAAAAATTCTCTTTACGTCCATCCTCTGTAATGATTTGAGTAAGTTGTTCTTCCACACTTTTCAATTTATCATGACAAAGCTTAGATAATTCCATTCCTTCTTTATAAAAAAGAATGGCTTCCTCCAAAGGTACATCCCCTTCTTCAAGTTTATCTACGATTTGTTCTAACTTTGTCATTGCATCTTCAAAGGATAACTTTTTTTCATTCGTCACTTTTTTCGCTCCCCTTTATGTTCTCCACTTTACAGAAAAGGCTACCATCAGTTAATTGAATATGTACCTGTTCATTCACGCTTACCTGGTTAACACTCTTCACCAATCGGTTATCCTCTGTATAAGCCAAACTGTACCCACGTTCCATGATTTTTAATGGACTTAAAGCTTGTAAGGTCGATAACACCCGGTTAAAATCATTTTGTTTCCTTGCTAGTATTTGCGCCATAGAGCGGATCATTTCTTTTTGAGAACGCTCCAAACGATTGGTTGATTCCGTAATCATTTCTCTCGGATGGTTACGTTGTAACCGTTTATGTAGGACATCATGCTGACCCTTTTTTATTAATGATAACCTCGAGGTCCCACGAACCAGCATCTCTGTTAATTTGTCAACCTGTTCCAATTTTTGTTCATATAAACGATGTGGGTACCGAAATGCATAGGATTTTTTCGCACGATTTAATCGTTCACGCTCAAATTGAAATTTCCCCTTCATAGCACGAAGCAGACGGGTTTGCCGCTGAAGGATTCTTTCCATTAATTCTTCAATATGTGGAACCGCAAGCTCCGCAGCACCTGTAGGAGTAGGAGCTCGCATATCAGCAACAAAATCGGCAATTGTAAAGTCTGTTTCATGACCAACAGCAGATATAATTGGGATTTTAGATAAAAAAATCGCACGTGCTGTTATTTCCTCATTGAACGCCCATAACTCCTCAATTGAGCCTCCACCACGTCCAACTATTAATACATCAATTTCGTTCATGGTATTTGCCTTTTCAATTGCCTTAACAATCGAAGGAGCTGCATTTTCGCCTTGCACAAGTGCTGGTAAGACAAGAATATTAGCAATGGGATAGCGTCGTTTAATGGTTGTAATGACATCTCTAATTGCCGCACCTGTTGGAGAAGTGATTACACCAACTGTTCTTGGAAACATCGGGATAGACTTTTTGGTTTCAGCTGCGAATAACCCTTCTGATTCAAGACGCTGTTTTAACTGTTCGTAGGCTAAAAACAATTCACCAATACCTTCTGGACGCATTTCCTTAATATAAATTTGATATTGTCCGCTTGGTTCGTAAACAGAAATATCCCCTTTAACGATTACCTTCATCCCATTTTCAGGAGAAAATTTCATAAGACGGGATTGGCTGGAGAACATCACCGCAAGAATCCGAGCTTTCTCATCCTTTAATGTAAAATACATATGTCCACTCGAATGCTGTTTAAAATTTGAAATCTCCCCCCTTACATGCATATCTCGTAAATGGGGATCCGCATCAAATTTCCTTTTTATATATTTGGTTAAAGCATTCACAGATAAATATCTTTGTTCCTGCATTTCTAATCCTCTTTTCGGCTGATTAGCTGAAATTGTCCTTATCCATTATACATTTCGCTCTTTTTTTGTCAGAAAGATTGACTTAAAAAGAACAAAAAGAATAATGGATAAGGACAAGCACCTACTTATTACGGTTTAGACTTTCAGCGGCTGACTTTAAGGTATTGTACATGAGCATGGTAATCGTCATGGGACCTACTCCCTTTGGAACTGGAGTAATATATCCTGCTTTTTTACTTACTTCTTCAAAAGCAACATCCCCACAAAGCTTACCTTCCTCATTCCTGTTAATTCCTACATCGATAACAACCGCACCTTCTTTGACATGTTCAGCCTTTATGAAGTTTGGAATGCCAACTGCAGCAACAAGGATGTCCGCTTGATTGGTATGTAACTTTAAGTCCCTGGTTTTTGAATGACAGTATGTGACTGTTGCATGCTGATTTAAGAATAATTGACCTACAGGCTTACCTACGATATTACTCCGCCCTACCACCACAACATGCTTTCCTGGAATGGATATACCCGATTCTTCAAGTAAAA
The DNA here is from genome assembly GCF_047302305.1 of Neobacillus phoenicis. Classification (NCBI taxonomy): domain Bacteria; kingdom Bacillati; phylum Bacillota; class Bacilli; order Caryophanales; family Bacillaceae; genus Neobacillus; species Neobacillus phoenicis. The sequence continues at coordinate 2,207,991 of NZ_CP154847.1, read as the reverse complement.
CCATAATCCCATATGGTGTACAAGGAAGAAAAGTATTCTGTCCTGTCATCATCCTGCCAATATTTATAGGATGAAACCCATCCACATCTTTTAACGGGGAGATGGATTCAATCACCTTTTTTTCATCGATATGTCTAGGTAGTGGCAATTGAACTAAGATTCCATGCACCTCAGGATCTTCATTTAACACATTAATCCTTTGAAGAAGTTCTTCTTCTGAAACCTCCTCATGCATTTCAATTAATAGTGAATTCATCCCTAATTGTTTACAAGCCTTTTCTTTGTTTGTTACATATGTTCGAGAAGCATGGTCATTACCTACAAGGATAACCGCTAACCCTGGAGTGACCCCTTGCCCTTTTATCCTGTTAACCTCTTCAGCAATTTCAACTCTTTTTTTCTCGGCGATCTCTTTTCCATTAATAATTGTGGCTGTCATTTTCAACTCTCCCTATACTAGGAGTGAAACAATCAATTAATTGGCAAGAAGCGTTTGTTTCACCTTTGAAAGAACTCCATTAATAAATTTGCTTGATTGGTCATCCCCGTAAATTTTAGCGATCTCAATGGCTTCATCTAAAATAACATTTTCAGGAATTTCATTTTGATAAAACTTTAATTCATATGCAGCAATTCTCAATAAGTTTCGGTCTACTGTTGCCAAACGATCCAGAGACCACTTTTCAAGGTTTTCAATTATTAGCTTGTCAATTTCTTCTTTGTGTTCTACCACTCCTAAAACTAGGTTTGATAAATACTCGTCTCCCACTTCCCCCTCTAATACATGTTCAATAGCTAATGATGGTTCAGTATTGCTTACATCGATTTGAAACAGAGCCTGTAGCGCTTTTTCCCTTGCTGTTCTTCTTTTCATTATAACGTTAACTCCTTTAGATATATTAAATAATTTTTGTCTATTTTTCATACATAGTATAGAAATTCAACTTCAAGATAGTTTTCACATAAAAAGATAATAGCATAACTAAATTAGATTCGCACTGTAAGGTTCATTTTTTTCTTATTCCATCATTTTATTAGAATAGTTAGATAAATAAAAAACCAAAGGAATATCTCCTTTGGTTTTCTTAGGTTATACTTCTTGATCTACTTCTGGCTCATGCTTTTGGTTTTCAAATTGAATTCCAACTACATGAATGTTTACTTCTTCAGCGTCTAAAGCAGTCATATTTAGTAATGCTTGACGAATATTGTCTTGGACTTTTCCAGCAACAGAAGGGATAGATACCCCAAACTTCATCATGCAGTATACATCCACTTTAATCCCTGTTTCGGTCAGTTCGACCTTAACACCTTTACCGTGATTTTTCTTGCCTAATCGTTCTACAACGCCTGTTGCAAAATTGCCCCTCATGCCCGCAACACCTTCTACTTCAGCTGCAGCAATACCGGCAATTACTTCAATTACTTCAGGAGCAATTTCAATTTTACCATGACCGTTATTTCCTTGGTCCATTTCTAAAACACTAAATTCGCTCATTCGTAACACCTCCAGATATTAGATAGTCTTCATCACATCATACAATTCTAGGAATTTCGTATTGAATTGTCCGTCAACGAATGTTTCATGATCAAGTAACTTTAAGTGGAATGGAATCGTCGTATGGATTCCCTCTACAACAAACTCACTCAATGCACGTTTCATTCTGGAAATTGCCTCTTCCCTAGTGCTGCCATATGTGATAACTTTCGCAATCATGGAATCATAATAAGGCGGAATAGTATATCCTGGATATGCCGCTGAATCAATACGCACACCTAATCCGCCAGGCGGTAGGTACATATTAATTTTACCGGCAGAAGGCATAAAGTTCTTTTCCGGATTTTCTGCATTAATCCGGCACTCAATTGCCCAGCCAGTAAATGTAACATCCTGTTGATTTACTGTTAGCTTCTCGCCTTGTGCCACACGAATTTGTTCTTTAATAAGGTCTATTCCAGTGACCATTTCTGTTACGGGATGCTCAACCTGAATCCTCGTGTTCATTTCCATAAAATAAAACTTACGATTGCGGTAGTCATATATAAATTCTACCGTGCCAGCACCCGAATAATCAACTGCTTTCGCAGCTTTTACTGCTGCATTACCCATTTCTTCACGAATTTCACCATCAAGTGCTGGTGAAGGTGATTCTTCAAGAAGTTTTTGCAGTCTCCGTTGGATTGTGCAGTCGCGTTCACCTAGATGGATCGTGTTGCCGTAGGTATCAGCTAGAACTTGAATTTCTACATGGCGGAAATCCTCAATATATTTTTCAATATAAACACCTGGATTACCGAAAGCTGTCATTGCTTCCTGTTGGGTAATCGAAATGCCTTTAATTAACTCTTGTTCGTTTTTGGCGACACGGATTCCTTTACCGCCTCCACCGGCTGTTGCTTTAATTATAACTGGATATTGAATTCTCTCGACAAGTTCAAGAGCTTCCTCAATCTCATTAATTATTCCAGTTGACCCTGGAACGATTGGTACTCCAGCTTCTCGCATAGTTTCCCTTGCAATATCCTTCGTTCCCATTTTGTTAATTGCCTCTGGACTTGGCCCGACAAAAATGATGTTGCATTCTCTGCAAAGCTCTGCAAAATCTGCATTTTCCGCCAGGAATCCATAGCCTGGGTGGATCGCATCGCAGGCAGTCAGTTTTGCTACACTAATAAGATTTGTTACGTTCAAATAACTATCTTTTGATGCTTTAGGTCCAATGCAATAGGCTTCATCTGCCAATTGAACATGTAATGCTTCACGGTCTGCTTCTGAGAAAACAGCAACTGATTCAATACCCATTTCTCGGCAGGCCCGAATGATTCTTACTGCAATTTCTCCTCTGTTTGCAATTAACAGTTTTTTTATCATCCTGTTATCGCTCCTTATTCAGGCTTTACTAAAAATAAAGGCTGTCCGTATTCTACTAATTGACCATTTTTAACTAGTACTTCTACAATTTCGCCATTTACTTCAGCTTCAATTTCATTAAATAATTTCATCGCTTCAACAATACATACAATCGAATCCTTTGATACCTTATCTCCTGCTTTTACATAAACATCTGCATCAGGTGTTGGCGAAGCATAAAAAGTTCCAACCATTGGTGATGTAATTTTATGTAGATTGGATGTATCAGCTTGGTTTGTCGCTTCCACTTTCGGTGCTTCTTGTTTTGTTTCTGCTAATGCAGCAGGTGCAGAGACTGGAGCTGCTGCTGCTTGAACAGGTGCAGGCGTAGCTTGTAAAACGGGTTGAACTGTCGTTACCACCGCAGCAGCATTTTTCTTCATTTGAATTTTGGCGCCTTCATTCTCATATACAAATTCATCAATGCTAGACTGGTCTACCAATTTAATTAATTCACGAATTTCTTGTACTTTTAACATTTGAGTAACACCCCTTGTAACACTTTAATTAGGACTAGCTACTAATACTATACGATAATTCTTAGTAAAAGTTCAATAAGCTAAATCATTTCCTTGAAACATTTCACTCATTCCCTTTCATCTTTTATCTTAATCTTTTTATATGAAAAAGGGAATTTTAACAATTTGATTATCCTCAAATGAGTATTTTTCCCTAATTATTAATAAATAAACAATAAAAAAGGAAAGCCATGGACTTTCCTTTTAAAGTCTATCTACTATTTTGATGGCTGGAATTCCACTGCTACGTAATTGGTTTCTCCAATTTCTTTCTTTACCTGTTGAATAATTTTATTTGCTTCAGATGCTGAAGGCTTTTTCTTAGATTTTACTGTTACTCTTACTTGCTCGCCATCAGCTCTAACCAAAGCATCTTCATAACCCATTGTTCTGATTAATGTTTCAAGAATTTCTTCTTTTTGAGCAGTTTGGTTTAATCGATCCATTTGATCCTTCACCTTACTACGCTCATCTGCTGGAAGATTAGTGGAAGCTAATTGAGTCGTTAAATCTTCTTGCATTTGGCTTCTTAGGTCATCAAGCTTCATACGAAGTTCCTCAAATGCATCATCACCTGCTACAGTTGATACAATTGTTTTTCCACCCTTAGCCTCAGTTTTTGAATTAGCCTGCTTTTGATCCATTTGATCTTTGGCATTTTGCTGAACAGCCGCAAGATCATTAGACTTTTGCTCCGGTGAAGTAATGTAATACACTGAAAGGACAACCACTAAGCTTAACATTGTTAATAACCAAACTGTTTGTTTCTTTAATAACATATAAAATCCCCCTCTTATTTTTTAGGCATAACGGCGACACGGTGGCTTGGCACTCCTAACGCCCTTGTAACTGCTTCTACAATCCATTTTTTCACCTGAATATTGTCAGCGCCTTTTGCAACTACCAATACCCCTCGAATTTCAGGTTTTTTCGTTTCCACAACGATTGGTCCCTCATTTTCCCCAGCTCTTACAATAACGAGTTGTTCATCGGTTGAAGATTCCTGTACTTTCCGTTGTCCACCTTCACGATCCGTTTCTTCCGTTGTTTGCGATTTTGAGACTTTATTTTTCTCTAAAACCTTTTTATCTGTTGAATCAATATTCACAACGACAGTAACATCATTCACACCTAACATATCCTGAAGTGCCTTCTTTAGCTGATCCTCATACTTTTCTTCATACTCAGCAATGGCCTTATTTCCTGAGCTCTTTTTCAAGCCAAATGCAGGGACATCCTCTGCCTCTGCCTTTGTATTTGTTGAGGCTGGAATATCTGTAGGACTTGTATCGGTTTTGAATACAATGTTCCCCACAAGCATAAACGCTGCACCAATACATAGAACGAGAAGCATATATTGGTATTTACTTGGTTTCTTTTCTGTTTTTTCATCTAATTTAAGTATTTTTTTGAGCCATGAAAATGGTCCTTGTTTGTTATCCATTTTTCTTTTTTATCCCCCCTTCAATCGAAACTTCTACTGTTTCTTCAGTTACATTCCACTTCTGCGAAAGAAATGAGGTAATTTTTTCTGTTTCTTCTGTTGATCCTTTTGATGGAAGAGGTTTTTCTGTGTTTATTTCTATTTGTTTAATCGCTTCGACTGACTGTACGCCATTTTCCGGTTGTCTCAGAAGAACCATAACCTTTTGGAGGTTTTCAGGGAATGCTTGGTCGCTTTCTTCATTTATTGCTATATCAACTTTTGCTATCTCCAATCCGTATTGTTCCATCAACTCCTCCTTAACGTCCTTTTTTAGCTGGACAGCCATTTCTTCTAAAATATATGCATGTTGGGAAGCTTGTATTTCTTTTTTCTTTAAATCTATTAAATTTTTCATGTTTTTTTCACCTGGTGCTTGATATGAAGGGATTGATGCCAGTGTTGTTTCAAAGTCTTTGGAGATTAATTTAAAGATGGGGGTGAGAATAATAGCAATTAAGAGTAGGCCTGTAACCATCTTCGTATATTTTTGCAGGCTTGAATTAGGAAGCAACATATCTATTACCGTTGCTAACAAGATAAATAAAATAATATTCGTTACCCACTCTGTTAAAAACTCCATTATTGATCCCCCCTATCTCATCATCATTGTCAGATTTCCAGCAGCGACGATTACTGTAATACTTAAAAAGAACATCAGTGAAACAATTCCCAATGCAGCAAAAACATAAATAACGCTTTTACTGATAATATCCAAGCATTTAATGATTGGGCCACCGCCTAATGGTTGAAGAATGGCAGCTGCAAATTTATAAATGAAAGCAATCATTAATATTTTTATTGCAGGGAAGGCAACGATAATTAGTAAAATAGCTACTCCTGCGATACCAACCGTATTTTTTAATAGAACAGAAGCACTTACAACCGTATCTGTTGCATCCGTAAACATTCTGCCAATAACGGGAATGAAATTACCGGTAACAAATTTTGCTGTCCTTATGGTTACTCCATCCGTAACTGCAGCAGATGCACCTTGGACCGAGATTACACCCAAAAACACGGTTAAGAACAGACCCATTAAACCGATACTCCAATTCCTCAGTAATTGAGCTAACTGCGAAACTTTGTATTGCTCGGACATTGTACTTACAATACTTAACAATGTTGCTAAGAATAGAAGTGGAAGAATAATATATTGCATGAATAAACCACTCATATTCATTAGAAATAAGATCACAGGATGGAAAAATGCCGCCGATATTAGTCCTCCAGATGCAGCAATTAATGCTAGCAGAAGAGGAACAAGTGCCAGGATAAAGGAAGTCATCGTCCCGATCGCTTCATTTGTGTAGCTGATAGCAATATGAAAACTATTAAGCGCAAGGATGATAAGAACCATATATACAATGGAATAGGCAACCTTACTGATCGCACTTTTCTCAAACGCATTTTGCATAGATTGCAGGAACATACTAAATATGGTTAACATAATTAACGAACCAAGCAATTTTCCATTTGCCACAAATTCATGAAAGGCAAATTTCAGAATCCCCTGACCCCATTGCTTAAAGGAGAATTTCTTATCTCCTTTTATGAAATCATACAAGCTTCCCTTCTGACTTTCTGGGAGAAACCCACCATACTTATCGGTAATGTCTTCCCAAAATTGTTTTAATTCATCTAAATCTAATGTTTCCAGTTGAGCATCAACGAGTTCCTGTGGAGAAAGAGAGGAAGTGTTAGCTTTCTGCTCTTCAGCAGCTTGGACACTTGGAGTGAGTAAAAAAAAGAATACAAGAATGATAATAGGAATAATCTGCAGCCTCTGCTTCATTTTATAAACACCTCATTAAAAGAGTGTGATTAGCTCGGAATTAATTTAATAATGGTTTCAATTAAAACGGTTAATATCGGAATCGCCATCGCGAGTATGATTACTTTTCCTGCTAATTCAATCTTAGAGGCGATTGCTCCTTGACCCGCATCCTTTGTTATTTGAGTAGCAAATTCTGCAATATAAGCAATACCAATGATCTTTAGAATGGTTTCAACATAAACAAGATTTACACGTGCATTCACAGCTAATTTTTCAAGCATATGAATGATTTCATAGATTTTATCAACTAAAAAAAGAAAAATGACACAGCCTACAAACACAATTAAAAGGAAGGCAAAGTTTGGCTTTTGCTCCTTTATGATTAGAGCTAGAAAGGTGGCAATGAGAGCTACTCCGACAATTTTAATGATCTCAATAGCAAAGCCCCCCTCTCTATTGAAACAAGAAAACCGATTTTATTTTCTGGAACAAGTCATCCACAATAGATGCCACCTGAAATAAAATATAAATAAAACCAAATAAGGTAACCCATTGCGCATATTCTTTCTTACCCACCTGATCAAGCACGGTATGCAAGAAGGCAACTACGATCCCCACACCTGCTATTTTAAAAATAATATCCACTTCTAAACCCATTGCTTTTCCCCCTAAAATAATAAAATAATTAGTAATAATCCCGACAAAAATCCTAGGCTCTTTACCATTTTTTCATATTTTGATTGCCGATCGATGGCATCCGCTTCTTCTCTTTCAAGATGCGAAAGAGTCAGCATAATATGTTTTTGTTGGGAAAAGCGATCATGACGACCAAGGGTTTCCCCAAACTGCTTCATAATTTCAAATTCTCCCTGTTTTAAAGCTGTCGCCTTCCAGACCTCTTTTAAACTTGTTTCCCATGCTTCTTTGACAGTTGTTTCTGTGTCTGTAAGTTTCTTGGCAAATGAGTCAAAAAAAGTGGCAAGTGGATTAGTAAGTTGCTCAGCTAGTCTTCTGGATGCTTCATGCAATGGTGTGTGTCCATACATGATCTCTGCTTCAAGTGACTGCAGCGCCGATCTTAGTAGGCGAAGCTGTCTCGGACGCTCACTTAAATGCTTTGCCGCTTCAAACCCTGTCCAAGTTGTGGCAACAATTATGATAATAGCCCCTAATAGCTTAATCATTTATGTCACTCTCACTTTTTGCGTCAATTCTTTCCCATTAGAATCTAAAATATGGGTAATCGTACCTGGTCCAGATGCTCTACTAAGGACAATAAATCGTTGAAAAATGTCCTGATCAATGATTTCCTTTAAAGAGGGGCGTTTTCTAATCTCCTCAATGCTCGTCCCGTGAGTGGTCATGATTAGTCTAATTCCGGCATGCACAGCCTCCTGGATCGCTTCAGCATCTTCTTTGCGGCCGATTTCGTCTACAATTAATACATCTGGACTCATTGAACGAATGAGCATCATCATTCCTTCAGCCTTTGGACAGGCATCCAATACATCAAGCCGGTGACCAAAGGTTAATTGTGGTACTCCATTTACACATCCGGCAATCTCACTACGTTCATCAACAATCCCAACCTTGCTAGCCTGTATTCCCTTTGACCAATAACCAGATGATATGATTCTTGCTAGATCACGCAGCAGTGTCGTTTTCCCTGTCTGAGGGGGTCCTATAATCATGGTATGCATCCAGCTGTTTTTAAAAAGAAAAGGCACAATTGGTTCAGCAATACCTACCTTTTCTCTTGCAACCCTAATGTTAAAAGAGGAGATATCTCTAATCGCCTTTACCTTTCCCTCCTCAAGAATGACCTTTCCAGCCAACCCAATTCGGTGCCCCCCAGAAACAGTTATATAACCCCGTTTTAGTTCTTCCTCAAGTGTATAAATTGAAAAATGGCTTATTTTATTCATCAGGTGAAATGCATCTTCAGGTTGAATAATGTAGGATAGAAATTTGGGTGCTCCCTTTAAGGTCATTTCGATTGGTCTATTTATTCGAATGCGAATTTCTTCAAGTTCTTCTTTTTGCTCAGGAGGGATTTGGTTAATTAGATCTGCAATATTTTTTGGTAAAAAATTTAGGATTCCTTCCATGACTGGTTCCTCCTTGATTTGCCTTTCTCATTATTTAAAATGTATGCCTGCTTGGACACATTATGACTTTCAAATCTGTCAATTCATTCTATTTTTTTGCTAGGTTTACTAGAACTGATTTCATTGAATCCGAGTGATTTCCCTACTAAATAGGAACATATCTGAAGAGGAAGGAGTATTTTATAGAAAAATCGTTATGTTAAGGGGAGAATTAATATGTATCATTATCAACAGCCTAACCGAAGTGGAGGCCATCCTAAAGGGCAGCATTTAATAAAAGTAACTGGGGAGGGCGATATGTCGGTCCAGCCCGACTTAGCTACTGTAAACTTAGGAGTTATTACGGAAGGCAAAGAACTGATACCAGCGCAGCAGCAAAATGCCATTCATAGTACAAAGGTCATTCAAACTTTAGTGGAACTTGGAATTCCCCAAACACATATACAAACATTTGATTACCGAATAGAATCTGATTACGATTATGAACAAGGGAAACAAATTTTTAGAGGATATAAAGTAACTCATATATTGCAGGTGAAAATGGAAGATTTAACTATGATGGGAAAAGTGGTAGACAATGCTGTCCAAAATGGGGTAAATTACGTTTCAAACATTCAATTCACAGTAAAAAATAAAGAGCCATATTATCAACATGCCTTGGTTCTGGCTGTAAATAATGCAATCGGGAAAGCCCAAACAATTGCCGACTCGATAAACGTCACACTAATACCCACTCCTAGTTTAATTGTGGAAAACAGTAGTTCGATTCACCCCTACTCATATCAGCCGGAAACAATGGTTAAAGCAATGAGCACCACTCCGTTAGAACCTGGACAAATAAAAATAAAAGCAAACATATCAGCAGATTTTCACTATCGAAATATATAAAAAAGAGGATGACACCATCATCTGATGGGTCAATCCTCTCTTTACTTATTATATTTCTTTGCCCAGTTATACAATTGCATTTCTGTAACAGGTCCGTTAAAGTGCTCTCTGATTACTCCCTGTTTATCAATAACAAACGTCTCAGGCTGCCCAGTTACATTATATAATTTTGACACTTTAGCATTATAATCAAATAGGTAATTCATTCCTGCTTTATTGTTTTCAGTTACTTTATTAATTTTATCCTTTGTCTCTCCACGATTAATCATAAGAAGATTATATTGATCACCATAATCTTTTTGGAAAGCTTCTAACTCTGGGAATTCGTCTTTACAAGGAGCACACCAGCTGGCAAAATAATTTAAAATAACTACTTCACCCTTATAATCCGCTAGCTTGGTATTGCTGCCATCTAGGTTTGGAAGTTCAAAATTATAAGCCTTATCGCCTACATCGGTGTGTTTCCCTTTTGTGACAAGACTATAAGCAAAGAAAGCAAACATGCCAACAATTAGAATCATGACGAGCAATTTGATGACTCGTTTGTTCATCTTATTTCCTCCTGCTCCCCTTGCTTATTTTTCTAGTTGTTTTAAGAATTCTATTTCCTTCTTCAACTTTGTATGTCTTTGACCAACAATAAGCATATACGCAAAAATTACAACCCATGCTACGGAATACGCACCCAACATATATTCATAGTTCATTTTAGATTCCTCCTAGTTTTCTAATTGTTCTCTTAACTTTTCTTTATAACGTTCTACTTTGATTTTCATATTTTCAAATGAAACACCTTTATGAAGAAGGTAGGCATAAAAAATAGTGAAACCAGTAATTGTGATTAGCAACGCTACAAGCATACTATCTTCAATTCCACCACCTTTTTGGGAAGGTCCCTCACCAAAAACAATTGGGTGAAATTTCGTTTGCCACCAGCGAATAGCAAAGAATACGATTGGAACATCAGCGAATCCTATGATTCCAAATACAGATGCTAGTCGTGCTTTTTTATCCCACACTCCATCCATTTGTCGAATCATAATATAGGCAATATAGATAAAAAATAGGATTAAGGTCGTAATTAATCTTGGTTCCCACACCCACCAAGTGTTCCAGGCTGATCTTGCCCAAATTGGTCCTGTTGTCAATACAATAATGGTGAAAACAACACCAATCTCTGCAGAAACATAGGCGTAAGTATCAAAAATTCTTTTTCGCTTGATTAAAAACAAAATACTGAACATGAATGTCACAAAAAACGCCATAAAGGCTAGCCATGCTGAACTTACATGAAAATAAAAGATTTTTTGAGCTGCATGCATGGTTGTTTCTTCTGCTGCAAAAATAAAAATAAAATATAGGGAAACTAACATGGAGATCACTGTGCCAACAAACAAAATACGGGATACATTAAGTTTCTTAGTATCAGCAAACTGAGCCCCGGTAAGTCCAGCTTTCTCTCGTTCGAGATTCATACTCATCATTTAAACCTCCAGAACATAATCGATTAATAATATACAAATCACAAAGAATATCACATCATACGCGGTAACCAATTGGATCCACGCTAAAGCGCTTGAAAACTTCTCCATATTCGTTAAGATAATTCGAGTTGCTTGAACCACACCAATCAATATCGGAGTAGTAATCGGGAATAAGAGTAATGGCAGCAGCATTTCACTGCTTTTTGAATTGGCAGAAAGTGCAGCCAAGAAGGTGCCGATTGCTATAAACCCGAAGCTTCCTAGGAAAACTACTAAAATGAAATATGGAATACTTCCAAAGAATTTAAAATCAAATAATAAAAATAGAAACGGTATAGAAACTAGTTCAACCACAAGGATCATGATGAAATTTGCAAGAAACTTCCCTAAATAAATACTTGCGGCTTCCATCGGTGCAACAAATAATCCTTGAATCGTATCATTTCGCTGCTCGGAGATAAAGGACCGGTTAAGACCCAAAATACCGGCAAATACGATAATGACCCAAACCACCCCAGGAATGACCGCCTTGGTTGTGTTATTAGCAGGATCAAAGGCAAAGCTGAAAACGACAATCACAAGTCCCGCAAATATTATTTGTGTTACTAGTATTTGCTTTGTTTTTAATTCGGAATATAAATCTTTTTTTGCTAGTAAGAGGGCTGTACGAAATAAGTTCATGAAACTCCCTCCACTTGAAGCTCGTATTTTTCGGAAACGTACCCTAAATTATGTCTCTCCATTTTAAAGTCATCGACGATTTTCCCATTTTTAATAATAATAATTCGATCACAAATCTCGGCTGCTTGTTTAAAATCATGCGTAACCATTAATGTGGTCGCACCTTGATCCTTCATAGAAAGGATTACATTATTAAGAATTGTTATAGCCCCTTGATCTAACCCTGTGTGTGGTTCATCTAACAGGAGAACTTCTGGGTCATGAACAATGGCTCGTGCGATGGCAATCCTTTGTATCATACCGCGGGAAAAGTTCTTGACCGGCTCATTCAAAAAGAAGGATAATCCCACTTCTTTAACAAGTTGAATGGCTTTCTCCTCCACATTCTTAACTCCGTAAATATTCCCAAAGAAAACTAAATTTTCAAGAGGAGAATAATGATCGTATAACAGACTGGAATGGGGTAAATAACCCAATACTTTTTTTATCTCGATATGGTCCTTTTTGAGATCTAAACCATTTATTTTAACCAATCCAGATGTTGGTTTTATTAATGTTGCCAGCACCTTTAAAAGCGTACTTTTACCAGCACCGTTAGGACCTAGTATGGCAACTGTTTCTCCTTTTTTTATCGAGAGGTCTATCCCACGTAAGATCAGTTTATTGTCAGCTTGCTTCGTTAGCTTCTTTATGTCAATCAATTGCGGTCCCTCCCATTCCAGCTGTTACTCAACATAGCTTCGTAAATTTAATTTTACTTGGACAAGATGCTGCTTATACGCAGCAAGCTTAGCATGATAATCTTCCTCTGATAGATTTCCATCACCAAAAGTTTCTTCTAACTCAATAATCTTATCTAGAATAGCCTTTTGCTTTGCCATTAGCTGCTTAAATGCTTTTTCTTCTTTATCGGCTCCTAGTCTTTCCTCTTCTAACCTCGCTTTTCTTCTAAAGTAAGCATAATAAGAAATGCCCGCAATAAGAATGGCACCAATAATAATTAGAAAGACGTGCGGATTAAACCGATGTAAAGGAGACTGAGCCCACATCCTTAAATGACCTGGATTATGAAATGCAGGTGCCGTGTGTGTAACTGAACTATTGTTTGCGTTTGCGCTTGCATTTTGACTTTTAGTTGTTGAATCTGATGGAGGCTGGACATCTTTGTTATAGACTAGCGTAAAAGTCTGGTTGGCTTTTAAATCTTCAATGCTATATCCAAAGTAATTTTGGTCATCAAAGGGAAAAAGTCCTTGACTAGTTGCTTCTACCCCCTTCACCTCTATACTCCCCATGCCCTCCGGTACAAGTATCTGCATCGTTTGGACGGGATAATCTAACGTTATATTGATTTCCTCGCCTTTAGGCATTCTATAGCTATATGGAAGGACCGTTGTTTGATTTGCGGGAACCGGAGTGGTTGTAATAAAGCCGTTTTCAACCTCTTTAAAAGCAATTTTATTATCTAAGAAATTAAGATCTTTTGCCCCTTTAGGAATGGCAACACTCAACACTGCCTTGCCTTCCCCGTTCCCTTTATATTCCTCACCGGAAGTATTAAAATAATTAACCATATTCATCATATTGGTTGAGCCATCTTCAGCTGGACTTACTACAATATAATGCATATCGACAGAAATCTTTGAATCAGTGGCTGCTAAGCCGTGCAACGGAATTAGCAACATTAGTCCAAGGAAGAAGACTGTGATTTTCTTGATCACTTTCCTTCCCCCTTTTTATTTTTATAGCTTTGCATTTGTGCCTCTATTTCTTTTTCTACTTCTGCCATTAAATCCTCATCAATACTTTTATCAATCATTTGTTCTTCTTCCTTCATAATGCCAGCTACTTCAGTTTCATATTGTTTCTTTAAAACCTTATAATCTGCGTGAGATATTTTATCCATTTTGTATTCAAATTCTATCTCATTTAGAGTGGTCAATAGAGCTTCTTTAGTACTAGCTAAATCTTGAGTATTTACATTAGCATGTAAATAGGCATCCCATTTAAATAATGGTGACAATATTAAAAACAAACAAGTAAGTGCCATTGCGGCCGTAAAAACCATTGAAATGATTGAGATATCCTGCATTTTGTTCACATCCTAAAGATACTTTTTGCGTTCTTCATCGATCATGGAAGAAAGGATTTCTCCTTCAACTTCATCCTTTGTGTCCTCGTATTCAGAGACAATTTCTTCAGTTCCTCTTTTTTTCACCCATTTACGAATGATTATAAATACTGCGATAGCTGCTGCTCCTAACACAACAAAGGGTAGAACCCAAGCAGTTAAGCTAAATCCGCTTTTTTCAGGTGACGTCAAGATCTCTTCACCGTAAATATTGACATAATAATCACGTATTTTATCCTTATCCCAGCCCTTGTTCATCATCTCTACTAAGTCTTTTTTAAACTCGGTAGTGAGATTGCAAGTGTTGGGGTCACACTCGTAATGGTCCTGCCCACAGCCGCATGTACAGGCAAATTGCTGGGCAACTGCTTTAAATTCTGCAGATTTATAGTCAATTTGTTTTGCCGCTTCCACTCTGATGAATGAACCTTGGAAGATAAACGCAAGGATGAGGAGCCCTATATAAAGTTTGTTTCTCATATTAAGACACCTCTCTTCGTACTCCTGTGTATCTTGGAGTGACATTTTGATATTTTCCATTCCAAATGGCGAATAGTGCGCCAATGACAATCATGAATGAACCAAACCATAACCAGTTCATCATTGGGTTTACTTTTACAACAAAAGTAGCCTTTCCATCATCTTCCCAAGCACTAAGTACGATATATAAATCTTCCTTAACCGATGAAATAATAGCTACCTCAGAAGATGGCTGCTCCCAGTTACCATAAAATACTTTTTCCGGTTGGAATGTGCCAAGCTTCTTGCCATTCCTAAACACAGTAACGTCTGCATAGACAATATCGTTAATTCCTTCTTTTTTCTGGTCTAGGCGCTCATAGTTTATTCGATAATCTTTTAGTTCAATAGACTGTCCCAATGCTACTGTTTTCATTGTCTCTAAATCATAGTTTTGCGATCCAATGATCCCCATTGTAATAAATGCAATACCAAGGTGAACGATATATCCCCCGTATCTACGGCGGTTTCGTATCATTAATCGGTAAAGAGCAACAAGAGGAGCTTCTTTGGTCATCTTCCGTCTAGCCTTAACTCCTCTATAAAACTCTAAGTAATGAGTGATCAGTAATAGAATAATTACTCCATATCCAATGACAGCCCAGGCTTTTTGGATACCTAATACAACCATTAGCACCATTCCAACAACCGCAAGGATGGAAGGAATCAGGAAGTTTTTCTTTAGGTTTTTCACAGTAGAGCGTTGCCAAGCAAGCATTGGGCAAACTGCCATTACAAACATCATCGATAATAGAATCGGTGCCTCCACCTTATTAAAAAATGGAAGACCTACTGTAACTTTAGTTCCTCGAACCGCTTCTGATACTAATGGGAAAATGGTTCCCCAGAATACAGCAAAGGCTGCACCTACAAGTAATAAGTTATTCACTAGGAAACTACTTTCTTTTGAAACAAAAGAATTAAATTCCCCTGCACTGCGCTTTAATAGGTTATAACGACTCATTAATACATAAAGAGCTAGAATAACTGCGATACCCATGAAGATTAAGAAATATAATCCTAGATTTGAATTGGCAAATGCATGAACGGATGTCAGAACTCCACTTCTGACTAAGAATGTTCCAAATAGAGTAAGCGCATAAGAAACAATGATTAAGCTGATATTCCATATTTTCAGCATGTTTTTTCGTTCTTGAATCATTACTGAATGAAGGAAGGCAGTGGCCGTTAACCATGGCATAAAGGATGCATTTTCTACTGGATCCCATGCCCAGTAACCACCCCAACCAAGTTCCACATACGCCCATTGCCCGCCAAAAATATTACCAAGACTTAAGAATAACCAGGCAATGATCGTCCAACGTCTTGTCATTTTAATCCAAAAATCATCAACATTCTTTAAAATTAATGCAGCCATTGCAAATGCGAATGGAATGGCAAGACCCACATACCCAAGATAAAGCGTTACTGGGTGTATAATCATTCCAGGGTTTTGAAGCATTGGATTTAAACCTTTACCTTCAATCGGAAGTTCATTTAATAAAACGAATGGTTTTGCTACAAATCCAAGGATAAAGAAGAAGAAAACTGCATTTGCCATGAGAATGGCTGAGATATAGGGAACCATCGGGTTTCCTTTCATCTTCCTTGAAAAGACAATCATTACTGTGTAAAGCGTTAAGAAAAATGTCCAAAGTAACAATGAACCAGCATTACCTGCCCATAGGGCGGTAAGTTTGTAAATAATCGGAAGTTCACTACTTGTATAATCGTGAACATATTCGTACTGAAACTGTGAAGTTGCTAAAAGGTAGAACAAGGACAACATTGCTAGCGATGAACAAACAAGTAATGCAATCACTCCACCTTTACCACTATTCACAAACCTTTGATTCTTTGTACTAATCCCCAATGTGAGAATGAGTAGTGTATAGATGGCAATAGCTAAACCTATATAGATTGTTGCGTTAGCGAATAAATACATTTCGTCACCTTCTTACTTCAGCCTGTTATTTTTCTTTCGGTGGTTGATTTAACTTTTCTTTATGTGATTCAGGATCATAATCCTTCATATCTTTTCCTTCGTATTTAGAAGGACATCTCGTTTTTACTGTTTCTGCTTCAAAGGTATCCTTTTTTGTTGGCGCTCCCTGAAGAATGGTTATCACACCTTCAGAAAAGTTATCTGGTTTAGGACCGTTATGAATAACATGCATTATATTGCCGTCGTTGTCCTTTACATCAAACTTAAGTTCGATTTTGTCTGGGTTCCACTTAATGGTGTCTTCCATTAATAGCCCTTCTACCGTAACAAAATCATCTTTATGTTGATTCTGGGTTGCCAATAGCTCCTTCATCGTTAGTTCAACGCCACTTGACCCTGGAGTTGCTGCCATAAGCAAGAAAACGATGGCAGCAGCGATAACAAAACCGCCAAGCATAACAATCGTATTTTTCTTCATTCCCTCTCACCTCATTAGATAAGTTTTTTCATTTCTTCTTCGTACATCTCCTGGTCTATTTTTCCAGTTAAAAGTTTTTTTCGTAGCTCTTTCTTTTCTTCAGCATTTGTTGACTTATCTTCCTTTTTGATAGATGTTTTCTTTGGTTGTTGTTTCGTATGTTTTGAACCCTTAGCTGCTGCTTTGGTGGACTGTTTATTTCCCTTTAAACCTAAGAAAACAAAGAGACCAGCAATAATTATCGCAATTCCAATAATCGATGCTCCTCCAACACCGATGATTGGTCGTGTTGAGTTATCTGTTCCTCCATTTTTCACCTGGTCAGTTGCTGTCACACCACTGTGGTTTTCATCATTAGGTGGTTCCGCTTTGTTGACGGCCTCCATGGTAGATTCCGTTCCGTCTTTTTTATATGAGAAGGAATATTTTAAGCTATCTCCTGCTTTTACATTTTTATATTGGTAGTAATAGAGTTCCTCTCCGTACTCACTTTTTGAATTATTTTCTGCTTTTGGCTCAAGTTGGATTTCTTTTGCATTCATAGGAGCATAAAAGATGACATCTAGTAGTTCAATATCAGCATTGTGAATCAATTCATATGTAAAACTTTTTTTATCTTTAACCACTACCGATTTTGTATAGTATTCAATAACAAATTTATAAGTTTCGTTCTTTTTAATGGCTTTTGCTGGTTTCCACGAAATGATTCCTTTTTCCTTATTTACATCATAGGGGCTCTGTACTTCCGGTTTATTTTCTTCTGGGAATTCTGCTACTAAATAAGCCTCAAATCCTTTTTCCATTGCTGGTACTGGGATTTCTATTTTTCCGTCATAATCTTGACCGCTACTATTTGTTATGGTTCCGTATTGGCCTACTAATAAGGATGGTATATCTCTCGACCAACCCTCAGGGTAATCAAACTCAGGCATAACTTGAATTTGCATCTCTTTAAATGGAAACTTTTCTGCTTGAAATGTCGTTTCCGCACTTGCTTTTGGGGTCATATAACTTGATACAAACGATACAACGACGAAAAATGCTAGTAATTTTTTCTTAAGCATATTTATCCTCCTTGAAGTGGAATCTTTATTACGATGTAGCACTATTTTCCACTATAGTCCTCTTTGAAATAAATATAATCGTTATCTATACCTAGTTGTTGAAGCACTCTTGAACATTTTGTTAACCGTTATAAATCGTTGCGATTTCGTCAAAAAACCACCACAAATTGTTCACATTTAAGGGATTTATGATTTTTAATCCTCTTCAAAAATAAAACCCTGTATCCAATCTGGATTCAGGGTTTTACATTACTTATTTTTTTCTAGGGATCGAATATATGTAACGATATCCGTTATATCCTCTTTTTTAAGTTGACGAGCTCCTTCAAGTCCCTTTAATGAAGGACCCATACGTGTTTCCTCTCTGCCGTAAGCGGTGCTGATCCAAATTTGCTTGTCGGTTGTATATTTTAAATACTGTGGATTGGCTAAAGCCGTTCCCATTTTTAATTTTCCAGCTCCCGCTTCCCCATGGCAGTTAAGACAATATAAATTATATTGAGCTTTTCCACGTTCCGGGTCCCCTGCAAAGGTTATAGGAACATCAAACTTCAGTTCTTCCGTTTGCCAATCTCTCATAAAAGCAACTAGATTGGTTAACTCTTTTTCTGACAATCTAGGTCCATAAGCAGGCATGCCTGTACCTTCTCGTCCGTATTTAACATAATTATATAAGTCTTTATCAGAAACCGAACTTAAGAATTTCTGACTGTTAATGGCTGTCCCTGCGTTTGCCCCTTCACCTTTACCGGTGTCACCATGACAAACAAGACAGTTTTTTTTATACAGTTTTTCGCCCGCAGCAACAGCTTTTGAGCTATTACCTTCAAACAAGTGACTATTATTTATGCAGACAATAATTCCAATAATAATCAAAATATAACTTCCGATTAATATCTTTTTCATGGGTTACTCCTTACTTGGGCTCAGGTGTTGGAGTTGGTTCCCCAAAGTCTTTATATTTTTCTGTAATCAACTGATAAATCTTCTTAGGACTTTTACCGTCAAGATGCATTTCGATCGCCTCCCGGGCGATATCTATACAGACGTCTCACGATATACTCATGGAGTCCCATTCTTTAACAGCATTATCTGGACCCATTTCATTAATATAACAATCTAGATTACTTTTATGACCATCTTGGGCAAAACATCCACAATAGCAAGGTACCTGTGCTATTACCTCTGGATATGTTGCTGCCAAAACATATGTCTCTTGAATCTTTTCTGAAGAATTCAATACATAATCAGGTAAAGGTTTATGCTTTTTATCAAGGGTAACGTCTTCCATTTTTGAACTACAACCCGCTGCTACGATCGCAATTAAAATGAAGAGGAACAAAAAAGATGTGATTCGTTTCATAATCAGTTCACCCCTTCCATGAATATATTTACTAGTTTATTTTAGCAAAGCGTAATTGGTAGAACGGATGTAATTTCTTACTATTTAGTGAAGTTTTTATGATAGTAAAAGTACAAGGAATTTAGGTGGTACCTTAAGAAAAGTAAATAAGGTAGTAGGTATATTTGCAGGTTTATATTTCAAAGGAATTTTCCTTTACTTAATGAAGACAGCCTATATTCCATTAACAATAAATAGTGAATGGAAGGGCTGGATTTAAAAGTATACCGAGTTCTGTGATGGCTATAGTTTCAGCACATATAACTGGAATGGCCATAAAGATAATTAAATTCCATGGTTGATTGTCTGCTAATAACCCCATATAATGCGTCATGTTCATGATCATCTTCTCCTTTATTTTGTCTACACCATTAATGTAAAAAATAAATGTGCAGAAACTTAGCAGAAACTATGGAGAAATTGTTAAAGATTTTCTGTTAAAATTGTCTGTTGATTTCCGCTCCAGGCACTTCGCTTTCCGCGGGCGTGCCGGGGAGCCTCCTCGTCGCTCGCTCCTGCGGGGCCTCCCCTGCCCCGTACTCCCGCAGGAGTCTTCGCGCCTTCCGCTCCAATCAACAGGTGTGTCAAATCAACATAATGCATTAACCTAGCTATGAATAAAAAAGCCTTAATCCGATTTTTCGGACTAAGGCTTTCGAATTTTATGTTATTATGCTCTTGATACATATGATGCTTCAGTTGTATTGATAATTAATTTATCCCCTTGGTTAATAAAGAATGGAACTTGAACGCTTAGTCCTGTTTCAAGGATAGCAGGCTTTGTTCCGCCTGAAGCTGTGTCACCTTTAATTCCTGGTTCAGTTTCAGTAACTTCTAAAACAACCGTGTTTGGCAATTCCACGCCAAGTGTTTCATGACCAAACATCATGATGTGAACTTCCATGTTTTCTTTTAAGAACTTCAATTCATACTCAATGTTGCTAGCAGGTAGTTCCACTTGTTCGTAGGATTCCATATCCATAAATACGTGTTGGTCACCGCTAGCATAAAGGTATTGCATTTTGCGATTATCGATTTGTGCTTTTTCAACTTTCTCACCAGCACGGAATGTTTTTTCTTGAATAGCTCCATTACGAAGGTTACGTAGTTTAGAACGGACAAAAGCCGCACCTTTACCTGGCTTTACGTGTTGGAAATCAATAACTCTCCATAGACCGTTATCCACTTCAATTGTTAATCCTGTTTTAAAATCGTTAACAGAAATCATGTAAGTTCCTCCTAAAATTCATTACAAAATAATTAGTTCTTTTGTTGAGTGAGTAAGAGCCTCATTGTGAGTAGCAGTAATCAATGTATCATCCTCAATCCGAACACCGCCAAGGCCTGGGATATATATACCCGGTTCACAGGTTACAACCATTCCTGGTTCTAAAACAATATCTGATTTTGATGAAAGACCAGGGCCTTCATGTATCTCAAGACCTATACCGTGTCCAGTTGAGTGCCCAAAATATTCCCCATAACCTTTTTCTGTTATGTAGTCTCTTGTTAGTGCATCTGCTTGCTTACCAGTCATGCCAGGTTTAATTCCAGCCATACCTCGAGCCTGTGCTTCAAAGACAATTTCATAAATTTCTTTTAGCTTTGCATCAGGTTCTCCAACAGCAATTGTCCTAGTTATATCAGAAACATATCCATCGTAATACGCACCATAGTCTAGTGTAACAAAATCTCCAGCCTCAATCACTTTGTTGCTAGCAACACCATGTGGAAGCGCTGAACGATGCCCGGAAGCAACGATCGTATCAAAAGATGAAGAAGTTGCACCAGCTCTTCTCATAAAGAACTCTAGTTCATTCGATACCTCTAATTCAGTTTTTCCAGGACGAATGAAGTCTAAAATATGTTTAAAAGCCGCATCAGCAATATCTGCTGCTACCTTTAATATCTTAATCTCTGCATCAGTCTTAATCAAGCGTAACTTTTCAATTACACCAGAAATCGGAACAAGTTCAGCTTCGATTTCTTTATCATATAATTTAAAGGAAGAGTAAGTTAGAAAATCCTCTTCAAATCCAAGCTTTTGAATGCCTAAGTTCTTTGCTTGTTGTGCGACTTCCTCTGGAATGGAACCAGAAAATTTAATAATCTCGAAACCTTCGCATTGCTTAGAAGCCTGTTCAGTATAGCGGAAATCTGTAATAAACAAAGCTTTTTCCGCACTGATTAAAACCACACCAGCTGAGCCTGTAAAATTGGATATGTAGCGGCGATTAAATGGGCTGGTTATTACTAACCCATCAATACCATGTGTTGAAAAATAAGATCTTAGTTTTTCTATTTTCTCCATTACTCTCCACTCTCCTTTTGTTCAATGAGGACAAAAATATTTTATCACAACCTACCAAATCCGACTAATCGAAACTTACGTTGTGGCCTCTTTCTCTTGTACTTTACTAAGTTCATACTCATAATTGATGGAATATCCAATAAAAATTCCATAGATGCTGAATAAACATACTGAAGTAATAATCGTGTCCCTGCTTAATTCAAAAAGTGGTTTTATACTGGGAATGATAGGATTAAGAACAAAAAATACTAATAAGAATAAAACAATCCCGTAACCCCATCCAAACCATATACCTTTAACTTTTCTCAGGGTAAAGTAATAAACATAAGCAGCAATTATTGATAATACTCCCATGAGAAAAATGGAAATAACAGTTCCCATCCACCCTTTTTTCCATTCACCCAATGTCCAAGGTTCCAATATGGCATTAGGGGCAACATCTGTAAAATTAAAAAAGTAGCTAATATAACCAATTGTACCCCAAAAGACCCCGCCAAATAAACCTGTCCAAAAAACCAGTGCAACAAAAGACATGGGTTTTGGATAATCTGACTTCTTTATTTCTTTAACCATTGTGTCAACCCCCGTACATTTTTTGTTAATTGGAATTGTATTCTCATCAAATTACACGCTTCTTCATATTCCTTTATAAATAGATAGCTGAAATTCCTTCATTATTATGTCCTTTAGAATTCCAATCCTTGCATGAAAATAATTTTTTACGGAATTTAAATGTAAAAATTATGTCATTCCTAGAGGTTTTTTCATTTTTCTAGTAGAATACATTTAAGTACAAACAGATTTATCTTTTTCTGCTATTGTGCAACTTTGTTATAGGTTGGTGTTAATAACCATGTCTAAATCTCAAAAACCGGTTTATGGCGGCCAAGCGGTCGTGGAAGGCGTAATGTTTGGCGGTAAACATCATTATGTTACTGCAGTTCGCAGAAAAGATCGTTCTGTAGAATATTTTCATTTACCTCGTAAGGAAAACCCTTACCTAACAAGCTTAAAAAAGATTCCATTTATTCGTGGGATTATCGCAATTATTGAAGCAAGTGCAAATGGGTCAAAGCACTTAAATTTTTCCACTGAGAGATATGATGTTGATCCAAAGGACGACGAGACCATAAAGGAAAAAGAAGTCTCTAAGTTATCCATGTATCTTGGGGTAGCAGTTATTGGGGTCCTTTCATTCTTATTTGGAAAATTTGCTTTTACATTAATACCTGTATTTTTAGCTGTACTAACCAAGCCAATTTTCCCATCCGATTTTGCCCAAGTCCTTGTAGAAGGGTTCTTTAAGCTATTGCTGCTGCTTTGTTATATATATTTCGTTTCACTTACACCTCTTATCAAGAGGGTGTTTCAATATCATGGTGCAGAGCATAAAGTAATTAATACCTTCGAAGCAGGTGTAAAGTTAACGGTTGAAAATGTTCAGGCACACTCCCGCCTCCATTACCGCTGTGGCAGTAGTTTCATCTTATTTACAGTCATTGTTGGGGTATTTGTTTACATGTTTGTACCTACAACACCACTTTGGTTAAGGGTTGTGGATCGTCTTCTTTTGATACCTGTGGTTTTAGGTATTGCTTTTGAAGTCTTACAAATTACAAACAAATTAAGAGATATTCCTGTTTTAAAATACTTAGGTCTTCCAGGTCTTTGGCTACAACTATTAACGACTAAAGAACCAAACGATGACCAAGTGGAAGTTGCGATTCTTTCCTTTAAAGAATTATTAAAAAGAGAAAAAGAATCTGAATATGATATGAAAAGTGAGGAAATTGTCTAAATCTTTTATTCTACAGTGTTTAAAAGAGGAAAAAAATGCTTAAGATGCTCTTAGGGAGGTGGCTTTCTTGAAAAATCGGACATCATTTTTTGTCATTGGTGGACTTGTCATTCTAGCTCTGGTTGGCCTACTCGGTTCATTTACAGCTAACCCTGCCGGTTTCATTCAGAGAATTGCTATCATCGCATTGATCGGTTTAGCTATTTATTTTCTTGTTCGTAAATTTTCAATTTCGAGCCCTCAGAAAAAAGAGCAGCGGGCATTTCTTAAAGCAGCAAAAAAATCCAAAAAACGATTACAGCAAAAGAGCGGAGACTCTACGATGAAAAGCTCTTCTCTTGGGACGTTAACAACATTAAAGAAAAGCAACAAGACAAAAAAGAAATCTCCTGCTCATTTAACCGTCATCGACGGTAAAAAGGGGAAAAAGAAAAATCGAGCGTCCTTTTAGACACTCGATTTTTATCTTTCTGTATTAATTAATAACACCACTTATCCAAAAATTTCTTTGCCTGCTCCCTACCAACATCAATTAATTTCCGCTTTTTTTCCTCAGTAAGATGAAATTCAGTTAAAAAAACGCCTTCAGCAGGAATAAAGATAATGTTCTTCACATGTTTTTTGGAGATGTATCTTGAATCATGTGCATCCTTCATCGTCTCAAATAATGCACTAAATAATTGAATCCCGTTTTTTATTTTATGCTTCTCGTGCTCATAATCGCTAACACTTAACTTAATACCAAGAACAGGCCTCATCTTTTGAACATTTTCCTGGTCGAATAGCCACATAGGAAAATTGCTTAAGACTCCTCCATCTACCAAGATGTTTACTCCATCCATTGATCGTAATCGAACGGGTTCAAAAAAATAAGGAACACTACAGCTCATTCTAATTGCTTTTGCAATGGAAAATGAACCTGGGGATATCCCGTATTTTTGCAAATCATTTGGAAGGACTACCATTTGCCCATTTGAGAGATCCGAGGCTATCACTCTAAGTGTATCTGGTGGTAGGTCTGAAAAGGTTCTTAACCCTTTGGCTTCGAGCTTCTCTTTCAACCATTTCTCAAGTTCATTTCCTTTATAAAGTCCTAACTTCCAATAAACTAACAACCATTTTGCAAATGGAAAAGGAATGACTAATTTTCGAGGATCGAGTAATTGTGTTAAATCAAGTTCATCCATTAATTGATATAATTCTTTACTCGTGTAGCCAGCAGCGATTAAGGCAGCAACAATCGACCCTGCACTTGTGCCCGCTACTCTCACAAACTCCAGTCCTCTACTTTCAATTTCTTCGTATGCTCCAATTAATGCAAACCCTTTTATGCCCCCTCCAGAAAAAACGCCGTCTATTTTCATTGGCAGCCACTCCTAAAGATGAACTCATTGTTACATCTTTAAGCGCGAACATGTAGAAATAGTACGGCGGACAAGAACAAAATTTTTTTAGGTGAAATATTGGACTTCTGCGTTAGGAAAAAATTCTGCCACATACTGACGGATGGTGCTCTCCAAATCCTTTGCAGCTTCATCTGGATAAACATATTTTCCTATTCCATAACGGCCCCATTTATATTTTCGTTTCCCTTCATCCATTTCGAGCTTGGTTTTTGGGTACCGCTTGGCTATCACGTTTTTTGCCGGTTTTGTATATCTATGCTGAATGAGCTCAAATGTAAGGTTGGGTATTTCCAGTCCCGCTAACTCATCACTTAATCTTTCGAATAATTCACGATATCCTTCTTTCCAATCATCATGCATGTAGATGGGAGCTATAATAAACCCTAAGGGATAACCAGCGTTAGCAACCTTTCTAGCCGCCTTTAGGCGGTCTTCAAATGAGGATGTTCCAGGTTCAAAATTTTTTATGACATAGCGTGAATTTACACTAAACCGAAACCGAGTTCTTCCATTGTGTTTCGCGTCTAAAAGGTGATCAACATGATGAAACTTGGTCACAAAGCGTAGTTCTCCGAACTCTGTTTGTCCGATAAATTCAATGGTTTTCTTAAGAGAATGTGTTAAGTGATCTAAGCCAACAATATCCGATGTACAGGCTGCTTCAAATCGGGTAATTTCAGGTTTTCTCTCTTCCATATACTTCTCTGCCTGTGCAAAAATTTCATCTAAATTAACATATGTCCGAATATATGGTTTACTACCAAGTGTTGTTTGTAAGTAACAGTAGTGGCAATGTCCCATACAGCCTGTAGCCAATGGAATGGCATACTCTGCAGAAGGTTTCGATGTATCAAATTTTAATGTTCTTCTGATTCCAACCACCAGTGTAGATTTTGCATTTCGATATTGCTGTAATTCATTGTCTCCAGGTATTCCTCTTACCTGGTTATGTGAAGTGGTTTCTCTTATCTCAAGTCCCATTTTTGTAAATTTTTCTTTTAGTTCCCTGCCTAGTGGGTATTCTAATGCTTTCGGTTCAATGTAAACTAACTGTGGCATAAACGGTTCCATGGTCTCCCTCTTTTCTCAGATGCTTTTTATGTAGTATTAGCTACCGAGAAAAAGTTAAAAAGAAACCGCTGGAACAATTATTTCCATACATAAAAAATGAGTACCGACTTATGCCGATACTCTAGGGATATATTTTATTTAGATTCGTTTTGCACCAATATATTTTGGTTTCCAATAGGTATTACTTGTATAGGTAACAATAACTCCTTTTGATGATGAAGCCATAATCATTTTCCCTGCACCAATATACATTGCGACATGTGTGGGTCTGCTAGCTTTTGTTGGTGCATAAAACAATAAATCTCCAGGCTGTAAGTAACTTACACGATATCCTTTAGTGTAAAACATATCCGCTGCCGTTCTAGGCAGCACTTTACCAGCCTTAGAGTAAGAATACTTTACTAATCCGGAACAGTCGAAACCACTTGGAGTAATCCCACCCCATCTATATGGAACACCAAGGTTAGCCTTGGCAACTGAAATTGCTTTTGTATGATAGTATGCCGCTTCTGCTTTATCACCCGTAGTAGCAAACACTGAGCTAAGACCAATTGTAATCGCAAGAACAGAGATTAGTTTTTTTAGCATAATGTTGTCCTCCCTGGAGTGATGTATTTGATAATCACAGTATACAAGGAAATAATAACAAGGACTTCACAGCAATATTACGATTTGATTGCAAAGTTATTCTAATATAATTTAATTTATTGAAAAAGGATGGAAATATTGCTATCCACCCTCTCTCTTTAATACTTTTTATAATCCACATTTTAATTGAGCATTACAGTTTGTACATGTATTACAGCCGCCGATTTCTTTGACTTTTCCTTTTCGGCAAACTGGGCACGTATTGCCAACCTCAGAACCAATTGTTACGTCTGTTGAACGCAGGTCACTGATGGTGTCAACTAGAACAACATGCTGCTTTGGCTTTTCATCAAACATCGATAACTGCTCATTTGTATTTTCTTCTGCTTTAAGGGTTAGTACTTGAGAATCCCGGGAACCATCTACATAAACAGTTCCACCTTTAGCACCGCCGCTATATAATCGTTCGTATACTTTTTCTACTTGTTCTACACTATAGCCTTTCGGCGCATTAACGGTTTTACTGATGGAGCTGTCGATCCAGCGTTGGATGACGCATTGGACATCAGCATGTGCCTCTGGTGCTAATTCCATTGCAGTGATGAACCATTTCGGAAGATTATTATCATCTGCCTCAGGATGTTGTTCCAAATACTCCTGAACGATATCAGCATTTACTTCAATAAATTTACCAAGACGTCCACTCCGGAAATAAGAGAATGAGAAATAAGGCTCAAGTCCGGTACTCACGCCAACCATGGTCCCAGTGGACCCCGTAGGAGCAACAGTAAGCAAATGTGAATTTCTTATTCCTTTTTCCATTATCGCTTGGCGGACATCCTCAGGCATTTTTTTCAAAAATCCTGTATTAATAAATGCCTGTCTTAATCGATTTGTCTCTTCAGTAGTTTCACCATTTAAGAACGGGAAACTTCCCTTCTCTGTTGCTATTTCAACTGATGTTCTATAGGCGGTTGTAGCGATGGTTTCAAACACTTTATCAACTAATTCATTACCTTCTGGTGAGCCGTACTCGGTTTCACAATAGATTAATAAATCGTGTAAGCCCATTACTCCTAGACCAACCCGACGCTCACCTAGAGCCTGCTTCTTGTTTTCTTCAAGGAAGTAAGGTGTTGCATTAATAACGTTATCTTGCATCCTTACCCCTATCGCTACAGTTTTCTTTAACTTTTCAAAATCAACTGTTTTAGTATCCTTATCTGCCATCTCAGCAAGATTTACTGCAGCAAGGTTACACACAGAAAAAGGTGCAAGTGGTTGTTCCCCACACGGATTCGTTGCAACTACTTGTTGACCATATGCTTTAGCATTTGTCATATCGTTGGCATTATCAATAAAGAAGATACCCGGTTCTGCCGAGTAAGTCGCACAAATATTGATTAGGTTCCAAAGTTCTTTTGCTTTGATTTTTTTGTACACACGAACTTTGTGGCCCATTCTTTCCCACTCGCGCACGTCACCGACATTATGCCATTCTTCATTATAAATTTTCATTTCATTTTGGTCATAGTGCTCAACATATGGGAAACGAAGTTCATATTCACTATCATTTTCGACAGCTTCCATAAATTCTTTTGTTAGACATACGGAAATATTTGCACCAGTCAAGAACTCTGAGTTATGGACAGTGTAATTACCACCTGTAACTAATTTTTCTTCTGCGTCAGCAATGATTTTCTCATCAAAACCACCATAGCCTGGTATGTTTTTATAATTCACAATACCTTGATACATCGCTGTTTCCTGCAATGTTAGTGGTGTGAACTTAAGCTTATCCTTTGCATATTTCTTAATTGTTTCATCATTTGTATTTTCAATTAAGAATCGTAGAATCCTAGGATTTTGCATCTTAGAAATAATAAATTCAATAATATCTGGGTGCCAGTCCGAAAGCATGATCATCTGGGCACCACGTCTGGACCCGCCTTGTTCTACTAAGTGCGTCAATTTAGCGATGTCGTCCAACCAAGATACCGAACCCGATGATTTTCCATTTACACCTCTTGCTAGTGTATTCCTCGGTCTTAAAGTCGACCCATTCGTTCCAACACCGCCGCCGCGACTCATGATCTCCATTACCTGTTTACGGTGGTCAGAGATCCCTTCACGTGAGTCTGGTACAAACGGCATGACGTAGCAATTAAAAAATGTCACATCTGTATTCGCACCTGCACCATACAGCACACGACCTGCAGGGATAAAATTCATTGAAACAAGCTCTTGGTAGAACTTTTCATACCATTCTTGTCGCTTTTCATCCGTTTCTTCAACCGAGGCTAGACCAGTTGCATTTCGTTTGGCAATTTGCTCATAAAATAGTTCCAGTGGCTTTTCAATCACGTCTAACGAACGGACAATTACCCCTGTACTAGCTTCTTGTGGGTCATCTAGCACTCCTCTAAATTCCTCTTCAACTAATACTTTTGCTTTTTTATTTTCCCAATCAATCTCCTGGATGTACCCAAGACCTCTTGCTGGAAATTTTGGATCCTCTTTTATGGTGAGAACAACAAAGTCGCCGTTTGTGAGAGTAATTTTTTCTGTGTCTTTAAAGGTGTAGCGGTCCAACATTACCAAACGCGAAACACCCTTGTGAGTTATTTTCATATCTGGGGTTACTGGGTGAACCTGGGGGAAAAGGTGGATATCCTCATTCAACCTTTCAAAATCAATATTCATTTTTTGTCTAAAAACTACAGACATGAGAACAACTCCTTCAAATAAAATCTACCTATTGTGTCTAATCTAGATTGCTTTTGCTATATCTAGTTGTCTTATATAAATAAGGTATCACAGCTCGACCGGAATAATCAACTAAAAAATCTATATATAGTACCGAAAATATTTTCGGTACTACTACATGTTGTATAACAGGCAAAAAACAATTATTTTGTCAAACATAAAAATAACTAGATTTAAGAGATAATGAAAGATTTTCTACGATTTTCGTCTTAAAACAGGGAATTTTAACAAAATTCGAGGCTTGCTACTTTTTTTAAAAGGTATTATAAAAAAGGAAAAAAGCGGCAATCGCCGCTTTCCTCAAATTATCGTTTAAAGTTCCATTCATCGTTTTCATATCGTTCAGTTGCAATCTTTTGGACGTAAGCGAGCTCTTCGTCTGTTAATTGATAGGATTCAAGTTCAATATTTAACCCTTCAGCAAACCCTTTATAAAACGCTTCCTTCGCTTCTTCTAGCGTAATTCTTCTTGGACTAATCGCATTAATTGCCACCGCTTTATCCTTAAACGCCTTCTTCATCCGGTCTTTTACCCGATCATTCGGATATTTAAAAAGACTAAACAGCTTCTCTTCGTCTAAATCTAAAAGAATCGATCCGTGCTGAAGAATAACACCCTTTTGTCTTGTTTGCGCACTACCTGCTACCTTTCTTCCCTCCACAACAAGCTCATACCAGCTTGGAGCATCAAAACATACTGCAGAGCGTGGATTCTTCAACGCATCACGTTCTTCAGATGTTT
Source organism: Neobacillus phoenicis (assembly GCF_047302305.1). Taxonomy (NCBI): domain Bacteria; kingdom Bacillati; phylum Bacillota; class Bacilli; order Caryophanales; family Bacillaceae; genus Neobacillus; species Neobacillus phoenicis. Next base: position 2,177,920 of record NZ_CP154847.1, on the reverse strand, counting down.
TTGGGACAGCAAAATAAGCTTCTAGCCCTAAATGATGAAACCCTTTTAAAATACCTTCTGAAATAACTCGATAAGCCTCAGTAACTGAACTTGGCATTTCTGGATGGTCTTCTGAAACGATTACACTATATGTAAGCTCATGTTCATGCAGCACACCACGGCCACCTGTTGGTCTTCTCACAAAACCAAGATTATGAGCTTTTACAGCATCCATATCAATTTCCTTTTCAACCTTCTGAAAATATCCTACGGATAACGTCGGAGGATTCCATCCATAAAACCGAATCACCGGGGGAAATTTCCCTTCACTGTGCCAATCAAGCAGAGCTTCATCCAAAGCCATGTTAAATGAAGGAGAACTATTACCTGTATCGATAAAACGCCATACTTCTTTTTCCATGTAAAAAACCTCATTTTATAAAATTATTTCGTTCTTAAGTCTACCAAAATCTGATATGAATTCAAAATAAGATGTTTCTGGTATAATTGTATGAGAAAAATTAAAGATTTTTTCCCATGCATCTTTATCTTTAGTGGAATGACTTATATAATAAAAACTAGTGCAGGAAAGCTTGAAAGGAGCAAAAAGAAGTTGAATTCACTTTATACCTTATTAATCATTATTGCAGCAGTTATTATCTACTCCGTTTTTACTTATTTCTATCAGAAAAGAATTGTTAAAACGGTAACAGAAGAAGATTTCCGTGCAGGCTACAGGAAGGCACAGCTTATAGATGTTCGTGAGCCAAACGAATTCGAGGGCGGACATATCTTAGGTGCACGTAATATTCCAATGTCACAAATGAAAATGCGAATGAAAGAGATTCGTCAGGATATGCCTGTTTACTTATATTGCCAAAGCGGAATGCGCAGTGCACGTGCTGCTCAATTCTTACATCGTAAAGGCTATAGAGACCTTACCCAGCTGCAAGGTGGATTTAAAAAATGGTCTGGTAAAGTAAAAGCAAAAAAATAATATAAACTCATGGTTCCGGAGCAATTCCGGAACCTTTAATTTTTTGGCTGTGTTAAAGAACATTGTTGATTTTTAACCCTGTTGATTGGAGCCGAAGGCGCGAAGACTCCTGCGGGAGTACGGGGCAGGGGAGACCCCGCAGGAGTGAAGCGACGAGGAGGCTCCCCGGCACGCCCGCGGAAAGCGAAGACGCCTGGAGCGGAAATCAACAGACAAGTTTAACAGACATCCATGCAAAAGAATTTGCACATCAATGAATGAAATAACTGCTAAAAGTTATCCACAGTTATTCAGGGTAGAGCCAATTTTTTTAAATAAGAAAGGTCAGATCCCACTTAAGGAATCTGACCTTTCTTTTAATTAATCTCTTTGATATTTTAAAATAGGTTTACGCGCAGCTGTTGTTTCATCCATACGACCTACAACAGTTGTGTGTGGGGCCTCTTGAACGATCTCTGGGTTAACCTCAGCCTCTTTCGCAATTTGGATCATGATATCGATAAATGAATCGAGAGTCTCTTTTGATTCTGTTTCAGTTGGCTCAATCATGATACACTCTTCCACATTTAATGGGAAGTAGATGGTTGGTGGATGGTAACCAAAATCAAGCAGACGTTTCGCAATATCGAGTGTACGGACACCTAATTTCTTCTGGCGTCTTCCGCTAAGAACAAACTCGTGCTTACAATGTCTATCAAATGGTAGATCATAGTATTCAGCAAGCCTTCTCATCATATAGTTCGCGTTTAATACCGCATACTCCGTTACTGCCTTTAAGCCGTCAGGGCCCATTGAGCGGATATAAGTGTAAGCACGAACATTGATTCCAAAGTTGCCGTAGTAAGGCTTCACACGTCCAATAGATTGCGGACGATCATAATCTAGGACGTACTCTTCACCGCGTTTAGCGATAATTGGTTTTGGAAGATACGGAATTAAATCTGCTTTAACACCAACCGGACCTGATCCAGGACCACCGCCGCCATGCGGGCCAGTGAAGGTTTTATGAAGGTTTAAGTGAACTACGTCAAATCCCATATCCCCTGGTCTAGCTTTTGATAGAACAGCATTTAAGTTTGCTCCATCATAATACAGCTTTCCACCTACTCCATGGACAATCTCTGCCATTTCAAGAATATTTTCCTCAAAAAGTCCAAGTGTGTTTGGATTTGTTAACATCAATGCAGCCGTGTCTTCGCCAACTACTCTTCTAAGGTCTTCTAAATCAACAAGACCATTTTCATTTGATTTAACTGTAATTGTCTCCAATCCAGCAATGGTTGCGGATGCTGGGTTTGTACCATGAGCAGAATCTGGTACGATGACCTTTGTACGCTTCATATCGCCGTTTGCCTCATGGTAGGCACGAATGAGCATTAATCCAGTCCATTCTCCGTGAGCACCAGCGGCTGGTTGAAGTGTCACTTCATCCATTCCAGTAATCTCAATTAAATGTTGCTGCAGGTCGTATAATAGCTCAAGTGCTCCTTGAACAGAACTTTCGTCTTGTAATGGGTGCACATGTGCAAAACCATTAAATCGAGCCACATTTTCATTAATTTTTGGATTATATTTCATCGTACAAGAACCTAATGGATAAAAACCTGAATCCACACCATGATTTCTTCTAGAAAGCGCGGTATAATGGCGCATGATATCAAGCTCAGATACTTCTGGAAGTTCAGGATCTTCTTCGCGAACGTAACCTTCAGGAAGAAGACTACTAAGGTCTAATTCAGGTACATCCACTTCCGGCAGGCTGAAACCGATTCGACCCGGTGTACTAAGTTCAAAAATAAGTGCCTGGTCTTGATTATGCATGCAAATCCCCCAATTCTTTCACTAAAGTATCAATTTCTTCCTTAGATCTTTGTTCTGTAACGGCAATCAACATATGATTAGCAAGATCAGCATAGTCACGACCTAAATCATAACCGCCAATGATTCCTTTTTGTAACAACTTTTGGTTTAATTCTTTAACTGGTTGATTGAATTTCACGATAAATTCATTAAATGAATGGCCATCATAAGCAATATCAAATCCAGCCTCTTTAAATGCGGTTTTTGCATAATGAGTCTTTTGTAAATTTGCTGCTGCCATTTCACGTACACCTTTTTTTCCAAGTGCAGTCATTGCAACCGAAGCAGCTAATGCATTCAATGCTTGGTTAGAGCAAATATTCGATGTCGCTTTATCACGACGAATATGCTGTTCACGAGCTTGAAGGGTTAAAACAAAACCACGTCTTCCTTGATCATCTGTTGTTTGTCCAACAAGACGTCCTGGTACCTTACGCATTAATTTAGTTGTAACTGCAAAATATCCGCAGTGTGGTCCACCGAATGCTGTTGGAATACCAAAAGGTTGCGCATCACCAATAACAATATCAGCACCAAATTTTCCTGGAGGTGTTAACACACCTAGGGATAATGGGTTGCTGGAAACAACAAACATTGATTTATTCTCATGGATTATTTCTTCAAGCTCTTTTAACGGTTCAATTCTGCCGAAAAAGTTAGGGTACTGAACAATGACAGCTGCAACATCAGCATTGACAAGTCCTTTTAAAGCGTCAACATCTGTTACACCATCTGTTACTGGTACTTCAACGACATCAAGGTATTGACCTTTTGCATATGTTTTAAGAACTTCACGAGACTCTGGATGAACGGCACTTGACACTAAAATAGTTTTTCGTTTTGTATGACCTGCACTTAGCATCGCAGCCTCAGCCAGTGCTGTACCACCATCATACATAGAAGAGTTGGCTACATCCATGCCTGTTAATTCACAAATCATTGTTTGAAATTCAAAAATGGCTTGTAATTCACCTTGAGAAATTTCTGGCTGGTATGGTGTATATGCAGTATAAAATTCGGAACGAGAAATCACATGATCTACAATGACAGGCATATAATGATCATAAACTCCTGCACCAAGAAAAGAGACATTTCTTTTTAAGTCTGCATTACGGCTGGCCATTTGAAATAGCTCTTTCATTAATGCTGTTTCAGACTTTGCCGGTTTAATATTGTATTCACCCTTGAATTTCACTTTCTCAGGGATATCGCTAAACAAATCATCAATTGAAGTAACACCAATGGTTTCGAGCATAGCCTTCTTATCTTGTTCAGTCATAGGTAAATAGCGATGTTTCATAAACCTAGCTCCCTCCTGTTATTTCTTTTCTTTTTTATAAAAAGGTGTTGGAACAACTGTGGCTTTTAAGCGTTTACCGCGAATTTCTACTTCAACCTCAGTGTCTAGCCCAGTAAACTCAGTAGAAATAAGGGCAAGCCCGATATTTCTCTTTAATGTAGGTGATTGTGTACCAGTTGTTACTACCCCAATTAGTACATCCCCTTTATAAACAGGATAGCCATGACGTGGGATTCCACGATCAATCATTTCAATCCCCACTATTTTTCTTGGGAGACCCTTCTCTTTTTGCAACTTTAAAGCTTCTTTACCAATAAAATCAGACTCTTTGTTAAGTTTGACAGCAAAGCCAATTCCAGCTTCAAGTGGAGAGATTTCTGGTGATAACTCCTGCCCATAAAGAGCTAAAACGGATTCAAAACGAAGAGTATCGCGTGCGCCTAACCCACATGGAAGAACACCCTCTTCTTTTCCTGCTTCTAATATGTCTTTCCAAAGCTGTTCAGCATCTACGGCATCACAGTACACTTCGAAGCCATCTTCACCTGTGTATCCAGTTCTTGATACAAGAGCTTTTTTACCATCTAAGCTAACTTCCTGCTGGAATTTAAAGAAGCCAATTCCACTTAAATCTGTTTCAGTAAGCTTTTGTAAAACTTGTTCAGCAAGAGGTCCCTGTATGGCAAGCTGAGCTGTTTTTTCAGACAGATTTTCAATGCTTACATCCCCTGATAGATGGTCCTCAAGCCATTTGAAATCCTTATCAATATTTGATGCATTAACAACTAGCAGGTAATGATGATCCTCAATTTTATAAACAAGCAAGTCATCAACCGTTCCGCCATTTTCGTAGCACATGGCTGTATACTGGGCACCGCCATCTTTAATTTTTGAAATATCATTCGTCATCATTTTTTGTAAATAGTTTAGACTTTCAGAGCCTTTTATTTCGATTTCTCCCATGTGAGAAACATCAAACAATCCGGCACGATTGCGGACGGCTTCATGTTCTTCTTTAATGCTAGAGAATTGAACCGGTAGTTCCCAGCCACCAAAATCGATGGTTTTCCCACCGAATTCCTTATACACTTCAAAAAGCGGAGTACGTTTTAACTCAGTCATTTTTAATCCCCCTTTAATTTAAAAACATAAAAAAGGACAGAAACCTCCCCTAAAACATAAGAAGGTCTCTGTCCTTGCACCTGAAAGTTTACCGAAAAAAGGCTTTCCCCTTTGGTGGCTACACTAGTTAGGTAGCACTCTCCAGAGTTGCGTCAAACAAGAGTTCTTTTGCCTGAGAGATTCACAGTTTTCTGCTTGCTCCTTCGGCGCTACCAAGGTAGTCTCTCCCCTTGTTGTCATTCGCAATTATAATATTTTCCTATTTGGTCATACTAATTATACTACTAAAATAAATTACCTTATTAAAATATTTAAAACATTCAAAGCTATTTTCATCCTACCATTAAAACAATACATTGGGCAATAGTCTTTTTTACAACAAAAGGAGCTGAAAAAATGTCTGTCAAAATTGAATTTGATTCCTCTTGGCAGGATGATTTTTTACATAGAATTGATAACGATGGGCCTTGGGGGAATTGGGAGCTATTTAAACTAGCGATTGGGGTTGAAAAACATCTTGTCATACCTGGATTTGAAGGCTTGCAGGCTCCAAAGCACCTTCCCAATTTAACACCGCTACCTCACCAGCTTGAAACAGCTAAGCAAGTGATTGAGAACATGAATGGGAAAGCCATCCTTGCAGATGAAGTGGGACTTGGAAAGACGATTGAAGCAGGCTTGATTTTAAAAGAATACATGATTCGTGGATTAGTGAAAAAGGTACTTATTCTTGTACCCGCTTCTTTAGTTACACAATGGGCAATTGAATTAAACAGCAAGTTCTTCATCCCTGCTATTACACAAAGGAAAAGCTATGTATGGGAACAATGTGATGTGGTTGTCTCATCGATTGATACAGCCAAGAGAAACCCTCATCGAGATATTATTTCTAAGCTGGATTATGACCTAATCATTATTGATGAAGCACATAAACTTAAAAATAATAAAACAAAAAACTACGAGTTTGTTCAAAATCTTAAAAAGAAATTTTGTTTATTATTAACTGCAACTCCCATTCAAAACAGAATTGAGGAAATCTTTAACCTCGTTTCACTTTTAAAACCGGGACATTTAGGCAGCGAAACCGCATTCTACGAAAAATACAAACGGGATGCACGTTCCTTAAATGATGATGAGCATTTAAAAGAATTAGTTAACAAGGTGATGATTCGTAATCGACGTGCTGATACAGGAATTGAATGGACTAAGAGGCACGTAGAAACCATCCCCATTGACTTTTCTCCGCAAGAAAAGGACTTATATGATTCAATTACTAATTTAAAAAGTGAAAGTGATTGGCTTCCAACGAGTGCCTTCTCTATCATGACTCTGCAGAGGGAAGCATGTAGCAGCAGGGAATCTGTATTTTACACCCTAAAAAACATGCTGCAAAAAAAGGAGGATCCCACTCCCGCCTTCGAAGAACAAATTAACTTTTTGATTAGTAAAGTGGAAGCGGTACAAAAAAATTCAAAAGCTGAAAAGGCCCTTGAGTTAATTCAAAAGGTTAATGATAAAGTCATTATCTTTACAGAATATCGTGCTACTCAAATGTACCTACAGTGGTATTTAAAGCAACATGGCATTTCCTCCGTTCCATTTCGAGGCGGATTTAAACGGGGGAAGAAGGACTGGATGCGTGAGCTATTTCAAAAGCAAGCACAAGTACTTATTGCTACAGAAGCTGGCGGTGAAGGGATTAACCTGCAATTTTGTAATCATATAATTAATTTTGATTTGCCATGGAACCCTATGAGGCTGGAGCAACGGATTGGACGTATTCATCGATTAGGCCAAGAAAAGGACGTCATGATTTATAACTTCGCCATCAAAAATACAGTTGAGGAACATATTTTAAAGCTTCTTTATGAAAAAATTAATCTGTTTGAAAAGGTCATTGGCGAATTGGACGATATATTAACGAAGTTAGAATTTGGCAATATTGAGGATCATTTAATTGATATATTTGGACAATCTGCTTCAGAAGGTGAAATGAGAATTAAAATGGAAAATTTATCATCTATGATCGAATTTGCACAAACTATTAAGGAAGGTGAGGCACATGCAGCAGCAGGAAATTCATAACTTTCTTATCAGTTACTTTGTGGCGAATGATTGCCCAATTATCGAGAATAAACCGGGATACTTAACCGTACAATTAACGATTGAACTGGATAAAGAATTAATGAACCGCCCCTTTTACTGGCACTACCTGGAAAAAACAGGTGGAATTCCTAATCCAATGCAACTCACCTTCATTACAAACAAAGATATCGCTCCAGACCATATAAAGGGTGAGATTATACATTTCGGATCACCTAGGCTTCACCAAATTTTTCAATCCACCAAAAATTTGGCCAGTTATATTCGTCTTTACGAAAAACATAATCAGATTCATAACCAAACACCGCTATTACCCTGGCTGTGTATGAATGTTAAGATTTCTTATCAATGTGATCGTAAGCGGGATATTTATAAATCCATAGGTTTACAGCTAATAAATGGTCAAATGGTTGAAAATTTCCATGATCGTCTAGAACAAATACCATTAACACCTAAAATCCCAGATTACTCTTTTACTTTATCACCATTGGTAAAACCAAAAAGTGGAATGCTAAGGATAGAAAACTATATAACATCGCTGATTAATGAGGATGATCATTCATGGGCTGAGGAAGCCCGAAAGCGGTGGGACCAAGATTTAAGATTGTTGGAGCATTTTTATGAAGAAATAGAAGAAGAAAATGAAAATTACGAGACCGAAAAAAAAGCACTTCAAGAGCAATACGAACCGAAGATTAATATTTCCTTTATCAATGGCGGTCTGTTTTATCTAACTGATCAAGCAATATAAAGAATAAAAGGCTGACTCTTACAATTGAGTCAGCCTTTTAGATTTCAATTATTATATTCCTAAAATTTTCGTCTCTTTTTCATTTGAAAATAAAGGATATACGGTAGGATTCCAAACCACCGATACCAAAAAGATGCTCGTCCTTGCTTCCGCTCATCACGGAGCCTTTTTCTTTCATCCCTTGGTTGATCAGCATATTTTACAATTGTTTGGGTCATGTATTTGACATAATCATTTGTTTTCATGGACGCACCTGCCTTTCCCTAGACGGTCACTTCCGTTCTCAGTTACAAGTATGTCCAGGATTACTTTTTTCAAACAATTTATTTTACTTCAGTCCATTTAGTTAGTTTTTTAGTAACGACATCAAAAGAACCTCGGCCGGTAACTGCTATTCCGGTATTTAATACCAAATTAAAGGTCACCTTTTGAACGCCACCTGTAGGTGCTTCTGCTTGGTACTCCATCGTTCCATTGCTAAATGTCCAACCACCTTTTAATGGAATGGTTTCTACTGTTTGATATAAGGCTTCCACCTTTTTTATCGAAGAGAGAAAATAGTATTCCTCCTGTTGAATAGTTGCTGATTCATGTGCTAGTTTCCTTTCCATAAGTAATTGATCAACCTGCATGGTGAGGAATACTAAAAAAACCAGAAGCAAACAAAGTGTCAGTGGGTAAGTAAATCCATTCTCCCTATTTATCATGATCCCTTGTTCCAATTGACCAAAGAAAAAATGGTTACGGTGTGTATTTTTCCTGAAAGGTCAACAACCGTAATTTTAACAGCGTTGTTTAGCAGTGTTAGAGAAAACTGTGCCACGTTTTGAAGTATAATTTCGTTCCCTGTGGAATTCACTCGTCTCCGTAGGTTCGTACCGTATTTTTCAAATTGGACTGTCTCTGTATCTTTGGTTAGGATTAAGCGGCCTGATAACACTTGAGCATTACTAGAGTAGCGCATTTCTTTTTTTATTTGACTGCAAAAGACCTCCCATTCCATAGCCCGCAATCGCTCTTGCGTATCATTATTATTGAGAGTTATTTGAAAAATAGGCATCATAAAAAAGACAATGATACTAAAGACCGAAAAAGCGATTAGTACTTCAATAAGTGTAAATGCCTTTTCATTCGAATATTCCACATGTTTCAGATCCATGTATAAAGGGATTCCTTTCAACTTTCACACATACCACCTTTCCGCTATTTTCAAGGGAATTTTTCCAAAAAATTTGATATTCTATTCCATCTTGAACAAGCGAGTAATTGTTAAAATTATTGTGATCCATCATCCTCGCCTGTAATTCTTCATACATAAACTTTCGTGCAATATTTTCTATTTCAACTTGATGTGATTGCTCTCTTACTTGAATATAAATGGGTAGTAAAAACATACTTATCACTAACAACGCAGACAGTGATAGGAGTAATTCCAGTAAGAAAAATCCTTTACTATTCGGAAACATAAAACCGTCCCTCTCCAATTAAAAAGGTCAAACGATATATTTTATTTCGATAGTACAGTATGAAGCTACCAAACTTATTTATATTTCCATCTGGAAGAAACTTAAAATTAAAGGGCATCGTACCTTCAGTGAAATTTACATTATGTGAGAAGTCTCTTTCAATAATTGGTCTTTCCTCTGCACTGCATATCATAAAATACATGTATTCTTTAGGCACAATTTGAACTGTTACTTCATGTTGATGCGATATGGCATACTGTTGGGCATAATACAAGTCAGCTTTTAGTTGGGTGAAAAAGGAATCCTTTTCAATAAAAGAGTGCTGAGGTCTTAAGGTGAAGACAGTGACTGAGGAAATAATCATAAAAATGGAAAGGACCAGAAGTGATTCAATCAACGTGAATCCTTTTTGACACCAGTTCATTAAGGTGCTACTACAGCTGTGACATTCCCATTTGAATCTATATTTACTGTTTTTCCGTTCGGACAACCTTTTGCATCATCCTTTATATACTCTTCAGTTTTAAGGTCTTGGAGTGTGGGCACCTTGTTTTTATCCATTTCATAGGCCTGAACTTGGGCTTGAACCATTTTTACATAAGCCTCGCACCCCTTATTATTAATATTTGTATTATGTTTTGCTACGTTTGGAATTGTAATAATCAACAGGATGGAAATAACCAGCATAACAATCATCATTTCAATAAGTGTAAACCCTTTTTCATTATTCATCATATAAACCTCCATTTTTAGATACCATCTAATAGATGAAACATAGGTAAAAGTATAGCCAAATACATTGAAACAACTAAAAATCCGATAAATAAATATAATATTGGCTGAATCGTCTTCAAGCTTTTTTCAATTATTTCTTCCATATTGTTGAGACAATGTTTACTAAAAAAGAGTAATTCCTGCTCTAATTTCCCATTTTCTTGTCCATGTTTGACGATCATAGAGAATTCCATTTCAAAAAATGTAAAGGACGTTAAGATAGTCTCCAATTTTTCACCTGTTACTAGGTTTTCTTTAATTGTTCCCGCGATTTGACTATAAAAAGGCTGACTTAGGTTATTCTCAAATAGTAGCAAGGCTTCTGATACAGATAAGCCACCAGATAATAAAAAGCTTAACTGGATGGAAAAGTAATGGGTATACAGTAATTTGAGGAGCTTGCCAGCAATTGGAATTTGAACAAGTATCGACCTTTGCTTCAAGATGGAGAATTTACGAAAAATGAGAAAATAATAAACAAATGTTAGGAGTAAGGTCAAAAGCAGACTACCGATAACAATGGGGAAGTATTGATCAAACATGAAGATAACCTTTGTAAAAAAGTTTTCTTCAAGGCCAAGAGATGAAAAAAGAGTGGTAAATCTAGGGAGTAGAGTGTTTTCCACGAAAATAAAAAGGACACCTGTTATAAAGATTAATACCAGCGGATATTGAAGTAATTTCAAAAGCTTATGCAGATCTTTACCCTTCATTAAAGCTAGACTACTGCCTTCTAAGAGCGCATCGGAAAAGCTGCCATGTTGCTCAGCATAATAAACATAACCAATTAAATCCTTGTGAAATCCAAGATTGTCTAATGATTCATGAAATGGTAATCCTTTTTTTAACTCAATTAAACAATCATATAATTCCTCCTTTCGTTTTGCAGGTAATTGCAATGCTATAGATTCAATTGCTTCTGCAATTGCATTTATGTATACCAGTTGATATAATACCCTTACCTAATAAATCTATATTAAAGTCACAAGCCACATGCTTACAAGAAAAGGCGGGGTACTATATCAATGACAAAGCAATATCATGTAGCAATCTTTAACCGTAAAAGCCGAAGTGAAGGAGATACAGATGAAACACTCCGTAACCACAGACAAATTACAAGAAGGTTATGTGAAGAAAAAGGATATACCTATGATGAATATGAAGAAATAATTTCAGGTGCTAGTAAGTTTGAAGAAAGAAAAGAACTGAAGCGTTTATTAGAAAATATTGAAAAAGGTATGTATGATGCTGTAGTTACTGTTAAAATATCCCGACTTGCAAGAAGTGGAGTAAATAGTCATATTATAGCTGATACTCTCGCTGAAAATAATGTACTACTCATAACTGTAAAAGAAGGAACATTTGACCTTAACATCAATGCACAAAGAACATTGTATGATATACAATCTGCGGTTAATAGTAGTGAATTTAGAACAATTAAAGACCAAATGCGAACTGGTATGATTTTAAAGGCAAAACGTGGTGAATACGTGTCAGCTAAAGCACCATATGGTTATGATGTAAGCATAGTTAATAAAATCCGTACATTAAAGCCTAATAATGATGCACCTACAGTTAAACTATGTTACGACCTAGCAGAAAAAGGCTTTAGCATGAAACAAATAGTATCAGAATTAAATCTAAGAGGTTTGAAAAGCAGTAATGGAGGTAAATTTGCCTTTAAATCAGTACAGAACATCCTAAAAAACAAGCAATATACTGGTACGCTGTTATTTAAGCTTTCTGATAAGAAAGGGAAAATCACTGATGATATAGAAGTCCCTGATGCCTTCACTTCCATCGTTTCTATGGAACAGTGGTTAAAGGTACAGGATGCCATTAAGGAACGGACAAGCGGTGACAATGAGGTTAGGAATCGTTCTAGGGGTGAAGTAAGGACTATTCTTAAAGATTTAATATATTGTCAGTGTGGCTATAAGATGAACTTTCAATGGAATCCATCAAGAAGGCAATTAATCGTTAAGAAGTGTCGCTGTGGTATGCGTGGAATCCTTGAAAAGAATTTTATGGAATACTTTTGGAATGAATTGATATCTGTAGAAAAGAAATTCCGAAAAGAATGGGAAAAGGCTTTAGATACTTCTTCAGAAGATACAGCGAATGAGATAAAAACACAGATTGATAACTTAAATTCCACCAAGAAAAAGCTGAAAAACAGGGTAGATAAGGCAAGGGAAAAATACTTAGATGAGGAATTTACTAAAGAAGAATGGTTGCTAGTCAAAAATAAAAGTGAAAAAGAAATAAAGGAAATAGAAACTAACATCGTAGAATTAAATAAGCGTTTAACAGCAGTGGATACAGCTACAGTAGTGAAGAAGTATGAAGATAGATTACGCTGGATAACTGAAGTAAGAAGAATCGCTGGAAAGCGAAAAGGAAAGCTTACAAGACGTGTAGGCGAAGATAAGATTCCAGTGATACAACCTGAAGATTATCCTGAAGTAAATCGTTTACTAAAGCTAGTCATTGATAAAATTTACTATAGACGTGATGATATTCATACGTGGGTAGATGAAGAAGGAAATGTAGAAGTAGAAAAAGGTGTATTCGTAAATGTATGGTTTATAACTAGATAATACGTGTAGCCACCGTTATTAAGACGGTGGCTTATTTTTGTCCTATCGCTTCTACATGTCATGAGTGATTGTCCCCAATTATACCAAATTTCACTTACTACATTATATCCCTCATAAAACTATAAAGGTCATTATAGTCTTTCAAAAAATCATTCTGCCTTTTTATATTGGGTATCATCATTCCTTGAATTGTTGCTTTATTCGAATAACCGAATTTCCCCCATAACCTTTCCCTAGAACTATTAATTATTGTATTTGGTTTCATTATTACTATGTATTTGTATGTTTCATCATCCCATAAGAATTTGGCAATTTTATTATTCGCAATTAGTCCAATTATCTCTCCATATGAAATGAATTTTTTATTTGAATAAAACACCGCTAAGTCCCCGCATCTTAACTTAGACCATTGAGAAAACTTCTTTTTACTATCTCCAAGTGCCCAAATTGAGACCATACTCAGATTTTTAATTCCTTCTAGACTTTCATCCATCTGTTCAATGTACTTTAAGATATCACTTACCATTACGTTGCTTTCTACTGTCTTATAGTGATTTTTAGATGCGTTTTTACTAGATGCACTAAAACAAACTATTTTATTTTCCATAAAATCCACCTCATTAAATTGTACACATTAATCACCCACTCTATACGTGACTTATAGTCCGTTGCAAGTAGTGCATATTAAATCTAACTTGATAAATATGGGAGGATTCTACCTTTGGACAAATTACAGATTCATGTTGGTAAACGTATTAAAGAGTTAAGAAATAAAAACGATATAAGTCAGTTAAGGCTTTCCCTTTTGAGTAACTTAGATAGAACTTATATAAATTCAGTTGAAAATGGAAGAAGAAATATATCGATTGGAACCTTAAAAAAAATAACAGACTCACTTGAGGTAACTCTAGAAGAGTTTTTCTCATCAAATCTTTTTAATGAATTTGATAATAATAAGGAGACTAAGGAAAATGAGTGATTTTATTAAGGAAATAATTGAAGAAAAGTATAGCCCTAGATATTCAAAAAAAGTTTATAATGCACCACTTATTCAATATCTTGTCAGAAAAACAACATCAGTAAACGCATCTAGTAAAGCACGCGGTTCCTTTGCTAACCTTTACGCATTGTATGTCCTAATTGAAGACTATATACAAAAAGGATTTTTGGTTAGTAAACAGTATAAAAACTATGACGGGATGATGTTTAAAGATGCTTTTAAAAGACAGAGAGAATTACCCTTTGGTCAAAGTTTACAAAATCACGCTTTAAATAGTAGATGTAATGATGAGTTTCGTAAATTTTTTACTGCTTTAAATGAAGTACCAATAATTCGCAATTTGGATACAAAAAGGTATTGGATTAATGAAAAACTTTTATTAGTTGGTGATATTAATATTTCTGAAGATGTTATTAATATTATTGATACATACGTTAATTTAAAAAGAGAAGGATTCAATACCTTCTTTGAAACTTGCCTTCATCACAAAGAAAATTATAGAAAGTTTCCTGATAAAGCTGAAGAATTTATTTTAAGTTTATTAGACCTAAACGTAGATGCAAGAATCTTCGAAATAGTATCATTTTGCATTACAAAATATGCTTATCATGATAGAGTTATTTTTTATGGGGAATCAGAAAAAACCTTAAGAAGAATACCACTAACCTTATATAAAACAGGGAGAACCAATGCAAATGATGGTGGAATTGATTTTATTATGAAGCCTTTAGGTAGAGTTTTTCAGGTTACAGAGGTGCTTGATTTCAGAAAATATTTTTTAGATATTGAAAAGTTGAACCAATTTCCAATTACCTTTGTGATTAAAACAAACATGTCCCCTGAAGAAGTCATGGAAAAGATAATAGAACAAGCTAAAGCAGAATATCCTGACCAGTCTGTTTATAAACGTTATCTTGCAGGCTTTGAAGAAATAATAACTATCGAAACATTAAAAGAGTATTTACAAGTAATTATTAAACAGGAATTACTTGAAAAATTACTTACAGAATTAATAATACAATGTAAAGTTGAGTACAACATTGATTAATATTAAAAAGAAAGAGGCATCCTAAAAAGATGCCTCTAATTGTTCAACTTTGTCTTTACTATGGTCCTTTTTGGACTTATTATTTGTTTTTCGACTTTTATCCTTTACTAATTGTTCCCCATCAAAAACAGTAGTAACCCCTGTTCTTCTTAGACCAATCTTAAAAAAGTCTATATTAACATCAAACCCAATTGCTTTTCTTCCGTTCTTCACTGCAACCGATGATGTAGAAAAAGAACCTGAGAATGGGTCTAGTATAACATCACCAATATTACTTGAAGCTAGGATAATACGTTCTAATAATGCTTCAGGTTTTTGAGTAGGGTGATTTTCGTATTCTTCCATTTTAAACCTTACTCGCGGAAACTCCCATACATTCCCAGGGACCTTTTTAGTATTATAGGGCTGAGGAGGAGTTTTACGATAATCGATTAATTTCCTTGTAGCCCCAGTCTTTGCCTCAACTAATATATCTTCATAATTAAACGTATAGCTTGCTTTGTCACTTTTATTAGCCATTAATATTGGTTCATAAAGTGAACCATACATTTTTTTGGATTGTACTCCAGAACTATCATACGTCCAGACAATTCGTGAAAGAACGTTGTAATTTTCACTAACGTAAATATCTAAATAAGGCATATGTTGAGTAGCTGTCATGAAGTAAAATGTTCCAGTTGGCTTTAAAACTCTAAAGCATTCATCTATCCACTTTTTACACCAATCAACATAATCATTTACATTTTTCCATTTATCAAGATTGTTGCCAAAATCTTTTCCAATATTGTATGGAGGGTCTGCAAATATCATATCAACAGATTCATCATTAATTTTTTTTAATAATTCTAATGAATCTCCTTCACCAACAAAACTATATTCATTTGCCATATGATTGAAATCAGTTAAGCGAAATATGTTATTCCACAAATTTTATTACCACCTTTAATTTGATACTCAGTAGGACATAAATTATACTATATTTTGATAAAGAAAAACATAGTACAAAATAACTTCAATTTCTAAATAGGTGATATCGATGAGTTCCTTTATTGAATCCAATTCATTCACTAAACAGATAAACACATTACGATGTTCTGACAAAACACTCGGCAAGCTAATTAATGTAATAGGCCCTTTAACAATACCAGTACCTACAAAGCACCACGAGTATGAGAACCTGATTAAATCAATTATAGGACAACAACTTTCCCCAAAACCAGCGAAAACTATTTATGAAAAAGTAAAAAAGCTATGTATCGAAGTAAAACCTGAAACAATTCTATCTATTCCTGATATTGATTTAAGAAATCTTGGAGTATCATCAAAGAAAGTAACCTACCTTAAGGACTTAAGCACAAAGGTTTTATTGGGTGATTTAGATTTGTTACAACTTCATATGGATAGTAATGCAGAAGTAATCCAAAAGTTGTCACGAGTAAAAGGTATTGGGAATTGGACTGCTGAGATGTTTTTAATTTTCACTTTGGGCAGAACAGATGTTTTATCCTTAAGTGACGTTGGTTTGCAACGTTCTTGTAAATGGTTATATAATTTAGAAAGCAATACTGAAGGAAAGAAACTTCTTGAACTTAAATTAAATCAATGGAAACCCCATTTAACCCTAGCATCACTTTATTTGTGGGAATCGGTAAATAAAGGATTTGTGGTTAATTTTAGTTCCATCGATGAAATAGCTTAATGTACAAAAAGGCAGCTAGTTTTTGAATTAGGTGCCTTTTCTTATGGTCACACACTCAACTTTTTGTTATATAATTCCAATTCATCCTTTATTTACTCTATGAAACTATTATAAAATAAATGTAGTAAATTAGGAGAATTTGGAGGTTTTTATATTGAGTATTGCTGATAGAAAAATAGGCTATTATACGGTCATCTTTGAAAAGTACGGTAATAATGAGAAGTTTTTTGACAAACAATTCTTCTTAAATTTCATTAATTTCGTAGATAACTTTGGTTTTTTAATGAAGATTAATAAAAGTAACAAAGCTATTTCAATTGAAAGAACTATCGTGGAACAAATAAATTATCTTGATTTAGCAAAGATGATTATTAAATCTTGTAAATACAATCATTCTCCTGATTATATGTCCAGCGTTGATGGGACTACTAGAGACTCCGACAAAAAACTACATGAAGGAGATAAAGAACTTACCCACCTATGTTTAAAATTGGATAGTCATGAAGCAGAATTAATTTTAGAAGAAAGAAGAAGTGGAGTTACCATTAATGAATTAGGAAAGTATCTAAACCATTGTCTAAAGGAATATTTAAGAAATATTGGACTTCCTATTAACTTCCGAATATCCTTTGGAATTATCCCTTCTGAGGACTTCCTTTCTAGCCTAAATGGAATGACAAAGGTCAAAGTAGGAGAGATTTATAAACATAAGAGAATATTAGGTTCTGAAGCAATGGGCTTACTTCAACGAGAAGATTTATCTATGCAAGAGAATGTAATCCTTACAATGAAAGCTAAAAAAGGTGAATCATTAGGCAAAACTATGTTTAAAAGATTTTATGAATCACTCACTGGAGATGGTTCAGAAATAACAAGAATTAGAATTTTTGGGCAAGATGAAAACCGAAACAGCATAAGATTAGATAGTGAGGTAATGAAAAAATTAGAATACGTGCGTGCGGAACTAGAGGACAACGGAACAGTAAATTCAAGGGATGTGTTGGATAAGATGGCTGAATTACTGGGAGTTAGTTTTAATGAGGTTGGGTAGGTTATTATACGCGGAATGGCTGATTCCAATTATCGATTATTTTAGAACAATTAAAAGAAAAGAAGTTTACTTTGAGTGGATTGTACCACTGCTTGCATCCACATTAGTTATAATCACATTCTTAATTCTCGGTGATTCAGTTAAAGCAATCAGCAAACTAAGAGATATTTTACCTAACACACTAGCTATTCTTATTGGTTTTACAATCACTTCATTGACTGTTTTAATTGCAAGCGATAATCAAAACATTAACAGGATGAAAGCAACACTGACTAATAACAGAAAAATTGGAAATGACACCATAAGCTTGTATCAACTCTTGCTTATTAACCTAGTCTACGTACTTTTTATACAGTTGTTTCTACTAATTTTCATATTCTTTGTTGGGTTTATTCTCCACTTCTTTAATGTCACATTACTAGTAAACACATTTTTATTTATAGAAACATTTTCAACCTTGCAAATTCTTCTGTTATTAATCAGAACTATAACTAATTTTTATTTTGTTTTCTATAGAAGTAATCCAGTATAGTCACCTTTTCTTCTTCATTAAAAAAAAACCGCTGTAATCAAACAGCGGTTTCTTCTTTTTAAGAAATTTTAATCCACTCCTGTAACTTGTTTTTCAAAACCTTTAAAGTAAATGTATTTTCCTCTTTGTAAACATAGTTAGCTTCTGATTGCATGTTTTCCATCCCTGTTAGTTTTTCTAATGCCATATTATATGAGTTACGAAGAAGAACAGCATCACTAACAGGTCTCCCTACTTCTAAGCTGTAAAAACGGGATTCAGAAACACATAATAATGAAGCGATATCTTTTACCTTAACTTCTAAATCTTTTCTCTTCTTCCTTAGTACACTTCCCTCTTTTTTCCATGTTTTATTTTGTCTTTCAATCCACTTTTGAGTCTCTAAGTTATTCATTATATTCATCCATCCTTTTTATTTTGTTTTTGTCTCACACTTAAATAACGGGATGGATATTAATTTCAGACTTAGCTTAATATTTTTTTGTTGGATATTCAAAGAGTAACTAGTGCAAACAGCATTGAAGGATAATATGCGTAGATAAAATATTCACTTTTGGAATGAATACTGTTGTAAGCTGTTGGCTTAGGAGTGTACTGTTGAATTGGAGGTGATTATATGAGTAATATTGATGACCAAATTATTAGAGTAATAAAGCCAAAAGAAGTAGATGAAAATATCACTAAAAAAATTGATTTTTTTTCATTTACCAATAAAAAGAGTGCTAAATCAGAATTAAAAATACTAGAAGAATCTATTTTAAAACTTAGAAAAAGACTAGAAGAAGATAAATAAAGCCAGAGATTTATTCACTGGTTATTTTTTATAGCGAAAAATTTTTCAACACTCTTTTTCGGAAGTCACACCTACCCCTTCCACCCTATACCCATACCCCATGCTTCTTTCATACTTTTGTTTATTAATAATCAATCATTATATAAAAAAATAAACCAGCCATTAAGCTAGTTTATTTCCATTTCATATTCCTTGATGATTTTATAAAAGGTATTCTTTTTTAGCCCTAATAATCCCATAAACTCCACGGCTGTAATCTCTTTATTAATCCACTCTTTATAGTTCTGTGCTAGTGTATCCTTTGTATCCTTACTTAGTGTTTGTAAATTAAGCTGTGGACGTCCTAGATGCTTCCCTTTAGCTTTAGCTACAGCTATCCCTTCAGACTGTCGCTGTCTTATGTTATCACGTTCCCTATCAGCTACAAAGGACAGTACCTGTAGCACTAAGTCAGAAACGAATGTACCCAGCTTATCTTTTTCATGCGTGGTATCTAATAAGGGCATATCTAACACTTTAATATCAGCTTTAATATCTTTTGTGATACATTCCCACTCTTTCTTAATATCCTGTGAGTTCCTACCGAATCTATCAATAGACTTAATATAAAGTAAATCCCCTTCACGTAAACACTGTTTTAGGGCTTGGTATTGGCTTCTGTTGAAGTCTTTACCGCTTTCCCTATCAATGAATATATCCCTCTCATTAATGCCTAATTTCAGCATTTCCTGAAGCTGTCTGTCGATGTTCTGTTCCTTACTGGATACACGTATGTAAGCGAATGTCTTATTACTCATATTAGCAACCCCTAACAATATATTTATTGATTTAATAATACACTCAACGTTTATAAAGGTAAACAATATTTTATAAACGTTTATAAATATATTTTAGGCGTTTTATAAACACTAACTAAAGCATCTTTACATTATCCTTAAAGGTATACCTTAATAAACGTGTTTTTGTATCCTGTTAAGAAGCTGATGTAATCGTATCAAAGTCAGAATATGCCCACCCCATCCAGCTTAAAGCCTTTACTGATAACGATTATCAATTAGAAGTTATTTGAAATCATGCCCTACGGTGTCGCCTTTTGGTATCACCTTGCTTCCAGTTACTTTCTGCTGTATAAAAAAAGACAGCTGAATTAACAGCTGTTACTTAATGATTAAACCAAGCCATAAAACCACCTGCCACAATAGCAGTAAAGAATATAGTCCAGTTAATTTTCTTTTTTAACTCTTTTTTATGTAGTGCTTCAATGTTATTAATCTTATTTGATAATAATCTATTTTCAACTAATAATTGTTTAGCCGTAAACTCTGCATTTTCCTTTATCCGCTGGTACATTGTTTCTTCTTCAGAAAATGTAAAAATATCTTCGGATATTAATCCATGATGAATAGGATTACTTGCTAGTGTTTCAACACCGAAAAAAAAGTTAGCATTTTCAGGTGTCTGAGGTAAAAATTCAAAACTTTTTGGAAGTGTATAAAACACGTTAAAACCTTTTCTTTCTTCCTCTATTCTTTTAAGGCAATCAACACAAATCCCAAAAATATTAGCGTTAGAGAGATTTATTCTCCCCCAGCTTAAATCTATATTATCAAAATCAGATAAACCACAAAATCCTAATGGCATAACAGAAGGAAAAACATCACTTTTTTTACAGTTAGAACACTGATTGATTAAATAGGCTTGTTCTTTAGGCAAATTCGGTTGTATTGCATTAAACTCTAAAAACTCGTATAACATATCGACTTTTTGTCTATTCATTTCCCCATCTCCAAACATCCAGCTTAATTCCAATCACAAGCCATTCCATCATTATCTCTATCTAAATCATGTGGGTCATACTCAGGACCACCATTAGCCTCGTAGAAAAGTTGTGCATCTTCTTGTGTTGCAAAGTCAGTACAATCGTGGTCTATACTTGTAGCAGTGTAAGGATTTTCTGATGAAACTTCTTCTTCCTCGTAATACTCATCATCTTCGGTGTATTCTTCGTCATCGTAGCTATCGTCATAATTACTTTCATCTTCATCATAACTTTCGTCATCATTTGTATAACTATCGTCTACACTGTCTCTTCCGTCCTTAAATCCCCTAAATTCAGATATAGCATCAGATAGTTCTTCATCATCTATCCCTATATTTTCAATGTTATCTAAAAGAGTATAGAAAGAATCTTCATCACTCGTATCATAATAATTACCGTAAATTTCATCTAGGTATTCTCGTATTGCCTGTGAAGTTGCTTCATGTATCTCGTATGGTTCATCTGATTCGTAAACAGCATCATCAAAAATTTGTGTAGCCTTATCGTAATCTTCATCCTTTAAAGCTTCTACAACGCTGCTTGCCGTTGTTTCACTACCACAACCACTTAATAAAGCCATTAAGATGCCAATTAGCAAAGTGCTTAATAGCCTTTTCTGACTAATCATATATACTCCCCCTACGCAGGAACAATCTAATAGTATAATTTTCCTATATATACCATTCTATTTCAACAACATTATGAATATATCAATGTAAAAAAAATACAGCTATCAGGGTGAACTGACAGCTGTACAAGAAATAAGAATTCCTTAGTAAAGGATTTCTCGTTTATTCACTTACACCTTAAAATGTTAAAAAGATAATATCCAAGGTTAATTTTTCTCTTCATAAATAACTTCTTTCAGAATATCTTTATCATCAAATTTAACTATTACTGAATCATCAAAATTAATCCCCTTAATTTCATAGGTGTCATTACCCTTATCTATTGTTTCAGACCATGGAAGGAAACTGGTGGTTACTTCATCATAAGTTCCATAAACTTCATTACCAACATACCCTTTTATTTCTTCTACCTTCTGAGTAAACTCTCTAGCCCTACTTCTATTAAAATGTTCTTCTTCAGCAAATGCCTTATCTATCTTTTTCTGTGTCTCTTCAGGTGAAGACTGTGATGCTTGTGAAGAACATCCCACAATAAACATTAAGCACCCTGCATAAAATAATAATTTTTTCATATTAGCCCCCTATCAAATTCATTATACGTTAATTAGAATCCGCCTAAAAGACTAATTCAAGTCTCCCCTGAAACAACCGAAAAAATCCCCACCTGCGAAGTTAATAAACCAGTGAGGAAAGTATCATTTACTTACTTTTCCGCTTATCCTGTAGTTTCTCTACAATTGCCTTTTCAGTATTAGGGAACATTGCTTTTAATGATTCATTAGGCACTCTACCGCTTCTACTAGCAACGTAAGGATTTACGAAAATACGAGTATATTTCTTTCTACCCTTCATCCCTTCACCGATAAAGAAAACATTGGTACTATAAAGCTTACATCCTAAAAGTTTATTCTTCAGCGTTGAAGGTTTAGCATAATCGAACATCTTAGCTAGTTCATTTAATTCTATAGGCTGACATTCATCTTCTATAGGATTCTGTTGCTGATGACAAAGTACACCTGATTCAACATTAATAAAAGGAAGTACCATGAATAAGATGTACAGATTCTTAGGTGTATTAACTGATTTACCCTTTGTATCCTTTTCCTGATATAACGCTTGAATCTGTCTATCATAGGCTTTAACTGTTTCAGTTCCACCAGCTACCCCTTTAGATGCCTTCCCTTTAAAGTGGTATTTACTACTCCATTTCAACCTGATTTCAAAACGTCCTAATACTTCTTCCTCTAGGATTCCTGTTTCAATCATCTTGTTATAAAACTTATAAAATTCCTTTTCGTTACTGATTTCAAGTAACCCCTTTAAATCCTTCTTTAGAAGGAATCTATTGTTGTTAGTCATTAGGTAACTTCCCTTATCATCATAGGAAACATAAGTACCTAGAAACATAATTCTAGCCTTTTCCATATCGTTAAAACGTGCATCCTTGTGTAGTGCCTTCAATGTATCTACTAACATGAAAGTAAACCCCCCTACTACGTCAGTAAAAAGTTCATAATTCTTTTGATTGAAATAGTACTTTTGCTTTCTTACTTTGGCATCTTTATCCTCTACTACATAACCTTCAGGATTATGAATAATTAGCTTTTCCTGTATTTCACCATCTTCAGTTATATGTCTAAACAATTCAATATCATTAGCTTTCATCTTCTTCAGCTTCTCCTTTTATGTGTGATTCAGAAGCTATTCCCAAGCTTACAAAAAGACAGGAAATAGTTTTCTGTACATATAAAGGCGGTTGGGTATGCCAAAGTTCTACATTCAGCTTACAAAAGTATGGATAGCTGCTTATTTGTAGGTCATGCAAAAATGTCCACAAAACCTACGTTGAAACTGCAAGATTGTCCACAAAACCTACGTTGAAAAAAATTGCTGTATCCCTTGTGGCTGTAGGGATGAAGCTAATTTTCAAGGCATTTTGTTTCTCTAGTCTATAAGATACTGATAAGAACTGTAGCTTAATCAACCTCCTAACCAAATAACGAAATGAATAGTAATTTAAGACTTATTAGCGTATGGGGTTTGTCAACCCCTATACCCCGACCTAGTACTAGAATCTGTACGCCCTAAAGGGCTACATCTTCTATATACTAGTAACCTTCAAATACACTGTAAAAGGACACTAACACATGATAGCCAGACCTGTATTAGTGTTAGTATCAGATATAGATTTTTTGTTTAATGGATGCTTAGACGTAGGTGATACAGTGGCAAAGCCCTGTTCACCGAAGTCGTAGCAAAGTAACGCTAATAACAGACATAAAAAAAAACAGCCTACTAGACTGTTAAAAGTTTCACAGAATGGACACAGGATTAGTGTAGTATTTACACCCCTTCAACCACCTATAAGAGTAGGAACTAGCTGTAGGATATTTGTTTTTACCCTTTCTGTTTTATCCTTCAGCTACTTCCATCTTGTTAAAGACTTACTTTATATACCCTTCCAACAACTGAAAAGACGAACAGGTTTCCTTTTGGGAAGCCTGTTTCTTTTTTGTGGACTTATTTAACTAAAGGATGTGACTAAATGAATAACCACGATATTCTAAACCTTTTAGATACGGCTACGCTATCAGCTTTATTCAAGCTGTATAACATCAAATATTCGTCTATAGCTGTTAGGCTACGCTGTACAAAAGCTAATATCACATATAAACAACAGACTGACAGCTGGAAGGACTACGAACTTCAGATAGTACTAGAAATACTTCAGCAATATGGACTAGAAATCACAGAACTGATTCTCATAAACAGGATGGTAAATACAGCTAAGAAAAGGATGTGGAATACATGAATGAGATTAACTCTATCTGTCAGGAACTTATCGACTACAGCAAAGAATGGTACCAGGAAGAAATCACTAAAGAGGAATTGAATATCAAGCTGGAATTACTTATCAGCCGTATTGAAAGGATAGAAATCAACTACCTCCAGCCGTTAGATTTGGCTTCAGATAAGGCTAAGGATTCCTTAAACAGCCTATTATCTAAGACAAGGTACAAAGCTATTATAGGCATCAGCAACCTGATAGCTACTACAAACAAGAAAGCTTACACCTCAAAGGTAAACTTCTTACTTAAAAATAAGCTTTACTTCAGTAGCCTACACCGTACTATCAGAGTAAATATTCAAGGATACATCCATCGCAACCAGCTTCAGTACTGGAATCCTAACGTGGAAATTTTTAAATTAGGGGGAAATGAAAATGACCACTCAAACAGAAAGACTACAGTACCTTCAGAACTACTTCAGCAATCAACTAGTAAAGGTGGAGGTAAAACCGTTCAGGTCTGTAACAACTAAAGGGACTGTAACCTATAGATTTAACGATACGAGATTTGGTTACAAATTTGTAGACGGCATCGCATGGGTTAAGCCTGAAGATGTGCATAAGTTTAGATATGAAAACAGTCCATTTATCATTCACGACACTAAGGAGGAAAAGTAAGATGACAGTTAAACAACAAGTAGAATCCTTTATAGAGGAATACAATCAGAAGCAAACAGAACTCCGTACAAGGCTACAGGACACTTCAGAACGTATAGAGTACTTACAGCTAGAAATACGCTTCCTAACTGAAAAGGAAATCCCGTCCGCTTCTGCTAAGGCTGTATTAGAAGGAACTGATGATTCCCACGTTAATAAACTGAAAAAGTCCTTACAGCGTTATAAGGATGAATTAGAAATGAAACAGGAAGCCTTACTAGTCCTTAACCATGCAATTAAACAGCATCAGATTAAAGCTGGTGAAAAGCTAGTGGAACTGGACAGGCTATATCGAAGTGAGAAGCAAATACAGGAAAAGAAGCATTACAGCAAGATGATGTATTACAAGAAACAGCTAATTGATACCATGATTGAAGAAGGTGGAAAGCTGAAGGAATTAACTAGCCTTGATTATAAGATACAGGAAATCTTAGTACAGGCTGGTAGAAAGAATGGTGTTTTTGTGGATTCTAACGTGAAGTCTACAGCTACTAATACTAATGATGGACGTACTTATCTACCGTTATCTATTCAGGAAGTACAGCGGTTTGTCAGTGGGAACTTCTCTGAAACTGATTACAAATATTTACGTAGCCATTCTTCACTGAAGGACTTAGGTTAAGATGCTGTACACTGTAGCCCTTTTTACAGCCTGTTTCTTAGTCACTAGATATGAACTTAATGTACCTGTTAGGAATCCACTTAGAAATCCATTTGAAAGCTGAATAATGCTTGTGAGAAGCCCTATAACGAAATTAGATTAAGCTAGTCGTATGATTACCTTGTCGAATTGTTATAGGGCTTCTATTTTTGTTTATTAATAATAAATATTTGGATACTCTCCCCATATCTCAACATTAGTACAGATGTTTCTCATCAGTAACATTACCGCCGTTGCATCCATTCCTGTATTATGTATCTTAGATTGAGATTTAACCTTCTGTACTAGCAATTTATTTCCTGTCAGTTTACCGTTATTATATAGAACTTCACACACCTTATCCTTATCGTAATCATTATCCTTAATTGTTCCACGCATCCTAAAGTGATACATCTTAAAACCCCTTTTGATAAATATTTTCAGCGGTTAAAACATTGATATATCAGCATTTTCTCTTCAGTATCTGTAAATGCGGTTGCTTCTGCAATTGGGTATCCCCTTGCTAGTAATTCCCCCGTTCTCTTTAGAAAACTGGCTTGTTCATTTACCGACCATTTACGAGGTTTCATCTTCATACACCAGTCGTTCATATTCAGATTCTTGAATATATCCTAAGGCAATACCTTTATTAATAACATCCTTAATGGTTCGGTACCTAGGAATCATCACCTCTCCCCTTGCCGCTTTCATAACGGCATGTAAATTCCTTCCTGACAAAAGTTCAAATACACTTGCTCGTTTCCATCTTCCATACGAATAACAATTTGGAGAACACTCACCCTCGCAAAATGGACAAGTAAGTTCTACAAGTCGTTGGGCAGTAACAGCAATTAGTGTCTGTTCCACCTCCAACCAATTCACACCAAATTCTCGAAGACGGTATACAGCCCCTTTAGCATCTCGTGTATGCATGGTTGAAAGCACTAAGTGTCCTGTTAAAGAAGCACGAACAGCTATCTTGGCGGTTTCAGCATCCCGAATTTCGCCAACCATAATAATGTCTGGGTCATGGCGCAAAATGGCCTTTAGTCCTGCAGCATATGTGACTCCTGCTTTTTCATTGACCTGAACCTGAAGAACAGAATCATAATTTTTTTCAATAGGATCTTCAAGTGTAATCACATTTCGATGGAATAAATGAGCTGTTTCATTTAGTAAAGAGTAGAGTGTTGTCGTTTTTCCAGATCCCGTGGGACCTGTGAAGATAATTAATCCATGAGCGTGTTTGAGAAGGGCTAACAGCTTTCTAGTCATTGAAGGAAATAATGAGAGTTGATGAAAGGGAATCTGTTCTTGTTGGGGTAAAAACCTGATGACGAGGCTCTCTCTGTTATTTGATGGTAGAGTGGAAAGCCTGAGGCCCATCACATGTCCGTCTACCTCACAAAAAATAGCACCGCTCTGCGGACGCCTTCTTTCTCCGATATCCATATTGGCTGTAAATTTAAAATGGGAAACTAATCTGTCGCATTCTTCTTTTGGAAGAGAGAGTCGAGGAATGAGTTTGTTGGTCAAACGTATTTGGACGAGTGTGTCTTTTTTTCTTGGAATAATGTGAATATCTGTTGCCTGATTTCTAGCAGCATCTGAGATGATCCGATTAGCTAATAATTCAATTGAACTGGCAATGAATACCACCACCTTTTTATTTTCTCCTAACTAACATTCGACAAGATTCTATCTCTTCCTTCTTTATTTTTAATTTTTTTTAAAAACTACAAAAATATTCTAATAATGTTACAATATAAAGTCGATAATTGTGAACATTTTCTAAACATATAGTGTTAACATTGTTAACCTCATTCCCATGTAATAATGACTGTATTATAATGGAATAAATTATGGGGGTCCGAGGTGAATAGAGATGGAACAAACATTGAAGATAACAAACGTTTTGTCAGATCCAACACGATATTACATTTATCAATACATTACCAAACGTCACCAAGAAGTAACTGTCCAAGAGGTAGCAGAAAATTTTAATATTCATCCAAATGTAGCAAGACTGCACCTATCTAAATTAGAAGATGTAAATATGTTAGCATCTGAAACAAAGAAAACAGGTAAGGGTGGCAGGCCAAGCAGGCTATATCGTCTATCAGATGATGTGATTCAACTGCACTTCCCTTATCGCGATTACATGCTTTTATCTAAAGTGGCTATTCAAACGATGATTTCATTAGGGGAAGCTGGTAAACAGGCACTCTTCTTAACAGGAAAGCGATTTGGTACGGAAATTATTGAACAGGAAATGGCAAAAAAATCGCTTGGTGAGGAATTAGAATTCGATCAAAAGCTAAACATATTAAAAAGTGCCGCTACACTTGCAGGTTTTTATCCTGAATTTGAAGCAAATGGAGAAAAGACCAAGATCTATTTTCAAATTTTCAACTGTCCTTTTAAGGAAGTAGCTGAAGAACATACAGAAACTGTTTGCAGTATGCACCATGAATTCTTAAAAGGAATGTTCGGCGCATTGTTTAATTCGGTTGAATTAGTTGAAAAAGAAAATATGATTTCTGGCTGTGAAACATGTTCTTATCAGGCACTTGTCACAAACTAATTCGAAACCATTATTTACATTATACCGCCTTTTACTTTATAATATTGTAATGATGGTATCGTAGGGTAAAAGGAGGGGTACATATGGATCGCATGTTCAGAGTTTGTGGTTTCTGGACTGGTATTTTTACTGTAATGTTTTATCTAGGTGATTTGGATAAGACGGCAATGCTTTTCTTAGCTCAAACAGGATTCTTCGTTCTGCTTAGCTATCTAAAACTATCTGAGCGTATGTATATGTATGTGTTCGGAGCATATTTAACAGTTTTCTTCGTCGGCTTTACATATTGGACAACGTTCATGATGCCGCTTGGCGGAGGACATTAAGAAGTGAAAACGCCGGAAACCCCGGCGTTTTTTTATTCACTAAACAATTCATTCTCCGTAAGATTTAGAGATTTTTGCTGAATCACGATTTGAAAATAAGTACTTATTCCAGAAGGCATAATTAAACTTCGAATGGCTCGATTTCGTTTGCTGACCTCTGAGAAAGGATTAGGGTCGTAATGATTTTCTAAATCCTTAAGAATCCCAGCTTTTAATAAAAATTGATCCTGTCTTACCTTGGTTAACAACTTCAGATTCACATCTTCACCTTTTCGAATTAGTGCATCAAAATGGATATGAGTTGTTATATCCATCTCCCCTGGATTCAGTAACACATCATCAATCATCTGATGTTGATAGTAGCCTCGTAAACTCCCCCTTGCCCTTTGCGGTTCCATCCATTCTGCATTGGAATAGCCATAATCAGCGGTAACGACGAGTCCCTTTAGTAAAGTTTTTGAAATTCCCTTCAGCATATTCTCCATTATTAACGGAACTTCTAGCCGTTGGTTTTCATTTAAATACAGTTGATTGTCCTCTAAAAAAGAATAAATGGCTTTATTGGTTAATGGGACTCTTTTCTCAAACAATTTTTCATTTTGATAGCCAATCATCAACTCAAATAGCTCTCCATTAACTTTTTCAATTACATGAACAGGAAGTGCATCAAAAAGCTCATTTGAAAAGACCATTCCTTCAAATGCCTCTAGTTCATTAAGGTTTTCTACTTGGGTAATGGAAAAATCTTCACTTAGCAGTTCCCTCTGTAATTTGCGGTGGTAGGGACTACTTTCCACAATAAAATACTCGATTGGTGTTTGGATGGATTTGTTCCATTCCTCTAAAAAAGCCCTGGCAAAACGCCCATTACCAGCACCAATTTCACAGAATACAGGGTTGATTACATTTCTCTCACAGACCTGAGAGAACCATTTAGCAATTAATCTGCCATATATATCAGAAATATTACTTGTGGTTATGAAGTCTCCGTCCCGCCCAATTTTCTGTTTGTCTTTCATATAATAGCCGAATTCAGGGTGGTAAAGGACAGTTGAAATATAATCGGCATAGGAAATTAAATTCTTTGGTTCTGTTGAAATTAATTGTTGTAAATAGCTAATCATAAAGACTCCTTTTAGGTTATCACTATTGACATAGTGTTAAAGTTATTATATTGTTAGGTTAGTAGCTTAACAATATCCCCTCCCGTTATATGAAAAGAACATCCCCCAGAAAAACCCTTCTCCTTCGAGAAGGGTTTTTCTTTATTTTATCCACTCTCTAACTAAAAACCATTCAAGAAAGGGTTACTATCCATTTCTTCTAAAATAGTTGTCACAGGTCCATGACCAGAAAGAACATACGTGTCTTCAGGTAAACTCAGAAGCTTGTCATGTATGCTTTTTAACAACTGTGCCTGATTGCCCCCTTGCAAATCCGTACGGCCGATACTACCTTGAAATAAAGCATCACCCGAAATAACAATTCCTTCTTTTTCAAAAAAGTAAGAGACACTTCCCGGTGAATGGCCAGGAGTATGAAAAACGACAAACTCAAAATCACCTATCTTCAGTGTCCCCTCATCCTTAATGAGGTGGTCAGCAGGAGCGACCTTAATCGACTCAACCTGAATAAAAAACTGAGAACCATTTAATGCGGGATCTCCGAGCCATTTTTCTTCCTGTTTATGTAGATAAACAGGAATATTGAATGCTTGTCTCACATCATCTACGGCCCCTATATGATCAAAATGTGCGTGCGTTAATAGGATAGCACTAGGTTTCAGTTTTCTTTGGTGCAGTAAATGAAGTAGTTTCTTTCCTTCACCACCTGGGTCAACGATTAAGCATGACTTGTCTGGATTTTCAACAATGTAACAGTTTGTTTGTATAATTCCTAAAGGAAGTTGCTGCCATTTCATTTCTAGTTCCTCCAATCAATACGATATAATTATTTTACACTATTTAATAAAGAGAGAAAAATTGCAGCAAACTCATTGCTGTTTTTGCTCTCGACAAATGAAAGAAAAAAATATAAAATAGGAAACGAATGTATATAATATTGTTACATAATTTTCTTTAAAGAGTTAGGCATATTGCCTCATTTTACCAAAAAGGGGGGGACTTTTCATGGGTTTAGTTATTATTTTCGCTATCGTAACCCTGCTTGCTGCATATGGTGGATATAGCGCGCTAAAGAATAAAAATTTCTTAGGTGCATTTTGGGGTATCGCTTCTTTTCTCGTTTTTGGATGGTTTACAGTAATGACAGTATTAGAACATGGTTTTCCTACTGGAACTCACTAAAAACACCTAATGCCTTATACAGGCCTGAAAAAAAGACTGTCTGCTGACAGTCTTTTTTTATTCCTCATTTAGGAGGCTTGTAACCCGGTCTACTTTATATTCCATTGTTCGTTTCACATCTCTCCGATCATCTATGCGAATCGTTGTAGCCACCCTCTGTATTCCTTCTGCAAATGGAACCTCGTGCATGGCTTGGATTACTTCAAATAGAACTGGTAGTTCACCCTCAATAATAGTATTCATCGGTGTAAGTTGAAATCGAATTTTCCCAGCACGCTCATACTTCTTTAAAACTTTTTGCACACTTGCAACATACTTACTGACACTTGGAGTTTCCGTGCCTAATGGAATAACAGTCACATCTACAATGGCCATGGTCAAGCACCTTCTTTTCCTAGATTTCATATTTCATAACAACGTGATTTTATCACATTGCTTAAAAAAACAAAAAGAATGACTATACGTGTGTCATTCTTTAATCAATTCATAAATTTCTTTTGTTTTTAAATCAATTATTTTTTCAAGACGATTCCCGTAAAGCAAGGCATTACCTGAAGGAGAAAAAAGAATGGGTTCGTTATCCAGGTCCTCCATAATTAGGTCACTCTTTTTCTTCTTAATATTATAAGAAACGAGTTCAAAACCCTCTTTATAGGAATCAACCTCACCTGAGTTAAGAGGTTTAAAAGTAATAAATTGCCCTCTATTCTCAGCATAATCATAAAATGGAACTAACCAATCTGAGAACTTTGTTAGCTGTGGGATTGAAAATGCAAAGACCTCTTTCATTTTTTCATCAAAAAATGTATAAGCCGCCATGGATGAATCGTCATTCTTAATAGAAACTGTCATTAACAGATTGGGAAAAGTCGAAAATTGTATTACTTCTGGTAATACTGTTTTTTCCTTTCCAGTTTCTATACTTCTGAAAATAAGTGGAGCAAATAAGGTTGGAGTATTTTTATCCCAATTTAAATAGGCAACGTTCTTTTCATCAATCCACTTAATAAAAGGCTGTGGTAAGGCCAGCTCTACTGTTTTTGATTTACTTATATCTAATAACGATAAATGAAAGTTCCAATCCTCATCAAATTTTGTTACAAGAATTTGTGATTCATTAAAGAGATTCCACTCAAAGTCTAATTCATAGGAGGCAAATGACTGCTTCATTTGTTCACTACCATTTTTATCTATAATGGTTACCATCCCTTCGTATGAAGAAGGGGAGGAATGAATTAAAATATTCTTCTTAGAAGGACTTATTTTTACAGTAACGATAGGGTACTCACTTTTATAGATTAACTTGCTTTTCCCAGATATAAGGTCATATCTATATACGCTTGATGTTTGCTCCAGATTTGTAATATAAAGAACTTCCGTGTCAGAAAGCCATCCACCAAGCATGTAAAACTCGCCTTTTGGTATCGAGATTGGTAATTTCCAATCAGCTCCCTCGGGCGGAGTCGTTTCTTTTTGCGTCTCTTTTGTTACATTCGTTTTTTGTTTTGGTTGCTGCTTATCAGCACAGGCAGTTGATAGAAGGGTCAAGAAAATTAATAGTAATACAAAGAATAGATGTTTCTTATTATTCAGTTGGTCCAATTTAATTCTACTGCCCCCTCCCTCTATGCATCTCATATGTTAGTACGTTTTTTTCACAAAAATGTTTCAAGTTTTCTTACTTATAAGACAAAATAGGAAAAAAGCCGTATACCCGGCTTTTTAAACGTAATGTCTTATTGTTGATAATTTATTTTAATCAGTATGGATTGATAAAACAAGTATATAGTATCTATAAAAATGAAAAAGTAAGAGCAGCCTTAAAAATTTCCTCTGATGGCTTTAGTATTTTTTGAAATTGCGATAGGGGAAGAGGATTGATCCCTTTTCCTAACTCCATAGTAAAACCTGGACGTTTGAACTCCTGGATAAACCAATCTTTAAATCCTGCATGACTATTTACATAACGTATGGCTCGGTATCCGCTTACTCTTTCAAACTCTTTGGCCATTTCTTCCGATACTGCTGGCTCAAGACCTTCATAGCCCCAATAAAATTCCTCTCCCTGTGTGTGGAAGGCAATAATATAATCAAAAGAGTTATTTTTTACTAAATTCGCCATCGCAATCGCTTCCGGTTCAGTTAATGGTGAATCACCCGGGAAATCCCTAGGTGCCGGGGATTTTGGTTTCTTATTTCTTTTACAAACGTCCCAGTTTGCAGGAAACTGATTATTTAGGTCAATCCCTCTAATATTTGCCTTCCAATGTACAAATTCATCGCTTCCTTCATTCAATTCAATTACATCCTCCCTCAACTCTCTAGGAGGCCCATTTAAAACGAGGTCTACTCCATCAGGATTCACCATAGGTACAATAGATAACTCTATTTCTTCATATGAATGAAAAGCCTTTTCTCCTCTTATCATAGATCCATTTGTTAATGAGAGAAGATAATTATTAACCAAGTTCATTAAAACCATAGTTGTAATCCATTCATTAGCATGGAACGAGGCGTTCATATGTATTTTCTTTTTCCCCCGGCCGATTCTAATTTCATGAATGGAATTCCCAAGGACACTCTCACCTATTATATTAACTGAAATAAAAGGATAAGCTTTCTTAAGGGAATGAATTGTTTTTATTAGACTGGTATAATTACAAGCAGATTTCACTGTAGTAAATGGAGTGGTAATCCTCTCTGGTACATATATAGTATCACCCATTTGCATACGTTCGGAGTCTATCCTTGGATTAAGGATAAGAAATGCATCCACATGTAAATCGGCAGCCGCAGCAAGGTCCACTAGAGTTTCCCCTTCTTGTATTGAATAGGGGATAGATATATATCCTGGTATTTTAACCTTTTCTCGCAATTTTAGGTTATTTAGGCTTTTATTAGGGTTTGAATCTTCTATGAGGCTGAGTGGTAACTTAAATAAGCTACTAAAAAAAGATAATGTATCTCCGGATCGTATTGTTATTTCCATACTTCCCCTCCTCCCATCATAAATAAATATGTTGGATGCCTGAGAGAAATGAATGATTGTATGAAAAGAAAAAGCCTGCATGATTGCAGACTTTCCAAATGAATGATTACTATTGGTTTAATTTATTCTTTATAAGCCATGCGGCCCCAAGGACACCAGCATCATTTCCTAATGTTGCTAAAGATAAGGTTGTGGATTCTCTGACAGCCGTAAAAGCGAATTTGACAAAATACCCCTTTACCTTTTCTAATAGAAAGCTCCCAGCCTTCGAGACTCCACCACCTAGGACAATCATACTTGGATTTAGTGTGTTGGCAATATTAGCGGCAACAAAACCTAAGTGAAAGGACACCACATCTAAAACTTCTAGAGCTAATACATCCCCATTTTTGGCTGTATCGAACACATCTTTAGCCGTTATTTTTCCGTAAGCGTTTAAGATCTTCCTAAGTTCACCGGTTGTTTCGCTTTTATTCAACTCTTCCATCGCCAAGCGAACAATACCTGTAGCTGATGCCACTGTTTCAAGACACCCCGTCTTACCACAATTACATGGTGCTCCATCGAAAGGAATAGCAGTAATATGGCCAATTTCCCCGGCTGCTCCATTCACACCTTGAACGATATTCCCATTAGCAATCACGCCACCGCCAACACCTGTTCCTAACGTGATGCAAACAAGATCTTTAGCTCCATTTCCAGCACCCTTCCACATCTCGCCCAAGGCTGCACAGTTAGCATCATTTTCAATTGTAGCAGGAAGCATGGTGGTCTTTTCGAGACTCGCTTTTAATGGGTAGTTATCTCTCCAGCCTAAATTTACCACGTTTAAAATGATTCCTTTTTCGTAATCTACAGGCCCAGGAGCACCCATTCCAATTCCTATTAATTTGTCCTTCATCTGACCTAATTCGATTAATTTTTCATCAATGGCTTTTGAAATATTTGATGTTATATTTTGACCTTCATTGGTGTTATCGGTAGGCACTTCCCATTTTTCAACGATTTCTCCATCCATCGTGATAAAGGCTATTTTAGTAGTGGTTCCCCCTAAATCAACGCCTGCAATCCATTTTTCTGACAATGTATATTCACCTATCTTTGTTTGTTATTTTGATTTTTCTTTCTCTAATTGAATTTCGTGTCTTAATATTAACAATGCCGTTTGGAATTCTCTTGTTTCAACTAACTGTGCCTGATACAACTCCTTTAATTCCGACTCCATTAATTCAAGATCTGAAACTCTATCCCCTACATAGATAAACGTTCCGAATTGCTTTAAGAATTGCTGAATTTCATAAATCGTTTTCATCATGATCTCCTTAAATTTTAATATGGAGAGAACAATTAGTTTCACAACAAAAAGTATAACCTAAGCAAAATTCCACCTCAAGGCAATAATTCAATTATTCTTTAAAAATCCTTCTGCATTCATACATGTCCAATTTATTGGCATTTCCATGATTATGTTGCCATATAACAGTAACAGGACAAACAAAGTGTAATTTTAACCACGGAAGGAAGAAAAATTGTGAAAAAAATATATATCATGGTTGGAATTCTAATACTCGGTATCACTGCTTACGTTTACTCACAAGTAAAATCACCTGTTGCAGAAGAAAGTATTACTTATTTCCCAATTGCTCCTAATGTTAACTTTACATCTGCCAGGACCTCTTTATCTTTAATCAAACCTAGTTCCTTACTCTGGACGATAGATTCCACTCTTGACCGAAAAGCATATTTACGGCAGGATGCAGGATTTTTATACTCCAATGGAAGGCTGATCGGAGAACTTGGGAATTGGAAACAAAATACATCAAGGCTCTTACAAGAGAAGCCTATCCCTATTAAGGATTCTTCTCTTTTTCAAGCAATTACTTTTCACCAGGGAGAACTCCATGAAAATGACACCCCAATATATAGTTCACAAGCATTATCAGATGATTATTTATACGTCATTCACCAAGACAACACTAATCGATCCTTCCACAGTCCTAAAACAAAAGAACAAACGGAGTGGAAACAAAAACTAGATGAACAAACAGAAAGAATGCTGCAATACAGCTGGAATAAAGGGATTAGGCACTTTACTATACATTTAGATGACTATCAAGTAATCCCACTGACTCTTTTTAGCAAAAATGCAAAGTCTAGTTTATCTGGATTTTCAAAAGCAGCTTCCGCTCAAATAGTAGGTCAATTATGGGAAGGTCTTTATAAAAATTACTTCCTTGGTATAAAAAAAGCCGATGGCACCATTGTATCCCCCATTGGCAGTACCCTTCCGCTCATTTTACTAGCAAAGAATAAATCACATTTATTAGTTTTAACTGAGACAGTAAATGGTGAGCCTATTCTCCTCCGCCAGATGATTGAATAAGTTGATCAATTTCCCGAACTAAGGCCGAGTATTCCTTTTTATCCGGACTTAGTTTGGCTGCTCTTTCGGCGTATTTTTTCCCTTGTATTAGGTCGTTTTCTTCTAAGTAAATAAGAGCTAGATTATAGTTGGCTTCAGGAAAACCAGGTTCCAATTTTAAAGCCTTTTGCAAATGTGTTTTTGCCTCTGTTAGCATGTTTTGCTTAATCTCAGTAAAGGATAAAAGGAAATAAATTTGAGCCGAAGGGTTTTCTGACCTCTCCTCGACCCCCTTAAGAACTTCATATGCCTGCTTATAATTCTCATGGTTTATATATTCTTGAGCTAATATGAGATTTGAATTTTCATCTTTTGATTTTGATGTATCACTAAAACCGAAGGATAAAGAAATCACAACTGCCATAATTGATAGAAGTAAAAAAAGTAATTGTAATAGTGGTTTTTTCTTCTTTGGAAAATGCATCATTCCGGATGCCAAAAATCCTCCAATCAGCCCACCTAAATGTCCCGCATTATCTATTCCATTTTGTGAAAAACCAAAAGCAATGTTTACTAAAAAGATAGCGATAACGTACGTTCCAAGTGTCCTTGCAAATAATTTCGGGTAGATTACACCGAAGTAAAGTAAGGCTCCAAAGCACCCCGCAATAGCTCCACTTGCTCCTACCGAAACGTTATCAACAAATATAAAGCTAGCAATGAACCCAGTTATTCCTGAAAATAAATAGATAAATATAAAGCGGACACTACCGTACATTCTTTCAACTGCTGTACCTATAAAATATAAGGATAGTGAGTTCATAGCTAAATGGGTAAATCCACTATGAAGAAACACTGGTGTAAGAAAGCGCCACCATTCACCATCTTGAATGTATGGATTAAACTTTGCTCCATACTTAATCAGATTCTGGTTATTCGTACTTCCACCATGTGTCTCTAACCAGAAAAAAACGGCAATTTGAATGATCATAAATACATAGGTAAACAACGGTTTACCGCTAGTAAATATAGCTCTTTCAGATTTCACTTTTTTTATTGCATAGTCTAAAGCAGTATTCTTTAACTTTGTAGCATCTTGTTCTGAGTATTCATCGTTTATTGAAAAAGTAATTTCCTTTCCATACCGCTCTGAAAGAAGTTGAAAACCTTCATCGTAGTTCTTGCTGGTTATCAAAACCGAGTTCACTATAGTTTTCTTTCCTTCTGGATAAACAAATGGCTTAGCCAGTCGATACTCATATTCATCAACAGGTGGAAATTGACTTACATATATATTTAATAAATTTAGTTCCCCACGACGAACTTGTCTACGGACTCTCTCTCCATTAGATGCACAAAACACAATATCTTTTTGTATGGAGTTGCTCCAGTCAATGTCTTGGCGAAGCAAACGAACAATCGGAGCACCTTTACTTTCAAGTTTTTCTAACCAAAGCTCTTTTTGATTATCGAATAGTTGAATAATTCTATAGCCCTGCTCAGATATAAAAAAATATGCCAACCTCCAAAATACATAGTCCTCTCTATAATTCAACTTCCACCCTACTTTCTATATCAGAATAAGTCGCAATTAGAGACATTTTCAATCATTTTTACCTCATTACTTTCATTATAAACGAATTACTAAAGTCACCCTAATTAAACAATGAAATATTAGAAACTTAGATGTTGATCTCCACTCCAGGTGCGAGCGGTTCGCGGGCGTGCCGGGGAGCCTCCTCGTCGCTGCGCTCCTGCGGGGTCTCCCCTGCCCCGTACTCCCGCAGGAGTCTTCGCACCTTCCGTTCCAATCAACTTAACATAAAAATTATATAGACGTTTTACACATTTCTTTTATTAATAAAATAAACAAAAAAACCATCTGTGGCTTTTCACCGCTCAGATGGTCCTCCGAATACTGATTGCATCATTTTATTTTTCACACCAGGAAAGCTCATAATAGAACCAACAGCTAACCTGCGCATCCAACCGGAACCAAGTAGCACATTGATTAATCGATATCTGTATCGATAAGCAAAATATCCAATTGAACCAATCATTAAAATGGATGTTAACATACGTGACATTCTCATCCCTCCTGTTGTTATTTTGTGATAATGGTTTACATATTATCCAAAATTCCCGTAAAAAAAGACTGACCCATTTGCAGTCAGCCTCTTATTGTCATTCTATATATTCTTAAATACTGGTTCCATTGTTTTCTTTAGAACATTAACTGAGTTTGTAAACTTTCCTTTTTCTTCCTCACTTAAGTCGAGCTCGACGATTTCTCTTATTCCGTTGCGATTCACAACAGCAGGAACCCCAATATAAATATCATTTTGTCCATATTCTCCATCAAGGTATGCAGATACTGTAAGAACAGAGTTTTCGTTTCGTAAGATTGCCTTGGTCAATCGAACTAAGCCCATGGCAATTCCATAATAAGTGGCACCCTTTCTTTCGATGATATGGTAGGCCGCATCACGAACATTTAGAAAGATTTGATTTAAATCATCCTGATTGAAACCTGCTTTATTTTTTGTCCATTCAGAAATAGAAGTACCAGCTATATCAGCGTGGCTCCAAACAGGAAGCTCAGTATCACCATGTTCACCAATAATATAAGCGTGAACATTTCGGGTATCTACATCGAAATAGTCACCAAGTAAGAAACGGAATCTTGCTGTATCAAGGATTGTACCTGAGCCAATAACGCGCTCTTTAGGAAGTCCTGAGAATTTCCAAACTGCATAGGTTAGAATGTCAACTGGGTTTGTAGCTACTACAAATATTCCATCAAACCCACTAGCCATAATTTGTTCAACAATTCCTTTAAATATTTTTGTGTTTTTTTCAACTAAGTCAAGTCGTGTTTCACCTGGTTTTTGGTTGGCCCCTGCAGTAATAACAACAAGATCTGCCTCACCACAATCCTTGTAATCACCATACCAAATTTTTGTACGAGATGGAGCGAATGGAAGTCCATGATTTAAGTCCATTGCATCTCCTTCTGCTTTTTCTTTATTTAAGTCAATTAGTACAAGTTCTTCAGTTATACCTTGATTTAATAGGGCAAATGCATAGCTAGAACCAACAAATCCTGTACCAATTAATGCTACTCTATTCACTCGATTTAACATGGTTCATTCCTCCTATAGGTAGTTTAAGGTGCGCTAATCACTTGTCATTTATATCTTACCTACAATTAGATTGTACACTATTTCACAATCTTTTATCGCTATAAATTCCACATGAAACCGTTATCTATTAGTCAATTTTGTTACAAGTGCGTTTGTTGTTTTTTTTAACTTGTTAATTGAATGACTAAAATTGCTAACATTGCAGAAAGGACACCTGAAAGAAAATTCACCATATCATTATCTACTAATGGAGAACCCTTTATTCTAGTTGTCTGTATATGACAATGTTCTTTTTTTTCAGTCTCAATCCCACACTTCTGACAAATATATACCAGTTGATAAAAAGCCCCTATAATCGTATCAATCACGTTACCGATAAAACCGAATAAAAAAATGAGGAAAGCTAATCCAAAGCTTAACGGAAAAAGCCAATAACTAAAAATAGAAATAAGAAGCGAGCCAGCTAGTGCTGCTGTGCTGCCTAACATACTTATTGCACCTGAAGTCCCCTTTCTCAATCCGCTTAAATGTACGTATGTAAATGGGATTCTTACGGCTAAGGCTTCCAATTTCAGATGCCCACGTATCTGAGTTCGCACTTGCGAGACAAACAGCAAACCCTATTAACCAAATCTGATTAGGATGATAATAATGAACAATACTAAAAAATCCGGCTGCTCCTCCATTAGCAAACACTTGCCGCCAATCCCTTGTTGCCCCTTTTGCCAATTTTTCTTCAATACTACTCTTTGCGGAGCTCTTATATTTTGACCATATGCTCGAAGAGGCAAAGAAGACACCAAGAAGGACCAATCCGTTTATTCCAAAACCCACATATACAGTAAGCCCAGTAATAATAGCTGCAAGTGCACCTGAGACAGTCAACGATTTAAGAGAATAACCTGCTAAACCTGTCAATAGAATACCTATAAAAACGATTAACGCTTCCATCATTTTATATGAATAACCTCATCATTTGTAATAATTTTTGATACAGGTAAATCATGCGATTCAACTTGGAATTCCTCAACTATTTGATTTTCAAAGGCAAGTGAAAGGGTTTTCCCTTTATAAGAGGTTAAATACCGATCATAATATCCCCCCCCAAAGCCCACGCGGTATCCTGTCCTCGTATATGCAAGGCCAGGAACAATTAAAAGATCGATATCGTCTGCTTCGACCTTAGCTGTTTGGTCTTCGATTGGTTCATAAAGCCCATAAAACACGGACTCAAGTTGTGAAAATTCCTTTAATGTTCGAAATACCAATCTCTTGTCCTTAGGGCTACACTTGGGTACCACCACTTGTTTGCCTTGTTCCCATGCTTTTCTAATAATTTGATATGTATCAACTTCAGGACACTTTGAAATAGTGATTCCAATGACATTTGCTTGTTTCCAGTCATGATCATCAAACAACCTGGTTGCTATTTTATAGGAGTAATCTTCATAGAGGGGTCTAGTTAGTTCTGAGAGAGAATCTTTTATTAATTTACGTAGTGAATGTTTATCATTCATTCAATCGAAACCTCCATACATAACTTTTGGACAACAAAAAAAGCAGCAGGAAGCCCTACTGCTTATTTTGTTTCACGGTGTGCTGTTGTACGCTTTTCTCTTGGGCAATATTTCTTAAGCTCAAGACGGTCTGGGTTGTTACGTTTATTTTTTGTTGAAATATAGTTACGGTCTCCACACTCAGTGCAAGCTAACGTAATATTTACACGCATGTCAATTTCCCTCCAAACGATTAAGCTAGTTCGTTCATACGACTTTTCTATAATATCATTTTTCAAAAGGAAATGCTAGTGTATATTTTTTATTAGAGCATCTTCCATAGCAATTAATTCATTTTTGTTCGATCCATTAATACTCCAAGTAACCATTTTGCCTGTTTCATGTGGTTGAATCGCCATTTTCAAAGCGAACACACTTGCAGCAGGCCCCTTAGCCATTGGCTGGTATTTTAAAGTTCCGGTTTGAAGAGAGCTCCAAATTTGGTCTGTATAGACATTC
Organism: Neobacillus phoenicis; assembly: GCF_047302305.1. NCBI lineage: Bacteria > Bacillati > Bacillota > Bacilli > Caryophanales > Bacillaceae > Neobacillus > Neobacillus phoenicis. The sequence continues at coordinate 2,136,527 of NZ_CP154847.1, read as the reverse complement.
CAAAGAGGCATAGCTGTATATTCAGTTAACCCTATCCTTTGGTAATGAGCATTAACTAAATGAACCTGTTTATTGGTATGATGAAAGATGCGATTATCTAAGGGAGAAACAAAGGTTAAATTATCTTTCCCGACATTTGAAAAATGGTGCATAGCTAACACTTTAATCTCTTTCTCCTGATTCCCGTGATTACTTACGAAAATACTGGACATTCGGATTTTAGAATGTACTTGTTCCTGTTTTACTCTAATTGTCATCTCTTCATCATAAATGACTTTTTCCGTACAGTCTTGTAGCCAATAGTGCTTCCCGTTCACCCATACCCCAGGAATAAATTGTAATGATTCAAATGACTGTTGACGGTCGGAAGTCTGTTCAATATTGTTTTTTTCAATTAAATTCATCATCGCTTACACCTTATTTACGAATTATTTGCCTTTCCTGTCCTTCTTCCTCACTCTTATTAATGCGCTTATTTAACAATAGATCTTCCATTACTCTACTAGTTTCTGAGGCAATTCGTTTCCAACCATACAAGCTCTTTACGATTTGCCGTCCCTTTTCTCCAATTTCTTGTGCTTTCTTAGGGTTATTATGTAAAAAATTAATTTGCTCCATTAAGCTTCGTGCATCTCCTGGAACCGTCAATAACCCTGTTTGGAGGTGCTTAACTATTCCTTTCATGCCTCCAGTATTGGAAACAATCGTTGGTTTACCAAAAATCATTGTTTCCAATGCAACAATACCAAAAGGTTCATATAAACTTGGTATCACAGCCAATTCACTTTCCTTAATAAAGGCATTTCTTTGTTCATCTGTAATGTAGCCAATGAATTGGACATGGCTTTCTAATTGCTGGGCTGAAATATGCTGGCGATATGTCTCAAGCATTGGCCCCTTTCCAGCAATAATAAATCGATAATCTAATCCTTCATCTTTGGCTATTGCGGCTGCCTCAATGATGGTTTCGAAACCCTTTTCTTTTACGATTCTCCCTAAAGAAAATATATATTTTTTGTGTTTTAGTTCCGGAAAAATCTCATTTAAACCTTGTTTTGGTGCCACAAACTCAATCCCATTTGGAATAACCGCTATATTCACAAATGTCTCTTTAAATATAGAAAGGAGTTCATCCTTCATGTATTCACTGCAAACAATAATATGATCAGATTCAGAAATTAACTGTAGTTCCTTCTCATGTATAAATTGCTGCATTTCATTATAAATCCCATTATTTCTCCCATGCTCAGTCGCATGTATGGTTGTTAATAATGGGGCACTAAGGGTTTCCTTTAAAACAATGGCTGATGCCCCCACAAGCCAATCATGTGCATGTAGTAAATCAAATGTAATCTCTTCTGATAATCTTTCAGCCTCAAAGGCCATAGCTAAATTTAAGCCGCCTATCCAGGAAAAAAAATGCTCATCACGATTATTAATGGGTTGAACTCGATGAACATGCACACCATTCATGGTTTCAAACCCAGGTAGTTGGTCCGTTCCAGCAGTTAATACATGAACTTCATGACCAAGTGCTGCCAATTCAGCCGTTAAACCAGCTACATGCCTCGAAAGTCCGCCAACAATATTCGGTGGATACTCCCAGCACAGCATTAAGATTTTTAATTGCCAATTATTTGCGGGCTTATTAGCCTCATCTTGTTGAGAAAATGCCTTATTCATTTTTCTCCTCCAAGTTGTTTGTTGTTTCAACATAATAACTATACGTACTTACATGTTCCGTCCACTTTGGCGGTTTCTCTTCATATTCTTGAACCTTCATGTAAAGGTCAGAGTTCCCTTCATACCCACTTGCTATCTGGGAATTAGGGGTTTGAATGCAATTAGACCGAAGAAGAGGGAAAAAATTTTGATTTGAAAAATAAGTTCCTAATTCTGCAACATAATTCCTATTGGCTATTAGACCTTTTATTATCCAGTGCCCACTTTGATAAGAAGCGGGAATTTCATAAACATGGTGTGCATTTTTCCCATTAAACGTAATTTCTGTTACATCATATACACGGATAACCGTGACGAGCTCCTCAAACCTTTTCTTGAAAAATAGTTCAATTATTTTCTTCGGTATTTCGGAAACTTCCCAGAAAAGAATCATTTTTCGAGGGGAAACAAGTTTTGCCTTCAATTCACCCTTAAGAGGAATTTGATCAGGTGCAATTTGGCTATTAGCGGACTTCTTACCAGTGGTTTTTTGGACATTTGAATTTATTTCATCCGTGTTATCTATCCATTTATTCCATCTATACTGAACTTTACCAACCGTTGTATTAAGCACTAAGGCAATTCTTCGAAACGATAGCCCGTCCCCTCGTAATTTAATTATTTCCTCAATCATGTTTTGTCCTCCATTTCTGCAAACAATCATTATATGCATATAAATCCATATTATTCTTATAATTTAATGGTATCATCAGATTAATAGGCACACAATAAACGCAATTTGTCGTATCTTGCTTCCTTTTCGACAAAACCCTACTTTGTGAATAAAAAAAAGACGAAGCACTCATCATCTGCTTCATCTTTGATACATACATATTTTGTTAGGCGTTCAAATCAATTCGTTTTCCCGTTACTAAATAGATAACATTCTCAGCAATGTTTGTGGAATGGTCAGCTATTCTTTCAATAAATCTACACACGAATGCTAATTGGATAATTTGGTTTGTAGAATTAGGATTTTTAGGTATATAACCTAAAAGTTCCTGAATTAGGCTTCCAAACATTTTATCTACTTGATCATCTCTTTCAGCACATCTTTTAGCAAGAGTAATATCCTCAGAATAAAATGCTTTGATAGAATCAGACACCATATCTAAAGCCATTTCCATCATATTTGGAATATCAACCATTTCTTTTATATGTTTTTCATTCCCGATATGAACCGCAGATTTAGCAATATTCACAGCCATATCAGCCATCCGCTCTACCTCTGATGATACTTTTAGGGCAACATTGATTTGCCTTAAATCAGTTGCTACAGGTGATTCTCTTGCAATTAACAATAATGCTTTATCATTGATCTCATGTTCTAAATCATTAATTTCATTGTCCCCCTCGATCACAAGCTTGGCCTTTTCCAAGTCTTGGTTTATCAAGGCAATCATCGCTTCCTTAATGGCAAACTCAGCTTTTTTAGCCATTTGTAAAAGCATTTCCTTTAACTGATTTAAATTATTATCAAAATTCGACCTTGTACTCAATCTAGTCACCTCATCATCCGAATCTTCCTGTAATATAGCCTTCAGTTTGTGAACTTTTAGGATTTGAAAAAATTGCAGAAGTGGAATCTAATTCGATTAATTCCCCCATTAAGAAGAAAGCTGTTTTATCTGAAACCCGTGCGGCTTGCTGCATGTTATGGGTAACAATAACAATCGTATATTTTTCCTTTAACTCTAGAATTAATTCCTCTATCTTCAAAGTAGAAATAGGATCGAGTGCAGAGGTTGGCTCATCCATTAGCAAAACCTCAGGTTTAGTTGCAAGTGCCCTTGCTATACATAACCTTTGCTGTTGCCCACCTGAGAGTCCTAAAGCAGGTGCATGTAAACGATCCTTTACTTCATCCCATAGTGCCACATCCATTAAAGATTTTGTGACAACTTCGTCTAAATGAACCTTTTTCTTAATTCCATGAATTCTTGGACCGTAGGCAATATTATCATAAATCGATTGTGGAAATGGATTACCCTTTTGAAATACCATGCCCACATGCTTACGCAGTTCAACAAGATCCATTTTCTCATCTAATATATTTTGTCCATCATAATTAATTTCACCGGTCATTTTTACATTGGGGACCATATTGATCATCAAATTTAGAGTTTTAATGAATGTTGATTTCCCACAACCAGATGGACCGATAATAGCTGTAACCTCTTTTTTATTAATAGGAAAATTGATATTCTTTAAGGCATGATGCTCTCCATACCATAAATTAAGGTCTTTCACGTTAAAAACTTCTCTAGTTAATGCTGGAATTGCCACAACGCTTCCTCCTTATCCAAACCTACCAGAAATATATTCTTCGGTCTTTTTAACAGATGGATTTGTAAAGATTGTTTCCGTGTTGTCATATTCAACCAAATCACCGTTTAAAAAGAAGGCAGTTTTGTCTGAAATACGAGATGCTTGCTGCATATTATGGGTGACAATAATAATTGAATAATCCTTCTTTAAATCAACAATCAAATCTTCAACCTTAGCATTAGAAATTGGATCTAATGCCGAAGAGGGTTCATCTAGGAGCATAACAGTGGGTTTCATTGCAATTGTCCTTGCGATACAAAGACGTTGCTGCTGCCCTCCTGAAAGTGAGAGTGCTGATTTATGAAGGCGATCCTTTACTTCATCCCATAGTGCTGCTTTTTGAAGGCTCTCCTCGACAATTTCATCCAGCTCTTTTTTCTTCCTGACCCCTGCAAATTTTAGTGCATGGGTAATATTTTCGTATATCGATTTAGGAAAAGGGTTTGGCTTTTGAAAAACCATTCCGATTTCTTTACGTAAAGCTACAACATTTACGTCGTCAGACAAAATATTAATATCTTCATAAAGGATCTCACCCTCTGCCCTTGCTCCCGGAATTAAGTCATTCATCCGATTAATACTTCTCAGAAAGGTTGATTTACCACATCCTGAAGGACCAATAAGTGCTGTTACTCCATTTTTTTCAATGTCCAATGATATTCCATTAACTGCACGCTTTTCCCCGTAGAATATCTCTAGATTCTTGACCTTTAAAACAAGTTCTTTTTGTATTTTACTGTTCGACTGAACAGCTTGTTCAGTTGATTTATCTTCCATGTTAGCAGTAACCATCATAACTCCCCTGCCTTTATTTAGTTGCTGTGATTTTCTTATGAATCAAACTTCCAATCCACCGGGCTAATAAGTTAAAAATTAGTACGGATATAACTAGAACAGCTGCAGACCCATTAGAAACTTCTTCAACATCTGGAATTAACCCTTGTGTGTTTACTGACCATATATGAACAGCCAGTGTTTCCGCAGGACGGAAAATATTTAATGGCGATTGGGGTGAAAATGGATTCCAATTTGCATAATCTAACCTTGGTGTGGAGAGACCTGCAGTAAATAATAGTGCTGCCGCTTCACCAAACACACGTCCTGAAGCAAGTATTGCCCCTGTTAAAATGGATGGGAATGCACTTGGTAATAAAACTGTTTTAATTGTATGCCAATGAGTAATACCTAGGGCTAGACTCGCTTCTTTTAAATCGCGTGGTACTGAGCGAAGCGCATCCTCACTAACCCTTACTATTACAGGTAAATTAAATACTGTTAGTGCAAGTGCTCCACCTAAAATAGTGTAGCCCCACCCAGTTACATTAACAAACATTAATAAACCAAACATTCCGATGACGATAGATGGAAGAGATGCCAATACCTCGATACAAGAACGAATAATATCTGTCACTTTTCCGGGCTTCGCATATTCAGCCATATAGATACCACCGCCCACTCCTAGCGGAACGGCAATTAACATTGTAATAACTAATATATAAAAGGAATTAAAAAGTTGATCTCTTATACCACCGCCAGCACGCACGTTGCTAGATGGGGTTGTTAAAAAATCTAAGGAAATATGCTTAAGACCATTAACCAAAATATAATAAAATAGGCCGACTAAAATAGATACAATTATGATTGCAATGGCAATAAACACTCCAGTTGCAATACGATCCGCTGTTTTGCTGTTCATTACATTTTCCTCCTAGAAGATAAATAGCGAATAAGGAGAATAAACGCAAACGACATGACTAATAAGATTAATCCCATTGACCAAAGAGTGTTATTTTCAACACTTCCATATGTTGTATGGCCCATGTTAAGAGTAATAATTGTCGTTAAGGTTGCTGAAGCATCTAAAATGCTTGATGGTAAATCCCGAACATTACCGATAACCATTTGTACCGCCAAAGCTTCTCCAAATGCCCTTGCCATCCCAAGAACAACTGCTGTTAATAGAGTAGGTAGTGCTGCAGGAATTAATACTTTACGAATGGTCTGCCAACGAGTTGCTCCTAAGGCATATGAACCTTCACGAAGATTCTTAGGCAATGAACTCATTGCATCTGTAGCAATTGTTGTTATTGTTGGCAAAATCATGATAGAAAGCACGATTGTCCCTGATAGTAAACTAAAACCAAGTCCACCTACATTTTCTCTAATAAAAGGAACTAACACTGTAAGCCCGATGAAACCATAAACAACAGACGGAATTCCGACCAATAGCTCAATTACAGGCTGTAATATTTTCCTTCCCCAAGATGGTGCTATTTCAGTCATAAAGATGGCACCACCAATTCCTAATGGAGCTGCAACAAGCGCCGCAAGGAAAGTTACCGCAAAAGATCCAAAGATAAACGGTAAAGCACCATATTCTGGATTAGCTTTATTTGTAGGATTCCAATGCGTACTGGTTATGAACTCAATGAGACTTACACCATTATTAATAAATGATTGTAAACCTTTTGTACCAAGAAAAATGGTGATTGAAATGGTAGCCGAAATCATTATTACAGCACACAATATTACAAGAACCCTACCACGTAGTTCTCCATTCATTAAACTCTTTTTAGATTTCAATAATCTTTCACTTGCAGGAATTGTTTTTTCCATATAAATCCAAACACCCCTATGAATACGTCATAAGAGGGTAAATGCATCCTGCATTTACCCTTTACTTTTAAAAGATTTACTGCTTATAGGTTTTTCTGATTTCCTTCTGCATCACGTTCAACCTTCATTTTTGTAACAGGAAGGTATCCTTGTTCTTTTAACAGATTGTTTTGAATATCATCTGACATTAAATAGTCAAGGAACGCTTTTGCAAGGCCATCAGGCTCACCTTTCGTATATGAATGCTCATATGCCCAAACTGGGAATTTACCTGATTGAACGTTCTCATCAGTAGGTTCTACTCCGTCGATTGAAAGTGGAGTAACTTTATCATCTGTGAAATAAGAGAATGCAAGATAACCAACTGCTCCATCTGTTTCATTGATAATTTTCTTAACTGTGTTTGATGAGTCTTCAGTAATTCCTTCTGCAGGTGTTGCACCATCTAAACCAAATTTATTAAACACTGCACGAGTACCTGATGAATCCGGACGGTTTACTAATACGATTTTTTGATCCTTACCGCCAACTTCTTTCCAGTTCGTCACTTTTCCAGTAAAAACTTTAATTAAATCTTCTTTTGAAATATCTTTAATACCTACTTTAGGGTTAACCGCAGCAGTAATTCCAACAACAGCTACTTTATGGTCAACAAGCTGATCAGCAGGAATTCCTTCTTTTTCTTCAGCAAAAACGTCTGAGTTTCCGATTTGTACAGATCCTTCAGCCACTTGTGATAAGCCTGTACCAGAACCTCCAGCATTTACTTGAATGTCAACATTAGGATTGTCTGCCATAAACTCTTCTGCTGCAGCTGCAACTAATGGCTGCATTGCAGATGAACCTGAAATAACTAATGAACCAGAAAGCTCTTTCTTTTCTTCAGTAGTCTTGCCGGCACCTTCATTCTTATCTTTAGAAGCTCCGCCTCCACATGCAGCCATAAATACCATTAACGCTGCAAGTAATGTAAGTAAGCTTAATTTTTTCAAATTTTTCATTTCTTTGATCCCCCTAAGAGTTTTGTAGGTTATAATGTTTTGTCTCCCTTACATTCCTAATAATAAACCTCTACTGTAAACTGTGTTTTAATGGAGTGTAAAGGTTTTGTAAATTTATATTGTTGTTTTGTAAATCACACGACAAATTTCTTTTGCACTTCCCTTTCTCCAATTCTAGTATGCAAGATTATGTTGCACAAATTTAAGAATTAATATAAAAAAAACTGCCTCCGAAATTGGAGACAGTTTTTTATGGTTATTGACCAGATTGTTGGTTGTTTAGATTTGTATCAGAAGTACTTTCAGTTTGCTGTTGTTCAGTTGCTGAAGAATCTCCCGTACTACCACGGGTCTTCTTTAACTCAAAGTAAGCATCCAATACTTTTCGGCCAATTAAGTTATTCACACTCGGCCCACTATTTCCTTGGTATGCCCATGGTACCATAACAGCCAAAGCTACTTCAGGATTGTCTGATGGTGCAAAGCTAACAAGACTTAAGTTCATGACTGGTGTACCATATTTAGATTTATCAGACCCGTAATAAAAAGCCTGTGCCGTTCCTGTTTTACCGGCTGGGTGGTACGGAGAACTTCTAAAGTAGCTTGTAGCTGTCCCGTCGCCCTCCTGCATAACCATGCGGAACCCTTCTTGTACTCGCTTGATCCATTCTTCTTTCATATCCACACGATTTAATACCTTAGGTTGCATTTCTTCAATAATAGGACCTAATTCATTAATTTCCATTATTGGCTCGCGTATTTCCTTAACGATATGTGGCTGCACACGATAACCGCCGTTAGCAATCGTAGAAACATACTGCGCAAGCTGAATCGGTGTATAGGTATCATATTGACCAATGGCAAAGTCAAGAAGCAAACCTGGTTTCTTTTCTGAACCTGGAAAACCACTCGCTTCGTTTGGCAGGTCAATCCCCGTCCGGGTACCAAGTCCAAATTGACTAAAGGATTGTCTCATAGTATTAAAAGTCTTTTCTGTATCTAAAATTAATGGTCCGTTAGGGACATAACGTCCATGGGCCATCTCAATAACGGTTTTCCACATATAGACGTTAGAAGAGACTTGAAGTGCTCTTAGGTCATTAATTCTTCCAAAAGTCTTCCAAGATTTTTTCACCTGTGTTCCTTTAATAACTAACGGTTCATCCAATTGAGTGTCTCCAGGACTTATCGCTCCCGTTTTATAACCCGTTAGGATGGTTGCCCCTTTAACAGCGGACCCGACGTTATAGGAGGACGTAATATTTCCTCCAGCAAAGTCTTTCATAACAGTCTTACCATCTTTGTCTTTACCAATTTGCTTACCTGCTAGAGACAAAATTTCTCCTGTTTTAGGATTCATGACTACTACAAAAGCACGATCCAATAATGCAGTATTTGGCTTTCTCTTCGCATCCCACATCTCATCTTCAATAATTTTTTCTACCTGCTTCTGTAAATCCATATCAATGGTTAAAACAAGGTCTTTACCCCTTTTACCTTCAGAAACAACTTCAGTAGAAAGAACTTTTCCAGATTTATCTGTTACATTTTTCACTTTAGCTTTTTGACCATGAAGGACATCCTCATACTTTAATTCAATATAACTTTGTCCCACGCGATCATTCCTGCTATAGTCTCGAGCAAGATATTTACTTAACTGTTCTTTTGGTATCCCTGCTTCAGAGGATGAAACATTACCTAAAATGGACCCTAATGTATCACCAAACGGATAAGTTCGGTCCCAGTCAGTGGTTGTATCAACACCTGGTAGATTTTCTAAATTTTCACTAACAATCGCAAATTCTTCAGGTTTTACATTTTTATTTTTTACAATTTGTGGTGTTAGTGCATAACCGCTATTGAATTTCCTATAAATTGCCAGAACCTGCATTGCCTCGTTATCTTTTTCAAGATTCTCAAGATCTTTAGTATCAATTCTGTCAATTTGCATTTGATAGATTTCTTTATCTGTTAATTTTTTTTGTTTATATTTATCCCATTCTTTTTTAGTAATTAAATCCTTTGCTTTTTCAGGATACTTCATAATCCAAAAATCTTTTTTATCTCTTACTGGTATTTTTTTTGTGTCCATTTCAATAAATTTTGCCAACTTTTCTGCTGTTTTCACCATTTCTTCTTGCGTAGTACTTTGATTCTTCGTATAAGTAATAGCATTTAAAGGGGAATTATCAACAATTACTTTCCCATTTCGATCATACATTTTCCCTCTTGGGACAGGGTTATTTACGGTGATATCCTCTGTACGTTCTATTTCCCGTTTAAAATCATCACCAAATACAATTTGTAATTCACCCAAGCGGAGGACGAGAACGGAAAACAAAACAAAGACCACAAAAAATAACATATTTAAACGGAACGGTACATGCGTCTTCTTTTTTTTCATTTTATTCAAGGTTCTTACACACTTCCTTTTTCCAAGGCTAAACTCAACATCCTCTATTTTATAAGAAAATGAGCTTTTTTTCTATGAATAACCCTTACCAATTTTGCGTTTTTCGACATTTTCTATCGAATCCTCTTCAAAATGGAAAATGAGGCTGATTTGCCAGCCTCATTACGCTACAGGTAATTGAACCCTTTTTATAAACAAATAAATCAAAGAATGACCTGCACCTAATATTAACAATAATACAGGAATACTTTTATCCTCATTAAACCATGTGACTGCGGCAATAAAGGCAAGGATAGAAACGATTCGACCTAAGTTTAAAAAGATTTCTCTTACTACGATATACTCGATTCTCATTTCTGCAGCTTTCCACCCGTTTCCTATTACATCATAGGTAGTTGACATATACGGAACAAGCAAGAGTGGATAAGCCAAGGCAATCATGGCTGCATAAATTAACAATTTTACGAAATTTACATCCCAGACAATGATTAAGACTGCGGCATATAGGATTAGACCACCAATTAGAATTGCTTTTTTCCGATTGTTCTTTTTAATTAAGCGGGATGCAAGGTAATACGCAACAAAGGAAATGCCCGAGTTAATCAAACCAAATGTACCTAGAGCCATTTCACTTCCAGTTGAAATATAAACAAACACGGAGATAACAAATAAAAACGTCCCTTCTCTAAGTCCCTGAAAAAAATGGGCATTGGTAACGAGACGCCAATTTTCATTTAGTTTTCTTTCTTCCAAAATACGTCTAAAACAATATCTTCCTGCAGCAGGTCTTGGCTTTAAAGAAAAACTGATGAACACAGCAAGTGCAAATAAAGCTAAGGATAATCCAAAAACAAACGTATATCCGGTGAATTTTTCAAATCTAGTGATGATGAATCCAGCAGCTAATGGACCAATCATTCCCCCTGCTGAACTTAGGATTCCTAAAAATCCGTTAAAAAAATCTCTGGTTTCTGGTTCTGTAATTTCAAAGGTTAAAACATTGTAGGCTAGCCAATAAAAACCATATCCTATTCCAAGGAGACTGCCCAAAAGCAATAAAAAGGAGGAAGCCTTTGTCCCAGTAATTAGTACCATTAGATAAAAGACCGCCAAGAAAATCACACCGATTCTAAGTACAATAACCCTGTCGATTTTCTTTGCCCACCGTCCTGCTAAAATAAACGTTAACAGCTGTAGGACGACAATCGAAAGATTATAAAGTGCAAGATCTGAATAACTTCCTGTTTGTTTCCATAGATATATATTCACAAATGTATTGGAAAGAGCAACACTTAATGAATATAACCCCCCAATAACTAACAAAAGTGTTAAATCTTTTGTTAATTCTACATCACCTAAAATTTTTGATTTTTTCACCATTAAAACTCCCCTTTATCTTAAGGGTAGTCTTTAACAAGTGAGTGGTTTCTATTCAAATTTTTCGGGTTTCGGAACAAACAAAAAGACAGCTGCTAAAAAAAACAGCTGTCTTTTTCTCATTACGGTATTACTTTGCTTCGTTGTAACGTTTAGAAACTTCATCCCAGTTTACAACGTTCCAGAACGCACCAATATAGTCTGGGCGTTTGTTTTGATATTTTAAGTAGTAAGCATGCTCCCATACATCTAGACCAAGAATAGGAGTTTTACCTTCCATTAATGGAGAATCTTGATTTGGAGTGCTTGTTAATTCTAGTTCGCCGTTTGACACTGATAACCATGCCCAACCAGAACCGAAACGAGTAGTTGCAGCCTTTGCAAACTCTTCTTTGAAGCTTTCGAAGCTTCCAAATTTGCTGTTAATTGCATCTGCTAATTCACCAGTTGGTGCACCGCCACCATTTGGTGAAAGGATTTGCCAGAATAAAGAGTGGTTTGCATGTCCACCACCATTGTTACGTACAGCTGTACGTACTGCTTCTGGAACCGCATCTAAGTTTGCAATTACTTCTTCAACAGATTTAGAAAGTAGTTCTTCGTTGCCTTGTAATGCAGCGTTAAGATTTGTTACATAAGTGTTGTGATGTCTAGTGTGGTGAATATTCATAGTTTCCTTATCAATGTGTGGTTCAAGTGCATCTTCTGCATAAGGTAATTGTGGTAATTCAAAAGCCATGAAAAATTCCTCCTATGTATTCATATTATTTTTTGGCCAAAGTCAATCAAAAAATCCAACGATTTTTCGAATTTTCTTAAGCTTCGTAGCTTAAGATTACCAAAGATGGTAAAGAGTTTCAAATATAATGCTTATACTAACATAGATACAATACCCTGTTAAAAAATTTTTATTCATACTCTATCATTTTTCGAAAAAGTGTCATAATTTTTCCACCCCTTATTCTGTTAAGCTGTAAGGTATAGGGAGTGAATATGATGGAAAATTATATGGTTTCAATATATAGTTTAATGGTTCAATTTTTTCAAAAAAAAGAACCAATCCAAAAGATTAAATCTGGTTCGGTCCTGTTTCAAGAGAAAGATTCAGTAGAGTATGTTTACTTATTACTTAAAGGAAGTATTGCACTAGGGAGAGTCCATTTAAAAGGAAAAGAGTTTATTTTAAAAGTATTGAATAACCAAGAGCTAATTGTTGAGTATCAGTTGTTTAAAGCAAATCCCCATTATCAATTTTATGCGAAAACATTAACTGATTGTGAAATGCTGCTTGTCAAAAGGGAGCATTTTGAAGAATTTGTCCTAACTGACCCAGAAGCAATGAATGCTCTCGTTTACTGGCTAAGCACCGGTTATCTTAAAGCACAGATGAAATGCCAGGACTTAATAATGAATGGTAAAAAAGGAGGCCTGTATTCCATTTTGATCCGTTTGTGTAGTTCATATGGTGTGAAGACAGATGATGGGATCCTGATTGACCTTCCTCTAACACATCAGGAGCTAGCTAACTTAACCTTTGGAACACGAGAGGTAATCCAACGTTCTTTAAAAGAGCTTAGAGAAAAGGATATCATTTCATATGATAATCAAAAAATCACTGTTAAAAAGATAAGTTGCTTAAAGCAAGAAGTAGATTGCCAAAATTGTTCCTTCGAAATTTGCGGTTTAAATTAAAAAAGCCACCGAGGTGGCTTTTTTAATTTAAAACAACAATTAGAAAGTATCCAATCATTATTGCTTGAATGATGGTTTTTGTTACGACACTGCTTATAAAGCCTATTACAGAACCGAATCCAATTTTTATACTATCCGTAAAGTTTCTTTTATTGAAGATTAACTCTGCCCCTATTGCGCCAATAAATGGCCCAAGTAAAATACCCAACACCGGGATTAAAAATGGTCCAAGGATAAGTCCTATGGTACTTCCCCAAATACCAGCTTTGGAACCCCCATATTTTTTTATGCCAATCATATTTGCGATATAATCTGCCACAAACAATAATATGACAAACAATCCTTGAATTACCCAGAATAACCAATGAAAAGGTTCGAAACTAAAAAAAACGCCATATAGTAGAAAACCTGCAATCAAAAATATGACGCTTGGAATGATGGGGTATACCAATCCAACAAAAGCTACAATAAATAAAATGGCTATTAATGCCCAATACACTATTTCCATCTTTTCAGTCCTTTCTTTAGTAATTCTTACGAATGAGAATCAAAATGGTTTCATTAGTCATTCTTGTATATAAGGGATACAAAAGATACAATAGAATGGAATCTGTATAAAGGTGGTCACTATGAATATTTTTAAACAATTTTATAAAAGTATCTACTCCCCAAAAGATATTTCCTTATTTCGTTTCCAAGGGATCGGAAAAACTATTCTTTATGTTTTCTTTCTAACATTGATCTCTGTTCTACCTGCCGTCATTTATTTTAGTACTGCATTAACCACTGGAATCGATACAGCTGAGACGATTTTGAAGAATGAATCGCCAGACTTTACGATAAAAAATGGACAACTATCCGCAAAAACCGATGTACCTGTTGTAATTAATCGTGAGAACTTCACGATAATCATTGATCCAACTGGCACTATGACTGAAACCGATGTGGAGAGCGAAGGAAATGCTTTTGCCTTACTAAAGGATGAATTCGTCCTTACTGCAGGAGGACGTACTGACACATCACCCTATTCCATGTTTGACGGTCTAACAAAAGATAAAATGCTTAAATATATCGATACAATAGCTGGAGTAAAGGGTGTTATAATACCTGTGGTTTCTCTTTTTATTTACCTCTTCTCTAGTGCAGCCAGCTTTATTGAAGTGTCCGTTTTAGCATTAATAGGTCTAATGTTAAAGAACCTATTAGGAAGGAAGCTAAATTATCGTCAATTATGGAGAATGGCTGCATACAGTGAAACGTTGCCTACGCTATTTTTTACGATTATGGCAGCCATTAAAACCACTGTACCGAACAGTGCTCTAATTAATTGGTTTGTTGTCATCATCGTTTTATACTTAGCTATTAAGGAAGTTCCAAGACCAAAAACAATAAAAAAAGATGTACCTTAAGATGCATCTTTTATTTAGGCTGTCGAAAAACTTTCGATAGCCTTTATTTCATATGAATCCTTTAACGATTCACCGCATTAATTACACGTAATACTATTATTATAAAGAGCTTCCAATAAGTATGTTGATTTCCGCTCCAGGCGGCTTCGCTCCAATCAACAGTGCGTATTCAATTAAAACCTTCCATTCAACTAATAATTAATAAAAATAAGTCCCTGCTAGCATGGACAATCTTATAATAATAAATCAGTATTTTAGGTCGGATAAAATGAAAAATTGCCCAGATACAATCTTTCTCGACAATCTGGAAAATATACACTTTAAAGTGCACTTTTTTATTCAGTTCTTTTTTTAGTAGGACAAGCATAGGTATGTACAAACTCTCTATCCTGGAGGCTTGTCCGATGAAAAAACTTTTCGGTTTGTTATTATCTGTTTTAATTATATATGTTATATATTTTGATTTAACTGTTGGCACACTACCCACTTCAGCTCCTCAACATGTAGATGCACAGGTGGAGGATATCACTAAAGAAAAGAATAATAAACCTAAAACAGATATCCCTGCATTTGAAGCAAAGGTAAAACCTGGCGATACAGTTATTTCAATCGTTGAAAATGAGTTAGATAAATCTCTACCTGTTTCAATAACCAAGCTTATTGAAGATTTTAAGAAGCTCAATCCAGGAAAAGCTCCTGAGAAAATTCAGATTGGCTCCACCTACGTTTTTCCAGATTACTCAAAAAAATGAGGATAATCGCTTCTTCTTGTCAAGAATAGTGGTAGACTGATAAAATAAAGTCGAATTGATTTTAGACCCTTATTCGAATTCCAATTTTAAAGGAGCGAATTCCACGTGAGTGAAATTATACATCGCACAAAAACCCGGCCAGTTAAAGTGGGCAATTTAACAATTGGCGGGAATAATGAATTAATTATCCAAAGTATGACTACAACAAAGACTCATGATGTTGAAGCAACTGTTGCAGAGATTAAACGTCTTGAGGAAGCAGGTTGTCAAATTGTTCGTGTGGCATGTCCAGATGAGCGAGCTGCAAATGCTATTGCAGAAATCAAAAAACGAATTAATATTCCTCTTGTAGTAGATATTCATTTTGATTATAAATTAGCTCTTAAAGCCATTGAAGGCGGAGCAGACAAAATCAGAATTAATCCTGGAAACATCGGAAAACGTGAAAAAGTAGAAGCTGTTGTTAAGGCTGCTAAAGAACGTGGAATCCCTATTCGAATCGGAGTAAACGCTGGTTCACTCGAGAAAAAGATTCTTGAAAAGTACGGTTATCCGACTGCAGATGGAATGGTTGAGAGTGCCCTTCATCATATTAAAATTCTTGAGGATTTAGATTTCCACGACATCATAGTTTCCATGAAAGCATCAGATGTTAATTTGGCGATTGAAGCTTATGAAAAAGCTGCACGTGCTTTTGACTATCCATTACATTTAGGAATTACAGAATCCGGTACACTATTCTCTGGAACTGTAAAGAGTGCTGCAGGGTTAGGCGCTATCATTAGTAAAGGAATCGGTAACACCCTTCGTATTTCTTTAAGTGCAGACCCGGTTGAAGAAGTGAAGGTAGCGAGAGAATTATTGAAGGTTTTCGGTCTTTCTTCTAATGCAGCCACATTAATTTCATGTCCTACTTGTGGTCGAATCGAAATTGACCTTATCAGTATTGCAAATGAAGTCGAAGAATATATCCAAAACATCAAAGCACCTATTAAGGTTTCCGTTTTAGGATGTGCTGTGAATGGTCCTGGTGAAGCTCGTGAAGCTGATATAGGAATCGCAGGTGCTCGCGGTGAAGGTTTACTTTTTAGAAAAGGTGAAATCGTCCGTAAAGTTCCCGAGGCCCAAATGGTCGAAGAATTGAAAAAGGAAATTGACCAAGTTGCGGCAGAATATTTCCGTAAAAAAGCTGAGGAAGAGAAAGTTAGTAAATAATAGTAAGAAACCCGGTATCTGCTACCGGGTTTCTTTTTGCTCCTAGGCTGTTCATGTTAAAAGAACGGAAGAATAAACATACCAAGAATGATCGAGATGGCACCAATACCTATTGCCCAGGCACCTAGAGCCTCAGCACCTCTTCTTCTAGCAACAAATCCTAACACAATACCGGCAGCACCAAAAAGAATTGGCATGACAAACAGGGACAAAATAGAAAGGGCAATTGCAAGGGTACCTATTCCGGTCCCTCCCTCTGCTCTCTCCCTATCCCCTGTACGCACATCTCTTGGAACTACAGGTACTGGGGCTGCTATTTCAGCTGCTGTTTCTTCCCTGTATCCATGAGAGTGGATTGGAACTGATGCACCAATTTCAGGAACAGGATCGTCTTTTTTCAATGAGTAGCGAGTTTTGATAGGCTCGGCAACTTCTGATGCTACTTCTTCCCTAAATTCAGATGGCGAATTGGGGATATCCTCGCCTATAATTGAACTACGAAGGGCTTCCTGCACTCTTGTGTCTCTTTCGTCTGCCATCCTAATCCCTCACTTTCAGTAATAGGAGCATTTATTATTGTTAGCTTCCTTCAAATTTTTAATATGTTAATGTTTAACTCCATTAGTTTTTTATTTCATTTACCGAAAAAATTTACTTATAAATAAATACTTTATTGTTAAGCTGTCTTTGGTAAAATAAAGATAGTCTATTGCAATTTGAAGGTGAGCCTAATGAGAAGAAGATTTGGAATTGACATCGATGGAACAGTAACTTGCCCTAAATCAATACTGCCATTTATCAACA
The DNA here is from genome assembly GCF_047302305.1 of Neobacillus phoenicis. Classification (NCBI taxonomy): domain Bacteria; kingdom Bacillati; phylum Bacillota; class Bacilli; order Caryophanales; family Bacillaceae; genus Neobacillus; species Neobacillus phoenicis. The sequence goes on along the minus strand of NZ_CP154847.1, from coordinate 2,119,198 downwards.
AAGCATTTGGAATGGAAATCATGTATGAAGATGTGAATCAATATGACTTGACGCCATTTGTTAATGTATCGGAGAAAGAATTTGCACAATGGTTTGCCAAGAATGAACCACTTATCTATAAAGAATCTCCCCTTGCAACAGGTGCAAAAAAAGTCCTTAACAAGTGGAAAAATAAACATGAACTGTACTTTATTAGTGCTAGGGGCTCCCATTTACTTGAAGTCACTGAGAATTGGTTTTTTGACCAAGGATTAATCTTTGACCATATAGAATTAATTGGTTCCCACGATAAAGTGGAAACAGTAAAAAAGCATAAAGTGGAAATCTTCTTCGAGGATAAACATGATAATGCGATAATGATTCATGAAGAATGTAAGATACCGGTTATTTTATTTGATACCCCGTACAATCAAGATCCTATTCCAAATGGGGTTATACGGGTAAATAACTGGTTTGAAGCAAATGATTGGGTGGAAGAATGGTTAAGACAGCAAGGGGTCAATCCTCAAATGACCAGTTCCCATTTATAGGATAATAAAAACAGCTTGTGCTCCCACAAGCTGTTTTTTCTCTAATTTAGACATTCCGGACATCGTCCATATATTTCAAATTTATGCCCTGAGACGTCGTAGCCTTTCAAATTTTCACTTAGACCATTCATAGGACAAGTTTCAATTTTCTTGGTTTTACCACAGTCTAAACAAATAAAATGGTGATGATGGTGGCTGCTTGAACAGGTGAAACGGAAATGTTTTTCCCCCGACAACTCTGTCATTTCTAAAATCCCCATATTAACAAATAAGGATAAGTTGCGATATATCGTATCAAAGCTTAGACCTGGATAATCATCCTTTAACTCGTCGAGGACATCCTTAGCAGTTAAATATTTATCGCTATCAGCAAACAATTGAAGCATATCTTCTCTTTTTCCTGTTTGCTTAAAACCATTTTCCTTTAGGTATTGGATTGCTTCGTTTACGTTCATTTAGCACCACCTCCAAATGCACCAGTTAATTTTTTGTAGAAAATAGAACATACAAGAATTAGAACAGAAAGCATAACAATTGTCCCACCTGGAGCCAAATCTAAATAGTAAGCAATAAAAAGGCCGCCCAATACTGCTAATTCACCAAAAAGAACGGATAAGAAAATAGTTTGTTTAAATCCCTTTGCGATTCGAATACTTGCTGCAACTGGCAACGTCATTAAAGAGGATACCAGTAGAATTCCAACAATTCTCATAGAAGCTGCAATAACCAAAGCAACCATAACAATAAAGATGAAATGAATACTTTTAGCAGCAATCCCTGATGCTTTCGCATGCTCTTCATCAAAAGACAGTAAAAACAACTCTTTATATAAGAAAATAATAACCAGAATAACCAAAATACTTATGATAAGAATAACCCATAGGTCTGTACGACTTACAGCAGAAACACTTCCAAACAAATAACTGAACAAGTCTGTATTAAATCCATTTGCAAGTGAAATAAAGATAACTCCCAGTCCAATTCCGCTTGATAAAATAATAGGAATGGCAAGTTCCTGATAGTGTTTATATACCCCTCTTAGTTTTTCAATAAATAATGATCCACCTACTGAAAAAACCATACCTAAATATAGAGGGTTTAAGCCTGCCATGATGGCAAATTGCTTTTCGATAAATAAACTCGCTGCAATGCCCGCAAGTGTTACATGGCTAAGTGCATCAGCAATTAAAGATAATCTTCTCACAACGATAAAAACACCGAGCAATGGAGCCAGTATCCCGATCATAATTCCAGTTAAGAAGGCATTTTGTAAAAATTCATAATGAAAAATTCCTTGTATCATTTTCTGGCGCCTCCGTGTTCATGGTGATGGGCGAGTAAATGAACGTCATGGCCATAAAATTCAGACATTCCTTCCCCTCTCAACTCTTCAAATTCTTTTGTTTCACCATGAAAATGTAAATGTTTATTTAAGCAAGCAACATGGGTGACCTTATCCGAAATAGTGCCAATATCGTGTGTAACCAACAGCAAAGTAATCGCACGATTTTTATTTAAATCACCGAGCATTTGATAGAAGGAATTTACATTTTCAGCATCCACTCCTACCGTTGGTTCGTCAAGAATCAGCAATTTGGGCTCACTGACTAATGCTCGGGCAATAAACACTCTTTGCTGCTGACCCCCAGAGAGTTCTCCAATATTTCTGTTACTGAATTCTCTCATCCCTACTGCTTCTAATGCTTCAAATACCTTCAACGAATGTTCCTTTTTAAAGAATGTAAACAAACCGAGCTTTTTTGTTAGCCCGCTCGCCACTACTTCAAAAACGGTTGCAGGGAAACCTGTATTAAAGGAATTAGCCTTTTGTGACACATAACCGATCTTCTGCCAATCTTTAAATTTTGAGATTTCCTGACCAAAAATAGTGATCTCGCCTTTTTGGGGCTTTAATAACCCTAATATCAATTTTAGCAATGTTGATTTACCGGACCCATTCGGGCCCACAATAGCTAAAAATGAACCGTCAGGAATGGACATGTTAATATCCTCTAAGACTGTATCCTTTTCATATCGATAAAATAAATGTTGAATATCAATTATTGATTGCATGATTTGCACTCTCACTTTTTAATTATATGCTCTGTTAAACTTGCCTGTTGATTTCCGCTCCAGGCGCGAGCGGTTCGTGGGCGTTTCGGCGAGCCTCCTCGGCGCTTGCGCCTGCGGGGTCTCTCCTGAACCGTACTCCCACAGGAGTCTTCGCGCCTTCCACTCCAATCAACAGGGTATAAAAATCAAAAATGTTCATTAACACAGCCTAATTATAAGAATCATTCCGATTTAACTTAGTGTAGTATACAATACGATATTCCGAATGTAAAGCATACAGCAACAAGGCTGGTGCCATCCACTTTTTAAATCCTTTGTCACACTCCCCTTTGTTTTTCATACATTAGCATGGAGGAGTGATGAGGGTGAAAATATTTGAAAACATCATTAATCATAAGATCAACACGATTACTGCTGAAGAGTTAGTCAAATATGCCAATCAATTTAATATCAAAGTAAACCAGCAACAGGCTAGGAAGATTGCAGAATACTTACGTGGTAAAAATATAAACATTTTTGATGATACACAACGAAGTAAATTAGTAAAAGAAATTGCGAGGGCAGCAGGTCCGGAAACAGCTCGAGAAGTCAATAAATTATTAATGCAGTTTACTAAGCAATAGACTTGCCTGTTGATTTCCACTCCAGACGCTTCGCTTTCCGCGGGCGGGGAGCCTCCTCGTCGCTTCGCTCCTGCGGGGTTTCCCCTGACACGCTTTTCCCGCAGGAGTCTCGCGCCTTCCGTTCCAATCAACATGGTAAAAAATCAAAAAAGCTGTGCTCACTTGCACAGCTTTTTCCTTATGATTGCATGATTACATCTAATAGATTCTCATTAAATGTTTGATTGCGCAGCATCTCAATTTCATGTTTATACGGTGCTTTTTTATTGTTCTTATCTTCTCCAACAAAAGGAGTTTCAAGAATCTTAGGAACATCCTTCAATTGGGGATGGTGAACAATATAATTGAGGGCCTTAAAGCCAATATGACCAAAGCCAATATTTTCATGGCGGTCCTTCCTCATACCAAGTGCATTTTTACTATCATTGATATGAAGTACCTTAAGCTTTTCCAGGCCAATAATTTTATCAAATTCATTTAAGACACCATCAAAGTCCTCCACAATGTTATAGCCGGCATCATGAGTATGGCATGTATCGAAACAGACGGATAATTTATCACTATAATTAACCCCATCCATAATCATTGCAATTTCTTCAAAAGATTTCCCACACTCAGATCCTTTTCCAGCCATGGTCTCTAACGCAATTTGCAGTTGTTCCTTACCAGTCAGAACCTCATTTAATCCTTCAATAATCTTCTTAATTCCTGCCTCTGTCCCTGCGCTCACATGGGCACCAGGATGAAGGACAATTTGTTTTGCTCCAAGCGCTTCTGTTCTTTCTATTTCACTGCGGAGGAATCTTACACCTAACTCAAAGGTGTCTGGATTTGTGGTATTCCCAATATTAATGATATAAGGAGCATGGACAATAATTTCCGAGATTCCATTCTCCTCCATATGCTTTCTTCCTGCTTCAATGTTCAGGTCTTCTATTTTCTTTCTTCTCGTATTTTGTGGAGCACCTGTATAGATCATAAACGTATTTGCACCATAAGATACTGCTTCTTTACTTGCTGCAAGCAGCATATCTTTTCCGCTCATTGACACGTGTGACCCGATCTTCAACATCTCGTTCCTCTCCATTCAATCTCTTATTTCTTTTTCTGGTTCAATTTCCGCTGACGTTTCTTTATTTTGTCCATTTCCCATTGCATTTTCTTTTTATAGCCTGGCTTAACCTTTTGCGGCTTCTTTACTAGGGTTTTAGCTGTTTTAGCTGCTTCATCTTCTTTTCTAACTCTTGTCTTTCTCTTATTTCGTTCATCTATTTCAACAAAACCATCTTTTTTAAGATCCACATGTTTAAACTGAATACCCATTTTTTCTAACTTATTTAAAGCATCTTCATCGGAATTCTCATAAATGGTAAGGGCAATCCCTGTATTGCCAGCTCTCGCTGTTCTTCCCACCCTATGGATATAAAAATCCAAATCTGTTGGAAGTTCATAGTTAATAACATGGCTTACTCCTTCAATATCGATGCCCCTTGAAGCGAGGTCAGTTGCCACGATATATTGGAACTCCAAATCCTGAATTTGCTTCATCATTTTTTTACGTTCCCGTGGATTTAAGTCTCCATGAACACGGCCAACCTTTAGCCCTTTTTCATTTAAGAAGTAGGCTACCTCTTCAGCCATTTTTTTAGTATTCGTAAAAACAATCGCTAAATAAGGATTGTAGGCAAGTAAGGCATCATGCACAAGCTGCTTCTTACTACGATGTCTGGATGGTAAAAGAGCATGCTCTAAATTTTCAGCAGCTTTATTTTTCGCATCAATATGAACCGTTTTTGGATTCTCCATATACTTTTTTAAAAAAGGTTTTAATTTTTCAGGAATGGTCGCAGAAAAGACCAGCATTTGTAAGTTTTCCGGCATCTTTGCAGCTACCTGATCCACATCTTCAATAAATCCCATATCTAACATCATGTCTGCTTCATCAACAACTAGGATTTCTGATGTATGAATGAAGAGTGCTTGCTCAACCATTAAATCCTTTATTCGTCCCGGTGTACCCACAACGATTTGAGGCTGCACCTTTAATTTTTCGATGGTCCGCTGTTTATCTGTTCCACCAATATAGCATCTTGTCATGATTGGACGATCGGGACTGCAGTTTTCTGTTACTTTTAAGATTTGATGATAAATTTGTGAGGCTAATTCTCTTGTCGGTGCAGTAATAACTGCTTGTACCTCTTGACGCTTTGGATCAATCTTTTCAAGGATAGGTAATACATATGCGAATGTTTTACCTGTACCTGTTTGGGATTGACCAATAGCACTTTCCCCTTTAAGAACTAATGGAATCATCCGTTCCTGAATTTCGGTTGGACTATAAAAACCAAACTTATTCAGTGAATCTATAATAAAAGGTTGAAACTTAAAACGATCAAATTTATTTACTTTCATATAAGGGCTCCTTATTCTAAAAAATATCCAATGGTTATTATGTAGTTTATTTATCAGCATGTGCCTACACTTTTCATTCCATCATGTTATTATATTAAAGTTTCTCTTAAATCACCAGCTAACTATTTATATATTTCTCATCTTTTACATTTTATCCGGTTTTTAAAATGAAATTTAGTTAATTACTTGTGTAGAATACCTAAACCAATTTGGGGTAAATGCATATTTTAAAGCATGAGGGAACGAAAGGAGGTCATGGTATGCAACCAAGACCAAGATTACCTATGCAGGGCGGAATGGGCCCAGGTATGTTTGGAGGCAGAAATCCAATGATGGGAGCTGGGAACAATCCTTTTGCTGGAAGAAGCCCAATGATGGGACCTGGTGTCCCCCCCTTTGGAGGAGGAAACCCAATGATGGGGCCAACTGCCAATCCATTTGGGGGAAGAAATCCGATGATGGGTTCGATGGGAAGACAAATGAATGGTGGTGGCGGGCTGCTCTCAAAAATACTCGGTAGAGGAAATCAAGCAGGTGGTGCAGGCGGACTTATGGGCGCTCAAGGAGCCAGCAGAGCCGCTTCAGGTGGAGCTGGTGGATTACTCCAATCCTTAAGTAACCCAGGTGGATTATCCAATATGCTTAATAATACTCAACAGGTATTAAGAACAGCACAATCCATAGGCCCAATGATTCAACAATATGGTCCAATGGTCAAGAATCTCCCGGCCATGTGGAAGCTCTATAAAGGATTTAAAAATGCATCTAAGAGTACGGAAGAAACAACGGATGATAAAAGTAATCAATCAGTAGGCGTTATGGATGATGAATCTTCAACGAATGAGCAAACTGAAAATCGTCGTACAGGGAAACAATCTAGTCGAAAAAAGCAGCAAAAGCCTTCTAAGAGTACCGGCCAACAACCAAGAGGAAATTCCATTCCGAAAATGTACATCTAACCTAAGAGTGCTGGAAACAGCATTCTTTTTATTTCTCGCTATTCCAAAAGGAAAAATGTATCTTTGTAATCTATCTATTAGTTTTATATAATAAATACATAGTCTATTAAACAATGTCTTTTAGGAGGACTTCATATATGCAAATCATTAAGATATCTCCACGCGGATACTGTTACGGTGTGGTCGACGCTATGGTCATTGCCAGAAACGCCGCATTAGATAAATCTTTACCACGTCCTATCTACATTTTAGGTATGATTGTTCATAATAAACATGTAACGGATGCCTTCGAGGAAGAAGGAATTATCACACTAGATGGGAAAAACAGAAAAGATATTCTTGATAAGGTAGAGACAGGGACAGTTATTTTTACAGCCCACGGAATTTCTCCAGAAGTACGTGAGCTTGCAAAAAAGAAAGGCCTTGTAACCATTGATGCAACATGTCCTGACGTGACAAGAACACATGACCTCATTGAAGAAAAAACCAAACAAGGGTATCAGGTCATTTACATCGGAAAAAAAGGGCATCCAGAACCAGAAGGTGCTGTAGGTGTTGCTCCTGGCATGGTTCATCTGGTGGAAACGCCGAGTGATGTTGAAGCATTATCCATCGATTGTGAGAAACTTCTCGTAACAAACCAAACGACTATGAGTCAATGGGATGTCTCAGATACGATGAAAATGGTTCAACAAAAATTTCCTCATGTTGAGGTTTATAATGAAATTTGCCATGCAACCCAAATACGTCAAGAGGCAGTTGCCGATCAGGCCACTGAAGCTGACGTTACTATTGTTGTAGGTGACCCAAAAAGTAATAATTCTAATCGCCTTGCACAGGTATCAGAAGAAATCGCTGGTACAAGAGCATATCGTATTGCCGATATAACCGAGTTAGAAATTGATTGGATTAAGGATGCTAAGACGGTTGCTGTTACATCCGGAGCCTCCACACCAACTCCAATTACAAAGGAAGTCATTACGTTCTTAGAACAATTTGACCCGAACAATGAATTCACTTGGGAACGAAGAAAAAAAGTTCAATTGAGTAGAATATTACCGAAGGTTAAAAAGGCTGAAAACGAGTAATTTGAAAAGAACCGGTCTAACGTTAGACCGGTTCTTTTTCTTTTTGACTCTGTTAAACTTGCCTGTTGATTTCCGCTCCAGGCACTTCGCTTTCCGCGGGCGTGCCGGGGAGCCTCCTCGTCGCTTCGCTTCTGCGGGGTCTCCCCTGCCCCGTACTCCCGCAGGAGTCTTCGTGCCTTCCGCTCCAATCAACAGGGTGTATACATCAACACTGGTCTTTAACACAGACCTCTTTTTAAATGAATTGAAAAGGATCTGTATTAACTACAGAAGGGAAAATCTCTACTTCGTAACCTTCTTCACTACACATCTTCTGCAACGCTGCTGTCAATCCTTTTTTCATGACCTTTTCAACATTATGCCCTGGATCAATCATATTAAGGCCATGCATCATAGCATCATGTGCAGTGTGATAATATATATCACCCGTAACATAGACATCGGCCCCTTTAAACTTGGCATTCATGAAATATTTATTTCCATCGCCACCTAAAACAGCCACTTTTCTAACTTTAGTATTAAGGTCACCCACTATTCGGACCTGTTGCACATCAAAAGCCGTTTTTACTTTTTCTGCAAACTCTCCTAGAGTCATTTCACTAATTTTTCCTATCCTACCTAGACCAAGCACTTCCCCTTTATTTTCAGTAGGATATACATCATAAGCTACCTCTTCATAAGGATGTGCTTTAATCATCGCAGTAATAACTTTTTTCAGAAGCGGTTCTGGAACTATAGTCTCAATTCGAATTTCATCTACCTCTTCTAACTGACCAGGTTGCCCCACAAAGGGATTTGTATTCTCACCAGGTAGAAAACGCCCGGTCCCACTTGTAGAGAAGGTACAATGACTGTATTTCCCTATATAGCCAGCACCTGCTTTGCCGAGTACTTTCCTAATTTCTTCTGCATGGCTTACTGGTACAAACACTACTAATTTTTTTAGTTTTGTATCAAATGTAGGTACAAGTACTTCTGGTTCCTGTAATTCTAATGCAGCAGCCAAGAGGTCGTTTACTCCTCCCTTTGCAACGTCTAAATTGGTGTGTGCCGCATATACTGCAATATCGTGTTTTAAAAGCTTTTCAACCATTCTTCCTTGTGTTGTATCTGTTAGTACATTTTTTAATGGACGAAAAATTATTGGATGATGTGCAATAATGAGTTGTACATTTTTTTCTATGGCTTCATCAATAACATTTTCTAGCACATCAAGTGCAATCATGATTCGTTCAATTTTTTTGTTCAACCGTCCAATTTGCAAGCCAATTTTATCGCCTTCCATCGCAAACGATTTCGGTGAAAACTGTTCAAATAGCTGAATAATCTCATGCCCGTTAGGATTCTTCATATTTCAGTACCTCCTTAACTAGCTTAATCTTGTTCAATAGCTCTTGCTTTTTCTCTAATGTCTCAGCTGTTTCGCCTGCATCCTCTAACTGCTCCACTATCCGCTTCCAATTTTTTATTTCCATGGTCCATTTCTTTTGAAAGGCTGGTTCTTGTTTTCTGCTTAAAAATGGACCTAATAAAAGACCGCTTTCGAACTGGTCCTGATATGGTTTAGAAGGATCACCTTTTTCACCAACAAGAACCTCGTAAATCTTCCCGTCTTCTTCCATAATTTCTTCTGCAACAAGTTCCCAGTTATTCTCCATAAACCATCTTCTTATAGAAATCGCACTTATATTTGGCTGTAATATTAACCGCTTAACCGACTCAAGCTTTTCTTTTCCATTTTCTAATATACTTGTGATTAAGGAGCCACCCATTCCTGCTATAGTAATATAATCCACTTCTCCAGGTTGAATAACTTCTAGACCATTGCCCATTCTCACAGAAATAGTAGACGATAAACCTTCTGAGTGAACATTTCTTTCAGCCAAATGGTATGGACCTGCTGCAACCTCTCCTGCTACAGCAAAAGAGATTCCTGTATTTTTGGCTAAATAGCAAGGTAAATACGCATGATCGGATCCAATATCGGCAATCCTTGCCCCTGCAGGGACATATTTAGCAACTGTTTCCAAACGCATTGACAATTTATCTGTATTCAAAATACCACCACTTTACAAATTATAATAACATTTTAAGTCGCTTTTCTCATTATAAAAAAAAGTCCTTCACTTATGCAAAGGACTTCATTTAAATCGTTAAATTATTTGATAGTTTTTAACCAATCTGCCATTGCTCCCGCTTTATCTGGTGTAACTAGACCAGCAGGCATGTTACCTTTACCTTTTGTTACGATTTCCACTAATTGTTCCTTAGAATACTTGCTTCCAACACCTTTTAGCGTAGGACCAACTACCCCTTGGTACTGATCGCCGTGACAAGCAATACATGTTTGCTTATAAATGTCTTCTGGATTAGATGCAGCAACTTCTGTCTTTTCACTGCCTTTTCCTTCACCCTTCTCACTAGCGACTTCTTTCATATCTCCAAGGCCTTTGAAAGACATGACAAATACAAGTACTAGTCCAAAAACCATGATAAGAATAAAAGGAATTACTGGATTACGTTTCATGAAAATAACCTCCCTTATGTACAAACATCTGTTAATAAATAAATAGTCTACAAACAATTACTATTTTACTTGAAAATGAACAGAAGGAAAAGCCCTAAACTTATTTTATCACTATAATCTTTGTAAAAATGAAAAAAGAAGGAAATTAACGAAAAATAATTAATTTACCTCCCTTAGCTTTCCCATATTTATTTTTAACAACCAATTAATCGAGAAATAACCATTCGTTGAACTTCAGATGTCCCTTCACCAATTTCAAGCAGTTTTGCATCACGCATCATTCTTTCCACATGATACTCTTTCATATAACCGTAGCCACCATGTATCTGTACAGCCTGATTGGTTACTTCCATGCAGATTTCAGAAGCATATAGTTTACACATAGCCGCTTCTTTTGAGAACGCTCTACCTTGATCTTTTAACCAAGCAGCCTTATACACCATATTCCGGGCCAATTCAATTTTCATTGCCATATCAGCTAATTTAAATTGTATGGCTTGGAAGGAGGAAATGGATTTTCCAAATTGTTTCCGTTCCTTTGCATAGGCAAGTGCCTTCTCATAAGCACCCTGAGCAATCCCCACTGCCATAGCCCCAATACCAATTCGGCCACCATCAAGCGTAATCAAAAACTGTCTAAATCCCTCTCCACGTTTGCCTAAAAGGTTTTCTGAAGGAACTCTAACGTCCTCTAAAACAAGCTCTGTGGTATTTGAGGCATTCAACCCCATCTTTTCATAATTATCAATGACTGTAAAACCTTCAGAATTAGTAGGAACGATAATTGCACTAATCTCTTTCTTTCCGTTATTTTCACCAGTTATTGCGGTTAAGGCTAAATGCTTTGCGAAGCTTGCGTTGGTAATGAAACACTTATTCCCATTAATAATAAATTCACCATTCACTTCTCTAGCAGAAGTCCTGGTACCGCCTGCATCTGAACCAGCATTAGGTTCCGTTAAACCAAATGCACCAAATGATTCACCAGTACAAATAGGAGTTAAATATTTTTGCTTTTGTTCTTCAGTGCCAAATAAATAAAGTGGAGCCCCACCTAATGAAATATGAGCAGAATAGGTAATCCCTGTCGAAGCACATGCTCTACTTAATTCTTCAGTTACAATAGCAAAGCTGATTGTATCTGCTCCAGCCCCACCAAATTCTTCAGGGAATGGAAGCCCCATAATCCCCATTTCAGAAAGTTTCTTGAAAATCTCTACTGGAAATTGTTTAGTTTTATCCCTTTCAATGGCACCAGGTGCTACCTCTTCATCCGCAAATTGGCGAATGGTCCTTTTAATCATATCTTGTTCAGCGGTTAAATCGAAATTCATTTTTATCCCCCTTGAAACAACTTTGTATGCGCTTTCTTTTTATATTATAAAAGAAACAACCGAAATTTCACAACATTTAAAAATTTTATAAAATAATTAATTATTTAAAAATAATAAAAATAATAGCGCTATAAATTTTCAAGCGATGAATTTACACTTTTAACATAGAGAATAAGATAGAAAAACATGTTTATCCCTTTTTCAAAAAAATAAAATTCATAAAAACGATTGAATAAATCAATGTGGCTATTTGCAAAATGAGAGACAATTCAGTAAAATAAACTCAAATGGAGAAAGTGCTTTCAATGTAAATTTTTGAGAAAAAGAAAAAACAAAAAAGGTTTACTCCCTTAAAGAGTAAACCAATAATTTTAAATAAATTTATTCTAAGAAATCTTTTAACCGTTTGCTACGGCTTGGGTGACGTAATTTCCGCAATGCTTTCGCTTCAATTTGACGAATACGCTCGCGGGTTACTCCAAAGACTTTCCCTACTTCTTCTAGTGTACGGGTCCGACCATCATCCAATCCAAAACGCAGGCGAAGGACATTCTCTTCTCTGTCTGTTAAAGTATCGAGAACGTCTTCTAATTGCTCTTTTAATAATTCATATGCAGCATGTTCAGAAGGAGACGTTGCATCCTGGTCTTCTATGAAATCACCAAGATGTGAATCATCTTCTTCACCAATTGGTGTTTCCAACGAAACAGGCTCTTGAGCAATCTTTAGAATTTCCCTAACTTTATCCGGGGTTAAATCCATATCTTCACCAATTTCTTCTGGTGTTGGTTCACGCCCTAGATCCTGAAGTAATTGACGTTGAACACGAATTAGTTTGTTAATTGTTTCAACCATATGAACAGGGATTCGAATGGTTCTCGCTTGGTCCGCAATTGCCCTTGTAATGGCTTGGCGGATCCACCATGTTGCATAGGTACTAAATTTAAAACCTTTGCGATAATCAAATTTTTCAACAGCCTTAATTAGACCCATATTTCCTTCTTGAATCAGATCTAGAAATAGCATTCCGCGACCTACATAGCGCTTTGCTATACTTACAACAAGCCGTAGGTTTGCTTCTGCCAAACGACGCTTCGCTTCCTCGTCACCTTCTTCGATACGGTTGGCGAGTTTAATCTCTTCTTCACCAGAAAGTAAGTCAACGCGACCAATCTCTTTTAAATACATACGAACTGGGTCATTAATCTTAACACCTGGAGGAACGCTAAGATCATTTAAATCAAATTCTTCGTCATCCTCTTTTGATAATTGTTTACTGTTTGGAGCTTCCTCACTGTCGCCGACTAATTCGATTCCTTGATCTCCCAGGAATTCATAAAACTCATCCATTTGATCAGATTCTAAATCAAAATTAGCCATCTTTTCGGCAATGTCATCATAGGCAAGGACACCAACTTTTTTTCCTAATTCAGTTAACTGATCTTTTACTTGTTCAAAGGTCAGTTCATTCTCGGCCTCTTTTGAACGGGCTGATTTTTCAGCAGCCATATGTCCCCCTCCTTCTAGAATCAAAGACACTAAAATGGAATCTATAACGATTTACGCAATTGAATAATTTCAATACCAATTGCAGCAGCTCTACTAAATTCACCCTGTCGCTCTGCTTCTTTTTGTTCCACTTCTTTTTCTTTTATCTTTAGCATTTTTTGATAATTCAACACCTGTTTGATATAATCAGTTAATTCTTGGTCACTTAATTCATCATTAATGGACATCATTTCAATATTTGCAACCATTCTTCTAAGATTTTCATCTTGAATATAGGTTAAAAACGCACTGGAGTCAGGTTCTAAGTGATCTTCGTAAAATCCTAACAGATATGTTATTATTGCCTGATGTTCATCAATATTAAACGTATTTTGTTGTAATAAATCCTGAACCTTGTAAGCAACATCACGATTTTTTAGCATATGTGCAATTAAACGCCTCTCAGCTGTATAATGTGCTGGCTTTAACTCGTTCACCTGCTTAACAATTTTCAATGGTGGTTTATTATTAGATTCAGTCTTTCCATTGGAATTTCTTTTTTCTTCGAAGAAGATTTGCTTTAGTTGTTGTTTTAAAGCATCCAATGATAGAGAAAATTCACCAGCGAGCTGTCGCAAGTAATGATCTCTTTCAACAGCCTTATTTAATTTGCTTATTTCTTTAATTATTTGTTCGATATACGCAAGCCGATCTCCTTCAATTTGAAGATTTTTTCCTCTTCTAAAATAAAGAAATTTAAAACCCATCCAGGTTAGGCTTGCACCAATTACTTCATTGCGAAATTTTTCAGAGCCATTTTTTTTTATATATTCATCAGGATCCATTCCATCTGGCATCATAGCCACCTTGATTTGGAAGCCCGCATCATTTAAGTGACTACCTGCTCGATAGGCAGCTTCAATCCCAGGCTTATCAGAATCATAGCAAATAGTTATGGATTGAACGCTTTGACGTAAAAGTGCTATATGTTCATTCGTCAAAGATGTCCCCATTGTGGCAATACCATTCTCAATACCAGAACGATCTGCTGCAATACAATCGGCAAATCCCTCAAACAAAACAGCATGTTGCAACTTTTTTATACTTGATTTAGCTAAATGATAATTATATAGAATTTTACTTTTATTAAAGATTGCGGTTTCGGGACTATTTAAATATTTGGGCTCATCGGCCCCAAGTGATCTCCCTGAAAATGCAATCGTATTACCATTTCGGTCGGAAATTGGAAACATAATTCGGTCCCTAAATCGATCAAAATATGTCCCGTCTCTTTCTCGCTGGATAATAAGTCCGGCTTTTTCCATCCATTCAGGCGAAAAATCCCTTTTAGATAGGAATTTATAAACAAAATCCCATGAATTTAATGAATACCCAATTTGAAACTTATCAATCGATTCCCTTGAAAAACCTCTATCTAATAAATACTCTAATGCATGCTGACCTTCTTTTGTATTTACTAATAAGTGATGGTAAAATTTCCTTAATAACTCATGGGCATCGAGCATGGCTTGAAATTCTTTGGAAACCTTCTTCTCTCCAGAAACCGAAGACATTTTAATATCGAGATCAATATTAACTCTCGCTGCAAGTTTAATGGCTGCTTCCTGGAACGACATGCCATCAAGTTCCATTAAGAAAGAAAAAACATTTCCACCTGCTCCACAGCCAAAACAATGATAAATTTGTTTATCAGGCGAAACTGAAAATGAAGGGGTGCTTTCACCATGGAAAGGACATAATCCGAAGTAATTTCGCCCCTGCTTTTTCAGTTGAACATAATCGCTGATTATTTCAACAATATCAACTGCTTGACGAACTTGATCTATCTTTTCTTCGGCAATACGGTCTGCCATGTGAACATCTCCATTTGTACTAACAGGTATTCGGCAGGCAATTATTAAATTCCTGCAAATTTCGACAAAATTTTTGTTAATTCTGCCGTAAAAACTTTGTACAGCATTCTTCTTAACTAACACTCCCTTTGGAGATAAAATTATGTAGAATAGTTCGTGTCATGGTGATTATAGGAAGCAACAAGTAAAACTTCTTCTGAAAAATCGGAAGCTATTTCGACAATTTCCTCATTAACCAGGCATGAATCTTATCCACTTAAATCGTGGAATGCTTTTGCATAAGTATTAATTCTACATCTCTCCGCATATTCCTTCTTAAAGTGATAACTTTTACAAAAAGGATTTATGTCGAATTTTTTTTAGGGGGTTGCCTTGACATCTAACAATAAATAGTTTATTCGTTCACATGCAACTCTAAACCTAAAAAGATATATTTTTATCACAATTTTTTATTATAGTACAATCATTATCATTTTACCATAACTATTTTGTATTAATTTTTGAGTTTTTTTCATGAAAAAGCACATAATCATTTGATTATGTGCTTACGGTCTACCTTTTTGAATATAATTTAAAATAACATTCGCTGTTTCTTCAACAGCTTTATTGGTCACATCAATAACAGGGCAGTTAATTTTAGAAACTAATTTTTCAAAAAAAGTTAATTCCTCTTTGATCCGTTCAATATTCGCATAACTAGCCTGGTCATTTAATCCTAGTGAACGTAATCGTTCACGTCTAATATTATTTAGCTTTTCAGGGCTTATTTTTAATCCAAAGCACTTCTCAATAGGAACCTTAAAAAGTTCTTCTGGCGGATCGACCTCAGGTACAAGTGGAACATTTGCCACTTTTAAACGTTTATGTGCCAAGTACTGAGATAGAGGAGTTTTAGAGGTTCTAGAAACACCAATTAATACTATATCAGCCTTTAAAATCCCTCTTGGGTCACGGCCATCGTCATATTTAACGGCGAATTCAATAGCCTCAATTTTTTTAAAATAATCCTCGTCCAGTTTTCTGACAAGGCCAGGCTCACACAATGGAGTTTTTCCACTGTAAAGTTGAATTTGATCCATAATCGGTCCAATAAGATCAACAGCAATGATTCCTTCCTTTTCCGCACGTTCCTTCATATATGTACGCATATCCGGTTTGACTAATGTAAAGGCAATCATTCCCTTATCAAGAGAAACAAGTGATAGGACTTCATCAATATGTTCCTTGTCTTCCACGTAGGGAAATCTTTTTAATGTCATACCAGACCCATTAAATTGGGTTATTGCCGCTTTGGTCACTAATTCTGCTGTTTCTCCAACCGAATCAGACACTACATAAATAATTGGTAAACTCATTCTCCCCCAACAGCTCCTCTATTCAAATTATCTAACGTCATTCATCCCCTAAAGCAACAAAAGCTTTAGTTATATTCGTTTTCGTTATTCTGCCAATTACTTCAAAACCCTTTTCAGTTCTTTTAACCACCGGAAGTGCATCGATTTGTTTTTCAATTAATTTCTTGGCAATATCAATCAGTAAATCTTCCCGCTCACACATTGTAATATTAGGCATCCTGGTCATAATAATATTAACAGGTATACTTGTAAGTTCCTGCTTCCCAATACTCGCTCTTAGCAAGTCCTTTCTTGAAAGAACACCTACTAAAAGAGTGCTTTGATCAACTACAAATAATGTTCCCACATCTTCAAGAAACATTGTACAAATAGCGTCGTAGACCGAAACATTCTCATTCACTACAACAGGAATGGATTGATAATCCTTCACATAGATTTTTTGAAGGTTTTCTGTTAATAATTGGGCTCCTGATTTTCCCGTATAAAAATATCCAACACGTGGTCTGGCATCAAGGAAACCAGCCATCGTTAGTATGGCAAGATCAGGTCTTAAGGTTGCTCTGGTCAAACTTAATTGATCCGCGATATGCTCTCCTGTTATCGGCCCATTTTCCTTTACTATTTGTAGAATATGTTCCTGGCGTTTTGTCAGTTCGATTGTCCTCACCACCCTTAGTATAGATTCCTAATGAACCCTATTCCTATGATAACGTTATACTTTAATAGAAATATTATATACTAATTATCTTAAAGGCGGAAGCATCCCTTTAATGACAAAAAGGTGTGGTTTCCCACACCTTTATTTATTGCATATTTTAAAATACCATTTTCTCCTGAAGGAAGCTGACTAGGTCCGCGATTGGGATTCTTGTTTGCTCCATGGTATCGCGGTCTCTTACTGTTACCATTTGATCTTCTTTTGAGTCAAAATCATAGGTAATACAGAACGGTGTCCCAATTTCATCATGGCGGCGGTAGCGTTTACCGATAGAACCAGCCTCGTCATAATCAACAGTAAAGTATTTAGATAATGTAGCAAAAACTTCCTTTGCCTCATCAGATAACTTCTTGGATAACGGAAGAATGGCTGCCTTAAACGGTGCTAGTGCAGGATGAAAATGCATAACTGTTCTTGAAGTACCATCTTCAAGCTCTTCTTCTTCATATGCATCAATTAAAAATGCCAATGTAACGCGGTCCGCACCGAGTGATGGTTCGATACAGTAAGGAATATACTTTTCATTCGTTTCCGGATCAAGGTAATGGAAATCCTCACCCGAAAATTCCATATGCTGTTTCAAATCATAATCTGTTCTTGAAGCAACGCCCCAAAGCTCACCCCAGCCAAATGGAAACTTATATTCAAAATCAGTTGTTGCATTACTATAGTGAGAAAGTTCATCTTCAGAATGGTCACGCAATCTTAAATTTTCTTTTGTAAGTCCTAGTGAATCTAACCATCCCTCTGCGAAGTTCTTCCAATAATCAAACCACGTGAGCTCATCACCTGGTTTACAGAAAAATTCAAGCTCCATTTGTTCGAACTCACGTGTACGGAAAGTAAAATTACCTGGTGTAATTTCGTTACGGAAGCTTTTACCGATTTGAGCAATACCAAATGGTAATTTCTTTCTCATGGTACGTTGCACATTTTTAAAGTTTACAAAAATCCCTTGAGCTGTTTCAGGTCTTAGGAAAATTTCATTGGTGCTTGACTCAGTAACCCCTTGGAAGGTTTTAAACATAAGATTAAACTGACGGATGCCTGTGAAATTATGACTTCCACAATCCGGACATGCTATATTATGCTCTTTAACAAGCTCTTCCATTTTCTCAAACGGTAAGCCATCAACAACCATTTCAATACCTTTTTCATCAAGAGCATTTTCAATTAATTTATCAGCGCGGTGACGAGCTTTACAGTTTTTACAATCAATCATTGGATCATTAAAGTTCCCAATGTGTCCAGACGCTTCCCATGTTCTAGGATTCATCAGGATACTCGCGTCTAAGCCTACATTGTAAGGAGACTCCTGAACAAACTTCTTCCACCATGCCTGTTTGATATTGTTTTTAAATTCAACGCCTAATGGACCGTAATCCCAAGTGTTTGCAAGACCACCATAAATTTCTGATCCTGGAAAAATAAATCCTCTGTGCTTTGCATGTGCAACAATCTGCTCCATCGTAACATTACTCATTTTTATTGCTCCTTCTCTAAAAAATATCTAGCCTTAGCGCCTTTAAAACAGGGGAGCCTTCAAGCAATAAAAAAACTCCCGCCTCTATGCTTATTAGCATAGGGACGAGAGTTACCCGCGGTTCCACCCTATTTGCTGCTTGTAAAAGCAGCCTCCTTAAATGTGCTTTATCAACACTTAATTGCTCAGGAACGCCTTCATTAGTACCCTATACCCTAGCTCTCACCACCCTAGGTTCGCTTTTATAGAGAGAAATCTAATTACTCTTTTCCGTCAATGCAAATATTTTATTATCCAAAATATTAACCAAAACTTCTGCTATTGTCAACATAGCTATCATAAAAGATTACGAAATTGATCCATGGAGTTAAGAAATTTCTTTGTTTTTAAGTGCAGTCCTGAGTACTCTTCATAATAAGCGTTAATCACATTTTTTAGTTCAGCCTTTGTTTCTGCTTTTACAGATATATTTCCTAGTCTAGAAAGATCAAAATAATAAAATAGCCTTAATAATTTAACGGTAGCTGGTGATAATTTAAAATGGTACGGATCTTTTTCTAAACATCTATGGCAAATGAATCCGCCTTCCCGAATGGAAAAAGAAAAATGTCCGTCTGTACTGCCGCAAACGGAACATTGATTCAAGACTGGATATAATCCCATGACATTTAACATTTTCATTTCATAGATATTCATCAGAATATCAGGTTCATAACCTTCGTTCATGTAGTTCAATGTTTGTAAAAGCAATTCAAAATGAAAAGGGTTTGGTTTTTTTTCTTCGGTGCATTTATCAGTTAATTCAACAATATAACTCGCATATGCAGTTAAGAATATATCTTCACCAATTGACCTTAAAGAAGTAGCAATCTCCCCCTGCTGGAGACTGCCTAATCCAGATCCTCTTTGTACCAAAAAATAACCATGTGTAAAAAGCTGGGTTACGGAAGAAAGGCGGCTGTTGGGCTTTTTTGCTCCTCGAGCCATAACACCTACCTTCCCCCATTCCCTTGTAAATAATGTTATTATTTTATTGGTTTCACCATAATCAGTTGTTCTAATGACGATGCCTTCACACTTTTGAAGCATAAATGTCACCTTCTAAAGTAGTACGAAGACAAACTTATGAAACGGGAAAATCGATTTGTGCTAGCTCATCATTCAGATTTCCGGGTATTTCTTGGTTTTCCTTCTCAAGCTCTTTGAAGAGAAGATATGTGTCAATATTACCTGTTTGGAGGAATACTTTCCACGTAAAATCCATCATCGAAAACCCCACCTTTCAATATTTAGACTAGCTTTAATTCAATCCCAAACCTTACATTTATCATAGCCTGCCTGCGCAAAAATCATAAGACGAAAAAATTGTTAATGTTGTCCATGCATAATCTGATCTATATCGTAATATTTTAGTTAGGGTTACTGACTCAATATTCGTCCTCGTTAAAGCCATAATCACGAAGCTGGGACATTTTGTTACGCCAATCTTTTTGAACTTTTACCCATAACTCTAGGAAAACCTTTGAACCTAGAAGATTTTCAATATCTACCCTGGCTCGCTTTCCAATTTCTTTTAACATACTTCCTTGTTTTCCAATAACAATACCTTTTTGTGAATCTCTCTCCACAATTACAGTTGCCATAACATGAATGATATCCTTGCCCTCTTTGCGCTCCATTTTGTCTAATACAACGGCTAAAGAGTGAGGGATTTCTTCTCTCGTTAAATGAAGTGCTTTTTCCCTAATGAGCTCTGTTATGATAAACCGTTCCGGATGATCTGTTACTTGGTCTGCAGGATAGTACTGTGGTCCCTCTGGTAAGAAGGATTTTATTTGATCAAGAAGGCGCTCTACATTATTTCCTTCAAGAGCCGATATTGGGACAATTTCTTTGAACGCATACTTTTCTTGATAAGACTGAATAATTGGCAATAAATTATCTGGATGAATTTGGTCAATTTTATTTATTACAAGAAAAATTGGAGTATTAACTGTTTGGAATTTTTCAAGAATAAATTCTTCACCCCTGCCAAAACCTTCTTCGGCGTTCACCATAAATAAAATTAAATCTACTTCTTTGAGTGTATTTTGTGCAACCTTCATCATAAAGTCGCCTAATTTATGTTTGGGTTTATGGATCCCCGGTGTATCAATAAAAATCATTTGAGCGTCATTAAGCGATAGTACACCTTGAATCTTGTTCCGTGTGGTTTGAGGCTTATCACTCATTATAGCTATTTTTTGTCCAATCACTCGATTCAGAAAGGTTGATTTCCCAACATTAGGTCGCCCAATAATGGAGATAAATCCTGACTTGTATCCGTTTCCATTCCCATTATTCTGCATGTAAATCCTCCGGAGAAAAGGCACCAGGCAATAATTCTTCCACTGTAATTTCCTGAATATCCCCTTTTAGGTTGGTTAATACAACTTTCATGTCTCTTGGACAAAGTTCTGAAATCACTTGTCTACAAGCTCCACAAGGAGAACAAGGTCGTTCAGTATCTGCAACAACCGCGAGCAGTTGGAAATTCCGATCACCTTCGGAATAGGCTTTAAATAAAGCTGTGCGCTCTGCGCAGTTGCACATGCTATAAGCAGCATTTTCAATATTACAACCATGATATACTTTTCCATCTGTTGTTAATAAGGCTGCTCCAACTCCAAATTTGGAATATGGAACATAAGCTTTATCTCTTGCTTTTTTTGCTTCTTCAATTAATTGTGCGATGTTCACTTGCTCTTCTTCCCTTCCAGCAGGTTTCTGCTGTTTCTTTATTTTACCTTAAAAACGAGAGAAAATCATTACTTGTAGCGAAAAAGTAATATAAAATTTTTAAAAATTAGAATTTTCTCATAACTCAACTTGTCTAGTAATGAAAGTTGGTAATTCATTTTACCGAATTCCCTGCACCATTTCAAATCCAATTAAAATGTTTAATTAAACCCTACTTGAATAGCTTAATTATGTATGGAATAAAAATTATACTTCCAATGATTACTGAAAGAAATGCATAAACGAATACAGCCCCTGCTGCTATATCCTTTGCTTGTTTTGCTAGAGGGTGGTATTCCTTCGTTACGAGATCCACCACCCGTTCAATAGCGGTGTTAATTAACTCTAAGGAGAACATACCGCCAATAGCTAATAGGATAAACATCCATTCCATTTTTGTAATAGAAAAGTATATGGAAAAGAGAAAGACCACGATCGAGCTGATTAAATGAATCCTCATATTCCTCTCTGAAAGAAGAGCGGTAAAGATCCCTGTAGCAGCATATGAAAATGACCCCAGCAGTGGATGTGCCTTTCCTTTACCTTTTAAGCCCATAATCATTAAAAATTTCCTTTTGCAATGTAAACATTTCTTTTTCTTCTTCTTCAGTCATATGATCATAGCCTAAAAGGTGCAAAAAACCATGTATCGCTAAAAAACCTAGCTCTCTTTGAAATGAATGACCATACTCCTCCGCCTGTTCCCTTGTTTTAGGAACAGAAATGATGATATCTCCTAAGATACGAGGCATATCAACACCCTTTAGTTCCACTTCGCCTTCACCTAGTTCTTCCATAGCAAAAGAAATAACGTCTGTTGGAGTGTCCTTATCGCGGTACTCTCGGTTTATTTCATGAATTCTTTCATTTGTAACGTATGTTACAGATACTTCACTATGTTCTTCAACATTTAGTTTCTTAGCGGCAAACGCTAAGATCCTTTCAACCTCAAGCATTTGTTCTTCAGTCAATTCGTTTGTCTCGTCAGCACAATCAATTAGTAAAGTCATGCTTGTTTCACCTTCTTCTTCGTCATTTCTGGATATTCAATCCTCGAGTGAAAGATCCCTTTAAGTGTTTCACATAACGTATGGGAGACTGTCTCAATTTCTTTTAACGTAAGATCACATTCATTTAACTGACCATCTTGAAGCCTGTCCGCAACAATTTTCTTAACGAGTGATTCAATTAATTCTGGCGTAGGCTTGGACAATGAACGAACAGCGGCCTCTACACTATCAGCAATCCCTACAACCGCAGATTCCTTTGTTTGTGCCTTCGGTCCAGGATAACGGAAATCATCTTCCTTTATAGTTGTCTCATCTTGAAGTGCCTTATGATAAAAGAATTTCAATAGTGTTGTCCCATGGTGCTGTTCAGCGATATCAACAATTTCTTTTGGCATATGATATTTTCTCAGTATATGAGAGCCATCAGTGACATGAGCAATAATAATATTTGCACTTTTATCCGGCGGTAGACGGTCATGAGGATTTTCTAAATGCATCTGATTTTCTATGAAAAAGTTAGGTCGTTTCGTCTTACCGATATCATGATAATAACTTCCAACTCTTGCTAAAAGCCCATTCGCTCCTATCGCCTCACAGGCCGATTCAGCTAAGTTGGCCACCATCACACTATGATGATAGGTACCAGGGGCTTCCATTAAGATTTTCCTGAGCAGTGGATGATTGGGATTAGATAGCTCAATCAGCCTCATTGTTGATAAAATTCCAAAACTAGCTTCAAAAAAAGGTAATAGTCCTATTGTTAATACTGCAGAACCAATTCCTGAAACAAGAGCTGTAATGAAGTAATACCCATATTCAACCCCAGAATACTGACCATTGGGCAGAAACATTAACGCCAAAATGGTTAGAAGGTTGACTAGTGCAGCAAAGGTACCTGCTTGTAAAATTTTCGAACGTTGATTTTTTTTACTTAAAAATAAGATCCCCGCAATAGCACTAAACAAAATGTAAATGCCTTCAGAAAAGTTTAGTGTTCCTGCCATTCCCTCATTAAACAGTATGCTGCCACAAATAGCCATAATAATGGACATAAAAATCGCTAGCTTCTCGTCAATTAGGATCTTTATTAGCATGCCCCCCATCGCTGCAGGAAATATATAGCCAATACCAGCAAAATTAAATATTTGCAGCATGCTTATTATTTTCATAATAAAGATGGAGAGGATAAAGATTATCCCAAATAACAGAAGGTAGGTCTGTCTTTTTCCAGGCAACGATTTCATTTGATAAAAATAATAGTAAATGGCAGAAAGAATAATAGTGACTAGCACGATCAATCCGATAAACGGTTTAAACGATTTTTCCGTGCTTAAAAGTCCTGCAAGCTTAAGTTGTCGATAGATATCTTGCGTAATTAATTCCCCTTCTTCAACAATAACCTGACCTTGTAAAATCTTTACAGGTTCTACACTTTCCACAGCTTGATTTCGCAGTTCTTCAGTTGCTGTTGGGTCATAAAATTCATTTTGAATAATAGCATATCTACCAAGCTCAATCGCGGCCATTCTTAGATTTTCACTAAGTGTGGTATATTTTAACTCCTCTTCAACTCTCTTTTTTGCATTTTCAACTTCATCTGCCGAGATCCTTTTAGTCATTACATTGTTAATTGCTGTAACAGTCATATCTCTTGCAATAGATAGATCATCATTATTCGCTTGTACTAATGCCGTTAGAACTTGAGTAGAGAGATCCTTTGAAGCGCTAGACGTTAGTTTTGCTTTTAATCTCGTTACCTTATCCTCCGTACTCGGCTCTTCTTTAATGGGCGTCTCTTCAGTTGCCTGTTCAGCCAGCTTCTTCAATTCCTCTTTCATTTCATTATTTATATCAATTGCAGATTGAAAAATGGAGGTAATTAAATCCACTCTATTTTGAGTATATTCTTTTTTTAATGTATAAACGTCCTGTACCTGATCTAGTGCATCTTTGCGTTTATTGTCGGTACTTTTCTTGTCCTCAACTGTCCCAGGGGAACGGATGGTTTTTTCAGCAACAGAAAATAAGCTTAATTCTAATTTTTCAGGCTTTACATTACTGTACATTGCTGAAAAAAGGACAGAGCCTAATACAAAGAAAAAAAGTAAGCGAAAAAAAGTAATATCGAGCAGCTTTCGGATACGAATAAAGTGTTGCTGTAGTTTGTCCAATTAACTCCCCCCGACCACGCCATAAAAAATCTTTGTGATTCCACAAGAAAATACAAATTACTACTTCACGTGTGCTTTATGTAAAATGATAACAGTTTTTCTGGCAACTTTCACGTTTATTGAAAAAAAAGAGGATAAACCCTATGGTTTACCCCCTAGCTTACTTTTGATTGGCTATCTTTTCATAGGCTTGAATGATCTTACCAACTAACGGATGGCGAACAACGTCACTTTGTTCTAAAAACACAAAGGAAATACCATTTACATTTTGTAGTATCTCTTCAGCGACAATTAGGCCAGATTTAGCGCCCTTTGGCAAGTCAATTTGGGTTTGATCGCCTGTAATGACCATTTTGGAACCAAAACCAAGTCTAGTCAAAAACATCTTCATTTGTGCATGTGTTGTATTTTGCGCTTCATCCAAAATAACAAATGCATCATCCAATGTACGGCCCCTCATGTACGCTAATGGGGCTATTTCAATGGTTCCACGTTCAATTAATCTCTGGGTATGTTCCACGCCTAATATATCATTAAGCGCATCGTACAAGGGTCTTAAATAAGGGTCGACCTTTTCCTTTAAGTCCCCAGGTAGGAAGCCCAGACTTTCCCCTGCCTCAACAGCAGGTCTTGTTAGGATGATTTTATTGACGTTACCATTTCGAAGCGCGTTGACAGCCATAACTACGGCTAAATAGGTTTTTCCAGTCCCAGCTGGTCCAATTCCAAAGACAAGGTCATTTTTCTTAATAGCATGTACATATTGTCTTTGTCCAAGCGTTTTTATTCTTATAGTTTTACCTTTAACGTTTTTCCCAATCTCTTCTTCATATAAATTAACAAAGTAATCAAGCGTTCCCTTGTTTGCCATTTGTATGGCATATAGCACATCTCTTTGGCTAATGTTAATTCCTTTTCGAATAACAAAGATTAATCTGTCGATAATTTCTCCCGCCATCGTGACTTTCTCTTCATCACCTGACAAGCTTACAGATTCTCCTCTAGTTATAATGGATACACCAAGCTCTTGTTCAATGGTTTTTAAATTTTGGTCTGAATTACCGAGAAGCGTGATGGCCTCTGCCGGGTTTTCTAGCTGAACATTTATTGTTGTTAATTTTTCTGTCATTCAGGAGTCTCCTTGGAAATTGGTTGTCCGACCGCAATGTTTTCAATTATCTTAAAATGGATATCTAGTATAACTTTACCATTTTCATTTGCCTTGTGTAAAATTTTTTCATCTTTAATAATAGCATCTTCATCTAAGTGGCTTTTTATTTCTTTTTTTGCCATTTCTAACGCAATTTCCTCCGCTTGTTTAACCGTATAGGTTCTAGTAATTTCTTCGCGTTCTCGCAACGTTGTATTTACGTAAGAAATCGGTAATTCCCATTTTAAAAAATGTATTTTATGAGTATTCTCCTCTGTTTCATATTCTCTAAACTCCGGCTTACCGAAACCCCAAATAGGCACTTTCGTATTCCAAAGCAATAGGGAATGTTTTTGTTTCTCCTTCCCATTATATACTTTAAAGTTACTAACAAGAGGCAATTCAACGTGGCTCTTATACCAGGTTTCACCCCAAACCTCCCCTTTTGCCGCTACCAATTCAGGACTCCCTTCCTGTCCAAATGCACCAGAAACGAGTAGTTGCCCAGCTTCCACATGATCATGAATATCTACAACCTTTTGACCTTCTTCAATAAACATTTTTACAATGATAGCCTTCTTTTTAGCAATTAAGTTTTGGGGTGATAAAACTTCAGGTTTTTTGGGCTCATTTTTTTCTACTACCTGAAGATGATAGGTTGTCCCTTTTAGTTCCACACCGACCCATGTTAGCGCACCAATATTATTCGTTAACTTTCTTTGAATCCCTTCCACATTATCTACAAAAAATTGGACCTTGCCAATTTTCACCCCCATCTTGTCCAATTCTTTCCGAATTTGATACTCCGTCGCTGGTTTTGCCCCCTTAATTTCAATTCCCCAAATAACATTTGAAAGAAGAAATATAAGGAGTAAAAAAGTAACTGCTCCAATTAAAAAGCCGCTATTCTTTAACAATCTCCGTAATAGAAACGGCGCACCATTTCGCTGTAAAAAGGAGATAGTACATTCACTTTTCCTGGCATATTTTCTGATTCGGAGAGCATCCTGAAGTCTCATCTTAAATGTCATGGTCTCAGTACCATGTCGTTTTACATTCCAAATATGTAGACCATTTCTTATTAACACATTTATAAACCGCTCGAGCCCCTTTCCTGAAACTCTAACGGTAACCCTGCCATAAAAAAATTCTATCCACTGGTTCTTCATTTTGTACCTCCCGGGTTATCAGTTATATAAGTCACCTGATCAATTTTTCCTTGAAGTAAAATTTCTTCAGGTAAAATCGTTTTAATAACAAAAGATTTGCCTTTTATTAATAATTGACCTTGCTTTAACAACAATCGGAGTTCTTTATCAGAAAATGCCAGAAGGCCGCGATGGTTTTCTATATAAATATGAATTTGTCCTATCATCGTAATTCGCGGTAAATCCATCATGACATCTTGAGGAAGATCCATTTTATTAGCCATCCAGTTTCGAACCCGCCCGGCCCATTTTTTTGCCATAAAAAAAGAACCCCCTTTCATCTCATATTTATGAAAAGAAAGGGGGTTCTAGCACATTTTTTTCTATTTAGATCCATATGTTGCTTTAAACTAATCCATTTATCTTCTTTTTGAAAAATAAGGTCTTTTTGCGCGCGGTTCACCTAGAATTTCTGACCAAATAATCCCATTCACTAAAGTGTTTAAATCTGGATGCTCTAAACTAGAAGATTCAGCCTGTTGGTGATTATCCACCTTTGAAGGTACTATTATTTTTTCAGCTTGCTTCCGTGCTGCCGCCATTCTTGTACGACTAGATTCTGATTCTTGTCTGACTTGTTCATATTCTTTTTCAAAATTGTCTAAAGGACTTTGCTTACTATCCGTTTTTGTTTCTACGGAAAATGTTTCTCTAGGTTTTTTATTTATAAACTCATCCAATAGTGTACGTACATCCTTCATAGGTTCCACTGAGAAAGGCTTACTTCTGGGCTTTCCTTGATTGCTTTTTGATTTACCAACAATGGTTGAAATGATTCCTACAATAATCATGAAAAGTATTGTTTCCATAGCCTACCCTCCTTTAATAAACAAAGTGGGTTACTGACGGTCTTTCTTATCATCGGATATTTTTCCAATTGAACCTCTCATTTCCGTATCAGCCGAAATGTTCTTTATGTTCATATAATCCATGATGCCAATGTTTCCAGACTTAAGCGCTTCTGCCATAGCGAGTGGAACTTCTGCTTCTGCTTCCACAACCTTCGCTCTCATTTCCTGAACCTTTGCTTTCATTTCTTGTTCTTGAGCTACTGCCATTGCCCTGCGCTCTTCTGCCTTAGCCTGGGCAATCTTCTTATCAGCTTCTGCCTGTTCTGTTTGGAGTTCTGCACCGATATTTTTACCGATATCAACGTCAGCAATATCAATAGATAGGATTTCAAAGGCTGTACCCGCATCTAGTCCCTTAGAAAGAACCGTCTGTGAAATAAGATCAGGGTTCTCAAGCACTTTACTATGGCTATCTGATGAACCGATTGTCGAAACAACCCCTTCACCGACCCGAGCTACGATCGTTTCTTCACCAGCGCCCCCAACCAGGCGATCAATATTTGCCCGAACAGTAATTCGAGCCTTTGCCTTCACTTCAATACCATTCATTGCGACACCCGCAATAAACGGTGTTTCAATAACTTTAGGGTTAACACTCATTTGAACTGCCTCTAGTACGTCACGACCAGCTAGGTCAATGGCTGCACAGCGCTCGAAGGAAAGTTCGATATTAGCCCGATGTGCTGCAATTAAAGCATTTACCACCCTATCTACATTCCCCCCAGCAAGATAGTGACTTTCTAGCTGATTAGTAGTTACATTAAGACCTGCTTTATGTGCTTTAATTAGTGGATTTACCACTCTGCTGGGAGTTACCCTTCTAAGCCTCATCCCAATTAATGTAAAAATACTAATTCTTACGCCAGCAGCCAGTGCTGAAATCCATAGCATGACTGGTACAAAGGATAATAATATCCCTAAAAAGATTAGTGCAATGATTACAACTGCAATAATAAAAATTGTTCCACTTCCAACATCCATGATTAAACCCCCTCTATTTATTTTACTTCTCTTACAATAATACGAGCTCCCTCTACTTTAATTACAGTTACTTTCGCATTCTGCTCGATGAACCCGCCTTCACTTACAACATCTATTCTTTCATTATTAATGATAACAGTCCCTGCTGGTCGAAGGATGGTCAATGCCTTACCCTCCATTCCTAACAAGTCTGTGCGGTTCACGTTGGAAACATAACCATCTTCTTTCCTAGCGGTTTCAAACAGAACCATTTTATTAAAGAGAACAAGCTTTTTGTTAAGTACCTTTATCATAATAAAGAACACACTTATAGAAACGAACAAGGCAATTAAAATGGAGACTCCTATTTGGAGGGCATCTTCCCCAGCTAAAAAGAGGCTTAAAATCAAGGCAGCAACTCCAAGCGTACCTGAGACAGCCCCCGGTAGAAAGAACTCTAAGAAGATGAGAAGGACTCCTGCTACAAATAGGGTTAATGTCCCGTATCCAGCCAGCCCTGCTTGAAAATGCCCATAAAAGAATAGCAATAGTGCAGCTACCCCAATGAAACCAGCGATACCAAATTTCGGTGAAAATAGTTCTAAGACGATTCCAACTCCGGCAATCGTTAACAGAACCGTTACAACAATTGGGTCAGTAAGAAATGCGATCATCTATATCCCCCTCTCTCCCTTTCATCCTGACTCTACTTATTACGTTTTAACATGTAAAAAGTTTCATAGAAATTTTTCGAACATATGTAAAAAGACCGATAGCTGAACGCCATCGATCTTTATGTCAGAATACTATGAAAGGTGTTGTTGTACAAGTTTATTTACAAGCGATCCGTCTGCTTTACCTTTAACTTTAGGCATGATAGCAGCCATCACTTTTCCCATTTCCGCTTTTGATTTTGCACCGACTTCTGAAATTGTTTCTGTTACAATCTCAGACAGCTCTTCTTCTGAAAGCTGCTTCGGTAAATACAGTTCGACAACCGCCAACTCTGTACGCAATTTCTCAACTAGATCTTCACGACCAGCCTTATCAAATTCATGGAGGGAGTCTTTGCGTTGTTTTACTTCGCGAGAAAGGACTGTTAACTCTGCATCTTCGGTAAGCTCTGTTCCAAGCTTAATCGCTTCATTTTGCAACGAAGCTTTAACCATCCGAATAACTGAGAGTTTGTCTTTTTCCTTGTTTTTCATCGCTTGTTTCATATCATTATTTAAACGCTCGAGAAGACTCATGTATTACACCCTCTCTTAAAACTTACGTTTTCTAGCTGCTTCAGACTTTTTCTTACGTTTAACACTTGGCTTTTCATAAAATTCGCGCTTTCTTGCCTCTTGCAAAGTACCAGTTTTTGATACTGTACGTTTGAAGCGACGAAGAGCATCTTCAAGCGATTCGTTTTTACGAACGACGGTTTTAGACATTCTCTTTCCCTCCCTCCGAAACACAACACACTTACATTCAATCCATGTACCTTGCAATTATAATATAACCTTGAAACAAGGTCAACTGAATTTCGCATGGATAGAACATGCTTTTTTAAATTTTTAAGATATTGATGAAGGTATGTCCCATTTTCCATTGAAAAGTGGCATGTCCCTTTGGCTATGACCATACAATGATGTTGAGGGGGGCCTAAGACATGCTATACATATTATTATTTGTTCTTTGTATTTTAATATTTATTTTTGGAATGACAATAATAAGATTCGGCTTATTCAATTTATCAGCTAACAAACTAAAATCGTGGCTAACCAAGTTAACCAGTACACCATTAAAAGGTATGCTGACAGGAACATTTATAACGGCCCTTTTACAAAGCAGCTCAGCGGTAATGGTTATTACGATTGGATTAATTTCAACAAGGATCATGACCTTTCCTCAGTCAATCGGAATTATTCTTGGAACCAATATTGGGACTACCTTTAAGACAGAACTGATTACCTTTAATATTGATGCCGCTTTGGTACCGCTAGCAGTAAGTGGGGCATTCCTAATTTTATTTAAAAACAAAAAAGCCCGAAGTATTGGGATGCTTCTTTTTGGGATTGCTTCTGTGTTTACTGCCATGAAGGGCTTTGAACTACTGGCACAACCATTAACGTCTATGAACATCATCCATAACTTTATTTTATCTATTAATGATCATATCTTTTTAAGTTTATTAACAGGAACCATCATCACAGCTATTATCCAATCAAGTACAGCCATGACTGGGATTGCCATGGGATTTTTAACAGCAGGTTTGTTACAGCTTGATGCTGGAATCGCGATTGTGCTTGGTGCTAATATTGGCACCTGTATTACAGCGGTGATTGCTTCAATAGGTGGAGGTAAAGAATCTCGATTAGCAGCATTTGCACATGTTTGGTTAAATGTCTTCGGGGTCTTGCTGTTTATTCCGCTAATTCCTATGCTTAATGAGAATGCAAACCTGCTGGCAAGTCGCATCGAGGTTCAGTTAGCACATATAAGTGTAATTTTTAATATTGCCACATCGTTACTCGTCTTACCTTTTGCGGAGAAATTTGGGAAAATGATTCTATTTTTTCATGACAGACATCCAAAAAAAGTATAAAGAAAAGACGGCGGTTAAGCCGTCTTTTTTAGTAACCTGAGGTTACTGTAAGTCCTTTTATTATGTCCACACTTGAACTTGCACCTATTCTAGTTGCGCCTGCTTCAATCATTTTTTGAGCATCATCCGTGCTTCTTACACCACCAGATGCCTTGACTCCAATCGTAGGCCCTACCGTTTTTCTCATAAGGGCAATGTCATCGAACGTTGCACCACCCGTTGAAAATCCTGTAGAGGTTTTTACATAATCTGCACCTGCTTTTACTGATAACTCACAAGCGCGAATTTTTTCTTCCTTCGTAAGGAGGCTTGTTTCAATAATCACTTTAGTCAATGCCTTCCCTTTTGCTGCGTCGACAACAGCTCTGATATCACTTTCTACCAAGGAATCGTCTTGGTCCTTGAGTGCACCAATATTGATAACCATATCAACTTCATCTGCCCCATTTTCAATTGCATTTTTGGTTTCAAATGCTTTGGTTTCTGGTGTTGATGCCCCTAATGGGAAGCCAATAACAGTACATACTTTTACTCCACTGTTTTTTACTAATTCCTTCGATGTACGGACCCACACTGGATTTACACATACCGAAAAGAATTTATTTTCTATCGCCTCTTGGCACAATTTCTCTATTTGTTCTTTCGTTGCTTCTGGTTTTAGTAAAGTGTGGTCAATCATTGCAGCAACATTCGACGTAGCCATATGCTATATTCCCTCCGATTTCAATTCGAAATGAAAACACTCATACGTG
Source organism: Neobacillus phoenicis (assembly GCF_047302305.1). Classification (NCBI taxonomy): domain Bacteria; kingdom Bacillati; phylum Bacillota; class Bacilli; order Caryophanales; family Bacillaceae; genus Neobacillus; species Neobacillus phoenicis. The sequence continues at coordinate 2,087,261 of NZ_CP154847.1, read as the reverse complement.
GTTCAGAAAGAAATTTTTTGCTACTAAAAGTAGTATGCCCTACTTAAAATAAAAAAAAGAACCCAAATGGGTCCTTAAATAGCAGCTTCTTCTTTAGTAAAAACTTCTTCCTTCACTGATACCGTATCTTCAATTACTCGGACAAATTGCCCCTCATTATACGGGTAACCAGCTTTAGTAATTTTTACTTTTACAATTTTACCAACCATATCTTCTGTAGCAGGGAATACTACTTTTAGATAATTATCGGTATAACCAACATACATGCCAGAAATTCCTTCATCTTTGTATTCCTCTTCAGGAATAACTTCTAATACCTCGCCCTCAAATTGTGAAGCATATTCCTTAGCCAGCTGATCAGAAAGGGAAATCAAACGGTGAACACGCTCATTTTTCACTTCTTCATCTACTTGGTCTTCCATACGTGCAGCTGGTGTTCCCGTACGTTTAGAATAAGGGAATACGTGTAACTCTGAGAATTTATGATCTTTAATAAAATTAAATGTTTCCTTAAATTCTTCTTCTGTTTCACCCGGGAATCCAACAATAACATCTGAAGTAACCGCAAGTCCTGGAAGTACTTCTTTTAATCGTTCCAGTCTTTCTCCAAAGAACTCCATAGTATATTTACGTCGCATTCTTTTTAAGACAGAATTAGAACCGGATTGCAATGGAATGTGTAAATGACGTACAACGATATTTGAATGTTTAATGACTTCAATCACTTCATCCGTAATCTGACTAGCTTCGATTGAAGAGATTCGAAGACGCTCAATTCCTTTCACTTGAGCCTCTAACTCACGGAGCAGCATAGCAAGGTTATAATCCTTCATGTCTTCTCCGTAACCGCCAGTATGAATACCTGTTAACACGATTTCTTTATATCCAGCATCCACTAGCTGCTGCGCTTGACGTATTACTTCCTTTGGATCACGTGATCTCATCAACCCTCTTGCCCAAGGAATAATACAGAAGGTACAGAAATTATTACAGCCTTCTTGAATCTTTAATGAAGCACGTGTTCGATCAGTAAAAGAAGGAACATCCAGCTCTTCATACACACGATTCTTCATAATATTCCCTACACCATTAATAGGTTGGCGCTCTGCCTTGTATTGCTCGATATACTCAAGCATTTTAACACGGTCCTGTGTACCCACAACAATATCAACACCAGGTATTGCCATGATTTCTGCAGGGGATGTCTGAGCATAACAACCTGTAACACAAATTACAGCATCAGGATTCTTTCTTACAGCACGACGAATCACCTGACGACTTTTCTTATCGCCAGTATTGGTTACTGTACATGTATTAATAATATATACGTCGGAGATGGATTCAAACTCCACTCTCTCGTAGCCTTCTTGTTTAAACAACTGCCAAATTGCTTCAGTCTCATAGTGGTTCACCTTGCATCCAAGGGTATGAAACGCGACTGTTGCCATTGGAACCTCACCTCAATAATTCAAAATGATAGGAAATAGCCGCAAGTGTATACAGCGGAGCTGTTTCCGTTCTTAAAATACGCGGGCCTAGCCCACAAAGTCCAAACCCATGATCCTTTAATAATTGTACTTCTTCATCGGCTAAACCGCCCTCTGGTCCGAAAACTAGAAGAAGAGCTTCCCCTTTTTTCATTTGCTTTAGCGTAGAAGCAAAAAGTGACGCTTCCCCTTTTCTACTTTCCTCTTCAAAGGCAGCTAATTTATATTGATATTCCTTACTTTTTCCCAATAAAGCTTTAAATGTCATCGGGCTAATGATGTCGGGCATTACCGCACGATGGGATTGCTCAGCAGCTTCTTTGGCTATTTTCTGCCATCTCTCTATTTTTTTTGCTGCTTTTTTTTCATCCCATTTCACCACTGAACGAGCAGCAGAAAATGGGAGAAACTGATGGGCGCCTAACTCAGTTCCTTTTTGTATAATCCATTCAAGCTTGTCCCCCTTAGGCAGTCCGCTAGCAATCGTTATTGTTATCGGTAGTTCAGGAGACTCTTCTTTCCATTGTACAACGTCTGCAACGACTCTTTCATCGGTAATTTCTGCAAGCTTGCAAACAGCCTGTTTCCCTTCTATGTCAACACAAATGATTTGGTCGCCTATTTGCATGCGCATAACCTTTACGATATGATGACGATCTACCTCATCAATAAAAAAACGATCATCATTTGCTCGTTGTTTAACAAAGTACCGTTGCACACAATGCACCCTCTCTAAAACATTTTACTCTTTATTTTACTAAAGAAGCGATCAATTTAAAAGGCGGAAATGAAAAAAAGGGGAACAAATCTCCTCAGACTGTAGAGAAAGGGTATTTTTCTCGGCAATTTTTTATTTTGTTTATCAAAATTTTGATTTGTTTTATTCCCTGCTACCTGGCCTGTTGATTTCCGCTCCGGGCACTCGCTTTCCGCGGGGAGGTCCTGGAGCCTCCTCGTCGCTTTCGCTCCTGCGGGGTCTCCAGTGACCTCTTCTTCCCGCAGGAGTCGAGTGCCCTCCGCTCCAATCAACAGGGGGGAAACAATCTAAAACATTGCAACACATTTTTTCTAACTTTGTTAAGTATGTTGCAATCTTTTAACTTTTTGGCAGGTTTCAATAAGAGAACTGGTTACATTCATTAATCCAGTAACCGGTATTAGCAAAGCCCATGCAGCTCTTTTTAGTCTGCGAGCTACGTTTAATTTTTTCGTAGCGGAAAGCGAAGTGCCTGGAGCGCCAAACAACAGACAAATTGGAAAACAATACCTTATATTATTATAATAAATTAACGCGTTAACCATTAAAGAATTTAGATAAAAAATAGGCTGCCGAGAGTTTTTCGACAGCCTTGAGGGGAACAAATGCCACTTTTTCTACACTATATTCTTTTCGCAATAATGGCAACCCAATCTTCCATTAAGATTGTTTCCAAAATTTCAAACCCTGAGTTCACTAATGCTTCTTTTACTTGGTCTTTTTTCTGTTTAATAATACCTGATGTAATAAATGCACTACCCGGCTTAATCACACGGGCTGCGTCATCAGTAAACCGTAAAATAACTTCAGCTAAAATATTGGCAACAATAACATCTGCTGAATTTTCTTCAACATTGTCCAGCAGGTTATTTTGGGAAATCGTAACCGACTGGTGCACTTTATTTAGCTTAATATTTAGCCTCGCCTGCGTTACTGCTACTTCATCTAGATCGAAGGCCCTAACATCTTCTGCACCTAGCATGGCCGCTGCTATACTCAATACACCAGATCCTGTACCAACATCAATTACTCGGTCCCCCGGCTTAACGGTCCTTTCAATCGCTTGAATACACATTACGGTGGTTGGGTGTGTACCAGTACCGAAGGCCATACCTGGGTCCAGCTCAATAATTAGTTCATCACTGCTGACTGGAGTATATTCCTCCCATGTAGGAACGATCGTAAATTTTTCGGATATTTTTACAGGGTTGTAATATTTCTTCCAAGCTGTTGCCCATTCTTCTTCATTCACTTCACTAATAGTAACTTTGTTTAAGCCGATATCAATATTATAAATAATTAAGTTATTTATCGATTCTTTAATGGCGTCAACGGTTTCACCAAGGAAGCTGTTAACTGGTAAATAAGCCTTGACGATAACCCCTTCCTCGGGATAATCATCGGGATTTAGTTGGTAGATTTCTCCGAATTGATCTTCCCTTTCTTTAGTCAACTCAAATGGATCCTCAATGATTACACCGCTCGCACCAGCTTCATGCAAAATATGAGAAATAGGTTCAATCGCCTCATTTGTTGTGTGAATACTGATTTCAGACCATTTCACATCTACCAACTCCAATCCTTACTCGCTTTTAAATGCACGTTTTACTTTTGAAAAGAAGCTTTCTTCGTGTTCACCAATTGGTGAAGTGCCGCTAAGCTCCGCAAATTCTTTAAGAAGCTGCTTTTGTTTGTCTGATAGCTTAGTTGGGGTGATAATACGCACGATAATGTACTGATCACCTACACCATAGCCACGGACATTTGGAACACCCTTACCCTTAAGACGGAATTTTTTACCTGTCTGTGTACCAGCAGGGACCTTCAGTTTGACTTTCCCATGAAGGGTAGGTACTTCAATTTCATCGCCTAATGATGCTTGAACGAAGGTGATGGGCATTTCACAGTAAATATCATCGCCATCTCTTTCAAAAAACTCATGTGGACGGACATGGAATACTACATAAAGATCTCCAGCTGGTCCCCCATTCATTCCCGCTTCTCCCTGGCCAGATACTCTAAGCTGCTGACCATCATCTATACCAGCAGGAATTTTGACGTGAATTTTCTTGCGTTTCTTAACCTTACCCGTACCACCGCAGGTTGAACATTTGTGTTTGATTTCTTTTCCAGTACCATTACAATAATGACATGTACGGCGATTCACAATCCTGCCAAACGGAGTGTTTTGTTCCACATTTAACTGACCAGAGCCATGGCAGTGCTGACATGTTTCAGGATTAGTACCAGGCTTAGCACCTGAACCACTACATGTTTCGCATGTTTCTTCACGTGGAATTTCAATATCAGTTTCTTTTCCAAAAGCTGCTTCTTCAAAAGAAACAGTCATTGTATACTGGAGGTCCGCACCTTGTCTAGGTGCATTCGGGTCACGTCTTCTTGAACCGCCGCCCCCTCCGAAGAAAGTATTAAAGATATCCTCAAATCCACCAAAGCCGCCGCCAAAATCAGCGCCGCCCCCGAATCCTTGATTAGGATCCGTATGACCAAATTGATCATAATGCGCCTTTTTTTGATCATCGCTTAATACTTCATATGCTTCTGCAATTTCCTTAAATTTATCTGCCGCATCAGGCTCTTTATTAATATCAGGATGATATTGTTTAGAGAGCTTACGATAGGCTTTTTTTATCTCATCCTTTGAAGCACTCTTACTGACTCCAAGTACTTCATAGTAATCCCGTTTACTCATGATTACCACTCCCGAATCTTTCACATAAAGATTATTCTATCACCCATAAGATGTAGATTGCAATAAAATACTTTTCCTTTGTACAGAGAAAAAGCCAAAGCCCATAGACTGACTTTGACTTTTTCTCTTGCTAGTTAGCCAACATCTTATTTGTCGTCTTTAACTTCTTCAAATTCCGCATCGACCACATCGTCTTTGCCACCAGCATTACCTGCTTCTTGGCCAGCTTGTTGTTGAGCTTGTGCCGCTTGCTCATAAAGCTTCACAGTTAAGGCTTGAACGATTTCTTGAAGTGCATCCTTCTTAGAACGAATTTCATTAAGTTCGTTTTTCTCGATTGCTTGCTTTAATTCATCCTTAGCTTCGTTTGCTTTAGCAACTTCTGCAGCGTCAACCTTACCTTCAAGATCTTTTAAAGTTTTTTCAGTTTGGAATACTAACTGGTCTGCTTCATTACGCAGCTCCACTTCTTCCTTACGCTGCTTATCTGCTTCTGCGTTTTCTTCCGCTTCTCTAACCATTTTTTGGATTTCTTCATCAGAAAGTCCTGTGGATGATTTAATTGTAATTTGTTGTTCTTTATTTGTGCCAAGGTCTTTCGCACGAACATTTACAATACCGTTTTTATCAATATCGAAAGTAACCTCGATTTGTGGAATACCACGTGGTGCTGGTGGGATATCCGATAACTGGAATCGACCAAGCGTTTTGTTGTTGGCTGCCATTGGGCGTTCCCCTTGAAGGACATGGATATCAACAGCTGTTTGGTTATCCGCAGCAGTCGAGAATACTTGTGATTTAGATGTTGGAATTGTTGTATTACGATCGATTAACTTCGTGAACACACCACCCATTGTTTCAATACCTAGTGAAAGTGGAGTTACGTCAAGTAATACTACGTCTTTTACATCTCCCGTAATAACTCCACCTTGAATAGCAGCACCCATCGCTACTACTTCATCTGGGTTCACTCCACGATGAGGCTCTTGTCCTGTAGCCTTTTTAATTGCTTCTTGGACAGCTGGAATACGTGTTGATCCACCAACAAGGATTACTTTATCAATTTGTGAAGCGGTTAATCCTGCATCGCTTAATGCTTGACGAGTAGGACCCATTGTCCGTTCAACAAGAGGAGCGGATAATTCATCAAATTTCGCTCTAGACATAGTCACTTCAAGGTGAAGTGGACCAGCAGCCCCAGCTGTGATAAATGGTAAAGAAATTTGTGTGGATGTTACACCAGAAAGATCTTTTTTCGCTTTTTCAGCCGCATCTTTTAAACGCTGTAATGCCATTTTATCTTGTGAAAGATCAATGCCATTCTCTTTTTTGAACTGGTCAACAAGGTAATCAATTATAACTTGGTCAAAATCATCCCCACCAAGACGATTGTCACCTGCTGTAGATTTTACTTCGAATACTCCGTCTCCTAATTCAAGGATAGAAACGTCGAATGTACCGCCACCAAGGTCGTAAACTAAAATGGTTTGATCTTGGTCCGTCTTATCCAAACCATATGCAAGTGCAGCTGCTGTAGGCTCATTGATAATACGCTCTACTTCTAGACCAGCAATTCTTCCAGCATCCTTTGTTGCTTGACGCTCCGCATCGTTAAAGTAAGCTGGTACTGTAATAACAGCCTTTGTAACAGGTTCGCCAAGATAGTCTTCAGCATATGATTTTAAATATTGAAGAATGATAGCAGAAAGTTCTTGTGGTGTATAATCCTTGCCTTCAATTCCTACTTTATAGTTTGTACCCATATGACGCTTAATGGACATGATTGTATTTGGGTTTGTGATAGCTTGACGCTTTGCTACTTCCCCAACCTGACGCTCGCCATTTTTAAACGCAATAACAGATGGAGTTGTGCGATTACCTTCTGGATTAGGAATAACCTTTGGCTCTCCGCCTTCAAGTACAGACACACAAGAGTTTGTTGTTCCAAGGTCAATACCAATAATTTTACTCATTGCCTTTTCCTCCTAAAAAATAATATGTAGTCTTTATTGATTTACTTTTACCATGGATGGTCGAATCACTCGATCCTTTAGCAAATAACCTTTTTGAAATTCATCAGTAACAATGTTAGAACCAAAGTTTTCATCATCCCCTTGCATAACTGCTTGGTGCTGATGTGGGTCAAACTCTTTACCCACGGCTTCAATTGGTTCTACACCTTCCTTTTTCAAGGCATCTACCAAACTTCGGTATACCATATCCATCCCTTGAAGTAATGCTTTTGTTTGTTCATTGTCTGCCTCAACCTGCATGGCTCTTTCAAAATTGTCTAATGCAGGTAGTAAATCAGTAATAAGTTTTTGTGCTCTATATTTTTCGCTCGCTTCTAAATCTAATCTAGTGCGACGACGGAAATTATCAAAATCGGCTTGAAGACGTAAATATCGATTATCTGCTTCCTCTAACTTATCCTTAAGCACTTGGATTTGTTTTACATACTCCTCACCAGGGTCTACCACCGTTTCTTCTGAAACTTGTTCTTCATTTAAAACCGCTTGATCCTCGGTAAGTTCCACTTGGTCAGCACTCTCGATTTCTACTTCTTCATTCAATGAATTGGTTTTTTCATTTGTCAACTTACTCACCTCCCTTAAAGCATCTACTATTTATAGTCAAATTATTTCTCATAGAAAAGGGGGTGAAACATAAGGAATTTCACCCTTACTCAATATTGCCAGTGCTACTTGGTTTGATACAGTCTTGTCAAAACCGCCGTCAAGTCGTTACTTAACAGTTGGAGCAGGCCAATGACACGTGAATATTCCATTCGGGTAGGGCCAAGAATGGCAATCGTACCTAACTTTTCAACTCCAACAGAATAAGTAGCAGTAATCAAACTACAATTATCCATAGCACTGATATTATTTTCTGTTCCTATTTTGACATGAATACCAGCTGAATCTTTTCGAATCAAATTGTAAATCCACTCTTCTTGGTCAATCATGGTTAGTAAACTACGGATTTTGCTAATATCATGGAATTCAGGCTGGCTTAACATATTGGTTTTTCCACCAAAGAAAAGTTTTTCAGTGACTGGCATTTTTAGTGAATCTGCTACAGTATGCAACATCAAATCATAATTATGAATATGCTGCCTAAGCAGCATGGCAACTTCTTTGTAAATTTTGTCATTCAAATCTTCAAGTGGTACACCTGCAAGACGATCATTTAGGATATTTACTGTTTTCTCCAGATCACTAGCATCAATTGTGGCAGGTAAGGAAAAGGTTCTGTTTTCAACATGACCTGTATCTGTAACAAAGATGGCTACCGCTGTTTCTTTATTCAAAGGTATAATCTGAATTCTCTTCAGTTTATTAATACTAGCGGCTGGTCCAAGAACAATCGATGTGTAGTTGGTTAATTCAGAGAGTATCTTTGCAGACCTTTGAATAATTTTTTCAAACTCATAAATTTTTTCGGCAAAAATCGATTGAATAATGGATACATCCTGCTGATTTAGTGCCTTTGGCGAGAGTAAATGATCTACATAATACCGATAACCCTTTTCAGACGGAACTCTTCCTGAGGAGGTATGAGTTTTTTCAATATACCCCAACTCTTCAAGGTCGGCCATTTCATTGCGAATCGTAGCTGAGCTAAAGGAAATTTCCTCTTTTTTCGACAAGCTTCTTGAGCCGATTGGTTGAGCAGATCGAATAAAGTCATCAACAATAACCTGAAGAATCAACAATTGACGATCTGATAGCAACATTCATCACCTCTGTTAGCACTCATAGTTACCGAGTGCTAATTATATTAATAAATTATCAAAAAAGGGGGGATGGTGTCAATTAAAAAGAAAGCCCATATTTGTGACAGATTAACTAGACCACTCCCAAAAAGGCCTGGAAGACCTCATTTCCTAAAAAACGACCCGTTTTAGTTAAATATATATTATCGTTTTTCACTTCTATCCATTGCTTACTCATTAATTCAGTCAATTCTTTTTTAAATATCTGTAAGGGATCCTGAGCAAATTTTTCAATAAAATGAGAAATGGAAACTCCTTCAGTTTTACGCAATCCAAGGAACATTTCTTCTTCCATTTGTTCAGCTTTTGTTACTTGATGATCATCCAAAACTGGAAGCGATCCGCTATTCACTTGGTCCATGTATTTTTTTAATGGTCCTGAATTCGAGCGTCGATACCCATTCACATAGCTATGTGCCCCAGCACCAAACCCGTAATAATATTCGTTATTCCAATACGTCAGATTATGCTTACTCTCAAAACCAGGCTTAGAAAAATTACTTATTTCATACTGATGGAATCCATGCTTCTCCATTTCATCCATTAATACCTCATACATTTTTGCTTCTATATCCTCCCCAGGTGTTGGAAGCTTCCCTTTTTTTAATAGATTATAGAAAACAGTCTTTGGTTCAATGATTAAGGAATAAGCAGAGTAATGATTAATATCAAGCGAAAAAGCTTCTGTTAATGACTCTTTAAAGTCATCTACCGTCTGGGAAGGCAGACTGAAGATTAGATCAATGCTGATATTTTCAAAACCAATTCTTTTGGCACTTTCAATGGTTTGATAGACATCCTTCGCTTTATGGACACGACCGATTTTTTTCAAAAGTTCCTCGTTAAAGGTTTGAACACCCAAGCTGATTCTGTTTACCCCAGCATCCTTTAATATTTGTAATTTCTCAATGGATAAATCACCCGGATTTGCTTCAAAAGTAAATTCAACAACATTACTTTTAGGAAGGTTTTTATTTATGCTCTCACAAAATGTAGAGAGCTGTTGTTCATTTAATGAGGTAGGTGTTCCTCCTCCAACAAAAATAGTATCTAATTGATTGGTTGGATACTTTGCAAGAGTTATTTTCATTTCTTGATCAAGTGCTTTTAAATAGTCCTCCACTGGCTGCCCCTTTAGAAAAACTTTATTAAAATCACAATAATGACAAATATGCTCACAAAAAGGGATATGAAGATAGGCAGCTTTTATCATTTTTAACACTTCCTTATGCTAGTAACAAAAAGAGGCTAGAATGCCTGCTACAGGCATGTCCTAACCTCCAAATAGTTATTATTTTTTTGTATTATTGTCATCCATTTTTAGTACAGCCATAAACGCTTCCTGCGGTACCTCAACAGACCCTACTTGTTTCATTCGTTTTTTACCTTCTTTTTGCTTTTCAAGTAATTTACGTTTTCGGGAAATATCTCCCCCGTAACATTTTGCTAAAACGTTTTTGCGCATCGCTTTAATCGTAGAACGAGCAACAATTTTTTGACCAATGGCCGCCTGAATAGGAACCTCAAATTGTTGTCTTGGAATCAATTCCTTCAGCTTCTCAACAATAACCTTACCACGATCATAAGCAAAATCTTTATGAACAATAAAACTTAATGCATCGACTTGTTCTGCATTTAGTAATATATCCATTTTAACCAGACTAGATGGTTTGTATCCAATCAGCTCATAGTCAAAAGAAGCGTAGCCCCTTGTGCTAGATTTCAACTGATCGAAGAAATCATAGACGATTTCCGCTAACGGAATTTCATAAACGATACTTACCCGGTTCTCGCCTTGATATTGCATATCAATAAAATTCCCGCGCTTTAACTGACAAAGTTCCATGATTGCACCAACATAATCATTTGGAGCCATCATTGTCGCTTTAACATATGGCTCTTCTACTCGATCAATTTTCTGTGGTTCAGGCATGTTGGAAGGGTTATCTACATTTACAAGTGTACCATCTGTCATGTAGACATGGTAGATAACACTCGGAGCAGTTGTGATTAAATCAATTTTGAATTCCCGTTCAATCCGTTCTTGAATGATTTCCATATGAAGAAGTCCAAGGAATCCACAGCGGAAACCAAAACCAAGTGCCTGTGATGTTTCTGGTTCAAATTGTAGAGCAGAATCATTCAACTGAAGCTTTTCAAGTGCTTCACGAAGATCATTAAACTTAGCTGTATCAATTGGATAAAGTCCGCAATAGACCATCGGGTTTAACTTTCGGTAACCAGGGAGCGGCTCTGTTGTTCCATTTTTTGCATTTGTAATGGTATCACCAACACGAGTGTCGCCGACATTTTTAATAGATGCAGTTAAAAAGCCAACATCTCCAACTGTTAATTCGTTAAGCTGCGTAGCTTTTGGAGTGAAAACTCCCACTTCGTTAACTTCGAATTCTTTTCCTGTTGCCATCATTCTAATTTTGTCGCCCACTTTTACTGACCCTTCTACTACACGAATATAGGCAACAACGCCACGATATGCGTCATATAACGAGTCAAAAATCAGGGCTTTTAATGGCGCTTCCGGGTCTCCTGTTGGAGCTGGAACTGTTTTCACTACTTGTTCAAGAATATCTTCTATTCCGATTCCGGCTTTTGCCGAAGCTAAAACGGCCTCAGATGCATCTAGACCAATAACCTCTTCAATTTCATTCCGAACTCTTTCCGGCTCGGCACTTGGTAAGTCAATTTTATTAATAACAGGTAAAATTTCAAGATTGTTATCCAAGGCAAGATATACGTTTGCTAGTGTCTGTGCTTCAATTCCTTGTGCTGCGTCGACGACTAATACAGCCCCTTCACAAGCAGCAAGACTCCTTGATACTTCATACGTAAAATCGACATGCCCTGGTGTATCAATTAAATGGAAAATATACTCTTCTCCATCTTTCGCTTTATATTTTAACTGTACAGCATTTAACTTAATGGTAATCCCGCGTTCCCTTTCAAGATCCATGGAATCCAATAGCTGGTCTTTCATCTCACGCGATGATAATGCATTCGTTTTTTCCAAAATACGATCAGCCAATGTTGATTTTCCATGGTCGATATGAGCGATAATGGAAAAATTTCTAATCTTTGATTGTCGTTTGAGTTTTTCTTCTCTGTTCATGGTCTTTCACTCCTACTATACTCGCACATGTACACTATTTTTGATTATATCAGTAGAGCATTCGAGATTCAATTAAATTCGAAAAGCGGCACCTTGTGAGGCACCGCTTTTGTTTTATTTTGTTATTTTATGAATCAAATTTTCAGAGGCATTTGAAATCCCATCAGACATTTTCTTCCCCATTGAGGAAAAGAAATTATAAGCGCTAATCTCCTCAAGCTTCTTCTTCTTCGCCTCAATATCATGACTAGAAATATTATTTCCTAATATGGAAGCACTTATGTGATTATCGGTTTCATTTAAGCTAACAGCCTGATGAAAGTTTGGATCGTCATAACCTTTCATTTTATGAATTCCGTTATTAGCTAATTGCATGCCTGTTAAAACAGAGATTAGCATGAGAGCGGCAATACCAACGCTTTTAAGCATAAATAACTTCATACAACTGCTCCCTTACACTTATTGTTTGTCGGTCGACTGTTTAACATCCTGATTCACCTTTTCAGCCTGCCAGTAGTACTCACTAAATACTTCAGCGAGAGCATCTGCAGAACGGTTTAATTCTTCAAACGTATTATCTACCCCGCCAAACTCAATAAGAATGGCATTAGATGATAAATTTTGGTTATAGATACTATTTGACCCGGCTGCATTTTTCACCATAACGCCTCTGCTTAAACCCTTATATTTTTTCTGTAAAAGATTGTGCAGTTCTGTTGCTAGCTTTGCATTTTTTTCATAATTGGGGTTTTTACCTCCAATAATAAACGCCAGCTTAGCATACGGTTTTCCATTAATCGATACAGTTGTTTTGTCTTTTCGTTGCGAATCTCGATGAATATCAATAAAATAGTGCAAATCTTTATTAGAGGCCATGGCTGTTTGAACAACAGAACGTGATTCTTCATAGGACTTCGCAAAATTCCAACCCTTTTTATTTAGGTTTGCTTGGATATCTGTTTTGTCTATAAAGCTTCCGATTCCTCTATCGCTAAGGCTTGTCTTAAGTTGGTCACCAATTTTAGTAACATTAATTTGAGAATGATAAGCCAGATTTGGATTGGTTACACCCTTAAGATATGGTAAATAGGATTCCCGATTATGCGAGAAGTAAACATAGACAACCTGTCGATTTCCTGTCGTTTGCCCTGGCGTTGTAGAAGGATTCTCATTTGTTGGCTTATCTAATCCCTCAAGATTTTGTAATGCCGCCTCCCGTTCTGCCTTCATGATTTCAATGGGCGGCGCCGATTCAATTGGCATATTGGTATAATTAGTGCCTTCTCCTGCTACAAGAATTTTCCCATCAAATTGATAGAACCCCGGTAGCTCTCTTCCAAGTAGACTTCGTGGGTCATTCAAATTAATATTACTAGATAGTTTAAATACCAAATTGGTCAGAGTAGGTGTTGCAGCCCAATTATTTTCCACCTTTAGAAAATGGTGATTTTCCCAACCCATCAGTTGGTAGAGGAGTTCTCCATTCACATTTGTGGCAGCTTGGTTTACAGAAGATGACATCAGCCTATATTGTGGCTTGAGTGACGTTAAAAGGCCGCTTATAGAAAAAATCAATATGATAAAGAGTAACAGAGCAGCGATTATTTTAAATAAGCTTGTCCCTTGGACGATAAAAAACGTTCCAGATGTTCTAGCATTTTTCATAGTTCCACCCCGCTTAAACGATTCTAGTAAATCTTATGACATTACTAGAATTGGTAGAACCACAAATAACAGCTTTAGGCGTTCGAAAAAGGGGCTAACGGTTACAAACCAAGCCCCTAAGAAGAGATTATTATTTTGTATAGTATCCTGCATTTTCCTGATCAACCGCAGAATGAAGTGAAGAGTTTAGACCATTTGCAATGAGGTTAGCCATATCCTCAATAAAGACATCCACTTCCTTTGGAGTAACCATTAAGTTATGGCCAATTGGTGCAAGTACCTCATAAATCAACTTTCTTTTTTCATCATCTGGCAGGGTCCCGACAATTCCAAGGAACGTTTTTCGATGCTTTTCTTCAGGTAAATCTTCCTCAGTTAACTTTCTCTTTTCACCGAAACTCATGCCTGCAGGTGCCAGCGCTCTTGAAGGGCGATTACCTTCCTTCAATTCTTTTCCAAAGTGCTTAAGGATGAAATCAATTGTATCACTAGTTATGGAAACTGCGTCCACCACTGTAGGAACACCAATAGCAATGACTGGAATTCCTAACGTTTCTTTGCTAAGTTCTTTTCTTTTATTGCCTACACCCGAACCAGGGTGAATACCTGTATCAGAGATTTGGATGGTGGAATTAACCCTTTCGATTGACCTAGATGCCAAGGCGTCGATAGCGATTACAAAGTCTGGTTTTGTATTTTCTACCACACCAAAAATAATATCACTTGTTTCAATCCCTGTTAGTCCCATCACTCCAGGTGCCAAGGCGCTTACAGATCGATACCCTTCCTCCACATTTTCAGGTTGAAGCTGAAAGAGATGTCTTGTAATTAAAAGGTTTTCACATACCATCGGTCCTAATGCATCTGGCGTTACATTCCAATTTCCAAGGCCCACCACAAGGCACGAGTCTGTTTTCTTAATTCCAGACCCTTCTAGAAAGTGAGCAAATTCCCTAGCGAATATTTCCTCTACCTTTTTCTGTGTATCTGTATTTTGCTGACGGATTCCCTGCACCTCAACCGTTAAATATCTTCCTGCTTTTTTCCCGAGCTGCTGCTCTCCTTGTTTTGTTACCTCAACCAAAGAAATTTTTATATCATCAACATCTTTTTCCTTAATTATTACTCCTTCAATTTGTGAAAGGTCTTCCTCTTGTTCGACAGTCCCCTTTCTACCGGCAATCACCATTTCCCTTGCTTCAATGGCCAGATCGGTTCTAACCGAGTATTGGCTTAAGTCGATTGAATCACTCATGCTCATGCGCATTTCACTCCTCTCATGTTTTCCAGCAAATAGAAACTATTCCCTATTTTTACCCTCTTCAAATCAAAACATGCAAAGTTAAATAATTATCACTTTTCATTTGTGTATTGCAATATAGGCTATCGTTTGATAAAATACTTCTTGTTCTGAATTATTATTGATGAATGTAAAGTCGAGTTCATATAGTCTCGATTCTTTGTAGGAGGTGAATGTAATGCCTAACATTAAATCTGCTATTAAGCGTGTTAAAACAACTGAAGCTCGTAATGCTCAAAATACAACTGCTAAATCTGCAATGCGTACGGCTGTTAAAAAAGTAGAAGCTGCTGTTTCAACAAACGACGCTGCTGCTACAAAAGAAGCATTAGTAACTGCTGCTAGTAAATTAGACAAGGCTGCTGCAAAAGGTCTTATCCACAAAAATGCTGCTGCTCGTAAAAAATCACGTCTAATGAAAAAATCAAACGCTCTATAATATAGCGCAATAAAAAAACGATTCCACACAGGAATCGTTTTTTTATGTTTAAATTTATTTTTTCAACCGGAACAATAGCATCTCAATCAGCAGGGATTTGTTCATACCACCTGTTTTCATTTGGTAGTCAGCTTCCGCAAGCCATTCCATTAGTTTAGCTAATTCTTCATCTGTAAATTTATTTGCCTGTCCACTTGCTAATTTGACGCGGAACGGGTGGGTTTTTAAGTACCCTGCAATTTGCTGTTGACCATATCCTCTTCTAGAGAGTTCCTTGACTTGATAAATTAAGCGAAATTGCCCTGCTAGTAAGGCCAGGATTTTAATGGGCTCTTCGTTTTGCTTTAGCAAATCATAATAAATTCGTAGCGCCTCATCCAACTTTCGTTGAACCACTTTTTCAATTAAGGTAAAAATATTCTGTTCAAGAGAACGGGCCACTAATTTTTCAACTAATTCCACATCAATTCTTTTATGATCTGCTGCATACAAAGCTAACTTATCCACTTCTGTAGTTAGCATAAACATATTTGTTCCAACTAAGGCCAGTAATTGATCAATAGCATTAGCCTCAATTTCAATCCCATTCCCCGCGGCACGATCCTTCACCCAGTTTTTCAACTCATGTTCATTTAACTTTTTTGCTTCAACTAGTTCTGCGTTTCTCTTCAGTTCTTTCGTAATTTTCTTTCGCTCATCTAATTTTTCATATGGCGCTGAAATAACCATCACCGTATACGGGGCTGGTTCTTTCAAGTAGGCTTCAAGTTTCGTTAAATCGTGAATAACCTTTTCCTTCGTTTTCTCTGCAGTTAAAAATACGGGATTATGTAAAAAAACAACTTTTCTTTCACCTAGAAAAGGAAATGTTTCTGCATCCTCCAATGCCACATCAATGGGGGTTTCCTCTAAATCATAGGCAGAAAAGTTAAAATCCTTCTCTTCCTCATCTAATATATGATTAAGAAGTAATTGCTTCGTTTCATTGATTAAAAATGCCTCTGTTCCATATAATAAATAGATAGGAGCAATTTCTTTTTTTTTGATTCTCCTCCAAATATCCAATACCATTGTCCAGCGCTCCCCTTCATTTCACTCACATCTTATCGTAATGAAGCTTGGACGATTTGACAAGTACTTAAAGGGAATTAGCAATTAACTAATAAGTGCCAATTCCCGATCTATAATGAACGCCTGCAATTTTCAGCCCTAGGTTCTGTAATTGCGTGGCGGAGTTCCTATCCTAATAATAGTGTAGCCTTAAGTGAATCATACTATTTTGACAACTCTTGTCATTACAGGAAAACGATAAAGGGAGGCTGGATTTTTTCAGCCAAATAGCTTATACTATATTTTGAAAATAGGAGGGGTAGATTGTGAATCAATTTGAAAAAAACGTGCAAAGCAAACGTAACGATGCTATCGATTCTGGAGTAGGATTTGGGGTTTCTTTTGGCTTCTTTGCTTTATTGTTCATTATCGCAACTGTTATTAAGTTAATCGGTTCATAATGAGGGCTTACATATCGTAATCAAGGACTGCTAGTTTGCAGTCTTTTTTTATTTCCTTATTGGATGCTTTATCTTATGGTAAAAAGGTTGAAAAGGTTCCTTTCTGTTTATAAAAACGATAGGTAATTGCTCCTTGTAAATCTGTTCGGTAAATGGTGGCATTGACTTCTTTTAACCGATCAAGCACTTCTTGGTGTGGATGCCCAAAACGATTTTTTTCTCCGGCAGAAATTAAAACTGTCTTTGGTTTAACTTGTTGAATAAATAGTTCAGCACTTGATGTCTTACTCCCATGATGTCCCGCCTTAAGTACATCAATGGTTAAATGTGGATATCTTTTTATTATTTTCTCTTCTCCTTCCTTGTCAAGGTCTCCTCCGAAAAACCAATTCCTCCCTCCTATTCTGCTGAAAAAGGCAATTGATCCACTATTTCTTTCACCTGCAAAATTTCTTTCGGGAGAAAGGATATAGAATTCAAACCCTCCCATATTCCAATAATCACCAGCCGCAACCTTTATAACAGGTATCCCTTTCTTTTTAGCTATCTTAATGATATCAAGCTCTGTATCAGACGGGTCAATGACAGAGGGTATTAAAATTTGTTTTACTTTAAGCTCATTTAAAATAGAAAAAGAACCTCCAATATGATCTATGTCTCCATGTGTTAAAATCAGTTTATCAATTTTTGTAATACCTTTTCCTTTCAAATAAGGTACTACAACATCCTTCCCCACCTCAAAAGGATTGGCTCGTTGCCTCCATTCTTCCACTGGATATTGCATCGTTCCCCCTGTATCGATCAGAATGGTGCCTTTACGGAATGGAAGTTGAATTAATATACAGTCCCCCTGCCCGACGTCAATCATAGTCACCTCCCCATACGGATTGAACCTGTTGGAGCCCATTTGAAGGGTGAACAGCAGGATACTCAACAAAATAAGACGTCTTTTCCCTTTGGAGGAAGTAATATGTTCCCAATTACAAAAGATAGCCAAAATAATTAGTGTATCCATAATTAGAAAAATAAGAGTGGGTCTACCTGGTATAAAGCTCCCAAAAGGGATTTTTGCTGCATAATCGATGAGTTCATTAAAAAAGGAAATGATCTTAATAAAAATATTTATAAGAATGGATGGAGTGTTACTAAATAGCAGTTGAACAACAAAGAGGAAGTATAAACCCGGAAGATACACAAAAGAAAAGAGAGGAATATAGAGCATGTTTGCTATTATGCCGACTAATGAGAGCTCAAAATAATGATAAAGCAAAAATGGAAAAGCTGCTAATTGAGAAATAACAGACGTAACTAGCATCCGTACTAAACTGTGCTGATAAAAAGAATAAATGGTGCTTGCAGACATAATAATAGCTACGCTTACGGAAAAAGAAAGTTGAAAGCCAACATCAAAAATAATTAGTGGATCAAAGAACAAAAAGACGATAAAAGCCAAACATATGGCGTCAATCGGTAGAAGTTTAAGTCGATTTTTCCATTTTGTTGTTACCAGGACTAAGAATATCATTAGTCCAGCCCTAATCACGGATGGAGAACTCCCTGTAAGGATTACATAGACAGGAATAGCCACCAAAAGAACATTTGTCATCCACTGCCTTGTGACTCCACACCGAAGTCCCAAATAAAAAACAACTCCAATTAACAAGGAAACATGAAGTCCAGAAATAGCTAATAAATGGACGATGCCAGTCTTTTGATAATTGCCAAGCAAGTCTGGATTTAGTAAACTCCTATCGCCAAAAATTAATGCTGCGGACAATGAAGCAATTTCAATAGGAAAATGGTCGGTAAGATAACGTGTACCCGTAAAACGAAGTTGTTTTACCATAACCAGTAAGGAAGGCCGAATGGGAGTACATTGTTGGAGTGGATTTTCACTGGTTTCAAGTATCCAGTAAATACGCTTATTTGAGAGATAGCTACGGTAATCAAATCCATTTGGATTTTTGGCAACCACCGGTTTTTTCAAAGAACCCGATACCTTGCAAACACGACTGAAAAAACTTTTATTCTGAAGGTATTTTTTTTCATTCTCTTTTTTTAATTTGTAACGTAAGATGAGATTCTCATTGTGGAATTTCTCCTTGACCTCTACCTGTAATAAGTCACCATCAATTTTGGGACTTTCAATATATTCCAAAGTAAAGGCTGTAGTCGATTCAGGTATTAGAGAGTGATTCATTTTTTCTCCCTTCATCCCTATTAACAGAGAGAAGGTAAAAATAACAACAAGTAGGGCTATTTGTTCCTTTGAAAATCGTTTGTATTGATAAAGGAAATACATATAAATAATCATAAGTAGAAAGTAAGGGAAAAACGTTACAATAGCGCAAAGTACGCATAGCAAAGTAGAAATGGCAATATATATATACTTTCCATTCATTTTATTTCTCCAATTTGTGGGTTGATTTTTTAGGGGATTGAGAGGGATGGCGCCTGATAATACCGGCGCCATGAAAAAAGCTATTGCGTTATCTTTCTAAAGTCAATGACTTGTTCCGTCAGTTCTACCTTTTCAAGTTTTACATTCGCTTGTTCAAATAATTCGATGGCATATGGATGATTTTTATAATCCTCCGCGTAATAAACCGTCTTAATACCCGCTTGAATAATGGCTTTACAGCATTGGAGGCAAGGAAAATGAGTCACATAGATTTCAGCATCTGCAGTAGGTACACCGAATTTAGCACATTGCAGTAAGGCATTCATTTCTGCATGGATAGTTCTTACACAGTGGTGATCAATCACATAGCATCCTTTATCAATACAATGGTCGCCCCCTGCAATTGAACCGTTGTAGCCTCCCGCAATAATACGCTTATCCCTAACAATGGTTGCACCTACTGTAAGCCTTGTGCACGTGCTTCTTAGTGCCAGCAAGTGGCTTTGTGCCATAAAATATTGATCCCAAGATAGTCGATTCACGATTCCCCACTCCCTAGAATAAAAAGTTTTATATTAAGTGTAAGGGTACTTGTACATTTAGGTCAATCTATGATTCAATGGACCACAATTAAATCCTTTAATTTTTCAAATGTCTTATCTCCAATCCCACTAATATTCTTAAGGTCATCTACTACCTTAAATGGTCCGTTTGTGTTCCGATACTCCAGAATGGCAACTGCCTTCGCTGGACCTATTCCAGGAAGATTTTGCAGTTCGTTTTCATCTGCTTTATTAATATTAATTTTAGCCTGACCATCACTAGTACTAGCTATTCCGGTGGAGCTTCCATCAATGGAACCAGCTACAACAGCAGCTGTTTCCTCACCCTTGGCTGGCACATAGACAACCATTTCATCTACAACATGCGCAGCAAAATTAACTTGGGCTTGGTCAGCTTGCTCCGTTAATCCACCAGCGCGGCTGATGACATCAATGACTCGATCGCCTGTACTTACTTGATATACCCCAGGCTGCTTGATTTGTCCCTTTACATCAACCATAATTTTATCAATCTTTTCCTTTTGTTCAGGTTGATTATTCTTCGTGTTTTCCTGCCCTTCTTCTTTCAGCGTACTTGCCATGGAAATTGCTTCCGTTGGTACAGGGTCTGTTTGAATGAAGGAAAAATAATAAAAACCACTTAAACCAATAAATAAAGCAACTACCATGTAAAACTTGTGTTCCAACAACCAGTCTTTCATAAGAATCCATCCTTTCAAATAAAGGTATATTTCACATTTACTTTTCATATGGTTATAAAAGAATATTGCATGCGAAGGAGGGTCGGAAAATGAATCTAGGTATCATCGGTACCGGTAATATGGGGAGAATTTTGGTGGAGGCCTTGATTGATAGTAAGGCCATATCCCCTTCTTCAATGATCATTACAAATAGAACGAAATCTAAAGCCATGCTGCTTAAAGATAAATATAGGGAAATTAGGGTTGGGGCAACTCCTGAAGAGGTGGCGGCTCAATCCGATTTGTTATTCATTTGTGTAAAACCCTTAGACATTTACAAAATATTGGAGAACATTCAACCACATTTAAGCAAGGAAAAATGTCTTATTTCCATAACAAGTCCAGTCAGTGTCAGTCAAATCGAAAAAAAGGTAACATGTTCGGTGATTCGAGTGATCCCAAGTATAACGAATCGAGCATTGTCCGGCGTGTCCTTACTTACCTATGGAGAAAATTGTAGTGACATTTGGAGAGAAAAAATTGAAACCTTAATTGCGAAGATATCTGTACCTGTTTGTATCGACGAGAAAAATACGAGGGTAGCCTCTGATATTGTGAGCTGCGGTCCAGCCTTTTTTAGCTATCTTCTTCAACGTTTCATTCAAGCGGCAGTCAAAGAAACAGATATCGACCAGGACTCTGCTACCATTTTTGCAAGTGAGATGATTGTAGGCTTAGGAGAATTGTTAAAACAAGGTCATTATACTTTACCATCCCTGCAAGAAAAGGTTTGTGTTAAAGGTGGAATAACGGGTGAAGGAATAAAGGTTTTGGAAAATGAACTGGGGAACGTGTTTGAACATGTGTTTCAGGCAACCCATGCTAAATTTAAAGAAGACCTTGATAAGGTAGAAATACAATACTCTAACTAATATTCGATAACAGTAGACAAATTCCTTCTTAAAAAATAAAAAACTGCCATCTTTTCATGAAAAGATGGCAGTTTTTTATTTTTTTCGAGCTACAAAAAAGATCCGTTCGGATTCCGGCTCGGGTAATATGGATTTAAAATCGGCACACACCTCTAACAATTCAAAACCAGCCTCAATTAACCAGTTTGAATATTGCTCAACAGGATAGGTTCGTTGGTAATGAAATTCATCATATCGGTCATATTTACCCGACAATTCATCCAAGACAAAAAAACTTAAATCATGTTCCACACTATACTTATTTTCTCCAGAGAAACTATTCCAAATATAACAAAGGCGCTCATCATTTAACGCAAAGGTTTGATCAATAAAACCATGGGCAATCTTATAAATGGAATGCACGTCAAACATAAATAGTCCATTAGGGGTTACATGCTGGCAAACAGAAGAAAACGTTTCTTTAACTTCCTCTTCTGTTTGCAAATAATTGAGTGAATCGCAGAAAATTCCAATCAGATCAAATTGGCCCTGACCTTCCAAATCAATCATATTCTGCTCAAAAAAAGGAATATGAACTCCTTTTGACTCTGCCTTTGCCTGTGCAACAGCAAGCATATCGGAAGATAGGTCGACTCCCGTTACTTGAAAGCCTTCATCCGCAAAACGAATGGAGAGCTCCCCCGTACCACAGGCTAAATCAAGCAGGCGAATTCCAGTAACCTCATATTTAACAAGTTTCTCTTTAACAAACCTTACCCATTCGTTATATGGAGCATCCTTCATCAACTCATCATACAAATAGGCAAATTGTTCATAACTCATGAATTTAACTCACTATGGATATCTTCAAGCGGTGCATCGCCCCATAGACGTTCCAAATTGTAATAGCTTCTTTCCTCACGATGGAATACATGCGCTACTACGTCACCTAAATCAATCAATACCCATCTTGCTTCATCAAAGCCTTCCATTCTTTTTACATCATGGCCGCTCTCATGGGCTTTTTCCTTAATCTCTCTCGCAATCGCTTGAACTTGCTTATCGGAATTACCGTGGCAAATAATAAAGTAGTCTGCAATTAGAGAAATCCCTTTCATATTAAGGGCCAAAATATCTTCCGCACGTTTATCATCAGCTGCTTTTACAGCAATTTTTAGTAGTTCTTGATTATTCATTCATCAATCCTCCAGTTTATTGACAAGGTCATTGTAAGTATAAAATGTATCAGGGTACACCTTTTGATTCTTTTTTAATAAAAATAATATAGTATTTTGCACAGATTTAACTAATGCACGATTTAAATTCTCTTTAGCAAGCTCTCTTACTTCTTCTACACCTGGAAAGTGACGACCCGGTTCAATATAATCTGCCAAATAAATCACCATTTCCAACAAAGTCATTCCGGCTCTTCCAGATGTATGGTAACGGATAGCATCAAGAATCTCCCGGTCAGTAATCCCTGCTTCTTTCTCAACTAAATAGGCACCCGTAGGGGCATGCCATAATTCCGCATTATATTCCAATAAATCCTGAGGATATCCTTGCGAAGTAATGATTTCCTTCATTTCATCTTTTGGACGAAACTTAGCATAATCATGAAAGATGGCTGCTAGCTCAGCTTTTTTCTCATCTGCTCCGTATAGCTTGGCTAATGTTAAGGCTGTTTCCATCACCCCGATTGTATGCTGATACCGGTGCTCTGTTAACTGCTCCTTAACAAGTTGTAATGCTTTTTCACGTTCCATATAGGTGCTTCTCCTCAATATATTCAATGACAGCATCAGGCAATAAATAGCGAATAGTCTTTCCACTCTCTACACGATTTCTTATCATACTTGATGAAACATCCATGCCCGGTACCTCTACATAAAGAACAGGATAATTGGTTTGATGGCTATAGGCTGGCCTATGTACACCAACAAATTGAACGAGCTTAACAAGCTCATCAATTTGTTGCCATTTCGGTAAATATTCAATCATATCAGCCCCAATGATAAAGAAAAATCGATATCCTGTATACTTGTCATTGATCATTTTCATAGTATCAATGGTATAAGAAGGACCCTCTCTTTCTAATTCAATGGTTTCTATTTTAAAAGCTGAATTTCCTTGAGTTGCAAGCTCAAGCATCCGAAGACGATCTTCATTTTTAACAGAACCTGTCTTTTTCTTATGGGGAGGCTCCTGGTTTGGCATGAACCAAATCTCATCCAGTTCAAGTGTATAAAGAACCTCATTAGCAATCATCAGATGACCATAATGTGGAGGATCAAATGTTCCACCCAAAATCCCAACCTTCTTCATGCATTCGCCATCCTTTACTACATTGGTTTATGGAAGTGTGATCGTTTTCTTTTCAACAGACTCTTTATACAGGACAATCGTGTTACCGATGATTTGGACGATTTCAGCACCTGTTCCTTCAGCTAGCTGTTCTGCAACTTCTGTTTTATCTTCCTCACAATTTTGCAGAACACTAATTTTAAATAGCTCCCTCGCTTCGAGTGCATCAGCTATTTGTTTAATCATATTTTCATTGACTCCACCTTTTCCTACTTGAAAAATTGGATCTAAATGATGTGCTTTTGATCGCAAAAAACGTTTTTGTTTACCTGTTAACATGTTTTTCCTCCTAATTGTTTCAACACATTCTCTCTCATTCGTTGGATATCCGGTAGTATTCCTGTCCACTTTTCAAAGGCAAGTGCTCCTTGATAAACAAACATCTCAATTCCATTTTGCGTTCGTGCCCCTTGTTCATTTGCATCATGTAAAAATTGAGTTGTAAGCGGATTGTAAATTATATCACAAACCATTGACTCTTTCCTTAGATTAATTAAATCTAAAGGCTTTTCATCTAGTCGTGGTGACATTCCTACCATAGTTGTTTGTATGATTAAATCATATTCCTCTATTTGTTTACCGGCTTCGACAATAGATTTTGCCGTAGACGAGATTGTATATGGACATGCTTCAATCAAGCTTTGGGCTTTCTCCAAAGTACGATTAGTAATGTCAATAACAGCAGGCCGTTCCTTTGCCAAGGTAAAATAGATGCCCCTTGCTGCACCACCTGCACCAATGATTAAGACACTCTTTCCCTCCAAAGAAGAAAGACTGGTTTGGAGTCCACTTAAAAATCCTGGTCCATCTGTATTGTAGCCAATTAATTTCCCACCGTCATTCACGACTGTATTTACTGCTCCTATACTGGCAGCTAATTCATCTACCTCATCTAAAAAGGGGATAATTTTGCTTTTATGAGGAACGGTGACATTAAATCCACCTGCACCAATTGCCTTTAATCCCTTAACTGCATCCTGTAGATCATCTGATTTTACTTGAAAGGGAAGATAATAGGCATCCATATTATAAAAAGAGAATAAATCATTGTGCATGACTGGCGACATCGAGTGCCCTATTGGATCGCCTAAAACAGCAAAAAGCTTTTTCACCTTACTTCTCCTCACCCAATTTATGACTTTGTATGGCTTGTTTTACGTATGAATTAAATTAATGATTTTCGTATTAACGTTTGAACACCCTTAGGAACATAAGCAGCCACTTTTGCCCCAGGTTCGTTGACCGTAATCCAGCCTAACCCTGAAAAAACGATATCTGTTTTAGCTTCCTTCACCACAAATTCTTGTCTAACTAATTCAGGAAAAGAATCAACTTGTTCCGGCTGTGGA
The DNA here is from genome assembly GCF_047302305.1 of Neobacillus phoenicis. Taxonomy (NCBI): domain Bacteria; kingdom Bacillati; phylum Bacillota; class Bacilli; order Caryophanales; family Bacillaceae; genus Neobacillus; species Neobacillus phoenicis. The sequence continues at coordinate 2,062,219 of NZ_CP154847.1, read as the reverse complement.
GGTGTCAGCATTTCCCCAACATGCTTGTCATAAAGCTCAGTAGCATTTTCTGTTTTCGTCCTATGAATAGTTAATTCATTGGATACATAACAAACAAATGACCTCCTACCTCCACTTATATAATCAAATCGTGCCAAGCCACCAAAGAATAAGGTTTGACCCTCATTCAGTTGGAATACTTTTGGTTTAATCTCCTTTTTAGGAGTAATCACTTTTAGATCCCTTTTATCTACAAAATGAGCCATTTGATGGTGATTGATAATACCAGGAGAATCAATTAAATACTTTCCATCGTCAAGCGGGATTTTGATAATATCCAACGTAGTCCCAGGAAAATGCGAGGTAGTAATGAGGTCCGCTTCGCCTGTAACATCCTTAATTATTCTATTAATAAAGGTTGATTTTCCTACATTCGTACAGCCAACTACATAGACATTCTTTCCATTTCGCATCTCATCAATAGCTGCGGCTGTTTCTTTAATAAACTGACCTTTGGCTGCACTAACAAGAAATACATCTTCTGCTCGTAATCCCAGATCCTTTGCTTCATTCTTCATCCAGTTAATTAATTTGTTGTGTTTAACTGATTTAGGTAACAGGTCCACCTTATTACCTACAAGCAGTACCTTGTTATTCCCAACAAATCTGTGTAATCCCGGCAACCAACTTCCATTGAAATCAAAAATATCAACAATCATCACAATAAGGGCATCGGTTTTTCCCATTTCGTTTAAAATCTTTAAAAAGTCATCATCGGTAAGATTAACATCTTGAACCTCATTGTAATGCTTGAGCCGGAAACACCTTTGACAAACGATTATTTCCTTTTCTAAAGCAGAAGATGGTGCATAGCCTATTAATTCCGGATTTTCCGTTTGGACTTTTACACCACAGCCTATACATATATGTTGTTCACTCACAAATTAATCCTCCCATTGAAGCATTCCTTTTTTTCTGAACCAGTTTAAGATCCTTCTCTCAGCAAAACGATTGAACTTTGTAAAGAAGCCATCGGTTTGGGCAACCGGTACAACCAAAATGGTGTGAAACCCACTACGGTTTCCACCAAGTACATCCGTTAATAATTGGTCCCCTATAACGACGGTCTCTTCTTTTCTTATACCCATTTGCCTAACTGCTTTGTTAAATGCAGGTCCAAGCGGCTTCCGTGCACGAAAGATAAACGGAAGGTTCAAAGGATCAGAAAAGGCCTTTACACGTTCCTCATTGTTATTAGAAACAATGGTTACAAGAATATGATGTTTTCTAATTTCATCAAACCATTTAATTAATTGAGGAGTGGCATTCGGACGATCCCATTCCACTAATGTATTATCCAAATCAGTTATAATCCCTTTTATCCCTTTTTCCTTTAATTGTTCAGGCGAAATATCCAGAATGCTTTTCACATGTTCATCTGGTAAAAATTGTTTTAACACTAAGCTTACACCTCATTATAATTCTTAATATAAAAAGCTCTTTCATCTGTACTTGTACAATCATAACCAAAAATACCCTTTGTTTCAAAAGAAAAATAATCAATGTATTTTCAACAAATTTCGACCACTTCTAATTCTACTCGAACTGAAAAACAGCTATTTTCAATGGATGTGACATCTTTTTAAGAAAAATAAAAAATATTTTTCGACAAACATCTACTTTTTTTCGTCCTGTGGATAACCTTATTAACATTATACCCATTGAACTCTTTGAGTTTCCTTAGTTTATAAACAAATTAACCACAACTTATCCACCATAAGTTGTGGATAAATAGAACGATTGTTCTATAGGGATAAATTTGGTAGATTTAGGGTACACCAATTGAACGTACTATTTTATGTTTAGTTTTCATCAAATAGAACAATTTATTAATAATCGGAGGTGGATTCTGACATGAGAAAACTGTCAGATGAATTATTAATTGAGTCATATTTTAAAGCAAAGGAATTAAACTTAAGCCCGGATTTTATCGGTCTCATTGAGTCCGAAATTCACCGACGTTCCTTATATAATAAAATAAAACTCTCTTCCTAAAACCTTTACACCGCCCTATTATGGGCTTTTCTTTTTTTATAAGACTATTTCTAAGGCAGAAACCTCCTGCCTTATTTGTTTAATACACCTATTTTTTCACCAACCTTAATATCTTTTGGTGTTTGAATAGATGCTTCCACTTTGAAGGTGTTCTTTTCAAATAACAGCACCACCGTTGAACCAAAACTGAAATAGGCCATTTCTCCACCTTTTTCAAGCTCTGATCCTTTATGCGTTGTTTCAATTGAATTAACAAACATCGCTCCAACCTTTACAATAGCCACATGCCCAAATGATGTTTTTACTTCAGTTATTACCCTATAATTCTTTGCTAGGGTACGCACTCCATATTTTAACCCTAGCTTATTTACTGGATAAGATTTAGACCCTAGTGTCCATTGCTTCGTAACTGTGCCATTTACAGGACTGTGTATTCTATGGTAATGACTTGGACTTAAATAGAGAATCATGTATGTACCATTTAAGTATTTGGATAAGACTTCATGATCACCCAGCATTTCTTCAATCGAATATGTTTTACCTTTTACTACAATTTCACTTGTTTCTTTTATCGGTCCAATATCCTCTATAACTGCATCAACGGGACTTACCACTGAGTCTACACTTCGGTCAATAACTCGAGATTCGTTTTTCAATGTTCTAACAAATAAATCATGAAGAGTAGGATACTCCGAGACCGACTTTTCCATTTCATCCACATTCAACTGATAAATTCTTGCGAAGGACGGTACAACAAAACGGCTTGCACGTGAACGGGCAAACCTTCTTAAAATACTGGATGTCCACTTTCCATTCGTTAATTCAATCATGAGACGATATAAACCTTGTATCATCAATCTACCCCCAAATAGTGTAAAAATACTCTTTACGAACTGTCATAAAAAGCTTAAAATTAAATATTATAGAATAAACTAAAAAATTGATTTTCCTTTTGCTAAAAAAAGGAGTGATGAGGAGAAATGTTTTTGTTGGACGTATTGGACCAAACAATAAAGAAATTAAAATCTCAAACAGCCAATGTAATAACGCTTGCCAATTTATCACTAGGCGGATTTGCGATTGTATTCGGACTTCATGGAAATTTACGACTAAGCTTACTGCTAATTTTTATTGCAGCCTTAGCCGACCGTTTTGATGGTATGATTGCACGAAAGTTTAATATTGAATCAGAGCTTGGAAAACAATTAGATTCCATGAGTGATATTATATCATTCGGAGTGGCTCCAGCACTATTACTATACCAAGGAATTTTACATGAATTCGGCGGACCAGGGTCATTTTTTACTGTTTTTTATATCGGCTGTGGTGCTTTTAGACTAGCTAGATTCAACATTACTGAGAGTAATGGATATTTTACTGGTTTACCTATTACAGCAGCAGGATGTTTGGCAACCTTAAGCTTTCTAATCATTCCTTACGTGCCAGCTCAAACGTTCTTATTCATTATCATCATTCTATCATTCCTTATGGTAAGTTCATTTAAACTGAAAAAAGTCTAATAATCAACAATAAGCATCAACCACTTTTATGGTTGGTGCTTTTCTTTTTTATAAAATAAAAATTAAAGTTTGAATGGACAGACACAATTTCCTGATTTTTTCATAGGAATTAGTAATAGGCCCTAGCCCAAAAAAAGAAAGCACGGGGGTGGATGTGGATGTCTGGAATCTTAACAGCTCTCGGATATTTAATGAAAGAATTTTTATTTCTTGTTTCGTACGTTAAGAATAATGCTTTTCCTCAGCCCCTATCAGCTGCTGATGAAAGAAAATACTTAAGGTTAATGGCGGAAGGGGATTCGCATGCGCGAAACATGTTAATTGAACACAATTTACGATTAGTCGCGCACATAGTTAAAAAATTTGAAAATACCGGGGAGGATTCTGAGGACCTAATCTCAATTGGAACAATTGGTTTAATAAAAGCAATCGAAAGCTATTCCGAAGGTAAGGGCACAAAACTTGCAACTTATGCTGCACGGTGTATAGAAAATGAAATTCTGATGCATTTACGAGCACTTAAAAAAACAAAAAAAGATGTTTCATTACATGACCCAATCGGTCAGGATAAGGAAGGCAATGAGATTTCACTGATTGATGTCCTCAAATCGGAATCTGAGGACGTTATCGATACCATTCAGCTTAATATGGAGCTGGAGAAAATAAAAAAGTATATAGAGGTGTTGGATGATCGGGAAAAAGAAGTGATTGTGGGGCGGTTTGGCCTGGACCTACAAAAGGAAAAGACCCAAAGAGAAATTGCAAAGGAATTAGGAATATCAAGAAGTTATGTCTCGAGAATAGAAAAGCGTGCTTTAATGAAAATGTTCCATGAATTCTATCGGGCTGAAAAAGAACGGAAGAAAAAAAATTGAAGAAACACGCATTGAAAAAAGAGCAGTTACTCCTGCTCTTTTTTTCCGTCTTTAAGAAGAACGCTCCAATTCTTTCCGCCGTCTTTAGACTGATAAATATCATTTTTATAAGTAGTAAAGGCGATTTGATTCTGATCCTTTTGATTAACCGCTAAATAGGTAATTGGATTATCATAATCTAAGAAGGGAAAAGCCAATGCCCCTTGCTCGCCAGTTACAGGATTTAACGTTTTTAATAAAATTTTATCGTTCTCCACACTTGAAAATAGGATAGTATCCCCGCTAAACGTCAGAGCCGTCACCATAATGGGATTGGTAATTAACTTCATCGTATTTCCATTGTCAGATGAATAATAAATACCCGTCCGTGTAGACATTGCCACAATATCACCATTAGTAGGGTGAACTGCTATCATTCCTAATGAGTCAGCATTAAACCCCTTAAATGCGCTCTTTGTCCAACTATCACCATTGGTTGTAGAATAGTTGACACCATAGCTTAAACCATCTTCAGGTGTTTCACTAATTACATAAAGCCCTTTGCCTGTATAACTTGCAGCCATAAAGTGAAAGTTTCTCTTCCCATAGAATGCCAACTGATCAAGTGTCTTTCCTTGGTCAACACTGTGCACTACACCAAGAGGGTCTTTTAACCCTGTCCCCTTTTGAGGGTGCCCACTCCCTAAAAAACCATCTTCCACTGCTTGAAATCCTATAAAATCATGTTGATTCGTGGTTGATTCATACCACTTTGAATCTTTGTAGAATTTTAATCCGGCATTTGTGGCAACATACAGTGCTTGATCATTTCCTGGATAACCAATGCCACGGATATTTTTTACATTGAGTGAACTCGACTCGACTATTTCAAATGTAGCTTTTGTTTCAGCCTTTTTCTCCTGAAGACTCTTTTCTTGGTCCTCACTATTGTTTGTACAACCCGTTGCAATAAGTAATATTCCTATTACCATAGCCAATATCACTTTTATTTGAACTTTCACCTTGTTACCTCCTGAACATTATCTTAAACTATGAGGTTTTCGTTTACGAATCCTTATCCATCCACTTATACCCTAGTCCCCATACTGTTGTCAAATAATCGTCTACAGAGAAACCTGATTTTTGCAATTTGTCTCGTAAATTCCTCACATAGGAATCTATAGTCCGATCCTCTGTTGCAACTGCATACCCCCAGATGGTAGTCAACAAATGCTCACGGGTAAATACTTTATTTCGATTTTTTAATAAAAGGGTCAGTAAAGAAAATTCCTTGGGAGTAACAAATACAGGATTTCCTTGATAGGAAACCTCGAAAGACTCTTCATTTAGGGATAGACCATTAAAGGCTATTTTACTTGAGGGGCCTTTATTCCTTCTAAGAATTGCTTCTATTCGTGCAATCAGCTCTTCTTCATCAAAAGGCTTTGAAACATAATCATCTGCACCCAGTTTCAGCCCTTTAACAATATCCATTTTTTCGCTGCGAGCAGTAAGCATGACAATCAGGGTATCTCCCAATTTTCTAATTTCCTTACAGGCTTGCCAACCATCCATTTCTGGCATCATTATATCTAATAAGATAAGGTCAACAGTCGCTTCAGCAAGGTAATTAACCGCTTGGAAAGCGGAAGTCATTTTGATACAATCATAACCTTTTGGTGTGAAATAAAGGGAAAGTAAGTCTAACATCCGTGTTTCATCGTCAATAAGCAGTATTTTTTTCAATGGTTTTCCTCTCCCAGTTTCAATCTAGGTAAAATTATACTATAGGTTGGATTCAGTCAGGTGTGAAATATTTGTTGAATTGATGGGACATACACGTTCGCCTATACAAGCTTAAACAAGGGCTCATACCCTATTAAAAAAGGATAAAGGGGGGAATCTAGATGCCTTTTGGTTATCCTAGTCCTTATGGTTTTTATGGATACCCGGCCCCATATCCAGCTTATCCAGTTCCATATGCTGCAGGCAGTGGTTTTTGGATTGCAGTCGTCATTGTCTTATTTATACTTTTGTTACTCTTCGGAGGCTGGTGGTGGTATACACGAGTTTGTTAAAAATTTTTATAAGAGGCTGACTTTCTCTAAGAAATTCAGTCTCTTTTTCTGCAAAAACCAATAATATAGAATTTTTAGAAAAAGTAAATTATAATGAAAAACGAAAGTAATAATTTTTAGACAATAATCAACCATGATTGAGGTTTTTTCTTTTAAGGAGGAGTACAAGAATGACAGCGACTACATATTCAGATGTTTGGAACCTTGATGTTTTCTTTCAGGGCGGAAGCGATTCATTAGAATTCGCAAACCATTTAGATCTTACAGCAGCCTTAATAGATCGTTTCCATACAAAGGTAAACAACTGGACTCCGTTGAATTCACAAGAGGATCAAACATTTTTAAAAGAATTACTTGAAGACTTTGAAAATGCTGCAAAAAAACTTCGTCAAGCAGGGGCATTTGTTAGTTGTTTGCAGGCACAAAACACAGATGATAAAAAAGCCTATACTCTTGATTCAAAGGTTACGAGTTTAAGTGCAGCCTTCCAAACAGCTCTAAGTACCTTTGACAGCCTATTATCTTCATTTAATGATGAGATTTGGACAGAGTTATTAAAGGATGATCAGTTACAGGTCCTTTCTTTTGTTTTAACAGAAAGACGTAATCGAGCAAAAGAAAAGCTTTCTAAAGAAGAAGAAGCATTAATCAGTGCACTTGGTGTCGATGGCTATCATAGTTGGGGACAATTATACGATTTAATTGTCGGAAAAATAAAAGTACCTTTACAAGAAAACGGCGAGGAAAAGCTCCTATCTGTCGGTCAGGCATTTAATAAGTTCTCAAGCCCCGACCGCAACGTACGAGAAACCACTTTCAGAAACTGGGAGAAGGCATGGGGAGAACAGGCTGACTTTCTTGCAAAAACCCTCAATCACCTATCCGGTTTCCGTTTAAATGTGTATCAAAAAAGAGGCTGGGAAGATGTATTAAAAGAACCTCTTAGCATTAATCGTATGGAAAAAGAGACGCTTGAAACCATGTGGGCAGTCATATCCGAAAATAAACAAAAGCTGGTTACGTATCTAGAGCGAAAAGCTGAACTCCTTGGGGTAAATAAATTAAGCTGGTATGATCTAGATGCTCCTTTTGGTAAAACAGAATCAAAGGTTTCCTATCAAGAAGGGGCCGAGTTTATCGAACAAAACTTCGCTGTATTTGGTGAAAAGATGGCTTCGTTTGCACGTAAAGCATTTGAGGAGCAATGGATTGAAGGAGAAGACCGACCTGGTAAGGCATCTGGTGGCTTCTGTACTTTCTTTCCTGAAAGCGACCAATCACGAATTTTTATGACCTACTCTGGAACACCATCAAACGTTTCAACTCTGGCACATGAGCTTGGTCATGGTTTCCACACATTCGCGATGAAGGGTGTTCAACATCTCAACCGTAATTATGCCATGAACGTGGCAGAAACAGCCTCTACCTTCGCTGAAATGATTGTTGCAGATGCAGCAGTTAAAAATGCAAAAGATGAAGAAGAAAAACTAGTTCTTCTTGATGATAAGGTCCAAAGAACTGTTGCCCTTTTAATGAATATACATGCACGCTTCTTATTTGAAACACGTTTTTATGAAGAAAGAAAGCAAGGCCCTGTGAATGCAGAACGGCTGAATGAGCTGATGCTGGCTGCACAAAAAGAAGCCTATTGTGATGCCTTAGAAGAATATCATCCATTATTTTGGGCCTCTAAGCTTCACTTCTTTATAACTGGTGTACCATTTTATAACTTCCCATATACGTTTGGTTATCTTTTCTCATTAGGTATCTATGCTCAGGCTCTCGAGGAAGGCAAGGGGTATGAAGAAAAATACATTGCTTTGTTAAGAGATACGGCTTCCATGTCCGTTGAAGATTTAGCGCAAAAACACCTACAGGTAGATCTAACGAAAAAAGAATTCTGGGAAAAAGCTGTTCATATTTGTCTGGATGACATTGATGAATTCCTGAAGTTAACTGTAAAGAAATAAGAAAAGCGGAAGCGCCTTGGTCAGCCCCGACAGGCAAATGTTCTTCTGCAATAAAAGTCGTTCTTTGACTTTTATTGCAGAAGGTTATTTGACCCGAGGGGCTAGGCGCTGGAGCTGGACAATAAAAAAGCATCGGCCAAAACTTTTGGCCGATGCTTTCTAATATTATACTTCAACACTTAGTTCAGCTGAAATTACACAACCGATCGCCCCAGTAATGACGAAAGCCATCACAACCAAAAACATATTCCCCACCCCTTAGTTAGAGACTGCTATTTTCTACTTTGAATTTAACACATTTTCACAGTATCTAACTTCAGGAAATATGAACATTCTGTTAACAAACCCTTGAAGGATTATGATTTTTTCTTTGATTTAAAGAGTAATGATAATAACAAAATATGAAGCGGCATATTGGTTACCTCCTATTTTCATTCTTTCACACGGCTAGGTGGTATCTTTCATACCCCAGAAACTATTTCCTCGACCTTGCATTAGAAAAAACAACATATTAACAACCACCTTTCTCTATTTTGGTTTTATACTTACTTATTACATAAAACGGTGCATGGAGACCTGACGATCTCTATTTTTCTCATAAAGCTTATCAACCATTTCTTGATGAGCAGCTTCTTCAAGGCTTATTCGACGTTTGTTAATAGTTATGGTTAAAAATAAAATATTGAGGGTCATTTTTTTCACTTCCTTTTTTAGTACATGTGTATTAATTACATGAAATGATGCATGGAAATTTGACGATCTTTGTTTTGATCATAAAGTTTCTCAACCATCTCCTGTTGAGCCGCTTTTTTAAGATCCGCTTTCCGTTTTTTTATTGTGATGGAGAAAAATAATATATTCAGAGTCATGTATCACACCTCCTTTAAAGAGCTAATTTCTTCTTGTTCCAACAACATTTTTAATTTATGCATAACATATCCATCTGGCGAATAAAAAGGGCACAAAAAGGCCGCAAGAAGTTATCCCTTGCGGCAAGCGTTTTAGGCACAAAAATACCGCAAGGCGTCATTCTCCCTGCGGCATGGATATGTAATGTCACTTAATTACTTAAGCAATCCATTCCAGTCTGGTCGAATGCGTGATATTCAAATATACTGTTTGTGTGCAGGCTACAATTAAATTCATTTTCTTCGACCTCCTTTTGGAATAATTTACTTGCTACGGTAATTATATCCACTCACCTGGTATTTGTAAACCTTTTGGAAGTAATTTTTTTAAAAATTAATTAAAACGCCCTTTGTTCGGTAAAAAAAATAAGCGCTCCGCTAATGGGAGTCGCTTATTTTTTCATGAGATAATCCTGCCCTTCTTCTGTCTCTGATAGCTTCATTTGGCATTGTTTTGAATGTATAAAAAACAAAATGGACAAAGCAAGGAAAGACAATGAAGCTAGAACCATTATATTAACATCCATCTCGCTTTTCGTATCGGATGGAATAATTACACCTAAATAGAAAAATACACCAACAGCCAATAAGATCGTGGCAAAACGTTTAAAATCAACCATTTTTTCATAAAGTCTTCTCGCTTGTTGCTTCACTACTTATCACCTGCTTTTCTTTTAATCTACTAACCTACTTTAACATAAAACTAAGCATGAAAGAGGATGTAAATATTAGTAAAAGAAAAGCACAGACACCAGGGGGACACCTGGTGCCTGGATAATTTATATTATTCTAATGCTTGTGTTAAGTCCTCAATGAGGTCCTCAACATCTTCTAGTCCAACAGATATACGTACTAATCCATCGGTAATACCTAATTCTGCACGACGCTCTGCCGGTATAGAGGCATGTGTCATTCGGGCTGGTACAGATATTAAGCTTTCGACAGCACCAAGGCTTTCTGCCAAAGTAAAATATTTAATCTTACTTAATAATTGATCTGCATTTTCAGCACTTCCTACATCAAAGGAGACCATTCCGCCAAAACCTCTTGCTTGTTTTTTAGCAATCTCATGATTTGGATGTGATTCAATACCTGGGTAAAATACCTTTTTTACCTTTGGATGTAATTGTAGAAACTTCACAATCTCTGCGGTATTTGCTTCGGTTTCTTCCATACGAATACCTAAAGTTTTGATCCCACGGATTAATAACCATGAATCCTGTGGACCGAGTACACCACCAGTAGAGTTTTGCACAAAGTGTAGATCTTCAGCTAATTTTTCACTATTTACAACCACTAGACCAGCCACCACATCACTATGTCCACCAATGTATTTTGTCGCACTGTGCAGGACAATATGGGCTCCTAGCTCGATTGGATTTTGCCAATAAGGTGTGGAGAAGGTATTATCTACGATGGTCAATAGCTGATGTTCTTTTGCAAGCTTTGCAGCTGCTTCAATATCCGTAATTTTTAGTAATGGGTTAGTTGGCGTCTCTAAATAAATCGCCTTTGTATTCGGTCTGATTTCACTCTTAATATTGTCTAAATTACTAGTATCAACAAAAGTAGAGTCGATTCCAAATCGGCTTAATACCTTTGTCATCACTCGGAATGTTCCACCATAGACATCATCAGTTAGAATAACGTGATCGCCGCTATTAAATAACATGATAACTGCAGTGATTGCTGCCATACCTGAACCAAAGGCATATCCTGCTGTACCGCCCTCAATATCTTTAATTAACACCTCAAGTGCATTCCTTGTAGGGTTTCCAGTTCTTGAATATTCAAACCCCTTGTGACCGCCTACTCCTTCCTGCTTATAGGTACTCACTTGGTATATAGGAAAGGATACAGCTCCTGTTGCTGGATCTTGACTTATTCCACCGTGAATTAATTTAGTTTTTCGTTTCAACTTAAATTCCTCCTTCATAAATCTTTTTACTCAAATATCGTTCGCTTCCGTCTGGGAAAATGACGACAATGTTAGTTCCACTCGACGAAATTTCGGCTTCTTTTAACGCAGCATGAAAGGCTGCACCAGATGAACTTCCAACAAGAAGACCTTCCTTTGCAGCTAATTCTTTTACAAGACCGAAAGCATGTTGATCCGTCACGGTATAAATAGCATCAAAGTAATCCGTATCCATATATTCCGGTAAAAATTCCATCCCAATACCCTCTGTCTTGTGCGGCCCTGATTCACCACCGTTTAAGATGGATCCTTCAGGTTCAACAATGACGGTCTTTACTTTAGTGCTCTGTTCTTTTAAGTAACGGGCTGTACCCATGAATGTTCCTCCCGTACCCGCACCAGCGACAAATACATGCAATTGTCCCTCAAGCTGCTCCCAAATTTCTGGACCAAGTGTTTTATAGTACGTTTCTGGATTTGCAGGGTTGCCGAATTGCTGTGGGCAATAGGACCCTGGAATCTCGTTAACGAGTTCCTTTGCCCTAGCAATAGCCCCCTTCATTCCCTTTTCGGTAGGGGTATGAACTATTGTAGCGCCAAGTGCTTTCATTAAATCCTGCTTTTCTATACTGAATTTTTCAGGAACACATAAAATAACCTTAATACCTTTGTTTAATGCCGCTAGAGCTAAACCGATTCCCGTATTTCCTGCGGTTGGCTCTATTACTGTTCCACCTTTACGTAGCTTTCCACTAGAAAATGCCTCTTCTAGCAACTCCATTCCAAGCCGGTCTTTGACACTACCTCCCGGGTTCATAAATTCCAGCTTTGCAAAGATGCGAACACCTTCGGGCAAATGGAATTGTGTGATTTCTACCATTGGTGTGTGCCCAATTAGTTCATGAACATTTTTGTAGACCTTCATTTCTCCACTCCTGTTAACTATTTTAACGCCGCCACCATATGCATAACCAACGTAGCAGAATTAGTTGCAGCTTTATCAATAAATTGATCAAAGGATACTTCTGACTCTTTACCAGCAATATCAGAAAGTGAACGAATGATAACGAAAGGAACTTCAAACCGATGGGCTACTTGTGCAATCGCTGCTGCCTCCATTTCAACTGCTTGTAAATCATTAAATTTCGAACGGACAAATTCGACTCTTGCAGGGTCTTCCATAAAGGAATCACCAGTAACAATCAAGCCTTTGACAATTTGAAACTTTTCCAGTTCCTTTGATGCTTTTTCAGCGACTGTAATTAACTTCTCATCTGCTAAAAATGCAGCTGGAAGCTGTGGAACCTGCCCGTATTCATATCCAAATGCTGTTACATCTACATCATGATGACGAACTTCAGTTGATATGACAGCATCACCCACATTAAGAGCAGGGTTGAACCCACCAGCCGAACCAGTGTTGATAATATAATCAGGCTTATATTTTTCAAGTAAGATGGTTGTTGACATGGCTGCGTTTACCTTTCCAATTCCTGAACGAAGCAGAATTACCTCTACACCGTGCATGGTTCCAAATGTAAATTCACAGCCAGCCACTGTTTCTTGTGTTTTATTTTCAATATGATCTCTTAATAAGGTTACTTCCTCTTCCATTGCTCCGATGATTGCGATTTTCATACTTAGACCTCTTTCTTATTGTTTTACGCCTTCCATTACCCAGACAAAATCGTTGAAGCGCGTAAATGTAACGCTAAAACTATTCTTTTCAAAAATATTTCTTAAATAAGGAATCGTTGTATAATATTCAGTTTCCAAATCATTTGCCAGGTTATGAAAGCCTTCATGTTTTGCTTTAACGATTTGTTGCTTATAATCTTCCTCTGATTCAAACATCGTATCCGCAAAGACTATTCTACCACCTTTTGAAAGGAGCTTGCCATAGTTATCAACAGCTTCTGCCTTTTCTTCATCGGTTAGATGATGAAATGCATAGGTACTAACTAGGGTATTAATCGCGTTTAATTTTGGAAAATGAAGAAAATCTCCATCTAGTAAGTCAACTTTTCCGTTTAGTTTTTCTAGCGCAATTTTTCTCATGGAAGAGGAAGGTTCTATTCCTGTTACTTTAAGACCCATTGCCAATAGTTTTTGTGACAGATTTCCTGTACCCACTCCGAATTCGACCACATGCCCAAATGACTTTTCGGCAACAGTTTTTAATATATCTTCATACCTTAAAAATACATCTTTATATTCAGGATCATGTCCGACGACTGTATCATCGTAGGAATCTGCCCACTGCTCAAATATATCTAAAAATTCTCTGCCCATAATTCACACCTCTATTTTAACTTATAATTCCTATAAGTATACTATGAATTAATCAACAACATGTTATCATAGTACTCACTTTAATTCAACAATTCGTTGCTAGCTGAAAAATAAATAATTAAAATAAGAGATGAAAGGAATGATTTTATGAATTTTCAATTTGATTTAATCGAAGATAAAGTGGAGTTTTTCGAAGCAACTAACCTTAAAACACTGCAGAAAAAAATTGAGTCACAAATTGATGAGAACCGGGCAATTATGCTGGGAGTCCACTCCGTTTCCCATCAAATGCATGTGAATGAAAATGGACAAACCTATTTCACGGCAGTGGTGCATTTTAAGAAAAAATAAACGAGGCTGACTCTTTAGTCAACCTCGTTTCAATTATTATTTTACAATTTCCGCTAATTCCTCAACTCGTGTTGGCATCCAGCCTTCACCGTCTACCCACTGAAGATATACATTATATTTTTGTTGCTTATCTTTTGAAGCAACGGTAGCAAACGAGCCATTTTGTGTGGATTTATCTCTTCCCAGCCAATATACAGTCATGTTGCTACCATCTAATCCAGTGGCATAGGATACCGCCTCCAGCATTTCCTGCCAATCGACTGAATTTGTATCATATACAGCGGTATGCTCACCAGATTGTGTTGTTCCTACAGGCTTCCAGCTGGGATTTTCAATCGTCTTTAGTACATTTGAAGAACTTCCTCCATCAGTAACCACTTCCTGTGATTCATCTGCCTTTTCAGATGTCGAAGCTTCCTCACTTTGTTGTTCTTCTTCAGATACTTGATCAGATGAACTCTCATCGTCTGCCTCAGTTTTCTCTTTTTTCTCCGCTTGCTTCTCTGTATGTTGAGTTTCTTTTTGCTCTGTTTTTGTACTTTCTTTCTTAGGTGCTGCATGATCATTTCCTGAAGCAAAAATATTGTATGCCACGAATAATATTAGTAAAAGTACAATGATGATTAAACTATTTAAGACGAGGTTCGTTTTTTTTCTTTTCGCTCGGTATCCAGACCGCGAGTTAGAATTAAAATCATTAGTCATACTATTTCCTCCTAAAATAAAGGCTCTCAATATTCTAACATGATTTTAACAGAACATGAAGCGAAAATGGTCTCACTACTCTTTTTCGGTATCTTTTTCATAGAGTGCTTTCACCATATCTGCGAACAATAAATTTACTCCGCCTTCCGAATCTATCACATCCAAATTGACTGCTACTAACGCATATTTAGGCGATTGAAATGGAAAATAACCAGCAAACCATTTATTATGCAATTGCTTCCCTTCTTTAAACTTACCTGTTTCGGCCGTACCTGATTTACCTGCAACTTCATATGGAAGATCTTTAAACCATCTTCCAGTCCCATTTGGATTCGTAATTACTTCGCGTAGCAATTTTTGCAGTTTCATTGCTGTATAGGGTGAGATTGAATCCCCCTTTAAGCTTTCCTCTGGGAAATCGACCATTGTTGTCCCATTTTTATATTCTATTTTTGAAACTGCTCTTACCATTTCCTTTTTACCGCCCCTTGCAATAGTCGCCATCATGTTAGCAACAGCTAATGGAGTTGCTCGAACCTCATGCTGCCCGATACCTGACATAGCAATAAAATTAGGATCCTTTCTTGCCTCATCAGACAAAAACACCCTCCCTTTATCTTCATCAGCTAGCTGCTTGAAGTCACTGGTATGATACACTTCACCTTGCCAGCCCACCGAACCAGTTAGAGATAATTTATCTGCATAATCCTCGAGTAAATGCGGATCCTGTTTTTGCAATTCCTTTGCAAGCTCTCCGAACGTTCGATTACAGCTTCTTGCAAAACTATTTGTAAAGTTCAACATACCATAATTATATTTTGATTCTGGTTTTCCATTTATCTTTTTACTGCAATCAAAAAGCCGGTTTGGGTCATCTAAGTTATGATCCATTGCAGCTGCAGCAACCACCGTCTTAAAAACGGATCCCATAATCTGCTGCTTTACCATCAAATTAGTAATTCCTGCTCCATTATAGGGGTCATTTTTATTGATAGCCGGGCGTGAAACCATTGCTAACACACTATTATCCTCAATATTTAGGAGGACGAGTCCACCCTTTTTAATCTGATACTGATCGGCTAAATCCTCGGCCTTTTGCTGTAGGCCTTTATCAATCGTTGTCCGAATATTCACCGGATAAAACGGGTTAGCAGGGTCCACATATTTTACATTTATTCCAAAAAGCGGGGCTCCCCCGCCATCAACATGGTAAACAAGCTTTGACTTACCCTCTGGGAGCAGGAATTCATCAAAGCTCTCTTCAAGGCCTGATACGCCCAGCAGCGTCTTTTCCGATAGCTCTTTACTTGGATACCGTTTCTTTAATTCCTTGGCGTTCTCACCCGTTAGTCCAATCAGTTGCTCAGCTGGAATGGAAGAACGTTCAAACTTCTTTTCAATAGCAAATACACCTGGTATTTTTAATTCATTAATTCTTTTCATTTGTGAGCTTGTTAATTCAATAGGCTCTGGGTCTCCGAAGGCAAATGGTTTTTTTGCAGCCTCTACTGCAAATTTCAGTGAATTAACTGATATTCCGGAAATAGCCGAAACATTTTCGATGTTCCAATCTGTCTTCTTTAAAAATGGAAATAAGACAAGCACGGACACCTTTTTATGTGTTAGCATCGTCCCATTCCGATCAAGAAAATTTCCCCTGCCATTATCAATCACTAATTCCTGTGTTCGTTGATTCACACTTTCCTCAAGTAAGTTCACATTATGCTTTGAAAAGGTTTCTGTCTCAATTAATTGAATTTGCATTAAACGTACTAAGAGAAGTACTAAACCTGTTATACAAATGACCAGCCAGCCAATGGCTCGTTTTCTCCACATAAAAAACACCTCGTCAAAAGTTTTGACGAGGTTTTCTTATTTCAAACATTATTTAATAGAAACGATACGTACACTCATTTCGCCGCCAGGAGTTTGAACAGAAACCTGTTCTCCAACCTTCTTGCCTAATAGGCTTTTTGCAATTGGAGAATCATTAGAAATCTTTCCTTCAAACGGATCCGCTTCAGCACTACCAACAATTGTATATGTTTCTTCTTCACCATCAGGAAGTTCAACAAAAGTAACGGAGCTTCCTAATGTAACGGAGTCGCTTGCCATTTCACCTTCAGCAATAATCTTTGCATTGCGAATCATATTTTCTAAGGTCGTAATTCTACCTTCAACAAAGGCTTGCTCTTCTTTCGCAGAATCATACTCAGAGTTTTCAGATAAATCACCGAAGCTTCTTGCGATTTTAATTCTTTCTACAACTTCTTTACGTTTAACTGATTTTAAAAACTCTACTTCTTGTACAAGCTTATCTTTACCTGCTTGTGTCATTGGAAATACTTTCTCTGTAGCCAAAACCCTCACTCCTTCTAGTCTTCACAATCCCCCATTAGAATTGTGTATGTAATGTATGTAGATATTATGCCAATCGCATAATACATAGCAGCGCGTCCTTATAGAAAAGGGCGCGCATTAAAGATATTTATCCAAACGGATTTTTAGATAGTTCTTTTGCTATTGTTTCATAAAATCGTCTTTTGTTCAAGAATTGTTTGAATTTTTGTGACCATTATATCGATGGCAACATAGTTATGGCCGCCTTCTGGTATGATCACATCTGCATAACGTTTAGTTGGCTCAATAAACTGGTTATGCATGGGACGAACCACATTTAGGTATTGATTTACAACAGAATCAAAAGTACGTCCACGCTCACTAATATCACGTGTCATACGACGGATAATCCGTAAATCAGCATCTGTGTCTACATACAATTTAATATCCATCAAATCACGTAGACGCTCGTCTTCAAGGACAAGAATTCCCTCGAGAATAATTACATCTTTAGGCTCAACAGGAATGACTTTCTCTGAACGGGTATGGATTGCATAATCATATACAGGCTTTTCAATCGGTTCATATCTTAAAAGCTTTTCAATATGTTCAATGAGTAAATCATTGTCAAAAGCAAGCGGGTGATCATAATTTGTTTTTAAACGCTCTTCAAATGGCAGTTCACTCTGATCCTTATAATAATAGTCCTGTTCAAGTACTAAAATGGAATGATCTTTTAAACTTTCATAAATGGCTTTTGTTACACTGGTCTTTCCGGAGCCGGAGCCGCCGGTTACACCAATAACAACTGGCTTGCGCATCATGCTAGTTCTCCTTTCGCATCATGTTGTTAGGGTATACCGGTTTGTCCAATTTAAATTGTACAATTTGAAGCGGATGTCTAGCTGCATCCAGTTCATTACCTTTTTCATCCCAAATTTTATCAATCACATGAGTAAAATTGTGAATTTCTGGTCCGAAGAACTCTACCTCTTCCCCAGGTTTAAAATGATTTCTTTGTTGTAATGTAACGATTTGTGTTTCTGGATTATAATCCAACACAAGACCTACAAACTCAAACTTTGTCTTCTTGCTATGATTACCAAACATTTGCTCTTTATACCCTGGAACACCTTCAAAAAACGCAGGAGCTGTTTCACGGTTGGCACATTTGTCCAATTCCTCAAGCCATTCTCTCTGAATAACAAAGTTCTCAGGGTCCGCGCAATACGCATCAATCACTTTTCGGTACACACTAACCACTGTCGCAATGTAGTGAATGGATTTCATTCGACCTTCAATTTTCAAGCTGTCAATTCCAAGCTCAATCATCTGTGGGATCGCTTGAATTAAATTTAAGTCTTTGGGACTCATTGCAAAAGGAGCATCTCCCTCTTCGAAGAGAGCTGCTTCTTGATCGTTTCCTTCTAACTGGTAAAGGTCATAATCCCAGCGGCAGGACTGACAGCAACCACCGCGGTTTGAGTCTCTAGCAGTCATATGATTACTTAGAGTACAACGGCCGGAATAAGCAATACACATGGCCCCATGAATAAAGGTTTCGATCTCAACATCGACCTTCTCCTTCATTTCTCTGATTTCCTCCGCACTTACTTCACGAGCTAATACGACCCGCTCAGCCCCGGCTTCTTTCCAAAACTGTGCAGCTTTCCAGTTTGAAAGTGACTGCTGTGTGCTGATATGAATCTCAATTTCCGGTGCAAGACGCTGACATGTTTCAATAATTAGTGGGTCTGCAACAATTATTCCTGCAATTCCTGTCTCTTTTAAATTTAGAATATAATCTTCTAAGCCACCAATATTTTCGTTGTGAGCAAAAATATTAGTTGTAACATAAATTTTCGAACCGAAACGTTTGGCGAACTCTACGCCTTCCTTCATTTCTTCAAAGGTAAAGTTGTCAGCGTTTGAACGAAGACCATACTCTTGACCTCCGATAAATACGGCATCTGCACCATATTGCACGGCAATTTTCAATTTCTCAAGATTACCAGCAGGAGCAAGGAGTTCTGGTTTCTTCACAATGACACGTTTACCATTGATTATTTCAGAAATATTATCTTTTACTGTATTCATGGTTGAACTCCTCCTTTTAATATACTGTTTCTTTAAAGAAGAATCCTGTGTCTAATGGACGGTTAGTAGGCTGAATGTCTTCCAATGCAGCTAATAGCTCGTCTTTTTTATCCTCATATGCATCAGGATCTTCTATGAATAAATCGATTGCCTCACGATAAGCTTTCGTAACGGCAAGAATATATTCTGGGCTTTTTAAAATGCCATCAATTTTAAAAGAATCAACACCAGCTTCAATCATCTCTTGCAACTCATCAATGATACAAATATCATTTGGACTCATAATATGAGTTCCATTTTCATCTTCAAAGATTGGATATTTATTTTCACGTTCTTTATCATGCAAGAACATATTCTTTTCCATCTTGCGGTTTTCAATTTCCATGACTTTCCCTTGATATTCATAGTAATTACCAAGAAGTGTACGCTTGGATTGGAACATACAGCTCATCCCATGAACCTGCACTTCAATTTCTATTTCTGCATTTTCCTTCGTTTCGACGATGGCATCCATATTGATTTCACGTGCAAGAACAGCTCTTTTCGCACCCTTCTTACCCCAATAGTTACATGTGTACCAGTTCGTTCCTGTCGTTTCTGTTCCCCAATGTAGCTTCATTTCCGGAGCCACTTCTCTTGCAGTCATTAAAACAGCAGGATCACCAAAAATAATGGCATCCGCTTTGACGTTTGCAACAAATTGGATATAATCGCTCAACTCATCTATTTTTTCATTATGAAAAATAGCATTCATTGCAACATAGACCTTTTTCCCCTTGCTGTGAGCAAGTTCAATCGCCTTTTTGACATCGTCACGATTAAATTCACCTGCAAGTCTTAATCCATATCTTTGTTCACCGACAACAAACGCATCTGCACCAGCTTCTATTAATGGCAAGATATCGTTAACCGTTAACGGTGTTACAAGCAATTCTGGTTTTTTCATTTGTTCTCACCTCTTCTTTTGCTAATGGCAACCCCGTCTCCCACAGGAAGAATAATGGAAATATACTCTGGATGCTTCATTAACCATTTGTTAAAATCATCAATCTTTTTAACAAGATTACGGGTTCTCTTTGATTCAATTTCTGTTTCAGCTACTAAACCTTTAAAAAGGACATTATCAGTAATGATCATTCCGTCCGAACTAAGATAATTTGAATACATTTCAAAAAATTTTTTATATTGCCCCTTCGCTGCATCAATAAAAATAGCATCAAATGGAGCATGTCCACTTATCTGTTCTTCAACCTCTAACGCGTCGCCTTTAATTAAGGTAATCTGTTCTCTGTAAGGTGAGCGCTCAATAAATCCGACAGCTAATTCAGCTCTTTCATCATCCCGCTCAATCGTAACAATTTGAGCATCTGGAAGCGCTTCTACCATTCTCATGGCGGAGTATCCTATTGCTGTTCCTACCTCAAGTATATTTTTAGTTCCCTGAATTCGAAGTAATTGAAGCATCGTTTCAATACCTTCTAGTTCCATGATCGGAACATTATGTTCATGAGCATAGTCCTCCATTTCTTTTAACAATGGATTACGCTCTAAAATAAGACCTTCAATATATGAATGCAGCTTCTCATCTAACAAGCTGCGTCACCTCGCTTTAAAAGCATTTTATTTCAAAGTAAAATACTTTTAGTTTATCTATAAATAATCCTCTTTAGACATGAAAAAATAGCGTTCACAGGTACGGACGTCAAAAGTTAGTAAATTTGACTCAGGACGTTTTAAGGCAATACTGCCGTAAATTACCTTACTGTGAGTTACGCTATAGATTACGTATTAAAACACTTGAACTATTTTATCACAAAAGCAGGGGGAATGCTAATGCTTCCCCCAAAATAGTACATTATTTTTTATTGGAAATATACTTTGCTTTTAACTTATTATGCTCTTCTAATGTCTTTGAGTAGTATATGCTTCCATCCTCAGCAGCTAAGAAATAATAAAAGTCTGTTTTCTCCGGCTCGAGTGCAGCTTCAATAGACATTTTTCCAGCATTGGCGATTGGGCCAGGCGGGAGTCCTGTATGTTTGTACGTATTATAAGGAGAATTCACTTCTAAATCCTCATATAAGACGCGTTCTTTGTGTTTTCCTTGTGCGTATAATACCGTAGGATCGGTTTGCAATTTCATATCCTTTTCCAAACGGTTATAAAAAACGCTAGCAATTCTTTTACGTTCGGTTTTTTCAGTCGCTTCCTCTTCAACTAATGAGGCCATAGTAAGTAATTTATGAACAGATAGCTTCGATTCTTCACTTTCTTCCGCATAGGAAGAGACAATCGACCTCGTTTTATCCAGCATGGCATAAACCATTTCTTCCACGGTTGGATTCGGTTTATAAAATGGATACGTAGCAGGAAATAAATATCCTTCAAGCGGATACTTTATTTTCGTATCTAAGATTTCATCTGTTAATAAATCTGGGTATTTCTCCATTAACAGTTTGATAAATTCTTTATCATTTAATTTTGCAAGAACATTCGCTTCATTTTGGTTAGTCGCTTTTGCCATTATCACAGCAATTTCTGTTAACTGCTTCCCTTCTGGAATGGTAATTTTAAAGCTAGCTTTTGCCAGCACCTTTCCAGTTTTTAATCGGCTGACAATTTCCGCTACATCCATAGAAGGACTCAGTTGGTATTCCCCAGCCATAAAACCGCCTTCGTTTTTAAGCTTTACATAGTACTTAAATACCTTTGCGTTTTTAATAATTCCATTTGCTTCTAACTTTTCTGCAATACCCGTTACAGATGAACCAATTGGAATTTCAACTGTTTTTTGTTTCTTACTATCAGAGTCAACAGGCTTTAATGCTGACTGTATGTATAGATATCCTCCGCCGCCGATAACAACAATTAATAATAGCAATAAGATCGAGATCACCATGACAATTTTTCTAACTACTTTTGCTTCACGGTGGTGTTCAAGCATTTTTTCCCGTATCAAATCTTTCTTCGGGTCTTTTTCATCAGTTGTCATTCTTTTCCCCCTTTCGTAATAATTTCAGCATATAGTAAGAAAAATGTCAATTTATCAATTAATTTGTCAGAATTATCCTAGTTAAAATAAATGCTCAGAAACTTGCCTGTTGATTTCCGCTCCAGGCACGAGCGGTTCGCGGGCGTGCCGGGGAGCCTCCTCGTCGCTGCGCTCCTGCGGGGTCTCCCCTGCCCCGTACTCCCGCAGGAGTCTTCGCGCCTTCCGCTCCAATCAACAGGGTGCGAAATCACCTTATAAATTTTTTCCTGTTCAATATTAAAAAGAACCAGCCATGTTTTATGGCTGGTTCCTATCAATTTCAACTTATTCTTCTTCTTGGTCTTCGTTGAATGTGTTGAATACTTCTTCAACCATATCCCATTCTTCATCCGTTTCGATTTCCATTAATTCGCCGAAACCGCCATCTTCTGTTGGGATATAAGCATACGTTAGGATATCGACTTCTTCTTCGTCATCCTCATTTGCCCCTACTGGATAGAAGAAAACATATGATCTTTCAAACTCATCTGAATCGAATGTGAAAAGTATTTCAAAAAGTTGTTCGTCTCCATTTTCATCTACTAATGTAATAAAACGATCTTCTTCATGCTCATGATTGTGTTCCATTTCATTCACCTCATTAATTTTTGCTATCAAGATACCCTTGCAGGATCATCATTGCGGCCATCTTATCGATAACTTTCTTTCGCTTTTTGCGACTTACATCGGCTTCAAGCAATACACGTTCTGCAGCCATTGTAGTCAAACGCTCGTCCCACAATACAGTCTGCACAGCAAATCTGCTTTCCACTTCATTGGCATATTGCTGACTGGCTTCACCACGTGGTCCAATCGTCCCGTTCATATTCTTGGGTAAGCCAATGACAACTGTATCCACTTGGTACTCTTTTATTATTTGACCAATTTCCTCAAAACCAAACTCTTGTCTTTCTTCATTGATTTTGAGTGTTTTAAGACCCTGCGCAGTCCACCCCATTTCATCACTTAGGGCAATACCAACTGTCTTAGAGCCTACATCTAAACCCAATACGCGCATTACTTAACCTCTCGTTGTTGTTTTAGATAGGATTTAACTAGTTCTTCAATTATTTCGTCCCGTTCCAGCTTGCGGATAATGTTACGGGCATCTCGATGACGTGGAATATAGGCTGGATCTCCTGATAATAGGTAGCCGACTATTTGATTGATCGGATTATATCCTTTTTCCTGCAATGCTTCATACACTTGTAAAAGAACGTCATTGACGTCATGTTCAAAGGGCTCTTCAGGAAAGTTAAATCTCATCGTTTTGTCAAATGAACTCATTTCACGCACCTCGCATTTTTTATAGACGAGAGAAATTGTACTAATTACCTACATTTTACACTACTTTGTCCTATTATCAAACCGATTTTACCCATTCTTCAACGAATTGAAGTGCAGAATCTATTTTTTCAGGATCTTTTCCTCCAGCTTGAGCCATATCTGGACGTCCTCCGCCACTTCCACCACAGCGGGTAGCAACTTCTTTAACCAGTTTCCCAGCATGGTAGCCTTTGTCGATTAAATCCTTTGTAACTGCTGCGATAATGTTTACTTTGCCTTCATGAGCACTTCCTAGTACTAATACCACAGAGCCCAGTTTTTGCCTTAAGTCATCCGCCATATTTCTTAAGTTATTCATATCAGCAGCCTGCACCTTTGCAGCTAATACGGTTACTCCGTCAATTTCTTTTGCTTGTGAAACAAGGTTACCTGCTTCAATATTACCAAGTTTAGCTGCAAGTGACTCATTTTCACGTTGAAGCTGTTTCATTTCGTTCATCAGACTATCGATCCGTGTGACGATATCCTTTGGATTTGATTTTAATTTGTCTGCCGCTTTTTTTAATAAGCCTACTTGATCATTTAATGATTTATAAGCAGCCTCACCTGTTACAGCCTCAATTCTTCTTGTTCCTGCGCCAATTCCTCCTTCTGAAACAATTTTGAACAAACCAATGACAGAGGTATTTGGAACATGGCAACCGCCGCATAGTTCTAGGCTGTAATCTCCAACCTGTACCACACGAACAATATCACCATACTTCTCACCGAAAAGAGCCATAGCACCCATTGCTTTTGCTTCAGCAATTGGTTTTAAGCTAATGTTTACTTCAATGTTTCTCCAAATTTTTTCGTTTACGATTTTTTCAATTTGCTCTAACTCTTCTGGTTTAATTTGACCAAAGTGGGAGAAGTCAAAGCGTAGACGATCTGGTTCAACGAGGGAACCAGCTTGGTTAACGTGCTCGCCAAGTACATCCTTTAATGCTTGATGCAGCAAGTGAGTCGCTGTATGGTTTTTAATAATTTTAACCCGGTTTTCTGCATCCACCTTTGCAGTCACCTGTAGGTTCGTTTTGAGCGTGCCGCTCTTAACCACTACTTGATGAAGGTTTTGACCATTCGGTGCCTTTTGAACGTCTTTAACAAATAAGGATACCCCTGAACCTTCCATCACGCCGTGGTCCGCAATTTGTCCACCACTTTCAGCATAAAAAGGCGTCACGTCAAGAATAACCTGTACTTCGTCACCAGATGAAGCCTGATCAATTAGTTCACCATTCTTCACAATAGCTGCCACTGTGGAGCTTGTTTCAAGCTGATCATAGCCGACAAACTGACTTTCTACCTTCACATCTCTAAGAACACCGCTCTGTACCTGCATGGAATCAACATCATGACGAGCTGCACGTGCACGTTCACGCTGTTGCTCCATTTCTACTTCAAAGCCTTCATGGTCAACCTTCATACCTTCTTCTTCAGCATATTCCTCAGTCAGCTCAACTGGGAAACCATAGGTATCATATAAACGGAAAACATCTGCACCAGAAATGGTGTCACTGCCCTTTTCTTTTTCCTTCTTAATCACGCTTGCAAGGATTGCCAACCCATCATGAAGTGTTTCGTGGAAACGTTCTTCTTCATTCTTAATAACCTTTTGAATAAATTCAGTCTTTTCTTTCACTTCTGGATAGAAATCGTTCATGATTTCGCCAACGACTGGAACTAGTTCAAACATAAATGGACGATTAATGTTAATCTGCTTTGCATAGCGGACAGCACGGCGAAGCAACCGGCGTAGAACATAGCCACGTCCTTCATTCGATGGAAGTGCACCATCACCTACAGCAAATGCAACGGTACGAATGTGGTCAGCAATAACCTTGAAAGCTACATCTGTTTCTTTATTCACTCCATATTTCTCCCCAGAGATCTCTTCTGTCGCACGGATAATAGGGATAAATAAATCAGTGTCAAAATTGGTTGGGACATTCTGAACAACAGATGCCATACGTTCTAATCCCATACCTGTATCAATATTTTTCTTTGGTAGTGGTGTGTAGGTGCCATCAGGATTATGGTTAAATTGGGAGAACACTAGGTTCCAAACTTCCAGATATCGTTCGTTTTCTCCACCTGGATATAATTCTGGGTCATTTGAATCATCACCATACTCTGGACCACGGTCATAGAAGATTTCAGTATTCGGTCCACTTGGTCCTTCTCCAATATCCCAGAAATTCCCTTCCAGTCGAATAATGCGTTCCTCTGGAATGCCAATTGTTTTATTCCAAATTTCATATGCTTCATTGTCTTCTGGATGCACAGTAACGGATAATAGCTCTGGATCAAATCCCATCCATTTTTTGTCCGTTAGAAACTCCCATGCCCATTCGATTGCTTCATTTTTAAAGTACTCACCAATTGAAAAGTTTCCTAGCATTTCAAAGAAAGTATGGTGACGCGCAGTCTTCCCAACATTCTCAATGTCATTTGTCCGGATGGATTTTTGAGCATTAGTAATTCTTGGGTTTTGAGGAACCACACGGCCATCAAAGTATTTCTTTAGGGTTGCAACACCACTGTTAATCCATAATAAAGATGGATCATCATGAGGAACAAGCGATGCACTCGGCTCCACTGCGTGTCCTTTTTCTTCTTTAAAAAACTGTAAAAACATTGAACGAATCTGTGAACCAGTTAAATTTTTCATATGTATTGACCTCCTTATTTTTAAAAAAGCATACAAAAAAGCCCTCATCCCAAACAGGGACGAGAGCAAGCCTCGCGGTACCACCCTGATTATGAATACAAACATTCTGTATTCATCTCTCAAAAAACCCTTAACGCAGGTATACGGCAGTGGTTAGCTGCACTCCGGATTAGCGTTCTGTCATCCTTCATCTGGAGCTTCTTTCAGCCATGAAAGCTCCTCTCTTCTGCGCAATAAAGCGTTACAGATGGACTACAACATACTCGACCCTTCAACATTTTCATTCATATTCTATATGTCGAATTATATCCACCCAAAAAACGTTTGTCAATTGGCCAAACACTTTAAGAAGAAGAATCATTTGCTTTGCCTTGTATAAAGTGATTTTTCGCATGAATGATTCCTACCTTCAATATCACTAGAACAGGGACAGCTAAAATCAACCCTAAGATTCCCCCTATTTCACCACCCGATGTTAAAGCAATCATAATTAATAATGGATGCATATGAAGACTCTTCCCGACGATATAAGGCGATAAGATATTTCCCTCAAGGAATTGTAAACCAAAAACAATAACAACCGTAATGATGACCAACTTAACCGAAGTGGTTGCAGCAATAATGACAGCTGGAATTGCCCCGATAATCGGTCCAAAATAAGGAATCACATTTGTCGCACCAACGATAAGTCCTAGTAACAAAGGATATCTTAAATGGAACACCCAAAATAACAAGGCAGAGATACTTCCGATGATCACACAAACTAATAGCTGTCCTCTAATATAACTTCCGAGTGATTCGTCAACATCTCTTAAAAATAGAGTAGCTTTTTTCCGCCATTTCTTAGGGGTCAAATACCATGCCGTCCGTTTTAACAAAGGAAAATCCTTTAACATATAAAAGGCAATAAACGGAATAATCATCAAAAGTAGGGCTGAATTTAAAAAGTCCATTAAGACATTGACAATAATAGTTAAAAGGGTATCCATCTTCTTTTCAAAAGTGTTGATCCCGTCATCTATTTTTGCTTGCAAACCATCTGGCCAAGCCCTTGTATGGGTTTGGAGCTCATCAATCCAGCTTCGATATTGTTCTGCAAAGAACGGTGCACTTTCAGATAAGTCTTTTAATTGATCAATGATGGCTGGTATACCCTTATATAGTGCAAACCCAATGCCGCCAAAAAAAATAAAATAAATCAAGAAAATGGCCAAACCTCGGTGGAATCCTTTTTCATGCAATTTTTCAACAATAGGATGAAGGAGATAAGTTATAAACCCTGCTATAAGAAATGGTAAGATGATAATTATGATAAGCCTAACAACTGGCATCCAAACAAATCTAATTTTAAGAAAAACGTAAAGGGCAACTAATAAAAGGAGTATAAAACCAATCCGATACAGCCATTTCATACGAATATCCACGAGCAATCCTCCCTCTTGTTAGTGTTAGAGACAAGAAGGGTAAATATTCACGTACGTAAAAATCCCCCTAGGAGCCCAAGGGGGATTTGCATTAAAACATTGCTCGTTTTACCTTTTTTTGTATTCTTTTCATATTGCGGGTGGACATCATATTATTTCGTTGAGCCATATTATATATGGCCATCCCCGCACCAAAAGCAATCATCGACGTCATCATTTTATTCATGCGTTTCACCTCTTATAATAATTATAGGGTGTAACGACGCTCTTCTTCTTCAAACAAATCGTCCAAGGAACTAAGTGAACCGTCTTCCTCCACCTGATGGGTGTTAATTAGACCTTTGTTAACAGATAGCTCAATAAAACAGTTCCAGCAATAATATTGGTTGATACCAATTTTGCCGATATCTTTGCTTTGACAGTTAGGACACTTTAACATGAAAAGACACCTCACGTATTATCTACATCTACGATAATGGCATCCTTTCCGATCGCTAAGGGCTTACCGGATTGAATGACTTGTTTACCTTCCGTGATATCCGAAAAGAAGCCATCCGTAATTTCATACCCTACGATTGTGCCCACTTCTTCCTGAAAATATACATCCTTTAACAAACCGAGTGAATCTCCACTTTTTGAAAGCATCATCATTCCATTTAAGGAATGCTGGTGTGTCAAGGTATATTCAGGGTTATCTCCTAACTTTTCCAAACATCCGCTATCTTCAATCATAACCCCATCCCAGCCGAAGGTAGTCACTTTTTGAATATCCAGAAAGTACGATTGTTTGAAGAAAACGCCTTTTTTAATCAATAGGCCTTTGACGATACCATTGCTTGAGATACATAGGTCACTGATATCACCAATTTTTGTTCCGCTGCTCATTTCAAAAACTGGTTGTCCTTTTAATAATGAAAATGTCCGCAAAGAGTGTCCCACCTCCCCGAACATTTATAGTTTCAGTCATTTAGCATAAAATCATAAGGTGTAACGTTTTCCATTCCAACCATTGGATTAACTTGCATTAATTCTTCCTCATAGGATAAGCCTTTGACTGGTTCTGTATCATTTTGAAGAGTCTGAAGCTGTCCTAAAATGGTTTCTTTAAGTTTTTGACGAAGAGTGGTCTGTCTTGAAAGTTCGTCTGCTCTTTCTACTCCCATCCTTAATGCATCTTCTTCACCACATAGAATCAACGATTGTTTACTTCTTGTGATAGCGGTATAAATTAAATTTCGTCGCAACATCCGGTAATAACTTCTCGTTACCGGAAGAATAACAATAGGAAATTCACTGCCCTGGGATTTATGGACAGAACAACAATAGGCATGGGTGATTTGATTCAAATCTTGCCTTGTATATTCCACTTCATTCCCTTCAAAGGAAATATAAATCATATCTTGTTTTTCCGTATTTTCTTTGGCATAGATAATCGAAATAATTTCGCCAATATCACCGTTGAACACATTATTCTCGGGTTGATTTACAAGTTGAAGCACCTTATCTCCAATTCGGTACTTTACTTCTCCAAAGGTAATTTCTTTTCGTTTACCATCAGGGTTTGGATTAAAAATCTCCTGAAGCAGCACATTTAACCGATCAATCCCTGCAGGGCCTCTATACATAGGCGCCAGCACCTGGATATCCTTTGCAGAATAACCTTTGTTTTTGGCGTTTTGCGCTACTTTTTCCACGACTTGAGCCACCTGCGCTGTAGAACATCTGATAAACGAACGGTCAGGCTTCTTTTGTGTTACATCCGGGGGAAGATAGCCTTTTTTTATATCATGTGCCAGTTCGATGATTGATGACCCTTCGGCCTGACGGTAAATATCAGTTAATCGAACCGTCGGAATTCGTTCAGAATCTAACAAGTCCTTTAAAACCTGACCAGGACCAACCGATGGCAGCTGATCTTCGTCCCCAACAAGTATAACTTGGATATTGTCAGGCAGAGCCTTAAACAACTGATTAGCAAGCCAGATATCAAGCATAGAAGTTTCATCAACGATTAATATTTTTCCTTCAAGCGTATTTGAATCCTCATGGTCGATGCCTTCCATCCCATTTAGCCCAAGTAATCGATGAATAGTTACCGCAGGAAGGCCGGTGGATTCACTCATTCTTTTAGCTGCTCTACCTGTAGGTGCCGCAAGCAAAAACGGAAACGGCTCACCTTTTTTGTGATAATCCTTCGGCTCCAACGAACAGCCATGGAGTTCAGCATAGAGCTCAACAATCCCTTTTATAACCGTTGTCTTACCTGTTCCAGGTCCACCTGTTAAAATAAGCATAGGTGACATTAATGCCGTTTGAATGGCCTCTCTTTGGGTTGGTGCATATTGTACCCCAAGGCGTTCTTCCAAGCCTCCCAAAGCAAGCAGGAATTCAGATTCAGGAAATTGATCCTTATATTCAGTTTGCTGCAAGATGCGGTGTATGTTAGTCACTAAACCTTTTTCTGCAAAATATAGGGATGGCAGGTAAATTCTTTTTTCTTCACCAATTAATTTCCCCTCTTCCTCCAGCTTAATGACTTCATTTGAAATATCCAAAAACTCAATTTGGTCTCGCTTATTTTCTTCCAACAGATTTTTTACTTGTTCGAGTAATTGCTCAGCATGTATGTATACATGACCGGTCTGCATGCTTTCATTTTCTAGCGTATACAGACAGGCTGCTTTGATGCGATCAGGATGGCTACCTGATATCCCAAGCTGATAGCCAAGCTCATCTGCACGACCGAAACCAACTCCCTCAATATCCTCAACTAATTGG
The DNA here is from genome assembly GCF_047302305.1 of Neobacillus phoenicis. Classification (NCBI taxonomy): domain Bacteria; kingdom Bacillati; phylum Bacillota; class Bacilli; order Caryophanales; family Bacillaceae; genus Neobacillus; species Neobacillus phoenicis. The sequence continues at coordinate 2,031,919 of NZ_CP154847.1, read as the reverse complement.
TAAGGATTCTTTTGAATAATACCAAGGGTCTCCTCTTTATATGCCTGATATATTCGCATGGAGATCTGCGGTCCGAATCCATATTGATTTAAAGCTACCATGACCTGCTCGAGTCCTTGGTGCTCCATAAGTGTGTCATACAGTAATTTTGCCTTATCGGGAGGTAGCTTAGGAATGGAATCTAACAGTGACGGCTTGTTAAGTATTTTTGAAATGGCGTTTTCCCCCAGCGTTTCCACGATATTTTCCGCTGTCTTCTTACCAATTCCTTTGAACAGTTCACCTGACAAATAAGCAATAACCCCTTGTTTTGTCTGCGGCATATCTTTTCTGTAATGATTTGTATGAAATTGCAGACCAAACTTAGGATGATCTTTAAAATCTCCGTAAAAGATATAGGTTTCCTGCTCATGTACCTTCGGAAAGTAGCCGGTTACTACTGCTTCTTTGTCATCATAAGAATGATTTGTTTCATCCACTCGTATCCGTAAAACCGTATAAAGATTCTGTTCATTATGAAAAATGGTAACGATGGGTCTTCCCTTTACAAATTTTCCTTGCTCGGCAAATAAATCCAGCGCGTCCTGTTTCTCCACTCGTGTCTCCCTCCTTTCAAAAAGATCGGCATCAACCTATTGCATATTTTCAATTAGTTTTTTTGCATGTCCAGCAAGTAAATGATCTGGCTGATTTTCCAGGGCTTTATCAAACATTTCAATTGCTTTAGTAGCATTTTCTTTAAAAGCATAAGAAACCCCTAAATTATAATAAGCATCCGAGTGTCCTGGATCGAGTTCAATACACTTTTCAAATTGAACCATAGATTCATCAATGAATTCTAGTTGTGCTAGACATAGACCATATTGAAACCTTGCTTCCGCATCTTCTTCATTCAGTTCTACACTTCTCTGCAGGTAGGGAAGAGCGAAGCGGCTCTTGTCTAATTGTACAAGCGTTAATCCTAACATAAAGTAATTATCAGCAGACTCCAGCCCCTTTTTCATGGCTGTTTCAAACATGTTTTTCGCCTCGTCAAACTGATCATGGGTGAACATTATGTTACCGATACTATAGTAAGCTGCTGCCGCGTTTTCATCTATTTCAAGTGCCTTTTGATAAAATTTAATGGCTTTTTCATCATCGCCCACAGCTGAAAGAACATTGCCGAAATTTATATAAGCTACTGGGTCTTTGGGATTTTCTTCTATCGCTGCATGAAAAGCTTTAGCTGCTTCCTCGTAGTTGCCTTCCTGCATGTATTGTACACCTAATTGGTTTTTATCCATTTTTTCAGCTCCAATCCTAAGGGAAAGTATATCATATTTCGTAAAAAAAATAGGCTGTTTACGTAAACATTGTTGTTATGGAAGATAAGCGGAGGTTTATTCATTTAGAATCAAAGCTACACTGCGAAAAAGCTTGCTAATTGGATTGCCAGCCAGCCTTAGAAGAGTAACCAATAAGCGGAGTTTTTCCGTTTATTTTCAAAATCGAGCTCATTTCGGAGTAAATAAGCGGAGTTTTTCCGCTTATTCAAAGAAAAGTGCCCCATTTTTGCGTTTTAAAATCAAATAAGCGGAATATCTCCGTCTATTTGAGCCAATTTACAACCAGTTTCCCAAATAAGCGGAATTCCTCCGTCTATTTATTAGAATGACCATTAAAAAAAGGTAGATAAAAGCAACAATGTCTTAGAAAAGAGCCAAAAACATTAAATAACCCTGACTCCTTTAGGAATCAGGGTTTGGACGGATTATCCTACATAAGTTAAACGTTCACCATTTTTGTACACTTCATCAATGGTACCGCCGCCAAGACATTCATCGCCATTGTAGAAAACAACCGCCTGTCCTGGGGTAACCGCACGAATAGGCTCCTTGAAAATGACTTCTGCTCGATTGTCATCTAACAAACGTACTATCACGCTATTATCTTCTTGGCGATAGCGGAACTTGGCCGTACATTCAAATTCATCCTGTTTATCTTTGTTCGATACCCAGCTAACGTTAGTTGCAATAATCGAGTTGGAATAAAGTTTTTCATTGTGGAAACCTTGTCCAACATAAAGGACATTTCTTTTTAAGTCCTTTCCAATGGCAAACCAAGGTTCACCTGATCCGCCAATACCTAAACCATGACGCTGGCCAATTGTATGATACATAAGGCCTTCATGTTTCCCTTTAATCTCACCTTCAAATGTCTCCATATTACCTGGTTGAGCAGGTAGATATTGACCTAGGAAGTCCTTAAAATTCCGCTCACCGATAAAGCAAATACCCGTACTGTCCTTTTTGGTGGCCGTAGCAAGTTCTGCTTCCTTCGCAATTTCCCTTACTCTAGATTTCTCTAAGTTTCCAATTGGGAACATGACTTTACTCAGTTGTTCCTGTGTCAATTGATTTAAGAAATACGTTTGGTCCTTATTTTCATCAAGACCACGGAGCATTTTATATTCGCCATCGCGGAATTCAACTCTTGCATAATGACCCGTTGCTAAGTAATCAGCGCCTAATTTAAGTGCATGCTCGAGGAATGCCTTAAATTTAATTTCCTTATTACACATCACATCTGGGTTTGGTGTTCTACCAGCCTTATACTCTTCAAGGAAATAGGAAAATACCTTATCCCAATATTGTTTTTCAAAATTGACAGCATAATAAGGAATGCCAATTTGATTGCATACTCGAATGACATCCTCGTAGTCTTCAGTGGCTGTACACACACCATTTTCGTCTGTGTCATCCCAATTCTTCATAAAAATTCCTATTACGTCATAGCCTTGCTGCTTTAATAGGAGTGCAGCTACAGAGGAGTCTACACCACCGGACATTCCAACTACAACACGGATATCCTTTGGATCTTTTTTCTCCATTTCTCTTTCACCTCTCTTTTAACCGTACTAGATGTTACATTTATTTTTTCAGACGCATAACAACCTTTGCCGTCTCTTCAGCAGCTTTCACGACGTCCTCTGTCGTATTGTTCAAGCCAAAACTAAAACGGATCGAATTGATCAAGCGCTCTGATTGTTTACCAAACATGGCAACCAGGACATGAGAAGGTTCTATGGAACCAGCCGTACATGCTGATCCGCTCGAAACAGCAATGCCTGCCAAATCGAGATTGACTAGCATCGCCTCCACACTCGTTCCCGGAAAGCTTAAGTTTAATACATGTGGCAGTGAATTTTCAAGCAATCCGTTCACGTGAAATTCGATATCTAATTCACGCAATTTTTCTAACATTACTTCTTTAAAATCTATATACTTTTCTCTATTAGACATTCTTTCATCATTTGCTATTAGAACGGCTTCATGAAAACCAACAATAGAAGCAACATTTTCCGTGCCAGCTCGTCTCTTTCTTTCTTGGTCCCCGCCAAATGAGCGAGGAGAAAGCTTCACATTTGAACGCGCAAAAAGAAAACCTGTTCCTTTTGGACCATTGATTTTATGAGCAGAAACAGATAATAAATCAATATGGCTTTCGTTTACATCAATTTTTTCTATTCCATAGGCTTGTACCGCATCGGTATGAAAGATCGCTTGGTGATCTTTTAGTAAGTGGCCGATTTCTGTAATTGGCTGAATCGTGCCAACTTCATTGTTACCGTACATGATGGATACTAAGATCGTGTCCTCTCTTAATGCTTCTTGGAACTCAGAGATGGAGATCATCCCTGTTTCATCCACAGGTAAATAGGTAACCTCATAGCCCATCTTCTCTAACTTTTTACAGGCATGTAAGACAGCATGATGTTCCACCGTAGTAGTAATAATGTGCTTGCCTTTATTCTGATAACTTTCGGCCACACCAAACAACGCCATGTTATCGGCTTCCGTACCACCGCTTGTAAAAATAATCTCATTTTCCTTTGCACCAATGCTGCGCGCAAGCCCAGCCCTTGCTCTATCAATTTGATGACGGGCTTCCCTTCCGAATGAATGAATACTTGAAGGGTTCCCAAAAATCATATTCATAGCTTCGACCATTTTACCAATCACTTTTGGATGCATGGGTGTGGTTGCTGCGTGGTCGAGATAAATTCGTTCCATCCTTACACCTTCAATCAAAATAATTCTATGTTAATACTCTTTACCTTATATATAAAACATATAACCTTCTGTATCATTATCTTCGCTGTGATTTGCCAAATCTTCTAATGTAGTATTGTCTAATACGCCTTTAATGGCATCTCTAATTCTAATCCATAGCTCTCTCTTTGCCGGCTCTTCATCTTCAATTCCTTCAACAGGCGTAATCGGCCCCTCAAGAACACGTATTACATCTCCCGCAGTAATTTTAGATGGAACATTTGTAAGAATATAACCACCATATGCTCCTCTAATACTCTTAACTAAACCAGCATTACGTAACGGAGCAATCAATTGCTCTAAATAATGCTCTGATAAATCATTTGCTTGAGCGATGGCTTTTAATGACGTCGGCCCTTCACCATATTTTTTAGCAAGCTCAATCATAATCGTAAGACCATATCTTCCCTTTGTAGAAATCTTCACTACTAAGCACCTCTATTCAAAATCTATATATATTAAATACGTAATTCCTCAGTAAATTGATAGGCATTAGAAATTATAACACATTCTCCTTTAATATGCTTTTTTCCCAAGAAAGTGGTATCGTATAAGAAAAGCGCAAGCGCCTTGGTCAGCCCCGACAGGCAAATGTTCTTCGGCAAGAAAAGTCCGCCTTTTGACTTTTATTGCCAAAGGTTATTTGACCCGAGGGGCTAGGCGCTGGAGCTGGACAGTTCTCGAAGTCGAATTCTACTGTTCTTATCGTAAATAAAAGCACGAATAAATTGAAATACCTTTTGGAGAGATGATTATGCAGCAAAAGCCTTTGGCCTTTCGGATGAGGCCAAGAACGATCGACGAAGTCGTAGGCCAGCAGCATTTGGTTGGTGATGGAAAAATAATTGCTAGAATGGTGAAAGCAAAACAGCTTACATCCATGATTTTATATGGACCACCTGGAATTGGCAAAACATCGATTGCAAGTGCCATTGCTGGAAGTACCAAATATGCCTTTCGAACCTTAAATGCAGTAACAAATAATAAAAAAGATATGGAAATTGTTGCTGCTGAGGCAAAAATGTCAGGAAAAGTGATTCTTCTTCTTGATGAAGTCCATCGATTGGACAAAGGAAAACAAGATTTTTTGCTTCCCTATTTAGAAAATGGAATGATCACGCTAATCGGCGCAACAACAAGTAACCCCTACCATGCGATTAATCCTGCGATTCGGAGTCGTTGTCAAATTTTTGAACTTAAACCACTGACACCTGATGAGGTGAAGCAGGCATTGCTCCGTGCAATTGAAGACGACGATCGTGGACTGGGCAAATTAAATGTGAATATGACTGACGAAGCCTTAGAACATTTCGCCAATGCCTCGAACGGAGATGTAAGAAGCTCCTTAAACGCCCTCGAATTAGCCGTTCTATCTACTGACGAAGATGAAAATGGCTTTATTACAATTGATGTAGAAACGGCCGAGGAATGTCTACAGAAGAAAAGCATAGCTGCGGATAAAGACGGGGACGGTCACTATGATGTCTTATCGGCCTTTCAAAAGTCCATCCGTGGCAGTGACGCCAATGCTGCCCTGCACTATCTTGGCAGACTAATTGAAGCAGGTGACCTTGTCAGTATCAGCCGCAGATTAATCGTTATTGCTTATGAGGATATTGGGCTCGCCAATCCACAAGCAGGACCACGGACGTTGGCAGCGATTGAAACAGCTGAACGACTAGGCTTTCCTGAGGCAAGAATCCCGCTTGCCAATGCCGTAATTGAACTATGCTTATCACCTAAATCGAACTCTGCTATTTTAGCTATCGATACCGCTCTTGAAGATATCCGAAAAGGGATTGTTGGTGAAATTCCTGATCATTTAAAAGATGCCCATTATAAGGGGGCAAAAGAGCTTGGCAGAGGAATCGAATATTTATATCCACACAACTATGAAAATGGCTGGGTTCCGCAACAATACTTGCCGAACCGCATAAAAAACAAACAATACTACCAGCCGAAGAAAACCGGCAAATTCGAACAGGCACTTGCGGTAGTCTATGAAAAACTATTACGAAAAAGCTAAAAAAGGTGTCAGGCACCATTGTTAATCGTGCCTGACACCTTTTTCTACATTATAAGATTGTTTAAATTTCGACTTCGAGAATTGTCTAGCTCCAGCGCCTAGCCCCTCGGGTCAAATAACCTTCGGCAATAAAAGTCAAAAGGCGGACTTTTCTTGCCGAAGAACATTTGCCTGTCGGGGCTGACCAAGGCGCTTCCGCTTTTCTTATGCTGCAACATCTCGTTTTTTGAAGACAAAAAAGGCGAGAAATTGGAAAAGGGCAAAGTAAATCAGGAGCATGAGTATAGAAAATGACATTGTCATCCCTTCTACCATCGGCGTTCCTTCTACATATTGCATGAGATCAGTATTCGCAAACAGTATGTATTTTGCCCACGTAAATTTCATGGATAACAGGACGGTAAGCTGCGCACCTGTAAATAATAAAAATAGTGATAGCCCGATGGCCAAAGAGCTATTGCGGAAAACAGATGAAATCATAAATGCCATGGTAACGAGCATAATCGTATCAATGGAACTTAAACCATAATAGATTAATAAATGAACAACGATATTTTGCTCAGTTACATGACCATTACTATAATTTAAATAGGGAACTGCTTTATCTGGCATGTCGAACAAAATGGCACCGAGTACAGTTGAGAAAACAAAGAGAATGCCCAACATAAATAGAGCATACAGCAATACCGTCAAATATTTAGATAATAAAATTTTCGTTCGGTTAATGGGCCGGATTAATAATAGCTTTATGGTTCCCCAATTAAACTCGCTGGCCACGATCCCAGCCGCTACAATAATAATGAATAACCCAGCCAGGACGATCAACTGTGAGGAATCTTTGACGAATGACCAAACAGAGTATTTTTCTTTTGTTGAAAGATGGTGCTTAATCCGATAATCATTAATAGCTATTTCTTTTTTAAAAAATTGTTTTTCTATCTTGCTCTGGCTTTGTTCCATCTGCTGCTTTAGAGCATTGTTTTCTTCTTGTAATACTTGTTCCCAGTTTTTATCTTCCGTTAAATCCATGCCATTTTGTTGATACTTAGTTACCATCCCAACCACTGCTATGGATATAACCAGGATAGCAATCATCACATAGGTTCCAGGTCGCCTAAAAATTTTCATCCATTCATTCTTGATTAAATTACCCACGAGTTACCGCCTCCTTTTCAGCCGTTACTTCTAGGAAGCGATCTTCTAATGTTTTCGCTACTTCTTTGATTCCGTAAACAAGAACATTATTCTTAACCAGTACTTTTACTAGATTTGGAATGTCATCCTTTGCAAGTTCTACCGAAAGGCCATTTCTTGAACGAGTGACACGTATATTCGGGAAATTAGTCTCGATTAATGACAGAGCTATGTCAGAAGGAACTACTTCCAGCTCATATGTGGTTTCCGTTCCATGGACAAATTCTTGTACAAGTTGAACATCGATCAACTGCCCGTTTTGTATAATCCCAATCCTGTCGCACATCATTTCCATTTCAGATAGCAAGTGGCTTGAAACGATGACTGCCATACTTTTTTCACGTGCAAGCAGACGAATATAGTCACGGATTTCTCGTATTCCAGCAGGATCTAAACCATTGGTAGGCTCATCTAGTATTAACACCTCTGGATCATGTAACAGACATTGAGCTAACCCCAATCTTTGTCTCATACCAAGCGAATAGGTTTTGACCTTATCATGAATGCGTTCCGTTAACCCAACCAGTTCCACTGTTTCAGTGATTTTTTCTTTTGTAATCCCTTTTGCCATCCGCGAATAATGGACGAGGTTTTGGTAACCTGTTAAAAACTTATACATTTCCGGATTTTCGACGATAGCCCCTACATGTCCCACAGCATTTTCAAAATCAGTTTTGATGCTCGACCCTCCGATAAGGATATCTCCTGAGGTAATCCCCATTAAACCGACAATCATTCGAATAGTTGTCGTTTTCCCTGCACCATTCGGCCCAAGGAAGCCGAAAACTTCGCCTTTATTCACTTTAAAACTAATATTATCGATTATAGTTCTTCCTTTAATCACTTTAGTTACGTCTTTTAACTCAATAATCGTTTCCAATCTCCCTCTCCTCTCGTATGTCGTCCACTCTAGTGTACATTATCTTAGAAGAATTTTCCTGTTTTTCAGGGCATGGTTTCGTAAATTGTTAACAAAACATTCACACAATTAAGTGGGTTTTTAGTAATTTTTTTATAAAATAGGGTTGTACGTGTTAAAAAAAAAAGGATGTGTGTCATGCTCTTAAAACCGCGGTATAAGTCGAATGAACTCATCATTATGAAATCACTATACATGAGAACTAATTTGTCACCAAAGGATCAAAAATACTATTTAAAACGCGAAAAAGGATACCAAGGCGAGGTGATGTTTGACCAATATACTAGTAAATTACAAAATGATTTGTATTTTATAAACGATTTATGCATTGATTTTAACAATGCCAATTTTCAAATTGATACCTTAACCATTTCTCAAAATACCATTTTTCCTTTTGAAGTAAAAAATTTTGAGGGGAACTATTTCTATGAAAAAGATAGTTTTTTTACTTTATCCAGGGACGAAGTACAGAATCCATTAGATCAATTAAAGCGAAGTTCAACTCTTTTACGCCAGCTAATCAAAAATATTGGTTTTCATTTACCGATAGAAGGAAATGTGACCTTCATTAACCCCGAGTTCACCTTATATCAGGCCCCTCTGAACAAACCAATTATTTATTCAACTCAACTGAATTCCTATATGAAAAAATTAAACCAGCTTCCTTCAAAATTATCTTCCAAACACAGGGAACTTGCAGAAACCTTAATCACGATGCATCAAAATAAATCCCCCTATTCCCGTTTTCCACCATATAGATATGACCAAATGCAAAAAGGAATTATTTGTCCTGAATCTAATTCCTTTTTAATTTGTAAAGATGATAAGAAACTGGTGTGTGTAGATTGTGGATATGAGGAAGAACTTGAAACAGGTATTTTAAGGAGTGTAGAGGAGCTGAGACTTCTTTTTCCTGAATTAAAGATTACAACTACTATAATCCATGAGTGGTGTCATGTGATTCATTCTAAAAAGTTATTAAGACGTATACTAATGGAGAATTTAATGGCAAATGGGTATGGCCGGTGGGTATTTTTTGAGTAGTTTTTGATTGTTTTCTGGGGTAAAAAACTATTTTAATTTTCTACACTTCTATTGATTATGGCTTTGGGCTTTCTATGTTACCCTATCATTCTGTTTTTCATGGTTTTGGGCACATAGGACCTTCTTAAGTTACCCATTCCTTCTATTTTTCATGGGTTCGGACACGTAGAGCCTTCCTACGTTACCCAACTCCTCTTTTCATATTGGATTCGGGCACGTAGAGCCTTCCTACCTTACCCATTTCTTCTTTTCTTCATGGACTCGGGCACGTAGAGTCTTCCTACGTTACCCATTCCTTCTTTTCTTCATGGAGTCGGGCACGTAGAACCTTTCTACGTTACCCAACTCCTCTTTTCATACTGGGTTCGGGCACGTAGAACCTTTATACGTTTCCCAATCCTTTTTTTCTTCATGGAGTCGGGCACGTAGAGCCTTCCTCGTTACCCATTCCTTCTTTTCTTCATGGGTTCGGACACGTAGACGCTTATACGTTTCCGTAACCACAACACATTCATGCACTCAACCCAACACAAAAGGCCCTAACCAAAGATCATGATTAGGGCCAACATATATCATTTATTTTTCATCAGATACACGTGTAATTTTAATATCTTTTAACAACTCACGAACAACGTAGCTCGCCATGATCAGACCTGCTGCTGATGGGACGAAAGCATTCGATGCAGGCGGCATTTTCGCCTTACGTATTGGCGCATTTTCTTTTCCCACAACTTTTACAACATCTTCACGAACAACAATTGGGCTTTCATCTGAAAATACAACTGGAATCCCTTTGTGAATACGTTCCTTACGAAGCTTCGTACGAATTACCTTTGCAATTGGATCCGTATGCGTTTTAGAAATATCCGCAATTTGGAACCGCGTTGGGTCCATCTTATTGGCAGCACCCATACTTGAGATGATCGGAATATTTCGCTTTAAACATTCCTTCATTAAATGAATCTTATACATAATCGTATCGGAAGCATCTACAACAAAATCCAAATTGTAGCCAAAAATCTCTTCATACGTTTCCTCTGTGTAGAACATCTTAAGGGCAATGACTTCACAGTCTGGATTAATATCTTTAATCCGTTCCTGCATAATCTCTACTTTTGGTCTACCTACAGTTGAAAGCAGGGCAATTAGCTGGCGGTTAACGTTCGTAATATCCACATCGTCCTTATCAATTAAGACTAAACGGCCAACGCCAGAACGGGCAAGAGCTTCAGCAGCAAACGAACCGACACCCCCGATTCCCAAAACAGCAACCGTACTATTTTTCATGATATCGAGGCCTTCTTTACCAATGGCAAGCTCATTACGAGAAAATTGATGCAGCATGATGTTCCTCCAAAATAATTTTCATTTTTATCTTTTATTATCTTTTACCCTAAAAAATATAACATACAATCATATAAAAACAAGTATTTAGATAGGAATTATAAAGATATTAGGCATAAGAAAACCTCCATGGCATTTTGCTGGAGGTTGTTGTTAAAAAATAAATAGAAGAGTCCCAATGATGCCGTCGCTTATGTCCTTCGTTTTGAAACCCGCACTCAGCAGGTGGGTGTCCTGTTCCCGGTATTGTAAGTCCCCAAACCCGTCAAAGGGTGAGGCATTTACGCAATCAGAAAAACTCCGGATTCCCGAATAAATAATGTTCGGTCAAAACTTCAGGTAACACAACGTACATTTCAGGACTCTTCTCGATTGACTTAATCATAACACATTTAGAAGTTTGCTTCAAGGAATCATGAAAGCGAATTCCTGCTATTTATTAACATTTAATGACAAATTTAGTTCCTTTAATTGTGCATCTGAAACCTCACCTGGTGCATTTGTTAACAAGCAACTTGCACTAGCAGTCTTTGGAAAGGCAATAGTATCACGTAAATTCGAGCTACCAGCAAGAAGCATTACTAAACGGTCAAGACCTAATGCAATACCACCATGTGGAGGTGTACCGTATTCAAATGCATTCAATAGGAAACCGAATTGTTCCTTTGCTTCTTCAGGAGTAAATCCAAGGATGCTGAACATCTTCTCTTGAATATCACGTTCAAAAATTCTCAGTGAACCGCCTCCAAGCTCGTATCCATTTAACACAAGGTCATATGCTTGCGCACGTACTTTTCCAGGGTCAGAGTCTAACAATTCAAGGTCTTCCCTAAATGGCATTGTAAATGGATGGTGGGCAGCATAATAACGGCCTTCTTCTTCATCGTACTCTAACAATGGCCAGTCTGTGATCCATAAGAAATTGAACACACTTTGATCAATTAGATTTAACTCTTTTCCAAGTTTCAAGCGAAGCGCCCCTAAAGAATCAGCAACTACACTTTTTTTATCAGCAACAAACAAGAGTAAATCACCTTCAGATGCTTCAAGACTTGCTGTTAGTGCTTGAACGTCTTCCTCAGAGAAGAATTTCGCAATCGGACCTTTTAGTCCTTCAGCATCCACTTTTAGCCAAGCCAAGCCTTTTGCACCATATACAGCTACGAACTCAGTTAAGGCATCAATGTCTTTACGTGAATATTTTTCTGCCGCACCTTTAACATTAATTGCTTTTACTTGTCCGCCATTGGCAACAGCTGCAGCAAATACTTTAAAGCCGGAATCCTTCACGATCTCAGAAAGGTCAACAAGTTCCAGCCCAAAGCGTGTATCTGGCTTATCGGAACCGTAACGACTCATCGCTTCATCATAAGTCATACGTGGAAAGGCTGTTGGAATGTCTAAGCCTTTTACTTCTTTCATAAGCTTCGACATCATTGTTTCCATCATTTCCATGATATCCTCTTGGCCTAGGAAGCTTGTTTCAATATCAATTTGAGTAAATTCAGGTTGACGGTCTGCACGTAAATCTTCATCACGGAAACAACGGGCAATTTGATAATAACGCTCCACTCCACCCACCATCAGCAATTGTTTAAAAAGCTGTGGTGATTGTGGCAGTGCATAGAATTCACCAGGGTGAACACGGCTTGGTACTAAATAGTCACGTGCTCCTTCAGGAGTACTTTTGGTTAAGATTGGTGTTTCAATATCTAAGAATCCTTCAGAGTCTAAGAAATCTCTAATTTGTTTTGTTACCTGATGACGCATTTTTAAGGTTTCAAAAATAACCGGTCTACGGAAATCTAAGTAACGGTATTTTAAACGGACATCCTCAGATGCATCTGTTTTATCAGAAATCATAAATGGAGGTGTCTTTGCCTCATTGATAATCGTTACTTTTTCAGCCTGTACTTCAATTTTACCTGTTTTTAGGTTCTCATTAATTGTTCCTGCTTCACGGCTGACAACTGTTCCAACAATATCGAGAACATATTCATTACGAATCTTTTCAGCTGTTTGTAGTGCATCGGATGATAAATCCGGGTTAAACACAACCTGAACAATCCCAGAGCGGTCTCGAAGATCGATAAAGATTAAGCCACCTAGGTCACGTCTTTTTTGAACCCATCCTTTTAATGTTACCTTTTCTCCAACAGCTGTTTCTGGAACGTCACCACAAAAATACGATCTGCCATACATTGAAAATATCCCCCTTTAAGCTTGCAATTCTTTAAATTGTGTAATGAAAGAATGTAAGTCTAATTCTACCTGTTCACCTGTAGCCATGTTTTTCACATTGATTTTATTATTTTTTAATTCCTCATCTCCGAGAATAGCAACAAACTTTGCTTGAAGACGGTCAGCCGACTTAAATTGCGCTTTGATTTTGCGGTCTAGATAGTCTCTCTCTGCCGAAAAACCAGCCATTCGAAGCTGCTGTAGAAGTCCTACTGTGTAATCCTTTGCTTCGTCACCTAATGCAGCTAGATAACAATCGATTCCTTGATTCACTTCTAGTTCAATTCCTTCAGCCTGAAGGGCAGCGATAAACCGCTCAATACTTAAGGCAAATCCAATTCCTGGCGTTTCAGGACCCCCGATTTGTTCAGCGAGTCCATTGTAGCGTCCGCCCCCGCATAAGGTAGTAATGGCTCCAAATCCCTCGGCATTGCTCATAATTTCAAAAGCCGTGTGATTATAATAATCCAGCCCCCTAACTAGATTGGCATCGACTTCAAATGGAATATCGAGTTGTGTTAGGTATTGTTGTAATTTTTCAAAATAAGACTTTGAATAATCATTGAGATATTCCAAGATGGAAGGTGCCGTTTTCATTAATTCGTGGTCACGGTCCTGTTTACAATCCAGGATTCTTAATGGATTTTTCTCAAGACGATTTTGACAGTCGTGGCAAAATTCACCGATTCTTGGTTTAAAGTGGTTTACTAACGCTTCACGATGGGCAGTTCGGCTCTCCTTGTCACCAAGGCTGTTAATGATCAATTTCAGCTGTTTTAGGCCCATTTCTTTATACAAGTTCATCGCTAAGGAAATGACTTCTGCATCAATGGCAGGATCGTTACTTCCTAACGCTTCCACCCCAAATTGGACAAACTGACGGAAACGACCAGCCTGCGGGCGTTCATAGCGGAACATTGGCCCCATATAATAAAGCTTTACGGGCTGATTCGCGTAACCAAACATCTTCTTCTCAACAAAGGACCGAACCACTGCCGCAGTTCCTTCTGGTCTTAGTGTGATACTGCGTTTTCCACGATCTTCAAATGTATACATTTCTTTTTGAACGATATCCGTACTATCCCCCACACCTCTTGAAAAAAGATCGGTATGTTCAAAGATCGGAGTACGAATCTCTTGATATTGATATTTTTCACAAAGCTCTCTTGCCTTCTCTTCAATTAGCTGCCACTTCTCTACTTCACCAGGCAAAATATCCTGGGTTCCTCTAGGGATGCTTATAGACATAGTGGATTACCTCCTCTTCACATTTCACATGTATGTAATTTTTTTCCTCTTAACAAAACAAAAAAACTCTCGTCCCTTGTATACAAAATATACAAGGGACGAGAGTTTGTATCCCGCGGTGCCACCCTAGTTGAAGTGCAAAGAATCCTATTCCATGCCCTTCCTCTTTTACAGTTAACGCCTGTAACGTTCATCTCCTACTAGAAGTACTTTTTTCAGAGAGAAGCCTACGGAGTGTTCATTCATTAAGGCTCATGTAGAAATGCTTTCAGCCTAAGGCATTTCCTCTCTTTTCATGGGTATTCTTAATTACTATGCTCCATCATTGGTTATACCATGTATGTGTTTTATATTTATATAATAATACGGAGCATTGATAGTAATGTCAAGAGAGTTTTAGGATCTCTCTAAATGTTTCTTTAACTTTCTGACATCTCCGATCGTTAATCCAAATTCTGATGCAAGCTCAAACGAAGTGGCGTGCTGTTCTTTTTGGATAAAATCATGAAAATCAACCCCGAAAATCCTGCCCTCCATGGATTGGATGTTCATTCCTTTTTCACTTGATCTCATATTCTTGTCCCCCCTGCCTATTCTTCAATATTCCTATTATCTCCACTATTAATGAAAAACTTGCATCGATGAAAGCAAATTCACACATTTACTGGTCAATTTTAGTAAATAAGGAATGATTTTCAGTTCTACTTACGATAAAATATAATTTGACACTAGAAAAGGAGGGTGTGGATGGTTAAGAAGTTTAGTTTCCTGCTATTATCTATCATTCTTATTTTCGGAGCCTTCCTGCCACAAGGAAAAAGTATTGCTGCAACCGGAACGGTAACCGTTTCATCTGATTCGGTGAATGTTCGAGGCGGCCCTGGATTAAGCTATCCTCTTGTAAAGGTTGCCAAGAGAGGCGAGAAATTTTCAATTGTAAAAGAAAAAGGCGATTGGATTGAAATTGAGTTGTCTTTTGGTCATACTGGCTGGGTCGTTAATTGGCTGGTTACAAAGGAAAACTTGCAAAACCCATCCAGTGCGATTAGATCCAGTGGTTCAAAAGGAACGATTGCAAAGGCTAACACCGATCAGTTAAGAATCCGTTCAGGTCCTGGGACAAGCTTCCGTATTGTCGGTTTCTTAAATAGAGGGCAAGAAGTGAGCGTACTGGACCAAAATGAAAACTGGTACAAAGTTTCCTCCACATTTGGTGAAGGTTGGGTTACAAGGGATTTTTTAATCTTGAAAAACGAACCTGTGAATCAACCTAAAGCTACCAATAAACAAACCAGTTCCGGCATAGTAAATGCAGACACCCTTAATATCCGAAAAGAACCGTCTGCAAGTGGAACTGTTATTGGAAAGCTAACGAAAGGAACTAATGTATCCATCTATTCTAAAGAAAAGAATTGGCTTGAAATTGGATTTGCCAATTTAAAAGGCTGGGTAAGTGCAGAATTTGTTGATACTGATGCAAAAGCAGGTAAGGATACAGCTAAGAATGAACCAATCGGCATGAATGGTACAGTCACTGCCAACAGTTTAAGTGTCCGCTCAGGATCATCCTTAAATGCAGTCATTATTGGAACTGTTACAGGGGGACAAAGCTTTCCGATCCTAGAAGAGAATAACAATTGGGCAAAAATAGAATTTAAATCCGGTAAATTCGGATGGGTTGCGGGATGGTACCTTGAGAAATCTAAAACGGTCACCCAAACTGGACAAGCGGTCAAGGATCGTAACGTTACCATCTTACATAATGGAACAAATATCCGAGCATCAGCAAATGTACAATCCGATGTAATCGAACTGGCAAATGAAGGTAGTTCCTATCCTGTTCTAAACGTTGTGAATGATTGGTATGAAATTAAATTGAAGAATGGTAAAAAAGGATTTATTGCAGGTTGGATTGTTTCCATCAACAATTCCAAAACACAGATTGAGAAATCGGGTGGAGAAGGGTATTTAAAAAATAAAACAATTGTTTTAGACCCTGGACATGGCGGCGGTGATAACGGCACTACAGGAGCAAGCGGCACTCTAGAGAAGGAACTGACACTTCGGACTGCTCGATTGTTGTATGATAAATTAAGAGCTGCAGGCGCACATGTCTATTTAACCAGGAATAGTGATTCCTTTATTCCTCTTCCCTCTCGTGTAAGTGCGGCCCAATCCTACAATGCCGATGCTTTTATCAGCCTGCATTACGACAGTAATTTAGATCGAAGTGTTCGTGGAATGACTGGCTATTATTATCATAACTATCAAAAATCACTTGCTGACACTCTTTATTCGTCCACAGTTGCACAAACAAAACTAAAGGATCGTGGAGTACGATTTGGTGATTTCCATGTTGTTCGTGAGAATAAACAAAAAGCTGTGTTAATGGAGTTGGGATATTTAAGTAATCCTGAGGAAGAAATGACTGTAAAATCAGGTGTATTCCAAGAAAATGCAGCATCGGGTTTATTTAATGGCCTGGCTAGATTTTTCAAAGAAAATTAGAAAAAGCTTGGCACAGAATTTGTGCCAAGCTTTTCTTATGCTTTACTTTCAACAATCAATGTTACCGGACCATCATTTATTAATTCTACATCCATCATGGCCCCAAATACACCTGTTTCTACTTGGATACCCTTTTCACGGAGCATGCTGTTAAATGATTCGTAAAGCTCAACTGCCTGTTCTGGTTTTGCAGCATCCATAAAGTTAGGTCTTCTGCCCTTTCGGCAATCTCCATATAAGGTAAATTGCGAAACAGAAAGAATCTCTCCCCCAACATCTAATAAAGAATAATTCATCTTTTCATCTGCATCTTCAAATATTCTAAGGTTTGCAATTTTGTCAGCTAAGTAGGCAGCATCCTCAGGCTTGTCGTCATGTGTAAAACCTACTAGCAGAACCAGCCCTTTTGTGATTTGTCCCGTCACTTTTCCTTCAACGGTGACCTTAGCCGCTTTGCTCCGTTGAACAACTACTCTCATGATCTACTCCTTAATTCATAATTCGGCGAACCGAATAAATATCTGGGATTTGCTTGATTCGGTCAACTACTTTTTGCAGGTGGCTGACATTGTGAATCGCAATAGACATAATAATGGTAGCCATTTTATTGCGGTCTGATTTCCCTGTTACTGCTGAGATATTTGTTTTTGTCTCATTAACAGCTTGTAGGACTTCATTCAGTAGACCTCTACGATCATATCCACTAATTTCAATGTCTACATTATATTCCTTCCGGTCATTCAAGGATGATTCCCACTCTACCGGAATTAATCTAGACTGGGCATCATTGGAATCTATGTTCGTACAATCTGAGCGGTGGACTGAAACACCACGCCCTTTTGTAATAAAGCCAACAATTTCATCGCCAGGTACTGGATTACAGCATCTGGACAAACGGATTAATAAATTGTCAATTCCTTGGACTCGAACGCCTGATTCACGTTTTTTTGTTGAAGGAAAAGCTTTTAAATCCGTAATCGCATTGGCAATGCTTGCCGACTGTTCCTTGTCACGCTTTTTACGCCATTTCTCAGTTAAACGGTTTGCCACTTGTAAAGCAGTGACACCGTTATAACCCACAGCAGCATACATATCCTCTTCATTGGAAAAATTAAATTTCTCTGCGACCTTTTTCAGGTTATCCGGAGTTAAGATTTCTTTAATATCAAACTCCATGTTACGGATTTCCTTTTCGACGAGCTCTTTACCTTTGTCAACATTTTCATCGCGGCGCTGTTTCTTAAAGAAAGCACGAATCTTATTTTTTGCTTGAGAGGTTTGCGCAAGCTTCAACCAATCCTGACTTGGCCCATAAGAATGTTTGGAGGTAAGAATTTCAATGATATCACCTGTTTTTAGACGGTAATCCAAGGTGACCATCTTACCGTTTACTTTTGCCCCAATCGTTTTATTCCCAATTTCAGAATGTATCCGATAGGCAAAATCAATCGGAACAGAGCCTGAAGGCAATTCAATGACATCCCCTTTTGGCGTAAACACAAAAACCATATCTGAGAATAGGTCAATCTTTAATGATTCCATAAACTCTTCAGCATTTGCCGTATCGTTCTGGAATTCAAGAATCTCCCTAAACCATGTTAACTTTTGCTCAAAAGTGGAGCTATCACTAATCGCTTTTCCTTCTTTATAAGCCCAGTGGGCCGCAACCCCGAACTCGGCAATACGGTGCATCTCATACGTTCTGATTTGGACTTCAAGCGGATCACCCTTTGGACCAATGACCGTTGTATGCAGTGATTGATACATATTTGGCTTTGGCATCGCAATATAGTCTTTAAAGCGACCTGGCATAGGTTTCCAGCACGTGTGAATAATCCCTAGGACCGCGTAACAATCCTTAATGCTATTGACTACGATTCGAACGGCAAGTAAATCATAGATCTCGCTGAATTGCTTATTTTGCAAAGCCATCTTACGATATATGCTGTAAATATGCTTCGGCCTGCCTGACAACTCTGCTTTAATCGAAACTTCACCCATTCGACTCTTTACTTCATCAATAACATCCTCTAAATATTGCTCCCGTTCCGCACGTTTCTTTTTCATCAAGTTAACAATCCGATAATATTGCTGCGGATTTAAATATCTTAATGCGGTATCCTCCAACTCCCACTTAATCTTAGAAATACCAAGACGATGTGCTAAAGGTGCAAAAATTTCAAGTGTTTCATTTGAAATCCGACGTTGTTTTTCCAGAGGAAGATGCTTTAGAGTCCGCATATTATGCAAACGGTCAGCCAGCTTAATTAGAATGACACGGATGTCTTGAGCCATAGCTACAAACATTTTCCGGTGGTTTTCGGCCTGCTGTTCCTCGTGCGATTTATATTTAATTTTCCCTAATTTTGTTACACCGTCGACAAGCATCGCCACTTCGCCGTTGAAAGCTGCTTCTATATCCTTTAAAGAAACATTTGTATCTTCAACAACGTCATGAAGAAAACCCGCTGCTACCGTTGCAGGATCCATCTCCAGGTCAGCTAATATTCCGGCTACTTGGATCGGATGAATAATGTACGGTTCCCCTGATTTTCTATATTGTTCACGGTGAGCATGTTTGGCGAATTCATACGCCTTCCTAACTAACGCAACATGCTCCTCATTTAAATAGTTGCGGGTCTTGTCGATGACTTGGTCGGCTGTTAACACTTGATCATTCGCCATGAAATCACCTTTATTTTCATCTCATTTTATTTATTCAATGTTATTCGTATAAAATTGTTACTAAATTAGAATGATTGTTTCTATTATCAGAAAAAATCACGAAGATGTAAAGAGATTGAAAGCTTTTTTCCAAAATTTAAAGAAATATGTCGAAAAAATCGATGCGAAAGCTCCGAAATTATATAAAGAGAGCACTCGTTTTCGGAGTGCCCTCTAGCATGTTTAATAGTGCATTAGTGTTAATATATCATAACCGTCGAGTTTTTTACGCCCATCTAAGTAACTTAACTCAACTAAGAAAGCGATACCAGCAACAACGCCTCCAAGCTGTTCCACTAATTGAATGGTAGCTTCAATCGTGCCGCCAGTTGCTAGTAAATCATCTGTGATTAATACGCGCTGACCAGGTTTAATAGCGTCTTGATGGATCGTTAAAACATCTTTACCATATTCAAGGCCATAGCTTACTTTTATTGTTTCCCTAGGTAATTTACCCTCTTTACGAACAGGAGCAAAGCCCACACCAAGTGAATAAGCCACAGGACAACCGATAATGAATCCACGGGCTTCAGGTCCTACAATCAGGTCGATTTGTCTTTCTTTTGCATATTCAACGATTTTGTCTGTTGCATATCTATATGCATCACCATTATTCATTAAAGGAGTGATATCCTTAAATTTAATTCCCGGCTTAGGCCAATCAGGCACAATTGTAATAAATTCCTTTAAATCCATTCTTTAATTGCCTCCTCAGTCTCAACTGACTCATGAATCATTTGATCGAACCAGTTTTTTAATTCCTTGAAGGATGAAAACAATAAATCCTTTTCAAGAGCGTACTGTTTCTGTTTGATTTGATAAGTTCTTGAGTCAGTTAATTCACGCTTCTGCGCTTGATTATTCAAAGTGATAAATCCATTGTTTATTGTAACAAAATCCAGTTCAGAAAACACCTTTGACATAAAGATAATTGTTTCCTGCGACCAACCGCGGTGCTTTGCAATGACATCGCCGTGACGATTAAGGTCTAATGGCCCTTTTTTTAACAAGTATGCATAAAACCATTTAAAATGCTCACGAGTCGGTACAGTACTGAAAAAATCACTGGATTCTTTATAAAAATATGCATAAATCCTTGCCGGCTGTTTCCCTTTGAACAAATCAGATAGAATTTCCTTTGATGGTGGGAAGTCCACCAGGACGATATTTGCATGATGTCCGTCAAAGGCTTCCGCCTCTTCTTTTGTTTGAATGATGGTGATGTCCGGCTGGAAGCTTGCATTTATTTTATCAAGATGCTCCTTATTGAACACAATAAGCTTTCTGTTTTCGGTAGGTACCGATTGGGCGATATGGTTGATTCGCTTTTGCCCGCGATAGTCAAATAACTGCCACGATTCAACAGCGAGATCGTGGATAAAGATTTGTGGTTTACGTATATTGTTCCATTCATTAACAGATAATTCTCCAATTAATGAAATTTTTGAGGCAGGAGAGATTTGATCTACTAAAGCTCCTAAACCAAAGCCAATCCCATCTAGATTGGAACCATCCTCATTTACCAAAACCTTGAGATGATTTTGTTCACTGCCAATTTTTCTCATACTGGCAATATCAACATTATTTATTAAAACTTTTGGTTTGGGGTTGTCCATACCAAAAGGAGAAAGCAAGTTCATTTCATCTAATGAAGATAGATGAACATCTTCAAGACGAACCTCTTCGTCTAAATAGGTTACCGGGATAAGCTGCTCATCTGTTAGCTGGTCTTCTGCAAGGCTATTAAGCCGCCCTCGAAGGTCAGCCACATTTTCAAGTTCCAAAGTCATTCCAGCAGCCATGGGATGTCCACCGAAATGAGGCAGAATATCTCTACATGTCGATAAATTTTTAAATAGGTCAAAGCCTTCTATACTACGGGCTGAACCTTTAGCAATGCCCTTTTCTGAGTCAAAGCTTAAAATGATGGTTGGACGATAATACTTATCAACCAGTCTGGATGCAACTATTCCTACTACGCCTGCATTCCAGCCTTCCTTCCCAATGACAAGAACCTTATTGGTGTCAATTGGGTAGTTGTTTTCAACGATTTCAATCGCTTCAGCAGTAATTTCATTTACTATGGATTGCCTTGTCTTATTCAAGACATCCATTTCTTCCGCTAGCTGTTGCGCTTCTTCTGGATCATCTGTCAGAATCAGTTGAACCGCCATATCGGCATCTTCTAATCGCCCAACCGCATTAATCCTTGGGGCAAGTGTAAAACCTATGGTTTCCTCATTAATAGCTGAAGGGTCTACTCCAGCTAATTTAAAAATAGCTTTAAGTCCAACATTTTTTGTTACTTTCAGCTTTTCTAAGCCCTTTTTAGCAATGAGGCGGTTTTCATCTGTTAAGGATACTAAGTCGGCAATTGTACCGATGACGGCAATTTCAAGTAAATGCTCTGGCACTTCACCATACAATGCATGGGCAAGTTTAAATGCAACCCCCACACCGGCCAGTTCCCGGAAAGGATAGATGCTACCAGGCAACTTTGGATGAATGATTGCGAGGGCTTCTGGTAGAACAGGCCCCGGCTCATGGTGATCCGTAATAATTAGGTCCATACCAAGCTCTTTTGCTATCGATGCTTCATGTACAGCTGATATTCCTGTATCCACAGTTATAATTAAGTTTATTCCAGATTCCGCAGCATGACGGAATGCACGTTCATTCGGTCCATATCCCTCTGTAAAACGATTCGGGATATAAAACTGCACATTTGCACCAAGGTCACGCAGTGTCAACATTAACACCGATGTGCTGCTAACACCATCCGCGTCATAGTCGCCGAAAATGAGAATAGGCTCTTGTTTTTCAATCGCATCACGAATTCTATTAACCGCGATATCCATTCCTTTTAAGAGAAAAGGATCATGAAATTCTTCCTTACCAAATAAAAAATACCGTGCTGAATCTACGGTATCTAAACCACGATTGACAAGAAGTGACGCAACTAGAGGTGTTATCTTCAATTCATTTTCCAGTTGTTTAACTAGATGGTTATCAGATTTGCGAACAATCCATCTTGTTTTCGACTTTAACATACGTGTGTTCACCCCTCAGACTTTACTATTATACAGGAGGAACAACACTCTTTCAATCAAAAGAAAAAACCGCAGATGGTCTGCGGTTTTTAAATGATTAAACCTGTGGTTGATCAGAGTATTTTCTCTTTTCTTTTACGGTTTTAATGACGCCTTTTTTATTCAATTCTCTTGCTTTAAACACAACCCATAGTGAGGCTGCTACAAAGATAGATGAATATACACCTACAATTAACCCTACAAACAAGGCAATATTGAAGTTACGAATGGATTCTCCTCCAAAAATCATCATGGCAACAACTGTGATTAAAACAGTCATTACTGTATTTACAGAACGGGTTAACGTTTGACGGATACTTAAATTGACTACGTCAGCAATATCTTCAAATGTTTTAAGACGCTTTTTCTTACGCATATTTTCACGCATCCGGTCAAAGGTAACGATGGTATCATTGATCGAGTAACCCACTATCGTTAGAACAGCGGCGATAAACGTTAAATCCACTTCAAGTCTCGTAATACTGAAGAATGCAACCATAAAGAACGCATCATGCAGTAACGATGCAATCGCAGCAATAGCCATCGCAAGTTCAAAACGAATACTTACATAAATGATAATCCCTATTGATGCTATTAGCAGGGCAATAAGTGCATTTTTAGCCAATTCCTTACCGACTGTAGGAGAAACTGTACTAACATTCGGCTCGGAACCAAATTCCTTTTTAAAATCTGTTTTTAACTTGGCAATTTCATCTTTGGATAAGACACCAATCATTCTAGCCGCACCAATTTCCTTATTGTCGCCAGAAATGACGATATCATCTGGTTTCATGTCATGTTTTTCAAAAGCACTTTCTACTTTTTCTATAGTTAAAGGTTTGTCTGAAAGAACCTCCACGCGTGTCCCACTTGAAAAGTCAATGGACAGATTCAAACGGAAGATTAATAGTACGATTATACCTGCCGTAATAAGAACGCCTGATAAAACGAAAAACTTCTTACGGTTTTTTACAAAATCGATTTTATCAAATCGAGTAGGAAGGTCTAACGTATCATAGTTTTCAGCGATGTTTTTAATTTCAGACTGTTTTACACCAAACCAGCTAGCCTTCTTTTTGAATATTCCACTGTGAACCCATAGACCTAGGAATAACCGTGAACCATAAACGGCCGTTAAGAAGCTCATTAAGATACTGACAATTAACATCGTCGCAAAGCCTTTTACTGAGCTTGTCCCATAGAAGAAAAGCACTCCGGCTGTAAGAATGGTAGTCAGGTTTGAGTCAAGAATGGATGTAAATGCATTTTTTTCACCAGCTTGGAAAGCAGATTTAATGGACTTACCAACCTTAATCTCTTCCTTGATTCGCTCATAGGTAATGATATTGGCATCGACGGCCATACCCACCCCGAGAATAATCGCGGCAATCCCCGGCAGGGTTAGCACACCATTCATCCAATCAAAAATTAATAAAACTAAATAAATATAAATGGATAATGTAACAGTAGCGATGAAACCTGGGAAACGATAGTAGAAAATCATGAATAGGTAAATAATTGCAATACCAATGATTCCTGCTAAAATCGTATCATTTAACGCCTGTTCACCAAACTTTGCTCCTACAGAAGTGGAATACACTTCCTTAAGCTTTACCGGTAATGAACCTGCATTTAATAGTGAGGCTAATGTTTTAGCTTCATCAGCGGTGAAGCTGCCGACAATGGAAACTGAATCTTGGTTAAATATTTGTTTTACTGTTGGAGCTGACAAATATGTTGGATTTGGTTTTGTTACTTCATTTTTAAAGGAATCTTTTCCTTCTTGAAAATCCAGCCAAATAACTAGGACGTTATTTGGAGCCATATTCATAATTTCTTCCGATACTTTTCGGAACTTGTCTGCGCTCTTTAATGATAGTGAAACACTTGGTGCTCCGTTTTCGTCAAATGTCTGCTTAGCTCCACCTTGCTTTAAGTCTGAACCGTCCATCATTAGACGATCATTGGCATCACGGAAGGTTAGATTCGCTTGTGTTGACAGGATTTCACGTGCCTTGTTTTGATCCTTAACGCCCGCAAGCTGAACACGAATCCGGTTATTTCCTTCAATTTGAATGCTTGGTTCACTTACACCCAGAACATTAATACGCTTGTCCAGCGCTTCAGCGGTACTAGCCAATACTTCCTTGTCAATCTTTTGACCTTTTTTCGCTGGCTTAACCTCGTACAATACCTCAAATCCACCTTGAAGGTCCAGTCCAAGCTTAATATTGTTTAAAATGTTCTTTGCTGTTACTCCCATTGTGCTTCCTATAATAAGGACCACAAGAAAGAAAGCAATAATTCTACTACGTTTTACCATTATGTATTGTTCCTCCTTAGTGCATGTGCATTCGCACTATTACATAAAAACCGTTACAAGCCTTATATAAAAATAACAATAAAGTCACTGCTACCATTATGGAATAACTAAGAAAAGCTGTCAATTTGAAAAACGTGGGATTATTTCAATAACTCTTTCAATTCATTTTCATCATCAAAAGAAAACTCAACAGTTTTATATGCCTCAATGGTTGCATAGCTCATATAATCACTTACTCTCACAGAAAGAATTTCTTGGATAATCTCGTATAGCTTCATTTCATCCTTTAATTTTCTCCACTTTTTCTTAATTAAAAAATTCCAAAGCTCATTCTCCGATACTGAATCATATCCAAGCAAGTGAAATTCTGAAAGTTTACTTGCTAATGCGGGTTGTACTTGGATACGAAAATGATCGTATACGTGGCTATTATCCATTCAAACTGCCCCCCTGGGGAAAACCCCTGATTAATCGAACCTTACAAAAAGCTCTTACTACTTGTCATGCTTTGTCCACCCTTAGGCATATAGTTAATTGTATATGAATTCTTCTTTTTTGAGAAGGTGGGAATCAGCATGTCGAAGTTTTTAAAAGGGACGTTTATCCTATTAATTGCAGGATTAATTACAAGAGTACTTGGTTTTATTTATCGAATCGTTCTAGCGCGCAGTATTGGTGAGGAAGGCGTCGGTTTATATATGATGGCATATCCCACATTTATTCTTGTGGTCACGATTACACAGCTTGGGCTTCCGGTAGCTATCTCTAAAAACATCGCAGAGGCAGAGGCGAGACGGGATTATGCAGAAATAAAAAAAATACTCGTAGTCTCTCTTGCCATAACTATTGGATTATCAATCATTATTACGCCTGCTTTGATATTACTGGCTCCATTTTTATCTACTACGCTTTTCACTGATCAAAGAACGTATTATCCACTAATGGCGATTGCGCCAGCACTGCCTATTATTGCGGTCTCATCTGTTTTACGAGGATACTTTCAGGGACGCCAGAACATGCGCCCTTCAGCTATCTCTCAAGTATTAGAACAATTTGTAAGAATCACCATCATTGCAACAGCAACAAAAACATTCCTTCCTTATGGGGTTGAATACGCTGCAGCAGCAGCTATGGGGGCTTCTGTTTTAGGGGAATTACTTTCACTAATTTATCTATTAACTATGTTTAAATTAAAAAAGCGATTCAAGCTCAGAAAGAATTTCTTTCAATTTATCCATAAGGGAAAACGAACTTTTAATGAGTTAATGGAGATTGCCATTCCTACAATGGGAAGTCGAATGATTGGGTCGATTGCATGGTTCTTTGAACCGATTGTGGTAGCACATAGTTTAGCTCTTGCAGGGGTGGTTGCCGTGAATGCAACGAAACAATACGGTGCCTTAACCGGCTATGCCATGCCGTTATTAATGCTTCCATCATTTGTTACCTTTTCATTAGCTACTTCCCTTGTTCCGGCAATCAGTGAGGCAAATTCGAAAAATAACCATAAATTAATCGAGTATCGCCTCCAGCAAGCATTGAGGTTTGTCTTTTTAACAGGAGGACTGGCAGTCATTGTACTATACGTACTCGCTGACCCGCTCATGCAGCTTATGTACGGTTCTGCGAAGGGATCTTACTTCATTCAGATTATGGCACCATTTTTTCTTTTTTATTATTATCAAGGGCCACTGCAAGCCGTACTCCAAGCGCTAAATCTTGCACGAGCAGCAATGATTAATAGTTTAATTGGAGCGGTGGTTAAAACAGCCGTCATTTTTCTACTCGCTTCCCAGCCTGCCTTTGGCATTACCGGGGCAGCACTAGGAATTATCGTTGGCTTTGTCCTTGTTACAGGTCTACATTTTGCGACGGTTCTAAAGAAGGTGTCATTTTCCTTTTATATCCGGGACTATGTAAAGGGGTTCATAGCAATGGGAGTAGCCGCTTGGTGCGGCTACTGGCTCTTTGAAAATATTCTATTAGAGACACATTTGGTGATCCGTGTCGCTAACTCAGCCTTTTTCATGACCCTAACCTATTCAATCCTTCTCCTCCTTTTTGGTTTAATCAAAAAGGAGGAGCTTAAACGAATTCCTTGGATTGGAAAGTTTATTACCGTATAAAAACAGAAAAGGTTGACCCAATAAAGGGTCAGCCTCTTCTTAGTCTTCATCCTGTAGGTCAATGTAGAATTCACCATTCTCATAGCTACAAAATGAAATTTTCTTCACATCACGGTATCCTTTTTTCTTCAGTTCTTGGCGCAGCCATAAATTAGTCTTATTAATTCTTTTCAAGTTTTCTTCTTCAATGGACCCATCTAAGATTAACGGAACGGTAATATCCCCCTGCTTTTGCGGTTCATTACTATTCTTTAATTTTTCAATTACCGACAAGCTACCTGAGGATTCCAATATCGCAAATTCCACATCCGCAATGCTGCGAATATCCTTCTCCCTTAATTGGGTCATTAAATCATCAAAATTGTAACGTTGCTTCCGCATTGCTTTTTCATCAATTTTCCCTCGATTAATTATAATGCTGGGCTGGCCATCTACAAGATCCCGGAATCTTTTACTTTTTAAAGAAATCAATGCAAGGATAATTTGGATAAACATAAGGAGTACCATCGGTAAAATCGCATGAAAAATACGAACATTTGGCCTCTCGATAGCAACTACTGCTAGTTCACCAATCATGATAAAAACGACAAGATCGAGGATACTTAGCTCCCCAATTTCTCTCTTTCCCATGAAGCGAAAAATGACCAAAATCAGGAAATAAAAAAATATTGTTCGAACCACAATCGTTATAAAATCTTCCACAAATGTCGCCCCTTTTTTCCATTCGTATTCATTGTTTACAGTTTTGGAAAAAAAAATAAGGAGAATTATTTTCCAACGCTTTTAAAATAAGGAAAATCATAAAATTTTAATTCTACTTTCCTTCTTTCACGAATACGCTTGTACTAGGTAAAAAACTGTTTCTAAGGCCTTAGACTTTAACAAACTAGAGAGTCTGGCCTAAGGCAACTGAAGGAGGAGAGCTAAAATCGAATCGAAAAGCTTTGGTACATCAATTTTGTACGGATTAATTTTTATCTTTGCCTTTGCCGTAATTTCAAGCCTTATTTTTGCGTTTATTCTAAGGTATACCTCTGCTAAAGAAGGATCACTTCAATATGTAATTACGGCTTTATCTTTTATCGGGCTTTTTGGTGGAGGATTCCTTTCTGGAGGGAAGCGGAAAGAAAAGGGCTGGCTAATTGGGGGATTAACTGGGCTGATTTACTCCATTGTGGTTTTCTTATTCCAATATCTAGGCTACGATCACCTCTTTAGCGCAGAGCAAGTCATATATCATACCTGCTATACACTCATCGCCATGATGGGTGGAATTCTTGGGGTTAATATTTCAACAGGCAATACCAGATCAGCGTAACCACATGAATGAAAAAGGAAGCCATTTTATAAACGGCTTCCTTTTTGTGTACGATTACTTCGTTAAGCTAACGCTTCCTTCACCAGCTTCAGTGACTTCACGAATAGCAGAACGATCATATGTAAGACGGCTGCCGTCTCCACACTTAATGACTACTTTATTATCATCGATTGAGTCAATAAAACCGTGTAATCCACCGATCGTAACGATTTTATCACCTTTTTTCAATTCGTTTTGCATGTTCGCAACCGCTTTTTGGCGTTTTTGCTGCGGGCGGATCAGTAAGAAGTAAAATAACACAAACATTAAAATCAATGGAATGATTGTACTAATTCCTTGCATCTTGTTTCCCTCCTTTCAAAAAAGTTCTATTAGAAATTTTTCGCGTTCGGTTTATTAAAACCATAACGTTCAAAAAACTCTTCGCGGAAATCACCAAGCCTGTCTTCCATAATAGCTTGTCTGACTTTCTCCATTAATCTTAACAGAAAATATAGATTATGGTAAGACGTTAAACGAATTCCGAATGTTTCATCACATTTAATCAAATGACGAATATAGGCTCTACTATAATTTCGGCAAGTATAGCAATCGCAATTTTCATCAAGAGGACCGAAGTCTCTTGCATACTGTGCATTTTTTACTACCAATCTACCCGTACTTGTCATTAAGGTTCCATTTCTAGCAATACGAGTGGGCAATACACAGTCAAACATATCAATTCCACGGATTGCTCCATCAATTAAAGAATCTGGAGAACCTACACCCATTAAATATCTTGGTTTATTGTTTGGTAACAGTGGTGTAGTGAACTCAAGCACACGATTCATTACGTCCTTAGGTTCGCCAACGGATAAGCCTCCAACGGCATATCCAGGGAAATCAAGAGAGACAAGGTCCTTTGCACTTTGTTTACGAAGTTCCTCGTATTCTCCTCCTTGGACAATTCCAAAAAGTCCTTGGTCTTGAGGGCGTTGGTGAGCAGTTAAACAACGCTCAGCCCATCGTGACGTGCGTTCCACTGATTTCTTCATATATTCAAAGCTTGCAGGATATGGTGGGCATTCATCAAATGCCATCATAATATCTGAGCCTAGGGCATTTTGGATTTCCATAGCTTTTTCAGGCGAAAGGAATAGCTTTTCCCCGCTCATATGATTCCTAAAATGAACCCCTTCTTCTTCAATCTTTCGGAACTCACTTAAACTGAAAACTTGAAAACCTCCGGAATCTGTTAAAATAGCCCGGTCCCAGTTCATAAACTTATGAAGACCGCCAGCCTCCCTAATGATTTCATGTCCTGGTCTTAACCAAAGGTGATAGGTATTACTTAAAATAATCCCAGCACCCATTTCTTTTAGATCTTCAGGTGACATGGTTTTCACGGTCGCAAGTGTTCCCACCGGCATAAAAGCTGGTGTATCAAACGACCCGTGCGGTGTGTGCACCCGTCCTAGGCGGGCTCCCGTTTGTTTACATGTTTTAATTAACTCATAACGAATTGCAGTCAAATTTTTTTCTCCTTCCGTGTACGTAAGCTTAGATGAGTAACATGGCATCGCCAAAACTGAAAAAGCGATATCGTTCTTGAACTGCTGTCTCATAGGCATGCAAAACGTTCTCTCTCCCAGCTAATGCACTGACAAGCATAATCAAGGTTGATTTTGGCAGATGGAAGTTAGTAATCATTCCATCAATGGCCTTAAAGGTATAGCCTGGGTAAATAAAAATATTGGTCCATCCGCTGCCATCAACAAACTGTCCATCATTTGCAGAAGCGATGGTCTCCAGTGTCCTTGTTGAGGTAGTTCCGACTGATATAATCCTTCCCCCGTTGTTTCTTACTTCATTTAGTAATCGTGCCGTTCCATCTGTCATCATGTAAAATTCAGAATGCATATCATGCTCCAACACATCCTCGACATTTACAGGACGGAAGGTACCAAGTCCGACATGAAGCGTAATAAACGCAATGTGGACACCTTTTTCTCTTATTTCGTCCAATAAGCTTTCTGTAAAATGAAGGCCAGCTGTTGGGGCTGCTGCCGATCCAGGTTCACGGGCAAATACCGTTTGATATCTTTCCCTATCATCTAGCTGTTCTTTTATGTATGGTGGCAGCGGCATTTCACCCAATTGATCAAGAACCTCGTAAAATATTCCTTCGTATTTGAATTCCAATACTCTTCCACCATGTTCAGAGGTAGCTGTACAAACAGCAGTAAGAAGACCGTCACCAAAGTCGATAACTGTTCCTTCTTTTACTCTTTTCGCCGGTTTTACTAGTGTTTCCCACCGGTCACCTTCCAGTTGTTTTAACAGGAGGACTTCAATTTTAGCGCCAGTGTCTGTTTTAACACCAAAAAGGCGTGCAGGCAATACCCTTGTATCATTTAAGACAAGGCAATCCCCTTCACGCAAATACTCCGTAATATTTTTGAAAACTTCATGCTTAATTTCGCCTGTTTGCTTATTTAAGACCATTAATCGGCTGTCTGTCCGATTTAATAATGGAACTTGTGCGATTAATTCTTCTGGCAAATAAAAATCAAATAAATCTACTTTCATATTATGACATCCCTAATCTGTATAAAATGAGTTACCTATTGTTGAGAGGGTACTTCCATACCGAAGTGCTGATAGACTGCTGGTGTGACCATTCTTCCTCTTGGGGTTCTCTGTAAGAAGCCTATTTGTAGCAAGTATGGTTCATAGACGTCTTCTATGGTTTCTGATTCTTCACCAATCGAAGCAGCTATGGTATCAAGACCGACTGGACCTCCGCGAAACTTTTCGATAATTCCTTTTAGTAATTTGTGGTCTATATGATCAAGGCCAAGCCTATCTACCTGCAGCAGCTCCAATGCTTCTCTAGCAAGAAGTAGGTTTATTGTACCATTACCCTTTACTTGAGCAAAATCCCGCACCCTTCTAAGGAGGCGGTTCGCAATCCTTGGGGTTCCTCTTGATCTTCTAGCAATTTCTGCTGCAGAAGCCTCGTCTATTTCTGTTTCGAACAACTCAGCTGTACGTAAAACAATGTTTTTTAGCTGGTCTTCCTTATAATACTCGAGCCTGCTTAAAACTCCAAATCGATCGCGTAATGGAGCCGATAACGACCCCGCCCTTGTTGTCGCCCCCACCAAGGTAAAAGGTGGAAGATCAAGGCGAACAGAGCGTGCACTAGGACCTTTCCCAATAACGATATCAAGGCAGAAATCCTCCATCGCCGGATATAAAACCTCTTCAATCGTCCGCGGCAGTCGATGGATTTCATCTATAAAAAGCACATCCCCAGGCTCAAGTGCTGTTAGAATGGCTGCAAGGTCTCCAGGTCTCTCGATGGCAGGTCCTGCAGTGGTTCGAATGTTTACGCCCATCTCATTGGCAATAATCACGGCCAGTGTCGTCTTCCCTAAACCTGGAGGTCCATAAAGGAGAACATGGTCTAAGGTTTCCTTTCGAAGCTTGGCTGCCTTAATAAAAATTTCTAGGTTTTCCTTTACCTGATTCTGCCCAATATATTGCCTTAAGGTTTGTGGCCTCAAGCTTAGTTCAATACTTTTTTCACTCTCATTCACTTCACTTGAAATAATCCGCTCTTCCATCCATCATCACCACCTATTTTAAAAGCCGCTTTAGTGCATTTTTAATGTATTGGTCTGTTGACAGTTGTTCTTTTCTTAATTCAGGTGAAATCTTTTTGATTTCTTTTTCTGAATATCCGAGAGCCTTTAAAGCAAGAACCGCTTCTTCAAAAGCAGAATTGGTTTCTTGAGTATGTAAAGAAAGTTGATCTGCATTAAATAAGTTAGGGAAGAAATCCGGGACAATGTCCTGTAATTTTCCTTTTAAATCAAGAATCATTTGTCGGGCTGTCTTTTTCCCTACCCCTGGAAATTTAACAAGGAAACCTTCGTCTTCATTTTCAATTGCTGTAACCACCTGCTGTACTTCACCAGACGCAAGAATGGCAAGTGCTCCCTTGGGCCCGATCCCTGATACATTTAATAATTTAGTAAACAGCCTTTTTTCTTCTCTTGTTTCAAACCCGTAAAGGGCCATAATATCTTCGCGTACATAATGATACGTGTAGACAGTAACCATTGTCTCCAATTTACCAGAATAAATAAACGGATTGGGTGTGGAGATTTGATAGCCAATCCCATTGTTTTCCACCACAATATATTCTGGACTAATAAATTCAACAGTCCCTTTTATAAATTCATACAATACCATTCTCTCCTCTAGTTTCCTGTTGCTCTCATATGCACTGTCTTTCATTTTAACATAAGTATGAAACTGAATTGAAGAAAATAGGTCAGAGAAAGAAAAAATCAGGCTGAATGCCACTCAGTCTGATTGAAAAAGAACTATTCTTTTTTTATAGAATACGGCTTAAAGGTTTCTAACACTTCAACATAATGATCCTTTGATTTAATAGGTATTCCTTGTATCAAATCTTCTTGGGTTTTACTTTCTAGCTTCTTAATATCTATTTGAAAAAAGGATTGTATGATTTTTGAACGATCTGGTCTACCATTGAAAATAGTCAATACCCCGTCTTCAGTGATTCCAAAGAAGCCATTTGCTTTCAAAAGAGGGGAGATATCATCTACTTGTCTTCTAAATACCATTGTGGACTCATCCATATCAACCATCTGCCACTGCTCATATTTTGCCCAAAAGTTCTCCATTGACCAGCAAGTCTCGTGAACTACCTCTTGACTAATCTCTCCATCTAAATAGACTCTTTCTAAAATCACCGTCATGTGCAGTGGTTCTTTCTTCTGTTGATTTTGTGGGGGTACTTGTTGTGCAGCGGAGCCTGTGATTCCCGGTGCCCAGCCACTAAACATGAAGAGAGTAACAGCAAAAACGGCTAATCCAAACCGGTACATTGCTATCAAAGTGAACCTCATGCTCCTCACCTCTTATTGTTAAAATTGAACATAATCTACATTCCTAGTTTAGCCTTTCATTGCCTTTTTATCCCTCCTATACTTTTTCACTTAAAAAGAGCAAAGCCTGAAGCTTTGCTCTTTCATTTATTGTCCCCATTTATGTGGTTGACTATCGTTATGCTTGTTGCGATCACGCCCCATGGTTCCCTCATCTGTTAACACGGTAACATTTCTTCCCTTAGTATAAGGCATAACGGCATTCTTAATGGCCCTTTTTGTTTCAGCTGCCTTGCTGTTATCTGCTAACTTCACTGAAACAATCACGCTATTCCCATAAGCCACTGACCGTACATCCTGCACATTTTTAACGGATGCGACCTTCCTTCTGATTTTTGCTGTAACATTATCTTGGAAATCAGAATCGGTAGCAACACCAGTATTTCCAGTGTTTTTACTTAAATGACCGTGATAATTCATATCACTGGTACTGAATCGATTATCATGTTGAAAGAAATTTCGGTCTTTTGTTGCCAAAGGTTTCGTTGGATTGGTCGGATTGCCATTTTCATCCCTATTTTGAAGGATTCTTCTGTTATGCTCAGTTGTCAGCTGGTCTTCATTCCCAACCGTATGATCCATTATTTCTGTTATCCCACCATCATTATCACCAAATAGATTATCTTGTGATGAATGATTTTCATTTGAGTAGTATCCCATAGGCTGTGCTACGTTATTTTTCCCATTAACCCCTGCTCGATTATTATTATCTCCATTACATCCTGCCAGCCCAATTGTCATGATGGCTGAAAGAGGAATTATCCACTGTTTCTTGTTCAAGCGAAAAACCCCCTAAAATAACATCCTGAGATTGACCCTTTTTTCTGAGTCCATCTCTTTTATAGGGTGTTATTTTATAGGGGATTTCATTCTGGCAAAATCATTTTACTATTTCCTGTAAATGGTCAACAAACCTTTTTCTCGCGTAATACTGTTTAATCGATAAATCGGTTACTTGCTTTAATTTTACAGAATCAGTATACGATTTTTCTCTTATTAACCGGTTCCATTCCCGAAAAATATCGGCTGGATAGGCTAGTGCATACAGAAAAGCCTCTTCATGAGCATATTTCTTCATTTGGTTATGCTTGATAAGCTTTTCAAATGACCAATCTATTGAGGGAAGAATTCGGTTTGCATATTGTAAATAATCAAAAGCAGGTGGACCGATACAGATTAAATCAAAATCAATTAAATGCAAACTCCCCATGTGATCACGTAAAAAATTATGATGCGCCACATCACCGTGTAAAATCACCAAGGGGTCCTTGAAAAAATGACGATACTTTTTTTCCATTCCAGCAAGAGCCCATTTGGCCCAAGAAACCATATCCGCTAAGACCAACTCATTGATAAAATACTTTATAAAGGGAAAATTAGCAGTGAACATATTTAACCGATCTGTCCACTTTTCAAGTAGATGTCCTTTAGGAAGCAAGGTACGATATCTGGCCTCAAAGAGACTCGTGGTTTGATGAAATTGTTCTAGAAGCTCCAATCCTTCTTGACGATTTTTTTCAGTATGGAAAGAAAAGGCTGTTTTATGTGGAATCAGATATTCGATACATCCAAAATAAGTCCCTTCAAAAAATAGCTGATCCTTGACCAAAGGGGTTAAATAGGAATACGTTTTTGTAAATCCTTCCTTTTTGAGTGTATCAGTAAAGACTTCTTGAAGTTTAAGTCTGCTATTGGTGGAATAGCCTTTAATAATGTAAGTATTTTGCTCCGTTCTCAAAAAAATAACGGTTTTTCGCAGCGGTACAAACTGGATAATTTTTTCATAAAACTGGGACTGAAAATAAGAGAAGAGACGATTGTAATAATCATCGTCTCCTTTTTTGTTAGCTGACCTATTAATTGCTTTCATCACGGTAACCTGGCATACCGTAAGGAGTGCTTCCTGCTACTCCCATTCCATATGGATTCATATATGGTGGCTGAGCGACATTCATTGGCCCTGTATAAGGCGCACTGTAAATGGGTGGAGTCGGTGGTATAAAGGTTGATGGCATTGCAGCAGGAGCACTTTCAGCCGCTGGCATGGCACCCATATAAGGTGTTGGCACAGGACCACCACAACCACAGTCACCCATTGCACCTGTACCTACTGGAAGCCCCCCAGTTGGATAAGGGTTTTGCATATAAGGCATTTGACTGCCTGCAACAGGCATCATCATTTCTGGCGATTCAAAATCTGTCCCCCCATATGGGTTCATACCGCCCATTTGTGGATATCCGTATGGCATTTGGCCACCCATACCATAAGGGTTTGTCATTCCTGGGTTTCCGTACATCGTTCCAGGCATCATTGGAGCAGCTTGCATGGATTCTCCCGGGTGCTGTGATGGCATTGTTGTTGGAGCGGCGCCCATTGGCATTTGACCATAGCCCGCTGGCATCTGGCCGTAGCCCATTGGCATTTGACCCATTCCTGTTGGCATCTGACCATAGTCCATTGGCATTTGACCTATTCCTGTTGGCATCTGACCATAGTCCATTGGCATTTGGCCCATTCCTGTTGGCACTTGACCATAACCTGCTGGCATTTCGCCCATTCCCGACGGCATCTGACCGTAGCCCGATGGCATTTGGCCATATCCCGCTGGCATTTGACCAAATGCTGCTGGGTCCATGTAAGGATTTTGCATCTGCTGCTGGAATCCTGGGTTTTGGGCACCCATCATTGTTCCTGGGTTGTATGCCGGATTCATGACCGGTAATTGTGGCATAAAGGATGATGATTCATCATCATGGAAGTACGGGCCTGTCATACCAGGTGCAGCAGCTGTCATTGGAGCTACGCCTGGATTTCCCGGAACCATACCTGGAGCAGGCATACCTATTCCCTGCATTTGCGGATAAGGCATCATTGGCATCATTGGGAATCCACCAAACGGTGGGCAAAAACCTGGACCTGGCATAACCGGCGTCATAGGAACACATTGTTCTTGAACCGGCATTTCCGCAACTGGGGCTTCAACTGGTGGCGGTGCAGGAACAAAGTTCTCTTTCACTGGCATTTCTTTTATTGGCACTTCTTTCATAGGCACTTCTTTTATTGGCACTTCTTTCTTCGGTACCTCTTTTACTTCTGGAAGGATATTGGCTGGTTTAGGCGGCAGCTGGGGTTGCTGAACCGTCATATTTTGCATATTCATCATATAATAATTGTTAATATCAATCTCTGGGACGATTTGTAGTGGCATTTTTGGAGTATAAGGTGTTTTTGGTACTTCTTTTACAATAGGTTTTTCTTTGACAATTGGGACTTCTTTTTTTGGTGCCTCTTTTACAATTGGTGCTTCTACCATCGGCATTGGCACAGGTTTCTCTTTGGCGAACGGTTGCTCAGCAATCGGCTTTTCTTTCTTTACACCTAAATTGATTGTAGTTTCCGGTTTCGTTCCCATAGGGGTCTCTTTCTTTATGCTTCCTCCTGTTGTTGGAACTTTTATTTTCATACCGGGCATAATCATATCAGGGTTGCTGAGCTGTGAATTCAGCTTCTTCAGCTCTTCAAAATTCACGCCGTACTTCTTGGCGATCTTCCAAAGAGTATCCCCTTTCTGTACGATATGGATCTTCACTCTGATTTCCCTCCTATGCATAAGTCCATATAGTGTATGTGAAAATGGGCAAAGTGCTATCATTCTTCAAAAAAACTTATGCTGATTTTCAGAAAAATATGTATAAGGTCGAAAGAAAGGACAGACAGTGCTGTACAACTAAAAAAGATGTCATTTAGAGAAAATGACACCTTTTTTTACGGGATTATGAATTTTGCAGCATTCTTTCTAATGCCAGTTTTGCATTTTTTGAAATTTCCGGACTAACTTTAATAATATTTTGTGTTTCTTCCAAAGTCTCCAGGCTCCAAACTAAATGGGGCAGATCAATCCGGTTCATAGTAAGGCACGGGCACATATGTGGATTTAATGAAATGATTTTTTTATCTGGATGATTTTTTATTAATCGATTAACAAGATTCATTTCTGTTCCAATCGCCCAAGCTGTTCCAGACTCAGCATTCTCAATAGCATTTATTATATAACTAGTTGAGCCCGCCATATCCGCTAACTCGACTACTTCTCGGCGGCATTCCGGATGAACAATGATTTTCATATTGGGGTATTGGTATCTAGTATCAATAACATTTTGAACAGTAAAATTCTCATGAACCGAGCAATGCCCTTTCCATAAAATGACTTTAATTGCTGCAATATCACCATCAAACTCCAACTCATTGGTTATTGGATTCCAAATGGCCATCTCGTCTAATCCTATACCTAAATCAGCCGCAGTATTTCTGCCCAAATGCTGATCAGGCAGGAAAAGGATTCGTTCTTTTTGCTCAAATGCCCATTTTACCATTCTCTCAGCATTCGAAGAGGTTACAGTTGCTCCTCCATGGGCACCGACAAACCCTTTGATGGCTGCTGTTGAATTCACGTAGGTTAAAGGAAGAATCGTGTCGTCAAAAAGTTCCTGAAGCCGTTCCCAGGCTCGTTCTGTTTGCTGGATATCCGCCATATCAGCCATTGAACATCCTGCTCGCATATCTGGCAAGATTACCTTTTGCTTTTCAGATGTTAAAATATCAGCTGTTTCAGCCATGAAATGAACGCCACAGAAAACAATAAATTCTGCCTCGGCATTTTTCGCTGATAATTGTGCAAGCTGTAGAGAATCACCCGTCGCATCAGCAAACTGAACGACTTCATCTTTTTGATAATGATGCCCTGGAATAAACAAGCGGGACCCCAGGTGGTTCTTTATCTCCATTACCAGGGTTTCGAGCTCTTCACGTGTCATTTGCTTATATTTTTCAGGAATTATATTATTTTTTTCTAACGCTGCTAAAAAATTCACTTTACTCCACTCCTTTGTTCCATCGGACTTTTACACTTATGTCTAATGCGTTATAAGAATGAGTTAAGTAGCCAAGCGATATAAAATCAACACCGGTATCCCGGTAATCGGCGATATTTGTTAATTGGATTCCACCTGAAGCTTCGGTGATGATAGAAGATGGGACTAATTTAATCAATTCCTTAATTTCATCAGGTGTACGGTTATCAAACATAATGACATCTGCGCCTGCATTTACTGCTTCAAGCACTTGTTCTTTCGACTCAACTTCAACTTCCACCTTAACCATGTGACCAGCATTTTTTCTGATCGCTTCTACTGCTTTGGTAATGGAACCGGCGAAGGAGATGTGATTGTCTTTAATCATGACTCCATCGTATAATCCAAAACGATGATTAAAACCGCCTCCACAGCGTACAGCATATTTTTCAAGCATACGCAGGCCTGGCGTCGTCTTCCGTGTGTCACAGATTTTCGTATGACCACTGTCAAGAGTATTAACTGTTTTTCGAGTTAATGTGGCAATCCCACTCATCCGTTGGACAAGATTTAGGATAACTCTCTCTCCCTTTAGTAAATCAGCAATTTTCCCTGAAACGTGTGCAAGCTCTTGTCCAATTTCGAATGTCTGGCCATCTTTTACAAATACCTGTGTTGAAATAGTAGTATTTAATAGCTGGAACCCCGTTTTA
Organism: Neobacillus phoenicis; assembly: GCF_047302305.1. NCBI lineage: Bacteria > Bacillati > Bacillota > Bacilli > Caryophanales > Bacillaceae > Neobacillus > Neobacillus phoenicis. The sequence goes on along the minus strand of NZ_CP154847.1, from coordinate 1,993,196 downwards.
ATAATCTCCTCACCGCAAAAAATTCCAGCTTCTTTTGCCAGAAAAACAATCTCCCCATTTGTATCTTCTGTAAAAATTAAATCTGTTGTAATATCTTGTTCGCCGATGTCTTCAATAAAATATTGCTCAAGTAGCGAGCGCAGTTTTAGTGTGTTCATTGGGTTTCTCCACTCCATGTCTATATTTGTGAATAATTGATTTCCTTAACCACATTTTGTCGTCTTCCATTGGATAATCACTCCTAAAGTGACCACCCCTGCTTTCGGTCCTCTTTAATGCGGATTCTGTAATCAACTTGGAAATAATCAGCATAAAGACCTTTGTCATTTCTGCTGAAGAATAATCATCAAAATTGATTTCTTCCGACTTGTATTGGTCAATCCAGGCTAACTGCTTCATAAGATTACCTTCATTTCTAACAATTCCAACCCGATCCATCATTAAATCCCTTATCTGTTGGACATCTGGGAGATCCAAGATAACTTTCTTAAGAGGAGTATAGTATGGCTTCGAATCTAAAGATTGAGTTTCTTTTCTGCCTTCATTAATCCATTTTGATAATTGGTCGCCTTGATATAATCCTTCTAAAAGGGAGTTGCTGGCTAAACGATTGGCACCATGCAATCCCGTGCAGGAGGCTTCTCCAATCGCATACAGTCCCATAATGGAAGACCTGCCGATTAAGTCTGTTTTAATTCCTCCCATTAAAAAATGGCTGCCTGGAGCAACAGGAATTTTTCCATCCGAAATACGGATTCCATTTTCCTTGCAAATCGTTGTAACCGAAGGAAATCTTTTTTCAAATTCAGCAATTTTACTGATATCTAAATAAACCTGGTACCCTTTTTTCAGACATTCATATATTCTTTGTGAGACAACGTGTCTTGGGCCTAGATCTTTTAAAGGATGAACGCCCTCCATAATAGGTGTCCCGTCCTCCGTTATAAGGATTGCCCCTTCTCCTCTAACAGCTTCCGATATTAAGCCTTTTGTTTCACCGTTTACATACAAGAGTGTAGGGTGAAATTGAATAAATTCCATATCCACGATTTCCGCTCCTGCTAAATAGGCCATCGCAATCCCATCACCACTTACCGTTTTGGCGTTTGATGTGTAGCTATATAGTTGACCGCAGCCACCAGAAGCAATAATGACATTGGTGCCATAGAAACTTCTGATTGACCCATCTAAGTCTTTAGCTTTAACCCCGATACAGCGATTTTTTTTTGAATTTAGGAGTAATTCATAGGCGAAGACATTCTCTTCTACGATGACATTGCCGGGAAGCCGACTGATCAAATGCTCCATGACATTTTTACCAGTAGCATCACCACCGCCATGAACAATCCTCTTCTCGCTATGTGCCCCTTCCATCCCAAGAAAAAGTTCGCCCTGTTGATTTTTATCAAAAATTTCGCCTTGCTGAGCTATCTGCTTTATAAGCAAAGGTGCGGCATGAATGACTTGTTGGACCACATCTGAATTATTGTGAAACCTGCCTGCCTCCAGGGTATCGACCATATGTTTTGTTGGATGGTCATTTACCCCCAACGCTGCAGCAATCCCACCTTGGGCAAGATAGGAATTTGCGGTTCTTATCTTTTCTTTTGTGAGTATCCTCACATTTAAATCCAGCTTTAATTGATTGGCAAGCTGCAATGCCGCAACTCCACTTCCAATGATTAATACATCATCTTTGGTCATGTTCTTGACCCTCCTGACATAACAGGTGTCTTGACATATATATTTACATACAATTAAACTAAAAACAAGTACTTTAATAGAAAAATAGATGGACAGTTAACTAGAGCTCTAGATTCTAAGGATTTTATCAAAAATTGAGTATGGGAGAAGTTTCATGATATATTGTGATTTTGCAGCCACAACGCCTATGGATCCAGAAGTAGCACAGGTATATACGAAAGTTGCAACAGAATACTATGGCAATTCCAGCAGTCTCCATGATATCGGTGGACTTTCACATTCATTACTTGAAAATTGTCGAGAAGAACTAGCCAATCTTATCGGGATTGATAAAAGTGGTCTTTATTTTACCAGTGGTGGATCTGAAGCGAATTTTTTAGCGATTGAGGCCTTGTTGTCCTCCCCTAAAAAAGAAGGGAAACATATTATTGCTGGAATAGCCGAGCATTCATCTGTCCATGGAACGCTTAACCGGTTAAATAAGTCTGGATATGACATCACTTTGGTACCGTTTAATTCAGTGGGGCTGATTGATCAAGAACAGCTATTGCATGCAATAAAATCTGATACGATTTTGATGATCCTACAACATGTGAATTCCGAGATTGGAACCATCCAACCTATCGAAGAAATAGCTAAAGTATGTAACGTTAACCACATCCATCTGCACAGCGATATTGTTCAATCCTTTGGTAAAATAGATGTTACACCCATCGCACCTTATGTAAGTAGTTTATCTTTTTCCGGTCATAAAATTTATGGGCCAAAAGGGATTGGGGGAGCATATGTCGATCCCCGAATTAAGTGGGAACCATTTTTTCCAGGAGCCTCTCATGAAAAGGGATTCCGCCCTGGAACGTTAAATATACCAGCCATAGCTGCAATGACAGTAGCCGCACAGAAAATTCACGCAAGGCTCAGTGAGGATACCATTCACTTTCAATCGTTGAGGAGTCATTTTATCGAGACACTTGGTCCCATAAAAGACAGAATTAAGCTTTACCAGGCTGGTGGGGAGTCTCAGCTTCCTTCTATCATTGGACTTGGAATCAGCGGTATCCAGGGACAATGGTTGATGCTTGAGTGTAATCGATTAGGCTTTGCTATATCGACAGGAAGCGCTTGTCAGATTGGAATGCAACATCAAGCAAAAGTCACTCAGGCACTCGGGTTAAATAGGGAGGAAGCAAAGGAGTTTATACGTATCTCTTTTGGTCAAAGCACGAGCCTTGAAGATGTTGTCCGTCTTGGGAAAACGATTGTTACTATTGTAAAGACATTTTAAGTTGTACCCTTATTAAATTAAACTAAACTGTGCTAGAATAGTAAAACAGCATTAGATATAGGAGGAATTATATGGTAGAGCAAAAGAAAATATTGGGAGAGGAAAGGAGGTCCCTCATTCTTCAACAGTTAAAGGACAGCCCAAAACCGTTGACAGGTAGCGAGTTAGCTAGTAGAACAAATGTAAGCAGACAGGTGATTGTAGGGGATATCACACTGCTTAAGGCAAAAAATGAACCTATTATTGCAACCAGCCAAGGTTATATATATTTACAACAAAACTCCAATAACAGTACGTTTGAAAGGACGATTGCGTGCAGACATTCACCTGAAGATACTGAAAAGGAGCTTAATTTGCTTGTTGATCATGGTGTATTAGTGAAAGATGTCAAGATCGAACACACGGTTTACGGAGATTTAACTGCATCGATTATGGTTTCTAATCGCCAAGAGGTCAAACGGTTTATGCAAAATATCCAGAATACAGGGGCTTCGTTATTATCTCAGTTAACAGATGGAATCCACCTCCATACCATTTCAGCCTCTAGTATTGATGTATTAGATAAAGCCGAAGCCGCGTTAAAAGAAGAAGGCTACTTAATGGAATCATAAAAAAGGACTCGCTTATGCCAGCGGGTCCTTTTTTATGATTGTATGTTGATTTCCGTTCCAGGCACGAGCGATTCGCGGGCGTGCCGGGGAGCCTCCTCGTCGCTTCGCTCCTGCGGGGTCTCCCCTGCCCCGTACTCCCGCAGGAGTCTACGTGCCTTCCACTCCAATCAACATACAAAATTAACCATTAACACAGCCATATCTTTTAATCTAGTTTTACCATGATTGATGGATAGCTGCCTAATAATGTTACGCCGCAGCCTAATGCTTCTAACTCTGCCATAGCGCCCGGGATTAAAACTTCATCAAGTTTCATTTCAATGTCAATAATGAAAAAGTAATTGCCTATTCCTGTCTTCATCGGTCTTGATTCAATTTTTGAAAGGTTTAATTTTCTCCACGCAAAGGCAGATAACACTTGATGAAGCGCCCCGGCTTGGTCATCTGCTGGAAGCGTCACCATCAATGTTGTTTTATAATGAGACGATCCACTTAATGTTGAAAAATCAAAATCCGCTTCATTTAAAACCACAAAACGAGTATGGTTGTAGTCAAAATCATGAATGTTCCTTTTGACAATGGCCAGCCCATATTCGTTTGCAGCCAGTTCATTCGCAATCGCAGCACATTTTAATTCAGGACGTTCCATAACAAACTGAGCAGCCGCTGCCGTGGAAGATACAGCCTCAGATGGGATGCCTTTAAATTGATTATGTAAGAATTTATGGCATTGAGCAATGGCATGAGAATGACTGTAGATTTTGGAGACCTCCATCCAATTTTCTGCATTAGATGGATGGACCATAAGATGCTGCTTAATTGGTAACGTAATTTCCCCAACAATCGGCACCTGAACCATATGTGTTAAATAATCAAGCGTAATATTAACGGACCCTTCAAGGGCATTTTCAATCGGTACCACTGCAAGGTCTACCTCCTTTGCTACTAAGGCATCCATACTTTCAGGAATGGTGCGATACGGCATAAGATCAAATCCAGGAAAGACCTTCTTTACTGCGAGTTCTGTAAACGTAGCTTTTGGTCCTAAAAAACCAACCTTCATTCTTCTCCACCCCCAAGAATATAAAAAGAAGGCTGAAAACAGCCAAGCATAATGAACAATCAGTTCATTTATGCACCTGTTCCCAGCACTTCTACTTTCTCGACAAATTCAAGCTTTCTTAACTCAGAAAGCACTTCATCGAATCCCAAAGTCAAGTTCGATGTGTTTAACGACAACGTCACGTTAGCTCTGCCCTGAAGTGGAATCGTTTGATGAATAGTTAAGACATTACAGCCAGACGATGCAACTACTCCTAAAAGTTTGGAGAGAGTGCCGGAGCGATCCTCTAAATGGAAAAATAGGGTGATAAGCTTTTCCTTTGTAATCGTTGAAAAAGGAAAGACCGTATCTCTGTATTTATAATAGGCGCTTCTGCTTAAATCAACCTTTTGAACAGCATCTGCCACCGATTCTGCTTTGCCACGTTCAAGCATATCCTTCACATCTATGGTTTTTTTCATCGCTTCAGGCAACACATCTTCACGGACCAGATAAAATTTTTTATCAACGTTATCCATCTTCATCTCTCTACCTCGATCTCTTACAGAAACTAATCAATAAACTCAAATTCAAATTCCATCAACTTAACGATATCCCCGTCTTTTGCTCCTCTTTGTCTTAATGCTTCATCTACACCAAGAGTACGAAGCTGGCGTGAGAAACGGCGAACAGATTCTTCTGTTTGAAAATTAGTCATTTTAAACATTTTTTCAATCTTTTCACCAGAAATAACAAACGAACCATCTGGCTCTCTCGTAATATAAAAAGCCTCTGGGTCTGCTTCGTGCTTATAAAGAACACGATGTACGCCTGTATCCTCTTCTTCATGGTCAAGCGGGAACTCTGGAGTTTGCTCAATCTTATCTGCAATAGAGAATAAAAGCTCCCTTAGTCCCTTTCTAGTAATTGCTGAAATTGGGAATATTGGATAATCCTCTTCGAGACGTTCTTTGAATTTTTGTAAATTTTCTTCCGCTTCAGGAATGTCCATTTTATTCGCAACAATAATTTGCGGACGCTCTGTTAGTCGGAGGTTATATTCTTCTAACTCTTTATTAATACTCAAATAATCTTCAAATGGATCCCGGCCTTCGGTTGCTGCCATATCGATGACATGAACAATGACCCTTGTCCGTTCAATATGTCGTAAAAATTGATGTCCTAGACCTACGCCTTCATGTGCACCTTCAATTAAGCCTGGAAGGTCTGCCATAACAAAGCTTCGATTATCTTCTGTTTCAACCATACCAAGATTAGGAACAATCGTTGTAAAATGATATTCAGCAATTTTTGGTCTTGCGGATGAAACCACTGATAATAAGGTTGATTTCCCTACACTTGGATAGCCTACAAGACCAACATCAGCAAGAAGCTTTAGTTCTAATATTACTTCGCGCTCCTGTCCAGGTTCACCATTTTCAGCGATCTCTGGAGCCGGATTTGACGGGGTAGCGAATCGAGAATTACCTCTACCTCCGCGACCACCTTTAGCAATAATTGCACGCTGACCATGTTCAACAAGATCGGCTAGAACTTCTTTTGTCTCAGCATCAATGATTACCGTACCCGGTGGAACTTTAACAAGCATATCCTTCGCGTTTCTACCGTGCTGATTTTTTGACATTCCATGTTCACCACGTGGCGCCTTGAAATGACGTTGGTAGCGGAAATCCATTAAGGTACGGAGTCCTTCATTTACTTCAAAGATCACATCTGCCCCTTTACCGCCATCACCGCCAGCTGGACCGCCTTTTGGTACATATTTTTCACGGCGATAAGCGACAATCCCGTTGCCACCGTCTCCACCTTTTACATATATCTTCGTTTGATCGACAAACATCTTATTCCTCCCGACTTACACTTTTAAACAAACTGATATCTTACGAAAACGCCTTCAACCCCTTATAAAGCAGGCATAAATATTTCTACAGAGAGTTCGTTTTCAGTGAATTCCTTCACCTCTAGCTCTAATGGCTTCTTATGGTTAGAAAGGCATTCTTCAATCAGTTCCCTTTTTAGTATTATCCCGCTAAAATCAAAAAAGAAACGAACTCCATCTGATTGCGGTTCAATTGTTATTGATAAATGATTTTCCTGAAATGCTTCAATTGCCTTATTTAAACATGAAAAAAAGGAATTTGTCCAACTTGTAATCATAACGTCATCAATTTTTGTTGATTCTGAGTCTTGAAAGACCTCATATTCCAATTTAAATGAAGGGTTCACCCAATTGGATTTTAATAGTAAGGAAGCAAACAAAGGCATATGTAAATTTGAAAGCTTTGTCTCATGCTGTGCCTCAATCACAATTTCATCAATTACTGCTTTTACTCGGTCCATTCGATTTAAATCCAAGTTTCCCTTTATTAATTGCAGTTTGTTTAACCAATCGTGTCGTGAGTGCCGCAGCACTTCAACGATATCCCATTCTCTCTCCATACGCACACTCCTACATAAACACGGAACATTGTTTGCTGTTAGTATATCAAAAAAATTTCCAAGAGTAAGCATTTTTATCTGAATGATTTAGTTTGTGGTAAAAAATGCGCTTAACGAAGTAGTTTCCTTGAAGAGTTTTGATGGAAGGTGTACTTTCGCAGCAAAAAGAAAACTCTAACCAAACAGGTTAGAGTTTTCAAAGTAATCCTTAAGCTTCTTGAGCTACTGGATAAACGCTCACTTTTTTGCGATCACGACCGAAACGTTCAAATTTCACAACGCCGTCAACTTTTGCAAAAAGAGTATCGTCGCCTCCACGGCCAACGTTTTCACCTGGGTAAATCTTTGTACCGCGTTGACGGTAAAGAATTGAACCACCAGTTACAAATTGTCCGTCTGCACGCTTAGCACCAAGGCGCTTTGCGATAGAGTCACGTCCGTTCTTTGTAGAACCTACTCCCTTTTTAGATGCAAACAACTGAAGATCTAATTTTAATAACATTTATTCCACCTCCTGCTTTTTGAAGGTAATTTTTATGTGCTCTCCGTACGTTTCTTCAATCGATCGTAATGAGACAGCCATTCCTTCGAGAAGAATCTGGATTTTCTCATATACGTCCTCCGGAAGTTCTTCCGGGATAACGCAGCGGAGAAAGCCATCTGCCCGATGTTCAAGGTCTGGAGTAACGCCGGTAAGTTCGTGCACTGCATTGATAGCACCAATAGACACAGCGGATACGCCTGCACAGACGATATCTTTTCCACGATCCGCGAACAAGGCATGACCGCTTAGTTCGAATGATTGAATTTGTCCGGATTCAGTACGATAAATCGTAATACCAATCATCTTTTTTCAACACCTTACGCGTTGATTTTTTCGATGATTACTTTAGTGTAAGGTTGACGATGACCTTGCTTCTTACGGTTGTTTTTCTTCGCTTTGTACTTGAAAACAATGATTTTCTTCGCACGGCCTTGTTTTTCAACTTTAGCTGTAACAGTAGCGCCTGCAACAACAGGACTTCCAACTTTTACAGTTTCACCGCCAACGAAAAGAACTTTGTCAAAAGTAACAGTCTCACCAGCTTCAACATCTAATTTCTCGATGTAGATAGCTTGGCCTTCTTCGACTTTCAATTGCTTACCGCCAGTTTCGATAATTGCGTACATGAACTGCACCTCCTTATAAACTCAGACTCGCCATATACAGGCGCTCCTGCAAATCTGCAGAAATCTTAATACCTGTTCTGTGCGGTTGTAGCACGGGTGCGCTACAAACATAACATTAAAATCATACATAATTTAATCGAAAGTGTCAACCTATTATTTAGTTTCCTTACGAATAATCCATTGCTCGTTGGGAAATCTCCTGAATCGTACCGAACTGCTTTAATTGATAAGAATGCCTTTCAGAAGGCTGTATAGAAAAATACAATGTAACCCGCAGTAGGTCTTCTAACACTTCTCTATGCGCCTCATTTCTGCCTAAGAGGGCGTCCTTCACCTCTTGCGTTGTCTCAACTAGAATGGCTTCGAAATCAGCATGACGGTGCTCTAACAGTTCTCTTTCTAATCGGAAAGCCATCGTTTCAGCGCTTAAGATTCGCCCCGTCCCTTCACAAACCGGACATTTCACTTGTAATGCCTCAGAAATACTTACCTTCGTCTTCTTCCTAGTGATTTGAAGAATGCCAAGTGGAGTAAATCCGATCATCTTTGTTCTTTTTTCATCCCTTGACAGCTCTGATTCCATCAAGGAAAGTATCGATTGCTTGTCCTTTTCACGTTTCATATCAATAAAATCGATTAGCACAATTCCACCGATATCACGAAGCCGCAGCTGTCTAACAATTTCTTTAGCAGCGAGCTGATTCGTTTTTAACACGGTATCTTGATAATCCGTTTTTCCAGAAAACTTTCCTGTGTTCACATCAACAATGGTTAGAGCTTCGGTTTCGTCAAAAATAAGATAGGAACCATGATCCAGCCAAACAATCCGTTTGAGTGCTTTGTCAATTTCATGCTCTACCTTATTGACGGAGAAAATATTTTCTTTTCCATTGTAAAAAGTAATTTTAAGGTGATGGTTGTTCTGTTCAAGCATCTTCTTAACGTTCAAATCGTCCACCATTACTTCACCCGTCTCCATGGCAGCCACGCGGTCTAGGACCATTTCCATAAAGGTATCTTTCTGGGATATGAGACTTGGCTTCTTAAGGTGTGATGCTTGCTGGAGCAATTCCTGGTGTTGTTGACGTAGTACCATCAATTCCTCTTCAATCTCCGCCTTTGTACAGGTCATGCTGGACGTCCGAAAAATAATCCCCTCTTCCTCCGTTTTCAGGCTGCCGCCTATTTTTCGGAGGGTAATGTTTTGCTTTTCATCTGCAATTTTTTTACTAACTGCCACATAGCGTCCTTTTGGCATATAAATCAGATAGTTTCCATGGATTTCAATAATCCCCGTTACTTTAGGTCCTTTTGTGCCTGTTGCATCCTTTTCTACCTGAACGAGCAGTTTCTCTCCCTGGTGAACAAATGCGGTGACGTTCTGGTGTTTTTCAGCGGACTGTACATAAGAAGGCAGCTGATCCCGGTGCAAATAGGCATTTTTCTCCTCACCTATATCGATGAACACGGCATTCATGCCCGGGAGTACCTTCGTAATAGTCCCAAAATAAATATTACCGACCAGCGATTGATTGCCTGGTCGGTCAATAACGATATTTTCAACACGGTTATTTCTGAGATAAGCCAACCTCTTTTCCCGCGTTGTGTAGTTGACAAGTAATGTTTCCAATCCAGCTTCCTCACTTTTTTCAAGGTTCTTTTAAAATTTCCTGTTGATTTCCGCTCCAGACGCTTCGCTTTCCGTGGGCGTTTCGGCGAGCCTCCTCGGCGCTTGCGCCTGCGGGGTCTCCCCTGAACCGTACTCCCACAGGAGTCTTCGCGTCCTCCGCTCCAATCAACAGGGTATAATAATCAATAATGTTTCTTAAACATAGCCTTTTTCATAGATGCCTTCATTATAACCATAATCAATATAAAAATAGAAGGTCGCTGATTTTATCAGTTAATCGTTTTTCTGTAAAATAGGCATGTAAAAGTTCATTTTCATCTAATGTTCCTTTTTCTTTGCCTTCGGCTTCCACAATAATGGGATGTTTACAGCCCCGCTGAAATTTCTCTAGAACATGGATCAATAACTCGTGTTCGTCAGCCTGGATCGGCTTTAAGGCACTCGGATTTGATTTTTTTCCATAATAGCGTTCTAATAAAAATCTCATAAAAATAAAGCGTCGCTGTTTCCATTCATGGTAAAGAGAAAAGGCTAGAAAGGCGATAATCACCCATACGTTTATATGTGATGGCGCAATAAGTAAGATTACGAGTGAAAAAAGGGCCAAACTTAAAAAGGAAAGGATAAGTGTCAGCCGGTGGGCACTCGGAAAGGAGTGTTTTAATGAAAGCAGTAAAAATACCAGCTTACCCCCATCAAGCGGCCAAACTGGAAAAAGATTAAATATAAAAATCATTAAGTTGTAGTTGATAAAGAGCTGAAATAGGTCTTCAGAGATTAACGAGAACGATAGTAAGAGGTACGCTGCTCCTATCATCCAAAGATGCTGAAGCGGTCCAGCAACCACCACAATTAATTCTTCCTTTAACGGACGGTTGCCGTGCTCATCCATTTCAGCAACCCCGCCAAACGGAAGCAGGGAAATTTTTTTGATTCTCCATGAAAAAAAAGAAGCTGCCGCTGCATGCCCCATTTCATGTATAAAAATGATCCCTAGCAGCAAGCAAACTTCCAAGAAATGTGCGGTTGCAATAGATATCGCAATGATAATCCACAGCAAGGGGTGGATATGAACCTGTCTGAGTAATGAAATGGCTCTATTCAAAACGAATCACCTGAATCGGGTCAATAAAATTATCGCCTTTTTTAATGGCAAAGTAATATTTCCCTTTAGTTTTATCTTCTCCTGTTGATGTGGAAACTGTTCCAACGACGGTCCTCTTTTCGATATATTCGTAAAGGTTTACTTTAATTTCGTCTAAGTTTCCATACCATGTTTCCGTTTCATCTGAATGCTGGATGATAACAGTTTTTCCAATTCCCTCTTTTACTCCTGCAAAGGTGACTACACCACCATTAATGGATTGGACTGGCGCTCCTTTACCAGTTTCAATCATGATGCCTTGGCCATTTTTTTCAAAGTTTTCGAGGATTTTCCCCATGGCAGGGACAGAAAATTCTGTTTGGACCACTTCTTCCTTTTTGTCTGTTTTATCTCCCTCAGAGAATGGCAGAAGCGCCAAGGGTTTGCCGAACTTATCTTCATACCAATTTGAAACAGTGGCAAATTTAAAGTCCTTGTCCATTGCACTGGTCACATAATCTCTTACTGGATCAAAGGTCGCTGTCTGATTGCGAAACAGAATGGCTACCACTAAGAACAGGAGGATGGATGCTAATATTTTGAAGAAGAACACTTCTTTTTTAAATAATGGATGTCCGTCATCTCCTCCTTCACCACTCTTGGAGCTGCTCATATAATTAATGCCGTATTTGTCATCATCATCACCAGGCCAAGCGATTTGACGTTCTGGACGTTCTGGACTTTTTGTTGTTGTTGAACCCATTTCTTTTTTTCTTTTAGCGATTCGTCGCCGTATTTCCTCCGGTGTAGACCGCGCCATTCCCATCAACCCTTTTCCCACTTTTTTGTACAAGTCTATGAGAGAATTTTTGAGAGTATGACTGAATTTAATTTACAAAAAAAGCCTGTCCACTTTTGATCGTGAACAGGCTCCTATTTATCTTACTCCGAAGAATTTCTTAAGTTTGGTGAAGACACCTTTGTTTGCTTCTTCTAATGGCTGCAATGGAATCGATTCGCCTAAGATTCTTCTTGCGATATTTCGATATGCAATCGATGCTTTGCTGTTTGGATTCAGGGCAATCGGTTCACCGTGATTTGATGCTTTAATTACCTCTTCATCATCCGCAACAATCCCAATCAACTCTATAGATAGATGCTGGGTAATTTCATCAATCTCCAACATGTCCCCGCTCTTCATCATATGATTTCGGATACGGTTGACCACTAATTTTGGAGGCTCCATGTTTCTTTGTTTTTCTAAGAGACCAATAATACGGTCCGCGTCACGTACGGCAGATACTTCTGGTGTTGTGACAACAATCGCCTTGTCTGCTCCTGCCACCGCATTCTGGAATCCTTGCTCGATACCAGCCGGGCAATCAATAATAATATAATCATAGTCCTGCTTTAATTCAGAAATAAGCTCTTTCATTTGTTCTGGTGTAACCGCCGATTTATCAACGGTTTGCGCAGCTGGAAGCAAATATAATAATCCATCAAATCGTTTGTCCTTTACTAACGCCTGATGAATTTTACATCTTTTTTCAACTACATCGACTAGATCATAAATGATTCTGTTTTCAAGCCCCATTACGACATCTAAGTTTCGAAGACCGATGTCTGTATCCACTAAGCATACTTTTTTTCCTTGAAGGGCCAAAGACGTCCCAATATTTGCGGATGTCGTTGTTTTACCAACGCCGCCCTTGCCAGAAGTAATTACTATTGCTTCTCCCACTTTAATGTCCCCCTTCTAATCTAGTTAAATTTGGCCTTAAATGAATTAAAGCTTGTAATCTATCAACGATAATTTGTCGATTATCATCTATGTAAGCACATTCCATTTCGCGATTTTCGCTAGATTTTGCGGAATCAGGCGAACGGTTAATGCAATCGCTAATTCTAAGCTGTGATGGTTTCATGCTTGAAGCAGCTATCACGGCTTGTTCATTTCCGAAAAAGCCGGCATGAGCCACACCCTTCAAGGTCCCCAAAATGAAGATATTACCGCCCGCAACGACTGTCCCACCAGGATTCACATCACCAATCAACAGCAGATCCCCTGAAGTTTCAAGAACTTGGCCCGAACGAATGATTCTAGACACGGTCATAATCCCGGCTTCTGCTTTTAATCGTTCTGCTTCCGTTTTGGTGATGACATTTGAAATAATATCATCCACAACTAAATTCTTTTTCTGTCGAATTAAGTGCTTTAGCTCTTCTCGTTGTTCTTCCGTAATAAACCGATTCCCAATTTCAACTTTAACAGAAATTAAGTGGCGGTCATCCTGTGTTCTTGAATTTGCCGAAAGCTTCTGATCCAGCTCTTTTTTTAAATCGTCGTAAGAACACTTATCATCAAGATGAAGGACAAGGCCTTCCTTCGTTCCTTTTATTGTAACATTTTGCCGTTTTTTCATGGAGAATTTTCACCTCATAATTAAGAAAGCCGTCTAGGAACGTGCAATTCCCCTAAATTTCAATAGATTTTGCACGCCCTTACGCTAGTTCTGAATCGAAAGTACAGACTATCTGATAATAATTCGACATGATGCGTCCATTCACCTCTTTTTTTAAATGAAAACTTACAGTATCAAGGAACCTAAAAGTGGAGACCAGAAACTCATTATTCATCTCGTAATGAATCCAAATGCTTTTCAAACAATCTCTTTAAAGGATAACCCGCTAGGATAATAAAAGCCGCATTTAATATAAGGGTTGGATAAAAACGCAAATTAAGAAAACTCATAAAATCAAGGTTTGTGACATGGATTAAATAATCCATTTCATAGACACCCACTTCTAATAATGCAACAGCGAAAAGGGATACGAGGAAGGCAATGATAAAATTCGCCTGCAAGATGTGCATGATTTTAGAAACAAGATATGAAATGAATGGATAGAGAAATAAATAAATTCCAATGATTTCTACGTAGACAACATCAAACAACAGCCCAAAAATAGCTGCATAAATGACACCTTTCTTTTTACCCACAAAAATCGTTAAAAACAACAGTGCTACAAAAAGAAAGTGCGGTACAAGGATGCGATCCTTACCTAATAAGCCATCAGGTAGGTATTGAACAAAGATACTTTCAAAAATCAACAAAAATAGAAACAAAAGAGGAAGAAGGAATTTTTTCACGATCCTTCCTCCTTCCCACCGGTTAAATCATTTTGATCTGGCTCGGCCATAAGCCTCTTCGTTACCATCACTGACTTGATGTCATAGAAATCAGCTCCTGGTTTGACAAGTGCAGTTTGGTTTAATCCATACTGGTCCGGATTTACTTCTACGACTTTCCCTATCATTAATCCTTTTGGGAAAATCCCACCTAAACCAGAAGTAATAACTGTCTGGCCTTTTTCGATCTTCTCGCCAGAAGGTATTGCCTTCACCTTGAGTAGTTTTTTCTCTTTGTCATAGCCTTCAACAAGTCCATACACATCTGTAGTTCCTTGAACAATTGCGGAAATCCGGTTCTTAGGATCCATTGCACTTAACAGCTGTACGGTTGAACTGAATTGAGTTACACTCTTAACTTTTCCAATCAACCCGCTTGCCGTAACAACAGCCATATTTTTCTTGACTCCTTGTAAACTACCTTTGTCAATAATAATCATTTCATGCCAACGATCAGGATTTCTACCAATAACTGTAGCTGGTAATGGTTTCAAATCTCTCAGGGTCTCTTTTTCACCGAGAACGTCACGCAATTCTTTGTTGTCTTTTTTCAGTTCTTGAACTTCTGCTTCAAGGCTGACAAGATTTTCAATCCGTGATTTTAATTCTTTATTCTCTTCATATGTATTTGATAAGTCCTGGAGATTTTCAAAAAAGCCGGCAACATAGTTGGTAGGCTTTGAAACCAGGGATTGAACCCAGCCGGCTGTATCTTTAATAAATTGTTCCGGCCAGGTAAGCTTCTCTCTCTCCCTTAAAGAAAACCCAATCAATGCCACGAGAACAATTATGCTGACAAGCAAAATAATCAGTCGTTTATTCAAGAAGAACTGTGGCATGATTATACACCTCTATTTTTCTAGATAAAATAACGTCGCCTAAAAAGAAGCTTCCTCTTATTATCTTGAGTCTTTCGCTTTGTTTTTAAATAAATGAATGTGGTCTAACGCTTTTCCTGTCCCAATCGCAACGCAATCGAGTGGATTTTCAGCAATAAGGACCGGCATCTTTGTCTCTTCACTAATCACCCTGTCCAGATTGCGCAGAAGCGCGCCTCCACCCGTTAATACAATACCGCGGTCCATAATATCCGCTGCAAGTTCAGGTGGTGTTTTTTCTAATGTATTCTTTACAGCCTCAACAATCGCGTAGACTGTGTCATTTAGTGCAGTGGCAATTTCTTTTGCTGTGATTTCAATGGTTTTCGGCAGACCCGTTAATAAATCACGTCCGCGAATCTCCATGTTGTCGATTCCATCCGGTGTTCCGGCAGAACCAATTTCCATTTTAATGGACTCCGCAGTACGCTCCCCAATCATTAAATTATAATTCTTGCGGATATATGAAATAATGCTATCATCCATTTCGTCTCCAGCCACGCGAATCGACTGGCTTGTTACGATTCCTCCTAGAGAAATAATCGCAACTTCAGTGGTACCTCCACCAATATCAACGACCATACTACCAGTTGGCTCCCAAACAGGTAGGTTCGCACCAATCGCAGCTGCGAATGGTTCTTCAATGGTGTAAGCATCCTTCGCACCAGCTTGTCTTGTCGCGTCAATCACTGCCCGCTCCTCAACCGCTGTTATACCTGAAGGCACACAAACCATGACATATGGCTTGCCTGAAAAAGGATTGTTACTCTTCTGAGCCTGACGAATATGGTGCTTCATCATTGATGCCGTTGTTTCGAAATCAGCAATTACCCCGTCCTTCATCGGTCTAAGGGCAACCACATTTCCCGGTGTACGCCCGATCATATTTTTCGCATCATTTCCAACTGCTACGATATTCTTTGTTTCAGTCTGCATGGCAACTACTGAAGGCTCACGCAAAACAATGCCTTTTCCTTTCACATATACGAGGGTGTTGGCAGTACCCAAGTCAATTCCAAGGTCTCTCGATCTAATTCCAAACATAGTGTTGTATCTCCCTTTCTACACATACAAAATGCAAAATAGCAATAGGCAGGTAATCGCCTTACTTATCATGTCTATTTCTTAATTTATTATTGGCCCTTTCACAGGGCAGTCCTAAAAAATCATAACTAATATTATATCGTATCGTCAAATAAAACAATAGTGTTATAAATACCCTTTTTCCTTTAAACTAACAAACTTATTTTCACCGATGATTAGATGGTCAAGGAGGTCAATCCCAATTATTTTTCCACACTCGACCAATCTCTTTGTTACTTCAATATCCTCGCGGCTCGGTGTCGGGTCTCCGGAAGGATGGTTATGAAGGGCTATGATGCTTGCTGCAGAGCGCTTTAATGCTTCGCGGTAGACTTCCCTCGGGTGGACTATTGAGGCATTTAAGCTACCGATAAACACCGTTTGTTTATGGATGACCTGATTTTTTGTATTCAAATATAAACAAACGAAATGTTCCTGCGATAGAAAGCGCATATCATTCATGACATACTTTGCTCCATCTTCAGGGGAGCGGATCACATAACGGTCATTAAATGATAAGTTAGAAATACGTCTGCCGATTTCAACCGCTGCTAAAATTTGAATGGCCTTTGCAGAGCCAATTCCTTTGATTTCGGTTATTTCTTCTAACGTAGCTCCTTTTAATAGCCGTAACCCTTCAAAATGGTTCAGCAGACGATTCGATAATTGCAGGACGGATTCATCCTTTGTTCCTGTCCGAAGCAGAATCGCAATTAGTTCATGATTAGATAAACTTTGTGGTCCTTGTTGAATAAACCGTTCCCTTGGCCTTTCGTCTTGTGGAAAATCACGAATCATCAATGTATCAGTTGACATTTTTTTCCTCCCATTTTTTTCGGGAGCTAAGGCACAAAAAAGTTAATACGGTAACTGGTAGCCTGCCTTTCTTAGTTCTCTGATTGTCCTCGCTACTGGCAGACCGACAACCGCAAAATAATCTCCATTTATTTTTTTGACAAGCATACTTCCGAGCTGTTGAATACCATAGGCACCTGCTTTATCAAGCGGTTCACCACTTTGCACATATGAACGGATTTCGTCCTCCGTTAACTCCCAAAACCATACTTCTGTTTTTTCGTAGAAACGGGTCTTGCTCGTTGGAGACACTATTGAAACACCAGTAAATACTTCATGCTGACTACCTGAAAGAGTTTTCAGCATACGAACGGCTTCTGCTTCATCAGCTGGCTTTCCTAAAATTTGATTATTCGCAACAACAATCGTGTCCGAACCGAGGACAAAGGCTTCTTGATTGTCCTTAAAAACAGCCTGTGCCTTTCGCTCGGCTAACTCCATTACTACCTCCTCTGGGGAGAGTGTGGGGTCAAAGCTTTCGTCTACATCACTGCTTGAGACTGCGAATGTTAAGCGGAGATTTTCTAGAAGTTCTTTTCGCCGTGGAGAAGAAGAGGCTAAAATGAGGTTCTGCATTCAATCACCTTACCTTTTTTGCTTCATTAGGGAGATACAATTCAATCCTATCAGAAATTGTAGAAGCAAACAATTTTTATATAACTAAATTTTGAAGAAATCTGTCAAATTATGCATGTGAATTTGAATTCTATCACTTATTATGACGATGAAAAGCCTCCCCTATTTGGACAGGCTTTATGTTATTATTCATTTCCCGGAAAATATGGTTTTTTGTCGATTACATGGCATAGTAGACTGATAAAAAGTTTAATAAGTGCTGTTGGGCTGCACTTAAGCTTTTTTCGTCTTTTGATTTTTGAAACTCCTTAATTTTAGCGTCCGCACCAGCTAATTCAGCATGTAGCTTTTTTACATTCTCATTTTTCAATCCACTTACCTTTAACTGCTCACCTAAAGCTGTTAATGTCTTGTTGGATTCTTCAGGAATGGACTTAGTAACAAGTGCACTCGAAGTCACAATAGATAATGCCTGGTACATAGTCGGTGCCGCTTCTAAAAAGGCTTTCTCCTTTTCAGATACATCGGCCACCTTCTTCTCATCTATTAATATCGGCTTCGCAAATACCTCTTTGACTCCATTTTCTTTGTACTGGATACCTAACGTTTTTGCAGTAGTAATGGTATCTGCTACACCCATAAATAAAAATTGCTTACCGTCCATTTCCACTAATTGCGAGGGTATTCCCTTAGCAGTAATTTGATCAGCTGTCTCTTTGGCACCATCCTTCGAAGAAAAAACTCCTCCTTGAATGACATTGGTTGTTAGTTGCTCGACAACAGCTGTCGTTGTTTTGCCAGTAGATGTCGTCGTTTCCGTTCGACCTGTTTGTTTGACCACTGTGGGTTCAGTCACCACCTTCTTACTAGGTTCTGTAACCATCTTAAGCATAAAAATGCCAATCGTTAGTCCGATGAGGATGGCAAAGGTCGCAGAAACAAAGAAAGAGCCTAACGGCCTACCGTTCTTCTTTATGCTGTCTAAAGGAATGGACTTGTTTTTTTTTGGACCGCTTTTCTTTGAATTGGTAGTCGTGGCAATTTTATATTCCACAAGATCATTGTCAGAGGATTCAGGTATAATCCAGTCAAAACTCTCATCAACAGATTCCTGTGCAGCAGCTGTCTCTAAATAGCCGTCCGATTCTGTTGGGGTTGTGTTTATCTTGATCACTCTTGTCGATGAGTTGGTGCTGAATTCTGGCTCCTTTTTTGAAGCTTCTTCCTCAAAATTTGTATTTTCACCATTTAATTTTATCTTAATTGTATTGCCTTTGTTAGGCTTGTCCACTATTCGTACTCCTCTCTTCCGCTAGCTCATTGGTTTCATCCTAACATACAGGCAAAAAAAAATAACAAGACTTTTGTCGTCTTGTTATCGTAGACTTTCGTCAAATTATTTGTAAGTTCGCAGTGTTGTTAATTACGGCTGTGTTTGTGCGGTCGAAGGAAACTGACTTAATGGGTTATCCTTCCCCGCCGGTGCCGGTGCATCGATGGTTGGTTGTTCTGCAGCTAGATCAGCTAGAGTTGGCATATAAAAAGCTGAAACTGTAAGGCTATAGCTAATAGGTGCGTCTTCTTGGTTCAGACTAGTAATCTCTTGTCCACCTGAATAGGTAATGGCCTCAACTACTACTAATCGCTGTAAGGATTCCAACGTTTCGATAAATTTTTCAAGATCCTCATATTTCTGTGATTCCACGCTTAACTGGACAGTCATTTTCTTCAAACCTGCAGGTACAGGAGTTACCGGCTGTTGAGTTTGCGCTGCATTTGGATCTGCCGTGGTTGTTTGTGCAGTGTTTGTCGTTGTTGTTTGGGCAGCTGTTTGGTCGCTTGTAACCGCAACATCTGCATCCTTACTAAAGCCCATGGATGTAATCTGACTGTTCGATACATTCTCTGCTTTTTCAAGGTCTAGAATAAACTGTTCCTGAAGCGGACCAACAGGAAGCTTTTTCTGGAGCTCCTTAGTGTCAACCGTTGTCGTTTTGGTGGAAGCCGCCTTTTTATGACTGACAATATCCAACAGCTTTTGCTCTGACTCTAATTCCTGCTGCTTAATACGTAAGTCAGACTTTAATGGTGTTAACGAAAAGAATTGTGCGTAGACGATGAGTAATACTAGCAAAAGAGCACCGACAGCTACAATTAATTTGTCTCTCTTAGAGAAATGAAGCTTCATGAGCCCTCCACTCCGTCCACATGCGTTTTGTTCTTCTTCGTACTTTTCTTAATTTCTTCCTTGTTAAACTTAATCTCAAATTGCCCAGTATATCGTGGAAGATAATTTGTTGACTTCTTTATGGTTGAACTAGATGGAGCTGTATTAACATTTGATTGATTAGCTGTAGTTGTCGTGTTACTTTGATTCGTCTGATTAGTTTTTGTTGTACTATCTGTTGTATTGTTCTGATAGTCAACCGTATTTGGATCGGTTGTCGTTTGGTTAGCACTTGTTGTCGTACCCGAAGTAGTCACTTGGCTATTCGAAGCTGCCGTATTAAAAGCAGCATTGGTTTCTGTTTCAGGCTGAGTGGTTGAAAGTGAATTTAGACTCGCCTCTTCTATCCACTTAGATTCATGGAGACTATCTAAAAAGTAGGCTGCCTCTCTAGCACTATCAAATTGAACCGTAAGCGTAACCGTTCCGGCCTCAGTATATGCAAAGGATAGGATAAATCCGCGTTCTGGTAATAATGAAGTTAAGTGTTGCATGACTGGTACAGTTTGGAGTGGGTAGTCACTTGCCCAAGCAATGGCACTTTTTAATAGGCTTACTGAATTAGCAGATGAACCTATTTCACTATTTTGCTGTTCTTTATCAGTAATGTCTTTAATTATGGTGATTTTTTTATCCAAAGATGTTATTTTATCCTTTATCGTTTGAGTTTGCCAAAAATAATAACCACTAATGAGAATAAATAATGCAAGTAAGCCTAAGCTAATAAGAATAATATTTATTTTTTTGGGGTCATTTTGTGGAAGCAAATTAATATCTACTAGCATTATTTCACCCCTTTTAAAGCGAGACCTAGTGTTAGTAAAAGACTTGCCGGGATACTTCCTGACTTTCCATTGGAGCCGGTAACTACTGACAACTGTTCAACATGAACTTCAAATCTCTCTTTCATTTCATCAAATACAGCACGAAGCATTGGATGATCCCCAGTAAGCAAAAACTTAGATATGCCATTTTTCTCTTTGTTAAGAGAATAACGATAAAAATCCATTAATTTATTAATTTCATTAATAATGTCTTCAAACTGAATAACCAGTTCATCCGCTTCACCTGTATATTTAATATCCATAGTTCCTATCGAGTAACGTTGTATTTCCCAATTTTCTAAATTAAAGAGGAGGGCAAATGGACGCATAACCACAGGGACTGTACCTTCAAAAACACATAAATTAACACTTGTTAAATCAAACTGAATCATAAAAAGAATCTCATTCTCTTTTCCAAAACCAAGCTGTTGGTATAAACGGTATAGTGCTAACGGAGAAATATCCGCAGCAACTGGTGTCAGCTTTTTACTGGAAAATAGATTTGCATATTCCATTACATACTGTTCCGGAGCAGCAAATAAAAGAAGATCCTTTGTTTTTTCATTTTGTGAAAGCAGGTAATAATCAAATATGGGTTCTTCAAACGGTAAATGAATACTAGATCCGAGCTCCAAATATAAATAACCCTTCATTTCATCCTCTTGAATTTCTGCAGGAACGGAAACCTTTCGGATGATGACCAGTTGATCTGGAACAACAAAGCGGATTTGGCGCCGTTGAATTTTCCATTCATCAATGCACTCATCCAAAATATTCACTAACGAATCCATATCTGCAATTTTACCGTCGCAAATAATTCCTGGTGGTAAAAAACGCTCTCCCCATTTCTGAGCTGTCGGAGGATTCGCATGCTTTAGTTCCAAATAGCGAATGGAGTGGTCATTTAGCACTATATTAACTATTCGATTTTTGGATGAGAAGAGGGAAAAAGCCATGTAAAAAACCCCTTAGTTAAAATCCTTGATTAAGAAAACGTATATAAAGTTCGATCATTTCCGATCCCCAATAATAAGCTGACAGGGTTCCCGCTGCAATAAAAGGTCCAAAAGGTATCGGCTGACGCCTTTTGACAATTCTTAACAACATTGCTAATCCACCGAGAACTGCACCGTATAATGTCGAAAGAAAGAAGGATATAAGTACTAATTTAAAACCCAAAACGAATCCTAGCAATGCATACAGTTTAACGTCACCAAAGCCCATACCGCCTTTGCTAACAAGAGCGATAATGAGTAGGAGTGTAAATCCTGCACATGCACCTATAAGGTTATCCCACCATGGGTTTAACGGCCAAATAATCCGTTCCAACAAAAAAATCCCTGCAAACCAAATGAGAATTTTATCAGGGATGATCATA
The DNA here is from genome assembly GCF_047302305.1 of Neobacillus phoenicis. Classification (NCBI taxonomy): domain Bacteria; kingdom Bacillati; phylum Bacillota; class Bacilli; order Caryophanales; family Bacillaceae; genus Neobacillus; species Neobacillus phoenicis. The sequence goes on along the minus strand of NZ_CP154847.1, from coordinate 1,971,202 downwards.
TAGTGAATATCTGAAACTATGATAATGATAAACATAGAAATTAGTGTTAGCGCTAGGACTAATTCACTAGACCAACCAACCACTAAAGGTGCTGTTGCAAACAGGATACCTGTAATTAGTTCCATAGTTGGATATATAGGTGAAATCCGCGACTGACAGCCGCGGCATTTCCCCTTTTGAATCATGTACGATAAAACTGGAATTAATTCGTATGCTCTCAATTGATGCCCACAAGTTGGACAAGCAGAGCCTGGAGCTACAATTGATTTTTTCAATGGAACCCGCAGTCCAACAACATTGAAGAAAGACCCAAAAGTTAAGCCAATTAAAAATAAATAAATTAAAACAAGATTATTTTGCATTGGTATAATTTTGGAGTTCATCCTCTGTTACTGTTTTTGAACCTGCAATTTCAGCTGTAACATCCGTTACTGCATCGATCTTATCACTACTTTCATTCGGAACAATTCCAGCAGCATCGTGATTACCCAGAGTATAAATAAATTTATTTCCACTTTTTACAACTTTTACCACGAAATCATTTGTATCTTTAACATTATCTAAGTACTGAGTCAAATCTGCTTTTTTTATTATAGTTGCATTAGGATTAGTAGTTACATATAGTTTAGCAGAATTAATAATTTGCACTGCTTCTGCAACCTTAGCATCTTTTTTGCTTTTATCAATTATTCCTAAAATACTTGGTACTGCAATTGCAGAAATAATACCTAATATAACAATGACTGCTAGTAATTCAATTAATGTTAAACCACGCTGATCTTTTAGCTTGTTTTTTAACTTTTGTAACATACTTTCATCTCCTCTATAGGCCTATAAACCTAGTGATATTGTCTCTTGTAGTATACTGTAATTGACTGATATATGAAAAGTGAATTATTTGGTATTTTGTCATTCCTGCTCATTTACTTAACTTTTTTGTCAATTATTGATTCATTTGTTGAAATTGGTCAAACATACTAAACATTGGAACCATTATGGCCAATACGATGGTTCCGACAAGGCCAGCTAAAACCACAATCATTAAGGGCTCAATTAATGATTTTAATCGGTCAGTCCCAGCTTCTACCTCTTTCTCATAGAACTCTGCAATTTTTGATAACATAGCGTCCAGTGCACCTGTTTCCTCGCCAATTGCAATCATCTGGGTAACTAACGGAGGAAATGCCCAATGCTTTTGCATTGGCTCTGTCATTGAGCGACCCTTTTCAAGAGAATCCCTAGATTCCTGAATAACTCTGGCAATAACTTCATTTTCAACTACCTTCTCAACAATAGACATAGCTTGAAGGATAGGTACAGAGCTAGAGAATAATGAACTTAAAGTACGAACCATACGTGCCAATGCTGCTTTTTGTAATAGGTTCCCGAAAATTGGCATTTTTAACAAAAAGACATCTAAATAATATTTAGTTCCTTTGTTATTATTCAGGACAGTAATGAAAACAATAAATAGAGTACCAATAATAAGAACAAGCCACCAAAATGATTGCATGAAACCACTTAAAGCTAGAACGAATCTAGTTATAGCTGGCAATTCACCGCCCATGTCAGCAAACATTGTTACAAATGTGGGAACAACTGCAACAAGTAAAAATATGACTACCATTATCGCTATTATTCCAACTACTAGTGGATATGCTAGTGCAGAGACAATCTTTTGCCTTGTAAAATGCTGTTTTTCAAAATGGTCTGCCAAGCGTTCAAGGGTTTCATCTAAATCCCCACTAACTTCACCCGCTCGAACCATATTAATAAACATCGGTAAAAAAATTTTTTTGTGATTCGAAACAGCTTCCGATAAAGGATTGCCCTCCCTTAACTCTTGTTCCACATTAAGCAAGGCTTTTTTCAAAGCTTTACTTTCAGTTTGAAATGCAAGAATAGATGTTGCTTCTACAATCGTAACCCCAGCTTTTATTAAGGTTGAAAACTGCCTTAGATAAATAACAAAATCCTGTAGCTTAACAGGTTTTCCTATTGTTATTTCCTTTGTTAAAAGAGTTTCAGGTAATTCCTTTATTTCAATAACTCTGATTCCATTATCCCTTAGTTTCATCATTGCTTCTCGTTTGGAAGCCGCTGAAATGCTTCCTTGACTTTTACCATTTCGATCCCGACCAGAATATTTAAATCTAGCCATTCATCATCATCTTTTCTTGTAAATATTGTGCTGCTGCTTCCTTATGAATCAGATTTCGGTCAATAAGTTCTCTTATACTCATCTCAAGTGTTTGCATCCCTTGCGCACGGGAAGTTTGCATTGCACTTTGAATTTGATGGATTTTTTCATTTCTGATTAAATTAGCAATTGCAGGATTATTAACCAGAATTTCTGTTGCGGCTTTTCTTCCTTTTCTATCTGTTGTCGGAAATAATCGTTGTGAAATAACCCCAACTAACACAGAAGCTAGCTGAACACGTATTTGTGGCTGCTGTGTGGATGGATAAACATCAATAATCCGATTAATAGTAGTAGGTGCACTTGATGTATGAAGTGTACCAAGAACTAGATGCCCTGTCTCAGCCGCTGTAATTGCAATAGACATCGTTTCTAGATCACGCATCTCTCCGACAAGTATAACATCTGGATCTTGTCTAAGAGCTGACTTTAATCCGCTGGCGTAATTGATTGTATCAAATCCCACTTCTCTTTGATCAATAATGGAATTACCATGTCGATGTAAAAATTCAATTGGATCTTCCAAAGTAATAATATGCTTCCGCATCGTGCGATTCATATAATCTATCATTGAAGCAAGTGTGGTGGATTTTCCGCTACCTGTTGGACCCGTTACAAGAATAAGTCCATGAGGTTTCTCTACTAACCTAGGGATAATTTCAGGTAAATCTAGATCTTCGATAGATGGAACTTTTGAGGCAACCACTCTTAGGGCCAATGATACACTTTTACGTTGGTGATAGGCATTAACCCGAAATCGCGAGCTGCCGGCAACACCATAAGAAAAATCAAGTTCTCCCTTATCCTTAAAGTGGTCCCACATATTATCTGGAATTATAGCTTGTGCCATTGCTTCTGTATCAGCTGGCAACAAAGTATCTGATCCATACCTTTTTAAGTCACCATTAATACGCATAACTGGTGGTACTCCTACGGTAAAATGAACATCAGAGGCCTTATATTCAATGGCAGCCTTCAAGATAGAATCTAGTTTTTCTTTCATGTCCAGTTACTCCTATTCCAGAATGGCTACACGTAAAACCTCTTCTGTAGTTGTTAACCCTTGTTTAATTTTTAACAACCCATCATCAATTAAAAAGATGGTTTTATTTATATTTGCTAATTCCTTTAGCTTTTGAAAAGACTCACCATTCATCATTGCTCTACTTAACTCATCATTGATGATTAATACTTCATGAAGGGCAATTCTACCTTTATAACCCGTCATATTACAAGAGGAACAGCCTTTCCCCCTGGAGATTCTTTCTATCTTTATCCCCCGCTTTGAAAAAATCTCAATTTCCCTTTTTGAAGGCTCATGTATTTCAACACAATCGCGGCACACCTTTCTAACAAGTCTCTGGGCCACAACCCCACTTAAGGAAGATGCAAGTAAAAAAGGTTCTATCCCCATATCTATAAGTCTAGTTACTGTTCCGATTGAGTCATTAGTATGAAGTGTGCTTAACACTAAATGACCAGTTAATGATGCACGGATCGCCACCTCCGCCGTCTCTTTATCACGAATTTCCCCAACCATAATAATGTTAGGATCTTGACGAAGGATGGAGCGCAGCCCAGTTGCAAAAGACATTCCAACATTTGTATTCACTTGGATTTGGTTAATGCCTTCTAACTGATATTCAACTGGATCTTCAATTGTAATAATATTAACATTTTCACTATTTAATTTATTTAATGCCGCATATAAAGTCGCAGATTTTCCTGAACCAGTTGGCCCCGTAATCAAGACTATTCCTGTTGGTTTTTCAATTAACTCATTAAATCTCTTCATATTTAGTGAATTAAATCCAAGTTTACTTAAATCATTTAAAGTTGAGCTCATATCAAGCAATCGCATGGCTATTTTTTCGCCATAAACAGTGGGCAAAGTAGAAACCCGAAGATCAACTGGATGAAAATCTAGATTTAGTTTTATACGTCCATCCTGAGGAATCCTCTGTTCAGTAATATCGAGGTTGGACATAATTTTAATTCTTGCAGTTAATACACCCTGCATATGGCGCGGAAGTACCCTCTCAACACGTAATAATCCATCTATACGATAACGGACTACGACCTTCGTTTCTTGGGGGTCAATATGAATATCACTTGCCCTTTGTAGGACAGCCGCAGAAAGCAGTTGATTCACTAAGCGTACAATGGGAGAATCTAAATCGGTTACATCGTCAATCCGCCCATTTTCTTTTTGTTGAAATTCTCCAAGCAGTTCTTCAAATCCATCATCGATGTTATAAAATTTATTAATTGTTCTAAGAATATCATCTTTTGTAGCGATTACGGGTTGAATTTGAAAACCAGTTGATAAGCGTAAGTCGTCTATCATGATATAATCCATTGGGTCTGCCATCGCGATGAAAAGTTTATTCCCCTCTTTTTTTAGAGGAATGATTAGATTTCTTCTGGCTGTTTCCTTAGGTATAAGTGAAAAAAGGTTTGTATCAAAAGGATAGTTAAATAAGCTAATGTGTGGAATGCCTAACTGAAATTCGAGCACTTCAATTAATTGTTGTTCTGTAATAAAGCCTCTTTGAAGAAAGGCCTCCCCAATTTTTTGATTATTTGATTTTTCTTCCAATGTTATTCGGAGTTGTTCAGAGGTTATTAGCCCAACTTCCATTAATAAATCCCCAAGTCGTTTACGAGCTTGTCTCATTTTTGATCCCTGCTTTTATTTAGGTTGTTCATTCGGTATTCCCCATAAGTCACTGTCATTTGAATCTGGTTGGTTTCTATCTCTTGTTGTTAGTGTTTGGGTAACACTTGAAGTAGTTGATTCAGTCGTCTGAGTGCCTGTCGTTGTAGAGTCATTCGTAGTTCCCTGCTCATTTCCAGCTAGGCCATGAATCTCTACCTGATAGGTTGGAGGATAGTAATCCTCAGAGATTATCTCTCTTTTAATAAATGATTCACCTTGATAAACATCTCTATATACCTTAATCAATAGACCGTTAATTCCTTTTGTCTGTACCATCGTTTTTCCAGGAACGAGCAATGGACTATATTTAACAACTGTTTTAGGAGTTAACTTCTGTTCGTCTTTTGTGCTGATTTTATAATTGTAGGCAAACTTTAGACCTTTAAGAGTAACCAATAATTTTTTATTTCCTAATTTTATTTCAAGAATATATTTTTCTTTATTAGGGTTAACTAGCACTAAATCAGCATTCCTACTTTGATTTACCTTTGCCTCAAATCCTAACGCTGCATAATCAGGAAGAGAAATACTGATGTTTCTTTCCTCTACTGAAATATTAGTAGGAAGGACAGTTTGATAAATTCCGGTGGCTAATACATCTAATGTGTAGGCGTCTTTCATATTATGTTTCTTAGCCAATTCAAGTAGTGAAAATGCTGTTTCCTTTTTAAGCTCAATCGCAGGATTTTTTTCAATGAAAGTTTGCAATTCGTTAGGAATTTCATTTAAATTTATGACCGTTGTATTTAATACTGAATCTTTTTTTTGACTGGCTATTAGGTACTCATTATATAGGTTAAAGGTTTGGTTACCTGTTTCGAAAAGAGAAGCTGTTTTGTTTAGACTAGCAGTGAGCTTGTCTAAATCAAGATTATTACTTTTCAACTCTGGAAAAAGAGATCCAAGTTGGTCTATTACCTTTTGCTTTTTAATCGTAAGGATAGCTGCGTTTTTTTGACCATCTTTAACAGAGTCGACAGTTTGCTGGGCATCTAACTGAAATAAATTTAAATCAATGGAGGCTGTCATTTCTCCGTATTGCAGTTTAATAGATTCTTCCTTCAGCCAATCAACATACTTCTGTTCCAATTGTCTAATCGCTTCTTCTTTTGTTTTTCCTGAGACATCAAGATTCCCAATGGTTGTACCATTAGAAAACTTTCCGTCTGTCCTTGTCGAATTATCAAACGCTTTTGCACCATAATAGGAGAAGCTAAAAATAAATCCTGTACCAAATAACAAAACAACAAACAACTTGATAATTTGCTGATTTTTATTCAATTTATCAGCCACTTCCCAACTTATTTTTGAAATAATTCTTTCTTTTCTTTTGTCACTACGAATTTATCCATAGTAGAGTCTTGGGGTTCTAGTAAATCGTCCATATCATCAAGCCAATAGAGATTTGAAGAATTTCCCTTTCCGATGGACTTCTCAACTAGCAAACCCTCTATTTCTAATAAAGAACTCTTCTCTTTCTCATGTGCCTCTCGTTGCACATCAGCTTGAATTTCAAAATTTCGCTCTAGTAAGAATGAAATATCAGCGTCTATTAAATTATCTTTATATGGTATGTTCTGTATTTTTATTTCCTCTTCAAAATTAATTGTTGGCTTAGAAAAGCCTTTATTTAACTCCTTCGATTCTAAAGAAGTACTTTCATTTATTGTACTTACTTGAAAGTTAACTTGATAAATAGATTCCTTGTTAAGTTCTGTTTTGAACACAGGAGGATTGTTAATGATCCACATCCCTATTCGTGTAGCCATAAAGTATGCTGTTAAAAAGATGAGTGTTAAAAGCATTAATGTTGTTTCCCACAGTGGGAATAAAGCAACTAAAAAAAGACCGCTTATTGCAAAAAGGAAACATGTTAAAGCAATGAGAAGTTTGCCTTTAACCGTCAGTCTTAATGGGATTATGAATAATATTAACATTAAAACAAGCATGGTGATAAAGGCCCATAAAATTAAAGTCATCTATTCACACCCACTCTTATTAGTTCTTTTATCATAGTAATTCTTTGACAATACCTGACTCAATTCGTTCTATTAATCAAAAATCAGACAAAATAGCTTAATAAATATTGTATAATACTATTAAATATTTTTAAAGCAGAAGGCGGGAATTTTTATGGAGGACAGATTCCATAGTCAAAAAGGACTAACATTGGTAGAAGTCCTTGTTTCTATTGTATTGCTGGCAATTATTCTAACATCTTTTATAAGCTTTTTTAGCCAGTCAGCATTATTTACCAAGAGTAACGACCAAAAATTAGATACTATGCAAACTGCACAAAAAATTGTTAACTTAGTTGAAATAGAAATTACAAAACAAGATTTAATTGACAATTTAATTATCAATTCGTTGGAGCAGGTAATAAAAACATCTTTAACAAAAACTGAATTAGAAGGATTAATAGATGATACTATAGATCCAAGGTATGATGTAAAAGTGGAAATATCAAAAAATAGCCCCCAAAATCTACTTTTGTTTAAAATCATTGTCCAAGATCCTACAAGTGCCGGTAATAAATCTGAAACATACACTTATATTCGAAGGTGAGACATGAAAAATCAAAAGGGAATCACGTTAGTAGAAGTTTTAGCAGCCCTTTCAATTCTGTTAATTATTTCTTCAGTCATGTATGGAGTACTAATTAGTTCGAAAAATAACTACAATAATATTTCAAGAAAAGTAAATTTAAACCAAGAAGCTAATTTAATATTAGCTACTATAAAGAATTACCATCAAAAAGAATCGTTACATTCCCTAGATGTTAATTCAAAAGAGTATTATTTGATTAAATATGTTGATAGTGAACACGTATATATCGGTAAATCATCCACAGATCTCGTTCCAATGAAAAATGAAGAATTGAGTATAAACATTAAAATTGATGAGGTTGAATTTACTGGTGAAAAGGTTATATATCCATCAGAAGCACTGACTATTTATTTAAAGGTTTTTAACCAAAAAGGGCAGTCATATGAGGTAAACACAGTTATAAAACAGTATTAGGGGGTGATTATTATAAAGAGCGAGAAAGGTTACACGTTAATTCTTGTTATGATTATTATGACAGTAGTCATGATTTTGGGTTTAGCGCTAAGTGGAGCAGCATTAAACGCTAGAATTCAAGTAAAAAAAACTGATTTTCATAACAAAGCTACGGACCTAGCAGAAATGGGTATAACCTATTATCAGCGCATAGTATCTAATTTAGTTACCACAGCAAAGGCAACTGCTACAGCAAAAAAAGCTATCTCAACTAATACTAAGTCCTATGACTATTATTTCCATGAAGCATTATTAACATCTTTAAGGAATAGTATAGCCCCTGTAGAAGTTGACACTGCTAACAATAAATTTGAAATCACCTTTAAAAACATTGATCCTCCTAATTCTAATACTGTTTCAAATAAGATCATTATTAACTTTGAGAGTAAAGGAACTGCTTCAGGTGAACCCGCAACAGTTAATGGTTTAATCACAATCGATAAAATTTCACAAACGAATAAAGTAGGACAGCCAAAACCAGCACCATCCTATTATAAAACGAATGAAACACAACAAGTTTTATTGCTGAATAGCTCCAAAGATAAAAATAAAGATAAACCTTATGATTATTCAACATATTTTAGTAATAATATCGTTATTGAAGGTAAACGATCTGTAACAGTTAAAGGGGATGCATACATTACTAAATTAACCTTGCAAGGGTCAGCAAGTATTAATATATATGGAGATGCTATTTTTGCAAACAACATTGTAAATATTGGGGAAGCATATGGGGTTTGTATTACAGGTAAAACATACAGGCTAGATTCCAATTTTAAACTAGTTGACTACCCAATTGCAAAAAATACTTGTTATACTCCTGCAGTTAGTGAGTGGATTTTTAATGAGGACAAAGGAACAAAAGTTAAATACTAAGAAAACCGCAGGTCCCAAAGTGGAACCTGCGGTTTTTTGTATTATTCTATTTAACACGAAGAGTATTCCGCCACCCGGTTCCGTCCTGCCCGCTTAGCCCCTACATAAAGAGCACGGTCTGCATGGCGGATCAATGCTAATGAATCTTCGGCATCTTCTGGTGCGGTTGCCACCCCGATGGAAGCGGTGATTCTGACCTGCTGATGCTTTTGGTCCAGCGACTGGCTTATGCTGAACGGCCAGTTTGCGATGGATTGACGGATGAGTTCAGCCATTTGATAGGCCTCTTCTTTTGATACATCCGGTAAAAGGACCACAAATTCCTCGCCGCCATAACGGGCAACTATTCCTCTGACTCCGACCAGCTTACCTAACCTACTAGCCAGTTCGCACAAAATTTCATTTCCACTTTGATGGCCATACGTATCATTCACGTTTTTAAAATGGTCAATGTCAAGAATAATTAATGAAAGCATTTTACGTTCGAAACGGGTAAGTTTTTCAAATTCCTCTGTTAACATATTCTCAAAGTAACGATAATTATATAGATTCGTTAAGGCACAACGCTCACTCTGTCTCTTGGTTTGCTCATAATGGCGTGCATTTTCAATTGCGATAGCAAAATGAGAACAAAGGATATCAATAATCATTAACTGTGATTTTTCATAGGCTCGTTTTCTTCTTGAAGCTAACAGTAAGACACCGATTAACTTTTTACTCCTAATGATGGGAACACCCAGAATACTTTCGGCATCCTTCGGGATGTAGCCATTCGAATACTCAATCCAATCCTTCTTTGTTTTGAATAGGAAGGACTTTCGGTTTGCCCAAACCATTCCACTGATTCCTTCATGTATACTCATAAACTGCTGATCATTTGGTAACACTTGTCCTGATTCAATCCGGCGAATCAATTTCAGTTCGTCGCCGCTGGCCTCAAGGATATAAGCATAATCCACCGGCAGCATTTCACTTAATTTCTTAATAAAAAGGTCAACGACATCATCAATAAATAAGCGTTCAGCCATTTGATGGCCAATTTCTGCTGCCTTTTGCAGGTATTCATTTATTTTTTCACTAGAATAATAGAGATTAAAGATTGTAGATAAGCTGACAAACGGTACTCCTACAAACAAAAGGGCTAATAAGCCCACTTGATTATAGAGAATGTACAAGATGAATCCGATTGGGAAGGTTATTAACGTTGTGATTGTCTCGACAAAGAATTCTTTCCCAAAATACGGATCTTTACTTTTATAAATCACATATAGATTAAACGCTAGAATCACTTGATTTAATGTATAGCTTAGTACTGCGTACAAGACTGCCAGCAATAAGAAGTCCGCATTTATTTGTAATTTGGGTCCTGTATGTCCGCCTAGTAAATAATACAAACCACCACTTAAAAAAGAAACGAAAAAGAACATAATCAAATTTAGCGGTAAGCGGAACAATTCGCCCTTACGGAGAATCCTCAGCTTAAGAACTAACACTACGACGGCAATTTGAGCAAAGATGATTTCCACGAATAAACCAAACCGCAAAAAGGTAGCCAGTGCCACCCATTGAATTAAAAAGATAAACATTTCGTTAATGACAATAGGCATGGAGGCAACGACTGAGGTTAATAGCAAAAAGGCTAATAGATCTATCCAATGCCCGTTAATTTTAGGAGGATACGTATGATAGGTAAACCACAGCCCTGCAGGAACTAATAAAAACCATACAAGAAAAATGGCTTGTTTTGTTTGTGGCTTTACATCCATTTTGCCCCACCTCCCCTAATTATCATTAATTCAAGATAAAAACATTTTACCACTTTTACAATAGCTTGTCACAAAGAAATCGTCGTATTTTTCAAATATTTACATATTTCTGGCTTTGCTACAGAAATGAAATATAGTGAACCAGTTATGACCAACATACTTTTTGAATCAAGGTCTTGAATTTCATCCATCAGATAGGACTCCCAGTTGTTTACAGCCACTTTATTAGCCGATTGGCTGATGTTTACTAATTCTTCTGCTGAAGCTGCTCGCGGAAAGTCAAAGCTAACAAATGAGAGTTGATTCGCTATTTTATCTAGCTTAGAAATCATTTCATCCAGCTTCTTATCCTTTAATGCAGCAAACACAATATGGATGTGCCGTTCTCTATATCTCGTTGATAATTCTTGGACAAGTGCTGTAATCCCTTCCTCATTGTGAGCCCCATCGATGATGACTAATGGATTTTCAGATAGAATTTCAAATCTGCCAGGCCAGTATGCCTGTTTCAAGCCTTCTCTAATCGCTTTCTCACTGATAGGAAACGAACCCTCTTGATTTAAGTATAGTGCTGCACAGACTGCAAGAGCCGCATTTTCCGTTTGATGCTGACCGATCATACTGATTTCGAAATCACTGAAGGCTTTTGATGGTGTGGTTAAGGTAAACTTTTCACCTTTACCCAATGATTGGTGCTCAGAAATTGAAAATTCCTGGTTCAGTCGGTAAATACGTGCCTTCATTTTTTTCGCTTGATTCTCTATTACGTTAAGAGCTCCTGGATGTTTAACCGCCGTAAAAATTGGAGTTTGCTCCTTGATGATTCCTGCTTTTTCAAAAGCGATTTCCTCATACGTGTTTCCGAGAATGTTCGTGTGGTCCAATCCGATATTTGTAATAATAGAAGCTAATGGATGAAGAATGTTGGTGGAGTCAAATCGTCCTCCTAATCCCACTTCATAAACAACCACGTCCACACTTCCTATTTCTGCAAAATAATAAAACGACATAGCGGTGATCACTTCAAACTCAGTCGGTCCGCCAAGCTCTGTTTCTTCCAATTCATCTGCTAATGGTCGAATGACATTGGCCAGGTGTAAAAGCTCTTCATCCGTAATCGGTTTTCCATTGACACTAATACGCTCATTAAATTGCTCGATATAGGGTGAGGTAAAGGTACCAACCGTATAGCCTGCTGCTTGTAAAATATTTCGAAGGTAGGTGACGGTCGATCCTTTCCCATTAGTCCCCCCCACATGGATGGTTTGGATTTTCTTTTCAGGGGAACCCAGCTTGTCCATCATCCATTCCATACGTTTTAAACCAGGCTTAATCCCAAGCCGTAATCTCCCGTGAATCCAGTCTAGGGCTTCTTTGTATGAAGTAAACATTTCGTGACACCCCGTCCATTTTGATTAATAAGAAAAAGGGGTCTAACCCCACAGATATATTAGTGGGGGCTGACCCCTTTTAATAAAGGTTACCCTCTTAATTCTTTAATACGTGCTTCCACGATGCTTCTTTTTTCAAGATAGTCATTTTCCTTTGCACGCTCTTCAGCAATAACACTTTCAGGTGCTTTTTTCATAAATCCTTCATTGCCTAATTTCTTTTGAACGCGCTCTACTTCTTTATTTAACTTCTCATATTCCTTCTCAAGCCGAGCAATTTCTTCATCAATGTTAATTAAGCCTTCAAGCGGAAGAATGATTTCTAAGCCGGTAATAACAGCTGACATCGCTTTTTCAGGTGATTCAATATCGATGCCCATTTGTAATTCCTCTGGGTTACAGAAGCGCTCAATATAAGTGCGGTTTGTTTCAATCGCCTTCAGGATTGATTCGTCCTTCGCTTTCACCAGCATTTTAATTTTCTTACTCATTGGCGTATTTACTTCTGCACGAATGTTACGTACCGCGCGAATCATTTCCATAAGTAGCTTCATATCTTGTGCAGCTTGTTCATCAGAAAGCTCAGGTTTTACCTCTGGCCATGCAGCTGTTGTAATGGACTCACCTGCATGTGGGAGGTTTTGCCAAATTTCCTCGGTAATGAATGGCATAAACGGATGTAATAGGCGCATCGTTTGATCTAATACATAAGCAAGGATTGAACGAGTTGTTTTCTTCGCTGCTTCGTCTTCACCATATAATGGAAGTTTTGCCATTTCAATGTACCAGTCACAGAAGTCATCCCAAATGAAGTTGTATAACGCACGGCCTACTTCACCGAATTCATAGCGGTCAGAAAGCTTAGTAACATGGTCAATCGTTTCATTTAGTCTCGTTAAGATCCACTTATCGGCAACGGACTTTTCACCGCTGAAATCAATTTCTTCATAAGTCATGCCGTCCATATTCATTAAGGCAAAGCGGGAAGCATTCCAAATTTTATTCGCAAAGTTCCATGTAGCTTCAACTTTTTCGGTGCTATAACGTAAATCCTGACCTGGTGATGTGCCTGTAGAAAGGAAGTAACGTAAGGAGTCAGCTCCATATTGGTCAATAACATCCATTGGATCTACACCGTTACCAAGAGATTTACTCATTTTGCGACCTTGTTCGTCACGAACAAGTCCGTGAATCAGAACATCTTTAAATGGACGCTCTCCCGTAAATTCAATGCTTTGGAAAATCATTCGGGATACCCAGAAGAAGATGATATCGTAACCTGTTACTAGAACGTCTGTTGGGAAGTAACGTTTAAAATCTGCTGCTTCCTTGTTCGGCCAGCCCATGGTTGAGAACGGCCATAATGCGGAGCTGAACCACGTATCTAATACGTCTTTGTCCTGTTCCCAGTTTTCAGCGTCTGCAGGTGCCTCGTGACCAACATATACTTCACCTGTTTCTTTGTGGTACCAAGCTGGAATACGATGTCCCCACCAAAGCTGACGGGATATACACCAGTCACGAATATTTTCCATCCAGCGTAGATATGTTTTTTCAAAGCGATCAGGAACAAAGTTTACTTTGTTTTCTTTATTTTGAAGGGCAATCGCTTCATCTGCCAGTGGCTGCATCTTAACGAACCATTGAGTAGATAGGTAAGGTTCAACAACTGCACCACTACGCTCGGAGTGTCCAACTGAATGAAGATGCTCCTCAATTTTGAAAAGAACGCCTTGTTCTTGAAGGTCCTTTACAATTTGCTTGCGGCAATCGAAGCGATCCATGCCTTTATATTTTCCTGCTTTATCGTTCATAGAGCCGTCTTCATTCATCACAAGGATACGCTCAAGATTATGACGGTTCCCTAGTTCAAAGTCGTTCGGGTCATGTGCCGGGGTAATTTTAACTGCCCCAGAACCGAATTCCATATCTACATAATCATCAGCAACGATTGGAATTTCACGGCCAACGATTGGCAGAATAACCGATTTGCCAATCAAATGCTTGTAGCGCTCGTCTTCCGGATGAACCGCAACGGCTGTATCTCCCAGCATCGTTTCCGGACGTGTTGTCGCAACTTCGATTGATCCAGAACCATCAGCTAAAGGATATCTCAGATGGTAAAAAGCACCCTGAACATCTTTATAGATTACTTCAATGTCAGATAGGGCTGTTTTCGTAGACGGATCCCAGTTAATGATATATTCACCACGGTAAATCAAGCCTTTATTGTATAGAGTAACGAATACTTCACGAACGGCATCTGATAACCCTTCATCCAAAGTAAAACGCTCACGGCTGTAATCTAAGCCTAAACCTAGCTTCGACCATTGCTGACGGATGTGGGAAGCATATTCTTCCTTCCACTTCCATGTTTCTTCAACGAACTTTTCACGGCCTAAATCGTAACGGCTTTTGCCTTCACTGCGTAGCTTCTGTTCTACCTTTGCCTGTGTGGCAATTCCCGCATGGTCCATACCAGGAAGCCATAGAACATCATAGCCTTGCATCCGTTTCATTCGTGTAACGATATCTTGAAGGGTTGTATCCCATGCATGACCTAGATGAAGCTTACCTGTTACGTTTGGCGGTGGAATAACAACAGTATAAGGCTGTTTTCCCTCGTCATCCTTTGCTTCAAAATACTTACCTTGCAGCCACCAGTCATAACGACCTTTTTCAATCGATTGCGGGTCGTATTTCGTTGGCATCGTTAATTCTTTTGTTTCCATTAAAATTTCCTCCTTCTTAAACTACTGTTTCCACAGAAACATAAAAAACCCCATTCGTCATAAAAGGACGAATGGAGTTTGCTTCGCGGTACCACCTTTTTTCCAATCAAAAAAATATGATTGGCACTTAATGGGATAACGGATTTCATCCGTCTTCAACTAATCAGATCATTTGACCTTTTCGCAGAAGAAGCTCCTGGGCGACCTTCTGATGTTCCTCTTAGGAAATCTTTCAGCTAATGATTTCCCTCTCTACAAGTAGGCTGGCATCGTACTCTTCCCTATCGTTGCTTAGTTTTTTAAATTATATTGTAATACTACCGAAAAAAAGGGTTTGACGTCAATCATGATAACCAATTTTTTTATTTTTTATACTGTATGTATGTAATGGAGAACTTCTATAGGCATTTGGAATATATATATAAATAAAAGTCAAATCCCAATGGGGAGGTTCTGGGATGAAGAGGAATTTTCATAAATACAAATACAAACCATGGTTCATTATGTGCCGTAGGTTTGCTGCCCAATTGATAATTCCATTTAGTATTTTTCAATTTATCCGCACGCTGCTTTTACCAACCGTATTTGATGTATTACTATTAACCTGTTTTCTCGTTCTTGCCGTTTCTATTTATTTTGACATTATTTAAGGAGCCCATCTCGCAGAGTTATGACTGCTGCTGGGCTCCTTCTTTTGCTTTTTGTGCGTTTTCGATTTCCGTCATTTTCATTACAATATACTCCGAATTCTTTAAATGCCAGTAACGGTGCTGCAGTTGGCTTACATATTTCAACTCATTTTTTCGCCCCTGCTTTCGATAATAGCTCTCCGCTACCTGAATGATTGGAATGGGAAGAGCTAAATAGCTGAAAAATAATAGCTTCTCATCTGGTTTAAAGGGGAAGTATTTGAAATAATGGTACACCCAGTCGATCGCCGTATCACTCCGCTTCGGCCTGGTATTAATTGCACGAGAAAGATAGGGGAGCAAATCATGTATCGGAGACCCATAACGTGCATTTTCAAAGTTAATAAAATAGCCGTATCCTCGATCATCATACAAAAAATGCTCAGAAGCTAGTTTCCCGTGGGTTATTACCATTCGTGCCTTTTCGGTTTCCTTTGTATTTTCATACCATTCTTCAAATTTTGTTTTTGAAAATTTTAGTGCTTGGCTAACTTCGTTATAATACATACAATACAATAATTCAAACGGAGACATGTATGTCTTTTTTTCGCATTGATCGATGAAACCATCCAGAAATTCCTGCTGTTTTTCCATTTCTTGAATGGTTTTTTCATAATGCTCTGTTCGTTCTTCTTTGTTGACAGTGATTTCTTTTGCAGAAAGGGTGTGAAGTCTCGCTAATTCGCGAAATAACTGCATATTGGTTTGCTCGCGGTTATCTTTTAGATCATTTGGCATCCAAGGCATAAGATAGTACAGGTCATTTTCGTGCAGCACAGCATACCTGCCATCCATTGTTGGATAAATTGGGACGATGCGATTAAACCCTTTTTGGTACAGTAGATGCACATGGCGAATGAAATCAGTCCCAATAGAGGGATTGATTTTCTTTAAGGCAAACGTACCTTTATTGGAATAAATCTTTTGTACGGTGCCGAAATCTTCTACAAAATGAGGCTCAATATAATAATTTTTTAATACAGGCGCTAACATTTCTATCCGATTTGACTCATTCATGTCAACTCGACCTTCTTTCAATGGAAAAGCCGAAATAGTATTTAAAAGAAGCTGAGCAGGTTAAAGAAAACCCGCTCAACACTTGTGAATAGTTATTTTTTTGCAAAAGCACTAGGGATGTATAGTACCTGCCCCTCATAAACATCTTGATTAAGGTCCAAATTATTTTCGCGTAGCAGATTTTGAACCGTAATATCATAACGATCTGCGAGGGTATTTACTGTGTCCCCTTTTTGTACTATGCAAACTCTTAAACTGGTTTGGGCGGAGTTTTCGTCTTTCCTTGCAAAAAATTCGGTAAGTGTCATACTCTTCTTCTTGGCTGCCTTTTTCTTCTTAACCTTCGGTGCTTCCTCAGGGGATGATGAGCTTTCTTCTACATGCACTACTTCCTCTTCAAAAATAACCTCTGGTTGTGGTGCCGCTTGTTCTTGAACACCGACTTCCTCTTCTTCCATCTCGACCGGTTGGCCGCCTTCGTTTCTGGCCCATGCCGGCTCAAATTCTTCTTGTTCTTCTGCTGAAGGCTGGTAGTTAAAGGTTGGGAACTTCGGTAATACTTCTACTTCTTCCTCTTCCTGTTGTTTTCTTGCCTCCGCTTCAAATAAGAAGTTGTTTTCGTATGTGCTTTGAACTGCCCCTTGTTCAATGGCTACTTCTTCCTCAGCCTCTTCTATTTCGTAACGGTTAAGTACTTCATACTCAGGTTCTTCTTGTTCCTGTTGCTCTGCAGCATATAAACCACTGATGGTCAGTTCTGCAGATAGTTTGAGACAGCTGCGCTCTGGTGTAGCATAATCGAATGATTCTACCAGGACATCAATATCATAGATGCTTTGGATCCGATTGTTCGGGATGGTGATATCAACTGGGAAGCGGTGTGAAAATTCACATGTGCCCTCCTCACGTTCAGCCACCCTCTCTACAAACTTTTGGGACGTAAATTCCTCTTCGCCACCCTCACTGCTAGGCTCGTAACTTTTATATTCGCCGGTAAGCTCCAACGAACCACGTATGGTTACGTACTGATCGTTTTCCTGGATGGTAATATCCGGGTCTAGAGAGATCGATAGAAGTTCCTCGACTTCCTGTCCTTTTCTAAACCACAAAGATTCCTCCAAAGAAAATCGTAGGCACGATTGATTCTCTTGGGACAAAGCGACTCCTCCTTTCGTATCCTTCACGCAAAATCACTATGTCACTTACACTCTATGAACAATGGGATTTATTTATGATAAAAAACATTATTGCAGCGGGAAAAGAATTAGGAGAAACGTGATTCGCTGATAAAAAGGTTCGATTCGCTGATAAAATCGGAAATTCGCCGATATATTGGGTAAATTCGCTGAAAAAGGCTCAAAATTCGCTGATAAATCATTTCATTAGCTTAATTTAGTGTAATTTTACACCAAACACAATGCTTTTTTGATGTTTACGAAGAGTAATTCAAATTATTTTATTGTAGAGTATTAATGATTGGCTCAAAATTTATCATTATTGGCTAAATCTAACCAACAATTGGCTTATTTTCGGAAGGGATTGGATCATTTTTCAGGATAATCGGCATTTTTACCATATTTACCCATAAACACCCAACAAAAAAGCACCCACCAAATAGGTGAGTGCCTCCAAAACAAATTTATTTAAGCTTCGAAAATGCAATTTCCGCTGCTTGAATGGTCTTTTCAATGTCTTCATCCGTGTGGGCAGTCGATAGGAATAATCCTTCGAATTGTGAAGGTGGTAAAAAGATACCTTGCTCTGCCATTTCACGGTAGTACTCTGCAAAGAAGTCTAAATTAGATGTCTTTGCTTTTTCAAAGTTAATAACATCTTCATTCGTAAAGAAGAAACCAATCATGGAACCAGCACGGTTGAATGTAATTGGAATTTCGTACTTTTCAGCAGCCGCCTTAAAGCCTTTTTCAAGAAGATCTCCCTTACGGATAAACTCCTCGTAATGTTCTGGCGATAACTGTCTCAATGTTTCATAACCTGCTGTCATCGCAAGTGGATTACCAGAAAGAGTTCCAGCTTGGTAAATCGGTCCGCTTGGAGCGATTTGTCGCATGATTTCAGCTTTACCGCCGTATGCTCCTACAGGAAGTCCACCACCGATTACCTTTCCAAGACAAGTAATGTCAGGCGTTACATTAAAAAAGCCCTGTGCACAATTGTAGCCTACACGGAAACCTGTCATAACCTCGTCAAAAATGAGCAATGCGCCGTTTGCCGAAGTAATCTCGCGTAGCCCTTCCAAGAATCCTGGAAGCGGAGGAACAAGACCCATATTCCCAGCCACCGGCTCAACAATGATACAAGCGATATCATCGCCGAATTGCTCAAATGCATACCTAACGCCTTCAAGGTCATTATATGCCACAGTAATCGTGTTGGACGCTACACCTTGAGGTACTCCTGGGCTGTCAGGAAGGCCTAGTGTAGCCACACCTGAACCGGCTTTAATTAATAGAGAATCCCCATGGCCATGATAGCAGCCTTCGAACTTCAAAATCTTATTACGGCCTGTATACCCACGCGCTAAACGAAGGGCACTCATCGTTGCTTCCGTACCGGATGATACCATCCGTACCACTTCAATTGATGGCACACGTTCAATGACAAGCTTTGCGAGCTCATTTTCCATCAGTGTAGGAGCACCATAGCTTGTACCAAGCTCAGCTACTTTTTTCATTGCTTCCACGACACGGTCATTGGTGTGTCCAAGGATCAGTGGTCCCCATGAAAGTACATAGTCAATGTATTCATTACCGTCGATGTCATAAATTTTAGACCCTTTTCCTCTTTCCATAAAAATCGGGTCCATATTGACTGATTTAAAGGCACGAACTGGACTGTTTACGCCGCCAGGCATAAGGGTTTGGGCTTCTTTAAATGCTTCAATCGATTTTGTATATGAGCGCATCCTTTTCCCTCTTTTCCAAAATGTTTATTGGTCTTCTTTTAACCAGCGAATCGCATCTTTTGCTGCATACGTGATGATCAAGTCAGCACCGGCACGCTTCATGCCCATTAACATTTCAAGAACGGTGTTTTTCTCGTCAATCCAGCCGTTTGCAGAAGCTGCCTTAATCATGGAATACTCACCGCTTACGTTATAAATAACAATAGGCAGGTTAAAGGTATTTTTCATATCACGAACGATGTCAAGGTATGGCATACCCGGTTTAACAATTAAGAAATCCGCACCCTCTGCCACATCCGATTCTGCTTCTCTAAATGCTTCCATGCGGTTAGCAGGATCCATTTGATAGGTTTTACGGTCACCGAATTGTGGCGCGCCTTCTGCTGCCTCACGGAACGGTCCGTAGAATGCAGAAGCATACTTAACTGCATAAGACATAATTGGAATCTCTGTAAATCCAGCTTCATCAAGACCGGCACGAATAGCTGCAACAAATCCGTCCATCATGTTAGATGGAGCAATAATGTCCGCCCCAGCTTGAGCTTGTGCTACTGCTGTTTTTACAAGAAGATCTAATGACTCATCATTTAGGATTTTCTCCCCTTCAACCACACCACAGTGGCCGTGGCTTGTATATTCGCATAAGCAAGTATCTGCTACGACGATGATTTCTGGGAAGTGTTCTTTAATAAAACGAGTAGCTACCTGAACAATACCGTGATCATGATAGGCTTGTTCACCGCACGCATCCTTCGTTGCAGGAATACCGAATAACAGTACGGACTTAATCCCGTGAGCAACGATATCTTCCATTTCTGCATGGAGATGGTCGATCGATACCTGGAATACACCTGGCATAGATGACACTTCGTTACGGATGTTTTCCCCTTCATAAATAAACAGCGGATAAATAAAGTCCTCCGCTTTCAAGTGATTTTCTCTAACAAGTGCGCGCATGCTGGCGCTAGAACGCAGGCGGCGATGACGTTTGAATTGAAGTTCCATTTATGATTCCTCCATATCTAAATAAGCAATAATGCTTTTAATCATTTCTCTTACGGTATATTCCTCTGGTGAAGCATGAACGGTGAGCCCATGTTCTACAAGCTTTTTCTCTGTTACAGGTCCGATACAACCGATGATACACTTGTTTAGCTGTGTTTCAAGGCCGTAATCTTTGACAACCTCCATCAAATGATCTACCGTGGAAGGACTGGTAAAAAGCAGAATATCCAGCTGCTCGTCTGCCAGCATTCTAGCCAGCTTTTCCCGGCTTTCATCAGGCAGATAGGTTTCGTAAATGACGATTTCATCAACCGTAGCTCCAGCTTCTGATAGGGCACTTGAGATAAATTCCCGAGCGAGGTTTCCTTTTGGAAGCAAAACCCTCATACCACTTTGGATATAGGGCAAAAACTCCTCAACAAATACCTCAGCCACATAGGCAGATGGGACAAATGCAGCAGTTAGCCCTTTTTCCGCCAAGCACTCTGCCGTCTTTTTCCCAATCACTGCGATTTTAGGAAATCCTTCATCCAACTCTACCTTTTTGTAAAAAGAAAAAAAGGTCTCTACCGTTACATTGCTAGTAAAAATAATCCAATCATATGTATCAAGGGCCTTCAAAGAATCTTGAAGGCGATCGACTTTTTCAATAGGTCGAAAGGCAATGAGAGGGATTTCAATTGGAATCCCTCCCTCCCTTTCTACAAGCTGAGAAAAGGATTTTGCTTGATTTTCGCCTCTAGGAACAAGGATTTTTTTATCAAGCAAGGGCAATGATTGGATCATTGACCTTCCAGCTCCCGTTTCACCTTTTCAATCAGGTCCTTGGCTCCTTTTTTAATTAATAAATCAGCAGCCTGAACACCAAGCTCTTCCGGATTTTGTCCTCTTAGTTCCTCTTTAAAGATCTCCTGACCTTCTGGAGAAGCAACAAGTACATTTAATACGACTTCATCATTTTCTTCTACTCGGGCAAAGCCGGCTATTGGTACCTGACATCCACCCTCCATTTTTTGAAGAAAAGCACGTTCGGCACGAACCGCTCTTTCTGTTTTCTTGCAAGTGAATTTCTCAAATAGTTCTAATAATTCTTTATCATCTTCGCGGCATTCAATGGATAGTGCACCTTGCCCAACAGCCGGAATACAAATATCGGCATCAATAAATTCTGTTACAACGTCAGAAGCCCAGCCAAGGCGGGAAAGTCCTGCTGCTGCTAAAATGATGGCATCATATTCTTCTTCCTGTAATTTTGCTAGTCTTGTATCGACATTACCGCGAATCCATTTAATCTCTAAGTCTGGGCGTTGAACTAATAGCTGAGCACTGCGGCGAAGGCTACTCGTCCCTACAATAGCGCCTGGCTTTAAATCTTTCAACTTGACATGATCAGTTGAAATAAGAGCATCACGGTGGTCTTCACGGAAAGGAATACAGCCGATTGTAAGACCCTCAGGTAATACAGCTGGCATGTCTTTCATACTATGAACGGCCATATCAATCTCTTTATCAAGCATAGCTTGCTCTATTTCCTTCACGAATAACCCTTTTCCGCCCACTTTTGAAAGTGTGACATCGAGGATTTTATCACCTTTTGTTACGATTTCTTTTACTTCAAACTCAAAACGAGGGTCCAGCTTCTTCAACTGTTCAATTACCCAATTGGTTTGTGTTAATGCCAACTTGCTTCGTCTAGAACCAACTATAATTTTTCTCATGACTGCCTCCTAAGGTTATGCGTACCATAAATGGAAAGATGATAATCGACCAAATAAGAAAAAGTTAATTAATACTATTAAAAATGAAGCCGTATTCCACATTGCTAACTTTCTGCCAGATAGGTTTTTTCCGATCCGGAGATATAAATAGATGCTGTAGGCCGTTAGCAACAAAAACGACCCAATAATTTTCATATCGTACCACGGCATTCCAGGAACCTTTAGAAATGCCCACTGTAAGCCTAATATAAGGCTGAGCAGGAGCATCGGAACACCAATGACAGCCAATATGTAAGATGATCTTTCAAGTTTATCTAAATCTGCCAGACGCACCAATCTTGTTCCCCATTTTTTCCGTTTCAATAGGTCATATTGAAGCAGGTACAGGGCTGAAAATACAAACGACAGGGAAAATGCCCCGTATGAAAGAATCGCCATTGTAATATGGATTAACAGTAGTTCCGATACCAGCTGTTTGGCCATGATATGAGAATGGTATTGCATTGGGGCGAAGGTATGAATCGCCATAACGGTAAAACCAAGTATATTCGTAAAAAAGACGATAAAATCGACTCGCAGTAAATGATTTATCCCAATTGACAATGTTACTAATACCCAGGCATAAAAATAGAGTCCCTCAAAGATCGTTAGTACAGGGAACCTTCCCGTTTTTGTCATATAGAAAAATAGGAAAACCGTTTGTAAAACCCATACAAATGCAAGTAACCAGAAGGCAATTCGGTTTGCCTTCCGGTTATGGTGAATGAAATCAAAGAAATATAACAACACACTGAAGGCATAAAGAACAACCGTTAATTCATGAAGCCTAGTCATAAAGACGTCAAACATAGAAAATACCCCTTATGACTGAAAGGAAGCCTGTGGTTTAAGAACCGGTGATGAATTAACTTCGGCTGCTCTCGAATGTTGTTCTTCAACAAGCTCTTCAATATTGAATATTTTCATAAATAAATCCATCGCCTGTTCGGAATCTGGTCTAGCAGCCAGTTCCTTCGCTTGTAATATCGGATCCTTTAAAAGCTGGTTGATAATGCTCTTTGTATGTTTGTTTAATACTTTCAGATCACGATCTGATAGATTTGGCAATTTTCTTTCCAAACTGACCATTGTCTCAGCTTGAATCGCTAAAGCTTTTTCGCGAAGAGCCGAAATGACAGGTACTACACCGAGCATTCCAAGCCATTGCTTGAACTCAACGATTTCTTTTTCAATCATCAGTCTGATTTTGGCTGCCGCTTTTTGGCGTTCTTGCAAGTTTGCTTCAACAATGCCTTCTAAGTCGTCAATATCGTATAAAAAGACATTCTCAAGCTCTGAAATTCTTGGGTCTAAATCACGAGGTACAGCAATATCTACCATAAATAATGGTTTACCCTTACGCTTTTTCTCAACTTTAGCCATCATTTCTTTTGTGATGACAAAGTCTTTTGCACCCGTTGAGCTAATTAAAATATCGGCTTCAATAAGTGACTGCTGTAGGTCAGCCAACGTTTTCGCTTCGCCATTAAAACGGCTGGCAAGGGATTTTGCCTTATCGTACGTACGATTGATCACTGTTACCTTTTTCACACCGTTACCGTGCAGGTTTTGGGCTGCTAATTCACCCATTTTTCCCGCACCGAAAATCAATACATGTTTATTCGCAAGAGTACCAAAGATTTTCTTTGCTAATTCAACCGCAGCATAGCTTACAGAAACGGCATTAGCACCAATATCTGTTTCTGAATGTCCACGCTTGGCAACCGTAATCGCTTGTTTAAACAAGTGATTGAACACGGAACCAGTCGTTTCCTCTTGTTGTGCCAGCATAAAGCTAGTACGTACCTGCCCAAGTATTTGTGTTTCCCCTAAAACCATGGAATTGAGTCCGCATGTAACATTAAACAAATGCTCTACGGCTCCATCGTCTTCATAAATAAATAAGAATGGAGAGAATTCCGTTTGCTCCACGCCGAACCATTCGGACAGAAATTCTTTTATATAATAGCGGCCCGTATGGAGTTGATCGACAACCGCATAAATTTCCGTACGATTACATGTAGACAAGATGATGTTTTCCAGGATGCTTTTTTTAGTGTTTAACTTTTTTATGGCATCCATAAGTTCGGTATCATTAAATGTCAACCGCTCACGGATTTCTACAGGGGCAGTTTTATAGTTAAGACCGATTACTAAAATATGCATTTGTTTCGTACACCCCCACTTAATAGTACATTAGCAGTAGTAACTAGTATAATTATATCATGAGCAATTTCGACTTTTGCTCGGAAAATGTGAACAGAAAACGAAAGATATGTTATGATAAAAAAATAATAGGACTTAGTTTTATCTATTACTTCCTTAAGTACAGTATCAAAAAAATAGAATAGATTCAAGTGAACCTTATTGGAAGTGGTGTTTTTTAATGAAAAATCAGCGAATCTTTCCCGGAATTATTCTTATTGGTTTTGGAGCATACTTTTTACTCCAACAAACAGGAATATCTTTTTTTCAACAATTTTATACATGGCCTACCCTATTAATGATCGTTGGAATTGCTTTTTTAGGTCAGGGCTATTCAGCTAAGGAACATGAAGCCATACTTCCTGGAGTCATCATGACTGGATTCGGACTTCATTTTCATCTAGTCGGTCATGTGGCTTTTTGGCCAAGCCATACCATTGGCATGTTAATTCTTATTATATCAGTTGGTTTTTTCCTTCGTTTTCAAAAAACAAATACAGGCTTGTTTCAAGCATTCCTCTTTCTCATTTTAGCGGTATTGCTGCTATTTTATGATAAAATTGCCGGCTATCTTGGCTTATTACAAAATGGCATGAGTTTTATTTGGAAATTCTGGCCCGCTCTGTTAATTGTTGTTGGTATTTATTTTCTACTAAAAAAGAAAAAATAACAGTGAAATTTTCCATTTTTACATATGAAAAACGCCTAGCACATAACTGCCAGGCGTTTTTCTATGTCCTTTATTACATATAACTCTGTAGCAAGGACCATGCTTTGTCTTTCCCCTCTCCCGTTTCAGAGGAGAAAACAACCATGTGGTCATTTTTATCAAGGTCTAATGTTTCCCTTGTGACCTTAAGATGCTTCTGCCATTTTCCCTTTGGGATTTTATCTGCCTTCGTTGCGATAACAATGCATGGGATTTCATAGTGTTTTAAGAAATCATACATCATTACATCATCCGCTGTTGGCGGATGGCGTAAATCAACGATTAAGACGACAGCCCGTAATTGCTCACGAGTGGTAAAATACGTTTCAATCATCTTTCCCCATGCGGCCCTTTCTGTTTTCGATACCTTGGCATAACCATAACCAGGAACATCGACAAAGTGAAGGATCTCATTGATTAGGAAAAAATTTAACGTTTGCGTTTTACCTGGCTTTGACGAAATTCTTGCTAATCCTTTACGATTGAGCATTTTATTAATAAAAGATGACTTACCTACGTTGGAACGTCCCGCAAGAGCAAATTCAGGCAAATCTGTTTCTGGATACTGCTCTGGCTTAACCGCACTGATGACAATGTCTGAACTTACTACCTTCATTGAGTTTCACCTTCTAAAAGGGCATGTCTTAGAACTTCATCCACATGTGAGACTGGTACAAATTCTAGTTCATTCCTTACACTTTCTGGAATATCATCAATATCCTTAACATTGTCCTTTGGTAGAATGACTTTCGTCAGACCTGCGCGATGGGCACTTAAGGTTTTTTCCTTTAAACCACCAATCGGCAGCACTCTTCCTCTTAGTGTAATCTCCCCAGTCATTCCAACCTCTCTACGAATCGGTTTGCCAGTTAAAGCCGAAACGAGTGCCGTTGCCATTGTAATTCCTGCAGAAGGTCCATCCTTCGGAACAGCACCTTCAGGTACGTGGATATGAATATCATATTTTTCATGGAAATCTTCTTCGATGCCCAGTTCAGTCGCCTTGGAGCGAATATAACTAAATGCAGCCTGTGCAGATTCCTTCATCACATCGCCAAGCTTACCTGTTAGAACAAGCTTTCCTTTCCCAGGCGATAGTGAAACCTCTATTTGCAAGGTGTCGCCTCCAACTGTCGTATAAGCCAAACCAGTTGCAACACCCACCTGATCTTCTGTTTCCGCCATTCCATAGTGGAATCTTGGCTTTCCTAAGAATTCTTCTACATTCTTCTCAGTGATAATCACCCGCTTCTTTTCACCGGAAACAATGATTTTCGCTGTCTTCCTACAGATAGTCGCCATTTGACGCTCTAAGCTCCGTACCCCTGCTTCGCGAGTATAATAACGTACTACTTTCAGTATCGCTTCATCACGAACCTGAAGGATCCCCTTCGTTAAACCATTTTCTTTAATTTGCTTTGGCAGTAAATGGTCTCTGCAAATGTGTACTTTTTCAAGCTCCGTATAGCCTGCTATCGTAATGATTTCCATTCTGTCTAACAATGGACCAGGAATGGTGGACAAATTATTAGCTGTCGCAATGAACATAACCTTAGATAAATCGTAGGTTTCTTCAATATAATGGTCACTAAAATTATGGTTTTGTTCTGGGTCTAATACTTCCAGCATAGCTGAAGATGGATCTCCACGGAAATCATTAGACATTTTATCAATTTCATCAAGCAAAAAGACAGGGTTGATCGTTCCTGCTTTTTTCATTCCTTGAATAATGCGTCCAGGCATGGCTCCTACATAGGTTCTCCTATGGCCGCGAATTTCAGATTCATCGCGTACCCCGCCAAGAGACACTCGAACAAAGTTACGATTTAATGATGTCGCAATAGAGCGAGCAAGGCTCGTCTTCCCCACACCAGGTGGTCCTGCTAGGCAAAGAATAGGACCTTTTAAAGAATTCGTCAGCTTCTGTACCGCCAAATATTCGAGTACACGTTCCTTAACCTTTTCCAATCCGTAATGGTCTTGATTTAATATCTTTTCGGCACGGAGGATATCAATATCATCCTCTGTCTTTTTTGACCACGGAATCGTAATCAACCATTCGATATAATTACGAATAACTGCACTTTCTGCCGAACTAGATGGCACTTTTTCATAACGATCTAATTCCTTAAGAGCCGCCTTTTTCGCATGCTCTGGCATTTCAGCCTGCTCAATTTTCTTGGTCAGTTCCGCAATTTCACCTGTTTTGCCTTCTTTGTCGCCTAATTCTTTTTGAATGGCCTTCATTTGTTCACGAAGATAGTACTCTTTTTGCGTCCGTTCCATCGAGCGTTTTACTCGTTGGCCAATTTTCTTTTCCAAATTAAGTACTTCTTTTTCATTATGAATGGTATCAATTACACGATTTACACGGCTCTTTACATCAATGGTCTCAAGGATTTCTTGCTTTTCCTTTAGCTTGAGTGGCAAATGAGATGCGATGATATCCGCCATTCTACCAGGTTCTTCAATATCAGCAACAGAAGCATAGGTTTCTGCCGAGATTTTTTTAGAGAGTTTTATGTATTGCTCAAAATAGTCAAGCATTGTTCTCATCAGGGCTTGGTCTTCAACATCCTTCGTATCAGGATCATCATACGTGACCACGCTTACCGAATAGTACTCATCTTCCTCATAAAATGAAACTATTTCCGCTCGGTTTAAGCCTTCTACCAATACCCTTATGGTACCGTTAGGCAGTTTTAGCATTTGCTTCACTTTTGTTAACGTACCAATTTTGTATATATCCTCTTCAGATGGATCATCAATTGATACATCTTTTTGAGTTGTTAGAAAAATTAAGTGGTCATCTACCATTGCTTTTTCGAGTGCTTGTACAGATCTTTCACGGCCTACATCTAAATGCAGGACCATTGTCGGGTAAACAAGCAATCCTCGAAGCGGCAGGAGGGGGACGATCAATTCGTTCTTTTCCGCCATAAAATGCACCTCCACATGCAATCCTAGTTTTCCTACTACTAATAGCAGATTAGTCTTTGTACAATTCTAACGTATTTATAATTTGGTGTCTATTTTTAGAGATTTGGGATCTCTTTTTCAATATAATTTATATTTTCCCCAAACGTAAGGAAATCTTCCTAGTTTCATTTTGGATTTGTTTTGAAAAATAAGCAATAAAAAAACTCCGGTTTGATTTTTCTACAAACCGAAGTTCTATACTACTGTTTATTTCCGCTCCTGGCGCTTCAATCAACTTAGTTTAAAAATCTTGCATAGCTTTTCGATTAAATCGATTCTTTCTTTGTTAGTTCAATTGAGGCTGGGATTGCTTCATGCTTACCAAATGATTGGACTAGGGCAATCTCGAATACTTCATGTAGATGGGTTACAGGAACGATGTTGATTCCGTCAATATCATTGAGGATGGTTTGCATGTTTTCCTCTGGAATGATAACCGTTTTGGCTCCTGCCTTTTTAGCTGCCTTTACCTTAGGATACACGCCGCCAATTGGCTTTACATTGCCATGAATACTAATCTCACCAGTCATTGCAACCGTGTTATCAATTGGAATTTTGTAAATGGCGGAATAAATTCCTGTCGCCATAGCAATACCTGCAGAAGGCCCATCGATTGGGACACCGCCAGGAAAATTAACATGAATATCGTAGTCATTAGCGGGTACTCCCATTGAACGGAGAACCGTAATTACATTTTCAATCGAACCACGTGCCATACTCTTCCGTCGGATGGATTTCCCTTGACCGCCAATACTTTCTTCTTCAACAATACCAGTTATGTTGATTGATCCCTTTTCTTTTGCCGGAATGACCGTTACTTCAATTTCAAGTAGGGCGCCAGAATTTGGCCCATACACAGCTAGTCCATTCACCAGACCTACATGTGAAATATCATTTATCTTTCTTTCCATTCTTGGAGTCATTTGGCTAGAATGAATGACCCACTCAATATCTTCATCCTTGATATAATTACGGTCCTCAGTAATGGCAAGTCCAGCTGCAATCTGGATCATATTAACCGTTTCACGGCCATTTCTTGCATATGTAGATAAGGTATTCACACCTGTCTCGTTAATTATTAAATTTACTTTTTCAGCCGCTTTCCTAGCAACTTCTACAATTTCCTCCTGATTTAAATCGCGGAAGAACACCTCCATACAGCGGGAACGAATCGCCGGAGGAATTTCACTCGGAGTCCTAGTTGTGGCACCAATTAAACGAAAATCAGCTGGTAGTCCATTTTTAAAAATATCATGAATGTGCGTTGGTATTTGCGTATTTTCCTCATGATAATAGGCACTTTCCAAAAAGACCTTTCGATCCTCTAATACTTTCAGAAGTTTATTCATTTGGATTGGATGTAATTCGCCAATCTCATCAATAAAGAGTACTCCACCATGAGCATTTGTAACAGCACCTTGCTTTGGCTGCGGTATACCTGCCTGCCCCATTGCTCCCGCACCTTGATATATCGGATCATGGACAGAACCAATTAAAGGGTCTGCGATTCCTCTTTCGTCAAACCGTGCTGTTGTGGCGTCTAATTCAATAAACACAGAGGATGCTTTAAATGGTGACTTTTGATTCTTTTTAGCCTCTTCTAGAACGAGGCGGGCAGCAGCCGTTTTTCCAACTCCCGGTGGTCCATAAATAATGACATGCTGCGGATTCGGTCCGCAAAGGGCTGCTTTTAATGATTTAATCCCATCTTCTTGGCCTACAATATCTTTAAAGCTTGTAGGGCGAACTTTTTCAGCTAATGGTTCAGTCAATGAAATGGACCTCATTTTGCGAAGTTGCTCCATTTCTTTACGGGATTCCCGGTCAATGGACACTTTTTGCGTACGCTGATTTCTCAACAAATTCCAAAAATACAGCCCAATGATGATTCCGAAAAATAGCTGTATAAATAAGGCAATCCCCGTCCAACTCATACATTTCCCTCCTACTACATACTCACAATATATTAATAAGTATTTCCTGTAGGATGAAGGAATAAACCACAAAAAGTAAAAAGACCTGGCAGAGAGCCAGGTCTTTGATATGATTATGCAGATTTTTCTTCTGCAACAACCGTTCCATCTTCTAACACTAATTTCGGAACACTGTTTTCTAAGATAGTTTCCTTCGTAATGATACATTTAGTGATATCTTCGCGTGAAGGAAGGTCAAACATGACATCAAGCATGATTCCTTCAATAATTGAACGAAGACCACGGGCACCCGTTTTCCGTTCAATTGCTTTCTTCGCGATTTCCTCTAATGCGCCCTCTTCAAATTGCAGCTCTACATCATCGATTTCGAGCATTTTTTGATATTGTTTAACAAGCGCATTTTTCGGTTTTGTTAAGATTTCAATCAACGCCGCCTCGTCTAACTGTTCAAGGCTCGCAATCACCGGAAGACGACCAATGAATTCTGGAATTAGTCCAAAACGAAGTAAGTCTTCAGGCAATACTTTTGAAAGAAGCTCTTTTTGAGAAACATCCACCTGCTTTACATCTGACCCAAATCCAATTACCTTTTGGCCTAAACGGCGTTTAATAATTGGCTCGATTCCATCAAATGCTCCACCACAGATAAATAAAATATTTGTAGTATCAATTTGGATAAACTCCTGATGTGGATGCTTTCTTCCCCCTTGTGGCGGAACGCTTGCAACCGTACCCTCAAGAATTTTTAATAATGCCTGCTGAACACCCTCACCAGAAACATCACGTGTAATAGATGGGTTCTCTGACTTACGGGCGATTTTATCAATTTCATCAATATAAATGATTCCTTTTTCTGCTTTTTCAACATCATAATCAGCAGCTTGAATCAATTTTAATAAGATATTTTCTACGTCTTCCCCAACATATCCTGCCTCTGTTAAAGAAGTGGCATCAGCAATGGCAAATGGAACATTCAAAATCCGCGCCAATGTTTGGGCTAATAATGTTTTACCGCTACCAGTTGGTCCAATCATACAAATATTACTCTTTGAAAGCTCTACGTCATCAATTTTACTGTTCGAATTGATCCGCTTATAGTGATTGTAAACCGCTACTGATAGAGATTTTTTCGCCTGATCCTGGCCAATGACGTATTCATTAAGAATTTCACAGATTTCCTTTGGTTTTGGAACGTCTTTAAATTCTACTTCTTCTTCCGTTCCCAGCTCTTCTTCCACGATTTCTGTGCAAAGCTCGATACATTCATCGCATATATAAACTCCTGGCCCGGCAACTAATTTACGAACTTGATCCTGTGTTTTGCCACAGAAGGAACACTTTAACTGCCCTTTTTCATCATTAAATTTAAACAAACCTTTCACCCCTTAAAACGTTGTAAGTACCCTATTTGAAGCAGTGATTTACACAAACAAAAGTCTATATTTTTTATAACTATTCAGTTGGTATGTATTTTGCATTGTAACACATGAAGCCAATGGACTGGAAATAAAACGCATTATGCAATTATGTTTTTTCTTTACTCTTTTTGTTTGTGTAAGTCGATGGAAAACTTATGTACTCATTAATCTTAACCATATTTTTTAAAATTAAGTCTTAAAACTATTTGGAAATTAATTATTCGCTTTTATTTGCTCAATTTCCTGCCCATTGAAAATAAAAATAAAACTCCTGCCAATAAGAAAAGCGCAAGCGCCTTGATCAGCCCCGACAGGCAAATGTTCTTCTGCAAGAAAAGTCGCTCTTTGACTTTTATTGCAGAAGGTTATTTGACCCGAGGGGCTAGGCGCTGGAGCTGGACAATTCTCGAAGTCGATTTTTATACTTTCTTATAGCTGGTTAATAAACAGGTTTCCCTGTCCTTATTATAATATGTAATGAGAAAAATGTATAAAACAAGGCACGATAAAAATCGCACCTTGTTTTTAAATAGTTAAAATTTATTTCTTGTTTTCAACAAGAAAGTCAACAGCTTTTTTAAGTTTAAGGTCTGATTTAACACCTTCAGAACCGCCAAGAGCTTGTTTAATCATATCTACTGTCATGTTGTACATACCAGCCATTTTTTCTAGCTCAGCTTCTACATCTTCGTCAGTTACTTCAAGGTTTTCAGCTTTAGCAATCGCTTCAAGAGTTAAGTTAACTTTTACGCGAGTTTGTGCTTCTTCCTTCATTTGCTCACGAAGTGCATTCTCATCTTGACCAGAGAATTGGAAGTAAAGCTCAAGGTTCATACCTTGCATTTGTAAACGTTGTTCAAACTCTTGAAGCATACGGTTTACTTCATTTGTAACCATAACTTCTGGAATTTCAACTTCAGCATTTGCAGCAGCTTTTTCAACTACAGTATCACGTAGGTGGTGTTCTGCTTCATGCTTTTTGCTATCTACTAAACGAGTTTGGATTTTTTCTTTAAGAGCATCTAAAGTTTCAACTTCATCGTCTACATCTTTAGCAAATTCGTCATCTAATGCAGGAAGTTCTTTTCCTTTAATTTCGTGAACAGTCACTTTGAATACAGCAGGCTTACCAGCAAGCTCAGCAGCATGGTATTCTTCAGGGAATGTAACTTCTACATCTTTAGATTCGCCAGCTTTTACTCCAACTAATTGCTCTTCAAAGCCAGGGATGAAAGATCCTGAACCTAATTCTAATGAGTGGTTTTCAGCTTTTCCGCCTTCGAAAGCTTCGCCATCAACGAATCCTTCGAAATCAAGAACAACTGTATCACCATTTTCAGCAGTTCCTTCTTCTTTCACTACTAACTCAGCTTGACGCTCTTGAAGAGTTTTTAATTCGTTCGCAACGTCTTCGTCTGTTACGTTAGTATCTAATTCTTCAACTTCAAGGCCTTTGTATTCGCCTAATTTTACTTCTGGCTTCACTGTAACAGTTGCCTTGAAGATAAGCTCTTTGCCTTTTTCCATTTGCTCGATATCGATTTCAGGACGATCAACTGGCTCGATTCCAGTTTCATCGATTGCTTTTCCATATGCTTCTGGAAGAATGAAATCTAATGCATCTTGGTAAAGTGATTCTACGCCAAAGCGCTTTTCAAACATGCCACGTGGCATTTTACCTTTACGGAAGCCTGGAACGCTTACTTGTTTTACAACCTTTTGGAACGCTGCGTCTAGACCCTTTGTTACCTCTTCAGCACTTACTTCAACTGTAAGGACGCCTTGGTTTCCTTCTAACTTTTCCCATTTTACTGTCATACCTTTTTCCCTCCAACAAATCTATTCTCATATCATTCGTAACGAATTGAGTCGGAAATTGTCTTGTCCATCAAGCCAATCTTCCATTTTTAAATGTAAAATATAGTTTTTTACACAATGCAACCCCTACATTATAACACAGGATTGTTTTCTTTCAACAGCGAAGCCTATATATTAGGATAAGAAATTTTCTCAATTTCCTCTATTTGAGCCCTCGCCTGCTCAATTTCTTCCATTGTAATTTGATAATTGCTCAATAGCCGCTCTACTTTTCCATCCATCCCTAAATAAGCTTCAGCTAGAGAATGAAAGGCTGCAGCCCAAGCTGCTGGCTTTTCCGGTTGGAAATCAAATGGATAAGTGATAAAGAAAGTTCGTTCTACCATTCCGATGGTGTGTTCAAATAGAACAGGATTATTGCTCTCTAACTGGGCTTCTAGTAGTTCCTTTACCTTTTTCAATTTTGGGTAAACCCTTACTTCCGGCAGGTTGACTGGGTGAAAGCTTTCTTCACTCGTAAATTTCTTTACCACAAATTCTTTATCTATTTCTTGCTCTTTTAATAGAGTTAATAGCATGGTTTTAAGAAACGGATGCCCTGCTTCTGCTTTTAAATAATCAGCAATTTCAGGTATATAGGGGCGAATGTTTTTTTCCGCTAAGCCTGAAATAAGAAGTAGCTGCTCGTTTAAATTATTGATTTTTAATAGGTTTAGCTCTTTGGCAATAGTTTCCTCGGAAACGCTTTTTTCTTCTGGCGCCTGACGATTTTCCGCCATCCTTTGGCTGAATTGAAGGATGGTTAAGAAGTGATCATGTTTTTCTGGCGGAATTTCTTTTTCTTCAAAGAGAGCTTCAATTGTAGAGACAATTTCATGGTATTCATGCAGCTGAATTAACACGGTTAAATACAAATCAACTAACTGAAAATAGTCACCAATCCCCTTAAGCAGCATATCTTTCGCAAGTACCTTGGCGTTCTTGAAAGAACCTGCTTCAAAGTAAGCAAGCACTAGCCCAATTAATATATGATCGTTATCCGGGTCTAGTTCTCTAGCTTCTTCTAACAGAGTGATTGCTTCTTTGAATTTTTTCTTTTCAAGGCTTTCCAACCCTTTATCAGTTAACCTTTTTTCTAGTCCGGGAAAGTATATGACATTATCTTTTCTTTTGGCTTGTTCCCGTTTTTTCATAGTATACCGTCCTTCAGAATATTGTTGGACATTAGTGTAGCATAATTTGTAAACAAGAACAAAAGGCGGAAGCGCCTCGTTCAGCCCCGACAGGCAAATGTTCTTCGGCAGGAAAAGTCCGCCTTTTGACTTTTCCTGCCGAAGGTTATTTGACCCGAGGGGCTAGGCGCTGGAGCTAGATTCAGACAACTAGTTCAGTTATCCACACTCAGACCTTTTTATAATTTCCTAGACAAAAAAAACTCACCAGCGCGGGTGAGTGATATAATTGGTATGTAGTTTACATCTTACAAGAAAATGGCGTCCCAGGAGAGATTCGAACTCCCGACCGTACGCTTAGAAGGCGTATGCTCTATCCGGCTGAGCTACTGGGACATATTAATTGTTCTTTAAGACAAGATTTATTATATTATCCTACTATCAAAAAGTCAACACTCTTCTTTTTATTTTTTGGCTGTGTTAAAACTGAATATTGATTTCACAGTGTTTGAAAAATAAACGGAAAAATTCCGCTTATATTGGGAAATACCCTTATTTCCCTAAAAATAAGGGTAGATTTTCCGTTTATATGCTCCAAATGGTTGGATTTTGTCCTACTTTAGAGCAGTTAAGCGGAAATTCTCCGCTTATTTCGGTTTCTTAAGCTTCCTTTTTATACAATAGACGGAAATTCTCCGCCTATGGATTCTCCTACCTACACGAAATCAACAATCAATAATAACAGGGCCTATAAAATAATTCGGGGGAAAGATTCCCCCTTATCTTCGTAGAATAAATTCACAAGCTAAATCTGTCAATTCCAGACCATTAACCTCATAAACGGACATTTTCACTTTCTCATCAATTAAATCTAGAATCACATAGGTTTTTTCCAACCGCTCTCGAGGGAGGCGTATGCTTCCTGGATTTAAAAATAACGTTCCACCGATTTCCTCCGCACCTAATACATGTGAATGACCAAAACAGACGATGTCCGCATCCATTTCTTGTGCTTTGTACTTTAAACTCATCAATGAAGTTTTGACAGCGTATCGATGCCCATGTGTAACAAAAAATTTATGTCCAGAAATCTCTAAGACCGTCTCTAACGGAAAGCCTCCACCAAAATCACAATTTCCCATCACCGTTACATATCCGGTTATCGCCCGCTCATCAGGCATTAACTGTGAATCTCCGCAGTGAATCATAACATCTACGTCATTTAAATGCCTTTCTCTAATGACTTCGAGCTCTTTGGTTAACCCGTGACTGTCACTGACAATTAAAACCTTGCTCATGACTGTTCAGGACTTTCTAAAATAGAATCTAGCAATACATCCAGCTTTTTCAATGCATTTGCACGGTGGCTGATCTTATTTTTCACATCAGCAGATAACTCCGCCATAGCAAGACCTTTCTCCGGCACATAGAACACCGGATCATATCCAAATCCATTTACTCCTCTTGGTTCATTTAATATAAGACCTTCACATGTACCAGACACCGTCAGCGTTGTCTGACCTGGTACGGCAACAGCCAATGCACAGTAAAATCTGGCTGTTCTGTTTTCCTCAGGGACATTTTTCAATTCTACTAACACTTTTTCTGTATTGTTCTGATCATTCTTCGGTTCACCTGCGTATCGCGCTGAATAAATTCCTGGTCTTCCCTCTAAAGCGTCGACTATTAAACCAGAATCATCACCAATGACCATTTTATTTAAGGCTTTAGAGACTGCCTCGGCTTTAAGAATGGCGTTTTCTTCAAACGTAGTGCCGGTTTCTTCCACCTCTGGTATCTCTGGAAAATCTAGCAATGTTTTGACTTCCATCCCTCTTGATGCAAAAATATGTTCAAATTCTCTGGCCTTCCCAGGGTTTTTAGTAGCAATAATAACTTCTTTCATCATGGTTCCCCTCTTATTTTTTTCTACGTGCTTCAATTTTCTTTGTAATGTTCTCACCCAAGGCAGCTTTTTGCTGTTCAAATAGCTCCATCAGCCCTTCCTGAGCCGCTGAAAGCAGTCCTTGAAGCTGTTCATAGGAGAATGTGGATTCCTCTCCCGTTCCTTGTAATTCTACAAATTCACCGGCACCTGTCATGACAACATTCATATCCACTTCAGCTTTGGAATCTTCCGCGTAGTTTAAGTCCAGCACAATTTGTTTATTTTGCAAGATTCCTACACTAGTTGCCGCCAAATAATCAGTAATCGGGAACTTTGAAAGTGACTTTTTCTCTGCCAGTTTGTTAAGAGCAATCGTCATCGCGACAAACGCACCAGTAATGGAGGCTGTACGTGTGCCTCCATCTGCTTGAATCACGTCACAATCTATCCAAACAGTTCTTTCTCCTAGCGCTGAAAGATCTACAATAGCTCTCAATGCACGGCCTATTAAGCGCTGAATCTCCATCGTACGGCCGGACACTTTTCCTTTTGATGATTCTCGAATGTTTCTAGTCTCTGTCGCTCTAGGAAGCATTGAGTACTCTGCGGTAATCCAGCCCTTTCCTTCCCCTCTCATAAAATGAGGGACTCTCTCTTCAATACTGGCTGTACAAATCACCTTTGTATTGCCAACAGAAATTAGGACAGAACCTTCAGGATGCATTAAATAATTTGTTTCAATATGTATTGGTCTTAGTTGTAATGGTTCTCTTCCATCCACGCGCACTTGTACTTCCTCCTTCATTTCGTAAAACTTTGCATTATGTCAATTATTCCAAATAAAGAAGAGGCGGCCTTCAAGCCAACCTCTTTCATTGTCACTATATAGTATAACAAAAAACTTTTTTTTAAAAACTACCTGTGTTTACTTTTTCTGGTCGAGTTACCGGCTCAGTTAATTTTTTCCCTTTATCATTTTTCAACTCAGCTTTTCCTTTAACTTGTACAGCAACCTTCTCGACGCCTGTTTGTTCCGTTAAGGATAGAACAAGTGCATCTAATAAACTTTGAGAGATGACCTTCTTATCGAAGCTTCCATATATATTTTCATTGAAGTTTAAGGTAACCTTACCGTCCTCATATTTAGGAGCCTCAAGTAGTTTTACATCAGACATAAAATCTGAAACAAGGTTTGATTTTTCACTAGGTCCTTTTATTAACTCATCCACCACTGCAACGATATTATTTGTCTCTTTTGTACTCACCCGTCGAGTAACTGGAACATAGTAATAAGAGCCCTCTTCTCCACCAATATAATAGACGGTGACAGGCTTCGTATTCGTGATATCTACTACATCCGTTGTATCGTAGTTAATACCCGTTGCTCTTGAAAGATTTTCACTGATTGGTGTTCCATTAACAGGCATTTCCGTTAAGTCATGACCATTCATCTTAAGTTTGACTGATTTCACATTATCAAATTGGGTCAATGTCCATGTAACGGATTGGAGGATTTTCATCTCATCCTCTGGTTGATAATTTTTAAATTCCTTCGAGAAGTTGACTGTAGCGACACCTTCTTTATTAATATCAACAGATAGCTCGGTATCCTCTGGCAGGACAGCTCTAAAATCATTAGGAAGCAGTTCTGAGACAGGTCCATTGGCCACTAAGTATTCTAATGCTTGTTTTGCTACGGAAGATGTTTTCGGCAGAGCTAAGGTCTGTGGTACCACATAGCCATTTTTATCAATTAAATACAATTCTGTCTTTACGACATTTTCCGCATTTTCTTTTTTAGCTGCAGTTGTTTCCTTACTTGTCTTGTTTTCCACTACAGTTTTTGGCGGATCGATTTTCTTTTGTGTTTCGGTCCCAAATAAACCACAGCCGGAAAGTAGAACGGTTGAAGTAAGAACTGTTAAACCAATGATCTTTGCTTTATTATTAGACATCAAAAATTCCCCCCTAAGACAGTTTGTACTAACATGTATACGAGCCTTGTAAGAATTTAGACCGCCTTATGAAAGAAAAATAGAACTTTTCTATTAAATTTTTTTTTTATAAAAAGGCTGTGTTAAAGGTCCCTGTTGTTTTAACAAACAATGTTGATTGGAGTGGAAGGCGCGAAGACTCCTGCGGGAGTACGGGGCAGGGGAGACCCCGCAGGAGCGCAAGCGACGAGGAGGCTCCCCGGCACGCCCGCGGAAAGCGAAGTGCCTGGAACGGAAATCAGCATTCAAGTTTAACACAGCCTACAAAAATAGAAGAGGTTGCCTTTTGAGACAACCTCTTCTATTTAGAGTTTAATTTTATTTACAGGATTAATAGGAAATCCCAGCCACTGTGAAGCAATCTTCGAGAAAATCCTTCTTGAACCCGTCGTGTAAAACTCATGTTCAGGCTCTTCCTCACTCGGTTCAAGCAAACCATTATATTCGAGGATAGCACTGATTTCCCGTGCCGTTTCATCACCAGAACTAATCACATTCACTTCCGTCCCCATCGTCTTTTTAATGAGTGGTTCAAGTAATGGATAGTGCGTACAGCCTAAAATAAGTGTATCTAAGTTTTGCTGCAACATGGGTTTTAACGACTCGTTCACAATTTTTTCAGCAATCGGGCCATCATATTCCCCACTTTCAACAAGCGGGACAAATTTTGGACATGCATGCCCTTTTACAAATATCCGGCTATTCAAAGATTTTAACGCCTTTTCATATGCACCGCTCTTAACCGTTACTTCTGTACCGATCATACCAACTCGATAATTCTTCGTTTTTTTAATGGCAGCACGTGCTCCTGGATTAATGACTCCGAGGACAGGAATGGAAAGTTCCTTACGAATGTCATCAAGAGCTGCAGCAGTTGCGGTATTACAAGCAATAACCAGCATTTTGATGTTTTTTTCTAATAAGAAACGGGTCATCTCCCATGTAAATCTCTTTACTTCTTTTGTTGTCCTTGGACCATAGGGGCAGCGTGCGGTATCACCTAGATAGATGATTTTTTCATTTGGAAGCTGCCTCATTACCTCTTTGGCAACGGTTAATCCTCCGACACCTGAATCAATGACACCTATTGGTTGTTTCAAACTTCTCGCCTCATTCTTAACGCATTTCTTGATGTAATTTCTTTAAGCTGTCTTGAAGAAGAAGGATTTCTTCAGAGGTGAAATCAATTAAAATTTCCTCTAGATATACCTGACGTTTTTTAATTACCTCATCGATAATCCGCTTTCCTTCTTCTAGTAAATGAATTCTAACCACGCGGCGGTCACTTGGGTCCTTTACTCGTTCCACAAGCAAATTCTTCTCCATACGATCGACCAAATCCGTGGTTGTACTGCATGCCAAATACATTTTATTAGAAAGCTCGCCGATGGTCATATCACCGTCTTCAAAGAGCCATTGCAATGCAACAAATTGGGGTGGCGTAATCTTATAATTACCCAGCATTTCTCTTCCTTTTTGTTTAATAATACCGGAAATATACCTTAAATCCTTTTCAATGTTCGCTACTACGTCCCCATTCACTTTTTGTGAATTTTCGAGTTTCATCTATTCATACACTCCTATTAATAGGCTTCTCCTCAAGACTTTTCATTAAAGCCCTTATGCCACGCTGAACGTCTCAAGCTTGTACTTATTTTCTACTTTTTTCGTAAAAATTTCAAGACTTAAGTAAGAAAAGCAGCTTCCGAGTTGGAAACTAGCTTTCCACAGGCAGAATGAGTTCCACCATTGTTCCCTTTTTATCACTCCAAAAATGAACACTGCCATGATGATTTTCAACAATTTGCTTTGAAATCATTATTCCTAAGCCTGTGCCGCTATCTTTAGTAGTAAAGAAGGGTTCTCCAATTCTCTTTAAGATATGATGTGGCATGCCACATCCTGTATCCTTAAAGAGAATCTTTACTTTACCTTCACTGTGCATTTTCATTTCAACTGTAATTACCCCACCAGTTGGCATAGCATCAATAGAATTCTTCAAAATATTAATAAACACTTGTTTTAACTGGTTTCTATCACAGCGAATGGTAAAGCTATCACTATTATAAATGGTTTCTATTTGAACTCCATTCATAATGGCCTGCGTATTAATCAGGGTCTTTACGCTTTCCATAAGTGTAACAATATTTTCTACTTCGAATTTCAATTCCTGAGGCTTAGCAAGGACCAATAATTCGCTTAAAATGAGCTCAATCCGATCGATTTCAGATTGGATAATAGCAAAGTATGTCTTATTATCTAATTGATTTTCCATTAGCTGTAGAAAGCCTTTAATTGCGGTAAGTGGATTCCGAACCTCGTGTGCAATCCCCGCAGCCAACTGTCCTGCGACACTTAATTTTTCTGAGTTTAGTAAAAGCTCTCTTGTATTAATTTGCTCTGTTATATCTCTTATGACACTTACTATTTCTAAAACAAGTTGGGTATCTGGATCAATGACTGGTTTGCAAAGCATTTCGACCCAAATATACTCTCCATTCTTTTTGGCAACACGATAGGAGCCTCTTCCATTTACATGATCATTCAAAACACTTTTACGATCCTGAAAAGCACGAACAGTGTCATCCTTATGTATGATTGAAAAAATATTTTCTCTGTATAATTCTTCAGTTGAATAACCTAGAATATGTTCACTAGAAGGGGAAACATAAAGAATTTCGCCCGATAAATTGGTACTAATAATGATATCGAGTACATTATCAGTTAATATCTGATGCATGACTTCTACTTTTCTAGCTTCTTCTTTTTTTCTTTTCAATTGGGTTATATCTTTTGCAACCGCACAAACGCCTACTATTTGGTTATCAACACTAATAGGGATTTGTGTGACATTCAAATCAATGAGCTTTCCTGCTTTATTTTGTATCCTACAATCAAAATTTTGAAATTCTCCGAAAGAAGCTTTATGAAAATGGTGAAATATTTTATTTATATCTTCGATGGGAAAAAGAAATTGGAGTTTCAATCGCAGAGACTCTTCCGCTGAGAATTCTGTTAAGTTTTCAAATGCAGGATTCACATGAACAAGATGCCCTTCTAAATCCATGGTAAAAATACTATCCGGATTACAAGCAAACAAGGTTTCAAATCTGCTAAGATTTTTCTCTAAAAAATGCTTTAATAACAGTTTCTTTTCACTCTTAATTGCTTCTATAGAACCATTCATCTCTCTTTATCAGTTCCTTTCCCGCAGTTACCTGTCATTATATAAAAAGCCAAGATGGATTTATTCCCATCTTGGCTTGCGTTTAGAACAATAGTTTTGGTCTAATTCAAGTCCACCCTTATGCTTTTAAAGCTGAAAAGAACAATCAATCTTTATCTAGTTAAAATTGCAATCTGCCCCTAATTAAGATAATAGCATTGAATCTTTTATCCTAATTTTATTGTAAATTTAACTGATTATTTTTTCAATCTATTTTGAACATTTTTCCATTTACTTAAAATAAATTTTACATTACCAACCATTCATCAAACAATTGGTAATAACTACAGCTCTTTTATGGTATGAGACATATGAACCGGCCTCCTAAACGGACGCCGGTCATATTTAAAGTTCAAGCTCTCCCATTCGAAGGAGCTCTACAACTGCTTGTGAACGCCCCTTAACACCAAGCTTTTGCATGGCATTCGATATGTGATTTCGAACCGTTTTTTCGCTTATAAATAATTCACCAGCGATTTCTTTCGTTGTTTTGTCTTGTACTAGTAATTCAAATACTTCTCTTTCGCGTTTGGTGAGTAACGGCTTGTGATTATAATCATTCTCCTTCAAGTAATGTAACCCTCCTTGCCTTCGCCAGTTATGAACACGGGGTGGGTATATATTTAGTCACCATATCTTATGTGAACGATACAAATGTAGTGACTTTTTTTCTTATAAGAAAATAAAAAAAAGGCCCTAATAATTAGGAACCTGTAAGCTTTGCATAAATAATATATCGTTTCGGTGCATTTCCTATATAACGAAATGGATAACAGGTAGTAACAATAAGTTCTTCCTTCTGCTTTTGTAAGGTGATAATGCTTGTGTCATTTGACTTAACAATTTTAGTGTGAGTAATTTCATAGGTGAAATTACCATAGGGCATTTGCATCTTCAGTGAATCTCCAATTTTCAGCTCTCCTAAATGCCGAAATACCGTATCTCGATGTCCTGATAAAACAATTTGCCCTTGATCACCAGGGTAGTATGAACCTTTATAATGTCCGACACCCTTTTCAAGGTCATCGGGGTCCGTTCCTTCCACAATTGCTAACTCTGCATCAATTTTCGGTATCTCCAAAAGCCCAACGGTATCACCAGTTTGCGGAGGAGGAAGATTCTTTTTTATCTTATCAGGGAAATCTCCATTATTCTTTGCAACAATTGCTTTTGCTTTCTGAAGCGATG
This sequence comes from Neobacillus phoenicis, assembly GCF_047302305.1. Classification (NCBI taxonomy): domain Bacteria; kingdom Bacillati; phylum Bacillota; class Bacilli; order Caryophanales; family Bacillaceae; genus Neobacillus; species Neobacillus phoenicis. Next base: position 1,928,533 of record NZ_CP154847.1, on the reverse strand, counting down.
CATCGGTTTGCATTTTCACATTAAAAATTTGCCAAATTCCTATTCCTAAAACAATTACGCCTACTAAAATAATAAGGAGCGGAAATTTTGATTTCAATATTTATACCATCCTCTTTAAACGATTATTATGAAAATAGTATACCAAAGGCCCGAACACACGACTACTTAAATTATTTCTAGTAATAAACATACTTAAAAAAACCTCCTTTTCTTACTAGAAAAGAAGGTTTTAAGAATGACATCACAGGCGCAAAAGCCTTTGATTTATTAACTATGGTCACTTCCGAAGAAGTTTCTAAACGCTTGGAAAGTGGTGTCACGGTTCAATGCAGCAATAGAAGTAGTCAACGGAATACCTTTTGGACAAGATTGAACACAGTTTTGCGAGTTACCACAGTTGGCAAGACCACCCTCACCCATAATTGCTTCTAAACGCTCAGCCTTATTCATTTCCCCTGTTGGATGTGCGTTAAATAGGCGAACCTGAGAAAGCGGCTGCGGCCCGATAAAATCAGATTTACTGTTCACATTCGGACATGCCTCTAGGCAAACACCACATGTCATACACTTCGAGAGTTCATACGCCCACTGACGTTTTTTCTCCGGCATACGAGGTCCTGGTCCTAAGTCGTAAGTTCCATCAATAGGAATCCAAGCCTTCACTTTCTTTAAAGCATCAAACATTCTGCTACGGTCAACCGCAAGGTCCCTCACAACTGGGAATGTTCTCATAGGCTCTAAACGGATAGGCTGCTCTAATTGATCAATCAGTGCCGAACAGGATTGACGAGGCTTACCATTAATAACCATTGAACAAGCACCACAGACTTCTTCGAGACAGTTCATTTCCCAAGTGATTGGGGTAGAGGCTTGTCCCTTTGCGTTCACAGGATTCTTACGAATTTCCATCAAAGCGGAAATGACGTTCATATTTGGTCGATACGGAACCTCAAATTCCTCCTCGTAAGGAGTAGAATCCGGTGTATCCTGACGCATAACTAGAAACTTAACTGTTTTATTTTCAGACATTATTACCCACTCCCCTTTCTATTAATGCTTTGTAGTGTAATCTCGTTTTCGTGGCTTAATTAAAGAGACATCGATGTCTTCATAATGGAAGGCAGGTGCTGAATTTGCATCCACAAACTTCGCCATTGTTGTTTTCATGAATTCTTCATCATTACGTTCAGGGAATTCAGGCTTATAGTGAGCACCGCGGCTCTCATTACGGTTTAATGCTCCGATTGTAATAACACGTGCTAATTGAAGCATATTTTGTAATTGTCTAGTGAATGCTGCCCCTTGGTTGCTCCACTTAGATGTATCGTTGATATTGATGTTCTGGTAGCGTTCTAATAGCTCCTGAATCTTTTCATCAGTTTGCTGTAACTTATCGTTGTAACGAACAACTGTAACGTTATCTGTCATCCATTCACCAAGTTCCTTGTGAAGGACGTATGCATTTTCTGTACCGCTTAAAGACATAATTGAATTCCATTTTTCTTCTTGTTCCTTAACATGACGATCAAAAACAGAAGAAGAAACAGCCTCAGAGCTCTTCTCAAGACCATTGATATATTTCACTGCATTTGGACCAGCAACCATTCCACCATATACAGCAGAAAGCAATGAGTTTGCACCTAGTCGATTGGCACCGTGTTGTGAATAATCACACTCACCAGCAGCAAAAAGACCTGGAATGCTAGTCATTTGGTCATAATCAACCCATAATCCACCCATTGAATAGTGAACAGCAGGGAAGATTTTCATCGGTACTTTACGTGGGTTATCTCCCATGAACTTTTCATAAATTTCAATGATTCCGCCTAGTTTTACGTCCAACTCATGCGGATCCTTATGAGATAAATCAAGGAATACCATGTTTTCGCCATTAACACCAAGCTTTTGACGAACACAGACATCGAAGATTTCACGTGTTGCAATATCACGTGGAACGAGGTTTCCATAAGCAGGATATTTCTCCTCTAGGAAATACCACGGTTTACCATCTTTGTATGTCCAAATACGGCCGCCTTCACCACGTGCTGATTCACTCATTAAGCGAAGCTTATCATCTCCAGGAATAGCTGTTGGGTGAATTTGAATCATTTCACCGTTTGCATAATATGCACCTTGCTGATAAACAATAGAAGCAGCGGAGCCTGTATTGATGACAGAGTTTGTTGATTTACCAAAAATAATACCAGGTCCACCAGTTGCCATAATGACTGCATCAGCAGCAAATGATCTGATTTCCATAGTTTTTAGGTCCTGAGCAACGATTCCGCGACAGATACCTTCATCGTCAACAACCGCACCGAGGAATTCCCATCCCTCATACTTCGTAACTAATCCGTCCACTTCATGGCGGCGAACCTGCTCATCTAATGCATATAGCAATTGTTGTCCAGTTGTCGCACCAGCAAATGCTGTACGGTGATGCTGTGTTCCTCCGAAACGACGGAAATCTAATAAACCTTCTGGTGTACGATTAAACATAACACCCATCCGGTCAAATAAATTGATAATACCAGGTGCTGCATCACACATTGCTTTAACTGGAGGCTGATTTGCTAAAAAGTCTCCGCCATAAATCGTATCGTCAAAGTGAATCCATGGGGAATCCCCTTCACCTTTTGTATTAACTGCTCCATTAATACCCCCTTGGGCACAAACAGAGTGAGAACGTTTAACCGGAACAAGAGAAAAAAGCTCTACCGGAGTTCCTGATTCTGCAGCCTTGATGGTAGCCATTAAGCCAGCTAAGCCGCCGCCGACTACGATCACTTTACCTTTACTCATTCGTGACTCACTCCCTTAATCCAAAAAATACTATATTCTACCGACTATTAAATGGTTATTGAACAAATGCGATAAGTGTTTGAATTCCGATGAAAGAAAGAACAATAAATACACCAACAGTCACGTATGTAGAAATAACCTGTGAGCGAGGTGATACTGTGATCCCCCAGCTAACAAAGAAGGACCAAAGTCCGTTTGCAAAGTGGAAAATCGCCGAAAGGATCCCTACTAAATAGAAAACAAACATAAATGGAGATGTCAAAATATTATGCATCATATCATAGGATACTTCCGCACCAAACGCCGCTGCTACACGTGTTTGCCAAACGTGCCACGTAATAAAGATGAGCGTGATTACACCCGATACACGTTGAAGCATGAACATCCAGTTCCTAAAGAAACCAAATCTTTTTACATTACTTTTAGCGGTAAAAGCAATATAAAGTCCATAGATTGCATGAAATAGTAATGGTAAATAAATAATTACAGTTTCTAAGACAATGCGGAATGGTAGACTTCCCATGAAGCCTGCTGCCTTATTGAAAGACTCTGGACCTCCAGTGATAAAATGGTTGACTACAAGATGCTGTGTAAGAAACACTCCAATTGGAATGACCCCTAGCAGCGAATGTAATCTGCGATTAGCAAACTCTCGATTCCCCGCCATACATTTACCCCCCTTAATTTTTAAAAAATGATGTTAAGCTCTTTCTTCTTATGTACCCCTTAAAGAAACTTAACCCAATACCACTGTGACAATAATGTGACATGTCCATTTTACTCCCATCGACATAGAGCGTCAAGAAAACGGATACACAATCTTTATCAAAAAATAAAATTTTTAAAATATATTGATATTATAATAGGATAGTACCTATTTAATAAAAACAGCTGCTTCAGTTCCCCACACAACCCATATTATTACATTTAATTACCAACATCTTACGGTTGGTATTTCCTCTCAAACGGATAAGATAATTATGATGATAAATAAGATAAGATATTCCGAAATAATATATCATTCACATAAGGATTTATTCACATTTTCAGCAAATCAGTACTGAAAAATAAATCAAATTGTATATAATAGAATGATAGAAAGAGGGGAAGCTTGTGAAAGAAAGTACAGCCGTTAATCAACATTTGAATTATGAAGAGCCAGAACCAAGAACCATTTCAATGTTTGGGTATGAAATCATTAGGGAATACCTTTTGCCAGAGATTCTAGGCAAAGACACCCCTGAAATCTTATACTGGGCAGGAAAACGTCTTGCACGAAAGTTCCCATTACCTGACCACGAAACATTAGTTGAGTTTTTTACTAATGCTTCTTGGGGACAGCTTGAAATCATAAAAGAGACGAAAAATGAAATCGAATTTGAACTAATAAGTCCACTTATTGTTTCTCGTGTAAAATCAAAAGCAGAACACTTCTTCCAACTCGAAGCCGGCTTCCTTGCCCAACAAATTGAACTGCAAAAAGAAGTGATTGCAGAAGCGTTTGAACACCCTGTAAAAAAAGCAAACAAAGTCCAATTTACTGTTAAATGGGATCGTAAAGATGTAATTTAGTAAGAAAAGCGCAAGCGCCTTGACCAGCCCCGACAGGCAAATGTTCTTCGGCAAGAAACGTCCGCACTTTGACTTTTATTGCCGAAGGTTATTTGACCCGAGGGGCTAGGCGCTGGAGCTGGACAATTCTCGAAGTCGAATTTATACTTTCCTTGATCATCGCAAAGAGGCTGACTCGAATTGAACGAGTCAGCCTTTTCTTATTAATTTCCAAGCTCAAATGCGCTGTGTAGGAGTTCAACTGCTTTTAACATTTTCTTTTCTTCTAAAACAGCAGACACCTTGATTTCAGATGTGCTGACCATTTTAATTTGGATGTCGTTTGAGGCTAGCACTTCAAACATTTTCGCAGCCACACCCGGATTAGAAATCATTCCTGACCCCACAATGGAAACCTTCGCTAGTTTATTTTCTGCATCAAGTTGTTCATAACCAAGTACAGCCTTATTGTCTTCTAATACCTTTAATGTCTCTAACAGATCATTGGTATGTATGGAGAATGATAAATTAGCCGTTCCCCCTTCTGTTGTGCTTTGAATAATAATATCAACGTTGATATGATTTTGAGCAAGAGTTGTAAAAATGGTTGATAAACTGGTTAAGGAATTAGTTAACCCCAAAACGGTAACCTTTGTAATCTCATCTTCAAATGCAACACCACGTACAACTAAATTTTGTTCCATTGTTGCTTCCCCCTCAATGACTGTTCCTTCGATTTTCTCCATGCTTGAACGAACTTCAAGTCTTACTTGATAATTTTTAGCAAATTCTACCGCTCTTGGATGCAGTACACCTGCACCTAGATTAGCAAGCTCCAGCATTTCATCATAGGAAACGGATAATAACTTACGGGCATCTTTCACATATCTCGGATCTGTTGTAAATACACCCGTTACATCCGTGTAAATATCACATTTATCTGCTTTTAACGCTGCTGCCAGGGCAACCGCTGTCGTATCAGAACCCCCTCGACCAAGAGTGGTGATTTCCCCTTCTTCAGTTATCCCTTGGAATCCGGCTACAATAACAACCTTGCCTTCTGCAAGTTGGTTTTTAATGGATTCTGTTTTGATATTAGAAATTCGTGCGTTTCCATGGACCGGCTCTGTTACAATTCCTGCCTGCCACCCTGTATAGGAAACCGCTGGTAGACCTTGTTGATTTAGGGCCATGGATAATAAAGCGATCGTTACCTGCTCGCCTGTCGATAGGAGCATATCCATATCCCGTTTATTTGGCTGTTTGGAAATTTCCTTTGCTAGACCAACGAGCTGATCCGTTGATTTCCCCATGGCAGAAACAACGACAACAACATTATTGCCTCTATCTGTTTCCTCTTTTACACAGGCTGCTACATTTAAAATTCTTTCTACACTGCCAACGGAGGTTCCCCCAAATTTTTGAACAACTAAACCCATCATTTCCCCTTCTTTCAGTTATGCTCTACCTATTTTGCTACAAAAACATAAATAAAAAAGCAATGAGAGGCATCTCATTGCTTTTTGAACACGAAAAATAAATTCCTGTACAAATAACGTAAGATAGCTCTCCAAGACACGCGTCTTGACAATCCGGCATTTATTCAATACAGGACCAGCAAAGAAAGAAATGAGACTTTCCTTACTTCGGCGAACATTCCCTTTCATGATTCTTCCTTGAAGCTCATCCTTCTCAGAATCACTACTCTTGAAGCTCGCACCTCTACCTTCACTTTAGTACTATAAAGTGATAGTAATTTAAATTTTCACTAATTATAGCATGGTCAATTTATTCTGACAATAACTATTCTTGAAGTTTTTTCATTAACTCTTCTGCCACATTTAATGGAATACCAATGTCGGTAAATTCCTCCATAGTCGCTTCTTTCATTTTTTTCACAGATCCAAACTGTTTAAGCAATAACTTTTTACGTTTTTCCCCAATGCCAGGAATATCATCCAATAAGGATTGAAAGGCGCTCTTTCCACGTATTTGGCGGTGAAAGGTAATAGCAAAGCGGTGAACTTCATCTTGAATACGTTGCAGCAAATAAAACTCCTGACTGTTTCGTTCAAGTGGAACAATTTCTAAAGGATTACCGTATAACAATTGTGACGTACGGTGTTTTTCATCCTTTACAAGACCCGAAAGTGGAATATCTAATCCTAATTCATTTTCTAAAACGTCCCTAACCGCTTCCACATGTCCTTTTCCACCATCAATTATAATAAGATCCGGTAGAGGAAGATTTTCTTTTAATGCTCTTGAGTACCTTCTTCTGGTTACTTCCCTCATTGATTCATAATCATCCGGTCCCTTTACAGACTTGATTTTATACTTTCGATATTCTCTCTTATTCGCTTTCCCATCTGTAAACACAACCATTGCTGAAACGGGATCTGTCCCTTGTATATTTGAATTATCGAAGGACTCAATCCGATGCGGCGTGTAGATTCCAAGTAACTTTCCAAGGTTTTCAACTGCCTTAATGGTACGTTCTTCATCCTTCTCAATTAAAGAAAACTTTTCATTCAAAGCGATTTTTGCATTTTTAATCGCAAGGTTAACAAGATCCTTCTTTTGTCCCTTTTTCGGTTGAAGAACCTTTACTTCTAGAAGCTGTGCAGTCATATTCAAATCAATTTCATCTTGAATCAGAATTTCCTTTGGCTTAAAGTGGTTGGCCTTTTGGTAAAATTGTCCTAAAAACGTAAGGATTTCTTCTTCTGGCTCATTGTAAATAGGAAACATGGAAACATCCCGTTCAATCAGCTTTCCTTGGCGCACAAAAAAGACCTGTACACACATCCAGCCTTTGTCAACAGCATAACCAAACACATCACGATCCGTGAAATCCGTCATGGTGATCTTTTGCTTTTCCATGATGGTTTCAATGTGAACGATTTTATCACGGAATTCCTTTGCTCTTTCAAAATCCAATTCTTCTGCCGCTGCTGTCATTTTTTCGGTTAATTCTTTTTTAATATCCTTATATCCGCCATTTAAAAACCGAGAAATTTCATCCGTCATTTGTTTATATTGTTCTTCAGATACTTCATTAACGCATGGAGCAAGACATTGCCCTAAATGGTAATATAAGCAGACTCGATCTGGTAGTGTAGCACATTTGCGTAACGGATAAATCCGGTCTAAAAGCTTTTTGGTTTCGTTGGCCGCCCCGACATTCGGGTAAGGACCAAAATATTTACCCTTATCCTTTTTTACTTTTCTCGTAATAATCAGTTTAGGATGTCTCTCTGCTGTCAGTTTAATAAACGGATAGCTTTTGTCATCCTTCAGCATGATATTGTATTTTGGATCATATTTTTTGATGAGATTAAGTTCAAGTATCAATGCTTCTATATTGGATGAGGTAACAATGTACTCAAAGTCTTCGATTTCATTAACAAGTCTTAACGTCTTTCCGTCGTGTGAGCCGGTAAAATAAGAACGTACTCGGTTCTTTAATATTTTTGCCTTCCCCACATAAATAATTGTCCCCTGACGGTCTTTCATTAAGTAGCAGCCAGGCTGGTCAGGCAGCAGGGTTAATTTTTGTTTAATATTTTCATTCACTCCGGCCACTCCTCCGTCTTTTATTCTATCCTTAAAATTTTATCACATCTGTTCATAAAGGAAAGTGGGAGGTTCTGTAATAATAAAAAGTTCTGCTATATTTGCATGTTTTCCGCTCCAGGCGCTTCGCTTTCCGCGGGCGGTCGGGGAGCCTCCTCGTCGCTTCGCTCCTGCGGGGTCTTCCCCTGACACGCATTTCCCGCAGGAGTCTTCGCGCCTTCCGCTCCAATAAACATAGTCAATCAACCATCAACTTTAACTAACTATATAATAAAAAAACCTTAGCCAGATTGTGTCCAGCTAAGGTTTTTTTATTGTATCAGTTTATACGTGTTTTTGTAGTACACTTGCTAATGCATCTTTTGGTTGGAAGCCGACTACTTTATCTACAACTTCACCGTTTTTGAAAACTAATAAAGTTGGGATGCTCATTACACCGAAATTAGCTGCTGTTTGTGGGTTATCATCTACATCTAATTTAGTGATTTTTACTTTGTCTCCCATTTCTGCATCAAGTTCTTCAAGAACTGGAGCGATCATTTTACAAGGTCCGCACCATGGTGCCCAAAAGTCTACAAGTACTGTACCTGAACCTGTTTCTGATGAGAAAGTTTGATCTGTTAAATGTGAAATAGCCATTATATATTGCCCTCCTATTAAATACTGAATTACTACCGAAAGTATACCATCGTTTAGAAAATCAAGCTAATAATATGTTTCGCAACTAATTTACCCCATAAAGCAATAAGTATTCTTTAAATTTAATGTTAAGGATCTGTAATTTGCCGTTGATTTCCACTCCAGGCGCTTCGCTTTCCGCGGGGCGGTCTGTGAGCCTCCTCGTCGCTTTGCTCCTGCGGGGTCTCCCATGACCAGCTACTCCCGCAGGAGTCTTCGCGCCTTCCGTTCCAATCAACTAGTGCAAATTCAACATTGTGCTTAACATTTTCAAAAGATAAAAGCGAGCGGATTTTGACCGCTCGCTCCTCACTTTATTATTATGAGTGAACTTTAAGTTTTTTAAACTCTTCTGTTAATAATGGGACAACTTCGAAAAGGTCACCAACAATACCGTAATCAGCTACTTTGAAGATGTTCGCTTCAGGGTCTTTGTTGATGGCAACAATTACTTTTGAGTTGGACATACCAGCTAAATGCTGGATTGCTCCTGAAATACCGCAGGCAATGTATAGGTCTGGAGTTACAACCTTTCCTGTTTGCCCAATTTGTAAGGAATAATCACAATAGTCGGCATCACATGCACCACGAGAAGCACCAACTGCTCCCCCTAATACTTCAGCAAGTTCTTTCAGCGGTTTGAATCCTTCTGCACTTTTCACACCGCGTCCGCCAGAAATTACTACCTTTGCCTCACTTAGGTCCACACCTTCACTTGCTTTTCTTACTACTTCTTTAATAATTGCACGAAGGTCTTTAATGTCCACAGATAGTGAGGAAACCTCACCGCTTCTGCTTTCTTCTTTTGCTAATGGGGCAATATTATTCGGACGTACGGTAGCAAAAATTAAGCCGTCTGTTACAATTTTCTTTTCAAATGCTTTACCAGAATAAATAGGTCTAGTAAATACAATGTTTCCTCCTGCTGCTTCTACTGCCGTTGCATCTGAGATTAGACCTGAAGAGAGCTTACCTGCAATTCTTGGTGATAGATCTTTTCCTAATGCAGTATGGCCGAGCACTAATCCTTCAGGCTTCTCTTGATCAATTACAGCCAATAAAGCTTGAGCATAACCATCAGAGGAATATTGTTTTAAATTCGCATGCTCCACTACCACTACACGGTCAGCTCCGTATTGAACTAACTCCGTACCTAAAGCGCTTACAGATTCGCCCACCAATACACCAACAACTTCTCCGCCCTCTGCAACTGTTTTTGCTGCTGCAACAGCTTCGAAAGATACATTACGTAATGATCCGTCACGAACTTCTCCTAATACCAATACTTTTCTAGTCATTTCATTTACCTCCTGAAAACAATTTTTATGAAGTTACGATTAGATTACTTTTGCTTCAGTATGAAGAAGTTGAACAAGTTCTTTAACCTGATCATTTAAATCGCCAGCTAAGACCTTTCCAGGCTCTTTTTTAGGCGGCAAATAAATTTCAATTGTTTTTGTTTTTGCTTCTACATCCTCTTCTTCAAGATCAAGATCATCTAATTCTAATTCCTCAAGCGGCTTTTTCTTCGCTTTCATAATTCCAGGTAAAGATGGGTAGCGCGGCTCATTAAGCCCTTGTTGTGCTGTAACTAAAAGTGGAAGGCTTGTTTCAATGACTTCTGAATCCCCTTCAACGTCACGAGTAACAGTTACATTTGTCCCATCGATCTCGAGTTTCGTAATGGTAGTTACATACGGAATATTGAGGAGTTCAGCCACTCTTGGTCCTACTTGTCCTGTTCCACCGTCAATAGCCACATTTCCACCAATAATTAAATCAACTTCTTTATCCTTTAAATATTCGGCAAGGATTTTAGCAGTTGTAAATTGGTCACCGTTTTCCACATCATCTTCAGTATTTATTAGAACAGCTTTATCTGCACCCATAGCAAGGGCTGTACGCAATTGTTTTTCTGTTTCTTCATTCCCTACAGAAATAACAGTCACTTCTCCACCCTTTGCATCACGGACTTGAATCGCTTCTTCAATCGCATATTCGTCGTATGGATTGATAATAAATTCTGCCCCGTCTTCATTGATTCTGCCACCTGAAATCGTAATCTTTTCCTCTGTATCAAAGGTTCTTTTCATTAATACATAAATGTTCATGGTTTCGCCTCCTAAGAAAATTCAAACATTTTTTCAGTTCTAAAGATTGAGAAAATTTTATAGAAAAAAATTTTTTATAAAAACTTCTTAAGCAAACGCTTAAGAAGCTTTATTCACCTTTAAAATGTGGCTCTCTTTTTTCAAGAAAGGCTTGGATTCCTTCTTTAGCATCATTAGATACAAAGACCTCCCCAAACAACTCTGCTTCTCTTTGTGAGCCTTCAAAAAACTCTTCCGTTTTAGCATAATTTAATAATTCAATGGTTGCACTAACGGAACCAGGACTTTTCTTAGCAATTTTTCCTGCTAGTATGTAAGCCTGCTCTAATACTTCACTTTCTGGATACGCATGATTAGCTAGACCATATTGGACTGCCTCTACACCTGTAATAGGCTCAGACGTGAACAGCATTTCAGCTGCCCGTGCCACACCTACATATTTAGGAAGACGCTGTGTTCCTGCGAATCCTGGAATTAGCCCCAGTTGCAATTCAGGTAGGCCAAGCTTTGCATTCTCACTGACAAGGCGGATATGGCATGCCATTGCAAGCTCTAATCCACCGCCAAGAGCGGCCCCATGAATAGCTGCGATAATTGGTTTAGGAAATTTCTCCATGCGTTCAAATAAATCTTGTCCGAACTTCCCAAGGTTAGCAAAGCCTTCTGAAGAAGTAACTGTCGTAAATTCTTTAATATCGGCACCTGCTGAGAAAAAGCGTCCTTCACCATGAATAACAATAACACGTATATCACGGTTCGGTTCAATTTCGTCAAGTACCGCCGACAGTTCCCTTAATAAACCTGATGAAAGGGCGTTTGCCGGAGGACGTTGAATCGTAATGGTAGCAATACGATCTTGATTAGACCACTTTAAGTATTCCAATAATTTCTCCTCCTATCTAAACTTTACCGGCCTCCAAGTCCATTGATTAAAAGTCGATGGACTGGTGAGGCCAAGGCAAGTAAATCATACTTTTCTTCATTCATTACCCATGATGTTGCCGTTTCATCAATCGTTCCAAAAATCATTTGCCGGGCAAGGCGAATATCAAGGTCATTTGAAAACTCACCGGTTTCTTTGCCTTCAATTAGCACCTTATCAATTACCTTTAAATACCCTTTTAGAACGTTGTTGATGCGGAGTCTCAATTCCTTATTGGATTGCCGGAGCTCTAGCTGTGTGACAATTGCTAAGTGATGATCCTCATAGAGCATACTGAAATGAGCTTCTATCATCTTTGATAATTTCTCTGCCGCCGTCCCTTTTCCTGCAATCATGTTATCTATTTTTTCAATGAAATTTCCCATTTTTTCTTCAAAGAGAGAGATTAGGATGTCTTCTTTGTTCTTAAAATACAGATAAATGGTGCCATCTGCCACCCCAGCCTGTTTCGCAATTTTTGAAACTTGTGCTTGATGGTAGCCATTTTCAGCTATGGCAATCACAGCTGCATCTATAATCTGCATATATTTTGGCTTACTCTTTTTCATGTCTAACCCTCCTTTGAAGCTTTACCCAAAAATAAAATATGAATGAATCATCATTCATATTTTAATAATAGTGATTATATGTATTTCTGTCAAGAAATACTGTTGAACAACTTAATGATAGTATGATTTCTTTTTATAGACAAGCCTATGAATTCAAAAAAAAAGCTGGGCTATTGCTGTTAGGCATGCTTAGTACTTTCTTCTTCTATTTTTCTCAACTCTTCTTCTACAAGCATTCTTCTTAAAATTTTTCCAACGGCTGTTTTAGGCAATTCTTTTCTAAATTCATATAGCCTTGGTGCTTTATACGCCGCCAAATATTTTCTTGCAAATTGATTCATTTCTTCTTCTGTCACAGATGAACCATCTTTTAAAACGATGTAGGCTTTGACTGTTTCTCCACGGTATGGGTCTGGCACCCCGGCCGCAACTGCCTCAAGCACATCTGGATGTTCATATAAAACTTCTTCGATTTCTCTTGGATAAATATTATATCCCCCTGCTATGATCATATCTTTTTTACGGTCAACCACGTAAAAATAACCCTTTTCGTCCATATATCCGAGGTCACCAGTATATAGCCAGCCATCCTTTAAGACTTCCTCGGTTTCCGCTGGACGATTCCAGTAGCCTTTCATAACTTGCGGTCCCTTGATCACAATTTCGCCTATTTCTTTTATTGGTACGGGCTCACCTGTCTCGACTGAAAGGATTTTGACATCCGTATCAGGATAAGGTACCCCAATGCTTCCCTTCACTCGTTCTACATCCCACATAAAGTTGGAATGGGTCACTGGAGAGGCTTCTGATAAGCCATACCCCTCTACAAGCTTACCACCTGTAACTTCTTCAAATTTCTCCTGAACCTCGAGTGGAAGTGGTGCTGAGCCACTGATACAGGCTTCAATGGAAGAAAGATCATATTTCTTCAAATCCGGATGGTTTAATAAACCAATATAAATGGTTGGTGCCCCAGGAAATAAGGTTGGACGCTGTTTGTGAATCGTTTTTAAAGTGGTTACAGCATCAAATTTAGGTAATAAAATCATTTTACATGCCATCTTTATTGATAAAATCATGCAAACTGTCATTCCATAGACATGGAAAAATGGGACAATTCCGAGCATGGATTCTTCACCCATTTTCGCTTTGTATAACCAGGCTTCACTCATGGCTGTATTTGATATTAAGTTTTTGTGGGTAAGCATGACACCCTTCGGAGAACCGGTTGTTCCCCCTGTATATTGAAGTAACGCAATGTCCTCTTCAGGATTGACTTCATACGTGGTTAATTTCTTCGGTTTCATTTTTACAATCTCTGAAAACAGATGGGTACTTCCTTCATGTTTTACTTTTACGACAATTCCATATTGTTTTTTCTGGATGAAAGGATAGGCAAGATTTTTCGGAAATGGCAGGTAATCTTTGATAGCGGTTACAATAATATGTTGTAAATCTGTCTGCGGCATGACTTTTGATACACGGGGGTAGAGGATATCTAAGGTGATAATGGCCTTTGCGCCGGAATCCTTCATTTGGTATTCAAGCTCACGTTCCGTATATAAAGGATTGGTCTGTACAACAATCCCGCCTGCTATCAAAATACCAAAATAACTGATGACAGCCTGAGGAGTATTTGGGAGCATGATGGCAATTCTGTCATCTTTTGAGATACCTATATCCTGTAAATACCCTGCAAAATTCAAGGATTCTTCATAAAGTTTCTTATAGGTTAACTCTTTTCCCATGAAATGAATCCCAATCTTCTCAGGAAACCTCTCCGCTGTTTTTTGCAAATAACTCTGAACAGGATCTTGGGAGTAGTGCAGTGTAGCGGGAATGTCTTTCGGATAAATGTCCAACCACGGTTTAGACTCTAACATAATAAACCTCCCTTTTTGTATAGATAATTATAAAAATTCTAATTTCACTATCTATTATAGTACAGTATGTGACAATTAACAACGAAACCCCTGAATAATAGTACAGAAAAAAGAGGCTGATTGGAGTCAGCCTCTTTCACCTGTTTAGTAGTTCTTTATGCAAAAAACACCATATATATAATTCCGATTAGCAAAAATAAGCCACATAATCCAAGAAGGATTTTAGCTAATGTCTCCACTCTTTTCTCCCCTAACTAAATTCCTGCGCCAATGACATAGGATAATCCAATTGAAATGACCATTGAAATCAGCCCCACAGCACGATTGTCCTTTTGAATTTCTTCGTCAATCCTGAATTTTGGAGTTAAAAATTCAAAAATAAAGTAGCCAATTAATAAAAGCGTAAACCCATAAATTCCCCAACCAATCATATTAAGTAAGGAATTATGTGCCTCAATAGTATGGCGAAAAATATTAGCTACACCAAATATTTTCCCGCCAGTAGCCATCGCAACAGAAATATTCCCATTTTTTATTTCAACCCAATTTTTATACTTCGTTACTACTTCAAATATGGCTAAAAAAACAATCATACATAAAATAACAACACTATAATAGGCAGCTATTTGAATGTATTCGTTCTCCCAAAACTGGTCCATAGCTTAATCTCCCCGGTCATTATTTAAATTCTACTATGGTAACGCCAGATCCGCCTTCCCCAGCTTCTCCAAAGCGAATTTTTTTAACGGAACGATGATTTCTTAAATACTCCTGAACTCCCTGCCTTAAGGCACCAGTCCCTTTCCCATGAATGATGGATACACGGGGATAACTTGATAGAAGGGCATCATCAATATACTTTTCTACTTTAAGTAAAGCATCTTCATATCGCTCACCACGAAGGTCTAATTCTAGTTTAACATATGAGTCCCGCCCTTTTACAATAGCAATTGGTTTTGTCTCCACTTGCTTCGGGGTGCTCATATACTCCATATCCTTCTCCTTGACCTTCATCTTCAAAATCCCAATCTGAACCTGCCATTCATTGGCTGACACACGTTCGACTAGCGTGCCTTTTTGGTCAAAGGTAAGGACTTTTACTTCATCTCCAGGCATATAGGTATGCGTCTTATTTTTCTTATTCATTAGCTTCGCTGATTTCTTAATCTCTGGGGCTGCTTCTTCAAGACGCTTTTTCGCATTAATTAATTCATGCTCTTTTATGTCTGCATGCTTTTCAGTTCTCATCTTGCGGAGATCACGAATAACCTTTTCAGCCTCCGTTTTAGCCTCTTCTACAATCTCTTCCGCTTTTTCAGCCGCTTTTTCCAGCATGGAGTCTTTCTTCTCGTAAAATTCCATCATTTGCTTTTGCAAGTCTTTATGCAGCATCTCTGCCTGCTTCAAGAAATCGCGGGCTTCCTCTTGTTCTTTCTCTGCTTGACGTTTGCTTTCCTCTAAGGAAGCAATCATTTTATCGATTTGATTCGTATCTTCGCTTACATGTGAGCGTGCCGATTGTATGACCCGGTCATTAAGTCCTAACCGCTTCGAAATCTCAAAGGCATTACTTCTCCCTGGTACACCTAAAAGTAATTTATACGTTGGACTTAACGTTTCTACATCAAACTCCACACTGGCGTTTAGTACGCCTTCCCGGTTGTAGCCATATGCTTTTAATTCAGGGTAGTGTGTCGTTGCGATTACTCTCGCACCTCTTCGATGCACTTCATCTAATATAGAGATGGCCAGAGCCGCACCTTCCTGAGGATCCGTTCCCGCTCCAAGCTCATCAAACAAAACTAGGCTGTTAAAGTCCACTTTATTTAAAATGTCGACAATATTGACCATATGCGATGAAAATGTACTTAGGCTTTGTTCGATCGATTGTTCATCACCAATATCCGCATAAATCGCATCAAAGACAGCCAATTCCGATCCGTCATAGGCAGGCACCTGTAATCCCGCCTGAGCCATTAAGGAACACAATCCTAGCGTCTTTAAAGTTACCGTCTTTCCGCCTGTATTTGGCCCAGTAATGACAATTGTCGTGTAGTCTTTCCCAAGCATAATGTCATTGGCAACCACTTCATCGATTGGAATTAATGGATGTCTCGCCTTAAATAAGGCAATTCTCCCCTCATTATTCATAATCGGCATGGAAGCTTTCATTTGTTTTCCGTATCTAGCTTTTGCAAAAATGAAATCCAAATTTGCTAACACGGCTACAATTACCTGCAGTTCGCTTTCATGCTCGGCTGCTTGTGATGAAAGTTCGGAAAGGATCCGTTCAATTTCAAGTTGCTCTTTCACTCGAATATCCTGCAATTGATTATTTAACTGCACGATCACTTGGGGCTCAATGAATAAGGTTTGCCCGGATGAACTTTGATCGTGAATAATCCCGCCGTAATGACCACGGTATTCCTGCTTAACAGGAATAACAAACCGGTCATTACGAATCGTAACAATCGCATCGGAAAGCATTTTACTCGCATTGGAGGAACGAATCATACTTTCTAATTTTTCTCGAACGCGCGCTTCATTCGAGCGAAGCTGATGTCTTAAGGAACGTAAAAGCTCACTTGCTCCATCTAATACTTCTCCACTTTCATCGATGGCATATTTGATAGCCTGCTCAAGGTTTGTAAGCGGGATGATTCGCTCAACTTGTTCGGATAAAATCGGAAGCTCTGTTCGCTCAGCAGCAAGCTCCTCAATAAAACGTTTCATCTGTCGACTGGCATGAATGGTGCTGGCAATTTGGATCAACTCATGCGGGCTAAGAACACCCCCAATGACCGACCGTTTAACATGAGCACGAATATCATAAACCCCTGATAGCGGGACATTTCCTTTTATACGTAAAACAGTGGCAGCCTCATCTGTTTCAGCTTGAAGTGCAACCACTTCATCAAAATCAGTTGATGGCATCAAGTTCTTTATTTTTTCCATACCAAGTGAAGAAGCGGCATGGCTTAACAGCTGTTCCTTCACTTTGGTGAATTCTAATACCTTTAATGCTCTTTCTTGCATGGAGTATATCCTCCTTAGTCTCGATTGTGCAGGAATTCAAGCAGTTCATTCTTATCAAGTGCATTTATCACTGAAGATTTCTTAATCCAGCCCTTTTTAGCTGTGGACACACCTATTTCCATATGCTTTAATGTATCCATTTTATGTGCATCTGTATTGATGAGAATCTTTACTCCTGATTCCTGTGCTTTTCTTAAATATTCTGAGGCCAAATCAAGCCGATTTGGATTCGCATTCAATTCTAAAGCTGTGTTTGTCTCTTTCGCTAATTCAATCAGCATATCAATATCTACGTCATACCCTTCACGACGGCCAATTTTTCTACCTGTTGGGTGGGCGATTAAATCCACATGGTGATTGGTTAATGCGGTTTTTAGACGCTCCATAATTTTTTCCCTTGGCTGAGAAAAGGCTGAATGAATAGAGGCAATAACAAAATCCATTTCTGAAAGGATGTCATCCTCGTAATCCAAAGTGCCGTCAGGAAGAATATCCATTTCTACACCAGAAAGGATAAGAAAATCATCGTACTTCTCATTTAATTTCTTAATCTCTTCCCGCTGCTTCAACAGTCGTTCAGGCGTCAGCCCATTAGCAACCTTTAAATACTGAGAATGGTCGGTAATTGCCATATACTGATACCCTCTTGCACGACACGCATCCGCCATTTCCTCAATGGAATGAGCCCCATCACTCCACGTGGAATGCATGTGGAGATCCCCTTTAATATCTTCAAGTTCAATTAGTTCTTCCTGAGCTGTGAATGTATCTACTTCTCTGCCGTCCTCCCTAATTTCAGGAGGGATAAACGGAAGATCAAAATGTTTGAAAAATTGTTCTTCAGATGAGAATGTAAGTATTTCGCCGGTCTCAACATTCTCCACTCCATACTCACTAATCTTTTCTCCGCGTTCTTTAGCAAGCTGCCTCATACGGACATTGTGATCCTTTGAACCTGTAAAATGATGCAAGGTCGTGATAAATTCCTCCGGCTTCACCAAACGAAAATCGACAGAGACATCATAATCAAAGGCAAAAACTAAAGATACTTTCGTATCACCCGCACCAATGACTTCTTTAATATTTGGCCATTCTAATAGAGATTGACGAACGCTCTCTGGTTGAGTGGTTGCAATAATAAAGTCTAAATCTTTAATTGTTTCCCTCATTCTTCGCAGGCTTCCTGCCCTTGAGAAACGGTCTATTTCAGAAATTCCAGCTAGGTTTTCTTCAATCTGCTCCGCAATTGGAAGCATATAGGCAAGCGGAAGACGCTCAGGTCTTGTTCCCACATTCGCAATAGCACTTAAGATTTTCTCTTCCGTCTTCTTGCCAAATCCAGCAAGCGCCTGCACTTTTCCTGTTTGACAGGCTTCTTTTAAGCTAGTAACGTCTACGACACCTAATTCCTTGTATAGCTTGGCAATTTTCTTTCCGCCAAGACCTGGCAACTGAAGTAACGGAATGAGCCCGGTTGGGACCTCTTCCTTAAGTTCTGCCAGCACAGAAGATGTGCCCTCTTTTATGTACTCCTCAACAACAGCAGCAGTCCCTTTTCCAATTCCCGAAATGGCTGTAAAGTCTTCAATTTCAGTTAGGGTACGTTCATCGGTTTCCAGTGCATTAGCAGCCTTCCGGAAAGCAGATACCTTAAACGGGTTCTCTCCTTTTAGTTCCATATAAATTGCAATCATTTCTAATAAACGAATTAAATCTTTTTTATTTACTTCCATTACGTTCACCGCCTCTTATTTAGCATTTTCATTTTATCCTACTTTATGGCAGAATAGAAAAACTTCTCTGCTACAGAGAAGTTCAAGCAGCTGTATATTCAATCCACAAGCTCTTTATTTGCTGTGAAAGGATAGGGGTGTGGTTCACAATTGCTTTTGCCATAAATGAATTGTCCAACGGATTTTGTAAAAATTCTATTGGAATCAACGCAGCAATATATAATAAAATAAATATAATGAGATAGACTTCCAAGAAACCGAAGATTCCTCCTGCCCATACATTTAACTGGCGAAGAATAGGCAGATGAGCAATGAAATCGAGCATGGAGCCGATGATTTGTAAGAGAATTTTCACCGCAAAAAAGATAAGTACAAATGAGATGGCACGGTAAAAAGCGGTCTCCATATTGGCGCTATCCGTTAATAGTTTTAGGGTTGTTCCTTCACCCAGGTTGGGATAGGGAATCCACAGGGTCAACTTTGGCGCCAGCTCTTCATAGTATATAGTAGCGACTACATATGCAATAATAAAACTGGTTAAATGCACAAGTTGCAGTATAAAGCCTCTTTTAAGGCCAACAAAGAATCCAATAATTAAGAGAATAATAATAGCTAAATCTAACATGATAAATTAGTCCTTTTCCTTTAGTAGTTCTGTTTGCAGCCTGTCCAATTGATCCTTAATTTTAATATAATCATTTACTGCGTTTACGGCTGTTAAAACGGCAAGCTTACTAACGTCCAGAGATGGATTCTTAGAACTGATTTCCCGCATTTTATCGTCAACTAAAGATGCTACAAGCCTAATATGACTTGGGCTTTCCGTACCCATAATAACGTATTGCTGACCGTAAATATCTACGGTTGTTCTGTGTTTTTGTGTGTTTGACAACGCAAATGCCTCCAATCAAAGAATCCTACTCTCTATCATAACATGAACTATTAGAACTGGAAAAGTCAAACTACTTAAAAAGTAAGAGCTGGCTCGAGTTTTAGAGATTATAATAAATGGAAATGTGGTGTTTTTCACTTGGGAAATGTGGTAATTAAATTAGGAATAAATGAAATTACAGAAATGCGGAAGTATTACTCGAAGCAGCTTTTGGAAAAAAATCCACCTGGAAGCGTGTTTTCGGCCAAGACCCCTGGTTGTGTCATTACGGCATACAATTCTGGTAAGGTGCTATTTCAGGGAAATGATAGTGAAAAGGAAGCTGGTAAGTGGGGCAGTGTTGATTTATCAGCTGCTGGGGTTGGTGGCGGCACTAAAAAGGTAGCTACTTCTGCTAAGGGGGATTTGCCTCCGGGAATCAGCCAAATGTCAGCTATTGGATCCGATGAAGTGGGGACCGGAGACTTTTTCGGTCCGATTACCGTTGTGGCAGCCTATGTGAAAAAAGAACATATTCCTCTTTTAAAAGAGTTAGGTGTGCGGGATTCAAAAGACTTAAACGATGAAAAAATTATTGCGATTGCCAAGGTTATCAAGGATGTTGTTCCCTTTAGCTTAATGACATTGAAAAATGACAAATATAATAAGTTGCAACAGTCGGGCATGTCACAAGGCAAAATGAAGGCGATTCTTCATAATCAGGCAATATTAAATGTTCTGGAGAAGATTGCGCCCGATCAACCTGAAGCAATCCTCATTGATCAATTTGTACAGCCGAGTACTTATTTTCAGCATCTGAAAGGTCAAAAAGCGATTGCTAAAGAAAATGTTTGTTTTAGCACAAAAGCAGAAGGAATTCATTTAGCTGTTGCTGCCGCTAGTATCCTAGCTCGCTACGCTTTCGTCCAATATATAGACAAGCTTAGTGACGCTGCAGGTTTTAAGATTCCAAAGGGTGCAGGGGCACAGGTAGATGTAGCTGCGGCCAAGCTGATTGTGAGTAAAGGGCGGGATATTCTCCCCTCCTTTGTGAAGCTCCACTTTGCTAACACGGATAAGGCAATGGCACTAGTAAATAAAAGGAAGTTCTAGTAAGTGTGGCGAATACACTTATTGTAGGAGGGGATATCGTGGCAAATAGACTTAGTTTAACAGAGATTGATCAATTTCTTGCTGGGCTACCTGGTTGGAAACTCGACGGTAAATTCATCGTGAAAAAATATCGTTTTCGTGAATTTTTAAAAGGGGTCGCATTCGTGAATGAAATTGCTGAGTTGTCTGAAGAAGTCAACCATCATCCATTTATCGCGATCGACTACAAATTAGTCACTTTGCGGCTCACTTCGTGGAATGCCGGCGGATTGACTGATTTGGATGTGGATTTGGCGGGGAAATATGATGATTTTTATGAAAAATATAAAGAAAAATAGAAAATAAGAGGAAGTCTCTACAAATTTACTTAGAGACTTCCTCTTTTTATGCTTTCTAATCGAGTTTTGGTAGGTTTATTTGCGAAAAATGGGCTTTTATTTGCGTAAGTACCAGTTTTATTTGCGAAAAGACTATGTTTATTTGCGATAAATCTAGTTTAATTTGCGTTCGTACAATTCAAGGAAAATTAACTGGAATATACACACGCATCTTATTAGTCCCATCTGCTATTAAATTTTTTTCAGATCGTAACATTCTTCCTGCTGTATCAATTGAATCCAATTGAGCAAATACTCGAAATTGCTGATTCGTAATTTTTAAATCTATTAGCAAAAAATAATCCTTAAGGGCGGTTACGTGAGCGTCTTTTGAATATATGGTACATGAAGTACAGTACCATTTCTTTTTCTTACGAATTAGTGGAACATGATTGCAGGAAGGGCAAAAGACACCAGTTAACAAATCCGCTTTATTGATTTGATATTTTTTAAAAATATAATTGGTTGGAATTGTATTTAGTTTAATGAGCAGACGACTAAGCTTTCGTATTTCTTTAGTATTTAGGATAGGTTTAGAATACTGATTTTCTATAGTAGAAATTCTTTTCAGTAAAACATCAGCTTTACATACTTGTGCCTTTACTTTATGAGAATTTTTTCCGGTGATTACGTAAGAAGAATAACCATTGCTGATAACCACAAGGTATAAAATAGGAACAACAGGAAATTTATATTCTGCCATCAGTTTCTCAAGGTGATCTCGATGCCTTTCTGCCTGAGCGATAGGATAGGGATAACCTTTTTCCTTCTCATTATTTACTTGCATAAACTGTTCATTTTCTGTATCAAAAATTAGTTTGCCAGCCATATTTTTCACTTCAATAATAAGGGCGAATTCTTCTGTTAGGAGGAGAGTGTCAATTTGACAGTTGTAGTCACCATCTGGAAGGTTTAAATCGTGGAGTATTGTGTACTTATCCATTGGGAGTAAACGTAAAAAATAATCAAGACTTACCTCGCCTTTGTAACCAGCTTGCCTCCTGCCTAATTCCTCTAAAACCTGCTGGTATTTAGGATAATTTAAGGGTAGCCTTCTAGACAAAGCCTCTAAAATAAGCATTACTAATGGAATATTCCTTTCTTTAACAACCAATCATTTTCACTCCTTTCAATTTAATAATGTTTTTCTAAAAGAATTTCAAAATCCCTGCTGAATTTTAGCGAAATTTGTTACAAACATAAGAACTTCATTAGAAAAAGTCAATAAAAAAACCAGCCCGAAAAATTTTTCCGGGCCGGCCTCTCTCTATTCTTAAAACGATTATCCTCGTAAAACCGCGCCTGCTTTTTCTTCTAACGCTCCAAGAACGCTGCTGTGGACCTTTGTTACTTCTTCATCAGTCAATGTACGTTCTGGATCTGCATATTTTAATGAGAACGCGATAGACTTTTTGCCTTCTTCCATCTTGTCGCCTTCATATAGGTCAAACACATAAACCTCTTTAAGAAGCGGTGCACCTGCTGTTAAAATAATTTCCTTCAAGGTGCCTGACACTGTTTCTCTGTTTACCACAAGGGCAATGTCTCTTGTAATAGATGGGAAGCGTGGAATCGCTTCGTATTGTAATACCGGTGCGTCTGCTTCAAGGATTGCTTGTAAAGATAGCTCAAATACGTAAGTATCTTTTAAGTCAAGCTCTTTCTGAACGTTTGGATGTACTTGACCGACGAAACCAATCTTCTCACCATTTAAGAGAACTTCCGCTGTACGTCCAGGATGCATTCCTTCTACCTGTGCTTGAACATATTGAACCTTGTCAGACAGACCAAGTTTCGCAAACATGCCTTCTAAAATACCTTTTACAACGAAGAAGTCTACTGCCTTCTTCTCACCTTGCCATGAATGGCTGTGCCAAAGGCCAGTTACAGCACCTGCAACATGCTCTTTCTCAGTCGGAAGAGTAGCTTCGCCATTTGCTAAGAATACGGCACCCGTTTCGTATACAGCTAAGCTATCGTTTTGACGAGCACTATTGTATTTTACTACTTCTAAAAGCTGTGGCATGATGCTCAAACGAAGGATGCTGCGTTCCTCACTCATCGGCATCGCTAAACGGATGGTATCGCGCTTTTCAAGAGCAAATTGTGCCGCTTTCTCCTCACTTGTTAAAGAATAAGTTACAGCTTGATATAGTCCTGCTCCTTCAAGATATTGACGAACCACACGACGTTTCTTTTGATACTCTGACAGCTTTCCAGGAGTCGTAGAACCGATTGGTAATGTCTTTGGAATGTTATCATAGCCGTATAGACGAGCCACTTCTTCTACTAAATCTTCTTCGATTCGGATATCGCCCCGGCGTGTTGGTGCCGTAACAGTAATCGTATCCTGTTCTACACTTACTTGGAATTGAAGACGGTCAAAAATATCCTTTACATCGCTCATTTGAAGCTCTGTGCCAAGGACACGATTGATTTTTTCAAGAGTAATCGATACCACTGCTGGTTCGACAGTAAGTGTATCAACTTCTGAAACACCCTCTAACACTTCTCCGCCAGCGTATTTTGCCATCAAATAAGCTGCACGTTCACCAGCTGCACGGACACGGTTTGGATCCACGCCTTTTTCAAAGCGGGCACTTGCCTCACTTCTTAAACCATGATCCTTAGATGCCTTTCTAACAGTCCCACCATTAAAATAAGCAGCCTCTAATAAAACCGTTGTTGTGTCTGAAGTTACCTCAGAATTGGCACCCCCCATTACACCTGCAAGTGCAACAGGCTCCGTACCATTGGTAATCACAAGATGCTCGGATGACAATGTCCGTTCTACATCATCTAGTGTGACAAACTTTTCCCCATCGTTAGCACGGCGAACAAGGATCTCTTTTGAACCTAAACGATCATAATCGAACGCATGTAATGGCTGACCGTATTCTAATAAAATATAGTTGGTAATATCGACAACGTTATTGTGCGGACGAATTCCCGCAGACATTAATCGTGTTTGCATCCAAAGTGGGGATGGACCAATTTTTACATTTTTAACGATTTTAGCCACATAAAGCGGGTTATCGTCCTTCGCTTGAACAACTACCTTAACGTAATCAGATGCTTTTTCACTAGTTGGTTCCAAGCTCGTTTCTGGAAGTTTCACTTCTCTACCAAGAATCGCTGCCACTTCATATGCAACACCAAGCATGCTCAAGCAATCCGCACGGTTTGGTGTTAAGCTAAGCTCTAGAACTTCGTCATCACGATTTAATAGTTCAAGTGCATCTACGCCTACCTCTGCATCCGCTGGAAAAACAAAGATTCCTTCAGAGTATTCTTTTGGAACTACTTTTCCTTCCATACCAAGCTCAGTAAGAGAGCAAATCATGCCGTTTGATTCTTCTCCACGAAGCTTCGCACGTTTAATTTTAAAATTACCTGGAAGAACCGCTCCGACCGTTGCCACTGCTACCTTTTGTCCTTGTGCTACGTTTGGTGCCCCACAGATAATTTGTACAGGCTGCTCTTCACCCACATCAACAAGGCATTTACTTAATTTGTCGGCATTTGGATGTTGCTCGCGTTCTAGAACATGACCAACCACCACTCCTTTAATGCCTTCGTTAAGAATGTCTACTCCTTCAACTTCAATTCCGCTCTTCGTAATTTTTTCAGCTAGCTCATCAGCTGTTACTCCAGTTAAATCAATGTAATCCTGAAGCCATTTATATGAAACGAACATGTCGTAACCTCCTATTCATGTTTTGAAAATTGTTTTAAGAAACGTACATCATTGGTATAGAAGTGTCTAATATCATCCACACCGTATTTCAACATCGCAATCCGTTCTGGTCCCATACCGAATGCAAATCCAGTGTATTTCTTAGAATCGTAGCCAGCCATTTCAAGAACATTCGGATGAACCATACCTGCTCCAAGAATTTCAATCCAGCCCGTTTGCTTACACACGTTACAGCCGTGGCCACCGCAAATTTTACAAGAGATATCCATTTCAACAGACGGTTCTGTGAAAGGGAAGAAACTAGGGCGTAGACGGATTTCACGGTCATCCCCAAACATTTTCTTCGCAAATACCTCTAAGGTTCCTTTTAGATCGCTCATACGGATGTTTTCGCCGACAACAAGACCTTCAATTTGCATGAATTGATGGGAGTGTGTCGCATCATCATTATCGCGGCGGTACACTTTACCAGGGCAGATAATCTTAATTGGACCTTTTCCTTGATGCTTTTCCATCGTCCGCGCTTGTACGGGTGATGTATGGGTACGAAGAAGGATTTCCTCCGTAATATAGAAAGAATCCTGCATATCACGGGCTGGGTGCCCTTTCGGTAAGTTAAGAGCTTCAAAGTTATAATAATCCTGCTCCACTTCCGGACCTTCCGCTACTTGATAGCCCATTCCAATAAATAAATCTTCAATTTCTTCAATGATTCTTGTTAGTGGGTGGTGGTTTCCAACCTTTACAGGGCGGCCTGGAAGGGTAACATCAATGCTTTCAGAAGCTAATTTTTCTAAAACAGCCGCTTCTTCTAATCCCTTTTGTTTCTCTTCAATTTTAACTGCAATGGCTTCCCGTACTTCATTCGCAAGAGCCCCCATGACTGGTCGCTCTTCAGCTGAAAGCTTCCCCATTCCGCGCAGCACTTCTGTAATTGGGCCTTTTTTGCCTAAATAGGCAACACGAATGTCATTTAATTCTTTTAAGCTTGTGGACTGTTCCACTTTTTGAATAGCCTCTTCTTGCAATTCCTTTAAACGTTCTTGCATGTCTATTCCTCCTTAAAAATTGTTATTATGTTTGTGGCCTGCCAAAACAAACAAAAAAACCCCATCCCTGGAAAGGGACGAGGTTTGTTATTCGCGGTACCACCCTTGTAAACACGGTATGTAGAAACACATGTGTTCGCTTCATTGGGATAACGGCTTAGGCCGGTGCATCTTTACACTTTAAGGACGAGCGCCTTTTAGTGGTCCCGATGCCAACTCAGGAGGTGAACTTCTCTGAACTTTTCCATAAAAGTGTTTTCAGTCACGACACTTTCTCCCTAAATGGTTCTTAATCAGATACTTTTCTCCGTCATCGTCTTTACTATTCAATATTGCATTATTATATAATAATTTTCCTTTTAAGGTCAAACTAGTTTTCGCCTATATTTTAAATAATGTCTCTTGTTGATTTCCGCTCCAGGCGCGAGCGGTTCGCGGGCGTGCCGGGGAGCCTCCTCGTCGCTACGCTCCTGCGGGGTCTCCCCTGCCCCGTACTCCCGCAGGAGTCTTCGCGCCTTCCGCTCCAATCAACATAATTATAAAATAAACATTATCCTTTAACTCTGCCTAAATAATAAAGTAGAACCCCTGTGGCCACTGCTACGTTTAATGATTCGCTTTTTCCGTAAATCGGGATATAAAGATTCTTCGTTGTGGTAGAAAGCAAATCTTTATCAACACCACTGCCTTCGTTACCCACTATTAGAGCAAAGGTATCTCCACTTGCAATTTCTGTGTAGACTGCTGCTCCTTCAAGCGCTGTCCCGTATACCGGTATATTCCTTTCCTGGAGCTTATCTACCCATTCATGAAGGTCTGCTCGTAGGATTGGAAGGTGAAAGTGGCTTCCTTGTGCAGCTCTTAAAACCTTGGAGTTATAAATATCCACACTCCCACGTCCGACGATTACTGCGTCAATCCCTGCTGCATCAGCTGTGCGAATCATCGTGCCAAGATTTCCTGGATCCTGAACCGCATCAATCATCAAGAAGGTTTGACCCTCTTCTGCCTGAGCCTCCGTCCTCTTACTTGGCATTCTGCACACTGCATATATACCTTGCGGTGCTTCCGTTTCTGTTAACAGATCAGAAATTTCCTCCGTAACAAGAGTAACTGGAGTAGAATTAACATCCCAACGTGACGGTAAGCCTACTTTCTCAGAAACAATTATTTCTAATACCTGTTCTCCCTGCTTTAATGCTTCTTCTACTAAATGGAAGCCTTCTACGATAAATGATTCAGATTTATCCCGCTCTTTTTTCGTTAAAAGCTTTTTCCATTGTTTTACCTTAGGATTATTTATAGATTCAATATGTTTCAAAACGGGTTCTCCTTTAACATAACTCTTCTGATTTTCTCATTATAGCCTAAAAAGTATACATAATAAAACCAAATAGTAGAAATGCTATAAATGAATGAATGTTATAAAAAGGAGTGTGTGTTTATGAACTTAAATTTGCGAAATGCGATTATTCACAATGTCTCTGGTAATACGCAGGATCAATTAGAAGATACAATTGTAGATGCTATTCAAAATGGAGAGGAAAAAATGCTTCCTGGCCTTGGTGTATTATTCGAAATCATCTGGAAGAATTCTTCTGAAGAAGAGAAGAAAGAAATGCTTGAAACACTTGAAAACGGGTTAAAGTAATTTTCGTGTAGCTGCCGATATGAACTCGGCAGTTTTTTTCTGCAAAAAAATCCCCGGCAACTTCAACCGGGGATTTCCGTTTTATTACTCAAATGTAAGTTTATCAACAGCCTCACGGTCTAGGCGCTTAATCACTTCAACAATCAACTTAACCGCATTTTCATAATCATCACGATGAAGCATCGCTGCATGTGAATGGATATAACGGGTCGCAATCGTAATCGCTAATGCAGGTACCCCGTTATGTGTTAGATGGATCGAACCAGCATCCGTACCGCCACCAGGGATAGACTCGTATTGGAATGGAATGTTTAGCTCTTCTGCTGTATCTGTCACGAAATCACGAAGCCCTTTATGTGCCACTAAGGAAGCATCATAAATAACCACTTGTGGGCCTTTGCCCATTTTGCTCATTGCTTCTTTTTCTGTGATTCCAGGCGTATCACCAGCAATACCGACATCAACAGCAAAACCAATATCCGGTTGGATTTTTGCAGCGGCTGTCTTCGCCCCGCGTAGCCCTACTTCCTCTTGAACGGCTCCAACACCATAAACAACGTTCGGATGGTCAGTGCCTTGTAGCTGTCGTAATACATCAATCGCAATGGCACAGCCAATGCGGTTGTCCCAAGCTTTAGCCAAAAGCATCTTTTCATTGTTCATCACTGTAAACTCAAAGTATGGAACAACCATATCTCCTGGACGGACGCCCCACTCACGTGCTTCATCACGGCTGGATGCACCGATATCAATGAACATATCTTTAATTTCAACTGGTTTCTTACGAGCTTCAGCTGATAAAACATGTGGTGGTTTTGAACCAATAATACCTGTCACATCGCCTTTTCTTGTAACGATAGTAACGCGCTGTGCAAGCATAACTTGTCCCCACCAACCGCCAACTGGTTGAAAACGCAGGAATCCTTTATCGTCGATTTGTGTAATCATGAAGCCAACTTCATCTAAATGACCCGCAACCATAATTTTTGGGCCGCCTTCTTTACCAACCTTCTTAGCAATTAAACTGCCAAGACCGTCAGTAGTTACTTCATCAGCCAATGGAGTTATGTATTTTTTCATTACTTCACGTACTTCACGCTCATTGCCGGGAATCCCTTTGGCATCAGTTAAGTCTTTTAACATCAATAATGTTTCATCAAGTTTTGCCACTTATTTAGCCCCCCTAATTATGTATATCCGACCTTCATTATACATAAAAAAACTGTAAATTTACAAATTTTCTGCTAATAGTTATTTTGTTGTCTTTGATAATTTACTTCGTTTTTAAGAAAATATGCCTGCTCCATTTCTTTCTCGTTGAATCCAAGCAAGGAAGCCAGCTGCAAATAAGCTTCAAAAACCCTAATGTAAACATTAAACTCTTTGCTCTTTTGAAACAAACTGATTGTCTCATATACTATAAGGAATTGTTCGGTCACATCCGAACTTGTTTGATTCACCTTTAAATTAATTTCCATGTCATTAAAACCACACTCAATCCCTAATGACAATATGAAATGGATTCCGTCCACAAACTCTTCAAGAATCACTGCTTTATCTGAGGAAGGCTTGACACTCCAAAACTTAAAACAACGAGTTTCATTTGCCAATTCTCCAATTTCCACAAGCAAAGCAAGAACTTTGCGATCAAATAAAGCCTCATTTTGCAGTTGATGTTTTTCTTCTATATGTGAGTCCAATGCCTTTTGCATCTCAAATAGTTTTTTAAGTTGCATATGATTACCACCAAGCCTTTATTAAAAGTATCAGTTCGACTCCTGCTAGAAAGGGAAAGCCGATTTGAAATGCTAAATGCTTTGTTTTATGACGGTAAATCTGCATTCCTGCAGTCGTTCCAATTGCACCGCCGAATAATGCTACCAGCCATAATGTCCGCTCAGAAATTCGATATTGATGCTTCCTGGCACGCTTTTTATCTTCTCCCATAATAATAAGTCCTATTAGGCTCATTATGATATAACCCATTAGTAAAACCACTTTACTATCCACCGCAGTATCCCCCTTATAGAAAAAGCCATCCTCAAGAGAGAATGGCTTTATATCTTTAATTATTTTTGTTGTTGTTTAGCTTGGTTTGCTAATTCAGCAAATGCGTTAGCATCGCTTACTGCTAATTCAGCAAGCATCTTGCGGTTTACTTCGATACCAGCAAGCTTTAAGCCATGCATTAAACGGCTGTAAGAAAGACCGTTCATACGAGCTGCTGCATTGATACGAGTAATCCAAAGTTTGCGGAAGTCGCGCTTCTTTTGACGACGATCGCGGAACGCATACATTAAAGATTTCATAACCTGTTGGTTAGCAACTTTATATAATGTATGTTTTGAACCGTAATAACCTTTTGCTAATTTAAGAACTTTTTTACGACGTTTGCGAGTAACTGTACCGCCTTTTACACGTGGCATGTAATTTCCCTCCTATAATAAATCAATCTGTCCGAGATTACTTAACGTAAGTTAATAATTGACGAATGCGTTTGAAATCGCCTTTAGAAACAAGAGATCCTTTGCGAAGTTTACGCTTAGCTTTTGTAGATTTGTTCGCGAATAAATGGCTTGTATAAGCATGGTCACGCTTAAGTTGACCAGAACCAGTCTTTTTGAAACGCTTTGCAGCGCCGCGGTGAGTTTTCATTTTTGGCATTGGAATATCCTCCTTATTACTTATCAGCTTTAGGTGCTAAAACCAAGAACATGCTTCGGCCATCCATTTTTGGATGTGACTCAATAGTCGCTACTTCCTTGCATGCTTCAGAGAAACGGTCTAATACGCGTTGACCAATTTCTTTATGTGTAATCGCCCGACCCTTGAAACGGATGGAAGCTTTTACTTTGTCGCCTTTTTCCAAAAACTTAATAGCATTACGAAGCTTTGTATTAAAGTCATGCTCATCTATCGTTGGGCTTAGACGAACTTCTTTAGTAGTAATAATCTTTTGATTCTTACGAGCTTCTTTTTCTTTCTTTTGATTCTCGAATTTGAATTTGCCATAGTCCATAATCCGGGCTACCGGAGGCTTTGCATTTGGTGCTACAAGTACCAAATCAAGATTTACTCGTCCGGCAATCTCCAACGCTTCGTTTTTGGATTTGATCCCTAACTGTTCGCCATTTTGGTCAATCAGACGAACTTCGCGAGCGCGGATGCCCTCATTTAACAACATGTCTTTGCTAATAATTAGCCACCTCCAAGGTTTTTTCACGAATACAACGTCTGGGTAAAGGATGATTCACCTTATTATTAAACACCTTAGTTGGAATCGACAGGTATAAAACTTTTTATAAGTGCTATTTCTTAAGTACACAAACAAAAAAGTGCGGATGAATACACCCACACTTTACGAAACATAAGTAAATAAACAAAAAGTTCACGTAAAACCTGCCAACTGCCGTATGCGTCAATCAGGTGAGAAGCGGGTGCTTCTTCTTTTCCCAAAATCATATTCAATTTAACCTTTGTAACTATAACATAAACAAAGACGTATTGTCAAACGAACTATTTATTCATGACAACGAAATTTATTGTAGCAAGAAACCCAAAATTATTCAATATATTTTTTTCAAAAACAAAAAGAAAGAGAGGAATGACCCTCTCTTCTGAAAAATTTATCCTCTTTGCACATCCGCTTTTATTTCGGCTAGGAAGTCAGCAAACGGCTTTGTTTCTGAGTTTTGCTCTCCATATTTACGAACGTTAACTGCATGATCTTCCACTTCTTTGTCACCGACAACGAGCATATATGGTATTTTTTGCATTTGTGCTTCACGAATTTTATAACCAATCTTTTCATCACGGCCATCTAATTCTACACGGAAGCCTTCATTTTGAAGCTGTTCCTGTACTTGCTTTGCATAATCGTAGTGAACACCTGGAGAAACAGGAATCACTTGAACTTGAACTGGTGCCAACCAAGTTGGGAATGCTCCTTTATACTCTTCAATTAAGAAGGCAACAAAACGTTCCATTGTTGATACGACACCACGATGGATAACAACAGGACGATGCTGCTTACCATCTTCACCCACATAAGTTAAGTCAAATCGCTCTGGAAGTAAGAAGTCAAGTTGAACAGTGGACAGGGTTTCATCTTTACCTAAAGCTGTTCTAACTTGAACATCAAGCTTCGGACCATAGAAAGCAGCTTCGCCTTCAGCCTCATAATAATTAAGTCCAAGTTCGTCCATAGCTTCCTTCAACATCCCCTGTGCTTTTTCCCACATTGCATCATCATCAAAATATTTTTCAGTGTCCTGAGGGTCACGATAGGAAAGACGGAAAGAATACTCATTCAGATTGAAGTCTTTATAGACCGCTAAAATAAGGTTAACTACGCGTTTGAATTCCTCTTTAATTTGATCAGGGCGAACAAAAATGTGCGCATCATTTAGAGTCATTCCCCGCACACGTTGCAGACCAGAAAGGGCACCAGACATTTCATAACGATGCTGTGTACCAAGCTCAGCAATACGAATCGGTAGCTCACGATAACTGTGAATGCTGTTTTTGTAAACCATCATATGATGCGGACAGTTCATTGGACGAAGAACTAATTGCTCATTATCCATCTCCATAACCGGGAACATATCTTCTTGATAGTGGTCCCAGTGACCAGACGTTTTATATAAATCCACACTACCCATTACAGGAGTATACACATGGTTATAACCTAAACGTTGTTCTTTATCAACAATATAACGTTCGATTACACGGCGGATAGTAGCTCCTTTTGGAAGCCATAATGGTAAACCTTGACCAACCAATTGATTAGTTGTAAATAAACTCAACTCTTTACCAATTTTACGATGGTCACGCTCTTTTGCTTCTTCAAGAAGGCGAAGGTGTTCAGCCAAGTCCTCTTTCTTAAAGAACGCTGTTCCATACACACGCTGTAGCATCTTATTGTTGCTGTCACCGCGCCAGTAGGCACCCGCAATGCTTAAAAGCTTGAATTCTTTAATTTTCCCAGTTGAAGGAACATGAACCCCACGGCAAAGGTCAAAAAAATCACCTTGCTCATAGATAGTCACTGTTTCTTCATCAGGAATAGCTTCAATTAGTTCAAGTTTGTAAGGGTCGCCTGCCTCTTTAAATAATTGAACAGCGTCAGCACGGCTTACTTCCTTGCGAACAATCTCAATATTTTCATTAACGATTTTAGCCATTTCTTTTTCGATCTTCGGAAGGTCCTCTGGTGTTAATGAGACGTCAAGGTCCATATCATAATAAAATCCACCCTCGATTACTGGACCTACCCCAAGGTTTACATTTGGATACAATCTTCTTACAGCTTGAGCCATTAAGTGAGCTGTACTATGACGCAATACCTCTAAGGCATCACTTGATTCAGGAACAACGATTTCTATAGAACCGTCCTCCATAATTGGACGACGAAGATCGAACATCTGTCCATTCCATTTACCAGCTATAGCTTTTTTCTTAAGGCCAGGGCTAATGGAAGCGGCAATATCTTCCGTTGTTGTTCCTCGTGGAAACTCCTTTACTGCCCCATCTGGAAACGAAATCTTAACAACGTCTGACATGGTAATTCCTCCTTTGATTTTGAGCGTTTCAGGGCTCTGAAAAGAACCGTCAATCGCTTTTAAAAAAATAAAAAAACCCGTCCCTGGAATAGGGACGAGTTTTGATTAACACGTGGTTCCACCCAATTTTTCATGTTCAATTCAAACAATTGATCATGACTTTGGTCAGGTAACGGCTGTTGCCGTCAACAATTACTAATTCCATAAAACAGGAAATGTTCACTGCTGAAGTTTAAAGGTGGTAAGTATTTATCCCGTGTTAGAAGACTTTCAGCCGCTGGTCTTCCTCTCTAGAAACCGTAAATAAAATACTGTTGTCCTTATCATTACTTTTACTACATATTTGCTATGTACGTTATTATAATGATTTACTTTTAAAATTGCAAGGTGCATAAAACTAAATATTGACATTATTTTATTTTTTATGCATGATTTTCAGAAGAATTTTCTTCAGGAATCCATTTTTTAATCTCACGAAGTGCGCCATACTCCTTAAGGGTTACTCTTTCCTCAAATATATTCTTGATGGTTCTAACCAACGGCTCATCAGGGTCTTTTGTATAAATAAAAATAGACGTTGGTGCAAGTGACAATAGCGGTGCAATGGAAGCGGAGTCAACATAAACAGGATGATTCACCAATAACCTTCTATCAATCAATCTTGTTAATTCGCCTCTTTTAATTTCAATAAAATCCTCATTAAAAAAAGTAATTTCTTCATCGAACAATAAATGAAGCGTATCCATTTTGGGCTCACGGTTCACCAAAAAGTCTCTTAGCATGTGCACAAACATTTGATATTCCTGCTCCATTTTGTATTCATCAATGGCTATCTCAACATAGCTTTCTAACGTTTGCAGATAGGAACGCAGGCGAAATTTAACAAAAGAGTCAAAAGAGAAGGTGACATTTTCATGAAGAATCTCCTCAATAGCTGTCCTAATTAGATTAGGCTCTTCATTTATTTCTTTAAGTAAAACAGCAAGGTCCTCTCTTTGCCCGTCCAGTATGGAATAGATAATATCAATAATCTGCTGCTGTTCTTCAATGTCGGTATAATAATAGTGATCACTTACTATCTCTCGAAACCAATGATCCCGTTTCGTAATCGTTATAAACTGATAAAATGCCGATTTCACCTTGTCAAACAAATCCGTAGAAAAGCAAATATCAACTATTTTTACTATATGTCGATCTTCTAAAAGAAGAATAGTTTCATTCATTGGATTATATGGTACATACTTCAGCAAGTGGTTATAAAACTTTTGTGCATCCAGCTTGCTTTGGAAGATGATTTCCGCCAACCAAATCCCCCCTTTGAGGCATTGTCTGTTTAATATATATGGGGGACTTGGCCAAAATAGAAGTTAGATAGCCTCAGTTTTAATATAATAATTAAGAAAAGCGTAAGCGCCTTGTTCAGCCCCGACAGGCAAATGTTCTTCGGCAAGAAAAGTCCGCCTTTTGACTTTTATTGCCGAAGGTTATTTGACCCGAGGGGCTAGGCGCTGGAGCTGGACAATTTTCGAAGTCGAATTTTATACTTTAAATGTAAAAAGGACTACCGGGTAATCCGGTAATCCCATAAAAACACCTTCTATTTATACACTAACGCCTATTAGGACCACTAACTAGAACTGGTTCGCTTAAGGTGCGAATTCGCTCCATGATTCGCATGGCCTTCATCTTTTCCTCTTCACCACGCTGGCTGTAGGTTAAATGATGCTCTAAACCTTGAAAATCAAAATTCGAGGTGAAGAATGTCGGAAGACTTTCAAGCATCCTAAATTGTAAGATTGGACCTAATACTTCATCTCTTGTCCAGCTTGACATTGCTTCGGCCCCAATGTCATCCAACATTAATACTGGTTCTTTTTTTAATGCCTCTATTTTTTCGTTTAGTGTGGAGTCTGCAATAGAGCTTTTCATTTCTCTCAGTAATTCAGGAACATAAACAATCATTGATGAGATCTGTTTTTTAGCGAGTTCATTTGCTATCGCACCTAACAAAAAGGACTTCCCAACACCAAATTTCCCGTAAAGATATAATCCTTTTTGTTTTTTGCCCTGCTCATAATTCATTAAGAAGGTCGCAGCTTTGTCCACTGCATCCAGTCGCCCGGTGTCCCCTTCAAAATCCTCAAAGGTAGCTTCCAATATATCTTTAGGTACATAAAGACTTTTAATTAGCTTTTCGTTTTTCTTCTTCTCATCTGCCATCACTTTTCTAGGGCAGCGCTTATAAATCACATCAATTGAATTCAAAGATAAAACGAGTTCAGGGTGGTAACCTGGCATAAAGTTAATGCATTTCCCAAGGCTTTCACAGCGTTCACAATCCTGACTTTGCTTTGTATACTCGTAAAGCTTACTCATGCT
This sequence comes from Neobacillus phoenicis, assembly GCF_047302305.1. Classification (NCBI taxonomy): domain Bacteria; kingdom Bacillati; phylum Bacillota; class Bacilli; order Caryophanales; family Bacillaceae; genus Neobacillus; species Neobacillus phoenicis. Next base: position 1,892,974 of record NZ_CP154847.1, on the reverse strand, counting down.
TTTATCAATCATCTCTGGAGTAATTTTATCCTGATGCCGAGCTAAAAACGATTTTATGTCACGATTCTCAAGAACCTCCTGGCGCTGTTTTTCATACCGTTTTTTAAAGCTTTCATTTGATGCCAGCCTTTGTAATGTTCTATTAATCCTTTCCATATCATTCACCCCCTACTTTCTAAACGCCTTTAATTTTTCTTCTATTGCCCGCTTTTTCGCTTCATCCTCTTCTGATTTGTTCGTTTGGATAGCAGGTTTTCCTTCTTCCGGACTTTCCTCAAACCACTCTGGAATGAGCTCTTTACGTATAGTTTTTTGCTTCGTTGGCCTTCCAGCCTTTTTGTTATCTGTCCAACCGATATACGTACGATGTTCGTTCTTTGCTAAGTCCATTGCTTCTTTCACTGTTTTGATTTGCTTCCTCGCCCAGTGGCCTGCTATCTTTTCAACATACCCTTTGGTAAGTTTCATATCTGTTTTAAGCATTACAAACTGAATAAGTACATTTATTACACCTGGAAGAAGCTTCTGCTTAAACATCACTTCCTCAATAATCTGCAGATCTGACTTCGATGGCTCTCCGCCGCCAGAAACATCCTTTAAGACTCTTAATGGAGAAGTGGTTTCTAAATAACGTATGAGTTTTTCTTCCTGTGTTTTTGGCTCATCTTTTTGAACCTGTTGGGCCGCAGGCTGCGTTCGTTCAATTAAACTTGGTAGCTGATCCTGATTGACATACTGATACCAATCACGAGCCCCCTTACGCAATTCTTCCAAATCTATTTCACTTGATTCATCGACTGCACTTAGGACAATATTTTTCATCTGAATAGGGTCAATATTGTACAGGAAGGCTAGATTGCTTATCATCTCTTTTACCTTTTGGGTTAGAGATTTTTTAGGTACAAGAGATTCATTTAACCCTGCCATCAATAAGTCAAAATCAAATGTACTTAATTCAATTTGTATTGGTTTCGAGTTATTACGACCAATAAAATGGTGGTCCACCTCTGGCTCCATTTCCTCAGACAATCCTTGAAGATATTGAAGACTACCAGGCGTAGCTGAAGCAAATACATCTTGAAAGGCCCTGGTTACATCCTGATATTCTTTTTCCTTTGGCATTTGCTGGTCAGAGAAAAACCGTTTTAGACGGGCAAAGTGGTTTTTTCCAATTTTCCGATAAAGAAAAATATTCAACATTCCATCCAAAAAGAATTGTTCAGGCGTTAAAGGTGGGATCAGTTCGTAAATAAAGGACCGATCTCCCTCCTCATCTGTTTTAACAAAGGTTTTTAATAACCCTATTCCCTCTAGCTTTAGACGCGCTTCATAAATATCCTTTAAATTTAACCCTAGCATGTTCATTAACAGATGGTGCGTAGATGAATCAGACCAAAGTCTATTTTCCTCCAGTTCCGCCCAAAGTGTCATATACAAGCTTAAACAAGTTGACCCGATCAAGGGCTGGTATAGAAACGTCAGCACTTTCCGGTCATACTCATGGAGCAGCCCATCGGATGCTACAATATAACGGTCGATAGGAAGGATTTCCTGCCAATGCTGCGCCATATAATCCCAACCTCTCCTTCAATAGTGAAAAAAGAGCCAAAGACGTTCCTTTAGCTCATTACGATTTTTCTTTTTTTATCAGTTCTTTTAATTCATCGATAAATACATTTATGTCTTTAAATTGGCGGTATACGGAAGCAAATCTTACATATGCGACTTCATCAACATGGGCAAGCCGATCCATTACCATTTCGCCAACAGCTTCACTTTTAATTTCAGAAATCCCCTGACTTCGAAGGTCCTTTTCCACACCGTGTGTAATATCTTCTAACTCCTTTAAGGCAACAGGCCGTTTTTCACACGCCTTAATCAAGCCCCTGAGTATTTTATCACGGCTGAATTCTTCCCGTGTACCTTCCTTCTTCACCACTATTAAGGGAATCTCTTCAATTTTTTCAAATGTAGTAAAGCGATATCCGCACTCCTCACATTCGCGTCTTCGCCGTGTTGCACGTCCTTCATCAACAGGCCGAGAATCAAGCACGCGTGTACCATAATTTTGACATGAAGGGCATTTCATTTTTAATCAACTCCAAATCTCACTAAATCCGAACAATTTCCTACTTTTATCTTATAAAAAAGCAGACCTTTGTACAAGTACAAGTATTAGGAGTTTTGTTTTCCTTTAATCAAAGTATGTATTTGATTCATCCGTTCGTAATAAGCAATAATTCGCTTTTTTAGTTCAGGATAATTGCCTAAGATTGAAAATCTTTCGGTTGAAAGGTTAAAGTCTACAGCGGTTTCTAATGGTTTAACAGAAACAACTGTCACAATCAGGAAACAAGAGAAAGGCTTAGTGATTTCTACCGCAATCTCCCCATGTTCTTTTGAGACCGTTAAGATGCGACAGTCAGCATCTTCATGAAATACCTTTTCAACTGATTCAAATATCTTATTAAAGTTGCCCTTATAGTAATGAGTATTTAAAGAAGCATCCTTATTTTGATCAGATGTTTCAATTTGACTTCTAAAGCGTCCGAATAAACTCATTTAAATAGTACCCTCCAAAAATTCTTCCTTTTCATCATTATAAGAAAGTATAAAATGCGACTTCGAGAATTGTCCAGCTCCAGCGCCTAGCCCCTCGGGTCAAATAACCTTCGGCAATAAAAGTCAAAAGGCGGACTTTTTTTACCGAAGAACATTTGCCTGTCGGGGCTGACCAAGGCGCTTCCGCTTTTCTAATTAGTTTACAACATAATGCGGAAAATATAAAAAGGAGTGTACATAGTTCGTACACCCCTTCGATCATTTTTTTTCGGATTAAAGTACCTTTGCTTGCTTAACATTTACTGGACCCATACCACGTGGGATTTCAATATTTTCACGTGTTTGAGCATTTAAAGCCTCAGCAATATAATCAGCAGCTACATTAGGGTTTAAATCACCACAAGTATATACATCAATGCTTGCATATCCATGCTCTGGGAAGCTGTGAATTGTAAGATGTGATTCAGAAATAATTACAACACCGCTTACGCCTTGTGGAGCAAATTTATGAAAAGCTACTTCGCGAATTTCTGCACCAGATTTAAGTGCTGCTTCTACAAAAGTTGTTTCAATAAAATCCATATCATTTAATTTTTCAAAGTCGCATCCCCAAAGTTCAGAGATTACGTGTCGTCCCATTGTTTCCATATTCTTTTTTCCCCCTCTAACCTTTTATGATGGTTTCCTGAAATCCGGTTATTGACGGTATCTTATAACTACCACGGGGGAAAGTTAGTCCAGAGAGGTCCTAACCCTTTAAGTAATTAATAGGTACCTAATTTCAAGAAGTTCACGATGACTAGTATACTTTGTTTATATTTTTTTTGCAACCTATCAATATAAAATTTTCATAAGATATTTTTGTAACTAGGCTAGGTGGGCATATTCCTCTATATTTAATAATAAAAAAAACATTAGTTCAAAAGCATTTTATGCTAAACTGTCCCATACTGGAACAGGCTAGGACAAAAAAAATGCTGTCAATCGACAGCATTTTTTTACCTTTTTATTCTGATCTAGCCTACCTTCACCTGTGAGGATTTTGCTATTTGCTCTGACACATATAAAGCCAAGTCTACGACACGAGACGAATATCCCCACTCATTGTCATACCAAGCTAAAACCTTAACCTTTCTTGTCCCCATTACCATGGTTGAAAGTCCATCAATGATAGCTGAATTCTCGTTTGTATTAAAGTCTACTGATACGAGCGGTTCCATTGTTAAATCTAAAATTCCTCTTAATCTGCCATGTGCAGCTTCCATAAAGGCATTATTAATATCATCAACCGTTACATCTTGGTGTAGGTCAACCACTAAATCAACAAGTGAAACATTTGGAGTTGGTACTCGTAATGCCATCCCATGTAATTTGCCTTTCAATTGTGGCAATACCAGTGATAGTGCTTTAGCCGCACCCGTTGTTGTCGGGATAATAGATTGTCCACAGGCACGCGCTCTCCGTAGATCTTTATGAGGGTTATCGATATTTTTTTGGTCATTTGTATAGGCATGAATTGTTGTCATCAATCCACTTTCAATTCCAAACTTCTCATCTAGTACCTTTGCAACTGGTGCAAGGCAATTCGTTGTGCAGGATGCGTTTGAAATAATATCATGCTGATTAATATCAAGCATTTCATCATTAACACCCATAACGATGGTAACGTCTTCATTTTTACCTGGTGCAGTTAAAATCACTTTTTTAGCACCTGCTGTAAGATGAAGAGCAGCTTTTTCTCTGGAGTTAAATTTTCCAGTTGCTTCGATTACGATATCAATCCCTAGTTCTTTCCATGGAAGCTGCTCCGGGTTACGGTCACTTAGCAGCTTAATTCTTTTACCATTTACAATTAATTCGTTATCTAAAGGGATCACTTCTCCCTGAAAAGGTCCATGATTTGTATCATATTTAAGTAGATGTGCTAATGTTTCAGCCGGGTAGCTCGCATTTATTGCAACTACATCAAGCTTTTTTTCAAGGATTGCTTTTCGAAAAACCATCCTTCCAATTCTCCCAAACCCATTTATTGCAATTCGTGACTTCATTTTACGGCCCCTTCCGTATTAATGTTATACTTTTGAGTTGTATTCTTGTAATTAGTATAACATATATAGGTATTATTGTGATGAATAAATTGCGGATTTTTAAATGTTTTATAATTCTGATAACTTATTAGTTTTTTTTCTACTTTTATGTTGATCTCCGCTCCAGGCACTTCGCTTTCCGCGGGCGTGCCGGGGAGCCTCCTCGTCGCTGCGCTCCTGCGGGGTCTCCCCAGCCCCGTACTCCCGCAGGAGTCTTCGTGCCTTCCGCTCCAATCAACAGAGTGTCAAAACTTAGTCTACACAAAAAAGAGAAGGAGGCTATCTCCTTCTCCTATTCCATTATTGATTTGTTCTAATACCAAATTGGGTTAATACGTTGATGAGCTGTTTGTTTGTTTTTTCTATTGATCCATTGTTATCAATTACTGCATCTGCTAATTTTATTTTTTCGTTTAGTGGCATTTGGGACTGTATACGTGCCTTTGCATCGTCAGCCGAGAGGTTATTTCGCTTCATAAGTCTTTCTAATTGTATGTCATAATCAACGTATACAAGAATCGTCTTCTCGACCATATAGGTTAGCTTGCTTTCAAATAATAGAGGGATATCCAGGACAATGACTTCTGCCCCGCTCTGCCGGGCAGCTTCAACCTGCCCCATCATTCTCTTTCTAACTTGCGGATGAACAATTTCATTTAAAAGCCTTCGTTTCTCTTCTTGATGGAAAATAATCGAACCTAATTTTTGCCGATCAATCTCCCCATCCTCCAATAATATGTCCTTTCCAAACGTATCAATTATTTGAAAGTAGGCTGCTTCACCTTTTTTCACAGCAAGACGAGCCTCCACATCTGCATCGACTACTGGTATATTCATTTCTTTAAACATTGTTGATACAGTACTTTTTCCACTGGCAATTCCGCCAGTTAAACCGATAACTAATGACATGCTTTTTTCCTTTCAGGTATCATAATTTCCAAATACCAATAATGATTAATAAAACCCCAGGTAAAAAAGTGAACTTTTGAATCCAATCGAATTTATGGAAAAATGCGCCACTTTTTATTCCTAACAGGACAAATAATGAGCTCATGACTGCAACAGTAAGAGCTAAATATAGTGGAGGAAATCCAAGCATAGCTGCTCCAATCCCAGCCCCAAAGGCATCTAATGACAAGGCAAAGCCCAACATTAATGCTTCGATCCCAGTAATGGTACCTGACTGGTCAAAGTCAGCAGACATGGGTTTTTTTAATATACTAATAGCTAATCCCAGGGAGCGTATCTCAAGGTTGACGATTGTTTTTTCATGTTCTACTAATTCTTTTTCTTTTTCCGGCCGAAAAAATTGGTACAATACCCAGGCACCTAGGGCAATCAGAATGAATCCCCCTAGTTTTGCCGTAATATTCGGTGATATTACTTTTTCTAAGCCATGCCCAATTGACACAGCAATCATTAAAGAGGCTGCCGAACAGGTCGCAATAACGAGAACAGATTTGATCGGCATGACCATTTTCCTTAATCCATAGGTAAACCCTACACTAAAGCTATCAAGACTAAGGGCAAATGCTAATATGAGAAGTGAGAACAACTGAACCATGACGTCTAGGACTCCTTCCTGAAAATCACTACGATAGTATATGGTAGGAGCCCATCCATTGTTATTGAATTGTTGTTTTCAAATTCATATTGCTTACTTTATAGTTTCTGACAGCTTGGGCAATAATGGGTGCCTCTTCCTCCGACTGTTGTTTTTTCAAGAGGGGTTCCACAATTCTTACATGGTTCTCCTTTTCGCCCATATGCATATAATTCAAGCTGGAACATACCAATTTCCCCCTGAGAATTAACATACGAACGAATCGTACTCCCTCCCTTTTTCACCGCTTCTCCTAGAGTAGCAACAATTTCACTGTGAAGAAGGCTAACCTCGTCCTCAGTTAAAGTACTAGCAAGCCGTTCTGGATGTATTCCAGCGCGGAAAAGGGCCTCATCCACGTAAATGTTGCCAAGCCCTACTAGTAATTTTTGATCGAGTAAGGCAGGCTTTACTTTCCTATTGGTTTTATTCAGTTTCCGAGACAGGTATTCTTGAGTAAACTCTTCTGAAAAGGGTTCAGGACCCAGCTCTATCAATGGAGGTTTTGTAAATTCTTCTCCCTTTTTATATAAATGCATCGTTCCAAACTTCCGAACATCTCTATACCGTAATTCAGTACCGTCAGTAAAATGAAAAATGACATGTGTATGTTTATCAAATGGAATTTCCTTCGGATGAAGTCCATACTTTCCTTCCATCCGTAAATGTGATACTAGCGCATAGTGATTTGTATATATGATAAGAAACTTCCCTCTTCGTCCAACATCAACAATGGTTTCTTTTTTTAAGGCATCAATAAACTGTTCAATCTCTACAGGATTTTTTATTATTTTTGGCCAATAGACGGTTATCTCTTCAATCATCTTATTAAGAACCAATTTTTTTAACGTCTTTCGTACTGTTTCAACTTCTGGAAGCTCTGGCAATATAGATTCTCCTTTTATTTAGCATCGAACCAAGTTGGACCGTAGGAATAGTCCACTTTTAATGGCACCTTCAATTCAAGAGCATTTTCCATGACACTTGGAACCAATTCTTGAAGAATCGCCACTTCATCCTCCGGTGCCTCAAAAATCAATTCATCATGCACCTGAAGCAATAAGCGTGTCTTCAACCCTTTATCCTTTAGTGCCTCATCCATATCTATCATTGCTTTCTTGATAATATCTGCTGCACTGCCTTGAATAGGCGTATTCATGGCTGTACGTTCCGCAAAGCTTCTCAAATTAAAGTTTCTGGCCGTGATTTCAGGGAGATAACGTCTTCGCTGCATTAATGTGGAAACATAGCCTTTTTGCTTTGCAGAATGAATAATATCATCCATATATTCTTTTACACCAGGGTAAGTATCTAAATATCTCTCGATGAAACGTCCAGCCTCCTTACGGGTTATCCCTAAGGACTGTGAAAGTCCATAGTCACTGATCCCGTAAACAATTCCAAAGTTAACAGCCTTTGCCTGACGTCTCATATTAGAGGTTACTTCATCTTCCGACACATGGAAAACCTCCATTGCCGTTTTAGTGTGAATATCAAGATCATCTTTGAACGCTTGAATTAATTTTTCGTCTCCAGCAATATGGGCAAGAACCCGAAGCTCTATTTGAGAGTAATCGGCTGCAAAAATCACCCATCCTTCCTCAGAGGGTACAAACGCCTGGCGAATTTTCCTTCCTTCTTCCAGTCGGATCGGAATATTTTGCAGGTTCGGGTCGATGGAGCTTAATCGTCCTGTTGCGGTTAAGGTTTGCTGGTACCTAGTATGCACTTTTTCTGTTTTTGGATCAATCACCTTTAATAAACCTTCAATATAGGTGGATTGTAGTTTGCCTAATTGTCGATACAGTAGAATATGCTCAATAATTTCATGATCTTCTGCTAACTTTTCCAAAACATCAGCCGAAGTAGAATAACCGGTCTTTGTTTTCTTTAATGCTTGAAGGCCTAACTTTTCAAATAGAATGACACCTAATTGTTTTGGAGAATTAATATTAAATTTTTCTCCCGCAAGCTCACAAATCTTCTCTTCTATTTCCACTAGTCGTTCATTTAGTTCTTTGCCCATTGTCTGCAGACGTTCCCGTTCTACCTTTATACCACACGATTCCATATCAGCTAAAATAAGTGAAAGTGGCATCTCAAGATCATTAAATAATTCATATTGTTCATTTGTTCTTAATTCATCTTCCAACTTATCCTTTATTTCAGCCATGGCAAGACCTTTACGTACAAGATGTTCTGCTAGCCTTGACTCTTCAGGGACTTTTCGTTTGGCTCCTTTCCCATAAAAGGAATCATCCGCTTGGATGTTATGAAAGTGATATTTTTGTGCAATCGCAGCAAGATCTTCTTGGGTTTCCGAAGGATTAATTAAATAGGAGGCCATTAAAATATCAAAGTCTGTACCTTTAAGATGGATATTTTGCCTTCTTAATGAAACCTCCGAACGTTTCGCATCATAAACAGTTTTCTTTTTCCCTTCATCTTCTGCCCAGTTTTTAAACGCCTCTGATTTCAAGGCTAGTTCCGTTGGCAGGTAAAAGTGTCCTTTTTCATTGACAAGGGAAAACCCAATAATCTCTGCATAATGATAATTATCATCAAGAAGTTCTACATAAAAATAATTATTTTCAGCAAAAATAGCTTCGGTTATTTCGGAAGGAATTACATATTCAATATCCAAAAGTTCCTGATTGTTATGTACGGTTGTATCTTCCCCCAGCTTGTCTAATAATGAATGAAAGCCTAATTCTTTAAAGAGCGGCACTAACTTCTCTCTAATATAGCCCTCAAAGGCGATTGTTTCTAAATCGACTTCTACGGGTGCCTGCCTTTCAATCGTTGCCAGCTCTTTACTCATTAATGCCTGATCCTTAAATTCCTCTAATTTTTCCTTGAGCTTATTCCCGCTTACTTGATCAATCGATTGAAGCAACTTTTCGAGGGTTGTAAATTCTTTTAACAGCTTAATGGCAGTCTTTTCACCTACTCCAGGCACACCAGGAATATTATCCGATGCATCCCCCATAAGACCTTTCATATCGATAATCTGTTCTGGTGTAAGACCATATTTTTCAGCTACATGCTCGGGAGTATATTCTTCTATATCCGTAATTCCTTTTCTAGTGATTCCTACAGTGGTATGTGGCGAAGAAAGCTGGGTTAAATCTTTATCTCCAGAAATAACTTTGACTTCATACCCATCCTTTTCAGCAGTTAAGGAAAGAGTTCCAATTATATCATCAGCCTCATAATTTTCTAGCTCATACCTTGAAATCCCATAGGCATCTAATAAATCACGAATAAACGGAAATTGCTCAGATAACTCTGGAGGCGTTTTTTGTCTCCCTCCCTTGTACTCTCCAAAGGTTTTATGTCTGAAGGTCGTTTTTCCCGCATCAAAAGCAACAAGCATATGCGTTGGTTTTTCATCCTCCAAAATTTTCATTAACATCATCGTAAAACCATAAACTGCATTCGTATGAATCCCCTTATCATTATTAAGGAGCGGTAGTGCGAAAAAAGCACGATAAGCTATACTATTTCCGTCAATCAGCACAAGCTTCTTCTTTTCCATCTTCTTCACCATCCAAAATCATTTCAAATATTTTTGAAGCTCTAGGATAAATTCGCTGCCTTCCCCTAATTTGCTTCTAACACTGATCTGCCCATGATGAGCCTCCACTAAATGTTTAACAATCGCTAAACCTAGACCTGTTCCACCAGAGTTACGGCTTCTTGCACGATCCACCCGGTAAAAACGTTCAAAAATTCTTGGAATCTCTTCTTTTTTTATACCAACCCCAGAGTCCTTCACATGGATTCGGACTTTTTCATTGTGTTCTAAGAGGATGATTTTCACATCGCCTCCAGGAGGTGTATAGGAAATGGCATTACCGATTAAATTAATACACACTTGTTTTAATCGATCTACATCACCAATGATTTGTACCTTTTCCTGCTTATAATAAAATTCAAGGCGTATGTTCTTAGCTTCTGCCTTTCCACTTAAAAGAGTTATTACCTCTTCCAGCAACAGCTTTAAATCTACTTCTTTTAAGATAAGTTGGAATCCTTGCTGCTCAATTTTCGAAAGCTCCAATAGGTCCTGAATCAGGGATTGGAGACGATCACTTTCTTTTAAGATAATGGATAAAAAAGATTCTAACGTTTCTTTATTATTCATCGCACCATCTAAAAGGGTTTCAGTAAATCCCTTAATAGACGTAACAGGCGTTTTTAATTCATGAGATACATTTGCCACGAAATCCTTGCGAATTTGTTCCAGCTTTTTTATTTCCGTAATATCGTGAAAAACAAGTAATACCCCTTTCCAAACATTGTTTTTCCCAATAATAGGCACACCATAAACCATAAAAAATTTTCTTTCTATCAATAATGGAATAGATAATTGCTTACTTACCTTCTGCTCGGTTCGAAACACTTCGGCTACCAATTGGCATATTTCTTCAGAATCAACTACTTCATAATAAAGTTTATTTAAGTAATTAGTAGGATCCATTTGAAATATTTCCACAAAGCCTTTGTTTATGAGACTGATATATCCTCGGCTATCAATTAATACTAACCCCGAGCCCATATTTTCTATCAACGCACCTAAGCGATCCTGCTGCATTTCTTGTGACTTGGCTAATTCCTGCAGATTTTCAGCCAGCATGTTAATAGAAGATCCCAACATACCTGTACCATCTAGCATATCTACTGAAGTCCTGGCACGGTAATTGCCGTTTGCCAATTGAATGGCAACATCAGTTGCTGCTTCTATTTGCTTAGAATACCTCGAAGTAGTTCTAATGCAAAAGAAACTGATGACAATTAAGACTATCACAAGAATAAGGAAGAGTATGAGTAATATTTCAATTTTATATTGACCCTTCAGTAATTCAAAAACCTCATTTCTAAATAAATGGGTCAACCATATTCCAATCGCAATCAACACTGTAATAATAGTGGAAACTAGTGCAATTAACAGCCTTGTACGAGATTTTTTCATTCTTTTTTTGGTCCCTCCAGCTTATAACCTAGACCACGAAGTGTCTTAATATAAACAGGCCTCTTCGTTTCTTCTTCAATTTTTTCCCTAAGGTGAGAGATATGTACATCAACTATTCTAGTATCGCCAGCAAACTCATAATTCCAAACAGCACTTAATAACTGATCCCTTGTTAGTACCCGACCTTTATTCTGTGCCAAATAAAGAAGTAATTCAAACTCTTTTAAGGTTAATTCAAGGAGTTCCTCTTGAAAATAAGCTTCATATTTCTCAGGATAAATTTTTAACTTACCAATTTGAATTAGCTCATCGTTATTCTTTTCTGCTTCGTCTGGAACCTCAGTTTGAATCTGTGTTCTTCTTAATATGGCTTTCACACGAGCAATTACTTCTCTTGGGCTAAATGGTTTGACCATATAGTCGTCTGCACCGAGCTCTAAACCAATTATTTTATCTAATTCATCATCTTTCGCTGTTAACATAAGAATAGGAATCATGATATTCTTTTGACGGAGCTGTTTGCATACTTCCATTCCATCTAATTTTGGCAGCATTAAATCTAACACGATAATATCAGGCGATTCTGTTTCTGCTATTTCCTTCCCCTCTTGGCCATCCATAGCTGTTAAAACCTCAAAGCCCGCCTGTTCTAAATTATATTGGAGTAATGTCACAATCGATTGTTCATCATCTACAACAAGTACTTTGTTTTTCATAATATCCCCCGCTATATCAAGATACCTTCATTATAATAATAAAGAACAGGTATTTCCTAGAGATACATCTTCTTCATTTATTATCTTTACAAAAAATTAACAAAGTATATATGTATCTTTTATAAAAAAAGCAAAAAGGAATGCTAAACACATTCCTTTTCATACGTATATTAAGGCTCTTTTAACCTTGTCTGTTGATTTCCGATCCAGGCGCTTCGCTTTCCGCGGGCGGTCGGGGAGCCTCCTCGTCGCTTTGCTCCTGCGGGGTCTCCCCTGATACGCTTTTCCCGCAGGAGTCTTCGCGCCTTCCGCTCCAATCAACAATGTTTTATAAAATAGCCTTTATTAGAAATTCTCTAAAGCTTTTCCGTGTATATCTTCTAACCGATGTGGAGGGCAGACTTTAACTTTTCCCTGAATTACTGTCTCATTTTTTTCATTGGTTCCCACTACACTGATTAAGATCGTATGTTCTTTCCTTTTTACATCAATCACTTCAAATAGGCATTCGACTGTTCCATAATGATAGACAGGCTTTGGAAAGTCAAGTTCTTGACTTAAAATATGACTTCCTGGGCCGGGCAAATATTTTGAGATAGCCGAAGTGATTACGCCTGTTAACATGATGTTAGGTACAATCGGTTTTTCAAATGGAGTTTGTGATGCATAATCATGCTGTATGTATAAAGGGTTTGCGTCATCAGTTAATCCTAAATATAGAAGGATATCCTTGTCTTCAATTTTTTCTGTTAATGCTAGTTTTTCACCAACTGTTATTTCTTCAATCTTTCGGCCTAACTTTCTTTTCTTCCCTAAAAGCACCCATCGCACCTCCGTTGTAAACGATTTCACATAGATATAGAGAAAATTCGGGGCATGCACCCCGAATTTATTCTTTCTATTATACTAATACATTCATTACATTACGAACTGATTCAGCGGACTTATCTAATGCTGCTTTTTCCTCAGCAGTAAGGTCAAGTTCGATCACCTTTTCAATACCATTTGCACCGAGGATAGTTGGAACGCCTAGGTAAATGCCTTCGTAACCAAACTCGCCTTCAAGGTAAGCAATAGAAGGTAATACACGACGTTGATCCTTAAGAATTGCTTCACACATTTCAACGAGTGAGGCAGCTGGAGCATAGTATGCACTTCCGTTTCCAAGCAGGTTAACGATTTCACCGCCGCCTTTTCTAGTGCGCTCCACAATGGCTTCTAAACGATCTTTAGGAATTAATGTTTCTAATGGAATACCACCAGCATAAGAATAACGAACGAGTGGAACCATGTCATCTCCGTGGCCGCCTAAAACAAATCCAGTGACATCTTTTACAGAAAGATTTAATTCTTGAGCAACAAACGTACGGAAACGAGCAGTATCAAGGACTCCTGATTGACCGATTACACGGTTTTTAGGGAAACCAGATTCTTTGAATACTGTGTATGTCATGGCATCTACTGGGTTAGTTAAGACAAGAATAGTACAGTTTGGAGAATATTTCACAATCTCCTGCGTTACACTTTTCATTACTTTTTGGTTTGTTTGCACTAAATCGTCACGGCTCATGCCTGGTTTACGTGCAATACCCGCAGTAATAACTACAATATCAGAATCGCGTGTGTCTTCGTAATTAGATGTACCAGTAATGTTTGAGTCGAACCCTTGAACAGGGCTTGCTTCAAGCATATCTAATGCTTTACCTTTAGTTGGGTTCTCCATTTGAGGAATATCAACTAAAACTACATCACCAAGTTCTTTTTGTGCAAGTAAAAATGATGTAGTCGCGCCTGTGAATCCGCCGCCAATTACTGAAACCTTTTTACGTTTTAATGACATGTGACTCTCCCCTTTTATGTAGGATTATTTAATTTAAAGGGCTGTAAAATACAGCCCCTGCAACTATTCTTGTTTATGCCTATTCCAGTTAGCTTATTCCATATTTTTAATTAATTCATCACCGAATTCAGATGTTTTAACTTCAGTTGCACCTTCCATTAAACGTGCGAAGTCATACGTTACAACTTTAGACGCTATGGTTTTTTCAACTGATTTAATTACCATATCAGCTGCTTCGTTCCAGCCTAAGTGCTCAAGCATTAATACACCTGATAAAATGACTGATGAAGGATTTACTTTATCAAGACCAGCGTACTTAGGAGCAGTACCATGTGTTGCTTCAAAGATAGCATGTCCTGTTTCATAGTTGATGTTTGCTCCTGGAGCAATACCAATTCCACCAACCTGTGCTGCAAGTGCATCAGAAATGAAGTCACCGTTTAAGTTCATTGTAGCAACTACATCGAACTCACGTGGGCGTGTAAGGATTTGTTGCAAGAAGATATCAGCAATAGCATCTTTTACAATGATCTTGCCTGCAGCTTCTGCATCGGATTGTGCCTTGTTTGCAGCTTCTCCACCTTGCTCAGCCTTAATGCGGTCATATTGAGCCCATGTAAAGACTTTATCACCAAATTCTTTTTCTGCAAGCTCATAACCCCAGTTTTTAAACGCGCCTTCAGTAAATTTCATGATATTTCCTTTATGCACGAGTGTAACCGATTTGCGGCCCTCTTTAATTGCATAATTAATAGCTGCACGTACTAGACGAGTTGTCCCTTCTTCAGACACAGGTTTAATACCGATACCTGAAGTTTCAGGGAATCTGATTTTATTTACTCCCATTTCATTTTGAAGGAAGTCGATTACTTTTTTAACCGCTTCAGAACCTTTTTCATACTCGATTCCTGCATAAATATCTTCAGTATTTTCACGGAAGATTACCATATCTGTATCTTGTGGACGCTTGACTGGTGAAGGAACACCTTCAAACCATCTTACTGGACGTAAGCATACAAAAAGGTCTAACTCTTGGCGTAAAGCAACGTTCAAGGAACGGATCCCACCGCCAACAGGAGTTGTTAATGGACCTTTGATAGCAATTAAGTATTCATTGATTACATCTAGTGTTTCTGATGGAAGCCATTCACCTGTTTGGTTGAAAGCTTTTTCTCCAGCTAGAACTTCTTTCCATACTAATTTACGCTCGCCTTTATAAGCCTTTTCAACTGCTGCATTTAATACTCGCTCTGAAGCAGCCCAAATATCTGGTCCGATACCGTCCCCTTCAATAAATGGGATAATTGGATTATTTGGTACATTTAATACACCATTTGTAACAGTAATTTTTTCGCCTTGCATAGTTGTTCTCCCTCCTAGTTATGTAAAAAACTTTGAACTTTGTTCGTTCACGATGCTGAATCAAAGGTTAGAGAGTTTACCTCTAACCTTTGATTCATTCTATCATATTGAATCAATTTTTTGAAAAAAAGTAAAATATTAAACTCTTTGGTCGACTGGTACATATTTTTGCATTCCAGGTCCAGTATATTCTGCTCTTGGACGGATTAAACGATTGTTTTCATATTGTTCTAAAATATGAGCTAACCAGCCTGAAACACGGCTTACAGCGAAGATTGGCGTCATTAAATCGTGGTCAATTCCTAAGCTGTGATAAACAGAAGCAGAATAGAAATCAACGTTTGGTGGAAGCTTCTTCTCACCCGTTACGATTCCTTCAATTTTAACAGACATATCATACCAGTGCGGCTCACCAGTAAGTTCTGTTAATTTCTTAGACATTTCTTTTAAGTGCTTCGCACGTGGATCACCTTGACGGTATACTCTGTGTCCAAAGCCCATAATTTTCTCTTTCTTTTCAAGTTTACCGCGAACATATGGCTCAACATTTTCAATTGTGCCAATTTCCGTAAGCATCTTCATTACTGCTTCATTTGCACCACCGTGTAAAGGCCCTTTAAGTGCACCAATTGCAGCCGTTACTCCAGAGTAAACATCAGAAAGTGTAGCTACACAAACACGTGCTGTAAATGTAGAAGCATTCAACTCATGGTCCGCATGTAAGACAAGCGCTTTATCAATTGCTTCAACAGCAATTGGCTCAGGTACTTTCCCAGATAACATGTAAAGGAAGTTCGCTGCGAAGCTTAGATCCTGTCTTGGAGCAATTGGATCAAGACCCTTTCTAACTCGGGCAAAAGTAGTAACAATTGCTGGCATTTTTGCCTGCAGTCGTACTGCTTTACGATAATTGGCTTCAGAATCCATTAAATCTGCTTCTTCATCATATAAACCTAACAAGGAAACTGCTGAACGAAGCGCTGCCATAGGATGTACTTTATTAATAGGGTACATTTTAAAATGCTCAAGCACTTCCTGTGGAAGCGCAGCATTTTCTGCAAGCTGCTGTTTTAGTTCTGCTAATTGTTCAGCATTGGGCAGTTGGCGGTGCCATAATAAATAAATGACTTCCTCAAAGCTTGCGTTTTTTGCTAAATCATCGATGTCATAGCCAACATATGTTAGCGTGTCATCAATAATAGAGCTGATGGAAGAAGTTGTTGCCACTACCCCTTCAAGACCGCGTGTTACTGTCATAATAAATCTCTCCTCACATTCTTAATATCCCCATTGAAAAACAAACACAGAGAAATAAAACCCCTTTACTGATTAACTCGGATGTAATAAATGACAAATGGTATTATCTGAGTATAATACTCTACCTAT
The DNA here is from genome assembly GCF_047302305.1 of Neobacillus phoenicis. Lineage (NCBI taxonomy): Bacteria > Bacillati > Bacillota > Bacilli > Caryophanales > Bacillaceae > Neobacillus > Neobacillus phoenicis. The sequence goes on along the minus strand of NZ_CP154847.1, from coordinate 1,876,443 downwards.
TGCTTCATTCGTAAAAAATGACTGAGCGATTGCTCGGGATAGTCACAAAAAGATGTATGCCCTTTCAATCACAATAAAAAAACTATTTTACAAGTAATTCAGCATATATATATGGTTTATGTAGAAAAGGATACGCTTACAAGCCTATTATAAACAATTATCAGATTTTTGTGAATGAAAAGGCGTCGAAAAATCGAAAAAAATATTATTCCAAAAAAAATCTAGCTAAAAAAACTAAAAACTTTCATCGCTGCATAGGCAATACCTGCACCAATTAACGGACCTACCGCTACCCCTTTGAAAAGAGATACAGATAGTATGGTTCCCAATACTAGTGCAGTTGTAATTTGTGGGTCATCAGCTAGTAATTTTACTCCACCTTTTGCGAGTAATGCCACAGCCATTCCCGAAATGAGTGCAATCCAAGCATAAGAGGACTTAAATGCACCGGTTAAATCCTTAAAACCTATGTCTCCACTTGCAATGGGTGCTAGTACAGCAACCGTAATAATCGTCACTCCCCAGTTGATTCCTTTAGACTGCAAAAAGGAAAAGGACTTGGCGTCTAGTCCGCCGGCTTTTAATATAAGTAATATCCCAACAGCCACGATTAACGAGCTATTCTTAGCAATAAATCCAATGATTAGAAGCAATAAAAGAAAAAGCAACGACTCACTAACCATTTGTTCACCATCCTTTATCCAAATTATCGTACCATAATAACTTCATGGAGTAAAAATGGGGGATAAATTCTGTATCAATATCTGAAACCTTTCCTATTTTAATTCCGTAGTAATGTATTACACAGTCTATGCATTTTTGGAAAATTATGCAGTTTTATTCATAAAATGTTAAACTTATACTATAAATTATATTTTAAGGAGGGTTGTCTTTGAATTCAAAGTACATAAATCGGTCAATTAGATTTCTTCTTGTCATTGGAGCCGTTGTTTTGGCCCTGTACTCTTTTTTTTATTTATCAAAAGTCACGTATCCATTTTTAATTGCTCTTGCAATCGCCTTTTTAATTAACCCCCTCGTCAATTTTTTCGAACGCAAAGCAAAAATGCCTCGATCGCTTGCGGTCTTAATTGCACTCATTATTATCTTTGCTTTTTTTGCAGGTTTAGTCACACTTTTAGTAGCTGAAATCGTTTCTGGGGCAGCTTATTTAGCTAAAGTCGTTCCTGAACACCTTGATACATTAATAGAATATATTGAGAATTACTTTACTGGTCAGATTATTCCTCTTTATAATCAGTTAACAAGTGTATTCAATAAGCTCGATGCTGGTCAACAGGATACGATCATTGGAAACATTCAAAATGTTGGTCAAAAGATCGGAACAACCGTTGGATCGTTTATACAAGGTTTGTTCGGAAATATTCCAAATATCTTATCATGGTTTCCTAACGCAGCCACTGTCCTTATTTTCTCATTATTAGCTACATTCTTTATCAGCAAGGACTGGTATCGATTATCCTTACTGGGTGGAAGGATTTTACCTGAAAAAGCAAAATCAAGCGGGCAAAAGGTGTTTATTGACTTAAAAAAGGCTTTATTTGGTTTTATTAAAGCACAGTTAACACTGATTTCTATTACTACCGTTATCATTCTAATTGGCTTGCTTATCCTAAGGGTTGATTATGCCATAACCATAGCGCTGTTAACAGGAATTGTCGATATCATCCCTTACCTTGGAACTGGAGCAGTTTTCGTACCTTGGATCATTTACTCTGCTATTTCAGGGAATATGGGCCTTGCTATCGGTTTAGGTGTACTTTATATCATTGTCCTTGTTCAAAGGCAGATAATGGAACCGAAAATCCTCTCTTCTAGTATCGGTCTAGACCCATTAGCCACATTAATCGCCTTATTTGTTGGATTTAAAACCATAGGCTTTTTAGGCTTAATTGTCGGTCCTGTTACTTTAGTTATAATCAGCACGCTTTACAGAGCAAATGTCTTTCATGATCTATGGACATTCATTAAAGGAAAAGAAGCATAATAAAGGTCAGATAAATAATCAAAAATGCCTTGGCACAATGTTAATTGGAGCGGAAGGCGCGAAGACTCCTGCGGGAGTACGGGGCAGGGGAGACCCCGCAGGAGCGAAGCGACGAGGAGGCTCCCCGGCACGCCCGCGGAAAGCGAAGCGCCTGGAGCGGAAATCAACAGACTTGTTTAACAGATATTAATAAAAATACGTCAGCCTGTTTGTAGCAGCTGACGTTTTTCTATTTTATGATTTTTATGTTTCCTTTATCAATTCTACTTCTCCACATTTTTTTAATTAGATATTTAAATGGCCTTCTGGTTACTGGAAATAGTAATAGAAATCCAGTTATATCAGTTACGAAACCTGGAGTAATCAAAAGAGTTCCACCAATGATTATACAAATACCGTCCAAAACCGCTTCACTAGGAATCTCCCCATACCGGAGCTGCTCTCCAGCCCTACGGATGGTCTGAAGCCCCTCTCTTTTTGCCAAATAGGCCCCAATAACTCCCGTTAAAATAATGATGGCTATAGTTGGCCATACACCTATCGTTTTTCCTGACAAGAGTAAAATTCCAATATCGACAGCGGGAATCACAATAATCAATAAAAATAAATACCGCATGTTTTGTCCCCTTCCAATCGGCTTGTTTCCATTATATTACGATTGGTGACGAAATAGTTTTATTATGTAGAAAAAGAAGGGTTTCCCCTTCTTTTCTTTTTTTTCCTATAGGACACTAGCGTGGCCGTTGTAAATAACACCTCTCGATGAATCAACAGTGATTTCTTGACCTTCTTTAAATAATTCTAATGCATTGTCGACTCCAACAATGACAGGAATTCCAAGGTTTAGACCTACTACAGCCGCATGGCTTGTTAATCCGCCTTCTTGTGTGATAAGAGCAGCACATTTTTCTAGTGCAGGAACCATATCACGATCGGTACCCAGGGTCACAAGAATAGAACCTTGCTTTACCTTATCTAGGGCTTCCTTGGCATCATGAGCAAGTACTACTTTTCCGAATGCAGACTTACGACCAATTCCTTGTGCCTTAGCAATAATATCGCCTACAACATGAATCTTCATCAAATTCGTTGTACCAGCTTCACCTACAGGAACCCCTGCAGTAATAACTACTAAATCACCGTGTTTTACGATACCACTGCTTAAACTTTCTTGAACAGAAATTTCAAGCATTTCGTCGGTAGTTGAGCACATGGACGTGATACGTGAATAGACACCCCATACAAGGGATAATTGTCGAGAAACCTTGTCATTTGCTGCAACAGCTACGATTGGTGCCTTCGGACGATACTTAGAAATCATTCTAGCAGTATGACCGCTTTCTGTTGGCGTAATGATGGCATTAACTTCTAAATTTAAAGCCGTATGGGCAACAGACTGACCAATCGCATCTGTAAGATTATGACCAGTGTCTTTGCTTCGAGTAGATAAAATTTCTTTATGATCTAATGCCTGTTCTGCTCGAGAAGCAATATTGTGCATGGTTTGGACCGCTTCAACTGGATATATTCCAGCTGCTGTTTCACCTGAAAGCATAATGGCATCCGTGCCATCAAAAATAGCATTGGCTACGTCACTAGCTTCTGCACGCGTAGGTCTAGGATTACGTTGCATAGAATCAAGCATTTGGGTTGCAGTAATAACTGGTTTACCAAGGGCATTACATTTCTTAATTAACATTTTTTGAACAAGAGGAACCTCTTCAGCAGGAATTTCCACACCAAGGTCACCACGTGCAACCATCAAGCCATCAGAAATCTCAAGGATTTCATCGATGTTATCAACGCCTTCTTGATTTTCAATTTTAGGGATAATATGGATATGTGTTGCTTTGTTTTCCTCTAAAAGTTGACGGATTTCTAAGACATCTTTCGCACGGCGGACGAAGGAAGCAGCGATGAAATCAATTCCTTGTTCTATACCGAACAGTATATCTTTTGTATCCTTCTCCGTGATTCCTGGAAGGTTTACTGACACACCAGGAACATTTACACCTTTTTTATTTTTTAATGTACCGCTGTTTAAAATCTTTGTATGGATTTCATTTGCGGCTTTATTCACTTCCATTACTTCAAGACCGATTAAGCCGTCATCTAAGAGAATCTTTGAACCAACATGTACATCTTCAATTAAACCTTGATATGTAACAGAGAACTTTTCAGTTGTTCCTTCGACTTCTGTCATTGAAACAATCACATTTTCTCCTGCCTTAAGCTCAATTGCACCGTTTACCATATTGTTTGTGCGGATTTCCGGACCTTTTGTATCAAGTAGAATCGCTACTGTTTTACCAGTTGCTTTTGCTGCTTCACGAATATTTCTGATTCGAGCACCATGCTCTTCAAAATCACCGTGAGAAAAGTTCAAACGAGCAACGTTCATCCCCGAATTTATTAATTGAGTTAACTTTTCAACACTTTCACTAGCAGGACCAATCGTACAAACGATTTTTGTTTTTCGTAGCATGCTTTATTTCCTCCCATTTTAGAAAAGACAAACGCTATTCTTTAAATTGATAATTCCTTTGACAATTTGAAAAGTTCAAGATCCAATGTATGTTTTCTTCCTAAAGCTTCAATGATGTCATAATCAACAAGTTGATTCTTTTCAATACCTACTGCACGGCCGCCTTTTCCTTCGATTAAAAGTTCTACTGCCCTTGCACCTAAGCGGCTGGCAAGTACTCGGTCAGCTGCAGTTGGAGAACCCCCACGCTGGATATGGCCTAACACTGAAACTCTAGTATCAAAGCTAGTTGCTTCTGACAGCTGCTTAGCGAATTCAACTCCACTGCAGACTCCTTCAGCCACAATAATGATACTATGCTTTTTACCACGCTCTTGCCCTTTGCGAAGTCTTTCGGCAATTTCATTCATATCATAGTTTTCTTCAGGAATTAAGATGGTTTCTGCTCCACCAGCTAGACCCGCCCATAAAGCAATATCGCCCGCATCGCGTCCCATTACTTCAATTACAAACGTTCTTTCATGGGAGGTAGCTGTATCACGAATTTTATCTACTGCATCAATTACTGTATTTAACGCGGTATCAAAGCCTATTGTAAGCTCTGTACCTGGAATATCGTTATCAATCGTGCCAGGTACACCGACACAAGGAAAGCCTTGTTCTGTTAATGCTTTTGCTCCACGATAGGAACCATCCCCACCGATAACGACAAGCCCTTCAATTCCATGAGCTTTCATTTGGTCTATTCCTTGCTGCTGTCCTTCTTTTGTTTTAAATTCTAAACAGCGAGCTGAATGCAACATGGTACCGCCACGGTGAATGATATCACCAACTGAACCTAGCTCAAGCTTTTTTATATTACCAGAAATTAATCCTGCATAACCGCCATAAATACCGTAAACCTCTACATTATGATAAATTGCTTTTCGCACAACGGCACGAATGGCCGGATTCATCCCTGGCGAATCTCCACCGCTCGTTAGTACTCCAATTCTTTTCACACCTATCACCTCAATCAATGATTAAGAAACCCTCTGTATACGAATGTTAATAACAATAGATTATATCAGGATGTACTTCCTTTATTATTAACATAAAACCTACGAATATTTATAAAATAACACGAAGAAATCACCTTAACAACCGATTCATATTAGTAATTATAATAGACGGAATAATTAGTGAACTGAAAGCGTTTTATTTGCAATTGAAAGCGTCATCATTAACTTTTCATAGAAATTTCCTTGAACATTATGTGAACGGAACAAAATGCGGAAGCGCCTCGTTCAGCTCCGACAGGCAAATGTTCTTCGGCGGGAAAAGTCCGCCTTTTGACTTTTCTTGCCGAAGGTTATTTGCCCCGAGGGGCTAGGCGCTGGAGCTAGATTCGGACAACTAGTTCAGTTATCCACACTCGGACCTATTTACAATTTCCTAAACAACGAAAAAATCGTGCCCCTAGGAGCACGATTTTTTTATTTAGCACCAATGTAATCATTAACTATTGTGTATTCGCCAATTGTCCTAAAGCGGTTATATCGATCTGCAATTAATTCATCCTCTGATAGCTTAAGAAGTTGTTTAAGCGACGACACCAGACATTTTTCAATTTCTTTTGATTGCTGTTTAACATCCTTATGTGCCCCGCCTTTAATTTCAGGGATAATTTCATCGATTACTCCCAGTTCTTTCAAATCGGGAGCAGTGATTTTCATTGTTTCCGCAGCATTTTTAGCTAAGGATGCATCCTTCCATAGAATAGCTGCCGCTCCTTCCGGGGAAATAACCGAGTAGGTAGAGTTTTCCAGCATGTGGATTCGGTTACCCACTCCAAGTGCAAGAGCACCACCACTTCCGCCTTCTCCAATAACAATACAAATCACAGGAACGCGAAGGCCCGCCATTTCAAATAAATTTCGTGCAATGGCTTCACTCTGGCCTCTTTCTTCGGCAGCCTTACCTGGATATGCTCCCTTCGTATCAATAAAACAGATAATTGGCCGGTTAAATTTATCAGCCTGCTTCATGAGACGAAGTGCTTTTCGATATCCTTCAGGGTGCGGCATTCCAAAGTTTCTGCGGATATTTTCTTTCGTGTCTTTTCCTCGTTGGTGACCAATAACCGTTACGGGCAATCCCTTAAACTTGGCAACTCCTCCTACGATGGCTTCGTCATCTGCAAAGGTCCGATCGCCATGTAACTCAAAGAAATCCTCAAAAAGATAAGAAATATAATCAAGCGTTGTGGGTCTATTTGGATGACGGGCAATCTGTACACGATCCCATGGTTTAATATTTTCATATATATCCTGCTCCAACTTTTCAAGTCGAGCTTCTAACTTAATAATTTCCGAACTTAGATCGACATCTGCTGTTTTAGTGAACTCTTTTAGTTCGGTAATTTTTCTTCTTAACTCCACTATTGGACGTTCAAATTCTAATTCGCCTACCATTTGAGCTCACCTCCAGGTTGATGAATTTCTAATATGTTTGTGATCTTCTCTACTAAGTCCTCACGTGAAATAATCGCATCTAGCTGCCCGTGCTTTAATAGGAACTCCGCTGTTTGAAAATCTTCAGGTAATTCTTCTCTTATGGATTGTTCAATTACGCGTCGTCCTGCAAAGGCAATGAGTGCTCCTGGTTCAGCAAAATTAAAATCACCTAATGAAGCAAAACTCGCTGATACCCCGCCAGTCGTAGGATGTGTCATGATAGATATAATTAGACCACCATTTTCACTAAACCTCTTTAACGCGACACTTGTTTTTGCCATTTGCATTAAACTCAATGCACCCTCCTGCATTCTGGCACCACCAGAAGCGGTAAAAATAATAAAAGGCAGGGATAGTTCGTCGGCTTTTTCAATTGCACGGGTGATTTTTTCACCCACGACAGAACCCATACTTCCCATGCGGAAAGAGGCATCCATTATTGCCAATACAATTTTATGGCCATTTACGGTTCCTACACCTGTTACAACAGCCTCATTCAACTTACTTTTTTGTCGGTCTTTTTCTAGCTTCTCCAGATAATCCGGAAAACCAAGTGGGTTCTCAGAGATCATGTCCTCATTAATTTCTTCAAAGCTTCCTTCATCTAAAAAGCTGTTAATCCGCTCAGATGAGTTCATTTGAAAATGAAAACCACAATGTAAACAAACTTTAAAGTTTTTTACTAATTCCTTTGTGTACATGATTTTTTTACATGAAGTACACTTTGTCATAATCCCTTCAGGTACGTCATTTTTAGCTGTTTCTGTTGGAATTGTTGCATATTTCTTCTTCTTCGTGTGATTTTTTGAAAAAAGATCTTTAAGCGCCAAAATGAAACCTCCCTTGTGAAAGCTCCTGCCATTTAGCAAGATTCTCCATCTAATTCTATCTAGAAGTCTTTCTATCCTACATCAACTTCATACCTATCCGTCATAAGTGGTCAGACCACCATCCGGTAAAAAATACCCTTGATAAGAGGGCCTGTATCATTTCACTATAAAATAAATAGAATTCAAAATCTGTTAGTTTTTGTCGTTAAAACATGACAAATTTCGAAGCTCATAATAAGCAGCAACTGTTTTTGATTCATCTTTTGTAGCTAATGCTTCAAGTATTAGTAAATAGTTTTCTTTCTTATAATCCCTGTGTGGAAAATCTAAAGAATAATAATATTCCTTTAATATTCCCCACAATCTTAAAAATAGATGGTTATCAGCCATCTCTATGATTTGATAAAAAAATTCATCATCTTGTACACAATCTGATTTATTTACCCATTCTTTCATATGATCAATCGTTAGATTGTCCATTCGCTGGATAGCTAGTCGGAGACAGTCCATCTCAATATAATTTTTTGTCTCATACACATCTCGTATTGCTTTTTCATCCTGCAGAATGAATGTGCTGAGGAGCTGTACTAGCTGATGTCCGCGAAAATCTCGAATAAAAGTCCCTTCACCTCTACGTGTTTCAATTAATCCAAGTAATTCCAATGCTCGTAAGGCTTCTCGAACGGAAGAGCGCCCGAAATTCAGGCGCTCAGACAATTCACGTTCAGAAGGAATTTTATCTCCGGTTTTTAGACCATCCATTGTAATCATTTCTCGAAGTTGCTTTACAATCTCTATATATACTTTTGTATTTGTCACTTACTTAATCACTCACTTTTACCAATAATAGCGAGCCTCTGTGTTTTTTCTTTTACATCCTCTGGGTCAACCTTTAGGCGGGCAACACCTGTTTCCATTGCCGCTTTCGCTACCGCAGCTGCTACATCAGGGGCAACTCTTGGGTCGAAAGGTGCTGGAATCACATAGTCTGCATTGAGCTCGTCCTCATTGATTAAGTTCGCAATCGCTTCAACAGCCGCCACTTTCATTTTTTCGTTAATATGTGTAGCACGAACATCAAGTGCACCACGGAAAATGCCAGGAAAGGCAAGAACATTGTTTACTTGGTTTGGAAAATCAGAACGGCCTGTCCCAACTACCTTTGCTCCAGCCTCTTTTGCTTCTTCCGGCATGATTTCAGGGACTGGATTAGCCATGGCAAAAATAATGGAATCAGGATTCATTGATGCAACCATTTCCTTCGTTAAAGCACCCGCCACAGATACACCAATAAAAACATCTGCGCCTTTAATAACATCCGCAAGACTGCCCGATAAGCTATCACGATTGGTATACTTTGCTACTTCTGCTTTAACTGCATTCATTCCCTGTGGGCGACCTTCATAAATGGCTCCCTTTGTATCACACATAATAATGTCTCGTACACCATAGCTATATAGTAATTTAATAATCGCAATTCCTGCAGCACCTGCACCGTTTGCGACTACTTTAATTTCAGTCATCTTCTTGCCAACTAATTTTAATGCATTAACGAGGCCGGCCACAGTAACAATGGCTGTTCCATGCTGATCGTCATGAAAAATTGGGATATTTGTTTCTTTTTTTAGTCTTTCTTCAATAACAAAACAATTTGGAGCAGCGATATCTTCAAGATTTACGCCCCCGAAGGTTGGTTCAAGAAGCTTGACCGTTTCAACAATCTTATCTACATCAGTCGTGTTTAAACAGATTGGAAATGCATCTACACCAGCAAAGCTTTTAAATAATACGGCTTTCCCTTCCATAACCGGCAGGGCTGCTTCTGGTCCAATATTGCCTAGACCTAATACTGCTGTACCATCGGAAACAACAGCCACCATGTTTCCTTTCATTGTATACTCGTAAACCATCTCTGGCTTTTCATATATATCTTTACATGGCTCTGCCACACCTGGAGAATATGCCAAACTTAAATCCTGAGCATTCCGCACAGGAACTTTTGATTTTGACTCTAATTTTCCTTTATTAATGCGATGCATGTGTAATGCTTCTTCACGTAAAGTCAAAATATGTCACCCCTTAAAATGATTACAATAGATAAATAAGTTCATTAAAATTAAGTTCATCAATAGTGGTCAGACCACACTTGTCTCATTATCACTATAACATATCTGCCATAGTTGTAAAGATTAAACTCTCAGCACCACATTTTTTTCCCCAAGGATCATTCTTAATTTTTGCTGTAATTCCGGGGTTGGTTGAACCTGATTTTCAGCGCCTAATTTAACGGTTTTTCGAGTCGCTTCATCATGTAAAATAACGGATGCGTCCCCTTTGTATTCCGTCAAAAGCTGTTTTATCTTATTTAGAATGTTCTCATCTTGCAATTCTGTAGAAATTTTCAAATATAATATTGGTTGTTTTAGAGACTGTGTTTGTAGCCATTGTTCTAGATCAAACACTTGTTGAATTATAAATTGCAACTTTCCTTCTCGATCCTCTATTTTACCTTCTATTAATACGAAATTCCCTTGTCCTAAATAGGCTTGGTACTTTTTATATACATTTGGAAATGCCACTGCTTCCATTTCTCCGCTTCCATCGCTCACAGTTAAAAAGGCCATCGAATCTCCTTTTTTCGTCCGGATTGCCTTCATTGCTGAAATATACACACCCGATGAAACCCTTTTATCATCATTTCTTAAATTAAATAACACCGTGGCTCCTCGTCTTTTAAGCTCTTTTTCATAAATCGAGATAGGATGATCAGAAAGGTAAAAACCCAGTGCCTCTTTCTCAAAAACCAGTTTGTGCTCAAGACTGATAGGATCGACTTGAACATATTTTGGCTTAAGCATAAATTCATCTTCAAACAAGTCAAATTGGCTTGAATCATCAGGTTTAAAAATTTGTGCATGCTCGATTGCAACATCTAAACTAGCGAGAAGAACTGCACGGTCCTCACCAAACTCATCAAAACAGCCTGAGTGAACAAGATACTCTAGTGTTTTTCGATTAATGGCCTTCGAAGAAACTCGGATGCAAAAATCAAAGAGGTCATCAAATTTTTTCTGCTTCCTTGCTTGAAAGATTTCCTTTAAGGCAGCAGCCCCTACGCCTTTAATAGCTGCCAGGCTGTAACGAATTCCCGCTTTCTCTACTTGGAAGGAGAATACACTATAATTAATGGATGGAGGCAAAATGGTCATTTCCTTTTGTTTTGTTTCCATAATGTATTGAGCTATTTTTGTTTCGTTACCAATAACAGAGGTAAGCAGACCTGCCATAAAAAACATAGGATAGTTGGCTTTTAAATAGGCCAACTGATAGGCAATCATACTGTAGGCAACCGCATGGCTTCTGTTAAATCCATAATTGGCAAAGCGCACAATCAAATCGTAAATCTCATTTGCTAGGGACTGGTTATATCCCTTTTGAAGTGCTCCTTGAACAAAATGATTTCTCTCTTTGTCTAGCACCTCTTTTTGCTTTTTCCCAACCGCTCTTCTTAAAAGATCTGCTTCCCCTAGAGAGAACCCTGCCATTGTGGAGGCAATCTGCATGATTTGTTCTTGGTACACAATAACACCATAAGTATTCTCAAGAATCGGCTTCAAATTTGGGTGGGGGTATTCCACGGTTTTAACGCCATGTTTCCGTTCAATAAATAGCGGGATATTTTCCATTGGACCAGGTCGGTATAATGCATTAACCGCAACAATATCTTCAAACCTGGAAGGCTTTAGACGAGTTAATACCTTCCTCATCCCTTCTGATTCTAGTTGGAAAATTCCTGTTGTCTCACCCCTAGCTAATAATTGAAAGGTCTCGGGGTCATTTAGAGGAATGGAACCTATATCGATTCGCCGTTTGGTGCTGCGATAAATTGAAGTCAAAATTGATTCAATTAAAGATAAATTTCGCAAACCAAGAAAATCCATCTTAAGCAGGCCGATTTCCTCAAGGTATTCCATCGAGTATTGTGTTAAATAAACATCAGACGATCCTTGTTGAATAGGAATCAATTCTATTAGGGGTTTCTCGCTAATGACCACACCTGCCGCATGTGTGGATGTGTGGCGTGGAAGCCCCTCAAGCTTCACAGCAACATGAAAAAGCTTTTGGTTCATTGGACTTTCATTGACAAATCTTCTAAACGGTTCAGATTCTTTATAGGTAGATTGTAAGTCTATTCCTAATCGGGACGGAACAAATCTTGATAACTGCTCTAATTCTTTCGAATTTAATCCAAAAACTCTTCCTACATCTCGAAGCGCTGCTTTGGCAGCGAGCGTTCCAAAGGTAACAATCTGAGCAACATGCAGCTTTCCATATTTCTCGGCAACATATTCAATGACCTCTTCACGACGATGATCAGGAAAATCGATATCAATATCGGGCATAGAAATGCGTTCAGGATTTAAAAATCGTTCAAAAAGAAGCTGATGTTCAATTGGATTCACATCGGTAATGTACAAAACATAAGCAACAAGTGAACCGGCAGCTGATCCCCTTCCTGGTCCTGTTAAAATTCCATTTTCCCGTGCATACCTCATAAAATCCCAAACAATTAAAAAGTAATTGCTAAAATTCATCCGTTTAATAACAGAAAGTTCATAGGATAGCCGTTCAAAATAATCCTTTTCAAGTGAAGAGACCCGCTCACTTAATCCCTGCTTACATAACATTTCTAAATATTCATCTGCAGGCGTATTGTTTTCGGTTGGAAATGAAGGTAAGTAGGTTTTGTTTAGTTCAATGTTTACATTACACCGATTGGCAATGTGCAGTGTATTCTCCAAAGCATCAGGTATCTCAGAAAAGGTATTTACCATTTCCGCTGCCGTTTTCAAAAAATATTGGTCACCATTTAATTTTTCTCGATGATCGTCCTGTAGCTTATCTCCATTTTTAATAGCTAACAGGCATTCATGGGCAAACATATCTTCTCTTTCTAAGTAATGTACTTGATTGGTAGCAACGAGAGGAATATTTAACTCGTTACTTATTTGTCTCAATTGGTTGTTAACTACAGCTTCTTGCTCTAACTCATGATTCTGGATGGAGAGAAAAAAGTTCCCGTTACCGAAAATAGCAGCTAATTTTTTAGTTAGATTCCTAGCTGATTCAACGTTGCCATGAATGATTGATTGTTCAATTTCACCCTCTGTTCCAGGTGTTAAGGCAATAATCCCTTCCGCATAATGTTTTAACCATTTTTGTGGGATCCCGTGATTTGATTTTGTTTGAACAGCACTGGATATTTTCAACAGATTTTTAAAGCCTATTTCATTTTCTGCAAGTAAAACGAGAGGATAGGATTCGTTCGCAGTAATTTCACTTTCCACATCTACAGTTAATCCCAATATTGGTTTTATATTTTTCTTCTTACACAATTTATAAAACTCAATTGCACCGTACATCACATTTCTGTCGGTTAAAGCAAGCGCAGTAAACCCATTTTTTTGTGCAGTATTAATTAACTCTGGGACAGAGGCTGTACTCGTCAACAAACTATAGGCACTATATACATGAAGGTGAATAAAAGACATAATGCTACACCGTTCCTTAACTTAATCTATTAATTATTATAAAACTTAATCTCAAAAAAAGAAAATATGTTCTCATTCTTAACATTAAAGTAATCAAAAAACATAAATGTACATACATGTCCATATAAATGATATATGAGTCTTTATAATGTTAAGAGGCGGTTGAAGGGATGAAAGAAATTGGTTTTTTTCCTACATTTATAGAAAGCTACTTTATTGCTTTAGGAGTTGTACTTGGGGGGTCACTTATTGGCGGAATTGCTTCTTTTTTAACGGGACAACCTCCTCTGACAACCGTCTATCGCTTATCTGCAGCACTCAGAATTTGGGCAATCGTAGCAGCAATAGGAGGTACATTCGATACGGTTTATACCTTTGAACGGGGCTTATTTAATGCAGATACTAAAGATATTTTTAAACAATTTTTATTAATACTTTCCGCATTAGGCGGCGCACAAACAGGTGCCCTAATCATCAATTGGTTAACACAGGAGCATATTTCATCATGAGGATTCCACCCTATTATCGAAGACCCTCCTGGCAGCGTTTTTTTGCAGGTGCCGCAGTAGGCGGTGCAATAAGCTGGTGTATCTTTCTATATATTTACGGGGTATGGCAGGAAGAAAACACAGAATTATTACGGATACAGCAACAGAAGATTATTGATCTAAACGAAGAAAAAAAAATTTGGCAGGAAGAATATAAGGAAATGAATAAGCGGAATATCGAACAGCTGACAGTCCAAAAAATAAATATAAAGATTACAAACTGGGAAAAATATAAGCTAGATTTACTCAGTGTTTCAGAGACAGAAGACTCCGTAAAAGATGATATCAGTATGATGCTTGCAAAGGATCTAGATACTGTCTATAAAAGTAAGGATCTCCTGAAAAAAATAATTGAAAATAAACCAATTAAAATCAATGATAAACGATACAAACTTAAAGTGAAAGAAATGGTAATTTACACCAACTTATCTATACAACTTGAGATTCAATTTGAGTAAGATTAAGGCTGACCCTTTTTAGGTCAGCCCTTCTTTTTAGCATTCATCCTATTTTGTATAATTCCGGCAAACCTCATCTAGTTCTTTTAAAACATGATCTACTTCATCCCAGGAATAAATGGAAGCTCCTGATGCAAGAGGGTGCCCTCCACCATTAAACTTCCTAGCTACACCATTGATAACTGGTCCCTTTGAACGAAGACGAACCCTAATTTGGTCTTCCTCTTCAATAAAAAAGACCCATGCTTTAATTCCTTTTACATTTCCTAAAATCCCCACTAGTAATGAAGCCTCTGCTGGTCTTGCTCCATATTCCTTTAACAATTCCTTCGTAAGCATAACGGATGCGACTCCGTTTTCCTGAAGTTCAAAGTTCTGAAGGATATAGCCGTTTAACTTGATGATATGTGCATCCAACTCATACATCTTATCGAATACTTCCGTACGGGAGAAATGATAATGGATTAGTTCTCCTGCATAAGCAAAGGTTTTCTCTGTAGTGCTCGGAAAAAGAAATCTTCCTGTATCACCGACAATACCAGCGAATAGCAGTCTTGCTGCTTCATCATTCATCTTTAACCCTTTTTCTTTACCGGTTAAATAAAACTCATAAATCATCTCACTGCAGGAACTGGCACTTGTGTCTACCCATAATAAATCACCATATGGATCTTCATTTGGATGATGATCAATTTTTATAAGCTTATCACCTAATTTGTATCGGTCATCACAAATTCTTGCTGCATTTGCTGTATCACAAACAATGACTAAGGCACCCTTGTATAGCTCATCCTCAATCACATCCAGTCTGCGCATAAAATGAAGAGTTGGTTCCTCTTGGCCCACTGCGTAAATCTTTTTATCTGGATAAGACTCTTGTAAAATAGCTACCAGTCCACCCTGTGAACCATAGGCATCCGGGTCAGGTCGGACATGTCGATGAACAATGATGGTTTCATATTGTTCTATTGTCTCTAGAATTTGCTTAATCATAAACATTACTCCTTAGAACCAATCATGGCATTTTTATAAAAAAAAAGGTAAAATAATAATGATTTTCAAAACTTGGAGGAACCAATCATGTTTGCATTTGCTGTCTTAATTGTCATATTATTTGCTTTCTACTTATTTTATAAGACAAAATACTTTAGAAGCAACCGTGAAGTAGAAAAGAAGTGGCTTTCTGCGAAATCAAATATAGCACTAGGGCTTTTTGTCTTTCTTTTCGGTGTAAACCACCTGATATTTATAGCTGAAACCACATTAACTTATATAGTTGCCATCGTGTTTATCGCCTATGGAGCCGTATTCAGCTGGATCGGTTTCAAAAAGTATAAACATTACCTTCCATTTGCGATTGAGGAAGCTAAGCTCTACGAAGCTCAAAAATAAAAAACGAAGAGGCCGACTCCTTGAGTCAACCTCTTTTTTGTTATTGACGATCAATTAATTGACACATCATCATCGCTTTTCCAACCAATATACCATCGTTGAATACTTCGACATCTACCTTTCCGAATTTCCGTCCGACTTCAAGTATCTTCGGATATACTTCTAAGGTACTCTCCATTTGAACGGGCTTAATAAAGTAGATGGTCATATTTTCAACTACCAGGTCTCCCTTTTTGTAGCTTCGTAGGACACGGTTAGCGGCTTCAGACACAATGGTTGTAAATACACCATATGAAATGGTTCCAAGATGGTTGGTCATTTGAGGGGTTACTTCACAGGAATATACTTCTTCTCCTTTTGCCTTACCCTGAATGAGGACCATTTGGTTTGTTACAATATCATCGATTGTTTCTCCAACCTGTGGCTGTCTTTGATTCATTTGCAATGCCTTTAATACGTCCTGCCTGCTTATGATTCCTTCTAATCGATTGGAGTCGTCCGCAACTGGAAGTACTTCTATTCCCTCCCATACCATCGTATGAGCAGTAGAAGCAACACTCGTTTTTCCATTCACCGTCATTGGCTGCTTCGTCATAATCTTATCAATCGACGTGTCTAAATCCTGTCCTAAAATATCCTTACTTGTTACCATCCCTTGAATTTTCATATTTTGATCGACTACAGGATAGCGACTGTGCTTTGTTTCTTGATTAAACTCATGCCATTTAGAAACCTTATCTGATGTTTTTAAATAATAGGTCTCAGTTATGGGAGTTAAAATATCTTCAACTAAGATAATTTCCTTTTTGATTAGTTGGTCATAAATCGCCCGGTTAATCATTGTAGCCACAGTAAAAGTATCGTAGCTGGTTGAAATCACAGGCAGCTCAAGACTATCAGCAAGCTTTTTCACATGCTCTTCAGAATCAAATCCACCTGTAATCAGTACAGCAGCCCCTGCTTTTAATGCTAACTCGTGCGCTTGTGTACGGTTACCGACAATTAACAGGTTCCCTGCCTCCGTATAACGCATCATAGCTTCAAGTTTCATGGCACCAATAACAAATTTATTCAGTGTTTTGTGCAAGCCCGTTCTTCCGCCTAAGACCTGCCCATCAACGATATTTACTACTTCCGCAAAGGTAAGCTTTTCAATATTTTCTTTCTTCTTACGCTCAATTCTAATTGTTCCTACTCTTTCAATGGTGCTGACGTATCCTTTATTTTCAGCTTCCTTAATCGCTCGATAGGCTGTACCTTCACTTACGGTCATCGCCTTGGCGATTTGGCGCACTGAAATTTTTTCCCCCACAGGAAGTCCATCAATATATTGCAAAATTTGTTCGTGCTTTGTAGCCAAGACCTTCACCCTTTATATTTGAATTCCCATTATCTGGTAGCAACACTACCAGATTAGTCTAAATTTTATTATAAAGTGTTAAAAGCCTTGATTCAATGCGGTTTCTCACATTGTTGTCTAATTCTCAGAGAAAAGACCTTGACTTTTTCTTTAATCGGCCAGCTTGAGGCTTTTGTATTTGTCTTTTTGGACTATAAAGCAACCCTGTTAGGTTACCAGCAATGACCATCAATGCAAAGGCAAGCCAAGCTAATGAGAATATACCTTGAAGACCATCTGCATGAATTGATAATCTAGGAACAGCAAAATAAAGCATAAGGCCACATAGAAGCAGGCAAAGTAAGTATCGGTTCTTTTTCATCTTTCATTTCCTCCCTATAAAAAGACTGCTTGTTCCATCTTTATGCAAGCGAGGAGAAAAAAAGTCTGTGATTCCATAAGAAGATGATTAAATTTCGATGGATTCTCCAGGTTGAAGGATTTTACCGTTTTTATCATCAAGCATTTCTAAAAACTTATTTGGATCCTGCTTAATTGGCGGGAATGTATTGTAATGAATCGGCACAACCGTTTTGGCTGCTAACAGTTTGGCTGCATAGGCCGCGTCTTCCGGTCCCATGGTAAAATTATCTCCTATTGGTAAAAAAGCCAAGTCAATCGGATGCCGTTCACCTATTAATTTCATGTCTGAGAAGAGCCCCGTATCACCCGCATGGTAAATGGTTTTGCCTTCATTCATAAAAAGAATACCAGCGGGCATTCCGCAATAAATAATCTCTTGGCTGCCATCAATGACATAGCCCGATCCATGGAATGCCTGTGTCAGCTTTACCTTTCCAAAATCAAATTGGTAGGCCCCTCCGATATGCATGGCATGGGTCTTTACCCCTTGAAAGCTTAAAAATGCGCATAAATCTGCATTTGCAATAACTAGCGCATCATTTCTTTTAGCAAGCTCCACCGTATCACC
Organism: Neobacillus phoenicis; assembly: GCF_047302305.1. Taxonomy (NCBI): domain Bacteria; kingdom Bacillati; phylum Bacillota; class Bacilli; order Caryophanales; family Bacillaceae; genus Neobacillus; species Neobacillus phoenicis. The sequence goes on along the minus strand of NZ_CP154847.1, from coordinate 1,858,345 downwards.
TACGTGATCTCCGTGACCATGTGAGAGAATAATAACATCCGGTTTTACATCGTCTACTGTTAAATCTGTTAAACTGTTGCCCGTAATAAACGGGTCAATGATAATTGTTTTTCCATTGGTTTGAATTTGGACAACTGAATGACCATGATATGACACTTTCATCTTCTTAAATCCCCCCAAATATTTGATTAATAGTACTTCCACAAAAATATAGAAATCCCTTTTCCAATTTATACCCATAAACCACTTGTTTTAGCACAAGATAACCTCAGATAGTTTACAATTCAAATTTATATTGTTACTCTCAAATTGGATTTGAAATTAGGGGGAGAAATGATGAATCAAAGATTGAACAAACTGCAAGCATGGATGAAGGAGAATGACATTGAAGTTAGTTTTGTTACTTCTTCCGAAAATGTATTTTATTTAAGCGGCTACTATACCGATCCACATGAACGCTTACTTGCCCTCGCTGTTTTTCAAGAGGAAGAGCCATTCCTCGTTTGCCCAGGGATGGAAGTACATGATGCGAAACGATCTGGATGGGATCATGAACTAATCGGCTATAGTGACATTGATAATCCATGGGAAATGATCTTGAATTCTATCAATAAAAGAATGGATCGCGTGTCAAAGGTTGCTATCGAGAAAGAGCATATGAATGTAGAACGGTATGAACAGCTCTTGCGATTATTCCCTCATTCCACTTTTGTTTCAGGTGAGGAAAAACTAAGACTCCTCCGAATGGTAAAAGATGCTTCCGAATTAAAAATTATCGAAGAGGCTTGTGCACTTGCGGATTATGCCGTTGAATTCGGGGTTAATGAAATCAAGGAAGGGAAAACAGAGCTAGAGATTCTTAATGCATTAGAGTTTGCTTTAAAACAAAAAGGCGTGACAGAAATGTCTTTTTCAACTATGGTTCTGACCGGTGCGAATGCTGCTTCCCCTCATGGGAATCCAGGCAATACCAAAATTCAAAAAGGTGATTTAGTTTTATTTGATTTGGGTGTGGTTGTGGATCGTTATTGTTCAGATATCACAAGAACTGTTGCATATGGCGACATTAACGACAAGCAAAAAGAAATATATGATACAGTATTAAAAGCCCAATTGGCAGCGATAGAAGCAAGTAAGCCTGGTGTTAGCGCAGCAGAAGTTGATCTTACTGCCCGTCGAATCATCGCTGATGCCGGTTACGGTGAGTATTTCCCACACCGTCTTGGTCATGGACTGGGAATTAGTGTTCATGAATATCCATCCTTAACCGAGACAAATCAGCTGATTATTGAAGAAGGAATGGTTTATACCATTGAACCAGGAATCTATGTCCCTGATGTTGCCGGAGTGCGTATTGAGGATGATGTGTTTATTACTGCTGATGGAGCGAAGATATTAACCAAATTCCCAAAAGAACTGCAAATTATTAAGTAGCAGATTTGGATGCTTTTGGCATTGTAATTTCGTTATAATTGAGGTAATATACTAATACAAGCTGCGTTGTACGTAATCATAATAAAGTTTTAACCTTTAAGCTGTAACAGGGAGTTTAACCATTGAAGCTGGAATGACAAGCCTCTGTCTATACGACATGGAGGACACGCAGAAAAGCTTCTGAAAACACCCACTTTGAGGAGTGGTGGTTTAAAACTTTCTTATATTTCTTACGGCAATGGCGGCTACATACTTAGCACTCAAAACCAGTTTCTGACTAGAAGCTGGTTTTTTTGCATATATTTAGCTCTATTCCTTGTTTTGTCTGATTATTTTGTCTGTTCCTATGTGACCCGATTCCCTTACTTTCAGCCTTTTGAGTAACGTAGAAAGAAAGCTCCTACGTGACTGAACTCCCTTCCTTTCAACCTTTTGAGGAACGTAGGGCACTCCTACGTGACCGAACTCCCTTCCTTTCAACCTATTGAGGAACGTAGAACGCTCCTACGTGACCGAACTCCCTTCCTTTCAACCTTTTGAGGAACGTAGAACGCTCCTACGTGACCGAACTCCCTTCCTTTCAACCTTTTGGGGAACGTAGAACGCTCCTACGTGACCGAACTCCCTTCCTTTCAACCTTTTGGGGAACGCAGAACGCTCCTACGTGACCGAACTCCCTTCCTTTCAACCTTTTGGGGAACGTAGAACGCTCCTACGTGACCGAACTCCCTTCCTTTCAACCTTTTGGGGAACGTAGAACGCTCCTACGTGACCGGGTCACTTTTAATACTGCATTTTTTGGTAACGTAGGAAAAACTTTCTGTAAAGATTCCACCTGTTTTATACCAAAAAAGAGGCGAGCTTATGGCCCACCTCTTACGCAACATAACTTATTATTGTTTCTCTAACAATGCTTTTGTATCTGAGAATTCAAGGCCGTGTGCTTCTGCGACTGCTTCATAAGTCACATAGCCGTTTAATGTGTTGATTCCTTTCAGCAATGCTTCATTATCTAAACATGCCTTACGATAACCCTTGTTCGCAATTTGAACCGCATAAGGAACTGTTACATTTGTTAATGCAATAGTTGATGTTCGCGGTACTGCTCCAGGCATATTTGCCACTGCATAGTGGACGACACCGTGCTTTACATATGTTGGATTATCATGAGTAGTTATACGATCGGTGGTTTCAAAAATACCACCTTGATCTATGGCAATATCAACAACAACGCTCCCTGACTTCATCGTCTTAATCATTTCTTCAGAAACAAGCTTTGGTGCCTTTGCACCTGGAATTAATACCGCTCCAATGACTAGGTCAGATTCTTTCACTGCTTCTGCAATATTATAAGGATTTGACATTAATGTTGTCACATCAGATCCGAAAATATCATCCAATTGACGAAGGCGATCTGGATTTAAATCTATAATACTTACTTTAGCCCCTAACCCAATTGCCATTTTGGCTGCATTGGTACCTGCTACCCCACCACCAATAATCGTTACAGTCCCTCTTTGTACACCGGGAACCCCTGAAAGAAGAATTCCCATCCCTCCGTGAACTTTTTCAAGGAATTGGGCACCAATTTGTGCAGCCATTCTCCCAGCCACTTCACTCATTGGTGTTAATAATGGCAGGCTTCGATTAGGAAGCTGAACCGTCTCATAAGCAATTCCTACTACCTTTCTATCTATTAATGCTTTAGTCAGTTCAGGTTCCGGCGCTAAATGTAAATATGTAAATAAGATTAATCCCTCACGAAAATATTGATATTCACTTGGAAGTGGTTCTTTTACTTTCATGACCATTTCCATGGACCATGCTTCATCAGGTTTTTCTACCAACTTTGCTCCCGCATCTCTATAATCTTCATCTGAAAATCCAGAGCCTAAACCAGCGCCAATTTCAATAAAGACCTCATGGCCAAACTTAACAAGATTGACCACTCCAGCAGGTGTCATTGCTACACGGTTTTCATTGTTTTTTATCTCTTTAGGTATTCCGATTCGCATGTCCATACCTCCAATTAATATAAGCAGTAGTAAATAGATAGAAGAATACTGATTACAAGTGAAAGCAATTCCATTTTACCAAAAAAATCCTGTGATACCTAATCATTTTTTATTTATTGTGGAAAAGAGCTTTGCTGAAAAACCAAAGCTCTTATTATTTATTTTTATTACCAGTATGGGTAAGGATAACCATAAGGGTAGCCATAATAAGGGTAGCCATAGCCATAGCCATATCCGTATGGTGCTGCTAATAATGCCCCTGCAGCTAATCCACCCAAGAATGGCAAACCAAATCCACCAAAGCCCCATCCCCATGGACGACCAAAACCAAAGCCAAATCCTGGACGTCCAAATCCACCGAATCCAAATCCTGGACGACCGAAGCCGCCAAACCCAAAGCCCGGACGGCCAAAGCCACCGCCAAAATGTCCAAAGCCACCAAAACCAGGGCGAATCCTTTCATCCGCTTGGTTCAGTGTAGGCACTCCATAAATTTCAGTAGTCAATATATATTCCTCCTCATTTTATTTACTTCACACACTAAACAATATGCATTTCTGAAGCTAAATTCTTGGGTAGATGCCCTAATATAAGAAGTTTTCGAGATATATGTCTACGAAATACCTTTTGCCACAAAGGAAAGGGCCATCCTGTTATGGACAGCCCTTTCCTTCGAACATCTTAATGGTTAACTTTCTGTGTACCCGTCACTATCTGCTGATGCAATGGCAGCGTTAAAATCACCTTGGACGGCTACTTCCGCTCCCTCTCCTATATAACCGCTATTATAAGAATTCATTATCTGTTGACTTACTTCATTCGAACCTTTTTCATCGAATTCAAATGAATATTGGTTATTTGGATCCCTTTTTTCCATCACAAAAATCTCCCTTCATTCTAAGCTACTACTCCATTATTGTTCGAAAAATTGCAACAGTTATTCGTTGTTAAATAATGTATAATTTAGGTAAGGAGATGATAATCATGGGACTCAAATATCAAAATATTTTAGTCGCTATTGATGGATCGAAAGAAGCAGATTGGGCCTTAAGAAAGGGTATAGAAATCGCAAAAAGAAATGATGCTGCCTTACTTTTAGTTCATGTAATAGATACTCGGTCATTCGCATTAATCGAAGCTTATGACACTTTTATTGGTGAACGAGCAGAAAAGCTGGCAAAAGATATGCTAGATAACTATCAAAAACAAGCTTTTGATGCAGGTGTAAAAGAGGTTCAATATGAAATTGAATTCGGTTCTCCTAAGGTTCGAATCCCTAGAGATGTGGCAAAAAAACATAATGTTGACTTAATTATTTGTGGTGCCACTGGAATGAATGTAGTAGAAAGATTCTTTATCGGTAGTGTATCAGAACATATTACACGATATGCACCATGTGATGTTCTAGTAGTCCGGACTGAAAAAGAATAAAAAATACAGGGGCATGCAGCATTTTACTGCATGTCCTTTTTTACTTTTTACATATGGAAAGAGTTATTGATAGGAAGGAAACCACAATTTGTAGTAAAATAAAAATTATTACACAACTTGGAGGCACCCAAATGAAGGACCACTTTTCTTTCGATCAGCGACTAGGTATCTTTCTTCCTGACTTAACCGTTGATTGGGATCAACATAGCAAAGAAACTCAACAAGATATTCTTTTTAATTGGGAACAAATACGCGGCTCAATCCCTGACCGAATTGCAGACCTCGAAGATCAAATTAATCATAAACAAGCAGAGCTTTCCGATGAAAGTGACTTCATTCGTTCATGTCAACTGAACAAAGAAATTGCAGAACTGGCCTCCATCATCAATGACTTATGGCTCTGGTATAGGGCAAACCAAACACTTTCTACAAAAGCTCATCACTAAAAAGAGGATGACATTAAATCGTCATCCTCTTTCTCTATTACAAATCTTTCTTTATTTCTCTTACCACATGCCCTAATTCAGGCAAGATTAATTTATTCATCGCAAGCTTTACCGCACCTGTTGAACCTGGGGTAGAAAAGACCGCCTTGTCCTTTACTACGCCGGCAATCGCTCTTGAAAGGATTGCAGCAGAACCGATATCTTCTTGATAACTCAACATTCTAAACAATTCTCCAAAGCCAACAATCTCTTTATCAAGCAGGCTTTTTATCGTTTCAATTGTAACATCCCGCTTGGCTATTCCTGTTCCTCCATTAATAAGAATAGCATCAATATCTTCCCGGTTACATCCTTTTAAAATCTCATCTTGAATTGGGATTGCTTCATCCTTTACAATCACGTAATCGGTAATTTGATGTCCAGACTGCTCAAGCAATTCAATCATCAACTTACCACTTTTGTCTGAGTCCATATTTCTTGTATCACTGACTGTAATGATTTTACAACTAATACTTTTAGGGGCTTCCCTTTTATGTTCCTGCGTGCTCATATTTGAAACTCCTCTTTTTCTTTTAGATAGCGGTATTGATAATATTTATGAGCTAATTCCGTTACTTTCCTCGTTAATTGATAATTTGCTCCTGCACCAATGGCTATGCTGATGAGCGGCATTCCTTGAATCATTTTTTTCCGAAACAAGGCAATAACCATTGCTTTAAATAATTGTTGCAAGGGTTGTTCGAGCCAGGTGATATCTGTTATTTCTTCAGTACCTTCGTAAAAATACGGATTTTCGTGTTTTTCTAGTTCATCTTTTAACAAGATCCAGCCTTCTTTTTGTATTCTTGGAGGTAAGGTACCTATATGGAATACCTTAAGGGATGTCATCATTTCATAAGGAGTGTTAACTTCATATCCATAAGTCATGGCGATTAATTGGACAACCCTCAAATTTATTACGGCCATTGCTGGGATATCCATCCCCAGAAGCAAGGAGCTTCCCGTTCCCGCTAAACCTCCTTGAGCTAAGGAATAAAGGCGATGCCTGGCAATGTGCTGTTCTGCTATGTATTGTAATTGATTAATATCCAAATTTTTTAAGTCGGATATATTTTCTATATCAGGAATAAAAACCCTACCAGATGATAGAATTCTTTCTTTTGCGTCCATTTGAAGCTGAGAGCCTTGAATCATACCATGTAAATGGAACAGCCAAGTATCAACAAGGGAAAAAAATTGTTTCTGAACCGTTTCAGGCAATAAGGAAAAAGAACGCTCTAAATATTTTTCATATGTTAATTGAAAGTCATTTGGTTCGTAATTGAATAGATTCTTTTCCCATTCGTTTATTTCATTCCATACTTTTGTTTCCCGGTCTGTAAATGGCATTGTATGAACCTCCTCCGACATGCTTCTCCTTTCAGTATAGCACAAAGGAAGAGAACGATAAAAAGGCAAAAGCCATTTATTGATAGCTTTTGCCTCTATGGAGATTTTAATTGAGGATTTATTGTGCTAAGCGAACAACGTCGCGCGCAATCATTACTTCTTCATTAGTTGGAATAATAATAACTTTAACTGGTGAATGAGGATAGTTGATGAAAGCTTCTTCTCCTCTTACTTTGTTAAGAGCAGGATCCCAATATACACCCATAAATTCTAGACCTTTTAGTACATTTTCACGAATGGTATCACTGTTTTCTCCGATACCTGCAGTAAAGATAATCGCATCTACACCATACATACGGGATGCGTATGAACCAATATATTTATGAATTCTGTTGGCAAATACATCTAATGCTAGCTGTGCACGCTCATTGCCTTTCTTAGCTTCGATTTCAATATCCCTTAGGTCACTTGAGAACCCAGAAACAGCTAACATACCGCTCTTCTTATTTAATACATCTAGAACTTCATCTGCAGTCTGGTTTGTTTTTTCCATGATGTATGGAATTAACGCAGGGTCAATATTACCTGAACGTGTACCCATCGTTACACCTGCAAGTGGTGTAAAGCCCATAGATGTATCAATTGATTTTCCGCCTTCAATTGCAGCGATACTAGCACCATTTCCTAAGTGACAAGAAATTAAACGAAGCTGTTCAATTGGACGACCTAGTAATTCTGCTGCACGTTGTGAAACATATTTATGTGAAGTTCCGTGGAAGCCATACTTACGAATACCATATTCTTTGTAGTATTCATATGGAAGACTATAAAGGAAGGAACTCTCCGGCATTGTTTGATGGAAAGCTGTATCAAACACAGCAATCGCTGGTACGTTTGGAAGTACACTTTGGAATGCACGGATTCCAGTTAAGTTTGCTGGATTATGAAGGGGAGCAAGCTCCGAAAGTTCTTCAATTTTATCTAATACTTCATCTGTGATCAGTACAGAGTCATTAAATGCTTCTCCACCGTGTACAACACGATGACCAATTCCTTCAATTTCATGCAATGATTGAATGATACCTAGTGTAGTTAATTTATCTAATAGCATTTTTACTGCTATTTCATGATCCGGAATATCTGTTACTTCTTGGATTTTTTCACCATTTACTGTAATATTAAAAATTGAATCGTTTAATCCAATTCTTTCGATAAGACCTTTTGTAATTACTTCTTCACTTGGCATTTCAAATAATTGAAACTTTAAGGAAGAACTCCCTGCATTGATTGCAATAATTTTTGCCATTTACCTAACCGCTCCTTTTATATAACAACGTCCTGAATATGAAATTTTGGGTTTAGTACACCTTTATTTTGCACAAACTGTCATTGTTTATTTCCCTCAATTCCTCATTTAATCACTGAATATAGGACATTTCAAGGAATAAATTGCTTGACAACGGTTACAGAGTAAATGTAATTATATTCTAATTTTTCTCTATTTTTAACTAAAAAGAACAAAAGGCGGAAGCGCCTCGTACAGCCCCGACAGGCAAATGTTCTTCGGCGGGAAAAGTCCGCCTTTGACTTTTCTTGCCGAAGGTTATTTGACCCGAGGGGCTAGGCGCTGGAGCTAGATTCAGACAACTAGTTCAGTTATCCACACTCAGACCTTTTTATAATTTCCTAAACAACAAAAAAGGATAAAACCGGGATTTTTCACCGATTTTATCCTTTATTTTCTTGGAACCATTTTTCAATTTGTGATAAGATACGGTCCATTTCCTGCTGCTTTGACAGACTCGGTAAGTTCACGAGCAAGGCCTGCTTCGGAGGCTGAATTCCCTCGCCCTTTTTTTGCAAAATAAAAATACTCTTTGCCGAACTTTTATTTTTAAACATCGTTTCAGGCAATTGTAGAAGCCCCTGAATGATTACATGTTCCTTTATAAATTCACGAAGCTCTGCAGCTTGTTCACTTTCAAAAAGCCCACTTGGAACAAGAAAGAACAAATATCCTCCAGGTACTGTATGTCTAACACTTTGCTCAATAAATAAGTGATGTGAATACGAGTGTCCAGTATTTGCCTTTAATTGATAATCTGCTGCTCGTACATCATTTGGATAAAATCCAACAGGTAAATCTGCAATTACAGCATCCACTGGATCAATAAATAAAGGTTCTAAGGCGTCTTGATTAAACAACTGAATGGGATGTTCCTGTAAATTTGCATTTACATAGGCAAGTTTAATGAGAATATCATCCACGTCTACTCCTATTGAGGTTATCTCTTTAGGCACATGATTTAAAACAGTCGTTAGTAAATTGCCTGTTCCTACCGCCGGATCGAGAAGCCTATACGTAGATTGTTTTACAAAACGGTCAAGTAAATACCCTACAAGTAATCCAATTGAGTCAGGAGTCATTTGGTGATTGGGCTGAACATTTTCCTTCATCCCTTTTAAAATAACTAGCTGGTAGGCTTTACGAATATCTTCCTTGGAATACTGGTCCAAATGGATTTCTTCATACTGCTTTTTTAACCTTTTTGTGGTTAGTTCACTTAACTCTTCCTGAAGAATCGTACCTTGGAACATATTTTCACCTGTTTCGGCTAATGCCTCCAAATAACTACAAGATAATTCTTCTTGTAAAACAAGTGCCGTTTCATTAAATACTGTAAATAATTGTTCTATTGGAGAAATTTTCATCTATTCCCCTCCGTTACTGATTTTCCTTATTCATTTTATACGAGTATGTATTTTTTAAACAAGTATAAAGGCCTCGCCATAATGCCGAGGCCTTGTTATTTCAATTTTATTTTGCGTTTCTAGCAGCTTCAAGTGCTGCTTCATAGTTTGGATGGTTCGTTGCTTCACTCACATATTCTACGTATGTCACTGTGTCTGTGGAATCTACTACAAACACTGCGCGAGTTAATAGTCTTAATTCTTGAATTACAACACCATATGCTTCACCAAATGATAGGTCGCGGTGATCAGAAAGAGTTTGAACATTTTCAATTCCTGCAGCTGCACACCAGCGCTTTTGAGCAAATGGAAGGTCCACACTTACAGTTAGTATTTTTACATTCCCTAAACTATTAGCTTCTTCGTTGAAACGGCGTGTTTCCGCATCACATACACCGGTATCTAGAGAAGGTACTGCACTAATTAAACGAACCTGTCCCTTCGTATCGTCTAAAGTCACTTGTGACATGTCATTTGCTAATACTGTGAAATTTGGAGCCTTATCTCCTACTTTCACTTCATTACCTAATAATGTTACTGCATTACCCTTAAAAGTTACATTTGCCATCCTTACATCCTCCTTTGTCGTTTTAAAGCAATACATGAAAAAGATGAATTTGCTTTAATATGTACAGTGTAAATATATCTTTTCAAAGCATGTTTTGCAATTATTGAGCATCATGAAAAAAGTTAACCTTCCCTTCAGAGAAGATTAACCCATTCATTTAAAACTCAAGCTCTTGTTTTGGTTGCTGTGACTGTTGGCTCTGTTGATGATTTTGTTGCTGTTGTTTGTTCTCATCTTTCTTCGAGAACATTTGCTGGATCTTATCGACTGCTTGTGGAGCAAGCTCTAAGATTTTCTCATATAAGTGAGTGCTTTCATCCAGGTGAAGCATCTTAACCCCATGAGAGTTAACAATTAAAAAAGCGATTGGAGTAATGGATACACCACCCCCACTTCCTCCACCAAACGGAAGCTTCGGCTGCCCTTGGCCCTGGCCTTGGCCTTGACCTTGGCCTTGACCTTGACTCTGCCCTTGAGACTGGCCGCTGTCTAATTTAAACTCACTACCACCCGCAGCAAACCCAAACCCTACCTTAGAAACTGTTAAAATAACACTTCCATCTGGGGTTTCAACCGGATCACCAATAATGGTATTAACATCAATCATTTCTTTTAAACTTTCCATTGCAGTTGTCATCAAACCTTGAATTGGATGGTCGGACATGGATCTTTCCTCCTATTTCAAACAGAATTAGTTTTTTCATTTTCATACTTTGCTTTACTTTTTAAGTGCGGTTTCCCGCCCTTCCAGAATTTAATCAGCTTTAATCCTGCGAGAATAGCATGCCCGATTCGGAACTGAAAAATACCTGTAAATCTTGTTTGAATCACAGCAGCTTGGAAATGAGGGGTGACCGATAACTCCGGAATTTGTTTCATGGCAAGATAATGACTAAGTAGCCCTATAATACTTCCTTTAATTGCCCATAGGCCCCCAGTTATGATACCCGTAAAGGCTGCATCACCAACTCCAACCATCGTATGCCATTCAAGCTTTTTAATAGATACCTTTTTAAAAAACTTCCTAACAATCTGATGCAACTTAAACACATGCTCGAGCAGTTCTTTTGTATTATTGAAACTTGTCATAACATCACTTTTATCAATCTGGTTCACTGATACATTGTCTTTTTTCGTTTTTTCATTCCCCTTTTTCTTCTTCCTTTCAACAATTATGCTAGGGGAATTATCATCAATCTTTATTAAGGGAACATCTATTTTGTATTTAATTAATCCGAACCATAACCGAAACTCTACCTTCAAATCATCATTGTCATTAAAATGGTAGTAATTTAAAAGAATCGTTAATTTAGAAAAAATAAGTAGGACAAATAAGAGCATTAGAAATGACACAATGATCAGGACCCAAACCAAACTCCTTCACCACCTTTCAGCCTATTATTATTCGCTTATCGTAAAAAAATAAACCTGCCAACTTTTTGTTGACAGGTCATTTATTTGTTTCATATGCTGTGTTTAACGCTCTACGTGGATAACGGTTGTATCGGAAAAGATATCATGCAGACCCTGCTTTTTAGGTAAAAATGCTACAATAATATATCCAATAATAATAGTGGCTGAAATAAAACGACCAATCCACTCTCGAAATAAAATTGTTCCCCAGGTTAACTCTTCCTTGTTCAAATCCACAACCTTTAAGCCAAATACCATTTTGCCTAGCGTTTGACCGAAGTACTTTGTCATTAGAACAAAATATAGATAAAAGATTATGGCGGTGGCAATGGAGATTGGTGCAAACATATTAAATTCTGATAAAGAAATGTCCAGCACCCGAAAAAGGGGTTTAATAATAATCCTTTCTACGCTTCCAACAACAATTAAATCTAAAAGGTATGCCCAAAAACGCATCCAAAAACCAGCATATCGAATAGGCCACTGGTGATTATTATCCTTACAGCTTTCTTGATATTCTTGTCCTTCCACTCTCTCACCCCTATTCCGCATACAAATACATGAGGCGAGGTGAATTAGGCTTGGATAGGACTTTCATGAGTCCCGCTAACTCCCCGTTGTCCCCCATTAATTTTTTTGCCTGCACCGTAAATAATGATCCGAATCCAAGATCATCTGCATAGCGGACTACCTTCGCACCCTTTAGCTTTTCATCTTTTTTCATTTTAGCGATTACATCATCCAAATAGCCAAAATCATCAATAAGATGCAAATCCTTCGCTTGTCGACCATCATAAACCCTACCATCAGCTATTTTCTTGACCTGTTCCACTGACAGATTTCGTCCTTCTGAAATGACCTTAACAAACCCCTCATATGAATTATTAATCATGGATTGTAAGATTTGCCGCTCTTCTTCGGTCATTTTTCTTGTTGGGCTCATAATGTCTTTATATTGGCCACTTTTAATCGTAACAAAGTCTACGCCATATTTATCAGCTAATCCTTCATAGTTAATTCCTTCCATGATAACTCCAAGACTGCCCGTTAACGTCTCAGGGCTTGCAAAGATCTTCTTCGCTGCAGTTGATATATAATATCCGCCAGAAGCTGCCATCGAGCCCATTGAAATATAGACTGGTTTTTTACTATTCTTCTGAATTTCCTTTAGCTTATCGTGAATCTCAGCACTTTCGACAACCCCACCGCCTGGTGAATTGACTTTAATAATGACCCCTTTTACCGAATCATCGTCATTGATATAGTTTAACTTTTTCATAAAATCCTGGTGATTATATCCTGCAGCCTGTAGAAGTCCTGATTCACCAGAATCCTGTATTACCCCATTTATATCGAGAATGACAATTTTCTTAAGTTCACTGCCATCTTCAACCACTTCTTCTGTAAATGACTGTTCAGAAGCAGCCATCAGGTCGCCTAAATCCGTTTTAATTCCCTTAAAGGCATAGGCTGATAAAAAATTTATCACGATTGAAACAAAAAATAATGCCGCGGCTATTCCAAGTGCGGCCCAGCGTTTACCATTCAATATTTTCCCCCCACTTTCTTTTATCTAAAAGGATGTAACTGCTTTCATATTGTCTCTATAAAATGCTAAACTAATTTCAGACTAACCTAATTTTATCAGAGTTTAATTTTTATTAAATATTTTTTCACCAACATCTTACAGGAGGCTCAATATATGGAATTAAGACGCAACATCTATTTTTATCATAAGCGTGATGCGGACATGCTCTCAAAAGCAGCTCCACTTTTTGAATTGGCTGACCGCTACGGTTTTACCATGGTATATGATTATCGGAAAGCGAATATTATTGCCAGCATCGGCGATGATGGAACCTTTCTGCAAGCTGTTAGAAAAACAGGCTTTCGTGATGATTGTCTTTACATGGGGATTTCCACTAAAAATAGTTTAAGTATGTATTGTGATTTTCGAATCAGTGATACTTCAAAGATGATAGAAGCAATTACAACAAATGAACATATAGAAGTCCGTCGTTATCCAACCATTGAAGTAACCGTCGACGGTCAAGGGACGTTCCCATGTTTGAATGAATTCAGCATTCGATCTTCTATCATTAAAACACTTGTTATAGATGTATTTGTTGACCAACTCCATTTCGAAACCTTTCGTGGAGATGGTTTAATCGTTGCAACACCAACGGGAAGTACAGCCTATAATAAATCAGTTAACGGTTCTGTTGTCGATCCACTATTATCTTGTATGCAAGTAAGCGAGGTTGCATCAGTGAATACCAACCGCTACCGGACACTCGGCGCTTCCTTTATTTTAGGAAGTGAGCGTACCCTGACACTTAAAGTCATTTCTGAAGGAAATGATCATCCAACAATGGGCATGGATAACGAAGCCTTAAGCATCCGCCATGTTGATAAAATTCAAGTAAAACTCCGCGATAAAAAGCTAAAAACATTAAAACTAAAAGACAACTCCTTCTGGGAAAAAGTAAAGAGAACCTATTTATAAGAATAAAAGGCAGACTCATTTTGAATGGAGTCTGCCTCTTTTATTACATACTTGTTCTCTTTTCACTTCGCCACTTCAAGCCCTTTTCCGATAAGAGTTTTGTTTTAGATAAAGAATAAATTGTTAACGCTGACCAAATAAACATAAATGACAAAAGCTGAACTTTCGAGAAATGCTCATTATATACAAAAACACCTAAAAGCAAAGTAAGGGTAGGCGCAATATATTGTAAAAATCCCAATAGGGACAATGGGATTTTCTGAGCTCCTTTTGCAAAATAAAGCAAAGGCACAGCCGTTGCTGCTCCTGCCCCAATTAATAGTAAATCCGTTCCCAAAGTTGAAGAGAGAAGTGTATTCGCACCTTGACTGAATAAAATCATCATATAAATAGCAGCAATTGGAGCTACCACCATGGTTTCTAAAGTCAATCCAACTGCAGAATCGACGTTAATCAGCTTCTTCGCTAAACCATACAAACCAAAGGATACGGCCAAGGTAATCGCAATCCAAGGAAATGCACCGTGCGCTACCGTTAATATAACAACCCCAACGGCAGCCAGCACAAAGGAGATATATTGATAAATCGTTAATTTCTCCTTTAAAACCACCATTCCTAAAAGAATACTGACCAGTGGGTTAATATAATACCCTAAGCTCGCTTCAATCATATGACCACTATTTACAGCCCAAATATAGACAAACCAATTGACACTTATGAGTAGCGACGCAATCGTTAATGCATACAGTTGCTTCTTGTTCTGAGCAAACCCTCTTAACGTTTGGACAAACAGTTCCCACTTTTTCGTAAAAACTAAAACTACAAGCATAAAAATAAAAGACCAAAATACTCGGTTTGCCAGTATTTCCTGTGCATTAACATCGGCTAAAAGCTTCCAATAGATGGGCAACAATCCCCAAAGCAAGTAGGAAAAGCCGGCGTGAATGGCTCCCTGCTGAATGTCTGTTCTTTTCATTAATTCTCGAGCCCCTATTCTTTCTAGTATCGAAATAATCTTAATTATAACTTGAAAGACCTAGAATAGGGGATAATTTTGCTTACTAAATTATTCCTTTTTACATGCTCCATAAAATAAAGCAGACGGAAGTCACCGCCTGCTCTTCGTTATATTAAATTTGTTTGGCTGAAGAAAACTCCTTTTGCCTGAGCTCAATCCGACGAATTTTCCCTGAAGTCGTTTTCGGAAGCTCTGTTAAATACTCGATTTTTCTAGGATATTTATATGGTGCTGTTAATGTTTTTACATGCTCCTGCAGGCTCTTTGTTAATTCTGGATCAGCAGGATCTACATCCTCTTTTAAGACAACAAATGCTTTAACAATGAATCCCCGAATTTCGTCTGGACTGGCCACCACTGCGCATTCTTTAACAAATGGGTGCTTAACAAGAGCATCCTCTACTTCGAATGGTCCAATGGTATAGCCAGAGCTGATAATAATATCATCCCCGCGTCCTTCAAACCAGAAATAACCGTCTTCATCCATTTTGGCTTTATCTCCAGTTACATAATAATCACCACGGAATTGCATAGCGGTTCTCTCTGGGTCTTTATAGTAATTTTTAAATAATGCAGGTGTCTCCACATGGACGGCAATATCACCCACTTCTCCAACAGCACAAACCTGACCTTCTTCATTAATAATTTCCACCCTGTTGCCAGGAGTTGGTTTTCCCATCGATCCCGGTTTTAATTCCATCCCTTTCGCTACACCAACAAGTAGGGTGTTTTCCGTTTGGCCATATCCATCTCGGACTTCAACGTTAAAATATTTCCTAAAAGTATCAATAACCTCACGATTTAATGGCTCCCCAGCAGATACCGCACTATGAAGTTTTGGCAATTGATAATCAGTTAAATTATCTACCTTCGCCATTAAGCGGTACTCAGTTGGTGTACAGCATAATACATTAACTGCATATTTTTGCAAAAGGCTTAAATACTTTTTAGGCTCAAATTTTCCGTTATAAACTAACCCCGTTGCCCCTGAACCAAGTACTGATAAAAACGGACTCCATATCCACTTTTGCCAGCCAGGGCCTGCGGTTGCCCAAACGGTATCATCTTCCTCAATAGCAAGCCATTTTGGTGCAGCAGTCTTTAAATGAGCAAAAGCCCAACCGTGGGTATGGACAACCCCTTTCGGATTTCCAGTTGTACCAGAAGTATAAGATAAAAACGCCATGTCATCTCTTAATGTATCCGCTAGTGGGAAATCATCATTTGCCTGTTTCATTTCTGCATCTAGATGAATCCAGCCATCTTCCTCTGCCCCTATTGTAAATTTTACTAGCGGCTGTGTTTCAGTAAGGTTCTTAAATTGGTCTACATACGGATAATAACTTATTACCGCTTTCACATCACCATGTGAGATCCGGTATTGTAGATCTTTTTCCCTTAACATTTCTGAACTTGGAATTACGACCATTCCAGCTTTTAACGCCGCTAAATAGACTACGTAGGCTTCAATCAGACGCGGTACAATTACAAGAACTACATCGCCTTTTTTTAAGCCATTTTCATTAAAAACATTGCCTGCTTGGTTGACTTGCTTCAACAAATTCTCGTATGTAACTTGCCTTGTCTCCCCTGACTCACTTTCCCATTTCAATGCTACTTTGTTTGGATCTTTTGCAAAACGTTCTACTTCAGAAACAAGATTATACTTTTCAGGTGCAATCAAATCTTCCCTTTTCATCGTTCTCCCCCTTTACAAATATCCCACAAACCTTATTATACAAAATTATTAAAAAATTTAAAATTATTATTCATTTAAAAGTAATTAACAACAAAAAAAGAGAGCGGGATTACTCCCACTCTCTGTAGCCATCTTATTTTGTTTTGGATTAACGAGCAAATCCGCCGCCTAATTGTTGTTCAGCCATAGCGACTAAACGCTTAGTGATTTCACCACCAACAGATCCGTTAGCACGTGAAGTAGTATCAGCACCAAGTTGAACACCAAATTCAGTAGCAATTTCATACTTCATTTGATCAAGAGCTTGTTGTACACCAGGTACTAGCAATTGATTTGAGCTATTGTTGTTTGCCATGTGATATTCACCTCCTTGTGAGTATAGAATGTGTAGAAGTTCGGTTCTTCATTCTATTTTACAAATGGTAAATGTTCACAAAAAATTCTTAATTTGCTTTATTAGAATAACGCATTAAACTCCAGGTGTGAATCGTTATCGTGTTCAGGCGTAATGGTTAGAGTCTCAATCTCCAGTACCGCTTCCTTGATTAATGGTTCAAAATCAAAAAAGCTTTCGTAACGCTGGACTTTTTCTCTCCTCGGCTTTGTTTTTGGAGATGCAGGGACAAAAATCGTACAGCAATCTTCAAATGGTCGATTCGAAATTTCAAGAGTATCAATTTCTTTGGCGATTTTTATAATATCGGTTTTATCCATCGAAATCAAGGGACGTAATATAGGGGTATTTGTCACTTCATTTATTGCAAACATACTTTCTAATGTTTGACTAGCCACCTGACCAAGGCTTTCCCCCGTAATAATTGCCAATCCTTCTCGCTGCTTTCTAATTTCATCAGTAATGCGGAGCATCATTCTTCTAGTTGTTGTCATGGTATAGTTTTCTGGAACCTGTTCCCTAACAGCTTGCTGAATTTCTGTAAATGGTACGATATGAAGCTTAAAAGAACCATAAATTCCTGCAAGCTTTTTAGATAAATCAATGACCTTTTCCTTTGATCTCTCACTTGTAAACGGAGGACTAAAAAAGTGGACAGCTTCAATTTCTAATCCCCGTTTCATCGATAAATAACCTGCAACTGGACTATCAATCCCACCTGACAACATCAGCATTGCTTTGCCGGCTGACTTTACTGGCAGTCCACCCGCCCCTTGAATAATTTCACAAGATAAATAAACCGCTTCTTGCCTAACCTCGATTCTCACATTGATATCTGGTTCTTTCACATCCACTTTGAGACCTGGAATATTCTTTAGCAAATGTGTCCCAATGACTCGATTAATTCCGTCTGTGTCCAATTCAAAGGTTTTGTCAGAACGCTTAGGAGTAATCTTAAAGGTCTGCCCTGCACGATATATAGAACTTACTAGCTCCAAAGTAGCTAGTTTGATGTTTTCCACATCTCTTTCTACCTTAATCGCAGGACTAAAAGATTGTATCCCAAATATCCCTCTTAGCTTTTCAATTATTTCCTTCCCGTCTTCACCTTGTAAGATGACATACATCCGGTCTCGACTTGCTTCAACTTTTATTTTCGGAAAAGAGGTAAGTGCATTTACAACACTTCTTCTAAGTTTTTCTACAAATTTATGTCGATTTCGCCCTTTGGTTGAGATTTCTCCATAACGTATAAGTATACGATCATATTTCATTTATTTCATAACCTTTCGTATATGTTTAGCAGCTTTATCAATTGCTTCAACCGCTGCCTGCGCTTCTTCAGGTGTATTTTCAAAGGATAAACTAATCCTAATTGCACTGTCTGCCTTCTCTTCTGGCACACCCATGGCAAGCAATGTACCACTTGGTGATTTCTTCTTTGACGAACAAGCACTCGTTGTCGAAACAAATATTTCTTCCTGCTCAAGGGCATGAATTAATACTTCAGACTTCAAACCTTTTAACGATATATTTAATATGTGTGGAGCTGCATTCTCTTCAGGAGTATGAATAGTTACTTGCTCTATGTTGGTTAACCCTGTTCTTAGCATGCTCTGGATGGTCTTCATTTTTGTTATACCTGCTTCACTTTTCATTAAGGTCATCCGCAGTGCCTTTGCCATTGCTACAGCACCTGCCACATTTTCTGTACCGCTTCGAATGGTCCTTTCCTGATTCCCTCCCGAAAATAAAGGTGCAAGTTTGACTCCTTCTTGAATAAAAAGTGCTCCTGTCCCTTTAAGACCATGAAATTTATGACCAGAAATTGAACAAAGATCAATTCGGTTTCTGTGAATAGCCAAAGGAACCTTTCCTACAGCTTGGACCGCATCAACATGAAAAAGGATGGATGGATATTCTTTCAACATTTCTCCTATTTCAAGAATCGGTTGAATAGTACCCACTTCGTTGTTAACATGCATGATCGAAATTAAGATGGTGTCCTTGCGAATGGCCTTTTTAACATCTTCAACACTTACCCTCCCCTGACGATTGACAGGGAGATAGGTAATATCGAATCCATCCTGTTCCAGCTGCTCCATAACTGCACGAACAGAGGCATGCTCCACACTTGTAGTAATGAGGTGTCGACCTCTTTTTTTATTTAATAATGCCGCACCTTTTATCGCTATATTATTACTTTCTGTTCCACCTGAGGTAAAGTAAATTTCATTAGGCTTTACAGATAAAAGCTTTGCCACTTGCTCCCTGGCTTGAGTTAAAAGCTTCTCTGCCTGCATTCCCAATCCATGCAATGAAGATGGATTTCCAAAATACTCACTTGAAACAGTTATATAAGAATCAAGTACTTCTTTATATGGCTTTGTCGTTGCACTATTATCTAAATAAATCATTATCATTTCCCCTCCATAAGAAGACGAACTTACAAAATTAAATCTTAACATAAAAACCGAAGCATTTGAAAAATAAAATTATACAAAAAAACCGACTTAGCTTTTGCTAAATCGGTTTATACTTTATTCCATTTCAATTGTAGCTTTTATCCTCTTTAATGCATCAGGGTCAATTCCATCCAAAGATGCGGCTGCCTGTTCTAAAGCTTCTTGATAATCAAACTGTCTGAATGCCGCTTCTGCATCAGCCATTCCTTTAGCAACTGATGGATGGTGGCTGCGGTAACGATTGCCATATTGAATTGCTTTTTCAGCTAGAGTGACATTCTCAATAAGCTCAATCGTTGAATTGACAAGTTTTTCAACTGTCAGCACTGCAATTTCTAGATACTGATTCAGAGCAGCTATATTTAGAGGCTTTTCTTCAAGCTGGTACCTGACATTATTGATGCTTTCGTGTGTATCCTCTATGAGATACTTATAATCCTCAGGCAAACCAGGAACATTACTCTTTGTAACAAGACGAACGGTCTCTGCTACTTTCTTGGTAAGTTCCTTAATTTTTTCCCTGGCTTCAAGTTCGTCCTTTCTCAAGGCTTGAAGTTTTTGGGCAAAAGCTTGCTGTCCTTCACAAATCATATCCAGCTGGTCTTTTAACTCAATTAATTCTTCACTAATCGCAGATTGAGCCGTCTCATTCATCTTTAACTTTTCAACTAAAATTTCATAATGCTTATATACCTTTGAAAGTTCTTTTTCTAAATTAGATTGGACCTCTAAATCACTATCGGATAATTGATAGCTCGCTTGAACATGGATCAATTCATTTGAAAGATTCAAATTTTCCTCTTGAGCAGAAGTAAGCTGTTCTGCAGCAACCTTATTATTTTTCATGACATAATGCTTAGCGTGTACTTCCTTTTCCAATAGGTCAAAAAGAATATCGATCCGATCCTTTACTTCCTTAATACCCTCTTCTGCTTTGTCAATTTCGGTGGTTTCAATCAAACGAATATTTTCAGCAATTTTCTCTTCAAGGCGCTGTACTTCAGTGGTTACATTTAAATGCTCTAAGTAGTAATCCTGCTCTGTCATTTCTCGGTAGCCCTCTAAACAATCTGCTAACTGGTTTGGAAGGAGAGATTGACTTTCAATTAAAAGCTGAGGAATTAATTCCATATGGTTCTTGATTGTCCCAAGCTGACTATGAATAAGTAATACTACTTCTCTAGCTTCAAGATAATTACCGAGTTCCGTTTTTTCATCAAATTCCTGGAACTTCTGTGCCACTTCATTTAGTTTTGCTTCTAAGTGCTTTTCAGACTTACCAAAACTGTGACGATGAGCAAGTAACATTTTTTTAGATTCTCTATAAAGTTCCTTAAGCTCCTCAATTTCCACTCTATTCTTTTCTTCACTTCCTACTAGTTCGTGAAGCTCTTCTAGTATCTTATTAATTTGATCCTCTGTTTCCATTAGCTTCGTATTAATCGCTTGTTGGGCCTCTTTCGCCTTTTTGAATCTGAAGCGATCAATATATTCTTCTGCATCAAAAAGCATTTCTTCTAAATCAGGAAGTTGAACCGTTACCACATCATCCCACTGATTACGCCAACGTTCAAAAAGTTCCTCAGTTTGACCAGTCATATTTAACTGTTTTACCTTTGACATTTCATCTAGTATGGGACGATTCATAATATCAATTTTCCATGCTTCCAATCGATCCATTTCTTTAAAATACTTTTTCTTTATTAAATATCCCACTACAAATAAGGCTAATAATAGGATGAAAAATCCAATGATATATTTCACAAGTAAGCCTCCTATTTCAAACAACATTGATTCCACTATGTATTCAAATCATCTATTTTAGAAAAACTCATTAAGTTCAATTCAATGCTTTTATGATACCATGTAAACGACATTTTTTGACTATTATTTTCAATTTTTTTGTAAAATAAAAAAAAATAGCGATTACCGCTATTTTAGTGCTACTCCCTTTTTTATTGGTATATCTGAACAAAGTGTTTTATCAATCCAAAAGTGTAGATCCTTAAGATATTTCTGCTCAAAAAATGGCTCATTCGGAAATACATACAGTACTTCTCTCATATAATTGCTATTCATAAACGGCATCATGATTAATCCTTTTAGCTGTACAATTAAGTAAGGAATAGAATGTGGTCTGAATTCCTGCCATTCAAAACCCCGTTCAAATATTTTTTGAAAATAATATTTTTCTTTTAAAGAATAGGTGGACATGATTTCCCTTACTACTTGGGAATCCATCGACATCTCCCGGTAGACAAAACTGGCTAACTGATAATTTTCACATTGGTAATGAAGCAAATCAGCCACCATACGTTTTAAGCATTCTTTTGCTCCTCTTTCTATCGATGCATAGGAAGATTCCATCTTACCGATGTACTGTTCAAAAAAATGCATAAAGCAATATTCTAAGAGACCTGTTTTATTTTCAAAATGATAGGCAATCGTTGCGGTATTAACATTTGCTGCATGAGCAATCTCTCTAATTGACGTTCCTGAGTACCCATTGGAATTAAATAACGTAATTGCGGCCTTCACAATTGCTTCTTTTGCATTTTTCTTCATGCATTCTCCCCCTTCAGGTATTCCCATAATCCCCTTACCATAATGATTCTTGGTGTCACAATTGATTCCTTTAAGAAAATATCGACAAAGTATGCTCAATTTCTCTCATTTTTGATAAAATATAATATAAATTATAAGAGAAAAAGGTGAAATACCGTGTTTAACGTCGAAATGTACACTGGAAATCGAGAAGAAAATTATGAACTTGTTAAGAAGCAATTACAGGCTCTCCTACACGATGAGAAAAATCAAGTTGCCAATCTTAGCAATGCCTCTGCATTATTGAACCAATTTCTAGACCGAGTGAATTGGGTAGGATTTTATCTACTTGATACGAATGACGAACTAGTGTTAGGGCCCTTCCAAGGACTTCCAGCATGCATTCGCATCCCTCTTGGCAAAGGTGTTTGCGGTACTGCTGCATTAAATAAGGAAACCCTTCTAGTTAAAGACGTGAATCAGTTCCCAGGTCATATTGCATGTGATGCTGCTTCACAATCAGAAATAGTTGTTCCACTTCTAAAAGGAGAGCAGTTAATAGGCGTTTTAGATATTGATTCTCCTGAATTGAACCGTTTTGATGAACTTGATCAACAAAAACTTGAAGAATTCGTAGAAGTTCTCGTTACTTATCTTTAGGCTGTGTTAAAACTGAATGTTGATTTCACAGTGTTTGAAAAATAAAGGGAAAAATTCCCCTTAAATTGGGAAATACCCTTATTTCCTTAAAAATAAGGGTATTTTTTCCCTTTATTTGATCCAAATCGATGGATTTTGTCTTATTTTAGAGCCGTTAAGGGGAATTTTTCCGCTTATTTCTGCTTTTTAAGCTTACTTTTTATACAATAGAGGGAATTTCTCCTCTTATGATTCTCATCCCTACACGAAAATCAACATTGAATGATAACATAGCCTATCTTTAAAAACAAAAACTCGCTAAGGCGAGTTTTTTATATTTTATCAAATGCCTGTTCTAAATCCTCTTTAATATCCTCCCAGGCTTCCAGGCCCACTGAAAGACGAAGTAAGGTTTGATCAATCCCCATTTTTAACCGCTCCTCTTCTGGTATAACGGCATGTGTCATGGTAGCCGGATGTTGAATTAATGTCTCTGCATCCCCAAGACTAACCGCGATTTTGATTAAGTTGAGCTGATTCATAAACAATTGAGCCGTTTCCTTCGTTCCCTTAATCGAAAAAGAGATCAGTCCTCCTGGTTTTTTCATTTGTTTTTTCATTATTGTGTAATCTGGGTGCTCTGGATCACCAGGATAATAAATAGCTTCCACCTTTGGCTGTTGTTTAAGAAACTCAAATACGAAAGTTGTATTTTCACAATGTCGATCCATCCGTACGGGAAGTGATTTTAACCCCCGTAACAAAAGCCACGCATCGAATGGTGAGATAATCCCTCCAATATCCTTTTGCGTTGTCCTTGAAATCTGGTTGACAAACTCATTTCCTCCAACCACGATTCCAGCAATAACATCGCCATGCCCACAAATATATTTTGTAGCACTGTGTATGACAATATCGCAGCCATTCGTAATTGGAGTTTGTAAATAAGGAGAGCAAAATGTATTGTCCACAACTACGGGAATGCCTTTTTCTTTCGCCACATCTGCAACCATTTGAAGATCAACAAGCTTCATAGTTGGGTTAACGGGAGACTCGATATAGATACAGGCTGTATTTGGCTTGATTTGATTTTCAAGAGTCTCCCTTGTATCCATTAGTGAAAAATCATGTTCAATATGATATTTGTCCTGTAATAATTCGAGCAAGCCAAATGTACAACCATAAACACCCTGGGAGCATAGAATGTGGTCACCTGATTTTGTTAAAGCTATTAACACTGCACTAACGGCCGCCATACCTGACGAAAAAGCTAATGCAGCTTCCCCCTTTTCAAGTGCAGCCATTCTCTCTTCCAGAACTTTTACGGTGGGATTCCCTAATCTTGAATAGATATATCCCTCTTCTTTCCCTGCAAACCTTCTTTCCCCTTGCTCCGCACTCTCAAAGGTAAAAGTGGATGTTTGATATAACGGGGGTACTAAGCTTCCTTTATGTTCTTCCGCATGATAGCCAAAATGAATGACTTCTGTTTCAAACCGTGTTTTTTTATCTTTCAATATGAGCCCCTCCTTGTTGTAAGCGTTATCATTTTTTCCTTATAGAATATGATGAATAGGGCAAAATCGTTATGAGGCTGAATTTGCAGTAATGCAGCCCCTAACTTGTCTTACTATTGTCACCTTGTGTAACTACTTTATTTTTCCCAGTCCCCTTTGCATGATATAAAGCTTCATCAGCTCTTTTGAACAGATATTGATACGTATCAGGCTTTTCCCTATTCCAATAAGAAACACCAGATGACACGGTAATATGAGGGTTGGAATTCTGAGATACCTTTGCCACTATTCTTTGAGCAATAACCACCCCTGCGTCTAAAGGAACATTAGGAAGATAGATAGCTAGTTCTTCCCCACCCCAGCGGGCTCCTACATCCTCCCCCCGAATATTTCCTTTAATGAAATTGGCGAGTTGGATTAGAACTTCATCGCCTATTTGATGACCAAAGGAATCATTGATTTCCTTGAAATTATCAATATCAATTAGGATAAAGGTGCCTTCGTTATCTTTTTTCATGGAAAACTGGATTTTTTCATCTAAATAATTACGTGAATGGAGTTTTGTCAAATGGTCTGTGGTAACTAATTTTTTTAGTTCCTCTCTCAACATGGAGTTGGTCAAGGAAAGTGATAAATGATGAACTAATGTCTGTAGAAGTTGAAATGTCTCAAAAGAAAAGAAATAAGGTTTCTCATGCATGATAATGGAAAACCCTTTTAAATTCTTTCCCAGCACTACTGGCACTACCATAACGGAATGATAGCGTTTACTTTGCATGGAAAGTGGCAGGTTAATATCCCCAAATAATAGAGGATCATTTTCTTTCTTTAATTTTCCTTTTATGTAATCAATATAAGTCTCTGCAGTTGATGAAAAAAAGAAGGGTGTGGATCCAGGGAGTATTTTGACTTTGACTCTTTCCTTCGAGTCTAAAAAGAAACCAACCTCTTGTGCATAAAAGGAAGATTTGATCTGTTCTGCCATAAATGACAATGTTTCAGCTAACGGCAGGTTGGAATTCAAGCGGTAGGAGGTTTCATTAATTAATTGAAGTTCTAAAATGGTCTTTCTTGACTGTTGATAGTGCTGGGCATTCTCAAAAGCCGCTCCAGCACTACCTGCCAACAAAGTCATAAACTCCACTTCATTAATCGGAATATCCAAAGAATGAGGGGCAATAATCTGCACTACCCCATAAACCCCCTGTTTTCCTTTTAAAGGTGCATAGAGTATTGTACTTTTTTCTGAACGAGAAAATTCATATTGAATTTCCCCAGTTAGAAATGCATTCGTTGCCGCAATATTTTCACTATCATATTCCAAATCAATGACAGGGAGGTCGCTATGCTTGTAGGTAGACTGTGACAATAATAGGTAATATGAAAAGTTTGGATATTCTTCTTTAAGTATAACAAATAATTCACTCAATAGACTTTCCACGTCTAAGTACGAATGGAGCTTTTCTCCTATTTCAAATAATTTTTTATAATCTACTATATCCAAAATATTAAATCTCCTTATTATCAAAATCCCAAATATATACATCGCATCCTAATTATAGTTAAAATATGTAAGCAATTGATATACTTTTTTTGAATAATTTATTAATTATTTTATAAAAGCTCTGTTAACCAAGTCTGTTGATCTCCGCTCCAGGCACTTCGCTTTCCGCGGGAGTGCCGGGGAGCCTCCTCGTCGCTTCGCTCCTGCGGGGTCTCCCCTGCCCCGTACTCCCGCAGGAGTCTTCGTGCCTTCCGCGCCAATCAACAGGGAGCAAAAAATCAATATTATGCTATAATAAGCCTTTACAAAAATATGTGAATGTCATTCTTCAAACTATGAGTTAACAAAAATATACTTGACTTTTTATGAATAAAAATAATATAATACTCTTTGTGTAAAATATTGCAGCCTATGTGAACACTTGAATAGTCTCATTTTGTTCCTCATGAGAGTAACTTACTTTCATTTGATGGTGTATCTTGTAACCCTTAGCTGCTAGGGCGAAGGTGCATGAAAACAAAATGGCTGTCATAGAGTCTCATACCGGTTTTTATTTTACCAAAATAAAAACACTAAGGAGGAGTCATTCATGGCTCGATATACTGGCCCAAGCTGGAAATTATCTCGTCGTCTTGGAATCTCTCTAAGCGGCACAGGTAAAGAATTAGAAAAGCGTCCTTACGCTCCTGGACAACACGGTCCAAACCAACGCAAAAAGCTTTCTGAATACGGATTACAATTACAAGAGAAGCAAAAGCTTCGTCACATGTATGGTGTCAACGAGCGCCAATTCCGTACTCTTTTCGATAGAGCTGGCAAATTGGCTGGTATCCACGGTGAAAACTTCATGGCGTTATTAGAATCACGTCTTGATAACGTTGTTTACCGTTTAGGTCTTGCTCGCACTCGTCGTGCAGCTCGCCAATTAGTTAACCACGGTCACATCCTAGTTAATGGATCACGCGTAGATATCCCATCTTACCGTGTAACTGCTGGTCAAACAATCAGCGTTCGTGAAAAGTCACGCAACCTAGATGTTATCAAAGAAGCTATCGAAGTAAACAACTTCGTTCCTGATTTCTTAACATTTGATGCTGACAAATTAGAAGGTACTTTCACTCGCTTACCTGAGCGTTCTGAGTTACCTGCTGAAATTAACGAATCTCTTATCGTTGAGTTCTACTCTCGTTAATAGTAAAGAAATCCTCATACCATTGGTATGGGGATTTCTTTATATTTCTCTTCAAGAAAAAGGGCTCTGATTCCTCAAAGCCCTTTAAGCATTAATATTTAATTAATGTGTATTTCTTCTTCCCTCTTCTAATAATCGTAAACTGGCCATCAATTCGATCCGTTTCCTGAAGGACGTAGGCCGTGTCGGTAACTTTTTCACCGTTTACGGTAACTGCTCCATTGGTGATATCCTCACGTGCTTGACGCTTGGAAGGAGAAATTTTTGCAGCAACTAGTAATTCCACTAGATTTCCATCGGATTCACTTGCATCAAAGGAAGGAACATCTTTAAAGCCCTGCTTAATTTCAGCAGCAGAAAGATTTTTCACATCCCCGCTGAATAAGGCTTGAGAAATTTTGATGGCCTGCTGTAGAGATTCTTCTCCATGAATCAGACGAGTCATTTCTTCTGCTAGTGCCTTTTGCGCTTTACGAAGGTGCGCCTCTTCTTGAACACTTTGCTCTAAGTGTTCAATTTCTTCATGTGAAAGGAAGGTAAAATATTTCAGGTATTTTACCACATCCGCATCAGCTGTGTTGATCCAGAACTGGTAGAATTCGTATGGAGTCGTCTTTTCTGGGTCCAGCCAGATAGAGCCTCCTTCTGTTTTCCCAAACTTTGTACCATCAGATTTTGTTACAAGCGGAATAGTTAAACCGAAGGCTTTTGATTCTTCGGTGTGCATCTTGCGGATTAATTCTAGTCCAGAGGTAATGTTCCCCCACTGGTCACTACCACCAATTTGTAACTTACAATTATGATGATCATACAAATGATTAAAATCCATTGCCTGTAAAATGGTATAGGTAAATTCGGTAAATGAGATACCTGTTTCAAGGCGTGAAGCGATGGTATCCTTTGCAAGCATGTAGTTAACCCCAATATGCTTACCGATATCACGTAAAAACGTAACAATATCCATAGAACCAGCCCAATCATAGTTATTCACCATGACAGCTCCGTTTTCACCTTCAAATTCAAAAATAGCAGCAAGCTGTTTCTGAATACCCGCAACATTTTCTTGAACCGTTTCTAAAGTTAATAATTTTCGTTCTTCACTCTTTCCACTTGGATCACCAATCAATCCTGTTGCTCCGCCAACCAAAACGATCGGACGGTGACCATGCTGTTGAAACCTTCTTAGTGTTAAGAATGGAACCAAGTGCCCGATATGCAAGCTATCTGCAGTTGGGTCAGCACCACAATATAATGAAATACTTTCCTTATTTAATAAATCTTTTAATCCTTCTTCATCCGTTTGCTGGTAGATGATGCCTCTCCAGGTTAAATCCTGTAATAAATCCATTTTAATCCCCTCCAAAATAAAAATAAAAACGCCCCTGCAAATATGCAGGGACGTAAATTTACGCGGTACCACCCAGCTTGAGGAATTTTTCCTCCAACTCGAAAAAAATAACGGTTTTGACCGTTCCCCATTACTAAACAGTGTGTTCACAGAGAAAGCTCGAGGAGGTAATTCATTCTTCTATTTGTGTCAGCTTGCACCGCCGCTAACTCTCTAGAAACAGGGATAGAAGAACTACAGTTGGTTCCTGTCAAAGCTTTTTTATTAAAATTAACTATAGCTTTTTTTATCACATTTCAAGGAACATGTCAAACATCCACTGGGAATTTCAGAAAAATGTAGAAGGTTGTCAGTTTTTATACCTTCTATATGCTATAATGTATGTGATTTTAGATGAGGTGATGCTATTGATGAATGAAAAAATGCAAGCCTGGATGGAAAAAGCAAAGTCCATACTCAACTTGTTTACCCATAAAAAAACGGTAAAAAGTGCACGAATTACCTATCAAGTAGTTTGGAACCTTTTTCTCCTTGTGATGACGGTTGTCATTCTTGGAGGTTCATTTGCAACAGGTGTAGGAGCTGGATATTTTGCCTCCCTTGTAAAAGATGAACCGGTTCGTTCTTACGAGAGTATGAAGAAGGATATTTATAATTACACGGAGACATCTGATTTATACTATGCTGATGATGTGTATCTCGGCAGACTTCGCAGTGACCTTATACGCGAAGAAGTAAAGTTGGATCAAGTTTCAGAAAATTTAATTAATGCCGTCGTGGCGACTGAAGATGAATACTTCTATCAGCACAAAGGGGTTGTTCCCAAAGCCGTTTTCCGTGCCCTTTTCCAGGAAGTAACGAACTCTTCTGTCCAATCAGGTGGAAGTACCTTAACACAGCAATTAATTAAGAACCAACTATTAACCAACGAGGTATCCTTCCAACGGAAAGCTAATGAAATTCTACTTGCACTCCGTTTAGAGAAATTTTTCGACAAAAAAGAAATCCTCGAAGCCTATCTTAATGTTTCTACATTTGGAAGAAATGCTTCTGCACAAAACATAGCTGGTGTTCAGGCAGCAGCAAAAGGAATTTTTGGCGTAAAGGCTAGTGAGTTAACCCTCCCACAAGCAGCGTTCATTGCTGGCTTGCCTCAGAGCCCGTTTGGTTATACTCCTTTCACAAGGGATGACAATGGAAAACCGGTTTTAAAGAATAATCTTGAACCAGGTCTTACACGGATGAAAACGGTTTTAAAAAGAATGTATGATGGTGGCTACATTGATGGAAAACAGTATGCAGAGGCATCATCCTATGATATTAGAAAAGATTTTCTAGAACCTACTGTTTATTCTCAAACAAATACGTTTCTTACAGATGAAATTGAAAAACGCTCCGTTGAAGTCCTTACGACCGTACTAGCAAAGAAAGACGGTTACACGGAGAAAGAATTAAAAAATGATGACCAACTTTTTTACAAATATAAGACTTTAGCAACCCGTGATTTACACCAAAATGGTTATGAAATTCACACAACCATCAACAAAGATATTTACGATGCGATGCAAAAGGTAAAAGATAGCTATAAGAACTACGGCATTGCTAAAGCACAGGAAAAAAAGGATCCTGAAACGGGTGAAATAAAAACCGTGATGGAGCCTGTAGAAGTCGGTGCCGAGTTAATAGAAAATAAAACGGGTAGGATTATCAGTTTTGTTGGCGGAAGAAACTATGAAAACCAACAGATGAATCATGCAACTACTGCCCTACGGCCAAATGCCTCTACAATGAAACCACTTCTTGTCTATGGACCGGCCATTGAATTAGGGAAGGCAGCACCAGGAACACCAATACCGAATGTTGCATTAAAGTTAGATCCAAGTAAAACGACTCCTTGGCCACAGAACTACGATTACCGTTATAGTGGAATCGTTTCTGCTCGATACGCTCTTGCTAAATCTTATAACGTTCCGGCTGTTAAGTTATACTCAGAAATTCTCAATCAGCACCCTGCAAAATATTTGGAGAAGATGGGATTTTCCTCTTTAAGGAAGGATGATCATACAAACCTTTCAGCCGCCATTGGTTCAATTGCCGGGGTTACGGTTGAGGAAAATACTAATGCATTCAGTACTTTTGCCAATGGTGGGAAATTCATCGATGCCTATATGATTGATAAAATCGTAGATAAAAGCGGCAAAGTAATTTATCAGCATGAAGTAACGCCTGTTGCTGTCTTCAAACCACAAACAGCTTATTTAACACTTGATATGATGCGAGATGTTATCAAAATGGGAACTGCAGCTGGAATTAATAGCAAATTAAATTTCAGAGCAGATTGGGCTGGTAAAACAGGAACAGGTAATGAGTATAAGGATTCATGGTTCGTTGCCACCAACCCTAACATTACCTTCGGTATATGGACAGGGTACGACACGCCAAAATCATTAAAGATTTCAGACATGTCTTATAGTCAACGAACAAATAACCTTTGGGCTGATTTAATGAATGCAGCCTATAAAATTAAACCAGATTTGATTGATCCTAAAGAGTCATTCCAAATGCCTAGTGGTATCGTAAAACGTTCATATTGTGCGGTTTCAGGCATGCTTCCTTCAAATGCATGTTCGAAGGCTGGGCTAATTGAAAGTGATTACTTTAATGTGAATGATGTCCCTACAAAAGTGGATGATAGCTTGATTGAAGGAAATTATGTTACCATCAGCGACAAAAAGTATTTGGCGTTGGATTCAACTCCAAAGGAATTTGCTCAATATGGTTTAGTATTAAACCCTGACTTTATTGTACGGATGGTTGGTAAAACCTTTAAGGACTACAGTCAGCTTATTCCACAGAAAGATCGTTGGGGGAAAATTCTTGTACCTACAGCCAAAATGGTGGATAACGGAAAAAGACCTAATGCTGTTAACTTAAGTATTTCCGGTAATAAAATATCTTGGTCTTCCTCAGGGGACAATGATGTAGTTGGTTACCGAGTATATCAAGGAGGGCTGTTTTCAACCAAAGTAGCTAGTATTATTAACGGCTCAAGTCTCTCTTACACGGTAGGTAATGGCTCCTTTTATGTAACTGCAGTAGATATAGCGGGTAATGAATCCGCTCCATCAAATTTAGTTGAAGTAGGAGCAGCTGTTCCAACTCCAACTGAAACACCAGCACCATAAGTAAAACCGCACCGAAAATTCGGTGCGGTTTTTGTTTATACTAATCTTCCATTGTAGATAAGTCACCAGTCGGTAAGTTTAACTCCCACGCCTTTAATACGCGACGCATAATCTTACCACTTCTTGTTTTTGGCAGTTTATCGCGGAAATCAATTTCTCTTGGTGCAGCATGAGCTGCTAGTCCTTTTTTGACAAATTGTCTGATCTCCTCTTTCAGTTCTTCAGAAGCCTCAAAGCCGTCACGTAGCGCAACAAACGCTTTAATAATTTCACCACGTACAGGGTCTGGTTTACCAATTACTCCCGCCTCTGCTACTGCTGGGTGCTCCACAAGCTTGCTTTCCACTTCAAATGGTCCTACACGCTCTCCTGATGTCATAATAACATCATCTACCCTACCTTGGAACCAGAAATAGCCATCCTCATCCATATAGGCAGAATCCCCGGATACGTACCAGTCACCTGGCATAAAGTAGGATTCAAATTTCTCAGGATTATTCCAAATGGTGTGCATCATGGAAGGCCAGCCCTTTTTAATGGCCAGATTACCCATTCGATATGGTGGTAATTCGTTTCCTTGATTATCGACAATCGCTGCCTGTACACCTGGAATCGGCTTACCCATTGATCCAGGTTTAATTTTCATACATGGATAGTTACTGATCAGTTGTGCACCTGTTTCCGTCATCCACCAGTTATCATGAATGCGATGGTTAAATACCTTTACACCCCATTTGACCACTTCTGGGTTCAATGGCTCACCCACACTTAGAATATGACGCAGGCTGCTTAAATCAAATTTCTTTAAAAGTTCATCTCCCGCACCCATTAACATCCGAAATGCAGTAGGAGCACTATACCAAACGGTAACCCCAAAGTCTTCAATCATTTGATACCAGGTTTCAGGGCTAAAACGTCCGCCTACAATAACATTAGACGATCCCGTTAACCACGGTCCAAAAATTCCATAAGACGTTCCTGTTACCCAGCCTGGATCTGCCGTACACCAATACACATCATCCTCTTTTAAATCAAGAACCCATTTTGCTGTTTGATAATGCTGAATCATTGCATTATGTACATGCAATACCCCTTTAGGCTTTCCGGTTGAACCTGATGTATAATGCAAAATTAAGCCATCTGTTCTGTCTACCCATTCGATCTTAAGTTCCTTACTTGCCTTCTCAAATTTCCCAAGGAAGTCAATGTATTTGCCTTGTTCCTCCACATTTTTTCCAACAAGGAAAATATGCTTTAAGGCAGGTAATTCTTCCACAGGTACACGATCTAATAATTCTGGTGTAGTGACTAGAACTTTAGCTTCACTATCCTGCAGGCGGTCACGAACCGCACCTTCCATGAAGGCTTCAAATAAAGGGCCAACGATGGCTCCAATCTTTATTGCACCAAGTACAGTAAAGTAAAGCTCCGGAGAACGAGGCATAAAAATAAATACACGGTCTCCTTTCTCTACATCGCCATAACTCTTTAGCACATTACCAGCTTTATTTGAGAGATCTTTCATTTCCTTAAATGTGTACTTTTCATTGCGAAAACCGTCTCGATAGTAAAGAGCAATTTTATTTTTTCGGAAGGTCTTTGCATGACGGTCAATGGCTTCATACCCCAAGTTAACAAGGCCTGTTTCACTCCATGAGAATGCCTTTTCTGTTTCCTTCCAATCAAATTGTTTGTACATTTCATCATAATTACTTAGATTATGGTCACCTTGTACAACTGGCAGCGCTTCCACTTTCATTACTATCTCCCCCTCTTACTTTATAGAGATTATTATAGTACAAATAGGAACTATTCACAATTTTAAAAATTTTATCACTTAGAAATATTAATGAAATCGCTTTCTATTGCTAGATTTTATGTATAATAGAATTAATGTACTAACGATTTTTTAAGGCAGGTGACCTTATGGAACACAAGAAAACATACAATGCAAAAGAATTAAAAACACCTCATGGGAATTTAATCATTGAAGGCCCTATTCCATCAGATAAATTAGCAGGCTATGAATTTCATGAAGACCTCGTTGCCTTTCGTCCACCTATACAACAGCATAAAGCATTAGTGGGTATTGCGAATCTTCCAGAAGGCAGAATTATTATTGCCAGACATCGGCACACAATTGTTGGATACGTTACTTATTTATATCCAGACCCCCTTGAAAGATGGTCTGAAGGGAAAATGGATAACTTAATTGAATTAGGTGCCATTGAGGTAATTCCACAATTTAGAGGCTGCTCTGTAGGAAAAAACCTGTTAATCGTTTCCATGATGGATGATGCAATGGAAGATTATATTACAATTACAACAGAGTACTATTGGCACTGGGATTTAAAAGGGACCAAGCTAAATGTCTGGGATTACCGAAAAGTAATGGAAAAAATGATGAATGCCGGCGGGCTAGAATGGTACGCAACGGATGATCCGGAAATTTGCTCCCACCCTGCTAACTGCCTGATGGCTCGAATGGGTAAGAGAGTCGATATGGAATCCATTCAAAAATTCGACCGTCTTCGGTTTATGAACCGATTTATGTATTAAGCTT
Organism: Neobacillus phoenicis; assembly: GCF_047302305.1. Lineage (NCBI taxonomy): Bacteria > Bacillati > Bacillota > Bacilli > Caryophanales > Bacillaceae > Neobacillus > Neobacillus phoenicis. The sequence continues at coordinate 1,824,324 of NZ_CP154847.1, read as the reverse complement.
TTAGCTGAAATTCACTTGAGACCTGAGGTGATTGATATGATAGTGGAAGAAATTATGAAAACAGATGTTGCCACACTTTTACCAACAGACACCATTGCTGATGCTATGAAATTAATGGAAACAAAAAAAATCCGTCATATACCTGTCATTGATAATCAAAAACATCTAGTGGGGTTAGTCACTGTCGCAAATATAAGGGAAGCAACTCCCTCCATTTTTCATGCGAATGAGCACCCCGAAGACCTGAAAAAACCGATTGAGACGATTATGGAGCAGGATATGATTACAGGGCATCCACTGGATTTTGTCGAAGAAGTGGCTGGCTTATTTTATGAACATAAAATAAGTTGCATTCCCATCATTAATGACCGTAAACTAGTGGGAATTGTAACAGAAACAGACTTACTCCGAACCTTAGTTGAATTAACAGGGGCCCATCAGCCCGGGTCTCAAATCGAAATAAAGGTTCCAAATCTCGCTGGTATCCTAAGCGACATTACAAATGTGATAAAAAATCGAAAGGCTAACATTTTAAGTGTTCTCGTATATCCAGACAAGACAGATGAACATTTTAAAATCCTAGTCGTTAGAGTTCAGACAATGAATCCAACTGCCCTTATTCAGGATCTTAAGCAAGCCGGGCATCAAGTATTATGGCCGAACCTCCCGGGGATTCCATATGAGTGATCGGTGTTCCTTTGTATTCTCAGAAGAACTGTTGAATTACAAATTCAGCAATAATCATCCTTTTAACCAATTTAGGCTAAAACTAACCCTTGATCTGTTGGAGAAAATGAATGCGTTAGATCCTGCGCATATCATCCCACCTAAGATGGCAACGGATGAAGAGTTAGCCCTTATACATGATCGAAATTACATAGAAGCGGTTAAGAAAGCAGGACACGGGGAACTTTCAAAAGAAATTGCTGAAAATTATGGATTAGGTACAGAAGACACTCCCATATTCCCGAACATGCATGAGGCCAGTGCCCTGTTAGTAGGCGGTACCCTAATCGCAGTCGACCAGGTTATGACAGGCAAGTCTCTCCATGCCCTTCACCTTGGAGGCGGCTTACACCATGGATTCCGTGGGAAAGCGTCCGGATTTTGTGTATATAATGATAGTTCGGTTGCAATTAAGTATCTTCAGGAAAAATATCATGCACGTGTGTTATATGTAGATACGGATGCACACCATGGGGATGGTGTCCAATGGTCTTTTTATGACGACCCTAATGTTTGCACCCTTTCCATTCATGAAACCGGCCGATATTTATTTCCTGGTACCGGAAATATCAATGAAAGAGGTCAGGGCCCTGGTTATGGGTATTCTTTTAATATACCTGTCGATGCTTTTACAGAAGATGACTCCTGGCTCCATGCCTATAAAAACTCCATAAAAGAGGTGGCTGAATTTTTCAAGCCAGATGTAATACTCACTCAAAATGGAGCTGATTCACATTATTTTGATCCGTTAACTCACTTATCGGCAACGATGAAAATTTATCGAGAAATCCCTAAGATTGCTCATGAAATTGCTCATCAATACTGTAATGGTAAATGGATTGCAGTTGGCGGTGGTGGTTATGACATTTGGCGGGTCGTTCCTAGAGCATGGGCACTCATCTGGCTTGAGATGACAGAAAACTCGAATTGTTCAGGAAATCTACCTGATGCATGGATTGAACAGTGGCAAAAAGAGGCTCCTGTTGTTTTACCGAAGGAATGGGACGACCCTGACAATTTATATACACCTATTCCAAGAAAAGCGGAGATTACAGAGAAGAATGTAATTACGTTAGAAAAAGCTTTATACCCAATTCGTAATCATCAAAAAAACCAAAAGGGCCTGCCATCTTAATGGCAAGCCCCTTATTTTATAATAAGAAAGTATAAAATGCGACTTCGAGAATTGTCCAGCTCCAGCGCCTAGCCCCTCGGGTCAAATAACCTTCGGCAATAAAAGTCAAAAGGCGGACTTTTCTTGCCGAAGAACATTTGCCTGTCGGGGCTGACCAAGGCGCTTCCGCTTTTCTAATTATTTTGTTGAATTACGATGTTCAATGCGGTGAGGAAGTACGACAATTTGTTCTTCAACGCCTTCTTTATTCATTAATTTAGTTAGTAACCGCATTGCCACCGCTCCAATATCATATAGTGGTTGCACAATAGTTGTAAGCTGTGGACGTACCATAAGTGATAATCTGGTATTGTCTGAAGTGATTACTTCAAAATCTTCAGGGATTTTATAACCCTTATCTTCGGCACCATGAACGACTCCCAGTGCCATTTCATCTGCTCCAACTAAAATGGCCGTTGGTCTTGCTGATGCCTCGAGTAATTTTTCAAAGGCTTCTATACCGGAATCGTACGTATAATCTCCTTCAACAATAAGCTCCTCATTATAAGGAAGACCAGCTTCTTGAAGGGCTCTTTGATACCCTTTAAGTTTTTTCTGGGCATTTTTCGGTTCATGAAGAGGTCCCACCACAATGGCAATATTCTTATGACCTTTTTCAATAAATTCCTTTACGGAATCATATACTGCTTCTTCATAATCAATGTTTACTGACGGAATCTTATTTGACTCCTCAATAGAACCCGCAAGAACAATCGGTACTGGAGATTTTTCAAATTCCTCTACGTGTTCTGCGGTAATATTTCCTCCCATGAACACGATTCCATCTACTTGCTTCCCAAGCATAGTATTAAGTAAGTGTAATTCCTTGTCCTTGTTTTGGTCAGAATTGCTCAGAATGATATTGTATTTGTACATAGTAGCAATATCTTCAATTCCTCTAGCTAATTCTGCAAAAAAGATATTAGATATATCCGGGATAATTACTCCAACTGTTGTCGTTTTTTTACTAGCTAATCCTCTTGCCACAGCATTTGGACGGTACCCTAATCTTTCAATAACCTCTAACACCTTTTTCCTGGTTACTGGTTTAACATTGGGATTTCCATTTACTACACGGGAAACAGTCGCCATTGATACATTTGCTTCCCTAGCCACATCATAAATCGTTATATTCACTTAGAACACTCTCCTGTAACGTACATTGTTTTCTTTATTTTACATCTGTTATTAAAAACCTAGTCATAATATTGATTGTGAGATAATAAACAATCTTAGTATGTATTTAATGATACGATAAGAATATTAAAGCCGCAATTGCATTTGTCAACATTTTTCGTATTTTTTTCTAAAAATCCCCAAAAAAACCTCCTGCAAGCATGTGCAGGAGGTTTTTTAAAAAATTGGCTCTGTTAAAATTATCCGTTGATTTCCGCTCCAGGCACTTCGCTTTCCGTGGGTGTTTCGGCGAGCCTCCTCGGCGCTTGCGCCTGCGGGGTCTCCCCTGAACCATACTCCCACAGGGGTCTTCGTGCCTTCCGCTCCAATCAACAGGATATAAAAAATTAACACTGTTCTTTAACACAGCCAAAAATTAAATCCGTACAAAGTTTGATGCTAGTAATTCATTATAAAATTTGTCAAATTGATCAAGGTCCATTTGTTGCTTTTGGTCGGATAAGGCAACTGCCGGATCTGGATGAACTTCAGCCATTACTCCGTCTGCACCAATGGCAATCGCTGCTTTTGCAGCAGGTAATAACAAGTCTCTTCTACCAGTAGAATGAGTAACATCTACCATTACTGGTAAATGGGTTTCTTGTTTAAGAATTGGAACTGCTGAGATATCCAGCGTGTTTCTTGTTGCTCGTTCATATGTCCGAATACCACGTTCACAAAGAATGATTTGGCCATTCCCTTGTGCCATGATGTATTCTGCCGCATTGATAAACTCTTCAATCGTTGCAGCAATCCCTCTTTTTAACAATACTGGCTTATTTACGGCCCCTGCCGCTTTTAATAGTTCAAAGTTCTGCATGTTCCGTGCACCAATTTGGATCACGTCAATATAGTCTAAAGCCATTTCAATATCAGCAGGGTTTACGATTTCGCTAATTACTGCCATATCGTATTCATCTGCAACACGCTTTAAGATTTTTAGCCCTTCTACACCTAATCCTTGGAAATCGTAAGGAGACGTCCTTGGTTTATATGCACCGCCACGAAGAAGTTTTAAGCCCTTTTCCTTCATCGCCTTGGCAACCGTAGCTACCTGCTCATAGGATTCAACCGCACATGGACCAAACACAAAATGCGGCTTGCCATCACCTATAGTTTCTCCCTTTAGGTTTACAATCGTATTTTCAGGCTTCTTCTTTCTAGATACAAGTAGTGCTTTCTCATGATCATCCTTTTGAAGATCTAAACCTGCTTTAAAAATTTCTTTGAAGATATGGTCGATTGTAGAATTTTCAAATGGTCCATCGTTATTTTCTTTGATGATATCAAGCATTTTTCTTTCTCGGACTGGATCGTAACGGTAGACACCTTGATTTTCTTTTACCCGTCCAATCTCTTGGACGAGTTGAGCTCTTTCATTAATTAGCCTCAATAATTCCAAGTTTAACTCATCGACACGTGCTCTTAATTGATCCAATTCAATCTTTTTGCCCATATTCGTCCCCGTCCTTTCGTTTGCAAATCAGTTACTAATCTAATAATGATTTACACCTAGAGTTTTTATTTTTGTAATATTTCAATAATTAGGCTTTATTATAGCGGAAATATATTTCTTTGTCACCTATTTTTTCTTTATTAATTAAACGCTTTTAAGCGTTAAAGTATCGTCGAGTATATGAAAGTATTGTATGTTACCTACTTAACATACGTGTCTAAATTTTTTTAGGTTCTTTATCTGTTGATTTTCTCTCCAGGCACTTCGCTTTCCGCGGGCGTTCCGGGAGCCTCCTCGTCGCTCACTCCTGCGGGGTCTCCCGAGACCGCTACTTCCCGCAGGAGTCTCCGCGCCTTCCGCTCCAATCAACAGGTGTGTTAAATCATTACAATGCTTAAACATAGCTTTCTTATAAAGAAGAGGATGAAATTTCATCCCCCTTAGCATCTCTTATTGTGTCACACTACTTGCATTTAATAGTGCCTTGTTGGTGATTTTCCAATGTGAAGCATTCCAAGTTGCTTCTCCATTGGAAATTAGGATTGCTTGTGGTGATTCATGTTTAATTTGAAATCTTTCTGCAATCTCGTTAGAAAGTGGCCGTGAATCTTGTACCGCTAAGAAATATGTCGGCATATTTTGGTTTTCATTTGCATATTTTTCGTACTCTTTGTACGCAGCATGACTGATTGGACATGTTAAACTGTGCTTTAACAAATAAAATCTACTTTCTTTCTTTACTATTTCATCAAACTGTTCAATTGAATCAATTTTTTCTAGCATCTTTACATTCCTCCATTTAAAAAGCATACTGTCAGCAATGAGCCCAACCTTCTTTAAATAAAAATAAACGGTGAAGTCATTTTATCACTTCACCGTTTGTATCACAAATAATATAACTATTAAAGTTTTACCTTGCTCTCTTCTTTATCAAAAGCTTTTTGAGCCTCTTCCAATTTTTTGCGAATTTCTTCGCTGTCTCGTGGCCCTGATTCATTCGACATTTTTACAGTTTCCTTTTCCTTTCCATGTTGGATTGGAATATAAGTTAACTCAGATTCTTCTTTTTGAGACTGCTTTCCCTTTACTTTATTTACTAGCTCGGAGGATTGAAGCACAATCCCCTGGGAAAGGGATGCCGTTTTAGATGCTAATTCACTGCTCTTATTAACTACATTCTCCCGTAATGAACCACTCTTGTCCAAAATGGAACCTGCTTGATTCGTTAACGTTGAACGGAGCTCTTTACCTGCCTTAGGTGCAAAAAGTAAAGCTGCTGCAGCTCCAACTACCCCACCAATAAAAGCTCCTAGGATAAAGCTGTTGGAAGATTCGTCGTTACGATTTTGATTCGCTTCCCTTGTCTCATATTCTCTATTAGACATCTTCGTTCCTCCTTTAATTCTAATGAGATCTTACTCTTTTAATAACTTGTTCTGATTCTTTTTCTTGTTTTATTTGCTTTCTAGCTTGCCATTTATCCTTCAATTCAAGGAATACATTACTCCATTGAACTATCTGTGAAATTTTTTCTTTACTATCTTCTACTTGCTGGTCTACAGTATTGGTTAAGTTCAGTAATGTTCCGTTAAATTTGGTAACAGTCGACCCAACGTCCTTAACAGCATCCACCACACTATTTAAACTTTCGGATTTTTGCTGAATATCTTCAGCAAGCGCATTGGTTTTTTGTAAAAGTAATGTGGTTTCGCTTGTAACCCCATCCAATTGTTTTTCTAATCCTGACAACGTTTTTGAAACACTTGTAAGTGTACCCTGAAGCGATTTAAGCGTTTTAGATAAGTAAATCACTAGGACAAAAAACGCAATGGCTATCAAGGCAACGCTTAAGTATAAAATAATTTGCATCGTGCACCTCCGCCTTAACTATATCAATATGTATTACCCATCCATCATGGATATAAACCTCGCTAATATCTTATACTACTTCCATTCATTTGTCTTGTTTTCCTGCTATCCTTTTAAAAAAATCCCTACTCAAACAGAAGAAGTTACTTTATTTTTCAACTTTTAGTCATTATTCGGTTACAATAAGTATTGTATTTACATAATTTTTTGGAGGCGTTACCATGAAAGATCCTCGTATAGAGAAGCTGGCGAAGAATTTAATTAATTATTCTGTGCAGCTCCAAAAAGGTGAAAAGGTGTTAATTGAGAATTTTGGGTTGCAACGTGAGCTTGTTACCGCGTTGGTAAAGGAAGCCTATGCAGCAGGTGGATATCCTTTTGTTCTGCTAAAAGATCATCAGGTTGACCGAGCTCTATTATTTGGTGCAGAAGAAGAGCAATATAATATGATGGCTGATTTTGAAGCTAACGTTATGAGTAAAATGGATGCATACATAGGGTTGCGTTCTGGAGATAACATTAATGAGCAAGCCGATGTCCCAGATGAAAAAATGAAAATACACGGTTCAACAATTGGAAAAAAGGTACACCGCGATATTCGCGTACCAAAAACTAAATGGGTTGTCCTTCGATATCCAACTTCATCTATGGCACAATTAGCTAAGATGAGTACTGAAGCATTTGAAGACTTTTATTTTAATGTGTGTAATCTGGATTACGGTAAAATGGATCAAGCTATGGACAGCTTGGTTGAATTGATGAACCGAACAGACAAGGTTCGCATCACAGGACCTGGTACAGATCTAAGCTTCTCTATAAAAGATATACCTGCTATTAAATGTGCAGGAAGATTAAATATTCCTGATGGTGAAGTATATACAGCTCCTGTTCGTGATTCAGTAAATGGAGTCATTACCTATAACACACCGTCTCCTTACCAGGGATTTACCTTTGAAAACGTTAAGCTCACTTTTAAAGATGGAAAAATTGTTGAGGCTGAGTCTAATGATTCTAGTCGTATTAACAAAATCTTTGATACGGATGAGGGAGCACGCTACGTGGGAGAGTTTGCAATTGGAGTGAACCCTTTCATCTTAAATCCGATGCAGGATATCTTATTTGATGAAAAAATTGCTGGCAGCTTCCACTTTACTCCTGGACAATGCTATGATGATGCGTTTAATGGAAACCACTCTAATATTCATTGGGACATGGTTAACATTCAGCGTCCGGAATATGGTGGAGGGGAAATCTATTTTGACGATGTACTTATTCGAAAAGATGGTCTTTTCGTACTACCAGAATTAGAAGTTTTAAATCCTGACAATTTAAAATAAGAAAAGCGCAAGCGCCTTGATCAGCCCCGACAGGCAAATGTTCTTCTGCAAGAAAAGTCGCTCTTTGACTTTTATTGCAGAAGGTTATTTGACCCGAGGGGCTAGGCGCTGGAGCTGGACAATTCTCAAAGTCGATTTTTTTACTTTCTTAAAATGTAAAGAATAGAGGCTGACACTTTTTTGTGTCAGCCTCTCTTTTATTTATTCAATGATTTGTTTTTCATAAGATTCCTGGAACTTTTGAATATCCCCAGCACCCATAAATATGATTACACTATTGTCGTAATCATTTAATACTGAAGTATTTTCTTCTGATAGAATCTCAGAACCTTCAATTTTTTCCTGTAAATCCTTAATTGTCAGCTTTCCATGATTTTCTCGAGCCGACCCAAAAATTTCACACAAGTACGCTTTATCAGCTAGACGAAGACTCTCTGCAAAATCTTCTAAAAAGGCTTGGGTACGTGTAAAAGTATGTGGTTGGAATACAGCGACAATTCTTTTATCAGGATATTTCTGCTTTGCCGCATCAATGGTTGCTTTAATTTCAGTCGGATGATGGGCATAATCATCGATTAAGATTTGCGTTCCAATTTTCTTTTCCGAAAATCTTCTTTTCACACCTTTGAATGTTAGCAAGTGTTCTTTCACAATCGTAACATCAATCTCTTCATAATGGCATAAACCGATGACCGCGAGCGCATTTAACACGCTGTGATCTCCGAATGTAGGGATTGAGAATGTATCATAAAAAGTATTACGGATAAATACATCAAAGGTTGTTCCATTGGTTGATTTGACAAGATTTTTTGCCTGATAATCATTTTCGTCGCCAAATCCATAAAACAATACTGGAACCTTTGCCTGGATCCTCTGAAGCTGCTCATCATCCCCATAAGCAAATATTCCCTTTTTCACTTGTACAGCCATCTCTTGGAAGGCTGAGAAGACATCTTCAATATTGGCAAAGTAATCTGGATGATCAAAATCAATGTTTGTCATAATGGCATAATCAGGGAAGTACGATAAGAAGTGCCTTCTGTATTCACATGCCTCAAATACAAAATATTCCGCCCCTTCTTGTCCTTTCCCGGTACCATCACCAATTAAAAAGCTCGTAGGTTTAGCTCCTTTAATAACATGAGCCAATAACCCAGTTGTAGAGGTTTTTCCGTGTGCACCTGTAATAGCTACACTTGTAAAATTCTGCATGAAATCACCTAAGAAACGATGATACCTTACTACTGGAAGTCCAAGTTTCATTGCCTCTTGAATTTCCTCATGCGTATCTGGATAGGCATTTCCTGCAATAATTGTCATTCCCGGCTTGATATTTTCCTTTTGAAAGGGAAAGATTTTTATTCCGGATTGTTCAAGGGCAAGTTGAGTAAAAAAGCGCTTTTCGACATCGGAGCCTTGAACCTCAAATTTCATATCATGCAGAACTTGTGCTAATGCACTCATCCCAGACCCCTTAATACCTACAAAATGGTAAATAGTCATAGAAGAACCTCCAACCAACGTCTATCTGTAAAACAGTATATGACATCTGTCTGTATTTGACATTGTTTATAGAATTACTGAACAAGTAAGCTTACTTGTTTAAAATCATTTAATTATTATAACATTGTTTTCTCGTAAAAACTATTAATGTCAATTATCTTTGCTATCCACCCAGAATCGGCATTCATTATTATTTGTTCGTACCTAGAAAGAATACAGTGGATTATTGATTTGTCTTATTCTTGAATAGCCTCTAAATCGGCTTCTGTTATTAAAACCTCACGAGCCTTACTCCCATTTGCACTTGTAATATATCCATTTTGTTCAAGTATATCCATTAATCTTGCAGCTCTATTATAGCCAATTTTAAAGCGCCGTTGCAGGCTTGAAGTGGATGCTCCCCCTTGCTCAATAATAAATTCACAAGCTTCATAAAAGAGTTCATCTTCTTCCTCAGTTATTTGGGCCTTTTTCAGCAACTCTTCTTGTTCGAATAAATATTCCGGTTCGCGTTGATCCCGTGCATGGGCAACCACAAGATCAATTTCTTCATCTGATACGAACGTTCCCTGCAATCTTACAGGTTTCGAAGATCCATTTTCTAAGAACAGCATATCGCCACGGCCGAGTAATTTCTCCGCCCCGCTAATGTCAATAATGGTACGTGAATCCACTTGGGAAGAAACTGAAAAAGCAATTCGGGTTGGAATATTGGCTTTTATTAATCCAGTTATCACATCAACCGAAGGTCTTTGTGTGGCTACAATAAGATGTATACCGCAGGCCCTAGCTTTTTGAGCTATTCTACAAATGGCTTCTTCCACATCTGCTGGTGACATCATCATTAAATCGGCTAACTCATCAATGATTATCACTATGAATGGCAGCTTATCGGAATAGCGCTTATGATTTATTGCTAGTTCATTAAATCGGTTGATATCACGAACCCCTGCATGAGCAAAGAGCTCGTATCGCCTTTCCATTTCATCCACAGCCCATTTTAATGCAGCCGTTGCCGCTTTTACATCGGTAATAACTGGGCTGACAAGATGTGGAATTCGATTATATGGTGCAAGTTCTACCACTTTTGGGTCAATCAGCAACAGCTTTAAATCTTCCGGACTCGCTTTACATAACAGGCTAACTAAAATGGTATTAATACATACGCTTTTACCTGAACCTGTTGCCCCAGCAATTAGTCCATGCGGCATTTTCTTTAAGTCGGTTACAATTGGTTTCCCTGCAATATCCAGTCCCATTACTGCCGTTAAAGGAGAGGAAGATTCTTGAAACACACTACTTTGAATAATTTCATTGATAAAGACGGGTCTTGACTTTTGATTTGGCACTTCAATACCAATCGTATGCTTTCCCGGTATAGGTGCTTCAATCCGAATATCCCTTGCAGCTAGGCTTAATTTAATATCATCGCTTAGGTTAGTAATTTTATTTACTTTTACTCCTGGTTCGGGTTGTACCTCAAATCGGGTAACAGATGGCCCTTGGGTTACATTAACCACACTTGCGCCTACATTAAAGTTTTTTAATGTTAAATTCAGGAGTTCTTCTTGCTCTAACAACCAGCCAATATCTTTATCTTCTTTGATGGGCGGATGTAATAGACTTGATGGAGGGAGCATATAAGTACCATTGGACGTTACTTGTTCAACTTTCTCCGCCACGGTTGGAGTGGATGCAACCGTCTGAATAATTGGCTTGTCCGTTGGTTTTTCAATGGGCTTTTTTACTGGTTGTTCCATTGTTCTATCTTTTGGCTCCACCATTGTCCTTTCTAGTTGTCTTTCTAATGAAGTATCAACTGTTTCTTCTACTAAAATGTTCTCACGTGCCTGAATTGGCTGCTCACGTTCTCTTCTTTGTTTTCTTTCTTCCCATTTTAATTTATCTTGCTTTAACATCATTACATTAAATGGCAAACGGGAACGCTTGATTTCAGGCTCCACGGGTTGGGTTTCGGCTTCATCCTCTGGTTCAGCTTGTAATTCAACAGAGGTTTCAACCGGTATATTTGGTTCGACTTTTATTGGTTCAGGCTCATATTCAATCGCCTCAATCACATTTTCTTGCAAGGATTCTATCCTAGATGATTCCTCTTCGGTAATAACGGACGCCTCAGCAATTAGCTCTTCAAATACGGCTGAATGGTTAAGCTGATCTTTATCCTCTTCGTTTAAAAAGTGGCTCAATTCATGCTCGACTACCATCTCTGTCTTCTTAGGTCTGTTAAACCCAAAAATAGGAGAAGGAATTTCTGTTGGGTGAAATGGGCCCCTCATTCTCGGTTGCTGCTTCGGCTCTATGATTGGTTTGGGGACTTCCGTTTTTACTGGTTGGGTTTCTTTTTGTTCCCTTCTTCTTCTCTTTTCAGGCTGTTTCTCTAAAATCCTTTGCTGACGAACACTCTCCTTAGCTTTGGGCTTAACCTCATGTAAAGGTGTAGTGGAAGAACGCAGGCCACCTTTTGGATATTGATAGGAAATTCTCGTATCTAAATCCTTTAAACTTTCGAATTGGGTTAGATGTGGAAGTTCATCGTTTCTAGAGTTATGTATAACAAAATCGTTTAACTCCTCTTCCTCATCTTTTTTAAACTTTTGAAAAAAGTTTTGGATCCAGCTCAAAACTATCACTCTTTCTACTTTCATCTATCATTCTATTTTATCAGTATTTGATATTTTTTCGAGATAATTTCTCAGAATAAGTCGAAATATATTCGAATTGGATATATCCTCCAAAGAAGTAATGAAAAAAGACCACTTGAAGTGATCCTTCTTTCATTCATTTTATTTATTTTTTCCTAAAATGAAAATGGGTTCTAATTCCCCATTTTCATAGATGAATGACAAAGCTGTAATTGGGACTCGGCCATTCGCAAAAAAGCTCATAGCCATCTGAGCCATAACATCATACCCTCTGTCGTTACGAATATCCGCGATGATTAATACATCTTGGTGGGGAACGGCTAAAACCATCGTCCCAACCATCCGTTTCTGCATTTCATTGAGGAAGCCTTTATTTAGTATTCGGCTTGCATCATATCCATCATTGGTGTTGAGAAAATAAAAACTATTCCCAGCGACCTGATCTTCCTTAAGAGGAGTTGTCAGGGATCTTGCGTTAAATAAGGCAATTTCCTTTATTCTGTTCGCTTCCCAGCCTTCCTTTTCCATGATACGACGGTCAATTAACCGGTACGTCTTCCCCATGTCATAGGCGTAATAAATCTTTGTTTCGGCCGTATGTTCGTCACTCATGAACGGGTTTCCCTCTTCTGATTCATTAGGAAAAGACGTAGAACGAATAACCGGAAAAATATTCTTTTCATGATCGGTTAACTGAATATTATCCTCCATTGCTTGCAGACCTTCATTTACATAATAAACGACTTCCTCAATCGCTTTATCATTTTCGGTATGCCATTTGGCTATAATTCCAGGTATTGTGACGGTAATCCCCTTACCTGTTGCTTTATTTTCAATTCTGAGCGTGTCTTTATCTCGGTCATAGGAAATGACTCGTTCCTCATTAGCTAAACGAGTTTCTAATTCTCTTCGCATTTTTTTACTATCCATTTTCATGTATGTTCCTCCCTTCAAGGGCTGCTAATCCATTGTACAATAAAAATGAGGCTGACTCAAAAGCAAAGAGTCAGCCCCAGAACTTATTATTTTAAACCCTTGATGAATTGTTCGATTTCTTCTTGTGTTTTTCGGTCTTTACTTACAAAGCGGCCGAGTTCATTTCCATCTTCGAAAGCAATAAAACTCGGAATGCCGAATACATCTAATTGCTGGCATAAATCAATGTAGTCATCACGGTCTATATGAACAAAGGTGTATTCATTAAATTTTGCTTCTATCTCTGGAAGGATTGGTTCAATTACCCGACAATCCGGACACCAGCCTGCCGAAAACATAAAAATAGTTTTTCCTTGGTCCTTAAGTTGTTCAAATTGCTCCATTGATTCTAAATTCTTCATCCTTAACGCCCCCATTTATTCTGTGAACTTGACTGAATTAACTATTTGCATCATCGTTTTCGTATTTTGTACCAAATCACTTGTTTCAGATTGCGTCGTTATTTTTGCCCCGCCCACACCGATTGTTAATTCATTTAAACCATCGTCCTTAAGTTGAGCAATGGTTATAAACCCAAGCTTGTTGTCGGTAGAAGTAAATTTCTCATTTGTATATAATCCCTTATATTGATCGACAGTTGCTTTGTACACAACATCACTTGTTGTGCTTTCATGTGGGTTAAAGAAAAGAATATACGTATCTGAACCGTTCCTTAAAATAATATTATTAGCTGATTCACTTTTTATAGCATATCCTGCTGGTAAGAAAAAGTGAATCTTCCCACTCTGTTTATTTGGCTTTTTCTCTTTTTCAGTAAACGTTACTTTCGCAGTTTTTATTGCAGCTTTACTTTCTTTTTTTATCGAAGCATTGTCGCTGCATGCACTTAGTAAAAGTAACGAAAGTATGAAAATTGTCATGATTTTTATAAGTTTCAGCTTTTTCGCCTCCCATTCATACGAATAAAGTCCCATAAATATATCATACCTGCCAGAATATTTAAAAGACAAGACTTTTGTCGAATGCGATTGTCGAAATGCTGTTGATTTCCGCTCCAGGCGCTTCGCTTTCCGCGGGCGGTCGGGGAGCCTCCTCGTCGCTTTGCTCCTGCGGGGTCTCCCCTGACACGCTTTTCCCGCAGGAGTCTTCGCGCCTTCCGCTCCAATCAACAGGATGCCAAAATCAATAATGACCTTTTACATAACTTTTTTTGTAGTAAAATTGACCTACTAAAAGATTTGTGAGGTGCGTGAACATATCTACCCGATTGATTACACCATTTGTGAAAATCCCTACTGCACCCTCGTGTTTTCTTACGTTCTTCATTTTTGCATAATCATCCATAACTGGACCTAGTTCTTCTCCTGCTCTAAGCCTTTCAGCAATTTCTTCAGGCAGAAGAAATCTCGCTCCTCCGGCAATAATGGGCTCCCCATTTCGAGAGGCTAGCGCTCCCCAATTACAGAGCATCAGCCCCTTGGATGTTTCTTGTACACCGCCTTCTAGACCTACCCCTATATCACCATTACCCTCTGTTAAAGCCCCAATAGCACGATTGATTGCCCCTTGGATCGTTTCGTCATCGGAAAAAGGCTGATTGCTCACATTCGATGGAATATCTAACGCTAAAAACTCCACTTCTTCATGAATGAAACTATTTTTTACCGCTAAAACTTTTGCTGGGTTTTTAGAGCCAATAATAATTTTCAATTCTAAATCTCCTATCTACGTAAAAAGGAAGCATGAACCATGCCTCCCTAATGATTAGCTGTTTGATCGAATGGTATCGACCGTCGTTTGGTCACATGCTTTAACAAGTTTAACGATTAATTCTTTTGCTGCGGCATAGTCATCAATATGAATGATCGACGCATGAGTATGGATGTAACGTGAACAAATTCCCACTACTGCACTTGGAACGCCCTCATTGGATTGATGAACCCGTCCTGCATCTGTTCCACCCTGTGAAACGAAATATTGATACGGAATCTGATGTGTTTCCGCAGTATCAAGAACAAACTCTCTCATTCCACGATGTGTAACCATGGATCGATCAAGGATTCGAAGCAAAGCCCCCTTGCCTAATTGGCCGAATTCTAGTTTGTCTCCACTCATGTCATTGGCAGGACTTGCATCAAGTGCAAAGAATATATCAGGATTAATCATATTTGCGGCTGTCTGGGCACCGCGTAATCCTACTTCCTCTTGGACAGTAGCACCCGAATAAAGGATGTTTGGTAATGTTTCATCCTTTAATTCTTGAAGAAGTTCAATTGCTAAGCCACAGCCATACCGATTATCCCATGCCTTTGCCATGATTTTTTTCTTATTTGCCATCGGAGTAAATGGACATATCGGCAAAATAGCTTGACCGGGTTTAATTCCGATTTGCTCAGCATCTTCCCGGTTATCTGCACCAATGTCAACAAGCATATTCTTGATTTCCATTGGTTTGTTTCGTTTTGACTCATCTAAAAGATGAGGCGGGATTGAACCTACTACGCCAATGACAGGACCATTATTTGTCATAATCTGAACCCGTTGGGCGAGCAGCACTTGACTCCACCATCCTCCAAGCGGCTGAAATCGAACCATACCGTTATCAGTAATTGAAGTTACCATGAAACCCACTTCATCCATATGGCCCGCAACCATCACTGTTGGTCCCTGACCAAGTCCTTTTTTCAGGCCAAAAACACTACCTAATTGATCTTGAACAATTTCATCTGAGTATAGAGCTAATTGCTCCTTCATAAACTTTCTTACTAAATGCTCGTTTCCTGGTGCACCTGGAAGCTCCGTTAAGGTTTGAAAAAGCTTTAATGTTTGTTCATTCATTTTGAGACTCCTTCAGAAAAAGATTCT
Organism: Neobacillus phoenicis; assembly: GCF_047302305.1. Lineage (NCBI taxonomy): Bacteria > Bacillati > Bacillota > Bacilli > Caryophanales > Bacillaceae > Neobacillus > Neobacillus phoenicis. The sequence goes on along the minus strand of NZ_CP154847.1, from coordinate 1,808,619 downwards.
GTAATCTTATGTATAGTTTCATTTTACAGAAATTTCGTGTCTCTTACCAATATTTCATCCGATATAAGTAATATTACCTTCTTCCTGCTAAATACGATATACTGAGAGGAGAATCCTTATACGTAATCTTTTCCAATTTATTTTTTGGAGGTCCTTGACTATGAACTGGAAATCATTCATCGTTGGTGCTGCGGTCGGTTTAATTGGTGGTTATGTGGTAAAAGAAGTGATTGATCAAAAAACGAATGTGTCACCCGAAAAGGTACTAGAACAAGTAAAAAGACAGTTTAAACAAAATGGACCCATCAGCGGCTCTTGGATACATATGGAAACTGAACCATATGAAAAGCAGCATATACACTATCGTGTGTATAAAGGCGGTATTTCAAAAAATAATGATGGCTCTACTGAGCAGTATGAATTTATTGCCGATGCGCAGACTGGTACTCTTATAGACGTTATACCATTATAAAAGAAACAAAAAGTCGTATCCATTGAACTGGGTACGACTTTTTGTTCTTATTTTCTTTCTATCACTTCAGTTAATTTACCTTCGCTGTCCCATTTTACTGCTCTGTAGAAGGTATCGTGGTAAAAGGTAAACCAGGCATTTTTCTTTAACCCATAAGGGAACCATTTCTCTTTTGCGATTATAGAGTCCATTGGGTAGTCATCATATGCCATTACCCATAATACATTTTGATGGGCGTGTGTAGCCATTAAATCTGCCATGTGAATAGCGGTTTCTCCTCCATCCTCAACTACAACAATAGAATGACCGTTACTATGCCCCCCTGTATGAATCATTGTAATAGCTCCTAAAGACCATTCACCTTCAAAAGGTACTACTTGGGATTCAACAGCTTCCCAGTTTTCTTTCCAATATGTATTTTTTGAACGGATATTAGGGTTTCTCATCTCATCCCATTCTACTTGTGACGTGATGATTTTCGCATTTGGAAATGTTGAAACATATCGGCCATCCACAAGCTTTGTCAATCCTCCTGCATGGTCAAAATGCAGATGGGTCATTAGAACATAATCAATTTCATCTGTACTCAATCCTAACTGTTTCAATGAGGAATTAAGCTCGGATTCCTGAGTGACTCCAAAGTTTCTTAATTGTTTTTCTGTTAATTTACCTTTTCCCAATCCTGATTCAATAAGTATATTCTTCCCATCCATTTGAATGAGAATAGGATCTGTAGGGAGCTCAATTTGGTTTTTATCGTTACATGGATACTTTTTCGACCATAATCCTTTTGGAACAACTCCAAACATGGCCCCACCATCCAAATTTGTAACGCCCCCTGATAACCATGTGAATGAAACACGACCAACCTTTAATGTTTCCATGTACTAATCCTCCTCGTCCCTCACTTTTCTATATTTTAACATTAGGAAGGTGGTTAAGAAAAACAAAAAGACAGTTCATGGAATGAACTGCCCTAAAAGACCTACTTCTCATTTTGATATTTAACTTCACTCCGATAAATTCGCTGTCCCATTTCAGAAAATTTCTGTTCATATTCAGTCATGATGTTTCCTTCATAACCACTCTTATGAAAATCAAGGCTTACATATTTAAGTAATAATCCATAGCCAGAGAAGCTCGTTAAGGAATATTCAAATAATCCTTGATTGTCTGTTTTAAAATGAATTTCCCCGCCATCGACCAATATATCCTCATATAGCTTTAAGAAATCCTTATAGGTCAACCTTCTCTTTTCATGACGGGATTTCGGCCATGGATCAGAGAAATTTAAATACACTCTGTCTACGTCATTTTTCGCAAAATATTTACCTAAATCAGCTGCATTCACATTTAAAAGCTTTAAATTTGGTAAATCCGCTTCAATTAAACGATCCAACGCTGCCACAATGACGCTGTCATATAACTCAATACCAATATAATTTATATCAGGATTTGCTTTTGCCATTCCTGTAATGAATTGCCCTTTACCTGTACCTACTTCAATATGAAGTGGCTGGTTTTTTTCAAACACATTATGCCAATTACCTTTGTGCAATTCGGGATTTGCTACAACAAATTGTGGATGTTGGTCTAATTTATCCTTTGCCCAAGGTTTATGTCTAAGTCTCATTTCGACACTCCTAAAAAAATAATTTCGTTCAAACCATATCATGCAAGACCTTCACATTCAAGCATTTCTTGTTGGAAAATAAGAAAACGCATAAACAGAAAAAGAATTCACAACCTAACTGTGTGAATTCTTTTTAAATACCACTTGAGAGGGTGTCCATTTATGCCATTAAGTCATGGTGACCAAGTAACATTACTAAAAGATATATTGAACAACCATCAGTCCGATTGCTGTGGTTCCGTAGCGGAATGTGAACAGCTAGAACGCTTAGTAAAATCTCTAATGGTCAACACACAAGTTGATCAAAATGTTAAAAACATTTTACAGGAAGTGTACCAGTATAGTCAGAATGGTGCACAAACAGATGATTTAGACCAACATATTCTATCTAATCAAAATAACTTATCACAATGGGTTAACGATATTGATCAATTTTCATAATTTATAGGATTTCATGTAAAAAATGGATCCATTTGTTCATCTCTTCCAAGCGGTTTTTATTTTTATGCCACTGAATGGAAGATAAGGTTTGTACGGTCACATACCACTTCATTCTTAACTTTAAATGATCTGTTAGGTCTTTCCCATACATGCTTAGCCAATCCTGCCAATTTTCTTGTGGTATATACCAATATAGAAGTAATCCCAAATCAATAGCTGGGTCTGCAATTCTTGCTCCATCCCAATCAATCAAATACAACTGGTTGTCTTCTGCTAACAGCCAGTTGTTATGGTTGACATCTCCATGACAAACCACTTTTTCATCACAATAGACATGTAAAGCTTCTTCTTTTAAAAAGTTTATTGCTTTTTGTGTTTCCTCTAAGGATCGAACTTGATCGTCTAACTCATTGACCACTGATTGAAAAATGGTTTCCGGGTGTAATGGCGAGTTCTCTATCCTGCTTAACATTCCAAGCATTGGCTTTGAGCAGTGAATTTTCTTGAGAAGCCTGGCGACAAGCTCTTGATTCATTTCTGCCGGTGTTAATTCTCTGCCTGGAAGCCATTGTTGTGCTGTTATTACATCTCCATTTTCCAACCGTTTGGTCCAAACAAGCTTTGGGACAATGCCTTCTGCTGAAAGAACCGCAAGGAATGGAGAGGAATTACGCTTTAAAAAAAGCCTTTGATCCTCATATTCTGCATAAAAGGCTTCACCAGTTGCGCCTCCGGCAGGGGTAATTTCCCACTCTTGTCCTAGTATATGTTCCAAAATCGTTCACCTTCAATTTATGCCGTTCTATTGGGCTTATTCCCCCAAATCATTCGGAGGTAAAACCTGTGCTGCTGGAAGGTTCAAAATAACCAGAGTTCAATCAACAGCTTTTATTTTTTTCAAACAAAAAAAAAGCTATTGAAACCATTGCACACAATAGCCATCTTAATAAATTTTATCTCCTATTGCCTTTTTTCGTCAAGTAATCTCGAGAAACTATTTTTTTAGTAAAACATTTAAAGATATAGGTTGTATCTTGACATCGCCACCATGTAGGGATCCTATGGAATAAATTCCCGCCTGATTTTTATTAACCAAAATGGACCAATCTCCCTTTGGAAGAGTAAATCCTTGTTCCCTTGTAGACGGATTAATGATTAGAATTACCTCATCGTGAACCAATTGATAGATACACGCTAGGACGGGAGGTGAAGATGGGAGTGGACGAATATTGCTACGAATTTCCTCTGAAGTTCTCATTCGAAAACAAGGGAAGGCTTGGCGAATCGAAATCAAACCTTTGATATAATTTACATTATCTGCAAATTGACTTTTTCTCTCCCAATCAAGTTGATTAATCTGATCAGGAGCACAGTAACTATTTCCTTCGCCTTGCTTTGTACGGAAAAATTCCTGCCCACTATGGAGAAAAGGAATTCCTTGTGACAACAAAACCATTCCGGTTGCCAGACGATGAAATTGTGCGCGTATAGTATCATCAACGTGTGGAAGGCAGGATTGAAGTTTATCCCAAAGGGTATGATTATCATGACATTCAACATAATTAACTGATTGGGAGGGTTCATTAAAAAGACGTAAATTTCTCTTCTTAAACCCAATGCTCCCCGTTATTACCTCTAATGCTGCATCCAAGTAATGCTCATTTCCAAGTGCAAATCCCTTATCAAAAATATTAAACGTGCTTCCCTTAATTGCATCACGAAATTTATCATTAAATTGAGCAATTTGAGGTATCTTTGTTTGATTAGCAATGGTCGCTTTTTGTTCTGTGGGAAGGGGTGTATTCAAATTCCATCCCTCTCCAAGGATTAGTACGTTTTCTGCTATACTATCACAAGTCTTACGCACTTCTCTCATCGTGTCCACATCTAAAATCCCCATTAGATCGAAGCGAAATCCATCAATATGATACTCTTCCATCCAATAGCGAATAGAGTCAATGATAAATTTCCTAACCATTTTCCGCTCTGATGCGATATCATTTCCAACACCTGTTCCATTTGAAGGCAATCCTAATTCGTTATGACGAAAATAATAACCTGGAACGATCTTTTCAAAAGAGGAATCCTCGCGAATAAATACGTGATTATACACTACATCCATAATGACCCTTAGACCACTTTCATGGACTTGATTAATTAATTCTTTTAATTCCCTAATTCTAGAGTACGGGTCGGAAGGATTGGTCGAATAGCTACCTTCTGGTGCATTGAAGTGGAGAGGATTGTATCCCCAGTTATAATCCTTATTTGGCGTCAACTCATCTACACCTGCATAGTCATGAAAGGGTAGAAACTCAAGATGCGTAATCCCTAGGTCTTTTACATACGATAACCCTGTAGGTTCACCGTCTTTTCCTTTTGTATGAAACTCCCCCGCTCCGAGATACAATCCCTTATGCTTTATTCCACTATGGGGGTGGATACTAAAGTCCCTTATATGTGTTTCATAAATAACTGCATCAACAGGGTTTACTAAGAGAGGGAAATTGGGCCTAGGTCTTGGTGGGCTGTCTAACTTTACAATCACACCCAATTCTCCATTAACCGTTACCGCTTTCACATATGGATCAATAGCCTCCCTCCATTCTTGATTGATTAAGATCAGGAAACTATAATGATAGAGCTCTAAATTACGCGGAACCGTAAGAGACCATATCCCTCTATCTCCCCGCTTCAGTTTGATGATTTCTGAAAAACTACTCTCCCGAGGAGTAATTTTTAATTTAACCTGGATAGCCGTGGGTGCCCAAAGCTTAAAGCGAGTTTCATCTGCCAAAAGGGTCACACCAAGATCATTTCCATCATAGTAAAATTTATCGTCAAAACTCTTTGTCCGAATCACTGCACCAATTTGAAGGTCTGTTTTCCCTCCATGCTCATCTACTACCCAATATTGTTTTTCAAAGGAATAATCTCCTGAAAACCTACAAATATATTTATGATGATCGACTATTTCACTCTTCGCAATAATGTCCAATGGACTCTTTCCAGAATCATTAACAAGATAGAAAGTGGACGACACTCCTCCATGATAGGAAAGTGGCAGAAGAATCGTAATGAGATGGAGCTCATCTAAATAGGCAAGAAATTTTCTGTCAGTACCATTCATTCCTGTCCCTCTCTTTCAGATCAACTTGCTTTTTACAACGTATTCTCGTTAATACTTCAACAGCCTTATCTTGAAGATGAATAGTCAGTGGTGTTAGCCCAACATGCTCCCCATCCGCATGAACATATAGGGAGTCAGGAGAATGAATAGAAACAACTTTTCCCTTATACGTTTTCACTTCTTTAAAATGAACGTGCTTTCCCCAAAAAACACTAACGAAAACAAGCAGCAATTTTAACCTTGATAACTGGTGAACGACAGTAATATCAAACAGCCCGTCATCTGGCTCTGCAGCGGGAGCTATTTTCATCCCACCGCCATAATAGGGCTGATTGGAAACAGTAACAAACCATGTTTGTTCAAATATATGCTTTTGACCGTCAATTGATAAATCAATTGTTGTGGTTTTATAAGTAAATAGCTTTTTTAGGAGAAAATAAACATAAACAAGCCTGCCTAACGAAAGCTTATTCAACAGTGCCTTCATCCGTGATTGATTGACTTCGTATGATATGACCGCATCAAATCCAGCACCCATATTATTAATAAAATTATGTTCCTGCTGATTGGCCATTTTAATTTTACCAATATCAATGGCTAATGCCTCCTGCTTCATCAAACGAAGAATGACCGTTAAGGCTTCCACCGGCTCAGAAGGGATTTGGAATCCTCTTGAGAAGTCATTTCCTGACCCACCTGGGATAAAACCGAGGGTAATATGATTATTTTTTACTACACCATTCATTACTTCATGAATGGTGCCATCTCCACCTACCGCAATAATGATTTTTTCTTCACGGTTTTTTTGGGCGATCTGGCTGGCAATTTTTTTTGCATGTCCTTGATATTCCGTAAAAACAGCAAGATACCTAACTTGCTTTTCTATAAGTTGATTTTCAATTCTCTCCCATATCTTTAGGCAGTAACCGTTTTTTGCCTTTGGATTGACAATAAAATAAATTTCTTTCATAATACCAACCTTTTTTATTTGTTTTCATTCCGTTAGTCGAAATACCTGGATTGCTTCATATTTTGGTGTCTTATGGAGATGTGTTTGATATAAAACCACCTCATTCGCTTGAAACGCGAGCGGCTCTGCTTGGAGCTCCTTCCATATTTCGAGAAGTGTCTGTTGAAATGCTTCTTCGCCTATCCACTTTCTTGCTAAGGTAATATGAGGACGGAAGGGCCTTGTCTCCAATTCAAATCCCGCTTCTTCACAAGCCGAAAACACCTTATTCCTTAAAAGATTTAGATCATTACTTTCCTCAGTATCTGCCCAAAAAACACGGGGAGATTGACTACTTCCGAAAAAACCAAGTCTATTTATTTTTAATGGGAATGGCTTAGCAGTATTTAAGGCTTCTCTCACATTGCTAACAGCTATTTCTACTTTTTTTGGGGATGCTGCCCCCAAAAAAGCCAAAGTGATATGTAAATCTTGAAAATGTACCCACCGGCTAAAAGGAATCACAGCTTTTATTTTTTCAATATGTTCCTTCATCATTAGTTTTGTTTCTTCGGGCATCCTAACAGCAAAGAAAAAATGTGTTTTCTGGTCCAAGGTTTATTCAGTCCTTTACTCAATTTTAGTTTATTTTTCCCAGATTGTATCTATTTGCGACAGAAGAATAATCGATATTTTTTACAAGCAGCCTTTTTTTATTTATGATTATAGAGTGTATAAGAAAATTGGAGATGAAATAGAAAAGAGAAAGGATGGGTCCCCATGAAAGTAGTCAACAATATTGCTGAATTAATTGGTGAAACGCCACTGGTCAAACTTAATCGCTTAGCTCCTAAAGACGGGGCCTCTGTTTATTTGAAGCTTGAGTTTTATAACCCAAGCAAGAGTGTAAAAGACCGCGCTGCATTTAATATGATTATAGAGGCAGAAAAAGCTGGTTTATTAAAAGAGGGCTCTACCATTATTGAACCAACTAGTGGAAACACAGGAATTGGCCTAGCCATGAATGCGGCTGCACGAGGGTATAAATCCATTATTATTATGCCTGATACAATGACACAGGAACGGATTAATATTTTAAAAGCCTACGGGGCAGAGGTTGTCCTTACTCCTGGTGATGAAAAAATGCCTGGTGCCATAAGAAAGGCACAGGAATTAGCTAGTGAAATCCCAAATAGCTTCGTTCCGATGCAGTTTGAAAATGAAGCCAACCCCGATGCTCATAGACACACTACTGCTTTGGAAATAATTGAGGCAATGAAAGAAATCGGTAAACCATTATCTGCATTTGTTGCTACAGCAGGAACAGGCGGTACTATCACTGGTACTGGTGAAACCTTGAAAGAGCATTTTGAGGGATTAACTGTACATGTTGTGGAACCCAAAGGGTCGCCTGTTCTATCAGGTGGAAAGCCTGGTAAACATAAGCTTGTAGGGACAAGCCCTGGCTTTATCCCAGAAATTCTAAATCAAGATGTGTATGATGAAATTCATGCGATTGAAGATGAAGATGCCTATGATATTGCTCGCAGATTAGCAAAAGAGGAAGGAATTCTTGTTGGCCCATCCTCTGGTGGAGCGTGCTACGCTGCTTTGGAGGTTGCCAAGCGTCTGTCTCCTGATGATGTCGTGGTTTGCATTGCTTGTGATACAGGGGAAAGATACTTATCGAGTGATCTGTTTCAATATTAATAAGTAAGTCGAGAGGCTGACTCGTTAAGGGTCAGCCTCTCATTTTGGTTATGAAGAAATCTTTTCTTTTAAATCCCCACATTGCTTCTCTATTTCTTCAGTAAATAAACTTTGTAGCTTTCTTGTAATTGGGCCAGGCAAACCATCCTTAATCTGATTTCCGTCAATTTCAATAATGGGCATTACCTCTGAAGTCGTACTAGATAGGAATACTTCATCAGCATCAGCCAGTTCAGCTATTGTAAAGGTCCGTTCTTCAACTGGAATGTTGTTTTGGGAGCATATCTGTAAGATTACATCTTTCGTAATCCCCTTCAAAATAAGATGATTTGATTCATGGGTAATGACCATACCATTTTTCACAATAAAAATATTAGAACTGCTGCCTTCTGTGACTTGATCCCCACGGTGTTGAATCGCTTCAAAGCATCCCTGCTCCCCAGCTTTTTGTTTGGCTAATAGGTTGCCCAATAAATTTAAACTCTTGATATCACAACGAAGCCAGCGAATATCCTCCGTACGAATGGTTTTCACACCTTTCGTCAGGCTTTCAGCTGGTCGTGCCACTTCTTTCGTATAGGCAACAAGGGTAGGAACTACCTCTTTCGCAGGAAACACATGATTGCGCGGAGACGTTCCCCTGGTAATTTGCATGTAGACCGTTCCCTCGGACAGATTATTTTTTACAACTAATTCTTCTAACAAATCTGTACATTCGTCAATGGTATAAGGTAATGTAATTCCAATCTTGTCAGCACTCTTCACAAACCGCTCTAAATGTTCTTTTACAGTAAACAGTTTTCCATTATAGACACGGATGACTTCATATACCCCATCCCCAAACTGATAGCCTCGGTCTTCTATATCTACCTTTGCTTCTGATCGATTGATCAATCTTCCATTTACAATTGCGAAGTTCATTCTCCCTGTCCCCTTTGGTTTATCTATTCACTCTTTGCCAACTCATAAATTGCTTGTGCATAAATCGCTGTGGCTTTCAGTAAATCTTCAATATACATATATTCATCCTTTTGATGCGCAATGTCAGGTCGTCCGGGAAATAATGGTCCAAAGGCAACACCGGCCTTTAACGAACGGGCATATGTTCCTCCACCAATGGCAATTAATTCAGCCTTTTCACCGGTTTGCTCTTCATACACCTTTTTCAACGTTTGGATCAGAAACTCTTTTTCATCGACATGATGCGGTTTAGAGTCTGAGAAGTTATCTAGTACAAATCCTTCCGTTTGTAAAAGCTCCTCTAATTTCGCTTTGGTTTCATCCATTTTATTTGTCACAGGATATCTGCATGTCATTCCAATTCTTCCATTTGTATCTTTTGAGTAAGATAGCTTACCAGGGTTAATGGTTAATTCTCCAGAAATGTCATCCGAATAAGCAACACCAAGATTCACACCCCGTGAATCCTCAAAGAAATAGCGGGATACAAATTTGAAATAATGTGAAGCTTTTGCATCTACATTCAATATAGACAGAAACTCTGCTAAAAACAAACCGGCATTCTTCCCATTTCTTGGCTCCATTCCATGAGCTGAAATACCTTTTACTTCTAAGTGAAGCGCCCCGGTCTCTAGTTGATGACTGTGCTCTAACTCGTACTTTGTCATGAAATCAGTAAACTGACGAACAATTTCTTCTTCGTTTTCCTTAATTAGGATAGTCGCTTTTGCTAAATCAGGAACCATGTTGTACCTTTTTCCAGAAACAAAGTTCTCCACTTCAATCATAGCTTCATTCGAATCAACGGAAGATTGCTCTTGAACCATATCGAAATCGGCAATGCCCTTCTCCGCATTGATAATTGGAAAATCCGCATCAGGCGCAAACCCGAGTGCCGGCATTTCTTCATGCTTGAAATAATGGTCTACACAGCGCCAGTTGCTTTCTTCGTCGGTTCCAATAATCATTCGAACACGTTTACCCAATGGCAAACCTAATTCTTTAACAATTTTCATCGCATAATAGGCTGCCATCGTGGGTCCCTTATCATCTAGTGCACCACGGGCAAAAATTTTACCGTCTCTGATTTCCGCTCCAAATGGATCACTTGTCCAGCCATCCCCTTCAGGAACTACATCCACATGGCAAAGAATGCCTAACAATGCTTCTCCTGAGCCAAACTCCAGATGTCCTGCTAAATTGCCCACGTTTTTCGGTATGAAACCATCCTTTTCCCCAAGGTTTAGCATAAAGTCTAATGCTTCCTTCACACCTTTTCCAAGTGGTGCTTCAGGTGATTTATTTTCCTCATCAAGCAGGCTTTTAATATGTAATAATCCCTGTGTGTCTTTTATTAGTTCTTCTTTTCTTTTTTCTACTTCGTTCATCCAATTAATCTGTGTCAATGTTCTTTACCCCCTCTAAACTATTTCTTTTACAATATCATTTTTGCAAATATCTTAGCAATTTTGCTTTTTAAAAAGAAATAAGTTCCTGCTCAACGTGTTATGTGAGAATAAATTATATATTTTAACTAAAAATTCAAAAAATTTAGCATAAACCCAGCTATATTCCCCATACCTTAGAGTATAAAATAAATAAGGAGGTAGGAAAAAAAGACGATTTTTGTAAATTTTTGATGATATTTTTGTAAACTTTACTATAGTGGTAGAAATTTTCAGAAATTATGGGTACAATAAACTTAGATGTATGACATCTAAGTCTCACTACTACCTAAAAAAGGAGATGTCTGCGCGGAAAAGAAACTACATATGATTGAAGAGGAATCTTCAAAGAGGCTGTCGGTAGCAGGGTATTGCCATAGGTTTGAAAAAAGGATAGGGAGTGGTTCTTTGAAACCTTCAACTAACCGGATGTTAAACCGCATCAAATGTATCTACATGTTTATTCGCAATAAAGGCACTGTTTCAACGCAGGAACTTGTAGAGGAATTTGGTATCACTCCTCGCACCATACAACGAGATTTAAATGTCTTAGCCTATAATGACTTGGTAATTAGCCCAAGCCGCGGAAAATGGACAACAACAGAGAAGAAAGTGAAGATGTCATCTTAATGTCAGTGAAACCATAGAAAATTAATCTAGGAAGCACACGATGATCTCGTGTGCTTTTATTTGTTTGAAATACAATTTTTTTATCATACTATAGTGAATACCCAATGAAATTCGCTATATTTAATTGACAGTTTTGAAAAATATGATATATTAATATAAAATTCTTTAGCGCTTAAAAGCGTTTATGTAAAAAAGAAGATTGGTAGGTTCATCATGGAGAATAATCAGCAGAACTTAAAGAAAGGTCTCTTACCGAGGCATGTTCAATTTATTGCCTTGGCAGGGATGATTGGAACAGGGATTTTTAAAGGCAGCTCTGACACCTTGAATATTGCTGGACCTAGTGTTGTGTTCACCTATTTAATGGGCGGCTTACTATTATTTATCGTTATGGCAGCCTTGGGGGAAATGGCTGTTGCGTTTCCTAACTTCAATGTTCAGCATTTAGTGAATAAAGCATTTGGTTTTCGCGTTTCCTTTATCGTGGGCTGGCTCTATTGGATTAACTGGATTCTGGTTACAGTAGTAGAACTACTTGCTGCAGGAAGTTTCCTCCAATTTTGGTTTCCAGATACCCCATTATGGCTATTAAGCTTAATTTGTGCATTTGTTATTATTGGAATTAACTTATTTCAAGTAAAATATTATGGAGAAATGGAATTCTGGTTCGCTGGAATTAAGATTCTTGCATTAGTGGCCTTTATCGTTTTAGGATTCTTACTATTACTTGGTTTCATTCCTAGTGATGTTGAAAACCCTATTTCAAACTACACTGGGCACGGAGGATTTTTCCCTCATGGAATCAGCGGAATGCTGAGTGCCTTTTTGGTCGTAATGTTTTCATACGGCGGAGCAGAATTAATTGGGGTAGCTGTTACTGAGACTAAGGATGCGGACAAAGTATTGCCTAAAATTATTAAAGGGGCGGTATGGCGGGTTATCATATTTTACGTACTACCGATTCTTATTATTTGTGGGATTATGCCTTGGAATAAGGTATCAAGCGTCGATAGTCCATTTGTACAAGTCTTCAGTACTACTGGATTACCTGGAGCTGCTCACATCATGAACTTCGTCCTCATGACTGCTGTACTTTCAGCAGCCAATTCAGGGATTTATGCAACATCTAGAACACTCTTTTCAATGGCTCAAAGTGGTGTTGCACCAAAAAGCTTGTCAAAGACATCTAAAAAAGGCATTCCGTTAGTAGGAATCATGATCACAACTGTGTGTATTTTGGCTGGAGTTTATTTAGCCTATATCACACCAAGTAAAATCATTAATTACCTTATGACAATCCCTGGTTTTACTATTATGTTGATTTGGATTTGTATTTGTGCAGCACAATTGAAGCTACGTCCTACGTACAAAGAAAAACCACATTTTCAGGTAAAAGGGTTTCCGTATACAACGATTTTCGCTATTGTCAGCTTAAGTGTTATTTTTATTGGGTTCTTAACAAGTCCAAGCAACCTGATTGGTTCGTCCGTTGCGCTTGTGACAGTTGGTGTGCTAATTATCCTTTCTTTACTTGTTAGGAAAAATGGTTCCAAATAATATAAAAAAGTGATACCCGAAAAATTTTGGGTATCACTTTTTTGTATTACAGATTTACTCTTTTTCATCTGACTCAACAAATAATCTTAGTGCAGTCAGCTTATTTTCCCAGAATAATTCAAAATACTGCAGCCAATCTTTTAATTCCATTAAAGGTTCAGGCTCGAGCTTGTACCGAGTTTCTCTCCCGACTTTCCGTTCTTTAACCAATCCTGCATCTGCTAGTACGCGCAAATGCTTTGATACTGCCGTACGGCTAATAGGAAATTGTTCACTGATTGCTGTGACAGGCATCTCTTGATTGCTTAAAAGCTTTAATAAACTACGTCGGGTTGGATCAGCAATCGCTTGGAAAACATCATGCTTAGCAGAAGCAGCGACCATTTACGCCTCAACATATGCTTGTAATTTTTTAACGAGCCCTGCCCAGCCTTGATTCATGTTGTCTCTAATTGGTGTATGTGGAACACCAAACTCTGTAACCTTATTAACATCCCAACCTCCATGGATTAGTGTTAATTCTGTCTTATCTTCTAGTGCCTTTAATTCAAACGTTAGTGTCCAATCCTTCCCCCAATTAAAAGAGAGGCGGTTTGGCGGATCCACTTGTGTCACCTTACATGGAGACATACCAAATTGGCCTGCGTTAATATGAAATTCATGACCCTCAACAGCCTTTAGATCATTTGGCATGAACCAGCCAGAAAGTCCTTCTGCGGTAGCAACTGCATTCCAAACTTTATCAATTGGCGCATTGTAAATTTCCGTGTATTTAATATCATCTAATTTTGGTTGTGCTTCGTTTGTCATTAAATTTCCTCCTAATATTGAGCTATTTTTAATGTTTCATTTTTTGGTTGTTTTTAATACGAAACCATTTGGTTACATATCAGATAATATAACACCTTTTGGTTTCATGTCAAGTTCCTTTAAAATATAAATGGTGACTCTACTTTTGTAAAGTCACCATTTATATTTGCTCATTGGTTATAAAGCAGCGCTTGTGCAATTCCGACAAAGTATTCCGATTCTCTAATAATATGGTTTAATACGACTTTTGCAGTGGGGTTGCTGCTGACTGCTGCGCTGTGTGTTTTTATTTGCTCGCATAGTTTTATAAATGAGAGACTCTGTTCTAAACAATAAGCAACCAACTGAAGCACATGCTGATATAATTGGTCTGAAACCTGGTAGCCCGAACGAATGACTGACTCTATATAACGGACCACCTGCTGATGTGTTTCTCCAAGAGCAGATTCCCATTTTTTTAGCGCATCAACAAATTCTGGCTCTAAGTTGGATACTAGCTCCCGAATCACAACCGTATGCTCCTCCTCCTGGTGCTTCCAAAATTCCGCTTCATCCAAAATCCGTAACGGCATTTGCTGCCCATAATAAAATTGCATAAACATCCCCCCATACTTAATCACTTCAATGTATGGGATAAGCTGTTAAAATATGCTAAAGGTTTTACTACCTATTATCTACAAGTTTTGAATGATAAAATATTCCTAAAAAAGTATTTTAGAGGTAGTACAATGTTAAATTCTCAATATTTACGAAGGATCCATTTAAAGAGGGAGGAAATCCCTTCTCTTAACAAATATCCTTTTAATCTGCAAGCTATTAAAACCCTAGATGAACTTGTGTTTCATCCGAATGTTACGTTTCTCATCGGTGAAAATGGCATGGGTAAATCCACTTTGTTGGAGGCAATTGCAGTTGCATTAGGGTTTAATCCTGAAGGTGGGTCGTTTAATTTCAATTTCTCCACATATGATTCTCATTCTTCATTAGCAGATTTTTTGAAGGTAATCAAAGGTGTTGAAAAACCTCAAGATGGATTTTTCCTAAGAGCGGAAAGTTTTTATAATGTAGCATCAAACATTGAAGAGCTTGATAAGGGTGGTGGCGGTCGAAAAGTGATTGATTCGTTCGGCGGTGTTTCCCTTCATGAGCAATCCCATGGTGAGGCCTTCTTTGCTACGTTTCTTCATCGTTTTAGGGGAAATGGCATCTATATTTTAGATGAACCAGAAGCCGCCCTCTCCCCATTGCGGCAGATGTCGATGCTAACAAGGATTCATGACTTAGTCAACGAACATTCACAGTTTATTATCGCAACCCATTCACCGATCATCATGGCCTATCCACATGCAAAAATTTTTGAATTTACAGATGAAGGTATAAAAGAAAGTAAGCTTGAAGAGACCAATCATTACAGAATTATGAAGCAGTTCTTTGACGATAAAAATCGGATGCTTCATCATCTGCTAGATGATTAAAAAGTAGGCAACAAAAAGAGCCCGGATGACCCGGGCTCTTTATTAATTACACCATATTTTTACCATAAAAGATTTCATCCATCTCCAGCTTAAGTCTTTCAGTTATTTCAATATGTTCATCAGGGGATAATTTATCTTTTGTATAACCGAACAAATAATTGTTTAAATCAAACTCCCGCAGCTTACATTTTGTGTGGAAAATGTTTTCCTGATAAACGTTCACATCAATCATATCGAATAACTCGCCAACGTCTTCAGGAATGTAATTTTGAATGGAGTTAATTTCATGATCTATAAAGAGCTTATGCCCCGTTTTATCCCGGGTAAATCCACGTACCCGGTAATCAATAGTCATCACATCCGTTTCGAATGCACGGATTAAATAGTGAAGCGCCTTAAGTGGTGAGATCTCCCCACACGTCGAGACATCAATATCTGCTCTAAACGTACTGATTCCTTCATCAGGGTGAAATTCCGGGTATGTATGAACAGTGATATGACTCTTATCTAGCTGCATCACCACAGATTCCGGAAGCGGTCCCGGTGATTCCTCGAATGATTCAGACGGAGCATTCGTAACAGGTCCCTCAGAAACCAATAACGTTACACTCGCTCCTGCAGGTTCAAAATCCTGGCTGGCTACATTTAATACGTGAGCACCAATGATATCGGAAACATGCTTTAAAATAGACTCCAGCCTCTCTCCACTATATTGTTCATCAATATATTTCAAATAGGCTTCCCGCTCTTCCCTTGTTCTTGTATAACAAATATCATACATATTAAAGCTTAGTGACTTCGTCAAATTATTAAAGCCGTGTAATTCAATTGCCTGCTCGTGCGTAAGTCTCATGGCAATTCCCCCTTGTAAGAATAACATTCGAAAGTAAATATTATTAAGATACCCATTGTTATACCCAGTTACTTATTTTTTAAAAACTTTTTGACCTTGATAATTCTTTCAATCTTGTGAACAATAATCGAAGGACTTTCTTAAGAGGTGAAAGGATGAAGAAAAAGTTTTGTCTAATATTGATTTTCCTATTATTACTTCCTAATCTAGCAATAGCGAAACCTAAACCGTTGAATGTAAAAGTAACATTTGTTAGAGATGGATTTCTTTGGACGAAAATTAATGGCAGGGAAGAAAAAATCACGATTAAGCCTACCAAGTTTAGCGAGCCACCGCAATGGTCACATGATGGAAAGTGGATTGTCTATGGTATAGAACCAAAAGAGACGCTTAGTCCGAACTTAAAGTCCCAAACAGAAATTTGGGTATATAGTTTGGAGACGAGAAGACACAAACGGATTACATATGACGGTTCGAACCCGAAATGGTCACCAGTTGAGAATATTCTAGCCTTTAAAAGTGGTGGTGTCTTAAATGTTTCCAACCTCGAGCAGTTTTATAATGTTGCCTTAGGTGTAGGGGATTATAATTGGATCCCAGATGGAAAGGCATTTATCACCTCCTCTGGAGCTTCACTTCGTCCCGATGGATGGACAAACCCTGTTCTATATAAAATTGGACTTGAAAAAAATTTTACAAAAATAACCAGTTTAACGAAAAACGTGAAAAAATTCTATACCATCCCTAATGAACTGAAAAAAGGGAAAGTTAGTATATTGGCAATTGATGTAACTAATTTTCAATTTTCCCCTGACGGGATGTGGATTTCCTTTATGGTCAGCCCTACTGCTTCCTGGTCAATGGACAGTAATATGATGTGTGTGATCTCCTTTGATGGACAAACCTTTGAGGTTTTAGATGAAATTATTTGGGAAGTGAACTCTCCTAAGTGGGCGCTTCATCAAAATCGGTTAGGTTATATTGCGGGTGGGGGAAGAATTGTTATGGGGTTTAAGAATAAAAAAATGAAGGTCACAGAACTTCCGGCATTCAACTCAATCAGTTTAACTCCCCCTCACTTTGCCGAGTTAGGTTTTACATGGAGAGATGATCAGTCAGTAGTTGTGTCAAGGGTTAAGGAGAGAGAATGGTCAAACGATCCTAAATTGAGACCGGATCCTTCTTTATTTTTAATAAAAATGGGTGAGCAAACACAATTACAATTGACGCACCCGACAAAGGGGTTTGGTGATTATCATCCTATTTTTCTTCCTTCTGCCCGTAAACTAACCTGGGTAAGGAAAAAGGATTTAGCTGAAACACAAAGAGATTTATGGATTGCTGATCCAAATGGAGAGAACGCTCAGATATGGATTAAAAATGTGGATGGTTACGATTTTTATAAAGGAAAATAGTAGATGGCATGCCCCCTTTTCATGTGAAAGGGGCTTTTTTGTGTGAAAAATTCATTTATCGGCCACTTTTTGGAGTTTATCAGCCACTTCTACATTTTATCTGCCACTTTTTGAGATTTATCTGCCACTTCCACACCTCACCCCTTCCAATTTTTACAATTACCCCATTGACAAAAAGAATATTCAGAATATATATTACTCTTAAAAGTAATTATTTTTCTCTAAAGAGTAATCACAAAGAATGGAGGATTACAAATGGAGCTTTTACGATTGAATGTTGAGTTATTACGTAAGCGTGTGCCTAATCTGACGGTTGCAGCTGCTACCGTCGGATTGCGTCCAGCTACGGTTTCTAACCTTTGTACAGGAAAAATCCCTTTGGCTCGTGCGGAGGTCAAGACCCTTGTCACACTCGCGGACCTGGCAGACTGTACTGTAGATGAATTAATTATCAGAGGAACACATGCGGAGATGCTAGAAACCGGTATTAAAGTCATCGATTTCTTTGCCCCGTTAACACGAGGGGGTACCACTGGATTAATTGCTAGACCAGGAATGGGGCAGCTTGTCGTTTTAGCAGAGATTTTCCATCGAATGAACCTCAGTGGTTATGAAACCTTCTTCTTGAAACCGAAAGAAGATGCTGTGGGATTAAGTGATGTCATCAACGAAACGAAACACGTCTGTCACTCTGTTGAGGAAGCATTTAAAAAAATAGAGAACATGTCCAAACAAACCATTTTTCTAGCTGCAGATCGGCAAATGGTTTTAACCGGGGAGATCTACGACCTGATTGAAAAATTAAAGGATGCAAGAGTCACTCCTACTACTTTGTTAGTGGATTTACGAGGCGAAGCTGTCGATGAACAAGACCCATTTGGACCATTAGATACTCTGTTGCATTTTGATGCGGAGCTGGTTTCTCGAAAAATTTACCCTGCAATTAATCCTCTCTATTCTACTTCCGTTTTAATTGAGGGAGGAACTCTTTCTAAAGTACATTTGCATACACAACAGCAGGCAAAAAAAGTCCTGCGTCGTTATCGTGAATTACGTTTTCTAGGAATGGAGCGAATCCCTGCATCTGAGCGAGAGACTTATCACAAAGGAATTCGTCTCGAGGCGTATTTTACACAACCATTTTTAATAACAGAGCCTTTTACAAAGAAAAAAGGAGTTACAGTATCCACTCAAGCGACGGTCACAGATGTCCAACGAATTTTAAAAGGGGAAATGGATGATGTAGATGCGGAGACTCTTTTCTATATGGGTGAACTCAAAAAATAGGAGGAATGAACAATGTCAACCTATCAATCTGGATATGCTGAGATTAATGGAGCTACAATTTATTACGAGGTAAAAGGTGAAGGTCGCCCCGTGTTACTATTGCATGGATTTCCTCTAGACTCAAGAATGTGGGATGATCAATTCGAGGAATTATCTAAGTACTATCAAGTTATTCGCTTTGATTATGCAGGCTGTGGAAAGTCCAGTCACCACGATGAAGATTATTCTCTAGTAGAAGATGCTAAAAGCATTTTAACATTTCTTGGTGTGGAAAAAACGAATCTTGTGGGTCTCTCAGTTGGTGGGAATTTAGCAATGGACTTTACCTTAGCCTATCCGGAGATGGTCGATAAATTGATTGTGGCTTCCTCAGGTTTGTTGGGGTGGAGTGATTACTCTCAAGAAAGACAAAATTATAATAAAGAAGTGAATGAGCTATTTCAGAAGGAGTCCCTTGAAGCAGCGGTTAAGCTAATGTGCAAAGCATGGGTCGCAGGTCCTTTTCGATCAATAGATGTTATCCATCCAACTCTTATAGAGAAATATTCAGCTATGCTGTCAGGGAATTTAACTAGCGATAGTGGAAAAGGTAAAATGATCTTACCTGAGACGAAAACGATGGAATTGGTTGGGAACATATCGGTTCCCACGTTGATCATTTCCCCTGATATCGATTTCCCTGATTTCAGTGCAATTTCAGAATTCCTTCATGAAAAGATTACAGACTCACAGTTAGTTGTGATCCCAGGTACTGCACACATGATCAATATGGAAAGACCATTGGAATTCAACCAGCTTGTGGTGGAATTTTTAAACAGGACGATGATTCGCTCATAAACCATAGGAATTCGCTCATAAAATATAAAATCCGATCATATCTCATAATAATTTGCTCATTAACAGCTAAAACTCGCTCATATGTCCCAACAAATTCTAAAATAAAAAAGAAAAAGCAGCTAGTCGCAGCTGCTTTTCCTCTATTTCACTTGATAATTCATCAAAAGTTCGATTTCTTCGTCGGTTAATTCCCGGTATTCTCCCAACTCAAGGGTTTCGTCTAATGCAAGAGGTCCCATGGAAATACGTTGGAGGTATACGACTCTTTTTCCAACCGCTTGGAACATTCTTTTTACTTGATGAAATTTCCCTTCGGTGATTGTTAACTCAATATCAGAACGAATTCCCGATTTCAATATCTTTAATTCACCCGGCTTTGTTTCATAGCCGTCATCTAAGGTTACTCCATTAGCAAAGGCTCTAATATCTGCGTCTGTTACTTCCCCATCAATCACAGCAAAATACGTCTTGGGAACATGTTTTTTCGGTGCCAGTAATCGATGCGCCAATTGACCGTCATTGGTGATTAACAATAAGCCTTCTGTATCCTTGTCCAATCTTCCAACAGGAAACGGCTCATACACTTGGTCTTCAAGTTCCAATAGATCAATGACAGTTTCACTATTATTATCCTCCGTTGCTGATAAAACTCCTGGAGGCTTGTTCATCATTAAATAGATAAATTCTCTATATTCAATGACCTCACCGTTCAGCGTGACGGTTTGTTTTTCTGGATCAACATGCTGTTTTGCATCTTTCACCACTATATCATCTACTTTAACAGAGCCGCTTTTTAGAAGTTGCTTTACTTCTTTTCGGCTTCCGTAACCAAGATTAGCTAGCATTTTATCAATCCTCAACTGAACCCCTCCTTTTTTGTAATTTTAACTTTGTCATCAAGCGGTCCAACCTTGAACCGAACAAGCGGTTGGCGAGGCCTGATTTTAACCCTAAATAAAAATAAATGGATGCCCCGACTCCTGCACTAACTAGAATAATCAAAATAGATTGCCCTTTCGATGCTGAAGAAAGAAATAGTGATAGAAACTTATACACTACTTCCGTCCCAGCCCACATCAAACCGGCAAAGATGATAATTAATAAACTCCTGCGCCATACAAGACGGAACGGATAACGGGAATAAGTTTTTATAACAATCAGATTGATAATAATAGCTGCAGTATATCCAAGAGTTGTAGCTAATACAGCTCCTTTTGTTTCCATCATCTTAATTAATGGGATATTTAAGGATAATTTTATTAATAATCCTACGAGTAAGCTTAAGATCGTAAAGCGCTGTTCATTAATGCCTTGCAATATAGCAGCGGTTACAGAATATAAAGAGAAAAGAATCGCAACTGGTGCGTACGCTCTTAATACCTCTGCACCGATTAAATCATGCTGATAAAAGACTGTGTAAATAGGCTCAGCCAACAAGGAAAGACCGATGGAAGCTGGCAGCGTTAAGAATAATAAGACCTGGAAAGTTTGATTTAGTTGTCGATTCATATTTTTTCTGTCGTTAGCAACAAAAGCCTTTGTGATACTTGGAACAAGTGTTAGAGAAAAGGCAGTCGCAAGTGACACTGGAATAATGACAATCTTGTGAGATTCAAAATTCAACATTGAGAAGAAGTCCTTTGCAACTTTCGATGAATATCCGATCTCACTCATTGCCTTTGAGAAAGTAAATTGATCAATCGCCTGAAACAATGGATTCGCAATTCCTACTAAAACAAACGGGAAGGCAGATATAAATATTTCTTTATAAATTTCCTTAAGAGAAATATCCATTGTACCTTTATCATGTTCAAGCAGCTCATCTAAATACGGTTTTCTCTTATACCAATACCAAAATAAGACAGCTAGCCCTCCAATTGCTCCAATAAAAGCAGCAAAGGTAGCAACACTAACAGCCGTTACCATTTTTCCATGGAAAATATTTAATACTGCATACGCTCCTAGTAGAGTGAATAGAATGCGAACGATTTGTTCGACTACTTGAGAAAGAGCCGATGGGCCCATGGACTGATGCCCCTGAAAATAACCTCTAATTAAACTCATAAACGGTACTACGATTAATGCAAAGCTAACCGCTCTCATGACCGTGGTAACCTCTTGTAAATTAGCCTTTTTCTCTTGTGTACTCATTTCAGCTAAAATTGGGGAAGCAAAATACATGGCTAAAAAGGCAATAAATCCAGTTACCAGCATAATCATTAACCCGGATTTAAATAACTTTCTGCCCACTGCATATTCTTCCAGTGCATTATATTTAGAAATAAACTTAGAAACCGCTAATGGTACACCAGCCGTGGCGACGCTAATGAAAATAGTGTAAGGAACATATGAGTATTGATAAAGAACCGTCCCTTGGCGCCCGACAATTTGAAAGAATGGAATAACATAAATCAAGCCCAGAATTTTGGAAAGTATTGTTCCAAAGGTTAATATAAATGTTCCTCTTAAAAGCTTAGATTGCATAAAATCCCTTCCTACCCGAAGAAATACGTGCGTGTTTTCACAAAGTACCTGTCGACTTTTTTGCACACTATTAGTAGTTTACAACTCTTTTCCCTTCGATGCTACTAACAAATCAAGTTAATTTTATTTAAATCCCGTCTATTTGTTTTAATTTATCAAGAAATGTTTATAATGAAGTGACATGAAATCTTTGAAAGAATATAAAGTTGGTGTAATTATGGAATATGATGTAATTGTCATCGGAGGAGGCCCATCCGGTTTAATGGCTGCCATTGCCGCAGGTGAAAAAGGTGCAAAAGTACTTTTAATAGATAAAGGCGACAAGCTTGGCCGAAAGCTTGCTATTTCTGGAGGCGGACGCTGTAATGTGACGAATCGCCTGCCAATTGAAGAAATTATTAAACACCTACCTGGAAATGGAAAGTTTTTATATAGTGCATTTTCCATCTTCAGCAATGAAGATATTATCACATTCTTTGAAAAACTAGGAATCGAATTAAAGGAAGAAGACCATGGGCGTATGTTCCCTGTTTCGGATAAAGCACAATCGGTCGTTGACGCCCTTCTACATCAACTGGAAAAGCTTAACGTGAAAGTGTTCAAAAATAGCCCTGTAAAGGATCTCCTATATGAAGATGGTCAGGTATCCGTTGTCTTGTTAAAGGATGGCCAACGTCTATCAGCCAAATCTATTGTGATTGCTGTTGGCGGAAAGTCTGTTCCCCATACAGGATCCACAGGTGATGGATATGCATGGGCGGAAAAAGCAGGGCATACCATTACGGAACTGTTTCCTACTGAGGTCCCTGTCACATCCAGCGAACCTTTTATCAAAAATAAATCGCTGCAGGGGTTATCTTTACGGGATATTGACTTAAGCGTCTTAAATCCAAAAGGGAAACCGATTATCTCTCATCGAATGGACATGCTGTTCACCCACTTTGGCATTAGCGGCCCTGCTGTATTACGTTGCAGTCAATTTGTTGTAAAAGCGATGAAGAAATGGAACTTAAAAGAAGTTACCATGAGTCTTGATGCACTACCCGATAAAAAGGAAGAAGAAATTTTTCAAGAAATTGTTAAACTAGTAAAAAGCGAACCTAAAAAGAGTATTAAAAATACACTAAAAGGATTGCTGCCTGAACGGTATTTACTATTTCTCTTAGAACAAAATAGCATCGACCCATCAGAGCAGGGTGGAACAATTTCCAATGAAAAGATCAGAAGTTTTTCTAAAAGCTGTAAGCAGTTTCTAATTAAGGTAAATGGCACCCTTCCACTTGAAAAAGCTTTTGTAACCGGTGGAGGGGTCTCCGTGAAAGAAATTGAACCTCAAACCATGGGTTCAAAACTAATGAACGGCTTGTATTTTTGCGGGGAAATCCTTGATATTCACGGGTATACAGGTGGCTATAATATTACCTCTGCGCTCGTAACCGGAAGACTTGCTGGGACGAACGCCGCCCTCTTCGCTAAATCGAATTATCATCCTATTTGGTAAAAGAAAAAGAATCCTATTAGTGAAACACTCCCTTCACTAAAGGGTTCTTTTATTATTATGCTCGATAGATAATCATTGCTGAAAAGCAATAGATTTGTTCTTCCTCTTCCTCTTCTGTCATTGCAGCAACGTTATATTTAATATCGAGCAGACTCTGCTCATCAATTCCTCTTAAGAAACGATTCATTTCTTTTTCTAAATCCTTCTCATGCTCCCGGTCAAATAACTTTACTTGTATCACTGTACTCTCCCTCTCCTTTTTTACTATCATTATTTACCATTTTTCTGAATTTTAAAAATTAAGGTCTGGAAAATTTAAGTTTATATTAAGGTTTAACTTATAAACTCCTACATGTAAGACATTTGAAAGAGGAAAGGAGCACTACAATTGGATAAAAAACAAAAAATCTCATGGAGTGTTAGCTTTGGTAGTTTAGCTTTAGTGGTAGGAATGGTGTCCTATCTGGGATTATCAAATGGAGATCAAGCAAACAATTCACTAGCATTAAATCAGGGGCAACCTTCTAACAATAATTCCAATCAGCAGTCACAAGACAATTTTAATTCTCAAGCGCCTGAGGAATCAAATCAAGGATATAATCATTCTTTTCGGGGGGATCGCTCCTCTCAATTTAATCCAAATGACCAAAATTCAGATAATAGTGATCAATTTTCGGGTAATAATGATCAATCCTTTGAAAATAGTAATCAGCAAGATCAATTCTCAAATGGTGGGAGTCCTGAGATGGGCCATCATGGTGGATTTGATACTACTACTGGTGGAACCTGATGTACTCCTATCGATTCAACTCTATGAGTACGATTGTTCAAATTTCTATCAATCATGAACTGTTTGCAAATGATATGATGCCCATCTATAAACTATTTGAATTAATAGAGTCGACTTGTAGCCGGTTTCGTGAAGATAGTGAACTGTGTCGGTTAAATCAGCAGGTAGGAAATGAAGTCACGATTTCTAGTGAAATGTTGTCCATTCTTACCGATGCCCTTCGTTTTTATAAGGAAACAAAGGGAATCTTTAATCCTTGTGTATTAACGTCACTAGAGGACAATGGTTATGCTAGATCGATTGAATATATTAAGGGACAGGTAGTCGTACCAATCCCTTCAACTGTTGTAACTATGCCTCAATCACCATTTACTCTTAACAAAGAGCAGCAGACAGTCACACTTCATGCCAAAATTGATTTAGGTGGAATTGCCAAAGGCTGGGTCATCGATCGTGCCACTGAACTCTTGGAAAAGATGGGCTACGGTTTTATTAATGTAGGCGGAGATATTCGAATTTTTGGAGAATTACCTCGTACATTAAACATAGGAATTGAGAGTCCTTTTGATGAAAAACAAATGATTTCCTCTATTCAAATGACCAGCGGTGCGGTAGCAACCTCCACCTCTATGAAAAGAAAGTGGATTGCCAATGGCGAGTGGAAGCATCACCTAATTGATACAAGAACGGGGGAGCCATCTGAGAGTAAGATTTTATCTGCGACTATTTCCGCTCCAACCGCTGTAGAAGCTGATGTATGGGCAAAAACCGTCCTCCTTTTAGGAGAAGAGCAAGGGAAAGAGTGGATTAAAGAAAAAGGCACGCAAGCAGTTTTAATTAATAGGAAAAATGAAATTTGGAAAGGAGGAAATTAGTCATATGGAAATGTTTGAGTGGTATATGATTCGAGCTACTGGAACGGTGTCTTATTTGCTACTTTACCTATCAGTCCTTCTCGGCCTGTATTCTCAGGTTCAAAAAAAGAGAAAACAAAAAGTTACCGTTTCCTTGTTTTTACATGAAGCGCTTTCCAATTGGGCACTAAATCTTGTCTTAGGCCATGTTGGTTTTTTGCTCATTGACTCATATTTTTCCTTTCAATGGGTTGAAGTGTTAACACCTTTTAATACAGACTATAAGCCCCTGCAAATGGCAATGGGGACAGTGTCATTGTATTTTTTAATCATGACGATCGTCATCTCAAAAGCACGAAAAAAGATTGGCTATCAAAAATGGCGCAAATTACACGCCTTGAATCCGATTCTCTATATTTTAGTGACGCTGCATGGACTATTCATCGGTACAGACTTCCAAGGGGTTGTCCTTTTAGTCATCAATATACTTCCAGCCTTGCTAATAGGTAGCTTGCTTTTTAGAGATAAGCCGACTCTTGAAGCAACTCATTGAGACAAAAAACCGATTCTCCAAAAGGACGAATCGGTTTTTTTGTTTATTACTTTGTTTCACCTGACCAATTAAGCATTCCGCCAATCATGTTGCGGACTTTGTAGCCCTGTTCCTGCAAATAATAGCAGACATTCCCACTTCGGGCACTAGAGCGGCAGATAAAAATATATTCTTTATCCTTGTTAAAGTAATCAAGATTTGCAGGAATATCGCCCATACGAATATGCTTTGCACCTGGAATCATTCCTCCTGCTACTTCCTCATCTTCTCTTACATCTACAATTTCAAGCTTTTCCCCCGCTTCAAGCTTCTTTTGTAACTCTTCAGGTGTAATAATTTGAATTTCTTCCATGTCATCCATCCCCTTTTTAAGAGTAAAGAGGCTTACCCCGTTCGCTTTGGAGGCAGCCTCTTCATTTCATTTAGTTTGCTACAATGTTTACAAGTTTACCCGGAACAGTAATCACCTTGCGTATGGTTTTTCCTTCGATTTGCTCTTTCACTCTTTCATCATCCATCGCAATTCCTTCCAACGCTTCCTTACTAGCATCCGTTGGTACCATAAGCTTTGTTTTTACCTTACCATTTACCTGGATTACAATCTCCACTTCGTTATCTACTAACTTCGCTTCATCATAGGCTGGCCATGCCTCATACGAAATGGTTCCGCCGCTATGACCAAGCTTTTCCCAAAGTTCTTCTGCGATATGTGGAGCAACAGGTGATAGCATTTTAACAAAGCCCTCCATATAATCCTTTGGAAGCACAGTTGCTTTGTAGGCTTCATTGATGAATACCATCATTTGAGAAATAGCAGTATTGAAACGTAAGCCCTCGTAATCCTCAGTTACTTTTTTCACGGTCTGATGATACACTTTTTCCAAATTAGATGCTTCTTCATTTGGCTGAACTTTTGGATTTAACACTCCATTTTCTTCTACCATCAAACGCCAAATCCGGTCAAGGAAACGACGTGATCCGTCTAAACCATTTGTTGACCATGCAATAGATGCATCAAGTGGTCCCATAAACATTTCATATAAGCGAAGTGTATCTGCACCATGGCTGCTTACAATATCATCCGGATTCACAACATTTCCTTTTGATTTACTCATTTTTTCATTGTTTTCGCCTAAAATCATTCCTTGGTTAAATAGCTTTTGGAATGGTTCTTTTGTTGGTACGACTCCGATATCATACAAGAACTTATGCCAGAAGCGCGCATAAAGTAAGTGAAGTACGGCATGCTCGGCACCACCAATATAGATATCAACAGGAAGCCAGTGGTTTAACTTCTCTTGGGAAGCTAGAGTCTGATCATTTTTAGGATCAATATATCGTAAGTAATACCAGCAGCTGCCTGCCCATTGTGGCATGGTATTCGTTTCGCGGCGGCCTTTTTTACCTGTTTCTGGGTCAACTACATTTACCCAATCATCAATATTGGCTAATGGGGATTCTCCTGTACCAGATGGTTTGATATCTGTTGTTTTTGGTAATGTCAATGGAAGCTGATCTTCCGGAACAGCAGACATTGTGCCATCTTCCCAGTGGATAATTGGAATTGGCTCACCCCAATAACGCTGACGGCTGAACAACCAATCGCGTAAACGGAAGGTTACTTTCTTTGTTCCGATTTCTTTTTCTTCTAACCAAGCAATCATTTTTGAAATGGCTTCTTCTTTGTTTAAACCATTTAAGAATTCAGAATTGATATGTTCACCGTCACCAGTATATGCTTCTTTCTCCACATCTCCGCCTGCTACTACTGCTTTAATTGGTAAATTGAACTCCTTCGCGAATTCAAAATCACGCTCGTCATGTGCAGGGACTGCCATGATCGCACCTGTTCCGTAGCTTACTAATACATAATCGGCGATCCAGATTGGCATTTTCTCACCATTCGCTGGGTTGATGGCATAGGCACCAGTGAATACACCCGTTTTTTCCTTTGCAAGGTCTGTACGCTCAAGGTCACTCTTCGTTTTCACCTTATCTAAGTATGCCTCCACTGCCGCACGCTGTTCTGCTGTTGTAATTGTATCAACAAAAGAATGCTCTGGAGCCAGAACTGCATAGGTTGCACCAAATAATGTATCTGGTCGAGTGGTGAATACAGTAATCGTTTCATCGTGTCCGTCAATTTGGAAGTTTACTTCAGCACCTTCTGAACGTCCGATCCAGTTGCGTTGCATTTCTTTTAAGCTTTCAGGCCAATCAAGTTCTTCAAGATCTTCTAATAAGCGATCACCGTAAGCAGTGATTTTTAGCATCCACTGCTTCATTGGACGGCGCTCAACTGGATGGCCGCCACGCTCACTCTTACCATCGATGACTTCTTCATTAGCCAAGACAGTTCCAAGTGCAGGGCACCAGTTTACGGCTACTTCATCTATATATGCTAAGCCTTTTTCGTAAAGCTTTAAGAAGATCCACTGTGTCCACTTGTAGTATTCAGGATCTGTCGTATTTACTTCACGGTCCCAATCATAGGAGAAACCTAATGCTTTGATTTGTCTGCGGAAGGTATCGATATTTTTTGTCGTAAACTCGGCTGGATCGTTCCCCGTATCCAACGCGTATTGTTCTGCCGGAAGACCGAAGGCATCCCAGCCCATTGGGTGAAGGACATTATAGCCTTGCATACGCTTTAAGCGTGAAAGAATATCGGTTGCTGTGTAACCTTCAGGGTGTCCTACGTGTAGGCCAGCACCTGATGGATATGGAAACATGTCTAACGCATAAAATTTGCGTTTATCATATTCTTCACTTGTTTTGAATGTTTTTTCTGCTTCCCATTTGTTTTGCCATTTCTTTTCGATTTGTTGATGATCGAAACTCATTGTTAGCTCCTCCTAGTAAAAAATAAAAAAATCCCCTCATCCCAAAAAAGGGACGAGAGGATTGTATGTATCTTCCCGCGGTACCACCCACATTAGTGCTTATGCACTCACTTCATTCATCCTTAACGCGGAATACGGCAAACATTACTGTTCCTTCATGTTTGCAACTCAAAGGCGAGTTCATGATGTACCCGATTGACTTTCACCAGCCGTCAACTCTCTTCGTACGGGTATGGACCACTACTACTCCTAGTCACTGTCTTTTCAATATGAAGTATCACGGTTATTGTATTAAATTTATCATAAGTATGCAAGTAAACATAGCCTAATTTCAGAATTGACCAAATCACAAAGCTTTAAACCTCAATAAAAACAAAAGACAAAGGAAAATTGGGCCTTTGTCTTACTGTCCGTGTCGGATGGACAAATCCCTACATTTGTCCACGGATGGTGCCTGACACCATTTTTGTTTTTAAAGTGCGGTCATAGATTAAAGTAGTTACGATTGCGATGATGAATAGTCCTATAAGGACAATAAATAGGGCTGAGATATCGTAGATGTCTACGATTATCCCCCCAAGCAGAGGGCCGATCATCCTTCCGCCAGTAGCGGTGCTGTTGACGATTCCCTGATAGAAGCCTTCGCGTCCTTTAGGTGCAAGGTTAAAGGCAACGGTTGGTACAGCAGGCCAGATAAACATTTCTCCGATTGTTAAGATAATCATCGCAACTAAAAGTCCAGAAAAAGCATTTGCCTTTCCTGCAACAATAAACGAAACGATAAAAATACCAATCCCGATCAGCATTTGAAGCTTCAGTGAGGATGAAAGTCGCTTCAATACCCCATTTAAGAGTGGCTGCCCTAAAACGATAATGGCACCATTTATTGTCCATAACAAGCTATATTGGCTTAACGAAATGTTGATTTCCTGTGTATAAGAAGAAATCGTTGTTGACCACTGAACGTATGCAACCCAACAAAGTAAATACCCTAAACACAGGATTAACAATGCTTGCAAATTATTTCTGTTTTTTACAACTGGTCCATCTGTATCACTTGTTATTGGCTTAGCTGAAGCCGTAGCGATTCCTTTATAGCCAAACACAGCAATGAGAAGAAAAATGATATACATGATAGTATTAGCAAGGAAGATTAGTTGGAAGGAATAATCTGCCACAATCCCTCCAAGCGCAGCTCCAACAGCTACACCCAGATTTTGCGCCACATATATGGCGTTAAAGGCTTTGCGTCCACCTTCCACCCACACAGTTCCCGCCATAGCATACATCGCTGGAAATACCACCCCAGAACCAAAGCCGATGATGGTTAAAAACACAATGTATGCTGGCCAGCCATGCCAAAACGTCAGGCCAATCAGCGCTGCGAGCGTAATACCAATTCCCAAAATAATAGATTTATAGCCGCCTATTTTATCGAATAGACTGCCGCCATACAGATTTCCGATGACACTGGCTGCTGAGTTCAGCATCAATACAACACCAGCAACGGATAAGGATTTACCTAAATGATCGTGAATATAGATTGTATTTAAAGGCCATAAAAAAGAAGAGCCTGTTACATTCACTGCCATCCCGATGATTAAGAGCCATAAGGCACGTGGCATGAAAAAAACGCTCCTTTACAATTAGCTATTTCAATTCCCAAAGAAATATATTATTCCTTTTTCAATTTATGCGCAATCATTTTTTATATCCAGTTGGTTCCTGGATAACTTCAATTGACACTCCACAATTAATTTGACAAAATAAACGCAAGAAAACACTGTTTCTGAAGGAGAAACAGTGTTTTCTACAACGTTTCCTAAGGCTCTTTCCATTCTTATTCCTTCTTGGCGGGACGAATAAGATGTTTAATGGAGGAGTCTATTTTTTTACAGGCGGTACAACAGGGGCTTGGGCAGGAAAATAACGGTTTATCGCCTTATCTTTTTTCTTCTCATTAACCTTTTCATCTAGGACGGCTTTTTTCACTTTTTCAATTTCCATATCCAACTCATCCATGTTCACGCCTTTTTTTACCAGTTCTTCAGTAGCTAAGCGAATGGCTTTATTAGACTGTTCAATAGAGATTCGTAATGAATCCATGGATCCTTGTGGATTATGGAAGCCTGCAGAGTTTTCAGCTGCAATAATATCCCAGTACCACTGTCCCTTGCGCACAAATTCCTGTGCTTGTTTAATTTTCTCTTGGCTCACACCAGAAGTAATCATTTTGTTTACATAATAGTGAGAGGTGGTTGAAACGTCCTGCGCTTCGTGTAATGCACTGACATTTGCCTCTTGAATTTCAAGGACTCGATCTTTTAATTTGTCTAAATCACGGTCTCCGTGGCACTGGCCGCAAGAGGTTTGCATTGTTTTAAGTGGAGAAGTCCACCAGTGTGATGTGATCTTTCTTTTTCCATCGACACGTTCATACGGCATGTGGCAATCTGCACATGAGACATTAGCTTTGCCATGTGTACCGGATGAGTGCGTTTCATATTCAGGATGTTGTGCTTTTAACATAGGAGTACCTGAAATATTACTTACCCAGTCCTTCTCAAAACCGTTTTCTTTTGCAATGGTATTATAGTATTCATACATTTCTTCAGGCTTAAAGCCTTTTGTCCAAGGGAAGGTTACTTCACTATTCTTGGAGGCAAAGTAGTACTCCACATGACATTGTCCACATACATAACTGCGCATATCATTTTTCGTTGGTTTTGATACATCTACTCCCTTAGCTTCTAAAGCTTTATAAAAACTAGGACGTGTCACTCGCAAGTCCATCGTTTTTGGGTCATGGCAATCAGAGCAGCCAATTGGAGAGTGGCCCATCGCTTCACCCTTTGGCCAAATATCCTTGTTAAAATTGGCCCCCCAATAGCTATCGCCCATTTCCTCAATCATTTTTGGAACGGCCGTTGATTTACATGTATAACAAGAACCTACAGATTTATCAGTAATTCGTTTAACATTACGAATATCTTCTAATGCATACGTATGCCCACGCTCTTCGTTATACTCGGTTGCGAATCCATAACCATTAAACAAAATCGGTAGCAATGGCTCTTTATCCTCATCATACTTGCTGCGTTTAACAGAGCCCCCGTATGTTGTATCTTCCATCTTTTCATTTTTCTTATAACTGTTGTATTGAAGCGGAAATAAGTCTTTAAATGCTTCATTACTAATTTCATCGGCTGAGAGGCCTGTCGTCTTTTTACCTGCCGCGGATGCTGTTTTATCACCAGACTCATTGCCACAGCCAGTGATTAATAGTACAACTGCAAGCAGGAAAAGATATGCCCCATATCGGAACCTTCCCATTCTTAAAATCCTCCCTTATTTTCTAATAGTTCTCCTGATTTAGGTGGCTTATTATAGTGGTCATCTTTAAAGCCTTTCCCGTGTGGTACTGTTTTGTGACAGGAGACACAACTATCCTTCGCATCATGAGACACATTGGTAATGGTACTCTTGTGACAGGAAACACAGTTTTCATTGATTACTTTCATCGTACGGTCAGTTGCCTCGATGACATTCGGGATATCATCTGTTCCTAGTGAGTTGTAATACACATGGGTCATCCCTGCTCGACCTTTAAAAAATAACTTTCCAACTTCACTCTTGTGTGGCAAATGGCAGTCATTACATTGAAGTTCTGCATGAGTGGAGTCCATGAATGACGTGTATACATTCTTCATCGTATGACAGTTTTGACAGAAACCAGGTGAATCCAGATACGCCATGGTCTTTACTGTTGTGAGTGATAGAAGGACACCGATTAGAAGTACGACTACAAATAGAAATTTTTTGTTGATTTTTAAAAGCTTTTTGAACATCTCTTCACCTCCCATAGAATTCTTTTTCTCTCTTTTTATTTATTAAAGTACTTATGTACCTTAATCCCCGGTAGATTGTTTTCTTTTTCTTTTCTTTAAAAGAATGGCCATGGTCCCTGCTGAAAGGACAGTTACTCCACCAAATGCGCCAACGGCCAGATGTGTGGCATTCTTCGTCTCTTTCTTTTCATCTATGTTTACTGGATTATTATTTAGTTCTGTTGTTGGTTTCGTTTCTTTACGGTCATACTTCATTTTGAATTCTTTCTCGTCCCCTGCTTTCACATCTTGGAAAAGATAAGATAACGTTTTATCTCCTTCAGCATGATTCTGATTCTCTTTTGGAGCTGGCGTAAGCTTCATATTCTTTGCTTTTTCGGGCTGGGTAAAGGAAATGTGAAGAAGTCCAATATCAGCAAAACTTTTAAAGTCATACGCTAATGACTTCTTTTCTTTTTTAATCATTAAGCTATCGGTAAAAAATTCAATTACGAATTTATATCGTTCATTTGGACCTATTTCTTCACTTGTAGTCCAGGAAATGGTTTTTTCTTCACGATCTAGTACATATTCAATCTTATAAGCCTTGCTTAAATTACTTGAGTAATCTCCTATGTAGCCAATTCGAAAATTCTTCTCCTTAGTTGGCAGCGGAATTTCGATTTGACCTTTTTGGGGAACTTTTGAGTTGTTTATCATAGTCCCTTGATAGCCGATTAAAAGTGGAGCATGGTCCTTTTTTTGATCATTTGGGTGATACGCATACTCCGGCATGATATGTATCGACAGTTCTTCTATGCTTAAAACACCTTGATTTTCTGCATAGCCATTCATTGGAAACATTAAGACGAAGAACATACTTAGGAAAAATAGATACTTTTTCATTGGTACTCCTTTCAGGATCGGTTGGTAAAAAATATGGATAAATTGTGAATATGTTCACATGGTATGTTTAAAAAGTTGTTAGGTGACCGTCCTCAAACTCCTTGGTCCCCTAACAGAAAGTGGAGGTTTTGGAATGAAATCTTATAATCCATACCTTATTTAAACCATGTTAAACACACCCAATCTGTGACCTACATCACATATCAAAACTGAGTTGTTTCGAATGTGTGAACGGGATTTTTCTTCTATTTTCAAGGTGTTTTCGTTGAAAAATTTATATAGAAGGGGTTTAAGGGGCTTTTTTAACGAAAAGAAGAGGCAGACTTTTTTGTCGGCCTCTTCTTATTTTTTTTAGGAGGATTGATTTTTTTCTTGGTGGAATTTAGACTTCACTGGCTGGCCGCCAGTTTTTTCGTACTTCTTTTTGGATTGTTTAACCACATCGAAATCCTGACCAAGCTCTACGTCTTGATTATTTACTCCATTTCGAGTTTTTTGCTCAGGGTTTTGTTGTTTTGAACGTTTTTTCAAGGTTTCTCCTCCTCTTAATGACTTTCAAGGATCATTGAGTTTTGAAGCTGCTGCAGCTGCAATCTCATTCGATGGAGTTGTTCACGCTGTTGTGAATTCGCACTATGTGCCATTTTAGCAATGTCCTGATAGGTTTCTTCTAGCTGTTGTAATGCTTTTGTGTAATCATCGTCATTATAATGCTCTTGAAGGCTGCTTTGCTTATATTGATCCTCAGCATGTCGAAGCGCATCCTCACACTGCTGCATTAGATTATCCATTGATTCACGAGTAGCCATGTAAAAGAACCCCCTTTATTTTGAAGCAAGCACAATGCTTCATTTCTTATTTTGTTCTTGTTTCTTTTTCCTATAACAGAACCAATTTGATAAATGCTGCCAATTTTTCATGAAAGAATTTCAATTGGATATGCTCTAGCGTTCATGATAAAATTTTTCTATCTTATTCAATTTATTGAGTGGAAATTTTTTAACAAGGAGGTTTACTGAATTGATTCAGACTAAACCTTTTCCCTATGCTGTAGATGATAAGCGATACCATACATGGAATTACCATTTGCGAAACCAATTCGGTCACAAGGTATTTAAAGTGGCACTGGACGGAGGCTTTGACTGCCCAAACCGTGATGGTACCGTTGCCCATGGCGGTTGTACTTTTTGTAGTGCTTCTGGATCGGGAGATTTCGCTGGAAACCGCGCGTATGACCTGGAGAAACAGTTCATTGACATTAAAGAGAAAATGCACACCAAATGGAAAAACGGCAAGTATATGGCCTATTTTCAGGCATACACAAATACTCACGCACCCGTTGATGTTCTGCGTGAAAAATTTGAAAGAGTTCTACAACAGGAGGGTGTTGTTGGCTTGTCAATCGCCACTCGTCCAGATTGTCTCCCGGATGATGTCGTCGAATATTTAGCGGAATTAAATCAAAGAACCTATTTGTGGGTGGAGCTTGGCCTACAAACGGTCCATGAACGAACGGCCCATCTAATTAATCGAGCCCATGATTTCCAATGTTATATTGATGGTGTTAATAAATTAAGGAAGCACGGGATTCGTATTTGCACCCATATTATTAATGGACTGCCGCTTGAATCGTATGACATGATGATGGAAACGGCACGTGAAGTTGCAAAACTTGATGTTCAAGGGATTAAAATCCATTTGCTTCACCTTTTAAAAGGCACACCAATGGTTAAGCAATACGAAAAAGGAATGCTCGAGTTTCTTTCCAAAGATGACTATATAAAATTAGTATGTGACCAATTGGAGATTTTACCGCCGGAAATGATTGTGCACCGAATCACAGGTGACGGCCCAATTGACTTAATGGTGGGTCCAATGTGGAGCGTAAATAAGTGGGAAGTGTTAAATAGCATTGATTCCGAGTTAAAAAAGAGAAACAGCTGGCAAGGAAAGTATTATCACGGGCAGACGGAGGAATAAAGTATGAAGATGGATCGTATTTTATCTTTTGCCAGAAACTTACTTGAAAAAGCAGTAAAACCTGGAGATATCGTGATAGATGCCACATTAGGTAATGGCCATGATACTGTTTTTTTAGCCGGTCTGGTTGGAGATAGTGGAAAAGTGTACGGGTTTGATGTACAGGAAGAGGCGATTGCTTCGAGTAAGGATCGCATAAAGCAGCATGCGCTTTATGAACGAGTAGAGCTTTTTCACGAAGGTCATGAGAATCTTTCCAGACTCATCCCAGGCAGGCATTATGGTAAGGTTACTGGAGCTATTTTTAACCTAGGTTATTTACCAGGAAGCGATAAATCAATTGTAACCCGTCCTATAACAACCATTTCAGCGATTGAACAATTATTAGAAATAATGACTCCAGAAGGCATCATTGTACTTGTTATTTACCATGGTCATGTGGAAGGAGCAGTTGAACGTGATTCCTTGCTCGATTACTGTCAGCAACTAGATCAAAAAAAGGCACATGTCCTCCAATACCAATTCATCAATCAGCAAAATAATCCGCCATTTATTGTGGCTATTGAAAAACGCTAAGAGGCTGACTAGAAAGTCGCCTCTTTTATTTTGTCATTAATCTTACGACAAAGGATGGTACAGATTTTTGAATGGAACGGTAGGCAAGTCCATTAAAATAAAAGAAATAACTAATCCACCCACCAGATTTAATCATTCCTCTTGCCAGCTTACGGACATTTTTTTGCTTTCGTACTTTCGCATCAGATAAATAAATCCCTAGCAGACCGCGATTGATCAGCTGGTGGAACTTTTTATGCGGGAGAAACTCTGTATGCCTATCGGCTTCCACTACGAAATGGTTTAAACGATTAAACAGAGTTTCCTGATTTTCATAGTAAGCACAAAAATTCAAGTCCCCTCCGGCAATATCCTCTTCTTGATCAATAAAATAATCCAACAAGATATGTAAGCCCTGAATATAAGGGAAATACCCTTTACGAATGTTCTCAGCATCGCTGGTCTTAAAATCGTCTCGCATAGCATAGGAGACTAAACAAAAAATCCCCAATGTAGAGCCAGAACATGCGGAGAATTCATACCATTCCATTTCAGGCAAATGCTGTTGGTACTGATTAAACCATTTTTCTAAGCGTGGGACACGTTCATCGTGAACCACATGTTTATTTATTTGTAGGTCGCAATAATACTTGCATAGTTCTAGAAGATAATCCCTTATCTTGTCATAATGTTTTAATTCTCTTAATACTGAACGGCAGGTTTCCGATAGATCATGCAAATAATTATCGTCGTCTTGGTCTTCACGGAACCGGTAATAGTTTTTTTCCTCAGCATTTAAAACCAAGGCATCTGACATAGATTCATGCAGGGCAGCAAAATCGATAGGATCAAGAGACGTACTTCGGTCACAAAGATTATCTAAATAATCACTAATCGTTTGATAGGCCACAATGAATTTTATTGCATTTCTATACTCTCCTTTGGCAGTTAGGGCAAGAATGGATCCTCCTTCACAGTGGAAGGTTTTATGCTCAATACTTGCCAGGGCCTGTGTCCTTAGTTCAGGATTCGGGATTTTCTCCGCTCGGCTTTTCCAATAGGCCAATTCTTGATGGACTGCTGGAAGTACTTTTCGATAAACCCTGGACATGAGGGTGATTGGCATCATGGAAAATCAACTACCTTTCTATACAATATAACCAATAGCTTTTAATTGACTATTTACAAAATCCTTAGCATATTCAAATACCTCTTCACGCTCTGGCTCATTAAAGATTTCATGATAGCATTTTGGCCATTCCTTAAATCTTTTTTCGGATAATGGGGCTTGATTAAACCATTCCTTAACGGTTGCCTTATTGACAATTAAGTCATCCCCACCCTGCATCACCAGCATCGGAATATCCTGTGTTTGATCCATAGTTACGAACGCCTGCTTCATGGCAGCGACTAACTCTCTATACCATCTGACAGAGACTTTTGTAACGTATAGGGTATCATTGGAATCCGCTTCACGAACATCTTCATTTCTAGTCGCCATTTGAACCGTTAAGCCTGAATTCATCCGTAAAGATGGGAATACCACATTCAAACCATAAGATAGGATTTCTACAATTTTAGATGGGGATTTAACCAGGCCCAAACATGGTGATGACAAAATGACACCAGCAATGTTTAGCTTTTCTTCCTGTAATAAACGGATAGAAATTAATCCCCCCATACTATGTCCTAATAAAAAAACAGGAAGCTCGTAACGGTATGCTGCTTGAATCCAATCCTTTACCTCATAAATGTATTCGTCGAAGGAATCGATATGGCCACGGTTCGCCCTCGTTGTCATACCCTGACCTGGAAGATCGGCCATAATTACATGAAAGCCCGATGAACGCCACATTTCAATCAGCCAGCCATATCGTCGGTGATGTTCCATTGCACCATGAACCATCACAATGACTGCTTTTGCCTCCCCTTCCGCTTCCCACTTCCACATATTTTTTCCCCCTAGAAAATTGTAATTGCTATTTGTTGAAAAGTTCATTTTACTATAGTCATTAAAAAAGATGAATTTTTTGAATTTCCGGTCATGCATTCGCTACAATAGAGATATCATCGATAAAGGAGCGAACAGAATGATTTACCCTTATAAAGATAAATATCCATTAATTGCTGAGACCGCATTTATTGCCGATTATGTAACGATAACTGGTGATGTTGAAATTGGTGAACAGTCCAGCGTTTGGTTTAATTCAGTGATTAGAGGAGATGTTGCCCCCACCCGAATTGGTAATAAGGTAAATATCCAAGATAACTCTATCTTACACCAAAGCCCTAATAACCCGCTAATTTTAGAAGATGAGGTAACCATCGGTCATCAGGTCATCCTTCACAGCTGCATCATTAGGAAACGAGCATTAATTGGTATGGGCTCTATTATCCTCGATCAAGCTGAAATTGGTGAAGGTGCGTTTATAGGTGCAGGGAGCCTTGTTCCTCAAGGTAAAAAAATTCCACCTAATACCTTAGCATTTGGCAGACCAGCAAAAGTTATTAGAGAATTAACAGAAGAAGATATAAAAGATATGACAAGAATCTATACAGAATATGCAGAAAAGGCCCAATATTATAAGTCACTGCAATCATAAATTTAAAAAATAAAAAAAGGCTGACTCAATGATCAAGAGTCAGCCTCTAAACGATTAATGTTTAAGTGATTCTAAAACTCTTTTCTGTGCATAGTCACGTTGAAAAGAATAAACATCTTCAACATACACTTGATGCCACACCATAAACATAAGAACGGTCCAAATTTTACGGCTGTTGTCTGCCTTACCTTGACAGTGGTCTTCAAGCAATCGTAATACATACGCTTTATTAATTAAATGATCCGTATTACTTTCACGGATTATTTTTTTCGCCCAATCGTTCATCTCATTTTTTAGCCAATGACGGATGGGAACAGGGAATCCAAGCTTCTTACGGGTAAGAACATGCTCCGGAACAACCCCTTCAGCTGCCTTGCGCAAGATATATTTTGTTGTGCCGTTAGCTGTTTTCAAGCTTGTCGGAATTTTAGAAGCTACTTCAAAAACGGCCTTATCCAAAAACGGGACACGAAGCTCTAACGAATGAGCCATAGTCATTTTATCCGCTTTTAGAAGAATGTCGCCTCTCATCCATGTATGGATATCAATATATTGCATTCGATCCACTGGATCATAGCCTCTAGATTCCGCATAAAGAGGATTAGTAATGTCTGTATACTTTAGTCCTTCATGGTAAACATTCAATAAATCACGTTTTTCTTCTTCTGTAAACATTTTGGCATTTCCGATGTAACGCTCTTCCATAGGAGTTACACCACGCTCAATGAAGCTCTTTCCTTTTGTTCCTTCTGGCATCATATTGGCAATTCCTTTGAGAAGGACTTTCCCTACTCGAGGAATTTTGTTGAAAATCTCTAAATCTTGTGGCTCACGGTAGATGTTATAGCCGCCAAATAATTCATCAGCGCCCTCACCTGAGAGAACAACGGTTACGTGTTTTCTAGCTTCGCGAGCAACAAAGTAAAGTGGTACGCAGGCAGGATCAGCTAGGGGGTCATCCATATGCCACATAATTTTGGGAATTTCATTCATATATTCTTCAGGAGTAATCACATAGCTGATATTTTCCACACCCAGTTTCTCCGCTGTTTCTTTTGCCACATCAATTTCACTGAAGCCATTTTGTTCAAAACCAACAGAGAAGGTTTTGATGGCAGGATGAAACTCTTTTGCAATAGAAGCAATAATAGAAGAATCGATACCACCAGATAGGAAGGAACCTACCGGTACATCACTGCGCATATGCTTTTCGACTGAATCGAATAAAATATCACGAATTTCTTTTGTAAAGTCACTTTCAGATTTTTGAACAGGACTAAAATGTGCCTTCCAATAGCGCTTGATTTCCATTGGTGAGCCAATTTTTTTTGTGAAATAATGACCAGGCTCAAGCTTTTTAATTCCTTCTGATAAGGTATTTGGTTCAGGAACAAATTGATACGTTAAATAATGCTGCAGAGAATCATAGTCTAAAACATCATTTTCAAGTGCAAGCAAGATACTTTTCTTTTCTGAAGCAAAGAAGGTCTTCTCACCGTCTTGTAAATAAAAGAATGGTTTGATACCGAATGGATCACGTGCTCCAAATAATTTTTGCTCTTGTTTATCCCATATGACAAAAGCAAACATTCCACGCAGCTTTTCTACAGCTTTCTCTTTTAAATGACTGTATAAGGCAATAATAACCTCAGTATCAGAGCTCGTTGCAAACGAAAGGCCCTCTTTTACCAATTCCTCACGAAGCTCGACATAGTTATACACTTCACCATTAAAAATAATCCAGTAACGTTCGTTTTCATATGTTAATGGCTGATGCCCACTCTCAATATCAATAATACTTAAGCGGCGGAATCCAAATTGAATATGTTCATCATAATAAAAACCATCATCATCTGGTCCGCGATGGGTAATGATATCGTTCATATTTTTAAATTGTTGTTTTTGTTCATCACTATAGTTTTGTGTTTTGTCGTGTACACAACCGATAAAACCACACATTATGTACCTCACCTACTCCAATCTAAATTAAACATTCTCTAAAAAACATCTCTATAATACTACCACTTTTTTATTAAAATAACACTGTGAACTTATAGGTAATTTTCGTACCATCATTTTTCACTTCTTTTGACCTACGTAAACATTTTATTCCAATAACCAATTACGTACCAACCATTTAGACGAAAAAAGAAAAAGAGAGTTACATTTAAAATGCAACTCCCTTCTATATAAGGTATTCGCTTGCGAATGGTTTTTAGCGATTTGCTGCTTGTTCTTTTAATGCGTCTGCTTTGTCTGTACGCTCCCAAGGAAGATCCACATCTGTACGGCCAAAATGTCCGTAAGCTGCTGTCTGCTTGTAGATAGGACGGCGAAGGTTCAACATATTAATGATACCAGCTGGGCGTAGATCAAAGTTTTGTTCTACTAATTCAACTAATACATCTTCATTTACTTTGCCAGTGCCAAACGTATCAACAGAAATGGAAACCGGTCTTGCTACACCGATTGCGTAAGCAAGTTGAACTTCACACTTCTCAGCAAGTCCTGCAGCAACGATATTCTTTGCTACATAACGTGCTGCATACGCTGCAGAACGGTCAACCTTTGTAGGATCCTTACCAGAGAATGCGCCACCGCCGTGACGTGCATAGCCACCGTAAGTATCAACAATGATTTTACGGCCTGTTAAACCTGCATCCCCTTGTGGTCCACCGATTACGAAACGGCCTGTTGGGTTAATGAAGTATTTTGTATTTTCATCGATTAATTCTTGTGGAACAACCGGATTGATTACATACTCTTTCAGATTACGTTGAATCTGTTCTAATGTAACTTCAGGATGGTGTTGAGTAGAAATAACTATTGTATCAATACGAACTGGTTTGTCGTTCTCATCATATTCAACTGTTACTTGTGTCTTACCATCTGGACGTAGGTAAGGAAGAATCTCTTCTTTACGAACTTCTGTTAAACGGCGTGCAAGCTTGTGCGCAAGTGAAATTGGAAGCGGCATAAGCTCCTTTGTTTCATTACATGCAAAACCAAACATTAAACCTTGGTCACCTGCACCAATTGCTTCAATTTGCTCATCTGACATTTGGCCTTCACGAGCTTCAAGTGCTTGGTCAACACCCATCGCGATGTCAGGAGACTGTTCATCGATAGAAGTTAAAACGGCACATGTTTCGGAGTCAAATCCGTATTTTGCACGATTGTAGCCAATGCTTTTAATTGTTTCACGAACAATTTTTGGAATGTCCACGTAAGTTGAAGTAGTAATCTCGCCAGCAACCAAAACTAAACCAGTTGTAACTGAAGTTTCAGCAGCAACACGTGCATTAGCATCTTTTGCTAAAATAGCATCTAAAATAGAATCAGAAATTTGGTCACAGATTTTATCGGGATGACCTTCAGTTACTGATTCAGAAGTGAACAAACGACGTTTTGTTGACATCTGAATTCCTCCTATATAGTGAGATAAGTGAGGTTATCTGTGTGGGTATGTAATGACCTTGCCGTTTAACCTCGGGTTGATACGGAACTCATTCCCTTAGTAGTATGAAATAAATACGGGGTTTTTATTAATTAAACAATATTCTGTCTGCAATAACCCCATAGAAAATTCTAACGATGGAATAAAAAGAAGCGATTCTAAAGCACGAAAACAATACAAACAAAAAACCTTTCCATCTCTGAGGAAAGGTTGATAGCAAAAGTTTTGCGCGCCTTTCACTCTTATCGTTCAAGGCTAGGCCTTGCTTCAGGTTTAGCACCTTTGCCCGAAAAAATAATAATAGAAGAAAATCTACTACTATCTTGCTTTTCGTTTGCAGGTTGCTGGGTTTCATTGGGCCTGTCCCTCCACCAGCTCGGGATAAGAGAGTATCCGTTCAAGGGTAAATCATAACCTACACTGTCGAACTATGTCAATGCATTTTTTTAGAAATTTAAATTCTAATTCATACAACCTATTTTTCATTAATTAGTATAGATTATTTGAATAAATGTGTTATACTTTTTAATAAGTTATTACCATTAAAAACATGGATAAAGGAAGGTTGCAGTAGATGAATTCTGTTCATATTCCCAATGACTTAAAACAAATGTTATCAGAAAGTAATGTCCACGTGCAATTATCAGTTCCCCAGTTAGTAGAAAAGATCTTATGTCGTAACGAAGGTTCTTTAACTTCGACTGGCGCTGTAAGCGTTTCAACTGGTAAATATACAGGCCGCTCACCTCAAGATAAATTCGTTGTGATGGAAGAGTCCACAAAGGATAAGATTGCTTGGGGTTCGTTGAATCAACCTATATCTGAAGAAATATTTACAAAACTTTATCAAAAAGTCTTAAATTATTTAAAACAACAAGAAGAGATTTTTGTTTTTAAAGGCTTTGCAGGGGCAGATAAAAAATCCCGCTTACCTATTCAAGTAGTGAATGAATTTGCCTGGCACAATCTCTTTGTTCATCAACTATTTATACGTCCATCAGAAGATGAATTGCTATCACATGACCCAGGATTTACAGTAATTTCAGCACCTAATTTTAAGGCAGATCCTAACGTCGATGGAACCAATTCAGAAACCTTTATCATCATCTCATTCGAACGTCGCATTGTTCTCATCGGTGGGACTGAATATGCAGGTGAAATGAAAAAGTCCATTTTTTCCGTAATGAATTATTTATTACCGGAAAACAATATTTTCTCCATGCACTGTTCTGCAAATGTAGGAATTGAGGGAGATGTCGCTCTATTCTTTGGTCTATCAGGAACAGGGAAAACTACTTTATCAGCTGATCCAAATCGCCGTTTGATTGGTGATGATGAGCACGGTTGGTCCTCAAACGGTGTCTTTAATATCGAGGGAGGGTGCTATGCGAAATGCATCAATCTTTCTAGGGAGAAAGAACCGCAAATTTTTGATGCCATTCGTTTTGGAACCGTTCTTGAAAATGTAACGCTAAACCTAGAATCGCGGGTCCCTGATTATGATGACGGAACATTAACAGAGAATACTAGGGCAGCATATCCAATCGATGCCATTGATAATATTGCCAAACCAAGTATTGCCGGACACCCGAATACGATTGTCTTCTTAACTGCAGACGCGTTCGGGGTATTACCTCCTATCTCAAAACTTACGAAAGAACAGGCTATGTATCACTTTTTAAGTGGGTATACGTCTAAGCTTGCCGGGACGGAACGTGGTGTAACCTCTCCTGAGGCAACGTTCTCAACCTGCTTTGGTGCACCATTTTTACCACTTCCTGCAACTCGCTATGCTGATATGCTCGGTGAAAAAA
Source organism: Neobacillus phoenicis (assembly GCF_047302305.1). Taxonomy (NCBI): domain Bacteria; kingdom Bacillati; phylum Bacillota; class Bacilli; order Caryophanales; family Bacillaceae; genus Neobacillus; species Neobacillus phoenicis. Next base: position 1,764,848 of record NZ_CP154847.1, on the reverse strand, counting down.
TTCTTGAGCATAATGCCAACGTATTCCTTGTGAATACAGGATGGACTGGCGGAGAATATGGAGTTGGAAGCAGAATGAAGCTTGCTTACACAAGAGCCATGATTCAAGCCGCACTAGAAGGCGAATTAAATCATGTTGAGACAACAAAAGATGAGATCTTCGGTTTAAATATTCCACTTCATATTGCGGGTGTTCCTGATGAAGTGTTACAGCCAAGTAAAACTTGGGCAGACCCAGATGCCTATGAAAAGAAAGCAAAAGAACTTGCAGCAAAGTTCCGCGAAAACTTCAAAAAATTCACGGACGTTTCAGAAGAAATCGAACTTAAAGGCGGACCGATTGCTTAACACGACAAGCCCATATCATTCATTTGATATGGGCTTTTTAACTTCTACAGCTTCCGATTGTTGTAAGGCACTAAACCGGAATTTGCCGCTTTTTTTAATTTGGAAATCACCTGTATATATAGAAATTTTTCTACCGTCAGTTGTTGTGTAGTCTGTTTTTTCTTTAAATGTAAAGGTAGTTACTTCAGCATTATCTAATTGAAATAACTCTAGTTCGATTTCAGGTGGAAGATTGTCACCTTCTACTTCAATCACAGCATCCTCATAAAAACCAGCGTATAAATCTTCTTGTGAGATCATTAAGGTAGAATTCCCTATTTTAATATAAGGTTCTTTCACATAGATGGAGAATGTACCTACCATTTTATTTCCAGCAGTAAAGGTAAGGTTGTATACGCCAGAATAATTAAATGGCTCAAAACTTGTCATGGCATGGCCATCAGACCCATACATACCACCAGATATTACGGTTGTCGCTAGATGTTCCTTTGCACCTGTTTTTACATGGACAGCATCCACTTTAAGTGGCTTATTAGCAAAATCCTTCTCGTAATCTCCCCATAAATAAATCATGATTTTAGAAACAGAGCGCTTATCTTTCGCAATCCATTCCGTTGGTGCCAACAAACTGACTTTATTAGGAATGCCGTAATTACTGTCTACATAATGTGCACCGTTCTCATCCATCAGCGCAAAGTAATCCCCCTGTTCAACATGATTACTCGTTTCCCCTTTCGATCCTGTTCGAACAGCATCGTTCTCCTTACTACTCGAAAAATATAGAATCGGGGCAATTAGGACCAGGATTAACACGGCAGCCAACGCTGCAAATCTTTGAAAATGAATAGGACTCCGCTGTTTCCGACTGCCTGCCTCACCAAGAACTTTTAACATTTCCGTTCTCTGCCTCGTGGTTAACTCATGCTTAGGGAAATCCGCCATCACTTTCAGTAGCTCTTTATCCGATAATTGACTCAAACTGCTCCCCCTCCTTCAGTCGCTCATTTAGTTTTTTGACAGCTCGATAAAAAGTCACATTCACTTTATTTTCTGACCACCCTAGAACCTGCCCCGCTTCTTGTGAAGACAACTCACTAATTCCCCTAAGTAGGATGACATCCCGATAGTTGGGTTTTAAAGCATTAATGGCCTCATATAAATGGGTATATTCCATTTTCTTAACTACTTTCTCTTCTGCTCCTTGTTCCTGAAGTTTGGGTGATTCAACATCTATCAATTGTTTCAATCTGTTCCAGACCGATTTCTTTCGATAAAAATCAATAGCCGTATTGCGAGCTATTGAGATCAGCCATGTTTTGGGACTGGATTCATTTTTAAAACGGTTTATAGCTCTAATCGCCCGCAAGAATGTCTCTTGGACCAAGTCCTCGACATCGGTGGTACCGGTATAATAAACAAGATAATTTGTGACATCCTTTTCGTAGTCGATGAACCATTTCTCTATTTGATGGGTCCGCTCCAACCAAAATCCCCCTTTCTCTGTCTAACATTTTTGTTAACTACTAATAAGACGTATCTTCCAATCTTTTCTTACACTTTTTTCAAAAAAAAAAGCAGGTATCTTATTACCTGCTTAATTCGTTGAGTTTAACGAAACTAATTGATATGTAATTGTGGTAATGCCCTGCTGCCACTCCACTTTTTTGATTACAGCTGTTCCGCTTGAATCGCTGTCCATCGTTTTTCTCACATCAATGGGAATGTCAATCGGATAGAGTCTGTAGCCTTCTTTTTCCATTACAAAAAGATTTTCCTCGACCCTTTTCTCTCTACCCTTTGTTACAATCATCGTATTTAACTCAAGGGGCATACCCATGGCAATCCGCTCCTCTGCTTATATTAAATTTATTTTATCATCTTTCGCCTTGCCTTTTCATCCATTTTGTGGCATCTTTCACTACTTTTCTATTTACTGCAGGTGGAAAATAGTGTGTGAACTCATCAAAATACCAACATTCGACTGGTTTGTTTAAGCTTTTAAGCCGCTTTTCTAACCGATAGGAGTGCTCAACAGAGACGTTGTGATCGTTCACACCGTGAATGATTAATACAGGAGGTTCGAGCTGTTCCAATTGATAAAGAGGAGTCCTTTCCTGATAACGTTCAGGATATTTCTCAGGAGTCCCCCCAATAACCCGTTTCATCATTTTTCGTAAATCCAGCCGTTCCATATAGGTTAATGACATATCACTGACCCCACCCCAGGTGACTACGGATGCTGCCTCAGGAAAATTTATGCCCGTCATCAGCGCCATAACACCGCCGCGAGAAAAACCAAAAATATGAATTTGCCGAACTCTATGTAGCGTTTGTAAAAGTGAAAAAGCAGAAAAAGCATCTTCCCTGTCTTCCCCTGCAAAATCTTCATTCCCTTCACCACCTTGATTCCCGCGATAAAAAGGAGCAAAAACGATAAAACCTTCAGAGGCAAACTGAGCAATCCGGGCAGGCCTTACTTTACCCACATTTTTTATTCCTCCGCGTAAATAAAGCAGTCCATCATATACTCCTTCCTCAATGGGCTCAGCAAGCATCCCTTTTACACGTAAACCACCAGATAGGTAGGTAATCACCCTTAATTCCACTTTTGGATTTGGAGAAGGAAAACGGTAGCTCTCAAGTATTTTTCCATTATTGTCATTGATCATTTCAATTCTTCCTTTGTATATAAAGAAAATTATTTGTTCCTAGGCATTCACACATTTTTCTCAACTTCATACGATATCTTAGGCAATTAGCCCATATTCTTTTACGGAAATAAGGAGGTTCTTTTGTATGAAAAAATGGATAAGATTCAGTTTCTCCTTTCTTCTTATCGGTATACTTATGATTTCATTAGCGGCTTGTAATAATGATTCCACGAATGAACCAAAGAAACTAGAAAAGGTTCGTATTGCAGAAGTGACACGTTCCATTTTCTATGCCCCTCAGTATGTTGCCCTATCTAAAGGATTTTTTAAAGAGGAAGGCTTGGATGTCACACTGGCAACGACAGCAGGCGGTGACAAGACGATGACGGCCTTACTTTCTGGAGGGGCAGATATTGCACTAGTCGGCTCGGAAACATCCATTTATGTCTACGCTCAAGGGGCTAATGACCCGGTGATCAATTTTGCACAGCTCACCCAGACAGACGGTACTTTCCTTGTTTCAAGAGACAAAATTGATAATTTCTCTTGGGATTTACTAAAAGGAAAAACCTTCTTAGGTCAACGCAAAGGCGGTATGCCTCAAATGGTTGGTGAGTTCGTTCTTAAAAAACATGGAATTGATTCCCATAAGGATTTGAATCTCATTCAAAACATTGATTTTGCCAATATCGCTAATGCCTTTGCTTCGGGAACTGGAGAGTTTGTCCAACTATTCGAACCAACGGCAAGCATTTTTGAAAAAGAGGGTAAAGGGCATATTGTCGCTTCCTTCGGTAAAGAATCCGGTCATGTCCCCTATACAACCTTTATGACCAAAGAAAGCTATTTGAAGGACCATAAAAGTACCATTGAAAAATTTACAAGAGCTATTTATAAAGCACAACAATGGGTGGAATCCCACAGTGCCGAAGAAATTGCCAAGGCTGTGGAACCTTACTTCCCTGATACTGATTTTGAAATTATGAAAACAGTGGTTGAGCGATATAAGAGCCAAGGTTCTTTTGCAACAGATCCAATCTTGGATGTGGAAGAGTGGAACAATCTTCAAAACATCATGAAAGAAGCTGGCGAGCTTCCAAAAGAGGTGGATCATAAAACTCTGGTTAATACGGAAATCGCTTCAAAAGTAATCAAAAAATAATAGGATAGGGAGGCCGTCCACATGAGTTTCTTAACCATACAAGATGTCCAGCACATATATTTTACCAAAGCCAATGCCACCACGGCCCTCTCCGATATTTCACTTACAGTTGAGGAAGGAGAATTTATCTCCCTCCTCGGCCCAAGTGGCTGTGGAAAAACCACCTTGCTATCGATCATATCCAGCTTACTTAAACCGACACAAGGATCGATATTGTTAGAGGGTAAACCCGTTTCAACCGCTAAAAATGAAATTGGCTACATGCTTCAGCAGGATTATTTGTTTCCTTGGAAAACGATAGAGGAAAATATCTTGATCGGGCTGAAATTATCCAATCAGTTAAATGATCAAACGAAAGCGAGTGCCTTGGACCTACTCGGGCAAATTGGCTTAAGTGGAGTGGAGAAACAACTTCCTAAGCAATTATCTGGCGGCATGCGGCAAAGGGTCGCCCTTGTACGGACACTAGCGACACAACCAAAGCTACTTATGCTTGATGAGCCCTTTTCTGCACTTGATTATCAAACAAAGCTTAAACTGGAGGACCTAGTGTCACGTACATTAGAAACCTTTGGTAAAACAGCCATACTTGTTACCCATGATATTGGTGAAGCCATTGCGATGAGTGATCGTGTCTATTTGCTCTCACCAAGTCCTGGAAGGATCTACAAGACCTTTGTAATGCCTGAAGAGTTGAGAAGGCTGACCCCTTTTGAGGCAAGGAACCATGAACTTTACTCAGATATCTTTCAAATGATATGGAAGGAGTTGGAGTCTCTTGAACCAGAACAAGAATAAGGTGACACTCCTCCATAAAATGTACATTCATTCTTTAAAAATTGAACAAAGATGGATCCGATTTTATCAGGCTATTATTTTTATCGCCTTTTTTTCTACTTGGGAACTAGCCAGTCAAAAGCAGTGGATTGATCCATTAATTTTTAGTTCCCCCTCAAAAATTTGGCATCTTTTTTTAGATAAAATCAAAGATGGTTCTCTCGTAGCCAACTTAGGCGTCACCTTAACAGAGACCATTTGTGGATTTATTCTTGGAACTCTATTAGGAATCGTACTGGCTGCTGTCCTCTGGTGGTCACCTAGGATACAAAAGATCCTTGATCCTTATTTGGTCATTTTAAATGCTATGCCAAAAGTAGCACTGGGACCGATATTAATTGTAGCCTTGAGCCCTGGGTACCCTTCTATCATTGCCATGGGTGCAATCATCTCTATCATCATTACCACTATTGTTGTGTATACGTCCTTTAAGGAGGTGGACCCCAACTACTTAAAAGTATTGCAAACATTCGGGGCATCACGCCTTCAGTGCTTTAAGGAAGCCATTTTACCAGCAAGCTTTCCGACGATGATTTCCACTTTAAAAGTAAATGTCGGTCTATCCTGGGTAGGTGTGATTGTTGGTGAATTTCTTGTTTCTTCCCGTGGACTTGGATACATGATTATCTACGGTTTCCAAGTGTTTAATTTTACACTTGTATTCTTATCACTTTTAGTTATAGCTGTAGTTGCCACGATTATGTATCAGTTGGTTGAATTGTTGGAAAAGAAACTAATCAAAGAGTAGTGGTTTGCGAAGAAGCTTCCACTATTCTTTTGATTTTTGCTTAATGTGATGGATACATTCTTCAATGACTTGATCCTTCATAATAAAACTAAACTGATTTCCCATTCTTAATTCCAATACATCCCCCTCGAGCATGACAGGCCCATTTGTTTCATGATAGTTGTTCTTCCTATCCATTTCTTTTACTTGTCCCCAAAAAACCGCTTTAACAAATGAACTGTTTTGATCGCTCACTTTGTACTCTGCAACAAATTGTAGTTGTCCCAAAATGGCACCTGTTTCTTCAAATGTCTCTCTTCTTGCTGCTTCTTCCAGGGTTTCAATGGGCTCTACTTTTCCTCCAGGAAATTCCAGGCCCCTTTTCTTATGATTCGTTAAAAGCCACTTGTCCCCTTGTTGGCAAATAACTAGTACATGTTTGGCCTCTTCCTTAAAGGCCTTTTGTTTGAAAACAAGTTCCACTTTATTTTTATTCTGATCGAAAAACTGTATCATTAAAAAACCGCCCTACTTTTTTCAATATACTTTTATTATAAGCGAAAAAAGAGACTGACTCAAAAACTAAGGAGTCAGCCTGTTACTTGCATTTATTCTTGTTTGGGTAAGATATCCATACTTTCAATATGGTTTTTTGCCTCGTCATCACCTAATTTATGCAGCATCCCATACACTTTCTGAATCGTATTATCATACGCATCGTTTTCCCGGTCGTAATGATACTGGACATAAGGAACATGGGCTCTAAAAAAGTTTTGCCACTCGGTGGAATAATTTTCATCAAACAGTTCGCGCAGTTGTGTTATTTCTTCATCGTCCGCTTGTATTTTATAACTCCATGTCGAGCTGGTGGCACTTTGTGAAATTTCACCTGTTCCGACATCTATATAATAGGTTTTCTTTTGCTCACTCATTATGTCATCCCCTTTTACCTATAGTAGTCCACAATTGAGAAAAATTTATTCTTTTTCATATTTCGACTCATTTTTTAGAGATGAATACGATATAATTAACATACAATCAAGAAAACAGATTTTTCAGTTAATTTTTTCCAAGGGTTTATTTTATCTTAATATGGGAATTCAATAAGTTAGGAATGCAAATGATTATTCTAAGGAGGTGTGGCAATTGAAATTGGTCGATGAGTTATATGAAATGTATCGAAATAAGCTAACTGGTGACGAAGAGGATATTGATATGCTTACATTTGCCTTTTTAGAAGAAATGACACATGAAGATCTTTTAGCCTTAATTCAAGAAATGGATAAACAAGAACTATATGATTTAATGGGGCTTTACTTAATAGAAAGTCTTAAAGGGAAATTTGCACAGGAAGAATATGGTCAACTTCGCACAAATACTTATTATCCAAGAAATATTCATTGATTGTACATACCACTTAATTAATTTAAGGAGGCTGCCAATTCAGCCTCCTTTTTATTTGCTTTTCTAATCAACGATGACTTATTCGTGATACAATAAGAGAAGAACAGGGAGTCAAGGAGGCCAAAGCTTTGAATACGGTATTTGTCGTTTGTATTGTCATTGTCATTGTGGTTTTACTTTTAGCAGTAATAACTACTTCCAAAGCCTATTCCTATAAACATACAATCGATTCTTTAGAAAAAAATCCACATATAGACCAAAAAGAGATGGATCAAGAAGATAAGCCACAATAAAAAGGTTGACCGGAGTCAACCTTTTTATTTTTTATGCAAATACCTGTTTTAAATCCTCTTTGCTTTGTTCAAGCCAGAAACGCATTAAGCGTTTGGCACCTTCTAAATCATGCAGTTTTGCTTGGCCGCATTGTCTTTCATTTGCAGCAGGGATATCAATGATTTCCACTGCATCCTTCATAGTATCCTCAAGAAGATCGATAATCTCCTCTACCGTTGGTTCACCGCTTACCACTAGATAATAACCTGTTTGGCACCCCATTGGTGAGATGTCAATAATATCAAAGTGATCGTACTTCTCTGAATGCTTGCGAATATTAAACGCAAGCAAGTGCTCCAATGTATGAATGGCATCTGGTTTCATAGCTTGCTTGTTTGGCTGGCAAAAACGAATATCATATTTATTAACAATCCCGTCACTACCTACCTTATGAACACCACAGTGTCTTACATAAGGGGCTTTAACAGCATTATGATCTAAATCAAAGCTTTCAACTGAAGGCATTAAGAATCACTCCTTTTATAATCTACCTACTACTATACCGCAAAAACCAAGTTTTTTCATCTACTTAGTACAGTTAAGCATTTAGACGTCCATTGTAAAATATGGTATGTTTACATTAATCGTAATTAGGGAGTGAAACCCGTGTTGAAAAAAGTTTTTATTTCATTCATTCGTTTTTACCAAATTGTTATTTCACCCATTAAACCACCAACTTGCAGGTTCTATCCAACCTGTTCACATTATGGCTTAGAGGCTATCCAACGATTCGGAGCCTTCAAGGGCGGCTGGCTTACTATCAAGCGCATATTAAAGTGCCATCCCTTTCACCCAGGTGGATTAGATCCTGTACCTGAAAAAGAGAAGCATTAATTTTTGTACCCATCGACAACTAAATCTAGTTTTCCTGTTTTCGGATCAATGACTAAGCCATGAACCGGAACATCCTTCGGCATTAATGGATGGTTTTTAATAATGCTTACACTATTTTCTACGCTCTCTGTTACATTATCAAAACCATGCAACCATTGTTTAATATCAATCCCAGAATATGTAAGTATATTGAACGTTTCCTCAGAAATCCCCCGCTCCTTCATATTCTCAATCACAGGTTCTGCCTTCATACCACTCATTCCACAATCATGGTGAGCTATTACTAAAACCTCCTGCGCTTTTAATTGATATAAAGCGATGAGAATACTCCTCATAATACTTCCATACGGATGTGAGACAATTGCTCCTGCATTTTTAACAATCTTCGCATCCCCATTACCTAAATTTAAAGCCTTCGGCAATAACTCTAATAAACGAGTATCCATACAAGTGAGGATCACCATTTTTTTATTTGGAAATTTAGTTGTTTCATATTTCTCATATTCATGTTTTTCCACAAATTGGTGATTGAACTCTAAGATTTCATTTAACAATGTTAATTTTTCCATTTCTGAATCCCACCTTTCTATATAAGCATACATAATATTCCTTAGTTAAAACAAATATTATACTTGCATTGATGGCTTTTTTTTTGTAAGATACTTGAGGAAATCGGGATCGTTCCGTATTATACACTTTTATTTCTTTTTTATATTCTAAAATTTTTTTGACAAATAAATCGTAATAAATCCGATTTAAATATAGGATGAGGAGTTTTTATGAAAAGAATTATTCTATTACTTTCTCTGTTGTTGCCATTAACACTTGTTTTATCTGCATGTTCAGACGGTACCCAACAGTCACAATCAAAAAAAGACAAATTAACAATTTATACAACAGTTGCTCCCTTACAATATTTTACAGAACGAATTGGGGGTAACTTGGTTGATGTAAAGACCATTTATCCACCTGGCGCCGATGAACATACTTTTGAGCCATCCCAAAAGGATATGATGAATTTGGCTGATTCAGACTTATTATTCTATATTGGCCTCGGACTGGAAGGCTTTGTAGAAAAGGCAAAAGGTACATTAAAAAATGAAAATGTAAAGTTGGTGTCTGTTGCGGATCAACTTCAACTGCCAAAGGAAGATAGCACTCTTCACGAAGAAGAGGAAGACAAGCATGAGCACCGCGGTGATGTCAATCCACATGTATGGCTTGATCCTATTTATTCAAAGGAAATGGCAGCCGTGATTCGTGATCGATTAACTAAAGAAATGCCGAAAAATAAAGACCTTTTTGAAGCTAATTATCAGAAGCTGGCAACTGAATTAGATGAACTGAATACTCAATATCAGCAGACGATTTCAATTGCAAAGCATAAAAAAATAATCGTTACCCATGCTGCATTTGGTTACTGGGAAAAACGGTATGGCATTGAACAAATTAGTATTTCTGGACTTTCAACAACAAATGAACCTACACAAAAAGAACTTGAAAAAATAATTTCAATTGCTGATCATGACGGCTTACACTATATTCTTTTCGAACAAAACGTCCAATCGAAACTAGGAAAAGTCGTTCAAAAGGAAATTGGTGCAAGGGCTTTACCACTTCACAACCTTGGAATATTATCAAAAAATGACATCAAAAACAAGGAAACATACTTTACATTAATGTCTAAAAATCTTGATTCCCTAAAAACTGCATTAAATAATTAAGTATCTACCTCCTGTAAAACGGGAGGTTTTTTTATAGAAAAAATTACATATTCCTCCTTAACATGTAAACAATACATTCATACGTGTAAACTAGAGAGGGAGATTCACATGGATGATTTATTAATCGCAAGGAGTCTATTCGGAACAACGATGGGCTTCCATATTATCTTTGCTACTATAGGGGTTGGATTACCTTTTATGATATTGACTGCTGAGCTCATTTATCAAAAGACCAAGGATATTGAGTATGTGGTCATGGCTAAAAGATGGACAAAAGCATTCGCCGTTCTTCTCGGAGTAGGCATTCCAACTGGTACCATCGCTGGGGTACAGCTGTCCTTGCTGTGGCCTGGTTTCATGGAAGTGATTGGAAAGGTAATGGCCCTTCCCTTTCAAATTGAGATCTATGCTTTCTTCATAGAGGCCTTATTTATGTCCATATATGTCTATGCTGCAGAACGCATTGCCCCATGGATGAGAATTACGAGCTTACTCCTCGTTGCCATAGGAGCAATGGGGTCAGCTGTATTGATTACCAATGTCCATGCCTTTGAAGGGACACCAGCTGGTTTTAATATTGTCAATGGGAAGATTGTCGATGTAGACCCATGGGCAGCTTTCTTTAATCCAAGCTTTTTCGTAACCGCTGGGCATGTAGCTCTATCCGCTTATACAACAGGGGCCTTCATTGTAGCAACGGTCTCAGCCTATAAAATGCTAAAAGCAGATCGTCCTTCAAGAATTTATCAATTTCATCAAAAAGCATTGATGCTGAGTCTTATTGTTGGGGGTATTTTTTCCTTATTAACTGCTCTTAATGGGCATGAATCCGCTCAACTTCTTCATGAGTACCAACCAGAGAAGCTTGCAGCTGCTGAAGGGTTATTTGAAACTCAGTCCCATGCACCACTCGCGATTGGTGGATTTACAGATCGAGAAACAGAGACTATAAAAGGGGCGATTGAAATTCCATGGGCATTAAGTTTTTTAGCTGGAAATAGTTTTGATACCGTTGTTAAAGGGTTACACGATTTCCCTAAAGAACACTGGCCGCCGCTGTTTGTCCATACCCTGTTTAATGGAATGGTTGGCATCGGTTCTCTTCTCATTCTCCTTTCTTTTCTTGGACTTGCGTGGAAACGAGTGTTGAAAAAAGATAACTTTCCAAAGTGGTTAATGTGGCTCTACGTGCTTTCTGGTCCTTTGGCGGTTTTAGGAATTGAATTTGGTTGGGTCTTTGCTTGTACAGGAAGGCAGCCATGGACCATCTATCATGTGCTTTCAACAAAAGATTCTGTCACTACAGCAACCAATTTAGGAATATTATTCATCCTATTTGCGATTGTCTATGCGATTTTAGCCTTTTCAGTTCTTTTTGTCCTTCGGTATTATTTCAAGAAAAATACCGTTATTGATGACCTAAACCGTGCGGATCAAAAAGGAGTACCACTGTTTAGTTCAAATTCATAAGAAGGTGGAACAATCATGTTAGATGTCTATCTTGCAATAACAGTATTATGGGGATTTGTGTTTATCTATGCTGTTATGGCCACAATGGATTTTGGCGCAGGATTTTGGTCGATGTTCTACATTAATCGTAGAAAAGCAACAGCTACAAGCATTGCTAACCGCTACCTATCCCCGACCTGGGAGGTAACTAATACGTTTATTGTGGCACTTGTAGTTGCCGTATACAGTCTTTTTCCTAGAGGCGCCTACACACTCGGTACGATTTTATTAGTACCAGGAAGTCTTATCTTATTACTGTTGTCCATCCGCAGTGCGTTCTTGGTCTTTTCTAATATAGCTGAGGAATACAAAAAACCACTTACCTACATTTCTGGAATTTCAGGTATTGTCATTCCAGGATTATTAATTAGTGTACTTCCCATTACCCATGGGAACTATGTGGATTTTTCCGGGAGCAGGCAAACCTTAGATTTAGCAGGATTGTTTACGAGCCCCAATGAATATGCTTTTTTCGGATTTGCCCTAACAAGTACTCTTTTCCTTTCCTCCCTCCTATTAGCGGACTATTCAAAAGCCTCAGAGGAATTCGAGGCTTACCGTGTCTATCGGAGAGATGCATTGTTTATTGGGCCCATTTCTTTAATAATGGCATTTCTTATTATGTTTACTTTAAAAAATGAGGCAGCTTGGATTTATGGGAAAATGATGAAGGACCTTCCATTACTTTACCTATCACTAGGATGCTTTTTAGTAGGTGGACTTGGCTTATTGCTACCCTCTAATAAGACAAAGACACCCGGCTGGCCTCGACTATCTGTTATAGCCATAACCGCACAATATTTAGTAGCCAGTTATGTCTATGGTAAAGCGCATTTGCCTTACATTGTTTATCCTGAGGTTACGATTCATTCTGCTTTTACGGATCCAAACTCTTTTAGAGCGATATTTATTACCTATATTGTTGGTTTTGCCATTTTGTTTCCCGGCTTTATTTACTTCTGGAGCTTATTTATGAATGATAAGCGCTATTTAAGACAGGCCAAAACAAGCATTCCTAAAAAGTAATATCCCTATTCTGGCAGGCATGTTTTCCTTGAAATCATCAAATGCTATTTCTGTATCTTAAAATCCAAAAAGGAGTGATACAACAATGGCTAAAGATGTATTATGTGAAGTAAATAACTGTTCGTTTTGGGCGAAGGGTAATAGATGTAGTGCGGATCAAATTTATGTAGTCAGCCATACTGGTGATACAGCTGATTCTAATAAGGAAACGGATTGTAAGACCTTTGAACCAAGTGGTTTATCGTAATTGATAAAAGAAGAACCAGCTGTCATGTAGGCTGGTTCTTTTCGTATTAGAACTGAAAAGTCTTTTTTGTTAAAAGAATCTCATTAAGTCTCTTCTCATTTACGTTAAAACCAATACCTGGTTGATTCGGTACTGTAATAAAGCCATTTTCCACAACAACTTCCGGCGAGATGATGTCTTCCTCCCAAAAACGGCTCGATGCACTGATATCTCCTGGTATGGTGAATCCAGGAAGGGAAGCAAGCGCAATATTGTGAGCACGAGATATACCAAATTCAATCATTCCGCCACACCAAACAGGGATTTCCTTTTCCAAACAATAATCATGGATTCGTTTGGCCTCATATAGGCCTCCCACACGCCCCACTTTGATGTTGATTACCTTACAGCTGCCAAACTCAATCGCCTTTCTTGCATCATCAAAACTAACAATGCTTTCATCCAAGCAAATGGGAGTCTTCAGTTCTTTTTGAAGAATGGAATGTTCTAAAATATCATCTTGTGCAAGCGGCTGTTCAATCATCAGTAGATTAAAATCATCTAGCGCTTTTAAACGATCAACATCCTCTAACGAATAAGCAGAATTGGCATCCGCCATAATCGGGATGTCTGGGTAGTTTCGTCGGATTTCTGTTAGAAAGAAATAATCCTGGTTCGGATGAATCTTAACTTTAATACGCTGATACCCTTCATCAAGATATTGTTCAATCTGCTTTAATGCCTTTGATGCTGAGTCTGTTGCTACAACTACACCCGAGGCAATTTCCGTATGAGTACCTCCCAGTATCTTAGACAGTGGCTGTGAATGGATTTTCGCAAATAGATCCCATACGGCCGTTTCTAAAGCAGCCTTTGCCATATGATTTCTTCTAATAGAATTAAAAAGGGAGTGAAGATTTTCGGGATGGTTAATTGGATTTTTTTGTAATAAGGGAATTAAAAAATCGGTTAACATATGTAAACTAGTTGAAACGGTTTCTTCTGTGTACCATGGGGATGAAAAAGCCACACCTTCCCCATAGCCAGCTATCCCGTCTTTATTTGTAACCTTTACGATGATTCCCTCACGAGTGTCTACAGTACTTAAATGAGTTAAGAAAGGAGATCTTAAGGGCATCTGAATGACAAAAAGTTCAACTGATACAATCTTCATCATTTATATCTTCCTTCTCTTAGCCATTCTCGAAGATTCCTTCTCAATAATTTCTTTGCAGCATTTCGAGGCAGCATTTCGGTAAAATAGAAAGCTTTGGGTACCTTATATTTTGCAAGGCGTTGTAAGCAAAACTCTCGAAGATCATCTTCTTCTACTTTTTTACCACTTCTCAATACAATAAATGCAACGGGCACCTGTCCCCATTTCGTATCTTGTATCCCTGTAACACCAGCTTCAGCAACATCTGAATGGGCAAGCAATGCAGATTCAATTTCAGCAGGATATATATTTTCTCCCCCTGAAATAATTAAATCCGACCGCCGGTCAATCACATACAAGAATCCGTCCGCATCGAGGTAACCGATATCACCCGTGTAAAACCAGCCGTTGCGTACTTTTTCTTTTGTGGCATCCGGCCTATTCAAGTAGCCAGGTGTAACATTGGGTCCTTTTACGACAATTTCACCAGCCTCTCCTGCCTCTGCCATACGTTCATCCTCCATCCTAATCTGCAGCTGTGCAGGGAACAATGGCTTACCGGCAGATCCAAGCTTGGCTAAGCTGTATTCTGGAGAAAGTGTTACGATCTGTGAGGAGGATTCGGTCATGCCATAGGTTTGAAAAACTGGAATATTTTTTTCTAAACAGGCTTGCAGCAATGGCAATGGCGCTGGCCCTCCTCCCAGTAGCATACAGCGAAAATGAGGAGGTAGACGCCTCTCCTGTAGTGTATCAACAATCCTGGTTAGCATGGTTCCTACCACAGACATAATGGTAACTTTTTTAGTGGTCATATCTTCAATCGTTCGTTCCGCATCAAAGTTATCATGTAATACAATAGGCATGCCATAGATGACACTCCGCATCAAAATGGAGAATCCACTGATATGAAACAGTGGTACCGCACATAACCAGCAATCACTGTCCATAAATCCTAAATTTAACGCAGATCCGACCGAACTCCACCAGTGGTTCCCATAGGTTTGTATAACTCCTTTTGGATGACCTGTTGTTCCTGAAGTATACATGATCGTACAGGTATCTGATAAGTTGATTTCCTCCTGTATTACGGGAGTTTTTGTTTCCACGTTAAACAAGCCGCTTTTTGTCATTGTAGCTAGAGATGGTATTTCGACTCTTATGGCTTGTTCTATATCTGAAAATGAGTCTTCAACAAGGAGAAAGGCTGCTTTGGAATCACTTAATTGCCATACTAATTCTGCTGGTGTTAAACGGTTATTCAAAATAACTGCTTTTACCCCTAACAACTGAAGGGCAAATAATATCACAATCGTATCTATATGGTTTTTTAATAAAACGGCAAGGAAATCATCTTTTTGAACGCCTAGTGCCTGAAGCTGCCCTGCAGTCTTAAAGGAACGTTCATAAAGTTCTTTAAAGGTTAAGGTCTGCTCGTTAAAATACACCGCCGTCCGATCCGGCGTTAAAAAAACTCGTTTCTTTATGAAGTTAGGCATTGTCTCGTATTGCATTAAATCATCGCCTTCGCTTTTTCTATTGGCTGTATTAAACTTGTTTGTTGATTTCCGCTCCAGGCACTTCGCTTTCCGCGGGCGTGCCGGGGAGCCTCCTCATCGCTACGCTCCTGCGGGGTCTCCCCTGCCCCGTACTCCCGCAGGAGTCTTCGCGCCTTCCGCTCCAAACAACATTGTCTATAAAAACAACAGAGAATCTTTAACATAGCCTTTCTATTAAAAACAGCCTGATGGGAGCCATCAAGCTGTTAGCAATTTTTTTAATCAAGGAAAACGTGGGAATTGGCCGAAATCAGGCTTGCGTTTTTCCTTGAAGGAATCACGGCCTTCTTTTGCTTCATCCGTTGTATAGTAAAGTAATGTTGCGTCACCAGCGAACTGCTGTAGGCCAGCTAAGCCGTCTGTATCAGCATTCATTGCTGCTTTTAAGAAACGAAGGGCAGTTGGGCTCTTCTCAAGAATTTCATTACACCATTGAATGGTTTCTTCTTCGACTTTCTCAAGTGGAACTACTGTATTTACAAGTCCCATATCAAGGGCTTCTTGTGCATTGTATTGACGGCATAAGTACCAGATTTCACGGGCTTTCTTATGACCGATAATTCTTGCAAGATAACCTGAACCATAACCAGCATCAAAGCTACCCACTTTAGGACCAGTTTGTCCAAATCTAGCATTATCAGCTGCAATCGTTAAATCACATACAACATGAAGAACATGTCCACCACCAATTGCATATCCCTTAACCATCGCAATGACTGGCTTAGGAATCACTCGAATTAAGCGTTGAAGATCGAGTACATTTAAGCGTGGAATTTGGTCTTCTCCCACATATCCGCCATGTCCACGAACCGATTGATCTCCACCAGAACAGAATGCCTTATCACCAGCACCTGTTAAAACAATAACCCCAATACTAGAATCATCGCGTGCAAAAGCAAAAGCGTCGATTAACTCTGATACTGTTTTTGGTGTGAACGCATTATGTACGTGCGGTCTGTTAATCGTAATTTTTGCAATCCCGTTATATGTTTCATATAAAATCTCATCATATTTACGTCCTGCAATCCATTCTACTGTCAAAATGATATCCTCCTTTATTATGTATTAAGAAAGTCACTTACTATTGTACCAAACTTTTCTTTTTCTTCCACATGAATTGCATGTCCACTGTTTTCACAAATCATCCAAGCTCCGTTTTTCAACTCTTTGAGCATTTTTTCAGCTATCAAACAGAACTTATTATCCTTTTTACCAGTAAGCAGCAGGACATCTATTTCTATCTCATTCAATCTTCCCCACCAGGAAGGCTGTGACCCGGTGCCCATACCTCTCAAGCTATTGGCAAGCCCGATTGACGAATTGTTTAAACGTTGACTCCTTATGGATTCATTGATTGATTTAGGCAAACTCTTCATGGTCGAAAATAAGGGAATCTCCTCCCAGTAATCGACAAACGGTTGAATTCCATGCTCATTAATAAAATTTGCAAGTTTCACATCATTCATGCGGCGAATTTCTCTTTCCTTCTCTGTTGGAAGTCCAGGTGATGCACTTTCCAAAATCAACTTACGAACCCTATGAGGAAAGAGAATGGCAAAGGTAAGAGCAAGCCTTCCCCCCATTGAATAACCAAGCACATCCACTTGTTCCACTCCTATATGATCAAGGAGTTTATATAAATTATGGGCTACCGCCTCAATATTGTAGAAATCTAGTGAATCAGGTGACTCAGTCTGCCCATGACCAATAATGTCAGGTATGATCACCTTGGAATGCCTACTCCACTCTTCAACAAATGGGAGCCATGTCGTAAAATCCCCTGTAAATCCATGTAAACAAACCAAGGGAAATCCATTTCCGAAAACTTCAACATGATAGTTAAGCCCCTCCACCACTACATCCATTAATGAGCTCCTTTGACAAATTCTGATATTTCCTGGGAAACAGAACGCCAAATTTCGCGGTGCTCGTCACGATTTTTTTCTCTGTTCGTTGCCACTTCGTACACATTAATACCAGACTGGTCAACTGATTTTTTCATTTCCAATTCAAACTGATCCCAATTTTGGATTCTGGAAAAATACCCATTAAACATGCGAACAGCGTGCTCAAAGTCTATATTTAACGGTGTTCCAAACAAGAGTTCAAAATTCTTAGGGTGTTCAGACTGTGGAAGGAAAGAAAAAATTCCGCCCCCATTATTGTTCACTAGGATGATATGGATATTAATATTGTAAAGTTTTGCTGCGATAAGGCCATTTAAATCATGGAAAAAGGTTAAATCACCTAGCACAAGATATAATGAATCAGAATACAAGGCGGCCCCTAGTGCTGTGGATACAGTCCCATCGATCCCGTTTGCACCTCTGTTAGCCATAACCTTAATAGATTTATTATTATTTAGGAAGAAACTATCTAAGTCACGAATCGGCATGCTATTTCCAACAAAAAGAGTTGAACCTTCAGGCAATAAATCTGCTAATTGGTAAAACAGACGCCCTTCACTTAATTCTGTGATATCTCGTATTTGGGTCATATTCGATTTCGTTAGCTCGTTTACCTTACGCCATTCTTCTAAGAAGGCAGTAGATCCTTTGCTTTCATTAAAGCTAAGCAATTTTTCACAAAATAAAGTTTCATTACAAAAAACCATTTCAGTAGATAACGATGCGGGGTCGCGCCAGCCTCCACCACCATCAATGACATATTGCTCTGCTGCATGATTTTCTTTTAAGAAAATCGTTAATGATTTCGAGATGGGCATGGCCCCGAATCGAATCACCACTTCAGGCTTCAGAAAGGATTTGGCATCTTCATTTCGTAAAAATGTATCGTACGTTTCAATAATATTTTCATGACTATGTCCCCCGCTTCTTAATTGAGACAACGGGTCCGCCAATATTGGAAAGTTTAATGAAGTGGAAAGTTTGGTCACAGCATCAGCAAAATTTTTGTCTTCGAGATTCCCACAAACAATAATGCCTCTCTCTTTTCCCCTTAATTTTACTGCCATTTCTTTAAAATACACATCATCTATAGTTAATTCGCCATTATGAACCTTCACATATCCTTTTGGCCGTTCTGTAAATTGGAACAGAGTTTCATCCATCTTAGGGATAAGCGGTTCCCTAAATGGAAAATTCAAATGAACGGGTCCAGATGGTGCCCCTGTTGCGATAGCCGTGGCCCGAGCACAGACTGTCCGTGCATAACGGATCATTTCGTCACTATTCTCCGGTAAGGCCATTTCTGCAAACCACTTAACATGTTTTCCATATAAATGAATTTGGTCAATTGCCTGTGGAGCACCCACTTCTCTTAACTCATGTGGCCTGTCTGCTGTCAACACAATTAATGGCACCCTTGAATAGCGTGCCTCAACAATGGCTGGAAAATAGTTTGCTGCAGCAGTGCCCGAAGTACAAAGAATAGCTACTGGTCTTTTTGTTGCTTTTGCTATTCCTAAGGCAAAAAAAGCCGCTGAGCGCTCATCTACATGGATATGAACCTTCAAATCAGGATGTTCCGCCATCACCATTGCCATGGGGGTAGATCTAGAGCCCGGGCTAACGACCACATCTGTTATTCCTGAAGAAAAAAGCTCTGCAACAAAGGCAGCGATATATGCGGTTAATGCTTCTTGATGATTCATATTATTGTCCTCCAAGAGCTCGAAGCATGGGTCTAAACTTCAAACTCGTCTCCATATATTCACTTTCTGCATTCGAGTCTGCAACCACACCACATCCAGCAAACAACGAAGCCTCTCTTCCCTGAATAAGACCAGAACGGATCGAAACGGCAAATTCACCATTCTGCCTATAATCTACCCAGCCTAGCGGAGCAGCATAAAAACCACGGTCTAAGTCCTCCACCTGTCTAATCTTTTCAACTGCCGCCTCTTTCGGTAATCCGCCAAGTGCAGGAGTGGGGTGAAGTCGTTCAACTAATAGCAATAAGGAAGCTGCTTGATTACACTTTCCTATCACAGGTGTGTACAAGTGTTGAATATCTCTAATTTTCATTAACTGAGGCTTAGCTGGAAGAATGATTTCTTCACATGATTCTTCCAGGGCTTCCTTAATCATTTCCACCACATAACCATGCTCGATTAAGTTTTTCTGATCGTTTAATAACGTCTCACCTAAAATTCGATCTTCTTCTTCGGTCTTTCCCCTTGAAATAGAGCCAGCCAGACATGTAGAGTACACTTCAGTTCCCTGTTTTTTAACGAGCCTCTCTGGTGAAGCACCGATGAAGCAATCCCCATTCGACTCAAAAGCAAAAATAAAGCTTTCGTGCTGCTGGGTGTACAAATTATTTAGTACATCCTCAGCCTCTACTAAGTCGTTAAAAACAAGCCTTAATTCACGTGCAAGTACAACCTTTTTTAACGGACCATTTGTTAACTCATTCACAACTCCATCAACAGTGCTTTTCCATTTTTCAGGAAGAATCTCTCTTTTTTCAACTAATGCACTAGGCAGTGATTTATATTTTTGTTCTAAGGAACCTAATAGTTGATTTCTTTCTTCGAGAATCTTGCTGAATAAAGACAAGTCATCATGGGGGGTACAAACTGTGTTGATGGTTAAAAAGGCCTTTCCATGAACAATACTTAGTAAGTATTTAGGAATATGAAATAAAGAATCCGCAAATTTAGACCAGAGCTCTGTTTTTTCTTTATAAGGGTCAAATGAAAAACCACCGAACATGACAGGACCAGTCCCAATTTCGTTAAATTCGTTGTAAATAAGGCTATCCTTTAAGAAGTTTTTCCACTCCTTCTCAACAAGAAAAAAGCGGTCAGTAGCCTGATCCGACTGAATTTGTTTAGAGATACCAAGTCCAATAAGAATGACATCATTTGTAGGATCCTTCCAGAAAAAACGTTCCCCTTGGTAGCGTTCCTTTCCGGCATTAAAAAATTGTAATGGGTGAATCATGTCCATTTGATGAACTTCACTTATTAAAATCGGCCGACCTAGTTCTTTCGCACGATTAACCGCCGAAAGACCCTTTTGTATTATTTCCGTTTCTTGAATGGTAACCAAACAAATCCCTCCAAAACAGCCGAAATGACTGTTATCCATTCATTTTAAGCTTTATTTAAGATACTATTCCCATTGTAAAGAAGTCAATATTACTTGTCACTACTAAAACTGCCTTCATTCCTTATTATATATCAAATTGTCACCTTTTTGGTGAAAACGGATTTATCATTACTTTCATTGTCCCACGAACCAACTAATAATAATCGAACAGGTATTATCTTCTAGTTTTGATAGCAAAAATTAATTGACACTAATACTGGAATTCCATACACTTAGTTTTGGGCATAAACCCATACAACACTACTAATTGAACTTCATATAGAGAATAAATTTTAGAAAAGGGAGAGAATAATATGCAGCCAAATATACAGCAGAATTCAAAACCTGCCGTTGAATCAAATCGTGGCTTTCAAGTTTGGTGGCAAATGACCCGACCACATACATTAACTGCTGCTTTCGTACCGGTTTTATTAGGTACTGCACTTGCTTTAAAATCAGGCAACATTCACTTTGGACTATTTTTAGCCATGTTAATTGCTAGTTTATTAATACAAGCAGCTACGAATATGTTTAATGAATACTTTGATTTTAAACGCGGCCTCGACAATGAACATTCAGTCGGAATTGGCGGATCTATTGTCCGTGACGGAATTAAGCCAAAAACAGTAATGCAAATTGCTTTAAGCCTTTATGGAATAGCCCTTTTATTAGGAGTTTATATTTGTTTGAATAGCAGCTGGTGGCTGGCAGCAGTCGGTCTCGTTTGTATGGCAGTTGGATATCTATATAGCGGTGGTCCATTACCGATAGCTTACACCCCATTTGGTGAATTATTTTCAGGCTTTTTCATGGGAATGTTAATAATTCTGATTACTTTCTTTATCCAAACAGGAACTGTTTCCAAGACAAGTATCCTTATTTCCATTCCAATATTAGTGTTAGTTGGCGCAATTAACTTTTCAAATAACATTCGTGACCTTGATGGTGATAAAGAAAATGGCCGTAAAACATTAGCCATCCTTATTGGAAAAAAGAAAGCCATCCGCTTATTAGCTGTCATGTTCGTCTTTTCTTACCTTTGGATTCTCGGTCTTATCATCAGCAATGAGGCACCAATTTGGACAGCAGTTGTTATACTAAGTGTACCGAAAGCAATCAAAGCAATCAAAGGTTTTATCGCTGGTACGTTGCCAATTCAAATGGCACCAGCAATGAAGGCAACTGCCCAAACCAATACGATTTTTGGATTTTTATTAGCGATTGGAATTTTCATCGGACATTATATTTAAATAAATGCTGCGATAAACGGCAATGTTGATTGGAGCGAAGCGACGAGGAGGCTCCCCGGCACGCCCGCGGAAAGCGAAGCGCCTGGAGTGGAAATCAACATCCAAGTTTAAAGGAGCCTAAATAAAACAAAGAAAGCTTCTGCCATTTTAGCAGAAGCTTTTTTGTTAAATTGATTTAATCCCCCAAATACCATCCGCGTATTCTTGAATGGTTCGGTCACTTGAAAAATAACCCGCATGAGCAATATTCGATAAACTCATTTTTTGCCATCTTAAAGTATCATTAAACGCTTCTCCAACAGAACGTTGAATATCAGCATAGGATGCAAAATCCTTTAAAACAAAATATTGATCATTTTCCTCAAGTAGGGAATCAAAAATTGGCTCAAATTCGTTATAAACTCCAGGAAAAAATCCGTTTACCAGTTGATCGACTGCCTGACGAATTCTAACATCATGGTGATAATAGTCAACAGATTGGTATCCTCCATGTTGATAATAATGGAGAACTTCTTCTGCACTAAGACCAAATGTAAAAATATTTGAGTCGCCCACCAATTCCTTTATTTCAATATTAGCACCATCTAATGTCCCAACCGTTAATGCGCCATTAATCATAAATTTCATATTTCCCGTACCTGACGCTTCTTTGCTTGCCGTTGAGATTTGTTCACTTACATCTGCAGCAGGAAAAATTTTTTCAGCTAAAGAAACACGATAATTCTCAAGGAAAATGACTTTCAAGCGGTCATTCACTTTTGGGTCATTATTTATTTTTTCAGCCACCGTATTAATTAATTTAATAATTTTCTTTGCATAATAATACCCCGGAGATGCCTTTGCTCCAAAAATAAACACTCTTGGTACAAGCGAGAAACTGGAATCCTCTCTAATCTTGTTATAAAGGTGCATAATATGTAACACATTTAACAATTGACGCTTGTAGGCATGAAGTCGTTTTACTTGGACATCGAAAATTGCCTGTGTATCCACTGCGACACCCGTTTTATCGAGAATAATATCTGCCAGAACCTGCTTATTTTCATTTTTTATTTTAAGGAGCTGCTCTAAAAATGCGGTATCATGTTGAAAATTAAGTAAGCTGGAGAGCTCTGTTCCTGAATAAGTCCAGGATTCCCCAATCGATTCAGAAATCAGGGATGATAATTTCGGGTTGGCTTTGAGCAGCCAACGGCGGTGTGCAATTCCATTTGTCTTGTTATTAAACTTTTCAGGATATAACTGGTAGAACTGATTCATCTCCCGTTGCTTCAAGATCTCCGTATGCAGCTTCGCCACACCATTGACACTAAAGCTTCCGACGATCGCTAAATGAGCCATTTTCACAAAATCATCTGCTAGAATGGCGAGACCCCTTATTCGCTCCCACTCACCTGGCGTTTGATTCCATAACTCACTGCAAAAGCGTTCATTAATTTCTTCAATAATCATATAAATCCTAGGTAGTAATGGCTGAAAAATATGGATTGGCCATTTTTCCAAGGCTTCAGATAGGGTTGTATGGTTTGTATACGAGATTGTATTTTGTGTAATTTCCCATGCCTGTTCCCAATCAAATCCTTCTTCATCAATGAGGATTCTCATTAATTCTGGAATAGCAAGTACGGGGTGAGTATCATTGATATGAATACAAATATGTTCATGGATCTGATTTAAGCTCGTATGTTGTTTTCTGTAGCTTTTAATAATGGATTGAATACTAGCTGAAACGAGAAAATATTGCTGCTTTAATCTTAAAATTTTCCCGTCATCATGCGTGTCATCCGGATATAAAAACTCAGAAATCGATTCTGTTTCTCGCTTATATTTTAAAATATCTTTATGAAAGGGAAATTGTGACGGTTCCGCATTCCAAAGCCTTAACGTATTAATCGTATTTGATTTATACCCTATGACTGGCATATCATGAGGTACAGCTGTAACGGTTTCCGCATTTAGGTGATGAAAGACAAGACGTTCATTTTCCATTTTGGCTTCCACCTTACCCCAAAATGGAATTTTCACCGCATAGTCTACTTTCCTAATTTCCCAAACATTGCCGCTCCGTAACCATTGTTCAGGTAATTCCACTTGATAGCCATCCACAATTTTTTGTTCAAATAGCCCATGTTTATACCGTATTCCATGACCATGTCCCGGAAGATTAAGGGATGCAAGGGAGTCTAAAAAGCAGGCGGCTAGTCTTCCTAAGCCGCCGTTTCCTAAACCCGCATCACTTTCTAGTTCTTCTAACTCTCCCAGGTCAATGCCTAGTTCTTGGAGACCTTCTTGGACAGTTTCTTCAATTCCTAGATTGATTAAATTTTGCCTTAGTAACTTTCCTAATAAGTATTCAATGGAAAGATAATATACCTGCTTCCCCTGTGCAGCATGGTACCGCTCGTTTGTAGCAATCCAGTCATTACTTACATATTCACGAATCATGTTCCCTAGTGTTTGATAGTGGTCTCTATTAGAGCTTTCTGAGAAATTCTTCCCGCACAGCATCTCAAGCCTCTTTAAAAAGGTCTTCTTAAACTCAGTTGTACTAGAAAACATGGGTTTCACTCCTTGAGATGAGCTCCGCATAGAGTTGGTTATATCGGAATGCGGACTGTGCCCAGCTATAATCCATTTTCATTGCTTGCGTGACAATGGTTTCCCACACATCACGGTCATGATAAAAGCTAACCGCTCTTTGAATAGTATAGAGCATGTCATGAGCGTTAAAGTTTTTAAAGGAGAATCCATTTCCTTCACCAGTAAATTCATTCCAGGCATGGACTGTATCGTTTAAGCCTCCCGTTTCACGAACAATTGGCACCGCACCATATTTCATAGCAATTAACTGACCGAGTCCACATGGTTCGAACAAGGATGGCATTAAAAATAAGTCAGCTGCGGCATACAACTTATGAGCAAGCTCTTCATTAAAACCAGTATAAACTTTTAATTTTTCAGGATAAATACGGGCAGCCTGTCTTAAATGTTCTTCGTATTCGTAATCACCAGTGCCAAGAATGATAATTTGAATCTCCTCTTGTAAAAGATCGCGCAGCACACACTTCACTAAATCAAGCCCCTTTTGCTTCGTTAGTCTTGAAATCATAACGAGTAAGGGAGTTCCTGCGCTTTGTGGGAGGTCAAACCGTTTTTGGATCTCGCTCTTATTGATTGATTTTTTTTCGAGAGTAGTTGCTGTATAGGTTTGGTAAATCAATTCATCCTTGGCAGGGTTGTAAAAGTCCTCGTCTATTCCATTTAAAATACCAAGGAGATCTTCGTTTCTCTCCCTTAGAAGTCCATCTAGTTTTTCACCAAAGACTGGTGTTTGAATCTCCTCTTTATAGGTCGGACTTACGGTGGTGATTTTATCAGCTGCAACCAATGCACCCTTCATAAAGTTAACATTTCCAAAGAACTCTAAGGTGTTGGGACGAAAGACTTGATAGTCCAGTCCAAGTAAATCACTAAGCACCTCTTTCGGAAAGATACCCTGAAATTGAAGGTTATGAATGGTAAACATCGTCTTAATAAGACCGTACCCTTTTCTCTTGTAATATTCTGTTCGTAATAGAAAAGGAATCATCGCCGTATGCCAATCATGACAATGCATGACATCAGGAAAAAAATTCAGCTGAGCGATGGTTTCAAGCACCGCTCGATTAAAATAGGCAAATCTCTCTCCATCATCGTAATAACCATAGAGATTCTCCCGCTTAAAATAGTATTCATTATCTACAAAATAATAGGTAACACCCTGATAAGTTAACTCTTCAATGCCACAATATTGATTTCTCCAACCAACAGGAACAGTAAATTCTTTTATTTTTTTCATTTCCATTTTATACTCTTCAGAAATGGTTCCATACTTAGGTAATATTACTCTTACATCTGTTCCTAGGTTTTTTAGTTCTTTTGGAAGGGAACCAGCAACATCTGCTAGACCTCCAGATTTGGCAAATGGACCACATTCCGAAACAGCAAATAATACTTTCACGAGTTCATCAACGCTCCTTGTTTCGTCCCTTTTCGAATCACATATGGGGAACGAGCAGTTCCGACTAAGTGGGTTCCTGCTTCTACTCTTACATCTTTATCTAGAATAACTGAATCTAGATAACAATTATCTTCTATATGGCATTTTTGCATGATAATACAGTTCTTAATCACTGCACCTTTACCGATTTTAACTCCACGGGAAACGATACTATTTTCAACATGACCATTAATTAAACAGCCATTAGCAATCATTGCGTTTTTCACTTCAGAGCCTTTTACATATTTGGTCGGAGGTTCATCCTTTACCTTTGTAATAATCGGCTGTTCTTTGATAAAGAGTTTTTTCCATACATCTGGCTGCAACAAGTTCATACTAGTAGAAAAAAAGTTTTCAATGGAATCAATCATTACCGCATGACCTTCATAATTATAGCGGCAGATCGTGAAGTCATTATGTAGATCATTTACTACATCCTTCATACACGTATATCCTGTTTCATTTCTTGTTTCAATTAACTTTATTAACAAAGAAGTCTTAATTAAATACATCTCCATTGGACGGCCATCTTTATGATGGATTTCAGTGATATCACATCCATTTTCACTATGCCAATTAAGAACAGAATTAAAGGTCATGTTAAAAACAGTATAACAGTTAGTAATAATTGCATATTCTTGGGTACTTCGATAAAAGAAGTCCAGGTTCGCGGCAAAATGCTCAAACGACCCGATTTTATTCCCGTCGTTATCAACAATTGGAGACGGGAAAAAGAAAAGTCCGTCCCGTTTTCGATTTAAATCCCAGTTTTTCCCTGAACCAAGATGGTCCATAAGCGAGCGATATTGCATTTTTGGAAAAATAGCTACACTTCGTATCCCTGAATTCACCATATTTGATAAGACAAAATCTATAATGCGGTATCTGCCCGCAAAAGGTAGTGCAGCTAGTGAACGGTGGGTTAATAAATCTTCTAAATTCTCATGGTAAGTAGTGGCATCAATGACACCTAAAAGCTTTCTTTTCACTCCGAACCCTCCAATTAATAAAATGGGAAACGCCTTTTCAAGGGGGCTATTTTAGGCCCTTGAAATTAATTAAAATGCAGGATACAGTCCTCTTATCATTTCGTCTGTAACTAAAACAATCTCACCATCAAAAGAACGAATCACTGTTCCGTCTGGTACTTGAACATCGCATGGAACAATCGCTTTTTCAATCAAGCAATTATTTCCGATTGTGGCATCTGGCATAATGACAGACTCTTTAATAATAGATCCACTTCCCACGGTCACCCCTTGGAATAATACAGATTGCTCGATTTCACCTTCAATCGTACATCCCTCGTTAATTAGTGATTCCTTAACCACTGCATTTGGTGATATATATTGGGGAGGCTGGTTCGGATTGACAGAGTATATTCTCCAGTCATGGTCAAATAAATCTAGGTCACATTCTTCTCCTAACAGATCCATGTTTGCTTCCCAAAGGCTTTGCACCGTTCCTACGTCCTTCCAATACCCTTTAAATGGATAAGCAAACAATTTCTTATTTTCTTCTAAAAGCATCGGAATGACATCTTTCCCAAAGTCATGGCTTGAATCAGCTTTTCGATCGTCCATTTCTAAAAATTCCTTCAGCACATTCCAGCTGAAAATATAAATCCCCATGGAAGCAAGATTGTTCTTTGGATTCGCGGGTTTTTCCTCAAACTCTACTATTCTCATATCCTCGGTTGTATTCATGATGCCAAATCGACTGGCTTCAACCCACGGCACCTCGATTAAGGAAATCGTTACATCTGCCCTTTTTTGAATATGATAATCAAGCATACTTTCATAGTTCATTTTGTAGATATGGTCCCCGGATAGGATTAATACATATTCCGGCTGATATTGCTTCAAATAATTTAAGTTTTGATAGATGGCACTTGCAGTACCTGTATACCACTTTACTTCTGAAGACTCACTGTATGGTGGTAAAACAGTAACTCCGCCATCTTTACGATCGAGGTCCCATGCACTGCCAATTCCAATATACGAATTTAACAACAAGGGTTGGTATTGTGTAAGAACACCGACCGTATCTATCCCAGAGTTAGCACAGTTACTAAGCGTAAAATCTATAATACGGTACTTTCCACCAAATGGTACCGCTGGCTTTGCCAAATCCTTTGTTAGTGAATTAAGTCTGCTACCTTTCCCTCCTGCTAATAACATGGCTACGCACTTTTTCTTTGCCATTTCCTTTTCGCTCCTTCCGTTTTTTAACCGGTCTAATTATTTGAAAACCGAATGCGGGGATGCAGATGTCTATTGAGTATGTTTGACCATGGAATGGTTCTTCTATTGCGACTATGGTCTTTTTGTTAACCATTCCCGTTCCACCGTATTCTTTTTGATCACTAGTAAAAATTTCCCGATATTCTCCTGGTAGAGGAACACCGATTTTATACATAGGGTAACTGACACCAGTGAAGTTGCAAATAATGATTAAATAATCTTCTTCTTTTTTCCCCTTTCGAATAAAGGAGAAGACTGATTGATGACTGTTATTCGCGTCAATCCATTGAAAACCTTCCTGTAAATGATCCAGTTCATAAAGGGCTTTTGAGCGCTTATATACCTTAGTTAGCACTTTGACATAGTCATTTAAGCTCCGGTGCATGTCATAGTCCATTAAGTGCCAATCAAGTTGTTCTTTATCCTTCCATTCGGCAAACTGCCCAAATTCAAACCCCATAAATAAAAGTTTTTTTCCTGGGTGTGCAAACATATAGCCGAGGAGAAGCCTTAATTGAGCAAATTTTTCCCAATATTCGCCTGGCATCTTATCTAGTAACGATTTCTTGCCATGTACCACTTCATCATGCGAAAAGGGGAGCATAAAGTTTTCTGAAAAAGCATATAAAAGTGAAAAAGTAACTTTTGAATGTGCTTGCTGCCTTGAGTATGGAGGAGTTTCCATATATTCAAGCATGTCATTCATCCAACCCATATTCCATTTGTAATCAAAGCCAAGACCTCCATAATGGACGGGTGCTGTAACTTGTGGAAAATCAGTTGAATCCTCACCAATCATTAAAAAGTGTGGGTCGTATTCATGGATTTCTTGATTTAATTTTTTTAAAAAATTTATTCCAAATGGATTTTCACACTTACCGTTTGAAGCATTTGGCCAATAAATGATATTTGCCACCGCATCCATTCGGAAACCATCAATATGGAAATATTCCATCCAATACCTAGCATTTGAGATAAGGAAACTTTGTACTTCTCCCTTTCCAAGGTCAAAGTTTGCTGTACCCCATACAAGATTTTCTCTATCACATTCATGCTTATAGGAATAGATATGAGTCCCATCAAATCGATAAAGTCCATGAGCATCTTTACAAAAATGCCCTGGCACCCAATCCAGGATGACACCAATACCATGCTGATGACATTGGTCTACAAAATCGCGAAAGTCATCTGGAGTTCCATACCTTGAAGTGACTGAAAAATATCCTGTACCTTGATAACCCCATGAATCGTCGAGCGGGTGCTCGACAATCGGCAACAACTCAATATGAGTAAAACCATGTTCAATTACATACGGTATTAGCTCTGCTGCTAGTTCTTGATAAGTTAAGTATTCATTGTTGGTTGTCTTCCTCCAGGAACCCAAATGAACCTCATAAATGATGGCTGGTTCAGATAGGAAGTTCTTTTTTCC
The DNA here is from genome assembly GCF_047302305.1 of Neobacillus phoenicis. Lineage (NCBI taxonomy): Bacteria > Bacillati > Bacillota > Bacilli > Caryophanales > Bacillaceae > Neobacillus > Neobacillus phoenicis. The sequence continues at coordinate 1,735,335 of NZ_CP154847.1, read as the reverse complement.
TCTACGATTCATCCAATGATTATCTTGCCACTTATAGTTATTTAGTGAATAAACGATCGAAGCGGTCATTGGTCTTATTTCAGAATAAAACGCGAATGGATCTGCCTTTAACAGTCTTTCTCCTGTTTGTGAGAAAATTTCATACTTATAAAGACTTCCTGTCATGTCTTGCTTCAAGATTAGAATCCAAACGCCTTCATTGTTAACCCTTTGTAATTCATACCCTTCACCATTCCAGTTGTTAAAATCCCCTGCAAGTCTTACCTGACGGGCATTAGGGGCCCATACGCAAAAGCGTGTATATACTTGGTCGGAATTCTTGAAGATATGAGCGCCAAAGAGCTGATGACTCTGAAAGAAGTTTCCTTCATGAAATAAGTGCAGCTGATAATCAGTAGGAAATAACGTGTTCACTGTCATGGCTAATCTCATCCCCATTGAAAATATGTATTTCAAAAACCAATTATAATTCCAAATGGTTGATATGCCTCCAAAAACTTTTTTATCTTTTCTGACAATTAATGTTGTAAACTGCTATAAAAAGGCATTTTTCAACAATATTCAACACCAAACGACAAATAATCTATCGTAAATCGACAGGAATCTTTAAAGTTTTTTTGATTTTTTTTATAAAAAACCTTTAAAAAAATTATTTGATTTATAACACGTTAAAGTAGTAAATTTTTAAGAAATGCAGTATTTTGTAAGCGTTATCAATTTTGATTCCGGGTGAAAATCCTCTAAATTATTATTTCTCTATAATATTTTCACGGTTGATGAGGTTTGTGATTCTTAAAATGGAATAATGGGACTTTTTAGCTAGTGTATGAGGAAATGGTCACAGAAATGGAGAGATGAATTTTTAAAGCTGCTTTGGTCACATATGAGGGGAAGGACCTAGGGTACTCGATTAGTCTTGAATGTAGCATTTGGTTACGTACATGCCGTCTATGTTACCCATATGGTTGTTTTACGTTGTGTTCGGTCACGTAGGAACCGTCTATGTTACCCATATGGTGTTTTACGTTGTGTTCAGTCACGTAGGAACCGTCTACGTTACCCATACGATTGTTTTACGTTGTGTTCGGTCACGTAGGAACCGTCTACGTTACCCATACGATTGTTTTACGTTGTGTTCGGTCACGTAGGAACTGTCTACGTTACCCATAGGATTGTTTTACGTTGTGTTCGGTCACGTAGGAACTGTCTACGTTACCCATACGATTGTTTTACGTTATGTTTGGTCATGTAAAAAATCCACCTTTCACAATCAATAATCTTAATCCAAGCTTCCTCTAAAAAGAACACAAAAAAACTGATGATAATATATCATCAGTTTTTTTGTATGACCCCTACGGGATTCGAACCCGTGTTACCGCCGTGAAAGGGCGGTGTCTTAACCGCTTGACCAAGGGGCCAAAAATTAAATTATATGGCAGAGAAGAAGGGATTCGAACCCTCGCGCCGGTTACCCGACCTACTCCCTTAGCAGGGGAGCCCCTTGAGCCACTTGGGTACTTCTCTATATGGCTCCGCAGGTAGGACTCGAACCTACGACCGATCGGTTAACAGCCGATAGCTCTACCACTGAGCTACTGCGGAATAATACATGGTGGGCCTAAATGGACTCGAACCATCGACCTCACGCTTATCAGGCGTGCGCTCTAACCAGCTGAGCTATAGGCCCATATTATGGAGCGGGTGATGGGAATCGAACCCACTACATCAGCTTGGAAGGCTGAGGTTTTACCAGTAAACTACACCCGCAAAATAAATGGGGCGACTGATGGGAATCGAACCCACGAATGCCTGAACCACAATCAGGTGCGTTAACCACTTCGCCACAATCGCCGTAATAAAAATTATTTACTTTAAAATATAAATGGTGGCTCAGGACGGAATCGAACCGCCGACACAAGGATTTTCAGTCCTTTGCTCTACCGACTGAGCTACTGAGCCAACATATGGCGGTCCGGACGGGACTCGAACCCGCGACCTCCTGCGTGACAGGCAGGCATTCTAACCAACTGAACTACCGGACCATATTGCGGGGACAGGATTTGAACCTGCGACCTTCGGGTTATGAGCCCGACGAGCTACCAGACTGCTCCACCCCGCGATAATAGAAATTATGAAGTTTGAAATATGCTCCATGTTTTGTTACTGACTGTCCCCATCTCAGAAAGCTTATTCAAGTAGCAGCTCGATGGGTACAACTCGCAGTTTATTCATTGAAGCAACGCTCGTTGCTCCACCCCGCGACGGTAAAAATTTAGTTTTTAAAAAATAATATGGCGGAGGAAGAGGGATTCGAACCCCCGCGCGGTTTAACCCGCCTGTCGGTTTTCAAGACCGATCCCTTCAGCCGGACTTGGGTATTCCTCCATATTATTAAGAATTTCTGGTGGACCTTGTAGGACTCGAACCTACGACCGGACGGTTATGAGCCGTCTGCTCTAACCAGCTGAGCTAAAGGTCCAAGTTGAAGTTTCTATTACCATAATGTTAAAACCGTCTGTCCCCATCTCAGAAAGCTTACTCAAGTAGCAGCTCGATGGTGACAACTCGTAGCATTTTCATAGGAGCTTTGCTCGTTGCTCTAACCAGCTGAGCTAAAGGTCCAAGTTCTGAAAAATTATTTGGTAGCGGCGGAGGGGATCGAACCCCCGACCTTACGGGTATGAACCGTACGCTCTAGCCAGCTGAGCTACACCGCCAAATAGTTATTAAAGTTATGGTGGAGCCTAGCGGGATCGAACCGCTGACCTCCTGCGTGCAAAGCAGGCGCTCTCCCAGCTGAGCTAAGGCCCCAATGTTGTGATAAGGATGGTCGGGAAGACAGGATTCGAACCTGCGACCCCTTGGTCCCAAACCAAGTGCTCTACCAAGCTGAGCTACTTCCCGTAATAATGGCGCGCCCGAAAGGAGTCGAACCCATAACCTTCTGATCCGTAGTCAGACGCTCTATCCAATTGAGCTACGGGCGCATTATTTTAAAAGTGGTGCCGAGGACCGGAATCGAACCGGTACGGTAGTCACCTACCGCAGGATTTTAAGTCCTGTGCGTCTGCCAGTTCCGCCACCCCGGCACATCTGGAGCGGAAGACGGGATTCGAACCCGCGACCCCCACCTTGGCAAGGTGGTGTTCTACCACTGAACTACTTCCGCATATAAAATTAAATGGTGCGGGTGAAGGGAGTCGAACCCCCACGCCTTGCGGCGCCAGATCCTAAGTCTGGTGCGTCTGCCAATTCCGCCACACCCGCATATTCATTTGAAATGGTGAGCCATGAAGGACTCGAACCTTCGACCCTCTGATTAAAAGTCAGATGCTCTACCAACTGAGCTAATGGCTCGTACCAAATGGTGCCGGCGAGAGGACTTGAACCCCCAACCTACTGATTACAAGTCAGTTGCTCTACCAATTGAGCTACACCGGCAAATAGTTTGGAAAAAATATTAGATTTTACACGCTGTCCTTGTAAACGTCATCCTGACCTCAGAAAGCTTATTCAAGTAGCAACTCGGTCAGTATGCTGAAGATTATTCAGGAAGCATATTCGGTCGTGCTCTACCAATTGAGCTACACCGGCATTTAGTAAGGAAAATATATGGTGGAGGATGACGGGATCGAACCGCCGACCCTCTGCTTGTAAGGCAGATGCTCTCCCAGCTGAGCTAATCCTCCATATTACAGCCTGGCAATGTCCTACTCTCACAGGGACTTTCGTCCCAACTACCATCGGCGCTGAGAAGCTTAACTTCCGTGTTCGGTATGGGAACGGGTGTGACCTTCTCGCCATAATTACCAGACCATTTATTCGACACTATTTTATTATAATGTCTTTTTCATATTTTGCAAGAGGAAATTTCAATTTTTTCATTCCCTCAAAACTAGATAATGTAGAAGAAGTGTTTGTAAAAAACGAGTTCGCTTAAAACTTGGTTAAGTCCTCGAACGATTAGTATCAGTCAGCTCCACATGTTACCACGCTTCCACCTCTGACCTATCAACCTGATCATCTTTCAGGGTTCTTACTAGCTTGACGCTATGGGAAATCTCATCTTGAGGGGGGCTTCATGCTTAGATGCTTTCAGCACTTATCCCGTCCGCACATAGCTACCCAGCGATGCCTTTGGCAAGACAACTGGTACACCAGCGGTGCGTCCATCCCGGTCCTCTCGTACTAAGGACAGCTCCTCTCAAATTTCCTGCGCCCACGACGGATAGGGACCGAACTGTCTCACGACGTTCTGAACCCAGCTCGCGTACCGCTTTAATGGGCGAACAGCCCAACCCTTGGGACCGACTACAGCCCCAGGATGCGATGAGCCGACATCGAGGTGCCAAACCTCCCCGTCGATGTGGACTCTTGGGGGAGATAAGCCTGTTATCCCCGGGGTAGCTTTTATCCGTTGAGCGATGGCCCTTCCATGCGGAACCACCGGATCACTAAGCCCGACTTTCGTCCCTGCTCGACTTGTAGGTCTCGCAGTCAAGCTCCCTTGTGCCTTTACACTCTACGAATGATTTCCAACCATTCTGAGGGAACCTTTGGGCGCCTCCGTTACTCTTTAGGAGGCGACCGCCCCAGTCAAACTGCCCACCTGACACTGTCTCCCACCCCGATAAGGGGTGCGGGTTAGAATTTCAATACAGCCAGGGTAGTATCCCACCGACGCCTCCACCGAAGCTAGCGCTCCGGTTTCTACGGCTCCTACCTATCCTGTACAAGCTGTACCAAAATTCAATATCAGGCTACAGTAAAGCTCCACGGGGTCTTTCCGTCCTGTCGCGGGTAACCTGCATCTTCACAGGTACTATAATTTCACCGAGTCTCTCGTTGAGACAGTGCCCAGATCGTTACGCCTTTCGTGCGGGTCGGAACTTACCCGACAAGGAATTTCGCTACCTTAGGACCGTTATAGTTACGGCCGCCGTTTACTGGGGCTTCGATTCAGAGCTTCGCTTGCGCTAACCCCTCCTCTTAACCTTCCAGCACCGGGCAGGCGTCAGCCCCTATACTTCGCCTTGCGGCTTCGCAGAGACCTGTGTTTTTGCTAAACAGTCGCCTGGGCCTATTCACTGCGGCTCTTCGAGGCTATTCACCTCAAAAAGCACCCCTTCTCCCGAAGTTACGGGGTCATTTTGCCGAGTTCCTTAACGAGAGTTCTCTCGCTCACCTTAGGATTCTCTCCTCGCCTACCTGTGTCGGTTTGCGGTACGGGCACCTTTTATCTCGCTAGAGGCTTTTCTTGGCAGTGTGGAATCAGGAACTTCGGTACTAAATTTCCCTCGCTATCACAGCTCAGCCTTTACGGAAAGCGGATTTTCCTACTTTCCAGCCTAACTGCTTAGACGCGCATATCCAACAGCGCGCTTACCCTATCCTCCTGCGTCCCCCCATCACTCAAACGATAAAGAGGTGGTACAGGAATATCAACCTGTTGTCCATCGCCTACGCCTTTCGGCCTCGGCTTAGGTCCCGACTAACCCTGAGCGGACGAGCCTTCCTCAGGAAACCTTAGGCATACGGTGGATGAGATTCTCACTCATCTTTCGCTACTCATACCGGCATTCTCACTTCTAAGCGCTCCACCAGTCCTTACGGTCTAGCTTCAACGCCCTTAGAACGCTCTCCTACCACTGACATCTAAGATGTCAATCCACAGCTTCGGTGTTACGTTTAGCCCCGGTACATTTTCGGCGCAGAGTCACTCGACCAGTGAGCTATTACGCACTCTTTAAATGGTGGCTGCTTCTAAGCCAACATCCTGGTTGTCTAAGCAACTCCACATCCTTTTCCACTTAACGTAAACTTTGGGACCTTAGCTGGTGGTCTGGGCTGTTTCCCTTTTGACTACGGATCTTATCACTCGCAGTCTGACTCCCACGGATAAGTCTTTGGCATTCGGAGTTTGTCTGAATTCGGTAACCCGATGAGGGCCCCTAGTCCAAACAGTGCTCTACCTCCAAGACTCTAACTACGTGAGGCTAGCCCTAAAGCTATTTCGGAGAGAACCAGCTATCTCCAAGTTCGATTGGAATTTCTCCGCTACCCACACCTCATCCCCGCACTTTTCAACGTGCGTGGGTTCGGGCCTCCATCCAGTGTTACCTGGACTTCACCCTGGACATGGGTAGATCACCTGGTTTCGGGTCTACGACCACATACTCATTCGCCCTATTCAGACTCGCTTTCGCTGCGGCTCCGTCTCTTCAACTTAACCTTGCATGGGATCGTAACTCGCCGGTTCATTCTACAAAAGGCACGCTATCACCCATTAACGGGCTCTAACTACTTGTAGGCACACGGTTTCAGGAACTATTTCACTCCCCTTCCGGGGTGCTTTTCACCTTTCCCTCACGGTACTGGTTCACTATCGGTCACTAGGGAGTATTTAGCCTTGGGAGATGGTCCTCCCTGCTTCCGACCGGATTTCACGTGTCCGGCCGTACTCAGGATCCACTCAGGAGGGAACGAAGTTTCGACTACAGGGTTTTTACCTTCTCTGACGGGCCTTTCCAGGCCGCTTCATCTACCCCGTTCCTTTGTAACTCCATGTTGAGTGTCCTACAACCCCAAGAGGCAAGCCTCTTGGTTTGGGCTATGTCCCGTTTCGCTCGCCGCTACTCAGGGAATCGCGTTTGCTTTCTCTTCCTCCGGGTACTTAGATGTTTCAGTTCCCCGGGTATGCCTTCAATACCCTATGTATTCAGGTAAAGATACTGTTCCATTACGAACAGTGGGTTCCCCCATTCGGAAATCTCCGGATCAAAGCTTACTTACAGCTCCCCGAAGCATATCGGTGTTAGTCCCGTCCTTCATCGGCTCCTAGTGCCAAGGCATTCACCGTGCGCCCTTTCTAACTTAACCTAAAAGGTTTGTTTCTCTAAATTAATAGAGAGAAAACTAAAATGGCGATTACTCGATGTTTTACTTGACTTCTTCATTACGATTATCTAGTTTTCAAAGAACGATTAAAAAAAGCTTTGAGAGATTGCACTCTCAAAACTAAACAAACAAGAAACAATCAAACAAACATGTTTTGTCTGGCTCATATGTCCAGCTTATATCCTTAGAAAGGAGGTGATCCAGCCGCACCTTCCGATACGGCTACCTTGTTACGACTTCACCCCAATCATCTGTCCCACCTTAGGCGGCTGGCTCCTTACGGTTACCCCACCGACTTCGGGTGTTACAAACTCTCGTGGTGTGACGGGCGGTGTGTACAAGGCCCGGGAACGTATTCACCGCGGCATGCTGATCCGCGATTACTAGCGATTCCGGCTTCATGTAGGCGAGTTGCAGCCTACAATCCGAACTGAGAATGGTTTTATGGGATTGGCTAAACCTCGCGGTCTTGCAGCCCTTTGTACCATCCATTGTAGCACGTGTGTAGCCCAGGTCATAAGGGGCATGATGATTTGACGTCATCCCCACCTTCCTCCGGTTTGTCACCGGCAGTCACCTTAGAGTGCCCAACTGAATGCTGGCAACTAAGATCAAGGGTTGCGCTCGTTGCGGGACTTAACCCAACATCTCACGACACGAGCTGACGACAACCATGCACCACCTGTCACTCTGTCCCCCGAAGGGGAACGTCCTATCTCTAGGAGTGTCAGAGGATGTCAAGACCTGGTAAGGTTCTTCGCGTTGCTTCGAATTAAACCACATGCTCCACCGCTTGTGCGGGCCCCCGTCAATTCCTTTGAGTTTCAGCCTTGCGGCCGTACTCCCCAGGCGGAGTGCTTAATGCGTTAGCTGCAGCACTAAGGGGCGGAAACCCCCTAACACTTAGCACTCATCGTTTACGGCGTGGACTACCAGGGTATCTAATCCTGTTTGCTCCCCACGCTTTCGCGCCTCAGCGTCAGTTACAGACCAGAAAGCCGCCTTCGCCACTGGTGTTCCTCCACATCTCTACGCATTTCACCGCTACACGTGGAATTCCGCTTTCCTCTTCTGCACTCAAGTCCCCCAGTTTCCAATGACCCTCCACGGTTGAGCCGTGGGCTTTCACATCAGACTTAAAGGACCGCCTGCGCGCGCTTTACGCCCAATAATTCCGGACAACGCTTGCCACCTACGTATTACCGCGGCTGCTGGCACGTAGTTAGCCGTGGCTTTCTGGTTAGGTACCGTCAAGGTACCGGCAGTTACTCCGGTACTTGTTCTTCCCTAACAACAGAGCTTTACGACCCGAAGGCCTTCATCACTCACGCGGCGTTGCTCCATCAGACTTTCGTCCATTGTGGAAGATTCCCTACTGCTGCCTCCCGTAGGAGTCTGGGCCGTGTCTCAGTCCCAGTGTGGCCGATCACCCTCTCAGGTCGGCTACGCATCGTCGCCTTGGTGAGCCGTTACCTCACCAACTAGCTAATGCGCCGCGGGCCCATCTGTAAGTGACAGCCGAAACCGTCTTTCAGCTTTTCCTCATGAGAGGAAAAGGATTATCCGGTATTAGCTCCGGTTTCCCGAAGTTATCCCAGTCTTACAGGCAGGTTGCCCACGTGTTACTCACCCGTCCGCCGCTAACCACCGAAGTGGTTCGCTCGACTTGCATGTATTAGGCACGCCGCCAGCGTTCGTCCTGAGCCAGGATCAAACTCTCCAAGAAAGTTGATTAGCTCATTTTGTTACGTTGGCTTAGCTTCATAAGAAGCTAAATATTTTTGTTTGTTGACGTTTTTGTTTGTTTAGTTTTCAAAGAACAATATACGTGCTATCAAAAGTGATTTTCTCTTATTTAAGAGCAAATACCCTTCAAAAGCGACTTCCTTAATTTATCATATCGCCCAACTTAATGTCAACAACTTTTTTCACTTTCTTTTGTTGTTGAACTCTCTCGCTGAGGACGAGATTTAATATAACATGTTATAAAAATGATTGCAATATAATTTTAAAAGTTTTTTGGTTTATAATTATTTATTATAGTTATGGAACATTTACTTTATCTGCGCTCTAAAAAAAACTATTGGTTAATTAATTTCTTTTTAATATAAATTTTAGGGTAAATATATAAAGTCATATCCTGAACGAGGGAAGGATAAAATAATAGGAACACCTTAAAAATAATTTCAAATCACTTAACGCATATATCCCCTTAGGTATGCTTTTGTTCTTCCCTTATATACTCCATTATGTGTAAAATCAAAGAATGTTCCTATTAGGTAACTGCTTACATTCTACTAACTAATAAATTGGACGTGATTGAGTATGAACAATATGGAGATAGATATTCTAATTAAACTGGGTATTTCCGCAGTTTTTGGCCTGATTATCGGTCTGGAACGAGAATTAAAAAGAAAGCCTGTAGGACTGAAAACCAGTCTTGTTATATCTGTAGTAAGCTGTTTGCTGACCATTGTATCTATTCAATCTGCTTATATGTTTCCTAATTCTGATGATGTGAAGATTACTATGGACCCACTTCGCTTGGCGGCACAAATTGTTTCTGGAATCGGTTTTCTGGGGGCAGGCGTAATTTTAAGAAGAGGGAATGACAGTATTTCAGGTTTAACGACTGCTGCCATGATCTGGGGAGCAGCTGGTATTGGCATTGCAGTTGGTGCCGGATTTTATTTAGAAGCATTTGTAGGGGTAGCTCTTCTTATAATAAGTGTTGAATTAGTTCCTTTTCTAATGAAATTATTTGGTCCGAAACAATTACGTGAAAAAGAAATTATGCTTCAACTCTTTATAAGAGACCAAGCGCAAATTGACAAAGCGATTACCTTTCTTCTCGAGAAAAAATATATCATTCGTCGACTTCGAATTAAAGATTTAGATAACGGAGATCACTTAGTGCAGATATTAGTGGCAGTAGATTACCGTAATAAGACTACCGAAGTGTATGCATCAGTTTCTAATATAGAAGGAGTTCAAAAAGTAGAAATAGAAAGTATTAGCTAATGACCCTGGTAATATTGAAAAAATTACAAGATTTCCTCTTGCAAGTTATTTGTAATGCGGATATAATTTTCTTTGTACCAACATATTAGGGGGCTTAGCTCAGCTGGGAGAGCGCTTGCATGGCATGCAAGAGGTCGTCGGTTCGATCCCGATAGTCTCCATATTCCAAAAACCTTTGCGAAGCAAGGGTTTTTTTATTTTGTAAATCTACTTTTTTCAACCTTTCTTAAAAATGATAAAAATTTCCTATTTTTACAAATTCATCTTGCTTTGTTAATTGCATTTTCACTATAATAAAAAGCGTATAATAATGTTTTAAAAATTTAGAAAAGTCTGCAATTAAAAAAAGGGGGTTACTTCTCAAAACTAATAAATGTTATTTCCTCATGTCCTTTTTTCCAGTTTGGATTTTTTCACCATTTGACCCATCAGCATTGTCTTTTCTATTGACCTCAGATTCAGCACAAAGGTTTATTATGAGAGGGGGAGCTTCCATTGGAGGCAAAACAAATAAAGGCTAATAATGAAAGCGATTACAGTTCCATTGTTCAATCATCATCTTTCCAGACATTACTCTCCGAAAAGAAAAAATTTATCATTCCCATTACCATTTTCTTTTTCTGTTTTTATTTTGCATTGCCCATTTTAACTTCTTATACCACGGTATTAAATCACAAGTTTATCGGCAGCATCACTTGGGCATGGGTTTTTGCTTTCTTACAATTCGTAATGACATGGGTTTTGTGCATGCTCTACTCGAAAAAGGCAGCAAGATTTGATGAGTTAGCTGCTCAAGTGGTTGAAGAAGGAGGAAAAAGCTAATGAATACAGCTGCTTTTACGATGTTTCTTTGTATTGTCTTTGTCACTTTAATCATTACCTATTACGCTTCGAAACGGACGAAGAATGCTAGTGAGTTTTATACTGCAGGTGGGGGATTGACAGGTTGGCAAAATGGTCTCGCCATTGCAGGTGATTATATGTCTGCAGCATCCTTTCTAGGGATAGCTGGTGCAGTAGCCTTAACCGGTTTTGATGGATTCTTTTATAGTATCGGTTTCCTTGTTGCTTATCTAGTGGTTCTCTATATCGTAGCCGAGCCCATGCGAAACCTTGGAAAATATACCTTTGCGGATATGATTGCCTCCCGTTTTGATGCGAAGAAAGTACGTGGATTTGCTGCCATGAACACCGTTACAATTTCAATTTTTTATATGATTGCTCAGTTAGTCGGAGCGGGTGCACTCATTAAATTATTATTAGGCTTAGAATACACCACTTCTGTATTAATTGTTGGTGTGTTAATGACGGTGTATGTTATTTTTGGAGGCATGCACGCAACAAGCTGGGTGCAAATTATTAAAGCTGTTCTATTAATGGGTGGTACCTTCGTCATTTCTATTATTGTTTTTGCTAAGTTTAACTTCAGTATTACAGATATGTTTGCTCAGATGAAAACCGCCACACCTTTAAAGGAAGCATTTCTAAATCCTGGTGTGAAGTATAAAATTGGGCTTGATACGATTTCCTTAAACTTGGGCCTCGTTCTCGGAACAGCAGGACTTCCTCATATTTTAGTCCGCTTTTTCACCGTTAAGGATGCTAAGACTGCTCGAAGTTCCGTTGTTTATGCTACATGGATTATTGGAATCTTTTATGTTATGACTATTTTCCTTGGCTTTGGTGCAGCCGCCTTTGTTGGTACAAGTAAAATTGTGGCCGCGAATCCTGCAGGTAATATGGCTGCTCCACTATTGGCCCAGGCCTTAGGTGGCAATATGTTGTTTGCGTTCATCTCTGCGGTAGCATTTGCTACCATCCTAGCAGTTGTGGCTGGGCTCGTTCTAACAGCGGCCTCTGCATTTGCCCATGATTTTTACAATGAAATCCTGAAAAAGGGTAAAGCAACTGAGAAACAGCAAGTTAGCATGGCACGTTGGGCTGCTATTGTTGTTTCTGTCATTTCTATTATTCTTGCTTTAGGCGCTCAAACCCTTAATGTGGCCTTCTTAGTTTCACTCGCCTTTGCCGTTGCCGCCAGTGCAAACCTTCCAGTCATTATCTACACTATTTACTGGAAGCGATTTAATACATCTGGTGCAATTTGGGCAATGGTGGTTGGACTGATTTCGGCAATTGGGCTGGTAATTATTAGTCCGAATGTGTTCAGTCCTGAAGTAGGAAAAGCTATTTTTGTTGGTAATCCTATCTTCCCTTATACCACACCTGGAATTGTTTCAATTCCGCTTGGCTTCCTTGCTGGTTATCTTGGAACCATATTCTCAAGCCAAAAGGCAGATGTGAAGAAATATGAAGAAGTATTAGTAAAATCAAATACAGGTATCAAAGCAGGAATATAATAAGAAAAGCGGAAGCGCCTTGATCAGCCCCGACAGGCAAATGTTCTTCTGCAAGAAAAGTCGCTCTTTGACTTTTATTGCAGAAGGTTATTTGACCCGAGGGGCTAGGCGCTGGAGCTGGACAGTTCTCGAAGTCGAATTTTAAATTTTCCTAAATGCAAAGAAAGGGACTGAAAATTTCTTCAGTCCCTTTTGCTTTAAATTGTATCATTACCACTGTTTATTTCTTGTGGATCCCGTTTTTGTTCCTTTATTTCTAGGCGAACCACTTTTTGTTCCATTTCTTCCGGATTTAAATCCTTTGGAAGGTGTGCTTGTTTTTTTTCCCTTAAATGGTCTATCCTGTCTCCCGCGCTCTGGAGCATTTTCTTTTCTTACTACACGTCTTTCTTTTTGGCCAGTTGGGCGGGGTTTTCTAGTATCCTTCTGACTCTCTTCTGTGTTTCCTATGTTTTGTTTTGGAATCGTAATCTGCAGCTCATTTTCAATTAATTCGAGAGCAGGACGGTCGTCTGAGGTGTAAAAAGTAATGGCCAAACCCGTCATTCCTGCTCTGCCTGTTCGTCCTATCCGATGGATGTAGCTTTCAGTATCCTGCGGAATATCATAGTTGAATACATGAGTAACTCCTTCTACATCCAATCCCCTTGCTGCGACATCCGTTGCAATTAAAAGCTGAATCTCTGCCTCTCTAAATCGTTTCATTACTTGTTCTCTTTTAGCCTGCGACAAATCCCCGTGCAACTCATCACATGAAAAACCGTGAGCTTTTAAGACATCATAAAGCTTACTGACTCTTCGTTTCGTTCGGCAAAAAATGACCGCTAAAAATGGCCGATAGGTTTCAACTAATTGAATAAGTGTGCCTTGTTTTGCCCGATCGGTTGTATGAATAGCGATTTGTTTCACACTTTCAGCAGGTCCCTGTGTTTTTTCCACTTGGATGTATTCAGGTTCTCGCATATGCTTTTTGGCTAATATGCGTATTTCCGGAGGAATGGTGGCCGAAAACAACATAGTCTGCCTTGTCTGAGGCGTTTCCCTGATAATATCCTCTACTTCTCCTAAAAATCCAATATGCAGCATTTGATCGGCTTCATCTAAAACAAGATAGGAGATTTCTGATAATCTAATCGTTTCTCTTCTAATATGATCCAATAGCCGACCAGGTGTTCCTACCACAATTTGTGGGTTTCGCTTTAATTTTTTTAATTGTTTTGCTACGTCCTGGCCACCATATACGGCTAATACATTTACATCCGTCTTATCAGCAAGCAATTTTTCCACTTCTTCTGTGATTTGCAAGGCCAACTCCCTTGTAGGAGTCACGATCAGCGCTTGAATATGTGTTGCATCAATATTAATCTTTTCAAGTATTGGCAGGATAAATGCAAACGTCTTTCCAGTCCCTGTTTGTGCTTGAGCGATAATATCACTGCCCTTCATTACAAAAGGAATCGCTTGTTCTTGTATGGGTGTGGGTTTTGCAATACCTATGCCGCGAAGTTGTTCTACTAACGATGGGGAAATACCCAATGATAAAAAATCTGCCAAAAATACCCCTACTTTCTTCATAACTACCTATTAATATTGATTGTTTATCGTTTGAATTGCAAATATACTTTTTTTGTTTGAAACTGCTAATAATTATTTGCTTTGATTTCGTTGCCTTTTTCAACTGAAAAGTTTATAATTCTGTTAATACCAACTTATTTCATCGGAATAGTAAGTAAACAAAGAGAAGAGGGATTATTTGAGCCAATACAGCTTTTTAATTGTTCATGGATTAGGGGGAAGCGGACCAGATCACTGGCAAACCTGGCTTGCACAGGAGTTGAGACAAAGAAATTATCACGTTTGTTATCCAACTTTTACAGAATTTGATTCACCCAACAAAGAAATGTGGTTGAAAGAATTGTCTGAAGCAATCCAGACCATTCCTGAAAATCAGCAATTGATCGTTGTTACGCACAGTTTGGGATGCTTACTTTGGATGCATTACGCTGCACTAAATAATAAGCGAATAGCTAAACGAGTCATCCTAGTTGCTCCTCCTTCCCCAAAAATCGTCCTTAAGGAAGCGACATCTTTTTACCCAGTACCCTTAGAGATGAGAAATTTATCAAGAACAGCAGAAGAAACCATTTTTGTTCATTCATCCAATGATCCGTATTGTAATCAACAGCATAGAGAAAGGTATATAAATATGGGGGTTCCTTCTATTACATTCCCAAACATGGGCCATATTAATACAAAGTCAGGTCATGGGAAGTGGTCTTGGATCTTGGACCAATGTCTAGCTGCTGAAAATGCATCCATACTTGTTTAATAAAAGACTGCTGAGGTTTCCTCAGCAGTCTTCTGCATTATAACGGTTCTTTAATGTTGTATTTACGAAGGATGCTTTCAATTTTAAATCCGGTACTTAGATCACCTTTTGCTTTTACTTTACCAGTGAGTAAAGCCATGGTGCCACTTTGTTTACCTAGGAGGAACTTCTTGAAATTTTCATAGGACAGAGCCATCGTTACATCAGGAGTTGCTTCTGCACCTTGCTTAATTGTTAATTTTCCATCTTGAAAAAAATGCTGGTAGGTTGATGGTCCCTGGTCGTCAACGTCATACTGAACCACGGCGTTAAAGCCCTTAATAGGTCCTGGATTTTCATTGAATATTTCTTCTATCCTTGTCATTAAATCTGCCAAGGTATATTCCTGAATCGCTTTTGCCATCTATTGCCCCTCCTAGATATTTAAAATATCAAACATTTCTTATAATTCTATGATACTAATTTGAATTCGAATTTAACAATGGACGTTTTTTGAACTTTTTAAATTCAAACCTCTAATTCATGATAAAATAAACTATTCAAACGATCTATTTTTTCTATTACTATTAATCGCAAAGTCTGGGGTGATAATTCTTGGATTTACACCAGTTATATGTGTTTACAAAGGTAGTTGAACATAAAAGCTTCTCAAAAGCAGCTGAAGATATTTTCTTAAGTCAATCGACAGTTAGCTCTCATATCCAGGCGTTGGAAAAGACGCTTGGTATCAAACTTTTTGATCGAGTTGGCAGAGAAAGCATCCTTACTCCTAATGGGGAACGCTTGTATCAATGGGCACGTAAATTGTTATTATTAAAAGACCAAGCTTTACTTGACTTGAAACAGGGGGTGACCGAGCTTCGTGGAATAATTCGAATTGCAGCTAGTTCTGTACCGGGGCAATTCATGATTCCAAAAATGGTGAAGCAGTTTAGGATGAACTATCCTGAAGTCAACTTTCATATACAAGCATCTTCTTCAAAAAATGTGGCTGAAAAGGTTCTGAACGGATCGGTTGATTTCGGCATATTAGGGGAGAAATACGAGGATGATAAACTTTGTTATATCCCGTTATTAAAGGAAAAGCTAGTCCTGGTTACTTCGAATGAATTGGACTTAACAGGACCGGTAATCATACAGGATCTATTGCATTATCCTTTTGTAATGCGAAGTTCTAGTTCTGGAACGAATGCCATTTTTGAGAGGTTTTTAAAAAAAAATAAGATAGCTAAAGATCAGTTAAATATTGTCTCGTATATAGAGGATGGACAGAGTTTATTACAATTTGTGATACAAAACGTGGGTATCTCTGTCATGTCTGTAATAGCTGCTAGAGAATTTTGCGACAAAAATATGTTGAAGATGCATGAAATATCTGGTTTCGATGATGAAAGGTATTTTTACCTTGTGTACAGCATCAATAAAACACAATCGCTTCTATCCAATTTATTTATAGAAGGCGTAATGGATTTGGTTTAGAGCCAATACAGCAAAAAAATGATTTCACAAAAAAAGGATGGTATCCATCCCTATTTGTGAAATCATCTTTTTCATGCTTAATGTGGTTTTAACACCACTTTGATACAGCCATCTGTTCTCGTATCGAATACTTCGTAACCATGTTTTGCTTGAGCTAGCGGTAAAACATGCGTAACTACATCTCCTGGGTCTACTTCGCCTTTGGCAATTAAATCATATAAAAACGGCATATAGGGAATTACAGGAGCCTGTCCCATTTTAATATCAACATTACGGTTCATAAAATCACCAAGTGGGAACCCATTATAACGGCCGGCATAAACACCTGTTACTTGAACGGTACCACCTTTACGGACGGCTTGGGAAGCGATAACGATTCCGCCCATTGCTCCGCCATGAAGCTTTAAGCCTGAAGCAAGAAATTCCATCGGAGACATTTTTCCGCTCATGCCTGAGCAATCAATGACGATATCTGCACCGCCATTTGTAATCTCATGTAAGTATTCTCCAGTATTATCATGTTGTTCAAAATTCACCGTTTCAACCTTATTGGTTTTCTTAGCATGCTCTAAACGATAATCGATGTAATCCACTGCGATAACCCTTTTAGCTCCTTTATACCAGGCAAACTTCTGTGCTAGTAAACCAACAGGGCCACATCCTAGTACAATAACTGTATCTCCAGGTTTAACCCCTGCATGGTCAACACTCCAGTATGCAGTAGAACAGGCATCCGCTAAAGTCACCAATTTTTCGTCATCCACTTCACAGTCTTCCGGGATTTTAAACGGAGTAAAATTACCATATGGAACACGTAGATATTCTGCTTGACCGCCAGGAATTCCACCCGTTGTATCCGAGTATCCAAAATACGCGCCCATTTCCCCATTTTCATTTGAGTTATCACACTGACTTGTCAAATCATGCTCACAAAACCAGCAATGACCGCATGCTACATTAAACGGAATAATCACGCGATCCCCTTTTTTTACTTTGGTTACTTCTGGTCCTACCTCTTCCACCACTCCCATTGGTTCATGCCCAATGACATAGTCTGTCGGCATATTTGGAATCATTCCATGTAATAGATGTAGGTCAGACCCACAAATGGCGGAGGTAGTAACTTTGATAATGATATCATCTGGTTTTTTAATAGAGGGATCTTCTACCTCTGTAACTTCAACATTTTTAATTCCTTGGTACGTAACGGCTTTCATATAACAATATCCCTCCTTTTATTTATTTGGCGTTGCAAACATTCCGCCTCGATCCGTATCAATCGGATAAAGATTTAATTGGGCAATTTGGACAGCTGTTTCAGCAGCTTTTATATCGATTGGAAACTGTTCTTTAAAATCATATGGATGAAGCCATTTATTTTTCATCATCAGATCGGATATTTCACCATGTAAATCGATTGCGGCTTCCATTTGTTTAACCAAAATACTTCTCAGCTGTGGATTTGCTGTTTCTGTAATCGCAAAACCATAATTTCGGATTCCATTTTTTACAGATAATAAAAAATCAAGTGCAAAAGCTGAATCTGCTAGATTTGGCATTCCCTCAGCATTCCTCGGGTCTAAATAATCTTCCATGATTCCACCTCCAATTAATGTAGTATTTGACTCTGTTTATAAAAGGGCAGAAGTTCGTTAATATCTTGAATGGATTGTTGTACATCTTTTTCCATCAGCTGTTTTAACTCATTGTTGAAACATATTCCTTGCATTAATTTCGATCTAAGCAAACATACGGTTTTAAAGTTGATGATTTCATGGGTTTCTAACGTCTCATGTAAAGCTAAGGTTTCCTTTTCCATACCTTCACCTCCAATTTGTAACAGAGGTATTTTCCCCCATTGCTTTTTCCATTTATGCAAGATTATCGAATTACCTATTAATATTTTTCCTAAAGATAAATGAATAATAAGTTCTGTTCATTGAAAATATAAGAAAGCAAAAAATGCATAATAATGGGGTGAGATGAATGACTAAGTATTTAGGGCTGCACGAAACACTTGAAGTTCATGAATTATTAACTTTTAAAAACCTTTGCTTAACAAAAGCCACTACAATGAGTGCATTAGCACAAGATGAAGAACTTAGAGCTATACTCTCAGCGGATGTAACAAGTGGAACTGGGCACATTCAACAATTACAGCATTTTTTAACGAATCGGGGTGAACAATGATGAATCAGTTTTTACAAAACATGACTGGAATGGGCGGAATGACAGATCAGGTGATTGCAACTGATTTCTTGATTTCGGCTAAATCGGGAGTAAGGAATTATGCTGCTGCGATTACAGAAGCAGCTACTCCAGAACTAAGAACTGCTTTAAGAGTACAATTACGAGCAGCGATTGCTACACATGAAACAATTAGCAATTATATGGTTGCTAATGGATATTACCATCCACATGAATTAAGTGAACAACTCCAGGTCGATTTAACTGCAGCAGAAGCAGCGATAAATCTTGCCCAGCATTAAAAAAGGAGAACAATTTGTTCTCCTTTACCTAATCTGACTTATTTCTTTTAATTTCTTTTTATCAATCTTTCCAACATGTGTTTTAGGGAGCTCATGTAAAAGAATGAATTTCTTAGGAATTTTATACCGACCAAGTTTAACTTCACAATATTCTCTCAACTCTTCCACATTTAATTGGAAAGAATCTTTAAGTATAATAAATGCAGCTACCATTTCTCCCCACTTTTCATCCGGCAAACCTATTACTGCTACTTCATCAATCCCAGGATGCTCAGCGAGCCAGTGCTCAATTTCAAGAGGGTACACATTCTCGCCACCGGTAATAATCATATCCTTTTTCCGCCCAACGATATAAAAGAAACCCTCCTCATCTTTTTTTGCTAAGTCCCCTGTTTGAACCCAGCCATCTTTTAATGTTTCCTCTGTTGCTCGTTCGTGATTCCAATAATAGGAGAATGCATGCTTCCCCTTAATACACAGTTCACCAACCTCATTCACCTCTGTTTCTTGCCCATCACTTTTCACAAGTTTGATAGTGTTAAACAGCATCGGTTTTCCGACTGAACCACGTTTTACTTGAGCATCTTCAGGACTAATATAAAAATTATTCGGCCCAGCTTCTGTTAAACCATACCCTTCTTTAAAAGCCAGCTTCTTTTTTTGAAAGGCGTCGTATATTTGTAAGGGACATGGTGCAGCACCAGATAAAAAGATCTTCATTGTCGGAAAATCAGTAGTCTGAAATTCGTCAGTTTGGATCAGCATATGATACATTGTTGGCACCAAGAGTATTATGGTGCAGCGATAATGATTGATGGACTCAATAGTTTTTGGGGCATAAAACTGATCACCTAGTACCACTGTTCCTCCAATCATAAGGATTGGAATGCTTAAAGCATTTAATCCGCCGGTATGAAACATAGGTAAATAGTTTATTGTTACATCTTCCCCTGTTAGGCTCCAGCTGATAATTGTGTTCATCGCATTCCACAGGATGGATTGATGGCTAAGTACCACACCTTTTGGCTTTCCGGTTGTCCCCCCTGTATAAATCATCGCTAACGGATTAGTTTCAAATATATCTTCGGTAAAATTTTCACCCTTTGGAAAGGAGGTGATCGTCTCATAACTCGCCTCTCCAACACTAAAGCAGCTTGAACCTATGTCCGTAAATTGATCACTGAGAGTTTCAAATTGCAGATGAATTCCTATTAAAACTGGGCTGCAATCTTTTACGATTTCTCGTATCTCATGTATGGATAAACGCCAATTAAGTGGGACGAAAATAGCTCCGATTTTACTGCAGGCGAATAATAAATCAAAGCAACTAATATGATTGGGAGAGAGCAATCCAATGCGGTCTCCTTGTTTAACGCCGCGTTCCTGAAGCCAGCTTGCCACAGAATCAGAACGGTCATTTAATTCTTTATAGGTCCACTTTTTATTTGTATTTTCATCGATAACCGCAATCTTATTTGGCGATAATCTAGCTCTATTATCCAGCCAATCCAGTTCCCACCTCACCGAACAATCGCTCCTTCACTACTAGATGGAACCATTTTACTTTTAATTAGTTACAGGTGAGTTACATGTTCCCATTTATAAAAAAAGCGACCCCGTAAGGTCGCTTTTTCGATTACATCATGATTCCGCCGTCCACGTGCAACACGGTACCGTTAACATAGTTGGATTCTTCCGATGCTAGGAAAAGATAGGCATTTGCAATATCCACGGGCTTTCCGAGTCTGGCCAATGGCACCATTTGCTTCATTTGATTTAATACTTTTTCTGGAACCTTTGCCGTCATTCCTGTCTCAATGAAGCCCGGCGCAACGGCATTCACATTAATACCTTTTCGACCTAACTCCTTGGCCCATGATTTCGTCATGCCGACCACACCCGCTTTCGTCGCCGCATAATTGGTCTGACCAACATTCCCGTAAATACCAGAAACAGAAGAAGTGTTGATAATTCGCCCTTTCCCCTTCTCAATCATAGATGGTAATACAGCTTGTGTACAATGGAATACACCTGTTAGGTTGACATCAATCACCTTTTGAAAATCTTCTACTGAGAGCTTTGATAGCATGGCATCTCTAGTGATACCAGCATTATTAATCAGAATATCGATACTTCCGTAGACACCACAAACCTTTTCAACCATTTCATCCACACTAGCACGATCCGCGACATTTACTTGAAAAAAAGTCACATCATAGCCTTTTTCCCGTAATGACCTTGCCTGCTCTTCACCTTGTTCCACATTAAAATCTGCCATAGCCACTTTCGCACCTTCTCGTGCAAAAACCTCTGCTGCCGTCAATCCAATACCCGCGGCCGCTCCTGTGATTATAGCCACTTTATCTTGTAATCTCATATTTTTACCTCGCTATCTAAAAATTGTTCCATTGCAGTCAACAATTGCGATAGATCATCTACTAACGCTGAATGACCACAATCTTTTAATTTAATGGCTTGGGCTTTATCTCCCAAGTCATGAAGAAGTTCATCCGTCATTTCCTGTACAACCACCATGTCCCGCTCCCCGTACAATACCAATACAGGTACATGAATGTCATCTACTTTTCCATTACCCTCTACTAACCCATTAGAATGATGGCTAATATTAAACGTATTTAAAGCATAATACACCTCAGCAAGGTTACGCTGAGTACGCATATCCTGGACATATTCATTATAGCGTTCAGGCTCAGGCTGATTATGAGTATAAATAACCGAATTCCAAATCAGTTTGAGCAGCTCCGTGTTATTCGTGTCATAGGCTGTTTGAATAGGAATGGTGCGAACAATGTCTCGCTTCAATTCTTCATGCATACTCAATCTCTTCGGCTCGTCTTCATCTCTAATTTTCCCAATATACGGATAACCTCTAGTAGATGCTGATGCAAGCAGGATGAGCTTATTACAATAACCAGGATAATCGGCAACAAATTGCATCCCAATCGCTCCACCCGTTGACCAACCTGCAATGGAAAAATCCTTTAAGCCAAGAGCATCGACAAACTGCTTCACATCATCAGAAAAATCTTTAATGGACATGACTAAATTGTTATAAGTTGAGCTTCCGAATCCGCGTAGATCAACTGCGTAGACCTTATACTTTGGATCGATATTTTCATAGACAAGATCCCAATGCTTGGAGGAGGTCATATTCCCATGGATCAACAATAGCTTTGTATCCCCACCCTCTCTTTCACGGTAGGCAAGTGTTTCCCCGTTCGGTAGCAGCACTTCTTTCATTGTAACATTGACCATACTATTCACCCTTTCCCCATTTAATGGTTGTAGCTCCCCAGGCATAGCCAATTCCTGCACTAACAAACACTACCACATCTCCATCCTTGATCTTTCCGGACTCTAAAGCTAATTCCAGTGATAGAATTTGATCAATTTGGCCGATATGGCCATAGTCTTCGAGATAAATAGATTGCTCCTCTGACAAACCTAATTCCTTTAAAACAAAATCATGGGCAGATTTCTTCATGTGGAGCATAGCTAAATATGCAATATCTTTCTCACTAAAACCGCTTTTTCGAACCGATTCGCGAATGACCTTTAAAAAGTAATCCATTGACTTTTGTTCTAAGCGTAATTTCATTCCTTCAGGGTCAAGAACATCCAATTTATTTAGACGTTGCTCTATCGCATCATTGCTAATAGGATTTTTAGTCCCTCCTGCTACAACCACCACATCTTCAGAAAAAGAACCATCGGTAATCAGTTCAGTTTCTAATAATAGGTTTTCGTTATGACCTTTCCTTAGAAGAATAGCTCCTCCACCCGCTCCGAGATTATACATGAACCGTGTCCTCGGATTCTCGTAATCAATGAAATCCACGTTTCGGTACCCGCCTGCCATAAGGACCGTTTTAATATCAGGATCCGCAATCATCATATTTTTAGCTACTTTTAATGCCATCACCGTTGTTCCGCATCGTAAGGCGACATCAAAGGCCCAGGCATTATAGGCCCCCACTTCCTCCTGCAGTTTAATCCCAGCAGTCCAGAGAGGATACTCCTTATGTTCCTCGCCGATATAGATGACTAAATCAATCTCTAATGGATCAATTCCAGCCTTAGCTATCGCCTGTTTTGCAGCAATAATTCCCATTTCACACGTATGATCGGATGGACCTGGAATACGCTTCTTCCTTATCCCCATCTTTTCTTCGACAATGCCAGCCGGGATACCTGCTAATTCGGCGATCTCTTTCCCTGTCATATATTCCTTTGGCAAATAAATCCCTGTACTCAATATTCCAATCTGCAAACCTATCACCTACTCATCTATGCTTCTTCTGCCATATCCTGCATGAATTCCATGGCCTCTTCAATGGACTCAAATAAAGTTTCCCGATCTTCCTGTACATGTGTCACCTTGATTCTCCACTGTTTTCTGCCTGACTCTTTCTCAACAGCTGTCAGTTGAAAACGTACGACGAAGGAAGCAATTTGATTGATTTCCACTGGTTCCTCCTTCTACCCCGCCAATTTTTCTTCTTTTTTAACGGAAGGTTGTTTTTTACGCTTCCAAGAAAGGGTGCTTAATGTACCAACAATTCCTTTTGGAAAGAACATGACCACCAAAATATATATGATTCCAAAGAAGATGATCCACCGCTCAAAAATCCAATGCTCTTTTGCCAGTTCGGTCAGCCAATCATGTGCAAACTCGATTAATCCTGCTCCGATGATGGCTCCAACTAAGGTTCCAACTCCGCCAATAATGGTCATTAATAAGGCATCTAACGTAATATCCATGGAAAATACGCTTGTATTCACATATCGGAGTGAGATGGCATATAAGATGCCGGCTATTCCAGCTAAAACGCCTGAAACCACACTCGCAGCAATTTTATAATGCAATATGCTGAAGCCAAGGGATTCTGTCCGCTGCTCATTTTCTCGAATCGCCTGCAGTACACGGCCAAGCGGCGAATTGGTGAAGCGTTTTAATATCAAAAACACGGCAACCATTACAATCAGGCAAAGGAGGTAAAAGTTCGTCCGGTCAATAAACTGTTCAGGTACACGGAAGGTAAACCCATCATTTCCATACGTCATGGTCCGCCATTTTTCAGCTAAAACGAGAAATAAACCAGATAACGAAAGGGTGAGCATGGCATAAAAATGACTTTTTAATCGAAGGGTTAGTAACCCTACAATAAAGCTCACAACAGCCGTTAACAAAATGGTTGTCAGAACTGCCAATAAGAAATAGGGCATTGTTGGTTCAAAGCGCTTCATAAATATCCCGATAGAATACGCACCAATTCCAAAAAACATGGCATGCCCAAATGAGACAATCCCTGTAAAACCTAGTAATAGATCATAACTCATGGCAAAAATAGAAAACACAAACACTTGTGTTAATAAAATAAATAAGTTTCTAGATTCATAAACAAAAGGTAAGAGGAGCAAAAAAGCTGCTGCAACTAACACCATGGCCGTCATTCTATTTCCGTGCATAAACCTCAAAGTATTCACCCCTTTGCCCCGAATAAGCCCTGAGGCCGAATAATTAATACAATTGCCATGAGGAGCATATTAACTGCTAGGGAAAGATCGGGCACATAATAAGCCATGAAAGAGCCGGAAAGTCCCACTAAAATAGCTGCTAAAACAGAGCCCTTAAAATTGCCCATACCTCCAATAACCACAACGATGAAGGCAAGTATGGCAAATTCCATTCCCATGCCTGCATGAATGACACCAGAGTAAGGACCAAGCAGGACACCGCCGAGTGCCGCCATGCCAGCACCTATCATAAAAACAAACATAAACACCCGCTGAATGTTAATCCCAAGTGCCTGAACCATTTCTTTATTCATAACACCCGCTCTAACAACCAAGCCAATTTTGGTTTTCTTCAATAGATATTGTACCCCGGCAAAAATAAGCAGCCCGACGAAAATGATGAATACACGGTATTTGATAATCACGACGCCGCCAAGCTCCCAGCTGCCCTTTAAATAATCAGGTGGAGAAGCTTGCAGCTGATTCGGCCCCCAAATCACCTTCAACATCTCAGATAATACAAGCATAAGCCCCAGCGTAATTAATATTTGCTGTACATGATTTCCATAGACTGGTTTGATAATCCACTTTTCTGTGATGATTCCTAGTATAAATCCAGTGATAATGGCACCAAGGATTCCAACAAGAAAGCTACCTGTTTGGGAGTAAATCCAAAGACCACTATAGGCTCCCCAGGCAAATAAACCGCCGTGGGCAAAATTCAGGACATCCATTAAGCCGAAAATTAACGTTAATCCTGCGGCCAATAAAAATATGAGCATCCCTGTTGCTAAACCATTCAAGGCTAAATTCATGAATAAATCCACGAAGAATTTCCTCCTTTCTTAAGCAATTCCTAGATACTTCCGTTTCATCTCTTCATTTTCTTTTAGTTGCTTCATCGTTCCATGACCTACAGACCTTCCGTCATCAATGATGTAAAAACAATCACCAATCGTGCTTGCCATCATAAAATTCTGTTCGACTAAAACAATGGTAGTTTGTTCTTTCATTTGTAAAATGGACTCCATTACTTTCTCCACCACGATAGGCGCTAACCCCTTGCTCGGTTCATCAATTAATAAAAGTTCGTTTTCATTTACGTAGGCTCTAGCAATGGAAAGCATTTGTTTTTGTCCACCGCTTAGTAACCCGCCTGGCTTTTTCCAAAATTTCTTTAAGTCTGGGAATAGGTTTAGGATATACTCCATTCGTTTGGCTGTTTCCTCATTGTCTTTCTGAATTGCGACTTTCATGTTTTCTTCAACAGTTAAACCAGCAAAGATTCCTTGATCCTCTGGAACGTAACCAATTCCTTTTTGAGCAATGGTATGGGTTGGCAATGTCTGTATTGATTCACCTTTAAACACAATGCTCCCCTTAGAAGCAGGGTTCAAGCCCATGATTGTTCGTAAAGTGGTTGTTTTCCCTGCTCCATTTCTCCCGAGAAGGACGGTCACTTCTCCTTTTTTCACCTCTAATGAGACGCCTTGGAGAATATGGTATTGGCCGATAAATGTTTCTACGCCATTAAGCTTCAATAGGTCGTTCATCAAAATGACCTCCTAAGTATGCAGACTGAACAGTTTCGTTTTCCATGATTTCTTCAGGGGTTCCGTCAGCAAGCAGACTGCCATTAAAAAGGACCATGATCGAATCAGATAAATCGAGAATCATATCCATTTTGTGCTCAATCAAAATGATAGTTCGGTTCCCTTGTTCCTTAATTCGTTTAATCACCTCTAATATGGCTGGAACTTCTTCAAGTGACATCCCTGCTGTAGGTTCATCCAACAAGAGGACTTCCGTTTCAAGAGCGAGGAGCATGGCAATTTCCAATTTCCGTTTTTCCCCGTGTGCCAGATTACTAGCTAATGAATCTTTTTTATCATCTAAAAGCACCAGCCTTAGCCATTCTAATGCCCGCTCTTCGAATGACCGGTACTTTTTATAATGAAACAGCATTTGATAGCGGATGCCTGCTTGTGATTGGACCGCTAATCTGACATTTTCCAGGACAGTTAAGTTCGGAAATACGTTGGTAATTTGGAAGGAACGGCCTATTCCTGCTCTTGTCCGATGTGTAGGGGAGTAACGTGTAATATCCTTCCCACGGAAGAGGATTTTGCCTTTTGTGGGAGCTAATTGGCCGCTAAGCAGATTAAAGAACGTTGTTTTTCCTGCACCATTGGGCCCAATAATGGATTTAAAGTGCTTTTCTGGGATGGAAATACTAACGGAATCAACAGCGGTATGACCGCCAAAGCTAATGGATAAATCATTTGTTTCAATAAGAGTTGCCATCTGTTTCACCACCTCTATTTGCTAAAAATAAGGAAGAGGGCGACCAGTGATGATTTCGGTCAAACCCTCGTCATGTTTATTAATGGAGCAGACTCGCTTATCTTAATCGTTATAGATCTACTTGTTGCGAATTGGCGGTGCTGTTTCCTCAGGAGATAATTCCCTGATTAATACTGGCACAGGATATGGAACGCCATCTTTCTTTTCTAATTTAATTGCATACAAGGTTTGTAGAGCCTGGTGATCCTCTTTACGGTAAGTCATTTTGCCTTTCGGTGTGTCAAAGCTCATACCTTCCATTGTTTGAATCAACTTAGCAGAATCTGCATCGCCATTTGTTTTCTTTAATGCTTCCACAATGGAGAGGGCAGCACTCATACCTCCTGGTGTGAATAGATCCGGAACATCGCCGTTAAAACGTTTCTTATGCTCAGAAACGAGCCAATCATTGATTTTATTTTTTGGCAGGTCATGATAGTAAACAGTGAATCCTTCCATGCCAATGAGCGGTTCCATTGTTGATAAGGCAGCAATATCAGGTGCGCCAGTAGAAATCTTGATTCCTTTTTCTTGAACCTTCATATCAGAAAGCTGCTTCCATGGTGAGTTAGCACCAGCCCAAACGACAAATAGATAATCTGGTTTAGCATCTACAATCTTTTGAATGTTAGAGGTAAAATCTGTAGCAGCAGGATCCGCATATTCTTCCTTCACGATTTCTGCACCTAGCTTTTTCGCTGCTTCTTTAAAGGCAGCTACTCCATCACGGCCAAAGGCGTAATCAGGAGCAAGTGTAGCAATTTTAACTCCCTTCTTTGCAATGGCTGCTGCACCGGCGACCGCATCCTGAGAAGAGTTACGTGCAGAATGGAAAATATACTTATTAAACTCTGAACCTGTAATACTATCAGCCACTGCTGGTTCCACGACCATCACTTTTTGATATTCTTCAGCCAGCGGAAGTACAGCTAATGTATCTGCTGAACTGGAGGATCCTACAAGGAAATCGACTTTGTCTTCCTCTAATAGTTTCGTTGCTTTTTGTACGGCCACCTCAGGCTTCGTTTCCGTATCTTCTACAATGAATTCAATTTTGCGTCCGGCAACTTCCATTTTTCCTTCCGTTGCATAATCAAGCCCTAACTCAAAGCCTCGCAGTGTTTGCTTTCCATATGCTTCTAGTGCACCTGTCTTAGAGGCAAGAACCCCAATCTTGATTGGTTCTTTACTCTCGGTCTTTTCTCCACCTTTGTCCTTCGGCTCTGATGATGACTTATCGGAGCTGCACGCACTGGCAAAAACCATCATAAAAATAAGTAATCCTAATAATGCCCATCTTCCCTTGTACCCCTTCACTCTTTTTCCCCCTTAAAATAGATAGTCACAAACTGGCAAAGCTTTGATTTTAGGATAAAAGAAGGAAGTTACATGGAAGTTACAAAATCGTTTTCATATAAAAAATATAGGTTTGGCTCATTTTTTAACTGTATTGGCCAATTTTCACAGATATTGGCTCATTTTTAGAGGTGATTGGCTAATTTACCATTTTAAGGAAATTAAAACCCGATTCCTAGGTTATTATTCTATAAAAAAAGAACAGCCCTATATATTTAAGGCTGCTCAATGGGGTTATTGATACTATCAGATTCAATAATCATGTCGTACATATGCTTGGTCGGTTCTAGTGGGGACACACCGAGTTCTTCCTCTAGTACTTCTGTACACTTTTGATACCACTTCATCGCTTGTGGACGATTGTTTTTTCGATAATAACAATACATCAACAATCGGTAGGCTTCTTCCCAGGTGCGGTCACGCTCTAACATTTTTTCACACCAGTAAATGGCCGGATCATATTGCTCCCTTCGAACCAGCATCTGAGCCATTTTTTCAGCACCTCGCAGGAAGTATACAAGCATACTTTCTCTTTTACTTATACACCAATCTTCATACCGGCGGTCAGGTAAGTATTCTCCCTGGTATAGAGTTAATCCCTTTTCTAATAGATAAGCTACTTGATCCGGGTCTGCTTCATTTAATCCATCTTGAATCCATACTTGAAATTCTGTTGTATCCAATTCGATGACCGCTTGTGGGTTTACCCCATAAAACATTCCCTCCCTAATGATGAAAAAAGGAGCAGCCCTTGCTTTTCTTGCTGGTTCTAAAACGGTCTGAAGACTGTTCAATGCGACTTTGAAATCGCGGTCCGCACTTTTTTTATCATGGTAAGGCCAAAGAACCTGGATGATTTCATCCTTCGCCATCGGCTCTCTTACTGTAATTAGTAACTGAAACAATTCTTTAGCTTTTTCTCTTGGCCAGTCCTTTTCAGCAACCTCCTTCTCACCTAGCCAAACCTTAAATTGACCAAGTGTTTGAACTCTTAGAGAATACCCAGGATGCGAGTCGATTATAGCTACACCCATATTCTGAAGAATTTTCGCCACATACGGTTGATGAATTTCTTCTTTTATTGCCTCCAATAATAAGGGAACAAATACTTGTAGATCCCTCGGGCTAAAGACCGATCTTTTATGAAAGAAAAACTCATAATCCTTACTCTGCACGATACATAGAAAATCAGAGATACTTTTCCTAAAATCTTCTGTTCTTTTCTGTATAAAATAAACATGTGACATCCAGAAATGCCCTAACATCATTCCAAAATAATCCTCACACTTTAAAAATAATGACTGTGTTTTTTCTAGGTAGTGATGTGCCTTCGACAGTCGATCATTATAAATACAGGTAATACCCATACACAAAGTAATGAGTGCTGACAGCCATACATCATGGACCTTTTCAGTTTCCTGAAGTGCTTTTTCCCCTGCCTCCAAAGCCCGTTCCAGCTCACCCCTTGTTCCATACAAAATACATAAACCCATAAGCGGCTCCGCTTTACCACGATCCACATTCAGCTGCTCCATAATATCTAATGCCGTTTGGTAACAGGTTTCTGCTAGATTTAAATCATATTTATTTAACACTTGTACCGCATGCCCCATACGAATCCAGCCACAGGCTTCAACAAATGGCGCATTTAAGTTTATACCTTGCTGAATTCCCGCTTGAGCTAGATCCTTTGCCTTTATCCCTTCTCCTGTAAAGGATTCAATGAGGGAAAGTAATAAATCAGTTTCACGGTGTGCTTGCGGCAAGGAGGCAACATTGGTTCCATTCAGCTCTCCTTTTTTAAAATAAAGCGCTTTCTTCGCTTGTTCAAAACGACCGGTTCGTAGATATAATCTAGCTTCTAAATTTCCATCCAAGCTGTCCAGCATCGATTCCTTCGTCTTTTGTATCCATTTTTCTGCTTCAGACGATTTACCTGAGTTTAATAGATTCTCAGAAAGTAATTGATAGAGTTTCCCCTTTTCCTCCGCTGAACTCTTAGATTTTTCTCGATAAGAAATCGCTTCATATAAAATTTTTTCTGCGAGTTGCGGTTGTATCGTATCTAAATAGATTTTTGCTTTTCCTTCTAACGCCATGCTCATGCCCAAATTGTCCTGCTTTTTCTCTGCACCGGCGAAGGTTTTGCTGTAACACTCATCAGCCTCCTGGTACTGAGAGCGGTAACGATACACCTCTGCTTTTAGAAACCACAGGAGATAGTAGGATTGCATCTCCATTTCTGGAACCATTTTTAGCTGATCAAATAAGCTATCTAATTTGCCACTTTCAAGCATTCTTAAACCATTCTCCTGAAGAATAGAAGCAATCGCTTTATAGTGGTTAATTTTTTTATAATGGTGAAGGGCTTCCTCCCACAATTCTCTTTTTTCATAAAAACGAGCTGCTCTTTCGTGAAGCAAAGCATAATTAGTTGGATTGTTTTTTTGGAAGGACTCTTCTAAGAATTCTTTAAAAAGCGCATGATACCGATAATGGCTCAACCCTACCTTTTGTATAAATAAATTTCTTTCTTTTAATTGCTCTAGCATGCCAGAAGCTGCTTGAAGCCCGATCACCTCATCACAAATTTCTTCCTCTATTTCATCAAAAATCGAGGTCTGCTCTAAAAACTGTTGGATGATCGGAGGTTGTTTTGAAAAGACTTCCAACACTAAGTATTGGAATAAATCTTGAAGTGATTGTGAGGAGTACTCGAAAAGATCCGAAATATCTTGTGTAAGAGGAATTTGCTGTGCAATCATACATAAAGCAATCACCCATCCCTCTGTCATCTGGTAAATTGTTTGTAAATGGCTTGCTTCAATATTTAATCCATAAAGGTCGGTTAATAGCAGCTCCATTTCTTCAAGGGTAAGGACCAGGTCTTCCTTCGTGATTTCTAGTAATTGCCCACATACCTTCATTTTCGTTAAAAGCTTCCATCCTGGTCTACTTCGACTGGAAATAACAATATGTAAATTGGGAGGAATGTGTTCAAGCAGTTTCTCTATCCAGCTATTAATCGTATAGGAATGTTCTATTTGATGAAAGTCATCTAAGATCAATGTTAATTCAGTTGGGATGGAAAGAACTTCATTTATAAAAAGTGAACATAATACACTGAGTTCTTCTGCACGAATATAACGGTCCATCGTGTCAATATAATTCGATAGCTCCATTCCGAATTCAGGTACAACCCGGCGAATGGAATGGATGACATAGGAAAGGAATGGTAGGATGTCGTCATCCATTGGCGTGATGGAATACCAACACCCTTGTATGGCTTCGTCCCTCATAAATAAAGCAAGCGCCGTACTTTTTCCAAAACCTGCACCCGAATGAATGATGGTCAAAGGGTAGTCAGGAATCTTCCTCATTTTCTGTGTTAGCTTTGCTCTTCTGATAAATTCATCCTTCACAGCAGGGATTCGTAGTTTTGTTTCAATGATAGGCAGCTTCAATTTATGAGACCTCCTCTCTTTTTTCGCAATATTTACACTATTTTACCATATTGTGACCCATAAGTGTACGAGTATGGTAAAACAAATAAAGAGCATTAATTCATGAGTTTATTCAGTGTAAATCATTTTCCTAGTCATTCCTCCATCGACGATTAAATTAATACCAGTAACAAAATCATTTTCGCTATTTGTTAAATAGAGACAAGCACGTGCAATATCGCTAGTTTTGCCTACACGTTTAGATAAATGCTGCTCATGATCGAGTTCCGATAGTTCTGACTCGTCTCCTGTGTGAATCCAACCTGGCGAAATCGCATTAACTGTAATTTTATCGTTACTAAATGAAGCAGCCATTGCATGGGTAATTGCTGTAATTCCACCTTTTGTCGCCGCGTATGCTTCTGCATTTGGTTCTGACATTAGTGCTCTAGTGGAAGAAATGTTAACAATGGATCCCCCTCTTTCGTTCTCTCTCATATACTTAGCCGCCTCCCTCGAGCAAAGGAAAACACTTCGCAGATTGGTATCGATGATATCGTCCCACTCTTCTATAGATAACTCATAGGGGGATTTAAACACACTCTTCCCGGCATTATTAATTAATATATCAATGGTTCCATATGTATTTTTGATCGTTTCAAATAGGTGAAGTATGTCCTTTTCCGATTTAACATCAGTTTTTACAAATTGTACTTCTGCTCCATGGTTTCTTAGTTCGAGAGCAACCATGTTTCCTGACTCTGAATCTATATCCGTTATAATTACCTTTGCACCTTTTTCAGCATAAGCAGACGCCACGCCACGTCCAATTCCATTTGCCGCACCTGTTACCACAACTACCTTATCTAGAAAATCCATTCGTCAACAATCCTTTCTTTTCTTTTAAAAGGCTGTGTTAAACTTGGATGTTGATTTCCGCTCCAATCAACATTGTCAATAAAACAACAGTAACCTTTAACACAGCATTTTAAAAATTTAGCTTATTCCCATATGATATACGGAAATTTCAAGTAATAATATAGGGTCTGCTTGAAAAAACTAAAACTGAAAATATTCCTTTGAGGAGGATTAGTATGCAGGAAAAATGTTTTTATTGCACTAATGACATTGAAGAAAAACAGCGCCACTATGTCTCTTTTTTAACTACAAGCATGGAAAGAAATGAAACACTCTGTGAAGAATGCTATCAAGAGTGGCTGCACGGTCAGAAAGGCTGAATCACTTCTTATTTTTCCATATATACATGCTGGGTGAGTCTGGCTCAAGCAAGAGCAAAGATTCCTCAGCAAATTGGAGTGTTTATTATTGTCCATTAAGAAAAAGATTCCGCTACTTTTTTGCCTTTTAGTTTTCTTGATTTTACTTAGCAATAATACCTTTCATTATGTTCGTTCTAAAAGTCAGTTACTCAATTATAACGAGAAAGAAATCGAAATGATCATAAAAGAGGTTTCCTTCCAAGTAGAGAAAACAAAGGAAGGTTCGCTTTATGTGGAGGATATTCTAGGTAGGGACCTCAGAATAGCATCACTAGCAATAAAACAAAAGCTTCCTCCAACCTACCAAGACATAAGCAATCAACAGTTAAAATCAATAGCAAAAGAAGTAGGAGTTTCCCATATTACTTTATTAGCCAAAACTACAGATGATATTATTGGCGTAAAATCCTCCGACCCAGAAGAAATTAATATGTCAACTAAGGATTGGGGCTATTGGTATGATGCCTATCAACAACTGTTCGCTATAACTCCTGTTTCCGTTGGAAAAGGGCTATCCTTACCGTATTATTGGTCTGGACCAATAGAAATTGCTTCCTCCGACCCCGAACATATCGATAAATGGGGCTATTATTTTGATGGGTCCACGAATTATATCATAAACCCCTATTTTCGAGATAATGAAGTGTTAGAGTACGAGGAACGATTCGGACCGGGGAAGGTAATCGAAGGTTTTATTAAAGAACGGGGAGTTTTAGAACTATCCGTCATCAATCCTAAAAACTTTGGTAAAAAGAGTGAAGTGGTTCATCTAAACGGAAATAGTTATATACGAATTTCCGCTAGACCCATATGGTATGGATCCTACAAATACCGTAATGTTAAAGATGATACAAAATTTGTAAAAAAAGCGATAAAAACGAAAGAATTACAATCATATAAGGTTTGTTTGAATGGAAAAAGTATTATGAAAACCTTTGTGCCTGTTTTCCCTAAAAACGACCAAGCATATGTGATTAGCCTTGTTTATAATTATGGCTTGATTGAGCAGGAGCTTCGTCATGAATTAATAGTCCATGTCCTTCTGTCTATTGCCATTATGATTATTGTATTAATTATCAGCTTTATCTTTTCTCGGTCCATTACACAGCCAATAGGATATATCGTTGAACAGGTCAATGATATTGCGCAAGGAAATTACGAAAAAAACATCCACTTAAATCGAAAAGATGAGTTAGGATTACTTACTGAAAATGTGAATTCTCTTTCTAAACATTTGCAGAGCTATGTTAATGACTTAAATCAAAGTAAAGAACTTATAGAATACCAGGCCTACCATGATCCTTTAACAGGCTTATTAAACAGAAGATATGTCCTTGAAAAATTAACCCCTTTTATAAACCGTGCTACTGAAACGGGTGAAAAAATATCTGTTTTATTCATTGACCTGGATCGGTTTAAACAAGTCAATGACTCCTTTGGGCATAGCAAAGGAGATGAAATATTGAAAATCGTTGCAAACCGTATTAAGAATTGTCTCCCGGAAAATGACACTGTTATCATTACAAGACAAGGCGGAGATGAATTTATTATTTTTCTAGTGAACTTTGATCTCCCCCAAACGAAGAATGTTGCTGAAAAAATTGTCGGTAACCTTAAAAAATCATATTCTCTTGATGGCAGTGAAATTTACCTTGGTGCCAGTTGTGGAGTTAGCTTGTATCCTGATCAATCAAAAGATATAGACACACTTGTTATTTATGCAGATTTGGCTATGTATGCAGCTAAAAAGATGGGCGGCAATAAAGTTGTGGTCTATTCGGAAAAAATAAATAAATCCAATGTAAAAAGACCAAGACTAGAAGCCCGGTTACGGAATGCTATTGAGAATGAAGAAATTGAAGTATATTACCAGCCCAAAATCAAAGCTGACTCTGGTACAATCTTTGGTGCTGAGGCATTGGTCAGGTGGAATGATGAAGAATTTGGTTTCGTTTCACCAGATTTATTTATCCCGATTGCTGAAGATACAGGACTCATTCAACCTTTATGGGAGATCGTCATGAAGACAGCTTGTCAACAGATTAGCAACTGGAACCTGCACCGTTCCCAACCGCTATCGATTTCAGTTAATTTCTCTGCACGTCAATTTCAAGAGCCGGAAAATATGGTTAAACGGGTGACAGAAATATTATCCGAAAGCCTTTTGAACCCACAATACTTTGAAATTGAAATTACTGAAAGTATACTTCTGAATAATTCGACTGAAATTGTTCATTCACTGCAAACTCTTCAAAATATGGGAATTGCTATTTCTATTGATGACTTTGGTACTGGTTACTCCTCCTTAAGTTATTTAAAGGATTTACCAATCGATTCCTTAAAGATTGATAAATCCTTTATTCAAAACATTGATATGGAGTATCGAAATACGGAGATTCCTGAGGCCATCATTAATTTTGCCCGTAGCCTTCATCTGAATGTCATTGCTGAAGGGGTGGAACGAGACTTTCAAAAGGAGTTTTTACTTTCGAAAAATTGCGTGCAAATGCAAGGATATTTATTTAGTAAGCCATTGAGTAAAGATGAATTTGAACAATACATGAAAGATAAAAAATGAGGCAGCCGTGGCTGCCTCTGGCTGTCGAAAAACTCTCGGTAGCCTATTATTTCATCTACATTCTTTAACAATTAACCGTGTTAATTTTTATAATATTATTAGTATATTGGCTATCAATTTGTCTGTTGATTGGCGCTCCAGGCACTTCGCTTTCCGCGGGCGTGCCGGGGAGCCTCCCCGCGGAAAGCGAGTGCCCGGAGCGGAAATCAACAGGCCAGTTAGCAGGGACAATCAATAAAATAAATCAAAATTTTTGATAGACAAAATAAAAAAAATACCCTTTCTCGACAAAAGAAGGCAGCCGTGGCTGCCTCCTTTCATTCTACTGAACAAATTCTTCTACGGTACATATACTACTTCCTGAATTGCTGATAGACAACAACATTGCGTTCACTTCAGGAAAACCAGCTTGCAGTGCATGCCTAAGCGGCTTCCCCTTTCCTTTCTCGATAAAACAAATAACCGTTGGTCCAGCACCGCTTAGTGCTACACCAAATGCGCCACTAGACTTGGCCAATTGTTCCATTTCATGATAGGCGTGAATAAGCGGTTTACGGTAAGGCTGATGAAACAAGTCCTTCTCCATCATTTTTCCCGCTAATGACCAATTTTGGCTTAATATAGCTGCAATCAAGAGATTGGCAGTAGCGGAAGCTTGAATAGCCTCCTTTTGAGAATAGACAGAAGGTAAGACTTCCCGCGATTCTTTCGTCAACAAAATGTCTGGAGGAACCAAGGCAACCATTTCAAAAGGAAGCTCAGTAAAGGAGAGCATATCTACTTCATCATGGCCATAACAACCAATGACAAGTCCTCCAAAAAGAGATGCGCCCACATTATCAGGATGCCCCTCCCATTTAGTAGCAAGGAGAAGTTTCTCTTGCTTAGTCAAGCCCAGGTCTCCCACTGAATCAGCCAGCTCAATGCCGGCCACAATAGCTGCGGCACTTGACCCAAGTCCCCGTGCTAAGGGAATCTCACTATCCACACTAATTTTACATGGGGATAGTTTTATACCATAGTGAGCTGCTGTCTGGATTGCAACTTGGCAAATGAAATGACTCTCATCTGTTGGTAAATCCTTTAATTCCTCACATTGAGATCGGCATTCCCATTTGTCATGCTTCTCAATTTCTAATGTCAAATACAAATTTAATGCTAGACCGATTGAATCAAATCCTGGTCCGAGATTAGCTGAACTTGCTGGTACTTTAATGATTAGCCGGTCATTTAGAGTCACGTTGGACCACACCTTTGATATGATCTTTTACCGCCTCTTCATCATTCGGCAACTG
Source organism: Neobacillus phoenicis (assembly GCF_047302305.1). Lineage (NCBI taxonomy): Bacteria > Bacillati > Bacillota > Bacilli > Caryophanales > Bacillaceae > Neobacillus > Neobacillus phoenicis. Next base: position 1,698,927 of record NZ_CP154847.1, on the reverse strand, counting down.
AACTGGTTTAACCAGACTGCTGCCAATAGCTGTATCTGGATCTTTTAGCCCATTTCCAGTGAGGACAGCCACAATCTTAGCCCCATTTTTAACTTTTCCCTGTTGTATACTTTTGTAAATACCAGCAATAGATGCACAGGATGCAGGTTCAGCAAAGACCCCTTCCGACGAGGCTAGTTTTTTATAGGCAGCAATAATCTCTTCGTCTGTTACTTCATCGAACTGACCATCTGACTCCTGAACAGCAGAAACAGCTAGATTCCAGCTGGCCGGATTCCCAATTCGAATAGCTGTTGCAATCGTTTCTGGATTTTCAAATACTCGGTTATGCACAAGAGCAGCTGCCCCTGCTGCTTCATAGCCAAACATTCTCGGCAGCCCGGTTCTCCTCTTATCAGCAAATTCTTTAAATCCTTTCCAATAGGCACTAATGTTTCCTGCGTTACCAACTGGGATGGCTAAAATGTCTGGAGCTTCTCCTAACTGCTCACAAACCTCAAATGCAGCTGTCTTTTGCCCTTCTAGTCTGAATGGATTAACGGAATTCACTAGTGTGATTGGCTCTTCTTCGCTAATATTTCGAACCATTTGCAATGCCTGATCAAAATTCCCCTCAATGGAGATGATTTCTGCTCCATACATCATCGCTTGGGCAAGCTTGCCTAAGGCAATTTTCCCTTCTGGAATAACGATAATACACTTTAATCCTGCTCGTGCTGCGTATGCTGCTGCAGCCGCAGATGTGTTACCCGTAGAGGCGCAGATAACTGTTTTACTACCTTCCTCTACGGCTTTGGCCACAGCCATCACCATTCCTCTGTCTTTAAATGAACCAGTTGGGTTTGCACCCTCCATCTTTACATAGAGGTCTACATCCCATTCCTTTGAAAGTCGTTCAAGCTTAATTAAAGGCGTATTTCCTTCATTTAATGTTAGATTAGGTGTGTTATTATTTATTGGTAAAAATTCTTTATATGCTTCTAATAGTCCTGGCCATCTCATAATGATTTCCTCACAACCCTATATGCGCTTTTTATTTCTTTGACTGCTGTTAAATCATATAGTTCTAGTAAAATTTTATCGTAATTTGTGACTGAAGCTCGATGTGTCACTAAAACAATTTCTGATGTTTCATTCTTTTTAATTGGCAATTGAAGGATTTTTTCAAAGCTAACTCCGTATTTTGCAAAAATGGAGGTAATATCAGCAAACACGCCTACCTCATCCTGGACATGAATTCGGAGGAAATACTTGGAGAATTTCTCTTCATCCTCTTTTAATCGCTTAGGGTATTGCGGTGTAACCGCACTTCGGCCATTTACACCCAGTCTTAAATTTTTAATTACACCTACAAGATCAGAAACAACGGCAGTTGCGGTTGGTAAACTTCCTGCCCCTGGTCCATAAAACATCGTTTCCCCCACTGCTTCACCATAAACATAAACAGCATTATATTCATTTTGAACGGAAGCAAGTGGATGATTATCTGATAAGAACGTCGGTGCCACACTTACTTCTACCTTTTCTCCTTCACGGTGAGCGAAGCCAATTAGTTTCATTGTATAGCCTAATTGTTTACCGTATCGTAAGTCCTCTTCTGTTACATTAGAAATACCACTTACTTTTACATCATCCAAATCGATATGCATAGAGAATCCTAGTGTCGCTAAGATGGTCATTTTTCGTGCGGCGTCTAACCCTTCTACATCTGAGGTTGGATCGGCCTCTGCAAATCCCAGCTCCTGGGCTTCTTTCAAAACTTCGTCATAGGAGCGGCCTTCATTGCTCATTTTTGTTAAAATATAGTTAGTGGTACCATTTACGATACCCATCATTTGTGTAATCCGGTCAGATGCCAGGCCGTCGACCAAGCCTCTTAAAATAGGAATGCCTCCCGCCACACTTGCTTCATAAAACAAGTCACAGCCATGTTCTGATGCAACGGTTAACAACTCTGAACCATGCAAGGCCATTAAATCTTTATTTGCAGTGACCACATGTTTTCCTTGGCGAAGTGCAGTAATCAAATAATCCTTTGTCTCTTGTACTCCGCCCATAACTTCAATGACAACATCAATGTCATTGTCGAAAAGTATATCATCGGCGCTTGACGTTAACATTTGAGCTTCTACCTCAACAGGTCTACTTTTATGTAGGTCTTGTACAAGAATTTTTTTGATGACTACCGGACATCCCACTTGGTGAATTAATTTATCTTGATGATTTTTAATGATTTTGACTACACCTGAACCAACTGTTCCTAAGCCTAATAGTCCAATAGAAATTGCTTTCATGTGTTCGCCTCCCATATATGTGTCCGTATATCACGCACAAATGTTTTTCTGTTGTAGACATTATATGACTGTCTGAATTTTTTTACAATATATTTATTTAGGCAAAACTATATGTAATCGCTTACTACCGCGCCATTACTGAATAACTTTTTTATGGTGAATTCCCTCATCTAAAAAGTTAAATTTTTTTCCGCTTTATCCCTTTACAATCCTGAAGGTATGGATGTAGAATAATCCCTATATTCAATTGAATTTTGAAATTTCGATCAAATTAGTTTCTTTTATAATTGAAAAAGTATTGATGAAGACGGCATTAAGAAAAAGCTTCAGAGAGCCGGTGGCTGCTGCGAACCGGTGCTGTTTCTTAACATGCCTAGCCCTTCTGAACTGGCTGCTGAAGGCTTTTAGTAGGCTCGCCCGGTAGAAACCGTTAATTTCTTGAGGCTGCACTTCTTTTGTGCAGCAAAAGAGGGTGGCACCACGTGACCTTACGTCCCTCATAACAAGACAAATCTGTCTGTTATGAGGGACGTTTTTTATTAGAAAGCAAAAATTGAGGAGGCTTGGAGGAAAATGTACAAAGTACTTGTAACCGATGGAATTAGCAATACGGGATTAAAAAGCTTATTGGAGCACCCTAATTTCGTTGTCGACCGGCAACCCACTCTTCCTGTTGAAGAGTTGAAAACCATTATTGGGAATTACGACGCACTCATTGTGAGAAGCCAAACAAAAGTAACCGGGGAGCTTTTAGAAGTGGCCGGCCGATTACGAGTCATCGCAAGAGCAGGTGTTGGCGTTGATAATATTGATGTGAATGCAGCTACTCGTAAAGGAATTATTGTCATTAATGCTCCTGGCGCCAATACAATTGCAGCAACTGAACATACTTTAGCGATGATGCTATCCTTAGCTAGAAAAATTCCCCAAGCCCACAAAAAAACTTCTAACGGCGAATGGGACCGTAACTCCTTTAAAGGGGTGGAGCTTTATAAGAAAACACTCGGTGTTATTGGAATGGGTAAGATTGGGACCGAGGTAGCAAAACGGGCCAAAAGCTTTGGAATGAACATTTTAGGGTTTGACCCTTATTTGACAGAAGAACGGGCCCAAAAACTGGGGATGACAAAGGCAAGTCTTGATTTAATTGCACAGGAATCAGATTTTATTACGATTCATACTCCTTTAACTAACGATACTAGAGGACTAATAAACGATGAGTACTTAAGCAAAACAAAAAAAGGTGTACGCTTTGTCAACTGTGCTCGTGGAGGCATTATTGATGAAAAAGCACTGGTAAGGGCCGTACAATCTGGCCATGTTGCAGGAGCAGCCCTTGATGTGTTTGAAAAAGAGCCAGTTGCAGACCCGGAATTACTAGAAAATCCAAACATTATTGTGACGCCGCATCTAGGTGCCTCAACTGTTGAAGCACAGGAGAAAGTAGCCCAAGAGGTAAGCGCGGAAATTATCGATATATTTGAGACACAGTCGATTCAACATGCCGTAAATATGCCACAAATGTCTGGAGAAACACAGGCAAAACTGCAGCCCTATTTACTTCTTGGCGATCAAATGGGGCAGCTTGTCATTCAATTATTAAACAAGCAAGCTCCAACCAAAATAGAAATCAATTATTATGGTGATTTAGTAAATGAAGATACAGAGTTATTAACTCGTACTTTATTGAAAGGTGTTTTATCTTATCATTTAAGTGATTCCGTCAATTTGATTAATGCACTTCATCTTTTGAAGGAGCAAGGTGTTTCTCATAACGTGGTAAAGAACGCGACGAATAAGGGCTTTGCAAATTATATGGAGCTTAGCGTATCACAGGGGAATCAGACAGCGAAGATTGGAGCAACGGTCTTAAATGGCTATGGCGCGAGGATTTTGAAAATTAACCAATATCGGATCGATGTGAAACCAGAGAAATACCTACTTTATATTAAGCATCGCGACGTTCCTGGTATGATTGGAAAAGTGGGTTCATTATTAGGCGATCACAATATCAATATTGGAACGATGCAAGTAGGCCGGACGGAAGTTGGCGGCGAGGCAATTATGGTATTAACTCTTGATAAAACATTAAGTCCAAATGTAATCCGCGTACTAAAGATGATTGATGGATTAAATGAAGCACAAGTCCTGGAGTTGAGTACGGTCGATTCGTTTGAGCCTGGACGGCTGGAACCTGAAAAAGTAGAAAGTATTTAGGTTTATTTTGCATAGAAAGAGGGATAGCGCTAGCTGCAATCCCTCTTTTTTTATCTTTCAGGATTCTTTCTCAAGTCCGAAACTTGCAGGCTCAGAGTTCCCTTGCAAAGCCTTATCACGTGGGTACACAGTTGCAAAATAGTATACAGCCCCTATCAACAAGACAGCGATGGCCAATAGTGGGACAGAATAATTTATATACCAAGGTTGATCGGGTGAGCGTGGCCAGCATAGATTGACAATGACAAATAAACCCCAGAAAAGAGATAAAAGATTTACGCTTAAACCCCATCTTCCTAAATTCCAAGGCGAAGTGGTTGAATTCCACCCGCGTCTTCTTGCTATAAGTGCCCCCACTGTCACACTTAAGTAAGCGAGATAGATTCCGACTACGCAAATGTTAACAATATAAGACTCTGCTGAAGCAGAAAGGACTAATAGTATCGTAAAAATACCACTAAATATAATTGCTGCTACTGGTGTATCATGCTTTTCTGACATTTTGGCCCATAGCTTAGAGCCGGGAATTTTGTTGTCGCGGCCAAAGGAGAATAATAATCGAGATACGGTGGCCTGAACAGCCGTGCCGCATACGAAAATTGCAATTAAGGCTAAAACGACAAAAGCATTGGAAATCCCGGTGCCTAGGTTTTTATTAAGAATGTAAGTTAAGGGGACCTCCGCTTTCATTGCCTGATCAAGGTCAGGAATGGCAAGTACAAACGCCCACAGAGCTAACCCTCCAATAATAAAAGTCAATAATAAAGAAGATGTAATGGCTTTCGGAACAACCTTACGAGGATTAATCACCTCTTCTGCTAGACTGCCTGCAGAATCAAAACCAAATAAAACCCAAGTGGAGGTTAGCATGGCAACAAGGAATACAGGCAAATAGCTTCCTGTCCCTGCGGTACCCGCCGTTTCAAAAGTAAAGCTGAAGGGATGATGAATTCCAACTGCAAAAAGGGCAATCGCCAACACAATCATGGCTACGATTTCTGCGATCATTCCAATATTATTAATAATGGCCATCAATTTTACGCTGAATGCATTGATAAGGGTTTGAAGGATTACTAAGACTGCCGTAATTAGGACAAGTACTGTATGATTTTTTGCATCCATGCCAATTAGCTGAGCTATATAAGGCGCCCCCCCAAAATCAACAGAAGCTATGGTTGCAAGTAATGCGATCAAATAAATCCATCCAGAAAACCATGCATAGGTATTGCCTACGAGATGCTTCGTCCATTGATAAATAGAGCCTGCTACTGGATAGTGAGAAGCGACTTCACCCATCGTAAGTCCTACGAGGAGCTGGCCAACGAACACAATAGGCCAACTCCAGATAAATGCCGGTCCTCCTGTAGTTAAACCAAATCCAAACAAACTGAATATACCGGTGGTTGCCGAAATAAAGGAAAACGAAATGGCAAAGTTGGAAAAGAAATTAAGATTCCTCTTTAATTCTTGTTTGTAGCCAAGACTAGCAAGGTCCGCTACATCTTCTTCAATGGAATGTACTTCTTTAGACAAACACATTCAACTCCTCTTGAAATGTATGGAATACTTCTTTCTATTGTCCGATTACAATCCCATCCTCCTCTTTCCATGTGACCCTTACACAATCACCTGGTTGACAGATCTGATCCCCTTTACTTTGCATCATTGCTACAATTCTCTGTCCTTGAGGCAGCTGTATTACCGCGCGAATAAAAGAACCTACATAAATGAGTTCCTCTACCGTTCCTGAAAGGAAGTAGGGAGCCTCTTCGCCATGGGCCAGAAGCTTTACCCGTTCTGGTCGAACCGACAAGAAATTCCGATTGGATAGACCTTTAGGATCACGTATCTTTCCACCTACCTTTGTTCCTAACAGATTGAGAACATTATTCTCTTTTGTTGGCGAAATTTGAATTTCAAACAGGTTGGTATCACCAATGAAGTCAGCGACGAATTTGGTGGAAGGATTTTCGTAGATTTCTTTAGGTGAAGCAACCTGTTCAATCACTCCTTTATTCATGACGGCAATGCGGTCTGAAATGGTCAATGCTTCTTCTTGGTCATGGGTTACATAAATAAATGTAATTTCCAATTTTTGCTGGAGATGTTTTAATTCAATCTGCATTTGTTTTCTTAACTTCAAATCAAGCGCGCCCAAGGGCTCATCAAGAAGTAATACCTTTGGATTATTCACTAAGGCTCGTGCCACTGCTACACGTTGCTGCTGACCTCCACTGAGCTGACGCGGTTTTCTATCTCCGAAATTCTCAAGTTGAACGAGGCGTAAGGCTTCTGTCACCCGTGCCAATCGCTCTGACTTTGGAACCATTTTCATTTTTAATCCATAAGCAATATTCTCATTAATTGTCATATGTGGGAACAAAGCATAGTTTTGAAAGACCGTATTTACATCCCTTTTATAAGGAGGGATACCAGAGACAGGTTTCCCATCAATCCAGATTTCTCCTTCATCCGGTTCCTCAAATCCTGCAATCATTCGTAGAGTCGTTGTTTTCCCGCATCCGCTTGGACCAAGCAAGGTCAGAAATTCCCCAGGCCTGACGTCTAAATTAATGCCTTTGACAATGAGCTCATTTCCGAACCCCTTTTCCACTTGCTGAATTTTTACAATATAATCCATTTTCGTCTCTCCTTACTACTAATCTACTTCTCTATTCAATTTTGTAACTATGACAATCATAACCACAGAAAAAAGGAAGATGAGAGTCGAAATTGCATTAACCTCGGGTGTAATTCCTCTACGAAGCATGGACCAGATCTGAACGGGCAGCGTCAATTCCCTTCCTGTCAAGAAATAACTAACAGCGATTTCATCGATCGATAGGGTAAAGGATAATAAGGTTGCTCCTATCACTGCTGTTTTGATATTAGGCAGTGTGACATAAAAGAACGTCTTTAAACGTGTAGCTCCTAAATCCAAGGATGCTTCCTCAATGGCCCGGTCCAATCTTTTAAGCCTAGCATAGACCTGTGTCATCACCACAGCGATAAGGAATGTACCATGACCGATAAGTATCGTGATTAAGGACAGCTCGACTCGCATCATAACAAAGACACTCATCATCGCTACACCTGTGATAATCCCTGGCAAAATCATGGGAAGGAGGACAATTCGCTCAAACACGATTTTACCGGGAAAACGGAAACGATCCACCACAAAGGCTGCAGGAATACCAAGGATCAAACCGATGCTCGTTCCTGCGAGAGCCACTAGAACACTGTTCTTTAGCGATACCAACAGAGCGCTATCTTCAAGCATGACACTATACCATTTTGTAGACCAGGTTTGTATGGGAAAGCTATTGACAGCGTTGCCATTGAAGGAATATACAACAACTACAATCATCGGCAAATAAATAAAAAGAAAGATAAGCCCAGAGGAAACTCTAAGGCTCGCCGAAATCCAATCAAAGCGTGATGCCTTCCCCATGATTACACCCCCTTATTTTCTTTGACGTTTTCAAAGCCGGATGTCCTTTTTTCCAATCGATGTGTTACCTCTAGGATCACTAGAACTAAACCGAGAGTCACGATTCCAATGGTGGAACCCAATGGCCAGTTGTTGGCAACCCCAAACAAACTGTATACGACATTCGAGATCATCATACTGCTAGTTCCTCCTAATAATTGAGGTGCCAGAAAATCCCCCATGGTCAACACGAAGGCAAAGGTCGCTCCGGCAATCACCCCTGGCAAACTAAGCGGCAAAATAACCTTGAAAAAAGTTCGAAACCTTCCTGCCCCTAAGTCTTTTGATGCTTCTTGCAGATTACGAGGGATATGCTCTAACGACGTGTAAATCGACATTAGCACCCAAGGAGTATAAATATGCGTTAAAGCAAGTACAACAGCATAAGGGCTATATAGAAATACCTCTAATGGTTTGTGAATAATACCTATACTGATCAATACACTGTTTAAAATCCCATCCTGCCCAAGAACAATCTTCCATGCGTATGCTCGAACCAAATAACTGACCCAAAGTGGAATAATGACCAGTGTATACATGAGCTGTTTATTTTTCTTCACCTTAAAGTTAATAAAGTAGGCCAGAGGATAACTGAGCATCACACTAAAGATGGTTACTAGGGACGCAATTTTTAAGGTTTTCAAGAGTGTCCCATAGTACAAATCATTAGTAAAAAATTTCGTATAATTATCCCATGTAAAAGTATGAACAATGGTACCAAAATCCACCTTCCAATAGCTGTTCAAGAAAAGGGCGACATAGGGAGTGAATAGAAATACAGACAACCAAATGAGAGGTGGAATGAGCAATACCAATAATCTAGGGTTAAATCGTTGGTGCTTCCTTTTTTTTCGACTGGTTGTCTGTCGTACCTGTGTAGAAATGTTAACGGACATTTACGCTTCCTCCCTTAAATAAAGCCATAACTAGCAGTCTGCCCGCCATATATAGCTGTTAAAACCTTTTACTGTGCTTTTACCTCATTCCAAACCTCGTTGTATTGATTTCGGTCTTTTACAATTTGCCAAAAATTAATGCGCTTCATATAATTTTCCATATCATCGATATGAATGGATTTTGCTTGCTCCGGTGACATGTGTTTCGCCGCATCCTTATTCGCTACCCCATACCCAGTGGCATCACTGACCAACTTTTGCGTCTTTGCATCCGTCACATAATTGATGTACTTTTCAGCCAGCTCCTTATTGGGAGAAGATTTAACAATCATTAGTCTATCGATCCAACCGGTAATTCCCTCTTTTGGGATCACTTCCTTTAAGTTTCTTCCAGTAGCATTAACTGTTGTTGGAGTAAGCGGCCAACCTACGGCTAAGACAACCTCTTTATTGGAAAATAAATCATTAAGCTCTCCTGCACTCGTCCAATATTTACGAATTTGAGGCTTTAAATCTAGTAATTTTTTCTTAGCATCCTGCAGTTGTTTATTCGTCATGTTGTATAACGCAGAAGGATCTTTTTTATCTAATCCATCCATTTGTCCAGCTAGGTAAATATTTGAAATATCATCCCACAAGGACACTTTGCCTTTATATTTTGGATCCCAAAAAATATTCCAGCTATCCGGCTCATTCTTGATGACATCAGCATCATAAATCAAAGAATCCGGTCCCCAAGTAAACGGAATTCCGTATACTTTTCCATCTTTTTTGACATCATCCATCTCGACGAGCTTAGAAGCTAGTCTTTTATAATTTTGCACATTGTCTAAATCAATAGGTGAGACTAGATTCTCCTTTACTAAATAACCAGCTACATCAGAGGAAGGGGATATGACATCATACACGTTCCCTCCGCCGCCTTTCAGTTTAGAGACAAGCTCATCACTGGATCCAAAATAGGTAGCGGTAACTTTTACCCCATATTTTTCTTCAAATCCCTTTACAAATTTAGGATCCGCATATCCTTCCCAAGTGAGAAGGTTGAGTGTTTTCCCATCACTCTTTGTTGTCTTGGGCTGACTGCTGCTTTGCTTATCTCCACCGCATGCAGTTAACGCAAGCGAGCAGCTCAATGCGAGTAAGACTTTGGACCATCGTTTTTTGTTCATATAACATTCCTCCTATATACAATCTACCTAAATTAAATGCAATAATTGTGCCAATATTAAAAAAATATTAAAAAACGCAGAATCATACCGATTCTGCGTTTTTGAGAGCTTAAATTCTATTGGCTGTAATGCTCCGCTGCATCATAAAAGCATGAATTGGACTTAGAAAGCATTACATTATATCCATCTTGTTTAACTTTCGAACAACAGTTGATTGATTGATTTTTAATAGGTCTGCGATTTTGTACGTACTAGATGCCATCGTTCTCGCCTTCTTGATTAATTCTTTTTCAACCAAATCAATCGCTTCCTTTAAAGGAATAACCTTATTGATTATAATCGGTACCTCTCCATCTATACCTAAGAGTGACTCTTTGAATTTAGGCGGCAGTGCGTCCACTTCTATTGTCTCGCCATCAGAAGCAACACACAACCACTCGACAGTATTTTCTAGTTCTCGTACATTCCCTGGCCATTGAAATCTGCTCAATAAGGACATTACTTCGGTTGAAAATTGTTTTTCAATCCCATCTCTAGCAATTATCTTCTCTAACGATGTTAGGAGTAATGGGATAATATCCTCTGGACGTTCTCTTAAAGGCGGAATAGCTAATGGAATGACATGAAGGCGATAATAAAGGTCTTTTCTAAATTTTCCGTTCTCCACTAATTCTTCTAAATTCTGGTTCGTAGCTGCGAGCACTCTAACATTGACTTGAATCACCTCAGAACCTCCGACCCGATAAAAAGACTTATTCTGTAGGACATGTAAAAACTTAGCTTGCATGGACAAGGGAAGTTCTGCAACTTCATCTAGAAAAATCGTCCCTCCATTTGCAAGCTCAAAAAGTCCCTTCTTTCCTTGGCGCTTCGTACCTGTAAAAGCCCCATCCTCGTATCCAAACATCTCACTTTCCATAAGCGTTTCAGGTACTGCAGCACAGTTTATGGACACAAACGGTTGGTGCTGTCTTTTGCTCATCTTGTGAATAAGTCTTGCCAACTCCGACTTTCCATTCCCTGATTCCCCCAGAAGCAGAATAGTAGAATCACTCTTTGCTACCTTAGAAGCGAACCTGAAAAATTCTTTCATTCTACCACTTTTGATGACGAAATTTTCCTGCCTTAGAATGTCAATAAAATCATTTTGGCTATGCAAAGTAGGTAAGAGGAAGCGGGGCTCTATAGTTGAAATATCCTTTGAAGTACAGATCACCCGATAGATCTCAGCATTTTTTTCCCAAAGGATATTCGCCTGAACAAGTAGCCGCTTTCCATTTGCCGTTTCCTGAAGAATGGATATATTCTCTTTTTTGCCGATTGCTAAAGCAATGGCAGAAGGGAAAAAAACACCTTCTTGTTCTAAATCCCTTACATTTCTACCAATCAACTGTTCTTTCGAGCAATTATAAATCTGTTCACACTTATCATTAACTTTGAGTATTTTTCCTTGCCCATCCGCAATGATGATGTCATCAATGGATATATCGATGAGAACCTGGGCTTCATCTCGATATGCAGCTTGCTCTAGTGATTCTGCTTGTTTTGAATTTCTCATGATCAGTGCCATTCCGTCTCCAAAACCAGGAATTATTTCAACACCCACCTCAGGAGCTTGCAAATTAGTGAACCTCTGATAACGATTTTCCCACATATTTTGTATTTCCCTGGGCAAGTCCTTTATGGTATTGACAGCCTGAGTAGTTTTCAGTATTTTCCTTGCAGATGTATTAAAAATTAGAACTACTCCCTCAGGATCAATAATAATGACCCCTTCCTCGAAATGTTGAAAAATTCTCGTCATAAATTTCCAAGTTAATGCAGATGGACCACGTTCTAGCATATATCCTCCTAATAAACTAGCAATTTTTGAAATTCATTAAATTACAATTAACATTCGATAGCTACCTCTTCAAACGGCCAAGCTGGGAGCATCTTTCTGAGTGTTTTGTCCTCTCTATACCCAAGAGCATACTCAGCCTGCATAATTGTATGAATTTCTCTTGTTCCCTCATAAATAACCGGTGCCTTTGCATTTCGTAAATAACGCTCAACAGGAAATTCATTTGAGAATCCATATGCACCGTGAATTTGCACGGCATCATTGGATGCCTCAAATGCAGCATCGCATGAGATCCATTTTGCCAATGAGGTTTCCTGCGTGTTTCGTTTGCCATTATTTTTTAACCAGCCTGCTTTAAAGACTAGTAAACGTGAGATCTCAAGATTTGCTGACATTTTCGCAATCATCTGTTGGACGAGCTGATGTTTACCGATTTCTTTGCCAAACGTTTTTCGTTCTTCGCAATATTTTACACTTGCCTCTAGGGATGCCATAATGGTTCCGCAAGCACCAGCTGCTACAGTAAATCGGCCGTTGTCCAATGCAGACATGGCAATTTTAAATCCCTCTCCTTCCAGCCCGAGCATATTTTTGGCAGGAACTCTAACATTATCTAAAAACACTTCACCAGTATTTCCGGCTCGGATTCCAAGCTTCCCTTTAATAGCTTTCGTTGAAACCCCTGCAAATGTTCTCTCAACGATGAAACAGGAAATGCCATGATGCTTCGATCCCGGACTCGTTTTAGCAAAAATTAAAAAGTGATCTGCTACGTCACATAATGAAATCCAGGTTTTTGACCCATTTAATAGAAAGTAGTCTCCTTCCTTTACAGCTGTCGTTTCCATCGCCGCCACATCCGAGCCGGCATTCGGTTCGGTCAAACCAAAGGCTCCAATTTTTTCTCCGGCCGCTTGAGGAACAAGATATTTTTGTTTCTGTTCTTCCGTCCCCCATTGTAATAGAGTCATACTGTTTAATCCCGTATGAACAGAAACTGCTGTACGGAAGGCGGTGTCCCCTCGTTCTAACTCCTCGCAAACGATAGCGAGTGTATTATAGTCCATTCCCACCCCGCCATATTCTTCTGGGATACATACCCCCATCAACTCTAATTCTGCTAAACGTTTTAAAATATTTGTTTCAAAATGACCTTTCTCATCCCATTCCTTAATGAAAGGGATGATTTCTCGATCGACAAAGGATCTAACTACCTTTCTCACGCTATTTTGTTCATCTGTTAATGAAAAATTCATTTTGCTACCTCCTTATATAATTTGGTCTTGTTTCATCTTCTTTATTTCTAATAGTGAATAGCCGAGCTTTAACAGAACTGCTTCCGTATGCTCACTATGCAATGGAGGATGACAATCCATTTTCACCGGTGTTTTTGAAAATTTTAAAGGCGATCCGACTAGCTTTAGGTCTGTAATGGTTGGATGTTTTATTTTCACGACCATGTCCCTTGATTTGGCCTGGCCTGATTCCAACGCTTCTTTTACATTGTAAATAGGCCCATTCGGGATGCCTGCTTCATCTAGCAGCTGTTTCCAATCAGCTCTTGATTTCGTTTTAATCCTTGCTGCGATGATTTTAATCAGCTCGATCTTATTTTGTAGTCTACTTGAATTTGTTTGATATTTTTCGGTAAGCAGTTTTTCATCTTCCAGGAGGATAGCTAGTTTTCGATATTGCTGGTCATTTCCAACGGCAATAATAAAATCACCATCACTCGCTGTAAACACTTGATATGGAACAATATTCGGATGTGCATTACCGAGTCGTTCAGGTATTTGTCCGGAACAAAGATAGTTGCTTGCGACATTTACTAAAGAAGCAAGCTGGGAATCAAATAATGAAATATCTACTTCCTGCCCCTCTCCCGTCCGGCTGCGGTGCTGTATCGCTCCTAATATCCCGATACATGTAAAGAGGCCGGTAAGGACATCGGCAATTGCTACTCCCACTTTTGCTGGCTGTGCCTCTATTTCACCAGTAATGCTCATTAATCCCGACATTGCTTGGACAATATAATCGTAGCCTGGAAGATGGGAATAAGATCCGGTGCTGCCGAAACCACTTATTGATGCCAAGATAATTCCTTCATTTATCTTCTTCATTTCCTTATAACCAAACCCAAGTCTTTCGAGCGTTCCTAGCTTAAAATTTTGGACGACTACATCTGCATCTGAAACTAGCTTTCTTAATATCTCAATGCCTTTTTTTGATTTTAGGTTTAATGTGATTCCCTGCTTATTTCGGTTGGCACAAAGATAATAGGCACTTTCTCCCTCCACAAAAGGCGGCCCCCACCCTCTTGTTTCATCCCCGTAATCCACACTTTCAATTTTGATTACTTCCGCTCCCATATCACCAAGGAGCATCGTGCAATAGGGACCTGCGAGAACCCGCGACAAATCTATTACTTTGACTCCTTGAAGTGGCCCTGTCATAGAATGCCTCCCTTACTATAAGGCTTGTTAATAGAGTGGTCCGCTAAAAACTTATAAATCTACTGCTTAAAAAGCCAGCTAAAACATTCCATGACCAATTAAGTCACTGAAGGTTTCACTGGCTTTTATCAAGGTTTCTCCTTAGGAAAGAGGAGAAACCAAATGGGACAGTTATTATTAATATTTAAAAAATAATTTTTCAGAAATCCAATCCAATCGATATATATTTCACTTCTAAAAACTCTTCTATCCCGAAATGACCGCCTTCACGACCAAGACCGCTTTCTTTGTAGCCTCCAAATGGGACTTGGACAGCGGACGGCAATGCATCATTAAGTCCTACGATTCCATACTCAAGCTGCTCCGTGATTCTGAAAGAACGGCTTAAATTTTCCGTGTAGACATAGGCGGCCAGCCCATAAAAAGAATTGTTTGCCCGTTCAATGACTTCCTCTTCCGTCTTAAAGGTCGAGATTGGCGCCAGCGGACCAAAAATCTCATCCTTCATACATTCCATCTCGTCATTAATATCGGTTAAGATCGTTGGAACAAAGAAATAGCCTGTGTCATTGGCAGGTTTTAGCCCGCTATAAGTGACTTTTCCACCCTTTTTAAGTGCATCGTTGACCAATCCTTCAACCTTCTTATAGGCAGCTTTATCAATTAATGGGCCAATATCGGTTCCTGCTTCAAGCCCATTCCCAACCTTAAGCTTTTCCAATTCTGCCTGAAAAAGCTTAATAAATTCGTCGGCCACCTTCTCTTGAACATAAACCCGGTTCGTGCAAATACAGGTTTGACCAGCATTGCGGAATTTCGATTGAACAAGTCCAACAGCCGCTTTTTCCAGATTTGCATCGTCCATGACAATAAACGGAGCATTCCCGCCAAGCTCGAGCGACACTTTTTTTACATTTTCAGCTGCGCCACGCATTAACGTTTTTCCGACCTCAGTTGAACCCGTAAACGTTATCTTAGTCACACGTGGGTCCTTTAACCACACATCACCGATTTCCGCGGACCTCCCGGTAATGACATTGATTACCCCATTAGGAATGCCTGCTTCATGAGCAAGCTCAGCCATTTTTAGGGCCGTAAGCGGTGTTTGGGTAGCAGGTTTAACTACAACCGTACACCCCGCTGCCAGTGCCGGTCCTACTTTTCTCGTAATCATCGCGGCTGGGAAATTCCAAGGTGTAATTGCAGCCACGACCCCCACTGGCTCTTTTCTGACAAGGATCCGCTTATTGGGATGGGATGCGGGAATGGTTTCCCCATATATCCGTTTTCCTTCTTCTGCATACCAGGAGATAAATCCGTTTGCGTACTGAACCTCTCCCAATGCTTCTTTTAACGGTTTTCCTTGCTCAATCGTCATAATTCTAGCAATCTCTTCCTTGTTTTCCTCAATCAAATAAAACCATTTCATCAATAGCTGATAGCGCTCTTCAGCCGTTTTTTTCGACCAGAGCTTGAAAGCCTTATGGGCCGCATCAACAGCCAGCTGGGCTTCAAAGGCACCACCAGTTGGAACAGCACCTACAACTTCCTTTGTTGCCGGATTAATAACTTCAGTAAAAACATCATAGTCACTGCCAACCCAATCACCATTTAGATACATTGGGTAGATTTGATATTTTTGCTCTACGGTATCCATTTTATTTCCCTCCAACTGATAAGGCAGGATCATTCAGATAAACTGCTTCAATCGCTTCCTCAAGAATTTGTAATCCTTCTTCAAGCTGGTCGTCCGTAATCGTTAACGGCATAAGTATGCGAATGACATTACTAAAGAGGCCAGCACTTAGCAACATTAAGCCCCGCTCTCCTGCTGCTTTGACAATTTTACCGACCGCTTCTTTATCAGGGGTTTTGGACTGTCTATCCTTGACGATTTCCATCGCGCACATCGCCCCGAGACCTCTAACATCTCCAATACACTCAAATCGGTCCGCAAGTAGCTCCATTTTTTCAATGACCCGAGCACCAAGCTTGTCTGCGCGCTCATTAAGTTTTTCACTTTCGATAATATCCAAAACAGTCAGTGCGGCACGGCAGCCAAGAGGGCTTCCTGAATAAGTACCGCCGATTTCTCCCACTTCAGTAGCATCCATAATCTCAGCCCGGCCAATCACACCGCTGATGGGAACGCCTGCCCCCATTGATTTTGAAATCGTGATTAAATCAGGAACTACATCGAAATGATCAATCGCAAAATATTTTCCCGTTCGGGCGAATCCCGTCTGAATTTCATCGGCAATAAACAAAATGCCATACTGGGTACATAGCTCCCTAACCCTTTTAACAAAGGCGGTGTCAGGTACGATGAATCCACCTTCCCCCTGAACCGGTTCCATTACAACTGCAGCAATCGTTTCCGGTGCAACTTCAGCCAGGAGGAATTGTTCAAATTGTTCAATAATCATCGCACTGTATTTTTGTTCGCTCATTCCATCTGGTCGTCTGTAAACATATGGATATGGCGCTTTATAAACCTCTGGAGCAAATGGCCCAAACCCGAACTTGTATGGCTTCACCTTGCTGGTCATCGTCATTGTCATTAATGTTCTGCCATGGAAGCCTCTTGTAAAAGATACAATCCCTTGACGCTTTGTATATTTCCTCGCAATCTTTACCGCATTTTCAACCGCTTCCGCACCGCTGTTAAAGAAAGCGACCTGTTTGTCGAAATCCCCTGGTGCAAGCACGCAGAGTCTTTCGGCAAGATCGATGTACGATTCATACATCATGACATTAAAGCCTGTATGCACAAATTGGCTTGCTTGTTCCTGCAAAGCCCTCACCACTCTTGGATGAGAATGGCCAACGTTTAGTGTTCCAATTGCACCAGCAAAATCAATATAGTGATTACCGTCTACATCTTCGACAATGGCTCCTTGTGCTTTTTTGACAAAGGAATGGCAGTTATTGCTGATTCCTTTTGGGACAAATTTATTTCTTCGTTCCAAGATTTTCCTTGATTTCGGACCTGGTATCTCTGTTTGGAGCTTGACGTATTTCTTTTCCACTTTCGTGTTCCCCCTTTTTACTACACATACCTAATAATTGAATGTTATGCTTTCACCTGCTCTAAAACCTCTTTGAAGGTACTGACAACCTTATCAACCTCTTCATAACTGATGGTCAGCGCAGGCTCGACGCGGATGGTCTTCGAATTGATGAGTGTTCCGGCAACTAAAATACCTTGGTCAAACATTCCTTTTGAGACTTCATAGCCAATTTCATCTTTATGAAATTCAATTCCAATCATCAAGCCTTGACCTCGGATTTCTTGAACTTTATCTCCGTGTCCTTTCGCCGCTTCTTTCAGCTGTTTAAGGAAATATTCACCGACCACTGCTGCTCTTTCTGGCAGGTTCTCTTCAATTAAAATTCCGATTGTAGCAATCGCTGCTGCACAAGCCAATGGATTCCCGCCGAAGGTTGTGGTGTGCATGAACGGATTAGGGAACCAACTCTTAAACACTTCTTCTTTTGCGACTATGGCACCTGCGGGCATGACCCCGCCGCCGAAGGCTTTGGCCAAACAGATAATATCTGGAACGACGTCATACAATTCCGCAGCGAACATTTTTCCGGTACGGCCCATTCCTGTCTGTACTTCGTCAAAAATGAGAAGTGAACCATATTGATCACAAAGCTCACGAACCTGTTTTAAATAGTTTTCCGGAGGAAGAATAATTCCACCTTCCCCTTGAATCGGTTCTAAAATAACAGCCGCGACATCTTCTCCGACTGAAGCGCACACTTCGAAGGTTTTTCTCATCATGTCGATATCCCCGAATGGCACATGACGGAAGCCTGGAATCAATGGCAGGAACGGCTTACGGAACATTCCTTTTGCGGTACCTGACAGCGCACCTAAGCTTTTTCCATGGAATGCACGAGTGGTGGAAATAAATGTTGTCCGCTCACTGTACATTTTCGCAAGCTTTAGTGCGGCCTCCACACTTTCCGTTCCGCTGTTTGTAAAGAAAGCATATTTCAAATCACCTGGGGTGATATCAGCTAAGATTTTGGCCAGCATCGCTCTGAGCGGATCAAGCAGATCCTGGCTATGAAGAGCCTGACGCTTCAATTGATCAGTTACCGCCTTTACAACCTTGGGATTCCTATGACCGACATTGTAAATACCGAAGCCTCCAAGACAATCCACATATTCTTTCCCGTTTACATCCTTAAAGCAGGCTCCATTATCGGACCATTCAACAGCGGCAAATTGCCCTCCCTCAGTAACTGTTTTACGGTATTCCAGAAAACCTGGGTTTACATGCTCGCGGAAGCCATCAACAGTTTCCTTTGTGATCCAAGCCGCATCTTCTGCAGTTACCTGCTCTTTTTCTATTAAACTTAAAACCTTGTTAATGTAATCGCTCACATTTTGCTTCTGCTCACTCTTCGTCTCTCGTGTTAAATCGATACTCATATTATCTCTCCTCATCATGATTTAGTTTGAAAACCAGCCTATAGGCTCAACTTGTAAATTGATATTAATTTGCTTAATCTCCTGAAACTCCTCAAGACCAAATGTTCCTAGACTGCGGCCAATTCCACTTTGTTTATAGCCACCCCAAGGTGCTTCATTATAAGTAGGGTGATAGGAATTGACCCAAGTAATCCCTGCACGCACTTTCTTAATTACTCGAAGGGCCTTGGCGCCATCATTGCTAAATACTGCACCAGCAAGTCCATAAACCGTATTATTCGCTAGCTTTACAGCTTCGCTTTCATCCTTGAATTTTTGAATAACCACAACTGGCCCGAAAATCTCTTCCTGGACAATTTGCATTTCCTGCTTTACATCAACGAAAACAGTCGGCTCCACAAAGTATCCTTTTTCTAAGCCGTCACGAACGATTCGGCTGCCGCCGCATGCGACCTTCGCGCCTTCCTGCTTTCCTAACTCGATATAATATAGGACCTTTTCCAAATGCTCCTTGCTAACAAGCGGGCCCATCTCTGTTGAAGAGTCGCTCCCTGGTCCGACCTGTATTTTTTGAGCTCTTTCAACAAAGCGTTCTACAAACTTATCGTAAATACTCTCTTCCACTAGAATTCTTGACCCGGCTGAGCATACCTGACCAGCGCCGGCATAGATTCCAAACAGAGCATAATCGACCGCAGTTTCAAAATCAGCATCCGCAAAAATGATATTAGGTGATTTACCGCCTAACTCCAACGAAACCTTTTTCATTGTATCGGCAGCCGCCTTCATAATATGTTTTCCCGTTTTGGTGCCGCCAGTAAATGAAACCATATCCACTTCTGGATGGGTGGCAATCTCATTTCCTACCACTGGTCCTGCGCCCATTACCATATTAGCGACACCCTTTGGCAGACCCACTTCCTCGAAAATTTCGAACAGTTTTTTCGGTGTAACCGGTGTCACCTCTGAAGGTTTAAAAACGATTGTATTGCCTGCAGCTAAAGCAGGGGCAATTTTCCATACGCTCATTAAGAGCGGATAATTCCATGGAACAATCAATCCGCACACGCCAACCGGTTCACGAACAACCATAGCCTGCATCGGATCTGCTACATGATACGTATAACCGTCTGGCTTCGTAATCAGACCGGCATAATAACGGAAACAGGCAGCTGCATCACCGACGTCATATCCTGCCTCTCTTAATGGCTTGCCGTTATCCATTGTTTCTAGCTGAGTAAGTTCTTCTGCATACTCATCAATTTTGTCTGCAATTTTGAATAAATAGGAGGCACGTTCCTGTGCAGAGATTCCTGACCAGGCACCTTCCTCAAATGCTCTACGTGCGGCGAAAATGGCTGCGCGTGCATCTGAAATAGTGCCTTCTGGCGCATATGAAATAACCTCGCCATTTGCGGGATTAATGATTGGGCGTGTTTCTTGATTCTCCGCATCTTTCCATTCACCATCAATAAACATCTTTAGGTTAATCACTCTATTTTTTACCTCGACCATTATCAGTTCCTCCTTTTATTTCTCTCATTCTTTATTATTGCAAGAAGCGTGCCAAAACTTAAATCCTAGTAAATACATGCCTTTCGAAAAATAAACATATGAGTTTATTCATTTTTGCATAACTCTATTGTTAATTGCATAAAAAGAAAAAGCTGCTTCAGTTCGTAGAAACTGAAGCAGCTTTTTCTTTTTATAGAGTAGATAAGTTCTCGATATTCATATTTTTCTCGCTTAAGATTTTTTGATATTTCCTGCTTACGGAGGATTGACTGATTCCTAATGCTTTTGCTGCCTTGGTAGTCGTTTTGTACTGGTTCATTGCCATGACAATCAGCTGTTCTTCGACATGATCGATGGCATCCTGTAACGGAATAACCCTGGTAATGACTGGCTTCATTTTTTTATGTTCATAGCCAAGCGATAAAAATTGGCTTACAAATTCGGCATCAATCGCTGAATGATCTGCTGTAACCACTAGTCGCTCAATAATGTTTTGCAGCTCCCTGACGTTGCCTGGCCATGGATAAAATTCCATGACATTCACTGCATCAGGCGTTAAATGATAGTTTCGATCGTATTTTTCATTGAGCTGCTGAAGGAAATGGAATGCGAGCAAGGATATGTCTTCTGTACGATCCCTTAATGGCGGAATATGAATCGGAATAACATTTAATCGATAAAATAAATCTTCGCGAAATGTTCCTTCCTCGATCAGTTTTTCTAATTTTTTGTTTGTGGCTGCGATGATTTGAACATTGACCTTTATTGGCGTGGTGCTGCCGACTGGAATAACTTCCTGCTCCTGAAGTACCCTAAGGAGCTTCACCTGTAGATGCATTGGCATTTCACCGATTTCATCAAGGAACAAGATGCCTTCATTCGCTTGTTTAAAGTAACCTTCTTTTCCATTCTTATCAGCACCTGTAAAGGCACCTTTTGCATAGCCAAACAATTCGCTTTCCAACAAATTTTCCGGAATAGCACCGCAATTTAATTTGAGAAACGGTTTGGAAGAACGTCTTCCTAATTGGTGTATCGCTTGAGCAATTACTTCTTTTCCGACTCCCGATTCTCCGTGAAGGAGAACAGTAGAAGAAAAGTCAGCAATTTTCTTCACCTGGTTCATGATTTTTTCCATTTTTGGACTGCAGTAAATTAACTTTTTTAAAAAGCGGTCTTTAGATTTAAAGTCATCTAATTCCTTCTTATATTGCTCTGATATTTTTCTCATTTCCAGCAATTCGCTTTTTAAGCGAGTTGTTTCTGTTATATCCCGAGATGCCACAATAATCCGGTCGAGCTCACTTTTTTCATTAAAGACAGGATTCCCAACGGCGAGAATTTTTCGGCCGGATTTTGTTTCCTGAACTACCGATACTTTTTTTCTTTTTTCCATCACAAGTCTTGTTACAGATGGTGTAAACAACCCCTGGTCCTCAAACCCAAGAATATTTTTTCCGATTAGTTCCTTTAAATCGACCTTCCAGAAATCTTGAATAATATTATCACTAAATCTGATAAGTTCTCCTTTTGCATTTACAACCAGTATTTCATCATAAATGCTTGAGAGAATTGCATTTAAATCCTTATTCAAATCCTTAATATATTCAATTTCCATAGCCATTTCTTCGACCATCGGCAAATCTTGAACAACAATGATTATTCCTTCGACCTCATCATCAAAGTTTAAAATTGGGCTGTAATCCACGAGGACACCCATCTCGTTTGTAATCTCAAGATGGTTTAGGAGCGTTTTACCGGTTGAGAACACATTGTCAATATGATGCTTGCTGAATATAGTTTCTGCCGGAAAATTTAATACTTTTTCCGCAGTGGACTTAATCATTTTTAAACCGGCTTCATTGCAATTAATGATGCGCTTTTCCTTATCAAGCACAAAAATCCCCATAGGAATTGAGGTTAGAATAATTTTAAGTAAATCTACGCTTTTATTTTCCAGCTTAAAAAGCTCAGCCAGAACGTCTTCTCTTCTTATGTAACCGGATGGCTTTCCATCCTCTCCCTTTATGAGTGCAAACGGCTCACCAATAATTTGGAACAAAACGGGCAATGAAATATTCTCACTCAAATGACAGATACTTTCGATGGACTTGGCGTGTCCAAGCAATAATTCTATTGAAAAATTTTGCTCCTTCAGCTTCTCTAGCAATTGATTACTTAAGGGTACGTACGCAAATAATTTATTTTGTTTTTCTAAGAATATAAAGGGTTCTTTTAATTTGTTTAAGGCCGATTGTAAAGCTTCTTCATTTTCAACTGTGACTGAAATTATTGGCTTGATTTTTTCCTTAGCGACTGAAAACATTTTTTCATCCCCCTTGATCCTTATCTATCTAATACTAACACTTTTTAGAATATTTTAAATAGATAAAAACCGTTAAAAAAAGAAGATGAGTTCCCATCTCCTTTTTCTACCGGTTAGTCGCTGCCGGTTACATACAAATCTTCTTTTATATATGCGAGAACCATGCCAGGGATGACGTCATCTCCTTCCTGTACTTCAAGGGATTCTACCTCTCCACTTACGCCTGTAAGAATCATCTCCTCATGTCCATCATCTGCTTTAATCATAAATAAGGGGTCCCATTCATAAATTCTTTCTTCATTCTTGATTTGAATTTTTTCTACCCTCCCGTAGCACGGGCTAGTAACCACTCCTAGGTACATGAAAGCCCTCCTCCATTCTCGAATTAATATTGTTCTTGAAAAGGCGCTGTCTGTAAAACAAGGCCGAAGAACTCATGGAATTCTGGGATGTCCTCGACCTCAATTCCCAGTCTGGCTGCCCAAAGGTCATCTGAATACGTGTCCTCTTGGCAAAGTAAAACCATATTTCCAGTTTGAATTGAAGTCACCATCGCTTTGCCAAAAAAGTGCTCTGAATAGCTGATAATCAAATCATAACGATGGTTATTGGAAATTAAGCAAAAATAATGTAAAAGCTGAGATTCTTTTTGTTCTGATAAAATTTCTAGCTTCATTCTCCATTCCTCCTTTTTAACATTTCAACCATCCTCATAGTCTTGAGGCTTCAGCTAATTTATGAATACCTTCGATATAAGCTGTAATTTTTAAATTAACTCCGTACTGTTAAGAGGTATTAAAAACATAATCGATTGCCATCATAACACCTCATTTTTTGTTGTTACTAAAGTAGTAGCAATTTTCGTGCCAACTTATGAAAATGGAAATAAAAATAGATGACTAAAAATTCAGTCACCTATTTTTCAGCTATTTTTTATTATAAAGTAGTAGGTTTCTCCGCTTCATCAAAATGAAGATCAACAATACTGGTTTTAGAGATTTTGGTTTTGACGGCCAAGTAGATTAGCCCAATGACAATCCAAGCAATTCCACCAATAAGTGCATCTGCTTGCAGGTTATACCACAATATCCCCGTAGTTCCTGCTCCAAGGATAGGCATTATAAGGAAAGAGAATATATCTTTGCCTGTTTTATATCTTTTTTGACGGAAAACGAAATGGGCAATGACGGATAAATTAACAAAGGTAAAGGCAATCAACGCCCCAAAGTTGATAAAGGATGAAATTAATTCAAGACTTGGTGCAATCGCAAGCAGCGAAACAACGCCAACGAGGATGACATTAAAAGCCGGAGTCCTAAATTTCGGATGGACCGATCCAAACAGTTTTTTTGGAAGGACACCATTTCGTCCCATCACGTACAAGAGACGTGCAACACTCGCATGTGATGCCAGCCCAGATGCAACAGTGGCAGCAAATGCACCTGATAGGAATATGAGTTTAAAAAGCGTTCCCCCAACAAACATTCCAATTTCAGGCAGCGTATCATCTGTCACTTTAAAATTAGAGACATCTGGGAATAATGCCTGAGCAAAGTAACCGCAGATGAAAAAGATGGCTCCACCGATTAATACAGTCAGCATAATTGCTTTTGGCATTGTTTTTAGGTCGACCGCCTCCTCGGCGTACATGGTGACAGCATCAAAGCCAATAAAGGAAAAACAAACCACTGTTGCTCCTGTTAAAACTGCACCAAGATGGACATTGGAATGAAAAAGCGGTTCAGTTGTTAAAATGGTGCCTTGTCCCATCCCTTGAGATAGCTTCACAAAAGCAAGGACAATAAAGGCCACAATTAAGACGACTTCAAATATAACAAGCAGGGAATTCAAATTTGAGGTTTTACTCATACTCCATACATTTATGGAAGTAACGATGGCGACATAACAGACCACCCAAATCCATGCTTGAACCGAAGGAAAGACAGATACCATATAAATACGGATGATTAAGGCATTCACCATGGGTAAAAGGATATAATCAAGCAATGCAGCCCAGCCAACGATAAATCCAAGATGGGGGCTCATTGTCTCTTTTGTATACGTATAGGCAGATCCAGCGCTTGGAAATACTTGGACCATTTTCCCATAACTAATTGCCGTAAACAACATAACAGCCAATGCCGTTAGATAGGCAAGAGGAACAACACCATTTGTTTCATCTGACACAATCCCAAAGGTATCAAACACAATAGTAGGCGTCATGTAGCCTAAACCAAGACCTACAATGGCCCATAGTCCAAGTGAACGCTTAAGGGTAACATTCTCCAATTTGAACAACTCTCCTTTTTTAAAAAAATAATTTAAAAATGTAAGCATTTTCATTTTTGTTCAAATCAATAGAAGTATGAGGTTTTAAAAGCTCATACTTAACATTCCGAACCTCCCCTACATATTAATTATATTACTATTCAAAATAGTTGCAATTTTCATGCCAATATTTTTAGTGTGAAAATAAAATAATAATTCCTTAATTCTATGAAATTTTGCATAATTTAATCTGATTTGCATAAATAAGTCCATCAAAAAAGCCTTCAATCTAAAAAATGATTGAAGGCTTAAAAGATACTTAATTTTTTTATTATAAAATCCCTTTAATATCTAATACAGAATCTAAAATATAATCTGCTTCGTGTTTTTCAAATTCACTTCTTGCGTCTTTCCCTGATAGTCCAGTTAAGACAGCAGCAAATTGACAGCCCAATTGTCTTGCAGCAAGGAGGTCTGCCAAGGAATCGCCGACAACTAGGACCTCTTCTCCTTTTTCGATAGGCAGTGGTGTGTTTAAACAGTCTGACAAAGATGTATCTTTCCCTTTAAGTCCCATGATGTAGGTAAACGGATGAGGCTTCGACAAAGATTTTGTTTCTGGTAGCTCTTGCTCTGCCTTTAGCACCTCATCTGCTGTAATAATTCGTTTTTCATCAAAATGCTGAAGCCAATTTAAATGGTGAAAAGGCTGAATCGTTTCTAATTCTGGTCTACCTGTCCCTATACCGATTGTATATCCAGATGAGGTGAGGTATTGGAACAGTTCACTAATTTTTTCCTGAGGAGCTAATGTTGTTTCATTTGCAAGGAAGCCATGTTTACCAGTTTGCACTGATGGTCTTCCAGTAGAAGCAAAAACATGTTCATCCCCCACGTACCATTCCTGGGAAACATGTTCACAAACAGACCACAGCTCCCCTTTTAGAAAAATGGACGTTTCTATTCCTAACTTCTCATGGGCTAACTCATTTAAATAGGCCAGTAATTCCTGCTTCGTTGCTTCAGATTGCTCAAATTCCTTCACAAACAAAGAAAAATCCATCTTTACAGGATAATTCCCAAGAACCCTGCCAATCTCAAGCAACGCTTCACGATTAATGGGTGCCTGACACCAGTTATTAATCTTTTCAGATTCATATTCCTTTATTTGTGATAACAGATGGATTAGCTGATGGCTGAAGGATAGATAGATCATGTCCCAGTTCGCGTTTAGGCCGCGTGATTTCATCAACTTAAGGATTTGGTCATTAATAAATACATGCTCTCTTATTCCCTTGATTTCTTCTGCCTTATAGTCTGTTTTAAACTTGTCCGGAGATAGACCTAAGTACTTATTACTAATTAACATCTCCCAAACCGTCAATGCCGAAGCATCAAAATAGTGTTCTTCACTTAACAGGACACCATCCACATCAAACAAAATCGTTTTAATCAAATTCCCTTCCCTCACTTCTCATTCGCTTTTACACATTATCGTAACACAGCAATCCTAATTACTTAAAGGTATTTGTTATTAATAAGTCGGTTTAATATTGCACATAATAAAAAAAGCTAACCAATTAGGCTAGCTTTTTAGGACAACTATTATTTCGCGAAGCGGTGATTTCCAATTGTAACAGTCACTTGGCGTGATGTAATCCAAGAGCTTGTAGAAGTTTTAGGATTATAGAAGAACAAAGAACCATTCCCTTTTCCCATAAATGCGATCGCTTCATTAACAGCTCTCTTTGAAGCATTATCCGCTGGTTGATTAATTTGACCGTTTGCTACTGGTGTGAATGCATAGTGACCATTTGAGATTTGATAGATGACACTTTTCACAGTTGATGGAAAATCTGGGCTTTTTACACGATTTAAAATAACTGTTGCTACAGCAACCTTACCAGCATATGGTTCGCCTACTGCCTCTGCACGAACTAAACGTGCCATTAATTCTTTCTCTGCTGGTGTAATTGGAGAATTGGGAATTAACATGTTTTGACCAATATAAAGTGGCTTCGAATGATTTGTCGCCATTAATGTATTGATAGGCACACCAAAGCCTTTTGCTATTTTCCAATACGTTTCTCCGGATTGAATTTTATGAGTAGTAGTTGCTGCTTCTGACTTTTCAGTTAACGTAAAGGCTGACATTGATAAGATTAGTCCCGTTGCAATGACTAGTTTTTTTAGTTTTTTCATGTGTTAGTACCTCCCGTGTTTTGTCTAACGTTTCTCTACTCATAAGGCTATCAGTTGTAACATAGTAATTCATTGTCCAAAAAGTGGTAACTAGTAAACTACTAAAACCGTGCCCATCCTCATGCTATTTCTCTACTAAATGGAATTTTAAACCATTTTTATTTTTTGTCCTAAAAATGGTTTTATTGGATAGTTTCGGTTGCCTTATTACAATTTGTATCAGCTATGTAACATTGAAAGAGAGACAAAAAGACCTAGTTTTCACGAATTTGACAACAAAATCCTTATTTTCATGTAAGTTGTCACCCAAAACTTGGGTAATATAAAAGAGACAAAATAATTGGGAGGCTTTGAAAATGAAAAATCAATTAGTTGACGTACTCAACAAACAAATTGCCAATTGGTCTGTCTTGTATATCAAGTTACACAACTACCATTGGTATGTGAAAGGCGAAAATTTCTTCACCTTACATGCTAAATTTGAAGAGTTCTATAATGAGGCTGGACTACATGTAGATGAGTTAGCTGAACGATTACTTGCAGTTGGAGGCAATCCTGTTGCAACTATGAAGGAATGTCTAGAACAATCCTCAATTGAAGAAGCATCTGGTAAAGAATCGGCATCTGATATGGTGCAGTCTATTATTAATGATTTCTCCATCATTACAGGTGAATTAAAAGAAGGTATGAGTACTGCGGAGGAATTAGATGATGAAACAACAGGAGATATGTTACTAGCAATTCATTCTGGTTTAGAAAAACACATTTGGATGTTAACTGCTTATCTGGGTAAAAAAGTGTAATAAATAGATGAAAGAAGGAGGACTCATTAAACATTGGAGTCCTCCTTCTTTTTTAAATTATAATAATTATTAAAAAGGTTTGACTTTTATTTAGTATTAATATTATTATAATAATTAGATAAATTCCTATCGGGAGGTAGAAACATGGAGAAACTAGAAGTCATTGTGTACAGTAGTACAGGCTGCCCATATTGTGAAAAGGTTAAGGCTTTCCTTAAGGAACACGGAATTGAATTTGAAGAGCGAAATGCCTCTATACATAAAGAATATTTTGATCAATTAAAGGAACGGAAAATCTTTGGAACCCCAGCAACCCTTATTAATGGAAAGCTAGTCTTAGGTTTTCAAGAGAAAAAATTCAATAAGCTTCTCGGTCTTTCAGAAACTACACCAGCGAGTGTGACACCTCCTACTCAAGCGGAAGCACCAGAAGAGACAGCAGACAACATTTTTCAATCAGTTAATCAAAGAGCGCTTGATGATGTATATGATTTCGTTATTATTGGCGGCGGTCCTGCAGGTGCCTCAGCAGCTGTTTACGCGGCCCGTGGGAAATTGAAAACATTAGTTATAGATAAAGCTCCTAAGGCAGGTACACTAGCAATTACGCATAAAATTGCTAACTATCCTGGTGTTCGTGAAGAAGTATCAGGTCTTGAGCTCCTTACGAGAATGCAGGCCCAAGCAAAGGATTTCGGGGCAGAATTTGTTCGCTCCACAGTACTTTCAGTTAATTTTTCCGATGAAATCAAGAAGATAGAAATTGCCGAGGGAACTATTCAGGCGAAAAGTGTCTTTATCGCTGTCGGTGCAAAAGCCCCCTCCAGTAAAATTAAAGGGGAAGAAGAATTTACTGGACGTGGTGTAAGTTACTGCTCAACCTGTGACGCGGCCTTCTATCAGGACCAAGTCGTAGCTGTTGTCGGAGATAATGATGAAGCCATTCATGAGGCTGAAACACTAGCTAAGTATTGCAAAGAAGTGAAATTACTAATTCCAACTGAACAGTTAAAAGGAGACGCAGATCTTTCTTCATTAGAAGCCAATCCTAAGGTTAAAATCTTTAGACGTCACCGAGTCCGTGAAATTCTAGGCACAGATAGTGTGGAGAAAATTGTCGTCCTTACTGATAAAAAAGAAGAACAAGTTTGGGAGGTTGACGGTATTTTCTTATACTTAGGTGGAATGAAGCCTGGAACAGACTTCTTAAATGGAGCCGTAATGCGGGACGAAGAAGGTTATGTATTAGTAGATGAATACCTTCGGACAAATATTGATGGAGTGTTCGCCGGGGGAGATGCCCGTAGAACGCCCATTAAACAAGCCGTTATTTCGGCTGCAGATGGCGCCATTGCCGCACTTAGTGCAGAGCAGCACGTAAATAAACGAACAAAACTCCGACCACAATATAGCTAAAAAAGAGGACGCCTTTTTAGGTGTCCTTTTTCTCATATTACCTTCCGTTGTTGTCAGATTCTGTCGGAAACTGTACAATTTAATATAAGAAAGTAGAATGGCAATTGGGGGAATAACCATGAAAAAATGGATTTTATTATTACTAGCTGTATTGATTCTTTCTGCCTGCACGCCAAAAGCCTATACAGAAAGTATGGATGCTGGAAAGGCAGCTTTGGAGAAAGAGAACTATACTGAAGCGATAGACAAATTCGAAAATGCATTAGAAGAAAAAGAAACAAATGAGGCAAAGAATTATCTTCATGCGGCTGAAAGCATGCAGGAAAGTGTCACTCTCTATCATAAAGGTGACTTTGATACTGCCACTTACAAGTTAAAAAAACTAATAAGGAAGAAACAAACGAAAAAGTTAATTAGCAAACAAGCCAATGCACTCATCAAAGAAATTCAAGAGGCAAGAGCACTTTCGGATTCAATGAAGGAACGAATCATTAAAGGTAAAACATTAATGGATCAAAATCAGTATGACCAGGCATTAGACGTCTTTAAAGAAGTATCAGAAACCATTCAATTTACTGATATCCCTTCTATTGAAAAAATCACCAAAGAAGCTTCTGAACTTATGATTGAGGCAACCAACAAGAAAAAGTCATCGGACGAAGAAAAGCAGAAACAAGAGGAAGCAAAACAGAATGAAGAAGATGCAAAAGCAAAACAAGAACAGGAAGAAGCAAACCAACCACTTACACATGCACAGGCAGAGGAAATAGTGAAACAACATCTTAATCTTTCATCTGGTCAAAATGTTAAAGTAGTCTATGACCACGATGCTGATAACGGTGATTACATTATCCACGTCTATGAGTTTGTTGTCGATAACCCACAAACAGGTGAAGGACATTCGTCAACTTTGGGCTGGTATGGTGTGAACAAAAAAACGAAAATGGTGTATGATGCAATGCAATAACAAGAAAAGGCTGATCCGTGTTAAAAAACACATTGGGTTCAGCCTTTTTACTTTTTATCTTCAACGTTTGTCCCTTTCACTATGAACAACACCTGCATACATTGTATTAGTTTAGTATGGGAGGTGATCTTCTATGTCAGACGGCAGACACAACAACAACGGCTTTGCTTTAATCGTTGTATTGTTCATTTTATTGATCATTGTTGGTGCATCTTATCTATACTAATTATTTAAACTTGCACCAAATAAACAGAAAGAGCGGTAAAACCAATCGGTTTTACCGCTCTTTTCTTTAATTGATTACACTACTCTTTATGGCTGCGTGCAAGGACAACTAAACTTACAGTAATAATAGTAAACGCAATAAAAGCTAATAAAGGGATTGTAATAAATCCAAGCCAATTGATATAATCTCTCGCGCAAGGCACACCCGAAGTACACATCTCAAACTGCTGTAAATAAGGAATCTTTTGCAACAGTGTATGATAGCCCGAAATCAACATGCCAATGATCGACAATGGCAAAACGTATTTATGAATTCTTAAATCGTTACGATAAACTGCCATACCTAAAATAATGGCTAATGGATACATGAAAATTCTTTGATACCAGCAAAGAGTACATGGAATGTAGTGCATCACTTCACTAAAATATAAGCTGCCAAGTGTAGCAATGAGAGCAGCAATCCAAGAAAGTAACAATGATTTATTCATTTTATTTCTCCTTAGTGGCGTCCTCTACCATTTTAATTAAATCATCGATGGTCTGACCTTCGAATAGCTTCCCATTAACGAAAATAGTCGGTGTTCCCGTTACGCCTAGTTTTTCGGCGTAACTCATATCCTTGTCCCACGCATCTTCTGATTTTTTGTCACGGAAGTTTTTAACCACTTTATCTACTTCATTGCTGTCAGCCACTTCTTTTAAAGTATCTGTTAAAAAGGATTCAGTGAAAATATCCATTTTTTCTTTTTCAGGCTCGGCTGGCTGCTTTTCATATAGAAGATCATGAAATTTCCAAAACTTCTCGTTCCCAAGTTCCTGATAAACTGATTCAGCAAATTTAGCAGAACGAATAGAATCAACATTAATGAAAGAATCATTCATAAAATAGAATTTAGCTTTCCCGTTATCTACAAGTTCCTTTTGAATAATTGGAACAACCTGTTCAGTAAAGTTCTTACAATTTGGGCATTTGTAATCGCCAAATTCAATAATAGACACTGGGGCAGACTTGTCTCCAAGAAACGGCTGATTGCTATAATCAATCGCTTCCTTTGTTTTTGACTCTTCTTGTTTAGAGTGATTCCCCAAAAAGATAAATCCAAGTATGAAGGCAGCTACAATCCCAACTACCCAGAAAACAAACTTAGAGGAAGATTTTGTTTCTTTTTTCGTATTCTTCTTTTTAGTTGCCATATTCAAACTCCTTTAAATGAAATGTATGAGAAAATAGTTTATAAATAATTATAGGATATTATAATAGAGGATACTAATTTTTTTACTTAAGGAGAAAAGAAAATGACAAACACAAATGAGTATTTAGGGTATATAGGCACATACACCAAAGGTGATAGTAAAGGAATCTACTCTTTCACCTTAAATACAGATGATGGAAAAATAGAAAATGTGAAAGTAGCTGCTGAGCTAGAAAACCCTACATATGTAAACATTAGCAAAGACAATCGTTATCTTTATTCGGTTGTAAAAGAGGGAGAAAATGGCGGACTTGCTTCTTTTTCTATTCATGAAGATGGTAGCTTAACCCCCATTAATCGTGAGCTTGCTGCTGGGGCATCTCCTTGTCATGTTAGTGTAGACAGCCAGAATCGTTATGTGTTCGGCGCCAACTATCATAAAGGATTGGTAGAATCTCATTTACTAAACAAAGAGGATGGTTCTATTTTACCTGCTGCTTCTATTATGATTCATGAAGGCTCTGGCCCTGATCCAAGGCAGGAAAAGCCGCATACCCATTATGCTGGGCTCACACCTGATGAAAAGTATCTTGTAGTTGTGGAATTAGGAATCGATGCTTTAATCACCTATGCGGTAAACAGTGACGGAACACTTACGAAAGTAAAGCTTCTGCCATTAAAGGCTGGAAGCGGTCCAAGGCATTTAGTGTTTCATCCGAATGGGAAAATAGCTTATGTGATGACAGAGTTTAGCTCCGAAGTCATTGTGTTAACTTATCACGAGGAAAATGGCCATTTTACAGAAAAGCAATATATCTCCACACTTCCTGAAGACTTTACTGAAAATAATCAGGGCAGTGCCATTCATATTTCATCTGATGGAAGTTTTGTTTATGCGGGGAATCGCGGACATAACAGTATCGCTGTTTTTCGTGTGAATCCTGAAACTGGTGAGTTAAGTTTTGTAGAGCATGTATCTACTGAAGGCGACTGGCCGAGGGATTTTTCATTAGATCCGAGTGAGAAGTTTGTTGTTGCTTCGAATCAGGAGTCGGGGAATCTCGTGCTTTATTCGCGTGATGAGGGGACTGGAAAACTTACGTTAATTCAGTCTGATATTGCTGTGCCTTATCCGGTTTGTGTGAAGTTTTTGCATTATAAATAAACTATGTAATAGTTATTTACCGCTTAATAAATAGATGCAAACTTAATTTTACCATCCATTTATTAAGCGGTTTCACTTTTAGATTTTAATAAAAATGCTGTTTTGTGGCGGTGGATTTTTTATTAGATTACTATTTTTATCAAATACGGGTGTTAAATAATCATTTTGATTA
Organism: Neobacillus phoenicis; assembly: GCF_047302305.1. NCBI lineage: Bacteria > Bacillati > Bacillota > Bacilli > Caryophanales > Bacillaceae > Neobacillus > Neobacillus phoenicis. The sequence goes on along the minus strand of NZ_CP154847.1, from coordinate 1,665,863 downwards.
TGATTACCTAGAGCCATATACCTTGGGGCAACTTCAGTATCACATAGTGAATATTGGGTAAAGTGAATTACTAATAAACCGTCCTTATTCACATGATTGTCTAACTCAATAATTTGTTGTTCAAACTTTTCAAAAGGATAGATTTTTTTTAGACTACTAATACCTTTGCTTTTGATGTAGTGCGGCTTCCGTTGCAAAACGGCCATACAGAAAATAGCATCGAATGAGCCATGTTTTTGTATTTCACTAGGTGTTGAGTATATAAATTTAATATTATTATCTACAGGAAGCTTTTTGCATTTAGCAAGGCTACGTTTGTTTATATCTGCACCAACAATTTGAGCATTTGGGAAATATTTACGAAGAGTTAATACTTCTTCGCCAGTTGAACATCCATATGAAAGAATCTTTAAGCCTTGTTTACCTTCTAAATATTCGCTGCATGCTGAAAAAATGGTAGGATAGCGGTCCATATAGGTGTAGGGAGTTGTTTGATGGACATTTCTAGAGTTTATCAGCTGCAAAAGAAAAATAGAGCGAAACTCCGAATCGAAACATACTCTCTTGACAGTTTGAGCTGCATTCCACAAAAAATACAATGTTGAAATTACAATTCTAATAATTGTTCTTTCAGAAGTCCGATTTTCCTTAATATTCTTCTTCGCAGTTCCAAATAATTGCAAACCTAATTTCGTAATCATATATTCTATCCTTTCAATCCATTTTAAACTCAACTCTACCTCTTAAAAATATAATTTATTAATACATTGAAATGTATATTTTTTCCATCATATACTTTAAAATAAATTATAATGTTTCAATCCTAGGTATTTCTTTTTTTAATACTTGTAGAATAGGAGAAAAGATATCATGGTTCAGCAACAAATAGAGACCAGGTGTAATAGAAGACACAAAAACCTTGTTAAACTTATAGTCATCATTTTATGGGGATTATTCCTATTGTTAAATACTTGGACAGAAAGTATAGAAAAATTAATGTATTTACATACATTCGGATTCAAGTGGATACCTAATCCGGATTTTTTATCTTTCTTTAACTTTAATGATTTTACGGCATTTCATCCTGAATTTATTAAAGTGAAATTAGGACATTTCATTGGTTTTGCTGTATTGGATCTACTTCTACTTTATTTATTGAAAAGCCACAAATATTCAATTGGAATTTCAATTGGTTTCGCCTTTATTACTGAATTTGTTCAGCTGTTTTTTGGTAGGGACGGGAGGTTATACGATCTTGCTATTGACTCCTTAGGAATTTTATCAGTATTTTTTATTGTAAAAATCCTAAGATACTACGGTACTATGAGGTAAAAATCACTTTTACCATACTAGTTATCCTCTTTTTATATAGAGAGAAATACATATTGAACAAAGAACTCGCCTGTCGTTCCACACCAATTTGAGCTTCTAGGTCATATTTAGATGGCCAGACCCAATGATGGAGCTCAATTATGCTATGTTTAATAGTGTCATAGCTAAAGAACTGATAATCGATAAAGTCTGCATATTGTTTTAGACCCTTTACCCGTCGATATTCCCATCTTGTAGTTTTCACTTCGAAAGGCAGCCTTTTAACTATACTTAAATAAGGAAACTGTTTATAAACAATAGACAAGGTTCTTTTAAGTCGTCTTAATGTTTTATGCGAGGCAGCAAGCTGTAAAAGGTCATCATAATCAATTTCTTTACCTAAAGTATGGATCAATTGAATAATATCCAAAAAATATTTCATAGATTCTAGATTATGACGCCAACCATGTAAGCAAATCATATAAAACAAATGAGTAGGTGAAAGCTCTTTAATATGCTGATAGTTGCAAATTCGTTCAGCCTGCCCCCATAGGTCATTACTATTAAACTGTGAGGTATTTTCCTTCACAATATTCCAATGTAATTCCACCACTAATGGCATGGTGGAACCATGTAACTTCTTACTAAAGCTGCAATGAAAATGCCCAGGTATCTTCTCTTCTTCAAACGTAAATCCTAATGAATTTATAATTTCAATTGATTGATCAAGTTCCTTAAATGGAATTAATAAATCTATATCTGATGTTGCCCTTGCCCCAATATGCCCAAAATATCTTTCAGCGAAATAAACTCCTTTAAGTGAGATTACATCAATTCCTTTACCTTCAAAAACTTTTAGAATTTCATCCGTTTGATTTTTTATCATTAGGTTTTGAAAAAGCCCTTTGTCATAGCTTTCTTTTAATCGTTGCTGGAAAAAAGAAGGAGTTTCAGTTAGCCTTCCTTGTTGTTTTAATAAAGAGAAAACTTGAGAGGAAATTCCATCCTCTTCAATATACTGGAGGGCACGATGATAGAACCTGTCATCCTGTGGCAATACAGTGCTTTGATCATAGATTAACTTGACCATTTCTATACTCATGACCCTCACCCCTATTTATAATTTTGCAGCCAATGGTAATTCCCTATCATTTTTTACTCCAAAGGATGTTTCATTCAGATTTCGATATAAACCAATTTGCTTTAATAGTTCCTTATGCGTTCCCTGCTGAACAATTTTCCCTTTGTCCATAACATAAATTACATCTGCATGTTGGATGGTAGACAAACGATGTGCAATGATGATGGTTGTTCGACCTTCCATTAATTGCTCCAATGCCTCTTTAACGTAATACTCGGTTTCTCCATCCAAGGCGGATGTGGCTTCATCTAATAAAAGTATTGGTGCATCTTTTAATATAGCTCTCGCGATCGCCACACGTTGCTTTTGTCCGCCGGATAACTTAACCCCGTTTTCACCAATTTCCGTATCATAACCTTTTGGCAATGATAGAATGAAATCATGAATTTCGGCACGAATGGCTGCTTCAACCATCTCTTTTTCGGTGATGTTAGGACGAGCAATCAGTAAATTTTCTTTCACAGTACCTGAAAAAAGAAAGGTCTCTTGTGGAACAAGGGCAATCGAACTTCTCAATTCCGAAGCTGAAAAGTCCTGAAGTGACTTTCCTGCTATTCGGATATCACCAGACTGTGGTTTATAGAAACCTTGAAGAAGATTAAACAACGTACTTTTTCCTGCACCGCTTGGACCAACTAAAGCAACTACCTTTCCCGCAGGAATTTCGAGGTCAAATTGTTCAAATACATGTTTAGTATCCACATAGCTAAAGGTAACATCTTGGAATTCGATGGCACCATTAACTCTCGTGGTTGAAGAAAAGTTAGGAAGTTCTGTACTGTCTGCTGGTTTTTCAAGAACATTTTGTACCCTTTCAAGGGCAGCTACAGACCGTTGAAACCCAGCCCATACATTGGCCATTCCTGTAATCGGATAGAATAAATGTGTAACCAGATTAAGAAAAGTTAGCAAAGCACCCACTGTTAAACTGCCTTTTGAAACAAATAAAGCACCAATAGATAGATTCATAATAAAGGTGATATATCCAATAATTTGTTCACCCGTACGATACCAATTTTGAAGCTTGGCATTTTCCATTTCTAATTGATATAGTTCCTGATTTTGCTTACTAAATTTGTTGTACTGAAGTTTTTCAAGTGTAAATGAACGAATAACTTGGAAACCATGAAAGGTTTCGTTTAATAGACTATTACTATTTCCTATTAATCTGTGAATTAATCTGCCATTTTTCCTTAGGAATAAACCAAACACAATTCCCGATAGCGCAGCAATTGGAGCAATGATTAAACTTACCAAGCATAGTGTTAAATTAATATTCATTAAATAGATAAAGACGACAATATAGATGATTGGCAGTCTAATTAGACTTAGAAGACTGCTCCCAATCATTCCATCCACACCATGAATATCATTGGAAAAATGGGACATTAATTCACCGGAACGGTAATTTGCTGTCACTTCCGTTGGCAGTCTTAGAATATGATCAAAAAGATAGTTTTTAAGATCCATCTTCACTGCATTCGTTGCTATTAAATTAAAAAATGTATAGGAAACATTCGAGGCGATACTCCCAATAATAAGAAATGCCCCAAACGGAATAAAGGATAAAATCTCCTCATACCCTCCATGTATAGCTGCATCCGTGATATCACCATAATATTTCGCGAAAGCAATAGTTAAGTAAATATCTACTCCTAATAAAAGAAGAATCATCAAATAAGCCTTCCATCTCTTGAGGATAAAAGGCAGCACAAAAGAATAAGCCCGTTTAATATCTGTCATCGTAAAATATTGTTTAAATAGTGAGTTAAGCTGTTCTTTCATGGTTTGGACACTCCATTAGTTTATTTATATTGTAATTTTAACTTCCTATTCAAATACTTTCGCAAAACGCCGGATAAGACAGGAAAGGTAAGAATCAGCCCTCCCCAAAAACGCACCATTAAGTGTTCAGGGGATAAATGTAAATGTTGTTTTTTTACACTTACCAATTTACCAAGAATCTGACCTTCTTCAATGGGCTTGTCGAACCCCAGGTTTGTATCCCCTTTTAGAATAAATACATGTTGGTAATTAATTATTTGTTTCTTTACTAGACGGTGAGCAATCAATTGACCTGTTTTTAATTTGAATAAAACGACATCCCCTTTTTTTAATTCGGAAGGATGACAAGGTGAAAATCTGCATATATCTTCCGTTTGGATATAAGGAAACATACTATTCCCAAAAGCGGGGAGTTCCAACCAACCATCCTTGTTGATGGCTTGTTTCAGAAGTTTAAAGATAGGTTCGTCAATCAACATGTTCGATCAGTCCATATTGAAGTAGATTGTTTAAAAACTCATTGATATCCTTCCTAACTTGGTGTGTATCGTCAATTGCTGAGAATTTTTCCAACAAAGATTTTGTCAGAGTTTCCGCATTCTGTGCTTCCTTTAACAATGACCAGCAATGCCCTCCAACACTATTTAATTTCGTAATAGTACATTGATTGACATTTAGAACAATCCATTCCCCATCAAGCTCTGTTGCCTCACAACTTTCTTTTTGAATATACTGATTCATGATATTAACTCCCAAAAGGTATTATTTTTTTGAAAAAAGAGGTCATAGACTGGTACCTGCATGACTAGCATGGTCATAAGTTTTAAGATTGCTTTAGTTTCTCCCTGGTTCCTTGACCAGAAAAATACTTTGTCCATTAAATGAAGGAGTGCATCTGACTTAACAGATTGAATTCTTTTATTTTGGACTGCCTGGTGAAGAAGTTGAATACTCGCTAGTTCTACCGAACCTTCAAACGGCTCTGCTTCCAGTTCGCTTCGGAATGGAGAATTATATACAGTTACGCCACTTGAGGTGATTTTTAATAGTGTTGCTTCGTCAGAGAGAAGACAGCGTGGAAATGAAAGCTTAGCGGCAGTTGATTTACCAGCGCCAGACTGCCCTGCAAAAATATGTGCCTTTCCCTTTTCAATTACACAGGAGGAATGAAGCAGCAACCCCCAATTATGATGAACAATGAACGAGCTATATAAGTTTGTTAATGCATGCTTTAAGGCAAGTTCATCATAAACTGATATACTTGCAGACTTATATTCTGTATCAACTTCGATTTGGTAATCAGCTCTGCGATAGGTTATTTTATCTCCTTGTTCTGTAATCTCTACTCTATAATCCAAGAAGGGGACACCATAGCCATTATTTATTTTGATGGTCAGATGGGGCATATTTTTTTCTAAATCCATATGGTAGGAGAAGTTTTTTTCAAAAAATTTATATAAGGAATCTGATTCACAAATAATTTGTATGTAATGATCACCAATTTTTGTTAGCAGTGTTTTCATAATGGCCTCCTATAGTAGAATAATAAATTTATGGAAGGAGAAGTAGTAGAATTCATGATTCTATTGTTCCTCCCTCTCCATTAAAACTAAGGATTTGTATTTGGATTGCACTGACCTACACCTATATTGCCACCGCCGTTACCTTTTCCCTTATCATTTCCTTTTCCAGGGGTTCCTGCACCGCATGGCACTGGATTCGGATTGGTAGGTGGGAAGTGTATTCCACCATTTCCTGTTCCGGGATGATCATGTTTTCCCTTACCAGGATTCCAGCTTTGTCCAGTTTCAAAACGGATTGGTTGATGGCTTAAGACTATTGGCTTCTTATAAACACTTTCAGCAATCATTAACTCACCTCCTTTGTTCAAATCAAGCGGTTCATTATAACGAACGCATTAAATAAAAATTAAACCATTACTTTTAAATAATAGGTTTATCATAGCAACATCTTAATATATACATAAATATAACCTAATTATCATTCGTTTTAAAGAACAAATATTCGACAAATCCTGTATTCTCCTAAGGAGCAAAGCTATAAACTGTACGAAATTCTTCCAATAAAATTTTAAAAATTTAGTTTTAATATCTTTGAAAATTTAGTAGATGAGGCAGCAAAATAATTAATATTCCTGCAACAATTGAAGTAACAGTTGTATCAATAACTGTTCTTTAAAATGGTTTTAAACTAATCGTTTAAATATTCAGAATAAAAGTTAGATGAGCGTAAAGGCACAGCCAAAAAATACCGTAAAGCCATTCAAATAAAGGATCTAGAAACCTTTTTGCTATTGCTGAGACACAAATATCCTCCAAAAAAAATCCCTTTTATTTCTAAGATTTTGGGCTTAGAAGTGACCTACAAGCGGTGCAAAATGCATTGTTATCCCTTACAGTAATGAATTGCTTGAGGGACAAATATATAGACTGAATACAATAAAGCGTGTTAAATGTGGCAGTGCAGGACTAAAAATATTAGAAAAACGGGTGCTCTATGGAGCATATTTATTATCGTGAAGAAAGAGAATAAAAATATAACTAGACCATGTATCTACTCATCAAGGCTCCGTAAGAACCATTTTTTGCTTGCCAATATTTTATAAAAAATCAAAATATTTTTTTACTCTTTATAAGAAATATTCATAAAAACATAAGCAAAATATTGTGAAGGCAAATTTCACTTAGAACAAATTTTAGATGAAGTTTTATGTGTTTCAAAAGATATAAAAAAACGGTGCTTGATGAAAAGTATGAAAGCATTTTGGCACAAGCCCCCTTTTTATAATAAAGTGGATCAGGATGTTTTCCATTTATGTATGTATCCTTTCAAAAAGAGGAATGAGAAAATAAATTTATAATACCAGTAATTAATCTAATAAAATCAATATTATTATTTGTTCTTATCATTCATTTTTAATCGTGGTGCCCTTTTACTATTAAAATAGGATTTTTGAGAAGATGGTTGGTAGCCTCTAGTTTTACTAAGTAGTTAATTACTATTTATTTTTATTAATAACATTGTATAGTTCGGGGTAAACTCTGAAAATTAAAAAGCGAATCTTTTCTTTTGTAGATAAATCACTGAAACATCTTTTAAAAAATTCATTAAAATGATTTCTGTACCGTTTTAATAATAATTTTTGTAATTCTTTATCGTTAATATTATTAATAAAAGAAGAAATAGTTAAATTCATCAATATTAGAAAAAAATTATTGTAGATATCCTTGAACCGTTTTTCTTTAAATAACAATAATCTATCTTCATACATATTTAATAAATTCAAGTATCTTAATTTATCTGAATTTTCAGTACTTTTACTGTGAACTAAGCTATTTGGTCTATTGAAATAGTAATACATTCTTTCGTCCGTAATAACATATTTATTTACCTTTTTCATCAAATAACAAATAATTTGTTCATCTTCTCCACGTTTAAAATCAGTCCTAAAATAAAGATTATCAAATAAGTTTTTTTTAAACAGTTTATTGGTAACTACAACTCCTGTTCCATTTATTTCATATTTCGAATCAAACACCGTCTTGATTGCACCAATCTTATCATAAACTCTTATTTCTACATTATTTTTTGGGGGTTCAGCATAATTACTAGTCCAACAACCTCTTAAAAAGCATGCTGAAACATCTGCATTATTCTTTTTAAGTAAAGAATATAAACGTTCATACATCTCAGGATGAATATAGTCATCAGAATCAACAAACGCTATATAATTACCTGTGGAAGCATCAATCCCCGTGTTCCTTGCTGCACTCACTCCCTGGTTTTTTTGTGTAATTACTTTTATTCTTCTATCTTTAAAAGCGAATTCTTCAGAAATCTTCAAACTATTGTCGTTAGACCCGTCATCAATAAGAATAATTTCAAGATTTTTATAAGTCTGTCGACAAATTGAATATAAACACCGCTCAAGATATGGCTCAACATTATAAATAGGTACAATAATAGATATTTTCTCACTTTGTAAATTTTCCACCATAGCTATCACCTGTTTCTTTTTTTATATTAAGGAATTTTAGATTAATAATGAAATTACCCTTAAAGGCCAAACTTAAAATTTTTTATTAAGATAACCAATTTTATGGAATAAAATATTTTTTATTCGCTGCCTTTTTGATTTCCTAATCCATTTTTCTAATAATAAGCGTTCTATTAATATATTTATATTGTCATCAATCATATATTTGTTTATTTTGTTAAACCCATTATTTGCAATTCGATTCCTTTCTTCTGAATTTGAAAGATAGAAATCTATTTTTTGTATCATATTATGAATATAAAAAGAATCATAATCTTCCCCTTCTACAAATGGATACGAATCAGAAATTTTTTCAGTTAGTACAAACCTTTTGTTTGCTATATATTCATACATACGAGGCGATTCATAAACTAAGCAGTTATCAAAATGAAGATTCAAACAAATTTTACTAGATAACATCGCTTTTTCTTTTTCTGATCCCCATATTTCGTATTTAGGGAATACATTATAATGTTCAGTTAATAATCTCAACAATTTCTCTCTTCTATCATGAATGCCAGTAGCCCATCCAATAAAAAATAAGTCATACTTTTCTTCTATAGTTGGATACTTATCAATATATTGCATTGAATTAAAATTACAATGTGGAAAAAAGTAAATGTTATCGTATCTTTTACTCAAAAACCTGTAAGAGGAAGGTGACCATTCAAACATCAAATCATACTTTTTTATATATTTTTGTAATTTCTTATAATTTTTCAATCCCATTTCTAAACAATAAACTTCATTATTTACAATCTGTTCGGTTTGGATTCCAGCATAAATATAATTTTGATATTTGAAATTGTTATAATCAAATTGAAATGGATTAATTATTAGAAAAACATCAGGGTTAAAATCATATTCTATATGATCAAAACCTTGAGCTTCAAAGCCGAAACAATTAATTGCATTAACTAACGCATCTCTATAAGGAACAAAATGGTTACCTTTACCAATCACCGCAATTCGTAAAAAGTAATCTTTAAAGTTAATTCTTAAATCGGTATTATTATCAAATTTATTTAATTGATTTTGTTTAGATTTTATTTCTTCCATTTTTTTCTTCCTTTCTTGTTCTAAATATATACAATTATCGGTACTTCTATTTCAAATTAGGATGTTTGTATTAATTTGTTTTTTGTAGATACCAACCTTCCTTTACTAACTTTGTATACAATATCACAATTCTCAATAGTACTTAACCGATGAGCAATTATTATCAAGGTTTTTTCACCCTTTAGTCCATCAATTGCTTTCATAATTTCTCTTTCAGTTTCATTATCCAAGGCAGACGTAGCCTCATCCATAAAAATAATTTCTGGGTTGTGGTATAAAGCACGTGCAATTCCTATGCGTTGACGTTGTCCCCCGGAAAGTCTAACACCACGTTCCCCTACTTTAGTTTCCAATTTTTCAGGAAGCGATTCCACGAACTCCCTTAACTGTGCCTCTTCTAATGCTCTCCATACATCTTGATCATTAATCTCATCTATCTCTAGACCAAAGGCTACATTTGCTCGTATGGTATCATCTGATAAGAATATTGACTGTGGGATATATCCAATCTTTTTTTGCCATAATGCTTGTTGATCAATTAAATCTTTTCCATCAACTGAGATTCTCCCCTTTTCCGGTCGAAATAACCCCAAAATAATATCAACAATTGTAGTTTTTCCTGCTCCTGACTCTCCAATAAAAGCGACTGCTTGCCCTATAGGAATGGTTAAAGAGATATCTTTGAGAGAATACTCCTTCTGATTAGGATATCGAAAAAATACTTGATTTAAAGAGATTTCATTATTAAAAGATTTTTTTCTATTTAAGGCAAGATTTACACTATCAAATCGGCTATATTCATCAGTATTTGGATTGTCCTCCCTATTCATATAAAGATCATCAAAAACAACTGTTAGAGCTGGTTGACTATAACGAATTGATGTTAAAAGTGAAACTACTCTACTAATTGAAGGCATTAGTCGGAATGCAGCCATTGCAAATAAAGCCATTGTTGATATAAGATTTGATGAATCAGTTCCTTGGATTATTATTATTAACATAGTAATTAACACAATTATGACAAGCATTGTTTCAATAAAATATCTAGGAACTTGCCCCAGCAAACTCATAAAAATGTTATTTTTCACGTTTATGCTACTTTGATTAGAATACGCATTTATAAAAAATTTTTCTTTACCTGAAACCTTTATTTCCTTACTTGCTCCTAAGCCTTGATTAACCCATTTAATCATCGCCCCACTAACTACTTGTTGCTCCTTTCCTAATTCACTAATTTTCTGTCGGAAAAATCTAAAGAATAATATTACACTACTAGATAATAAAATTGATGCTGTAACAGTTGCAATTGGCTGGGTTATTATTAATATTGACAATATAAAAACAATGACAAGTAACTCGGTTAATAGTTGGAAAGCAGATAAAATAATCCCTTGGAACACTCTTGGAACTTCCCCATTAACATTTCGAAGTAATTCAGCAGTGTTTCTTTGTATATGGAATGTATATGGTTTTTTAAGATATTCTTCAAACAACCTGCTAGAGAGTTTAACTTGCTGATTTAAAATAACTTTATTTTGTGCATACTGAAAAAAAAGTAAATATATATTTTTAAAAATAAAAACAAATAGTAATAAAATGACAGAAAATATAATGAAATTTGTATCTGAACTAAAATGAAAGTAACTATATAAAAATGATAGGTTTTTTTGTTTATGAATAGTTTCTGGATTTGTTACTATCCCAACAAAAGGGACAATTGATGTAATTCCTAAGGTTTCTAAAAAAGCAGCTATTATCATCATTAATAAAAGTGCTAACATCTTTCTTTTTTCTCTTTTATTAAAAAGCAAAATGATTTTCCTCACTGAATCTTTCATTTTTACACCTCAATTAAATATAAATTTACACTATTCTAAAGAAACTAATAATTATTTAAGGATTTAAGAAATTGTATTAAGATTTATAAGTATTTGGTCATAATATTTTTTATTTATTAATTCTTCTTCAAAAACTCCTCCATTTACTTCGTTTACAAATTTATTTTTTACAGGTTCTTTTTTAGTTGCTCCTTTTAGATACCATTCATATTCAACATCAATATGCCCAATGTCTATTGCTTGAAAGCCCTCTTTGTATAAGTCATATGATAATACTGTTGCTGAAGGTCCCAATGCAATTAATATTAAAGTGTCCTTTTTAAACGTCTTTAAATATTCAAGAATACTTTTATAAATTGAAAAAGCATCCCTTTTAGGACAAAGTATTCTTCTAATTGAATTTGCATTATCAAATAAGTCATTACCTACTCCTAATCGACTAAACTCACCTTCCACCAAAACAATATCTCGATTATTCCAAATCTTTTTTAGGTTATTAAAAAAGTACTTGCTTTTACTTTGATCCTGATAACATAAATAACAGCGACTAATAAATGCATTATAATATTTTTTTTGCATCCTTAAGTTTTTGTACCATTTTAATCTAAAATATATTAAATGGTCTTTCCAAGCTTTTGCATAGGTTTTTGTATATTGAGTATTGTCCTTAAAAATATCTGGTATACACACAATATGATTATCTTCATTACTAACTAATAATTCTTTTAATCTTTGCTCAAGTAAAGATGAATGCTTCTGGAAAGATATATCTCTTCCAGCAATTAATTTTAATTCTCCATCACCATATCTACTCACTGAACATTTTTCTTTAATAATTTTTTCAATTGTTTGATCAATAGTACTTACATAAGGAGGCCTAACTACTTTAATTACACAATTATCTACGAGTGTGAGATATGCTTTTTTAATATTTAACAAAATATTAAAAGAGTAATTCCACACATTAACAAGTATATTCTTCCCAACAAAATCTCTCATTTTCTATCGACCCCCTTTTTTAATTGGTATTTTACTAAATTCTTGTAACAATAATGGATATATTTTTAGTCTTAAAGCCATGTAATATATATATTCTTTTATATTCTCACATTTATAAAATAACCCAATTTCTTTTAGACTATCTGCTATCATTTCATTATTTACAATTCTACGAAGGGAGATATTTATTTTTTCTATACCTACACTTTTTAAATTGTGTTTAATAAGTTTAAATATATTATTAATGTAATAATATGCCATATCCTTCCTAAAATGTTTTGAGTCTAGAAGGCCATACTCTATAGAAAGTCTTTTTCGAACTTGATATTGAATAATTAAGCTATTTTCCAAATTTGGCTTGTAAGTTGATCGCATCAAACTGTCTGGATTATTTACTCTATAAAAATAAAGATATTCAGGTACTGCAATTAATCTTTTTGATTTTAAAAAGACCTCCAAATTAAAAATAACATCTTCTCCAATAAAAACTTGTTCATTGAATCGGATGTTTTTTTCTTTAATTAATTTTAAATTGTATATATTTCTCCATACAAAGCAAAGATCATTTTTAGAATGAATATTGGGTGAACTTAATAAAAAGTCTTTTCCAGACATAATGTTATTTAACATATAATTTGGAGTGATTATATTGTTGGTAGGTACTGTTTTATATCCACTTACGACAACATCACATTTTTTTTTTCAACTATGTTATATAAACTTTCTAAATAATTCTCACAAATTTGATCATCTGGATCTATGAATACTATGTATTTCCCTGTTGAAACTTCTATCCCCGCATTTCTTGCACTGCTTAAACCGCCATTTTTCTTGTTTACTACATTTATCCTGTCGTCCTTTAAAGAATATTCATTACAGATATCCAAGCAATTATCTGTAGAACCATCATTAACAAGGATTAACTCAAAATCAGAAAATGGCTGTTCTAGAATAGTATCAAGACAAGCCGGTAAATACCTTTCGACATTATAAATTGGTACAACAATTGAAATCTTAGGATTATTACTTTTCATTTTTTCCACCCCTGCGAAATCTTTTAATTATATTACTCTCCTTTTACCGACCAGTTAAAAGCTTTTTACAACTTACTAACATGAATGCTGATAAGATTATAATGGGATTTACCTCCAAATATTTAGCTGCTTTCCTTAATCCTAATTTTTCTTTTACAAGCTCAAAATATAAATTATAATATGATAACTTCCCTTTAAAGTTACACTGGTAATACTTAATTTGTTGATTTATGTAATATGCAGTTCCTCTAGGATTATTTGCAAAGATAATCTTCATATTATTGGTTAAACCATCATTAAGGTAATTACATATATAAATAGTTTTATTAAACCATCTGATTTTGTATCCATCTGCTGCCATTCGATTCCAAACCGTTGCTTCTGTTATAAAATTTTCATCTTCAAACTCTTTAAATTTATACTTTTGTAATAACTTTGTATAAAAAACCTCTGCTTTATCACCTGTTATATTTTTTTTGTTACGTTCCAGTGATGAGGCATCTATATATTCTCCCTCAAAAGTAGTACCCCAAAGGTCAGTTTTACTTTTTCCTCTATTTCCTGAAACACCACAAAACTCCTCTTTGTTTTCAATTGTGCCTTCCCACTGAACGATGCTTTCTAATGCATCTTCTGTTAAATAATCATCAGAATCCACAATGAAAAATAATTCACCGGAAGCTAAATCTGTTGCTTTATTAATTGCTCTATGTTTTCCACCATTTTCAACTCGATGATATCGAATATGGAGTTTATTCTCTCTTATCCAATTATTAAATAATTCAGCAGTATTATCAGTAGAACCGTCATCAATCACTAACCATTCAAAATTGGTATATGTTTGGCTTTGTAAGGAATTGTATAAATTTTCAAGAATATAGGCTCTGTTAAAAGTAGGTGTAAAGACTGTGATTTTCAATTGAAATCTCCTTTCTAAAAAAGCAGACTACTGTGCATTTATAAATATTTCACTATACAATAGATTGTTTCTTACTATACTGATCAAGTTCCAAAGTTCTATTACTTTTATATAGACTTAAAACCCTAATACAAAAACCTTGTGTAAACGGAAGTAAACCAAAATCTTGTGAATACACACCTATATCTTTGGTATCACCTTGTGAAAAATCAACAGCCCCGTTTCTTCTAGTCACTTTCATTAGGAACTTTATGGCTCTTTCACTACTTTCCAAACAAACTTCTGAAATTTCCTTAATAGTAGCTGCATTTAACAAAAACCATGCAAGTGTAGCTGTTGTAGATGAATCTGTTCTTGTTTCCTTCCGGGTTACTGTCCACGTCCAGCTCCCATCTTCTAGTTGAAATTCAGTAACTGCTTTAGCGTACTTTTTTATAATTTCCTCTAGTTTCAATTTGTAGATATGATTGTTGGGTAGTTCGTTCCAGGAATCTATAAGGCCTATTGCCAACCACCCCAATCCTCTACCCCATCCATATAAACCCATCGGAATCTTTTTATTCACTTCGTAGGTATGACATGGGATATAATAGCCACTTAACATTCCAAATTTTTCGTATTCAATAATCTGTTTTACAGCTAACTCTACACAATCCAATTTGTTGTATTCAACACCATACTTAATTAAAAATGGACATATAAAACCGATAGTATCAACATAACGATAATCTTTCATTGATTTTCTATATTGTACTGTTCCATCTATCCCAATATGCTCTTTGATGAGTTGCCACGTATAATCAAAAGCCTTCCTATATTTATCTTTATCAAAGCCCTCTAAATTCATCACTGCATAGGAAAGGATTGCAGAATCGATTTCTCTAGGTTTAACATTCCAATCACCTTGAGAATTAAATTTTTTCTGAAGAAATTTGTTTATCGCTAGCTGGACTTTTTCATCCTGATCAAACATTAACGTTTCATTTAATCCTAGTAGCAATGCTGCTTCTTGCCAATATTGAATAGTACTTTTAGAGTAATTCCCTTTCAACATATCTAAGACAATTAATCTTGTATTATCGGTAACTTTAATTTTTGGAATGTTACATAACCAGCTAACAGCTTTGCTAGTGATGGAAATCTTCCAAACAAAAAAATCCTGATGTCTTCCAATATGAATTCTTGAAAGCCAATTATTAAATTTAGGGATTAAATCAATGATAAATACTAAAAATAAAATAAAGACAATGATGGCTGAAAAAATATTAAAAATCATAAATTATATTCCCTTTCTAATATTAATTTCACTATTTCACATAACCAAAGGAGTTGTTTAAATCTTTGAACATTTGATTGCACATTTCGTTTGTAATCCCTCCACCAATCGTCCATCTCCAATCATAAACATGTGAGGCTTCTAATTCTTTCTTATGTTTTTCAATATAGTCATTTGTTTTTCCAATAATCCTTGCTGGGTTTCCTGCAACAATACAACCTTCTGGAACAGATTTAGTTACTACACTCCCAGCTGCTATCACAGCATTTTTTCCGATTATAACGCCAGGCATAATTAATGCTCTTGCTCCAACAAATACATTGTCTTCAATAATTATTTTTGCAATTTTTGTATAGTCTAGATACCTTTTTGTACTTGCATCATGTGCCAGCAAATATACTTGGGGAGCAAAGGTTACATTATCCCCAATTTGAATTAACCAGCAATGAGCATAATCAATTGTGCTTGCAGTTAACCCATGACAATTCTTCCCTACCTTCATTCCTCTATCTATACAGGCTTTAACCGTTAAATCTTCGGGCGTTATTTTTCCTAACTTTATCATTAAAGACTTTACAAAACGATTAACCATGTTTCACCACTCTCCATATTAAAAACTTACAACAAAAAAACACTCAAATTTTTGTTGAGTGTTTTAAGCCTCTATAAGTTCATACAATTTATTAATTTCATCTTCCGTACCATAGTTTCTTTCTTGTAAATTCTCAGAAAATGAATTTATTAAATCCCTGTTCACAATCAACTTTTCAAGATTTTCTGCAATTGAAATAGGGTCCATATGTGAAATGAGACCAGTTTCTCCATGTATAATATGATTACCTGCTGTACTAAAGTTTGTTAAAAGTATTGGTTTTGCTAAGACTTTCGCTTCTTCAATTGCTATTGATTTCCCTTCAAACCTTGAAGTCTGAATGTAAATATCTGAATGCTTGATATATGGATATGGGTTATCCTTCACTCCCAGTAAAACCACGTTGTTATCTAGATTTTTTTCCTTTATTCTTTTTTCTAATTCTCCTCTCATATTTCCTTCACCTATTAAAAACCACGTTACAACGTATCCTTTTTTCACCAAGATTTCAATTGCATCTAATGATAGGTCCAGTCCCTTTTCTTTTGCCAATCGCCCAACAGAAACAATTGATATCTGATTATTATACTCATCCATAAAGTTAGCCTTTTCTAAAGACAGGCTTCTAATCATACTGGTTGAAATTATATTGTGGATACAACGCATTTTTTCTCCATGTTCAGGGAAAATCTCTTTTATCTGATTTTCCAATTCATCTGATACGGTAATCAGATAATCTAAATGTTGGAAGTATCTTTGATCTATATATTGATTTACTCCTAACTTTCGATAATCTGTATGTATCCATCCTAGTTTCTTTTTAGCATTAACTAGGTCAATACAAAAGTAAATTGGTGACTTTTCTTGGTAGCCAATCGCAACATCATATTCTTTATGAAGCTTTTCCAAAGAGTTTGATAAATATCTCCAAATTTTCTGTTCTATAACCGACCCATTTTTTTCTGTTTTTGCGAAGTAGCCCAACCTTATCCTGTTTAACGCCACCCTTAATTTGCCCTTTTTAACTAGTTCACTGATAGACTTCTTTATTGGCATATCAAAGTATTGGTAATTTACTGGTTCAGGCAATAAATTGACTTCATCGGGAACCTTACTTAAAAAGATACCTTCATGCTTAAAAAGGAACAAGTCTACATTGTATTTTCCATAGTCAATTGAGTTTAAAATGGAGATTAATGATTTTTCTGCTCCACCACAATTTAAATTATTTAAGATAAATAGGATATTTTTTTTCATTTTTGTCACTCGTTTATTAAATGATATAGTTTGTTTACCTCTTCTTCTGTTCCAAGATTTTGCATATTTAAATTAGAAACAAACGTTTCTTTAAGTCCATGACTGTTTATAATTTTTTCAATCCCTAGAGTTAAACCTTCCTCGTTCATATCAACTATAAGGCCAGTCATTTCATTTTGTATTTGATCTTTAGCCGTTTCAAAATTTGTAACAACAATTGGTTTACCTAAAATTTTCGCCTCATCTAGTGCAATAGATTTCCCTTCATACCTAGAAGGCTGAACATATATATCAGATTGTTTCAAATAAGGATATGGGTTTTCCTTATTTCCTAATAGCTTAAAGTGTGCACAAAGCCCATTACCATCTATTAATTTTTGAAGTTTGATTCTGGAATCTCCTTCTCCTAAAACAATCCATTTTATCCTATAACCTTTATTCACAAGTAATTTACAGGCATTAATCGCCAAGTCTATTCCCTTTTCTTCACTGAGTCGGCCAATTGTACAAATATGGGTGAACCCTTTGTCAAATCTGAAATCAATGACCCTATTTTCTGCAAGTCTATTAATCACTTTAGGTGAAACAATATTATAAATAACTTTGGTTTTGTTCTTTAGGCCATCAATATTCTCATTTAATGATTTGGCACATTGTTCTGAAACGGTGACAATAAAATTTAATTGGTCAAAATATGGTGCATCAAAATTCTTATCCATTCCTGAATCTGAATAATTAGTATGAATCCATCCTATTTTCTTTTTAGCTATAACTTTATCGACCACAAAATAGATGGATGATTTTTCTAAATAGCCAATTGCAACATCATACTCTTTATCAAGACTCTTAATTGCTCTACTTACGTATTTCCATGTATATTGTTCGGATACTGAATTATTTTTTATCATTCTGTTCAAAATAGTGAACATTATTCTACAAAAAAACAAATTAAACTGCTGTCTTTTCAGGAAAGTAATCATTGATTTTGTAAATCTGTTAAAGAAGACTTCATAATCATCAGCTAAACTTAAAACATTAACATTACTAGGTATGGAATTCACAAAAATTCCGTTCATTTTAAACATACACAAATCAACATTATATGAAGAAAAGTCTATTTGAGATAATAGATTGATTAAACTCTTTTCTCCTCCCCCAGCAGATAAGCTTGGAATAACAAATAATACATTCTTCTTTTCCATATTTTACCTCGCATTATCGCACTAGCTCATTTAAATAATCAGCTGCTTTATAGGACATTTTCTTTACATTTGGAATAGCTGTTTTCAACTGATCTCTAATCGCCTTTTCTTCTTGGATCATCCGGTTAAAGTTTTCCATTAATTTACTTTTATCAGAAATTTCATTTATTCCTAGAACTAGTTTTTCGTCACCAAATATATCTTTAGCAATCCCTCTAGACTTGACGCTATAACCTAAAACCATAGTGGGTACATAACTCGAATACGCAGCTATGGTTGCATGGGTTCTTGCACCAATAAAAAATCTCATCCTACCAATATAGCCCTTATACTGTGGGGCGTTCAAATCATTGGGTAAGATGAGAACTCTACCAGTGTGTTTAAATTCTTCATAATACTTGTTTAATACCTCGTAATCATTATTCCCTTCATCTATTACATGAGGTGTAAGCGCGATTGTCATATCCGTTGAGTTTAAAATATGATGAATTAATTCTCTTACTGCTGCTTGAGATTTCATATTTCTTTTCCACACAAGCGGGCTGAAATTTAAGCCAGTTGTATTTCCTTCTTGCCAGCCTTCTGGTAATTCTAATTCTTCCCTTTCCATTGTAAAAGCTGGGTCAGCAACTAACTTCATGTTTTTTAAGCCTTTACTTTTCAATAATTCATAAGTCAGTGTTTCACGAGCTAGGATTAAATCAAATAATTTTAAATCAGCTAGTTTTTGCTCAGATAAATCTTCTTCCCCAATTGAGCATCCCCATAACACTAGTTTTTTTCCTTGCTTTTTTATCCGTCTGTCCACTTCGTAAAATCCAGGTTGTTCACCATAACAATAATTATCGCCGCCAATAGACAAACAAATATCCATATTTTTTACATACTTAATGATATTTCTATGGATTTTACTGTAAGCATAGGATTCATCCTTAAAGAACTTTACCTTAAAGGATGATAGAAACCATTCATATGAATATCTTTTTATCATTGAGTCCGATCCATCAAATATACCATCTAATTTCGGGATAATTTTATCTGTTTCAGGCTTACCAGAGGACAGATAAACTTTTGAATTATTGGCCTTTTCTTTTATGAGTGTTGCAGTCGACCGGACAATTGCTTCACATCCTCTATTCAAGCTGCCTCCATGTGCAAACATCATGACTTTCATACACATTTCCTCCAGTTTATTTATTTCGCATCCTACTGTACGAGGTTGCACAATAGATTCCAATCACTGATTTTCTTTTAATTAACCTTATTAATAATTTTTCATATCTCCCTAATTCTTTGTACTTCTCATTTATATAAATCTTTATCGCTTCTCGAACTGCAGTATGAGTAATCATATTCTTTATGTATTTATATCTTCTATAGAAACTTAACTCTTTATTTGGACTAAAGTAAATAAACACATAAGCCATTACTGAACGTATTAGCTTAATAGCTTTTAACCTTTTTATCGATACTAAATCTAAATGACTAAAATACTGATCATATATATCTAACTGGTAAACCTCCAATGAGCTTTTAAAATAGTCTTTATTATAGGTACTTCTTGTTGCACTTCCTTCTACCTCTCTATAAAAATAACCCATATAATCTATAAATTTTATCTTTTCCGCTTTGCTAAAGCACTTTAAACAAAAAACTCCATCCTCTCCCAATGCAACTCCTACAGGAAATTGTACATTGGATTGACTAATTAAAGATTTCCTAATGAGTTTAGTACAGACGGAGTTCAGATTATCATCGCTAAGAAAATAGGGAATAATGTTCTTCTGGATATATTCAAAATCTAATATAATGTTTTTATTGAATGGATAATGGCTAAATACCCTTTTGCCTTCCATCCTGCTTTCAAAATTCGAGATGACTATGTCGCAATCTCCATTAACTGCTGAATTATATAAAACTTTGAACATATCTTCTGAAATGTAATCATCCGCATCCACAAATCCTATATATTCCCCTGCTGCAATTGAAAGACCTTTGTTCCTTGCACTACTAACTCCTTGATTGTTCTGTTCAATTAATCTTATACGATTATCCTTTTTGGTGTATTCTTGAATAATCTCATGACTTCTATCGATAGATCCATCATTAATAAAGATAAATTCACAATCAACTAGAGTTTGCGCTAAAAGTGATTCGATACACTGCGAAATATATTTTTCTGCATTATAGACTGGTATGATAACACTGACTTTTACACTCATAACTAATCGCCTCGCACTTAGAACTAACTAATAATTTCATATAATTTTTCTAACTCGTAGCTATTGCTAAAATCCAAATCCTTAATATTATTAACTAATGAATTCTTTAAATCTTTATTGCGATAAAATTCCTCTATTCCATCAGCTATTCCCTTTACACTTAAATCACAAATCATTCCTTCTACCCCGTGATCTATCTGACTTGTTGCTGTCGGATAGTTTGTTATGAGAATTGGTTTCCCAAGTATCTTAGCCTCAGAAACAGTAACTGCTTTTCCCTCATACCTTGACGGTTGCACGTATAGATCACAGTTTTTTATAAACGGATATGGGTTCGTTTTCTTACCTAAAAGGAAGAAACTATCCTTTAAATGTTTTCTTTCAATTAATTCTTCTAATACCTGTTCATAGCCCCCATATCCAATCACATACCACTTGATATTGGTTAAACCTTTATCATGCAGTACTCGTAGAGCTTCAATAGCAAGGTCAAATCCTTTAACATAGGATAATCTTCCAACAGAAACCACAATAAAATTAGAGTTGGTAATCTTTTCAATTGATACCTTTTCCTCCGCCATTTTCTTTATGAATGGAGGAGAAGTAATATTCTCGACAACCGTTACTTTCTTTAACAAAGTTGGATAGGTAGATAGAAAAGACTCTCTACATGCTTCAGATACTGCTGCAATAGAATCAAATTGCTTCCAGACTTTTAGGTCAATCTCATTATCAATTTCTAATTTACTATAGTCAGTGTGAACCCATGCAATCTTCTTCTTAGCCCTTACTTTGTTAGCGATAATGTCATGTGGCCATGCATAACTTATTGCCACATCATACTCTTTTTCTATCTTCGGTAGAAAAAGAGATGAGTACTTTAAAGAGAGCTGCATTTGAATATATCCTGCACCTTCCTCCAATTTTCTCCATTTAGCCTTTAGTTCTGCTATAAATTTTGATATCACTCTAGTAATCGCTAAAGAATAATATCTTTCTTTTAAACAACTTGAGATTGGTTTTCTGAACACAGTATATCTTCCAACCTCCGGTAAAACATTAACTGACTTTGGAATTAAACTCATAAACTCACCGATATGATGGAAAATTAGAAGGTCAACATTGTATTTTTCAAAGTCAAAGCTTTCAAGCATGTTAATTAAACTTCTTTCAATTCCCCCAATTTCCATGTTATAAACAGAAATTAATATATTCTTCTTCATCCTTTTTCCTCACTTAAAAAGAACTATTAACCACTAAACTGCACTACCTTTTCCTTCGTTTGATATGGTTTAAGTTCTGTCTCTCTTTTATTGATAAAGATTGTATTTGATGGTACGGTTCCTTTTACAACACTGCCTGCTGCCACCACCACATTGTCTCCAATATGTGTATCCCTTAAAATCACAACATTCGACCCAATCCATACGTTGTCACCAATGGTCACTTCTCCCCTAATTAAGTGGTCAGAGGTATTCTTTTTATAATTATGATCATGGTCGTTAATACACACATTCGGTGCAATTTTTGTGTTTTTGCCGATCGTGATTCGTTTTACACAATTGATATTGCAATTATCATTAATAAACACATAATCTCCTATTTCAAGAATCCCTTTAAAATCCAAACGAAAGCTTGCATTTTTTCTTATAAATACAAACTTTCCAATCTTTACTTTTGCATCTTTGTTAAAAATTTCAAACTTGCTATTCGCTTGAAGGGCGAATATTGTAGAATCAATGTTTTTAAAATAAATAAATTTATAATAGGTTCCCCTTACTATTCCAATGAAGTGGGATAAATACATAAAAAATGTAATCATTATGCCTCTTTTTCTACACTCGTTAACAATTGTTATCATAATTTTTTTAAGAATGTTGCCCATTAACGATTCTCCTTAATGCACGGAATCTTCTTCTTAGTCGGGATATATTGTCTCCACCAATTAGTTTGGCAAGAATCATCTTGCTATTCCCCTTTAGCCTTGCACTTTTTGGCAACCAACTTTTATAAAATAGATGCATCGCGTAAGTTTGGTTAGAAACTAACTTTCTACAATTAATATAATCATAAGGAGAAAAATAGGTTTGTGGATAAATCACTCCGTCTTCTAGTTCCTGATATTCTCCGTTTGTTTTTAACCCCTTATTTTTAAGCAATTCTGTAACAATCGCTACATTTGTTATTTGATTTAATGTACCATCACTTTTTAAGAATCGTTTATCATGATAAGAATCCAGGAATTCCTTAATTAAAAGATTCCCCTTTTCTGCTCCTATCGTACTTGTAGCTATGAAATTCTCTTGTTCAAATCCCCAAAAAGAAGAATGATATAATAAATCATCAAATGCTTTATATATTTCTACATCGGTGTCAAGATAGATACCACCGTAATGGTAAAGAGCATACACTCTAACATAATCACTAACAAATGCATACTTGCCAGCTTCATAGGCTTCCTTCACATACGAATTTATATCAATGTCAAAATTATCTTCGTTCCACTCAATGATTTCATAATTTATCAGATGCTTCTTCCAGCTCTCCATACATTTCCTTACAATTTCTGATTTTTCTTTACCACCAAACCAACAGTAATGAATTGTTTTAGATATCCTGTTTATTCGCTCCATCTTTGGACCTCAATCTTTCAGAACTTTTTCCTTCTGATTTTGCCATTTTATAAATTCAATTAGTGTTTTGTAATCATCTATTTGTTCTTTTTCAATCCCTGTCTCCTTCAATTCCATTGCAAATTCAATTAGTTCCTGGTCCACCTCTTGTTTTTCTGAATGAGTATGTAGTGGACTTAAAAATGTTTCTAGATCTACATCCAGCACCGCAGCTATTTTTCTAACCACTTGAATGGATGGATTTCTGTTCAAATTTCTTTCGATATTACTTAAATAGGATTTTGAAATTTTAGATCGTTCAGCTAATTCAGAAAGAGTTAGCCCTTTTTTCTTTCTATATTCATAAATTGTTTTTCCAAACACCATACATTCCCCGTTCATCATAAGATAAAATACTAAATACTTATCATATTCAATCTTTCCTTCCCTTTAATAACTGTATGTTTGATATGATTAATAATCGTTTCAATATCTTCATCCGTCATATTTGACCCTGACGGCAAACACAAGCCGTTATTAAAAAGGCCTTCTGATATGCTATCTTGTTCTTGATGAGAATAATATTTTACATTTTTAAATACTGGTTGTAGATGGAGTGGCTTCCAAACAGGTCTTGCCTCAATATTTTCCTCACCTAATACACGTAAAATATCTTTCACTGAAATCCCTGCTTCTTTTTCATCTACAGTTAATGCCGTTAACCAGCGATTGGAAAATGTATCTTGTAACTCCGGCATAAATGTGAATCCGGGTAAATGAGAGAGTTGATCATAATACCTTTGGAATACAGCTCTCCTTGAAGCAATTCTATCCTTTAGTACCTCCAATTGTGCTCTTCCAATTCCTGCAAGGATATTACTTAATCGGTAGTTAAACCCAATTTGGCTATGTTGGTAGTATGGAGCAGCGTCCCTTGCTTGTGTCGCTAAGAATCTTGCCTTTTGTAAAGCATCTATATCATCTGAAACCAACATTCCACCACCAGAAGTAGTAATGATCTTATTGCCATTAAAAGAAAAAATGCCGAATTTACCAAAGTTCCCACTTGCTTTTCCTTTATATTTACTACCTAAGGACTCTGCAGCATCCTCAATTATTGGGACTCCATATTGATTGCAGATAGCCGTAATTTCATCCATCATCGCACTCTGACCATACAAATTGACAACTATGACGGCCTTAGGAAGACTCCCATCCTTTAACGCATCATGAAATGCTCTTTCTAAAGCCTCTGGCGACATGTTCCAAGTTTCCGGTTCTGAGTCAATAAAAACTGGCTCAGCACCTTGATAAACAATAGGGTTTGCACTTGCGATAAAGGTAAGACTTGAACAAAATACTTTATCACCTTTTTCTACACCTAATAAAGAAAGAGCCAAATGAATCGCTGCCGTTCCTGAGCTAACGGCCACCGCTTCACTGGCTCCAACATATTGAGCTACTTCTTTTTCAAATGCGTCCACGTTTGGTCCAAGTGGTGCAATCCAGTTTGTTTCAAAAGCTTCTTGAATATATTTTTGTTCGTTCCCACTCATATGGGGAGAAGAAAGAAAAATCCTTTTTTTAGAAATTAGTTGATTCATGAACTTCACACCGCGTTTATCTGATTATTAATTTTAATTCTTGCCGGTATTCCAACTGCAAGACAATGACTAGGAAGGTCATTTACAACAGTTGCACCTGCACCAATCATCGTCCATTCTCCAATCCTTTTGTTGGGGATAATGGTTCCTCCGGTCCCTAAACATGCCCCCTCGCCCATACTCACCGTGCCAGCAATTGTGCTGTTAGGACATAGGTGTACAAAATCTTCTAGCATGCTATCATGTTCAACTACAGAACCTGTATTAATGATGCAATGGTCACCTATGACTGCATCCGAATTAATAACAGATTTGGGCATAATTATAGTTCCTTGCCCAACCTTCGCATCTGGACTAATGTAGGCCGTTGGATGGACAAGAGTTAAATAGTCATTTTTCGAAAGTCCTAAGTCATGGAAAATCTTTTTTCTTGTTTTGTTATCTCCAATTGCAATGATAAACTTAATATCTTGATGAACTTTTTTAATAAAATTTGCAGCACTTACAGGGCCACTAATGAAATTCTCTATTATGTCTAAACTTTTATATCTATCATCCAAGTAACCTACAAGTTTATGATTTTTAGTAGCTCGAATAATATCAGAGATTACTTTACTGTGACCTCCTTGACCAATCAATATCACCCTCATGGATTTCCGCCCCCTACCGAGGAATTAGAACCCTTAAATGTCTCCACTGTTGCATTCCCTGGCTGATTAATCCCATCAGAGATTACTACTTTATAAACAGTTAAAAATAATATTTTCATATCAAGTAAAAAAGATTGATTTTTTACATACCAGACATCCAACTTGAATTTATCATCCCAAGAAATAGCATTGCGCCCATTAACTTGTGCCCAACCTGTAATCCCTGGTCTTACGTTGTGCCTCAAGGACTGCTCTTTTGTATAAAAAAGCATATATTCAACCAGTAATGGTCTTGGACCTACTAGACTTAAATCCCCTTTTATCACATTCCATAATTGAGGATATTCATCTAAGCTATATTTTCTAAGAAACCTTCCAAAAGAAGTTAATCTGATATAATCAGGTTGCAGATTACCTTTATTATCTTTTTCATCTGTCATTGTTCTAAATTTATACAAACAAAACAGTTTTCCATTTCTACCTGGTCGTTCCTGTTTAAAAATGACTGGAGATCCCAGTTTAATTTTGACTAGCATAGCGATAATCATAAAGATAGGGGATAATCCAATAAAAAGGATAAATGAAACAATAAAGTCAAAGAGCCGTTTCATTGCTTTCCCTCCTGGTTATTTAGAATTATCTAGCACTTGTCTTTTTATATCTTCAACTAAATCTTCTACATGAATATTTTTTGTTTCCATTCCTTTTGTATATATTTGAATGAGTATTTCTTTTAATTTATGCTGGGTTAACTGTATCGTTAGAGCCATATCCTTATACCTCACTCACTTATTTATTTCCAACAAAAAAGTCCTCACTTGACTTTAAGTAAGGACTCACTAAATCTTTATTCACATCATAGCCATTGGGGTTCAAACTTTGCCATCTCCAGGCATCTTCGCACATCTCATCTATACCTTTTTCAGCTACCCAGCCAAGCTCTTTCTTTGCCTTTAACGGATCAGCAAAACAAATCGCCACATCCCCTTTTCTTGCTTCTACAATCTTAAACGGAATTTTCCTTTTTGAAGCTCTTTCAAATGCACTTACTACTTCTAACACAGAATATCCATTTCCGGTTCCTAGATTGTAGGATTCTAATTTTCCCGTTGAGCATGTTTTCTTTAATGCCATTAAATGTCCCTTTGCTAAATCGACCACATGGATGTAATCTCTAACCCCTGTTCCATCCACTGTCGGATAGTGATTACCGAATACATTGAGTTGAGTTAGCTTCCCAACAGCCACTTGTGTTATGTAAGGCATTAAATTATTTGGTACACCAAAAGGATCTTCCCCAATCATTCCGCTCTTATGCGCACCAATTGGATTGAAATATCTTAGGATTGAAATGCCCCACTCCTGATCTGAAATATATAGGTCTTTAAGAATCTCTTCAATCATAAGCTTGGTTCTTCCATATGGATTCAATGCCCCAACTGGAAAGTCCTCAGAAATAGGGAATCTTTCAGTTAAACCGTAGACGGTTGCTGAGGAACTGAATACTAGTTTCTTAACATTAAAATGTTTCATGACTTCAAGGAGATTCAACGTTCCAGTGATATTGTTTTGGTAGTAAAGAAGGGGGAGTTCAACAGATTCCCCTACGGCCTTTAAACCAGCAAAATGTATAACCGCTTCAATTTCATTTTCTAAAAAGACTTTTTCTAACATCTCTTTATCCAATAAATCTACAAAATAGGTTTTAAAATCTTTGCCTGTAAGCTTACATACTCTTTCAAGAGATTCTGGATTACTGTTAGAAAAATTATCAATCACCACAATCTCATGTCCTGCATTTAAAAGCTCTAGGCAGGTGTGGCTTCCAATATAGCCTGCCCCCCCCGTTATCAATATTGCCATTGAATCAACCTCCAAATTTCACGTATAGGGAATTATATTTTTAAATACTCACTTCCGTATTTTAATCCTAAAGAGATAACGTTTTCATAATAGAAATAAAACGTATATAGAAGTAAGATACAATAATAAACTAGATTTCTACTTTCCTTTGAAAACAAGTTTAATAACCATGAAACGAGGATTAAACTATAAAGGCCAAAATAGATATCAAATCTTGCAAAAATCCAATTTTTTGTTGCTATAATCATAAACACTAAACCTAATAATGATAAATTAATAATGTAATCACTTTTTGGCCATATTTTTTTTAGTTTTTCTTTTCCTAAAAAAGCAATCAATAAAGGTGTACCAGATACAACTGCTCTTAAGAAATTGGCCCCACCTTCGGAAAAATTACTATAATGACCATATTGTGTATCTTGAATAGCACTAAATAGTAGTGATGAAAATTGGTTAAATCCGAATGCAATGATGACCCCAATCCCAAGGATAATTAAAGTGGTTTTGGTCCATGCATCCCGTCTAACTATGAAATAGATTGGGATAAAAATTAATGCTGTTTGATGAATGGTTGAGGCAAGGAGCACTACTAAAAAGAACTTTTTCATATTCCCGTTTAAAAGGTATCTTGTTGCAGCAAAAATAATGGCAGCAGCTAACGATTGTCTAATCCCGTTCATCGTTACAATATACACTCCAGACGTAATATAAACGAATAAACTAAGCTCAATTTTTTTTGAAAAACAATATAAAACATAAACAATAAAAATATTTGTTATTAGTGCAGAAGTAAAGACTAATAACTGTGGATCCTCTGATAATTTATATAAAAGCGCTTGATAAATATTAAATCCAAAGTCCCCTTCCATTTTCATGGTACTTAAATCATGATTACCTATCTTATAGCTATGCATATAAAAAAAGGTGTCACCTATATTATTCCTTAAACCTGCTACAAGAACTAAGGAAAGCATAGTCATGAAAATCAGTAGTTTATTAGGCCTAATATAGGGTGCATCCAATGGAAGTGGTTTTGAAAAATATCTAGATAAAAAGGAAGTTATATAAACAACAACCAGATTAATCCATAGGATTTCCATGAATAATTCCTTTCTAATTGGCTTTTAGAACTGTTGCCCTACTCGTTCTTTTTATGTAAAGATACAACAGAGCACCAAATGGAGTTGCCATCAATGTTACGAATTTACAGGGAGAATCTAGTAAATACTTTTTGTTCCCAACCATGAAGTTACTTGATACATAGTGAATGCTTTCTCTAAACTTAGATTTTAAAGTGGGGGAGTATTTCATTGCTGTTTTCCTAAAAAAAGAGAACCCTTTTGGGTTCTTTTTATATTGGTTAATAATATTCATACTAGAACCATCCTCTAAATACTCAACATAACAGAGGACCTCATTCATGATTAATAAGGGACACTCTTGATCCACTAAAATATATTTAAAACTTAAAGGACAGTATTTTTCACCTGGGAACACAGGATACGCCGGAATCATCTTCATTAACTCTGTACGATAGACTAATTTCTTATCACCCTTCATTTTATATTTGGAGTGTAATCCACTTAGTGTAGCGGTTTTAATACCCTCAGGCAATTTTGTACCCAACACTTCACCGTTGGTTTTAGCATCAAGCCCTATGATACCAGCCACTTCGTTACTCCCGTGTTTTTTCCAAAAATTTAATATTTTTTCAACCGCGTTGTCAGGCATATAGTCATCTGAATCTATACAAACATTTAGTTCCGTATTTATTAATTCATATGCCTTGTTATGTGCCTCATGCATTCCTTGGTTTTCCTGATATGCATATTGAATTCTAACTTTTCCCTCCATAACCCAATTGTTTACTAAATCTTGTGTATGATCCGTCGATCCATCATCAACTATTAACCATTCAAAATCTTTACATGATTGTCTTGCAAGACTTTCATAGCATAAATGAAGAGTGTAAGCTCGATTATACGTAGGAGTAAAGATTGTTAAAGTTGGCTTCATTACTCTTTCCTCCCTCTTTTATTACAGTAATAAGACTATTTAATACTAATTGATCAGGTCTTACAAATTTATGGTAATAGTTGAAATTATTAAGCATCATTTGATATCTAAATTCGTTATCATTTTTCAACATGTAAATCTTTTCTACACATTCTTCCGGGCTCTTGAATGCAAGATAATTTTTCCCCTCTTCGATGTCTCCAGGTAACTCATATTGAAGTGTTTCTGTAACGATGGCTTTACTTGCAGCCACATATTCTGCAAATTTCCAACCAATTGATTCATGTAATCCCATGGATGCAATACAGATTGAAGATTCCTTAACTTTCTTAATATAATTGTTTCTTTTTGTTATTTTCGTATCGTGTATGACAACATCAGGATAATTTTCTACGGAAAACTTTGTAGGAGAGATTCCTCCAAAGAAACCACTTCCAAATTCTTTCTTACACATTCTGATACAATTTACTCTAAATTGATTTATAAAAGCTCTTTCATCTTTCTTTTGGTTTGAAAGTTGTAAATTACCATCGCCATTAGTGTCCCATAATCTTGCCATAAACAAGATTTTCGGATCAATATCTTGAATTGGACAATCCTCAAAAGAATTGGGATAATATAATCCATTATAGTATTGTGAGAAAGGTATCTTTCTAATTAGCTTTTTAAATTTCTCTTTATTAGGATCATGGGGATTGGGATTATGAGCAACATTACCTGGTACTGTAACCATATAATTAAGGCCCAATGGGTATATTTTGTGTTTATCAACTAAGGTCAAATTATATTTTGTACTATAGCTTCTCTTAAAGTAGAAATCAACTTTTGTTAAGATTCTATTCATGAAATCCACATAATTTTCATTCCCATGAATCACCAGATTATCATAGCCGTCATTTACATCATATATTATCCTGTACTTGTTATTTATTATTACCTCTATCATGTTGTAAGGTAATAGATTATTATCTTGATTCTTTAATTTATCCACTCTTAAATCAATGATGCTATTTTGTTTAAGCATTTTAAATCCACTTAAGATTTGGTAGAGATGAAGAGGAGTTTCTCCCAATTTTATAACACATGATAATTTTGACATTCTTTAAGCTCCTCATTTGACCCTAACTTAACCTGCTTATTTCCAACTAACTCTAAGTAATATTTCTCTAACCATACAGCTGTTATTGATATATCAAAACCTTTTTCCTGGATCTTTTTTGATGGGTTAGCTGAACGTATTTTTCTTTGTTCAAGAACTTTTCTAGCCCACGCCTCAGGCGTATTCTTTATACTTTCAAAGCAAATTAAGTTCAGACCCAAATCAACTTCTTCAGAAATAACATTTGATATAACACAAGGTAATCCAGCCCCTTGAGCCTCAACAATAGAGACAGGAAGGCCCTCGTGAAAGGAAGGAAAAACAAATACATCAAATGCTTGAAGTATGTGATTGATATCATTACGAATTCCTAAAAATATGACGTTTTCCTGTAATCCAAGGGCAATTACCTTTTTCTCAATTTCCCCTCTTAACGGACCATCTCCAATAAGTAGTAACATTGATTCCTTATTCCGTTTGTTCACCTCAGTAAAAATATCAATAAGGAATGAATGGTTCTTCTGTTGATTAAACCTGCCTACGTGACCCATAATAAAATGATTATTTAAATTTAATTCTTTTCTTACTTCATTTCTTACTTCGGGAGAAAAAGAAAATTTTTTATACTCTATTCCATTCTTTAAAATTTTTGCGTTATCACTTTTCTTTTGAAATAACCAATCTGCTGCTTCTCTCGAACAAGCAAAGAGATTAGTAGAATTCCCCAAAACATTACACCCAATTACCCATTTGTAAAACCGTACAGGAAAACTACCTTCACTACTAGTGTTATGACTGTGTGATATTCTTATTGGAATACCAGTTTTTTTCGCTGCATTAAGTATTAATCCACTCATTTTATCCATATGAGAGTGAACTATTTTATAATAATTATGTTCATTAAAAAATCGATTTAATTCTTCAACATATTTAAAATGTCCGATGTCAGTAATATACGGAATTCGGTGGATTGTCCCGCCCATTTGTTGTATCTCTTCATCAAAAAGTCCCTCTTTACATGTCAGAAAATCAAACTGAACCTTTGATCGGTCAATATTTTTATATAAGTTCATAATGAGGGTTTCTGCACCACCTCGGTTCATGTTGACGACGACATGTAGCACTCTTAATGGGCTGCCCACAACAATTCCTCCGTTCCATCAATGTACAGACTATAAATTTCTTTCTTCTCCTGAAGAACTTTCTGTAAACTGTATTTTTCCAAAGTTAAGTTTCTTCCATTTAAACCAAATTGACTTCTTAAATTCTGATCTTCTGAAAGGATTTTCATCTTATTTGAGAAATCAATTGTATTGGTTTTCTCAATTAACCAGCCATTTTGATTATGAATAACAAGTTCACGATGCCCTCTATTAGCAATTGCTACAATTGGAAGACCACATGCCATTGCTTCCATAATATTTACGGGTAGCCCCTCTCTCAAACTGGACGCAACAGCAATATCCGAGATTTTCAATAACTCTTGAATATCTGTTCGATACCCAAGAAAATCTACCATTTGTTTAACTCCTAACGTTTCAGCAAGTTCTTGACACTCTTTTAAAAGTGCTCCATCACCAGCTAATAAAATCTTGGCTTTCGGAACTGAATGTTTTATTGACGCAAGAGACTCAATTAGGAATTTCTGATTTTTATTTTTGTTAAACTCAGCTGCATAAAACATGATGAAATGGTCATGGTGATACCCATGTTTATTTTTAAGTTTCTGCTTTTGTATTTCATCAACTGGTTTAAACACATCCGTATTAACACCCACACCATGAACATGTTGAATTGTTCCTGCCTTAAAGTGATGTTTCTGGGCTAAATCGTAGTCTTCTTGGTTTATGGTGATCAAACAATCTGTAAACCTTGAAAGGAGTTTTTCAATAGGATAATAGAACATCCAATTTTGGATAGGTGCTCCCTTACAAAAATGGAAACCATGAGCTGTATAAAGCACTTTAGTCCCCTGATTTCTAGCATTAATGGCTGCTAATCGAGTCAGAACTCCTCCCATTGGTGTATGACAATGAATGATCTGATACTTTTCT
Organism: Neobacillus phoenicis; assembly: GCF_047302305.1. Classification (NCBI taxonomy): domain Bacteria; kingdom Bacillati; phylum Bacillota; class Bacilli; order Caryophanales; family Bacillaceae; genus Neobacillus; species Neobacillus phoenicis. The sequence continues at coordinate 1,633,273 of NZ_CP154847.1, read as the reverse complement.
TGAGAAATGATCTTCTTTAATTGCAGATAAGCTTTTACATTTTGTTTATTAAACGGTGATCGTTGGATGGGGATTGTAAATTTCCTATCTACAAAAGGGAGATTCATTGTGCCAGATGCAGCAACATGCACTTCCCATCCCTGCTCCTTAAACCACTTTAGATACGGTAGGTGGAAGGCTTGAAAGTGATAATCTACAGTAGCAGCAAATAAGATTTTCTTTACCATCTTGGTCACCTTATCCTTTGTTAGGATCACTTAATCAGTTCTTTATCTAAAGTAGCAGATAGATAATCCAATAATTGATTTCTTAATTCCTTATGCTTCAAAGCAAATTCAATCGTTGTTTGGATAAAGCCCATCTTTTCACCTACATCATATCTAGTACCTTCAAAATCATAGGCATACACAGCTTCATAGTGATTTAATGCTGCAATAGCATCTGTAAGTTGAATCTCTCCACCCGCCCCTGGTTCTTGTTTGCTTAATATGTCAAAAATCTTAGGACTTAAAATATATCGACCTAGAATGGCTAGATTTGAAGGAGCGTCTGCTTGTTTTGGCTTTTCAACTAAACTATCAACACTATAAAAGCGATCACCAATGCACCTTCCATCCACAATTCCGTACCTGGAAACTTCGTTGTCTGGAACTGTTTGCACCCCTAGAATTGATGCATTATACCTTTCATATTGGTCCATCATTTGTTTTAAACACGGTTTTTCAGCCTTAACGATGTCGTCTCCGAGTAATACAGCAAATGGCTCATCACCAATAAATTTCCGCGCACACCATATAGCATGGCCTAACCCTTTTGGCTCCTTCTGCCGAATATAATGAATGTCCACCATTTTAGAAGACTTTTGGACCTCATTTAATAATTCAAACTTCCCTTTCTCAAATAAATTGTGTTCTAATTCAAATGAATTATCAAAATGGTCCTCGATAGCGCGTTTGCCCTTACCGGTTACGATAATAATATCTTCAATTCCAGATTCTACTGCTTCCTCCACTATGTATTGGATAGTTGGTTTATCAACGATGGGCAGCATTTCCTTTGGCATCGCCTTTGTCGCGGGGAGAAATCTTGTTCCAAGTCCTGCAGCTGGTATGATTGCTTTTCTAACTTTCATGTCATTCACTCCTTTATACTGAAACAGATAATTTTGATGGTTTCATTATTTTGTAGTTTGCTAGTGAAAGAAGTCTCTCTCTAATCTCCTCTTTATTTAGACTGGAATAAGTGGATATAATGGACTCAATTTCCTGGATGAAGAGTTCTGAGGTTTTCCCAACATAGATTTTCGGATAAATTTGTTCTTCATGTACCTCATCCTCTTTTAATAATTCCTCAAACAACTTTTCTCCAGGACGAACCCCTGTATATTCAATTCCAATTTCATCGATTGAATTTCCTGAGAGTTTGATGAGATTCTTGGCTAAGTCAACAATTTTCACGGGGTCTCCCATATCCAACACAAAAATCTCGCCTCCTTTTGCAAGGATTCCTGCCTGAAGAACGAGCCTTGAAGCTTCTGGAATCGTCATAAAATATCGAATCATTTCAGGATGAGTTACCGTTACCGGTCCCCCTTTTTCTATTTGCCTTTTAAATAAAGGAATGACACTTCCCCTGCTCCCTAACACATTTCCAAAGCGTACCGCAACAAATTTTGTCTCACTTTCTTGATCCATATGCTGCACTATCATTTCAGCAAGTCTCTTTGTTGCTCCCATCACACTTGTTGGGTTTACAGCTTTATCCGTTGAAATCATGACAAAGGTGTTAACTCCATTCCAGCTAGCTGCTTTGGCGAGATTCAACGTCCCGATAATATTGTTTTTAATAGCTTCTTCTGGATTGGACTCCATGAGTGGAACATGTTTATGAGCAGCTGCGTGATAAACCATACTTGGTTGGTAGCTACCCATCACTGACATCAGCTTCTTTGCATCCTGAATATCAGCAATGACTGGAATAAATTGAATATTTGTATTCTGATAGGCTTCTTTTAATTCCATTTCAATAGAGTAAATGCTGTTTTCACCGTGCCCCAATAAAATAAGCTTTTTAGGGTAAAAATGTGCAATTTGACGGCAAATTTCGGATCCAATTGACCCTCCTGCACCTGTAACCAAGACCACTTTATCGGTTATGTTTTCGGAGATGCTAGCCATATCCAATTGAACAGGTTCCCTTCCGAGCAAGTCTTCTACCTGAACATCACGGAATTGATTAACCGAAACTTTACCTGTCATTAAATCCTCCAGCATTGGCAGAATTTGCGTTTTTGCAGTTGTTTTTGCACACTCTTGAAAAATTTTATTTAACTCTTTCTTATTTAATGAAGGAATGGCAATTACAATATGATCAATTTCAAACTTCCTTACAGCTTCTTCTATTTCTGATATCCCACCAATAACCGGGATTCCTAAAATATCAAGTTTTTGTTTTTTTCCATCATCATCAATAAAAGCAACCGGAAGTAAATTAGATTGTTGATTATTTAATAATTGTCTTACCACCATGGTTCCGGCCGAACCAGCACCGATAATTAATAATCTTTCCTTATTCTTCTTTGGATTTAGATGCGCATCTCGGTACAATCTCCAAGAAAAACGAGAGCCACCGATTAACGACATATTCAGGAGCCAGGTAACAGCCAATAATCGAAAGGCGATTTCTCCAAGAAAGATGTCCTGCACAACTCCTGCAATAAATATCGATAGAGTAACTGTCTTTAATATACTTAGAAGTTCCCCAATACTGGCATATTCCCAAGCCCTTTGATATAAATGAAATTTAAATGAGAGAAAATTATGGCTTATAATCATTACGACCGAGATGATGCCCATCCTAAATGTGATAACATGAAAGGTCCCATCCACAAAAAATTTACTAAAGTAGACTGCTGCTAGCACAATACAAGAGTCGATAAAAACAAAAAATGATAGCCGTTGGCTATATGTCATAACCTATCCCCTTCCCTCCTTTAATCGATCCTCTGATTTCGAATCTTGATGGCGGTGTCGATAATCTTCTTAATTTCTGCTAATTGATCCTTCGTTGCTTCTTGTTTAATGTATCTAACTACTTTTTTAATTGACTTTGGAAAATAATCAATATGATTATCCATCCCTTCAACTCCTTAAAAATGATAGGTATAGGCTCTTATTAAGAACACATATCTATCATCTTTAAATAAATTGGGCATCTAACCCGTCCTCACATCACACTCTCGACGACTAACGTCTAAGGTTATTCAACCCACAGCATGACCGAGTGCCTCCATTGATAGTGGATAGGAGACATTTCCATACTCTCAAAAAAACAAAATGTTCTAAATTAAGAACAGTTTGATTAAAAAAATAAGCCCATAGATTAGTAATTTAAAATAACACCGAGAAGCCTTGCTTTTGAAAATTCAATCACTTTTTTCGCCTCTGCTGCACTCTGTAGCTTGGTTTTTCCATTTTTCACAACCAAAATCACACCGTCACATTGACTTGCAAGCAGTTTTGTATCTGGTAGTTTAAGTAAGGAGGTAGAATCAAGTAAAATGACATCATAGGATTCTTTTAACTTATTTAATAATTCCTTCATATTTTTAGAGCCCAACATTTCAACCGGATTCTTGGTAGGAGGACCACTTGTTAGAAGATCTAATCTCCAGATTTCGGTGTGGTTTATCACTTCGCTAAAATCCATTCTTCCTATAAGTACATCTGTTAGTCCAGATGAGTTAGACAGATGGAAGAAATCATGTAATTCGGGATTTCTTAAATTTGTATCTATAAGAAGCACCTTTTTCTTCTGTTGTGCCATTGATACAGCCAAGTTGGCAATCATTGTGGACTTCCCTTCGCCATCTTCTGGAGAAGTCACAATATAGGTCTGGGTATTTTTATCAGACAATAGAAAATTAATGTTGGTTTGAATCATTTGAAATTGATCGGCCAAAAAAGAGTTAGGATAATAGTACGTGACAAAGGGGTACTTATTTCCTGATTGTTTTGATTTCCTTTTATTTAAAACCAACGGTATCCCCCTCCACTCTTACATCTAAATGATTTCGTTTTACAGCTTTCTTCATACTTCTTTTATTAATCTTTGACACTCTTCCTAAGACAGGAACATTCAATAGTTCTTCTAACTCTCTTTTCGTTCTAACACGGTCATCTAACGTTTCCAAGAAGAATGCTAACCCTACACCAATGACAATTCCACCGAGGATTCCGTAAAGCATCTTATTATTATTCTTGGGATTTATAGGGAAAGGATTCACCTTTGCCTTAGATAATATCCTGATGTAATCCTGACCTACAATTTTAGGAACTTCTTCTTTAAATACGTCTGCAGTAGTGTCGGCTATTTCGGCTGCCATAGCAGGATTTGGGTCAATAGCACTAATACTAACTACTTGCGAATTTTCAACACTAGCTACTGCGATTTTTCCAGCTAGTTGGTCTGAAGTTATTTTTAAGTTTAATTTATCAATCACGATATCTAGCACAGAAGAATCTCTTACAATTACCTGAAGGGTTTTTCTAGATTCTTCATCTGCACCTATAATAATTCGTGCTGAAGACTGGTATAAAGGAATTACTGTAGTTTGATTTAAAATATATCCTATTACCCCAAAAAGGATTGTTAATGTCATGATGATCCAAATTCGTCTCTTAATAACTAGAAATAATTCTTTCAGATTAATTTCCTTTGCTTTTTTTTGGCTTCCTCGGTTGAGCATTTGATTACTTTCCATGAAACCACCTTTAGCTTCGACTTTTTTAAGAACCGAAAGTTCTAAATAAAGAACATATTAGACAAAAAAATACTTACTTAGTAAAATCATAATATTTTTATATGAAGTCTACTAAATCCGTAGTTTATATTAGCTATAATAGTTCATTATAAAGAACATGTCAATTTGTTTTTTAATAAAAATTCTATATTTTACATAAAATTAAAACTATTAAACACTAACCTCCATTTGCTTCTTTAACAATCGACTGAACATCCCCCGTTTTTCATTTGCCAACTGACTAAACTGGCCCTGTTGGATAATTTCTCCTTTGTCCAGAACCACTACTTGATCAGCATTGCGAATGGTTGATAACCGGTGGGCTATAACAATAATAGTCATCTTACCCTTTAATTTTTCAATCGCTTCTTGGATTTTGGATTCATTCTCTGTGTCCAGTGCGCTTGTTGCTTCATCTAGAATTAATATTGATGGGTTACGTAGAATTGCTCGTGCCAAAACTAACCTTTGACGTTCTCCTCCAGAAAGTTTAATTCCCCTATCACCTATGAGTGTATCAAGTCCTGCTGGAAACTTCCTTACGAAATCCGCAGCTGCAGCAAATTCTAAAGCTTTCCAAATTTCTTCTTCAGATGCATTTTGTACAATTAACAATAAATTTTCCCTAATAGTAGTATTAAATAAGAAAGGATCTTGCGGCACATAACTTAATGATCTTCTCAATGCAAAAAGGTTATCGCTTGTTAATTTTAATCCATCAATAAATACATCGCCCTGTTCTGGATCATTTAGTCCCATTAAGATGTCAATTAATGTACTCTTTCCAGCTCCAGATGGACCAACAATTGCAGTCATTTGGTTAGCTTTAATCAGAAGATTGACATTTTTAAGTGCATAGTTTTTGTCAGAAGGACTATATCTAAAGCTAATATCACGACATTCAATACCCTCTTGAAAATATAAGTATTTACACTCTCTATGATTACCTTCTTCTAGTTCTTTTGCTAATGTGCACTCCCTTTGCAAATCAAGTACTACTTTAAAAGAAGGTAGGACAGAACTAAGTTGTTCAAGGTTAGTTTGAATTCCAGTAATTCTTGGCCATAATCTTGAAAATATAACCATAATTAACATGAGCTGTGCAGCTTGTACTTTAAACATTTCTAAAAATAAGAATATAAAAGATGCCAATAAAACAGCTGAAACTATTTTAGAAATTAGTTGCGAAAAATTCCTTAGTTTAACAAGCTTAATTACATTTTCTTCAAGTTCCCTACTGGTTGAGTTAAACCATTTAATGTGAGGATTTTCCAAGTTATTACTCTTAATTTCTTTAATTCCGTTTAGATGATCTGTCACGCCTGCAAAAAATTGTTTTGATAGTTCAACGGTTTCCTTTCCTAACTCTGATGACTTGTAAATAAACCTTCTAGAGAAAAAAAGAAGTAACGCTCCACATACCAAAACTGAAATTGTCAATTGTGGCGATAGCCAAAAAGCCAGAATTAATTGTATAGATGAAAAAACTAAGGAAGATAGAAATTGCAAGAACATTTGAACCCCGCCAACTACCCGACCAGTTTCAACAGTAATCATATTTATCAAATCGGATTTCCTTTTTTTTACAAAAAATCCCCAGTTAGAATGTAACAGAGATTTGTAAGTATTTTCTTTTAAATAAAGAGAGTATCCTTGCTGTATTTTTACATTCATTATCATTTGGCTTCTTTGAAACAAACCTTGCCCTGTAATTAATAGTACATAGCTAAAAAGAATAATTATAAGACTAACTTTTTGGGGAAAAGCGTTAAAAATGTTAGATAAAAATGAAAGGAGCTTAGAATTATTTGTACTTACTTGTATAATTCCGGTTAAAGATATGAGCGGAATTAATAAAAATATTCCTATTCCCTCAAAAATACTGACTAGAGTCATAGATAATAAATTAAGATAAAGTTTTCTTCCTGCAAAATAGTGAATCTGCTTAGTAAAAAATAATAATTGTTTCATATATACCCTCCTAGGATAATGCTAACTTCCTTGTTTTTCTCCATAACCACAAAAATGGTCTTAATATAAAATATAAAAAATGGAGATTCTTAGGAAGTGGTAGGGTTTGGGCATCTTCCGGATAAGGATGCAGAGTGCTTAAAATGTAGAGTATTTTTTGCTGAAAGGACATCAATGAATATAAGTGGCGGCTATGATATTGGAAAATATCTTTAGGTACAGGGTCTGTATGTAAATTGACCATTCTTTCTAAATAAAATATTGCCTGTTGAGCTAGCTTGCTTGACTTTTCCATATTAAATTTTTTAGAATATACTTTACTAATTTCAGTCCCAAATAATTGATTAGAAAGGATTAAAGCTTGGCTAACTAGATGAGAGTTATTATGTTGTTTTGAGAGTATTGGCAGATTCTCCATTTCCTCTGATTGGAATAAACTATAATGGATATCTACTAACCAACGAATTCTTGACCATCCATGGCGTGCACCATGAGAAACTAGAAATAAAAATAAATCCTCTCTTCCAAGATAGTAGACAGGACTTTTAGAAAAATAACAAACTCTCTTTCTTTGCCAAAGTTCTTTAAACCTTGGTTCTATTCCCGGACCTGGATGCAATCTCCAATGTACTTCAAATTTCAAATTTTTCTTTGGATGAAAATAGGTAACATGATGATGTCGCCATTTCCAATCATTAAGGACTGTCTGAATATAATCATTTTTTTTAAAACCCTGTTCTTGAAGGATAATATCAATTCTTTCTACATCCTGAATGTGAATAAGAGCATCTAAATCAGCACAAGTTCTGAGAGAAATATCTTGATAAAGTTCTTTTGCCAATACTGGTCCTTTTAAGAAAATAAGTGGAACATTATTTTCCGCAAATAATTTAGCGAGTTTTTCCATCTGGCTGGTTAGGTGAAGCATCTGTAATACGTTTGATCTATATCTACTACCAATTTTGTCTAACAACTTTTCTGGAATATTTTTTTTATACTTGGATATTAGGATTGGATATAGTAAGGGGAAAACTCTATGATGCAAGGCTTGATTGTAGAATTCATTCCAATCAATGTCTCTAAACCAACCTTCAGATATATAATCATTTTTTATCATTTTAAAGATTAGTTTTAACTCTCTTGGAACTCTCGATATATCAAGTTTAAAATTGCTTATCATGACAATTCTCCCCTACTACCTTTTATTCTTTTAGCAAAACTACTAATGACAGTGAATTTCTCCATTCCTTCATAGCCTGTAACAAAATACGGTCCAGTCCGAAGCCATGCATGTGCAATTAACTTTCCGTTCGTATCTTTTGATGTACCTAAATATAATGTGCTTTCTATATCACGTTTCTCTAACATTTTCATAGCTGCAATGGCTTTTACAAGACACTGGCTTTCCCAAAGTGTATATTTACTCATTAAATGGATGGATTCAGCTACTCTCCTAGCCATTTTATGTTCCTTATCATTATAGATAAATGGAGTTTCTTCCATTTTCTCACCTAATAAAGGAGAAACCTTCAAAAAACTTCTCGATTTCTGAATTCTAGCCCAGCCTAGTAAAATAAATGCTTCAAACAACAACTTCTTCATTAAAAAATCTAATCCCAAAAATATACCTACTTTTCTTACTAGATTCATTTATATCCCCATCTTTATCCATTAAAATTAGATTATACTAATTTTATTAATCCCTCTTCCAAGAGTTGTTCCAAAAAAAGTTTTACCTGTTCTTCACATTGATTTTGTTCAACATCATATACTTTTACCAATTCCATAACTAATTGATTTAGAGGTTTGGGATTACTAAGCAGGTCCCAAATATCTCCACCTAACTCACCTAAATTATAATATTTGCCGTTTGTAATACTTAACATGACCTTTTCTTCTCCCATTTTGCTAACTATAATATCCTTAGATTGTTCAATTGTCTGCTCACTATAAATAATCATTTTTATCACCTATTGTTTTTAATATTGTTGAAACTAATTGTGAAGCACTAAATTTCGAAATAGGCCTACTTAACCTATATAAATTAACTTTATTTAGAATAATTGCTGATTGATTAAAGTGCCAATCTAAAAGACCCAAATGAGGAATGAGGAATTCACGATAGGTATTTTTATAGATAGTCTGAAAACCTTCTAACCCCTTTATTCCCACCAACTCAATTTTTTCATTTTCAGTCTTAGTTAACTCGAAAATTCCAGCCAATGGTATCGTTTTATCAGAGTATTGGCCTACTATAGGGACACTATATTTAGTTTTTCTTCCATAAAGAGAATTGTAAATATTTTTATCTAAGCCAAAATGATTTAGGCTATCTTCCCAAAGCTTTTGACTTGGATAGGATGGTGTTATCAATGGGATATTTTCATTAGATAAAGACAATGAAATAACATCATCAGTGAGCAGATTATAGCCTTCTCTTAAAAAGGCAGATGCAAGTGTAGATTTTCCAGCACCTGATTCCCCTACAATTGCGTATGCTTTTCCATTTATCTCTACTGCACTTCCATGTAAAGGTAGTATTTTTCTTTGTATTAAAATAACTCCCATACAGGTTCCTAAAATTATTAAACGTGCTAAGTCCTTATCAAAATCTTTCAATGGAGAAACGGTGATTTTTCTCCCATCTTCTATACTAAAAATTGCAAAATCTTCAAATTTACACATGACAATATTTGTACTCATTAAGAATCCATAATTGTTATCGGTAACACTGAACCACTTTTCGGTAAGATCATTAATACTTATTTCTATATCAAAATCTGAATTATTATCTTTTTCCATACTATGTAACTCTAAAAAGGGAATTTCACTACTTATTGAAAAACCAAAGGCCTTATAAATTTTTTTGTTCTCTATTTTTAACATTTATTTCACTCCATCATACCCTCTTCTACCAAACAGCCCTCAAATTTTTTTGAGGGCTATTTGAATATCAGTAAGTTTAAAATTAACTCATTTGTGCTTCTGCCATTGTTCCATCGCCATTTGGGTTTGGAACTGTATTACTAAGATCTTCTGTCCATGCACCATCATGCTTTGTACCCCAAAGATTCCACATAGTCATTTTTACATCTAAAGTTTCTAATGTAGGTTGCTTCCATGTCTTTTTCAATTATTTCACCCCCTTTCAAAAGAAATTATTTATTAAGTAACGATATAGAACAACGCATCTTATTATTAACTTATAGTCCATATTACCTATATCCTCTATAATAGGGCCTGATTTTTCACATCTCATTAATGCTATTTTTATTTCTTTTTTATCAATAAACTTATCTACCCTTTTATCTTTAATTAATTGTTTAACTTCACACAGTAAGTTGTCCCAATCTGGAGTAATCCTATGAATCCAATCAGCTGCTTGAATACCTCTAATTTTCTGGTTAAGCCTAATATCATCTGGTAGAATGTTCTTTGTAGATCTTCTAATCAATGCACGATCCATGCCACTCATAACGTATTGTTCTTCAGGTACAGCAAAGCAAAAACGTACAACTCTTAAATCACTAGTAGGATCACGTTTCCAAACTGAATATTTTAAGGACAATTTTGAATAAAGTGTGTTACTAGCATTATAAGGATGAATATAATCGTAAATTACTTTTCTCTGTTCGTGTATATCATTAGAAATAACGCAACCTGAATCATCAATTCCAAAACTTCTTAGTTTCTCAAAGACTAGTGTTTTCTTTGCAAATTCTAAGTTAACAATTCGCATTACTGAATTTGGTATACCTTGGAATCTCTTAAAATAGGGGAATGCTGTCCGTGCAATTATAGGAAGGTTCCCAAACCTTGCTCCACCAACTTTTTTACTGTACTGGTCTAATTCCATTGCAAGTTTAATCCATTTCAACCTCTTCAATAGTACTGCATAATAGTTCATTGAGTTCCCCCAAGAAATTGTAGAATTACCCACATCCCCATTAAGCAATACTCTAACATCTTCTAAACTTGCTTTTTCAAAAGTTCCTTTTAGCCAGAAAGAGTTTTCAATAAATTTATAGGGCATTTCATTGACTTCTAACATTTCATCTATCTCTGTATACGAACTTATTCCCTCAAAATCATAATAATGGTCATTAATTCCGCCTATATAATCGACAGTCTTTTTAATAAATGGCCTTTCATCTGCCATAAATCTTTTGGATGTAAAATCAATAAAATCCCCTGGTGGTATATAACTAAAGGTATGTAATACTTTATTTACTTTTTTTAGCTCTTTAGCAGCAAATCCAACAACTGCGCCTGAATCTAACCCTCCACTTAAATGGGAGCCTACATTCCGATGTGTTCTGAGCCTGTCTTTAACCGCTTTATTGAATATCTCCTGAAAAGCTTCAACATATTCAAAATCCTTTTTAAATTTAATCTTTTTATCTGAAAAATATTTCCCATATTTTGATATGTTTATCTTACCTTTTTCAATTTTTATACTATGAAATGGTGGGACTTGATTAATATTTAAGTAAGGTGTCATCGTAGCATCTACGGTATCAATTAATAAGGATAAGACCAAAAATTCAGCTAACCATTTCTCATTTAGTATCTTATTAACGTGGGGCAAAGATATAATAGGTTCAATAACAGTACAGAATGTGAAACTAGAATTTTCTTTATAATAGTAAAGAGTACGATATCCTAAAGGATCCCTAGCCCCAAAAAGTTTCTGCTTCTTTTCATCCCATATCATAAAAGCAAAATCACCAACTAAGTACTTTGGTGCATCTTCCTCCCACTTATAATAGGAAAGTAAGATTAGTTCACTATCAGTGATATCTTTTCTTTTCCCTTTATCAACTTGTAATCTCTCAAATAACTCTTCACGATTGTCAATAATTGCATCCGCAGTAATCGCTAGTTTTCGATCATGGTCATAATACGGGAGCTTTTCACCAAGAGACTCAGGTGTGATCCACTGTGCATGGCAGCCAAGGAAGACTTTGTCGTTATGCCAAGTTTGAATATCATCGGCCGGATATTTTTCTAGTGCTTTCATTATCCTGTTCCCATGTTCTAGATTGATAGGCTCATCATTCAAATGATAAATTCCGGCTATTGCGCTCATCTTTTCCTCCTGCCAGGCTATAAAAATTTATAACGTCTATTATTCACATGTTCACTAAAAAGAACAGTTAAGCCATACTTAAATATCAGGAATCAAATCTAATCCTTTTTTCCTGACATTTATCGTAATTTAATTAATAAAACTACTTTCTATGTAACATATCACCTATACTGGTTCTTTATCAAGAACGTTCGTTATAACTAATAATAAATCCATAAACTATTACTGTCAACAAATTTTAAGATAATAAAATAAATATTTTGTCTCTCCGTTGTATAACTCAAATTTCCTCAATAGTTAAAAACAAATTGACATCCCCATCAATCTGTAGTAAATTTTATAAATAATCTAAATAATTGATTTCTTATCAAGAGAGGTTGAGGGAATGGCCCTGCGACGCCTCAGCAACCTTCAATGAATGGTTTGTTCATTGAAAAGGTGCTAAGTCCTGCAAATTTTACTAATTTGCAAGATAAGAAGAATGACAAGTGTGTCGTACATACAAAAGTCTTCTTCTTATAAGAAGACTTTTTTTATTTATCTGAAAGCTTTAACGCCCTGTAGCATTAAAGTAGGCAATCTAAACCCTAATTACATCAAACTTTAAGGAGTGTGCATTATGTACAAAATTGACACGAAACTAGCCCAAATTGGAAACCGCAGCGAGTCTGCAACAGGTACAGTGAACCCGCCTGTTTATTTTTCTACTGCTTATCGACACGAAGGCATCGGACAATCAACAGGGTTTGACTATAGTCGAACAGGGAACCCAACGCGTCAGCTCCTGGAAAAAACAATTGCTGATTTAGAAGCTGGTGATCAAGGTTTTGCCTGCAGTTCAGGTATGGCTGCTATTTTCACGATTCTTTCCTTATTTCAATCGGGAGATGAATGGCTGGTAAGCGAGGATTTATATGGCGGTACCTATCGCTTATTAGAACAAGGCTTTAAAAAATGGGGATTAAACACTCAATATGTAAATACCTGTTGTCCAGAAGAAATCGAAGGGAAGATTACTCCACAAACAAAGGCCATTTTTTTGGAGACTCCTACTAATCCCCTCATGCAGCAATCGGACATTGCCGCTGTTTCTCAAATTGCCAAGAAGCACGGGATTCTTTTGATTGTTGATAATACCTTCTATACCCCACTATTACAGCAACCGATTAAACTCGGGGCTGATATCGTTATTCATAGTGCAACGAAATACCTGGGTGGTCATAACGATGTACTTGCAGGATTGATTGTCGCTAAAGGAAAGGAACTATGTGAAGCATTAGCTTTTCATCATAATGGTGCGGGTGGTGTACTTAGCCCGTTCGATTCCTGGCTGTTAATGCGCGGAATGAAAACCCTGTCGCTTCGAATGGACAGACACGAAAAAAATGCAAAAGCGGTGGTGGAGTTTCTTTCCAATCATGAAGGAGTGACAGATGTTCTATATCCTGGACGCGGCGGAATGGTCTCTTTCCGAGTAAAAGCTGAAGCATGGGTAAATCCATTCCTACAAGGATTATCTCTTATTACATTTGCAGAAAGTCTCGGTGGAACGGAGAGCTTTATTACGTATCCTGCTACACAAACACATGCGGATATTCCGGAAGAAATTCGAATTCAATCCGGAGTATGTAATCGATTATTGCGTTTTTCCGTCGGGATTGAAGATGCACAAGACTTAATTGAAGACTTGAAAAAGGCTTTCGCAAATGTGAAAGAAGGAGTGATTGCGTAATGTCACACGAAGAATATAGCTTTGCAACCAGACTTCTTCATAATCAGCATAAAGTGGACCCGACAACGGGTGCGGTTAGTGTTCCCATTCAGCATGCATCCACCTTCCACCAATTTGATTTCGACCAGTTCGGTAAATACGATTATGGTCGCAGCTTAAATCCAACAAGAGAAGCGCTTGAGGATGTGATTGCAGAACTTGAGGGTGGTGTAAAAGGCTTTGCTTTTTCTTCTGGTATGGCCGCCATTTCTACTGCGTTCCTTCTGCTTTCAGCTGGGGATCATATTATCGTTACCGAAGATGTGTATGGTGGTACGTTCCGGATGGTCACACAGGTCCTTTCCCGGCTCGGTATTGAACATACCTTTGTGGATATGACCAATTTAGACGAAGTAAAACAAGCGATTCAGCCAAATACAAAAGCGTTATATGTGGAAACACCCTCCAATCCATTAATGAAAGTGACTGATATTGAGGCAATTAGCAGTTTAGCAAAGGAAATTGACGCGTTAACCTTTGTTGATAATACGTTTCTTACCCCTTCTCATCAAAAGCCTTTGGAATTAGGGGCTGATGTGGTCCTGCATAGCGCAACGAAATTTTTATCTGGGCATAGCGATGTCGTGGCGGGTCTCGCTGTGGTTAAGGATGAAGACTTGGCGAAAAGATTAGGCTTTTTACAGAATGGATTTGGTGCTATATTGGGCGTCCAAGATGCTTGGCTCGTGCTAAGAGGGATAAAGACACTTCATGTTCGTCTAGAACAATCGCAGAAATCAGCTATTAAACTCGCAGAATTTTTAGCTGAACATCCGCTTGTGAAAAAGGTGCATTATCCTGGGCTCGAAAGTCACCCACAATATCACATCCAGAACAAGCAAGCAGCGGGGCCGGGAGCTGTCTTATCGTTTGAATTAGAAAGTGAAGATGCGCTCCGAACCTTTTTGGCCAATGTAGAAATCCCTGTTTTCGCTGTCAGCCTGGGAGCAGTCGAATCGATTCTCTCCTATCCGGCGAAAATGTCACATGCCGCCATGCCGCAAGAGGAAAGAGAAAAACGCGGGATTACTAATAGCCTCGTCCGACTATCGGTTGGACTTGAAAATCCAGATGATCTAATTAAGGATTTTTCCCAAGCGTTTGAGAAAGTTAATCGAAGTCAATTAGTATTCGAGCGGGGAGAATAGCGATGAGCTTTTTAGAAAAATTAAAAAATCAAATCTTAATAGCCGATGGAGCCATGGGTACTTTATTGTATTCGTACGGAAAGGATAGTTGTTTAGAGGAACTAAACCTTTCCCAGGCAGAACATATCCAGTCGATCCATCAAGCATATATTGATGCCGGTGCTGATGTCATTCAGACCAACACATATGCCGCCAATTATTTAAAGCTACAGCGATATGGTTTGGAGGATTCTGTAAAGGAAATTAACAGTGCTGCCGTAGCTATTGCTAAAAGAGCCGCTGCAAATAAACAAGCATACGTCCTTGGAACGATTGGCGGGAATCGAGGAATTAAACCGGATTCAATCACCATTGAAGAATTAAAACGAAGCTTCCGCGAACAATTGTATTGCCTTCTCCTTGAAGGCGTAGACGGTTTGTTACTTGAAACCTTTTACGATTTAGAAGAACTTGAAACGATTTTAACCATTGCTAGAAAGGAAACCAACCTGCCCATCATTGCACAAGTCTCCCATCAGGAGCCAGGATTTTTGCAGGACCGAGTTCCTGTCAATGATGCCTTAAAACGGCTTGAAGGTCTTGGAGCCGATGTCGTCGGTCTGAACTGCCGGCTTGGCCCCCATCATATGCTTCTAGCATTGGAACAGATAGAAATACCTGAACATGCATTTCTATCAGCCTATCCAAATGCCAGTCTCCCTGCCTATACGGACGGAAAGTTCCACTATGAGGGAGATGCAGATTATTTCCGAAACTCGGCAAAAGCGTTCCGTGAGCAAGGGGTACGTTTAATTGGAGGCTGTTGCGGTACCACTCCAGAACATATTCGAGGCTTTGCAGCGGAATTAAAGAATAGTGTTCCAATTACTGAAAAAATAGTAAAATTAAAACCAAAGCAGATTGTGGTTGAACCAGCTCCCTCTCCTATAAGGGAGTATGCTCCCCTACAAGAGATTGTGAAAGAGAGACCATCTGTTATCGTAGAATTAGATCCTCCTAGAAAGCTAGATACGACCAAGTTTTTCGAAGGAGCCAAAGCATTAAAAGAAGCAGGAATTGATTCTATTACTCTAGCTGATAATTCCCTTGCGACTGTGCGTATTTCCAATGAATCATTGGGATATTTAGTGAAGGAAAAATTAGGCATGCGACCGCTTATTCACATTGCCTGTCGCGACCGGAATATTATTGGCTTACAATCCCACCTAATGGGGCTCCATACCCTCGGGCTAAATGATGTACTTGCGATTACGGGCGATCCTGCGAGAGTAGGAGATTTCCCCGGTGCTTCATCTGTCTATGATGTGTCATCATTTGAGTTAATTCAGATGATTAAGCAACTAAATGAAGGTTTGTCTTTTTCCGGTAAAGACTTAGGACAAAAAACCGACTTTAGTGTGGCAGCAGCTTTTAATCCAAATGTGCGCTCACTCGAGAAGGCTGTTAAAAGGCTTGAGAAGAAAATTCAATTTGGTGCAGATTATTTCATCTCCCAGCCTGTTTTTTCAGAAGAAAAACTGATTGAAATCTATGAACATACCAAACACCTTAAGGCACCTATTTATATTGGCCTCATGCCACTGACAAGTAGTAAAAACGCTGAATTCCTCCATAATGAAGTGCCTGGGATTAAAATTGCTGATTCGATACGCGAGCGAATGGCCGTGCTAAACGATCAACCACTAAAAGCGGCTCGGGAAGGTATTGCTATTACGAAGTCACTCATTGATGCTGCTCTAGATTTATTTAATGGAATTTATTTAATTACACCATTTTTACGTTACGAATTAACTGCAGAGCTGGCCCATTATGCCCGTCAGCGTGCAAGTGAAGTGAGGGGGAACAACATTGCTGAAAACATCATTTACTGATCAGTTGAAGAAACGAATCCTCGTAATGGACGGAGCCATGGGAACGATGCTGCAACGAGTCAACCTTACCGCTGAGGATTTTGGCGGAGAGGAATTCGAAGGCTGTAATGAAAACCTGAATTTAACTGCTCCTTCAGTTATAGCCAATATTCACCGAGAATATCTTGAGGCAGGAGCAGACATTATTGAAACCAATACGTTTGGCGCAACTAGCCTCGTGCTTGATGAATACGGTCTCGGCTACAAAGCTTATGAAATAAATAAAATTGCTGCGATGATTGCGATTGGTGAGGTGCAAAAGGTATATTCTGAGGACTGGCCACGTTTTGTTGCAGGATCAATGGGCCCGACGACAAAAACACTAAGCGTAACCGGGGGAACGACATTTGATGAGCTTGCGGCAAGTTACGAGGAACAAGCGATTGGCTTAATTGACGGTGGTGTTGATTTGCTGCTACTTGAAACAAGCCAGGATATGTTGAATGTCAAAGCCGGTTTTGCTGGTATACAAAGTGCTTTTGCAAAAACAGGAACTACTCTTCCAATTGTGATTTCAGGTACGATTGAACCAATGGGTACCACTCTTGCTGGACAGTCCATCGAAGCGTTCTATATTTCAGTTGAGCATATGAAACCAGCTGCAGTGGGACTGAACTGTGCAACGGGTCCTGAGTTTATGCAGGATCATATTCGTTCCCTTTCCAATCTTGCGACAACTGCCGTTAGCTGTTATCCGAATGCGGGTCTGCCTGATGAAGAAGGACACTATCATGAAACACCAGAGATCCTTGCGAAAAAGCTGTCTGATTTTGCTGCGCATGGCTGGTTAAATATTGTCGGCGGCTGTTGTGGCACGACTCCTGAACATATTAAAGCTATTTCTGAAGCAATGAAAAATTATCAGCCGCGGGGATATGAGCCATCTTCTGTTCACATGGTATCAGGTATTGAACCATTTGTTTACGATGACCCTACACTACGTCCAATCATGGTGGGAGAGCGTACGAATGTCATTGGCTCTCGTAAATTCAAACGGTTAATCACTGAAGGGAAATTTGAAGAGGCATCAGAAGTTGCACGGGCACAGGTGAAAGGCGGCGCTCATGTCATTGATATCTGCCTTGCTGACCCTGACCGCGATGAAATCGTGGACATGGAAAATTTCATTAAAGAGGTCGTAAAAAAAGTTAAGGTACCTCTTGTAATTGACTCAACCGATGAGAAGGTTATTGAAAAAGCACTCAAATATTCTCAAGGAAAAGCGATTATTAATTCAATAAATCTTGAGGATGGCGAGGAACGCTTTGAAGCGATTATTCCTTTGATTCATCGTTACGGTGCAGCTGTTGTTGTCGGTACCATCGATGAGGAAGGTATGGGAGTTACTGCCGAGCGCAAGCTTGAGATTGCTAAACAATCTCATGATTTGTTGGTAAACAAATATGGACTCAAACCACAGGATTTGATATTTGACCCATTAGTTTTTCCTGTAGGTACTGGTGATGAGCAATATATTGGTTCGGCTAAAGCTACTGTGGAAGGTATTAGGTTAATCAAGGAGCAGCTTCCAGGAGTACAAACGATTCTTGGGATTAGTAATGTGTCGTTTGGATTGCCACCTGTTGGCAGAGAAATTTTGAATTCGGTATTCCTTTACCACTGTACACAGGCTGGTTTGGATTACGCCATTGTGAATACGGAAAAGTTGGAGCGCTTTGCCTCCATTTCTAAGGAAGAAGTTACATTAGCGGAGGATTTGTTATTTAAAACAACTGATGAGACTTTAGCTGTTTTTACGGAGTTTTACCGTGGTAAAAAGAAAGAGGCGAAGAGCACGGTTCCAAACATGACTTTAGAAGAGCGTCTCGCTTATTATGTTGTGGAGGGCACGAAAGAAGGATTATTACCAGATTTGGATTTGGCGCTGGAAAGCTATCCTGCCCCGCTTGATATCATTAATGGACCGTTAATGGATGGCATGAAAGAAGTTGGGCGACTTTTTAATGATAACCAATTAATTGTTGCTGAGGTTTTACAGAGTGCAGAAGTGATGAAGGCCGCGGTATCGCATTTAGAGCCGCATATGGAAAAAGGAGATGTATCTGCGACAAAAGGCAAAGTTATTTTAGCGACTGTAAAAGGTGATGTCCATGATATTGGTAAAAACCTTGTAGACATTATACTGAGCAATAATGGTTATGATGTGATAGACCTCGGGATTAAAGTGAATCCAACCGATTTAGTTCAAGCTATTCTTAGGGAAAAACCAGATATGGTTGGATTATCCGGTTTACTGGTTAAATCTGCACAGCAAATGGTGTTAACGGCACAGGATATGAAAGATGCTGGCATTTCACTCCCTATCTTAGTCGGCGGTGCTGCTCTATCTCGTAAGTTTACCGATACGAAGATTGCTAAGGAATATGATGGACTTGTTTTGTATGCGAAGGATGCGATGAATGGATTATCACTGGCAAACCAACTGCAAAACCCAGAGGAACACCAAAAGCTGTTGGATGAGAAGGCGGAAAAGCTGGCTGCATTAGAGGTACCAAGAGAGTTACCTGTCCGCTCTACAGGATCTGTTGCAGTGAAAGTGAAGCCGGCTATATCCACAGAGGCACCAGTCTTTACGCCACTGGATACAAAAAGGCATGTTTTAAAAACTTATTCGCTTTCCCATATTGAGCCATACATCAATATGCAAATGCTTATTGGGCATCATCTTGGTGTAAAGGGGAAAATCGCGAACCTGCTTGCTGAAAAAGATGAAAAGGCTGTAAAAGTTAAGGAGGTTGTGGACCAACTGCTTTCAGATGCAACCCGTGAAAATTGGATTACACCGAATGCCGTATATCAGTTTTTCCCGGCACAGGCGGATGGAAACAAGATCTATATTTATAATCCTGAAAATCATGATCAAATTATTGAAACATTTGATTTCCCACGTCAGGATTCCGCACCACATCTTTGTTTAGCGGATTTCTTAAAATCTGTTGACAGTGGTGTGATGGATTATGTTGGCTTCTTTACCGTAACGGCAGGTAGAGGGATTCGAGAAAAAGCGGATGAATTCAAGGCGGACGGTCGTTTCCTTGAGAGCCATGCTCTCCAATCATTAGCACTCGAGACTGCAGAAGGCTTTGCTGAATTAATCCACCGTCAAATGCGTGACCGCTGGGGCTTCCCGGATCCTCTTGATTTTTCCATGCAGGACCGCTTTGCTGCTAAATACCAAGGACAACGATTCTCCTTCGGTTATCCAGCCTGTCCTGATTTAGAGGATCAGAAAAAGTTATTTAAATTAATTCAGCCTGAAGAAATTGGAATTCAATTAACAGATGGTTGCATGATGGAACCGGAAGCTTCTGTTTCTGCAATGGTTTTTGCCCATCCAGAAGCAAGATATTTTAATGTGTTAAGATAAGCATCTCCATGTAAAAAGAGTGACTATTTTATAGTCACTCTTTTTAACATATGGTTCATCATTACACAGCCTGATATTTATGTAGGAATCTTTGACTTGCAAGATTTAGATTATGTATGCACTCTTTTTTAATACGCTCATCACAAATAAAATCATTCATTAATTCGTCTTTCATTTCAGAGTAAATTTCCATCACTTGTTCACGTGACAAATGAACAGAGCGTTCCTTTTTTGCAAACCTCGTGATTTCCTTCTCAAAATATTCAATAGAACCAAAAAACATCTTCAATTTCCCACCCATCCCTTTATGTTTATTTTCCAACAAATAAAAAGCCTCCAAAAAGAGGTGGACTAACAAACCGTAATGCCGTAGAAGTTTTATTTAAACATTAGATTCTGTTCTTTTTGGCAACCCGACTATCATAGTCATATGACCTTAGACTCGTGGCTTTGCGTCCTTTTTTTTTCAAAAAGTTTGCCTTTTTCACTTTATACCTTAATAGTAAAATCTAACTAGGAACAATTCAACGTTTTTCGTCAATTTTTTACAAAAAAATTGATTTTTTTAACAAATTATGAGTATTTATGCCCCTGTGTACATTTCTTGACATTTAATAATAAATACACTATAGTTACCTAGGTAACTAATTATTTGAAGTATCGGAGTGCATTTATGATAACCCACGAATTATTCCATACTCTTCACCAGCTTTCACGCCATCTCACCAATAAACTCAATGAAGCTTTATCGCCAATGGGCTTGTACGGTTCGCAATGGGCCGTTATTTTTGTTTTAAAAACCAAAGGATCGTTAACCCAACGAGAACTTTGTGATTATCTATTTGTTGAAGCACCTCCAATGACTAGAACCATACAGCGTCTCGTCAAACAAGGATATGTGAAGCAAGTTCAAGGTCAGGACAAACGGTCAAAGTATATCGAATTAACAGAAGAGGCATTGAAATTATATCCCGAATGGGAAAGTGTTGTGAACGAGGTCAACCAAACATTACTGAAGCATTTTCCACAAACATCTCAAGAGGAATTACTGTCACTGCAATCTAGCTGGTTAAAGCATCTTTTATAAAGGAGTGTGCATCACATCTATGAACAAACCCAAACTATGGACGAAGGATTTTATTAGTGTATCTTTAAGTAATTTTTTTCTTTTCTTAACTTTTTATATCCTGCTCGTCACGCTTCCCACCTATGCCTTGGATGAATTACATAGCAGTGCATCTGTCGCGGGATTAATGACGACCGTATTTTTACTATCCGCCATCATCTCACGTCCGCTTGCTGGACAGTGGCTCGAACGCGCGAGTAATAAGAAAGTGCTCTTATCGGCGCTCATTATTTTCTCTGCCGCCTCTCTTCTTTACTTTATCCCTAAAACAGTCGGCGGTTTTCTAGTTATTCGTCTGCTTCATGGTGTTGGTTTCGGTATGGCAACAACAGCAGTCGGAACCATTGTAGCTAATATTATTCCAGCTTCACGCAGGGGAGAAGGTATGGGATATTTCGTCATGTCAACGAATATGGCCATGGTTTTAGGACCATTTGTAGGATTAATGGCTATTCAACAATGGGGACCAAACACCCTATTTATTCTCAGCGTTATTGTTGCTTTCGGTTCTCTTATTACAGGACTAATTGTTAAATTGAATCATTCAGAGCAGCTTGATCAGCCAAAAGCAGCTTCTGCTTTTTCTTTTAAAAATCTTTTTGAGACATCTGCCATTCCTATTTCGATTGTTGGAAGCTTCCTAGCGATTGTCTATTCTGCCCTTCTTTCATTTGTTTCAATTTATGCAAATGAAATTCATTTGGCTAGTGTGTCTAGTCTCTTCTTTGTGGTCTATGCAATGGTTCTTTTACTATCTAGACCATTCACTGGAAAATGGCTCGATCTTTATGGACCAAACGTTATATCTTATCCTTCTATTTTGCTTTTCTCAATTGGGATGTTTGTCTTAAGCCAAAGCAGTGGTGCAGTCACATTCCTCATTTCAGCAGGTATGATTGGATTAGGATGGGGAACACTTTTTCCTACCTTCCAAACCATCGCTATCCAAGATGCGGAACCTCGAAAAAGAGGTTTAGCTACAGCGACCTTCTTATCTATCTATGATACAGGTATTGCTCTAGGCTCCTTCGTTGTAGGTTTACTTGCTGCTAAAATAGATTATAGCTCGTTATATTTCATGTGTTCCTTCTATATTTTAATCGGTGCAGTACTTTATTACTTTCTGCATACCAAGAAACAAGCGTCTGTACCAAAATTGAAAAAACAAGAGAATTAATTTGTTCGTTTTGCCCCCTACTTACATTTATAGGGGGATTTTTTATTATACAACCCTTCGTTAAACTCATTTACAAAAATAGTAAAATATAATAAAATTCTTTATAAGGAACATTTTCGTATTAAATAAGGAATTCACAAAAAAGGAGGTGTATTCTAATTTTGAAAACAATAAAGGGTTTAGTCTTTATCCTGCTACTAGTATGTGCAATCATGCTTCCTACTTCTGCCTATGCCTCTGATAATACAACTAAATCAATTTCCCAGTACGGATTTTTACAAACCTTTTCACTGGCGAATATTTTCTCCTTTTTCAATAAGGATTATAAAGCTGGTGATTATCATGTTTATAGCTGGAATAATGATGGCTATCACGATCGATATGATGATGACCACCATGACGATGATGATTGGTGGGATGATTTTTGCAAATGGTGGAACGGTGATGGCGATCATGATGGCGGTGGTGGCCATGATGATGAATGTAGAGAAAGTAAGGGAAGCTGGGGCAATGACGACGGTTGTATAGACTCTGCAGAAATTTGGAAAAGATGGTATTGCAGGTAGATTTCCCCTACATATACCTAAAAAGGGCAAAATGACTATTTTGGAAATGTCATTTTGCTTTTTTATTTACACTTTAAATAATTGGTATATACTAGTATAAACATGGTGTAAGGAGTGAAGAGAATGGCGAAATCAAGAGCCAAAAAGCAACGTGAAAAACTGTCACGCGAGGGAAAAATGAATCCGGAAGCAAAGCGAAGCCCATTTGTTTTTACCGATATGAGAACAAGAGCAACAAAAACGAAAAAAGATCATTTATACCAATTTAAACACAAGAACCATCAATCCCAGGACGGAAAAGATGGTTCTTTTTATTTTGCAGCAAGAGACAAATGCTTCAGGAAAATCTGTCTTTCTACATATAATCTTTGTGCTTCCTCAAGAGAGGTTTCCACAAAATGGATTTTGGTGTCAGGCACCGCCTGAGCGAGTAATGGGATGTCGACTGATATTACTGTTCCTATTCTAGTGTAGCCGCCGGTTGTTTGTCGGTCAGCCATGAGGATGATGGGTTGGCCGCTGGCAGGTACTTGGATTCCACCTAATGGAATGGGATCGGAGATGATATCCGGCCCTTGAACGTGTTCAAGCTTTGGTCCCATTAGCTGATAACCCATTCGATTCGATTGCGGTGTCACAACATACTCTTCTGAGAGAAATCGCTCGACACTTGAAGAGCTAAACCTCTGCTCATGTGGACCAAGAATAACCCTTACAGTTAGCTGCTTTTTATAGCTTGGAATAAACTCCGGTGACAGTGATTTAAATGAGTTCCTAATAACAGGATCACCATATAAAAAGTCTTCCTTTTGTAAAGGGCGTCCTTCATATCCTCCAAACCTTCCATTTAAAGAGGTTGATTTACTCTTTAAAACAACAGGTACATCGATTCCACCAGCTATGGCAAGATAAACCCGTGCACCTTGTTTACACGGCGCTAAAGATAAAGTCTCTCCTTTTTTCAACAAAAAGCTCTTCCACATGGGCACTTCTCGATGATTTACCCTCGGCGAAAAGTCCCCGCCACAAATAGCAATGACGATGTTTTGGCAGGCTTCTAAAACAGGTCCTATTAACGCCGCTTCCAGTACCGCCTCCCCCGGATGATTTCCAACCAGGATATTCGCTACCTGCATGGCGTAAGGGTCCATTGCCCCAGATGGACTGATTCCAAATTGTTGATAGCCCACTCTCCCCAAATCCTGAATAGTCGTTTGCAATCCTGGTTTTATTACTTTAAAAATAGCTGTTTTCATTGTTCGCTCCAGCTTTTTCGAAGAAAGATATTTTCTTGTGCCAATGCCTTCCTTAACTCGGATACGAACTCTACAGCTTTTGGTCCATCGCCATGTACACATATTGTATCAGCCTGAATATCAAGGTCGGTTCCATCTACTGCTTTCACTTTCCCTTCAGTAATCATCCGAGCCACTCTCTGAATGGCTTCGCAAGAATTATGAATGAATGCGTTGTTTTCTCTTCTTGATGTCAATGTTCCATCTGGCTGATAGGTACGGTCTGTAAACACTTCCTCCGCAACCTGAAGCCCTTTTTGCCGCCCTGCTTTTATTAATTCACTTCCCGCCAAACCAAACAGTACTAGTTTTGAATCGAGGGCAACAATCGCCTCAGCAATCGCATCTGCTATCTCCCTCCTTTGACCCGCCATGTTATATAAGGCACCATGGGGTTTGACATGGGAAAGAGACGCTCCATTTGCCTTGCATACAGCTTGTAAGGCCCCCATTTGATAAATGATTAGATTGTATATTTCCCTCGTGGAAAGATTCATTTCTCTTCGGCCGAATCCAGCAAGATCAGGAAATCCTGGATGCGCCCCTATTTTCACACCGTTTTTTTGGGCAAGTTTGACTGTTTCAAACATGACATTATGGTCACCCGCATGATAGCCACAGGCTATATTTGCAGAAGATATATACTTTAACACCTCTACGTCATTTCCTACTTTGAATGCTCCAAAGCTTTCACCAATATCACTATTGAGATCAATAATTTTCATGTTTCTCCCCCCTTCCGTAGGTTTTCACTTTGTATTCCTTCCTATCGACCAATTGTTTAATAGTTTTATATTCTTCAAAATTGATTGGAATAAATTTTATATAATTGCCTGGTGCAACAAGGGCCGGAGTGGAATTTTCAATAGTAAACAGCTTTAGTGGTGTTATACCAAGAATCCTCCAGCCCGAAGGTACCACTGAAGGATAGATGCCTGTTTGGTTACCGCCAATCCCCACTGAGCCGGCAGGGACACTTCTCCTTGGATGTTCAAGCCTTGGGATCGAAAGCTTTGATGATAGCCCTCCGAGATAGGGAAATCCCGGTATAAAGCCCAACATATAAATTAGGTACTCCTTATTACTGTGCAGTGAAATAACTTCCTTTTCACTTATTTGACAATGCTGCGCAATATAGGCTAAGTCTGGACCTGTTTCACCTCCATAGTATACGGGGATTTCATACACAATGGGATGATAGGGTTCATTATGCTTTGAAGTGGTATAAATGTCCTTTACCTTTTCCACTAAGGTGTGATAGCTAATCTCCTCCGGACGATAATAGATGGCAATGGATGTATAGGACGGTACCCATTCTATGATCTCCTTCACCCTAGTATGGTTCAGTCCGACAATAAATTGGCGAATCTCCCTATGAATCTTTTCACTAATTTTCACTCCAAAATAGATCACTATAGCTGTATCCCCGAGTGGTTTGATTTCTATGATTCTCACCCCTTAGTTCTGCTTTGCTTTTAAGTTATCTGCTTGCTTAGAATAATTCAACCTATTTTTACATTTCGTTTACCAAATATCTTGAAACGAGCAGTTTATTTTACATTCCCTATTTGTTAAGCTACATTTATTTTGTGACTATTTAAAAATTGGAGGTTTTGGAAATGTTTGATGTGTTAATTGTCGGAGCTGGACCTACCGGTGCGAGCGCTGCTATTTTTACAGCAAAGGCTGGAAAGAAAACCGTAGTGGTTGATAATGATAAAAGTGTGACTAAGCGTGCTTGGATTGAAAATCATTATGGTGTAACAGAAATTACAGGACCTGACCTTGTTGAAACTGGAAAAAAACAAGCCAGCAAATTTGGTGCAGAAATTGTCCAAGCTACTGTTTCAACTATCAGCAAAACTGAAAGCGGTTTTAAAGTAGAAACAGATCAAGGTGAATACGAAGCAAAACATGTGATTCTAGCTACGGGAATGTCTGTTGACCTTGCTGAAGCAGTTGGATTAACAACAAAGCCTGGAACAGAGCCTAGAATCAAGACAATCCTTGACGTGAATGCTGCTGGAAAAACAAATATTGAAGGCATTTGGGCAGCAGGTACAGTTGCTGGAGTGAGCATGCATACGATTATTACTGCTGGCGACGGTGCGAAAGTAGCGATCAATGTAATTAGTGAATTAAACGGTGAACGCTACGTTGACCACGATGTATTAAAAGCCTAAGACAGATAGGTGGGTGCCAAATGGCAGTTAAGAAAATGGACCATGTGGGTGTTTACGTAACTAACCTAGAAACAGCCCTTACGTTTTATCAAGAAGTGGTTGGCTTGGATTTGAAAGACAGATTCACTATTGCAAACGGCGCTGTTACCTTAGCCTTCCTTGGGTTTCATGGCTCTGACGAAACAGAGTTGGAATTAGTCCTAGGTGGAA
This sequence comes from Neobacillus phoenicis, assembly GCF_047302305.1. NCBI lineage: Bacteria > Bacillati > Bacillota > Bacilli > Caryophanales > Bacillaceae > Neobacillus > Neobacillus phoenicis. The sequence continues at coordinate 1,606,638 of NZ_CP154847.1, read as the reverse complement.
AGCCTAATCTCCCAAACGAAGGAATCGTGAATCATATCGCCTTCTTAGTGGATGACATTGAAGAAGAATTCGCACGTTTAAAGGATCTAGACGTATCCTTTCTTAGTGAAGATGTTAGCACTCTCCCTAACGGCTATCGTAACTTCTTTATACAAGGCCCTGATGGTGAGAAGGTCGAATTTTTCCAACGGTAGATCTAAAACTTGGGATATTTTTATATAAAAAGGGACTCAAGTCCCTTTTTTTATTTTATCGAAATCGTAAGTGTGGTTTGCAGCGTTTCCCCTGGATTCACCATCACTAATTCTTTTTTCTGATTCAGTTCATCGGTCATTGCCATCCATGGTTCAACACAGACAAATTCTTGATCCTGTTCGGTCCATAAAACAACGTACTTAAATTCCTCCCCGTATGTCATGGTAAGGGACATCTGGCGATCAGGAAGCTTAAATGAGATTTCCTTTTCGATGGCATCTAGGAGGACGAGTGACTCTTTTTTATTGGTTAAATCTAATGAGCTTTGAATGGACTTTGTTTTCATATCGTTATAATCTAAATAGGTTTTCGCGTCGGTATGATAAACTAAGTTTTTGCTGGCCGTTTTGAAATACGGGTGGAATCCCGCATAGATCGGCATGGCAGCACCAGAAACATTTTGATATGCCTGATCAATGTATAGTTCGTCAGGAGTTAATGTATAGGTATATAGTACTTCAAAATCAAACGGGTATTCTGTTCTTGTTTCTTCATTACTTCTTAAACGTAAGGTTATGGAAGCTTTTGTTTCATCTATATGGGTATCGAGCACTTCCCATGGATGATTCCTCGCTACTCCATGGTTTTTCATCTGATAAACGGCACCATTCCACTCGTATTCCCCATTTTCTAATTGACCAGAAATCGGAAAGAGAATCGGAATTCCCCCTCTTATATTTTTCTTAAAATCATACAGTGTTTCTTTATTTAAAAAGAGTATTTCCTCACCATTTACCCCATAGTTAGTAATAATTCCCCCCCGTTCAGGAACAACTTTTAGCCAGCTGCCTAACTCGGAGTTACTTAGTTCATATACACTGAGTTCCTGCTCTTTCATTATCTTAAGCTGATACATATCCCCATTCGTCCCTTCTATGTAAAAACAATATTGTATTCATTTTAGTTATAATTTGACAAGTTTTCAACCAGCCTTATAGAATTACTTTAGCTAACTATCTAGCAGTTTTTTTTATTGGACAAACCTTAAAATAACCGCAAAGGAGATATCTTTTGTTTTAACCTACTTACAATTTGGAAAATTAAAGGGTGATTAATTTGATTAAGAAAGACAATAATCTTAAGTTCGTTGTCACAGGCTTGTTACTTGCCATCTTGATGGCAGCTATGGACAACACCATTGTTGCTACAGCCATGGGTACGATTGTTTCCGACCTTGGCGGGTTTGACAAATTTATTTGGGTAACTTCTGCTTACATGGTAGCAGTTATGGCCGGGATGCCCATCTTTGGAAAGCTCTCTGATATGTATGGAAGGAAACGCTTCTTTATTTTCGGATTGGTTGTATTCCTAATTGGCTCTGCCCTTTGCGGAATTGCTCAGTCAATTGTTCAACTAAGTATATACCGGGCGATTCAGGGGATTGGCGGCGGTGCCTTGATGCCAATTGCTTTTACCATCGTGTTTGATATCTTCCCCCCAGAAAATCGTGGAAAAATGACAGGTCTTCTTGGAGCCGTATTTGGTGCTTCCAGCGTCCTTGGACCTTTGCTAGGCGCGTATATTACCGATTATATTAGCTGGCACTGGGTGTTTTATGTGAATGTTCCAATTGGTATTGTTTCGATTATTTTAATTGTTCGTTATTATCATGAATCCTTACAGCACTCTAAGCAAAAAATTGACTATCTTGGAGCGATTACGCTTGTTATTTCCGTCGTTAGCTTGATGTTTGCTCTTGAGTTGGGCGGCAAAGAATACGATTGGGACTCTGTTCAAATCATTGGCTTATTTGCTAGCTTCTTTGTTTTCTTTATTGCCTTTTTCATTGCGGAATTTAAGGCAGAAGAACCTATTCTACCACTTTGGCTTTTTAAAAGACGTTTGTTTGCGACATCCCAGATTCTTTCTTTTTTATATGGTGGGACGTTTATCATTCTGACTGTCTTCATTCCGATCTTCGTCCAGGCTGTTTATGGCGGCTCAGCTAAAAATGCAGGGTTGATCTTAACACCTATGATGTTAGGTTCTGTTGCAGGTAGCTCAGTAGGAGGTATTTTCTTAGCAAAAACCTCTTATCGTAACTTAATGTTTATCTCAATTGTATCTTACGTTCTTGGTATGTACTTCCTTGGAACGATGACGATTGATACGGCTCGTTACTTACTAACAATCTATATGATTCTTGTTGGATTTGGGGTAGGGTTTTCGTTCTCCTTATTGCCGACGGCGTCGATGCACAACTTGGAACCACAGTATCGCGGAACGGCTAACTCTACTAACTCGTTTTTACGTTCGTTTGGTATGACTCTTGGCGTGACCATTTACGGGACGCTGCAAACCAATATGTTTACAGATCAGTTAAAGGAAGCATTTAAAGGGATGCAGGGTGCCGGGAATTTCAAAATGGGGGATCCTCGACAGATTTTCCAACCTGAACAGCGCTCAAAGATTCCTGATTTTGTTTTAGATAAAATCGTTCACGCAATGTCTGATTCCATTACGCATACCTTTTTGCTTACGCTGATTCCAATTGCAATCGCAGCTGTTACTATCTTCTTTATGGGAAATGCGCGTGTAGTAGTGAATAAGAAGCCTGCTAAAGGGTAAAAGAAAAGCACTGGACCACCTTTATGAGATGTGAGGTGGCCTAGTGCTTATTTTATTCTATTCTGCGAATTTGCCTGCCATGTAGTCGCGGTATGCCTGGCGAATTTCATCTTCGGTATTCATGACAAATGGTCCTCTGGCTACGATTGGTTCGTTTAACGGCTTTCCAGCATATAACAAGACCCGAAGGTTTTCTACTGCCTTTATTGTGACTTCACTTTCTTGGTTAGGATTACTTTTTTCTAACAAGAGTACATGACCTTTCTCAGCCTCTGTCTGATTTTTTCCGAAAAGTCCTTTTCCTTCTAAAATATACATGAAGCCGTTGTACTCACCCTGCAGGTCCTGTGTGACCGATGCACCTGGTTCCACGTTGATTTCAACCATAGTTACTGGAACATAGTTTTTCGTATCGGACTGAATGCCACCTGAGGAGCCAGAGAAAATCCTGATTAAGGCACCGTCTTCTTTACGGACTGGCATGTCTTTAGCTCGAAGATTTTGATAGCAAGGTTCTGCCATCTTATGTTCACGAGGCAGGTTCACCCAAAGTTGCAGGGAATGTACGGTCTCGCCCTCGGCTGGGTCCTCGATGTGAATGACACCTCTGCCTGCTGTCATCCATTGAACATCACCGGGTTCTAGCTCCCCTTTACCGGCTTTATTATCTTGATGCTCAAGTTTGCCTTCGATGACGTAGGTAACGGTCTCGATTCCTCGGTGTGGGTGGAAGTCAAATGTTCCTTTTTTAAACCAATCCTCTGCTAAAAAAAGAAAAGGGTCGGATTCTTTCATTTTATTTGGATCTAACACCATACCTGCTATATGAATCGGACTATTTTGGCGATGTTCCACCGTCCAAATCCGTTCGATACCCCTTTGTTGAATTGAAGTCATTATTTTTCCTCCTTTAGTATTCAAATTAATGGTAGCGCTGTTCGGGGGTATTATCAAATAAAATGGACTAGTTTTGGTATTCGCTCATAAGTGACTTAAATTCGCTCATATCTGGCAAAAATCCGCTCATAAACCTGTGGAATTCGCTCATAAGTTCAGTAGATTCGCTCATAAAATTTAAGTCTGTAAATTTTTTTCGAATTTCGATAAAATTCAGCAGGATTCTTCAATTTATTTTAGAATTTTATTAGTTAAAATGAAAGGAGTGATAATGTTTGATTATAAAAGAAAGGTCTATTCCGTTGAGGTTACTCATCTTACAGGCTTTATTGCGTCGTCTACCTCTAAGTCACGAAAAATATCAGCAAATTTTAGAAGAAGCAGGAAGGCGCTCTGCTGGCTATCAAGGTGAGAAAGCTCTTGACTACTATTATCGGTCGCTTCCGCAACAAAAGTACATGATTTTCCACGATTTAAATCTTCCTGACGGTGATTACAACTGTCAAATTGACACTTTTCTATTAACTCCGGAATTCGGCCTAATTATTGATGTGAAAAATATGGCTGGGAAATTAACCTTCGATACTGATAATGAACAGTTTATCCAAAATAACAATGATAAAGAAAAAGGTTACGATTATCCGATTGCACAAGCAGAACGGCACAAAAAATATATCCAAGAACTGCTTCGGACTCATCATTTCCCACCTGTTCCAATCGTGGATTTGGTTGTCATCAGTAACAGTTACGCTTCCTACATCGTTACAGGGAAAAATTCATATAAAGTGAAACCTCGAATTTGTAAAGCTGATGTGATGCTGAATCGGATTGAACAAGTGGAAAAAACGTTCACTGAACCCATCCTCACTAAAAAAGATCTCCGTAAGTTTGGCAGACTCCTACTGAAAATGAATACTCCTCCTACTATTCAAATACTAAAAAAATATGGTATTCAAGAAACAGATTTGTTAACTGGCGTCCACTGTCCTTTCTGCAAGCATCTTCATCTTGTTCGTAAAAAACAGCAGTGGTACTGCCCCTCCTGCGAAGCCTATTCAAAAGACGCACATATTCAAGCACTTATGGACTATTTTTTGTTGGTTGATTTGAAAATAACAAATAGTGAGTTTCGGAAGTTTGTTCGATTAAATAAATCTAACAGGCATCTCGCGAAAAGATTATTAACTTCCGCGAACCTTGATTTCATTGGGACAAATAAAGCTCGAGTTTACTTTTTGAATAAATTTCCTTCCTAAAACTAAATTCGCTCATATATTTAGTGGATTCGCTCATAAATAGTAAAAATTCGCTCATAAAAATTGAAATACGCTCATAACCTCAATAGATTCGCTCATTAAAAAATTTTAAAGGTACATCTTTTTATTTTTAATACATAAAACACACTCTTTTACACAAAAAGGACGCCACGACCGGCGTCCTTACCTTTTTATAGCGAAAACCCTAAGTAAAAGGTCAAATTCTACTTCCTAAACCTTCAAATCTCTACCTTCTTCAACGATATGGAAGATTAAATGAGCTAAGTGTTGCATGGCACCGTATTCTTGCTCCTCTTCACCTGTTTCCTCGTAATCAATATCATTTAAGTACAGCGCCATAAATTCGTAGAAATCCTTTAACTGGAAAGAATAGCAGGCAGACGGTTCTTCATTTTCTTCTTCATACTGCAGCACCATATAGGATAGATTTCCATCTACATCTGCCCCATCAAAGAATACAAAGAGTCCAATGTTTGTGTCGAGTTCAAATAAATGTCTTGTCCCACCCTCAGTGGCCTTCTCAAACTCCTCTTGACTAAGCTTTTGTATTTGCATTGCATCCACGTTATCTTCTTGATGAAAACCAACAACAAATGATTTCATTTTGTCCTCCTTAACCTTCTACTGGAATTAAAACACATATTCTTAGAATACCCCTTAAAAGGCAGGATTCATTCTCTTTATCAAAAATATCTATTCTTCATTTCTCTCTAGATTATATTCGGTTAAGAGCGGATTTTCAGTTGTAGCAAAACGAGCTGATTGCAAAGTCATCTCAGGCTCCATTCCAAACAATTCTTGCATGGTCTTCTTTTCCCACTCTTCCTCTATACTTTTCCGATCATTTTCTTGTTTTTTCATTTCAATCACCTCTCTTACCATTATTTAAATTCATGAAATTAATCCTATTGTCTACCTTCTTATGCACTTACATTCCCACAAAAAAAAATCCCTGATATTATCAGGGATTTGCTTCCACGATCAACCGATTGGCGGTTGAATAGGATGTTCAGAAGGGCCAGAATAGGCTACATTAACCGACTTTTGAACATCTACAATCTTGGCTGAAGTAAAGAGAGCAAGCATCGAAACCGACATTAATAGCACAACAATTTTTTTCATAATAAACCTCCTAAGTTATTTTATTTAAATAATTCACTGCTTCAATAATCATTCCCCTACCATTGTAATAATCAGCAAGCATTTTATAAAAACGGGTAAGGTCATCAATATGCTCATTTGCTTCTTCAAAATAAGGGATTACTTTTGTTTCTAAATATTTAAACCCTTTTGCTGGAGAAGTCAAAAGGAATAAATAAAAATCTGCTAAAAGCCTGTATTTCTTCACACCTAAATCCTTCGCAAGGGAATGGACTTCTTGAAAACATTCTCTTGCTTTCTCAACTGAATGGAGAGAATAGTTAATTTCTCCTATGGCGTATAAGGTCACTAGATAGTGTTGATTAAAATTGGGTTGCAAATCGAGACTTTTTTCGTAGTAATAGAGTGCACCCTTTACATTTCTCATTTTATCCTGCAAATGACCCATATTGTGGTAAATTTGTGGAAGCATTCTCTCTTCCTTTAATAATTCTGCGTTACGTATCAGATGTTGAAAGCATCCTTGGGCTTCCTCATAAATATTGGAGTGGGTGTAATTGATCCCTAAAAGCATCAACGTGTGAAGAATCCTATAAAAGTTATGCTGATTCATAAAGATCTGCAGCGCCATTTTTCCAAAGTGGATAGCATGACCTGACTGCTCGAGGGAACTTTTTATTAGTGCACGATGATAAAGAAATTCTCCATCTGTTGTTTCATTTCCATTTTCCGCATGCAATGCATCAAGGATATCATCTGCGTTTTTATATTGACCCTTCCACATTAAAAATACCGCATTATAGTATCTAAATAAATAGTCTTCATGTTGGGAAAAATTCTTCTTTTGCTTGTATAATAGATCCCTTTGATTTTCCGCATCAACCACTAACCCTTTAAAGATTAAGTATCTAAACTTATATAATTCCCAAACATAGATATACTTAGAAAATGGTATAATATGCTCAATTTCTTTTAAATGTTGGAAGGTTTCATCAATTTTATCCTTTTGATAAAAATTAATCTTTTCTGCAAATTCACGTAGTAAGATTTTGATTTGATCCTCTTTCTCCTCTATCTCCTCCAAACTAATATCTAGTCGTTCCAGTAAGAGAGAAATCGTTTCCTCATTCGCTTCTTTGGAGTTGTTCTCAATTTTGCTTAAATGCGGGACAGAGCATATCCCTTTTGCAAGCTCCGCTTGAGTGATACCTCTTTGCGTACGATAAAACTTTATCAATGCCCCGAATTCCATATAACCACCAGCTTGCCTTTCTTTTTTTTACCATTTTACTACTATAGTAACTTATTTTTCAAATATTTTTCAGATTATTTTCAAAAGATTGAATAATACATTTAAAAGCCACCCAGACACCAAGTCTAGATGGCCCTTATCATTATTTTACTCTTGGGAAACCAAAGCCTGAGGCGTAATCATCACCAGTAGCTGCACCTGTTCCACCTTTAATATCATACGCTTTAGCTCTGTTCTGCAGTTCCGCACGGAGTTGGCTGGCTGACCAAGATGGGTTTGCTGACCAAATCTTCGCAGCAAGACCAGAAACATGTGGAGTTGCCATCGATGTGCCACTAATGGTGTTGTATCCGCCATCCTTCCAGGTCGACTCAATTGCTCGGCCTGGTGCAGATACCTCTACATCACGCTCTTGAATCACGAAGTCACCGTCGGTTGCCGGATTTCCTCTCGATGAGAAATCAGCTACACGATACGTACCATTTTCCTGTACATTCTCTAATGCAGCAACGGCTACTGCATTCACTAATGCACCAGGGTAACCAATCGTATTGTCTCCAGGGCCGTCATTACCCGCAGCGGCTACAACCAGCACACCTTTACCATATGCATAATCCACAGCACTAGAGATGAGCGAATCCTTTGAGCTTGACCCTAGTGACATAGATATAATGACTTTTGACCCCGTACGAACAGCTTCATCTGCTACCTTATTAATGGCTGCAGCAATATCATCCGAATAGCCGCTGCCACGGTCGTTCAATACTTTATAGGACCATAGGTTTGCTTCTGGAGCCACACCGTAAATTCCCTTACCTGTGCTTCCACCGTTAGCAAGCACCGTACCAGATACATGTGTTCCATGTCCGTTACCATCTGAACAAGTCCCATCTACCCAAGAAACTTTTGTTTGTGAAAAGTCCTGACATTGCTTTACATTGCTGGCTAAATCAGCATGGTTTTTATTTACACCTGTATCTAAGACAGCTACTGTGATTCCACTTCCGCCGGATGTAGCCGCGATGGCAGCATCATTATAGATCGCTTGTATTCCCCATGGTGTTCGATCACTAGGAACTGCACCTGTTGTTCCGCCCGGTTTGGCTGCCGCTACTTCTCTCATAGTTCCTACGTTTACTTCTGAAATTTTTTCAATCGTTAAGTTTTTATTGTGTAAAAGTGCCTCGTATTGCTGTGCATTGACTGTTGTTGTAAACCCTTTGCTGTCAAAGTCCCAGCGAACTCCATAATTTGCCTTTGCTTTCGCCTTTTCGGAGGCAGGTCCCTGAATTAATACCCGGTAAGTCTCCTTACCACTTGTTTGCTGACCAAATGCCCCGGTTGCAAACATTGAAATTCCCATAACCACACTCATTACCGTAGCCCCAAGAATTCTCTTTCTCTTCATCAAGTTACTCCTCTCAAACTTTGTTTACAGCACACTCACTACTCCTTAATTATATTTTGATTTTTCTGAATATATATGGACAAATAGTCCTACTGGAGGTTGGGAAAATTTTTAATTTTCAAATATAAACAATCAAAAAAAATAAAAAAACCAGCCAAAAAAATGGCTGGCAATCTAGAAATATTTCTTTTTCCAAAAAATAAATGCAGTTAAGCTGGCAAAAAAGACCGAGATAGAAAGTGGAATGACATAGGGGTGACGAATATGTTGAAACGGTATATCTACGTTCATTCCATAAAAGCTGGCTACCATCGTTGGTAAGGCTAAAATAATCGTAATGGAGGTTAAGAACTTCATAACGATGTTCAAATTATTAGATATGATCGATGCAAAAGCGTTCATCATTCCGCTCAAGATTGAACGGTAAGTTTCGGCCATTTCTATTGCCTGTGTTTTTTCAATAATTACGTCTTCCAACAAATCTTTGTCTTCTTCATACATTTTTAAGTAGTTAAAGCGCAGAATTTTGTCCAGGACGACCTTATTAGATTTTAATGAAGTCGTAAAGTAAACCAAACTTTTTTCTAGAGCTAGAAAGGCATATAGTTCTTTATTCTTCAATGACTGGTGAACGACTCGTTCAATTTCATTGGTTTTCTTGTTAATTTGTTTTAAGTACCGAAGATAATAGGATGAAATCACAAACAAGATTTGCAGAGCGAAGCGGGTTTTCTTAAAGGTAAAAAACTCTTTAACTCTGTTTCTCTTAAATTCCTCTAAAATCGGTGTATCCTTCAATGAAACAGTGATAAGGCATTCATCTGTTAGGATAATGCCAATTGGAATGGTCTCATACCCTTCATAGCCTGTTTCATCCTTAACGATATACGGAAAGTCAACGATGATATATACTCTGCCGTCATCGCGTTCAATCCTCGGACGTTCTTCATCATCCAATGCATCTTTGATGATATCAACGTCTACTTGAGCATCAGTAGAAACTCGATTGATTTCTTCTGCTGTTGGAGCATGCATATTAACCCAACAGCCTTTTGAAATGATATCAACTTTTTCTAGCACTTTTGTTTCCGTACTTTTAAAAATTTCTAACATGCAAAAACCTCCTCGCCTACTTGTTTTGAGGAAGCCAACAACCTTTTCCAGAGTTGATATTCTTGCTATTATTCAATTCAATCCATTCAAAGACATTGACTTCCCCTCGCCTACTTGGGTCCGGGTCAACGGAATAACTCAACAATATCAACTCCCTCTAACTTTTTTATATTCCTTTCCTATCATAAACCCTAACGCTCAAAAGTACAAAGGAGTTTTTTTATTTATCTTCTGGAAAATACGGATTTAAGTGAATCAGCACTTCATGTATGTTATCAAATTGATCCATCAGCTTTTGTTTAATGGTTTTGGCGAGATCATGGCCTTGCTTTATTGTTTTAAAATGATCAATGGAGATACGTAAATCAACTAACACATAATGTCCATGCTCTCTCGCTCTTATGCGGTCAATCCTTCTAACTTCATCAAAATGATTGATCACTTCAATGTATTCCTGCAATGTATCTGAATTGATATTACGCTCTAATAAGATATCAAATGCCTCCATTAACATTTCCTTAGCAATTTTAAAAATTAAGTAGGCCACAAAAATACTTGCTGCCTTATCTCCATAAAGTAAGAAGTGAATATCCATTCGTTCCCCAATAATAGAAAGTAGGACCCCAATTGCTGCAGCGATAGACGCCACAATATCTGCTTTATGGTCAAACGCAATGGCTTCAATCGCCTTACTATTATGCTGCTGAGCAACCCTAAGTGAACTCCTGTATAAAATAATCTTTGTTATATACGAAAATAAAGCAACCCACATGGCCAGTAAACTCGGCGACTCCACTTCATGAAAAAAGCCGCTGATTCCCTCGTAAACGACATATATAGCAACAAGGAAGAGTAAGATTCCTATAATTCCCGAAACAATAACCTCAGCTTTCCCATGTCCGTATGGATGTTCCGTGTCTGCAGGTTTATTCGCTATTTTAATTACCAACAGGACAATAATCGAAGCAAAGACATCGGCAGCGGAATGAATCCCATCAGCAAAGACGGCATCACTATTTCCATACCACCCGATCGCAATTTTTCCTACCGTTAAGATAATATTGCTGATTACACTAATCCAGGCAATTTTTTTAGCCAAGGTTTCTCTCATTTCCATACTAAACCACCTTTTTAGCCTTATCCTTTTAGATTTTCTTGCTCATCTATCATCATTTCGACTTCCTCAACCACTGAAATCCTGTTAATTTGATCATGCAAGAAATGAAACGCTTCGTCTAATTCTTCTCGTGTTGGAAATTCGTTTTTTTTGTTCATTTTATTCACTCCCTAAAGATTTATTTTTTTATGTGTAATACATGAGTAAAAAGGGAAAAAATACCGTTGTACCAAAATTAATGAAGGAGTGGTTCATTTGGAAAAAAAGAGTACAAATAACAAAAGTGCAGAAATCGCAGGTCGTGTTTTTGATACAAGCGACTATCAAAAAGGAGATGCCCTTTCATCTGGCCTTGCAACCACACATGAACAAGTGAGCGATACCTATATGGAAGGAGCAGTTGGTTCCGTCAGTGATGACGCAAATGGACAGGCCGATAACGACGAGAAATAAAAATCAGAGAAAACAGCTCTCAACCGAAAGCTGTTTTCTTTTTTTGAACTTCAGTTTATTTGTCGTCATCCACATACGGATCATGTTCATATGCTGGTAAATCGCCGAAACTAGTCATGATTCCTTCTTCATCCAGTGCATTTTCGTATTGCTCATGCTGTGGATTAGGATAAACCGTTATATTCTTTCCATACATATCAGTACCCACGAAATTTTCGAAGTCTTCTACATATCCAACATTTTCGTTTGCTTCTTCGTAAATATCCTGATAATCATCCTGTGGGAAGGCTAAATCTGACGGTGTTTCAGAAGTTCCCCACTGAGCAACTTCCTGCCATGAATCCTCTGCATCATAGGCGACATTTTCATCCTTTTCATCCATATCAAACTTCCCAAAGTCCGGCATTAATACCCCTTCTTCAACCGGACGATTGTGAGAAACAATTTGGTCAGGACTATGTTCAATACAATAAGTAGTGTTTGGCAATGCCTCTAAACGCTCAATCGGTATCTCACTACCACATACTTCACATTTTCCGTATGTTCCATTTTCCATGGCTTCAAGAGCGTGATTAATATTTCTAAGCTGCAGCTCATAATGTTCATTTAAAGCAATATCCTTCTCACGTTCATAAAGCTCGGTTCCTTCATCTGCGGGGTGATTATCATAACTGGACAATTCCCCCATTGACTCATGAAAATGACCTCTTTCCAACCCGAGATGATCATTTTGTTCTAAATGCTCTTCCACATCATTCTTTTCCTGCAATAATTGTAAACGTAACTCAGCTAACTGCTGTGTAGATAACATAAGAAAAACTCCTTTCATGAAAAGCGCAAGTGAATCTTTTTTCAACAAACATTTATACTTTATATTTTCATTTGTTTCGCGTTTGATTATGTAACAAATATTTAATTCCAGCAAAATTCAATCTGTAATGCTTCCAAGGAATTCGAATAAGATTTGTCTTCACGCGCATCTTAAAGGATATAAATGATGAGAAAGAGGAGATTTTTATGGTAAATGAAAACTTTCGTAAATTTAGAAGTGTTCAACAAAAACATGAAGGGGAATATCTAGGTTCTGACAAAGAACAAAAGCCTGGTTTAAATGACCCTGAGTATAATAACCAAGATAATACCGATAAATCGCCAGGAGCAACTGGCCGTGACCTTCAATGAGTAAAGCTAAATCGACGGAAGGGGAACAAAGCAATATGAAATGGTGGCAGCTTTCTCTCTTCGGAGTTGGCTGCACCATTGGTACTGGATTTTTCCTTGGGTCCAGCTTAGCTATAAAGATGACGGGACCATCCATCTTAATTGCATTTGTCATTGCGGCAATTGGGACCTACTTTGTCTTTGATGCACTCTCTAAAATGACATCTAAGGAGCCGCTTAAAGGTGGTTTTCGATCCTATGCAAAAAAAGCCTATGGTCGATGGGCAGGCTTTAGCAGTGGTTGGGTGTATTGGAGCTCAGAAGTACTCATTATGGGAAGCCAAATGACAGCCTTGTCGATTTTTTCTCGCTTTTGGTTTCCTAAAATACCCTTATGGATTTTTGCCACCATATACGGTGTTCTTGGAATAACCGTTATTCTTATTGGAATAGGTCTTTTAAATAAAATGGAAAACATTCTTGCCATTTTAAAAATTTCTGCCATCTTAATGTTTGTCATTATTGCAGCTTTAGCTATTTTTGGTGTAATCGACGGTGACCGGCCAATTTCTTATCCTGAAACCAAGAAGGATTTAATTCCTCATGGGCTAAAAGGTTTGTGGTCTGCCGTCATTTTTGCCTTCTACGCATTCGGAGGCATCGAAATTTTAGGATTAATGGCAACCAATTTAAAAAATCCAGAAGAGGCACCGAAAGCTGGAAAAGTGATGCTATTTATACTTACCTTTATTTATGTCCTTTCGATTGGTCTGACTGTGCTTATGGTTCCATGGAAGGAATTTAATACGAAAGAAAGTCCCTTTGTCGTTGCCTTAGATACCTATCACCTTTCGTTTGTGCCTCACTTCTTTAATGCTGCGTTAATTATTGCTGGGTTTTCAACAATGACCGCTTCACTTTATGGGGTAACCAGTGTTCTTATGACCTTAGGAGAAGAAGGCGATGCGCCAGCATGCTTTTCTAAAAAGGGGAAATTAAAGGTTCCTCTATTTACATTGTTGATCACCATGATAGGAATTACTGCCTCGATTGTAGCAGCATTAGTAATGCCTGATAAAATTTACGAATATATCACAACAGCAGCAAGTTTAATGCTTCTATATAATTGGATTTTTATATTAGCTTCCTCAAGAAAAATCTTGGAACTGAAGGTAAAAGATAAAATATTCTATTCTATTGGTGCGCTATTTATTTTAATTGCTGTTACCGGAACCCTGTTCCATGACACTAGCAGGCCAGGATTTTTTATCAGCTTAGCCTTTTTATGCGTCATAGGAGTCATCACTTTTATTATGCAATTTAGATGGAATAAAGAAAAAAAGAAGAGTAAAAAGAAAGTGCTTAAGCCTTGGCCAACAGCATAGAAAGCCAGCGAATATTCGCTGGCTTTCGTTTTATCCAAATAACACCTGAAAGGCCTGCATGCCGAAGTAAATACCAAAGCCAATTAAGGACACACCAGAAAGAAGGGAAATACTAACTAATAATCTGGAGGTCAGGAACTTTCGAAAACTGCTGGCCACTCCTGCCATTGTTATATCCCAAAGTAACAAACCGATAAAAATAGCACTGCTGTAAAGTATCAACTCGTTCCGTTCATAGGTTGCTGCTGTTTTCGCAAGAACAGAACCATATATACCCAACCAAAACAAAATCGTTAGGGGATTCGATATAGACATCAGGAAACCAGAAACAAAAGACTTTAAAAGAGGTTCATTTCCCCTTGTATGCTCAAGGTTAATTTTTCCTGCACTCATGAAGGTTTCAATACCGGTATACATGAGAACAAAACAGCCAAAACACCAAAGAAAGGTTTGCATAAAGGCTGTCTCCAAAAACTGAACCACACCTATGTAAACAACAAGCATATACACTCCATCAGCGACAACGGCCCCCACCCCAATAAGCCATGAGTGCATAAAGCCATTTCTTATTCCCCTGTCAATTTGTGCCGCATTAATAGGACCAATAGGAGCAGCAAGCGACAACCCCAATAAGATATAGCTTAAGAATACATTCATTTTTATCTCTCCCTAAATTGAATAAAAAGCCTGTCTACCCATTTTTATTCAGCTAGGGAGGGTTGTACGACAAAAAATAAAAAAAGAGCCTACCATTATATATCGGGTTTACTTTAAAGGTGCAAACAAGTAAATCGCAAATATTAACGCATTGGAATTCACATATGAATTCTAATGCGTTTTTTTGTTGGTAAAGCAGGTTTTCTATTAACCTTTACAAACTTTTCACAAATGAAATCACAAGACAATTCACAGGGCTGAAATAATTATTGGAAGGCTTGTGAAAATTAGTGTGATTTTAGGTGTTTATTAAATTGAAAATCCAGGGCTAATCAAAATAATGTGTTTACCTGGGCTGTGAAGGACAAAACTAGGCTATGCAACAAGAAAAATGTCCTTCATCCGTGTTATGAAGGACAAAACTAGGCTATGCAACAAAAAAATGTCCTTCATCCGTGTTATGAAGGACAAAACTCAGTTGGGCTAGAGAACGTCTATAGTTTTGTGTAAATGGTTATACTTACCAATTAAGGAGATGATCATTTATGCAAAATTATAGGGATATGACAATTAGAGAATTGGCAGGTCAATGTGAAACAGTGGACGATATTCATGCCATGATTAGGGACCTTTTCAAGGAGACTCTCCAACAGGTTTTCGAGGCTGAGATTGAGGAGCACCTTGGGTACTCCAAACATGATTCTAAAGGTATCAATACGGGAAATAGCCGGAATGGCTATAGTAAAAAGACCATTAAATCTAAGTTAGGTGAAACCAAGTTAAATATCCCTAGAGATCGTAAAGGTGAATATGAACCGCAGATTATAAAGAAATATGAGACCTCTATTAATGGATTAGAGGATCAAATAATTGCCCTTTATTCTAAAGGTATGTCCACACGGGATATTGAGGACCACATGAAGGATATTTATGGTATTAACGTCTCTTCTAGTTTAGTAAGTAAGGTTACAGACAAAGTGTTGCCTCTTGTCTATGAATGGCAGTCCCGTCTACTAGACCCTGTGTATCCTATTGTGTTTTTGGATGCAATACACTTTAAAGTTAAGCATGAAAATAGGATTGTTAGTAAGGCAGCTTATACAGTTTTAGGCGTAAATACAGATGGTATTAAGGACATTCTTGGTATTTGGATCGGCGAAGATGAGAGTGCTAGTTTTTGGTTGAACGTTTGCCAAGATTTGAAGAGTCGTGGTGTACAAGATATCCTAATTGCCTGTAAAGACGGGCTTTCTGGATTTTCAGAGGCAATTAATGCCACGTTTCCGAAAACAGATATTCAGTCTTGTATCATTCATCAATTACGAAATAATGTAAAGTGTGTTCCTCACAAATTCCGTAAGGAACTTATGGACGATTTAAAAAAGGTATATAAAGCATATACAATTGAACAAGCAGAATTGGAATTTGATGAGTTTAAAGAAAAGTGGGGAAAGAAATATCCTTCTGTTATTAAATCATGGGAGACCAACTGGCTAGAACTCACGACTTTCTTTTCTTACCCAGTAGAGATTAGAAAGTTAATTTACACAACCAACACTATTGAAGCATTCCATAGACAACTAAGGAAAGTCACAAAAACAAAAACTGCTTATCCAACGGATAATGCATTAAGGAAAATTGTTTACCTTGCGACTGTTGGAGTTACAGATAAATGGTCTAATCCTATTCCTGGATGGTTAGAATGTAGACAGCAGTTTGATATCATGTTTGAGGGCCGGCTTGGGAAATAATTGACGTAGTTAAGTTAGGGCTCTGCCCTAAGGGTTTATCGCTTTCGTTCTCCCAAAAGGAAAAAGAGAGGAAAAATCCTCTCTCCTTTTGTACAGAACCCTACTAGGTGCTCGGGTTGCTCCCCAGCATTGCCCTATCCCCCTAGTAGGTAAGAACACTTTAGTTTCAATATAGTCAAATCATATAGGATTTAACCATTTACACAAAATAATTTACATTCCCTTGGGCTACAAGAAAAATGTCCTTCATCAAGGTTATGAAGGACAAAATTTGGTTGGGAAACAAGAAAAATGTTCTTCATCTAGGTTATGAAGGACAAAATTTGGTTGGGAAACAAGAAAAATGTCTTCATCCTGGTTATGAAGGATAAGTCCTAGTGTGATTTTTCTCGTGAATTAAATTGTTAAATAATACGAGAATGAATTAGAGAATTGAGCTGCATTTTAAAGTTTTGCACCCCAAAAGTAAACCCGTTAACCATTATATTAAGCCGTTTCTTTTGGAGTACCCACATAGGAAAAAGTGTATATAAAAACAAGTATAAAAGCAGTGGATTTCACACCCGAAATCTCACTGCTTTTAGTATGAGATTATAAGAGTTTTAAGTCAGGTTATTTATGAACGTTTGAACATAATTTTGAAAAGTTTCAGGCTGTTCATTTACAACATAGTGTCCAGTAGCTGGTACAATTGTTAATTTTGAATTTGCAATTGATTCATGCAAAAATTGTGATAGGTCTGGAGGAGTGAGAAAATCATCTTCCCCTACAATTATTAATGCAGGAACTTTAACCTTATCAAGCGATTTACTAAAATCATATTGATTTAAAGCTTCAAAATCTAGAATAGTGCTTTCCAAAGTGGTTTGAGAAAGACAGCTTCCTACTTTTTGGTGCACAGTTTCTGCCGTTTTAGGAGAAAAAGCAGCAAGAAATGATTCCTGGCTGATTTCCCCTTTTCTTACCTGATCCAAAAACTCAGGTGGTATTTCCAGTTTAGCTCCAGTAAAAACCATTACAATTCCTTCAATTTGGTCAAATCCGTCTACCACAATTTGTTGGACAATCGCACCACCCATAGAGTGACCGACAATAACAACTTTCTTACCTTTCAAATAGCTGGAGATAAATTCACAAACCCAATCTGCATATTCTTGAATAGATGAACAAGCCGGTCCTTCAGATTGACCGTGTCCTGGGAGGTCTAAGGCGACGACGTGATTATGTAAGTTTAAGGAGTTAACTTGTTCCATCCAAATGTTATGGTTTCCACCACCACCATGTATAAAAAGTATAGGGGTATCACATTGCTCTTGTCCTAACTCTTCATAATAAACTTTTTTACTTCTTAAAGTTGAAAACGGCATATCATCACCTCTTTTTTAGAATATTCTAACTTATTATAATATTTAAGTTTTTTTAGAATATATTTAGAACCAGCTTTTTCATCCATCGGATAACTAATGTTTCTACTTTAGTTAACATCTATTGACAAGTGTTGTTAAGCTAACGGATACTTATGTTCAATAAGAAATTTTAATGACGACAGGGTAACTGTCGTTTTTTTGTTATCAAATTAGCAAGTCTTTTCGAACTGCAATTAGCAGAAGCATAATTTTTATTATGCTCCTGCTAATTAACCTGCTATTTATAATGTTAATTTTGGTATGAAGATTGTCATAACCACCATCAAATCAAAAAATAGCAGAGTGAATTCTTATGCGAATTGCTCTGCTATTTAACCTGTATTTATATGAGTTTTTTACCTGCGAGTACTCCAAAAGAGAACAGCTTACCATTATATAGAAATCTCTTTTTAGCCGGTTTTAGTTGTAAAGACTAAGTATTTTTGTCCTAGATAATTGCTGATGGTATAAAACACACTGCCTAAAAGAACAGAAACATTTTTCACCATTTCAGGACTGATGATACAATATTGGCTGATCCATTCCCCCATTTTCCCACTAAGAAAATAGGAGCTAAAATAACATAGTAATATAACAATGATAAATCGTGGCAGCCCTTTATGATAGGAAACCGTACTTTTAAACGTAAATGCCCTATTTAATAGGAAGCTAACACATGCACCGATCGCATTTCCAGTAAAGGTGGAGACCCAATAACTGGCTCCGACAACGTTAAGCAACAAAAACATAATGGACAAACCAATCCCTGTATTCACCAACCCCACAAGCAAAAAACGGACAAGTGAATGATTAGTTGGTATCAGATACTTTTCTGAAATCAAGATTAAATACCTCATCTTCTTTGGTTTGATTAACTAAATGGTGCCTTGGTTTTGGGAGATTAAAGGAATCGATATCGACGATATATTTTGGCCGCTTTTTGGTTTCTTTATAAATCTTCCCGACATATTCACCAATCAGTCCGATTGCGATTAATTGCAATCCTCCAATTAACCATATTGATGTAATTAACGAGGTCCATCCCATGGTTGTATGACCAAACATTTTAAGAGTTAAAAAATACCCTCCAAATAAGAGACTCATGAAAAAGGAAATAAATCCAATTAGTAACACAAACCGGATGGGCGACACCGAAAAGGAGGTGATTCCATCAAAGGCAAAGCCTAGCATTTTTTTTAACGGGTATTTTGTTTCACCGGCCTGCCTTTCTAACCGGTTATAATAAACGACATCTGTTTTAAATCCCAGCAGTGGCACGATTCCTCTTAAAAACATATTCACTTCCTTAAAGCGTTCTAGCTCTTCTATAGCCCGTTTGCTCATTAAACGAAAATCAGCATGATTATAGACGAGGTCTACCCCCATCTTTTTCATTAACTTATAGAATCCTTGCGCGGTACTTCTTTTAAAAAAGGTATCTGAATCCCTTCCTTTACGTACACCATAAACAATATCAATACCTTCTTGGTACTTAATAATAAATTCACGGATCACTTGAATATCATCCTGTAAGTCAGCGTCAATGGAAACGACACAATCAGAAAGCTCATTTGCAGCAAATAACCCAGCAAGCAGGGCATTTTGATGCCCAACATTTCGTGATAATTTTAACCCTCGAACATAATCGCTCCGGAGTCCTTCTTTATAAATTAACTCCCATGTACGATCCTTACTTCCATCATCAACAAATAAAATTTTACTTTTCTTTGAAACAAGTGCTTCGTTTATCAGATCTTTTAACAGCCACTGAAGTTGATCAATGGTATCAGGTAAGACCTCTTCCTCGTTATAGCATGGTACTACAATAGTAAGGACTGGTTCCATCATCTGTTTAAAACCCCCGGTGTCTACAAAGTCTTGTATAAGTAAATCTTCCATGCCGATGTCTTAGAAACAAACACTCTATCCAATGAGAGGTGATTTTCCTCGGCATTTTCGATTGGTAATGCTGATAAAATGTACCTTCCGCCCATCTCTTTAAACACTTTTGTATTCAACTGCAAGTGTTTCAGATGCCGCTTTGAATCCTTTTTTATCATATATCTTTTTCCAAGCTGTGCTGTGAACAAATAACAGCGACCGCCCCATTGGTCAAAGTATTTGCGAATGGTTTTATTTTTCGCTAATTCCTTTTCAATTATTTTTCTAAACTGATGTTTATAGCTTAAGGGATAAAAATTATTATAGGTGTCAATCGTGTAAAATCCATTATACTGAGAGATGGCAGGATGGATTCCGATACTTGCCACACGGTATTCCTCCTGCCTTAAACCTATATGCTCTTTAATGTCCTTAAACAGATCCACAGCGTAAAACTCTTTGACTGTTGGCTTTTGTTGATAAATAATTTCATCATTAAATAATCCTAAAAAAAGAATTTGTAAGAGAAGCAACCACTTTGCAGTTCTGGCCCAACTTACCCCCTGTAAAGCGATGATTCTTAAGGCAAGAGCAAACCCACTATAAATGACGAGCGGTCTTAAAAAGTGGTAGCGTGCAAAATTAAAGGTATTCATAAAATGAAAACGGTTGGTTAATGGAACCCAGCCTTCATAAAA
Source organism: Neobacillus phoenicis (assembly GCF_047302305.1). Lineage (NCBI taxonomy): Bacteria > Bacillati > Bacillota > Bacilli > Caryophanales > Bacillaceae > Neobacillus > Neobacillus phoenicis. Next base: position 1,586,258 of record NZ_CP154847.1, on the reverse strand, counting down.
CCAAAAGGCATACCAGATGGATAGCAGAATATTTAATGAAAATAAAAACACAAAAAGCCTTTCCTGCTTCCAAAGCTTTTTTCTAAAAATATAATAGCTTGCGATAAACATTGCAGGCAGAATAAATAATGTATGTACCGTCATGACATGAGTATGTCCTAGCGTGTAATTCTTTAAGGTAAGCCTTACAGCTCTCCAAAATGACAAGTGAGCATGAAAATATTCATCACGACTATTCGGCTCAGCTGTATATAGAAAGGAAAACACGAGGCGATATTCCACGAGCATAAATATAGCAGTCATATAAGCAATAGCGGTCAAAAATCGCAGATTCCAGCCCTTCCCACGTACACCATCTACCAGCCAGAAGATTCCCATCGCACTTAGAAAAAAGAAGAAGCCCAAAACAATGCTAGCGTACAACGGCAATAGCGTAAGGACAAGATAATCCTTCCAAGTACCGGCACCTGCTCGAATGTTTAAGAAAGCCCATAATGCCAAGGGCATCCCTAAGGTGCTGAGCATCCCTGACGGCCAAAAAGGCGTTAATGCAAACGCAAGTGCACAGCCAATTTGCAGGTCCAGCCATTTCCCGCCAGGCAGGAAATGTCTCTTTAACAATAAATACATTCCGATAAAAGCTACAACTCTTGTTATTGCCTGACTGAGTCCATATGCAATCATCGTAGGGAAAAGTGCATAAAGCCAAACGATGATGCTGTATTCCGTCCCAAAGGCATTTCTCTGAAGCTGTCCATTGATGATCTGAGGAATGGTTGCATCGACTGCACCAAACATTTCCCCGCTCCTCGCAAGCACCTTGTACCAGGCCAGGTTTGAATCTAAATTGTCATGAACCCGGATATGGGCATTTTCCTGTAAAATAAAGAGCGGAGAGAGATAGATCCCTAGAACTAGTAAAGCAAAGAGTATATATCTCTGCTCCTTTTTCGTTTCATTAATCACTCTTCTACACCTCAAAACCTTTTTCTCAAAGAGAACCTCCATTTTAAATTTTACTTATATGATGAAAATTATTCCTTTACCCCATACATCGACAAAAATAGACGTTTTCCATTATTTACATATTGAAAAATAACCGCTAAAATAAATTTAACCATTAAAAATTTTTTTAACGATAAAATATATTTTGGAAGGATGATCAACAATGTTGAAGATTCTTAGTAACCGGGCCTATTTTCGGTTTTGGTTAGGTCAGATTATATCGCAATTAGGCGATGGATTTACACGGATAGCCATTGTTTACTTGGTCGCCACCTTAACAAAGGATCCCTTTGCGATCGGTTTAGTCATTTTTGCCCAACTTCTGCCAACGGCCTTTTTTGGCATTCTTTTAGGCCCATTAGCTGATAAATACAATCGCAGATGGTTAATGGTCGGGGCCGATGTATATCGGATGGTCATCGTACTTTTACTGATTCCTTTCCACCATTCTGCCTTAACCCTGATCTTACTTATCGCTCTTCAAGGGCTTGGATCTGCACTCTTTGACCCTGCCCGCTCATCATCCATACCGGATTTAGTTGGTGAAGAAAATATTCAGCAGGCAATCTCTCTGTCACAATCAACAAGAGCAGCCATGGATATCATTGGTCCTTCCGTTGGTGCCTTATTAATGATGACAAACAATTATAATTTTATTTTTTCCATTGATGCGGTTACTTTTGGTCTATCAGCTATCTTCATCCTTTCCCTCCGAAATCTTGGCAGAATAAAACATACTAAAGATAGCGTTAAAGAATCCTATTTCATGTCAATTCGCTCAGGTGTAAAAGAGGTCATAGGCATGCCGGCATTACGTTTTTTGCTAGTCCTATTGGTTCCTATTACACTTGTATGCGGAATATTGAACACCAACCTTATTGCCGTTCTCACTAATCAATTCCATGTGTCCGCCTTCCATTTTGGATTTATTGAAGCAGCTACCGCTGTTGGCGTAATATTCGGTGCAGGTTTTGCCGCACCATATGCACTCAAGCGCATCAGGCCCAGTACTATATTTTTAGCAGGTACTGCTGTAATTGGACTTTGGATGGTGGTCATCATCCCTGTTGACAGCTTCCGTTTACAATTTGGCCTCCTGCCTGTCTATATTTGGAGTATAATGGTAGGTGTATTAAACGCTTTTTTAAATGTCCCGTTGAGCAGCTTATTTTTAAAAGTGACACCTGCTGCATTTAGAGGAAGAGGTTCCTCTTTATTAGGAATAACAGCCAGCACTTCCTCTATTGTTGGAATTCTAGTGGGCGGTTGGCTTTCCAGAGAAATTGGTGTATTGTATGGTACTGCTATCTCAGGTATCCTTCTAGTCGTTGTTGCGATTTTGATGCCATTACTGAAGGGGTATAGAAGCCTATCGGAACATAGTGACGCAGACGCTGTCCGAAGAGAAAAGCAGCCTGCCGTCGTTAATTAATCTTGGAGGTACATTTGTGGAAAAAATAGATGATATTGAAATTGCAAAAATGATGTTAGATGTAAGAAAAAGAAGTATTCTTGACATTGCTAGCAAACCTGTAACCGTCAGCCAAATTGCCGAGGAATTAAATGAAAAACAATCTCGGCTATATTATCATGTAAAAAAGCTGGAGGAGGCAGGATTACTAGAATTAGTGGAGACCAAACAGCAAGGGAATTTAATTGAAAAATACTATCAAAGAACCCAGGTTGCAGGCAAAAGATTTGAATTGGATGAAGCATTATTAAGAGAACATCATGATTCAGTAATGGAGGAAATCATGAAACTTCTTGAGCCTGGATTGAAGCTGCTTCAATCCGAATTAAAAAAAGGAAAGTCAGATTTTGATAAGCAAGTAAATTTAATGATTAGTTTGCCCACCTTGACAGGCAGAGAATGGGAAACCTCGCATGGTCGAATGATGCGGTCGATTCGCGAAGAAAGTGAGCAGCAAGGTTCCTTCGATGATTCCAGTCTGCCAAAGCTTTCAGAAGAAGACAAAAATAAAAAGTCAAAATATGCTTATATCATGTTAAGTTATCGAGTCGAGGATGCTCAGTAACGATTCATGGCTATAGAGGCTGGCTCAATGGAGTCAGCCTCTTTCTGTCGCCCAATAATGAGATGAACATTTTTGGATAATAATAGATAGTATCCAAGGGAGGTGACGAATGTGCCGAACAGAGTTTATATTAGTTTTTTACGAATGCCGCTCCTTATTCGTATTTTATTCATAGCCATCCTTGTTTTTCTAACATTTGGAGTTTCCATTCACTTGTTAGAACCGCAAACCTTTCCTACGGTTTTTGACGGAATATGGTGGGCCATTATCACTGCCTCTACAGTTGGCTATGGTGATTATGTACCTCATTCTCTTTTAGGCAGAATTACTGCGTTAATTTTAATATTACTTGGTGTCGGATTTGTTTCCTCGTATTTTGGAACCTTAGCAGCCGCTGCTGTGACTAAACAAGATGCCTTGTCCGAAGGGAAAATCCCCTTTAAAGGGAATGGCCACATTGTTATAATCGGCTGGAATGAACGGTCAAAAGAGTTGATTAATAAATTGATTCAATTTCCGCAAATGATCGTCCTCATTGATGATACTCTTGAAACTAATCCAGTCCATTCAAAATACGTTCATTTTATTCAAGGTAAAGGACATGTTGATGAAACGATTATTAAAAGTGATATAGAGAGAGCTGAGAAAGTTCTAATTACAGCAGATAGGGGAAGTGAAGAACTTCAGGCAGATATGAATAGCATTTTAACATTACTTACGATTAAAGGCCTTTGCTCCCAAGTTAAATGCATCGTCGAAATATTAACGGCAGAACAAGTCATAAATGCGTTACGCGCTGGTGCAGATGAAGTCATCCAATCCAATAAACTAACAAGTGTCTTTATGATTAATAGCCTTCATTCTAATGGAGATGGATTGTTGTCAAATGTGGTACATCAGCTACAGGAAAGAAGATTATCCTCCCATCCGGTGGATGAAGCATTTATTGGGAAAAACTTTGGAGAATGCTGCCAAGAATTATTACAAAAGGGGCTCCTGTTAATTGGGGTAAAAAGAGGGGAAGAAACCATGTTGAATCCTTCCCACTCCATTTCAATTGAGAAAAACGATGAATTGTTAACATTTAAATAAGTTTAATCGGTTAAAAGAAGCATCTCTAATTCGGAAACAAGATTCTTTCCATTCTCTATATATTTTTCAGGGAAACTGGCATCCTTATCAATTGGATCCTGAAATTGATTAATTGAACCTGAAAAAGTTCCTGTAGACGCATCATCGTCTAGATTTCCTTCGTATAAATGGGACAATAGAAACGGTCGCCCTAATTCAACAGTACAGTTCCTGGCATCAAGCTGTCCGTCTACTGCTGAAAATGGCAGCCTTAAAAATTGGTAGCCCTCTTCATCATTTAACTTATAATCAAAAGCACCATGATCATAATCCCAGTTGCCGCCAATTGAATATCCAATTGGCTTTAATTTTTGTTCCAGCTTGTATAAATCAAACTGAAGCCCCTCTACCTTTGATGGTAATTGAATCATACATTTTACCCCCTTTAGTCATTACGGTTAGTTTCTCCAAACTAAACCGTTTCATAACAAAAGAGTGCTGACGCTTTAATGGCATCAGCACTCTTTTTTCAATTATTTTAACCGCTTTTCTAATTCGGCTTTCTTTTCTTCAAATCCTGGCTTGCCTAAGAGGGCAAACATGTTAACTTTATACGCCTCAACACCCGGCTGGTCAAATGGATTTACACCTAAAAGATAGCCGCTCATCGCACAAGCTTTTTCAAAGAAATAGACAAGGTATCCAAATGTATACTCATCCATTGCAGGGATAGAGACAATCAGATTTGGTACGCCTCCGTCCGTATGTGCAAGCATAGTTCCTTCAAATGCTTTGTTATTAACAAAATCCACAGTTTGTCCAGCTAAATAATTAAGTCCGTCCAAATCATTTTCAATAGCTTCAATTTTCAACTCATGACGCGGCTTATCAACCTTAATAATGGTTTCAAATAAATCGCGGCGTCCTTCTTGAACATATTGTCCAAGTGAATGAAGATCTGTTGAGAAATTGGCTGAAGATGGGAAGATTCCCTTTTGATCTTTTCCTTCACTTTCTCCAAACAGTTGCTTCCACCATTCAGAGAAATACTGTAGGCCTGGCTCATAATTAATTAGCATTTCAATAGTTTTACCTTTGTTGTAGAGGGCATTTCTAACAGCTGCATATTGATAAGCTGGGTTCTCTTCTAGCTCTGAATGACCGAAGTCCTCTTGTGCTACTGCTGCACCCTCCATCATTCTTTCAATATTAGCGCCACTCACCGCAATTGGGAGCAGTCCAACAGCGGTTAAAACTGAGTAACGACCGCCGATATCATCTGCAATGACAAATGTTTCATAGCCTTCTTCTGTTGCAAGAGTTTTTAAAGCTCCTCTTGCTTTATCAGTTGTTGCATAAATTCTTTTTCTCGCTTCTTCCACACCGTACTTTTCCTCAAGAAGCTTGCGGAAAATACGGAAAGCAATCGCTGGTTCAGTTGTTGTTCCAGACTTAGAAATTACATTGATAGAAAAATCTTTACCTTCAAGAAGATCCATTAAATCTCTCATATAAGTGGAACTGATATTGTTCCCTACAAAGATGATTTTTGGAGTTTTGCGTTGTTCCTTTGTTAGCGCATTATAAAAGCTGTGCTGCAACATTTCAATGGCTGCTCTTGCGCCAAGATAAGATCCGCCAATTCCAATCACAAGTAGGATATCGGAATCGCCTTTAATTTTCTCAGCAGATTTCTGAATACGAGAGAACTCTTCTTTATCATAATTCGTTGGAAGGTCAATCCATCCTAAAAAATCATTGCCTGCTCCCGTTTTCTCATGTAAAGAATGGTGTGCTACTTTCACTGCATCGCGCAGGTATGTAAGTTCATGCTCCCCAAAAAAAGTAAGTGCTTTTGAGTAATCAAAACGAACGTGTGTCATGTATGATCCTCCATAAATTTATTTTCAATAACCACTTTAACCAATGATGAGCGGATAATCAAGGAAGGTCCCCTCTTGTAAGCGTACCCATTTTCGACAGTTTTAAAAAAATTGTCACTTAGTGAGGAAAATTAAGAAAAGACTCGGACAATTTCGCCCCGAGTCTCCCCAAATTATAATGATGCCCGATAAATTGCTAAGGTATCTTCTCTATTCAACTTTTTAAAATTACCGAACTCACCGTTTGCCATTGCCCGGTCAGCCATTAAGTCCAGCTTGCTGTCATCAATATCATAGTCAGCTAAACGTGCTGGGGCTTCAATGCTGCTCCAGAATTCACGTAATTTTTGAATTCCCTCAAGACCTGCTTCCTCGGCTGTCTTTCCTTCAGGGTTCACACCAAATACTCTTACAGCTAATTGCTTAAAGCGCTCCGGTTTTACCGCTAGGTTATGTCTCATCCAGTGAGGGAAAAGGATGGCTAAGCCTCCACCATGTGGAATATCATAAACAGCTGATACGGCATGTTCCAGGTTGTGAGTTGCCCAATCTCCTCGATAACCCATGTTCAAGATGCCGTTTAATGCCATCGTACCGCTATATAGAATTGTCGCTCGATAATCGTAATTTTCAAGGTCTGCTAATAATTTTGGCGCAGTCTCCATAATTGTTACGAGCAGGGATTCACACATGCGATCTTGAAACTCTGTTTTTTCTTCCAGATGGAAGTAATGTTCAAGTACATGGGACATCATATCCACAATTCCATAGATGGTTTGATTCTTTGGCACTGTGTACGTATGAACTGGATCTAAGATAGAAAATTTAGGGAAAGTAACTGGACTACCCCAGCCATATTTTTCATTGGTCTCCCAATTTGTAATAACTGAGCCTGCGTTCATTTCTGAACCCGTTGCAGCGAGGGTCAATACGGTTCCGAATGGAAGTGCCTCACGAGCAAATGTCTTTTTAACCACTATATCCCAAGCATCTCCGTCATATTTTGCCCCTGCAGCTATTAGCTTTGTACAGTCAATTACACTGCCTCCACCTACGGCTAAAAGAAACTCAATTCCTTCCTTTTTACAAATTTCCACTCCTTTACGAGCAGTTGAAATTCGTGGATTTGGTTCTACACCAGATAGTTCAAATACTTCTGCACCTATTTCTTTTAAAAGAGCAGTAACATTATCATAAAGGCCGCTCTTTTTAATACTGCCTCCACCATATACAAGTAATACTTTTTTTCCGTATGCTGGTATTTCCTTTTTTAATTGTTCGAGTTGCCCCTTACCAAAGATTAACTTTGTCGGATTATAAAATGTGAAATTTTCCATTTGTATGCACTCTCCTTTTCATTAAACATTATTAGTTATTATCTTTTTTTTTGCAAAAATAATGATTATTACTCAATGAATAGTTCTGAAAAATTGAATCACACTATTAAATGAAACCATCCTAAAGGAGGAAAACTTAATGAGTTCTATTCAACGTATTGCACTAGTTCTTACTATTATCGGCGCCATTAACTGGGGGTTGATTGGCTTCTTTCAATTTGATCTTGTTGCTGCTATTTTTGGAGGACAAGATTCAGCTCTCTCTAGAATTATCTATGGTTTAGTAGGTATTGCTGGATTGATCAACCTCGGTCTTCTTTTTAAACCGAACGAAGAACGTGTAAGAGAGCCAGAAACGGATCGAGTGTAAATCAATAACACAAAAAACCTTGCAGCTCAAAAGAGAATGCAAGGTTTTTTAAATCCATCCTCTAAATAAGGATGCCTCTGCCATTTTTCTAACGCCCACCATATACGCGGCTAATCGCATATTAATTTTTCGTTCTAGGGCCAGCTCGTAAATATCATGGAAGGATTGGATAACCCTCTCCCTCAATCTGTACTCAACCTCTTCCTCACTCCAATAATATCCTTGATTGTTTTGAACCCACTCAAAATAGGAAACAGTAACACCACCTGCACCTGCAAGTACATCAGGCACAAGCATAATTTGTCGCTCTGTAAGTATTTTTGTTGCTTCAAATGTAGTAGGTCCATTGGCAGCTTCCACCACAATCTTTGCTTTAATATTATGTGCATTTTCAGCAGTAATTTGATTCGAGACAGCGGCTGGTATTAAAATATCACATTCTTGTTCAAGCAGTTCTTGATTGGAAATCACACCCTCAAAAAGGGTAGTTATTGTACCAAAGCTATCACGGCGGTCTAATAAATATTGAATTGGCAAACCATCAGGATTATAAAGTGCACCATAGACATCTGAAATCCCAATAATCCTGGCACCCATTTCATGAAGAAATTTCGCAATAAAACTTCCGGCATTTCCAAAACCTTGGATAATAACTCGGGCACCATTTATAGTAATTCCTCTTTTTTGGGCTGCTTCTTCAATACAAATCGTTACACCCTTTGCTCCTGCTTTTTCCCGACCCTCCGATCCTCCAAGCACGAGCGGTTTCCCCGTTATAAAGCCGGGAGAATCAAATTGGCGGAGACGGCTGTATTCATCCATCATCCAGGCCATAACCTGCGAATTTGTATACATATCTGGTGCAGGTATATCCTTCGTCGGCCCAACAATTTGGCTGATTGCACGAACATATCCACGACTTAAACGTTCAAGTTCACCCGATGACATGGTCCTTGGGTTACATACAATACCGCCCTTCCCCCCACCAAAGGGTAAATCAGCAATCCCACATTTCAAGCTCATCCACATGGAAAGTGCCTTGACTTCATGTTCGCTTACCATGGGGTGAAAGCGGACACCGCCCATTGTCGGTCCAACCGCATCATTATGCTGGGCACGGAATCCTGTAAAAACTTTTGTAGAACCATCATCCATACGAATGGGAATTCGTACGGTCATGGTTTTTAAAGGTTCTTCCAATAAATGATATACTTCTTGATTGTAGCCAAGCTTTTTTAATGCATCATGAATAACAATCTGCGTTGATGAAAGAGGATTGATTTTTTCCTTTTCCATTCCATCTCCATCATTAGTCCCCATTTTTGCACCCCTATTTTGTTAATCTTAACCTAATACTTTGATAATCCGTTCAATTGCCCAATCTAGCTCTTCTTTAGTAATGACGAGCGGAGGTGCAAAACGAATGACTGTGTCATGAGTCTCTTTACATAGCAGTCCGAAATCTTTTAATTGCTCACAATACGGACGAGCCGCTTCTGTCAATTCTACTCCGATGAACAAGCCTCTTCCGCGAACGTCCTTTATTTTAGGATTCTTAATCTCTTTTAATTTGTTAATAAAATATTCTCCAAGCTCTAATGATTTTTGTGCAAGCTGTTCCTCAACCAACACATCCAAGGCTGCAATAGAAACCGCACAAGCCATTGGATTGCCGCCAAACGTAGAGCCATGTGAACCAGGATTAAATACTCCCAAGATATCCTTATTGGCAACGACACATGAAATGGGGAATACTCCCCCACCAAGTGCTTTTCCAAGAATATACATGTCCGGTTCAATGCCCTCCCATTCACATGCAAACATTTTACCCGTACGAGCTAGTCCCGCTTGAATTTCATCTGCGATAAAAAGAACATTATTTTTCTTACAAAGGTCCATTGCTTGCTTGATAAACCCTTCAGGCGGAATGACAATGCCGGCTTCACCTTGAATCGGTTCAATTAAGAATGCAGCTGTATTTGGAGTAATCGCTGCTTGTAAGGCCTCTAAATCTCCATAAGGAATGAGCTTAATTCCTGGAAGCATTGGACCAAATCCACGTTTATATTCAGGATCGGAGGATAATGAAACGGCTGTCATTGTTCTTCCGTGAAAGTTTCCTACACAAGCAATAATTTCTGCTTGGTCTTCGGCAATCCCCTTCACATCATAGCTCCAGCGGCGTGCGGCCTTTATAGCGGTTTCGACAGCTTCCGCACCCGTGTTCATTGGAAGGACCATTTCTTTATTCGTTAATTGACATACTTTTTCATACCATGGGCCAAGCTGATCATTATGGAAAGCACGTGAGGTTAATGTCACCTTGTCTGCCTGGTCCTTTAATGCCTGAATGATTTTTGGATGACGGTGACCTTGGTTTACCGCAGAATAGGCACTAAGCATGTCCATGTATTTATTACCTTCCGGGTCTTCCACCCAAACACCTTCTGCACGTGATATGACAATTGGAAGCGGATGATAGTTATTTGCACCATATTTCTCTGTTTTCTCAATCAATGCACTTGTATTAACGTTAGATTTCATAATTCTTTCCTCCATTTCAATCCTGAAATTTATGTATGTACAGTTCTATTGTAGCCGAGCCCCAAAAAAGAATGAACACTTCTAAAAAACTTTTTCTATTTTTCTTTTTCTGATGGATAGGATAAGTTGGCACATTATTGATTGGAGCGGAAGGCGCGAAGACTCCTGCGGGAAAAGCGTGTCAGGGGGAGACCCCGCAGGAGCGCAGCGACGAGGAGGCTCCCCGACCGCCCGCGGAAAGCGAAGCGCCTGGAGCGGAAATAAACAGTCAAGCTTAACGGCGCCTACAAAAAAAAGCCTAGTCCAAGCTATGTGTCATAGCAAGGCCTAGGCTTTTAGAATCTTTATTTTTTTATTTCTTCGCGTTGTGACTGATCAATCCACTCTTGAAGCTTATCTTTTAACGTATTAAAACCTTGTTGGCCATCAGCTTCTGGAATAATTGCTGCTGCCTGGCGTTTACGAGGCTTCTTCGCTTTCACAGCTTGTTGTTGAACAGGTGCTTCTTCTGTTGCACGAATAGATAAACCAATTTTTCCAGCACTTTCGTCCACAGATAATACCTTAACCTTGATTTCATCTCCAACTTTAAGGTGTTCATTGATATCTTTTACATAGCCGTGCGTGATTTCGGAGATGTGTACAAGACCTTGTGTATTTTCGTCTAACGCTACGAACGCACCATATGGTTGAATACCCGTTACTTTACCTGTTACAATACTGCCTGTTTCGAATTTTTCTGACATGAAAACACTCCTAAGTAATAATTATTTATACCCTTATATACGCATTATAAGATTATATCATACTATATAGGTTTAATCAAAAAAGCTTCTCCATGATTGTTGGGTCTGGAAGAATTTTTTAACAGAATGTTCAAAAAGGGAATAAGTAAAAAAAATATACAATGATATACTAATAGTGAGAAAATATTTTTTCTAAAAGAGGTGAACGGTATGAATGCACTCGGCCACACCATTAAAACTTACCGAGAAAGAGTAAACATGACCCAAGAGGAACTAGCACAAAAGGTTAGAGTGGGGACACAAACCATTGAAAAATATGAATCTGGGGAACAAATTCCTAGTAATCAAACGATACTGAAATTATCTACTGTTCTAGATATCCCTGCTGCTGAGTTATTAGCCCATAGTGAGTGATTATTAATCCAAGTTGAAAAGCGGGTTCAAAAAATACCGCTTTTTTATTTTTTCTTGTTTAGTAGTATATAAAAAGAGGAATCTGGAAAAGCTTTAACTATAAAGCTTTCTAGTATTCCCCCTTTTTGAGAGGACAACCATAATGGTTTGTCCTTTTTTTTATTAGATAGAACAAGATTCGTTCGCTTTAATATCGAGTAATTGCTCTGCCATTTTCAAGCAGCTTTCCATCGGGATTAGTTTTTCGAATGAGAACTCATAAATAGCTTGAATTCGCTCAGCCAGCTTTTTAGAATCATTTAATTCATGCACTGCTTGCACTGTATCAGCAATCTCTGTTTCATAGCCGCCCGTGTTTAATTGAAATGGATCCCACTCATTCAATGCGTCCACATATTGCAAGTTTGTTTGAAGCTCTTTTCTCATCTTATTCTCTCCAACTCATCTTCGTCGTATTATTTCAGAACGTATTCTGCAAGAACACTTTGAAGTTCATAGATGTTAAGGTTTTTATTAAATTGCTTTTGTAATGGAAGGGCATTCCCTGAGATCCAGATTTTTAGCTCTGCATCTAAGTCAAAGTTCCCTGCTGTTTCAATACTGAAATGTGTAATGCTTTTATAAGGAATCGAATGATACTCGACTTTTTTCCCTGTTAGTCCTTGTTTGTCTACTAATATTAATCGCTTATTAGTAAAAATAAACATATCACGAATAAGCTTATATGCCTTTTCAATTTGTTCAGCCGGTGCTAGAACTCGTCCGAATTCCCGCTGTACTTCTGCAGCATTTACTTCTGAGGCATTTCCCATTAATCCATCTAAAAATCCCACGATTTTCACCCTCTCATGTATCTAATCCAAGTATACCTAATTAGCCAAGCAAAGAAAACTTACAGGAAGCTATTTTAAACGTGCTAGGATAAGTTCAAGTATTTCTTCTGCTGATAGGTGGGCATCTCCTCCGCCTTGTGCAAAGGATTCATTTCCACCGCCCTTTCCATTTATCATTGGTAAAATTTCTCCAACCAATCCTTTCATATTCTCTTCTCTAACAGCACCCCTAGCACACACAAGTTGTACTCTACCTTCATTTGTTGATACAAAGCTAACTAATACCTGGTCGTTTTCTGCAGTTATAAGTCGAGCAAGCTTTTGTAGCTCTTGGATGGTGCGATTTTGAAATACCTCACCTACTATTTGATGAGTGCCAGCTGATTTGGATAATAATTCCTTAGCTTCATATTGAAGTAAATTTTCCCGCACTTGCTCTAACGCTTTTTCCAAACCTTTTGCATTCTCAATCATTCGAATGACAGCAGTTTCCATTTCCTTTTCGGGAGCATTTAGTAGCTTAGTTAATTCAAGCATAATCTTTTGCTTGCTCTCCAACTGTTTTATGACTCGGTTCCCGCAAACAAATTGCAGCCGAATCTTCTTCTTCTGTCTTTCCCAATTTAATATTTTTATCGCGCTAACCTCTCCTGTTGATTTAGGATGTGTTCCACCACAGCCGTTATAATCAAATTCTGGAATAATCACAAGCCGTATATCCTCTTTTACCTTCGTCTCTTTTCGAAGGGCATATTGGGACAGTTCTTCCTCTGTTACCCATTTCACTTCAATCTCTTTATTTTCTAAAATAATTTTATTTGCAAGCTCCTCTGCCCGCTTTACTTCGTGTTCTGTTAGAGTCTCGGTTTCAAGATCTATTGTTAGTGTTTCTACTCCTAAATGAAAACCAACCGTTTTATATTGAAAAAGATGATCAAAGGCTGCTGATAAGATATGCTGCCCGCAATGCTGCTGCATATGGTCGAACCGTCTTTTCCAATCAATTTTCCCTTCAATTACTCCTTCCGTTTTCTCTAATGGAGTTTCGAAGTAATGTCGGATTTCTCCATCCTTTTCTTCAACATTGATAACCTTTTTGGCCGCAATTTTTCCTGTATCATTAGGCTGTCCTCCACCAGTTGGATAGAAGGCTGTCTGGTCTAAAACAACATACCACTGTCCTTGTTCATCTTGCTCTTGCTTTACTATTTTGGCAGAAAACGTATGTATGTACGCATCTTGATAATATAACTTTTGTTCCATGTCACTACACTCCAATTCTTTTATTTATGTTGAATTCATTGTCTTGAAAAAAAAGATAAAAAGCAAGAAATAGGAAAACCTGTCCCTTATAAAAAGTTGACAGGTTTTCCTATAACTACGTATTCAGATGACACTCATTATTTTTTGTCTTTTTTCCGTTGGCCGCCCATTGATGTTGGTTTCTGTCCTTGAGTCGATCCACCCATCTGTTGCCCGCCCATCATTTGTGGGAATCCAGTTTGCTGTCCACCCATCATTTGTGGTAAGCCTGTTTGCTGCCCACCCATCATCGGTTGTTGAAAGCCTCCCATTTGTTGCGGAAAGCCTCCCATCATTTGTGGATAGCCGTGATGGTGGTGATAGCCTCCCATCATCTGTCCAAATCCAGGCTGCTGGTAACCTCCCATTTGTCCAAATCCAGGCTGCTGGTAGCCTCCCATTTGTCCAAATCCAGGTTGCTGATAGCCTCCCATTTGTCCAAATCCAGGTTGTTGGTAGCCTCCCATTTGTCCAAATCCAGGTTGTTGAAAGCCTCCCATTTGTGGGTAACCCATTTGGCCTGGGAATCCGCCAAATTGTCTTTTGTCCATTTTATCGCCTCCTTACCGTCTCTCTGTAGTGTATGTCTCACTTTTTGGATAAGCTTAGATTCCTACCTATATTGAATAAATTTTTTTGACAAATAAAAAAGCTATCCCCTGATAGAGATAGCCATCGTTTTTATTCTTTTTCTTCCTGCGCCTTTTTTTGTCCTTGTTTATTCTTAGAAATTTCACCACAAGCGATTCGATTTCCAGAGTCACCCGTTGGTTGGGTCATCCCATCATCCTTCCCTTCGGTTACGACAATAGATGTTCCTTCTTTCGTAAACAACGACTTCTTCCCATTCTTTAATGTTACATTTGGCGCCATTAGCTCTGCCGTAACAGACCCACTATCCTCTACAATTAAATTTGGCAAGTCTCCTGCATGTGCCCCTTTGGGATGAAGGAGTCCATGTTCTTTTTTTTCTGGGTTAAAATGATTTCCCGCTGATTTAAAATCAGGTGCATCACATTTCCCCTTTTCGTGAATATGAATGGCATGCTCTCCAGCTGGCAAACCCTTTAAATTTACCGACATTTTCACACCGCTGGATTGCTCGGCCAATGTAACTGTTCCAAGTGAGTCCCCTGAAGCATTGAACATTTCAACATCCAGTTTTTTCACTTCCTTTTCCATGCATCCTGTCAGCAAAAGAAACGGAACAATCAACCAGCTTTTTTTCATATGTACTCCCCCATTAATAGACAATTTGCGCTTAGTATGGGCTTGAGTGGGGAGACCTATTCATCTCTTTTCGTATAAAAAAAGAAACAGCAATGGTTAACTGTTTCTCTGATTGGACTGATTATTTTTTAGTATTTGATCCTCTAGTTCTTTTGACTTCTGTGCCTCACGTTTGGAAACCTTTATGATGAATCTCATCGTCAGAAGAGCTCCAATTAAAAAGATAGCAAACGTAATGGCAGCAGGAATATATTCTGATTTATCTTCTGGAAAATATAAAAACAAAGATAGAACGGTTGGTAGAAACATTTTTATCTCCCTTTCTAAAAGGAATGGCTCTAAAAAGTAATTATAGCAACAAAAAACGTTTCTTACCAATGAATCATTTTACAGTTACATTTATCTTGGCTCTTTTAAAATTGCCTGTTGATTTCCGCTCCAGGCTCTTCGCTTTCCGTGGGCGTTTCGGCGAGCCTCCTCGGCGCTTGCGCCTGCGGGGTCTCCCCTGAACCGTACTCCCACAGGAGTCTTCGAGCCTTCCGCTCCAAACAACAGGGGATAAAAATCATCACTGTTCTTTAACACAGCCATTATTTTAAAACGGTTATTTTTTTAATAACTACGTCTTTTTCAGGCTTATCCTTTGGATCTACTGGGGTACTAGCAATCTTATCGACAATATCCATCCCCTCAACCACTTGGCCAAAAACGGTATGGCGATGGTCAAGCCACGGTGTACCACCATTTTTATCATAGGCTTCTATCATTTCTTTTGGATAACCCGCTTTTTCCATTTCCGCTTTCATAGATGGATCAAGAGAGGTCTTTTGAACAATAAAGAACTGACTGCCATTTGTGTTCGCACCGGAGTTAGCCATTGAAAGGGCTCCGCGTAGATTGAATAGATTATTGGAGAATTCATCTTCAAAAGGATTACCGTAAATGCTTTCTCCACCAGTTCCATTCCCATTAGGGTCTCCGCCCTGAATCATGAAATCGTTTATAACTCTATGAAAGATAAGTCCGTCGTAATACCCTTCTTCACTGTGTTTCACAAAGTTCTCAACTGCTTTTGGTGCATATTCTGGGAATAATTTAATTTTGATTTTCCCCATGGAAGTTTCCATTTCAACCAATTTCTCATTCTCAGCTACTTCAGTAGTTAACTGAGGATACACTGTATTTGACACTTGTTCGTCTCCTTTCTTTTGTTCTGTTTTTGGCGTAGCAGTTTTCACTTTTGCTTCTTCCTTGTCCGAACTTGTCCCACATGCTGCCAATACTAGAACGATTGTCATTAATGTGACAATTATTTGCAATTTCCTTCTCATTTAGCTTCCCTCCAATTATCCACTTTAAACGAATAAATATTATTTCACACATTGTTTTTAATTTACTATGTTTCGTAATAAAATGAAAGAAGAATCAATTAGAAGGTAGGAGTGATCGATGTGTCGGAGTTGCAAATTGGTGATATTGTTACAGGGATTTATAAAACAGGGAAATATATTGGAGAATTAACGGAGGTTCGGCCTCAACATTATTTAGTACGAGTTTTAGGTGTTCTTAAACATCCGATGCAAGGGGATTTACATAATCCCAAGGATGCTGATGTTCTAATTTTTCATGAAAGACGGGCACTCGCTTTTAGGGAGCAAGCTAATATTCCAAAACAGATGGTAAAACAGTTTGAAGGCGAAATCCCTGATTATCAGGAATCATTAAAAGAAGCTATGGCCAAAATGAAAAAAGACCTCGAGGAAGCTCCATCAGAATGGGCCGAAATGAGCCTAAAAGCACTCGCAGCACTAGAAAAGGACTATAAAATATAAGGCTATGTTAATGCTTATGTTGATCTAAAATACATGTTGATTGGAGCGGAAGGCACGAAGACTCCTGCGGGAGTACGGGGCAGGGGAGACCCCGCAGGAGCGCAAGCGACGAGGAGGCTCCCCGGCACGCCCGCGGAAAGCGAAGTGCCTGGAGCGGAAATCAACAGACACGTTTAAAAGAGCCAAATAAATATAAAATAGAATACTAAAGGCCAAATCAGTTTGAATGATTTGGCCTTTTATGCAAATTCATTTAATAGCTTCGAAAAATCAATACGATCCCCAATAGTTGTTGGTTTTGGTTTTTCCAAGTAACGTTTATCCTTTTCAACAAGTTTGAATATATTGTAGGTAGTTAACGCATCATCTAATGCCCGGTGATGCCTGCCTGTCCCTTCTTTGCCATATTCCTGAACAGCTTTCCATAGGCCGGTTTGATTTTGATCACCAAAGAACCGTTTATATTCCATAGACAAATCTAATTCAGCTGCCTTAAAAGGAAATGGCACACCCGCCTGTAAACAATTATGCCGTAAGACCTTCATATCCATATTTCCCCAAGTAACAATAGTGGTATCATAGTTATTTTTATTGAACTCCTCCAGCTTTTTTATAAGTTCATAAATTGATAACCCCTTATCAACTTGCTGCTGTGAAATATGTAAGAATGATTTGCAGCGTTCTGATAGTTTCGGGAATTTAAGTGGTGTAACATAGGAAGAAAATTGTTCCGTCACTTCATCACCAACTACGGCAACAATTCCCACCTCGATGATCTCCGCAAAAAAGTCCTTCATACGCATATTTCGCTCTGGCATTGTAAATTCAAAATCAATAAATAAATATTGCTTCTTTGTTCTCATTTCAATTTCACCACCAATCTTTTCCATCTACTATCATTATATAAAGAAACCTGTACAAAAAATTGTGCTTTTTTTCTATTTTTTTTTATATCTTTGATTATATCATGAATCCAATCTAAATTTTTTAAATTTTTGTACAATAGACATAAAAAAGAATGGAAAAATTCCCATTCTTTATTTGGTTATGTTATTTTTTTAATTTAATCACTGCCATTGTACATCTAGAAACACAAATCAGTCGATCTTGTTCATCGGTGATTTTAATATCCCAAACCATCGTTGATTTCCCTTGGTGAAGAATGGTCCCTACTGCAGTAACTACACCTTCGGTTTTCGGACGAACATGGTTTGCGTTTATTTCTAACCCAGCCACACCCTCTGTTTCTTTATCCACTAATTCATAAGCTCCAATACTTGCGACTGTCTCTGCTAAGGCAACAGATGCCCCTCCATGCAGTAAGCCAAAAGGCTGGCGAGTTCGCTCATCTACCGGCATTGTGGCAGTGACTTTCCCTTCTCCCAATTGAGTAATTTCTATTCCGAGCGCTTCAATTAATGTATCCTTTATCATTTCTATCCCTCCGATATGTATATCATTTCTATTTAAACCTATTCTCCATTTCTTAGAAATTTCCTTTTTTATTAATCACCTAAACGAAAAAAAACAGCCTCGAGAGCTGTTTTTAACTTGTTCCTAATAATAACCTGGAAATCCCATAGGTGGATAGCCGAAGCCTGGATATCCGAAGCCTGGATATCCGAAGCCAGGGTAGCCGAAGCCGCCATAAAAAGGGCGTGCTGCAAAAGATGCTCCTAATCCGCCTCCTAGTAAGCCTCCTAGAAAACTAAGTCCACCTATCGCTAACGGCAATCCAAAGCCAATAAATCGTTGATCATGTACCGGGTACGGGCTTCGATAAGGGTACATACACCATTACCTCCTTTTTTCATCTATACTTGCCTACACTATTGCATATGCAAAAGGATGGGGTTTGGAGTGGGCAAAAGCGTATGTAATCCTCTAAATCCATTATGAAGCTTTCTCCAGTCTATTTTCCAATCGGTTCAAATCGTTCAACAAACAAGGCAAGCGTACGCGTCATAACTCCTGTTGCACCAGCTGGCCCTAGGTCATAATCCTTCGAAGAAGTAGCCGTTCCAGCAATATCCAAGTGTACCCATGGGGTTCCTTCCGCAAACTCGCCAATAAACGCACCAGCCACCAACGCATGACCTTCACTGCCAGGAGAGTTATTCAAGTCAGCTACTTTACTGTTTCTTACACGTTCAATCTCGGTGTCAAACAACGGCAATTGCCACATTTTTTCTCCCGCTTCCATCGAAGCTTCCAGTACTTGCTCATATAATGATTCATGGTTCGTCATTGCACCTGTTGTATGCAGACCCAGTGCAGTAATAACCCCACCAGTTAATGTTGCAACATCCACTAAATAATCAGCCCCATGATGCTTCGCATATGTAACTGCATCTGCTAGCACAAGGCGTCCTTCAGCGTCTGTATTTAGCACCTCTATGGTTTTCCCACTCATAGACGTAATGACATCGTCTGGCTTAAACGCCCCACCGCTGATCATATTATCTGTTGAAGGAATGACCGCTACCACGTTTTGCTCTGGTCTAATTTCTCCGATAATCTCCATCGCACCAAGGACTGCAGCCGCTCCGCCCATGTCAGTTTTCATGCCCACGATTCCAGCCTTTGTTTTAATCGAGTAGCCACCCGTATCAAAAGTTATTCCTTTTCCAACAAGACCAATGACATCCTTCCATTCGTCTTTTCCTTGATATTTTAAAACAATCATTTTAGGCGGCTCCGTTGACCCTTGATTAACTGCAAGAAACGCACCCATTCCAAGCTTTTCAAGCTCTGCCTTATCTAAAATCTCCACTTCAAAATCATACTTGGCCGCAAGCTCTTTAGCATAGTTGGCCATATCACTTGCAGTTAGTAAGTTACCTGGAGTGTTTACAAGTGTCCTTGCGGAGTTGGTCCCCTTTCCAAAAGCATAACCAACATTCAATGATGCCTGCACATCTTCTTCCTCATTGCTGTTACAGTAAACAGACAGATTCTCTAATTTTTTTTCTGGCTCATTCGACTTTTGCTTATATCCTTCGAATTGATAGGTAGATAACGCAAACGCCTCACTTAATGCGTGTGCAGCATCCAAAGCATCTACTTTGTCTGTTATAAACGAATCTAAAAAGATGGCAGTTTCTACAAGCTTACTTGCTTTAATCTCCTTAAAAAGCTTACCAAATGCATCTCTAACCTTTTCAAAGGATGCTTCTTTTTCTTTTCCTAATCCCACAAACCAAATGCGTCTTGCTGCAATTTTTCCAAAGCTATGTACTTTTGTAATACTTTTTAATTTTGCAGAAAGGTCACCGGACTTAACCAATTCGGTAAGCTGTCCATCAAACCTCTCATCAAAGTTGGCTAATGATCCTGTAAATTTCTCGGGTTTATCAAACAAACCGATAACCAAGCCTTCATGCTCTGTTGTAAAATCCAATTCTCTTTTAACGTGAAACATGTCCACTTCACCTCCATGTTAGTCTTCTCTATTATATCGAAAAGGTTTATTTATTTCGATATACTAAATTTTCATTCTATAAAAAAAAACAGGCACGGGCCTGTTTCTTACCTTTTCTCTGAGCTTGTATACTGCTGACGAAATACCTGCAGAGCCTTATCTTCATTTAATGCCTGCAACTGTTCCTCTGTAAGCTTCCCATTCCCATTTTGAACAACATACACTTCTAACTGTTTCTTCCCCCATTGTTTATAAACATCCTCAACCGTCTCATAATAAAGATCCAGTTCGTTCCCTTTAATGGCCCCACCTTTATCCGCTACCACACCATATCCATACCCGGGAATAAATAGGATGGTACCGATAGGAAACACATTTAAATCCGCTGCAACGGTGGAGAATAAATCACGTTTTACTTTTACACCGGAATAGGTAATTCCATACTCAGGGTGTCCTTTGCTCTTACCGGTTGATTCAATCCCTGCTGTATATCCTGTGGCCGTAACTGTATGTTTAGGGTACTTTGACCAATCAAAAGCATCCTCTAACGATGGCGACGTTGTGTTTGATGCAGTTTCACTTACAGAAAGTCCAGACGCAAAATGATTAATTAGAGTTCTCGCATTTACGCCAGAGATGGATTGGAAGGTTGCTAATAATGCCATTAAGAATAGACATACAAGAGCAAATCGTTTAATCCAATTTTTTGTTTTATTCATTAAAATTTTCACTCCTCCCAAAATATTCATTCCCAAGCTGAAGGGAAATATTCAAAAAAGGAGTGAGAAATTTTTTCCAGGAAACAAAAAAGACCTTTTACCTTTAGGTAAAAAGTCTTAGAACATCTGATATCCATTTTTACGTAATAACTTGATTGTAAAACCAGCAGCAATGGCTCCTGCTAAGCCACTTACCAATATTAGAATATCTGCAGTAGCTAAAGAACCGAACTTTTGCCCCAGTTCCTGAAAGGCCACTTTACTATTTGTAAAATATTCAACAAAACGGACTTTATCTACAATTAAAATTGCCACCACAGGGTACACTATAGCCATTACCCATGACATTCTGAGCAGCATATTAAGGATAAACCCAATTCCAAAAAATAAGACAAAAAATAGCACAATCGATATGATTAACACCACAATGCTCATTTGCATCCGAGATTCCTCCCTCTATACATCAACTTTTAGTGTACTGAATGTCTAAAAGGGAGTCAACAAAAAATCAGACAAAAAAATAGCTCTTCGAAGTGATCCGAAGAAGCAATGTAGAGCAGTTTATTGTCATTCTTATAATGCTTTAGTCTTTTTTCTTCCCTGATCCGCCACAGCAGGAACAAGTTTCCGATCCTCCAAGCAATAATTGAAAATATCCATTACCTGAACAATAATCACACTTTTTAGTATCCACGCTCTTCACTGTCATCTTGATCATCCCCTCAAATTATTTACTTAATTTTCTGATAATATATCAAGAAACGAGCAAAAAGAAAAGAGTAGAAATTCACCAAATAAGGTTAAGAAAACGGATACATTGTAAGTTTTCTTTCATTTTCTAAGCGTTGCTTAAATTTTCTAAAAATTACAAAAATAATTTATAGGAAGTATATCCAAATTGGTTTCCAGGGTTTAAATCATCTACACCGGGCTTACTGGTTAATTCCATTTGTTCAATTAAATAATGTAAAAGAATGGACGCATCCTTTTCCAGAAGCAATTCTTTCGGAGCTATAAATCTTGCTTCATACAGCTCATTCTCTTGATGTATGATTCTTTCTTCCCGTTCTACGGGTTCAAGCAAGAATACAAGCATATTATCACTTATTTCCCCTTTAATTACACCTGTTCTTAATCCAATTAACCCCTTAACCGTACTGCTGATTCCAGTTTCTTCCTTCACTTCCCTGATCACAGCCTCATCCGCGGTCTCCCCCTCCTCAACAAAACCTGCAGGTAAAGACCATTGCCCCTTTAAGCCCCCGTATCTTTTCTTTACCACGAGCCAATGGCCTTCACTGGATTTAACTAATCCAGAAACAGCTAACCACACCTTCCCGCGTTTTTCACGACTGCTCATATCAACACTCCCTACAAAAACAATTTAATCTACTATACCAAAAAAAGGACAGAAGATTCTCTGTCCTTTTTCTTACGGCCAATTAAAATACGTTAAATTTACCTTTTTTCAATACTAGACCTGCTCCACCAATCATATAAAGGGAGCGATTATCGATTACCTTTTTCATGAAGGAAGCTTTAGCGCCTGTAAGCTTTTTACCGAAAACAACACCAATTGCATCATCTTCGCCAAGAGAACATACTGTACCTTTATTGTCGAATGTGAAGGATTCAAGTTCAGTCTTGTTGCGAATTAACGCTGCTAAGTTGCGTGCAACCACTTCACCTTGCTGCATAGCAATTTGTGCAGTTGGTGGATATGGACGATTGATTTCTTCATTGATTACAAGAGAACTGTCACCAATAATGAATACCTCATCATGGCCAGGTGCACGTAAGTCAGATTGTACTTTTACACGACCTCTCATTGCTTCAAAACCAGATTTTTCAATGATTGCATTTCCACGAACACCCGCTGCCCAAACAACTGTGCCAGCCTTAATTTCGCGTGGCTCATCTTCACCTTTAGCAACAAAAATACCTTCAGGAGTCGCTTCTTTAATCGCTGTTCCGATAAGGAATTCTACGCCTTTGCGCTCTAATTGAGAAACTGCATAATTCACAAGCTCTGGGTCAAATCCTGGTAATACCGTTGGAGCAGCTTCCACACAGATAATCTTTACCTTATGGAAATCAACATCATATTCATGACATAATTCAGGAATACGATTAGTTAACTCACCAAGGAATTCAATTCCTGTAAATCCTGCGCCGCCAACAACAATCACCAAGCGATTGTCATTCTTTTCTTCTTCCATATTATAGGTAGCAAATTGATATTCAATATGTTCACGTAATTGACGGGAAGAATTCACATTAGTAATTCCAAATGCATATTCTTTTAAGCCTTTGATTCCAAACGTTTCAGGCTCGCCGCCAAGGGCGATCACAAGGTAGTCATAATCGACTTCACCTTTTTCTAAAATAACCTTCTTCTCTTCTCTGTTGATTTCAACCACTGTATCTTGTACAAAATCAACCTTACTACGATCAATGACATCTCTAATATCATAACGAACACGATCATGATGTAATGTACCAGCAGAAGCCTCGTGTAACCATGTTGTTTCATAATGGTAGTCGTTCTTATTTATTAATACGATATCTGCTTCATTTACACCGATTAACTTTTGTAAACGAACTGTTGTCATAAGTCCGCCGTAACCAGCACCGATAATAACGATTTTAGGCTTTCTCAAAGTGATCACTTCCACCTTTTATATTAATATTTTTGAATAAATTTCTCTTTTTCTTATCTTCCACTGCTTAAGCCATTTTTATTTTGCTTTGAGTAAAAATGTATGTGATATTATTCACGAACGGCTTCAAAGAAAAAGAACAAACGAATAAGCACATAGGGAATGAAAAAAATTTTAACTGAATATTCGAACCTGTTACATCATTCACATAAATGTGCCTTTTTTGTCACAGAATGTTAACAATGTATCCACATTACATCTTATGCTACTTTAACACTATTTTCAAGCGGATTTTTAAAATATTTACCTTAACAATATTATTAAATTGGCCTTATTATGACCAATATTTTATTATTTAAAAATTACTCCTACTCTGAATAATTGCTAGAAAGTTGTGAGGATTTCCTAGTTTTATGATATTATAGTGAGTGGAGTTTGTTACTACTAGTTGGGGGGATACGGAGTGCAAGAAAATCAAACAGTTTATGACATTACCATAATCGGAGGAGGCCCTGTTGGTCTATTTACTGCCTTTTACGGCGGTATGAGACAAGCATCAGTGAAAATCATTGAGAGCTTACCACAGCTTGGTGGGCAGTTATCGGCTCTTTATCCGGAAAAATATATTTATGACGTAGCTGGCTTCCCAAAAGTCCGTGCTCAAGAATTAATTAATAACCTAAAAGAACAAATGGCCAAGTTTGACCCTGCTATTGCTCTTGAGCAGTCTGTTGAAAAGTTAGAAAAACTGGAAGATGGAACGTTCAAATTAACAACTAATAAAGAAGTACATTATTCTAAGACGGTTATTATCACTGCTGGAAATGGGGCTTTCCAACCTCGCCGTCTAGAATTAGAAAGTGCACAGCAATATGAACATAAAAACCTTTACTATTTTATAGAGGATTTAAATAAGTTTGCTGGTCAAAAAGTTGTCGTATTTGGTGGTGGAGATTCTGCAGTTGACTGGGCATTAATGCTTGAACCAATTGCTGAGAAGGTAACAATTGTTCACCGTCGCGATAAGTTCCGTGCACATGAACACAGTGTGGAAAATCTTTATAATTCAAAAGTGGATGTGAAAACTCCATACGTGCCTGCTGAATTAATTGGCGATGAGAACGGAATTAAACAAGTGGTTCTTTCCACGGTAAATGGTGAAGAAAAAGAAACAATTGATGTAGATGCAGTCATCTGTAATTATGGGTTTGTTTCTTCCCTTGGCCCGATTAAAGAATGGGGTCTTGAAATTGAAAAGAATTCCATCCTTGTAAATTCAAAAATGGAAACAAATACACCAGGTATTTATGCTGCTGGAGACATTTGTACGTATGATGGAAAAGTGAAATTAATTGCTTGTGGTTTTGGTGAAGCGCCAACAGCTGTTAATAATGCCAAAACATATATCGATCCAAAAGCAAAAGCACAGCCATTACACAGTTCTTCTATGTTTAAGCAATGATAAAAAAGGCGTCCAATGGGCGCCTTTTTTCTAGTTCTAGCATTCTTCTGGAGTTCCTGTTGCAGTTGCTGTACGAAACGATGATCCGCACCCGCATGATGCGATGGCATTTGGATTATCAATCGTAAAGCCTCCGCCCATCATGGACTCTTTATAATCTATTTTTGTTCCTTGTAGGATCAAAGCACTTTCTTTATCAACAAGCACTTTAATGCCATATTTTTCGAGCTGAAGGTCGTCTTCGCCCATCTCATGGTCAAAACCCATGCCATAGGATAATCCACTGCATCCGCCTCCTTTTACGCTTACACGTAAGAAAGCACCTTCTTCCTCGTTATGCTTCATCATTTCTTTTATATGAAGTGCTGCTGCTTCAGTAAGTATAACAACTTCCTTACTCATACTAATTCCCCACCTTTACCTGCGCTTTTAATATAGTATATACACTAACATTACAGGACTCAACTGTTTAGATTTACATACAATAATCTATTCTACTTAAGAAAAAAAGGAAGCGGCTTGCTCCCTTTAGTTAAAACATCGGATTTTCATCTAGATATTGGTAAATATTATCAACTAATTCATCTGGTGTGTTACCAGTAACGACCTCTCCGTTGACTAGAGCATAAAGTGTGGTCGCACATTTCCCGCAATATCCGAGACATCCATATTCAATAATATCCAAGTCAGGATCTTTTTGTAATTTTTCAAGTGCCTTTTGAGCACCATTTGCCAAGTTACTTATACAGAATTCAATGATAGGTTGAATCACTACTTTCACCTCTCCACACCTAGATATGCTACTCTATTTTAACCACTTCGTCAATTACCATGTTCTAGGGTTCAATGTCAAGAATAGCATGAAAAATGTTGTTATTTGTACACATTTTAGTTATACTCGTATGTGGTAAAGAAACAGATTATTATTCTAATATTTTATAATTGCAAGCGCTAACCATTCTTTATGAAAAACCGGATAAACAAAGGGGAATTAAAAATGAAAAACCTTGTCATTCTCGGTGGTGGATACGGCGGGATGAAGATCTTAAACGAACTTCTACCAAATCATTTACCAGAGGACGTAACAATAACACTTGTTGATCGAGTCCCTTACCACTGCTTAAAAACGGAATATTATGCATTAGCCGCTGGAACGATTTCCGATAAAGAAATCCGTGTTGCTTTTCCGGACCACCCTCGTTTAGTCGTAAAATACGGCGAGGTCACTGGGATTAATACGACTGATAAAAAGATTGAACTTAAGGACGCTGAAGCAGTCAGCTACGATGATTTAGTTGTTGGTCTTGGCTGCGAGGACAAATACCATGATGTTCCAGGTGCAGATCAATTTACCTATAGCATACAGAGTATTGATAAATCACGTCATACTTACTCTGTTTTAAACAATCTCGGACCTGGTTCTGTTGTAGCGATTGTCGGGGCTGGTCTAAGCGGAGTAGAGTTAGCTAGCGAATTAAGTGAAAGCCGAGAAGACCTAAAGATCAAATTATTTGATAGAGGGAATCATATTTTATCCTCTTTTCCTGAACGTTTAAGTAAATACGTGGAAAATTGGTTTGTTAAAAATAATGTGGAAATCATTAACAATTCAAATATCACCAAAGTAGAAGAAAAGAAGTTATACAATCACGATGTTCCTATTGATTGTGATGTCATTGTATGGACTGCTGGCATTCAAGCAAGTAAAATTGTCCGCGATATGGACGGGGAAAAAGATCGTATGGGAAGAATGGTCCTTACTCCACTTCATCATTTGCCAAGTGATGAGCACGTGTTTGTTGTCGGTGACTGTGCAAGCCTCCCACATGCTCCTAGTGCTCAATTGGCTGAGGGACAGGCAGAGCAGATTGTTGAGGTGCTAAAAAGACGCTGGAAAGGTGAAGAGCCTCCTACATCCTTCCCCCCCATTAAATTAAAGGGGATCCTCGGCTCTCTCGGCAAAAAGCATGGCTTTGGATTGATGGCTGATCACGCCATTACTGGACGTGTTGCCCGTTTATTGAAATCAGGAATTTTGTGGATGTACAAATTTCACAACGGATAAAATTCGTACAACGTTATTAAAAGAAGCATTCCACCGCGGAATGCTTCTTTTTACATAGCTTGATAGCCGTATTTTTCTAGTTCTGAGAAGATGGTTTTTAAGCGTGGATTTCCTTCACCGACAACTTTATCTTTAATCACGACGACCGGATAGAACATGTCTTCCTCGATTACTTTTTGAGCAAAAGTAACTTTCTCCTCATCACCAGCAGGCTGAAGAATATCAACATAGACCATCTTAACGGGCTGATTAGGAAACTTTCTTGCAATTGCAGCTTCAAGCCATTCGAAGGTTTCTTTTGAAGAAGGTAAATTCACACAGCTAGGACATAATTGTTCTGCACCATAAAGAACGATTTCCACTTCAATTCTATTCATGTATACTTCCTGCCTTTTTTTCTTTTATTGTACTTTATTCTTACTATAAAAACTAAGAAAATGTCTTTAAATGTGTGCTTTACTAATTTCTGAGAATGGATTTTTAGCACTAATGACATTATAATATAGGTAGGAAAGGAGTCGATTAACAGTGGAAGAACAACAAATGTTTGAACAAGTTCAAGAAGTATTAGATAAATTACGTCCATTTCTTCTTCGCGATGGCGGGGATTGTGAATTAGTAGATGTAGAGGATGGTATTGTTAAGCTCCGCTTATTAGGTGCTTGCGGAAGCTGCCCAAGTTCAACTATCACATTAAAGGCTGGAATTGAAAGAGCATTATTAGAAGAAGTTCCTGGCGTTGTTGAAGTAGAACAAGTATTTTAATAAGATGTTAAAAAGCGATTGCCAAGTTGGCAATCGCTTTACTTATGTTTCTAAGCTCTGACTAAGGGGTTCCAATCTTTATTCACCAATGTCTTCGGTTCCTTCCCCTCGATCACTGATTGGATATTTGCCAAGCAGAGCCTCATCATTTCCATCCTTGTTTCCACACTAGCACTTCCGATATGTGGCAAGGCCACAACATTAGGAAGCTGTAATAGCGGATGATCTGCACCAATCGGTTCTTTCTCAAATACATCAAGACCCGCACCAGCAATCTCTCCTGCAACTAAAGCATCAAATAGGGCCTGTTCATCTATAACGGGACCTCTTCCAGCATTAATAAAAATAGCAGACCGCTTCATTTTCTTAAACATTTCATGGGAAAACAAATTTTTCGTTTCACTCGTAAGCGGGGTTAGGCAGACAATAAAATCCGATTTTCCAACTAACTCCTCAAGACTCACGTACACTGCTCCAAGCTGATTTTCAACCTCTGACTTGCGTGTTCGGTTATGGTATAGAATATTCATCTCAAATCCAGTTGCCCGTTTTGCCACCGTCTCACCGATTTTCCCCATACCAACAATACCGATTGTTTTATGATGAATGTCATGTCCAGCTAATAACAATGGGCTCCAGCTTTTCCATTTGCCATCTTTCACAAACTCTGCCGCTTCCATTAATCTTCTTGCTGTTGCCATAAGCAGTCCAAAGGTTAAATCAGCAGTAGTATCCGTTAGAACATCAGGTGTATTGCACACTGCGACTCCCTCTCTGCTGGCAACCTTTAGATCAATATTGTCAAACCCCACAGCTAGGTTTGCGACTACCTTTAGCTTCTTTCCAGCTGTTAGAATCCCTTCATCAATGGAATCTGATAGCATCGTCAATAGTGCATCCGCCTTTTTTGCTTCGGAAAGTAGTAAATCCTTTGGAACAGGAATATCATCATGTTCCCACATGCTCACTTCGTAGTTTTGCAGTAATGGTTTAACAACTTCGTCTGGAAGCTTTCGTGTAATAAAAACGTATGGCTTCATGCTGCATACACTTCCTTATTTATTCTGAATCACATTGTTATTTTAACATAAGTTTTTTAAACATTATTCTACAAGTCAGAATACTATAAATTATTTTCCAAGCCACTCCAGTTGGGGGAGGTTTAGCCGACGAATCGGTGCGCCAGCCATTTGGAAGAATCCGGCCAAAAATCGTTCGTACTCACTTGCTTGCCGTAATATTTTGCTTAATCGTTCCTCTAATACCTTCTTATCCTGTTCAGAACGGGTGATGTAATAGCTTTCAATACAATCATAATAGTGAAGTGGGAAAATCAATCGAGAATATAACAACCTCCAGGAAAAGGATGTTAATGGGGAAACACTTTGATATTCGTTAAAAAACTGTTTTAAATCTACATCATAGGTTTGGATATTGCGAAAATATCTTTCTCTTGTCCATTCAGCTAAGTCTCGGCTGCGGTGATCAAAAACCCAATCAAAGGGATTTTTAATCATGTAATGTCCACCCCAGGTTTGCTGGGTAAAACGTTCATGGCAAACAGTCCCGCCATCTGTTTCTGTAGGCTCATCATCCAGCTCCGAATCAACCAAATATTGAATTGCATTCTCCGTTAATCCTAGGTAGTATGGAAATGAATCAATGAACATTCTTTCGAATTCATCTTCTGGTGTTTGGAAAAGCAGATTGTTCCAAACTTTCTCCATCTGTTCGAGACGCTTTTCCCATAAGGACTTCCATTCCCCAATTCTGCTCGACCTTTCGATTTGAAAGGGAACCCTGCGCCCACGTTCGTGAAATTTAGCTAACTTTCGGCCTAGTTTGATTTTTCGCTGCTCTTCCATTTGCCGATTGGCTAACACACAATATTTATTTTGCTCCCAGGTGGTAATTAACTGACCTTCCTTCGTTGGCAAGAAGATGGGGACATATTGATCGCCATAATTCCTTAAATGTTCCGCAATTTTCTCAAGCTCCGTCACATCTGCTTCTTCCCTGCCAGAAGGATTGGAGACTAAATACAACCAACCATTTCCTCTTAGCGCATCATACCTATCTAATTTCACATATTCCTCAACAGTAACCCCATATTGATTCTCGAGCAATTTTTGAAGCATACCTGCACCTCGTCTCTAGACATCTATTTACCTCATATATATGTATGGGCATTCAAAAACTTGTTCCTTCCTTTTTTTAAGCTCTACCCTGAATAACTGTGGATAACTTTTAGCAGTTATTTCATTCATTGATGTGCAAATTCTTTTGCATGGATGTCTGTTAACTATGTCTGTTGATTTCCGCTCCAGGCACTTCGCTTTCCGCGGGCGTGCCGGGGAGCCTCCTCGTCGCTTCGCTCCTGCGGGGTCTCCCCTGCCCCGTACTCCCGCAGGAGTCTTCGTGCCTTCCGCTCCAATCAGCAGAGTGCAAAAAATCACCATTATGCTGTAACATAGACTTTTTTTAAAAAGAATAGCGGAGTTTGGTGAAGGAGAAAATAAAATTTTGGTTTATTCCTTTTCCATAAGATTGCATATCTTATGGAAAAAGAGTATATATATAGTGAAAATCCAAAGAAAAGGTGATCAGAGGATGACAGACCACAAAAAAGTAGATCTTACTGAGGAAACAGCTCGCAGATGGCTTAAGGAAAGAGGCGTTGAAGTTCAGGATATGGCTGATTTAGTCTTCTTTTTGCAGGAAAAGTACCATAAAAACCTCAAAATGGAAGACTGTATAGCAAACGTGGAACGTGTTCTTTCTAAACGAGAGGTACAAAATGCCATAATCACAGGAATACAGCTTGATATGCTTGCAGAAAAAGGGATGTTAGAGGAGCCTCTTCAATCAATCATTGGATCCGACGAAAGTCTTTATGGGGTGGATGAAATCCTGGCGTTTTCTATTGTGAATGTATACGGCTCGATCGGTTTTACAAACTATGGATACATCGACAAATTAAAGCCCGGGATTTTAGCGCACTTAAATGATAAATCCACGGGTGAGTGCCATACATTTTTAGATGATATCGTCGGCGCTATCGCCGCCGCTGCCTCAAGCAGACTGGCACACCGTGCCGCACGACAAGAGGAAGAAAGAGAAAAAGAGAAATAAAAAATTGGGGACAGTCCCCCGCCGCTTTAAAGCGGTGGGGGACTGTCCCCTTTCCTTTATAGTTTCCATTGATCGAGGGTATCAACAACAAAGGTTGGCTGGCGGTCATAACCGATGAGCAATTCTTTTGTGGTGACTCCTGTATGGACTAGTAAGGTATCCATTCCTGCATTCATTCCAGCTAATATGTCCGTATCATAATAGTCCCCTACCATCAATGTTTCTTCCTTAGCGGTTCCTAAAACCTTTAAGGCTTGTTCCATAATAATCGACTCAGGTTTGCCAATAAAAATCGGTTTGGTCTGGGTAGAAACGGAAATAACAGATGTTAGGGAACCATTCCCCGGTAATAGCCCTCTTTCTGTTGGGATTGCTATATCCCCATTAGTGGAAATAAATGTAGCCCCGTTTCGTACCGCTAAACAAGCAACAGCTAATTTTTCATAGGTGATTTCACGGTCTATGCCAACAACGACAAAGTCAGCATCAACACCCGCAAATGAAAAACCTTTTTCTTCAATAGCGGTCTGTATCCCCTCTTCACCAATAACATAAACACTTGCATCCTTTTTTTGTTCATAAATGAAGTTTGCGGTGGCCTGGCTCGTAGTAAAGACCATTTTTTCCTCTGCAGGAATATCAAAACTAACCAATTTCTCAGCCACCTGGGCAGGCGTTCTTGATGAATTATTCGTAACAAACAGATACGGGATTCCATTGTCACGGAGATTTTTCACAAAATCAGAGGCAGCTTCAATTCGCTCCGATCCTTTATACATTGTTCCATCTAAATCAATTAAGTAGCCTTTATACTTTTTCATATCATCACTCCCTTTGTATTTTCCCCCAAAACTATAAAAAGAAAAAGGTTGACTGTGTCAACCTCAAATTAGTTTTTAAATGCAGAAACAGGTCCTAATTCATTGGCTAGATACTCCCGAACATTTGCAGCGAAAGTGACTAACTCCTGAAGATTGGCTGAAAACTGTTTATTGAGTTCTATATGATCGATACTAATATAATCCTGTACAAGTTTTTTACGATAGTGAATAAGAATTTTTAAACTTTCTCCTGTTTCAGCCACAATGACTTTTTCGTCGACTAAGATATCAATAATGTCTTCATAGCTTCCAGGATCACGCATGATAAAGCCATCAATCATGGCATTTCCGACATCTAATACCGACTCAATCATCATGTGATTTAACCGCTCTAAAGCCGCTTTTTCCAAAGACGATGACCAATTTTTTTTCTGTGAAAAGAGGTGAATGAGTTCTTCTAGGTAAATTAATGTTGCTTCTATTTTTTCCCTGTCTACAAAGTACATAGGGTCCCACTCCTTTTTCTAGGTTGCAATAGCTGATACCAACGCTGTAGGTCGTGCATAAAAATACCCTTGTGCCAAATCAACATTGTTTCTTGTTAACACAGATGCTTCGTTTTCATTTTCGATTCCTTCTGCTACAACTAGGGACCCTGCTTCCCTAGCTACCAACATCAGCCCTTTTAACATAGATTCCTTAATTGAATTTTTATCTATATTTTGAATCACTGAACGATCAATTTTAATAATATCTGGCATGATGTCACTAATAATACTTAAGCTAGAATACCCAGCGCCTGTATCATCCATGGCAATTTTATAGCCCATTAAGCGTAACATTTTTATATTATAGATAAAGTTTTTCAGGCCTTCAATCGAATCATTTTCCGTTACCTCAATGGTAATTTGTCGAGGAGGAATATCTTTATATTGCTGCATTAATTTTTTAAGATCGCGGGTAAATCGGATATTTCCAAGTGTGAGCGGCGTACAATTCACAAATATATCTTTCCTGCACTTTGCAGCTTTTATTTGTTCAAGCACCTTTTCAATCACAATCATTTCTAAGTCATATAGCAAGCCTGTTTGCCTTGCAACCGAAAACAACGGTAACGGGCTTTCGAGGACCGACCCTGTTGGACCTCGGGTCAGCATCTCCCACGCGCGTACTTCTTTTGTAGCCACGTCTATGATGGGTTGTGCTAATAATTTTATATCTTTTTTGGAAATAATCCTTTTCATTAAGTAGACCATTTCATTAAATTCAGATTTCACTCGTTTTTCAGCCATGGCAATAGCCTGCCTCTGCGCTTTTCCAATTGAATCCTGAATGGAGAAATGTTTTTTTTCTACAAACATATATCCAGTCTTAAACATAGGCTGGATATATGGATAAGCCTTATGAAGGTTATGCTCCACGTTATAAACTATTTTCTTCATAGCTAAATCAATCTCGGAGAGAGAGTGACGTGTATAATCCACTTTTATGTATAACGTTAGTCCATCACCGTAAAAATCATCAAGGGTAATCACATCTTGCTTGTCTATTTCTTTCTCCACAGCAGAGCGAAAAAATTTCTTTGTATGTTTGATAAATTGATGGCTTTGGGACTGTCCTAACTGCTCTGACAATTCATTCATATCTTTTAGATGAAAGACAACGACTGCTACCTCGTGTCCTTCATGAAAAGCAGCTTTAACCCCTTCTAACACAGGATTTCTTAAAATAAATTGGGGAGGATAAAAGCGCATGGTTGAAAGAGGCAAGATGATCTTTCCCCATTTCAATACACTTTTGACCTTTTCTTTGTACCGACGGACCATTAAATTCATCCCTCTCAGAAGCCAACATACATGATTTACGTATATTGTAGCATAATTTGACATGATTCGTGTTTTTTTAACCATAAATTTCTAGGAAAAAATCACGAAATATTCTTTACTCCCCTCCGCCCTATTTATTTGTTACTATATAGGAGATGTCAGTTTTAATTAAAGGAGACCATTTCATGAAAGAACGCTTTTTCCTATACGATGATACAGAAAATACGAAAACAAGATTTGTTAGCTTTGTTGGAGATAACCAGCGATTTGATTTAGCTATTGTCCAAAGTGACCGTCATTACGGAAAGCATTTGGTACTTGATATGCAAGGAAACCGCTTTGCTATTATTGGATTAGATGATTTACAAGAAGAGGGTTATTTAGAATATGCTTTTCAGTTAAGTGAAGAAGATGCTGAAGAATTACGCGGCTTTTTGATGGAGTTAATTTAAAGTTCATAAATACACACTTCTTTTCAAATAATAGGGGAAAGGAGTGTGTTTTATCATGGCAGATAAAGATTCTGAGCAGTATCATGATTTCTCGAATGTGGAAGCTCAAAGGAATTTCTTAACTGTAGAGGATCTTCCAGAGGGACCATACGGATCGCCGAGGGGTAAAAATGATCCAGTTGAGAACAAAAGCACCCCCTGGGAAAAAGGACAGCGCTACTATAGTGCATTTAATTATGAATATAAATCACTTCATGAAGATTTACCAAGACAAATGGACGGGGCCCATCCGCCACATGATGACCCTGAAACAGATATACAAGTTCCCTATAATGAATAAAGAGAAAACCGAAGGATCAGGATATCCTTCGGTTTATTTTTTCACTTTTTTCAAAACAAAGTATGCACAACCAAAGTTGCAAAATTCATAAAGGTATTCACTTAATGTGCTGATTTTTGTATCAAAAGTAGCTTTTTGGTTTTGGTCATCAAAGAATCCCTTTAGGCGAAGCTGCCCGTATCCCCAATCTCCTACAACATAATCATACCTAGATAAAATATCGCTATACCTTGATTTAAAAGCCTCTTCATTATAACCTTCCCGATATTCCTGGAGAATTTCATAAACGGTATTGTTTATTACGATCATACTTTTCACCTCAGTTATCCCAGCCATTTCCTACTATCCATTATAACCGATTCACCATCAATTACTAAGAAAAAAAAACAGAACATTGGTCATTCTAATAAAAGGAGGTGTTTATGTTGAAAAAATTAATCGTAATCGCGGGATTATGTACCATAACTGCATTAACTGGGTGCACAAAGGATACGGGAAATCGAGATGTATATGAAGAAAGCGGAAATACCATTAATGTAAATAACAAACGACATGAACTATACAATGAAGGCGCAAGCCGAGGAGTTCGTAATGTTAGCGACAATTATGGATTTGTTCGTCATCAAAAGAGTCCATTGATGAACGATAATACGGCTAATAACGGCTATACCGCATTAGACCGTGAACAGCTTGCCAATATTATTAGTAAATATAGTGTAAATGTTCCTAACGTTAATGACGCAGCCACACTTGTTACTGATCAGGAAGTGTTGATTGCTTATACTACCGATTCAAAAGATCGCAATATGACGGCTGACCAGGTGAAGAAAACCGCATTTTCAGTCGTACCCAGATACTATCACGTATATGTAACGGATAATAAGGCGCTAATGCGCGATGTAGAAAATTTGGCTAATCTTGACTCTACTAGCCGCAATGCACGTCATGCCGTCACAGAACTGATTACACAAATGAAAAAATCCCCTCAGGGAATGCGCTTGAATGCTAGTGAAAATGAAAATGGCGAAACACCTGATGATATGGACCTCAAGAGAATTAACATGCATAAGTAGTAAAAATAAAAAAGAGAGGTTGAACTCGTTCTCAACCTCTCTCCTCTATTTTTATGCTTCTTTCACTTCTTTTTCACCAAGTAATTGCTTATGTTTCGCTGCTGCGTTCACTTGTTCATCAGCATGGTAAGATGAACGGACAAGCGGACCTGCTTCACAGTGGCTAAAGCCTTTGCTGATGGCTATCTGTTGTAATTCTTTAAATTCATCAGGGCTATAATATTTCTCAACCTTTAGATGACTTTTTGTCGGCTGTAAGTACTGACCTATCGTCATAATATCTACATGATTCGCTCTTAAATCATCCATTACTTCCAAAATTTCTTCTTTTGTTTCTCCAATCCCAATCATTAAACTTGATTTAGTTGGAATGCTTGGCTGCATTTCTTTTGCACGACGGAGGAACTCAAGTGAGCGATCATATTTAGCACGAGCTCTCACTCTTGGTGTTAAGCGTCTAACCGTTTCAATATTATGATTAAGGATATCCGGTTTTGCATCCATTAATAGCTGTAGATTTTCTTCTTTTCCCCCCATATCAGAAGGAAGCACTTCAATACTGGTAAACGGATTTTTACGACGAATGGCACGAACCGTTTCAGCAAAAACAGCGGCCCCACCGTCTTTTAAATCATCACGTGCAACGGCTGTAACTACCACATGCTTTAAGTTCATTAGTTGAACGGAGTCTGCCACTCTTTCAGGTTCTTGTAAATCTAATTCAGTTGGTAAACCCGTTTTAACCGCACAGAAACGGCAGGCACGTGTACATGTATCACCTAGAATCATAAAAGTTGCTGTACGTCTTACTGCCCAGCATTCGTGAATATTAGGGCAGCGGGCTTCTTCACAAACGGTATGCAGATTTTTTTCACGCATCATTTTCTTTAACCCTGTGTATGACTCATTGGTATTTAACTTTATTTTTAGCCAGTCAGGCTTTCGTAGAATCTCTTCTTTTTTACTCATTTTGACACCCCTTGAATCCATTAGTATGTATGGTGAGTGAGTTCTTCTTTGTCACTTTACCATACTAGAAAAGGAACGACAAGCAAGTAGATTTTTATTGGCTGAATTAAAGGTTAATGTTGTTTTTATATACGATGTTGATTGGAGTGGAAGGCGCGAAGACTCCTGCGGGAGTACGGGACAGGGGAGACCCCGCAGGACCGCAAGCGACGAGGAGGCTCCCCGGCACGCCCGCGAACCGCTCTCGCCTGGAGCGGAAATCAACATCCAAGTTCAACACAGCCATTATATTACCAATTATTAGCGATAATGAAATGCCTCATTATCCATAAACTAAACTTGTACATTAATTGGGAAGGAGGATTCCTGTTGCGGGCTGTTCTGATTATTGGAACTTTCCTTTTATTCTTCACCTCTTCTTTTGCAGTAAGGGATGCTCATGCGGAGGAACCCGATCCATATAAGGAAAGAATGAAATTATATAAAAAAGTTGAAACGGTCACACAAATTCCTTGGTATTATTTAGCAGCCATTGATCAATACGAAAGAAGCATCCGACAGGTCCGCAAAGACTTGCCTAAACCAGATAGTGTAATCGGAATTTACTTTCGTCCTGAGGAGTGGGCAGGCCTAACCAATCCGAACTCAGAGGAAGAAACTCCTGCTGCCATCCAGTTTTTCAATGGTATGGGTGTGGATGGAGATGGGGATGGAAAAGCAAGCGTTAAAAGCGATGAGGATGTCTTGTATGCATTTGCCCATTATCTTCTTTCTTACGGTGTCGATCCAGATAATATAAAAATTGGACTTTGGAATTACTACCATCGTGATAAAACGGTCGGAATTATTGCTGATAAAGCAAAAATATATCGCCACTTCGGACGGCTCAATTTAGATACTCAAGTATTCCCTGTGCCTATTCGTAGCAATCATAGCTATAGAAGTACCTGGGGAGATGCAAGAGGTTGGGGCGGGAGAAGAATTCACGAAGGTACGGATATTTTTGCAGGCTATGGCGTTCCTGTACGAGCTACCAACTATGGCATTATTGAAATGAAGGGCTGGAATAAGTTTGGTGGCTGGAGAATCGGTATTAGGGATATTAATAATACCTATCATTACTTTGCCCATCTAAGCGGGTTTGCAAAGGATTTAAAAGTGGGGCAAATTGTAGAGCCGGGAATGGTCATTGGTGGTGTTGGAAGCTCAGGATACGGCCCTCCAGGAACCTCAGGAAAATTCCCTCCACACTTACATTATGGTATGTATAAAGACAATGGAATAACCGAATGGTCGTTTGACCCTTATCCACATTTAGCTAAATGGAAACGTCTAGAGCGGATGAGTATAAGAAAAAAATAGAGGCTGACGCTGGTCAGCCTCTTGCTACTTTCCTGATTTTTTCATTTCGGATTTAGTTTTCGTGTCGGTATTGTTTGCTGGTACTTGAATAGATGGCGTGATGCTTCCTCCGCCTCCATTATAGAATTGAGGTACTTCTCCTTCTACTAAAGATCCTCCAACAGGTATGCTTTGCTTTAACTTAGTAATTTTCGTCGCAAAAGGAGTAATAATTTGAACGGAAACCACTATATCCACAGAAACCTCGACCCAAGTATTATTGATTCCCATTTCTTTTGTTTGGATATGGACATCCGGTTCCACTTCTCCAATAGCATGGAACTTAACTGGTATCTTTGGTCCAATATTCCCTAACAACGAAATATTTGTGGATTGCCCCAATGGTACGTACCAAACAATTCCATCTTCTTTTTCCGTATTTTCCGTTTCAATTTCTACATCTGTCTCTAATAAGGCAATTTCGCCTCTTTTGGCTGTTTTTAAATTTTTTTGAATTTGTGCGGTTGTTTCTGCTAATACCCGATTGATTAAATCCGTATTCAACTGCGCATTTTGCCCTTTTCCATTGCTGCCTGGTACGATTTTTATGACTTCATTATTGTCTCCCACATTTGTGGTTCGTTTTGTAATTGCCCTGTTGATGACAAGAGACGCAATATTCCTCGTTTCTGATTCAGCATATCGCATTAAGGTGGGCTCAATCCCCTTATTAACAAGCCATAAGCCCGTCGCAGTGGAAAAGAGAAAAAAAACAAAGGTCAATAGCATGACATATCGGAAAGGCAGCGGTCCACGTTTAGGCAGACGCCGGCGTAATTTTCTCAAGAACAATCACCCCTTCATGCTATATGTATGCAAAGAAAAGGTGAACTAGCCCAATAAAAAAAGCCTGCCGTTTTCAGCAAGCTTTTTAAACCATCTTCAATAAGGCATCTTTACCGATCATCCCTTGATGAATACCTAATTCTTCTGCTTCTACTGTGACAGATTCCAGTGGAGCATTCAGAAGCTGATCAATAGTTCTCACTCCGACAGCGCGGCCGGCAATGATTTTGCGGTCCCTTAATTTATCGTTTAATAATCCCACATCTAAAGCACCGCACATAATATATCCTTTATCGCTTGTCACAGCAAGCAAAGTTGTTTTTGGAAGTAATACGGAAACAGCCAGGAAGGTATGGCCGTCTATTTCAATTGGCGAAAGATCAATCAATTTCCCAACACTCCTTTCCTCACTATCACTTTATGATGAGTTTGGAAAAAGCGTGTATCCTTAGTGTTTTAATTATAAATGGGAACCCGAAAGCTTCCATTTTAATATATCCCGTAAAAACTCAGGCAAGAAATACTTCTTTTCTTTTTTCGGAAGAATGTCTTTGAAAAAATGACCAAAGGTAAACATATCAGGAAGTGCTAGAGTGTATGTCTGCTCGAGCTCCAATTCCTTACCTGCAACAAAGATTGTTTCTCCTTTAGTGGTAATTTGATCATAGACGAAGGTCCCTAGCACAGTTCCTCTGAAGCCTAAACCCTTTATTTGTTTATGGTGCAAGGCTTCATCCTTTGTTTGTTTTAAAATAGACGTTAACTCTTTCCCCGTTAATGTAACAACACACGGATTTATGGGATGAGGACAAATAGAGAGCAGATCGTATTCAGTGACTTCACCCGATAAAGGACCCAGAAGGAGCCCTGCATTCACAAAGGCACAATCTGTCCCACACCATTCCCTTAACGCCTCACAAAGCATTCGTATGAAGTTGGTTTCACGGAAGGGGTCACTTTGTAAGGGCTCGGTAATGAACGTGACTTTTTCGCTTAACATGCCCTGCCCTTTATTTAAAAAGGATGCAATTTTCTCCTCTTCATTCAAGACAACCGGCAACTCGTTAAAATCATATAGGGTTGCTTCTTTTTGGGAGAGTTCCTTTTTCTCCTTCAAGTGAAGAGTAACATGACCAACGAAATTCCCATGCTTCCCGGCTGCCCCAAGAAGTACTTGATTAATTACCTTTCCTTTCTCAAGGACATGATGAGTGTGGGCACCTAGGATCACATCAATATCCGGAAATTGTTCCGCAATTCGTTCATCCTCATGTAAGCCAAGGTGGGAAAGTAGGATGATGATGTCCGCTTCTTCTTTTAATGGCTGTATCCAGTTACTCAGTTCTTCAATTGGGTCTGTCATTCTCCAGCCAAGCAGTTCGTAGAGATGGATAAATGGGGCGGTTAATCCTAAGACCCCAATCTTTGTCCCCCTACTTGTCCTGTAAATCTCATAGGGCTTTGCCCAAGAAGGATAGTCTTGATTTACATAAAGATTGGCCAATATGACGTCAAACTTAGCCTCATCATATAGATGATCTAAATCCTCGAATGGGAGATTAATCCCTTCATTATTACCAATCGTGACAGCCGTATATTGACATTCATTTAAGAGATTGATATTCCCCTTGCCTCTAGTTGCTTCTGTATAGGGGTGCCATCGATCTAGAAAGTCGCCTATATCAAATATGAAGACTTCTTCTCCCTTTTTCGTGAGTTGCTCTCTCTGCAGCTTCAAGAAATGTTGAATGCGCGGCCAATGCTCGAGGTGGCTGTGTAAATCATTGGTATGAAAAATATGTATCGTCTCCATTTTACACCTTTACCCTATCATTCCTTGATAGATTAATCGAATACCCACAACAATAAGGATTATTCTGATGATCCAGACAATCGTTTTGCTTTTTAGCTTTGTATTTAATAATACTCCTACTTTTGCTCCCATCCATGCACCAGGTACTAGTGCCAATGCATACAGCCAATTTACATTGCCTAAAGAGATATGAGTGATCGAACTTAAGATCGCTGTTGGTAAAATCATGAACATAGACGTGGCTACAGCTACATGCGGTGGAAAGAAAAACAAAATAATCATCGTTGGTACCATCAATGACCCGCCGCCAATCCCAAAAACCCCTGACAAAAACCCAACTACAAAGGAAATGAGAATAGCTACAATGGGACTAAAACCATATTCAAAGTTTCTCCCAATATTATCGGTAAATTGACGGACAACCCCCTTATCTTTCTGAAAAGGGAGAGGTTTCAACTTATCCTTTATCATCAAAATAAAAGAAACAAAAATAATAAATAATCCGAAATAAAGATTAAATGAATGCAAGTCGAGTTTTTCAGTAACCCAAGCACCTAGAATGCTCCCTGGACCACTTCCAATAAGAAAAATAAATCCACTCTTATAATCCACGGTCTTTATTTTCATGTAAGCAAGTGTAGATGAGAGACCTGTAAAAATCATTGTAAAAAGAGAGGTTCCGACAACAACCTGTGGTGTTAGATGTGTATATTGTGGCAGGGTGGCTAAGTAAAGCAAAGCCGGAACAACAATAATTCCTCCTCCCATTCCAATCAGTGATCCTAAGGAGCTTGCAAGGATCCCTACTAATACTAAAATAATCCATTCCATAACTTCACCTTCTAATGTCTTTTGTTAAAATAAATCTAGCTGCCTTGGGGCGAGTCCTTCGTAGTCTATGTCTAATAGTTTCATCATATCCTTCGCGTTATCTGCTGCATCGCCGCCAGAATTGTTATTGAACAAAAGATAGACATGTTCAGTCTCTTCCGACAGCTTTTCTATCGACTCTCGCCATTCCTCTAATTCTTTTTGGTTGTATCGATACAGGTAACGCACCTCACGCCAATTTTCTGCATTCCTTTTTTGCCAGCCATGAACATTGCGGCCATGGAATCTCACAAGAACCTTTTGATTGTCTACAGCTGATAACACGGTGGGAATGGAACCTTCTCCAGACTGGGGTTCGTCACAAATACTATGAATCCAGTTCCCCTGTTTCATAAAATCAAGCGTTTTTTGTTTATAAGGTGGCGCAAACCAGGATTGATGCCTGAACTCTAATGCACAAGGGATGTCAGCCATTTCATGTTTACACCATCTCAAGTATTCAACATTTTCTCGTTTGCAGCTGAACCATGGGGGGAATTGAAACAGGACCATAGCGAGTTTATTTTTTTCTATATATGGTAGTAAGGAGTCTTTAAACGCCAGAAACATTGCTTGCTTGCCTTCAAAGGGAATCTCCCCTCGCATATGCCCTGTCATACCTTGGTAGGCTTTTACGATAAACTGAAAACTTTCCGGCGTTTCTTGCACCCACTTTTCTGCATTCCGTTTTGGTTGAATCGCATAAAATGCAGAGTCTACCTCTACGATCGGAAAATGACCCGCATAGTGCTTTAATTTGTCCCTTGAGGAAGCTCCACTTGGATATAAGCTGTCATGGTCTCCCCAGCCCGTTACACCTATATAAATCAATTCATTCACCCCCAGTTATTAATAATAGCATACAAAAACCCGCCAGCTATAGCCAGCGGGCGGGTTTCTTTTTTAAAAATATTAACCGATGGAGCCTTCCATTTCGAACTTGATCAAACGGTTCATTTCAACGGCATATTCCATTGGTAATTCCTTTGTAAATGGCTCGATGAAGCCCATAACAATCATTTCAGTAGCTTCCTGTTGAGAAATACCACGGCTCATCAAGTAGAAAAGCTGCTCTTCTGATACTTTAGAAACTTTCGCTTCGTGCTCAAGCGAAATGTTGTCATTAAGGATTTCATTATATGGAATCGTATCTGATGTAGATTGATTATCCATAATCAATGTATCACACTCAATGTTTGCACGAGCACCTTCCGCTTTGCGTCCGAAGTGAACTACTCCACGATAGGTTACTTTACCGCCGTGCTTAGAAATGGATTTAGATACGATCGTTGAGGATGTATTTGGAGCTAAGTGAATCATTTTTGCTCCAGCATCCTGGTGCTGACCTTTACCAGCAATCGCAATCGATAAAGTCATACCACGAGCACCTTCACCTTTTAAGATAACGGCTGGGTATTTCATTGTTAACTTAGAACCGATATTTCCATCAATCCATTCCATTGTTGCATTTGCTTCACATACAGCACGCTTTGTTACTAGGTTAAATACGTTATTAGCCCAGTTTTGGATGGTTGTGTAACGGCAATAAGCATCTTTCTTAATGATAATTTCAACAACCGCACTGTGTAGTGAGTTCGTTGTGTAAACAGGAGCTGTACAGCCCTCAACATAGTGAACATGTGCGCCTTCATCAACGATGATTAACGTACGTTCAAATTGCCCCATGTTTTCAGAGTTAATACGGAAGTACGCCTGTAATGGAGTATCCACTTTAACACCTGGCGGTACATAGATGAAAGAACCACCAGACCAAACAGCTGAATTCAATGCAGCAAATTTATTATCAGTTGGCGGAATTACCTTAGCCCAATGCTCACGGAAAATGTCTTCATTTTCTTTAAGCGCAGAATCTGTATCCTTAAATACGATTCCTAGTTCTTCAAGGTCTTCCTTCATATTATGGTAAACAACCTCTGACTCGTATTGTGCGGAAACACCAGCTAAGTACTTTTGCTCAGCTTCTGGAATTCCAAGCTTATCAAAGGTCGCTTTAATTTCCTCAGGTACTTCGTCCCATGATTTCTCGGATTTCTCAGATGGTTTTACGTAGTACGTAATCTCATCAAAGTTTAACGAACCTAAGTCTCCGCCCCATTGTGGCATTGGCATATTATAGAAATGCTCAAGTGATTTTAAACGGAAGTCGAGCATCCATTGTGGTTCACTCTTCAGCTTAGAAATCTCTTCAACTATTTCACGTGTCAAACCACGCTTAGATCGGAATATGGAAACGTCTTTATCGGCAAAACCATATTTATAATCACCGATTTCTGGCATTTTTTTAGCCATTATCGTATCCTCCATTTCTTAAACGAAAAGGGCCAAATAACTGCCCTGTTTCGTTTATTTTTGTTCTTCTTCGTTCAATCCTTTTTCCATTGCCTTCCACGCTAACGTGGCACATTTAATGCGGGCTGGAAACTTGGCAACCCCTTGAAGGGCCTCAATATCACCTAAATCAAGGTCTTCATCATACTCTTTCCCCAGCATCATGTCAGAGAAGATTTTTGACATCTTTAAAGCCTCTTCAATCTTTTTCCCTTTAATGGCCTGAGTCATCATCGAAGCAGATGACATGGAAATGGAGCAGCCTTCCCCTTCTTGCTTCGCGTCAACCACAATCCCATTTTCCACCTTAAGGCTCAATTGAATGCGGTCACCACAAGTTGGGTTATTCATATTAATCGTATGGCTGCCATCCTCCAACACACCACGGTTACGAGGATTTTTATAATGATCCATAATTACTTGACGGTATAGTGCATCTAAATTAGAAGACATCGCTGAAATACTCCTTTGTTTTGACAAGCCCTTCAACGAGTTTATCAATATCCTCTTCAGTATTATATAAATAGAAGCTAGCACGAGCAGTTGCTGACGCCTTAAGCCATCTCATCAACGGCTGGGCACAATGATGTCCGGCACGGACAGCAATTCCTTCAGCATCTAACACGGTTGCTACATCGTGTGGATGAACATCGTTTAAATTAAATGTTATAAGTCCTGCGCGCTTTGCTGCATCAAGCGGTCCATAAATCGTCATACCTTCAACTGCTGACATTTTATCTATTGCATAAGCAGCAAGCTTATGTTCGTGTTCAGCAATATTTTCTAAGCCTACTTCAGTTAAAAAGTCGATTGCAGCACCTAGACCAATCGCACCTGCAATTATAGGTGTTCCGCCTTCGAATTTCCACGGAAGCTCTTTCCACGTTGATTCCTGCAATTGCACGAAATCAATCATCTCACCGCCAAATTCAATCGGCTCCATGTTTTCTAGTAAATGTTTCTTTCCATAAAGAACACCGATACCGGTAGGAGCGCACATTTTGTGGCCAGAGAATGCAAGGAAATCGCAATCTAAATCCTGTACATCAATTTTCATATGAGGTGCACTCTGAGCACCATCTACTACCATGATGGCCCCATTTTCATGGGCAATTTGAGCAATTTCTTTCACCGGATTAATAACGCCAAGTACATTGGATACTTGCATCACCGATACAACCTTTGTATTAACTGTAACAGTAGCACGCACATCATCAAGTGAAATCGTTCCGTCTTCTTGGAGCGGAATATATTTTAACTGGGCACCAGTCCGTCTGGCCACTTGCTGCCATGGGATAATATTGCTGTGGTGCTCCATATAAGTAATTACAATTTCATCGCCTTCTTTAAGATTAGCGGCTGCATAGCTTGCAGCCACCGTATTAATAGAAGTCGTTGTTCCTCTTGTAAAAATAACTTCCTGAATCGATTTAGCGTTAATAAATTTGCGAACCTTTTCTCTTGCCCC
Source organism: Neobacillus phoenicis (assembly GCF_047302305.1). Classification (NCBI taxonomy): domain Bacteria; kingdom Bacillati; phylum Bacillota; class Bacilli; order Caryophanales; family Bacillaceae; genus Neobacillus; species Neobacillus phoenicis. The sequence continues at coordinate 1,541,263 of NZ_CP154847.1, read as the reverse complement.
TTCGTATGCATCTGTAGCTCTTGTTCCTAATGTATGCACACCACGATGGACATTGGAATTGATTTCACGATAGTATTTATCAACTGCCTCGATCACTTGAAGCGGCTTCTGTGATGTAGCTGAGCTATCGAGATACACCAACGGCTTGCCGTTCACCTCTTGATTTAGGATCGGAAACTGTTTACGAATATCTTGGATATTCATTAGCGTACTTTCCTTTCGATCACTTCAGTCAGCTGTTTCTTTACTCCTTCTATTGGAAGCTGGTTAACAACTGGCGCAAGGAAGCCATGAATGATAAGGCGCTCTGCTTCTTGTTTTGGAATACCACGGCTCATTAAGTAGTAAAGCTGAACTTTATCCACTCGGCCGACAGATGCTGCGTGACCTGCAGTTACATCATCTTCATCAATTAAAAGAATTGGGTTGGCATCTCCACGTGCTTTTTCACTAAGCATTAATACGCGGGATTCTTGCTCGGCATTTGATTTAGAAGCACCATGCTCAATTTTTCCAATACCGTTAAAGATGGAAGTCGCACTATCCTTCATAACACCATGCTTTAAGATGTACCCTTCGCTGTTCTTCCCAAAGTGAACAACCTTTGTCGTAAAGTTTTGTGTTTGCTCTCCACGTCCAACGACAACTGTTTTTGTATCACCATAGGAACCGTCACCAATTAGGTTAGTTGTGTTTTCAGAAATGGTGTTTCCTTCGTTCATTAACCCTAATGCCCACTCAATACGTGCATCTCTTCCAGCTACACCGCGACGGTTTACATAGGTAGTTGTTCCTTTTGCAAGATAATCTACTGCACCGTATACAACCTTTGCATTGTTATTTGCAATAACCTCGGAAAGAATGTTTACCACAGAATTAGAAGCTTCAATCGTTGAAATGTAGTTTTCAACATATGTGACAGAGCTGCTATCTTCTGCAACCACGATGACATGGTTAAAAAGATTAGCCTCCGATTGATCATGCACATAAACCGCTTGAATTGGTTCAGAGATGACTACATTCTTCGGAACATATAAGAATACCCCACCGTTTACAAGTGCCGTATGAAGGGCAGTAAGACGATGTTCGTCAGCATTAATCGCTTGTGTCATATAGTACTTTTTCAAAAGTTCTCCATGCTCTCTAGCTGCTGTGAAAATGTCTGTAAAGATAACACCCTTACTTTTTAGATCTTCTGATAAAGATAAGAAGGCAGGGGTCTGATTACGTTGAATATATAGATTCTTATCAGCTGCTTCCAAATCAACTAAAGCTTTTACTTCCTCCGGTAGTTCATCAAGAGAAGAATAAGCAGCACTTTTAACAGTATGTTGATTGAATTGAGTGAAATTCCATTTATCTATTTTTGTTTTATCAGGTCTTGGCATTGGCAGTTGTTCAAAACTCTCTAATGCTTTGAGACGGAACTCTTCAAACCAAGCAGGCTCGTTCATTTCTTTCGAAAAGGAGCTTACAAAACCCTTATCAAATGGTAATTTTGTTTCTGTTGTCATTGTAATCCTCCTAACACTCTCTTACGCTTCTTGCCCAACTGTTTCATCTTCAATTCCAAGCTCTTGCTTGATCCAGTCATACCCTTCTGCTTCTAAGCGTTGTGCAAGCTCTGGTCCGCCTGATTTCACGATGCGGCCTTGCATCATAACGTGCACATAGTCAGGAGTGATATAGTCTAAAAGACGTTGATAGTGAGTAATAACTAAGCATCCGAATTCTTCGCCACGCATTTCATTGATTCCTTTTGAAACAACTTTTAATGCGTCAATATCTAGACCTGAGTCAATTTCATCTAGGATTGCAATCTTTGGTTCTAACATCATTAATTGTAAAATTTCATTACGCTTTTTCTCTCCACCAGAGAAACCTTCATTTAAGTAGCGTTGCGCCATATCAAGGTCCATTTCAAGGAATTCCATTTGTTTATCCATTTTACGAATGAATTTCATTAAAGAAATTTCGTTACCTTCACCAAGTCGGCTATTTAATGCTGAACGTAAAAAATCGGCATTTGTTACGCCGTTGATTTCACTTGGATATTGCATTGCTAGGAATAGACCTGCACGAGCGCGCTCATCTACTTCCATTTCAAGAACATTTTGTCCATCTAAAGTAATGTTACCGCTAGTTACTTCATATTTAGGGTGACCCATGATTGCTGATGATAAAGTGGATTTACCAGTTCCGTTAGGACCCATGATTGCATGGATTTCTCCACCTTTTACTTCAAGGTTAACACCTTTTAAAATTTCTTTCCCATCAATTTCTACATGTAAATCTTTGATCGTTAAAGTTGATCCAGCCATATCTATACCTCCGAAAAGAAAGTGTTGTATCTTGTAGACCGAGTTTGGTCTATAACTCTATTCTCATTTTATTCTCATTACAATCTTATAACAAATGAAATGTATTAGCAACTCCTAAACAGTACAAACAAGACCTGTATTTTCATTAAGTAATTGCTAAATGAGAATGAGAAGTGATTTTTAAAGAATTTTCTGATAAAAAAATCCTCGGACCCATTTATGTAAAAATACACTCGATTAAAATCATACCTTATTTTTTCAACTTTTGCCAAGTGTATTTGGGTGTAATATCTCTTCTATTTTTACCCAATCCAAACGTTTCATGTATGACTTCAGAAATAGCAAAAGCCAGTGAATAGCTCACTGACTTTTACTATTTCCTTCTTATTAAAAAGGGAATCATTTTTATTCAGAAACCGGAACAACAGCACCTTTATATTTCTCAAGGATGAAGTCTTGGATTTCTTTTGAATGAAGTACTTCTACAAGAGCTTTGATTGCCTCTTTATTTTCGTCGCCTTTACGAACGGCAATAACATTTACATACGGTGATTCCTTGTCTTCAATTGCGATAGAATCCTTCACTGGGTTTAATCCAGCATCAATTGCATAGTTAGAGTTAATTAATACTGCATCACCTTCGCCATTATTGAAGATTTGTGGTAAAAGCTTTGCTTCATAGTTTGCATCAAATTTTAGATCCTTTGGATTTTCTACAACGTCTTTTAATTCTGCTTTTGTTTTATCAATGCCTTCTTTTAGCTTGATTAAGCCTTGTGCTTCTAGTAAAGAAAGTAGACGGCCATGGTCAGCTACAGAGTTACTCATGATTAAGTGAGCACCCTTTGGAAGGTCACTAAGCTTCTTGTATTTCTTTGAATAAACACCGATTGGCTCGATGTGAATGCCGCCAGCGTTAACAAATCCGTAGTTAAATTCTTTGTTTTGAGATTCTAAGTAAGGGATGTGCTGGAAATAGTTTGCATCTAATTCTTTTGAAGCTAAGGCTTTGTTTGGTAACACATAGTCAGTAAAAGTTGTAATTTCAAGGTCGATTCCTTTTTCTTTTAATAATGGTTTAGCTTGTTCTAAAATTTCTGCGTGTGGCACAGTTGAAGCTCCAACTACTAATTTAGTAGTGCCGCCCTTTTCTGAAGTACCTTCTGATTTTTCTTCTGATTTACCACAAGCTGCAAGAGCTAGGGCTAATGTTAAAGCTAATAAAACGGATAACCATTTTTTCATGTTGAACTCTCCTTTTATTTTTATCTTTTATCTAATTTTGAAGTGATGAAATCACCAATTAACTGAATGATGAACACGATAATTAAAATAATGACTGTAGCAACAAAAGTTACGTCATTTTGGTTCCGTTGGAAACCATAGTTATAGGCAAGGTTACCTAACCCTCCTGCACCGATCGCTCCTGCCATCGCTGTGTAACCCACAAGAGCAATAGCTGTAACGGTAATACCGGAAATGAGAGCAGGCATGGATTCTGGTAGTAACACCTTCCAAATAATCGTGCTTGTTGTTGCTCCCATTGATTTAGCTGCTTCAATAACCCCTTTATTTATCTCACGCAGGCCAATCTCCACCATCCTAGCATAAAAGGGAGCAGCGCCAATGATTAGTGCCGGCAAGGCCGCATCTTCCCCAATCATCGTTCCTAATAGGAAGGTGGTGAACGGAATTAATAAGACAATTAAAATAATGAACGGAATGGAACGAAAAATATTAACGATTCCACTAATGATCGTATTAATCGGCTTATTTTCCCACAGATTCCCTTTCGTTGTTAGGAAAAGAAGTAAGCCCAAGAATGTCCCCAAGATAAAGGTAACGAGAACCGAAATAGCTGTCATATAAACGGTGTCTTTCGTGGCGTCCCACATCATGATCCAATCGACATTTTCAAAATATTTTCCACTATTATTCATTTGTAACCACCTCCAAACCAACCTGCTGAGAACGAATAAAGTCTATGGCTTTGTTTACTTCTTTTTCGTCACCATCAAGATGAATAAAGAGAGTTCCATATGAACCACTTTGCGTTTGCGAAATTTTCCCCTGCAGTATATTTACTGTAACATCATGGTGTCTGATTAAATTAGAGATGAGCGGCTGCTCAGCTGACTCGCCAATGAAAGTCAATTGAACGATCTGACCGGAATGATACCTTGCCAGCAAATGTTCCGCCGTTTCTTTTGTTTCTTCTGGCTCTGTCACCTGTTGAACAAATCGTTTCGTAATTTGCTGCTGCGGATTACGGAACACCTCTAACACGGAACCAAGCTCCACTACACGGCCGCTTTCCATTACAGCTACCCGGTGACAAATTTTTCGAATAACATGCATTTCATGTGTAATCAACACAATGGTCAGACCTAGCCGCTTATTGATATCGACTAACAAATCCAAAATGGAATCTGTTGTCTGAGGGTCCAGTGCTGAAGTTGCTTCGTCACAAAGTAAAACCTTTGGATTATTAGCAAGGGCTCTCGCAATCCCTACCCGCTGTTTTTGTCCCCCACTCAGTTGTGAAGGATAGGCGTTTTCACGTCCTTCAAGTCCGACGAGTTTGATGAGCTCATTAACTCTTTTCTGTCTTTCAGGTCCCTTTACACCTGCAATTTCCAGTGGAAAAGCAATATTTTCACTTACTGTTCTTGACCAAAGTAAGTTGAAATGTTGAAAGATCATACTAATCTCTTGACGTGCTTTACGAAGCTCACTGCCCTTAATCTTTGAAATGACACGACCAGCTACTGTGACTGATCCATCGGTTGGTAGCTCCAACCCATTAAGCATTCGAATTAACGTACTTTTTCCGGCACCACTATATCCTATGACCCCGAAAATTTCCCCCTCTTGAATTTCTAAATTCACGTCATCGACCGCTTTTAGCTGGCCTTGTTTGGAAGGAAAAATCTTACGGACGTTTTTTATTGAAATCATTTGAATCACCCGCTTCTATCCTATTTACCTAAAATTCAGAAAGAATCTACTATATCCTGTCATTTACCTATAGAATTTGACTGTTTCCTTGAAAAGATTCTATTTTAGAAAAATAAAAAGCCTTTCTGCACGGGCAGAAAGGCATTAGTAAAATAGACCTTTCTCCCATCTCCCAAAGCAAACGCTTTGTGTGAATTGGCACCATTTCAATGTAACATTGACGGTTGCCGGGCTTCATCGGGCACATCCCTCCACCTCTCTTGATAAGAGCTTACAGCATTCTATATTCAATTAAGACGTTAGTCAATTTCAGTAGTTATTTTAGTACGAAAGCTATCGTATCACGGATAAAAAAGGGTGTCAATAAAAAAATCTATTAATTCTTACTTATCACATTAGGTAAATTTTAGGCATTTGCTTTGATAGATGCCAGTCCCGTTGCTGTCTCAATCGCAGATTCGAGATCATCAATTAAGTCTTCGACATTTTCAATCCCAATAGAAAGACGGATTAAGTCCTCCGACACACCTGCCGCCTTCAAACCCTCTGCATCTAATTGCTGATGAGTGGTACTGGCTGGGTGAATGATTAGACTTTTTGAATCGCCAACATTGGCAACGTGCGCCCATAAGGATAGTGAATCAATGAGCTTTGCTCCTGCTTCCTTCCCACCCTTAATTCCAAACACAACCATGGAGCCTGCGCCCTTAGATAAATATTTTTTCGCTAATTCATGGTCTGGATGTGATGGATGCCCTGGATAGGATACCCATTCTACTGCTGGGTGGTTTAATAAGTAGTCTACGATTGTGTTCGTATTGGCTACATGCTCTTTCATCCGAACATGCAAGGTTTCAAGGCCTAGTGTAAATTGGAATGAATTTTGTGGGCTCAGTGCCGGACCGAGGTCTCGCAATAATTGTACACGTGCCTTTACAATATACGCTACAGCGCCTAATGCTTCTGCATAGACAAGATCATGGTAGCTTGCATCTGGAGTTGTAAAGCCAGGGAATCGAGAAGAATTCCAGTCAAACTTCCCACCATCGACAATAACGCCGCCCGTTGTTGTCCCATTACCTAAAAGCCACTTTGTTGCAGAGTGAATAACAATGTCTGCCCCGTACTCTATCGGTCTGCATAAGTATGGAGTTGCAAAGGTGTTGTCGATAATTAATGGGACGCCTGCCTCGTGTGCAATATCTGCCACTTTTTCAATGTCCAGCACACGTAAGCTTGGGTTTCCAATTGTCTCTGCGAAAACTGCCTTTGTTTTTGGAGTTATTGCAGCTCTGAAATTCTCCGGATTTTCAGCATCAACAAATTTGACGTTAATTCCGTATTTCGGAAGGGTCACTGCGAATAAATTATACGTTCCACCATAGAGGTTGGAAGCAGCAACAATCTCATCTCCTGCCTCAGCCACATTAAGAATAGCGAGGGTAATTGCTGCCATACCGCTTGCAACGGCCAGTGCTCCCACACCGCCTTCTAACAAGGCTACTCTTTCTTCAAATACGGTTGTAGTAGGATTATGAATACGGGTGTATATGTACCCTGGTTCTGCTAAACTAAATAGGTTTGCTGCATGTTCAGTACTTTTAAATTGGTAGGCATTGTTTTGATAGATAGGAACTGCACGAGCACCTGTTACTGGATCTGGAGCCAAACCTCCATGAACACTTAATGTTTCAAATCGATACTTCTTTTGATTTTCTCCCATTATCCTAGCTCCTCCCTTAAATAAACAAAAACCCCCGCTTCATAAGAAGAGGGGGCTCTCTTCTTATCTTTCAGAGCTTTTTATGCTCTGCTGGATTTAGCACCGTGTATAAACCGGTTGCCGGGCTTCAAAGGGCCAGTCCCTCCGCCACTCTTGATAAGAATGTTTATGTGATTGTTTTAATTGATAGAATATTTAAATAATACATTACAGGATGTCCCTTTTGAAGTCAATGATTTTTATATAATTTTTGCAAGATCTTCCTGTGCTTTTGTGAGAAAAAAAAGGGACTCAAGTAATAATGCGATTCGTAACGAAGTATCTACTTTTATCTCCCGTTTTTGTTCTAGCAACCGTAATCTAGTTGTTCCTTCAATTAATTGTTTCATTGCGGCTTCATTGCCACTAATCTCGTAGATGCTTTGTTGCGCCGATGGATTTTGGAGAATAAAAACAGCACCGTTTTTTATCACTAATTGCACTACTTGATGCTCGCAACGGAGATTTACCTGTACCTCTGCTTGATGAATTAAAGGATAGACATGTTCCTGCTGTTGCATTTTTACGAGGAATTTTTGGATAGCTTCGATCATTAATACCACTCCGGTCTAAACGTGTATACCTTAACTATTCCGCAAACTAGACAGGAAACCCTTTTATAATTACTCGACAATATGTGGACTGATAGGCAAAATTTCCTGAGAAATATGTCGGATTTATGCGCCACTAAAAAAAAGACCACCCGAAAATAAAGGTGGTCTTAATCTACTGAATTTTTTAGGGTACCATCCAATTCAACAGACTACTATTTTGCAGGAATGTCAAAATTCCGATTAGGACAACCAACACAATACTATGCTTAAATGTGAAGCGGAACAAGTCTGCTTCTTTTCCAGCAAGACCCACTGCTGCACACGCTACAGCAATAGATTGTGGGGAAATCATTTTTCCTGTTACCCCCCCTGAAGAGTTTGCAGCAATTGCTAAAATCGGGTCCATACCAAGGGACTGCGCAGTAATCTTTTGCATGTTCCCAAACAATAAGTTTGATGAAGTATCAGAACCAGTGATAAACACCCCCAACCAACCGAGGATTGGAGAGAAAAAGGAAAATAGTACATCCGTTTTTGCTAGAGCCATTCCCAGGGTCGTACTCATCCCTGATGCGTTTGTAACGTAAGCAAATCCGACCACTGAACCGATTGTAATGATAGGGTATTTTAATTCATTAAGCGTTTCCCCGAAGGTTGCTACCCATTCCTTCCATGAAATTTTAATGATAAACTTCGATACTGCAGCTGCAAGTAGAACCGATGTACCAGCTGCGCCTAAGATTTCAAGTTTATAGATGGCAGGAACTGGAGCTCCGGCAGAGTTAATAACTTTATTATTTAATAAGGGTACTTCAGGTAACAATGTTAACGCGTGACCTAAAGAGTTAACCGCTTTCAGAATAACGTTTGATCCTTCATAATGTCCTGACAATGCAAGCTTGATTGTTGGAATTCCCCAAATTGTAATAAAAGATGTTAATACAAGAAATGGTGACCATGCTTTAAAGATTTGGCCTCCTGTATATTTTACCTGCTGATATTTAGGTGCTTTTGCGGTAAGGGCAGCAGCCATTTCTTGTTCGTCTGAAAATCGGAAAATAGTTTTCGGTTTCCAAAACTTCAAGAAGATCGCTAAAGCAAATAATGAAACCAGTGCTGATAAAATATCCGGAAGTTCTGGGCCAAGGAAATTAGAGCTTAAGAATTGAGTCACTGCGAAAGAAATACCCGTAATTAAAATCGCAGGCATGATTTCCAATGCTTTCTTAAACCCAGCCATGATTACAACTAAATAAAACGGTATAAATAATGATAAAAATGGTAATTGACGGCCAACCATTTTGGAAATTTCTATTGCTGAAACTCCTGTAGGTCCTTCAACCGCAATGATGGGAGTACCGATTGCACCAAATGCAACAGGCGCAGTATTGGCAATTAAACAAAGTCCAGCAGCGTAAAGTGGATTAAATCCAAGACCAACAAGTAGCGCTGCAGAAATAGCAACCGGAGCGCCAAAACCCGCTGCCCCCTCAAGGAAGGCTCCGAATGAGAACGCTACCAAAAGTGCTTGAAGACGTCTGTCCTCTGTGAGTGAAACAACAGAATTACGTATTATATCGAATTGACCTGTCTTTACGGTTAATTTGTAAAGGAAAACAGACGTAATAATGATCCAGCCTATTGGTAATATCCCATAAACAGCACCCTGTGTTGCAGACATGACTGCCATTTGAGCTGGCATCTTAAATGCAACGACTGCTAGTACTAAAGCAATTAGCAAGGTCGTTAATCCAGCCAAATAGCCCTTCATACGTTTAACTGCTAGGGCCCAGAAAAAATATAAAATTGGTATAAGTGCTACCAGAGCGGACAAGGCCAAATTGTCCTGAACCGCTGTAAAATTTTGTGTGAATGTCATAGTTAATCCCCCATAATAGAAATATTATGTTTCCAAGGAACAGTCGATGTTCCCTCTTACAGAAACATTGATTGAATGTTTCTGATAGAACAGATAAATAGGCACTATGATGACTGAAAAATATGTAAGTAATAAAAATGGTTACTTAATAAATCATGGTAACCTCTTATAAATTTTTAATCTGAAACCCTCCCTCCTCTTCGTTTCCTATTAAGGAACAGCGTTTGAAATTGTTGCAGAGGACCAAACATTGTTATAGAACAATAACTATTTTTGTTGTATAACACCGCTTTATCTACACTTAATTATACAAACTTCGGTCTGAATTTCAATAATTTTCCGAAAATTATGAGTATAAAAATTAAAAAACATTTGCCCAATATATCTATACTGGACAAATGTTTTTCCTCTTAACTGATCCTGCTTTCAAAACCAAGTCTTGCTGAGATTTGTTTACCAATGTGCAGCATTCGTGACTGAAGAAGTTTCATTCGTTCATCTGTCATTCTCATCGTCGGTCCTGAGATACTGGCTGCTGCAATGACTTTGCCTAAATGGTCAAAGATAGGAACGGCAATGCAAGTGATTCCATATTCGTTTTCTTCTAGATCTAAAGCATAGCCATTTCGCTTCACATCCGCCAATTCCCGTATAAAATCGTCTTTATTAGTGATCGTTTTCTCTGTGTGCAATGCCATTCCTTTACGTTCAAGAATATCCAGTACTATACTAGTAGGAAGAAAGGCAAGGATCGCTTTTCCAACGGAGGTACAATGCATGGGAGCCCGTTTGCCTACTTTAGAATGCATCCGTAACGTTTCATTTCCTTCTAACTTTTCTATATAAACCACTTCTCCCTGATCATAAACAACAAGATGGATAACTTCATTGGTTTCATTTTCCAACTGTTGTAGAAAAGGCTTTGCCTCTGCCCTTAGATCAATGGATTCTAGCAGCTTTGAACTGATTTCTAAAAATTTGTAACCAAGCTTATATCTGCCTGTATCCTCATCCTGCTCTACATATCCATACTGGACAAGTGTTGAAAGAATTCGGTAAACAGAGCTTTTATTAATATCTATTTGTTTCGCAATCTCTGTAACACCCAAGCCACCCTTTTTTAAACTAACAAGAGTAATAATGTCCAATGCCCGGCTTACAGATTTAACCATATTCTCTCTTTCCACAATTGTTCACCTCTAAATTGCTGACCCATAATAGCTTACATTATAGCATATATTTTTACCGGGCATTGCAGGGTATTAATAAGTGTTTGCATGCTCTTTTGCAATTACAAATGTATTGCGTAAAGTTCCAATCCCTTTAATTTCGCATTCGATCACATCTCCAGCACCAACAAACTCTGCTCCAACCGGACTGCCTGTCAGGATTACATCTCCTGGCTTCAGAGTCATCACATTCGTAAGATAAGAAACCATTCTTCTGATTGGAATAATCATTAGTTCGGTTTCACTATTTTGCTTTTCAATTCCATTCAGTTTAGCTTCAACCTTCACTGCAAATGGATCCAGTTCTGTTTCAATAACAGGACCAAGGGGAGTGAATGTGTCAAAGGATTTACCGATTGTCCAATGTCCGTCCTGATGAAAAAATTGAGGCGCCGTTACGTCGTTTCCAACTGTGTATCCAAACACGTAATCAAGCACTTCAGATTCAGGTACATTTTTGGCCTCTTTTCCAATGACAATCGCTAATTCAGATTCAAACTTAACCTTCTCGATACCTTCTGGAATGATTATTTCTTCTTCAGGTCCAATAACAGATGAGGTTGGTTTAAAGAAGAAAACTGGAATTTCCGGAAGCTCAGAAGGAAGGTCTTCAAGCTTGGATACGTAATTTGCTCCAATTCCAATGATTTGATTTGGCTGTAAAGGAGCAAGTAATGTCACGTCAGCAGTGGAGAATATCTTGCCTGTGTACTCCCAATCTGCAAAAATATCTCCCTCAATTTCTCTGATTTCGTTCTCTGTAATCACACCTGTATAGATCGACGAACCTTGAGCAAATCTTGTAAATTTCATTATAAAACTCCCTCTCAAACAATGTTTTCTAGTTCAATTTGCTTTCTGGCAACTCCCGACTTGATCGCAGCTTCCGCAACTGCAATTGTTACTGCTTCAGCAACTCTATTATCAAATGCGTGTGGAATCACATATTCGTGGGAAAGTTCTTCAAACGAAATTAAATTAGCAATGGCGTAAACCGCAGCCAACTTCATTTCTTCATTAATTTCAGACGCATGAACCTTAAGCGCTCCTTTAAAAATCCCAGGGAATGCAAGTACATTATTAACTTGATTCGGCAAATCTGACCGTCCTGTACCTACCACCGCAGCTCCAGCTTCAATGGCTTCTTCCGGCATGATTTCGGGCACCGGGTTAGCCATTGCAAAAATAATCGCATCCTGGTTCATGGACATGACCATCTCTTGCGTAACAGCTCCTGCAACAGAAACACCGATAAACACGTCAGCTCCTTTAATTACTTCATGTAAAGGCCCCTGAAGTTTGCCTTTATTCGTCACTTCAGCAATTGAGTCTTTCATGGAGTTCATTCCAACTTGGCGGCCCTTATAGATGGAACCCTTTGTGTCACACAAAATGATGTCACATACACCCATACTCATAAGTAGTTTTGTAATGGCAATCCCTGCAGCACCTGCGCCATTGACTACTACCCTTGTATCCTCAAGGCGTTTGTCGACAACCTTTAGTGCGTTAATTAGTCCTGCTGCTGTGACAATAGCCGTGCCATGCTGATCATCATGAAAAACCGGTATATTCATTTCTTTCTTTAATCTTTCTTCTATAATGAAACAGTTAGGGGCGGAAATGTCCTCAAGATTAATTCCGCCAAATGTTGGTTCGAGCAATTTCACAGTTTGAATGATTTGCTCCGCATCATTAGTATTCAAGCAAATAGGGAAGGCATCAACATCAGCGAAAGCCTTAAATAATGCTGCTTTTCCTTCCATAACGGGCATGGCGGCACCTGGACCAATGTTTCCGAGTCCCAAAACAGCTGATCCATCGGATACGACCGCTACAAGATTTCCTTTAATGGTATAGTCATAGACTTTTTCAGGACTGTGATAGATTTCTTTACAAGGCTCTGCTACCCCCGGTGAATAGGCCAAACTTAAATCATGTGCATTTTCCACCGGAACCTTAACATTAACATTTATTTTCCCCTGTGACTGCTTGTGAAGTTCCAGCGACAAATCCCGAAGGTTTCGCATAGCCTTAACGCCTCCATATCAATTCCGAATTTTTATTGTTTTACTGCAAATTTAGCCTTTGCTTCAATACGTCTACGGTGAAGAATTGGCTCAGTATAGCCATTTGGTTGATCATAGCCTTCAAAAATTAAATCACATGCAGCCTGGAATGCCACAGAGTCATCATAATTTGGAGCCATGTCGCGGTATAAAGGATCTCCCGCATTCTGCATATCTACTACTTTTGCCATGCGCTGCAAAGTTTCGAGAACTTGTTCTTTTGTACAAATACCATGATGCAGCCAGTTTGCCAAATGCTGGCTGGAAATTCGTAGTGTTGCCCGGTCTTCCATTAATCCAACATTATTAATATCTAAAACTTTAGAGCAGCCAACTCCCTGGTCGACCCAACGGACAACATAACCTAAAAGTGTTTGACAGTTGTTATCAAGCTCTTCTTGGATTTGCTCCGGACTCCAGTTAGGATTTTTAGCAACAGGGAAGTGTAAAATGTCTTCTCTGAAGTCAGCTGTCTTATCAAGACTTTCATTCTGTACTTCTGTTACATCCACTTCATGGTAGTGTAACGCGTGCAATGTAGCTGCAGTTGGAGATGGTACCCAAGCTGTATTTGCCCCGGTTTTTACATGGCCAATTTTTTGCTTTAGCATTTCTTCCATTAAATCCGGCATTGCCCACATTCCTTTGCCGATTTGTGCACGGCCTTTAAAACCAGTTGATAGTCCAGCGATCACATTTGATTGTTCATAGCCATTAAGCCATTTAGATGACTTCATATCATTTTTGCGAATCATCGGACCAGCTTCCATGGATGAATGAATTTCATCTCCTGTTCGGTCAAGGAATCCGGTATTAATGAAGACAATCCGATCTTTAACTTGTTTTATACATGCCTTCAGGTTCAAAGTAGTTCTCCGTTCCTCATCCATTACACCAATTTTCAGGGTATTCCGTTCTAGTCCAAGCAAATCTTCCACTCTATCAAAAAGTTGATTTGCAAAAGCGACCTCTTTCGGACCATGCATTTTTGGTTTTACGATATATACAGAGCCCTTTGCTGTGTTTTGATAAGGGCCATTCCCTAGAAGTGTATGTTTTGCAGCAAGGCTCGTGATAACTGCATCCAATATCCCTTCCTGAATTTCTTCACCGTTCTCATCCAGAATCGCGCTATTCGTCATTAAATGTCCTACATTACGGACAAAAAGAAGGGAACGACCATTCAAGGTAATTTCTTTACCATCAGGTGATAAGTAACTGCGATCTGGATTGAGTGTACGTGTCATCGACTTATTACCCTTCGTGAAAGTAGCTGATAAATCCCCTTTCATAAGGCCTAACCAGTTTTGGTATACAAGCACTTTGTCTTCAGCATCTACCGCAGCTACAGAATCTTCGCAGTCCATAATAGTTGTAATAGCTGCTTCCAAAAGGACATCTTTAACGCCAGCCCCATCCGTTTTGCCAATTGGATGATTTCGATCGATTTGTATTTCAAAATAAAGCCCGTTATTTTTTAGCAGTACAGCAGATGGGTCTTCCTGATTTCCCTGATAGCCGACAAACTTTGATTCATCTTTCAAACTTGTAATTGAACCATTACCTAATGACACGTTTAGTTTGCCTTCAACAACTGTGTAGCTCACAGCATCTTTATGGGATCCATCTTTTAATGGAGCAGCTTTGTCTAGAAAATTCCTGGCAAAATCAATTACCTTTGCACCACGGACAGGATTGTAACCACCCTCACGACTCGCACCATCTTCTTCACTAATTGCATCTGTACCGTATAACGCATCATAAAGGCTTCCCCAACGTGCATTTGCAGCGTTAATAGCATATCTAGCATTATTTACAGGTACAACTAATTGAGGGCCGGCTTGCAGGGTGATTTCATCGTCCACATTAGCAGTTCCAATCTTAAAATCTTCTACTTCCGGTTCAAGATAACCAATCTCATTCAAAAATGACTTATACGTATCGAAGTCAAAGTTTTCATTGTTTTCGCGGTACCATGTATTAAGTTTGTATTGAATTTCATCACGAGTGGCTAATAGCTCCTTGTTTTCCGGAGTTAAATCGTGGACTAACGCTTCAAAACCTGACCAAAACTGCTCAGTATCCACTCCGCTACCTGGAAGTGCTTCGGAATTAATAAATTCATAGAGTTCTTGGGCCACTTGAAGTTTGCCTTTTTTTACATAGTTTGTCATGGTACTTTTCCTCCTTAGGTTCTATTGAAAGCAGTGAGTCGGAGAAGATATGGTGTAAATCATGTTGTTTGTTATTACGAAACACCGTTTCATTATTTGTTAAAAAAATAATAGCATGATTATCTAATGCATTTCAATACTAATTTTGGCAAAATTTATTGAAATACGATTATTGTGAAATGACAGTTTCTTTTTCTTTTAGATCTCTCTTTATTTCCACACAGCGTCCCGGCATTGGGAATAGCTTTCCTGCATTTAATAGATTATGAGGATTGAAAACTTCACGAATGTTCGTTTGTGCGATAATTTCATCATCAGTAAATACAAAGCGCATTTCTTCTCTCTTTTCAATACCAACGCCATGCTCACCGGTAATGGTACCGCCTACATCAGCACAAGCTTGCAGACAGGCACTTCCTGCCTCTAAAGCCTTTTCACTTTCCCCAGGGATTCTAGCATCGAATAGTACTAATGGGTGAAGGTTCCCGTCTCCCGCATGAAAAATATTCGCAATCCGAAGTCCCGATTCTTCGCTAATTTTATTTATTCTACTAAGAACTTCAGGCAGCCTGCTTCGAGGAATAACACCGTCCTGGACTAAATAATCCGGAGAAATTGCACCCATTGCACCAAATCCTGTTTTCCGGTTTGCCCACCATCTGCCTCGTTCTGCCTCATCCTTTGCCGCTCTAACCTCACGGACGTTTCTCTTTTTGCAGACTTCCAGAATTTGATTTATTTGCTCATCTAATCCTTCTGCAATCCCATCTACTTCGATAAGAAGCACTGCCTCAATATCCTTTGGGTGTCCCACTGGGAATGCTGCCGCTTCTACACCCTCAATTGCCGTTTTATCCATCATTTCGAGTGCAGCAGGAACAATTCCCGCTGAAATAATGTCAGAAACCGCCTGGCTTCCATCATCCACTTTATCAAAATAAGCCAACACAGTTTTCTTTGCTTCAGGATTTTTCAGAATTCGAACGGTGATCTTCGTAACAATCCCCAGTGTCCCCTCAGATCCTGTTAACAGACCAAGCAAATCGTAACCCGGTTCATCAGGAATCCCGTTAGCTCCAATCTCAACAATTTCCCCGTTTGGCAATACTACCTCAAGGCCAAGAATGTGGTTAGTTGTAACGCCATACTTAAGACAGTGGGCACCTCCAGCATTTTCTGCAACATTTCCACCGATTGTACAACAATACTGGCTTGATGGGTCGGGAGCATAGTAATATCCCTTATCAGCAATTGAATTCGTCAGCTTCAAATTGACAAAACCCGGTTGTACGACAGCCCGTCTATTCTCGAAATCTACACTTAACAACTTTTTCATTCGAACTAGACTAATAATTACCTCTCCATTTAACGGGATAGCCCCTCCGCTTAGACCTGTTCCTGCACCACGGGCGAGGAATGGCAATTGATGATCAGAACAATATTTAACTAGCGCTGCCACTTCCTCAGTGTTTTTTGGAAATACTACCGCTTTAGGCAAATGCTTATGTAATGTGAAGCCATCACAATCATAAGCGATTAAATCTTCCTTATGGTAAACGATGGAGCGGGCATCCCCTACAATGTTTGCAAGATTCATAATATGTCGATCGTTTGATTTGATTCCTTTGACTGCCATTATAGTTCCCCCTTACCGTCCTCTTTTTGATAAGCCCAATCCAGCAGTTGAATCGTATGCACTACTTTTTGGTTTCTTCCATGTTTTTGTACTCCCATGGCCATTTGGAGCATACACCCAGGGTTACCCATAGAGATCATTTCTACATCTTCAGGCACATTTTGCATTTTGCTCTCAAGTACAGCAGACGCCATTTCTGGATTGGTAATATTGTAAATTCCTGCACTGCCACAGCAACGGTCTGAATTTGGCATATGAACCATTTCCACTCCAGGGATATCGAGCAAGAGATCGCGAGGTTCCTGGCGTATTCCCTGTCCGTGTGCCAAATGGCAGGCATCATGATAGGTGATTCGAGTTTTTATTTCCGCCTTAGGTTTTTCGTAACCAGTATCATGTAGATATTTTGAAATGTCCTCAACTTTTGCCGAGAACTCTTCTGCTTTTTCATGCCACTCTGGATCGTCACGGAACAGTTCTGCATACTCCTTAAGTGCGCAACCACAGCCAGCTGCGTTAACAATCACCTTATTGGAATCTTTAAACGCTTCGATATTTTGTTTTGCCAGCTTTCTTCCTGTTTCACGATCACCTGCATGTACATGCAGAGCCCCACAGCAGGTTTGGTTCTTCGGAATTGTTACATCATTACCATTACGGGTTAATACATTAATCGTTGCTTCATTAATATCACTAAACATAACATCCATGACGCAACCTGTTAAAAATGATACCTCATTCTTTGTTTCACCTTTGGCTTTAATAACCTTTTCATTTTTGTACTTTTTACGAACCGGCTCCTTGACCTCGGGCATGATTGCTTCCATGTCCACTAAATGCTGTGGCATAATATTAATCAGCTTTGATTTTCGGACTACCTTCTGCATGCCGCTCTTTTGATAGAAACGCAGCAGGCTTCCTAGTGAATTCAGCCGGTTTTGATGCGGGAATAACCCTTGTAGGAACACCTTGCTCACGGTTCCTTTCAACCCTTTTAATGGCATAGCCTGTCGCACCTGACCACGGGCTTCTTCGATCAGTCCGCCTACTTCAACATCTGCCGGACAAGCAGTTGTGCAGGCACGACAATCTAGACAAGTAAAAACAGGATCCATAAACTGCTCGTTAACAGTAAGTTTACCTTCCGCTACCGACTTAATCAGATGAACCCGTCCGCGTGGGGAATGCTGCTCCTGACCTGTAATCTCATAGGTTGGGCAGGATTCTAGGCACATACCACAATGAACACAATCAGCCCATTTGCTTTCATCGGGATGATCTTTCTCGAGATAATTACTCAAACCGGTGGTACATACTGGATCTTTTGTTAAATCCATTTCTTTTAGACTCATGATTAAATCTCCCCCACAAATCTTTTAGGATTAAGAATTCTATTTGGGTCTACCTTCGATTTGATTCCTTCCAATAGGAAGAAATGTGCAGGCCTTTCACCCCAAACATTTACTTCCTGTCGTAAAGTAAACGGTAAATGCTTGACTACTGCGTATCCACCTAATTTTGTTACGGTAGCTCTTATTTGCAGGATAGCTGAAACAACATCGTCTTTTGCACCTTTTAAGTTTACTTGGCATAAACCGTGGCCTAGACCGCCATGTGCATCAACATCTAAATTATGAGTATCACTAAGGAGATGACTTTCTTTTATCACGTTTGTGACGTCCATATTTATAACGCCAATTTTTAAAGAAGCCTGAGTTACACTGCTGCTGTTTGTCGAGGAAGTAGAAGTAATGGTATAAAATTGGTTCCAAAACGATTGTGCTTCTTGCTGTGCAAGAATTTTCAAATCTGTCTCGGCAGGCTGCATGCTTTGAATCAAATTCTCTTGATATCGTACAGATGTTTCAACATCTTCTAGTCCGATAGCTAAAGTAAAACAGCTTTTCCCTGTCAATTTTTCCGAAAGTGCTGGGCTTAACAGTTCAAGAGTTACAGGCTCGATTGTAGAATCGAGGAGCTTTATAGCAAACGCCCGAATCTCTTCCATATTTCCTTGAGGGAAAAATAATAAATGTAAACTTTCATATTTAGGGAGAGGACGAAGCTTTACCGTTACTTCAGATAACACACCTAACGTACCCATTGATCCTATAAACAATTTGTTCATATCATAACCTGCAACGTTTTTTACTACTTTACCACCAGCCCGTAGTACTTTACCGTCTGGGTATACAACTCTTAAACCGATTACAACATCTCTTGAAGAACCATAGCCCAGCCTCTTGGGCCCGCTTTCATTAGATGCAATGATTCCACCAATGGTAGCCGACTCCGGCAGGTAGGGGTCAAGTGAGATTTTTTGTTTGTGCTGAGCCAAGTACTCTTGTAAATCCTTAAAGGTTGTTCCAGCTTTCACTGTTAACGTCATGTCACCCACAACATGTTCCACAATCCCTTTATAATTAGCTAAAGAAAGTACAATATCGGTTGACTCAGTCAAACCGCCAAACCCTCTTTTTGTTCCGCTGCCTTCGATACATACCTTTTTATCAGTTTCATTGGCATATTTAAGTACCGCAGCTATTTCTTCCTCTGTATTTGGAAAAACCTTCACACATCCACTATTCCCCAGCGGATGATTTTCTCCCTCTACGACTTGTTCTTCAGATAGAATGGCCTTTAGCTCTGTTAAAAGTTCTGCCGTAATCAATACCAACACCTCCTGTTTCGTAATAAGCAACAATGTTTCTGTTTTCTTGCAAAAAAATACGTTTTCTTCTATCGACTAGATGATTGTTCAAAAACATGACTTTTTAAAAGCGCTTTTTCAACAAAATTCAAATGCTCCATCATCATCTGTTTCGCTTTCTGAGACATTCCTAACTTAATTGATTGATAGATTCCTGCATGTTGTTTTTCAATCATGTGAGCGATGTCTGGATTTTTCTCGATATAGTTGTGAAAGTCGATCATGGCATTCTTCATTGTTGTCGAGATGAATTGCAAAAGTTGGATGATAATTTCATTTCCCGCAGCCCGAGCAATTGCTGTATGTAAGAGATAATCCGCCTCCCAACCTTTAGTAGCTTGGTTTGTAAGAATCTTTTCCATTAAATTCAAATCCGCCTCAGTACGATTGTTCGCTGCCATCTCAGTAATACCAGGCTCCAAAAGCTTCCTAACTTGAAAAAGTTCACTGATATCTCTAGGGCGTGGTAGCAACAGTTGATTGTTAAATAATCTGGTTGAATCAAATTCAAGTATATAAGTTCCTTCCCCCTGCTTTACATCGACAGCACCTTTACCCTTTAAGGTCGTAATGGCATCGCGTACGGCAGAACGGCCGACACCGAACATCTCACAAAGTTCCCTGACAGAAGGTAGTTTTTCTCCCGCCTGAAACGTGCCAGATTTAATCATCTCCTCCATTTGCTCTACAACCGAATCGGATACCTTCTTTGTCGTGATTTTTTTAACCTGCACACACATCTCCCCCCTTCCTTTCAGATATCACATATCTGATAAGTAAACCTTTACATTTATTAAAACACTCTTAAAGTTAAAATTCAACAAATTTTCAGAATTAAATATTAGTTATGAAAATTAAAATAAAATTATTGTTGGAACATATTGTTCATTAAACTATGAAGTGTTCTATATTATGATAGAGTTGATATTAATATATTGATCAAGTTAATAAGAATCAATCTATCATTTAAGGAGGTCTTATGTTTAAAAAAATATTTTCAACAGTGTTATCAAGTTTCATTTTCCTTTCCGGAATTTTTTCCGTTTTCATAATAGCCCCTGAAGAAACAGAAGCTTCAAAATATAATCAACTAGCGCAACGGCCAATTATGGGCTGGAGCAGCTGGAGCTCTATTCGTAAAAAGCCAACCGAAGAAAAGATCAAATCAGCTGCTGATGTAATGGCAACAAAATTTAAATCCCACGGCTATGAATATGTTAACTTAGACGACTATTACCAACTAAATTGGTCCACTACCGTGGACAAGTATGGCAGATGGGTAGTCGACCCCGAAAAATTTCCTAACGGTATGAAGGCTCTTGGCGAATATATACACAAGAAAGGGCTGAAGTTCGGTTTGTATGTCACTTTGGGTATTCCCAAAGGGGCGATTGATCAAAATACTCCGATTGAAGGTACACCGTACCACGCAAAAGATATTGTTGACCTAAGTATAGGTCAGAAAGTAAGTTTTAATTTCGACAACATGTACGCCATTGATTTTTCAAAGCCTGGTGCGCAAGAGTTCATTGATTCTTGGGCAAGACTGTTTGCTTCCTATGGAGTGGATTATCTAAAAATTGATGGCGTACGCAACCAGGATATTCCAGATATTGAAGCCTGGGCAAAAGCGCTGAAGAAAACTGGAAGACCGATTCACGTCGAGTTATCCAATAACTTGGATATCAAACATGTTTCTACTTGGCAGCATTTATCCAACGGCTGGCGGACAGACCATGATGTTGAAGCCTATGGGAGGGATACGCTGACCAATTGGAAAAAGGTATCAAGAAGATTTGCTGATGCCGCAAAGTGGCAGCCTCATGCAGGGCCAGGCGGTTGGAATGACTTTGACTCACTTAATGTAGCTAACGGAAGTAAAGATGGTTTAACGGACGAGGAAAAACGTTCGTATGTATCTCTATGGGCCATCGCTGCCTCTCATTTTGTTATTGGCAATGACTTGATGAAGTTAGACGATTATGGAATTGGTCTTCTTACCAATGACGAAATTATTGGTGTAAACCAAAGCGGTGTTGCAGGGAAGCGCTTAATCAAAACAGACACTGCTCAAATATTCTACCAAACTCTGCCGGACGGCTCATACAATGTGGGCATCTTTAACACAGGGTCTTCCACAGAGAATATAACAGTCGAGTGGTCCGATTTAGGAATTAAAGGTGCTGCTAACGTTCGTAATCTGTGGAGTCATCAAGATTTAGGAAAAATGAATTCAGGTTATACTGCCAAACTGAGCACGCATGATTCTCGTATTATTCATGTGGTTCCTGATTTATCCCTTAAAGTATCACCAAAGAATGGTGCCCAAGAGGTCAATCCTTCTACTGTTACGTTCAAATGGAGTGCTCAAGCTGGTGCGGGCAGTTACCATCTTCTGGTGGCAAATGATCCTGACTTTAAAAATATTGTTCATGATAAAATCATTTTTTCAACGTCTGTAAAAGTCAAAAGGCTTGAAACCGACACACGCTATTACTGGAAAATTTCAGCAGTAAAAGGAGGCTCCGAAGCTATGAAAGGGATATACTCCTTTCATACTAAACTAACTACTGTTCCAGCCACACCAGATTGGATTATGGCAACTAGGAAAAATAAAAAATCTGTTGCTCTTACTTGGAACCCAACAGATGGTGCAGCTTCCTATACCGTCTATCGGAAAAAAGTCAATAGTTTAGGATTTAGCAGCGGTTACACTAAAGTTGCATCAAATCTAACGGAGCCAAACTTTATGGATCAGACAGCGACACTGCACACGGGCGGCCAGTATGTGTATACGGTTACGGCAGTAAATGCAATTGGTGATAGTGCTCAATCTTCTGAAGCTTTGACTGACGAACCATCAACGGTACAGGTCGCAGCTTCATTATTTGGATTTATAACATTAACATTGTTAGTCATATTTATTACTAGCATTACTGTTAAAAATAGACCTTCTCGAACGGTCTAACCACCACAACACACCCCCTGTTTTTAAGGTAACGGGTTTACTTACAGGGGGCCCGGATGAAAGACAGTTTTCTTGTTTCCAACCGTTTTTTGTCCTTCATACCCCCGATGAAGGACAGTTTTTTAGTTATCCACCCAATTTTTGTCCTTAATAACCCACATGAAGGACAATTTTTTAATTATCCAACCAATTTTTGTCCTTCATAACCCACATGAAGGACAATTTTTTAGTTATCCAACCCATTTTTGTCCTTCATAACCCACATGAAGGACAATTTTTTAATTATCCAACCAATTTTTGTCCTTCATGACGCGGATTTTGTTAATTACGAGAAACCTGTCTTGATAGTTTGATAATTGTTCAAATTTAACTCAGTCACTTCTATACCCCTCAAGGTATAATAAAGAAAACTGTCAAAAGAAAGGGGGTACCCCTTGTTCTTTAAAGGGGTATTAACATGAAGATATTTTTATCATTAGCATCAGTCATTTTACTAATTATCCTGTCAGCTTGTGGTATTAGTAGCGAAGGATATAGGAATGTATCATCGGTGGAAGCAAAGAAATTAATAGACAAAAAAGAAGTAGTAGTCTTAGATGTTCGAACGCCCGAAGAGTATCAAGAAGGTCATATTCCACATGCAAAGCTGGTACCACTACAAGAATTAGAAAATAGTTTGAATGAATTGGAAAAAGAAAAACCATATTTAGTAGTTTGTCGAAGTGGGACTCGGTCGGCCCAAGCCAGTGAAATATTAAAAAGTAATCGATTTTCTAAAATTTACAATATGACTGGCGGAATGAATACCTGGGGATATGATATTGAAATAGAATAAGTAATTTGACAAAAACCTTAATAGATATATGAAAGAGCCTGCCACCCAAATCGATTAAAAAATGCCTTCGAACCTAATAATTATAGGAATCGAAGGCTTTTTTGTTGTTCTCTTAATTTTGAGCCGCCAACCAGAGTTGTTATTAACTTCGTGTTTTCTTAACAACAACCCCACATTGCTCTTCCAGAGGCAGGATCACTGCTGACATGTCTAGATCGTTAAGACCCTTAGTTGCTGCATTGTTAAATGCCTGCTCTGCCATTTGGCCAGTAAATTGTTTAATTCCCGCCTGATGTAAAAGCTGATTTGCCAATCGGACATCTTTATGGACGTATTTCACTGCCCCACCAGGTTTAAATTGGCGGTTAAACACATATTGTTCCATATGCCTCCGCAAAATACGACTGTCCCCATAGCTGACCCTTAAAATATTGTATAGCTGTTCAGAATCAAGGCCAAATGCAGATCCAGTTACCATTACTTCTGAAGCCGCAAGCGAATGTACAGCTACGAGATATTGATTGAGAAGCTTGGCAATGCTCCCAGATCCGGAAGGACCGAGATATTCAATCGTTTCTCCTAAAACGCTCAGTAAAGGTAAAACTGATTCAATGGCCTGTTTCTCGCCACCGACCATTATGGTTAAATTCCCATTTTCTGCTCCTTCAGGCCCTCCGCTTACTGGAGAATCGAGATAATATATTCCCTTTTCACAGGCTTGCCCGGAGATTGCTTTACTTGTATCTGCTCCCACTGATGTTAGATCTATACATATTGTACCGGGACGTGCATGTTCGATGATTCCAGAGTTTCCTAGATAAACTTCCAATACATCCTCAGGCATAGATAAACAGGTAAAAATGATATCACAATTAAGTGAAATCAATGAAATAGATTCTACATACATGGCTCCATGCTCTTCCAGTGCTTTTACTTTCTCCTTGGTCCGGTTATATACATGCACTTGATATCCATGATCAAGCAGCCTTTTTACCATCCTGGAACCCATAACACCTGTTCCAATAAATCCGATTTTCATACTATTTCCCTCCCTTACCTATCCACGATAACCATTCGAAACTTTCTTCGCTTTTTCCATGGGGAGTATATTCTAGTCCGATGAAACCCTCGTATGTATCATTTAAATAGTGTATAACCTGTTGATAATCCATTTCCCCTGTGCCTGGCTGGTGCCGTCCTGGAACATCAGCTATTTGCACATGACCAACAATATCAGCATATTTTTTATAGATTGAGAGCGAGTACCCATTTACTCTTTCAATATGGTAAAAATCAAATTGAAGCTTCACATTAGGTAAAGCCACTTCTTTTAGAATCTGTTCTGCCTCACGAATATCATTCAAAAAATAACCAGGCATATCGTATTGGTTAATCGGTTCTATTAAAATCGTTAGGCCATGCTTTACCATTTCCGTTCCAGCATAATGAAGGTTATCTATATAAGTCTCCCTTGCTAGTTCGGCATTCACTCCGGAGACGATGCCTGCCATACAGTGAATCTTAGAAACGTTCAAAGCTGTCGCATACTTTATTCCTTCGTGTACGGATCTTTTAAATTCGTTTACTCTAGTTGGATCCGCTGCTATCCCCCGATCTCCCATTTCCCAATTACCCGGAGGCAAATTCAATAACACCATTGATAATTGATGCTGTACAAGTTCCTGTCGGATTTCTCCCATTGAATACATATATGGAAATTGGCATTCAACATAAGAAAAGCCAAAATCCCGGGCTTTCTTAAAACGCTCCAAAAAAGGAACCTCAGTAAAAATCGTTGAAAGATTTACAGAAAATTTGTTCATCAATAACCTCCAGCTAATATATTTAAGAAAAGCGGTACTGTAAAAATTCTACAAAAACCTCTTTTTCCCTTTTAGAATAAGCTAGAACCTTTAATATAAAAAGGAGCCGGTCCTAAAATTAGACTAGCTCCTCTTTATGCTATTTGTTATAAATCTTCAATTATAATATAGGTTGCCTTAACCGGGCCGTGAACACCTACGACCAGGTTCAATTCGATATCTGCCGAGTTGCTTGGACCAGTTATGAAATTAACGCACGAAGCAACTTGTTTCCCAGCTAAGTGCATTTCACGCATTTTTCTTGCTGCCTGGGTCATGCGGGGTACAATGCTGCTTTTAGGAATAAGCGCGATATATGTGGCGGGGAGGAAAGAAACAGACCTTCCTTTATCCTTATCGCTAAACAGTACTACGGTGCCTGATTCAGCAAGGGTAATTTCGCTGATTGTGATTCCTACGTTTGCCCTTTCAGCCTGGCGGATATTCTCCTCGCCCCTCGAGTGGTCCCACTCATAAAACTCAATGTTTTGTTCAGGCCATTCCTTTTTCATTAAAGGGTTAAGACCCCAATCAGAAAAACGTTGATCCTTCCAGGCAATCACGGGCCCGCCACCATAGTTGGTAACAGTTTCATTCAGTTTTTCAGAAAGCTCTTTTGTATTTGTAAGGACAAGGCTTGTGTGGATTTTCAGACAGTGGTTTTTTAGTACGTCCACAAGTTCATCAGGTGATGCATCCTTTAGCACCTGCTCCTGAGGCTGAAATTTCCAGTCTGGCCGTTTTACTTCATTTGACCGGGAGCGCCCAAGGCGGTTGGCAATTTTGTCTAAAAACACTTCACGATTTTGAATGCTTCCCTCCATCACGCATTGCCTCCTTTATCCCTGTTTTTAAACCAGTCTCTGAATCTTTCTTTATTTGGAGCCGGGAATTCCCTTATTTCTGTCCAGGCTTTTAATGGCCCCGGCCCTTTTGAAATTTTGTCGCCGACAGTGAATGGGTTCATAGCCGTAGGCGCAATTTTTGATCCAATTTTATACAGGGCAGGTGACGCTGCTCCTAAGCCAAATGCTTTCATCGCAAGTTTTTCAGAAATTGGTGCTTTTCCTTCTCGTTCCACAATAACCTGACGGTGCTTATGGAGCAGTTCATGCAGCGGGATTTTCACGGGACAAACCTCGGTACATGCTCCGCACAATGTTGATGCATACGGAAGCTCTTTGTATTCGTCATAGCCTCCCAAAAGTGGTGAGAGCACCGCCCCAATCGGGCCGGAGTAGATTGACCCATAGGAATGCCCCCCGATATGGCGGTATACTGGGCAAACGTTGATGCAGGCTGCACAGCGGATACACTGGAGAACGGACTGAAATTCGCCTCCAAGAATATTCGATCGCCCATTATCTACAATAACAAGGTGAAATTCCTCTGGGCCGTCTGTATCTAGCTCTTCCCTAGGACCTGTCAACACGGTAATATAGCTTGTTAATTTCTGTCCAACGGCACTTCTTGTAAGCAGGCTGACGAGAACTTCCATTTCCTCGAAGGTCGGAACTAGCCTTTCCATTCCCATTACGGTAATCTGTGTTTTCGGAAGCGCAGTGACTAAGTCGGCATTCCCTTCATTAGTGACAAGGCTAAAGGAACCCGTTTCCGCAACGGCAAAGTTACAGCCAGTGATACCAACATCAGCTGATAAAAACTTTTCCCGTAGTGTCTGACGAGCATGCCAAGCCAATTCCTCTGGCTTAGAAGTTTTATCGTATCCTAGCTTTTCCGTGAAAACATCACGAATTTGTTCTTTGTTTTTATGCAGTGCAGGTACCACAATATGAGATGGAGGCTCATGATCATCTACCTGGAGAATGTATTCGCCAAGGTCTGTTTCAATCACCTCGCAGCCAGTTTGTTCAAGTGCCGCATTGAGTGATATTTCCTCTGTCACCATTGATTTGGACTTTACCACTTTTTTTGCATTCTTTTTGGCAATGACACCTTTGATATAATCGTTGGCTTCTTCAGCTGTTTGGGCAAAAAATACATGACCGCCGCGCTTGGCAACATTCTCGCTCAATTGCTCTAGATAATAATCTAGATTTTCAAGCACATGCTGTCTGATTTCTTCCCCGTGGGACCGCCATTCTTCCCAGTTCCCCATTTCTTCAGTCACATCACGACGGCGGGAACCCATGCGCTCCTGTGCCCCGGCAACAGCACCGCGCATGAAAGAATCATTGATTCCTTTTCCCACGCGTTCTTTAAACTCATCTTTTCCGATTTTCATAGCCATCGAATAATCCCTCCATTCTTATGGAATCTAGAAGCCTTGTTGCAAAGCAATTGTGGATTTTCCACACATATATCGGAATTTACCGGCTGTTCAATACTTCAGCGATATGCAATACCTTGATTGGCTTCCCTTTTCTTTCAATTCGGCCCCCGATATTCATCAAGCAGCCTGCGTCTGCACCAATCAAGTAATCAGCTCCAGTTTCTTCTACATGCAAAACTTTTTCATCGACCATCTGTTCTGAAATTTGGGCCATTTTCACAGAAAAGGTTCCCCCAAATCCGCAGCACTGCTCTTTTCCAGGTAACTCAGTAAACTTGAGGCCTTTTACATTTTCCAAAAGAATCATCGGTGCTTTTCTGACTCCAAGCAGCCTTGTCATGTGACAGGAGGTATGATAAGTCACATTGCCTTCAAACCTGGCACCGACGTCCTCAATTTTTAATACATCTACAATAAATTGTGTAAGCTCATACGTTTTCGCGGCTAGTGCACTTGCCCTTGGCTCCCATACAGGATCCCCTTTAAAAACATGGGGATATTCATGAAACATGAATGCACACGAACCCGAAGGTGATACAATATACTCGGCATGTTCAAAGGTTTCGATCATCCTCTTCATCGCTTCCTTTGATTCTTTAACATAGCCACTGTTATATGCTGGCTGCCCACAGCAGACCTGGGATTCTGGAAAATCAATTTGACATCCGAGCCTTTCCAAAAGCTCAACAGTTGCTTTTCCCACATCACTCTGAAACATGTCTACAAGGCATGTTGCAAAAAGAGTCACTTTCATTCTAATCTCTCCCTGAAACGTTCTATCTTGCCATTTACTGCATTTTCAACTTAACTGGTCATCAGATGACCTGAAATGCGAAGATGCGATTAAAAATTATAATACTATAGATTTATTTATTTTTGGAACGGTTTTCAGAAATTTACAAAAAAAAAAAACTGACCTCCATCATAGACGAAGGTGCAGTCGTTATTCAGATTTTACTTTGGTTTTTGCTAAAAAATTATGGAGGACACTCTCAACATTTTCAATGTGCTCAAGCATCAGTGATCTAGCTAATTCCTTATCCTGCTCCTTTATTGCCTGATATATAGAAGCATGCTCTTCATACAGCCTGTAGGTAGTAGTTTGCTTAGAATAGAGCCATAGTCGGCGGGTTTCTTTCATTGTTTCACCCATTAGACCTGATACGTGATTCATAAGACTGGTCAACAAAGGATTTTGGGATCCCTCCGCGATGGCCAAATGGAAAGCTAAATCCGCTTTTTCTCCGATCTCTTCATTGCCATTGACAAGTTTCATATCTTCAAGAGCAGTCTCCATTGCTTTAAGCTGAGAGTCGGTTCTTTTCTGGGCAGCGGCAAAAACGGTTCCAAGTTCAAGAATTTTACGCACCTCAAGCAGATGGGCAATGTCTTCCTTGTTCATTAGTATGGCTGTTGAAAGTGGAAAAGTTATTTGTTCAGTCTCAAATTCCCTGACATATGTTCCTTCCCCCTGCCTGATTTCGATTAAACCCATTGCTTTTAAGGCTGTCAACGCTTCCCGGACTGCTGAACGGCCAACGTTGAAATTCTCCGCAAGCTGCGTAACAGAATCGAGTTTATCACCTGGCTTCAGCTGTCCAGACCTGATCAATTCATATATTGTTTCGGCGACTTCTTCATATATTTTTTTTGGCTTTATCTTTTTATATTCCAATGTGTTTGCCCCCATGTCTCCGTTTACGTAAATTCCACTCCAATTATACAGCTTTTCGGTAGGACCGTCTTTATTATTCATTCCCCAAAAAATGATTTTATAGGAATTACTATGAAAACCCACTTTAATATTTGGAATTTTCACCAAAGTAAAATAAATATGTTGTCAAGCTAATAAATATCCCCTATACTTTTCTGTAGCAGTTAATCACCTAGTCATCAGATGACCTTATGTTAAAATGTAAGCGATTACTACTATCGGAGGGAGGACCTTTACATAGTATTGTAACACTCAGTTTTATCATTTAAGGGGGTATATTATTTGTTTACTCAAAATTTTACCGCTGTAGGAGATAATCTTGCTCTGTCAGCCATTGTTGCACTAATTCCTATTTTATATTTTTTCTGGGCTTTGGCGATCAAAAGAATGAAGGGGCATCTTGCGGGACTTTCAACACTTGCAGTTGCATTGCTGATTGCTGTTATAGCCTTTAAAATGCCTGCCGGAATGGCTGTAATGTCTACGACACAGGGAGCTGTTTACGGTATCCTGCCAATCGGCTGGATTATCATTTCTTCTGTATTTTTGTACAAATTGACTGTTAAAACGGGACAATTTGATATTATTAGAAACTCTGTACTGTCTATTACTGAAGATCGCCGTTTACAGGCACTTTTGGTAGCGTTCTCTTTTGGTGCGTTTTTGGAAGGTGCGGCCGGCTTTGGAGCCCCTGTTGCGATCTCTGCCGCACTATTAGTTGGGCTCGGCTTTAATCCTTTATATGCTGCAGGCCTATGCCTAATCGCCAACACTGCACCTGTTGCTTTCGGGGCGATCGGTATACCAATTATTGCTGTAGAAGGTCCGACAGGGGTACCTGCAATGGAAATCTCCAAAATGGTCGGCCGTCAGCTTCCGTTCTTGTCTGTATTTATCCCCTTCTATTTAGTTGTCATTATGGCAGGCTTTAAAAGAGCTATGGAAATTATGCCCGCAATACTCGTCTCAGGAATTTCCTTTGCATTGACTCAATATATAACATCCAATTTCATGGGACCTGAACTTCCGGATATTCTTTCCTCCCTTGTATCCTTGTTCGCTTTGGCCATCTTCCTGAAGTTTTGGAAGCCTAAGACCGTTTTCCGTTTTGCTGCCGAGCAGGAACTTGCAGCAACAGCAGCTGCTAAAACCCCGGTTGGAAACATTCAGAAGACGAATACGGGGGGACAAATTTTCAAGGCTTGGTCTCCATTCCTTGTGCTGACTGCCATCATTTCGGTATGGGGAATCCCAACTGTCAAGCTAGCTCTTACTGGGCATTATGAAGGTGCCAATGCAATCCTTAAAATCGTTAACTCTATTGGGCACAACCTGACATTCATGCCTGAAGTACCGCTACTGAATAATAAAGTGCTCAATGCTGCAGGGGATCCGGTCGCTGCTGTTTACAAGCTGGAGATTCTTGGAGCAGCTGGAACCGCTATTTTAATAGCTGCGATCATTTCTAAATTTATTGTTGGAATCTCATGGAAAAACTGGATTCTAACATTCGGTGAAACGCTTAATGAATTAAAGTTTCCCATTCTAACAATTGCTTCTGTTGTCGGTTTTGCCTATATTACAAATGCATCTGGAATGAGCACAACGCTAGGAATGACTCTGGCCAAAACTGGATCGGTATTGTTCCCATTCTTCTCACCATTCCTTGGCTGGCTCGGAGTGTTTATTACCGGATCAGATACATCTGCCAACCTGCTGTTCGGAAATCTACAAAAAATCACAGCCACTTCTATTGGAATGGACCCTGTACTTGCAATTGCTGCGAACTCATCTGGAGGGGTAACCGGCAAAATGATATCCCCGCAGTCCATTGCAGTTGCGTGTGCAGCAGTTGGACTCGCAGGGAAAGAATCCGATTTGTTCCGCTTTACAATCAAGCACAGCTTATTCCTTGTTATATTGGTAGGTATTATCACATTCCTGCAAAATAATGTCCTTTCATGGATGATTCCGTAAAAGAGTTTACTTTGCAACCATAAATATACTAGGCTTCTGTCTTTTCATAGACAGAAGCTGTTAATTTTAGAATCCAAGAACGGGGGAGCAAAATGAAAGCCAATACTGTGAAAGAAACTAACAAACTATTAGAGGAAGTAAAAAACAAGATTATTAGTAT
Organism: Neobacillus phoenicis; assembly: GCF_047302305.1. Taxonomy (NCBI): domain Bacteria; kingdom Bacillati; phylum Bacillota; class Bacilli; order Caryophanales; family Bacillaceae; genus Neobacillus; species Neobacillus phoenicis. Next base: position 1,510,162 of record NZ_CP154847.1, on the reverse strand, counting down.
CGTAACAGCAGAAAATTTTGACGACACAAAGACAGGAAGGCTTGTCTATTCCTACGATTCTACGCCAAATTTTCAGGCGCTACCCGATGCTGTAGTAAGTCCAAGGAATACAGCAGAGGTATCTGAAGTGGTCAAAATTTGCAATGAATATAAAATCCCTATTGTTCCACGTGGCTCCGGCACAAACCTTTGCGGGGGGACCTGCCCAATAATGGGAGGAATCGTCATGCTTTTTAAACACATGAATAAGATCCTCGAAATAGATGAAGAAAATCTAACAGCCACTGTTCAGCCAGGGGTGATTGCCTATGAAGTAATTAAAGCTGTAGAAGCCAAGGGGCTCTTCTATCCGCCTGATCCAGGTTCAATGAAAATAGCCACGATTGGTGGAACAATCAATGAAAATTCAGGTGGGCTCCGCGGCCTGAAGTACGGAGTGACAAGGGATTATGTCATTGCCCTTGAAATCGTACTGCCAAATGGCGAAATTATCCGTACAGGAGGAAAGCTGGCTAAGGATGTCGCCGGTTACGACTTTACACGTCTGTATGTCGGCTCAGAAGGAACCCTAGGCATTATAACCGAGGCTACGTTAAAGCTTATTCCGATTCCGGAAACGAAAAAAACAATGCTCGCCTTATACCAGGACATGGAGGCTGCTGCAAGAACTGTGTCTAAAATAATTGCCAACAAGATTATTCCTGCGACACTGGAGTTTCTAGACCAGCCGACATTAAAAGTGGTAGAAGATTATGCGCAGGTAGGCCTGCCGACAAATGTAGAAGCAGTCCTTTTGATTGAACAGGATGGCCCACCTGAAGTGGTGGAACGCGACATTGCGAAGATGTCTGAAATCTGTAAGCAGGAGAGCGCAGTGTCTGTCCAAATTGCAAAGACTGAACATGAGGCAGATGCTTTAAGGACCGCTCGCAGGACCGCGCTTTCTGCACTTGCACGTTTGAAGCCGACAACTATACTTGAGGACGCTACCGTGCCAAGGTCTGAAATTGCGAAAATGGTGAAAGCAATTAACCAGATTGCTGTGAAATATAATTTGGATATTTGTACGTTCGGTCATGCAGGGGACGGGAATCTTCACCCCACTTGTCCTACAGATGCACGCAACCATGAAGAAATGGAACGTGTTGAAAAGGCATTTGCGGAGATATTCGAGAAAGCAATTGAACTTGGCGGAACCATAACTGGAGAACACGGCGTAGGTATTATGAAAGCCCCTTACCTTGAATTAAAGCTTGGAAAAGCTGGTATTTCGGCGATGAAGTCTGTAAAAGATGCCTTGGACCCCAATAATATCATGAACCCTGGGAAAGTATTCATGGAAGACAGCAGGAAACGAGTGGTGGTAATGAAATGACAACAGTGAAAGAAAAGGAAATAATTCAGCAGCAATTTAAGGAGCGGATGAACGAAGATGAGCTCCTGAATTGCATGAGATGCGGATTTTGCCTCCCAACTTGCCCAACTTATATTGAATCAGGATATAAAGAATCTCATTCTCCACGAGGCCGTATTGCCTTAATGAAAGCAGTGGTAGATGGCCTTATTGAACCGGATGAAGATTTTGAAAGGTCACTTGACCTCTGCCTCGGCTGCCGTGCATGTGAGCCGGTCTGTCCATCTGGCGTAAATTATGGCCACCTTCTAGAGGATGCGCGGGATATTGTCAACCAGAACAAAAAATTCTCGATGCCAGTAAGAGTGGTAAGGAAAGCAGTGTTCAAGGGCTTGTTTCCGCACCAAAACAGAATGCGGAATCTAACAGGACTTCTTGGTTTTTACCAGCGTTCAGGCCTTCAGACTTTTGTGAGAAATACTGGTATGATGAATCTGCTGCCAGATTCTCTCGCCACAATGGAGAAGGTTTTGCCGAAAGTACCTACAATGAAAGAAATGAAAAACCGTCCCGAACATTTGGAGCCTATAGGCACAAAAACCAACAGAGTTGCCTTTTTTAGCGGCTGCCTGATGGATACAATGTTCCTAGAAACGAATAATGCCACGACGAGGCTCCTTCAGCTAGCCGGCTGTGAAATTGTGATTCCGAAAGACCAGGCCTGTTGCGGCGCTCTTCACGGACACAGCGGTGAAAAGGAAGATGCGAAGGCGCTCGCCAAAAAGAATATTAACGCATTTGAAGACTTAAATGTTGATTACATTATTACAAATGCCGGAGGCTGTGGCGCCTTTCTAATTGATTATGACCATTTGCTGAAGGACGACCCGATATGGAAAGACCGTGCCTCTGCCTTTAAGAGTAAAATTAAGGATATCTCTGAGATTCTGGTTGCTGTTGGTTTCCATGAAAAAGTTGAGCTTGAGCTCCCACATCAGGTAATTACGTACCAGGATTCCTGCCATCTCCGAAATGTCATGAAAACAGCCTCTGCTCCGAGGCTGCTACTGCAGGCAATCAAGGGAACAGAATACAGGGAAATGAATGATGCAGACCGTTGTTGCGGATCTGCTGGAATCTACAATATTATTGAATCGGAAATGTCGATGAAGATGCTTGATTACAAAATGGAGCAGGCAAAATCTTCTCAGGCTACGACCATTGTTACTGCAAATCCTGGCTGCCTGCTGCAGATGAAGCTCGGAATCGAGCGTGAAGGTTTGAGCTTAAAAATGAGGGGCGTCCATATTGTCGATCTGCTTCTTGAAGCTGTAAAAGTATAAGACAAATGAAATTAAAAAAGCAGATGCACTACGCATCTGCTTCCTTTACAAATAAGTTGATTTTATCCAATAAAAACGGGACTGAATGAAAAGCATACAGTGTTTCTGTTATCAATCCGTCTCTAACAAATATCAGGCAGGGTACACTTTCAATCTCTAGGTCCATTGCCAATTCAGGATAAAAATTTAAGTTCATTTTTCCCATATCTATCTCTACTAGTTGCTCTACCACCTGCAGCATTTTTGATGCCAGTTGGCACGTACCGCAGAGAGGTGTGTAAAAATATACGAGTCCAGTTGACTTCCTTTCAAGGAAATCAGTGAAATTATTTTGATTCCATTCGTTCATTACTCATTATCCCATTTCTAAAAACTCAGTATGCACATCGATGTTCGCTCCTAAAAGAACAGTCGCCAAATGCTGTACTGGTGCCGTTGCGACCTCGCGATACATCCGATCGATATATATATGCTCAGCATGTGGAAACTCCCGCTTAAATTGCTTACGAAGCTTTTCACCTGCTTGATCTGCATCAACAAGAATGTAGACATCCTTATCTTCAAGAAACTCAATTAATTCATCGAGCTTCGAAACACTGATGGTTCCATTCGTACAAATGATTTCAACCGGTTCCTTTACTATACTTTTTACCTTATTTTTATCTGACTTTCCTTCGACAATAAGAACTTTGTCAACATACGAATCATTCATATCCATCACCTGTAATAGAAGTTGTTTATGTTAACATATTCTAAAATTTTGATTACGTGTGTCTTCTTCTTAGTATGTTAACTATATCATTATTGTCATCTTAAAAATAGGTATCTGCTCATACTCACGACGGCTACAACGTTGGAGTTAACACCATCCACCTTCATCACAATCGGTATATTTCGCATCAGGTTGATCGGTAACCGTCACATGCTGGTATATCTTTTGTTGGTCGGCCTCAAAGTGATGCTCTAGCTCATACTGCATATTCTCTGGAAGTTTAATTTTTCCAATCGAGGATGATTCTAAGAATAGCTCAATCTCACCGTTTTTAATTTTTCCTACTACACGATCGGTAACATCTACCTTTTGTTGTTTCAATGACATATGTCCACCCTCTTTTAATATGTTTACGTTTAGTTTCCCCACTTTAGTAGAAGAAATCGTGGAAATTATTATTAAAAGAGGTAACCCTAGATTTTTAACAGAAAAAGCACCCTAAAAGGTGCTTTTCTAATGATGATTAGTCTTCTTTAACCATTTCTTCGTACTGTTCAGCAGTCATTAGCTTTTCTACTTCGCTGCTATCAGAAAGTTCGATGACAATCATCCATGCTTTTTCATATGGAGATTCATTTACAAATTCAGGGCTGTCATTTAAGTCTTCGTTTACTTCTACCACTTTTCCGCTAACAGGTGCATATAGCTCAGAAACTGTTTTAACAGATTCAACGCTTCCGAATGGCTCGTCTGCTGATACTTCTGTACCAACTTCAGGTAGTTCAACGAATACGATATCTCCTAATTCATGCTGTGCAAAGTCAGTGATACCAACGCGCACCTTTTCCCCTTCAACTTTTACCCATTCGTGTTCTTCTGAATAACGTAACTCTTTTGGTGTACTCATTCGCTTAAATCCCTCCATTGTTTTTTTCTAAAAAATTTATCATCGAATAAAATCGATTACCATGAGTCAGGAAAGGAAGAGTAGGCTTATTGCCACATTTTTTCATACTCTTCTTCTTTAAAGCCTACGGTGACTCGTTCGCCATCCGTTAAAATCGGCCGCTTGATTAACATCCCATCGGAGGCAAGTAAGTCTAGCAGCTCTTCATCCGTTGCTGACTTCATTTTATCCTTTATACCTAATTCACGATATTTCATACCGCTAGTATTAAAGAATTTTTTTAGTTCTAGTCCGCTTTTTTGATAAAGATCCTGCAATTGCTCACGACTTGGGGGATGTTCCACAATATGTACTTCTTCATAGGAAAGATGATGGGCATCCAGCCATTTCTTTGCGTTTCGACATGTGCCGCATTTTGGATACCAGTAAAAAGTAAGAGACAAAAGTTTCACCGCCCTTTCCCACTAATTCAGATGACGCACTAACGTCATTTGAATATTATCATAACGTTTTACAAAATCCTAATGCAAAAAATATGTTCCACATAAAAAAATTCGACTAATTTCGTAAATACTCCTTCTTTTATTTAAAAAAATAAAAAGCCCCCTTGATAAAAAGGGAGCCCGTATTTCATTTTAAACGATATAGCGTTCTGCTTCAATAAGGGCATCTGCTGCTTCGCGCTTTTTCGCAATTACGTTGATTGGCGTGTGGCGAGTAAACTTGCGAAGCGAAGATAACATCATGCGAAGAGTATCACCGTGTTCAACAGCAACCAATGTTTCTTTTGCATCTGCTTCAATTTTATTAAATGCTTCTTGGCAGAAGATTTGAGTGTAAAGAAGCTTTTGTTTGCTCTTCTCTACACCATCTTTAGCGATTGCCTTTTCTGTACGTAATACGACAGATTCCATAGCATACGCATTGGATACAATATCAGCAATGTTCACGAAAATTTCTTGCTCTTTTTCAATTGCCTTGCCGTATTTTTGTGCGGCTAAACCAGCTGCTAGTAAGCCGATCTTCTTCGCGTTTTTCACTAAATATTTTTCTTGTGCTAACGGCTCATCACCTGGCTCCTCAGGCATAAGCATCATTAGTTCTTCTTGTAGAGCCATTGCTTTTTGGAATAATGGAAGCTCACCCTTCATCGCTTTACGCAGATATGTGCCTAATACTAACAAACGATTGATTTCGTTTGTACCTTCGAAAATACGGTTAATACGAGAATCACGGTATGCTCTCTCAATTGGATACTCCTGCATGAAACCATATCCACCATGAATTTGAACGCCTTCGTCTACCACATAATCTAACACTTCACTGTTAAAGAATTTGTTTAATGAACACTCAATCGCATACTCTGCAATTGAATTGGCTACCTTTTTAATGTCTTTCGCTTCCTCATCAGTCAGCTTACCTTGGTTATCCTCATACAAGCCGATTGTACGGTAAACAGCACTTTCTGCTGCATAAATTTTGGATGCCATTGTACCAAATTTCTCTTTAGTTAAGTTAAACTGAGCGATTGGCGTTTTAAACTGCTTGCGGCCATTTGCATATTTCACAGTCATTTCGAAGGCACTCTTAGATCCGCCTACACCGCCAACAGCTAATTTATAGCGTCCGATATTTAAGATATTAAAGGCAATCACGTGGCCCTTACCAAATTCACCTAATAGGTTTTCAACTGGTACAGGGACGTCTTCTAAAATGAGTGTACGAGTGGAAGAACTCTTTATCCCCATTTTCTTCTCTTCAGCGCCGGTTGAAACGCCTTGGAAGCCTCTTTCAACGATGAATGCGGTGAAGTGTTCTCCATCCACCTTTGCATACACAACGAATACATCCGCAAAGCCTGCGTTTGTAATCCATTGCTTTTCCCCGTTTAGAATATAGTGTGTGCCTTCAGCATTAAGCTTCGCAGTTGTTTTAGCACCAAGGGCATCAGAACCTGAGCCTGGTTCAGTTAATGCGTAAGCAGCAAGCGTTTCACCTGAAGCAAGGCCAGGTAAATATCTGCTCTTTTGCTCATCGTTCCCAAATAATACGATTGGCAATGAACCGATACCCACATGGGCACCATATGAAAGGGAGAAGCCGCCAGCCCTTGACATTTTTTCAGTAATTAATGAAGAAGTAATTTTATCAAGACCTAGACCATCAAATTCTTCTGGTACATCAGCTGCTAAAAGACCAAGCTCCCCCATTTCCTTTAGAAGCTTTACCGTACGATCAAACTCATGGTTTTCTAAGTGTTCAATTTGTGGTAGCACTTTGTTTTCCACAAAGTCTTCTGCTGTTTTAGCAATCATTTTGTGCTCATCTGAAAAATCTTCCGGTGTAAATACTTGATTATAAGAAACATCCTCAATTAAAAAGCTACCGCCTTTAATAATCTTTTCTGTTTGGTTTGCCATCTCTATTCCTCCTAATCTTTGATTAGCCAGGGGCTAAGTTTCTCTTGCCCCTGGCCCTTTTTACAAGAGTTCAAATACTCCAGCAGCGCCCATACCGCCGCCGATACACATTGTCACTACACCGAATTGCTCGTTTCTGCGTTTCAATTCGTGGATCAGTGAAAGGGTTAGTTTCGCACCAGTACATCCAAGCGGATGTCCAAGGGCAATCGCACCACCATTTACATTCACAATCTCTTCATTTAGGCCTAGCTCACGAATGACTTGCAACGATTGGGAAGCAAACGCTTCGTTCAATTCGAACAAGTTAATATCGGATAATTCTAATCCAGCTAGCTTCACTGCTTTTGGAATAGCGACCACTGGGCCGACACCCATAATTTCAGGTGGCACGCCTCCAACTGCAAACGATATGAATTTAGCTAATGGCTTCAAACCAAGTGATTCCGCTTTTTCACGGTCCATGACCATCAATGCAGCAGCTCCGTCACTTGTTTGTGAAGCATTACCTGCTGTTACGCTTCCTGTTACAGAAAACGCCGGACGTAGTTTACCTAAGGTTTCTAGGTTTGTTTCTGGACGAACGCCCTCATCTTGTGAAAATTGGATTGTTTTTTCAATTAGTTTATTGTCATGTCCAACTGTACGAATGGTCACATCCACTGGTACGATTTCATCGACGAATTTTCCTTCTGCAATCGCTTTAGCTGCCCGCTGATGACTTCTTACCGCAAAAGCATCTTGGTCTTCACGGCTAATGCCATATTTTTTAGCTACTTCTTCTGCTGTATGGCCCATTCCCATGTAATATTGCGGTGCCGTTTCTGCGAGCTTAATGTTTGGTCGAACCACATGCCCCATCATAGGTATCATACTCATGGACTCAGCTCCGCCAGCAATGGCTGTGTCAATTTGGCCCGTCATAATGCCCTGCGCTGCATAGGCAACCGCTTGTAGTCCGGAAGAACAGAAGCGATTGATTGTGATGGCAGGGACCGTATGTGGAAGACCTGCAAGTGCCCCGATATTACGAGCCATGTTATTGCCTTGTTCTGCTTCAGGCATAGCACAGCCAATGATTAAATCATCAATATTTCCTTCATAATTTCCTGCACGTCTTAATGTTTCTTTTACCACCAATGCTCCCAAATCGTCAGGACGAACATGGGCAAGCGTTCCTTTCTTTGCCTTACCTACCGGGGTTCTGGCTCCTGCCACGATTACCGCTTCTCTCATGCAAGTTCCCTCGCTTTCTATAAATTAGAAAAATATTATTAGTTACGTAAAGGTTTACCCTTAACGAGCATGTGCTGCATACGTTGCTGTGATTTTGGCTCGGCAATTAGACTTAAAAATGCTTCTCTTTCTAAATCTAATAAATATTGCTCATCAACTTCCGTTCCAAATGGTACTCTTCCACCAGCAATGACATAGGCAATCTTCTTAGCAATTTTCAAATCATGTTCGGAAATATAGCCAGATAAGCGCATCGCTTCTGCACCCAGTAAAAGAGTTGCATAACCGGTTTCACCGACTACCGGAACCTTTCTACGTACTCTTGGCTTATAGCCCTGTTCATGTAAAGCTAGAACGGCTTGCTTCGCATCATACAATAGGTGATCTCCATTAAAGCTTATGCCATCAGATCCGTCTAAGAAATTTGTTTCACGTGCTTCTTCAGCAGATGTTGAAACCTTAGCCATTGCAATGGTTTCAAACACTTTATTTGCCACGTTTTGCAAATCAAACGGAACACCGCTTGGGAGATTTTCTAAGTGCTTGATATAAAGCTCTTTGTTACCTCCGCCACCTGGAAGCAGGCCGACACCGACTTCAACAAGTCCCATATAGGTTTCTGATGACGCTTGAATATGCGTAGTTGGCAGACAAACCTCTGCACCGCCGCCAAGTGTCATACCAAATGGTGCCGCCACTACCGGCTTCGAGCTGTATTTCACTTTTAATAATGCGCTATGGAGATGACGAACCACTAAATCAAGCTCATAAATATTGTCATCCTGTGCTTCCATCAGCATCATGGCGAGGTTGGCACCCACACAGAAGTTCTTACCTTGGTTGCCGATGACAAGGCCCTTATAATTCTTCTCCACCTCATCCACAGCAAAGTTGATCATTTGCACGATATCAAGACCAATGGCATTATTCGGTGAATGGAACTCTAGGAGTGCCACACCGTCGCCAATGTCAATTAGGCTCGCCCCACTGTTCTTCTTAATGACACCTTTTTGGTTTTTAATCTTTTTAAGATCAATTACCTTCGGATTAAATTCTACTAAACGATATTGACCGTTATGATAGAAGAAGGACTCACCATTTTCCTCGATATAGAAAGAGGTAAAGCCTTTTTCAAGCATTTCAGTCACCCATACAGGTACTTCGATTCCTTCTTCCTGCATCTTTTTAACAGATTTTTCAACACCAATTGCATCCCATGTCTCAAACGGTCCTTTATCCCAGCCAAAGCCCCATTTCATGGCACGGTCAATGGCTACGATATCATCGGCAATTTCACCTAATAGCTTTGCTGAGTAAACAAGCGATTGCTTGGTTGTATTCCATAAAAATTGCCCCGCCTTATCATTGGCGTAAACAAGCGCTTTCAATTTATTTCCTGAGCCTTTTTCCTGTTTGGCCAGTTCCACAGATGGTGTAGACAGCTTTTTACGTGGACCATACTCCAATGTATCAGGATCTAACTCAAGAATTTCTTTTCCTTTTTTCAAGAAAAAACCTTGTCCGGACTTGCTGCCAAGCCAGCCTTTTTCAACCATCGCTTTAAGGAAAGCAGGAATTTCAAACACTTCTTTCTCATGACCTTCTACTTTTTCGTAGACGTTGTTGGCAACATGATAGAAGGTATCTAATCCGACGACATCCAATGTACGGAATGTTGCACTTTTCGCACGGCCAATCAGTGGACCTGTAATGGAATCAACTTCTCCAACACTTAAGCCGCCTTTTAACATTTCTTGAACCGTTACAAGTAGACCATACGTACCGATGCGGTTTGCAATAAAGTTAGGCGTATCCTTTGCTACTACCACGCCTTTTCCAAGCACATCTTCACCGAAAGTTTTCATGAAAGAAAGAATTTCTGGATCCGTGTACTGAGTTGGAATGACTTCGAGTAACTTTAAATAACGAGGTGGATTAAAGAAATGTGTTCCTAAGAAATGCTTTTGGAAATCTTCTGAGCGGCCTTCAACCATCGCCTCGACAGAAATACCAGATGTATTGGAACTAATAATACTTCCAGGTTTACGGAACTGATCCACTTTTTCAAAAACCTGCTGTTTAACCTTTAAGTTTTCAACAACTACCTCGATAACCCAGTCGACATCTTTCAGTTTCACTAAATCGTCTTCAAGGTTTCCTGCTTCAATGAGAGCAAGATTTTTCTTGGAGGTCAGTGGCGCTGGCTTTTGCTTTAATAGCTTTTGAATAGCGGTCGCGCTGATTCGATTGCGAACTTGTTTATTTTGTAATGTAAGTCCTTTAGCTTCTTCCTCTTTCGTTAATTCACGTGGCACGATATCCAATAATAGTGTAGGAATTCCGATATTCGCTAGATGTGCTGCAATCCCCGAGCCCATTACTCCTGATCCTAGGACAGCTGCTTTCTTAATCAATTGGTTCAACACTGTCTCCCCCTTCAAACTTTGAATGAATACTCATTCATTTTTTAGTCAAAAAAAATATTTCTGAATGAGTTTTGTTATTATTTATAATAAAATATTTAGAAAATTTGTGCAATCATTAATAGCGGAAATTTGAAATTTTTTTGAACATTTGTATCCCCTTACATAAATTCTAAGCACTGGGCATCCTATTCTTGAGGTGATAAAGATGGCGAAAATGAAAAAGAACCCTTCCAAAGCTGGAGTTAGTGCGGCAAGTGTCAAGGGAAATGGCGGGCCAGGAAATGAAGAAGCCCACTTAGACAAAAAAAACAGCCAGAACAATCAGTTCAAAAGGTAATTAAAATCCAAGGATTAGGAGGATTCTCTATGCAGCAACAAAATATGAACATGCCAAATATGAACATGCAAAACCAACAAGCGACTATGCAACAGCCTCCGGGTGTAGTATCTACGAAGGATGCACTTTATTTAACAGATATGATGTCATGGAATTTACTCTCTGCGAAGAAAGCGCACTTTTTTGCCAGTCAGTGCCAAGATCCTGAAATAAAATCCGAGGCAGAAAAGGTTTGTCAAATGCATGCGCGTCACTATCAACAGCTTTTAGGCCATCTAGGCATGCATTCAGGACAGCAACAGCCATTAAATAATATGCAATAAGAAGGAGGACAGACTGATGAATCAAAACCAAAACCAAAACCAGCAAAAAATTCAAAACCCTGAATCACAGGTGCCTAAAACTCCACAAATGAACGATCGGGATTTCATTAATGATTTACTAACAACAGAAAAATATATGACATCTGCTTATTCTATGGCACTGCATGAAGCCAGCCACGAAGGCTTGTATCAGGATGTGATGCAGATTTTCACTGAAACACAGCAATGCCAACGCGACCTTTACGACCTTATGTTTAGAAAAGGCTGGTATGCAATTGAAGCTGCCGATCAACAAAAGCTTCAGCAATCGTACCAGCAGTTCCAAGGTTATACCAACCAACTGCCACAGCATGGCGGCGGAAATACTACTATGCAGTAAGCAAAAACCCGAAGGCACCGCCTCCGGGTTTTTTATGTACTTATTGAGCTGATCTCCGATGCTTTTCGTTCATCTGCTTGATTTCGCCAACAATCTGTTTCATTTCTTCTTTCCCATCAGGGTACAGCTCATTCCAATGCTTAGCTAAAGCAGGCATGGACTTCGCAATATGCGTATACAAGGCCCACGCCTTTACCTTTTCCTTTGTCTCCTCATTGGATTCTCCAACCAAAAGCTCACTATACTTCTCAAGCAAAGCTTCGAACTGCTGAACAAATACTTTCTCCATCATGACACCTTCCATCCTTAGCAACATACGTACATGGGCAAACTTTACAGCGTTTTCCTGCTGGCAGCTGATATGAGTAACAGCACGTTTTTCTTAGTCGGATCTGTTCATCACTCTCTTCTACATATGTCTTTTCACTATAATATCGCTGCAGAGGATTTAAATTATATTGGCCGAATAAAGAACCTTCTGCTTCTAGTAACAAATAACGGAAGTCGTCTGCTACATTACTATTCTCGTTCTCTTTCAATTCTTTTTCATAGAGCCAAAACAAGTAAACAGCCATATTTTCCCACATAATTAACTTGGATATACCTACAGCTTTTTCTAATGCCACTATGATTGGATAAATGTTGTTGGCGAAAAGGTCCCGGAGCACGGTATCACGCCATAGCGCGCGATTCTCTCCATTCCAATCCTGTGTAGTCATATCCTTTAACGAAAAAGACGGGAGCCAGGCTTTCCCCTGTTCAGGAGATTCCATTGATATATTTTCTACTGTTACATTCAACTTTTTATTCCAAACACTCATACTATAAAGGACCGTTACTGCTAAAAAAGCATATCTTTTAATAAAAATGGATGCAGCAACCTTTGTGGAAGGTGCTCCAATGGTCAGAGCTAACTTTTCAAGAAAGTCTTTAAGGAATGACTCATCAAGCAGAGAAGCAATAGGAAAAGAATCCGCACTTTCACTGCCCAGCCTGTATTTCTCCAAACCAATAAGCTCATTTTCCATCAGCTCTTTATCCATTCATCGCCACCGCCTTATCGAGAATACATCTTCCCCTGCCATAAGGAATGCACAATGGTGTTCCGAATAATGGATCCATCGTGACCTCACAGTCCATACCAAACACATTTTTTACAAGACCACAATTAATGACATGCTCAGGCTTGCCCTGGGCATACACCTTTTTATCCTTAATAGCTACCACGTTATGAGCATATCGGCAAGCAAGGTTAAGGTCATGAAGTACCATCACAACGGTCCGCTTTTTCTTTTCATTTAATTCAAACAGTAAATCGAGAATTTCGATTTGATGTGTCATATCCAAGTAAGTGGTTGGTTCGTCTAAAAGAATAACATCTGTATCCTGAGCTAATGTCATGGCAATCCAGGCACGCTGTCTTTGTCCGCCGGAAAGTGAATCTACTGTTCTTTCTTTTAAATCCTCTAAACGGGTCGCCTTTAGGGCTTCATTGACCTTTTTTTCATCTTCCTCTGACCATTGTTTTAACCACGATTGATGAGGGTAACGGCCCTGTTTAACGAGTTGAAGTACGGTTAACCCTTCTGGTGCTGAAGGAGACTGAGGTAAAATGGCCATCTTTTTGGCGATTTCCTTAGTTGAAAGCTTTGCGATGGCTTTTCCTTCGAGCAACACACCGCCAGAAGTTGGCTTCAAGAGACGGGCGATCGAACGAAGAAGGGTAGATTTCCCGCACCCGTTTGCTCCAATAAAAACGGTGATCTCACCCTTCGGAATTTTCAAATCCAACTCATTAATAATGAGGGTCTCTCCATATGAAAGTGATAAATTCTTCGTTTCAATCGCATTCATTCTCATGCCAGCTCCTTCGTTAACGTTTGTCTTCTACTATGCATTTCTTGTTTTAAAAAGTAAGTAGATAAAATACGGTGCCCCAATACCGGCTGTAAACACACCCGCAGGTACCTCCATAGGTGAAAACATGGTTCTTCCGATCAAATCGGCTGTCATAACAAGGATGCCACCAATTAGTGCAGAAGCCGGAAGCAGCGCACCAAATGAGGAGCCTACTAACCGCCTTGCCATATGTGGTGCCATCAAGCCAACGAAACCAATACCCCCTGCAAAAGCGACCGAGCTTCCAATCAAAGCAGTACTAATCATCAACAATAAAAATCGTTGTTTTTGAACTTTTCCACCTAACCCCGTTGCCACTTCATCCCCGAGTTCTTGAATATTGATTGTTCTCGCTGCAAAGAAAGCAATTAAGAGGAACGTAATCGTCCAAGGAACCAATGTAGCAACATTTTTCCAGTTAGAACCGTAAACCGTACCCGTAATCCATATATTTGCCTGACTTGCCTGATAAATCGGCCCCATAATCATCATCAATGTCGTTAGTGCCTGCATCAAAGTGGAAATCCCTATTCCAATTAAAACAAGACGGATAGGCGATACTCCATTTTTCCAAGCAAGAATGTACACTAAAAAGGCAACAATCCCAGCACCTAAAAAGGCGGCTAACGGAAGCCAAGCAATACTGACTGTTAAGGCATTATTTTTATCACTAAAAAAGGCTAAAAACCCAACCACTGCAACAGCCGCGCCACCTGTAATTCCAAGTACATCAGGCGATGCCAGCGGATTTCGAATCATTCCTTGTAAAATACCACCGGCAACCGCTAATGAAATACCAACCATTAGGGCAACAATGATTCTTGGCAATCGAAAGGAGGTAATGATAAGCTTTTCCATTTCAGGACCGCCGCCGAACAATACTTGTACCACCGTGAATGGGTTAATTTTCATTTCTCCCGTCCCTGTACTAATAACAAAGACAATGAAGGCTGCAATCAGCAGGATGATAAAAGTGGTAGCTGCTTTCTTGTCGATTAAAAATGATATTCTATCATTTAATAAGCGGAAATTTTTATATTTGCTCATCGTCCGTTGAACCCCCTTCTTGCAATAAAAATAAAGAATGGAGTCCCAATAACCGCCGTCATGACACCGACAGGCACTTCAGATGGCATTAAGATATATCTTGCAGCAATATCTGCTGCTAATAAGAGGATGGCCCCTAAAATACCTGATAAGGGAATCACCCAACGATGATCAATTCCAATAAGGGACCTTGTAATATGAGGAACCACAATCCCTACAAACCCAATCGGACCGGCGACTGCCACCGAACCGCCCGCAAGTAGGATCACAATGACGCCGATAGCTAGTTTGACTAGACCTGTGTTTAGCCCAAGCCCCTTAGCCACATCTTCCCCCATGGACAAGATATTCATTTTTCCAGAAATAAGCACGGCACCTACCCAGCCAACCCCAATATAAGGTAAGACGGAAAACAAGGTCTCCAATTTTCTTCCTTGAACAGACCCTGCCAGCCAGAATAATACCTGCTCCAATGCCGCTTCATCAACTACAAGCAAGCCTTGTGTAAAAGAAGAAAACATGGCTGACATCGCTGCTCCAGCTAAGGTTAGCTTCATCGGTGTTAAGCCTTCACGACCAAAGGAACCGATGGCATATACACTGACAGCGGCTACAGCTGCCCCCAAGAAGGCGAGACCGTTGAATGCTTGAAGGTCTGTTACTGAAAATAAAGTAATGGCCACAACAACTGCAAACCCTGCTCCCGCATTAATCCCAAAGATTCCTGGCGATGCCAAAGGATTTTTGGTTAATGTTTGCATGAGTACTCCAGCAATGGCAAGGCTTGCCCCCACTGCGGAAGCAATTAATGCTCTCGGAAATCTAACAGTTTGAATAATAATATGTTCGTTTGACCCATTATAATTCGTATAGGACTCGATTGCTGTCCGCCAGCTGGTGTCTGTATAACCAAAAATGACACTGGCACACATTAATAACAGCATTAGCAAAATAGCAGTGATTAGTCCCAGCCATTTTAATGGTGTACTTTTTAACAGCATGTGATTGAAACCCTTCTAACATGTTTATAGTAGTAATTAATTTAAGTCTATCTCTAAATGATAATGATTGTCAATGACTATGAAAATCATTTTCATTTACCATTTTATTGTTGTTCACAAATTTGTAAATGATTTTGAAAATCATTTTCAATTAAACCGTTGACATCTTCCAATTGTTCATTTTATGATAAGGTTGTCATTGAAAATGATTATCATTTACATTTACCTAAGGAGGATACATACAATATGAAAATGACAAAATCTTTATTATCTATCTTCTCCATCCTAGCCATTTTCTTACTGGCAGCTTGTGGCGGTGCTGAAGAAAAAACAACTGAAAAGAAAGAAGCACCAAAGTCTACTGCTGAAAAAAGCTATACTGTCGAACACGCAATGGGTTCGACCACTATCAAAAGTACGCCAAAACGTGTAGTTATTCTTACAAATGAAGGAACAGAAGCCCTCTTATCTATGGGAGTTACTCCTGTTGGTGCGGTTAAGTCTTGGACTGGTGACCCTTGGTATGAGCACATTGCCGATCAGTTAAAGGATACAAAAGTTGTGGGTACAGAAAGTGAAGTAAACGTTGAAGCAATTGCTGCATTGAAGCCTGACTTAATTATCGGTAATAAAATGCGTCAAGAAAAAATTTATGAGCAACTAAGTGCGATTGCACCAACTGTTTTTGCCGAAACTTTACGCGGTGACTGGAAAGCGAACTATTCTCTTTATGCGAAAGCTGTTAATAAAGTAGATAAAGGGAATGAAGTTTTAGAAAAGTACAATGCCCGAATTGCAGACATTAAGGAAAAGCTTGGCGACAAAAAGAACATGAAAGTTTCTATGGTTCGTTTTATGTCTGGAGAAGTTCGTATTTACCATAAAGATACATTCTCAGGTGTGATCTTAAATGACCTTGGATTTGTTCGTCCTGAGAGCCAAAACGTGGATGATTTTGCTGAAAAGAATGTAACGAAAGAGCGCATTCCAGCGATGGATGGGGACATCCTCTTCTATTTCACTTATGATACAGGTGATGGAAAAGGCAATACCCTTGCAAAAGAATGGATTGCTGACCCGTTATTCAAAAACCTTGAAGTAGCGAAAAAAGGTGAAGTACACGAAGTAAACGATGCGATTTGGAACACAGCAGGTGGTGTCATTGCTGCTAATCTAATGCTTGATGATGTTGAGAAAATCTTCCTGAAAAAATAAGATAAATGTTCGGACCGCCTGGGATGCAGGCGGTCTTCTTCTTTGTATTTGATAGCATGCGGCGGGATTCCGCCAACTTGAGGCGGGATTCCGCCAACTTTTGGAGTTATTCCGCCGACTTTGGCTGCAATTCCGCCAACCTTTCAATTTATTCCGCCAAACCCTTATTTTGAAGCCACAAAAATAGAGCGGGGCTGCCATGACCCCGCTCTCTTCTGTTTTATGCTGTTGTTGAGAACATGTATTTTTTATAATGGTACCGTATGGAAAAGATTAAACCCAGTCCGAGCATATTCCCCATTAGGGCACTTCCCCCATAGCTGATGAATGGCAATGGAATACCCGTAATTGGCAGGACGCCAATGGTCATTCCGATATTTTGAAAGACGTGGAAGGTAATCATGCTGATTACACCTACACATATATACGTATAAAAGTTATTCTTCGTTTCCATTCCAACCTTGGTAATGTGATAAACCAATAAGAAAAATAAACTGATTAACACACTCGCTCCAATAAAACCATATTCCTCACCGACGACGCTAAAAATGAAATCAGTTTGGCTTTCCGGAAGGTACACTTCACGGTTACCCGTTCCTTTGCCTCCAGTCTGCCCAGATCCAATTGCAAGTAACGATTTAGTCAACTGATAGGCATCCGATCCTTGATAGCTATACGGGTCAAGCCAGGAATAAATCCGATTGAACTGATATTGCTTGACTCCAAGATATTTTTCGAGTAGTTCTGGATTCCAAAGAACGAAGTAAAAAATCGTTCCAATCAGCAAGACACCGACTGAAAACAATGGTGTGAGCAGCTTCCAGGAAATCCCCGAAATAAAAATCATCCCTAACAGGATGGCAAGGAAAACGAGAGAAGTTCCTAAGTCCTGTTTAATGATTAGAATCAACGGTGCCATTGTTACCATTCCAAGCTTCACTAACAGCAAGAAATCGGATTGCATCGTTTTGATCAGGTTTTTGTTATGATGGTCCTCAATCGTCCGAGAAAGAGCTAAAATAATAAAAATTTTAACAAACTCTGACGGCTGGATAGTACCCATCCCCGGAACCTTAAACCAGTTTTTTGCTCCGTTAATGACCGGTGCAATGCTAGGTGGCGCAACAATCAGAAATGCAAGCAGGAAAAGTCCGAAGCCATACGCATACCAGGTTAGCTTACGTAATTGATCGGAATCAAGCGTCATGACACTCGCGATAATCCCCCCACCAACGACGTACCAAACAATCTGCTTTAATAGAAAGTTCTCCTTATATTGTCCGCTTGCCTGGGCGCTATAGATCGCTAAACAGCTGGCTAGAAAAAGTAATATTAGTATAAAAACGAGATTATAATCAAGTTTAGAAGTTGTATTTTTATTTGAAGTCATACTAGGTCACCACCTTATATTAAAACTTGTCCATTCCTCCATTATATTTTTAATGAGGACAAATCACAACTTCTAAACCATGAATGGTTTTATTTACTACCAATGTCCTAGCTATTAAAGTAAATCCGCTTTACTTCGTTTGCCATCCATTCTAGATTGCTTGGGACTTGTGGAAGGCCGTAGCCGATGTAAAGTGGAGTGGTTATGAAACGGGAAACAACCTTGGCGTAGATTTTATCATCAATATGATGAAAAAACACATTGTAGCTCGTTGCCTTGAATGGAAAATGATTGAGTATATAATGAACCGCTATTTGCATGAACTCAGAAAAAGTTTCCTGGTAACTCGAATCATTCATTTCGATATTAAACTCATAAAATCCCACACGTGGCTTGGTGGAAAGTGTAAAGCGCGTGCCCTCCCCTTCTGCAATCACGAGCCCTTCAAACATTTCATGGCTAACCTTTTCTTTGTAATCAATATCATTTAACCCAACAATTTGCATATGCGGATGGGCAAGTGTTCCTCCTGATAATGGGCCATGATTTTTGAAAAAGATCACCGAACGATAGTGGCCGGTTTCCTCCATTTCAAGCCAATGCTTGATTCCGAATTTTATTAACCGATGTAAATGATCTTTTGAATACGTCGAAAGCTCTGCATGGCAATCATCTGTTTCAATCAATACGGTCTGAAAAGTATTTTCTAAAACAGGGAATTTATTTTTCAATAAAATGATGGGTCCATCAACCGCAATAAGGTCCGTCAGTTGGTCACGTTCGCAAAAAGGGCAGGCCTGTTGTTTGTTCCGGATATTTTCTGGCTTCTTGACTCCAATAGAAGTATTAAAATGCAGATGTGAATGTTCCAAACGCGTTTCTCCTCTCGAACGTTATAGTTCTATTTTATGGGAGTCTCCCCTCCATTTGCACATATTTTGTTTGTTCGTCAGAGAATTTCAGTGAACTAATTGGTCAAATAAACCTAAAATTAAGAGGAATTTCATGAAGCCGCTATTCTATGCATATCTTTTTAATGTACAGGCTTATTATTATGTAGAAATGAGGGGGGACCTATGTTAACAAAACTGGAAGCACTTATTCTCGGAATTATTCAAGGTTTAACGGAATTTTTGCCCATTAGCAGTACAGGCCATCTTTATTTAGGAAGAAATTTATTTGGGTTGCAGGAGGCAGGACTTTTACTCGATACCATGCTCCATGTCGGTACCTTACTTGCTGTTTTTGTTTTTTATAAGGATGAATTTATTAAAATCATCAAAAATCCCTTTAGTAAGTTAACCTTTTTGTTGATCGTTGGTACGATTCCTGCCGTTATTTTCGGTCTTACATTAAAAGATTATATTGATGAAATTTCCAAGACGGGCGTTACGATTGGCTGGGAGTTTCTCGTTACAGGACTATTTCTGTGGCTTGCAGATTCAGCAAAAAATGGGTATAAGAAAATGGACGATATTAGTTATAAGGATGCGTTGATAATTGGTACTTTTCAAGCGGTAGCCATTATGCCGGCCATTTCTCGTTCAGGTATGACGATAGTAGCAGCCCTCTGGCGGAAATTAGATCGAGAAACCGCGGCCTATTTCTCCTTTCTCTTATCAACTCCTGCTATTGCTGGTGCGATTGTGCTGCAAACGAAGGATTTGTTAGGCGGCGCTGGTGAGGAAATCTCCTTGTCTGCTTTGCTCGTGGGGATAATCTCGTCTGCCATTTTTGGCTATATTGCCGTTAAATGGATGATTGGTTATTTGAAAAAGAATTCATTAAAACCGTTTGCTATTTATGTATGGGCACTTGGTATTATCGTCTTGTTTTTCCAATTTACAGGGAAGTTTTAATCGGCTGAATCGGTTTCGCAAATAAAAGGTCGGTTATCGCAAATAAAAGGTGGATTAACGTAAATAAACCACCTTTTATCGCAAATAGAATAGATATTAGTCACAAAAAAGCAGTTCGAGATGACTCGAACTGCCTTTTTTTATACTGTTTCAGCTTGTTTTGCCATTTTGCGAGCTGCCTCTGCGGCTTGTTCTTTCGCTTTTGCCATAATTTCCGGGATCATTTTAGGAAAATGGTCCATTCCTTCTGCAAAAACGGTTTCCATCAAGTCAAAGCCAAGGAATTCAAGTGCTTTACTTAGATAACGATCGCCCATTTCAAAATCCACCATCCGGCCACTTGAATAAATGCCTCCACGTGTTTGAATGTGAATAGCCTTTCTTCCCGTAAGAAGACCCTCTGCACCATGCTCAGAGTATTTAAATGTTTTTCCAGCAATAAATAAACAATCCATGAAAGATTTTAAAATTG
Organism: Neobacillus phoenicis; assembly: GCF_047302305.1. Taxonomy (NCBI): domain Bacteria; kingdom Bacillati; phylum Bacillota; class Bacilli; order Caryophanales; family Bacillaceae; genus Neobacillus; species Neobacillus phoenicis. The sequence goes on along the minus strand of NZ_CP154847.1, from coordinate 1,489,842 downwards.
CCGGTGCGCCAAGGTTCCAAATTGGAGTAACAAATACATAGTAGTCCGCATCAATAAAACGGTCAGCCAGCGCATGCATTTTTTCGATTTTTGTCAGCTCGTCTTCTGTAAGCTGTTCTTTTGTATATCCCATAAAAGATAATTTTGCACGTGCATAGAGTAAATCCATGTCAATCTGGGGAATATCCATGCTATATAAGTGCATATGTTCAATTTCTACATCTGGCTGTTCCTTTTTAAACTCCTCTAAAAATACTTCCCCAATCTGCATACCTTTTGAGAGCTTTATATCGTTTTTCGGATTAGCCGTAATATACAAAAGCTTCGACATGTGCATCCCTTCCCTTATTCCACAATTTATTATTTCTACTACTATACTACAACAAACTTCCATGCTCACCATTGAACAAAAAGTGAAGTTTGTGATATTTATGTGAAATTTACAGCTTGCTTTGAACAATTCGTGACAATTCTATACGAAACCAAACAAAACTTAACAAAACTTAACAAAAGTCACTTCCAATATGATAATCTTTTATTAAAGTTAACTTGGAATTGGAAAAGGTGGGTGACACATGGAAGAAAAGGCATATACTCCCGATGAAGTGGCCCAAATCTTTCAAATCTCTAAACATACTGTTTATGAGTTAATTAAAAGAGGTGAGCTGCAGGCATTCAAAATTGGAAACAAAATGAGAATTGAGCACGCCGAGCTTGAAAGGTATAAAGAGAATACGAAAGCTCCGGCTAAGAAAAGTCATACTGGACTATCAAACAAGTTAGGTAATCATTCCCTCTCTATTCGATTATCCGGAAGTCACGATTTTCTTGTCGAGCATTTTGCTAAACAGGCTGGCACTGCATTAAATCTACAAATTCAGCCTTCTTACATAGGCAGTTTAGAAGGCCTCATGATGCTTTACCGCGGCCAATGTGATATCGCCGCCATTCATCTATTAGATCCGACATCCCAAGAATATAATCTGCCATTTATTCATCAGCTTTTTGTCTATGAATCAATCCTGGTCCTTCGATTGGCGGCAAGACAGCAAGGCTTTATTGTTGCAAAGGGCAATCCAAAAAGTATTCTTGATTTCCCAGACCTTGTAAGAAATGATGTCCAATTCATCAACCGACAAAAGGGAGCAGGAACACGATTTTTACTAGACTCCAAGCTAGCGACCTATGGGATTAATCCTAGTAAAATTAACGGGTACAGCAATGAAGAGTGGACTCATCTGTCGGCGGCTTCCTATATAAGTAGAGGGATTGCTGATGTTGCCTTTGGAATTCAGTCCGCTGCCAGTCATTTAGGTCTTGATTTTATTCCCGTGTCTCAAGAACATTTTGATCTTGTGTTCCGCTTCACGGAGGAAAACAAACAGAAACTAACAGAGTTAATTCAATACTTACAAACCACAGAGTTCAAGGATAGTTTAACTGAATTAGAAGGTTATTCTATCGTAGATTTAGGAAAAGTTATCTATCAAACTACTTTACCGGAGGAAACCACATGTTAAAAAATCGCTATGTTGCCTTTTTATTTGCTTTAATGCTTTTAGTCCTTTCCGCTTGCGGAAAATCCGACACAAATGATGCAGCTGCAAAGGAGAAAAAGGTAGAACCTAAGGCAGCTCCAACAGAAATGATTCTTGCGACAACAACAAGTACCCAGGACAGCGGTTTATTAGACGTCCTCATACCCATGTTTGAAAAGCAAAATAATGTAAAAGTAAAAACCATTGCGGTTGGTACTGGACAAGCCTTAGAGATGGGAACAAAAGGAGAAGCCGATGCCCTTCTTGTGCATGCCCCTGCAGCCGAAAAAGCTGTCGTTGATGCTGGTGATGCCATTAACTATAAACGCGTCATGTATAATGACTTCATTCTAGTAGGTCCAAAAGAAAATCCAGCGGGTGTCAGCGGTGATGACATTACTGCTGCGTTTAAGAAGCTTGCTGAAACGAAAGCTACTTTTATTTCCCGTGGGGACGATTCTGGTACAAACAAAAAAGAGCTTAGTATTTGGACTTTAGCGAACATTAAGCCTGCAGGTGACTGGTATGTTTCTACAGGTCAAGGAATGGGCCAAACATTACAGGTGGCGGCTGAGAAAAAAGGCTATGTTCTAACAGACCGTGCTACTTGGCTTGCACAAGCTAAAAACTTAGACACGCTTCAAATTGTGGTTGAAGGCGGCAAGGATTTAATGAACATTTATCATGTAATGCAAGTAAATCCTGAAAAGCATGATAAAATTAATAGCAAAGATGCCGAAAAATTTGTAGAATTTATGGTAGATTCAAAAACTCAAGATGTGATTGAAAACTTTGGAAAGAAAGACTATGGTCAATCTTTGTTCTATAAATATACTGAATAGATTTTAATAGAGAGGAGGCTGACTAAAAGCACAAAAGTCAGCCTCCTTTTAAGACCTGGAGGGCAGCTTAGGATGGAACTATTACTAGATGGACTTAAGAAAGCATTTGAAATGATCTTCTCAGGAGACCCAGAGGTATTTGAAATTACTTGGCTGACTCTAAAGGTCTGTTTAATTTCCATCCTATTTAGCACCTTACTTGGTCTTCCCCTTGGTATCCTACTTGGATTAACTAGATTTAGCGGCCGCAAATTACTTCTATTATTTATTAATATGGGGATGGGGCTCCCCCCTGTTGTTGCCGGACTTTGGATTACCATGTTTTTATGGCGATCAGGGCCGTTAGGTGATTGGTCCCTGCTGTATTCACCCACAGCCATTGTCATGGCACAGGTGTTAGTTTCACTGCCTATTATTACAAGCTTGACTTGTTCAGCATTTCAACAAATCAACGATAAAATGCTTCTGCAAATCAAAGCCCTAGGTGCAACAAAGCTTCAAACGTTAGTCATTCTCGTCAAACAATCAAAAATTGCGATTCTAGCTGCGGTAATGGCTGGCTTCGGCCGGGTCATTGCTGAGGTGGGTGCCGCTATGATGGTAGGAGGAAATATTCAGGGTGACACCCGAATTTTAACTACTACGATTGTGATGGAAGTATCTAAGGGTAATTTCGATATCGCTCTCGCTCTCTCTTTTATTTTATTGACCCTTGCCCTATTGATTACAGCCCTATTAACCTTTTTACAGCAAAGGAAGCGATTCTCATGAGCCCATTGATCGAACTGAAAAATATTAACTTTAAAGCCCAAGGCAGAACGATTCTCAATATTCCTGAATTCCAGATTCATGACGGTGATTTCCTCGGCATTATGGGACCGAATGGTGCGGGAAAAAGTACGTTGCTAAAGGTACTCGCTTTTCTTGAAAATCAAACGAACGGTGAGATTCTTTACCGTGGACAGTCCATCCCAAAAGGAAATGCACCGCTAGAGTTACGAAGGAAATTCTCAATTGCCCTCCAGCAATCCTTACTTTTAGATGCGACTGTTTTTCACAACATCGCCATTGGCTTAACCTTACGAAAGGTTCCAAAAAGTATCATTAAGGAAAAAGTCTCTTATTGGATGGAGGTATTTGGCATCACCCATCTAGCGAAAAAAAATGCGCTCTATCTATCCGGTGGCGAGGCGCAAAGGGTAAATTTAGCACGGGCCATGATTGTGGATCCCGAAATTCTTTTTCTCGATGAACCATTTTCGGCTCTAGATTTTCCGACAAAAATAAGGTTAATGGAAGATTTCAAGCGAATTATCGAAGAAGCAAAAACCACGGCAGTGTTTGTCAGCCATGACTTAATGGAAATTCATTATCTTACCAAGCAGCTTGCTATTATTGCCAATGGTGAAGTGAAGCAAACAGGACCCACCTCGCGAGTTCTCGAACACCCAAATGCCGCCACCTCCCCTTTCTTAAATGAATGGAAAAAATTCTTCCCAGTCGCACGTTAAAAGACAGTTCCCATAAGGACTGTCTTTTTTGTTTGATTAAAAACGGCGACAGGAATAAAATGTGGTAGAAGTTAACTTTTTACAAATACATATAAATCTATGGTTTAAGGGGAGTTCATTCCATGAAATATGCAGTTATAACCGGTGCATCCAAGGGTCTAGGCGAAGCGATTGCGAAACGCCTCATTCGAGAACAAATTGCTGTTGTTTCTGTTTCTAGAACAGAAAACAAGGAAATTAAACAAATGGCTGCTGAAAATGGTTTATTTTATCAACATTATGCCTGCAATCTCTCTTTGGAAAAAGAAGTACAGGAAGTATTCATGGAGATTGCCCACTGGATTTTTGAAAAAGATCCGAAAGAGATTCTTCTTTTTAACAACGCGGGCGTAATTGAACCGATTCAGACAGTCGGAAATTTAGATCACACGCCGATCATCCGCAATATCCAAGTCAATTTAATTGCTCCAATTATTACAACCAATCTCTTTTTTAATAAAGCACAGGTCACAAATACGAAGGTACAGGTCATCAATGTGACCTCCGGGGCAGCCGTCCGTTCAATCGAAGGCTGGAGTGTGTACTGCAGTTCTAAAGCGGGCCTTAATATGTTTACACAGACTGCAGCACTCGAACAGGCTGAAATGAAGACGAACAACAAAATCATTGCCTTCAGTCCAGGAGTAATGGATACCAACATGCAGGCCACCATTCGCTCTTCTTCAAAAGAAGCGTTTAAAGATTTGGAGCGCTTCAAGGAATTCAAGGAGAAAAGTCTTCTCTTATCGGCTGACACTGTGGCAAATGCATTAATAGACTTGCTGCTTAGTGGAAATGTAGAAAGTGGAAAAGTGTACAATATTAAGGATTTAATAGAGTAAGCAAAGAGGCCTTGCATATTGCAAAGGCCTTTTTTAGTCTTCCTGCGGAAACCATAAGGTGATGCTGGTTCCCTTGTTTAGTTTACTTTTTACTTTGATTAACCCTTTATGGGCATCCATTAAGGCCTTTACAATGGAGAGACCAATGCCGACCCCACCTGTTTTGCGATCTCGCGATTTGTCGCCGCGATAAAACCGTTCGAATATATGCGGGATATCATCTTCTGCCATACCTGATCCTTCATCTTGAATTTTGAAACCAACATAGCCTTCCTTATCCGTTTGGACAGAAAGGGTAACATGCTTCCCTTCTGGTGTATATTTCAATGCATTATTTAAGATGTTTGACAGAATTTGCATGAGTTTGTCTTTGTCCGCCTCAAACATTTCCTCCTGTTCAGGCTCCTCAATATGAAGGTGTACCCCCTTCTCCTTAAATATTGGCATAAACATTTCATATAGGGCCTCTAATACACTACCAGCTTCTAATTCTATTTTTTCCAGCCTAATTTGCGGATTTTCAGCAGCTAGTAATTTTTCTAGTTCATTCACTAGTCTTACTAAGCGCATTAGCTCTTCGTGACTTACCTGCAAACGCTGTGGGGTTGGCTCCCAAATCCCATCCTGAAAGGCTTCAATTTGACTTCTCAAAGTCGCTAGGGGCGTTCTTAATTCATGGGCCAGATCACCGGTAAACTGCTTCCGAAGCATTTCTTCCCTTGCCAAGGATTCTGCAAGGTTATTGAAGGAGATGGCAATTTGCTTCACTTCAGTAGGCAGACCTGACAACGGGATTCGGATGTCCAAATTATGCTGCTGCAATTCATTTGCGGCAAACGATAACTTTTTTAGCCCAGAAGTCATCTTTTTTGAAAACAGCATACTGAAGACGATGGCTAGAACAATCGTTAAACATACCGCTGCGTAAATGTAGAGCTGAATGGTTTGAATAAACGTATATTCATCATCAATTAAACCTTTTGGATAAATGGCCACCAGTTTCCCTATGATGGTATTATTCACCTTCAGTGTATAGGTTTTGGAATGCCACTCCTCCCCACGCGGTGCTGGTTCAGTCAAACCGAAGCTATTTAACATGCTCCGGATATTAGAAGAATCCATCTGCAGTTGTCCAAACCGATCATATAATTGGAAATAAAGCTGATCGGTCATTGCATGCTCGTGCAACAGACCATACACAGGATCACTGGTAAAATGTCCATTCTTTCTATAATCCTTCTCAATTTCCGTGATAATTCGATCAATCTTCTTTTCTCTGTTTCTGTCTAAATAGCTGTTAAAGCTCTCTTCAAACCCATACTGAATAAAAAAGCTGACGATTAAGATTCCGATCATTGAAATCAAAACTAAATAAAAAAGGATTTTAGACCGGAGTGTTTGCAGCATCTAGTACCCCTCCAAATTTATAGCCCATTCCAAAAACAGTCACGATGAAATCCGGCTGTCGTGTATCTTGTTCTATTTTTTTTCGAAGGTTTTTAATATGTGTATCCACACTGCGTTCATAGCCTTCATAATACATGCCCTCGTCCTGTATTTTCTCTAATAAATCCATTCGGCTGTATACGCGACCTGGATTTTCCGCCATATTGGTTAATAGCTTGTATTCTATAGGAGTTAAGGTCACATATTCTCCGTTTACTTTGACTTCTTTCTTTATTAGGTCAACCACTAGTTTTTTTCCGTTGAATTCAAGGAGTTGTACTTTCTCCGTCTTTTTGACACGTCTTAAAATTGCCTGGACGCGTACAACCACTTCCCGGGGACTAAAGGGCTTTGTTAAGTAGTCATCTGCCCCCATAACAATCCCGTTGATTCGGTCATCCTCAGCTGATTTGGCCGTAAGCATCAGTATAGGGACATCTGATTCTTTTCGCACCAAACGGCAGACCTCCTCACCAGAAATATCGGGCAGCATTAGGTCTAAAATAATTAAGTCAGGGTTTATGCTTTTTGCCTTCTTTAACGCATCTATCCCATTATCAGCACTGTGAATTTCATAGCCTTCTCTCTCTAAGTAGGCCTCGAGAACTTCTATAATTCTACGTTCATCATCCACTAATAATATTTTCATTATAATCACTCCCCATATCTTTACTATATCATCTTGGGTCTGTGATTTTTGTAACTTCACAAATTCGCTACAACTTAGTCAAAACATCTTCAATTTTTAAAAATTGGCTACAATATGAATCTCCATCTACTCGATTGTTGTAGTATTCTAAGGAGAGTGAGGTGCTGATTGAATGAATAAAATATCAATTAAAATATCTCACACGAGCTGCGAACGCCGTTAACTTATATTAAGGGCTATGCAGATATCGCCCGCCGTAAGGAAACGAATGAACAGGATCGGAAACAGTATTTAAACATCATCCATGAAGAGTCACTGAAGTTATCCAACCTGGTGAAGGAACTTTTTAATTTGGCGAAAATGGATGAAAATACGTTCTCTATTGAAAAAGAAGAGGTTCATTTACGTCCCTATTTCCAAGGAATCATTGAAAAAGTTTCGCCGGCATTGAAAGAACAGCATATGGACCTTTTTCTTGATTGCCCGGATAATCTTTATTTATCGATTGACCCGATCCGATTTGAACAGGTCATCCTCAATCTGCTGGATAATGCGCGGAAATATTCAGAGTCACATAGCTTAATTAAAGTTGAAGCAAAACAGATTAGTGGAAAAATTCATATACGAGTACAAGATGAAGGGAAAGGTATACCCGAAGAAGACTTACCTCGCATCTTTGAACGCTTCTATCGTGTGGATAAATCAAGAACCCGGGCACTTGGCGGCTCGGGGCTTGGACTAGCTATTGTGAAGCAGTTGGTCGATGCCCATGGTGGAACAATTGAGGTAACAAGCGGCCCGAATGAGGGTACGACTTTTGAAATAATCATTTAAATAAAAACTCCTTATCACGATGATTGATAAGGAGTTTTTGTTGTTTATTCTACTTTCTTTTTCACTTCGTCTGTTAATTCCTCAATGCTTTTTCTCACATTGCCTTTACCTGAATAGTTTTCAATTAGTTCTTTCACATCAATGCCGCTTGAAGCCTTTAAGGATTCCTGAAGGCTCGCCATTAGGTTCGTTGCATAACTGGTAATTTTATTGGCACCGCCGTTTTCACCTGAACCGCCTCCCGTATCCACAACCGTAATTTTATCGATATTAGATAATGGAGCTGCCACTTGCTTCGCATATTCAGGAAGCATTTTAATAACCATATCCAAGATTGCCGCTTGCCCGAACTGCTCGAATGCTTCGGCAATTTTTTCTTTTGCTTCCGCTTCAGCCAAACCTTTTAAGCGAATAATTTCTGCTTCCGTAGAACCTTGTGCTTTTTGTGCCTCTGCTTTCGCCAAACCGTCTAAACGGATTCGCTCAGCTTCCGCCTTTGCCATCGCTTCGATCCGGTATTTATTCGCTTCTGCTTCCGCCATTTGCTTCGCTTTATCCGCTGCTGCTGATTGCTCAACAGAGTAACGATCGGCGTCAGCCTTTTTCTTCACTTCAGAATCATATTGGCGTTCGCGACGCTGAATTTCTTTTTCTTCCAGTTCAATTTGCTTTTGTCTTTCGATAATCTTGATTTGCATTTCTTGCTCCATTACCTCTTGCTTCGAACGTGCACTTTCAAGATCATACGCTTGGTCTGCACGGGCTTTGGCAATATCTTGCTCACGGCGGAAATCAGCGACTTTCAGCTGATTCGTTTTCTCTGCTTCAGCGATTTCTGTTGCGCGCTCCAGTTCACTACGTTTTGCTTCCTTAGCGGCTTCCGCTTTTTTTATCCGTGTTTCTTTCTCCGCCTCGGCCGTAGCAATATCGGCATCCCTTTTTACTTGCGCAATACGTGGCTTACCAAGTGAGTCAAGGTAGCCGTTTTTATCACGAACATCTTTAATAGTGAACGAAACAATGACTAACCCCATTTTCGCTAGATCCTGTGATGCTACCCTTTGGACCTCCTGCGAAAATTTGTCACGGTTTTTATAAATTTCTTCTACCGTCATAGAGCCAAGAATGGACCGTAGATGCCCCTCAAGGACTTCTCTTGCTTCGTTTTCGCGGTCTTCCTTCGGCTTGCCAAGAAACTGCTCAGCAGCCGTTGCGATTTCACTAATGGAACCACCAATTTTAATAATTGCTACGCCATCTGCCATAACGGGAACACCTTGCTCTGTGTATACCTCAGGGGTGGTCACTTCGAGTTTACTTGATAGCAAGCTAAGCGGCTTCGCTTGTTGGAATACTGGTAAAATAAAGCTACCGCCACCGCGGATAATCTTGATTTTGTTTCCTGATTCGTCCACATGGACATTCCCGTTACCGAGGAAGCTACCTGTTACGATAAGTGCCTCGTCAGGTCCAGCTGTTCTATACTTTGTGATAAACACGCCAATTAACGCTAAGAGAATAAGTGCAACAATGCCGATAATAACCCAAATAATGCTAAATTCCATTTCTTAAAACCCCCTCTAAATAAAACTCTCTAATTCCTGATGAACAGTGACTTCAAGTACCCCATTTTTCACCTGTACAACAAGCACAGTTGTGCCATTTGGGATTTGCTCTCCATCAAAGCTTGATGCTGGTTTAGCAATTCTTCCACTTGTGCTATCAATCATCACTTCCCCAAAGCCATCAGCAGGGATAGGTGTGATCACGGTCCCTATTCGTCCCCTTAAGTCTGATTCTTTGTAGACAAGAGACTCCTCCGCAGAGGATAAAGGTACGAGAACAAATACATTTAATAAGGTGACGACAATAAAAGCGGCAACTGCTGAGATTCCTAAGATAAGTAAATAATGTAGGGATGATAGCTTTTCAAATAAATAGCCGCTTGCTGATAAGATCGTGATAAAGGCAAAGATTAAGACAGGATTTAAAAAGTGAAGTCCACCATCTCCCGCACCGTGGAAATGAAACACATCCGCAAACAAGACATACAGAATGGTTAATACTCCTGAGATAATCAAGCCATACAAATAAATGGTTTCTAAAGGAATGCTAAAAGGTTCCAAAGGCATCAGTCCCTTCTTATGTAGGTACCTTATATACGGTTAATTAATGGAAAAAGTTTCATTTTTCTTCAAAAAATTACCGAATAATATAAGGATTCCATATTGATACTCAATTTCCTGTCGGACAATGAGGATATTCTATGAACTTTCGTAGAACAAAAAAGTGCCATAGCTCCCCGAGCTACAGCACCTTACTGAATCATATTCAAAAACTTCCTGGTTCGTTCTTCTTTCGGATGGGTGAAGATGACCTCTGGCTTGTCTCTTTCGACCACAACTCCCTGGTCCATAAAGATGACCTCATCCGCCGCTTCACGGGCAAAGCGCATTTCGTGGGTGACAACAATCATCGTCATGCCTTCTGCGGCAAGATCCTTCATAACCTTTAATACTTCACCGACAAGCTCCGGGTCAAGTGCCGATGTCGGTTCATCAAACAGCATAACCTCTGGCTCCATCGCGAGCGCACGTGCAATACCGACCCGCTGCTGTTGGCCACCTGAAAGCTGTGCAGGATAATAGTCAATCTTATCCCCAAGACCAACCTTCTCTAATAGAGACTGGGCTTTTTTTCGAGCAGCATCTTTACTTTCACCCTTCACCACCACTGGTCCTTCCATCACGTTTTCAAGGGCCGTTTTATGTGGAAAAAGATTATAATTTTGAAACACCATTCCGGTTAATCGCCGGAACGTGGAAATATTTTTTTTCGCAACTGGCTTTGAAAAATCAAGACTCTGACCTTCGATCGAAATGATCCCTTTTGTCGGAGTTTCCAACACATTCAAGCAGCGAAGCATAGTTGTCTTTCCGGAACCGGACGGCCCGATGACAACCACCACTTTTCCCTTCTCCACCTCAAGGTCAATTCCCTTTAACACTTCTAATTGACCGAACTGTTTATATAGACCCTTAATTGAAATCATCGTAACACTCCCCTTTTTCCGTTAATCCCCATGCTAAGCTCCATATCGATCCAGTCTTCTTTCCATAAAACCTTGAAGGACGGATAGGAAAAAGCAAATGACCCAATAGAGGAGTGCCGCTTCGGAATAGACCAATAAAAATTCATAATTGGTTGAAGCAATCTCCTGTGCGCGGCGAAACATCTCAGTTACGAGCACAAGTGAAGCAAGTGATGTATCCTTTACAAGACTGATAAATGTGTTCGATAAAGGCGGAATGGAAACTTTGGCCGCCTGTGGAAGAATAATTCTTCTTAATGCTTGCGTATAGGACATACCAATGGAGTATCCCGCTTCCCACTGTCCTTTCGGAATAGAAAGAATCGCTGCCCGGATGATTTCTGATGCATAAGCCCCTACACTAAGAGAAAATCCAATGACCGCTGAAATAAAAGGATCAAGGGTAACACCAAGATTTGGAAGCCCATAAAAAATAATAAATAATTGCACTAACAACGGTGTTCCTCGAATCGCTGAAACATAGACCCTAGCAATACTTTGCAATACCTTTACATGAGAAATCCTAGCTAATGCTGTCAGCACAGCCAATATTAAACCGCAAATAAAACTAATAATGGTCAACGGTATCGTATTTAAAATAGCTCCCTCCAGCATTGGCTGAAGGGAACTTTTTGCTATATCAAATAACTTTTGTGCTCTTTCTGGGTCAGTAAAAATACTATTTAAGTACATCTTCACCAAACCATTTCTCTGAGATTTTTTTATACGTACCATCATCGATGATATCTTTTAATGCTTTATTTACTTCATCAACCAGGGTATCGCTTTTCTTTCTAAACATAAACCCGCTTGTTGAAGCATCATCACTAGTGGCAGCCACCTTAACCGGTGCATCCGGCTTGCTCTTTTTATAGTCTAAGAATGTTAGCTTGTCATTAATTGTTACATCCACACGTTTTTGAGCAAGCAGTTCAACCGCTTGTTGGAAGCCTTCTACACCAACAATATTAGCTCCCAGTTTTTTCGCCATATCTGCATAGTTACTAGTCAAGGACTGAGCCGAGTTTAATCCTTTAATGTCTTCAAAGGCTTTTACCTTATCATTGTCCTTGCTTACAATTAATACGGCAGATGACGTAATGTACGGATCAGAGAAATCATATTTTTCTTGACGGTCGGGGCGAATTCCCACTTGGTTTGCAATCATATCAAAACGCTTGGCATCAAGTCCTGCGAACATGGCATCCCACTGTGTTTCTTTGAATTCTGCTTTCACTCCCAGACGTTTCGCTACTTCTTGAGCAAGCTCCACATCAAATCCAGTTAAATTTCCACTTGTATCATGGAAGGTAAATGGTGGATATGTACCCTCGGTACCAATAGTGATTGTTCCATCATCTTTTATTTTTTTCAATAAGTCACCGTCAGCTTTTTCAGCTGTCTTTTTATCTGATTCCTTTTTATCTTTATCAGCGTTCTCGTCTTTACCACATGCTGATAGAACAAACATGAAGCTTAATAAGAGTGCAAATAGTACAGTTAACTTTTTCAATCTTTAAACCCCCTAATTCTGATAGTATTTGTAGGATTTAATTATCATATTACATCCATTGGTATCTGTCAAAAGAAATAATTGATAGGAATCAAAATTATTTTGCCCCTTTCAAGAAAAAAAAACCTATCAGAGAATCCCTGATAGGTTAGTTATTTATGCAGCCATTTGTTGCGTCTTATTCGGATTTTTCTTTTTCAAAAGTGGTCCGTAGAACAGAATTCCACTTGCTAATAGAATCATTCCGTACATGAATGTTTTCATATCAGCCGTACCAGCGATGATGACCCAAACAGAATAAATCGTTGAAAGGAGAGCGATGATTCCATCTGTGATTCTAGATTTTTCCCCTTTATAGGTATCTCCTGTAACAACTAATTTCAATTGATAAACAGACGAGATAAAGTATGGAACTAAATAGGATAAAGTGGCAATGACAATAACAAAATCAAACGCACCTGAGATTGATTTTGAAATCGTAGAGAAAATGAACAATTGACCTAGACCGTTTGATACAATCATTGAAAAGACTGGTAAGCCTTTTTTGTTTTCTTTTAAGAAAACTGGAAGGAACAAGCCTTGTTTTGCTGCTTGATACGGCACCTCTGCACTTAACATTAACCAACCAATCGTTGATCCAAATAAGCTGATTAGTCCCACTGCTGCTAACACTTTCCCGCCAATTGGTCCTAAAACAGTTGAAATTGCATCAATTAATGGCTTATCCGAATGAATAAGTGTGTTTTGGTCTAACATACCCATCACTAATGTACTGATTCCGACATATATTCCAAGTGCAATAAATAATCCAAGGATTGTCGCACGTTTTACGTCTGTCTGTTTTCTCGCACGTGAGGCAAAAACGACTGCTGATTCCACACCAATAAATGCCCATAAGGTATTTACTGCTGCGTTGTTAATTTGCTTCATCATATTAATCGAGTGACCAGCGTCATCGAGTCTTTCAGCCATGAATGGAAGCATGTTACTCTTTTCAAAAGCAAACAGTCCAACGATAATAAATAAGATAAATCCTGCAACCTTCGCAGCAGTGGCCATAAAGTTTAATTTACCGGCACTTTCCATCCCGCGAAGAATAATGGTGTGTGTTCCCCATAATAGAATAGAACACACGATAAAGGTTAAACCATTACCTACCTTAAGTGTAAAGTTACCAATGGTGAACCAGTCAGCCTGGCTTGTTAAAATCGGGAAAAAGGTAGATAAATAACCAGCGAAGGTTGTAATCATGGCTACGTTTCCTGCTAAGTTCCCAATCCAATAACCCCAAGTAGACATAAAACCTGATAAAGTAGATGCATGTGAACCTTGCTTAAACAAGTCCTTTGCATATATTTGCGGTCCGCCTTGTAAATTAGGCTTACGTACGGCCAAGTTTCCGAACACCAGCGCAGTCATCAATACACCAAGACCAGTTACTAGCCATGCAGAAATAACGCCGGCAGGACTTGCTGATTCTGATAAAGAACGTGGAAGCATAAAAATACCCGAACCAACCATGTTACCAACAACAAGTGCGGTTAGCACCCAAAAACCTAACTTATTTGCTTTCCCCATGTTGTTAACACCTCTCTATAAATAATTATTTTTATTTTATAATAATGTTTTAACTCAACAATTAATTGTATAAATATTAATCAACGCTATTAAATATAGGGGCGTTATAGAATTAAGTCAATGGAAATTTTATCTTAGTAAAGTGTTAACGAGTTAAAAACATCAAAAAAAAATAGTAAGTAATCATTCGTAGTGATCACATTACTATTTGTACACTTTCTATATAACAGTTTCCATTATATCTTCAATTTATTGTTAATTAAATATGAGGTAAATGGAAATTAGGATAGTTTTCACCATTATATCCAATTCATCATTTTCGGATCTTCTTCATCCTTCTCTTCCTCTTCATATACTTCTTCGGTGATCTTCCGATTTGAAAAATATAAACTCTTTAGGATGAAAAAGAAGCCTAGTGATTTAAAAATATGGCCCAAAAAATTATCCAGATCAAATACACTTTGGTAGATGGTAAAAACTAGTTCTGTTAACAGTAAATAAACAAAAGCTAACGCAAGCGAGAGGGTCGCTTCACTTTTTTCTAGATGATATTGATACAATGTTCTAATTAAAGAGACAAAAAGAATAAAACTAATACCATATTCGATTCCATTTTTCAAAAGGGTTGTTCCTTTACCTTCAACCATCAGGATGGGAAGGGTTTTTTCATAATAAATAATCAAGATGCCGACAGTTATTGCGATGGTTGTTCCAGCAAGTATTGCAAGCGGGCGGTAATCTCTTGATAATTTTCGTTCAGGAATGAATAGGGTAGCTAAAATTAATAGTGACTGAAAGAATCTTGCAGAAACCCAAAACCAGGTGGCTTTAGCGACAGAGCTTTCAGTAAAGAAATAAGGCATTCCTTTAAAGGATAAAGTGTGGAGCAGGTCAAGTGTCCCTACTATAAAGAATGTAAAAGATAAGAGGAGCATTCGACTGGACTGATTCTTCTCATAGCTTTTTAATCCATACAAAAGTATAGCTGCAGAAGTAGCGATACTAAAGCTCTCTAAAAGCATATGAAATCCAACATAGTTCGCGGGGTTATAAAAGACAGCAATTTGTGCTTGAAACACATGCATCACCATTAATAAGACAATGGCCAAAATCGAAAAGAGTATAAATCTTCCTTCCGTTATTTTCACACAGATTACACCTCCTTTACGTCTTGTTTTACTTTATTATAAAAGCAGTTAACTACATATGACTGTCATACTTGTAGCTGTTTTATGAATTTTAGAACAATAGGAGGAAGCGCCTCGTTCAGCCCCGACAGGCAAATGTTCTTCGGCGGGAAAAGTCCGCCTTTTGACTTTTCTTGCCGAAGGTTATTTGACACGAGGGGCTAGGCGCTGGAGCTAGATTCAAACAACTAGTTCAGTTATCCACACTAGGACCTTTTTATACTTTCGCTAAACAACAAAAAAAGAGAGACTGCCGGATTGATATGCAGTCTCTCTCATGTTTATTTCCACCAGTCGTCAAACATAGTAGCAGGCATCTGACGCTTGTGCTCTGTCATCAGATACCGTTTTTCCACTTTTTCAGCCACTTCTTTGGAGACAGGTTTTCCTTCTAAATAATCATCCAGTTCATCATAAGTGATCCCTAATTCTGTTTCATCTGCCTGACCAGGTTTTTGATCGAGGAGGTCTGCTGTTGGAACTTTTAAATAGAGACGCTCATCTGCACCAAGTTCCTTTAGCAAGGCCTTCCCTTGGCGTTTGCTTAATCCAGTCAATGGCAGGATGTCCGCCCCGCCGTCTCCATATTTCGTATAAAAACCCGTCACTGCTTCCGCTGCATGATCGGTCCCAATAACAAGCAGCCCCTCCATACCACCGATTGCATATTGGGCAATCATTCTCATTCTC
The DNA here is from genome assembly GCF_047302305.1 of Neobacillus phoenicis. NCBI lineage: Bacteria > Bacillati > Bacillota > Bacilli > Caryophanales > Bacillaceae > Neobacillus > Neobacillus phoenicis. Next base: position 1,474,082 of record NZ_CP154847.1, on the reverse strand, counting down.
GCTTTTACATTTCCTTTATGGTAATCACTTAACGGCTCACCATCAATGCTAGCGTTATATTCATTTTGAACCTCATCCACGGCTGTTTTTATATTAAAAACATGCTCACGGTCAGCACGGATAAACGCTAATGAACGCTGTGCATCCTCCTCATCCTTTTGTACGCCATATGGAAGACGAACGGCAATAAATAGAGCATCCTTTCCTTCACTTCGCAATTCTTCTACCGCCAACTGTGCTAATCTTCCTGCAAGTGTGGAATCCTGACCACCACTAATCCCTAGTACATATCCCTTAGCCTTGGTTTGTAGCAGGTAATTTTTCAAAAAGTCGATTCTCTTCCGAATCTCCTCTTTTGGTTCAATGCTAGGTGCTACATGTAAATCCTTCATAATTTTTTCCTGTAATTCCATTAATTGTACCCCCTTACCACATATTGATATATGTACTGTACCACAACTACGTTTCATTCGCTTATTATTTAACTGCTCGTTCTAGGTATGCGGACAATCACCTTTCATTTTTAAAAATAAACTAAAAATAGGACGGTGATGAGTATGTCGTTTTCAATAAATATCGGCTGTTTTAAAGTGAATTCTATTAATAATAATGCAAATATTAATGTAGGGCCAACAGTTCAAGACAGTAATACGGCGAATAGCAAACAAGTTGGCTGTACGATTAACATTGGTGACCACTGCACGATTATATCCAAACACATATTTCAAAGTGTAAGTAAGGATTTTGAAGTAAACAAATAATTCCACATCGAAGGACATTGGGTTTATAATGTATTACTATCGTGGCCATACTAACAAAAAATATGCCCATGGCCATCTTTATTTTAGGGTGCAAAAGTGTGGAGTGATGATAATGGAAGCAAAGACATGTAATGAATCTAGAGTGGTAAGAACGAGCAGGATTTTCCCTAATGATGTAAACAACCATAATACGTTGTTTGGCGGCAAGTTAATAAGCGATATTGATATGATTGCTTCGATTTCAGCCGTTAGACATTCCCGGGCGGAATGCGTGACGGCGTCGATTGATTCGGTCGATTTTCTCAGTCCGATTACGCCGAAGGACTCTGTTTGCATTGAGACGTTTGTTTCATATACAGGGACCTCGTCCATGGAGATTTTCGTCAAAGTTATCGCCGAAAATCTGATTTCAGGTGATAGAAAAATTGCTGCCACCGCGTTTTTAACGTTTGTTGCGTTAGATGACAATGGTAAGCCAACAAAGGTTCCTAGGATTATTCCTGAAACAGAGGAAGAGAAGAAGCTGTTTGAAACGGGGAAAGATCGGGCGGAAAAGCGGAAGGAACATCGAAAGAGCAGTAAGGATTTGGCCGGGGTTTTTACAACGAACAAACCGTGGGAATAATAAAATGGGTAGCCAAGCAGAAGCAGTGGCTACCCATTTTATTATTTTTCTTTATTCAGTACCTAATTCACTCTTACTCTTCCAGGTCATAACTCCATCTTCTTCATCAATTTCGATTGTTACATCCACGACGCCTTTTTCAGCCATGATTTTTTCTTCTAAACGGTCCTTAATATCATCGGCAGCTGCCACCGTTAATTTCGGATCGACTTCAATTTCCAATTCAACATGAAGGTCTTCTCCCTCTTTGATAACTGTAATCCCTTGAATATCCTTCACATCCGGGTCAGCCATAACAAGTGCACCAATTTTGTTTTCCATCTCTTCATCCGCTTGTCCAATAACACCTGCAGCGTTATCTAAAAACACCTTTCCTACCACGAAAAACATCATTGCCCCGATGATCATAGAAGCAATCCCCTCTAGTTGGTGCAAATCGGTGTAATGAGAAATAACAACCACAATAATCGCTAACAAACCACCCAAGGTTGCAACCAAATCCTCCATGAAGACAAGCTTTGTAGCTGGTTTCGCTCTACCCAAATTAGCAAAGGCTTTTCCAAACACACTTAGACCGCTTGCCTCCACCTCAATTTCATGCAATATTTCCTTCATTGCCTTAAACAGGACAAACATTTCTAAAAGCGTTGCCACCACAAGCACGATAACATTTATAGCGAAGCCGCCAGCTTCCGTTGGATGTACCACATGATGGTAGCCTTCTTTTATCGTTTCAAAGGCCATGATTCCAACGATTAGGACAGCACCTAAAAGGACAAGGTTGACTAAGCGGCCAAATCCATTTGGATATTTTTCTGTCGGTGCTTTTTTACTTAAAGCGGAGCCGACAAAAACAAAGAACTGATTTGCAGCATCCCCTAAACTGTGCATCGTTTCAGCAAACATGGCTACATTGCCCGTATACATATAGGCTACACCCTTAATAATTGAAATGACCGTATTAATAATAGCTGCAAGCATGGCTGATTTATTTCCACGCTTTAATAATTGAACTATTTCTCCCATCGTATCCTCTTTTCTTTGCTAAAGTATGTACTCTTACTATTTTCAAAAATATCATATTTCATGATAAATAACTTGCTGGACCTTTCAGGAAAAGGAAATTTTTTAAAATTGATGTTATTATGGAGAAAAATGACAGGAAGTTGATGTCGCTAGATGAAATTAGATGAATTAATGCAAAAGCTCGAGGAACTGGGGTCAGAACAAACAAAGAAAACTTTTATGAATCATGGTGCTAAAGGAACTTTATTTGGTGTAAAAGTTGGAGATTTAAAAAAGCTTGTAAAATACGTGAAAAAGGATCAAGAATTAGCGTTGGCACTTTACAACACAGGTATTCATGACGCTATGTACTTAGCAGGACTTTCTATAAATCCCAAGCTCATGGAGAAAGAAACGCTTCAGGAGTGGGTGAAGAATGCCAACTGGTATATGCTCGCGGAATATACGGTGGCGAGCGTGGCGGCAGAAAGTAATTACGCCATGGAACTGGCAAGGGAATGGATGAAATCAGAAGTAGAGATGACCGCGGTTGCCGGGTGGAGTACATATTCTAATTATTTATCGATTACACCTGATGAAAAGCTGGACCTGGAGGAAATTCGCATGCTCTTGAAACAAGTTGAAACAACGATCCACTCGGAAAAGAATCGGGTCCGCTATGTGATGAATAATTTTGTCATTTGTGTTGGGGCTTATGTTGTGGGGCTTTACGAAGAAGCGATTCGGGTTGCAGGCATTGTTGGTAAAGTCCATGTCGATGTTGGAAACACTGCCTGTAAGGTACCGCTGGCTACCGATTATATTAAAAAGATTGAGCAGCGTGATAGAATTGGGGTCAAGAGGAAGACGTGTATCTGTTAATGTAGGAACCAGACAAAAGGGTCGCATAGAAGATTCTACGCGACCACAATGATTAAACGTTCCTTAACACTAAATACAAGCGCTCATTTCGTGTATTTTGCTCATCCGCCGCTGCTAAATCATACTTTTTCAGCAAATGGAACACTTCATTCAAAAGCTCCTGCGTATGCTCACTCGCAAAGAACTGATCAAATAATGGCTTCATGTCCTCCGGTAAAAATTTAGCCTGAGACTCGTACTTACTTTTAACATCTTCCTGTGAATGGTCCAACTTACACTCGCCCAACTTACATCCTCCTCAAAACTACATCATACCTTAAGGATATCAGAAAATAGGACAAACAAAAAAGCCCACACAAGGGCTTTTTTACTTTTTCTTCGTCTCTGTCACTTCTAATACATCCAAAAGGAAGACAAACACCGGAATCCCGATAATCAATCCCCATATTCCAAAGAAGTGCTCGGAAAAAATCAACACAATAAACGTATAGAAAACGGGGAGATTTGTCTTTGAACTCATTAAATTTGGATTTAAGATATAGGCTTCCACACCATGAATGATCATAATGGCAATACCCACATACAGTACCTTTATCATACCGCCAATACTATAAGCAATAACGACAAGCGGTATAAGTGAAATAATGACACCAGCCACAGGGATTAAACCCAATATGAAAATCATAATGGATAAACCGCCTAGTTGCGGAAAATCAAGTATCCATAGTGAAATCGTCGTTAAAATACAGTTGACCACAGCAATAATTAATTGTGCCTCAATGACTTTACCGAAGGTGCGAACAAATTTTTTAGCGAAAAATTCAATTTCCGCATAAAACGGTGCAATTTTACTCGTCTTGAATTTCTTCGTAAATTCAATTAAGCGTGGTTTTTCTAATAGGAAAAATAAACTCATTAATAAAGCTAACAACACTTGTAACGTAATTTTACTAATATCAGTAAAATATTTTAATACAAACTGAAAGCCTTGTTCCAGATAACTAGAAATCTGAATTTCTTCAATTCGCTTGACGACATAATTTAAAAAGATATTATCATGCTTTGACGTGTAAAAAGCAGTTAACTGCTTGATTAGCGCCGTAATTTCTCCGGCAATCATTGGCAGGTACATCACCAACCCGTAGGATAGCAGCCCGACAATACACGCATACGATGTAACAACAATCAACTTTCGATTGAGAGGTATTTTCTTTTCTATGAATTGTACTAACCGATCCATTAGAAAGGTAAAAATAAACGTAAGTAAGATTAAATTAATCATCGATTGCATCGCATACAAGACGAGTGCAATTAGGACAAAAATTGATATTCTCTTAAAACCACTGCTGCTCAAAAGTTTATTTATCATAGGAAATTATCGAACCCCATTATTTATACTATTAACTGCATGTTAATTATATCAAACCCGGAAGCATTTTGTCCTGACTAAATGCTATCTTACCGTAAATTGAACCGGCGTCATGGAGCTATCGATCGCTTTACCTTCGTACCCCTGTTTACTTAAATAGTCAAGTAAGGCCGGTAAATGCGCAAGCGTTTCCTTTCTTTCGTGCATAAGAATGACGATTGGACCATTATGGTTAGCTAACTTTGTTAATTGTTGTTTGACACTCTCAACATAGCGTGCATCTTTATAATACCAATCCTTACTGTCAATATTCCAGTCCCACATTAAATAGCCATTATCCGTAACTGCTTTCCGATACTCAGCAGTCATGCCAGGTACACTGCCATAAGGTGTTCTCATAATATAGGAATCGACCCCCGAAACTTCTTTTAGTGTATTTCGGTTTTGGGTTAATTCATTGATCACCGATGTGGCAGATGCATAGAAAATTTTTTTATTGTGGGAGACACTATGAAGTGCCACTGTATCTCCAGATTGGACCATCAATTTTACCGCGTTTGGATATCTTCTAATATTCCCGTCAATCATAAAGAACGTCGCTTTGTAATGGAATTTTTCTAAAAGCGCGATAATTTCCCCAGAAAACGCAGCTGGACCATCATCGAATGTTAAGTAGATCGTTTTCTTTCCTGATGCCGGTGGTTGTGCATTAGCTGGTTTCGTTTCCGTTGATGGCGGTTTTGTTGTTCCTTGGTCTTTTGGTGTTGTAGGCTGTGTTGTAGGCTGTGTTGTAGCAGTATCTGTAGTTGTTTTATCCGGAGCCTTCGTTTCCTCTCGCTCTTGCTTATTTCTCCCGCCCATCGCTTGCTCTTGTTTCTTGTGAATCATTTCTTTCTCAAGCCGTAAATCCTTGTTTTTCTGAACAATAGTTTCTGAGGTTTGACCAGGATGATTCATAAATTCATTTTTTTCTTGAGTAATAGGTTTACTGGCAGCTTTTGCCTTAAAATAATTGTTCACAAATACCCCTGCAAATAAGAATCCAATAGCAATAATGACAATAACTATTGTCCCTTTGGTCCATCCTTGCTTTTGATCCCCCATGTTTCATTACCCTCTTTAGATGTTTTATTTCTTTCTTCATTATAGACGAAGCTTCTTCTGAATTGTTACTATTCTATTAAAAATATTACAATTCTATTAAAATATTACTTTTATCTCAGCCCATCCTCCAAAAGTCGGAACTGATCAATTTCCCTAATTCTTATATACCCCACTTTTTACCAATCTATTATAACAGCAAAATTTGAAAAATGTACCAGTAGACAAAAATTTAAATCAGAAATTTCAAAAAGGAGGACAGGCAAATTCTCCTGTGAACTGACATACATATCATTGAACGGGATTTTCTTACTAGACGAATTCCTCTTATTCTTGAGCTATGGAGGTGAAGTTAGTGTCAGGTGGGCAAAAAGCACTCTTTTATATCTTATCTATACTTATTCCTGTGGTCGGGATCGTGCTAGGAATTATTTGGATGAACGATCAAGATCCTGAAAAGAAGGCTGTCGGAAAAACCTGTTTATACATTGCTTTAGGTATGATCGTATTGAGCTGTATCTGTTGGTTCGCTCTTTCTGCCTTCTCCTTTTTACCGTTTATGTCGGGGTATTAAAAAGATGGAAAAACCCAATTCATCTCTTCAAGAATTGGGTTTTTCGTATAGGAGTGATACTCGTTGTTACACGAACTATTGGATTTCTTCGGAAGAGCCATCTGTCACCAACTAGAGGATCGATCCCTCCAAATTTCAGGAGAAACTCTTTCCGTTTGCGCCCGTGATACAGGTATTTATATTGGAATCTTTTCCTCACTTACGTATTTGCACCTCACGAAAAGAAAGAAAAAAATCACCATCCCTACGATTAAAGTAAGCTTCTTTCTTCTATTATTGATGGTCCCCATGATGATTGACGGCCTAGGCTCCTATTTGCATTTGTTTGAAAGTGACAATATTAAACGAATGGTGACAGGCACCAGCTTTGGTTTTGTCTTGCCCTATTTTCTTTATCCGTTGCTTTCGTCAAGGTCTCTGGAGAATGATAGTGAGCCAGTGGTTAAGGGAAGCAGGGATCTGATTGTACCGCTAGTTTTAAGTGTATTCATTAGTATTGTAGTCTACTGGGGTTTGGTCCCATATTATACTATTAATAGTTTTATTATTGTTACTATTATCATTTGGTTTAGTATGTTTGCTTATGGACTTTTTCCGTGGGTGCACAATCTTCGATTAAGAATGATTCTTGCAACTTTTATTGGTTCATGTATTCTTATATTTCTATCCAATTTACATTCGTGGGTACTATAATCAATTTCAACAAACAGAAAAACAACGATTTTATAACTCAGGGCAGATGAACTCAAAGGAAGTTCATCTTTTTTATTTTTTCAATAACATATTTTGTTCACCATTTATACATACCAATCCCCATCAATTACCAATATGATAAGAGTATAGATACCTATAGAAAGAGAGTCAGGGCCGATGATAAATAAACAGATGCGGTTAGAGTTGATTTCGCAGATTATATCTGATCATGAGGTAAAGACGCAGGAAGAACTAGGACAATTGCTTTTAGAGAACGGGCTTGCAGTTACTCAGGCAACCATCTCCAGAGATATCCGAGAGTTGAAGCTTGTCAAAGTACCTTCCAAGGATGGCAGTCTGAAGTATAGCTTTAAGATAGATCATGATCATCTAATTACGGAAAAATTCCGCCATAAACTAAAGGATGCACTTATTAACATCGAGGTCATTAACTACTTTATTATCCTCAAAACACTTCCTGGTCATGCCCATTCGTTCGGTGCCCTGCTCGATTCCATGGACTTGGACGGGAAAGCAGGAACCATTTGTGGAAACGATACATGCTTGATTATTTGCCGTTCACCACAAGAAGCACTTCGCATCGAAGAGCAGCTTGAAGTCTATCAAAAGTAAAAGCTAGAACTACACACACGCAAAAGGAGGGTTACGATGCTCAACTCATACGTGGAAAAGTTGGATGTGCTTTCTGATTTACAACAAATTGAACTATTAAAATGTCTTCCCGTAAAAACACTAAAAAAATATCTCCCTTACTTCTATTTTCGCTCCTACAAGAAAAATCAACTCCTTTTTATGCAGGGAGACCCGCGTGATAAAATCTTTTTTTTACTAGAAGGATATGTCATGTATGAACGCAGCAGCCAGGATGGCAGCATGCTATATTTAGATTTTATTAAAAGGAACCAGATGTTTCCCTATGGTGGCATCTTTCAGGACCAGGTGTATCAGGACACGGCCATTGCCGTTACGGATGTTCATTTGTACTTCATTCAAACCCACGTTGTGGAAGAACTATTTAAAGCTAATCCTAAACAACTACTCAATATCATCTCGAAACTATCAGACATTCTTAATCTTCATCAAAAACGCGTTCAAAAAATTCTCATTCCTAACGCACAGGAACGCGTGCTGCATTCGCTCCAGTTTTTAATGGAGGACCTTGGCGAAAAGGATGCTGAAGGAATCGTCATCCCCTGCCCTCTCACGGCCACTAACATTTCTAAACTATCTGGAACCACCAGGGAAACCGTTAGTTTACTAATGAATCAATTAAAACGAGAGAATATTCTATCCGTTACAGGAAAAAAAATAACCATCCATCAACCTGACTATTTTAAAAGCATATAAAAGGGCTGGCTCCGTGAGAGTCAGCCTTTTTTGTTTGCTTAAGTTAATTTTCTCAATATTAGAACTTTAACTGTGACCGATTTTTGTCATTCAGCCATTATTCAGCATATGGGATTCGAAAAAACCGATTTACATGTATATATACATAATTATACATATCCGTTTATGCGTTTAACAAAAAACTGTAAGGATTATTACATTTCGTTTGTTATGAACCTTACAAAGGCAATCGCTTTCAATGCTTAGAATGAAGGTGTAGCAAGGATTCTATCAAAAGGAGGAAGAAAGATGAGCAGTATAGCCGAAATCACTTCTCAGAGGGACATGGAGACAAAGTTAAAGCACCCGATCCATGTTACATCTGAAATCGGAACACTTCGCTCGGTGTTGCTGAAGCGGCCTGGAAAAGAAGTTGAAAATTTGACGCCTGAATATCTACAGCGCCTTTTATTCGATGATATTCCTTATTTGCCAATTATCCAGCGTGAGCATGACTATTTTGCCGAGACATTAAAAAATCGAGGCATCGAAGTTCTTTATCTTGAAAAATTAGTGGTTGAAACCTTAAGTAATCCAATCATAAAAGGGCAATTTGTTGACGATATTTTGCGAGAAAGTAAGGCCAATGTGAATGGTGCCTCTCGCGTATTAAAAGAATACCTACTCTCTTTTTCCACTGCAGATATGATGGATAAGGTGATGAGCGGGATTTTAAAGAGAGAAATTGAGCCCGAGAAAAAGTCTCACCTTTATGAATTCATGGATGATCACTATCCCTTCTATTTAGACCCAATGCCAAACTTATATTTCACCCGTGACCCCGCAGCGTGTATTGGCAATGGCTTATCCATCAACAAAATGCGTGAACCGGCAAGACGCCGTGAGTCCTTATTCATGCAGTACATCATTAAGCATCATCCACGGTTCGCCGGACATGATATCCCTATTTGGTTGGACCGTGACTTTGAATTTTCAATTGAAGGCGGCGATGAGTTGATTCTTAGTGAGGAAGTCGTGGCGATTGGTGTATCCGCCCGCACCTCTGCCCGCGCAATTGAAAAATTAGCCCTTAACCTCTTTAAGAAGCAGAATTCAATAAAAAAAGTGGTAGCTGTGGAAATCCCTAAGTGCCGTGCCTTTATGCATCTTGATACCGTTTTTACAATGGTTGATTACGATAAGTTTACCATTCACCCAGAGATCCAAGGGCCTCAAGGCAATATGAATGTATATATTCTTGAAAAAGGCACTGATGACGAACGTGTGACCATTACTCACCGGACGAATCTCCAGGAAACACTGAAAGAAGTTTTACATTTAAACGAGCTTGTTTTAATCCCTTGCGGTGGCGGAGATGAAATCGCTGCCTCCCGTGAGCAATGGAATGATGGTTCGAACACATTAGCCATTGCACCCGGCATCGTGGTGACCTATGACCGTAATTATATTAGCAATGATTTATTACGCCAGCATGGCATTGAAGTACTCGAAATCACCAGCTCCGAACTATCCCGTGGACGCGGTGGTCCACGCTGTATGAGTATGCCGATTGTCCGTGAAGATATACGAAGTCCATTTCAAAAAGAACTATGTTAAATCCATACGTTAATTTGATACGCCTGTTGATTGGAGTGGAAGGCACGAAGACTCCTGCGGGAGTAGCGGTCACGGGAGACCCCGCAGGAGTGAGCGACGAGGAGGCTCCCGGAACGCCCGCGGAAAGCGAAGTGCCTGGAACGGAAATCAACAGACCATTTTAATAGAACTAAAAAGGAGACGATATTAATGTTAGTTACTGCCCCAAAATTACATGGAAGAAGCTTTCTTGCAGAAAAGGATTTTACCAAAGAAGAATTTGTTTATCTCATTGATTTTGCCTTCAAATTAAAGGATGAGAAAAAACATGGCATACCCCATCGCCACTTAGAAGGAAAAAACATCGCGCTGCTTTTTGAAAAGCCTTCTACCCGCACCCGCTGCGCCTTCACAGTGGCCTGCGTGGACCTTGGTGCCCATCCGGAATACTTAGGAAAAGATGATATCCAGTTAGGAAAAAAAGAATCGATTGAAGATACTGCTAAAGTGTTGGGCCGGATGTTTGACGGCATCGAATTCCGCGGTTTTGAACATAAAAAGGTAGAGATGTTAGCAGAGCATTCCGGTGTTCCTGTCTGGAATGGGTTAACAGATCGCTGGCATCCAACGCAAACACTTGCTGACTTTTTAACCGTAAAAGAAAACTTTGGCCACTTAGAAGGAATTAAATTCGTGTATGTTGGTGACGGTAGAAATAATGTGGCCAACAGCCTGCTCGTTGGCGGTGCCCTTGTTGGCATGGATGTGCGCATCTGTACGCCTGAATCACTGTTCCCAGAGCCTTCGGTAATTGAATTGGCGCAAAAATTTGCTAAGCAATCAGGCGGCCGTGTAACTGTCACAAGCAATGTGGAGGAAGGCGTTGCCGGGGCTGACGCCATTTATACCGATGTTTGGGTTTCCATGGGCGAAGAGGATAAATTTGCAGAACGAATTACCATTCTCTCACCGTATCAGGTATCGATGGACATGATCAAGAAAACCAGCAATGACAAAGTCATTTTCCTACACTGCCTCCCTGCCTTCCATGACCTTGAAACCAGTTACGGCAAGGACATTTACGCGAAACATGGACTCCCTGAAATGGAAGTGACTGATGAGGTCTTCCGCAGCGAGCATTCCAAAGTATTCGACCAAGCGGAAAACAGAATGCACACCATCAAGGCGGTAATGGCTGCGACACTTGGACATTTAGAGTAGCGGTTGGGAGTGGGGGCATGCACCCTCCTCCTCCCCTCTTTTACCAAACGATTGGAGGAAAAACATGAATCAGATCTCCGAACAACTCATTTCTGAGCTGCAAAAGATAGAAGGTGAGTTTCACCATGCATTAAAACAGCTGGTTAATATCCCTAGTGTTATCAGTGAACAGGTGGATGCTTTTCCTTTTGGAAAAAATATTGATCTAGCTTTGAAAAAGACAATAGAAATCTGTAAAGAGCTTGGATTCCGGACGTATGTTGATCCGCATGGTTATTACGGCTATGCCGAAATTGGTGACTGTGAGGAAATGATTGGTGTTCTCGGTCATCTTGATGTGGTTCCTGCAGGCAAGCTGGAAGACTGGCACACGCCTCCCTTCGATGCAACCATCATAGAAGGAAAAATGTACGGCAGAGGAACACAGGATGATAAAGGACCGACACTGGCTGCCCTTTTTGCAACAAAAGCGTTAATGAATCTCGGTGTTTCTTTTAACAAAAGAATTCGGTTTATCTTCGGGACGGATGAAGAAACACTGTGGCGATGTATGAACCGTTATTGTGAACTCGAGGAAATCCCAAGCATGGGCTTTACTCCTGACTCTACCTTTCCGTTAGTTTATGCCGAGAAAGGCCTGCTTCAATTTCATTTAGAAGGATCTAACGAAACACATCTACGTTTACAAGCCGGCAATGCCTTCAATGCGGTGCCTGACAACGCTCCGTATTCCGGCGAAAAGCAAGATGAACTTCGAGCCGCTCTTGAGGGATTAGGGTTTAAATACGAATTGGCTACCGATAGTATCGTGGTGCTTGGTAAGGCCGTTCATGCTCAAGTAGCAGAAAAAGGAATTAATGCAATTAACAGATTAATGCTGGGGTTGAAAAGGGTTGGCTTCACCTCAAAAACGATGGAGTTTATTACTGACTTAATCAAAGAAGATGCGTTTGCGACTAGGATTTTCGGTAACTGTGAAGATGAGCCATCAGGCAAATTAAAGTTCAATGTTGGAAAAATAGAGGTAACGGAGGAAATCGAGCGGTTGTCCATCGATATCCGCATTCCAGTGACTGCTGATAAACAAGAAATCGTGAACCAGATCTCGCAGGCTGCAAAAGAATATGGATTAACCTATAAAGAATTCGACTATCTAAAATCGATTTATTTACCAAAGGATTCATTTTTGATTAAGACCTTAATGAACGTTTACCAGGAAGTGACCGGTGATACCCTTTCCGAACCGATTTCTTCTGGGGGTGCCACCTATGCTAGAGCCATGGAAAACTTCGTGGCCTATGGAGCCATTTTTCCAAAACAAGCAAAAACCGAGCATCAGCCGAATGAACATATTGAATTGGACAAAATGTTTACAGCGATGTTGATTTACGCAAAAGCCATCTACGAATTAACTCGATAGGTATGCCATTTGACTAATGGAGGAATACTCATGAAAAAGTTCAAGATGCCTACCGCATATACGTTATTATTTTTGATTATTGTTGTGATTGCTGCCTTCACCTGGGTCATCCCAGGTGGGCATTATGATACTAAAGTAGATAAAGCAACTGAAAAGGAAATTCCTGTCTCCGGTACCTACCAGCAACTGACAAGTGATGAACAGACACCTCAAGGGGTGTGGGAGGTTCTAAATGCACCGATCAACGGCTTTTTCGATGCGAAGGATATTGCTTTGTTCGTTCTAGTAATTGGTGGTTTCTTGGGAGTAGTGATGAAGACGGGTGCAATTGACGCTGGGATTACTCGGGTCATCCGAAAACTAAAGGGGCGAGAGCAGTGGCTGATTCCGATCCTTATGGTTCTATTCGCGATTGGTGGCTCCACCTACGGAATGGCAGAGGAAACCATTGCGTTTTACCCAATCCTTATTCCAGTACTGATTGCAGCAGGCTATGACGCTTTAACTGCTGTCTCGATTATCGCACTTGGTGCAGGGGTTGGTTGTTTAGGTTCCACCGTTAACCCATTTGCTACGGGAATCGCCTCTGGGTTTGCCGGAATATCCATTGGAGACGGAATGGCACTTCGCCTCATTATCCTTGTAGTCACGCTTATTTTCACCATCATTTACGTCATGCGTTATGCAAAAAAAGTAAAAGCAGACCCATCTAAGTCACTTATTGCTCAAATGAAAACAGAAAATGAACAGCACTTTTTATCACAGAAAGCAGAAGAAGTGACATTTACCGGTCGTCATAAGGCCGTTCTTACGGTATTTGGGTTAACCTTTGTTGTCATGATTTTAGGAGTCATTCCATGGGCTTATAAATTTAATATTACTATTTTCGAAGATTTCACCAAGGCCGTTGCTAAAATTCCGTTCATTGGAAAATTACTCGGAGGGGTCCTACCGCTTGGTGACTGGTGGTTTGGTGAGTTAACGATGTTATTCCTAACCTCCTCCATCATCATTGCTTTTATTTATAGAATGAAAGAATCTGAGTTTACTAGTACGTTTGTGAATGGGGCAAGAGATTTGTTAGGCGTTGCCCTTATTATTGGCATATCTCGTGGGATTACGGTTGTCATGGATGCTGGTGGAATGACTGCGACAGTCCTTCATTGGGGCGAAGGAATGCTGGATAACATGGGCTCTGTGCTTTTTACCAATTTATCATTCTTGTTTTATCTACCGCTATCCTTTCTTGTGCCATCGACTTCCGGTCTCGCCACTTTATCGATGCCGATTATGGCTCCGTTGGCTGATTTTGCGGGAGTCAGTAGACATTTAGTGATTACCGCTTACCAAAGTGCATCCGGGGTTGTGAACCTACTGACCCCTACAAGTGCCGTTATCATGGGAGCACTGGCGATTGCAAGGGTTCCATATAGCACCTACCTCAAACATGTTTGGAAATTAGTATTGTCACTCTCTGTGATTGTGATGGTGATTTTAAGTATCGCCACCATGATGAGTTAATCGTTTATAAGGACTATTTTTCAAAAAGAAGAGGGGTTTGATCATGACAAAGCAAAAAGTGGTGATTGCTCTCGGCGGGAATGCCATTCAATCGGGGGATGCAACCGCAGAAGCGCAGCAATTAGCTTTAGAAAAGACCGCACGGCAGCTGGTTCAATTCATTGAAAAAGGGATTGATATTATTATCTCCCACGGCAACGGTCCGCAGGTTGGCAATATTCTCCTTCAGCAAAAAGCAGCTGATTCAACGAAAAATCCGGCGATGCCGCTCGATACATGCGGAGCGATGAGCCAGGGGATGATTGGCTACTGGATGCAGAATGCGATGGATAAAGTGTTAAAAGAGCAAGGCATTGTTAAAAATGTGGTCACGGTGGTAACAAGGGTAGCCGTGGATAAACAGGATCCTGCGTTTCTTAATCCGACGAAGCCGATTGGACCTTTCTATAGGGAAGATGAAGCAAAGGAAATCATGGAGTTAACGAATACCTGTTTTAAAGAGGATGCAGGACGTGGCTGGAGACGGGTGGTTCCCTCACCGATGCCCGTGAGTATTTTAGAGCATTCCGTAATCAATTCATTAGTTGAAAAAGGCAACATTGTCATTGCAGTTGGAGGTGGCGGTATTCCTGTTTTAGAAACAGAACACGGGCTACTCGGAATTGAGGCGGTAATTGACAAAGATTTTGCTTCGCAAAAGTTAGCTGAGCTGGTAGATGCGGATGCGTTAATCATTTTAACTGCGGTTGAAAATGTGTACATTGATTTTAACAAGCCAACACAGCGGAAATTGGAAGACGTAAGTATTGCTGAATTAAGGGACTTTATAGAAAATGGTCATTTTGCTCCTGGAAGCATGCTGCCAAAGGTAGAGGCTGCCATTAATTTTGCGGCAACAAGTCCTGACCGCAAAACGATTATTACTTCATTAGACCAGGCATTTTATGCTCTTGAAGGTAAGGCTGGAACTGTAGTGAGTTTGCGCGGTGCGGAAGTTTTGGCGTAATAGGAAAAACCCTCTTTGATGCCAAAGAGGGTTTTCTCTATGTTTATTCAGTAGATTGAATGATTTCCGGCTTTGATTGTACTTTTTGATTGTAGATAGGTAAAATGCATACAACTCCAATGATAAACAAGACGGCTGACATTTCAAACGTTGCAACTAGTGAAAATTGCTCTTTTAGAATTCCCGCGAGACTCATTGTTATGACCATTGATCCTGCGAATAGTGGACTTAATATTCCGTTTACCCGGCCGATAAAGGCTTCTTCTGTATTTTGCAAGATCAAGGTGTTGATTCCTATTTGAATGCACGGCATCATGAGACCACTAAAAAACTCTGCAATTAAAGTGATCCATAGATTTGTTGAAAATCCCATTACAGCAATACCTAGACCATTAACGAGCATTCCAAACACAAGCAGTCTTTGTGGAGGAACATTTTTAGCAAATATCATTGCGCAAGCCCCGCCCAAGATCATTCCGACTCCATTGACCATAAGCAGCCACTGTAGGTTCTCTTTCGGAAGGTCTAATTGTTCAGTGACAAGAAAAATGTTTAGAGGATTAATAAATCCTACT
Organism: Neobacillus phoenicis; assembly: GCF_047302305.1. NCBI lineage: Bacteria > Bacillati > Bacillota > Bacilli > Caryophanales > Bacillaceae > Neobacillus > Neobacillus phoenicis. Next base: position 1,458,386 of record NZ_CP154847.1, on the reverse strand, counting down.
CCAAGTCCTGCAGCCATAAAGCACAGGCCTAATAGACTTAATTCTCTTTTTCCTAAAACATACTTTATTCCACTTTTCATCTCCTGTAGCAAGGTAGACTCTCCTGCCTCCTCCATTGGACGATCTTTTGGAAGGAAAGCAAGTGCCCCTGCTGAAAGCAAGAATGCTACTCCAGTAACAGCGATGCTGACATCAATTCCAAACGATTGAAAGACGAATGTACCGATAATCGGCCCTAATACCATGAAAAGAGCGAAAACCGTTTGATATACCGACATTGCCGCTTGGACTTGGTTTTCTGACAAATGCATTTTAAACAATTTCATCCCTGATGGCTGGGAGAATTGTGAGAGAATGGCTGAGATTAAAGTAGCGAAAAATACTACTTTCCAAGTGCCAAATACTAGGGTAATCAGCACAACAAATATCGATACGGCACTTAAGATGTCACACCACACCATCGTTTTTTTCGGCGCCCAACGGTCCGCAAAGGTTCCGCCGATAAAGGAAAAGATGAAGATAGGTGCAAATTCAGCGACTGAAATCATGGAAACGGCAAATGCATCCCCATTTGTTTGATCCATAACAAAAAGTAAGACGGCAAAGTTTCGGACCCAGATTCCTACTTGCAGGAATAGCCCTGACATGATGATGGCTAAAAATACTCTGTTTCGAAATAAGTTACCTGGTGATGCGGGTGTGACTTCATTATTGATTAAATCCATATAAAAACCTCCTGCTTAAGTTCTGGACAGGAGGCAGTACTATACAATATTCGAGTGACATTCTATCCCTTGATTGATGGGGAAGTAATGATCTTTCCGACTTGTATAAAAGTACAGACTAATCCTATCCAGAAAAAATAATCGTATTGGATAACGAGTTTTTTCATCAAAAATAGGATTAAAAGATCATCGTCCCAAGGTCACCCTTTCCGCTTTTTGGTAAGTTGATTGTATAGGATTTGGTAATGTAAATCAAGTGGTTTTCTTTGCGGAGTGACTGATCTAATATTTTTTTCCTGTTACGGGCATATATCCTCTCTTTATTTACCACTCTCGATTTTTTTCATAACTACTACGGCCATTTAGACATTTTTACTTAAAGTTGATAGTTAGGACTAGAAAGAGTAAAATAAATATAGAACATACGTTTCTTTTTTGAAGGGTTTTTCAAATTAAGGGGAGGAGTTTTCATGCAATCTTGGGAAGCTGCCTATATTGCTGGAATTATTGATGGAGAGGGAACAATCACATTAACCCGAATGCATGAAAAAGAACATCGGCGCCCCTGTATTACAATTGCTTCAACAGATAAAGAACTATTATCTTATGTACATACTCTAACTGGAGGGACAATTAACAATAAAAAGAACTATAATCCCGACAAGCATAAAGATTCATACACTTTAATCATCAAGAAAAAAGAACGAGTTTTAGCAACTCTGAAGCAAACTCTTCCCTACCTTCGTGTAGAAAAAAAAAAACCGTGCTATTTGGATACTCGATAATTATGAGAAAGTAACACCTCGCAACGGCAAATACAATTCATTATTACTCAAAAAGAAATTAGCTTTTGAAGAAACTTTTTTTCAAATATAAAAAAGACCAGCATTTCTACTGGTCTTTTTATCCACCTATGTATGGTGGAGACGGCGGGACGTGCTCTTCCATGCTTTCGTCATGGCACTGACTATATCTTGAACCTGCCTTAACAGGTCCTTCGGCGTCTTATGCGAAACATAAATTTACCTCTTCAAGGTATGGATTTCGCATCCTAGTACTACCATCTAAGATGGCAGCCTATAAGTCGATACACGGCTGTTGGATTACTCCACATACCGCTCGGCATTGCCCTATCGCAAATCGTGCGACTTAGGTTTCACCGATAAAGCCGAATTTTCACTTATGTGTTACCACATAAGGCGACTAATTACTAATCGAACCCGCGTCCAAAGATATCGGCACTTAAGCATCTACGAGTGTAGTCGATATATTGGCGTTTCACTGATCCTTTTGCCTATCGACCGGCGTCCGGTCAGCTAGCCTGGTTGTTCTCTTCCTTCATCCTCAGGCGGTGGAATCCGGCGTAGCCCACTTAGAGTGAGTCCCTTACCCTACCACATGGGCAATGGAGGGAGGAACCGCTATGCAGTATTAAGCTGCGAAAGCGAAGTTGTTGTTAGTTTTGCCAGTTATGGCTTTGACGTTTTAACGAGGCCGATCCCCTCGACTCGCAACCTAAGCTCAAACTACCCCTGTCGAATCCGTAGCGTCCCCATTATAAAATGAGCTGAAATCTAGTTAAAGATTTCTGCATCAGACGTTAGGATTGCTCGAACGTTTGTAAGAGCAAAAGTTAATGTCGCATCTCTTAGCGACAAACTTATTATAACACACTCAAAACATTTTTCAATTGTAACAATCTGTAAAATAATTTCCAGTTCAAGAAATCGGAACCCAAGCCTTACATCTTCTGACGATCACGGAATGCTCGTTCAATTTCACGCTTCGCCTCTTTTTGCTTTAACACTTCACGCTTATCATAATTCTTCTTACCCTTTGCTAACCCAACTAAAACCTTACAGAAACCATTTTTTAAATAAAGCTTTAATGGAATTAAGGCATAACCAGCCTCTTTCGTTTCCCCAATCAACTTATTGATTTCACGTCTGTGAAGTAATAGCTTACGTGTTCGTAATGGGTCGTGATTAAAGATATTTCCTTGTTCATAAGGGCTGACGTGCATTCCAAAAAGGATTGCTTCACCATTTTGAATTCTGGCATAGGCATCCTTTAGATTCACTTTTCCCGCACGAATGGATTTGATTTCAGTTCCCTGAAGGACAATTCCCGCCTCATATGTTTCTTCAATAAAATAATCATGGTAAGCCTTCTTATTTTGCGCAACTACTTTTCCTTCACCTTTTGGCATCGTTTTTCACCTCATCTTACCTTTCATTTTAACAGAACCTACAATTGACTACAATTGAAAGAGAGCCTCGTACTTAAGGCTCTCTTTCCACATTTATTTATTTTTTCGCTTCGTACTCTTCGACTTAGGTACGTTGTCGTAAAACTTGCGTTTCTTCTTCTTTTGACCCTGCCCAGTTCCAGTGCCTCCGCCAGCTTCCGATTTATTCCGGTCGCGATTACGACCACCCCCACCACCACCGCGGCCTTCTTGCTGCTTAGTTCGGCGTGGCTTTTTCGTGTCACTACCTGTTTTGAAAACCTTCGGTGTCTCTGTCCGCTCTCTGCGGGTACCCTTCATTCCGACAATTTCAAAATCAATCGAACGCTCGTCTTTATTGACTTTTACAACCCGAACGGTAATTTCATCCCCAATTCGGAACACTTTTCCTGTCCGTTCACCGATCATCGCATAATGGCGCTCATCAAAACGATAATAGTCGTCGGTCATATAGCTGACATGAACGAGACCTTCTATCGTATTTTGCAGCTCAACAAACATTCCAAAGTTGGTTACCGAGCTTATAATGCCGTCATATTCGACGCCAATTTTATCTTCCATGTATTCCGCTTTCTTTAACTCATCCGTTTCACGCTCGGCATCCACAGCACGGCGCTCCATTTTTGAAGAATGATCGGCAATTTCAGGTAAGCGGGCATTCCACTTTTCCCTTGTCGTCTCATCGAGCTTTCCTTCAATTAAATAGGTGCGAATTAAGCGGTGGACAATAGTATCAGGATAACGACGAATCGGCGACGTGAAATGGGTGTAAAACTCGGTTGATAATCCGAAATGTCCCAAACTTTCAGGATTATATTTTGCCTGCTGCATCGAACGTAACATAACGGTAGAAACAACCATTTCTTCCGGCTTTCCTTGAACCTCTTCAATAATTTCTTGAAGTGCTCGAGGATGAACATCGTTGGCTGTCCCTTTTACGATGTAACCGAAGTTCGTGATAAATTCGAAAAATTTCCGAAGCTTATCTTCCTTCGGATCCTCGTGGATACGGTAAATAAACGGTACTTCCATCCAGTGGAAATGCTCCGCTACCGTTTCATTGGCTGCTAACATAAACTCTTCAATCAGACGCTCAGCTACGGAACGCTCACGAAGGACGACGTCAGTCGGTTTTCCTTCATCATCTACTAAGACCTTTGATTCTTTAAAATCAAAGTCGATGGCGCCACGCTTCATCCGTTTATTACGTAAGATTGCAGCCAACTCTTCCATCATTTCGAACATCGGGACAAGTGATTCGTATCTTGCCCTTGTCTCTTCATCCTGTTCAGCAAGAATCATGTTCACATCATAGTAGGTCATCCGCTCTGTTGTTTTAATGACACTTTGGAAAATTTCGTGCGAAACAACAGCGCCCTCTGATGTAATTTCCATCTCACAGGATAAAACCAGACGGTCTACTTTTGGATTCAATGAGCAGATTCCATTTGATAGACGATGTGGGATCATCGGAATCACGCGGTCTACTAAATACACACTGGTCGCCCTGTCTTCCGCCTCAACATCGATTGGTGTACCTTCTTTAACATAATAGCTGACATCGGCAATGTGAACCCCGAGCTTGTAGTTGCCGTTCTCTAGCTTTGAAACGGTTACTGCATCATCAAGGTCCTTTGCATCCGCACCGTCAATCGTAACAATGGTTTCATTCCGTAAATCACGGCGGTTCTTTAATTCACTTTCATCGATGGTGTCAGGCACCTCATTTGCTTGTTGCAGTACATCATCAGGGAAAGCCATCGGTAAGCCGTGCTTATGTATGACAGAAAGGATGTCCACACCTGGGTCATTTTTATGACCGAGAATGGTGATGACTTCACCTTCAGCACTTTTTCTCCCTTCAGGGTATGTAACAAGCTTAACAACTACCTTATGTCCCTCGACCGCTCCTTTAGAAGCTGCTTTTGGGATAAAAATGTCGCTTGCGAACTTTTTATCATCTGGAATGACAAAGCCAAAGCTTTTGCTTTCAACATAGGTTCCTACTACCTGCTGAACGCCGCGTTCGATGATGCGGATGATACTTCCTTCCCGGCGCTGCCCAGATGTTTCCGAAGAAACACGGGCGAGAACGGTATCCCCATGCATTGCGGTATTCGTTTCATTTGGCGGAATAAAAATGTCATCCATTCCCGGTTCATCAGGGGTGACAAACGCAAATCCCTTCGCATGACCAATCAGCTTACCGCGGATTAAATTCATTTTTTGCGGCAGGCCATAACGATTGCTGCGAGTACGTACAACTAGACCCTTTTCTTCCATTTGAACAAGCGCCTTTACAAACTCTTTAAAGTCACTAGAATCCTGAATACCAAATGCTTCCTCAAGCTCTTGGACTGTTAATGGTTTGTAGGCCTCATCCCTCATATATTGCAAAAGCCGGTCAACATGCTTTTGTATGTTATCTTCCAAGCCAATCCCTCCTTTGTGGGTGCTTTATTAATTGTGCCAGTCAAGTTTTTCTAAAAAGGCATAGACATCTTCATGTAACTGATCACGTTCTTTATCTAACGTTATTACATGTCCAGATTCTTCATACCATTTAATTTCCTTTGTGACTGACTCGATTTCATTGTAAATAATGTTGGCACTGTCCGTATTAATCATGTGGTCGTGTCGTGCCTGAACGACGAAGGTTGGGGCGTAAATCATGTCCACATTTCCGCGAACATCAGCGATTAATGCCTGAAGCTCTTTTAATGTCCTCATTGGCGTTTTCTTAAACTCTTCCATTTCCATTTCGATTTGCTCGTCTGATTTTCCTTCACGCTTTTTAAATTCGCGAGCATACTCAAGGATTCCTTCGTACATAATCTCTTCACTTTTTATATACATCGGGGCACACATCGGTACAATACCCTTTATAGGTACAGTGTAACCCAATTTCAAGGAAAATACGCCGCCAAGAGATAGTCCAGCAACTGCAATTTCTTCATGCCCTTTATTTTTTAAGAATTCATATCCATCCATGACATCCTGCCACCAATCTTTTGGTCCAGTATGTACGAGTTCCTCAGGTGGAACCCCATGTCCCTTATAGTGAGGTGCATGGCAGGTATAGCCTTTCTTTTCTAAAAAACGTCCCAGCATCCGGACATCAGCTGAGTTTCCAGTGAAACCGTGTAGCAGCAATACCGCTCGTTTTCCTCCTTCAAAGGTAAATGGTTTCGGTGAAGCAACTTTCATCTTAAAAAACTCCTTTTATTTCAATTCACTTAGTTTAGTTTAAGCAATGACGCGGTGAACATTCCACCAAAACGACTTCATTACCCTAAAAGCACAAAAAAACCTGGCATTGTGGCCAGGTTTTGAATGTTAAAATTAGATTTTAAAGTAAGTAACAGCAAGAGCAAGTAGGAAGAATAATACGGATAATACAATCGTAATACGATGTAGAATCAAGTCAATTCCTCGTGCTTTTTGCTTGCCGAATAGGGATTCAGCACCACCAGAAATGGCACCAGATAATCCAGCGCTCTTACCAGATTGAAGTAAAACAACCGCAATAAGACCAATACTTACGATAACTAATAATGTTACGACTAATGCATGCATGTAAGCCACCTCCTGTTAGACGTACAATTCACAGTATATTAAATTTACCATATTATTTCCCATTAGACAATACTATTCTAGGGACAGTCCCCCGCTGCGTTAAAGCGCCGGGGGACTGTCCCCAAGGTCAAGGTGTTGATTCTATCTTAGAATAGAAGATGCCATTCTTACATATGTATGCCGTTTTCCTCTTACTACAATGGAGTAGGCTGTGATGTTTTCTGGGATTGCGATTCCGGCTGCTCCGGCATCTCCGATATGGTATAAATCCGCACCGGCCATTTTACTGTTTAAGGCTATCTGTTTTACGGTAGCTTCATCTGAGCCTTCTTGACTTGTACCAGTGGTCAATATGGCTAGTGCGCCTTTTTCGTGGACACTATCGACCAACTTGGCGGTTCTTTCAATCGTAAAGCCTGGGACTGTCCCTGGTGATGGAATAAGTATAATGTCTGCTCCAGCTTCGATAAACGAATGCAAGGTCTCGGTCGACATCAAGCTGCCACCAACCTCACCAGCAACACCGGCACTATGCATTTTTCCGGCTATAATCAATCCGTCTTCACCAAAAACGCTTCGAGCCACTTGAATCGCCTTTGTGATTTCTGCATTTGACACACCTGTTTTCGGATTCCCTGTCAGACAGACAAAATCAAAACCTAGCTCTTTAGCTTTTTGCAGTGATTTTTCAGTAGCCAGTCTTCCTTCAGGTAATTCAATTAAGGATTCAACTTGTTTCACCGTAAGATCTACTGGCTCTAAATTAAGACCAATGGGACGTCCTACAAGCTTTTTCAGAGTGCGCACAATGGTGTCAGGCACCACTTCAGGTAATCCCTCCATTGTCGGATTAAACACATCAAAGAAGTTTAATAAGATGAGGTCTGCTCCAAATGCGGCCGCCATTTCAGCATTGGTCACGGCAGGATAATAAGGGGTAATGCTTCCGATAACCTCCGCCACAATCGTTCTTCCCTCTGATGCGAGGATACTTTGCTTCAATTCTTTTCCTGTCATTTTTTCAAAATCAGCAGCTGTACAATCCAAGAGACGTTTCAAAAAGATCAACTCCCAACTAATTTTTCCTATCTATATGAAAAATACCACAAATAGACAATTTGTGGTAGTAAGAAAAGCACAAGCTCCTTGGTCAGCCCCAATCAAGGAGACTGGTCGCTTTTTCAGACAGAGAGCTGATCTGTTACCTTAAACCTACCACAGCCATTAGCCTTTAGTTGTCAGACAACCTTTTCAGGGCAATTGAAACTTCTTCTATTTACCGTTCTTACCTTTTCTCTTATCACGGGCATTAGAACCTTCTTCTATTTACCGCTCGCATACTTTTTTACATACCATGGGCATTGGAAACTTCCCTATGGAAATTGAAAAAGACACCCCGCAAAACGGAGTGCCTTTGAATAGTAAAATTACTTGCTTAAGTTATAGAAAGACTTAAGGCCGTTGTATTGGCTAGTTTCACCTAATTGATCTTCGATACGAAGTAATTGGTTGTACTTAGCTACGCGGTCAGTACGTGATGGCGCACCAGTCTTGATTTGACCAGCATTTGTAGCAACTGCGATATCAGCAATTGTGTTATCTTCAGTTTCACCAGAACGGTGAGAGATAACAGCTGTGTAACCAGCACGTTTAGCCATTTCGATTGCATCAAATGTTTCAGTAAGAGTACCGATTTGGTTAACCTTGATAAGGATTGAATTACCGATACCTTTTTCGATACCTTCAGAAAGTTTCTTAGTGTTAGTTACGAATAAGTCGTCACCCACTAATTGAACTTTTTTACCAAGACGCTCAGTTAAAAGCTTGTGACCTTCCCAGTCGTTTTCATCTAAACCGTCTTCGATAGAGATGATTGGGTATTTATTAGCAAGCTCTTCATACCAGTCAACCATTTCAGCAGATGTCTTCACAACACCTTCGCCGGAAAGATGGTACTTACCGTCTTCTTTGTTGTAGAACTCAGAAGATGCAGCATCCATTGCTAACATAACTTCGTCGCCAGGCTTGTAGCCTGCTTTTTCGATTGCTTCAACGATTGTTTGAAGTGCTTCTTCGTTAGAGCCTAGGTTTGGAGCAAATCCACCTTCGTCACCAACAGCTGTGTTAAGACCTTTAGACTTAAGAACTGATTTTAATGTATGGAAGATTTCAGCGCCCATACGTAGTGCTTCTTTAAAGCTTGGTGCACCTACAGGCATGATCATGAATTCTTGGATATCTACGTTGTTATCAGCATGCTCTCCACCATTAACGATGTTCATCATAGGAACTGGAAGCTGCTTAGAGTTGAATCCGCCAAGGTATTGATATAAAGGAATATCAAGGTAGTTTGCTGCAGCGTGAGCAACCGCCATAGACACACCAAGGATTGCGTTTGCACCTAATTTACCTTTGTTTTCTGTTCCATCAAGCTCAATTAACGCATGGTCAACACCCACTTGATCAAGTACGCTGTACTCTTCGCCAACAAGCATTGGAGCGATAATTTCGTTTACGTTGTCAACTGCTTTTTGAACACCTTTACCAAGGTAACGAGACTTGTCACCGTCACGAAGTTCAACTGCTTCGTATTCACCAGTTGAAGCACCACTTGGAACTAGAGCGCGACCAAAAGCACCTGATTCTGTGAAAACTTCTACTTCGATTGTTGGGTTACCACGGGAGTCTAATACTTCACGAGCGTATACATCTGCAATAAATGGCATTTAAAATCTCTCCTTAAAAATAGTTTAATTAGTTCGGTCAAAACGAACGATTATTTTATTAATGAAGTTCCAGTCATTTCGGCTGGTTTTTCAACCTTTAATAAATCTAACATAGTTGGAGCAAGATCTCCAAGGATTCCACCGTCACGTAACTCCACACCTTGCTTTGTTACAATGACAGGAACCGGATTGGTTGTATGAGCAGTCATTGGCTCGCCTTCTAAAGTGATTACTTCGTCGGCATTCCCATGGTCTGCAGTGATAATTGCTGCGCCGCCTTTTTCAAGGATCAGATCAACAATTTTTCCTAAGCATTCATCCACAGTTTCAATTGCTTTAACAGTCGGTTCAAGCATTCCAGAGTGTCCAACCATATCTGGGTTAGCGAAGTTTAAGAGGATCGCATCAAATTTATCATTTTGGATTTCATTGAGTAAGGCATCTGTTACTTCATAAGCACTCATCTCTGGCTTCAGGTCATAAGTTGCAACCTTTGGAGAGTTGATTAAAATCCGCTCTTCACCAGGAAATTTCTCTTCACGGCCGCCGCTCATAAAGAACGTCACGTGAGGATATTTTTCTGTTTCCGCAATTCGAAGCTGCTTTAAGTTATTTTGAGCCAAGACTTCACCTAACGTGTTATCTAGGTTTGTAGGTTTAAACGCTACATATCCATCAACAGATTCACTGAAGTGTGTTAAGCAGACAAAGAATAGATCCTTTGGATGCTTTGGTCCGCGGTCAAAGGCACGGAAATCAGCGTTCGTAAATGTATTAGAAATCTGAATCGCACGGTCCGGACGGAAGTTATAGAAAATAACCGCATCATTGTCCTGAATCGTTGCAACAGGCTTTCCATCTTCTTTTGTAATCACGGATGGGATCACGAATTCATCAAAGATCCCATGTTCATAGGAATCCTTTACCACATCCATTGGGTTTGTGTAGGCAGGACCTTCTCCATACACCATAGAACGGTAAGACTTTTCTACACGCTCCCAGCGCTTGTCACGGTCCATTGAATAGTAACGGCCTGAAATGGTTGCGAACTCACCCACGCCATACTCCTTCATTTTATCCAAAGTTTGCTGAATATATTTTTCTGCAGTTTTTGGTCCCACGTCACGGCCATCAAGGAAAGCATGGATATAAACTTTTTCAACGCCTTCTTCTTTTGCTAGTTTCAATAGGGCAAACATATGTTGAATATGACTGTGAACGCCGCCATCTGAAAGTAAGCCGAATAAGTGTAGGGCAGTACCGTTTTTCTTTACATGCTCCATTGCACCTGTAAAAGTATCATTTTTTTCAAATTCGCCCTCACGAATGGCAATGTTTACACGAGTTAAGCTTTGGTACACGATACGTCCAGCACCAATATTCAAGTGTCCTACCTCAGAATTTCCCATTTGTCCTTCAGGAAGACCGACAGCCTCACCAGATGCTGTTAAATGGGAATGTGGATAACTGCTCCAGAAACGGTCAAAATTAGGTTTTTTAGCGTGTGCTACCGCATTACCTTTTTGCTCTCCTCTGCATCCAAAACCATCAAGGATGATCAGAGCAACTGGAGATTTACTCATAACTGCCTGCCTCCAGTAACTGTAAAAATGATTGTGCTTCAAGGCTTGCTCCGCCTACTAATGCACCATCAATATCAGGCTGTGCCATGTATTCTTTAATGTTTTCCGGCTTCACACTGCCGCCGTACTGGATTCTTACAGCATCAGCAACATCTTGAGAGAATTGCTGTGCCACCACTTGACGGATATGTGCACAAACATCGTTTGCATCCTTTGAAGTAGAAGATTTACCAGTTCCGATTGCCCAAATTGGTTCGTAAGCGATAACTGATTCTTTCACTTGCTCATCAGTCAAACCTGCTAATGCCTTAGCAACTTGGTCACCTACTAATTTATTGGTTTCACCATTTTCACGTTGTTCTAGCGTTTCACCACAGCAAATGATCGGAGTTAAGTTGTATTTAAACGCTGCTAGCGCTTTTTTGTTCACTGTTTCATCGGTTTCATTGAACATTTCACGACGTTCTGAGTGTCCGATGATGACATAGTTCACTCCAAGATCAGCAAGTGCTTTCGGGCTAATTTCGCCTGTAAACGCTCCATTTTCTTCAAAGTGCATGTTCTGAGCACCAATTTTCACATCGCTGCCTTCTGTTACTTCTACAAGGTTTTGTAAAAATAAAGCCGGTGAACAAATAACAGAATCGATCTTATCTTCAGCAGGTACAAGTCCTTTCACTTCTTCCGCAAAGCTTTTTGCTTCAGAAAGAGTCTTGTTCATCTTCCAGTTACCTGCAATGATTGGTTTACGCATTAAAAGCACATCCTTTCATAGTTGTAGGAGCAAATATTATTTATCGTTTAATGCAACGACGCCTGGCAATGCTTTGCCTTCCATAAATTCAAGGGAAGCGCCACCACCTGTAGAAATGTGGCTCATTTTATCTGCTAAGTCGAACTTCTCAACTGCAGCTGCTGAATCTCCACCGCCAATTACTGAATATGTACCTTCTGCTTCAGCAAGTGCTTCTGCAACGGCTTTTGTACCGCCTGCAAATTTATCAATTTCAAATACACCCATCGGCCCGTTCCAAATCACAAGCTTAGATTTTTTAATCACATCAGCGTAAATCTCTCTTGTTTTTGGTCCGATATCAAGAGCTTCCCAATCTGCAGGAATTTCTTCAATCGCTACTACCTTTGAATTGGCATCTGCACCAAAATCATCAGCAACAACTACGTCAACTGGCATATAGAAATTAACGCCTTTTTCCTTCGCTTTTTCCATGAATGAGTTGGCAAGGTCAATCTTATCTACTTCAAGAAGAGACTTTCCAACTTCATGGCCTTGTGCCTTCACAAATGTATAAGCAAGTCCACCACCGATGATAAGGTTGTCGACTAATTCTAATAGGTTTTCAATAACACCGATCTTGTCCTTAACCTTCGCTCCACCAATAATCGCTGTGAATGGACGCTCAGGATTAGAAAGTGCTTTACCAAGTACTTCAAGTTCTTTTTCCATTAAGAAGCCTGAAACAGCTGGCAGGTTATGAGCAATTCCTTCTGTTGAAGCATGCGCACGGTGTGCCGCACCAAAGGCGTCGTTCACATAAACATCAGCAAGCTCCGCAAATGCTTTTGCCAACTCAGGATCATTCTTTTCTTCACCAGGGTAGAAGCGCACGTTTTCTAGTAAAAGAACATCGCCCTCTGCCATTGTGTCAATTAACGCTTTAACAGAATCGCCATATGCCTCATCTGCTTTTTTCACGTCTTTACCAAGAAGTTCTGAAAGTCTTACACCGACTGGAGTTAAGCGCATTTCTTCGACCACTTTTCCCTTTGGTCGGCCGAAATGGCTTGCCAAAATGACTTTTGCTCCCTGCTCGATTAAGTACTGAATGGTTGGCAATGCTGCGCGAATGCGTGTTTCGTCTGTAATTTTTCCATCCTGCATTGGGACGTTAAAATCTACTCGACAAAAAACACGTTTACCTTTAACATCTACATCTTTTAATGTTTTTTTGTTCATGTAAAGGACCTCCTTAGTTTGGCTCTTCAAAATACTTCTAATTTCATTAAAAAAGGAGGGGGAATCCTCCCCGCTCCCCTTTGGAATACCATTTAACATTATAAATTGTTTATGACTGGAATGCCAATCATATCCAAGTTAAAAATTAAAGTCCTTTTGCAGCGATATAATCAACAAGGTCAACAACGCGGTTAGAGTAACCAACTTCGTTATCGTACCAAGATAATACTTTTACCATGTTTCCTTCAAGAACCATTGTTGATAATGCATCGATTGTAGAAGAAGCAGTGCTTCCGTTGTAGTCGCTAGATACTAATGGAAGATCGCTGTATTCTAAGATTCCTTTTAATGGACCTTCTGCAGCTGCTTGTAATGCATTGTTTACTTCTTCAGCTGTTACTTCTCTTTCTAATTCTGCAACTAAGTCAACTACAGATACGTTTGGAGTTGGAACACGCATTGCCATACCGTTTAACTTACCTTTAAGTTCAGGAAGAACTAGAGAAACCGCTTTTGCAGCACCAGTTGAAGTTGGGATCATGTTTTCAGCTGCTGCACGTGCACGACGGTAGTCTTTGTGTGGTAAGTCAAGGATTTGTTGGTCATTTGTGTATGAGTGAACAGTTGTCATCATACCGCGCTTGATTCCAAAAGTATCATTTAATACTTTAGCAAATGGTGCTAAGCAGTTTGTAGTACACGATGCGTTAGATAATACGTGGTGGTTAGCTGCATCGTACTTGTCTTCGTTAACACCCATAACGATTGTGATATCTTCGTTAGATGCTGGAGCAGAGATGATAACTTTCTTAGCGCCTGCTTCAAGGTGCTTCGCTGCATCTTCACGCTTTGTGAAACGGCCAGTAGATTCAACTACTACATCAACACCAAGATCTCCCCAACCAAGTTGTGCAGGATCGCGCTCAGCGATAACTTTTACTTTATGTCCGCCAACTACTAGGTATTCACCATCGACAGTTACATCTTCTTGAAGAGTTCCGTGAACTGTATCATATTTTAAAAGATGCGCAAGCATGTTTGCATCAGTTAAGTCATTGATTGCAACGATTTCTACATTGCTATTGTTTAATGCCGCACGGAATACGTTACGACCAATACGTCCAAATCCATTAATACCAACTTTTACTGCCATGTTAATTTCCTCCTTTTATATGGGAAAAGATATATTTTTAAAAGGAATTACCCTTTCAATAACCGTTTTGCCACACCTTCATCGGTAATAAGTATCGTCGAGGCTGGTGCTTGTTTAAAATACGCTTTAATGGCTTTCGCCTTTGAGGCCCCTCCTGCAACTGCAATCACATGTGGGATCTCTGCCAGGTCTTCCAGCTGAAGTCCAATCGTAAGTACCTTGTGGACAATCTCGCCTTCTTCGTTAAAATAATAGCCAAATGCTTCCCCGACTGCTTTCCCATCTTCAAGTTTTTTCTTAATATCCGGGTTGGTTTTCCGTCGTTCAGCCATTGTGATAGCATCCCCAATTCCATGAAGAACCATGCTTGCTGATTTAATCAAATGCAAAACATCATGAATATCAGGTTCCTTTATGAGGGATTCATAAATTTCTGAACTGACTTGATCGGGTACATAGAAAACACGATACTTAGAATCAGTATTTTTCGCCATATTCGAGCAAATGGTGTTTGCCTGGTTATGGACATCCTCACCAACTCCGCCTCGAGCAGGGACAAATAGCAATTCCTTCTTGGAAAAATCAGGTGTTAATCTTTCTGCAACAGCAGCCATGGTTGAACCGCCAGTAACAGCGATGATATTTTTCCCGCTTAGAAGCTTTTTCATGCAAATCGCACTTGCTTTGCCAAGCTCTCCTTTGACCATCGGTGACTCATCACTATCGCCAGGGACAATGATGACCTTCTTGATGCCAAGCCGGTGCTTTAATTCCATTTCCATTACATCAATACCCTTTAGCTCTCGCATCAAACCTTCTAAATCTTCCAGTAAATTTTTCCCTTCAGAGGTTAAACTCATTCCCACATTATTTGTGAATATAAGATTTTGATCTTTCAGGAATTCAACTTCACCGCGAAGGACTCGCTCAGTTAATTCTAGGCTGACGGCTAAACTTCTTCTACCTACCGGCTGCATAAAACCTATGTATCGTAGGATAGAATAACGTTTCTGAATCACTTGAAGAAGGTCGGGTACTAATTTTTTTTGGATATCGATAAATGACTGCATGATGTTCATGCTCCTTTTATTCTATGTAGTTGGTCAAAAAATGTCCACCATAGACATATTGTGTCCCACCTACTGTAAAAAAAATCACCCCTACTACGTTTTTCATTGTAACAGGAGTGAAAACCTATTTCAACTTATAAAATCGCCTTTTTTTCATGTAAACGGTTACTAATGTCAAATTTGTTAACGAAGCCATATCCAGCCTCTTCACCGTCTATGAAAACCACCGGAATCATGAGTCCATACCGTTCCGTTAATTCATCACTTGTTTCAATATCAATTTCTTCGAGATAAAAATTCCAATCCTCTTTTAATTCAAGGAGGGTGTCCTTCGCTTTATCACATAAAGGACAACTTTTTCTTGTATATAGGGTTATCGTAGTTTGTACCATTAGTTGATTCCTTTCCATCTTGTCGTTCTAGCCAAATAAAAAATACCAATGTTTAAAGTAGAAATCCACTTTATTACTTAAATCTTTTTCTTTTTGAAGAAGATTGAATCCCTAATTGTTCGCGATACTTAGCAATGGTACGTCTCGATACCACTATTCCCTTGTTCTCCTTTAAAAGGCCAACAATATCCTGGTCGGATAGTGGCTTTTCTTTATTCTCTTGTTCTATTAAATGACTTATTTCATTCTTCACCTGGGTTGATGAAGTACTTTCTTCGTCTGTAACAGTCTGTATGGTACTTGTAAAAAAGGACTTTAAGGGAAAGGTCCCTAACGGAGTTTGGATATATTTTTCCCGCACTGCCCGGCTAACGGTCGATTCATGAATATCAAGTTCCATGGCAATTTCCTTCATCGTCATCGGCACTAAATATTGCATCCCTTTAAGAAGGCATACAGTTTGTTTTTCGACGATTTTTGAGATGACTCTTGTTAGTGTCTCTCGCCGTTGTTCAATGGCCTTTAAAATCCAATGATAATCCTGAACCTTATCTTGCAGAAATTTGCTAACCTGCTGATCCTGATCCTTAAATTTTTTGAAATAAGATTCATTAAAGCTAATCCTCGGTAGGGAATCGTCAAACATCCGTACTTCAAGCCCCGCCGCAGTTCGCTCTACTATGGCATCCGGGATGATATATGAGGGTGCTTCTTCTCTTAAAAATGCCCCTGGTTTTGGATTAAGGAGTTGAACCTGATCGAATAGATCTTGAATCTCCTTTAAAGTTACTTGGAGCTCTTTTGAAATTTGTCTCCATTTCTTTTCAGCAAAAGGGACAAAATAGTGAGTAATGATTGTTTGGGCCAGTTCATTATTTGGATTTTGATAATATAGTTGCATCAACAGGCACTCTTGCAGGTTTCTTGCACCAATTCCTGCCGGTTCCAATGTTTGGATGACCGCAAGACAGTCTTCTACTAGCTCCACTTCTACAAGTAAGCTTTCTGCAATTTCATTAAGGTCACCTGAAAAGTAACCGTTTTCATCTAAATGTAGAATGAGATGTCGGATTACTTTTAGTTGTTCTGTTGAAAGGTTGGTTATTTTTAATTGAGAGAGTAAGTGTTCTTCAAGAGAAAACGGTCTTTCGGCGATTTGCTCAATCCAGTTCTTTTCCTCTTTTTGATGTTTCCGTCGATTGCGGTCAATCAGGGGATTCATTGGCTTGACCGTACTGTTTTCGAGTTGCATTAAGGGATTTTCAAGGACCTTATCTTCTAAAAAGGCAGTTAGCTCCTGAGCCGAATACTGTAGTAAGGCAATTGCCTGAGATAATTCCTGTGTCATTGCCAACTTTAACGTTTGCTGCTGCCATAAACCCGCTTTTAAGTTCATTCCGATCCCCCCATGTACCCTATTTTACACGATTGAGGGATATTGGTGTATTGGAAATATTAGAAAGAGGGGTATGCTTGGTGGTTTTGTGCCGAATTGAGTGGGTTTTGTGCTAATTTCGTGGGGTTTTGTGCTATTTTTAAGGTGGTTTGTGTAATTAGCCATTTATTGGAATTAAATCGCGCAAAAAAATACCTCTGTTCTTTGACAAAGAACAGAGGTATTTGGTGACGCCCTCGGCAGGAATCGAACCCACATCTCAAGAACCGGAATCTTACGTGCTATCCGTTGCACCACGAGGGCAAATATATTAGCGACTTACATATTATATGCGATTACTATGTAATTTGCAAGTAGGGATTGGGTTTAAAAACATGTGAAGTGGGTATGATGAATTAGGGAAAGCTGTCGAACAAATTTAAGTCAAACCGTTTGACCTTTATTGACCATCCAGTGTATGATAACTATACATAATATTTTTACCTTTCTATTCAAAAGGAGGAAGAAACATGAATTTAATCCCTACAGTAATTGAACAAACAAACCGTGGTGAAAGAGCATATGACATTTACTCTCGCCTACTTAAAGACCGGATTATTATGCTTGGAAGCGCGATCGATGATCATGTAGCTAACAGCATTGTTGCCCAATTATTATTCCTAGAAGCTGAAAATCCTGAGAAGGATATTACTCTTTATATCAACAGCCCAGGGGGAAGCATCACAGCTGGAATGGCTATTTATGACACTATGCAATATATTAAAGCTGATGTTTCAACTGTATGTATCGGTATGGCTGCATCTATGGGTGCATTCCTTCTTGCTGCAGGTGCAAACGGCAAACGTTTTGCTCTACCTAATGCAGAAGTCATGATCCACCAACCACTTGGCGGTGCTCAAGGTCAAGCAACTGAAATTGAGATTGCAGCGAAGCGTATTCTTTTCCTTCGTGAAAAATTAAATGGCATTTTAGCTGAGCGCACTGGTCAGCCTCTTGAAGTGATTCAACGTGATACTGACCGCGATAACTTCATGACTGCTGAAAGGGCAAAAGAATACGGCCTAATCGACAGCATTATTACTCGTAAGCCTTCTGATTCTGCTGAAAAAAAATAATCTCTTAAGCAATCGGCCATGTGCCGGTTGCTTTTTTATTATTGTAATTAAAAAAAGGGTTCAGACTCAGATATACGAGAGTCGAACCCTTTTTAATTTATTGTTCCTTTTGGATAAAGTCAGTTAAAGAGTGGATGGCAGTTTCTTCATCATCACCATCTGCTATAATATTAATCACGACGCCTGAGCCAACAGCAAGGCTCATTAATCCCATAATACTCTTAGCGTTAACCTTCTTACCATCCTTCTCAAGAAAAATATCTGCTGAAAAACGGTTTGCTTCTTGTACAAAAAGTGCTGCAGGTCGTGCTTGTAGACCAGTCTTCAATTTAACTTCTACTTCTTTTGCCAACATCTCGCATTTCCTCCTCGTGTCCATTCTCTATAATCATAAAACAATTTTAACCAGTTACTAATCCCTTGTAGCGATTTCGCCCATTCGTAGCTTCTCGGCTATTTCATCAATTTTTCTTAGGCGGTGATTAATGCCTGATTTACTGATTGTGCCACCAGACACCATCTCTCCCAATTCCTTCAGAGTGACATCCGTATATTGCATACGAAGCTCAGCAATTTCCCTTAACTTATCGGGTAGAATCTGAAGACCAACCGTTTGATTAATGAAACGGATATTCTCCACCTGTCTGATCGAGGCACCAATCGTTTTATTCAGATTGGCTGTTTCACAGTTAACAAGGCGATTGACCGAATTCCTCATATCTCTTACGATTCTTACATCTTCAAAGCGCAGCAAGGCATTGTGAGCACCTATGATATTTAAAAACTCGGTAATTTTCTCCGCTTCTTTTAAATAAGTAATATAGCCTTTTTTGCGCTCAAGCGTTTTACTGTTAAGACCAAATATATTCATCAATTCACATAAAGAGTCGTTATGCTCTTTATAAAGTGAAAAAATTTCCAAATGATAAGAAGATGTTTCTGGGTTATTGACCGATCCACCTGCCAAAAATGCTCCGCGTAAATAAGAACGCTTACAACACTTCTTCTTTATTAAATCAGGTGAAATATCATGTATAATGGTAAATCCTTCCCCGAGTATTTTGGTATCCTCGAGAATTTCCTTCGCCTGTTCTGACAAGCGCACAATATACACATTGTTCTTTTTTAACCTCATTTTCTTTCGAACAAGCAGCTCCACCTGTACTTGATAGCTCTTTTTTAATAAGGTATAAATCCTTCTAGCAATTGCAGCATTTTCGGTTTGAATATCAACAACTAACTTCCTATTTGAAAAGGAAAGGGAACCATTCATGCGGATCAATGCTGATAACTCAGCTTGAATGCAGCATGTTTTCACTTCCAGGTTAGTTAATTCTTTTTTCGTCTCCGAAGCGAAAGACATCCCCTCACCCCCTAAAACCTCATAATGATCTTGTTTCTTACTTTTAAAACCTACAAGTATTTACGCTTCATAACGCTTTTTGGTTTCATCTAATAACAAATTATATAAAATTTTTGCTACCTTTTTCGGATCATGTCTTAAAGCACCATTCTCCTGGTAGGCAATATCTGCATGCACCACTTCAAGACCCAGCTCATAAAGCCTGGGCAAATCATATTCCACAGGGTTCGCCAATTCTTCATTGTAACGAAGCTGAATATCCTTTGGCACTTCTTCATTGTTAACTAAAATGGTATTCATAAACGCACAGCTCATATGATCATAAATGGCCTTTACATGATCGCTCGCTGTATAGCCGTGGGTTTCCCCTGCCTGCGTCATTAGATTACAGATATACACCTTTTTGGCATGGGAACGACATACTTCATCCCCTAAACGCGGGACTAACAAATTAGGCAGAATACTGGTATACAGGCTTCCAGGACCAATAATAATTAAGTCCGCCTGACGAATGGCTTGAATCGTCTCAGGCAATGGTCGGATATTTTTTTTAGATGTTAAAAAGACCTTCTTAATTTTCTTACCGGAATAAGGAATTTTTGATTCGCCGGAAACAATCGCACCGTCTTCCATCTCGGCGTGCAAAACCACGCTTTGATTCGCGGCAGGTAGCACCTTCCCACGAACATTTAGAATCTTACTCATCTCCTGAATGGCGTGAACAAAATTCCCAGTAATCGAAGTCATCGCGGCCAAGATTAAATTTCCTAATGAATGGCCGGAAAGTTCATTTGACGTTTTAAACCGATGTTGAAACATTTCCTCCACAAGCGGTTCAACATCAGACAGTGATGCTAGCACATTGCGAATATCTCCTGGAGGAGGAATATGGAGGTCATCGCGCAAACGTCCCGAGCTGCCTCCGTCATCCGCGACTGTCACTATGGCGGTAATGTCCACAGGATACTGTTTTAACCCTCGTAGCAAAACTGGTAATCCTGTTCCTCCGCCAATAACGACAATTCGAGGCTGTCCGTAATTACTCATGTTGTTTTATCCTTTCTCCTCTCAATGTCACGGTGGGAAACAATCGTCTTATAATCATTTTTGAAAAAGTCACCAATATATTCTGCTAGCGCAACCGAACGATGCTGCCCGCCTGTACAGCCGATGGCAATCACCAGTTGTGCTTTCCCTTCTCTTTTATAATGCGGAAGCATGAAGGTGAGTAAGTCAGTGACTTTTTCTAAGAATTTATGCGTTTCGTTCCATTTTAAGACATAGCTGGAGACCTCATCGTCCAGCCCTGTTTTTGGCCTCATATGCTCGATATAGTGTGGATTCGGTAAGAAACGCACATCAAAAACAAGATCAGCATCAATAGGAATCCCATGCTTAAATCCAAACGACATGACATTGACAGTAAAGATTAGTTGTTTATTAGCCGTAAATTCGGTTAATATTTTTTCGCGCAGTTCACGCGGTTTCATCTGAGAAGTGTTATAAATCAACTGTGCACGGCCTTTTAATTCCTCCAAAAGCTCTCGTTCAAGCGTGATGCCTTCTAGAGGCAGACCTGTTTGAGCAAGCGGGTGCGACCGTCTTGTTTCCTTATATCTGCGTACTAGTGTAGAATCATCCGCATCTAAAAATAGTATCTGCGGCGTTACCCAAGAGGTTTCAGCTAACTCATCAAGTGCTTTAAAGAGATGATCGAAGAATTCTCTTCCTCTTAAGTCCATTACAAGGGCAACTTTATTCATTTTATTCCCAGATTCCTTCATAAGTTCAAGAAATTTAGGAAGTAACGTAGGAGGCAGATTGTCGACACAGAAGAACCCTAAATCTTCAAAGCTTTGAATGGCTACAGTTTTTCCAGCCCCAGACATTCCTGTAATAATGACCATTTGAGTTTCACTTGTCGAACCAGTACTCATTTCCCATTCCCCCCACAAAATATATCTTCTTATTCCTCCAAACGCCTCTTGATTTCGCCTATGGCTTGTCAATAATGCGTTTACAATTAACTCGGGTCTAATCGGTAACCAATCAGCTCAAATTCCTTAGTATAGGTAAATGTACCGTATATGATTCCTTTTCCATGAACCATGTAGTCAATAATATGATAGTCACCCTCGGCCATCGGCAGACTTTTTACCTGGTCAATTGATTGCCACGCGAGCTTCCCTTCAGGCGATTCCTCTAAATCTACCCCATCCGATTCAGTGGCGCAAAAAGTGAACATCATCCACTCTGAAAGGAGTTGTTCTCCTTCTTTCATGATCATAGTAAAAATGCCTTTAAGTTGTGGATTTTTGAGATAGATTCCTGTTTCTTCACGATATTCTCTTATGCAAGAATCACGAACCGATTCACCTGGCTCCATTTTACCGCCTGGAGCCACCCACCAGCCGCGGCTCGGTTTTTGCAGCAACAAAATTTTATCCTCTTTTATTAATACACAATTGGTGACCCGCTGCATGTTTCCACCCTCTTTATTTAAGCACAAAGGCTTGTGCAAGTATGCGAAATATCCTAATATAACATTTTATTTATTCTTTTCATTATACTATTTTTAAGATACAGTCACAATGAATACAAATTTGATATTTCTGTTAATTATTTCTGATAACTAAGTTGGAAAACTAGCTTTGCGGACACTTTATTTTTTGGACAAGGCTGTATTAAACATGAATGTTGATTTCCGCTCCAGGCGCGAGCGGTTCGCGGGCGTGCCGGGGAGCCTCCTCGTCGTTTCCGCTCCTGCGGGGTCTCCCCTGCCCCGTACTCCCGCAGGAGTCTTCGCGCCTTCCACACCAATCAACATTGTCTAAAAAACAGCATTAACCTTTAACACAGCCTTGGACAAAAAAAATTGCACAAGCTGCTGGGCTTGTGCAGGAAGGTATATATTTTTAAAGGGGGTCAATTATTATTTATCATACCCTATCTATATTTCACTACTGTTACAGAAGAGTTAAAACAGGATTACGTTTCTGTGAATGTTATGTTAACATCACTCACAATTATGGTAACCACCTATTTTCTTACCTTCATCTCTTCCTTCAGTTCTTCTACAAAATGCTGTGCGCTCTGTGCCGCAATACTGCCATCACCTGTCGCAGTTACAATTTGGCGTAATGTTTTTTCACGAATATCTCCCGCTGCAAACACACCAGGCACTTTTGTTTCCATGCGGTCGTTCGTTTCGATATAGCCGTTTTGATTCGTAATGCCAAGGCTTTCGAATGGTTTTGAAAGTGGAACCATTCCAACGTAGATAAACACACCATCTGCTGGCAATTCTTGTTCTTCTCCTGTTTCAGTTGAAACAAGCGTCACGCTGCCAACCTTACCGTCTTTACCGTTGATTGTTTTAACTGTGTGATTCCAGATAAAATCAACCTTCTCATTAGCAAACGCACGATCCTGAAGAATCTTTTGTGCACGAAGCTGATCGCGTCGATGAACAATGGTCACTTTAGAAGCGAAACGAGTTAAATAGACGCCTTCCTCAACAGCAGAGTCTCCTCCACCAATAACGAATAATTCTTTTCCTTTGAAAAAGGCACCATCACAAACGGCACAATAAGAAACGCCACGGCCGCCAAGTTCTTTTTCACCAGGTACTCCAAGCTTTTTATATTCGGCACCTGTGGAAATGATAACGGAATGCGCTTTGTATTGTTTTGCTCCAGCGGTTACGAGTTTGTAATCGCCGTGATCAACGATTTCCTTAATATCCCCGTAGGCATATTCAGCGCCAAATTTTTTCGCATGCTCAAACATTTTTGTGGATAGATCAGGCCCTAAAATACTCTCGAAACCCGGATAATTTTCCACATCCTCTGTGTTGGCCATTTGTCCGCCCGGCATACCGCGCTCAATCATAAGTGTGGATAGGTTGGCACGTGATGTATAAACAGCAGCGGTCATTCCGGCAGGACCAGCACCCGCAATAATAACGTCATAAATTTTTTCGTCAGACATCGGTTTTCACTCCTTATTTTAAAAGCGGAAGCGCCTTGGGCAGCCCCGACAAGCAAATGTTCTCGCCCAAATGAAGTCCGCACTTTGACTTCACTTGGGCGAGGTTATTTGACTCGAGGGGCTAGGCGCTGCAGCTAGATATAAAAAAAACGATTAAGTATATGTTTCCCTACTTAATCGTAATAAACAATCGGTTTATCGTCCATTTATCTGCTTAATTTAGAAAATCGTTTACTAGTTTGACATATTTACCAATCGTTGCAGATGAAAGTCCGTAGCGGTTGGCTACTTCTTGCTGCGAAACCTTTTCGCTACGCAACTTGTACCATACATATTCCACTGCCCCAGCCCAGGCACGTTTATTTTTCAAGCTGATGTTAGCTTTAGATAGTTCAACGAAAACAGAAAACCACATCAAATAAAGACCTGACTCCATCGTACCAATTGGCTGATGATTTTCATAAAAAATCTCAGCAATTTCCTGTGCATCTGCTGTCGTCGATTGTTTGCCCGAACGAATTAATGAGATGTATTCCTTCTCCAACGTGGTAAACTTTTGATTTTGAAAAAGCCGCTTAGACGTAATGATTTCTTCCTTTTTACTCGATACGGTTGTGAGAAACAGAGCAAATAATCGCTCTTCTACATAGTCGCTTTCAAGCTTTTGAAAAATTGAACCGGATAGGTCTTCAAAACCATTTGCGACTTCTTTTTCACCCCATGGCTCAGAACCTTCCTTGTCAGGGTTCCATTCAAGCACCTTTTTCCAAATGCTTTTTGCAAAGTTTTGGTTGCCGGTATAATACGCTGAATAAGAAAGCCAATAATAAAACGGACCGTCCCCATCATAGCCATGCTTGTATAGCTTCTTTAACCACAAATAGGCCTGTTCATATTCACCCACTAAGGCGAAGGTAGTGCCTAGTTTGTATTGATGTTCACTTAACATAGGCTGAATTTTTTTCAAAGATTCAACCAGCTTAGCAGCATTTTTTAATTTCCCTTGGTAATGTGCAAACACCAGGCGGTTACAAAGGGCATGCAAATTTCCTGGATTCCGCTCGAGTACATCATCTAAAATGCTTTCTGCCTTTTCGGCTTTACCTAAATAGAAATAGGCAAGCGCTAAGTTGTTGTATGCTGACCAGTATTCTGGGTATTCCTTGACGACATCCTTTAACAGCTCAATCGCTTTTGGAAAGTATCCCGATTCTAACAGGTCACGAGCCTGTTCTTGTTTGACTATTAAATCATCCTGCTCATACCAATCGTCCTCTAGATGCTCTGATTCCAAGGTTAGGAGCTCTAATAACTCTTCCGTGTCAGTAGAAAAATCACCCTCTGGATCAAGCTGCATGTAGAGCTGCGCATGATGATACGCATCTTTAAAAAATCCCAGGTGGGCATAATTATTTGCTAAAAAGTAGTGGCACTCTGCCATTTCCGGATCGAGTTCTTCAAGGATGAGATGCAAGAGTCGGTTGGAATTTTCAAACTCGCCAAGTTCTGTTGACACGATCGCCAACTGGCATGTAATCATCGGTTCACCCGGCTCAAGCTGAATCGCTCGCCCAAGATATTTTTTTGCTTTTATAAAATCACTTCGATGGTATGCCTTCAAACCCTTCGTGAAATAATATTCCCCCGTAGGAACAAATGAAAGTATTTTTCCCGTTTGCATTCTTGCTTTCGCTTTTTTTTCCATGAAGTCCTCCACATTCTTCTATATAACTTAGGTAGTATAACATATTAACTGGTTGTTCGAGAAGGGATTATAGTACGTGTACTTGTGGAAATATTTTATGGAAGATTTATCTTCCCAGTATTCTTAACGCGAAAAAGAAAACCAGCCCCATTAGGACCGGTCCTTGTGTCTTTCTTCTAAGGTTCTTAGTACTTCTTTAAATGGAAGTCCTTGTTCGACCAATAGAACCTGCAGGTGATAGAGTAAATCTGCTGCCTCCCAGCGCAGTTCTTCTTGATCACGGTTTTTGGCCGCGATAATCACCTCTGCCGCTTCTTCCCCGACTTTTTTCAAAATCTTATCGACGCCTTTTTCAAAAAGGTATGTCGTATAGGCACCCTCCGGACGCTCTTGCTCGCGTTGAACGATGACCTTTTCCAAACTCTGAAGAATCGCATAATCGGCTAATCCTGTCTTGCGATCCGCTACCTCGTCCGTAAAGCAGCTAACTGCCCCCGTATGACAAGCTGGCCCCTTCGGATTGACTATCAAGAGGAGTGCATCCTGATCACAGTCATATTTGATGCTGACAACTGATTGTGTATTCCCACTAGTTGCCCCTTTATGCCATAGCTCTTGGCGTGAACGGCTGAAGAACCAAGTTTCCCCCGTCTCAAGCGTTTTTCCAAGTGACTCCTTGTTCATATAGGCTAACGTTAAGACTTCCATCGTTTCTGCATCCTGGATGATGGCAGGGACAAGGCCCTTTTCATCAAATCGAATTTCTTCTATATTCATCGGACGACAACTCCTTTTTCCCGCAAATAGCTCTTCACTTCATTGACGGACGTTTCTTTATAGTGAAAAATCGACGCCGCTAAGGCTGCATCTGCTTTCCCATTCACATAAGCTTCTTCAAAGTGTTTGGCATTTCCTGCTCCGCCGGAAGCAATTACAGGAATGGTAACTGCCTCACTTACAGCTTTGGTTAACGATAAGTCGAAACCATTCTTTTCCCCATCACTGTCCATGCTGGTTAATAGAATCTCACCTGCACCAAGCTCGGCCGCTTCTACAACCCAATCGATCACTTTTTTCTCCGTAGGCGTTCGTCCACCGTGTGTGTACACTCGCCACGTTCCGATTTCAGGATCATATTTCGCATCGATAGCTACGACAATACACTGTGAACCGAAGTAACCTGCGCCTTCAGCAATCAGTTCAGGATTCATCACTGCCGCTGTATTCAACGAGACCTTATCCGCTCCAGCACGAAGAATTCTCTTCATGTCCTCTAAAGCGTTGATGCCACCGCCCACGGTAAACGGGATTGCCAGCTCTGATGCGACTGCCTTTACAACCTCGACCATCGTTTTTCTTCCCTCAACGGAAGCAGAAATATCAAGAAAGACAAGCTCATCGGCACCTTGTTCATCGTAAAATCGCGCCAATTCCACCGGGTCCCCAGCATCGCGAAGCTGCACGAATTGGACTCCTTTCACTACACGTCCATCCTTCACGTCAAGGCATGGAATAATTCGTTTTGTTAATGTCATCATTTGCACCATCCTTTTCCGTGCCTCGTGATGTTTCTTTTCAAATTATGCTTTGGCCAATGCCAAGGCTTCTTTCAAGGTAAAACGATTTTCATAGAGGGCCTTTCCCACAATTGCCCCGCTAATGCCTTTTTCAGAAGCTAAAGCCTTCAAATCCTCGATACTGCTTACTCCGCCGGATGCAATGACATTTTTTCCAGTTACTTCAGCCATCTGGCAAACCGCCTCAATATTTGGTCCAGAAAGCGTACCATCGGTTGCAATATCGGTAAAAATAAATGTTTCCGCGCCTGCATCTGCAAAACGTTTGCCAAGATCGAGTGCTCGGAATTCAGAAGTATCCAGCCAGCCATGTGTGGCTACATAGCCGTTTTTGGCATCAATGCCAATCGCTATTTTTCCACCGTACTTCTTAATCATTTCCCTTGCAAAATCCGGGTTAGAAACGGCAATACTCCCTATGATTACCCGATCCACTCCGTTTTCGAGATAATGGAGGATGTCTTCCTCCGAGCGAATGCCACCGCCAATTTGGACCTTCACGTTCAACTTTTGTGCGGTCTCAATGACAAATCGGTCGTTTACCCTTTTACCGTCCTTTGCTCCATCCAGGTCGACCATGTGAATCCACTTCGCCCCATTAGATGCGAAGCTTCTTGCCATATCAAACGGAGAATCCCCGTAGATTGTTTCCTTATCATAATCCCCTTGAAGAAGACGAACGCAATTGCCGCCCCGCATATCAATGGCAGGATATATTGTGATACTCATCGAATTGCCTTCCTTTCCTCCACCATTTGTAAAAAATTATTTAAAAGGGCTATCCCGAGTTTGCTGCTTTTTTCAGGATGGAATTGCATTCCCATGATGTTGTCCTTACCCACTACTGCTGAAACCTGCTCGTGGTAATCTGCCTTTGCAATCAACACGTCCGATTGTTGGGCGTCTACGAAATAGGAATGAACGAAATACACATAATCCTCTTCCAGGTTTTTTGTAAGTGGTGAATCGTTCACGAATTCAAGCTTGTTCCAGCCCATGTGCGGAACTTTGTAGAATTCGCCTTCTGGTGTTTTGCCAGGAAACCGCCGAACATTTCCCGGTAGTAGTCCTAATCCTTCTGTGAGCCCATTTTCTTCGCTGCTTTCAAAAAGCAGCTGCATACCGAGACAGATGCCAAGAAGGGGTTTACCTGTTGCCGCATATTCCTTAATCGTGTTTACTGGGAGGCGTTCCATGGCATCTCGGAAGGAACCAACACCAGGAATAATCAACCCATCTGCGCTAAGCAATTCCTGGTGATCAGCCGAAATAAAATACTCGGCACCTAGTCGTTCCAACGCCTTACTCACACTAAACAAATTCCCCATTCCATAATCAACAATCCCAATCATCTGTGCCCCTCCTTTCTAGGTGCGTTTTTCACACTGTCCTCCTGCGGTGGACAGTGTCCACGAGTGGTGCCTGACACCCTTGTGGATAACTTATTTTTATAGCATCCCTTTTGTGGAAGGAATACCTTTAATGCGCGGGTCGATGGTGGTTGCTTCGTCAAGCGCACGACCTAAAGCTTTAAAGACGGCTTCAATCATGTGGTGCGTGTTTTTTCCATAATGAACAATTACGTGGAGGTTCATTCTCGCCTCTAGGGCTAATTTCCATAGAAATTCATGGACAAGCTCTGTATCAAAGGTTCCAACTTTTTGTCCAGGGAACTCAGCACGCATTTCAAGGTGCGGACGATTGCTGAGGTCGACAACCACTTGTGCTAATGCTTCGTCCATTGGAACGAAGGCATTTCCGTAACGCTTGATACCGCGTTTGTCACCAAGGGCTTCTCTTAATGCGTGGCCTAAGCAGATGCCAATATCTTCGGTTGTGTGGTGGTCATCCACCTCGGTATCACCATTTGCGTTTACAGTCAGGTTGAATTGCCCGTGTTTGGTGAACAAATCAAGCATGTGACTGAGGAATGGGACACCTGTCTCAAGGTTGGACTGTCCCTCCCCGTCCACTGCTAAAGATAGTTGAATTTTTGTTTCGTTCGTGTTCCGTTCAATACTTGCCACTCGTTCCATGAAGATGACCTCCTGTAATGATTGCTTTAATTTTAAGATTTTTATGTACTTTATTAGGGGTGTACCGTTATGAAGGACAGTTATGTCTATATAGTGGTTGATTTTGTCCTTCATACGCCCGATGAAGGACATTTTCACCTCTCTATCAGGTCATTTTGTCCTTCATTCGCCTAATGAAGGACATTTTCACCTCTCTATCAGGTCATTTTGTCCTTCATTCGCCTGATGAAGGACATTTTCACCTTTCTATCAGGTCGTTTTGTCCTTCATTCGCCTGATGAAGGACATTTTAACCGTTCTAACCGCTCATTTTGTCCTTCATCCTATTTATTATCATTTTCTAATCGAATTTCCACGGCCCGGGCGTGTGCCTCTAGCCCTTCCATTCTTGCAAATTCGGCAATCTTAGCTGCGTTATCAGTTAGCGCTTTTTTGCTATAGACAATCACGCTTGATTTCTTTTGAAAATCATCGACATTCAGCGGGCTTGAGAACCTCGCTGTACCATTTGTTGGCAGTACATGATTCGGTCCGGCAAAATAATCTCCCACCGGCTCCGAGCTATAACGCCCGATAAAAATCGCTCCTGCGTGACGAATTTTACCAAGAAGCTCCATCGCGTTCTCGGTCATGACCTCCAGATGCTCAGGTGCTAACTGGTTAACCGTCTCAACAGCTTCATCCAAATCAGCAGCCACATAAATCGCACCATAATCTTCAATCGAGCGGGCAGCAATTTCCTTTCGCGGCAGCAACGCAAGCTGTTTCTCCACTTCTTCAGCTACTTCTTCCGCTAAACTCATAGATGGTGTAACCAACACACTGCAGGCGCGTGTGTCATGCTCTGCCTGAGACAACAGATCCGCAGCAATCTCATCTGCTCGTGCCTTTTCATCTGCTAAAATAGCAATTTCACTAGGACCGGCAATCATATCGATATCGACATCACCGAAGACTTCGCGTTTAGCCAGCGCCACAAAAATATTCCCAGGGCCAGTAATTTTATCAACGGAAGCAATCGACTCTGTTCCATAAGCTAAAGCCGCTATTGCTTGCGCTCCGCCCACTTTATAAATCTCCTCGACGCCCGCTTCCTTTGCAGCAACCAGTACAGCAGGCGGTAAATTCCCTTCTGAATCTGGCGGTGAAACCATCACAATCCGCTTCACCCCTGCAACCTTCGCTGGAATCACGTTCATCAGCACCGAAGATGGATAGGCAGCGGTACCTCCTGGAACATACACTCCAACTGAATCAAGAGCGGTAATTTTTTGACCAAGAATCGTTCCATTCTCCTCAGTCGTCATCCATGATGGACGAAGCTGTTTCTCATGGAAGGAACGAATGTTTTCCGCCGCCTCCCGAACAATGGAAACAAATCCTTCATCGACCTTATGATACGCTGTCTCGATTTCTCCCTCGGTCACGGAGAAAGAAGAAAGGTTCACACGGTCAAATTTTTCCGTATATTCTCTAAGCGCCTTATCACCTCGGGTCCGAATCTCCTGAATAATCCCCTTAACGATAGCAAGCTGCTCAGTGGTCCCCGATTCAATCGAACGCTTAATCGAAATCTGTTCCGACACTTTTAGTATTTTCATATTACAAAACCCCCTGTGACACCACTTCTGCCAGTCTGCTCACCAACTCATCAATCCGCTTGTCGTAGATGCGGTAGCTGACAGGGTTCACGACTAGTCTTGAAGTCACGTCACCAATTCGTTCATATTCAACCAACCCATTTTCCTTTAAGGTCCTACCCGTTGACACAATATCTACAATCCGGTCGGATAATCCTATGATGGGTGCTAATTCAATGGATCCATTTAACTTAATAATTTCGACCTGTTCCCCCTGCTCGCGGAAATAGGCTTCCGCAACATTCGGATATTTGGTTGCCACTCGTGGAGCTACATCATTCATTTTAGTGTTTGGCAAGCCGGCAACTGCCAAATAGCAGTAGCTGATTTTAAGGTCAAGGAGTTCATACACATCGCGCTCCTCCTCCAACAAAACATCCTTCCCGGCAATTCCCACATCTGCCACGCCGTGCTCTACATAAGTAGCTACATCCATTGGCTTTGCTAAAATAAAACGTAAGCCCTCTTCTTCCACATCAATAATTAATTTTCGGGAGTCATCAAATTCTGGTGGCAGCTGATAATTTGCTTTTCGGAGCAATTCAACAGCTTCTTCAAAAATCCGTCCCTTTGGCATCGCAATTGTTAGTAGATTACTCATCGCCGCGCCCTCCGATTAAATAGGTTGTCTCGGCAAACCTTTTTGTAAAAGCATCAAGATTATTGACACCTGTGATATCCTGTAGCACTGCTTTTTTCCCCTGCTCATGCATCTCATATGCTAACTGAAAGGCTTCCTTGCGGCGTTCCTGGCTGAAAAAAATACAGTGTGTGGTATTTTCCATTGAACCGCCTCCGAGTGCTTCGAGTAGCATATCTACTCGTACGGCAAATCCGGTGGCACTTGCTTTTTTCCCAAACTTCTCTATTAAACTATAGCGTCCGCCATTCCCAATCGGAAACCCAACATTCCCAGCGTAGGCTTCGAATAATATTCCCGAATAATAGCTCATATGGCTGACAATGGTAAAATCAAACTTTACATAATCTTCGACGCCATAATCTTTAATGACATCCCAAAGCTCTTTTAATTCAACAATTGATTCTTTACCCTTGTCGTTTTCAATTATATCCAAGGCCTGGCCGATGACCTCTTCACCGCCTCTTAATTGTAAAAGCTTTAATAGACGTTGTTTATCAATCGATGAAAGCTGTAAAGAGTTTACATGCTCGCGATAGCCTACATAATTTTTCTCAAACAAAAACTTACGTAAGGCATTGGCCCGTCCATTGGTTCCAAGAATTTGAACAAACAATTCCTGAGCAAAACCAACATGCCCTACTGATACTTGGAATGTTGGTAGTCCTGCTTTTTTCAAGGAAGAAATGAGTAACGCAATGACCTCACCGTCACATGAGACGGTGTCCTCGTTCAAACATTCCACACCAATTTGTTCAAATTCCGCTGGCCGGCCACCTTCACGCTGCTGGGCACGAAACACATTAGCTGAATAAGCAAGCCTTACTGGTAGGTCTTCTTCTAACAGCTTGGATGCTGCCACTCGAGCGATGGGTGCAGTCATATCTGGTCGAAGAACCAAAGTATGTCCTTCTTTATCAAGTAATTTAAATAACTGCTGGTCAGCAATGGCAGATGCTGCTCCAACGGTTTCATAGTATTCAAGCGTAGGCGTTTCTATAAATTGATAGCCCCAAAGTTTCATCGTATCGGACATGCATGTACGTACCATATCTTTTTTTTCATAAAGCTCTGGAAGTGTATCCCGCATCCCCAACGGCTTTTCAAACATAAATAAGCGACTCATCCGGTTCACCCTTTATTGTAAAATTGCAATTACTTTAGTCTGCTAATGTGATAATGAATTAAAGTTATTAGTAGTTTACCTCTAGTGATACTGTTCGTCAATGAAAAAGTGTTCTTCTTTCTGGAAATCAGAACAGTTTGTGATTATTTTACCCCAGATATTGGATTAATCCACCAGGAAGCAAATTTATTCTGCCAACTAAGTGCAACATTCCGCCAACTATACCGTTTATTCCGCCGACTTGCGGCAACATTCCGCCAACTTTACCATTTATTCCGCCAACTTGCGGCAACATTCCGCCACTTTTCCCATTTATTCCGCCAAACCTCCCATTCCCAGCTGAATTTTTTCAAAAAAAAAAGCCCAGTCCTTAAACTAGGCTTCCTTCAATGTTTATTTTTGACCGCCATATATCGGATCATTGGCCCAGCGTTCGGCCAATTCTTCCTTTGTATAAATGACCCGCATGGGGTTACCTCCAACGAATGCACCAGCTGGAACATCTTTATGCACTAACGTTGCCGCTGATACGATGGCTCCATCACCAATCGTAATCCCGGGCATAATCGTGGAGTTTGCACCAATCATGACCTCACTGCCAATCTTTACGGGCCCTAACCGGTATTCCTTAATTAAATACTCATGGGCCAGGATAGTCGTATTATACCCAATCACTGTATTGCGCCCGACGCTGATTTTTTCCGGGAACATGACATCAAGCATCACCATCAATGCAAAACTGGTTTGCTCGCCAACCTTAACCCCAAGCAAGGTACGATACAGCCAATTTTTTATTCCCAGAAATGGCGTATAACGCGCCAACTGAATTACAATAAAGTTTCTGACAACCTTCCAAAATGGCACGGTCTTATAGACATGCCATAAGGAGTTCGCACCTTCAACAGGGTAGCGGGTCGTGTTCCTCATGTTTCTCACTCTCCGAGAATCGTTAATAAATCCTTCATGTTCTCTAGCAAATAATCTGGTTCATACTTCGCCACGTATTCTCTACCTTTAATGGACCATGCCACACCTGCTGTTGTTGTGCCCGCATTTTTACCAGCCAAAATATCGTGGAAATTATCCCCCACCATGATCGCCTCTTCAGGCGTCGAATTCAGCTGTTCAAGCGCCTTGAAAATTGGTTCTGGGTCCGGTTTCACTTTTTCTACATGATCATAAGCTACAATCACTTCAAAGTATTCTTCTAGCTCCATCAACCGCAGCCCTTTCAGTGTCACATCATGGCGCTTGGTAGTAACAATACCAAGTTTATACCCACGATCCTTCAACCTCTGAACCGTTTCCTTAACACCAACGAATTCCTTTACAAGTTCATCATGATTGGCAATATTAAAAGCACGGTATTCTGAGACCATTTCTTCTACCCGGTCAGGGTCCATGTTGCCAAACACCTCATGAAGTGTAGGTCCGAGGAACGGCAGAACATCCTCTCGTTGGTACTTGCTTGGATAATATTTTTCAAGAGTATGCAAATAAGTCGTGATAATTAATTCATTCGTATCAATGAGTGTCCCATCTAAATCAAAAAGAACGGTTGTAATTTTGTTAGTCATAGGTAGCTTCCTTTCTTTTCACTAGTCCTGAGCGTGTCCATATGGTTCCTACTATTAGGGTTAACACAACGGCCACACCCAGTCGGATTAAGAATAACGGCCATACAGGAATGCCGAGCGGAACAAAGATCAATGTATCTTCCACAACGGCATGGCAGGCCATGAGAAAAATAAAGGCCAATGTAATATCCTTCTTACTGACTCCATCCTCTTTAACCGCCTGGATCATCACACCTGCTCCATAGGCTAAACCGAATAACAGGCCGGCCGCCATCGTGGTAGACGTATTTTCCTTCATGCCAAGCGTTCTCGTGACTGGCGCCATTGTTTTTGAAAAGCGATTTAACCACTGAAAATCTTTTAAAATCTGAATGACTACCATAAGCGGGATGACAATCATCGCTAATTGTAAAATACCGAGTCCTGCTTTTTGAACAGCCTCCAAAATAATTCCAATTACACCATCCGCGTGTACGGGACTTGGCTCAATTAAACCATATTGAGCCTTTTCCCCGCCCCCATGCCAGACAAGATTGATGACTGCTGCTGAAAGAAGGGCAAGTCCTGGTCTCGTTACAAGGACCACCCACAGCTTTACTCCTGCTTTCATGGCCACACTAGATTCAATGAATAAATTATGTGAAAAAGATAGCATGACGGCTAAAATAAAAACTTCTTTTACCGAAAAATCCAGCGTAAGTATGGCGCCAATTGCCGCATATAAGTTGAGAAAATTCCCTAGAACAAGCGGAATGGCTGCATCCCCTGACAAACCAATAAGCTTCATGAGTGGGGAAATTAATTTTATGATCCAGGGCAGTACAGGTGTATACTGCAACACTGCCACAATCAAGGTAACGGGGAATATAATTTTCCCTAAGGTCCATGTTGTCTTTAAGCCAACCAGCAGCCCCTTTTTTAATGAGCTTAATAGCATTTCCCCTATACTCCTTTTTCGATCAAGTCTCTATAATCTAATTTGCTTGATCTAAATAGTGTGCCTCTGAAAGTTTCTTCGTTCGGCGATAAATTAAAATAACCAATGCCCCAACCACAAGAGCAATCGAAATCGTTTGCGCCATTCGGAGACTTCCAAGCATCAAGCTGTCTGTTCGCATTCCCTCCACGAAAAAGCGGCCAATGGAATACCAAATCACATAGGACAGGAAGAGCTCTCCACGGCGGAAATTCACACGACGAAGTAAAATTAATAAGATAAAGCCGACAAAATCCCAAATGGATTCGTACAAGAAGGTTGGGTGATAATACGTTCCGTCGATATACATCTGATTAATAATAAAGTTCGGTAAGTGCAGGTTTTCAAGGAACGCCCTTGTCACTTCCCCGCCATGTGCTTCCTGGTTCATAAAATTGCCCCAACGGCCAATTGCCTGTCCAAGAATTATACTTGGTGCGGCGATATCTGCAATCTTCCAGAAGGAGATCCCACGCTTTTTTGAAAACACATAGGTTGTGATAACCGCTCCAATCAATGCACCGTGAATAGCAATTCCGCCATTCCAAATCTGCGGTGCTTCTATCGGATGTTTAATATAATACTTCCATTCAAAAACAACATAATAAATGCGTGCCGAAATAATGGCAATCGGAATCGCCCAAAGCATTAAATCGGCAAATGTATCGTTTGGCAGTCCCCTGCGATTCCCTTCTCTAATCGCAAGGAACAAGGCTAGTGCCAGACCTGAGCCGATGATAATCCCATACCAAT
Organism: Neobacillus phoenicis; assembly: GCF_047302305.1. Classification (NCBI taxonomy): domain Bacteria; kingdom Bacillati; phylum Bacillota; class Bacilli; order Caryophanales; family Bacillaceae; genus Neobacillus; species Neobacillus phoenicis. Next base: position 1,423,044 of record NZ_CP154847.1, on the reverse strand, counting down.
GCACATCAATTGGTCCTAGTGAAAAGGCAATTGGATTTAGCGGTTGAATCGTTTCGTTCATCTCTCTCTCTCCTTTACCCTTTAAATATCTTCGTGTTCTCCGTCTTCAATCACATCTGAAAGACGGTCTGTAAATTGCTGCGCTGCGTTCACACCCATTCTTTTTAGTCGGAAGTTCATCGCTGCTACTTCGATGATAACAGCTAAGTTTCTTCCTGGACGGACAGGGACGGTCATCTTCGTGACCTCAGTATCAATAATCTTCATTTTCTCCTCATCTAATCCAAGACGATCGTACTGTTTTTTAGCATCCCAGATTTCTAGATTCATGACGAGCGTGATTCGCTTATTACTGCGAACAGCGCCGGCACCGAAAAGGGTCATAACATTGATAATCCCTAGGCCACGGATTTCTAATAAGTGTTCAATTAACTCTGGAGAGGTACCTACTAATGTATCTTGGTCCTCTTGGCGAATTTCCACGCAATCATCAGCAACTAGGCGATGGCCGCGCTTAACTAGCTCTAGGGCCGTTTCACTTTTACCTACGCCACTTTTACCGGTAATTAATACACCAATTCCATACACATCCACTAAAACACCATGGACGGCTGTAGTTGGAGCCAATTTACTTTCTAAAAAGTTCGTTAAGCGGCTGGAGAAACGGGTGGTTTTCATGCTTGTCCGTAAGACAGGCACAGATTCCCGTTCCGAGGCTTCAATTAATTCCACTGGGACTTCAATATCTCTAGTAACAATAATGGCTGGAGTAATATCGGTACATAACCGCTCCATCCTTGAAATTCGTTCACTCTCAGAAAGCTCTTCGAAAAAGGATAGCTCTGTTTTTCCTAGTAGTTGAATGCGTTCCGCTGGATAAAATTCAAAATAGCCGGCAATTTCAATACCTGGACGCGATATATCACTTGTAGTAATGGGACGATTAATGCCCTCTTCACCACTGACCAATTCAAGCTGAAATTTCTCTAATATGTCTTTCGTGCGTACTTTTGGCAAGTAGCTTCCTCCTTCATTGAATGGAATTATTCATGAACGACAGTTCACAAATAATACAAAAAATTTCATTACCTCCTATTTTAGCATTTTTTGAAAAAGAACCAAAGAACAAATAGCGGAAGCGCCTCGTTCAGCCCCGACAGGCAAATGTTCTTCGGCGGAAAAAGTCCGCTCTTTGACTTTTTTTGCCGAAGGTTATTTGACCCGAGGGGCTAGGCGCTGGAGCTAGATTCAGACAACTAGTCTATTTATCCACACAAGTACCTTCTTATAGTTCCCTCTACAATAAAAAAAGGGTGCAAAGTTGCACCCTCATTTATCCTTCGATTTCCTAGATGGATCTAAAATGGTTTTATGAATGATGATATTTACAAGTGACATCATGACAGCGAAGAACAGTGCCATCCCGAAGCCTTGAATCTCAAATGCCTCACCCATTAAATAATCGGTTAATTCAAGTGTGATGGCATTGATCACAAACAAGAAAAGCCCCATTGATAAGATGGTTACAGGTAATGTAAATAATATTAAAAGCGGTCTCACCAGAACATTTAAGATGGATAATAAAATGCTCGCCTGAATGGCGGCCCAAAATCCTGTCAATTGAAAGCTTTCATGAAAATAACCAGCAAGTGCCATGAACAAAACTGCGTTAATTAAACATCCTATCAACCATCTCATAATGAAAAAATCGCCTACTTCTCTTCTAGTGATTTGTGGATCGTGATCGAACCCGTTTTGGTATCTGCATAGATTCTCATCATTTTATCAGGATGATTGACCGATTGAAAGCGAAGGGATTTTTGAATCATTTCCGTTTTTTCTTCAATCACCTGAACGCCAACGAGGTTCACATGAAACCCACCTAAGTTTGTCTTCAACTCACCATTAACAGGAATTCCCTCTGGAATAAAGACGTCAATGCCTCCCGTGATCGCTTTTGCTTGGATCCATTCGGCACTGTTTCCGCGTACATTATAGCTAATATTGCCGTTAAAGGATTGGGTATCGACCTTTTTAAACTCACCTTCTAGCATAATCGCACCATGAATGGTTTCTGCTTCGATCTCATCGAATAGACTGCTGTTCACTTTGATTCTGCCGTTGGCTGTCTCCAATTCCGCTTTCTTTCCGTTCACCTGATTCAGACTTATTTTTCCATTTGCGGTTTTTACACGAAGGTCGGCCACATTCATCTCTTCTCCTACAACCGTACCATTAAACATTCTAATCCGGATTCGGTCATATTGAGCCCTTGGTACAAAAATAAGGGCATCGACCTTCATCCATTTTTGCTGTGTCGTAAAACGTAACTTCTCATTCTCAATTGAAAAATGCACATCACGGAGGAAGTTTTGGCGTGCCTGGTCTTGGTTTTCTACACGATAGACCTTTGCCTGACACTCAATTCGTACGTCAGGTTGATCCCAAGCAGCGATTTTGACGGTGCCATTAGCCACATCAATATCTATATCCTTCATGGTGGCATCCCCGTGCTGAAAAATATGAGAAATATCGACGGATTGGCCAAAATTCAAATCAAAATCAAAGTCCTTGAGTTTTTTCAAAGCGGAATCAACAAAGTCAAAAATCTTATCCTTGGTTGATTGATACTTCGCCTGAAACGCTTCTTCCTTTTTGGCCTCTTCAAATTGAACAGCCGTCGACAGCTCATTTACCATTTGCTCCTGCTTCTGCTCCATCGTCTGCTGCGCTTTTTCTAGTTCCTCCAGCAGCGTTAATGCTTCCTCCACCTTCAGCTTGCCCTCTTCCACCATTTTCAAAATTCGGATTCTTTCCTCTTTCATTGTTTCCACCTCAGCTTCAAAATTTTTCCCTCTTAAAGTTTATTCAGCAAGTAATACCTTTACGCCTTTTACAATATTCCAGATCGTGACGGCGATTCCGGCGATTCCAAGAGCGACTATGCTAATGATTGTAAGAATAGGAATCTCATTCTGGAAGTTGATGGAATCGTTCAAGACAGCAATCACAACAAACGGCATTAGAATGAGCGGGATTAAATGGGAGAGTAGCGATTTTTTCGCATGCGCTTTTGTTACTTGATCACCGCTAGCGAAATACACCACAAGCGGAAAAATAAATCCTGCAAAAAAAATACTAAAGTAACACAAGCTTGATAAAACCTTTCTTGATTCCATTTCGTACATCACCTCTACCCACTATGTACGAATCGAAAGGAAAAAAGTTTCTATAAATCGGATCGAAACGTTCGATATTTTTTTTCAAAAAACCGCTGCATGCCATCCGCAAACATATTGAAAATAAATATGGTAACGGCAATGGCCCCGATAACTGAGAAAGGAATCCACTCATAGGTAAAAATATCCTTTGTAATGGTCGAAAACATGGTAGGCCAAGCGAGCGAGGTATTTACGACCTCATAAGCGCCACTCTCCACCGTAACAAATTTGTGAGTGACATAAATATGGACAACGCCTAGCTGCGCAATTAGAAAAAGCACCCGGCCCATATCATTAATAATTAAGATAATAATATGAGGAATAACGGCAGGGAAATAGTAGTTTTTAAACATCTTAAATGGTGAACCGCCTGCAGCAATCCCTGCTTCTATATAAGGCCTTCTCTTGGTTTCCTTCATGTGTTGAAGGATAATTTCTGCGACCCGTCCCGTTTCTAGAACGGCTAAGATTACAATCACCCGAAATCCGCGGTCAGGTGAAAAAAAGACAAACGGCAAGGTCACAAAAAAGGAGACAAAAAAGATGGGCGGCATAAAAGAAAAGAGCTGCTGCCATGCCTGTAGGATTTTTTCTAACCACTTGGAATAGAAGCCCGCAACTGCTAACGGAATCGCCAAAACATAGCGAATGAGAACAACTGAAACCACAATGCTCAATGTCTCTTTTGCCCCCATTATCAGCAGACTTAAGATATCCACGCCTTCATGATTGCTACCAAGCGGATATCCTTCCATAGGGGGGAATGGCGGCAGATAAAATTTCCCTTCCTCTGTTTTAATGACTCCGGTTTGCTTTAACTTATGATCGACAAACGGCAAGGAAGGGCCTGCAAATATAACAATCAGTAAGACTAGTAGAAAAATAGAGCTAATCCACAGTTTATAATTCTTCAATTGTTTCCCTTCCTTTCTAACGGAGAAACGAGTCCTTTAGCAATTTCACTCAGAACCTTCGCTAGAAAAATAACGGCGGTAAAGAGAATGATATAACCTGCTGCAGGATACAACTTCACTTGAATATTCATTCCGATCGTGAAGAACTCGGGGGAAGTCACCGTCTCATAAAAAAAGTACGCGGCCCCTCGATAGTTTGTTAGAAACTCTACAATAAATAAGTTTGATAGAGTATAGAGCGTAATTGTATTGGTGTGGCTTAGTATTTTGACAAAGCAATTTTTTAATACATGCCGATAAAGTACTTTAAATGAAGAGGTCCCTTTTGAGAAAGCGGTGCGTATGTAATCCATTCCTTGTTCGTCACGAATGCTGAAATAGGTGATATTGGCTATGTAGAATAGCGGATAGATTGCTAGAAAAAGGATGTCTAATAGAACAACACTCACCTGATCACTGCCATAAACCACAATATGAGGAAGGATTCCTGCCTCGTACCCCTCCATGATTAGAAGTTGAAGGGCTATAATTAAAAATAAATCTGGAATGGAGAGGAAGAATCTTGTCGTGCTTACCCCAAACAGTTTCCCTCTTCTGCTACGTATTCTAAAATCAAAGATTCCCTTTGCGACGCCAAGGAAAAAGCCAAGGAAGAGAGCAGGAATAACGATGAGCATGCTTTTTTGGAAGGTGCGCCAAATATTCTCTGTTAAGGAGTAGCCGTTATAAACTGTACCAAGTCCCTCATTTTCCTTTATGTATTGAAAAAACTCTGCAAATTGATTCACATGCTGGTCAAAGGAATAGTTATAGACAGCACTGAGAAACTCGCCTCCGGATCCAGTTTGATAGGAGGTGGTTCTCGGTAAGAATAAGAGACTTAAAAATAGAAATATAGTAATTAACCATAGTATCGCCTGATAGACAATGGAACGAATAATCATTTTGCCAACTCCTTTGTTCCTATATTTTACCAATATCTCAAAAGTGTTTCAATATTCGAACTAAACCACAGAAAAGTAGACGTAAGAAAAGAGGAAAGGTGACTGGATTTAGAAACTTTTTTAAGGAGATGACGGGGTTATTCCGCTGGTTTTCTGATTTATTCCGCCAACTTTGGGCGAGATTCCGCCGGTTTGTGGATTTATTCCGCCAACTTTGGCCAGCTTTCCGCCAACTTTCAGATTAATCCCGCCAAACACGGTTTCAGCAACAAAAAAAAGAGCCGAAACCAGCAAATGGTTTCAGCTCTTTTTCATATTTCATGCTTCTACTGCACTTTTATTTTCTATTTGTTTTTTCATTCTTAAACGATCTCGCTCAAGGATTGGTTTTAAGTATTTACCCGTATACGATTCAGGCACTTCTGCTACCTTTTCCGGTGTACCAGACGCAATAATGGTTCCGCCCTTGTCGCCTCCTTCAGGTCCTAAATCAATCAGATAATCGGCAGCCTTAATGACATCGAGATTGTGCTCGATCACAAGGACTGTATCCCCATTTTCAACCAATCGCTGAAGTACAACGAGTAAACGTGAAATATCATCTACATGAAGTCCAGTTGTCGGCTCATCTAGAATGTAAAATGACTTACCAGTCGAACGGCGGTGTAGCTCTGAAGCAAGCTTCACCCGTTGGGCTTCCCCACCGGAAAGTGTTGTGGCCGGTTGACCAAGCTTGATATATCCGAGACCAACATCCAAAATCGTTTGCAGCTTACGGCTGATTTTTGGAATGTTTTCGAAAAATTCAACGGCTGCTTCGACCGTCATATCAAGAATATCGGAAATATTTTTCCCTTTATACTTCACTTCCAGCGTCTCACGGTTATAACGCTTTCCATGGCACACTTCGCATGGAACATACACATCAGGTAAAAAATGCATTTCAATCTTAATGATTCCATCCCCACGGCAGGCCTCACAGCGACCACCCTTCACGTTAAAGCTAAAGCGTCCTTTTTTATATCCACGGACCTTCGCTTCGTTCGTAGCGGCAAATACATCACGAACGTCGTCGAAGACACCAGTGTAGGTAGCTGGGTTAGAGCGCGGTGTTCTGCCAATTGGCGATTGGTCAATATCAATTACTTTTTCTAAATAATCAATTCCTTTTATGCTCTTATGCTCGCCTGGCTTTGTTTTTGCATGATGAAGCTTTTGTGCCAGTGACTTATGAAGAATCTCATTAATGAGCGTACTTTTTCCTGAACCTGATACACCCGTAATAGCGATAAACATGCCAAGTGGAATTTTCACATTAACATTTTTCAAGTTATTTTCAGATGCGCCTTTAATTTCGATGTAACGTCCATCTGGCTTACGGCGTTCTAATGGCAAAGGAATAAATTTCTTACCCGACAAATATTGACCTGTTAACGAATTGGGATCCGCCATGACTTCTTCTGGTGTACCGGCCGACACCACCTGTCCGCCATGCACGCCAGCACCCGGGCCGATATCAATTAAATAATCAGCGGCTATCATCGTATCCTCATCATGCTCAACAACAATGAGGGTATTGCCAATGTCCCGCATCTGCTGCAGCGTGCCGATTAAACGGTCATTATCTCGCTGATGCAGTCCAATCGACGGTTCATCTAGAATGTATAATACGCCCGTTAAACGTGAACCGATTTGCGTCGCTAACCGAATCCGCTGCGCCTCCCCACCGGAAAGCGTACCAGCCGTTCGGCTGAGTGTTAAATAATCAAGTCCTACGTTGATTAAGAAGCCGAGGCGCTCACTGATTTCACGGAAAATGAGTTTCGCAATTTGCATCTCTTTTTCCGTCAGCTTCAATTCAGAGAAAAATTGATGCGCTTCTTCAATCGAAAGGTCGGTCACCTGAGCAATATGATGACCATTAATTAGGACAGCTAGAGTTTCCTTTTTCAGACGGTATCCTTTACAGGTTGGACACGGTTGCTGAGCCATATATTTTTCCATTTGTTCCCGTATATAATCAGAGCTTGTCTCCTTGAAACGACGCTCGACGTTCCGGATGACTCCTTCAAATTCGATATGCCCTTCACGGATTTGACCAAAATCATTTTCATAGCGGAAATAGATTTTATCACGGCCTGAACCGTATAATACTTTTTCTAACAGATGCTCTGGAATGTCCTTTACGGGGATGTTCATATCCACCCCGAAGTGATCACAAACTGCCTCAAGCAGCTGTGGGTAATACTGCGAGCTTGTCGGCTCCCAAGGGGCAATTGCATGCTGCTTTAATGTCAGATCCTTGTTAGGGATGACTAAGTCCACATCCACTTCGAGCTTGGAACCAAGACCATCACATTCAGGGCAGGCACCAAACGGACTGTTAAAGGAGAACATCCTTGGCTCTAACTCACCAATGGAAAAACCACAAAGCGGACAGGCATGATTTTCACTAAATAACAGTTCTTCCTCGCCAATCACATCGACAATGACTTTTCCTTCACCTAGCTTTAAAGCCGTTTCAAGTGAATCGGCAATTCTAGCAGATATGCCCTCCTTGACCACGATTCGATCGACAACCACTTCAATCGAGTGCTTCTTGTTCTTTTCTAATTCGATCTCATCTCCGAGATCGAGCATTTCCCCGTCTACACGGACCCGAACAAAGCCTTGCTTTTTAATATCCTCAAGGACCTTTACATGCGTACCTTTTCTTCCGGAAACCACCGGTGCAAGGATTTGCATCTTTGTTCGTTCAGGATATTCCAGGATCCGATCGACCATCTGCTCAATTGTTTGTGAGGAGATTTCGATATGATGAATCGGACAAGTTGGGTGTCCGACCCTTGCAAATAACAAACGTAAATAATCGTAGATTTCTGTCACGGTCCCGACTGTTGAACGTGGGTTCCTGCTTGTTGTTTTTTGATCGATAGAAATGGCAGGGGATAATCCCTCAATCGCATCGACATCCGGCTTATCCATCTGACCCAGAAATTGTCGGGCATAAGCTGACAGGGATTCCACATACCGGCGCTGCCCTTCTGCATAAATCGTATCAAATGCTAGCGAGGACTTCCCTGAACCGGAAAGTCCCGTCAACACTACAAGCTTATCTCTCGGAATGGTGACATCAATATTTTTTAAATTGTGGGCTCTGGCGCCTTTTACAACCAGTTTCTCCATCGCCATGTGTACGTCATCCTTCCGCTTTAAGTTCCAATAATAGGTCACGAAGCTCGGCAGCACGTTCGAAGTTTAGTGCCTTTGCTTCTGTCTTCATCTCTTGTTCCATCGTAGCAATCAGCTTTTCTCTTTCCTTCTTGTTCATCTTGCTGAATGATGCAGCTGGTTTGTACTCTTCTTGCTCCTCTGCCGCATGTGTCGCACGTATGACATCACGGATTGCTTTTTGAATGGTCTTTGGCGTAATACCATGCTTTTCGTTATATTCTTCTTGGATGGCACGGCGCCGCCTTGTTTCGCTAATCGCTAGCTCCATCGAATTCGTCATGCGATCAGCGTACATAATGACATGCCCATTGGCATTCCGTGCTGCCCGGCCAATCGTCTGAATGAGTGATCGCTCAGAGCGGAGGAAACCTTCTTTGTCCGCATCAAGAATGGTTATGAGTGACACCTCAGGAATGTCCAGACCTTCACGGAGCAGGTTGATTCCGATAAGAACATCATATTTCCCCATTCGCAGTTCGCGGATGATTTCAATTCGTTCTAGCGTTTTTACTTCTGAATGTAAATATTGAACTTTAATCCCAATTTCTTTTAGGTAATCGGTTAGGTCCTCTGACATTTTCTTCGTCAAAGTGGTGACAAGGACACGTTCATTTTTCTTCACACGTTCTTGGATTTCCCCGATTAGGTCATCAATTTGACCCTCGATTGGTCGAACCTCAATCGTCGGATCTAAGAGTCCTGTCGGGCGAATAATTTGCTGAATCATATCCGGTGTATGCTCCAGCTCATATGGTCCAGGAGTCGCCGAAACAAAGATGGCGTTGTGAACATGCTTATCAAATTCATCAAACGTTAACGGCCGGTTATCAAGAGCCGATGGCAGACGGAAGCCGTGGTCCACGAGGACTTGTTTCCTTGCTTTGTCACCATTAAACATACCCCTGATTTGCGGCAGGGTAACATGCGACTCATCGATAATCATGAGAAAGTCTTCTGGAAAATAGTCGAGCAGGGTATACGGTGTTGAACCTGCAGGTCTTAATGTCAGGTGCCTTGAATAATTTTCAATGCCTGAACAAAAACCCATTTCTCTCATCATTTCTAAATCATAGCGGGTCCGCTGTTCGATTCGTTGGGCTTCAAGCAACTTATTGTCCGCTCGCAGCTCTTCAAGGCGTTCTTCTAGTTCTTTTTCTATGTTTTGAATGGCAACGCGCATTTTCTCTTCTCGTGTAACGAAGTGAGACGCTGGAAAAATGGCGATATGCTCGCGTTCACCAATAATTTCACCTGTGAGCGCATCCACTTCACGAATCCGGTCGATTTCATCACCGAAAAATTCTACACGCACGCAATGCTCATCACGGGAAACGGGAAAAATCTCAACAACGTCTCCTCTAACCCGAAAGGTACCGCGTTTAAAATCTATATCATTTCGTTCATATTGTATATCGACTAAGCGATGGAGCAGGTGATTGCGTTCGATTTCCATTCCGCTTCTAAGAGATAGCACCATCTCGCGGTATTCTTCAGGAGAACCGAGACCATAGATACAAGAGACACTGGCAATGATGATGACATCTTTCCGTTCAAATAGGGCAGAAGTCGCAGAGTGGCGCAATTTATCAATTTCATCGTTTATGCTTGCATCTTTTTCAATGAAGGTATCGGTTTGCGGAACATACGCTTCTGGTTGATAGTAATCATAGTAGCTGACAAAATACTCTACCGCGTTGTCCGGGAAAAATTCCTTGAACTCACTGTAAAGCTGTCCTGCTAATGTCTTGTTGTGGGCGATGACTAGGGTCGGTTTGTTTACCTCTTTAATCACGTTTGAAACGGTGAACGTCTTTCCTGTTCCTGTTGCCCCAAGGAGTGTTTGATGACGCTTTTTATTTCTAATCCCCTCGACTAATTGGCGGATTGCTTCCGGCTGATCCCCCTGTGGAGAGTACGCTGAGACTAATTCAAATTGGTCTTTCACACGATTTCCTCCCGTACTAAATAAATCACTTTTCAGCTTAAAATCTTGATAATGACCGGGATGGTGCTGGAAAGTGTATCCTCTAAATTTTCATATTAACATTCTACCACAATACCCCAAAAACAAACCAACAATATGCGAACTAGTATTCGTTTTTTTATTTTTTTAGCTCTGTTAAACAAGTCTGTTGATTTCCGCTCCAGGCGCGAGCGGTCCGCGGGCGTGCCGGGGAGCCTCCTCGTCGCTTCGCTCCTGCGGGGTCTCCCCTGCCCCGTACTCCCGCAGGAGTCTTCGCGCCTTCCACTCCAATCAACAGAGTCCAAAAATCAATTTATGCTATAACATAGCCTAACGAATAAAAAAAGCCTGCCAGTTTCCTGACAGACTACGTTGATTTGTTAGATTACTAGGTCTTCTTTACTGATCTTGGCTTCATTTTAGCAGCCAGCCAGAAACCGGCGGTCAATGAGAAAGCATCGATGACGATTAACACGAAGGTATTTGTATACCCTTTATATACAGAGGCAGCAATCAGTGCAACCGTTAAAACTAGGCCGATTAGTCGATTATAAGTGACCCGTGTAAAAAGCAGGACTAGTAACCCTGGCAAAATAAATGCCGACAAGTATTCAATAACATTTACCAATGGGTACACCTCATTCAATAAATTTCTGTTAATTAATTCTAGAAATTTATCAACAAAATTGCAACAAAAATATTAATTTCAGCGGCCCTTATGATCCATGCTTCATTTGAGACGCTGCTTCTTTCTGACTTGTCATCAGGCTTACTAGTACAAAACAAAGAAATGAGAGCACGATTGGCATAACTACAGTATGAAGACCAAAGGCATTTGGATGAAAACGATCTAATAGAATATAAGACCCCATTCCCACAACCATGGATGTTATCGCTCCATGCTTATTTCCCTTACTCCAATACAAACCTAAAACAACAGGCCAAATAAAGACTGATTCAAGACCGCCGAACGAGAATAAATTAAGCCAGACAATTAAATCAGGTGGACTTAAAGCAAGCAGGATCACAAGAATTCCAATCACCGCCGTGACACCGAAGCTGACTTTTTTTACATGGTTGTCTTCTGCATGTGGCTTGATGTAATTTAGATAAACATCTTTTACTAATGCAGAACTTACAAGAATTAATAAGGCATCTACCGTGGACATGATCGCTGCCATAGGAGCCGCAAGGACAATACCTGCAACATATGGTGGTAAGACCTTCATCGACAACAACGGCATAACGGTATCACCAATTTTCACATTCGGAAGAACTGGCCGGGCAAAGACACCAATTAAATGCATGCCCAGCATGATAAAGCCGACCACAATAGTACCAATTATGATTGCACTGTGCATGGCCTTGGAATTTTTATAGGACATCGCACGCACCGTAATTTGCGGTAAGCCGACCACACCGACCCCTACCAAAATCCAAAAAGATGAAACGTAGGCCGGAGTCAGATTATGTTGGGCACCAAACGGGCTGATCAGGTTGGGATTCTCTGCGGCTAAATCAGAAATAATTTTGGGTATTCCGCCTCCAGCCTTAATGGTTGCAATCAGCAGAATCAATGTCCCTATAAACATCACAACGCCTTGAACCGTATCCGTTAACGCAACCGCTCGGAATCCGCCAACAATCACGAATACAAGGACCGAAAATGCAAAAATAAGCAGTGCGGTTTTATAGGAAAGGCCTGTTAAGCTTTCAACCAGTCGGGCTCCGCCAATCCACTGGGCTGTCATTGAGGAAAAAAGAAAAATAATAATACTTGCTGCAGAAAGTAACACGACTGTTTTGCTTTTATACCGCTCTTTCAGGAAGTCTATTAATGTGATAGCTTTATACTGCCGAGCGACTATCGCGAATTTCTTTCCTAATACCATTAAAGTAAAATAACCGGTTGCCAGTTGAGCCATCGCTAGCAAGACCCAGCCTAATCCCTGGGTATAGGCAATCCCTGGGCCCCCAATAAAGCTGCTGGCGCTTCCGTATGTAGCAACCATCGTCATGGCAAGAATAAAGCCACCCATTTGGCGTTCCCCTAAAAAGTACTCCTCTAGGAATGAATTCGATTTAATCACAATTTTGTTTGACCAAAGACCGATGGCAAAAATAATGAGTAAGAAGATGATCAATGGTGTGATAACGGGCCAGTTCACTCGCTCTCCCTCTCTTCCTCTTCAAAGGGTACATCTTTGAATAAAAATTTGATGGTCAAAATAACCAGTATGACCATTACAATAAAGCCAACAATACAGCTGTAAAAGAACCAAGCAGGAAGTCCAAATATGTATGAGTAATTGTTGACGTTACCTGAGCCAAGGCCATAGCCAAAGCCATACCACCAGATAAAATTAATGAGAACAAGGATGACACCTATCAATGCTTCTTTATGTGCAATCTTAAAACGCTTGTCCTCTGGATTGACTGTTTTTTTCAACAGTACTCCCCCTCTGATATTTTCATATTATGTTTCACTAATATTGAACATTTTACCAAACATAGTGGATAAATAAAGAAAAAACTAATGAGAATGTGTCTAGTGGGACGAATCTCATTAGCCTTAATCATGTTTCATTTTAAGATAATTATTAAAGAATTAACATTATAAAGACCAATAGGTTAATGTATCAAAAATACCTAATAACAGCATTAGAACACCTGCGCTCCATTGACTGACCCTTCCAAACTTTCTCCCCTTTTTCATAATCACGCCGCTACCACCGAGGTACACAAATGAAATGTCCCTTTAAATTTAATAAAGCCTAACATTAATAAACCAACTAATATTAATAAAGGTCCCATTATCTTTCGAAGCCACGGAAAATATAACGTTAGATTTTGTTCAATTTCTCTACCCAGCAACCACACCAACGCACCTAATAATGAAAATGCTACTATTTTACCTAGAGTAAAACTTATAACATCCTTCCATGCTATTTTTCTTTGAATAGAACGATTGCCATAAAGGGTTACAGTACTAATATTTCCCGTAAGCTGACAAGGAGCAAGGGCCCCTACTAACCCTAAGATTAAAGCAAAAACGATCGGCCACGATTCTAAGCTATTTGCCATGTTAAAAAACGGTTCACTTAATACTCCACTTATCTTACTCAATAAACTATACAATCGAATCACCTATAATCAATAGATTTATAACAAACCATAACATAAAATCGTGCAGAAAATATGGAGACTTCCTTACAAAATAAGAAAGAGACTGACCTCTTATAAGTCAGCCTCCAACCTTCTTATTTTGTTTTATCAGCTAATTCTTTCAAAGCATCAGTAAGTTGATCGTTCAATGTGCTTAATGCTTCTTTATCTAATGTGTCTGCCTCTGAACCAGCAATCGTTGGATCAAGATATTTTTCAATCTTCTCATACAAATCCTTATTATCTTTTTTCACATCATCCTCAAATGATGACCATTGCTCTTCCAATTTTGGTCCAACTTCCTTCACCTTAGCCTGGTCACCATTATCAATTGCTTTTGATAATTGCCCAGTTGTCTCTAACATTTCATTTACCCCATCAGAAACCTTACTATCAGTTGAACTGCAACCCGCTAAAACTAATGCACTTACTAGACCTAATGCTACAACCATTGAAGTTAATTTTTTCATGTTGATTAACCTACTTTCAAATTATTGTTTTCTGTTTTTAGCTTTTTACTTTTCATTCTCTTTACTAAAATAATCACTACTGCACCAAGAATTAGAATTATCTGTGGGATCGTGCTTTCCCATGTTGGATATAAAGCAAAGAAATCTATGCTCGGGATACTTTGAGAATTTGTGGTTGGGATTAAGCCCGCTAATTGGAGGCTATGGATACCCATGCCAGTAAATTTAATGCAAAGATAAAAAACGATTACACTTGATACTGTAAAGAATGGACGAAGTGGTAATTTTAGTCCCACATAGATTAATAAGAAAGCTAAAACACCCAGTATTGCAGTTCCTATTAAAAACCCAATCAAAAGGGATTGGAGCTTAATTTGGCTCGCCATTCCGATATAAAATAATACTGTTTCCGTGCCTTCTCGAAATACAGCAAGAAAAGCAAGAATACCTAATGAGACAATGCGCCCTGTGGTAACAGCAGTTTGACTTTTTTCACGAATATAGCGATTCCAATCAGCGATATTGGATTGACTATGAAGCCAATAACTCATATACAGTAACATGACTGCTGCAAAAACGCCTGTCCATCCACCTATTAGAGCGTTGTTGTTCCCAAACGCACCAGATGAAATGACAAATTTAACAATAAGGGCAAGAACTAAACTAACACCTAATCCAGCTGCCACTCCACCCCAAATCCAGCCTCTTCCCTTTGCCAGACCTGATTTTTTTACGAAAGACATAAGAGCAATGACTACAAGTAACGCTTCTAATCCCTCACGAATAAGGATCATCGCTGCATCCCAATACGTGTACTCAGATTTATTCGCTAATGGTGTAAGGTAATTTACCATGTTATCGACCGTTTGAGTTGCTTTCTCATAGTTTGGTGGATTAGCAGTAAGCATTGCTTGGATCGTAACTAAATCTCTTTCCGAGTCACTGTATACTTTTGCTGATTGTGCAACCACGATTCCTTCCACGCTTAGCCAACTATCAGTGGCATCCTGAATGCTTGAAATGGCTTGAGTTCGGTTTTCGTTTTTAATTTCTTTTTTTGTATTTTGTAACAAAAGAATAAATTCTTCTAAGGTTATATCTTCTTTCTTAAAGCCCGCCTCTTTTGGATAGCCACCATTAGCTACTTTCTCATTAACTGCCTTTAGATCCTGTAAAGCCTGTAGTACCTGATCCTGTTTTTTTATAGTAAAGGCATAAACAACCTTGCCCATATTTGATTCAATATCTCGATAGGCAGTAGCTGACTCAGCTTTTATACCCTCTTCAATTTCTCTCCAGGTTTTATTAAATCGTTCATATGCCTTCTCTGCCTCTGAAAGGTTTCCTTCTGTGGCGTAGCCAATAGCTTGGTCAACCGGTTCTTCGGCTTTCATGATATCTTCTTTGGCACTCCCGGCTGCTAATGCAGGATTTTGTACTCCAAATCCGAATAGTAGTAGAAGGATGACTATCTTATGTAATAAGTTTCTGCCCATCGTATCCCACCTTGAAGGTTTCTTGTTGATAATGAATCTCATTTTCATTTATCTGTATACTATTGTATTTTCATTGATAATGATTGTCAATTACAATTTCACTATTAAATATAGTAAAATGTGAACTTTCGAGTAAAAACCATCAATTAACTCATCACTGATAGTGTTCCCATTACACAAGAAAAAGACATCCTTTTACAGATGTCTTTAACCTTAATTACAAGTTCCATGCGGGCTGGGACAACCTACGCATGCTCTTTCGACTTGAATGGTACTATGCTCAATGTGGAAATCGTCATGAAGAATTTTTTGTGATTGGGCTAAGATTTCATCATGGAAACCATCATCACACATCGTAATATGGCAGCTTAGCACCGGGTACCCGGAGGTAATCGTCCAAACATGCAAATCATGTACTTCTTTCACCAGTGGAATTTTACCTAATGCTATTTTTACCTGATTCATATCGATTTGTTCCGGTGCCCCTTCCATTAAAATATGGAAGGAATCCTTCGTAACCCTATACCCGCTGATTAAAATCAAAACAGCCACAATTACACTGGCAATCGGATCAGCAATTCCCCAGCCGAAAAACATGATGAGAAGTGCGGCAACAATGGCTCCTACAGACCCCAGCATATCACCTAGCACATGTAAAAAGGCACTTCTTACGTTTAAATTCTCCTCCTTGTCACCCTTCATTAAAATCCATGCAGCAATGATGTTTACTATTAATCCTAGTACAGAGATCATTAGCATCCCCTTGCTTTGCACCTCTGGTGGATCAAAAAAGCGGTGAATCGCTTCATAAAAAATATAAAGAGAAATGACAACAAGCGTAATTCCATTCAATGCTGCTGCAATAATTTCAAAGCGCTTGTAACCATAGGTTTTTTCCTGTGATCCCTGTTTCTCACCAAGCTTGATTGCGAAGAAGCTCAGCCCTAGTGCTGCTGCATCGCTAAGCATATGGCCAGCATCAGACAAAAGCGCCAAGCTATTGGTTACCAAACCACCAATAACCTCGACAATCATAAAGGCAGCTATTAATAAGAAAGAACTCAACAATGCTTTTTTATTACTTGTATGTGAATGACCATGTGAGTGGCCGTGTGAATGTCCATGATGATGGTGATGTCCCATGTCAATTCCCCCAAAGAGCTCTTTTAGTAGCTCCAAATTTATCTTTTTCTAAAACGAAAGAATTCCGATTGTGTTAGTTTTTTCTAAACTTCATTCTTTTACTCTTAATAACCGTAATCCATTCAAGGTAACGAGTAAGGTTACTCCCATATCTGCAAAAATGGCTATCCATAATGTCAACCAACCCGGAACAACTAACAATAGTGCCAAGATCTTTACTACAATCGATAAAGTTATATTGTGTTTGATAATCTGTAGTGTTTTTCTGCTCAACTTGATGGTAAACGGCAGTTTTTTTAAATCGTCATTCATTAAAGCGATATCAGCAGTTTCAAGGGCGGTATCCGTTCCTGCCCCACCCATCGCAATTCCTACCGTAGCAGCTGCGAGTGCCGGTGCATCATTCACGCCGTCACCAACCATTGCAACTCTACCAAACTGATTTTTTAATTTTTTAATAAAATCTAATTTATCCTGCGGCAGCAATTCACCTTCCATTTCAGTGACTCCTGCCTCATGACCTATCGCCTTAGCCGTTGCTTGATTATCTCCTGTTAACAAGATTGTATGTTCGATCCCTAACTGATGGAGGCGCTCAATTACCTCTCGGCTGCTTTCACGCACTTCATCGGCAACAGCAATCAATGCCAGGATTTCGTGAGTGGTTCCAACGATCATGACGGTTTTCCCTTGTTCTTGAAGTGAGGTCATTTCATTCAACATATGGTCAGGAACTTCATCAAATAACTTCAAGTTTCCAACTCGATATTCAGTTCCATTAACTATACCTGTAATACCTTTTCCTGATACTGATAAGAAATCCTCGACTTCGAAATCTCTGTTAACATCAGCGGCTTTTTTCATAATGGCATCTGCAAGTGGATGCTGCGATCTACTTTCAAGTGCAGCAACGATGGAAAGTAAGTCTTCATCGGTTGTATAGTTAATGAAGTCTGTTACAACTGGAACCCCTTTGGTCAGTGTTCCCGTCTTGTCAAAAGCAATTGCCTTTAGTGCACCAGCTTCCTCTAAAAAGTTCCCCCCCTTAATTAACACACCATTTCGAGCAGCATTTCCGATTGCGGTAACGATGGAAACAGGGGTAGAAATGACAAGAGCACAGGGACAACCCACCACTAATACCGCAAGCCCTTCGTAAATCCACTCCTGCCAGCTAGCAGCAAACAGCAGCGGTGGAACAACTGCCACTAGCGCAGCAATAATCATAATAATCGGGGTATAATATTTAGCAAACCGGTCTACAAAGCGCTGGGATGGTGCCTTTTCCCCTTGTGCCTCTTCTACGAGATGAATAATTTTTGCAATCGTTGTATCATCTACCAGCTTAGTAACTTTTACTTTTAGAAATCCTTCTACATTCAGTGTTCCCGCGAAAACCTCGTCGTTAACATTTTTTTCAACTGGAACGGATTCGCCTGTAATCGCCGCCTGGTTGATGGAGGATGCCCCTTCTAAAATAACCCCATCCATAGCAATCATTTGCCCAGGCTTTACAAGCATAAGATCTCCAACTTCAATATCTTCCGCCTTTAGAAACATCTCTTTGCCGTTTCGGACCACTAGTGCCTCGGTTGGTGCCATTTCCATCAATGACCGAATCGAGTCTCTTGCTTTATCCATAGAATAGCCTTCAAGGACTTCACTGATGGCAAATAGGATTACAACGACTGCCCCTTCACTCCACTCTCCGATAATGGCTGCCCCAATAATCGCGACGGTCATGAGTGTTTTCATATCGAAATCGAGCCGGAATAAATTCTTTAACCCTGTTTTAAAGAGCGGAAAGCCTCCTAGTAAAATAGACGCGGCAAATAGGCTGTTCAATGAAAAAATGTACCCGGCTAGCAAAAACAACAAGGATAGCCCTAAAAGAGAATATTGCTTCCAAAGTGGCTTCTTTACTGCCACTGGCGGTTGCTCTTTTTCAGGGTAGATCGTTAGTTTTTCAAACGCTCCTGCTTCATGTAATGCATCTAAGGTGGTATCTCCATAGACTGTGAGCTTAGAAGCTCCAAAATTTACTTTTGCATCAACCACACCATCCAGGTGTTGGACGTTCTTTTCGAACTTCGCTGCACAGCTCGTTCAAGAAAAGCCCTGTACCCGATAGACTTGTTTTTCAATGGTTTCACTCACGGCCATCCACCTCCTCCTGATGCGCAATGGCAATATGAATTAATTGTTTAACATGGTCGTCATCAAGAGAATAATACACAAGCTTTCCCTCTTTCCGATATTTTGCAAGACCAATATTTTTTAGATGACGTAAATGATGGGAGGTTGTAGCCGTGGTTGCCCCTACGATATGTGCCACATCACACACACAAAGTTCCTCTTCCAGTGTCAGAGCATAAGCTATTTTCAACCGGTTTTCATCGGAAAGAGCTTTAAATATCTTGGTTACTTCAGTAATATGTTGATCTTTTTCGAGCTGTTGCCCGACTCGAGCGGTTTTTTCATTATCTACACAGGTAATTTCGCAAACATCGCGTTCTTTCATATTGCCCACCTTCTTCATTCAAACGTTCGTTTGACTATATCATATTCAAACGGTGGTTTGAATGTCAAACTTTTTTGTTTTTTTTAGAAATAAAAAAAGGTTGAATCCAAATCGAATTCAACCTCTTTTTTCTTTATACTCTGTGCATCATAGGAAGTGAGAATAAGTAGATGTTAGCTTTTTCACACAGTTACCACAAATATTACATTCTGCACTGGATTCCTTTGTTCGTGGAAACTGGAACATCGGACATCCTTCCACACCTTCCGTTCCTTTGTAGCAAGATTGCACCTTACATGTTTTACAAATATCTGGTGTTGCCTGAACTTTTAAAGCACCAGAGCGTGAATAGTTTCCAGCAAGTCCCCTATCCTGCGAAACCATTTATTCCAAATTCCGATTAAGATAAATGCTAGATTCATCGCACCATATGTTCCTAGTATTTTATAATTTGGCGGTGTTTCAACCACTGGTCCGTGATGATCATGGCTTCCTCCCACTATGTCCATCCCTTCCATTTCACTTCTGCTGCCAACAATAATAATAAAATCCTTTTCAAACTTTCCACCTCCAAAAAGTTAATGAACTATTAAATGTTTATACATTAAATGTAGAGGGAAAATTTGCAGATTTAATGCAGATTTCTTGCATTTTTCATGAAGTGAAGCCGCAAAAATCTCTTGTTCATATATTTGTAAAATATGAACGTTTTTCCTTTGAACTACCGAGCTTATCTCTCCACCTTCTCTTCCATTCTTTAACGGGACTTCCAGCCAAATATTTTTAATATTTCTATTATTTATCAAGCTATATACGACATCTCGATAATATGGTAGTGTAATAGCATGGTAACGCACTAAAGCGAATAACAATTATTATAAGGTGGTATTTTAATATGAAACGTTTAGCTACTATTGTTCTAGTCATAGCTGCAATGTTCTCTCTCGTAACAGGATGTTCTTCTAAATCAGCAGAGGGAAAAGAAAATAAAACGCTAGTCATTGGAATCGACGACAAGTTCGCACCAATGGGCTTCAGAGATGAAAATAACAAAATTGTTGGATTTGATATCGACTTAGCGAAAGCAGCAGCTGATAAGATGGGGAAAAAGGTGAAATTTCAACCAATCGATTGGAGCACAAAGGAAGCAGAGTTAAGCAGTGGGCGCATTGACCTCATTTGGAACGGTTACACTATTACAGATGAGCGTAAAAAGAAGGTTCTTTTCACGAAGCCGTATTTAAAAAATGCACAAGTAGTTGTCACAAGAGCTGATTCGAACCTTTCTAAATTAGATGATCTAGAAGGCAAAGTAGTTGGTTTACAATCACTTTCTTCTGCAGCAGATGCATTAGACGCAGCACCAATCAAGTCTAAAATTAAAACTGTTACAGAATTTGCGGACAATGTACAAGCTTTAACTGACCTTAAGAGCGGTCGTTTAGATGCCGTCGTTATTGATGAAATTGTAATCAATTATTATATGACAAAAGAGCAAGAGGCATTTAAAGTATTAGATGAATCTTTAGCTCCAGAAGAATATGGTATTGGTGTGAAAAAAGGTAATGAAGAATTATTGAAAAATCTTCAAAAAGCACTTGATGATATGAATGAAGATGGCACTGCTGCTCAAATTTCTAAGAAATGGTTTGGCGAAGATAAAGTATTAAAATAATCAAAACGAATATAAGGCAGAACAGGATTTCCTTTGGGAAGCCTGTTTTGTTTTTGGAGGAATTCCTATGTCATTCGATTATATAATGTCTATCCTAAAACCCATGCTGGAAGGGGCACAGATGACCGTCCTCTTGTTTTTCATCGCCATTGTGGTGTCCATTCCACTGGGGTTTCTATTAACACTTGCTGTTGGCAGCCGTTTTAAGCCGGTATCCTTGATCGCAGAGGCCTATGTTTATGTCATGCGCGGTACACCTTTATTGCTCCAGCTCCTATTTATTTGCTTTGGTTTACCTATGATTCCTGTTGTGGGTGAATACTTAGTGTTAGACCGCTTCATCGCAGCTTGCCTAGGATTTATCTTGAACTACACGGCCTATTTTGCTGAAATTTTTCGCGGGGGATTGCTTGCTATTGATAAAGGCCAATATGAGGCGTCTCAAGTCCTCGGATTAAATAAATGGCAGACATTGACGAGAGTTATTTTGCCGCAAATGTTCCGTATCGCCCTTCCAGCGGTGGCGAACGAATCTGTCACACTGGTAAAAGATACGGCGCTACTCTATGCCGTTGCCGTTCCTGAATTACTGCACTTTGCTCAAACCGCTGTAAACCGTGATTTTACCATTGTGCCATTCTTTGTTGCAGGGATTATTTATCTGATTATGACACTGATTTTAACCATGTTCTTTAAATGGCTAGAAAGACGGTTCAAATTTGAATAGGAAGGAGTGGGTAACATGGCTATTATAGAAATTACTAATCTCAAAAAATCGTACGGCAATTTGGATGTATTAAAACAGATTAGCTTTAATGTAGAAAAAAATGATGTCGTTGCTGTGATCGGTCCTTCGGGCTCTGGAAAAAGCACAATGCTTCGCAGTTTAGTCAATCTCGAAAAAATAGATGGCGGAAGCATTATGGTTGCGGGCAGCCATTTAGTGAAGGACGGTATGTACGCTAAACCACAAGAGATGAAACAAATTAATGCCAAAATGGGAATGGTCTTTCAACATTTTAACCTCTTTCCGCATCTGACGGTTACGGAAAATTTGGAGCTCGCTCCAAAAATGTTGAAAAAGGAATCTCCCTCTGCTATTCAGCAAAGAAGCCGTGAACTTCTGGAAAAAATAGGCCTTTCAGATCGCGCAACGGCTTACCCTGCAAAGCTTTCCGGTGGCCAAAAACAACGAGTAGCTATTGCCAGGGCATTAATGATGAATCCAGAAATTCTCCTATTTGATGAGCCGACTTCTGCATTGGACCCAGAGTTGACCGGAGAAGTGCTACAAGTTATGAAGGATCTTGCTCAAGAGCATATGACCATGATTGTGGTGACACACGAAATGGGATTCGCTAAAGAAGTGGCGAACCGAGTGGTATTTATGGATAATGGGGAGATTGTTGAATCTGGTTCTCCTGATGAGTTGTTTACGAACCCAAAAAACGAACGGACAAAAGCTTTCTTAAATCGAAGCTTAAAATAAATAAAATGTAAAAACGGCTGAGATTTCAGCCGTTTTTTTTTGTCTATAGCAGCGCAATAACAGAACCCCCAACTGCGCCGGTGATGACTATTACCCACGGAGGCAGCTTCCAATAGACCAACATACTAAAAAGAATCGCTGCAAAGGCAAAGTCAATCGGATCAAAAATGGAACTCGTCCAGATTGGCATGTAAAAAGCAGCAATAAGGATTCCAACAACGGCTGCATTAACGCCCATTAACGCCCCTTTGATTTTCGGATTTTGACGTAGCATATTCCAAAAAGGCAATGTTCCTAAAACCAAAAGGAATGCGGGTAGAAAAATTGCTGCTGTTGCCAGGATTCCCCCCTTCCAGCCATTGATAACCGCACCTATGTATGCAGCAAAAGTAAACAGCGGACCTGGTACCGCTTGTGCTGCACCATAGCCGCTTAGAAATTCCTCTTTCGTTAGCCATCCAGTCGGTACAAACTCTCGTTCAAGCAAAGGTAAAACCACATGTCCTCCTCCAAATACAAGCGAGCCCGATCGGTAAAAACTATCAAACAAGGCTACCCAATGGATAGAAGTTACTTCCCTTGCGATAGGTAATAGAATCAGCAGACCGAAAAACAACATTAAACACATGACCGCAAACCGCTTAGAAATAGGAAAATCCAACGTAGCATCCGCCTTCTCGATTTCGTGTTTCTTGTAAATCAGCAATCCTGCCACACCAGCTAAGATGATGACACCTACCTGTGTGTAAGCCGTTTGCCACATTAACGTACCTACCAAAGCAAATAAAGCAATGGCTTTCCTGTTAAGATCAGGTGTTAGCTTTTGGGCCATCCCTAAAACCGCGTGGGCCACAACAGCAACTGCCACAATTTTCAATCCATGAATCCAGCCGCTATCATTTATTCGCAAGCCATGGAGGATCAATGCAAAAAGAACTAATGCTATGACAGAAGGTGCCGTAAAACCAAGAAACGCTAATATCCCTCCTATAATTCCACCACGGATTACCCCGACCCCGATACCAACCTGACTACTTGCGGGACCAGGCAAAAATTGGCACAGTGCCACCAAATCTGCATAGCTTTTTTCATCAATCCATTTCCTCTTTTGAACATATTCCTCATAAAAATAACCTAAGTGAGCGACAGGCCCTCCAAATGAGGTGAGGCCCAGCTTTGTCGAGACTAACAGTATCTCAAGCAAAGAATTCCCCTTGTTATTTGACACAACGTACAACCTCCAATTTTCCAAACGAACTATGTTTAAGTATACATTTTTACATACTAAAAAAAGAAGAACCGGTAGCCCTTCTTAATCAAAAATTTACCTAGTAATGTATTTCACCGCATAGGAAGCCCCTCTTGAACAATTCCAAATAACTGAACCTCTTCAGAGGGGGTAAAATATCCATCCGCCATTAAAATAGAAACTTTCGCTTCAATTCCAGAGACCGTACTCCATTCATTCAACCAGTGCTCGACTCTCTTGGGAAAAGATATCAAATAGTTTCACAAAAACTCTCATATCAATAGATTCCTTCCTGAGAAACATGGCCACGTTTTTCATAGTTTAAGAGAGTGTAAGGTATAACATGTTATAAGGTACTTGATAAGAAGGGAATTTTCTATGACTCGGTAGGGCTATTTTTTAAGTAAATTTGAACGCTCTAAGTCAACTGTTGATATTAATAGAAGAACCAACCAATCCTATTGAATGGGATTGGTTGGTTCTTCGGTTAGGAGTTCCTGTAGAGAGTGTTTTCGAATAGCTAAAACAAGGTCTGCCAGGAAGTATAAACCAACAGCAGACCAGATCCACCCCCAATAAGAACCGATACCCTCATATAAAGAAACAAATGCCGGGTGAACCCACTGTAAACAAATGAACGATAAAAGCCCCCAGCATATTGAAAAAGGTAAGCAGATATGGCCGTGAAGTTGCAGCGGAGTATCCGAATAATCCCACCATTGCTTATGAAAAAGCTTTTGCAGTAATGCACCACTTACATATTCCACTATTGTTGGAATCATTACACAAAGTAACAGGACAATAGCCCCATGTGTGGCTGGAGTAATCAAATAAACCAAAAGGAGCGGGGCAAAACCATACATCGGTTTAAACGGTCCATATAGGAAATTCTCCTTGAAAAAATATTTTTTTGTGAAGTAGCTGTAACTATTTTCAAGCAGCCAGCCGATGAAAGAATACACTGTGAAATAAAATACAATGCTCGCAGCTCCCTCGATACTAATCAACTCCAAATGTCTGAATTCCATATTATTTAAAAAGCTAAGACTCATGGCTAAACCACCTTTCATCTTTAAAATTCCCCCTATAGGTTTAGCCCCTCAGCTTCCAATTATTCAATAATTCACCAATGAAAAGGCTATAAATCACTTCAAACATTCTTGAGCGAAAGATAATCAACACTTTGTCGTTTATTGTTTATTGCTTCTCTCATTCCAAGTTGTAAAATAAAGACATACACGGGAAGCATCCGAGGAGGAATGATGGATGGAAGCAACCATAAAAGTGAATCAAGTCAGTAAAAGCTTTGGAAAAAAAACTGTATTAAGCAATGTAAACCTAACGATTGAAAAAGGACAATTGTTTGGATTTATCGGCCCATCAGGAGCTGGAAAAACTACTCTCGTTAAAATGATCGTCGGAATGGAAAAAGCAGATACTGGGTCTATACATGTACTGGATCAAAAAATGCCTAACCTTTCTCTGCTTCAGGAAATCGGTTATATGGCCCAATCTGATGCCTTATATGTGGACTTAACAGGAGAAGAAAACTTAAAACTATTTGCTTCCCTCTATAAAATAAAAAAGGCAGACCAGAAAAAACGGATTGCCTACGTCTCTAGCCTAGTCAATCTGACAGACGACCTAAAAAAACGCGTAGCAGCCTATTCAGGGGGAATGAAACGAAGGCTATCCCTTGCCATTGCATTAATTCAAGACCCAAAAATCTTAATCCTAGATGAACCGACTGTGGGAATCGATCCTGAATTAAAAATCTCTATTTGGAAGGAATTCTTACGATTAATTGAAGAAGAGCAAAAAACGATTATCGTGACCACACACGTCATGGATGAAGCAGAAAGATGTGATTATGTCGCAATGGTTCGAGATGGACGTATATTAACAAGCGGTTCTCCACTGGAATTAAAGGCGGCATACGGGACCGATAACTTTGATGAAGTATTCTTAAGAGCGGGGGTAAAGCAAACATGAGAGTCGCAGCATTAATAAAAAGAATCTGTCAGCAAATGCTACGGGACAAACGGACTTTAGCTTTATTATTAGTAGCTCCCTTACTAATCTTAACCCTGATGTACTTTTTATTTAACGGGAGCACTGTTGAACCTAAATTAGGTGTAATTGGTGTAGATCATCAGCTTGTTAAAGTTCTAAAAGAGGCAAAAATAACGGTTAAATCTTATGAAAATGTAACAGGAAAAACCGTTGTTAATGATGATCTTGATGGTTTATTGGAACAGGAAAATGGACAGTTTAAGTTAACTTTATTAAATGATGATCCATCCGCAGCCAAGGGATTACAAATGAAGGTGAACCAGGCGATTGCTGGACAGTCACAGGCAAAATTAATCCAGCAAAATCCTACTGCTGCAAAAATGATGCACACGAGCATAGACACTAAATATGTGTATGGTGATAAAAATACCATCTTCTTTGATGTCCTAAGCCCTATATTGGTTGGATTTTTCGTTTTCTTCTTTGTCTTTATTATTTCTGGTATAGGACTATTGCGCGAACGAACCACCGGAACACTAGAACGACTGATGTCCACGCCGATTCGTCGTTGGGAAATTGTCATTTCGTATTTAATCGGTTATGGTATTTTCGCTGTCATTCAAACCATTATTGTTGTCTTATATTCTATCAATATTTTAGACATTGTTCTTGTTGGTTCGGTATGGAATGTACTACTGACTAACTTATTGCTAGCCTTGGTTGCTTTGTCGCTAGGAATCCTATTATCCACCTTCGCAGCATCGGAATTTCAAATGATGCAATTCATTCCGATCGCCGTTATTCCACAGGTATTTTTTGCAGGAATTTTTCCCATTGAAGGCATGGCTAACTGGCTGCAAGGCATTGCCAAAATCATGCCCCTGTATTATGCCGGGGATGCTCTAAAAGGTGTGATGTATAGGGGAGCTAGTATTAGCGATATCGGTAGTGACCTCTTGGCATTGCTCATCTTTGCAGTTATTTTCGTAGTCTTAAATATCTTTTCCTTAAAGAAATATCGAAAATTATAAACATAATAAAAGCCAAAGGAGCGCAACCCTTTGGCTTTTTGTTAGCTTATTTTCTTCGAGACCAAATCACAACTGGTATCAGCAGAAGTGAAAGGAAACCACCGGCCAATGAAAGTGTTCCATAGCTCGTTTGTGCCATGATCATTCCGGATAGAGCGCCTCCTGATGCCCCTGATAAAGCAATCAATACATCAACAGTTCCCTGTGTTCTTGCGCGTTTAGAGGGAGTTGTTGCATCTATGATAATCGCTGTACCACTAATTAAACCGAAGTTCCACCCAAGACCTAGAAGAGCTAGTGCAATAACAAGTCCAACCATAGAATCTGCAGGAACAACGGCTCCCATAATCCCAGCAGCCAGTAGAGTAGCCCCAGAAGCAATCGCCATCATCGTACGACCAATTTTATCTACTAGAATCCCAGTAAGAAGCGAAGGTAAATACATGGCTGCAACATGAAACCCAATGACTATTCCTACTTGACTAAGACCATGGCCATGATGTCTCATATGCACCGGTGTCATCGTCATAATGGCAACCATTACTATCTGGGTTAAGACCATAATCGTAGCCCCAACCATAATTCCCCGATTATTGACATTTATAGTAAGTTGGTTGTTAACTACCGAATTGTCCGTTCCGTTTCTTTTACCTACTGCAATTGCCTGTGCCACTAGAAGTGGGTCAGGTCGTAGAAAAAGGAGCAGTACCAGACCTGCCAGAATAAAAGCAGTAGCAGCTAAAAGGAATGGCCCTGCTAAAGCAGGTACACCAATAGATTGTGCTAATCTCCCCATGATCCCCACCATGTTTGGCCCTGCAACGGCACCGAATGTGGTGGAAACCATAGCAATACTCACAGCGGTTGCCCGTTGGGTGGAACTCGCTAAATCCGTCCCTGCATATCGTGCCTGGAGATTGGTTGCCGTCCCTGCACCATAGATGAATAGTGAGGCAAATAGTAGAAAAACATTATTTGCTAACGCAGAAATGACAACACCGATCGCACCAATCCCGCCCGTCAAAAATCCTGCTGTTAGACCGAAACGACGTCCATAACGTTGAGAGAGTCTTCCTACAAGCAAGGCAGCGACTGCAGAACCCAATGTAAATAAACCAGCCGGAAGTCCTGCAAAGCTATCTGTACCAAGCATATCCTGAGCAAGAAGTGCTCCGACGGTTATACCGGCAGCGAGCCCTGCACCGCCAAAGATTTGTGATAGGACGACGATCATTAATGTTCGTTTATATAATTGTTGTTGTTTTTCGGGAGAATCAAGATAAGGTTGTAACCAAGCAGATCGACCTTTTAATGCTTTTCCGGCACCTTGCGACATTCTTTTAGCCGCCTTTCATATTTATATCAAAACCAACATCCACATACCCCCAACAGTATAAAACAAGATATTATTGATACGAATTATTTCACCTTCATTTTCAAGTAAAAAAGCCATAAGGATTTCGTCCTTTGGCTTTCTACTTAATTTTTATAGTTATCCAATTTTCGCATCAAACTTATGCTCGTCTGGAACAAAGAGGATTCCAAGTTCATAGTGATCACCTTCGAAAAGTGCACGTTGGACGAATCGAACCTCTCCATTTGAATCAAGGACGTCTAGTTTACAATGGGCACGGTTCTTCTGTAAAGCTTCATAGAACGTGGCTTCATCTCGAACTTGAGCTCCATTTACTCTTGAAATAATCTCCCCAACTTTCAATCCCATCTTACTTGCTGGCGACTCAGGGATAATTCCTATAATCATCAAACCATTGTTCTTTTTTGAAAAATAAAACGGAAGATTATCATCCTTCAAGACAGACATTAATGTAATGATTTCCCGTCCAATCACTGCAACCGCAGCTATGACGATCGATGATAACGGGTACCAAAAACATGAAACAGATAAAATGGTAATGAAAACACCTAGAACACTAACCCTCCACCCATGAAGCTGTATTGCTTCTTTGGGTAGCATTCCTTTAATCTGCTGTTGAAAGCCAATGGCGAACGGAACAAGGATGATTGAGTATTCCTTTGCTCCTAGGTGAAATACTGGCCACCAATCGAATGGTAGCTGAAGTGCATCTCCTGGAATAAGCAAGAATACAGGCAACATCCATAGTCGCTTTACTTCATGAACACCAACACTTTGGCCTCGTTTACTTATTGCTAGTTTAGGAGAAGTTCCCTTACTACCATTTTTTAAAATCAGAATCCCTTCGGCAATTAACATGAGTCCCATGACGAATACAAGAGAAGGATAAACCTTGTCACTGATAGAATGAAAAGCCTTTGAAAAAAGCGGGATTGACCAATTATTTTCGGCCATTAAAATGATGGTGAAAAATGCAGCGCCTGCCGTATAGACGGGCGACATGAGCCGGACATTTGTGGTTAGTGACCAAATGAATGTAAAACCAGCTATAAGAAGGATTGCCGCGAATGGTACGGTGATTCCTACTGTTACGATGATCACGGAAAGGGCAAGTCCGACCATGATTCCTGGTGGAAATAACTGTCTCATTTCAAAATAAGCATCGTGTGCCCTAATATGGAAATTTTTTCGCTCACGTTTCACCCTCATTACGCCTAGTATTCCAGATAGGAAAACGAGATAGTATAAAACAGGATGAAGAAATAACTTGCCTGTTCCTTTAAGTAGTTCCACAAGCCATATTTGCACCAATTCCTGTCACCTGCCTCTATTAAAGTTTCTAGTAAATAAAATCTCTTAACGATTATTTTACCAAATTACAGCCACAAAACATATTGCTAGTTTATTAAAAAAATAAAAATGTCGTAACATTCTTGATTTTTGTTCAGATTCTTATAGGACTATCGACGGATTCCGCCGACTTTTGTAGCAATTCCGCGCGAATTGGGGGAGGTTCCGCCAATCTGATGACTATTTCCGCGGAAATTCCCAATTATTCCGCCAAACCTGACATATATTCCGCCAAAACAAAAAAACAGAGGCTAAAAGCCCCTGCTTTCATTATTTTGTGATTAACCTCAATGCCATTTGTAACTGCAAATCATTTTTCTCTTTTTTCATAGCTTTTACAGCTGCTTCTTCCAGTTTAGATGCTGTTTTTTCATCAATTTTCCCTGTTGGTGGGAGGTCATTCTGCTGCTGGAAGCCTTTTATAGCCATATCCGTTTCTGCACTAAAATACCCGTCTTTTCGGCCGGGAGCAAAACCCAATCCCGCTAAAATTTCTTGAGCGTTCTTAACCTGCTCATTATTCATATCTTTTTCAAGGGGTTTACCCACTTGAATTGGATGGGTCGCAAAAATTGCTGGCTGTTTTATCGCTACATCGGGTTTAATTCCTTTTTTATGAATCCAGTTTCCATCAGGAGTCAACCATTTAAATAAGGTTAATTTAATGTTGCTGCCATCTCCCATTGGCACTGCCTGCTGAACCGTACCTTTTCCAAATGTGGTTTCTCCCACGAGCTGATAACCTGCTGCCTCTTGCAAGGAACCTGCCAATATTTCTGATGCAGATGCACTTCCTTTATTCACAAGAACAACCACTGGATAATCCTTTTTCTTTGAGGTAGTCGAGAAGTATCGTTTTTTCTCGCCATTACGTTGTTGGATTTGAACATATGGTTTATCTTTTGGTATAAACTCCTTTAGAATCTCACCGACACTATCTAATAATCCTCCCGGGTTGCCACGCACATCAATTATCAACCCATTAATATGGTCATTTTCTAATGCTTTTAATCCCTTTTTAAAATCCTGAGCCGTATTTTCTGAGAAGGAGGTTACCTCGATATACCCCACCTTCTTTCCATCATGCTTCTTAACAGAGGCATGGACAGTTTCGAGGGGGATTTCATCGCGCTTGACATCAATCGATAGTGGATCCTTTAATCCTTTTCGAGCAATCTCCAATGTTACGGTTGTTCCCTTTTTTCCACGAATCTTTAATGTTGCTTTATTTAGGTCTAACCCCTCTACACTCTTACCATCCACTTTTAAGATTTGATCATTTGGTTTGATGCCGGCTTTCTCAGCAGGAGAGTCTTTAAACGGGGAAACAATCACAATTTTTCCATCTACCATCCCCACTTCTGCCCCAATACCTTCAAAAGAGGATTCTAGCGTTTGTGTGAATTGCTGTGCTGTCTCTTTATCCATATATACTGAATATGGATCCTTTAGTACAGATAGCATCCCTTGAATGGCACCCTCAACGAGTTTTTCATTGTCTACTTTTTCGACGTAGCGGCTTAAAATTAAGTCATAGGCCTGTTGTACTTTTTCCAGGTCCTCCGTATTAACAGTTGAATCTGTTTCAGATTGTTTTGTTGGAATTGCTTGCTCCTTTACAGGTAAATCTACCTTTTGGTCTAAGAGTTGCATTCCGGCGTAGGTACCGCCTGCTCCTGTAAGCAGAGAGGCAGTCATTAATAAGGCAATCCATTTACGATTCATCCCAATCCTCCTCATGTAAGTATGCCTGTCCTTTCTAATTTTCTATAAAGGCCCAAAAATCCTGCCCGATTATTAACTTATATGTTTGATTGGGACGAGATATGTGTAATAAAAAAGGAAGAAGCGCGGGGCTTCTTCCTTTTGATTATGGCAATGGTACAATTCCAACTGGATTGATTGCATAACGCTTGTCCTGTGTCCACGGTCCTTTATGAAGTTCAAAGTGTAAGTGCTGTCCTCTTGATGCACCTGTATTACCCATGACACCAATTTGTTGGCCTTTTTTCACAACTGCTCCGTTTCCAGCAATTCGTGAAGACATATGTGCATAGACAGTAGTATATACCTGTCCATTAATAGAGTGCGAGATGAATATACAGTTACCATAACTGCTAGAATAGTAGGATTTTATAACCACCCCATCTGCTGCCGCAACAATAGGGACTTGAGTTCCATTCGCGATGTCGACACCAAAGTGCATCTCTGAACCACGGCCTCCAAACCCAGAGCTTAGCACACCAACTGCAGGCTGCGTCCAGTATCCACTAGATACACCAGGTGCAGCACCCGAACTAGCTCCACCGCTACTTGAGCTTCCCCCACTGGCTGCTTTTTTCCTCGCTTCTTCTGCCGCTCTAGCTTGGGTTTCTTGTTCCATTTTGATGGCTTTTTGGATTGCTGCCTCTTGTGATGCAAGGATTTGCTCCTGCTCTTGCAAGTCCATCATGTGTTCATGCTCTTCTTCTTCTTGATCAACAAGAGAGGCTAATAATTTATCTTTCTCTGATTTTTGAGCCGCCAATTGTTTATTCAATGTTTGTAAGTCTGCTAGCATCGTTTCTAAACTAGCAAGATCATTTTTCACTTGAGCTTGCTTCTCCTGAAGCTCCTGTTTGTCAACTTCTTGCTTTTTAATTATATCCTGATCAGCCTGCATAATGGTTGCTACCGCATTTGCCCGATCGATAAAGTCGCTGAAGCTTGAAGAACCCATTAATACATCCAAATAGTTAACTAATCCGCCTGTCTCTTGATAGTTACGAGCCCGTTCCTTCAATATTTCGTTACGAGCTTTAATCCGTTCCTTTATAACTTCTGTTTCTTCTTGTAGCCTTGTAATTTCAGACTTTGTTTCCTCAATTTTAGCGGTTTTTTCATTTATTTTATTAGTTGCATCATCAATCGCATAATCAATACGTTTCATTTCAGTTTTTACATCTGCTTGCTGGTTTTTTAACGAATTGATTATATCGTTTACTGAATTCATATCTGACTTCACATCAGACCGTTCGTTTTGGACTTTATTTTGTTGACCTTTCAGTTTGGAGATTGATTCTGCTTCTGTTTTTGTAGAAAAACCTCCGAACGTGGTTCCAAATCCGACCAGTGCAGCAACGGTCAGCGTCATCATTGATTTTCTCATATCCGCTAACTCCCCTCCATCTCTTTATATGTAAACCTTCTTCTATATTTGAAATCCAATAAATAGGAAGGACCGTGAGTTCGGCCCTTCCTGAAAAAATTACACTTTCAAGAACTTTCTAACGGACATAACACTACCCCATACACCGATTAATGCTCCCATTAAAATCAAAATGCCGGAAACCTGATAAACAAACGGGTCAATTGGTAACAATTTGATGAAGGTTCCTTCAAGTTTAGGCCCAATGTAATCATACGCACGATAGTAGGCAATTGAAATCAAGATGATTGGCAAGATCGAGCCCAAAATACCAAGCCATAGACCTTCAAGGAAAAATGGCCAGCGAATAAATGAATTCGTTGCTCCAACTAATCTCATAATCTTGATTTCTCTTCTTCTTGCAATGATGGTAATTTTAATGGTGTTAGAGATTAAGAAGATCGCAGTAAAGAACAAGCCAATAATTAATACAATTCCTACGTTACGGCTCGCCTTGATAAACTTAAATAGCTTTTCAACCTTACCTTGTCCGTATTTTACCTTAGCAACAAAATTTTCTTTTTCAATTTTCTTAGCGACTTTCATTGTGTCAGTCGGTTTTTTCGTTTTTACGATATATACATCGTTTAGAGGATTATCCTGTTCAAAAAGTTTAAATGCTTTTCCATCCTCACCCAAGCTTTTTACAAGGTTATCTAGCTCCTTAGTTTTAGGTGAAAATGTAACACTTTTTACTTCTGGAATTTTTTCAATCTCACTTTTTAATGCTTGCTGATCTTGTTTATTTGCAGCAAAGTCGATGTGAACGCGGATTTCTACGTCCTCTTCAATGGTTTGTGCTACTCTATTTAAATTCATCATAATTACGAAAAAGACACCGACTAGAATTAAGGTAACAGTAACGGCACTAACAGATGCAAATGTCATCCAGCCGTTTCTTGTAATACTTTTTACACTTTCACGGGCATGACGGCCTACAGTTCTAATTTTCATAACCGTACTCCCCTCTTTGCTCATCACGCACAATTTTCCCGCCTTCAATGGCTATAACGCGATGCTTTAATGTATTTACGATTTCTCTGTTATGAGTTGCCATAACAATCGTTGTTCCTCTAGCATTAATCTGTTCAAAGATATTCATGATTTCCCATGATGTTTCGGGGTCAAGGTTACCCGTAGGCTCGTCCGCAATCACTATTTTAGGTGAGTTGACAATCGAACGTGCAATAGAAACCCGTTGCTGCTCTCCCCCAGAAAGCTCACTAGGAAGCATTTTGATTTTATGCTTCAGACCCACAAGATCAAGAACCTCCATTACACGCTTCCTAATATACTTGGGCTGCGCCTCAATAACCTCAAGCGCAAAAGCCACATTCTCATAGACTGTTAGATTCTGAAGCAATTTGAAATCTTGGAAAACAACGCCTAGATTTCTTCTGAATAAAGGAACCTTCTTCATCTTTAGCTTGGCGAGATTTACGCCATTCATCATGATGGTCCCAGTGGTAGGTACTTCTTCACGATACATCATTTTAATAAAGGTAGATTTCCCGGCACCACTTGGTCCGACAACATAAACAAATTCGCCCTGATTAATCCGGACGTCAATCCCGTTGATCGCCGTAACGCCATTCGGATACTTCTTATATACTTCTTGTAGTTCTATCATTGTTATCACCTATAGTTAAAGATTTCATCGAAAAAGGATTTTCGACAAGAATCTTTATTTATTTGCAAAACAAACCAAAATAACCAACAATATGTGCATAATTTCGCATAGACTTATTATAACATCATAAATCGCTAAAAAAAGCGGTAAAATTATTACAGTTTCTTTTCAAAGAATACAAAAACTGACAAAACCAGACAAAATCAACTAATTTCAATATGTATACAATAAAATAAAAAAACGTTCTGCTCCTTTCAGCAGAACGCTTTTTTTATCGTATTACTTCTTAGCGGACAACCAGTCAGCCACTTGATTCGCTTCATCACCTGAAACTAAACCTGCTGGCATCCCGCCAGATTTACCATTTTTGAGAATATCTAGAATTTCATCTTTAGAGTACTTTGATCCCACTTGTGTTAAGTTTGGACCCATTCCACCCTTCATGTCACCACCATGACAACTAGAGCATTTTTGGTCGTAAATCTTTTGCGCATCGCCCGCTTGTGCAGTTTCCGTACCGCCATTCCCAGTATCTTTTGTTTCGTCATCGCCGCCCCCGCAAGCAGCAAGACCCATGACAAGGGACGTACCCAGCAACAATGTTAGTAGCTTTTTCTTCATCACAATACCCCCTCAAGAAATTAATACCATCACTGTGTTATTATACCAATGACTATTCGCGTTTGAAACCCTCCCCGAGTACCTCCGCAGCATCCATAACAACGACAAATGCAGTTGGATCAAGGGTTTTGACCAATTGTTTCAATTTTGTGAACTCCGTTTGATCAACAACACACATAAGAACAGGCCGCTCATGGTCAGTAAAACCACCATATGCTGATAGTTTTGTCACCCCACGGTCAATTTTATTCAAAATTCCTTCACGAACTTCTTCCTGCTTATTAGTAATGATCATTGCCATTTTTGACCTGCCAAAACCAACCTGAATCAAATCAATCGTTTTACTGGTAACATAAAGAGCAATCAATGCATATAAACCCTTTTCAATATCAAACACAATGGCAGCTGTAAGGACAATTAATCCATCAATCATGACTACACATCTACCTAATGTGAAGCCTGTATACTTATTAATAATTTGAGCAGCCAGATCTGTTCCACCCGTGGATGCATTTCCCCTAAATACAATGCCTAGTCCCAGGCCAACACCTATTCCGCCAAACAATGCACCAAGAAGTGCATCATGTGTCCATGGCTCTAAATTGTTTGTGAGGAAAACGACCATGGGTAAAAAAATGGTGCCTACCAATGTTTTTACTCCGAATTGCTTTCCTAAAAGAATAACGCCGGCAATAAATAATGGAATGTTAAAGGCCCATTGGACATATGCAGGTTCCCAGCCAACCACTGTTTTAAGAATCGTACTTATCCCGCTTACTCCTCCAGAAGCTACTTGGTTGGGGAGCAAAAATACATTAAAGGCTAATGCTATTATGGCTGAGCCAATTAAAACTAAAACATAATCTACAGCTAAACGTGTTCTAGGATAGGTTTTTGTCAGATTACTTAATATATTCATAATAACTTTCCCCTCTATCTTTCCATTTACCATGTTCATTCATGTAACCGAAAGTGAGTATAGCATGGGTAAATTATGGTGTAAATACCAGTAAGTTGACGTGGTAAAGGGTTAAAATTATTATTAGCATTTACCGTTAATTTGTTTTTCATTATTTTTGTGGAAAAATAATCTTTTCATCAAAACATGGTATAATTTGTTGTTAAGGAGGTGAATAGAATGGAAAAATTATTAAAGCAAATGATGGATCAGATGAACCAACAATTTGAAAAAATTGACCATCGATTCGATGTAATTGAACAACGTTTAGATGGAATGGACCAACAATTTATGGGTGTGAATCATCGGTTAGACGCAATGGACCAACAATTCATCGGTATGAATCAACGGTTAGACGCAATGGACCAACAATTTATCGGTGTGAATCATCGGTTAGACACAATGGACCAACAATTTATCGGTGTAAATCATCGGTTAGACAGAGTGGAAGAAAGTATCCATACTTTACAGGAAACCGTCGAGAATAATGCGTCTGAATTTAGAAGCCACTTTAGACATATTGAAAACAAATTGGAGGACCATGATCGGATGTTTGATGTTGTCGCTGAAGAGATGCGGCGGGGCAATTGGATGTAAGCTATTCTCCTAATACACCTCAACCAGTCAACTACTTACTATCCTCTAAACCCTCTTATCTCATCATCACGTATGGCAAATATTCCAAAAAAAGAAGCCTTTGTCGAACAGCGGACAAAGGCTTTAACATTTTAATTTATGAAATTCTTGAACGTAAGTAAGCATTAATAAATTGATCTAAATCTCCGTCCATGACCGCTTGAACATTACCACTTTCCGTACTCGTTCTGTGGTCTTTTACCATTGAATAGGGATGAAAAACGTACGATCGGATTTGGCTTCCCCATCCAATCTCCTTTTGCTCGCCTCGGATTTCCAAAAGTTCCTGTTCCTGACGTTCAATTTCCCGTTGATATAACTTAGCTTTTAACATTTTCATTGCGGCTTCGCGGTTTTTAATCTGTGACCGCTCGGATTGGCATGTTACAACAACCCCTGTAGGAATGTGGGTAATACGAACAGCCGAATCGGTCGTGTTAATATGCTGACCACCCGCTCCTGTGGCACGGTACGTATCAATCTTTAAGTCCTCAGTACGTACTTCAACTTGTATTTCCTCATTAAATTCCGGCATCACTTCACAAGAAACGAACGACGTATGTCTTCGGCCAGAAGCATCGAACGGTGAAATCCTTACTAATCGATGAACACCCTTCTCTGCTTTTAAATATCCGTAGGCATTATGCCCTTTAATGGCCAGTGTCACACTTTTAATCCCTGCTTCATCCCCAGGCAAATAATCGAGCGTCTCTACTTTAAAGCCCTTCTTTTCGGCCCAGCGTGTATACATTCGAAGCAGCATAGAGCCCCAGTCCTGTGATTCCGTTCCACCTGCACCAGGGTGAAGCTCTAAAATAGCGTTATTTTTATCATACTCTTCACTTAAGAGAAGCTGCAGTTCAAACTGACTCAAACGTCCGCTTAACTGCTGAAGCTCTTCTTCCAACTCAGCCCTTAGCTCTTCATCATTTTCTTCTTTCACCAGCTCATAAGTTAATTCCAAGTTTTCATATGACTCATTTAACTCATTAAACTCATTCACCTGATCCTTTAATGCATTCGCTTCACTAATAACCGTTTGCGCTTTCTCTTGGTCATTCCAGAAATCTGGCTGAAGCATTTCATCATCTAACTCTGCAATTCTCGCTTCCTTGTTCTCTAGGTCAAAGAGACCCCCTAAAGTCCGCTAATTTTGTAGCTGTTTTCTCAAGTTCATTACGAATTTCTGCTAATTCCATCTTCGTCACCTCTATAGTAAATAATTGCGTCTCAATCATAATTTTATTCTTTTTTTGATGGTAAGTTCTCATTCATTATAGCGTGATAACCATAAAAAATTCAAAGTTTGACTAAAATATAAGAATAAAACCTCAAAAAGAGTACTTTTCAAAAAGTATTTTTATATATCAAACTGTCAAAAATGGTACTATAAAATAAGAACGAAGTGGGTATGAATTGAAACATACATATAAGAAATTGCATTGTAAAAGAAGACCTTCGTAATATCCACAATAGAGAAAGAGAAATAGAAGGAGTGGAGTGAGATGGAGAAAATAAACAGAAATGACCCTTGTCCGTGCGGAAGCGGCAAAAAGTATAAACGTTGCTGTGGGGCAGGTGAAGCTGTTCCTATCACTACTATCATTGAAGGCGAAATTGACGAGCTACAAAAACAAATCCTTCATTTTGCTTACCATCACTTCGGGCACGTTCTTCAAGATGATTTTGAAAGTTTTGAAGAAATGATTGAATTAGATGATGAGCAGGAACGTGAATTTTTCGAGTTGATTCATACTATTTGGTTTTCACTCTTTGAAGGTCTTGACGACGGTGAAACAATTATTGAAAAATTTATCCATAGTCAAATTGGTAAAATAAAACGCCCTAAGCTTAAGCAAATTTTACAAACCTGGATATTTGCAAGAACACTCGCTGGCAAGGTAATCAATATTGATGAAAATAAGCTGACCGTTGAGGACGGACTTAGTTCTGAACAACTCGATACCATTGTAACAAGTTTGTCTCCAACTGTTAAAGAGGGGTCATTCATCATTGGGATCTTAGTTCCTTATGATCAAAGTTTTGTCTTCTTCCCTTCAGCATTTGATTTACCGGAGCTCACTCCTGAACATGCCTACTCCTATATAGAGGATTGCAGCATGAATGCTGAATATGACTCACCACAGGAATATTTAACAGACAACTTTTTGGAGGTATTGAGTGAACTGCCGATGATAGGTGGATTACTTGAAATAGATGAAATTGAATGGCCAGCCCCCGTTTATAAAGAAGTGGTGGACATCCTGAGGGAAAAACTGAATCCCCTGGTCCCACCACCCATTGTAGACATGGGGGTCATTCTTTGGATCAATTATGTTCAAAGAAAGCAAAAACGAATACAGAACCCTAATCTTTATGCTGCTGCCATGCACTATTTACTTTCCACGATTGTACCTATGAATGTGATGTACACACAAAAGGAGCTGGCTGAGCAATATGGAGTGAATGCACGCAGTATTTCTTCTATTGTTTCTGAATTAGACGGGGTGTTGTCTGAGGATATCGCTCAACTAACAGATTTTGGTCTGATGACTGAAGAAAGCGACCCTTCTCTTCCCTTTATTCCGCGACTAGAAGGGGCATCCGTAATTGAATTCCCTACAAAAAAACCTACAGATGCGGTTGAACCTGGTCAGCCTCACTCTAGTGGTCAAAGTGTAAAAAAGAAGAATACCAAAGTGCCAGCTCGAAAAGTATCAAAACGGGATGAAGAAAGAGCTAGAAATCTAATATACGATGCACTTCAATCGGAGGGGAAAAATCGGTATAAGCTGGCTGAAAACGCATTGGCCATAAATCCAAATTGTGTCGATGCCTATGTGATTTTGGCTGAAAAAACGAAGAGTCTTGAAGATGCCATCCTTATGTATGAAAAAGGAATCCAGGCTGGAGAGAGGGAGCTAGGTAAAGCGTTTTTTAAGGAAAATAAGGGGTTCTTTTGGGGATTAATTGAAACAAGACCGTTTATGCGGGCGAAGCAGCATTATGCCGAAGCACTATCTCTGTTAGGGAAAGTCAACGAGGCCATCGTGCAGTACGAGGAACTCCTCGAATTAAACCCTATGGATAACCAGGGCGTTCGCTACTCCCTGTTCGTAGCATATGTAGATGCAGGTGAATATAAAAAGGCTGGTAACCTGTTGCAGCAATATGATGAGGCAACCGCACATGGAGCATACAATAAGCTCTTACTTGAGCTGAGCGAAAAAGGTTTTACAAAGAAGGCTCAATTACTGGAAAAGGCAGCTAAAAAAGAAAACAAATATGTCATTCCATACTTAATCGGCAAAAAACGACTTCCAGCCTATCCGCCTGATTATTATGGTTTTGGCGATGAAAACGAAGCGATTGTCTATGCGGATATGCATTTGCATTTGTGGAGGAAGATTGAAGGGCTTGGGGAATGGTTGAAGAGCATTAAGTAAAAAAACAAGAGGTGCAGCACCTCTCGTTTTTTATGGTGTTGTTAGTTTTTTAGGAGCATGGGCTGCGTCCATAAAGGATTTGCTTTCTCCTCCATGACAGCTTGAGCATCCTTGTGTTTCATCAGTTTGATGGCCAGAAATAGTTAAATCGATTGGGCTAGTTTTCCCGTAAATCTGTGTTGAATTATTATGACACTTCAAACAGAATTCCCGTTCGTTTAGGGCATTCCATTCAGTACCAGAAGACTTAAATTTCTGTTTATCATCCGTAATTTTTATATTTCCAAGGTCTTTTCTTAACATTTTAAGATTAGAAGAACCGTGAGTTTCATGACACTCAGCACAAGGAATCTGACCATTTAAAGAACTTCCACTATCCATTGTTGCCACGATATTGTGCCCTGACTGACTCTTTAAGGTTGTATCTTTGTAATATTGTTCGATATTTGATGCCTTTGTTCCATTATGGCAGCTTAAACATTGTGAGAAATCATTTACTGAACCAGTTGCATCACTTGACTTTTTATAGGATAAAACTTGGGTAGATCCATTATACGTAGCCTTTTTAAGATTGTTTGGATTATCTTTAGTCCCAGGATTATGCGGATCATGGCAAGTAGCGCAAGAAGCCCCTGTATCATTATGGTGTTTATTATTAGCATAATTACTATCTATACTTGGTGAACCGTTAGTACCATCATGGCAAGCCATACATAGTTCATCACCGTATTTACTATTTGGGTCTCCCTCAAGATATTCATTGTTTCCATTATGGGCACTATGACAGAAATCACAAGCATTGGTTACAACCGAAAATGGTCCGTGAATATAGTCATGCTCCCTAACAGTACTTCCTTTGTCACCTTCAAACTGGTAATTTTCATAGTTATTACTAACAGTAGTGAAGGTTAAGAACCTTGGTATTAATTCATTAGGATTTAAATAAACTGAATAAGATTGGGCTGGATTAAGCTCATTATCAGGAGTATAGGTGTATAGATAGGACTTCATTCCTCCGGATAAATCAACTGTTTTGATCAACTTTTCTTTACCTTTATTATCTCCAAAATATGAGATCAAGGGTTGGGTTGGATTAAATTCTACAGAACTTCTAATATCAAACAAAACGATATAATTCAACGGTACACGAGTCATGTCTTCTGCTGGAAGGTAGGTGGATGGAACCTCCCCCTCAGGATTGTAATTACTTTCTGTGTCTCGTGGAATTAAGTACATTTTTGCCAAAAAAGGACGTTTGCTATCATTAGTTACATCTGATATTGTTGCTTCTGTATTTACTATACTGGTAGTTTGGTTTCCATTTACTCCAGATGGCGATTGAGTAACTGATAGCTTTCCAATTACAGGTGTAACCAAATTATCTATATTCTCAGTTATTCCTGAAAGTTGTACTGTAATGGTTTTTTCAGATATACTGCTAAATCCATCCTCATCTGTAACAATAAATGATAGTTTATGATCTCCCTGACTGAAATCTTTAGAATAAGAGAATTCAGCATATTGATCTTTCGGTGTGAGAGTTAGTAGTCCTTCACTCGTAATATCAATCGGCTGCTCAGATACACCAGTATATTCAAAAACCTTTAATAAGAGTTTGTTTGGAGATGTTAAATCATCTGAAAGTTTTCCGGTAAACTCAACCTTTGATACATCAAACATTGAATTTTCAACAGGTAATTCCAGTATAATCTCTGGTACCCCCGTTGCTGAAAGAACATGTGTTACAGGAGAATAGGAAAGGAGAGAACCAAATACAACGCTCCATATAAGAATGTATGAAATTATTTTTCGTTTGAAGTTCATCCGTTTCACGGTATTCATCCTCTTCTGTAGGCTTTTTTGAAACAACAAGCCTTTTTATTTAAGTATATCAAATGAATTTACATTAATTATCGTGGGTAAGTTAAATCTTTTTGACAAATGACTTATCATGTTTGATTATTAAAAAACAAGGTAACAATAGTGTTATTGCCACCTTGTTTTCTTAGTAATACTGTCAAATTATTTAATTTTAGATTTACCTGAGTAATCTCCACCTGGAACTAAGAAATTCTTATAATCTGTTGTATTTGGATAGTTTGTAGTTCCTGGCGTATTTGCAATTTGGTGTGTAGATTGATGACAAGCCCAACATACAGCCATGTTTGTAAATCTCTTTAAGTTAGAGCCAGATTTACTTACATCTTTCATGTATTGTTTTGCTAGATCTGCAGACCAGCCCTTACCACCTTCAGCAACTGGTTTTTGGAGATCAGCAATGGTTTTTCCAGCTGTATCTCTTAACATTGTAATGTCAGTACCATGTGAGTAGTGACATGAAGTACATGCTCTACCTGACTTCGTGCTACTAGCTGAGTGTCCATAGTGCACTCCATCTGATTGTGCGCCATCTTCTCTGCTTCTATAGTAATCTGTATGACAGCTTCCGCAGAATGCAGAGTAGTTTAATCTGTAGTTTCTAACATCTGCTACTGATACTCCAGCAGTTAGTCCATTGGCTTCTGTATAGATACCGTTTGATTTGTAGATTTTCAAACCAGACAAGTTTGTTGCATTATTGATAGTTGAATATGCAGGATCAAGTTGTAAATCTAGTTTAATTGCTTTTTCTCCTAGTGGAACTGAACTTGCTTTTGTAATTGTTTCAGCATATCCTACAATCGTTACATTGTATTTAGCACCAAATTGGTTACCAGCTACTTTTTCATTTAATAAACGGTCGTTAGCTGATCCATGTGGATTATGGCAGCTTGAGCATTCAAAGGTTGCAGTAGAAGTATTTTTCAAACTTGTGCCATTTGTATCATTTTCAATTCCTGTTGCTCCAGGAGCTGAACTTTCCTCTAGGTTTGAATCCACATGGTGCATGGATGCACTATCTTCATGAGAATACATAACCCCTGCTTCACTTACTTTAGTTACATTATAGAACCCTAATGTTCCATCATGGCAAGACATACAAAGCTCAGATGCACCGCTCTTCATTAACAGCATATCAGTTTCCCCATTGTGAACACTATGACAGTTCGCACAAGAGTTAGTGTTATTTTGGAAGTTACCATGGGTTCTTTGTGAATTAGTGTTTCCATTGTTATCAATTGTTGCATTATTTAATGTAGGTGCTGGATTTTGTAAATTAGTAGTGTCAAAACCTTCAGCTGATGCAAGTCCGCCAAAAAAGCCCAACAATACTAGCATAAAAAATGCAGACAAGCTGATTTTTAACTTGCTCATTTTCTAAAAACCTCCCAATTTCCTCTAATTCTCTCTCTTTTTATACGGTAGACAAAGACATTTCTTGTCTGTGATTTAGAACAAGGTAACAATAGAGTATTGCTACCTTGTTCAATTTATAAAATTCCTTTAATTACTGACCTAGAATTTTTGATCTTCCAAGCAATTTTCCAGATCCATCTAAATATTGAGAATCAATAGTTGTTGAAATGCTAGTTCCATGACATGCAAAACATACTGCTCTGTTTGTGAATTTCTTCAATGCTGAGCCTTGAGCACTTACATCTTTCAAGTAATTCTCAGCCTGTGTTTGAGTCCAGCCTTTTCCACCTTCTGAAACTGGTTTCATATAATCGGTTGCTGTTTTACCAAGAGCATCCATCATAGTGGAGGCATCTGTACCATGTGCATAGTGACAGGCAGCACAGTTTCGACCTTGTCTTTCACTGTTAGTAGTATGTGTCCAAGTAACATGTGCAGCAGTAGCTGTGCTAGGTTTTCCAGAAATAGGAGTAGCCCCTTTAGCACCTACATTTCTCTTAGCGAAGTAGTCATCATGACAAGCACCGCAGAATTGTGAGTAGTAAACCGTGCTATATACAGTATTATAAGTAGTTGCATTTACAGGCCCGTTTGATTTAGTAATTTTCACTCCGTTAGGGCCGGTTACATCATTAATAGCTGCAAAATTTGGATCTGGTGTTAAATCAAGCTTAATTGTTTGTGTACCTTTTGGAACCGCTGTTTGCACCCCATTTACTAAAGAAGTAGCAAATGCTGTTGCTCCTGTTGTTGTATTTACCACTTCGGTCAATAATCTGTCATTTGGTGAACCATGAGGATTGTGACAGCTAGAACATTCTAATTCTTCTGTTGATGTATTTTTGAAAGCGCCAGGAGCTGTGCTAACTTTTAGACTCTTACCGACATTGTGCATGGAAACACTCATGTGTGTTGTATCTTCCTTATCAAATACACCTGCTCCACTTGCTACTGTAACGTCATAAAAGCCCATAGTACCATCATGGCATGACATACAGAGCTCGGAGTCTCCTTCTTTCATTAACAACATGTCGTTTTCACCATTGTGCACACTATGACAGTTTGCACAGGAGTTTGTGTTATTTTGGAAATTACCATGGGTTCTTTGTGTTCCTATTGAACCATCGTTGTTGACATCAGCTGAATAAATATTCTTTGCTGGGTGAGTAGAAGTAGGCGTAAAACTATCTTCTGCAAAAGCCACGGCGCTGAACATGCCTAGTAAG
This sequence comes from Neobacillus phoenicis, assembly GCF_047302305.1. Classification (NCBI taxonomy): domain Bacteria; kingdom Bacillati; phylum Bacillota; class Bacilli; order Caryophanales; family Bacillaceae; genus Neobacillus; species Neobacillus phoenicis. The sequence continues at coordinate 1,378,790 of NZ_CP154847.1, read as the reverse complement.
ATAAGCATCAATGCGGTTGATAAGCCTATTCTTATCTTGCTCATTCTAAAACCTCCCAAATTTCTCTCTTTTTTTCTCTTTATAAAACTTCTAGCAAGTGATACCTTTCCCATCACCTCCTTAAACTAGAGGAAATATTATTGAAAAATGGAAACCCGCTGATTCACTGTATCTGTTACATATACATTGTCACTGTCATCAATAAACAGTCCATTTGGTAGATAGAATTTATCAGTTGAAGTTCCCATTCCTCCTAATTCATATAATTCTTTCCCATTTTTATCAAAGGCATATACAGTATGGGAAAGACTGTTCACCACATAAACATCACCTTTAGAATCAATTCCCACACCTCTAGGGTTTAGGAAGGTAGGAGCTCCTTTTCCGTCTTCCGACCCATTTATACTCCTTAAAAACTTACCTTTTTCATCAAAAACTTCCACTCTATTATTCCCTGAATCTGTAACATAAATATTTTTATCAATATCAACTGTTAAGGCATTAGGAGCTATGAACTTTCCTTCTGCGTCTCCAGGTCCTCCAACTTCCATTAATTTCTTCCCAGAAAGATTAAAAACAAATAATTTGTTTGCTTTTATATCCGTTACATAGAGTTTCTTATTAAAAATACGAAGCCCGCCTGGTGCTTGAAGTACTTTTTCCTGATCATTAAAATATTTTAAAAATTTTCCCTTCGAATCAAAAATGGAAATCTTTCCATTATTCATATCAGCAACATAAATGTTTTGCTCTTCATCTCCATCAATTCCATACGGGAATTGAAATTCTCCTTCTTTATCGCCTGATTTTCCAAATTTAAATGCAAAATCACCAGATTTATTAAAAACTTGTACCTGCTGAGTATTAGCATCTGTTACATAAACATAATCGCCAACTTTTGTAACATCCATTGGTTTTTTTAATGGTTGTTCAAAATCACCATATAGTGCGTTTGTAAATACTTTTGAACCTCCTCCTGATGCTACATTTGTAACAGCGGGTTTTATCTTCGTTTCCAAATGAAGTATAGAAACTACTGCAAAAAAAACAGCGGTGAGTGCTACAATGCTACCCATTAATAAAAAAACTGTTCTCTTTTTCAAGTGTGGTCAACTCCTTCTACTTGTTGTCCTTTAGTTTTGAATCTACTCTTTCCAATCCTTTTGATGCTGGTTTATATAATGGGTCGTAGCTTAAAGCTTCTTTATAAAATTTCTCTGCTTCTTCATACTTTTTCTGATCCTCATACACTCTAGCAATCTCAGTAATAGAGTCTGTATTTGTTGGCATTAACTCAAGAGATTTTTTCAATGATTCAAGTGCTTTATCATACTGTTTTAAATTTCTATAAACCATACCTGACAATAAGTGTGCTTGAAAATTCTTTGGTCCTAATGCTTCTGCTTTTTGAGCCATTCTTCCCGCATCGTCGTATCTCTTCTCTGCATTGTAGACAAGACCTAAGTTAAAATAGGCACCAAAGTTCTTGTTATCAAGATTCGTTGCGACTAACAGCTGCTTAATGGCATTTTCATTATCACCATAAATGAAGTACGAGTAGCCTAGATTCACACGGTGTCCTGGATCATTTGGTTTTTTATCTACTAATCCTTTATAGTAATCAATCTGCTCCAGAATCCTAGCTTCTTCTTGATTTGGCCACACATATTTATCGCTTATAAAATAACCTGCAAATAAACTTACAATTAAAGTAGCAACAATGAGTAATGAGGCCTGCAATTTTGTGAAATTCTTCTTTTTATTCTGAAAATCCGTTCTTTCTGTCGGCTCTAACTTTTGATCTATTGACAGCTCCGGCATAATGATCCACCTCGAATTTAGTTTTTATCTGTATAACCTCTGATAGATTTGTAAGATTGGCATAATTAATTTAATCTATCAGAGGCATAAAATGTTACGCTATTCATCCTTATGACATGATGAACAAGTGCTTTGACTGTGGCATGTATAGCATTTCTCAGAAGGCCCCTTAATTCCATTTAATGGTATAGGGTGTATTGAAAGCTCTGATACTCTTTTATGACTATTTGTATGACAAGAAGAACAAATCACCTTGTTTTTACTAGATAAACCAGCCTTACTTGTATCGTGGCAAGCTTTACATGTATCTAGATTTTTATTTGCAGTTGTTCCATGAGTAGCAAAGAATTTGCTGTTATGGCTCGTTGGTTTTTTAGAATGGCATTCCTGACAGAACGTATTTTTCTTTGCATAAGTTGCAGCAGTAAGCGCACTTTCAGCAGAACTTTTATTTATTAATTCCTGTGAAGCCGTTTTTTCTTGGAAATCCTTTATAGGATTCTCCGACATATACTGGTGACAGCTGTTACATTCCTTAATGTCCTTTTCTGCAAGCTTGCCGTGGTTTCCCTTTAAAAAGTTTGGATCATTATGGGATTCCGGTTTCATGCCTGTTGAGTGGCAAGTCTCACAATCTGTAGAAACATTTCGTGTTTTGTGGCATTGAATACATTCATCCATAGTTGGCTGAGTGAATGATAAATCACTCATCATTTGTTTACCAAGTGTAGAATTCCATTTAGCGTAATCTGTTTTGAAGGTTGCATTTCGATCTGCAACTTTTCCATGAGCTACACCGCTGTGACACTGAACACATTTAATATCATCTTTTAAATGCTTGTTATGCGGGATAATTAAATCCCCCGAAGCTGTAACGATGGTTGTTTTCATATTGTGACATTTTTCACAAGATTCATTCGGAATCTCTTTCGCCATATGAATTGGTGCAGCATATGTGTCTGTAGCCAATTTGTAAACTTCTGATAATCCGTTTAATTTTGCTTTTGCATAACTTACAACCCCGTCTTGTATGTGACATTCTTTACATCCGACTTGGCTATGGGATGATGCCTTCCATGTGTTAAATTCCGGTTTCATGTTGTGGCAGGAGGAACAAAAGGTAGAGCTTGATGTTGCTTCTACGGTTCCATATCCCGCCAACACTAATAACACTACAGCTAATAATGAAAGGGTCAGAATTTTATACAACCGATACCGTGAACGGGCAGGGGCTGGCAGGTTCGTTTTTTGATCTTCCATTTCAATGTCCCTCCAGTTTGGCAACTTTACTAGTCTCTTTTTGTTTGAAATACCCAATACTTAAAGAATAATGAACATTACGCCTCTTTATTTTTTGACCAAAAACTTCTAATTGCCTACAATGACACCTTGTTTTTGGTTTTGGCTCATCTCTTTAGGTACCAGGTTTTGAAGAGGTAGTTGAATGGCAAGATTTACAAAACGTATTATTGTTTGCTTCTTCTTTTGCCGTTGCTAAATTTGGTACATATTTTTTCGTGACATCACTATATTTCAGTAACGTCTTGATGTCTTGCTTAGAAATTTCTCTTGACCATTTAGAATCTTCGTGACAGCTTAAACATTGGTTTAACTGGCTTACTGCTTCAGTGCCATGATTTTTATTAAATTCAGCAGTTAAGTGATTTTTGGGAACACTGATATCTTTACTATGGCAAGTTGAACAGCCAACAGGTATTTTCAGCTTACTTCCATTAGCTTCCGTATTAGACTTGAGAGCTTCTAAAATTACCTTCTGTGTTTCTTCTGGTGAAGTCTTTTCATTTTCTTTTTTTTCTGGTTCCTCAGGATTGACAGGTACGTTATAAGATGGTTCTTCCCAAGGCTTTTCCCCGTTGTTTACCTTGTTATGACAGTCGATACAGGTTCCCATATTTGGTTGCATAAATTTCTTTTCAATTAACTTGTCGGCATTTTGTTTTGTCCATGCATCATGGTTTTTTTCAACGTTCAACTCGCGAGCAGCTATTTGTGCATGAACCACTCCGGAGTGACAAGTAATACAGGGAATACCCTCTTTAATATGCTTTTGATGGTCTACCTTTAATCCATTAGGCCCAGTAACCACCCTGTTCAAAGAATGACATTGTTGGCAGTTACCATTAGAAACTGCTTCTTCTTCAGTTTGAACAATTTGTTTAGGTACGCCCGTTACATGATAATAGACTTCTTTAAGCGACTTGACTTTGTGTGTAAGCATATTAATCGTACCTGGTTTAATATGGCACTGAACGCAAGAAATCTGGTTGTGAGCACTTGCTGTAAAAGTTGAATATTCTGGTGCCATCTCATGGCAGTTAGAACAAAATGACGGCGAATTAGTGAAGGAAAGAACCCCATATCCACCGCCAAAAACAACAATACAACCAACCAGTGAAACAAATAAAAGTTTCCATTTGTTAACTGGATTCTTCCAATCTATCCCTCTAAACTTCTGCCAGAGGCTTCGTATAGGCCCAGCTTTTTTTCTATTTTCTCTCGTTTCGGGATCTGCATCTTTATTTTCCTTTTTCCCCCAAATGGCCACATTACTCACCCTTCCCATCTTGGATTGATTCTCTATTTAATTTCCAGATTAACCTCTCTAAAGGTAGTATCTAACATTGTAAGAGTATATTCCAATGTACAATTTGTGAATATTTCTACACACCTGTGACAGATTTATTAACTCTAAAAAAAACATGAAAACATTGTTATATCAAGCTTTTAGTTATCACTATACAAATAGTAGTAACTTGCATAAATTTAGTATTTATACAAAAATAAGCACTTTTATTCAAATTTTATTAATATCAGTTTGTTCCTGTTTCATATTGAAATAGCTTTTAGATTTATTGCCATGAGATTGTCAAATATGACAAAAATGCGAAACCTTCAAAATAGAAGTTCTGCTCTGAAAGAGATATAATAGTAGAATGACAAAATTTGCTTCCACTCTAACAATGTTGTCACTCTATAGTGGAAGTGGTAAGATGAAAAAGGAAATTATCGAATATTTTTGAAAGAATTATTTTTAAAAAAACGTATTAGTCTCGATAAAAAGGAGCGTTCATCTGATATGGGGATTTTAAATAAAGTGTTTGATCTGAACAAGCGTGAACTGAAGCGATTAGACAAGCTTGCCGTGAAAATTGATGCACTCGCTGCAGAAACGGAAAGGCTGACTGACGATCAACTTCGTGAAAAAACAGAGGAATTCAAAGCACGGTATCAAAAGGGCGAAACACTTGATGATTTATTAGTAGAAGCTTTTGCCATTGTTCGTGAAGGCGCCCGACGTGTTCTAGGTCTATATCCGTACCATGTGCAGCTAATGGGGGGTATTTCTCTCCATGAAGGTAACATATCGGAGATGAAGACAGGGGAAGGTAAAACCTTAACGGCTACCATGCCTGTTTATTTAAATGCTCTTTCTGGTAAAGGCGTACACGTTGTAACTGTCAACGAATACCTAGCAAGCCGTGACGCGACAGAAATGGGTCAGCTGTATCAATTCCTAGGCCTAACAGTTGGCTTGAATCTGAACAGTATGGATAAGGAAGAAAAGCAGGCAGCATACGCTGCTGACATTACCTATGGGACAAACAATGAATTTGGTTTCGACTACCTGCGTGACAATATGGTCCTTTATAAGGAACAAAAGGTGCAACGTCCACTTTTTTATGCCGTTATTGACGAAACAGACTCTATTTTAATCGATGAAGCTCGTACACCATTGATCATTTCAGGATCAGCACAAAAATCAGCTGTCCTTTATATTCAAGCCAATGGTTTCGTCCGTATGCTAACGAAGGATATTGACTATACGTACGATGAAAAAACAAAGGGCGTAATGCTGACAGAAGAAGGAATCAGTAAAGCGGAAAAAGCTTTCGGCATTGAGAACCTTTTCGATATGGCACACGTAACGCTGAACCATCATATTAACCAAGCGTTAAAAGCAAATGTCAGCATGCATCTTGATATTGATTATGTAGTACAGGACGGAGAAATTGTGATCGTTGACCAGTTTACTGGTCGTTTAATGAAGGGCCGCCGCTATAGCGAGGGCTTGCATCAGGCGATTGAAGCAAAAGAAGGACTTGAAGTTCAGAATGAAAGCATGACCATGGCTACCATTACATTCCAGAACTATTTCCGTATGTATGAAAAATTAGCCGGTATGACAGGAACAGCAAAAACAGAAGAAGAAGAATTCCGTAACATCTATAATATGAATGTTATTGTTATTCCTACGAATAAACCGATAGCTCGTGACGACCGTCCAGATTTAATTTATAAATCAATGGAAGGCAAATTCCGTGCAGTGGTTGAAGATATTGCTGAACGTCATCAAAAGGGACAGCCCGTCTTAGTCGGTACAGTTGCCATTGAAACATCAGAGTTGATCTCTAGATACTTATTGAAAAAGGGTATCCGTCACAATGTCTTGAACGCGAAAAACCATGAGCGTGAAGCAGAAATTATTGCAGAAGCAGGCCATAAAGGATCTGTTACAATCGCTACCAACATGGCCGGACGTGGTACGGACATTAAGCTTGGCGAAGGAGTCATTGATTTAGGCGGTCTTGCTGTTATCGGTACGGAGCGTCATGAAAGTCGACGCATTGATAACCAGCTTCGTGGACGTTCCGGACGTCAAGGAGACCCTGGTGTTACCCAGTTCTACTTATCAATGGAAGACGAGCTGATGCGCCGCTTCGGTTCTGATAATATGAAAGCAATGATGGAACGTCTTGGTATGGATGATACCCAGCCAATTCAAAGTAAAATGGTATCCCGTGCGGTGGAATCGGCTCAAAAACGTGTTGAGGGCAACAACTTTGATGCCCGTAAACAGCTTCTACAATATGACGATGTTCTTCGTCAGCAACGTGAAATCATCTACAGCCAGCGCGATGAAGTATTAGAATCGGAAGATCTTCGTGAAATTGTGCAGAAAATGATTCTAAACTCTATTCAACGTAATGTAGATGTTCACGCCTCCCGTCATGAAGACGAGGAAGAATGGGATCTTAAAGCCATTGTTGAGTATGTCCATGCGACCCTTTTACATGAAGGTGACATCACTCTTGATGATTTGAAAGGTAAAGATCCAGAAGAAATGGTCGACGCCATTTTTGCTAAAGTCAAGGAGCGCTACGATGAAAAAGAGCAAATCCTTTCTCCTGAGCAAATGCGTGAATTTGAAAAGGTTATTACATTAAGAGCTGTTGATTCTAAGTGGATTGATCACATTGATGCAATGGATCAGCTTCGTCAAGGTATTCACTTACGTGCATATGGTCAAATTGATCCGCTTCGTGAATACCAACATGAAGGCTTTGCGATGTTTGAAGCAATGATTCAATCGATTGAAGATGAAGCGGCTATGTACATCATGAAGGCTGAAATTCGTAACAACCTTGAGCGCCAAGAGGTGGCAAAAGGTCAAGCGGTAAATCCGAAGGAAGACGGCGAACCCGTTAAGAAAAAGCCAAAAGTAAACCAAATGGATATCGGACGCAATGATCCATGTATCTGCGGAAGTGGTAAGAAATATAAAAACTGCTGCGGATCAGCGAAGTAATAATGATGGAGGGACCGGCGAAAATTCGTCGGTTCTTTTTAAATATCTGAAATGCCGGAGGTAAAAATGAATAATAGAATCAAAGTCACTCACTCCCTTCTCTCAGCTCAATCAGTAAGAGAACTTCTAGAGGGCTATCATTTTGAAACAGAGATTATATCCTGTGAATTCCTTACCAGAGGATTAAATGATTCATATGTCATTACCACTCAAAACGCAAAGTATATCTTTAGAGTCTATCGCCATAATTGGCGAAGCGAATCAGATATACTGTTTGAATTGGATGCTCTTAATTGGCTGAAAGTACAAGGACTCCTCGTTTCTGCTCCTCTTAAATCAAAAGATGGAATTTTTGCCGTTGGCATTCTAGCCCCTGAAGGAAAAAGATACGGGGTCTTATTTACTTATTCCCCTGGTGACAGACCAGAAATCAACGAGGAAAACTGTCGCATCCTCGGAAGATCATTAGCTGAACTTCACCATAAGAGCAGTTCATTAGTTTCCTCTCAAGAGAGAAGTTTTGATTTGGACATCAATCATTTGTTAGCAGAGCCTGTTTCTATCCTTTTACCTTTATTCATAAGATACTTAGATTCCAACCAAATACATACCTTTAATGAAATTGTTACGAACTTAGAAGATACGATAAGAGAAAGTACGCTGGAATACGGATTTTGCCATGGTGATTTTCACAACTTTAACATGCACTTAAATAACCAACAGCTGGAGGTATTTGATTTTGACTGCTGTGGTTTTGGCTACCGTGCCTATGATATAGCCGTCTTTTGGTGGAATTTAAAAAATAATTACCGTACTGTTGAGAAAACTTGTTGGGATGCATTTTTGAATGGGTATTTAAGTCAGCGGAACATGTCCGAAGAAGACATCCGGAGTCTACCTCATTTTATATCGGTACGGAGAATTTGGTTGCTAGGAACCATGTTGAAAAATGAGGATGTTTGGGGAAGGAACTGGATAAACTCAACTAACTTTAGTCATTTTCTTAAGGATCTTGAGCAGGATAGGGAGTTATAGAAAAGTTAGCTTACCTGTTAAAAATCAAACAGGTGCGCCAATGAGGCTGCACCTGTTTGTAATATTAATGGTTACCTTTGCCGTGATGTTCGTTGTCGTCACCTTTTTCATGGTGATCTTCTTCATGCTTTTTCTCTTCAGATTTTTTAGCTTCTTCTCTTTGCTTTTCTTGAGCTTTTTTAGCTTCTTCTCTTTGCTTCTCTTGAGCTTTTTTAGCTTCTTCTCTTTGCTTCTCTTGAGCCTTTTTAGCTTCTTCTCTTTGCTTCTCTTGAGCCTTTTTAGCTTCTTCTCTTTGCTTTTCTTGAGCCTTTTTAGCTTCTTCTCTTTGCTTTTCTTCTGCTTTTTTAGCCGCTGCTTGTTGCTTTTCTACATCTTTTCTTGCTACTTCTGTGTTTTCATTCTCTTGTTCAGTTGTGGTTGTTTCTTGATCAGTTATAGTTGTTTCTTGTTCCACTTCTGTTGATGTTTCTTCAGTAGTAGATTCATCTGTTGCCACTTCATCATCAGAAGATTCGTCACCATTCACTTGATCTTCAAGCTTTTTCATCTTCTTAGCAAACTTAGCATCTTTCTTTTCAAGCTTAGCTGCCTTTTTCTCTAACTTAGCAAAAGATTTTTGAATGTTTTTCATTAGGGATTTTTGAGCTTTAGGATTTTCAACATGTTCAAGAGCCATTAATAAAGCATCAATGTTATGAGCAAGTTTACTTTTTACTTTGACCCCAGTATCATCTGTTGCTTCTGTTTCATCAGTAGCTTCTGTTTCATTAGTAGCTTCTGTTTCATTAGTAGCTTCTGCTTGATCTGAAACTTCACCTACAGTATCACTTACAGTATCTTCCCCAGTTGTTGCTTCTTCAGAAACTTTGTCGTTCGCTTGTTCTTGTGTAGCAATCGCTTCTTTTAGTAGCTCTGCTGCTTCATCTGTTTTACCTTCAGCAAATAATGCATTTGCTTCTGCAATACGCTCAGCCGCAAAATTAGCTAAAAGCTGTGCTTCTTTATAATCGTCAAAAGTGAAGGCAAGGCGAACCTTTTCAGCCATTAATTTTACAAAGTAAAAGAAATCTCCAGGAATTAATGAAGGAGCATCTTCTTCATCTTGATCTGCTACTTCTGTGCCTTCTGTTGCCGCTTCATCTGATTGTTCAGTTGATTCTTCCTCAGTAGATGCGTTTGTATCGTCAGTAGTAGTTTCTGTTTCAACAGCATCTGTTGCTGTTGTATCTTCCGTTGCATTTTCGTCAGTTATTGCCCCAGTATCAACAGTTGTATTTTCAACTGATTCAGTTACCGTACCTGTTTCATTTGTTGTTTCAGTTCCATCACCATTTGCAAATGCTGAACCTGTACCAAAAGAGAAAATAATTGTTGAAGCGAGCATACCACTTGTTACTAAATGTGCTACCTTTTTAGATTTCATGTCGAAAAATTGCCCCTTATTTATTTGATACTAGAGGGTTCGTCTAGTACTACCATTTTTATGGTGGTGCATTGAAAAAGATTTTTTTACAAAAATTCTCAAAGTCTTTCAAATGAAAAAACGCTGCCTCCAACAAGTGGAGACAGCGTTCTATTTATCATTAATGTGCTTCAATTAATCCATATCGACCGTCTTTACGCTTGTAAACAACGTTTGTACGGTTAGTATCTGAATTTGTGAATACATAGAAGCTATGACCTAGTAAATTCATTTGAAGGATCGCTTCTTCACTATCCATTGGTTTTAAATCAAAACGTTTTGTACGAACTAATTCAAGATCATCTTCGTCTAAATCAGTTACTTCTGTGTTTTCAGCGGTTGCAAAAGTAATTGGGAATTCCCCTTTTTCACGGAATTTACGATTAACCTTTGTTTTATGCTTGCGAATTTGACGCTCAAGCTTATCGGTAATCAAGTCAATTGCTGCATACATATCAACGTTTGTTTCTTCTGCACGTAAAACTAATTGTTGCAGTGGAATGGTTACCTCTACTTTAGATGTTTTATCTTGATTGAATCTTAGATTCACGTTTACCTTTGCATCTGGTGCCTCTGTAAAATAACGCTCCAATTTAGCAATTTTCTTTTCTACATACTCTCTAATTGCTGGAGTTACCTCAATGTTTTCGCCACGTACGTTATAGTTCATGTGGACTCCTCCTTTAGTTAAGGCTATGTATTAACATTTCTATTTTACCCTATGATAATCCTGCTAAATCAGAACAATAATTTTGTCGAATTATTGACAAAAACAACAAGCAAATAGTGACAATGATTCAAATCTGATTTGACTTAGTTGGTATTATTTTCTAAAATGAATGGTTATTCATTTTTATTATATTATTACACAGTAGAATTTGCTACCCATATGCTTAGTGGAAAGGTTTAAGTATACAACTTTATTTACCTTGCCAGAGTTAATGATTGAATACTTTCAGCCCCTGCATCGTTTAGAAGCTTGGCTGCATGTCGGAGGGTAGATCCTGTTGTATATACATCATCAATTAAGACAACTCTTTTTCCTGCTAGATCTGTATTTGGTGCAATTCTAAATACTTGAGGAACATGAATACGTTCCGACCTTGATTTTTTCGATTGTTTTTCAGAGTGAACTCTAGTAAGTAGTTCCTGTGGTGCAAAGCCAGATTCAACTATTAAAGCTGTTGCCTGATTAAAGCCACGTTCATAAAGCCGCTCTTCACTTAATGGAATAGGTACCAGAACATCTACATCCATTTTCGAAAGTTCCTTTTGAATAAACTCAACAAATATTCTAGCTAGCACATAATCTCCGCGAAATTTAAACTGGGCAATGATTTCTTTTAAAAACTCATTATAGTGAAATAGGGAATGATTTTTTTCGAGAAGACTTTTCCACTCGGATTCTTCTTCCCAGCGGAAACAATCATAACACAAATCGCCAATCTGAAATTTCTCCTCTACCAGTTCAAAGGGACGGTCGCAGATACGGCAGGTTTCCCCCTCCAGTTTTTCAAGTTTTCCTTCACATGTGGAGCAAACATACTTTTCTTTTTCCACTGAGAAGATAGCTCTCCATCCTATAATTGGCATAATCACCGAATGACAAATGAGACAATAGTCAGATTGGAATGGATACATGCTTTACTTCCTTTCTTTTGTATACCCCTTTATGGATCAAGTAAACCTCTTTTCTTCCCCTCACGATTCATAGAGACAATTTGCTTCCTTGCCTTTAACATTTCCTCGGTCTTGCCGTAATGAAAAAATGTGACTACTCCATCAGGATTTTCCTTGCTCCTTCCTGCTCTTCCGGCAATTTGGACAAGAGCACTTTCTGTAAAAATAGGGTCCTCTGCCCCAACAACGGCCACATCGATATTCGGGAAAGTGACTCCCCTCTCTAAGATTGTTGTCGTTAAGAGTAAGGGAATTTGTTTATCTCGCATGCGTTGAACCTTTACCTTTCTCTCAGGGTCTTCTGCATGCACTGCCTCAATTTCGGGATTCATTTGCTGAAGGATTTTTAATGCTTTTTCCATTAAAGGGATATGAGGAAAAAATAATAACACCTGTTTGCCCACAAGAAGACGTTTCTCCATCCAGCGAAGTACAATGGCAGGAAGCTTGTCCTTTTTGAGTAGTTTTTGCCAATTGCCACTCCAGACAAATTCTGGAACAGGAAGTGGATGACGATGAAATCTCGCTGGGATGGTAGTAAAATTCCTTTTCCCAGTACGACATTCTCTTTGCCATTTTTCATTTGGGGTTGCAGTTAAGTAAATCATGGCTGAAGCAGGTTTTCGTGACTGGATGGCAGCATACTGGAGGGATTCCTCCACTGTGTAGGGAAACGCGTCGACCTCATCTAAAATAATGGCATCAAAAGCGTGGTAAAAGCGAAGCAGTTGATGTATCGTCGCAATGGTAAGAGGAGCGAATAAATGGCGGTCTTCACTTCCCCCATACAAGGAGGCAATAGTCAGTTCAGGAAAGGCTGCCTTTAATCTGGGTGTGAGTTCCAATACAACATCTGTCCTAGGTGTAGCAATACAGATTCTTTTTAGAGCCCTGATTGCTGCCTCTATTCCCGCAAATAGTAATTCTGTTTTGCCCGCTCCACAAACGGCCCAAATCAAGTGCTCCTGATTTTGCAGAATGGCCTCTACCACATGATTCGAAGCAGTCATTTGCCCTGGTGAGAGCCTTCCGTTCCAGGCCATGATGTTTTTAGGAAGCGGTATGACGGGATCAGGGCCACACCAGCCGATGAGAGGTGTACACTCGCTAATTCTCCCCATCATTAGACAGTGACGGCAATAATGACACTGTTCTCCACATCTCGAGCATGGATAGGATGCAAATTTTTGCTGGTCTTTATTTCCGCACCGAGAACAGATGAGCTTATTTCCATTTTTGGTGATACCCTTCCTGTAAGATATATAGCCATTTTGATAATGTGTTTGAATTTCAGTGAGTTGTACTGGTAGATCCTCAAAGAGAAGTTGTTTACCACATAGTAACTTCTGAAGGTCGGGATTATAGGCGAATAGTGGATTAGTCGGCGGTTGTGGGATCATGGGAATTTTTGAGATGGTAAGGGATTCAGTGTGAGTGAGGTCTGGGAGTAATTGTCCATCCTTTACTATAAAACGCATAGGGTCACCTCTTTTGGACGGAGGTGATAGAGACGATCTCTCGTTTTTCCTGTCACTTGCAATTTTAATCTTTTAAGAATTTTTTGAGCGGTATCACTTGTAGGTAGATGAAGAAAGATTCGAAGTTCTGAGTTAGTAATGGTCTTCTTAATTAAGTAATAGTAATCACTAAGTGCGTCTTTGTGGGCATCTTTCGAGGTTTGGAGGCATTTCGAACAAACCCACCTTCCTTTTTTATACTCCATAGGTGTATGATGGCATTTTTCATTAGGACAACATACTCCGTTAAGGACGTCTTTTCCTGTAAGCTGGTATTCTTCTAAAATTTTTATTTCCTTTGGACTATGACCGCTTAGGAGTAATTTTCCTATTTGGTTAAGTGTCTCCATATCAATCAATTCCTTCTTGAATCGTTGCTCCAGTGCGTAAATTTTATTAAACAAGTCTCTACCTTTACAAATTTTATTTAAATCCGTTTTATCGTTGGAGGTTGTTTTTAGAATGGTATTGTTCGCACTCTTGAAAAAAACAAGGTAATCAATCGGAAGCAAATCGCAACTATTTGACTTCATCCAGCCTTTTAAAAGGGTTTGAAGGCGTTGACCTTGGACACGCGGATCCTCAAAGGACTCTTCGCTGCCATCATTGTTGATTCGAATAAGCTGTTTGAAGACATTATCAAACTGTAGAATCCCAATAATATTCTTTGCTTCAATAATTAGGATATGAGTACGGGAAATTAGTAATGAATCAATCTGGAAGTGAACACCATTGTGTTTTAATTGGAGATCATAAAAGATGAAGTATTTTTCTTGAGGGAGTTCTTTGAGGTAATTAGATAGGGCAACTTCTCCCCAGTATCCTGCCCATCGTTTAGCTAGGTCTTTTTCTAAAATTGAATGTTTGCTGTGACCTTTTATTAACCGTTTCTTTACTATGCTTGTCAATATAAGTCTCAGTGGTAAAGGAAGTTCTTTTAAAACCAATTTTTTCATCACTCCTTTTCTTTTTTGATAAATTTCTACAAATGCTGGAAGAATTCCTTCTTTATTGTCGAAAGTTTTATATTTTTCTTTGAACTAGTTGGCTTGGTCGAGGGGATTCCGCGCGTTTATGTTTGGATTCCGCCAACTTGCTGTATTATTCCGCCAGTTTTCCGTTAGATTCCGCCAACTCATGGCGTATTTCCGCCAACCTTCCCAATAATTCCGCCAAACCACTTTTTATATTACCTTTTTATAAAAAAATAAAAACCATTCCGGCCCTAAAGCCGGAATGGCAGCATATTGAAGATGTTTATTTTTTCATCCAGCCCATTCCCATGGACCCTTCTCCTAGATGGGTACCGATGACTGCACCAAAATAACCAATAGAAAAATCTACGTTTGGATACTGGGCGGCTAATTCTGTCCGCCACTCCTTCGCTTCTTCCTCTCGATTCGCGTGGATAATAACAGCTTGATAATTCCCACCTTGTAACGCATCTTCGCCTAGCAGGTCCACCATGCGTTTCAGTGCTTTCTTGCGGGTTCGGATTTTCTCAAACGGAACAATCACCTTGTTTTCAAAATGTAGCAGAGGCTTTACCTGCAGCAGACTTCCGATAAATGCCTGTGCACTTGAGAGACGCCCACCTCTCTGAAGATGCGAGAGGTCATCGACCATAAAGTAGGCACGAGCCGATTTTTTCATTTCTTCGAGTCTTTTCATAATGGCCGCAGCATCTCTACCACGTGATGCCCACTCTGCAGCTTCAATAGCATAAAAACCTTGTACCATGCAACTAATTTCCGAATCGAATGGATATACCTCAATGCCCTCAACCATCGTACTCGCAGTTACAGCCCCTTGATATGTACCGCTTATTCCACTTGATAGATGAATGCTTATAACCGCATCGTACTCCTTGGCTAGTTGTTCGAACAATGCAACAAACTGACCAATTGGTGGTTGGGAGGTAGTTGGCAGCTCTTTTGTCTTTACTTCTTCGTAAAATTCGCCTGCATGAATATCGACCTCTTCCCGGTAAACTTCATCACCGAAGATGACATTTAACGGGATCATATGTATATTAAATTTCTCACGTAATTCCTTTGGTATGTAGGCGGTGCTATCCGTGACAACTGCCGTTTTCATAAATTAATTACCATCCTTGTCTGTTTAAACTGGCCGGTATTTTTGCACACAAAAATTCCAACCCTGCCTGATGCCGCTCTTCTTGAATTACAATAATGAGCGATTATTCATTTCTTACATAATGTCTATTTTATATGAAAGTCTCAGAAAATGCATTATATAAAAAGGCGCTATATAACAAAAATAGGGCATGCTTTCAAAGCATACCCCTACTTACTATCAAACTAAATTATCTTACTTCTACCCAACCATTTTTAATAGCAACGACTACTGCTTGAGTACGGTCGTTAACGTTCATTTTTTGCAAAATGTTACTAACATGGTTCTTAACTGTCTTTTCACTGATAAATAAGGCTTCACCGATTCCACGGTTACTTTTACCATCCGCTAGCATTTGTAACACTTCACACTCTCTGCGAGTTAGCAGATGCAATGGACGGCGAATTTCGTGTGTTGGTACGTAGCCACCGCCACTACCAGAAACACCCGCTGCCAATCTACGGTATTCATTGACTAGATTGTGAGTAACCTTTGGATGTAAGTATGAACCACCATCAGCCACGACTCGAACTGCTTCAATCAAAGCGTCCGCGTCCATTTCTTTTAATAAGTAGCCACATGCTCCTGTTTTCAAAGCATGTGTGACATAATTCTCATCATCATGAATCGATAAAATAATAACCTTTGTATCAGGATATTTTTCTACTAGCTCACGGGTTGCTTCCACCCCGTTCATTTGGGGCATATTAATATCCATAATGACAACATTAGGCTCGTATTCTTGTACAAGACCTAATGCTTCACTGCCATCATCACCCTCTGCTACAACCTGGAATGATTTTTCAAATTCAAGTATTCTTTTAACGCCTTCTCTGAATAGTTGGTGATCATCGATAATGACAATTTTAGTAGACATTCTCATTTCCCCCTAATCCTTCTCAGTATTAATATTTTTCAGTCAACGAATGTTCTTTATTAATTAGTCAACGGAACTCGAATCCAAACTGCCGTCCCTTTGCCTATCTTTGAGTCAAAGGTAATATCCCCATCAAGCAGGTCAACACGCTCTCTCATACCAATCATTCCAAAAGACTCAGGTTTCTTAACAGAGGTATCAAAGCCCACTCCATTGTCCTTAATGAGAACGGTGATATCATTGGTGGTTATTTCTAGTTTCACCTTGATTTCACAGGCATTCGCGTGCTTGAGCGCATTTTGAACGGATTCTTGAATCATTCGAAACAACGCGACTTCGTACTTAGTTGGAAGCCTGCGCTCTAGGCCCAAATTCACAAATGATATTTTGGAATTCTTATGATATTCTTCGATTGTTTGTAGATACTTTCTGAGGGTAGGTACCAAACCTAAATCATCCAGTGCCATTGGACGTAGGTCATAAATAATCCTTCTCACCTCATATAGTGCAGAACGCACCATTTTTTTGAAGCTATTGACTTCAGAGAAAGCTTCATCTGGGCCTCTTTCTCGAAAGACACGCTCAATTAAATCCGAGCGCATGATAACATTGGCAAGCATCTGTGCTGGGCCATCATGTATCTCCCGCGACAATCGCTTTCGCTCTTCCTCTTGTGCCTCAATAATTTTCAAACCGAAGTCTTGCTTGGCTTTAGCATCTTCCAATACTTCACCGACTTGTTTTAAATCACTCGTTAAATAATTCATAACAACAGAAATTTGTGAAATAAGCTGATCAGCTCGATCAATTGTATCATTTAAGCCAATGAGTCTACGTTCAAGATCATCTCTTTTATCAAGCAGCTGTTTTTTATACTGCCAGTTAATCGATAAATCCATTTGTAACTGATGTGCCTTTTCGTAGGCTTCACGTACCTCTTCCTCAGTATAATGTTTAAAATTCATACTTACTTCTGATAAAGTTAAACGCGCCTCTTTGACCTGCTCTTCCAGCTGGTCTCCCTCTTCAATGAGCTTAACCATCATTTGCTTAATATTAGCTAGTTCATTTGTCATACCCTCATAGTCATGACGGCATTTCTCACCAATTCGAAAAATATCACTTTTACTACAGGTGACGGTTTCAATCATTTCTTCACGAATTTCATCAATCGATTTCATATCAATTTGCTTAATTTTCATCACATTCCTCCGGGGATCTTTTTCCCTTTAGGCCTTACATTTTATTTAACACTTGTGGAATACTAATAACCTCATTATGAGTTTGAAAGTAGTATAATATTAATATTATTACTGCTTTATTCCTATTAAACTATACTTTAATAAAATAGAAAAGCATTACACCCACTAGGCCTATTATAACATTCGAACTTTACTACCATATTAAAGGTATATTACAGCAATATTTTATATT
The DNA here is from genome assembly GCF_047302305.1 of Neobacillus phoenicis. Classification (NCBI taxonomy): domain Bacteria; kingdom Bacillati; phylum Bacillota; class Bacilli; order Caryophanales; family Bacillaceae; genus Neobacillus; species Neobacillus phoenicis. Next base: position 1,361,220 of record NZ_CP154847.1, on the reverse strand, counting down.
TTTTTCTTTTAACGAAAGGAGCCTTACATGCTGTCGCGATATTATACTGTAAAAACATTAGGAGAACATGAAATCAACATTCAAAAGTCCCGTTTTATTGCACATATTAACAGGGCTGAAACAGAGTTGGAAGCACAGGATTTCATTCAGGCAATTAAGAAACAACATTGGAATGCTACACATAACTGTTCTGCCTATCTCATTGGTGAACATGATCACATTCAAAAAGCGAATGATGATGGTGAGCCAAGTGGAACTGCTGGCGTACCTATTCTTGAAGTTTTGAAAAAAAGAAAGCTAAAAGACACCGTTGTTGTCATCACCCGCTATTTTGGTGGTATTAAATTAGGTGCAGGTGGCCTAATCCGCGCTTATGGCAAGGCGACATCTGAAGGTCTAGATGCGGCAGGTATAGTCGAAAGAAGACTTTCACAGATTATTCATGTGAAAATTGACTATACGTGGCTTGGAAAAATTGAAAAGGAATTGCGTGCCTCTGAATACACAATTAAAGAGATTCACTATTTAGATGTGGTCGAGGTTGAAACGTTCGTAGATGAAAGTCAGGTCCAAGTCTTCATGGATTGGATGGTAGAACTAACGAACGGCCAATGCAAATTGACCAAAGGTGATACGATATATCTAGAAGAAGATTTCAAAAAGTAAAACAGGGATGTCTTACTGAGGATTATAGTGGGTCTTTAGAAAGAAGGCAATTGGGAAAAAAATGAAAGGGGCTCAAATTTTGAGTCCCTTTTTCCTACGAACGGTCTTTAGCAGTGCTCGTTAATAATGTTTGAACCATATTTAATAACGGGCGGTAGTCTTTTCCCATTAGCCCAATTTTCTCCGCGATTATCTCAATAATTAGAATGACAATTCCAATTAAGACAAGAGCCCCACCGATTCTCGCCTGTGAGAATATGAAGGCGACAAGTCCGAAAAATGCGGACATTGTATAGATGAGTAACACTGTTTGGCGGTGAGAGTAGCCTAGCCTGAGCATGCAATGATGGAGGTGTGATTTATCTGGTGCAGATAAGGGCTGTTTGTTGATGATTCTCCTGATAATCGCAAAAAAGGTATCTGATATGGGTACACCAAGAATGATGACTGGAATAACAAAGGTAATAAAGGTTACATTTTTAAAGCCCAAAAGTGAAAGGACCGAAATAATAAACCCTAAGAAAAGCGCTCCTGTATCCCCCATAAAGATACTTGCAGGGTGAAAATTGTAAATTAAAAATCCGAGTGTACTTGCTAGAACAATTGAACCGAGAGCTGCTACAAATAAATTCCCTTGAATTAGGGCTAACCCGGAAATAGTGATTAATGCAATGGAGGAAACACCAGCTGCTAACCCATCAAGCCCATCAATTAAATTAATGGCGTTTGTAATGCCAACAATCCAAAAAATGGTGAAAGGAATGCTTAAAAAACCAAATTGTAGTTGTCCGCCGAACGGCAGGTTAATAAACACTACTTGCAAGTTCCCAACAAAAACAACTACACATGCTGCAGCTAACTGACCGAGAAGTTTATACTTAGCAGGAAGCTCGAATATGTCATCACAAAAGCCAGTTATGATAATTATTCCACACCCAAGCAAAATAGCAATTGAATTCGGGCTATCCGGCTTTAAAAAGAAAACACCTACAATAAAACTAATAAAAATGGCTAAGCCACCAAGTCTTGGCATAATGGACTGATGCACTTTACGCAGATTAGGCTTGTCTGTTGCGCCAATGACAAAGGCGAATCTTTTTATTAGTGGAGTAATAAGAATGGAAAGGACAAAACATATAATCAAGGTAAGAAAAAGCATTCAACATCCTCCTTGTTAGTCATTTTGTCCATTATTATCAAAACAAAAACAAAGAAGAAATAGTAAAAACCGGAAAATCATGAAAACATAATATCAATATTACTACCGAAGTTAATGTTTCATAATAAAAAAAGAGGCTATCCCCATTTATGAGACAACCTCTTGTAAATTAATATCGATCCCTTGTATTTATAGGTTTAAGACCCTTCATAAAGTTTAGAAGTGGCTTATAATCATCACGGATTAGTCCTATCTTTTCTACTATAACCTCAATAACGATTAGTAATACTAAAATCATTATTAGAGATCCCCAAACGGTTGCTTGTGAGAAAATGAACGCAGCAAGACCAAACACGGATGCCATTGCGTAAATTAACAACACAGTTTGTCGATGGGAAAAACCAGTTCTTAGTAAACAGTGATGTAAGTGTGATTTGTCTGGTGCAGACAATGGCTTTTTGTTTACGAGACGACGAATAATCGCAAAAAACGTATCGGAAATTGGAACACCAAGTATAATAACAGGGATAACCAACGAAATGAAGGTTACATTTTTATATCCAAGTAATGATAAAACCCCAATGATATAACCTAGAAATAACGCTCCCGTATCACCCATAAAGATTTTTGCTGGATGAAAGTTATAAAATAGGAATCCAATAGTACTTGCAGCTACTATTAAGGCCATAACTGTAACGTATACATTTCCCATAACCACAGCCATACCAGCAATTGATATAAGGGCTATAGAGGAGACGCCACCAGCAAGACCGTCTAATCCATCAATTAAATTAATAGCATTTGTAATCCCGATAATCCAAATCATTGTTAAGGGAATACTTAAATATCCAAAGTCAATAATACCGCCAAATGGAAGATTAATGAATTCAACCTGCAGACCACCATATATAACAACCACTGCTGATGCAGCAATTTGACCAGCTAATTTAATTTTGGGTGAAATTTCTTTTACATCATCTAGCATTCCTGTCAAAATGATAATGATGCCCCCGATCACAATTGGCAAATGGTTTTCATCAGTAGGTTGAAAGATTAATATACCAATAATAAAACTTAAAAATATAGATAGGCCGCCTAGTCTTGGCATAATACGAGAATGTACTTTTCTATGGTTTGGTTTATCAGTTGCGCCAATTTTAAATGCTAGTTTTTTCACCAGAGGGGTGAGTAGTATTGACGAGAAAAAACAGATTAATAGAGTTAGATAGAACATACAGCCCTCCATATTTACGGTCTCTTTATTTTAAGGTGTTATATTTTAAGACTATAAAATCTATATTATTTTTTTACGAAAAACTTATATCCTAATGGATTATAGCATAGACAGTTCTAGAAATAAACAACCACTTTGCTCCATTTACATTATGCTATATTGCAAACAAAGTTAAATACAACTGTATAATTAGCATAAAGGAGGTTCTAAAAAGGACAAATTTCCAATAATACCGCCAATTAATGTCGATTTGCGCTTCCTATTCTTTAGACGTTTTATCCTAAAAAAAGTTTCGTTTATGAAAAATAAATTAATAAAAAATCATCTTTTTTTATCCAGAATAAGAAAAAAAGAACAGATAAAAAATACCTGTTCTCATTTATTTGTTTCATTTAAATAGGCAGATAGTGCTTCTTTCCAATTTCTAAGAGGAGTTAACCCATTCTCAACAATTTTTTTCTTACTTAATACAGAATATTGCGGGCGCTTCGCTGGGCGTGGAAATTGGTCACTTGTTAATGGTTTTACAGTAACATTCAAACCAGCTTGTTTAAAGATTTCAACAGCAAACTCGTACCATGAACAAACTCCAGTGTTTGTAGCATGATAAATACCATATTTGTCTGTCTCCATTAACTCAACCATAAACCTTGCTAAATCTACTGTATAAGTAGGGGAGCCAACCTGATCATGCACAACTCCTACCTCGTCACGTTCTTCCCCAAGGCGGAGCATGGTCTTAACGAAATTATTACCATGCGCTCCAAATACCCAGGCAGTACGAACAATAAAGTACTCTTTTAAGTGTTTCTGAAGCAGTTCTTCTCCGGCTAATTTCGTTCTTCCATATGCGCCTAATGGTTTTGTTTGCTCATCAACTTCATAAGGCTCTGTAGCAGTACCATCGAAAACATAGTCTGTGCTAACATAGAGCATTTTTGCACCAACACGCTGAGAAGCTCTCGCAAGATACGCAGCACCTGACGCGTTGATTTGATAAGCAATTTCTTCATTTTCTTCCGCGGCATCCACATTGGTATAGGCTGCACAGTGTATAATAATGTCAGGTTTAACTTCGCTAATAAAACTAAATACATCTGCTTCATTGGTTATGTCCAATTTTTGACGATCTGTACCAATAGCTTCGTGATTCCTACGAGCCAATTCCAAGACAACATCTTGTCCTAATTGACCAGCAGCACCTGTAACGACTACCCTCATTATTCTACACCTAATCTGTCGCCATATTGGGATTTAACATACTCTTGGTATTCACCGGAGATGATATTTTCCCACCACTCCTGATTATTTAGGTACCAATTAATCGTTTGCTCAATACCTGTGTCGAAATTATATTTTGGTGACCAACCTAGCTCCGTACGAAGTTTTGTTGCATCAATGGCATAACGACGATCGTGACCAGGACGGTCTTTGACAAACTTCATTAAGGATTCCGGTTTGTTAAGATGCTTAAGAATCGTCTTAACGATTTCAATATTTGTACGCTCGTTATTTCCACCTACATTATATACTTCACCATTTCGCCCCTTATGTAAAACAAGGTCAATCGCTTGACAATGGTCTTCTACATGAAGCCAGTCACGAACATTTAGTCCATCACCATAAATCGGAAGTTCTTTATCATTCAACGCATTAATAATCATTAATGGGATCAACTTCTCTGGGAAATGGAATGGTCCATAATTGTTTGAACAACGTGTAATGTTTACTGGCAAGCCAAATGTTTCATGGTATGCACGGACAAGTAAGTCTGCACCAGCTTTACTTGCACTGTATGGGCTGTTAGCTGCTAAAGGAGTTTCTTCTGTAAAGTAGCCCGTTTCTCCTAAAGTACCATATACTTCATCCGTTGATACTTGAAGGTATTTTGTTACACCAAAAGTTTTTGCTGCATCCAATAGAGCAAGGGTACCTTGGATGTTTGTTTGTACAAAGATACCAGGGTCTGTAATACTTCGGTCAACGTGAGATTCAGCAGCAAAGTTTAATACATAATCAAACTTTTCCTCTTTAAATAAGCCTTGAATAAAATCACGATCTGCGATATCACCTCGAACAAACTTATAGTTAGGTGCATTCTCAATGTCCTTCAAGTTTTCAAGGTTTCCAGCATACGTCAATAAATCAAGGTTAACGATTTGATAATTTGGATATTTATTTACCATATAGCGGACAAAGTTACTACCAATAAACCCGGCACCGCCTGTTACTAATAACTTCATATTATGCCTCCTATTTCTCGTACACAAAATTTAAATGGGTTGCTTCACTTAATGTTGGATGTTTTGTATCTTTATCAGATAGGATTGGATTTGTAGTTGGCCAATCAATACCTAAAGCTGGGTCGTTCCAAAGGATTCCACCATCATTCTCTGGTGAATAATATTCATCAACTTTATATGCAACAGTAGTGTCAGGCACCAATGTACAAAAACCGTGGGCAAAACCTTTAGGAACTAAGAGCTGGCGTTTGTTATGCTCACTTAAGATCACACCCACCCATTGTCCGTAGGTTGGCGAGCCTTTTCGAATATCAACAGCCACATCATAAATAGCACCAGTTACACAACGAACAAGCTTTGTTTGCGCCTTCGGATTGAGTTGAAAATGTAAACCACGAATGGTTCCGACAGGTGCAGACAATGATTGATTATCTTGAATAAAATCATAATGTAAACCTAATGACTCAAACAAATCTTTATTGTAGCTCTCCATAAAATATCCACGGTGATCACCAAATACTTTTGGCTCTAAAATCTTTACACCTGATAGCTTGGTTTCAATTACGTTCATGTTTTTACCTCACTTATCGATTACTTTCCTTGTTGGGCGATTTTTATTAAGTATTGACCATATTGATTTTTCTTTAATGGTTCCGCTAGTTCAATCAATTTCTCTTTAGTTATATACCCCATTTTAAAGGCAATCTCTTCAAGGCAAGCAATTTTTAATGACTGTCTCTTTTCTACCGTTTCAATAAACTGAGAAGCTTCTAAAAGTGACGCATGTGTACCGGTATCTAGCCATGCATATCCGCGTCCAAGTAGTTCAACTCTAAGCTCACCCATATCAAGGTACGCCTTGTTAATGTCGGTTATTTCTAATTCTCCCCTTGGTGATGGCTGAATACTTTTTGCAATATTGACGACACGATTATCATAAAAGTACAAACCAGTTACAGCATAATTAGATTTTGGTGCCTTTGGTTTTTCTTCAATGGAAACGGCTCTTCCGTTTTCATCAAACTCGACCACGCCGAAACGTTCTGGATCATTTACATAATAACCAAATACTGTAGCACCAGTTTCGCGTGCTGCTGCCTTTCTTAGAAGATCGGTTAACCCATGTCCATAGAAAATATTATCTCCAAGTACTAAAGCAACGCTATCATCACCAATAAACTCGTCACCTAAAATAAATGCCTGTGCTAACCCACCTGGATGTGGTTGGATTTTATATGTAAAGTTCATTCCTAAATCAGACCCATTGCCTAGGATTTGCTCAAAACGAGCTGTATCCTCTGGTGTGGAAATAATTAAAATATCCTTAATACCTGCTAGCATTAATACGGATAATGGGTAATAAATCATTGGTTTATCATAAACAGGCAATAACTGCTTTGATACCACCTTTGTTAATGGATAAAGTCTTGTTCCGCTTCCACCTGCTAGAATAATCCCTTTCACTACAGCCAACTCCTCTTTTTATAATTTTCAACAAAATTCGTCACAATCTTCCTTCACCATTATAAAGAACCTTGTCCCAAAAGGACAAACAAGAACTAAATTGTAACAAAAACGTAATTAAGACTACTTCTTGTAGGTAATGATTGCAGAAATAGTTCGAAGACGACCTTTTAGCTGAGCTGTTAAGGAACGCTTTTTCATCCCCGTGACATTTCCTCCATGACGGACATATTTCATTAAAGGGTAATTGATAAAGACTATTTTCTTCGTTCTCATCATACAAACTAGGGCTATCCATTGATCATGCATTTCAATCTGCTTTGGGAAAGGTATTATCGCATGAACTATCTCCTTTTTAAAAGCCATGAATGCTCCCGTATAGGCGTTTTTTAAAATATTCCCAAAAATACCCTGATTTATGTTGTTATGGTTATAATCATTCCAAGATGGATTAATAACTTCAAGGTCTACATTGACAACTGTTGCATCATGGACAACAAGGTCTGCTTTTTCTTCCCTGAATGCCTTTAAAACCATTTCCACCTTGTTATCTTCCCACAAATCATCCTGGTCACATAAGAAAAGGATATCTCCTGTTGCAAAAGATATCGCCTTTTCGAAGCTTTTAATTGCACCCATATTTTTTTCATTTACATGTACCGAAACCCTTTGTCCATACATTTCTTTTAGAAGTTGAACTGTGTCATCTTTTGAACGATCATCAACAATAATAATTTCATCTTCCGGTCCAAGCTGTTTCAACACTGTGTCAAGCTGCCGAACAACAAATTGAGCCCCATTGTATGTTGCCATACAAACAGAAATCTTCATTAAAAAAACTCCTTTACATCGATAAAAGCCGTTTTAGTGTATGCATCGCGATTTTCTTATTTTTCACAGTCAACACCTGTTTAACGAAACGTTTAACTAGCTGCTTTCGATAGGATGGATACAAGTCTTTTTTATATTTTTGATAAAAGTTCATTTCTGAATTCAAGATACTTTGATATCGATTTAACGAAACCCTGCTATAATCCATTACGGACAATTCATGTTCAAGGATGACATCTAGTAGCCAAACCTTTTTCCCTCTCGCATAAATCTCAAAGAATAACCAATGGTCTAGATAATCTAAAGGAAAGTCTTGATTAAAACCATTAAGTGCATTTAAAAAATCAACTTTGATTAGTGCCCCAGAATTAATCGCCATCACCGGTTTTTCTTGAAGACCTGAAACAGGAAGTTCCTCCTGTAAAGGACGAAGAGAGTGACTGTATACAGGTGAAATCATTTTATCTTCACTTATTATTTTCGGAACAATGGCCACAATATCTTTTGATAATTGTGGCAAATTTAGAATCTCATTTACGTACTTATCTGTTAAATCGGTATCATGGTCAAGTAGCAAGAGCCACTCACTGCCATTTTCTTTTGCTACAGTCCAGGCATGATTATAGGCAGCAGCGATTCCTAAATTGCGCTGATCATGAATGTATGATATATGTATCCCCTCATAATGAATGGGATTTATATCTTGCTTAACTGGGCTATTATCGTAAAAAATGAGCTCAATGTTATTTTTACATTCTTGTTTCGAAAACAATGTTGATTTTAAACTAAGAAAGGTCTTGCTCTCCTCGGGCTTTTGCTTATAAAAGACAACTACTATGGTAATATTCATCGCAATTCCTCGTTAATTATTAGTTCTTTCTTCCTTTGGGAAACCACAAGCAGAATTAGAAAGAAACTGATGCCAATAGGATTGTTAATAAAGGGATTAATATTTGTTAATAAAAGAATCCCCATAAACGCAGCCATTAGAGAAATATCAATTGTATTAGGCTTCTGACCTTTTTTATATGCAATATAATAGTTGTAATAAACAATTAAAAATAAGAAACACCATGTTGTTAAACCTATCAAGCCCTGTTCGACTAATATATCAAGAAAGCTCATTTCAATACCTGTTATTCGACCAGCAACTTCTGTCCCATACCCAGTCCCCAAAATCAAATTCCTTGGATGGACTAAGATGTCCTTTGATGCAACAATAAAATCCATCCGAGCATTTACACTTACATCATTTACCTCTGGTTCAGCTATCGTATTCGTTTTATTGGTTTTCTTTTGATCATTAGTTGTCGTTTTTTCTACTGTTGTTGTTTCAAATCGTTCAAGTGTCATATATTTATACAAGAAAGGAACAGCAATTACTACAACCATAGAAATGGCAAATTTGCGAATAAATTGTTTTGACTGTATTAATTTTTGCATTTTCTTCGCAAGCCCTTTAATTGGATCAACTATGATTTTAACGTCCAATACAATAATCATAAGAACACTTAACATAAAAGCAAGTAAAAACCCTCTTGTTTCTGACCAGAGAACAGAAATTGAACCTAATATAACCATTGCGGTATTCATTTTACTATAGGTTCTGTTTAATAACTCATTCAATGAGATAATAAGGCCGATTAATACAAAGAAATGGCTTTTATAGAACACGCTGTTACTTGGTCTAAAAAACAAATCATCATTCATTACCCAATTCATAAAATCATAAAATGGTTTGAAATTATCAACAAATACAGTTTTTCCAAGTAAAGATACAGTTATTGTAAATATTGCAACCATTAATGCACTATACTTTAACAAAGTGATAATTCGTTGGAGTGAGAAACGCTCCTTTGAAATGTAATAGGCTAATGGAAAATACACTACAAAAAACAAAACCCTAAGGAAATCTGTGACTATAGCTCCTAGTGGATGACCATTAACAAATCCCATGATGCTACTAACGACAAACCAACAGAGTAATAAATAAATACCATTTGTTACTGGATTCATTCGAAAGAATGTATTTACTTCCTTATTGAAGATAGCCTTGGTCTTTACAATTCGGATAACAAACGTTGCAATGAGAAGAAGAAATAAAACCTGACGAATAGATACGACTCCAAAGTCAATTAGCCTTCCTCCCCCTCCCACAAAAATCTCAATAAAAAAAATCGTTAATAATATTTTTTCAAATTTATTCATGAAAGTAGCCCTCTCCTATTACCGCACATCATCATTCAGAATATTCACCACTTTAAATTAAATAAACGGTTTCTTTTTATTATCATTGTTAAATACAATTTTTATGAAATAAGCTTTTTCCAATTGCCTATAGTACTTAAAACCATCTCCATCCCCACTTATTAAAGTAAAGATACATTGACTTCATAAAAATCTTAAATAATCTTGAATTCTTATGTGCACCTCGCTCATAATAATGTACGACTTGTGAAAACGGAGTATAGACTATACGTTTGTTCCTACGTCCCAACTCTACGCAGAGGTCATAATCTTCGAAGTACATAAAATAACGGTCATCAAAACCACCGACTTCTTTGAAGTCCTCCCCTTTTATTAACATAAAGCATCCTGACCCTATCCGAATATCTTGATCACGGTCATCTGGAATATCTCTTAACTCATAGATAGCTAATCGTTTTGCAAACAATTTTTTCACAAATTTAAAGGGAACGAACCTTAAAAAATAGTCAAACACGGAAACCCGGTCACGCATTAAATGCTGAGGCGTTCCATCTGAGTTTAAGACCTTAGGTACTAATAAGGCAATTGAATGGTCACGTTCCATGATCTCTAACATTTTTAATAAATCTTCCCTAACTAAAATAATGTCAGGGTTGAACACTAAGAAATATTTTTCATCAGCCTTCAATAAATTATAATTGTGTCCAAATCCAAAGCCTTTGTTTTCTTGATAAAATGTAATATCCACAAAGTCTTGGTATTCTTTTAACTGCTTTTTATACTCTTCATTCGAGTTGTTATCAAATACAACAAAGCGAAAATTTCTGTCCTGAACAAATTCCTTTTTTAAGTTATCAAGCACATTAAAAATATGTTGACTATTATATGTAACGATACTAATCGCAACTTTTGCATTAGCCATTTTTTCACACTCTTTCATTAACATATTGTGTTCATTATAGCTATTAATTTTTTTGTTGTAACGGTTCTTACATTTTACCGTCTATAATTGAGAAAAAACAATTTCCAACATTTATTAGAAATATTTTTTACAACAAGAGGCCAATCATTCATTGTTTATAAAACCAAGAATTAAAATCGACAATATAACTAAAAACGACTTCAAACTGACGTAACAAAAATAAATTATAGCATCATAGTGTCAAAAATTGTACTTTTATCGGTGATTTTTTTTATTTCCAGTTGAACTTCCTAACTATGGATATTATAATTTTGATTGTAATGCCTTTGAAGCAGTCTAATACTTCTTTAAGAAGGGAATAATATATAATGATTAATTCAAGAGTAACAAGAAGAAAGAAGCCCAAAAAGTGGTTCCGTATCACTCTAGTAACCCTCTTTGTTTTATTAATTGGCGGCGGTGTTTATTTCTATAATGTGTATTCCAATGTTGCAAAAGCAGTTGATAAAATGCATACACCGATATCACGTGAAGTATCGAAGAAGAGAGAAACAAAAGTGGAATTCAAAAAACTAGACCCTATTTCGATTCTGTTGGTAGGTGTAGACGAACGTAAAGGGGATAAAGGCCGAACAGACTCTATGTTGGTGATTACGGTAAACCCTGAAAATAAGATCACAAAAATATTAAGTATCCCTCGTGATACGCGCACGAAACTTATTAATAAAAACAATCCAAACAAGAATCACATGGATAAAATTAATGCAGCCTACGCTTACGGTGGAATTGAGGAGAGTATTGATACAGTTGAAAACTTTATTAATGTACCGATCGATTACTACGTTCAAGTAAATATGGAAGGTTTCAAAGATATAGTCGATGCCGTGGGCGGAATTGACGTAGATAATAAATACGCATTTGAATTAGATGGAGTAACTCTTAGAAAAGGTCCACAACATTTAAATGGAACAAAAGCACTTCAATATGCACGTATGAGAAAAGCAGACCCTCGTGGTGACTTTGGCCGTGCAGAAAGACAGCGAGAAGTAATATCTAAGATTATTGAAAAAGGTAAATCAATTTCTACCTTAACAAAATATGATGATATTCTTGCTGCTTTAGAAAATAATATTAAAACAAACTTAACTTTGAATGATATGATTGGAATTCAATCAACATACAAACCTGCTGCTGAAACAATTGAAAAGCTTGAAATTCAGGGTGAAGGAAAAATGATTAACGGCGGCTGGTACTTCCAAGTGGAGGATGAAACAAGACAAAGCATTTCAAATGAATTGCGTGAACAATTAGAATTGCCACAAGAAACGGTTGCAGCTATCCCAAATTCTTATACAAATAATCAAATATATAAAAATAAAAATAAAAATAACGATAACGATAACGATAATTAATAACAGAAGCTCCTGTAGAATACAGGAGCTTCTGTTATTTTCAGATATTTTTAGAATAAAAACGTTTGAAAATCATGTTTCTATATCATTGCTAAAGTACTCAAACTTAGCAATATGCTTTCCATTAGAAATCATTGCCCCTATAAAATTCTGTAGGTACTTTATTGTGAGGAACTATTAAGATAGATTAATAGCATAATAAAAAAAAGAGATAGCTCATATAAATGAGTCAACCCCTTTGAATTACAGTTTTTCTATCGGAAAAATCAAATCTATTAATTAAAAGTGATTCCTCCTCCATATACCCAACCTTCTTGACCATCAACCAAAACTCTATACCATCTGTTATCGTATGGATACTTCGAAGTATCTCCTGGTACATATATAACATCTGTATTGTAACCAAGAACTTTTACAACCGTCCCAGACGGAATCGTTTTGACTAATGTCGCTGCCTGAACATATGGTATTGCTCTAAATGATAATCCATTTGTATTAACTGTTGCATTCGTATCCATCACGATCATCACACTTGTTGGATATGATTGACCAGCAGGTATATTTCTACCAAAAGAAGGAGCGACTACAGGTGAGCTAGGTAACACATTCGATTGGATATAGCTTGCTGCGTCAAATGGTTTCATAGACAACATTAGGTTAGCTATTCCGTTAGCCCAATTAGGATCACTTGCATATCTTACATTCATACCTTTTAGAGTCGGACCATTATAATAGGCTCCATTTTCATTTAGGTAATCCCTTCTTACGATATACCCTTCAAAATTGATGCTGTCTCCACCTGTAGGAAAATAATATCCGCAGGTAAATGGACAAGAATCATAGGCGCTGTAACCGTATAAATTATGCTTATACGTCTTTAGGTTAGATCCTCCCCAACCTGTTTCCCAAATAGCATGCGCGACTAGATACTGTGCATTAACACCGTATTTATTCTGAGCATCAATAAAACTCTGAGCATAATCCTTTAACGGACTGTCAGGACGCTTTTTATTAAAGAAATCTACAATTTCTTGTGCTGTTATATTGGATGGTTTTCTTAGATCAACCTGGAGATATGGATTTCCGTTATATATATATATAACGTTGTTAAGCATATAAGTTGACCCATTCGCTCCAGTTTCTCTTATTGATAATGTATGTTGTCCATCAGTAAACTGTAAACTATTAAAAGTAAATTGGTAGCCTGAGTTTGCATTTTGGTATTCTGAGAAAATTTGTGCAACGTCAGGACGGGCACTTCCATACTGTGCTTCTCCTAAGATATTACCATCAACTAAAACTTCGACCTTTGAGACACCACCAACATCTAAAATCCAACCACTTACAGATATGTTACCTTTCACGGAAGAAGCATTGGCTGGTGTATCTATAGAACCCTTTGTTGGTAGGTTTTGAACCTTTACATTCTGAATACCAATTTCTGTAGTTACTCCATTATTTCCTGTTTCTCGGACTATTAGCGAGTGTTGACCGTTAGTTAGTTTTCTTGTATCAAGCGCATATTTATATCCTGAATTAGCATTTTGATATATAGGATACGCTTTTGCTACATCCGGGCGTGCAAACCCATACTCTGCGACTCCCATACTTTTCCCATCTACCAATATTTCAATCTTGGATACACCACTAAGATCCAAAAACCAACCTTGTAAATTACTTACCCCACTAATTGTGGAACCACCCGTTGGTAAATCAATAGATCCTCTCGCACTTACATTTTGAACATTTATTAAATGATTATTTAATATTCTAGTGACTCCATTATTTCCTGTCTCTTTTACTGTTATTGTATGCTGGCCGTTGGTTAAACTAGTAGTATCAAGATTATATTGATATCCTGAATTAGCATTTTGATATAAAGGATAGGCCTTTGCTACATCCGGGCGTGCAATTCCATACTCTGCAGCTCCTACGCTTTTTCCATCTACCAATATCTCAATCTTGGATACACCACTTTTATCTAAAAACCAGCCTTGTACTTTACTTATTCCGCCAATGGTGGAACCTACTGATGGTGTTTCGAGGTATCCTACAGATGGAATATTTTGGATGTTCACAACTGTATTACTAAGTACTGTTGTCGTTCCGTTATTTCCTGTCTCTTTTACAGTTACTGTATGCTGGCCGTTGGTTAAACTAGTAGTATCAAGATTATATTGATATCCTGAATTAGCATTTTGATATAAAGGATAGGCCTTTGCTACATCCGGGCGTGCAATTCCATACTCTGCAGCTCCTACGCTTTTCCCATCTACCAATATCTCAATCTTGGATACGCCGCTTTCATCCAAAAACCAACCTTGTACCTTACTTAGTCCACTAATTGTAGAACCTGCAGTTGGTGTTTCCATATATCCTTTTGCAGATATATTTTGAATATCCACCATTTGGCTGCCAAGTACAGTTAATACCCCATTTTTGCCCGTTCCTCTAACAGTTAACGAATGCTGACCATTTGTTAAATTCCTTGTATCAAGACTATATCGATATCCGGAATTAGCCTCCTGATAGTCTGGAAAGGCCTTTGCTACATCAGGACGAGCAGTACCATACTGTGCATCTCCTACGATTTTTCCATCTACCAATATCTCAATCTTGGAAACACCGCTTCCATCTAAAAACCAACCTTCTATATTTGTCAGTCCATTAATTTTAGAACCTGGGGCAGGGGATTCTATATAACCTTTTGGTGATAATATAGAATTTGCAACATTTATTATGCTATTTAAATTATTTGTAGCGTTATTATTCCCAGTCTCTCGAACTGATAAAGAATGTTGACCATTGGTTAGATTTTTAGTATTCAAGGAGAAATGATAACCTGATTTTCCATTTTGATAATCTGGAAAGGCCTTTTGCACATCGGTTCTAGCAATACCATAATCCGCTAGCCCCATGCTCTTTCCATCTACCAATACTTCAATTTTTGAAACTCCGTTTCCATCTAAAAACCAACCAGTTACCTCGCTTTGCCCTTTAAGAGTAGCTCCATATGTTGGGGCATCAATATACCCTTTAGGAGGAAGCGTAGTTCCTTCTCCCCATACCTTGCTACTACCAAATAGTAAAGGAATTGACAAAAAAGATGCACATATCAAATATTTTGTTGTCTTGTAATTTATGTCTTCCACCCCACTTTTAAACAATTATTCTATTTAATAATAATATGATTAGTAGAACGAAACAATATTTTTTTTACATTTATCGACATTTCATCCTGAGATATTGTGACATATTCATCCTAATAGGTCTTTTGAAACAGAAAAACTCCTTATGTTCATACTTGGGTAACTCTCACCCAATAACTAATCATAAGGAGTTAATAAGTTAAACGAATGCTAAATGTAGAATCGAATGTACATAAAATAGGACGAAATAGCTAATGAAATTACCACCACTATGAAATAGACGGTATATCTCTTTTTTAGTAATGGATAAAGTACATACATACCAAATGCAAGAATTAAAAATATAGGAATGAAATAGCGCCCCTGTACACCAATAACCATTTTCGGATTAGTTTGAGGGAATCCTAAATATAACATAGTTACAACAATTGCAGCTTGAATCAGGAAAAATAGAAAAAGAATGGTTCCACGAATATAGGTTTCTTTATTCTCGCTTTCCAAACGCTCCTCTGATGTAAATGCAATAGTTAAAAAGACAATTAGTAAATAGCTAATAATATAAGGAATGGGCGTATCAAGCCAACCAAAAACCCCAAAAAATTGCAAATAAATTGCATCATCGTAAATAAAAGTACCAATTACCTTTTTCAAGAAACTAAGCGGATGTAATAAAATTGTTTTTAATTGACTTACCGGATCTGTTGCCATTTCAGTATTCTTACATAACTGCATCCAAATAAATAAAATCAATGGATTTGCTATTGAAACCAAACTATTGTAAACCCAATATTGTTTTTTGTTTAAAAACTTACTTACTGGTATTAAAAAGACTAGAAGGAAATATGTAAAATAAGCAGATTTACAAAGTGTTAAAGCAACTGTCAAACATAATAATATGGCTACATCTTTCCTTCTGATTTTTTGACTTTCCGATGAAAAGATTAAACGAAATATATAAGCCGATAACAAGAATGCAAACCCAAAGGTAGAAGCATCTGCACTTAATGAAGATACTTGATGAACTGTCATAGGCATAAGAGCAAGTATAAATAAAAATCTTTTTAACCTTGGTATCAATTTAATAGCATAAAAACTTAAAACGACATATGCTAATAAATTACACCATCTAGAAACTAATAGTATGTAATAGATTGGAAGGTCCAAAATACGTCCGATAAACATTCCAAGAGCTTGCGGTAAATATGGAAGCGGACTATAAATAGCACTTGATGGAAAAGAGTAAAAACTCCTTTCATTTGACAATTTTATTTCTTTTGCTGCATTAATCTTTTCAGATTGAACCTTCAAATGGTAATTAAACGGTAATTCACCAAGACCGGAAGTCTCTACAAATTCAAGGATGGAGGTAGGGAGAAAATCACCTGTTTTCCCATCTACATGCTTGCTTAAAAAGTGTCCTTCTGATATTTCGTAAGCGCGATATATATGAACAGCTTCATCAGGAGCTTGGAATTGGGGCAGAAGAATGGACCAATAGATACCAAAAGGAATTGCTATTATTAGAAACAGGTAATGAATTTTCAATTTTTCTTCAATACCCTTTAGCATAGTATTAAGTTTCATTTTGTTTCTCCTTTTTTATGTCAAATATAATAAAACCATACTAATAATAAAATCAAATATCGACATCCAAGTCAACCTAGTTCGACAATTGATAGCTATATTCATATTCCATATATAAAAATAAGTCTATTCATCATATTATTTTATTTCCGATGATTTTATTTGCATTTTATGCTATACTAACATGTGCATATTTTGCCCTATTTTCGGGAAAATTGTTGTAAATTGGCTCAATGGGAATTTAGATTAGGTTCTACGTTATAGGAGGTATAATTTGTGAAAGTATTAGTAATAGTTCCTGCTTATAATGAAGAGCAAGGAATTAAACACGTTGTAGAATCATTTAAAAATATTAATAATGTTGATATCCTTGTTATAAATGACTGCTCAAAAGATAAAACCTCTATTGTGTGTAGAGATTTTGGTTTAAAGGTTATAGATTTACCAACAAATTTAGGAATCGGTGGTGCGGTACAAACTGGTTATAAATACGCTTTATTAAACGGTTATGATATCGCGATTCAAGTTGATGGTGATGGACAACATAATCCCTCGTATATCAAGGAGCTTATTAAACCAATTATTGCGGGAGAAGCAGACCTTGTAATCGGATCAAGATATTTAGAACACAAAGGCTTCCAATCATCGTTTTTTAGAAGGCTTGGAATCAATTACTTCAGTTTATTAATAAAGCTTCTACAAAAGAAAAAAATTACAGACCCTACATCCGGATTTAGGGCAGCAAATAAAAAAGTAATTGAACTTTTTAGTAATCGTTACCCAATAGATTATCCTGAGCCAGAATCTATTGTTTATTTACTAAGAAATAATTACCAGATTGAGGAAATTCCCGTTGTAATGAACGAAAGAGTTGGTGGAGAGTCGAGTATAAATGCATTTAAGTCAGTATATTATATGATAAAAGTATCCACAGCTATTATTATTGATAATCTAAGAAAAATCGGTTTAACCTAAAATAAACTTTTCGATTCATCAAAAGGAGAAATCCATGATAACTGCAAGACTTCAAATTATTTTGTTTATAGCTTCCCTTTGTACCTTTATTTTGATAGTCAATATGATACGAAAGTATAATTTAGAACTAAAGTACTCATTACTTTGGCTTTTTTTCTGTATTGTAAATGTGCTACTAGCAGCATTCTCAGGAATTGGAGTATATACTGCAAAATTCTTAAGTATTAAAGAGCCCGTTAATGCAGTTTTCCTACTATCATTTGTATTTCAGTTTTTTCTAATTTTTTCTTTAACTTTAACAATTTCTAAGTTATCTAGTAAGACAAGCCAACTAGCACAAGATGTAGGTATACTAAAAAATGAAGTTGAAGGAATAAAGCAGCAATTTCACGAAAGGAAAAAAATATGAAATTTTTATTGATATTTC
Source organism: Neobacillus phoenicis (assembly GCF_047302305.1). Taxonomy (NCBI): domain Bacteria; kingdom Bacillati; phylum Bacillota; class Bacilli; order Caryophanales; family Bacillaceae; genus Neobacillus; species Neobacillus phoenicis. The sequence continues at coordinate 1,342,946 of NZ_CP154847.1, read as the reverse complement.
TGAATATATTATGCTTGGTTTTTGGGCAAACCGCTTGGAAAATGGGTTTAGAAAAATTGGAGTTACACGGATCATTAATATCAAAATTTTTTCAAATCGTTTTTTCTCCTCTTATTCTACTTGGATTTGCTTTATATATCATCGCAACTATAATTTGGATGTATTTATTATCTAAATTTCCAATAAGTTATCTTTACCCACTGCAAAGTTTAGCTTATATTATTTCTTTATTTGTAGGTTTTTTAATTTTTAAAGAAGTAATCCCTTTATCACGCTGGATTGGAACATGTGTAATCCTACTTGGTGTCTATATCATTGTTAAATAAAATACTAATCCTACATTGAAAAGACGACTTTACCATTAAAACCTTAACATAATGGTAAAGTCGTCTTTTTTATTACCCTCTCACTAACTGTTTAACAGTAATAACCGTTGCTTGTATGTCTTTTTTCTGGATAAGTAAATACAATCCATAAGCAGCTAGATAAAGCCCTACACCTAACAGTGATGATATAAACCAACCTGAAAGTATAAAAATAATTGTAAGTATAAGTTCAAGTATAATATCTTTATTCACTGTTACATTAATGATCTTTGATAAAAAGATTTCTGCTAGTACACACCGGAAGGCTAAAAGGATAACAATAGATACAATTGCTAATGGCAGACTCTTAAACATTATGGTGAACAAGATTGTAAGGATGGCACTTAATACTACGGATGCTAAATTGAAAGTAAGCATTAACTTTTCTTTTCGTAACGTTTTTAAATAGGTATTAATTAACAATGCCATTTTACCTTCATATACACACATTGGAAATAGTAGTGCCATATATAATAAACTCTCAGAATACTGTGGTAACCAAACAGTCAAGATTACCTTCATAGGGTAATACACAATTAGTAATCCTAGCAAAGGTACCATTAAAAATGTTCTCATAGTGGTATACAGCATTGGAAGTTTATCCTGATTCGTTCGTCGTAAAACCGGAAACATGACTATACCGACAGCATCGATAAATACCATCATTAGGCTAGAAATACTCATGACTAATGATACCTTACCAAATGTTGATACATTCCAATTACGTTCTATTCCAAATCGAACAATCCCGATTATTAGCATACTGGCAACATTAGCAAACATCAACTTAATACCTACACTAACATTCTTAACCGTTTCTCTCAAATTGAAATAGAAAGAGGACACCTTATTGAATACTATCTCCCGACAACAGTATGTTGCGTACACTAATGTTACTAGTTTTCCAATAATATCAGCAAAGATCAACACCTTATATTGCCTAATACCTACTAATAGGAATAGCAATATTAAGCAACAGTAAAGGATTCTTTCCATTAATGTAATATGCGCATACTCTTTAATCCTATTTGTAGCCTGGAGGATAAAAATAAGCATCAGCCTTCCATTAACAAGTAACATACATAATGCAGTCATTTGAAGAATAAATAACTTATTAACATCTAAACTAAGAGTGGCTGAAACACCAATGATAACAAATCCTATCAATACCTGAAAGACAATTAACATCCAGAACTGTGAGAAAAATAATTCTTTATTTAAATCATTATAATCCTTACCACCATATCTAAGATAGATACCATCATTCCAGCCAAAATGCAAGAAACCCACATAAGATGAATAAAAGAGGTACAATTGCCAGTAACCATAATCTTCTACGCCTATCCACTTTGGTACAATAAGTATTAATACTGTCGAGATTAGTATTGAAATTAGATTCGATGACAGGGTGTATGAAAAGTTTTTTATAAAAGTAAATGCCTTATTATTCAACACTCATCCCTCATTATTACTTAGTAATATCAATTTTTTTCACTATATTTTTTGCTGTTTCTATATTTTGAGTACTTAACAAAATGCGACCATGTTTTTCTTAAAAAAACTAAATACTCTGTAAACGTGAGCCTATATCGTTTCTTAATTTTTTTCATTATTGGAGTGATGGCGCGATCAGCATAGATGAAAAGCAGCCAGAAAAGATTTAATTGATATATTCTTGCCAAGAAATAAATCTCACTTTTTAACATTTCTGTATCAACAAACAGGTTGTCTTTCCCCGTGGTCAGTCCATGATGATGTACAATTTTAGATTCTGGTAAAAAGTAAGCTTTATAGCCTGATCTATACATTTTATGACAAAGAATATCCTCTTCATAATATAAAAAAGTATGTTCATCGAATAAGCCTAGTTTCGATAGCATTTCACTTCTTGCCATAAAACAACAACCTGAAAATTTATAAATGGGTATAGGGTCACCTTTTATAGAGTCAGCTGATAAATAATATTTATCATTGTATTGCTCTTTTTTACTATGGGAGGCAAATTTGCTTAGCTTAGTATTAAATAATAGATAATCCAATGTTTCTAATGGCTTTAAAGAAGGTAAGTTTTGCAACTCACCTTCAGGTGACAAGATATAAGGAGATACAACCGCTACATTTTCATGTTTTTCAAGATAGTTATGCATATGCTCAATACTCTCATCTAGAAATATGACATCATTATTAGCAATGGTAATGATGTCATGACCATCCTTAATAGCCTGTCTAATACCTATATTATTTCCCTTCGCATAGCCTAAATTTTCAGATTGAATCAACACGACATTTTTATGGTCACGATATCGTTTCTTAAGCTGATGATAAGAGTCATTTAATGACCCATTATCCACAATATAAATAGTATGATTTTTTTTACATGTTTCAGAAATAGATTCTACACAACGTATAGTCATTTCCCATGTATTGTAATTTAAAATTATAAAACCTATCATTTTTTCAACTCCAAAGTAATACTAGTAGAGGTTAATAATTATAATTCACCCTTTACTTTATCCCAGTATAGGCGGTAAAACATTACTAGGATTTGGGGAGAAATAACCGCTATAGATAATAGAATTTTTTTCTTCTGATTATAACTTTTTTTAGTTAGTAATGTCCTTATTTTTTGTCGATCCAAATCAAGTAAATATTTAAATTGATTCTTTTCATTAAAAAAGTACTTTTCAATATTAATATATAACATTACCCCTGTTAAAAACCATTCTGCGTATAATTCATTAGCTATATCAGGATAATTATTAAGATAGAACAGATACATATCCCTTCTTACCTCAAATTCATCTAGACGCTTTTTAGAAAAAGCTTTACGCATCGTGCTTTTTTCATTAAAACGATAATTATATAAAGCCTGTCCTGTATAATATATTTTGTTAGCTTGGTGAATGATTTTATAAGCAAAGTCCATGTCTTCAAGTATATACCCTTCTTTAAATCGCAGACCTTGGATAATTTCCTTTTTATATAATTTATTACATGGACTAAATGTTAGTCTTTCATTTAAATAAAGCTCGTGCATTGCGGAAGTTTTGTCAAATAATTGATTTGTCGTATTATTACTATATAAATGACTTTCAGAGTTTTTATCATACTGCATTAAGTTACATGCAGTAATTTCAGCATCTTTTTCAATAGCATACGAATACAAAATTTTGTACATATCTCTGTGTATCCAATCATCACTATCAATAAAGCCAATATAATCTCCCTTGGCCGCATCTATTCCTCTATTTCTTGCAGAAGACTGACCTCCGTTTTCTTTGTGAATAACAATGATTCTGTTATCTTTCTCGGAAAAATCATCACAAATAAAACCACTTCGGTCACTTGAACCATCATCCACTAATATTAGTTCAAAGTCTGTAAAGGACTGGTCCAATATACTATCTATACAAGCATGAATGTAAGATTCAACATTATAAACAGGAACTATAATACTAATTTTAGGATTCATTTAGTTTCTCTCCATATAAATCTGTAAAAAATTTGTATTTAATAAAGAGCATTTCCTAATTAGGGTCTTGCTCATTTCAATGGTCCATAACCGCATTTTTATTAATATAAATACAACGTATTATAGCATAGATTAATTTAGGATTGTAGAAATAAACTTTTATACTATACCCGGTCTAGTATAACCACTCATTTCAAACTTATGACATTCTCAATAGATATAAAAAAGAAAAGCTGATTGACCTCCAGCTTTTCCTCTTTTAATTTATTTTAGAAAAACGTTACTGTTATTTCTGGCATGAGCTTAATTTGACCATTTTTCCCAGTTTCCCTTACTGTTAAGGTATGAATTCCTTGAATATATCTTGTTGTATCTAATGCAAAATGAAAACCAGCATTCCCATTGTTATACTCAGGAAATACATTTTTTACATCTACCCTCTCATCTCCATAGAAAGCCTGTCCTGCAATTTCACCGTCGATGAGCACTTCAATTTTTGACACACCACTTGGATCCAAGAACCAACCCGATACGTTAGTAATTCCTTTTAACTTGGTGTCTGAAGTCGGATTTTCCAGATAACTTTTTACAGTATTTGTGAATGTTACTTTATTTTCTAATAATGTAGTTACAAATCCGTTTTCACCAGTTTCCCTCACTGTAACGGTATGAATTCCTTCACTAAACCGTGTCGTATCCAATGGGTAATGATAGCCGGATTTTACATTGTTATACTCTGGAAAGGCGGATTTTACATCTAATCTTGCATCCCCATAGACAGCTTGACCTACTACTGCCCCATCCACTAGAATTTCGATCTTCGACACTCCGCTCGTGTCTAAAAACCAGCCTGAGACGTTAGTGATTCCTGTTAACTTGCTGCTTGGTGTGGGGTTATCCATATATCCTTTAACATTTGAAAACGTAACATTTCTTTCCGGTAAAGTAGTTACCTTGCCATTTGTTCCTGTTTCTCTTACCGTAATAGTATGGGGTCCATCATTAAATCTTGACGAATCAAATGAATAGTGATATCCCGAATTTCCGTTGTTATACTCCGGAAAAACCTTTCTCACATCCGTTCTGGCATCTCCATAGACAGCCTGACCAGCTACTCTGTCATCCACTAGAATTTCTATTTTTGCTACTCCACTTTCATCCAGGAACCACCCGGATACGTTAGTGCTTCCTTTTATGTTACTGTTATCGGCTGGATTATCTAAATACCCTTTGACATTTGAAATCGTTACAGGTTTTTCAGCCAAAGTCGTTACTCGGCCACTCGTAGATGTTTCTCTTACAGTAACAGTATGGGGCCCATCGCTAAAATTGGTTGTATCTAAAGAGTAATGAAAGCCTGCATTCCCATTATTATATTCTGGGTATGCTCTTTGGACGTCTGGTCGTACATCCCCATAAGTCGCCTGCCCTGCTAATTTTCCATCTACTAGCACATCTATTTTTGAAACGCCATTTTCATCTAAGAACCAACCTGATACGTTATGTATACCTTTTAAATGACTATCAGAAGTAGGGCTATCTAAAATACCTCTGACAGGTGAAACGGTTATTGTCCTTTCAGGTAATGTCGTAACATAACCGCTTTTCCCAGTTTCTCTTACCGTTATTGAATGAATACCACCAGAAAGCTGAGTTATATCAAGCAAATAATGATAGCCTGCATTTCCATTATAATAATTAGGATAGGCATTTTGTACATCGGGTCTGGCATCCCCATAAATCGCCTGGCCTGTCACTTTTCCATCTACCAACACTTCTATTTTTGAAACGCCACCGTCATCTAAAAACCAACCAGAAATGTTAATATTATCATTTACTTTTAAACCTGAAACAGGGGAATCTATCATTCCAATGGCTGATCCATATGTCATTGCCTGTTTACCAAATTGCTCCCAGCCTCTAATAAAGGCAGTACGGGAAACTCTCCGATTTTTTATATTTGCAAGAGGATCATTAAAATAAACATAGTTATTATCATATCCCGTAAGAAGAACACTATGTTCATGAAAAGTCATTGAAATAGGACCGGTTGGAGTTTGTAGGGTTTGCCACTGACTGCTAGGAACAGTATCAAATGTACTTGTTGTAATTACCCATACAGGGTTACCGCTGTCTAGTTGTTTCGATATGACATCGAATGAGTTTCCTGTTAAATCAATCATATTGGTATATTGACTAGCCAGCTGATAAACCGGACCATGGTATACAGAATAGCCGATTGAATTACCAGTAATATCACCAACAAATCCGGTATTCGGATTTCCCCAGTAAATCGTGCTTCCAACTTTGTGATATGGTGTAGGATCCTTTTTTACTTGGTTTGCAAGTGTCATTTTACTTACATTAATGCCTCTATATTGAAGGAGCATAGCTAAACTAGTAACCTCACAACCATTCTTTAATTCCGGTAATTGATAAATAAGCGGTGCATTCAAAAGGGTAGCCGCTTTTGTAGTGGATGGTACAAACATACTAATTGTACTTATTATCCCAAAACAAAAAATTAATGGTATTATCTTTTTTTTCAGAATATTAATATTGCTCACCTCCTATTTTCCTTTGACTATTATTCTATCAGGAATATGAGTGTAAACAAAGATTTTTATTCCGCTTTGAAATTTGAAATAGTAGAATGACAGATTGTCTTCAATAATTTTATGTATTCTCCCTTCTCAAGTTGAGAAGGGTATCGTTATAATTACTTCTTACCGCTCTGTCTAGGATTTTTCTATTCTTTGCCTTTTAGTGCAGGATTATCAATCCAATAAAGGTTCTTTCCACCATTTCCATCAATCCAATTATCTCGCCCCACATTATGCCAATCTCCTTCACGTGCAAAAACGTTAAATTCCTCTCCTGGTATTGCGTCCCGAACAAATTCCGAGTGATGAGTAGGTGCTTTTCGAATATCTGTCCTTACAAGAGCTCGGACACGTTGTATAATTGTGTTACTGTCAACAAAAACTGGTTCAGCAAGCGGACTCTGTGGTTGAGTAGTCAGTCCACCTTTACTATTTAACAAATTAATAAAGTCCTTCCAGTTAACACCCATTTCCCCATTCCTAAGATACCTAGGACAGTTTTTCCCCGTCCAATAATTGTGTTGAACGACATTTGAAATAGGAATATTAAATTGGACCATAAGCTGCTTCGTTACATCTACTGTATTTTCAACTGCTTTACGATAATCTCCGTCAGAATTCACACAAATCTCAATGTGTATAGACTTTTTATTCCCTGAACCATTTCGCCCATCACCTGCTGCCCATGCTACTTCATCAAAAGGAACCGACTGTATTGCTTCTTGATCATCAATTTGAAGGTGCCAAGATGCTTTACGGTCATTCCCTCTTTCCTGTAACCTTGCATGCGCTTCTGCATCTGCCCCTAGACTTGTATTATCAGTTTCATGGATGGTAATGTATTTAGGAACCATTTTTATTCCCGGGCGCGTATCTTTATTAGATGCAGGTATCAAGCGTTGAATTATTTTCATACATATCCTCTCCTTTAAGGACTATATATGCAAAGAACCTCCTATTCGTTAGGGCTAATAACATCTTATTAGTCAATTACATTATTTTTCTCGACCTAACACCTTTATAAATAGCCAAATAGAGGAGGCATTTGAAAGAATTTCATGCGCCTCTCACAGATATATAAACATTCCTTTCCGCCACAACGGCATGCAATGGACTTACCCTTTAGAGCGAAGCGCTGCAAAAGCGCAATAAAGACCCCATTTGAATTCAAATGGGGTTCCATCTTTGCTTATTCTTAATTTGTTTAGAAAATATCAATATCAACAAGAAAAAACTGATACCTATTGGATTATTAATAAACGGATTAATATTGGTTAATAGTACTACCCCAACAAATGCTCCTACTAACGAGACGTCTTCTGTCGTTATCTCCATTCCATTCTTATGTCCACTATTGTAATTGTATATAACAAGTAGGCACAGAAATACCCACATCCCTAAACCAATCGCTCCCTGCTCTACCCAAATATCCAGAAAGCTCATTTCAATTCCTTCAACTCTACCAGCAATTGATGTTCCATATCCCTCGCCGAAAATAAAATGAACAGGATTACTTAATAATTTTTCCTTCGATGCTATCAAAAACTCTACCCTAGCACCAACACTTGTATCATTCACTGCTCCATTTTTTATGTGATTATGCGCTTCTGTGCTTTGTTCAAATCGTTCTAACGTTAAATATTGATACAAATAAGGAACGGAGAATGTGATCATTAATAAAACAGCTGACTTTATTAGTAATTGTGAATTTTTACTCATTGTTTTAATTTTTTCAGCCATCCCTTTTACAGGGGTAATTATTAACTTTACATCTATAATGACGATCATAAGAATACTTACCATTAGCGCGATAAAAAAACCTCTTGTATCTGACCAAAAAATAGAGATAAAACAAAGAGGGATATTAAGAAGATCAATTTTTAAAAACTTTTTTGATAACACAGCATTTAAAGATAAGACCAATCCAATAAATACATAGAAATGACTTTTATAGAATACACTATGACTCCGTCTAAATAGCAAGTCGTCATTCATTAGATGTTTCCAAAACTGTTTATATAATTCAAAATTCGAACTATACATGGTCTTTCCCAAAAGTGCTAAAAGCATAGTAAAGACAGCAACAAAAAAAGCACAATATTTTAGTAATGTAATAATTCTTTGTTTAGAATACCTCTCCTCAGAAACGTAATAGGCTAATGGGAAATAAGCTGCAAAAAAGGACACCCTAAAAAAATCCATTAAAATAATGGATGGAGTGTTTCCATTACAGTATCCAATTACAGCACTAACGAAAAACCAGCCAATTAGAAGATATATTCCAACCGTAACCGGATCCCTGCGAAAAAAAGTATTAATAGCTTTATTGGTATAAGCCTTTTCTTTTATTACACGATAGATATAGGTTAAGATTAATAAAATAAATAAGACTTGGCGTATGGAAATAACGCCAAAGTCGATTAATCTTCCTCCACCACCTACAAAAAGTTCTATAAGAAAAATCGTTAATAATATTTTTTCAAATTTATTCATCCTCGTAATTCCTCTCACCGTCTTACACGCGGGCATAAGTAATTCTGCTTTTATTGAATAAGCGGTTCCTTTCTTCTATGCAGAGATTTCATCTTACTATGCTCCATCAATAAATTGCTTAATAAGAGATATAATTTTCTTGTTACCACTCTCAAACTTAACGGGATTGAAACTTTTAACTAGACGCAGAACTTCTGATAAACTCATCGGTTCGCTCCAATAAAGTATATGTCCTGTTTCCTGGAACTGCTTCACAATTTCAAGCTGATGGTCATCATTATGCTCACCATATTTAATTAATCTCGGGACAGCTATGACCTTTTTTCCCATTTTCATACCCATTGTAATCGAACCTGTACCGCCATGGGTAATGATAAAATTCGCTTTCCTATAAAGATCTGCCATATGTTCATAGGTAGTAAAATCAAAAATTTGCATATTTTTCGAATAATATTTTGTATGACCTGCCTGAACAAGAACTTCCTCATTTATATTGCCCAGCAAAATTTGCTTGTCTATTTTCTTCAACAAGCGATCAAAGGGAAGTTCATGTGTTCCTAAAACTACTAATATCAATAGATTGACCCTCCATAAACAGCCTTTGGATAATGTTTTAACATTTCCTCCCATTGGACAATGAATAAATCAGCTATTGGATAAACAAGTTTCCCTGATAATGTTGGAGTTGACGTTTTTGCAAAACTCTCAATAAATATCACTTTTTTTCCAAATAACTTAGCGATGTAACATGTTGGCACTGCTGTATGCGCACCTGTTGTTACAACAACATCTGGCTTTTCCCTTAAAAAATAGTATAAAGATTTAAAAATATTATAACTGAATTTAAAAATATATTTAAATAAGTAGTTTCTTGCACCATATGCCAAAAAGGACATTTGGTATTGCTTACTTAAATCTTCTGTGATAATAGATTTTTCTGTAACAATATGGTAATCATACTCAACAAAAAGTGACTTTAACTGTAGTAGTTGTGTCAAGTGTCCACCTAATGAAGATATAAATAATACTTTTTTTCTATTTATCGATCTTCCGTTCATATATCCTACCCTCCAGTAGGAAAATAGACTTCCATTACCCGATTAAGTATGAGTTCCTGGTCGTTTTCCTCTGCTTTTTTCAATCCATTTTTTATTATACTATTTCTTTTATCTTTTGCTGAAAGGACATTTAAAATTGCTTTTGACAGCTCTTTTGAATTTTTCACAGGTACTACTACCCCTGAACCATTCGCCAACAAAGTCTTTAGCCCTCCAATATTTGTCCCGATAACCGGAGTTCCACATGCCATGGCTTCTAATGCAACTAGCCCAAATCCTTCAATATGAGATGGCAACACTAAACAATCAGCAGCACACATCCATGTAGATATTTCTGATTGCTCCTTTACTCCGAGTAGGTTTATTTTATTTTGTAATTGACTTTCTATTATTTTCAATTCCAATTTCTGTTTGAATGTTGGATCTTTCTCGTCACCGATTAAATAGAGCTGTACATCTCCTTCTTGTTCAGAAACAAGTGCCATCGCTTCAACCAATTCTATTAACCCTTTTTGTTCAATTATATTACCAACAAAAAGCAAATTCGTAGCTTCTTTCTCTAGTCCACAATTTTCCTTAGCAAGCTGCTTTTCTATAGGCTTGAATAATTGACGGTTTACACCCATATTGATTATTGATATTTGCTCTTTACTGACTGAGAAGTTCGTCACTATTTCATGATATAGTGCTTCACCTACAGCGATAACATGATCTGCTTGGTCCAATATTGTTTTAGTTTTTTGAAAAAGCCATTTATTTTTATTGGCCATTTTGTCAATATCACCACCATGGGCGGTCACTACCAACTTGGATTTAAATAGCTTTTTAAATAAGAGTCCTAAGTATCCACTTGGAAAAACATAATGAGCATGAACAACTTGATATTTACTACCTTTTATCAATAAAATCAAAAGCGCCTTCAAAATCCAAATTATGTATTTGGTTATTACACTTACTTTTCCACTCTTTGGATTAGTAATGGCTATAACATCAACTTGAAAATTTCTCTTTTTAATAGCATCGACCTGATTCTTTACAAAAATACCAAAACTTTTATGATCTTTACTAGGATACATATTTGTTATTACAAGAATTTTTTTACTATCCATTTTTTCAACACCTTATATATCCTTTTATCTGTTTACAACTGCAATTAGATGCATTGTGGGATTACCTCTAAAATCACATAAAGTCATTATACCAATATTTATACATGAAGAAAAATAAATCTATTTCTTTTTTCAATGTTTGTATCTTATATTAAAAAAATAATATATAACCTTATTTATTTAAGCTATAATAATAAAGTTGCTATAGATCTTACTACTGACATAAAGAAGGGATTAACATGAATATAACCATTACTGGAACAGGATATGTTGGTCTTGTTACAGGTGCCTGCCTATCAGAAGTAGGGCATCAAATCATTTGCTATGATATTGATGAAGAAAAAATCTCCTTATTAAATCAAGGCATATCACCTATTTATGAGCCTGGTTTAGATGAACTTATTCAACGAAATATAGACCATGGCCGTTTAACATTTTCCTCTAGTGCTGAGGAAGCATATTCCAATGCAAATTGTATTTTTATCGCGGTTGGAACTCCTGCCAATAAAGATGGTTCTGCGAATTTAAGTTTCCTTGAAGAAGCAGCAATCCAAATTGCTGAATATATAAATGAAGATACTATTGTCGTCATAAAAAGTACCGTACCAGTTGGAACAAATGAACGCATTGGTAGATTAATACAAGAGCGTGTCTCACCCCACATTCAAATTGATATGGTCTCTAATCCTGAATTCTTACGAGAAGGTACTGCCATACACGATACCTTTCATGGCGATCGAATTGTTATCGGGTCAAACTCTAGTGAAGCAGCTAAAAAAATTGAAGAAATTTATACTCCGTTTCATCTGCCCTTTGTTCAAACCGATATTCGTAGTGCAGAAATGATAAAATATGCATCTAATTCCTTTCTCGCTTTAAAAATTAGTTTTATTAACGAAATTGCAAATCTTTGTGAAAGAATTGGTGCTAACATCGACCATGTCTCTACAGGTGTAGGACTGGATAAAAGAATTGGAATCAATTTCCTTAAAGCTGGGATAGGCTTTGGAGGCTCCTGTTTTCCAAAAGATATCCATGCACTGAACCATTTGGCTAAAGAATTTGATTATGATTTTAAAATTTTACAATCTGTGATTGATGTCAATCGCATGCAAAAAGAGCTTCTTTTCTATAAAGCAAAGGAACATTTCGGTTCTTTAGCTGGGAAAAAAGCTACCGTACTAGGGCTAACCTTTAAACCCAACACGGATGATATCCGTGAGGCCGCTTCCTTACAATTAATACAGAATTTGCTGCTTGATGGTGCATCGGTAACCGTTTATGATCCGATTGCAATGCCAAAAGTAGAAAAACTCTTCGGCGACAAAATTAGTTATGCGGTTTCTTCTGAAGAAGCTCTACATGGTTCTGAAGTGGGTTTTATCTTAACCGAATGGGATGAAATCAAAAACATAAAATTACAGGATATTAAAGAAAAAATGACCGTTCCTATCATATTTGACGGTCGAAATTGCTTTAAACTTGAAGAAGCCCAAAAGTACGGAATCCAATACTATTCAATTGGAAGACCAACTATTAATTAAAAAAAGCAAAACCTCTCATTTTAGGGAGAGGGTTTTGCTTTTTATTTATAATCATTAAGCTCTTATTGTAAAAAGTATATTTACTAATTAGATGGTAATGTTACAAGGGTTTGAGACACAGATTGGCTTACTGCTGCTTCTCCACCTAAAATAGTCACATGATTCACACCATTCTTAGCAATTACTTCTAACATTTCATTGGGAACAAAGTTCTTTTCAACCAACAATAAAGATGCATCTTCTTTTGCAGCTAAAACTTGCCAGTTAACGCATCTGCAACCCCTCTGCCGTTGTCAATAAAAACATTTTCCGTACTTAAATTTAATGTATTAATCAGATTTGCTCCAGTTGCATAGCGATTTTCACCAGCAATTCGTTGTGCACCAGGCATTTTAGTAAATACTTGATTACTAATAACACCTTCCCCACCGATTACAATAGTTTTTGTTTTTCCATTAAGTGTAGAACTTGTATCTGTTGGCAAATACTCTTTAATTGTTGTTACTTTAAAAGGAGTGCTAATATGACTTTAATTAGATTTAACCTACCAATGTTTATTGGTGGAATTATGATTATTTTACTCAATACGATTATATTTAATTATCAAAATCCTTCAATCAAAACAGTATTCTTTACAGCTATTATTCCCTTTATCATTTTGTTTGCTATATCTGCGTATTTTTTTTATGAACGTGTTGTTATTACCAATAATCGGTTAGAGTATCGTACTTTTTTTAAGAAACCAATCAAATTCCAGTTCCAGGAGATTGATTCCTTAAGAAAGAAAAAAGTAGAAACTGCCATCGGAAGTGATGGAATTATTAATTTTCATTGTCTTTACCGATTCCACTGGAGAAAGAAATTCTGGGTGAGATACCATATGGTTTTTTTAAAAAGATCACATTAGAAGAATTGTATTTAATAAAATTAAACAAAAGAATCCCTATGTAGACTTTAGAGGATCAATGTAGGGTTTTACTCTACCACACTATTTTTATGTCTTACAAAGGAATTTATTATTCAATAGTATCAGGCAAAAAGAAAAATGCCTCAAGTTGTTTTTTCAACTTGAGGCATTTTTCATAAGAAACTAATTCATTAACTCTACTAATTGATTTAGCACGGATGATTCAATTCCGCCGCCGATTTGATGTACATTGGTGGTTTTCTTTGATTCTAAGGCACCTATTTGTGCACTGTCTAATCCATAATTTGATACTAATAACACTGGAACGTTATATTTTGCTGCTAATGGTCCGGCAGATAAGGCATCAACTAATTTAGTCGTGTCGGAATTTGCAGCCATAATCGTCGACATGGTCGATTGCGGGTAAAAGGTCTCAATCACTTTTGCGTTGGTCTGCAGACGGTTATCCCCGCTTAATCGATTATTTAATACATTTTGAGCAGTTATTTGATTCATTTGATTTATAATTGCAGGGGCAATCACGGTAGTGCCGCCAATAAAATAGGCAGTTTGTAAACCCTCATCTTTTAACCAATCAATTGTTTTCGTCGGCACGGCCTGTTTCTCGGTTAGGATAATGGGCTGCTTCGATTTTCCGGATTGGGCGGCAATCGATAGTGCATCCGGCTCGCCATATCCATAAGCCATATATACGGTGTTCACCTCAGAAACTTTATCTAACTCTTGAGCAATCATTAGTGACGTTTCATACCTATTTTCACCGCCAATCCGTGATACCATTATTCCACTTGCTTCAAAACTGTCCTTAATAGAATCAGAGATTACGCTAGTTCCCCCGATGAGAACGACTGTTTTCACGTCAAGGCGCTGGATTTCCTTAAATGTTTCATCAGGAATTGACTCCTTTGTTGTCAACAAAATCGGTGCGTCATTTGCTGAGGCTAATGGTGTAGCCGTTAACCCGTCAGCAATTGCCCATCCATTCACTAAAAAGACAGTGTCAGCTTTAGACCAACCAAGTTTCGAGATTTCTACCGCTGTCGAATAGCGATTCTCCCCAACCAATTTTTTAAGCGCTGGCTTTAGATCGCTGACTTGGATATAAGCTGGGACACTTTTGTTACCAACGGCATCGATTGCGATTACTTCAATGGTAGTTCCTGCTGCTTGTTTTTCTAAAGGAATCGAAAAATCTCCATTTGAACCAGCTGTAGCACGGCTAAGTTCGTTTCCGTCCACCCTTGCCACAACCGTAGATTCAGGTTCTGCACTTCCTGTTAGTGTTGTATCAAAATCGGTCATCTCGTGCACTTCTGGAACTGATGGTGCCGTTTCGTCTACAACTGTTACTTTCGTGATTTCGCCGACGTTTCCGGAGAAATCACTTACCCATACATCAATAATGGTTCCGCCTTTTAGCTTCGGAATATTGATCTCAAATGTACCATCATAGGATATGTTGGACCATTCATCATTTCCGACCTGTGCGTGAACGATTGTCGTTTCTTCTGCTGTTCCTGTAATGCTAGTTGATTGGTCAGTCACTTGATTAACAATCGGTTTTGCTGGAGGAGTGACATCCATTACCCCTACTTCAGCTGCACCACTTTGATTGCCAAATTGATCCGTTGCTGTTACCAAGAGCAAACTTTGTCGTTTTTGCACTGGAATCAATACATCGAATGTCCCATCTACGACTGTTGTTCCTGTACCGATGGTTTTTCCATAGGCATTTTTAACGGTAATCTTAGATCCAGGTTCCGCTTCACCTTGCACGTTTGTTGACTGGTCTGTCACCGGTTTCACAACTGGTATAGCTGGCGGTGTTACATCTTTTTCGACAGTTACAGTAAAATAGACCGAAAGCCCCTCATATGTAACTCTTGGCTGTTGGGTACGGGCTTCATTTTTATAATAGGAGTCAACCATTTGCATGGTCACATTCTTATCAAAGGTATTCCCGAAATTTGAAAAAGCAGTGATGGATGCACCTGTTAAATCTAGATCTTCACCTTGAATATAATTTAATTTTTCCGGTAAGGATTTCATTTCAATTTTTACGACACTTTCGAGACCTGCAAGTTCCATCCCAGCAAGCTCTGGGAAATGGTATTGTGAGTTTTGTCCTGTTGTCCAAATAGTTGTAAAATCAAACCCACTAAACGTCGAAGGAGATTTCATTTCTTCAAGAGTCTTTTTAAAAGTTCCCTCGGCACTCCCTGTTCCAACACCATTGGACATATTATCCAAAAAGTAGTTGTTCAAAAGGTTTCCTTCAAATTCACCTGCAATAGCTCCATTAGAACAATTCCAGTATGAGGTACTTACCCTCCCTACATTATAACTATTTTGTATTGTTGAGGTTGTTACATCTCCAGCAATACCACCGGAATAACATTTCGCATTAATCATTCCGATATTATAACTTTCCTTTATGGTCGTACTAGATGCATAACCGTTAATTCCTCCTGTATAAAATCCCTTTATATTTCCAGAATTGTAGGCTTGTACGACAATCGAATTATACATTTCACCGGTAATTCCTCCCCCAGAGGAGCCAACTGTTACATCTCCTTGGTTATATGATTTTACGATTGAAGAGTTTCCCTTCGCAGCTCCAACAATTCCACCACCATTAGAATAATCTGGTAAACTGCTGATTTTCCCTTTGTTTTTGGAATGACTAATGGTTGTAGAAGTAATGGAGCCTGCAATTCCTCCGCCAGTGGAAAAATTTATGGTGCTATTTAAGTCACCGGTATTGTCAGAGATATCTATTTTTGAAGAGGAAAGATATCCTGCTATTCCTCCGCCATAAGTCCCATAATTGATCTGCCCGCTATTACTAGTTTCAGTTATAGTGGCGTAATAACCATATCCTACAATTCCACCAACATATTTACTACCGTTGCTTGCAGGGCTAATATTCCCCGTATTATAGGTTTGCGTTATATTTGTGCGGGTTACGTTTCCAGCAATACCCCCCGTATAGGTTTTGGCATTTACTTCACCTTTATTGTAAGCATTTGTAATCGTAGAGGTTTTATTATAACTCGTTTCCACCTCTCCCACTAAACCGCCTGCATAGCTCTCAAATAATGATATAGCCTGGATGGATCCAGTATTATAAGAATTTGTGATGGTAATGTCATACCCATATCCGACGATTCCACCTGCATAGGCATTGGAGGTTGACGAATCGGTTGATTGATT
The DNA here is from genome assembly GCF_047302305.1 of Neobacillus phoenicis. Lineage (NCBI taxonomy): Bacteria > Bacillati > Bacillota > Bacilli > Caryophanales > Bacillaceae > Neobacillus > Neobacillus phoenicis. The sequence goes on along the minus strand of NZ_CP154847.1, from coordinate 1,326,161 downwards.
ATCTATTTTTATGGAACTGCTATCCATACCTAGATTTAGTATTTGGGCACTGTTGGCATAACCAAATAGTCCTGCGTAATCATTTTGAGTAGTTTCCATATTAATATGTAGCCCAATAATTCTAAATCCATTTCCATCCAAGGTTCCTGTGAACGGAGCCGTTTTCGAACCAATTGGAGTCCATCCGGTTCCATTGTTGTATAGTTCTCCGCCCTCTGAGGTAGGGCCAGTAAGATTTAGATCATTCATCAATATATATTTTCCGCTAAGATTTTCACGAACTTTATTTAAATCTGAGATAGAATAAATTCCAATATAGCCTTCAGGTACTTCTGTTAGATGTGGAGCAATTTCTTCCGCACTAGCATCTGAAGGTTGTAAGAGAAATAAATAATTAGGGATTAAATATTGATAGATTAATATTGTAATAATTAAACATGCCGTCCGTTTTTTTATTTTCCTCACATTTCTTTCTCCTTACCTTTTAGATAATATCTGACAAGTAAAACGAATAATTTTACGCCCGCCCCATGTACGGTTCTTTGAAAATGTTAGGACATAGTTCTTAGTACTGTACTTGTTGATAAATGTCAGCCAGTTCGTTTTCCACGCCTAATACGTCACTGCCCCCGAGCAAGTTGTAGGAATGTAGTTTTTTCGTCAAGAGTGCATTCTTGATTGAGTCCGGTACTTGTATTGGTGCATTTGGATTGCTAAGTAAGAGCGGTGCATTATTCTTCGCTGCCAGTACCGCTCCTGTTAAAGCATCAGCAAACCCATACCCTTGTGCAATATAGGCCTTTCCATTTTCGCCACTGAAAAGGTTATTGACAATAGTAAAATTAGTTTCAAAGCGGGTTGCTCCTCCATATCGAACAGGATCCTTTAACTCCTTCGTAATGTTTTCGCTTAGTACATCCTCACTGCCCACTACGATGGTATGGTCAAAGTTTTTTAATGCATTCTTCGTTTCCTCTTCAAGGTTATCAGTTCTTGAAAGGAAGATAGGATAGCCCATTTTTGCTGCATAAGGTGCAATCGTCAAAGCATCGGGAAAGTTATAGCCAAATGCGACAACTGCCGTATTTCCTTTTTTGGGCATATTATCTGCTATTTGAACAGCGGTATCAAATCGATTCACTCCACCAATACGCTGCACTTCTAATCCCATTCCATTTAACTCATTTTCCACATTTATACTAACGGCATCAGTACTTCCAAGTAAAATAACCTTTTTCGCTTTTAAGCGAAGAATCTCCTGTTTAGTCGTATCCGTTAAATACATATCATGAGTTAACAGCATAGGGGCATCAAGCTGGTAAGCAAGTGTTGTACCGGCAAGGGCATCGGGAAAATCATATCCTCTCGCCAAGACAACCGTATCTGCACCGCTAGGCCAACCTTCCTGAGAAATGGCAGTTGCCGTTTCAAACCGGGTTGAGCCGGAAAGTCTTTTTCCTAGCTGCTGCAATTCATTAGCTGCTGTGTAACCAATCGTTCCATCGTGAAGCTTTACCTTGTACCAGACATTTAATTTATCAAGGATATTTATATTTGGATCAAACTTGAAGGACTCATCATACACAAATGAATCTAAGATGGTCACAGCTTCTTTTTTTCCAGATGCCAACTTTTTGATAGGATCATAAGATTTTGCTGGTCCTATTCTAATGTTTGCACCAGCTGCAGACAGAACGATATCATTGCTCTTAAATGAATGTTTTGTTGTATGCAGCAAACGATAAGGAAGCTGATAAGAATCACGATTAAACCATAATAGGTAGGGATTTTCTGTATAGGTAAAATCACTAACTTTGAAATCAAATGGAATGGGCGACATATCGATTCCCGGATAAAATGAATCCAACTGTTCAAATAATCTCTCTTGATAGCTTGCTAAGTTTCGGCTTCCATCTGACTGGATAACCGGACTGTTTTTCGGGACCTTTCCATTATAAGCAAGAACAGCAAAATACCAGTTTTCGAGAATATCCCGTTCATTACTATTTAATATAGGAAGCTTCCCATCTTTCCCTGCAAACTTATCATCAAGGATTTGCAGCCCTGCATCAATATTATACTGGATATCGGTTTCCAATAAATTTTGGTTAAAGTTTGGGTTATTAGTGACTTGCATAATCCCAATTCCGCCATCACCATTTTCATTACTATATGGTTCTCCCTTATCATTAAACTGCTTCCAGCCACTCTCTTGAAAGGCTAAAGTTTTGACGATTTCCGGAGGGATATTATGGCGTAGAGCTGAATCCGTTAGCAATTTATTAATCTCTTGAACTGATGGGTTTTGATGATTGTTGTCTGTAAGCATGGTATCTGCAAAACTACTGCTTGCTCCCACGGACCCAAAGAATACCGCTGTAGTCATTCCAATAAGAAATTTTTTTAACATGTGTATCTCCTTTCAAAATAAATCTACTATAAGGATACCATGACTTTAAATAGAATTATATTAGTAATAACCAAAAAAAGGGAGGGAATATGATTCCCGCCCTTTTCTACTAATTTGTTAAGCTTGTTCCAGAATAATAAAAATCTAGTATTTTGTCATAAGAAAAGCCCTTTTCTGCCATGGATTTAGCTCCATATTGACTCATCCCTACTCCATGGCCATAACCAAGACCATTAATAATAAATTGTGACGAATTTTCCTCTACGTTTGTAATAAGATAGCTTTTGAAACTTGCCACGCCCATCATGCTCCTAAGAACACTTATTTTTTCATTATTTAATTCAAAAGTGAATTTCTTAATGTCCCCTATTAACGCCCCTTTTATTTGATCGCGGGCACTTTGAGAAATTGCAGCATCTCCGCCTAAATAGACAATGCTAGGTCTAACCCCTAAGGATTGGATCCATTGCTTTGAAACGGTAGGAAAACTGTCCTTTTCAGTTAAGATAACCGGAGAGTTTTGGTAAGCAGCTAGAACAGCCCCTGGTAAAGCGTCAATAAAGACTCTTCCTTGTGCGAAATATACTTTATTTAAATCAAAAGAATATTTCTTCGCAATCGCAATACTAGTATCGTACCTTGTGTCCCCACTTATTCTTTCAATATTGTTAATACCAAGTGCTTTAATCTGGCTTTCGATATACGGAGACAGAGCAAAGGTACCGCCAATTAAAGTAACTTTATTAATCTGGTTATCTTTTAATAATTGGACTGCACTATCGCTTAACCAATTTGTGTTTGCTAGAATAATAGGTATTTGCTTACTCGCTGCATAAGAAGCAATGGAAAGGGCATCCGGCGAGGTATCTGCCCCATTTGTAATAAAGACCTCTGAGTATGGCACTGCTTTCTTTGCGATTTCAACTGAGGTATCGTAGCGAGTTTGCCCATTTACACGTTCAACTTGATACCCCAGACTTTCCAACATTTGTTTAACACTACTTGATATTGCCGCTTCTCCGCCTAATAAATAGATTTTCTTAGGGTTTAATTCTTTTATTCGATTTAATACGACATCCGGTATAGCTGCAGATGTTGTTAGTAATAACGGCGCATCATATTTTTTCGCTAAAACAGCACCAGTAATTGCATCGACATGAACATCACCACGGCCAAGGACAACAGTATCAGCCGTTCCTTGCCAGCCTGTTTTTGATATTTCGACACTTGTATCATATCGCGTACCGCCAGCGATGGTTGTAGCATAGTTATCAGGCAGCTCACCTGGTAAAGTCCTTGCATAATTTCCTGCACCATCGATCATAAAGTATTCAACATGAAGTGTTCCTTTTGTTCGATAAGGAGTCGGAGCTCCTGTAGCAGTTTTTGTAAATTCATCAGGAAAACCGACCTTCGAAATATCGGTTATTTTAATATCCCTTGCACCACTTTTAGTTAATACATAATTTTTGATACCTTTAAATTCCGATGAACTTGCCTGTGATTCAGAAGTACTGTTCCACCATTGCTCGGGGTGGATTAGATCCAATTGTGAAGTATTAATTTGTTGTTTATTCAATGCTATTTTCCACGGGTTTTTTGGATCATAAGGATCACTTTTAGCTGTTAAATACGGAACCTGAGAAGTTCCCCAATAATTAGCATTCGATTCAATAAATCCACCGTTGCTTGAAGTATAAACCGCTGAAATCAAATTTCCATTGTATCTTAAAACTTTCCCTGCTGTTTGGTCTACTGCTGAATTAGAATTATTATAAGGACTAGTCCCCCAATTATAACCAGCATAGGCTTGATAAGAAATGGTATCGTCAATCACTGTTCCTAATTTAGATTTCACATACGTTCTCGCAGCCACAGCCTGCGCCTTCAATGCCTCAATTGACCATGATGCTGGCATCTCGGCCGGGACCACTCCTTTAAGGTAATCTTCGAGCTGAAGGGTATTAATAGGTCTAATATAGGCTTGACCTTCAATGGTAAATTGAAGGTTACCTAAATAATTTCGGCCGTTAATGATAGCATAGTTAGCTTGACCGTATTGAACCGGGGAAATTTGAAAACTATTTTGATAGGTTCCTTTTTTTGCATTATCTTCGTATAGTGCTAACGTCGTGTTGTTTTCTACTTTAATCGTATAATTTTTCCCTTCACTCAATTCAACAGAATTATTAGTTACGTATTTTCCTTTAATCGCTAGTGTTATTTCGGTTTTATTACCTATATAATTCTTTAGTTTAACTGACACCTGATCTTGTGTTTCAGCATTAGTAAGTGTTGGAAAGAGGCAAAAAACGAATAAAACTACAAAACCTATCATTTTTCTAAAAGCCAACCGGTATCACTCCCAAATGATGTTATTTATCTCTTATTCAATCTTTTCTAATTCTGATGTGGCTGTATAGCCATTTTCTCCACTTTGCTTAAACTCTTCCTTAATTAACCCATGTTTTGGTGCATAGTATCTTGTGTAGGTTGTTTCCTCATTTACTACCTCATTTGTTACTTTTTGAATAACAAGAACATGGTTAAAATTTCCTGCAGGAACTGTTTCTGTTCTATCACTCTCAAGTAATTTCCAGGTTGTTGCTTTACTAGAATCATTATTTAATAGTGTTTCAAACTTTTCGATCGGTTCAAACTCATTTAATATATTTTTTTGTGGATTTTTCATATTATTCTCTTCAAAAATTAACGTTATCTCATCCTTCGTCCAACGATAAATCTGAGTTGTTTTATTATCCCCTAATTGTAAAAGCATTTGGACATACTCATCATTGGCTGCAATAACTTCTTCAGTAAAGATCAGTTGACCCTTTTCAGTAAAGCTTTTTTTACTCCCTACCTCAGGTCTATATTCAATAAGGTTGATACCCTGCTCGGCTTCCTGATTGTTTGTAACCTGCTGATTATTTGGAGCAGCCTGTTCTTCCTCTTTTTGCGTCTTGCTAGAATCAACTTGTTCTGATGATTTATTAGTTGTATTTTCATTTTTAGTTTTTTTGTCGACTTTTTCTTCTTTACAACCAGCTAATGAAATAACAATTATTAAAGTAAACAAAAATACTAGAACTTTTCTCATGTTTAAAACCGCCTTTTTTAAAAAAAAGGCTCGATAAATAAATATTATCGAGTCCTTTATAATCCATTTACTATTTTAACCTATTCTTCACAGATTGATAGGATTGATTGTTTACAACTCCACCAATCACTTCCAATTCGTTTACCTCGTTGTCACTTCCATATTCCAACAGTTGAGACTCGACATTTCTGTTTAAATAATCTCCAATTAATACTAAAGGTGTGTTGCTTCCAATAGATAATGGAGCAGAAGCTAATGCATCTGGGAAGTCTTTTCCAGTCGTTAAATTGACTTTATCTGAGTGTAAACTATCCTCAAAGTACAGATTAATGACTGCATTTGTTGCATAACGATCGACTCCTGATAATCGAACTATACTGCTAGCAGGGTAATTGGATTGAATCTGTTGTTTTACAGTTTCAGAAATAACATCAGCTCCACCTGCAATCACTACATTTTTGTTGTCTAAGTTTAAGTTTTGGACTGGTGTCACTTTATCCTTTTGTGCAAGTAAAATACCCCAATTTTTATTAGCCGCAATTGGTGCTACAGTAAGTGCATCTGGGAAGTTTTCTCCATAGACTACAAATAGACCATTCACATTCCCAATTTTTTGAAGGATTTTTAAGTTTGTTTCATAGCGAGTTGCACCCGAAATTCTTTCAACCTCAAAGGTCATACTTGTTAGTGTGTCTTCAATAGATTTAGCAACTGCTACCTCACCACCAATAATCACTACCTTTGAAGCACCAAGTCTAATTAATTCTTGTTTAACCGCTTCATCCAATGCATTAGCATGTGTTAGGAGAATCGGAGCCTTATCATAATACGTTGATAATGGACCTGCTGATAATGCATCCGCAAATTGATAACCAGTGGTTAAAATAACTACTTTATTTTGCTTATCCTGAGCAAATCCATTTGGATATAGTTGCTTAGAAACCTTAATAGCTGTATCAAATCGATCTTGTCCTGTCATACTAGAAACATTTACATCCCTTGTAACTGATAGATTTGGAATATTCGTCCATAAAACATCGTTTGTTTTATTATTCACAATTTTGACACTTGATTTCCCTTGGCTGTAAGAAAGGGCAGAATCATAATCATAGAAGCTAGCGCTAACTTGATTATTTACATACACATCATATTTTTTAATTAGATAATTTGACCAAACAGTTTTCCCCGTATCCATTGATACCACACGCGTATTCCGCAATCCTTGTGCATATGTAATGGCCGACTCTTCAGTAGGAAGAGATTTTAAAAGCCCATTTGTCCGATGGTATACTTCATATTTACTATTCGTATAGGTATAGGATTGTTTATCCTTATCGAAAACCTTGGCAGTATAGTTCAGTTGATTAGCATAGTTAATAGCTTCCTGTTGCGTTTTGAACATCTTAACAATTTTGCCATTCTCATCATGAACTTCAAACACTTTGAAGTACTCGATAACTGCATTAGCAATTGCCTGAGCTGCTCTTTGTTGATAATCAGCTGATTTTAACATTGCTTCTTCATCCCTATTAGTCAAATACCCTAACTCAATAAGAATGGCAGGCATTTTTGCATTCCTGATAACGTAAAAACTCTGATCATTAGCAATGCCTCGGTTGACTGCCCCTAGACCGCTGATTAACTTTGGATGTACGGTTTCTGCTAACCTTTTGCTTTCAGATAAATATCCCATCTGGATAGGGTCTGGAGGATAATCAGGCTGATAATGGTTGACCCCATCATAATAATACGTTTCTGTTCCTTTGACATAAGGACTAGTTGGACTTGCATTTTGATGTATAGAAATGAACAAACTGTTATCATTATTATTGGCAACAGCTCCATTTGCTACTCTCATTCTTTCAATAAGATCTGCACTTTGACTAATACTGCTGAACTCTCTGTCAGTGTCTCTTGTCATAAATACTTTGACATCCGTATTTTTCAGAACTTCTTTCAACCTAAGTCCAACCAGTAAGTTTACGTTCTCTTCACATAATCCGGTACTACTTCCTGAGTAACCGCATGTTCCAGAGTATCTCCCACCATGTCCGGGATCGATTACTATTAACTTTTCAGCATAGCTGCTAGCTGGAAATATAAATAGTAATAGAATAAAAAAGAATAAAATGTTAAACTGTTTTCCTCTCATCTGTTAACCTCCACTTTATTACACAATTTCCTTCATTTCTACATTATACCATTCTATAAATCTATTTTTAATTACATTTTTCTATCGGTTTCTACAAATTTCTTCTTTCGTAAATTATCAATCTAAATAGCTAGCAATCCAGAAAAATCAACATAAAAATATAGTCTGAATGAATTTCATTCAGACTTAAATGATTGGATAGGAATTGAATAGGATCATTGGACATCAGTTTCTTATTTTTTTTTCAACAAAAACATTTTTTCATTCCGAAGTAATCCAAACAATGTTTTGGTTTTACACAACCATAAAACCAAAACATATAACAATGCCCCTAGTGGAATCAAGATTGTTAGTACTATTAAATCATTGCTCGTTTTTAAATAGTCCGTTGTTTTCATACCAATTAAAACAGCAGACATGACAAAAGTCGCCGCCAATATTTTTAAATATTCACTTGCAAGAAACTTTAAATTAAAGCCTCCTGAAATTCTATTTAGTGTAGTAAAAGTTAGAATGGAATAAACCATCCCGATTATGGAAGCAGATAAAGCAAGTCCCGAAGGTCCAAGCCCTTTAGAAAAAATATAGTTAGAAATAACATTCAGTAGAATCGAGAATAAACCAATCTTCATAAAGCTACTGCCTTTTCCTAATGTATAAAAACCCTTAGCTACGACGGCTTGGATACTATAAAATAATACAGAGCCCATATAGAATAATGCATAATGACTTGTTAAAATGGTCGTTTGTTCAGTAAACGCTCCCCGCTCATACACGATCCGGACAATTGGTTCGATTAGTATCATCATCCCTGCTACTGCAGGAGCAATTAATAAAAACATATTCGTAAGCCCTTTTTCAATTCCCTGATTAAACAGCTTCATATCTCCAGATGAAATGGCTTTTGCCAAAAAGGGATAAATGATTGTCGCAATCGTTACTCCAAAAAGGGCTTGTGGAATCGTGATAAGTCTAAATGCATAATTCAGATTAGAAACAACCCCTTCCCCCATTCTTGAGGCAAAAAGCATATTCACTGTTAAATTGATTTGCCCAACAGCGATGGTAACACCTACTGGCCAAAAAATACGATAAAATGCATTTATTTCTTTCCATTCTGGTCTTTGGGACCAGATTATCAGTTTTTTGGGTGTTAGGACTATTACCTTGAGTAAAAATGACAATACAGTACCCACAAAATATCCAAATGGAACTGAATAAATACTCATTTTGCGATGAAATAATAAAGCAAACACAAGCGTAGTTAGCACAACGATTGTTTGTGAAAAGGTCGAAAAGGAAAACTTTCGTTTAGAGTCAAAATATCCTTCATAAACTGCATTGACCCCTACTAGGATAATGGAAAGAAAGTACAATGCGCTCGTCCATACTGCAACGCTAGATCCATCTGGATATTTGCCAAATTCAGGATATAACCATTTTACTAAAAGTGGGGAAAATACTGTTCCTGTCAGGGCAACTACAATAGAGAAAATAAAAGTACCTTTGACAATATTCGTTAGATGGGATAAACCTTTCCCCTGTTTTTCATAGGTGTAATAACTAGGGAGAAAGGCATCCTTCATTCCCGTTAACATAAAAAGGATAATAGCATTAGGTATGGTCATGGATGCAAAGTATGCATCTGCTTTATATGAATCACCGTATAAGCCTGATATTACTAAGTCACGAAACATACTAGAGAACTTCAAAAGCACAGTGGATAAAAAAAATAAAATAACTGATAAGCGTAATTTTGACATATTCAGATTTTCCTTTTATTTTTAATCTCCCCATTATATCAAAAAAAGACCCATATAAATATGGGTCTGCCGTATTTCTTCTCTTAATTTAAAGATAACCAGCATTCAGTTTTTTTAATGTATTGGGTTTTAGCATGCCATTCCTCAAAATGATTAGCTTGCAGGCCAGATTAGGTCTGCCCATTCCGGGTGATCGATGAATGGATTGCGGTTTCCTTGAATTGATTGAATGACATCATTTCTGTGCTTTTCAAAAGCATCAGGTGGATCCATTTTGCTCCATTGAAGCAGGACAGATTGCTTGCCATGGAATGGTGTTGGATAGGTATTCACCTTATCAGCTAGTTCAAGATCTAGCTCGCCTCCATCACCTTCATAACGAACAGCCATATACATGAGCATTCTTGCGATATCGCCCTTCACACGATTAGGTGGCTCGAACGAATCACTATCGTATTTGCATTCGGTACACTCGCCTTGAGGGTTACCACCGTTATCAAAATCTAAATGTCCTCGTGTACTGTTTACAGATGCGTCAGTTGGTCGTAAATGGTGGATGTCTGTTCCAGGTCCTACACTTGTTCCAAAATCACCATGTGATTTTGCCCAAACATGCTCACGGTTCCAATCGTTTACACCCGATCCAAACGTAGTTTTAGCTTGTGAACGGCCTGTATAAAGAAGGATTACATTATTGGGATTATTGGGATCTTCATCGGTTTTCTTTAATGCTTCTGTCACTTGGGAATACGTTAATTTTGTTTGGACTTTAATGATGTTATGTAACGCTACCTTTAAGTCAGCACCTGTTTTACCAGCTGCTGCTTGGTAATAGGCATCCACATTATTTCCTGGTTCTTGATTTACTGGCTCTAGTAAAAAAGGAGAAGTAAGAACTTCTCCTCCTACGTTTGCAATTTTAATATTAGACACATCTACGCCGTCTTTAATCGTCCATTTTTGAACGTTTTCAGCACCTCTAATTTGGCTAATATTTGCATTTTCAATAATTACCTCTTTAACCTCTAAACCACTTAGATCAATGATTGCATCCGGTGAGGTTGGGCTAATGATAATGACTGTGTTCTTTAAGCCTTCACCTTGCAACTTAGCGTAAGAGCCCTTTAACACAATCCCTTCTGTAATCACGGAATCCGAGCTCACAGTAATGTCAGCACCAACATTTGTTACGGTTAATTTTTTTGTTTTAAAGCCTTTTAAGTTGTAAACCTTAGTTGATGCCGGCGGTGTAACTGGCGGTAAGACTTCTTTTGCTTTTAGCTGTGTTTGGATAATCACAGGGTCATGGTCACTTGCACGACCGTGAACTTCCATGAATCCTGAATTAATGTGTAAAATGTCGATTGTTGTATTCGCAACCATATTGTTTGTAACTAGAACTTGATCTAGTACTTGAGCATTCCCTTGGTAAGAGTAATTATAACGCTCATTCTCAGGAACGAAGTCAATCATGTCGGTCATTTCGTTACCTTTTGCGATTTGTATTGTTTGGGTGAATTCAAAATCATTGAAGTCTCCAAGTAAAACAACGTTAGCATTGGCATCTTTTGCTTTAATATTCTTCACGAAATTGTTGACAATCGCCGCAATTTTATGACGCTGAATTTCACTACTTAATACCGGCGGTTGATTTTTCCCAAATAACGGCTGGTCACCGCCTTTTGAGTTAAAGTGGTTCGCTACTACGATGATACTTTTACCTTGGAACTCAAATTGGGCAGCCAATGGTTTACGGCTTGAATTAAACGCCTCATTCGTTGGGTCGATACGCCCAGGGTTTAAAGTCAGCTTGCCGTTTTCAAACCCTACTGATTGTGTTGCTTCCCCCTTCGGAGCTCCTGCGGTTAACGATACGCGCTCAGTATTATAAAGGAATGCTACACGAATATTTCCGCCAGGGGCACCTCCGTCTTGGTTATTCACTGGAGCAACCTCTGTATAAGCATAGGTTGGGCCGCCAAGTGCTTTTACTTTATCAATAATCTTTTGTGCACTTTGCGTACCGTCAACAACACCATCATTAGATTCACCATTGTTGTCCTGTACTTCATTTAAACCGATAATGTCAGGACTCTTCATTTTATTGACAATGGCATCTCCGATTTTTGATACCTTTTCATCAGGAGTTGCAGTTGAGAAGTTCTCAACGTTATAGGTTGCAATCGTTAACTTATCGGCAGCTGGTTCAATTTTTGTAGCAGCACGAACGATTGGTGTTTCATTTAATACTGGAAGCGAAGATTCTTGAGTCATTACTTTAAAGTTGCTGTAACCGTAGTTCACGACACCACTAACAGGTCCAGTAAAATTATCTCCCATTTTCGCCCGGTAGGATTTATTAGCTGTTGAACCGTTCCTTATGTCAAGAGCAATCCGATCAGGGTTTGTGTCAGTTGCTGTGATCCTTAATCCACCTGGTTCCACGTTTGTTTGGTAATCTTTTGGAACCACCCAAACTAAAGCGTCTTTTTGCAGGGCAATGACCTTCGGATTTTCCACTTGTACATACATACCTTCAAGGCTTTCCCAGAAATCAATGACATCTTCCTCGGGATCAAACTTAGCAAATTGGTCATTGTCAATGATTTCAGGTGGTGCTATCCGGTCCACACCAAGCTTGATTGGTGCCGGAAGCGGGGCTGTTCCATTCTTAGTAATTGTTGAAGCTTCAATTTCGGATATCGTTAAATCTGTTGATGATTTTTCAGCATAACCTTCACCATAGTATTCAGTAACTTTTCCGGTTACTTTTACACGGTCACCAATTGCAAGACCATGGCTGGATTTAAAAACTAGAATCCCATCAGACGTATTTGGATCTCCATCACCTTCAAGGTCTTGGATGAAGAAGCGGCTTGTTCCATCTACATAGGTAACAACACCCTCCACATCTGTAACATTAAGGCCATTATATTTAGATGTGTGGGATTTTCCTTGAAGATCATAAATATGGACCACACCATCTTGAATGAGATAATCAAAGGTTGCAACAAGGCTATTTTTCATGCCGTCTTTTACAGCAATTGCTTTAATCGTTGTTTCTTGATTGATAACGATTAGCTGTGAATATACAGGGCTGTCTGTTGTCGGTAAACTGCCATCCACTGTATAGTGAATCGTCGCACCGGCTGTACCAGTTGCCAACGTCACTCCTGTTCCTGCCTTTACCATACCAGCACCCGGAGTGGCAACAACAGCTTGAACCATGCTGGAGTCTAAAATAATGTCAGCTTCAGTACGCGTAATTAATTGATAAACTCCGTTAAAGGCACTTAGAACACCTGTGATTTCTTCATAAGTAGTACCAGTTTTCAACCATGCTGCATTGCCCGGACGGATTTGGAAACTTGTTCCGTCAGCATCCGTAGCAGTATAGTTACCGCCTGAGAATGCACCAATTGTTACATTTTGAAGCTTTACAAGCTTTGCTTCCTTGCTTTCTTGCAGGTCTGCTGCTTTCACTAGTTCTGCTGGTGGAACAGCTTCATTACCTGAAACGACAATATTTTCATGATTTGCTTCGATTTCAAGGAGTGTTGAATACTCTGTCAATTTACCTGATACGGTAATTTTATCTCCTTGTTTAATCGTGGTGCTGTCAGTAGGTGTGTAAGCGACAATTCCGGCTGTCGCATCTTGGAAGTAAATCGCTCTTCCCAAAACGGCTGTTACGACACCGCTTGTTTGAACGTTCGATTGTAAATCCATAGCTCTTACTTCAGCAATTGTCTTCTCTTGTAAAAGAGTATAAGTGAATGTGGACACATCGCTGTTTTCCAAATCAGTTTTTATAGCGATGGCTTTGATGGTTAGATCTTTGGTGATTTCGATTGGCGCTGTGTAAAGTGTGCTTGTTTCTGTTGGCTCAGTACCGTCAGTGGTGTAGTAAATTTTTGCATCAAGTGTAGTAGTTTCTAGGGTTACTAGAGTTCCAGATGCTACTGCACCTTCAGTAGGTGAAGACGTAACATTGGCAACTTTTGTTTCTACAGGAGTAGAGCCGCCGTCCATGGTGTGGGAACCTAGGTTAGTAAATGTATCAACAGGCAGCCCATCCCACTCAGTTGCTGGATCAAAAGCATCAGTTGGGTTGGCATCTCCCATAGTCACGGAACTTTTTCGTACAAGCGTTTGATCGATAGTTTTAACATCGGTTCCCCAAGCGGTACCTGGGTCATTCCCTACCTGACCAATTCGATCAATAATAATCCCGTTATGTTTTAAAACAAGAGCATCATCGCCGTTAAAGTTAGTAACACTATGAATTAGGTTGGCTTTGTCTTTTAGTGCTTGTACTGCAGAGCTATTAACGATTACAAACGTTTCTCCATTTTCAAGAATTGAATCGGAAACCGTAGAAAAATTCAATGGGTTTGAGGCAGTAGTTGAACCATTGGAATATAACTCAACAACGTATTCCTTCAGATCAACACTGCTGCCGGTACCATTATAAATCTCAATTGCTTTGTTGCTGCTGTTTCCTTCAACATATTCAGAGAAGAATAGATCCTTGGCAGTTGTGGCAGCGGTTACAGGAATGCTATACATGCTTGGTAATACTAGGCTGATGAGCATAATGACAACAAGCATGATATTCAGATTTTTTTTACTTTTTTTAGTCAAAACTTCCCCTCCTGATTTGGCGGATTTTTCAGATAAATCGTTCTATACCGTGTTGAGTCCTCCTGCCCGAAAGCTGGAGGACTCTATCCAATTATTAATCTTCAAAAAGTGTTTCGCCCTCAACAGTTACATTTGAAATTTCAACATTTGCATTGCCTTTCAAAGTAAGGTTGCCTTTCACTGTTGCGTATTCAAGCTTTGTTACACCTGTTACATCAACAAATACGTTTCCGTCGTATACCTTTGGAGCTACTGCAGTACCGCTGAATGATGTTGCAGGAACCACTTGTGGAGCAACATTTACGATACGTCCTTCTACTTGTGCATTAACCGTTTTGTTTGGCTGGGCTGCAATGTAGTCATTAAACATTTCCCAATCGACAAAGCCAGGTTCACTTACACGCCCTTCTGCATAAGCTTTGGCGAACATCGTGTAACCGTCTCCGCCTTTAGCCGTAAAGACGTTGGTTGCAACATAATAGTTTTTATCAAGGTCTAATGTTGTAAAGCTACCATTATTACCCTTCACTTCCACTGTTTGGACTTTTTGACCAACTGGTTTTGAGCTGTCATAAGTGAATTTCAAGCCGGATACCTGCAAGAATCCGCCAAAAGCATTTGGAGCATCCTTTACACTGTACTCAAGAGCTTCCTTAATTTCAGAACCCTTTAGGTTCATAATGCCTAATGTGTTTCCAAATGGTAATACTCTGAAAACATCAGCTAATGTGATATTTCCAGCAGGAAGAGTTACACGAATTCCGCCGCCATTTTGAACAGCGATTAAAGTATCAGGGTTGATGGTTTTTGCTTTTGCAAGCATACCGTCAGTAATGAAGTTGCCAAGGTTTGTTTCCCCAATACGAGCAGGTGGATTACCACCAACTAAATCAACTCCTGCTGTACCTACAACTGTAGCTTCTTTTGCTGATATAGCCGGCTTGTATTTTGTATTTAAAATTTCTAAAACATTCGGATCTTCTGTGTATTTGCTAATATCTAGAAGCTTTCCGGCAGTTTCCGGAATGATAACTTTACCATCGGCATCAAATGTTACATCCAATGTTCCCAAGAACTTGTTGTATTCATTCGCTTGGACGATAACAGTCGGCTCTTCGCCAGTTTCATCAAATACTGGTCCAGTAAGTTTCGAATGTGTATGACCGCCAACGATGACATCGATTCCTTCAACTTGCTTTGCTAATTCTTGGTCATTATCCCACTCAAGAGAATCATCGTAACCAAGATGAGTTAACGCAATGATTTTATCAACACCTTGCGCTTGAAGAGCAGCAACAGATGCTTTTGCTTCTTCGATGTAGTTTTCGAAATCAACACCGGCGCCAGGGCTTGAAATTGTTTCAGTTTCAGCAGTTGTTAAGCCAAAGATCCCAATTCTTTCACCATTTACCTCTTTGATGATACCGTCATAAATTTCGCCAGCATCAGGCTCTTCTGTGATGGTGTCGTTATGGAAACGAGATTGCATGTTGGCATCGTTTGTAAAGTTCACGTTAGAGCTGACAAATGGGAAGTAAGCTTGTTTAACGAAGTCAGCCAATACACCAGTTCCCAAATCAAACTCGTGGTTACCAAACGTCATCGCATCGTAGCCAGCATAATTCATAAACTCTAAATCTGCTAAACCTTTATACTCGTTAAAGTATAATGTACCGGAGAACACGTCACCTGCATCAAGCAATAAGGCGTTCGGAGCTTTTGCTCGAACCTCATTAATCGCTGACATTCTTTTCGCCACATTCACCTTATTTGTTGCATTATCAACGTTAGCGTGGGTGTCATTGGTGTGCATGACATTCAATGTATATTTAGAATTCAGTGTATTAATTACATTATCGGAAACAGCTGAAGTTCCACCAAGGATTGTTACATATTTATTTTTTGCAAAATCAAGCACACCTTCAGGAAGTGTATCCGTTTCAGTTAGGACAATAGACCCTCCATAGTTTGCTGCCAGAACAGAACCGGCTAGTGCATCAGCAAACTGTCTTCCAGTGGAAATAAAAACGGTATCTCCTGGTTGATCGAGTTCAGTAGCAATCTTCAAGGAAGTTTCAAAACGATCTTTTCCACCAATCCGTTGTGGATTTTTAACCGCATTTTCTACTCCTTCACTGATTACCGCAGTGCCACCAATTATAATAGTGTCGTCTACATTTTTAAGAGCTTCTGCTGTTGCAGCTGGAACACTATTTGTTTCTGTCAGCAAAATTGGCAGACCATTTTTAGCTGCATAGGAGGCAACAGAGATGGCATCCGGATAGTTTCGCCCATTAACTAGAACAGCAGTTGTCGCATCACTGCCCATTTCGGCAGCTACAGCAGTTGCTGTTTCAAATCGGGTTGCACCTTCAATTCGTTTAACCCAAAGTTTTAAGTCATTTTTTAACGACTTAAATACATTAGTGGAAACGGCACTCGTACCACCTACTATGTAAACATGAGAAGCACCTAGTCTTTTAATCTCTTCCTTCGTAGCTGCCGTTAATTCATCAGTACGAGTTAATAATATTGGGGCATTATATTGATAGGCTAATGGGGCTGCAGCCAATGCGTCAGCAAAATCATCGCCTCTTACAACGACAACATAATCCGACGCCTCCCAGCCTTGTTTAGAAATTTGCACCGCTGTTTCATAACGGTCTGCCCCTTCTAAACGATTTATTCTTTCAGATTTTACTAGATTTTCACCTTGCAACTTCGCGAATGCATCTTTTGATAGAACATTTGTTGGTTGGCTTTCTGCCGAAACAGATAATCCGCCTATTGGACTAGCAAGTAGTCCTAATGCCAATGCCGAAACTACTAGTCCATTGAACTTTTTCTTTGTGCCTTTCTTCACTGTCCCTCCACCTTTCGACAAAATATGTATTTACAAATTTATTATATCTAGATTCAGCAAAATAAAATATCTTTTTTTTTAAACTTTACAAAAAAATTATAGAATTCAAATTTAATTAATTTTTATAACTAATCAACTTTCTGCTCTCGCACCTAATATCTATCTTTTATTTAATATTTTTCTCTAGTAGGTAACATCTTTTGCCTCCCAACTTTGCAATCTGTGGTAGACCTCAAAATGTATACTTTCTTTTCTAAAAAAAAGACCTCCTACCCTAAAATTAAAACGGTAAAAGGTCTCTCGACTATTAAGCTTGTAATTTACGTCTTCTAATTACTAAAGCTACACCAAATGCTAAAATAAGGACTCCTAATAATAGCAAGTTATACATATTAGATGCAGTTTTTGGTAATACATTACTTGGTAGCGGTTTAGGAGAACTTGCTGCAATTTCTGTTTGATTTCCTGCTACCTCAAACACAGCAAAAGTACTAAAGTGAGTAGTTTTTACTTCAACCGTTCCATCCTTATAAACAGCACCTGGAACTAGTTCCCACTTCTTTGTAGTCTCATTGTAATAGAAAACCTTTAAATCATTAGTATTTTTTACCTTGCTAGTATCAACATCGAATGTCAATGTGATTGGCTCAGCAAATTGATGAACCTCTTTGCCATCAATAATAATGGTAAAGTCATACACCGGGCTCTTCGCATCACTATTATCTGTATAACGGTTTAATACAAGGTCAAAGTCCTTGCCAGAAAGATTTGCTAAAGGAATGGCTACTTTTACATCATCATTATTTATAAATAATGGAACGCCATTAGCCTTTAATTGGGCAACTTGTTCTGGTGTTAAGTCTACTTTAACATTCTTTTCTTTTCCTAGATCAATTGTTAGGCCAGCTTTCTCTTTAACAGCCTTTTCAATTGCACTAGTGAAATCCTTCGAATCAATAGTTGCTTTTCCAGCTTTAACAATTGGCTTAACGACAACAACCGGAGCTGCTGGTGCTGGAGTTGGATCTGGAGTAGCAGATTCTGCAAGTAGAATTCTACCTTCAATTTTTGCTGAGATAGGTTCTTTTTGCGCCTTTACATAATTTACAAATGCATCTAAATCTGTCATCCAAGTCTCACGATTTTTACCTTGTTTTAAAACAACGAATCCGTCCCCACCATCAGCCATAAAGTTATTAACTGTGATTGAATATTCGGCCGTTGGATCGATTTTCTTACCGTTTGGAAGGAAGATATCTAAAACTTTTTGTCCAATTGGTAATTTGTCATTCCACGTATAGCGAAGGCCGGAGATTTGCATGATTTTATTGTAACTTGGTGGAGCATTGTATTGCTGATTTAATAACGTTCTTACTTGGTCACCAGTAATTTTCATAGTTACTAGATCATTACCAAACGGTTGAACCTTAAATAAATCGCCCCATGTAAGTTGACCTTTTTTAAGATCATTACGAATACCGCCGACATTCATAAAGGCAAAGTCAGTATTTGTAGTAGTGCGCATACTATCGGCAATTAGGTTACCAAGGGCTGTTTCGCCGGCTTCGCTAGCTTCACGAGTTAGTTCAACAGCAGCTTCACCAACTACTTGACCAGTTATTGGCTTAATATCTTCCTGATAGCCATCAAGCTCAGCTTTGATTTTTGCGTCAGGTGAAATTTTACTATGAAGTGTGTCGATAACCTTCGCGCTTCCAGAAACAATTTCCTTCGTAACTGGATCAATCGTTAAATCAACATCAGAGAAAGCTGTCCCATATGACCAGGATTGAACAACAATTTTACCGTCTACATTTGTATTCAGATATTTATGGTCATGTGCACCATAGATAACATCTACTTCTGAGTCGATATCTTTTGCCATATCAATGACTCTACCTGTTGCATTGGTTCCATCTGTGTTAGATGTACCAGGGTTATGCGCGAGAACAACAATGTTCTTAACGCCTTGTGATTTTAATTCTTTCGTGTATTTATTGATCGCTTTTACTTCATCAGTAAATACTACTCCTTTTACACCACTTGCAGTAACAATAGAAGGTGTTTCAGTAGTTACCACACCGATAAAACCAAATTTAACTCCATTAACCTCTTTCACTGCATAAGGAGGTAAAATCGGTTCGTTTGTTTTTTCGTCCACTACGTTTGCCACAACATAGGACATCGTAGAACCAGTAAACTTGCCATATTTTTGTTCATATTGTGCAGTTTTTGAATTGTATCCGCCATAGATTAGACGTTTCATTTCCGCTACGCCTTCATCAAACTCATGGTTACCAATTGTACCTACATCAAAACCAAGTTCATTCATAAAGCGAATGGTTGGTTCATCTTGTAAAAGTGCTGATACCGGAGGACTCGCACCTACTAGATCACCCGCTTGAAGCATAAGAGTATTAGCAGGGTTATCAGCTTCATATTTCTTCAAATATGCACCTAAATACTCAATACCACCTGAGTAATCAACTACTTTACCATCTTTGTCTTTAATAGCTCTCCAAGTATCCAGCTGCCCGTGGAAATCGTTAATACCTAATAATTGAACATGGATCTTATTATCAAGAGAATAAAGTCCCCACGTATTACCGTCTTCTTGTACATTACCAAGTGAATGGATATTTTCTGATGCATCCGCATAAACCTTAGCACTAGGTGAAGACTTAAATGTTAACTGTAATTTATCATTCATTGGAGCGAATGACCAGTTATTATCTGCGCTTGGATTAACAGTTCCTTGTGCTTTAATGTAATCAATTAGCACTTGGCGGCTTTCATCCGGTGAGTTAACGACAACTTCTTCTTTACCATCAAGACCCGGGAAGAAACCTCCACCACCGGCACGATAGTTATTTGTTGCAACAATAAACCATTGGTCATCTTTAATTGGTTGTCCTTTGTAAGTTAAATTTACGATTCGATGTGAATTTGGATTCGCCATTGGTTTACTTGTTCCGTCTTTTGTGTATCTAGGTGGCTGAGTAATATCAATTTGATAGTTTACGCCATCAATAACGTCAAAGTTATAGGTCGGGAACGATTCATTAATAATGCTTTGTGGGTGAAGGTTTTTAGGATCAACCGTATTGAATTGACCTGCAGACATCTCCAACCATTCTCTGATTGTCGCTCCATTTACTTTTACAGCTTTTAGTGTATTAGGATATAAGTACAAATCGTTTGCACTCTTAATAGAAAGCTCGCCGGTTGGAATATTCGTGTAATACGACGGACCACCGTTTTTGCCACCAGCTTTAAATGGAGCACCTGCTGATAAAATAGGAAGATCTTTTAACTCTGGGTTTTTGTCTTCAATCCACTTTTTTACATAAGCAGTTTGAGCATTATTTACAATTTGGACTGTCGGGTCATCTTGTACTAAAGAGAAGTAGCTGTATAATGGTGCAGAAGTTTCGCCAACTTTACCACGTACATAAGTTAATGTACCGTCATGTTCCGGCTGTACGTCTGTCACGATATGCTGATCTTCAGGAGTATCAGCTGCCACAGGACGGTCAACAGATTTGGAGTTAGCTTTATCAACAGTCCATTTACCATTTTGTTCTACTAATGCTAAGTCAAGGACACCTAAATTGTTCCCCCAATAGCCTGCTTCTACAGCTGGAGTACCATTGATTGTTCCTTTAGTCGTATTAATTCCAGGTAGGTCAGGTTGACCTGCATCTCCATTCACATGGAACTCTTTCCCTGCTGGGAAGTTTTGATGGGCATGTCCAAAAAGGAGAGCGTCAATTCCAGGAACCTTACTTAATGAATAAACGGCATTTTCTGCTTCCGCTTGACCATCATTTGTAACGTCACAGCCAGAGTGTGCAATCGCAACGACTACCTCTGCCCCTTTATCTCTCATTTCTTTTACATACTTATTAGCTGTTTGGACGATGTCCTTTACAGTAACTTTTCCATAAAGGTTATCGTGATCCCAGTTTAAAATTTGCGGTGGTGCAAAGCCAACGACACCAACTTTAATAGTATGTTTGTTTCCAACTTCATCTACTATTTCTTTGTCTAGAATCTGATATGGAGTAAAATAGTTTTCTGTATCATTACTAGAATCTCCATCAGCACCATTATCTTTATAAATATTGGCATTAACAATTGGGAACGATGCTTTATCTAGAACTTGTTTCATGTATGGTAAACCATAGTTAAACTCATGGTTTCCGACAATTCCTGCATCATATTGTAAGTAATTCATTGCTCTGATGATTGGATGAGTGTCATTTTCTCCTAGAGGTTTTACCTTCGCAACATAGTCAGCAAGTGGATTCCCTTGAATCAAATCTCCTGCATCAAATAACATTGAGTTCGCTTTTTCTGATCTAGCTTGAGCAATTAGGGAAGCTGTTTTCGCTAAACCAAATTTGATATTTTTATCTGTATCTTGATAATAATCATATGCCCTTACATTTGAGTGCAGGTCAGTTGTTTCTAGAATACGAAGTGTCGCTGTACCTGGTGTGGTTTCAGCTTTCGCATGAAAAGAATTCCATGGTGTTATAACTGTGCTGAGAACTAAAGCTGCAGTTGCTAGTTTACTAACTTTATTAATTAGCTTTTTTTTCTTCATCGTTTGCACCTTTCTTATTCAAAGTTTTACAGCTTACATGAAAAATATCTGCAAGATCAGCTCCTTTAAGAATTTCGACATTTTTTACAATTCTAAAAAAGTAGAAATGAAAGCGTTTTACTTATTGTCGTAAAAAACTGTCGAATTTTAGATTCTCTCACTCTTCTATTATATATTTCTAAATTATGAACGAAAAGTAAAATTTTTGTTAAAAGCGTGAATTTATTATAAAATTCTAGTTTTTTGGACATAGGTAGTACGAACTATAGTGAATTTTAAGTGCTCCATTCCACTAATCGACATTTTTCGGGAAATAATGTTGGACTTTAGCGAGAGAAAAAAGTAGTTAAAATTTCCAAATTAAGGTACTATTGAACTACTACTACTATTTTTGGAGGTTGATAATATGCCACTTTTGCATATGAAAGAAAAGTTCACTCCTCTGAAACTAATCGGCATTAAAGTGTTTCGTTGCACTGAAGGGAATACCTATATAAAGATCTGGAATATGCCTCGAAAACGACGATTCTTTTAAGAGGTTGCTTCACAACCTCTTTTTTTTATAGATAAAAAGCAGTTCCATAGACTCATATATTTTTTTAGTTAAATTCAGGAATAAATGGATTTTTGTTGTCTTTTTATAGTAGGATAGTAATAGTTTCTAACTATAACACAAAACGGAGGGCTGAGAATGCTGACTCCCGCACAACAAAAAGTAAAGCAAGAACTGGAGGAGCTACAGTTAAAGGCCCTAGTGCATCAAAATGAACAGGGCATTCCTGATAAAAAGCTCTATAGTAAAAAGTGGATTTACATAATCGTAATTGTGGCAATATGTGCAGTGACCATTAGTAGCTTCATCCTACTACTAGACTTTTCGACTGACACGCAAGAAGAAATTGCTTCCTACTTAGAAATTGAGCAGGGTTATGCAAAACAAAGTGCGGAACTATTTAATGAAATAACTGAAAAAGATTCAAACAGTTTACAAGAATCAGGAATATTACAAGCAAAGATACAGAAAAAGGTTCATTCCTTAGCTGCACCTGCCAGCTTGAGGGAGCATAAATCAGATTTGCTCGATGTCATCCAGCAGCGCCGTGACATCATTTCCTATCTTACTGAGAAACATAACAACAACTCCATCCAATTGAATAAAAAAATAATCGAACTATCAATTAAAGAGGAAATGGCTGCCGATAGTTTACTAAAGGCATTTGATAGAGAAAAGATTCAGTACGATACACAAGAAGATGGAACGGTTCAATATCGGGTGAATTCAGCAACTTATCAATACTAAACATGTTTGCAAGAAAGAACAAAAGGCGGAAGCGCCTCGTTCAGCCCCGACAGGCAAATGTTCTTCGGTGGGAAAAGTCCGCCTTTTGACTTTTATTGCCGAAGGTTATTTGACCCGAGGGGCTAGGCGCTGGAGCTAGATTCGGACAACGAGTTCAGTTATCCACACTCGGGCCTTTTTATAATTTCCAAACAATAAAAAACAGGCTACCGCAAGTTTAGAACGGTAGCCTTTGTTTGTTTTATTTGGTCAGTTGCTTATTTCTAGCGGTTCATTAGTACCCATTTTCTTCTTTAGACGGCTATGCTTTAATTTTTCTATGGATAATAGAATCATATGAACAATAAATAAACCTAACGCACAATATTCAACTGCGTAATCGATATAATACCATGACAGCGTGGCGGTTATATCATAGATTGAATGCACAAGGACGGTCACCCAGAGGTTACGAGTCCATAATAAAATTAAGCCGAATAACAGCCCCATATTAGCGAAGGTCACGATGGCACCGATTCGAATTGACCATGGCTGTTCCGTATCCAGCGTGTGGTCGACGCCAAATAAAATCGACGTAAGAAATAGTGAAAGCATGAGGAATAGATCCCTTCTCCCGCTCACCCAGCGCTTAGGAAAAAGCTTCTTGAAAACAATCAGGAAGAGAATCATATAGGATAACCGCCAGACTTCCTCTAAACCAGCGAGAGTATCGGCATATAAATCCGCGCCAATCGTATCGACCTTATCAAAAAAGGACCATACCGGGTCAATTGGTGCTCCTTCCTCATCCTCATTCACGTCAAAGGATTGTGTTTCCGCATAATCCTGCACATATTGATCATAGTCATCGCTAAATGCCTGAAATGTATTCGTTGAGTAAATATTTATGACCGTACTTCCCAGGAAGAAAACAAGAAAAGCACCGGTAAATTGCATCATCATCTGCCGCGGTCGTTTGGGAGGATCCGCTGGGCTGGCGAGTCGGCGATACAGCTTCCAACCGATAAAAAAGGATCCAACCATGACACCATCATACAGTGAGCTTGCCATATAGCTGTACCTGGATAGATAAAGAAGGACTTCCACACCGATCGTCACGATGAGCATCGCAAAAAGTAGTTTTTTCGAAAGTGGTTTTGCTAAATTAGAGATCATAACGTCATTCCTTGCCTGTAAATTTGTAGAGTCTTCCTACTTACCTAATAGATTGACTGCTAGTATCCCGAACCCATTTAAAAAAAGCAGGAAAAGGAAACAGGCAATCGTCCACTTCTTTTTTCTCGACACGGATTTGTCTCCTTTGAGTTTAGACTTTGTTAAGAAACCTTGTTGATTTTTATACTCTGTTCATTGGAGCGGAAGGCACGAAGACTCCTGTGGGAGTATGGTTCAGGGGAGACCCCGCAGGCGCAAGCGCCGAGGAGGCTCGCCGAAACACCCACGGAAAGCGAAGTGCCTGGAGCGGAAATCAACAGACAAACTTTAAGAATATAATAGTAATAATTTAACATATCCCTAGCCAATTATCACCATAATGTTCTTTCCATTTTCTTGTTTGTTATAGGGGTTGTTTACAAAAACAACCTTCCAATTTATACTTATTTATATAAAAATTTACAGTTCGGAAACTATATGGATAGGAGATTGTTAAATGAAACGACTTGTTTCCATCATTCTTTTAATTGTGGTTATTTATGTGTTATCCGAAACCAATCCTACACGTTCAGAATATGTGGACTGGATGAACCACAAGGCAATGGACCAATCTTCCAATCTACTGCAAAAAGGAGTACTCTCTGTAGCGGGAAAATCAATGTTTGATATGGGCACCACACAAGAGGATTATTTTATTTTCACTGTTTATAAAACAGACTTTTCCAAAGTAGGGATGGGAGAAGTCACATCGGTCGGTATATTTAATCGCTTTATCCCTATCTCTAGTAAAGAATAATGGCGAAAGGGGTCAGTATCCACTAAAACTGTGGTTCCTGACCCCTTTTTTTATTATTCCACTTTTTCAACTTGGATGACGGGTACGCGAACCTGTTCGCCATTTTCATTGGTGATCGTGGTGTAACTGTTAAATACACCGATGACAGTATAATTCGTATAGATGGTAAAATTCTCAGACCCATTTAATATCAAATACGATTTCTCATACTTACCGGTACTATAATTGTAGCCTTCTGATAGAGTGACGAGTGCAGCTCCGCTGGATGTTTTTGACGCAGCATAAGCAGTAAAGCGAACTTTTTTTCCAAAGTAACTCGCGATATCGCTTACCTGAATATCCACATAATCTACTTTAATCTTAGTAAATTGATATTCCCCATTTATGCCAGGTTCAAAGTAGGCGAGCTCCCCTGCTCCTTGACCAACCGGATTATCTAGCAATAACACCTGTTTTGCTTCAACCGTTAGATTGTCCGCTTCGACATCAAGAATCGGTTTAATCAAGCTGGATTCCACTTCATAGGCTAGGTAGTGATGCTTTCGTTCGGATGACTTGGCATCAATAAAGAGGACCGGATTGTCGGATGTACTGTAGCTGCTTTGGAAACTCAGCTTATTGATCACAGGTGACGCATTGACCGTCCCTTCAGTCACTACCATCGGTTCTTCACCCTTAAGCCTGCCAAAATATATTTTTCCATCCTTAGAGATGGCAGCCACAACACTGTCAGCTCCCCATTTATTTCTCGCATTCACGAAATTTGGAAACTCCTTATCCGGATACAAGCGCTTTAAAACGCGAATCGGCTCATATTTATCCCAGGCAAGATTGGCCTTTGCAATTAGCTGCTCTGTATTTTCCAAAGGTGTGAGCGCTTCGTAGATGCTGATGGCCTCCTCATACTTGTTGCTCGCTGTTAATTTTTTCGCTTTAGAAAGAAGGTCCGATTTGGACTTTTCAATATAAGCCAAAACCTTAGCGTCCTTCATATTCGACGACAACTTCTTCGTGCTATTCGCCTGTTCGGCAAACGTGGCATAGTCCTTTTTTGCAATTGCTGTAGTAAGAACGTTTAACAGATAGGTATCCAGTTTTTTTACCAGCCAGCCGGATTCAATCGAGAACCTGGAGAGCATGCCAAGTTGCCGGTTTCCTTCAGTTACAATCTCTATAACAGGCGCATTCGCAGAGGTTAATTTGTTTACCTTTCCCTCGTAATACATTTGAAACGAGGTGATAATCTCCTTTGATTTAGCGGCCTCCCCACCAAAATATTCGTTTGGAATTTTGTTTACGTTCGTATAAATCTGTTCCTCTGCTGATTGGTCAATAGAAGCACCATTTTCCAGTTTTGCAAGATTAGTCTTTTTTATAGTCGAAAAATAGCCCTTCATATCCTGATCCAGCTTGGTTAGAGCGAGCATCTCTCCATACATGTCCTTCTGTATATTGGTGCCTGACACCCATTTTTGTTGGTTTGTTTGCCAGCGGTCATACATATCAACGAGAAGGTCAAGTTCGTTATCCTTATAATAACTGGCTGCCTTTTCGTCTAGGTCCTCCATGACTTCCCGAATAGGAGAAAGGAGGGAGAGTTTCATATTAATATCTTTGTTGTGATCCGTAACCGAAAGATTGAGCTTGGCGGCCCGTAACTTCTTCTCTGCCTCTACCAAGTTTCCTGAACGATACAACTGCATCGCTTCCTGATAGGTCGTAAGTTTTTCATGCGCCAAAATAATTTTGCCACCCACTAGTACCAAGAGAAAGCTAAGGAAAATCAGATAGAAATTCCGCGATAGATTCACTTTTTTATAAACAGTTAATTTAAACATGACTTACTGCCCCTTCATCATAAGCAAAGCGCTTGAAATCAGGATCGTAATGATACTTCATTGTAACTAAACGCCTTGTTTTATTCTCAAGGCTCCCCCAGTCCACCTCGGGATTTGCCTGTAAAATACTGCATAAACGCAGAATCCTTTCCTTTGGAAAAAAGTCGAGGAATTCTTCGATAAAAGGGGCAAACTCCTGAATATACAGCTTCATCCGTAAGGTGGTACCTGCAACTGAAATAAGGGACTCCATCCCAAAATCTCTGATGATCGCTTCACGGTACTTTATAAAATAAGTAATTCCCTTTTTCGTCATCAGTGACCGGTTGATTTTTACCACCTCAAGTGCATATTTCACAAAATCCTTATCATATGATGAAGGAACGAGGGGTTCAAGCTCCAGTTCCATATCGCTTCTAAGAATGATCTCGTTCAAGGCCATCACACGGCGGATTTTCACCTGGTCATTATAGATAAAATCGCCGATTTCACGGAGTTTTTCATAGGCTGGGGCAAGTTTTTCCTCCTTAACATCCTGCTTTGCGAGATCACTGTCAAACCGAATTCCTGCTGCAATCTTTTTTAAGTCGACCCTGAGTAATTTCTTTAGCTGCATAAAATATTCGCTTTTCATGAAAATGGACGTTAGGATCACATAGCTAATGACAAAGAGAAGCCCGGTAATGAGCGAGAAATACAGTGCCTTGACCGTTGGAGCAGCAATAATTCCAATGCTGACAATGATTAAGATCCACGTTATTTCAGTAAATAGCCTGTTTTTAAAAATGGATTTGACGAGACTCTCGATTCCTACAAAAGACGTGCCGCAGGTTGGACAGTTTTCATCCTTTAGCACAGAATAACGATTGCACTTTTTACACATTTTCAGCTTTTGAAAACGGTATTGTGTCCGTTTTTTCTTGGAAAACTGAACCGCCTGTTTAGCCAATCGACTCACCCTCGTTCAGCATGATTACTAATTCCTGGTCCACATCGTCAAAGTGGCCGCTGTTTCTTTTATTTTTGAATAATTTATAGGTTTTCCAGATCAGGATCAAAACTAGAACACTAGTAAATACAATGCTATACATTCTATTTCCCCTTTTCGGATAGTTTTTTACAGAATACTACCGTTTTTTCCAAAAAATACATTATTTTATATTATAATAGGAAGATTTTAATAATTCTAGCGAATATTGGTTGGGAATATAATGACAGCGGTGGTAAAATAAGTTTAATATGAAGAAATTTGTAATTTTTCAAACAACTGCTTTGATAGATTTCACACCCTTTTGATTGGAGCGGAAGGCACGAAGACTCCTGCGGGAGTACGGGTCAGGGGAGACCCCGCAGGAGCGAAGCGACGAGGAGGCTCCCCGGCACGCCCGCGAACCGCTCGTGCCTGGAGCGGAAATCAACAGGCGAATTTATCAGAGCCTGTACTATAAGGAAACTGCTAAGTTGGAGGTTACTTCAGATGATAAAAAAATGGATTAGTAGTTTGATAGTAGTCACTTTTCTTTTTTGCAACATCAGTTTTTATACTGTACGCGCTGCAAGTCCGTTACATTCCACTTCTCGTATCGAGGGAATGCTGGTAGTTGATGTGAGTAATTCCATGAAAAGCAGCGATCCAAATAATATTAGCAATGAAGCCATGAAGATGTTTATTGATATGGCCTCTTTTAATGGCGATAAGATTGGGGCCATTTCCTATGCTGATGAGGTCATGCGCGAAAAGGCACTGGTCAAAATTCGCTCCGAACAGGAAAAGAAGGATCTGAAGGATTTTATCGATTCACTAGAAAAGTCCACGTATACAGATATCTCTTCCGGGGTGAAGGAAGCAGTTAAGGTATTGGACTCGAGTCATGAAGATAATTACTTCCCTCTTATCGTGCTGCTAGCCGATGGCAACAACGAGCTCGACCCTAAGAAGTCCAAGACAGCAAAGCAAGCGGAGGATGCGCTTAATGAAGCGGTTGCCGCTGCAAAGACGAAGGGCTACCCCATTTTTACGATTGGGTTAAATGCCAATGGCAAGCTGAACAAGAATGTCTTATCTAATGTAGCCAAAAGTACGAATGGGGAATTTTTTGAAGCGAGCTCAGCGGATCAGCTCCCAAGAATTCTTAGTGAAATCTTTGCTAACCATTTGAAGCTGAAAATGGTCCCTGTGAACCAATTGGTGGCGAATGGCGATTATCAGGATATCAAAATCAATGTACCAAATGAAAATGTTTTAGAAGCCAATATCTCTCTGATTTCAAGTCAGCCGGTAGAAGTAAAGTTGCTTGATCCTTCAGGAAAAGAGCTGGCCGTTCCCTCAGACCAAGTCTTTCTTTCTAAATCGAAAACCTACTCGATGGTTAAGCTGATGAAGCCTGTCCAAGGTGATTGGACGCTGAAAGTGAAAGGCGTCCCTAAGGATAAAATCGATATCAACCTGGTGTTTAACTACGATTTGCAGCTAAAACTCACGCCGCTTGCCAAGAAGACCTACAAAGCAGGCGAAACAGTTAATATTGGTGCCTTCTTTGAGGATAATGGCACAGCCATCGCGGATAAAAACATTTATCAATCGATGAAAGCTCGCGTTTTTGTGAAAGACCTCGATACGGGGAAAACGGAGGAATTTAGTTTAACATCCGCCGAGCAAGGTTTTGCAGGACAGTTCAAGCTTGGAAACTCTGCTAACTATGAGGTCGTGGTAAAAGCGGAAGACAACAGCTTCTTCCGCGAAACAGCACCAGAAAAGCTAACGGTTAAACAATCTGGGGCAGCTGTACCTACAGTATCCAAACCAAGTCCAACGGAAGAGGAAACACCATTCCCGTGGCTTTATGTGAGTCTTGGCGTGATTGGGGTCCTACTGCTAGCTGCACTTGCTTATGTGTTGTTAGCAAAATTGAAGCAAGCGAATCGTGGATTCAGCGGCCAGATGGTGGTTGAGATCAAGGATGAGGACACGGGCGAACGAACCAGCCCACAATATAAAAAATTGAAAGGTTTTAAAGGGAAATTCCGTCTCCATCAGCTTTTATCGCTATCACCAGAGTTTGCGGAAACGGATCAAATCCATTTTAAACCAGCATCAGGGGACTCCCTTCTCTTGATCAACAACTCAGACTGTACCATCGAAAAAGGAGGCCGCGCCATCGACGCCAAAAAAGGGCGTGACATCAAACGCAACGACCGCATACGAATCGTCCTAAAAAAAGTAAACAAATCCATCTACATCGAATACATCAGCTAAATAAAAATGTCGGCGCCATGATCTGTTGATTGGAGCGGAAGTCACGAAGACTCCTGCGGGAGTACGGGGCAGGGGAGACCCCGCAGGAGCAAAGCGACGAGGAGGCTCCCCGGCACGCCCGCGAACCGCTCGTGACTGGAGCGGAAATCAACAGATCAGTCGTGCCATACAAAAAAGGTACCTGACACCATTTTTTGAATCTTTTGATGTAATTTTGCGTCTATATAGGTAGTTGTATTTTTTCAGCCAGGGAGGAATTTTTGCATGAAAGCTAGTGTGAGAGAGCATATTCAGCAGTTGGATGTTTCCTTAGGTGGAGGCATTATATCAGAAAAGATCCGTGTTGATACAATAGACAACCCGATGCTGGTCATCGGCTTAGGAGGCACCGGAATTGATGCCCTATTACGACTCAAATACCAAGTCAACCGCCGCTTCAAACTTCCCCAAGATCCGCTATCTAAGAAGAAAAAAGAAAAACCAAACAACATTGAATTCCTAGCATTTGAAACCAACGAGTATGACCGCAATAAAAAGTATAAAGGCGTCGGCCTCGACCCGAACAAAGAATTTGTCCTCCTTTCTAACCCGGAAATCGGCGGCTTGCTGCAAAACCGCAGTACGATCGAGCCCTACATAAAGGAATGGCTGTCACCTGAACTACTGATTACCGATGGCATCAGCGGTGCGTCCGGTGTTCGTCAGGCAGGAAGATTGCTTCTGTTCACAAAAATCAATCAAGTCGTCCAAACTATCGAGCGAAAAATTGAAGCCGTCCTAGAAGGCACAAGCAAACGCCTCTATGTCTTCATCCTTACGGGTCTTTCCGGAGGAACAGGCAGCGGCTGTTATCTCGATATCGCCTATATCACCCGCGGGATTATGGAGCGGAAATTCGGTCCGACCGGTGTCGATAAAGTAAGTATGCTCGGATATCTATTCACGCCGGATGTGAATTTGTCCAAACGAGGCTTAAGCTCGCACACGGTTGAATATATTGAGAAAAATGGCTATGCTGCCCTAAAAGAACTCGACTACTGGATGAACTGTGATGAACGAAACGAACGCTTCAAAATGAAGTACGGCAGCTTGCTTGATGTAAATTCACCGATGCCTCCGTTCAATCTGTGTCACTTAATCTCCGGGACGAACCTGGAGGGTAAATGGCTGGAGAACGCGTATGATTACTGCATGAACGTCACGGCTGAGAACATTACGAATTTCATGGCCAACGAGGAAAAGCAATCGGGCGAAGAGTTTGCCATCCATGATTACATCAGTAACATCCGCACGAATATTGCGCAGATGCCCAAGCCATATGCCGCTAACTACCAGTACAACATTATCGGTGCGTCAATGGCAGAAATCCCACTAGAGGAAATGACGACCTATGTCGGCTATAAGCTGTTTGAAAAAATGAACAACATGTTTGACTCTAACCCTGACCAGACGGACGTCGAACAATTTGCGGAAAAGCTTCGGATTGACCCAGATTCCGTCCATCAGCGCTTTAATGAGCGCGTACCTGAGCCGTTGTCCGGTTTCGAAAACAGTGACCGTTTCTCTTATAACAACGTCATTAAAACATCGGTCATCAATCTAGATGAAGAACTGGACCGTGAATTTTTACTAAAAGCGAAGGAACAGTACCGCAAGTGCAAAAAACAGGTCCCTGGCGAAATCATGGAGGAGTTCCGCCGTCAAATTGAGCGTTTGTTCCTCCATCCGAAAAAAGGGCCAATTTTCGCATCACGTTTAATTTATTCAAATGATGGCTTTTGCTTATTAAAAACATTACAAGCCTATGTGGAAGGACTCCGCGACCGACTCGAACGCCTGCCGAGGGCGATTCAGTCCGAACAGGAATATGCCTACAACAAGCTAGAAGATGCAAGGAGCGCCTTTATTTCAAAGGACCGCAAAAAGAATGCCTATATCGAAGCAAAGCTGAACGAGTATTACGCCCGTGCTGAAAAAGCTAGAATCGAAGAAATGATTGAATTCTATGAAGATCTCTATGCGCTCCTCAATAGCCAGAATAACAAGATTTACGAGGTGTACAAAGAAATCCTCGAAACGTTGAAAGGTATTTTCGAGAAGAATGCCGATATCCTTGTCGATGGAGAAGAAGTCAAACGGGAACAGGATGTAACGTATTACTGGCATCTTGTCAGTGTTCCAGATGTGGCACGTGAAATACAGCGGATGTTTGATTCGAAAGACGGCGAATTATTAGTCCAGCAATGGGCCGAGATGCTCCTTGAAAAATCGACCTACTGGGTGAAGGAAACCGATGTGGATGTTGTGGGCACCGTTTCTGAATTCCTAACAGACCAATTTGGTGAATTAATCACTAAGTCGATGGAAGACTTTTTACGACTAAAGTACGGCGACGATCAGCCGATTGATAAAATCATTGAAGATAAGATTGCCGCCCGTTTAGACCGGGATGCCCTTCCGGTGTTCCACCTGGCTAACAGTAACGGACAGCTTCACTTCCCGCAATGGGGCTTTGTTTCTGTACCAGTGAAGGCCCCGAATATTTTTAATGGTATTAAAAATTTCGAACGTCATTCGTTAAGTCATTCCCGCTTCACGATTAAGGAAAGCGAATTGAAGAATCGAATCTTCTGGCTAAACACAAAGAACGGAATTCCATTGTTTGCGTACTCACCACTAACAAATTATGAAACACAGTACGAAAAAACCATTTTAGAAAAAGAAGGTGTGGGCCGCCATCTTGTACAAACAGCGAAAGAAAATTGGGCCTACCTCCCTTCCCCGATTCCGGAAAAGTCTTGGGGAGATACGTACCAAAACGAGCGAGTAAAACAATACAATAGGGCAATCCGCACCCTGTTTGACCAAGCAAAAACATTCGGAGCTATTACCGAAAAAAAAGCCGAACAAAATACTAGTGCAAGATTCCAGTGTCATTTTACAAAAGAAATCAGCCTAGCGGATTTGTTTACTGCAAATGATGTGGACCCTAACCAGCTGGATAAAGCGAGCCTTGGGAACTTGAAGCAAGTTCTTCGTGTATTGAAAGACATGTTCGCCGGCAAGATGGAATCAGCGGGTTCCAGTGATATTTTCGGCAGCACCAACGAAGAGTTAGCTAAAGAAAACTTCATTCGCTCACCTAAGCTGATTGAGAAAATGAAGCTGGAGGTTCAAAAGTACAGCCTCATTCAGGAGAAAACCACTGAAATTGAGCAGTATATTGCCTCACAAAAGGACAAAGAAGCTTCACTGAATCAGTTCATTCAGGCAGTGTACACCAAAACCATTCGGAAGCGCGGAGCTCTTTATGTATACGATAAAGAGATTGAGGAAGATGCGTGGGAGCCGTTTGTCAATCTAATGAAGACAACAAAATTCGTAGATTATGAGATTTATCAAGCCTTTAAGTCCTTAAGTCCAAAACAAATGGATCAGCTTGAAAAGAAATCTGAACGCCGCAGTAATGAGTTAATCAATCAAGAAAGTGCGACCGAGCTGGTGGCAGCATTAGAGGAAATGGCGGCTACCTACAAGAAAGAAAAAGAAGAGCTCGATTACGACTACAAAGATTTTACTAATGGCGAGGAGCTATACAACTTCTATAAAGAGATGATGATCAAGGTTTCAGATATGCTTCGTCAATTAAAGTCATAGACTGAAACAATAAAAATTCATAGTCCTATATTAATTCAGGCCACTTGCAGCATTTGCTTGTGGCCCGCCTCTTATCAAACCCAGCTTTTTAAGAGCTCAGGGAACGTTTTCTATGGGAGGGAAACAGCTTGAGAGAACTTTTACAAAAATACGCCAACACATTTTCACTCGAACTGGAAAGAATGAGCCTTTCGGAAAATGAACAGCGAAGTGTCAACCATCCGATTGTCTTTCTATTCCTAGGTGACCTGGTAACGGAAGCACTAAAGTCCATCATCACCATCAATGAAGAAAAATGGCAAAACAGTTCCGGCGTCTTATATTTTCATGCCTATCAATCTGCCACCATTACCAACTCAAACGTGTTATCCTTCCAGCTTCCAGGTGACGGGTTGGATCGGAAGGAGCAGCGAAAAGATTTATATAAGGCCTTTTACCATAATGAAAACCAGCTTATTAAATTAAATCAAACCTTTCGTAAGCTTTCTATGAAGATCGCTGAGTACGGCAAGGTTTATTCTTCATTAAAAAAAGTCAATCTTTGTGTAATCACAGCGATTGATGACCCAGCCAACATCCTTATTCAAGAGTGTACGTTGCTTCTAAAAAGCATTCTTCAAGAGTCGTTTCGCTTGGTAGAAGTTGATTTATATGGATTGATGAAGGAAAAACAGGACGGCGATACTTTTGCCCTTTCCACCTCTTTAGGCATCAGTTTTTTCAAAGAACTAGATAGCTATCAAAGAGAGGATTTCACATTTGAGAAGGAACTTCAGCTAACCGAGGATCATTTACGACTGATGGTCAGCCACCCTCCTTCCCCCCTCTTCGACTTAGTGTATTTATTAAGTGATAAGAATGAAAATGGCTTGATTTCAACTGACAGCATGAAGCAAAACTATGAGATCATCAGTAATCTCAATCTGTTAAAAAACCGCAAAATGATAACTGATTATCATGAAAAAATGGACAGTTATAATCATCAGGATTTTAAACGTGGTATGAAGGGCAACACCAGGGAACCCGTTTACGCTTCTGCCGGCTTTGCTAAGGTGAATCGCCCCAATAAAGCTATTGCGCTCAATGCAGCTAGTTTATTTTTCCAAGAGATGCTAACTGCATTAAAGGCAACCAGTTCCGAGCCGCGCGAAAAAGTACTCAGTCTATTCGGGCTATCTGAGACTTCCTTTCAAAAGTATTATCACGAATGCCTGCCACCAGTGGATCAGCTTGAAAACATGACAGGATTAATGGGTACCACAAACTCCTATCAAGCGGTAAAACGAATGTCACTAAAGGAAGCGGAAGATCATTTATATGAAGGCGGAACAGAGCGCTTCTTTACAGTTAACTTCGAGGAACCTATCCGTGAGTATTTACTTGGGCTTGACCTGAGATCTACTATTCATCGTTTTCTCTATGAAAACGTAATTAACCATGAACAATATGGATTGTTTGCAGCCTACGTATGGACCTCTGATTCTATTGATGCCGAAAGTAGTGTAATGAAGGAAATCGCCAAAATGCAGCGGGATACAAAACAGGATCGTCTCGAAGCAGAGGCCAGGCTTGAACAACTCTACCAGCAAACGGTTGACAGCGGTGATTTTAAAAAGAGCTATTTCCCCTTTGCCGACAAGAAAAATTTATCCAGCTTTGTCCACTACTTTTTTGACAGCGTTTATGGGCTCAAGTATGAACTGTTAAGGTATGAAGTAAAGCTGGCGATTTTAAAGCAATATCAAGAGGTTCTTGCAGAAAAGCATCTCTATATCCGGACAAAAATGGAGCTCTTCGATCAAGTGGAGTCTTGCCTAAAGCAAGCAGCGGCTGAAAGCCTTCATGATTCCGATGAGGAGCTGGATCAAAATATTGCCGATTATTACGCAGAAATGATCAGTCAGATTACAGCGAAGCTGAAGGAAAAGTATGGCGATAGCTTTTTTTCTGATGAGCGCTTTTTTGGAAATCTCCTCTCTTTGCTTGAAAATGGACCTGTTTCCCTCTTGAAGAGATTGCTGTACGTCTGTAATCGGGAGGTATTAACCGCGGAGGAATTCCATCGTAGCTTTGAAGATGAATTGTTAGAACGGGCGAATGTAAAAACCCACTATGAAAACCGTGACATCCTTTCTAAAGAAGATTTATTCAAGCAGTTATATCAACGACTAAAGGATCACGCGTCCATTCATATTGAGGTCCTGAACTATACGCAGGGTCATCGCTACGAAGAAAAGTACTTTTTTGGCGATTTCTATAGCAAGTTCATGTCCTACGCTTTAGAAAAAGAACATGAAATCAGACAATGTAAAGTCGGCTGTGCCCATGAAAAGAAATCGAGCGGCATCGAAAAGCTGGCCATTATGGGTGGCTTTCAGCTAAAAGATTTAATGTACTATCGCAATGGTGAAAAATACTATGAGGCCTATACAAAAAATGGCTATGTCTTTCACCATCAACCCATGGAAACCAACTCTATATCATAAGGAGTCTTACGCATGCCTGTCCGTAAATTTAGTTTTCTCTTTTTTGTTTTTAGTGTCATTGCAGGCTTTGTTGGCGCTATTTTTGGCGAATGGTTAATAGGCACTTACTATGGTGTTTGGCCTAATATTCTGTTGATGGGTGCCTATTTTGGCCAGCTGGCCTTATTTGCTGGGCTCTTTCTCCTCATAGCAGAGCTAATTACACCCATAATAAATGGGCGCAGTTGGCGCTTAGAATATTCGGGATTATCCTGGAAGGTTCTGGTGCCGTCCACCCTCGTGATGCTGTTTGCTGCTGGTCTTATTTTTCAATTTCTTTATTCTCTTAATTTTTCAAGTGTGAAACCACCCGACGATATTGTCATGGTTATGGATATTTCGGACAGCATGAATAAAACCGACCCACACCATGAAAGCTTGAAGGCAGCAGGAAAGCTCATTTCTACGATGGAACCACATCATCGTGCGTCTGTTATTTCTTTTAATGAAAACACGTCTATTACTAAATCAATGTTTAACATTAACGATCAAGCAGAGCGTACGGATGCCATTGATCAAATCAATCACTTGAAAGCTAGTGGCAGTACCGATATTGGCAAGGCCTTAGAGACGGCAATGAAGGAAATCAACGACCATCAGCAAGCCGGTCGAAAACCGATGGTCATTCTTTTTTCTGATGGCTATAGCGAACTGAACCTGGATGCAGTGGTTGAGCCTTTTCAAGACAAGGATATCATCATTAATACCATTGGCATGAGTAAAATTGACCGGGGCGGTGCCCAGCTCCTAAAGTTAATTGCCTCTAGGACCGGTGGTTCCTTCTACGACGTCAAAAAGGCCAATGAACTCACAAGCGTATTTGAGAGAATTTATTTAGAAAACCAAGACCGTCTACTTGTGACCGAACGGCACGGATTATTTAAAGACAGCCTCTATCTCGCTGTTCTTCGTGTACTTTTCATGATCCTGATTGGTGGTTTGTTTGGATTAGCCTTAGGCATTCTCTTTGATAACCGCTATTTGGCAAAAAGCTATGGGATTATGGGCCTGATTTCTGGCCTACTCGCTGGTCTCGTGCTCGAGCTAGGGTTGCAAGATCAAATGCTGTCCGGATTTTCCTATCGGCTCGTGGCCGCTATTCTCTTAACAGCGTTAACAGGACTCGGCACTATGGTGATCCCAATACGGGAAAAATTTGCTGGTGGCACATCCCGTCATTCGGGTGGAGCAAACTATACTGCAAAGAATTCTGGTACAAAGCTCGAGCCATTTAAAAAGGGATTTTAATAGAATGTTGATACAACAAGAACGAGATGGAGGGTGATCGCTTGCTGAACTGGGAAACCTTTTCTTCCCCTGATCTTGAAATTAAAGACATAAACAAGACAATAAGAGACTCCGAGGTACATTTATCTTGGTTTTGGTCAAAGGAAATCGACTTTG
Organism: Neobacillus phoenicis; assembly: GCF_047302305.1. NCBI lineage: Bacteria > Bacillati > Bacillota > Bacilli > Caryophanales > Bacillaceae > Neobacillus > Neobacillus phoenicis. Next base: position 1,288,689 of record NZ_CP154847.1, on the reverse strand, counting down.
TCTACATTTACAAAGCCGCTGCCGACCAGGTCTGTCCCATTAGTGAACTGAATGAAGCAGATTTAAAGCTTTACACCCGTGAGGAATATAAGGCCAATCAAGGCTATATTGGCAGAATGGATAGCATTGGCCGCTATGCCTACCGCATTTTCCCCTGCCAAAAACGGGACGGGAAACTCGTCATCATTAGACAGGAAAATGAAAAGAATCTCATCTATGTGTCTGGATCAAAGGCAAGAGTTTATTTTTCCATCATCTATAAAAATAAACTCTTTCAGCCAAAGAAACGCGTAAAGATGAGTATTATGACCGAGCTTCCGCTAGATAAAGAACTGTTAGTGTATGTGAAAAAAAGCGGCAGTATGCCGGTGTCTGTTGACGATGGAACGGTATATCCCTTTGTTCGCGACTTCCCTTCAGGAAAAACACTGTCGCCTGAAATCGAAATCAATAAAGATGAATATATACGAATCTTTTTTAGTAACGGAAAGAAATCAGCTGAAATGTATGAACTGATACCTGAATAGGGGGCTTAATGATGTTCACCATACTGAAACGAATCTTTGAAAAAAAACAACCAGTTAAAGAAAGATTACCATTTTACGATATTGTCTGCCCTTATTGCTTTTCAAAATTTCATCATGAAGAGGTCGTCTTCCGTGCGGCCCATCACCGCGACGATGATGAAGCACTGGCATTACAGGAAGATGAGTTATTGAACAAATACCGGGAAAAATTTGGTCTTGCTCCCATTGATGAGTTAGAGGCCATTGTCGATCCTTCCATGATTCCGGATGAAAACAAGATTTATTCTGATCGTGTACTCATGGGCGTTTCCGATAAATACTCGGTCGTGACTAAGAACCGTCTCTGTCCGTCCTGCCATAACGACCTGCCGGTTACTGCCGGTAAACATCCAAGCAATATTGTTTCGATTGTTGGCGCGACTTCTGTTGGAAAGTCCGTATATATGACGTCATTGATTCATACCTTGCAGCATGTGACGGCAAATAACTTTCATGCAGCATGTATTCCGCTAGATAATGAGATTAGTAAACGATTCCGAACCAATTATGAGATTCCCTTGTTTGAAAATGGCAGCCTGCTGCAATCAACAGAGAAAACCAATCGGCAAGAGCCGTTTATCTTTCAATTTGTTTTTAAGGATGAAGACAATGCCCCGTTGACACTTGTCTTTTTCGATGTCGCAGGTGAAGGAATGACAGATAAAGAATACATTAAGCTTCATGCCGCCCATATTAAAAACTCCGCCGGTATCCTTTTCTTGGTGGATCCGATGCAAATTCGCGCCATCCGTGAAAAGCTAATCCATCAAATGGGAGAAAACCCTGGGAAAATCGTCGGTCAGGGAGACGAACCGCGTGAAGTCGTCATTTCCTTGTTTGGTGATTTTATTGCCCATTTAGAAAATAGTAAAACCGATATTCCTACAGCAGTGGTGTTGACAAAAAGCGATCTATTGCATTCTTTAAAACATGATGATGGGGAATATATTCGTACCAATAGCAATGTATTCCGTCATGTCACCCATAAGGGCTATTTAAATCTAGATGAATATGAAAATATTAATGGGGAAATCAGACGATTTTTATCCAAAGTGGATACCCCGTTTGTAAATGCACTTGATGTTTATTTTAAAGATACCTCCTATTTTGCAGTTTCTGCACTTGGAAGCAATCCAGTCGACCAACAGGTGAGCGGCATCATTAGTCCGATTCGTGTGGATGAACCTTTCATTTGGCTGCTTTATAAGCTTGGATATATAGAAGGGAGAAATGCTCAGTGACCGGGAAGTTGATTCAGCAGCAGATGTATACACGGGAGCGGGGCGGAATTTTTCATGCCACCGATGGCTATGACACCATTGCCATATCCGATGGTCTTGAACATGCATTTGTGAAAAAGTATTTACATCCATTTTGTATGTATCACGCGCCAAAGGCTTTAACGGAACGCGGCGAAAAGGATGCCTCCCTCTTCCCTGAAGCTGTGACAATTTTTCAACCTGAAACAGGCCATCTTGTCGTTGGTCAGGCTGTATTTGTCCCTGCCGATTTCACTGGGCAGCGCAGCACCTATTTTATGCACAATTATATTATCCCTCCGAGTCGGAAGGATGAATGGATCAAGCACCCTGAAAAGCTGTTTCAATGGAAAGGATTTGTGACTTCCTATGATATCAAAGATGGAAAAATCCTTCCTGAGTATGATCAAATAGAATCAGATGCGAAGGATATTCTTCTAGATAAAGAAGTATTGTTGAAGAAGCTAGGGATGAGCGAGAGTCAGTTTAAACAACTTTTATTTGCGGTTATGACTTCGATTGCCGGAAAGAAAAAAGTGTTCATTTCCTTGACTGTTCCGTTGAAGGATTATTCGACCTATGCACTAAAGTTGCTTGAGTTAATATCTGTATATTTGCCATATGCTCATCGTCGTAAATTAGGTGCAATGACGTTTACCAGTGCACCTGAGACGAAGAATTATATTAATGTGATGTTTTATGAACCTGGGACACTAAATATGGCGGACCGCTCTATTGAAAAACAGTTAATCTTTGACCTTTCCGCGAGAAGAATTTCCGGAGTGGAGATTGATGGCCAGAAGCACGAGTATTTAGATTTTGCCATGGAGCATTTTTCCCACTCAAGGAGAATAGAAGATTTTTTCGATTTTGCTGAGAATTCCCTGTCTGGTCTAGGAGAAGATCAGAAGCTGGAGGTAGCCAGCTACTATCAATTAACCGCTATTTATTTAACTCTTAACGATCAAAACGCGGCTTTCTATCAACCTAATAAAATCGGTTTTTTACATAGTTTGTTAAAGTTTCTGAAGGTAAATAGTGAAGCAAAACCAGCTTTGGCTGAACTGTTTATTCAAATAGTGACTGAGGAGAAAATAGCTGCTGATAAAAATACGGCTCTTGATTATATTCAGGCAGTCGTTGCCATTAATTCAATTGTGAGAAGCGATGAGGCTCTTGGGTTGATTGTAGATACGATTGCCTACTATCAAAACGATCCTCTCTTCCATAAACTATGGAAAGTGATTGAACAGGACAAGCTGGGATACCAGGCTATCTTGTTGTTTATGAATGACCATCCAGATTATGAACTGCTCCTTGAACAATATCTCGATGAACGTTTAGTGCAGGTGACGCATACAGAAGACGTCTTAAAGGAGCTTCACCTGTTGCTTGCCACTCCTTTTCTTTTAGACGTGGAGAAATTTAAGGCTGTTGCTATTCGTAAGGTAGTTTCTTCTATTAACCATGCAAGTAATCCATTTCATTCGGTTCTATTGGTGAAAAATTTTAGCATGGAGAAGCCGAGTGCTGCGTTTATCGAATTTAAAGATGACCTGCTTGCACGTGCTAAACTTGCCCTGCTACGTTCGATTCGTTTGAAGGAACTTACGATGAACGATATCCTGACGTTCGGTATGATTTTTCCAAAGGAACATAATGTAAGGGATATAAAAGATGTGAAGGTAAAGGAAAATTATCAAATCACTAATGCCCTTTACCAGCTCATCAGTATACCTTCCCAGGCGGGTACCTATGATTTACGTCCATTAACGGGAACCCTTCGTGCCCACGTTAGAAGCACCCTACAGCAGCTATTGCGAAACAAGCCAACTGCCGAACACTTCCCACTCCTTTTTGTCGCATTTGATTCGGAGTATGATGGTGTCGATTACCAGGGGTTGCTGGATTACTTGATTAGATACGGTGAGGATCAGACACTTTTGTCGTTTATTCGCGGGAATGTTAGAAAAATTGAAACGGATGTACACTACAGACGTTCACTAAGAAAATATTTGATTAGCCATCCTCAATCTATTTGGAAGAATTCTTCCTTAAGAAAAGAGCTAATGTTAATTAAAAACTACAGTTTTAAAAATTTACTAAAAGAAGTGGAAATAGAAACAGCTAGTCCTTTGGTAAAATTCCTAAAGAAGAATGGGCTGAAATTAGGTTTATCCTTGTTTATCCTAGGTGGCGCTGGCGGAGGCACTTGGTATGGCTATAGTAAATTCTTTGCTGATGACCCAAAGCCGAAAGCAAAAGTGGAGAAAACCACTGGGACTTTAATAGCTAATAAAAAAGAGACAGTGGTGCCGAAGAAACCTGCAGGTATCTCACTTAGCGAATTCAAAGAGGCCTCTCAGGGTGAAGTAGCAGGCCAGACATTTGTCCTTAATCTCGGGGGAAAACAATTAAGTACAATCTCTGGACAAGATCAGGTAGTAACAATGACAGATAACGATGGGGAAGCCTATCAGCTGATCTTTAATACTAAACCAGCGACAGACCCCATTGACCTTAATAAACTATTAAAAAATGGGTATTCTCTTTCAGGTATCGAATATGACTTTGATCCATCGGATGAGTATGTTGAACTTGTATTAGTCACACAGAACCAAGCAGCTGATACCTCTGTCTGGATCTATTCTATTAACAAGAAGGGATTAAAAGGGATCCTTTCTCCCGTTCTTAAGGAAAGTGGATTTTCTAATGTTAGGCTGAATGAGAAGACACTCGTTCTCACTCGTGATAAAAAAGAAGTTATTTACACCTATTCTGCTGACATGAACAGTTTCACCAGCCAACAATAATAACTTTTTATAGTAGAGCCTTTAGTCAAGTGCTCTACTTTTTTTCTGAACACAAAAAAGGGCAGCTAATGTAGCTGTCCTTTTTCGTGCCTGGCAACGTCCTACTCTCACAGGGACTTTCGTCCCAACTACCATCGGCGCTGAGAAGCTTAACTTCCGTGTTCGGTATGGGAACGGGTGTGACCTTCTCGCCATAATTACCAGACTATTTTGTTAGAGAGATCGTTCTCTCAAAACTAGATAATGCAGAAGAAGTGTTTGTAAATTGCGAGTTCGCTTAAAACTTGGTTAAGTCCTCGAACGATTAGTATCAGTCAGCTCCACATGTTACCACGCTTCCACCTCTGACCTATCAACCTGATCATCTTTCAGGGTTCTTACTAGCTTGACGCTATGGGAAATCTCATCTTGAGGGGGGCTTCATGCTTAGATGCTTTCAGCACTTATCCCGTCCGCACATAGCTACCCAGCGATGCCTTTGGCAAGACAACTGGTACACCAGCGGTGCGTCCATCCCGGTCCTCTCGTACTAAGGACAGCTCCTCTCAAATTTCCTGCGCCCACGACGGATAGGGACCGAACTGTCTCACGACGTTCTGAACCCAGCTCGCGTACCGCTTTAATGGGCGAACAGCCCAACCCTTGGGACCGACTACAGCCCCAGGATGCGATGAGCCGACATCGAGGTGCCAAACCTCCCCGTCGATGTGGACTCTTGGGGGAGATAAGCCTGTTATCCCCGGGGTAGCTTTTATCCGTTGAGCGATGGCCCTTCCATGCGGAACCACCGGATCACTAAGCCCGACTTTCGTCCCTGCTCGACTTGTAGGTCTCGCAGTCAAGCTCCCTTGTGCCTTTACACTCTACGAATGATTTCCAACCATTCTGAGGGAACCTTTGGGCGCCTCCGTTACTCTTTAGGAGGCGACCGCCCCAGTCAAACTGCCCACCTGACACTGTCTCCCACCCCGATAAGGGGTGCGGGTTAGAATTTCAATACAGCCAGGGTAGTATCCCACCGACGCCTCCACCGAAGCTAGCGCTCCGGTTTCTACGGCTCCTACCTATCCTGTACAAGCTGTACCAAAATTCAATATCAGGCTACAGTAAAGCTCCACGGGGTCTTTCCGTCCTGTCGCGGGTAACCTGCATCTTCACAGGTACTATAATTTCACCGAGTCTCTCGTTGAGACAGTGCCCAGATCGTTACGCCTTTCGTGCGGGTCGGAACTTACCCGACAAGGAATTTCGCTACCTTAGGACCGTTATAGTTACGGCCGCCGTTTACTGGGGCTTCGATTCAGAGCTTCGCTTTTAAGGCTAACCCCTCCTCTTAACCTTCCAGCACCGGGCAGGCGTCAGCCCCTATACTTCGCCTTGCGGCTTCGCAGAGACCTGTGTTTTTGCTAAACAGTCGCCTGGGCCTATTCACTGCGGCTCTTCGAGGCTATTCACCTCAAAAAGCACCCCTTCTCCCGAAGTTACGGGGTCATTTTGCCGAGTTCCTTAACGAGAGTTCTCTCGCTCACCTTAGGATTCTCTCCTCGCCTACCTGTGTCGGTTTGCGGTACGGGCACCTTTTATCTCGCTAGAGGCTTTTCTTGGCAGTGTGGAATCAGGAACTTCGGTACTAAATTTCCCTCGCTATCACAGCTCAGCCTTTGCGGAAAGCGGATTTTCCTACTTTCCAGCCTAACTGCTTAGACGCGCATATCCAACAGCGCGCTTACCCTATCCTCCTGCGTCCCCCCATCACTCAAACGATAAAGAGGTGGTACAGGAATATCAACCTGTTGTCCATCGCCTACGCCTTTCGGCCTCGGCTTAGGTCCCGACTAACCCTGAGCGGACGAGCCTTCCTCAGGAAACCTTAGGCATACGGTGGATGAGATTCTCACTCATCTTTCGCTACTCATACCGGCATTCTCACTTCTAAGCGCTCCACCAGTCCTTACGGTCTAGCTTCAACGCCCTTAGAACGCTCTCCTACCACTGACATCTAAGATGTCAATCCACAGCTTCGGTGTTACGTTTAGCCCCGGTACATTTTCGGCGCAGAGTCACTCGACCAGTGAGCTATTACGCACTCTTTAAATGGTGGCTGCTTCTAAGCCAACATCCTGGTTGTCTAAGCAACTCCACATCCTTTTCCACTTAACGTAAACTTTGGGACCTTAGCTGGTGGTCTGGGCTGTTTCCCTTTTGACTACGGATCTTATCACTCGCAGTCTGACTCCCACGGATAAGTCTTTGGCATTCGGAGTTTGTCTGAATTCGGTAACCCGATGAGGGCCCCTAGTCCAAACAGTGCTCTACCTCCAAGACTCTAACTACGTGAGGCTAGCCCTAAAGCTATTTCGGAGAGAACCAGCTATCTCCAAGTTCGATTGGAATTTCTCCGCTACCCACACCTCATCCCCGCACTTTTCAACGTGCGTGGGTTCGGGCCTCCATCCAGTGTTACCTGGACTTCACCCTGGACATGGGTAGATCACCTGGTTTCGGGTCTACGACCACATACTCATTCGCCCTATTCAGACTCGCTTTCGCTGCGGCTCCGTCTCTTCAACTTAACCTTGCATGGGATCGTAACTCGCCGGTTCATTCTACAAAAGGCACGCTATCACCCATTAACGGGCTCTAACTACTTGTAGGCACACGGTTTCAGGAACTATTTCACTCCCCTTCCGGGGTGCTTTTCACCTTTCCCTCACGGTACTGGTTCACTATCGGTCACTAGGGAGTATTTAGCCTTGGGAGATGGTCCTCCCTGCTTCCGACCGGATTTCACGTGTCCGGCCGTACTCAGGATCCACTCAGGAGGGAACGAAGTTTCGACTACAGGGTTTTTACCTTCTCTGACGGGCCTTTCCAGGCCGCTTCATCTACCCCGTTCCTTTGTAACTCCATGTTGAGTGTCCTACAACCCCAAGAGGCAAGCCTCTTGGTTTGGGCTATGTCCCGTTTCGCTCGCCGCTACTCAGGGAATCGCGTTTGCTTTCTCTTCCTCCGGGTACTTAGATGTTTCAGTTCCCCGGGTATGCCTTCAATACCCTATGTATTCAGGTAAAGATACTGTTCCATTACGAACAGTGGGTTCCCCCATTCGGAAATCTCCGGATCAAAGCTTACTTACAGCTCCCCGAAGCATATCGGTGTTAGTCCCGTCCTTCATCGGCTCCTAGTGCCAAGGCATTCACCGTGCGCCCTTTCTAACTTAACCTAAAAGGTTTGTTTCTCTAAATTAATAGAGAGAAAACTAAAATGGCGATTACTCGATGTTTTACTTGACTTCTTCATTACAATTATCTAGTTTTCAAAGAACGATTAAAAAAAAATTTGAGAGATTGCACTCTCAAAACTAAACAAACAAGAAACAATCAAACAAACATGTTTTGTCTGGCTCATATGTCCAGCTTATATCCTTAGAAAGGAGGTGATCCAGCCGCACCTTCCGATACGGCTACCTTGTTACGACTTCACCCCAATCATCTGTCCCACCTTAGGCGGCTGGCTCCTTGCGGTTACCCCACCGACTTCGGGTGTTACAAACTCTCGTGGTGTGACGGGCGGTGTGTACAAGGCCCGGGAACGTATTCACCGCGGCATGCTGATCCGCGATTACTAGCGATTCCGGCTTCATGTAGGCGAGTTGCAGCCTACAATCCGAACTGAGAATGGTTTTATGGGATTGGCTAAACCTCGCGGTCTTGCAGCCCTTTGTACCATCCATTGTAGCACGTGTGTAGCCCAGGTCATAAGGGGCATGATGATTTGACGTCATCCCCACCTTCCTCCGGTTTGTCACCGGCAGTCACCTTAGAGTGCCCAACTGAATGCTGGCAACTAAGATCAAGGGTTGCGCTCGTTGCGGGACTTAACCCAACATCTCACGACACGAGCTGACGACAACCATGCACCACCTGTCACTCTGTCCCCCGAAGGGGAAAGTCCTATCTCTAGGAGTGTCAGAGGATGTCAAGACCTGGTAAGGTTCTTCGCGTTGCTTCGAATTAAACCACATGCTCCACCGCTTGTGCGGGCCCCCGTCAATTCCTTTGAGTTTCAGCCTTGCGGCCGTACTCCCCAGGCGGAGTGCTTAATGCGTTAGCTGCAGCACTAAGGGGCGGAAACCCCCTAACACTTAGCACTCATCGTTTACGGCGTGGACTACCAGGGTATCTAATCCTGTTTGCTCCCCACGCTTTCGCGCCTCAGCGTCAGTTACAGACCAGAAAGCCGCCTTCGCCACTGGTGTTCCTCCACATCTCTACGCATTTCACCGCTACACGTGGAATTCCGCTTTCCTCTTCTGCACTCAAGTCCCCCAGTTTCCAATGACCCTCCACGGTTGAGCCGTGGGCTTTCACATCAGACTTAAAGGACCGCCTGCGCGCGCTTTACGCCCAATAATTCCGGACAACGCTTGCCACCTACGTATTACCGCGGCTGCTGGCACGTAGTTAGCCGTGGCTTTCTGGTTAGGTACCGTCAAGGTACCGGCAGTTACTCCGGTACTTGTTCTTCCCTAACAACAGAGCTTTACGACCCGAAGGCCTTCATCGCTCACGCGGCGTTGCTCCATCAGACTTTCGTCCATTGTGGAAGATTCCCTACTGCTGCCTCCCGTAGGAGTCTGGGCCGTGTCTCAGTCCCAGTGTGGCCGATCACCCTCTCAGGTCGGCTACGCATCGTCGCCTTGGTGAGCCGTTACCTCACCAACTAGCTAATGCGCCGCGGGCCCATCTGTAAGTGACAGCCGAAACCGTCTTTCAGCTTTTCCTCATGAGAGGAAAAGGATTATCCGGTATTAGCTCCGGTTTCCCGAAGTTATCCCAGTCTTACAGGCAGGTTGCCCACGTGTTACTCACCCGTCCGCCGCTAACCACCGAAGTGGTTCGCTCGACTTGCATGTATTAGGCACGCCGCCAGCGTTCGTCCTGAGCCAGGATCAAACTCTCCAAGAAAGTTGATTAGCTCATTTTGTTACGTTGGCTTGTTTCAATTAAGAAACAAAATATTATTGTTTGTTGACGTTTTTGTTTGTTTAGTTTTCAAAGAACAATTTGATGAGACAACTTTTATATCTTATCATTTTTCATAACTCATTGTCAACAACTATTTTTCTTTTTTTACAAGATTAGTAGTTATCAGCGACAACTTTTATATCTTAACACCCTCAATTATCATTGTCAATAAAAAATATCTCTTTTAACAATTCATGCATAAAACGAGGACACTTGCCCTACCCATACTTCCACGAATGAATATATTAAGTTGAAAAGCATTTAGGAAGGAGCGGAAAAAATGAGTAGTAAGAAAAAAGATAAGTGCCGCTGTACGGATTGCCTATGCAAACTACTAAAGGAATTTAAACACGATGAAGTAACCCTTCGAACCAAAGCTGGAGACATCATAACAGGAGAACTAAAACGTGTAAAGGATTGCTGTGTGAAAATTATTGAGCCAGAAGTGATGTCAACTTTCGTAAGTAATCGATTAACGGTTATCCGTTGTAAAGATATCGAAAGCTTCTCCGTTGATCTACTTGACGATTAATTTTATTTTACACGTATTATGGCAGTGACCATATCTCACTGCCATTACTTTATTTTCCTAAAAAGTCCTCTAGTGATTTGGTAGTGGCTACAAATTTGCTTCGCCTTCTTAATACATCTTCGCTTGCATCTGAGTGATGATGTTGCGGATGATTGTAACGTAAATAGGCATAATGCGCCTTTGTTAATGAATATATTTTCAATCCCTTATCATAGCAAAGACACTGAAACCCACTATCCTCACCAACATTTACATCAGGAAAATGTATTTCTTCTAAAATTTTCTTTTTAAAAGCAAGTGTAGCACCACTTAAAAAATAGGATGATTTGTAGGAACCGTTGTTTACAATCCACCTATTCTCCCGGTTGGGGTTATATAAGCGCAATTCATGATTCCTTTTAAAATAAAGATAGAACGAACTTTTCCCGACAATGTCGGCATTTGTATGAACGAAAGCATCAAACACTTCTTTTAAATAATCAGCGCCATAATAATCATCATCATCCATTTTGGAAATATAATCATATTTTGCTAGCTTCACACCACGATTCAGGCATTCCCCTAAACTCACTTTCTCTGGAAAGTGAAGAACTGTAAACTCCGGCAAATCTACATGAATAGCCGAAGAATTAACAATGAGAATAAGCTCTTTGTCTTTCAAGGTCTGTTTTTTAAAGTTGTCGATGATATTCCCTACGAATTCCTTTCGATTTGTACAGGCTACCACAGTTATAATAATTCTCTTCCCCCTTTTTCGATGTACTCTTCAAACCTCTCCGTTACAAGCAATGGTTTACAGTGTTTTTGAAAGGCACGATTCTCAACCTGCCAGGAATGATGATGATCATCCTCGTAACGCAGTAAAACATAATCATGAAAGCTTCCTGAATATAAAGGGTACCTTTGGTCGAGGCAATCTTGTTGAAATTGTATGTCCTCTCCACTGTTCAAGTGTTGGAACTCTACCTGTTTAAATACCTCCTTTTTAAAAACCAATGTACCTCCGGCAAGAAATACCTTTTTATTTTTTAAAAAACAGTGATTCATTCTTGGCCTGAAAATGGATAACTGCTTATCTTTTTTAAAATAAACAAAAATGGCTGCTTTTCCGACAACACCTGCATTGGTTTTCTGCAGCTGGCGGAGAGAGTTGGCTAAATAATTGGGCGAGTAATAATCATCATCATCCATTTTGGAAATGACCTCGAAACGTGCCAAACTAACTCCGTAGTTCAAGCATTCTCCAAGTGTTATTGATTCATCGAGGCGGAACACCCTTATATTGGCGGCTGTAGGTGGAGCTAGATGGATATCATTCTTATTTAAGATGATGATCAGTTCTTTTTCCTGTAAATTTTGTCTAGAAAAGTTCTTAATGACCCGGTCGAGCATGTTCTCTCTTATTGTACTTGTCACAACGGATATCAAGATGTTCACTCCTTACCTATAACAAATCATTATTTATTTCATAGTATGTAAAAGACGTGAAAACTAGAGGTGAATTATGGAAAAGAAAGTGTTAATTACCGGTGTAGCAGGATTCTTGGGTTCCCATCTTGCTAAGAATTTGCTTGATGAGGGATGTATCGTGGTTGGAATCGATAATTTATCGTCAGGAAAGCTATCCAATTTAAAAGACTTGCCTAGCGACCGGTTTATTTTTAAAGAAATAGATGTCTGTTCCCAAAAACTGCTAGCCGATCCTGATTTTCGTAATGTACAGGAAATTTACCATCTCGCGTCTCCTGCTGCTCCAAAATATTATCAGGCTACACCTTTTGAAACGATTAATGTAAACACCATTGGCACGAAAAATATGCTTGAATTAGCAAAGCGATACCAAGCAAAAATTGTCTATTCTAGTACAAGCGAAGCGTATGGGGAACCTGAAATTCACCCTCAACCTGAAACCTATAGAGGAAATGTCAATACTTGGGGGCCTCGTGCATGCTATGACGAATCAAAAAGGTTAGGGGAAGTTCTTTGTTATGTGTATTACACCCATTATCAAACAAAGGTAAAAGTAGCCCGCATTTTCAACACGTACTCTGCAGGTCTGGCCAACGATGACGGTAGGGTAATCTCCAATTTTGTTACCCAGGCTCTGAAAGGCGAAGATATTACCGTTTATGGTGACGGCTTACAAACGCGGTCATTTTGTTATGTCACCGACACGATTAACGGCTTAAAACAGCTAATGGAAAAAGAGGAAGCAAACGGAGAAATCATTAATATCGGTAATCCCGCGGAATATACCATTTTAGACCTAGCCCATTTCATTAAGGAGCTATCATGCTCCACAAGCAAAATTATTTTTCAGCCACTACCTGAAGACGATCCGAAAGTGAGGCAGCCTGTCATTAATAAAGCAGCGGAGTTATTAGGATGGGAGCCTACGGTATCCTTAGAGGAAGGTTTACTTGAAACCATTCACCAATATAGAGCCAAACTAAAACTAACCGAAAAATAACCTTCCCATAGAAAGGAGCTTATTGATTAATGAAAGTGTCAGTAGTTATGCCTGTTTATAATAGTGAAAGATATTTAAAAGAAGCAATTGATAGTATATTAAATCAAACATATCGTGATTTTGAACTAATAATCGTAAACGATGGCTCAAAAGACAATTCTAAAGAAATCCTTGATGAAATAAAAGATGCGAGAGTTAAAGTAATTCATTCTGAACAAAACAATGGGGCAGCTAAGTCCCTTAATATCGGTATTAACCTAGCTAGTAATGACTGGATTTTTATTCATGACAGTGACGATATTAGCTACCCAACCCGTATCGAGGAGCAAGTCAAAAGGATTCAAAGCCAACCAGACTTAGTTCTCATTTGTACCAAGATTGAATGCTTTTCGGATAGCCAAAATATTGATTGGGATAAAGCTCGAGCGCAAGAGGCTTATCATAATAAATTGAATTCTGGCAAGGAAATCATGGATATCAGATTTCACGGGTGCCCTATCATGCATGGCACTGTTGCATTTTCAAAAAAAGCATTCAATATCGCAGGCGGTTATAATCCAACCTACAAAATAGCCTATGACTATGACCTGTGGCTTCGCCTATTTCAACTTGGACCAATCGATATAGTCCCAAATGTCCTCTATAGATACAGAATCCATGAACACTCCCTTTCTCATACGGATTGGCTCGCTACCATAAACGAAGTAAATATCATTTCAACCAAATATATTAGAGAATTACTTCGGTCAAAAATCGGTCATGAACCTGTTTTTATCATAATGGGGCCAAAAAAAGGGGTTGAGAATTTTAGAAGATTAATTGCCCCAGCCAATAAACTAAAAGTTATGAAGTACTTTACTGATCATCTCGAGGAAAATTGTAGTTACTGTATTAAAAAAATTGCTAAGGATAAGGCTCATGCTGTCATAATATTGGATAATTATTATTCAGTTGAATCAGCCAAGGCCTTTGAGAAACTTATTAAAAACCGTCTAAGTAAGAATGTAAATCTTTTTACCAATGATAATATTCTTGTCTAAATTCTCGAAAAGTAAAAGGCCAAATCAACGGAGTGATTAGGCCTTTTACTTTTCTTTTTTATTGCTCTGGGTTGAATAAGACGAAAAAATCTTTATTTAATTTCAACCCGTTGCGTACTAAATTCCGGAGAATCTTTTGATTATGATTATAGTTAAGGAGGATCATAGCATCTAATTTTCCTGATTTTATTTTTCGGATAATAGATGGAAGCTTTTTTCGAAAGTTCTCATATATTATTGTTTCAGCTAATAAATGAGTGGAAGGGACTATGTTTCTTAAATATTTTTCACAAGTTGTTTTTTCTCCCATTAATATAACCTTTGGCTGATGGTCTTTTCCCTTTTGTTTCAACCGAAAAATTGCTCTCGAGGCTGCTAGTTGTATTTCATCGGACGTTGCATCAAAATCCTTGTGTGACAGTGAACTCTGATAAATGCGGTAATCAATTAATACTTGCGGAATTTTTTCTAGTTCTCCGTGCTCTACTAATTTGAGCCACAAATCATAATCATATGCAATTCTGAATCTTTGATCATACCCTCCGACTTTCTGAAAGACCTTTTTGGAAAACATAACTGAACTGTGTGTTAGGGGGCAGGTGGAATAGATTACTTTTTTAATCGCTTTTCTTGAAACGTTTCTATTTCTACCTCTTGTCCACTCTTCATAGACAGCATCAGGAACATCCGGATTACCAGAAATGCATCTTACTAGCGTTCCAACCCCAACCAGCTCAGGACAATCATGTATATACTGTACCTGTTCTTTAATCCTATCAGGAAAACTATTATCATCTGCATCTTGGATCGCAATCCACTCGCCCTTCGCATGACTAATAGCCAAATTCAACGCATTTGCTGCACCTTGATTTTGATGTAGGTGGATTACCTTCACCCTGCTGTCATCTAATTTATCTAATATCTTTGCCGTCGAATCTGTGGAACCATCATTCACAATGATGATTTCTAAGTTAGGATAGGTTTGGGCTAATGCACAATTTAGTGCTTCTCTAAGGAACTTTTGCCCGTTATAAACAGCCATTACCATGGAAACAAGCATTTCCGGTCTCCCTCCTTTTTGATAGGTAGTACAAGTCGTTTATTCAATTTTTTGGCATGCTTTTTTTAGTAGGTATTTTACACTCTCTACATCCGAGTTTTTACTACTGCAATATAAACTTAGTCCCTTTTTATAGACAGGAATATCAGTCCATAAATCGTCTGAAGAATCCCATAAGCTTAAAATAAAAAGTTCAGGGTCCTCTTTCCCAAACTTTTCCGTGAGCGCCTTGCTAAATGAAAACATGGGTTTAAAAGGATTTCTGTATTCATGGGGGTGCTCCTGATGATATCCAATTTCCTTTTCAATGATTGCAAATTTATACCCTTTCTTATACAGGCGGTAGCCAAGATCCCAGTCCTCGCCTCTAAATAGCCGTTCATCAAACCCTCCAACTTCTTGAAAGGCTTTCTTCTCAACCGATACATTTCGGGTAATAAATAATAGCCAAGGCGCATTCTTTAAATCTAAGAATGCTTTTTTTATACTTTCACCAATTTCTTCATAGATGGAAAGACCTTTGTATACTTTTTCAAAATGGTTACGAATATCTTCCTGTGTAAGAATATTTGTTACCTTAGACGCTTTAAGATAGCTATCCTTCCAAAGTCCGTTCTTTTCCAAGGATTGCTTCATTTTAGTAGATTCTTCCTTTGTGAAATTCGGAAAATAGAGGCTGTAAAGGCCCCTATAACAGTAGGGAGTACCTGAAACAACAGTCATTGGATGGTTCTGATGCATTTTATGATGCGTTTCAATAAAATTAGGCAGTACTAGGAAATCTGCATCACAAAAAATAATATAGTTTCCATTCGCCTTCTCAATACCGTCGTTTCTTCCTGCAGGTCCTTTTCTTTCTTTTAGCGACACGACCTGAATAGGATACGGTGCATTTTTAGCGTAATCATTTATTTTTTCACTTGTGTGATCGGTAGAGGCGTCATTTACCACAATCACTTCAAAGGGCTTGGCATTTATTTGTTTTTCAAATGAAGTTAGCGTCAATAGTACTTGCTCAGAACGATTATGCACAGGGATAACAACGCTGTATAAAATATCCATTTTTTCAACACCTTCTTTCGTTTACTTAATGATGCAATTGGTATCCAAGACAGTATATGATGACAAGGTTTCACCTGTGTGAAATGGAGAGAAAAATGGGGGTGACGTTCGTGTCTGGTATCCAGCTTCCCAGAGGTATCTATAATTCCATAAAAGACTGGGCTTCAGCTGTTAATTCACCAAAGGTATATTTAAAAGAAATCTACCCTCCTACCACTTTTTCAAGACGCATTCGACGTCCACCCACTCAGTATCCAAAGGTACTAGAAGGCGGGAATGTCGGAATTATTCCGAACGGTCGTGTGTGGGGCTTAAACGGGGCTATTATCACCCCAGATAATCATTTAATATGGGATGTTTCTTTAGAAATGGTGCATCCACGTACTAAACATTCCATCTTCGAAAAAGAAATGCTACCACCGATTACGGATTATTATGAGCAGGTAGCGGATCTGACACATGTAGTAGCTAATAATTACTATCATTGGATGTATGAGGTCATTCCACGCGTTCATTTACTACATCAAAGTGGCATAGATGTCGATCGCTTTATCGTTAAATCGCAACAGGTGGATCTGCCCTTTCAATCCGAAACGTTAAATCAACTGGGAATAAAGGAACATCAATTCATTTGGACAGACTGCCATTTCCATATCCAATCTAAGAATCTAGTTGTACCTTCACAACCATCATTCGCGACAAAGTGGGGGTATGAGTTTCTTCGAAAAACCTTTTTGACGGGAGAGGCACCCACTAACAAAGTGGGAAAACGTATTTATATAAGTAGAAAATGGGCTCGTAGAATTACGAATGAAGATGCCTTAATGGATGTACTCAGTAAATTCGGCTTTGTAAAAGTAGAACTCGAAACTCTATCCGTAGCCGAACAGGCCCAGCTTTTTTCATCGGCTGAAATCATTGTTGCCGCTCACGGGGCAGGCTTAGTCAACTTGACCTTCTGTCAGCCAGGAACAAAAGTAATTGAAATTTTCTCTCCAACTTACATCACCTCCCTATATTGGGTCATTAGTTCACTTGGAAACTTGATGCATTACTATTTTATTGGGGGATTAGGTGAGCGGGATGATATTCAGTTAGAAAATAACTGGGTTGGGTTAGATAACATAACAGTAAACATTTCTAAATTTAAAGCTTTCTTAAGAGGACTTCGTATTTAAGCAAAAAACTATCCACTCAGATTCAAGCGGATAGTTTTTTGTTAATAGCCGTTTGGATGCTTTTGATGCCAATTCCATGCAGACTCAATCGTCTTTTTGATATCATACTTGGGGCTCCACCCCAGTACATCACGGATTTTTTGTGATGTGGCAACTAGTTGCGGAGGATCGCCCTGTCGTCTCGGTTGAATTTGAACAGTAGCTTTACCCCCAGTTACCTGTTCACAAAGGTTGATCATCTCCCAAATAGAAACACCCTTCTCATTCCCTAAATTGAAGATTTCTGTAATTTTTTGTGCAGGGTTTTGCAATAAGTATTCCAATGCTAAAATATGCCCTGAAGATAAATCACTCACATGGATATAGTCGCGAATACACGTGCCATCTGGTGTCGCATAATCATCACCAAAAATCTGAATCGAACGGAATTTCCCTTGTAAGTGCCTTAGAATATTGGGGATTAAATGGGTTTCAGGTTCATGGTCTTCTCCTATTTCACCCGAGCTATGCGCTCCAGCTACATTAAAATACCGGAGGGCAACAAACCGAAAATGATGCCTCTCTGAAATATCGTTCAGGATCTGTTCAATCATTAATTTAGAATGTCCATAGGGGTTAATAGGATTGGTAGGTAGTTGTTCATGAATAACGGCTTGATTGGGAATTCCATACGTTGCACATGTGGACGAAAAAATAAAATTCCCGATATTATGCTCAATCATTTTACCAAGCAAGCAGACAGTTTGAACCACGTTATTTTGATAGTATTTAAGAGGATTTTTAACCGACTCGCCCACAAGACAACTGGCAGCGAGATGTATGACTGCTTGAACGGGATAGGTTTTAAATATCTTATCCAAAACCGCCTCATCACCTACATCTCCCTGAATAAACAATACTCTTTTATCAACTGCTTCTAAATGCCCGGTTGATAAGTTATCCAAAACTAAAACTGAATACCCTCTATCTGCAAGGTCACGGACGATATGACTGCCAATATACCCCGCTCCTCCTGTTACGAGAATCATTTAGCCTCACCTTCTTATCAAAATCTAACATTACAGCTATTTGAACTGAATTATTCTATTCTACTACGATAGGAACGGAAGGTTGTACACCTTTGAAAAAGTGTAAACCGCTCACGCCTGCATTCATTAATATTTATTTTGTAGATGTGTTCACCACTTTAAAGCAGTATAATTGAGGTAAGTATTCTAAAAATTACAATAAACAGGAGCGATTACATTGATCTCGTTTATATTAGTTGTGTTGGTGTTATTTTTGATACCTGGTCCTGCTGTTTTACTGACGGTTACCCAGACAGCGCGAGGTGGGAGAAAAGCAGGAATTATTACTGGAGTTGGGATTGCAGTTGGCGACTTAATCCATACGGTTGCCGCGGTTCTTGGGCTTTCTGCCATTTTAATGACCTCTTCTCTCGCATTTGAGATTGTTAAATATTTAGGTGCCGCCTATTTGATATTTTTAGGAGTAAAATCGTTACTTGAAAAAACAAAAGGGCAGCAAGCGAAGCCTGCTGCCGATGAGAAAAAGAGAAATCCTGCCGTGTCTTTTCGTCAGGCTTTGTTGATCGAGTTACTGAATCCTAAGACTGCGCTCTTTTTCTTAGCGTTCCTGCCGCAATTTGTCCGGAATAATGGTACTCCTGTTGTTTATCAACTGTTAATCCTTGGACTCACATTTGTGCTAATGAGCATTTTGTATACGACTCTTTTAGCCTTTCTTACCAGTTCTATTGGAAAACGACTATTTTCTAATAAGAACAGTAAATTCGCCCGTTGGCAAGGGAAAGTCGTTGGAGCCATTTATATCGGTTTAGGACTACAACTGGTACTGAAAAGCCAGGAATAACGCGACAACACAAGAAAAGCGAAAGCGCCTTGATCAGCCCCGATAAAGAAGACTGGTCGATTGGCAAGCGGAGCGCAGACAGAGACCTAGTCGTACTTATGCGTAAAAGGCGATAGCCTTATGTAGCCAGGCAAATGTTCATCTGCAAGAAAAGTCGCTCTTTGACTTTAGCTTGACAATTCTCGAAGTAATTTTATACTTTCTTATAATGCAAAAAAGAGCATTCATCAATGCTCTTTTTTTTGCGAGGATATTAATGATTAGCTATCCCTAAGTAGTTGAATCCCAGGCTTTCGACCAATCTTTTATCAATCATGTTTCTTCCATCGAATATACAGGGTTGATTCATTAACGGTTTAAGACTGGCCCAATCGAGGGCTTTATAGTCGTCCCAGTCAGTACATAGGACAACCGCATCCGCCCCTGTCACCGTTTCCGCTACTGTTGGGAACTGCCCGCTTTCTAGCTTTACGATCGGATCATGTACCCTTAGATTCACTTTCTCTTCTTGTAATTGTTTGATTAAAACGAGACTTGGGGCTTCCCTCGTATCATCGGTGTTCGCTTTAAATGCTACTCCTAGAACAGCAATCGTTTTACTTTGGAGATTCCCTCCGAGAACCTGCTTGATTTTTTCAATAAAATAATCTGTTTGTTCTTTGTTCACTTTAGCAGCGCTTTCTAATATGGACAACGGCCGGCCATTTTGTCTCGCCACTTGGATTAATGCGCTCACATCTTTAGGAAAACAAGAACCTCCATAGCCTAATCCGGCATTAAGGAAATGAGGACCAATCCTGTGATCCAATCCAATCGCCTTTGAGACATCATTCACATTAATCTGAAGCCTATTACACAATCTAGCTAACTCGTTAATATAGGAGATCTTAAGGGCGAGAAAGGAGTTAGCGGCATACTTTATCATTTCGGAAGCCCTAGGGTTCGTTTCGACGATTGGACAGTGAAAGTCTTTATACAGGTCTCGCATTATGGCTCTTGCTTTTTCACTTGTTGTACCAATGACAATACGGTCCGGGTTTAGTGCATCAAGAACAGCAGACCCTTCACGGAGAAACTCAGGATTGGAGACAACATCAAATGGAATTGGGTCGTTTTGTTTTTCGCGGATCCATTTCGTAACTAGCTCTGCTGTTCCGACTGGCACCGTGCTTTTCGTGACTATCACCTTGTAGTTGTCCATATTCGTTCCAATAGATTCCGCCACATTTTTCACAAAAGTAAGGTCTGCACTTCCATCTGTGCCTTGAGGGGTGCCGACGCAAATAAATATAACATCATTTTCTTTAACGGCCTTTTTGGTCTTTTTTGTAAAAGAAATATTTTTCGCAGCGATATGCTTAATTAACAGGTCTTCCAGTCCCGGCTCATAGAAGTGTAGTTTACCAGCTTCCAAAGCTTTGATTTTATTCTCATCCAGATCAAGTCCTGTAACCTGATGCCCCATTTCACAAAAAATGAGACCTGTCGTCGTTCCTACATATCCTGTACCAACGATTAAGATTTTCACGTTGGTTAATCCTCCCTTGGTCCACATAAATAGTTAATCAGTTTGATATACTCACTACTTTTGGCAATATCATAGCTTTGACCTTGTATCTCTAATGCATAGCTTGTATAATCCTTGGCCATCGCTTTAATGGCGTCTGTCAGTTGAATTTCTCCCCCTACACCAGGTGTGACGGTTTCAAGATAATGAAAGATGGGAGGATTAAAAATATATCGTCCGATTACAGCTAAATCTGACGGGGGTGATTGCTGTGGTTTTTCAACGATGTCCTTGATCGTGTATTCTTTTTCCCTTAGTGCTTGAGGGTGAATGACACCGTAGTTTTTTAATAGGGATGGGGCCGTCTTTTTGACGCCAACGACATTTCCCTTGTATTCTTTGAACATCTCAATTAACTGACTTAATGGTGGCTGCTTGTCAGAAAGGATAATCTCATCTGGTAGCAAAACTGCAAACGGTTCATCCCCTACAAAGTGTTTACCCAGTAGGATAGCGTCACCTAAACCGCGTGCATATGATTGCCTGACATATTGAAAATGTACATCTGGTAATATGATTTCTTTTAATAAATGACTCTTTCCCTTTTCCTCTAAATAAGTTTCCAGCTCCACCGACCGGTCATAGTAATCAAGAATCATATTTTTAGACCTCGACACCACAATTAGGATTTGCTCGATTCCTGATTTAATTGCCTCCTCGACAAGATAGTCAATTGCCGGTCTCCCGCAAATCGGAAGCATCTCCTTCGGTAGAACCTTCGTGATTGGCAGAGTTCTTGTTCCATACCCAGCAGCGGGTATAATTGCCTTTCGTACCATGTCCTTCCCTCCTTACGAACTAGTATTAATTTATTCTTGTCCCTATTTGAAGGAAGGTTGTCCACATTAGAAAGGGCGATAAATGGGTGGTTGTCCACAAATTAAGGGACAGTCCCCCAGTGCGTTAAAGCGCTGGGGGACTGTCCCCTCTTCTTTTAGAGCCATCCTTTTTTTTCGGCGATGGTTGCGGCTTCGGTTCGGTTTTTAGCGTCTAGTTTGTGAATGATTTCGGAGATGTAATTGCGGACAGTGCCGGAAGATAAATAGAGTTCAGCTGTGATTTCTTTTGTTGTTTTCCCTAAGGCTGCTAATCTTAGAATCTCTTGTTCTTTCGGGGTGAGCGGGTTTTCCTCCCGAATCACTGTAAATGCTAGTTCAGGGCTGAAAACACGTTTTCCAGAGATCACCTTACGAATGGCATCTGCCAGCTCGTCGATCTCTCCGTCTTTCAGCAAGTAGCCATGGACTCCGATCTTCACGGCCCGTTCGAAATATCCCGGTCGAGCAAACGTGGTTAAGATTATGATCTTACTGGAAGCCCCCCGGCGTGCGAGCTCCTCTGCCACCTCAAGACCGTTCATCACAGGCATCTCAATATCCATTAAGCAAACATCTGGCTTCAGCTCCAAAATTGCGGAAAGAGCATCTGCTCCATTCATCGACTGGCCCACAACCTTCATGTCAGCCTCTAATTCCAAGAGTGAGCCAAGCGCTCCCAACAACATGCGTTGGTCTTCTGCAATTAATAAACGAATCATCCCGCTGCCCCCTCTGCTTTTTTTATAATTGGCACCGTTATTTCCAAGATGGCACCATTATGGTTTGATAGAGTCAGTACACCCTCAACAAGCGCAAGCCTCTCTTCCATCCCCCGCAAACCATTCCCAAACACTCGACTAGTGCTTACACCCATCCCGTCATCACGGATGACAATGTTCATTTTTTCAGAAAAAAGCTTAATAGAAATGGAACAATGGGTAGCGCGGCTATGTTTCACGACATTGGTGGCAGCCTCCCGCACACACATGGCGATAATGTTTTGCGTGAAGGGAGAAATCGTTGAAAAATTAACCTCGCCATCGTACTGATAGGTAATTCCAGCCGCACGTAAAATTTGCTGTACTTGGATGAGCTCTTCTGCAATGGTCGACGCTCGCATATCCGATACCAACTCGCGCACCTGCTTGAGTGCAGCGCGGGAGGTGACCTCCATTTCCTTTGCCTCGTGACGGGCCCGTTCTGGATCAACCGCAGTCAACCGTTGAACAAGCTGGCTCTTTAATGTCAAAAGGGACAAGGTATGTCCGAGTGTATCATGAAGATCGCGGGCAATCCGCACTCGCTCCTCTCGCTTCACCAATTCCTCAATTTTCTGATTCGCTTTGTCGAGCGCTTTTTCCAGCTCCATTCTACGATTCATCGAACGAATGCCAAAAGGGGAGATCAGCATGATGATGAGAAACGGAATGAAGTAAATTAGCTCTTTGGTTGTAAAAAAGGTCCCCGTTTTGGTCACATGGACGATGAACGGAATGAGCTGAACACATACTAAGCTGATCAGCCCTCTCCTAAACACCCTCTTATCCTGATACCAGCCAATGAAATTCGCCGGGAAAAATCCTAAAAACATGTAGTTTAAGTGATAAAACAGACTAAAGGAAAACACAATCGCTAGTTGGACTGCTAGCCAGTAAGAGAAGCTTTTTTTCCCCATTAAAAAATAAAGCTGGCGGTACGTTACTAAGAAAAGCAGCACCATTAGATAGCCAATGAGCTGCTTCATTCCTGCTTCCTTTGTTAAATAGTAGATAGGAAACCCTAGATATATAAGAAACATATAAGGAAAGAATCCAAATTGTCTTGGAAAAATAGAGAAATTCACACCGCATCACACCACTTCTTGTTTTCTTCTAATATATTTCGATAGTAGCATGAATACGGCTAAGTAGGCGACTAAAATAAGAATATTTTTCCAATCAGGCAGATTACCACGGACAATCTCCCAGGCGCCGTTACCGAAATTGTAGGAAGGAAGCCATTTAGCGATCGATTGCATCATTTTAGGCATGACCTCCAGCGGCATCCATAAGCCCCCAGCCACAGCGAGTACCATGTAAATGACATTACTGATTCCGGCTGCTGTTTCTACTTTTTTCATCATGCCAATAAGTGTACCAATCGCTAGGAACGGCAGCGAGCCTAGCAAAATCCAGATACCGCTCATGATCCATTCCATGGCTGTTAAAGATACGTCATTAATTAGAGCACCGGCGATAAAAATAATCGTAATGGAAAAAAGGTGAATTACGCTCTGACCAATCATTTGCGCCGCAAAGTAGACGGTGTCAGATAGCGGCGTGATACGAATAAATGTGGACCAGCCTTGCGAGCGCTCCTGCACCATGCGGATACCGAGTGTCATCATGGATGAACCCATCACGCTGAATACAGTCATCGACATTAAGTAATGGGCTTGCCACTCGGTTTTGTTCGGCACATCCGAATTCACTAGGTTGGTAAAAATATAGTAAAAGATAATCGGCATAACGAGCGACCAAAAGACAAAATATCGATTTCTTAAAACCCTGATGATTTCGACTTTGCATTGCATTTGAAATGTTTTCATCTATATTGCCTCCTTTGTTTCGCTTGTCAGTTGCTCGAACGCTTCCTCTAGCTTTCCACGTTCAATTTGGATGTCATGTGCTCCTAATTTCTCTTGAAAAATTAGTTCCAACACCTGATCCGTATTAGATGTTTGCACGTAAACCCGGTTATTTTTTCGATAGATATCATCAATTTCACTGTGCTGATACAATGGCTCCAATGAGCGTTCAGGATCCACCATAAAGGAAACAGATTGCTTGGAGATTCTCGCTTTGATTTGTGTCGGTGTTCCATCAGCGACGATGGAGCCGTCTTTAAAAAGAAGAATCCGGTCTGACGCATCATCTGCTTCTTGAAGGTAATGAGTGGAAAAAATAATCGTTTTTCCTTGTGCCGCCAACATCCGGACGGTTTGCCAAAAACGGTTTCTCGCTGTTATATCCATGCCGACGGTTGGTTCATCAAAGATGATCAGTTCTGGATTTCCCGCAAGTGCGAGTGCAAAGCTTAAGCGTCGCTTTTGTCCTCCCGACAATTTTTCGGCCCTCGTTTTTAAATCCTGATCGGTGAGGCCAGTCAGCTGGATGAGTTTCTCCATCGGAAGCGGCTCTGGGTAATAGCTGCGGATTAGCGCGAGGATTTCGCGTACCTTCAGTCCTGGCATGACACTAACTTCTTGAAGCATAGTACCGATTTTTTCACGGACCTGCTTTTCGTGCGGTTGGCGGTTAAAAAGGGTTATCTCTCCTGATGTTGGCTTGAGTAAGCCTAGAATCATAGAGATGGTGGTTGTTTTCCCGGCGCCATTTGGACCAAGTATGGCCACTACTTCTCCTTTTCCAATCGTAAAGCTCACATCGTTAACTGCCTTTTTATGTTGAAATGACTTTGTCACATTCGTTAAGCGTAAAATTTCATTCATTTTCGAACACCTCCTGCTTTCTTGATATCATTGTACGATTCGAAGGTGGGAGATTTTAGTAAGGAATGTCACCAAAATGAGATGACAAATGTCATTAAAATACAAAAAGAGGGACAGTCCCCCGGCGCTTTAGTGCAGCGGGGGACTGTCCCTCTTTCTTAATAATTTAATCCATGGCCGTAGCCGTATAATACGCTTCCGTCTTGGTTGTAGATGGTCACTGGTAGTTTTCCTGTTGGCTGGTTTTCACCGAAAATGGTGTTTGCTTCTGCTTCGAAGCTCGCAGGTTTGAAGCCATACTGGACAAGATAGGCTCCCACTGTTGGATAGGACATGATGTCATATGGATTTCGTGCACTTACTGCCACAACAGGAATGCCTGTCGCAATCAGCTGGTTTGTCATCACCATTTGATCGGCTGTAGGTGCACGGCCACCTATTGAAAAAGTAGACGTTCCGGCAATGATATATTTAGCATCTTTCACTTGGTTGAGCTGCGCAGCTGTCAGTTGCTTTGAAGTATTGATATAAATTACATTTCCATGATGCTTTTTCACTTCGTCAGCGAGTAAATTCATAGAGAAGTTAGAACCTCCGACAACTGCAATCTTATCTCCACTTGCTGGGTTAAGCGGAAGCACGCTATCATTTTTCACTAGCGTGATCGATTGGGCGGCTGCTTCCTTTTCTATAGCCTTATGTTCAGCAGAACCGACTATTTTCATCGCATTTGCTACCTTCTCATCCAAGCTCTTTTCTTCCTCGGCCTTCACGATCCCTCGATTTAGTTTCAATGTTAAAATGCGCTCAACTGATTGATCCAGTCTGTCCGTTGAAATATCGCCTGCATTCACAGCCTTATATATCCCATTCGCGACTTCAGCCACTCCAACCGGCATCAAAAGAATGTCTGTACCCGCCTGAACCGCACGAATCGCAGCATCTACCGGACCAAAATGTGTTGAAATGGCTCCCATGTTCATGGCGTCCGTCACAATGACTCCCTTATAATCCATTTCTTCACGCATTAATCCCGTTAATACTTTTTTAGATAAGGTTGCGGGCACCGCAATTTCTGAGCCATCCGCTTTCGAAATAGCTTTTGTATCATCTATTTTAGGAAAAGTAACGTGTGCCGTCATGATGGCGTCAATTCCAGCATCCATAGCCTGTTGAAATGGTACTAATTCCACCTTTTTCAAACGCTCCATATCATGCGGCACTTCCGCAATGCCTAAATGCGAATCCACCGAGGTGTCTCCGTGTCCTGGAAAGTGCTTCGCAGTAGCAGCCGTTCCCGTTTGGTGAAGACCGTTAATATAGGCATTGCCTAATTTCCCGACTAACTCTGGATTTTCCCCGAATGAACGAACTCCGATGACCGGATTATCCGGATTCATATTTACATCTAAAACAGGTCCAAAATTCATATTAATACCTAATGCATCCAGTTCTTCGCCGATTGCTTTGCCGACTTTTTCAGCTAGTTCCTCAGAGCGTGCAGCGCCAAGTGCCATGTTCCCCGGAAAATCGGTTCCTGTTTGTAGACGTGTGACAATCCCACCCTCTTGGTCAATGGAAATCAGCATCCCGTATTTTTCGGATGCCTCTTGATAAGCACTAACCAGTTTGGTGGTTTGGTCAGCTGTTACCGTATTTTCCCGAAATAAAATGACTCCACCAAGGTGATAATCTTTTACCAGTTGAGCAATTTCAGGCTTCATTTCCGTAACATCCACGTTATTCCATTTGCGGAAATCCGGCATCAGCATTTGCCCCACTTTTTCCTCCATCGTCATTTGCTTCAATGCCCGGCCTATAAGGTTATAGCGGGAGCCTTTTTCTTTTTTCACGAGAATTTGATTTTCCTTATATTGAATGGAAATTCGATCACAATATCTTCCGTCGCTGACAGAAATAAAGCTTTTCCCCTTGTGTCCTTTGAGCGTAACTAACCCATCTTTAGTAACGGATGCTACCTTTTTATTGGACGATTTCCACGTTAGGTTGGAAGCTAACATAAAGCGGCCATCCTCATACACATGCAAAGGGTTTAATTTGATTTGTTTGTCTTTTACCTCTCTTGTTACTTGCGGTACATTTAGGTCAATATTTAAATCCTTTACCTTTGACTCCTGTGCTTCTGCGTTTCCTGCTCCAATCAGGGGCACACTTGATAAAATGAGTACAACAACGATTATTGCAAAAAGGTACTTCTTTCTTATAAATAGACTCATGAAACCTCTCCCTTATTTAATTTTTATAAAATAAAAAGTGTGTTTGGTCCTTGATGTAGGTGTTGAATGAATACATTTGAAGGTCTATGGTGGAATAAATAATTGAGGTTAAAACGGTATAAGAAAATCATATTAAATTCATTATTAAACGTCCATGCCGCTTTTGGCCTAATCGGATAGTCACAACACCTAATGAATGAATTCACAGGTCTATCCACAGTTTTATACTAAATATCCACATAACAACAATGGTTATCAACAGAAAAATCATAATTGTCCACATTCACCAACAATTCTATCCACAATAATGTAGATAATTAAGTGAAAATTGGTACTTATTCAACTTCTATCCACAACTTTTAATGTGGATATCCCCGAAAATTCAGACTTATTCACAAGTTTATCCTACTTACCCACAATGATAGGAGTATAGTCAAAGGACCTAATTAACCCTAACCAGGCCCTTCACAATTGTTACTCTACTAGTTCCTTTTTATCAGTCCTGGTGGAATCTGATTTTTCAACAATCTCTTTAAGCTCCCCTTCATCGCCTTTAGCGTTGATGATTTCAAAAATTTGATTTAGCCCTTCACTTGTTTTGTCACCCTTATTTTTCATGTAAAAGTCCCTCCTTTTATGTATAGAGTATCCATTCACTAGTGGGATTATTTAGCATTAACACAGTGCTAATACGAGTTTGCTCACCAATTCACAAAACGTTCACTATCAAATGTGGATTGAGTGATTATTATCACTAGGGGGTTTTTTCCAAGAAGTAAAATGAAAGCGTAGACAAAACAATTAGGGGATAAATGGAGGAGATTTAAATGAGTAAGATCGCAAAATTTGCAGCAATTCTGGTTTCTTCTGTCATGTTAGTAAGTGCCTGTGGTAAAACAGATTCTACAAGTGAAAAAGTAGTAAAAGACGAAGCAAGTAAGAAAAACGTTTCACAAGTTTTCGGACCCCATGAGAATTTAAATCAGAAACCAACTCCTATAAAAATAACTCGCATCGGTGAACATGAAGTAAATGTGGAAATGACTGCTCAAATCACTGATATTGAAATTTCAAAAGGCGATATGTATAAAGCATGGACGTTTAATGGCGAAGCACCTGGGCCAGTCATTGTTGTCAACCAGGGGGATAAAATTAATTTTACCTTAAAAAACATAGACCCATCCATTCCACATAGCATGGATATGCACGCAGTACATGCCGCACCATCTACCGATTTTGCTAATGTTATGCCAAACCAAACGGGAACGTTTAGCTACCCGGCTGATAACCCAGGGGTGTTCATGTATCATTGTGGAACGAAACCCGTTCTCTCACATATTGCTAATGGTATGCATGGTACGATTATCGTCAAACCGAATACAGGTTACCCAACGGATGGTGATGTTGACCGCGAATTCGTTATTGTTCAGAATGAATGGTATAAATACAATGACTTGAATGACTTTACAAATGGCACACCCAAATATGTTGTTTTTTCAGCTAAAGCTTTAAAAGATGGGGATACCAATACAAACGGTACAGTTGGGGCCCTTGTTGACAAACCACTGCTTGCAAAAGTGGGGGATAAAGTACGGTTCTATGTGATGAACGTCGGGCCGAATGAAGTTAGCAGCTTCCATGTTGTCGGTACCCTTTTTGATGATGTGTACATGGACGGAAATCCGTATAACCGAATGAAAGGAATGCAAACCATCCTGCTTGCAGCAAGTGGCGGAGCGGTTGTGGAATTTACAGTAACAAAAGAAGGCAGCTATCCATTCGTTACCCATCAGTTCAATCATGCGACAAAAGGCGCTGTTGGGGTGCTAAAGGTGACCAAAGACGGCCATGATGATGGAAGTGAAACAATGTCTCATTAAAAATATTTAAAGCCTAGGCTACGGGAGCCTAGGCTTTACTTTTTAATCACAGTGGCAACGCCTGCATCTTGGAAACAAGCTCCAATGCCTTACTATAGTGATACGTTGCTTTTACCTTAAGTTTCATTTTTAACTCTGCACATAGGCAATCCTGTTGCAGTAGTTCGTTGTGACGGTGTTGGAATAAATGATAATAGTACATACCCTTCATCAACAATTTTAACACATGAAAACCTCCTCAATTGTGGTTTACATAAATCGACGGAGTAAGTCGTGTTCGGTAACTGGCTGGCATTGTCTAAAAACAGTAGCCCCTTTAGTTTTGCGTCACCATTTTTCAATGGTTTTGCCGTTTCGTACGATTTATGTGTTTATAAAAATCATAAGCAACATAATTATTTTAAAAAAGAGTCTTTAGACCTATATATTGGGACAAATTACTAATTCAATCTAATAAAAGTATAAAACATGGGTAAACAGAAAAATAATTCATGATCGAGCTTATGTGGACAGAATGGATGAAGGACGTTTTAAAGTCTGTTAACGTGTCCATGATGGTGAATGAAGTGAATTCTTTTATAAAAGGACGTTTGCCATGTCAAAATTGAAAGTTACCATTGTATCTTTAATTATTTTGGTTTTTGTCGTTGCTGGCTGCTCATTGAAAAATCATTTTTCGCAAAATGACGAGGAAAAGTGGAATAATCAACCAACTATAAGTGCAAATAAGTCTGCAAGGAAAAAAAAGAGTGTCCATCCTGATGATGAGGCTCTTCAAGTGGTCTCCACACCTGAAGCCATTCCTGTTTTAATCAATAAGAACCATACACTTCCTGATGGTTATAGGCCAACCGATTTAGTCTATCCAGATATTCCATTTACGTTTGAAAAAAAGACAGAGAAACGAAAATTGCGTGAAAAAGCAGCGGACGCCATTGAAAATTTGTTTTCTGGGGCAAAAAAGGATGGCGTTGATCTTCTTGGTGTTTCTGCTTACAGGTCTCATGAGGCCCAAACCGTTTTATTCAATTATTACGTGAGTTTAGATGGATACGAAGCAGCCCGAACCTATAGTGCAATTCCAGGGACTAGTGAACATGAGACAGGACTTGCCATCGATGTGACCGGAGGTGACGGAAAATGCGCAGCAGAGGATTGCTTCGCGGGAACACCGGAGGCCGAGTGGCTCGAAAAGCATTCGGCTGAGTACGGCTTCATCATCCGCTACCCGAACGGCAAAGACGATGTAACTGGCTACAAATATGAACCCTGGCACCTTCGCTACGTCGGAAAATCCATCGCCAAACAAATCATGAATAGTGGCATCACCCTTGAAGAATACCTAAAAGCAACCCCGGTCAATAACTAATTGCCGGTGTCATTGCGAGGGTTAGGCACCAGAGAATGACAGTGTCCACGAGTGGTGCCGGACACCCTAAGCCAAAAACACCCCGCTGTGGTAAGCAGCGGGGTGTTTTTATTTGCCCTTGATTTCTAGTAGTTTGAGGCGAAGGTCGTTTTCCATGTTTGCTAGTTCTTGTTCAGCGAGGCGGCGCTTATGGCGACCTTCTTCCTGTATTCGCATCGTTTCTTCTAGCGTGGAAATCAAGTTTTCTTGGGTTTTCTTCAAGGTTTCGATATCAACGAGACCACGCTCGTTTTCTTTTGCTGTTTCAATGGTATTGGTCTTAAGCATTTCTGCATTTTTCAACAGCAGCTCATTGGTTGTTTTCGATACTTGCTTTTGTGCCTCAACTGCATGGCGCTGGCGAATCAATGTCAATGCGATGGCTACTTGATTTTTCCATAAAGGAATTGCCGTCATGATCGACGATTGAATTTTTTCAACAAGCGCTTGGTTTGTATTTTGAATCAGCCTAATTTGCGGCGCACTT
Source organism: Neobacillus phoenicis (assembly GCF_047302305.1). Classification (NCBI taxonomy): domain Bacteria; kingdom Bacillati; phylum Bacillota; class Bacilli; order Caryophanales; family Bacillaceae; genus Neobacillus; species Neobacillus phoenicis. Next base: position 1,257,923 of record NZ_CP154847.1, on the reverse strand, counting down.
TGAATCGTGATTTCTCGGCTTAATTTCAAATCATACAGACGTTTATCCAGACGGTCTGCAAACTGAATCATGTCGTTCACTTCTTGAAACTTCATTTGGTCATTTGTCGCTTCCGCCGCTTTTTTCAACTGCGGGATGGTTTTTGTCTGCATCTCTTCTAGCTTAATTTCTCCTGCAGCAATATACACATTTAGCGCATGGAAATATTCTTTATTGGTCTCATAGAGCTGTTCAAGCAGCTTGATATCCGATAAAAGAACATTTTTACTACGATCGAGCTTCACACTAATCCGGTCTATTTGCGCCCCTGTTTTCTGATACTTGGATAACACCTCTTGCAGCGATCCGGAAATTTTCCCAAACATCCTTGCAAACAAGGAGGGCTTCCCATCCTTTAATTCATCCGGATTCACCTCATTCAATCGCTTCATCAAGTCATTGATGATATCCCCGATTTCGCCGACATCCTTTTTCTGAACATGCTCAAGCATAGTATGTGAGAAGGACAACAGCTTACCTTGCGCCTGGGTTCCGTACTGAATCATTGCTTGATGGTTAGTCGGATCAATTTGTTCCGCAATCTGGTAGGCCTTGGCCCGATGCTCCGCTGGAATTACATCAATTAATTTGACTGGCTTGGCGTCACTGGACTGCTGGACTGGCTGTTTAGCGAGCTCCACTTGGTCACCAAACGGGTCTGCTAGAATATCATCTAGCAAATTTCCACTTTTATTTAAATCCATTGGGTTGTTTTCACTCATTTTTTCCACCTATTTTCTTCAGGAAATTTAGCATCTTTTTGCTTATTAATCGAATGCTTGGCAACATCAATTTCAAAGTTCAATGTATCAATATCATCGGAGATCACATGATATAAATCCTCTTCCAGCACCTTTGTCAGTTCATTTAAAGTTCTACGTGTTTCGATAAGGGACTGCCCCATCTCCATGTTTTGTTTGGGTTGGGAGGAAAGAAAGCTGTATTTTTCAGTAAGCTCGACAACAGAGTCTAAATGAGAAAAATAAAATTGCTCCGCTTGGTAAAAACGCTTCGGTTCCTTCATCGTCATCTTCTGGATCTTCTTTGTAATCCGTAAAATATCAATTCTTTGTTTCACAGAGGACAGGTCCCGAATGGAAAAGAGGTTTTTATTTAAGCGATTAATTTTCCGTTTCGCCTCTGATAGGTTTTTCAAAATATAGCGATATTCCTTTCTAGACAGCTGATGCTTTTTTAAAAAGCGGATGTTCTGAAAAAACGCCAGGACCACATGGGTAAGGATTCCACCCAGGATAGCAAAAAACGTGGATGCCCAAAATCCTTGGCCTAGTGGGATGTAGCATATAAGCCATGTGAGTACTGTAATAGGGATAGCTACGAACGAGCGGACAATTAACGATAATATTGGATTCATAATAGATCGACTCCTGACTAATATCCTTTTTATTCATACGAATAAAAGTAAATGAATGTTTCATTTACTTTAAAAAAACGTATTCAAAAGAAAGATATTTCCATTTATTACTTCAACAATACATGAAAAAGTTCCTGCCTGCCATGGACTACAAACGGAAAGAAATCTAAGTCTTAAGACGTATTTTTCATTTATGGGCCTTTACCCAAGAAAGTATAGAAAAAGATACATAGGCTAATGGATAAAGAAAAAGAGGAGAGTGAGGAATGATGTATCATCCTTATCACATGCCCGTCCCACATCTAACCCCTTTGTTAAGACAACACGGAGGTCACCACCATTCTGGCAACTCATCTCATCAAAGCAATCAGCAGCATTACCAAAGTGGTGGCGGTCAGGATCATCATGGAAGTCCTTCACAACATTGGTACCCGCCACAACATGGAAGTCAGCCACATCATGGTGGTTCATCCTACCATGGGAACCAGTTTCATCACGACTATCCATCTCACCACGGAGACCATCACAATTAAGGACATCACCCTGATTCCGGCCTTGGCCTGGGGCAATTAGGAGCAGGGCTCCTAGGTCTCGGATTAGGCTATTTAGGTTCGGGGCTTCTAGGCGGAGGTGCGCCTGGTTATGGCGGATATGGGCCTGGGCAGGGATATTATGGATATAGTCCAGGTGTAGGAAATCTGGGGGGTGTTGGGGTCCCTCCTCTAGCAGGGATAGGCTCTACTGCGCCTTTCGGCGGATATCCTGGGTTAGGGATAGGTACCCCAGGTTATCCTGGAGCGGGAACTGGCCCACTAAATCCCTATGGCCCCTATCCCCCAAACCCGAATGTCGGCGGATACGGCACCTGGTCCCCACATGAATACGGTATTCCAGGTGTCAGGCACCACTCGTGAACAGATGTCCACCCCCGAGGGACTACACATATCAAATAAGAAGCAGGTGATCCACTTGAGATCCCTGCTTCTTATTCGTAAACGCTTATCGCTCATAAAATTCGATCGGTAATCCATCAGGATCAGCGAAAAATGTAAATTTCTTGTTCGTCAATTCATCTATACGGATAGGTTCAACCGTGATTTGATGGCTTTCCAAATAGGAAACAGCGCTCTCCATATTCTCAACTTCAAACGCAAGATGTCTTAATCCAGCCGCTTCTGGATAACTTGGTCGTGACGGCGGATTGGGGAAGGAAAACAACTCAATCTGATAGTGACCATTGACTTCTAAATCAAGTTTATAGGATTTTCGCTCCTCCCGATAGACTTCACTAATAGGCCTTAGCCCCAAAATTCGCACATAGAAATCCTTTGACCGCTCATAGTCCGAACAAATCACTGCAATATGATGGATTTTTGTAATTTTCATATACCCACAACCTTAAATTATAATGACTAGAAAAAATGCCCTATATCCAATACTCATCTTATCCTAGATATTTGATAAAAAGTAGTAGAATTTTCCGTTTTTATAATTATATGAATTCTCATAAAATTTTAATGTACAATATTACCTTTCACTCATATTCGAATATATTGCAGAGTGCATCGTAAATTTCGATTAAGAGGTGAATTGTATTTTGAAGAAAAGGGCCCTTTTTACCATACCTTTAAGCTTAATCCTCATAGCAGTAATTGTTACCTCCTTCTTCCTAATAAATATCAAACCAGCGGCGGGCAACATTGCTCAAGCGCAAAAGTTAGCTGAATACACGAAACCGGCTGTTGTTCGGATTCTTGATTACGCAGTTGTAGAATGGCAGTTTAATAATCCAAATGATCCTGAGGTTATGGCCATTTTGGAGCAGTTAAACTATCAATCGGTTCTTGGTGGTTCCGGTTCTGGCGGAATTATTAGCTCTGATGGCTATATCGTAACAAATGCTCATGTAGTAGAAACGACGCAAATGAAGGACGAAGACATTGCCAATGCCGCCTTTGAACAGCTTGTTGGAATTATGGCAGACTATTTTAAAGTGGATTATGATACCGCCTATGAATATATGCTGAACTACACACAATACACAGGTGTGAAAAAGGTATTGAAGGTTATTTTACCAGGTGGAGACGTCCTTGATGGCGAAGTGAAGAGCTACGGTGCTCCAATTAATGAAGGTAAAGATGTCGCCGTTTTAAAAATTGAAGGGAAAAACTTACCTACTCTACCACTCGGAAACTCTGACAATATCCAAAACCAAGACAATATTTGGGTCATCGGTTACCCGGCAGCGGCAGATTCTGATTTGCTGTCACCAGACTCCTCTCTAGTTTCTTCTATGAATGCAGGACAAATTTCTGCTACTTCAAAAAAGACAGACCAAGGAAGTCCGGTCATTCAAATTAATGCTGCAGCCACTCATGGAAATAGCGGTGGCCCTGTTATTAATGACAAGGGCGAAATTATTGGGTTGCTTACCTTTAGAGGAGATACAGTAAACGGTCAGGAAGTGCAGGGCTTTAACTTTGCCGTACCAGTTAACACGGTGAAGGAATTTGTGAACCAGGCTGGTGTAAGAAATACGAAGAGTGAAACAGATAAACTGTACCAGGAAGGCTTAGAATTATACTGGGGCGGCTATTATAAGCATGCTTTAGAGAAATTTGAGGCAGTGCAGCGGATTTATCCAAATCACTCTGAAATCAAGCAGTATATTGCCAATGCCGAGAAGAAGGTCGATAGCAGTAAAACATTATGGTCTGATTACTCGACAATCTTCTATATTGTTGATGGTGTGGCAGGATTGCTTATTCTTGTACTATTGGTGTTTACCTTTGCCTTTAGACCGAAAAATACGAATGTAACTCTAGCGGGTGCTGGACCAACACCACCATTGCCTGGTAACGGCGGCTTAACTGACCTCAATGGCGATGGAAAAATTGATGTTCAAGATATCCTCCATGCCTTACAGGAACAACAACGAAAACAAAACAAAGACAACAATAACAATAATCATAACAATTGGCAGTAAGAAAGTAGACTCGTAGAGGTAGCTTTGGGTACATTTGCGAGGGCCTTAATAGATGATGGAGGTGCAGTTAAACCTGCACCTCCTTTTCTTTTAATAAAATATAATGAACAATGGATTTTTTTATGATAGGTGTTACAATAGAATAAAAAGCACTTTATATCGCACGATTATAAATTTTCTCTCCTTAGAAAAAGACATAACATCTTACATATTTGGGGGTTTTTTCATGCGTAATGTTCGTTATAAAGAAAATAAAAAGAAAAAGTGGTTAAAGGTAACAGGAATAATCCTATTTTCACTTGTAATTGCGGGAGGTGCTTATGCTTTTACCGTGTATAAGTCACTGAAGACTGCGGTGGTAACAATGCATCAGCCCGTCGAGCGGAAAATACAAGTCATAAGGCAAGAGCCCGTCGTCTTTGAGGAAAAAGATCCTTTCTCAGTCTTAATGCTTGGAGTCGATGAGCGGGAAGGTGACAAAGGACGATCTGATACGATTATCGTTCTGACTGTCAATCCAAATACGAATTCCGTAAAGATGCTTAGTATCCCACGTGACACACGGACGGAAATAGTTGGGAAAGGTACCGAGGATAAGATTAACCATGCCTATGCTTTTGGTGGTGTTCCCATGTCCATGGACACCGTAGAGAAATTTCTCAATATCCCGATTGACTATTACATCCAAATAAATATGGAAGGGTTTCAGGATATTGTTGATGCTGTTGGGGGCGTAACCGTTCAAAATGATTTAGATTTTACCCAAAATGACTTTCATTTTGCAAAGGGAAAAATAACTTTAAACGGAGAACAGGCGCTAAGTTTTTCAAGAATGCGCTATGAGGACCCACGAGGTGACTTTGGAAGGCAATCCAGACAACGCCAAATCATCCAAGCGGTAATTAATGAAGGAATGAGTATGTCCAGCCTAACCAACTTTTCGGATATTTTCACTGCTCTTGGAAAAAATATCAGAACCAATCTTACCTTTGAGCAAATGGTAGATATCAAAAAGAACTATAGAAACGCTGGAAAAAACATTGAACAAATGGAAATAAAAGAAACCGGAACGATGATTAATAAAATCTACTATGGTTTGGTTTCACCAGAAGAAAAACAAAGAATTCAAACAGAATTGAAACAACAATTAGAATTGCAATAGAAGTTCCATAGCGTTGCAGGCTGGCTCATAAAGAGTCAGCCTTTTTTGGTTAGTGTAAGGTTGTTTTTCTTTCCTGCCCCTTTGTTGCTTGCAGGAAACATTTCTGTGTTCGTGCATATAAAAATATAGCTGAAAATGGAAAGTTCATTAGGATTTTCTAATAAATACCTAAGAGGGAGAGAATCGAAGGTGACTGAAAATCTGTTGTTGGCATTCGGATTAACGTTATTTGCTGGCCTTGCAACCGGGATTGGGAGCATTCTTGCATTCTTCACATCCCATACCAATACAAAATTCCTATCGGTAACCCTTGGATTTTCTGCAGGTGTGATGATTTATGTATCTATGATTGAAATCTTTGTTAAAGCAAAGGTTGCCCTTGTTAACGCCTTAGGCTTGGGACCAGGCAGCTGGATAACAGTTGGTGGATTTTTTGGCGGCATGCTGCTGATTGCCAGTATCGATAAGTTTATTCCTAAACAAAGCAATCCCCATGAATTGAAGACGGTTGAAGATATGAATAGTCCTACCAGTCCAGGTAAAAAAACAGATTTATTAAAAATGGGGACTTTTACTGCCTTGGCTATTGGTATTCACAACTTTCCGGAGGGTATCGCCACCTTCACTTCTGCTTTACAAGACCCGGCGCTCGGTATTGCCATCGCTGTTGCCATTGCCATCCACAATATTCCGGAAGGCATTGCCGTGTCTGTTCCCGTTTATTTCGCAACTGGTGACAAAAAAAGGGCCTTTAAGCTTTCCTTCCTATCTGGTTTATCAGAGCCAATTGGCGCCTTAGCGGCCTATCTATTCTTAATGCCTTTTCCAAATGACATTATGTTCGGGATTATTTTTGCTGCAGTTGCGGGCATCATGGTTTTCATCTCCCTCGACGAATTACTTCCGGCGGCCAAAAGATATGATGAAGCCCATTTATCCATCTATGGTCTAATTGGTGGGATGGCCGTTATGGCTCTTAGCTTATTACTATTTATCTAGCAAACAGTCACAGCGGAAACATCCGAGCAGCAACCGCCCAAATCTGGCCAAAGAGACTTCTTCTATTTGCCGGTCGGGCACTTTTTCCTTTAGCTCGGGCATTAGAACCTTCTTCTATTTACCGGCCGGGCTTCTTTCCATTGGGTCGGGACATAAACAACTAATATCAAAGACTGTTACAAATTTTATGCTTTTCTTACCTTTTTGCTCTGTTATCAATCATTGTTGTTTTCGTGTAGGTATGAGAATCATAAGGGGAGAAATTCCCTCTATTGTATAAAAAGTAAGCTTAATAAGCAGAAATAAGAGGAGAAATTCCCCTTAACTGCTCTAAAATAAGACAAAATACAACGATTTGGATCAGATAAAGGGAAAAAATACTCTTATTTTAAAGGAAATATGGGTATTTCCCAATTTAAGGGGAATTTTTCCCTTTATTTTTAAACACTGTGAAATCAACATTCAGTTATAACACAGCCTACCTTTTAAAAAAAAGACAGCAAGCATATTCTGCCCGCTGTCTTTTCCACGTGGACTGTGTCCACGGATGGTGCCTGACACTTAATTTACACTTTTTTTGCTAGTAGTTCTTCTACTTCATGTTGGTATGGCATGGCAGGTGCAGTTCCTATTTTGGTGACGGAAAGGGCTGCAACGGCGTTGGCGTAGGCCATGGCTTCACGTACGGAAAATCCATTGCTTAGTGCGTGAGCAAATCCTCCATTAAAGGCGTCTCCAGCTCCTGTTGTATCAACCGCTTCAACCTTAAAGCTAGGTACCAGTTCTCCACTTTCGCCGCCAGTATAAAGGTAAGCGCCCTTTGAACCTAGAGTAATAATTACTGTACCCACACCTTGGCTGTAGATTTTCTGTGCGGCAACTAAAGCAGATGCCTCATCAGTTACTTCCACTCCCGTTAGTTCAAATGCTTCTGTTTCATTAGGTGTAATATAGGAAATATCTGCTAGGATTTCTCTTGGAAACTCCTGATAGGGAGCAGGATTTAAAATCACCGGTACATCCCATTTCTTGGCTAGACGTACCGTCGTCTCCACTGCCTCAATACTGGTTTCTAATTGAACTAACACAACGTCAGCTTCTTTGAATGTTTCTTCAGCAGCAACTACTTCTTCTTCCGTAATCGTACCGCATGCCCCTAATGACACCACAATGCTATTCTCGCTCCGGTCATCAACAGCAATCAATGCGGCCCCTGTTGTTTGATTAGGATCTACTTTCATCAACTTGGTGTTTACTTTTTCCGCAGTAAAATGGGCCAATGCCTCTCTGCCAAAAAGGTCATCACCCAGCTTGGTAATAAACGTTACCTCTGAACCAGAGCGGGCCGCTGCCGTTGCCTGGTTCCCTCCTTTTCCACCTGGTCCCATCTTAAACGGGCCACCTAGAACCGTCTCACCTGGTTTTGGAAGATGTGGAGTACGACTCATTAAATCCACTACATAACTTCCCACTACAACAACCTTTGACATGAAGAAACCTCCCTTATCCTCAATGATGGCACACTATTATATCCTTAAAATATTTTAACGGTTTAAATGTATCGTTGTATAGGTCACTAGTAAATGTTACGATAAGTTGATTTTCAGGGGCGACAATAATGTACTGCCCTCCGTATCCCATGGCAAAATAGACCGGTGGTTGTGCTGGTTGACGATCCTCATCGGTTAGGATCCACCAATGATAGCCATAGGAACCAATTTTATTATAGGGATGGAACCGTGGTTTTGTTGACTCCTTCACCCAATCCTTTGATACGACTCTCTGCCCGTTCCAATCTCCCTCATGTAGCATCAACTGCCCTATTTTCAGCATATCTTCCGCCTTTAACGTCAACCCAAATCCGCCGATTACGATCCCTTTCGCATCTGAATACCATATATAATCCTTAATGCCCAAGGGCTTAAATAAATAGGAATCCGCATATCCTGTTAATGGCTGACCTGTCGCCATTTGGAGGATGGCACTTACCAGATGGGAGCAGCCTGAATTATAGTTCATATTCTCTCCTGGAGCCTCAACCATTGGTCTTTCTAGGATAAACTGAACCCAATCTCGGGAATTAATCATAGGCATCGGCCTTCCACCCCAGTTCGTAAATTCTGGCCAATCCAATCCGGAGGTCATGGTAAGCAGATGCTCGATCGTCAATTGGTTTTGCAAGTCTGTAAGGTTTGGGAAAAAGTCAGATATCGGCTGATGAACTCCCTCTAAATCACCACGGTCAATCGCAATCCCTACTAAAATAGAGAGCACACTCTTCGTAACAGAGTTGACCTTGTGCTGTTTGTCCTTCATTTTACTATTTTTATAGTATTCGAAAACCAAAGTATCCTCACGCTGGATGAGACATGATGTGATTTTATCCTTTTTTATCTTTTTCTCTAATTCAGTTAAAATATTATTTGAAATCACTGTTTTTTCACCTCAAAATAAAAGCAGCAGGCAAATGCTTACTTTAATACTTGATAGAACAATTCTACTTATGCTCTCTAAGACCTTTATTTTAAGGCTATTTTCACAAATATTGTTGTTTTCGCCATAGAATCACACTTCAAAAACGTTCAGCTTTGCGTACAACTATATCTAATTTTATGTTTTAGGCATTTATCAGCGAATTTCGGAACTTTATCAGCGAATTTTCAATTTTATCAGCGAATATAACAAAATATCAGCGAATTTTAATTTTTATCAGCGAATCAAATAACAACACTCTTTTAAAAGATTACACATGAAAAAGTTCATGCTACCTGACACCAGGTACACTCAAAGATTTGGAGAGTGAGCCAATGATTTATCTATATTTAGTAATTTCCTATTTAATCGGCTGTGTCATGTTTGGATATCTGATCACAAAGATTCTTTATCATAAGGATCTCAGGCTTCATGGAAGTGGTAATGTTGGGGCAAGGAATGCTGGGCGACTCCATGGAAAAAAGGCATTCGTTCTTATCTTTTTAGGAGATGCCTTAAAAGGTGTTCTTGTCATATGGCTTGCTCGCTATTTAGAATTTTCTGCGCCTATACAGCTGCTTGGATTAGGAATGGCCATTATCGGGCACCTCAAGCCGGTTACGTTGAAGTTTAAGGGAGGAAAAGGAATCTCCACCTTTATTGGGGGGATGGTGATGTTTGATCCACTCCTAATCCCGGTCATTGTCATTGGATTCCTCGTCCTTTATCCTTTTACCAAAAGCTTTACTTTTGCAGGATTGGGGGCATTTCTGCTTATTCCTGTGTTTCTAGTAATCAACCATACTGGTTGGATTAGCTGCGTCATTGCCGGGTGTCTCTTGGTGATTATTCTATTGGCGCATTCTGGGAATATTAAAGAGCGGTTGAATAAATAAGGGCATGTTACTGGGAACATGCTCTTATGCTCGTTCTACGTTACCCCTTTCTCTTTTTAATTACCACTTTCGCCACGTAGACGGGTGCTACGTGACCGAACTGCCTGGTGGAGAAGGGGTTTAGGCTCATAGACTGGGGCTATGCGATCGAATTGCCTGATGGTGAAGGGTTTTGGGCGCATAGAACCTCTCCATGTAAGAAGGCACTACTTCTTACTTTTTCAGCGAGAAATATTCACTAATGCCGACTAACTCTCTAACAATAAAGTGACTATTTCCTTCTCGCAGCTTTATTGCAATCAAGTTACGATTCCCTAAATAATGTATAAAAAGTCCTAGGCGGTAATATTTATTTGTATATGGCGGATTGTTTTTTGACTACATCTGGGGGGGATGCTTCTGAAGGCGATTAGAATAATACAATGGTTGATTGGGATTTTCCTTTTCGTGTATGGAGTGTATCTTATTTTTGGTGTACAGGAATTCTTTGGTACGTTAGCGATCATTGCCGCGTTTTTAATCTTCCCTAGCCTTGAAACAAAAGGCCAAGCCGCTGCAGCTGCCTCTAAAAGTTATAGCAACGACCCTTATCACGCCTCAGCCTTTAACAGTATTGATTCCGATGAATCCGATGATCACGATGATTCCGATAATGGAAACTCTGACAATGATAATGGCAACGATGGGGACTATGGTGGAGACTCAAGTGACGATTAACTAAGAAAAGCGCAAGCGCCTTGGTAAGCCCCGACAGGCAAATGTTCTTCGGCAAGAAAAGTCCGCCTTTTGACTTTTATTGCCGAAGGTTATTTGACCCGAGGGGCTAGGCGCTGGAGCTGGACAATTCTCGAAGTCGAATTTTACACTTTCCTATAATGTCAAAAAAACAGGGCTGAACCCGTGAGAATATCCTCCTGAGTCAGCCCTGTTTTTTTTCTTATTTATTTTTTGTAAAATAATACAGGAACCACACCGCATGATTTTGCTCGTCCGCTGCCGCTCGGCGAAAAACTTCCTTAATGTAAGGATCTGTCGCTTCATCGGCTATATCCAGATAAAAATCTACTGTCTCTTGCTCATCCACTAACGCAAACTCCAGACCCTTTACATACGTATTCGGACACTCCTCCGTGATTTTTGGCTGAGGCTGCCTTCCCGTTAGGCTAGTATAAATCCTGACAAAATGATGATAATGTTTTTTCTCATCTTCACGTATTTCAAGAATTTGTTTCCGCTGCTTTTCTTTTGTTGCCATTTTAGCAATTTTTTCATAACACTTGATCGCACTATATTCCCCATTTATCGCTTTTTCAATATCTTGAATCAACTTACTTTGCTGTCTACTCAACGCATCATTGTAACTTGAATAAGGATACATAAGCTAAGCTCGCTCCCTCCCTGTTTATACCTATCCATATCTTACGAAACAATAGGTTTTTGGGTGCTTGCTCTTGTCAATCATTTTTCAAAAGTGGTAGAAGCAAGAAAGATGTATCAAAAAACCTCCAAAAAGACTCAGCATTACTTTCATTTTCTCATTAATTTAATCCTGAAAACCGCTCCTCCCAGTTCCCGATTATACGCGGTAATAACACCACCATGGCCTTCGATAATTGCTTTCGTAATTGCGAGGCCAATCCCCGATCCGCCGGCATCACCGCTATAAAAACGTTGAAACACTTTTGTCTCTTCACCCTTAGCGAATCCCTTGCCATCATCCGACACCTCAACAACGATCCCCGTGTTGTCCTTTAACACCTCGGATGTCACAGCAACCTTGAATTTCGCATACCGGATAGCATTCCCCAACAAATTAATGAACGCCCTTCTCATTTTTTCACAATCCACCAAAACTGGTTCCATCACGCAACTATCCACTACCAACTCGATTCCTCGTTGCTCTGCTAGGGACCTGACACTCTCCACTGCCTCACCAACTATTACATCAAGCGACTCTCCTCTAAATACAAAGCTCTCCTCGACACTCTCCAGCTTTGCTAAATAGGTGATACCTTCGACAATCCTTTTTAACCGCTGACTCTCGGCGATAATTATGTTGAGACTGGCATTTACATCTTCACCTGTCACCACTCCGTCCAAAATTCCCTCTGCATTTCCTTGAATCGCCATTAACGGTGTTTTCAACTCATGGGAAGCATTCTGAAAAAAAACCTTTTGATCCACGTCATACTGCTTCAACCTGCGGGACAATGCATAAAAGCTGTCGGCTAATTCTCCTACTTCATCCATTGACTTCAGCTCTAACTCCTTGTTCTCTCCTTTTAGTGAGAATTGTTTCATATGCTCCGTTAATCTCCGGATTGGCCTCGTTAAGCTTTTTTCAAAAAACACCCCTAAACCAACCGCTATTAATGCTGAAATAATTAAGCTGATCAACTGTGACCTTCGCATGAGAAGATTGATTTCTTTAATTTCATCCAGCCGTTCCACCAAGGTGACATATCCTTTCGTCTTCCCATTCTTAGAAGTAATCGCAACGGTCTCGGAAACAAATTTCTCCTTCGGTTCTAGTCTAAATTCAGCGAGGGTCGCATCCTTTAAATCTGTATATATAATTTCCTCATTTTTGTTCCAAATAATCATTTCCGAAGACAGCAACCGTTCAGACACTACTAGCGCCTTGCGATTCACCAGCTGTTCTTTAACCATTAGACTTGATAGAACCGTCTTCCCTAGTAATTGACTCACCACACTGGCTTCCTTATGCAGTTGCTGCTTGGTTTCATGAATTAAATAACGCTGGGCAATGAAATGAAAAGTTAGACTAGTAATCAAGAAAATACTAATAATTAATAGAAAATATGTGGATAAGAGCTTTGCGCCAATTTTCATGTTAATCATCCACCCGGTATCCATAACCCCAAATCGTTGATAGTTCAACCGTAGACTCGTGTTGCTCTAGCTTTTTACGAACGCGCTTTACGAGATCATCAATCAGTCGGCCATCCCCGGTATATTCATACCCCCAAATAAACTCGAGCAGCTCTTCCCTCGTGAACGGCTTTCCTTTATTCCGTGCTAGAAAAATAAATAAATCATATTCTTTGGCTGTTAATTTGATTTCCAGACTATCTTTTTCTATGTATCTCCGCTCAAAATCAATTGTAATATCACGGATTGTCAGCATTTTTGGTTTACTAAATGCTGTTTTTTCCATCCGTTTAAATATATTTTTAATTCGAACCATCAGTTCTCTTGGACTAAACGGCTTCGTTAAATAGTCATCTCCACCAAGCTCTAGTCCTAGAATCCGGTCAAACTCCCCGTCCCTGGCAGAGACAAAAATAATCGGAATTTCACTCGATTTGCGAATTTCTTTACAAAGCTCGAGCCCATCCATATGAGGAAGCATGATATCAACCACCAACAAATCCGGTTTTAAGCGCAACATCTCCTGATAGACATTCTCCCCATCTGAAAAAAGGGTGACCTTATAGCCTTCGTTTTCCATGTATTTTTGCAAAATATCGCGGATATTCTTTTCATCATCTATTACAAAAATATGCTTCATCACGGCTTCACCTCGCCATAATTATATAGTAAAAAGAGATAGTATGAACACACTATCTCCTTCGCTTGGTTCTATTTTAAACTGGCAAGCATTTGATCTAACAGTGCCAACTGCTCTTTCATTTTCTCGTTGACTTGTTTCTGAACCGCAATGACCTTGTTGAACTGCTCCGTTGCATCGCCCGCTTTTACAGCCTCTTTCAGTGCCTTCCTCTCATCTTTTCCCTTTGTTAATAGAGCTTTCAATTCGCCATTTTTTGTTTTCAACTGTTTCTTACTTTCCTTGACCTGCTTCAGCGCCTCTTTATTTCCACTCTTTTTTGCTGTTAAAAATAGATCGATCAACTGGTCCTTCTTCTCGACCATTTGTTTTTTCAAGTCTAACCGTTCTTCACGCAGTTGGTTGACTTGATGGATTTGCTCTTGGTATTTACTTAATTTCTCGAACTTTTTCCCTTTATGTTCTTTTGCCACGACGGTTTGAGGGTTATCAGCTGCATGTGCAGTCTGAATTTGATAGGTACCGCCTAACAACAAAAGGGCACCAATTCCAACAACCAATCCCTTTTTCAAGTTCATCTTCAACACTCCTTCGCTTGTCTTACTTACCCTCCCAGTATAGCCAAAGGGTTAGGCAGAACTCCGGAATAAATATGTGAAAAGTGTGTGAAAAATAACCTCCCCCGCGGAAAGCGAAGCTTGAGCGGAAATCAACAGACCATTTATAGAAATGGTACAATTAAACTTAACAGGAATTTAATTGGAACCTAAACTACTTCGCTTCGTCTAAGTTTGTAGGAAAGGGGGACATCGAAGTGTATGTAATAAAAAGAAAAGAGCATTCAACTCCTAATGAAATCAGCTATTTATCCAAGGATGACCAACTCGCATGGTTAATGGATGAATATGGAGATATGGTCGTCCGACTTGCGTTTACATATGTCAAAAATAAGGAATTGGCAGAGGATATTTCACAGGAGGTATTTATCAGCTGCTATAACCACCTAGACGAGTTCCAGAACCGGTCGACCTATAAAACCTGGCTATACCGCATCACTGTTAATAAATGCAAAGATGTCTTGAAAAGTTGGTCGTATAGAAACCTTCAATACAAAGACCTTTTACAAATGATTTTAAAAAGTGGGGCACCTACCGCGGATATGAAAATGATTGAGAGTGAAGAGAAAGAGATGATTTTTCAACAGGTGCTCTCTCTCCCACTCAAATTGAGAGAAGTGATTACCCTTTACTATTATGAGGAATGTACCGTCGATGAGATTGCCAAACTTTTAAATCTCAATACCAATACAGTAAAAACCAGGCTTCATCGCGGAAGAAATTCATTAAAAACATCACTAAAGGGGAGCAATATTTATGAAGAATAATGTGAAATACCCTAAAACTGTATTGGATGAACTACAATTTAAGAACGAACATAAGCAATATGTTTTAAATAAAATCAAGCAGCAAAACGGAGAAAACCAATTGGGAACAAAAAAGAGAGCTTCGAGAAAAGTGCTCTTTTCAAGCATCACCGCTGCCGCCATTTTTGTCATCTTAATTGGGTCTGCCAATTTGTCACTTGGTGCGGCCAAGGTAGCCGCAAAGATTCCTTACTTCCATTTGTTTATCCAGCAAGAAGAATATAAATATGCAGCGGCAGAAGTGATTGGCGATGTCGCCAATGACAAAGGGTACCAGCTAGGCTCCTTTGAATTATCCATTCCTGATAAAGAAGTAAAATTAGGATTGCGGTACTCAAAGAGTGATTACAACAGCATCAAGGGCAAAGTGGAGAAAAATGTGAATAAAGCATTAATCGCCAATAATTTTGGCAGCTTTGATATTATCACCAAGCGTGAAAGAGTCATTGTTCCTGAAAAGGAAGATCCGAAAGTAGAGAAGTACCAAAAGGATAGTGAGGCCCTTCAGCAGCAGATTATCGCCTATCTTGAGAAAAATCATTACGAGATGCCCTTCCCAGTTGAGGCTAGAATCAATCAATTTGAGAGATTCATCTATGTAGCGGTTCCAAAAACAGAAACAAGAACCGAAGAATTGAAGCAGTTCCTTGACACCACAACCGCTTTATATGGCGGCAAGTTTAAGTATCGAATTAGTAAAATCGATATGAAGGCGCGTGAACAAGAATTACGATGGGGAAAAAATAATATTATTAGTATTCTTGTAGGCGGTCTTATGGCGAACAAAGAGTTTAAAGTGAGTGGCTTTTCTTATTCCTTCCACCCACTTCCACTACAAATTACGATTAAGACATCTGTCGATTCCTCCGACGGTGATGCAAAGGATCTCGCGAAACGTATTGAAGATGAGGTCAACAGCTTCATCCAAACAGATGACTTAACCAAAGAAGTCCGGAACGACCCATACGAAATTACCATTCTGAGTAAAGATAAAAAGAAAATCAATTAAGACGGAGGGGGTGTGACTTCAGGTCAGGCCCCCTTTGGCATGGGGACAGACCCCCTTTGACACATTTTCTGATAAGATAGGAGGTAAGATTACATTTGTTCTAAGGAGGATTGGTCTATGCAGCAAGATGGGGTGTTCCGTTCTGTTTGCTCCCTTGATTGTCCTGATCAATGTGGGCTGCTCTTGCATAAAAGGGACGGAAAGATTGTGAAGGTAGAAGGCGATCCGGAGCATCCGGTGACGAGAGGGCATATTTGCAACAAGGTTCGCAACATGACTGAACGGATTTATGACGAAAAGCGATTACACTATCCACTCAAGCGAGTCGGAGCCAAAGGCGAAGGAAAGTTTGAGCGGGTCAGCTGGGATGAAGCGATCCGTACGATTACAACCCGCTGGAAGGATCTGATTGAATCCGATGGTCCGGAGAGCATCCTTCCCTACAGCTTTTATGGAAACATGGGACGGCTTACCGCAGAGGGCATGGACCGCCGTTTCTTCAACAAATTAGGTGCTTCCCAGTTGGACCGGACAATTTGTTCATCCGCCGGCTCTGTTGGCTACAGCTATACTATGGGCAGCAGCCTAGGAATCGATCCTGAGGACACCATCGAATCCAAACTCATTATCTTTTGGGGCATTAATGCAGCAAGCACCAACATGCATCAGGTAGCCCTTGCCCAAAAGGCGCGGAAGCAGAATGGTGCAAAGATTATTGTAATTGATGTCCACAAAAATCAAACAGGTAGATTAGCAGATTGGTTTATTCCGATTTTACCAGGGACCGACAGCGCTCTTGCCCTTGGGGTAATGCATATTTTGTTTGCGGAAAACATGGTGGACCATGACTTTTTACAAACCTATACGGTTGGACATGAGGAACTACGCGAGCATGTCAGCCAATACGATCCAAACACAGTTTCCACCATTACAGGCGTACCGGCAGAAGATATCTACAAACTTGCCCGCCTGTATGGAAAAACGTCTCCTGCTTTTATTCGAATTGGAAACGGACCGCAGCATCACGATAACGGCGGCATGTTCGTCCGTACGGTGTCCTGCCTACCTGCCCTTACCGGCCAATGGCAAATAAAAGGCGGCGGTGCGATTAAAGGAAATTCTGCGTATCTCGCATTCAATACAAATGGTTTGCAGCGGCCGGACCTTTTGAAAAAGAAAACGACACGGACGATTAATATGAATCAGATTGGTGATGCGCTACTGACGCTAGATTCGCCAATTCAATCCCTGTATGTATACGGCTCGAACCCTGCCATAGTTGCACCATCTAGCCAGAAGGTCCGCGAAGGACTTAGACGTGAGGACTTATTTCTCGTGGTTCATGATTTATTTTTAACAGAAACGGCCATGTATGCGGACCTTGTTTTACCAGCGACCTCCTCCTTTGAGAATACAGACTTTTATACTTCCTACTGGCACCATTACATTCAGCTTCAGCAACCTGTGATGGTGCCATTTGGAGAATCGAAATCAAATGTGGAAGTCTTCCAATTGCTAGCAAAAGGGATGGGGTTGGATGAGCCTGCCTTAGAGGAGACTGAAGCAGAGATGATTGCTACAGCCCTTGATTATTCGCGGAACCCTGGCTTGAAGGGAATCAATTATGATGCTCTCGTTAAGCATTCATACATGAAGGCAACTGTGAAACCTATGTTTCCTGGAAGACTCGCGACACCTAGCGGGAAAATAGAGTTATATTCCGAGAGAATGCGTGAGGCTGGGCACCCCCCTTTACCAACATACGTACCATTGATAAATGACGGGGACCATCCCTTTCAATTTGTTCCAGGACCTAATCACAATTTCTTAAACTCTACTTTTTCTACTAATCTAAAACACGTCACACTGGAAAAAGAACCACGTGTGCATATCAATCAAAAGGATGCCCTTTCGTTAGGAATTGGGTATGGAGACCAGGTTCGTGTGTGGAACGATCGCGGGGAGTGTGTGCTAAAGGCTTCTGTTGGGGAATATGTTCTTCCCGGAGTCGTGGTTACCCAAGGACTTTGGGCCGACCGAGATGGAGCGAAACAGCTAGTCAACCAACTCACACCCGACCGCATCGCCGACATGGGCGGCGGCGCCACCTTTTTTTCGGGAAGAGTAAGCTTGGAGCGAATTCACAAACACTGAAAAAAGAAGGCAGCTCTTAAAACAGCTGCCTTCCTTGTTTCATAAAAATGATGCCTATTCTACATTCAAAGTAGAATCCTTTTTCGCAAGCTTCAAGTAAATCATATAGATAATCCCGATAGCCATCCAAACGAAGCCGAGCTTTTTCGAGGTTGGGTCGAGGTTGAACCACACGTACCCGATAATCACGAAGCCAATCAACGGGAACACCAAGTGATTCAAGTAATCTTTACTTTTTTGCTTACGGACAAAATAATTAATAACCGATAGGTGCAAGAACAAGAAAGCAGTCAATGCACCAAAATTCACAAGTGAGGTAAGACTATTAATCTGTGACGCAAATCCAATCGTCACAACAAGTGAAATGGTAGCGACAAGAAATGTACTAACATACGGTGTTTGATACTTCGGATGCACCTTCGAAAGAATCTTTGGCAACTTTTTGTCGCGAGCCATACTGTATAGAATACGAGAAATCGCAGCCTGGGCCACCAGTGCATCGGCAATTCCCCAAGCAAGGGCTGTTGCTAAAATCGTTGTCCATTTCAACCATGGACCTCCTGCAATTTCAGCAATCTGATAGAACGCAACATCGGCATTTTCAAAAGAAGCATAATCCGGCCAAATTAACGCTGCCACCCATGTCTGGATGATGAACAATACGCCCACGACTAACAACGAGAAAATAATCGCCCGGCCAACGACCTTCTTACCGCCTTTTGTTTCCTCCGCTAACGTCGAAATCGCGTCAAATCCAAGGAAGCTTAACACCGCAATGGAAACAGCACCCATAACAGCACTCATGCTGAAATGTTCTTTATCATATAGCGGCTTAAAATTAAATTCTGCTCCATTCACTCCCTTTGTAATTGCGATAATGGCAGCAAAGACAAAGACCACAAGCACAATTAATTCAAGCGCCACAATAACTTTATTGGCTTTAGCCGTAAATTCAATCCCGAAAAAGTTAATCACTGTGTTAATCCCAATAAACGCAACCAACCAAATCCAAATTGGAATCTCTGGAGCCATGTCATGTAAAGCTGCGGCACTAACTAAATACAACAAAGCGGGAATTAAAATATAATCTAATAAAATAACCCATCCTGCAAAAAAACCCACGTGCTCGTTAATTCCGCGCTGTGCATAGGAATAAACAGAGCCTGCGATCGGAAACGCCTCCGACATCCTCGCATAACTTAACGCAGAAAAAATCATACCGACCATACCTACCAAATAGGCAAGGGCGACCATCCCATTAGATCCCTGGGCGACATACCCATAAATTCCAAACGGAGCAATCGGTACCATGAATACAAGTCCATAAATGAGCAAATCCCAAAAGGTTAATGCACGTTTTAGTTCCTGTTTATAACCGAATTGTTCTACATTTGTCTGTCCACCATGAGCTTTTGACTGTTGTTTTGTTGGCACAACTGGTTCCATATCCTTTTCCCCCTCCCTATCCGAAAAGCTTCACATCGTAAGCTTCGAGAATGGATTTTGGCACCACAAATCTTGCAGTTAAGAGCGGGTCAACAATTTGCGAAACCTGAACCTCTCCAGCCGCACTGAAGAGCATCGTCAGTTCAGCCAGCGTCATATCCGTATGCGGAAGCAGTGTATCCACAAAGATCTCAACGGCAGTTTTGGCTGCTTCATCAAGCGTTTCCTTCGAAACTATGACTGCCGCACCTTCTTCATTTTCAAGAAATGGGAACGGAATAGATTTCCCCTTTAGCACTTCTAACGTAACCATCACTTTCCCAGGTATCTCAACGCCCGATACGCCGATTTCTCCATCTCCCATCGCTGCATGTAAATCGCCAAGGCCGAACAGCGCACCCTCTTGGAATACAGGAAAATAAAGTGTCGCACCCGTTGTAATTAACTTTGTATCCATATTGCCGCCATGTGCACCTGGCGTCCCACATGGAACGGGTTCCCCTTCAGGTGCTACCCCAATCACACCAATCATTGGATTTAATGGCAGCTTTACTCGTTCATTAAACACTGCTTTTCCATCGACAATCGGCACCATCTTAACGGTGAACTCATCAATTCGGTGCCCCATAACGCCTAGTCCCGGTCCGGTAGCTAGTACGCCGCTATCACCAAGCTCGATGTTATCTATTTTAACTTTTAAAACATCCCCAGGTTGTGCTCCTTCTACAAAAATCGCTCCTGTGGCTGGATTAATTTGATTCCAATCAATCGCATTAAATTCCGTCTCCGTCGATTGAATTTGGTCCTGAAAGCAATCAAAGGTTTCAACTACCACCTGTGCTCCAGACGGTACACGTAATCCGACCTTGTTCTCTTTGCTAAAAGCATAAAAATACTGTTGTTTTTCCAGCGTTTGTACCATATGCTCGCCTCCCTTTTTTCTCATTATATCGGAGGGGTGGTCGGCTGTTTTGCAGTTTCTTGTTGAGTTTTTGCAGTATTTTTACATTGTTCTAATTTTTCTGATAAATAGGAAGAATAATACAGTACATGATATCCCTAAATTTACACTAACCCCTGTAAGGACTTCACTGGTAAAAGAAACCCATAGACCCAATCCGTTGGAAACTATAAGCACAAGGGAAAGTTCCCATCCCCAGCGTACACGGTAACCAAGAAGCAGCCATAATGGTAAACAGATCGAGACAAACAAATGAATATAGAAAATAAACACCGTCGTAAAGTCCACGGCGAAAGACGCTCCATAGAACAAAATGCAGACAACAAAGCTCGATCCATATCCCTTATATGCCCCTTGCTCTTCTTTAAAAAGAGGAATCAGTATGCCCGTCAAATGGTGAAGAGATACACCAAGGCTTAAAGCCAAGCAGGATAACACACTTACCGCCAGGACATATAAAAGAGGCGTTGAAAAGGCATGACCCATACTATTCAACAGCCCTGATATCCCCGTTCCTCCATCTCGGGACATCAAATAAACCACAATAACAGACACAGCCAATGGCATGCTGCTCCAACAAATCGCTGTCAGACCTATCGTTGCTTTTAATCTCGTAAGCTTTACCGCTAATAAATCGCCTGAAATGAGGTAGTAAACAAGCAAATGTCCTGCAGTGAATACCATGAATAAAAGGGAAGCTACCATTAACTCTCCCCCATTCCAACTAGCTCCCGGCAGCTGAACAAATCTTTTATGGATAGACGCAACCCCATGGTAGAGGATGGTTGCCACCGGCAGGATTGTAATCCCAGTAAAAAAGCCAAATAACAGCCAGCGCCCCATTTTCTGAACCCCGCCAGCACCGCCCATACCTGAAAACACAAAGACAAAAAAGAACAGAATGCTACTCGTCCATATTGGTTGGATTGAAAAAACTGTCTTCATAAATGAGTTAGCAAGGGCTGTACTAAGAAGCAGCCCTTCACTCCCCGCAAGAAAGAGCATCAAATAAACGCCGGCTCTTCCTTTATTTGGAATTCGTTCCTGTAAAAGTGCTCCTATATGTTGAAAAGCCGCAAATTCGTCGTTCATTTGGGTAACTTTTTTGCTAAACCATAGCAGGACAGCCACCCCTGCTATAGATAGAATCAGTCCAGCCATGTATCCGCGGCTAGCAGTTAAGTAAACGGGGATAAATACAAAGGTCCCGGTTAGAAACCGAAATAGCATCGAAACGGTCCCCGTCGATACTTGATTTTTTCCTGAGAGCCGTACATAGGCTGCTGTATCCTTGTGACCGGCAAATTCCCCCATATGGAAAATCAAGAGGACGATTGCTAAAAATAGAATGACATACCAATCAATCATTGGTTTTTCTCCTTAAATAATGGGCTCCACGCCTGGGTAAGAGAACCTTATCCCCGTTTATCCTTATACATACTCGGTGTCATGCCCTCTACTTTTTTAAAAATATTGCTAAAATGGTGCTGGCTCGAGAATCCGGCAGCTTCTGCAATTCGGCTCATGCTCCAGTCCGTTTTACTTACGATTAACTTTTTTGCTTGATGGATCCGGTATGTTAATAGATACTCTTGAAAGGTCGGGCCGATTTCCTCTGAGAATAAATGGCTCAGGTAGGAGGCACTCACCGGTATTTCATCTGCAATTTCCTGAAGGCTTAATTTTCCAGAAAAATGGAGTTCGATTTTCTTGATCACATATTGAACATGAGCAGATTTTGCTACTGCATGTTTATTGACCTCTAAGTACTTTTCAATCACCGCCAATAATTCCTGCTCAATGACAGGTTTCACCAGGTAATCCATGACTTCTGCTTGAATCGCCCTTTTGGCATAGGAAAAATCCTGGTGTGCAGAAACAATGACAATCTCAATGCCGCTTTGTTTTTCCTTTAACCGCTTGGCCAGGGTCAGACCATCTTCCCCTGGCATCCGGATATCAACAAAGGCCAGATGAATGCTTTCCTGCTCCGTTATTTTCCAGGCAGACACGCTATCCTCTGCTGAAAAGATATTCCATAATGGATATTTACGGTGTATGAGAAAGCGCAGCTGTTCAATTTCTAGGTATTCATCATCAACAATTAGGATGTTCATTTAATCATCTCCAGGTAAGTATGGCCAATAGGCATGGGCTAATGTCCGCCCATCCCTAGTTTCTGATAATCGAATCGTCGACGGGAGATCGAAAATAAGCTGAAACCTTTTTTCGATATTATGTAGCCCAGTTCCTTTCCAGTAAGCAGGCTCAAGTATTCGGTCAGGACCGTTATCAAACACTTTTAAGGACACCCAATTTCCTTCCCGCTCGAACACAATCGTCAATTGCTTGTCCCCCGCCTTTTTCTCAAGTCCATGCTTGAAGGCATTCTCCACTAGTGTTTGCAGGGTGTACGGAGGAATTTTACTATCAAGCAAAGTCGAATCTATCTCGTAGGTAACAGTTAACCGTTGCCCGAAACGGAGCTGTTGGACAGCTAAGTAGTTTTTCGTGTGGTCTAACTCCGTTGAAAAAGGAACAAGCACTTCATGATCCTGATACCGGTAACGCAGAAACAGCGAAAACTGTTCGAGTCCTTCTGTCATATCTTGATGTCGGCCGATCCGACTTAGCGATAAAAACGCATTAAGGGCGTTAAATAAAAAATGTGGCTGAATCCGTTCCGACAGCTGCCGGTACTCACTCTCCTTCAGCTCTTTTTCCAGTCTGACCTTAATATTTTCTAGTTCCAGGACATCCAGCTCTTGGTCGAGCAATCCCAACATCACTAAAACGACGAACCCGACGATGGGCATTAATACCCCAAGGAACATCACCAGTACAAACACATGCAACACCACACAAAAGTTTTTTCTGAATATTATTGTAAATGAAAAATCGAGACAGGTCATCACCCAGGTTCTTCCGGACGTCCATAAAGCCTGTTCATTGCAAAAAATCCTGAGGTCATTCAAGGACTTCCTTGATAGACACTCAGGATTATCGTTTACTGCCTTTATTATTTTTGCAACTCTTGCTCTAGCGCATCGATTTCAACTAAGTTCCATGACGAGATGATTCCGATTGGCTTCTCCGTTGCCAGTCCATTTTCTGTAATCATGACAGCTTCTAACTTCTTTTGGGCTAAAAAGGCATCTTCGAAAACTTCCTCTACTTCATAAATATCTGTCCCTTTTTTTACAAAGACAACTTCATGCTTTTTTTCATAAACAAAAAGGTCATGAACACGAACGTCTTCAATGGAGATACCTGATAGTGGCTGTTTGGATAACCATCGAATAATCCCTTCCGAAGTGAGCAACCATTTAAACGCGCCTGTTGAGTCGTAGATTGGAAACATCGTGTATGAAAGCCTGTCTACAACTTTCAAAATATCCTTTAACGGTGTATCATCTTTGTAATAGAGCACAGGTGAACTGGCAATGGATAAAACAGTCGGAGGCTTTTCAAATTGCTCCGCAATCATTTCAATGTGCGCCACGACATCCACATTTGGCTCTGCAATATAATAGCGTTCCTTTATTTTTTCATGGACAAGAGCATTACGAAGCTTTGCATATTGATAGAGATCATGCCGATGGGTCCTAATAATGGCATGGGAATTTCCGCTGTCCAATAATACTTTAAAACTATCACTTCTTGCATTACGAACTAGTTTCATAAGGCATTTATGTATCCGATTAAAAGCTGTCTCAAATCTTTCAGCTAGAGGGGTTGCAGTATGAATATCTTGCACTTCTATTCTCTCCCAATCATAATTAATCTTTAAATTCTTTCATTCTTCCAAATATAATTTTTAAAGGCTTCTTTCGCGTTCTTGTCCTTATCGACAGCAACAAGGGCAAAATGATTTTTTTCAAGTACCTTTTGCGAACCGAAGTTGTCTTCAGTCGTTTTCGCATGGACTTCATGGATACCATATTTATCTGGAAGCATCTTCAGGAGCATGTTCACCGCTTTGGTGGCAAGCCCCATGCCACTATACTCCTCGCCGATCCGGTACCCAAGATGACCCATTCGAATCGAACCGTTTACTTCGGTATCTACTAAATTAATCCTGCCAACAATGGTATCATTTTCGTCCCTGATTAAAAAAAAATAAGAGATTCCCTCTGCTTGTTCTTGAAGAAGTTCACTTAGAACATGACTGAAATGCTCAAAGCGGTAATACGCATCCCCGCGACTTGGAACCATCCTCTCAAAAAACGCTCGATTCTTGTACTCAAACTCAAACAAATCACGTGCGTCCTGCTGACATAAAAGCTCAATCTTAAGATCCATCAATTTCTCACACCCATTATATTAATCAACTAAAAGTCATAAGTTCCACAAACGGTGCCTGTCCCCCTGCTACCCCGCTTTGTATCCCTTGCCCATCATTTCGTGGACCTTATGGATCGTGACGTAGGCGTTCGGGTCTATGTCGCGGATGATGCTTTTTAGTTGGACGATTTCTTGTTTGTTGATGACGATGTAAAGGACCTCTTTGTTTTGACCTGTGTAGCCGCCGCGACCGTCTAGCACAGTTAAGCCCCGCGACATTTTGCCCGTAATATTCTCCAAAACGAGTTCTGGTGAATTGGAGATAATTAATACGGCCACCCGTTCATCCAATCCCTCGACAATGAAATCAATCGCTTTCGCCCCAATATATACAATCAGTAACGTGTACATCGCCTTCTCAAGACCAATAATAAATACCGAACACGCCACTACAATGATATCAATAATGAGCATCGCCTTCCCAATGCTCCATCCTAGCAGCTGGTTGGCAAGCCTTGCTAAAATAGTTGATCCCCCGGAGGTTCCCCCTGCGCGAAAAATCAAGCCCAACCCGACACCGACCAATAACCCCGCAAACACAGAAGCCAGAAAAGTATCCTTAGTCAGCTGCCTTCCTAGATCTTCCGTCAGATACAACAAACCGGAGCAGGCCCCAATCGAAAATAATGTATAAAGCATCGTTCTTTTATCAAAAAATTTATAACCGATGGCTAACAGGACAATATTTAAAACAAAGTTCACCACACCCGGCGACCAATCAAATAAATAGTGGGCAATAATCGTTATCCCTAAGATTCCACCTTCAGACAACCGATTCGGAATGGTGAAAAAGTTGACCCCTATGGCAAAAATAAGTGCGCCCGTTATAATAAGCAGAATATCCTTCCAAGTTTTTCTCATATACATGCCACCCTTAAATCAATTACTTGTGTTAACCCTGGTTTCTATCTCAACGATTGTCTCGTTAAGCACCTCAAAGTTTAACGGTTTACTAATAAAATAACCCTGGATAATATCACAACCTAGATTTTCCCACACCTGAAACTGTGTATGGTCTTCAATTCCTTCAATAATCACTTGCAAGCCCAGAATATGGGCCATCTGAATAATCGGTGAAATGACACCTTCATGCTGTTTGTTTTTCAATAAACTAAAAACAAAATGGCGATCCAGCTTAATGAAATCAACGGGTAATTTAATAAAGTCCGAAAACGAGAAATAGCCGTTCCCGAAATCATCTAAAGCCATCGTAAAACCCATCTCTTTCAGAGACCGTAACGTATCATTTACCTTTTTTACTGTATAAACCTCAATGTTTTCGGTAATTTCCAATGTAATTTGGCTTGCCGAAACCGAATACCATCCAATTAGCTTAGTGATCTCAGGTAAAAAATAAGATAGGAGGAGTTGATTCACGGACAGATTAATCGAATATTTCAAGTTCCGATTGGTTTCACTTTGAATTTGTTTACATACTTCCTCAAACATCCAGAAAAAAAGACTATGGCTCATACCCGCAGCATCCGCATATGGAATAAATTCAGCAGGTGATATGTCTCCAAGACTTGGATGACTCCAGCGAATTAATGCTTCAACTCCCTCGACGGTTTTCTTTCCCAAATGAAACTGTGGTTGGTATTGGACATAGAGCTGGCCTTTCTTTAATGCATACTGGAGATCATTTTCAATGAGCACTTTCCGGTGAGCCGTTTGATTTAATTCCCCCTTATAAAGCGCAAATTGATTATCCCCCATCTCCTCAGCTTCATACATGGCCGTTTTGGCAATCGACTGCAGCTCCTCAGGTGTCTCTGCACCATATGGAAACATACAAATCCCCATATTGCTGTTAATGGAAAAATGATGAAAGTCGATCGTATATGTATCCGAAATCGAACTTAGAATTCTCTCACTTATGACCTGACAATCGTGTTCGGTGATGTCTGCAATCAAAATAACAAAATCCGTTCTATTTATTTTCACAACGGTATCAATATCCCGAATCGTCCGCTTTAATCTCATTAGGATCTTACTACCAAGGACCTCTTCGATGTCGTCTTTATGTTGGGTTAACTCTAAGGGAAGATGTAGTCGGAGATAACAAACCGCTGCCGACATTTGATATCTTTTGCTGAAGGCAAGAGTTAGGTTGAGGCGCTCCTTTAGTAATTCACTACTCCACCGTTCAGCCTTGTTACCCTTATTATCTGTAGGATTATGCTCCAAAAACGAACACCTCATTTTTTCATTGACATATTGTTTAAACAATTAAATCTTAACCCAAAACACAAAAAAGGAACAGAGCTATTCACTCTGTCCCCTCGTTGAATTAATAGGTGTTAACTAATTGGTGTCAGGCACCAAAGAAAGACACTTGTCCTCTTCCAGTAGACACTCCTGTGTTTAGGCGATTTCTTCTCCGCCCTTGTTGGTGAGTGCCTGTTTAATCCAGTTCTTGCCTTCGACAAGTCGTGTGACGAGCATCGCACAGACAGTATTCCCCGTTGAGTTCAACAGGGTAGCTGGTGCATCAATAATCGTACTAATGACCGCAATGATTGGCAGTGTTTCTGGCGGGAAGCCATATACGCTGATGATGAGCATTTCACCAATCATTCCTCCGCCAGGAATCGCGCCCATCACCGCACCAACTAAAAAGGCTACAGCTAAAATGCTTAAAATATTGGAGATACTCGTTAAATCCTTCCCGAACAAAGCGAAAAGGAAAACAATTTTCAGCACGCCACCAAAGACAGAACCATCTTTATGCGTATTGGCACCCAGTGGGATAATCGTTTCTGCGATATCCTTTGGTACTCCCATCCTTCTAACTGTTGCCAAGTTGACCGGAATGCACGCTGCACTTGAGCAGGTCGCAAGCGCGGTAACCGAAGGCGTGATCGCGTTTTTCCAAAATAGCTTCACCCCGTCCTTGCCACCTGCAATAAAGGCGTAAAGTGTGAAGAAGCCGAAATAATAAATGACGGTAAGAATCAAATAAAGAACAAACGAACGGGCGTATCCTTCTAAAATTTGTGGCCCAAGCTCGCCAATAACCGCAGCAAAATAACAGCCTAGTCCGATTGGAGCATAGTACATCACAATGCTGACCATCTTCATGATAACAGCTGTAGCCGCCGATAAAAAGGTAGTAACAGGTTTGGCTTTCTCCCCAACCATTGCCGTGGAGATTCCAAAAAGAACCGCGAACACAATCAACTGCAGCATATTGCTTCTTGAAAGCAATAAATTAAAATCAGAGACAGTAAAAGTGGCTACAAGTTGACCAAGAAAAGTTACCTTTTCCGCATCAGTCTCCCCCGATGCTTGGTTCATGACCTCTTTAATGGAAGCAATATCCGCATGCTGAATGGGTTGAATAATGGACGCACCCGCTAATCCGAGGATAGCAGCAATAGAGGCAGTCACTAAGAAAACCACAACAATACTACCCATTATTTTTCCCAAACGTTTCATGCCGTTCATATTAGCAATAGCAGAAGCAATGCTAAAAAACACTAATGGTACGATAATCATAAACATTAAATTAAGAAACAGGTCCCCTAATGGCTTAACAACAGCGGTCTTCGGTCCGAAAACCAATCCTGCTGCTCCACCTATGATAATGGACAACAACAAAATAAGCGTAAATCGATAATTTTTTAAAAATAATTTCAAAATCCCACAGCCTTTCTATCTTAACTTCTACAGAAAATCATACCCAAGTTTGTCTACGAGGTAAATCAAATAATTATTCAAAGATAAGTCTAAATAATGAAATATTTATTTTAGATATAGGCTCTGTTTAACTTGTCTGTTGATTTCCGCTCCAGGCGGCTTCGCTTTCCGTGGGCGTGCCGGGGAGCCTCCTCGTCGCTTCGCTCCTGCGGGGTCTCCCCTGCCCCGTACTCCCGCAAGAGTCTTCACCGCCTTCCGCTCCAATCAACAGAGTTAAAAATCAACAATGTTCTTTAACACAGCCTAGATATAAAAAACCCTCCTGCACGCGTGCAAGAGGATTGGAAACATCAAATTTTCTATTAGTATTGTTGAGTTTGATGCCAATTCCATGCATCAGCGATGATTTGCTCGAGGTTTCGTTCTGCTTTCCAGCCTAGCTCGGTGAAAATCTTTTGTGATGAAGCTACCAATCTGGCAGGGTCACCAGCACGACGGTCTGCCATTTCAACATTTGCCTTCACACCGGTTACTTTTTCACAAGTTTCAATGACTTCCTTAACAGAATAGCCAAGTCCGTTGCCAAGGTTGTATATCTCAGCCGATTTCTTCTCTGTCAACAAAGCTTCGAGTGCAAGAATATGTGCCTCCGCTAAATCAGTGACATGAATATAATCACGAATACATGTCCCGTCCGGAGTATCATAATCGGTGCCGAAAACGGCTACTTTTTCCCTTTGTCCTAGCAACTGCTGAAGTACGATTGGAATCAAGTGTGTTTCTGGGTCATGACTTTCGCCAATAACAGCAGATTTATGCGCACCAGCGGCATTAAAGTAGCGAAGAACCACATAGTTCAATCCGTAGGCTTTTGAGAAATCAGCAAGAATCTTTTCTACCATTAACTTAGAATGACCATAAGGATTGATGGGTGCAGTTGCACTCGTTTCATCAATAAGCTCCACTTCTGGAATTCCGTAGGTAGCGGCCGTAGAAGAAAAAATAAAGTTTTTCACATTAAATTTCATCATTACTTTTAACAGAGTTAAAGTCGCAGCCACGTTATTTTCATAATATTTTAATGGGTCCACTACTGATTCCCCAACTAAACTATATGCAGCAAAATGCATAACAGCCTTGATTGGATAGCTTCTAAAGACCATTTGCAAGTCTTCTTCATTACCAAGGTCACCTTTTACAAAAATAGCTCGGCTATCAACGGCCGCGCGGTGCCCCGTCGATAAGTTATCGAGAACAACGACCTCTTCTTTTTCTACTAACTCCTTCACAAGATGGCTACCAATGTAACCAGCTCCGCCAACAACGAGAATCATATTCATTTCCCCTTAGCTAGAATTTCATTAACCTCTCCTATTATAACATTTTTGAAAAAAGAACGGCTCGTTATTGGTTCTTGCTAAAATTTTCCCTAATATCCATGTACAAAAGATTGAAATGTCGTACGAAGGGTATAGTAAGAGTTATATCCACTTAATGACCGTGACGATTTATAACTAATTGATGAGGTGATAAATATGGTTCAGCAATTGACCATTCAATGGCACAAATGGCGTTATCATTACTTTCACCGTATTTCACAGGACTGTTTAGATTTGAACTTAAAACAACAAATTATTGAAAAAGCAAAATATCATCAAGAAAGACTGTTAAGGTGCTATGAATCATAGCACCTTTTAATTTTGTCGTAAAGTCCACGACGCTAATAGCGACCCTTTATGCGACTTGCTCTTCTGTTTTTCTTCTTTTTTTGCCGACCCTAAGGACTTTAAGGGATAGATAAATCCCTGATCCTGTTAAGAAAATCATGGCAATGGCAGTAAGGTCAATCAACCATTTCACATCGGTATTCCCAATTCGTCCTTCGTGGAGACCTTTAATGATGCTCATGAGGGATCCTTGAGAAGCACCGTCTCTCCCTGGGAATCCAGCACCAGGTCCGCCTTGAGCGGGAAATTGGCCGGTTGGGTTGCTACCTGTGGTGCCTTGCGTTTGTCCACCTGCTTGAGGCTGATTCTGGTTATTTGCAAGGTTTCCACCATTTGTCTGTTCCTGCGTTTGCCCTGGGACTGGGACACCTGCTTGATTTGTATCCGAAGTGCTGCCTTGTGTACCTCTTCCTTGGTTAAACTGGCCGGGCTGGAAGTTTCCTTTATTCCCCTCCATTTGCGACTGACCAATCAACCATGGCTCATTCATGATTAATCCGGTGATTGACTCCATTAAAATTAAGACCGACGCGATTAAACCAATCCATAAGTGTGCTGTTCTCGTTTTCTTCATATGAGTTACTCCTTTCTATTTGTTTTTCAGGGATATTTGGAATATATTTACAATATTTGTAGAATTAGTTTGTGATTTTGTAGAATAAATCTTATTTTTGTAGAATTCCTTTGGATTTTTGTAGAATAAATCTAAATTTTGTAGAATTCCTTAGCTTTTGTGTAGAATTCTCTTTAATTTGTGGAGAATTCTCTTATATTCGTGTAGAAATCCCTCTTAAAAGTGTAGAATCTTACCTAATAGGAAAAATAAATCCTTATGGCATCTCATTATTTACTAGGTCCAGTGCTTTCTCCTCCCTTTCCACCTCCATTTGGAGGCATATTACCGTCCGGCATGCCACCCATTCCACCCATGCCCTGCATCATCCCGCCTCGTTGGTTCGTTGAGGAACTTCCTGATGTAAGCTGTGGTAATTGTACGACGTCACCTTCGCTTACTCCGTCAGTAATCTCCACAAATTCCTCTGTTGTAAGCCCTATTTTTACTGTTTGTTGCGTCACAGCACCACTGGCTTGGTCATTGCTTGTTCCAGAAGCCACCACTACATATTTCTCATTGTTATTTGTATATAAAGCATCTATAGGGACATAAAGTGCATCCTTTTTGCTAGCTGTAAGAATATTGGCTTCCGCACTCATCCCGACTTTTAGATTGACTGGGTTTTCAATATGAATAGTCACATCAAAGGTGGAGGATCCATTCGCTGATGTTCCTTCGTCTGCAATAGCAGTAACCTTACCTGTATAAGCCTTTTCAGGATAAGCACTGACCGATAGTTCAACTGTCTGCCCCTCTTTTATCTTCGGAATGTCCGATTCATCCACTTGAACAACCGTTTGTAAATCCTTGTAATTGGTTAGGTGCGCCACTACTTGTCCATTCGTCACTCGGTCCCCAGCTGTAGCGTCAATGGTTGTAATCATCCCATCAACCGGTGCAGTAATCGGATCACTATCATCAGTAAAGGTAATTAGTTCATCTCCAGCACTAACCGTCTCACCTGCTGCAACCAGTACTTCATCAATTTCGTTGTTATCGATGGTTGATTTAAGGTCTTCATTTGTAACTGGCTGAATGGAACCGGAGCCACTGATTTTTACTTCTAAATTCCCTTTTTGGACGACAGCCGTTCGAACCTGGGTTTTTGTCTCCTGACTACTTGTTCTCGAGTTATACCACTGGTACCCCACAAACCCAATAAACAAGATACTAATTACAATCCATATCCACTTTTTCATCTACCACTACTCCTCCTCCATGGCTTACCTACGCTCACCCTATCCATGAATAAAATAACTTGATGCACCCATTATCATGTGAATTCCTTAACTTAACCTTAAGAAAATAACGTAATGGCTAATGCGTTGCACGTTTGGGGTGGTGGAATTATAATGAGGAATGGAATGTGAAGGTTTAGAATATTTCAACATGGAGGTACATATGAGGAAATTGGGATTAATAGTGTTGTTAGTATGCTTAGCTGTAATGGGAGCGGGCTGTAACAACAGCGATTCGGACAAGGCTAAAGAAACAAACACAACGAAAAAGGAAACGACTACACAGAAGGATACAAACAGAACCACAAAAAAAGAGACAGTAACCGAACAAATTTCTGTCGAGCCGGGGCTAGGCGATACAGTAGATGCTTTCACGAAGGAATACGGTGAGAACAAAGGAAATGAACAAATGGGCAGGTTCAAAAATGATTACTTGCTTTCAATGTTTATCAACAATCGCGCTATAGACATCACTGTTCAATTTGAAAAGACGGATCAAAAGACTCGTTCAATGGAAGAAGCTAAACAAATAGCTGCAAAATTAATACCGAAAGATGCAAAATTAGAAAAAGAATTCACTGATACGTCAGACTTACCTCAAAAAGTCATGCTTTATCATAGTGACACATTAGCCAAGCTGTTCCCTGAAATGGAGCCAGTTGGGAAGTTTGTCGTTATCTTTAATTACCACGAAGGCAATGAAGACCAAGTCTTCTCCATCACCGTCGGTCTGGGCGATACACCTTAATATCTAAAAACACTTCTTCCTATAGGTAAAGGGTTCCGTTTTCGGGTGCTTACTTATTAAAAGACACAAGAATTGACGTATGAATTGGCATACGTCTTTTTCTTTATTTATCAAGGTTTCATTTGCAGTGCCGTTTTGAGTACCTATTTTATTGATCTTTATAAGCTGCTGATTCACTCATCTAGAATCAAGAAGTTCAGTTCTTATCGGTTGGGGGAGCAGGTTAAGTACCCGATCTGATAAATAGACGGAAAAATTCCGCTTATTTAGTAATTCTTATTAAAAAAAAGCTTAAATAGGCGGAGAAATTCCGCCTATTTACTCGAAAAGTGTGAAAATGGGGAGATTTCGCTTTGCATAACCGGAAAAACTCCGCTTATTTTACTTTTACTGGTTACTCGATTCAGGACAAGACATCACATTTTTAATAGGGAGTAAGTATATGATGGTCCCATTGTTAAGACTATTATCGATATGGGGAGAAATTTAAATCTCACAGTCATCGCAGAAGGTGTGGAATCTACCGAACATGCATCCTTTTTGCGTAAAAATAAATGCTTTGTCACACAAGGATACTTATTTAGTAAACATCTTCCCGCTGCAGAACTCGAAAAGTTTTTACTAGAAAAACAGATGAAAATTTCTTAATAAAAGGCTGTGTTAAAGAACTTTGTTGATATTAAACCCTGTTGATTGGAGCGGAAGGCACGAAGACTCCTGCGGGAGTACGGGGCTGGGGAGACCCCGCAGGAGCTAGAGCGACGAGGAGGCTCCCCGGCACGCCCGCGGAAAGCGAAGTGCCTGGAGTGGAAATCAACAGGCAAGTTTAACAGAGCTTAATAAAAAAAACAGAGGTTGGTTTCTTTTGGGGAAGTCAGCCTCTGTTTCTTTACGATTTAGATGGTATCCGCTTAATGAGATGCTCATTCTGAACCCCCTCTTTCCTCTCCGACAAACCATCATACGTCCTTATCAGCAAATAATAAAAAAGCAACTCCAAGCATTGGACGACAAGATACACGGTGAAAGAGTACGACAACTTCCAGTTATGGTACGTAAACACATGGAATAACTTATGTATCCATTCAAATATAGCCGAGACAACGGTCCAAAGGAAAAGATAAAAAAGGAGGCCCGCCCCTTTTACATTCCACCTGTCATAAAAATAAATAAACAAATAGGAAAAAGGAGCATATAAAACATAGGTAAAAAGATCAAAAAGGTCATAGTTCGGAGTATCCATTAGGTTATATAAGTCCAGCTTCGGCGATGCTAAGAAATGATCAGACATTCTGGCAACAATGGGCCCAAACAGCATAAGCAAAACGCTAATAATTCTTGGAAAGCGTTTCGGCAAAAATCGAACAATGGAATAGGACACAACAATACAGCTCAAGACGAACCATTCATTTTCATCAAAGTGTTGAGGAAGAGGCATCATCGTTTGTGAATCCCTTCTTTTTTCAAAATCGCTTGGAACCATGTTAATAGAACCGTCGTAAGCCCGAGTACAAAAATCTGCACCAATACCGATTGCCAAACCTGCCAATCCTTATAACTGATGACCCCTAATCGGACTAACCCTTGTTCCACCACACACTCTATTCCCACAAATAAAACCGTCAACAGCAACCTAGACAGCATCGACACACGCTGCGGATGGAGATTAAAATACCAAAGCCAAATAGCTGGGTACACAATCGCTTCATAGATTCGAAAGATGATAAACAGCCCTGTCTTATTTGCCACATGCCAAACATCAAGGTTGATATAAAGGATGGCACAATAACTGGTCATCATAAATTCCACAATGATATAGAGAAACATATTTTCAAATAGCGTTAGCTTCTGTTTTTTAACAACAAAGGAAAGCACTAGAAAAATAGTCAAACTGATAAAAATTGAGAGTTCCATTCTGTTATAGTGTCTCAAAAATCCAATTCCATTCGTGAAAAAAATAAAAAGGGGACAGTCCCCCGTTGCGCTAAAGCGCCGGGGGACTGTCCCCAAAAACTAACTTTTCTTTTTCGGGATATATTGAAAAATCTCCTTTGATTCAAAGCTATCGACTAGCCTGTTCAGCCAATCATAATATTCTAGTGCATCAGTTAGCTTTTCTATATCCATTTTTGCCTCTGCTTTGATCTTTGTATCAACATTTTCATCATCTAAAAGAGATTGAAATTCAGAGAGAGACTTTTCCATCGCTGAAACATTAATGGATATTCCAGTTCTCCATTTAATAGAAAAAAAGTCAATAAAGGTTTGATACCAATCTGGCTCAGCCTGATATAAGTCTTTCCGGACCCCTTTTTTCCAAACCTTTCCCACCATTTTTAATTCCAGCAAGCTTCGGACCGAAGTACTCATACTTGTTTTACTCATTCCGAGCTCATCTTTCATTTCATCTAATGTTAATGGACCCTCCTGAAAATATAAAGCCCCATATAATCGACCAATGGATTCAGTTACTCCATATAAATTCATATTTTGAGATATCGCTTCAATCACTCGTTCACGAGCCTGTTCTAACTTTTCTTCATCATTCATTTTGATATCACATCCATTTTGAATACATGTACCTATTAAGACTATCATGATTTTTTTAAAAGTAAAGCAGGCACTTTAGTAGGAATCAGGAGCATAAACGAGGAATTTTAAGAATACCATCCATTCAGCGCGTACAGTTTTTTCTGTACGAACTTTACGGCAGAATATGCCCAATTACCAACTTTGCCCTTTTTATCCAAAAAGAACTACAATTAAAAAGTCCTACTACTTCTGTAACAGCAATTGAGGTGAATGAATGAGTAAACATGATAAAAAAATAAGTGTTCGCAACGTAACAAAAGTCTTTGGAAAATCCAAAAAGGCACTTCAGCTTCTACAGGAAGGAGAAAGCAAAACATCAATCTTAAAGAAAACAGGGGCAACGGTTGGTGTCAATCAAGCGACCTTTGATGTTGAAGCTGGAGAAATCTTTGTCATTATGGGCTTATCAGGAAGTGGGAAGTCAACCCTAGTCCGTATGCTCAATCGGCTAATTGATCCAACAGCAGGTCAAGTACTCATTGACGGTGTGGATATAGTAAAAATGAACAAAGAGCAGCTAAGAGAAGTTCGCAGAAAGAAGATCAGCATGGTCTTTCAAAAATTTGCACTCCTACCCCATAGAACTGTCTTAGAAAATACAGAGTACGGTTTGGAAGTCCAAGGAGTAGCAAAAGAAAAACGTATGGACAAAGCCATGGTTGCATTAAAATTAGTTGGACTTGAAGGCTATGAGCATCAATACCCTAAGCAATTAAGTGGTGGAATGCAGCAAAGGGTAGGATTAGCTAGGGCATTAGCCAATGAGTCTGACATTTTACTTATGGATGAGGCCTTTAGCGCATTAGATCCTCTTATTCGTAAAGACATGCAGGATGAACTGCTTGACCTTCAATCTACAATGAAGAAAACCATTGTATTCATTACCCATGATTTAGATGAAGCCCTTAGAATTGGCGATCGAATTGCATTAATGAAGGATGGATCCATTGTTCAAATAGGAACTCCTGAGGAAATCCTTATGAACCCATCAAACGACTATGTTGAGAGATTCGTAGAAGATGTTGACTTATCGAAAGTATTAACTGCCAATCATGTGATGAAGCGGGCAGAAGCCGTTTCAGTCGAAAAGGGCCCAAGGGTTGCCCTGCAAATGATGAAAGATTTAGGAATTTCGAGTATATATGTCGTAGATAGAAAGAAAACATTACTTGGGGCGATAACAGCTTCTGATGCGAAAGAGGCCATTGATCGGAATGAAGGTATTTTAAGCATCCTACAGACAGGCGTTTCCACAGTTTCTCCTGATACACTGCTAACTGATTTATTTGATAAAGTTTCTTCGGCCTCTATTCCGGTAGCGGTTGTAGATGAACATAACCGACTGAATGGAATTCTTGTAAGAGGTGCCGTCATTGGTGCACTCGCTGGTAATAATGACGCCATTAACGACCTCAACCAAGCCAAGGCTGAAATAGCAGCCGATCAGGTTAGCAAGGAGGTGAAAATAACATGGAACAATGGTTCCCAAAAATTCCAGTAGCTGAATGGGTAGATGTCTTTGTTAACTGGTTAACCGAGAACTTGGAGGTAGCGTTTGATGGCATAACGAATGTCCTTCAATCTATTGTCGATGGAATGGTTCTTGGATTCAGCTTTGTTCCCTCCTATGTATTTGTTATTCTATTAACCTTACTTGCCTGGAAGGTCTCAAATAAAGGAATCGCTCTCTTCACATTTATAGGTTTATTCCTAATTGCTAATCTTGGCTACTGGGATCCCATGCTCCAAACCCTTGCACTTGTATTAACAGCCGTTATCATTTCAATTGTCTTAGGAATACCATTGGGGATTTGGGCCTCACAAAAGCAAACGGTCAAACAGGTCGTGACACCTATTTTGGACTTTATGCAGACGATGCCTGCCTTTGTATACTTAATTCCTGCTATATTTTTCTTTAATATTGGGGTGGTCCCAGGCGTCGTAGCCTCTGTTATTTTCGCCATGCCGCCAACAATAAGGTTAACGATTCTCGGCATCCAACAAGTCCCCGCAGATATTATTGAAGCAACGGAGGCATTTGGTTCAACGGCAAGCCAACGATTACTTAAAGTCCAGCTTCCACTAGCCATGCCTACAATTATGGCTGGAATAAATCAAAGTATCATGCTGGCCCTTTCCATGGTTGTTATTGCTTCTATGGTTGGTGCTCCAGGTCTTGGTGCCGATGTATACCGAGCTGTTACTCAAATTCAAATTGGTAAAGGGTTCGAAGCCGGCCTTTCTATTGTCGTCATTGCGATTATATTAGACCGGGTCACTCAAAATATAGGAAAATCCAAAAAACAAGGAGGAAATGCTTAATGTTGAAAAAATGGATGTTTTTATTATTAGCTGCCTTACTAACATTTGGACTAGCCGCTTGTGGATCAGATGAAGCTAGTAACAAGGAAGACAAAGGGAAAACCACTGTTGGTGACAGTGTAGATTATAAAATCATCGGAATCGATCCTGGTGCCGGCCTCATGAAGGCGACTGCTAAAGTCCTCGATGAATATGAGTTAAACGATTGGAAACTTGTTGAAGGCTCTAGTGCGGCAATGACTGCCACACTAAAAAAAGCATATGACAAGAAAGAACCTGTTATTGTTACTGGCTGGACTCCTCATTGGATGTTCGCAAAATTTGATTTAAAATACTTAGATGACCCCAAAGGCGTTTTTGGTCAAGAGGAAACAATCAATACCATTGTAAGAAATGGACTAAAAACTGATATGCCTGATGCATATAAGGTGCTTGACCAATTTAATTGGACACCAGATGACATGAATACTGTAATGAATAGTATCGCTGATGGCGATGACCCTGAAGACGCAGCTTCCAAATGGGTAAAGGATAATTCAGATAAGGTTAGTGAATGGACTAATGGTGCCAACAAAGTGGATGGTGACAAAATTAACATTGGGTATGTAGCGTGGGATAGTGAAATCGCAAGTACGAATGTGATTGGCAAAGTCTTAACAGACCTAGGCTATAAAGTTACTCTTACCCAATTAGAAGCTGGCCCAATGTGGACAGGTGTAGCAGACGGAAGCCTTGATGCACATGTAGCTGGATGGTTACCATCTACTCATGCTGACTACTATAAAAAATACGAAGGAAAATTTGAAGACCTAGGAGAAAACCTTAAAGGAACAAAACTTGGTCTTGTAGTCCCGGCGTATATGGACATTGACTCCATTGAAGATTTGAAGTAAAACACTTCATAATAATTAGAAAGAAGACCATCTCTCGTCACTGAACAGAGGTGGTCTTTTTTTTCATGCGTATCTAGTAAAACTTGTTGAAGAATAATAGAAGTAGAAAAGGGGAAATTAAAAAAACCTATTGAAAAATAACCATAAAACGAATAATATAGATAAAGTTACAATATAACGTTCGTGTTTTGGAGGAACCTCATGTTTAAGCTAAAAGAAAATCAAACAAATACAAAAACAGAACTACTAGCAGGAATCACGACCTTCTTCACCATGGTATATATCGTAATTGTCAACCCGGTCATTCTTGCGGATGCTGGCGTTCCCTTTGAGCAGGTGTTCACTGCCACTATTATCTCTGCTGTGCTGGGAACCCTTTGGATGGGCCTTTTCGCAAACTATCCGATTGCCATCGCACCTGGGATGGGGCTTAACGCCTACTTTGCCTATTCCGTAGTAGGCGCGCATCAAAATATCAACTATGAAACAGCCTTTGCAGCCGTTTTTATCGCTGGTGTCATCTTTATCATTTTGTCACTCACACCGTTAAGAGAAAAATTAATTGAGGCCATTCCCGAAAACCTGAAATATGGAATTACCGCTGGGATCGGTTTATTTATTGCTTTTATTGGTCTGCGTCTCTCAAAAATCATCACTGCACATCCGACCAATCTTGTGGGACTTGGCGATTTACATGCTCCTTCTGCTTGGTTGGCTCTTCTCGGGCTTGCCATCACTCTGGTTCTGATGATGCTGCGAATCAACGGGGCATTATTTTTCGGAATGGTGATTACAGGGCTAATCGCTTTCTTTACCGGTCAATTGCACTTCGATCAAGGATTTATGTCGCTTCCTTCCCTTCCTGAAGGACTAGTGGTCGCCAACCCATTGACAGCATTAACTGATGTCATTCATCACAGCTTATATGCCGTTGTTTTTTCCTTTATCCTTGTTACCATATTCGATACAACTGGTACGATGATTGGTGTTGCCAATCAAGCAGGATTAATGAAAGGCGAAAAATTGCCGCGTGCACGTCAAGCATTGCTTTCTGATTCCATTGCCACAACCATCGGTGCCATGTTTGGGACGAGCCCGACAACCGCTTATATTGAATCCACTTCCGGTGTTGCAGCTGGGGGTCGAACGGGTTTAACCTCAGTGACAGTCGCCGTTTTATTTATTTTGTCCGCATTCTTCGGACCACTCGTTGGTGCCGTTTCCGGGTTGTCTTCGATTACTGCACCTGCCTTAATTATTGTCGGCAGCTTGATGATGGGCAGTATTTCAAAAATCCGCTGGAACGAACTAGATGAAGCTTTTCCTGCTTTCTTGACGATTTTAAGCATGCCGCTCACATCAAGTATCGCAACAGGCATTGCCCTTGGTTTTATCAGCTATCCATTGTTAAAAGTAGTGAAAGGAAAAGGACGCGAAGTGCATCCTCTCCTTTATGTATTCGCAGTTTTATTCTTTTATCAACTTGCATTTTTACAACATTAAATAATGAAGACGCAAAAGAGGCTGACATTTGAAATGTCAGCCTCTTTTGTATTCTTCATCCACTTGTAAAGTACCCGTGAGATCTTTAGCCACGCCGATTACATGAATAACCTTTCCTTGTTCGTCTGTGACCGGGGTCAATTTTACCTCGAAAAGCTTCCAGCCCCCGTTATGGGTCGATATCCGATATTGGATGATGCACGGCTGCTTACTGTTAATCGTTTTCACAAAGGTTCGTTTGTAAAACGTTTGGTCTTCCGGATGTAAATTTGAAATGGAACTATAGTTTTCATAGTAACTGGCTGGATATCCAAGTACTGATTTATGGGAAGGAGAGGCATACTTAATTTTCCCATCCAGGTCGAAAACCGTGATCAGGTCTGTCATATTATCTGCGACGAGTCGGTACATCTCTTGGCTTTCCCTTAATGCTTTCTCGGTCTCTTTAAGAGTCGTAATATCACTGCACGAAACGATGACCTCTACCACTTTCCCACATTTTTTCAACGGGCTTAATGCAGCCAAATAATAAATCCCGTTAACCTTGGCTTCGTACGTAACATTTTCTTCTCCAGCCCAAGCCTTTTCATAAAATGGAAGTTTTTCATTCGCCTGCTTTGCAGGAAGGAATTCATGCAACTCTTTCCCAATAATCTGCTCTGGTAGTAAACCAAAACGTCTAAGTAAAGTACCTTCACACAAGGTATGAACAAATTTCTCATCTATCTTGGTATACTTAATGGTCAATCCCTGCTGTCTCTGAAGGGTATCTTGTAATTCCTGACGTGCAATCCGTACCGTTTCTTCCATCCACATTCGTTTGGTTGTATCCTGTGAGATGCCGAACTTACTCACAGTTTCTTCTATAGTACTAAAAAACGCCTCATTCCACTCTTTTACCGGGACTGGCTGACTAAAGAAATAGCCTTGTGCCGTATCGCAAAGATGCTGTTGTAAAAAGACCAGCTGTTCCCTTGTTTCGATTCCCTCAGCAACAACATTTAATTGTAAGGTATGGGCCATGGTAATAATGGTTTTGACGATGGTTTCGTCATTCGTTTGATTGTACAGCTCCCGGACGAAGGATTGATCGATCTTTAACGTATCTACCGGGAATTGTTTTAAGTAATTTAACGAGCTAAACCCTGTCCCAAAGTCATCAATACTAATTAATAGTCCAAGCTTTTTTAATTCTTGTAACGTGATGATGGTTCGTTCAATATCCATTGTCATACTCTCTGTTATTTCAAGTTCTAAATGCTGAGGTTCTAAACCAGTCTCTTCCAGAACCTTTTTTACCGCCTGGACAATTTGGCATTGCGAGAATTGACGGGCAGATAAATTCACAGAGATAACCATATTGGAGAATCCCTGCTCCATCCATTTCTTTTGCTGCATACATGCCTCATGAAGAACCCATTCACCAATTGGGATAATTAATCCTGTTTCTTCAGCAATGGGGATAAACTGGGAAGGTGGAATCATTCCCCGCTCAGGGTGGTTCCAACGGATTAGCGCTTCTGCACCAATTACTTTGCCCGTTTTCAAATTGATTTTAGGCTGATAATGTAAAATAAACTCTTGACGTTCGATGGCCTTATGCAAATCCATTTCCATAAGGAGGGGATTGATGTCATCCACTGTTTCATGATTAGAATAAAAGCGAAACGTATTTTTCCCCGCCTTTTTCGCTTGGTACATAGCAAAGTCTGCATGCTTAATCAGTGTTTCCATCGATTCTCCATCTTCTGAATAGAGACTAATACCAATACTCGGAGAAATAAATAAATCGCTTTGGTTTAAACTAAATGGTGAGGCCAGAACTGAAAGAATACGCATCGCTACCTTTTCTGCAATCCTACGGTCAGCATCGTCTAAAATAACAATAAACTCATCTCCACCCTGTCTGAACACCAGATCTTTTTCAAGGACGGAGGATTTCAAACGTTTTGCCACTTCTTTTAATAATAAATCACCCACTGAGTGACCGAACGTGTCGTTGATTGCTTTAAAACGGTCGAGGTCAATAAATAATACCGCAAGCTTTCGATTCTGATAAACGGTTAAATCAAGTTCCTTGGATAGATGATTATCAAGAAGATTTCTATTTGGCAGACCTGTCAGATAATCATGGTATGCCAAGTGCCGGATGGTTTCTTGGTTGTGAATTTGCTCTGTGATATCCTTAGCAATGCCATAAATGCCAACTACCTGTTCGTTTACTATGATCGGTACACTGGTAACATTAAGGTGAATCATATATCCCTTTTTATGATTCAAACGAATGTTATGATTTTGAGGACTTCCACCATTTTTATAGGTGGATGCAAAGATATCGATGGTTTTCTGTAAATCATCTACGTAGATGAAATCTGTAAAATGTTTATAAAGGAGTTCATCAGGACTATAACCCGAAATCGTCTCACATGCTTTGTTGGCACTAGTAAATTTCCCATTTAAATCAAAGCTATAAACGGCATCTGAATGATACTCGAATAAGGATTTATAGCGCTGTTCATTGATATTTAATTGTTCCTGCAAGTTCTTCTTTTCGGTGATATCACTACCGATTGCCATAAGAGCTGGTTTCCCATTAAACATAACCGTTGAACCAACAGCCTCTATGAAAATGGTCTCACCGTTCATCGTATTAAATTTATATTCATGGAGTGCAACAAGTTCACCGTTAAGTACTTTTTGTAAATTGGTAATCAACTCTTCCTTACTTTCAGGATGAACCAAATCAAGAAGTGATTTCCCTATTAGTACATGTTCGTCAGTCGATTTTAACAAGCTCAAAGCTGCTGAGTTGGCGTAAGCAATTTTATGATCTTGATACACTAGTATGCCTTTAGGTGACAGCTCAACCAAGCTTCGATAACGGTCTTCACTTTCCATCAACTTGGCTTCCGTTTGCTTACGTTCTTTCTGTTGTGTAAGAATTCGCCAACAAACATAAAAACAACCAATTATAATAATTAAACTGAATAAAACACAAAGAAGTGCAACAGTTCCCAAATAGACCCACCCCAGAATTCCGAATGATATACGGTTAAATATAGCACCAAATCAGCGGTTGCTCACTGGCAAATTATTTCCAACAACGAAAAGCGGAAGCGCTTGGTCAGCCCAGCCTATCTAAAAAAGACTGACCCATATGGATCAGTCTCATGAATTAATACTTATGCTTCCTTCACCTTTGCACGATAGGTTCTGAATTCCTCTTGAACTTTTATGGATGGAGCGCGTCCTAGAAGGCTGACGATAACAATCGCAAGTCCACCGAACAAGAATCCTGGTGCTAATTCATATACATCAAATAAGCCTCCAGATAGCTGTGCCCACACAATCACAGTGACTGCTCCGACAATGATTCCAGCCAGTGCTCCATTTCTCGTCATACGTTTCCAGAACAAGCTCAAAATAATAACCGGTCCAAACGCTGCGCCAAACCCAGCCCAAGCATAACTTACCAGCTCTAATACTTTACTATCAGGGTTATAGCCTAAAAAGATTGCGATGACTGCGATACCCAGAACAGCAATTCTGCCAACAATCATTTCTTCCTTTTTGGAAGCGTCTCTTCTGAAAATTGATTTGTAAAAATCCTGTGCTAACGCACTCGAAGAAACGAGTAATTGTGAATCCACTGTACTCATGATTGCTGAGAGAATGGCTGCAAGTAAAAATCCAGCTACCCACGGATTAAAGAGAACCTGTGAGAACATGATGAAGACAGTTTCTGAATTTTTAAGCGGTGCATTGGCAAAATAGGCGATTCCCGCAAACCCAATGAACATGGCACCAAACAATGAAACAATCATCCAGCCCATCCCAATTAGACGAGCTTTTGGAATTTCCTTCGTTGATTTAATGCCCATAAAACGAACAATAATATGTGGCTGACCAAAGTAACCCAGTCCCCAAGCTAATAGGGAAATGACCCCAACGGTTGTCGCACCTGAGTACACATTGAGATACGAAGTGTCAATGCTTCCGATTTTTTGAATCGTTTCGTGCCAGCCGCCAAGCTCTTGAATAGCAACAATAGGGATCACAATAAGGGCTAAGAACATTAAGATTCCTTGGAAAAAGTCGGTCCAGCTTGCTGCTAAAAATCCTCCAAAGAAGGTGTAGGATAGGATCACACCTGCTCCAATCCATAGTGCAAGAATATAGTCCACGCCGAACGATTTTTCTAATAGAATCGCGCCACCGACAAGACTGGAAGAAGTATAGAATGTAAAGAAGACAAGAATAACAATGGCAGATACGACACGAAGGACTTTCGACGAATCGTGGAAACGATTTTCAAAG
The DNA here is from genome assembly GCF_047302305.1 of Neobacillus phoenicis. Classification (NCBI taxonomy): domain Bacteria; kingdom Bacillati; phylum Bacillota; class Bacilli; order Caryophanales; family Bacillaceae; genus Neobacillus; species Neobacillus phoenicis. The sequence goes on along the minus strand of NZ_CP154847.1, from coordinate 1,213,530 downwards.
AAATCGGGAACGGTAATTGAATCACTTGCCACCTTTGTATACACGCGAAGTGGTTTCGCGATAAATTGCCAATTTAGATAGGCACCAATTGCTAATCCAATGGGAAGCCAAATCGAACCGAACCCACTGACATAGACCGCACCAGGAAGACCAAGCATTAACCATCCACTCATATCCGATGATCCTGCACTTAATGCTGCCACTCCTGCACTCAGTCTTCTGCCGCCAAGCACGTAATCCGTTAGGTTTTTGGTCATCTTGGCTGCAACATAACCGATAATCCACATTCCAACTAAATAAACCATTATTGATGTTAACGTAGGTACGTTTATACTCATGTATGAACCCTCTCCCTTTCTATTAAATAAGAAATAACTGATAAAACAACTAGCAATGGCATGGGAACCATTAACCACGCCCAGGTAGCTTCTGTTAGTCCGAATTCCATAAAATCACCTCCTTTAAGTGTTTATCTGATTTGCCCATTACCACTCATGATGTATTTGATGGTTGTCAAAGCCTCCAGTCCCATTGGACCTCTTGCATGTAACTTTTGAGTGGAGATGCCTATTTCTGCCCCTAACCCAAGGGCACCACCATCGGTAAACCTCGTTGACGCATTATGATAAAGGGCGGAAGCATCCACTAGTTTCATGAAACGGTGTGCTGTTTGCACGTTTTCTGTCATAATCGCTTCTGAGTGTTTCGTTCCATATTGTTCGATATGCGCAATGGCCTCATCCACATGATCAACCACCTTCATCGCTATATCTAGACTCAAGTACTCATTCGCCCAGTCCTCTTCCTCCGCTGGCACGGCATGAGGAATGATCGAGATTGCTGTTTCATCACCATGGACCTTTATCGCATTCTCTTCTAGCGTGTGAATAAGTTCTTCTTTATTATGGGTAAGCCAATCTCGATGAATAAGAACCGTCTCAATGGCATTGCAAACAGCTGGACGATCCGTTTTGGCATTGACCAACACCGAAAGCGCTTTATCCGGAGCTGCTTCGGCATCAATGTAAAGATGACAGTTTCCTACACCGGTTTCCAGCACAGGGACTGTCGCCTGGTTCACCACCGCACGGATTAAAGAGGCGCCTCCGCGAGGAATAAGAACATCAATATGCTCCTTCATCGTAAATAGCTGCTGTGCGGCTTCCCGGTCGGTGCTTTCAATAAATTGGACCGCTTCTTTTGGGATGTTGGTTTCCATAAGAGCCTTGTGCATCACTTCTACAATCGCTTTGTTGGACTGGATCGCGGAGGAGCCGCCCTTCAGAATAATCGCGTTTCCTGCTTTTAATGCCAGCCCAGTGGCATCAACCGTTACATTCGGCCTTGCCTCGTAAATCATTCCGATGACGCCTAATGGAACTGCTACCTTTTCCACTTGTAAGCCATTTTCCAAGGTTCGCTTGGATAAAATTTTCCCCGTCGGATCCTCTAATTCAGCCACCACTCGTAACCCGTTAGCAAAATCAAAAATCCGTTCTTTCGATAGGGACAATCGATCCAAGAATGCTTCACTGTATCCTTTTTCCCGCCCTTTGGACACATCCTTTTCATTTTCGCTAAGGATGAATGTAAAGTTATCTTCTAATCTGGCAGCTAGCTTATGTAGAGCCCTGTTTTTATCTTCTGCTGATAAAAGACTCAAGTATTTTGCTGCCTTTTTTGCTAAAATGGCCTGTGCTTCAACCGTTAAACTCTCTTTTATAGGTGACATCTAATTCCTCCTTTTTATCTTAGGACCATCCACTTTTCCTTTTGGTTAAGACTGATAGACGGTAAAGCACCTTTAAAATACGTTCCTTTTGCTCTTCCTTGTACCGCATCCCTGATCACATGTTTGTGGGCAGCATTTCCTAAAAAAGTGGGTATACCAAAGGTCATCGCCACTTTAACAGCTTCGATTTTGGATTTCATTCCACCTGTGCCAACAAAACTGCCTGAGTCACCCGCTGCCTTCTCAATTTCAGGAGTGATTTCCGTAACAACCTCCAGTCGCTTCGCACGTGGATTATTGGCCGGATTGGCATTATATAAGCCATCGATATCTGATAAGATCACAAGCTGGTCTGCATCTACTAATCCAGCAACCTTTGCAGAGAGTGTGTCATTGTCACCAAACTTTAACCGGTCAATGGTTACCGTATCATTCTCATTAACAATCGGAATCATCCCCCGCTCTAATAACACGTTCAAGGTATTTCGAACATTCTTATAACGGTCTTCATCTAAGAAGTCACTTCTTGTGATTAAAATTTGAGCGGCTACATACCCGTGGGATAAAAATAGCTCAGAGTAGGATTCCATCAGTAACCCTTGACCAATAGAAGCAGCTGCCTGTTTTTCCGGTAACGTATCAGGCCGTTGTAAGCACCCCAGTTTTCGATAACCAGCCGCAACAGCACCGGATGATACGAGAATAACCTCATATCCAAGGTCCTTTAAAAACACAATTTCATCTGCTAGTTTTTCAAGCTTTCTCCGACTAATTTCACCGTGGCGGCTCGTTAACGAACTACTGCCTATTTTAATCACTACCCGCTGCGGTTGCTTAAGGGTCGGAATCATCAAATCACTCCATTGTCTCTATTTTGTTGGTTTTACATCGCTTTTGATTGATATACAGTCGTCTGTATGGACTGTTCTAGTTCTGCACTGATTTCCTTCGAACGGGAGGCAGCCTGTTGAATGGCTTGAGCAATTGCCTTTCCTCCGCCTTGCTCTTTTAATGCTTTCAGGCCTGCTGCTGTCGTTCCATTTGGGGAAGTCACATTTTCTCGTAACTCAGCTGGGGTCTCCTCTTGTTCTTGAATCATTTTGGCCGCCCCAAGAATCGTTTGGGCGATCATGTGCCGGGCTAATTCTGGCTGTAATCCCGCTTTCTGCCCTTCTTTTTCCATATGCTCCATGAGGTAATAAAAATAGGCGGGGCCACTGCCTGCAATACCTGTAAAAATATCCATCTTCTCTTCAGGAAGGACGTATACCTCTCCAATGCATTGTAGTATTTCTTTGGCTAATAAAAGATTGTGTTTGGAGGTATGTTCCCCTTCAGATATTGCTGTTGCCGATTCCCCAATCATGCTTGAAGTATTTGGCATAACCCTGATGACCTGCTGGCCTGTGGGGACAATTTGCTCGATAAAGGATGTGGTGACACCAGCTAAAACAGACAAAATCAATTGATTAGGCTTAAGTGAATTTTTAATAGATTGTAAGGAGATTTCTGCATCTTTTGGTTTCATTGCGAGGATGATAATATCCGCTTGCCCTAAGTCTAGTTGTTCTCGAGGCACCCCGATAATCCCGTAATTTTCTTGTAGTTCTTCTAAGCGGTCTGTATTGCTTCGATTGGAAACAATAAGTTGTCGGGATGGTAGTTTCTGGGCCGACACGATTCCTGCAATCATGGCTTCAGCCATCGATCCGGCTCCTATAAATAGGATTGTTTTTTTATCTAACATGCAATCTCTCCCTGATTGTTCGTATTTTGTTCTTACTTTTCTCACTGCCACTATACTAACATGTGGAGAATCAATATCAAGGGAAAAAAGGAAATTTATGTGTATTTGACTCAATTAGTGAGCATCTGGCAACATACCACCTGTCATTTTACGAAAATCGGCTCTCACGCCCGAATTTGACCCCTTACGCTCGAATTTGGAAATTATTTTATTAAAAAATCACACCAATTGCGATCAAAATCAGTGTGTGTAAAATTCCAAATTCACCCAAAACCATTCCTTGTTCCCCTCTACAACATAAAAAAATCCAACCCCTAAAAGTTAGGAATTGGATCGTAATAGCCGTTCTTATTCAAATAAAGGACTTACTGGTTTTTCATTATGAATACGGTCAATCGCTTCCGCAAGCAATGGAGCAACAGATAACGAAGTGATTTTACCAATCATTTTTTCTTCTGGCAGCTCGATCGTATTCGTCACGACTAACTCTTTAATCGGTGAAGCTTCAATTCTACTGACAGCTGGTCCTGAAAGAACAGGGTGTGTACAGCAAGCATAGACAGCTTTTGCTCCTTTTTCCATTAACGCATTCGCTGCAAGTGTAATTGTTCCCGCTGTATCAATCAAGTCATCAATTAGAATTGCATTTTTCCCTTCGATGTTACCGACAATATTCATGATTTCAGCCACATTCGGTCTTGGGCGACGCTTATCAACAAAAGCAATCGGTGCATGTAAGCGGCTCGCCATTTTTCTCGCTCTCGTTACCCCGCCATTATCTGGTGCCACCACGACAATATCCTCTAATCCTTTACTTTCAAAGTAATCCGATAGAATCGGAACACCAAGAAGCTGATCAACAGGGATATCAAAGAAACCTTGAATTTGTGGAGCATGCAGGTCCATCGTAAGAACTCGATGCGCTCCCGCTTTTTCTAAAAGGTTAGCAATTAACTTAGCAGTAATCGGCTCACGTGAACGCGCCTTTCTGTCTTGACGAGCATACCCATAATACGGAATGACGACATTGATCGCTCTAGCCGAAGCTCTTTTCAATGCATCAATCATAATAAGGAGCTCCATAATATATTCATTCCCTGGTTGTGAAGTCGATTGAACTAAATACACTTCACTTCCACGAACACTCTCTTCTATGTTAATATGAATTTCACCATCACTAAAACGAGATACAGAGCTTCTTCCTAACTCACAACCTAGAATCTGCGCCATCTCTTCTGCCAGCTTACGATTAGAATTTAACGTAAACATTTTAAAACATTCTTTTGTTTGATAAGCCACTGTAAGTCCTCCAGCTGTCTTCATGATTTGAACCTTGGTCCTATCCTATCTTACCATAATCGTTTAGTCCGTTAAAATGTTTATACCATTAATACCTTGTCAATATGTACCACATTTACAAGCTTATTGGTTATAATCCCACAAAATCCTCCACTTTCCCTTTTCCTCTGTCACAAATACCTCTTGCTTCAGGTCAAAATTCCCGTACTTTCCTTTGTAGGTTTGAGTGACCGGTACTTTATAGACATTTTTCAGGGAAGGATCTGCTTTAGACATTTTCCAATCCTTCAATTCCTCCAACTCCCCAATTGTATAAGAAAAGGTCTCGACCCCAAAATGGTTCATAAACACGTGGGCCCGGTCCTGTATGTAGTTTCCCTTGCTGAACTTTTTCTTCATTGAGGAATGAAATAACGCCCAAGAGTTGGCAAAATCACCCTCTTGTTCATATCCATAAAATTCATCGACCACATCCTTCGCCTCATTGGTGGACGAGATGAAGACTGATCGTATGATTAGAAAAACTGCAAAAACGCCCGCAAGGACCAGGATGCCGCGTAGTAATCTTTTGGTTGAAGCTGATTTTTTCCGCATGGTGCATACTCTCCTTTAATTTCTCCCTTTTTATCAAAGAATATGTAGCGCCATGTCCAAATAGTAGCTTAATTTTATGGTGGTTTGGTTAGTAAAATATGCTTAATCTTCGTCTTTCTTCTGAAATATTTGTAAAATAACGCTTCTGACGCGAACGTTGTCAACCCCCTTTCCCTGCACAATTAATGGTATTTTTTATAATAACTAGTAGAATAAGAGGGTGCTATTTTTTTAAAAAAATAGTCCTTGAACCTCATAATTGGGCATCTTTTTATCGGAGAAGGTCTCTAGAAGGAGTTGAGCTGTAAAATCCTACCTTAAATATGACAAAAATCGTATGGTACGATGTTGCTGTTAAGTTCACAGCAGTTTTTCAACCTAAGGAGGATGTTAGTATGTTGAAGAAAAAAGCAATGTTAACGGTCGCTGCTGCGGCTGCCGTAGTAATGGCAAACCCTATTTTAAATAAAGCACATGCTGCAACGTTTACCCCTACAACACAGGAAAAGGTGTATGTGTATAAAGCTTCAAATATGGATGAGATTAATAGTATCATTGAAAAATATTTAGCAAGTCTTGGTATGACGGTTACTCAAAATACGGTGAAGCAGCCTGCGCCAACTCCGGCACCGGCGCCTACGCCAGCCCCTGCTCCGACAACTGAGCAGACAACCCAGGCTTCAACCACTCCGGTACAGCAAGAGCCAGCACAGGCCGAGACTACTACTACATCGGAATCTACTTATAGCTTAAGTGCATATGAGCAGAAAGTGGTTGATTTAACGAATCAAGAACGTGCGAAGAATGGTTTGTCTGCGCTAAAAGTAGATTTATCGCTGAGCAAAATGGCTCGCGATAAATCACAAGACATGTCTACCAATCACTACTTTAGTCATACAAGCCCAACCTACGGTTCACCGTTTGATATGATGAAAAAATATGGCATTACCTACCGTTATGCGGGTGAGAATATTGCAATGGGACAAAGAACGCCTGAAGAAGTTGTAACGGCTTGGATGAATAGTGAAGGTCACCGTAAAAATATCTTAAGCCCGAACTTTACTTCTATTGGGGTTGGATATGTAGCTGATGGAAATTACTGGACTCAAGAGTTTATTGGGAAATAATGTTCCCCATAGAGAAAGAGCTTGGAAACCCCAAGCTCTTTTTCTATTCCCGATACCATCGCTTCAAAGGAAAGGTTCAATGCCTCCCCTAACATCTTGCCAAACCTAATAAAGCCTCTTCCTCTTGCCGTGATCAACTTCCCATCCTGAACGACCAGCTCATCTGAGTAATTGTCACTTTCAAAAACCCCAGATAGGATCCTGGCCTCTTCTGTGATTCCAACAGTATATTTTTTCCCCTTTAATAGACCTACTTTTGCCAAGAGGAACGGGGAACTAGATATACTTGCGATCACAGATACTTTCTTTTCTAACAAACTTAGAAACTCAAATAGTTTTACTTCGTCCTTTAATGCAAAAATATCCATACAACCTGTTAGTAATAGACTATCAATTTCTTCTACATTTAACTCTTCAATAGTCACGTCAGGCAAAACCGTAAGTCCCGCTTCCCCTCGAATAGGATGATGATTTAACCCAACAATGATCACCGGTTTCTCGCCTTGCATTAAGATAGATAACGCGGCACTTAGTTCATACTCGCTAAATTGCGGATAGAGTAGAACCGCTGTCTTTTTCATTATATTAGCGCCCCTTTTAAAAAAAGGGATCTCAATTCCAATTGGAATTGCGCCCCCTCAAATTAATTGACCGATTTGTTTGATGCCTCTTTCGCTAGCATCACTTTCAAGTTACCCCATTTAAATTTCTCACCGTAAACCATAACACCTTTTACATAGATTCTAGCGGCCAGATAGGCGATTAAGAGGATCGAAGCTACTAAAATGCTGCCGCTTAATGCAAGTTGACCAGCTTCCATTTCTCCTAGGACATATTTGGAGAAGGCAACAATAGGTGAAAAGAATGGAAAATACGTCCCAAAGGTAACGAGTCCACCTGTTGGATCCATCAAGGTTTTCATTCCTACAAACAAGGCACCCATGACAAGCACCATCACCGGTCCCATGACACTACCTAAATCCTCGGTTCGTGAAATAAGTGAACCTAGTGCGGCAAAACATAGAGCATACACAAGGTATCCACAGGTAAAGAAAAAAACGAACAACGCCACTAATGGGGCATCGATTTGCGAGAGGTCGAAAGTAAAGCCCACGATGCTCAGTTGGTCTGACTTAATCCAGCCTATTAAATATCCAATATATCCTGATACAAAGAAGATGGTTACTTGAATTAACCCTGCTGTCAGATTGGAAAGTACCTTCGCGAACAACATATAAATCGGCTTCACTTTTGTAATCATCACTTCCATCACGCGGGTCGACTTTTCCCCCGTGATACTCATCGCAATTCCTTGACCAAACATGAGAATAAATGTGTACATTAAGAAAATGAAGACATACACAATACCGAGGCTTCCGTTATTCTTAGCCAGCATGGTCTCGTCTACAGGAATATTCTGAAACAACTGATTCATGACATCATTCGATAAAGAATGTTCCGCTGATACCTTTCCCATATACTGTTGTTGTAATTGAGCGGAAAAAGGATAGAGAACCCCTGGATCAGGAGAACGATGGTAATAATACTGGAGCACCGGAAGGGAGTCCTTCTCTCGAATGACCACTAAATGATCCAGGTCCTGATCTTGAATTCGTTTCTTCTCTTTCTTGATATCTTTTTCTTCCTTTGTAAAGAGAGTTAATCCATCAATACTTTTTTTCAATAATGCTTCATCAATTTGATAAGAAGATAAATTGACGACAGAAACGCGGACTTCATCCTTATTCGAGGAGAAATGGTTATAAGCTAAAAACCCAAGTATGACAACGGAAATCACAACCGATGTAATCCGAAATCCTTTGGAACGAATTTGTTCTTTTAAATGAAAGAAGTAAGAAATCCATAATGCTTTCATTCTATGACCCCACCTTATCTATGAAAATCTGATGAAGGGTAGGCTGAAGGAACGTGACTTCATTCACAGGAATCCCCTCTTGCTTTAATTGCGTCAACACAGTAAGTGGATCCTGATCTTTTGTTAATGAAACAATGACACGTTTCATTTCCTGTTCAAAAGAATACTGATGTTGCTGGCAGAATCCCTTCAATGTTTCTACATCCCCGTACAGTGACAAGTACATAACCCCATAGGAAGCTTTTACTGCTTCTAGTTCTCCACCTAAGAGAACTTTGCCATCCTTTAAGAGCACCACATTTTTGCAAAACTTCTCCACCTGATCCATCTGGTGGCTGGACATGATGATAACCTTGCCCTTCTCTTTTTCTTCTAAAATCACTTCTGTTAAAAGATTTGAGTTAACGGGGTCCAGTCCACTGAACGGTTCGTCTAAAATGATGAGTTCTGGGTTATGTAAAAGCGTCGCAGCCAGCTGTACCTTTTGCTGGTTCCCTTTTGACAATTCGCCCGCAAGCTTGTTTTTGTACATGCCAATATCGAACCGGTCTACCCAGTAATCAATGCTTTTTTTAATCTCGGTTCGACTCATTCCTTCTAATCTCCCAAAATAGGTTAATTGATCAATCACCTTGGTTTTGGGATATAGTCCTCTTTCCTCTGGTAAATAGCCGAATGAGGTATGTTTCAAGCCTTTTTTGCTATTCCATAACACTTGGCCGTGATCGGGAGCAACGAGACCAAGCATCATTTTAATTGTTGTTGTCTTCCCTGCCCCATTTCGTCCAAGGAGGCCGAACACTTCGCCTTTTGATACCGTGAACGATAAGGATTCTACGGCGGCTTTTTCCCCATAATATTTTGCTAGGTTTTGTACTTCTAACAACCTGTTTCCCCCTTCATTCGTCCCTGTTCGGGACAATATTCCTATTTAATCGTAAATGACAGATTGTTCACTATCAAGGAATTTTTTCCAAAATGGTATTGTCTTTCAAAAAATTCCCACTCGGTAATTAACAATTAATTTACAATTCACATATACAAACTCAATATACGGGCTATATAATTAGTCTTGTAATCAATCAATTCCTAAAGGAGTGGTTGTCATGCTAGATATGTTGATAAGAATATTGATCCTAACTTCCTTTTGTACAATTCTCGCTCCTTAAGTATTTATATATAAAATAAGAGCCGTAATCTTTGAGTTTACGGCTTTTTTGTGTTCAATATTAGAGATTTTCCTCAAACCATCCGAGGATATAATCCAACCGGCTTTTTCTAAGGCTTGGCTTGCCGCTTCTTGAAAGCTCGTGGTTTTCTTCTGGAAAACGAACGAATTTCGTTTTCTTGCCTAATCGTTTTAAGGCGATAAATAGCTGTTCAGCCTGCTCAATCGGGCAGCGGAAATCCTTCTCACTATGCAAAATTAATAACGGCGTTTCAACCTTTTCTACATAAGCAAGCGGTGAATGCTTCCACAGCTTTTGAATATCGCGGAAATCCCCATTGATTTGCCACTCCGTGAAATAATAACCGATATCGCTAACGCCATAAAAACTAACCCAGTTCGAGATGGATCGCTGGGTCACCGCAGCTTTAAAGCGATTCGTATGACCGACAATCCAGTTTGTCATAAAGCCGCCATAGCTTCCGCCGGTCACACCAAGTCGTGATGTATCAATAAAATCATACGTTGCCAATACATGATCTACAGCAAGCATGATATCCTGGTAATCATTGCCGCCATAATCTCCCCGAACTGCATCAACGAATTCTTGGCTATATCCATGGCTGCCTCTCGGATTCACGTATAAGACTGCATAGCCTTTTGCCGCTAAAATTTGAAACTCATTCATATAGGTATTTCCGTACATCATATGCGGACCGCCATGAATTTCAAGTAATAACGGATATTTCTTCCCTTTTTCAAAACCAACCGGCTTCATCAGCCAGCCATGTACCTTCCATCCGTCTGCCCCTTCAAACACAATCGATTCAGGTTGCGACAGAGTCGTTTCGGATAAGAATGCGTCGTTTACTTTTGTTCGCTTTTCTAATGTGCCTTCTTTTCCTGTAAGACTGAACAAGTACAAATCGCCAATTTCAGTTGGGTTGCTTATCGCAGCAAGAGCCTTTTTCGATTCAGAATGAATGGAATAGCCGTATACGTGGTGCTCACCCACAAGGACAGGATCGATGAGGCCATGTAAATCGCTATAATAGAGATTGGTGTTTCCTTTTTCCGATGCTACAAAATAGAATCCACTGCTATCACTGTTCCACAACAATCCCGGGGATGTCGCGCCCTGTTGAAAGTCTCCCGTCATAAAATCCCCAACTAGTAGATTCCTATCGGCTGGTAGGCACTTCGTTTCCTTCGTTTGGAAGGAATAAACCCAGATTTTCGTATGTGTGGCATTCTCAAATTCCCGCTTATGCCCGAGCATCCCAAGATATTTCCCATCAGGTGAAAAAGCGGCACTACCAAAAAAGCCAGTAGAATCTGTCACAGAGATTAATTCTTTTTTGGAAATGTCTAATAGAAATACATCATAGATAAATGAGTCATCCGCATTCTCTGCTAAATCCGCACCAACCGCGAGATACTTTCCATCCGGTGACCAGGCATAGAGTGAAACATCGCGTTGGTCTTCAGTAAGCTGCGTTAATTCTCCGTTTTTTACATCAACCATCACAACCTGCTTGAAGTCCCCCTGCCAAAAACCGCTGGCATCTGATTTATAACGCATGTTCGTTACTTCAAGTGGTACTGGTTTTTCTTGCTTATTCTCTTCTTTTTTATCAAAAATGCTTTGCTCTGGTTTGATGGATGTAGTAAAAGCAAGCTTCTTTCCGTCAGGCGACCATACTGGGTTGCTCGCCCCACTCGGGAGAAACGTTAGCTGTCTTGCTTCTCCACCACTGGTACTTAGAATATGAATCTGATTTTTTCCGCTTCGGTTAGTGACAAACGCAAGCTCTCTTCCATTCGGAGACCAACACGGTGAATGGTTTTTCCCTTTTCCAAACGTCCATTGAACTGGCTGTTCATCTTTTTCAATTGTTTGGTAAAAAATATGTGACTGATACTCATCCGTTTCTTGATCAATGGTTGTTTGCACATAAACGAACGATTGACCATTCGGAGAAAATTGTGGATTCACCACTGACTTCAATTGATATAAATCGTTTGATTCGACTCCTCTACCTGCCATCATCGCTGCCTCCAATTAAATTAGTCTTCACCTTCTTTTATTTCGACAATAGAAATATGTTTCCCTTCTGGTAAGAAAGGGTATTGTGTATGGAAAATACAAAAAACCGAGGAAAATTTCCCCGGTTTCTCTTTAAACTAGTTAATTCTTTGTATTAGCTTGAATGCTGCTTCGTTGTAAGCTTCAACTTCTGCAAGGTTGAATCTATTACCACTTCAACATAAGCATCTGGATCAATTTCTTCACCATTAATACTAAAGAATTGACTGCAGATTCTAGTTTTGCATTTTCAATTGTTTCAGATGGGCTCACTACTTTTGTTGCATCTTCAGTAGTATCGTCTGTTTCAACTGTTGCTGTCTCTTGTGTTGTACCTTCTGCTTCAACTGTTGCAGTTTCTTCAGATGTACCTTCAGCTTCTACTGCTGTTGTTTCTTCTTTTGTACCTTCTGTTTCCACTTCTGTTGTTTCTTCAGCAGGTTGCTCAGTTACAACTTCTGTTGTTTCATCAGTTACAACGTCAGTAGTCTCTTCTGATGGTTGCTCAGTTACAGCATCAGTTGCTTCTTCTTTTTCACCAGCTAATACTGCAGAGTTTGGTGCAGCATGTAATTTTGCTGTTTCGCTAGCATGTGCGCTTGCTTGAGACTTTGCTTTGTTAGCTGCAGATGGGTTTACTTTTTCAGTAGTTTCTTCTGCTTTTACTTCTTCAGTAGTTTCATCAGTTACAACGTCTGTTGCTTCTTCAGTTGCATCGTCAGCTTCAACAACCGCTGTTTCTTCTGTTGCATCTTCTGCTTCTACAGTTGCTTCTTCTTCAGTTGTACCTTCTGTTTCAACAGCTGCAGTTTCTTCAGTTGGTTGTTCAGTTACAACTTCTGTTGCTTCTTCTGCCGGTTGTTCAGTTACAACGTCAGTTGACTCTTCTGCTGGTTGCTCAGTTACAACGTCAGTTGACTCTTCTGCTGGTTGCTCAGTTACAACGTCAGTTGACTCTTCTGCTGGTTGCTCAGTTACAACGTCAGTTGACTCTTCTGCTGGTTGCTCAGTTACAGCATCAGTTGCTTCTTCTTTTTCACCAGCTAATACTGCAGAGTTTGGTGCAGCATGTAATTTTGCTGTTTCACTAGCATGAGCACTTGCTTGAGACTTTGCTTTGTTAGCTGCAGAAGGGTTTACTTTTTCAGCATCAGCATCATCTTCATCATCTAAAACAGCCTGTGCATCGTCTTCGTCATTTGACTTAACGACGACATGCGTTTCTTTTAACATTCTCTCAGACTTAGAATGCTCATCTTCATCTTCTTTATCTTCCGTCTTTACTGCAGTATCTGCATCAAGATCGGCGTCTTTTTCATCCTCTTTAACTGCTGCTTCTTTTTCTTCATCCTTCTCAGCAACATCGTCTTTTTCAACTTCTGCTGGTTCAGTCATTTCAGGCTCAGTTGTTTCAACTGGTTCAGTCGTTACAACTGGCTCAGTTGAGACTTCTGTTTGTTCCTGAGTAGCTTCTTCTGTAGCAGGTTGTTGAACTGGAGTCTCTTCAGTAGTCTCTACTTTAGGTTGTTCCACTTTACCGTGAACGGCTGAATTTGGTGCAGCATGCATCTTCGCCGTTTCACTTGCGTGTACACTTGCTTGTGATTTGCTAGCCTTGCCTACCTGAGCCTTAACAGAAGCCTTTACTTCTAATTTTGGCTGTACCCTAACTGCCGCATGGCCATTTCCGTTCATCTTGATGCTATTTCCATTATTCACGTGAACACTGTGCCCAGCATTACCATTTCCATTGCCTGCTGCTTCAGTAAAATGTCCTCCAGCAAAAACTCCAAAAGATACTGCTCCAGCTAATACAAGAGATTTAAAGACTTTATTGTAATTTAAATAATGTTTCATTTTTATTTCGCTCCTTTTATTATGTGTTCCGTTGGCTTTTAGCTGCGGGTAACCGTTTCTAATAAAGGAGCTTTCTGCGGTGGTGGTGAAGGTGGAGCATTTTCCCATTGATGAATCATCCATGCAATCCGTGAATGGAAAGGATGAGCAAGCTGGATGTCATAAATATGATTCCAGTCAAACCATTTATCCATCAATCCCAACGAACTTACTCCCAGATTGCCTCGATCATTGGACGGCCCGCCTGAACTATTCGTCCGTTGGCCGGCACTTAATGATTGGCTGATTTTAGGAATTTCTTCCTTACTCTCTGGAATGGGTCTCTGCTTTTGCTGTTCCTTCACAGGGGTTTCAAAACTGCTTTCCTTTTTGGATAGCGGTACATAGGAACCTTTTTGTTCAGAGTCTAACGAGTTGTCGTCTCTCTTTATTGGGGTCTTATTTTTTACCGCTCTCCCTTTATATAAAGCGTTGGCATCAGGCTTTTTGACAGCCTTATCGGAAACGGTTGTTTCTTCAAGGACTGCTTGTTTCTTTTCCTGTAGTGCTCTGCCTTTTCCATTCCCGCGCGTATATGTGCTGACCTCCGGCTTCTTTGTCGGAAGTTCTACCTTTACTTTTGCCTGACTCGGCATGGCGGTTGGTTGATGTGCAGCAGCCTGTTGAGGAATACTTTTGAATGCCTGCTGTTTCGATACTCCCTGATTCGAATTTGCATTGTTAGGGACCGCAATCGATTTTTCTTGGGATTTTGCGCTCTTTGCTTTTACCGGAATACTCGTTTTTTCTGTTGCTTGATCAGATTTGGCTGAAAATTGACTTTGAACGAACCCTTTTGAAGATTGTTGTTGACCATTTGAGTCGTTCTTTTCAGCAAATGCTTGACCTGGTAAAAACATCGCTGCTCCGACCATCAATCCCGTGATAAGAAAATGGCGGATGTGCAAGATTTCACCCCCTTTCAACGAATCGTACCTTCATGGACACCATTCGAGGCGGAAAAATAGTTTTTGACCGTTTTCGGCACGATTCGCAAGAAACGCTTCTTTTCACCTAAATGCGCATGAATCAAATTGCCCTTAATTTTGGTATTTTTTAATACCTAGAGACTATTATTGGGATTGGATGAGATTTTTTCTAACGCTCTTTGTCGAAACTTTTATTTTTTCGATTTCAAGATTTTCATTAGCTTTTAGAGTTTATTTGATATGTTTAAAGGGAATATATCCATTAAAAATAAGTTACATATAGCACTAGATTGGCCAGTCCTACAGTAAAACCGATATGAATAGTTAAAAAACCCAACATTATGACCATACTGATGAAAGCAATGATTGCACCATCAACTTTCAGGTAGGAGTGGATTTCATGGAAGAAAAGGGGAATTTTTTCGTGGGGTTAATGTGGGGGACAACTTTAAGTGTCCCGCTGTGGATTGCTTTTCTCGGATGGATAAAAATAGTCATTGGTTTTATTTATAAATAACAAAAAATGCTGTACTCCTAATTGGAACACAGCATTTTTTCAATTCATTACTTTTCACGTGTTTTTGAAACTTAATCTCGAGGAGCTCGCAAAAATCTATACTACGGCTTGCCTCCGCTGTTTCGCTTCACGGCGTTGTTCCTTAATCATGACTCCTCCAATCAAACCGATGACTGAAAAAATCACCGGAATGATAAATCCATAGTGATAGCCCACACTAACGGGAGAAGAATGAAAATGATCTAATACCTTCCCAAAAATACCTGGCAACAGGACGGCACTTAAAAAACCGCCGGTATTTGCAACCCCAGAAACCACACCGACTACTTTAATATCAAATGACTTCCGAACGACAGCAAACGTCAACGCACTCGCACCATTCCCATAGCCAATCAGAAAAAAGATCAAAACTAGTATAGAGTAGGTTGGCTTACCACCAAGCACTAGGAACGAAGCCCAACATAACAGGACAACCAAATGAACTACAATATATGGTCGTTTAATCGAACCAACTCGGCTTGATATCCAACTGGTCAGCGGAGCCCCCAATAAAGCACCAAACAGCCCAAACATAATAAGCTGACTGGCACCGGAACGAGTCATTCCATACACATGCATCCCGTAAGGTACCGCCCATGAGCCGATGAAACCAACATACGTACCGACCACTCCAAAGTGGCAAAGGAAGGTGGCCCATGCCTGCCGATCTGAAAAAATACGTCGTAACAGAACGAGCGTTTTTTCGCGTTCTTTCTTCATTTTTCCAGCAGCTCTACGGTCATTCTTGAATAATTGCTTCGGTTTTCTCTCCAAGACATAATATAAAAGAATCCCGGCAAGACATAACACAATACCTGTTGTGAAAAACGGGGTTCGCCAGCCGGCTTCAGCAATCCATGCCGAATACGGAACCGTTGCCAGCAGGAACCCAAAGCTCCCCGCCATTCCTGCAAAACCGAGTAACTTGACAAACTCATTTACCTTAAACCACTGGCTCAAAATCAACACCAAATTTACCCATATGGTCGCATCCCCAATTCCCGCTAAAAAGCGAGCAAACAGAAGGACAAACTCATTCGGTGCCAAGCTATAAATCAGCGTTCCTATTCCATTAAGAAGCGCTCCAATAACAAGAAAAAAGTTAGGCCCAAAACGGTCCGATAGGATTCCAATCGGAATCTGTAGACCAGTGTAAGCAAAAAATTGAATACTTGCTAATAATCCGATGGTCGATGCTGTCAGATTAAAATCCTTCATTAATTGGTCGGAAATCAATCCTGGGGCAGTTCGTTGGCTCACAATGATAAAGTACACAAATAACACCGTGGCAAAAACCACCCATCTATACCTGCTATTCTGTTTTTCCAATATTCTCGTCTCCCATTTGCGATATTCAACCTATTATACACTAATTTTTCCAAATGGAAGGCCAGGGAAATCTCTAGCCTACAGGAAAAATTTGCTATACAATTTACTTATGTTTAAAAAAAGTTGGTGAGTAATATGTTTAAACTCTTATTAATAGAAGACGATACAACGCTATTCCAAGAAATAAAGGAGCGGTTAATTGGCTGGTCCTACGACGTAGTGGGGATTTCCGACTTTAGTAAGGTACTCCAGGAATTTACCGAGCACAAACCGGACTTAGTCATTATTGATATCCAATTGCCTAAATACGATGGGTTTCATTGGTGCCGAATGATTAGAGCCCATTCCAATGTGCCGATTCTATTTCTATCTTCACGTGACCATCCCACCGATATGGTCATGTCGATGCAGCTTGGTGCAGATGATTTCATTCAAAAGCCGTTCCATTTTGAGGTGCTCATTGCCAAAATACAAGCGATTCTTCGCCGTGTGTACAATTACAATACAGACCAAACTGAACTCAAAACATGGTGCGGGGCAACGATCGATTATCCGCGCAACACGGTCAGTAATGAAACGGGAACGGTTGAACTGACAAAGAATGAAATTTTTATTTTAAAATTGCTCATTGAGCAAAAAAATAAAATCGTCAGCCGGGAAGAACTAATCAAAAGCCTATGGGATGATGAGCGATTTGTTAGCGACAATACTTTAACCGTTAACATCAATCGCTTGCGAAAAAAACTAGAGGAACTTGGCCTTGGTCAGTATATTGAAACAAAGGTCGGCCAGGGATATATAGCGATTGAAGAGGCAGCCTTTTTATGATGAAGCGATTTTTAATAGAACGGCGCAGCTGGATTGCCCTTTTTATTGTATTCCAAGGGCTTTTCCTATTTGTTGCCTCGATTGATTCTGCCATTCCGTTCACACCCATCCTCTATATGGTGTTTTTATCAAGTATTATTTTTATCCTATTTTTGTTCCTTCGTTACCAAAGAGAGACGAAGTTTTTCAAAAGCCTGGAGGAATGGGAGAATGACTTAGATTTATTGCCTTCAACTAACAGCCCTTTTGAAAAAATGATCGAAGAAACGCTGACGAACCAGACCAAGCGGTTAAAGCAGGAAGCCTCGCAAAACCAGATGACGCTAGAAGAGGAGAAGGATGACCTCCTTGCCTGGATACATGAAGTGAAAACTCCGTTAACAGCGATGCATTTAATGCTTGAACACATGAACGATGAACCATTAAAAACAAAATTAACCTATGAGTGGATACGAATTCATCACCTTCTAGACCAACAGCTGCACCAAAGACGCATTCCCTTTATGGAAAACGATTTATATATCGAGCAGACCGACTTAAAATCGATTATTTTTACAGAGATTCGTGGACTGCAATCCTGGTGTATGCAAAAAAGGATTGGCTTTGACGTCAATTTACAGGTCCCTTCTGTTTTGAGTGACAGCAAATGGCTTGCTTTTATCGTAAGGCAGCTGTTAACCAATGCGGTCAAATATAGCGAGGCCTCGGATATTCTCATAACAAGTTTTGAAAAAATGGGCCAGACCATCCTCGAAGTCCAGGACTTTGGCCGCGGGATTGATCCAAAGGATATACCGCGCATTTTTGAAAAAGGATTTACCTCTACAATCAATCATCATGACAACAAAGCAACAGGGATGGGACTTTATCTCGCCAAAAAAGCATCCAAACCCTTACTGATAACGATGGAGGTTCAGTCCACACTATGGAAAGGGTCAACCTTTACCTTACGTTTTCCCAAAAGAAACGACTTCAACAACATCCTCGGCATGTGACAACATTGTCACATGCTTCTCTTATTTTGTTAGACCAATCGAAGGAAGAGAGCTCTGTCTCCTTTTATAATTAGGTTATATTAACAGTCATTGCTGATTGGAGCGGAAGGCGCGAAGACTCCTGCGGGAAAAGCTGGTCACGGGAGACCCCGCAGGAGCAAAGCGACGAGGAGGCTCCCGGACCGCCCGCGGAAAGCGAAGCGCCTGGAGCGGAAATCAAGTAATCGAATAAAGGAGTGTGTATCGGAATGACAATTCTACAAGCAAGCAAAATTTATAAAAGCTACGGCAACAAATTCAATAAACAGGAAGTATTGAAAGGCATCGATGTAACCATTGAGAAAGGCGAATTCGTGAGTATTATGGGTGCGTCAGGTTCGGGAAAGACAACCTTGCTCAATGTTCTATCGTCGATTGATCAGGTCAGCCAAGGATCCATCCAAATCGAAGACAAAGAAATGACCACCTTAAAGGAAAAGCAACTGGCAGAATTTCGCAAACATCATCTAGGATTTATTTTTCAAGAATATAACCTGCTTGATACGCTGACAGTCAAAGAAAACATCCTCTTACCCCTGTCGATTGCTAAAGTGTCCAAACAAGAAGCAGACGCCAAATTCAAAGAAGTGGCAGACGAGCTCGGCATTTATGAACTCAAAGAAAAATACCCAAATGAAATTTCCGGCGGACAAAAACAACGGACCTCTGCGGCTCGTGCGTTCATCCACGAACCAAGCATTATTTTCGCAGACGAACCAACCGGTGCCCTGGATTCCAAATCGGCATCCGATTTGTTAAACAAGCTCAGCCAATTAAACCAAAGACGGCAAGCCACCATTGTGATGGTTACCCATGACCCTGTAGCAGCCAGCTATTGCGGCAGAGTGATTTTTATAAAAGACGGTCAGATGTTTACACAGTTGAATAAAGGAGAGCAGTCGCGGCAAGCGTTCTTCAAGGATATTATGAAAACCCAAGGAGTCTTAGGCGGGGTGCAATATGAGCATTAATCAACTCATCCTTCGAAATCTCAAAAAGAATCTAACAAACTATTTTCTCTATGTGTTTGCGTTAATCTTTAGCGTCGCTCTTTATTTCTCGTTCGTCACCCTGCAATATGACCCCGCTTTGGATCATACCAAAGGGACGATTAAAGGAGCGGCAGCGATTCGAGCGGGCTCCATCCTGCTTGTCGGGATTGTGAGCATCTTTGTTTTATACGCCAACAATATTTTTCTAAAACGACGAAGCAAGGAAATTGGTTTGTTTCAATTAATCGGGATGACCAAGAACAGGATTTTCCGCATTCTCAGTGCAGAGAATTTTATACTTTACTTTGGTTCACTCATCGTCGGGATTTTTATTGGTTTCTCGGTTTCAAAATTAATCATTATGATTTTATTTAAAATTACGAAGGTAGATGCGATTGCGACCCTTCATTTTTCCAGCCAGGCATTGACCCAATCCCTTATTGTGTTTAGTGTGATTTATCTGTTCATTCTGCTGATGAATTTTGTCTTCATTAAAAGACAAACGATTTTAGCCTTATTTAGAGTCCTTTCATCGACAGAAGGGAAAGCGAAAAAGCTCTCCTTGGTGGAAATGGTCCTGGGAACAGTTGGCATTCTTCTGATTGGATTCGGATACTATCTTTCGTCGAAGTTGTTTTCCGGCGATTTCACCGACATGATGGAGCTATTCCTGGCGATGACAGGCATTTTGGCATCGGTCATTATTGGGACGTACCTGTTTTACAAAGGGACTGTTAGTTTCCTTTTTCATCTCATTCGGAAAAAGAAAGACGGCTACCTTAAGATTCACGAGGTGCTTTCTCTTTCGTCTATTATGTTTAGGATGAAATCGAACGCTCTTTTGTTAACCATCATTACGACTGTTTCCGCCCTTGCACTTGCCCTGTTGTGTCTAAGTTATATCTCCTACTATTCAGCGGAAAAAACAGCAAAAGATCAAGTAGCAGCAGATTTCGCTTTTACCAAAACAGATGGGGCGGAGCAATTTAAGGAAGCACTTAAAGCAAAGAATATAAAGGTTAGTGAGAAGAGAATTGATGTTGTCCAAATCAACGCCAATCTGAAGTCCATCATGGATTCAAATCTTGAGGGAATGAAAAAGGACCCGAAGAGTATGTCGATTTCAGTCATTAGCGATCAAGAAGTCTCCGGTCTGGATGTGGGGCCAACGGATACCGTCTTTACTGGCTATAACGATTTACTGCAAAAATTTATGACCTTGAAGGACTCTGGCAAAATTGAGCTAAAAGGGAAAACGGAAGTCATTCCACAAGACTATTTAGGGTTAAAGGATCTTCACCTTGTCTCTTGGTATTACACGAATGGCGGTCAGCCCGTGGCCATCGTGGATGAAAGCATTTTCGAACGTTTACAGAAAGATGCCGAACCGTCACTTCAAAAAGAATCATCTGTGTTTATTGGATTTACTTTAAAAGATGAAGACCAATTAGAAGCGGCGAACGCGATCTTTAAAGACATGAAGTTTACCGATAATCCAGGCTTTGACTCTCGTCTTGAAATGAGCAACAGTCAGAAACAAACGATGGGACTTATCATGTTTATCGTCGGTTTCTTAGGATTAACATTCTTGGTTACTTCCGGTTGTATCCTGTATTTTAAACAAATGGGGGAAAGTGAAGAAGAACAGCCGCATTTTACGATTTTGAGAAAACTTGGCTTTTCGCAGGGTGACCTGGTAAGTGGGATTACGATGAAACAATTATTCAGTTTCGGCATTCCTTTAATTATTGGGCTCGTTCATAGCTACTTCGCCGTCCAATCCGGCTGGTTCCTGTTCGGAACGGAACTATGGACACCGATGATTATTGTCATGGTATTATATACCGCTCTGTACTCCATATTTGGCGTACTCTCTGTTAACTACTATAAGAAAGTAATCAAAGAAGCACTATAAATATTTTAGGGTCAGACATGGAATCTGACCCTAATTGTGTCTAACGGGGACAGTCCCCCACTCTGCTTATATTGCCGCACAGTTTACATGGGAAAAGGTATGGCAACTATTCAGCCATACCTCTTTTCATCCTATTAAACTCTTCTCTTAAAATACTCATCCGTAGTCGGTCAACGAATACACCTTTGCGCAAGCGGTCCTGTCGAAGAATTCCTTCTTCCACGTAGCCCATTCGTTTATATGAACTTATTGCTTTTTCATTATCCACTTCGACCCGCAGCCAAATCTTGTTTAAGTCAAAATAAGTAAATCCATAATCAAGCATTTCTCTCATGGCCGACAAGCCATAGCCCTTCCCCCAATACCTCTTATCACCAATCGCAATCCCCAACTCGGCATGCTTATTCAAACGGTCAAAATTCTTTAAGTCTACCCAGCCAATATGCACCCCGTCTTGGTCAAGAATCGCCCGTTGCTCATACCCATTCGTTTTCTTTATACACATCTCAATCCAATTTTTCGTTTCATCCCTACTAAAGGGTGGATATTTTTCAGGCATATTGAGATACTTAATCACTTCTTCATCCAGGCACCACTGATAACGTTCTTCTGCATCGGTTATTCTGAGTTCCCTTAAGGTTACCTTTGGCAAATGAAACACGACTTGTCCCCCTCTCTCTGTACAAATTTTACCATATACTTAAATAATATTAATCTTTCAAATTTTATATATCTTTCCACTAAATGAACGTGACATCCATCGCAAAAGGGATTAAAATCATCAATAAGTGAAAAACGAAAGTTGAGGTGGACCACACATGCGACTTAGCAGTGAGGAAATTGAAATCTTAAAAATCATAGAAGAAAACCACAAAATCTCTGTAGAAACCATTGCGTCGATGGCATTATGTAACGAAGAAACCGTTAAAAAAACAATCGAAAAGCTGGAACAAGCGAAAATCATCATGAGCTACCCAACCTTAATTGATTGGAGCAAAGTCGAAGGCCAGGAAAATGTTGTCGCCATGATTGATGTGAAGGTTACACCTAAGCGGGGTGTTGGTTTTGATGAGGTGGCCGGCCGGATTTCACGTTTTCCGGAAGTATCCTCCTTATATCTCATGTCAGGTGCCTACGACCTCTCCATTACAGTTGAAGGTAAGACGATGAACCAAATCGCCACCTTTGTCTCAGAAAAATTATCGACGATTGAAAACGTCGTTTCGACCACGACCCATTTCATGTTAAAGAAATACAAGCATGATGGCGTGTTGTTTAGCAGTGAAAATGAGGACAAAGATAGAAGAATGGTGGTTTCACCATGAGTCTCGAGTATAATCGCTACCTTTCCCATACGGCTAAAGAGCTGCAGCCCTCTGGGATTCGCAAATTTTTTGACCTTGCCGCAAGCATGGAAGGTGTCATTTCCTTAGGGGTGGGGGAACCTGATTTCGTCACGCCTTGGAGCATTCGCGAAGCAGCCATCCTTTCCATCGAACAGGGTTTTACCTCCTATACGGCAAACCCTGGATTGCTCGAATTAAGGCAGGAGATTACTTCTTATCTCGGCTCACGTTTTGGAGTCGATTATGACCCAACCAATCAGATCATTGTAACGATTGGAGCTAGCCAGGCAATCGACCTTGCCTTTCGGGCCATTTTAAATCAGAACGATGAAGTGCTAATTGTCGAACCTGCCTTTGTCTCCTATGCCCCATTGGTATCCATCGCCGGTGGAACACCCATTCCTGTAGCAACATCACCTGAAAATGGGTTTAAAGTAACCGCTGCACAAATCGAAGCAGCCATTACGAAAAAAACAAAAGCGATCCTCCTGTGCTCACCTAACAACCCAACAGGCAGCACGCTATCCAAGGATGATCTTTTAGATATCGCACAGGTTATTAAAAAGCATGACCTCCTTGTCGTTTCAGATGAAATTTATGCTGAATTAACCTACGATGACACCTTTACGAGCGTTGCCTCCATCGAAGGTATGTATGAACGAACCATATTAATCAACGGGTTTTCAAAAGGGTTCGCGATGACAGGTTGGAGATTAGGCTTCTTAGCAGCCCCGAAGGAATTTGTCGAGGTCATGTTGAAGATTTTTCAATATACAACCATGTGCGCACCAAATATGCTTCAGCACGGTGCCATTGAAGCATTAAGGAATACCTATCATGAAGTGGAATCGATGCGCAACAGCTACAGAAGAAGACGCAACTACGTGGTCCAGGCATTGAATCAAATGGGCCTCGATTGCCATACTCCCGGCGGCGCGTTCTATGTATTTCCATCGATTCGTGCAACCGGCTTAACCTCCGAGCAATTTGCCGAAGAACTCTTGATGCAGGAAAAAGTTGCGGTTGTTCCCGGTCATGTATTTGGTGACAGCGGCGAAGGGTATATCCGTTGCAGCTACGCTAGCTCCATGTCGCAGCTACAAGAAGCCCTTAAACGAATCAAACGTTTTATTGAATCCCGGGGCGTGAGTCCAAAAATAGAAATTGAAGAATGTACCCTATAGGGATAAAAGGCATAATTTCTCTTTGAAATTGTGCTTTTCTTTTTTTAGTGGTCGTTATTCTTGATGCAACGATTTAAATCGTGTAAGATTAAATCATAAACGATTTAATCTTTATTTGAATTGGCTGTGTTAAAAGTTAATGTTGTTTTTATAGAAAATGTTGATTGGAGCGGAAGGTGCGAAGACTCCTGCGGGAGTACGGGGCAGCGGAGACCCCGCAGGAGCAAAGCGACGAGGAGGCTCCCCGGCACGCCCGCGGAAAGCGAAGCACCTGGAGCGGAAATCAACATTCATGTTTAACACAGCCTTTGAATTAAAAAATTGCCACCAAATAATGTATGGGAGGAATGCACGATGAAGACAGTTTATGATTTCACAGTTAACAAGACAAATGGTGAGAAAAAATCATTACGAGATTACGAGGGCAAGCCCTTACTGATTGTCAATACAGCGAGTAAGTGCGGGTTAACACCACAATTTACCGGCCTTCAGGAACTATATGATAAACACAAGGAAAATGGACTCGAAATACTGGGCTTTCCATGCGACCAATTCAATAATCAGGAATTTGATAATATTGAAGAGACTACTCAATTTTGCCAAGTGAACTATGGGGTTACCTTCCCCATCTTTGCAAAAATTGATGTAAATGGTGTCAATGCCGATCCACTGTTTAAGTATTTAAAAGATCAGAAAAAGGGTCTGTTAGGCGGCATGATTAAATGGAATTTTACTAAATTCCTTGTCGACAGCAATGGTCAGGTAATTGAAAGGTATGCTCCAACCACGACACCAGACAAAATTGAAGCAGATGTAGTTAAATTATTGTCCACTTCCGCATCACTTTAAAATGACTGAGTTCAAATGATAACTAAGGTGAGATCATCATGAATGACTTTTTAACGTTGGAAAAACAACTATGCTTTGCCGTGTATGAAACGGCTAGTGAATTTAACAAACTTTATACAAGTGTACTGCAGCCATTTGGATTAACCTATCCTCAATACTTGGTTCTTTTGGTTTTATGGGAAAAAGACGGACTTCTCGTAAAAGAATTGGGAGAACGGTTGAATCTAGGCACAGGAACACTGACGCCGATGATTTCTCGGATGGAAGCCAATGGCTGGCTTCGTAAAGAGCGGTCCAAAACAGATGAACGTAAGGTGTATATTCATTTAGAGAAGAAAGCCTATGAACAAAAACAAGAGATTACGACAATGGTTGGGAGAGAAATTCTATCCTGCAAGATTGAACTAGATGAATATGCACAGCTTATGCAGCTATTAAATGTATTAACCAACAAACTAAAGGGGTGAAAAGAGGGTTTAAAAAAGGAAAGCTCATATTTTAAATGGCTTTCCTTTAAATTTTATTACTTTTTTGGTTCCGTCGAAACCTGCCAAGTAATTCCGAATTTATCGGTAACTTGCCCGTAAGAGGGACTCCAGAATGTTTCTTGTAACGGCATAATTACTTTACCGCCATCTTCTAATTTTCCGAATACTTCTTTTGATTTTTCAACATCACTAATAGAAATAGCAATCGTTACTTGATCACCTAGTTGATAAGGATTCCCCGGAAAGTTATCAGATAGCATAATGTGTACATCTCCAACTTTTAATTGAGCATTTAAAACAAAATTTTTTGCTTCCTCAGGCATGTCGGATTTTCCAGGCATATCACCGAACGTCTGAACTGAAATGACCTTTGCATCCAATGCATGTTCATAAAACTTCACTGCTTCTTGTCCATTTCCGTTTAAAACCAAATAAGGGAAAACTCCTAAAATCATTTAGACACCTCTTTTAATAGATTTTTAACATAAACAGAACTTGTGTTCGTATTTATGTTACCATAAATTTCTTTTAGGTACAATACCATTTTTCCCAAAAATGCCAACAGAAAAAACCTGTGGGTGTTAGGCACCACAAAAAGACACTTTCACTTCCAGAAAAGTAAGAAAATAGTCCTTTTTTGTCGTATAATAGATGAATAACGATTTGTTAAGGGGAGAAAGTGAATGGGATGTGAAGTTTGTTTGCCGACTGCGAGGGGCTATACTGTCTATTTTGCAGAGAATGAAAGGATCTCAAAATTAACAACTTATTTCCAAAAGTTTTCTGAACAATCTTGGAAATATATAAACGAGCGGATGTTTTGGCTACAAGAGCCGGTGTTTTTTGCTGTACTTGATTATCTCGAAGTCCATATGGACCATCATCATATTTTCGCCGTACTATCTAGCTCAGTGGATCCGTTAAAAAGTCTACATGAGTTGCGCCCCATTCTTTCCTTTAAAGAAGAACGCGATGCCAGTTGGATTGATAGATTAATAGAAAACAGCTCCATTCGAACCCATTATCAGCCAATAGTAAGGGTTGATAATGATACTATTCATGTTATTGGTCACGAACTTTTGTCTCGTGGACTCGATGATAACGGAGAAATCATCCCGCCTTTTAAAATGTTTGAAGCAGCGAGAGTCAGAAATCGCACGTTTGCATTAGACCGTGTCTGTAGAATGCAATCGATTCGAAATGCCTCCATCGTGCAGGATAAACTAATATTTATCAATTTTATCCCCACGGCTATCTATGTCCCTGAGCACTGTCTCTCGACCACCTTTGCCTTAATCCAGCAATTGAATATTAAACCGGAACAAGTGGTGTTCGAAGTGGTCGAAACAGACGAAGTAGAGGATCTGGAGCACTTAAAATCAATCTTAAATTATTACCGGGCACATGGCTTTAAGTACGCCCTTGATGATGTGGGGGTTGGTTTCAATAACGTGGAGAAGCTGGCACAAATGGAACCGGATATTGTGAAGCTTGCCTTTGAATTTACAAACGGCGTTAGCGGGGATCCAGCGAAGCAAGAAGTAGCACAATCCGTTTTGACCATAGCCCACAAAATGAATGCTTTAGCTCTTGCCGAAGGTGTGGAAGTCGAAGAAGATCTACACTACTTAAAAGAAATGGGCTATGACCTGTTCCAAGGCTACTATTTTTCCAAGCCGCAGAAACAACCCGTCGAGGTCATTGAAAAGGAATGGAAAGTTACATCCATATAAAAAACTCAAGCCCTGCCACGCCGGCAGGGCTTTTTGATCCAAAAATCAATACAAAAGAAAAATTGAATAATTTAACAGGTGACAACCACCACTACTACAAAGTAAATTAAATGGGTATATTTTATTATTTTAATAACAAGATTGGTTAACGGAGTTAATATCCATCTAAAAAATTAGTAGATTCGACATAATTAGTCAAAAAAATAAAATTTTTTATGGTAAATAACATATTTATGTTTATAATAGAAATAGAAAAAAATTAGGGCAAAATCACTAAAAAGTGATGACGCAAAGCTATAGGGACCTCAGTCTTTTTGACTAGGTTAGCCAGCTACCATCAAACTAAAAGGAGCAAAAAGTTGATGTCAAAAAGTAATTGGCTTACACCAGAAGAAGTATTTTTAAAAAAGAAGAGAAAAAAAGGTCTTCTTTACCTTTCCTTCATGGTCGGTACTATTTTACTAAGTGCATTAGTAACTATTCTTGCAAATCAAATATAAGCAAAAGGATTCTAACAAAGGTTAGAATCCTTTCATTTTCATTTGTAATCTTAAAAAATATTATTTGTCTACAGGAAAGAACTCACAATTTATTAATATCCAATTTCCTATTTTTTTGCTATTATATAATAATTGCAGAAATTTGTAAATTTACTGGAGGAACTGTCGAATGAAAACCAAAAAAAAGAAAAGTAAGTGGTTAAAAGTTACCGGGATTATTGTTTTAGTAATGTTGGTAGCTGGTGGGGCCTATAGCTATACTATCTATAAATCACTAAAAAGTGCAGTAGAAACGATGCACCAACCGATTGAACGTAAACAATCAGAAAAACGTCAAGAACCGGTTGCATTTAAAGAAAAAGACCCATTTTCTGTTTTAATGCTTGGAGTAGACGAGCGTAGCGGGGACAAAGGTCGTTCTGATACTATAATCGTATTAACCGTAAACCCTAACAACAACTCAGTAAAAATGCTAAGCATTCCTCGTGATACCCGTACTGAAATTACGGGGAAAGGAACAGAGGATAAGATTAATCACGCCTATGCTTTCGGTGGTATTCCAATGGCAATGGATACTGTTGAGAACTTCCTTGACATCCCAATTGACTATTATATGAAGGTGAACATGGAAGGTTTTAAAGATATTGTTGATGCTGTAGGCGGTGTGACCGTTCAAAATGATCTAGATTTTACTCAGGATGGATTCCATTTTACAAAAGGCGATTTGAATTTAAACGGGGAAAAAGCGCTTAGTTATACTCGTATGAGGCATGAAGACCCAAGAGGCGACTTTGGCCGCCAAACGAGACAGCGACAGATTATTCAAGGGATTATTAAAGAAGGTGCAAGCTTAGCTAGCTTGACTAATTTCTCCGACATCTTTACTGCTCTTGGTAAAAATGTAAAAACTAACCTTACCTTTGACCAAATGATTGACATACAAAAAAATTATAAAGAAGCTGGAAAAAACATACAACAAATGGAAATCAAAGAACAAGGGACAAAAATTAACAAAATCTATTACGGGTTGGTTTCACCTGAGGAAAAGCAAAGAGTTCAAAATGAACTAAAAGCACAATTAGAGCTTAATTAAACTGATTGGAATTTTTCCAATCGGTTTTTTTATATTTGGAAATTTCCCAAGTTGAGCCTCAGGAAAAACGCGAGTATAATATATAAATAGTTTAGTATGCTAAAGCATAAATAAAGAGTAAATGACCTGATAGCAGGCATCGTATTAGGGGGAGAACATGAAACAGGAAGAAGCTTCAAGGTCTATTGCCCTGCCTCTTACCATTTCCATTATAGCCATCTCGTTTTCAGCTATCTTTGTAAAATGGTCAGACGCACCAGCATCAGTTTTGAGTATGTATAGGATGTTATTTGCGAGTATTTTAATGCTCCCAATCGTTTGGAAACACCGGCATGAATTTAAAAAAATAGAAAAGAAAGATTGGTTCTTTTTATTTTTTTCAGGCTCCTTTTTAGCCTTACATTTTGTCCTTTGGTTTGGCTCATTAAAACTAACGACAGTAGCAAGTTCGACCATCATTCTAGCCTTGCAGCCGATTGTGTCTTTAGTAGGGGGCTTTTTACTTTTTAGAGAGAGAACCACCTTATCTGCCTTAATGACAATGGGGATTGCGATTATTGGCGCGATGATGATTGGCTGGGGAGACTTCGGGTTAAGCCAAGATGCCATTATGGGGGATGTTCTTTCCTTTTTAAGTGTAATCTCGGTTGTAGGCTACCTATTCATCGGGCAAACCATCGTGAAAAAAATATCTCATTGGCTATATAGCTTTTGTGTGTTTTTCTCAGCTGCCATTATTTTAATCATTTATAACTTTTTAACAGGCGTGGACTTCGGAGGGTATCCAGCGAAGGAATGGGGAATCTATCTGTTACTTGCAACGGTTCCTACCGTAAGTCACGTAATAAATAACTGGCTCCTCAAATACGTCAATGCCACCACGATTTCGATGAGTATTTTAGGAGAGCCAGTCGGGTCAACTATTTTAGCCTATATTTTATTACACGAAAAGCTTGTTCCATGGCAAATTGCTGGAGGTGTGCTTGTGCTGGTCGGCGTCTTCTTCTTTATGACCCAGAAACAAAAGCCGCTACCACAAGTCATTGAAAAAGAAACTTTCCAATAAAACCATGAAAAAACCTGCTAGAATAAGGATTCTAGCAGGTTTTTTCAGATTGCCGAGAAAGATTAAATCCCCGCAATTTTTTTATCCGAACTAAAATACTGATTTTTTTATAAGATTGTCCATGCTAACTGGCCTGTTGATTGGAGCGGAAGGCGGCGAAGACTCCTGCGGGAGTACGGGGCAGGGGAGACCCCGCAGGAGCGAAGCGACGAGGAGGCTCCCCGGCACGCCCGCGGAAAGCGAAGCCGCCTGGAGCGGAAATCAACATACTTATTGAAAGCCCTATTTTATAATAGTATTTTAGTAAATTAATGCAGTGAATCATTAATAGATTCATATAAAATAAAGACTATCTAAAGTTTTCGACAGCCTAAAAAAACCTGCTAGAATAAGGATTCTAGCAGGTTTTTTACTTAGGCGACTTTTTGATTTCCACTTTTATTTGATTGCTTATTAAAAATCACTTGGTCAAGCGCAAACAATTTGCTGTCATTGACCGCAATCACTACAGCCATCGCTAAGAAAGCTAAATCTAGTTCATACCCTGCCATTTGGCCATTTCCTAAAAATCCAACCGCTAATTTTACTTTAATCATGGCACCAACCATGACGAGGGATAAAAGAATAGACACGACTCTTGAGCCTAAACCAATCACTAAGGCTAATCCACCAACCAACTCAATCACTGCCACTACATAGGCCAATCCACCAGGTAAACCGATACTGTCAAACCAACCAACGATATTTTCTATTCCGCCTTGGAACTTAGTAAGCCCGTGGATAAAAAAACTAATCCCTAAAACCACTCGTAAAATGAATGTACTGACTTCAAATTTATTATTCATAAAAAATTCCTCCTGTATTTTTTAAAATTAATTAAACTGCCATACACTATGGCTTAAGCTTCCATATCGGTAGCTGCGGTGCAGTAATTCTGCACTTTTCCCATTATCCGCTGCACCCAGCGCATAAAAAATAGGAATGAAGTGCTCTGTTCCATATGGAGGCACAGCTAGGTTTGCTGTCCGCGCCAACGTCTGATAGTTAAAAAGTGAATCTACATCCCAAGTTTTCAGATGACGTGCTAACCACTCATCAAACGCGAGTGCCCAGTCATCAATTTCGCCAGTGTGATCCTTATCCCAATTTAACGCTCGGAGATTATGCACCGTTCCTCCACTGGCAATGATTAAAACATCCTTTTCTCTTAAATCTGCTAAAGACTTTCCAATCTGATACTGTTCTGCAGGTGAAAGGTTTGGATTAACCGACATCGAAATCACAGGTATATCCGCATCTGGATACAACATCCTCAATACGACCCATGCACCATGATCCAATCCGCGCGACGCATCAACTTCATATGAAACGCCTTGGCTAGTGAATAGTTCGGTAATTTCTTTCGTAATGTCATGATTTCCCTTAGCTGGATATTCTATTTTGTACAAGGCTTCAGGAAATCCACCAAAATCATAAATGGTTCGGTATTCAGGGGCACTGCTCACCTGTTGAATATTCGATTCCCAGTGGGCAGAAAATAAAACAATAGCCTTTGGTCTTGGCAGAGTACGTCCTAATTGATTTAAAAACTGAGTGTACTCATTGTTTTCAATCGCAAGTAACGGAGCTCCGTGTGCGATAAATAATGATGGAAGCATATGATCCTCTCCTTAAAATTTTATATAAAGGGTTTTGTGAATTTTAATAAAAATAATATATCCATATTAGAAAACTAATAGTCAAAAAATAAGTTTCCTAGTAGGAATAATTATTATCTATAAGATAACTCCAAACACTATGGATTGTCAATTGTTTTTTTGCTAAGATAGAATTAAGTTTTTTATCAGGAAACATTCGAGGTGGCTTACGTGAATATTGGATCAAAGATTCGCGCAATACGAAACAGAAAAAAAATCACGATTGCTCAGATGTGTGATGGAACAGGGCTATCGAAGGGCTTTATCAGCAATGTCGAGAATAATAATACCTCTCCTTCCATAAGCACACTGCAAACAATAGCAACTTTCCTAGGAGTACCTTTACCCTATTTACTATTGGAAAAAAAGCAGCATATGCGCATCGTTAAAAAGGCCGAAAGAACGAATTCGACGTATAACAACTTAAAAATTGAGCATTTAACGTCGCAAGGCGGATTACGCATGATGTTGGTCGAGTTTCCTCCGGGTGCATCCATGGGTGAAGCTAATGCCCATGAAGGCTTAGAAAGCCACTTAGTGTTAGAAGGGAAGGTCCTTGCCGAACAGGGTGAAGATTCGTTCATCTTGGAAGAAGGAGATACTTTTAGCTGGAATGCGAGCGTCCCGCACTTTGTTAAAAATGTGGGCGAGGAAAAAGCGGTTGTGCTTATCTCCGTTTACTCCGATACAGAACGGAATGATGTTTTCTAATATTTTATTAAATTGTAAAAACCTCCATACTCAAACGGTTGACATTTATTCTTTTTATGTTATCTTTTTCATATAACAAAAGCAGTCACAGTAACTGACGACATCTGTGGAAACAACCACAAGGAAGCTGTGTACTTATATGGTCGGGTCGTCTGGGCAGAGATAAGGATGTATTTCCTTATCTCTTTTTTATTTTTTTCGGAGGCGATAATATGGAAAATATCATTTTAGATGGAACTGTTGTAGCTAAAGAAATCAAAGAAAAATTAAAAGGACGAATTGAAACGCTTAAGGATAATGGAATCATCCCGTGCCTTGCCACCATTTTAGTAGGAAATGATCCTTCCTCAGAAACATACGTAAGAATGAAAGGGAATGCTTGTGAAAAATTAGGCATCCAGTCTATTCGAGTTCATTTGCCTGAAGAAACAACGACAGAAGAATTGTTAGCAGCAATCAAAGAATTAAACGAAGATGAAACTGTCCATGGGATCCTCCTGCAGCATCCTGTCCCATCACATATCGATGAACGCCTGGCTTTCGAAGCCATTGATATCAAAAAAGACGTGGATGGGGTGACAAGTGCAGGTTACGGTCAGACAGCATTAGGGTTTGGAAAGTATCCTTCCTGTACACCAGCAGCGATTATGGAAATCATCCACTATTATAAGATTCCAGTGGAGGGGAAACATGCCGTTGTTGTGGGGAGAAGCCCGATCTTAGGGAAGCCTGTTTCGGCGTTACTTCTTAATGAAAATGCGACGGTGACAACGTGCCATTCCAAAACAACCAACTTACCTGATCTGATAAAACAAGCGGATATTGTTGTGGCAGCGGTAGGCAAGCCTAAATTTATTCAAGGGTCATGGCTGAAGGAAGGTGCTGTTGTCCTAGACGCTGGATATAACAAAGGGAATATTGGAGATATCGATTATGAATCTTGTTTAGAGATGGCAAGTGCCATCACACCTGTCCCAGGTGGTGTAGGTCCTGTTACCATTTCCATGCTCTTGAAACATACGGTGGATTCGGCTGAGAAAAATAGATATTAAAGAAAAATAGGAAGCTAGTCTTTTTAAGATTAGCTTCCTATTTATTTACCTTTTGGCTCTGTTTAACTTGTCTGTTGATTTCCGCTCCAGGCGGCTTCGCTTTCCGCGGGCGTGCCGGGGAGCCTCCTCGTCGCTTCGCTCCTGCGGGGTCTCCCCTGCCCCGTACTCCCGCAGGAGTCTTCGCCGCCTTCCGCTCCAATCAACAGAGTTAAAAATCAACAATGTTCTTTAACACAGCCTACCTTTTAAAAAGTTTCCTTTGTTTCATGTAATCGATCGCCTTAGTTTTATTCTTTTGTTTAGAAACATATTCTGCTTCGTTTTTATCACTATAATAGTTATTAAATCTTTCTTCTGGAAGAGTACCTTCAGAAATTGCTTTTTTAACTGCACAGTCAATCTCGTTTATATGAGTACAGTCAGAAAATTTACAACTCCTAGATAACTCTATTATATCTTCATATCCATGATCTAAGTTTTTAACTACTTCTTTATTAAATTTCATTTTTCAACTCCCTCTTTTATCTTGTTAAACCAACCTACAACAATACTTCAATAATAAAGCGAATTTCTCCTTCTCGAAGAAATGCGCCTTTTACTTTAGTAAGTGAAAAAATGACGTGTGGCAATTCACACGTCATTTTAAAAGGGATTCTATAAGATTTGATTCAAGAACCGCTGTGTCCGCTCATGCTGAGGGTTCACGAAAATCTCGCTTGGATGTCCTTCTTCTATTATTTTGCCGTCCGCCAGCATGATCACGCGGTCAGCCACTTCTCGGGCAAAGCCCATTTCATGGGTAACGATAACCATGGTCATCCCTTCGCGAGCAAGGTCCTTCATAACCTGAAGCACTTCCCCTACTAGCTCAGGATCCAATGCCGAAGTTGGCTCATCAAACAGCATGACTTTCGGTTCCATCGCCAACGCTCTTGCAATCGCCACCCGCTGCTTTTGCCCGCCAGACAGCTGCTCTGGATAGTAGTTTGCCTTATCGGCGAGGCCTACCTTTTTCAAAAGGGTCATCGCTTTTGCACTGGCGGCTTCTTTCGTTTCTTTTCGAACAAAAATCGGGGCTTCGATAATGTTTTCTAACACCGTTTTATGCGGAAAAAGATTGAAGTGCTGAAACACCATTCCTACCTTTTCTCTCACTTTATTCAAGTTTGTTTTGGTGAGATCAATTTTTTCAGAATCAATCGTAACCTCTCCCTGCTCTACCACCTCTAAAAAGTTTAAGCAGCGAAGCAACGTACTTTTTCCAGAACCACTGGCACCAATCAGTACGACCACTTCTTGTTCATGGATTTGTAAATCAATATTTTTTAACACGTCCAGCTTCCCAAAGGATTTAGATAGATTACGAACATCAATCATGCGACACGTACCTCCTTCGGCTTACTAACATCCAGTTTCTTTTCCAAACGGTTGGCAATCCATGTGAAAATGAGGACGATAATTAAGTAATAGATTCCAACGACAAAATACGTTTCAAACGGCATATAGTTTTCCCCTTGAACACTAAGGGCCGTGTTGTAAAGGTCTGTTACCGCAATATAGGCAACGAGTGAAGAATCCTTTAAGCCGATAATGAACTGATTGGCAAGGGACGGAATTGATCTTTTGAAAGCCTGTGGGAAAATAATTCTTCTCATCGCGAGTGAGTAGGTCATTCCAAGCGATCTGGCCGCTTCCATCTGACCACGATCAATTGATTGAACGGCTCCTCTGAAAATTTCTGCGATATAAGCTCCTGCGTGAACACCCAATGCTAATGCCCCCGCCGTGAAGCTATCCAAGTTCACGATGTTGGCAAGTCCATAATATAAGAACATGATCTGAACAATCAGTGGGGTGCCGCGAATAATCCCAATATAGATGTCGGCAATGCGATTTAATAGTTTACTAGTGGAGATCTTAAAGGCGGCAAAAATGATACCAATCACCATCGCAAATAATAAAGAGATTGCTGTAATAGAGATCGTCATCCAAGAAGCTTTCAAAAAAGCAATTCCATGCTCACTAAAAATACTAATAATATTATCTAAAAAAACCACGAGGCTTACCTCCTTTATTAAATTATGTCGAAGGGGGACAGTCCCCCTTCGACATAATTTCTTACTTTTCCATTACGTTGGTGTTGAACCATTTCATGCTGATTTTTTCGTATGTGCCATCGTCAATCATTGATTGGATGGCTTCGTTGATTTTGTCAGCTAACTCTTTGTTACCTTCAGCAACCGCTACGCTTACACGGTCTTCGTTCAACAATTCACCGATTGCTTTGATTTTTAAGCCTTTTTCATTTTTTGCACTTACCCCAACAATTTTGTCAGTGATAACAGCATCTAAGCGGCCAAGTGCTAAGTCTTGAAGGGCGTTGACGTCTGTTGGGTAGCCTTTCACCTGGTCAGATAGATCTTCAGCCATGTCTTTCCAAGTGCTCGCTTGAATAACTCCGATTGTTTTCCCTTTCAGGTCTTCCTTAGACTGGATCTCGTTGTTGCCTTCCGCTACAAAAATCTGTGCACCAGATAGATAATATGGATTTGTGAAGTCAACCTGCTTATCACGCTCAGGTGTAGCTGTCATACTTCCGATAATTGCATCATATTTCTTCGCCTTTAACCCTTGAATAATCGTTTCCCATGGGTTTGTTACAGGATTGGCTTCAAGTCCAATTCTCTTCGCAATTTCTGTTCCGATTTCAACGTCAAATCCAGTTAATTTACCGTCTTTTTTAAAGTTTAACGGCGGATATTGTCCAGTCATTGAGAACGTTAAGGCCCCTTTTTTCACTAATTCATGCTTGCCACTGCTAGCTTTTGCTGCTTTTTCCCCGTCAGCCTTCTCTGTACCGCAAGCAGATAAAAGTAACATCATCGCTGCAGCTAATAAAATTGCAAACTTTTTCATAAATATTCCCCCTTTGATAATAAAAAGACACCGTCACATATGCGTATGACGGTGTCGTGCACACCCTCATCGATCAGCATTGGTGAAGATAGCTCTCCACAATTCCTTGGAATTGTGACAGTTCTGCCCCTATTCGAGTGCAGACCCAGCTTTCTGAAAAAAGTGATTTCAGAAGCTTCGGCGATTGATCCTTTTTCCTATTTTCATAGATTTCACTGAATCTCCCATAGGATACTAATAAAAATCGCGACCTCTACCCCATCTAATGCTTAAAGACGAGGATTTTTATATTTAGTTTGACGAAACTTTTTTCAGTATAATAAAATATTCCAACAAATGCAATAATGTTTTTAATGGAATTTCTAACCAAATGAAAAGTCTTGACGGAGCTTTAACTTCTGAGATACATTTTTCTAAAATACCAATTTATTAGAAAAGCGGAAGCGCCTTGGTCAGCCCCGACAGGCAAATGTTCTTCGGCAAGAAAAATTTGACTTTTATTGCCGAAGGTTATTTGACCCGAGGGGCTAGGCGCTGGAGCTGGACAATTCTCCAAGTACAATGATAGAAATACTAATTTTATAGAAAAGAAGGTTAGGCGTATGTTGCAATGTCGAGAAGATGTACTGGCATTCACAAAACAGCTCGTAAACATTGAAAGTGTCGTTAATACTTATGGCGAAAAAGCCATTGCCCAGGCTTTATATTCCATGATTTCTTCTTGGACCTATTTTTCACAAAACCCAAGTCATCTTGTGTTAGAGCAAACACACAACGATCATCAAGAGCGCTATAATGTACTGGCGTTTGTCAAAGGAACAAAGGGAACGAGCAATCGAACCGTCATCCTCATGGGTCATACGGATACTGTTGGCATTGATGATTTTACCCACCTGAAAGATCAGGCCTGCTATCCAGATGAGCTGATGGAATCCTTGAAAAACGAAGAGTTGCCTGCTTCTGCAAAGGATCATTTACAGTCCGGAGATTGGATGTTTGGCCGTGGCGTCCTTGATATGAAGAGCGGCGTCGCTAGTCATCTCTATCTGTTAAAATATTACTCGGAGCATCCAGAAGAGCTAGACGGAAATCTAGTTCTTTTAGCGGAATGTGATGAGGAAGACAGCTCACACGGTGTACTTTCTGCCTTAAAAACATTGAAACGCTGGAAAAATGAACATGATTTCGCCTATTCTGCTGCGATTAATGCCGATTTCGTGGCGCCGCGCTATGAAGGCGATGACAATCGGTATATCTATAAGGGCACGGTCGGAAAACTGCTGCCGTCATTTTTTATTACGGGAGCAGAAACGCATGTTGGCTCTGCCTTTGAGGGATTAGATCCCAACTTTATCGCGGCTGAACTGACGAGACAAATCAACTACAATCCAGAGCTATGTAACGAAGCGTTTGGAGAAACGACAGTGCCGCCTGTTTCGTTAAAACAAACTGATTTGAAGCCGTCTTATACGGTTCAAACGGCGTTAGCTGCCTATGTCTATTACAATTTCTTTATTCATTCCTGGTCTCCAAAGGACGTGCTTGAAAAATTAAGAGAACAGGCCGATATTGCTTTTACCAATGCACTCTCGTCTTTTGAAGAAAGATATAAGCAATACAGCGCATTGAGCGGAGAACCATATGTTCAGAATCCTTGGAAGTCGAGAGTCATGACGTACGAGGAGATGAAGCAATTATTGGTGACTGAGAACGGTGAAACGTTCACCGCACATATGGA
The DNA here is from genome assembly GCF_047302305.1 of Neobacillus phoenicis. Lineage (NCBI taxonomy): Bacteria > Bacillati > Bacillota > Bacilli > Caryophanales > Bacillaceae > Neobacillus > Neobacillus phoenicis. The sequence goes on along the minus strand of NZ_CP154847.1, from coordinate 1,176,049 downwards.
TGAGTTTAAGGGGAAACTTGTCAATAATCCGGAATTAGATACGCGCATGTTTGCTGCTAGAGTAGTAGAGGAAGCATGGAAATGGATGAAAGATAAGAGCCCGGCAATCATTCTTTTTTACTCGTCCTTATATTCTCCAAGGATTGAGTTGAGCGGAAAAACAGAGGATGAATTGAACTTGATCCATGCATTGGATGAAGCGGTGGAAGAAATGCAGCCACACTATCCACATCCGATTGTGACAAGGAACTTCTTCCCGTATATCTCGGATATGAGCTTTGTCGCGTTAAGTGATGATGAAGCGGGCATTAAGGCCGAAACCAACAACAACCCTGGCTGGGGCACGAAGCTCTTTGTGGATTACCAAGACATCCGCGACATCAACGTACCAGTCATCAACATCGGCCCATACGGCTTAGATGCACACAAGAAGTTAGAACGAATGGAAATGACCTACTCACTAGAAGTCGTACCAAACCTAACTAACCTTGTGATTCAGAAGGTATTAAACAAATAATCTCTAAAGCTTGTAGACTTCCTACAAGCTTTTTTTACTAGAAACATGTAAAATAAAAGGAAAATGAGTAAGAAAAGCGGAAGCGCCTTGGTCAGCCCCGACAGGCAAATGTTCTTCAGCAAGAAAAGTCGCTCTTTGACTTTTATTGCTGAAGGTTATTTGACCCGAGGGGCTAGGCGCTGGAGCTGGACAATTCTCGAAGTCGCATTTTTACTTTCTTATTATATGAAAAACAGGCATAACAGGGGGGATGGCTGTGAAGAAAGTATGGATTATTCCGTCCATTATTTTGGTAGTTTTACTTGGCGGTATCTATGGAGCCAATAAATTAATCAACAGCGAGGCCGTCTCCGGAAGCAATCAAGAGAAAGCTGTGGATGATTCTTCTTCTCTTGTGGATAAGACTGCGGATAAAGAAAGCGAACAAACAGATAAAATCGGTGGCGTTCAATACGATATCGGCATCGACAACACCAGCTCCGAATATCAGGTCATTGAAGTGATGCACAAGATGACGCACCAAAAAGTGAAGGCAGAAGAAAAATGGGGGGCCATTCCTATGGTGCCTGACACCATTAATCGCGTGTATGAAATCGTGAGCAACAGTGATTTTGACCGAAAAGACCAATTGCTGGCCATTCTTGAAAAATGGAAGGCGAGTAATTTTGCGGCAGTCGATGACGATCACAACTACTTCTGGCAATACCAAGGTGGCACCGTCGGGCAAGCCTATGGAATCTTAAGTAAAGCAGAGGAAGAAACCTTTATCTTGAATAATTTTGGTGATGACATTGCAAAAGAAGTAAGCTCGCAGCAGTAGCGGGGCTTACTTCTTTTTTTAACATTACAGTAAATTATGGTTTCGCATTGATCGTCCAGGCAAGCATAAACATAAGAAAGGTAAAGAGGAGAATAAATGCGTTGATCCCCAATCCCCACCACGCATATAGCCTTGGCCGCCTTCTCGTAAATAGTCCGATTACACCAAGAATGATGCCAAACATTGGATTCTTTATTAAAAAGAAATCGGGAAAGGTTTCTGTTTTTAATAATAAGGCTGCATTAAGAACCGCAAGTGAAAATAGCCCCCAAACGAACGAAAGAATGCCAGCAAGCCCAACCAATTTACTGAGTGTGGACTTCTTTTTTATTTCCAGTTCCATAGCTTTACCTCCCCTACCTTTACAGCCCGTACCTCTTTCATCTGCTCCAATTTTCTAAGTTCTGGCGTTGGTCCGGTCACTACAGCGCCATATACTTGAATACCATGTTTCTTTAAATAGGCAATCCGTTCTTTTAATTCTAGCGACTTGGCCCTGGCTACTTTTGTTGCCACGTCTTCATTCTTTGAAAGTTGAACAAGAATATCCATGAATACTTCCTCATTGGTTTGTTCTCTGCCGTTGAAAGGCGACCAAATGGTTGAGTCAATTTGGAAAGGATAGCCGATGGCAGTGATTGGTACACCCTCCTTGTCAACTTGTTTAGCTTCGAACCCCGTATCTACTGCTAACCAGCGCACCTCTGTTTCCTTTGGCATGATTTGTTTGATCTCCTCAGGGTTATGCAAGGTGGATAATGACACATACACTTCGGCAACTGTGCCATCTGGAAGCCCCTTTAATATATTCCATTCTCCCCCGGTATCAAACGGAATCTTAGCATCTGGATGAAGCAATGTTTCTGTTTCTACACTAGGAATCTCAGGTAGCGGTCGTTCTAAAAGGGACGTTTTTTTAGGAAAATTGGGTTGATCTAAAGCGAAGAAAATATCATAGTCTCCCGCTTTATAATCCTCATTTCCTATCCGTTTATTGACATCGAACAGGATGTGCATGGAAAATAACCCAATCTCGTCTTCAATTTTGATTTTTTCCAAATTGATATTAGGCTCCGTTACGTAGATCGTATTTGAGGCAACTTCAATAAGCTTGTCAGCCCTTCCTCCGATTGCGTAATAGAAATAGGTGATGAGTGTCATGACTGGAATGATCAGTAACAAGACGGCAAGACTAATGAAAATATTCGTTAATCGTGCATGACCTTTCCCCACGTTAAAAATGGTTCGTTGATCTTCTTCAGTAAGAATATGACTCGTTTTATATTGCAGTTTCGTATTTTCAATAAAATTTTGATAGAGTTCATCATCGTTTGGATTCATCTTATCGCTCATCTGTCCGTTCCCTTCCTTTCACTTTATCTATCAACTTTTTTCTACCTCTAAATAAGTGGCTTTTTAATGTGTTTAACTTTAAATCAAGAATATCTGCGGCTTCCTGGTAGGGAAGATCATGCAGATCGCATAGGAGGACCGCGTGCTTTTCATTCTCTTGTAAATCACTTATGTCCTTTAACAACTGGCTTAACGATTCTTTTTCCAGTATCTTCTTCTCCGGTGTGGCCTGACTGACGCCAACGTGCTTATCCATTTCATCTTCAACAATGACTCGTTTATTTTTTCTTTGGAAATCGATGAACGCATGATAAGCCACCTTAAATAACCAAGCTCTAATATTTTTAATTTCATAATCTTCAAGAGACACATAAGCTCTATAAAAAGCCTCTTGGGCGAGGTCTTCTGCTACAAAGTGGTCTTTAGAAAGGGAATATAAGTATCGATACAAATCATTCAGATTCTGTTTAAAAACATCCTCAAGCTGCACGATTCATCCCCCTTTCACCTAATCCACGTTTCACATTACCAGAAAGTTGCATTTTTAACAAAAATATTAAATTTATTTTCGAAAGCACAAAAAAAGAGAAGTGCATTCACACTTCTCCTGGCTCTTGCATTTATTTCGGTTTCACCGTTTGTGGCGGCTCCTCCATCCATCCGTGCTTAATCATGATTTTTGCACCCTCATGCGCGTATTCAAAAATATCTTTCATGAAGATCGACAGCTTCGCCGGCAGGTCATTTCGTAAGCTAAATGCCGTTCCGACAGAGTTACCGCCTAAAGAAAAGCTGCAGAACAGGCTGACGCAGTACATCATCATTTTATCTGAGAAAGGAGCAAGGGTTGAAGTAGTGATATTCCCACCAGCAGTAGCTGGAACGGGAATATTATTTTCTAAAAGGACCTCACTCATCTCTTTAACGATGGCTGCTGCCATCTCTCCACCCTTTGTGAAAAATTTACGCACATCCTTTTTTTCCGCACATTGGGCAAATCCGTAAATCATTTGCATCCCCGTCACATTGGATTCGATGGCATGATAAATATTTGCCAACTCCACCGTGTTAAGAGAGCGTTTCCCGCTAATCGGGTTAAATCCACCTAGATAGTTGGTATCTTTGACAAACTCCACTTCCTTAGTGGTTGAAACATACGGCGAACGGGGAATTAACCCTTTTTCTAGTAGGTATTTAGTACATTGATGATAATACTTTTGTGTCATACTTGTGAGGTTCCTATAGAGATGAATCATATCATCGCGATAAGACATTGTGATATTTAAGGTGTGCATTGCCATGCTGATTTCTTTAGTCATTCGGACAAACATGATATCAAAACCATTATCATAGAGCTTCGGGACTTCTTTATTGATATCTTGGTCAGTAAATCCTATCGGAGTAGGGATTCCTTCACTTTGAAAAATCCGCACCATTTGTTCTATATAGGGAGTAATTTCTTCATGTAAATTGTTCATAATTTTTTTTGCCTCTTGGTCGTCTGCTTTTTCAATAAAGTACTCTAACATATGCTTGATCATCGTCTTTTGTTGATAAGTCATCCATAATGTTCCGATCTCTGATGACGCTAAAGCTGGCATTTCAGGCATGGGAAATCTCTCCTCGGTCAACATTTGTTTTAGTTAGTGTTCACACACATAGAGAAATCATTCTTTTTTTTGGATAAAATAGAAAATAGTGGCGATTAATCCTCCACAATTTGTAAAAAAACTATATTTTTCACTTCCATTTGGAAATCGGAATATTAAGCGATATCAATCTCCTTTTTTGCCTGCTATTACTTAGTCTCGTTTTTTCGAATTGTATACCCCAATGAAAGAATGGTCTTCAATGTTTCCATAGCGGTGCTTCTATCATAATCTTTATCTTCTTCAGTTAGTTCATTATAAGGAACTAAATTCGGATGTTCCTTTTTTTGATCATTTCGTTCCGCCCCATATGTCCAACCTTGTTGAAATCTTTGCAATGCCCATATTTCATGAATATTCTCAGCTAATTTTTCTTGTAATTCCTGAATATCATTTGATAACTTTATTTTTGTGGTATCTAAAGGTTTTGGTTGATAATTCAATCAGTTTTCCCCCTCTCATTCCTTCTCTATAGGTATAAACAGGAAAAAAGTTTTAAACACATCCAATTATATACTTTTTTATGATATTATATTTTTACAAAAAGCAGTCCCTTTAGAGGGATTTCGCATTATTTTTACATAAAAAGGGATGGAATTTAAAATGGGAGAAGTTTTTATAAGTTATTCAACCAAAGATACTGAAATCGCTACAAAGGTATATAATTCCCTCTTAGAAGAAGGATTTACTTGCTGGTTTGCCCCCAACGATATCCCCCCTGGTGGAGATTACGCATCCAGAATCACACAAGCACTTGATAAATTCCGCTTTGTTCTTGTTATTGTTTCTCAGCATTCTGGTTCGTCTGAACATGTCAAACGGGAAGTGACACTTGCATCCGAGAATAATAAAACAATTATTCCATTTAGAATTGACTCTGTTCCATTATCGGAGTGGATGAGATTCTACATATCTACTCTTAATTGGTTAGAAGCGAATGAGAATAATATAGACGATTCCATTACTATTCTAATTGAAAAGATTAGAAGCATGTACAGCTTACACCAATACGAAACCAATGCGGTAATACCTCACTATGGAAAAAGCATTCATGAGGTGAAAGGGACAAGGGGAAGCGCAAAAGCAAAATCATTTATTTATCAAATTAAGACTCAGGAATTATATCGGACAAAGACCGTTCATGTACCCTTTCCCAAATTTGAAATAGCAAAAGACCTTCTTAAAGAAAAAGGGATTCTATTTTTGCAAAGCGAAAAACATACAGGTAAATTTACGACAGCCATGTGTCTATTAAACGAAATAAACATCGATAATCATTATCAGATTTTCCCTAATATTTCATTAGAAGAATTAATCAATCTGCCGTTTGAAAAAAATGCAGGATACATCATTGATAATATCTCACCTGATACACTACTTTCGATAAATGGATTTTCTTTAAAAAAGCTATCTGAACACATACAAACTTCTCATTCCTTCTTAGTGATTACCACAAATAATGGAACAAGGCTTGAGCAAGGTTCTGAATACTTTATCAAACATGAACCACCAGCAGATATTCAAAGACTAATCCAAAACCATGTAAATCTGGTATCGAGCCCAGATTCATTACAATCCCAAATTGCTCAATTAATGCAGGATTTGGATCTAAATAGTTTCATCACGAATGACTTCTTACCACGAGATTCAGAGGAATTAGTCAATAAACTTTCTTCTATAGTGAATGGAAATTTCTCGACAAAAGACTTCCTTTCTTCTTTAACACAAAATGTTAATAAACGAATAGAAGGTTGGTTTGAAACAAATCGGTCGATTGAGCAATATGCACTAATCCTTTCATTGGCGGTTTTTAATGAATCACAGTACACCTTTCTTGTAGACCGAACAGAGGAATTAAAGGGATTCTTACTTTCTGAAACTCAATTAGAAAATATCCCTTCGCAAGAAGCACCATTGGGAAAGTCATTCATCCAACAACTTAATGAAATTAGCGCTGAAACATATACTAGTTTTATAAATACCACAACAGGAAATTTACAAGACCAATTTGTTCGATTTAAAACAAAAGAAGATGCCACGGCGGTCCTAATTTATATTTGGACAAATTATCCGCATTTAAAAGAGGTCATTCTAGAGTGGATGGAAATACTTCTTGCAGGGGCTAATAAATATACAAACGAAAAAATCATAAACGCCTTAGTAGAGTTATCAAATATTGACCCGTTAACAATTAACAATAAGGTCATTCAAGCTTGGGCTAACCATAAAGAAGCCTATTATCGTATCTTATCCATTAATCTTCTTTTAGAGATGTCGGAATACAAGGAAAATCTTGTATACATTGATAAATTAGTTAATTACTGGGCTTCATTAAGTAATAATACGAGACTTCAGTGGACTGCAGCAGTTGCATACGGAACACCAATAGGAATTTATCTTTACCCAAACTCGTTTGTAAACTTAGCAGCGATTTATCACGTTCAGGGACGCCAATTAGGGGATGTCGTCTATGAAAGTATGAAATATTTATTTGAGTATGGAAAACATGATGATACTTACCTTTTATCAGTCCCATATTTGTTTAAAATATGGTTAGAAGATTACGATAAGAATGCTATTCAAAAACATGAAATACTTAATCTCTTTTATTCTCTCTTAATGAATATGGATAACTTGGATTTAACCATTTTACTGAATGAAAACGAAATTCGGCACGAGTTGCTACCTCTTGCGATTTCAGAAGGCCTTCAGCACTGGAAATTACGGGAAATGGCTGGGCAAGTAATGAAACATTTTTTTAAAATTGCTCACGACCATCCAGCCCTTTATGAATCTTTAAAACTCTTTACTTTTTCCTTATTAATTAAAGGTGGCTCTGAACTTAAACAATCAATTTTGACCCTCCTTTATGAAGTCTTACAAGGACCTTACAAACAGGCCGCTGTACCTATTGTTGCTAAAATTATTGAAATTTCTGAAAGGAAGTAATACTACTATGAATTTTATTCTCGGATCAAATGATGTAAAGGGCGGTGTGTTTCCAGAAAAACAGCCATTTTCAAGTTCCACTGTTGCTTTTGTCTATATTAATTCACTAGAAGAGATGGTTACAATTAAGGATGGACAGCGTTTAAGCCGCTCTGAACTTAGATATGGAAAATTCAACAAGGTGTTTCGTATCGATACTACACCAAAAACCTTGGATTATAAGGGAGAGTTCCCTTCTCAAGATCCGGTGGAAACATTTAATGTCCAAGTTTCTTTAATGATTCAAGTGAATGACCCTGCACTCGTCCTAAGAAATCGTTCTCAAGATTATTCCAATGTCATAAAAAAACAATTATTTTATGCCATCTCTGATATTACAAAGAAGCATTCGATCTCACAGTATAATCTTATGTCTCCAGCCCTCGAAGGCCTATCAACAGATATAAAACTTGCTCAAAACTTAGACAATATCGGCTTAAAACTATTGGATATCAGTGCGGATGTGGAACTGAGTGCAAAATCAAAAGAACACTTAGAAAAATTAAATACATTAGAAAAAGAAGCAAAATACCAGCAGAAAAAAGTCCAAACAGACATTGAAATTAACAGCCAGCTATCCCGCGCCAAATCTAATGCTACATTCGAAGAAATGGATAGGCTTTCTGAATTAACAGAGAGATACGGGATTTATGGGGCGCGATTAGCATTAGCAAGAAATGATGAAGAACGCGCTGCTATTTTCTTAGAAATACAAGAAGATCAAAAAAGGCAACAGAGAGAAAATACACAAACTGTGAATGAACGATTAAAAATAGGATTAAGCATTGATGACATTATTAAGCTAAATTCACTTAACAAACCAACCCAAACCAACCATACCTTAAATCCTGCTGCAGCAAATGAACAACAGGATTATACCAAGATTGAAGAGCCTACACCGCAAAAACCTGATGATGAATTACTTTCTAAACTATCTCAAATCATCACAATAGAAAGCGAAAAAGGGGAATAGACAGTGACTTTGATTGATAAAATTCAAACGTCATTTATGGAATATATTTATCGTTTCTACATCAAGTTAATGGGGATGGCTGCACCCTATAGAATGGTAATACTTATTGCAATAATTGGCTTTCTTTCCCCATTAATATTAAAGGTTCTAATATTTCTATTTAGAAAATCAGTGAGCGGTGTTACAGCCCTGCTAAATTCAAGTCAGCAGAAGCTCGGTGAAATAATCTTCAGAAGAAGAAATAAAGGGAAAAACCCTTTCTTTGGAACAGGCTTGCTTGATGCTTTGTTATCCTTTTTTCTTCTTATTTTTACAAAATTAAATAACTTTCTGACCAAAAAAAGGAATTTTCATCCAAAAACAAAAAAAAGGTACGTTCTTTCAGTTGGAATATGCGCTTTACTTTTTCCAATCTGGGGAACTGTAAACCCTGAGAGTGTTGTCGGAAATTCTTGGAGTAAATTTGAAGTTAACCTTATTAATCAGCATCTTGTAAAACTTGGATTTAACCCTAATAACTATAAAAGTTTTGCTAGTTTTTCGGCTGAACTAGCTGCAAAATTTGAAGAGGAAACAACCGAAGCATCCTCACCACAGCAGAACTCAGCCTATATAACACCAGCAAACAATGCTAAAAATGGTGTCTATATACGCACAGCACCTGATGGCTCAAGCTCATCTTTAGATGTTCTAGCCTTTGGAGATAAAGCGGTATTTCTAGGAGAAACAAGTGTCAGTACATCAGGGATTACTTGGTATAAAATTCAAACTAACAGCAAAGTTACCGGCTGGGTTAGCTCAAAAGTAACCATTCAAACCCAATAAAACGAAGAAGAACCTGGGGTATAAGTTTATTCCCAGGTTTTTCATCTTCAAAATACATTTTAAATAATATGGTCCCCGACACCACAAAAAGAAATGTCTTCCCAGGACGGATAGCGGAACATCATTTATAATACGTTGAATTCTCTAAATTTTAACTAGTCCATAGTTTTGTGCACGATAATATTCATTTAGATAGATAATGCTGTCACGGTCATATTGTTTTATTTCGTTTGTTAGTTCGTTCCACGGGACTAGGTATTGGTGTAATTTCAATCTATCCAACTCTTCTCTTGGTGCATTTATTTCTCCTGCAGCCTTCCAACCTCTTAAAAGGTGAAATGCATTCCAACGTTCGTGCTCTACGTAAGCAAGAGGTTCAATATACGGAATGATATATTCAGCAAATTGTTCCGCAGATAGCACCTGCTGGGAGTATTCCGGGTCATTTAACGGCACCTTTGTTAACCCGAGAAGCATTAATTTAGTATCATTATGAAGCATTTGATAACGGGTTGACTCCTGTTTAAATGCATCTAACATATCCCATGCCTTACTCGTTGGTAAGTTCAGTTCTTCTCTTCGACGCTGATAGTTTTCATGGGCTTGCTTCGCAAGCTTTTTCAAGTTTACATTTAAAACAAACTCACTATTCAAAACCTCACGAAAGTAGGAAAATCTTTGTATCTGTTTAAATTCACTTTGGTCTTTATGTAGCCACATACTTACTTTACGGTCATCTTTCATTTTTATATAAACGGGGATATCTGGACAAGTTTCTACCAATTCAAGCCCCTCTATCATATCCAAATAATCATCTCGAAGTGCAAGGAAAACATGGGTAACCCTTCCATTAATCTCCCCCAGCTCTTCCTTAATATTATGAACCGTAAGATCAACCTTTCTATAATCGATATCAGCCACTTGATCTGCAAACTTTGCCAAATGCCCCCATTGCTTTTTTACCTTTTCAATGTTTCGATCCAGTATTGTAAGCCGTACCCTTTTTCTATTTAAAAAATGAGAAACATTTAATGCTTGGTATGCTATTTGCTGATTTACTTTACCAAAACCAATCAGTAACAAATGAAGCGGATCGCCGGCTGGATCTCTAAGTTGTTCCTCAATTCCTTCGTATAACGGTCGCTCCTTCAACATTTTTTCAGCAATTAATTGATATGAAGAAAAGGAATAGGATCGGTATTTTTCACTCTCATCAATTACTAAGCCATTATAAACTTGAAGTGATTTAGCATGATTTAAATGTAGTAGGATGGTGATTGGGTCTTTATGTTTGGACCCTCCAAACAAACCTATTAATGGACAGCGACACTTTTCCGGCAACAGATCTTCCTCTAAATAATCTCTCATAGCCAGATAGATATCAAGATTGACTGAATCATCATCATGAAACAGAATGACATAACCCGCCCTCGACAATCCGCTCTTCTTATACAAAGAATACTCCGTCATTTCACCTGTGTAAAAAGAAACTCCCAGATCAAAAAGCTGGTTCTTTTGCTCATTATCAATAGTCTCCTCAATTACCGTGACAGAATAGCCTTCTTTTCTAAGGTTCTCAATTAGAATAGCTGCTTTTTCACTAAATCCAGCAATAATAATATGACCGCCCTTAAACCGAAGCCAAATCCCTCTAACAGATTGTCCAAAATAGCTCAGTACAAACTTACTAATGGTTGATATAGTATAAAATGCTGCTGACCATCGTGCTACCTCAATTGACAAAGGCAGTGAAGCATATGGGTCAGCAGCTTTATTAAAGACATTATCGACATTTAAAAAAAACAAATGTATGGTAGAATAGATAGCATTCAAAAATGAATGGGAATATCCATGATATGTCTCAAAATAATACCCATAAACCCCTGAGACAATAGCAAGTAATAACGATATAGATCTTAGCAAGTAAGCATGTAAAAATTTCACCCAGTATAAACCCATAGTTGCCCACATTAGAGCAATTAAAATGACAACATACATGCCATTTTGCCTCATCTTCCATACTAACAATGCTGTTATGATGATTGCCAATATTCCATGAATCTTTTTCATTTTTTCTAATCGTTTCATTTACTAACCCCTGTTCCCCTATGAAGCTTAATGTTTCACTAGATTTATTTGCTCTCTTAAACTTTGTTTCACTTTCTCTACTCCTATTATGGAAATGAGTTCTTCTACCAAATCTTGAATCTCGTCTATAGATACCTCTTTCTCAACGACTTGGTTTTCTTCCCTTATATTTACAAATGTCCCTTTCTTTAAAGCAATTTCATTCTTGAAGTGTATATCATTCCTTGCAGCCTCTTTAGTTAAAGTTAGACTCTTTAGAATCTGACCTGAAACCAAGTCTTGCACCTTAATTCGGAATAGATGATTCTTATCTATTTCAATCGTAAGCTCAATTTGCAGTTCTCCCTTTGGCGCTTTAGGAAGGTCTTTAATTTGAAAAAAGACCAGTGTTTTATTTTTTGATATCTGCGTTTGATTTCCTAACAAAATATGAAAATCCATCTCCGTTTGATGATCCCTTGTTGTCGTGAACACGTTCGAGTGACTAGCAGGAATGGTTGTATAAGGTTTTACGAGTTCCATTATGGATTGAGAGGCTGTTTGGATGCCGATTGAATGACCTGTAGCATCTAGAAAAACCATATCCTTTAAATCGCCAGTTAATAGACCTGCTTGGAGTGCTGTCCCTTTCACAGCTAAATCAGCGTCTAGAATTTCAACCGGTTTTTCACTGCCAAAGATTGTAGAAATCATTGGTATTTGAGAGGAACCTCCACTTAGAACGATTCTATCAATATCATCAGGCACTATTTTACTATCAAAAAGCACATTTTCTATTTTTAACTTTATTTTATCAACTAAATGACTAATTAATTGTTCAAATTTATCAATAGTTAACGTGCTCTCAATACGGTAAGAATGCTCACCATTAACGTAAATATCGGGTAACAGTATATTAGTGCTGGAAATTGATGCCAGTTCAATCTTTCCATTTTCAGCTGCATGCTTTAAACGTCTAACAGCCATAGGATCTTTAGAAAGATCCAGTTGATATTTCTCATTAAACTCTTTTAATAGATGATGAACGATAACTAAATCAAAATGCTCACCGCCAAGCTCAAAATCATCGCTATGAGTGACTACTTCATGCACACCCTCACCTATATTCATGACTGCAATATCCAAAGAACCTCCACCGATATTTACGAATAGTATGGTTTCATCCTCTTTTTTTATTTCCTTACCATAGGCCAATCCTAGTGCTTTCGCCTGACCAATCACTCGTAATACTTCCAATCCACTAAACCTTTTAAGAGTATCTTTAAGTGCTTTTGTAAAAATGTAATCATCTAAATTTGACGAAGTAATTACACACTTTTCCATACGTTCCCCTAATGATTCCTCGAGCAAATCATTTATACAATTTAGATACCTACCTAGCAATTCTTCGCCGGTATAGTTCTTTTCATCAATAATGTAGGCTTTATTTTTGCCTATTCCCTGAATTAATCCAGAAAAGGTTTGAGTATTTGAAGAAGCTGCATTTTTAGCTAGACTCCCAATCTCCCAGTCGCCATCTATATATGATAAGAAAGATGGAAAAGTAATTACCGGGCTAAATTCATTTTTTATTAAAAAGCAAACTCTGGTATTGGAAACACCTAAATCAATAGCAAAAACATTTTGGCTTATTTTGTTATTACATGACTCGGTTCCTATTTCATCGTTTTTTTTACTATGATGAATAGTCAACGTACTTCCCTCGTCAGCAACTAGAGCCTTATCTTCGAAACGTTCAATCTGACAATCCTCAATAACCGCCTTTGATTCTTTTTCTACTAAGATACCATTGCCTTTTCCAGAATGAATATAGGACCCGCTTATTACAGGATTGCTATGATCATTTACCCAAATAGCTGGGTATTTCTCATGTATTTGGTATATTTCACAATTTGTAAGTATCCCTCTACCATTGTTGTCAAAAACAACCCCCATCGCTTTTCCATCATAGATTTTGCAGTTTTTGACGACTGGATGACTGCCATCCATAATCCATAAAGCAGGAGAGTAAAAACCATTTAGCTCACAAGAATCAATTGTTCCCTTAGCAAAATTAGAAAAAACAATCCCTTTCCCTTTTCCATTGGATAGTTTGCATTGCCGAATGACGGGATCTGCCATATTGGCAATATTTATACAATCAGCTATTCCGGCATAAATGTGACAGTCCTCAATCACAGGTTTACCTTTAGGAATTTCAATCGCATGTCCTATTCCACTTTTGGATTGTGAAATGGTTAATCCTTTTATAAAAACTTCTTCCTCTGTATCAATTAATATGACCGTCTCCTTAGCTTCGAGAATCACCATGTCAATCGAACCATTACCAATAATTTGTATTTTTTTATTAATAATAATCTCTTCTTCGTATCTACCAGGTTCAACAATGATAGTCGAACCTTCCGGGGCCTCATATATTGCTTCATTAATACTGCCGTATCTAACCCCTGGTTTTTTAGATACATGAAGGATGTTAGGTTGATTATTCATTACTACCAATCCCTTTTACCTATTTGTCTTTTATTCTATAATAATATTTGAACAATAGTGCAGATATTTTTTCCGTAACAAGAAAATTAACCCTTGATTTCCAACCTTATGCTCATACATATGTAATCACTCCTAAATCTACTATTACTTAGTAATGCGATTGGCAGATTGTAAGGTTTCATATTTTAACCATTTGGCAACTGTTGACATATGGATGTCTTTTGGTTATTATATGTTTAAACACTTAAACATTTAAACGTTTAAACATATATTCACAACTTATGGAGGTTCATTTTATGAAAAAAACGGCATTAATTACCGGCGCAACCAGCGGTTTAGGCTATGAGTTTGCTAAACTGTTTGCTAAGGATGGCTATAATCTTGTTTTAGTCGCAAGAAACGAGAGCACTTTAAATGAATTGAAACAAACCTACTCAAATGTAGAAGTAACCGTTATTCCTAAGGACTTAAGTGTGCCAGGCGCGGCGAAAGAAGTGTATGAAGAAGTAGAACAAAATGGAATATCGGTTGATGTTCTCGTGAATAATGCCGGCTTCGGATTAATGGGCAAATTCGATGAGCTCGAACTCGAGAAACAATCAAATATGATTCAATTAAACATTACGGCTCTTACGGAACTCACCTATTACTTCCTGCCGAAAATGAAGCAAAGAAAGAGCGGCAGAATTCTAAACGTTGCAAGTACAGCCGCATTCCAGCCAGGTCCATTGATGGCGGTCTATTTTGCTAGCAAAGCCTATGTCCTCTCTTTCTCGGAAGCACTTGTGGAGGAGCTTGCCGGTACTGGCGTGACAGTAACCACCCTTTGCCCGGGTGCTACAAAAACAAACTTTGGTGTGGTGGCAAGTGTGGAAAATTCGAAAATGTTCAGTTCAGCGATGTCCTCTGATGTGGTGGCAAAGCAGGGATACGAGGCATTGATGCACGGGAAACGCGTTATTGTGACTGGAGGCTTAAATAAAGCTGGGGTACTTGGGGCAAAATTCATGCCAAGAAACCTGGCCGCGAAGATATCCAAATATGTAACCGGTGAAAAGTAATTTTTACAAACAAAGGGGGAAATGTTAGGCATGGCCCAACAAGCAATCGATGTATTTCGCTCATGTATACCGTTATTCACCGCTCTTGCGGACCCAGCAAGGCAGGACATCATCCTGTTGCTTGCGGAAAAAGAGCCGTTAAGTGTCAATGAGATCGCCGAGCAGTCGAACCTGTCGCGCCCGGCCATCTCCCACCACTTAAAAATCATGCGCGACAACCATCTTGTCGTCAGTGACCAAAAAGGAACACAGCGCTATTATTCCCTTTCACTGGAGCAGAGTGTCGCGCAATTAAAGCAGCTAATTGAGATCGTTGAAAGTGAGTGCATTTTGTGACTCACTTTTTTTTTACATTAAATCTTCAAATCTCCTCAAAAAGTCCAAATCCTGTTACTCTAAAAAGCAAATTCCCTGTAAAAACAACCTTCGTTCGATATGTGTTATACTAATCAAACGTTTGATTAAAAACCGTACCAACCTTCATTGTTACTGTTTTTCTTGTTACTTTCCCGCAAAAAACATGTCGAGCTGTGACTATACACATATAACTCTTCACATAGGAATATAGATGTACAAGCGAGGGGGAACGGAGAGTGGATATCCATGGACTTCTAAGCTTTATCCTCTTGAGGGTAAAAGAATTCATTATCTTTTATCTATGCATCTTACTAGGGGAATGGTTTGCGGAAAAACACGGCTGGAACATATTTGAACGAGCCTGGCTCATCACCATCATTGCCTTATCCATCTTAACCTTTGTATTCTGGTCCTACTTTGGGAGGAGCCTGAGATGGTTTTAGAAGTTTTTGTGGACTGCACCAATGAACAAGTGGTTGGTATCTAGCATAGATTAGATTACAAGAATTTACTCATAAAGGATGTTTTTGTATGTCTTTTGGACCTGGGCAAGTGAAGATTGAAACGATAAGTGGTGGAGTCGTACAGTTTGGCGGCGCGGTATTTGTTTCACCGAAAAATGCGATTAAAACCTTGCATGGTTCAGGTGCTTCCAATACAGGCGCTTCCATTGTCACGATTACAGGAGCAAGTTCAACCAACACGATAGATACTGACATAGTGGATCAGCCAATCGTGAATGATAACTAGCAGGCGATGGAATCATAATATAAAAGAATAAACGAGCAGGGTGATGGGTGCTCGTTCATTCTTTTTTATGTAATTCTAAATATCGCAAAATACCATATGCAGGTTTTACAATCGTATGATTTTTCACTAATAAACCTTTCACCTGCATTTGATGAAGGAATTCTTTTTGAATGGAAAGCGCTCGGAACACTCCTCCAGAGGTATAGATTGGTATGTCACCCAACTTTTCCACCATTTTGACTCCTAACTTTACTAAATAGGAAACACCGGTTTGAATGATATCTATAGCAATAGGGTCACCCTTTTGTACAATTTCATCTAATTTAGGTAAAAGAAAGGCAATTTCTTGGTCGGAATAACGACCTGAATACAAAGCATGTGTGAGTTCAAATTCTTGATTTATATGAAAATAGTCTTTCACCACTTCTTGAAGAGGAGTAATATCTGTAAGGCCATTCATGGAGCGCAGTGCAGCTTTGATAGTTTCTAAGCCAAACCAATACCCGCTTCCTTCATCCCCCAATAAATGCCCCCACCCTCCAAGGCGACAAGATTTCCCTTGTTCATTTTCGCCATAAGCGATGGTACCGCCCCCACTAAGGATAACAATTCCAGGACCACCATTTGTGACAGAAGACCAATTACCAACGTAATCAGGAATAACCAAAGTCTTTGTAATAAGCAAAGGAAAGGTTTGAACGAGATTTTGGATATGCGATACAATGAATGCCTCACCATGAAACCCACTTAAACTAAACGCCAGTTGGTAGGAATTCTTTCCCTTATGAAGGGAGGTAAGTTTAGTTAATAGAGACGTTACAATCTCAGTCAATCGAGTCATGCCTTCGGATGATGCAGGGTGCAAAATGGGTCGCTCCAACCATGATTCCACCCTTTCCTCTCCATCTATTAGCATTACTTCCGTTTTTGTTTGTCCACCATCCACCACCACACTTATCATACTATTTACTCCCTATTGGCATGCTTCCACATACCATCGTGTGATGGAAAGCGGGTCGGTTATGGCCGTACCAACGACCACAAAATAAGCTCCATGTTCCAATGCTTTCTTAGCCTCAAGTGGGGTCCTAATATGTCCTTCACAAACGGTACGGATGCCCTTATCTACAAGGGATTGAATGAGCGGGTAATCAGGTTTAGAGCGGTTATGACTATCTCTTGTATATCCAGAAAGTGTCGTGGCAATCAAATCTGCCCCAGAATTCCATGCTCGTTCCCCTTCTTCCAAAGTCGAAACGTCTGCCATAACAGGAACCTTCAGCTCTTCTTGAATCCGTTTCAATAATCCCTTTAATACCTTGTCATCGGGTTGATTTTCATAGGTAGCCTCCACAGCTACTATATCAGCACCCGCCTCAACAATGTTCTTCGCGTGCTCAAAACTAGGAGTGATAAAGTATCTCCCTTTTACGTTCGTAGGGACCTTATATATACCAATAACAGGGAGTGAAATGACCTTTTTTATTTCTTGAATATTAACAGGATGATCCGCGCGAATAGCTCCCGCACCCGCTCTTTCTGCACATAGAGCTAAACTTGCTAATACTTCAGGTTTATTTAATGGATGATCATTATGTGCCTGGCATGAAACAACCATCTGATTTCGCAATTTCTCTAAGTTCATTCCATCACCCCATTTAATATAATTTTCTACTGCTCGCTTTTGCTGTAATTTCCATAGACTCTTTTCCTCTCTTACCCATCTTTGACAAAATAGAGTCAAATAAAATTTCTAATATATGAAGCTGGGCAATAATGGAGGAAAAAGCACTTCCTTCGGTCGGTTTTTCTCTTGATGCACTTAAAAGCAATACATCAGCAAATTTCGTAGCTGGTGATTTTGCATGACTTGTCATGACAATCACCTTTGCCCCGTTTTCATTTGCTGCCTGTGCAACATCGACTGAATCAACAGTACTACCCGAGACACTAACCACCACTATGACATCCTCTTTCGAAAGCAATGATGCTTTGACAGTACCAAGATGTCCATCTGTAACCACCTCTACCGGCAGCCCTAAGCGTAGGAATCGAAAATGAGCGTTTTGCGCGGTCGCCCCTGAGGAACCCACTCCAAAAAAGAGAATCTTTTTTCCATTTAAAAGCAGGTTTGCAGCATGATCAAGCTCTGATTCAGATAGTAGATTAGCTGTATCCTGTAGTAGCCGCTTATTTTTCTCTGTCAATTCTTCCATCCTGTTATCAAAGGATAGAGAAGCCGACTCAAGTTCTGAGGTTACAGACTGAGCAAGAGCAATTTTAAAATCTTGAAATCCTCTATAATTCACACTTCTGCAAAATCGGAGAACACTGGTTTCACCTACGCTTGCTTTTTCTGCTAAATCAGTAATACTTGCATACATCACAACCATAGGTTCATCCAGCACTGCAGCAGCTATTTTTTTTTCTGTTTTGGTTAAAGAAGGGTACACACTTCGTATGTGAGAAATCAAATTAACAGCTGAAGTAGTCTGTTGTTCCGTCATAGGATTCATCCTTTCTTACCCTTTTAACGATCCGGCTGACAAGCCTTTAACTAAATACCGCTGCGCAAAAAAGGTAAATAGGAGCGGCGGCAGGATAGACAACAGTGTTGCAGCGGAAATGTCTCCCCATTTTATCCCCCAGCTTGTGATAAACATCGTCGATCCGAGTGTAACAGGCGTAGCATTTTTTAAAGCAATAATGACAGCGAATAAATAATCATTCCATGAGAAAATAAATGTTAAGATTCCAACAGAAGCAATTCCTGGTCCCATAAGAGGGATGATTATTTTCAATAAAATTTGAAACACATTGCACCCATCGATTACAGCTGATTCCTCAATTTCTCTTGGCACCTCACGTAAAAATCCAATCATTAAAAGGAGTCCAAGTGGAAGATTTAAAAAGATATTAATAAGAACTAGACCTGTAACCGTATCGAGAAGTCCTAAATATTGAAACATCATGTAATAGGGAATAGCAAAAATAATCGGGGGAAACAACCTCAAACCTGTAGCAAACGGCATTAGATGCTTCCGACCAAATCCAAGTCTGACAATCGCATATGCTGATGGTAAACAAATTAAAATGACTAGCAAACTTGTAGACACAGCCAAAAAGATACTGTTCAAAAAGAATTGAGGAAAATCATATCCGGCTGCATAGAGAACATTTTGAAAATGCTCGAATGTGGGTGTAAACCAGAATTTTGGCGGCTGAGCAGAGATGTCCCCTTCCGTCTTCAAGCTGGTAAAAATCGTATTAATCAAAGGGATATTCAAGATGAATGCAATAAAGATGACAGTAATCGTTATTCTCCAGCCTTTTGTTGATTTCAACCTGTTCCCCCCTAAACTTGTTTGGCACCCAATCGTTTTAATAAAAAGGACAGAAGTACTAGGAGCATGAGAGCAATAAGAATCGAGGCAGCCGATGCCTCACCAATATTCCCATCTTTAAATGCAGTTTTGTAAATAAAAATACTCGCTGATGTGGTGGTGTTTCCTGGTCCTCCATTGGTTAGCACATAAATTACATCAAACGTTCGAAATGAATCAATTCCCCTTAAAAAAGCTGCTATCAACAAAATCGGTGAAACAATAGGGAGAATTACCTTTTGAATCGTTTTCCAGTAAGAAGCCCCATCAATAGCTGCTGCTTCATACAAACCGTGATCAACCGTTTGAAGACCGGAATATAAAATGAGGAAGGTAAATGGAACCCACTGTATGATATCAAGTACAATCAGAAGCGGTACAATGGTGGATGGATCAAATAAATTTACGTTCAGGCCCATTTTCGTAAAAAAATAAGTGGCCACTCCTATATTTTCATTTAAGATTAATCGGAGCATGATCCCCATTAAGGAAGGAGCAATCATGATTGGAATAAGAATAAAACTAAGCAATAGACGTTTTCCTGGAAACCTCCGGTCAAATAATAGGGCAAGACCAAAACCTAAGATTAATTCCAAAACAGTAGTAAGAAAAGTAAATCGGACCGTAAACCACATCGATTGCCAAAAATCCTCATTCTGAAGAACCTTCATGTAATTTTCAATTCCAGTAAACGAGAAATCCGGATTTCCGATTGTCATGTTTTGGGTACTTGTAAAAATACCGTAAATGGCGGGGAATGCTACAAGAACCAGCAAAAAGAGAATTAAAGGAGAAGCTAACAACCACCTCGCCCATTTTTGATTTTGATACATATACTCACCTCATTTTAGAAAGAAAAAGGGAGAGCAAGTTGCCTCCCCTCATTCATCCCTTACTTTTTCAATAAGGACTTTACGGATTCTTGTGCTTTCTCTAGTGCTTGATCGATATCTCCTTGGCCAACCCAAGCGCCACTTAATTCTTTTGATAATGCCTCAAGTATTGGTTGTGTTTGCGGAAGGATTGGAACAGAATATCCATATTCGTCAATATGCTTTGAGATAATTGGTAAAACTGGGTTGTCTGACCCCATATTTTCAAGGACGGATGCAAGCGGCGGTATTCCCCCGTTTTTTGCATATGTTGTGAGTGCTTGTTCTTTGGTTAAATAATCCATCCATTTTAGAGCTGCTTCTTTGTGCTTACTATATTTATTTAATCCAACGGCAAGTGCATGAACATGTGTTTTTCCTCCAGGAATCGGTGCGACCCCAATTTTCCCAGCAACATTTGGTGAGCGTTTTGGATCATTCAATTCTCCATAGGCTGCGGACCATTGAATTGCAAACGCTGCATTTCCGGATTTTACTGCTTCTTGAGTCTCCGCATATTCTGCAACAGAGGAGTTTGGTGAAGTATATTGATTTTTATATATTGTTTGGTAAATCTGCATCGCTTTTTTCGCAGGTTCTGAAGTTAACGTAACGTTTCCATCTTGATCTAACCAGCTTCCGCCGTTACCCCAAAGTACGTCATCCCAAATCATTGTATTGAAAATCAAGCTCTTTAATTGAAGAGCTGTCCCGTACTTTGTTGGAGAATCACTATTTTCTTTTTGGGTAAAGAAAGCAGCCGTTGCAACAAAATCATCCCAGTTCCAATCTTTTGGATCCTTTGGCTCTAATTTTTGACCTACGGCTTTTTCACTTACTTTTTCATAAGCCGCCTTCCAATCCTTGTCTGCCAATAATTTTTCTATTAAATCAGTACGATAAAATAAAAAGTGATTACTTACATCCATTGGAATCCCGAGTGTTTTCCCCTCAACAGTTAATGAATCTACGGCAGACGGCAAGTAGTTTTTTAAATTTAATTGATCATTTAATGGATCTAAAGAGGGAGCATGTTGTCCAATGATATAGCTAGCTGTAAAATACATATCCACTTCACTTGATTTTGAACTCATCATAGTTGCTTCCTTTTCATACGTTCCATCACGACTTAACAACACCATTTCAACGTTTACTTTGTCCTTTTTCCCTTGGCCATTATTGTATTCATCGACTACTTTCTTCATGGCATCTGACTCAGGTCCAGGCCAATATACCATCGACACTTTCGTAGCCCCATTGGAAGTATTGGAAGAGTTAGATTTGCCTGAACAAGCAGCAAGCAATCCTAAAATCAGTGAAAGACAGACAATGAATAGTAAGCTTTTTGACTTCATAAACTACCCCCTCTTTGTATTGTCAAATTAATTATATTTAGCAAAATAAAAGTAAATACCTTTTTTATCTTTAAGAGTGGAGAAAATTTCCTCCATTTTAATTTGGATGATTGTGAAAATTATCTATAGGCAAAAAAAATAAAAGGGCACATCGAGTGTCCTTTCATTCTTTTTCTAATATGATTTCGTCCTTTTTTTTCTAAAGAAATAAACCATGGACAAAACAACCAATGCCCCACAGGCATCAATTAGGACATCCTTATAAGATGCCATCCTGCCAGGCATAAAAGATTGATGGTATTCATCGCTTATCGCGTACAGGGACGTTAGGACCCATGCGAGTATGTACGGAAAACGAGTGGTTTCCAGTGATTTGAACAGCAAAAAGGCAAGGAAACCAAATGCCGTAAGATGTGTCGCCTTTCGAATTAGTAAGTTCAACACCTCAATCACCTCATTGTCCGCACTTGGTGTATCGATGCTTTTACGTTCTGTATCAACTACCTTTTCAATGGTTTTTGACGTATTATCCCCCGTAAAATACGGAAGCTGGGTCGCACAAAAGATTGCCATCATCCATATGATGGCCGCTATGATCCACCATTTTCTTTGTCCCATGTACAAAACCATCCTTCTTTCATAAAAATGAGATACCCTTATTCTACAGGAAACTGGTTTTGTTAACTATTTTCTACACGTTTTCAGAGGAAAGCTACACACTTTTCTCGTTTATCTACACAAAATCCAATGATATCTACACATTTTATATAGATATCTACATATCTATTAATTAGGCCCAGCGCTTTACCGCATTCTTCTTGACAGGCACCCCAATTTGTTTTACTATATCTCAAGTTCAAGATTTTTACAGTACGAAAAAATTTTTTCAAAAAACAAAGGGGTTATATAGATGAAAAGCAGAACAACTGTGATGGTTAGTATTGTTCTTGCGATGCTGGTTGCATCCATCGATTCGACGATCATGAATACGACGATGCCCATCATAGCAAAGGAGTTAGGCCGATTTGACCTCTATGCGTGGTCGTTCGCGTCTTACATGATTACCAGCACCATTCTTTCACCTGTGGCTGGTAGATTATCAGATTTATTCGGACGTAAAAGAGTATTTGGTACCGGAATCCTCCTATTCCTAGTAGGATCGCTCCTTTGCGGGATTTCCGCCAACATGGTTCAATTGGTCCTTTTCCGTGCTGTGCAAGGAATCGGCGCAGGATTCATGATGCCGTTCCCTGCCATCATTGCTGGTGACTTGTTTTCTGTTGAAAAACGAGGCAAAATCCAGGCGCTATTTACGGCAATGTGGGGCTTATCCGCCGTGCTTGCACCATTGCTAGGATCATTCTTTGTCGAGTTTATGACTTGGCGCTGGATTTTCTTCGTCAATCTGCCGGTGTGTATTATTTCGTTTATCACACTGCTGCCTTATAAAGAAAATTATCAGCCAAAAAAAGCGAAGGTCGATTACATCGGTGCCATTCTCTTTGCGATTGGGGTCACGTTCCTTCTATTAGATACAATCGTGAAGGACAATCGCGACCTATACGCAATCATTGGAATTGTCTTCTTAGTGGTTTTTTACTTCTTCGAAAAGAAACAAGAGTCACCCATTGTTCCACTGTCTATGTTTAAAAATAAGATGATTTCTCGCATAAACATCAATGCCTTTATTGGGACGACCGCTTTATTTGGGGCTTCCAGCTTTGTTCCCTTGTTCTTGCAAAATATCGCTGGGCTTTCGCTGTTCCTTAGCGGTGTGGCCTTACTCGGAACAGCTATCGGCTGGATGGCCGCGGCCGTGCCTGCAGGTAAGTGGATTCTCAAATACGGTTATCGCATCTTGTTAATCATCGGAAATGCGTTATTGTTCCTGTCTGGTTTCCTGTTAACAATGCTTGACCCAAGCCACGGTTTTTGGTTTGTCTTCTTAGTCATGATTGTTCAAGGCTTAGCGTTTGGTCTTCTGACTACGGTTGGCATGATTGGCGTGCAACAGCTCGTCGGTCCGACGGAAAAAGGAATCTCCACTTCCTTCTTTATGTTCTGCCGGAACATGGGAACTGCGATTGGTGTTACCATCATGGGTGCATTATTAACTAGCGGTGCTAACTTCATGGAAGGCATTCACCACCTCTTTATATTCGGATTCGTGGGAAGTATCTTGGCCTTCCTTACCTCCTTCTTGGTTCAGAAGGACTCATCATCAGAGCAACAAGGAATGGTGGCTAAACCGAAAATGAGTTAAAAAAAATGTGGGGACAGTCCCCCAGCGCATTAAAGCGCTGGGGGACTGTCCCCTCTCTTTATTTTTGTTTCTCGAGCCCATTTACATCAATGAACGGTGTGGCTCCACCTGTGACACTTGGAAGGCGGCCATCCCATTTCTCCAATGCCTTCTCTTGAACTTCAATTTGTTTTAATTGGATTAACTCTGGCGTGACTTCTTGCTTTTTCAAACGTAAGGCTTCTGCTTCTGCCCCTGCTTGAGCCACTTTCTGCTCCGCTTCAATTTTGATTCTTTCGAGGTCCCGTTGCGCCCTTAATGCGTTTTGTTCCGCGGTTTGCTTGGCTTCAATCGCTTTATTGAATTCTTCGCTAAAAGCAAACTCTTTGATATTAATATCTTCTAGAATCATATAATACTTTGTTAATTTTGCAGCAAGCATCTCTTTTACTTTTGCTGATACCTCTGGACGCTTCGAAATCAATTCTTCTGCTGTATATTGTGCGGTAATGGCTTTTAAAGATTCCGCAATCGCGGGATCAACAATCCGAGAACGATAATCCAATCCGATATCTTGATAAAGTTTATTCGCAGCTTCCGGATTAACAGAAAAGTTAACGGCCACATTTGTGGTAACGGTTTGGAGATCCTTGGAGGCGGCTGTCTGAGAGCTTTCTTCTTTTTGTACCCGTACCTCAATCGGTTGAACGGTTTGGATAAACGGAAGCTTAAAATGAAACCCCTCCGTTAAAATCGTTGGCTTAACGGCCCCTAATTGTAATAGCACTCCACGATAGCCGGATGCAACTGTGGTAGTCGAAAAAAAGCCAACTACTAAAATCACAATGGCAATGGCCCCACCAATTATCGATTTCCTATATTGCATGTTGCTCCCCCCTTTTATTACTCAAACAAAGCTTTTACACAGAAAAATAACTGTTTACCTAACTGTATGAAAAATTTATCAACATTATGAAATTAGAACCAATGACCCTTGCTTACCTTTATCACTGTGACGTATTACCCCATTGGGGGACTGTCCCCACGAAAAGAGTGAAAAGCATTGCAACAGTTGACCAAAACGGCGTGCTTCAAGCTGGTAAAAAAGGCAAAACAACGATTACGGTTTCTTACCATGGAGTAAAAACAGAGCTTAGCATTCATGTGAAACAAATGCCTCCTGGGCAAAAGAAAAAGTAGAAAAGTGGGGACAGTCCCCCGTTGCGTTAAAGCGCCGGGGAAAAAATGAAGTAAATAGTAGAAACTAAACATTAAAAAAAGATGGGATTTGTATCCCATCTTTTTATTTAACTGCTAATTTATGAAGTGAAGAAAAGGTCTCATATAAATTAAAATAAAGCTCTTTATAAATAGTGTAATAGTCTTCATATCTTTCGACAAATTCTTGGGTAGGTTCAACTGCATCATAATACTTAACGGTTTGGGAACACGCTTCTTCCACAGATGAATAGATGTTGGTTCCAACACCGGCTAATAGAGCCGCACCAAATGCAGGTCCCTCATTTGCGTGAATCCTATGTATTTTTTGATTAAAAACATCAGCAAATATTTGGCGCCACACAAGACTTTTTGCTCCCCCGCCTGATAATCGAATCTCGGTATTGGGAATTTTTAAATCATCTATCAAACTTAAACAATCCTTAAGACTAAAGGCTACGCCTTCCATAATAGAGCGAATGAAATGCTCTTTCCCATGCCTTGTTGTGATTCCAATAAATGTCCCTTTGGCATAAGAGTCCAAATGAGGAGTCCGCTCACCCATTAGATAAGGAAGAAACACAAGTCCTTCAGACCCTGGCTTAACATCCATAGCTTTTTCTGAGAAAATATCATAAACATCTTTCTGTAGAGATTTTGCATGCTCCATTTCACTCAATCCAAAGTGATTTCGGAACCATTGTAACGACCCTCCAGCAGCTTGAGTAACACCCATAACATGCCACTTACCAGGTACAGCATGACAAAAGCTATGAAGCCGACCAAGTGAATCCTTTTTGATTTCATCTGTTGATGCAAAGACAACACCTGATGTCCCTATTGTTGCCGAAATAACCCCGGCGTGAACAATACCATTACCGACTGCACCTGCAGCTTGGTCTCCTGCACCTCCAACTACAGCTGTACCTTCAGCTAGTCCTGTTTCTATTTCTGCAAGTTTAGACACTGTTCCTGATATCTGATTAGATTCTCTAACCTCTGGTAACCAATCATTCTCAATACCTAGTAATGTTACCATCTTGGAAGACCACTTCCTGGATGCCACATCTAATAACAAAGTACCCGATGCGTCAGAAACTTCAGTAGCAAATTCCTGAGTTAGCTTATAGCGAATATAATCTTTCGGCAATAAAACTTTATGAATTTTTTCATATATAGTAGGTTCATTATCTCTTACCCATAATAGCTTCGTTGCTGTATAATTTGGTAACGGAGTATTAGATGTCAGTTCAATAATCTTTTCCGTACCGATGGAGTCACGCATCCATTCTACTTGCTGACCGGTTCTTTGATCACACCAAATAATTGCTGGTCTTAACACAGTTCCGTTTCGATCAACCAGGACAAGACCATGCATTTGACCCGATAAACCAATACCTCTGATGGAAGAAGCTTTTATTTTCGCCTGTTTAAAAATCATTTGAATGGTTTGTTTTGTTGCATTCCACCAATCTTCCGGATGCTGTTCTGCCCATCCAACCTGTGGTTGAAGCATAGGATATTCTGCATATGCTGAAGTGACAAGTTCACCATCATAGCGAAATAAACAGGTTTTTGTCCCTGAAGTACCGATATCGATTCCAAGTAAATATCCCATTATATACATCCTCCTCTTCAGATTTTTCAAAACACTTGAATCAAGTTATGTTAAAATTATGAGTAACTACCAAGGGGAGGACATTAGAATGCTAAGAGATAACCAATTACGCATCATTTGGATTTCACGTATAGACTACGAAAAAAATAGTGCAGTTGAAAGCCATGTTCATGATAGCTTTTATCAACTATTATTCGTTATAGATGGTGAAGGGACTATTAAAATGGATGAAAACTCATTTATCCTTCAACCGCAACATGCCTATTTTATTCCAAAAGGTTGTGTCCATAGCTTCCGTTTCACCCAAGATTCAATGACGATTGATCTCAAATTCTATATAATGTGCAAAGAATTAGAGAATCTCCTTCAGTCAAATCATTGCCGAAAACCCCTTTATATTAGCAACGTTAATGAAGTAAAAAACCTTTTTAAACTGTCTACCCAAAACTTGCATAAACCTAATGAATTATTACCTTTCAGAATCGATGCTGGATTTAAAGCGTTCCTTCTATCGATTTTAGTAGAAAGAGAGTATTCAAAGCGGGAAAATGAATTAAATTCCTATTCAGTAGAAAATGAATTTCATCCAGATTTCCCTTTTGTTGAGTACATGACTCAGCATATACAATCCAAAATATCCCTTGAGGATATTGCTAAATATTTCAATTTCCATCCTCATTATCTCATCGAAATCTTTAGGAAAGAGTTAGGGACTACTCCAATGAATTTCCTTCAGCGATTGCGATTAGAAAAGTCAAAGGAATATTTAGAATTCACCAACCTTTCCATTACAGAAATCTCTGATTTAGTAGGGTTAACGCCCCCCTATTTCTCCCGTTTATTTAGGGATAGAATAGGAATCTCACCATCAGAATATAGAGAGAAAACTCGGACCGTTATTGGTAAGGATATTGTCCTCGAGCAGGATTTTTCGTTAGGGGAGCAACCTGCTATTTTACAAAATCTATTAAGTTAGTCCAGTAAATTAGGCACAAACATTACAATTTGAGGGACAAAGGTTACTAGAAGTAGGACCACAATCATACAAACGTAAAATGGTAAGAGTGCCTTGATTACCTTTTCAACCGGGACCTTAGCAATCGCACTACCTACAAATAGTGCTCCTCCAACTGGCGGTGTAACAAGACCAATCGCCATACAAATCATCATAACGATTCCGTAATGAATTGGATTCATTCCAACACTTTGCGCAATTGGCAAAAGAATGGGTGTTGTAATCAGAATAATGGGTGCAACATCTAAGATCATTCCTAAGAATAATAGGATAGCTACAATGATTAGCTTAATAACAATAGGATTATCTGAAAGCCCCAGCATACCACTTGAAATCATTGCTGGAACCTTTAAGAAAGCCAATAACCAAGCATATCCGCTAGAAACGGCGATTAGAAAAACGACGATAGCCATTGTCTTAAATGTTCCTGATAATACATTTACAATTCTCGAAAACGGAACGTCCCGATTGACAAAGAAACTAATAATGAAAGCATAGGCAACACCAATAGCAGCAGACTCTGTAACAGTGAAAATACCTGAAATAATTCCTCCAATAATAATGACACCAGTAAACAGACCTGGAACTGCCTCTTTAGCAGCAACGAGGACTTCTTTAAAGGAGGATGGCTTTTCGGCAGGGTATTTTCTTTTTACCGCAATGATAAAAGAGGTAACCATTAAAGCAATTCCTAATAATACCCCTGGAATAATTCCCGCTAAAAATAGAGAACTGATAGAAACACCAGCACCTGCAACCAAGGCGTAAATAATCATATTATGGCTGGGAGGAATAATAATGCCCTGTGTTGCACCTGAAACTGTTACAGCAACAGAAAAATCTGTATCGTAGCCTTTCCTTTTCATCATAGGGATGAGGATAGAACCAATGGAAGAGGCATCGGCTAAGGCTGAACCAGATATTCCGCCGAATAACATACTGGTTGTGATATTTACATTTGCTAAACCTCCACGAAAACGACCAACTAATACATCCGAAAATCGGACAAGCCGTTTGGAGATCCCACCGATATTCATAATTTCTCCTGCTAAAATAAAGAAAGGAATGGCCAATAGAGGGAAGCTATTAATCCCGGTTACCATCCGCTGGGCTAACATGGATAAAGGAATATCCAATTGAAGGGCAACTACAATACATGTCAGTCCCATCGCTAACGCTACGGGAAAACCGAAAATTAGTAGAACAATAAATAAACCAAATAAAGTTAGAATGGCCATTATTCATCCCCCCTCACTTTCATCAATAACAGGATGCCATTTTCCAAATAACTCAAAAACCAAATACAAAATAATCAATCCTCCAGAAACTGGTACAGAATAATAAAGAACAGCTGATGGCATGTTAAGACCAGATATAGTAGAGGTTCTCATATCATAGGCAAACTGGCCGCCTTGAATTACCATAAATAAACCAAAGAGGATCGCTGACACTCGATGCAATTTACCTATCCACACCTTAGCCTTTTCTGGAAGTGCATTAATAAAAAGATTAATTTGAATATGACTGTTATCTTGTAATCCTACTGCAATACCAAGAAAGCCAATCCACACCATTAATAGAAGTGATAACTCTTGTATCCATGGCGGTGTAACATTGAGGACAAAACGCGAAAAAACCTGATAACAAATAATAATTGTCATCACAGAAAGCATAATATAGACAAGGTATTCAGTAATCTTCCTTAATTTCGCTAGCAAATTCTCCATTCAGGTCCCCCCTTTTGAAAGAGAAGGACAGTCAAAAGACTGTCCTTACCAATTTTTTATCTTGCATCATCGATAATTTTGAATAAGTCTCCGAATTGGGCTTTGTATTTATCATAGACTGGTTGAACCTTATCATGGAAGGCTTCTCTGTCTTCTTTTGATAATGGAATCACTTTATTACCTTTTTCCTCAACTTTCTTCATCGCTTCGTCAGAATACTTGTCATAGGCATCCTGTTGGAACTTTTCAGATTCTTTGGCAGCTTCTTTAATAATCTTTTGGTCTTCAGATGAAAGCTTATCCCAAGCCTTTTTACTCATAAATAGGACACCTGGGATTCGTAAGTGTTCTGATTCGGTAAAGTTTTTAGCAATTTCATAGTGTCCATCAGCAACGTACGTACTAACATTATTTTCTCCTCCATCAATGACACCCATCTGGAGCGCACTATAAACCTCTGATGCCGATAAAGGAGTTGGAGAAACACCTAGCTCTTTAAATGCATCTATTAAGATATCATTTTGCATGACACGAATTTTTTTCCCTTTTACATCCTTTAACTTACTAATAGGGTCCTTACTATAAAAGTTTCTTGCTCCGGCATCATAAAATGCTAAGCCAACAAGGTCCCCCTTTTCCTCTAAATTTTTAAATAGTTCCTCCCCAAGACCATTATCAATTGCCTTCCACATGTGATCACGGCTATTAAATAGGAATGGGAAACTAAATACACCAAATTTATCAGCAAACTGTGTTAGAGGACCTGCATTCGCCCTTCCCATGTCAATAACTCCTACCTGGGTCTGCTCAATAGTTGTTTTTTCATCTCCCAGCTGTCCTGCAGTGTAGACGTCAATTTTAATACGTCCATCTGATTTTTGTTCAACGATTTTAGCAAATTCCTTTTCAGCTAGAGAATCTGGATAATCGTCCACTTGTGCCTCGGAAAGGCGAAGAGTGATTTTTTCACCTGTTGCCTTGCTTTTTCCATCTCCTTTACTACTTGTACTGCTCTCCTCTGCACTACAGCCTATGATGGAAATGGCTAATGACATGACGGTAATAGGCACTGCCAACTTTTTCAATAAAGATTTCTTCATCTAAATCCCCCTCACGATTTTTAGCTGTTCTAAAATGCCTTCAATTCTCTCTCTATTGTCACTATCCTTCATTAATAATCTGGATATAGGGCTGTTTACAAATGCCTCTCCCCATTCAGGTCCCCCTTCGTATTTAGGAACTAAATGAAAATGGAGATGAGAGACAAGGTCGCCATAGATAGCATAATTAATTTTATCAGCCTTAAATGCCCTTTGAATCGCTTCCGCCGCAATGGAAACGTCCTTCATAAAAGCTGTTAGTTCTACTTCTGACAGTTCAAACAGCTCCCTCTTATGGGAGTGAAAGGCAATTATGCATCTCCCTTTATGAGTTTGATCTCTATTCAAGTAAAGTATAGAGGACGGAAGCTTGCTTATTTCTATCATTAGATTGGTTAATTGCTCATCCTTGTCGCAGTAAAAGCAACCTGTTTTACTCATCGCTTCCCTCTCGATTCACCTCACAATCTATCATTACATGAATCGTATCTCCTTTATGTTCATTACGAATTTTAAACGCTTCATCCACTCTTGATAGAGGGAAGATATGAGTAATCGTTTCCTTTGTATTGACTAATCCATCAAGAACTAACTTTAAGCCCTCATCAAAATATCTTCTATTATCGATATCTCGTTTTGGTTCTGTAGAGAAGATATCCAGACGCTTCTTGTGAACTTTAAAGAAATCAACTGGTTTATGACATGTCCCAATACAGCCATACATTACAATTCGGCCATTTTGGGCAGCAGCGTCAATCGCATCAACCATTCCAGAACCCTCTAGTAAGCAAGGAATGACGATATCAAATCCCTCAGGGAAGTCCTCTCCCACAATATCCATTGTTCTAGCATCCGGTGATGGCATCTTATACGTATGTGTTGCCCCATACTTTTTTGCAAGTTCAAGTTTTTCATCAAATAAATCAGTAACAACTAAATTTCGAGGGCTGTATAAATTAACCACCTGTGTTAAGGCAAGACCGCTTACACCCTGTCCCATAATTAACACATTCTTATTCGGTGAAATGTCGGCATTTTCTGCAGCAGATAACAAAGCTGGCAACACCTCAATAAGTGAACCTTCTATTAAAGGAAAATCCTTTGGTAGTACTTTTACAGCGAAAGGACTGCAGCAAACATACTCTGCAAATGCTCCCCACACATATCGTAGGGCAACATGATCTCCTTCTTTAATCCCAATAATATTTTTCCCCACCTTATCCACAACACCTGCAACCTCATGCCCAAGTCTAGTCGGATAAGTGATAAACTCAGGTTCTCTTGCTCCGCGATATACCTCTACATCACTTCCGCAAATTCCAACCCATTTTACTTTAATTCTGACTTCATTGTCAGCAGGTTCAGGTATTTTTGCCCTTTTCACTTCAATATTCCCTACATCTGTCATAACAGCACAAAGTTGTGTGTCTGGCCCTTCATAGTCAACTAGTTCCATTGGAGGCACTGTCATTTTTCTTACCAATTTACCCATCTCCTATTTTCATAATTGTCAGTTTTGTAAACACTTTCATTTTCTATTGTTAGTTTAAGTGAATGATGGCCCTTCATCCATGTCGACAATACACATGAATTTAACCAAAATTCAGCTTCAGCAGAATTCTGGTTAAACCATTTTTGATAATATGAATTTTGGTTAAACAGACCTGTATATTAGGCATGGATGTTACAAGTGATTGGATTAATACTGACATTAAGAGGCTTATCAATATTACTAAAGAGGAGGAAGTAGAATGAAAAAAGCGGAGTACGATTTAATTCGCAGTGAAAGTTTAAAATATCTTGAAAAAGCTGGAATTTTATTAACAGACGATGAAGTTGAAAACTTTGAAGTGGCAGATTTTGGTCTTGGTAGAATTCGTGAATTCGGGTTACAGCTTGTTGTTTACGTAAATACGGACCGATGCTGTGCAAAAGATCTTGTACTGTTACCTAAACAAACATGTCCTGAACACATCCATCCACCTGTTGGCGAATACATAGGGAAGGAAGAAACCTTTAGATGTCGCTATGGTACGGTCTACTTATATGTGCCAGGTGTGAAAGCTGACAATCCCCAGGCAACAATTCCTGAAGATAAAGAAGAATACTTTACCGTTTGGAATGAAATTGAACTAAAGCCAGGACAACAATACACCCTATTACCTAATACACCACACTGGTTCCAAGCCGGTCCAGAAGGAGCAGTAGTTTCAGAGTTCTCTACAAAAAGCTTAGATGAATACGATATCTTTATAGATCCAGAGATTAAGAGAATACCTGTTGTTGAAAACTAGAATGTAGCTAACCCCAGAGTTTTTAATTGGGGTTAGCCACTCTTTTATTAAAAAAAGACGCTTTTTTCAGCGTCTTTTTTCGTTCCCCTATTTCTTCATCCACTCCGGCTTCCCAAAGCCCTTGAACTTCTCATCGATAACTTTTTCAAAGTCTGCAGATTCCACAACTTCTTTAATATCTTTTGCAAGTTGAGAATCTTTGTTTTCTGTTTTCACCGCTACAATATTACGATACGAATCAAGCATGTTTTCAAGTGCTAATGCATCAAGTAAGTTCATTTTTGCCGCTAATGCGAAGTTACCAGGAACTGCGGCTAAATCGACACTGTCCACAGATCGAGGTAGCTGTCCTGCTTCAATCGCCTGGAACTTCAGGTTTTTCTTATTTTCAACAATGTCCTTCTCAGAAACTTTTAACGGGTCGGCACTTTCGTTGATTTTAATTAAGCCTTCATCACGAAGCGTATTTAAGGCACGAGCCGCATTTGTTGGATCATTTGGAAGCGTAACGGTTGCTCCGTCTTTTACTTCATCCAGTGATTTGTATTTCTTTGAGTAAAGCCCCATTGGTGCAGTTGGTACAGAAATCAATGTAGACAACTTCATATTGTTTTCCTTCGCAAAATTCTTTAGATAGATAGAATGCTGGAATAGGTTTGCTTGGATATCCCCATTATCTAACGCTTTGTTTGGTTGGATATAATCGCTGAATTCCACAATCTCCACTTTGTAGCCCTTCTTTTCTAACCCAGGAACAATTGCTTCCTTCAACATATCGCTATACGGACCAGCAGTTGCCCCTAATTTGATGTCCTTTGATTTTGCCTCTGCTTTGTCTTTGCTTTCTGAACTGCTGCCGCATGCTGCTAACGCACCTACGAGTAAAACTAACACCATTGCTAAAAACCATTTTTTCATGACTTTTTCCTTCTTTCTTTATCTTCTTTTATCGACAACTTTGGCAATGTAATCACCAAGCAGTTGAATAACCTGAACTAAAATAATTAATATAACGACAGTGGCAATCATGATGGTATTGTCATAGCGGTAATACCCAAAGCGAATCGCTAAATCTCCAATTCCGCCTCCGCCGACTGTACCGGCCATCGCCGAGAATCCAATTAAACTAATAAGGGTCAACGTAATACCAGAGATGATTCCTGATCTCGCTTCAAGGAGCAGGACATCCTTAATAATCATGGTTGGCGTTGCTCCCGCAGCAATCGCTGCTTCGATGACCCCCTTGTCAATTTCCCTTAATGCCGTTTCAACAATTCGGGCAAAGAACGGAATCGCCGCCACCGATAGCGAAACACTTGCTGCTGTTGGACCAATCGTCGAACCAACGATGAAGTTGGTTAATGGAATTAGCGCCACCAGCAATATAATAAATGGAATCGAACGGATCAAGTTCACCAAGAATCCCATGATCACTTGAATCAAGCGATTTTGTAAAAACAAGCCTTTGTCTGTGACAAATAATAGGATTCCCACTGGAAGGCCAATGACGATGCTAATCGCTAAGGAAATCACAATCATATAAATCGTTTGCATAAAAGCAGTATTGATATCTGGAATTAACTCCACCAGATGCTGAAAATCAAAGCCCATTACGTAACACCTCCACTTGCGCTGCCCGGTCTTCGATGTATTGAAGTGCGGATAAAACTTCTTCCTTCTTACCCTTCAGTTCCATAATGAAAATACCCAAGGGCAGTTCCTGAATGTATTCAATCGAACCATGCAGGAAATTTCCTTTTACGCTGAATTTCTGCAGCATATCGGAAATGACCCCCTCTCCGGCAACTTTTCCTTTAAACAACACCTTGATAATGGGTCCTTCACAGCTAGATAGAATTGCTTCTGGAATATCAAAAGATACTACACTATCAATAAACTCCTTGGTTAATTCTGCTCGAGGGTTGGCGAAAATGTCATACACCGCACCCTCTTCAATGACCTTGCCGTCTTGCATGATCGCCATCCGGTGGCAAATTTCTTTGACTACATCCATCTCATGTGTGATCAAAATAATTGTAATGTTAAGCTCCCTGTTGATCCTTTTTAATAGATTCAAGATCGACTTGGTTGTGGTCGGATCAAGGGCGGAGGTTGCTTCATCACAAAGTAAAACCGATGGATTATTGGCGAGTGCCCGAGCAATTCCTACCCGTTGCTTTTGCCCTCCACTCAGCTGGGCTGGATACACATCGCGCTTATCCGCAAGTCCCACCGTTTCTAGTAATTCCATGACACGGGTGCTGATTTCATTCTTCGGATAGTTGGCTGCTTTCAGTGAAAAAGCAATGTTCTCATACACTGTCTTCTGGCTGATAAGATAAAAGTGTTGAAAAATCATGCCAATCTTTAGGCGGGCTAAGCGGAGCTTTTCCCCTTTTAAGGAAGTAAGGTCTGTTCCGTCGACAGTAATGCTGCCTGAAGTGGGCCGCTCCAATAGGTTGATGCAACGGAGTAACGAGCTTTTACCCGCACCTGAGTAGCCGACGATGCCATAGATTTCGCCTCGTTGAACCGTTAAAGAAACGTCATCCACTCCCTTGACCGTGCCATTTTTTGTTTTATATTCTTTTGTTAACTGACGAATTTCAATCATAATGATGTCCTCTTTTTATAAATGATATTTTAAGATAATGTTTGTCTAGTAAGCTTGCTATGACCCAGTTGGTCTTTTTCCATACAAAAAATGCCCCTTTCATCTGAAAGGAGCATCGAAATACAAACGATTATTTCAAGCTTATCTTTCAGAATGAAGTTCATTCTGCTGGAATTGGCACCTTCCCGGTTAGGGGGTTGCCGGACGTCATAGGGCCAAGTCCCTCGGTCACTCTCGATAAGAATTATTAGTTTTTTTTAATATTTTTGATATTACTAATCTATTCCTATATTGTCAATCGTCAAAAAATAATATTCTACCATTGTAAGTGTTTCCATTATTATTATATCAACTATTTAGGGCGTCAAAAAAAAATTTGGGGGACAGTCCCCCGTTGCGCTAAAGCGCCGGGGGACTGTCCCCGCTCTTTTAGATAAAGTTCTGTGTGGTGTTGTTTCTGCTGAACCGATACACGGCGATCAGGAAGAAGGCAGCTGCAAAGGCGAATAGGATGATGTAGTGTAGGTACAGGCCGCTGAAGGTGCTTCCTTCCTGCAATTTAGTGAGTGTGTCTAGTGTCCAGCGCTGCGGCAGGAATTCAGCGATTTTTTGCAAGGATTTCGGCATGACTTCAACTGGCCAGAAGCAGCCGGACAGCATGACAGTTGGAGTGATCACTAAGTTTTGCAATGCGCCCGCCGCACTTCGGTTGTTGGCGAAAGAAATAATCACTAATGACAAGCCGACAGAAATCAAGGAAAAGAGAATCATAACAAACGCGGCTTCCCAAATGGACACATTCACGCCCATATCAAAGACCGTTCTCATAATGGTTAACGTGATTAACACCTGGATCGTCATCACAATCATATTCACGACCACATTCGCGAATAAATACTTCCTCGCATTGATCGGTGTCGATAATAAGCGGTAATACGTCCGCTGTTCTTTTTCCAACAAAATAATCTCAGATAGATTAACTGCCGACATCATCATGATCATAATCAGGAACCCAATCGCTTGGTTGGTCATAAGCTTATTTTTTGAAGCATCTTCCACCGAATGGGTCGCAAGCTTATATCCGCTTTGCTGATAGTCCTTCACCATCTGTTCGAACTTCGGCTGATTTCCGTCCGCCGCACGACTGATCGTTGCTACATTATTGATATATTGATATAAATAGGACTTCACGAATCCTGTCACCGCAGCCCCTTTTATGGAGCTAATCTCAATATGGTCAGGCGAACCCTTCAGCACGCTTTCTGAGAATCCTTTTTCAAAGGTAATCACAGAGTCTAGCTTGCCGGATGTAATCTGCGACTTACCCTCTGCTGCCTCCACCTCGGATACCTTCACATTCTCTAACCCCTTGAGAAATTGAATCGTATCGTCCGTGATCTCACCCTTGTCTTGATTCACGACGCCCACCGTTAGGGTCGGTGTTTGATTTCCGCCATAGGCAAGAAGGGCAATGAAAATTCCCACCAAAGGCATTAACAAGAACATGATTACATTTTTTCGTTTGCGAAACGTCATACTTAATGTGTTTTGAATTAACCAGAGGATATCTTTCATTTATAGCCCCTCCCGTCGTTTTAAAGAGATAACCGCTATTACTAAAAAGAGGAGTGACCCAGCCATGTTGATCGTGATTGCAGGGATGGCCGCAGATAGGTCATTCGCATAAATTAATTTCATTAGCCCGTTGTTCATCCAAGTAAGGGGAGAAAGCTCCGTAATAAATTTGAAGAAACCCTCAGGATTCACAATCCTTAAATAGGACCCGCCAAAGAAGGAGGATAACTGGGCAACGAGTGTAATGATCACTTTTGGAGCGGCATGTGTTTTTGCCAAAAAGCTGATTCCAATCCCTAAGCTCACCGCAAAAATAATTTCTGTCAAAAGAACCAGGTAAACCAGTCCTTCATGATCGCCCCAATTCGCATGGAATAACAGCTTGCTCAGCTGAACCACCAGCAAGGCAGATAAACTACTGCTGACAAGACTTCCAAGTACTTTTCCGATAAAAATTTCACTCTTTCTAATCGGAGAGGCAATTAGACGATTGGCTGTCCCTCTCACTCGTTCTTCCACAATTAACGAACTGGCCGACATCGCTCCGTACAGGATAATCATTGTCGTAATCACAATCGCGTAATAGTCCATCGAACTCGGCTGCTTATCCGGTTGAAGCGAAGTTTCTTTGATAAAATTCGCTTGGCTGTCGCGAGAAAACGCTGCTTCCATTTTATCCGGTGCCGTCTTCATGATTTCAGTAGCAATATTGTATTGATCCACATAAGCAGAAAGCATACCTTGAAGGATGTTTCCTTCGATGCTGCTGCCATTATTGAGATACAACTGTACACCCTCATCAGTTACCTTGACATAGCCATCCACTTTACTTTGCTGCACGTCTTTTTTCGCCTTGGATTCATCGGTGACTTTTTTAAAATGAACACCCGACTTTTTGACCTCCGTAACGAACGGCTGAAAGTTCTCTCCCTTTGTTGTATCCGTGTATAACACGTGGAGATCATCCACAGGAATACTGGTCGTAAACGTGTTCGACAGTGCCGTACCCAGCACAAGCATCAAGACAATCGGAAAGAGGAGCATAAAAAACAAGGTTCTTCTATCACGAAAATCTGATTTAATTCCTTTCCAAGCCATACTGATAATGTTCATGGCCGTCCCCTCCTTTCCTTATTGGTCCCTTAAATTCCTGCCTGTTAACGTTAAAAAGACGGTTTCTAAGTTCGGCGCTTTTTCCTGCAATGAACGGATTTCGATGTGCTGACTCATAAAGTGTTCCATAATTTGATTTAAGTTGTTCACGCCTGTATCCGAGTTAATTTTGATAAAGTTTTCGTCCACCGTAACGGCTTCGACACCTTTAATTTCCTTAATGGCCTGAACGTTCACGTGTTCCGTTGATTTGACCTCTATCCATAAATCCTTTGTATTGGTGATAATGGATTTCAGCTGTTCCTTCGTGCCTTCTGCAATGATTTTCCCATGGTCGATGATGGCAATTTGCGTGCAGATTTCTTCTACTTCCTCCATATAGTGGCTGGTGTAAATAATCGTACAGCCCATCTCATTTAGCTTGCGGACCGAATTGAGGATGTAATTGCGCGATTGTGGATCGATACCCACGGTTGGCTCATCCATGATAATCAGCTTTGGCCGATGAGCAATGGCGCAGGCAATATTTAAGCGGCGTTTCATCCCGCCGGAAAAACTTTTCGGATAACTTTTATGGCGGTCTTGTAGTCCGACAAATTCTAAGGCTTCCTCCACTCGCTCTTTTAACTCGGCCCCGCGCAAACCGTACAGTCCGGCAAAGAATTTCACATTCTCATAGGCCGTCATGTCCTCGTAAATAGCGAGGTCCTGCGGCACCATTCCGATATTCATTTTGGCGTAACGGCTGTGCTTCACCGTATCCTTGCCAAGGATCGTAATCGTACCCTCGTTGCTGCGCAAGAGACCGGCAATCATGTTAATCGTCGTACTTTTCCCCGCTCCATTGGATCCGAGGAACCCAAAGATTTCTCCTTCTTTTACAGATAAGCTCATATGGTCGACAGCAATAAAATCACTGAATTTCTTCGTTAAGTTTCTAATTTCCAACACGTTCATCGTGTTCACCCCTGTTCCCTTGTATAGTTCAAGTATAAAAAAAAGAATGAACCTGCATAAGTGCAATCGTTCATTCTTTTTACATGAGAATCTTCATGTTTTTCGTGTGAGATGGTCATGGTGACGGATTGGGCAACGTTGTCTTGTGTGAAGAACATCATGGGGGTGTGATTGGCAACCAGGTTTTGTGCGAAAAACCCTATGCTGGTGCGATCGGCAACAAGGTGGTGACCGAAAAACCATGCGTGCTGTCAACGATAATTTTTCCATTCACAGTAGCCGTCCTCTCTTCCATCCCAATAATCCCAAGACCCTTCTTGATTATCTCCGTTCCAACTCCATTGTCCTTTACTTCGACGCGAATGATTTTGTTTAACACTTTGACATCCACCGAAGCAAGCGTGGACCCAGAATACTTCATGGCATTCGTTAATGCCTCCGTGACATTCTCATGGATAATTTTCCACTGAATCGGCGTGATG
Source organism: Neobacillus phoenicis (assembly GCF_047302305.1). Classification (NCBI taxonomy): domain Bacteria; kingdom Bacillati; phylum Bacillota; class Bacilli; order Caryophanales; family Bacillaceae; genus Neobacillus; species Neobacillus phoenicis. The sequence continues at coordinate 1,136,613 of NZ_CP154847.1, read as the reverse complement.
AGATCCAAATTGCCTTCATAGGTAAGGACAGTTTTGATGGATTGCTTGGCGTTAAAATCGTCGATTAAGAGCTTCGTCCGGTTAATTCCCACCTGCTCGGTTGGGGGCTTCATATTTTTTAACGTCATTCGAATATTTTCAATCCCCTCCTTGGAGATATTGATGGCGTTTTGCAATAGTTCGGTGGCTTTTGACTGGTCGGTCTCCATCAAGCGTTTCGCCGCTTCCATTTGAAAAAGAGCCCCGGTCATCGAGTGGCCGATTTTATCGTGAATCTCCTGTGAAATTCGATTCCGCTCTTCTAACTTAAACGTGTATTCTGACTGACGGATGTATTCCGTGTTTTCATTGATATTCTTCGTTAACCTGTGGAGCGTTTTTCGCATCGTATCAATCTGGGCTTCATTTTTTTCGAGCTTATCCTGATACAGTTGGGCCATGGTGAAAATCAAAAAACAAAGAGTGGCCGCCAACCCGTAAATAGGCTGAAGCTCGACCTTTATGTAAAGGATAGGAACCGCGGATAGAATCAATAGAGTAAGACGACTATGCACAAATTCTCCCGCCAATTCGATGATTGCTAGCGGCAATACCAAACAAAACAACGGCTGAACAAGAATGCAGGCCGTAACCGAGAGAGCAATCGTGAGCATCAGCAGCACCCGTTTAACGGTGTGATTTTTAAAGATATACATCGTGATATTGAGACAAAAATAAAGCAAAGAGGCAAGGACCACCCACGAAATGTGACTGACCTCTTCGCGAATACAGGTAAACGCGATATATACCAAGAGGATTAGCTTTGTAAAAATCATCCAAAGCTCCATTTAATCTACTTTCCCTGTCAGATAGTAAATAGCGATTTGGGTACGGTGCTCGAGTCCAGTTTTATTTAGGATTGAAGTAATGTAATTGGCGACCGTTCCTTCAGAGATAAACAGTTCTTTAGAGATGGCTTTGTTGGAATACCCTTTGGCAATCAAAGACATAATGGCCCGCTCTCTTTCCGTAAAAAGAGTGAGGTCCAGCTTGGTTTCAGACGGATTCGTGCCGCTGCCCAAGTTCGATTTCAGCTTCTCTAAAATGACGTCCTGAATAATGCTATTGCCTTTGTACACACTTTTGATGGCATCGCGAATTTGTTCCGGGTCGTTATTTTTCAATAAATAGCCTTTCGCACCGTTTTTAATAGCATCCATTATGTATTCATCATCATCAAAGGTCGTCAAGATGATAGGCTTTGTCTTCGTCTTTTCGGTCAAAAGCTTAGTGGCTTCCACTCCGTTCATATTCGGCATTCGGACGTCTAGCAAAGCAATATCAACCTCATGCGTTTGGCAGTATTCCACCGCTTCTTTTCCATCACTCACGGTGTCCAGCACGTCAAATTCCGCATAGGTAGATAGAATGATTTTTAACCCTTCGCGAATAAATGAGTTATCATCTGCAATTATGACTTTGATTTTCATAAGATGGGGAGCCCCTCTCCAATTTTCACTATATCTATCTGTCATTATAGCAAGAAAATGGCAGAAGTTTGAATATCAAGTCATAGTCCTTGATGCCTCCACACTATTATTTCCATATTTTTTACATACCTCTTAATCTATTTTTTTGTTAACATAGAAAACGATTGTATCTTATTTGTAAGTTTTTAGGAGGTTCTGTTTTTATGAGAGCTCGAAAAAAGAAAAGAAAACTAAGAAAATGGGTAAAAGTGACAGGCACCATCCTTCTTGCTATAGGAATTGGTGGAGGCGTGTACGGTTACTCTGTATATAAATCTTTAAATAATGCGGTTGATTCGATGCATCAGGCGATTGACCGAAAGTCTGATAAGCGCGAGGAACCTGTGGCAGTGGAGGAAAAGGATCCATTTTCCGTTTTAATGCTGGGTGTGGATGAGCGCGAAGGGGACAAGGGGCGCTCGGACACGATGATTGTGTTGACGGTGAATCCGAAGAATCATACGGTGAAAATGTTGAGCATCCCACGTGATACGCGCACGGAGATTGTTGGTAAAGGAAAAGTTGATAAGATCAACCATGCTTACGCGTTCGGCGGCGTGCCGATGGCGATGAATACGGTTGAGGATTTCCTTGATATTCCGATTGATTACTATATCCAGGTGAACATGGAAGGCTTTAAGGGTATGGTGGACGCGGTTGGCGGTGTGACGGTGAATAACGATTTAGAGTTCACGCAGGATGGTTTCCATTTTGCGGAAGGGAAATTGAAGCTGAGCGGTGCAGAAGCGTTGAGTTATACTCGAATGAGACATGAAGACCCTCGAGGCGATTTCGGCCGTCAAATGAGACAGCGTGAGATTATTCAGGGCGTGATCGATGAAGGCGCGAGCTTCTCTAGCTTGAAGAACTTTGCTGGGATTTTTGACGTACTAGGGAAAAATGTGAAAACCAACCTGACCTTCGACCAGATCGTAGCCATCCAAAAAGGCTATGATGTGAAGGATACAACCATTGAGCAGATGGAGCTAAAAGAAGAAGGAACACGGATTAATGACATTTATTACGGGTTAGTATCACCAGAAGAAAAGCAACGCGTGCAAAACATCTTAAGAGCACAACTGGACTTATAATAATGAGTTGGGGACAGTCCCCCGCTGCGTTAAAGCGGTGGGGGACTGTCCCCAACTTTGTGATGATGGTTGCAACAATGTTGGTGGACGATACTTCTACTTCGACTTTCTCTCCTTCTTTTTAGTAAAAAGTAGACGTAGCTGCTTTCTACTTCGATTTTCTCGCCTTCTTTTAGTGAAAAGTAGACGTAGCCGCCTTCTACTTCGATTTTCTCGCCTTCTTTTTAGTGAAAAGTAGACGTAGCCGCCTTCTACTTCGACTTTCTCTCCTTCTTTTTTGGGAAAAGTAGACGTAGCCGCCTTCTACTTCGATTTTCTCACCTTCTTTTTAGTGAAAAGTAGACGTAGCCGCCTTCTACTTCGACTTTCTCGCCTTCTTTTTTGGGAAACGTAGACGTAGCCGCCTTCTACTTTGACTTCCACTCTATCATTCTAGGAAAAGTAAACGTAGATCCCCTCTATCTCAACTATCCACCTCATTTTCCAAAGAAACTAGACGAGAAGCACCAACACAATCTTTCATAATCTCACATACTAAAGAGGAAAATTATGTTAAACTCTAAGGGACTCCTCTTCAAGGAGAACTACATAAGAAAAAGTGGGTATGAATGATGATCCTTAAAAATATACTAGGTTTCTTTGTCCTGTTTGCTGTCTACCATACATCAGAACTAGTAGGCAGTAACCCAATTTTACTCTTTGCCTCCTTTATCCTTTTCTTTATTGCCGCCCACATCGTAGCAAAACTCCGTGGCGAAAAGGGGTTATCCGCCTTCGGGCTGCGAAGACACAAAAAGGCATCCACGAATCTATGGATTGGTTATTTGCTAGGCGTCCTATTTTACAGCGGAAGCTTTGTTGTCTCGGTCTGGACAGGGAAAATTGAATTTGTAGGTATCTTTTCACTGCAACAAATCATCCTGCCCTTGGTGGGAATCATCCTGCTAACCTTCCTCTCCTCTGCGAGCGAAGACATCTTAACCCGCGGGTACGTGTTCAGGTACCTCCCGAAAAATTGGTCACTCTCTACACTAGTCATTATCTCGTCAGTCATTTACGTCCTCAATCACATTTGGCGGATTGGCGACAGCTACACCCAGTGGATCATGCTGTTTCTCATGGGACTAACCTATGCGGTTCCCTTTGCTGTAACACGGTCCCTATGGTTCACCATTGGCTGTCACTGGGGCTGGAATACCGTGTCCCTGTTTAAAAGCCAGATTGGCAATTTTAGTGACTTCAAGGTCGTTGACCATACAACAGACTGGACCTATATAGTAACTATGTTCCTATTCCTGTTATTCGTGTTGGGGACAGTCCCCCACCGCGCTAAAGCGCCGGGGGACTGTCCCCACAATGAAACCATCCTACGATAGCCTCGTCTAAAGGGTAAGTGCAGAAAAACTACAGGGAACGAGGGTATGAAATGAAAAAATTTGGATTAATCTTTGTTGCGATTCTGATTGTGGCCGGCTTGTTTGGGTTCAAAATGGTCACGGCCGACAAAAGTGTGAGTATTAAAACGCAGGTAAAGAATTTTGGTGAAAAAAAGACCAATCAGGTTCCGGAGGATTATACAATAAAAGAAGCGCTTGAAAATGGAGATATCCTACAAGGACAAATTAAAGCGAAACAACGAACAAGGATTAATGAGTTTAAGAAGAACGTCGAAGATGGAAAACCTGACCTCCTTCGTTTTATCCGCTTTAACACGGATGATAAGCCAGGAGAAATAACAGAATTCCAATTCAATGGCGAGATTATCTATTACAGCCAGGAAGCAAGAGATTTTGATGGTCAAAAGGAAGTAGTTAGCGACTATTGCCAAAAAATCGAGAAGTTAAAGAAGCCGTGGAAAGGCACCTTTCTCACACACTGTCTCAATAGCAAAGCAGTTTATGAATTTTAACAAGGAAAAAGCGCTCATCAAGATATGAGCGCTTTTATTGTGCTTGTGCGGGTTTCAAAATCGATCCCCCGTGGTAAACACCACCTATAAAAAACTACTACAACATTCGAACACCCCCCTAAAATACCCCTACCCCTAAAAGTGTCTATTGTGTGACGATAAATGTGAGAACTTTTTGAACCTTGTACCTACGAGGGTAAATACATCCAACTATTACTCTATAATTTTAATTAATCAAATTGGGAGAAAAATACCATAATGACACAAGCAGCGCTCTGGATGGCTATGTAGGCAATAAATTAAACTGTACGAGCTGCCATGCAAACGGCGGTGTCAACAGCTCTCTCGATTTAGTTGGCGTAGCTAAAACCTATCCACAATATAATTCTCGTGCCGGTACAGATGTCACTTTAGAGGATCGGATTAACGGCTGTTTTGTTCGAAGCATGAATGGTAAGCCGCTGCCAAAAGATGGTCCAGAAATGAAAGCAATGGTGGCTTATTATACCTATATATCACAGAATGTGCCTGACGGAACAAAGGAACGACCATGGGCCACACTTAAAAAGGTTCAAGGTGATTTAACGACGGTTAATGCTGAAGCTGGCAGAGAGCTTTACAATAAAGCATGTATTACCTGTCACGGTGAAGGTGGGGATGGCGGTGCACTAGGCATCCCGTTATGGGGAGACAATTCCTATAATATCGGCGCTGGTATGGCAAGGGTTCGAACAGCTGCCGGGTTTATCCAGGCCTATATGCCGAAGTCACCGATGGGTGGCTATGAAGCCGGCTCATTTACCGATGAAGAGGCATTGAATATTGCTGCTTACATCAATAAGCTCAAACAACGTCCAGACTTTGCGAAAAAGGCCTATGACTGGCCAAAAGGTGACGCACCAGACGATGCTGCGTATGAAACACTTGCTGGAAAAAAACAACCACAATAAAAAGGAGGGACTGTCCCTCCTTTTTCGATTAGATGGGTATATATTCGCGCTTAGAACATCCTGGTTGGAACCGAAGCATAAGTTCATTTTTACAAAAGCGCAGGCAGCATAATTCCATAAAAATGGATAAATCCACAATTACACCTTGTCCAAATTACGGACAGGGTTTATTCTTAAAAGAGAAAAAAAAGGAGAGATGGCTTTTGAATTGGACACAACATGCAGATAAATGGTTCTCTTTTTCAGAATTAGAAAAAGATCTAAGTGACAAGTTAGTAGAGATTAAGGATAACACAGGTCTGTTAGAGGATAGCTTCTATAAACACCTTGAATTCGGTACAGGCGGGATGCGCGGTGAGCTTGGACCTGGGACTAATCGTTTAAATACCTACACGATCCGCCGAGCAGCAGAAGGTCTTGCTCAATATATCGTGGAACAGGGCGAAGAAGCCATGAAACGCGGGATCGTGATTGCTTATGATTCTCGTCATAAGTCTCCTGAATTTGCGTTAGAAGTAGCCAAGACGGTTGGAAAGCACGGCGTGAAGGCGTATGTATTTGATGCGCTTCGTCCAACACCAGTCCTTTCCTATGCGGTTCGTTACTTACATGCGTTTTCAGGCGCTGTCATTACAGCGAGCCATAACCCACCGGAATATAACGGCTTCAAAGTGTACGGCGAAGACGGCGGGCAGCTTCCTCCTGAAGCAGCCGATACGATTATCCGTTATGTGAACCTGGTTGAAAACGAATTAGCGGTTGAAGTGGCTGAAGAGCAGGAATTGCTTGCAAGTGGATTACTGACTTATGTGGGTGAAGAAATTGACAACGCCTATGTCGAGCAGTTAAAAACGCTTCAGTTGAACTCGGAAATCGTGGCTAGCGTGGCAAAGGAATTGAAGGTGGTTTATTCTCCATTGCACGGTACGGGGAACAAGCCCGTTCGTGCAGGTCTAAAGGTATTCGGTTTTGAAAATGTGACGGTTGTGGCGGAACAAGAACTTCCTGATGCCAACTTCTCAACAGTGAAATCGCCAAATCCTGAGGAGCATGCGGCCTTTGAATTAGCGATTAAGGTAGGCGACGAAATCGGTGCGGACGTATTGATGGCAACGGATCCGGATGCAGACCGTTTGGGTGTAGCTGTTAGAAATAGCGCCGGCGAATATACGGTTCTTACTGGGAACCAATTGGGTGCCCTTATGCTTGAGTATTTGTTATCGCAAAAGCAAGCGCAAGGAACATTGCCTGCAAATGGCATCGTGATTAAGACAATCGTTACGTCTGAAATCGGTCGTGCGATTGCCGAGCATTACGGTGTTAAAGCGCTGGATACTCTGACTGGCTTTAAATTCATCGGTGAAAAAATCAATGAGTTCGAGCAAACCGGTGAGCATACTTTCCTATTTGGTTATGAAGAAAGCTATGGCTATTTAATCGGTGATTTCGTGCGTGATAAGGATGCTGTTCAATCAGCCATTTTTGCAGCAGAGGTAGCGGCTTATTATAAATCTAAAGACATGACCATGTTCGAAGGTTTGCTGGCGATTTTTGAAAAATACGGTTTCTATCAGGAATCACTTCAGTCCATTACGTTAAAAGGGAAAAATGGTGCGGAACAGATTGCTAGCTTGATGGAGACATTTAGAGCGGAAAGAATGAGTGAAGTGGCTGGAATTGAGGTTGCGGCTGTTGAGGATTATGCAACTTCGATCCGTGTGGCGTCGAATGGCGAAGAAAGCCAGATTGACCTGCCTCGTTCGAATGTATTGAAGTACTTCTTGGCTGACGGGTCTTGGTTCTGCTTACGTCCTTCAGGCACAGAGCCAAAGGCAAAGTTCTACTTTGCGGTGAAAGGCGCGTCATTAGAGGATAGCCAGATGAAATTGTCTTCCATCCAAACGGCAGTAATGAATAGAGTTCAAGAAATTGTCGGATAACTGGTTTTGTACCCTTGTCTATTTTTATAGGCAGGGGTTTTTTAATGGAATAATACCTCATACACAGCTAATGCCACGCATCCTAATCCAATACAAATAACAAATACGCTGACGTCCCGTTTTTCTTTTTGCTCCATTTTCTTCTTATTAAGCTGCTCCCGGTAAATTTGCTGGGCTCTTTGTTGCTTGAAAGCGATTTGGTCTAATTGCCTCATATCTCTACACCACCTATATATGTCTTTATTATTATGACGATGCTGCCGGGGGGATAGTTACAGATGGTGTGGAAAGTTTTGGTTTGCGGGATAAGTTCAGGCATAATTTAATTTGGTCGAAGGTGGCCAGGGAGGCTAGAATTCTATTAGTACAGGCTCCTACAGCGGGCTGCTTGCTATTTACTTAGTCTAAAAAAAGAAGACGTCTACTTTCTCTAATTTTTGTTGCTGAAAGTAGACGTAGACTCCCTCTACTTCTATTTTTGTTAAGTTTGAATTTACGATTATGGGACTGATGGTTATATCAAGATTTCATAGGGATCAGAACATTATTTATAATGCTAGGTAATTCAGTACAAAGAGGTCAGTTTCAAATGAAACCAGGCTCATTTTCATCCCAACTCCTCCCTTCTTTTCCTCAATATGTACCATTTACTACATAATATACTAGGATAGTAGAATGAAGCAGGATGTACTAGAAATATGGGGGGCAAATTTATGAAAAAGGCACTACAGGTTATAGCCTTTGTTACTTATTTTGCGCTACTTTCTTCACCAGTTTCATCCTTTGCAGCAACCAGTGGTACAACTATTGCTAAATACCAAAAAAAGGTGGCCTACTGGACTTACTACAATGCGAACGGTGCATTGTAAAAAGGTTGGCTCCTTCAAAATAGTAAGTGGTACTTCTTTGATGCATCGGGATCTCTTGGATATCTGAAGGAGAATACATTTTGGTTAAGGCCCTTTGTTAAAAAGGGTCTTTTTTATGGTGACATTTTTTTGTGGGGACAGTCCCCCGGCGCAGTAAAGCAGCACAAGAATGGGGGACTGTCCCCCAAAAATGCTCCCCGAAAAAAATTTTTCCCAAGCCTGTCTTTTTTCCCTTTAATTCACTATATAAAGGGTGAAAGGAGGTGAGCGAAATGGCACAAGCGTTTTTAGAAGCGTCAAAGCTTCGAATGCTGTTTGAAACCGGGTTGGATGAGGAAGGAAACCCCATCCTTCGTGCAAAAACGTTTAACAACGTGAAAAGCGGAGCAACCACTGACCAGTTGTTTCAGGCTGCACAAGCAATTAGTGTGTTATGTAATGACAAGCTGAACAAAGTAGAGCGCAATGACAGCACTACCATTATTGCGTAATAATCCTTATGAAAACTAATATATGGAGGTGAATAGAATGGCAAAAACATTGGAATTGGAATTCGGTACGGAGCTTGGTAAGACCGCACGTATTTCCGTTGAGAATCCAAAAGAACCGGTCGATGAAGAGGTCTTGAAGTTATCGATGGCACAGATCATCGCATCAGACGTATTCTCCACAAATAGTGGAAAGCTTGCTGACGTCAAAGGAGCAAGAATCGTCGAACGTAATGTAACCGATTATGAGCTAGTTTAATGCTAGAAAAAGGGACAGTCCCCCACTGCGGTAAAGCAGTGGGGGACTGTCCCTAGAAAGGAGTGAGCTCTCGTGGAACAAATCATTCCGCTCATCAGTGAGGTGGGATTCCCCATCGTTGTCACCCTGTATCTGCTTTATCGGATTGAGTCGAAGCTAGATATGGTGGTCCAATCGATACAGAATCTCCCCGATCGCATGAAGGCATGATCATCTGAATCAGAACCACTTAACTCAACCGAGGTAGGTGGTTTTTTTACATTGGCTGTTTATGTAAACATTGTTGTTATGGAAAATAAGCGGAGTTTTATTCATTTAGAATCAGAGCTACACTGCGAAAAAGCTTGCAAATCGGATTGCCAGCCTTAGAAGAGTAACCAATAAGCGGAGTTTTTCCGCTTATTTGCAAAATCGAGCTCATTTCGGAGTAAATAAGAGGAGTTTTTCCGCTTATTCAAAGAAAAGTACCCCATTTTTGCGTTTTAAAATCAAATAAGCGGAATATCTCCGTCTATTTGAGCTAATTTACAACCAGTTTCCCAAATAAGCGGAATTCCTCCGCCTATTTATTTTAATGACCATTAAAAAAAGGTAGACAAAAGCAACAATGTCTTAGAAAAGAGCCTTTACATTTAATAGAAATTCATTTTCTTCCTCTCTTCTTCGATCATGGCTATGTAAAGTTCTGTCTCAAGCTCTTTTTCCGACTCCGTGTCCTCCGCCATGACAAGTTCAGGGCGATTGCTTTTCCATTTTTTAAAAATAAAAAATAATAGAATAGAGACCACTGCCAATAAAAGATATGGAGTCATCCAAAGCGTAAGATTAAACCCTTTGGCCGGAGGATACAGTAACGCCTGTACGCCTAGTTCATTTTCATAATAGTCTAGGATTTCCTGTTTGGACATCCCTTTATCGAACATCTCCACTACGTCTTTATAGTATTCCTGTTTGACCGCACATGACGACAGATCGTCATTGCTATGCCCATCCATCGCCAGCATGTCGACTGTCGCCCTAAACTCTGGGTCACTGTAACTAATGCCAGTCTTCGTCTTCGCCTTCGCTTCTATAACCGCAACGTTTACTGTCGTCACCATGGTAAGCAGGAAACACACCATCACAACTACCAGTCGCTTCATAATTAAACCTCCAAAAAATCGATACCTGTTAAGGCTACATTAGCTTACTGATCTGTGGCGGGCAATATGATTTACAGCTTTCATAAAAGATTCCTAGAATAAGTTAAAAATAGCCCCAAAGGGTCATGTTCGGTTGATTTGAAGCTATATATAATGCGTTTTCAGGGTTTTAAAAAGATGGACTACTGTCTCTTTCCCATTTCATTTTGCCTATACCATGATTAAGGGTAAATTGTTATCTGAAATGCGGGCCTACAAAAAACAGGAGGAACGAAACGACTTTCCATAAAGCCTGGGGCACAGGTAAAGGCAATGCTCGTTATGTTCATGTGGAATTATGTGAGACATGCGATCATGCTAAGTTTATAGATTCCTATTGTCGCTATTGCTGGCTCATCTCCCATCTTTTGAGAGAACGGAATTTAAAGGTGATTGATGGGCAAACCGTGGTTTCCCATGCATGGTTATCTAAAAATCTCGGCGGTACAAACCACATGGACCCGCTTGCCTACCTCACTTCTCATGGCGCTCTAAAAGAATAACACATGAAAGTCCCTTCTCCCTTGAGTTGAGCCATTTTATTGGAAATCAATTAAAAATGGGGTCAGTCCCCCGCTGCGTTAACGCAGTGGGGGACTGTCCCCATTTTGATTTCGTCTAGTATACCATTAATGGCTAATAACTCATATAGCAGCACGATTTGTGGTTGGAAAATATGGTGGCCCTGTTCCCCATCTTGTTCCTTCTGTTCCATCTGAGCATGACGGAACTGTCTTACCAGTTCTTGGACTAACTCGCGATGAGAATCAGGAATTTCAAAGGGGTGATGACAAAGAATTGATTTCAAGGAGTCAATCGTCGAGAGAATAACTCGTCGGTTTTCCTCCACTAGTGACAGTTTATTTGCAGGAAGAGCCTTTAAATTCCCTAAATGATAGATCAATTGATGCAAAAGCATTAACTTTTTATATTCGTAGTGGTAGGTCCTCACTTGGTCACGAGTAAACGGGTGATACCTCCATTCTTCTTTCTGGTATTTACACAGTGTTTCAATAGTTTCTATATCTTTTTCTAGCTTCCTAAATTGTAAGGTTGTTTCCTTATGGAGTGGCTGATGACTCATAATTTCCTGCCCTCTTTTTTCAAGGAAAGAACCGGCTTCGTTAAAAAGCTGCTGAATTTTCTTAATTATGTTCTCCGAATAATCTGGACGAATCACTAGAAGATTGACTAACGAAGAAACCACTAAACCTGTGGTGGTTGTTCCCAGCCTTACCAAAAAGGAGACTACATATTGATCATGGACTGTAGAGATCATTGCGACCCCTGTTAAAGTAGCTACAACAATCCCATCATGTAGCCGAAGAGCATTACAAGTGATGATAGTTCCTAAAGCAACCAATGTATAGGTAAACGGAGTATCCCCTAGGGCAAACGTAAATAACACCGAATACGCCGCACCAATGGCGGAAGCCGGAAAACGAATAAATGCTTTTTTTATGGAGTCATGAACAGTCGGTTCTATCGTGACGATCGCTGTGATGACCGCGAACATCTCCGGCCATTTTAACAAGTAACAAATAACTGAAGTTAACAGGACAGCAATGCCTGTCTTAACGATCCGACCACCAACAAATTTATTCCTCTTTAGAAGCCCCATAATACCTACCCTCTTCGAATCTAGTTCTTTATATTATATCGTACTCTAAAGAAATATGGGCCATTCACATCATTTCTTAATGTTGTGGGGACAGTCCCCCACTGCGCTAAAGCGGTGGGGGACTGTCCCTACGTATGTTTTTTGGTATTTTCGGCCATACTCTTTCTAGGAGAACATTAGATTAGAAGCTTGATATGTTGGGGAGAGTGGAAAAGTGGAGAATCTTCATTTTATGTTTAGTGAACTTTCGGTATTGAAAAAAAAGGATCTGGACGAATGTAACGAGGAGCTTACAAACGGCAGCCATAGCGCGATTGTCAGAAAAGCGTTGATGGTGTATAAATCAGAGTTACTTGAATGTCTTGAGCTGTATGATCGTTACCTGGATGTTAAATAATTTCGATAGCAAATAAGGAGGGCTTTGAAGCTCTCCTTTTTTTGTTTGTAACGAATATAAATTAATCAGTCAGTCAGAAACTTATATCGTAAGACAGCCGCCAATCCCGCACCATGCTTGAATTCGCCTTGGCTAATCAATTCCTTTAATTCTTCCATTGATAGATAATGCAGCTCAATTTGTTCACTGCTTTCTAAATTTTGGACAGAAGGAGTCAAGCCGGCTGCGGCAAACAAGAAGATTTCCTCTGTTGTTGAGCCAGGAGAAGGATAAAAGCTACCTAAATCCAGCCAATGCTCCGCTACAAAACCAGTTTCTTCCTCTAGTTCTTTTTTGGCACTGTCGATTGGAGTGGGGTCGGTAGGGTCAATCATCCCAGCCGGAAGCTCCCACTCCCAGCTTTTTAGGGCGTGGCGGTATTGTTTTAGACAGATGACTTCTTTGTTTTCTGTGATGGGAAGCACGCAGACTCCTTTTGCAAAATCCAAATAGGAAAAAGTCTTCTCTTCGCCGTTTGGCAAGACCACCTGATCAATCGCAATCCCAAACCTGTCCACCTTTGCTGAAGTGGAGTTTTTTACTTTCCAAGTCATATTCTTTTCCTCCTTCTATTCATCGAGTGTAATTTCCTAATAATTCTTCCCAAACGCATATCCGGTCATCTTCAAATACTCGGTAATCGTGATCATGATGCTCTTATTGTTGCTCCACCAACGCGCTTCATTAAAATGAGGATCCTTTGCACCTGTATAATATAGCTTGATCTGGCTACCCTGAAAGTCGCGGTCGAAAATCATCTTGACGCGTTTCATATGAAAATTGGAGGATACCACAATAGCAGAGTGAATAGGATAAGACTTAATGATTTGCTTAGTAAATTCCGCATTTTCATAAGTACTGTCGGCTCGGTCCTCGAGGATAATCGCCTCTTCTGGTACACCAAGCTGACGGGCGTGATTCTTCATTAACTGGGCAGCAGTTACATCGTTATAAGTAATCCCACCAGAAATAACAAAGTATTTACCATAGCCCTGATGATATAGCTTTGCCGCCTTTTCCACCCGTTCCCCTTTGTCGCCGCTTAACACAATAATGGCATCAGACTTTTGGATCTTTTCATCAACAACAAGAAACTTCCCCGCATTAACGACGAAAATAACTAGAAGAATGGCAAAAAATAATACTACAAAAATCCTCCATCTTCGCTTGATCATGAACTATCCATCCCTTATAATTTACTATTTTCCACTATATCCTTTCCAGCGGCCAACTTCAATTAAAAAGGTGGGGACAGTCCCCCGGCGCGTTAAAGCGCTGGGGGACTGTCCCCTTTTTGAGCTGTCCTATGTTTGGTGGTTAATACCATTAATGCCGGTATCGCAATAGGCCTTACAATGAAGGTGTCGAGGAGGACGCCGATTGCTACTGCAAAGCCGAATACTCGAAGCTCCATGACGGGTTGCGTGATTAAGACGGCGAAAGTGGCAGCCAGGATGAGACCCGCTGAGGAAATGACTCCTCCTGTTTTACCCACACCCTCCCGAACCGCGTCCTTAATCGGCAACTGCTTTTTCTCTTCACGAATGCGTGAGATGAGCATGATGGAGTAGTCCACACCCAATGCCACTAAGAACACAAATGTATATAAAGGCGTACGGTAGCTAATCCCCGGATACCCTAGTAGGTCTTGGAAAACAAAGATACTCAACCCTAACGCTGCTCCGAAGGATAAAAGAATCGTAGCCATCATATAGAGTGGTGCCAAGAAGGACCTGGTTTGAATACCAAGCATCACCATGATCAATACCGTCATAATCAATAGGATCCGAATTTCATCCCCATGGCTGGCTTGACGGATATCGGCGTTTTGAGCCGTTTCACCTGCAATCAATAACTTTGCTTCCTGAATGTGACTTGCTTTTAATAGAGTAGCAGAGTCCTCTCGAAGTCTCTCGATATCGTCAAAAGCCTTCTCCGAATACGGGTTATGTTTCAACACGAGATTGATTTTTACCACATTCCGCTGATGCTCTGCATAGGGATTTCCTTGAACTTCCGCTTTGGAAACAGAATCCTGGCGATTTAATTCCTCTACCAAACGGTGAATCTGCTCCTGGGACACCTCTTCTTTGGCATTCACAATCACCGTACTTGGGGCAATCTCACCGGCAGAAAAGGCATCATTTAATCGAGCAAAGCCTTGAATAGAGGACATCTCCTGCGGAAATGAATCCAGCAGGTTGAACGAGTACTGAACCTGTCTGATCATCGAGGAACATAACACCAGCACCAACACAATCGGAACCAAAGAAACCCATGGTTTGGCTGTAACAAAGCGGCCAATTTTATGCCAAAATCCTTCTTTTCCCGCGCCCTTTACCACCACCGCCCGTTTTCGTGGATTAGCAGGCCAAAAGGCTTTTTCCCCTGCAATCGCGAAAAGCGCAGGTAGTAACGTTAAACCCGAAAGAATCATCAGGGCGACTGCGACAGCGAATACCGGTGCAAACCCACGATACGGTTCGTACACGGCAAAAAACAAAGTCAGCATACTTAAAAACACCGTTCCACCACTTAAGAGGATGGGTTCTTTTACGAACCCTAAGGCTGTTTTCATGGCATCATTTACCGGCAAGCCTTTTTCCAATTCCTCTCGGAAACGGGCAAATAATAAGAGCGAATAGTCGGTAATCACCGCAAATAATAAAATCATCATAATCGATAAGGCCTGGCTGTCGATGGCAAACCACTCATACTTTCCCATCAAACCTAGTAATCGATCGACGACTGAATAAGAGATACCCGCACCAATCAACGGAATCAAGGCTAATAAGGGCGAGCGGTAAATGACGATTAACAATAGAAAAATTAACCCCACGGTTGCGATGATTAATACCACATCTGCTTTTGAAAACATTTCATACGTATCTGCCACGATGCCGGCAGGACCCGTGAAATAGGTGTCTAGATTCGGCGACAACCCGTTTGCCACTTCTTTTTTCAGCCCATCCATCGTGGTTTTCACCACTTTGTTTTCCAGCCCACTTGGAAATAAGACTGGTAAAAAGAACGTGGTTTGATCCTCTGAAAAGAAGGACGCGCGTGCTTGCGTAGGCATCTTTGATAACGGGATTATGGTTACATCCTGCTCCGCCTCACCCACCGCTTTTTCAATAACAGTGATGGCTTTTTCCACATCAGGCTCCTTCAAACCCGTTTGGTCATAGACCACTACAAACAACGGAACCCCTTCAGAAGAAGGGAAATACTGTTTCAACGCTTTTTCTGCTTGAATGCTTGCCGCCGTTTCCGGTAGTCCAGCGTTTATATTAGGCGAGGTTTGCTCCTTAGCACTTGTTGCAAACAGGGAAAGTGCGGCAGCTCCAACAAGCCAGGCCAGCAAAATTAGCAACCATCGTTTTTTCTCTTTTAAAATTTTCATGATGCTTGCTCACTTTTGATCGGCTCGATCATGAACGTGACGATGATGAATAAGACGAAACTAATTAGTAAAATAGTGCCGCCTACAATGTAAAAAATTAAGGCAAATGTTTCATTGATTTCAAATGGCCTGACCAGATGGAGCCACATCCCTGCGGGCAATCCAACGGCACCGATTCCCGCCGTCCAGCCATGCGCGGCTACTAGTTTAGATGACTTGATTTTAAACATCCGGTAAAACAATCCCCATACAAAAATCGATAGCCAACCGACCACTAAAATGTGGGCGTGAACCGGGCGTATTTGGTAATTTCCTGACCCGGCCATGTCTGAACCGATGATGGCTCCTAACAAACCAAAGATAGCCGCGAGGCGGATGAGTCGAATACTCCATTTACTTTCCATTATGTTAACCCCCATAGTTTTTATTTCTACGGTGACTATAGTAATTGGTTAACATGAACTCTATATGAACTTTACGTTACAAATAGGGAAGCTTGATGGTAAAAATGGTGCCTTCGTTCGGTGCACTGGTGACGTGGATTTCTCCTTTATGGAGCTCGATAATTTGTTTCACAATCGATAATCCGAGACCGGTTCCCTCCTCTGATCGCGATTTGTCAGCCCGGTAAAAACGTTCGAAAAGCTGTGCTTTCTCAGCATCCGTTAGACCTATACCTGTGTCGCTCACAGTCACTTCTAGTCCCATTTCTTTTGCTTCCAGCCGAATGTGGATTTCGCCTTCCGGAAGGTTATATTTAATGGCATTAGTCAAAAGATTATCCCAAACATTTTCTAATAACGCGGCATCGCCCTTATACGTCGTCGGTTCCATATCCATCAGTAAGTTAATTTGCTTTTCCTCCAACCACCAGCGATATTTGGTCACACAGCCTTTTAACTGCTCATCTAACTCAAATTCTTGGTACTTCACCATTCTTGTCGATTGATCAAGTGTGGTTAATAGTAACAGCTGACGGGTGAGCTTCGATAACCGTTTGGTTTCTGACTGGATGATTTCAGCATAATTTTCACGGTCCTCTTCCGATAAATCGGTTGATTTTAATAAGCCGGCATAGCCTTGAATATTCAGCAGTGGCGATTGAAAATCATGGGACACATTGCTGATAAACTCCTTACGAATCTGATCATTCTCCTGAAGCTGTCCGACCATCGTATTAAAACTCGCTGCCAGCTGACCGATTTCATCACGACGGTCAATGTTCAGCTGGGTATCATAGTTTTCATGGGCAATCCGTTTGGTTGCCTCCGTTAACTGTGTGATAGGAACAATCAATAGCTTGGCCACTACCAACATTAGCAATAGGCTTAAAAATGCGGTTCCTAGGATGAGGCCGCCTAAAAGGGTATGAACCTCACTAAATAACAGCTTGATATCCGGTCTGACAAATAGTGCATAGCGCTTGTTTTCAAAGGTAAACGGAACGCCGATTGTGTTCGACAATTCGTTGGCAAAAAAACCAGTCACAAATGTCTGACGAGGAAATTCGCGCATCCCATGATAGATGTACCCGTCTAGTACCTTTTTCACAGAGGATGCTTGTAAATCTTGTACGCGATACTTTCCGCCGTAAAAGTGGCCCTTGCCGGATTCATCGACGACATAAAGCTGGTAGCCGATTTTCCCCACCGTCGAAAGGTAATCGGATAAAGGGAGCTTCGGGGCTGCCTCAATATGAGCGGCAATGGCTTCGGCGATTTCCACATTTTTCTTATCATTCCGCTCTTTCATCACGCTTTGGTAATAGGTGTTTGTGAGTAAAAACCCGCAGATGGTGCTGAACAGCATGATCAGAATGGTTGTAAGTGCAAATTTTCCATATAACGATTTCATGAGTGATGTACCTCTAGTTTATAGCCCACTCCACGGACGGTGCTGATTTCAACGTCTTTTGAGATTTTCGCGAGGCGCTCGCGGATTCGCTTGATATGGGTGGTAAGTGTTTGTTCGTCTCCCTTATAGTCATAGCCCCAAATTTTCTCCATTATGGTGGCCCGTTCAAAGACTTGGTTGGGCTTTGAGGCAAGTAAGGAGAGCAATTCGAATTCCTTCAGTGGGAGGAGTAAGGTGCTTGCGCCTGCGGTGACTTCGAATCGCTTCCGATTGATCATGATGGATCCCACTTGTAGCATGGTATCTGTCGGTTTATCATATCGCCGGAGGATGGCGGCGATGCGGTACAGCAGTTCCTTGGGTTCGAAGGGTTTGACGATATAATCGTCTGACCCAGCCAGGAACCCCTTTTCCTTATCTTCTAGTTCCCCTTTGGCTGTCAGTAATAGTACAGGGATGTCGTGTTCATCTCTTATTTTTTTCGTCAGTTCATAGCCGTTCAACCCCGGCATCATCACATCCACGATGGCCAAGTCTGGAAGTTCGTTTTCTAAAATTCTAAGGGCTTGGATGCCATTCTCCGCCTTAAGCACCTGATATCCCGACTGGGTTACATGAATGCTAACTAAATCAAGTATATGTTTATCGTCATCCACGACTAAAATTTTCCTCATATGAGTGCGCTCCGTTTCTTCATTTTGGAGGGACAGTCCCCCGTTGCGCTAAAGCGCTGGGGGACTGTCCCTCCAAAAAGTTTTGTCTTTGTTCATAAATGGGAAGGTTATCCCGGTCCAACCTCCATTAAGATGGAGATAGGAAATCAGTATTTGTTTGGAGGAGACATCGTGAATCGACTTTGGGCTGTTGTAGCACTCACGCTTTTATTATTATCCGGCTGTTCTTCTGGTAGTTCGAGTTCTGCCAAGGATGGCGAAACGATTTACAAGGAAAATTGTTCAGCCTGCCACGGTGACCAATTACAGGGCGCTGTTGGTCCGCCTGTAGTCAATATGAAGGGGAAGCATTCAGAAGAGGAAGTCCTGAAGATCATCAGTGAGGGTACCCCTAAGATGCCTGGGAATTTACTTGGGGATGAGGAATCAAAGATTGTGACCAAATGGTTGATGGAGAAATAGATAGGTGGGTAAGGCTGGGTCGCGTTCGTGCATCGTCGTACGCGACCTTTTTCTTTTGAGTATTTTCCTTATGCGGCTCGTAGAACCCGCTTCACACTATTAAATCGATTGTTGACCCTTCACCCCATTAATCGAATAGCTGGCGCTTATTTCTGCACTTAAGGAATGGGAGACCGAGCAATATTTGTCCTTTGACAGCTGGATGGCCCGTACTACCTTTTCCTCCGGCAAATCTCCTTCTAAAGCATAATGAATGGTAATCGTGGTAAACTTTTTAGGATGGTCATCCGCCCGTTCACCCTTTACATCCATATGAAAAGACGAAGGCTCAAGACGCATTTTATGCAAAATCGAGATAATATCAATTCCTGTACAACCTGCGACTGCATTCAAAAGCAATTCCGTCGGCCTTGCGCCTGTATTCTCTCCACCCACTTCTGGAGCGGCATCCATCTTAATCTCATGTCCAGAGGGAGTCGTCCCCGAAAAAGCCATCTTCTCATTCCACTTAACCGATAATTCCATCTATACATTACCCCTTTCATTATGTTAATTTTACCAAAATCAAGCGGGTTTATGTTAATAAAAGGGGACAGTCCCCCGGCGCGTTAAAGCGCTGGGGGACTGTCCCCAAAATATGGTATGATTAAATAAAAAGAGGTGAGCCCTATGTTAAGTTCAAATGACTTAAGAAAGAAAGCCGCTGCTGAGAAGGCAGCTGAGTTTATTCAGGATGGGATGACGATTGGCTTAGGTTCCGGTTCAACCGTGTACTGGCTATTAAAAAGACTGGGTGAATTAGTGGAGCAAGGGCTTCAAATTAAAGGGATTCCTTCCTCAAGACGGACCGAAGGCTGGGCCCGTGATTTCAAGGTACCATTAACCGATTTCTCCCAAGTGCAAAGCCTCGATATAGCGATTGATGGGGCAGATGAAATCGATCCCGATTTTCATTTAACCAAGGGCGGGGGCGGATCTCTTGTACGGGAAAAAATCGTAGATGCCCGTGCAAAACAGCTCATCATCATCGCCGACGAATCAAAAATGGTCCAAACATTAGGAAAGTTCCCTCTTCCCATAGAAGTGGTGCCCTTTGGCTGGGAAGCGACCGCTCAAAGAATCGCGGAGCTTGGTGCCACGCCGGAAATACGAAAAAAAGACGGAGACATTTTCGTCTCTGATAATGGCAACTATATTTTGGATTGTCACTTTCAAACCATTGCGAACCCTGCTGAACTACATAATCAACTCAAACTATTAGTGGGTGTTGTGGAAACCGGCCTATTTATCGATATGACAGACACCGTTATCATCGGAGCCGAAACCGCTGAAGAGATTAAAGTCATCCATAAAAACAAGTAAGGAGAGGCAGTCTATGCCTCTCCAGTTTTATGTCTGATCCACAAGGTCCTTCCGAATAGGGGTAAAAATGTCTAAAATCACACATTCCTCTAATACCTTGACCTGGTGCACAACATTCGATGGGATATATTGTTTATCACCTTCAGCCAAGATTCTCTTTTCCCCATTTACTTCAAATTCTACTTTTCCTTTTTCAATATAGCTGATTTGTTCCTCAGGATGCTGGTCCACATCCCCGACAAACCCTTCAGCTAAATGAACTTTTACTAACATTAACGAACCGTCGCTGCTTAAAATTTCTCGTTTTACCATGATGTCCTCCTAATTTTCCGCCATTTAAACAACTACGCCTTACAAAAATAATCCTGGATTGATGAGCTTTGGCACAAAGAATGCAATGCTTGGGAAAAAGGCCACAAAAATAAGTACGACAAGAATAATGGCTATATATGGAATAACTGCTGAGAGCGACTTTTCAATACTCAACTCCCCAATCTTTCCGGCCAACAATAAACATAATCCGTAAGGCGGCGTAACGAGCCCAATGGCTAAAGTAATGACGACAATAAGACCTAAATGAACAGGTGTCATTCCAAAATGTGTAGCCGTAGGCAAAATAACTGGAACGAAGAGAATCATAGCCGGGATAGCATCCATAAACGTTCCAATAAACAAGAAGAAAGCGATAAGAATTAAAATAAATACCCACTTAGCCCCAACATGATTGACAAAGAAGTCTTGAGCCATTGTGGATAATTGATAGTAACTCAATAACTCCCCCAGCGCACTAGCTGCTGCTAGAGCAAATAAGGAAAGTGAGCTTAGTGCAAGCGTATCAGTTAAAATCTTAGGCAAATCAGAAAGTTTAATTGTTTTATAGAAAAACATACTGATGAGTAATGTATAAAGAGAAGCGACTGCTGCTGCTTCTGTCGCAGTAAAAAATCCTGTAATAATACCGCCAATGATAATAATTGGCGTAATTAAAGCTGGAATCGTTTCATACACCAACTTTAAGAATTCCTTCATTTTCGCTCGTTCTGATTTCGGATAGCCTTTTTTGAGTGCTCGGAAATAAACGAAAGCCATCATTCCCAACCCGATTAAAATACCTGGGATGATCCCGCCTAAGAACAATGCGCCAATGGATGCATTGGTTAAGCCAGCAAAAATGATCATTGGAATACTCGGTGGAATAATAACACCTATAGTTGAAGACGCTGCCGTTACTCCAACCGCTGTTTCCGTGTCATACCCTTGTTTCTTCATATTAGGGATTAAGATTTTACCAACACCTGCAGTATCCGCTTGTGCCGCACCAGAAACCCCTGCAAAAATCATGGATACAAGGATATTTGCATGGGCTAAACCGCCTCTAATATGGCCCACAATAGCCATCGAAAGGTCAATCAGCTTTTGTGAAATTTTCCCGCTGTTCATTAGGTTCGCCGCAAGAATAAAGAGTGGCACGGCAAGCAGGACGAAGGAATTGATACCATTGAGCATTTTCATCGGTACAGTCACTTCAGGAATATATGGGACTGTAAAGATTCCCAACAAAGCAACAATCCCGATTACAAAAGCAATAGGAACTCCGATGAACATAAGGATTAAAAACAGTGCAACTAAAATAATAGCCGTCATGCCTTAGCCCCTCCTCTCTTTATTTCTTTGAAGCTACCAATCAAATGATTAAGTGAATAAATAGCCATGGTTGCCCCTGTAATCGGGACAGAAATCCAAACATATCCCATTTTCATCGCTGGTAATGAGGTCCAATTATACGTCCAAAAATTCTGTACAGCCTCAATTCCATAATAGAAAAGAGCGACAGCAAACAAGAATACAATTGTATCAATCACGATTAACAACGTTGATCTTGATACTCCTTTAAGTTTTTGCAATAAAAAGTCAAAGCTAAAATGTTCTCTTCGATTCAGCATCACCGCTGCTCCCATAAAGACAGACCAAATGAATGAATAATTCGCCACTTCCTCCGTCCAAATAACCGGAATCCCCAAATGCCTAGTGGCAATTTGAAAGATAATGGTGATAAAAAAGATCGATAAGCTTATAACACCTATGGTAAGCTGAATTTTCTCAAGAATTTTGATCATGCTTATCGTTTCCCCCCTTGTTTAGGATAAAAGCTGGCTCATAAGGGGGTCTGACCCCACTAGACACAATTTCTGTTTAATGGGTCTGATCGCCTAGCTTTTGAGTCAGCCTCTATATCCATTCAAACTATTTACTTCAAGTCTCTGATTTCTTTTAATAATTTTTCTACGCCCATTTCCTTTGCAGCCTTGTCTTGTAATGGCTCTGCTAATTTAATAAATGGTGCACGATCGATCTCGTTTACAACTGCTCCTTCAGAAATTGCTTTTTCTTTATATTCGCTTTCTTGAGCAATAACAGAAGCTCTTTCTGCTTCAACAGAAGCTTTTGCTGCTTCTAAAATAATTTCTTTCTGTTCTTTCGTATAAGAGTCAAACTTCTTGCCGTTTACTAATAAGAATCTAGTTGTGTAATCATGTCCAGTTTCAGTGATGTACTTACCGTTTTTCGTCTTGTGGTGATTTTGTTGAACAAAATATGGATAGGAATTTTCAGATGAATCAACAACGTTTTGCTGTAATGCTTGGTATAACTCACCCCATGCAATAGAAGTTGGAATAGCACCTGTTTGTTTCCAATAATCCGCTACCACACCAGAAGTTTGTGTTCTAAATGTTAAACCTTTTAAGTCGCTCATCTTGTTAATTGGCTTTTTACCATAATAATGTCTTACACCAGCAGACCAGTAGCCCACGATTTTGAAATCATTATTAGATTTTTCATTGACTAATTTAGCCATCTCTTCGCCCACATCACCATCGACAACCTTTTCCCAGTGCTCATAGCTATCGAATAGGTATGGTAACGCTAACAAATCGATTTCTTTAATACCAGTTTGTGTCATGAATCCAGGAGATACTAATACTACATCAGCTGCTCCTAATTTAAGCTTCTGTACTAATTCAGCTTCTTCCGTTCCAATCGTTCCTGCATGCACTTCTACTTCAATGTTCCCTTTTGATTTGCTTTCAGCAACTTCCTTAAACTTCAAAAGACCAACCTGGTATGGGTTATCCGGTGATGTTTGGTTATGAGCAGCCACGATTTTTATCTTTTTCGCTCCGCCCTCTGCATCACCAGTACTCTTTGATCCAGTTTCCTTGCTGCTACAGCCTGCTAAAACAACAGATAAAGCTAAAAGTAATGCAAAGGATATTGAGAATAATTTTTTCATTTTACTAGCTCCCCCTACTTTTTTATAAGTATATTATTTTTGCTAACAACCTCTGTGTATGCACGTGCTTTGCTAGTTAAGGCGTGATAATCCTCATCACTTTTTAAAAGCTTAGGATTAACTAAGTTGCTTCCCACTCCCACTGCTAAAGCACCGCTGCCCATGTACTCAAGGACATTCCCTTGATTTATTCCTCCCGTAACCATTAATGGAATATGCGGGAAGGGCCCATGAATATTTTTTACATAGCCTGGACCAAAGGCATTGGCTGGAAAAACTTTAATCATATCGGCACCGTGCTCATAAGCTGTTAAAATCTCTGTTGGTGTTAAGGCACCTGGTATGCTGGTTACTCCATAACGCTTTGTCATTTTGATGGTCTCTGTATTGAGAGATGGCGAAACAATAAACCTGCTTCCTGCAAGGATGGCCGCTCTAGCCGTTTCGGGATCTAACACCGTTCCTGCCCCAACTAAAACCTCATCCCCAAACTCATCAACCACCTTTTCTATCATGGTCATGACTTTTGGCGTTTCTGCAGTAATTTCGACTACTTTTACTCCCCCATTAGATAAAGCGTTTACAATTGGAACAATATTTTCAATCGTAGCTTCGCGGATGACCGCGACAATCGGATGTTCTTTAATAAAATCGATTACACTCATTTCTAACCCATCCCCTTTTGTAAAAAGTCTCCTATTCAAGGTTCGTATGCCGCTTAGTCATTTCACCATAGGTAGAATCTTGATCCTCTGTTTGTAAAGTTCCAATGATAATCGCGTCTAGAACGAGATGAACTGATTGATCAAATTGATTTCCAAGGGGCTGGATCGTCTGTGGTTCACTTGGTCTCCGGTATTTGGTTGCAGCGGGAATCACAAGAATCCCGTCACAGATTGAAGCAATCTTAGAATCTCTATTTGTCGTAACAAGGAACACTTTCGTACCAAGCTCTTTTGATTTTGATGCATATTGTAGGATAGCTCCTGTTGACCCTGACCCAGAGATGGCTACTAATAAATCATCTGCTTCGATACTTGGTGTGACCGTTTCACCAATCACATAAACAGGAAATCCGCCGTGCATTAGCCGCATCGCAAACGCTTTTCCCATTAGACCCGAGCGGCCTTCTCCATAAACAAAGATTCGCTTTGCACTTCGAAGGAGCTCGGATAAATGAAGCGCTTCCTCCTCGCTCACATAGGCAAGGACCGTGGAAATTTCATTCGCAACCGTATTAATGATTGATTTCATCGTGGTAACAGTCCTTTCATGACAGCAGCAGCTTCTGCTGGAATATCATCCTTCGTTATTGCACTACCAACGATAATGGTATCAGGATTAATTTGTAATACTGAAGGGAGGGAATCTATGTTAATTCCACCTGCAACTGCCACATTAAACTGGTCAAAGCCATGTGTTAAGGCTAATTGCTCAGCACCCAGTTCCCCTTCTTTCTGCATATCCTTGCCAAAGTGGAGACTCACCAGGTCCACTCCTAGCTGCTGCAATTCAACCAGTCGATTACGATCGGTTACTCCCAATAAATCAATCATAATCCGCTTATTATAGGTTTTCGCCACTTCAAGCGTATCCAAGATCGTTTTATCAGCTGAAAAGGCCATTACGGTCGTAATATCTGCACCTGCCTCAAAGGCTTGAATCGCTTCATGCATCCCAGCGTCACAGGTTTTCATATCAGCTACAACCACTTTATCCGGATAAGCCTTTTTAACCTCCCGAATAATGGCCATACCGTATTCCTTGATTACTCCGGTCCCTATCTCTATCCAATCCACAAAAGCTTCTGTTTCTTGTAAAAGCTGAAAGCACTCATCCCGCGTTAAGCGGTCAAGGGCCAGTTGAAGATTCATTCTCTCACCCTATCTTTCTATGAATTCCTTTTCTCCTAAATGGATTAACACTTCATCTAAGTAAGGAAGTCCCTCGTTATCGCCAGAAACACTGACAACCATTGAGCCAATGGTATTGGCAAAATGAAGCGTTTTCACCAATGACCATTGATTTAAGACCCCATAAATAAAGCCGCAATCAAATCCATCACCCGCACCAACCGTGTCCACAACCTTCTTTGCTTTTACCGGTGGAGCCTCTATATACTGGCCATTGTGATAGCCGATGGAACCTTTCTCTCCTTGTTTAATGGCTACATAGGAAATACCGTAATGCTTGCTTTTTTCGATGATTTCTAAGGGATCACTTACCCCGAATAGCAGTTCCGCTTCTTCCACGCCGGTTAATAAAATATCCACATGTGGGAGGAATTCTCGTAAGGCGGCTTTCGCCTCTTCCCTACTCCAAAGCTTTAATCGGATATTCGGATCGAATGAGATTAACACCCCGTGCTTTTTCGCCAGTGAAATTGCATATTTTACTAGTTCAATATTCTTCGCTTGATCAACTGCAGGGAATATACCGGTGATATGAAAGACCTTCGCGTTCTTAAAATAAGCTTCATCCAGTGTATCCACGGTTAAAGCAGTTGTCGGAGAGTTGGTCCGATAATAGAAGGTACGACCACTGCCATCCTCCATAATCTCTTTGAAATTCAATGAAGTGGGATACCCATCAACTAGCTCAACTTGAGAGACATCGATACCTTCTCCGCGGACAAAATTATAGATATACCTGCCAAACTCATCATTGCCTAACCGGCTGATCCACCCAGTTTTTAAACCTAGACGGGCACAGCCGATGGCAACATTCAGTTCAGCTCCCCCGACTTTCCTTTCAAAAGAAGGAACATATCTCATAGGTCCCGTTGAGACGGGATTAAACGTAATCATTGCATCTCCAATGGTAATGATATCATTCATATGACTAACATCCTTTTTAACAAGAATTTCTTACAATAAGTCTCGGTTTTAAACGATAATTGGCTTGTTCATCCTCTACGTCTTTTTTCTGAATTTTACTAAGCAAGAGCTCTGCGGCCTTCTTCCCTATCTCAAAGGATGGCTGCTCAACGATCGTTAAGGCTGGTTCATAAAAGCTAGCAAACGAAACATCATCAATGCCGATGATGGCAAGGTCAGCAGGAATGCGGAGGCCTTGTTTTTTTACGTACTTTAAGATCTCCATAAGAGTAAGGTCATTCCCTGCCAAAACGGCTTGAATGGGCTCTTCGAGAGAAAGCATTTCTTCCAATCCCGCTTGGATTTTATTGATTTCTAGTTTCTTAATGTACTGTTCATTAATCGGAATTCCATTACTTTGTAAAGCCTTTTTATAGCCGGTAATCCGCTCCATCCTCGGTGACACATTGCGAATGACATTCGTAATAATCCCGATTCGCTCATAGCCTTTTTCAATAAAGTGCTGAACTGCAAGACCAGCGGCATTTTCGTTATCTAGCATGACAGATGGAATCGATACGTCCGGTACAATACGGTCGACAAAGATCACTGGATATTTTTCATCTACCATTTCTTCATAGAGCTCTACGTTATCACCTGTAGGAAAAAGAATAATACCATCTACCTGTTTAGCCCTAAGCATGTCAATGTATCTCTTTTCTTTTTCTGGATCATCGTCCGCATTACAGACAATTAGGTGGAAATCATAAAGGTGGCACATATCTTCGATGGACCGTATCACCTGAGTTGAAAAATTATGCAGGATGTTGGCAACGATCACCCCAATTGTCATAGTGGACTTTTGCTTTAAGCTTCTTGCCACGATATTTGGTCGATAATCCAATTCCTTGATGGCATCTTCTATTCGCTGTTTTGTATTTTCTGCCATATAGTCGTATCTTTTATTTAAATATTGGGAAACTGTACTCTTAGAAACCTTTGCATGCTGAGCTACATCAGCAATTGTCGTTTTTTTCATAGAATCTTCTCCAGAACTTCTAACATTGCTAAACCGATTTACTAAATCGGTTTACTAAATCGGTTTAGTGTTAGTATAGAGTAAATGAAAGCGTTTTACAATAGGAATTTTCAAAAAACTTTAAGGGACAGTCCCCCGGCGCGTTAAAGCGCTGGGGGACTGTCCCCACCTTGGGTTTTTCCCGCTATCTCTTCAGGTCAATCATAAATTTATAGCGGTCCGCGCGGTAGAGGGATTTGACGGATTCTAGCGGGACGTTGTTTTCCAGCATGGCGATTCGCTGGATGAACAGAGTAGGTCCCCCTTTTGGGATTTGAAGATACTCCGCCTCGATGCTATCCACAACCGTAGCCTCAATCGATTGGCTGGCATGCGTGATCGATAAGTTCAATTTCTCTTGAATCAATTGATAGATTGATTGACTCAACAGCTCCTCTGTTATCCCAGGAACTAAATCAGCAGAAATATAGTTGGTCTCGAGGGCCATCGGGACATCATCCGCCAAACGAACCCGCTTGATTTCATACACAGGATCCGCTTCCTTGATTTGCAAATCCTGAGCTATCGCCGCTGTGGCCGGAATAACCTTGAAATCCAACAGCTCACTGCTTGGCGTCATCCCTCTTTCCAGCATATCCTCCGAAAAGCTCGTTAACCCACGCTTCTCAATCTTCAGACCCGATACAAAGGTCCCTCTTCCCTGCTTTCGGTCCAGTAACCCCATTTGCACCAGATTATTAATCGCCTGACGGACCGTCATTCGACTAATTTGATACTTCTCAGAGAACTCCCTTTCAGATGGCAGCAAATCGCCCGGCATCCATTCCTTGTTTTCAATCATGGTCTTGATCTGTTGCTCTAATTGATAATAAATCGGGATCGGAGAGGTTTTATCAATCATCCCATTCATCCTCCCTTCAGCAGAAATCCTTCGCCTCAGTCAACGCTTGTTGATCAGCAATAATCGTGACGTTTGGATGTAATTGTAAAATGGAAGCTGGAAAGTTTTCTGTGACTTCCCCACAAAGAAGCTGCTTCATCGCTTCTTTTTTCGATTCACCCGAAACCAACAGAAGAATCTCCCGACTTTTCATAATCGAAGCAATTCCCATCGAAATCGCAAACCTGGGCACCTCATCCAATGACTTAAAGTATCGTGAATTCGCCTCCCTCGTTGATTCATCGAGCGTCACAATATGTGTCTTAGCACCAAACTTTGTCCCAGGCTCATTAAAGCCAATGTGGCCATTGCTGCCAATCCCGAGAATTTGGAGGTCAATTCCGCCATGGTCATCGATTAATTTTTCATAACGCGCACATTCCTGTTCCATATCATCAGCATCGCCTTTTGGAATGTGAGTCTGGGTTTTCGGAACATTGATGTGATGAAATAATTGTTCATCCATATAGTAACGGTAGCTGCTTGGATGCTCCCCGGAGAAACCAATGTATTCATCCAAATTAAACGTAGTCACCTTCTCATAGGAGGTCCCGTTTTCGCCATGGTCCTTGATCAGCTGTTCATAGGTTCCTTTCGGGGTCCCTCCCGTTGCCAATCCAAGGGTAACCGCAGGATTCTGCTTCACCTTTTCGATGATATAGTTTGCCGCCGTCCGGCTCATTTGGTCATAATTTTCTACTTCAATAATCTTCATACTTACTCGTCCCCTCTCTTGTATGCCAGCTGTCCTTTACAAAAAGTCATAACGACCTCGTTGTTTTCATCTAAAACAACCACATCGGCATCCTTGCCAACCTTCAAGCTGCCTTTCTGGTCCAACACACCCATTTGTTTGGCAGGATTATACGAGCTCATTTGAACCGCGTCTCTCACGGAACAACCCGTAAAGGAAAGAATATTTTTAAATGCTTGCGCCATGGTTAACACACTTCCTGCCAGTGTCCCGTCCTCTAAGAGTGCTTTTCCCTTTTTCACAAACACCCTCTGACCGCCTAAGTCATATTCCCCGTCAGAAAGGAACTGAGCTCTCATCGCATCTGTAATCAGAATCATTCGCTCCGAAGTGATGAGCTCATATGATACCTTTACCATCTCTGGGGACACATGAATCCCATCCGCGATGATTTCCACCATTAATTCCTTTCGTAAATAAGCGGCTCCGACCACACCTGGTTCTCGGTGATGCAGCCCGCGCATTTGATTAAACAAATGGGTAATATGGGACGCACCGGATTGAATCGCCTGGCCCACTTCTTCGAACGTCGCATCAGTATGACCAATGGATGCAATGATTCCTTTTTCTTTTAAAAATTGAACAAGCTCTCCTCCATGTGGCATCTCAGGTGCTAACGTGATGAGCTTAATGGTTTCTTTTGATAGTTTCAGCCACTTATCGAATAACTCTAGGTCAGCAGGGATAATGTGCTGAAGCGGTTGAGCCCCCGCTTTTGTCGGATTAATAAACGGACCTTCAAAATGAATTCCAAGGATTTCGGCCTGTCCACTCTTTTGTTTATCGGAAATATACTCGCCTGTTTGAAGTAACGCCTTCTCTAATAAGTCTTTACTTTGAGTAATGGTAGTAGCCAAACAGCTGGTTGTCCCTTCTTGTGGAAGCGACGAAGCCATGTTTTCTAGCGCTTCATCGGTACAATCCATCGTGTCAGCTCCATTTGCTCCATGGATATGCACGTCAACAAAGCCAGGTATAATTTTATAGGATTCAGGAAGAATAAGTTCTTGAACATTCTCATCCAAATTTCCTTCTACTGTAGACCCTATTGCTTCTATTTTTCCGTCTTTAATGAGAAGCGACCCTTTGTCAATCTCCTGATCTTCTGCGCAAACCACTGCATTTTTTAGCAAAATAGTACGGAAACCACTCATTATGAAAAACCTCTTCTCTGAAAGTTATATAGTTGTCTAGACCACCTAACACTTTTTATAAGGAATCCAGCTTAGTAAGCATAGATTCCTTTAGTTATTTTCTTTGCGTATAATTCAGAACGGCATTCCTTGAATTGATAATTTTTTCAATGCTGTCATCATAGTATTTCGATACATACGCGTAGAATATGATGTCTACTGTTAAAAATTGAGCAAAAATCGAGCTTGTAGCGGCGCTTCGGAATTGTGCTTCCGGTGCGCGAACATGCTGTAACGATAAGTCCACTTTTTGTGATAAGGCATTATGTCCGAAGCGGGAAAGTCCAATGGTTTGGCAGCCCGATTCCTTCGCGATATCAACCAGACGAAGAACTTCTGGTGTTTCACCACTATTTGAAATACAAAAGAAAATACAGTTCTTAGAAGAACCAGATAGGATTGCGGCATAAATATGTGCATCTTGATAGGAAATGACCGTTTTTCCTAAACGGGACCATTTTTGCATGATATCATCCGCCACAAGGGAGGACGCACCTAATCCATACACGTAAATCACATCGGCATTCTTGATACACTCGATGGTTTGGTGAATAATGGTTTCATCCAGTTCCGTAGCGGTTTCTTTGATCACCTCGACAGAATTAGAAACAATTTTTTCCTTAATAGATTGAACCGTTTCATTTGGCTCAATATCATAATATCCGCTTATAAACGAATGAGAAATTTGCGATGAGAGAGAAAGCTTTAACTCGGAATAACCAGCTACACCAATGGAGCGGCAAAGGCGAATAACGGCTGAACTACTGGCTTTGGCATTGGCTGCTAATTCATGTACGGTCATTCGGACAATTTCATCGGCATGATCTAAAATATATTGTGCCACTTTTTTTTCCGATTTAGGTAACTCGTCTAAGACACTTTCAATCCTAACTAAACTATTAACAGTAGTCGTAGTCATCTCCCCCTTCCACACCATTTTCTAGATTTTTTTCTTTGCTAAATAGTAGCAGCCGATCGTAGATGAAACATCATCAAGAATTAATTTAGCGTTTGGTAACGTTTCCTTTATTTTATCAGTAAAGGCGGTTTGTACAAAAGGTATTTTTGTTAAAATACTCCCTTTTACAGCAATTGGCAGTGAGGTCGAAAAAGGCAGCTGACGATAGGCAGCTAAGGTCATCTCGGCTAAATGCCAACCCGCTTCTCTAAGAATCGTCCGGGCCCTTTCATCCCCTTCATCTGCTTGCTCAACAATCACCGGTACGACGGAGGCAATCTCCCCTTTTGAAGAGGTGTAGATAAACTTCTTGATATCCGCTATTTCTTTCAGTTCAAGCCTCGAAAGGATATTCGTCGTTAGCAGACTCATAGCTTGTTGAAGATCCGCTTCCACCGTCATTCGTTTAAAGGCTTCTAGCGCAATCCAGTAGCCGCTGCCCTGATCACCAAGCAGATGGCCCCAGCCACCCGTCATGGTTACCTTCTCATCTTGCTTCGCAATACTAACGGAGCCGGTACCTGATATGGTTAAAATCCCATCCTCGCCCTTTAAAAGGGCAGCATGTGCAATCCACGCATCATTAACAATCGTAAAAGGCACACCATAGGCATGGCGTAACGACTCTTCAATCGCACGTGTGTCGGCCACTCCTCCATATCCGGCAAGACCCAAATATAGATAGAGGCACTCCTTCCGGTCTAAGGGTTCCAAACATTGCTCTATTGCCATATGGATATTGGCTGTAGCCTGTCCTTCATCCATCAAGAGATTCCCGTAGCCAGACACGCCCTTATTAAGTAGATTTCCTTCTAAGTCATAGGCTGCCGCTTCCGTTTTAGTCCCGCCGCCGTCCACGCCAATGAGATACTTCACTGTAAACACTCCTTAGCCCTTGGCTATTTATTATTCATTGTTGATTTTCGTGTAGGATGAGAATTCATAGGCGGAGAATTTCCGGCTATTTTATAAAGAGGAAGCTTAAGAAGCAGAAATAAGCGGAGATATTCCGGTTAACTGCTCTAAATAAGACAAAATCCAACGATTTTGATCATATAACCGGAAAAACTCCCCTTATTTTTTAGGAAATAAGGGAATTTCCCAATTTAAGCGGAATTTTTCCGGTTATTTTTTCAAACACAGTGGAATTAACATTCAGTTATAACAAACATCCATGCAAAAGTATTTACACATCAATGAATGAAATTAACTGCTAAAAGTTATCCACAGTTATTCAGGGTAGAGCCATTATTTTAAGGTAAATTGGAACTTGCCCCATGGCTGTAGAAAATCCAGTAAAAATACTTCTTCCGGTGCAATTCGCCCCACTACATTTGTTTTTCCAGAGTTCTCCATATCCTGTAATGCAATTTGCAATTCGCCTTTATATTGACCGTACAACTCGTTCTCAATCAGAAGATCCCCACGGCGGATATCCGGAGTGTACGTTGGCTTAAATTCTTCCTGCTTATATTTCACCCGCGATTGAGTGGAGCGGATTAAATAATCGGACACATCTCCACGATAAAAATGAAATTCTTCCAGGACAATTTTTTCCTCCAGGTCAGTAATCGTGTCAAACAGCTCTGCTTTAAACGTAAGCATTTGCGGATTCAGTTCGCTCAATGCCTGCATTTCTTCTTCGGAGGCATAGGCGTTCGCAATGACCACATCATCGATTAGACCCGTAGCAAAGAGATGCTTCGCTTGAGTGGCAATCGGAAGAGTCCGGTGCATTTCCAATGTGCATAACCCTTCTGTCACCGCCCATGGTCCGAAGGTAGCGGATGGTGCATTCACAAATGCCGATGTCCGGATATTATGACGTTTAAACAGCTCACAGCATGTGACAAAATGGTTGTAACTTAATCCCGCATACCGATGGGGATAGAAATTATGTGAACCTACTAGATTCTCTGTGTTCGGCTGATAGGCCATGATATTATCTAAATAGTTGGTTGCGTTACTCATATTAATCTCGATTTTCAGTCCATAAGGATTATGGGTCATAATGCTTTCTTCATTCCCGGTAAAACCCATGTCCAAGCGGATTCCATACGCCCCTAATTCCGCAAAAAAGGATAAATCATTATACGATATGCCTAAAGCACCGAAGACGCGTGGGGCAATATCCACCATTACTTCCATGTCTAAATCATTAGCAAAAGAGATGGTTTCTTTAAAATTTTTCATAATCTCTGCTTGGTCGCCATTGACTGAGAGCAGACAGGTAAAGACTCTTTTAAAGCCATATTTATGTGCTAAGGCAATATACGCCTGATCTTTCTCCACTGTAGAGTGTTCCGGGTAAATGGATATACCTAACTTTCTCATCGAAAAAACCTCCGTTTACTTCTGAACTGGTGCTAGTTTTTTAATAATCCGGATCATATGTTCAATCAACTTTTGTTCACTAATCGCTGTCATCAAGTGGTCTTGTGCATGAATCATCAAAAGGGTTTTTTCACTTGGGTGGCCATTCAGTTCATTTTGAATGAGCTTGGTTTGCGTCTTATGAGCAAGATTTAATTCGTCTTGTGCTTCCTTGATCAGTGCTTCTGCTTTTTTAAAATCAAATTCCTCTGCTGCTTCAAGTGCTTCATAGGCAAGTCCTCTGGCATTGCCGCCATGAGAGATAATTTCAAAAATCTCCATTTCGTTATTCATTGCTTCTGTTGTCATGTATAAACACTCCTATAGATTAATAAGGTACTGGTGTAATATTTCCTAGAATAACCGGTCGTTTCGCACCCGTTGCACTAGGCACGTTGCTTGGTATATGGTTCATCGTTTCATTCGCTAATATGGCAAACGCGATTGCTTCCTTCGCCTCAGAAGAATAGCCGAAATCCTCTTGTTGATATACACGGCAATGGTCAATTAATTCCTCCTGCAGCATCGACATAAGCGTATCATTATAGCTGCCACCACCGCCAACAATCACTTCATCAATGACTGTCTTTGGAAAAATAAATGTTTTATAGTTTTCAGCAATCGACCGGGCTGTAAACCTCGTCATCGTTGTGACAAAGTCCTCCGGCGATACATGTGAATAGTTGCTCACCAACTTCTCTACCAACGATTCCCCAAACACTTCTCTTCCTGTTGATTTGGGTGGTGAGGCAAGCACAAATGGGATGCTCATACATTCTTCTAGTAACGCTTGATTCAATCGACCTCGTTTCCCAATGGCTCCACCATCGTCATATGGCCGGTCAAAAAACTTTTGACAAAGATAATCGATCATCATATTCCCCGGACCTGTATCAAAGGCGTGCACGTCATCGATGGCAGCCTGTTTAGGCAGTACTGTTACATTGCCGATTCCTCCGATATTTTGTAAGAGGCGTGACTTCTCGTAGCTTCCATATAGAATGATCTCCGTATATGGGACGAGCGGAGCGCCCTGTCCACCTGCCGCCATATCCATCGTTCGAAAGTTAGATACCACCGTCGTTTTGGTCTGATACGCAATCACGGCAGGTTCGCCAATTTGAAGAGTGGATGGGATAAATTTCCCTTCGTGACTTGGTTGGTGGTAAATCGTTTGTCCATGTGACCCAATCAGATCAAGCTGTTCCAAGGGAAAATCAGCCTTCTGACAGACAGCGATCACCGTAGCAGCGAAAATCTCACCTAATTGAAAATTTAAGGAACAAATCTGTTGGCTGTTAGAGGTATCAATCGAGAGGGCATCATGAATGTCCTTTTTTACATCTGTTGAAAAAGGAATGGAAACAAATTCGATGAGCTCCACCTTCGATTGCAGGCCGCAACCATCTATTTTCACCAAAGCTGCGTCCACGCCATCTAATGAAGTGCCAGACATTAATCCTACAACATATGGCATTGAAATCACCTCACCTCTATCGATATACAATCAAATAACAGGCCAGCAGACTTCCTATGAATAAGGAAAGAAACAAAGCCGTCATTTGCTTCTTGGTTTTAAATTTACCTTCAATGAACACCATCACACCCGTTAGTCCCGCACTAATGCCAATCGTATTAATGATATATAAGGCCAATTGCTGATCGACACCGATCATCCGTAATAGAGGATTAAAGATAAGATTAAAAACAAGAATAAAGCCGAAAAATAAAAAGCCACTCTTATAGCTGAAAAAGTGAAGCTTTGGTGATGGTACTGGTGATGTACTACGCATGGTCATCCCCCTTTCCTTCTTTTTAAAGGGCTTATTGAATAAAGAAGGGAGCTCGGAGCAAATTTGATCCAAACTCCCTTATCAAACTTAAGCTGCTTTTTGATCTTGAATCTCTTGTGCTACTAATTTCTTATCATACATCTTAAAGAATGGTAGATAAATGATGACAGATAAAGCAATATTCACAAGAACAAGGACAATCGCTCTCCAGTCACCACCTGTTGCTAGGTAAGCGCCGATTGGTGCTGGCAATGTCCATGGAACCATAACATACGTCGGGTTAACCATGCCGATAGAAGTAGCGATATACGCAATCGTTCCTCCTACTAACGGTGTGATGATAAAAGGAATAATTAATACCGGATTTAACACAATTGGCATACCGAAAATAACCGGTTCATTAATATTGAAAAGACTTGGAACAATCGTTGTTCTCGCCATCGCCTTGCTATATTGTGATTTAGCTGTCAGTAACATTGCGATAACCAAACCTAATGTAGCACCCGCTCCACCGATCCAAATGAACCATTGGAAGAACGTTTCAGGAGCGATATGTGGAATCGTTTTTCCAGCCGCCACCGCTGCTGAGTTATTAGCTAAATATACTTCCCAAACAGGACGTGCGACCGCACCAACGACAGACACACCATGAATACCAAAAGACCAGAAGAATGTTATTAAGAATACAGGAATAATGACTCCAATATATGTGTCACCTGCTTTAACAAGTGGCGCAACTAACTTATCAACAATCGTATGTGTATCAACACCAAACACTACAGTGATGAGTGTCATCACGGTTAAAACAAAGGTCACTGGAAGTAACGCTTCAAATGAACGAGCAACAGAAGTTGGAACAGAGCTAGGCATTTTGATCATGATTTTCTTTTGTTTAAAGAAACGCATGGATTCTACTGAGAAGATTGCCACAATCATCGCAACAAACAAACCGTGTCCACCAAGGTTAGCCATTGGTAAAACAAACCCAACATCCTTCACCATTTGAACGCCGATCGTGAATAAGAACGCTGCCGTAGAAAGCAGTCCCCCTGATAATGGGTCGAGCTTATAGCTTTGCGATAAACTGTACCCGATCCCAAAGGTGATATACAAGGTCATAATATACATCGTTAAACGGTAAGGGATTAAAATCTCCGCAATGTGTTTCGTTGACCAAGCCGCAATGGCCGAATCCGCACTTACCGGTGGAAAGGCAATGATAAGAAAAATACTTCCGAAAATAATAAATGGCAAGGCTGAAACGACACCATCACGGATGGCTCGTAAGTGTTTTTGCTCAGATAATTTAGCCATTGGAGTCGAAAGATTTTTCTCTAAAAAGGCTACAAATTTGTCCATTTTCATTTCTCCCTTTAAATGTTTTCTGTATCTAGAAGAATTATTTTTTCAGCTCATTAGCAAGTTTTAATAATGTCGGGCCGCCAAGTGGGCTGTAGGCTTGTGGCGGAATAATTTGGCACGGAACGCCTGCTGCATCCGCAGATTCCTTGAAGCCATCAAAACGGTGTCTGACTTGTGGTGCAACCATCGCTACATCCCAACCATTTCGTACTTCCGAATCAAATTCTTGTGTGCCAACTGCTAACACTTCAATCTCCATACCCGCTTTTTCCGCTTCTTTCTTTAGCGCGTTAACCACGATTGCACTTGACATTCCACCTGAACATACGAATAATACTTTCATTTTCATTCTCCTTTACAAGGGATAGTTTTAGATTGCATTTCTTACAAAGCCTTCTGCTGCCTCTAAGCGATTGACTGCCTCTTCATAGGAAACATTCGTTAAAATCATAATAATGGCGACTTTCGGTTTATTATCTGCTTTTACTAAAAATTCTTCGGCAATTTCATAAGGGCAGTTTGTTGCTTCCATAATAATGCGTTTGGCCCGTTCTACCAGCTTCTCATTGGTTAGCTGAAGATCGACCATCAAGTTTCCATATACTTTCCCAATCCCGACCATGGAGGCTGTTGATAGCATATTGCAGACAAGCTTCTGTGAAGTACCCGCCTTCAAACGGGTGGAGCCTGTCAGGACTTCAGGGCCACTAACTACTTCAATCGCGACCTCGGCAATCTTGCCTGTTTCTGACTCCTTGTTACAGCTGAT
This sequence comes from Neobacillus phoenicis, assembly GCF_047302305.1. Lineage (NCBI taxonomy): Bacteria > Bacillati > Bacillota > Bacilli > Caryophanales > Bacillaceae > Neobacillus > Neobacillus phoenicis. Next base: position 1,099,317 of record NZ_CP154847.1, on the reverse strand, counting down.
CGCCACTGTCTTCGCTCCTATATTCTTTGCATATTCTAATCCTGCTAGTACATAGGGTGTCCGACCGCTGGCTGCGATCCCTACTAGAACATCCTTGTTTGTTAACTGAATGCCTTTTAAATCTTGAACCCCTAATTCCAGACTGTCCTCAGCACCCTCGACTGCTTTAATAAAGGCGTTTTCCCCACCGGCGATGAGACCAATCACTTCCTCCGGAGAAGTATTAAAGGTCGGCGGACATTCTACCGCATCAAGCAAACCAATTCGACCGCTTGTCCCGGCACCCATATAAATTAATCTTCCCCCATTTTTAAAGGCGGCGACAATCATTTCCACTGCCTTTGCAATGTGTGGTAGCTCCTGCCTGACCGCATAAGCCACCTTCATATCCTCTTCGTTCATCACCTCCAAAAAATCAATCGCTTTCATTTGGTCCAGGTGCATTGTTTTCTCATTACGACCTTCCGTCGTTAAATGTTCTAACATACCTATCATCCTTTTGTGTTTCGGTTGTCTAAAAATTTATGATACCGCTTTCTAAACACAGTATAGCACCATTGAAATAATGTTTCAATATTTTATTATTTTTTTAATACAAAGTTTCAAAAATGAATTATAATAGACTTGTAACTAAGGAATATAGAGGTTGTTCACAGTTTGAGGAAGTATTTTTGAAAAGGCTTGCATATAACATAATGAAATTTTTGATAGATAAGGATGGGGAAAAACAATGCTTTCGAGGGAAGTATCAGAAAAACTTATTTCTATTGTAACCAAGGAAAATTTCGCTGATTCGAAAACAGAGTGCTTAGTTTACTCATATGACGCCACACCTAATTTCCAGTCAATGCCGGATGCCGTGGTCAGCCCGCGCAATACAGAGGAAGTGTCAAAAATCGTAAAGCTCTGTAACGAATATAACATTCCGATCGTTCCGCGCGGCTCTGGGACAAATCTATGTGCCGGAACTTGCCCGACAGAAGGAGGGATTGTTCTTCTTTTTAAACACATGAACAACATCCTTGAAATAGATGAAGAAAACTTAACCATCACCGTGCAACCAGGTGTCATCACTTTGGATATGATTCACGCCATCGAAGAAAAGGGCCTGTTCTATCCGCCTGATCCTAGCTCCATGAAGATTTCTACCATTGGAGGCAACATTAATGAAAATTCAGGTGGCCTAAGGGGTTTGAAATATGGCGTAACGAGAGATTATGTGATGGGCCTTGAGGCCGTCCTGCCAAACGGCGATATCATTCGTACGGGTGGAAAGCTGGCAAAAGATGTTGCCGGATATGACATGACTCGTCTTCTGGTTGGCTCAGAAGGCACACTGGGGGTAATTACAGAAGCTACGTTGAAGCTGATTCCGATGCCGGAAACAAGAAAGACAATGCTTGTCCACTATCAGGATCTTTCGGCTGCCGCCAAGTCTGTTTCTAAGATTATTGCGAATAAAATCATTCCAACCACACTGGAATTCCTGGATCAGCCTACATTAAAGGTGGTTGAAGATTTTGCCCAAATCGGTCTACCTACCAATGTGGAGGCCGTTCTCTTAATCGAACAGGATGGCCCGGTTGAAGTAGTGGAACGAGATATGAAAAAAATAGCGGAAGTATGTAAACAGGAACAGGCTGTGTCTATTCAGATTGCGGCAACGGAAGAGGAAGCGGATGCACTAAGAACGGCACGGCGCTCCGCCCTTTCAGCTGTTGCCCGTTTAAAACCGACGACGATTCTCGAGGATGCTACCGTTCCAAGGTCAGAGATCGCCGATATGGTGAAGGCGATTAATGAAATTACGGAAAAATATCAGTTGACCATCTGCACCTTTGGTCACGCAGGAGACGGAAATCTCCACCCTACCTGCGCGACGGATGCAAGAGATCATGAAGAAATGGAACGAGTAGAACTAGCTTTCGCTGAAATTTTTGAAAAGGCGATTGAATTAGGAGGGACAATCACTGGGGAACATGGGGTCGGTGCCATGAAGGCTCCATATCTAGAATGGAAGCTGAAAAAAGAAGGAATTGCCGCGATGAAAGCCATCAAAGTGGCGTTTGATCCGAATAACATCATGAATCCTGGCAAGGTGTTTGCCAAAGACAGCAAGAAACGTGTGGTGATTACAAGATGACAACGTTGATGGAACAGGAAAAAATTCAACAACAATTTAAAGCCCAAATGAATGAGGATGAATTGTTAAACTGTATGCGCTGCGGCTTTTGTCTGCCAACCTGCCCGACCTATATCGAATCAGGCTACAAGGAATCGCATTCTCCTCGGGGAAGAATTGCCTTAATGAAGGCAGTCGTCGACGGATTGATTGAACCGGATGAAGATTTCGAGCGCTCCCTGGATCTCTGCCTTGGCTGCCGTGCCTGTGAACCGGTTTGCCCTTCAGGGGTGAATTACGGTCACTTATTGGAGGATGCCCGGGATATTATCAATCAAAACAAGAAGCATTCCTTGCCGGTACGGGCACTTAGAAAAACCGTGTTTCAGGGGCTCTTCCCCCACCCAAACCGTATGCGGGGAGTGGTTGGCCTACTAGGATTTTATCAGCGATCTGGGCTACAAGCCTTTGCGCAAAAAATAGGCTATTTAGGTCTCTTACCTGAGCAATTGGCCACAATGGAAAAAGTCCTGCCGAAGGTACCGACGAGGAAAGAAATGAAGAATAGACCCGAGCATCTGCCGGCAATTGCGGAGAAGGTTCATCGAGTTGCTTTTTTCAGTGGCTGTTTAATGGATACGATGTTCCTTAAAACGAATGATGCGACCATGAAGTTGTTGCAGTTAGCTGGATGTGAAATCGTCATTCCTCGCGACCAGGCCTGTTGCGGGGCCTTGCATGGACATAGCGGCGAGAAGGGCGGGGCCAAGGAGTTAGCTAAGCGGAATATCGCGGCGTTTGAGGAGTTAGAGGTAGATTATATCATTACAAATGCTGGAGGCTGCGGCGCGTTCCTCGTTGATTATGATCACCTTTTAAAGGATGACCCTGATTGGATAGATCGGGCGAAGGCTTTTAAGGAGAAAATTAAGGATGTTTCTGAAATTCTAGTGGCTGTTGATTTTCATAAGAAGGTGGAGCTAGAACTTCCACCACAGGTGATCACCTATCAGGATTCTTGCCATCTTAGAAATGTGATGAAGACGGCTTCTGCTCCGAGAACGCTGCTTCGAGCGATACAAGGGGTACATTATAAGGAAATGAAGGACGCGGACCGCTGCTGTGGGTCTGCCGGCATTTATAATATTGTAGAATCAGAGTCTTCTATGGTGATGCTTGACTATAAAATGGTTCAAGCCAAAGCGACTCACGCCACCACCATTGTCACCGCCAACCCCGGCTGCCTCTTACAAATGCAGCTTGGCATCGAGCGGGAAGGACTCTCGTCAACCATAAGGGGCGTCCATATTGTAGATTTGCTTGCTGAAGCGGTCAAATGAGATAAACTTGGACAAAATTTGGGGACAGTCCCCCGCCACGTTAAAGCGCTGGGGGACTGTCCCCATATTTATCTGTTACGATAGAGTTCTCGTGTTTTGTAACCTGCTCCAAGGATCATTTTCATTTCTTCACGCCGCTTTTCTTTAGTTACCTCTTGTTTGGCGCTATAAATATAACGAGCCCAGTCTTTTTGATACCCGGGGGTAAGTGATTGGTAGAAGGAAAGTATCTCCTTGTTGTCCTGCAAATCCTTTTCTATATCTGGTATCATGGCAATGTAATCATCCACACACTGACTGGCTTTTGAGCTTTTACTTTTCTTGTTTCGATTTTCGTCTTTTAGCCCAACTACCGTAAATATCTCATCTAGGCCAACCATTCGGGCAAATTTAATGTTGCTGGTTCCAACATATCCTTCTTCATCCGCACCTAACGTCTCGAATAATTCATCACGATGAATATAGGACGGATAAACCTTATTCCCTTTTTTCGGATAAGCGATATAAATATATCCATTTTCATTTAGATAATTTTTCTCGATGACCAAATCCATCAATTTTTTCAATTCACTCTTCCTAAGGACAAAAGCAAAAATGAGATCATACCCTTTATCCATAAACTCTGTATCATATTCCGGTAAGCCAATAAAGTAATCCCCACCCTCAGGCATGTCCAATACAACGACTTTCTTATACTTTAGCAAGTTTAATTTATCAACGATGGTTTTAGACATCCATGCTTCTCCTTCACCCGTTAATTTGTTGAGCTCTGTTTAATATAGTTGATAAGGTCTGATTTAAGTTCTCTAATTCCTTCAAGTCCAATGAGAGGTTTTCAAGCAGTTTTGTGGGGACACATTGTGCTTTTTCTTTCAACCTTTCCCCTTTTTGAGTTAATGAAATGACGACAGTCCTTTCATCCTCTACTGATCTCCGGCGTTCAATGAGACCATTTCCCTCCATCCGCTTAAGCATGGGGGATAATGTGCCTGAATCTAGAAATAATTTTTGACCCAGCTCTTTCACCGTTACCGAATTTTCCTCCCATAACACCAGTAAAACTAGGTATTGCGGATAGGTCACTTCCATTTCTACTAATAAATTTCTGTACAATTTTGTGATTTCCCGTTCTGCTGAATAGATCTTAAAACAAATTTGGTTTTCTAGCTTTAAATGATTAGTCTCCATGGTTCGGTCCTTTCCTCTGTCCTCTATATTATTATAATATAAAAAACAATCTTATAAACATCAATTTAATTTTGCGCAATTTAATTGTTGACTTATGAGTACATTTCGTTTAATAATAAGTTGTGCACGATTTAATTTTATAAAATCATATTAAGAGGTGTTTATTATGGAATCATTGTATACAGCAATTGCAACAGCAGAGGGTGGTAGAGCAGGAAAGGTTAGAAGTAGTGATGGAACGTTAGATTTAGCCTTATCTATGCCTAAATCTTTAGGAGGTCCAGGAACGGAAAATGCAACGAATCCTGAGCAATTATTCGCTGCCGGCTATGCAGCCTGCTTCGATAGTGCGTTAAATCTGGTTGCACGACAAGCACGAAAACGCATCGAATCAAAGGTTACCGCGGAAGTTTCCATTGGAAAAGATCTTGATGGCGGATTCAAATTAGCTGTAGTCTTAAATGTGGTCATAAACGGAGAAGAATTAGAAGTTGCAGAGGAATTAGTCAAAAAAGCACATAGTGTTTGCCCTTACTCTAAAGCAACAAACGGCAATATTGATGTTACATTAAAGACGAGTGTTATTTAGTACAGAAAAGGGGACAGTCCCCCGGCGCGTTAAAGCGCTGGGGGACTGTCCCCGTCTTTTATCTCACTGCCTTGCAACTCGGGCAGGCCGGGCTGGTTGAGTCGTATTGGTTGCCACACGCTCGGCAGAAGACGATGCCGGATACAGGTGCAGTAGAAGCAGCAGCTTCTACTTGCGCTGATCCTCCTCGTCCTTCTTTTCGGCTTGCCCCCATCCCGTTTTTCCTAAATAACACAATTACCATTACCATTGTAATGAGATTAACAACCAAACTAGCTACCAGCAGCACAATCACAAGAGATGTATCTTCAAACAAATTCTTTAACCTCCTATCCTACCACTCGATCGTCTACTTCCTCTTGATCGTCTTTACCCTTCTGTTTTCGGTAGAGGAAGTATCCTCCTATGGCAATAGCAATTCCGCCTACTCCACCAAGAGATCCAGCAAATACAGGCGTGTTGTTATACCAGCGGACGATTGGGTTGGTCGATACGAGAATGTCATTGACCCTCGACGTCAGCTCATTCCCCGCTGCATCCACCGCAATAATCTTTACATTCTGCTTAGAGTTCGAGCTTCCAATATCAAACACGAAATTCTCTCCCTCTTCCTTATGCGCAACCTTCTTATCATCCACATAAATCTCAGCACCCTTAAGAACAAGATTATCCTTAATCGAAACCGTGACTGACTTATTCTCAACCGGGTACTGCTCCCCACTCTCAATATCAATCGGAACAATCACAGGCGCCGTCTTATCGATGCCAAACGAAATCTCCGCCTTCTTCGTCTCATCGATCGTTTCATTAATATTGCCGGCCGCATCTTCCGAATAAAGCGCCACCGTGTATCTGCCATCACCGGCAAACAAGGACTTCTTGATCACATACGTGTACTTACTCCACTTGCCCTTTCCGCCAGATGCCTTGACCGTATAATCCTTGCCTGCAGCCAAATCGGTCGGTGTCCCGTTTTTCGTCATCTTCACCATCATCGTTTCCGGCTTCAAGCTGTCCACATTCGTTTCCGTTACAGTGATATCCGTTGCATGCTGAACATACTTGCCATCAATATTCTTCAGCGCTTCATCAAAAACGTACACAGAACCGAAGCGGTTGACAGAGAACTGAATCATTTGAGTCGTCCGGTTGCCCGCCTTATCCACAAGCGCAGCCGTCAACGTATAAATATCGTCAACTTCCTTCTTCTTCGCAAAATTGTTGAACGTGTAGACCTGGCCGTTCGCCACATCTGCATAGCGGCCGCTCGGCGTCACTCCGCCTCTGTTTGATCCAACTATCTTAATCGAAACGGCATTTTTATTAAAATTTGTATCGGAATAAGTAATCACCGGAATCACATCGCCCTTATTCGCCGACTGATCCTTCACACCAGTAATCGCAAGCTTAGGAGCTGTTTGATCCACGAAAAACTCATCTGCTTTGTAATCGGCCGCGATATTCCCAGCCATATCCGTATAATCAATGTCGAAATGGTACTTGGCATCACTTGAATAATGAATCGTTGCCGTATGCACATCGCCGCTCGTTCTCCAGCCGCTTACCGCCGGGAACGCAACACCCTTGCCATTATCGGTTGCGGTGCCTGACACCTTGATGCGGCTCGTGTCAAAATTGTGCTCGGTAATCGAAATCGTCGCCGTACGTGCGGCTTTATAGTAGTTGCCATTCGCCGCTGCGCCACCGCTATACGACACCTTGATCACAGGCTTGGTTTTATCAATCGTAAACTTCTGCTGGGCAAAAGCTGGCGCCGCATTTTCCGCATTATCCTTATACTGGATATCAAACGTATAGTCGCCATCGGCGGCATATTTTACCGTCGCCGTATGCGTAGTTTGGTCCGGATCCTTCGCATTCACCTTCGTGGTCCAGCCCACCAGCTTCGGAATGACTCCATCCGTATTGGTGATCTTATGAACCACATCTTTGGCATTGAAATTACGCTCGGTAATCACAATCGTCGCCGTGCGATCCTCTTTGTAAAAATCCTTATTCACCGGGTCTGATTGATTGTTATCATACGTCACCTGAATCGTCGGTGCCGTCTTATCGATGCTGAAAGTCATCTCATCCTCCGACACGTTTCCAGCCCGGTCCGTCACTTTTACCTTTACCACAATGCTATTGCTATTATTTTTTACCGTAAGCGTTTTGGTCAGTTCCGTCACGAGGTTCAAGTCCGTCTTGGTCTGCTTCCAACCGTCCACCGAACTCCCCGCTGCGTACGTTTTATCATTGTTGATTGTCAGGCTGCCGGACTGGTTATTCGCCGTATCATACGGGGCAACCACTGACCATTCCACCTTCTGAATCCCTGAATAGGAATCGGCAATCTTCACATTCACGTCCACATTTTTCGCATAAAGCTCTAAGTTGTTCGCATCCTTATAACTCGTTTTCGCTTTTTCAAGCGTAATATGCGATTCTTTCGCGTGCTGTTTTTCGTTTTCAATCACCGTGCCGTCCGGCGTTTCAAACGTACCTGTGTTGTTGACGCGGTCCGTTGCTTTTGAAAAAATTTGTCCCTTGAACGCTTCTGGCACGGCGAAAGTAAATTCGCCTGTTGTAGGAACCGGTGCAATTTTATCAACACCAGACTCCGCTATTTCTTTAAAAGAACCATCGGCTAGCACTGCATAGAACTTTCCACTCTCGTAATCTTTCAAATACACAATCATCGATTTAACGTTACTCGTGTATTCGTAAGCCACTTCAGGATCCTCTGCCTTCACGCTTACTCGCGTTGGCTTTTTGAAAAAGTAACCATATCCCGTCAGTTCAACCGAATCCTTCAGCGTGACGGTTTGTTCCACTTTTTCATAGCTGCCCTGATCATTTTTCGTTAAGAAACTGAAGTCCGTGATGGCTGGTGCCGTTTTATCGACATAAATCGTTTTTATGACGGTGTTCGTGTTTCCGGCGTTATCCACCACATAAATCGAAACCACGTAAGTTCCATCCTCTTTGATTTGAATCCCCGGATCATCCGAAGCAAACGTATAGGTATGTTTTTCCGTCAAATCCGAATAATCGTATTCCAACTTCTTCCCGTTCACATCAATGCTTACTGTGTTGATGCCGGATTCTGCATCTTGAACGGTCACATCATAGGTGACATCACCGTTGTACGCATCGCCATCCGAAGATACGTTTTCTTTCGGCGTAACATCCACCCTGGCAGTTGGTGCCTTCTTCTCAATCATCACGACTCCGCTGTTGTCGGCCGCGATATTCGAGTTGTCTTTCGTCACCAAGTACGGCTCAGCGTTTTTATTCTTCACATGGTCGGTTACCGTGACTTGAAACGTCCCCTTGAAGCTTTCCGCATCCACCGTGAACTTCGCTTGTGCAAACAGTCCATCATTCTCAAACTCTGCCTGCTTTGGAACGACCTTCTCATCACTCGTCTTTAGTGAAATCGCTTCAACACCGGAGGCATCGTCCTTCACTCGAACAGTAACTTCCACTTCTTTATTGAAAAATGTTCCAAACGAAAGGAAGTTTAAAACTTTTGAAAAATAATCATCGTTCTTCTGTTCAAAGGTAACGGCTTCTCCGTCAGCAAGCATCGGTTCCTTTTTATCAATATTGACTTGAACCGTCTTCACGGTTGATGCGTTCCCTGCTTGGTCTTCCGCCCAAATGCTATAGACCCCGCTGTACTTTTCATCATCGGGCTTGAAGGAATAACTATTTTTCTCTGCATTAAAGGTAGCTTCCTTGCCCGGCTCATACGGAGTATAAGGCCCCTTTTGGTAAAACACTTTTTCAATTGGAGTGGAAAAAGTCACGCCATCAAAGGTCTGCTCCGTGTTGTCAATCTTACCTGAAACTGTGACACCGCCACTGAACCAAGTCGCATCTTCCACAGTCGCTTCGTTGTCACCCTTGACGGTCGGTACCTCTACCGTTGGCCCTTCTGTATCAAATAACAGAATTAAATGACCCGGCAGCTTGATTTCCTCGCCACCAAAAGGCCCCTTCGCGACTAGCAATCTTTTAATCGTAGTGGAATCTCGTAAAATATAATTCCCTTTCCAATGTTTAATCGAATCGGAGATGTCGACACGGTAATAGGGATCAATCGCCGAAACAACGACGATGGCATTCTTTGAATAGACATGAATCTCATTATTGCCCTCTTTATACGATTTGAGTAACGAACCGGAGGCCGGTTTAATCGAGACGTAGGTTTCCCAATCTCCCTCAAGCATCGCAATCCGCTCAAACGACACTTCAATCGTCGTATCCTTGGTCACATTTTTCACGGTGTAGGTGTAGCTCGTGCCGTCGTTATTATCCACAAAGTTGTCGTTGTTGGTAAGGTCGACCGCTGCACCGTTCACCTTTAGGGCAGCCACTTTGTAAGAGTTATCCTCCGGCGTAATCACCGCCTTCGCATCACTGCCGTAGTCGACTACAGACTGCGCGAGTTCAATCGTTCCGTGGTCCCCTTGGACAGTGGCCGTTACCTGATAGGTATTGATCGCGAATGTCACTTCTACCTGATGGTTTTCTGTCACTTTTGAAAAAGTGTACTCGTAACCGTTCTTGATCGGTGACAGTTCGTCCGCTAGATTAATAGGCGCTCCATCAATTGTGATGCTTCCAAGATGGTAGCCTGTTGTTGGGGTAACGGAAAATGAAGAATCAGATCCATGCTGAACCTTGACCGTCCCTCCGTCAGTGTTAATCGTTTGGTTATGCTCATCCTTGACGGTTCCATTTTTATAGCTAGAAAAAGAAATCGTGTAGGTTTTTAACACAAACTGGACGTCAATCGTGGTATCCGCCGAAAGGGCATCGATTGTTTCTATGTATCCTTCGTTGTTCGTGACCTTCTTTTCTTCCCCATCCACTTTTACGTTTTTAATCTCGTAATTCGGGTCCGGAGTGATAGCAACGTCTACCTTTGTCCCCTCCTCAAATTGGGCAGGGGTTGTGTAGTCGATGTCGTTAAGTTTTATCTGACCAGAACCTATTTGGTTGATGGTCACAATATATTTTTCTTTCACCGGTGGTGCCGGTGGTTCTTCTACGAGGGTTAGTTTTTCAATGGCCACATCGTAAATATAGTGGTCCGTGGTTCCCTCTGTTAGCACGATGGAAAAAGTATTTGAAGCTACTAAAAACTCAAACTGATTGTTTTTATCGAATAGGGCATTGGTGAGTTCCGGAAACTCGACCAGGCCGTCCTTGTCGGTTGTGCCCGTGACACTGACTTCATTGTTGGCGTTATGTCCGGTAATTTCCTGATTGGGAACGGGGGCCCCATTTTCTAAGATTTCCATGGTGAATACCTTTTGGTTAGTGCCTGTTTGGGCAAACGCCTTGGTGATAACACCAACAGGTATGTTATAGCCGACAAGCATGATGGCCAGAACGACGGCCATCAGCCGTTTCAGCTTGGATTTCCTTTTGGCAAACATGATTCACACTCCTTTGCTTGGTGGTCTATTTGAAATTTGTTTTGTTGCTCGTTTTGGACAGTGTTGCTGGTTTCTTGCGCAGCTTTTTCCGAATCCGGGCTTGATTCGGACAGAGTTGATAGATTTTTGCTCTTCTTTGTCCGAATACAGGCTAGATTCGGACAGAGTTGATTGGGTTTTTCTCTTCTTTGTCCGAATACAGGCTTGATTCGGACAGAGTTGATTGGGTTTTTCTCTTCTTGTCCGAATACAGGCTTGATTCGGACTGAGTTGATTGGGTTTTTCTCTTCTTTGTCCGAATCAGGGCTCGATTCGGACTGAGTTGATAGATTTTTGCTCTTCTTTGTCCGAATCAGGGCTCGATTCTGACAGAGTTGATAGATTTTTGCTCTTCTTTGTCCGAATCCGGGCTTGATTCGGACAAAGTTGATTGTTTTTTTCTCTTCTTTGTCCGAATCCAGGCTCGATTCGGACAGAGTTGATAGATTTTTGCTCTTCTTTGTCCGAATCCAGGCTTGATTCGGACAGGGGTGATTGGTTTTTTCTCTTCTTTGTCCGAATACAGGCTTGATTCGGACAGGGGTGATTGGTTTTTTCTCTTCTTTGTCCGAATACAGGCTTGATTCGGACAGGGTTGATTGGTTTTTTCTCTTCTTTGTCCGAATCCGGGCTCGATTCGGACTAGGTTGATAGTTTCACACTCTTCTTTGTCCGAATCAGGGGTTGATTCTGACAGAGTTAATTGGTTTTCTTTCTTCTTTGTCCGAATACAGGCTTGATTCTGACTAGGTTGATAGTTTCACACTCTTCTTTGTCCGAATCTGTAACCCATTCAAATCTTCTTGTTTGTATGGGTAACCTTAATGTCCTTCACTATCTTAAATGCAACCTCTGGAACATACTTCTCGCTCTCATTTTCTAGTTCAGCAGTCGGATATAATACAGTGGTTCCTTGATCTTCCCTTAATAGTTCAGTCCCATAATCCAGAACCTCTGTATCATTTGTTAACACATCAGTTCGAGGCCTTAGATCCTCTTTTTTATCCGATAGCACTTCCGTACGAGGTCTCAGAATCTCGGTCTCATCAGTCGCCACAGGCATTGCTTCTTTAGAGCCCTTTTCAGCGCTAGACGAGACAACCCCTGTATTTTTTGACAAAATTTCCGTCAGCGATAAAAGTACCTTTTTCGGCACCTCAACGGATGCGGATGGTTTTTCTTGATTTGTAGACAGAATTTCAGTCAATGATAAAAGAACCTCGCGTTCTTTTGATTTGGCTTCCGCCGTCGCTTCTTTTTCATTAGAAAGCACCTCGGTTAAGGATAAAAGCAACTCTTTTCCTGCATCAGCGATAGGAGGCTCACCTTCTTTGTAGCTGCCCAGAATTTCAGTCAGAGATAACGGGACCACTCGATCAGAGGATGATCGCCTTCCCGTTGCCGCATTCCGTCCCTCAGAGGAAATCAGCTTTTTCTCATCGTTCAATACGTCCGTTAACGCATAGAGAACTTCTTTTTCAAGCAGCTGACCCTCCCGATGAGCGTTCAGCACGTCTGTTAGCGCATATCGGCCCTCTTTTGAAACAGGCCTTTCCTTCCGTTCATCAGACAGTACATCCGTTAACGAGTACCGCTCTTCTTTTTCAACAGGCAATCTCTTACCGTCATCAGACAGCACATCCGTCAATGAGTGCCTCTCTTCACGACCATCGTTCAACACGTCCGTTAAGGAATACCGCTCCTCTTTTTCAACAAACTGACCGCCCTCATCGTTCAGCACATCCGTCAATGCATCCCGTTCCTCTTTTTCACTAAACGGCCCTTTCCAAACATCCATATCTTCAACCAGCACCTCGGTCCCCTCAGAACCCTCTTCTGAAAAAGCCCCCGGATACAAACCACCCTCATCCTGATCTAAAACCTCGGTTGGCAAGCTGCCCAGTAGTGTTGGTCGGGAGTGATCTTCCGTAGCTCCCTTTGCCTCCATCACCGGACGACTAACCGGCTCCACCCCCTCAGAAACCACCGGTTCCCGTATAATCCCCGGGTCCACATCAAAGACATTCGGCTGGTGGCGCTTATTACCACGATGCTCACGGATTTCTTGAATCTGCCTGGCTGCCGTCCGGCCCGTTAACTCGCCGATAATCGCCGGAACCTTCATCTTAAAAAACAACACGATGGCCGTGATCAGGAGCGCGCCTGCCAGGGAATATCCGACAATAGAAATGATTTGCCATGTAGTTGCATCCATTCGAATCCCCCCTTAATCCTTCCGATACGCATTATTAATCGCTTTGTCGGTTAGATCAAAACGACTAATCACCTCATTCTTGATTGTTTCCGTTTTTTCAGTAGTAACCGCCACCCGATTCGTGCTCTGTTTCACAGCTTCCGCCACCGAACGGATTTCACTTTCCTTCACACCATCTAACTTAAACTTCCGTGCATACGTTTCAATGGAATACATCGTTAATTTGTAAAGCTCAAGCTTCACAATTTCGCTCTCCTCGGGATTCTGATCCACCATTTTAATCAGGTTTTTCATATCATCCCAATAGGGCTTGTACTTCCCTTTATCAGATGCCTCTTCAATGTTAAGCGTGATATCGCGATTGAACCGGCCGATATCCCGGTAAATGGTGGCCATCTCGTAATAGTCCCGATCCTTCGAGCCATACCGAACCGCATCCTCAAACCACTGAATTGAGCTTTTCATTCTCGTCACTTGATTGTCATTCGTCTCAGTTTTTCCATAATTGTAGTAGTACCAATAGGTTTTGCCGATATCAAACGCTAAATCACCGTACTTAGGATTACTACGAATCTCTGTGAGATGCGAGTTTACCTTTTTCTTCAGCTGCTCTTCTTCCTCCACTGTAAAAGCGGCATCGCCTTTAAAAGCGTCGAGTAAACCGACATAGGCTGGTTTCTCCGTTGGCTTGATCTCAATCGCCTTCAGATAATAGTCCACCTTCAGATCATCAGTGGCCGCTTTTTCTGCCAATTGGATGTTATTATCGTAGTCCGCATTATTGGTCTTCGTTTGCATCACTTGACCCAATACGCCCAAACCCAAACACAACACCGCTGCCCCGGCCACCAGGCCAAAATTGCGCAGCTTCCGTTTTTGCTTCGCCCGGTACAAGTCATCTACCTGCTCATAATGGTTGAGCGCATATAACAGCTCGGCACAAGACTGATACCGGTCATCCGGGTTGAGCTGCGTACATTTCTGAATGATTTTTTCCAAACCGCCCGATAGCTGAGGATTCCATTCTCTAATCGGATATAATTCGTAAGGCGGCTCACACGGATTCTGCCCTGTCACCAAATGATAGAGCGTCACACCCAAACAATAGACATCTGTTCTTGCATCGGTTTGTCCCTTGCCTCCGAACTGTTCCGGCGCCGCGTATCCTTTCGTTCCGAGGCTAACTGTATCCGCCAAATTTTGTTCCTTATACTCCCGCGCGATCCCGAAGTCAATGAGCTTCAAATGCCCGTCTGGCTTCAGCATGACATTGGCCGGCTTCATATCGCGATAAACGATCGGCGGATCACATGTATGTAAATAATCGAGCACCTCGCAAAGCTGCTTCGCCCAATCGATGACGAGCTCCTGCGGCTGGGCACCATATTCATCTAAAATCTTGCTCAACGGCTCGCCTTCGATATAGTCCATGATGACAAAAATCACCTGTCCGTTATCGATGATGTCGACAATCCGGGCCAACGCAGGATGATCCAGCCTCTTAATCATGTTGGCTTCGGCAATCGCACTCTGAATGATGACTTCATTATTTTTATCTCGTGCTCTTTTTTCGATTTCTTTAACTGCCCACTGTTTATTGAGCCGTTTGTCCATGGCGAGGTATACCTTTGACATACCACCTTGTCCAATCAGCTTGAGTATTTCGTATTTACCGTCTATTACAGACCCAATAGCTGCCAAAGTTTTTCCCCCTCCTTACTGAATTTTCACAAGCAAAACAGTGATATTATCTGTTTCATTCCGCTGCTTATTGAGCTCCACCAATTCGCTTGCCTTTTGTGCCATGACCCTTTCGTCCACGAGAACGTGTGGCGATAATGCACGATAGATTTCACCCTCAGTAATCATATGGCGAAATCCATCCGAACAAAGCATATAAACTTCGCCTTGAGTTGGCTTGCCATGGATGAATTCAGGCTCCACCAGCTTGGATGCCCCGATGCACTGCAAGAGGACATTTCTGCGCGGATCCCTCTTCGCTTGTTCCGGCGTGATTCGGCCTCGTTTCAGCTCTCTCCCCACGACCGTCTGATCGTCCGTCAGCACCTCGACGTCCTGGTCGATCCGATAGACTCTGGAGTCGCCGACATGACCGATCAGCAGGAAGTCGGAATCGATGAGGAGCAGGGCGGTCAACGTAGTCCCCAGCTGAATCTTGATCTCACGACCGTATTCGGCAATCCGCTGGTTCTGCTCTTGAATGATCCGGCCCCAACGATACTGAATCTCGTTCCAATCCTGCTTGCCAAGATGGACGGGCAGCTCTTTGTCGAACCACTCGGAAAAAGCATGGATGACACTCGCGCTGGCAACTTCTCCCTGGGAAAGCCCGCCCATCCCATCACAAATGACGGCCAAGACGACCTTTCCCAGAGAGGTTTCTGCCATCTTTAGCAGGTAGCTGTCTTGATTGGTTTCTTTTTTTAATCCAATATCGGTGCATGCTGCAGTTAATACTTCCATCTCCAAACTCCTTGCTTGTTAGCTTTTTGTGCCATCTGCTCTATCAACACCACGCCGCTTAAATGTAAAAAACAAAGTCTTCGTTGGCGAGTCGTAGTTTAGTGCCTGAGAAGATCTCCATCTCTTTTTCTACTGGAATCACTCGCCCATCGACGAAAGTCTTATTAGTAGAGCCGTTGTCGACAATATAATACCGTCCATGCCTCGTGAGGATGTCTGCATGATTGCGGCTCACCGCGTTATTATCGGAAACCACATAGTCACATTGCTGACGTTCCTTTCCAATTCGAAAACAGGTCCGGTTAATCGTGATCTTTTCCTGTGTTTTCTCTCTTACCACATACGGATAGCTCGGTTCCTCAAACAGGTCCGCACCCAGCACCGTGGTCCCACCGTCCACATCCACCAAGCCTAACACAGACGTCTCACTCACTTGTGGGAGCTCCTCCTTCTGGGTCCTCTCATGGCTCGCGAACGGATTATAGGCCACATTCCCCGTGCTTCCTTTTTTCTCCTCCACTCTAACAGCCTGCGGTTCCGGTCCCGTAGAACCTGATGGAATATGAGACTTGTTCTCTACGATTTTCCCCATCAGCCCAAGGATACATTTTTCGAATTGATTAATAGAAAAAGGAACCTGGCTCTTGAAAAATTCAATATAGCTGGCTACATACCTAGCGTCTTCATGCTTGGAAAAAACAACGCAGAACGGCAGCTCACGGAAAAATTCAGCTAATAATACGGTCTGTTGATTGTTGACAATCGGCCAGAACAGGCATTTTACTTTTTTCGTGCGCGGGTCTAGAAAAATATAGTCCCAGTCGAGCATCAAATTGTTCACATTCATCAAATTCTTTTCGCATGTCTTCACAATTGTCGCCAATTGAATCAGCGTATCCAGGAACATCTTTTTAGAAACTACACTGCTAAAATAGGACTTCAAGGAAATCATATCCTCGACCGTACTTTGAATGAGGACACCCTTCTTGGTTTTCTCCGTCGTCACAGGAATGAGCCCGTCGACGACGCCCCCAGCGATGGCGTGTAATTCCCGTTCATTGATGGCTTCAGGATACGCCAGCCGATTGACCACGGTATAATCATTTTTGTTTTGTTCAACTGTTGTTCTTCCCATAAAAAATCACCCGAATATCAAAATCTACTCTTAAAGGCCGTTCGCTCGATTGACTGCTTTCGATTGCGCATCCTTGTATTGGCCCGCCGCATATCGTAAAAAGTCCGCATAATTCGTTAGCGCCTTTGTCATGTTTCGTGAGGTTGAATCCGCCTCCGTCAACCGATTCCACTGATTTTGAAATTGAGAGCTGTCAGTACCCTGCCAAGTGGCAGAAAGGGCTTTTACCTCTTGCCCTGCCGCGTCCATGTTTTTATTATGGCTGGTTACATAGGTGTCAATGGCATCGGCAGCCGCTTCAAATTCTCGGTGGTTTACCTTTATATAGTTGCTCAATTCCGTCCCCCCTTAGGCTATGAATCTATCATTTAAACCGATCCGCTAACGAAACATTCGTATTCTCTGTTTGGGTATAGCCCGGATCCACCTGCTGGTGTAAAAAGGTCACATAGTTATTCATCACTTCATAGCGCGGTTCGTCATAGGCATGCTTCAAGTCATGAAATGCACTCAGTGCCTGACTAGAGGCCGTACCGTCCCATACGTTATTCAATGCTCTCATCGCTGCTTCCACTGCTGAAAAATCCTCTCTGATTTTCCGGTTATACTGCGCGATTTGTTTTGCAGCAGCGGACACACGCTCCGTATCTACTTTAATCATATCAGCCATCGTTACCCCTTCTTTCTATCCTTATTTGGAAGTGGCAGCTCCACCATGACTTTTGGCGAACTCTTCGGTAACCTTGGAGGTATCGATATTGTTGAGTTTTCCCTTTACAAATCTGTATTGTTCCGCAATTCGGTTCACTTTTGAGGCACATTTCTCATTGCCGATTCCTTCAAAATCACTTTGGATGCCCACTGCAATACTCTCTAACTCGTTGATAATATTTTGAAGCTCTTGTTTGATTAAATAGAGTTCCTGCTGTCCACTTTCATTCATGTCCCCAGCCCCCCATTACAACTGTTGGATAATCTTCCGTTCCACCGTTTCAAAATCGTCGGCCGTTTCGTTTAGATAATAGATACACTTCTTGATATTCCAACTTTCTTCCGTGAATAAATCGGCCTGTAACAGATTCCATAAGTCTGAAAAACCTGCTTTTAAATAGAGAGAATCCATCCTGCGGTCAATATGGCTAATCCGTCTGTTTATGCTCTCTAACTGATCCGCGTAGTTTCGGAGTTTATACGTATCTACTTTTATCATCGGATTCGCAGTTGCGTATCGGTATCCGGCATTGAAGGCCAGGTTGAACAAGAGCGACACACCTTTGACGAGACTGCCGACGAACTGGATTAAGGCCGTTCTGGCAGCATTGGAAATCACTCTGAATCTCTCAATGGCCTGCTTCAGGTATTCTACAAACTTGTGGACCATGTCTGGCAGGTCATTGATCATGAAGTTGCCGACGCGAACCACCGTATTAATGGCGAAGGAATACACTCGTAGATGGCTTTGAATATCACCCATAACGGCGGTCGCAATGGTGGAGGCTAGACCTTGCCAGGCATAGCCTGAAAAAGGATCCTTCTCAATTACGGCATAGCCCCGATGATCTAGTTTCATAGAATCAATTGAATGCGGACCAAAAAAGCCTGGCTGTGTGCCATTGTTTTCAACATATCGAACGGGATAAGGAGTTCGCCCTAACCAGGATACAAGGTCTCCGTTTACGACGACCGCATCAAATTTTTTCGACTGCAAGGCCGCTAATTGATCGGGCCCGAGCTTGTAGGGATTGATCGGTTGCGGGTTAATGATGTGAACCCCTAGAACATGGGTATAATTCGTTGCATACACCTCGGCCGCAAGTTCGCCGCCTTTCGAGTGACCAAATAGATAGTTTTTTCCGCTCTTCTCTTCATTTTTTTCAAAAAAAGCAATCGCCTCTAATGATTGTGGTGAGACCCCAATGGATGCGGTTAATGTATTATCCGCCATATCCTTTGGGTCGTGGAGCAGGTCATCCATGCCTTCCGTTCCCCTGAAGGACATGCCGACTTCCCCAGTCTTCGGGTCTTCGAACGCAATCGCGCAAAATCCGGATTGGGCGTTCTTATTCACATAATCCTTGATGACGAGATGTTCGAGGCCGGCTGCCTTTAGTTCTGCGGCAAGATCGGTATCTACCTGGGCAGCCAGTTTATATAAGGATTGTCCAGGCTTCCATTCATCAATGACGTTGGCATAGGCAAGTTTATTTAACACGGCATTTTGCTGATCCCTCAGCTCACTAAGTGGAACTTGTTCGGTTCCATCTTTTTGATTAGGCATCCATCCAACCCCCTACTTCAGTTGATTCTTAAATTCTTCAAAGGATAATCCGTTTTCGTTTACTTTCAGTACGTGTTTCACCGATTTGTCGTACTCTTCCCACTTTTGATTTCCATAAAGGAAGAAATTATTGACGTACGATTCTGCTTTGTCTTTGTCAGGCGAGAAGGCAACGATAAGGGCGGTGTCTGGATAGCCTAAGGATTGAAGTTGCTGATAAACGTCGTATAATGCCTTGAGCGTTTTTTCATCGGCGTCGCTAGATACGGACACGATACTAAACACCATAATGACATCGTCTTTTGCTAAGCTAGATACCCCATTCTTTACAGCTTCGGGTTCAACTTCGGGAGTAAGAGTGATATAGGTTTTTGCTAGATGCAGGTTTTCAATGGACCCATAATTGATTTTGTCCTTAAGGGATTTAGAAGCAACGGCATTACGGTAATCATCAAAAAACTTCCCCGGTTTGGACAATCTTTCACGAACATTGACTAGAATGCCGTCTTCTGATTTCGCCACCAAAATGTTCACGTTCATGCTGTCATTGAAACCCCTCTTGGCCGGGATATAGTTGATCGCCGAAAAGTTCTGGTCGTACTTCTTATCCAAGTAAGAAAGCATCGCTGATTCACTCGTCTTCTTTTCCTCTTTCGTCGGTTGCTGGCTCATACATCCACTCACTCCTGCCACTAAAAGTACTAAAAATATACTAACTATGAATTTTTTCATTAGCGAGATCTCCAATGTTTTTTAATCTATATCTATATTATCCAAACGGTATTGTTTTCAAAGTTTAAATTTTTTGGGGGACAGTCCCCCGGGATGGTAACGCATTACTGTAGCGGGGGACTGTCCCCCGACCTGGTAACGCACTACCGCAGCGGGGGGTCTGTCCCCCGACCTGGTAACGCACTACCGCAGCGGGGGGTCTGTCCCCCGACCTGGTAACGCACTACCGCAGCGGGGGGTCTGTCCCCCGACCTGGTAACGCACTACCGCAGCGGGGGTCTGTCCCCCTATTTGAATGCGTCAGCTAGGTTGGTGTTGACGCTTTCTGTTTCGAAGTATCCTTGGTCGACGTTGATTCGTAGGAATTTCACGTAGTTATCTAGGATATCGTAGTAATTCTGGAAGAACTTCGCCGCGAACTCTTCATAAGAAGAGATCGTTGCTTGGGCTGCTTCTCCATCCCAAGTATTCGAAAGATTTTTAATCGTATTTTGACTTGTCTTTAATTCTTCCGCCAGTTGTCTATTTAAACGCTCAATTGTTGATGCAATGTCGGCAACTTGAGCCGTATTGACTTTAATATGTCCAGCCATTCCCTTCACTCCTTTGCGTGTATGTGAGTTTATTAGTTTGTTAACTTTCTTACTTGAACCATGTTATTTTCTTGCGTCGCCACATAATTGGCTCTTTGTGCTTCCAGCGCCTGACCCGCATTTGCTAGTTTATCCGCCATATTTTTCAGATCTTCATTGAAGCCGTTGATTTGATCAACGAAGGCAAGGTTGTCTTCGCCCTCCCATGCTTCACCCATGGTTCCTGCAGCCTGCATAAGCTGAGTATAGATTCCTGTGTACGTTTCAGATAGCTCCGTTAGTTTCTTCGAAGCTGTTTCAAGTTCTTGTGGTGTGACTTTGATTCGTTTCCCCATTTTCATACCCCTTTCTTCTTTTAAAAATTTAGCTTTGATAAAGTGGCCTGTTGATTTCCGCTCCAGTTGCGAGCGGTTCGCGGGCGTGCAGGGGAGCCTCCTCGTCGCTATGCTCCTTCGGGGTCTCCCCTGCCCCGTACTCCCGCAGGAGTCTTCGCACCTTCCGCTCCAATCAACAAGAACTTTTACCTAGCCTAAAAATTTATATCAGCATGAGCTTGGAACCGTTTTGAATGCCCAGTTCCGCAACAGCCATGTTAATATTGAAAATAATTCCTGATGATGTGTCACACAAGACGGGATTGCCCATCGCTTTGTATTTGCCATCTGACAGGTCACTTAATAGCGTGGACACTAACACCAATACCTCACTCATTTTGCTTTCGAGCGGCAGGTATACATCAAAGCTTCTATTGGCAGCAGGAAGAAAAATTTCAACAAGGACTTTATTCATTGTTGTCCTCCTCCTTTTCAGCGTTTACTAGCTTGACCTTGACACTCTTTCCTTTTTGCAGGGAGAAACCAAAGTCAGCGGTCATTTCCTCACGCAGTTCAGGCGTCGTCTTCGACGGCTTCAGCTGATATTGCTCGGTAATCCCACTGCCAACCCAAATTCCATCCCCCTGATTCATATGGCGTTTATACCACTTATCATAGGAGACTCCTGACAGATTCTTCGCTTGCTCGGCAAAAATAATCGTGAGGTTATACTTCACTTCACCCTTTTCAAGGATCAATGCTAGCTTTTCAGCACTTTGGCCAGAAAGAGCATGTTTCAAGGCTGCAATACTGTTGATAACAATGACTCTTTGGTCAAAGGAAGGAATCTCTCTTCCCTGCTCCAACGCCTCTTTAAAGGTGTTGTTTCGGTAGACTACCAGCTCAAACAGTTCATCCATCACCTGTTCAAACTCTTTAGCCGTAGAATAGTAGGTAACTGCCTTGTTATTTTTATCGGCAAAGCCTTGCACGGCATCAAGAATCGTTACATCCAATCCACATTTCTCTGCCATGAACACCGACACGTCATGTGTAAAGGACTGATGCTCGGTACCAGCAGATAGAATCATCGAGACATAGGACTGGCCGAATGGGTAGTAATGAACATTCAAGGAGTTCTTTTCCACCCCGATCGGGATGGTGAGGCTCTGCTGTGGCCCCACGTAGTCAGCCAAGAATTCAAAATCCACATACTCTGGTAAAATAGGAATCTTTTTCGCAGCATAACCTTTCCAAGCGGTTTGCAGATTTTTACATGCTTGTTGAATAAACGTAAATAGGACCGGTGCATCGGTGATTGTTGCGATTTGGAATTCGTACACCGCGTCTTTTTTCACCAAACCTCTGCCTTTGAACTTTGATGGGAATAACCCATCCGTTTTTCCAACGACTGTCGAATAATCAGATTCATCATTTAACTGCAGCGTAATCAATTGCTTGAAGTTTTGCAGCAACCGGAACCGGACCGCGTTCGTGCCAAGCGCCGTTAAGACGAAATAGATGCCATACTTGGTCCCTTCGCGTGAAAGGAAGCTGACCGCTGTCTCTTTTTCCTCGTATATTTCTGTAAAAGCCGCAAAGTTATTGATCGCCACCACGATGGATGGCAGCTTCCCGCCAGTTGCCTTCACATAGGAAGCATGATCGCCGCCATAATCAGCGAACAGCTTCTTCCGCTTTTCCACTTCGCTTTGCAGAAGCTTAAACAGGTTGCTAACTTTTTCACTTTCATAAGATAGAATCACATCGCCCACATGCGGTGCTTTGGCAAAAGCCCGTAACGTTTCCGAAGCAAAATCTAGTAAATAGATATTGACTTCGTTTGGCGTATGTTCTTGGATAAGCGAATACACCATCGTCGTGATGAAAGTAGTTTTTCCACTGCCGGCCACCCCGTAGACAATCGTATTCCCTTCTTCCGTAAGCGGCAGACGCAACAAGCATTGCTGCTGTCTTACCGGGTCATCGTACTCACCAATGACAGGATTCAGCACGAATGACTCATTGTTTCGAGCGATATATTTCCGCTTTACATCCTCTAATAAAATCAAAGAAGGAATCGGATCCAGCCACAGCGGGCGAATACGAATCTTTTCTTCCTCGGCAATCGTATGCAGATAATCGGTAACGACATCGAGTTGCTTTTTCG
The DNA here is from genome assembly GCF_047302305.1 of Neobacillus phoenicis. Lineage (NCBI taxonomy): Bacteria > Bacillati > Bacillota > Bacilli > Caryophanales > Bacillaceae > Neobacillus > Neobacillus phoenicis. Next base: position 1,076,665 of record NZ_CP154847.1, on the reverse strand, counting down.
GATTAACAAACAGGCTTCTCTTTTTATCGATTTTCGCCTGTTTAATCGGGCGGCCATTTCGGTCAATGACCACCACACTAGTGTCTTTTTCCACCACCACTTTATCGGATGGATAATAGGGAGCACCGGCCCAAGCCGACTGCCCCATCTCAAACAATTCGTTATAGCCCACTTGAAGATAGAAGCGTCCAGTATCTGTAAGCTCTGCCGCATCCGGCCGCTTCAGCATATCCATGCTGTCCGCTCGCTCTTGAACCTTCAGGCTGACCCTAAATTTACTATTACTCCAAATCTGATCGTCGACGACACCGCTTGGCTTTTGCGTAGCGAGGATTAAATGCACGCCCAAGCTTCGGCCTATCCGGGCGGCACTGACCAGCTGCGCCATAAATTCCGGCTGTTGTGTTTTTAATTCAGCAAACTCATCCGAGATAATGAACAAATGCTGCAGTGGTTCGGTCACGACTCCTTCACGAACCAGCTTTTGATAGCTATAAATATCGATATTACTCTCGCCGATTAGCTTACTTGCCTCTGCAAAAAGAGCCTGTCTGCGCTTCAATTCACTTTCAATCGAAACCAGCGATCGTTTGATCATGGCACCGTCTAAGTTCGTGATGATACCGGCCGTGTGCGGCAATTTTTCAAAGGATTTCGCCATGCCGCCGCCTTTATAATCAATCAAGATAAACGCCACTTCATTCGGATGATAGTTCACGGCCAGGGATAAAATGTAGGTCATGATAAACTCACTCTTACCTGAACCCGTCATCCCCGCAACCAATCCATGCGGTCCGTGGAATTTCTCATGCAAATCAAGCTTGAATAGTTCCCCTAATGTGTCCACGCCGACTGGCGCTTCCAATGACTTCGTTGGATCATTGTCCTGCCATCTAGTCAGGGCATTGAGATGCTCCACTTTTCCTACCCCATAAAGTTCTAAAAAAGTAACCATTTGCGGAAGGTGAAAGGAATGGCCGAGTGTATCCAGCGGAATATTTGCGAGCTTCACACTCAACTCATTTGGGTCTGATGTGACGTAAATGTCAGGAACAAAGGTCGTCGATTGACCCGTGAGATCATCTTTATCGAAGAGCTTCCCGCTGTGCTCTTCCAGCTCCACCACCATCGTGCATTCTTTCGGGAGATTTTTCAGTTCATCATAAAAAGTAACAACACTGATATGTAGATTTTTTTTCTTCGCATAGACCTGTTTCAGCATCTCTGCCCGGACAGCTAAGTTCTTACTCATCGCAAACACAATGTAATAAGGTGTGACATCGTCTAGCTCACTTTCATTGATTTGCGAGCGGAGGTCGATTTCTTTTTCGAGGTACGCGGAAACTTCCTTCACCTCATTGTGATTCGTGGCAATGAAACGGAACTTATTATCCTGGCTCCATACATGCGGCAGCCATTTGGTAAAATCAAACTCGGCTTCTTCCTCCTGGTCATAGATGAAGACCATCTTCACTTCGTCATAGCTATACAGTGCCGCCAGTTGAAAGATCAGCCCTTTGGCGAATTCCCGCGTTTGTTGGCGGTGGCCAATAATCCCAGTGATATATTCTTCGAATAACGAGATGGTGATCGGAATATTTTTCAGGACCTTTGGTGATTCGCACATGGTGTACAGTTCTTCCTGTAGGTTGTCATCGTCGATCGAGAATTTTTTTTCGGAGTAGGTGATGCCTGCCGATAACAGACCGTCTCCGATTCCAACTCTTAGCTTCAAGTAATCATTTTGTCCGGGTCCTCGTTCCCATAGGTTGCGGTCCACCTGTTCAATCCGCTGGACCACCTCTGTGATGGGAACATAATTTTCCCGTAAGATTTCTTCTTGCTTTTGAGACTCTTCATTAAATAGGACGGCAAATTTATCTAAATACTCTTTGTATTTTTGCTGACGGATTTTCTCTTTTTTCCTTCTGCGTCTCATATCGTACTTTTTTGATAAAACAGGCCAAAGGATGGTTCCGAGCAGCATGCTTCCTGACATAATGATGGAAGGCATGGCCCGTGAGATGTCGCCTGTTGCCATGGCGTTATTGATGGCGAAAATAGCTGTCGCCATGGAGGCCATCCCCATGGTCATTGATGGACCAATCACGAGCATCATCGGCATTTCTTCCCCAATGGCATTGGGCGGCGGTGAATCAATTTTAAAAACTGCCTTTTCGACGTCTCGTTTAAAGCGAGGGGATCGGTAAAAATAATCGATGGCTGGTGCTTCGAATTCATCATCTTCTTCGTCGGGAGTTTCTACGACTTGTGGGATAAATGGCTTGAGTGCATTTTTTCGGAAGGATACCATTCCATCCGGGTTATTGAAGGCCAAGAAGCAGCTGCCAATGATGATTTTCAATCCCATTATGTATATGATGTCACCCATCTTTAATTCGCTGCTTTTCACTCTTACGCCATTGACGAAGGTCCCGTTCGTGCTATCCATGTCAACGATGCGCCATTGGCCATTAAAAATGGTTAGTTTGGCATGGGAGGCGGAGACAAATTGGTTCGATAGGACGATATGGTTTTTCTCGTTTCTCCCGATGTGAATGTCCATATCCTGGTCGACGACGAATTTGGTGAAGATTTGGCGGTCTTCTGTGTTGGGTTCTGCAAACACAAGTGTTTTGTGCTCATGCCCCTCGGTGGCCAGATGGTAAATGCTTAATGGCTGTAAGACGGTATTTCGAATCGGACTGCCTGAAGAATCAACAATCTTGGCATCTTTGTTGGACTTTAGAATCCACTCGCCATTTGCGCCTTCGATCCCGACCAGCTTTTTGGAGGTGTTGGGATGGGTGTCATAGATCCAATACTGCCCCTGGATTTTGTCAGGTAAGGTTATGGAATGGATGTTTTCTTTGTTTATTAACGTGACAATCATTTGTATTACCCCTTGTGAACCATTCTTTAAAGGAAGTGAATCCTTCTCTATTACTCTTGGAATTTTTTTATTTTTTTAAAAATCCGAGGTTAACGGAAAAATTTTCGGTTTGTTTCGGATGTGAGTGGTTAATTATGTAGAATCATGAGACTTTTGTCCTCGTTCAAAAGTGACATAATTTGGGTAATTCTGAGGATTTTTGGGACTTTTGTACTATATACAGCACAATTAGTTCTTTATAAAACTACAATAAACTAGTGTTTATTTTACAACATCTTACAAAACCTGTCGACATAAAAAAAAGAGGGGGACAGTCCCCCGCTGCGCTAAAGCGCCGGGGGACTGTCCCCTTCAATGTTTTTCGTGTACCGGCATTTTGGAAAACTGCTGCACCCTAAGAAGCTCCCTCGTTTGCCAGTTCTTAAGACCATCGGGCTACCGCACCTAATACAGGTTGAGTCAGGGCTCGATGGAATAGTAGGCATAGGAATAACGGGGGTGGATTTGGTCTGACTCATTGTCATAACACCAGAATTCATTCCTAGAATCTCATCAATCAGTTCATCGCGGTCCACTAGTTTAACGTGGCTCCTTTGAGCTAACTCACTAGCAGCCTTCGTAAAGTAGCGATTGGACACAACCCAAGCCTCATCTGCACTATAATAGGACTTAGCACCAATGACTTCCTGAACCGCCTTGATTCCTACCTCTTTTGAATAGCGCTTGGCTTGGACAACTATCTTCTTTCCATCCTTCTTAAGCAGTAGATCTCCACCATAATCGCCGCTAGCTTTGGTTACTTCCGCTGAAAATCCTTTCGTTAGGTACAGTTCCTTAAGATAGTGCTCAAATTGAATTCCATCCATGGCATCAATCTCAGTAATACCAGAGTTTCTTAACCGTTCCTTACGTTTACTATTTTGATAGATAACGATACACAGAATAACTAAAAGGGTAATAAATGCAAATATAAAAGCTACTATTGGGTTGTGGGTTTGATACCAAGCTACACCTGCCACAAATAAAATGATTAGTCCTATACCACCCTCTAATTTTTCTTGTTGTTTCTTGGTTCTTCTTTTGCTCAAATTAATTCCCCCATTTTGGGGACAGTCCCCCGCTGCGCTAAAGCGCCGGGGGACTGTCCCAGAAAATTATAATTCTTTCACCATTTTTACAATCTCGTTTTCGAAGTTGAATTTTTTATAGAGATTGATCGCTCTTTCGTTCTGCGCAAAGACGTTCAATGTTAGTTGCTTGTATCCTTTGCTTCTTGTCCACTCTTCGGCTTTCTCCATCAGCTTCCTTGCAATACTTCCCCTCGCCCTCTTTCGCAACGGCAATGGAAGAAATATAGCCTTGTTCTTCTCCGGAAAAGTAATCAACATTTTTTGTCATATGAAGAAAGCCTAATAAGTTTTTCCTCTCATCTTCTAATACAAAAATATCAAAATCAGGATCGTTGCTATGGACCGCTTCCTGGGCCATCTTTAATTGAGCGTCCTTCATTACTTGAGGGTCTCGCCACTTCAAAAAATCAAACTCAGTAAAACGAGTCGATAGTCCAATGATAAACTCTTTATCGGTCTCTTCCATTTTTCTAATATGTAAGCAATCCATGATTAATCTCTCCTATCAAAACGTTTTTACCTTTATTTTACTATTAGTAGGTAAGAGTGACTATTAAATTCATAAAATACATGTAGTTACTAGTGACAAACATCGACTGATTCCCTTATATGCTATACTATTCAAACGTTTGAGTAGAACAGGCTTTAAGCACTCTCTTGCGCGGTTTCTATTTAAATTGTCTTAAAAAATTTGGTGAAAAACTTTTTCCAAAATACCTTCTTGTTCTGCAATAAACGAGAAATTTCCCGGGTCATGACATCATTTTCCGAAAATCGCCTTCTTCTGCTACTAATCAAACGATTAGTTAAATACGCCTTAATCCTTGATCAATATAGGTTTTCGTCTCAATATCTATGAAAAAATTGTAAAAGTTTGGGATTTATTTATTTTACTAAGGTAATATAATGAATATAAACAGACACCCAATGGAAACGTCGATTAGAGAATGCGCAGGTGAGAATAATCGCTACAACAATCCAACAAAAATCCCCGATAGCTTTACTTTTAAAGGGAGAACTTATTCAAAAGTTAAAAGTAACGAATAATCAACTAAGTGCCTATCTAGATGATGGCATGCCTCACTATTTGATTGGCAATGAATTTCGGTTTTTAGAAAGTGAAATAAGGACCTGGCTGAATACCTACAAACCCTCTCAGGAGCGGCTGGAGAGGGAGTTTCGAGATAAAAAGGGACGCACTTTAGAAGAATATGTCACGGAAGAAGTCATTGTCACAACGCTAAGGATCAAAAAAGATAAATTAGTTGGACTATGTAGAAAAGGAATGCCCTTTGAGAAAGTCGGAGAAAAGGATTTCTACCACGTTCAGGATATTCTGGATTATTATCGCCAGGATACAATAACAAGAGCGGAAGAGAAGCAGGGTCAAAGCTCCATGAAAGCAACGAAGGGGACGAAAAAGCAGAATCCCAAGGCACCTACAACTGAAAACTCTATAAAATCATTCTTAATGCCTCTTTGTCAGAGTATTCCTAAGGAGGTACCATTTTTTATCGTTGATGGTTCCTACAGTTCTAAAAAACACCAAGCAGGGACTGGGTTGGTACTGGTTGAAAATTGGGAAACACTAACCGGCATATCCTCTGTTTGGAATATAAAAACAGCCAAATCAAATGTAAGTGAATTTCTGGACGTGTTGGTTGCATTAAGAATGATAAAAAAGAAAAACATGAACAAAGCCGTAATTGTGACCGACCATGAATATTTGACTAAAGGAAAATCAATAGATGTAAATAAGTACGAAGTCGATACCAGACCTTACATAAAAGAACTAAATGAGCTACGGAAAGAATTACAAGATAAAGTGGTTATCAAATTTGTTAATGAATTAAAGGAACAAAATAAGAATAGACTACATAAAAAGGCCCATAAATTAAGCCAACAATATAAAATAAGCACCTATGAAAAGCTGGAAATATAAATATCCAGGGACAGTCCCCCGCTGCGTTAAAGCGCCGGGGGACTGTCCCCTTTTTTCGAATAAGAACATCACCCATGGCACATGCTAATGGTAAATAATTCATAAAAGGGGCCAGCATGGATAACTACACAAATCAGAATACTGCCAGACGGTATGTTGCGCATGTTAGTATATTCGGGACATCGCAGATCCATTTAAGAAATCCCTACATCATTGCCTGGTGGTCCGCCGCTTTCCCTGGGTTCGGGCATATGCTTTTATCCAAATATCTCAGAGGATATGTTCTGTTTATTTGGGAAGTGGTGATTAACATCAAAGCACACGTGAATGATGCCATGATCCTTTCCTTCCAGGGGAACACCGAATTAGCCAAGGAGGTCTTAAACACAAGATGGCTTTTGATGTATATTCCCGTTTATTTGTTTAGTATTTGGGATAGCTACCGAACAACCGTCGATATGAACAGGGTATATGAATTAGCCAACAACGAGGGTCACCGTTACAATACCTTTGCTCTAGGCGCATTAGAAATTAACTACCTTGACAAACGCAAACCATCCCTCGCCGTAATGTGGTCACTTTTTATCCCAGGTTTAGGACAACTTTATATTCATAGGATTTTAACTGCTTTTTTCATCATCTTTTGGCTGGTCGTTTTCTTCTATTTCTCTCATGTGCAAGAAGCTATTTCACTTCTTTTTTTAGGAAAAATAAATGAAGCTACAGCTGTCATAAAACCGGAATGGCTCTTGTTTATTCCTTCCCATTACGGGTTTGCCGCTTTTGATGCATTTATTCACACGGTTGAAAATAATAAGCTTTTTGAAAAAGATCTTAGAAGTCACTTGAAAGAAAACTACCAAAGCAAGAAATTCCGGATATTAAAAGGTCAAAAGGTGCAGTGATACTTTGCAAATATTTTCGACATTTGAAACGACTGGTTTCCTAGAACTGGCTATTACTACTTTGGAGAAAAAAGGGATTAAAAAAGAGAATATATTTGCAGTCCCGCTTGATATTCGTACAGAGGAGCGAAAACTTTTTGATTCCCTTCATCGCTCTGATGGGACCACATTAATCGATATTGGAATGGCATTAGCCACTGCCTTTTCTGTTATTGCCGCTAGTATCGGCTTTAAACTAGCTTGGGGTCCTATTTATTGGGGACTGATAGGGGCGGCTGGAGGATTTTTGGTTGGCCTTCTCATCCGACTATTCATAGAAAAAGTCGTCAGGAAACGAAAAAGATTATTAAAAGGCATTCATTCCGAAATCATCGTCATTATCGAATGCGAAGAAACACAAGCAGAAGCTGTCGAGGCTATTCTATGGGATAACTTCGCCATTGGCGTAGCGAAAGTAAAATAAATCGGGGACAGTCCCCCACTGCGCTAAAGCGCCGGGGAACTGTCCCCAAAATTATTCTTCCTCTTCCTCTTCTTCTGTCTCCTCCTGCAACCGTTGGATTTCCTCCGTTAGCTGCTCGAATGCATGGATTCGGAACTTGGCGCTTGCGATCAGATCATCAATAATCTGTATGAAGCTGTCATATTCAACCCCATTTTCACTGCACTCCTTAATCAACCTTAAGAAATCTTCTTCATACAAGTGATATCTCTCGTTAAATGTCTTATCATTCATAGTCAAAAAGTACTCTTCATCCACAACAAATTCGTTGAATACCTTCTTCGTTAACCGTTTCTTCGTCACTTCTATTTCTTCTTGGTCCTTTTTATCCTTGTAATGCTGAGCATCCTCATACTCGGAGCAAAGCGTGGCATAGATCTTCTCCAGCAGCTCAGTCGGTTCTAAATACTTCAAATCCGCCATAAAAAGCCTCCAAAAAACCTCTTTACTCTATTTATTGCCAAACGGGAGACTTTCAACCCCAAAATCGGGGACAGTCCCCCGTCGCGTTAAAGCACTGGGGGACTGTCCCTCCGGCTTATTCCACACAAAGTCACAATAGCGTTCACTACAAGGTTCTGGGAAGTAAGATAAAATTCTCCCTGTTGTCACAAGCGGGTGTTGGGATTTTTCTAGGAAAGCGGAATAACTGCTCCAGGGATATTCTTCAGGGAACTGGACCATCTCGGCTTCAACTGGGTTCCAATGAATGTAGCGGCTCGCTTCGAGAAAATAATTAAGCGAATCAATAATCTTAGCTTCATAGCGGTCCTGAAAGAGATGGCCCACCAGTTCGTGACGTCTATTAAAATACATAGCATAACGGGTATTAAGCATTTTCATGATATCTTTTGGGTGATGGTCGATGGTTTCTAATAGAAGATGAATGTGGTTGGGCATGAGGCAGTAGGCATGGAGGTTGAAGGGAAATTTACACCGGACTTTTTCAAGCAATTCCATATAGGTGAGACGATCGTCATCATCCATAAAGATCAGCTCTTTCCGATTACCGCGATTCGTAATATGATACGTGGCACCTTGGATCCAAACACGGGGTTTTCTAGACAAACTATATACACCTCTACTTTCAAAGAATCGTTTTACCCTTACACAATTCGACATCTCCTTCCATTCTCCTTCTTAATAGAAAAAATAATAATGGGGACAGTCCCCCGGCGCGTTAATGCGCTGGGGGACCGTCCCCAAATTTCATCTAACCTGCGTTTTAACACCTTTAACCACACTAACCAAGTATTGCAAAAAATCATCCCGCAGGTCTTCTCTTCTTAACGCAAAGTCCACAGTGGCTTGTAGGAAGCCTTGCTTGTCCCCGACATCGTAGCGCTGTCCTTCAAAGATATAGGCATACATCGCCTCTTTTTCGGCTAGCTCCTTCAGCGCATCCGTTAACTGGATTTCGCCCGCCTTTCCGGGCTCTGTTCGCTCCAAGATATCAAAGATAGCTGGATTAATAATATATCTTCCGAGGATCGCCACGTTAGACGGCGCCTGACCAACAGCTGGTTTTTCTACCAATTCCCGCACCTTATACAACCGGTCCTCGAACTGCAATCCGCCAATAATCCCGTATTTATCCACATCTTCTCCCGCCACTTCCTGCACACCCAGAATCGTAGTTTTATATTCTTCATATTTGTCGATTAGTTGCTTTAAACATGGCCGCTGCTCATTAAACACGATATCATCTCCAAGGAGAACCGCAAATGGTTCATTGCCTATGAAGCTTTTCGCACAAGAAATGGCATGCCCAAGACCTTTAGGCTCCTTCTGGCGGATATAGTGAATGTTGACCATGTTGGAAATCCGACGGACCTCTTCAAGCAACTTGTCCTTTCCCCGTGACTCAAGCTCCAATTCCAGTTCAACCGACTTATCAAAATGGTCTTCAATCGACTTTTTATTTCTCCCGGTGATAATTAAAATCTCCTCAATTCCCGATTCCACCGCCTCTTCAATAATGTATTGCAAGGTTGGCTTATCCACAATCGGTAACATCTCTTTCGGCTGCGCCTTAGTAGCAGGCAAAAACCTAGTCCCTAACCCCGCAGCTGGAATAATCGCTTTTCGTACCTTCATCAATATCCCTCCAAACTTTAACCCTTTGCAAGTTAGGCGCCTTAACACTATGTATGGACCACAATAATAACATAACTATAAATCCATAGTACAAAAACAAAACTGGAAAAAGTGTTAGAATTTGTCGGAAAGGATAAAAAAAGGGGGACTGCCCCCCACTGCGTTAAAGCAGTGAGGGACTGTCCCCGTACAATTCATTTATTTGCTCAATTCAAGGATGGCGTAAACTTTCAGTGCTTCGTATTCTTCTGGTGTTAACCGCTGCATTACCGTTGCTTTGATTTCAGCTTTTTTCTCAGAAGTAATGCCGCCCTTTGCTGCATTCGCATAACTCATTAGCTCGTTCATCGTGAATTTTGACAGCAAAAATGACATCACTTGATCTCTAGAGGTAAATTTCAACCTCGAATTAGAAGAAGTCGATTCTCCACCAATAGATTTAGAAGGTTAAAATATCCTTCCAAACTAAAAAGAGGGGACAGTCCCCCGGTGCGCTAAAGCGCTGGGGGACTGTCCCCAAACATCACAATGGGGGCAGATCAATTTTCCCTTGTTCAAACAACATTTTAAGCATGTGTTTCGTGTAGCCTGCCGCTTGAGCGAAGGTAATATTGGCTGGCATTGGCGCCTCTTCCGCATCCACGACCACATCTATGATACAAGGCTTCCGCTGGTTCACCGCTTCCTGGAAGGCTGGCCCTAGGTCTTCCAGACGCTCCACACGGTAACCAACCCCGCCACATGCCTCAGCATACTTAGCAAAGTTCGGATTCTGCAAATCCGTTCCAAATTCAATATTCCCCATGACCTCTTGTTCAAACTTAATCATCGCAATCTTATGGTTGTTTAACACCACAACGACAATCGGAAGTTGATACTTCACAGCCGTAACGAAATCATTCATCGTCATTCCAAAGCCACCATCACCGCATATCGCAAACACCTGTTTATCCGGATACGCAATCTGCCCCGCTAGTGCCCCCGGAAGTCCACAGCCAAGTGTCGCGAGCCAGCTGGAGATAATCATTTTTTGATGGGTCATATGGAAATGGCGAGCCATCCATACCGTCACATTCCCTACATCCACCGACAACACCGCATCCTCTTTTGCCACTTCCTGCAAGGCACGAATCACACGTTGCGGCTTAATCGGAACAGATTCAGCCTCTTCCTGTTTCTCCAATCGACTCCACCAATTTTGCATGGCCTCCTGGCACGCTTCTAAAAATTCTCGATTCTCATTTGCATGTACATTCTCCATCAGCCAATTTAGTGTAAGGCCCGCGTCACCTGCCAATCCCACATCCACAGGATACCGTTTCCCTATTTGATATGGGTCGATATCAATTTGAATCGTCTTCGCATGCTCAGGCAAGAATCCCGTAAACGGAAACGATGTCCCAATCATTAATAGCAAATCCGTATCCTGCATCGCTTCATAGGCAGCCTTTGTCCCTATTAACCCCAGCCCGCCTAAACAGTATGGATGTTTATCCGGAATGGCCCCCTTACCTGGCAAAGTCAACACAATCGGAGCCGCCATCTTTTTCGCAAACCCAAGCAACGTCTCCCGAATGCCATGTGTCCCTCTTCCCGCAAGAATCACTGGCCTCTCAGCAGCATTAAGTAATTCCTTCGCCCGCTGTAGATCTTCCTTTAACGGAAGAATTTCCTGTTGTGCTGTAAAACTTGAAGTCACCCGTGCTTCTTTTCCTATCTCAAACCGCGGAATATCATCTGGAATGGTGAGGACTGCCACCCCTTTACGAGCATAGGCTGTGCGGATGGCCTGATTGACGACGGCCGGAAGCTGCTCAGCCGACATAATCCGCTGATTATAGACTGCCACATCATCAAACATCCGCTCCAAATTTACCTCTTGGAAGGAATCAGTCCCTAATAAATCCGATTCTACTTGTCCAGTCAATGCTAGCACCGGTACTTTATCAAGCTTCGCATCATATAATCCGTTTAAAAGATGTATTGCACCAGGACCGGCAATCGCGGTACAAACGCCAATCTTCCCAGTCAACTTGGCATAAGCCGCAGCAGCAAGCGCCCCGGCTTCTTCATGCCGAACCTGAATAAACTTTATCTTGTCCTGCGCTTTCCGAAGTGGTTCAATAATCGAGTTGATTGAATCACCCGGCATCCCATAAATATGATCCACACCCCACTCAATCAATAACTCAACCAACTTCTCCCCAGCAGTAGGCTTAAACATGTTTGAAACCCCCTTTAATTGGGGGACAGTCCCCCACTACGTTAAAGCAGCGGGGGACTGTCCCTACCTTAGCTCTTGCATTTTCCTTAACACGAGCGGATAGAAGTTCGTTCTGGCACTCTCAGTGGAGTTCCCTCCGAAGAAACCTGTTCCGGGGCATGTTTTCACCGAATGTCCAGCGCTGTTATCTAACACTCGTTCCCCCGTGTTCATATCCCACCAGTGATGATAGGTAATCGTGTCAACTGAAGGGGTTAACCCGAACTTCATACTCAGCACGGCTGCGACAGTCACGATCGTTTCCCTTTGTGCTTCCGTCATCCCATCGCCCCCTTGATCAAAGTTCCCCACATTTTCAATGGTCAGCGAGTCACTTTCAATCTCATCCCGGACAGCGGGATTTTGGAACGCAAATGAACCTTCAGGAGCCATGTTAATCGGCCGGCATACCGCTACCTTTCCATCCGGGAAAGTCGTTAAGTTTTGACTAATCGTCTTCCATTTCATCTCCTGAACATGGTACTCCTCCATCCCCTTCAACAAGCCAAAATGATTGGAGCCATTGAAACTCTTGTAAGAAGGTTGATAGGTATGATGTTCCTGAATCTTTCCTATTTTTCTGGTGAATCGATTGTGAAATAACCAATCCTTAAACTCATCTCTCGTCATCAAAATATACTGTCCCTGCATGGCCAACCGCTTTTGTGGAATCTTCAATTTTTGCCCTACCCTAATTAAATCGGAAGAAAGACCATTCGTTGTGACAATTAGCGGGACGGTTGAATTATAAGCAGTAGCAATCTTCCACAATGTATCCCCAGCTACGACTTCATACATCGGTGGAACCCATAATCTCTGACCAACTAACAATAAATCCGAAACCAAGCCATTGCTCGCTTTTAGTTCTTCTACCGTCGTACTATACTTAACGGATACTCCCCATAACGTGTCTCCTGCTTTCACGTCATATATATTGCGAAAGTCACCGCCCGCAGCAGAAACAGAGGCAGGAGATAAATCCATCGCTAGTAAAAGAATGGAACAAAATAAAGGCATCCAAAATTTTCGCATCTCATGATCCTTTCATTTATCATTTATTGCTACCTAATAGTCTGAAAAACAGGATGAAAAATTATGCAAACGATATTAAGAAAAGTGCAAGCGCCTTGGTCAGCCCCGACAGGCAAATGTTCTTCGGCAAGAAAAATTCGCTCTTTGACTTTTCTTGCCGAAGGTTATTTGACCCGAGGGGCTAGGCGCTGAAGCTGGACTCGAGGTCGAATTTTAAACTTTCTTATCATAAAAAAAGGGAAGGGGACAGTCCCCCACTGCGCTAAAGCGCCGGGGGACTGTCCCCTTTCCTTTTAACACAGAAATATTTTGTGTATAATAGATATATAATAAAAAGGAGAAGTGCTCCAACACTTCTCCCTTGCAACCTAACCGTCAGGGTGATGGTTGTCCTACAAAGTTATTTTCTTTGAGAACCACCCTCTACCTTCCGACGGCGTAGGGTGGTTTTCTTGTGTTCAAGCACGTTCCTACGGAAGATATAAGCGGTGACTTCCCGCACAATCCCCTTTAGAACCTCAAGAATAAATTCAAGAAAAATCTCTATGATTATCACCCCCTACCATAAGAAGGAAAGAAGACTGACAACCACCCACCCTAACAATATTCAGTTGCTACTCCATTCTAACATTTTCCACCAAGACAAGTGCATAATAATATTTGAAAATTCACAAAAAGAGGGACAGTCCCCCACCGCGCTAAAGCGCCGGGGGACTGTCCCCAAATATTAGTTACTCAAATAAACAACTCCATCGCTTCGTTCCACTTGGAAGGTCAAATCATCCTCCGCCCGAAGCAATCTAGCCGCATCTTTATACTGACCCGATTGAATGGATAGGCCATATCCCTTATTCTCCGGATACCCATAAATATAGCAGACTACTTTTCCGTCCTTCATAAACACGATCTGATCCATTCCCTCATTGACCGTCTCACTGATTTGATCCCATTTGTACCCTACCGTTTTATAGATTGATTCCTTCATCGTATACGGTGGGAAGGAATAGACGACGTCCCAGTCAAATGGCGTGACCTCTCGTAAATGAACGGTGTCAACGGAAGCTCCCAGAGATAGAACTTCTTCTTTCAACAAATCTTCGTTTTGATCCCATACGTCCTTTTGTAAAAAATTGATAATAACAGTAATAGCTATGCATAATAAACCAATAGCAACAAACACAGCTGCCCTTTTAGCTTTCATATCCCCACCTCTTATCCCGCAAAGCTATATGGTTATAACTTTCGACTTTTGCTACCAGACTTAATGATAATATTAAATCCGGATACTTCACCTGAATCCAGCTGGATTTTTAGCTTAGAAACCTCAACACTTGTCTCAATTTTCACTACCTTGCGCTCATTTCCTTCTAACCTGACCTTATATGGTGCATGGCTATTCATAATGGATTCAAGCGGAAAGGAGTTCAAATTTTTAAATTCAACAGTAAACTCTACACTCTTGTCACTGTAATTTTTAAATGGAAGCTCGCATATCGCGTTTAAAGTCGTCTTATTATTTTTTTCAAAACTACAAGTGCTTTCTTCGGAATCATAGGAGACAGCATAAATGCCTGGAGCGAACGTTTTTTGAATCGACTTTACTACATATAGCGGAGCAAAAATGGCAATTAAAATAGCAAGCAAGCCCATTCGAACCTTGTATTTATTTAATGATTTACTGAGTAAATAAAGACTTAAAATCAATAATAATAAAGAAAATATTCCTATAAAATTAATACCAATTTCAGTCTTAATAGGAATGGCAAAAACTGAAACAAGTGTCTCTCCATATGGGGCTGCATCTGGAAAGGGAAAATTTAATGCCATTGACAGAAAAAAAGGGATAAGGGCAATATATAGATATTTTTTATCTTTTATCAATAGAATCACGCCCCTTTATCTAAGTTCATTCGGAAAACTGACCGGCAAGACACATGAGTATCTACAGTGACATCTGAAAATGATGGCAAGTAATATCTAACCCACCTTTAAGATAAAAACGGTGCGCATCATACCTATGTACGCCTGAATCGAGATGGAACTGTTCACACCCATTGCCCTTGGCCTGATCAATGAGCCATTCCCACAAAGTTTTCGCATACCCCTTGCGCCGGCTTCCCTCCTCAGTAATCAAATCATCCACATAAAAGTACTTCCCCCACGCGAGGGATTCCGTCACCCGATACCCCGCTACCGCTTTCACTTCATCATCTTCCATGACAGCAACTACGTGATATCCATATGTCGCTTGCATTCGTTTGATTCTTTCTAAAAAATCATCCTCAATTAAGTGAGGCCGCAGCTGATTAATCGTCCTAAACGTCGACATGATTTCTTCATCTGTTTGCATAAGCTTTACAAGTGAACCCATTCTCTACACCCTATCTCTATATTTATTTCTACCTAATTCTACCATTCAATAAATTCAACAATAAGCAGGGTATTTCCTTTATTTGAAAATAAAAGGGGACAGTCCCCCGTTGCGTTAAAGCGCCGGGGGACTGTCCCCAAAATAGAACTATGTTATTTACTTTTTAATAGTAGATATATAATGTTTCACGACTTCAAAAACATATTCTTGGTTGGCAGCAGCCGTGTTCGGGTTGTAGGCTCCGCCATTTGTTTTATTATTGGACAGAATTCGAATTCCCAAAAAGGCTACATCATAAGCATCAGCAATTTGTGCGGCCGCTGCACCTTCCATTTCTTCTACAGAGGTACCATAGTTTGTATGGAACCATTTAATTCGATCTACTTCATTATTCCAAACATCCGCTGATCCTATTGTTCCCTCGACCACTTTCCCCTTTGTGTATGTATCTTTCACCGCATTCGCAGCTGCGAGTAAATCCTTGTCGCCCTCGTAGTAACGGATTTTTTCAGCATTGGGATCCGATCCACTTCCTTCAGAAGCCATCAAGTCCATCGGAATCCATTGAGAAGGATCCATTCCCTCGTTTTCAGTCTTACTTTCTGTTTTTAAGGAACCGATGTTTGTCGTTCTTTTTCCTAAAACAATATCAAATACATTTAAATTCGGATCATGCCCTCCAGAAGTACCTTGGTTGATGATGGCAATCGGATTATATTTTTCAATCGCTATGGCTGTTGCTGCTGCTGTATTTTCCATTCCCTTACCCGTTTTTGCCACAATGACAGGGTAATTTTCTATCTTCCCTTTATAAAAAATAAACGTTCCTGATTTTTCTACTTTCACTTTTTCTAATCTCTGAGCAAATTTTTCATCCTCTATTGGCATCGGGCCCTCTATGAGAATTGGCCTTTGTGTAGCTTCAACTTTAGTTCCCTTGACAAAACTGAAGTGGGTACCTGCAACCGTCAATAATAATAAGACACCAATACTGACCAAAGAAGCAATGGTCTTTACCATTTTGTTTTTCATACATAATCTCTCCTTTTCTCTAGTTGTTTGCAATACTCGGTTCTATATCCAAACAAAAAGGCCTAGAATGGCAGAATGTTTTCTACCTTCTAGACCTACAAAGTCAAAGTATAATAATGAGGCATACCTAAAGAATGCCCATTACAATATGGCATCGGCTAAAAACCGAATAATACCAAATACTTCAACTCGTAGTCTGGTTCTTTCAATGGGAACCAGGTAGAAACGCTCAGACCATATTTCCGAGTATATACGAGTAATGATTTATTAGATGATTACCCTGTTAATATAGCAAAACCGCTAAAATATATCAACATAAAATACGAATAATAATACAAAATACCTAATTAATGTTCGTGTTTATTAATTAAAGAGGGACAGTCCCCCGCTGCGTTAAAGCGCCGGGGGACTGTCCCTCACCATTCATGAAACCTTTCTTAATTTATTTCGTATCATACATAAGTAGTTAATTTAAGAAAGGAGTCAGGTATGAAGAGAATCCATTTTTTTCTTATCATTGCGGTCTCAATTTTGTTAAGCGCATGCTCATTTCTAGGTGAAGTGAATAATTCCATTGACTATGTAAATCAAGCCACTGACCATATTAATAAATTAAATACCTTTGCAGAAGAAGCTCCTCAATTGCTCCAGAATGCCGCCAACGATGTAGCGGTTCAGAAAGAACTTGAAACTAAATTAGTCAACCTCAAACAGGATATAGAAAACTTTATTAAAATCAACGACGTCCCTTCTATAGCAAAAGATCTCCATCAAGAACTAGTGGTAAAAAATGAACAGCTACTCGATGAAATCAATCAAGTGTTACAAGACGGACATTTGGCGTTGGATAAGTTAGAGAACTCACAAATTTTTACGACGGTAAATGAAGTAACAAATTTATTAAATAGAATCGAGAACCTTGGTCAATGAACTTAAAAGTCAAAAAACCACCTCTTAAAAATCGAACTACCCTGTTTACTACAAAAAAGTAGATTAAAACAAATGCTTAGCGGGTATTAGTAGTGTAATTAGATGAATGGGGGTGAGCAAATGAAAAAGGAAGACCTTTTAGACCTAATTACCGAGAGTAATGGTGAGGTGAAAATATCTTCTATTTCAACAACGGAAGAATGCGAAGACCTCATTCATTTAGCGAAAACTTTAGAGAGTGAAGGAAAAATCGTCTTGTTGGAATATTGTATGGAACAGGAGCCCCTTATCGTATCATTGAAGACCAAGAAAACTACATGATTTTTTAAGCCACTAGAATTATTCTAGTGGCTTTTTTAATAGAGCTATTCTTCTAAAAAAAACTCTCTACCGATCCAGCTTCACAATCTCCGTAAATCGGTTTGGTCGCTTTAGAATTAAATCTCTCAATAGAAACGATCCTAGCATACTATAAACCGTTCCATTTCCTCCGTACCCTAACAAGTAATAGATGCGATTTTTGGAAGGGTGCTTACCTATGAAAGGTAGATTATCAATCGATTCACCAAAGAGGGCTCCCCATTCATAAGCAACGCTAACCTTCAACATAGGGAACAACTTCTCCACTTCTCGTTTTAGTTGCTGCGCCCGGTTGGAAATCCATTCTTCGCTCGGTGCTGTCTTCGGTCGATCCTCATCTAACCCTCCTGCAATAATCCGCCCATCTGCAATCGTTCTTAGATATAAATACGGACGTTTTGTTTCCCAAATCAGCGCTTGATTTTCCCATACTGAAAGATCACCAATGGGGTCTGTGGCAATAGCGTAGGAACGGTTAAGGTCTAATCGGTTTTTCACTAATAATGGCGGTTCATCATAACCAGTGGCGACGATAACATGGTTTCCATAGAAACGGCCTAAGGAGGTGTGGACCTCTACACCAACCACTGTCTCCGCAACATCATTTACATCTACACATTCAAATAAGTGGACGTTTCTCTTGTTTAGATAATCGATGATTCCTCGGTTAAATTGATAAGGATTGACTTCCGCGTCACCTGCCATCATAAGAGCTGCCAGCTTGGAGAAAGGGAAATGGTTTTCTATATCCGCACTGGTCCAATAGTCGACACTGAACCCGTTTTTGGCTAATACCTCATATTCCTGTTTGATCTTTTTGACATGTCTTCACTGGCAAAATAGAGACTTTTCCTTCGGATAAAATCACTTGGTATATCTAATGTTACCGAAACGGCTTACAGTAGATTGACGGCTTCAAGGCATTTTTTATAAAAAAGCACAGCGTTTTCTTCACCGATCTGTTCAATCAATTCATGAAGCATGATGTCATTGGAGAATTGCAATAACCCCGTATTGGCCAGGGTACTACCTTCCCCCATCTTCCCTTTGTCAACAACGACTATTTTTAGTCCTTCCCTTTCCAGTGTATAAGCACACAAGGCTCCAGACATTCCGCCTCCAATAATAATGACATCGTAATAGTCATCGATGTCCCGTCGAGGGAAGTTTAGCTCCTTTTCTTCCGTTGTCTCCCAAAACAATTCCCCATTATGCAAATTCATCAAAGCCCCCATAACATACAGTTTTTCTTTGATAATTACCCAACTTTACAAAATAAAAACAAAAAAGGGGGACTGTCCCCTAGTTAAGGAATCTATACTAATTTAATTCTAATTTAGGCTCAAGCTCGGCTTCAAAGATTCGTGGCCAAGGTAATTTTACATGGACACTTTCTAATGAAGAAATCTTTTTATAAAAATCTTTAGTTCCTCTTGAACCAATGTATACCTGCTTACCATCAAAATATTGATACCAGTTTTCTGTTTCCTTTGTCAGTTTTTCTTTAACAAAATTGTTTACTAAGTCATATTTATCTCCCAGGGACCATTCACTTGCTCCTATTTGTTGAATGTAGGCTCTTGCCGCTGGATGGACTACATTTTTGTACCCTTGATCTTTAGCAAACCTGTGGAGTAAAAATTCATAATGTGCCTTTGCTGTTTGTTCATATAGAGGAACTCCAAACCCGGCTGTTTGATTTAAAAAGGCAAGACGTGCTGCTGCATGACCCACAGTAATTCCAAGAGCATTCCCAGCAGTATTCCAGCCGCTATAGGATAAGATCTTTGTAAGGTCTACCGAATGAGCAAGTTTCATTACAAATTCTTCATCTGCTTTATTGACCAATAGAACATCTCCAATAGCAACCTGCTTACCATGTGCAATTAATTCTTTTGTTCTATTAACCAACCAGTCTATATCTTCTGCTCTTGTTGAATCACTAGCAGAAGGTGTATTTAACAAGAGATGAATATCAGCTTGTTCTTCGTTATCTACGATAGTGCCCCCTGCTGAGTGAATATGTTTTTGAACATTGTAATCAAAAGTAGTATCTTCAAAAGGAGCAATCCATTCTTTTCCATGGATACCTCCATATTCTACAAAGAACTTTGGTGAAGTATGAAAGAAATGGTTAACGAAACGAGATATAAATACCACACCTACTTCATCTGCGCCGGGAAAAACAGATACTTGATCCTGAACCTGAAGCTCATTGACTTTTGCTAGTAACTGTTCTCTCTCAGCACGGTGCAGTCCATAAGGAGCAGCATCATCCTGAGCTAGAATTAAATTATCTATATACCCTTGATCAACCCAATCAATCATTAGTTGGTTAATTGTGTGATTTCTTGCTCTAGCTTTCTTGTAATCATCTAAAACAGCTGCAGGAATGATTGACTCAAGTTCATCAAGTCTTTCTTTACCCTCCATTCCTAGGTTAACAACCTTGTCGTACAAAATAGCCCATTCACTAATGAGGGAATAATATTTTACATACTCATCGCTAATAGCTGTAACGGCAAGCCTTTGGATCGTATCATATACATATACAGGCTTATTCGGATATAATTCCTTCAACTTTTTAATGACCTGAATATCCCTAAGGGAATCTTCTAAGGATTTGACACCTGTTCGTGAAGCCACCAGGCCTCCATAGGCAAGCATACTCGTAGAAATAACAAATCCATCCGCCTTGTCTGCGTTGTCCAAGACCCATTTGCTAATTTCATCACCATTACCTGGTTCAGTGAAGTAACCAATCATACCTTTTGGTGGAACAACTACATTTACACCAGCTGAATGTCCCACTTGCTGAGGAAAGTAAGTATTGGCTGGTCGATCATCTAGTGGAACCAATAGAAGAGTAGCTAATTCCTTCTTTTCCTCCGCAGCTTGAATCATACCCACAGAACTAAAAAGTAAAAGGACAGCAATGCTTATTGAAAATAATCTTCTCAAACGTTTCACCATATTCCTCCTTTAAATGACCTAACTTGAGACATGCTTAAAGAACTACCCCATTATCTGCTAATTGTTTTTTTAGCTTGGTGATATTAACGTCTTTTGGTGCAACATGATCAGTTATCGAAAGGGCTGCAGCTGTTCCTGCAGCTTGGCCTGTTGCCATTGCGCTCGGTGTAAGTCTAGTGGTTGCTAATGCCTCATGACTAGTTGAAATGCACCTCCCTGCTACCAATAAATTATCAATTTGTTTTGGTACGAGGCATCGATACGGGATGCCGTAGCTGCCATCACCTTCGATGTCCTTAGCTTGAACTCCTTTACCACTTGGATCATGTATATCAATTGGGTAGCCGCTAAGCGCTATGGTATCTTCAAATTTCCTGCCTTCCACTACATCCTCAATGGACAGTGCATATTGTCCATCAATACGGCGTGTTTCTCGGATACCTATTTGAGAACCAACTGCTGAGATCGATGCTTTTTCAAAGCCTGGAATTTTCTTTTGTAAAAACTCCGCCATCATCAGTACTTGTTTTCTGCCTTCTCTTTCCCCCGCTGATAAATCAAACACATTTGTTCCGTCTAAGCCCTGTACGCGAGTACAATTAACAAGGACCTCATCCTCCTCCGGTCCTGCAAAAAAGAGGACTTGGTCCCGATTAATCGGTACGCCAGATTCATTCCATTCCTTATAAAAGCCCTGAACGCCTGTTAATGGTATATCATCTAATAGATCAATGGGAGTTTTCCTGTAAAAATTAGTTGGATTGGCCTTCATCGATTCCCTTACCTTTTCAAGGTCTACACCCCTCATACGGAATTTCATGGTCATAGGCTGTGTTTTGTGATCCTGGTCTCTTCCTTTTAAACAAGGAGCCCCAGAAAGGTAAGCGACGTCCGCATCCCCTGTTGTATCAATAAATCTCTTCGAAAAAATACGAATGGGACCGGACTTTGTGGTCAGATGAAGCGACGTAATCAGATTCCCTTCCATCTCAACATTATCTACAAAACTATGAACGAGTACTTCCACACCAGCTTCTTCAAGCATGTCTAATGCCAAAAGCTTATATTTTTCCGGATGATAGGGAGTCACGGAATAGGTGAATCCCACCGTATCACGTAAATGACCTGGTGAACCGTTTATTCCCATTAACCGATCGACAATTTCTTGAGCAATTCCTTTAATTACTTGTTTCCCCGAATAAGTATGAAAGGTCATCCACGGATAGACAAGTGCGATCGTTGACATACCTCCTAAAAAACCATACCTTTCAATAAGCAGTGTTTTGGCTCCGGCTCTGCCTGAAGCAATGGCTGCATTTATGCCCGCAGGACCTCCGCCTGCCACCACCACATCAAAAGTTAATTCAGTCTTCAAACTAGACACATCCTTTTCTACTAAAATTGATTATTTCCCACCGGTCATCGTAACTCCTTCAATAAACTGCTTTTGCGCAAAGAAGAAGATAACTAACAATGGCACGGTTGCCATGACAGACGCGCTCATCAGTAACTCCCATTTTGTACCTACCTCATCGGTAAATAGCGCCAAAGCTAATGGTAAGGTCATCAGCTCTTTCGAATTAATGTAAATGAGAGGCTCATAAAACTCATTCCAGCTTGTTAAAAAGGTGAAGATCGTTAGCGTGGCAATCGCTGGTTTGGCAAGAGGAAGCATAATATTCCAATAGATTCGAAAGTAGGAGCATCCATCTAACTTAGCAGCCTCTTCTAATTCTTTAGGTACCAATAAGAAAAATTGCCTCATAACGAAAACCCCAAACACCCCCGCTGGACCTAAGATAGGAATAGCGATTAATGGGACATGGGTATTGATAAATCCTAAATCTCTCATAAACAAGAAAAGGGGAATGGTAATCACTTCTACAGGAATCATCATCGTACTTAATAAACATAAAAACAGTAATGAACTTCCTCTAAACTTTAATTTTGCGAAGGCATAGCCGGCTAATGAGCCGAAAAAAATCGTACCAATCGTTACTAATACGGCAATGTAAAAACTATTAAAATAAAATAGATGAAATGGTGTAGATTGTAGTACCTCAAGATAGTTCTCCCACCTAAACGGCTTAGGGAATAATTGGAATGTAAATATTTTCGTTGAATCCTTAAATGATGTGTTGATCATCCATAAAAACGGCACAAGCATGATCAAGGAAATGATAGTTAAAATTCCGTAAAAAGATATTTTCGTAAAAATCCCATTTCTCTTCTTATTGTTCATGGAAAACCCACCTTTTTCTCACAATCCATTGGATAAGTGTAAAGAATAAGATTATGATAAATAAAACAATGGCAATGGCAGAAGCATAGCCAAAATCAAATAATTTGAAGGCATTTTCCCAGATATAATAAACTAGTACCTTTGTGTGATTTCCAGGACCGCCACCCGTCATCACATAAATCTGCCCGAAAACCTTCATTGATCCAATGACGGTTAAAATTAGTGTTAAAAAAACCGTTGGTGTAATCATGGGAAGGGTAACATGCCAAAATTGTTTTAATTTATTTGCTCCGTCGAGATAGGAGGCTTCATAAAGATTTTTATCAACTTGTTGTAGAGCGGCTAAGAATAAAACCATATTTAATCCAACATTCTTTAAAGCACTGACAAAAATAACGGCACTCATTGCAAGGTCTGGGTCATACAACCATGCAGGTCCATCAATACCAATAGCTGCTAGTATTTGGTTGATAAACCCCTCTTCTGTCCCAAACATGTATTTCCAAATAATCGACCATACAACAATAGATGTCATAACCGGAATAAAAATCGCCGTTCGGAATAATCCGATACCTGGTAAATTACGTTGCAACAGCAGTGCCAGTAATAAAGCAATCACAATATTGATAGGAACGAGCCCACCAGAAAATAGGAGCGTATTTTTTAAGACTTCCCAAAAGTCAGGGTCATTTACTAGACGTTGATAATTTTCGCTGCCTATAAAATTAGGATCACCCAGAAGCTGCCAATCTGTTAAACTCATATAAACGGAATAAACAAAAGGAATGAACATGACTACGAAAAATCCAAGTACCATTGGGCTTATAAACAAATAGCCGTAAAAAGCTTCACTTCTATAAAAACCCCTTCGCCTTCTCTTCATAGGTAGTTCCTTTGTTACCTTTAGATTTGCTTCCAACTCCCCTGCCTCCTTTACAATGAATCAATAGCCTCTCTAAAAGAGGATATGGCTCTTTTCATACTATCTTCCGTATTTCCAACCACTATCGCCCCTAACATAACGGCTTTTATCCCAGTCCTATAAAGCAACGGAATATCAAATTTCTCGATCTTTCTTTGAGACGGAACCAGTACAGGTACATCGACTCTTTTAACAAGTGCATTATAAGCAAGGACATCTTTAAAGGTCAGAGGACTTCCATATTCTTTTCCCGGAACAATGGAAGCTTCCAGGGCAGATACTCCAAGATGCTTGACCTCATCTAATTGGCTAAAACTATATTCATTTGAAATAGCAAAAGTTTTTTCAATATGGTTGAGCTGAATCATCCAACTCGGCTGATGATGAGCATAGACAGAATAGAAATTAAAACCTATATCAATTAATTGATCCATTTCACTCCGTTTTATATGTTCAAATGAACCGCCAGGGACAATTCCAAGAGGCCCAGAAAATTCTTTTCTAATACTGCGAAAAACCTCCTCATAGGAGTGAATGGAACCAAATTGATTGCCTGATGCACGATGATCCACATTCACGTGCAATTTAATAGCATCAACACCAGAATCAATGGCTGCTTTTGCGAGATCCAATCTGTTTTCTGGCAAACTCACGATTAAGGTTAATTTGTTTTTTTCTACTAATTGTTTTAATGAAGAACTCAAATTTTCACACCCCTAGTAAAAGGGATGCGGTTAATCCTTTAAAGGGTTAACCGCACCTCAAATTATTTCTTCAATAATGGATTAATTTTTGCTTCCATATCTTTTAATATGTCTTCTGGCTTTTTCAGTTGCCCAAACAATTCATCAAAACCAAATTGGATCGCATTATCAATTTTTTGCCACTCTACATGCCCGGCTTGCAATCTGGCATTGTCCATTTCATCAATAACTGCTCTTTGAATACTTTCTACTGGCGGATTATTTGGCTGATTGACAAAGTCATCTGAACTAATAACAGATTCACGTGGGGGTACAAAGTAAGTAGAGGTCGCTTTAATACCCTCTTTGCTAGTAAAGAATTTTAGAAGCTCTTTTGCTTCTTCAGGATGCTTCGAACCTTTAAATAATCCATATCCTGCTTGCCCCAGCATTGGAAATCTTCCTTCAGGTCCTTCTGGAAGTGGAGCGATATCCCATGCAAAATCTTTCACTTCACGAGCACGAGAAACATAACTATATACATCAAAGAACATACCAATTTTTCCAGACTCAAAGCTTACTTGCTCGCCTGCTTTTGGATGTGATGCATCTTTAAACATCATACGATCCAGCATTTTAAGTGTGTTTACACCCTCTGGACTATTCCATGCAAACTTTGTTTGATCCTTATTAAATAAGTCGCCGCCATAACCCCAAGTGTGCGATAATAAGGCAATCCACGTATTCCAGTCACGGAAGAAGTTAGCCCCGTAAACACCGTTTGATGAAATAGCTTTGGCAGATTTCTCAAATTGCTCCCAATTCCATGTTCCAGCTTGCACATGTTCGTTTGGCGTTTTTTCTCCCACCTTTACGAACAAATCCTTGTTATAAAATAAAACCATTGGCGGTGTTGAGAAAGGAATGCCATATAATTTTTTATCCTTCTCAAACAAATCCAAAGTTGACGGGAAGAAGTCATTCATGTCATAATCTTTATCCTTTTTAAAGGAAGAAACATCTTCTAAAATTCCGTTTTGCATGAATTGCGGAACCATTCGCTCTGCTACCCATCCCACATCAGGTAATTCTTTACCTGCCGCTAATACGGTGATTTTCTGTTGATAATCCGGGAAAGGAACACTTTCCATTTTCACCTTGATATTTGGATGAGTTTCATTAAATTTTGCGATTAACTGGTTATAAACCTCTTGGTGTGCCTCATTCCCCCACATCATAAAGGTCAAATCTACCGGCTCATCCTTAGCCTTTGATCCTCCAGCATTTGAAGCAGTCTTTTCAGTATCCTTATTACACGCAGTTGAAAACGCTACCAAAAGAATGGCTAAAAAAATAATTCCAAGCTTTTTTATCATTTGATTACCTCCCTTTGTATTTCATTTTAAGGAGGAAAGCATTAAAAAAATATCCTCTCAGAAATAGAAATAGTTCGCTAATCTTATACTTTTGAAACATTAAGAAAATTTCCGAAACTCTACTGGTGTCATTCCAGTTTCCATTTTAAATACTGTCATAAAGTGTTTTGGGCTTTTATAGCCTGAAAGCTGAGCAACCTCATATACTTTTAAATTAGTTCCTTTTAATAATTTTTTTGCCCTTTTTAAGCGCTCTTCCGTAATGTATTCTGTAAAAGTTGTTCCTAACTCTGATTTAAATAAGTGGCCAACATATTGTGGATTCAAGTACACATGATCCGCAATATGCTTTAATGTAATTTCTCCACCTAAATGATCGTCAATAAATTGAAGAATCTCTTGAAATTGTTTGGAAACATTCGTACTTTCTTCCCTGGTCTCTCTAAAGATGTTGGAAATGGCTTCAGACAGTTCAACCCGATTTATCGGCTTTAAAAGATAATCAGTTATTCCATAACGCATCGCTGTTCTTGCATACTCAAAATCACTATGTCCGCTTAAAATGATGATCGGCACTTCCTTGGATATTTGTCTTACTTTTGAAATAAAGCTAAGACCATCCATTCCCCCCATACGGATATCGGTCACAATTAAATGCGGAATTCTCTGGTGGAAAATTAGAATTCCTTCTTCACCGCTTTTTGCTTCGATGACTTGAAAACCGCCCATAACCTGTTCAAGTAAAACTTTAAGACCTTGTCTAATAATAGCTTCATCTTCAACAATTAATATCTCTTTCAATGATCTCTGACCCCCTTCGTTGAATAGGCATTTTTAGAGTAACGGAACATCCATTTTGTTCTTGACTTTCTACTTCTATTCCGTACTGTTTTCCATATAACAGCTGTATTCTTTCATGAACATTTGGCATAGCTATCCCATTATGGTTCTTCGTTGGCTTAGATTGTCCTGTTTCCAATGTCTTCTTTAGATCCTCTAACTTTTCAGCCGTTACTCCCCTTCCATTATCCTTTATCACGATCACTATAAGATGATTTTCAATAGATGCTTTAATAACAATTCGTCCTCCTTGTCCAAAAAGCCCATGTATGATGGCATTCTCAACCAACGGCTGTAAAACTAGTTTTGGGATGAGTACATCACGTAAGGATGACTCAACTTCTTCATCATATTGAAGTTCCTCCCCCATTCTAACTCTCTGAATCGCTATATATGAATGAATAAAAGACAATTCCTCATTTAAGGTTACAATTTTAGAAGAATTATCAACGGTATATCTTAATAATCTGCCAAGAGATGAGACCATATCGGAAACTTCTAAATTTCCCTTTGTTATAGCAAGCATATTGATGGTCTCTAATGTGTTGTATAGGAAATGAGGATTCATTTGACTTTGCAATGCCTTGATCTCAGCTTCCTTCTCACGTAAACCAGTTTTATATACCTCTGAAACAAGACGGTCAATTTCGTTAATCATATGATTGAAGCCTTTTCCAAGCTTGCCTATTTCATCATACGATTGGATAGAAACTCTTTGATCCAGATTGCCTTTCTCTACATTTTCCATAGCCCTTCTTAATTTATGGATGGATCCTACCAGGGGCTTCGATAAAATAAAACCTAATAGAAAGGAGATTAAAATGCCTATTAAAACGACCATGAAAACCACTTTACGTAGGTGGTTCACTTCACTTAATATAACTGCACTTGGAGTTAACATAATCGTCTTAACTCCTGAATAGGGTGATTCATTAAATACTACCAAATAGTTAACTCCATCAATTGGAATTTTCATATGATTGTTTTCTTTGAACATTTTAATTTCAGACAAGATAGAGTTTCCAAGGAGTTTATCTTTTTTAGTTGGATAAATGAATTGATTTTCTTTGTTCAGAATAAAAATGCGGCTTGATTTATTAGTCTTACTTAAAATTTCTTGTATTAACTCTTGTTTTAAATCGATTTTTATAATGCCAAGTGGTTTATAGGATGCCGGGTCCCTAATAAGCCTAGCAACAGAAAAAACCGTGACGTCTTTTCGTAAATAATAATTAGGTTTATGGAGGGGAAGTAACACCCATTCTCCATCAGCCTTTTTAATTTTTCCTACCCATTCATTATTCGTTTCAAATACTTTTAACATAACAGTATTGGAATCTAAATTACTAAAAATGGTTCCATCATTGGCCATTATATGGATTCCTTTAATCTCATCTCTCATATGAATAAAACTAGAGATATATCGCCATAACGTGATTCTTTCATTTGCAGGTGGAAACATAGTCTTATTACTCTGTGTTTGATGATTTTTTAAAGTATCCATGACATCTTGATTGTAGAGGGGAGATAATGAAATGATTTGCATTTCTTTTAGATATCGATCCAAATTTCTATTTATTTGATCGGCTAATTGGATTTGATATTCCTCTGTACGTTCCTGGCTTGATTTCGCAACCTGATAATAAGTAATACTTCCAAGAAGGGTTGCAGTAATCAAAATTAGTAGTGAGAAGACGAGAACTAATTTAACCCGATACGGTAATGATAATAAAGACCTTTTAATATTTTGTTTAATAGCTATTAATTCCATCAGAATCCCCTTCATTCAAAATACATGTCTTTTATACATGTCTTTTATTGCATTCTACATTTTTCGAGGAAATTCCTTTTTGGGTATTGGAAAAGAGAAACTGGATGATAAAAAAGGGGGACAGTCCCCCACTGCGTTAAAGCGCAGGGGGACTGTCCCCAAAATGTTATTCCTTTACAACCAATCCCATCAATGCCGCAAACTGAATCGCCTGGTGAGAGGATACCTTGCATCCGACTAGTTTCTCCATGGAAACCGTGATGGTTTCAAAGACAGAGGAACTAATATCGATTCCTTTTAATGATGTTTGGTCAAAGTTGGCACCATCCAACTGACAGGATTGATAATCCACTTTCTTAAGCTTACAATCATAGAAATCGGTATTTCTTAACGAAACATCCTGAAAAACAACCTTCTCCAGCTTCGAATTTCCGAAGGTCGCCAGATTTAGCACCGAATCTGTGAAGCCTACATTACCAAAGCTCGACTCCGTAAAATTCACACCGACCAGCTTACAATTTTTAAATTCCACACGATGAATAGAAGCTTTACTCAAGTTGACATTTGAAAAATCACAGTTCTCAAAACACACGTCCGTAAAATCGCCATTACCGAAATCCGTTTGGTTGAACCTGCAATTTTTCACCACCGCATTCGCTATCCGCACCCGATCAACCACTTCATTTTCAAACACAGAATCTACAATAGTGCACATTTCTAGCATGGAATCCTCTTCATAAAAGATATCATGGAACTTCTTAGTCGATCGATCAGGTGAGATTCTAGGTAAATCAATTTTCATACAAATGCCTCTCTTTTTAAATTAATTAATAAAATGGATAGATTCAGCCAGTTTTATCACATCGTCACTACTTTCTCCACCCGAAATAGAATAGATATATCCATCACTGACCAAAATTAACTGATGGCGCCCATCTGCTTCAACAGGTTTTATCAAGATGGCCTGGTGACCTCCAATGGTTAACAAAGAGCTAAAACCGGAATACCTTTTTACCAACAAATCATAAGCCCGTTTCGCAGAACCATGTTGATTAATAGCCGTTTCAATAGATAAGGATTTTCCACCTTTTACAAGGTAAGTGACACTCGCTAGAACCCGCCCCTGACTCTTCGTTGCAGCAATCTCTAGTTCTCCTCCTGCAATCGAAGGAAGGATAACCGTAGACGGAATCACCGCTTCTTCTGTTAAAAAGCGTTCCTGATCGCTGTTACCTTTTTCGATCAAATCTTGCTCTTCCCTTGAAAAAGAAACGGAGACATCTTTATTTTGTGCAGGTTGCTCGAAAGTGTTGATCCCTTCAGGATACGAGCTGCGGGATGAATGGCTACCATTGAAATCTTCCTGTTTGACAAGAACAAAGGCTATAACTATCACGGCAGCCGCTACACACACCCTTACAGGAAATGCAAAAACTTTATTTCTCCTGGTTTTGTCGGAAAGCTTATGTAAATCCCTTATCAATCGCTCTTTCATTTCATCACTTTGGCCGTTTTTCCATACGATATCTGTCTCTAAATGAGCTAACTCGCTATCCAATATACTCCCCTTATATGGTTTCTTCAAGCAGATACCCCTCCTTTAACAGTTGCTTCTCCAATACAGGAATGGCACGAAAAAGAGTAGATTTCACCTTACTATCAGACCAGCCTAAAATCTCCGCTGTTTCCTCAATCGAAAACTCTTTAATTTTCCGCAAGATAATTACTTCCCTATAGGAATCTTTAATGGCCCCTAATGCTCGATAAAGTTCATAGGCGCTCTCTTTCATTTGAATCCGGTCTTCAGGTAACGGATTCGGATCCTTCTTAAACAAAAACGCTTCTTTCAAAAGTAAGATCGGCTTCCGCTTTCGGATAAAATCAATGGTGATATTATGCGCAATACTATAAAGCCACGTTTTTGGGTTGGATTGACGCCGAAAGGAATCATAATGAACATAGGCCTTCAAAAAGACCTCGTGCCGTAAATCTTCCGCTTGCTGGTAATCCTGTATCATCATAAAAATATACTTAAAAAGAGGTTCGTTAAACTCCTCATACCATCTCAATATCTCTCTATTTCGTATATCCGACACCTTCATCCCCCTTTTTAAGAGCCTTGATGTTTAGACGTTTATCTTGAAGAAAAGTTTTACAGATTGAAAAAAAAAGTGGGGACAGTCCCCCACTGCGCTAAAGCGCTGGGGGACTGTCCCCATACCACCTCTTAATTTCCACAACACTTCTTATATTTCTTCCCGCTTCCACAAGGGCACGGATCATTACGACCTACTTTTTTATTCTCATCAACAGATGGTAATGGAAGCAAGTGCTTCTTCTCTTCTTGAGCCAATTCTGAAGGGGCATATCCTTTTAGTGCCCACATGCGAGTCTGGTTATAAAACTCCATTACCAACGCCGTGATCTCCTGTACGAATTCAAAGGTTGGGAACTCCAAACGGGAATTTAAGTACTTCATCATCCACGAATGGTCATCCATATTGATGATATTGATTAACTCCATGGCCATATCTTCTGTTTCCATTGGGGTTAAATCATAATGCTCTAATAGGAAACCTAGGAACTTTTCCATAGCAGGAGTTCGATCAATATAACCAGTTTCTCCAGCTTTTAACAACTGTTCCTTTGTAAAAGGATAAAAATCGATACTAGCTCTCTTGTTATGTTCCTCGATAATTTCATCGGTCTCAAATACCCGGTCATCTTCAAGACTAACCCCATTCGACGAAAATCTTGCTTGCTCATAATATTCACTAGCAACAGAAATAACATTTAAGTAGTCCAAAACATCGATTTTTTGCATAGTCAGCCTACGAATTCTCTCTAGAATTTCCGACGTATCCATAACCCCGTAATAATATAGCATCCCATGTGTGAGGCGGATCCACTCGGTATTCCGACGAATAATATTCTTTAGCTCAGGTCCATCTATTTTTGAAAAAAGATCTGTAAGCTCAGAAGGCATGGTTAGGAACTTTTGACCCTGATCCAACCCAGGGAAAATAATCCCTCATTCCATGAGTACTACAATCTTTGAAATAGGAAACTCTCTATTTAAAATGGAATATTTACCGTTGCTAACAATCTCATGAATGAGATCGTATCTCTCTTTATCAAGAGTTAATAGAATGTTTTTAAATTGAATAGGGATTAATCGAGCCAGTTCATTAGCTAACGCACCCTTATTGAGTGAACTCATCCCTTTAAATTCCAGTTTTTTACGAATATCATCCAATTCCGTCTTCTTAAGTAAGTTTAAAACATCAATAAGGTTGCAAGGCGTTTTGATTTCTTTCCAAAGCTGCTTTTCTCGTTTGATTTGCATCTGTCGACTATGTGCCTTTGCATTATGTAACGCACTAAGTAAAGCGTCTTGTGTTTTTTTATCAATCTGTGTACCATTCATTTGAAATCCTTCTTTCTTGCTGTATTACATTCTAGTTTGCTATGAATCTAAAGAAATTTAATTTTTTAAAAAACTGATAGACCCAACTTTGTAAAAGTTGGGCCTTTCTATCCACAGGAACAGTTCTCGTAGTTCAAACGAAAAGCGCAAGCGCCTTGATCAGCTCCGACAGGCAAATGTTCTTCTGCAAGATAAGTCGCTCTTTGACTTTTATTGCAGAAGGTTATTTGACCCGAGGGGCTAGGCGCTGGAGCTGGACAATTCTCGAAGTCGAATTTTATGCTTTCTTACAACGTAAAAAAAACACCTCGTAAAGGTCAAAAACCACCAGAACCGCCTCTATGGCCAACCTATCTGTTAATTAAAACATATTATTCCTCCCTATTCAAAGGAAATTAAAGGAGGGGGACTGTCCCCCGGCCATCTAATGCGTTAAAGCGGCGGGGGACTGTCCCCCTGTTTTTTACTTATGTACTTCTTTATAATCAAACTGATAACTAAAATGAATGGGACGATTAGTTGTAAGGGAATGTGCATATAGAGTGGAACGATTTTCAATCCAATGAATAAGTGTTGAATGATGTTTTTTGATAATATAAATGCACATAAAAAAGTGAGGATGGTTGCAGTTAGAATTTGACGATTCCGCTTTGCCTTTGGAAACATTTGAGCAAGAATCATGAATCCACCGTACATAAATACAGAAATTTTAATAAATCCCCCTATAAGATTAAGTATGACCGTAAAAGCCTCTAAGTGTGGCAGGAAATCTGTGACGACGTTTAGCTCCACAGCCTTCACAAAAGGAAATACATACAAGTTGACGGTTTCTGGGCTTAATAAGCCCAATATCATTTCTCCGGCTACAAGTAGTAACATTCCTGTAGTACACACAGCAATCCAACCGTATTTTCGTAACGCTTTCCTATTGTTTACATACGGAAAAATCATGGTAAATACGATAAGCTCTCCATACGGAAAAGTTAAGCCGGTTGGGAAAATGGAAGAGAGTATCTGCTTCCAGCTCGTCCGAAATACTGGAGTTAAACGGCTGAGTTCAAAATGAGGAGATAGGTATCCAAATACCATGAGTACCAAAATAATAACACATGTAAATACACATAAAATCAGTGAGCTTCTTGCTGTAGCTTCGATGCCAACAAAACAACTATAAGACACCACCAGAAGAAACGTGAAAGATATAATCCAAAAAGGAATATTGATAAATAGCACTTGACCGATGAAAAAAGAAAAATCTTTCAACACTCTGCCTGCAATGTATAAAAAGTATAGACAATAAATAAATCCAAGTAGTTTGGATATCCACTTTCCAAATCCTAGTTCTAAGAGTTGAATTAAATTTCCCCATTTTCCTAATGAGTGAAGCAGGAGATAAAAATAAAAAATTCCCACTCCAAACCCTAACGATAACAAGATACTGATCCAAACATCTTGTTTCGGTTGGAAGTTCCATCCTACGACAATCGCGCTTCCAAGCAAAAAGTTGATCATTAAGGAGAATAATTCCACTGGAGCAAGTTTAACCTTCATCCTATCGATTCCCTTCCATCCACAGAGTCTATTTTAATGACGATGAAATATCCCCCACATCTAAAAGTTCAAACTTCACTTTTGTTCGAATTTGTACGGTTGAATAGACTGATTCCCAATTGTTTTTTACCCTGTTCCACCTATCTGGTTGTTTTCGAAACAAAACTTCACCAAATCCATCTATATCGGTTTTTTTATTCTGCGTTTTTTCCAAGAGCTGTTTAATCTGCTTTTGAAGTTCATGTTCTGCATCATGTTGCAATGAGATAACGGCTTTGACAGTAGAAGTGTCTATATTACAAGATACATCAGACAACTTTCCTTTTACTTGAAGCTGAAGAAGGAAGGATGGAACTCCCTTTTTGTCTTGTACATGAATAACGGGTTTGCTTTGAACGTCTTTCCAGGTAACAAATCCAGACTTTTTTCCGCATTTCGTTACCAAAGAAGTATCCTTTATTTTTGCTTGAGTTAACGCGTATAAGTTACTTTCCAACGAAGAAAGCCAATACGAAAATTTTTGATTTTTAAAAACGGCCAATCCCTCGATTGCCGGTACAGCATCTGGAGCAACTTTTTCAACATTGGTTTTCGACATTCCTTTTGAGGAATGACCTTTAATGGTGATATAGGGGATGGTTACTTCCGTTCTATTCTGATTTAACCTTTCCTTTATTTTGTTGGCAGTAATATCAGAAAGATGCCCCCAGGATTCTTGTTTTCTATTAAGCATTTCTTCCATTCTGATTCCTGAATTTTTTTGAACAGGCGTAATGATTTGAAGCAGTTGATCGGCTTTTACCCCCTTAGCTATGACAAACCTTATATTGGCAGGCAAATTGGTTTCCCGCATAAAGTAATGGGAAAGGGAGGAAATTCCTTCGGTCTTTACTAATGATTCCCCTATAACAACCACTAGCGTAGTATCTAGGAAGAGATTTCGTGATAGTTTATTTTGAATACGTTCAATGGCTTCAGGGATAGTTCTCCCTTCTGCATTGTACGTATACGCACCTATTTCAGTTGCTCCTTCTTTGCTAAAGGCAGCTGGATTAAATTTTTGTATGCTAACGATGTATCCTCTCTTACTTTTATCGATCCCAATCGCGGAAACAATTCTGATTTTATTTAGCATACTGTCCTGTACCTGTTTACTTACCATTAAGGCGATGATTAATCCAATTACTAGATAGATGGTTATAGCTGATTTCCTTAGCATAAGCTTCTCCTTTTGGTTACACTTTATCTGTCTCTTCAATCATTTCTTCCTTCGTGACTTGAGATTCATCGTTTGTCATTTCCTCTTGTGAGAGTTGAATGGCGCTGTCTTTTAAATCATGAGCAACAAGTGGTGCAAAAGGAGATAAATAAGGTATGCCAAAGCTACGCAAAGCGCAAAGATGAAGCAATAATACTAGGGACATTAAGGCGATTCCATAAAAGCCAAGAGCTGCGCCACTGGCAGTAAAACAAAGTGTAACATTGGTTGCCACTATTCGCAGTTTAAGAATAGGGACAACACTTAAGAAAATATAGGTAACACTAACTACAACTAAGGTAGGAGATTCTACCAATTGCGATTCTATTACAGACTGTCCCAATATGATCCCCCCAAAAATGGACACTGTAATAGAAAGATTTTGAGGTAATCGAGTGGAACTTTCGTTAATGGCAATAAGTACAATTAGCAAAATAGTTACTTCTAACGAGGTTGGAAATGGGACCAATTCTCGTTGAGCAACAAAACCCACTAACAGTTTTAACGGTAACAAGTTTGCATGGTAGGTCACAAACGCTACATACATCCCTGGAATATACATTGATAAAATAAAAAGAGAAAAACGAATGAGGCGTAGATTAGTTAAACCTGTATTACCTTGATAATAGTCCTCCGGTGTTTGAAAAAATTGAATGAGGACCGCAGGAGCAATAAGAACATAAGGAGAACCATCTACAAAGATGGCAATTTTTCCTTCCAGCATTTCGCCAGCTACTACATCTGGTCTATCTGTATTAAGCATGAGTGGAAAAAAAGTCTTGGACTCCTTCGTCAGAACCATCTCAATGTAATTCGCTTCCAGCACTGCATCCAACTGCAGGTTTTCTAGGCGTGCAAAGATAGTCTCTAGCACTTGTTGATCCACTATGTTTTCAATGTACATGACTGATACGTCTGTATGGGTGTTTGTTCCATACTGTTTGGTAGTTACTCTTACATTAGGATTTTTAATAATCTTTCGAACGAGAGAGATGTTTGTACTTCTATTTTCGGAGAAACCAACATCAGGGCCTTTAGCCACCCGTTGTCCTTTCGGGCTTGCTATGCTGCGTCCGTTCCACTTGGTTGTATCGGCCGAGAGGAATGTATGGATTCCTTCCACCATAATTAGAGTCTTGCCTGCTAACAACTCAGTTGAAGCATGCGTCACATCTTCCACACGTGCAATAGTTTTCGATTGAATGACCGCAGATTCCAGAAAAGCAAGCAGTTCCTCATCCGCTTTACAATGAGGTAGGGAGTATGTTAATAGAGGTTCGATAATGGAGCGTTGAACATCTGTCGAATCAATAATCTCATCGATGAATAGAACTGCTGCTTTCTTATCTATACCTGTCAAATAAATTTTTCTTACTTGAAAATCAGAACTCTTCCCTAAAATAGTATTTAAACTTTGTATATTGTTTTCTAGAACATCTGATGCTTCGCTAATAACTGTCATCTTGACCACCGCAATTTTTGCTCAAATATATATATATCTTATTCTTTGTTGATAAGTACATAATTATGCAAGTTTTTTGAAGGGTCAGTCCCTCGCTGCCTTACCGCAGCGGGGGACTGACCCCCATAAAAAAGAGAGAAGTGTGGGATCACTTCTCTCCTGCAAAGGGCGGTTTTCTTGTTTTCTAAAACCATCCCCCCTGGTTCTCTAACTTGATCTTCTTCCAAGGTATGCTTCTACGATTCTAGGGTCTTTTAAAAGAGTTTCTGCTTTTCCGCTAATAATGACTTTTCCGGTTTCCAAAACGTACCCATAGTCAGCGACCTTCAGAGCTTGCCTTGCGTTTTGTTCAACAAGTAGCACGGTTGTACCAGTATCTTTTATTTCTTTTATAATCCTAAAGATATCCGCTACAATTAAAGGAGCAAGTCCCATAGAAGGCTCATCTAGAAGTAATAGTTTTGGCCGGGAAAGTAATGCCCTTGCTATAGCCAGCATTTGTTGTTGCCCTCCAGAAAGGGTTCCACCTAACTGATTCTTTCTTTCTTTCAAAATCGGGAAGTGCTTCATGACATCTTCAATATCTTTTCCAATCTCTTTATCATTTCGATGGTAAGCTCCCATTTCAAGGTTTTCCATCACCGTCATACTCGATAGAATCGCTCTACCCTCAGGAACAAGAGCAATTCCCTTTTTAACAAGCTGGTCAGGCCTGAAACCTGTAATATCTTCTCCAAAAAACTCAACAGATCCCTGCTTCGGCTTTAATAAACCTGCTATGGTTTTCATGGTAGTCGTTTTTCCGGCTCCATTGGCACCAAGGATGGTTACAATCTTCCCTTGTTCCACCTCAAGACTGACTCCTTTTAGCGCCTGAATTTTCCCATAAAAAGTCGCAATTCCAGATACTTTAAGCAATATCATCTTCCTCCTCTTTTCCGAGGTAGGCTTCAATAACCGCTTGATTGTTTTGAATTTCCTCAGGTGTTCCTTCAGCAAGTTTCTTCCCAAAGTTTAATACGGTAATTCGGTCGCACAGTTTCATAACAAGAGGCATGTCATGCTCAATTAACAGGACGGTAATCCCTCTTTGTTGGACTTTTTGAATTAAATAAACTAACTCTTCGGTTTCGGTTTCATTCATCCCTGCAGCCGGCTCATCCAACAATAATAGCCGCGGTTTACTTGCTAACGCTCTGGCAATTTCAAGCCTTCTTTGCTGACCATAGGCTAAATTTTCTGCCGCAACATCTTCATAAGGGGTTAAACCCACCAACTCAAGGAGTTCCTTTGCGGTTTGATGCAGTTTTTCTTCTTCATGGCGCTGCGACTTTGTCCGAAAAACGCCGCTGAATACTCCTGACTTACTGCGGGAATGCCCACCAACCAATACATTTTCTAAAGCCGTCATTTGAGAGAAAAGGCGGATATTTTGAAATGTGCGACAAATCCCCTTATCGGTAATTTTGTAGGGTTTGAGCCCAGTTATTTTTTTTTCAAGAAAGCTAATCTCTCCGGAAGACGGCGGAAACATATTGGTTATGACATTAAACATCGTCGTTTTCCCTGCACCGTTTGGACCTATGAGACCGTAGATTTCCCCTTCCTCAATAGAAAAAGTAACATCGGTTAAAGCGGAGATGCCGCCAAAGTTTTTAGATATGTTTTTGATTTTTAGAACCATGATCGGCACCCCTTTTTGACAGCTTTCTCTTTTTAAACCCTTGCACAAATGATACATCGATTAATCCTTGAGGACGGAATGCCATCATGAGGATAAGTATAAGACCATAAATGACGTACCGGTACTCACTAATAAATCGGAGCGCTTCTGGCATAATAGTCATAAAAGTCGCTCCAAATATAGACCCCCAAATGACTTCACTGCCTCCAAATATGGCAAAAATCAAGATTTCGACAGCGCGATGATAGGAGAAATCCGCTGGACTAATAAATCCCATGACATGAGCAAATAACGCTCCGGCAAAACCGGATAGAACAGCACCTTGTGCAAAGGATAAAACTTTATAATAAGTAATATTTATTCCCATCGCTTCTGCGGCTTTTTCATCCATTTTGATCGATGCGAAGGCTCGTCCAACACGGGATTTGCTTTGTCTGATCAAAAACCAAATAAGGAAAAGGGTAATAAGTAACAAAATGATAAGGACTAGTATATAGACAAATTGATTATTTCTTAAGCCGATCGTACTTGGGTCAAATCCAGCCTCTCGAAAAACTCCGAATAACTCTCTTCCGATTTGAGGAATACCCGAAATACCAATGGCACCTCTCGTAATAGATTCCCAGTTTACAAAGAAGACTCGGATGACTTCCCCAAAGCCCAGGGTTGCTATGGCCAAATAAACACCAGTTAATCGGAGTGAGGGAATTCCAATAAGAATTCCGACGATCCCCGCAACCACTGCCCCTGCAATGATCCCAATGATGATGGGAACATTGTAGTTAATGGTTAATAAGGCAGATGTATAGGCTCCAATTCCCATAAACCCGGCATTTCCTAATGAGAGTTGTCCAGAAGAAAGCGTAACATATATGCTTAAGCCGAGAATAATATTGATCAAAATAAAGGAAGCAACTTGTAAGTAGTAGGGATTAATTAATTCTCCAAGCATGCCATCACCTCCCTATTCCAGCTGTCTTTTGTCCAAAAAGCCCTTGAGGTCTTAACAAAAGGATAATGATGATGGTGATAAAGGCAATGGCATCACGATATCCTGAATCTCCGTAGGCAACAACCAACGTCTCGGACAATCCAAGAATCAATCCCCCTGCCATGGCGCCTTTCACATTTCCCATTCCACCTAATATGATAATGGCCAGCCCCTTAAGTCCCATTGATAATCCCATTTGTGGGTTAACGGAGTTGAAAGCCATACCTACTAAAATTCCAGCAATCCCTCCCATTGCTGATGCAATAATAACCGTTAACGTAATGATTCGTTTTGTATTTACTCCCAGAATACTAGCCGTCTCCAGATTTTCTGCTGTTGCACGGAGCGCTTTCCCTGCCCTTGTTTTTGAAAGCCAATACGAAAGGGCCATCATTAAAACAACGGATATGACAAAAATTAGGATTTGAACAACATAAATGGTGATAGAGCCGATTTGGAAATGAATCTCAGCAAACGCATTACTGAAAGGATGATTTCCTGCACCGAATAAGTGATGCGAGAGATTTTCAAGTAAAATCGATACCCCGATCGTACTGATTAATGGAGCAAGGTGTGAGACGCCTTGCTTCCCACGCAATGGACGTAAAGCAAAGCGCTCAAGCATATATCCCAAAATGCCTGTTAAAATGATGGCGGCGACAAATGCTACCCAAAGCGGCCAGCCCATCGTACTTGTAACAATTACTCCTATAAAAGCTCCAAACATAAAGATTTCACCATGTGCCATATTTATAATGCCAAGGACCCCAAAAACTAGTGTGAAGCCAAGAGCAACGATGGCATAGATGCTTCCTAGTGTGATTCCGTTAATTAGCTGCTCTAAAAGCAAGACGTCTCACCCTTTTACTCAAATTTTTTATTCAAACAATTGAAACTTGCCGTCTTTGATGATTAGGACTATTGGATCCATGACAACGTCTCCATCTTTATCAAAGGAGAATTTACCAAGTACACCTTCTAAGTCTTTGATATTAGCAAGTGAATCGCGAAATGCATCCCTGTCAGCTTCGCCTGCATTCTTCAGAGCTTCTGCATAAATATATAGGGCATCATAGGCTTGGGCAGCAAATTGGTCTGGTTTCTTGCCATAAGCTGCTTCAAATTTTTGAACAAATTCTTTTACTTTCGGATCATCTTTTTCGGCAAACCATGGAGTCGCAACAATTAATCCCTCAGAAGCTTTTCCAGCAATGTCAAGGACCTGTGGCGAGTTAAAGCCATTTCCTCCAACAAAAGGAACATCAATACCCATTTTTCTGGCCTGGTCCATGATGACGGCGCCTTCATTATAAAGGGCCGAGCATAAAATCAAATCGGGTTTCAGTCCCTTGATTTTCGTTAATTGAGCATTATAGTCTGACTGTCCTTTTTGGAAGGTTTCAATCGTTAAAACATCAAGTCCCATCTTCTCTGCTTGTTTTTTCATCGTATCAAATCCGGATTTTGTAAAAACATCATCATTACCATAAAGGATGGCAACCTTCTTCGCTCCGTATTTATCGACTGCTTTTTTAATAGCTGCTGGAATAGCAAGTGCCTCAGGCAATGAATTTCTGAAAACATAGTCTCCAATTTGCGGAATTCCGACAGCTGTAGTGGAAGTTCCCATAATAGGAATTCCATTTAAGTCCGCCTCAGGCCCGACAACATTCATTTCCGTACTTAAAGTAGGTCCTAAAAGAGCAACAATGTCATCATCACTCATGAGTTTTTGAGCTGCTGCCAAAGCCTGTTCCTGCTTTCCAGCTGAGTCTTCAATCACAAGTTCAATATTGACATCGCCCTTTTCATTAATTTCTTTTTGCGCTAGCTTAAAACCACTTGTAATCGCTTCCCCATAAGCCGCCCCAGGACCGCTTAAATACGAGATGACTCCAATTTTGGCTTTCACGGCTTCATTTGCTTGTCCACCGTCTTTAGAATCGCCCTTTCCTGATGTTTCTTTACTATTGCCGCTACAAGCTGTTAGCGCAACAAGTAAAAGAATAGAAATAAATAGAAATGACTTATTTACAATCTTTCTCATTTCACTACCCCCCTAGTTTTTTTAAAAAAATAAAATACGTCTCTATTAAATAACAATTATATGACAAAGTAAACGATTTCGACAGAATTTTTAGAATTTTTATTCAATAAGATAGCTGGTTCACCTGGTTTATACACCAACAATAAATATAAATCAGTTCAAACACACAAAATGGGGACAGTCCCCCACTGCTTTAAATCAGCGGGGGACTGTCCCCAAAAATTACTTTTGATTATTTACTACTTCCATTTGTTATGGCTTAAATCTCAAGACTTCATATGAAATTTCAATTTGCAAAAGATGTGATTCTAGGGATATTCTAGAAGAAGAGAAAAAAATGATGATGGCTCATATCACATCATTGGATGGGAGATGGATATCTTATGAAAGAATACGAAGAAATAAAAGTAACGGAAACAAAAAAAGTCGCTACCGGTATAACGTGCAACAAATGTGGAAAATCGAGAAAAATATCTGAAGATGGCTGGGAATTTGGAGAATTCCAATCCTTCTCTTTGTCCTTTGGATATGGTTCAATTTATGATGAACAAATATGGAAATTTGACATCTGCGAAACTTGCCTCGTTGACTTTGTAAATACTTTCAAATATTCGCCCAACATCTATGAAGTCTAGCATTTGCTAGGCTTTTGTTTTTTGACTAGTTTACAGTAATCGTCATGATTCCCTATGTGCTATACTATTCAAACGATTGATTAAGATTGCTAGAAACCTCATTACAGAGGGATTTCCCTCTAAATTAGCCTCAAAAATTTGTCGTGCATCTAATTATATCCCCTTATATGATTCTCCAAAATAAGATAAATTTCTTGGGAAATGACCTATTTCACTGTTTTTCTATCTTTTTCGATACTAATCGGACGTTTGATTAGTAATGTGCTGAGTCCCAGGAAATAAAGGATTTTTATATTAAAATCAATAAAAAGGATGTCAAAATTTGTCCTTGTACCATTATGAAATTAGGCCTTTCCACTCCTTCATTCAAGTTGTATCTCAAAAATTATTTATTCCTCTTTTCTAAATGTTTTAATTCTCCTAACCTCTTGTTTGTCGTATAACTAACTTGGTAGATATTGTCCTTACTTTCTACAAGATAACCATAGATCACTTCGGGTTCACTATCAAAAACAACGTTAATAATGTATGGGTTTAAATGTTTAAAACCGTCTTCACGATGAGGGACCGTGGAAATAGCCCATTCATCGTCTGGGTTAATGCTCCTTCAAGTAGGGCCTCAATAATTTCACTTTATGGTCAATTTGTGCATCAATCCAATAAGGGCGAGCTACAAAAAATAGACAATAGGCTACTAATACAACAACCGCTATCAACCAACCCACTTTTCTCCATTTGCCTCTTAAGAATAGGGAGATAATTAAAATGGACGCAATCATACTACCAATAATCAGAATCTCTATTATTTCTGTCGGATGAATAATAATCCCCCCTCAGGGACAGTCCCCCGCTGCGTTAAAGCGCAGGGGGACTGTCCCCAAAACAAAAACTATTTCTTAAATCTTCCCATGGTATAAGTGTTATAGTATTTTCCGTCTGAAAGGATTCGGTCATTTTTCATTAGACCTTCAATTTCAAAGCCGAGCCTTTTATACAGTTCAATGGCATTTTCATTCGTTTCCACAACACCAGCTAACACTATTTTTTTAATGCCGTTGGCGTCAGCCCATGAAATGGTTTCTTTCATTAGATTCTTTCCAATCCCATATCCCCAGAAATCTTTCAAAACACCTAACCCATACTCCACTTTATGTAAGAACCTTTTTAAATCATGACCTTCACATCTTGAATAACCTACGATTCGTCCGTCCACTTCTGCAACTAAAAATAAGCGCCTAGGATGGTTAGTATCCGTTTCAATAATCTTTTCAAAACCGGCCTGGTCTATGAACGCCTCTCCCTTTTCTCTGTCCATATTTTCCGTCTCTCCATCAATGTCTACTCTTAATTCTGACAAATCTCTTGCGTCACTTTCCACAGCAGATCTAATCACGTAGTCTAATCCTTTAACATTGAAATCTCGTTGATTAATAATCATGAAAATCACTCCAGTCCTTTTGCGTTTTCAGCCACGATTTCACTTGATGAGAAAAACTATTATACTTCTAATCACGAAAATAAAAAAGAAAATTATTACATATTTTGATTTATTTGTTTTTTCACTAAATATTTCATATTAAAAGGATGAAACCGCAGCAATCTCATCCCTCATCTTTTTCCCCTGACATACTAATCAGGGACAGTCCCCCGCTGCTTTAAAGCAACGGGGGACTGTCCCCTTTTTTCGAAAGCTGGTCTTACTCAAGGAAGAGAAAGAACGACCCTTCATGAAGAATCGCCTGGTTCATTATAATTAACTTTATTCAACAATACATTCTATGTTATTTTCCCGGCACCATTCTATCGCTATTACCTTGAAACATTTAGAACGATAGGAATACCAATGTTCTTCTAAGCCCAAATCAATTAGGTTTTCTCTAAACCTTCTAAAAGCATCCTTTCCCTTAATTGCCCTAAGTAAGCGTTCCTGCGTTCGTTGGTCCCGAACTGTAAAACAGAAGTTTTCCATTATGTCATATTCATTCACATCGTATTTTGTAGGTAACTCTAAATAATCATCGAAGTTCTCAACCACATCCATTGCAATCATTCTATTCTCTTGTTGCCACTCAGGTAAGTCTTCAAAGGGTTCTTCATTTTCAGCAGCACGCAAGTCATCCGACGTAAGCAGGACGATTTCACCTGTTTTTGTATTTAATAATGAACATGACTCTTCAAACGCTAATTCCATTTCCTCAATGATAGCATTTAGTTTGACTTGTATTTTCATAAAAAAATCACCTTTTTCCTACAACGTATTTTGTAAAAGAAAGATCTAGTCCGTTTTCAACTATTGAAGTAA
This sequence comes from Neobacillus phoenicis, assembly GCF_047302305.1. Taxonomy (NCBI): domain Bacteria; kingdom Bacillati; phylum Bacillota; class Bacilli; order Caryophanales; family Bacillaceae; genus Neobacillus; species Neobacillus phoenicis. Next base: position 1,033,044 of record NZ_CP154847.1, on the reverse strand, counting down.
TGATCATTTAAGAAAATTCTCCCAAAATAAATGCTTTATATCTTCCACCTTTTTTACTTCTTTTCTGAACCATTCCATATTTCCAGCAAATCTTTCCGAACAGGGGAATTCAACTCTTGCTACTCGATTTCCTTGGATACAACTAATTACTCCTTTGAAATATGGTTGGCTGTTTGGTCTTTCCTGGTAAGTTGAAATATAGGGGCGAATCTCGTATCGGTTATCTATTGCAAGTGAATCAAAATGTTTTTTAGATACAACTTCCTTAATATTTTTATAAGTCAGCTCATCTAAATCCCATCGAATGATACAATCTCCATCTGGAAGCTGAACGTCCAGTTTAATGTAGCTTCCAATTTTATCTTTAGATACTTCGACGATTCTAATTTTATTTAAATTCATTTGCATATCCCGCCCCGCTAGTTTAAAACTAAATGAAATAATGCGTTTCTTTAATAAAAATGACTTCAATTTCCGAACAATAAAAGTGAAGAGTACTCTCTTCATAATCAATAACTTCGTACTTCTTCTCTTCCCAACCTCTATCCCTAATATCGTGAATATCAAGGTCAATTTGGTGAAATGGCCCTCCACTTTCAAACTTGATACTGTCAGGATTATAGAAGCGTATACGGGTAACATATTGCCTTTCATCCACTTCAATAAGAAACTCGATATCAAGTACAGAAGAACCTTCAGAAAATTCACTTTGAAAGCTCAAAAAGAATCCAACAATAAACTTAATATCAGAATGCATTGAAAAACTTTTCGTCTGATCCGTAATTATGTCTAGATTTTTTATCAATCTAATCGCCTCTAAGTTACTAATACACTCTCTTTCTTCCTCAGTTCTACTTATATCTCCAGACTTATGTCTTTCCATACAAAAATCGTAAAAGGTTGAAATGTGAAGAGTTTAAAGAAAATAATTCGATTTTATTCAAATATTTCTTCTTTGTTCTCCATTATTCTAGCCACTTTCATTTTGACACGAGGAACACCATCTTTTTGATAATAATCATTTAATACTTGTTCAACCTCATTTTTGTCGGTCCCAAGTATCTTGGGAGAAAGTCGCTCAATATAATAGTCTCCATATCCTTTAGCACAGCTCGCCATTGTATCGAGTGCAATTAAACTTAAAGGTCTTCCTTCGTTCAACCAAAATTTCATTCTTTCCCAGGTAGGGAAACATACAGCTGCCAGCCTTCCCCACTGATCGTTAAAAACGGTGCACGTGGATTCAATCCAATCAAGAATAACGGTGGAACGGAAACGGTAGAGGCTGGTAAAAGCCGCTCTCGGCAATTCTTTTTCACTTACCAATCTCAATTTTTCAAATACATTATGTAATCCCTCTTCGGTTGGTAGACTACTGGCTGTCGCCCAAGAAATGGGGTAAAACAATTCTTCATCCATATTATTCCAAAGTACTCTTATCCATTCTGAAGCTGAGGTACCTAAAACATCCGCTGCAATTTCCAACATACGGGACTTTACTTCGACATTCTCTGTTCCATAAAACCTTGATTTTACATAGTTAAAAGTTGTTTGTTTATCGTGTTTATGTAAGGATTTAATGACATCATCCTCAAGAAACCACCTCGTTATAGAAAAATCCAATAAACTCCCCAAATCACTTTCAACTTGCTTTAAGGTTGGTACTTTATCGTTTTTAATGACAAGTACATCCTCTTCTGGTTGACTAGCCTCTCCGTCTTCTTCGTAAAAATCATCATGTAATAAAAATTTATTAGGGGAATGGATAACAGCTAGGTTGTACCATTCGATAGGTCTTAGTGAATAGTTTAATAGCCTTTCGTGACAATGAATGCATAATTTATAAGGCTGATTGGGATCATCAGACGTTTCTACCACATTAATTTCATTTATTTTACAGGCTTCACACAAATCAGTGATCTTCATTAAAAATAACACCTCATATTCATCATCTTGCATTATTCTATTCGCATTAACCTTTTTCCTTTATTTTACTAACCTGCTCAGTTAGATCAATATCAAAAAAGGCGATTCTTTTTTAAGCATCATAAAATAGCAAACTATCTAATTTTTGCTTAATAATATTGTTTCAGTAGTGGTGCTAAAGCATTACCTTTTAACCTTTTTTCTCTTTTTCTTGAGTTTTCTTTTTGACTTTGGCTTTATCCAGAATAAAAAACGATCATAAGATTTTTTTTGAAGGATGAGTATCCAAATAAAGGCGAATAGTTGCCACAGCACATTACAAACTAGAAAGGCAAGACTAATGTAGGTCATCCAAAGAAAACATTTTCAATTGGAACACCACTCATTACAAGCACTCCAAAAATTAAAACAACCCATAGAATGATTAACATTTTGTATCTCATAGAGATTTTCTCCTATTTTTTATCTTCTCTACTTAATAATTCTATCTTTAACTTCGCATAACCTTTTCTTCTTCAATTTACCTGATCCATTACTACAATAAGAAAAAAAGGACGCAGTTAAGTGACCTAAAAGGTGGTTCATTGTATTCGAAAAAAATATATGGAATAATTGATGCTGGATGTCGTAACGAAGAATAAGAAATTTACATTGATGGAGGTCAATTAGGATGTCAGACAGTACCGCAAGTAAAGCTACAACTAAAATGCACTTTATGCTAAAGTCTACTCCACCTAGAACAACTTTTCATCAGGATATGACAGCGGAAGAACGGGACATTATGTTAAAACATATTTCCTATTGGACAGACAAGCAAAACCAGGGAATTGCACTGGTCTTCGGTCCTGTTTTAAATCCTGTAGCTCCGCATGGACTTGCCATAATCGAAGTTGAAAATGAAGCTCAAGTTCCAATACTTATAGAAAAAGACCCAGCCGTAATGGCTGGGATCATGACAACTGAATTTCATCCGATGAAAGCAATGCTACCGTAACAACCTTTTAAAAAAGATGTCTCGGCCTGAATAGAGGAACCAGCAAAAGTAAAATAAGCGGAATTTTTCCGCTTAAATGCAGAATGGAGCTCTTTTCGGGGGTAAATAAGCGGAGATTTTCCGCTTATGCAAAAAAAAATCTCCTATTTTCGCATTTTTTGAATCAATAGGCGGAATTTCTCCGCCTATTTAAGCCTTTTTTTACAAAAATTTCTAAATAAGCGGAATTTTTCCATCTATTTATCAGATTGGGTACTTAACCTGATCCCTCAATCGATAATTACGGACCCTCTTGATCATAGAAACCTTGATAAATAAAGAAAAAGACGTATGTCAATTCTTGTGTCTTTTAATAAAAAGCACCCGAAAACGGAACCCTTTAGTATTGGGCTGGGCCATTACTATTTGCTTGTTTTTGAAACCTACTAACTGTCTGTGCAAAGTTTAAACCCGTAGCGATCCACGGAAACCCCTTGCAGCATAGTAGGATTCTGCCCCATTATGGTAGACAAAGACAGTGTCGTAGCGACGATCACAAAAAATGGCCCCGCCAAGTTTTCTAATATTGTCAGGTGTTTGCACCCAGCTCGACGTTTTCAAATCAAAGTTTCCAAGCTCCTGCAGCTCCCGGTATTGTTCTTCCGTTAAAAGCTCAATGCCCATGGCAGCTGCCATATCCATCACGCTATTTTCTGGTTTGTGTTGTTTCCTTGACTCCAGCGCTTCACGGTCGTAACAAAAACTTCTTCGACCTTTAGGACTTTCCGGTGAACAATCATAAAAAATATATTCGCCTGTCTCTTTGTCATAGCCAACAACATCCGGTTCACCGCCAGTTGCTTCCATTTCATGGAGTGACCACAGTTTTTCAGAATTAGCTTCGAGCTTAGCTTGTACATTAGCCCATTCCAAACCTTCATGTCGGTTCATGTTTTTCTCAAAACGTGCTTTCAATGTACTAAGTAGTTCCTCACGTTGTTCTAGTGACAACTCCATTTTTACAATTTTCATATTCGTTTCCTCCTAGTTTTTACTCATAATTGAATTATATCTAAACTGCTTTGTTTGTAAAAAAGCATATCTTCTTGTTTTACATACGCGTCCATTAGTTTAAGTGCATTTTTTACAATCTTAGCTTTAATACAGGGATGCCCCCCCGTTTGTTAATTAAAGAATTCAACAAAAAAGGTGGTTAACCCTTCCTGGATCAACGCACCCGATGGTTTTGAAAACGAGACCAGTCCAACCACAGCAATTAGTTATTTACGATTTTAATTTCTTTTATTGGATAATAAACAACATTTGTTGTCCCTATTACCTTTTCCATTGGAATCGCTCCAATATCACGGCTGTCATTGCTTCGCCTTCTATTATCTCCCATTACAAACAAACTATCTTTAGGGACAGTATCACTACCTACAGCAGTCTCCTTTAAAGTGAAAGAGTATGTTAAGGTTCCATCATTAAGTCTTTTCTTATATTTTTCTAAATAAGGTTCGTTGTATGCCTTCCCATTTATATATAAAACATCATTTTTATACTCAATACTGTCACCTGGGAGTCCGATGACACGTTTTATGTAATCCCTACCGTCTGGGGCGTGAAACACAACAATATCAAATCTTTTCGGTTCCCCAATTTTGGTTACAACCATACGGTCCTTGTCCTGGAGAGTAGGGTTCATTGATTCACCATCAACAACAATGGGCGTAAAGAAAAAAGAGCGAATAATAAATGCTATTACAAGAGCACCCAATATCGATTTAACCCATTCAAACGTTCCATTTTTCTTCTTTGTCATTACTCATCCCCCTTAATATTCATCTGAATTAATATCCTCATTTTACCATATGCGTTTGGGTATATATTATTTTTCTTAGCTATCCTGCTTCATTAGCTGAAGAAGAAATAAGGATCGCTGTAGCGATTCCCATTCTTCAACTAATGCCCCAGATAGTTGAATACGCATTTCTAACCATTTCTTAAGATAGTATGAAAGATTTTTGGTTTATTATTTTAAAAAAACTCTATTATGTCCTTTATCTATTATGCCTTTTTTTTTGAAATGACAGTAAACATCCCTGTCATATTGGGTGAGAAGTCTTTAAAATTATATTTCTCATAAAACGGTTCTTTACCTTGTGATGCAAACAAACCAACAAACGCCTTGTCTGGGGCATTTGTATTTAAGTATTCGACCAAAAGATTCATTATTTCATTTCCAATACCATTTTTCTGATATTTTGGATGAACCACTATATCTTGGATATAGAAATAAATAACCCCATCGCCAACAATTCTGCCCATACCCACAATTTGTTCATTATCCTTGACTGTAATGCAATGAATAGAATTCCTTAGTGATGTTTCCACCACTTCAAAATTCATATAATTAGTCCATCCCACAGACTCACACAAATATTTGTATTCTTTCAATGTTGGAATATTGTTTTCAATCTTATAGTTCTTCAAAATGTTTCCTCCAATGCCTCAAACTACACCAATAAAAATATATTCGACATCGTTTTATATACTCCTCTTGTTCAGCTAACTTGTCTAGTTAGCTGAACAAGAAAAGCGAATGCTCTTATTGAACAATCGCCCACTTCCCCCAGTTTTCAATCCTAGATTTATGCGTATAAATATTAATTCGACTATGTTTTTTTATCTTCCTTCTTAACCAAACCTGCTCCGTTAGCACAACAAGAAAAAAGACCGCCGTAGCGATCACTTCTTTAAGCTCTAGCACCCGTTAGATTAAGAATATTATTTCACAATTTTTTCTTCTAATAACTAAATTATTTTTTTTATTCCTATATCTCATATTCTCATTGCTTGTAAAATTTTTCATCTTATATTAAAATATTATCCGCTTGGAATTTTTATACATCAGGGGGAAGAATAATGAAAAAATTAATGATTTTACTGTTACTTGCTATGCTTGTGGCTAGTGGCTGTGGAAAGGATACTACAAGTAATAATGGTAAAGGTCATAGTAAAATAGCTAAAGCAGTATCTAACGAAGGTGAGACATCTGATAGTGAAGGACAAAAAGGTTTAACACTAGTAAAAAATATTGACCAATTAGGGATGGAACCTATCCCTAATCCAGGAGATACTGACTATATTTTTGAAAAAGACGGATATACATATGTACTAACAGTAAATGCTCAAGATGTAGAATCAGAATTATTTTCTCCTGATGATTTAGCTTTTTCCTTAAATGTTTCTGTTTTAAAAGATGATAAATGGATTGTAAAAAATAAGGTCACAGACCTATTGAATCAAGTTTGGAATACAAAAAATGAAAAGGCTAAAACTTGGACATCCAGTATTGAATTTACAAACTCTGCTATGTACGTATTAACTACTACTGATTTTGCTGGGACGGGGGAGTCAACAGAGCAACCTATCCACCAAATTCATAGAATAACATTCAGTAATGATGGTGTTGCACAAGATACAATGATCTTAAACAAACGAGAAACTACAGAAGGCAATTTTAATTATGGAATAGTTAACAACTTTGAACACCCATATCTATTTGAACATATATATTCTAGTAGTCTGGACGATAACCTAGATAAATACAACATCTTAAGTGAAGATGACAAACTTATAACCACCATCACCAATTCCGATCCTAATTCCGATTCCAAAATTGAATTATTAGGTAATCTTTCTTTTATAAATGATGGAATTTTATATTTTGGTGGTATGAAACACGCACAAAGTTATAGCCTCAAAAAGAACGATTTAATTTGGAATGCAGATGGCAGTAAATTTGAGTTTCCAATTGCTGATGGCAATGCCCAATCATATTCTCTTGAAAAAAATGGAGTTTATACAGTTACAAGAATAAAATCTGATTACTTACTGGGTTACACTCAACTCGATAGTGATGGATCTGCGAGAGAAATAAATTCTGTTTTAATTCCATCTAACTTAGATATCAAGCAAGTATTTGTTTCTGAAGATAGTAAAAATGTAAATGTATATACAATTGTTGATTATAAAGGAAAATCTACTATACAAAAATACATTTACTCAAGAATAGACCAAAAATAGTAATCATCTTTGTGACAGAAAACAGGAGGTTGGCTACCTCCTGTTTATTTTTACATTCTGTTTACTAATAAAATTTTGTCTATTGGAGAGTTTTTTATGCATTTACAAGAGTTTGTATCTTATGAGTGGCCGTCTTCCTGCACTAACCTGCACCGTTTGTTTAAGTGTATTTTTTCACAAACTTGTTCATTTTCCATTATTGTAGAAATGCTGTTGCCCTGTTTGTAGTATAAAGCAAAAAAAACTACCAAAGGCAGCTAAGACAAATATATTATTGTAAACACTTTTTAATATCATTGATAGCTTGTAAATGCATTCCTTCATGGAAGATGGTTCGAATTAACACTTGTTCGATTGTTCGCATCCCCATTTCAGTAGGAGGATACTCTTCTTCCAAACGATGTCCATAGTTTTCCATCAACTTGAAAGGTTGTTCTTCCAGCAATTTCTTTAGTTCTATATAAGAGGGCGTTTCCGCTGAGAAATGAACTGGTGTTGTATCATAACTAAACCAATTACGAAAAATATCTGGGGCCTCTGTCTTCTCCTTCGTTAAAGCCTCAATCCATAGGTATTGGTCCAGATAAATATGTCCCATATTCCATCTAATATTATTATTAAACTTATTCAGGACTATTTCGGCTGCATCTGCACTTATTCCGTTTAAACTATCTAAAATTTCTTTTCGGTAAGTTTCTAACTGTTTGAAGAGAATTATATGGAGTTCTTTCATTTTTTTACTCCTTTCAAATAATTGGATTTTATCCCTTATATTTTATAATTCTCTCGTTCCTCATATTTTCCTTCTTGAGCTATCCTGCTTCGTTAGTCGAATAAAAAATGGATCGGCGTAGCCATCCAATCTTTAACTCTTGCACCCTGTTAGTCCAACAACGATTATGTAAAATAACTTAATAATCCTTCAAAAGAATGGATCTCGGCATATGGTTTTATTTCGGTATGATTCTTGATTCTACGAGGATTGAACCATATACCCTTTATATTTGCTTTTTGACACCCACCAATATCCTTTTCAATGTCATCTCCAACGAATAATGCATCTTCGGGTTGTACATTAAGCTTATTTAATGCTAATTCAAATATGCGTTTGTCAGGTTTACTAAATCCTACTTCTTCAGAAATAATTATAATATCGAAACAACTATTTAAATTAGTATTACTTATTTTAGCTTTTTGTCTCAGAGTTGAGCCATTTGTTATAATTGCAACTTTCATTTGCATCTTTATTGTATTTACTATATTTATAGTATTTTGGTTTATAGTAAAACAATGAGGGAAATTATTATTCCAAAAATCTTGAATGTCATTGCGTGGCAATCTATATCTTGGTGGGCATTCATCAAAAAGTGATTCAAAAACTTTTGTTTTATCATTGTCGCCATATCTTTCTTTATCGTATTCTTTGAACTTCTTCAATATTTCATTTTTTGCTGAATGTTTAACATCCTCATAACACCTTTCTAAAATTATTGGCTATGTTAAAGCTTATTGTTGATTTTGGCACCCTGTTGATTGGAACGGAAGGCGCGAAGACTCCTGCGGGAAAAGCGTGTCAGGGGAGACCCCGCAGGAGCGTAGCGACGAGGAGGCTCCCCGACCGCCCGCGAACCGCTCGCGCCTGGAGTGGAAATCAACAGGCAAGTTTAACACAGCTAAATTATTAAAAACATTTGCTCTATTGCCTTATCCCTATTAAGTAAGGTTTCATCTAAATCAAAAATAGCAGCCTTAATCATTGTATTTTTCTCCTCCTACCTTATAAAACTATTTAATCATATTAATAAAGAATTAATAAAGAATTGCCAATATTCATGTTGTTTTTAACTATTCTGCGCTCCTAAAAACCATGTGTTAAAATAGGAATAAAACCCGTTGACGGAGGATGGCTATGATTTGGTTTTTGTTGCTTGTTTTTATTTTTGCTTTAGTCATGGGATATTTCCAGGTTCCGATTTGGATCATGTATGGCGTATTGGCGGTCATGATTATTTTCTTTTTAATTCGAAACCCGCTTGTATTTGGAAAAGATCCCGAAAAGATGATGGCGTACCTAAAAAAATCAAAAGCGCCGCAATTGCAATTCCTGTACCATTTTCTTCAGGGGGACCTATCGGCGGCAGAACTTGCGCTTGGAAGTATCCGGTCGAAAAAATCGAAACAACACTCCGAATTGATGCTCTTAAGGGAACGAAAAGAATACGGAAAAGCAAAAGATCTTCTTGCGAAAATGAGTGGACATAAGTCCAAGTGGTATACATTGGCGGATATTGCTATTCAGGAGGAGGACGCCGAATCAATCAAACAATATAAAGAGAAGATAAATGACGCGTTCTTTTTAAACATGCTGGAAGTCGATCAAGCCGTTTATGATGGGAAAAAGCATGCGGCGGTTGCGCTGCTCGAAAAAATGATACCTAAGTTAAGAGGTTATAAATTACTGACGGCCGTCCAAATCCGGAAGCAAATACTTGAAGGAAAAGTCTAAAAGTCCGAAAGCATTCGCTTTCGGACTTTTATTTAATCACCACTATAATTGCACTTATTCAACTGAAAACTCTAATAAATATACACGAGTATTAACATATTGTGATGTTCTTTTTAAGTGTTTATATTTCATTCTGACATTTAAATTCAAAAATCTCATCAACAGCCCGCTGATATCCACCCGATTTTTGCATAGATTCCCTCATAGTTGAAACAGCTTTATGGAAAGACGGGGCGTTTAACACATGATCTGCGGCTTCGCGCAGTTGATTGGCAGTCAAGCCTTGCATGTTCAATTTAATACCGGCTCCAATATTGGCAACTTGCCCGGCAATAATCGGCTGATCCGCGCTTTGTGGAATGACAATGAGCGGAACCCCGTAGTAGAGACCTTCATTGGCACTGTTCATTCCACCGTGCGTGATAAATAATTTAGCGTATTTTAGCACTTCTGTTTGTGGAACATAATTTTTCACAATGAAGTTTTGGGGAATCTCTCCTAAATCATTTAGCAGGGTTTGGTTCCCGATTGACATGACCAACGTGTGATGGCTACTTCCAAATGCTTCAAAACAAAGCTTATAAAAATCAATGGCTTGGTTAAAGACAGTACCCAGTGAAATGTAAATTAGGCTTTTTCCCTTGATAGCTGTAAGGTCAAAGTTAGCTTGAATGACGTGTGTAGAGATGGATGGACCTATAAATTTGTAAGTTTGGTCGAATGTTTCACCAAAAGGCTGAAACTCCCTCGTTGTATAAACGATGGTAAGGGGTGCAGGATTACAAAAAACTTCGTAAGGAGAATGGATCTCGACATTATATTTTTCCTTTACCATTGCCGTCAGGCTTTGATATTCACCGTTTATTTGTTTACCCACTTCTGTAGGAATATTTTTAGAAAGCTGTTCCAACATGTTTTCGAATGATTCCTTTGTCAGTGAAAAGGTTGTACAAGAATTGACGGCCGGGAGATTAAGGATTTGGGCAAGTAAACTTCCACAACCAAACATGGAATCATGGATGATGTAATCAAAATGTTCTCCTTCAATCTGTTCAAGCACGCTAGGGATGACAATATCTGCCGTATGTAATAGACCGTTAATTCTTTCAAGCAAATATTCTCTTCCACCAGAGATAAAGGCTTGTATATATTTTTGACCGTCCAAGGTTCGTACAATTGCTCCCGTCTTCTCTATTCGCTCTCGAAAAGCTTCTATTGTAAAATACACTACCTCTTCTCCGCGCGAAATAAGCTCTTGCACAACTCCAATTGTTGGATTGATATGTCCTTCTGATCCGGCATTTATAAATAAAACACGTGCCAATCTTCCCACTCCTTAGGTAATTCTAAATTTTGTACGTTGCTGCAGCCGACCCGTAGACAGTAACCCACTCTCGACATTACAGGAAATTATCTCATATGCCTCCTTTTAACTGTATATAATGCAATAAGCATTTTTATGGAAAAGGAAGGGAGGATGCCCTATACCATGAATTCTCAATTAACGAATACACAAATGCTGACAATCATTAGAAATGGTCTTACAACATCAAAATATCCTAAAAATATTATTATTATCGGCGCAGGCATGGCTGGACTCGTGGCTGCATCTTTATTAAAGAATACCGGACATAATGTCATCCTTCTAGAAGCGAATAATCGAATTGGAGGGCGTGTTTACACGTTGCGTGCTCCCTATAGTGAAAACTTATATTTCAACGCCGGAGCAATGCGTATTCCTGATATGCATGATTTAACCTTTGAGTATATTAAAAAATTTAATTTAGCTACCAATCTATTTATTAACCGGACTCCAACTGACCTCCTCTACGCAAACGGCATCAAAACTCGTCTAAATGTTTTTGAAAGTAACCCAAGCGTATTAAAATTCCCAGTCGCTCCCCATGAAGGAGGAAAATCGTCTGAAGAACTTTTACTTTCAGTCATACAACCAATTATAAATTTTATTAATCAAGATCCGGAAAAGAATTGGCCGCTAATAGAAAAACAATATAGAAGTCTTTCGTTCGGTGCTTTCTTAAGTTCATATTTTTCAATCGGCGCTATTGATATGATTGGTGTCCTTCTTGATTTGGAAGCATTTATGGGGATGACCTTTGTTGAAGTATTACGGGAGATCATCATCCTAACCTCTGCTAAGGCTTTCTATGAAATAACAGGTGGCATGGACCGATTGCCTCTGTCCTTTTTACCGCAATTAAAAGAAAATATTGTATTCAACCAAAAGATGATGAAAATATCTCAATATCAAAATAGTGTAACCATTCATAGTAAACATCAACTAACTGCCGAAAATGCAAGGATAACTGGTGATCTAGCAATCGTGACCATACCTTTTTCGACCTTACGATTTGTAAAATTCGAGCCATACGATTCTATTTCTTATTATAAAAGGGTCGCGATTCGCGAACTTAATTATATGGCATCAACAAAAATAGGAATCGAGTTTAAAAGTAGGTTTTGGGAAAAAGAAGGTCAAAAGGGTGGGAAATCGATAACGGACCTGCCCATTCGCTTTACGTATTACCCGAGTTATGGCATTGGTACACCTGGTCCCGCAGTAATTATTGCTAGCTATATATGGGCAGATGAGGCATTAACATTAGAGAGTCTTCCGGAAAAGGAGCAGATTCAATATGCTTTAATGAACTTAGCAGAAATGTATGGACCTCAGGTTTATTCAGAGTTTGTATCAGGAACGTCTTTTAGCTGGAGTAAGAATCCTTATTCATGTGGCGCTTTTACATCTTTTGAACCTGGGCAGGATTTAGAGTTATATCCTTATATTTCTACACCTGAGGGAAGAGTGCACTTTGCAGGTGAACATACGTCTCTGACCCATGGTTGGATCCAAGGAGCCATTGAATCTGGAATACGAGTGGCATATGAAGTGAATGACTTACCAAAATAATAAGTGCTTTAAATTCTTAATTTATACTCATCCCATTGCCTATTTCTCTTCTATTTGAAAAACTTTCCTTAGCAATATCTGCAAGATGAAGTTGAAAATTCTCCAAAATTAGTGAAATTTCTTGGGAAATGACTTTTTTCGTTGGCATTTCCTATTATTCGATACTAATCGGACGTTTGATTAGTATCGGATTGAACCAAGGTAAATAAAGATTACTGGCCGTCTAAGCAGCAGAAAAATGTCGAAGATTTGTTCTTAAAAAGAGAGATTTTTACATGTTGGTAGCCTATACAGCGAATTTGGACAACTGTTCGGCATTAGTATGAAGAGGTAAATCATGCGGATTAACAAAGTAGTTCGTGATTTCTTTAAAGTTGTAAATGTCTTTTAAGTTTAGCTAATTCTCTTTCATTTTTCGCTGCCTTTTCCCAGATATGGTCCTGGTCTGCTCGCATATCTGTCAGGATACGATTTGTTACTTCCTGTACTTTTTTTACTTCTTCTACATCTTTTTTGACGTCTTGGATTTCTAGCTTCATCTCTTGCATTTCTTCTTTCATCACCTGAAAATCATTGCTCAAGGTACCTACAATTTTGATAAGATTTGTTAGCATGTCCTCCATACGATCAAGTTGCTTCTGCTCCATTCGTTCACACCTCCTTTTTATATAATTATACTACTCATTTCCTCCAATATCTATCAAATATCGACTAATAACCTTATTTAGGGACAGTCCCCCGGTGCTTTAAAGCACCGGGGGACTGTCCCCAAATGACTCAAATTATGGATAGGTAAATGCAAAGAACCGAGCAGGCAAAAAAGAGGATTGCTATTTTGAAGTTTTTTCTAAATTTAATTCCGTAAGCACAAAAGAAGATAGCGGCTGCTAATTTGGAACCGCTTTGATAATAAGCCATATTCGCAAAAAATGAACTGCTTAAAATGATTGAGATTAGCAATGTTGTAGGAATAAGTATTTTAAACCACAAGGGCTCATATTGGAATTGTTTAAGAAAGAATTTTATCCGCCGCACGACTGATTAACTCCCTTCAAGAAACGTGTATTCCTTTTAATCATATGTGTAATTCTAATATCTCACTAATAAAATATACAAATTAAGTACATGAAAAAGAAGCGTTCCCCGTCGCTTTAGAAACGCTCCTTTCGTATATAACCTACATTAATCGAACGTTCGACATTGTCTTTCGCTTTCTTCTTGAGAAATATGTTTCTTTATTTTTATTTTAGTTACTTGCAACCCTTCTATGTTTGAATCCCTTACAGAAAAAGTAAGTTTATCATAGTCCCCACCGTGGTGTCCTGAATAGTTTAAAGCACTGGCGAAAATGAGATGTCTCCTAAGATCCCCATATTTGCTTATTAACAATTCCTTCCTCAAACGATTCTGCTCCATTAATATATACTTATGAAAAGCCAAACAATCCTCATCATTTTATACAACTTTTTGAAACAATTCTCGTTGTTTATTCGTCTAAGCACTAAGTTATGAAAAGGAGCAAAAATATGTTAGCCGATCATGTTGAAGGAAGGCATTTTACTAATAAGGATGATATTTTAATATATTTAATGAACGAATACGGCACGATGGTGAAGAGATTAGCATTTTCCTATGTAAAAGATAAGAGTTTAGCAGAAGATATCGCACAGGAGGTTTTTATTGCCGCTTATAAAAATCTCGATTCATTTAAGGGTGAATCGAGCTACAAAACCTGGATTTACCGCATCACCATGAATCGATCGAAAGATATGGTAAAAAGCAAGGCATTCAGGATGGTTTCGCTTAGTCATATCATGAATCCCTTTAAAAAAAGTAGCACCTCTACAGAAGTGGAGGTTATTCGAAAGGAAAATAACAATAAAGTAGTGGAGTGTATTTTCTCACTACCAGTTAAGTACAGAGAAATCATCTATTTATTTTATTATGAGGACTTAAAGATTCACGAAATCCACCAAATCACTACGATCAATACCGAAACAATAAAAAGCAGATTAAGACGGGGAAAACAGCTTTTGAAAAATAAGCTATCTGCGGAGGATTTGCAAATATGAATTTTAATAATATGAAAGATAAAATGGACCAAGGCGTTTTTGGTGAAATTCATTTTACGGAAAAAGAAAAGTATAAAGTTTTGAATACGATACATAACAGAAAAATTGTAAAATCAAAAAATCTATTAAAAGATCTTCTATCATTAGCTGCTTGTGTAATTCTATTAATAGGACTTGGTTATCTTTCTTTTGGTAATCAACTAAAGAAGGATTCAATGTCTTTAGAAAAAAAGAATAGCAGTACCGAAGCTGTTACAACTACTCAACCAGTTCCTAAAGTTAGTCAAGCCGAATTAGATCGGGCAGCAAAAAACTTCGAGCAAATGGCGAACGATCAAAAAGGGGATGACTTCTTTTACTACTCAATGATCACGATGGCTCTCCAGAAGCTTGAGTTTAAAGGAGAAGAAAATTACCGTCTTCCCATGTCAGTGGAGAATATCAAAAGAATCCAGTTTGACCGAGCGAACCTACAATATTTGAAAAACAAAGTAGTTGAATTAAAAGCATCAGAACCATATCAGAAAATCTTAGACAAGTGGATAAAAGGAGACTTCTCTACAATCGAAAATGACTATCTGTCCATTAGGAACATAAAAGGTGCCCACTTACAGCTGAGCGAGAGTCCAGTATTGAAAGTAAGAACGGCTGAAGAAGAACAGAAATACATCGAGCATTTCTTTGGGAACGAAGGTTTACAAATTGATAAAAGAGATTGGCAATAAGCCTTGGAGATGGGCCTACACACCTTTAAGATGTCTTGTCCTTAATCGAGTAAGGTGTAAAAGTAAAATAAGCGGAATTTTTCCGGTTAAATGCAGAAGGGGGCTCGTATTCGGGTTAAATAAGCGGAGTTTTTCCGGTTATTTAAAGAAAAATCTCTCATTTTCGCATTTTTTTAATCAATAGGCGGAATTTCTCCGCCTATTTTAGCTTTTTTTTATAAAAAATACTAAATAAGTGGAATTTTTCCGTCTATTTATTAGCTCGGATTGGATTCTTAACCTGATCACCCAACCGATAAGAGCGGACCCTCACGATCCCAGATTCGGGAATCAGCATCTTTTTATCAACTAGTAGGGAAAGTACTTTTTTTACCGTCTTATCACTTAGCTTCAAATGGTTCTCAACTTCTATAGGTGATATGGCATCTCCTTTTCGAATCGCTAGCCGAAGCACTTCCTTTTCAACTAAGGACAGAGTGGTCTGGTCCAGTTCATCCCCCAGCCATCTCCCAATCACTTGCTGAACAATTTGTTGACACCGACGAGGCTTCTCTTGAACTTGGTCAAAAGAAAAGCGGATCACGGTCCATCCGTCAATCACCAACTGGTTTTGTCGTTCCAGACTGTCGGAAAATTGCCATCTGCTTATGTTCTTTAAGTGAGAACCGTACCCGTCGATCTCAAAGCAAATCCGGATGGCAGGACGAATATAAGCAAAATCCAAATACCTTTTACCATCCTTGAAATCATCGACTTCATACTCTGGATGCAGATAGCGAAAATGGTGAAATAAGGGCCACCACACTTGCTTCAAAAACAACATTTCAGCATGTTGGTGACCTTCTTGTAGGCGCCGCAACCGTTCACCGGTTCTTGCCTGCAAGTGAGCATTCATAAAGGTTTGGTATTCTTCTTCAAATCCCATAGCATCCCCTTCTCCTATCAAATGGTCCTATCTTTTACAGGACACTTAAAATACTTTTGCCGATAAATCAATTATATTTAGTGTACATAATTACAACATGGGCAATGACACCACGAAAGGACTATTATTATTCAGTTGAACTTCTGAAAGATTTTTAGAATGAAAGAGTGTGAAAAAAAGAAGGTAATGTGTTTTAAAATGAAGAAAATTAGACTTGCAGAGTAGATGAACATTTGAGGATGGAACTATTTTTAGTTTAATAGAATACTAAAATTTGTCAATCTATTTTCTTTATATTTCGACAATAATATTCTTGCGGTTGCTATTTCAATCTAGCCTCCCCAGCCTTAAGGAGAGGCATTCGGCAAAAACTCATTTACTTAAAACATGGTTCACAGCAATGCTCAAAACTTACTCCCTTTTAAAAAAGATGTCTTGTCCTTTATCGAGTAACCGGCAAAAGTAAAATAAGCGGAATTTTTCCGGTTATTTGCAGAATAGAGCTCGTTTTCAGGTTAAATAAGCGGAATTTTTCCGGTTATGCAAAGAAAAATCTCTCATTTTCGCATTTTTTTAATCAATAGGCGGAATTTCTCCGCCTATTTTAGCTTTTTTTTATAAAAATTTCTAAATAAGCGGAATTTCTCCGTCTATTTATCAGAACGGATGCTTAACTGATGCACAACCGAAAACGGAACCTTTAAGATGGGCCTCGAGTGCTTTTTTTTGCAAAAAGAGGCTGACAGTCAGCCTCTCCCATTATTGTTCCATAACATTCCTAACCAATAAATGATCGCTCTTATAAACGATGATGCTTACAATCAGAAGCAAGAAACCTGATATAACGAAAACAAACCGAATCCCTAGCAAATCCGCTAAGAACCCCATAACAACCGAGCCTATTCCAAACGCCCCTGTGCCAATCGTCCCTAAAGAAGTATACACCGTTGCCAACTTCTCTTTTGCTACACTCGTTTGGATAATGGTTTGTTGCGGAATACTTTTTATTTGTCCAAAAAGCCCTACAAAAAAGGATAAGAGTAAGGCAAGGATTGGTACACTATTTAAACCGAACCATAGCGTCGACAAAAAAGTAGCAAATGAACCAACGAAAATAAACGTACCCAACTTTTTCTCAATAAAAGAAAAGTATTTGATGCAATACATACTTCCTAGAATTAAGCCTGCAAAAAATGCCCCGTTGATAAACCCCCACCATTTATCGTCTGCATGCAGCGCATCATTTACAAACACCAATAAAATCGCTGCAATCCATACCGTCCCTGAAAGGGTTTCAACTAAATCGATCCAGGCAATCCTTCGCAAAACTTCCGTGTTAGCTAACGTTTGCCACCCTTCTTTAATTTGTTCTACTTTCCCCTTTTTCTCAGTGACGACATAACTTACGCTTTCCAACAGACATAACAATCCACTTGATATGGCAAACAAGACGCCCACTAACCAGACAAGTTGTTGTGCACTCAAAATAATCAAAAACATACTGCCTATAAACCACATCACTGCCTGGAGAATTTGCGTAACCGTTTGTATAATCCCGTTTGCTTGGACCAAATTGTCAGGTTTCACATAGTGCGGAACCAATGTCTGACTGATGGGGTTTGCACACCCGTCCAAGAAGGCAATCAAGCCTATTAGTAAGTAAATAACCGAGTAATTGGATGTGGTTAAACCACTTAGAATAAAACCAAGAATGAGAAGCAGCATAGTCTTTCCGATTTGAGTCCCAGCCAATAACCACTTTAAATTAATTTTTCCGATCAAAAGCGGTGTGAGAAGACTTGAAACAAACATAGCAGAAGTGACCGTAAACGGAACAAATGATGCTGCCGTTGCAGAACCTGTTATATCAAAAATCGTGCTGATCACACAAACCATATATAATACATCGCCCATATTGGCGAGAGACTGACCCAGTAACAATACAGAAAAATTCTTATTCATTTTCATTTCGTATTCCCCCATTTAAAATGAATGTTCAATTTTAAAAAGGGGGATCTAGATTGGACTAATCAAGTAAACCTTAGCTCCTTTCCATTAGCGGATAAATCCGGGGGAGAGATTTATCACGAGTTTTACACCTTTATAATGATTATATAAATAATAACAAAATTTACCATTAGGATTCAATTCTTTTCCACCTTCATGAATTCCCATCACAATATGCTATAATATGGAGGGTAAATGAAAGATAGAGGTGACGATTGTTGGCCATACATGTTGTACTATATCAACCAGAAATTCCGGCGAATACGGCAAATATCGCACTAACTTGTGCCGGAACCAATACAGCCTTGCATTTAATCCGGCCACTCGGCTTTTCAACCGATGAAGAAATGATTAAACGGTCTGGTTTAGATTTTTGGGATTCTGTAAACATAACGTATTATGACTCATTAGATGACTTTTTCTCAAAAAATCAAGGTGAGTTCTACTATATTGAGACATTTGGTGAAAAGACACATTCTGCCTTCGATTTCAGTGATGCATCAAAGGAACATTATTTTATGTTTGGAAAAGAGACAACTGGTTTACCAAAAGATTTACTAAGGAAAAATCAAGATCACTTTTTGAGAATACCAATGAATAATCATATTCGCTCATTGAACCTTTCGAACACAGCAGCCATATTGGTGTATGAGGCTTTGCGTCAGCAAGGATTTCCCCATTTAAAATAAAAAATCTTCCGCCTTGGAAGATTTTTTTTGATGATCCAAAACCTTAAATTATCAATTAATGGTTCTTGATAAAGGTAATCATTTTATTTAAGGCCTCTTGGGCTGATTTTTCATTAAAATTAAGAGAATATGGGTCACTGAATCCGTGTTTCCCCTTAAATTTATGTATCTCAACATTTCTGTTATCTAGAATTGAAATTAACTCATCAACTACGAAGGACTGTTCTTCTTGTGGAAAGAATAAAATTGTAGGGCTTAAAGGGACTACTTCTTTGTAATTTCGAATTCTCGAACCATAGTATCCTATGATCCCATCGAGATAATCTTCTTCACTGCACAACCAAGCAACAGTAGCCCCAACACTAAATCCAATAACATATCTCTTTTGGTATTCATTTTTAATAGTTAATAAAATATCTTTTATTTTTTGTACAGCGTTAGAGAAACCCACATTCTCCATAAAATTTTGATAGGCAACTTTCTCTTCTGAATAATCAAATGGTTGTTCACGTTCTAGTAAGTTAGGACAAAACACATCAAAGTCCTGTGATGATAATTTTTTACATATACTCTCCATATGTTGATTAATACCGTAAATTTCGTGAATTACAACAACCACGCGATCTGACTTATTTAGTATCTGAATCATTTTATTCTCCTTGAAATGACTTTAATAAAAATGCATAAATATGCTGTCATCTCTTCTTCAAGTAAACTGCCCCCTACACAACAAGAAAAAAGAGCTGCTGATCCATAAATTGACCTTCAACTATTGCCCCCGTTTGTTTAACAAGCAATGGAGCAAAATTAGCTTTGTAAATGATATGGCTGATTGAAGCTATATTTTAAACTACCACGAGACTTTCTAATCCATAAAACAATAAGGAAGATAACGATGAAACGAAAGGCTACCCCTACAATTCCACCTTCTGGACCATATAATCCACCAGAAAGCCAGGAGTCATCTAAAAGTTTTAATTTAAAAATTCCTTCTACTTTAAATCCACTAAGAGGGAAACCAAAAATTGGTACTTGTACATAATTCCAAGCGAAATGTAGTGCCCAAGGAAACCAAATTTTCCGTGTATAGATAAAAGCTAGCCCATACATAACCCCGCCTAACCCATTGCTGAACGCAGATAATAGGGTCGCATGGTCATTATCAATATGAACATAGCCAAAATAAATTGATGTAATAAGTATTGGAAACCATGGTTTTCTGAATACCTTTACAAGAATGATTAATAAGATACATCTGAACACTAATTCTTCATAGCCTGATGATAGTAATGTGAGTCCTGTATAATAAGCAAAGGTTTTTAGATGGAAGCCGATATTCGATATCTCTACTAATCCCCCAATTATACTTGCTACAAATATACCGATCATTGCAAAGCTAGTGATTCCTAAACCCGCCAAAATATCATTCCTTGAATAACTATCAGGGGTAATGGGTGCAAAGAGTGCTTTCCACTTACTCACTATAGCCATAATTTTCTCCTTTATTTCAAGACTTTTATCCTACTTCATTATAAACCAAAAAAACTTACAAATAAGTATATATTTGGAAAAATTAAATAAATGAACCTACGCTTCACATTACTTACAAATACTGAAAATACTTTTAGAGATAATGGCACAAGGCAACGGATACTCCTCTGCCTTTTTATTAATGCCCTCGTTAGCTAAAGCACACTTTTTCACAAATCTACAACAAAATCAAATCACTAGCTGAAAAAAAGAACTAATCCTTTTCATTGAGAAGGGATTTTGAATATTCTGAAGGGTTATTAGAAAAAACTTGGATAATGTTTCATTGGTTTGTTTATTCTAAAAAAGAAAAAATGGGGTTGAATATTATGAGGTTTTAGAAAATCCCAATAAGGAGGAAGAACCAATGGTAAATTAAATACTAAAAATAGGGATTATTTAGCCCCACTCCAATCTGTAATCCAAATCTGTTTTAAGGAAGGAGTTAAAAATGCGAACTATAATAATAGTCTTGTCCTTAATTTCTTTTCTAGTATTATCAGCATTTGGACAAAAGACGCTTCCCGAACCAATCACTTTATTAAATCACGAACAAAAAGAGGTAACCTTTCCTTTAGAAAAACCAACAGTATTCTTTTTTATCACAACCTATACATGAAAGCTTTGTCAGAAGCAACTGGTTCAGTTGCATAAAAATATAAATAAATTAGATGGAATGGATATTGAAATGTTTGTAATTAGTCGTGATTCACCAGAAGAGCTACTTTCATTACATAATAAATTGGAGGAAACATTTGGACATAGTCTCCCCTTTATTTCGGATCCAAATTTAGAATTAATTGATAAAATGGGAATGAAGAAAAATGCTGTGGCTTATAGGGGGTACGGCATGATTGATAAAGAAGGGAATATTATTTTTACTACCAAAGATGATCATTGGGGAGAGCAAATAGAGAAAACAGTTGCAAAGATTAAAGAAGAATATAATAAACTAAAAAAAAAATTTAGATAATACTCTAACCTGAAGATTATTTGAACAATATGATGCTTTACGTCTTTATTTTTTCAGATAGACAAGGGAAATTTGAAAAAGATATTTATGAACCTTTCTACTTAATGTAACGGGAATATGAGAAACGATTAAATCAAACGCTCAGAGTATTCTCTGGGCGTTTTGAATTAACCCCCTTTAATTGTCCTTGGTCAGCTACTGCCCAGTTATCACAATAAAGACTATTATATATTTTTAATACTTTACAAAGATTGTTACACTTCGTTTTGAAGCAATGGTTCGTTTAGACAGTTCCTCTTTCCACGCTTTTTCATTTAACTTATACTCACCAAATTGATCTTTATAAGTTCTTTTTAATAAATTTACCGTTCTCACTTCTTCTGGGTAATTCCTTGATAGGCTAATACCATTTTTCCCTTCTTCAAAGATATATTGTTCTACCATATCACCAAGTTCATTAAACTCATCTAAAAAGGTAAGAAATTCAATAGTTTCCCCACCAAACTCATAAACATAGGGAAGTGTAAAGGGAAGTTGTTCCTTATAAGCTTTACCACTTAGAAAAGCATAATTATTTTCGGATGAATGAAATTCGGGTATAGGCTTAATCGTCGCAATAAAGTAGTGACTAGTCATTTTCTTACTATCCCCCAGATAATGTAAAAAGATGGTTATTTTACTAATTACTATTTTGGTATTCAATAAAAGAGAGCATTTATCCTTCTCAGATTAATGCTCTCTTTTATATAGTAGATGTCACCATTTTCCGATTCAAGGTAAAAGGATTAATCCATAGCCTCTCTTAATTTGACCATGTTGTACCAGCGTACTCCTCCATGTTGGGATTCAGACATGCCATAGTTAACAAACCCAAATTTTTTATACAAAGAAACTAATTCCTGTTTACATGTCAAAGTGATTCCTTCTCTTTCATTTTCTATTACAAGCTCTTCCATTTTCTCAAGTAATATCTTAGCAATCCCTTGATTTCTTGCTTTTTTGGACACAGCTAATCCTAAAATACTCTGATACCCGCCTCTTTTCGGGTTCTCTTTAATTTTCTCGAAAAGATCATCGGTAATGTAAGGTTGATTAATGATAGGTCCATTAATAAACCCTTGGATCTCCCCTCCCTTTTCTGCCACAATAAAGGTATCAGGTATCAATTGAATCCTCTCCACAAATGCTTCTTTCGTGGCAGCTTCTTCTATCGGAAAGCCTTCATTCTCAATAAGTAACAGCTGATCTATATCTGTAACCTCAACATTTCTTAAAAAAATCATATTGTCTATAACTCCTACCTATCATGAACTACTTTAATTGTTTATTCCTTCCCTACTGGAACTTCAACAGTAAATGGCGTTAATTCCTTAGCCGGGATTAAGCTTGAATAATCAAATAGCAACATGGTATTTTCCAGCTTAAAATTCTCAATCCTTTCTTCTCCGTTTAAGTCAAAAGTAGAATGGAAGTGTGCTGTTTGACCCCCTTTACTAATTAGTGGAATCTATCAACAAGAAAAGTTTCAAAAAATTTAAGTATTTTCCATGAAAAGCATATCATGCAATTAACAGTATGTGCTGCAACATCATTTAAAAGCACTTCTTATTGAAGTAACCTGCTCCTTTATATCAAGAAAAAAAGACCGCCGCAGCGATCATCATCCTTAACAAAAGCACCCGATACTTTAAGTACAATCCTTCACAATCTACTACGTTATCAAACCAAAAAGGTGATACCTTGTTAAAGTATCACACATGTTAGCTTCATTAGGGGCTTTTAAAAATAAAGAGTTATAATCCTAATGAGTAAAGTTTGGTTTGGTTAACATGTATATTCAAAAAATTCAGAGTGCATTTTTTGTTTAAAACAAGAACTTATTAATACTTAGTTCCTTATTTGAATTTACTAAATGATTTCCTTACTCCCGTTAATAATAACAAGTTTACAGTAATAACAACTACATAAAATAGAAAACTAAATATCAGATTCCAACCTTTATAAGTATATAAGTGGAAGAAGTGTGTAGAGATCCATTCTAAAAGTGACAGAAGTAAAGCCCAGAACACAATGAAATGTGACTTTTTAGGGCTTAATAATAAATAGGAGTGTAATACAATATAAATTGTTCCTGGGTATACCACTATGTGCAAAGGTATATCAAATAATTCTCCGCTATTCAAATCAACAGTGTCATATAGATCTACAGGATCCATTGCAAGAACATAATCTCCTATAGAAGCGAAGTAAATATTAAATAAGAAAATTAATATTAATTCAGATGTTGCTATCAACCGAGACTTCTTATGAAGATAAAACACCACATATCCAATGAAAAAAAATAAGCAAATAATCCACCATTCATTTTTGTCAAAGTGTTTTGGGGAAATAGGATCATAAATCTTAAGTAGTGTTTCTACAACATTATCCATTCCATTTCCCCTCTTTTATTAAATGTCCTTTTAAGAATTTCATAAAAAAAATAGTTAATACAAATGTTGTTATGTTATATCCAAATGTAATGAGGATTGGATACCAATGTGAATGCTTTATTTTTATAACATCTAAAAAAGCATCAAATTCTAAGACCAAAATATAAGCTGAACACCAAATAAAGAAGAATACGATTATATAATGGAGAGATACTTTTCTTCTAATTAAACTTACAATCCATAGCAGTGATATTGGAAACAACATAACAAACTGGATATAAGCTATCATGTATTCTTTTGGCTTTCTTACAATATTTAAGGTATCGTAAGCAGATTGATACAGATTAAAGCACCAAGAATTTACAGAAGCAATAAAAAGAAAAATAATTAAAAGTTCATACCAATGGAATAGTTTTAATAGCCTTAAAGAACGAAAAATGAGAAAAAATGTAATAAGCACGTTAACTCCCAATAATGTCCACAAGAACATTTAAATCTCTCCAATTTCAAAGGTAATTAGTAAGTACCAAAGAATACTCAAACAATATTTTTTTCAAAACTTTTAATTGGGGAACTTTAGAAATTATGCGCTCAATTTCCATAAGCTTTTTTGGTATCAACCAGAGCACAGTATTAAGAACCACATCGTAACCACAAGTCCTTGAGACTATTTTCCTACAAACCCGAATTATTCATACCTCCCATATCCTAAACAAAGTACGATGCTTTTTGTGCTTATTCAAGTAACCTGCCCGATAGTTAAAGTACATTTCTTCACAAACTTGGAGTCATAATAACTTATGGGAGGTTTTTCTGTTTTTTAAAGAAATAACAAATCATTTAAAATCTTGATTCGTTTTTCTCCTTTTAGATTTCCATTCCACGATATTTACTACAATTAGTACAATTAAGCCCAGGACAGATAGTGATTCAAGAATCACCCAAGATATATCAGAAAACATTATAAGTCTGCTCATTAAGATTGGAACGAGAAAGAATGCTAAACCTAAAATCTTTAATACCATAAAAGTAACCTTTGTATTCAATTTGTTACCCCCTAAAAATTGCGGATAACACTAATAATTCTATATATACTTATCTAAATCCTTGTTTCACTAACCTGCCCCATTAGTACAACAAGAAAAAAAAGACCGCCGCAGCGATCATTGTATTAGCCTCATTAATTTAACTCTTGCCCCTGTTAATTCTAGTATAAATCTCACAAACAACATATAAAACTATAAAAATAATACAGGTTTTTCCAACCTATAAAGTCTCACTATATTATTTGTGTCCTCTTCTTCATATTCTCTTACAAAATGCATAGGGGAATTTTCAAGAATTCTTACTGAATAAATGTTTTCCTTTTCTACAATAGAAAATACCTTATCTATAGCTAACTCATTAAAACAGAATTGGAGTAATCCATTCAAAATTTCAGAACCGTACCCTTTTCCCCAATATTTTTCCGAGAACCTGTATCCAACTTCAAACTCTTCATTTTCACTTTTAACCACTGCACAAGAACCAATTAATGTACGATTTTCAACATTTATCTCTGAAATAGCCATTATTAATCTATCAGTATTATTTTCATTATAGCTATTTACTATTTTAAGTAATTCATTTGAATTTTCCGTCCTTGTTTTACCTCTACCAATGATATATTTCATAACATTATCTTTGCTTTGCATTTCGTGGAATTCCGCAATATCATCTAATTCAAATCTTCTTGTGTATAGACGTTCAGTCTCGAAATACATACTTTTCTCAAACCCCCTTTTTTTGCGGTCATATTGCTGGGAAGTCATGGGGACGGTTCTTCTGGCTTTTTAAAATCTAGAAACTGGACAAGACCCGCTGAATCGTCTCCGTAGCTTTTTCTGTTAGGACCTAATGAAATACCACCACCACCATGACGGTGTGATTTGATTCAATCATCGAGCTATTTTCGACAACAAGAACAGTTTCTATAGTCATCGTTGGACAGTTTCCCCTATATGCTATACTATTCAATCGTTTAATTAAAATCGTCAAGAATGGCTTAGGTATAACTTTTTCCGGCAAAATCCTTTATGAAAATAGTCGAAAATCAAGCAACACGTTTCCCGTTTTTCATCAAAATAAGAGTTTTTTCTCCTCAAATGACAGCCTTCGTTCCATTATGAAGTTATTCGATACTAATCGGACGCTTGATTAACAACAGGCTGAGCCTATGAAAATAAAGGACTTTTGCTACTAAACCACGAAAAAGATTGTCGAGAGTGGGCTAATTTCTCATTAAAAGTTCCACCAGAACCGTCCCCTTTGTCGTCTCCGTTGATCCAATAAAATTCAACAAATAGAAACGTTAATCCTCTTTTGACACCCGGTAAGCATTATTCAATAATAATTAATTTGCAGTATTTTTGACCAGTTAAATACAGAAATAAATAGAAATTGGATAAATAAAAGAATCGTTAAGTTAATGACCGAAGTCATCAAACGCTTAAATCGAAAAACAGTAGATGAAATTAGAAACTTCTAAATTAATTTTATTCTTTTTACTTTTAGGTCTTTATTTAATTTTGCAAGATACTTCCTATTGAAGCAGCCTGCTCCGTTATTAAGGAAGCATTAAAAAAAGTGACTTTCCTGTCACTCTTATTAGTTATTTTTTTGCTCTTATTTTATTCTCTTTGTAAATATAATCTATCCTGTTCATTGTCCTATATCCTAAAATACCAATAAGTATTGTATATATTGTTGTTAAAATTAAGCCGAGTATAGCAATCCAAAATAATGATGTAATCTTCTTTTTTTTGTTAAGCATACCAATAACCTCCACGAATTAATCGATAATATTTTGCATTTTTTAATGGGGATTATTCCAAAATAAACAATTGATAAGAGCGACCACTCTCACTTTCTAATTTTAATTCAACTCAAGCACCCATATACTTATATAAAGAATGTAGCAATTTCTTGGAATCGCAGTGTTATTGTAAAAATAACAGACAAGTTTAACAAAGCCTAAAATTAAAAGTTGATACTATGATAAAAGGATGAAAAGTGATGAAGAATAACGTGAAACAGAGAAAAATAATTTTAGATTTAGCAGTTACTTTAGATGGTTTTATTGAAGGGAAAAATGGAGAAGTTGATTGGTGCATTATGGACCCTGATATGGGGTTCCCTGATTTTTTAAATCAAATTGATACGATTTTATATGGAAGAAAAAGCTACGATTTATGGGGACAATATATTCCGAAAAATGAAGACCCTGATGCTGAAAAAGAAATTTGGACATTGGTTCATAGTAAGAAGAAGTATGTTTTTTCAAGAACACAAAATAAGACTGATGATCAAGTAATATTTATAAATAATAGTATTCTTGAAGAAGTAACTAATTTGAAGAAAAAGCCTGGTAAAGACATCTGGCTATATGGTGGAGCAAGTCTCATTACAACTTTTATAAATTTGGGGCTTGTTGATGAATTTAGATTATCTATTCACCCTGTTGTTTTAGGGGAAGGGAAACCGTTGTTTATTGATTTAAAACAGAGGATTCATTTAAAAATGGTTAATACACGAACATTCTCCTCTGGCGTTGTGCAAATAATCTATCATTGGAATGGTAACTAAAAATATCTTTCACTCCAGGGCCTTTATTAAAATAATAGACGGAAACTGTACCAAGTCATATGTAATAGTGACCACATATAAAAAATAAAAACAGGACGCAATAACAGCGTCCTTACTATCTGGGGATTTTTTCACTATTTAATGTTTATTTCTATCAGCTAAATATTTTGCATAAAGAATCGTATTTTTAGCTACATCTAATTCAACATTAAATATATTAGGTGGGCCAGGTCTCCAATTTACTTCAAAAAGCCATAGTTTTTGGTTTTCATCAATTCCGACATCAATTCCTAATTCATCCAATTTGTTGCCATATAAAGAATCGAAATGGTTTGAAAACGTAATCGCAAACTGTTCAAGATACCTTTGAATATCATACCAGGAGTCACCAAACTCTGTTTTTAAAAAAATTTCCAGGTAAGTACTATAACCACCACTACCCATATTAGATGTTATCGTCCCCAACCTACCTATCCTTGGATAAATAGAAGTAATCAACCATTTTCCATCTCCATTTTTTTGTACATGCAATCGAAAATCAAAAACATGACCAGATTTTGTTTGACTTGTAATAAACTGTTGAACTAAGTAATCTTTTTCTTGTATTTTATGGGAGATCCACTCTATCAATTGTTTTTCATTAATAGATGATTGCAACTCTGCAGCATTCATATTGTAATGGGATCCATATTTTTCAATTAAAACAACACCACCGCCTTGATGGCCGGACAACGGCTTGATAATAACTTTTTTATAGCGGTTGATCATGTTTAAAAATATTTGAACGTCTGTTAATTTATAAAAAGGAATAAGATATTGGTTGAATTTTTTTGCCTTATTAATTCTATTATATACTGATATTTTGTCTCCAATAGAATGACTTGTGAACGGAATCCTTTCGAATAAATAATCAATGATTTGTTCGGCTTTATCACTTACAGGATAACTCGCATTATAAATCACATCAGGAAAAGGAAACTCCTTTTCAATCCACCGTCCATTTTCATAGACTTTCCCTATTATTTTTTGCTGTTTTATATTTACCCTTCCTGGGGTAAAGTAAAAAAAGTCGACACCTTCAGCTTTTGCTGCGGCGGCATACGCATAGGCTTTCTTTACTTTATTTGGATCTGCACGATGATGAAGCATGCCAATAAGCGTCATGATCTTTCACTCCATATTATGAAATTGGGTCAAGGTAGAAACGGATCTCACTTGCTGCATTCCTGGCAAGTCTTTTTGCTTCTTCTTTATTGCCAGCGGATGCCAAAATGTATCCGCAACGATCCCCCATTGATAAAGGTGGACGTAATATGTGTCCTTTCCGAGGC
The DNA here is from genome assembly GCF_047302305.1 of Neobacillus phoenicis. Classification (NCBI taxonomy): domain Bacteria; kingdom Bacillati; phylum Bacillota; class Bacilli; order Caryophanales; family Bacillaceae; genus Neobacillus; species Neobacillus phoenicis. The sequence continues at coordinate 1,004,310 of NZ_CP154847.1, read as the reverse complement.
TTAATATACACCTCTTCTACACCGGGATAATGAGAACTTCGCTCTTTCCCCGTTACCTTCAGTAATCTTCCTTTAGAATCAACCGTTAAATAATGCGCGTATACAAACTTACTGTGTTTTCTAGTTAGGTTAGGCTCATTTCCTAGCATTACTTGGATGGTTTCCTCTACCAAATTAATTCCATATCCAATTTCAATGATTCGATTCATTGCTCCACCTGAAATCCGAGGATTAATTTCAATTAATTTCCATCGCCCATTGACTAAACGCATTTCTAAGTGACACGCACCATTTTTCATTTGAAAAGCCTTTAAGACGGAACTTACGGTCTCATGGATACCCTCATATAAATTTCGATCGATAGATGGCAGCAAACAATACCCGGTCACGATAAATCGTTGCGAAAAAGTAACCTGTTGTTCGACGATCGCGACAATATGAGCTTTTCCATTGTGTACTAAAACTTCAACTAAATATTGTGGTCCTTCCAGATACTCCTCCAATAAAATCTGTTCATTTTTATTTAGTAATTTTTGGATTGCCAGTTTCAATTCTTTCTCGTTATTCGCCAACAGAACATCTCTGGAGCCTGCAGATGTGGGAGACTTCACAATTAGTGGTAAATGGGTATTGGCTAGTTCTGTAAAATATTCTAAGGAATAATCTGGGGTATAAATCTCATAATTCGAAGTCATTGGGAGGCCTTTGAGAACCTGCCGAGTTAAAACTTTATTTTCCATTTTATAAATTGAGTCTGCTGATACCACACTTGAACAAAATTCCTCTGATAAGGCTGCTGCAACATGAACAAAAGGGTCTACAAAACTCATGATCCCTTTTATTTGTTTCCCTTGATTTTGTAGTTTGCGAATGTTCCTTTTTAATGCGGCATAATTGGATGTATCCACTAAAATCATTTGATGGACATCGGGAAATTCTGTTCTTTGATGAATGATTGTTTGTTTATTGGTAAATAACACCGTAAAATAGCCGAGCCGTTCTGCAGCTTTAATTGCTTCTCGACTCGATCCGGATTTGCTCGTCTCAATAAAGACAATGGTTCGCATTAACTTTTCATCCTATCTTTGTGGTTTATATGAAAGATTTAGCTTTAACAGCTAAGTTGGACTGTAAAAAAAACACAGGGTACCTTTTTAATATATTGTCTTTAGACAAGATTGGTTTGGACAAACGTATAATACTTAAGGCAAAGATTAATAAATTTGCATAAAAAAAGAGCGGCCGCAATAGTTGCAAAGCGCTCTTCTGCCAATTACCTTTTTAAATATTCGATTGTCTCATCGAAGTCTGAGTCATCCCCGCCCGTTTTGAAATAAACAATGTCATTTGGGCGTAAAAATGAATCAAAAAACCTCTTCATTTCATCTGCATCTGAAAAATGGTACACATTTTTCGCATTAACTCCTGCCTCAATCGCTGGCTTTGCAAAATCCTTCGCAATAAATCCTTTGGTAACTAGCACATCAATCCCCAAATTACCGAGCAGTTGTCCTGCCTTTTCGTATTCTTCATCTGCATATTTTCCTAATGAAGCCATTCTACCCAGAACGGCAATTTTCCTTTGGAATGGTAATGCTATCCGGCTTAACGTTTCTAGGCCTTTTCTTAACGAAGCAGGATTGGACTTCCAAGTATCATCCACCAACGTAACTTGATTTCTTCCTTCCATTATTTGAAAATGGGATCCCATGTGATGATAAGTGGATAATCTCTTTACAGCATTATGAAGATCCACTCCTAAGCTTGCAGCGGCTGCTAATGAAGCTGCAGCATTATAGACATTATGCTCACCAAGACCCGGTATATAACCGTTCAATTCCCATTGCTTATATTCAATCCAAAATATCATGCCGGATGAATGATATTGATACTTCTTTATCCTAAAAGTGGCATCCCTATTTTTTCCGAACGTTATGATTTCTCCTTTAAATTGAGAAGTATCGAGGGAGGAGAGATAGGGGTCGTCCCTATTTAGAATGAGCGTCCCTTCATTGTTCATGCCTTGCATGATTTTTGCCTTTTCTGCCAAATAATCATCGAAGGATTGAATTTTATCCGTATGATCCACATCAATCATGGTCATAATCCCAATCGTCGGGTAAAAATACTTACAGGATTCTGTCATATCCCCTTTTTTAGAAACAGCTGTTTCAAATATAGCCACATCCGTATTTTCATCAATGCCCATTAAATAAGGAAGGTTGTAATAATCTGCATTTTTGCTGGATATGGTTGCCTGGACATTGTGTGTTTCTTCCAAAATGTGTTTGAGCATTTCCTTCGTAGTAGACTTTCCACATGTACCTGTAACGGCAACTACAGGAATGTTAAACAGATGCCTGTAATACGAAGTGAATTTAAAGAAACTGTCTTTAAGATCCTTTACCATAATGATTTGCTCAAGATTTAATCTTTCCATATTAGAAAATGGTGTATCTGTAACGATGAATACATTCTTATACCTCTTTATCATCTCAACAGGCACTTCTCTGTTGTTCCTACGAAAAAATAACGTATGACTCCTAATTTCAGATCTGTCATCAGTAACCGTCTGGATCTGTATACCTTTTTGCTTGTTATTAGGCCGAATATTCATTGCCGTTAAGATGTTCTCCAATAATAATGTCTTCAAAATGTCCCTCCTAATTTCTTTTAGAAAATAAAGCATCTCCCCTAATAAAGCTATTCTCTATAGGTAGCAGTGACGAATCACTTTGAATTCAAAAGCTATTGTATTATATGACGTGTCCCCTCATGCAGGTGTGTGATAAATACAACGTCCAGAAATTAAAGAAAACTCTCTTCCCTTTACTTCCATAAAACTAAGAAAGCATTAACTTAAATTTTCTAGGTAAATCTAATGATTAGGAGGGAATGGTTTATTGGTATGGTGTCCCTTGACCCTCACCACGATGGCATTTACTATGAGGTGTCCTATCAGTTATTACCAAATTGGTGGGGAGTTGGTTATGCAACGGAAGTCGTTCAAGTGGTTATTAATTTTGCTTTAAATGAATTAAAACAACCAAAAATCATTGCCGAAACACAAATCGCTAACATAGTCTCTTGCAGGCCTCTAGAAAAATTAGGGATGAAATTAGAAGGAACGATTAACAGATTTGGAGCCGAGCAAGCCATTTACTCTATCAAGTCACCTTACTAAACCAAGGAAACCACGGGGACGGTTCTCATGGCTCTAATCTATTATCAACATTAAGATAAAAAACCACCAGAACCGTCCCTATGGTCTCTTTCTCTATCATTCTAAGTTAATCAAAATAGACTAGACTTTGTATTTTTTAATTTATTTTTAAACTTTTCCAGTACCTTTTTTCTTTCTTGATAATTTTCATCATCGGCATCCTCCCATAGCGAAAGGTCTGCACCTTTTTCAATTAGCTGTAGCGCCTTTTTTTTAACCGAAGCGGTCAGTGCCTTATGTCTCATTTGAAGACCTGCGAGAGAAATGAACAGAATGGATTCATCTGCCTGCTTATCCTCTTCATCATCATAATCAGAAAACTCTTCCTGCCACGATTTAAGAATGATTTTTGTAGCTTTTCTTGTACTTACCCCTTCATCCATCAGTTCATTCCATTCATCTTGAATATCGCAAGATAAATCATCTTCCCATAAGCCAGTACCCCAAGCACCCATCCTTTTCCCTCCATTCCTTATCATCCAGTTCGATGTTGCGTATTTATTTCAACATAAATAAGCGTTAATCCTTCTTAGATCAACGCACCCGTTCGTTCAACTACGAGTCAATCTTCTTTAATCCCCTCGATGCTTTAAAATAACATCCTCAACAAATTGCTTGAATTTCTCCTCGGCTTCAGAATAAAGTCTTACGGTAAAAAGTAAAGTATCCTCCGGGTGGCCCTCTTCCACTGAATCATCCTCAAAAAAAATGTCCCACATTCCTTTGTCATTTTTGAATCCAATTGCTTCTATGTATTCATCTTTTTCTTCGATGTAATAGCCAATATGCCAATGGCGTCCTTTTAAATGCTCCAGTATTTCTTCAGCATACTGGTCAAAAGAAGTCTCCACATCAATTAATTCCATCCCTTGAGAAAGTTTAATGCTTGGAATTGGGATCGGTTCAGGAATTTCTTCATTGTCATATAAGATTCCTGCCAAAGAGAAAGCTAAATCTTTTTCTGCATTTTTTAGTGCTCTACTTCTTGTTTTTCCTCGTGATAAGGGATAATCCCACCCTGCTTCCGGAAAAAGCGTAGGGAAGTAAACACCAAACATTCCTCCTTCATCTTCCTGTTGTACGAATGCTGGATACACTAATTTCCTAAAACTTATCATAAACCTCACATCCTAGTAATAAGGTTTCTTTTAACCCGCCCTGTTAGTAAAAAAGCGACTTTTCTTATTGAATGAACGCACCCATTAGCATTAGTTTAAGTACACCATTTCACAGATTGAGGTTCGAATGAAAAGAAGTCCCATTTCCCTACAGTCTGGAAACCCCTTATGCACTAACAAATAAGGGGTTTTCCGACAAAATCAATTAGAAAGCCCAATTCCCTTTACGAAAGATTGGCTCACGTGTACCATCAGGTAATTCACCATCAATGTCCATATCCGCACAACCAATCATGAAATCAACATGAGTTATGCTCGAATTAAGTTCTACTTCCTCACGCTGCTCCTTCGTCATTTTCTCTCCAGCTTCAATACAGTTAGGGAAACCGAATCCTAATGCTAAATGGTTTGCAGCATTTTCATCAAATAATGTATTTAGGAAAAGTACGTTTGTGTTAGAAATAGGTGAGTCATGTGGAACCAGGGCTATTTCTCCAAGATAATGGGAGCCTTCATCTGTTTCTACTAGGTTCTTTAATACTTCTTCTCCCTTCTTAGCTGTAATTTCAACAATTCGACCATTTTCAAAAGTTAATTTGAACTCATCAATTAAATTACCTGCATAGCTAAGTGGTTTTTTACTCGAAACGAAACCATTAACACCTGAACGTAATGGCGAAGTGAATACTTCCTCAGTTGGCATATTAGCAACAAATTGAACACCATGTCGATTTTTGGCTCCACCACTTCTCCATAGATGTAGGGGATGAAGCTCAATCGTTAAATCTGTTCCTTCAGCTTTGTAATGTAACTTCTTATATTTCTTTTCATTCAAATAAGTAACCTTTTGGAGCAAGTTTCCAATATGATCTTTCCATGCATGTACAGGTTCAACTTCCCCTATACGGACTGAATTGAAGATTGCATCCCAAAGTTTGTCCAAGCTATTTGTTTCGCCTGGAAAAACCTTATCTGCCCACGCTTGACTTGGAGCTGCGCAGATGACCCAACTAACATCATCATGCTGCTCTCGCCATTTTACCATGGCTTCTCCGCTTACTTTTTGGTAATTCGCAATACGATTTGGATCAGCTTTGGACAATAAATCCGGATCGTCGGAAACGATAAATAAAAACGCCGAATCCTTATCAATCAACTTCTCACGTTGAATTCGCTCCCATTCAGGAAACACTGTAAAAACATCTTCTGATGCTCTCAAATAGCGCGAGAGTGTGATTTCGGGATCATTATAGTCCACATACACATTTTTTGCACCTGCATTGTAAGCCTCGTGAGCGACAGCTCTAGCAAATGGAATCGTATCCACACTAGCTCTTACATAAAGGATTTGGTTCGGTTGAACGTTTAATCCCACTTTTACAACCAATTCTGCATAGCTTTTTAATTTTTCCTCAAACGTTTTCAAAAATATCCCTCCATTCATTGTTATTTTATCATGAGTTTTTTGAAAAATTTTATTTTAGTAATGATCGTGGTAGCGTCCCCATCCTTTGCTCAAGCACCCGTTACTTTAAGTGTACCACTTCACAAAGTTACATCGATTAACATATATACATTGAAACTTTTCTTACTCACATTTCATTTTATATCATATAGAGCACGGTACTCTATACACACGAATCATTGAACTCCTTGTTATTCATTTCCGCTAAACTCTAAAATATTTAAACCCTCAGATGCCTCTGGTGCTTCAAAAAATTTAGTAACATGAATAAACACCGTTTCCGTGTCAAAAGCTGCTCTTTCGGGTTGTTCGTTACGCCTTTGTGCAATTTGACGTAAGCATTGCTCATTATTTAGATTAAGGAAAATTAGTTGATGGCTTGCATTGACCTCTGACGCCATATCCAAAAACCACTTTCGCAGTTTTTGAGTGTTAGCTGGAAAATCCATCACTACATCTGTACCGACACTTAATATGTTTTGGACATGCTTTTTCACCAACGGCTTGAGCTGCGCTGAGAATTTTAGATAGTCCTCAAATGATGCAATCTGATTGGGATAAAGAGATGAAAGCCATTCATCTTCAGACAACAGTACCGCATGTTTATTTATCGCCAATTGTTTTGATTTAGTTGATTTTCCAGCTCCCATTTTTCCACAGAAAAAGTATAGCGTTCCCAATTGTTTCATATTTTTAACCCCCAGCGCTTATTTAGTTTAACCTTTTACTTCGTTAGTTCCCATAGACATTCTCCTCTTATTAATATTTAGACGTTAAGATTTATATCCGATTTACTTATTCTACCATTTTTATTTACATTCCTTCTTCAACAAAACTGCTCCGTTAGTGAACCAAGAAAAAGAGCCGCAGCTACGACTCTTTGATTCGCCAATCAATTATCAGTGCTTTTTTCAGTTAAACACTCTTCTTCCGGCTTTATGTTAACCTGTTTCTCAGGAAAGAAGATAATTTTCTTTAAAGTTTGGACTAAGTTCACTCCATACATCAAATTTATTACCATCTGGATCATAAAAAACAAAATTCCTTCCGGAGTGTCCTCTGTCCTCAATCTCTCCAACCCTAATTTCATTTTCCTTAAAGCCTTTATATATAGATTCTAAGGCATTTAATCCATTTACTTCGAATGTTAATGAAAAACGCTCATTACCGTAAATATCAAAGAAATTGGAACTTTGTTTTTCATTAGACTTCACAAGAAAAATGCTTTGATTGGCAAGATTTAAAATAGCTTTGTCCTGATCTATATAGCTTAATTCAGCCCCTAATTTATTTACATACCAATCTGAAGAAAGGTCAACATTAGTTACTGGTATATATGTTGTTCCAATCCTTAATAATTTCTCACCCATTATTTAGTCTCCTTTGAAATATTTAATACTAATTTCCTCATTCGACTACTTTTTTCCTTTTTATCGCGGTCAAATAATCCGTTAATTAATCCGGTATAAAAAAAACAAAGTCCCTGACCCGGAAGATCAAAGACTTTGTTTTATTGATACGATATTACATATCAAGATCAGTAATTGCATAAGGTAGTAATTCCTTTAAGGCCAACTCTAATATATCTTTCTTTTCATTAGTTAAATAGACTGGCATGTCAGGTAAACAGAATTCAGCTAAAACTTGTCTACAAATACTACACGGTGGGAGAAAATCTACCGTATCACCCGCAACAGCTATAGCCTGGAAATCTCCCTTTTTATAACCATTCGTTATGGCAGTAAAAATAGCTGTTCTCTCAGCACAATTAGTTGCACCTAAGGAAACATTTTCTACGTTTACGCCATTAATTACTGTTCCGTCTTTTAGTAATAATGCTACACCCACAGGAAACTTGGAATAAGGTACATAGGCAGCCGTTTTCACCTTGCGTGCACTTTCCATTAATTGTTCTTTGTTCATATCATCCATCCCTTTCAAACAAGAATGAACTTTTCACAGTCCCCTAACGCCAACATTTTTTTGGCAGGACTTCTAATATATTACTATTGCAAATTGTTTGTCAATATAGATAGGAGAAAAGATATGACAATTAAAGGAATAAAATAGTAGAAGGACCTAGCGTCAAAGTAACAATACTATTATAAGTTTCTTTTTGGACCCCACAGTGGATTCTCCAGAGATGGAACACGAATTGATTGGTAGCAATGTAATATACAAAAAATGGGGACAGTCCCCCGGCGCTTTAAAGCAGCGGGGGACTGTCCCCATTATAAAACAATCCATTCAAATCTGATTAACACTTATTTTTTAATTCTTTTATATATAACCACCCATCACTAGCTATATCAAATACTGGATCATAATCCCCCCATTCATTCAGTATTTTGGTAAAGATATAACGTTTCACTTCCGCATAGTATTTTCGATTTTTGGGTTGCGTAGAGTTATCACCATGTGATAGGCAATTGTATAGATCTTTGTCGACCCAGTGAAAATCACTAACCCCTATCAATTTAAGAAGAAGATATCGATCTTGTTCAAATCGCCCTTGATAGGGGTCATCGTTTTCAAATCCACCTACTTGACGGACAGCTTCCGTACGAAAAAAACGAGGATATACCATGGACCCATACATAAGGTAATCGTATTTATCCTGAAAAGAACGGTGTTTTTGGACAAATAACTTTTTTGATTCTCCATCTTTTACACTCCAAAAAACTGTGTTTGAGTATATCAATGAAGTCTCCTTTGGCTGTTTATCCATTTCATTTAAAAGCACTTCTAATGCTTGAGGTTCGATCCAATCATCGGAGTCTACAACGACAAAATAAGGGGTATCGATCATACTTAATGCCATTTGTAACGTTTTTCCCGTTCCTTGATTTTTTGAAAGGCTTACGAGTTGAATTCTTTTGTCGGATGTGAATTTCCCGATAATATCAGCTGTTGCGTCCGATGAGCCGTCATTTATTATAATCATTTTCCAATCTTTTAATGTTTGGTTTAGTACGCTTGTAATCGCCTTTTCAATGTATTTTTCTCTATTAAATACAGGCATGACTACAGTTACTTTCCCGTTAGGCATGTCTTCAATCCTTGCCTGTACAGGATTCAAACCTGTTATAGGGGATTCTTTAGGGTTTAACTCTTTTATATATAACCAACCATTTTCATCTACTTCAAATACTGGTTGATATTGGTTTCCCCATTCTTTTAACAGTTTCGTATACATATAACGTAAGACATCTGCAAAATATTTTCGATTTTTACCTTGAGTAATATTATTGTCATGGATTCTTAGGTTATAAAGATTGGCATCCACCCAATGAAAATGACTAATGGCAATCAATCGGAGCAGGAGATATCTGTCCTCCGCATAGCGTCCGTTATAAGGATCATTTGATTGAAATCCACCTACTTGACGAACGGCTTCTGTCCGAAAAAAACGCGGATATACCATAGGTCGATACATTAAAAAATCATATTTATCCTGAAAGGAACGGTGTTTTTCAATATGACCTCGTTTTAATACACCATTTCTTTCATACCACCAAATGGTGTTAGAATAAACCAGAGAAGTTTCCTTTGGTTGTTTCTCCATTTCATATAAAAGGACCTCTAATGTTTGTGGTTCGATCCCATCATCGGAGTCCACAATGACAAAATAAGGAGTATCGACCATATTTAATGCCGTCTGTAAGGCATTTCCCGTTCCTTGATTGTTTGGAAGTCTTACGTGTTCAATTCTTTTGTCGGATGTAAATTTCTCAATAATATCGGCTGTTGCATCCGTAGAGCCGTCATTAATAATCAGCATTTTCCACTTTTTCAAAGTTTGGTTTATAACACTGGTAATTGAATTTCCAATGTATTTTTCTCGATTATAAACAGGCATGACTACTGTGACCTTTTCCTTAGACATATTCGTTAACCTCCCTTCATATTTAAAAATAGACTTTCGGAGATTACTATCTTTGCAGAGATTTTCCCTATGTATATATACGTATGGATGACAGAACTTGTACTAAACAGACGCCCCATTTTCTGATAGAACGGGGGACTGTCCCCCGGCGCTTTAAAGCAGCGGGGGACTGTCCCCAAACTTTTTTAGGAAAATAACAATTGAGCAGAGAATATGACTGTAGTTACTGTCATGATACTGAATACCGTGGACACTAGAACGGCTTGGGCTGCGTATTCCGGATGATTTCCATATTCCAGTGCAAACAGGGAACTATTTCTCGACGTGGGAAAAGAGCTCGCAATGAGCAATGACTGGGCAATAGTCCCGTCGAGACTTAATGTGAAAATAATGAGGAGCGCAATACATGGTGACAGAATGAGCCGTCCAATCAAACTTAGAACGAGAGGGAGCGAAAACCGACTTATTTTTAGGAACGCACATTGTGCACCAAGTGTTACAAGCGCGATCGCTAAAAAGGCGTTTGACGTATTTTTAATAGGGGTCCATATGTACTCAGGAATACTTACTGAAACTACCTGGAAAAACAACCCTAACAAAAAAGCGTAGATAACAGGATTTTTTAAAAATTCTCTTAGCGCATGGATTTTGGCTTTATCAACCGAAACAGAATTAAATAATCCATATGTATACGTGATGAGATTTTGAAAAATCAAGACCACAACTTGTATCGATAAACCAAGTGGATTGTGCTGAAAAACAAACTGACTGACAGGTAATCCATAATTCCCCGAATTCAATAGGACCACGCTGTTTTTAAAGGTAGCGGACAGACTGCTCTCAAATCTCGCTATTTTCGATACTCCCGTGCTTACGATCATTAAACAAAGGCTTTGAATGACTAAGAAACTAAGAATTTGCAGTAGCGTATCTCCTTTTATCCTACTCTGATATACATTGGTAAAACACACAGCAGGCATGAGTAAATAGGAATTTAACTTAGACAAAGTGTTCATGTCTAATTGAAATTGCCGATGAAGAAAGGCCCCAGCTCCAATAAGAGCAAATAGGGGTAATATCACATTCAAGGTAATATGAAATAAAACGCTCATTCACGACTCCTCCCCTTTTTTAAATATCTAGTTGTCCTTCCAATTAGGTTCAAAGATTTGTATAGAGATACGATAGTCATTGTTATATTTTATCGCTAAGGCTACATCATACGGCCCACAGGTGTGGTCGCAGATTTGTTGGATGCCCTTAATCGGCAAGCAAAAGTATTTTCCTGTTTTCGGTTCGCTAACGGTTATTCTCCCTGCTTGATTATGAATGTTTGCCCTTTTAATGTAGCTCATGAAACTAAATCCCACGTTTCCTTCGATCTCATCCTTGAGGATGGCATCGAAATCTTTCCCTTCGTGCTCCATTAAAAAGGTCATAAGTTTCTTCGAATTGGCCTCCAATTACGATCCCCCCTCTACTATTTATTTTAAAAACAATATCCAAACAGTGGAAATACGAATAAATTATCGACAATCATTCAAAAAAGGAATGACAACATTTCCTGATTGGCACAAAAAAAGAATTCTCAAGAAGCGATATGGACGAAATCAGCGATTTGCATTGGCAGGTCGCTATTAATTTTGTTTCACACCAAATTCAGATTGTAACTACTTTTTACTTAAACGAACGTGGGCTTAAATTAAGCCCATTTTACAAGAATAAGAAGTACCTCCCAGGTTAGAATTATGATGATGGGAAATTTACGAATTAATTCTGTTTGGAGGCATATGTATGAATGACAAATTAACAGAAAGTGAGTTTCAAGAGATTATCCGTAGAAGAAGTAGCGGCGAGATAAGCTTCCCCCGATTCTTAGAAGAATTGTCCCAAAGAGGTATAAATGAATACGAAATAGATGTTGCTACGGGTCAAGCTACATATAAAGGAGTCCATTTGGAGTTTAAAACAGTTCCCCAAGTAAACTTGGTGATCTCAGATAAATTTAATAGAAGTAAGGTACTTGAGGCAATCGCTAACATTTCTCTCCCCTTTTTAGACTTCTTAAAAGAGATTGCTGAGGCTGGAATAGTAACCTATCGTGTGTGCATATCTGAGAAAAAGGTTACTTATATTGGTATCGGGGAAGAAGAAATTGAAGAACAGCTAAAAGTTTAAAATAGTTCCAAACCTATTAAGTTATATTTCAAAAAAAAATGACCTATTCACTTTAGCGAATAGGTCTGCGATTTCATATGTGATTTTACTTTTGTCCACCAAAATAGACTAGCTGAGCATTTGCCCAGGCTTCTTAAATCGCAGTTGTAAAATTCAATTTTTTCACAAACTCTACAAACTCTTTAACTACTTTGGTCTCAAGAGATTTCTCATGATACATCATCCAGGTTCTTCGTACAATGGGGTCCTCGTTTTTATCGTTTAGAATGATGCGATGAAGGTTCGGATGCTCCTGAACAAGCACACTTGGAAGGATTCCGTATCCTAAACCGTTCAATACCATTTCTGTGCATGTATCGGCTTTATCCACTTCCATGCCTATCAAAGGCGGCTGCGCAAATTCCCCACTCCACCAATGATCAATCATCGTCTTAAGTAACGCATCTGTTTCGTATTCAATCCGCGGTAGGGAAGGCAAGTCTTGAAGCTCCATTTTTTCTACTGATACGACACAGAGATTTTCTTCAAAGAGAAGTATTTTCGAATCGGACCACTGATAGTCCCCACGGACCATCCCAATATGAACATCCCCGTTATAGACGAGATGAAACGCATCCCTACTCCATCCCGTTGTCACTTTATAATTTACTTTCGGGAACTGCTCCCGAAAAAGCTTTAAAAGAGCTGGCAGCTTGTGCCTAGTTATGTAATTAGAAACCCCTAATCGTAAGGTTCCGCTAACCTCTTCACTCATATTAGATACGGTATCTTTAATCTGTTGGAGACGATTCAGCATTTCATCCGCACATTGTGCCAAATATTCTCCTTCGGGCGTAAAGTGAACCCCTTTTGTCCCCCGTTTAACAATTTCTACTTGGTATTCTTTCTCGATTTGTTGAATTTTTTTCGTTAGGGATGGTTGGGATATATATAAGCTTTCGGCCGTTTTCGTAATGTTCTTTTTTTCGTAAAGCACCTTTAAGATGATCCATTCTTGCTCATCCATTTCTTCGCACCCCTCCTCTAGTTGAAGAAGGCATCATTCTTCTCCTATACTATTCGTTCTTTCTAGTGAAATTCCTTTTGCTAATTTAGCTCTTGGGTCTTTTTGTCCGATTGTAATTCAGTTTCCAGTTTTTGTAGAATTCCCTCTGGAATTTGTAGAATAACTTGAAACTTTGTAGAATAACTCTGGCAATCAGGTGGAATTGGAAGTTTACTTCCAACTTTTGTAGAATCCATTCTCGTTTTTGTAGAATTAATTAAATTTTGTAGAATTCCTCTATCAATAGATAAAATGATCTACTAAAAATCCACGAAACCGGCTAATAAAAAACGACCTTTCTAAAATAGAAGGCCGATTTCAAGCTTTAAAAATGAATAGTAGGCACTTAACATCCATCTGATATTAAATTTCCGCTCCATTACTGTCGGATAATCCGCTTTTACTGTCGCATGGCTATCCATTACTATCGGATAGGCTACTTTTACTGTCGTATGGGTTTCCGTTACTGTCGGATGAACCCCTATAACTAGAAAACTATATCCGTTCTACAGCTCTACTGTCTGAAAAAGGTCTCTAAAAGTAACTTCTATAATGATAAATCGTTGCTGCCAATGTAATGACGGTATAGACCAGGGATGTGATAAAAGCAATGTTTGGTGAAAACTCATACTTTTGTTCACCCATCTTGATTCCTGTTGTGGATTGGACTAACATGTCCGTATTCTTAGTGGTTAATCCCCCCTTGGAAGTAAAAAACCAAATAAGTATAGTAACCCCTAATCCCACAAAGAAGGCAAAATCAATAAATTTTGTGTTTGTAAAATAGGTTAATCCATAGTTTAGTCCTAATAAGATTACTAATGTAATAACGATGGTTATAACCTTTTTCATAGATTGTTGTACTCTCCCCCCATTAATTTTCCCTTTACAATTTTTGCATATTGTTCGATTTCATTTAGTACCCTTGCTCTGCCCTTTTCACTTTGTGTCCACTCGGTAGGTGTAATGTCTCTATGATCTTGTAGTGGTAATATATCTAAAACCTTATCGTCATTTGCATAGATAGACGCCAATAGATAGAACCGTCTACAAAAGAATGATTTTCCAGCCAATAAGATATTGTTATGACTGGTGTTATTGAGAAAACGAAAGGCTGATTGAATGACGCCGTCCACTCCTTTAATCGTACTAGTGGGAATGGGCATTAGCTTTTCCTTTTCGATCCCTTCATTTATTAATTGATGCGCATAAAAATCATATTCATTACATTGTAAGAATTCATTATAAACTCCAGGAATCATAATAAGATTGGCTCCAGATTTCTTATAGTATTCTATTAACTGTTCGTTTAGCTCTGGAAAGTGACCTGGATGATAAATAATCACATCAGGTCTTTCAAAAAGATGGATTCTATCCATAAATACTAGTTCATCTATACATTCAATCGCTGATCTATTCACTGCTTAACACCTCTCCCTTTCTCCAACCCTATAAAACCAAATATGTTTATTTCTCCCTTTGACTATATACGAATCAAACTCCAAAATGTTCCATTTTTGAACCTTCATTCAATTTGTAAAAAAATACAGGTGCCGCAGCACCTGTAGATGTTTGATTATTTTAAGTAGGTTTTTTCCTTCTTCTACTAAACTGACCATTCCATGAAAAAACAATAATAGCCACCATATTATTCAAACGATTGATTAAAAATGGTAGAAACCGCTATCTTATCCCTTTTCTCCCGGAATTAGGAATTTATAAATAGTTGGGGACAGTCCCCCGGCGCTTTAAAGCGGCGGGGGACTGTCCCCTCACCTATTTCCTAACAGTTTTTCAAGGATTCTTTGTACCTCTGCCCCTTCACGAAAGGAGACAATAGAGGCGTCTTCATTATTTAGCTTTTTTATGATCTCATCAATTAAGATTTTCAGGTGATTACTTTCCGATAATTGAATGGTTTCAGAGGATGATGATCTAGTTTTTATTGATAATGAACGCCAGTTTTCAAGGGCCATCACACCCTTATCCCCCATTATGGTAAAGGCGATCTCTTCCTTTTGACCGATTCCAGATATTCCATTAAATAAGACGGGTATTTGACCATTGATCTGTCCATGAGCTATGAAACTCGTTTCGCATTTTTCCGTATCCTCCGGGAATATTACCGATGAGTATCGAATGTCCATCTCACCAAACAACATTTGAACCATTTGGATATAGTGGGGGAACACTTCCCGTATAAATCCACCTTGCTCCCTTGAACTGATCCAGTTATTCTGTTGCCACGGCCTTGGCCATTCTGGAAAATAACATTGAATTTCGACCCTTTGCACATCCCCAATATCCCCATTGGATAGATAGTCTTTTAATGTAGAGAAGCATTGTCTGTAGATGGTTGGAAAATTCATCACATGAATAATATTTCTCTCTTGCGCTAGTGAAAAAAGCTCCTCCGCTTCATCCAAGGAATTGGCCAATGGTTTCTCACAAATAACATGTTTATTTCTTTTGATCACTTCCATGGCTATGGAGTGGTGATACTTAGGCGGGACGGCGATATAGACAAAATTGATTCTTTCATCCTCAATAAGATCAAGATAATGCTTAAAAATAGGAACATTATATTTCTCACTTATATCGTTCAATCTGGATGGATTGGTATCATAAATACCGATCACATCCGTATTCGGATGATGTAAAAACTCCCTTAAAAGGATTTCCCCTACTCCACCAACACCAATGACTCCTACTCGAATATCTTTTAGCATTTTTACTTTCCCTCACATTCTTTGAAACTTTGTTTAATCACATTCTCACATATCATTGGCCAGATAAAAATCGAAAAGTCCGTTTATTATTTTCGAGTTTTCATTTTTTAAAGGCTGTGTTAAAGGTCTATGTTGTTTTATAGACAATGTTGATTGGAGCGGAAGGCACGAAGACTCCTGCGGGAGTACGGGGCAGGGGAGACCCCGCAGGAGCGAAGCGACGAGGAGGCTCCCCGGCACGCCCGCGAACCGCTCGTGCCTGGAGCGGAAATCAACAGGCACGTTTAACATAGCCTTTTTAAAAAGGATGGGTGCCCTCGACAATACACAGAATATCTTATTGTTTTTTACATAACATAAGGACATTTAGGAGGTGTATAAATTGTCTAACCAAGAAAGAAATAACAAAAATGTTTCAGAGAACATTAAAAATGGAGCAGGAGCCATGTTTCATTCGATCCATAAAGGGTTAGAAGCCACGGAGAATGCTGCAATGAATGCTGTTGACGCAACTGCAAACGCAGTTGACAATTTAACAGACAACGATAATCGCTAGAACCACAAAACAGAAGACGCCAGTATTTGGCGTTTTTATTTTTCTACAAGGTCACCTGAGAAAAAGAGCAGGACGGTAACTTCATTGCTCTTTTAAAAGCAACATATTTTTCAACCACTCCCTAAATAAAAAAAGCGTCCCTTTTATAGAAACGTCTAAACTACACAGAAATTAATTTTATTGAAGAGCAATATCGTGAAATTCTTTAAAAGTAGCCAATTCTTTTGTTAAGGTTTCTCTCATTTTCTTTCCGCATTTTTCACTACATATTGCAAATATACCATCAGTTCCTTGTAATTTGGCTTCTGATCCTTTCGCTGTGACAATCATAGGAACAGTAGTGTTTCGAGTACTTAGACCTACTTGGATGATTTTCCCTTCACTTTCAGTATTATCGATTCCATCTGCGAACTTAACACTTAAACCAAATACTGGTTGGTTATTCTTTATTATTTTCATACACCAAGCACATCTCAGCATATAGACCCCTCCCATTACCGTAATAAATATATTAATAAATTGAAGAGGTGTAAACTAATAATGGAAATTGATTCTCTCTATATTATATCCACATCTTTAACAAAAAATAGGCCAAAGCATAAATGGTTATTTGCAAAAAATAATAAATCCTATTTTACCTCTAAAGCGAATGCATAAGAGGCACTTCCGTTTGAAAGATGTTCATCCTTTTCATCCATCCACCATACTCCGTAAGAATAATAATATATCCCTTTTTCAACAGGTGCGGTAAACAGATTCTTCTCTACATCGAAATCAATTTCGTGATTATTATTCATCTGAGTTAAACGGAATTCGTTTGGTTTTGGATGATAGTTCATCACAAAAGTTACCACTTCGCCAGTTCTTACTTCTATAGGCTTTTTCCCTTTTAATTGCTCAACTGGTCCAAGTGTATCCACGCACGTTCCTTGACCATTTGCATTCCAGCAATATGACCCCAGCTTCATCGCATAAGTTTGCTTCCCAATCTGAATCATGGATTTTGGAGGCTGATCTCCTTCCATTCCATTACTTGAACAACCCATGAGAGTAAATAGGATAAAAAATACAGGTGCAGCTAACCATTTAGACATTAATTAATCCCTCCTATTAATGAAATAGACGTTGAGACCCAAATAATGTCGCAAACGATGTTCTTTACTCATTTTGATTCTCTCTTTTTATCCTTAACTATCAGCTTAGCAATTACTATACCAACAATAAACATTCCACCCGCATACATACCGTGATATATCGGTTTATCCCATACTATGAATGCATCCGAAATAGTAATTAACGTAACTACCCAAAACACTGTAATTAATAATTGTGGGATACTCAGTTTCTTACTTAACACAACTTCCCTCCATTTTCAAAAAACTTTCTATAATCAGCCGGCCTCATAAATTCACCTAATTTTATCTTATCATTTTTGTCATTTAATTCCATATAAAAATAGGATAGCCGCAGCCATCCCATCTTTAACATAATGAATCCTTTCAATTCCATTATAGGAGTGTTTTAGTCATGATAAAGTCCGTTTGTTCTTCATCACCCATATAAAATGAGTGGGCTCCAGTTTGAACAAACCCCATTTTCTTATAAAAAGCAATCGCATTTTCATTCTTTTCCCATACGCCTAACCAGATTTTCTTTTTATTACATTCCATCGCAAGTTCCATCGCTTGATTTAGCAGATATTTACCAAGCCCATGTTTTTGAAAGTGGCTCTTTATATAAATCCTCTCAATTTCAAGTGATTCATCACCCATATCTTCAGACTGAGCATCATTGGTATTCACCTTTAAATATCCAGCGACTTCATTGTTAAAATAAACAAAAAAGAAATGCGAAGAATGATTGGATAATTCTTTTTCTAATTTTTTTACGTTAAAAGCCTTCTCCAAGTACGCATTCATATTTTCAGGTGAATTCTGATGCTTGAATGTCTCATTAAATGTTTCATAACTAATTTCTTGAAGGATGTGTAAATCTTCAAGCGTGCAACTTCTTATAGTAATTGTCATTTTACGCCGCTCCTTTAGTAATTTCTCTTGTTTCCTTTTTTCACATATTCCCAGTCTATTTCAATATTTTCTCTAACTCGTTGAAGAAGATTGAAAATGGTTTCTACTTCTCTTTCGGAAAATCCCTCTAATGCAACGGTATTGGAATAGTCATTTTCTCTTTTTATAAAAGGATAAACATTTTTTCCTTTTTCTGTTGGAAAAAGCTTTTTAATTTTTTTGTTGTGTTGATCTTCTTTCTTTTCAATAAAGCCATTCATTTCAAGTTTTTTTATAGCACGGGCTGCTGTTGTTCTATCGACTTTGATCATTTCAGCTAACTTTTCCTGTATGATTCCTGGGTTTTCACATATTCGTACAAGGTACAAATACTGCCCTTTTGTAAGGTCATACTCTTTAAATTCTATATTACTGATGGAATCTAGTGCCCTTGCTATCATTCCAATTTCGCGAAGAATTTCCTTCATAATTAACTCCCTCGTACATATTTTTGTTGCAAATGCAATAAAAACGGAATAAATTAATTTTACCCAAAATTTGTTGCATTTACAACAAAAAAATAAATCCATCCTGGGAACCCCCTGGGATGGATTTCATTGTTTCACAGCTACTTTTTAACTTTGATTTTCTTTGGGATCGTTGTCCAGTACTTGGGGTCTTCTAAGCCGAGCCGCCAAATCCCGATTCCCCGTAAGTTATATTTTTCTACAAGGTCTAATTTAAACCGTAGACTATGGCTATTCTCAAACCAGGCCTCGTGGCTATGTTTTTTTTCATCAACATAACTGAAATGAGGTGTTTGCGATTGGGAGTCCCAACTAACTTTCGCTTTATATTTTGTTTTCTGATCCATTAACTGTGGATAGGAGCTATACAGTGCTTTATTTGTTGTTGTATCCCAGTCCCATCCATAACCAGCGATACCGAGTAAAATTTTTGAGGATGGTACTTCATTTTTCAACGCATACCGAATCGTTGCTTCTGTCCAATCGACGGATGCGCTTGCCCCCGGTTTTGTTCGTGGATTGTGCTCATCGTAGGTCATAATCATTAACCCATCTGAATAGTGCCCAAGCTTTTCGTAATCAAACCACGGTGACCAGGGATTCGCACGGGAATCACCTGTGTTTGCTGGTACTGAAACGGTCACGACTTTTCCATCACGATGTAGTGCATCAGACAATTCTTTTATCATCAGACTAAAGGTATCTCGGTCCGTCAAATGTAAGTTTTCCATGTCAATATTAATCCCGTCGTAGTTAAACTGATTCATTTCATTCCGTAGGTTCTGAATGAAAACATTGCGGTTTGTATCGTTATCTAGGACATTACTCGCTACTTGCTTGCCCTTCTCCACGGTTTCATAAAAGAGATTATGTACAACCATATATACCTTCAGGTGATTTTCATGAGCACTCTGAATCACCTGTTTCTTATGTTCAGCTGTAACGGAAGCGATAAGATTCCCTGGTGTTTTATCATCAAGCTTATACCAAAAGGGGGCAATGATGCTCAAATTGGTGAATTGCGAGTCCACTGTAGGTTGTGACCCTGGATACGTTCCTTCCTGCTCTGTGTAAAAACCTAAAACTTCGCGGGGCGTTTTTTTCTTATGATGTTCCACTTTTCTTTGTACCTGATTACAGGATGACAGTAGTAATAATGCCATGATTATAAAAATGATGGTGAAAGACTGATAACCATTTTTCGCCATAGTACACCTTCTTCTTATATATATAGTTCTTAAGTTGGTAAGAAAGGGTGTAACTTATTCATGGAATGAAAGGGTTCAAAAAACGGGGACAGTCCCCCGCTGCTTTAAAGCGGCGGGGGACTGTCCCCAAACCCGCAAAGTTGCGAGGTTATAAACAAATATTGTTAAATAGAAATAGTTACTTTTAATAGAATCAGAAATTAGAGGTATTGGAGTGAATGGTATGCACAGAAGTAAGAGTCTGCACTCTTTTTTATTAAGCAAAGCCCGACAATTAACAGAGGATTGGTATAACTCGCTAGATAAAAGTGATCCAAAGGGTGTATATGCCTCAAAGGACCCAAAGGTAATTGAGAACTTAAAAAAACAAAACTATGAGTTCCATTTACATGCATGTGAAATTTTTATCCTGGAGGAATGCGAGTTCTTTACCAATTTCCAAACGTGGATAGAGAAAGTAGCACGTGATACGGAACATCAAAAAACGCCCATTCATTTTATTATTAGAGAATTTATGAGAACCCGGGAACAGTATCTGGATTTCTTAGATGAATATGTTTCACTACACAAAGAAGAAGTAACACTACAAGAAGTGAAAACGTGGAATAGATTAATCACCAAGACGTTTGATACAGTGATTCTGCGTTTTGCAGAAGAAACACACCATGCTTCCACTTCCCAACTTTTCGCACAACAAGAGCTGATCAATGAATTAAGTTCACCGGTGATCACCCTATCAAAAGATTCTGCTTTACTTCCATTAGTTGGGGACATCGATACAGCTAGAGCGAAACGAATACTTGAGTATACACTTGAACAATGCGCAAGTAAAAATGTGAACCAACTATTTATCGATTTATCGGGAGTCATCATGATTGATACCATGGTCGCTCATCAAATCTTTTTATTAATCGATGCCCTAAACCTAATTGGCGTGGAAACAACACTCTCAGGATTGCGCCCTGAAATCGCACAAACAGCCGTACAACTTGGACTCAACTTTAACAAAGTCACCATCAAATCAAACCTATCAAAAGCACTTTCGCTAGATTAAATGTGACAAACGGGGACAGTCCCCCACCGCTGTAAAGCTGTAAAGCAGCGGGGGACTGTCCCCAAAGTTTTAAAGATTCCTATCTAACAATATCCCTACTTGTTCAGCCACGACTTGCGTCTGTTCTGATAGTCCATTGGTGATCCATGCTTCTACGGTCTCTACGATGGCTGCTCCAAAAAATTTTAGAAGTAAATCCTTATTTAAGCGTTGATTTATTCCTTCGGTTACATTGACATCCCCCTCTAACTCCTCGATGACGAATTCAAGGAAGTGACTTCGAAAAGCTGAAGCTCCTTTACTCGCTAGCATGGTTGAAAAGAAGGAAGAATGACGTTCAAAGTATTCAAACCATATCAAATTTCCCTCAACGAAACTCAAATCAGCTGCCGATTCGCACAGCATCCTAAGTTGGTTAATATGTTCTTCGATGAGCTTATCCAGTAGATCGTATTTATCCAAGTAATGAAGATATATCGTCCTTCTTCCAACATTTGCCCTGTCGGCAATGTCCTGTATCGTCATTTCATCTAAATTTTTTTCAGACATCAGCTCAATAAATGCGAATGTGTAACACTGGCATGGTGCGACAAAAGACAGTTGGTTTGTGCATTTAGCCCTTACACCAGGGCCAACGGATTGGTTAGAACCGGTAGAGGACGAATGGTATACAAAATTATAATGAGAAATGCAGCCGATTTTCCAGGTGGGGGGATCGGCTTTTTTATTTCAAAAAATAGGCAGAGCAATCGTAAGGAGGCTTTCTTTTTGAAAACTTGTTGCTCCCTGTAAGAGTAATGAAAAACATTCTATTTGTGTGACAGGCGAACTGGCACTTTCGTATAATGAACATGGATGGAATACCGATCAAAATAAGGTGGTGAAGCTGGTATGAGAATAGATTTATCAGAGAAACAAATAGAGGAAATAAAACAAATAGTTCAAAACGAACTTTTGATAAAAGGAATAGAACCAACAGATGAATATCTATTTATCCACTGTTTTTCGAAAGTGCAGAAAGAAACTGTTTATTATCATCTGCTAAGAGAAAATGATACGTTGATAATCCGCTGCTATGCACGCCTGTTTGACAACTTAGGTCTGAGCCTGATAATCAGAAGCGTAGCAAAAAATGTATTTAAATATCTGGTAACCCAAACCGGATTACACAACACAATCTATATAGAAAACGGAAAAGAGGTTTAAGTTTCATCGTTTTTAGCTTTTTCGTCGGATTGGAAGTCCTTAAAAATAACTCCTGTAATAGGCCTAAATTATAAGAAATGTTTACATAAATTTCATCAGGGCTTTAAAAATGTCTTTTATAATGTTGTTAGTAAGCCATAACTTATCCTAAACAATAAAAGGAGACATTTTTTTGCAGTGGTTAGATAGTATTTTACTTATGTGGGTAAATAGAGTTTTACTTATTGGTACCGTTTTTTCGTTTGTTTTAGCGGTCGTAATTTTTAAAAAGGCATCTGACCGTGATTTGCCGTTTATTTCTTTTCTTATAGGTGTTGGCTGTATCAGCTCTTTTTTTATAGTTAATTACATAACAAGATGAATAAAGCATTAGAATACTTCGTGTTTGCATGTAAATAAGGAAAAACTCGGTAACCTCCAAGTCATTGGCGGTTTTTTTGCGTTCAATCACTACATTGAATGATTTCAGACGTCTCTTTTATAGAAAATTCATTTATTCCTACATACAAGGAATCTATACACTTCCAAATAATAGGAACTATAGACATTTTCAATCTTTCCCTCCAATTTTTCATGATCAAACAAATCGTTCCCCCTTATTCTGATTTACAAATATAAATCGTTTGATCCTAAGAAAAAGTTACAAGTATTTTTTCACCTATAAAAATAGACCGTCAATGAGGCGGTCTAAATGGTTACATAGGACAAGTTCTCAAATGAAAGTCATTTTACCTCTAATTTCTTTCTTTCAGCACATAGGAGCCGCCACGCCCATGGGATATCCCGAGTGTTTTTTGTAAATAGTAAGATAGTAAAACAATCACGTAAGGAGGGATTGTATGCAACAAAATCAACAACCTAAAGAGAATGTGGGTTCAATTATGCAACCGGCATTTGCCGGAACGGATGCACAAAAGGTAAAAGGAGAAATACAAAAAGATGTAAGCCAAGGACAAGGGGCAATTACCTCCCGAGAGGCAGGAGCCATGCGCGATTAAAAAACCACTCTGTAGTGGTTTTTTTTAAAAACAAGTTTTCTTGTATCAGAAAAAGCGATCCTTCGTTAATTGAAGCATCGCACCGTTAATGTTTTAGGATTTAGCTTTAATATGGCTTTTACTTGGTGCAAACCAACCAATTAGAGCGATAGCAAGCAATACTCCATAAAATATTAGTGTCCAAGTGGTACCGTGGGGGAAATGATGATCTAAGACACCAATATCCTCATGGGCAAGGGTAATTACTGCAAGTTTGACACCAACCCAGGCTACAATGGCATATGCTGTTGTTTCCAAAGCTGGGCGTTTTTCTAGAAGTTGCACAAACCAGGTTGCTGCAAACTTAATCAAGACAAGGCCAGCAATCCCTCCAAGAAGAACAACAATGAACTGTCCTCCATCCATACCCCCGAAATTGCCAAGCGGTGAATCTGTAAGTCCAAGGGCCAGAGCAACCGCAGCTAGAATCGAATCAATTGCAAAAGCGAGGTCAGCTAATGCAATCTTCCCTACTGTGGGCCAAAAACCTTTACCTACTGATTCCTTTTCATCGTCCTTATGAATATTCTCATTTTCTTTTCCGAACTGCGCCTTAATGACATGCTTTAATCCTAGGTATAGAAGATAAGCTGCTCCTATCGCCTGGATTTGCCAGACGTTTGCAATAAAAGAAATGAGAAAAAGTGCAGCAAATCGGAAACCAAATGCCATAACGATTCCATAATTTATAGCTCTTTTTTTCTGATCTGCGGGTAAATGTTTGGCTATCACAGCTAGTACAAGAGCGTTGTCAGCCGATAACAATCCTTCTAATCCGATTAGAATTAACAAGGTCCATGCATATTCAAGCCATAGTGAATCCATCCACTTCTCACCTTTCAAAAACAAAAATGTCATGCAAAAATTTTGTTAACAATAGAATTCCCCATTGGGCTACAGGTAAACCTACTGATTATAGGCTATTTACTTGTTAAGATTAACTTTCGTGTTTTGACATCATATATTTTATAACTAATTTCAAACATATGGTCTTTTGTAACTGTCACCTCACAATAATAAGGGATTGCCTTTCCATAGGCATCAAGTTCAGGAATATCTCTGAAGCTAAATATTTCATCTGTATCGGGCATTTCAAAGTCCGCTTCAGAAGAACGACCTGATGAATCTATTTCGATAACACATTTCCCACTGACGACATCGTATTCCTTTAGCACAACATATTTCAGGCTTGGGAGCGTAACCGCTAAAAGTAAAACACCAACTAATAAGCTTCCAAGGCTTTTACTTACATTTAAAAATGAATAGTCTCTATCACTATACATAACAATAAAGGCAATTACTGCGCCTATTACAAACAAAGCTCCAAGTATGAGCATTAAATAATAAAAGAACATTTTTTCACTTCCTATAATGATAAAACTAGTCTTGAATAAGCCTTTCAAATATGATCTCATATGACATAGGTTTCCCGTGTCCATTATATTCCAATGGCAAGACCTGTACTAATTTCCAACCCTCTGATGCATAAGCATAATGGTTTCTCTATGTTTTGGAGAAGAAAAAAATCCTCCAAGAGAAGTTTCTACAAACTTATATTCATACATACACTTCCACCTCCAAGTCACATATCTTTAATACGTTTTACCCTAAGAAATGTTTCAACTTCTTATAATGCTAAACTGCATGTTAGCTTAATAAAAATAGCCGCCAAAATGACAGCTCGATCTTCAACACAAGCACCCGCTATCTTAGATACAATAGTTCACAATCTTGCATTCTTGGATATTAAATTTTTTTCTGTAAATATTTTAAATATGTAAAAAAGCTTACTCAAAGAGTAAGCTTAACCGCTATAAACACTATCACATGTTCCAGCTTTTGGTTCATAAAAACAGTGTTCTTTAAATTGACCAGAATGAGGTTGACCGTACCAGGTTGGAGGGCATGGTGCATGTGGATTAAAGTACCAAAGCGCATATTTCCCTGGGTGTTGTCTCCAATAATCCAAATTCTGTTTGGCTAATCTTCTTTCAGAAGTTCTTGATCTTTGATAAAATACATTCCCTTTTTGAACGGCTTCAAAGGAAAAATTTCCACCTTGTACTTGATAAATAACTTGGTTTACTGTTCTTAAACCTTTAAAGTCTAAACAATTTGCAACCAGGCGATTCACAATTACATTTCCAACATATAACATTCCTTGTTTTCCTTCACCTTCGGCCTCTGCTCTCATCATCCTTGCCATTAAATCAACGTCTGAACTTCGGTAACTTACTCTAGGCATTTTTTCACCTCCAAAATATAATATGAAAAAAAGCCTACAATCATGACATTGTATTTATGGGACAGTCCCCCGCCGCTTTAAAGCGCTGGGGGACTGTCCCCACTATTGGTTCCAATAACAACCGTAGCGTCCCGTTCTGCGTCTCTAACTACTTTAGTGGCCAATCCAGAATGGGCAAAAATCTCAAAAGTTCGTGGTGCCTGCATTTCGCTGGTCTCGATCAGTAGGTGTCCTCCCGGAGCGAGCCAATCAGGGGCTTCTTTTACCACTCTTCTTAAAATGTTAAGGCCATCCTCTCCTCCGTCCAATGCCAAATGCGGTTCATAAAGACGGGCCTCCACGGGAAGCAGCTCTATTGCTTTCGTGGGAACATAAGGTACGTTAGCAACCAGTATATTGATACGTCCTTTCATCCATCGTGGCAAAGCCTTATACAAGTCACCTTCGAAAATATGACCTCCGAATGGGGTTACGTTTTTTCTGGCACATCGAATGGCGATCAGGTCGATGTCAGAACCATACAACATTATGTCTCCCATAGCAGCTGCTAAAGCAGCACCGATTGCCCCTGAACCACAACAGAGGTCAACGACGATATCACCAGAACACCCTAGGTCTTCCGCCTGGCGAACAAGAAATTCTGTACGTTTCCGAGGAACAAAAACGCCTCGCTCCACTACTATCCGAAGACCACAGAACGGTGCCCATCCAATTACGTATTCAAGTGGTATCCCCTCGACTCGCATGTCGACCTTTTGTAAGAGGCCATCTAAAGATTGTCCCTCTGTAACAAGTAACCGAGCCTCTTCTTCTGCAAAAACACATCCCGCACTCCGAAGCTTGTTGATGATCGATGTTACCGTATGGTGGTCAACTAAAAATTTTATTCCTATCACCCTTTTCCTTTTAATTTATCAATAATTTTTAAAGACATTAGGATATAAGTGTATGATCTTTTTGTTTAATAACAGAATGGACAATATGGACGGAGTCCCATTCTCCTGAGGAAAAAGACATAATCGGGTATTTTTTTGGAAACAATGTATGATTAATCTCGTCGAGTTTCTTTCCTTCATCATAAAGTTTTAAAATAGTTCCTTGCAGATCCAATAAATATTCCAGCTTTCTCTTAAGAGCTGTACGCCCATTGCTCAGATATCCTGCATGATTGCAAAACACATCATCAAACTCATAGGTTAATACTTTTTTTAATGATTCGATAATTACAGGGACATTTTCTTCTCGAAGAACAACCTTTGTCTTTTCCTGACAATAGAGGTCTCCAGTAAAAAGCTGACCTGTATCTGTATTTAAAAATGCAAGATGATCAATGGAATGCCCTGGTGTTTTGATTACCTGCCATGTGGCATGTGGTGAACGAAATGTTTCACCAATTGGTTCAGCGCGAAAGGGCCTACGCCTTCCCCAAAACAGTTGACGATATAGTGGATAATCTGCCTTCTTCATGCAGGATTCAAGCATGAGGTCATCCATGAAAAGCGGAAGCTGAAGTTCTTTCTGCAAAAATGAGGCACAGCCTGTATGATCTTCATGAAAGTGGGTGATCACTACTTGATCAATTTCATGCTGCTTAAAGAACGCCTTGAAAAACCTTTCCAGTGACTTTGCTCCAGTATCAATTAAAACACCATCAATGAAAAAGCAATGAACATTTAATTTCACACTTTGGAATGATAGGGTTCCATTCCCCATCTGCACCCCATTCACGGTCTTTTGCTCAAAATTCTTCTTCATGAACATGAACTCTTCTCCCAACCTATTACAAAGTTATAAAAATATATTCATAATATTCAAATTATAACAGTCACAAAAGTAGAAGTACACTCGTTAGCAAATGCCTTCTTGAAATAGGGACAGTCCCCAAACTCTATATGTATACTTCTTACCCAATACCATAAAATAATCACACAATAGGAAATAAAAGAAATGGTGCATAAATTGGGGGTTTTCCTTTTGGGGATTTTTAATAAAAAACCGAAGACTGAATCCTTAACGGTCGCTGAGGTATCTGCTCTTTGGCTTCAATATATGGGCGACAGCATGGCCATCTGTATGTACAAATATTTTCTTACAATTGTTGAAAATAAAGACATAAAGGAAATTGTAAAAATATCCTTACAATTATCTGAGACCCACATCACGAAAATCAAGGAATTCCTGAAAGCTGCTCGTTTCCAGGTCCCCATTGGGTTCACAGAGGCGGACGTCAATCTGAATGCCCCGCGTCTGTTTTCTGATCAATTTATCCTTTTTTACTCTTATATAATGAGCCTACACGGATTACCTGCGTATAGCTTAGCGATTACAACACTAGAGCGACAAGACCTTCAAAATTACTTTTTCGAATGTACGAGACAGACGAATGAGTTGTTCCAAAAAATCCAGCAACTGGCCAAAGATCAACCGAAATTTTCTAGCGTTCCCTCCATTCCATCGCCTCATGGACCTGAGTTTTTTGAATCAACAGGAATCATAGATAATTTAATCGGGGACAAAAGACCACTAATTAGTTCCGAAATCAGTACCCTTTTCTTTAATTCAAAGAAAACTGGCTTTATTAGGTCGTTAAGTATTGCTTTTAGTCAGGTCGCAAAATCGGAAGACGTTCGAAATTTTATGATAAAAAACGTAAAATTAGCGGGGAAAGATGCGGACAGCTTTGACGCGATCTTACTACAAGATCATCTACCCATACCCGAGAAATGGGATGTAGAGATTACAGATTCAACGATCAGTCCATTTTCGGACAAATTGATGATGTTTCACGCAGCGTTCTTAGTTAATGCAGCTCTTTCCTATTATGGGGCAGCATTGGGTTCCAGCTTACGGTCGGATATCATGTTAAACTACTACAAAGTATTCACTCATGCCATGGAGGCCGGCACCTTCTGTTACACCATCCTCGTGAAACACGGCTGGTTGGAAAAACAACCCGAAACCATTGATAGAAAATCCTTGGCCAAGAAATCATAGTGAAAATGGGGACTGTCCCCAAAGAGTATCTTATTTAACGGCAACAATCGTAAACTCCCAAGGAATATTTTCATTGTTCCAACCACGATGTTCATCAAATTTTTTCAATGTAAAGCCAGATAAGATGACAGAGTTAATAATTTCGCTTAGGGTATACGCCCTAACAGAAACTTCCGGAAAATCCTGTTGTTCCTTTTCATCAAAGAAATTTTTATATGCAATATCACCAGTATGCAATTCTTTATCAAAATAATTAAGTTTTATTTGATATTGGAATAGAAGTTCAGGACTTTTAACAATACATTTTCCAAAAGGATGAAAATCACTTAGAATCATTATTCCTCCTTCTTTGAGTAGCGAAAGAAGGAGCCTCATCAATTGGTCTAAATCATTAAAATAGTGCAGGATTCCGCCTTCTAAAAATAGAATATCAAAGTGATTTCTATACTTGGATATGTCTATATCATAAACATCAGTGACAATATAATCGATAATCGCATCTGCATACGCTGCTAATTCAAGGGCGTATTTTTTATTTTCCTCTGAAATATCAAATACAGTAACATCTGCACCTAAAAGGGATAACGGAACAGCCTTTCTTCCATTTGAACCACAAAGATTCGCAATCTTTTTTCCTTCTATGTTATCAAAATAGATTTTATGTTTTTTTAAATGTGCTTCCGGGTTACCTAAAATCTGCTTGGCCAAGTTTTTTGGTGTCCCAAATCTTTTGGTCCAAAATTCATACGCTCTATGCTCCCACGCTTTTTTATTTTGAGCACTCTGTTTATTCATCTTTTCTTGTCCTCCATTAAAACTTTGACTCTTTATTTTTCGAATTATTATAGGAAAATCCTGCTCCTCTAATAAAGGGACAGTCCCCATTTCATGTTGTTGGTAGTTACACCCTGAGAAGCATCCTTATGGTCTTTTTTAAAAAAAAAATTCCGAGCCAGAATTTAAAGGATTACCCCTGAAAAATCCCCTTTTAAAACCTCTTTTTCATTCTGATTTTTACATAAGAAAGACGCCATAATAGCCGTTCTGTTATTCTCTTGCCTTTCATATTTTTCTATTGTCACTTCACAAATGATGGTATCGCCCGTAAACACAGGCCTCAAAAACTCAAAATTCATATTGCGGGCTAGTACGTTATGATCGCCACCTACTTTTGTCGGTAAAGTTGCCGTCAACAACCCTTGCACGACAAGCCTTCCCTGTTCATCTGGAGTAATATGATGAATCCCCTCATCACCTGATACCTCTGTAAATAACTCCACATCCCTTACCGTAAACGTCCGCACAAAGATAATGATATCTCCTACTTTTAATGCCATAACAATCTCCCCCATGAAGATATAGTGATAAATAACAACCCCAAATTAGTCTTTAAAGGATAAGCCACTTTTCTTCAAAGCCGCCCTAAGTTTAGGCAACGAAGCTGGACCCATCCCATGAAACTGCAAAATTTCCTTTTCACTATAGGTGGATAGCTTCTCTAAAGTAGTCACCTCATTGTTTTCCAAGGCTCGTCTTGCCGGTGCTGATAGCAATGCAAGAAACCCACTTTCAGGTTTGCGCCCCTTCTCACAAATCGGACAGGTTGGACAATCGCTACTCTTATAATAGGTATGGCCTTTGCTGCAAACCTTTTGATTCTTATTCGGATTGGTCATATAAGATGTCTCCTTAACTTTGACATTTGCTACTTATTCCTTCCATTACTGGAGAACTGGAGAAACCATGGTTGAACCCTAACCTTATTTAGGATTCAACTTTGGATTTACATTTCCTTCTTTAAATTATTACGTTTTACCATTTATTCAAACTAGCTTATCCTTTATTCTCTACACATACTAGTCAAAATTCGTAAACATTCCCTATGTGCTATACTATTCAAACGATTAATTAAAAACGCTAGAAACCGCTATATTACCGCTTTCCTCCCGGAACAGAGCCAAAAATATTGTCGCTTAATCTTTCAAACTCCCCCTACAACTCTCCAAAATAAGTTAAATTTCTTGGGAAATGACATTATTCGATCTCCTTCCCCATTTTCGATCCTAATCAAACGATTAATTAATAAAGGGCTAAACATAAATATAGTAAGCATTTCTCCTGTTAAACCACCAAAAAGAGTGTCGAAAATTACCTAATTAAAAGGGACAGGCACCAGATTGTTTACTCGTCATTTTAGATAATTTACTCGTCTAAATTCATGATTTACTCGTCAACTTCACAACTTTACTCGTCATTTTTCCCATTTACTCGCCAATCACACAACTACTCCCACTGTTAAGCAATTCTTAAGGAAAGATTAATATAATACTTTCCGATAAAAATGTCATAAAATGGACAATACATATTCAATGTCTTTACTTTTAAAATAGTAATTAGGTCTTTCATACCAATTAAATCATTCATGAGCATGTGAAGGGGTACAATGATGAGCTTTTATCATGAGGTAATGGATACTTCTCTTATTACAGTGGTAGCGTTATTTATTACACTTTATATTAAAAACAAATTTCTAGATAAATTTTTTCCTAATAGTAAGCAGCGGAATGAATTGGAGAAAAATTATCTGGATACCCTTAAAGATCTTCAGGACTTAAAATTTGCCTTAGACGAGTCCAACCTTGTTCAAATCGTCGATAAATCGGCCAATATCTTATATGCGAATGAGAAATTCTGCCGCCTTTCCGAATACTCCTTTGAAGAACTCAAAGGAAAAAACATGCGAGTTTTAAATAGCAGCTATCATTCCAAAGAGTTTTTTAGAGACCTTTGGAATACTGTCACTCAAGGAAAAGTGTGGAGTGGAGAAATTCGAAATAAGACAAAAAGAGGTACATACAATTGGACGTTTACTACCATTGTTCCGTTCTTAGACAAACATAATAAGCCCTTTCAATATATCGTCATTCGAAATGACATTACAAAAAGCAAGGAGCTGGAGAAGAAGTTGGAATACCTATCAAATGTGGATGGATTAACCTCCTTATTCAATCGAAGATATTTTGATAAAATGCTGGATTATTATTGGCAGTCTCTATCTACTAACCAAACCTCTCTTTCAATCATTTTGTTCGATGTCGATTATTTTAAATGAAGCTCGTTTCATTGCTGATAAAATCCGAGTAGAAATCGAGCAATTAAACATCCCACATGAAAGGTCCAAGCTAAACGGGTGGGTAACCATGAGCTTTGGCGTGGCATCCGTCATACCCAACCCTGAAAGAAATCCAACAGATTTACTAAAATCAGCCGATCACGCCTTATATCAGGCGAAAAATAGTGGAAGAAACACAGTAGCTCAATAAAAAAGGACAGTCCCCCGTTGCGTTAAAGCGCCGGGGGACTGTCCCCAAAAAATTTATATTTTATATTAGGCTCTCCACCTCTTCTTTGCTCGGCAGCGCGGAGATCGCTCCTTTTCCTGTTGTGGTGATGGCGCCGCTTGCGTTCCCAAATCGGAGGATATCGGCTGCATTTCCTCTAAGTACTTCTTCCAAGTTGTCCGGGTTTGCTTGCAACTCTAGCAGTTGGTATAAAAATCCACCAATGAAGGCGTCACCTGCTCCGGTTGTATCCACCGGTTCCACCGTGTATCCGCTCGATGCAAACTTTTCATCTTTTAAGTACAAATCCGCTCCAGCCGCGCCCTTTGTGTAGACGACAGCCTTCACGTTTCCAACGAATAACGATTGGATCGCATCCGACTCCTCTTGTATTCCCGTAATAAACGAAAGCTCTTCATCCGACACCTTGACGATATCAGCTGCCGGTAAAAATTCGAGAATCGCCTTGCGACAGTCCTCTGGATTTACCCAAAGCGGAAGGCGCACATTGGGGTCAAAGCTGACCAAGCCACCCG
This sequence comes from Neobacillus phoenicis, assembly GCF_047302305.1. Taxonomy (NCBI): domain Bacteria; kingdom Bacillati; phylum Bacillota; class Bacilli; order Caryophanales; family Bacillaceae; genus Neobacillus; species Neobacillus phoenicis. The sequence goes on along the minus strand of NZ_CP154847.1, from coordinate 971,956 downwards.
TAGCTGAAACCGCCACGATCGCTTTAGTATGCGCCTGTTTCATCGGGCTTTCCACTAAATCAACCGAGCAAAAGTGGAGAATATCTCCCGCTTGAAACCAATCCGGCTCGATTTCTTCCTCGCTCAACAGCAAATCAGCAGAAGGATTCCGGTAAAACGAGAAATCACGTTCGCCGTTTTCTTTTAATGAGACAAACGCCAAGGCCGTATTAGCTTCCCCCGTCCGGTATATTTTTTCCGTCTCCACACCAGCCTCGAAAAGCTTCTCGACTAAAAAGTCGCCAAACGCATCGTTCCCTACTTTTGAAATCATCGCTGCTTTCTGCCCATATTTGGCAACGGCCGCAGCCACATTGGCCGGTGCACCCCCTGGCGCTCTCTCAAACGCACCCACATCCTTTAAGGCCGCTCCTTTTTGAAGAGGAATAAAATCGATTAACACTTCACCAATCGAAAAAAGTTTTCCCATTCTGTCACCTCTGTCCCTCTTTGATCTCCCATTTAACCGCAGTTACCTTCGTTTGGCCACCGCGTGCAAACATTCGGATTCCGTTGCTATTTTTCCCAGGGAAAATCCTCGCCGTAAACACTTCCTCGCCGTCATTTACAAACACTTCAACAGAGGAAACATCCACAAAAATTCGGAACCAAATCTTTTCCGGATCACCATCCAACGCACATTTTCGAACGGTACCAAACTCCTCAGCAAAGGCTTCCCCGGATTGCGTCCGATCAAACACAACCTTTTTCGCCACCGCATCATACTTAATCACGGTTTTCTCTTCTTCTCCGACCCGGAGCTCCAAACCAAACTCCTCAGCCGAGCTCTCAGAGAATTCCACAAGAAGCTCATACACGTCTCCTTTAAAGCCCGAAAACCCAACATTTTCATTGTCTAGCGTACGGCTTTCTTGTACCTTTTTCCCGCGAAGCAATTCAATCTCAGAGACTGGCCGCTGAATCAGCTTGCCTTCACGAATCGAAAGTTCCCGCGGAAGGGTTAAACAGTGAGCCCAGCCATTTTTATCAGTGGGATAGTCAATCTCCGGCAAGCCCATCCAGCCGACTAAAATCCGGCGTCCCTCAGGATCTACCGTCGTTTGCGGTGCGTAAAAATCAAACCCGCGATCCAACTCATGAAAAGCTCCATGCTTTAGTTCGATAGTCTCTAAATCTATAGGACTTCCAATGACATACCCTGATTGATATATATTTTGATAGTGGTCGCCTTCCACTTGTAACCCTTGTGGAGAGAAAAGGAGCACGCCTTGCCCATCCAGCTCAAAATAATCCGGACATTCCCACATATAACCGAAAGCTTCACCTAAGCCGGTCTTCACTTCGCCCGCAAACTGCCAATTTTTCAAATCACAAGAGCGGTATAAAACGACAGTTCCAGTCACATTTTCCCTCTGCGCACCAATCACTGCGTAGAAGGAATCCCCCTGTTTCCAAACCTTTGGATCACGAAAATGATTAGTATATCCACTTGGCACATCTGCAATTACCGGAGCATCCATTTTCACGATACTTCCATCCGGATTCATCACCGCCAGACATTGATACGGGTGTCTGATCCACTGGTCATCGCGCGTGTTACCTGTGTATAGTAAATACAATTTTCCCTCGTGCTCAATTCCGCTTCCGGAATAGGCTCCATGACTATCAAACTCATTGGATGGCGCAATGCCCATTCCGACTTCTTCCCAATGAACCAGGTCCTTAGACTTTGTGTGATACCAATGCTTCAATCCATGAACCGGCCCGAGGGGAAACCATTGGTAGAATAAATGATATTCACCGTTAAAATAACTAAAGCCATTCGGGTCGTTTAGCAAACCTGTCACCGGCTGAATATGAAAAGCCTGCCGCCATGGGCATTGATTCACGAGCTTCGCTAATCCTTGGATTTCCTCTTCTGTCACGTCATCCATGCTTCTGTATCGTTGCTCTTTTGTCCATTCCATGCTGATACACTCCTAATACAGAAAGGAGAATCACGGGATTCTCCTCTTTTTTTATTATGCTGCTCTTTGATCAGTTAATTGTTTCACGGCTTTTTTTTCGTCTCTTTTTGCTAAAACAAGCGTGACGATAAAGGCAACAACAAACGCGATAGCCATACCGATAATATAAGAAACAATCGTATCTGGGCGAATCGAAATGATTCCTGGAAGACCCGCTGCTCCTAACGCCGTCGCTTTCACCTTGAACAACGTCACAAAACCAGACCCGACAGCAGAACCCGTAATCGCCCCGATAAATGGATAGCGTAATTTCAAGTTCACCCCAAACATAGCAGGCTCTGTAATTCCTAACAAGGCAGAGATTCCCGCTGCAGAAGCCGTTCCTTTGATTTTCGCATTTTTCGTTGTCTTAAGCACGGCAAGTGTCGCAGCACCTTGCGCAATGTTTGACATCGCCGCAATGACGAAAATGAAAGATCCACCCGTTTTTGCCACATCGGCAAGCAATTGTGTTTCTACTGCTATGAAACTATGATGCATACCTGTAATTACAATTGGTGCATACAGCAGACCAAAGATGATTCCGCCAATGACACCTGTTGTGTCATACAACCAAACGATTCCGTCTGTTAATAGATTACCAGCTGAGCGTGTAAGCGGTCCTACAACTGTGAACGTTAAAATCCCGGTAATAAAGATCGAGAATAACGGTGTTAATAGATTGTCTAAAGCAGATGGGACAACCTTCCGCAGGTAGGTTTCAATTTTTGCTAAAATAAATGACGCCGCAAGAACCGGAAGAACGGTTCCCTGATAGCCAACCTTTTCAATTTCTAAGCCAAGAATATTCCAAACCGGAACTTCATGTTTCAGTAACGCGGCACCATATCCGTACCCATTTAACAAGTCCGGATGAACCATCAGCATTCCAAGTGTCGCACCAAGGAATGGGTTCCCGCCAAACCGCTTCGTTGCTGAAAAACCAATTAATATCGGTAAAAAGACAAAGGCTGCATTGGCAAAAGTATTAATAAGTGCCGCTAAATCCGCCATTTCCGGATTGGCATCCACTAATGATTTTCCTTCAATAAACAAGTCTGGGGCGGTTAAGATATTGTTGATCCCCATGAGTAAACCGCCAGCAACTATGGCTGGGATAATCGGAACGAAAATGTCTGACAGCATTTTGACGAATTGCTGAATGGGATTCAGTTTCTTCGAAGCCGCGTCTTTTACATCACTCGTTGACATTTCCGTTTGACCAGTCATCTTCGCCAAGTGCTTATAGACCTCGTTCACCGTCCCAGCACCTAAGATAATTTGAAACTGACCTCCTGTTGAAAAAGTACCTTTCACGGCATCCATTTGATCCAACCCTGCTTGATTAACGAGTGATTCATCGTGTAAAACTAGACGCAGACGTGTGGCGCAATGCGCTGCAGCTGATACATTTTCCTGACCGCCAATGGCATCGAGTACTTCCCGTGCAATTTTCTTATGATCCATCTTAATCCCTCTCTTTTGTGTTTGGATTTTGTTTTGGGAACCGGTTCCGTTTTAGAGCAAAAAAAATAGAAACAACTCTCTGTTTTTTTTGGAACCGGTTCCAAAGTAGGTTAAAAAAATAAAAGATGAAAAGAGAAACCGAATTCGCTTGTGACCAAGTGAAAAGGTTCTCTTGATTGGAACCGGTTTCGTTGTTTTTATTATAGGATACGCTAAAAGAAATTGTCAACGCTTTCTCGTTCAATAATTTCAAATTTAGAAACGATTATTTTTTCCACATGGCGTTCATTGACTAACTCGACCATTTGCCTTGCTGCCGCTTCCCCCGCTTCCTTGTAAAAAAATTTCGCAGTCGTTAAGCTCGGATGGATGATTTCTGTCACATCATAGCCGCCAAAACCCGTTACCGCTAAATCCTCGGGAATTTTCAGCCCCTCAGCATACGCTGCCTTCAGAACCCCAAGGGCAATATTATCGGTCGCACAAACAATGATAGAGGGCTGGAATTCACGGATGATTTCCGTTGCACTCGCTTGCGCAGCGGGAATCTTGAACAAGGTCTCATAGAATCGAACCTCGCAATCTGCTACTTCTTGAATCGCCTTTGTAAATCCCTGCTTTCGCTTCACCCCAACAGCAATATCCCGTTCGGTTACGCCTAGGTAAGCAATTTTCCGGTATCCTTTTTCAAGGACATACCTTCCCATCTCATACCCAGCGTTTAAATCATCATGGATCAGACTATAAAAGCCCTCATGCTCTTGTCCAATTAACAGGGCAGGAACGTTAACCGTTTCAAAGGCCTTGATATGCTGATCCGTGATTTCGGTCGCAAGCAAAATAATCCCCGCCATTTTTTGATTGGCGAAGCTATAAATGCTTTCAATCTCTCGCTCCAGACTTTGACTGGTATTGGAGATTAGCATTTGATAATTCAGTTGCTTTAATTGTTCATCGATGCCAATTAACGTCTGCGAAGAAGCATAGGAATCCAGCCTGGGGACAATCGTGCCAATAATATTAGTTTTCTTCGCTTTCAAGCTTTGCGCAAATGGATTCGGAGTATACCCAGTCTCCTTTATTGCCTGTTCAATTTTCTTTTTGGTCGCTTCCCCAACAGAACCGCCATTCAAATACCGAGACACCGTACTCTTCGCCACACCTGCAAGCTTGGCAATATCCAAAATTGTACTCATGTTCCTCAACCTCGTTACATTTCAAATTCATATACCTATAGTATCACAAAACGGGGACAGTCCCCCACCGCTGTAAAGCGGCGGGGGACTGTCCCCAAATTTGTACTTCCTACATGGTCACCCAAAACATAGATAGTGCCGGGAAGAAGGTGATGATTAGTAAGTCAACGACCATGACGACAATGAATGGTACAATCGATCGCACCAGCTTGTCGTAGGAAATGTCGGCGATCCCTTTTACGACAAAGAGATCTAATCCTACTGGCGGTGTGATGAGCCCGATGGACAAGTTGACGACCATAATGAGTCCAAAGAAGACTGGATCAATGCCTGCTGCTAGAGCAATCGGTAGCAATAGTGGTGTTAAGATCGTGATAGCAGCAGATGCGTTCAAGAAGCAGCCTGCGATAAAGAAGATGACCGTAAACATAAGCAAGACTAGATAACGATTATCAGCAAAGCCCGTCACTAAGTTAACAAGCAGCTTCGGGATTTGTTCAGCGGTTAGCAGCCAGCCAAATAGATTCGCAGCCGCAATAATAAAGACAACCATCCCTGTCATTTTTCCGGCCTTAATAAATGCCTCCGGAATATCCTTCCAATCCATATCCTTATAGACAAATTTATTGATAATAAACGCATAGGCGGCAGCGATCGCACCAGCCTCCGTTGGCGTAAAAATTCCTCCCCGGATTCCAAAGATAATAATTAAAGGAAGAATCAAAGCCAATATTCCTTCAAAAAAGGTCTTTTTAAAAGAAGAGAACTCAAACTTCATGTTCTCATCAGAATAGTTATTCTTTTTGGTCAGCCAATAGTTTAGCATCATAATCGACAAACCAATTAAGATCCCAGGGACAATCCCGGCCGTAAACAAATCCCCAATCGAAACGCCAGCCGTTACACCGTATACAATCATCGGAATCGATGGCGGAATAACAACGGCGATGGTTCCTGCACTCGCTACCGTTGCAGCGGCAAATCCTTTATCATACCCTTTTTTCTCCATCATCGGGATCATCATTTTACCGACAGCCGCCGTATCAGCTGCACCTGAACCAGAAATTCCAGCGAAGAACATACTTGTTAACGTCGAAACCTGTGCTAATCCAGCACGCAACCAGCCGACCGATGCAAAAGCAAATCCTGCAATCCGTTGTCCCATACTGCCAGACATCATAAATTCACCCGTCAGCATAAAAAAGGGAATGGCTAGAAGTGGAAAAGAATCTACAGAGGTTAATAATCTTTGAGGAACGACTTCTAATGGAACATAGTAGATGCTAGACAAAAAGCCGGAAATGGATGCTAAAATTAAAGAAATGGCAATTGGAACACCCAGAAACATTAGTAAAAACAGTACAACCAGGACGACAACCGCTACTGTCATTCATCTTCCTCCTTCTTTATCCAATATGGGGATTCTCACTTGTTACTTCTACCTGAACAATCTCAGCCTTCTTCTCTTTTCCAACTGCAATATCAAGTATGGAAACAATAGAATGAAGAAGACAGATGAGCGAACAGACGAGGACGGAGCCGTAAATCAGGGTCATATTCAGTCCCATAGAAGGGGATATTTGTTGACTGGTAAATTTTAAGATGCTCCAGCCATATACAATCAAAAATAGAAAGACAGCAGAGTTGATGACTTCAATGAGGACTTGTAGCTTACCTTTCAACTTTTCAGGCAAATAATGAAGTAAAATTTCCACTTGTGCATGTTCCTTGCTCTTATAGACAATTCCGATTCCTAAAAAGACAATCCAAACAAACATATAACGGATGAGCTCTTCTGCCCAGCTTAAATTAAATACGGAAAAGTCAACCATTGGAAGCATCTTTTGCACGATGGAACTTTGTAAAACGAATCGGGAAAATACTTGATAGACAGCAGCCACGAAAGCAACCACGAAAAAAACGATTAAGAGAAATTTGCTGGCTTTATTCACCTTTTGACTCAGTTCCGTCATAAACCCTTTCATTGAATGCACCTCCACATGATTATTTTAAGCTTTCTATTTTATCCAGCAGATCTTTTCCAATGGAGTCTTCGAACTCTTTGTATACTGGTTTAACCGCTTCTCTAAAGGAGTCTAAATCAGGGTTTTCCTCTATTTGCATATCCGTCTTTCTGAGGTCCTCAAGCAGTTTTGCCTCATCCTCTAAAGCTACCTTTCTTTCATATTGAATCGCTTCCTTGGACGCTTTAGTGATCACTTTTTGCAAATCCTTTGGTAGAGTGTCATAAGTTGTTTTACTCATAATAAAAACAGCAGCATCATAATTATGAGCGGTTAACGTCAGATACTTTTGCACTTCATTAAATTTGTTCAAGTAAATCTGCGCCAGCGGGTTTTCCTGGCCATCTACAACATGCTGCTCCAGCGCTGTATAAAGTTCCCCAAACGGTACCGGAACAGGCGTCGATTTCAGCGCCTTCACAAATGAAATATAGGGTGGCGATTCCTGGACCCTGATTTTCATACTTGCTGCATCTTTAGCCGTTTTAATCGGCTTGACATTATTGGTCATATGTCTCCAGCCGTTTTCCATAAACCCTAGATTCATTAAACCCCGATTGGCCAAATCAGCTCCAAGTTCCTCACCGATTTCACCATCAAGAACCCTAAATGCATGCTCACGGCTTTCAAATAAATAAGGTAGATTGAGTACATTAAACTTCGGGGCAAAGTTAGTCACGGGAGCAACGGAACCGATGTGAAAGTGAATCGATCCGATTTGGGCTCCCTCAATCTGATCCCTTCCGTTTCCTAACTGGCTACTAGGAAAAATATCAATTCGAATTCTCCCCTTTGATTCTTTTTCCACGAGTTCTTTAAACTTTAAAGCCCCCTTATGATAAGGATGAGTTTCTGTCTGCAAATGTCCGAGCCTTAAAACATACTCTGCATCTGTGCCTTTACTTGTTGCCGTACTGGTACTGGAACAGCCGGTAATCATGAATAAACAGGTTAACACTATGAGAACGAAGACAGAAGCTTTTTTCATTTCCTAACCTCCCTACCAATTTGTAAGCCCTTTCATTTTTTTAAAAAGAATCTATGTACTCCTCCTTTCACATTATGGTTCAGTCACCCAACCACTAAATTAATTATATTTCAATTTTCTAAAAAATCAAATATTATTTTTCCTATAAAAAATATTTATTGCTTAGTAACAGTAAAAATGGTTTAATGAAAATACACTGGTACTGGTTGGGTCACCTAACCAATAAAACCCAAAAATTGATAGAAACCATTTACAAGTGATTTACAGAGTGCTTAAATAAAATTAAGAGCAACTAGTATAAAGGTACTAGATTATTAAAAACATAATGTGCGCTTCGATTTTAACGGAGGGAGCAGTGATAACGTGGAATTTAATAGAAAAGGAATTTCTGAACAGGTAGCAGACAGTATTAAGAGAAAGATTCAAGCTGGAGAATACCAAGTCGGGGAACGAATTCCAGGAGAAAGAGAGATGGGGATCGAACTTTCCGTAAGCAGAAATACGGTGAGGGAAGCCTATAAAATTCTCGAAGCCTATGGGTACCTACAAGTGAAGCATGGAACGGGCGTATTTGTTGCCTCACCCGAACATCAAATTCAAAAGGTGACGGAAGCACTTTTTGTCTCAACTGAACAGATCAAGGACTTCTTCTCTGTCCGCAAAATCCTTGAAGAATGGACAGTCAAGTGGGCAATTGAAAACTCGAATAACGACCAATTTAACGAGTTAGAACAAATTGTGAATGAAGCAAATGAAATCGTCAAAGGAAAAATAGATTATACGAGATTAGCTGAATTGGACCATAAATTTCATATAACAATAGCCAATAACTCAAAGAATACTGTTTTAACCGGGATTATGAATTATCTAATTGATTTATTGTCTGAGTCACGAAGTAAAACCATGCAAATTCCTGGCCGTGCCTTACAATCCGTTCAGGAACACACGAGAATTTTACAAGCCATCAAACAGAAAAATTCAGAATTAGCACAGCAATGTATGAAGGAGCATCTAGAAAGCGTGGAGCGTTCGATTACGGAGAATGCGGTAACGGAAGCATAAGGAAGAATAATAGATAACACTAGAAATGCTGTGTGGCCATTCACACAGCATTTCTCAAGTCTTTTTCCAAAAATACACCCAAAAACAAATCCATTTAAAAATGATCAATTCGGAGAGGGCTGCTCCATAGTTACTTCTTGAGTTGCGGACCGTTTTAGTAATAATGAAGCGATCAATGCGTTGGCAACTAATCCGAATGCCAGTAAGAACGCGCTTTTCATCCCAGCAATCATCGCTAAAATAGGTAAGGTGGAATCATCTTTCATCACCGTATTTTCCATAAAATGATTCGAGCTATTGGTCATAACGGACACAAGCAATGCCGTTCCGACAGCGCCCGCCACCTGCTGAAGCGTGCTGATGATCGCTGTACCGTGCGGATATAACGGAGGCGGCAGTTCATTTAATGCGTTAGTCATAACCGGCATCATCACCATCGAAATACCTAACATCAAAAATGTATTGAAAATCATGATTGTGCTGTAGGAAGTTGATAATGTAATAGACGCAAATTGCCACAAGGTATTCGCAATCAATCCTAAACCAATAACCGCAAGCCACTTCGCGCCGAATTTATCAAATAGTCGGCCGGTGATTGGCGACATAATCCCCATGACAATACCGCCTGGAAGCATGACCAAACCGGCCTCTAACGGACTGTATCCTAACCCATTCTGCAGAAATATCGGGAGCAGCATCATCGCAGAAAACATTGCCATCATGACAATAATCATAATCAGCGTCGACAGCCTAAAAATAGAGTATTTAAAGGTTCTTAAATCGAGCAACGGCTGTGAAATCGTCAATTGCCTCCAAGTAAAAAGCACCAAGGCAATAACACCAATGGCAATCGGAAGAAGGACTTCATTGCTCAACCATCCCCCATGTCCTTCACCGGAGCTACTGAATCCGTATACAATGCCCCCAAATCCTAAAGTGGAAAGCAGAAGCGAGATCGGATCAATCTTTGGATTCGTCGTTTCCGTTACATTTTTGAGTTTCAGATACGCAAAGACGATGACAAATAATGCAATTGGCAGGACACCGTAAAAGAGAACCCGCCAACTGTAATGCTCGACAATAATTCCGGAAAGAGTGGGACCAATCGCGGGAGCAAATGTGATGACAATCCCAATCGTCCCCATTGCTGAACCCCTTTTTTCAATCGGTACAATGGAGAAAACCACATTAGTTAGCAAAGGAAAGAGCAGTCCGGTACCCGAAGCTTGAAGCATCCTCCCAATTAAAAGCATGGTAAACCCCGGTGCAACGGCAGCAATAAATGTTCCCACCGTAAATAAACCCATAGCCGCAAGGAACAAGGTTCTAGTTGTATACCGTTGAATCAAATAAGCAGTAACAGGAATCAGCACTCCGATTACCAGCAGGTATCCCGTTGACAGCCACTGCGCCGTACTAGGTGTGATTCCGATATCATTCATAATTTTGGATAAAGCTACATTAAGCAGTGTTTCATTTAAAATAGCTACAAACACACCAAGAATCATGATAATGACCAATAATAAATTACTTAAGCTCCCAAATGCCCCTCCATTTTGAGAGTTTTGAGAGGTTCTGTTTTGTGTAGTCAAATTCTTTCCCCTTTCGTTGCTATAAACCATTCCCTTAGCATCCTGGATCGATCCATCTGCCTGGCTTTGTATTTCAGTTTCGTGTCATACCTTGTTACCCATCCTGTACCTTCGTTATGTCCATGTTTCTATTCTAACCAAAAAACAGAACAAACATTCGCTTCATTCTACCACATATTTTTTATTAATAAAATGACCTGTTTTAACTTTTTAACCTCATTGAAGAAATGCGCTAAAACTAACAGGGGCAAGAGTTTTAGATCTAGCGGTAAACCAGCCGGATTGTTTCTTATTGACCTAACGGAGAAGAATAGTTTAATAAGAATATTCAATTTATTTGTAGTGAGAAAGTGTTAGAATTATATAAGGCTTGTATTTTTTTACAAATAATTAATGTTTAGGAGAAACTAGATAATGGTATTTAAGAGGAAGAAAATACTAGTAACAAGTGGCGGAACATTAGAAAAATGGGACCAAGTTAGAGGGCATACAAACTTGGCAAAAGGTACAATCGGATGTTATATAGCAGAAGAACTTATAAAAATAGATGCACAAGTAATTTTCTTACATGGTTATTTTTCAAAAATACCTAAACAAAACCCAAATCTAATGACAATCCAATTTGAAGGAATTGAAGATTTACAAGAAAAACTGAAAAACTTATTAGAAAATGAAGAGATTGAAGTTGTTATAATGACAGCAGCTATATCTGACTGGATTGTTGACAAAATATTTGATGACAAGGGAAATGTATTAAATAATTTAGGTAAAATTCCTAGTGATCAGCCTCCGATTATCCATTTTAAAAAAGCTCCTAAAGTAATATTAGATATCAAAAATATTAATAAAGATGTTGTGCTTGTTGGTTTTAAACTCGAACATTCAAACGATAGAGAGTATTTAATAGAACGAGCCTTACAAAGAATGGAGTATTGGAATGCAGATTATGTTGTAGCAAATCCATCAAGTTCTTTAAACATAGATACTAGTATTCATTATATTGTTTCAAAAAATGGGGATGTGCTAAATACCAAAAATAAGAAAGATACAGCAGTTCAATTGATTAACACACTAATGAACCATTTTAATAATGAGAAATTAAATTGATTTTTGTTCAACTAATGGGGGCTTGAGCTTAAGAATGATCGCTACGGCGGTCTTTTTTCTTGTTGTACTAACCGTGGCAGGATAGTGGAACAAGGGCTTTTTTGAGGATTTGTTTAATGTATTAGTTTTTCAACACTAAAAAAGGCAGCAGTTTCGCCACCTTTACCTTAATAAGAAAATAGAGATTTTTAAAAGACCCGTATTAATTTGTAGGTCTAAGAAATGAAGTTTTACATCTTTGGATATATAATATCATTTGGAAGTAACTTTGGCTTGAACTTCAATTTTAACATCTGCTTTTTTCAATATATTGCCGACATCACACCCTTTATCTGCTGCTTCTGTCGCTCTTTGTGCAGATTGAATCTGTTCTTCAGTTGCTTCTGCAGATAAAACGATGTTAGGATAATGAGTAATTTTAAACTCATTATCAGATATATTTGCCTCTGAGTTCACTGTAAGTTCCACCACAGGCAGTTTTCTGCTTTCGAGTACAAAAGTAAGTGTTGCTGTATAACACGTCGTTACAGAGGCAACGAGAACCTCTTTTGGATTTGCTCCGTTACCACTACCTCCTAAGGATGTAGGAATAGCGATTTTTGTATCAAGGTACTCCGCTTTAAGTGTGCCATTTCCTGTAACCCCACCATCCCAAAAAGCATTCACATTTATTTTCATATCAGCCATATTATCACTCCTTAAAATTAATAATTTGCAAATATATAATGCCCACTTTTCTAGTGAGTTAACAAGAAAACTTCATTCAAAATTTAGTAGGAGATTGTGAAGGGTTGCACTTAAAGTAACGTGGTGGCTTTAGTAAAACAACAATTGGACTGCTGTTTCGGCAGTCCTTTTTCATTATCGTTATTCAAGTAAAAGATGCAGTTTAGTTGAAGAAGAAAAACTGAAAATATAGTAAATTCTTAAAAAACTTAGATATGCGATTTATAGGGGGGAGTATATATGGATATAGAAATTCATAGTGATTTCGCCAATGCAAATCTCGATGAAATGAAGGAAGTTTATGCTTCTGTTGGGTGGACTAAACATACAAACGAGATAATTAGACAAGTATTCGAAGCAAGTAATGTCGTAGCTTTAGTTAAGTTCAATGGAAGAATTATTGGGATTGGTAGAGGGATTACAGATGGCGTTTTTAATGCAGGAATTTATGATGTAGTGGTTCATCGAGATTTCAAAGGCAAGGAATAGCTAAAAAAATTATGGAGTTTTTACTTGATAAGCTAAGTAATGTTTCTTGTATACATTTAATATCAACAACTGGTAATGAAGGATTTTATCGAAAACTTGGATTAAAAAAGCTGAAAACTGGAATGGCAAGGTATTTAAATCCAAGTCTAAGTGATGAGTATTTAGAGTAATTTTTCTTGTTCAACTGATGCTTCTACAAGGCATCGCTTTTCTTGTTCCGCTAACGGGGCAGGATTGTTTAAGAACTTAAAAGAATATGTAATGTAGCGTTAAATTAAATATATAAGAGGTGTATGAGATGTTTATAAAACAGCCATTTGACGAATTTTTAGGTTTGAAATACAAAAAGTTTGATGATAATAATTTGCAAATTATATTGCCAGTTCAGGACCTATTCATTAATAGTGCAGGGGTTATACATGGTGGTATCATTTCTTCATTGGCTGATGTAGCTGTATCAAACTTGTTACCAGCAAATGAAGATGGTATACAACAAGCTGTAACCGTTGATTTAAATGTTTCTTTTTTGAAACCCGCTACTGGTACATACTTGATGGCAAATGCCAAAATTGAAAAACAGGGCAAAACTTTAATTCATACGGAGTGTTCGATTTATAACGATAAACAAGAAATTGTAGCTAAATCTAAAGCAATCCTATTTCGCACAAACCTAAAGTAAGCCCACAAGAATACCAAGAGGGCTTTTATCGTTTCGAGGATAAATACACCCGCTAAACATTAAAAAGAGCAGGGCAGGGGCTTTTTCTGCTACGAACGGGGGCAAGAGTTTATATGGATCGCTGCGGCGGTCATTTTTTCTTGTTGAACTAACTAAGCTGGTTAATTCAATAATTTGGAAGGAAAGAAACACAAAAAAGAGAATTATTTGATATACCAGATTAAAGTAAGGAGAGGTAAATATGAGTAAATCATTTATTGAGCAAGTACATTATATTAGAATTCCTGTAAAAGATTTAGAACAGTCTGCACAATGGTATAGAGATGTATTAGGGATTCAGTTATTAAACATTACTGACGATCCATTTGCGATTTTTAAAGTAAATGAGGGAGCTTTTTTACTTATCTTAGTTCCAACTGACGATGAAACATTTGCCCACTTTACAATTAATAATGAATCAGCTTTTAGTATTGGCTTTACAAGCCCAGAACTATCCGAATTTCGTCAACACCTAATTAATAATCAAGATAAAGTCGAGGATATACAAGAAGATAACGGTCATTCGTATTTCCACTTTTATGATCCAAATGGTAATAAACTTCAAGTACACTGGTAGTAACAAAATAAATTTCCTTATTGCAATAACGGGTGCGTTAGTTGAATAAGCATTCCATAATAACTAATATAAATAACTCGCCAAATACTATGGCGAGTCTTGTTTTTATATATGTTAATAATGATGACAAAACGACTGTCATTTCGGCACAAATTTTTAGAAATTCCCCTCAAAACGGAAGCCTTTAACACGTTTGTAAACAGCCTTTTTGTTATATTTTTTCTAATGAAAGAGTCTCTGGAAATGGGACGCGGTACTCTTCCGCAAGCCTAATGAGCTCCTCTTCCACACTGGACGACAAATCAATTCCTGCCAACTGGCGCTGCTCCCGATCCCTTTTTCGTCTTTCCCCTGGATACCTGATTTCATTCGTTCCTGGAGCTTTCGGAACCTCCTTCATCTCTGTTAACAGATGTTCGAGCGACTCGAAAAAGGTGGATAGATGCATAAACTTTTCGATATCCAACAATAAGAAGAAGTGCCCTACATTGGCGCTCCCCGTTTCCGCTTCATTATATATATTTTTAACATATGGGCCAAAGGCGGCTCCAGTAAGAATCCCGGTTAAGATTTCTACCGCTAAAGCTAAAGCGGATCCCTTCGCTCCGCCTAATGGCAGGACAGAACCCCTTAATGCCGCTTCCGCATCATTGGTAGGAAGACCATCCTCATCAATCGCCCACCCATCAGGAATGGAATTTCCCTGTTTCGCGGCTAGAATAATTTTCCCTCTAGCGACAATGCTGGTAGATAAGTCAATGATTACGGGCTGGTCATTCCCTGTTGGAAAACCAAATGCAATGGGATTGGTTCCAAAAAAGGCATTCTTCCCTCCCCATGGTGCGATGCCTGGCGGCGAGTTGGTGAAGCCGATACAAGCGAGGTTTTGCTCACAGGCCAGCTGGCAAAAATAAGATGCGGTACCAAAATGATTGCTATTTTTTATCGCGATTGCAGTGATTCCGCTTTGTTTCGCCATTTCTGTTCCTTTTTGGATCGCCTGATAACTCACCACATGGCCGAGGCCATTATCTCCATCCACCAGTAAAACAGATGGGGTCTGCTCCGTTAGTTTAATTTCGGGATTCACATTAATCCGTTGATCCTTGAACCGTTTGACGTAGATGGGAAGCCGGCTGATGCCGTGGCTATCCACACCTTCCAGGTTCGCTTTCACTAATGAATCTGCAGCCACTGAGGCATTCTCTTGGTTCATTCCCACTCTTACTAGCAGGTCTTCACAAAAACTCTTAAGATTAACTTCACTGTAGGTTCCCATTCGTAAACTCCTCAACTAAATTTCTATTAAAAAATGCCCCAAAAAGGAACTCCCTACGCATAGCTATGTGTAGGGAGAAGAGTTTTAAGCACTGCGATATAGTTTTGTCATGACAAATTCACGGTGGCCTAATGCCTCTGCACAAGTAAGACGACCATTAACGGTACGGCAAATCATTTCCATTAATTGATCCCCTGCTTGTTCCAAAGAGATGTTACGGGAAAGCAAACCTTGCACGTCCACGTCAATGTGTTCACTCATCGTGGCAGCCGTGATTGGATTAGCTGTAATCTTCACAACTGGTTCAATTGGGTTACCAATAATATTACCTTGGCCAGTTGGGAATAGGTGAAGAACCGCTCCCCCTGCAGCCATCAAAGTGATACATTCTGCTGCCGCAGAAGAAGTATCCATGAAGTAAAGACCAGGTCCATTTTCTGGTTTGTCGGCAGGGTCTAGGACACCTACAACTTCCTTCGTACCTGTTTTTGCGATATTCCCCAAGGCTTTCTCTTCAATGGTAGATAAGCCGCCGGCGATATTTCCTTGAGTTGGCTGAGATCCTAATAGATCGACACCTTTAGATCCAATTTCACCTACATAATCATCATAGATGGCCATGAATCTCTCTTGCAGTTCCGGTGTAGCCATACGCTCGCGGATTAAATGCTCACCGCCGGTTAGTTCAGAGGTTTCCCCAAAGAACACTGTCGCACCAGCATCAACCAAGCGATCAACTGCTTGAGAAACAGTTGGACAAGAGCCCATGCCAGTTGTTGTATCGGATTCACCACATTTAATGCTGATGGTTAAGTCTTTTAATTCAATTGGTTCTCTTTGAAGTTCAGTCGCCCATTGAACGTATTCCTTCGCCTTCCAGCTTGCTGCGCGGATCGTTTCGAAATCACCATTTCCTTCGATAGAAAAATAGGATACTGGTTTACCAGTTTCAGCAATACCATCAGCGATTTTCTTCGTCCAGTTTTGTTCAATTCCGATGACGATTACGGCTGCAACGTTCGGGTTGGACCCCGTTCCAATCATCGTTCTGAAATGCAAATCCAAGTCTGGACCGTACTGTAATCTGCCGTACGCATGTGGAAGAGCTAGCGTACCTTGAACTTGTCTTGCAACAGCTTCACAAGCTGCGTTAGAAATGTCATCTACCGGTAAAATAATCACGTGATTCCGAATGCCAACCTTACCATTTTCTCTGCGATATCCAAAAAGCTGTTGACCCATCTTCTACCACCTCGCCGTTTTAATATTGTGGGTATGAACGTAATCGCCAATTTCCCACTTTTCTGTTGTTAAACCAACTTGAACTCCATACTTTAGAACTGGTTCTCCTGCTTCTAAATTCACTAATGAGATTTTGTGTCCTAAAGGAATGTCCCCTTTAGCCACTACTACTACATCGGAATTATCATCCATATAAATCCCGATTACTTTTTCTCCTTTTTGGATGGGAGTGGTAGCCACTCCTACATGATCGCCGCGATGATGGATTAAAAACTTGTGAGTGCTTACATTTCCGGCCGTCGCTGGCTGTTGTTCCGTGAGAGTATTTGCTTGACTATTGTTACTCATTTGAAAGCCTCCTTTTTGGTTGTGTTTGTGGTTTTGATTGTTGCGGTTGGTGATTGTGGTTGAGTGACCCAACCAATTTCTATATCCTTATTAAAACACCCAATAACTGGTTAGTCAACAATAATATTTTAATTTTCTAAATATTTTGTTTAGACGCTTAAGAAGAGCTACCTACCTGTTAAAAATTCGTTTAGACGGTGCACAAGGAGCGTTCCCCATTGACAACTTTTATTACTTCCTTTGCAACTAATAATGAGGTTCTGATCTGAGATTCATCGGTGAGTCCTGCAATATGAGGTGTGATTGTCGCAGTTTCGCAGGATAAGAGTTGATTAGTTTGTGAGATTGGTTCTACTTCCAGGACATCTAGGTAGGCCCCGGCAATTGTTTGGCTATTTAATGCAGCTGCCAGTGCCGGTTCATGAATGATGCCTCCTCTAGAGGTATTGATGATATATGCCGTCGGTTTCATCTTTCTCAATTCGAATTCGGAGATTAAATAGTGCGTCTGAGGTGTTAACGGAACATGTAGGGAGATGAAATCGGACATGGTTAGTACGTCATCTAAAGAGTCTTTTAGCTGGATTCCGGTTTCTGAAACGATGTGGTCGTACTCGGTGACAAATGGATCATAGCCAATGACCTTCATGCCAAAAGCAAGTGCCCGCTTCGCTACACGATGCGAGATTTCCCCTAAGCCAATTAATCCAAGTGTTTTGTTGGCGATTTCGCCGCCCGTAAACCTTTTGCGGTTCCAATTGCCGGTTCGGATATCTGCATCTGCAAGATAGAGCGGTCGGTTCGCACTTAACATGGCCGACAGCACATATTCGGCAACAGACGTGGCATTGGCATGACGGCCATATACGACTTGAATACCTCTTGCTTTCGCGGCTGGAATATCAATGTTATCCATACCAACACCCAAGCGGCCGACTACCTTCAAGCGGGTTCCGGCATCTAGTAATTCCTGATTCACTTTGGTTTGATTCCGAACAATAATTGCATCATATTCTTTGACTAGATGGAGCAGCTTCGCGCGATTGTTCCATAGACTCTCATCATAGTGGACTTCAAACCCTTGGCGAACCAGTTCCTCAATTCCTTCATTCCAAATTAATTCGGTGATCAAGGCTTTCATAAATTGATTTCCCTCCTTTGTTTACGGCTCAGTGACCCAACCACTTTAATTATATTAAATCACCCGCGGCTGGTTTGGTCAATAGATTATTGGCTTATAGGAAGGGGGCATTTTGGCTGTTTTCAAAAAGAGAGTATTATATTTTTAGAGGTCCCACAGCTTCTGACAATGTTGCTATTGATTGGTGCTACTCTGTCCGAAGTTTTACGAATAGAGCTTTTATTTTAGAGGCGAATCATAATAACACTCTTCACCGCTGTAAAGCAGTGGGGGACTGTCCCCCATTAATCCCCCAAGTACACCCGCAATGTCTCAATAAATTGTTGTAACGCCTTCGTTTGGTATGGCGAGTGCGTTAGGATGGAGAAATTCCTTTTAAATGGCAAGCCTTCCACATCAACGATATCCAGATAACTATACATCAGTTCTTTTTTAATGGCCCATTGGGAAAGTAAGCTGATTCCTAGACCCGCCTCCACCGATTCCTTGATGACCTGTGTACTACCGAACTCCATCACTTTCTTAGGGGTAAAATCCAACTCTTGAAAAAGATGCTCGGCCGCTTCCCTCGTGCCTGAACCCTTCTCTCGTAAAATCCAGGTTTCCTCCCCCAGCTCTGCTATGTTTCTTTTACGCCCCTCTTTCAACAAAGGATGTTGCGAAGAAGCGACAACGACCATTTTATCCTCAGAAACAACCTCTACATTTGCTACTTTTTCGTCGATATGCCCTTCAATGATACCGATATCTAATTGATGGGTTTGCACAAGATCAATGATTTCTTTTGTATTGTGAATCTGAATCGTCGGTGTAATAAGCGGGTATGTTGCTTGCAGCCTTGCGATAATATGAGGCAGGATATATTCCCCAAACGTGTAACTCGCACCAATCGCAATCGGGCCGCTCGCTTTATTGGTGAGGTCATCGATTAAATACTGCATATTGGAATAAAGGGCAAGAATCTCTTTTGCATGATGAAAAACAATTTCGCCAGCCTTATTCAGGCGGACAAATTTATTATTCCGTTCCAAGAGCCGCGCTCCAACCGATTCTTCCAGGACTTTGATGTATTGGCTGACCGCCGGCTGCGTCATGTGAAGATCTTCCGCTGCCTTTGAAAAATTCCCCTTTTCCACAACCTTTACAAACACCTCTAAATAATGATCCATGGTACCCCCCCCATTTTTATGTATATCGATTTACTTATGATAACTATTATATATCATTATTTTCCTTATTTACAAAACGAGAGTAGGATGAAAGTACAAAATAAGTTGTGGGGTGATTGAATGAGTAGTCAATCAGCGAGAGCCTTATCTTCACACGAAATAGCTGGTCAGCAACAGCAACAAAAAAAGCCGGAGCCAAAATCAAAAGCTGGTTTATGGGCAGGCGGTATCGCTTTTACTATTGTCATTGCGGCGGCTGGATTTGCCCTTTCCGCCATACCTGGCTTTAATCGAGTCGGACCCATGGTCTGCGCAATTATCCTTGCCATCATTTACCGGCAATTTTTTGGATATCCTGAAAAAATACGAGCAGGCATCCAATTTTCAGCGAGATATTTCTTACGTTTTGCGATTATCTTATATGGATTAAAATTAAATGTCGATGTGATTATGAACCAAGGTTTGGGATTGGTGGTTCGTGATGCGGGAGTCATCGTCTTTGCGATCCTCACTACAGTTTGGCTAGGTAAAAAACTGAAAGCGGATTCATCTCTATCGCTACTTTTGGGAGTCGGCACCGGTGTATGCGGGGCAGCAGCCATTGCAGCGGTAGCGCCCATCATCAAAGCAAAAGAAGAGGATACGGCGATTGGGGTTGGAATCATCGCTCTAGTGGGCACCATTTTTTCCATCATCTATACGATTATCCGCCCGCTTCTTCCCTTATCCGCTGTGGATTACGGGATCTGGAGCGGTAGCAGCCTTCATGAAATTGCCCATGTAGCCTTGGCCGGTGCGCCTGCGGGTCCCGATGGATTAGCCATGGCACTCTTGGCTAAACTAGGACGCGTTCTGCTGCTGGTACCATTATGCTTTATTTTGATGTATTGGATGAAACGAAAAAGTGCAGATGCGGCAGGAGAAACAAAGGTTGATTTTCCGTGGTTTTTGGTGGGGTTCATTCTCATGAGTTTGTTCGGGAGTTATGCGGTTGGTTCATGGGTACCAGTCCCAGCACCCGTACTAGACGGCATCTCTACCGCAACCACCTTTATCCTCACATCAGCCATGGTCGGACTGGGCCTAAACGTAAGCCTTCGTGACCTCCGAACAAAAGCATTTAGACCACTAATCGCCATGCTGATCACATCAATCTTTCTGTCGGTAATTACCTTCTTTATATTATAGGCATAAAGGTGGTTCTCAGTTTTCGATTAAATCGAAGCTTGAGGACCATTTTCTTTGCTTTTGGAATCATTTTTGCTGAATATCCAGATTGAAATACATCCAATGAAGAAAAATGAGCGATATTTGGGTTACGAAACCTAATAGACATAGATAGAATATGGAGGAATTTCTTCTTACTCGTCAGTTTGCTCCATTTACTCGTCTAAATTGGATTTTACTCGTCTATTTAAGCAATTACTCGTCACTTTATCCAATTTACTCGTCACTTTCCACATATTACTCGCCAAGCCTCGACTCTGAGGGGCAACAATTTAAAATGGGGACAGTCCCCCGGCGCTTTAAAGCGTCGGGGGACTGTCCCCAAACTTCTTCTTCTTCCACTAACACCTTACATATTTACGTTTAAAACCAAGTCTCCCTTGATCGATTCCCTTTTGAATAATTTCGGAAGCATTCAGGATGCTGCTTTTTTTGTTGTCTCGCTTCATTTCGACAGTGCCCACTGCCTTTGCAGTTTCAACCGCTTTCTCATGGAGCGGCACAAAGGAAATCGCGACAGTGTAGATAAAATTATTCATAGCGGATTTCGTTCGCTCAGGAGCATCGTGTATCGTTTTTTCCACCTGATCCAACATACCTGCAAGCTTGTTTGCATCAAACTCGTGGTCCTTGCGATTACCCAAAAGCCAGCAGTAACAGCTCCAGCCTGCCGACATACGAAGTTCTTCCCCGCTTGCAATCCACTTATCTGCAACCGCTTGTGCCAAATCGCTTTCTGCTAAAGTAACGGCAACCACATAATCAGACAGCATATAAAAATACGCCGCATCAATCCAACGATCGAAATCCGCCTCCGTCATCGCCTTTGGGTCCGCAATGACGCCCGCAAAATACATAGCATCGTAGTTACCAGTGGCGTAAAGCTGCTCGGCCAGAGGCTGATTTTTCTTGATTTTCTTTGCCATCGGCTTCATTGCACCTGTAGCCACACCAAAAACCGGTTCGTGCGCCCCATTGCTTATGTACATCTTCTTACTTCGCTCCTTGCCGAGCGCTTCTAGTTCCTGCATAACCGTTTCGAAATCCATCGCTGTGCACTTCCTTCCTCAATAATCATCCCCACTTCAATGGAATTGCCATAGTGACCCTTCCTATGGCACACATTATAGCACCTCAAAGGAGAAATAAACCACCATAACCATCCCCCTGGTCTCACACTCGTTCGTTTCACCCCATTCGGATATTTCTCTAAACCCAAGGACCACTAGAGCCGAAGCAGGTTAATAGAAGTCGCGAATAGAATAAGCTATAGGAACAACTTAAACAGAAGAATCATGTAAAAATAACAAAAACTGATGATAGGAAGTGGGTCTTAAAATGAATGATCAGTATTATGTTAGCTGGGGCACCTTAGCTTTAATAAATGCCGGGTTAGCCCAAGGCAAGAACAGGAGTGGACTAAATTGGTTTTTTCTATCCTTACTATTAGGTCCACTAGCCACATTGATGTTAGTTGTTTGGGATAAAAAATAGTGTAGCCAACTGGACGATTCTCATGGTCACCACCGAAAACATTCTAGAGGCAAAAAGTCCTCACCATTGTCCCAAGAACCGTCCCCTTGGTCTTCCTAAAGTGGTGGATTTTGGACACCTAAATGGCTCCAATCTTCTTTTGGTGGTCCATAGACTCCAAAAGGTTTCAATCCTGCTTGCCGAATAAGAATGGTTAATTGGCCACGATGATGAACAATGTGTTTGATTAGTCCCATCAAAATTTGAGCATTTGTTTCTTCTCTTCCAAATGCCTTTTGTAATTGGCTCAAAGAGGAATCTGTCCACTGTTGTTCAATCGCTTGAGATGCTTCATCACTTACCTTTTTAAATGTTTCTGCAATTTCTTTAGCTGAAGTTGGGACATTTTCTGTATTTTCAACTTTATCCATTATTAATCCGAAATGAGATAAATAATCAGGAATATTTGTTGTGAAATGCCACGCAATTCTCCCTAAAGTACGTCCCTCTGGATAAACCTGTTGTGTCAAGGAGGCGTCTGTCAAACCATCCAAAACCTTTTGAGTTAGCACTGCCTCTTTATCCCATTCTTTAATAAAGTCTGAAATTGTTACGTACATAAAAAATACCTCCACAAATTAATTCAATTATATTTTAATTTAGATATTAAAATATGCTAAAAAGAAACAGACAACTGGCTTTTAGCGGTGTTCAATTACTGAACTTAAGTAGTTTTTTGTCTGTTTTTATATCGTTTTGTCGAATCTATTTTTCTTTGGTCAGAAAATGATAGAATACTTTTTATATCCAAGTTACCTCATTAGATTAGCTAATATACCATGGATAAAAATTCCACGAGGTGTGAGTCCCAAATGAAACCAGCTGAATTGGAATTGGCTATAAAGAAGAAAAGAGAAGAAATGATTAAGTTAGGAATGGATAAAGGATTGTTATGTCATGAGACAATCAATTGTAGCCAAGAACTTGATAGCCTACTTAACGAGTATAATAATGTTTTAAATGAAACTAAACAAACAAATCCTATGGAAATCTATCATGAATTATTACTAAATATACATAAAACTATTTTTAAGTCTTTACTTAGAGGTTACAGTTATTTTTTTACTATACCTTAATGTGGAAATGTTGTGGAGTGGCTGATTTAGTCACTCTTTTTTTGACTAAAGGGGTAAAACCACAGGGACGGTTCTCCTGGCTTTTTTAGAAATCACGAAATAGAAAAAACCACCAGAACCGTCCCCTTGGCCCCCCTTTGGCCCTTTTCAATCAAATTATTTAATATATAAATTAAATATATTTATTTTTATAAGTTTAAAATTTATATTTTTTAATTTAAATATTTATTTTTCAAATAAACTGATGTATTATTTAATTATAAATAAGGAAGGAGAGAATTATGGCATATCCTCTTATTTCAGATTGTCCCGTTTGTAGTAAGCAATTAAAAATTACAAAGCTGCATTGTACTCATTGTCATACCACAATTGAAAATGAATTTGAACTCTCTAATTTTGCAACACTTAGCAAGGAGCAGCTTGGTTTTATAGAAACTTTTCTAAAGTGTCGTGGAAATATTAAAGAAGTTGAAAAAGAACTTGGAGTATCCTATCCGACCGTACGTGGGAAATTAGATGACATTATCTCTTCCCTTGGATATTCCACCACTAAGAAGGTTGAAAAAGTGGATCGAAAGAAAGTCATATCAATGCTGGAAAAAGGCGAAATAACCGCCGAAGAAGCGATTGGCATATTAAATGAGGAGGAATCCTAAATGAGTGACGAAATTTCAAGAGTTTTAACCATGGTGGAAGAAGGAAAGTTGAACAAAGAGAAGGCTGCTGAATTAATCGAAGTACTGCAAGGAAAGGAGAATCAGGTCGTTCTAACTAAACGGACCTCACCCACCTACTTAAACAAAATGCTAAAAATCCGTGTTACTTCTGAAGAAGGTGACAATGTAAATGTTAATCTGCCAATAAAACTCATAAAAGCTGTTTTAAAGGTAGGAACAAATATTGCTAAAATGATTCCCGAATCAGAAAAGTATGTAAAGGATATCGACGTTGAACTTTTAATGGAAGCGATTGAAAATGAATTGGACGGACAAATTGTAGATGTTACCTCAGCCAAAGGTGACAAAGTACTAGTTATTATTGAGTAATATGATGAAGATAAAAATTAAAGTAAAAGCCAAACGATTTATTATTCCCGTCCCGTATGCTTTTTTACATCTATCTATTGGGATCCTCACTTCCAAGCGAATTCTTGTGCATGTAAATCGTGCAATTGAAAAAAAAGCAAAGAACAAATTTCAAATTCCTTCTATAAACAAGAATGATTTGAAGCCTTTGCTTAGGGAACTTTCAGAGCACAAAGGTCTCCTGCTGCTTGAA
The DNA here is from genome assembly GCF_047302305.1 of Neobacillus phoenicis. NCBI lineage: Bacteria > Bacillati > Bacillota > Bacilli > Caryophanales > Bacillaceae > Neobacillus > Neobacillus phoenicis. Next base: position 947,711 of record NZ_CP154847.1, on the reverse strand, counting down.
ACAAGCCTTAAAGACGGAACAGAGGTATCTATTAGGTTATAAAGCACAATTCCTCCGTACTGGATTTGTGCTTTTTCTCTGCTATTGGTACGTTTCACCAAACTTTAGTCAGCTGGTCGTCGTTTATGTTTTTCATTTATTATCTTCTTTTTAAGAATCCTTACTTTACCAACCATTAGCAACCTCATATCTTCTACAATATACCTAGCTAAATCTTCGTCAGAAATATCCTCTCCATCAATATCAAGACGGAATTCTTGCCCTTGAATTCCCCCACCATTCGTAAATTCAATTTCAAAGTCGAATAGAACTCTTTTGCTCATTTCGAATCCACCTTAACCTTAGTTTTAGAGTTCTATATATATTCGGATTTTAAAAAATAAATACCGTCCATCCTCCAATTCTTAAGTAAGTCAACTAACACAAAAAGATTTTTGCTATAATGACCACAATACAGCCTTTTAAATAAATTGGGGAGTGAATATGGAAAATAACGTGTTTGAAGAGATGGCAAAACGATATGATACAGAAGAAAGAATGGAATTAGCTAAAGTGATTGTGAAGGAAGTAAGATCTGAATTACTAAATAGTAAATCAAAATCTTTAATGGACTATGGAAGTGGTACTGGCCTAGTTAGTTTGGAATTAACAGATTTAGTAGATTCTATTTTGTTGGTAGATTCATCAGAACAAATGTTGGAGGTCGCGAAAGCTAAAATTTCCCACAAAGGAATAACCAACGCAAAAGTGCTTTATTCTGATTTCACTCAAGGAACGCCTGAACTGAAGGCAGACATCGTTTTAATGTCACTAGTCCTCCTTCATATTCCGGATACTAAAAAAATTCTACAAGAACTGTTCAACATTTTAAATGATGGTGGCAAGCTCATTATTATTGATTTTGACAAAAACGATAAAATAAATCATCCGAAAGTTCATAACGGTTTTTCGCATGAAGGACTGAAAAACAGTTTATCCGAAGTTGGATTTAAATCAATAGAAATGAGGACTTTCTATCATGGTCAGCGTATTTTTATGAATCAAGATGCCTCCATGTTTAGATCCAGTAGTATAAAATGATTTCCTTAGTTCACACATGATCTAAAAAAGTGAAATATATACCGCAAACAACCAAGAAGCCAGGTGTTTAGCCTGGCTCAAGTATTTTCCTTTTAAATTATGTGTTGATTACCTCTTGAAGTACCTTTGAAATTACCTTTTTTATATGTTTTCCTTTATTATTCGTCACTTTTGATGAAATACTCGTCAAAAATAGGATTTACTCGTCTATTTTCTATTTTACTCGTCAAATATCATACTTTACTCGTCAATAACCCCACTTTACTCGCCAACCACTAAACTACACCGACTCCTCCATTAATCTTCTTTTATTTTGTAAGTTTCCGCCTAAAACAAATTATTTCTTCTTTTTTGATTTTCTACTAAATAGACCTATTGCAACTGCTACCCCAATCCCTATAGCAAACCATGAAGCGAAACTCATCACTTCCACCGCCTTTAAATATACGTATACGTATTTATATACGAAAAGGTTATAGAAATTATGAGCGACCTTTCTGAATTCTCCATTCCTAAATTTGCTTTTCCCTTACAGGATGAACTATTCACAGTCCCCCATTCCCATCATTTATAAAACTTTATGAAACAATTCTCGTTGTTTATTCGTCTAAGCACTAAGTTATGGATCCATAGGGACGGTTCTCCTGGCTTTAACCAAGACCACAAGAACTGTCCCTATGATCAAGGGGCCACCAGAACCCTCCCCTATTTCCTTCCACTCAAAATCATTGCATTTCCTAGTACTTTTTTGTTCAATAAGAGCTTTGGCAATTTCATTACTTCAGCAAGCTTGTAGCTATTCAATTCAGATACATCGTGTTCCTTTAAGACATGTAAGAGCTCTTTTTCATCACCAAATATTTTTTCATCCATAAACAAATCTAAAAAGACAAATTCACCACCAGGTTTTAACACTCGTAATGCCTCAATCATTACTTCCGTTTTATTTCTTCTATCTTTTACTTCATGAAATGTGAGACAACTTACAATGATATCAAATTCATTATCATTAAATGGGAGTTCTGCAGCACTTGCTTTCAGAAAATCAATCCGCTCAGATACCCCTTCTATTTCAGCATTCTGTTGGCACTGAGCTTTCGAATATTCCCAATTCCCGCCCCAATAATCAATTCCTGTTAAAAAGGAATTTGGAAAAGTCTTTGCTAGTTTAATAATCAGTGAACCACTGCCTGTTCCTATTTCTAATATTTTTCCTTTCCCAACCCCATTCACCTTCGCAACAATCAAATCATGTATTTTTGACTGATAATTCCCCCCAAATGCTGCGAATTGGTAAACAGAATAGGAAAGGATAAATGCTATATAAATAAAAGGCACTGCTAAAATCCCTGACAGTACCCGCAGATACAAATGAACAGGTAGGAATGGTACCAAGAGAAGAATGAGTGAAATACCTGCAAAAATGAGAAGTTTGTAAACTCGAATCCAAGTTTGATATTTAGCTTTTGTCTTCACGTGATCAGCCGTCCTTAAATAATCTATTTTTTTGTTTGTTATAATTATAAAGGAAATTAATAATCCTTGTTAAGGTGCTGGTTATATTTCAAAAAAGGTATTAATAGGGGACCAGAACCACCAGAACCGTCCCCTTGACCAAGGGTTTCCATGATTTCATCGATGGTTGCACCGCATGTAAGCAGCCTTCCATGTGTAGCAAATACATTTATCGGATCGGCTAGACTATTGATTTGGCTAATCCCATACTGGTGTACTTACCCTAACTGGCGTTTAAATTGTTTACTGGCGAAGAAGTAAGCGATGACCATGATACCGACGCACCAGGCAAGCGCAATCCAGATATCGTTGCCGACAGACCCTTCATACAAGAGGGCACGAATCGCATTCACGATTGAAGTCACAGGCTGGTTCTCAGCGAATGCACGGACAATTTTGGGCATGGTTTCGGTGGGGACAAAGGCCGAACTTATAAACGGCAGGAAAATCAGTGGGTACGAGTAGGCTGTCGCCCCTTCCATAGACCCCGCTGTTAATCCGGGAATGACCGCCAGCCATGTCAGCGCCAGAGTAAAAAGTCCGAGTATCCCAGCTACCTCGAGCCAATCCAGGATATCAGCGTTGGAACGGAAGCCCATCAAAAGGGCAACGAGGATAACCACTACGACAGTAAGTGCATTGGAAACAAGCGAGGTCAACACGTGAGCCCACAATATTGATGAGCGCTTGATGGGCATGGTAATGAAACGCGCCATCAACCCGCTCTTTACATCGTTAAACAGCCGCAAGGAAGTGTAAGCGACGCCGGAGAGAACAGCCATCAGCAAGATTCCCGGCAATAAATAATTGACGTAGTTGTCCGTGCCCGTCTCTATGGCGCCGCCAAATACGTAAACAAATAGCAGCAGCATCATAATTGGCGTAATCGCCACAGTGATAATCGTATCCGGGCTGCGCATGATGTTGCGCATTAAACGTCCTAGTAATACCCCTGTTTTACTTTTCATTTACATCTCCTCCTTTTTGCCGATGATCGCCAGGAAAATTTCCTCCAATGTCGGCTGCTTCTCGATGTACTCCACTTTCGCTGGCGGGAACATCTCCTTGAGTTCAGTAAGGGTACCGGTCGTGATGATTTTTCCACCATGCAGGATGGCAATACGGTCTGCCAGTTGTTCGGCTTCCTCCAGGTACTGGGTCGTCAGCAAGATGGTCGTGCCTCCATCGGCAAGCTCCTTGACGAAAGCCCAAACTTCAATCCGCGCTTCGGGGTCAAGCCCTGTGGTCGGTTCATCGAGAAAAATAACTGCTGGCGTCCCTATCAGGCTCATGGCGATGTCAAGCCGGCGCTTCATCCCGCCTGAATACTGGTCTGCCCGGCGGTTGGCCGCATCGGTCAGGCTGAATCTTGCAAGCAGATTATCGGCGACTTGAGCGGGATTGGAAACTCCCCGCAACTTGGCGATCATCATCAGGTTTTCCCTTCCTGTAAGCATGCCGTCTAAAGCAGCGAACTGCCCTGTCAGGCTGATGCTTTGGCGAACATGATCCGGTTGACGCTGGATGTCAAAGCCGCAAATTTCCACCTCGCCGCCATCGGGCTTCATCAGTGTCGAGAGGATGTTGACCGTCGTCGTCTTACCCGCTCCATTTGAGCCCAGCAGTGCGAAAATTTCGCCACGCCGCACCTCAAACTCCACCCCCTTTAAGACTTCCTTATCTTTAAAGGATTTTTTTAACCCTTTTACAGTAATCGCTGCATTGCTCATACGTTTTTCCTCCTTATAAAAAGCGCAGCAAGGCGCTAGATTGCCTATACTCCCCTACTCAGTCTTACCGATAATCTGTATTACTTACTACCAGGTTAAAAATATAACTGAATAGTGAAGGTGACACATTACATTTGTAACCAGCTATTCAGTAGGAATGATTTATTGAATTTACTTTTTTTTCCAATCGCTTCATAATACTCTGATTCAAATCTTCACATACTTGTCGACATAGGTTTTAGCGTTTGCCACTAGTTCGTCGGCAAAGGAAGCCAAGTCGTCCCTAGTAACTGTTTGCGGCGTTAGTGTCGATGCTAGGCAGAAATCCACTAGGATTTCGCGGTTAGCCACGACCAATCGTATCGTTCAGCTTCTTGCGATATTTGTCCCTCCAGGTTTTCTCGTCCTTTACTAGATCGTCACAGAAAGCAGCTACGTCCTCGCCCGTAAGGTCAGTGACTTTCTTGTCTTCCGCTGCTCCTTCCTCGAAGAGGTCGAGAATGCCGACAAAGATACGGCTGCTGTCCTTCCAGTCGGTGGGACCACCACCAGCAGTCCACATATATTTTTGGATAGCTTTGTAAGCGTTGCTGTACTCACTTGGAAGTGCCTTCGCACGCGCCTCCATCGCCTTCCATTCCCGCTTGTCATCCAGACTTCCGATAATTTTTTCAAAAAAACTCATTTTACTTCTCTCCTTTTAATTTTATTTTAGTTTTAAGTTCGTTAATTTTACTTGAGATAAAATTCCATTTTTTCCAAAATAATTCAAGCTGTTCTTGACCTGCTGCGTTGAGGGTATAAAATTTTCTCGGCGGTCCCATAGTGGATGGTTTTTTCTCGATGTCCACCAGATTGTTTTTTTCAAGCCTCATGGTAATCGTATAAACTGTGCCTTCAACCACATCAGTGAAGCCAAGTTCTCGCAGCTGTTGCGTGATTTCATATCCGTAAGTTTCGCCACGGCTGATGATTTCAAGCACACACCCCTCAAGCACCCCTTTCAGCATTTCCGTGATATTTTCCAATGTTTTACCTCCATTTATATTTTACTTATATTTTTTTCAGTACTCTGTATCACAAGTATTTTGTGTTACCAATATTCAGTGTTACTGACTACTACTATATAGTATTACCAAATAGCATCACTTGTCAATAAAACTTTTCGTCAAAAAAGCCCGTTTTTACGGCTTCAAAGGTGTTTTTATCAAATGTGACAGCTTAGACTGCTAAATAGACAAGTGATTATTCTTAAGAAGATCTAAATAATTTCAATAGATTTGTGAAGAAATTCACTTAAATTAAACTGCCCCGTTACTTCAATAAGAAATTAGGAAGAAGCCGTTACGATTCTTCTTAATCTCTCGTACATCTTTGCTTAATTGAGCTTTTTTTTAAACCCAATAAGGGTTTGAGAACTATATCCTGCTGACTCATAGAACTTTATAGCGTCAATCCTATCCCGTTCTGTTACAAATACCACTTGTGAGCAGCCTCTCTGGGTTGCAATTCTCTCAAGTTCTGTTATTAATGCTTTTCCTACTCCTGAGTTCCTATAATTTTTATCAACTACCATGTTTTCAAGGACTAAAAAAGGCTTGCAATCTCCATATAGTTCTTCACATATTACGCCCATAACAGAGCCGATTAGTTTTTCATTTTCAAAGGCACTGATAAATATGTGGGAATTGTTTTTGTGAAGTTTATTAAACTGCTTACTCATGGTTTTAATACAAGATTCTTCTCCCTAAAATTGTCTATATGATTGCTCAAGTTGTGATATATCTTCTACACTCATTTCCTTTATAATCATCTTTTCCTCCTATGATCTTCACATTTTCAGAGGCTTCTTTTCTTATACTAGCCTCCCCGTTACTTAAATAGAAAAAAGGACCGCAGCTGTTACGATCCTTATTCGGGCCTTTCATTTTTATCAAATGAAACGCGCAGCTGACAACCACATGGACGGGTATCCTGGCTTTTACCAAGACCACAAGAACTGTCCCTATCATCAAAGTGCCGCTAGAACTGTCCCCCCTGGTCTTCCCACCTGGTCTTCTTTGGTCATACGTGTTGATCTACTAGAATAAGATTCCCGTCAGGATCTTTAATGGTGAAACTTGCCGGGCCATTGGTTGTTACATCAGCTTCAGACAAAAGTTGTATTCCTTTATCTTTCAGCTGCTTTTGCATTTCTCGAATGTCTGTAAACGATTCGAGATTCTCGGCATTTTGATTCCACCCTGGATTAAACGTCAAAATGTTATTTTCAAACATCCCTTGGAAAAGGCCAATTACACAACTTTCGTTTTTCATAATTAACCAATTTTGTGTTATATCTCCCCCAAAAACTTGAAATCCTAGATCTTCGTAAAATGATTTTGATACATGAATGTCTTTTACAGTTAAACTTACAGAGAACGCACCTAGTTTCATAATTCCTCCACCTAACTATTTTTAATAATCAAAACATTCTTCACGACTAGTATATATGGACAATTTGTTATAAACAACACTTATAAAACCTCGACAAATTCTGTGGTGTTACAGGCACCGGAAAATTTAAATTTTACTGTTTTTTTACACTTACTCGTCACTTTAGATGATTTACTCGTCTAAATGCATGATTTACTCGTCAAAATTCTCATTATACTCGTCAAATAACAAACTTACTCGTCAGAATCCCCATTTTACTCGCCAATCACACAACCACATCCTGTATTTATTCTAGAACGGTTTAGGGACAGTCCCCCGCTGCTTTAAAGCAGCGGGGGACTGTCCCTATTCGACGACTTCATATAAAATAAGTGTAGAAATATTCTCACAAAGAGGTATGCCGAATGAAAATTTACGTAACTTTGAAGAGTCTAGCTAAGCGTAAAGCGTTTATAGAAATGGTAGAACTTCAGTTAACGAAGCAACCTGTGACGATCGTTGAGCTTATATCCGAGCTTGTTTCCATGAACGTCCGTGCCTTTAATGAAAGACAGGAAAACATTCCACTCACTCAATTTTTAACAAAAGAAGAAATCACACTAAGTGGAGCTGTTGGCAAGGTAGGATTTGCTGCCTCCTACAACGAGCAAAAAGCCAACGAAGAAGAGGCCATCAAAACAGCTCTTCAAGCATTTGAAGATGGGTTATTCAAAGTGTTTATCAATGATGTGGAACAAGGTGTAGCGAGCCCCACTATTCAATTAAACGACGGGGATCAACTTGTTTTGATTAAACTAACGATGTTAGCAGGACGAATGTGGTAGATTAGGGGGATTTCCGAAATGGTTCAAGACAAACACACCTATTATCAAGGCCTCATAGAAAAAGCAGAAAAGGTATTAACCGGTACAGAGCGGGAGCTTGCCCAACACATCATCAAACAAGCCCGATTAGACTATTATGAACGTAAAGACAATCAAAATAAACTTTACCATTTAGTAGAGCTGCTGAGCCAAAATCAAACCTCATCCTCCTTCAAGCCACTTGTCCAAGCGGTCAAGAAGTGGATAGGTTCTGAAGAGAAAAATGCCAACCATCCCTTCTCCCTTCAGCCACTCATCCATGTCGTCAACAAATGGCTCGGAGACGAGCCCGGAGCTCTTTTTCAATATATTGCGGAATCCACGACGGACTATCCCTATAGTGAAGGCTATTACCGCAGACCCTTCAGGACGTCCAATGTAATATGGCATTTTCATGTGGTAATCAACAAGTTATTTAGCATTCTTGAATTAACGCGCGAATCATTTAACATTACCGATTATTTGACCCATAAAGTGGAAGTAGATTACGCCAACAACCATGTTATTAGCGACTACATCGCGTTTGAATTAGACCGCGGTAACGAGGCAATTTTTCAAGCATTAAAGGACATCATTTACGGCGAAAACAACACCGCTCTTCTGGACAAATGGATGATTGAAGGCATTCTTCATAGCCATCAACCGAAAGCATATGAAATGGTAGGCGAGTTATTACTGGCCGCCAGCCTTCAAGAAGGACTGCGCCAAAGTATTGTCGAGAGCATGGATGAAGGAACGTTGGAAGGAACCCTCTATCTATTAAAAATCATCATCGACCATGACTTAATCCGTTACAGTTCTGTCATCCGAGCACTTGACGTTTGGACTGGGTTAAATTTAGAAGCGGCCAATAAGCGGGTGACCAAGCAATGTATTGAGTATGTGTACCAAGCCTTGACAGATGCACAAGCTCGTGAGCAGTGGCTTACTAGTAATAATGTCGACCAATTGTATATCAGTCTATGGGCAACGGCGGTTTATGAAGAAAATGATGTCGAGGACAAAATCTATCATTTGATGGAGCATGGGGCTCACTATCAAAAAATTGTCGCCATGTCCTTTTTATCACAAAGTCAAAATGAAGGCTTGAAATATGACATTGCTCATAAATACTTAGATGAAACCGATCGTGAGCTTCAATATTATCTGATTGCAAACCTTGGCTATCACTTTTCTTATAGCATTAATTATAAAAGCGAGGCGCATGAGAAGACATTAGAGTTAGGAAAAATGGAATCGTTAAAGGACAAGAACGAACGGGCCAGACAATTTTTCCGCTTAAAAGAAATCCTGTTAAGCCTTCCGAAAAAAGAACTAACGATTCAGTCAAGCGTGTTCCATGACAATGAGGTTTCTCTTACAACTGATATGATTGCGGAAAAACTTTTATACCTCATTGCCTATGATATGGATCCGGAGTGGATTGCCCAAATGATTGAACTGAAGGATAAGGTGGGCCCTGATGTCCGCTCAAACCTTTTAGATTTCTATATCAAAGATGTAACGAATCCAACCCAGCGTGATTTCCTTTTTGATAGTCTTTCGGATAAAAGTATGACCAACCGTGAAACAGCAATGGGCAAGCTAAGCCGTCTCGATTTAACGGATGCCGAAGTGGAAAAAGTAGAAGCGATTCTCAAGCTGAAGACAGGAAGCCTAAGGCAGAAGGCGATTCAACTATTACTTTTACTAAAAGAGGAACGCTTAGAAAAATCAGTTGACCGCTTAATCTCAAGCAAGCAGGAACTGCAACGCTTAGGCGCATTAGAGATGCTGACGGAGTTGAAAGAGGATCCTAAGAGACAAGAGGAATTCGCTTCGTTGAAAGGGAAAATCCATACCATTGCCAATCCTACGGAAAAAGAAAAAGTCTTCATCGATAAATTTTCCAACACAGAGGTAAAAGGATTGAAAAATGGATTTGGCTTGTACGACCCAACGGTAGCAGCTGAGGTGCCACTGAAGGAACTACCAATCGTCCAGCTTCGTGATGTGTTTACCTTATCTACAGAGGATGTCATTGCATTTTTACAAGGACTATCCAACCTTGTTTATGAACATCGCCATCATGAATATGTGGTGGAATATTACGGTGGATATAAAGAAACCTTGTTACTGGGAAGTGATTTACGTGTCAACTTCCATAAAGAAGAAGAAGAAGAAGAAGGACAGGCTAGCTTGGATCGTTTGCCTCTATCGGAAATATGGAAACAATACTTCCAGGAAAAAGGAATAACAACGGAGCAGCTGGTTCAAATACGTTTCCTCCTCTCTAGAGACGATTTCTATCGTTATTATTTTAATAAAATGAATCGATGGGAAAGAGAACATTATCCTGCTCTAACAAGCACGAGAAAAGATTTATTAAGCCACATCTACTCGATCGAACAAATCGAGCAGGTGGAAAGCTTTAATGAAAAAACGGAGTATGCACAGCAAGTTTTCCAAATCGTTGATGCTTATTTTGAGGACCTCGAGAAGCCAGCAGCCTTTGACGTGTTGTATCCGATCCTTTACTCCATGGTAAAAGCCACACCGGGGGATGAGCAGAAAAATCAATCTAAATTTGTGTCGCTGCTTGTTCAGCCTTGGTTGGATTGGACAGAGGATTTTGTTTATGATGAAGCATCCTTTACACACTATTTTTCTGCGATTAATTATTTGTATCGCTCGTCTAATTATAAGAACTTCTCCCCGTCAATCGAGGACTTTGCGAGAGCGTATGAATCGGATGTAATCGATGATGAGGAAGTCTATCGTGAATTGTTCTCTAGGGAAGAAAGCAGTCAGCATTACTGGAAGCTGACGAATGAACGATCCGACCTCTTGAAAAAGTATCCTTCGATGCTGCCGATTAAGGAGCGTGCGATTGAAACGATTCTAGAAATCGAACTAAGTCGCGGCGAGCTTCCGACGGATGTCACACCGCTTGCCTTAAATATAAGCAAATATGAAGGAATCGAGTATTTTGTCAAAATCCTTTTAGGAACAGAAAAGGAATCGTTTGTCCGTGGCTATATTTATAGCTATGATGGCCAAGCCTCTAAAAAGGAAACGTTCAGCCACTTGCTAAAGGTATGCTACCCGAAAGCCAGCGATAACGAAGAGATGTTGGCGGAACTTTTAAAAGGGAAAAAGGTGGTGGATAAACGTTTACTAGAGGCAGCCATGTATGCGCCGCAATGGATTGAGATTGTTTCAAAATACTTGCAATGGGACGGCCTGCGAAGTGCAGCCTGGTATTTCCATGCGCATATGAATGAGAGTTTTTCTGCGGAAAAAGAAACGATTGTGGCCCACTATTCACCGATTAAACCGGAGGATTTTAACGACGGAGCGTTTGATATTGCTTGGTTTAAGGATGCTTATCAGGAATTAGGCAAAAAAAGGTTCAAGGTAGTATATGATGCTGCAAAGTATATTTCAGCCGGCGCCAATCATAGACGGTCACAATTATTCGCCGATGCGACCTTAGGGAAATTGTCTCTGTCCGATATGAAAAAATCAGCCAGTGAAAAGCGCAATAAAGACCATTTACTGGTGGTTAGTCTCATACCGATTGACTCAGAAAATGAGAGAGATGTATTAGACCGTTACGAGTTTTTACAAGCGTATTTACAAGAAAGCAAGAAGTTTGGTTCTGCTAGACGTGCGAGCGAATCAAAAGCGGTTGGGATCGCCCTTGAAAACCTGGCCCGGAATGCCGGCTACAAGGATGTGACCCGATTAATTTGGGAAATGGAAGCCAAGAAACTGGAGGAAATTCAGCCGCTTCTGGAACCAAAGGACATCGATGACTTGACGTTACAGCTGGTGATTGATGCTAGTGGAAAAGCGGATATTCATGTTTCTAAAAATGGTAAAGCGCTAAAATCGATTCCTTCTAAATATAACAAACATGAGTATGTTATGGAGTTAAAATCCGTTAAGACGGACCTCACCAATCAATATAAGCGTGCCAAGCAAGAGCTAGAACGCTCGATGGTGAGCCAGAATAGCTTTACTCTCGCTGAGTTAACCAAGATGATGAACAATCCAGTGATTTCACCTTTGTTAGAGAGTTTAGTGTTTAAAGTAGAGGAACAGTTGGGCTATTTTGCGGAAGGCCGTTTGGTTAACGTAACGGGAGAAGATGTCCTGATTGAGTCCGATGACGAACTGTTCATTGCCCATCCCGTCCATTTGTACGAAAGCGGTCTATGGAGCGATTTTCAACGAGATTTATTTGATCGTCGGGTAAAGCAGCCTTTCAAACAGGTGTTTAGAGAATTGTATGTTCCGAATCAAGATGAATTTGCTGCAGGCACGGCATCGATGAGATATGCCGGGCATCAGGTACAGCCTGGGAAGACTGTAGCTCTATTAAAAGGCCGAAATTGGACCGTCAGTTATGAAGAAGGTCTACAGAAGGTGTTTTATAAGGAAAATATGATTGCCAAAGTTTATGCGATGGCTGACTGGTTCTCCCCTTCTGATATCGAAAGTCCGACATTAGAGACTGTTGAGTTCTTCGACCGGCATACGTATAAGAGCGTCGACTTAAAGGATGTACCTAAGCTGCTGTTCTCTGAAACGATGCGTGATGTGGATTTAGTGGTGAGCGTCGCGCATGTGGGCGGAGTGGATCCAGAAGCAAGCTTAACGACGATTGAAATGAGACGCGCGATTGTCTCGGAATCGATCCGCTTGTTAAAGCTCGACAATGTCCGAGTGGAAGGAAACTTTGCCCTCATCGAAGGCAGTCTGGGGGAATATTCCGTTCATTTAGGCAGTGCCAATGCCTATAAGCAAGCGAGCGGAACCTTATTCATTGTACCGGTTCACTCTCAGCATCGAGGCCGCGTCTTCCTACCATTCATGGACGAAGACCCAAAAACTGCTGAAATCGTTTCAAAAGTTCTTATGCTGGCAGAGGATAAAAAGATTAAGGATCCTTATATTTTAGAGCAGATCAAGTGAAACTTGGGGACAGTCCCCCATCGCTTTAAAGCGATGGGGGACTGTCCCTTAATTTGTTGCCCGAAACAAACAGGGGCGGTTCGCTTGGCTCAAAAAGGTTCCTTAAAGAGGAAATGACAGCAGATAAGTTACCGTGGTCTTTCTCCTAGTAAGCTAGAAAGATTCTACTAGGGATGTACTGATTTTAGTTCTTCAAAAATCGTGCGGTGACAGAGACTGAAAAATAAAAAATACCAGGCGTTTAGCCTGACTCAAGTATCTTCCTTTCAAATAATGTGTTGATCACCTCTGGAAGTACCTTTAAAATTACCCTTTTTATATGATTTCCTTTCTTACTCGTCACTTTCGATGATTTACTCGTCAAATATTATTATTTACTCGTCTATTTTCTAATTTACTCGTCAAACTTTACACTTTACTCGTCAATAACCCCATTTTACTCGCCAACTACTAAAAAACGGGACGGGGGACTGTCCCCGAAGCTCCAGCCACTTTTAAATGGGTATGATTTTGTCTAGAATGGACATATAATAAAAAGAGAGAAGTGCGCTAACACTTCTCCCACGCAACCGCTACCGTCAGGGTTATGGTTGTTTATGTTATTCTTGAGCCACCCTTTTGCTTGCGACGGCGCAGAATGGTTGTTGTTAAAGGTGATTTTTTGTGAGAACCACCCTTTTGCTTCCTACGGTGCAGAATGGTTGTTGTTAAAGGTAATTTTTTGTGAGAACCACCCTTTTGCTTCCTACGGTGCAGGGTGGTTTTCTTGTGTTCTAGAAGCGTCTTCCGAAAGAAATTAGCGCTAACTTCACGCATAATCCCTCGTTTGTCTCGAAAAATCACTTCATATATTTCGCAACCAACTCATAGCACCTTTCTCTTGTTAGAGTTGCTTGCGTAGCCACATATTCTAATGCTTCCGTCGTACCACCTTCATACTTTAGTGATGCTTCTTTCGCCGCTTCATCCCTGTGCTTAATCCATTTCCGTTGTTCTTCCTTTAGTTTCTCCATCTGTTCTGTATCAAGCTGCTCTTTTAGCACCCCATAAATTTCGTTCAAGGCCTCATCCCATCTTTTATATCTATCCGCTTCTTGTTTTTCCATTTCTACCATGGTTGTTTTAGCTTCTTCGTTTCTGTCTGCTTCTTCCATTTCATTTAGTTTCTTAAGATATTGATCCTTTTTACTTTCAGTATTTTCATTATTACGGGATTCCTGTGACTCTCCATCATTTGAATTTGTATCTGTAGATGTATGATTCGAAGTATCTTCTTGGACCTTTGGCTGGTCGTTCGATTTAGCATTTGACTCAACAGAAGACTTTCCACAAGCAGCCAAAATAACTAATACGCCGCTTAACATTACCATCAGTAACTTCCGATTACTTTTCATGTACCAACCCCCTTTATCCATATTATAACATTTCTAGTCGCAGACCAAAGGGACAGTCCCCCGGCGCTTTAAAGCGCTGGGGGACTGTCCCTACTTAAAGATTTTAAACGAAGGCTATTCACTACTCACTTCATATTCTATCAGGTAATTAAACATTTAATTCACGAAACATGCCAACTTACTTTGTTATGGTTATAATTTTAGGCTTTTTTCGTATATATTACTGTTTTCACCAAAGGTTTAAACTTCAAAAACGTTCGATTAGATGTAAAATTATACCCAGATGAACATTTTTAAGACTTTATCAGCGAATTTCAATAGTTTATCAGCGAATTTTCAAGTTTATCAGCGAAACTGCCAATATATCAGCGAATTTCCACTTTTATCAGCGAATCCAAAAATAGCAACATTATGTTAGCAAAAATCTTAATTTTATCAAAAGGAGGGCATAAAAATGGAGCAGCCCCATGCATTAACAAAATTAAAAAACTACGCCAGACAACTAAAACAAAATTTATTCGTACTATATTTATCATATAAAGACAGTAGAGTCCCTTGGTATGCTAAATTGGTAGCTATTTGTGTAGTTGCTTATGCCTTTAGTCCAATTGATCTAATCCCTGACTTCATTCCTGTATTAGGCTATCTCGATGACCTTATTATCGTTCCACTTGGAATCTCACTAGCTTTAAAATTAATACCGCCTTTCATTATTGAAGAAAACAGAGCAAAAGCAGAAGAAATTAGACAAAATGGCAAACCAAAAAATTGGTTTGTTGCCGTACTCTTTATTTTGATATGGCTATTCATTGCCATTTGGATTGTTAAATTCTTCGTTGATAAAAAGAGCCTATAATATCGTTGTATTCCTACAAATTTCATCTAATTTCCTATTTTTCTATACTAACCAAACGTTTAATTAAAAGAAGCATGAACCGCTCCCTATATATTTTCTTCGACAAAAACACATAAAAAGATTGTCGATGACCTATTCGTTTGCTCCGCTAACATTCCTCAAAATCCTTGTCTTTTCTCTTTAACCGACTCAATTCTGTTACTTCTGCCCTTTTCCGATACTAATCAAACGATTAATTAAAAGAAGGTTAAGTCCTAGTAAACATTGGATTCTTGCTTTGAATTCTTCAAAAAGGATGTCGAATACTGATGGTTGTTTTTGGCGGTGACAGGCACGGGGATTTTAGCTAGAAATTACAACCGTTGTACAAGCTACTATTAATTTATTACCTGAGTTATCTTTAAGAGTTGTTTAAAAGGAACAAACCAAAGGGACGGTCTCCTAGTTTTGACCAAGACCAGCAGACCGTCCCTTTCCCTTATCTTTCGTTATTTTTTTATCATTTTCCCTATAGGCTATACTAATTAATCGTTTAGTTAAAACAAGAATATACCTATTGATCTGGCTACTTCACATCACAAAAGGCATAAAAAGGTTGTCGGCCAACTTTCCGAATGTTACCCTCTTATTCGACAAAATAGTAAGTATTTCGCTTTAATGACTTCCTTCCCTTTTCTTCACCCTAATTCGATTGTAATCAAACGTTTGGTTAAAAGTAGGATAAACACTTGCTAGCAATGGATTCTTGCAGCAAAAACAATAAAAACATTGTCGAGAAAGGGACTGTCCCCCGGCGCTTTAAAGCGCTGGGGGACTGTCCCCATCTTTGCCCCGAAGAACCTTTACACATCATTTAATATATCTTCAATATATTCCATTATCTCTTCTTGTACTTCCTTCACTGTTTCATCAAGTAGTTCACCGGTAATTTTACTTCCAGGAATGTTTTTGGCAACCGGCATACCTAAGAAAGTTCGTTCACATTCCCATATTTTAATAATATGTACGTCAATAAGTTCACCATTTTTGTCAGTTTTATCTGCCAAGCCTATTGCAACGGAGGAACTATACCCTGGCTGAAAAGGGTCATCGTCCACTTGATCGAAATCAGCTTCAAATGCTAAGTTCTTCCTAGCAATAACGGATTTATACTCTTTTAACAATTTTTCGATATGCCCTCTTAATGCCGACTCAGCACTCTTAACCTTCATCTTTAGGTCATCTGTGAAATCCTTTTGTTGATATTTCATATAAAACACTTCTCTTTAAATAGAATTTTTCATGAACTACACTGCCACTTTAAAAAAGGTCCACAGTTGTTATAATTCTTCTTAAACTCTAGCTACCCGTTTGTTTAAGTGTAATTCTTCACAATTTGATTTTAGAAAAAACTATTTTTTGCTCTATAGATCTTTTTGGAATCCAGAAGTATTCAAAATTACGTTATACAATATTTTATCCGCTACCGACATTACTCAACTGGAAAATTTTTCTTACTGCTCAAGTATCTTGAAACTTAAACCCGAATGTTACTTTCGTTTTTTGTTTCCTTTGCTCTTTTTACTTTGTACGCCATTTATGTGAATATTTTTTTTGCAGGGAACTTGTCCAATCGAATTTAATTGTCAGTTCATAAACTGGTTAATAGATTTGATAAGAAAGGTGGTGATAAAACATTGAGTAAAGACAAAAAACATTGCTTATGTGATTTTGGAAAATTGCCGTTTCATTTTCCTTGTCAGTCTGGATTATTACACCAGTTTGTAGTAGGTACTAACGCGAATCCACTTCCTGAATTACCATTCCCCCCACCATCAGAATTTACTACAATTTCAACATTAACCATCGCTATTGATGATCCTCTAGACACAGTAAGATTTTTGGCAACAATTGTAGCAAATAATTTTGGTTCCACAGTCGCAGACCCACTCGCACAGTTATTCACATACCGAATTAGACGCGTTGCACCAGAAGAGGAGATTATTAGAGTTCAAGATACGAATATTGACTTTGCAACAACTACTTTCACCGCGATCGACAGACCTGGTGTGGGATTTTTCACTTATGTTTTAGAAGGAAGAATCAATACTTCAGCTCCGGGTAACGAGAGTAATGAAGGGATAGAGGACGCGGTTTTTACAGCTGAGGAAATTGAACGTAATATTCCTTGTTAAATATGTACTACAGAAAACTACAGACTGCTAACAATACTGTTACAAATATTTTATAAGTTATAACCTTATATTATTACGTTTCATACGGTCTCTCCAAATAAGGGGAGGCTGTTTTTGTGTTTTGGTAGAAAAACGGCATTCCTTTCACCTGCCTTTATTATAGAATAACGGTCAATACTCATTTCATTTATGTTTTTTTATTTTAAATTCGAGATTATAAACGCAACCTTCTCCTTTTCCATTCAAGATTTCATTTATTATGTGATAACCGACTTCAAATGATTTTAGTATTTGTCCGGATCCTCTTTGCAAACTACTCATTCGATAAGATCAATTACTTCTAAGTCTGTCGTAGCCAGCAATAAAATTTAATTTTTTATGTAATATTCAAAAAAATAAAAAATAGTACTATGAAATCAGTAAAATAGGTTTGAATGTTTATCTTTTTTAAACTAACCTGCTTCTTTAGTTAAATAAGAACGCAATCGTAATGCTTATAACGGGTTAAATAAATCCGCGAAGCAACAGAGCGATTTAATGATTGTTGTTAAGCAAGCAACATTAGTTTACCTAATCCTCTACTATAACTGCCTTAGACAAGGAATTGCAGAAGGTGCCTACCTTGAAACAGTACGATTACCGACAAATCTACTAGGTTCAGTTATGAGATTTCCTTGTTCAAAAAGAAAAAATACAACACCAAATATGTAATTAATGCCCTCTCATGACTAAAATAAAAGGCAACTCTATAATATAGAGCCACCTGAAAAAACTGCTGTTTTTATTGTTCTTATTTCTTTCAACTCCCTGAGCCATACATTTTGTATAGCTAAAGCTTCACAGAACCTAACCGAAGTGTCTACTTAAAATACTATTCGAGCGACCATTTTTGTGAAAATGTTTCGAAATCTGTTCTTCTTTTTTCCTTGCATTTCCTGTTCTCCTCCTTCGAGGTTTAATACGGTTACTTTATAAATGGGTCATTCTTTTAGTAAAACTTGATGAAAATGCTCATATTAATTAACAAATACAGCTATGTTATATTTTTTCTGTGATTACTGCTGTTTTCCATTCTTAGTGCTAAGGTTAAAAAGGGCAACTTTTTTACAATAATAATTCTTTCCAAAATTGAGTAGGCGAAATTTACTTACACTTTTAAACATTATGCACTTTTTAGAGCGTATAACAAAACCCTTGATAATCAAGGATTACCAAGAGTCTGTTTCTAATATAATCCAACTAGGCTTGAACTATAGATACCTATCCATCAAGCTACTTATAGGTTACCGTAATACAGTTCAAACCTTATAAAACATTGTTTTTATGAACATTTTTCATTTAACTAACATGTTCTACCCTATTTAAAAGCTTCAACCTAATCATTTTGCAAAATAAACTCGATTTTTTGGATATTCCCTGTAAATGCGAAGTCTCCTCTATCTGTATAGTTTTTGCTTACTGGTAAATATGCATCTCGTCCAACAGATAATCCTTCCATTGAAATCAAAAACGGTAAGGTCCTTGGCATATCAACTTCTCCAACATGGTGATCATCGATAAATAGGCTGCCTTTTCCTTGAAATTGACCTGTTTTCTCAAATTCGAAACGTATCGTTGACTTTCCAACCGGAATTTCTAGATTAGATTCAATTTTATAGACAGTCCCCACATAATTATACTCATAATATATACGGTTATTTTGAATATACATTGTATAACCGCTGTTTGGACTTCCGTGCGCAATTAATACACCCTTACTTTCTTTACTCAAACAATCAATCGGTACTTTAATCTTGTAAGAACGATTAAGTATAGATGGCATTGCAAGAGTATAGCCCATGTTTGGATAGTAAGTAAACTCTGTACGATTTCTTACTCTATCATCAGGGGAGACATAAGAAAATAATTCAATCGTTTTATCAATAATTGGGAGAGCATCATATTTTTCAGCTTCTACAAACCAGATTTCCTTTAATTCATTCAGTTTCTCTGGAAACCATTCAGCTAAATTATTGGATTGAGAAAAATCTTCAATCGTGTTATACAATTCCCATCGATCATCCTCAAAAGGTGTTCCTTTCGTATGAAAAGAGGTCGCCTTCCAGCCGTCATGCCAAATCGCTCGCTGTGCTCCCATAAGGAAGTATTGAGTTTCACGGATAGTTTGAACTTTGGGATTATCAAATGTATACTGCATGCTCTTTCCATGCAACGGCATTTGCTTAACTCCTTTGATTTCTTTAGGTGCACTTATTCCAGCCAAGTCTAGAACTGTCGGAGTGATATCAATGACATGATGGAACTGATTACGAACACTTCCAATATCCTTGATTCGATTTGGGAAATGATAAATCAAAGGAACATGAATTCCTCCGTCAAAAGTTGTTTGTTTATAGTACTTAAACGGTGTATTGCTTGCCTGAGCCCACCCACGAGGATAATTAGGGTGTGCATTTGGTCCACCAATTTCATCGATGCGATCGAACATTTTTTCAGCTGTCGTTGGAATTCCGTTATAATAAGAATCTGGTTCCAAAATCCCATCAAATTCCCCCTCCTGACTCGCCCCATTATCAGAAAGAAATACAATCATCGTATTGTCCAATTGCCCAATAGCTTCAAGAAAATCAACGAATCGACCGATCTGTTCATCTGTGTGAGTTAGGAACCCTGCATATGTTTCTTGAAATCTTTCGAAGAGACGTTTTTCATCAGATGTAAGCTTATCCCATTCCTTCACACCAGGATTACGTTCCGCAAGCACTGTATCTTGTGGTACGATTCCTAATAATTTTTGACGTTCCAATCTTTCTTCGCGTATTTGATCCCATCCTTTTGCATATGTTCCTTTATACATATCAATATAACTTTGTGAGACTTGATGAGGATAATGCTGCGCGCCAAATGCAAGATTCATAAAGAATGGTTTATCTGGAAAAATTGAAACGTGATCAGAAATAAACTTTATTCCATGATCAACAAGATCTTCAGAAAGATGATAATCGGTTTTTTTGGGAGGCTCCACGTTATGATTATCGTAAACTAAAGTAGGTGTATATTGATCTGAGCAAGCATCTAAAAATCCGTAAAACCGTTCAAAACCTTTTCCCAACGGCCAGTTATCAAAAGGACCAGCCGGTGTTTCTTCATATATTGGTGTTAAATGCCATTTCCCTACAGCATAAGTACTAAAATCATTTTCCTTTAGAATTTCCGCTAATGTTCCTGCTGAAGATTTGATTTTACCTCGTGAGTTCGGTACATCTGGACCTAAATCGAAATTTGCTAGAACCCCCATACCAACAGAATGATGATTTCTGCCTGTCAATAAGCTTGCTCTTGTTGGGGAACAAAGTGGCGTAACATGGAAATTATTATAGCTCAATCCATTTTGTGCTAAACGATCTATATTAGGCGTCTTAATTTCCGAACCATAGCAACCTAGGTCAGAAAAACCCATATCGTCAAGGACAATGAATACAATATTATTTTTCATTTTTATCGTCTCCTTTAAGTATAGAAAAAAACTAATCTAGCTTCCCACTGGGCATATAAAAACATTCAAATCCTAACGAATGATTAATTACGCATCTTTAGCACATCGAAATCCCATATGTCCTGTAGAACTGTCTGGTGTATTGGAACTACGGGCCGCTACTCGATAACGATTACAGTAAGATTCGTGACAAAGATAGGAGCCTCCACGTATTACTTTTGATGTTCCGTTTGGTGTACCTTTGGGATTTTGTCTTGGGTCATATACATGATAGGTTGAACTGAACCAATCAGAACACCATTCCCAGACATTTCCACAAACATTATATAAGCCATAATTATTTGGTGGAAATGATCGAGCTGGGGCAGTTCCTTTATATCCGTCTAAACCTTGATCTTCGTTTGGGAATTGCCCCTGCCAAATATTTGCATAGTGTTGACCGTTAGGTAGTAATTCGTCTCCCCACGCATATTTTTTTTGTTCCAATCCTCCCCTAGCAGCAAATTCCCACTCTGCTTCAGTCGGCAGTCTTTTCCCAACCCAGTTGCAATAAGCTAAAGCATCATTCCATGATACATGAACTACTGGATGATCCCATCTATCTTTAAGTGTTGAATCCGGTCCTTCTGGATGTCTCCAGTTTGCTCCATCAACAACTAGCCACCAAGGAGTCTGTTGAACAAATTGAGTAACCTTCGTTCGTGTTTCATTTGACACTAGCGAATGAAAAACAAAAGACCAGCCGTAAATTTCTGCCTCAGTTTTGTAGCCTGTATCAGATACAAATTCTTCAAACTGAAAATTTGTTACTGTACAAGCGTCTATGTAGAAAGGATTAACTTTTACTTTACGTACCAATCCTTCACCATCGTCCTTGTGCCCTTCGGGATCATCGGTTCCCATTAAAAATTCACCACCTGGAACGTAAATTGCATTTTGGTCAGACCCCCCCTTACAGCTTTTAACAACACTTAATCCTAAGGATTCAGATACAGTTGATTTTTGTTTTTTTGGCAAACAGCAGCCGGAATTTTTTTCTAGTTCCATTAATAACCCTCACTTTTAGCATTATTATTTCAACAAAAAGCTTTCTGCACTGGCTATTTCGTGAAAATTCCAAAAAAAGATTCACCATAAATTACACCTCCAAAACTATTTTTGGTTTGTTCATCATTTACGAATAAAAATTTTCAAAAAACGAATCTACATCGTTGAAATTAATATACTTTCTCTTTAAGTTAATATAAAGTGTAAATTAGTGAGGCTTAGTTGAATTTTTTTCACTTAAATGAATCGGAGTGATCCTATGAATCTATTACAATTGGAGTACTTACTTGAGGTTGCTAAAACAAAATCATTAATTAAAGCTGCTGAGAATCTTCATATTTCTCCGTCTGGTATTAGTAAAGCCATAACTAATCTAGAAATGGAACTTCAAATAAAGATCTTTAATCGTTCTAGATTGGGTGCTGAGCTTACCGAAGATGGAGAATTTATTGTAAGTAAGGCGCAGGAAATTATGCTAAAGGTCAAAGATATTTCCATTTTTGCGCATCAGAAGCTTTATCCAGAAAAAATCAATATATCATTATCTGTCAGTCCTAATGCTATGTTAGTAATCCCTAGCGCACTTGTTACTTATAAAAAAAAATATTCTTATTGCCAAGTAGAAGTTTTTGAAAAAAATCCTAATGCAATTTTGTCCGACGTTAAAACGGATAAGACTGATTTTGGTATTACAATATTTACTGACGAAATGGCAGCTACTAATCCCGATTTGGAATTTGAAACCATTCTCGAAGGTGGCACAGTAATTTGTGCCAGCAAAAATTCTCCCCTTGCTTATTTAGAAAAGGTACAAATTGAGGATCTTGCTAATCAATCTTTGATTCTTACGGAAGATCCTATTTTGTCAGGATATGCAAATGAACTGATTAACTATGTTCCTAATATAAATATATTATTTACAACAAACAATGTTAAGGTAATTACTGAAGCAGTATCAGAGGGTTTGGGTATTATTATTACAATGAATTTATTTTTGAATAAACTTACTAGTATTCAAAATGGTAGCATTATTACAATTCCATTTGTGTTTCCTCATCCATTTCGCTTTTCAGTTGGAATCGTTCGATCGAGACGCAAAAAATTATCCGAACATAGTAAACAATTTATTAAAGCATTTAAACAAAATCTTCCTTGAGTCAAAGCTAAATTTTTCTTGAAATAGGATTGAGACAATTATTTAATTTTTTTATTAGCAATTTTTACCGGAAAGCGACGAGGAGAAATTCTTGCTTTAAGATGGACAACGTTGACTTTGAAAAAGGTGTAATTTATGTACGCTCCTTAATTTACGTATTAAATATGAGGAAGAACGAAAAAATGCATTTCTTAAATAGCCTGATAATACAGGCTTTTTTTTGTTTATTCAGGGTTTTATGCTTATGCAGTTTGGGATGCTCGGTATTTCGCAAAACCCAATGCCGACAAAACAAAAACGATATACCTTTTGTTATTGGTGGCTTCCTCAGAGAGTTAGGTGCTATATTTGGAAACTGATTACCGTTACCTACTCTAACAGTTGGAATACTAACTATTATTCCTATAATTTGTGGAATGATTATGTTAAAAAATCAATAGGCATGGAGTAAATTAAATTGTAGTTATGAAATTGATAATCCTTGTTCAACCTGCCCGGTAAGTCCAATAATAAAGCCACCATAATGGCAGTTTAAGAAAGGCAAGCCAATTGCAACGACAACTTGATCATTTATTCATGCAACTGAAATTACAATTAAAACATTTAAAGTGATAATCGTTATAACAGTAGAAGAAATAAAAAAATCGACCACAATGGTCGACTCATTTTACTTGTGATCGTTTTTCATTCGGTCAGTTGCTCATGTCGTTTCTTTGCCCTGATAAGCGTGCTTTTACTTATGCCTGTTATATTTTCCACTTGCATATAGGAGTTGGTTTCAAGAAGCTTCAATGCATGCTCGATTTGGGCTTTTTTAAACTTCCTCGGGCGGCCTTCTCTAAAATCTTCGCGCTGCTTCGCTAATGCTTTCCCTTCTTGGGTTCGTTCCACAATTATATTTCTTTCCATTTCCGCTACCGCTAACATGGTTTGAAGGAAGAACCGCCCCATAGTTGTGTTTTCGAGTAATCCTACATTTAGTACGTGGACCCGAACACCCTTGTTGAATAATTCCTCTACAACGTCAATTCCTTCACGAACATTCCTGGCTAACCGATCCAGCTTGGTGACCACTAATGTGTCGCCTTCAGTTAATTCTTTAACCAATTTACTAAACTTTGGTCTTTCCAACTTTGTACCAGTGAATTTTTCCTCAATAATCTTATCGCAGCCTTCAGCTTGCAATCTCTCTATTTGCACATTCAAGTCCTGTCCTAAAGTGCTTACGCGACAGTATCCATACTTCATTTTGTTCACCTCACTTATGAATATAAGTTATGACACCATTCAATACCCTTATTTTATCACTTCCATATTTTGGAGTCAAAACTTTTAAGTTATGACACTTTATGCATAAAAAAAAAGACCGTCTAGTTGACAGTCACTTTCTTAAACTATAGCCCCCTTTACTTTAAGTGAAAACCTTCACAATATTTAATTTAAAATACTCCCTATTTACCATATCGGGACATAATAAAAAGGCAAACACAACCGTGCTCGCCTTTTTATTGCAATGTGGAATTAGATAATTATGAAACCCTTATGCTTATCCTACAGGTTGCATTCTTAATATTGAAGACATTCTTATTATTAAAGCATTTAACCTGTGATTGAGGTTATCCATTAAGAACGTTGCTTTAATTAATAAAGTAATTAAAGCCGAAAATAAGTTAATAAGTTTTTTCAAAATATATCCCCCCACATTGAAAGTTAGTGTTATAAAAAACACCATTATTATTATTCGTTATATAAATAAATTTATTGATTATTATTAATGATTTGGGCTCGGTCTTCCATTTGTGGAGGTTCTTCAAACCAGCCATGTTTAATTTTAATTTCAATTCCTTCTTGTCCATAAAAAAATATATCTTTGGCGATTAATGCAATTTTCATGATTATATCATTTCTAAAAGTGAAAAATGTTCCAAAGGCATTCCCTGTAATACTGAATCCATTGAGAATAAAGATACAATGCATCATGAGTTTTTCTGAGAATGGTGGAACTGTTGAAGTTGTTACTGTACTTCCAGATGTAGCGGAAAAATGAACATTGCTATCCAAAAGGATTTCCTCAAACATTTTTATTTGTTTCTTACAAAGCTCCATTCCTTTTACAAAATGTGCTTTAACCTCTGGGGTCTTTGCACATTGAGCAAAACCAGTAATGAGCTGTAAACCAACATTATTTGATTCTATGCCGTGATGAAGAATACCCAATTCAAGGTCATTCAAAGCCCTTTTTTCTGCAAACAGATTAAAACCACTCTGGTATTTTTTGCTTTTAATGAATTCGACTGTTTTTGGCATGGTCGTTTTTGGAGGAAGAGACAAAATGCCTTTTTCCAGCAAATATTGAGTGGATAAAAGATAAACTCTTTGAGTCGTAGAAGTAAGTCCCTCATAGAGCTTTATCATTTGGTTGTTGTAAGCCATATTCATATTCATGGTGTACATCCCCATGCTAACTTCTTTTAATACGCGGACAAACATAACATCAAATCCATTATCATACAACTTTGGTGCTTCTAAGTTCACATCTTCTTTTGTAAATCCAATAGGTTTAGCTATTCCTTGGTCTTGAAAAATCTTTTCCATCTCTAAAACATAAGAATTTAGTGACTCCCACAAGCCTCCTGTAATATTTTTAGCCCGTTGGTCATCTGCCTTTTCATTAAAGTATTCTAAAATCCTGAGAATCATGGTTTTTTCTTGATATGTTAACCAAAGTGTTCCCACTTCTGAGGCACTTAAAGGGTTTGTTAAGACCAATGCAATTTACCTCCAGATTTTTTTCTTATTTTCCACGACCAAATTACTTATTATGTAAAAAATACGGAAATTAATCCATGAGAAATCCACCATAGATACCTAATCATAAAAATGAACCAACATTGAACCACTAACCTGCCCTTTAGTGCAAGTAAAAAGGAGCTACTACCGCAACCCCTTGGAACTTTATTGAAGGTTTTAATCTTGTCATTTTTTATTAAAAAACGACTTCCTTATATGGTTAGGTTCCGTTATGTATTGAAAAGCATATAGAACCAAAGCCCTTAAGAAATTTATTGCTAAATATTTAACTTTTGTTAAATTTTCTAAGGAAAATATTTTATTATCTTCGACAACTTTTAGTCCGCCGAAGATAAATGACATATGGAGGAGAGTATTTGAAATAATGTATAAAGGGAATTTACCAAAAGTCACTTTTAATATCCATAAGCTAGTAACAAGGTATGGACCGAAATTCATAAAATTCATACTTTCAAAAGGTCCAATACCATTATAAAATTTCCACCAATTTTTCTTTTCACCATAAAAATCTAGAGCTTTAGTGAATGTACACATAAAAATGGCAGTGGGCAGAAATCTTTTAAATGCTTTACTACCCAGTAACGGTACCGTTAACCAAGGTAGAACCAGTAAAGACAGCAATAACAATTTTTGATTTTTCATTTATATCACCCAAAGAATATTTGTTTTATCAAATTTTAGCTTATTCTTTAACAAAAATCCCTTCTTTATACAATCCCCATATTCTTCACAATTCGTTATTCCTTCTTCAACTAAACTGCCCGTTAGTGCAACAAGAAAAAAGACCGCTGCAGCGATCACATCATTCTGAACAAAAGCACCAGTAAGTTGAAGAAGACCGAATGACATTAGATAATACTTTCCCTCTTAAAATCAATCAAATCAGGGTCTAATTCCACAAGCTTATCTTCGAATTCTTCCCATCCTTTTTGTTTAATAAATTCTGCTTCCTTTGAAGTAATTGGAATTAACCAAGCCATTATTATAGTTTTTTTATCATCAACTTTAAAAGCATCAAATGAATCTGGAAAGTAACCTGGACCTGTTACATAAAGGGCTTCTAAATTTGAGTCTTCAAAAATTGGTCCATAGGGTCCAATTACATCTCCTCTTAAGAATGCTGTACTTGAATCTAAAGCCATCTGGCTAACTTGTGTCAGTAATGCAGGTATATTTAAATTTCCAATATTGGAGTATGAAATGAAAATTAATTCCTGCCAAATTTGTTTTCCAGAAACATAGGAAGTCAATGGAACTTTACTTAATCCCAAAGTAGAAAATGTTTTAGTACCTGAAAAAGGACCTTTACTGTATTTTACAATTTGAACAGGAAGTCGTTCGCCTCTATCATCATTAGTACAGCCACATTCAATCATTCCTAGATGATTCTCTAAAAACTGTATAAATTTATCCATTTGTCCACCTTCATATATACGAACTTTACTTATATTTCTCCTAAATTACTCGAATCCCTTCTTCAACTTTCCCGCTCCAATACATTAATAAGGAAAAAGCAATCCTCCCTTTATTGAAGAAACGTACCCTTTACTTTAAGTACAATGATTCACACCTCTATCTTTAAAGTGATGGATATTTCTGTTATTGAATAATTTGAAGGTGTGTGTATAATTTTAATTAATTGCATAAGAGGAATGTTTTCTAGGGTTCCGCAGCTTTAACGTTGGTCTGGTCCGAGAGAAAACTCACAGCTTTGCTGTGTCACGGAAGGATAAAAGCCTGGGAGAAACTGTTTAACAGTCATCTCTCAGGCTTTTTTTTGTTTTGGTAAAAATAAGATTGGAGGAATCATTAAATGAAAGCACATTGGATTAAAGTTTTTATTGCAGCACTATTTGAGGTATTTTGGGTGGTTGGACTGAAACACGCAGATGACTTTTGGACTTGGTCCGGAACTGTTTTATCCATAATCATCAGCTTCTATGGAATGGTTATGGCGGGTCGAAAACTTCCCGTAGGAACTGTATATGCAGTTTTTGTGGGATTGGGTACAGCGGGCACTGTTATCTCTGAAATAATATTCTTTGGTGAACCATTCAAAATAAGTAAAATACTTTTGATTTTATTGTTACTAGCAGGGGTAATTGGTTTGAAATTAGTGACAAAGGATACAGTTCAGGAAGGGGCTGATTCCTAATGGCGTGGATTTCTTTAATCCTAGCAGGGTTATTTGAAATGTTTGGTGTTGCTATGATAAATAAACTTCATAGGGACCGTAATTGGCAGTCACTGGTTCTAATGTTTCTTGGATTTGGGGCAAGCTTCATATTTCTATCTTATGCAATGGAAACACTTCCTATGGGGACAGCATATGCAATTTGGACAGGAATTGGTGCGTCTGGTGGAGCAATAGTAGGAATGCTTTTATATGGAGAATCAAAGGATTGGAAAAGGTTGGTCTTCATCACAATGGTCTTATGTGCGGCGGTAGGACTAAAACTTGTTTCATAATTGGAAAAATAGATAACGATTGCCTATCGATCTAGGGGAGTACTAAAAAATTCAATTTATGATGTTTGGGATTAAGAAAAGCCTAATTTTACCTCCAGAAACTATAAGATTAGGCTTTTTTCTACTCCAAGAAAACTGCCCGTTCGTGAAAAAGGAAAAAGGAGCCGCAACTACAACTCCTTGTTTCGCTCAGGCCCCCGTTATTTCTCCCAAAGCTCAACCAGTCTCCCTTCAGGATCTTTAATCCAAATAAACTGACCAAATTCACTAACCTCTTTTTTCTTTTCAAGCGGTACACCAATTTGTTCAAGATGCTCAATCGTCTCGTCAAGATTATAAACTTCGAAATTCAACATCACTTGCTGCTCTGTTGGAAAGTAGGTGTCATCTTCAGTAAAGAAAGAAAAGATCGTTTCATTTCCTGAATCAGGTTTAATTATAGTCATATTCCAATCATTAATTTCAATCTTCAACACTTCACTGTACCATTTTTTTACATCCTCAAGATTTTTAGTCCTCCAAAAAATTCCTCCGAAACCCTTTATTATCATAAAAATCCCCTTCCTATTCCGTTAGTTACTAATTTTAAATTCTAGTTTTGAAAGCGAATTCCTTCTTTCACTAACCTGCTTCGTTCGTCACACAAGTCACTTTGGATCTGAGTTCTGAAAAAATCACTTCCTTAGTAAAGAAAATAGATAGTAAATAAAATAAATGGACAGATTGACAACAAACAAAGAGGCAATGAAAGATAGTAGATTTATAGATATAGAATTTTCCCAGGGAGAAAACCTTACCTCCTCGAACGTCCCCCTGGTCCTCTCTATGAATAAAAGAATGCAATCATTCGAGCAGCGGGATAGATTAGTATTTGTCCCAATAGTGTTCCAATAAGTTTTGTTCCTATTAACATGATGACAAGGGCTTTAACATCTCCATACGGTCGTTTTCCCCTAAGTGCCTGATAAGTGATGATGGCAGATTGAGGATCCACCAACAGCGTTAATAAAATGGTGGCAATACCGTTTATCATTCCAGATGAAGCTGACGCCGCCAAACGGAATTTTTCATCAACAAAGAATGCTGCATAATATGCAGCAATGACCCCAATGGTATATATAGCTGTGATCATCGTATTAAGTAATAAAAATCGTTTGGGTATTTCTCGAAACCTTAAACGTGTCATCATATTTTTTCTAGGTCTAGTAGTACTTTTAACAATTCTTTTTATGTTATTAATACTCAAAGCCTCTACTATAATAGAAGGGACTGACCCTCTTACTTCAAGCTGATCGACAGCTTTTGAAAATAACTTTAAAAACGTGGGGATTAACACAATTCCTACAATCGTTCCAATCGTGGCAGATAAAATGACCATTCTAATATCGGACAAAGGATCTTGATGTTTTAATATACTAATTCCAATTAGTCCACCAATTAAAGGAGCTTGGAACATATTTGCCGTCCTCGATACTAAAACAAAAATATTAAATAGTGATATAGAAAGTGCAAACTTCCCATTTTTTACAGAGTTAAGTCGGACTGAATAAGCCAGTGTGTCAATTAAATGGACGATTAATGTCAGAATGGTTAGTTCAAGCAAATGCATGGTCATAACGAGTGCCCTCATATATTCTAAGAATCTACCACTTAATTATAACAATTTTTTACAATTTATACTAATCTACCTAAAAACACAGGGATTTCTTACTAAATTCCACTTTTCTTCTCTAATTCGCTAACCCTATGTTCTAATTCTTTTATTTTTCTCTTTGAATCGAATGAAACATTAAATGCAACTAAACCAAGAACAACAGCCGCAACACTTATGTAGATCAATCGTATTCCTCCTTTAATATTTTATGCAAATATAGGTGCTTGATGTGTTATAAAAGTAAATATACCAATCAAGGCTAAAATGACACCAATATAAAATAGAATATTCCAAACATCTATTTTCCCCACTTCTTTAAAGTAAATTTTCATCTCAAATACTTTACTATTATTTTTATATTTTCCTAATTTTAACATATTGATAATCCTTATTTAATTAACCTGTAGTATTTCGCCATACCTGAATAAAAATTGATGGAAAGGGTAGTATACATCTTAAAACATTCATGAGGTGATCCAAATGTCTAACATGATGAAACAAGAAGAAATAGAAACATTAAGAGAGTTAATCAAAGACGTAGACACGGCCATGCTGACTACGGTAACGGAAGAAGGGCTTGTTTCTCGTCCTATGAAAACACAAGAAGTAGAGTTTGATGGTGACTTATGGTTTTTCACAAAAAAAGAGACTAATAAATATGAAGAAATTTTACATGATCAAGATGTAAATGTGGCTTATGCAGGTAAATCCTATGTTTCCGTCCGAGGAAGAGCGGAAATCGTTGAGGATTTAGGCAAAAAAAAGGAATTGTGGAGCAAAGCATATGAGACAATAATGCAAACTTCTTATGATGATCCTAACGTTGTCTTGCTAAAGGTAAAAGCAGAAGCAGCCGAATATTGGGATACCGGTAATTTTACGAAGAAAATCGCCTTTCTCTACAAACGCATGACAGGGCAAAGTTCTCAATCGACAGATGTGAATGAAACGATTGAAATGAATAAATAACTGCAAAAATAGGTTGTCATAGAAATTAACTCGATTACGAAAAAAAAGGATAATACCTTCAAATAGGTATTGTCCTTTTTCTTGCTGATTTTTATTTAGTATTATATTTCTCTTGGAGCAGAGGTCACCTTTGTCTTTCCTTATAAAACTAACCTGTCCCGTAAGTTGAGCTGCAGAAATCCTTCTTAAACTCAAGCACCCAGTTCGTTGATGAGGTTGTTGCTAATTTTTTCCTTTATAAAATTATTTAGAATTACCAACCTTAATTAATTTTGATATAAAAACTACATCTTGTCTTCCTTCACCATCTAATTCATTATAATCAATCACTTTATATCCAAGACCTCTGTAATCCTTTGTTCCACCATCTTTATATATTTCAGTTTTAATCGCAAATACTGGAGGTTTGTTAAGTTTAGCAAGACTTAAATCTACAGTGAAAAATAAAACGGGCAGTAATATTAATATAAGTGGAAAATAAATAATTTTCCTTTTCATAGCCAACCCTCCTTAAATTTTTTCTTTCGCTATGAAAGGGGCGATTTCCTTCTTGAGCTAATCTGCATCGGTTAGATCAAGAAGACGAAATAGAAACAAACCACTCATGTAAAAACGAACCTGCGTTCCTTTAATAAAGTTCAACAAGAAAAAGCGTTAATCCTTCTTAACCTTAATTATGGACAAATAAAAAAATGCCTAATCCCACATGTACCAAGGGTTTAGGCATTTTATAACCAGGGTCAAAATTTTTGATAGCCGGCAGAACCGTCCCCTGGTCCTCCCCCGTCACCCCATCTCCTGTCTAAATATCAATTCCTTAAGCAATCGTCGACCTCTAAAGAGTCGATTTTTGATAACGCAAATGGTTTCATTTAATAGCTCGCCAATTTCCTTATAAGAATACTGTTTAAAGTAATAAAGGATGATTGGTTCTTTAAATTGGGTAGGTAAGGAATTAACAGTATGATACAGCCACTTATTGTCAAGCTGTTGGATGGCCTCAGTTTCTGCTGCTGGGTCAGTATGCAACACTTCCATTTTTTCAAGATCATCGATTAGTAGAGTGTGTTTGACCGTTTTACTTCGAAAATAATCGATGCACTGGTTAATAGTAACCGTGTATAACCAGGATTTGATCGAAGACCGTTGTTCAAACGAGTCCCATTTCAAGAATATTTTGATGAACACCTCTTGCATAATATCGTCCACGATTATCCAGTTACGAACATATTTGTAGGCTACGAAACGTAGTTCGATTTCATATTCTTTAATCAACTGGTCAAAATCTTTTTCGGATAAGGGACAAGAGGGTGCAACACGATTTATATTATTTTCAACCACTGTCCCCACCCTTTCTCATTCATTTGTTATATTTGTAAAATAATCGGCCAAATCCACGGCATTCCGGGCACGGATTTAAACTGCGGTCCCCCTGTCCATTGTCACTGAATTTTCTCTATTTCATTAATGAAGAGCTGATAATCCTTTTGTCCTTGGTTTGTATTTTTTACTTTTAGTTTTCCTTCATATAGAGATTTTCCTGTTTTTAGATCGCGAATCTGGATGGTGTGTCCGGTTGGTGTTGCTTGAATGATATATAATTTATCATATATTAGTTTCATATAGGGAGAACTCTCACCATTTTTATTCTGGACGATCTCAATGGTCAGTTTTGTGCCCCACTTCTGATTTTTGATATCATACGTATTCACTTCTATCCCCTTTGCCGTCTGGGATGGAATATAAATGGAAGACTGGCTGACAGCGGCCAAATTGTTAATGGATCCTAACATTTCATCAGGCACTCCTATTTTTTCCAACTGATTTGTTTCTAAATCGTACACCATGACTTCATTTGAGACTACTTGCGGTCCAGCTTCTGATCCCATTTCACCATTATCTTGGGCCGGTTGCTCACCATAAACATCCAATTTTAATAAAAGATATTTTTCCGGTTTAATAGAATTATCATCATTCATAACGAAGAGGTCTGACCCACCATTCTCTACCGGTGGAGTCGTATAAATCACTTCATTCTTCACTAGCTTTTGTTCAGCGATGTTAATGGTGTAGACATTCAGATCACTTCCGCCTTTTGTTTGAAACCCCCGAGTGATGACCTTTAGGTTTCCAGCGATGACTTGGACATCAACCACATCCATCCAACTATATGTTTCATTTTTGGGCACATCCAGCTGAATGGAAGTCGTCTCTTCTGATTTTTTATTAAAGAAGTCAACATCAATAGAAGCATCTCTAGAGTCCGGGTCAATTATATTAGCATAGGCTACTAGTTTTTCATCTTCATAAAAGGCAGCAGGGTTTAATTCCTTCCCACGCATAAAGCTTCGATATTGATTGATCAATTTTTTTATAATGGGTCCATTGTTAACCCTGGTTAGTCGTTGAAAGAACGATTGGTTCGTTAGATTGATAGTTTCCTTATTTGTGATTTGTAATGATTGATTCAAGTTACCAACCACATAGTCACCGGATAGGAGTAAATCATTGATTTCCTCTTCATTCCCGCTTACTTTTTCAAAATCAATCGTTGTATTCTGTTCGGCAGCCAAACTGGATTGTATATAAAAGGTGCCAATAATAAGTACTGTTACGATACTAAGCGTGATGATTTTCCAATATCGTTTCATTTCTGTGCCTCCCTAAACCCTTACTTTTTTCTGAATGAGGAAATTTCCTGTCCAAATAGCACCAGCCAAAACCAGTATCCCAGTTCCTAGTTCCATGAAGAATAGTTCTAGGGGATAGAAATAATTGTTTAGAATAAAAGTATTCACTAATAATGGCAGTAAAAAAATGAATACAGACGCAGCACTATAGAGAAGGCCATAAAACACCCCTTTGAGGCGATATGAACGTTCAAACAAAATGGCCGTAAAAACAATCATCACAGCCGCGATTCCACCGCCATAATAAAGAACAAATTCCGTAAAAGTATTCGGGAACATAATCTGCAAATCTGGAAACTTAGTCATTTCATACACGGAAAGGTCCGTTCGAAACTCCTGTGGAACGATCATTTTCAAAATATAATTTTCGATTGGGAATAAAACCAGCTGCATGGCAACAAGACTGATTGTAAATAGGAAAATCGTGGTCGCCTTTGCTAAATAAACATGAAGGCGGGCTGTCGGCAGCATCAACAAACGATAAATAAAGGTATTTTTCCCCAACCAATCACGATACCAAATAAAAAAGACATAAATCAGTAAAACAACCATACAAAGTCCAATTGGCCCGATAAACCAAAGTGTCTGTGAAATATTAAGTAAGGAGAGGGTGCCAAATTGTTCGAGAAACTCACTCTTCGACAGGTGTTCTTCATAGATCATTTGATTGGATTGACTTACATATTTTCGTGCTTTATAGATTACGCCAATGATTTGGGAAACAATTGTCACACCCATTAAAACGACAAATAATTTCCAAAAGCGAGTAAACTCGAAATTGACTAGCTTCAAATAACGACTCATCCTTTATACACCTCTCTCATCACATCAATGACCGATTTCCCTTCCGTTTCTCTTACTTCTTCGGTATTAAATTCTTTTAACACGACCCCATGATCGAGCAGCACGACCTTATCAATGAGATGTTCAATATCAGTGATTTCATGTGTCGTGATGACAACCCCCCGGTTCTCGATGAGATGACTCGTAAATACCTCTGCAATCTGCTCCCTGCTAAAGATATCAATCCCGGAAAAAGGTTCGTCCATTAGGATATAATCCACATCCAGAGCTAACCCGAGCAGCAGGTTCACTTTGGCGGTGTTGCCTTTCGATAGTTCGGAAATTCGATCAGATTCTTTTAGTTTGAAAAATTGGAGCAGTTCACTTGCCCTGTCCTGGTTCCAACAATCGTAAAAGTCAGCCATAAAGGTAAACGCATCGCTGATTTTCATTTGCGGAAGCATCGTAATCGCATCTGGGATAAAGGTGATTTTTTCATAGCTTCCCTTATGAATTTTTTCTCCATTAATGAGGACTTCACCGCTATTTATCGGGGTTAAGGCCATAATCGCTTTCATAATCGTTGTTTTCCCGACCCCATTAATGCCAATTAAACAGGTAATCTTCCCTTTTTCAGCTGTAAACGTGACGCCATCTAACACTTTCTTCCGACCAAATTTTTTGGTTATATTTTTTACTTCAATCACTTAAATCCCCCCTATTCATGACTTTCCCGCTCAAACTCGTTCTTCACCAAGTCCCATGCTTCGTGTAATGGTACCTGGATGGAACGGACGGATTGAACGAAAGCATCGACTGCCTCTAAGATTAATTCCTCTCGAACCCTTTTCAACACCTGCTCGTCTTTCGTAATGCGGCTAGGCAAATTTCCCTCCGTAAAGATCAACCCCTGTTCCTCCATTTCTTTATACGCACGCTGCGCCGTATTTGGATTAATTTTCAGCTGATTCGCTAGTTCTCTTCGCGATGGAATTTCTTGACCCGGTTCAAAATACCGAGTGGCAATTTGTTCCTTAAAATGCCGAATCACCTGCACATAAACCGGATCCCTATTGTTAAACTTGACATCCATAGACCCAACTCCTATAAATTCATACTGTATTATACGGTTAATACACCAATGATAAAAAAAGGCTAAAAAGAGATCAGACTGTACCATTGAGCTCAAATGTATTAAGCGTGTAATACACCTGTTGCTTGTATTATATACTTAATACACTATTAATGCAAGAGGGCGGCAAAGGGAATTTTCCCAATTCGTTTTTTATGGTGGGAACCAACCAACCAGAAGAAGAAAGATACAGGGGACGGTTCATCTCTCCCATGAAAAAACCATGCATGATTTACTCTTGCAAGAATACATGTTAGAGATGGCATCCATCTTAATCTTATACAAGCAAAACACCTAACATTTCTTTACCGATGCCAGGCACCACCCGCTTTTGTTGGTCGATCATTTGTTTAGGAGGAGAGTATGTTGAAATTGGTACGAAGGGGAGTAGGCTTTTTTCTGGAGGCTCATGATGTATCGGTTGCAGATTATCCAAGAAATACAAAGATGATACTGGGGGAGCCATTGCAGCCATTTTACAGTCTGCTGGATTAATTGGCGGTTTCGGTTATGCGTTTTGCATGATGGCTACTGGAGCGATTGTCCTTGCAACTATCATCTCTGTTCAAGTTTATCCTTCTTACCTATGTAGTGACGGCCATCTTACTGCTGATCATCTAGCCCATAAACAAAAAGGAGCGTTAATCCTTCTTGGATCAACGCTCCCGTTAGCTTAATACTAACCAGATTTTTTACTTAATTAATTTGTAAAATTATTATCTTTTTCAATCCTCTTGGTTTGCAATATATCAAAAATAACAATAAATCCACCAATTAATATAAATAATAGACTTAACGTATATGGAACCCACCCCATAATATCATTTAGCACTGTTTCAAATTTCCCTGGTGGGTCACTCCACCCATTCAATTTAGGAATATACAAAGCAATTGCAAGATGCATTAAACCAAATAATACAGTTCCAGAAGAAAATAAAACATACCCAAAAATCTGTAATTTTTTTTCATCCAATCCCTCCTAAAAATTGCCTATATCCTAATTTATTCAGGATATTTCCAATAAGTCCTTCTTCAACTATGCACCCGTTTGATTAACAAGAAAAAGCTGCCTCAATGACAGCCATAATCTAAACTTAAGCACACTTTACTTAAGAACACTATTTAAATGTCCTGTTTTAGATATATTGTATTATTGGTTTAGAGTATTGAATATTCCTTCTTGGACTAAACTGCCCGTTACTTCGATAAGAAACGAACATCCTTCCTTCAGAAAAATAATCCTCATCAGGAGTAAAAATGAGGATTATTTAATAGATACAGTCACATCTGTTACCCACAGAAACAAACTGCACCAACAATGATTAATAAAATAAACAACACAACTATCAGTATAAAATCACCGCAGCCACGTGCAGGAAAACAATCTGTATAAACAGGTGCTGCATAGCAGTAAGATAATTGAGGTTGGGGAATAACATTAGCCGGTATGGCATTTGAAATCGGTAAGGCATTTGAATACGGTATGGCATTATCCATTTTTTACACTTCCTTTCGAATGTATAGAGAGGTAATACGACTTACCCTATATATTACACTCAGAGAGGAAGTTGGAGCCCGTCTGTATTAAAAATAGGCATACTGCTTTAACGTACTGGGGGACTGTCCCCATTCTTTTTATATTTTTAACAACTTTTACGTAATTCATCGAAATTCCACCGATCTCGATTCAATTTATCCTTAAGTCTATGTAAGGCTCGATGAAGAGTGACTTTGACCTTGCCCTCCGTACATCCTAGTATAGTAGCAGTCTCAGTGACAGAATATCCTTTAATCTTCCGTAAGATAATGACCTCACGGTAGGGAAACTTTAACTCCATGATCGCTCTGTATAAAATTTGTGTTTGTTCCTTACGATCCAACACTTCTTCAGGAACCAGCTGATTTTGGTCAGATAAGAGTAAATCCAAATCTATCAAACCATCATTGATTGCCCTTTTTTTTCGATAATGATCAATAATAACATTACGTGCAATGGTGTATAACCAAGTCTTATACGACGACTCTCCCCGATAATGGGCTAAACCGCGGTAAGCTTTAAAAAACACTTCCTGCGTTAAGTCCTCCGCTTCCTCTTTACATTTCGTCACAAATAAAATATAGCGATAAATAATAGGGCTATATTGATGAAATAGTTCCTCCAAAACAGTATCTTCCAACCCCATTTTGATGTCCTCCTCCACCTATCAAGCTAGTATCCTTTTTGAAAAAACTCCTTGATCATCGCCTGAAGCTGCTCCGGTTGTTCAACTACTGACCAATGCCCGCAATCCTTTATTTCCCTTACTTCAATATGAGGGATATAGTTAACTAATACTTGTTCTAGGATTTCCGGTGTAAGGATGTCATGGTCACCTTGTGCAACTAGCATGGGGATCCGACTAAGTTTGGAAGCAGCCTTTGACACATCATAGTTATCGGCAATGTCTTTCCCTATCAGCTCATTTACCCTCGCATTCGATTGGGTTTTCGTCTTCTTCGTTAAGCTTTCAGGCGAGTACACGTAATACGGATCAATCATTTTAAAAATCTCCGCAACGTCCACCTCTTCACTATCCACTTTAGGCGATACCTCTTCCAGCCATTTCCGTTCATCCATTGTTAATCGATTCATCAGTTCTTTCTCAAATCTGAAATACCCTTCCGTTGTCGCACCCACCGCGGCCGTCATAAATAGTTTATTCACATGATCAGGGTATTTGACGGCGTATAAAAGGGCTAGCATGGACCCCCACGATTCACCAATAAGATTCAGTTTCTCTATCTTGAAAAATTGACGAAGTGCCTCTAACGTTTCAACCTCTCCATCCATCGTATAATCCTCATTTTCTGCTTTCTCTGATTGCCCACAACCTCTTTGGTCATAAAAAATGAGTGTAAAGCGTTGGGATAAATCTTGTAAATGAGGTAAAAAAAAGCGATGCTCCCCACCTGGTCCACCATGTAAAAAAATCAAAGGTTCCCCTTTTCCCATTATGTTGGTGTAGATCATTTCATTCCTAAGCTTGATATACTTCTCTTCTCCCATACAAATCCCCACCTTCTCCACGAAATAAACCGACCGGCTAGTTTATATAGACCAATTATAACCAATATTTTCTAAAATGTATAGCAAAAGGAAGCGACAAAAAAAGAAGGGACAGTCCCCCGCTGCGTTAAAGCGCCGGGGGACTGTCCCCAAACATCACAAGTCACCAAAAAGCCGAGGAGAAAAAACCCCCAGAACCGTCCCCTTGGCTTTAGTTTCTCATTCTTACTGCATAAGGATAAATGGGATCCTTTAATTGAAATTCATACGTAACACCATCGACAATGCCAACTACTTTTTCGCTGTCATAAAGATCAAGCATAAATCCAGCCATTTCTTTCGCTGTATGGTATTTAGGTAGAAGTCCTTCGAATTTCACATTTTCCTCTAGGTCATTCGATACTTTTGCAAATTCAGTTTCAGTTGCAGCTGGCGCTAATACTTTTGCTTGCATCCTTGCACCTTGTTCTTTTAATTCATGTGCAAGTCCCTCAGTAAAGGCACTTACATAGAATTTAGAAGCACAATAAGTGATGGCATTTCCAATAATCGTATAGCCTCCACCCGAAGAAACGTTAATTACTTGCGTTCCTTCCACGGTTGAATAGTCACGCACATAAAGTGAAGTTAAAATCGTTAGCGCTTCAATA
Organism: Neobacillus phoenicis; assembly: GCF_047302305.1. Taxonomy (NCBI): domain Bacteria; kingdom Bacillati; phylum Bacillota; class Bacilli; order Caryophanales; family Bacillaceae; genus Neobacillus; species Neobacillus phoenicis. The sequence continues at coordinate 908,801 of NZ_CP154847.1, read as the reverse complement.
TTTAAATTCAGCATCGTCTCAATTTTAGTTAAATTTTGATCACCAACGGATGCGAAATTACCAAACCCAGCATTATTGATCCACGTTTCAATTTCGTATTCCTTTAACTCTTCATATAAGATATACGCATTTTTCGTATGAGATAAATCCACTGTTTTTATAACCACTTCTAGTTCTGCATTTACTTTCGCGATTTCTGATTTTAGTTTTTCAAGCTCCTCTGTTCTACGTGCCACAATGACTAAATTTTTTCCACGAGCTGCAAATGCAAGAGCTGTTTCATACCCAATCCCAGAACTTGCACCTGTAATAACTGTATATTTCATCATTTCATTTCCTCCTACTATTTTGTATATACTCATAAAAATGATTGTTTAGCTGATACGGATTTATTATATTGGTTAGAGTACACTCTAAGGCAAACTATTTTTCATCAGATTAGTATTGGTTAAATATGGAGGTTATTATGTATACAATCGGAGAAGTGGCTCAACTAATAGGAGTCAGCGCACATACATTACGTTACTATGAAAAAGAGAAAATTATTCTCCCCGATCGGAATGAACACGGAGAAAGAACATATTCTGAATCCCATCTTCAATGGCTGAAATTTGTCTTAAAATTAAAAGAGACGCAAATGCCGCTCACAAAAATAAAAGAATATGCCTACTTGTATACGGAAGGTGAACATACAGCAATTAATCGATTAAAACTCTTAGAAGATCATAAACGTTCGATCGAAAGCCAGCTAAAGACACTAGAAGAAACAGATAAAATATTAGAACATAAAATTACTTCCTATAAAGAGATGATTCTGAAAAAATAATTTCAAAAAAGGGGACAGTCCCCCGCCGCTTTAAAGCGGTGGGGGACTGTCCCTCCAGGCGCCACAGGTCCCGGACGGTTCTCCTGGCTAATAAAAGCTCATCGATTAGAAATAGCCACCAGAAAACCGTTCCTCGGTTCCACATTTCAATCTATCATTTTCCAAAAGCCTATCAATCTACGATAAATTTGAAAGGTGCCTGGCACTAGAACTCCCCCTACATGCTAAAAAGCCAGGCGAACAGCCTGGCTTTAGTATCTTCCTCCCCAATTATGTGTTGATCATCTCTTGATGTCTCGTTAAAATTACCCTTTTTATATGATTTCCTTTTTTACTCGTCACTTTCGGTCTTTTACTCGTCAAATTTATGATTTACTCGTCTATTTTCTTTTTTACTCGTCAACTTTCATACTTTACTCGTCATTTCCCCCATTTTACTCGCCAACCACTAACCTCCACCCACACCTCCATAAATAAAACCACAGTCATCAAGGACCGTGGCGGGGCAACCCCAGATTAATTAAATTGAAAAGAATATTTGATACTTTTCTAAAAGAAATCCGTCTTATTACTGAAGGGGGCGGTGAATCTTGAAAAAATTTACCTATTTAACTGTTTTTATTGGAATCATTTCATTGTTTACAACGGGTTGTTTCGACGGAATGAAGAATGAAGAGCAATATATAGAAGTGAAAAAACGTGTTGGTGATGAAAATAAATATGAAGCCTTCAAAAAAATTACTACCAAAATCCAAGTTCAAAAGGTAAAAGATATATTAGAAGACAGTGATTGGGAAAATGCAAAAGTATCTATGGTACGCCCGCCTGATTACCGATTTGTATTTCAATTTACGAATCCTGAAATAGAGGCAAAAGCCGTGTTATACGAACTTTGGATCAGTCCCAACAAGGACCAAGTTGAACTGGTAATAGACGCCCAAAGTAAATATGTTCAATTGGACAAAAAGAAATCAGCAGAACTAATCGAAATACTCACTGGTAAGAATTAATCGCGACAGGTGCCCAATTGCAAGAAGGACGGTTCTACCACAAGAACAGTCCTTTTCATTAACCCTCAGCTTGGAGCACATGAAAAGAGACATACCCTCGTTTATTTTCCACAAACCTACAAATATCTTTTACTCGTCAGTTTCTAATAATGTGTTGAGGCATTACAAAAGACGCCCTCTATTAAAGAAAAGCGCCCTTTTATTTTTTATAAAACGTCACTTACTTATTTGTTACCGAGCTGTTCCGCCAAACCGATTAGAAGTCCTTCGGTTCCACGAATGTAGCAGAGACGATACGAGTCCTCGTACTGAACCACTTCGCCAACGAGCTGAGCACCAAACTTAGTGAGTCTGGATACCATTTCGTCAATGTCTTCAACTGTAAACATGACGCGTAGATAACCGAGGGCGTTTACAGGCGCAGTCCGGTGATCTGATATAGTAGGTGGGGTGAGAAATCGCGAAAGTTCAAGTCGACTGTGTCCATCTGGGGTAACCATCATAGCAATCTCTACGCACTGAGAACCCAGTCCGGTTACGCTACCAGCCCATTCACCTTCGACAGTGGCTCTCCCTTCGAGGCTCAAGCCAATCTCCTCGAAGAAAGAGATTGCGTCATCAAGGGATTCTACCACGATGCCGACATTGTCCATTCTTAGTAATTTGTTTTTTGCCATAGTTTTATCTCCTTATGTGTAAAAATTTATTATCTGATCATTTATATTTATTCTAGTAAAAAGTTCAAATCCACGCTTTTCCAGTTTCAAGAATGAATGTAATATCGTTTTGATAATGTTCAAGATGCCCTTCATCGATCATCTTTTGAAAAGCTATGTCACCTTCACTGGCTTTTCTTGTAATTGTTTTACATAACCCTTCTAATCGCAGTATTACCATTTCCATATAATCTTCTTCTATTCCCTCACCGTAAGCTTCAAAAAACAATCTAATTCTTTGTTTTATACGGTTAGCATGCAGTAATGAATTATAATGAACCTTCTCACCTGTTTCAGAAAGATAAAATCTACTTAATGGGACGCAAGTATAAAGAGTATAAGCTATGTCCCACAGTCTTGGACCAGGTCCAGCAACATCAAAGTCAATAATACCCTTTGGTCTATCATGATTAAAAATAATGTTATATATGGCAAAATCATTATGGCATAATACCTCAAATGGTTTGGGGGTATTATCTATCGATTGCCAGCTATCATCCAATGGAAAATCACTCACAGAATCATGATAAAGACGGAGCATTTTCGCTATTTCAATTAAGACAGCATCCGACCACATGTATTCTTTTAAAGGATAATTACCGGCTTCTCCTTCAATAAACGATAATATCTCTCTTCCTTTTTCATCCATACCTAAAAACTTTGGTGCATAACGGAAACCCTTGTCCTCCAAATGCTTTAATAGTTTATGAATTTTAGTACTGTCTGGCTTTAATTCTCGTAACACAGTATCTCCTGATCGATAAACGTTAGAAACATTCCCTCCTGTTAACATTTCTTCATTCTCATGGTTTGACATCTAAATATCCCCCCTCCGATACTTCGATAAGAAAAGACAATATTTTGTTATTGAAGCATCGCCTCCTAAGTTTACTAACAACATCAAGAGATCAAAACGATAAGCTCCTTAATATAAAACTAGGTATTACCCCTAACGAAGTAATACCTTGCTGCTTTTACTCTAGTATTGATTTAATAAAAGCACTTAAGACGTTCACGCAGGAAGATTTAGTTGCCACGATACTCCAAATCGATCATTGAGCCAACCAAACCTCTGGCTAAAACCATAATTCCCAATTGGCATAAGTGCTTGTCCACCCTCGAGAAGTTTTTGATAGAGAGTGTTAATTTCTTCTTCACTATCACAAGTAACAAAAATCGAGAATGAAGGAGTAAAGGAAAACTGATGCTTCACATTACTGTCAATGCACATAAACTCTTGCCCTTTTAAGGAAAAAGTAGCCTGCATGACAGCCCCTTCGTCACCAGCTTCATTCGCTCCATAACGAACAATACTTGTAATTTCTGAACTCTCAATAATTGATATGTAATAATTCATGGCTTCCTCTGCATTTCCATCTTGAAACATTAAGAATGGTGTAACTTTTTCCATTAAAAATCATCTCCTTATCCTTGCCACAGGGACGGTTCTCATGGTTTTTTCACCACGTTTTGACTGTTTTCCCTATAAGCTATACTAATTAATCGTTTAGTTAAAACATGCTTAAGTCCACTAATATGGCTATTTTCATCACAAATGGCATAAAAAGAGTGTCGGCCAACATTCCGCGAATTTTCCTCTTATTCTTCAAAATAACCCATATTTCTCTCCAATCGACTCCTTTCTCTATTCTTCCCTTTCATTCGAAAGTAAACAAACGTTTAGTTAAAAGAAAGATAAATGCTTCCTATCCATGGTTTCTCGCAATAGAAACGATAAAAAGAATGTCGAGATCTGGCAGCTTCTTTTATGAAAAGGAACTTAATAGAGTGACTGAACCTAATCCTGTCTAGCATGAAGTACAACACGGTTGATTTGTTTCCAAGGTAGGTTAAAAGAGGTTTGTTCATTACCTTTATTTAAGTATCTTTTTTAAGGCAACTTCCATGTCTTCTACTATATCATTTTTGTCATACCACAAAAAAACACTGATGCATTTGAATTATGATATCTACTACTTTCATTATTCTCTACAAACGAGGGATTTACCTTCTGTACCACGAGAACAACAGGGACGATTCTCTGGTTTTGACCAACCGGTCCCATGGTCTTCTTAACAAGTGAAGTTATACCTCAGATGTCGCAAGTCTGCTTCTTTCTTCTACGAACTGTACCCTTACAAACGTCTCCAGGGTGCATTTAATAAAAAGAGTGTTTGATCTTGTTGTGGTACAATAAAAAGGGAATCATTAATTCTTCATTACACGGTCAAAAAACCCTTAAAAAACGGGGGGAGCGTGCATAAGTTTTTCACAAAGCGAAAAAATGAAAACAAGAGGAAACAGGAGAAATTAAGAGGAAATTAAAGTTCTGAATTTTCTTAATAGTAAAAACGAAAAGTTTGACCTTGTTTGACTAAATATGCGTGCAAAAATAGAGCTTGAAACCCTTGATACATAAGGGATAAAATAAGGATGCAGTGGAAATTGAAATGCCTCGTTAAGAGGATTAACACATTCTTAAGTTGCTTTCTTTCTCACTGCGGAAGAAGTCGTATAGAAATTAAAAAGCCTCGTTTAGAGGATTAACACTTTTCTTTTACCCTGTTGCCTAAAATCATTCCAAGATCAAGTGGAAATTTAAAAGCCCCATTTAGAGGATTAACACATAAACCCTACAGCAACGGCTACAGCTCCTATGATTAGTTGTGAAAATTTAAATGCCTCGTCCAGAGGATTAACAAAAAAACCTCCCATTCAGTGAACTGGGAGGTTTTTTATAGATGAAAGATTGTGGAGATAATTAATTAGTAAGAGGGCTTTAGCCCAACTAAATAAAATGATTGATGGAACACATAGCATGATGGCCTCTACCATTGAAAGCCGATAGCACGAGGATGTGATTACATGGCTACTTATAAGCAGATTCAAGACTACATAAAAGACAAATATGGTTATTCAGTTAAAACGTGTTGGATCGCTCATATGAAAGAAGATTGTGGACTCAATCCTAAAGTTTATTCACCCACCTCAAGGGCGCACCCTTGCCCGCCTTCCAAACAGTATGGTCTTAGAGAAGCATTTCAACATTTTAATATGAAAGAAAAAAATATGCTTAGGGGATGAATGTAATTGTTTGAAACAGAAAGATGCGTTATACGCTGCCTTCAAAAGTCTGATTTTGCAGATGTGAAAAAGTTATATGTAAATGAGGATGTCAGAAAATATCTCGGTGGGGTACGCCCAGATGATTCCATTGAAGTTGTATTCGACGAAATGCTTCATTCAAGTAATGATTCTTTTTATTGGGTGGTCAGCGAAAAACACACCGATGATTTTATTGGGATGGTGTCCCTTGACCCTCACCACGACGGCGATTACCTCGAAATGTCCTATCAGTTATTACCCACTTGGTGGGGAGCTGGTTATGCAACGGAAGTAGTTCAAGTGATTATTAATTTTGCGCTAGATGACTTGAACCTACCAAAAGTAATTGCCGAAACACAAATCGCTAATAGGCCCTCTTGTAGGCTTCTAGAGAAATTAGGTATGAATTTAGAAGGAACCCTTAGCAGGTTTGGCGCCGAGCAAGCAATTTATTCTATCAAGTCAACCTAATAAAAGCCAAAGAAAGCCTTGCTAAACTAATAGATTTTTATGAATGTAAAAAAATCCAAAATACGCAAGTAGTGCATAAAACCTTGCATATTTTGGACCCCCTACCCTCGTTACTATCCTACAATCCTACAAATTTCTCCTATTTCCATTATCCGCTATACTAACTAAAGTTTAATTAAAAGGACCGCGAACCGCTCCCTGTACACGTTCCTGACCAAAAACACAGAAAAAGAATGTCGAGGATACTGGCCTATTACCGTACACCCATTACAAATAGATTGGAAGCTATAACCTGTAGATATAATCAAGAAACAGGAGCCTATGAAGCAACTTTCGAGGTCTCGACCAATGTAGAAGCAGGTACCTACAAATTCGATCATATACTAGTTAGAGATACATCTGAAAATGATCTCCTGGTCTGGGACAAAGAGGCCCTGGCGAAGGGAGAATTTCATGTATATACAGAGAACAATCCACCAGTATTCACCAATTTAACAGTTGATAAAAAAGTAATGGAATTGATAGAAGCCGACCAAACCATTCATTTAACACTACATGCAACAGATGATACCCATTTGCAGGATGCAGTGGTCTATTATCTCTCACTAATAACAAAAACAAAAATAGCGGTCCCGCTCACACTTAACGGTTCAACTGGTTCAACTGTTACAGGAGATTTTCTCATTCATAGCAATACCAAAGCTGGTAGCTGGAAGGTCGATTCCATTGAAACAAAAGACATGAACGACAACATAACAAGGGTAAGGGCGGATAGCGTGGATTTATCTTCGGGGCAATTTACCATTCTCCCGGACCAAACCGAACCTGAAAAACCAGTTGTCAATGAGGTTACCGACCGGGTTACAGTCGTGCAAGGTACCACAGAACCTGGAGCAACCGTTGATGTCGTCGTAAACGGGGACATCATTAGCACAGGCCGGGCTGGATCAGATAAAAAGTTCTCGATTACCATCACTACACAAAAGGCGGGCACCGTCCTAACTATTATTGCAGTAGACTGGGAAGGTAATAAGAGCGACCCAACAACCGTTCAAGTCGTGAGGGGAAAGCCCGGTTGGTCATTGGAAAATGGGTACTGGTACTACTACGATCCCGTTACCTATGTGAAAAAGACCGGCTGGTACAAAGTCGGCAGCACCTGGTACTTCTCCAATAATGACGGGGTTATGCAAACCGGCTGGATCAGATACAAAGGTTCCTGGTACTATTTAAAAAATAGCGGGGCAATGGCAACTGGATGGGTGAACGTCAATAACAAATGGTACTATCTCCAAATCTTCGGGGACATGCTTACCGGCAGGTTCTTCTACAACGGTCATTGGTACTTCCTTCAACCAAACGGAGCTATGGTCACCGGATCCTATCGAATATTAGGCACAACCTACTACTTCGACAAAAACGGGTCATTAAGATAACAGGGACAAAATAACGGGGACAGTCCCCCACTGCGTTAAAGCGGTGGGGGACTGTCCCCAACCCCGCTGGCTTCGTACGGCGCGGGAGGGAACAGACACCGGAATTTTTTCTTCCGCTTTTAAGTGGGAATGATTTTGTATATAATTGACATATAATAAAAAGAGAGAAGTGTTCTAGCACCTCTTTCCATGCAACCTCTACCGTCAGGGTGATGGTTGTCAAAGTTTATGAGAACCACCCTTTTGCTTCCGACGCGTTACCCCTGTCTACTCTACTTATTCAAATAAACATTGAATCCTTTTATAATGAGCGCACCAACTGTTGCTCCTGGATCCTGATGTCCTATCGAATTTTCGAAATATCTTACCGCTCTCCCATGTCTAGATTGCATTTCTTTCGTCCGTTCAGCACCATTTTGCGCCTCAACATAGGCAAGTCTAATGGATTCTTGCAGCGAAAGCCCGTTTTTTGATGCCTCTTTCAACGCCTCTAATGCCGGATATAGTGAATCAAGAATGGTTTTATCTCCAAAGGAAGCTTTACCGCGTTTTCGGATACCTTCAATCATACCTTCGAAAAGCGTAGCCAAATCCGCCGTTTCCAAGGCGTTTTTCCCTTTCAACCCATTGCCCGCTTGCATGAAAGCCGAAGCTAAAATCGTGCCAATGGTAGAAGGAACAGCTTCAGCAAGGACAAAACCGCTTTTCTTAAAGAGTAGCCCCATATCAGAAATCTCTAATGGAGCCACTTCCTCCGCAATCGCTTTAAAACCTTTTGAAACCGTAAGGCCAATATCGCCATCCCCAAGGGCAGCATCCAATTCACATAGGTAATCCTTATTTTCTTCCATTAGATCTTTAATTGAAGACAAAATCCCCATAATATCATCAGACTGTAATGTATTCCTCATAAGAAATCCCTCCTGCTCTTCCTAAGGCTGCACATGGAATGGCGTGACGAAAGGTTGATCTAACAGCCTTTCCAGTTCATCATTTAATTTTAGGACAGAGACCGATAGACCGGCCATTTCCAAAGAGGTTGCATATTCTCCGACATAAGCTCTATGAAGCGAAACCTTCTTTTCTTCCAATACATTTTTCACTTTACGGAAAATAATATATAACTCTTCTAAAGGAGTAGCGCCTAGCCCGTTCACTAGCACAGAGACCTTACTGCCTTCCTCGAGCACTAAATCGTCATAAATCTTCGAAACAATTGTTTCCGCCACTTCATCGGCAGTTTGTATATCTCCTTTATAATAGCCAGGTTCACCATGAATACCCATTCCTAGTTCCATTTTTCCCTCTTCAATGGTAAAGGTCGGTTTCCCAACTTCAGGCAACGTACAAGGACTTAAGGCGACTCCCATCGTTCGGACATTATTATTCGTAAACTGCGCAATTTCCACTACTTCCTCAAGAGAGGCTCCCTCTTCGGCTTTGGCTGCAGCAATTTTATATAAGTAAAATAAGCCGGCCACGCCTCTTCTTTCGCTCTCCTGTCCCTTTGGCATGGATGCCACATCATCCGTGCCGATCACAGTTGCTGTTTGAATTCCTTCCATTTCGGCCATTTCTGCGGCCATATCAAAATTCATGATGTCTCCGCCATAATTACCATATAAATAAAGAACCCCTTTACCGCTATCTACTGCCTTGGTTACATCTAGTATTTGCTTCGAACTTGGCGAAGCAAAAATTTCTCCGACCGCGACTCCATCGAGCATCCCTTTGCCGATATAGCCTAAGAAAAGCGGCAAATGCCCTGAACCGCCGCCAGAAATAATCGCCACCTTATTTTGAACAGGCGCATCTTTTCTCACAAGATTCTTGCTATTATTCTCTACTGACTTCAATAAATCCGGATGGGCGGCAAGTAAGCCTTCTAACATTTCAGTAACAACGTTTTCCGGCATATTAATAAATTTTTTCACACTTTTCCCCTCCTACTATCAATCTTCATACATCCATGTGATTTCTATTCTTCGGCTTAAAAAATACTTTTTTGATAAACGGTAAAACCAGCGAGATAATCGCTAAAGCAAGTAATGCCACCGTGATTGGTCTAGTCATAAAGTAGGCGGCTGTGCCATCTAAGCTCATCGATAATGAACGTCGCAGATTCGACTCAGCCATCGGACCTAAAATCAAAGCCAAAATCAGCGGACCTAAAGGGAAATCCAGCTTTCTAAAAACAACACCCAGCACCCCGCTCACTGCCATTACCCAAACATCAAAGAAAGAGTTATTCAGCGCGTAAGATCCAACGATACTAAACAGAATAACGGAAACCCAGATAATTTCTTGCCTGATTAACATGATTCTTGAAAACAGATTCGCCCCTAATACACCGACAAGCAGAACAATGACATTGGCGATAAATAATAAACAGATAATGATATAAACAAAATCAATATGGTCGGTAAAAAGAGTCGGGCCGGGCTGCATTCCGTACATCATCAGGGCTCCGATTAAAATGGCAGTAACACTATCTCCCGGCAACCCCAATGTAAGCATCGTGGTAAATGCTCCGCCGATAACGGCATTGTTTGCTGTACTGCTGGCACATAGACCTTCGATTGAACCTTTTCCAAACTCGTCCTTTTTCTTCGAAAGGCGTTTACTTTGCTCCCAGCTGATGATAGACGCGATATCACCGCCGGCTCCAGGTATGGCACCAATAATTGTGGATATCGCTGTAGAAAGCCAGAATGGTTTCCTCATCAATTTCCGTTCTTCTTTATTAGGAAGAATCCGACCAATTTTTTTCTTTTCCACTTTATCTGTCTTACTAGATTCAATGATTTGCGATAGAACCTCTGCTAAACCAAATAATCCAATCATAATCGGGATGAAGTCAATTCCCTCTAATAAAGTGGTGCTCCCAAAGGTGAATCGTGGAAATGACAGCATTGGGTCTAAACCAATTGTCGCGATAAACAGACCGAGAAACCCCATGATGAGTCCTTTTGTAATGGACTTACCGGAGACACTGATCATCATCGTTAGTCCGAATACTGCCAAAGCAAAATATTCAGGAGGGCCGAAACTTAACGCTATCTTCGAAATAGGGAAGGCCGCAACTAAAAGGAAGAGGGTACTGACAATTCCACCTAAAGCAGAATAGATGGCATTAATCCCCAGCGCCAGCCCTGTCTTTCCCTGTTTGTTCATGGCATAGCCATCCCAAGCTGAGGCCATTGAGGCTGGAGTACCAGGAGCATTGATTAATATAGCTGGAACACCGCCGGCAAAAATAGCGGAACAGTAAATCGCAATTAACATTGCTAATCCTTCTGCCGGCTGCAGCCAAAAGGTTAAAGGAATTAGAATCGCAACCCCCATGGTTGCAGTTAATCCAGGTAATGCTCCAATAAAAATTCCTAATACAACACCGATGATCATATATAATAAAACCATAGGTTGAAGCGATTGCATGATAGCTTCTAACATTTCATATCCACCTCCTTACAGAAGAACATTAAATCCTTTTACAAAAATAAGATAAATGGAAACACTCAAAACAACCGATGTCACCAATGACGTACCCAGCTTAAGCTTTAGAATCATACATTGGATAAATAACATAACTGCCGCAATAAGGATAAATGGTAACTTCCCCAAAAGGAAAATCATGAGCAACATGCTGCCAAAAACAACACCAAAGCTAACCGCCATTTTCCCGGTAACACCTTCAAAAAAACGAGCGTTTTCCTTTTTTAAAAAAGAAACAATTAAATCATAGGCACTAAATACAATCACAAGAATTAACATTAATTGAGGGAAAAAGGCGGGGCTTAACCCGCCTAGACCGTCACCTTTAGGAAAGGATAAACTTTCCTTAAAGAAAAACAACGATACCGCGATAAGAATAACATGGAATATCATATTAGCAATTTTCATTCGAGGTCTCACCCTCTTCTCTTATTTTAGGTGATGTAAAATCAGGTTTATTTCAGTTGCATTTTCGGAATTAATTCTCCGAAGAATTTAAATTGATCGTTCGCAAATTTAGTAAATTCTTCAGCAGAAAGATGGGATGGATTTAAGCCTCTTTCGCCAGCCACTTTTTTGAATTCGTCAGATTCTACTGCTTTTTTAACCGACTCTTCTAATTTCGTTTTCACATCAGCTGGTGTGCCTTTTGGAACGACAAAGCCACCCCAAGCAGCAATTTCAAGGTCAATCCCAGATTCAATTAACGTCGGAACATCTTTAAACGTAGCATCACGATCTTTACTCATTACAGCTAGAATCTTGAGTTTTCCACCATCTACTCCCGCTTTGACTTCGGATGGACTGACAGAAACAGCTTCAATGTGGCCGCCCATTAATGCCGCAACAGCAGGGGCAGCTCCTTCAAATGGTACATATTTAAATTCTGCGCCAGTTTTCTCTGCCAAACCAGCGGCAGCAATATGCCAGATAGAGCCTGTACCGGAATTTCCAACACGTACTTTGCCTGGATTCTCTTTTGCATACTTAATAAATTCTTCAATGGTATTATAAGGAGCATCAGCAGGTACAGTGATCGCCGCCGGAATCACAATCGCTCTTCCTAGCATGTCGAATTTTCCTGGTTCAATGTCAGCAAAGCCTAGAGCTTTAACCATCGTCATTTCAACCGGCACATATCCAATCGTATATCCGTCTGGATTCTTTCCTTCAACATAAGACATTCCAACAGCTCCAGTACCACCCGTCTTATTAACAGGCACTACAGGTACACCTAAATCTTTTTCCAAGTAAGAACCAACTGTACGAGAAACCATATCAGAAGCACCACCAGGAGCATAAGGAACCACTAATTCGATTTGTTTAGTAGGATAATCGGATCCTTTCTTCTTTTTTGCTTCTGACCCTGATGCCTGATTCGATTTGGAACTGCTGCAGGCTCCCAGTAAAACCATACATAACGCTACTACTACAACAAGCCATTTTTTCATTTTTATCCGTCCTCCTTAAAGTCCTTTGTTATTGTTTTATCAATTTATCAATCTGTTAAAATGCTATTCATATAATTCATGTAAATAAGGCAATCCTGACTGAGCACCTAATTTTGTTACAGAAAGCGCTGCCACCTTTATTGAAAATTCAATGGCATCTTTTAATGGTTTGCCCAAGCCAATTCCTACTGCCAAAGCACCGTTAAAAGTATCACCTGCACCTGTGCTATCAACGACATCTACTTTCCTGCTTTCTTTGTAGGTGACTTGATTATCGTTCATCCTTTTGAAGGCAACTCCCTTGGCTCCCCTTGTGACAACCACATTTTTAACACCTTTTCTCTGTAACACTTCTATTTTTTCAGGGATATCTTCCCCACTCATCATGGTTAAAAGCGATAACTCACTTTCATTAGGAGTAAGATAGGTTATTTTATTTAATAGATTCGTTGATAAAATTTGAGCTGGAGCTGGATTTAAAATAACCGGAACATTGTTCTCATAAGCTATTCCCACCACCTGTTCTACAATCTCAACTGGAATTTCTAATTGAGTTAAGACCACATCAGCTTCTGTAATTAATGAACGATTTTTTTCAACCCATTCCTTGGTTAGTTGATAATTGGCACCAGAGATAACAATAATGGTGTTATCTTCCTCAGAAATGGTTATTTGAGCAATGCCTGTAGGCTCTTCAGGGGTTGTAAAAAGTCCGTTAACATGGATGTTTTCCTTTACTAATTGACTCTTTAATCCGGAGCCAAATGCATCATTTCCTATGCAGCCGATAAACGATACATCGGCACCTAGCCTTGCTGCAGCTACAGCTTGGTTTGCTCCTTTTCCCCCAGGAAACTGCTTAAAGCTTTTTCCAAGGATCGTTTCACCTTTAATAGGAAACCTGGTTGCTTCCACCACCAAGTCCATGTTAACGCTTCCAACCACTGTTACTTTTGGTTTATACACATTGGTATCCATGATTCTTCAGCCTTTTTAATTAGTATTATTTAATAGTGACTCTCGGTTTCGAACAAGAACTCCGGATTTGCAATTCAGGTTTAATAATGATTTGTTTTGGTGAAAAGTCCTCGTCCATTGTTATTCGATTTTTGAGAAGAATGGCCGATTCTACACCAATTCTTTTCAAAGGTTGAGTCATCAAGGTTAATGGCGGTTGGATTAATTCCCACTGCGAAGCATCACCAAAAGCAATAATAGAAATATCTTCCGGGATTTTAAGCCCTTGTTCATTGGTGGCTTTAAGAAGTCCTATTGTCATCGTATTATTGCAACTATAAATAGCGGTTGGCGGATTAGGCAGAAGCAACAATTCTGTTGCTGCTTCATATGCACTTTCTGCATTGAATTCACCAGGCTTAATCAAGCTGCTGTCATTGGAACATTGAAACGTTTTAATCGCATCTAATGCTCCTTCTAACCTTTCCTTACCAACTGAGTTTTTAGTAAGACCATAGATAACCCCTATTCGTTCATGACCTAATGAATTCAGGTAGGAAATCGATTCGTAGGAACCATAGTAATTGTCATCCACAATTAAATCGGTTGTTATGCCTTCTATCTTTTTATCTACTAAAATGACAGGTATTTTTTGATTAATAACAAACTGAACCAATTCTGGATTTCCGCCAGTCGGGATCAAAACAAGAGCTTCGACCCGCTGTTCAAGAATTAATTGGATTAATTCCCTTTCCGTTTCTTCATTTTCATTATGGCTCATAATCAACATATGGCAGCCAATCGGTCGAAGCGTACTCTCAATTGTTTTAGCTATGGACATGATATACGGGTTAGAAATGTCTGATACAATCATTCCAACCTTCTTCGTTCTTACTGCCTTTAAGCTTCGTGCATTTGCATTGACCTGATATTTTAGTAATTCAATAATTTCTAATACTTTTGAGCGAGTCTCCTTGCTCACATAACCTTTATTATTTAGCACCTTTGATACAGTGCCGATTGATACTCCCGCTTCTCTTGCTACGTCTTTGATTGTTACTTTTTCCATGCGGCCTCCAAGTTCAAAAAAATTAGGCTATAACGACTATTTACCTAATCAAATTATAGCTTTTTACGAAAAAACACGAACCCGGAATCTTACGATGTCTCATTCATTTCAAAAAATTTAGATTACTATTGAAAAACGGCTGCTGATTTCATTTAGTTTTTCTTTAAGTACCTCTTTTTCAGATTCCGTTAGATTTAATTGAGGGGCTTTCATATACCCAACATTGATCCCTCTCATTTCAAGTGCTGCTTTAAAATAAGCCATATTGCCGCCATTTTTTAATGTTTCACAATACTGAACCGCTATTTTTTGATACTTCCTTGCTTTTTCGAGATTATTTTCCGTAAACGCGTTATAGATTTCGATAAATGGCTCAGGATAGACACAGGAAACGCCTGACACAACCCCTTCACACCCCATCGCTAATCCTGCAAGGAACAACCTGTCGGTTCCGGGTACGACGGAGAATTCACCCTCATTAATGTTTAAGTATTCATTGGTTCTTAAGAAATCCGGATAGCTGTATTTGATACCGATTACATTTTTGCAGTGGTTGGCAATATTCTGCGCTACCTGGGTGGTTAAATCATTGCTTGCGCATTGCGGGATATTATACAAATAAACTGGAAAATCTTCAGGAACACTTGAGGCAACTTTTACAAAATACTCCTCAAGTTCTCGATCATCGGCATTAAAGAATACAGGTGTAACTACCCCTATACCATCAGCGCCTATGTAATGAGCATGTCTCGCTAGCTCAATCGTCTCCTCTTGAGTCATTGCACCGACATGAATATAAACAGTGACTCTGCCATTCGCCTTTCCCACAACGGTCTCTGCAACTGCTTTTCGCTCCTCAACACTAAGCCTTAACATTTCCCCTGTTGTACCCAAAGGATACAAACAATGTACACCCTTCGAAATTAAAAACTCAGTTAAATTTTCAACCAAACCTAGCTCTACTTCACCTTTTTGATTAAAAGGGGTTACCATTGCTGTAGTTACACCATATAAATGCTTCAAATGATCATCTCCTTGTGTTAAATGTAAAATACTTTTTCTACTTGGAAATTCATTAAAACGTTTCACTAAAGGAATGCTATTATCTTGCCAAAATCCGCCTTATTTCTGCTAATTTTTCAATGATAATTAGCAAAATCATTAATCTAGATGCCTATTTACAACTAGAATGGTAAAACGTTTCATTTTTTATTGATTAATATCCAATGCAACGCTTACAATTACCTAACAACGAAGAGTTTCACATAGTAAAACGTTTTCCTATTTCTGATTATAATTTCTTCTTTTTTTAATTACAATATATTTTTTAAATTTTTTAAATATTCTTCATTTAAATTTCGTATTGGTATAAAAATTTGTATTCTGTTTTTAACACAAATAGGAGCCCAAGGCAGCTATACTTGGAGTTAGACGCGGCCCAGCCACCGGATACCTACCGATTACTTCTTATCTGCAACGATAAAAAGTTTACAAAATATTTGGATTTAATTTGGATACCAATTTAATATCGTTTTCAGCGGTGTAAATGATATTTTCCTTTTCTGAATAAGCAGCATCGCCAATAACTGTTTCAACTTTTATGCCTGCTTCCTTACTTTTCTCAATGAAGTTTGAAGTTGTTTGCCATCATTTTTTTCACCGGTTGTAATAACCGCTGCAGTGATGATTCTTTCTTCACTTAAAGCAAGGTGTGTCTTATGACCAACTATGGCATCCTGGTCCTTCGAACTCTGAAGTCGATCAATATCATCCTCCAACGTTTCTTTCAGAAGATTTAATTGTTCATTAACCTTTGGATACTGAATGAGGTTTTCTTCCTTCTCTATTACATGGATTAACTCCTGAGAATAGTTGATTTCGTCCTCTAGTACATCCGTCATTGTTTTGGCGGGGAACTTCTCCTTCATTCCGGGTGGTGACAGGCACAGGAACCCGTACTGTCATACTTACATTCCTCCTAAAAATGGTTTATGGTAAACTATCTTTTTACTATTTTGATGCTAGCTATTGACGGGTAAAGAAAATAGGTAAGCAAATGTGTAGGAATCCATATTCTTGGGTGGGATGATGTGTTATTCATAGAGTAATAGAATAAATGGGATAGTAAAGATAAAAAAGGATAAAGGGATGAACGATAGGGGTAAAAAGGGGTAAGTGTTTGAGGGGATCTTTAGAGGCATGGAAGGTGTGATGATTACTATCAACCTTATCACTAGAACCGTCCCTTTGGTGTATGTTTTTTTGTTTCGAACCGTTCATTAACAGTAAATATACAGATCTTTTACTTTTCAACAATATTGAGTTTACAAACAAGGTTTATACTTACCCCAAGAATACTGTCATTACAAGGAGGAACGTAAATGAAATTTGGGGTTAATGCTATACTAGGATTACTTTAATCATGTTTACTATCGTCCTCAAACCGTTCATACATAGTCTCAAACAAGCAATTTCATTATTCTTTTATTTCTAAGAATGATGAACCACAAACCTCAGGAAAACCACAGGGACGGTTCTCATGGTTTTTTCTACCTCAAGAACCGTCTCTTTCTCCATGATTTTACTGTTTTCCCTATATGCTATACTAATCAATCGTTTGGTTAAAAAGGGCATTATCTCCGCTATCATACGCTTTCCATCCAGAAAGGAATAAAAAGAATGTCGGTATCCTACTCGCAATTTTGCCTCTAATCAACAAAATACTAGTCTTTTCTCTATAAACGACTTTTTCTCGTGTATCTCCTCTCATTCGATATTAACCAAACGTTTGATTAGAAGTAGTAAGGTCCTTGATAACACTGTATTCTTGTTGTAAAAATAGAAAAAAGATTGTCGAGAGCTGGATGCATCTACTGAGAAAACATAAACGGAAACCGTCCACTTGGACTCCTTACTCGTCACTTTCGGAGGTTTACTCGTCTAAATTTATGATTACTCGTCAACCTTCTCCCTTTACTCGTCACTATCCCCATTTTACTCGCCAACTACTAAACTACACCCACTCCCCCATAAAAAATTCCACAGTATCAAAGACTGTGATGGGACACAACAATATTCTTTCTTATCTTTCATTGTTACGAAACCACAGGGACGATTTTCTATGCCCCACAAAAGAAACCACCAGAACCGTCCCCTTGGCACCGAGCATCCATCTTGTGGAACAGAATCTGTGAAACAAGATTTTTCGGGCGGTGACAGGCACGGGCATCCAATAGGCTATACTATTCAATCGTTTGTTTAAAAAGTGAAAAATCCCAATATTATGCCCTTTCCATCCAGAATAGAATAAAAAAAATGTCGCCACCCTACCCGCAAATTTTCTCTTCTATTCCACAATAAACTAGTCTCTTTTCTTAAAACGACATTCTTCTCTCTTCCTCCCTCTTATTCGAAACTAAACAAACGTTTGGTTAGTAGTAGGTAGATCCCATGAAAGCATTGAATTCTTGCTGCAAAACCAGCCAAAAGATTGTCGAGAAACGGCGCCAATCCTTATGAAAAAAACCACCAGAACCGTCCCCATGGTCACGTTAAACACTCTTCTTCCGGCTTCATTTTTACCTGTTTCCATTTTTGACCGGCTATTTTGCGAAATTGTGCGATTTCGATGTCTGTTCCATTTGTTAATGTAAAAAATATAAAATGGTAATCAGCGCCATCGGTACCGTGAAAGTAAATATGCTTAACATAACCATTTTTCATCGTTGGGTATCTTTTCTGCACCAACTTGCACCAATATCCATATTTAATATCAATCACTGATTCAGCATCATGCTGCCAAAGATGGTACGGTGCGCATAGAAAATCCTCTGGAAACTGCTGCAAATCTGCAATCCGATACCCTTCTTGTCCGTGAACCAGCTGAATAAATCCGTAAGAATAACCAAAATACTCCGCTCTCTTACCCTCGAATCCTTCAATGGTTTCAATCTCATAAAAAAAACGTATGCCTCGTTTTCCATCTGGCACGCGACAAAGCTTGATCAAACTCGTATGCCCAATCCCAGTAAACGAATCAAAATAGACTTCATAAGTTAACTTTTTTTGATACGCTTTAGATAAAAAATTGTAGGCCAGTGGAAATGGCGTTCGTGCATGGCCAACCGTCCCGCAGCTTCGCCCTCCCAAGTTTTCAGCTTCTCGCAAAATACTAAAATAATTGAGAAGAGTGTCTTCAGGGGTCTTAGTCCATTCTACAGGCACCTGAATTTGGTCGTGTGTTTTTTCAACAAACGGCTGTAAGAACTCTGAAGTGGTAAATCTTAAATTTAAAGCTGGTAACCTAGATGGACGAAAATATTTTTGATGATAGACAGCTGGGTCCGTTTGATTCCGTAGTAACACATTCATCCCCCCACCTTCAGTTTATGGGCAAATGAATAATAGGTGAATCAGGGACAGTCCCCCGGCGCGTTAAAGCGCTGGGGGACTGTCCCCCATCTACTTACTTACAACAGGAAGGGTGACGACAAAAACGGTTCCTTTTCCTACTGTACTTTTAATTTTTATCGTGCCTTTTAGCTCCCGAATAATACTAAATGAGACCATAAGTCCAAGACCTGTTCCTTTTTTTCCTTTTGTAGAAAAATAGGGCTCTCCTAATCGGTTAATCTGTTCTTGTGTCATACCAATCCCAGAATCCGTAATCTGTATTTTCACTTCGTTATTAAATACTTCACTATCAATACATAACCTTCCGCCATTTGGCATAGCCTCTATACAATTCTTTACTATATTTAGGAAGCATTGACGAAATCGATTTTTATCACCGAGGATGAAACAAGGATGAAGGGTCTCCATGTTCAGCTCAACTGAATTCATATTTGCCATTGGTTGTAAGGATTTAATAATCTTTCTCAGTTCTTCAGTGGGATCAAACCTCTCAATTGTCTGCAAAGATGGTTGTCCAACTGTTAAATAATCCTTTATCACTTGTTCAGCAGCATGAAGTTCTGTCAAAGCGATATTAATATAACCCCTCGTATTGTCTTCCATTTTTGAATCTTCTAAAGCAAGCTGTAAAAAACCATTAACAGCAGTTAGTGGATTCCGAACCTCATGCGAGATAGCAGCACTCATGTGACTGACCAATTCAATTTTTTGTGACTTCACCATTTGTTCAGTAAGAAACTTATTTTGTTTCATTTCCTCAATTAAGTAGGAAATCATACAGGTACCGATACACACAATGATAGTGGTGATCATAACAGCCTCAAGTCCATTAGCCGAATGTCCAGTAATCAATAGACCAATATAAATTAGCATGTTCATGATCACTGCAGTGCTAAGCACGACGCAAAGTCTCTTTTTTGCATTTTGCTTAAGGAACCACGGGTGAGCAACCTTTAAACAAATGGCTAAAAGGATATAGAGCGGTAGAACGCTCCAAAAAGCACTGTCAATTCCAAAAAACACCCCTCTAAAAAGGAGCGAAAAGAAAGTTAATAGTGGCCCAAATCCAAAGTAAAACCCACCTATCAGAATAGGGATTTGCCTTAAATCTACCATGACTCCATAATGTCTTGTTGAAAATATTAGACAAATCATGATCGATAAGAGAAACCCAAAAATACCTAAAACCTTTGGAAGGGAATTCTTATAGTACCGTTCAACCCAAAGATTAAAAATAAATAATAGAAGCATGATGATTGCAAGATTGAAGGACAACTCCCTAACCAGTTCCACAGAGCCACCGCCTAAAAACGTTATTATCCCTTTATTTTAAGACTTTACTATCCTTTCAACAATCTAAATTAATAAGGATTATAGTGGAATTTTATTAATATAAGGCTCTATTACTCTTCATTGTTGATTTACGAGAATTCATAGGCGGAGAATTTCCGGCTAGTATATAAAGAGGAAGCTTAAGAAACAGAAATAAGCGGAGAAATTCCGTCTATTGTATATATAGGATGCAAATTAAGCACAAATAAGCGGAGAAATTCCGCTTAACTGCTCTAAATAAGACAAAATACCAACGATTTTGATCATATAAGCGGAAAAACTCCCCCTATTTTTAAGGAAATAAGGGTATTTCCCAATTTAAGCGGAATTTTTCCGTTTATTTTTCCAACACGTGAATTCAACCTTCAGCCTAGACAGGCACCTGAATGCCCCCCCACTTTTTATTCTTTATTAAGCGGGACAAGCTGGTAACCAGTTTGTCTGATGGCAAACTCCACACCTTGCTGCAAATTAGAAAATGTCTTTACATCATTTAGCCTGATATGCGAGGTAGACATTTCCATGCTCAGTTTTGGTGAAATTCCCACTATACAACATTCGCTTCCGAGCAAGCGAATAGCAGAGATTAATTTTTGAATATGATGGATTGTCAATTCATCAGCGTTTGAAAGTCCTGTAACATCAATTAACAGATAACTCGCCCATTGTTTTGAAACCTCATATAAAGCACTTTCCGTTATGTCTCTAAGTCGTTCTTCATTGTATTTTCCTATCATTGGAATGACCAGAATGCCACTTAGAACAGGAATGATCGGCGAAGATAATTCCTTTATTAATTCAGATAATTCCCTT
The DNA here is from genome assembly GCF_047302305.1 of Neobacillus phoenicis. NCBI lineage: Bacteria > Bacillati > Bacillota > Bacilli > Caryophanales > Bacillaceae > Neobacillus > Neobacillus phoenicis. Next base: position 887,707 of record NZ_CP154847.1, on the reverse strand, counting down.
GTCCGTTCATTTACCTTTTCTTCCAATTCCAAAATACTCTGCTGCTCTTTCCTTCGAGCTAAATCATGAATATTTTGAGATGGAGTAAAACTGGACTGGAAATATTCAATTTCATCATAATCGTATCCTTCAGATTGTCTTTTGGTAATCCTATACCACATATTCACTTTGAAAAGTCCTGCCAATACACCAGCCCAGTGACTTGGTAAAATGATCGATGCATCCATTTTCTCTTTATCTTTAAATATCCTGTGTTCCCAGCTATTGATCAATCTGATGGTGGCTGTCTTTTCTTCAAAAGAAAAATCAACAATCTCATATTTTCCCCAACCGGCATTTCTGTATATATCACCGTAGTCTGCTAATAGTTGTTCATAATCATTTCGTCCTTCGTAGTAGGAAGTGACAAGGTGTCCCATTCGGTAGCCTGTTGACTCGAACACAGTCCTGCTTGCCTCTTTACCAGACACTTCTTCAATAGTCTCAAGAAATAACATGATTGCAGAGTCCCAAAATAAAAGAGCGGGAGCACCATCAAATAAAAATAACCCTGCCTTTTTGTCCCAAACAAATTCATTTTTATTTACTTTAATTTTAGCCTCATTTTTAGTCATTTTATCCTCAGTCCCCCCTTGTAGTTTCCATATGTAAGTTTTCTTGGCTTCGTATACTTAACCAAATTAAGGTAAACTCTATCAATCTGTATTATAAAGAATTTAAATAGACTTTCCAAGTTCCATCCCCGCACTCCAACAATATTTCAATCTATTTAAAAGCCTATCACTCTTTGACAAAATCCGGGTGGTGACAGGCACGAAAATCCAGTAAAATTCAATTAAAAGGATTTAGCAGAAGGGGGTTAGTAAATGATTTTGGTGAGTTCCTGCTTAGCAGGGTTAGATGTGAGATATAACGGGACAAATTGTTTAAATGATAAAATTAGTAAATTGGTAGAAGAAAATAAAGCTATTACAATATGTCCAGAACTACTTGGTGGGTTTACAACGCCTAGAGAACCAGCTGAGATCATTGGTGGAAACGGGGAAGATGTATTGGATGGAAACGCTAAAGTTGTTGATAAATCAGGTAAAGATGTTACCCAACTTTACCTAAAAGGAGCATATGCTACCCTGGAACAAGCTATAGAATTGCATGCGACTTTGGTAGTTTTAAAGGAAAATAGCCCATCCTGCGGCAGCTCAACCATATATAACGGTGAATTTACCGGAAACAAAATGATGGGGATGGGAGTTACTTCTGCTTTACTAAAAAGAAATGGATTAAAAGTAATTTCAGAAGAACAATTTGCAGATATCCTCCTTTAGTTCAAATCGCGTTTAAAAAATTCGTGTCGTGCCTGGCACGAGAGTTCCACGAATCATTGGCGGAGAATTTCCGGCTATTGGATATGGAGGAAGCTTAAGAGGCTGAAATAAGGGGAGATACTCCCTCTATTGGATTAAGTCCATATAATTGTGTAAAAAGAAAATAGGTCATCATCATGACCCGTGTTACAATGTTTTCGACCAAGAAAACCATAAACGGAGGACATGATGATGACCCAAATCAATATTACTATAAATTTAGAAGATCTCAAAGAAAAAGTTGAAAGCAGCTCATTAGAATCACCAGTTAAGGCTTCTTTATCACTCATTTTAAATTCTTTAATGGAAAAAGAAAGAGATGAATATATTAATGCTCTTTCTCATGAAAGAACCGAAGATCGGAGGGGCTATCGAAATGGTTACTATGAGCGTGAGCTCATTACTGGTGTAGGTTCTCTCAAACTAAAAGTTCCTCGTACCAGAGACGGTGAATTTTCTACTTCTATCTTTGAAAAATTTAAACGCTGCGATCAAGCTCTAATTCTTTCTATGATTGAAATGGTTGTAAATGGTGTTTCTACACGTAAAATCACAAAAATTGTAGAGGAATTATGCGGGAAGAGTGTGTCCAAATCACTTGTTTCCAATCTAATGAAGACCGTAGACCCCATCATCAACGACTGGAGAAACCGTCCACTTAACGTTCATTATTATCCATATGTGTACGTGGATGCTATGTACATTAAAGTTCGTGAGAACGATAGAGTAGTTTCTAAAAGTGTTCATATTGCGGTTGGAGTTAGTGAAAGCGGTCATAGAGAGATCATTGGCCTCAAAGTCAATCACACCGAATCCACTGATAGCTGGACTTCCTTCTTCGAATATCTAAAGTCCAGAGGTCTTCAATCCCCTAAAATGGTGATTTCTGATGCTCATGGTGGCTTAGTTACCTCCATTAAAGAATCATTTCTAGGAACTTCATGGCAGAGGTGTAGTGTTCATTTTTTAAGAAATATCATGGATACTATGCCGAAAAAAGGTACTGCTGAGGCTCGTCAGGAATTAAAAGACCTCTTTCAAAACTCAGATTTAAGTGTGGTAAGAGACTTGAAAAATCGCTTTGTAGAGAAGTATCAAGATACCAAGGGATTCGCAAAAGTAATTGAAACATTAGAAAATGGCTTTGAAGATGCAATCCAATTTCATTCACAGCCGGTCCAGTATCATAAGCACTTACGCACAACGAATATGCTAGAGCGCTTAAACCAAGAAGTACGGAGGAGAGAAAAAGTCATACGTATTTTTACAAATGATTTGTCCGCTATCCGAATAATTGGATCCGTATTAATGGATATTGAAAAAGATTGGAACAAAAATAATGTTCCTTACCTCAAGAAAACAAATGAAAAATAACTCTCTACTCAAGTGGAGTGGAAAAGCCTAATTTCGAATTGACATCGAGCCTCCAGCGGGCATGATGTAACGCCAGGAAGCCAGGAGTTTAACAACACCTGGCTTGCCCTCCTAGGCTATCATGCCCGCCTCTCAATGTAAATTCGAAATAATATAGTTCACCTTACTAATTTTTTTATTGATCGGAATCATTGTTGACACTTTTACACAATTAAATGGACTTGACTCTCTATTGGATATAGAGGACGCTTAAGAAGTTGAAATAAGGGGAGAATTTCCCTCTATTGTATAAATAGGATGCAAAATAAGCTGAAATAAGCGGAGAAATTCCCCTTAACTGCTCTAAACAAGGCAAAATACCAATGATTTTGAACATATAAGTGGAAAAACTCCCCTTATTTTTAAGGAAATAAGGGTATTTCCCAATTTAAGTGGAAATTCTCCCCTTATTTTACAAACACAATTAAGTTGTAACAGAGCATAATATAAAACGACCTGTCTGGCATCTACGTGTCTGATCCATACAGGTTCAAGCAGTAAAAATAGTACAGGGGCTCCAATCCACAGTTTGAAGCACATTATAAGAGCCCCTCCTAGCAACATCTCCAACCAAATTTCAGCCAAAATGTATGGCTGCAAGCTAGTCATATCCCCCATAAGCCAACAGACTTCACCATTTTTCCCTATCTGCTATACTAATCAAACGTTTAATTAAAAATCCCGCGAACCGCTCCCTTTACATATTCCTGACCACTTTCTCATAAAAACAATCTCGATGATCCCTCCCCTAAATTCCCCTACCAATCCACAAAACCCAAGCCATTTCTCTTCAACCGACTCTATTCTATTACTCCCACCGAATTCCGAGACTAAACAAACGTTTGATTAATTGAAGGATTAGCCCTTGTTAATACTCGTTTCTTAATCTGAAATCATCAAAAAGATTGTCGACTACTGTCTTTTATAAAAATGAACTCAATATGGTGACTGAGAAGATTGTTAAGCAGGGACCTTGATTGGTCACATACTCTCTATTTACGACCAGGTGCGATAGATAGTTTATTTTTGAAGCAAATAAGACGACTAGAACCCATCACTCGCCACTGGTATAATTTTCATATACCTAATTAGATATAGGAGACCATCATGCAAAAAAGAACAATGAAACTAATCCAAATAGATTGGGAAGGTTCTTTTACATTAGATGAGCTACATCTCCTAACCGACGAATCTCACGACTATGGAATCTATCAAATCTACGGGAAACACTTGGTCTATGGAAAAGATGTTTTATTATATATAGGAAAAGCGGACCAGCAAACCATTGGGAAGAGAGTATCACAAGAAATTTGGTGGATTACCAACGACTCCAACCACCTTAAGATCATGCGGGCCGTCTAGCTGGGGAACATACACCCACGGAGGCCATTTGGTCAAAGGAAATTGATCTGGCCGAAAAACTTCTAATCACTGTACACAAACCAGCCTACAACTCAAAGAGTCTATCGCTTATACGGGATACCGAGCTACAGGATATTCATATTCTGAATTGGGGAGATCACAGAGACCTGCTGCCTGAAATTTCGGGTTTACGATGGACAAGCAAATTAGACTCTATGAACTACGATATTTATAGCTATACCATTACCGAGTAATCGTACATCTTCGTGCTTTACTATTGGGAACATTTGTGAAGGAGAGAGCCGATTATGCCATCTATGATCATTGAAAAAATGACAATACCTTATGAGGAAGAAATACTTCAAAAGTGGAAGAAAAGAGACTCATCCATTGTCCCCTCCTTCATGCTTGCTTGGAATGGCCCTGGCATAAGTAATGGCTATGGTTTTGGAGAATGGTAACGGAGCAATATTTTCGTGCTAAAGGGTTTAATACAATCACCAATGAATTTAACCTTTTATCCAGAACCTCGAAATTTAAGATATACAATGACATCATTTCTCTTATGACCGGTCAGCAAAAACTCGAACAGTTTAAAGATGCAGTTAAAATATTGGAAGACACAGACCACTCCATTGAAAATCCTGATCTGTTCATTTACAATCTGTAGACTTGTTTCTTCGTGGAGGTAAAGAAGGAAAGAGATGTGCTTAGAGTTCCACAGATGCGGTTCATGTACCTAGCTCAGTCCATTTTAGGAATTCATTCAAAACTAATCTATTTGTCCGATTCCGAAAATAAGGAGTTTCAAAATTTGATTGAGATAGAGTTTGATATTCCAAAGGTTCTCGAAAACACTAAGAATAATAGTTGATTTTTATCATGAATAAGGAAACCCTCCTACATCTCCCGTGCCTGTTATGGAATGAAGTGCCATGGGGCCGGTTCTCTTGGATCATAAAAAAGCCAGCAGAACCGGCCACTTGCTCCTACTAAGTCTCAGACTTTTAAATGGGAATGATTTCACGCATAACTCCCTTCAGAACTTCTCGTAGAATTTCAAGAAATGTTTCCAAGATTATTCCATTATATTCATCATTATGATTATCCTTTTTATTAGGCGGATCGGATTTGTCATTAAGAATTGGAAACCTTTTGTAGCAGGTATTTTCATCTATGGGGCTGCTGGAGCTCTGCTTGCAAAAATAAGTTCGGACCCTTACTCATGGTTGTCGTACCGGTTTTCCTCTGCCGTATTTACGGAAGCGGTAATCGTCGCTGTCATTGGATTTTTTGTATTGAGGAGTGTCTTAATCTGGCTGTACCAACAAGGTTATACAAGTTCAACAGCACTCGGCATCATGGGGAGCGCACCACTAATTATTATTTCCTTTATTCTACCATTCCTAAAAATGCATATTGGTGGGGACTTCTTTGCCCATGACCCAGCGTTTACAGATGGTCATGTTGTGACGGGTGGAGATCATGTGGTGCCAAACGGAATACATTCCTCCGATCCGGCCATAGCTAATGGATCAAATCTACAGCATGTACAAGCCCATGTAAGAACCGCACCGGATGGGGATCCTACGAACAACTTATCCTATCATGGTCCGGATGCAAAGCCACCAAATATGCAAAACTTGGTTCAAGTCCATGACTATGTGAGAACGGCTCCAGACGCTTTGGTAACCAATAATCTGTCTTTCCACGGGGGTCCGGCTACACCAGGAACCTCCTCAAATGTCCATGTGACCGAGGCAGAGGCTATATTCCCTACTCTAGTCAATGAAGCCGTTACAGCAATCAATCCTAGTAAAATAAATAAAGAGCAGCTGAATAAAGTTACAGAAATTACCCAATCAAACCCTTCAGGACAAACAACTGTTGACCGATTGGTTAACCGGCTAACCCAGCTTAGTGAGGATAAAAAAACAAATCAGTAAAATTGATCAATTATGGATGTCAATTTTCGACGAAATGTAAGAATTCTACTAAAATGAAAAATTTAGATCCTTTTGGAGGATTCAATATATGAAAAAATGCAAACAATGCGGATCTACGATGAAGGAAGATGCTTGGGAAGAAATCCATCTGATGGATGATCATATGATAGTAGATTCGTTTCTAGCATGGGTCTGTGAAAAGCAGTGCGGGTATTATGAAAAGATGAATGGAGACATACAAGATGCAAACTAATGTAAGCAACATAAAGATTGTCGGCCAGGAAGGGTCTGAGCGTTATCTTTTGAGTTTAGGAAATGATCAAGCCAGTATCCTACATTTAAAGGAAAAAGTCCTTTCCGCCCCGATGCACATAGAATCTTTTTATAGCCATGGATTCTGGCAGGATTATCAAGGGAATCTGAATTTAAACGATCTTCTTCCTCTGCTTCAGGTAGAGGTAACCCTTGGCGGCCCATTGATGCCTTTCAGTGAGCTATACGGTAGTGAAGAAGAGTCTAAGTGTGTAGTGTTCAGGCAAAATGATGCAGCCAGAAAACTTCTGTACCAAGAAATTCTCCAAGGCAGACTTAGACAAGGCTGGGGCTATTCTGACCGCTTTTCTTTATTTCAAGGACAGCAAAGCTTTATCCAAAGCTACCAAAACGAAAAAACGGATTTGGATGGAAAGGCTCAAAAACAGTGGAATGTATTATCTAGAATGTTATTCATTAAGGAAGGTGATACAATCATTATTCCTAAACAACCGGATTACCATCACTTTTTGATTGTCAAAGCGAAGCAGGCACCAGACTCGCATAGCTGTTATGAGTTCAGCCTGCCTTTGGAGCCAACAAATGATTACCGTCATGTGATCCACATTGATCTTGACCATATCCAAAAGGTCCATTATGATTTCCCTCTTACACCCTTGATTGTGAAGAGGCTGCTAAAATCGATCGCCTATTCAAGTCCAGTGAATATGGTTAGAAACCAAGAGTTTAAGCAAGCCATTGTAGAGGTGTTTTCATCCAATGAAAAAGAAGAACTTGAAAAAGCCCATCCGCTACACGATAAGCTTCAAACGATTGAGAACAAGCTGTATACGGAGTGGGTAAAAACTGTTCGCAACCTAACACCTAGTGATTTTGAAAAACTAGTCAAAAAATGTATGAAAGATAACGGATTCACCATTCTTAAATCGAACAGCTATGACCGAAAAGGCGGAGATATTGATTTACTATGTTCAAAGAACATTCCTGTGGAAACACCATTTGAACTTAAATCTATTAATCTCACTTATTGTATTCAAATTAAAAAGCACGAAGATTTAACAGGCTCTACTGGGGTCCACCAATTGGTAAGCATGGAAAAAAACTTAAACCTTGACGAAGCTCATGTGATTCAAAAAATCCTGATTTCCCTTGCTGACGGGTTCACGGAAGAATGCAAGGAATTGGCGGCCGACAATCGAGTGGAATTGATTAATGGGGTTGATTTTGCCCAAATTTATTTTAAAAGTATATAAGTTACTCCTTCAGAAAAAGCACACAGGGAAGGTTCTAGTGGCTCATCTCAAAGAACCATCAGAACCTTCCCTGTGGGATCCGTTTCCTGATCTGTGACTTCACTTTGTTCAGATGCAATCAGCTTGAGAAAACATCACGCCCTAATATTTCTGGAATCTGCAAAAGATCGAATACTTGATAGACGTCCTCACTTAAGTGGGTAATCGTTACCTTCACTTTTCGTTCTGTAAGCTCCCGAACTTGGTTCATTAATAACCCTATTCCTGTAGAATCAACAAATAAAACATCTTTAAAGTGCAGTTCTACCTCTTGGTACTTCTTTAAAACAGTAACCAATTCTTCTTCCATCAATTCAGTGGCCTCAATATCTATATCTCCCTTTAACAGTGCGGTCGCCTTTTCCGCTTCATGTATGATGATCTGATATTCAAACATATATTCTTCTCCTCTAGATTCGTTTATAGGTGGTTAACAATTTAAAATAACAGCAGTCTTCCTTCAGGTGTTACTCTAGCGAAAATACTTTTTTCCTCGCGTTCAAATTCATAGGATTGATTTCCAATTTGGATGATTGTCCCTTCCAGCGCATGGTTTATTTTGATTGTTTGTCCTTCGGGGACACGAATACGCGTCACCAATCCACCTTTTGTTCCTGTCTCTTCTGCTTCCACCCCAAGTGCCGCATATACTTCTCCCCCACGGAGACTTCCACTGATTATCACTTTCCTTTCTGAATGAATAGTAGAATTAATACAGCCTTTTCCAGTTATAGAGATATCTCCACAGCAGGTAAGTTCACTATTCAATACATACGGAAGGATCATCATGGCATTATCAACTAGGACATCCGGACATAGATCATGAATTCGATCTGCTAATGTAATAATGTCTGACGCTTCCTGAAATTGTGAAGGCAGGACCCTCAAGAATCCGTTAGATAAATCTATCAGAAGTTCTTTTATTTCTTCCTCAAGTATTTGTAGTTGATCAGCTCTGGATATTAGCTCGTTTAAATCCTTGATTAAAGCTGGTAAGGTTTTAAACTTTTTCTCCAATAAAATTTTTATCAGGGAACTTAATCCCTTTTTCACAATATCAGATGTTTTAAAAACAGGAGATTGATACACTTGGTCCACTGCTAGGGCCAACCCTTTTAATTCCGTAGAAACTCTTCTCATTACATGCTCTATTTGTAAAATCAAGTCATTGCTCTTCCCTGCGTGAAGATAACTATTAAACACATTTTGACAGATAATGATGCTATTCCCTGAAATAAGTTTTGATTGTTCTACCGTCCCCTGAACATAGAGGTCGCATAACGCTAGGAGCTCCATCCCCCCGTTTACATTCCCTCTAACTTCAATATCTCCATAATATCGTAGGTTTCCAGACACAGAATCAACATTTGTAGAATGAATTAACCTAGGAATCACAGACACTTTTGTTTTCAGTTCTTTGAATTGAGTAGACAGCCTTCCCGATTCCACCGCGACCAGCTTAGAACCTTGATCAACAATGTCTACTCCTCTCCCTGTTTGCACTTCCATTTCTCTTACAGCTTCGGGCTTAATGTCCTCGCCCGTTACGGTATAACCTATTTTACCCGTTTTGGAAGGATGAATGATTCCTAACAGGTGTCCTGTTTCCACATTAGGAAAGGTAGTAAGTTTATGAAAGTCTAGTTTTCCATTTTCTATGAATTTCCACCTATTATTCTCCCAGTTCGTATCTACTACTGTCTCTAGCCAACCATCTTCACCTTTAAGAGGTTCCACCCCTTTCGCAATCAGATATTTTCCTGGTTCTGTTGCATCCATGGCTTTTTGAATCTCTTCCCTTCGGATCCCTATTCTTATACCTAACTCTTTCATTTTTTGTTCAATGTGAATAGGTTGAAGAGGATTGATTACTTTCTCCTCTACCGATACTTCAAGGTACAAGTTGGAAATTGGTTCCTGATCAACCAAACGATAGGTTTTCCGAAAACCTGGTTCCACCTGAAGCGTGGCCTCCATTTTTCTGTCATCCAGATTAATAGACCAAGATGCTTCTTTCATTTCTGCTTTAAGTTCAATTTTGACTTGATCCTTTTCCATGAGTACTGTTGTTTTCCTTACCAATTCCCCGTTTTTATAGAGGTTTATTCCCTTAACAGGTGTAATAGTCGGGTAATGATGGTCCGTTTCCTTACAATAAACTCGTCCATCTTTCACCCACACCTTACCTAATGCTTTGTTCATTTCAGTTTTTCTATCTTTTAGATTTATACTAGCCTTCTCGTGGGAAACATGGTGATCTGCTGGGTGAGTTTCCATGTTCAATCCACCCTTCGTGTGCTTTGGTTTTTTGATTAACCGAACCACAGCTGGCTTTGTCCCAAGGATACCAAACAACCGCTTTGTCTCTGGTTGAATAATTTCAATATCTACCTGAGACTTCGGTATATCCAATAAACTCAGACCGTTTTCAATGGCTTGATCAAGTGTCTTCCCTCTTGAAATCATAACTTCACTCATCATGCATGCCTCCTTCCGATTGAATCATTGGTGAATTATAACAGGCGATGTCTGTTGAGTGCTCGCCTACTTGTAGAATCACCATGGTGATATCATCTTTTTGATTCACTCCATTCATAAATTGAAAAACATCAAGAACAATTGCTTGTTCCAGTTCCTGAACACTTCTTCCTTGATTTTGCAGCAAGGTATTAATTAGCCGCTCTAGTTTGAATTGCTCTCCCTCTTGGTTTCGGGCCTCGACAATTCCATCCGTATAAAAATAAACAGTTTGAGTGGGTTTTAAATGTATCTGACTTTCATGATAGACTTGGTTTGGTAAACCTCCCAGCATCACTCCTGTGACTTTTGGAAGTTCCTCCACTTTATTTTCATCAAAATAGAGCGGAAGGTGATGACCCGCGTTTGCAAAAGTAAGAACTCCTAGTTTAGGGTCCCAATCTGAACAGAAAACAGTGACAAAAGATTTTAGAGAACGCAGATCGTTATATAAGGCATTGTTCATAGCCGTTAACGTTTCACCTGGGCCTGCCGTACTTTCGGCTGCACTACGAAATGCCCCTCTCGTCAAAATCATTAACATGGCTGCAGGTATACCTTTCCCCATCACATCCCCAATGACAATCCGTATTTTCCCATTAGCTAAAGGATAGAAGTCAAAATAATCTCCACCAATAAGTCTTGCTGGAATCGAGGAACCAATCACTTCACCTGAAATTAATTTGGGAGGTTTTGCATTTAAGAGTTGGGTTTGAATATTTCTGGCCAAATTTATTTCTCGTTTCAAAATCCGTAATTCATCCTGCGTTTCTTCGGACACTGAAGGAGCCTGTTTGAAAGTAAGTCGGTCACGAAACTTCAAGTCATGCTCCCTCCCTTTTGAGGGCTTTCATAATCGTAAATAAACCAACTACTTCAAAAATCTGCTTAGTCCCTTCATCCATGCCTTGTAATTCAATAGAAAAATTGTTTTCCCTTGCTAGATAGATTAATTCCATAATGGCTCCTATACCAGTAGAGTCGACAAATTCCAGGCTTGAAAAATCTAGAATGAGAGAATGCACCTCAGGTAATACTTCGATTTGTGTAACAAAGTCTTCTATTGTAGTAATATCTAAAATACCCTTTATTCGGATAACGGCGCACTTTTTTTCGTGCCGCTTTTCAACTATTAAACTCATTTTTCCCCTCCTCACCCTTCGTTTGTTCCCACTCTTCGATGACCTAAATGAGAATTCTTAACTCTCTATTACCAATCCGTAGCTAAACAAACCACTTTCTACAGGCCTTTTTCGGACCACTTTTGCTTGAAACAAAATGCTATTCTCTACTTCAATGTTTTTAAAAGTAAACACTTCATGCAATTCCAAATTCAATTCCGTAACAATACGCAACCCGTCTTTACTAGCATCATCCATAGAAACAATCTTGTAAAAGGGTTCTAATATCAACAATTTTACCGAAGTGTCAAACCCCACTCTTCCAAACTCTCGACGTTCGTTTTCCATATTTTGTACCTCCCTCATACCTACCATTTAACAACACGTATTCTCCTCCAATAGGTTCAACCTATTAGGCAACATCTCCAGGCTCATTGTTATTTTTTCTTTGCTGTTTATATTCAATTAAAATGCTGGTTCCTTCAGAAGAGGTATAGATGGATACCCCGTTAGAAAAATTTGATATCATTTTGAATCCTTGACCTAATGAACGTTTACTAGAATAACCCGAAACCAAGATAGTTTTGGGAATTTCATGCAGTGGGATCCCTGATCCTTTATCAGAAATTAAAAACTGCAGTAACTGACCTCGTCGGTAAATCGATAAATTTCCGCTAGTAGCGTGCTTAAGGATATTTGTTACTGCCTCTGAAACAGCCACTTGTACCTGCATGGAATTCATTTCTGTTGGCACTTGTTGCAAAACTTCCATTGTCAATTTCCGGCTTTTCGGTACATCCGAATTGCTATTTACTGGAATATCTGCGATTTGTTCTCCTAACTGTTTCATAAGGCCAGTTTTTGAAGAGTGAAGCGTAATTTTTCCATCTGAAACGGTGTTTACCACTTCTACATAGGACTCTAAAATGTTTTTTTCCAAACGCTTTCTATAACCTAGATAAGGCGTAAGATCATGGACAAAAATCGTAATCTCACCATTCGGCTCTAAATGAGCGTGAAGGTCAAAGGTGTGATGATCACTTGTAAACGTTTCATGAACCGTCTCTTTCCGCTTACTTGCTATTTCTGCTAGAGAAAGAGCAAAATCGATAGGCAGCTCATTTTTTTGTGAAACAACTGTGCCATTTTTTACTTTAATGAAGTACGATTCTCCTAAATTCGAATACGTGCCATGTTCAGAGTATTGATGAACTGATTCCGTTTTTGTCTCCTCCTGATATGGAAGGATGTTCTCCAGTACCATCTCGATATGATGCAGTTCCACTTTTTTTACTAATTGAGGATCTAACCACGTTCCTGATTTTTCTACAAGCAACTTTAAAATCGTTTCCGGATCATGATTACGCGAAATAAAGTGATCTAACTCGTTAGCTACCGCTATAATTCTTGACTCAAGGGGAATCTCTTCTCCCTGGAGTCCTTTTGGAAAACCCTTTCCATCCCACCGTTCATGGTGATAGAGAATCCAATCAGAAAAGGATTCTTTCGGAAACATTGTTTTAACCATCTCCAATGCTTTTTCAGGATGTGTTTTATATTCACGTTCCTCTGAAAGAGTCATGTCTCCTCTTTTTCTAAAAATATAGGATGGAAGAAGAGCTTTTCCGATGTCATGAATAGTGGCTGCTTGCACCAAATCAAACCGCTTTCTCTTCGGATAAGCTAAGTCTTCCAGAATTGTGTCACAAATGATCCCTACACGATTTCCATGTCCTGCGAGACTAGGGGTAATACGACCTTCTAGAACCTGAATGAATGCTTCTGATATTGACTTTCTAATGGTCAGCTGTTTGATAGATTCACGAGAAAAGAAGTTAACCACTAATAGGAAAAATAAGGAGTAGAACATAGAGAAGAGTAATTCAGTATCAGATTCAATATAAGTTAGACGGGAAAGGACAATGATACTAACAACCACAGGAATTAGTAACTCAACTATTTTCGTTTTAAGATTGGTAAACATTTTTTTACCAAATATAGTTACCTCGATTCCCTCTAACAACATAAAATTCACCATTTCAAATACTACGGAGACAAGTCCAATTCTAAATAATAAGTATACCGATTCCGTCAATTCCCAGACCAGAAGGGAGGCAATTATAGAACCCGCATACATTCCAATGGTTACAAAAAGATGAATCAGCCGGACTTTCCTCTTTTTTAAACTCTTTAAAAAATAAGCACCGGTGGCTAGATAAATCGCTAAGATGGAAAAAGAAAAGCCACTGTGAATCAGCAAAAACAAGAATCCAATACTGCCTGCTGAATATTGGTCCCCACTAGGCAATCGTACCGGGCAAATTTCTAAAACAATTACAATCCCGGCTATAATCAAAAAATAAGGCATGAAAGACGTATTTACTTGAGTTATTGAATACAAAAAAGATACACAGGAGATAATTACTAAACTAATCGTGTACCCATTTACCACTTTCATTGTCTCTCACCTTTTGGTTTTATTTTTGAGGAATGATGAAAAATAAGGAGGACGATCCCAAGGCCAACTAAGAAATCACCAGGGCTTAATACATAGCGGACAACAGGAACCCAATCGCCCAAAATCCAATACGGCATGGAATCCTCCATGAGTCGATGGCGAGAATCACTCTCAAAGGAAGGGTCTGTTTGTCCTGTCATGACGAGCGCTTCTTCAGAAACAGGCATGAAGCCCCCATGCAGCATTAATGCCGTCAAATTTAAGAGCGCTCCTGTGACCATCCATTTGATCCCTGCCAAATGTCTGTTCTTCCATAGGCCGGCAATGATTCCGAGGAAAGTAAGGACTAGAATCCATTCTAGCTTGTTTTTGGTTTCAATCGTGATAAATGCAAGTGCAATTTGTACTCCAAAGCTTATTAATATAAGAAGAGGCCATTGAAATTCAATATTATAAATAAATGTCAGCGGATTTCTCCTTTTTACTAGTGTGAAAAGAATGGCTATTAATAGAAAATATTTCAATTTCAATGACCTCCTACTAAACAAATTAAAAAGACTTGGCGACAATCCTAGGTGATTGATCCAAGGTATCATCCAAGTCTTTATCTATTGCTTAACCCCACCATGGCTTACCAACTACCGGTCCTAATGCAGCAGCCACTACTGCACAAACTACTAAGATTCTTTTAACGTTAGCTTTCATTTATTTCACCCCCTTTAAAAAACTCAAAACACTCCCTTTTTGAGGTTAAATCCAATTTGCTAACAAGAGTTGGAATTTTATGTTCACTTTACTTGTGATGACTCCTTGTATCAATATTATCTATATTCCGACAATGTATGACAATATCATTAGACTCATATGTATCAAGTCCTACTCAAAATGTCCTAAACACTGTACCAACGACCCATTGAACAACAAACGAAACAAAAAGGATTCAGTCCCACTTGCCTTGAGCGATTTTAAAATAATCCCATAAATTCAAATAAATAGTATTTACAAAAAAAAAAACTCCTATTGTAGAAGTTACGACCTGAAAGCCACAGGGACGGTTCTTTTGGCACTTTATCACACGGGGACCATAAAAAATTGATATAGAACCAGCAGAACCGTCCGTGGTATTACACGCATAATCCCCTTTAAACTTCTCATAGAATTTCAAGAATTGTTTCATGATGATCACTTCCCTCCCCAAACGGAAAGAAGTGCAACAACCACCCATACAAAAATTCCGGGTGGTGACTAGGCACGGGATCTAATTAGAACAACAGGTTATCACCAGGACGGTTTACCTGGCTTGATCCGGACCACAAGAACCGTCCCTATCATCCTATTTTTCGACATTTTTCTATCCTTTCCCCTATAGGCTTTACTAATTAAACGTTGCTCCATGGATAATATAATATTCTGGTTTGCTCACCATTTTGGCTAAAACAGAATTCAAATGAATATAACGGCTAACTTCTAGCATTCCTTCTTTATCTTTAATCAGCGTATCATGACACCGTTTCTCAAAAACATGGCAGGTTAAATGATACTTAGTGTTGTAATAGTTAGCATATCGTTTATTAATTAATAAGCCCCATGATTTTTGAGAAAGAGACCTCTTGATCATAATTTGTCTGTTTTTACTGATATTTGTCAGATATATTTCAGTTTTATTGTACATCCTTTATTAAACACCCATTTGTCAGAAATTTTGAAGCGATTTTACGAAATTGGAAGGTTTTTCAATACACAATCTTATAAATTAAAAAAAGAGAACTTATTTAAGTTCCCATTAGCCGATGCACTTCATTAATTTTCAACTTTGAGATATACGCCTTATTGTCTGATTGCGGAAAGGTTGCTGCGTACGTTTCTCCTAAAGATTCAATCTTGGCGATTCGCTTCAGGTTCACCAAATAGGAGCGATGCGTTTTAAAAAATGTATCTGGTAATCGGTACTCGATTTCTAAGAGTGACTCCATCGTTTCAAACTGATCCGTTTCCGTATGAATAACCGACTTTCTTCCTTCTTTTTCTATAAATAGGATCTCGTCTGGAGCTAGGTAGACAAAGGCCTGATTCGATTTGAATAACAGCTTGTTGACACCTTTTTTATACTTTTTCGCTTCGATGCTTTTGGCCATCTGTATCAATTTCCTCGCCTTTTCCAGTGCGATGAACAGCCGCACCCGCTCAATCGGCTTAACGAGATAATCGACCGCCGAAAGCTCAAAGGCATCAATGGCATATTCATCGTGACCTGTTGTAAAAATAACCTGTAACTGCGGATGCATTTCCTTACAGATTCTCATGGTTTCGACCCCATTGACATCCGGCATCCTAATGTCGACTAAGGCAATATCAGGCTTTTCTTTTTTCACTAATTCGATACATTCTTTACTGCTGGCGGCTTCGCCAATCACACGATAATCAGGTACTAATTGGGTAAGATGGGATAAAAGCATTCTTGAAGAAGCATCATCATCGACGACAATTACTCTCATTTCTCCCATTCGTATCCTCCTCTCATTCCCGTGCTGCTCCTTGTTAGCTTACGCAGAAAAATCACGAATAAAGCGCTAATTGGTTACTTTTTGCGGTTTTCCTAATAAATAACCTTGGGCAACGGGAACATGTAGCCTTTTGGCTTGTTCTAAATCAAGCCCTTGTTCAATCCCTTCCAGAATCACACCCATTTTCCCCTTCGAATATTGAATGAATAAAGCAATCATCTCTTGTTTTTCTTTGGATTCCGCTAGTTCTCTGGCGAAATAGCGATCTAATTTAATGTAATCCGGCGTAAACTCAATCATTTTTTGTAATTCGGCTGCACCCTTGCCGATATCGTCTAGCGCTATTAAGAAGCCTTTCTCTTTTAGGAGCTTCACACGTTCTTTTAATTCTTTGATTTCCCATATATCGTCTTCAAATTTGGTTTCACTTAATTCAAAAACAATTTTCCCATAGGCTTGAGGAAAGGTAAGCAGAAATTGACCAATAAATACTTCGAATTCTGGATGCAGAAGAGTCGACGGATAAATATTAATAAACAACCGTTCCTCGTCTAACCGATGGAGGGGAAAGCTTTTAGCCGCACCAAAAATGGACTTCGTATCCAGCTCGTATAGCATCCCTGCTTCTCTTGCCTGCTCAAAGAAAGTTTCGATATTTCCTTCAAAAACCCCGTCCGGAAAGCGCAACAGTGCTTCATATCCAAAAAGACTCATATTGGCAACATTCCACATTGGCTGATACACATGTTCCATTTTCAACAATGGAAGCTGATTGATTGCTCTTCTGCTCATCACCCACTCGCCCTTCCTCTTTGCCAATATACCATTATATACGTTAATTTTTGACTTTAACTGTATCTTTTCTCACAGGTTCTGTCTATTCATGGTTCGACACGAGAGGTAGGTATTTCTGCCAATTATGGATAGGAAAGGACAGCATGTGACAAAAAATAGACATTTCACGACATTCTGACCACACTTTGAAACATAGGCGGAAAGGCGGGTGTTCATTCCTGATATTTCCTCCTAGTGGCTGTTCGGCACATGCTCATCGATCACTTCAAGGAATGAGGCAATGTCTATTGGTTTCGTTATATAGTCGGTAAAGCCGGTTTCGAGCGCGCGGTGAATGTCTTCCTTAAGAGCATTAGCACTTACAGCAATAACAGGGATCTGTTCGGTTAACGAGTTGGATTGCAATCGTTCGAGCACCTCAAACCCATGCAGGTCCGGCAGATGGATATCGCATAGGATTAAATCTAATGGTTGTTCAGCTGCTGCCTTTAACCCCTCTTTCCCCGTCATCGCAGTAAGCAGGGTGACGCCCGGTAACGTCGCGAGAATCTCCTTCACTAAATGTAGATTGGAGGGATTGTCTTCTATATATAGGATCTTATATGTCTTATTTATGCGGAGGCGTTCCATGCCATTTTCCTGCGGTTTAAGTGGGGCGTCCCGTTCACAGGTGGCTTTAGGCAAACACACCCACATATCGGTTCCCACTCCTACTTGACTATTGATTCCGACCTTGCCGCCCATCAAGGAAACAAGCTGTTTGACGAGGGAAAGCCCGATTCCTGTTCCCTCTGTATGCGCATGATTGATTCGGTAAAAAGGGGCGAAAACCATTTCCTGCTCCTCTTTCGGAATTCCCACTCCTGTATCTTGGACATGGATAGACAGCTGGTCATCTTTCACGTCATAGCTGATCCGCACTT
Source organism: Neobacillus phoenicis (assembly GCF_047302305.1). Lineage (NCBI taxonomy): Bacteria > Bacillati > Bacillota > Bacilli > Caryophanales > Bacillaceae > Neobacillus > Neobacillus phoenicis. The sequence goes on along the minus strand of NZ_CP154847.1, from coordinate 869,739 downwards.
CCCCATTATCCCGGTTGTACTTGATGGCATTATCCAGTAAATTCAAGATAATCTGCCGCAAGCGAATCGGATCGGCATACACATATCCATCCTGTAGGTGGATGGCATTATGAATGATCTTTACTCCTTTTTGGTCCGCCGCCGATCCAATCAGATTGATACATTCGTTGGTCACGGTATCGACTCGGATGCTTTCGGTGGAGATCGTTAGTTTTCCCTCTTCAATTTTCGAGAGGTCGAAGATTTCGTTAATCAAATGGAGCAAGTGCCTGCCACCCTTGTTGATTTCTTGAACAAACATCCGCTGCTGATTGGTGAGCGAGTCATCTAACTCGAGCAGTTGGGCAAACCCTAGAATGCCGTTTAAAGGAGTCCGCAGCTCATGACTCATATTCGAAAGAAAACGTGACTTCGCCAAGTTGGCCTTTTCCGCGGCTTCCCTTGCCCTCTGGTTGGCAAGCTCCATTTGCTTTCTCTCGGTGATTTCTTCAAAGGTCCATAGATGTCCCTTTAATTCTTCGCCGACATAGAAGGGGAAATAGCTTCGTTTTAAAATTTTCCCGCTATCCAGCTCGATTTCATCTGTTAGAGGCTGTTTGTTTTTAATAATATTTATTATCTTTTCTTCCTCCAATTGATCATTCTTGTAGTAGGCTGAACGATAGCGGTTGACATTTTGTCCGATTAGTTTTTTTATGGGTACATCAATCTCAAATAACTGACAGTGTGGCCTATTTAGTGCGATGATGTTGAGATCATTATCCAGGACTAAGATGGCAATGGGGAGATTATCAATCATCGTTCTTCGTAAGGCGTGGGATTCTCTTAATTTTCTATCACTTTCTACTAAAATTCGTTCCGCCCGCTTCCGTTCGGTAATATCTATCCCTGACCCGATGACCTCTACCACCTTGCCGTTTTCCATCACCGGTTTTAAGCTCACCATATAATCCGTGCCGTTCAGCTCTTCTTCATAGTTCACGACCTCGCCCTGCCAGGCTTTTATATAGGACTTTAGCTTATGTTCGGAGTATTCCAATGGTAAAAAGTCTCTCAATTCCTTGCCGACGACAATTTCTGGGGTGAGGCCAAGCTTGGCTAGGAGCTCGCCTTCCGCTAAAGTATGGATGTAGCGCTCCCCGATTTTGACATATTTCAGCGTTAATCCTTGCTGCCGCTGAATGGTATTAATCAAGTCCTGTTGTGCCTTCTTTATTTGTTCGGCCAACAGGATCCGCTCTTGTTCCGCTTTTATTTTATCAGAGTAAGCTAATACGATGATTGACAGGATGATGATGATAGTTGCTAAACCCACTACATAGGCAAGCCGATCGATTGATACCACCACATTGCTAATAGTGGTAATTCGTTCTACTTTAATCGACAGAGGTCCGCCCGATAATTGAACCGCCTCCATGGCCGTGTAGTGGACAGCTGAAATCCCTAAGCCCATGAATATCGAGCTAATTAATTTTTTTAACGTGATATGCGTTAGAGCATTTTTTATATAAATAAGCAGGAGAAAAATCCCGCCCCCTACTATCATGGAGAGAAACAACATGATGAGTGACAGGAACAAATTATAATGGACCGTTGCCTCCATTTGCATCGACAACATCCCGATCACATGTGTACCAATGATGGAGAGCACCATTACGGTGACACCCGTCACCTTTGAGAGAATGGGAATGGTGGATCGAGCCGTAATCACATAGACACAGGTCGAACCCAAGAATATCAGCACGAAAGATAGAAAGGTTAGACTAATATTAAAGGTGACTGGCATGCGGATCTCGTACCCAAGCATGCCAATAAAATACATCGTCCAAATGCCGATGGACATAATGGCGGCACCTGCAAGGATCCATGTTTTTCTTTCTGTTTCCTTTGTTATGGCAAGTCTTGTCATGATTTTTAACGAGGCGAATGAAGAGAAGATAGCAATAATGACGGATAAAATGACAAGCTTTGTATCGAAAGATCCTGTATGGACCATGAATATCACACCTTTAATCTGAGTATCCCTCCCATCATACTCAATCTATTAGTAACGTACAAATGATATTATTTTTAATTCAAACGTGCTCTGACACCTTTAAGCTGGTATTTCCGCATTTCAGTCAGGAATGCGCCCATTTCACTCCCCCGCTATCATATTTTGTCAGTTCCATGCTACTATTGGTTTTACAAATCACTGGGAATTTGGGCATAGGGGCAGAAGGCAGATGACCTATTTAATTATCTTGATTGAGCGATGTAAGAAAGAGTTAGCTGAACGGGTAGAAACGTACGGCATTACCTCGGCTGAAGCGGTCGAATGCAGCCATCAGCTAGATGAATATCTGAACCTATTAAATCAGGTAACACAGAAAAAGGAGTAACCACGTGTGAGAGTGTCTACACATGTGGTTACTCCTTTTTACAAAAGCATACGTTCTCTGACTTCATTGATTTTTAGCTTTGACAGGCTGGCTGTCTTGTCATAGTCCTTAAAATAAACAATATAGGTTTCATTCTGAGGCGTAATTTGCGAGATTTTTGCCAGATTAATAATATTCGAGCGATGCGCTTGGAAAAAGGAGTCATCGAGCCGGGACATAATCTTACTGATGGCCTCACTTGTTTCAAAGATCTGTGTTTTCGTATACACCAGGCATTTCTTCCCTACTTTTTCAATAAAATAGATGTTCGAAAGCGGGATGTACTGCGTACAGTTTTGCTCCTTTAAGGGGAGCATTTTCATCTTTTGCGCCTCCGCTTCGCCCTCACCCCATTCAAACTGAAGAAGGCTTTTCGCTTTTTCCAAGGCTGCCATCAAGCGATTCCGGTCAATTGGTTTCACCAAATAATCGACAGTCGTAATCGCAAACGCCTCGATCGCAAATTCATCATAGCCCGTTAGAAAAATGAACTTGAGCGATGGATGGAAAGAAAGGCATTCTTTTACCGCCTGCAGGCCATTTTTCCTCGGCATATTAATATCTGTGAGCACGAGATCCGGCTTCACAGTGATCACCATCTCCACGAGCTCCTCCCCGTTCGTGCAGCATCCGACTAACTCAAAATCTGGGCGTTCATCTAAGAAATATTTGATAATTTCCATTGAGTCGGGATGATCCTCTGCCAGTATCCATTTAATCGGTCTCATAGTGTTTCTCCCCTTTGATTAACGCTGATTGGGAATCGTGAACCAAAACCGGCTTCCCTTGCCTGGCTCACTTTTGACTCCCACTTCCCCTTGTAGTTCCTCGACAAACTGCTTGACAATGGTTAAACCAATGCCTGCTCCTTCAATATTGACATCCCGATTAAAAATTCGGTAAAACGGAGCGAATATTTTTTCCTGTTCTTGTGGTGGAATGCCTATTCCAGTATCACTCACGATTAATTTGATGCTCTCGCCCTGCGGTTCACAAGTGACTTTCACCTGTCCGTTAGGCGGCGTGTATTTAACGGCATTGGCTAATAAATTCAGTACTATTTGTGTTACCCGTTTCAAATCGGTGTGAATCATGACTTCATCACATGTACTTGTGACATGAATCCCTTTGCGGTCCGCGAGGGAGCGGATCATTTTGACACATTCCGATACCATGGAGCCAATTGCCACCGGTTCCACTTGGAAGGCGAGCGTGCCTGTTTTCGTGCGGGTAATGTCAATCATGTCATTGATGAGCGATAATAAGTGCCGGCTCGACTTCAGAAGCTTTTGCACTTTATCCTTTTGTCCGGCAGACAATGGATCTCTTTGGTCCATCTCTAAAATCTGAGCAAAACCCATGATCGAGTTGAGCGGTGTTCTCAGTTCATGACTAATCATGGATAAAAACTCCGACTTCGCTTGATTGGCTTTTTCCGCCTCTTCTTTCTTCTCTGTCAACTCGGCAATTAAGAAGGTCCGCTCTAAGGTAGTCGCCAACTGCTGGCAGATGGTAAAAATGAGGTCAAGCTTCCTCTTCCGTGAAATGGGACCGCTTACTGGAACCGAACGAAAGGGTTCCAATTAGTTTACCGTATGACATTAATGGATGACAAGCATAGGCTTTAATCCCCCAACCTTTAACAAGCTGCACACGGACGTCGTCTGAGGTATCGATTTTTTCTGCCACAATCCGCTGGCGGTCACGGGCGACACAGCCACAAACTGCTTCCCCCAGTTCCAGCCACTCAATTTCTTTAGCCGTTGTTTCAGGAATCCCGCTGTAATTCATTAAGCGGATTTTGTTGGTTTCCGGATCGTACAAGTAATTAAAATAGACATCTAGGTCCAAGTATTCGGCTAAATCATGGAACAGCGCGTCTAGCAAAGCTTTTGGTTCCTTTTTATAAAACAAATGATTGGCTGCCTCCGTTAACAGTAGCAAACGCTCATGCTGGACTTGGATCGTTTCTTCAATTTGCTTTTTTGGCGTGATATCCCTTAGGAAAACTGTCGCCCCATCCTCAGACGGATAAATATGAACTTCAAGCCATTGTGAGGATTGGGTCTGGAGCTCAAAATGGGTGTTACTTTGTTGACGAATCGCTTGGTTGATTTTCTTCTCCAGTTTATCAGCGATTTCATCTGGTAGAACTCTACTTATAGGATTCCCCGTTTGTGTTGGCTCGGCTAGTTCTATCAGTTTAGCTGCTGATTGATTGATATATGTGATTTGTCCTTTTAAATCTATACTAAAAACCCCATCAGATATGCGCTCTAACGCCGATAGGGCAGGATGAATGATTGCTTCCATTCTATCACCTGCTGTTTCTTTAGTTGGAAATTAGTTTCCTAAAATAATGGTAAACTATTCTTACATAAATTTTAACATGTAAAAGTTAGTAATTTTTTCGGTAAAAAATGGACACAACAGTTCCAAATACCTACTTTTTAGTCGCAGTTTCCTCCATTTCACGTCTAGGACATTGTCGAAAGTCCTAGTGATATCTAAAATGAATCTATTACTCTTATTTTACCTTGGAGGTGCAGCCTGCCTTATGAATTTTTATAATCCATATGTTGTCTTTTTGCTTTGCATCTTATTGGTTTTGCTTGCGATTGTTACTCAATATCTATTTTTAAATTATCGCCGTGAGATGTTGAATTTCAATATACCGTTATTTAAGTCACTCATTCAAGAAAATTCACATGCAATTCTTAGCTTGGATGAGAATGGCCGTATTACAAAAGTGAACCCTGCCGCGGAACAATTATTTGGCTATACTTATTTGGAGTTAGCGGGCAAGTTTTTCACAGAAATCGTGGAGACAAGTAATATGCTGCCTGTTTTAACCCAGTTGCATTCGGCATTAAAAGGGAGACCTTCCGAATATAAGGTTTCTTGTACCTGCCAAACCGGCCGCAACTTAGTGTTACTGTTGAAGTTTATTCCAATGGTTGACCGTAGGCTGTTCGGTGTCTATGTGGTGGTTGAGGATTACTCGGAAGAGAGAGCTCGTTTCGGCAACGTTACAGGAAACTAACGAGAGACTGGATTCTTTTTTTAACAGTACGGTAGATGCCATTAATATTACGACTGTCGATAGTGAGGTTTTGTATGTCAATCCAGCGTTTGAAAAAATGTACGGCTGGACGAGGGATGAGTTGATTGGGAGAAAGCTGCCAATTATTCCAGCTCGCTTACGGGAAGAAGAGGACAGGATGAGGGTGTCACTGCTGCATGGGAAGGTGGTCCAAAATTGGGAGACGCAGTTTGTTCGTAAGGATGGCTCATTTCTCGATGTGAATGTGTCTGTTTCTCCTTTGAGGGATGCCGATGGAAGGATTACTGGTTTTGCTGCTATTACGAGGGATGAAACGGAACGGAAGAGTCTGGAGAATCGGTTTAAAATTATTGCGGAGAATTCTTCTGATTTGATACGTTTGGTGTCTACGGACGGGTTGGTGCAGTATGCGTCGCCTGCCCACGAGTCGTTGCTCGGCTATGACCCGGAAGAGTTGATGGGGAAACCGTTTGATATCAATATTCATCCCGAGGATGTGGCAGGGGTTCGGGCGTCGTTTGAGGAGATGATGGCTGAGCCACGGACCTATGTATTGGAATACCGAAAGCTGCAGAAGGATGGTGGCGCGCCAGTTTATATCGAGGCGCACTGTGATCCGTTTTTCGATGAGGATGGGCGGTTGCTGCAATATGTCGTTGTATCTAGGGATGTGTCGGAGCGCAAGCGGTATGAGGAGAAACTTGAGGAGCTCGCCTATGTGGATACGCTGACGGGTGTGGCGAATCGCAGGGCGTTTTATCGGTTGTTGGGGGAAGCGTTTAATGATGCTCGGGCGGATGGCACGGATCTTCCTCGGGTGGGGTCTGGCGCTGTGACTCGAGCGGGGCATGCAGTTCCGGCTCGACGCTTTGCTTTATTTTTTCTAGATTTAGATCGTTTTAAATGGGTCAATGATACAATGGGGCATGATGTAGGCGATGAACTGTTGAAGCAGTTCATCGCCAGGGTCCAGGCTGTGCTACCCGAAGATGCCTCGCTCTGTCGCCTGGGTGGCGATGAGTTTGCGATTATCTATTCTTGGACTGAATCAGAAGCTGCGGTCGGGAATGTGACTCAGCCGGATTCAAAGAATCGATCTCTGAAGCTGACATATCGTGAGAATAAGAATAAAATCGATGAGTTAGCGGGAGAGATTATTCAAGGATTGCAGGATCCTTGGTCCATCGGTGATCACACCTTTACTACTACTTGTTCCATCGGAATCAGCCTCTTTCCAGAGGAAGGAGAGGACCAAAAAACGTTAATGATGCATGCCGATTATGCTCTCTACCAGGCTAAGGCCGAAGGGCGAAATTTATATCGCTATTATGGTGATGGGCGTGGGCTGGGCAAGGGACAATCTGTTTAATGAGTTAATGAAGAAACTCGATTATTGAAGGGCATATTGTCTTCCTAGTCCTGTTTCTATCTATCTTCTTCCTTTTATTTATTTCGAGTCCAACAATAGTCCAGGCGCATGCTTACAGTGCAAGTTTTACACAAATAACAATAAATAACGAAAAAACAGAAATCATCTTTACATTAGACACTTTATCCCTGTTAGAATTACTACCTGAATTAGATCAAAATAAAAACTGGGTCTTAGAAAAATCGGAAATAAAAAAGGAGAAACACCATTTAGAGGAGTTGATTACAGAGGGGCTCACGCTTGATCGGGACAACAAAGAAGTAACACCTAAGATTGAGAAGATGAAACTCGTGAAAAAAGAAAACAAAATTTTTCTTTCAACTTATATGAGCTTCCCTTCCTTTTCTCCAGGTGAAACGATCTCTTTTAATGATGGTTTTTATTTCAATGATACGGCCACCAACTATGTGGATCTTCTTTCTGCCTCTTACATGGGGGAAAAAAGTGAAGCAGTTTTACAAGGGAAGGACAGGACTTGGACCATTCTATTAACAGAAGTACAGCAAGACCAAGGTCAAACAACACAACCCGAGACTACTCAAGAACAGCCAAAGGAATTGAAACCAGTAGAAAAGTCAACTACTTCTACGTGGTTTTCATTTTTCAAACTAGGCACTCTTCATATCTTAACAGGATATGATCATCTTTTATTTCTTTATGCCCTATTGCTAAGGAAACAAACCTTCAAGCAATATGCAGCAATTGTCACGTCCTTTACGATTGCGCATAGTATTACACTGAGTTTGGCTGTCTTAGGATGGGTCACACTCCCTTCTCGTTTTGTTGAGGCGACCATCGCTTTTAGTATTTGTTATGTAGCAGCAGAAAACATATTCAGGAAAGAAATCCGTCACCGCTGGAGCATCACGTTTCTTTTCGGCTTAATCCACGGCCTCGGATTTGCCAGTATCCTAAGGGAAATGGCGATCCCGAAAAGTCACCTTGCTGTCGCATTAATTAATTTTAACTTGGGAATTGAAGCCGTTCAGTTTGTAGTTGTATTATTACTTCTCCCTTTGTTAACTTATATGTTTAAGCTAAAAAATTCGAAGAAAATAGTTCTATGGTTCCTACGCGATTGTCACATTAGGAGCTATTTGGCTAGTGCAACGATTATTCTCTTAACTCTATAGGGACCGTTCTCGTAGTTGGTCATTAATTGAAAAGAGCCAAAATAATTATTTGGCTCTTTTTTGTTGGATTACCAAGCTGCAGAATAAGCCGTTGCTTGGATTAAGTTCGTGTCAATATTGCACTGTTTCCCTTCTAGTCCGTACTGCCAGATCGACGCAGGAATGGTATTTGGAGTGTTAGGATTATAGTTAGGCGCTTGATCTTTTGCTGTCGTCCCTACTTCAGGATTACTGGTCCATATGAAAATCATATTATTGAAAGCTTGATTTTTAGCAACGGCATCATTATAAGCTTTGCTTAATTCTTTACCATCGAGAAAAACACCATATATTCCTGGTTTGTACGGAGAAGATGAGAGCGTTTCAACCCATCCCCTTATGAATTCAGCATCCACAGGGTACTTAGGTTCAATATCCGCGAAAATCACTACATCTTTAGGTATACCGAGCTCCTTGGCAAGAGCAATGGCAGCTTCGGCCTCCGCTACCCCATTTTGATAGCCAGTTGCGTTCGAAAAGTGATTATAGATCGGTATGATTTTTATCCCTTGTTGTTTAAGGAAAGCAACTTCTTCTTTGGTTAGTCCTGTCGAGGCCCCTTGGTTATCTCCGATATATCTTCCGACCACATCCGGTTTTCCGTAATTTTGCTCAACACATTGATAAAAGGCTTGATTAATTTCACTTGCGGTATCCACCCCCCAATAAATCTTGGATTGATCAGGTTTATTTTCAGCTGGCTTTTGGGGTTCTTCTTTTTGTGGTGGCTGAGGCTTCTGTGATTGTTCATTTTTTGGTGGTTGATTAGGAGGTTTTTGCTGCAGTTGATGCTGAGACGGTTGAGTGGCTGTGTATTTGGAATGGTGTTCTATATATAAGGGAATTAAAATCAAAAAAGCTAATGCAAAGACGGAAAAAATACCGAAAAACATGCTTGAAATTTTAATCGTCCCTCTCTCCCTTCACTGTTCGTGTTGAAAGTATATTCAGAGAGAGAATATTTGGGACTGGGCAAAAAATAGGAAAAAAGGACGGTTTTAATTAGACTTTGAAAACAGTGGAGGATGAAACAATGAAAAAATAAAAACCGTTTATAGCAAAGGAACCTATGCTATAAACGGTTAGGAACAATCTTACTTATTACATTTGGGACTGTCACAGGTTTCTTCAAAAGTATAGGTTTCCTTGGTCGAACCTTATTTTCTCGTTCCCCAACAAATCATATTTTTGCGATTGTCTCTCGGCCACAAGGTTATTCATAGCGAAGAGCTTCAATAGGGTCCAATTTAGCAGCTTTATTCGCAGGGAGTAAGCCAAATATAATACCTAGTGACATGGAAAATAATACTCCTCCAATGACCACTTCTGGAGAAACGAGCGGCGGCCAATGTGCAAATGCAGAGACAATATACGCTCCCCCAACACCTAACACAATGCCGATACTTCCACCAATAAGTGTCAGCATAATTGATTCAATCAAAAATTGAAGAAGAATTTTTCTCCTGGATGCTCCCAGTGCTTTTCTAATACCGATTTCTCTTGTTCTTTCCGTAACAGAAACCAGCATCATGTTCATTACACCGATGCCTCCGACTAACAAAGATATACTTGCAATCCCAGCAATAACCATGGTCATAATTTTTGTAATGGTTGTAATTCCTTCTTGAATAGCCGCAATATTGAGTACTTCATACTTTCCTTCTAGATCTAATGGCTTTATTTCATTTAAAACTTGCACAGCTTTTTTACCAGCCAATTCTAACTGATCCACATCCTTTGTTTGGATCGTTACAGACTGAACATGATCGGTACCAAATAAAACTGGCCAAATCGATAGAGGCAATAATATTTCAGGTTTCCCTAAAGCGGAGGCGGTATTTTTTGCTTTATAGATTCCGATGACCTGAAAATATTGACCTTTCATTTCTACCATTTCACCTAGCGCCTTATTGTTTTTAAAAAATTGCCTTTCCGCTTCTTGATTAATCATAATGAAGTTATTTGATTGAGAAAAATCGTTGGAGTCTAAAAACCGCCCATCTATCAATTGAATAGTATAAATATCAAAATATTCCTTGATAATTCCGGAAATAAAAGACGGAATGGCTTCATCACCCAATGTGACCATTTCTGTTTGAGTGTTGGTCGTAATGACTGATGAGATCTCAGGGATTTGGTTTAATTGAAATATACTATCTTGATTGAAGGTAGGTGTCCGTTCAGCACTCATTGGCTGATCAGCATGAAATTGAATATCCAAGGTATTATTCTTGGACCCTACAAATTGCGATTTCAATGCTTCTGCTCCACCCTGTCCGATAGCTACAATAGTAATAATAGACCCAACACCAATCACAATGCCTAACATGGTTAAAATGGAACGCATTTTATGCGTGACAATGGATGAAATGGCAATTTTAATACTATCTATCAGACTCATTTCAACACCTTCTGTTCCGAAAGTAACCTTCCATCTTTCACTAGAAGATTCCTTGTTGTATAGGCTGCCACCTCTAGTTCATGAGTAATAATAATAATTGTTGTTCCTTCTTTATTTAGAGCCGAGAAGATTTCCATTATCTGTTGACTGGAGATCGAATCTAATGAACCCGTGGGTTCATCTGCTAAAATAAACGTTGGATTCGAAGCGATTGCTCTTGCTATAGCGACCCTTTGCTTCTGTCCTCCAGAAAGTTGATTAGGTAAATGGCCCATCCGATCTGACAGTCCCACTTTTTTTAAGGCTTCTAATGCACGAAGACGCCTCTCTTTTTTTTGTACACCCTGATAGAGTAAAGGAAGTTCTACATTTTCTTGCGCAGATAATCGCGGTAACAGGTGGAAATTTTGAAACACAAACCCTATATGTTTATTCCTTATATATGCCATGTCTGTATCTTGGACTTGTAAAATATTTATATCATTAAGCATGTATACACCATCAGATGGTCGGTCTAGACATCCTATAATATTCATTAGCGTGGATTTCCCAGAACCCGACGGGCCCATGATTGAAACAAATTCCCCTTTGTTTATGATCAAATTAATATTTTTTAAGACATCCACTTCCATCGCGCCTTGTTTGTATGTTTTATTTATCTGCTGTAAATGAATCACTAATCATTCACTTCCATACCAGAATGAAGGGTTGAAGAAGGATTTTTTACGATCTCCTCTCCTGATCTAACTCCTGAAACCACTTCTGTCCATTTATTATTCGTAATTCCTATTTGTACTGAGCGCTTTTCAAGTTTCCCGTTCACTTTTACATATACAAAGCTATCATTCGCGTCGTGGTTAATACTTGATTGCGGAATCACCAGTACATTTTCAGAAGATAAGTTTACCTGAATAGCAACATGGTACCCCGGCGATAGTCCTTCATTGGAATCCAGTTTAGCAATGAAACTATAGTAGGATATAGTAGACATTTCCGTTCCAGATGTTGCAGATATTTGTCCTGTTAAATCACTCGTTACAGGATAATCGCTTATTTTCACCATTTTCCCCGTCCACTTTTTGCCTGGTACTGCTTTGGATGTAATCGAAATTTGTTGATCGGGTACTATTTGCCCTTTTTGCATTTCTGTTAAAACCCCTTCAATTATATAGGGGTCATTTGAAACAATTTTCATTAATGATTGTGAATTCTTACTATTGCCTGTGTTATTAAGGACATTTAGGTTAATTTCCTGAACAATGCCGTCTCTATTGCTATAAAGAGATAAATGGTTTTGTCGATCTTGAAGTTCTTCTATTTTTAGGTTATATTTGTCTAATTCTAATTTTGTTGTTTTCTTCTGATGTTCTAAATCTATTAGTTGTTCTCGAAGGGGAGGAATGGATAAATCATTTTCACTTAGTTCTTTTGTGATCTTTGTAATATTCGCTTTAGTTGATTTTATCTTTTCATTTATATGGCTCTCATTTGCCTCTGTGATTTGTTTATCTAGTATCGCTTGCTTAATTTGCATATTCAATTCTTCATCTTCATATTTAACCAACTCTTGTCCCTTCTTAACCTCCTGACCCTCCTTTACAAGAATCTCTTTAATATCCCCTTTTAAAGAGTCAGGATAAATAATCTCCACATTCCCAGCTTTAATGCTGCCAGAAATCAATTTTGTATTGGTTATCATCATTCCTTTTGCTTGAATAAACTGAAGGTTAGGAGAAACCTCCTTCTTATCTTTTTGGGCAGAATAGACATTAGACGCAATAAATAAAAGCATAAGTAGAATCATTCCTACCGTGATCCATTTCATCTTTGAAGTACGTACTTGTAGAGGCTCCATTTCTTCACTCCTTGCTTATGTATTACTGATAGAATGCCTTTTGAGAATGCTAGAACATCATTCTATAAATAAAAGCAACAGCGATAAATAGCAGCAACAGAGGAGTATTATTTAGTTCGGTTTTATATTTTAGTAATAGAAAGAGTATGATTAAGTAGGAAATATTAAATAGATTCAAAGCTGATAGATAGATGTTCTTTTCCGTAAAAATTAAATTAGTAGATGGGTGATCTACAAACAAATTCTTTATTGAGATAACTACTAACCTTATCGCCATTGGGATATTGGCGAATGTAAATAATTTAAAAAAATATCGAAAATTCACCTTTGCTCCGAGTAAATTTCCAACCAAAAACAAAATAAAACCTTCAAAGAATACCCCAAATAGTAAAAGAAAATAGGCCAAAATAGCGATATAAATATCCAAATGTGGGATTTTCAGAATAATATCTTCAGAGACTTTTTGAGGGATTAAACTATTCATATATGGTAAAAGTGTGCTGAGATAACAGCCTAATCCTAAAATGTAGAATAAAAAAGGACGTAAAAATTTTATTTCTTTCTCACTAATAATTGACACATTTACAGTAGACATTTTACCTAGACTCCTTTTAAAAACATTGGTGTAATAAGTGTTTCGATTCCTGCAGCTACCAGTAAGCCAATAATGACTATAACTAGGTGCTTTAGAAGCAACCTTATATTGATCTGTAATTTGAGTAAGTTTAACGCTAGTTTCACACCGATGCTTGCTGCGAATAATAAAATGGGAATTTCAATGATACCGTGAGGAATGAGCAATCTCATAAGACTTAAATCAGCCTTTATGCTACCAAATACACCACCTAGTACAAGCGCATTAATAATTAATACAGTAAATGTTCCAAGCCCAAATGTAACTGGACCTAAAAAAATTAATAAGCAAGCGACTTTTAAATTATTTAAGAAAATATAACTGAAACTAGCGTTAATATTTTCATTTAACTGTTTAGTAGAAACAGGATCGGTGTATACACATGCCAATAGGGCTGTAATAAAAAAAATAACCGTACATATTTGATAGATTCTAAAAATTGTCAGTGAATTCCACAACATTCTCACCTATTATGCGGGGATTTATGTTCGTTAGGGATACTGGTTTAATATTTTTTAATAGTAGTTTTTTAGGACAGTAGCATCAGTTATCAGATCTTAAGTCAGATCTCTTTATGCTGCTGCAGTACTAGCTGCTGCCAACTGCTCAAGAACAGCTATTGGAAGACCAGCACCAAGTGAACCTAATACTGTAATAATTGCTAAAACAGATCCTAATCCTGTAATCACATTGACAATCCAAGTTGGAGCAATAATACCTGCTCTAGCAAGGATATCAACAACATCCATGCTTAAGTGATTACTTTTAAAATTAAGAAGAGCTAAAACTAAAACTGCGGATACAACTATAGCTAATGCTGCTTTATTTTTTTGAGATTTTAATACTAAACTCATCTTCTTCCCCCATTTTCCTACCAATATCCCTAACAATTTACATATTATCCGATAGTACCGACATCCATAAAACCGCATAATTTTGCAAAAACCACCAAAAAGCTGTTAACGCAATGAGAAATCCATTAAATATCTCCTGTCTCTACAGAAAAGTATAATTTTAGTTGTTTTTTTATCTCCAGATAAAATATGTAAAAAATGTTTGACACATAATTTTTTCCAGTATACACTAATGATGTAAAAGATATTTGACATTTATTTAGAATTTAACTGTTTTTCCTTTGAAAATGGATATAGGGGGGGAAAAGATGGAGAATCGTATTAAAGCACTGAGAAAGGAAAAAAAAGTCTCACAAGATGAACTAGCTAAAATTTGTAAGGTCACCAGGCAGACCATAAATGCGATTGAGAATAATAAATATGATCCAAGCTTAAGTCTGGCATTTTGTATTGCTGATTATCTTGGTGTCATAGTAGATCATTGTTTTATTTATAAACAGTCATAATTTTAATTAAGAGAGAGGGATGAGCATATGAGAAAAATGGATGAAATGGAAAAATATCAATCAGGAATTGCCGCACGATATGCTTTTAGTTTCTATACAATCACTTTATTGATCTGGTCATTATTTAATTATTTTAAGACAGGTAATACTGGCTGGCAATTTCCCATTCTATTGATTGGGTGTGCGATTTATTTATGGGCACAAGTCTATTTCAAACGAAAAGCCAGTTAATATTCCTTTTAAAAATGAAATGGTAAACGGAGGGTAATATGTACGATTATAAATTTGTCCGGGTAGAAATTGATCGATGGAAAGGTAAGCCAACAGAGGATTATCAAAAAATTATTTCAGAGCACGCGGAAGATGGCTGGAAATTTGTCCAAATTTTCGCTCCACCCATTTCTGGTTTTGGAGCAGCCAATTACTTTGATATTATTTTTGAATTAGAAAAACAGTAATTACAACCTCTATATGTACTACAGAATTTTATGTGGAATTTACTAACAGATGAAAACTTACTCAAGAAGTTTTCTTGGTAAGTTTTCATTCCAGATTTATTAAATAGCACCAACTCATTTCTTTACAACTATACATTTCTACTATTACTAACTTAGTTTACTGATTTTTTCTTTAACACTTCCTACAAATTCACGTCTATTCCCAATTTGAAATATTAATTTTGCGTTGGAAAAATGCTCTAATGCCTTCTCCTGTATATTTAATGCTTGATAATTTTGGCCGCTTTCATAGTGTAATTCGCCTAATAAGTATAATAATTCTTCTTTGATACATAGGGTCATTCCCTTTTTACAATACTTAATGGATTCGTTGTATTGTTCTGTTTTAAACAAAGATTTGGCCAGTCCATAATATATGCGAATTTCAACTTTGGGGTCAGAAAAATCTGGAATATATTTCAAGTGATTTAAAGCGTTCAAATAGGTTTGGATTGATTGTTCATATTGTTTAATTTCGTTGTAAATGATTGCCATGCTATTAATTATTTCAATATCCTGGGCTGAAATGGCTATCTTTTTATTTGATTTTCCAATTTCAAAAGCTGACCTTAAAATATTCAGCGAATTATCTATGTTTTGCCGAATGTAGTATTCTGTTATTCCTTTATGCCACAAAATAAATTGTAGGTTACTACCATTCTTAAACGCTCTGTTTTGTTCTTCTTGTTTGATAATTCGATCGACCTCGGAATAGTTTCTATCTCTTATTGCTTTCCGAATTTGATATTTTACTTCGTTTACATAATCAATTCTCGGAGTATACGCTAAATCATAAAAATAATTAACGTCTACGCCCAGCTTCTCTGCTATTTCGTAAAGTGTAGTAGAAAGTGGAATGACTTCTCCTTTTTCTATTCTACTAATTTGTGCCTGGGTCCCAATTCCTTCTGCTAGCTGTTTTTGTGTAATTTGGGCATATTTCCTTAAATATTTAATATTACTTCCTATTATTTGCGCCTTCTCATACATTTGACTACCCCCAAAAAATACAACTATAGTTATATTCCAAACCAAATAATGGCATAATTTATAGCGTTCCCCCGATTCAACCATACTTTTCTCCCATTATTGAAAATTTTTATAGTCTTAAAATATAGTATGATTGCCTTATCATCATATAGGGGGTAAGAAAAAATGAAACGATTAACTTTTATTTTAATAGCAACTCTACTAGTAATGCTAAATATCGACGGGAATGATTTATTCACTACCATTACAAATGATATACTAACTACTCTTCCAAATCATGATTTACCCAATCAACATTAACTGTTAAATAAGTCTTGAACTTCTAATTTGTCTAATTGGTAAATTAGAAGTTCATCTATTTCATCAAAAGAGTTTTTCTGCTCCTTTTATCTTTATACATATTTTTATCTGCCTGGGAAAATAATCCTTCCATTTGTCCTACTGAACCGGAAGCATAGCTATATCCGATCGACATTTTAATCGTAACGACTAACGAATTAGCATTATACTTTTCTATATCCTTATGAATTTCAGATACCAAATGTTGGACTAGATTTTCCGACTGATTAGTTACCATTATAATAAACTCGTCCCCACCAATTCGTGCCACCGATATCGCATCCGATGAGTATTGATTGATAAGTGCTGCAACCCCTTTGATTAATTCATCTCCAGCTTTATGTCCAAAATGATCATTCACATATTTAAGACCATCTACATCACACACAACTAATGCAACAGGGACATTTATTTTTCTATTGAGCTCTTCAAATTTCATTTCAAAATATTCCCTATTATAAATACCTGTTAAGGGATCGTGGTGGATTCGATATTCTAATTCCTGTTGGAGTTTTACTTTTTCGTCAATATTCCTCATAATTCCTTGTATGACAACTAATTGCCCATTTTCATAAATAGGTGTGGCGTATTCCTCAAACCACCTATAGTTTCCATCATTGTCTCTCCAACGCTGAATGAGGATTTCAGAATAATCCATTTCTCCGCTTACTTTATGAACTAGTGTTTCATAATCATCAGGATGGACCCTTTCAAAGGGTGCGTAAGGGTTTAAGTCAGCTTCTTCTATAACTCCTTTGCCCAAAAACGTTTCGATGGAAGGACTTATATATTTAAATTTCATCGTCAATACTTCATAGTAATAAACAACATCTTTTGAACTTTCTATTAATTGGAAGATGGTTTGATATTTTCTTTTCCACTTTAACTTTCCGTAAAGAAATCCCACCAGAAGAACAACAACTACTACTAATAAAAGGATGACCGTTACCTTCATTTCCTTTTCTCCTATCTCTCTGATAAAAGTTTCTTTAAATTCTTGATCAAAATAAAAATGGACCAACCCAACATAGATTAGTCCATTTAACTGGAACATGCATATTGGTAACTGGCTAACATGGTCTCACGACTTTAGTCCCTATAGTTTTGCGTCTTCATCTTTCAATGAATTTGCCCTTCACAGTCTATTTAATTTTAAAATTAGTAAACATCTATCTTACTAAATTATAATTGCCAAATAAAACCAGGTCAATAGACCTAATTCAATAAGCACCGGGAACGGATCCCCAAACTCGTTGGTTCCTCCAATTTGGTAGAAATCTACCCCAAAAATACCAAAATCGCTTCTTTTTTTCACTTTGAAAGCAAAATGGTCCATTGGACGACAAAAATGCGCTCTAACTGGAAATAGAGCGGTTCGATACTTCTCTCAAAACCCGATATTCTAGGAACTGCCAACAGGCATCCACTCTATCGACGAAAGGTTGTTACGGGATGAAGAATCTAAAATCAGGCTCTATGGATCGTTATGAACACTATTCACAGTTTGGGAGTGTAAAGGAATTTAATTATCATATTGAAATGTGGCTCTTAGAAACGAAACCGACTTTTTCTAAAGGAGAACTCATCGGATTGAAACGGCTGATCCGTTTTTCAGCGAAAATACCGGGCGTCTCTCATGCGAAAATTGGAGCCATCTTAAAAGCGATCCATGAGGAATACCACGATCATGGGATTTCCCGCTCTACATTTAAACGCATGATTCAAAAAGCCATTCAATTGAAATCTATTTATCGCGTATATTCAAATTTACTTAAAGAGGGGAGCAACAAAATGAAAAAAAGAGGAAAATATATAGGAAAATTACTAAAAAGGCTTCGGGAGGCAAAGGACATAACACGGCAAGACCTGGCATTTAATTGTGCGCTCGGCGTGTCATATATGAGTAAACTAGAACGAAACATTCAAGAACCAAGTCTTGGAACCATCTTCATTATCGCCTCAAAGCTAGGAATCAAAGCATCTGAATTTATCGAAGCACTTGAGGACTCGGAAGAATAAACGTTTGGTTAGTAGTAGGTAAAGCCCTGCTAGCCTTGATTTCTTGCAGTAGAAGCCTCCAAAAGATTATCGATCATTCGGGCGGCGGGCACTTTAATCCATTGGCTGTGTTATCATTCATCGTTGATTTTCGTGTAGGTAGGAGAATTCATAAGCGGAGAATTTCACGCTATTGTATATAGAGGAAGCTTGAGAGGCAGAAATAAGCGGAGAAATTCCCACTATTGTATAAAAAGTAAGCTTAAGAAGCAGAAATAAGAGGAGAAATTCCCTTTAACTGTTCTAAAATAAGACAAAATCAGTCAAGTCCAATTAATTGTGTAAAAGTGTCAACAATGGTTTCGACTAATAAAAAAATTAAGTATGGTGAATTACATTTATTTTGAGTTTACATCGAGAGGCTGGCATTATTGCCTAGAGGGGGAGGGCAAGCAAGGTGTTTTTGTTTCTCCATCAGGTAGTTCGGCTCGTAGGACCCTTCTATGCGACCGTAACCCTTCTCCATCAGGCAATTCGGGCTCATACAACCCTTCTATGCGACCGTAACCCTTCTCTATCAGGCAATTCGGGCTCATACAACCCTTCTATGCGACCGTAACCCTTCTCCATCAGGCAATTCGGGCTCATACAACCCTTCTATGCGACCGTAACCCTTCTCTATCAAGCAATTCGGGCTCTTAGAACCCTTCTATGCGACCGTAACCCTTCTCCATCAGGCAATTCGGGCTCATACAACAGTCAAGTCCATTTAATTGTGTAAAAGTGTCAACAATGATTCCGATCAATAAAAAAATTAGTAAGGTGAACTATATTATTTCGAATTTACATTGAGAGGCGGGCATGATAGCCTAGGAGGGCAAGCCAGGTGTTGTTAAACTCCTGGCTTCCTGGCGTTACATCATGCCCGCTGGAGGCTCGATGTCAATTCGAAATTAGGCTTTTCCACTCCACTTGAGTAGAGAGTTATTTTTCATTTGTTTTCTTGAGGTAAGGAACATTATTTTTGTTCCAATCTTTTTCAATATCCATTAATACGGATCCAATTATTCGGATAGCGGACAAATCATTTGTAAAAATACGTATGACTTTTTCTCTCCTCCGTACTTCTTGGTTTAAGCGCTCTAGCATATTCGTTGTGCGTAAGTGCTTATGATACTGGACCGGCTGTGAATGAAATTGGATTGCATCTTCAAAGCCATTTTCTAATGTTTCAATTACTTTTGCGAATCCCTTGGTATCTTGATACTTCTCTACAAAGCGATTTTTCAAGTCTCTTACCACACTTAAATCTGAGTTTTGAAAGAGGTCTTTTAATTCCTGACGAGCCTCAGCAGTACCTTTTTTCGGCATAGTATCCATGATATTTCTTAAAAAATGAACACTACACCTCTGCCATGAAGTTCCTAGAAATGATTCTTTAATGGAGGTAACTAAGCCACCATGAGCATCAGAAATCACCATTTTAGGGGATTGAAGACCTCTGGACTTTAGATATTCGAAGAAGGAAGTCCAGCTATCAGTGGATTCGGTGTGATTGACTTTGAGGCCAATGATCTCTCTATGACCGCTTTCACTAACTCCAACCGCAATATGAACACTTTTAGAAACTACTCTATCGTTCTCACGAACTTTAATGTACATAGCATCCACGTACACATATGGATAATAATGAACGTTAAGTGGACGGTTTCTCCAGTCGTTGATGATGGGGTCTACGGTCTTCATTAGATTGGAAACAAGTGATTTGGACACACTCTTCCCGCATAATTCCTCTACAATTTTTGTGATTTTACGTGTAGAAACACCATTTACAACCATTTCAATCATAGAAAGAATTAGAGCTTGATCGCAGCGTTTAAATTTTTCAAAGATAGAAGTAGAAAATTCACCGTCTCTGGTACGAGGAACTTTTAGTTTGAGAGAACCTACACCAGTAATGAGTTCACGCTCATAGTAACCATTTCGATAGCCCCTCCGATCTTCGGTTCTTTCATGAGAAAGAGCATTAATATATTCATCTCTTTCTTTTTCCATTAAAGAATTTAAAATGAGTGATAAAGAAGCCTTAACTGGTGATTCTAATGAGCTGCTTTCAACTTTTTCTTTGAGATCTTCTAAATTTATAGTAATATTGATTTGGGTCATCATCATGTCCTCCGTTTATGGTTTTCTTGGTCGAAAACATTGTAACACGGGTCATGATGATGACCTATTTTCTTTTTACACAATTATATGGACTTAATCCATACAACCCTTCTATGCGACCGTAACCCTTCTCTATCAAGCAATTCGGGCTCTTAGAACCCTTCTATGCGACCGTAACCCTTCTCCATCAGGCAATTCGGGTTCATAGAGCCTGCCTATGCGACCGTAACTCTACTCCATCAGGCAATTCGAGTTAATAAAAAAATCCAACGATTTGGACCATATAAACGGAAAAATTCCCCTTATTTTTATGGAAATAAGGGTATTTCCCAATTTAAGCGGAATTTTTCCGCTTATTTTTCAAATACTGTGAAATCAACATTCAGTTATAACAGAGCTAATCTATTAAAAAAATGACATTTATCCCAATATTATCTATAATGATATAAAAATAGATAGATATTATTGGGGGCATAGAAATGGGCTTATTTAGAGACATTGGGACATTTGCTGGGAAAGTAGCCGGAGTAGTGATTGGTGGACCGATCCAAGTAGTTGGAGAATTAACCGGAGTAGATTTAATTGAAGATATTGGTAAAGGGGTTCAGAAGGCCTCCACCATTGCTGGTGAAACACTAGGTACATTTACGGATGGGGCTGTTGGAACGGTTTCAGGGATTATTCAAGAGGATCCAGCCAAACGCGATGAAGGGTTAAGCAGTATGGGAAATGCGATTGGAACCACCGCTAAAGGAGTCTACACGACTGTAAAAATCACGCTGAAAAATGGCGCAGATGTCATCGGTGGAGCTATGGATGGTGACATGGATACAGTAAAAAGAGGCGCAACTGGGATCGTAAAGACTGTTGCCGTTGGAGCACTCGCAATTGGAGTAGTAGACTTCATCGATGGAGCAGACGGAATAGACCTAAATGCTGATGCTGACGTCGCCGATGCCGATTACAATTCTGATTCGGGCGTACACCTTGTTGAGCCGCACACAGTCAATTCTGATCCCGGGGCACACCATGTAGATCCGCATTATGTAAATGGATATGTTCGTTCCGATGGTACCGAAGTGAGCGGTTATTGGAGAGATGGCGACGGGGATTCCAGTACACATTTAACCGCTGAACAAGGTGGGGGCTACATACAAACTAACCCAGATGGAGTAGAAACTAATAATATTGGGTAGACCCTAAAAAGGCGTAATATATTCAACATAAATTTACTACCCTTTGCTTGCAACTAAAGGGTTCCGTTTTGAAGTGCTTTTCTTAAAATACGTACCGAAATGACAGTCGTATTGGCATCGTTATTGGTATATAAAAACAAGAATAAACGCAGAGAAGGGATAGCTTAATCGCTATCCCTTCATCTTAATTTCGCTACCTAATCCTGTTGTTTGAAGAAATTTGTTGTCTGTTATTAGTGAGTGTCTTCGTCGCTTTTGTACTCCAAAATATCACCTGGCTGACAATCCAAAGTCTTACATATCGCTTCTAATGTTGAAAAACGAACCGCTTTTGCTTTCCCATTTTTCAGAATGGAAAGATTCGCCATTGTAATTCCAACCCTCTCCGAAAGCTCCGTTACACTCATTTTTCGTTTTGCTAACATCACATCAATATTAATAATAATTGCCATATCCTCCACCTCAGACCGTCAAATCATTTTCTGATTTTATGTTAATCGCTTCCTGCAAAAGCCTTTGGAGAACAGCAGCAAAAACTGCGATAACAAACGAAGCAAAAGGAATGACCATTCCAACAAATATGAGACCTGGGGCATCGTCTTTATCTGCCACGAGATAATAAAGCGGCAAACCTAAGACATGCAAACTACAGATGGAAATGGCGCAGTATTTGATTCTCATTAAAGCTTGAACAGACAATTCAGAGAAAGCAATGTTCTTGTCTATATAACTTAACAGTTTAAAAGCTTGATAAAGGGCGAAGTAAAAGGGTAATGCCCCTCCATATAAAAGGATGAAAATGATATATTTTATGGAATGAACCCCTAAGAAATCTGCTACCGCATTTCCCAGTTCGGGAACCAGAAATATGCACAAAGCGAGAACCGGAATTCCAATGAGAATAACAGCTATCTTCAAAAATAATGTGGTTGCTATCTTCATAAAAAACACCTCTCGTATATTTCAAAATGTTAATTGTTTTTTGGCTGCGAATCCAAGACATTCTTTATAGGTTTTTGAAGTACGTCCACAATGGCTGCGATGATACTTGTTGCCAAGATGCCTATTAGACCTAGAGATATTGGACCTGCTGCATCATCAACTGTGAATTGAGCACGCACCCTTAAATAAACTATTGCTAAGAAAATGAAGAAAATGACTGTAAAAGTGCATTTTTTTAGTACCTTCAAAGATTGAAAAGATAACTCAGAGAAAGCATTGTTCTTTTCGATATAGGTTAAAAGTTTAAATCCTTGATACAACGCCACAGAAAACGTAATACATATTCCATATGCACATACCAAAAGTGGATATAGCGAATAATCACCTGGGCGCTCTATCGCATCTCTTCTGGCTGCTTCAGGCAAAAAATATATACACACGGCAAGCACTGCAATTCCAACCAGAAAAATAATGACCTTTAAGAAAGTGGTAGAACCTCGTTTAACATTCATTTAAAACACCTCACTTATTTAATGACAATACGAATTTACCATATAATTTATCGTTTTACAATAAATTAGTATCGTTTTATATTATATTGTTGTTGTTATTGAAATATCCTTTTAATTTTTAGGGCTCTGTTATCATTCATTGTTGATTTTCGTGTAGGTATGAGAATCATAAGAGGAGAAATTCCCGCTATTGTATAAAAAGTAAGCTTAATAAGCAGAAATAAGCGGAAAAATTCCCCTTAGCTGCTCAAAAATAAGACAAAATCCAAAGATTTGGATCAAATAAACGGAAAAAATACCCTTATTTTTAAGGAAATAAGGGTATTTCCCAATTTAAGCGGAATTTTTCCCTTTATTTTTCAAACACTGTGAAATCAACATTCAGTTATAACACAGCCTATTTTTAAAAAAATAAAAAGCATTTCTAATTAAAAAGAAATGCTCTTACTTTCATTTTAAATTTTGCACCTCAAAAGAGTACCCGTTAAGGTGCTGTGGCAGCTCTTTTTTTCTTATTCCATAGTTAGTTAGTTTGTGAAGTTCTGTACTTAAAGTACTTGTGTTTAAATTGAATAAGATTAATTGCTCACATAATATTTTGCTAATGCTTCAAAAGATTTTTTTGTTTCCCAAGGCATATCATTATAAGTTTTGCCATTTTTCTCGATATAACTTTTCACAATACTATAACTAGCGATGTCCAAATCATATGCAGTATTTTCGTTAAATGGATAACTTGGCATTACAAAGGTAAACCAAAATGCTCCTCCTACATTTTCTTCAACAAAAATATCAAGTAACTCTTTGAGATAATCCACTTGTACATTTTCATCCCGAATAAAATCGCCTTTTAATTGGTTAGGTGTTTTATCTCTATCTACAATTGCCCACCCATATCCGCCTTTATCTTCAGCACCTTTATAGGTGCAACAACCAAATTCTAAAATGACTACTGGTTTTCCATATTTAAAATATGTTCTTAATTTCTCACGATAGGAATTCTTATTATGCACATCTCGATAATAATCAACTCCAACAAAATCAAATATATCCCAATGAACATTTTCCCAAGTTCCTGAAGCATAAGTAATTGGACCGTGAAAATGTTCATTTATTACCTTAACTGCATTTGATAAAAAGGCATTTAGTCGTTTGTGGTAGGAGCCTTTTAGAATCGTGTTTTTTAATAACTTCCAAGGTGACATAAACGTGTTGATACGGTCAAATGAAGTTTCTCCCATAACAAGACCCTTCATAAAAAAGGTAAGTTCACAGCCTGCAACAAAAATTATATTAGGCGACTGCTTTCGTAACTTTTCTGCTATTTTGGCACATTCTGCAAAGTAGATTAGGGTTTCTTGCTCCGTTCCATCAACTAATGCTGGAGAAAACCAAACCTCTAACCCTTGTTGAAGAGCAATTTCCGAAGCAAGCGAGAGTCTAGCCAAATCCTGACCAGAAATTCTAATGGCATTGCAATGCAGGTCATTACGGATTATTTCAATTTCACGTTTTACAATAGTAGGGTTGAAAGTATCACGAGATGAAGAACCTTTTCCTCGAGTAAAAGTGCCTACATCATAATTAATTCCTTTTCGAGAAAAGGCTTTATTATTGTTCATTTTATATTAAGCCTCCAATAATTATCTTCTGTTTAATATTTACGATTTATATTTTTAGCTTTTTGACTTTCTTTTAGATTCAAAGATCTCTGTTGCATATACATAAACTCAATAACATGATCTTGCAAATGTGTTAACTCTACAGAATCTTTATTTAACTGCCTAAACTATTAAATATATTGGGTATCAATGCAAGATATTATTTAGCAATTTCTTCCTCCATTTATTACTCTTCATCCAATTTAGTAATAATAATATTACTAATGTATAATTTTTTCAACATTTATTTAAAAAATAGTAAAAAATCATTTACTATATTACTATTAGGAATAAAAATAAGAGCTAAACTATGCAAGTTTTTATATATTGCGTAGTTTGGCTCTTTTTATATTTACAAGAAAATTCCATTTATAGCATTTATTAATCACCAAATACAAATTAGTGAATGTATTAACCACTGTAGGGAAACTATATCTTTAAGTATTTAATAAATTTGAGCAAGGGGAGATATATGATTTTTCTTATTATAAAAGTAATTATTTGTATTATTTTAATAATGTTATGGTTACGGGAATGTAAAAAAGATCCAGTTCAAACCTTAGGAAACTTTTTTTTTATCCTTTTTATTTTCACTCTAATTTTTGACGTTTTCGCACTAAATTATAAAATGATTACTTTAAAAGAAAAACCAATTAATATCTACCATTTATTTATCAATAGAAATATTTTTTTACCACTTTCATTGTTCTTATTTCAAAAAATCCCTCAACATTTTTTCAAAAAGATTTTGTTTTCCATTGTATGGATTATTATGTTTTATTTTTTTATCAAACTAAATGAACAGTTTCAAATTGTAACGCTCAAGGATTGGACTTTACTTAATTGTGGTTATATCGGAGGAATTATTATTACTCTGTCTCTTATTATGTCATATGTATTTGATAAACTAGCAAGGAGTAGCGTGAATAATGCCCCTTCCAATTAAATTTGACACAAACGAAATATTTATTATGGTAAATGGAATCATTCTTACTCTAATTGCAGTGAAACTGCTTCCTAATCGATTTACTTATACAACAAGTATTATATTGTACCTACATAAGATTGCTGTTGCTATTGTAGTTGACCATTTACTCGCAGGTCCACCTCTTGATCTCTATGATGTAATGGATACACCAAAATTTGAATTCTTCGATTTGATTATATATTTTTTTGTATATGGACCATTCACCTATATCATTATTTACATTTATGATAAATGGTTTTACCATAAGTCTCTTTTTAAAAAAATTATTTATCTGCTACTCATCACTCTATTAAATATAGGTAGCGAATTTATTGGAACTAAACTAAATATTTATATTTATAAGGGGTGGACACTTTATTACTCTATCCCAGTGTATTTAATTGTATATAGTACGAATTTTTATTTACTAAAATATCTGAAGGATCACGAGAGTAATAAAGGTTACCCAAAAGGTAATTAATTAATTTGTGATAAGGTTCACCGTAATGCATCACAATGAGGTTCTCTTGGATTTTGAGATATACTTACTCCCTTTTAAATATGATGTCTTGTCATTAATTGAGTAACCAGCAAAAGTAATTTAAGCGGAGATTTTCCGCTTAAATGAAAAATGGAGCTCGTTTCGGGGAAAATAAGGGATTAAGTCCATATAATTGTGTAAAAAGAAAATAGGTCATCATCATGACCCGTGTTACAATGTTTTCGACCAAGAAAACCATAAACGGAGGACATGATGATGACCCAAATCAATATTACTATAAATTTAGAAGATCTCAAAGAAAAAGTTGAAAGCAGCTCATTAGAATCACCAGTTAAGGCTTCTTTATCACTCATTTTAAATTCTTTAATGGAAAAAGAAAGAGATGAATATATTAATGCTCTTTCTCATGAAAGAACCGAAGATCGGAGGGGCTATCGAAATGGTTACTATGAGCGTGAACTCATACTGGTGTAGGTTCTCTCAAACTAAAAGTTCCTCGTACCAGAGACGGTGAATTTTCTACTTCTATCTTTGAAAAATTTAAACGCTGCGATCAAGCTCTAATTCTTTCTATGATTGAAATGGTTGTAAATGGTGTTTCTACACGTAAAATCACAAAAATTGTAGAGGAATTATGCGGGAAGAGTGTGTCCAAATCACTTGTTTCCAATCTAATGAAGACCGTAGACCCCATCATCAACGACTGGAGAAACCGTCCACTTAACGTTCATTATTATCCATATGTGTACGTGGATGCTATGTACATTAAAGTTCGTGAGAACGATAGAGTAGTTTCTAAAAGTGTTCATATTGCGGTTGGAGTTAGTGAAAGCGGTCATAGAGAGATCATTGGCCTCAAAGTCAATCACACCGAATCCACTGATAGCTGGACTTCCTTCTTCGAATATCTAAAGTCCAGAGGTCTTCAATCCCCTAAAATGGTGATTTCTGATGCTCATGGTGGCTTAGTTACCTCCATTAAAGAATCATTTCTAGGAACTTCATGGCAGAGGTGTAGTGTTCATTTTTTAAGAAATATCATGGATACTATGCCGAAAAAAGGTACTGCTGAGGCTCGTCAGGAATTAAAAGACCTCTTTCAAAACTCAGATTTAAGTGTGGTAAGAGACTTGAAAAATCGCTTTGTAGAGAAGTATCAAGATACCAAGGGATTCGCAAAAGTAATTGAAACATTAGAAAATGGCTTTGAAGATGCAATCCAATTTCATTCACAGCCGGTCCAGTATCATAAGCACTTACGCACAACGAATATGCTAGAGCGCTTAAACCAAGAAGTACGGAGGAGAGAAAAAGTCATACGTATTTTTACAAATGATTTGTCCGCTATCCGAATAATTGGATCCGTATTAATGGATATTGAAAAAGATTGGAACAAAAATAATGTTCCTTACCTCAAGAAAACAAATGAAAAATAACTCTCTACTCAAGTGGAGTGGAAAAGCCTAATTTCGAATTGACATCGAGCCTCCAGCGGGCATGATGTAACGCCAGGAAGCCAGGAGTTTAACAACACCTGGCTTGCCCTCCTAGGCTATCATGCCCGCCTCTCAATGTAAATTCGAAATAATATAGTTCACCTTACTAATTTTTTTATTGATCGGAATCATTGTTGACACTTTTACACAATTAAATGGACTTGACTAAATAAGGGGAGGTTTTCCGCTTATGCAAAGAAAAACCTCCCATTTTTCACATTTTTCGAGTCAATAGGCGGAATTTTTCCATCTATTGAAGCATTTTTTAACTCTAATTACTAATTAAGCGGAATTTTTCCCTCTATTTATCAGATCGGGTGCTTAACCTGCTCCCCCTACCAACAGCGCGGGTGGTTTTCTGTAGGAATAGCAAATGTACCTAATTCCAGAAACTCAGAAACTCAGAAACTCCTATATTAAATACAACCCACCAATAGCAGCCAATAAAACAACTTGTGTAATTACTACCCCTATTACCCATTTCTTAGAGGAAGCCCAATGTTCCTCTTGTTCTTGTTTGATCAAATCGAGCTCGTCCTGTTGGTGCATCCATTGTGTTTCACGCTTTTGCTGCTCGATCTTCAACTGTACTTGGAAGGTTTGCGTTGCGTCACTAACCAATGCTTCAACTTGCGCAAAGCCTTCTTTTACTTCTTCATGCTTTTGATCCACATTCTCTTTAAACCCTTTAATGATACCTGCAACCTCTTGGACCTGCTCCTTATGTTCACTCGTAGCTACTTCAAAAAATGCCTTTAAATCTTCTTGCTGCTTCAAGGAGTGAGCGTGTAGTTCCGTCATGATTGAGGTATAGTTTTCCTTCTGCCTAGTTAAAACCCTCGTACTTAACTCCCGCCAAACTTGCTCACTGTCTTGGAGAATCTTTTTTTGTTCTTCCGCTAAGTCACTAAACGATACAAAGACATCCCCTAAAACACTTAGCTGTTCTTCAAATAAGCTTGGTACATCTTGTTGAAGATTGGCAACAGTAGCACGCAATTGGGTGGCCGCTTCCTGCGTAATCCGCTGAAAATCATCTTCAAAACGTTCGAGTTTAAATTGAACGCCTTCCATCGCACATTCAACCTTCGCATATTCATCCTCTAAATGTTGAATGTGCTGTGTCAGCTTACTCTTTAACTCATCATAAAAGAGCTCATCATTGACTTCTTGTAAGTCTTTTAACGCCTGTTTAAAATCCACTTCTGTACTAGTTGTCATCATCAATAATCCTCTCGGCTTGCATTTTTAATAGATTCCAATATTGATGGATAACCCATCTTTCTGATTTCGTTTTAGTTTGATCAAAGAGACGCTCTTTGTAAATCGCTGATTGTTCAATAAAGCTTTCCTTCAAAAATAAATCCAACTGTCTGGAACGTTCGATGTCTTCCTGCCACTCTTTATTTGCCTCATCAAATTGGCTGTTCAATTCGTCTATTCGTGCCTGAAGCTGACAATTATCTTTCAACTGCTGAATATACTGCTCTTTATAATCAGCACAAATCATATCCTGTAAAGCTATTTTCTTGTGTAAAGCAAGTTTCACCACACGGATGGCTTCCTTATATTGCAAAAAAAACTCATTAAAGATAGTTTCAAGCTTATTTTTAGCCACATACACATCCGTTGAATACGTACTCTCTTTAAAATAACGATCCACCACATAATCGATATAGAGGGATGTATCAAATAGATCGTGTGGGAATAGCATCAACGAAAGGGCAAGCTGCTCTTGCCGATTTAGTTGCCTAATATACGCATTCAGTTTGTCGACAGATTCCTCTGCCAACACTTGTAAGTTTTCAAGTTCTGCGTCAAATTGCCGTCTTAAATAGGATGCTTTTTTTTCAGCATACGTTAATGTTGACCATACTGGAATGAAAAGGGGCGGCAGTTTAAGTCCGCCATATACATCAACTGCTGGAATGGCTTTTTCCAAGCGCTCAAGCTTTTTATTTTCATTCTTCAACTTATTCGCTAATCCACCTGCAATAAACTCTTTCTCCTCAAGCTCTAGAATGGTTCTTTCCATCTTCACCTGTAACGCTGCCACTTCTTTTTCCTGCTTCTTCACGATATAGCGTTCCATCGATTTGATTTTTCGGATTTCTTGTTCAGGTGAATCAATTTGTGTTAGATCCTCTACTAACTCATTAAAAAGCATTTGGACCCACCTATTTGCTTGATGAAAAAGCTCCGGCTGCGTCTGCTTTAAATCCATCCATGAATCCCCAAACTCCAGTGGATAGACATCCGTTTCAAGCACGTCCATTTCGCTGACACGAGTTAACTCCTTCCGGTACAATGCCTTATACTCTTCGACAGAGGACACACTTCCCTCTAAAATCGGACGCATCACCGAACCATTAGTGACACTTCTCGTGAGTAAAATACGAAACTGCTCAGGAAGGACCATCCAATCTTTCACAAACTCCTTATCTAGTTTGGTTAAATTGGTCATTTGGCTGGCAATTTCCATAATGATACACACCTTGCAACGGCTAATATACTCTTTCAGCACCCGGTTCACATGGTGCATTTCCCCCAAGTCTTTGCTATCATCCCCTGGCAAATCAATAATCGCTAAATCGCGGACACGACGTTCCACATCTTCTTGGTTGAAATAAATCTTTGGAATTTCTATCATTAATGGCGTGAGTGAAAATTGTTCTTCACCATAAATTTCATTCCGTAATTGCCCCATCACTCGTTCCACCTGTGTAAGTGTCGAACAGGTAAACCTTTGACCTGAAGGCCAGACAATTTGAAAATCCGATTCATTTGTTTTCTTAAAAATCGTACACGTGATTGTGGCAGACTTCCCCTTTTCCCGTCCGCCTCGCAGGGCATCCGCCAATGGATTGATTCGTTCAAATTCTATTCCTAATAAGGTTAAAATAAAGGTGGTTTTCCCTACTTGGGTTGGACCATACACACCAATATACACTTGTTCCTTATCTTCCATATATCCATCAAACCGGTTAAAGCCATTAATGAACTTGGTGACAGCCGTTCGAGTCCAATCCCATCTTTGCTCATGATAGTTAGATAAATACAGATTGCTCATATTGCACTCTCTTTAATTCCTGGCTAATTAAGCCGATTTTACGAACGGTATAGGTAAGATGCTCAAGCTCGCCGACTTGATCGTAGCGACCAGAATACTCTAAATGCTTAGTAACCAACTGATCAGCCATACGGTCAAATGTACGCTTTAATCCATTAATAAACGCTTTCGCTTGAATCTCAGGCAATTCATTAAAAATGCGTTCACCTGCTTGGGATAGCTGCAATTGGCGCTCATTTGCTTTACGCATACTCTCTTGAATGGCTTTTGCCGCATAGGCAGCCGCAAATCCAGCACCAAAGATACCAAGTAATTGAGCCCCTGAAAGTTTAATACCGATGGCCGCTAACGCAGCTGTGGCATTGGACAATAAATCCATTTCACCATCTATTAACCCATCTAGTCCGAGAATTACTGGAATGGCCTTTAATAGCTTCGGAGCGGCTATACTTAATTTTTCGATTTGTTCCATTGGGTTTATTTCCACATTTGCGTGTGATAAAAATTGACGGTCTAATCGAATCTCACCCGTTTCCGACTTCGCTTCTGCTAAATACGTTTCACGAATAAGCATCGTACCAATAACCGCTAGTGTTTTACAGTCTTTCTGGTTTAGCTTAATAGGAAGGGCATCTTCCGCTTTAAAATAAGCATCAATTCGTGCTAGCGGCTGTGTTGGTTCGTTTTTCTTATGGACAACCCCTACACTACGATTTCCTCTCACCCTTGCAAGGAATGCCGCCTTTTTATCCTCAGTTGAAGATGGAGAATCGTTGGAAGCAGCGGTTTGTACCGGCTCTTCGATACTTTGAAGGACTTCTGTACCCGTGGCATTCACATACTTCGTGACCACTTCTAGAATCTCCAAATTGGGTGGTAATAACCGCGGTGCTTCCTTCTGATCCACTGCATGAATAATCGTTTGGTTATGATAGGGATTCTCCCAAATTTCTTGGATTTTCTCCTCAAGTTCATAGAGTTCTTGTGGTTTTTGTCCAAAGAACTTTGTCTTCAGTTCTTTTCCCCATGTTGTGTTTTGGGCTAAATGTTCACGGAATGCGTCACGGGCTGGCTTAGTACGTTTCTGTAAGGCTACTTTAATATCATTTTCTAAATCACTTAAAAACTTGGAAGAAATAGTCTCAAAGCTAATCAATATCGTATGATAATCATCCAATTGCCCTTGTTCCATTTTGCGCTTTTTCATTTCAGCCTCAAGTATTTTACGCACTTGGAATAAGGCATCATCCATTTGCCTTGCAAGAGAACGAATGAGTTGTTTCACTAAATCATCGCGAGTGTTATTTTCATAGCCATAACGATCGATCGCATCTTTTAAGTGGGATTGCCAGTCCTCTGAAAACTGCGGCTTTTCCCCCGTAATGACCACATGATCATGCTCGTGGACCTGCAATTCAAACTCTTCCATTATTTGCTTTTTAAACGCTGCATTTTGATCCGCATTCACATCGCCAAACGTAATGGCAATGACCGGTTTCATGTTTTTATAGATTTGCTTGACCTTTCGCATCATCTCTTGAGTCGATTCACGTGCAAAGGTATCTTTGCGAAGAACCATAACAGAAGAATTCGACAAGTATAAAATATGCTCCAGTAACAGCTGTGAAATATCCTTGTCATCCTTCTCAAATCCTGGCAGTAAGACAATGGATTTCATCTCATCTTTTAAGTAGCGCTCTGGCACCATACATTCCAGCCATAAATCTTCATTCACCTTTGGATTCATGGCGATTCTATTAAATTCCTGTGGACTAACCTTTTCCGCCACTACTTCTAAATGCCCGTCATCATTTTGCTTAGGACGATTCACATAGGTTTCAATTCGGTCTACTTTTTTCTCTGTAATAAATACTGGTAACCGCTCCCCACGCCCGCTGTTTTCCGGCAAAATATCTTCTGGCAGCTCATAGAGACGCTTAATGATCGTCGTTTTCCCTGTCCCTTGAAGGCCTGTAATGGCTACTAATGAACGGTTAGCCATTAAGTTGGTGATACTTAATTTATTATGTAACGCCTTTAATTGGTCTAACACTTTTGTTTTTTCTTCTTCATGTCGCGACTCAAATGTTACGGTATCTAATTGAATAATTAACTCTCGAATATGTCGATAGTAGTTCTCAATAATTTCATGATTCTGTTGTGTTAGCATTCTGTCACCTCTATGAGTTAATGATTGTTTATGAATCACCCAATACCCATATTCAACCTTAAATGGATAATGTTGATATTACTCTAGTATTATAACATTTTTTTGTTTTCATAAGAAAAAAGAGGGAGATGTGTGTAAACACTTCTCCCTCTTGTCTATTTCTATGACTCTCTTATTATTTTACTTTGGCAAGAATCTCTAATGTTGTACATAATTTTCCTCCACTATTCCTTTCATAGTGCAAATGTAATATATTTCCCTTGATGAATCTATTATAAAACTCTTTCCTTAAGAAAAACTTAACAAATTTCAAATCATATTTTACAATTTTATGTAATTTCTAGGCATAAAGATTGATGTCAATTTTCACAATTTTTTGTCGAATTGTAACAATTTTGTTGTTATAATGAAAAATATATAGAACTGGCCGCTGACAACCAAGTAGAACTGATTAATGGTGTTAGTTTTGCCCAGCTTTATTTTAAGAGCGTTTAGTACTTAGAAGGGACCTATAGATATGTATAATCAAATACAAATACAAAAAGAGTCAGGACATCACAAAACAGCCATCATTCTATTTCCGATTATTCTTTTCCTAGGGTATTTTCATCCAGCATTTTTGGGAATCGGACTGATTATTTTCTTTTTAGTTACCTCCTTTAAGTTACTAAAAACGATGATTATATATATGCTGATTTTAGGTGCTCTATCGGCGCTTATTCCACCTTTGGCACCCATCATACTAATCATCATGATTATCCTTTTTATAATGCGGATAGGATTTGTCATAAAAAATTGGAAACCATTTGTTGCTGGTATTTTCATATACGGGGCTGCTGGTTCTCTTCTTGCCAAAGTAAGTGCAGACCCTTTTACGTGGTTATCCACCCATTTTTCCTCTTCCATTTTCATGGAAGCAATAATCGTCGCTGCCCTTGGATTCTTTGTCTTAAGAAGCGTGTTAATCTGGCTCTACCGTGAAGGATATACGAGCTCAACGGCGCTAGGGATAATGGGAAGTGCACCACTAATTATTATTTCTTTTATCCTGCCCTTTTTGAAAATGCATATTGGTGGAGACTTCTTTGCCCATGATGCAGCGTTTACGGATGGTCACGTCTTGACCAACGGGGATCACATAGCCCCAAATGGAGTCCAATCAGCCGACACTGCTGTAGCCAATGGCTCCCATCTTCAACATGTCCAAGCACATGTAAGAACGGCTCCAGATGGGGATCCAACGAACAACTTATCTTATCATGGGCCGGATGCCAAGCCACCTACTATGCAAAATCTCGTTCAGGTCCATGATTACGTGAGAACAGCTCCAGATGGTGTGGTCACAAATAATCTCTCTTATCAAGGAGGACAACCGATACAAGCACAGCCATCCAATGGCACTTTTACGGGGACAGAGCCTACATTTCCTACCCTATTAAATGAAGCAGTGACAGCCATTAATCCAAGCAAGTTAAATGAGGATCAATTGAAAAAGGTAACAGAAATTTACCAAACCAACCCTTCTCGACAAACGGCCATTGACCGATTAGTTAGCCAGCTAACCGAGTATGTCGAAAATCAAAAAACAAATCAATAAGGAATTCATGAATCTAAAAAGGACAGTCTTACACATCGTTTAAAGAAGTGTCAGACTGTCCTATTACTTTTTTATGCTTCTGTAAGTAGTACCATTATAGGTTGAGATTGAGCCACTTTTTCTCCATTTTGCACGTAGATAAAAAAGAGAAGTGCCGGTAACACATCTCCCTGTTTACAGACGCAGGAATTTCTATAATAACCGATATACTCTTGCCTCATAGGGACTCATTATTAATTCCCCATGAAAATCTAAATGATTTTTATAGTTTGTCAGTAATAATTCCTTCCTTGCAGCTGATAGGGTTTCCGGCAGGCTTACATCTACCTGCTGCTCAGAAATATTCAAAACCACAAGCCATCTCTCATTATCTAATTCACGAATAAAGGAATAGATTTGTTGATGATCCTCTAATACCTCTTGGTAATCCCCATATACCATGACTGGATTTTCTTTTCTAAGTTGAATCAATTGTTTATAGAAATAGAAAACCGAATCAGGATTAGCTAGAGCTTCAGTAACATTTATCTCTTTATAGTTCGGATTAACTTTTACCCATGGTGCTCCCTGTGTGAACCCAGCATTTGGCGAATCATCCCACTGGACAGGAGTACGAGAATTATCACGAGAAAGATGAAGTAAACTCTCAAATACTTCCTTAGGATCGCGGCCTTTTTCCACTTCTTCTTCATACTTATTTTTCATCGCAATATCATGATAGTCATCAATCGATTGGTACCTAACCCCAGTCATGCCGATTTCTTCACCTTGATAAATATACGGCATTCCCGGCAGCATATGTAATAACACTGCAAAACACTTGGCCGACTCCACTCTGTAGTTTGTATCATTCCCAAATCGAGTGACCAGCCGAGTATGGTCATGATTATTTAAAAATTGCGAGTTCCAGCCTTTTCCCCACAGTCCTTTATACCAACGTCTTTGGATTTCTTTAAACCGTTGCATATCCCAATGACTCATGTAATCACAAACTTCAAAGTGAAATAATGTATGAAGTTCCCTTCGGCCTTCACCCACATATAACAGTCCATCCTCTGGGGTAACAAAAGGAATTTCTCCAACTGTAAAAATATCATAGTGTTGCAATACTTCCTCGTGCATCTCTTGAAGGTACTCATGGATACCTGGGTTATTCCCAAGATACGAGATATCCGCTGGATTTTCTGCGTCCGGGAATCCGACCTGTTTTGCCAGCAGATTAATGACATCCATTCGGAATCCATCAATACCCTTGTCTAGCCAAAACCTCATACTAGAATAGATTTCCTGCCGAACTTCTGAGTTTGCCCAATTTAAGTCCGGCTGCTCCACTGCAAAGGAATGAAAATAGTATTCTTCTGTTTGTTCATCATATTCCCATACAGATGGAGTAAAGTAGGAACGCCAATTGTTGGGCTTTTTACTCCAAATATAGTAATCTCTTTTCGGATGATCTATAGAAGAACGTGATTCCTTAAACCATGGATGTTGATCGGAAGTATGGTTTACTACTAAATCCATGATTAATTTCATGCCCCGCTTATGCACTTCTTGGAGTAACCTTTCAAAGGTGTCCATCGTTCCTGCCTTTGACATGACTGAGCAATAATCGGAAATATCGTATCCATTATCTACATCTGGAGATTCATAACATGGATTTAACCAAATGACATTTGCCCCTAGTTCTTGAATGTAATCTAGCTTTTGAATGACTCCTTCTAAATCTCCATAGCCGTCCCCATCCGTATCATAAAAACTTCGCCAGTATACTTGATATACGACTGATTCTTTCCACCAGGTTTTTTTCATTGCAATCATCCTCTTTTAATCCGAATTACTTCATCGCAACACTAGATTGAATAAAACAATTTTGTTCTGTTAAATTAGTTCGTAACTCTTCAACATTGATTTCTTTCGGATTCACACCTTGTTTCACCGCAATGGCTGCTGCTGTCCCAGCTGCTTGCCCTAACGCATAACAGGTTGGTTGAATTCGTAAGGAGGAATGAGCTTCATGTGTAGCTGAAATACATCTACCGGCAACAAGCAAGTTGTCGAGAGCGACAGGCTGCAGGCAACGATAAGGGATTTCA
The DNA here is from genome assembly GCF_047302305.1 of Neobacillus phoenicis. Taxonomy (NCBI): domain Bacteria; kingdom Bacillati; phylum Bacillota; class Bacilli; order Caryophanales; family Bacillaceae; genus Neobacillus; species Neobacillus phoenicis. The sequence goes on along the minus strand of NZ_CP154847.1, from coordinate 833,208 downwards.
TACCATTCCCCTTTTGGTAGAACTACTTTTTCGGTCCCAGTCCCTGTAGGATTATGGATATCAATCATATACATACAAGAAGCGATCCCATCTGAGAACTTCCGGCATTCGATAACATCTTCTTTAGTAAGAACATATTCTCCCATAATTCTACGTGATTCTCTGATTCCAATCTGTGGTCCTGTTGTAACTAAGTAGGAATCTTCAAAACCAGGAACATGGTTTTGTAAATATTCAACTACGTCCTTAACCTGTCTTCTTCCTTCGATTTCCGCCCTTGTTAAATCATCCACATCAAGTGCATTTACCTTCACAATTCGGGTCATATTCACCATCACTTCACCAGCTCTTGGCATTCCAAAAAATAAAACCCTTCCTTGCGGTAAATCGAAGTCCTCCACTCGATATTCCAGTGCTTTCTTTTTTGTCTTCACTCCACCCATTTTAAACATCACACTTGCCGGTTGGACCATTCCATCACTTTCACGTCCAACCTTAAAATCAGCACCTGCACGGGCAGCTAAATCACCATCACCTGAACAATCAATGTAATTTTTTGCTAGTAACATTTGACGTCCTGACTTACTTTCTGTAATTAGGCCAGTAATCGTTTGGTTTTCAAGAATCGCGTCAACGACATAAGTATGAAGTTGCAGACGCACACCGCTTTCCAAAACCATTTCATTTAAAACATATTTATACGCTTCAACATCAAATGACCAAGCATGCCCAGTACCACCAAATGCATCTGCCTGCTTTAAACGGTCAATCATCTCTTGAAAGATCCCTTTTACAAGTTGAGTTTTTCCTGCTGAAAAACTCATGAATGGATTAACTAAAGCAGCCGTTCCCATGCCGCCTAAAAACCCATTTTTTTCAAGCAAAATAGTATCGGCCCCTTGTCTTGCTGCAGCAATCGCAGCTGCTACTCCTGCTGGACCTCCCCCTGCAACAATAACATCCGCATGTTTGGTTATTTCAATATCCTTTGTTTGTGTGTACATTTCCATCAAAAAAACCTCCTATCCCTTAACCCCTGATGAAGCAATTCCTTCAACAAGGAATCGTTGGAAAATGATAAATATTAATGCAATTGGAATCATAGATATGGCAGATGCTGCCATTAACAAATTCCATTTCACTTCATACTGCCCCTTAAACTGAGTTAACGCTACCTGAAGTGTCATCATGTCTGGTGAATCCATCATAATAAGCGGCCATAAAAACTCATTCCATGCTCCAAGGAATGTAAGAATCCCTAATGTAACAAGAGCTGGTTTCGTTAATGGGAGAATAATCTGCCAAAAAATACGAAACTCTGAACACCCATCAATCCTTGCCGCTTCCATTAATTCTGTTGGAATCGTGCTGATAAACTGTCGCATCAAAAATACCCCATAGGCATTCGCAACAAGCGGTAAGATAACAGACCAATAAGAATTTAATAGATGTAACTTAGATACCATTAAGAAAATCGGAATCATCGTTACCTGCATAGGCACCATCATGGTTCCAAGAAAAAGGATGAAGAGAGTTTTCTTCCCCATAAAATCAAACTTTGCAAACGTATACCCGGCTAGACCACAAATAAATAGAGTGATAACGGTTGTTAAGACCGAAATAACTGTCGTGTTAATAAAGTATTGGGTATAGTCCCCAGATGTCCATGCTTCAACAAAGTTTCCCCAGTTTGCATGCTTCGGCAAAAAAGTTGGCGGGCTGGAGAAAATCTCATTATTTGGTTTTAAAGCACTTGTAATCATCCAAGCAAATGGAATAAGCATTCCTATGGAGCCAAGAAGCAAAAATGTATATAGTGAACCACGTACCAAAACTTTTGAGCGTAAACTATTCATGAAGATCCTCCTATTGCTCACTATCAGATTTAAAGATCCGCATTTGTACTAAAGTAAGGATAAATAAGATGATGAAGAAGACATACGCGGCAGCAGATGCATATCCCATATCAAACCGCTGGAATGCCTCTTGATAGATATAATGAACCAACACCATCGTACTTGTTCCCGGCCCCCCGCCTGTAATAACATAGGCAAGGTCAAAAATCTTAAACGATCCGATTAACGTAATAATTAAAACAAATAATGTAGTAGGTTTTAATAATTTCACAGTAATATGCCAGAATTTCTGCCATGTATTAGCTCCATCCACATCCGCAGCTTCATATAAACTAGTAGGAATGGATTGTAGACCAGCTAAGAATAGAAGAACATTGTTTCCTAAGCCCTTCCAAATACTTACGATGATTAGAACAATCATTGCCTGTTTGGAATCAACCAGCATATTTTGTAATGGGAATCCTAATTTACCAAGAACAAAGTTAATAAATCCATAACTAGGACTAAACATCCATTGCCATACAAGTCCGACTACAACCATTGAAAGAACAACCGGAAAGAAAAAGGCGGCTCTAAAAAAGGCTAATCCTCTAATTTTTTGGTTTAGGAATACAGCTATGACAAGCGCAATTGCTACTTTAAAAGGTACTGAAATAGTGAAAATCAGTGTATTTTTTACAGATGTCCAAAACAACTGATCTTTAAATAACCGAATATAATTATCAATACCAACAAACTCTGGACTTCCGATTAATCCCCACTTCTGAAAGCTCATATAAAACGCAAAGACGACTGGAAAAAATAGAAATAGAGAAAACAGGATAAGAACAGGTGATAAAAATCCAAATGGCGTGAGGTGTCGCTTCCATTTTCTTTTTTTCGTAACGGAAGATTCAGCATTATTTTCTAATTTAATAGATTTGACCGCATCCACTTTTTTTCACTCCTAGAAATAGAAAGGAGAGGAGTTTTCCCATAACCATTTCCTCTCCTTTTTGTATTATTTTTTCAATACGGATGTATTAATTTGTGATTCAATATCTTTTGCTGCCTTCTCAGGTGACTTTTCACCTAAAATAACAGTCTGCAATTCACTTGTTAATACAGATTTATAACCTAAATACTCTGGAATGGAGAAGTCTTTTACGGCAAAATCAGGAACACTATTTACTTCCGTAGTGATTACTTTCATTCCCTCACTAATTGGACCGTAATCTACTTTTTCTTGTGCACTTTTTGTTGTTGGAATAACTCCTTGTTTTGCTGCAAAATCAGCCATTACATCCGTGCTTGTTAAGTACTTCATTAATTTCACAGCTTCTTTTGGATGTTTAGTATTCTTAAATGCAACGATATTAGAGCCACCAAGCTTTGTTGCTGTAACCTCTTTTTTCGGCATATAAGTAACACCATAATCAAAGTCCTTAATATCCGTATCAAATGTGTTAATTAATCCTGAGAAAGTAATAACCATTGGAAGCTTACCTTGTTTAAATAACTCATCTGCTTTTTCAGATCCTACAAAGGATTCTTTAGATGCTAAGCCGCGGTCGAACCAAGATTTAAACCATTTAATGGCTTCAATTGAATTTTTTGAATCAATACCAGCAGCTGATTGATCTTTATTTAACACTGATCCTTTATTTTGATAAAGGAATGGTAAAAATTGAGAAACGTCACTTCCAGTGCTGACACCATATTTTAAGTTATTAGCTTTCTTTACTTGTTCAGCAGCATTAAGGAATTCGTCCCAGCTCCAAGCATTATCAATTGAAGTTGGTACACTTACGCCAGCTTTTTCAAATAAATTTTTGTTATAAAACACAGCAATATCATCAGTAAAATGTGGTAGACCATAGATTTTATCTCCCTTTTTTACACTAACGATACTAGATGGGAGAAAATCACTTTTCTCTTCATCTGAAAGCTCAGAAGAGACATCCAATAGTAAATCAAGATTTGCATAGCGTTTTGTTGCAAGTACTGGAGTATATAATAGATCCGGTGCTCGATCTCCAGCAATCATAGTCTCAACTTTTTCAAAAAATTGATCTAGTGGTATTTTTTCAACATTTACTTTAATATTCTTATTTTCACTTTCGAATTGCTTGATCTGTTCCACTAATGTAGGGTTATCATTGTTTATGATGAACCTTAATTCCACGGGACCATCCGATTTTTTAGAACCGCTTGCTTCTTCTTCTTTACCCCCACAAGCGCTTACAATAGAAGATAAAATGAGTAACACAGCAAATAGTAAAGGCATTTTAAATTTCTTTAACATAATAAACCTCCGTAAGAAATGGAATAATTTCGTTTCTGTTAGCCCTTTTTCTAGTTGTAAAATTATTTAAGTCCCAGGCAAGAATTCTTTTGTAAAAACACCAGATCCATATAATTTTCTTTTGGTACTTCCTCACCTGTGATTATAGAAACAGCTAGTTTCGCTGCTTGTTTGCCTAATTCAAGTTTCGGAATTTGTAGTGCCGTTAGTTCTAGACCAATGAAGTCATTAAACTGTTGATTCAATTCTTGATTATCATCAAAACCAATTACCGATATGTCCTCAGGTATCTTCAAGCCAGCCTCTTTTATTGCTGTAATTGCCCCAAGGGTTGTATAAGTATTGTTCATAACCACTGCAGAAGGTTTATGTTGTAATAATTCCATCATTGCTTTGTAACCATCCAATTGAGATTGGCTCTCTTCAAACACTAGATTTGGATTATAAACAACATGATGCTTAAACAAGGCTTTTTGGTACCCGTGTAACTTATCCCTGTCTGGTTCAATTTTTCTTGACTGACCAATAAACCCAATTCGAGTATGACCTTGGCTAATTAAATAATCTGTGGCCTTTTCTGTGCCAGCGATGTAGTCAGGAGATAAAAAGAATGGCTCTACTCCTTCAACCTCTCTTTTTCCAATATAAATGTATGGAAACTGACTGTTATGGACAGCTAATAAATCTGCATTATTTGGAGAAATCCCCATAAAAACAACACCATCAACCAAACTAGATTGAATAATTCTGCTACTATACGATTCTTCCTCATTATGAGCAAAGACCAATAGATCGTAACCTAATTCTGACGCCCCTGCCTGGACACCATTAATAATTTCATTATGAAACTCAGGATGGACGCCTTTTTCTTTATAAACCACTAGACCTAAAATATTGGTCTTTCTTTTCGCTAAGCTTCTAGCAATTACATTGGGTTGGTAATTCAATTCTTTAATAGCACTTAATACTTTTTGCTTCGTTTTTTCAGATACTGTTCCACTGTTATTAACCACTCTAGAAACAGTCATAGTAGAAACACCTGCAAGTGAAGCCACTTCATCTAATTTAGGGTTTTTCTTCAAGCACACCATCCTTTACCCAATTTTATTTTGTTAGCGCTAACATTTTTATGTAAAAAAAATCTTTCAAAAATATGAGAAACACTTACTATAATTAATTTAATTACCAATCGTTTCACCACTAATAATGTTAGCGTTAACATTATTATAACTACTTACAAAATTTACGTCAACAGGAAATTTATTAAAGTTATGAACAACTATCAGAGGCTAGATCAAGACATTAGAGTTCATTCAAGGACAGCCTCACACATTAGTAAAAGAAGTGTAAGACTGTCCCCCTACTTTCTATGCTTCTATAAGTATTACCATGATAGGTTGAGATTGAACCACTTTTTCTCCATTTTGAACTAAGAGCGAGCTTACCTTTCCGCTAACAGTTGATCGTAATTTGCTATGGTTTGATAATACTCCTCCTGTAAGAAAACTTGGAGGTTTTGGTTTAGTCAATTCAACATCAGATATTTCTGCTAATATGGTGCCCTTCTGAACATATTCACCCACTCTAACAAAGTTTCCTTGAGCTTTAAGCTTTACATATCCATCCTTAAGTGCAGTGACAATATGTACATTTTCAATGTATGTTTTAACTATTACTTTTGCTCCAGCGGCAATAAGAATATCTCTTGCCTCATTAGCTTGTTTTTTTGTTACTCTTGAGAGAATAGTAGAAGGTACATGATTAATACACTCTTTTGCTTCAATTAAGCTTATCTCACAAATATTTTTTACTGCTTCTATGACATCTAATCTATTTTCCCCCATGTCTATTAAGGAAAGATCGTAGTCTCCCGCTACTTTCCTTTTTTTATTTTCTACTCCGCTTTCCTCTGGAATAACTACTGCAGTGTGAATCATATTTAAATCAACTAACAACTCTACAACAAAATCAAACAAATTTACTTCAACATCTGAATTCATATACGCATGATTTTTTAAGTATTGATGAACAAGGGACAACTGAATATCTCTTTCATTACATGATACTCCCGCAAGGTGTAGCTGCTCTTTCACACTCTCTAGAATATATTTCTCTTCCGAATGTAGCTTTAGAGTTTTTTCTATCCCTTTTAAAACGGGTGCTTGATACGGTTCAACCGCAAGTAGGCTATCTAATGAAATACCGTCAAATAAACGCTCAATTAGAATGGGCTTTTCACTCAAGGATTGATAAAAGGACCTTGCAGAAATGGATTGTTTAATGGATAACCCTAATTCAGCAAGTGTTGATTTTAACAACATTAAATCCGTTGTTGACCAAATCCCTTTTGTCTTATGTAAAAAATCATTCGCGATACAAATAATCTTCTCCATATCAGGAAGGTAAGCATATTCCTTACCATCGTACATTTGATATTCAATGGTTGCCTTCCAGTTTAATAATTCCAGGTTTCTTTCTACTTTGTCTAATCTGTTTTCTAATTGCACAACATCAGAACGTGTTTGTTTAAAAAATGCTCCTAATACTCGATAAATTTGATTAAACTCTTCATCTATTTCTAATACGAGAGTATTTAACTTATTATTTACGGCTGTAATTAAATCAAAGGTTAGTAGGTTTTGTTCAGCAAGTTTTTGAATCATCTGTTGGGAAGCATATTGAACACGTGACACATCTACATCTATTTGGGCCCGGATTTTTTGGTTTTTTCCCGTAAGATTATTCCATGCTCTTTTAAAAAAGGATTGCTGTGCTAATTCTTTCGCTCTTGATTCACTAGCGGTCAAGGCTGTGACACTATCCATGGTTAGTTTTATGATCATGGCTCCATTCTTACTATGCCATGCAATGGTTTGTTCTATTAACCTATCTATTTCTGCTTTATCAGACTCTTTTAGTTCCGTATTTGTTTTTACAGTTAGCAATTCACCCATTATACTCTCCCATTATCTCTTTATGTATTGGACAAGATCCTGTTTTAATACCTCTCGTTCATTTACTAATCGTGCCCGTTGTATTCTAAACTCCGTTTCATCTTCTCGCATGTCATTCAAGGTGATTTGAATGTTCCTTTGAACCATCATCATATCAAAGATCGGTTGTAATATTCTTTTAGCATCTTCGTATCCTTGAAGCATTCGTCTCTCTGCACCTAAAGGAGAAAAATCAAGTGTTCCTTTAATAAATCCACCCTGGTCTTCCTGAGGTACAATCTCGATAATTTGAGCATGTGGAAACTGACTATGATCGATGAAACGATCACGACTGAGGTGGACAGTAATAATTACCTCACAGCCCTCGTCATACAAAGGTTGAATCGGAATGTTATCTGCAGCTGGTAAGGGAACACCACCATCCCAATACAGCTCACCATCAATTTCTACAGGATCAAAAATAAAAGGGATAGCGGATGAAGCAAGTAGAATGGATTCAATACGCTCGTGAGCCGACCCATTTATTTTAAAATATGTTGCTTTTAAACTGCCTGCATGAAGACAAGTGGAAAAAATGGGTATATTCAAGTTTGAAATGTAGGATAGATTCACATTTTCTCGAATAATGTCTAAAAGTCCATCCCGTGAAAACCATCCATGCTCTATTAATTGGGTACTTAGAGAATCTACTATTGAAAATACACGACTAGGCCATCTCTTTTTGGCACCAGTTAACCATCTATTTGGATCCATGGTTAAAATCTTTTCAGGAGAAATAGTAAGCCATACCTTCTCTGCTAATTGGATATCTCCTTGAGCTAGCAATAGTGAGTTTAATGCACCAACAGATGTCCCGGCAATTGCTTGTATATTTTGGTCAACCCCATACTCTCTTAACGCTTTCGCCACTCCGATTTGGTAGGCTCCTTTTCCTCCGCCACCAGCTAAGACAAGTCCTATTTTTTTCATATTTCACCTAATAATTTTTAATAGTTTTATATTTACATATTACCATGATAGATAGTGAATAAATAGGTTGAATTACAATTTAAGGAAGTAGGAATTCAGATGACAACAAGCCTAAATGATTACAAATGAATTATTGCCAATACTTTCTAAAATGTATAGTAAAAGGAAGCGACAAACCAATGAGATGGTTCTCTTGGCTTTGACCAAGCCCCGTACAACCGTCCCTTTCACCCTATCTTTCATCATTTTTTTATCATTTTCCCTATAAGCTATACTAATTAATTATTTGGTTAAAATGAGCATCAACTCAACTATGTGGCTATTTTCAACAAAAAAGGCATGAAAAAATTGTCGGCTAGCTTTCCGCGAGTTTCCCGCCAATTCCACAAAATAGTTCCTTTTTCTCTTTAATCGACTTCTTTCCCTTTTCTTCCCCCTAATTTGACCGTAAACAAACGTTTGATTAAAAGAAGGATGAGTACTTGCTATCACTGATTTCTTGCTAAAAATCAGCAAAAAAATCGTCGAGAATTGGCATCGGTTAGGGAGACAATACCCATGTAATCCGTCCACAATGACCTTCACTGTGACCTACTAAGCAGGTTTATAGAATACAGGAATAGAATAGTTATAAGAACAGCAAATCAAAGGGATTCTGTAAGGAGGGCATTATGACTCAGGATTTTTATTGTGATGAAGTATTAAGTGGGAAAACAGAAATAAATAAGGTAATGGAAACTGAAAATGTCTTAGCCTATTATCATACTAGACCTTTTTATCCGGTCCATATTGTTGCCATACCTAAGAAACATATCTCTTCTTTACTTACAGTAGAAGAAAGCGATAATGAGGTATTATTGGAGCTTCTGGACGTCATTAAGAAGGTAGCTGCCATGGTTACTGAAGAGAACGGAGCCTGTAAAGTGATTACAAACCTAGGAAACTATCAAGACTCCAAACACCTACATTGGCATATCGTTTCCGGATCACCATTAAGATAGGTAGGAATCTACCTGGAATAACAAAATGTTGTCAGAAGGTAGGAATGAATATGAACGATCAGTATTATATGAGCTGGGGTACCTTAGCATTAATCAATGCGGGATTAGCCCAAGGCAAGAACAGAAGTGGATTAAATTGGTTTTTTCTATCCTTACTCTTAGGCCCGATTGCCACACTTATATAGTGGTTTGGGATAAAAAATAATGTAGGCTTGTCTCTCAAAATCTAAGGGGGCGTTGATCCAGCAAGGATGAATCCTACAATTGTTGAAGTAATACAATTCGTAACACCACAGGACGGTTCTCCTGGCAATAGCTATGGTCAAACGAATGCTCATATTCGTCATCTTTTTATCATTTGCCTTATACGCTAAACTAATTAATCGTTTAGTTAAATCAACAAATAAACACTGATCAGTAGAACCGTCCACTAGGAACTTCTAATCTTACCCTTATCTAATACTAGTATTCTTTAATTTTTAGCGCCCAATTAAACTCACTTATGTTCTTATTAATCCTTGTAAAATCAATGATGGAGGGAACAACATAATCCCCTTTATAGAATATCTTTTCGTTTGTCACTCTTTTTATCGGGATTCTATAAAAAATTCTAAGCGCTCGATAGAAAATAGGTTCGAGTAACATAATCCCGTGAGTGCACCGGTTTTCAAGAGCATATGTATAAATAATCCTGAAAATTTTACTAATATTAGATCCTCTGTATTTTTTCAATATAGCTACCTTATCAATTTCGAAGATTTTTGAGGGATGATCTTTGACAACATCTATAGAATAAAAAGGAAATACGCTGTCAGCTATATTTTTATTATTTTCATAGGGAACTAACTCTACCGTTCCAATAGCAATTTTATCACTGTAAATCAAAAATAAATCCGAGCGTGAAGATGTAGGTTCACAGTCAAAGCCTTTCTCTTTACAAACCTCCTCCCAAATAGCATTAAATTTCTTTTTGTCCTTTTCCGAATTTACCTGGCTAAACAAATTTATCCCTCCGTAGTAACGTTATACCGCAATCAAGTAGTATCATTTTACTATAAATAAGGAATAAAATTCCACTTAAACACTCTTAAGATATTAGAAAAGTCTTAGTGTTTGTTAGCTATTTTGATCGGTAATTCTCGAAAAAAAACAATATGTTTCTCTATAGCTACAGAGGTGATTCTCTTGGCTCAAACGCCAAAGGGCTTCAAAATGTAGTTTTCACTAATACACTTAAGAGGTAAGAACCTGCAGACCAGACCCGTACTCCTGACCCTACTCGTCCCTTTGCCGCTCCCCCCATGGGAATGGCGTTATTAATCCAATTAGTACATTTATGATTTTGGTACAGGATATAGTTCGATAAATACTTAAAATACTTCCCTGTGGATTATCTTAAAATTGATAAGTCAGTTGTTGCCCGAGGGCGTGGAAACAAAGGACCAATTAACCATTCAAGAAACTCCATCAACAAATTCCGTGGCGCGACAGGCACCAAAACTCCCCAAATTCATATCAAAACGGTTCAAATTTGCTAAAAACAGCTCCAAATTTGTTTTTTGAGGCTACAAAAGACTCTTTTCCTCCCATTTACCCCTTTCAAAAATGAAAAAGCTCCATTCGATTAAAGCCTTTATTCTCGTTATCTTTAAGCTACCTAGGAATAAATCGGAAGCATGCTGTCCCGAAAGGATCCAGCAATGGATAGCTTTAATCAATTAGTCGAGCAGTATAACCCTATGATTCATAAAATCATGCACTCTCTTCATCTTTACCGCAACCAGGATGAATTCTATCAAGCCGCATTAATTGCCCTCTGGGAGGCAGACAATCGCTTTAACCCAGAAAAAGGAAGCTTCACCAACTATGCGTACACCTATATAAAAGGGAAACTCCTAATGGAGCTGACTCAAAAAAATAAGGATGAGACAATGGTCAGTTATCCAAAAGAAGAGTATTGGGAAACCGTACCGGACCAAAATCCTGACACTCCTTTTCAAGCTGAGATTCTGCTTTCTTATTGTCATGGGCTAACAGAAAAAGAAACAAAATGGGTGATGGGTGTTATCCTCCATGATCAAACCATGAAGGATCTGGCCGTTCAAGAAAACGTGTCTGTTTCAGCCGTGAAGCAATGGAAGATAGGGGCATTACAGAAATTAAGAAATATGCCTCTGAACGAACCCATTCTTTCTTAGATAACAGTTGATACCAACGGAGTGAATCTCAGGATCTAAGAACTTTACCCACAGCCCATTTCTGAAAAATTCATAAATTTGTAATATTCTACTTTTTACAACTTTAATCAACTATTTGGTCAAAAACCGTGTGATTTCGCTTTTTTTAAGGATCTAAAAGGTTCATTTTTAAAAAAAATGATCTTGTTTACGGGCCTAATTTTTACCTCGGGAAACTATTTTTATCACCACCAAATAATGTAACCGCGGCAACGTGTCTATCTAATCTTATAAACTATTTAATGGTCTTAAAAAGGAGAAATTCCATTGAAGAATCACGAGACCATTGGAGAATTCATCGTAAGGTTACGTATGGGGAAACAGAAAACACAAGATGAAATAGCAGACTATTCCGGGGTAAGCCGTAAACATTTGAGCAATCTTGAGAATAATAAAATCTTACCCAATTATGACACCATTATGAAACTAGCGAGAATTCTAGAAGTTCGTCCTTCTACCTTTACAAATATAGTAGGAAAAATGTTGGACAAACGATACGAAGAGGGGGATTTTCCTGAAATAGGAGATATTTAACTAGAGGCAAGGACGTTTTCACAGTATAGAAGGGTGGTGAAGCTAGTTAGTAATACCTTCAAATTCCACTACCCGTAGTTCCGTTTTATTAAATCCAGCAGAATGGCTGCAAAAGGAGCAATCTTGTTTGTTTATGGAAAAACAGTATATCATTTTACCAGATTTCATGTATATGAGGGGACATAATGATCGCTTTGGGAAAACATGCACGGAGGTTCACGAAACCAATCGGGCCTTCCTTGTCGATATGTCCCCGTTAGAAATTCTCGCTATTAGTATTAAATGTATAGGGTATAATCTAAGCGGAGCCATTGAAACATCTAGAGATCTTCTTGGTGATGTTTATATGTGTCCCATTCTTGTCAATCCCATCGACCGAATCGTCGTGTTTCCAACCAGAACACACAAGCATGAAGATACCATCTGGTTTAACCCCTTCCACATCAAGAGAACGCGAAGCTTTACTCTAAAAACTACCGTTCTACTTAGCAACGGTTCTTCTATACTCGTTCCAACTAAACTCTCATCATTCAACACCAAACTACAAAACGCCGAGCAGTTACAAGACCTGACCGTTGGCCCTCCTAAACATCCGGTCGTCTTTCTCCTTGATCCAAAGAAACGAAAGAAAGGGAAAAAGAAACAGCATTAAAAAACAGAAGAAACCACAGGGACGGTTCTCGTGGCTTTTAAAAGGTACACAATGAAATGAAAATTGTACCGAAGTGACGTACTCAAAAGGACCAGTAGAACCCTCCCCTTGGTGTTCATATTAATGGATGTTTTCGACAACAAGAACCGTTTTTATTGTCATGCTTTGACAGTTTCCCCTATATGCTATACTATTCAATCGTTTATTTAAAAACGTCAGAAACGGCTTAAATAGGCCTTATTCAGGCAAATAAGAATAAGAAAATAGTCGAAAATCCAGCAATCGGTTTCCCGTATTTCATCAAAATAAACGTATTTTCTCCTCAAAAGACAGTCTTCGTTCCATTATGAATTTATTCGATACTAATCGGACGTTTAATTAACAAAATGCAGGTCCTATGTATATTAAGGACTTTTTCTCATAAATTACCAAAAAGAATGTCGATAAGTGACGGTATATTTCATTCTTTCTTTTATAAAATGAACTCCATGCCTGGACTGTGACCTATGCTACGCAGGGACTTAGAAAGGTACACCACTGCTTTAACGCACCGGGGAACTGTCCCCATCACCGCAGTATTTTTCTTTTTTCTGTTCTTCGCTTCCTTCGTAGTAGTTTAGTAGACTGCTCACGTTCATGAAGCTGGGGACGGTGGAAGCCGTGTTTTTGTATAAGGGGTAGCTACTCCATGGGTAATATTCTGGTTTTCTTACCATTTTGGCTTTAACAGGGTTTGAGTGAATATAACGGCTGACATCTAGCATCCCTTCCTTATCTTCAATAACCGTATCATGGAAACGTTTTTCGAATACATGGCCGGTTAAGCGGTACTTGGTATTGTAATAATTAGCATAACGTTTATTAATAAGTCCCATGATCTTGGAAAAAGAGACCTCTTGCGAGCGGATTTGCAGATGATAATGATTCGTCATCAGACAATAAGCGGCAATTTCGAATGGGTATTTCTTATGAAGTTGATGAAGAATATGTAAAAAGGCTTCGAAATCAGATGCGTTTCAAAATAAGGGATCCCGGCGGTTCCCCCGACAGACTATATGATAATAACGGTTGCTGATCCATACTCTTTTTTCACGTGACATCTACGTTTCCCTCGCAATCGTTTGTTGTTTTTGATGAATTCCCCAGCGCCTTAACGCCATGGATTCCCAAATTGCTGTATCCGTAATCCTCTCTTCCCCTGCAAGATCCGAGATGGTTCGTGCCAATCGAATAATTTTAATTTGCACGCGGTTACTCCAATTCTGCTTCGCTGCTACTTTGGTAAGCAGCTTTTGCTGTTCAGTCGTTAACGGACTTAGCTGATGAAGTACTTCAAAGGAAACCTTCGCATTACTAATCTCCTGTTGATAGCGATGATATTGGAGGGCTCTAGCCTTTTGCACCCGGTGGCGGATTTCCTCTGAGGTCTCTACTGCTTTCAACGACTGATCTAGGTTAATAGACTGTAAGGAAAGCAAAATATTAATCCGATCATACACCGGGCCGGATAACCGGTTCCGATAGGTTTGAATTTGCTTCTGTGAACAGGTACAGTAATGATGATTGGCATCAAAGTAGCCGCACGGACAGGGATTCTTGGCAGCAATAAGAATAAACGAGGAGGGATAGGTCACGGTCGAATGGGCTCTGCTAATCGTTACTTGACCCGTTTCAAGAGGTTGCCGCAGCATATCAAGCGTCTTCTTTGCAAACTCAGCGATTTCTCCTGGTCTAGGTGATGAACCTCCTCCAATAATGGCTACAGAAGAGGCGGAATGATGCGGATGCCGAAAGGGTATGGCTTGAGACAGGCTCCATTTCTCACCAGCAAGCTGATAGAGGCTTAACACGTCCAATCGAGATTGAGTCGATAACGGGGGTAAGATAGAAGGAAATGTTTCTGCGAGCAAACTTTTTCCGCAGCCTGGCGGACCGCTCATGAGGAGATTGTGTTCACCAGCTGCGCAATTTCAAGTGCACGATTGGCTTGGTCATGACCGATGACGTGGCAAAAATCCTTTTGGGGAGAAGCAGAAAAAAGAGGACTAGGAGGGATGGGTTGTAAGGGGAAATGCGTAAATAAGCTTTCTTGCCCCTCTAAGTGACGAACAACATCTTCAATATGATGAACTACAATACATTCTATGCCTTGCAGCATATGAATCGGAATCGCTGGATCATAAGGAAGATATACTCTCTTTAAACCAAGAACTTTGGCAGAAATCACTGTTGGGAGCATTCCTTCTGCTGTAACGACCATTCCATCAAGAGAAAGAGCCCCCATAAACGCTGTCTCCAATGGGATCTCACCCTTAATCACCTTCTGCTCCTTCAGTGCCGCAATCGAATCGCCAAATCAAATAAGGGACCATTTTTCTTTTGCTCAGACGGTGATAAATTGACCACCACTTTCTGATCCGTCACATCCACAGAAAAATGGCTCAGCGCCGCAATGACGCGCTCCCTCGTCTCCTTAACCGATGCATCCGGCAAACCCACAATCACCATCGATTCCGTCCCAGATTTGATCTTTACTTCCACTTGCACACGATAGCCTTCTAGACCTTTTAAACCAATACTGGATACCTTAACAGTTATGACAAAGCCTCCAACATGTATTTTGTTTTAATCGGAATTAGCTGGGAATGGAAAAAACAAATGATGATCTTAGAAAAAACGATTGAGGAACTACCTAATTGGGGAAAAATTAAAGGGTATATAATCTAATAGGAGATTTCTACAAAAATGAGCAAAATCCTTCATGGATCTAAAATAAATCTGCGAACCATGACCAACAGAGTTCCTACCTCTTAGAGGCGGTGCATGGCACGGGAAGTTAACTTCTGCCACTTTTAAATGGGAATGTTTTTATATATAATGGATATATAATAAAAAAGAGAAGTGCTCTAAATAGTAACATTTTGAATGGTATTCATTTCAATGGATTTGCTGACTATCAATACATTGTATTTATACCATCAATAAAGTACCTACTCTTACCTTGTTTGAGGTGGAAGGCACTCCAACTAAAAAAGTGGTTTACTTTAACATGTAATAAAAAAGCAAAAAACCTAATAAAGGTTCAAGATCAAAAATATTGATAAGGGCTTAATTAGGTTTTATGCAAGTTCAATCATTGGTTTTTTGGGATTATTTTGGCTGGGACACCTACAGCAATGCAGTTGTCAGGGATATCTTTGATAACAACAGCGTTAGCACCAATAGTCACATTGTTGCCGATCTTTACGTCGCCAATAATAGCAGCTCCCGCTCCAATAAAACAGTTATCGCCGATTGTAGCTGCTACTGGTTTATTGTTGTCTTGAGCGATGGTTACGCGCTGATTAATCCGGCAGTTGTTTCCTATCTTCGCATAATGCGAGATGATTATTCCGTTTAAACCGTGATCGAATATTGGGGGACTTGCGAATTGACAGCCTCTGCCCAAATCTGTACCCATCGAGGCATTGTGAAAGGCATCCATCCTTTTAATTCTAAGCAAATAGAACAATCTTACTATTTTTGGCATTTTGGAATTCACGTCTATTACGTGTTTCCTCATTTCCCAATATTTTTCGTGGTTATAATGCTGAATTTGATTTAGTACAAGACGAACTAATGGATTTCCGACATTTACATTCACAAATGAAACCTCCTAGAAGTATTTTGAAATTCACTAGGAAATTTTACCACGAGATACCGGTTAATAGAAGATTTAATTTAACTAACCGTGTTCAAAAGTAATGAAATTGTGTCGCCCTTGGAGAAAACTCGGACGTAACACAGAGGACTAATACAGTCCTCTTTTTATTTTGAATAAGGCGTGATTCGCATGTTAAAATCTCTAAAAATAGTGGATTAACAGATGTGGTTTCCACAGGAGATAACAGCAACCCGATTAGCACATAGCATCCGATTACAGGTTCATCTCAAACCATCCAGCTATGGTTATTCAATAACGATGCCACCAAACGATATGAAAACATCACTATTGACCCTACAGACTCCGTAAGTACCGATGAATCCAGTTGGGTGTAGTTATCAGCCGATGGTCAACGTGGCAAATAGCTTCAGCTCCGTTAAGTATGACGAATATCAGCGACACGACAGGTCACACGTTTTATGTCAAAGTCACTTCTCCAAGCGGTCAGAGTGTGCGGAATAAGACGGATATTAAACTGACTGTAAATTATCGAGAGTTTGCGGTGTAATTATGAAATATTCAATTCGTGGAAATCTTCATAATACCGAAGGTGAAACCGTCATTCCTGTTTTACAGTCTTACACAGCTTGGCGATTAACAATGAAACAGGACTGGGATGAGAATATTTTTATTTTTGAAATATGGTTAGCGGAAGAAACGAATAAAACCTCTTTATTCGAAGAAATAAAGCCGTATGTCGATGAATTTACAGGGTTTATTGATTGGCATACTTGCACACATGACCAACGCTATAAAAAGCCTTGTATGATTCAAGAGGAATATAGGAGGTAATTAACATGGTTAAATACCTTCAGATGGATGGTGTGGATGATTATTTAAGGGTAAAAACTAGTGCGGTTTTAACAGGTAAAACTTATAATAATGTTCAGTTAGATATTGAACTTTTAGATACATCCACAGCAGCAAAAGCTATATATGGTGACTCAAATAGTTTACTCGCATTTAATGCGAATACGACTTTTACGGTGCAAAAACTAACCATCACAAGCGGGGCAATTTTCGGTCAAAGAACAACAATAAATTTCACGCTTAACGCATCAACAGATTTAATTTATGGGTATTTTGTAAGGGTTACGTTTTTTGGGCGAATTATCCTGTTAAATGCAAGATTCATGACATCAAACTATACAACGGCACAACCTTAGTCGCTTGGTATGATATGTCAACAGGTACCGTTCAAGACATGAGTGGAAACGGCAACCATGCATCGTTAAACGGTGGTACATGGCTAGATGATGGTGTAGGCGGAAGTACAGGAACAGACGGAACTACTACATTTGATTTAAAACAAAGTACCTATTCTGATTCATCATTAAACGCAGATACATTCCTAAGCCTATACAGCAACTCTCTAACGATTGTAGATACCAAACAAGCACTCTATCAAGATGGTTCGTTAGCGGTGGACAGTAAACAAATGCTATACAGTGATTCAGCCGTAGCGTATGACACTTTACAAGAATTTTTCTCTGATGGAGTTATCGGTTCTACACCTTTTTGATATGAAGTTTATCCTATACTCGGATAGCTCCACATCGTTTGACAGCAAACAAGCCTTTTACACAGAAGTAACATTTCAATCAGACTTACAGCAATCCATCTTATGAAGCTAGTCAATTTCATACGGATATGAAACTCGTACTCTATGCAGATACATTATTAAGAGTCGATACAAACCAGAAGATTTATTCAGATGCTTTCACTCTGTTTGATATGAAACAATCTATCTTCGATGTAGATAAGCAAATTATCGGCACCATACACTTACAAGGTAATCAAGAATTGAATATATATTTAATCTGTAAACAGTCATTAGATATACATTTACAATGCAAACAAGCCTTAAACGTCAATCTAAAGGGGTTGATAAAATGACAGCGAAAAACCAAAATTTCAGTATGTATGCAGGGGATAGTAAAAATATTGTGGTACCTGTGACGAAGGATGACGGCTCCAATGTGGATCTAACTGGAGCTACAGTGAAATGGGTACTAAAGAAATACGACCATGACACGACAAACATTTTACTGAAAGAATCGGAAATTATCATTCAAGGGAATGAAATCACATTACCAATTAAGCCACCAGATACCAGTGAGTTAGCCGGCACGTATTATCATGAATGTGAAATCAAAGACCAAAATGAGAATGTATCCACCATATTTGTAGGGTTAGTGAGCATTAAAAGAAGTGGAGTGTTGAGATTCCGTAGTCGCTCTCTTTTTATTTGGGGGAGGGAAGTCCATTGGAACAACGATTAGATAAATTAGAGCAATGAGTAAATAACATAGAAACTCGTCTAGCAATCCCTGAAACCAATATCAAAGAAATCTATAAAACATTGGACTCCATTAACAAAAATACAACTTGGATTTTGCGAATATTATAGGGCCGATTGTAGAGGCTTTATTAGGCTTATTGATAAAAGGAGGGTTTTAATATGCGGTGGAAGAATTTCGGCTTATGGGCGGCTATTTAGCCTATATCCCTTTTTTGACAGATGCGGTAGGTTTTTACCATATTGATTTTCAATTACCAGGTAACTACGACAAGTTAGTCACTGGATTACTCGGAATATTAGTTCTTGCAGGTCTAATATATAACCCTACCACGGAAAATAAAGGGTTTGGAGATGATAAGAATGTTTGAACTCTTAACAGCCAACCAATTAATTGAACGACTCAAAGGACGAAAATACAAATACACACAGGTTCATCACACATGGAGACTGAATCATGCAGACTTTAACGGTAAGAACCATATCGAACTGCAGCAAGGTATGAAGAATTACCATGCGAACACTCGTGGATGGGATGACATCGGACAGTATGTGACGTTAATGCCAGATGGTTTATTCGTCACAGGTAGAGCCTTCAATAAAACACCTGCTGGTATCAGTGGATACAACACAGGCGCATTCATGACGGAAATGTTAGGGGACTTTGACAAAGGCAAGGACAAGCTCCAAGGGATGCAATTAGAAGCCATGTTAAAGGTACAGCATTTTCTTATCACAGAATGTGGCGCACAAATCATGTTCCATCGTGAACACGCTAGTAAAACGTGTCCTGGTACAGGAATAGATCATGGTGAATTTATTAAACAGGTGGTTACTTACAACCAACAAGTTCAACCAGCTGAACTACCTACACAACCAACTACCCAAACGGCACCTGTTCAAAGTTCAGTCGTTCCGTATCCTGGATTAATTAAAAGAGGTTCAAAAGGAAAAAACGTGGAGAGAATACAACGTGCGGTAGGAGTCACGGCAGACGGCATATTTGGGCCAAAAACAGAAGCATCAGTTAAAAGCCTATCAAAAGCGACATGGTTTAGTGGCAGACGGTTTAGTGGGTCCTAAAACATGGGCAGTGATGTTTTAATAAAAGAAGCCTCCTCATTTCGAGGGGGCTTTGTTTTAAAATAAAGCTCTAGTTAAAGAAGCATAAATTTTATCGTCTACTTCCAACAAGCTTGTCTTTCCATCTTTAAATTGAATAGCTACCACATGCGTACCTACTGATTTAGCGGGTCGCCTCCTTCATCGAAGTGAAATTTTGACTTTAACGAAGAACAATCAGGGTGTTTGAATCTTAATTGATGGAAACTGTTTAATCTAATTGACTAAAAACTGTTGATTTGTACTTGACAGTTACAGCCTCGCTAGGGAGATGTTCTAAACGATCGTGCCCTTTATCAATTTCTTCTTCATTATGACTATTCTCCCAATCAGATATAAATTAACAGAATGTACGATAGTAACCTTTAAAACCAAGCCCCTAAGTTCATTAAACATTTGTTTCTTGGTTCTACGTAACCTCTTTTTTAACTTGCTATCTTCAAAAAGCCAATCTGAAATAATATCTCCCCATTTTTTTGAATACATCATCTCATTGGACTGTTTTATCTTAGATTCGGGTAATTGATCTTCATCTGCATCTTTCTTAGCTGTCCTCCAATTAATCCCTAAAGTTTCTTTAATTTTTGTTATAGATCGTCCTTTTTTGTTTCTTAGGTGTTTGATACAATTAATATCAGACATTGCTAGCATTCTTTCGTAATCCTCCACTCTGTATTGATGCGACACCTATACAGTAGAGGGACTTGAGGTGGCTGGCAAGTCTTTTTTTATGCACTCAATAAATAAAGTGCAGAACTCTGCATTTATTACTTGCAAAGCTCTGCACTTCTATTTTGCAATACACAAATGGGGGACTTTCTATGCTTAAAGAAAAAGATAAGGCGTTCACACTTGTACTTCGGCTACAGTTAGACATGGATATTCTCTCAACCGATAGAGGATTAATTCTTTATGAATGTCTAAAATTCTTACTCCTAGTCATGATTGATTCCGTCCACTCCGCTATTTCCTCAGCTGATTTACTAATATACTTGTAAACCGTATTTCTTGATTTATTTAATTTCCTATCGATAGTAGAAATAAACTGTTCACTTTAGTCTAGCAGTTACACACCCCCTTCCCTATTAAATTTTCTCTGCAGCATACACTTCTTATTATCGGCATTAAGTTTTAGAAGGAGGGGGTACATAAGGACAAAGAAAAAAGTATAAACTTGGCCATTGAAGATTTATACTGAGCTATGAACCAATGGGACCAAGAGCATGGCCCGAAATTAAATACAATATTAGATATCAACTGGTAACTAACCATCTTGTTAAGGGAGTTTCTTGATATCATTATACGGAGGGCGGGCAAGATACGATCTAAGATCCAGTAAAGTGTTCAACAAAAATTTACAAAATGCGGTAAAAGTTATCAGACTCTTACATACATGCTTGCTTAAAAATCAACCCTAAAGATTCCCTTATGTAACAAAAACGAACTTTGGGATGATTAATGATTATGTGCCCGAGTGTCACTTATTAAAATTAGGTTTATTTGACTCATACGGATAATGAGAAGAAAAAAAGAACCAGAACTTAACAGCCCTTATTCAATACATGAATTTATATTCTCATACTTCTGAATTAACACGAACTGCCACGAAACCCAAAAATTTGCTTTCGTTCTATTATTTAACTGCCTACCCTTTAACCACAGTTTTACCCAAACCACTCCAAGACTCCCGATAAGTGGGCAGCAAACTCCTGCTTGACGTACAAACAATTCCAATCACAATAATTACGACCTGAATTCAGTCGCTCTGGATAGATACACGAACAAAAATTAATTGAACCTAAACCTGTAACACATCCGCAATTCTCTTACTTGCATAACCATCACCATATGGATTACTTGCTTGACTCATCTTTTCATACTCATCTTTATCTTCAAGAAGTAATTTAAATGTATTGTAAATATTATCTTCATTAGTCCCTACTAATTTCAATGTTCCTGCAGCTATGCCTTCAGGCCGTTCTGTCGTGTCACGCATAACCAGTACAGGTTTACCTAAGCTAGGGGCTTCCTCCTGAATACCACCACTATCCGTCAGTATTAAGTATGAACTCGAAAGAAAATTATGAAAGTCCAGAACTTCCAATGGCTCAATAATTCTTATTCTATCACAGTTTCCTAAAATCTCGTCTGCCACTTCTCTTACTATTGGATTCATATGAATAGGATATATCGCCTTAATATCTGAATATTCATCAACAATTCTTTTAATAGCTTTAAACATATTTCGCATCGGCTTACCAAGATTTTCTCTTCTGTGCGCCGTTATCATAATAAGTCTGCTATCTGCTACCCATTCAAGTTGCTCATGCGTATAATCATCTCTAACAGTAGTTTTAAGTGCATCTATAGCAGTATTACCTGTCACATATATAGTAGAAGCAACTTTACCCTCTTTTAAAAGGTTCTCTTTAGACAACTCAGTTGGTGCAAAGTTATACTTTGCTACAATTCCCACAGCTTGCCTGTTAAATTCCTCTGGAAATGGAGAGTAGATATTATAAGTTCTAAGTCCGGCCTCGACATGACCAACCGGAATTTGTAAGTAAAAGCAAGCTAAAGACGTTACAAAAGTTGTAGAGGTATCACCATGGACCAAAACCACTTCCGGTTTTACTTCTTCCAAAACGTCTTTCATTTTTTCTAGTATATTTATAGTCACATCGAATAAAGTCTGTTTTTCCTTCATAATTGATAAGTCATAATCCGGAACAACATTAAATGCCTCCAAGACTTGATCTAGCATTTCTCTATGTTGACCTGTAACACAAACAAAAGTGTGTATTTTATCTCGTGTCTTAAGTTCTTTCACTAAAGGACACATCTTAATAGCTTCAGGTCTTGTACCAAATACTACCATTATTTTTTTTTTCATCAAATCAACCAACTTTCCTAAAAATTTATTTGAACATTAACACATATAAAATTTTGATATTCAGCATAAAGTACCCTTAATGACATCAATCAATCTATCTATTCTTAATATGGTCATATTCCCCATCTTAGCTCAACAAAAGTATGACTGTCGTTATATCTAACACCGCAGCCTATTACTTTTAAAGCCATTTTGCAAGAACCTCACCTAACAAACTTATTATTCATCTTACCCTAGGGGGAGAAATAAGAATAATAACAAGTAATGATACCCGTGCAACAACTTGAAAAACAAAATTTTCAGTGGGTGAGTTACCACCCTAAAAATTCAGTTGCACTTTATAACTTTTAACTGATTATAAATGTATCAATCTTTGACAAATCCAAGGAGTAATTAGACACGTAATGTTTCACCATATACAAAGACATATATACAACAAGAAAACCGCCAGCATTGGTAGCGGTTTTAATAAAATTACAAGTCTATTCGTCCAACTGGAGCTGTAATAATTTCATTTATTATATGAGGAGAAGTTTAAGCCTACTCATTTCCAACTATAAATACATAATTTGTTGTTGCACTTCCACCAATATTAAGCATTATGCCATTATCAGCTTTCTTTAACTGATATCCTTCAGCTTTCCGGGAAACTTGCTTATATAAGTCCAAGAACATCCGTGCTCCACTTGCTCCAACCGGATGACCACACCCGATAAGACCACCACTAGGGTTAATAGGCTTATTTCCATCAAATGCAATTATTCCTTCTTCAATAGCCTTAAACTCTTTTCCAGGTTCTGATATTCCAAAAGCTGATACAGCTGCATATTCACTTGAAGTGAAACAGTCATGTGTTTCAAAGAAATCAATATCTTCCACCGTCAAACCCGAACGAGTATAAGCATCAACAACCGCCTGTCTTGTCCATGGCAATAGAAATGGGGACTTACGACTTTCTTCTATCTTTTTATCAAACAACATCGGTGCTACTCTATGGCCAAAACCTTTTACTACAGGAAATGTTTTTTTATAATTTTCTTTTACATACTTCTCTGATGCTAATACAATTACAGCAGCACCATCTGTTACCTGTGAACAATCAGAGACAGCTAATCTTCCACCTACTAATGGATTGGTTTCAGTACCTCTCATTTGGGCTTGTTTTAAGTTCATAAACCAATTGCGAGTTTGTGACTTAGAATTTCTCTTAGCATTACTATAGTTAGTATTTGATATTATAGCTAGACTATCCATAAAGCGTTGTTCATCTATACTATACTTTCTGAGTATTTCATCTGCCAGCTTACCAAACAGCTTAGGGAATGGAAAATCAATTCCTTTCCCCTCTTTTTCATAATAAGCGGCTCTTCCTAAAATATCGCCTCCAGTTTTAGAATCGACGGTTTTCATCAGCTCCCAACCAATGACAACTGCCACATCATAATCACCAGACTTTAACTTAGTTATCGCAGCATCTAATGCTACAGAACTTGAAGCACATGCTGCTTCATATCTAGCAGAAGGTACTCCGTAAAATGCTGGATGAACTTCTGAAATCAATGCCCCTAAATGACCTTGGTTGATGTATTCTTCAGCTATAAAATTACCTACAAAACAAGCAACCTTATTCTTCTTGTTCAATTGCTCGATATCTGTAAAGGAAATGCCGGCTTCATCAAACCCATCCGTAATCACTTCTTTTAATAAAGCAGTAACGTTTTTACCTTCTTTTGTCCAATTTCGTTCAAAATCAGTTTGAGCTCCACCCAAAACATATACTTTTTCCATTTCACACCTCATAATTTCTTCATTTGGAATATTAGTGTTTGGCTTTGAAGTATCTCCGAAAGTCATACTTAGATACTTCTACTTTCCTAAGTAGTAAATCTAAATCAATCTGATCCAATATTTCTTTACTCAATCTCTCTTTAGCTAAACTCTTAAAGCTTTCTACTCCAAACAATGCTTGAATTACAGCAAGAGGTGGACACCAATTAAAGCCGGTAGCCATTACATCATCTGCCGACTGTATGCCGTCACCAACCAGATTAGTAGCATTTAACGAATAAACAACATATTTTAGTAAAAATTCAAGACATAACGCGGCTTCTTTTGATTGATTATTGATTAATGTTTTAAAGGCAGAATGATAGTCTCCAACCTTAAAGGAGTTAACCATATTCTCAGCATAAGGGAAACTGTATTTGATCATTTCTCTATAACTGTTAGTAGCAATATCGTAAACAAATTTCCTTTTAACACCACTATTTGATACATCAAGTTTATATAAGCCACCTTTTGTCTTTCTACCCATCTTACCACTATTGACCAAATCAACCGCAAATTGTGGCATAACAAAAGTACCTCTAGCATAGTCACTAGTATTTTGATAGATGTTATCTACTATTGCCTTATGAACATCCAATCCAACAAAATCAGATGTTACTAGTGGTGCCATACTTCTTCCAGTAAATTGACCAAGAATTGTATCTATATAATCAATTCCACCATTATCCTTATACTTTTCTGCATATTGAAGGACCTCATTAATAAACTGAAATCCTATTCTATTACCTAGAAATGCTGGCGAATCATTTACTTCTACAGCTGTTCTATATAGTTTTTTTGTTACATAATCTCTAACATTTTCAAAAAGTTTTCTATCTGTATAACTAGAAGGTATCAACTCACACAAAGTTAAGTTGTATGGCGGATTAAAAAAATGAACGCCCATATAATTCTTACGAATTGACTCTGGAAAAACTTCTGCAAGTTGTTTAATTGATAAACCTGATGAACCCGTACAGATTATAGTATCACTGCCTGCATACTTTGAGATTTCTCGATTGACTTCTAATTTCGTATTTAAATTTTCTGCTACACTTTCAAAAACTAAATCCGAATCTTTGATGCAACTTTCAAGCATTGAATAATCTGCTGGTATAAGATTTCCCATAATAGCATCAGCTTTTACTGACATTGCAGCTTTTGCAACAGCCTTCTGTGCTTTCTCCAATGTACGGCTTACCAAATAAACTTTTGCATCACCAAAAGATGCAAATATGCCTGAGACATTACACCCCATCGTACCATTAGCTCCAATTACAGTAACTGTTTTTATCATGATGTACCCCTTTTTTACGATTTAAAATTTCTTTAATATATTCAGCTATACTTCTTAGGTTAACTTTCTCATGATTTTCTTTACACCAAACGTTTTCCAGTAGAATACTTTCTAATTTATTACCCACAAGGATAAAGGTTTCTCTCAAAAAAACCTTTTACTAAATATTATGAAATTTAATTGGCTTTGCCGGCATTCCTATAGCTGTACAATTGGATGGCAAATCCTTAACTACAACAGCACCCGCACCGATAATGCTATTTTCACCAACATTAATACCTTGTATAATAGTACCATTAGTACCAAATTCAACACCCTTACCAAGCTTAACATTTCCTGATATAGAGGCATTAGGGAGAATTGTACAGTAGTTTTCTAAGACTGTATCATGACCAATTGTACAATTAAGGTTCAATATTACAAAGTCACCAACATCAATATTACAAGTTAAAATATTCCCTTCACAAATTATAATTCCCTTTCCAAAATTGTTATAAGGAGAGAGTCTTACAGTTGGATGTATAATATTTGGAAATTCAATTGATTCCATTAGTTGAAGTTTATCTACAATTTTTTCTTTAATAGATGGACATCCAATACCCAAAACAACATTGATTTCATTATTGTAATTATTAAACCAACCAATATCCCCTAAAACTGGATATCCATTTAACATTTTTCCTTCATTGCTTAGATTATCATCTATATACCCAACTAGATTCCATGTAGGTAAAACTTCATTTATTTGATCAATTAATAACGCTACTTCTCGAGCAAATCCTCCAGCACCATATATTACTAAATTTTTCAATTAAATAAACCCCTTTTTTATAATATAAATTTTTTTAAAAACTCTAATTAGGTTAATACTATTAAGTATTTCCATAAACACAAAGATTGACTACAAAGTGCAACTTTCAAACAGAAAATAAATGTCTAATAAATTTACTCTATTTGTATTAGTTTTACAGCTCACTTGGTAAAATCTTAATAATATATAGAGGTAATACCATCTTCTGAAACTCGCTCATTTGCCATAACAATAAGCCTCGGTAGTTGCGAGACCTTTCATATTGACCGATATCAAGTATTTGCATCTGTCACTATTATTCAAATTAATTTCATTCTAGTATCTGTGCAGCTTCAGTTATTAGTAGTTTCTTATTTTATTCGTAGTTTGTTTATCTGAGTTCTTCTGGGGTTGGGTTGTCTTCTCTTTAAAAGAACCTGTAGTTCTCTTGCACCAACCCTTAATCGAGTGAGGATGGTGCAAGATCGTACCCACGGACGATATCTTTACTTGGTATGCCATTCTAATACAGTTGGCCAACCAAAAACCGCCAATAAACAGCTTATTTGACGATCTTGGAAGGTTAGAATTGGTTAGATATGGATAACGATTCAAAAATTATCATTATAAAAGTCCTTTGAAATAAGATTCTTTGAAAAGAATCTTAGGAAAGAATAACTGTTTATGATGTGATTTACTTTTATCTGGTTTTAATCAATTGACATACCTATAGTTATTTAAATTCTTTCTTAACGCAAGCGAGCGCACTTCCAATTACTTGGTGCATATCATAATATTTATAGTCCGCAAGTCTTCCACCAAATATAATTTTGTCTTCCTTCTCGGCTAATTCTTTATACTTCCGATAAATAAGGTTGTTTTTATCGTTATTAACAGGATAATAGGGTTCCTTTCCAGGTGACCACTCTGCTGGATACTCTTTTGTAATAACTGTTTTATCTTGTTTACCAAATTCAAAGTGTTTATGTTCTATAATACGAGTATATGGTGTCTCTCTATCTGTATAATTCATTACGGCAACGCCTTGGTAATTCTCTTTTTCCATTAGTTCATTCTTGAATTCGAGGCTCCTGTACTCTAATTTACCGAATTTATAACCGTAAAATTCATCTATCATTCCCGTAAAAATAATCTTTCTTGCCTTTGATTCAAGTTCACTTCTATTTTTAAAGTAGTCCACATTTAGTTCTACATCGATTCCTTCTAACATTTTATTAATTATCTTGTTGTATCCTCCTTCAGGTATACCCTGATACTTATCATTAAAGTAGTTGTTATCATAAGTAAATCTTACAGGTAGTCTTTTAATTATAAAAGCTGGTAATTCTCTAGCACTTCTTCCCCATTGCTTTTCGGTATAGCCTTTTATAAGTTTTTCATAGATATCAGTACCAACTAACGAAATTGCTTGTTCCTCAAGATTTTGAGGTTTTTCAATTCCAGCAGCCCTTCTCTGTTCTTCTATTCTAGCTTTAGCTTCTTCAGGTGTAAAAACACCCCACAATTTATTAAATGTGTTCATATTGAAAGGGAGGTTGTAGATCTCACCATAGTAATTTGCAATTGGTGAGTTAGTATATCTATTAAATTTCGTAAACTGATTTACATAATCCCAAATCTCTTTATTATCAGTATGAAATATATGGGCACCATATTTATGAACATTTATCCCTTCAATATTTTCACAATAAATATTTCCACCTAAATGTTCTCTCCGATCAATAATCAAACACTTTTTCCCTCTTTTTTTGGCTTCATATGCAAATGTTGCTCCATATAAACCAGCACCCACAATTAAATAATCATAAATATATGACATCTAAATCCCTACTTTCTATTTGTAAAGTACTTAAGTGACTATTAAGCAAACTTTTTAAAATATTTTTTTATTATCTCATTAGCAAGCTCATATACTATTTTGTTTCTTAATATATATAATGTAAAAAAGTAAATACATAATGAAAACGAAATTGAAAAGACTGTTCTAATTAACAAATGTGAAATTAAATGATTAAATAATAAACAAGTTAAACCTATTAGTATGCTTCCGATTAAGTAATGAAAAATAGACTTAAAGTTAACATTCTCTTTAATGATATTTATAGAAAAATAGATTTGAACAAACAATACAGTAAATTCAGCAATTAATGTACCTACGGCAGCCCCATCTTGCTTAAATTTAGATATTAGTAACATATTCAAAGTAAAATTAACGATGGCACCTACAATGGTTGAAAGTACAGTAATTTTTTCTTTACCATAAGAAATTAAGATTTGCACTCCAATTAAATTGCTTAAACCAATTGCAATTATAGTCGGAGCAATAATCATTATTGTTGATGAAGCAGGCAAGAACTCCTTACCAGCAAAAAGTATAATTATAGGTTCAGACAGCATAATAATCCCAATTGTAGATGGGATTGAAATTAATAAAATAAAATCTAGTGATTTTTTTATTAACCTATTTACTTCTTCATTCATATTATTTTCAATATAATAGGACATTCTTGGTAATAAAACCACTCCGAGAGAGGTTACTAAGGCCAATACAACTTTGACAATTTTACTAGCTGCTGTATAAAAACCGACCGATTCATCTCCCACTATTATTCCCAACATTACTTTATCAAGTTCAACATAGATACTTATTGATAAGCTCATAGCAAATAAAACTAATATTGGTCTAATATGCTTTTTAAAATTATATTCTGAATTTCTCTTGAAAAGCTTTATATACTTGTTTAAATGAATAAAATTATAAAGATAGCCTAAAGAAACTGAGAGAACTAATATTATTCCGTATAAAATATAATCACTATCGTCTTTAATTAGCGCAAAAACAAATATAAGAGATAGAAATTTCACTAATACACTTCTAATGGTAATTAAACGGTACTCTTCGATCGCTTGATAAAACCACTCTATTCCCAAGCAAGTAGTAATAATGTTAATACTCATAATTACTAACAGAGTTTTGTAATTGGAGAGGCTCCCTACATTTAATATAGTAATTGAAAACAATGTAAATGAAATTATAACCATAACAGAATTGATTAATAAAATCTCTTGTACAGTCTTTGAAAGTTTTTCTTTATCTTCTCTATACTTAGCACATTCCCTGATAGCATACATTGGAATACCTACTTGTGCTATTAAAATAAAATACTGTATTACAGACATTGAAAAATCTACCTTCCCAATACCTTGGGGAGATAACACTCTTGCAATATACGGAAAAGTTATTAGGGGAAATATTATATTAAGTATCCTAAGAGATGTATTCCATAAGAAATTTTTTCTAATTGATTTTTGTTTCACATTTGCCATATTTAGCCTTCCGTTATTGTGATTTTTTTCTATTAATTCACTTGTTAATTAACCTTATTTTTATTAAGTATTTTATTTAATATTAATCTGCTTAGTCTTTAATGGTCTTTTTTAATTTGAATTTTGATAAATAAATTAAAAGTATAACGTATAAATAGCCATACCAAATTGAAGAAAGAGTACTTAAACTAGATATAAAAGTATAGAATAAAAAAGACGAAACTCCAATTAAAAGCACCTTTTTAACAGTTATTAATTTTTCTGGAACAATATTATTAATGTTTAACAGATAGTTTGATAAACCACCTAAAATATATGGAACTATCACTAACCCTAGGTAACCAAAGTCACTAACAACGTCCCATAAATAAGTATAAACATTAAAACCGTAAGGTATATTTACAAATATCCTATTTTCAATAAGTTGTGAATTAACTGATATTGGTAAGAATATGTCCATTAATTTTGCTAATGGTAAAAACATATTCACCCCATATTGCAAGCTACCATCCCAAGTCTTTAGTGCCTCTGAAAAGGCTACATAAGAATCACTGGTATAACTATAAAACTGCTGCAATCCGCCTAGAGTATTTTCTATATTTCCTCTTTTTTTAGCTGCATATATAAAAAAAATAAAGCAAGAAACAATTGCAGATGATATCATCCATTTTCTATTTTTTAACTTCTCGTAAAATAAAATAATACCCACAATAATTGTTACAAAACAATAAACTGCTAAAATTCTTTGTCCTGTTATTATGCCTACACCTATTGGAGGAAATAAAACAAGATAATAATAGACTTTTATTTTTTCTCTAGTTGCCATTAGTAAACAAATAATAATAGATCCACCTATACTAAATGAAATTATCATATAACTAAATAAGGTTGGAATATTATTAGCAATTAATTCTCGGTTAATATACGAGTTACCTGAAATTATCCCAGATATTCCAACTAATCTTATTGCATAAACTAAATATAGTAAAAGGCCCAAAAGTGAAATATAAACAGAATACTTTACTCCTTTATTTAAAATATTAACTGAGGTACTACTTGTTCTATTAAACCTTCTGAAAGCATGAAGATTTCTCTTTTTAAAATATAATCCACTAGTTAAATATCCCAGAAGATAAAGGAAGTATGTTCCTACAATAATGAAATTTGCTTCAGTAGTGATTGGAACATGTTTTGAAAGGTTTAAATTACTCATTAAAAATGTTACATTCCATGATAATGTGAAAATAGTCAATGGTGTATTTAATTTTCCATGTAAAAAATATGATGTTACAAAGCCTAGGAATATAGCCAAAAGAATCAATACATACATTTCTATATCACCTAATTAATATAATGAAAATGTTTTCTGAAATTCTCATTTAGACCATCATGGGAAGCCTTTAAGAAAAACTTAATACCTTTAAAGTTCCTTTTTGTTATAAAGAACATGAAATACTTAATATAAAAAAGTGGAAGTTTGGTTAACGCAAAATATTTTTTATATATAAAAGCTCTATTTCTAAAATAACAATAGCTTCGCAGATTATTTTCACCAAAATAACTAACATTTAATTTTCCAAATAGAAGCTTATATGTTTTAATCTTATTAACTGGATGTAAATGTATAGCATTTATAGCAGTATAAATTTTAAATCCTTTGTTTATCACTCTTAGTTCATATTCAATTTCATCTCCCCATATAAACAATTCTTTCTTAGGTAACCCTGCCCTTACAATTAAATTACGAGTAAGTAATAAACCATTAAATGGATTAGCACATCCTTCTATATAACCTTTAGACTTATATATGCTTACATCATTTAAATTTCTAATCATTTTATTATTTTGTTTATCAAATAATCCGAAAACAAAAGTATCATGATCATCTTGATTAATTACTGAGGAACATATATATTCTCCACCAGTTTTATGGTTTATATTAAGTAATTCTTCTAAACAATTACTTTGTGGTATACCGTCATCATCCATGACCCACATGTAATCATAGCCATTATCAAATGCAGTTTTTAGACCATAATTAAAACCACCGGCTCCTCCTATGTTTTTATTCAATCTAATATATTCTATATCCTCAAATTGGCTAAAAGTGCTTTTAACGAAATTTTCTGTACCATCAGTACTGGCATTATCTATAATAAATATCCTATCGACCTTTTTTGTTTGTTCTAATAGGGAAATCAAACAATTTTGAAGGCACTCTTTTCTATTAAAGGTAACAACAATAGCTGCAATTCTATTAGACATAACATACCCCTTATTTTTTGTAATATAGTCTGAACATCATTTATTAGTGTTTTGTAAATTCCGAGTTTTTACTTAAACGTATATTCCATAAATATTGAATTATTTAAAAATATTTTTTAACTTTAGTTTTTTTAAATGAAATGGTGTATTTATAAATTAAATTATTTGGCTTACCTTTTAAATTAAATGTTTTTTATGATTAGGAAGAATTTACAAAATGAATATTTTTAATTTCAACGTAACTAAGCCTCTTTATTTTCTCCACTAAAAATTATTAATACATATTTTACCATAACACCTAAAAATACTATGGATTTTTCAAATGATAGCCTACT
Source organism: Neobacillus phoenicis (assembly GCF_047302305.1). NCBI lineage: Bacteria > Bacillati > Bacillota > Bacilli > Caryophanales > Bacillaceae > Neobacillus > Neobacillus phoenicis. The sequence continues at coordinate 800,842 of NZ_CP154847.1, read as the reverse complement.
TTTTAATATGAGATTATTATTACGTACTTACATTATTTTTCAGAGATAATCTTTAATATATTTCTATAAAACCTTTCAAAAATTTTCTCTCTGTTTCCATGTTCTTTTACATATTTTTTTCCGTTAAAGCTATAATTACCTAATGCGCTACTGTCATTAATAAAATTAAGTAGCGTTTCTGCTGCAATTTGATTTTGATTAAAATCTATATATATACCTGATTTAGCTTCTTCAACGATTGATTTAGCTTCACCCCATATACCTGTTACTATAGGGATTCCAACCGCCATATATTGAAAAATTTTATTTGGTCTAACAAGTTTGAAACTCTCAATTTTCTTAAGGTTAGTTAGACAAATATCCGAATGAGCTAAATAGTCTGGAACTAACTTTCCTGGTATTGGGTCTTCGAAAAACACGTTATTTAAAGACAATTCCTTACTTAATTTAATTAAATTTGATTTTTGATCACCATCACCAATAAAAATAAAAGATATCTGTTTTCCATCACTATTTTTTTCAGATATTTCATTCAAACTTTTTATTGTTGTTAAAACCGCAGATAAATCATTCGCTCTACCATGTGCTCCAATATACATTATTTTAAAATCATTTTTCCAGACCTTATTTTCAACCAAACTTAAATCTTTAGTTTTGTTAGAATACTCATTCAGATTGACTCCTAATGGAGAAAGCCATATAACCTTATCATCGCCTGATACTTGATTCCTTACATAATCCTCCATTCCTTTTGAAACAGCTGCAATCCCATCAGAAACTTTATAGGTATAATTTGCAGCAGACTCCATATATTTTATGGCCAAATTATTAGACAAACCCATTTCTATTAAAAATAATGGCCATAAATCTTCAACATCTGTTATCAGTTTTACTTTTCTAAATTTTGCGGCCCAGACATTAAAAATTGAAATGGGTGGTACACTTAAGACAATAGCATCAATATTCTTTGAAAATAGGATTTTAAGTGAAGTAATTATGTCAAAGAAAGTAATATTAAGTTGTCTTAAAATTGAACTTTTACGATATGGTGTACTTTTAATTCTAACTATATTTAAATTTTTGTCTTTCTTTTCAGCTTGTATCTTTAAACCTTTTAAATCCTCATGATTTATACCTGTATGATGATTATAGCCACACATCCAGAATTCAATATTATGTGTTTTTTGATCAGAGAAATATTTAGCCATATCATAATGTTTAGTAGCACCAGGTAAATCGGGTGTGAGTCCGTAATGATTTATTACAATAATCTTTTTCATACTTACTCCATTCTGGATTATAAATTTATTTGTAAATTCATTCCTGATCAATCATTATGAAATAGAATTCTATTATATTCATTAATATATTGATCGACTATATCATTCCATGATAGATTTTCTTCTAGAAACAACCTTCCACTTTCACCCATTTTTTCAAGCTCTTGCTTTGTCATACTTACTAATTTAGTTAATGCTTTAAAGATTTCTTCCTTATTAAACTCAGAAACAATTCCTGAATTTGATTTGTTAATAATATCACTCATATTGCTTCCTATTGTAACCAAACATGGTAATCCATAACTCATTGCTTCAAGGACTGCAATTGGCATACCTTCATATCGTGAAGTATGAATAAATATATCTCCTTTTTGGAAGAATTCATATTTATCCTCTTCATATTTTGGACCATGAAATACCAATATATCGTTAAGTTCAGGGGAATTTTTGATTTTATTATCAAAATACCGTTTATCTCTTTTACTGGAATAATTTCCAACAAGGTCTACCTTTACATTGTTTTCTCTAAAAAAGGTAGGGTTAAGTAAAATTGAATCTATAAGCAAGTCCAAACCTTTATGGATTACATCCAATCTCCCAAGGTATAAAATTCTAAAAGTGTTAGGAACAATGTTGTTCTTTGTTATACACTTGTAATTTTTCATATTTAATCCATTGGGTATAAGAATCACCTTTTTATTATCCACAATTTTTTCCAAGGAACGTTTTTCTTCCATTGCTAATACATGTATTGCCTCAGCATTATTTAGAGCCCAATCAACAATTAACTTCCTAGCAATGTATTTTTTAATTTTTGACTTTTTTAAAGCTTCTTCCATCAAATTCCCATGTAAGGTTATTATATAAGGTATTCCAAGTTCTTTAATCTTCTTCGTAATATACATATTTTTAAGAGTAAAGACTCCATGAATATGAACTATATCATATTCTCTAATGTTTGGAACATCTTGTTCTAATGAGCTCCAAATAAAATTATTATTTTTTTTATAGTAATAATTGGCTCCTAAATTATTTATAAGTAAATGTATTTCTTTATCATAATTCCGATTAGAATATGAACTTATCTCAACATTTTCGTACTTAGACATTCGGCTAATGAGAGCTTTTAGTACCTCAATTACTCCATTCCCTCTATGAAGAGTACTGAATATTTGCAAAATTTTCATTCTTCACCTCATAATATAATTACGAATTTCCTTGTTCCTTGAGAGAATCCTATTTTTTGAATAGTACTACACACATCAAAGTTTTTTATTAGCATCGATAATAAGAAGTTTTGTTTCATAGTTCAATAACTTTCCTTTTTAGTTCCTTTAAATGGTTCCATTGTCGCAGCAGACTCTGAATTAATACCTTCTCTTACAAAAACCTTTTTGAGAGTCAAAATAATAATCTTCCAATCTCCAAGGAAGCTCACATTATCTACATATTCTACATCAAGATCAAATTTATTTTCCCAGCCGATTGCATTCCTGCCAGAAACCTGCGCTAAACCAGACAGTCCAGGTCTAACGTCATGACGACGTTTTTGATGATCATTGTAGAGTGAAAGATATTGTACCAATAATGGTCTAGGACCTATAATGGACATATCCCCCTTTAGAATATTAAAAAGTTCCGGAAGTTCATCAAGAGATGTAGAACGTAGTAGCCGCCCGAACTTGGTCAACCTAACACTATCAGGTAATAGTTCTCCATTCACATCTTTTTCATCCGTCATTGTTCTAAACTTATACATCATAAAAAGATTCTCATTCATCCCGGGTCTCTTTTGTTTAAACAACACTGGACTACCTAGCTTTACTCTTACAAGGAAAGCAACTATCATAAGAACTAAAGAAAGAGCTATAATTGCAATCAAAGATAGAGTAAAATCCATCGGTCTTTTTATAAATCTTCTATAAATACCACCTTTGGAGTTATACATCAATCTAACCACAATCCTTTAATGATCTTAATAACTCTCTCCAAATCTCCATCAGTCATTTTCGTATCAGACGGCAAGCAAACACCATTCTCAAACAGTTTCTCTGATACTTCTGTGCCAATAAAATCATAATTCTCGAAAAACGGCTGCTTGTGCATTGGCTTCCAAAGCGGTCTTGACTCTATATTCTCCTTTTCAAGAACTTCCATAATATCTAATGGTCTAACCTTGCCATTTGAAGTCAATGAGCTTAACCAATAGTTCGGTTCATTCCATTCATTAATAGGCATGAACTCAATCCCTTCAAGTTCTGCAAGTTCTCTCTTATAAAACTCATAAATTGATTTCTTTTTCGCAACCCGCTGATCTAACACCTTAAGCTGCCCTCTGCCAATCCCAGCTACAACATTACTCATTCGATAATTAAACCCTAACTCACTATGCTGATAGTGCCTTGCTTGGTCTCTACTTTGTGTTGCCCAAAATCTCGCCTTGGCAATTTTTTTCTCATTATTTGAAACAAGCATACCACCACCTGATGTAGTGATAATCTTGTTTCCATTAAAAGAAAAAATCCCATAATCACCAAAGGTTCCAGTATGTTTCCCTTTATAATAAGTACCTAAACTCTCAGCAGCATCCTCTATTACTGGAACATTATGCTTTTTACAGATTTCCATAATCTTATCCATATCTGCAGAAAGTCCATAAAGATGAACCACTATTACTGCTTTTACTTCTGGGTATTTCAAAAATGCTTGTTCCAATGCTTTAGGACAAATATTCCAAGTTTCATAATTACTATCTATGAAAACAGGAGTCGCATTTTGATAGATAATTGGATTAGCAGTAGCAGAGAAAGTAAGTGTTGGACAAAACACAATGTCCCCTTCACCAACACCAGCTGCTTTAAGTGCCAAATGAATCGCAGCTGTTCCAGAAGATAGTGCTGCAGCAGTTTTTGAACCAACCTTAGCTGCTAATTCTTTTTCAAATTGATTTACATTTTCTCCAAGAGGTGCAATCCAGTTCGTATCAAAAGCTTCCTTTATAAATTGCATTTCATAACCTTCATCACTCATATGTGGTGATGAGAGGAATATTCTATCTTCCATCCCCTAAGACTTCCTTCCTTTTTCATGTGACAATATATTACATTATTAATTCTTTAGTAGATTGGTACTTTATTCGGATTACCATAATACACCAGAATAAACAACTACTTATCTACAAAATACTAATTCAATCTATATAAAAAGTTTCATTCTCAACATTTTTTAATTCTATCTAACAACCATTCAATAAATGATTAATATATCTAATCCAGTTTCAAACCCCTCTAAACTTATACAACCACTATTTTCTGACCATAAAACTAATCAAAACAGGCAAAACAGTTATACTTTATTACTATGAAATAACCACATTATCGCCTCTAACGTATGGGCTCTACAGTCTATTATGCTAAAGAAATATGGATTAAAAGTTCATTAGCCGTTTTCCCAATTAACCAACAGAACAACAGTCCCTGCCCATAAACATAAGAGATTATGAACAGAGTCTAATTGAATCAATTCTCTATTTTACTTTTAATCCATTCATTACATTTTCAAGATAAGTGAGCAACTCGGACCTCAACTCATGAGTTTGCAAAGCAAATTCAATAGTAGTCTTCACAAACCCTATTTTCTCACCAACATCATACCTCTTACCCTCAAAATCATAAGCAAATACCCTCTGAATCTGATTCAACTTCTGTATCGCATCCGTCAACTGAATCTCCCCACCAGCTCCAGTTTCCTGCTGTTCCAAAAACATAAAAATCTCAGGAGTAAGAATATATCGTCCCATAATCGCAAGATTAGAAGGAGCAGTTCCAGGTGCAGGTTTCTCCACGAAATTCTGAACTTGATACCTTCTACCTTCTTGAACCGAAGGTTCAACAATCCCATAACGATGTGTCTCCTCGTCAGGAACAGTCTGAACCCCAATCACAGACGAAAGAGTTTCTTCATATTGATTAATAAGCTGCTTTAAACAAGGAGTCTCACTCTGAACAATATCATCACCTAAAAGTACAGCAAACGGCTCATCACCAATAAAATTACGTGCACACCAAACTGCATGACCAAGACCATTTGGTTCCTTCTGACGGATATAATGAATATCAGCAAGATTAGTAGCATATCGAACTTTGTCCAATAATTCTATTTTACCTTTTTCTAGGAGATTCTGTTCTAATTCATGAGCATAATCAAAATGATCTTCAATAGCTCTCTTTCCTTTACCTGTAACAATAATAATATCCTCAATTCCAGAAGCAATTGCTTCCTCAACAATATATTGAATAGTAGGTTTATCAACTATTGGCAACATTTCTTTTGGCATAGCTTTTGTTGCTGGTAGAAATCTTGTTCCAAGCCCAGCTGCTGGAATAATTGCTTTACGTACTTTTTTCATATTCACTCCACCTAACTACTTTTATTCTAAAAACCAATCGTCCTACTTTACTTCCGACAAAACCTTATTACCTTCCAATCTATTATTAGCCACATCAATTAACGTATCATGCATTTCCATTTCATTCATATCTAATAAACTACTAATCAATCGGCCTAGGTCATCAGAATGAATAACTTTCGCCTTCCCAATATGAATTTTTGGAAACACACTCTCCGGATGTACTTCATTCTCATTAAGAAGCTCTTCGTACATCTTCTCTCCAGGTCGAAGTCCAGTAAACTGGATCCCAATTTCATCTATTGAATAACCTGACAATTTAATTACGTTTTTAGCAAGATCCACAATCTTCACAGGCTCACCCATATCTAGGACAAACACCTCGCCGCCACGAGCTAGAGTTCCTGCTTGAATGACGAGTCGTGAAGCTTCCGGGATGGTCATAAAGTAACGTGTCATATCTTCGTGTGTAACCGTAACCGGCCCACCAGCCTGAATTTGCTTCTTAAACAACGGAATAACACTCCCGCGACTACCAAGTACATTCCCAAACCGAACCGCAACAAACTTCGTATTACTATTAACCGCCAAACTCTGAATAATCATCTCAGCAAAACGCTTCGTAGCCCCCATCACATTCGGAGGATTCACCGCTTTATCCGAAGAAATCAAAACAAAAGTATTCACACCGAAGGTGTCAGCTGCCTCTGCCACATTTCGTGTTCCAAAGATATTGTTCTTCACCGCTTCTCTCGGGTTGTACTCCATCAACGGAACATGTTTATGTGCTGCTGCATGATAGACAACAAACGGTCGATGCTCTTCCATCACTTCAAACATTCTAGTCCTATCTTGTATATCCCCAATCACAGGTACAATCTCTATCTGTTTTTGATATTTCTTCCGTAGCTCCATATCGATTAAATAGATACTATTCTCCCCATGTCCAACCAGGACAATCTTGTGTGGATTAAACATACAGATCTGACGGCAAATTTCTGATCCAATCGAGCCCCCCGCCCCCGTAACTAATACTGTTTTACCGGAAACGACTTCAGATATACCATTAATATCTAACTCCACTGGCGCTCTCCCAAGCAAATCCTCTACTTGTACATCTCGGAATTGGTTAACAGATACCTTTCCTGTCATTAAATCCTCCAACTTTGGAATGATTTGCGTTTTTGACGTTGTTTTTGCACATTCTTCGAAAATACGATTCAACTCTTTCTGACCTAAAGAAGGAATCGCAATCACAATATTATCAATTTGGTATTTCTCCACTGTTTCCTTAATACATCTCGAATCTCCAACAACTTTTATTCCAAGAATATCCAATTTATATTTCATCGAATCATCATCAATAAAGGCTACAGGTTTTAAGTCAATTTCATGGTTACTCAGTAATTGACGTGCTACCATTCTGCCGCCAGCACCGGCACCAATGATTAACGTTCGCTTGATATTCTGGTGCTTATTCATGTAGTTGTCACGGAAAATCCGCCACGAAAACCTTGATCCACCAAGTAAAAGGACGAGAATCATCCAATTTAGGAATAATGCCCTTATATTCATATCATGGAATACAATCAACTGGGTGACTGCTGTAGCTACTATGGTCATACTCACCACTTTAACAATGGTTAGCAGTTCTCCCACACTCGCATATTGCCATACTTTGTTATAAAGCTTATACATAAAAGCAAAAACATGATAGAACAGTAATAATGCAAGTGAGGTACCTAAAAACATCGGTACTTTTAAGATTTGTAACTCCGGATCAAGAGTGACAACCCTTATGTATCTTGCAGCTAGGAGAATTACTGAATCAATTAAAATAAGCATCATTAATCTTTGTCTATATGGCACCTTCTACTCCCCTTTTCCCTCTTTTGTTACATTCGCTTTCTCTTACTAAAGCACGTGGGCAAAAAAATAAATATCTAATGGAATGACACGTGACTTGACACTTGTTCTTTCATTAGATATTTATCATTTTTATAGTATTCGGGCATCGAACCCAGCCTCACATCATTCTTTTGACGACATGCGTCTAAGGATAGGAAGATTCATCTTCCCTCCCACAGCATGATCGAGTGCCCCCATGGATAACGGACAGGGAAGCCTCGCCGGTCAGGAATCGAAACTTCCCGACAAAAATATTTGCTTATTCTTTTCTTTTACCAGACCCTAGAAAAATAAGAATCTCTTTTTCTTTTTTATTTCCATCGGCATCTCTTTTATCACATTTTTTCCTTCTATTAAAAGCTCTGCATTTTCTTTGAATAAATAGATATAATCAATCCCAAACTGCGAATCTATTGCAGTAAAGGCTTCGTCCATTTTAAAGCCACGATTGCCTACGTTATGAGCATCTGATGCAATGAAGTGAGTTAAATTCGCTTCAATTAACTGCTCTGAGAAACTTTTGATTTTTTTCCCAAAATAACCGCACACACTGGATGCAGTTACTTGCGTTAATGCTCCTTTTTCCACCAGGCGATAAAGTACCTCTGGGCGTTCCATAATTTCCACATTCCGCTCCGGATGGACAATAATTGGCGTTAGCCCCTGTATCTGCAAGTCAAACAGAAGCTTTTCTGAATATCGCGGTACATGATTTGAAGGGAATTCAATAAATACATACTGACTATCATTGAGGGTCTGAATCTGATCCTTATCCAGGTCTTCAAGTAACTCTCCATAAATCCGAGGTTCTTGTCCCGGAAGGATCGTCACTTCGATTCCTGCCTCTTGAATCGCCCGATTTAACTCTACTACCTTATCAACAATCATGCTTTTTCTGTTGTTGTACTGATTATTCAGGTGAGGGGTAGCAATGATTGTATGAATCCCTTGTTTCTCTGCTTCCTTTGCCATCGTTAGGCTGTCTTCGACATTTTTCGCTCCGTCGTCAATTCCTGGCAAAATATGACAATGAATATCAATCATTTGACCTACCCCTTCCATCATTATGCTGAAATAACAAGACTTTTATCATAGTAACATGGATTATAAATACCGCAAGGGGTGTAAAATGTCGAAAATTGTCACTTTACCCCGTAATAATAGTAATAGTTCGTATCTTGTAGCTTTTTGTTATTTAAAACCACACCTAGCAACTTACTCTGCGCTGCTTCTAGGAGCTCTTTCGCTTTCACTGCTTGTTCTTTTTCTGTCACTTCACTAGAAACAACTAAAAGTGTCCCCTCGCACTTATTCGCTAAAATTTGCGCATCCGTGACAACTAAGATCGGAGGCGTATCGAACAAAATTAAGTCGAATGCTTCATGAGCATCTTGTAATAGTTGCTCCATCGCATGGGAGCTTAATAATTCGGCAGGATTCGGCGGCACAGGACCACTCGTCAACACGAAGAGATTCTTTTCTTCCGTATCTGCAATCGCGTTTTCTAAGCTCACTTGCTTCGTTAATACACTGGTTAAACCGAATGTATTGGTTTGATTAAACGTATAATGAACCGTTGGTTTCCTTAAATCTGCATCTACTAATAATACCTTTTTCCCTTGTTGGGCAAATACGACAGCTAAGTTAGCAACCGTGGTCGATTTCCCTTCCCCAGGACCCGAAGACGTAACAAGTAAAGTCTTCACTTCTTTGTCAACGGATGAGTACTGGATATTCGTTCGAATCGTACGATACTGTTCAGAAATTGGAGATTTTGGGTCCAACATCGCAACAATCGTTCTTTTATTTGTATTTGCTTTTTTTCCATTTCTAAGAGCCAACCGTCTCACCTCTTACTCTACTAGCTTTTTTCACCGCACGGCTTTTTTTGTTGATTTGTGTTTCATCCATTCTGGCAATCACACCTAACACAGGTAAACCTAGTAATTTTTCAATTTCCTGTTCATCTTTGATCGTCGTGTCAAAGTATTCAAGTAAAAATACTAATCCTACCCCAGCCATCAAACCAACTACTAGTGCAATCGCAATATTTAACAAAGGCTGCGGTTTGATCGGTGTTGAATGGTCGGAAACTTCTGCTTTTGCTAGAATACTCACATTATCGACACTCATGATTTTAACAATTTCTTTTTGAAACACTTCAGCGGTTTTATTGGCGATTTTCACCGCATTTTTTGCACTCGTATCCTGAACAGATAAATTGACTACCTGTGAGTTTGTTTCATTTTGAACAGTAATCTTTTGATTCAATTCTCCAACCGTCATGTCTAGATCCAAGTCTTTTTTGACTAACTCGAGAATTGCTGGACTTTTAATAATGACATTGTAGGTATTAATTAATTGAAGGTTGGTTTGTACCTCATTATACTGGTACGCAGACTGCTCATTTTTCGATTGGTTGACAAGCAGTTGTGTGGATGCCTGATAGATTGGAGTTAAGAAAAAGTAACTAATCACACCACTGATTAAAACTGCAATGAATGTTATACTCAAGATTAAACTCAGTCGCTTTCGTAATGTTTGCAGTAACTCTTTTAAGCTAATTGTTTCTTCCATGATGCCCTCCCGTGTATTATTCCAAAATTAACACAAATGATATTATAGCATAAAGGAATCAAACTACATGCAAATTCCGACACATTTTCTAGTTTTTTTCCTTTTTTATTTCAATTATTACATCACTGGTATTTATTTTACACCTTTTTGTAAATTTTTGTAGATAATTATCGAAATTGGAATTAATTTTCAATCCTTTTTTGTTATAATGAATTAGGATTACACTCTGGAGGTATTACATAATGAAGAATGTTTTAACCATATTATTAGGTATTGCTTGTGTGACTGTACTCATTTACGGCCATTTCCATTGGAATCAACGAATTGATGCGGCATCAGCAAAATCACCTAATCTTACAACAAAAGAAACCACGACACAGTCAGATAAGAAACAAGAATCTAGCAAGCCCAGCAAGGACCTACTGAACTATACAAGTAACTGGCCTAAGGCTGCAGTGGAACGATGGAAGCATACACAAGAGGAGAAGCAACCCTTTAAAATCTTGTTTACCGGCTCTCCTGCCATCGGCACAGATACAACAGGTACATACGCCATCGTTAAAGACAAACTGCTTGCGACTTTTGGCGAGAACAACCTGCAAGTGGCGATTAAGACCTTCAATTCCACTTCAACACAAGTCATTGCAAACAAAAAGCAAGATGAAATCGCTGCCGAAGAGGCTGATCTGATTATTCTTGAACCGTTTATTTTAATGAATAACGGCAATGTCCTTATGCAAAATACAGTCAAAGACATCAAGACTATGATAGACGACATCAAAGCAAAGAATCCGGATGCCGTCATTCTTCTTCAACCATCCTATCCGCTTTATAAAGCGAAAATTTATCCAAGTCAGGTCGATCAGTTAAAGCAGTTTGCTGAGCTACAAAAGCTGACTTACCTGGATCACTGGACAGCCTGGCCAGATGCGAACACCGAAGAGATCAAAGAATATGTAACCCCTGACCAAAGTGCACCTAGTGAAAAAGGGAATCAGGTATGGAGTGAATATCTTCTTCACTACTTAATACATGAATAAGCGGCCCTCTTGGGATCGCTTATTTTTTTGTAGCTATAAAAGAAGGCTCTTCCCCTGATGGAAAAAACCTCTCACGTACCCATTAAGCGGTGTACCTCATTAATTTTCAGTTTAGATATATAGGCTTTCTTTTCAGATTGCGGAAACTTTCCTATATAGGTTTCCCCTAAGGATTCAATTTTAGAAATCCACTTGAGATTGAAGAAACTTGGTGTAATGAAGGATATTTTCTCTATGTTGGGATGGGAAATGTCCTTTATTTTTTTGGGTGTGATGGACATTTTTGCTTCGGGTGGTTTCGACTTGTCCTTCAATGAGGCAAAAAAAGATCCGACTCTAATGAGAAGCCGGACGCGAAATAAAAAATATATTAAAAGGGGGTCTTAGAAAAGTAAGATATGCATCTCGTTTTCATGTATTTACTATACCCTGTTTGTATGAACAAACTATGAATAAACCTTTAAAGATGTTTAAAATATGTTTTTTTAAATTGCACAGTTGCTTTTTCGCAGGAGAAGAGATTTTATAACCCTCTTCACTTATCCATCTCTTTATCAATCCCCTTGAAAAACCACACACAAAACCATCGTGTCATGGCAAAGGTGAGAAACAGCGTAATCCATGTCCAGTACCAGGCCCAGTTTAGGTAGTGGGATTAATTCGGTATATTTTTCGAGAAAGATTTCCGGTACGGTCAAAACGGTGCAGTAAGCACAGTAGTATAGGAACTGGATGAGCTTGCTCCGCGCGTACGGGTAGAACACATTGAAGATTGCACAAACGGCCGGATAGACGTAAAACTCGTAGGTAAAGCTTGAGCGATTGACGTCAGCAAAAAGCCTGATTGGGTACGTTAGGAGTCCGTATTCAACTACCACTAAACCAAAGATCCATGTGATGCCTTGTTTGAATAAGAAGGCGGTTACGGCTAGGCGAATTTTTTTTTTTGGAAATGAAGAAAAGCATCCCCGTCGTTAGGATCCAAACAGCGAGTAAAATCCACCATTCTAGTCTCATTTAACCGCCTCCTTTTCCACCTGAAAATGGGCCTTGTCTTTAAAAAACCATTGGTAGATGAGGTTTGTGATGGCAAATATGCAAAAGAAATTGATCCAGGTTAGGTACCAGGAATAATGTACGTACTCAATGAGGTTTGTGTATTTTTCCAGCATGACGTCCATTAGGGTCAGGCCCGAGATCCATAGCGCCAAATTGAGGATGCGAATCGCGAGTGAGCGTTTTGGTTCAAAAATGAGATAAAACCCGGATAGTAGTGGGTAAAAGAAATATTCGGTTGTGACTAGCACAGCACGTCGGTGGCTTTTGGAAATTCACGGACCGGGAAGGCCAGCAGGTGATATTTGACATGTAACAAGGAGCTGAGCCATACGAACGCCTGACAGAGAAGTAAGGCGAATAAGACTTTTCTGTAGCGGTTTTTCGGCGTAAGGAATAGGTATGCTAGTATTCCTATTACCCATATTAGAATGATGACAATGTAATCGATAGACATGTGTTTTGACCTCTTTTATTTAACGGGTATGTGAAAGTATTGGATTAGGACGAAAATAATGACCGCTGATATTCCGTAGGTAAGTAGCGGTCTGGTATGGTGCAGGCGGAGCAATGTGTACATAGATGTGTAAAAGATGGGCTCCATCCAGTAGTGGTACCCGTGAAGTAGTTGCAGTCGTCCCATTTTATAAAAAGGGTATTCGACGGCGAGTGAGCCCAGGATCCACCATAGTATGTACCGCACTTGTTTCCCGTTAGATGTTTTGAATGGATAATTTGTCAGAAAGATCAATGTCACCGCAGGGAGGTTGATAAAGGTATAGATGAGATCGACGATGGCATGGGATTCCGGTAATATGTCCGGGTTCTGTTTCCAGAGCAGATGGTCTCTGCAGAGAAAGTTGTAGAGTAGGTTACAGATTACAATATATAGAATGGTGTGATGGTATTTACGCCAATGTCGCCAGTCCCCCTTCCAGAACGCCGCTAGGAGAAGGATTGCGGTAAGGATAATATGCATGGGTGGGTTTCCTCCTGTAAAGCGTACGGTTTGATCTAAATAGGTTTAAATCGTTCGAAAGGTTGTTGGGCTATCTTTTCTTTGAATAGGCTAGTTTTTGCGATTCGCCGATAGATTGGGCGGAACGCTCTTAAGTTGATGGCTTTTAAGTTACCTCTTTTTAGATTCGCTCATAAACGGGATGGATTCGCTCATAAGGTACGGGAATTCGCTCATATAATGTGAGATTCGCTCATAATTGATGAAAATTCGCTCATAAATCGTTTGGGTTGATCCGTAGACTTGATGAGGTCCGTGGATTCGCGAATAAGTTATGCAGATTCGCGAATAAAAGTTGGAAATTCGCGAATAACTATCTACAATTCGCGAATACATATCATTTTCAGTTCTATCTTTGGGTAGCAAATATTAAAAAAGGGTAATTTTAAAGTCTTTGATTTGTAATCTGTTGATATTAAAGGCCATTTCTCCGCTTATCAGGCGGTTTTTCTTTATTTTTCCCACGAGAGTGGAATATAACCATTTTTCCCACAGAAAAAGGCTGCAGAGGTTTCCCCCACAGCCTTATGTATATATATATTAGACGACTAATTGTTTTAAGTCCGCTTTTAGTTCTTCCATTAGTTTTTCAAGGGTGATTTCGTTCTCGTTTACGCCTTTGTCATAAGCCTTTTTCACAATCTCAGAAAAATCGACGGTGTTTGCGCTCTTTCCAGCATTCCTTTCCAACTTCTTATTCTCCCTCCCTTCTAATCTTCTAATTTTGAATTCTACAACAATATACATAAATTGTAAATAGTTTACCCCATCGAACATGCGGATAAACCATGAATTTTGTCGAACTATTGAAGGATTTGTTTTTCAAAAATGAAGAAATTTCATATTTAAATCTGCTGAAACTAGTATGTAATTCCTGTTTTTCGACATAGATACGATACTATTAAACTATTTGTGATTTTTTTAAGAATTTCTATTTTATTTGGGGATTGGGCTGGATTTTGGGTGAGTGGCCGATATTGTGTGGAAAGTGGTCGATTAATCCCCAATAGTGGCAAATATATTCGTCAAAGTGGTCGATATCTGTCGCAAAGTGGTCGATATTTGAGTTTTCCTATAAATAGTAATTGGAAATTGCAGCTAAGTTCGAGGACTTCCCCCCGAAAATCTCCCCCGAAAAAACAAAAAAAATGTCCGGCAAGCCTGCCGGACGCAATACAAATATATTTTTAAGGGGTCAGAAAAAGGTGCTTATGCCTTTTCGCTGCATGAATATATTTTAGTCCATAATTATGAACAAACTATGAATAAAGGTGAAAAAATTATTTATTTTTTTGGAGGCGGCGCCTGACAAGACACTTTGTGGATAATTTTACTCACACTGTTAAACGATAGGTAGTAATGTCTTACTTTTTATAAGGTGAGTGGATTATGGTCATTATTTTCTTATTGCTCCTTGTTTTGTCTATCCTATCACTATTAAGTTTATGGTCGCTGAAGAAGCGGTTCGATCCGTTTGAGGTCTTTATTCTATTTATGTTTGCATCCTACTGGTGTCAGAACTTTTTCTATTTGCTCTCCTCCCCTTACCAGCGATTAAGGGTTGTAGAGGAACATCTGCCTTTTTGGTCGGCTAGACTACAATACGGAATTATTTTTCCTGTTCTTTTGATGTGGGTTCTGTACGTATTGCGAGGCAACCATCGTTTATCTGTCAAAGTCCTCGCTTGTTTCTCCTGGGTGGCAGGTGGGGTTTTTATTGAGAAGCTTTTGCTTCTAGTTGGTGTGTTGGTATCGAAAAGCAAGAGCTGGTATCCTTCGATTGATTTTGTTCTTGCGATGATTGTTCTCTATACGTGTATTTTTTTCATGGAAAAGCTGCCTCCGATTCTTCGAAGGGAGATGGTGTTACGAGATGAAGGAGATTTATGAAAAAGCGTTTAAGCCGCTGCTCCCGAAGCAGTTTGATGGGAATGAGTGGTTTGTTATCGGGATTTCGATTATCGTTGCCATGGTAGTCTATTATATTACCGTGAGGAATAGGAAGTTGACTTGGTCAGAAATTATCTGTATTTCGCTACTGAACTTACAGTTGACTACGTTAGGGGATTATTTTCTGGCGATGCCTCCCTATGATTTTTACGATACAGTCGATAATAATAGTGGCGAAATCACAGATATTTTTCTGCAAAATTTGGTGTATCCGGGAACGATGCTATTTTTCATGCATTTTTATAAGAGTAGGAAGCCGCGGAAATGGTTCTTTATTTTGCTATGTACGATTATTTTAGGTTCGCTAGAAGGCATTTCGGTATATTTCTTTCAATTGTTTACCTATAAGACCTGGAAAATTTACTATTCGGTTCTATTTTATTTTCTCGTGATGATTGTTAATGTGTTTTTTTATGACAGGCTGAGGAGGTATTTAGATAAGAGGGCGTTGAGCGTTGCTCCGTAGCTAAAGTAATGAGTAGGGACAGTCCCCCGTTGCGCTAAAGCGCCGGGGGACTGTCCCCTTTTTTAAGTTAATGAAATGTTACTTTGTTTTTTCCTGTACGCTTGGATACGTAGAGGGCTTCGTCGGCATAACGGATGATTTCGACTGATGCGGTTGATTCGTCCTCCCACACTGCTGCCCCGACTGAACAGCCTACTTTGATTTTTTCGTTGACTAAGTCGAACGGTTTGTTCAGGTTCTCGATCACTTTTGCTGCTACTACGGATGCATCGCGGACAGGATCAGACGCCTCGGTAAAAAGCACAATCATAAATTCGTCCCCGCCTATCCGGAACACGCCCTCCTCACTTCTGACGCAGTTCTTCAGTCTCCGTGCTGCCTCTTGCAAGAGTAAGTCACCCACTTGGTGCCCATATGTGTCGTTGACATGTTTAAAGCCATCCAAGTCCAGGTACAGGAAAGTCAGCTTTTCTCTTGTCAGTCTCGCTTGTTCCAAAGCATTTTTGATATATGAGTCAAAGGCAATTCGATTCATTAGCCCGGTCAATTTATCGTGATGCGCGAGGTTCTCCATTTTTCCCAGATCGGAAACAGTGCGAACAAGCGAATCGACTAGCTCGCGTAACGATACCGAGAGAATCTCGATGTCCTTAATGCCACGGTAATGTGGGATCTCCACTTTTTCCCCGGCGCGCAGACGATTTGCCGAATCAGTGATTTGTTGCAACGGCTTCGTGATGTAACCGGCAATGAACCAGCCAAGAATGGCAAATATGAGTGCTAATAGGATGCCGGTGATGAAGATTGTTTTCTGCAGTTCAGCCACGGGGGCAAAGGCTGTTTCCTCTGGGACACGAACGAGAATGGACCAGCCTAATCCTGGGTAATTCTGATAGCCGTCCCCAAGAGCATAACCCGTTAAATAGTTCTTCCCATCTGGCCATTTTTCAAGGTACCAGCTGTTTTGGCCTTTTTGAGCCTGCTTGATACTATTTATATTGAGCCTTTTTCCAATCATTGATTTCGGCCCTAAAAGAACCACTTGATCATTTTGGCTCACTACAAAGATTTCAGCGGCTTTGTTCTTTTCTTTTATCGGTTTCAGGATTTCCTGCTCGACCTGACGCGACCACTCCCAGCTTAAATGGGCCGCGAGTACGCCGACTAGCTTCCCGTTCTCGCCTACGACTGGGCGACTAATATCAACGAACTGCAGGGGCTCGCCGCTTGGATTAGGGAGAAGCTTGGCCAACAGGACAGCATCATGGACGTCACCGATAAATTGGCCTTTCCTTCCGTTCTTAAAGACAGGCCGCTCCGATATGTCGGCATTCTCCAGGATCCCTTTGGTCGACGCCACCACTTTCCCCTTGGCATCGGTTAACCCCACCCAGGAAAATGCGGGAAAGCTGACTTGTAGCTGGTCTAGTAATTGTTGCACTTTTTCTTTATCGTTTGGTTGTTGTATGTCTTTTAGTTGGCTGACGATATCGATTTCGCCTGAGCGCGACCACATAAAGAAGTCGAGTTTATCTGCCATTTGGTAGGCTGTGGCCGAGAGTGAATTGCCAATTTCTTTTTCTACTTTTTCGCAGGCCTGGTGCCCAATCGTGAGGCTTAAGATGGCGGCTAGCGCGTTAATTCCTATGGCAAACATGACAGCCATATAGGTACGAAGTTTTAGGTTCAAGTTAGTTGTTCTCCTCAACGAAATAGGGGGAGGTTTTCCCTGCACCTATCATAACAAAATTCGACATTTTGAGACATGTTTTTTTGGGGTTTTCTTTTGGGGACAGTCCCCCGGAGTGGTAACGCATTAAAGCATTGGGGGACAGTCCCCCGAAGTGGTAACCATTAAAAGATTAATGAGTTGAGCCAGTCCCCAAAGTGCGGGACTGGCTTTTTTATGTGGGTTTGGGCTGGATTTTGAGGGGGTGGTCGATATTAGGTGAAAAGTGGCCGATAAATTTCAAAAGTGGATGATATCTTCGTACAAGTGGTCGATATCAGTCGCGATGTGGTCGAAATATGGTTTTTCCTATAAAAGGGTAATTGAAAATACTTGCTTGTGTGGAAGTTCTAGCCCTGAAAATAGCCTGGACCTCCGAAAGGACAAAAAATACCCGGCAAATATGCGGGATATAATACACCTCAATTTGAAAATATCATTTACTCGTTTACTTCTCCTGTTTACTCGTCAAAATCAGAAATTACTCGTCATTTTTCCTTTGTTACTCGTCAAAATGCACTAAATACTCGTCAGAACCAACTAAATACTAGCAGGATCCCAAAATTGCCCACCATCTCCTTTTATGTTTAAGGGACAGTCCCCCGGAGTGGTAACGCATTAAAGCATCGGGGGACTGTCCCCCGATGGGGTAGCGCATTAAAGCGCCGGGGGACTGTCCCCCATCTTTTTATCCCATACTACGTATTAGGTGTGATTTTCCGTTTATATTTTCGGTATACTTTATTTTCCAGTTGATGACCCAAAAGACCCAAAAATAGGCCAAGAATGATGCCGTTAAAGACCGGGTAGTCCCAGACCTTTGCAGCCGCAAAATGGTTGAAAATGTGAGCGTTGTGCCAGAAGAGTCCGAAATCCATTCCCACGACCATTCCGAGGAAAAATCCAGAGAAATAGGTCCGCTTCTCCCCTTCTACTCCTGCAAGTCTGTTGTTGTTCACCACCGCGGAATTAAACGCCTGCCATAAGGCAAAGCAATAAATGGAAGGATAAAATAGTCCCCACTGATAATCGATAATTTGGTGGGCCGCCCGTAAGTCCCCGTTAAAGGTATTTAACAGAGTAATATTCAAGTGTGATTTCACATTGACCAGGATCTCCCAAACCATTAATACAAAGCCAACTATGTAATCTTTATTGTACATCTGTCCGAAGCCTGGTAAAACAAGCGACCACAACATGGCCGCATATGGTGACCGATACTGACGACTTTGCCTCATGGTGGTTTCCCCCTGAATGAATTATACCTCTATAATTTCACTGCAAAAGGAAAAAATCCTCCTTATTTTACAATTTTTAGGATAAAAGTCATAGAAATTTTTTCATTAGTGTCCAGCTTCCTAAGAAATCTGACAATTAATTGAACTTTACAAACCATCTTTATACCTATACATTCATAAAACTAGAATCTAACGGTAATAATATCCACGAGGTGAAAATCGTGGATAAAAATCAAATGAAACTCACATCATCCGAAATCGGCACGTTGTGGGGAGAGTATGTAAACGGGACGATGACAGATGTAGTAAATAGATATATGGTTACCATTATTGAGGATCCATCCATCAAAGCCATTTTTGAGGATGCCATTGAGACTTTCGCAAGACAGAAGAAACAATTGGTTATTTTTATCGAGAATGAGGGATTTCCTCTCCCGAGAGGATTTTCTGAAACAGATCTCAACCAAGGTGCGGAGAGGCTGTTTACCGATATATTTTGCCTAAATTATTTGCATGTCATGACTTTACATGGATTGCTCGGACACACCACATCCTTAGGTGTTTCCGTTCGTAAGGATTTAAGGGAATTCTACGATTCCTGTGATAATGATGCGAAAAGGATGTATCATCAAACGATTGAGCTCTTGCTGGAAAAAGGAAGTTTTCAGAGAGATCCGTTGTTTTACCCAAGCAAGCAGACTGAATTTATATCCAGCAAAGATTTTACCGACGGGTTTTTCGGAAAAGGCCGCCGGTTAACTGCGACTGAAATTATCAGTATTTCTTTTAATCTGAAAAAGAGTATTATGGCGAAAACGTTGGCGATTGCCTTTGGTCAGGTAGCTCAAAATAAATTTGTCAGGGAATTTCTCACTGATACGGAGAAAACCTCGGATGACCAAATTAGATCGTTTAGTAAAATCATGCTAGCTGATAATTTACCTGTTCCTAAATCATGGGAAACGGAGGTCACCACCTCTACTACCTCTCCTTTTTCCGACAAACTCATGATGTATCATATCGGCTTTTTATTCCAGGCTGCCCAAGCCTATCACGGAACCGGTCTTGCATCGGCCATGCGGACGGATTTGGTTGCTGCTTTTGAAGGCGTCATTCTGAAAAATTTACTGGTCAACAAGAAATGGTTCAATATCATGGTGAAATATGGCTGGTTAGAACAGCCCCCTCTTGCCCCTAATCGGGAGGAGCTTGCAAAGGAAAAATGAGTTTGGTTGATTTTCACCTTATTAATAACAGAAAGCCAGCTTATCGGGGCTGGCTTTTTTTGTTCGAAAATCCTGATATCTGTTTTGTTCTTTTCTAGCTAAAATCTGTCATTTTTCCGCTAATTTATGTCAAGATTTTCAATTTTTTACCCGAAAATCTAGCAAACTATGGTAAAATAAATAAAAAAATGAAAATATATGGGGTGATTATTTCAGATGAAGAAAAATATCATACGTACTCTATCAACAGCCGCGCTTTTTTCGACACTCTTTGCTGGTTCTGCCCTTGCGGATACATACCAAGTTCAAAAAGGTGACAATTTATCAAAGATTGCCTCAAAATACAATACTAGTGTGAGTGATTTGAAGACTTTGAACAGTTTAAAGTCGGATATGATTTATGTGAATCAAGTGCTGAAAGTGAGCAACGAGCCGATTGATGTGCAGGCACCACAGACGAATACCTATACAGTTGTTTCTGGTGATGCACTAATTAAGATTGGGAATCGTTTCAACGTGACTGTCGACGAGCTAAAGCAATGGAACAATTTAACTAACACGATTATTTATGTTGGACAAGTGTTGAAGGTTTCTGCACCGGGAACTGGGACTGTGTCTGTTCCGGTACCTACTCCTACTCCTGCGCCGGCCCCGCAAGCAACTACGGGTGATTACACTGTAGTAAGAGGCGACAGCTTGAGTAAGATCGGTGTTCAGTATAACATGACTGTCTCACAGTTAAAGACACTGAATAACCTAAATTCCGATAGGATTTATGTGGGACAAACGCTGAAGGTGAATGGCACTGTAACCTCTCCTTCTCAGCCACCAGCTGTGACGCCTCCAGTGGTAACTCAGCCGTCCACTACAAGTGAATACGTTGTAAAAAGTGGCGATACTCTCGGAAGAATCGCTTTACAATATGGTTTGTCGGTTCAAGTTTTGAAGTCAACGAATGGCTTAACTTCTGATATGATTTATGTTGGGCAAAAATTGAAGGTGGCTGGGGGTCAGGTGGTTAGTGCGCCTGCATCGTCTTCTGATTTTGCAACGAATATGGTGAATACAGCAAAAAGCTTAATGGGTATCAAGTATGTTTGGGGCGGCAGCAGCCTTTCCGGTTTTGACTGCAGCGGGTTTATCTATTATGTGGCGAATCAGTCAGGCAAGAAAATTGGCCGCTATTCGGCGGAAGGCTTATATAGCCGTGCTTACTATGTCGACCAACCGAAGGCCGGCGATCTTGTATTCTTTGAAAATACATATAAAAAGGGAATCTCTCATGTGGGCATCTATCTCGGCGGCGACCAGTTTATCCATGCCGACGAAGCCCACGGAATCATGATTTCCACCTTAAAAAGCCCATATTATACGGCACACTTTGATGGGTTTAAGAGATTCTATTAATTTTTCTGGTAAGACTGGCTCTCGATGGGGCCAGTTTTTTTGTTGTTTTTAGAGAGTTAGCGGAGTTTTTGTATGCGGGTTGGGGTATTTTCTAATTGGTTGCGCTCCCCTCCCCGGTCGAGCACAATAAAATCTAAAAAATTCTCATTTTTCTTGTATAAGAGACTAATAGTTTGGCAAGAATGGGAATAACAAGGGAATCGAGGGGGACGAACCAATGAATGAGAACAAATTGTTATTGTCGGAGTTTGCTAGTGAGGATGGTTTTGAACTAAACAACTATATTAATCAACTATTTGAGTACTTCTCTACTCTATCAAAAAATCAAAAGACAAATACCGAGCCAACCCCATAACCATTATGTGGGTTGGCTTTTTTCTTATTGGTGCCTTTTACAAAAGACTCCCTACCCGAATGCCCAAAAAGGCGAGTAGTATGCCGCAGGTGTAGCTGATTGCCAGATATAATACGATTACTTTCATTTTTCCTTTTACATGCAGCTGGATATTCTCTAATTTAAACGTGGAAAACGTCGTAAACGCCCCCATAAACCCTGTTCCTAAAAGCAATCTTAACGTAGTATCCGTATGCGCCCCCATGATGAATCCCAGCAAAAACGAACCCAATAGGTTGACAAACAGGGTAGCGAACGGAAAATCTGATGGGTACCTTTTCTTCATAAATAAGCCAACGCCGTAACGGGACATCGCTCCGAAAAAACCGCCCAATGCGACCCATAAGATATTAGTGATCATGACCGTACACCCCCGCCTACTGTAGCATCCTTTTTCCATCCTAAGCGGTAGCCGAGCCATGAGAACAACAAACCGCCCCAAAGACTGAGGAGTACATATAGAATTGCGGTGCCCCATTTCGATGCATCGATTAGGTGAACGGTTTCCACACTAAAGGTGGAAAACGTCGTAAACGAACCGATCAAACCGGTGCCTATGGCCGTGATGATATGCGGGTGCAATGATTTGAACCGCGGCAGAAAATGTGTGAACCAGCCTAATAGAAAGCTCCCCACCATGTTGGTGACAAAGGTTGCTAAAGGAAAGTCATTCACCCACCACTGACTGAAGTAAACACCCAATAAGTAACGGAGCGTGGCTCCGATTATGCCAGCAATACCGACTAAGAAAAAATTCACTTTGGCCCACCTCTATCTTACTTTTATGATTCGCTGATAAAATGCCGAAATTCGCTGATAAAATCCTGGATTCGCCGATAAAACTCTGAAATTCGCTGAGAATTGCTGAGAATTCGCTAATATATTATAAAATTATCCTCTGAGGTGTAATTTTACACTGAAAATTCAAGTTCAAAACATCCATTCTAAATAAATAGACTCCTACCAGGACTTTTCTGGTAGGAGTCATTAGCTTTCTAAGCGTTTATGGCGAACTCCATCGCCTTTGCAGTTATATACAAGTATTTTAGCAAACCAACCTATTGGTTTTCAAGAACAGAAATTTTGCTAAATTCTCACCAGCCCCAACGTATGATGCTGTTTAAGAATTTTTTCCACCAGCTCCACCTGGTCCTCTTCGCAATTTGATTTCCAAGATACTGATGTTAAATGCTTGGAACGGTGTTTTCGCTCTCACCGCGAGCATCGAAAATTGGTTGATATCCATCGTTAATCGGTACGCGTCCAGGCGTTAAAAATGTAAAAGCCTATATAAATGAAGAACCATCTGCTATCTAGACACGCTTATGCCATCTCGAATTATCCGGAACACGTATAAAAGATGGATAAGTTCAGATTGCTTGTGTATTGACGAGGAACTCAAATACAAATAACAAAAACCCCTTAAATTTTTTCCCGACCATAAAGTGGCCCGCGCCTGGCATCGCCATTTCCCACCACAAAGGCATAAACGGGTTTCCCACTCGTAAATAATTGATGTTAAAGGAAGTTAAGTTTGCCTTCGGTCGTCTTGGTTGCCACTTTTGTGTATAGATTGGCATGTTTTTCACCATTTTCAATTATTTTTTGCTAAAGACCTTATAAACCTTAGATTCATGACCAAGATCCAGTAAAGAAACGGGTAGCAAAGGAAGGAATACCACAGCTTCCATTCATGATGATAAAAAACCTCAGTATGTAAGGAGATGTATTCAAAGCCAGTGGTAAGAA
Source organism: Neobacillus phoenicis (assembly GCF_047302305.1). Taxonomy (NCBI): domain Bacteria; kingdom Bacillati; phylum Bacillota; class Bacilli; order Caryophanales; family Bacillaceae; genus Neobacillus; species Neobacillus phoenicis. The sequence continues at coordinate 777,396 of NZ_CP154847.1, read as the reverse complement.
AAGTCCAGATCACAACATAGCGTACTTTTTTCATCCATGTCTTTTCAAAGGGGTAAAAATTTAGGAACACGATGTTTGCCGCTGGATAGACAAAGACAAATATGAGCAGGTATTGCCAATCCACGCCCGTGTTAAAAAAACCGTAATAGTCAAATTTCAAATCTAAATAAATGTCCGCGACGGCGGCTAGGATTATAGCAAAGAAGGAGGTTGTATACATTTCTAACTTGGAAATGCGCTTTGGGATAAAAATGATTGCTAGGATGGATCCGATGACGGTCATTATCAATAAAACCATTTCAATCCCTCTCTTTCTATTTATTCTTTGGCCAATTCATCTCGGTTTGTAGCAAGTGGCGGATGTACCAACCAGCCATTTTTAATCAATGGGCCCCATCCTCTGCGTATCTTCCGATGTCGCCAATAAGAATCGTGTATTGTAGCGCCAGGTCCCTTCTCTGTGAAACCGATAAGCAGGCGCCCAAGTAGCCGACTCCCGCAGATACCAGGATGACGATATGAAATAACATCAATTTATCTGAAAACGGTGGAATGGTTGAATCGGTCAATTCTGATACCCATGAAGCGGGTGAAGTGAGATCATTATTTGTTACGATTAATTTACAGCATTTAGTCATATGGGGTTATTATGCTAATTTTATGGAAAATTATGAGTTTTGGGGATTAAGTTTTGGGGCAAGACAGGGTTTTGTTTGTGAAAAATCTTAATTAGTTTTTTGATGTGCTGCGAGGAAGCATATTTATAAGATTGGGACTGGTTTTAGGGGGAGTTTTAGTAGTTTTTACGGAAGGTAGGAAGAATTCTTGAGAGCTTTTGATGGAATTCTTCCTAATTTAGCTGGATTCTTTTGAGCTTGGAATGAATATTACCTATTTAAGAGGATTTCTCCAGTGCTTGGTTGGAATATTACCTAATTTTTATAGGATTTACCCGGATCCAGAACAGAACATCTCGTCGTTTTAGAGGAATTCTACACACTTTGGAATTATATCTACACAAAATCAGGTTTTATCTACACGAATTTGGATTATATCTACACAATTTAGGTTTTTTCTACACGATTATGGATTATATCTACACAAATTCACGATTTATCTACAAATCCAAGTTTTTCTAAATGGATTTCTTAACCAATCCCGGGGTTAGCCCCCCAGGTTCAAATTAATTCTACAAATCGACGGGCTAATTCTACAAAATTTAGATTTATTCTACATAACTCCAGAGGAATTCTACAAAATTTCAATTTATTCTACAAAACTAGCGAGGAATTCTACAAAAACTGGAAATATCCTTCCAAATGATTAAAAGGGTACCCGCCAGCACCCTCTACTTCCCCCGATTCCACTCTTCCAACGTCATCATCCCAAACTCCTCCGCCCCATCCAATCGCAAGGGCGTCATGAACTCCAAAGAATTGCCATCTGGATCCTGAAAATAGATGGCGGCATGCGCTTGGGGATGATTCGGCAGCACGAGCGGCTGGTTTTCCGCAGAAAAACCGAAATCCGGCTTAATTGCAATCCCTCTCTCCTCCAGCCAAACCTTCGCTCTCTCCATATCTTCAAGCTCCACCCGGAACGCCACATGCCGCAATGACGGGTGATAAGGCGTGCGTACCTTATCCGTCTCCCACAACCCCAGCCAACTGCGACCCTTTTCAATCCAAAAGAAAGCAACCTTCTCCTTTTGAAAAGCCAATTCTAAGTTGAGATTTTTATAAAAATCGATAGACCGCTCCAGGTCGCTAACTGGTAAATGAGCTTCATACAGACCTTTTATCATGATTCATCACCTCATGCCATTTGCTCAAGTGGACCGCACCGAGTTCAGGCCTTGCCTCCCCCTCTAGCAACGCCAAATATTCCAGCGAGTTTCCGTCCGGATCCGCGAAATAGTAGGAGGCCGCCGGAACCCAAGCATGGACCACTGGCTCTGAGGTATCCAACCCGAATGACGGGCGCAGCTCGATTCCCTTTTTTTCTAAAAATGAAGGTATTTTCATTAACTCATCCAATGACACCCCAAAGGCAAAGTGTGATGGTACAAACTTTTCAGCAGCCCCCTCCCACACTCCAAGCATTTGCTCCTTCTTCTCGGCATCCTCCAGCCAGAAAAACGCGACTCTTCTCTCGTTGATCACGTACGCGAGCTCCAACCCCAGTGATTGATAGAATTCAATGGATTGTTCTAAATTCCTTGTGTTTACATGCGTTTCATATATTTTCATTCCGCCCAACCCCATTCCCTATTGATACCTTTATTTTAGTGTTTTTATAAAAAATAGACATTCAGCTTTAGTGGGAAGTTTTCTACAACTATAGTTGTAGATTCAGCCTCGAGACCTAGTAGAAGTTCCTCTCTGGCTGAACATTTCCGATCAAACTGTTTCCTATTTCTCCCTATACGTGACCCAAATAAATTTAAAATCCCATGTTTCCAAGCCGCCCCCTCCTCGAATGGTGATTTTTTGGTTATAATAAAGGAATATGGATTTTTATAAATGGATGGACGGACTTTTTATAAAAAAAAGATCGCGCTCTGGTGCTGATTTTTATTTTTCCAAAAAAGGGGGGTTACGGATATGGAGTCGACACCTGCTAGTGAAAAAATTGAGCTCTTCTCGGAACAGGTGAAGGAGCTGCTGCATTCGAGTGTGACGGAGGATGCGAAGCTGGTTTCGAAAGGGTTAATGCTGTACCGTCAAGGGTTGGTGAAGCAGGTCCAAATCTTCCATGATGAAAAAGTGACCTCGACGGTTCAGGATGTCACGCCTTGTTATGTGAAGCTCATCCTCTCGTTTTTGTCGGAGAGCTCGTGTTCGTGTCCGACGGAGGGCTTTTGCCGGCATCAGATGGCGACCTTTTTTGCGGTGTATGCCCGTGTTGGCAGTGTCGCGGATTGGGTGACCGACTGGCGCGAACCGGCTCGGGAGCAAGCGGCGTTTTCGTCATGGGGCATGCAGACGGCGAAGGATCTCGTGAAGGCGAACGGTGTGATGAAGCCGGAATACAGCCGTTGGGTGCAGTCGTTTGAGTTGAGCTTTGATACGCTCTTGGCGACGAAAAAGTACACAAGCCCGTATGTGATTCCGGAGTTGTTCGGGATTTATGAGCGCCGGGTTCATGCGAGTGCCCCTGTAGAGCAGGAATGGCGCTTGTTATATGAGATGGTTTGGATCGTGGTATCGTTCCGGAAGCTGGCGGTGCTGAGTGATCAGCTGGAGCACAGCGAGGATATGGTGAAGCGGGCTTATTTGCATGTGTTCCAGAATTTGCTGGAGGATGCGCATGAGTTGGCGGTGAAGATTGGGGTGCAGTCGCTGCCGTTTGCGTTTGATGAATTTATTGAGAAATTGAAGGACGATGCGTTTGATTTGCTGACGTGCACGAGCGGGATTGAGAATGAGCGGATTTATTTGTATCGCCTGTTGTGGGTGCAATTTTTCAAGCAGAAGAGTTGGCGTGAGGCCGAGGTTGGGAAGATTCGGGCTCGGTTGAAGGAGCTTCATGATTGGGAGAATCCGGCGCCATTGATGGTTGCTGGCATTCATATCAATTTGCTGCTCGGGGACGATGAGGCGGCGTTGAAGTTGGTGGGTCAGTTTGAGGACCGGGTGATTGTGCCGTATTTGGTGTACTGGATCGATTATTTGAGCCAGTTGAAGGCGTGGCGCCGTGTTGGGGTTTTGATTGAGTTGTTTTTGCAAAAAATTAAGGGGTATTTGGAGGAGTTGGGCGGCTATCATAGCTGTGTAGCGTTTGTCCGGGATGCGCTTCGGGCGGTGACGCCATATTGTTCGGAGACGGACCGGGTGGATTTGTTGGAACGGGCGTTGCTGCAGACGCTGCCGTATAGTTTCAGGGAGTATGAGTATATGTTGTTTGAGCGCGGGCAGTATGACCGTTGGGGCGAGCTCCAGGCGTTTGTCGGCTTGAATTTTTATGATTTGCCGAAGGAACGGTTGAAGTTGATTGAGAAGGAGCGTCCGGAGGTGCTGCTGGGGATGCTGCATCAGACGGCGCAGCGGGAGATTGACCAGAAGAACCGGAGCAGCTACCGGTTGGCGGTGCGGCATTTGAAGAAGCTGCGGACGTTGTACAAGAAACTGAAGCGAGTCGATGACTGGGAGTATTTTTTGGAAACATTGCTTGAGCGGACGAAACGGTTGCGCGCGTTCCATGAAGAATGTAAGCGGAGTAAATTGATAGAGAGTTAGGGCTGGTATTTTTGTGGGGACAGTCCCCCGAGGGGTTAATGCGTTAAAGCGCCGGGGGACTGTCCCCCAAGGGGGTGGTGTCAGGCACCACGCGTGGACATTTGTCTTGGTGGAGTGGACGGTTTTGGTTTTGTGCCGTTTTTGGGGTGTTTTGTGCCATTTTGCCGTAGTTTTGTATCAAAATTAATGTGTTTTGTGCCATTTTCACATCGTTTTGTGCCATTTTTCAGGGGTTTTGTGCGAATATACATTTTATGGAAATAAATACCCCCCAAAATAGGTAACTTAAAAATGCCCTTCTCATATAAAAGGAGTTTGTGTACCGATGCTTAAAACAAGGTTTATGAAATTGCTGACAACTAAATTAGGGGAAGGCCGCTTTCTGCTTACGGCCCAGGATGAGCGTGGTCACTTTATGAATCCATTTCGGTGGAAGAACCTCGTTTTTAGCAGCCATGAAGAAAGTTTCTTTGGCACGCTCCTTGAGACGGAGACCGTAGACGACGTCGAAGGTGTGGTCCTTAGCGGCTGGCAGCTTGTCTCCCTTTTTGCCAAGGAGTCCTTCAACCGCTTCATCGAGTGGGATTGGAATGAGCAGTCCGAGATTTGTCTTGCGGCCGCCCATGCCATGCATGAAGGCATCGTGGAAAAAGACTGGCTGCCGGACTTTTCGGTGTGGGAACATGGCGATTTCCGCTGGAAACTGCCGGAACGCGTGAAGGATGAATTTGATCCTTCGTTTTGGGAGCAACCGGTTTCGGGGGCAGACAATCCTGCCGGCGACGATGACGATGAATCCGGCACAACAACTAAAAATTACATATCTGATTTATACAATAGTGCCCTAGATGCCTACTTAACGCGAAACGCAGCGATGAAGGAGCTGTTCGGCCCGAAGCTTGACCTGCTACGTAAGCAAAACATTTCCGGTGGCGAGCTCGCCCGCTATTTTGACGAAGAAAGCTGGCTCGAGTGGGTTGGCATCAAGGAAAGCGACACGCCGTTTACAATCGGGCTCCGCTTAGATGAGCCCCTTGATGGCGAAGGCGCCTGGACCCTGGACATCTTTTTGCGCGGGAAAAAGAACCCTGATGAGATCTATGACATCGAAGGTAGCACCAAAATTCCAGCGAAATGGCGACCATTTTTAGAAAAAGTCGACCGTGAACAAGGCCGCTGGGTGCGACTCATTCCGTGGCTTAGTGAGGATGGTTACTTCAAAACGCATCTCACCGAGGAAGAAGCGTGGATGTTTTTAACCGAGGCAAGCGAAACGATGCTGGCACTGGATGTCGAAATCCTCCTCCCTTCCTGGTGGCAGGCGATGAAGAATGCCAACTTGAAGGTGAAGGCGTCGTTGAAAGGTACTGGAAGCCATCGACCGTCGTTCGTTGGGCTGCAAGCGATGCTTGACTTTAACTGGCGTTTTTCCATGAACGGGGTCGACCTGTCTGAGGAAGAGTTCGGACAGCTCGTGGAGGAAAAACGGCGTCTTGTTTATATTCGCGGCCGGTGGGTGAAGCTGGACCCGCAGTTCATCCGACAAATCCAAGATCTCATGAAGCGTGCGGAAAAAGAAGGCTTGCATGTTCGCGACCTTCTCGAGCAGGAGCTGGTGGATTCGGAAGCAACGGAAGACGAGCTGGAGAATCCAAAGGCGTTTGCGAAAATACAAATAGAGCTGAACCGTCAATGGAAGCAGATGGTCAAGCAGCTGTCAGAGGTGCATGAAATCCCGCTTGCGGATGTGCCTTCCGGGCTGCAGGGCGAACTTCGTCCCTACCAACAGCTTGGCATGAGCTGGCTCTGGTTCTTGCGCCAATTCGGATTTGGTGCGGTGCTCGCCGATGACATGGGTCTCGGAAAAACCGTCCAGCTCATCTCCTACTTGTTAAAAGTAAAAAGTGATGCTAGCAAGGAGTTAGATTTGGTGCCTGACCCCCAACCAAAAACTCGGCGGAAAAATGAAGAGGCCCCTGCGAAGGTGAAGGTTCCTACAAAAGCAGCACTGATTATCTGCCCTACCTCCGTTCTTGGCAACTGGCAGAAGGAGCTTGAGCGGTTTGCACCGGAGATGAATGTCTACCTGCATTATGGTTCGAACCGTCTGAAAGTGGAGGCTTTTTCCGATAAAGCGAAGGACGCCGATGTCGTGCTGACCTCTTATGGCTTGAGCCACCTTGATTCTGAGGAGTTCGAGTCGATTATTTGGAGCTCGATTGCGATTGACGAAGCGCAGAACATTAAGAATGCGCAGACGAAGCAGTCGAAAGCGGTTCGCAGATTGCGTGGCCGTCACCATATTGCGTTGACGGGGACGCCGATGGAAAATCGCCTGTCTGAGCTATGGTCAATTTTTGATTTTACCAACCACGGCTATCTCGGCAGCTTGGGGCAATTCCAGAAGAAGTTCGTCATTCCGATTGAAAAAGATGAGAAAAAGGAAAAAGTGCAGCAGCTGCAATCGTTGATCCGGCCATTCTTATTGCGCCGGACGAAAAAGGACGAAGAGGTTGCGCTCAACCTGCCGGATAAGCTCGAGCAAAAAGAGTACTGCCCGCTTACCCCTGAGCAGGCTTCGTTATACGAGCAGCTCATTCACGATACGTTTGCGGAAATTGAAAAATTGTCCGGGTTTGAGCGCAAGGGGTTAATTTTACAAATGTTGAGCCGTTTGAAGCAGCTGTGCAACCACCCTGCCCTCTATTTAAAGGAAAAATCGGCAGCGCGCGACCTTCTTGACCGTTCGAATAAAATGGAGAAGCTCGTTGAGTTGATTGATGCGGTATTGGAACAAGGCGAAAGCTGTTTGATTTTCACGCAGTATATTGAAATGGGTGAAATGATTCGCGCTACGCTGAAGAAGAAGTTTGGTATCGAGGTACCGTTCTTGAATGGAAGTGTGCCAAAGACGCAGCGTGATGAGATGATCGAGCGATTCCAGGACGGGAAGTTTCCGGTGTTCTTGCTTTCGTTGAAGGCCGGCGGAACGGGGTTGAACCTGACTGCGGCGAATCACGTGATTCACTATGACCGCTGGTGGAATCCGGCGGTTGAAAACCAGGCGACGGACCGGGCGTATCGAATCGGGCAATCGCGCTTCGTGCATGTGCACAAGCTGATTTGCACCGGGACGCTGGAGGAAAAAATCGACGCGATGCTCGAGAAAAAACAATTCCTCAACGACCAAATCATCCAAAGCGAAAACTGGATTACGGAGCTTTCTACGGATGAGTTGAAGGACCTGGTGTATTTGGGGTAAAAAAAGTAGCTGAAGAATTTTTCTTCAGCTACTTTTTTGTAATTAGCCTTTAATCTTGGAACATTGAAATGGAATTCTACAAAATTAAGGTACAATTCTACAAAGTTGAGGTGGAATTCTACAAAGTTAAGGTACAATTCTACAAAGTTGAGGTGGAATTCTACAAAGTTTTGATTTATTCTACAAAATCGAGGAACAATTCTACAAAACTTGGAAATTCATTTCAAAATCCAAAGATTTACCACTAAAAAGCCAGGCGTTGAGCCTGGCTCAGGTATTTTCCTATCAAATTATGTGTTGCTCACCACTTCTAAAATTTAATACCTTACTTACTCGTCACTTTTGATGATTTACTCGTCAAATGTATGATTTACTCGTCGATTTTCTATTTTACTCGTCAAACTTCACACTATACTCGTCAATATCCCTATTTTACTTGCCAAACCCATTCCTCCTAACGTCTTCATCCCAAATCTCCCCAAAAACCTTTTTCTTAGATTTCTATATAAAGGATTTTTTATACCTTTTTACGTAATTTTGACAACATAAAAGAGCACTTCCTCTCCTGAAGAAATGCTCTTATCGAAGCGGTATCGAAAATAATTTTATTAATATAAAAGGAATCGGTATCGAAAGAATCATCGTAAGGATGGGCCTTTGATCATGTAATCGAAGGAAAATGAACATAAAGATATTAAAAATAAAGGAATGAACGATGGTCCAGCCATGCTCGTATACGAATGTACCGGTTTTGAGCAATACCCATTCGTTCACTGTGTAAAGAATCACCCATAATGCTGTCCAGCGAATGGAAAAAAATTTACTAGACGGATAGCGTCCGAGGAATAGCAAAATGGTGCTGATAAATACAATGAACTCTCCTGCCAACGCTACGAATTCACTCGTCAGTGGAGGTGTAGGCGTAATCGACCAGAGTCGGTGATTATATGTGAGGTAATAATAGAGCACATCGCAAAAAAGGAAATATAAAATGGTGGCGTAATACTTCTCAAAATTTCTCCAGTCCCCCCACCTTAGGGTCACTAATGTCCACATACTAACTCCAATTATTTCAGCCATTTCATCCCTCATTAAATGTCTTATTCATTTAGCAATTCCCAAAAACAAGGGAATTATTTCATTCTTTTAAACGGTTCTGCCTCTTCAAACTGGACGGACTTTGCTTTATACATTTTTCCATCCCAGGCATATTTGATTCGCAAGGTTCCAATGTGGCCAGCAGCAGAAATATACACAATTGTCGTGCCGTAAAGGACCCCATTTTCCGCAGAATAATTTTCTACTTGGCCAACCCCTGGACTAGGGGAAAAGGTTCCCGGAAGAAAATGAAATTTTGAAAGCTCTACTACATGTTTCTTTTTGCCTATTAAAATGGTGGCTAGGTTTCCTTGCCGCTCCATTTTGACCAGTCGTTTGACGGCTTCATTAATGGATTCAACCGGAACCTCTTCATATCGTCGATTAGGATCCTGGATTTGGTTTAATAGATGAATTTCTTTCGTCGAGAGTCCTGACCCAGCGCCTGAAATGAGCACAACTCCAATATCTTTTAAATGGTCCCCGGTCAGATCCTCATAAAATAGTTCCGGAGTAAATTTTACGTTGTACCAATCAGGGAAGTGGTACAGCAGGACGCTTTCACCGCCATCCAGTTTCCGTCAATTGTGTCGGCCATTAAAAATAGATTGTCATACCACAGCTCTGATGGAAGGGACGCGATGACCACGCGCTCAACCGCATTCGCTTTTTCGAAAGTCCCTCCAAATAGGAAAAGGATAACTAAGCAGATAGGAATTTTCTTGATCATGGGTACACCACCTATTCTCATTAGAAGGAGAAGATGTTCAAAAATAAAAAGAGCCGTTCAGCTCTTTTTTTGACCACTCGGTGAATACTTATTTGCTTGCTTCCATATAAAATCAACTATCATTTTCAAAACAATAAACAGGATGATTGATACGATAAGTGAGTTAAAATAGTTCCAATTCTCCATCGAGTATAAATGAAAGTACACGCATAGCGGAATCCCTATAAAGCTGATGACAGCAGATAATAATACCTGCGCCACGAGGAACGTTTTCCATTTTCTAAAATATTGATAGCATAAGGTCATAATCACTGGGATCACCGCAAAATCCACTGCATTAAAGCGATGGGTAAAAATCAAAAATTGGTGTGGGTATTCCCAATAATCAAAGTAATTCCCAATCTCATCCGCAAGACCACAGATGACGAAACTAACCATGAAAGCCAATGAAATCAGCACAATTCGATAACGATCAATTAATATGAGAAAAAGCACAAAAAATATGGCATTTAAAATGACAATACTCCACCAATGGGCACTAAATAAATCCTGATGCAGCCATATCTCTGTTTCCGATGTGAGATACTTATTAAATGCCTTTTCCAAATGACTGTACATAATCGTATCATCCCTCATTTTAGATACTTTTCGGACAGTCCTATCTTGCACTATTTCAAATGTAATATTCACCTAGTATGAATGGTAGAAACGCCTCCAATAAGGCACTTTACTCCTTCTTTCACAAAATTCAACTTACTGGCTTAAACTCCATATTTAAACGCGGATTTTTTCTACTATAGGATGTTTGTCCAAACGACCTTCCCTTTTAAAAATATATATAGTGTGAGGATATATTTTTCCTTCAAATCATTCACAAAAGGGGGTGAAATATATGAGCTGGGGATACGGTGGCGGCTATGGCTATGGCGGTGGCTATGGCGGAAGCAGCTTTGTGTTAATTGTTGTATTGTTCATCTTGTTAATTATCGTCCTTTCTACTTTCTAGTTGAATTTAATTAACGATTGGACAAGATCGCGACAATTCCAATGGAAAAAGGGGCAGAACATAGTGTCTGCCCTTTTTCTGCTATTATGAAAAGGATGATACATGGAATGCCGTTTTTGGGATTTGGACGAAGAGATTTGTTTTTTTTGTGACGGCTTTAGAAGAAGACCGTTTTTCCCTATTGTTGAAATCGAAATTGAAAGAAGACGTATTGAAATTGAAATCGAATTAGAGAGAAGAAGACGATTCGAAATCGAAAGAAGAAGAAGACGTAGATTCTAATTAAGTTTATAGTTTAAAAATTAGGAGCCTACAAGTAAGAACATGCTGTCATCAATGGCAGCAGTTCTTTTGTAAGGACCTCCAAATTTCTCGTTTGATGATATTCAAACCTCTACCAACCTTCGTGTTTTTCTACGAGTTTCTAATAGGTTTTTTCTAAGATGTTTTTTATTTTTTTCAGGTCAGCATTGTTTGCTTTTTTCATCATGACTGACATAAATGGCGTAAACAGCTTTGAAAAACCGGTGGGAATTCCTTTGTTTCTCAACGTCATCTTAGTTACATGGTCGTCGATTGCTTCCCAAGTGTAGGTTGTTTCCATTGGAAAAGGACCGTTCGCAGTGCGCATAACCATTTTTTCACCTGGCAGATATTCCACAATTTCATAAACATAGGAGAGTTCTCTCCCTAAAAACTGTGCTTTAAAAGCAATTCTCGCTCCGACAACCACTGATTTTTCCGATTGCCATTCGGCTCTTTTAATATTTACATACCATTCAGGTGCATTTTCTGGATTTGCAGCATAATCTGCCACTTTTTCATAAGGGCAATTAATGATAATATCAGTCAATACGTCTACCATAGTTAATCCCCCCTTTGCTATCTACTATTTTTCCAAGAACTCATTCTTTCAATTAGAAAAGCAGGGAAATGAACCCCTGCTTTTTCCTATTTCCTTTAACCTTTTAGGCTATTTTGTAGGCTTTTGATGATCCCAATGTGTTCACTTTCATGAAACGATGCAAAGGATAGAAGTTCACCGATTGTTTCTAGGGTTAATGGACCAATCGGTAATGGCTGAGCTAGTTTTTCATCAAGACGTCCAGTGAACGTTTCTTTTACACGCTTTATTTGTTCAGCTAGTAATGGAAGGAGCTCCTCGATAGAAGGTGGAGTGATCGTCCATTCAGATGGTCTTGTCCCCGTATTGAACAATTCCATATAGCCTTCAGGTAGATTTGGCATTTCGTTTGCAAAGTGAAACACAATTCCCTCAACAGATGCATAAATATGACCTAGCTGCCACCGTAGCGAATTTGGAAATCCTGCTGGGATCACGTCCGCGTTTTCTTCCGTAATACCTTGTGCCACCTTTAATGTAACGTTGCGGGCAAATTCAAATTGATCAAATAACATTTTTTCATTCATGATAATATTCCCCTTTTTATCGTAAAATTTTTTATGACACTAAATACGTTTTCAAGCTGCCTTCAAGTGTGCTTGTCCAACCATTGTTATGGTTTTTCGCTTCCTCTTCACTTGGAAGATCGGTATGAGTCACCACTACTTCTGTTGCAGTGCCTTTCTCTAGAAAATCAATCGTTACTTTTGTTGGAGGAAAGTCGCTGTTCCCATTTTCCCATTTCCATGTAAAAACTAATTTTTCATTCGGTTCAATTTCAAGATACTGTCCAGTAAGTACATGCGTTTCCCCGTTTGGCGCATGCATATTGAACTTATAGCTACCGTTCACTTGGACATCCATCTCATCAATAGTCGTTGTAAATCCTTCTGGCCCCCACCATTGTTTCAGCGCTTCTGGTTTTGTCCAAGCACTAAACACTCTTTCTCTATTAACTGGATACGTCTTATTTAATTGAAGTGTAAAATTCTGCGTGCTATTCATCGTAATCATTTTTCGTTTCCTCCCTCATCATCTTCATTGTTTAATAAATATTTTTCTAAGCCTGTTAACTGATTTTCCCAGAATGACTGTAATTCATTTAGCCACTTTGTTGCATCATTAAACTGTTCTTGGTGAAGATAATAGTGTTTATATCTTCCCACCTTCCTATACGAGACTAAGCCCGCTGTTTCTAGAACCTTCATATGCTTTGAAAAAGCCGGTAATGACATATCAAAAGGTTCTGCCAGCTTTTTAACTGTCTTCTCTCCCCTGGATAGCTCCTGTATGATTGCTCTTCTGGTTGGATCTGATAAAACTGAAAATACTTGATCAAGATTATCTTTGTAATAGTTAACCATGTGGTTAACTATATAACAAAAAAAAGAGGAGTGCAACCTCCTTTAATAAAATTTTATTGGAAAATTATCACAAGCTAAAACAAAGTTAGCACAATAATCACAGTTACAATCTACCGTTAGTAACGATATCTTTTACAGATCTGCTCCACAACACACTGATTAGTCGAGAAGTGTCTCATGGGGTCAGATCCCTTTTGGATTCAACCTATTCGTCAAGGTCCAAAAGAATTCATCCCATGTTCCGGCGGATATTCCTCTAATTTATCAGCTGTTCTCATATCATCAGTCGGAGCCATTCCTGACTTTTTATCAAAATAAATCGCAATACCACTGAGGACAACGATTGGCAGCATAATGTATACCCAAATCATTCGAACACCTCCATCAACAATCGGTTTATTACTATTATATTATAAAATTAACTAATTTTTACAGTTCTTCGTTAAACATTTTTGGATTTGTTATAATCATCTCTTTATTTATACTCGAAGTTTATTTTCAATCAGTGTTACTTATGATAGGCTTGGACTAACAAGTTTTTCCACTTTTTTTAGTAGTTTTTAGGGGGAGAGTCTATGATACTGGAAGTCGCTTTGCTACAAGTCAAGCCAGGATTGGAACAGGAATATGAAGAATCATTTCGCAAAGCATCTACTATTATTTCATCTATGAAGGGCTATATCTCACACGAATTACAGCGTTGCATGGAAGTAAATGGTAAATATTTACTTACGGTTAAGTGGGAGAGTTTAGAAGACCACACTGTAGGATTCAGACAATCCAGTGAGTATCAGGAATGGAAAGAATTATTACATCACTTTTATCACCCATTCCCAACAGTTGAACATTTTGAAAAAATTAATCTGTAATGAGATCATTGTTACCATGTTTCAGGGGACCCCTATCCATTTGAGTGGAACATTTGCACTTTTTTTCTTCTTTGACATTACTCCTCCTTCATAACAAGATATCCATGAAGGAGGACAATAATGAAAATGGCTATTCCACCTTCTTTAGGCTAGCAACAATTTTTACTGCTTCCTTAATCGGTCCCTTGTAAAAAAAGCTATACACAAATCCATCCCTTGTCTCCCAGACAACATTCACGAATGCAGCGCGTCTGGTACCCCGAACGAAGATTTCCCCCTCATCCATTTCCAAATTTTTAAGCCAACTTACTTTTTTCATATAGTTGAACAGCTCATCTGCCTGTTGGTACGGTTCTTCTCCATAATCACCATCAAATAGAAGCGTCCATTTCCCCTTCTTCGCATGGATCATCGATCTTACTTTCGGTTCAATCCATAAATCGAATCCATTTTTCTTTTTATAAAAAACAAAATGTTTGGGGCGAACGACAGATGTTACTGACCCAACGTTCCCAAACAGATCCCCCATCTTACTCGACTCCCGGGGATTAAATAAGGCCGAATCGTTAGGTGGATACGGCTTATCCATAGATAAGAAATCAATCCTGTACTCATTTTCGTAGGCTTGATAATTGCAAGTCATATAATTCTTTGACTTTCTCGTTTGCGCACTCCAATAGGTGGGCAACAAAACCGGAACCTTTGTATATTGTGTCAGCACCTTTACGGCCGGTCGTAAAAAGGGAACGACCTCCGGCGGCTTCGCCATTGCGGTGAGAAACACAAGACTAATCAGGGACAGCATTGCTAGCTTTTTCAAAAAAAATCCCTCTTCCAACTCAAATTTTTATTATTATTCGCATGCTGGTTATGGTTATATCCCAAAAAATGCATTAGAATTAAATGGAAAAATCTAGCGTTACTTTCTTAAGAATTTCGTAAGATTTGATTAATAAAAAAGAAAATTTTCCTGTCTAAAATAAGAAACAGATAAAGAAATTGGGGGCTGGATAGAATGGAAATTAGTTCATTTGCAGAGGTTTCGTTTTACTTGTGGCTATTGTCTGAGATTGCTATTTTAATAAAAACCAAAGTGCAACGAAAAAATGTGGCTTCAGAAAATAAAGATAAGGGTTCATTTTGGGCGATTACGATCGGTATATTTACCTGTATCCTCGTCAATCAAATTTGTAATTCTATGAAAATCGGGTACGTCAATTCCACCATTTCCGATTTGGGTTCCATCTTAATCATTGTCGGTGTATTCATTCGACTTTGGGCAGTTGTAACTTTAGGTAAACATTTCTCGTTGGTCGTCTCAGTTGAATCCGAGCAAAAAATCATCCAAAGCGGCCCTTACCGAGCGGTCCGCCATCCTTCCTATACAGGTGCATTGCTGGTGTTTATTGGTATTGGCCTTGCTTTTAATACGTGGGTTGGTTCCGTAATTATGCTTGCCTTCTTCATCGTTGTATTCGGTTATCGGATGCGTATTGAAGAAAAAGCCTTGGAAGCTGGTTTTCCAGAAGAATATCCACGGTATATTCAAAAAACATCGAAATTAATCCCGTTTGTTTGGTAACATTCAATAAGGGACGGTTCTTGAACCGTCCCTTGGTATTTCTATAAAGTGCGAGGTATCTCATGATAAAAGGAAATTCTTATATTCTCATTTTCTCTGTACTTATTTTTTTGATCATCCTATTCGTTTCAACTACGCCGCTCATCATTAAAGCGATACTAGCTATTGCAACGATTGCGTTTTTGTTCCCTATTTTTAGAAAAATTCTATTTAATCATAAATGCAGAAAGCTTAAAGTGGCTTTCTATTCCTCATTAACCTTTACGATCGGGTTGTTTCTCCTCTCTTTCCTTATGGAAGATTCCTTTCATTTTACTGGAGGCGAATTTCTTTTCATCTTCATTGTGCTTTTTTATAGTTTAATAGGAAATTTCGTTTATGGCCTACCTGTCTCAGCATTGGCTGAATGGGTTTCAATGAAGTTCTCCACCATTCGTTTCTGGGTATCTGGTTTGATACATATTGGATTTGGGCTGGTTACATACTTTATTGCCCCAGGTTTCTCTGTACCTGCTATTATTTGCTCGATTCTCTTTTTTGCTTTTGATGAAATCACTAGAAAAAGAATTATGGCTTTGTAAAATATACAGGGACTGCCTCATGGTTGAGCTATTCACTCCGACCAAGAGAACCGTCCCTTTGGTATTCACGCAGGATTGGCAATACTTGTACGTTTTATGTTCGGAATTTGGTTGTTATAATGGTTGTTAAGAAATATTTAGGGGGTACCACAATGAACACATTTAATAAGTTAAGGCCTATTATTTCAGACCAACTAGGTGTGAAAATGGAGAATATCACACCGGACGCGTCATTTAAAGATGACTTAGAAGCGGATTCGCTTGATATGGTGAACCTGACGATGGAAATTGAAGATGAATTTGCAATCGAAATTAGTGATAAAATTGCAGCGAAGCTTCAAACGGTCGGCGATGTTGTAAAATATATTGAAAACCATTAACCAATAAGGAAGGCGGATCGCCCCACGTAGCAGAGGCATCCGCTCAATCTTCCTATTATAATGCTATTATCCTTTTAAGTAACTTCCAGTTCGTTTGTCTTGAAATGATGGTTAGCCCTTTGAAAAAAGCAAAACCTATTAAAGCGCCAATCACGTTTAAAATGACATCATCGATATCAAACTGACCTATTTGTAGAAAGAATTGACCTATTTCAATAGCAAATGTCATACCTACTACACTTATGAGAAGTTTGGCGAATGACCTATATTTTTTAAAAAGGATCGGCAGTAAAATGCCTAAAGGAACAAAAATCAAAATATTACCTAGTGTGTTATGTAAAATGATATCCACATTATAGTGTTCCCTTTCGATAATGTAGCGCGAGATGGTTTTGAATGGGATGAGATTCGAATTCAGTTTCCAAACCTCCACGCTGAAAAAGCTCTGTGCGTTTTCGGGATACCAAAAGTAACGATTAAACGAACCACTGTCAATGATTCTACCGATGATTCTCTGAAATAGTAGATTCCAAAGTATAATAAAAGAATAAAGGTAGAATGCGATTTTTACGCCAACACTGTACAGTTTATAGCCTGGAAACAAAGAGGATTGCAAACCGTCTTTTAAAGTATTCTTATCTCCAAAACTCTCCAGTGCTTTTTGACTAGCTTCCTTCTCGGAAAAACCTTGTTCTATGTACTCCGCCTTTAACAATTCTAGATGCTGAATCATTTCCTCCGCTATTTCCGCTTTTTCATTTTTATCGCATTGTAGTCCCTTTACTATCTGGTTAACGTAGGTCTTAATGTTTTGATCCAAGCCATTCCCTCCGAACATTTCTTAATTAAGTTGTGTACCTTCTCCCATTCGTTAAGCTTCCGTTCTAATTCCTTCCTGCCATCCTCCGTGATGCGGTAGTACTTTCTCCTTGACCCGACATCTGGGTTTTCCCAGTAAGACTCGATCCAGTCCTTGTTTTCTAGTCGTTTTAGAGCCGGATATAGGGTTCCCTCACTCATGTTGTATAGCTCGTTGCTGTTTTCTTTTAGCGTCTTTACCATCTCATATCCATACATATCCCTTTTGCTTACGATGGAAAGAAGCAATATATCGATGCTCCCTTTCATAATTTCCTTATCCAAAAAAGTCACCTCGCTTTAAGTTGGTTTCTTTTTACATCGTAACACGATGCACCTCGTTACACAAGGTTATAATAGAAAAAATATCCAGTTACTTTTATAGGAAGCGGTGGTGCTTTTGCTTTAATTCCACCAAATCAGTTTAATTTATCCAAAAACAGGTAAGGATTCCTCTCCTTGCCTGCCTTTTGGTGATGATCACACCCTCTAGGAGGTAACCTTTAGGAATATCTCTACATATTTTTAAAGTTGGCCTTTCAATTCTACATAAAATTAGGAGAATTCTACATGAAATCAATGGAATTCTACATAAAATGATGATAATTCTACATAACTTGAAGATAATTCTACATAAAATCAGAGGAATTCTACAAAATATCAATTTATTCTACAAATTTAAGGAGGAATTCTATAAAAATTGGAAATCAATTTCCAACCCCAATAAGTACCCAAAATAAAAGGTGGAAGCACCATGTACTGCCCACATAAGCAATTGTTCTTTGGAATGAGATATCCTCTTGTGACATGCCATGCTGAGGTTATCTGACCAAGAGAGACTGTACGCTGGTGCAGTTTTAAAACAACTATTCCTGTTATCCATAAGTGAGAATATTATCATTTCTTAAACAACAAAAAAACAGGCAGGGATTCCTGCTTGCCTGTTTTTTGGGGGACAGTCCCCGCATTTCTAAGGATTAAAACAAGTCAGGATTAAATCTTTTTGCAAGATGTAAAGATGCTTCCTCAGGGTTAATATCATAGATGAGCAGTTCTTCCTCATTCGATTTTGCACATAACAGCCTTTCACCAAACGGCGAAATGAGCGAGGTTGTGCTTTTTTGGTTTTCTAATGCATAATTGACGCTGGCAAAAAAGATGGAGTTTTCCATGCTCCGACAAACCATGGCCTGGTTATAAAACTCTGGATTTTTCACATCACCTGTAAATTGGGGATGGAAAACAATACTCGCGTCTTTTCTTGCCGCCCAGCGAACCGTTTCAGGATATCTCCAGCCTTCATGGCAAATAACTATCCCAAATTTAACCCCCTCCGCTTCAAACAATGTTCTCCCTTTGCCAGGTGCATACCCAAAAAAATCCTCTTCGGGGTCCATTTGATTTTTTGTCTGATACCCAACGATTTCTCCATTCTTATTGATCACAAACGCCAAAAGGTGCATATTCTCGTTATCTTTCCATTCCATCGGTAAAATAACATGAATACCCAACCCTTTTGCTATTCTACATACTTTGTTTAAAGCTTCTTGTTGCACATTGTGATCGTATTCTTCTATTTCGTATCCCACACCTCTAAGACCCGGAATAATGGATTCGGGGAAACAAACGAGGTCGCACTGTTTTTTATTTGCTTTGACCAACATTTTCTCCACCTTTTGTAATCCGTCTGAGGCTTTGGTGGAAAACCTTGTTTGCGCTAGACCAATTCTCATGATTATCTTCCTTTTTCGTTAGCTTTTTTGAATATATTTTTTTAAATGATGTCCTTTACTGAAAGTGACCTCTGATTCGGACAGGTGAACCTAAATCAGCAAAACTGTCCAAATCCACCGCTCGCTCAAGATACTCGTTTTTTTATTGGTACAAATAAATCGACTCTACATTTCCCTTCTGGGTCTTCGGCAGGGTTATTCATACTGAACTCAAGGTTATACCTGTCGAAATCCGTATCATACTCACTATTCGGCAACCATTCTTCGTACATATATTTATAGGCCAGATTCAGCTTTTCAGGTGTGTCATAGAATTGATTCAGGGCATACAGCCCACCATCTAGTTTCTTAAATTGAATACCATTTTCCTTAGATTGGTCCTTTCCAAATCCCTGAGGTATAGTCACACAGGCGTCATGCCGACATTGCTGACTATCCACAAGCTCTGGGTTATCTAGAGATATCCCAATAAAATTTTGTTTCGGTGGATATAGTTCATTCCTTATAGCCCAATTGATCAATTTTCCCCAATGATCGTCTGTGGCTTCAAAGTAACTTCCTATCCGTCTAAAAAATGCTACCTCATAATCTGGCAATTCTTTTAATGTTACTTTCATTTTTATTCATCTCCTGATTCAAAAACCATTTCAAAAACGCATCTTTCTCGATCACATTCAATACGCAAGGAGCCTTTACTTGAGATTCTAACTTAGCATGTTCATCTGGAAATTCTGCTTGTACATCTATCCTTATATAAGGAAGCTTTTCCTGCGCCTTTTGCGATCGGATATTCGCTAATTTCGCTCCTGCAAAAACGTATTCTAAGTTCAACTCGGTAAACGCGGTATATAGAATCTCTGCCTTCGCTAAGGCATTGTGCCCTTGACCCCAATACGGATGCCCAATCCAGGTTCCGATATGACTCGTCTTCTTAATCGGATCAATCTCTTTTAAAGTAATGACCCCAATGACCTCTTCCTTCTCATTCAAGATAACTCTGGAATATTGCTTCCCCTGTTTTTCTTGTTCCAGAATGAACTCAATGAATCCAATCGTTCCCTCCACTGAGGTTTGGCTATCGGTAAGCCCCAACGCTTCCTTCACCTGAGGCGCTGATGATAGAGCCGACATGGCTTCCGCATACTTTCTTTGGTGCTGCACCAATAAAACTTTTACCATAATACACTCCTCCAACATCCACGAGGGTTTCAATCTACTTAGAATCCTTGAATCTAGCAATCTTTTATGTAGTATTCGATAAAGCTTTTTCAACTCCTGCCAAGGACCGTCCCTCTGGTACTTAGACGTTTATAAATGTAATAGGTTACTTGAACTATAGGAAGCAGCAGCCTTCGCATTCTTTTTTGAAAGGCTCTGTTATTATTCAGTGTTGATTTTCGTGTAGGTATGAGAATTCATAGGCGGAGAATTTCCGGCTAATGTATATAGAGGAAGCTTAAGCTCCAGATATACGCGGAGATATTCCGATTAACTGCTCTAAATAAGACATTATCCAAATGGAAGAGTGGTAAAGCTCGAGAAAGCAAAGCGTTGACTGCAAAGGAACCAATCAATAAACCTACCACGATCATCGATGACTGGGAGCAATCATTTAAAGGATTGGAATCATGAAGACAGAAAGACTGCCAACTGGCAGTCTTTTTTGATAGAAAAATTATTCTCCAACCGTCTTCAAATCCTCTAATCCAACTATGTTAATGGCGTAAGGCTGTTTGTATTCTTTCGCAACTTGTGAGGATACTTCCTTACGAATTTGCTCTATGAGCTTCTGATCCTTCTTCTCAAGGGAGGTCTCGATCGTAATGACCAGTTCACCTTTGGTAGTGTAAGTGAAAGAATTGATTTTGTACGTCTCTTTCTTACCCAGTAATCCTTCAAAAATGGTATAAAGATTCTTTTTGAGCTTCGTTTCTTCATCCATATTAGTTAGGTTCACTGATCTAATGTCCAAAGAAAATTCATTATACTTCTTTTTTTGGTAGGCTTGAATAATCGCCCGAACCTCATCGACGTGTTTTTCTGTCTCAGGAAGGATCACAAATATTTCATCGAGCCCCGGGTTCATTCCAACGTAATCGACACTATACCCTTTATCATTGATTAAGGTTTTGATTTTTTGGGCCTCATCAAGCATGATGCGATTGATTCGTCTCATAGAGGCATAAAAATCAGCTTTAAACGGAAGAACCTCTATCGCTTTTGCATAATATCCCTTCTGATCGAGCATTTCTTTTGTCAGATTTTCAGCATCCACTTTCGTTTTTTCGTTATAATCTTTACTTACTAGAAAGACATAGACTTTTTCCGGTTCGTCGCCCTCCATCAATCCTTGACCCACACGTAGACCAGTAACCTCGTACCCGCGTTTCAATCCTTCCTCTCGAACAAGGGCCATCAGCGATTTTTCTCCATTTATATCTATGTCTTTCAAAAACACTTGATTTAAATATGGAATTTTCGATGCGATTTGTGCCATTGCGGGAGATACAAAGGCAGAACCGAAGAACAAACCGCCGACTGCCACAAGTCCTGCTAATGACCCGATAAGTTTTTTCCTCCTGCTCATGCCCTCGAATTTTATCGGCGTTACCTTCTCTTCCCCTTTTGCTTGCTCGATTCCTTTGAACATACGATCCATTACCTCTTCTGGAATTTGGATTTTTTCTAGCTCTCTCTGAATCTTATTCATGAAAGTTCCTCCTTCGGATAGTCCAAGCGGATTTTTTCTAAGGCTCGATAAATTTTCGACTTGACGGTACTGACTGGTGCTTCAACAATCTCCGAAATTTCCTGGAAGGTGTATTCCTGATAATACTTGAGATAAATTAACCGTTTATCGTCTTCATCTAAGGAATGTAGTAGCTCATTTAATAATAAATCGGAATATCTGTCCTCTGTCTGCTGCGTTCCTACTTCTCTAGTGAATGGCAGCTCGACAACTTTTTGTTTCTTTCTTAAAACGTCAATGGATGCATTGATAGTGATTTTCAAGATCCATGTCTTAAAATAATTCAATTCCTTTAAACTGTTCCTGTTTTTAAACGCCCGGTAGGCAACCTCCTGGACGATATCCAGTGAGTCCGCTTGATTCTTCATATACATATAGGCCATTCGATAAATGGAATCTTTATGTGTTTCAAATAAGCTAATAAACAACTTCTCATTTAGGATTCCATCATTGGCAGAAAAGGTCATTTCCTCACCCCTTTTTTCTCTTTACACTATTAGACCGAAACAAAGTTCATTTGGACGAAGAAATTAAAAACAAATTTTTGGGGACAGTCCCCCGGCGCTTTAAAGTAGCGGGGGACTGTCCCCAGCTATGATCCATGGGGACGGTTTTGGTGTTTTTTGCCTAATTATTTGTCCCCACGATTTTAGTGTGTAGTGGACGATAAGTGTTGGAACTGGACGATATGAGGTCAAAAGTGGACGATAAATTTTAAAAAGTGGACGATATCCTGCGGAAAGTGGATGATATATTCTTCAAACCGGTCGATAAGAGGATTCGGGAAGTGTATTCCTAAAGATCCTGTTTGCTTTTTTCCCATCAAGGCGGTCTTAAGCGCCACGAGGTCCATCACTGTGTGCCCTCTACGTCAAAAAAGAGCATAAAAAAAACGCTAAATTTAGCGTTTTCTAGTTTTTACGCGCCTTAGAGGATTCGAACCTCTGACCGTACGCTTAGAAGGCGTATGCTCTATCCAGCTGAGCTAAAGGCGCATTAAGATATGTATTGACAGCGGAAAGTGAGAACTGTAACTCTTCAGCCTCAAGAAAACCTGCCCATAAAATAAAAAATGGCTCCGCAGGTAGGACTCGAACCTACGACCGATCGGTTAACAGCCGATAGCTCTACCACTGAGCTACTGCGGAACAACAGTATAGAGTATGGTGGGCCTAAATGGACTCGAACCATCGACCTCACGCTTATCAGGCGTGCGCTCTAACCAGCTGAGCTATAGGCCCATTGGAGCGGGTGATGAGAATCGAACTCACGACATCAGCTTGGAAGGCTGAGGTTTTACCATTAAACTACACCCGCATGTTTGGAGGCAACACCCGGATTTGAACCGGGGATAAAGGTTTTGCAGACCTCTGCCTTACCACTTGGCTATGCTGCCATGACTGGGCTAGCTGGATTTGAACCAACGCATGTCGCAGTCAAAGTGCGATGCCTTACCGCTTGGCTATAGCCCAATAATATAATAAATGGGGCGACTGATGGGAATCGAACCCACGAATGCCTGAACCACAATCAGGTGCGTTAACCACTTCGCCACAATCGCCATAATTTGGTGGAGGGGGACGGATTCGAACCGCCGAACCCGGAGGGAGCGGATTTACAGTCCGCCGCGTTTAGCCACTTCGCTACCCCTCCACATTAAATTGTTTCATAAAAATAAAAGGTGGCTCAGGACGGAATCGAACCGCCGACACAAGGATTTTCAGTCCTTTGCTCTACCGACTGAGCTACTGAGCCATATTAAAATATTCCCTAATCTTTTATTAAGAAAAGGTCCTTTGCTCAAAAGAACTTCCGTTCTTTTTCGCAGATTGCCGCAGAAGCGTAATCAGGATGTGAGCAATCTGCTCTACCGACTGAGCTACTGAGCCAAATAATGAGCCAAAAAATATATATCAAACAGTAGAGTTAACTACTGGAATAAAAATGGCGGTCCGGACGGGACTCGAACCCGCGACCTCCTGCGTGACAGGCAGGCATTCTAACCAACTGAACTACCGGACCATATTGCGGGGACAGGATTTGAACCTGCGACCTTCGGGTTATGAGCCCGACGAGCTACCAGACTGCTCCACCCCGCGACGGTAAAAAACTATTTAATTTTGAGCATGCACCATGTGTTAAGACCGCCCCGATTTCGGAAAGCCTATTCAAGCTGTGGCTCAATCGTTGCGCTGTAGATTATTCGAAGAAGTTTATTCGAACGTGCTCCACCCCGCGACAACAATATAATTTGAAAAGAGATATGGCGGAGGAAGAGGGATTCGAACCCCCGCGCGGTTTAACCCGCCTGTCGGTTTTCAAGACCGATCCCTTCAGCCGGACTTGGGTATTCCTCCATATTATATAGCGGCGGAGGGGATCGAACCCCCGACCTTACGGGTATGAACCGTACGCTCTAGCCAGCTGAGCTACACCGCCATTTCAATTATATATAGATGGAGCCTAGCGGGATCGAACCGCTGACCTCCTGCGTGCAAAGCAGGCGCTCTCCCAGCTGAGCTAAGGCCCCATATTAGAAAAATAGTTCTGACTGGTCGGGAAGACAGGATTCGAACCTGCGACCCCTTGGTCCCAAACCAAGTGCTCTACCAAGCTGAGCTACTTCCCGTAAAATATGGCGCGCCCGAAAGGAGTCGAACCCATAACCTTCTGATCCGTAGTCAGACGCTCTATCCAATTGAGCTACGGGCGCATTATATTAAAAGTGGTGCCGAGGACCGGAATCGAACCGGTACGGTAGTCACCTACCGCAGGATTTTAAGTCCTGTGCGTCTGCCAGTTCCGCCACCCCGGCAATATGAGAGCGGAAGACGGGATTCGAACCCGCGACCCCCACCTTGGCAAGGTGGTGTTCTACCACTGAACTACTTCCGCATGTAAAATTAAATGGTGCGGGTGAAGGGAGTCGAACCCCCACGCCTTGCGGCGCCAGATCCTAAGTCTGGTGCGTCTGCCAATTCCGCCACACCCGCTAAATTCTTTAAAATGGTGAGCCATGAAGGACTCGAACCTTCGACCCTCTGATTAAAAGTCAGATGCTCTACCAACTGAGCTAATGGCTCTCGAATTAAGATAATTCACTAATCTTTGATTTGCGACGGATGCCCCCGCCTCAGTAAGCTTATTCAAGTAGCAGCTCGGCGTGTGCCCTGATGCTATTTCTTAGAAGCATATTCGATCGTGCTCTACCAACTGAGCTAATGGCTCGTACATAGATGTTTCACTAATCTTTTATTGTGGTAAATCAGATGCTCAAAAGAATTCACGTTCTTTCTCGCAGATTGCCCGCAGAAGCTGACTCGAAGAAGTTCGCAATCTGCTCTACCAACTGAGCTAATGGCTCGTACAAAAATATATGGTGGAGGATGACGGGATCGAACCGCCGACCCTCTGCTTGTAAGGCAGATGCTCTCCCAGCTGAGCTAATCCTCCAAAATGGTGACCCCTACGGGATTCGAACCCGTGTTACCGCCGTGAAAGGGCGGTGTCTTAACCGCTTGACCAAGGGGCCAGATGGAATTTTGACAAAAATAATAGCCCCTATTGGGGCTGGCCTGGCAACGTCCTACTCTCACAGGGACTTTCGTCCCAACTACCATCGGCGCTGAGAAGCTTAACTTCCGTGTTCGGTATGGGAACGGGTGTGACCTTCTCGCCATAGCTACCAGACCTATTTTGTTAGAGAGATCGTTCTCTCAAAACTAGATAATGTAGAAGAAGTGTTTGTAAAAAACGAGTTCGCTTTAAAAATTGGTTAAGTCCTCGAACGATTAGTATCAGTCAGCTCCACATGTTACCACGCTTCCACCTCTGACCTATCAACCTGATCATCTTTCAGGGTTCTTACTAGCTTGACGCTATGGGAAATCTCATCTTGAGGGGGGCTTCATGCTTAGATGCTTTCAGCACTTATCCCGTCCGCACATAGCTACCCAGCGATGCCTTTGGCAAGACAACTGGTACACCAGCGGTGCGTCCATCCCGGTCCTCTCGTACTAAGGACAGCTCCTCTCAAATTTCCTGCGCCCACGACGGATAGGGACCGAACTGTCTCACGACGTTCTGAACCCAGCTCGCGTACCGCTTTAATGGGCGAACAGCCCAACCCTTGGGACCGACTACAGCCCCAGGATGCGATGAGCCGACATCGAGGTGCCAAACCTCCCCGTCGATGTGGACTCTTGGGGGAGATAAGCCTGTTATCCCCGGGGTAGCTTTTATCCGTTGAGCGATGGCCCTTCCATGCGGAACCACCGGATCACTAAGCCCGACTTTCGTCCCTGCTCGACTTGTAGGTCTCGCAGTCAAGCTCCCTTGTGCCTTTACACTCTACGAATGATTTCCAACCATTCTGAGGGAACCTTTGGGCGCCTCCGTTACTCTTTAGGAGGCGACCGCCCCAGTCAAACTGCCCACCTGACACTGTCTCCCACCCCGATAAGGGGTGCGGGTTAGAATTTCAATACAGCCAGGGTAGTATCCCACCGACGCCTCCACCGAAGCTAGCGCTCCGGTTTCTACGGCTCCTACCTATCCTGTACAAGCTGTACCAAAATTCAATATCAGGCTACAGTAAAGCTCCACGGGGTCTTTCCGTCCTGTCGCGGGTAACCTGCATCTTCACAGGTACTATAATTTCACCGAGTCTCTCGTTGAGACAGTGCCCAGATCGTTACGCCTTTCGTGCGGGTCGGAACTTACCCGACAAGGAATTTCGCTACCTTAGGACCGTTATAGTTACGGCCGCCGTTTACTGGGGCTTCGATTCAGAGCTTCGCTTGCGCTAACCCCTCCTCTTAACCTTCCAGCACCGGGCAGGCGTCAGCCCCTATACTTCGCCTTGCGGCTTCGCAGAGACCTGTGTTTTTGCTAAACAGTCGCCTGGGCCTATTCACTGCGGCTCTTCGAGGCTATTCACCTCAAAAAGCACCCCTTCTCCCGAAGTTACGGGGTCATTTTGCCGAGTTCCTTAACGAGAGTTCTCTCGCTCACCTTAGGATTCTCTCCTCGCCTACCTGTGTCGGTTTGCGGTACGGGCACCTTTTATCTCGCTAGAGGCTTTTCTTGGCAGTGTGGAATCAGGAACTTCGGTACTAAATTTCCCTCGCTATCACAGCTCAGCCTTCACGGAAAGCGGATTTTCCTACTTTCCAGCCTAACTGCTTAGACGCGCATATCCAACAGCGCGCTTACCCTATCCTCCTGCGTCCCCCCATCACTCAAACGATAAAGAGGTGGTACAGGAATATCAACCTGTTGTCCATCGCCTACGCCTTTCGGCCTCGGCTTAGGTCCCGACTAACCCTGAGCGGACGAGCCTTCCTCAGGAAACCTTAGGCATACGGTGGATGAGATTCTCACTCATCTTTCGCTACTCATACCGGCATTCTCACTTCTAAGCGCTCCACCAGTCCTTACGGTCTAGCTTCAACGCCCTTAGAACGCTCTCCTACCACTGACATCTAAGATGTCAATCCACAGCTTCGGTGTTACGTTTAGCCCCGGTACATTTTCGGCGCAGAGTCACTCGACCAGTGAGCTATTACGCACTCTTTAAATGGTGGCTGCTTCTAAGCCAACATCCTGGTTGTCTAAGCAACTCCACATCCTTTTCCACTTAACGTAAACTTTGGGACCTTAGCTGGTGGTCTGGGCTGTTTCCCTTTTGACTACGGATCTTATCACTCGCAGTCTGACTCCCACGGATAAGTCTTTGGCATTCGGAGTTTGTCTGAATTCGGTAACCCGATGAGGGCCCCTAGTCCAAACAGTGCTCTACCTCCAAGACTCTAACTACGTGAGGCTAGCCCTAAAGCTATTTCGGAGAGAACCAGCTATCTCCAAGTTCGATTGGAATTTCTCCGCTACCCACACCTCATCCCCGCACTTTTCAACGTGCGTGGGTTCGGGCCTCCATCCAGTGTTACCTGGACTTCACCCTGGACATGGGTAGATCACCTGGTTTCGGGTCTACGACCACATACTCATTCGCCCTATTCAGACTCGCTTTCGCTGCGGCTCCGTCTCTTCAACTTAACCTTGCATGGGATCGTAACTCGCCGGTTCATTCTACAAAAGGCACGCTATCACCCATTAACGGGCTCTAACTACTTGTAGGCACACGGTTTCAGGAACTATTTCACTCCCCTTCCGGGGTGCTTTTCACCTTTCCCTCACGGTACTGGTTCACTATCGGTCACTAGGGAGTATTTAGCCTTGGGAGATGGTCCTCCCTGCTTCCGACCGGATTTCACGTGTCCGGCCGTACTCAGGATCCACTCAGGAGGGAACGAAGTTTCGACTACAGGGTTTTTACCTTCTCTGACGGGCCTTTCCAGGCCGCTTCATCTACCCCGTTCCTTTGTAACTCCATGTTGAGTGTCCTACAACCCCAAGAGGCAAGCCTCTTGGTTTGGGCTATGTCCCGTTTCGCTCGCCGCTACTCAGGGAATCGCGTTTGCTTTCTCTTCCTCCGGGTACTTAGATGTTTCAGTTCCCCGGGTATGCCTTCAATACCCTATGTATTCAGGTAAAGATACTGTTCCATTACGAACAGTGGGTTCCCCCATTCGGAAATCTCCGGATCAAAGCTTACTTACAGCTCCCCGAAGCATATCGGTGTTAGTCCCGTCCTTCATCGGCTCCTAGTGCCAAGGCATTCACCGTGCGCCCTTTCTAACTTAACCTAAAAGGTTTGTTTCTCTAAATTAATAGAGAGAAAACTAAAATGGCGATTACTCGATGTTTTACTTGACTTCTTCATTACGATTATCTAGTTTTCAAAGAACGATGTTTTGAGAGAAAATTGCACTCTCAAAACTAAACAAACAAGAAACAATCAAACAAACATGTTTTGTCTGGCTCATATGTCCAGCTTATATCCTTAGAAAGGAGGTGATCCAGCCGCACCTTCCGATACGGCTACCTTGTTACGACTTCACCCCAATCATCTGTCCCACCTTAGGCGGCTGGCTCCTTACGGTTACCCCACCGACTTCGGGTGTTACAAACTCTCGTGGTGTGACGGGCGGTGTGTACAAGGCCCGGGAACGTATTCACCGCGGCATGCTGATCCGCGATTACTAGCGATTCCGGCTTCATGTAGGCGAGTTGCAGCCTACAATCCGAACTGAGAATGGTTTTATGGGATTGGCTAAACCTCGCGGTCTTGCAGCCCTTTGTACCATCCATTGTAGCACGTGTGTAGCCCAGGTCATAAGGGGCATGATGATTTGACGTCATCCCCACCTTCCTCCGGTTTGTCACCGGCAGTCACCTTAGAGTGCCCAACTGAATGCTGGCAACTAAGATCAAGGGTTGCGCTCGTTGCGGGACTTAACCCAACATCTCACGACACGAGCTGACGACAACCATGCACCACCTGTCACTCTGTCCCCCGAAGGGGAACGTCCTATCTCTAGGAGTGTCAGAGGATGTCAAGACCTGGTAAGGTTCTTCGCGTTGCTTCGAATTAAACCACATGCTCCACCGCTTGTGCGGGCCCCCGTCAATTCCTTTGAGTTTCAGCCTTGCGGCCGTACTCCCCAGGCGGAGTGCTTAATGCGTTAGCTGCAGCACTAAGGGGCGGAAACCCCCTAACACTTAGCACTCATCGTTTACGGCGTGGACTACCAGGGTATCTAATCCTGTTTGCTCCCCACGCTTTCGCGCCTCAGCGTCAGTTACAGACCAGAAAGCCGCCTTCGCCACTGGTGTTCCTCCACATCTCTACGCATTTCACCGCTACACGTGGAATTCCGCTTTCCTCTTCTGCACTCAAGTCCCCCAGTTTCCAATGACCCTCCACGGTTGAGCCGTGGGCTTTCACATCAGACTTAAAGGACCGCCTGCGCGCGCTTTACGCCCAATAATTCCGGACAACGCTTGCCACCTACGTATTACCGCGGCTGCTGGCACGTAGTTAGCCGTGGCTTTCTGGTTAGGTACCGTCAAGGTACCGGCAGTTACTCCGGTACTTGTTCTTCCCTAACAACAGAGCTTTACGACCCGAAGGCCTTCATCGCTCACGCGGCGTTGCTCCATCAGACTTTCGTCCATTGTGGAAGATTCCCTACTGCTGCCTCCCGTAGGAGTCTGGGCCGTGTCTCAGTCCCAGTGTGGCCGATCACCCTCTCAGGTCGGCTACGCATCGTCGCCTTGGTGAGCCGTTACCTCACCAACTAGCTAATGCGCCGCGGGCCCATCTGTAAGTGACAGCCGAAACCGTCTTTCAGCTTTTCCTCATGAGAGGAAAAGGATTATCCGGTATTAGCTCCGGTTTCCCGAAGTTATCCCAGTCTTACAGGCAGGTTGCCCACGTGTTACTCACCCGTCCGCCGCTAACCACCGAAGTGGTTCGCTCGACTTGCATGTATTAGGCACGCCGCCAGCGTTCGTCCTGAGCCAGGATCAAACTCTCCAAGAAAGTTGATTAGCTCATTTTGTTACGTTGGCTTGTTTCAATTAAGAAACAAAATATTATTGTTTGTTGACGCTTTTGTTTGTTTAGTTTTCAAAGAACAATTTCACCATCGCTCAAAAGCGACTTTATCATCTTACCAAGTTATCAACCGGAAGTCAACAACTTTTTTACTTTCTTTTTTCAAGCGTTACTGGCTAGCAGCAACAGAAATTAATATTATACTATAAAACCAACTTCGTCAATCCTGAATTTTTATTTTTCAAAAGGAACAACTAAAACTATGTTATTCCGCATCAGGAATTACTATATTACTATCACATTCGCCTCGTGTCAACAACATTTAGATTATATCCAGTTCCAGTCTAAAAATTCACCTTAAAAGAACTCGTATAATCCGTTAACAAAATAATCATATTCCCTTTTATTAATGATCTTTCCTCCATAGCCTTCAAAGAAAATCTGTTGATCTACTTCATTCTCGAATACATTGGGTTTGGGGCGAATCGCTATTGAAACATCATATCTAGGGTCTCCATAAGCTCCACCACCCCAATCAATTACACCTGTAATGATCCCGTTTTTCACTAATACATTATCTATTGTATAATCTCCGTGAATAAGCGTCTGCTTATACTCATTAGGCCTATCCCTTTTAATCCTCTCTAATAACTGTTCACTTCCATCCACCTGGCTATTTTTCAAATTCCATTCCGCCTGAACCAACATTTGATCAAGCCAAGGTTGTTGTTCATGTGTAAACTCTTTTGGACAAGGAGTTAAATGGATTTGAGAAAGGGTAGTACCAAAGTTAAATATCATCTCTCTTCTTTTCTCCTCGTTCTCCTCGTTAAATAAAGCCGTTCTTAAGGTTTCCCCCTCGAAGAAATCCAATAGAGCCCAAGATTGACCTTTATTTTTCTCCAAAAGGTATCTCTTCACTTTCGGAATGGGCAAAGTGCTTCCACTATCCAAAAGGTTAATCACGGTTATTTCTTTATTTAGCCAAGAATTAAATATCTCCCTTTTTGTTCTTTTTAAGACGTACATGCCACTACTTGTATCAATTATTCCTACATCAGAGGTATATCCTTGTCGTGGAAATCTAATGGAATGAATGGTTCCAACGTATTGTTTTATTTCAATAGGGATTTCGCTCATTAGTATTGGGTCCAATTTGTTCACTCCGAATTATGTAAATGAATTAATTTAATACGATGTTTTTTCATAAAAGGGGCAATATCACTTCAAAGTGCCAATCCAAGCGTCAACAGTCTGCACATCTGCTTGGCGTGGGAATACTTTTTCCATGAGCACACGGTGGACCTCAGAATCTGCATCCAGACACGCATCCGAAAGCACCGTAATCGAATAGTCTTTATCCGCCGCTTCCCTTACTGTTGATAATACGACTCCACTTGTAGAAATTCCGCTGAGAATAAGTGTGTCAATTTGTTGTGCGCGAAGGATGACTTCAAGATTGCTACCCGCAAATGCACTAATACGATACTTGGTAATAATGGGCTCATCAGGTTTAGGCTGGACAGATTCGTGAATCTGGGTAGATGAATCCTTGAGGGTCATTCCACCGGATTTAGAGATTGCGGAGAATATCTTGTTGGTTGGGCTAACCTCTGGGTACCCTTCGCTAAACCCTACTCGAACAAAAATGACGGGTATACGATTTTGCCGAGCGGCTTCCACAGCTCTTTGGAATGGTTGAAGAACCTCTCTATTTTCTGCGAAGCGGGATACAATACCATTTTGCAGATCCATTACTAGCAATGCAGTTTTACCATTTTGATTGTTCATGTGTTTTCTTCTCCAATTCATTTTAATCGTATTACGTATTTATTAAGTATGTGTATATATGATATTATTTTAAAAAACAGAAGAGGTAATCATATGAATACAACATTATCATCTCCAGGAACAACTAAAACAAGAGTTATCGTCATCAACGCACTTTTTATCGCCTTAACCCTCGTAGCCACAATGTTCATTAACATTAGGCTCCCATTAATGGGTAACGGAGGTCTCATCCATTTGGGTAACGTACCTCTTTTTATAGCTGCCTTAGTATACGGCAAACGAACAGGATTCATAGCAGGCGCTTTCGGAATGGGCTTGTTCGATGTGATTTCTGGATGGGCCCTATGGTCACCATTTACCTTTGTCATTGTTGGGGCGATGGGCTTCGTAGTCGGACTTATTTCCGAGAAAGTACCTGGTAAAAGGGTCGTTGTGAACTCTCTTGCTATTGCAACTGCTCTAATCATCAAGGTGGTTGGCTACTATTTTGCCGAAGTGATTCTATACGGAAACTGGATTCAGCCTTTTGGTTCGGTCCCTGGAAACATCATGCAGGTCGTCATAGCGGGTATCATCGTAGTACCTCTTGTAGGACGATTGAAAAAGAGAGCTAAACAATAATTTCATGATAGATTACTTAGAGAGGATGTTTCCTCTCTTTTTTTCAGGTTTTTTTTGCAAAAAATGTTGTAGCATCCGTACTAGGAGGGACAGTCCCCCAGCGCTTTAAAGCAGCGGGGGACTGTCCCCAACATTGTTTTTATTCCATTAGGTTCAAGGCGGAATGAATATAGTATTTTTTGGTCACTACATTCCCTGAGTCGCTAAAAACTCCCACTTCAAATTTCGAATTCTCACCTTCAAAAATCATTCTTCCATCGGGCCCACGTTCAAACACTATTTTTGAAATGTCCTTTCTCGGAGACGAATTAATCTTTTGGATTATTTGACTGATCACCTTCTTATCTTTAATGACAAACGGTCCTTCGTTATCCCCATTCTTATAAATGGTGATTTTTGTTATGTCATTATCTTCAATAATTTTATCTTCGAAATGATTGTATCCACATCCACATAAGATGATTATCGTGAGAATTACCGAACCTATTAGAAATAAGTAAGATCGCTGATTCATTTCCATCCACCCATCTAAAATTCGTACATAAATTATGATTAATCATCTAAAGATAAAAATAAAAACAAAGAGGATACTCCTATGAAAAAGTTATTGATTTGTTTGATCATTATTTTCGTTTCAAGCTCAAGTGGAATCTATTCATCAAGCTATCTTCATACCTCATACGCGCAACGGAAGCCTATTCCTCCTTATGCTAAGTGGGGACAGTTGGCAATGAAGAGTACACAGGAGAAGTACCCGAATGCCCAGATTAATGACTATCTCCATATCGGACGAATTAGTGGCTCTCGGACATCAACTGAGAAATTTAAATTATGGTTAAAAGATCAACAAAAAGAATTTGGCGTTTTGGTAGATATTGAATTTAACAATACTACAGAAAAAGTCATTAAGGTCACTTTTAAGGAAACAACGAAATGATGCTGTGAACTAGCCTGGGGTACGTAGTCCCCGCGAAATGATTAATCAATTGTCCTCTTTAATTAGAAGAGTGATCGCTAATACGGCAAAAGAGGATAAACCAAGGATAAGAGCGACTATAAATATGACACCTTCTCTAAATATTTGAGATAGTAAAAAACAAGTACACAAAATGATATAGCAAACTTTAAAGACAGATTTCTTCATGGGTTCTCCCTGTCTTTTTCTATTTAGCACCAGTAGTAGTAATAAAACGAAAACGGCTAAGATACAGGAACTAATCGTTCCAAAGAGGGTATCCGAATATCCTGCCCACCCTATAATTAAATCTATTAATAGTGCACTAACAGTACCTACATAGAGTGCTTTTCCGTTTTTGTTCGTTCAGAAATTTTTAGCATAACCCATCCCCCTGAAGCACAATCTCTTAACCATTAAACGCGTCAATTTTTCGCAATCGGAATTCTTTTTTCAAAGGAAAACCCAAGGTAAGTATAGTAGATCTTCACTTCGTATATAGGATTTCTGTTCATTACGGTTAAGCCATAGCTTTTATCGTTCTCAGTGGCAGTGCCGTTGTTTACTGTTTCTAAATTTTCCGAGGGCGAAGTATGCGGCAGGAGCTTCACATCTTTGATGTCTGTCATCCCGTACTCTTTGGCTTTACCATCAAAATTCTCAGATACAATGAAGCCCTTTAAGGGATTACTTACCTGGATTTTCGCATCCACTAGTTCTTCATTATCATTTACCACTACTCTCTTAATCTTTATATCTCCAAAACCTTTGTTTCCTATTTCTAGTATAAGAATTTGCTTATTCTCGGAAGTACCTATACTAATGGTTCCAGTCTCTAAAGGTGGATTAACTTTAATAAAAACAAAAAATCCAATCAATACAATCGCAAAAATTAGGATTGATATCATTGTTTTTCGCACTTCTCACGGCCCCTTAGCTTACCCACCCACAGCTTGAATGTAGGTTTCTTCTCCGTCTTTAAAAACCCGAAGAATCTCAGTATCTGTGTTATTGTAAATTTCATCTAATTTTTGGTTAGTTTTATTTTTGTTGTCTTTTTTCGAACTCTGATTCAAATAGATGTTAAGCGTAACCCCATTTCTAAATGACTGTTAGTAATGGAACAAGGTCGTTTCTTCCTTAGATAATTCTTCGTGTTAGAAAAGTATTCCTTTTTTGTCGCCAAACTCGTTTTATTTTAATAAAATAAAGCCCACAAATGATGTGGGAACAGTCGAATTACAATGACTTGAAAAGGATACAATGAATAAGTGGCGTGAATTTTCGTAATCTTTTACAATTAAGTCAGGCACCTAATGTGGACACATCGCTTAAAAAAGATCGTACTAAGAGAGGCGGTAGATGTGATGGAAACATCAAAAAAAGTTAAAGTCGAAACAACCGTTCAAGCCCCAGTTGAAAAGGTATGGGAATACTGGACAGAGCCCACACATATAAAAAAATGGAATAGCGCTTCAGACGACTGGCACACACCCATTGCTGAAAATGATCTAAGACCGGGAGGGAAATTCCATTCAAGAATGGAAGCCAAAGATGGCAGTTTTGGGTTCGATTTTGGTGGAATTTATGATGAAGTGAAATTACATGAGGTGATCGCTTATACACTCGGCGATGGAAGAAAAGTTCAAATCACCTTTAAAGGTCAAGGAAACGAAACCCATGTAATCGAAATGTTTGATGCAGAAACGTCAAATCCAATTGAGATGCAACAACAAGGTTGGCAGGCGATTCTGGACAATTTTAAAAAATACGTGGAGCAATCGTAAGAAGCGGTAATGTCAGGCACCGTTCGGGGCAACTGTGCCTTGAAGGTGCCTGACACCATTAATCTCTGATTCCTGTTGTTATCTTAAATGAGATCTACGTATTCAACTGAACAACCAAACGTATTGGATAAAACCTCGGTCTAAAAAGTCATCTTCCGATTCTCCGTGACGAATCAACAAAATCTGCAGCTTTTTCACACTCCTAAATAAAGAAGTTATTTTATTCAAACTCTCATCCTTTTTTATAATCATGGATAGTATTAATTACTATGAAGATTCAGTCATGTAAAAAAGACTGATTGACAAAATCATTAGTAAAATGAGAAGAGCGTGAAGACATATTCCCACGATGCTACAAACCTTTCCTGAAATAGCCAACCCTCTACCATTTTCATTGGAATGATCAATCTCTTTAATACTTTTAGATGATAAAACAAGCCCAATAATACCAAGGACTAAACCAATGTAAGGCACTATTATTGATAGTATTCCCAACGTAAGTGCAGCAATGGATTTATTATTCGTTTTCTCCACTTTATTTCCCTCCTTTAATAGAATTTTACTTTTCTATCTTATGTGGCGAACTTTTCTCTTATAAAAAAATAGAAATATTGATTGTTTGGTTTATTTACCTATTTTCCTATCAAAAAGTCCACAGTCTCCTGTCATTGCCCCGAGTTCCAATCAAACCCCAATCTTACCAGTCATCCACCCCTCCATAAAATGTTTTAATGAAGCAGCAACCCAGGTTCGACTATCATCTTCGTGATTCCACACATATATATCTGTTTTTTCAATGGTTCCGTTCTTTACTATGGCGTAGAAAAATAGGTCGCCATTTCCCGCATCAGAGAAAAACAATAGATTTTCAAACGGCATATACATATCCTTATAATCTTCAAAATTTCTAAAAAATAGATTGTCTTTAAGAATTTGAGTAGTTGACCATATCAAAGGACAATTCCAATGATCGAAAACACCATTTGTTTCATTCAACAAGCCAGCTAGTTCATCTGGTAAATCAACAACATTTAGTTCTTTTTGAATTTGAGAAATCTCAAACGTTGTTGCAGGGTCCCTAAAGTGATGCTCTTTTGATACAGACATAACAAATTCTTTCCACATACCCATTCTCCTTTAATAATAAATAATTATGATTTATTTCCACTTCTGTTTAAGAAACTCCTCCTTTCAAAGAAAGGGGACTGTCCCCAAACTCCTTATGAATGAGTCCAGCCTTGCATGAATATATTTAGGAAAAGATAGAAACGGGGAGGTCGTTATGGCTTTTGTTGCAATCTATACTGTTGGTAGGCTAAAACATCCTTATGAACATCCTGCCTCACGTGAGTTTTATGAAGTTGGATACAAAGTAATGAGACAGGCTGCTATATCAGGGCATCTTATTGAGGAATTCTCACCTAAAGGAGTGCCATTCCCTGAGGAAGTGGTCAAAGGTGAGGGTGCTCCTATTCTTACACTAACAGTATGGAGAAGCCTTCAATCTTTATATCGTTTTACCTATTCAGGTAAACATAAGCAAGCGCTTCGAGACAGGAACAAGTGGATTGAACCTCATCAAGAGAAACAACCTACATATGTGGTGTGGTGGGTGGAGAAGGTGAAAGATGTATCCTGGGAAGAGGCTTTCCAGAGATACAACCATTATATTCAGCATGGAGCAACTCCTTTTGCGTTTGACTATAAGCATGCTTTCGATGAAAGTGGGAAGACGCTCTTGGTTAACTAGCCAGGGGCATTCTTTTTTAACCCAATAAGTATGAAATAATCTCTTTATTATTGATCTGCAGCGAACTCGGTATATCCTCCCGATTTGATTTCAAGGCAAAATAACATATTTCTGCACTATCTTGAAAAAGTCTATATCGCAATAGACTCGTATCACTTGCAACCGCACTTATTATCTGTTCATAGAATTGGCCATGAGTCATCATATCTTCTGAAACTAAATGAAAAATACCTTTTAGCTTATTTTTAATAATGAACCTCAACTGTTTTGCTAACTGAACATCCAAAAGATTGTTACATACCAAATTACTGTACACATCGATCACTTTATTCTTTTTTATGCTTTCTTTAAATAAGTTCCATCTTGGAGAATTCTTACCCCATATCGCTGGGATTCGGATGATTATCGCACGCTCACCTAAAATCTCTTTTAACATAGTTTCGCATTTGATTTTGAAATTCCCATAATCTGATTCGGCAATAGGGAGTTCTGTTTCAGCGTGTGGCTTTGAATAGTCCCCATCAAACACATTAGTAGTAGAAAAGTAATACAAATGGGTACTACTCCCACGTAATTCCAATGCCAATTCTTTATGAAACGTGAGCTGATGTTCAAACTCTCCTCTTATGCAAGAAATCACAATGTCGGGTTTAATTGTGCATATAACTTCTCTCAACTCATCGGTTTGTTGAAGTTCTAAATTAAACTGCTTACCTTCGGGAAGACTGGTTGACGTAGAAGAATATGTTCCATAGAGGTCAAATCCATCTCTAAATTCATCTAATAAAGCTCTTCCTACAAGACCGCTTGCTCCAAGAATAAGTACCTTTTCCATCAAAATCCCCCCATACGTAATCTCTTTTATTATAAAACGAATAATAACTTAAAAAAGATACTTAGTATCTAAACTAATCGATGAAATATTTTTTTTTGAATGTTATGATAAAAATCATAAGTCAACCAAACAACCATTTTAGTTAACTTTTAATATATTAATACCTGTCGAACTGGGGGTTTATTATGTATAAGCTACGTGGACATCATCTTTTTTGCCTTTTGGGCTATCGGGGAATGGGTTATTCCCAAGAATACGTGGAAAATATGACGCGTTTGCATCAGGATTTACGAAAAAACCCCAAGACTTTGATTGAGCTTGTTAAGGGACCTGATCAATTGTGTGAAAAGTACCCCAACACAGGGGACTACCACTGTCAGGACGCCAATCTCTTTGAGAGGGATGCGGTTATTTTAGAAAAAATGGGTCTTCACATCGGACAGAAACTGAAATGGGAGGACATTGAGTCCCGGATCCAAAAGCACGTCATTCCCACCGATATTCAAACCGTCTGTTCAACCTGCCACTGGCGTTCCTACGGGGTTTGCGAAGAAGGGATTCAAGAGATTCTTGATGGGAAGGGCTTGAGAGAAGTGAAATAAGCCCACCTTTTTTGCTAACGGGTTACTGAAAAAATAATTGGAAGTTGTGTGTGAAATAAATGTGATTTGAGGTTTGTATTAAAATCGACCAAATAAAAAATTTATTCATCCAGGTTATGAAGGACAAAAATCGGTGGGTTAACATGAAAATTGTCTTTCATCCGCGTTATGAAGGACAAAAATCGATTGGGTAACATGAAAATTGTCTTTCATCCGCGTTATGAAGGACAAAAATCGATTGGGTAACATGAAAATTGTCTTTCATCCGCGTTATGAAGGACAAAATTCGGTTAGCTAACATGAAAAATGTCTTTCATCCGCGTTATGAAGGACAAAATTCAGTTGGGTAACATGAAAATTGTCCTTCATCCGCGTTATGAAGGACAAAATTCGGTGGGTTAACATGAAAAATGTCTTTCATCCTCGTTATGAAGGACAAAATTCGGTGGGTTAACATGAAAATTGTCTTTCATCCGCGTTATGAAGGACAAAATTCGGTGGGTTAACATGAAAATTGTCTTTCATCCTGGTTATGAATTTCAAATCCTAATATGATTTTTCCTGTTAATGAAATGGCGAGGAACTGTGAAAACAAATCAGAGATTTGACCTACTTTTTACAGCTTGCACTCTGTAAGTAAACCCGTTTTTTGTCTTGCTTGAACTCTAATTTAATGAATATCATGCTTTCTGAAATTGCCGCCCTTTACTTCGGCTACGTCATAGACAGTAACAAAGGCCTTCGGGTCAATTTCATTGATGATTTCCTTTAGCTTGGTTTCTTCTAAGCGGTTAATAACACAGGTGATTTCTTTAAACATTTCATTGGTGAACCCGCCGTACGCTTCCTTATACGTTGCTCCACGGCCCAGGCGGTCACGGATGGTCTCGATCATTGATTCAGGCTGCGTGGTGATAATTTGAAAGGTTTTCGATCCACTTAAACCTTCTTCAACAATATGTATGACTTTTGAAGCGATAAAGTAGGCAATGGCCGATAGAATGGCGCCTTGGAGACCGAACACGGTAGAAACGAAGATAAATACAAAGGTATTTAAAAAGAGAATGAGATCACTTGTCCCAAACGGTAATTTCCGCGAGAGCAGGACGGCAAGCATATCAATTCCATCTAATGCTCCGCCATTACGCAAAGCTAACCCCATCCCAAAACCGAGGATGATCCCCCCAACCACGGTAATCAGCAAGGTATCCCCTTCAATAATGGCCGGAGTATGATGCAACAGGCTTGTCCCAACTGCTAGGGAAATGATTCCTATCACAGAAAAAATCGCGAAGCTTTTACCAATCTGTTTATAACCTAACCAAATAAAGGGGAGGTTCAACACGGCAATGAGAATTCCTAGTGGTAAATCAAACAGTTCGGAGCCAACGATGCTAAGGCCCGTCACGCCTCCATCAGATACGTTGTTTGGGATTAATACCGTTTCGAGTCCATAGGCCGCAATAAATCCGCCCAGGATGACCATTAATCCTCTTAAAATCATTCTAAGTTTGTTCGTCTTATTCTTTTTATTCGTACCCATCAAATTCCTCACTTTATAAATTTTATTTATTTAAGTTTACCATAACACTCTCCTTAACCTATTCTGCCCTGCCTGCCAACAGCTTACAGTGGAAAAATCGTCGCTCAAAGTTAAAAAGACGTCGCGTAGCGAGGTTCTATGAGCCCGATTACTTTCTGTAACGACGAGAAAGGTCGCATAGAGAGGTTCTATGAACCCTTTTCCTTCTCGGTACGACGGGAAAGGTCGCATAGAGAGGTTCTATGAACCCTTTTCCTTCTCGGTACGACCGGAAAGGTCGCATAGAGAGGTTCTATGAACCCTTTTCCTTCTCGGTACGACGAGAAAGGTCGCATAGAGAGGTTCTATAAGCTCGATTCCTTCTCGGTACGACGAGAAAGGTTGCTGCGAACTCTATTAAAGTCAGTTGAATCTTATCCTGTTTCATTGACTTCTGACAATGTTACTTGCTTTTCCTTCAACTCTGTCCGAAGTTGTCTCGGCTTCTGACTATGTTGCTTGCTTTTCATCCCACTCGGTCCGAAGTTCCAAAACCCCCTATAAAATCAAAACAATCGTCCCACCCGTAATAAGGACTCCGCCCCAAATCTTATGCTTGGCCACTCGCTCTTTTAAAATGATAAAACTCAACACCATCGTCAGCACGACACTGAATTTGTCGATGGGTGCCACGACCGAAACATCCCCCAAGGCAATCGCGGCAAAATAGCACAGCCACGACAGACCGGTGGCCACACCTGATAGGATAAGAAAAAGATAGCCCTTTTTGGAAATCCGCCACAACTCCTTAAAGGTCCCTTGAAACAATACAATCCCCCATGCAAAAAATAAGATGACAACGGTCCGCAGGAAAGTACCGACATTCGAATCGACCCCTTCCAGTCCTATTTTTGCTAAAATAGCCGTTAACGCAGCAAACACAGCTCCTATAATCGCATGGACAATATAGCGTTGCGAGCCCGTAAATCGTTTCTTCTCTTCATTTCTTCCAATTAAAATAAAGGTACCTATGGAAATAATGGCCCCACCCGCAATGACCATGGCTTTAGCAGGCTCTCCCAACACAAGCACAGATAAAATAATGGTCAGCACAATACTGGACTTATCAATAGCAACGACCTTCGACACTTCCCCAATCGCCAACGCCCTGAAAAAGAACAGCCAGGACAAACCAGTGGCAATGCCCGAAAGCCCTATAAACAGCATGGCTTTATTGGTAATCGTAGAAATCGTATGAAGTTGATGGGTAACTAAAACAACGATAAAAGCCATCACCACCACAACGATGGTTCGAACTGCTGTGGCTAAGTTAGAATTAACGTTCTCCATTCCGATTTTGGCTAATATCCCGGTGATTGCCGCAAACAATGCTGCCAATAATGCCAAAACTATACTCATGCCAACCCCTACTTTTCCTAGTTAAATTGAATAATATCACCGATAACAAACTCTTTTGTCACAGTCTTCCGATCTACCCAAGACACCCTTATGACAGCAGAATCGAAGGCCTTCTTTATGTCACTTTCACTCAGCCCTTTAGAGTAAAAGACAAACTCTTGTCTATACTTTGCAAAATTCTCCC
Organism: Neobacillus phoenicis; assembly: GCF_047302305.1. Classification (NCBI taxonomy): domain Bacteria; kingdom Bacillati; phylum Bacillota; class Bacilli; order Caryophanales; family Bacillaceae; genus Neobacillus; species Neobacillus phoenicis. The sequence continues at coordinate 736,115 of NZ_CP154847.1, read as the reverse complement.
CTTTATTATCCTGCTCAAAGCCACCACCATAAGAATATCTTTCCCTATCGATGGTATTAATTACCCTTTCCAGCCCATTTGGAATATGAATGGTGCGAGCGGTGATTTCATCGGTAGGGTCCATCTTTACGTCTAAAGTAAACTTTCTAAAGTCATTGATAGTAGGATGATCAAAACCTTTCGTTCCAACCATCCTAAATTCCTTCTTACTTAACTCTGAAATGTGAACCTCCACAGATAAATTGGGGTCATGTATGTTCGTGCAGGCAACTATAGAGAGAAGCATGAAAGCGAAAAATATATACACACGTTTCCTCATTTCCTTTTTCCTCCTTAATTCCGATTCAAAATATAGTAAAATATCAAGTAACCACCAAAAGTGTGCAAATTTTAGCAAAAGGGGTGACTACCCATGCCAGATTGGTCGTATCATACGCTATTCAAACCGATTCTTCATCAACTGCCCCCGTCCTTTAGCCGGGAGTTTATTCATCGCGGGATGAGTCTGTTATCATCGACCTTCATCGGGGAAAAATTAATTGAATTCCTTGGCCACATGACCCCTTCAAAAAAGCTAGAGAAACAGGCATTTGGCCTTCCCTTTGCTACGCCGGTTGGACTAAGTGGCAAAATCGACCCGCAACTATCTGGGCTTCAAGCCTTTCAAAACCTTGGATTCGGCTTCATCGAGATTGGACCGGTCTCCCTTCACGGTTCAATTGGGAAGGACGACTTGGACGTTCAAGAACAGACCCTGAGTTTGACCAATTTTTCTATCAAGCTATCTACCGTTAAAGATAACCTTCACTCTTTGAAAAAGAAGAAAGTCCCTTTTTTCATAAGGGCCGAGGGATCTTTGGAAGAAGTTGAGCAGATTTGCGAAGAGCTTCTCCCGTTTAGCGATGGGTTTATCGTCAACAACGATGCTTTTCCTTCAGCTGACCACTATCTTCTTTTTCGAAAAAAAATAAATAAACCCGTTATATTAGCCTATTCAGCAGACAACATAACTAAGCTAGAAAACTATCAACCTAGCGGAATCCTCCTTGAAGAATGCCAACTTGATACGCTCGTGGCATTAAGAAAAATGCTTGGTGAAGACGTCCCCATCATTACGTCAGGTGGAATTAGAGAACCACAGGATGGGGTCGTCTTATTGGAACAGGGTGCTTCCCTAGTGATGCTTGGCTTTGAGTATGTTTTTTCCGGACCTGGCTTGCCGAAGCGAATCAATGAGGCCTACAGCCACAGCTTGCCGAAGGAGTCAGTGAAGATAGAGGGCTGGCTGTGGTATTGGCTGTTTGGACTGGCGATCACTATCGCCGGCTTCATTGCCCTGTTTTTCAGCATGACATCGATTATTCTTCCATACGATGAGTCATTTTTAGGCATGATTCGAAGCGACCTTCTCGGTTTCAATCCGGCCATCTTATACTTTATGGCCCATGACCGGATGACCCTTTCCGGGACCATGATTTCGGGTGGAATCATCTACATGCAGCTAGCGAGGCATGGAATTAGGCACGGCCTCCATTGGGCAAGGAAAGCCGTCAATATTGCCGGTACGATTGGGTTCCTTGGCATTTTCTTATTTATCGGCTACGGCTATTTCGACTGGCTTCATGGATTGTTTTGGCTGGTTTTATTACCTTTATTTATTCTGGGCTATGTAAAATCACGAGCGGCGAACGAGACACCTACAAGTATTAACCGCTTCAATCATCAGCAATGGAAATGGAGCTTGATTGGGCAATTATCCTTCATCATACTCGGATTCGCCTTAACGATTGGCGGCGGCGTCATCTCCGTCATTGGAGCATCGACTGTTTTTGTTCCCACCGATCTGACTTATTTATGTCTCACGCCAGACATGCTCAATGAGTTCAATGACCGATTAATCCCCTTGATTGCCCATGACCGGGCTGGGTTCGGCAGCGCCTTGTTAAGTGTGGGACTGCTTGTCTTGATGCTGGCCTTATGGGGCATTCGCGAAGGGGAACGCTGGGTTTGGTGGACGTTTACACTCGGTGCCATACCCGCCTTTTTATCCGGACTAATCACGCATTTTGTCATTTCCTATACAGATTTCGTCCATCTACTACCTGCCTATTTTGCCGTCGTCCTCTACCTGGTCGGCGTCATTTGCACGGCTCCCTTTTTATTAACGCGAAAATAAGCCGACATCACTGGTCGGCTTATTTTCACTTCTATTGTGAGATGTGTAAAATTTCATAGATGGTTAGATTGCTAGATTGGTCCACTTCTGGTTTTTCTTGAAAAAAGCTGAAATGGCTATAGCCCCATTTATCAGGATTATAAATTAAAAAGTCCCCACCTTTTTGTTCTGGATTTTGTACAAATTGATCCACTAAAGTGAATGAAACATCGGTTAATGATTTTTGCTGCGAAATGTTCCCCGCATACTCAACCGCGTATCTACTTTTAGCAAAATTCTCTTCCAAGGATACATTCAAAGGAACTCCAATGTTAATATGCTGCCATCCGAATGAGGCTAAAATATTATCATAATACCCGTCGAAGACGAAGGAATTCATCCCTTGTCCAGTATTCCAAATATACAAGGGTGCATAGGAATTGTATAAGCCGCCGTTTTTCTCCGATTCAGTGGTTAAATAGGCCTTAAACAACAGCCCCGGAAATCCATCTGTCTTATGCCCATTTTCGCGCACTCGCCGTCTAATAATATCCATATCGTAATCCGTTGGTAAAATAACCTTATATTGCATGCCTATCATACGTACCACTCCTCTTATTCTCTTTAAAACAATGGTAACTTTTGGGTTTGATGATGTAAAATAGGTGTTAGTGATGAGTGGCATCATTTTAAATGATGGGGTTGAGTGAAATGGAGTTAAATGATCTGATTATATTTAAAACGGTAGTTGATGAAGGGTCCATCACGAAAGCGGCCAAAGAATTGGGGTATGTTCAACCGAATGTATCCGAACGAATCAAGAAACTCGAACAAGAGCTAGAGGCCCCTTTATTGCATCGGAATCACAAAGGCATTTCGTTACTACCATCTGGAGAAATTTTGTTGGAGTATGCGAACCGCATCTTACATTTAGTAGATGAAGCCAAGCGTGAAATTAAAATCGGCGGGGAGACGTACCGTATTGGCACATCCCAATCCATTTTGTCCGCTTACTTAAAGGACCGGATTCAAGAAGACTTTATGAAGTATCAGTTAATTATTGATCATAGCAGTCAATTGCAGCCATTGTTACTTCAACAAAAAGCAGATATGATCATTACCTACACGAATCATGCGAATCCTGAGTTGGAAGAGGTATTCCGCACCATGCTTTCAATGAGTCTGCAAAAAGCAAAGGGTGGACCTGTTCCTAATTATGCCGATGAGTTCTTTTTCGTTAGTCATGATACACAGTGTCCTTTTCGCATGCATACCGTTGCCTTCATGGAGGAGCATGGACTCTCCAAGCGAAAACTCCATCAGGTGGATTCTTATTCGTTAATAAGAGAATTCGTCGCTCAAGGGAAAGGGTTAGCATTCTTGCCAAGTAACACGGTGGATGTTGAAAATATCGACGAGTTAACGACTGCCGATCTTCCGATTTATTTTTATATTCATTGCGCCTCGCAGAAACAAATTCCCCGTGACATTTTTTAAAAAGAAAAGGAAGAAAGAGGTATAAATCAATCTTCCTTCCTCTTTGTTTAACTTTGAATTAACTCATAAACTTTTTGGAGATTTGCTTTAAAATACTGGGTAAAGTACCAGTCTTGATACGCTTCAGGTACTAAAATATCATCCATGCTTCGGTTACTTAGCTTCGGGTTATGTTCCATTCTTACTCAATACTCCTTTATTTTTTTCATAGTTATGTACAAAAATGATTGGAATATTAATTCTTATCTCTTAACGGATAAGCAAAAAGTATGGAACGATACCGAAATGGGCAATATTGCTTATTCAACAAAACTCCCCCTATAGCAATAAAAAATCATGTTGATTAATGTTGACTTCCCATTTCCTGACTTTCCTACAATAGAAACAAATTCCCCTTTTTGAATCGTGAGTGAAATGCCCGCTTTTAAAGCTACTACACAATTTAGGATGCATTATAAATAGTTTAATATGGAATATTAGTTACAACAGCATAATTACTAGGAAAAAAAATTAGGCAAAATGTAAATGAAAGGAACCATAAGATAATGTTTTTAATTGGGGTAATTGCCTTTGCCGTTTTATCATTAACTTCCTTCTGGATTAAGCCTAAGAATATTCATCTGTTCGAATTGTTAGCCATCTGGTTTAGTGTAACCGCAGTAAATTCTCCAATCTACTCGTTTTTTCTGATAAATAAACATTGGATTACTGTATCCGATAACAAAGAACTAGCCATTATTCGTATTATTTATACTGAAGTAATATGTCCTCTTATTATTACATGGATTCTCGATGAGTCACTCGCGGTAAAACACGCCATTTTGAGATACTTGTGTTATCTTGTGACTCTTGCAATTTTCTTTTTGGCAGGATTTGCACTCCACTTATTGGGAGTTATACGTTTCAGTTCAGTAGGGATGTTATGGTATACACCTTTCAAAGCAATCCCATTAATTATTGCCCTATTATCGGTTCGGTGCATTCGATATCTAATGAGAAAAGATGGGATATATTATGAGTCAACAAAATATTAACCTGTGGTTTAATATTATATTTTTTCTCTTGGGTATCTTTTTAGTATATCGGCTTCCTCAACGGTTACCTATAACCGTGACAATACTTATCATGACCATGAGTTTAGCAATTGCTTTGGGTTTAGATCATACTATAGGAGCTCCCCCAATAGATTTATACGATACAAACATTGAGCCATGGCTAACCCTCACTGAAATTCTAACTTGGGGCATGTATCCAATTTCGGGATACTTGTATATTTATCTATACGACAAGTTTAATGTTAGAGGTTATTTTATTCCATTATTTATTTTGTGTTGGTCAACATTCGGGACTGTGTTTGAGGAATTGGCGAAAATCTTTAAGGTTTTTGTATATAAAGATTGGGCTAGCCGCTATTCATTCCTTGTTTATTTGTTCACTCAATTATTAACAACAATTGTATTTAACTTTCTAATGAAAACCTATCGAAAAACGGTAAAGGATAAGAAGGTTTTTCGTGAATATTAGTGTGGTAGTTAAGATATACAAAGACGATTTGTATGCCAAAATGCAACCAAAATTGTAAGGATAAAAAAGCCAGTGTACCCCTACAAATCCTGTACATTTTCCTATGGGGATTTTAGGGAAATCCCGTATAAATAGCTCTATAGCAATAAAAAATGAGTGTCAAATTCATCTGCAATTTGGCACTCATTTTAATTAGCGGCAGGTAACGGAACCCGTTAGTAGTAGCGCTCCCTACTTTATAGATCTTTTTGATCCACATTTAGCTCAATCAAATTCCCATCCGGGTCGGCACAAAAAATTTGTGCAAATCCACTTTTTCCGTGTGGTTTTTCAAGTACTTCCACTTCCTTCTGCTTCAACCATTCCAAAGTGTCATAGTAGTTCGCCACTCTAAGGGCAAAGTGACCTTCTCGGCTGGATAAGCGTTTATCCTGACGAATCGTCTGCGATGAAGGATCAACTATCAAGTGAAGCTGTTGGCCCTCGACTTCGTACCAGGCGCCTGGAAAATCAAAAGCCGGACGCGGTATTTCCTTTAAACACAGAATTCTACTATAAAAGTCTTTAGCTTTTTCCAAATCTGTCACTGTCAGACTTACGTGATGGATGCAACTGTAAGTAATCAAAACCGTCCCTTCTTTCCTTAGAATCTGGGTGGAATAAATATAGAGGCTGAAGTAACTTCCTTCTGCCTCTTTGCTGTGTCCCTTGCCCCGAGTGTTTAGGGGAGGACAATTTTACAAACTTTTTTATTCATGACAAATCGATTTATACTTGGCAAATATTTTTTTATCGAGACATCTTTTCGAATAACTAAGTCTTTGAAAAGGAAAAATGTATTTAATACATTTATTTCAGGTGAAAACTAATGACCATATCCATATTTATCTATATTTTGGTGGTATTAATCATATCCTTTTGCAGCTATAAAAAAAAGCTTCACCTATTTGAAATTTTGTTTATTTGGATGACGGTTTGGTTAATAACACATTCGGTTTCTTCTATTTTGATTGTAAATTTAAAAGTTCTTGGCCTATCACAAACTCAAAGTGATTTTTGGATGCATTTTTTTAAACGTCTTCTTTTATATCCCTTGATTATTGTAATTTTTTTAGATATTCACTTAAGGATAAACACCGTTTTCATAAAAGTGTTTCTTTTTTGCATAAATATCCTTTTGATTTCTGTTTTAGAGTTTATATTCATTCATTTAGGCATCCTAATTAATAAACATTTTAGTTTTGGTTCAGCCCTACTAGAATGGACTTTTACTATTTTACTCACCTATCTCTCTTGGCTTTGGTATCATAAAAAACGTTTAGTGAGGTATTAATATGCTCCTTTACTTTCCAAAGCAGTTTGATGCCAATGAGTGGACCATACTCATTGGCATCCTTTTCAACTTTTTAGTATTTAAACTATTGCCAAATAGAATGTCTAAAGAAATTACACCTCTAATTTGTTTACTAAGTATCTCCTTTCCAAAAGTAATGGACCATACAATGGCAGTGAAACCCTTCAATCTTTATGATTTAACCGATTCAAGTAAATACGAACTCTTTGACGTCGCATTATACGGGGTTTTTCCTGCTTTCGGCTTTCTTTTTATTAATATTTATGAGTATTTCAACTTAAAAGGCCCTAAGTTAGTGGTCTATCTAGTCATTTGGTCTTTCTTTAGTGTTGGTTTTGAATTTTTATTAGTAAAATTGCATGTTTTTGTCTATACAGGCTGGAAGTTAGTTTTTTCTTTGCCCATTTATATCGTGGTTCTATCTCTCACACTTTTGTTTTATAAGTTTTTAATTTTTTATAAAAATCAAGAGAATATTTAGGTGTTATTCTTATTTTAATGAAAGGCTCTGTTAAACTTGACTGTTGTTTCCGCTCCAATCAACAGGTAATAAAAATCAACACTGTTCTTTAACACAGCCTAATGAAAAACAAATTAAAGGGCTTCAATAGCCCTTTTTATTTTTGACTCTGTTTAACTCAGCTTTTTTTGACGACCCTTCCCCTCTTCCCTTAGGATGTAGGCTCAAAAGGAACGCTGCTCAATTGTACTTTCTTCGTGGCGATTTCCTTTAAGCCCCTTCGAATCATCAGAAAAACTACAATCCATGATACGAGCATCAGGAAGATTTGTCCAACTGGAAATATACCTGGTATTGGGGTGTCCCATAAAGCATGCATTAACACGACAAGAGCGAAGACTCGGATAAACCTTGGTTTTAGCAACATGCTCAGCTCAAATTTGTGGTTTCCTTGTACCCGGCAAAAAGCGGCTCCCGTTAATGCGGCCCACGCCACATGTCCTCCTGGAGCCAAGAAGCTGCGCACCAGGATGGTGGAATACAGGCCAGGGAAACTGCCGGATAATAGAGCCCTTAGTGAATAACCAGCCGTTTCGAATGCCGCAAAGCCCGCTCCGACCGCAGCTCCTAACAGCAGTCCATTGAGAGTGTACCGGTATTTTCTCGTTCGCACGAAAAAAATGACGACCAGTGCTTTGGCTAGTTCTTCTACAATCCCAATCGTAATCGGGTTGATGTTATTTTTTAGGATATTAAAAAACAACAGTGCCACTAGCATAGAAAGGATGCCGCCGATAAAGACTACATAAATGATTCGATAGATCGCAATATTCTGGGGTGCGTTCATCTCCCAAAAGAAGATCAGCGTCGAGATGGGAACGGCAAACGCCCCGACAATAATTAGCCCCGGTATAAAGTTGATATTTTTGAAATAGCTCACACCCAGGTATAATCCTATAAAAGCAAGAAGGGCAAATAGAAAGACTCTTGCAAACAACCAAGGCTTTGGCCACGTTTCCTTTACCTCGCCAATCTTTGGTGTGGTAAGGGCCGTTCCTACGATAAAAAGCCGTTCCGCCTCCAGTTCACTATGCTTACGGAACACCCGCGAGAAGATATTTTGGAATTTAGGCTCCACCGAACGGAACTGCTTCGGAACCGCATCAACATACGTGGCAAATTCATAAAAAAGGCTGCTTGAATCCTGATGCGTCTCTCCGTCCTTCAAAAAGGTATGGCCGCAATTAATGCAATACCTTCCCACATCACTCTGACTGACATAATCACATTCCGGGCATTTCATGTGTGGATCCTCCTCATTATGTGTTCTCTTTGCCCTCAAGACTATTTCATCCTTATAAAAAATGGGCAAATTAATATGGATAAACCAACAAGTAATACACCGACCGCCCCCAACCTATTTTTTCCCTTTAGTAAAAAGTAAGCATGGCCAAAGCTATAAAAAGAGCTTAAAAGGACAATCGTCCACAAAATCAACATCATTAGTCTCTCACCTTTTCCAATTTACCCTCTTTGATCTGTTTCCCGAACCCAATAAATCGAACATCTACCTCTACATGAATATCCGCATAGGGGAAGTTTTTTTTCGTCCAATCCCAGGATTCATATTCCTTCACAGAACTAAATAATGGGCGAATTTCCAATGACCAATAAAATGGTTCCGATTTGAATGTTTCTTGTGATTTTTGAACCAAGTTCGTTAATCTTTTTTCCAGTAAACCCTCGATATTATCTTTTAATATTTTCTGCTTCTTCAAGTCATCACCGTACCCAATCATACTTGGAATGGAGACCAACTCTAATTCCAAAGGAACCTTCACATCTATTTTAGGAGGAAGACCCTTTCTCCTTTTCATTTTGACCTCTGTGCTCACTTTCTTTCTAATTCTTGCACTAATCTTAAACCTTTCTTTGAGAGGATCCGGATAGCTAACGAACATATCTTCAATCTCTGAGGTATTGTCTAGCAACAAAGAAGCTCTTGTTTCTTCTCCGCTTAACCTTCCAATCATCCGTCCCTCTTTGAAAACTGCTGAACCAATAAATTGAACAGGATTTCCACCTTTCTTCGGCACTTCACCCGCTTTATATTTATCCTCTTCATTGAAGTTATTTAGTCCGTCTTTACTCTTATAAGACCCATACATGGCTAAAAATAAGTCACCATCAGCGTCAGTGATATTGACGAACCGATTGAGTGTGGAATGAGGAACCATCCCCGTCTCAACGGAACGATCGATAATAAATTGAAAATATTTGTGGGGTTGAACGCCCATTTCCGGTTTATTATTTTTGATAAAATCAGCAGCCTTCCCTTCTGTAACTAGAAGACTCGTTTCCCTGCGAATTTCTCTTTCTTTTAAAGTAGTAGTAATAAAATTATAAAATTCTGGCCGTTTCGCTAATTCCTCTGATACCGCAATAACCATCGTGTGAGTAAAGGACACTTGCCTAGTGACAAAGGAATTGGCCGTATTTTTAGCCGTGACAAAATCAGGTGCGGTTAACGTTATAATATCCCGCTTTGCCTGTTCTGCTCCCCCTCCGCTATCGGCCGTTTGAGCGCTTGCTTTTGGGTTGGCAAATTGGAAGGTAACATCAAGTGCTTGTTCTTTCTTTAAATTAATGTTACTCGGCATATCCAGGCCAATCGCCACCACGTAAGACATCTCTTCGACTTCTTTCTTATCCCAACACCCCGTCAAAAAAAGAGATAGTAAAATGACAAAAAGGGAGATTCTCTTACCTCTCATCTTTTCATAACCTCCTTCACCTTGATCGTCAGCCAAAGAAGGGGTGGTAACGTTAAGAAAAAGTATTTTGAATAGATTAGCATTTTATCTCTCAAAACGAATACATTCTCAATTTGGTTCTCAGGCATCATACCAATCAGCAACACAAGGATTGTAAGTGGAAAAATTGTTTGTTCAAATTCACCAATTCCAAACAAAGAACCGAATATTTTGCTTAGCACATACAAATAGATAGAAAATTTGATGAAAATCCCTAGAAGCCAAAAGGTCAAATACAATGTTTCAATGTTTTTAATACTGCTTCCCAGGGATACAAATCGTGTGGCTTCATTGAAGGGGTAGGTAATTTTATCAATACTTCGATAATCAAATACCAAGCTGTACAAACAATAAAATAGAGCCATCCCCATGACAGTCATACTTAAAGAAAGTAGGATCCCTTTCGTATAGACTCCTCGGCTTTTTACCAATGGATAGACCATTGCAAGAGCCACTGCCTCTCCATAAATAGATGTATAAGAAAAGCTAATTTTCGCTAGTTCTATTTTCCCTGGCCCAAATAAAGGGAAAATACGCTTCACTTCTCCTTGTGCAAACAAAAGAAAACCCAATAATATCATCACAATAATAATGTACGGGATAATCATCCATGCAACGGAGCCAATGGATTCCCACCCTTTTTTCGCTAAATAAAAAGAAATGACAAGAAAAATTCCATATAAGGCGAAGAGTGGAGTCTTAGGAAAATTCATAGTGATTAGCTGATCAGAATAACTCCTTGTATCGATTGCGGTTGCAAACAAAACAATAGAAAATAAACCAAACCCGATCAAAAAACCCACATACTTACCAAAGGTTAAGTAGATAATTTCCATCAGGTTTTTCTGCTGAAATTTCCCTAAAACATGATTTAATATAACCAACGCTGGCAGCATAACGAGAAAAGAGCCTAGAACCACCATCCAAGCGGCATTCAGAGCTTTCCCATACAATAAGGTAGTTGTCATATCCCCTGCCTTCGTACCAATTAGCAGAACAATGATTGACAAAAATTCTTTTCCACCTATTTGATCTTTTTCAACTTTAACCACGATACCACCTAACTTTACTCATTTTCAGTGGATTCTTTTGTGATGTCACCCGTTTTCACATAAGCAGGTCTAAACTTTTCATTTTTTAGCGTTCTCCGGAATATGGTATCCTTCGAAGACCTATAATTTGGTGTTAACGGAGCAAAATAAGGAACTCCAAATGATTTCGTGACTGATAAATACGATAACCCCATAATAAAACAACCCACCATCCCAAAGATGCCAAACAGGCTAGAAGCAAGGAGAAAAATAAATCGGGCAATCCGCATTGCATAATTCAAATTGACGTCCCCAATAGCAAAAGAAGATAACCCTGTTAACGCTACAACGATGACGACAATGGGACTTACAATGTTTGCTTCAACAGCTGCCTGACCCAAAATAAGGGCGCCTACGATCCCAATCGTGGGTCCGATTGGCGAGGGAACCCTAATACCGGCTTCTCGTATTAACTCAAAGGACAATTCCATGATTAACAATTCCAATATGGCAGGGAAAGGAACTTTCTCCCTGGCACCAGCGATCGCTAAAAGTAAATCTGTTGGAATCATTTCGACGTGATAATTAGTAATAGCAATATAAATGGATGGAACAAACAAGGTGATAAAAATAGCGATACTTCTAAGGAACCTTGTAAAATTCCCATAAGCAAATCGGAAATAATGATCGTCTGCTGAATGGAAAAAAGACCAAAAAGTTGCTGGTAGAATTAGTGCAAAGGGTGAATTGTCCATCAATACGGTTATATATCCATCTTCTATAAAAGATGCCGCTCGATCCGGTCGTTCTGTTTGTAAAATAGTAGGTAATAGACTCGATTTTCTGTCTTCAATGTATTGTACTAATAGGCTAAGATTTTGCACAGCATCCTTTTCGATGGACTCAATTCGCTGTTTTACCTCTTTTAAAAGTCGTTCACCCACCAACTCTTTGTTATAAACAAGGTATATTTCATTATGGGATCGACTACCTACAATTATTTTTTCTACCATAAAATCTTTGCTATGAATCTTTTTTCTGATAAGCGAGATATTGGTATCCGCTTTTTCATTAAACGCCTCTTTTGGACCCAATAAAGTCGTTTCGTTTTGCGGTTTTTCTACATTTCTACCTGCAGCCATGGCTGTTTTCATCACATAGGAACTCTTTTCACCCTCTAGTAAAAGCAAGGTGTCGCCTACATTTAAATCGTCGATGGCTTGTTTGACCATCCGCTCCTCTTTCACTGCGCTTATACTGACTAATGAAGGGAGCTCTTTAATTGCTTTTTCCCCTGTGACAAGCTGCTTGATAATTTCCTCATCGATTACCTTTGAATCTGCTAATGAAGGAATATAAAATAGTGCAGCTTGTTTTTTCAAGGAATAAACCTGAAATTCTCGTACCATAAAGTCCTTATTCTCAGGGAAAGAATATATTGATTTGATTAAAGCAATATCCGCTCCTAGGTCCCCTGAAAATGGTGCTTGTTCCTGAAACTCTCTTTTATCACTATCACCCTTAGGTTTATATTTAAAAAATGAACCTCTCATTGCGTACCCACCTTTGAAACTTCTCAACTTTTCCGAGGTGTAACAAAAAAATGTACATACCCATTAATATGGTTCACCATCTATCCATTTATTCAAATCCCATATGAACGATGAACCTAGTAACTAGGTATATTTTTTACCTTTCACAAAGACTTTCGTGCGAAACACCTAGACAAGAAGGACCTAATTGCGATTGAACTTGAAAACGGTGCGATAAAAAAGTTAAGATGCTAAAAGATGATCCCTATATTAATTTATTAATTAGGGGCCATCTTTTTTTGATTCGATTGGATTCAAGTAAATAAAAAGAACCGATAGATGGAACACTTTTTCAAATGTCCCATCTATCGGTACCATATTAACCATTCTGATCGATTCGCTCTTACTATTAGGTGGGTTGAATATTGGTCGATCTTCGTTTTTTCCTTAAGACCCGCGTTTCCAGAAAATAAGTAGGTATGATGATGGCTGCCCAGATGGCGAAATAATTAAGAACGACTAAAAATGGATTGCTGCTGCCACCGTGGCCTTCTTTTCCGTCTCTATCACCAAATTTTCCTCGGTGAAAATCTTCTCCGTTAGGCGGTCCCTGATTTGAACTCGCTGTGGTTGTATTCCCTGTGTTTCCATTAGTAGATCCCAGCCCGATTTGTTGCATTTGCTCATGCCGGAAATTACCCATGCTTGGTGTAGCGGTTGAAGCAAACCATTGGATTCCACCTGCCAAAATGGCGAGTGACAGAACAACAGATGCGATGACACCTTTTCGAAGCTTTCCTTCCTTGGATTTAAACACTCTTTTACAGATACTCATCACCCATTGGTAGTTCAATCCGATGTGAGCAAGAATAAAACAGCCTTAACCTTTAACACAGTCTAAAAAATAAAAATCACTTGCAGAAAAATTCCTCCTTCTCTTTTGAGATCATATATAGCCTATTTTTATATTTACATGGACCCTGTCCAATCCAATCCAGTAAAGTTTCATATGATGGTATCAACTGAAAGGGGTGTTTAGGTTTTGGGCAAAAGGTATTACGGAGAAATATGGGATCCCTATCAAGAAAGATGCAATGATTGTGAACATTTTTATTGCACTTGTGATAAGGAAAAAAAGAAGCAAAAAGTGGAACATATCGTCAAAGTGGAAGTGAAACCACCTAAAGAGCGGCATGGAAAGGTGGTATGTAACAGTATATGTGGAAATCTATTATTGAACAATCAAACTTCCAATTTGGAAATTTGGAAACAACGAGCCAGGACTGATGCTATCGTAAATATCTCCGTTTTCAATAACACCAGAAGTACAGGCTCTATTAGGGTTCTCGTCACTCGTACTGGCAGAAGTCCAGTTGAGTTTACCGTCCCTCCTGGTAATACAAATTCAGCCTCTGTTGATCATGTAGATTCGATTACGGTATCCCAGGTTGGCGACGGGATAACAGAAGGTAAATTCTGCTTGGACTTTTGTTTCGTTATTTTTGACGAAAAAGACAAAGGTAAGGAAAATTAGGAAGATCGGCAGATAAAAGGTGACCAGGCATGGTCACCTTTATTATTTTTATAAAATTATTAAATAAATCCACATTTGCACAGGACAACCTTGGACAAGTTGCATTAAATAAAGAGTAATAAAAATTTAGAAAAAGAGAGGGGGGATTTCTATGTGTGGAGGATCTTTTGGTAACCGTATTACTGTTTTACCTGCTGATAGACACTGCTGTCCTGAAGGCCAAATATTTGTAGAAGAGATTTGTGGTAACGCAGTTGGACAATATCTTGGACCAGTTTGGATTGCACCAACACCTAATGATTATTTTCAAGGTACTTTTACAGTAACAAATACTGGCGCAACTGTCATTGAAATCGGAGCTAACGGTGTAGCAACTACACCTGTACCAGTAGGTACTACAGTATCCATTTCTGTTGTTAACCCAACTTCTTTTGATATTGGTGTAGATGCTGGCGATAGCGCTCGATATTGCATCAAATTGTACAAGCGTGTTCTTGCTTAACAGGGTCTAAATTAAAAAGGGGTCTATTATTGGGCCTGGCCTAATAATAGACCTTTTAAAACTTTGAAAAATCTTTTAAAAATCAACATTTGCACTGAACCATTTCGGACATGCTGCATTTAATAGAGTGTAGTAATAATTCTTGAAATGAAAGGGAGAGATCAATATGTGCGGAGGATCATTTGATAATCGCATTACTGTTTTACCAGCTAATAGACACTGCTGTCCAGAAGGAGAGATTTTTGTAGAGGAGATTTGCGGAAACGCTCTTGGACAATATCTTGGACCAGTTTGGATCGCACCTACACCTAATGATTATTTTCAAGGTACTTTTACAGTAACTAATACTGGTGCATCTGTCATTGAAATCGGAGCTAATGGTGTAGCAACTACTCCTGTACCAGTAGGAACTACAGTATCCATTTCCGTTGTTAACCCAACTTCTTTTGATATTGGTGTAGACGCTGGAGATAGTGCTCGATATTGCATCAAGTTGTACAAACGTGTTCTTGCTTAAAAGGTGAACCATCACAATAGTCTTGTATGAGGCTAGCCTAAACTAGGCAATAGCGTTAAAAGAGACTTACAAAATTAAATAGCAAAAAGGAAGAGCTTGTTTTAATAAAAACAGGCTCTTTTTATATTTATAAAGGACATCGACAAAGTATAAAAGAGTGTAAAGCTGAAAAAAATACCATTAATTATGTTTCTAGAGAGAGGTTATACACATGGCATATGAGGAAGGTCTCGCTCAATCAGAAAAAGCCTATCACCAATTTACTGAGGTCAGTTCGTTTTTTGCAAAAGCTGTGAGAGAAGATTTTCTTTCGACATGGCAATGGTGGTTTGGTTTGGCATTGTTTATCGTCCCATGGGTTGTTTGGTTCCTAGTCAGGGATAAAAATAGTACGGGGCGTCTTCTTTTAGGAGGCTTATTGACCGTCATTTTGGCACTTACAATTGATCTTGCCGCCTTATCTCTTGGGCTGTGGTCTTATCCGATGACAATTATCCCTCTAGCACCTTTTCTTTTTTTACCATATCACTATTCTTTAGCACCCGTTGGGGTTATGCTCGCTCTACAGATCAAGCCAAAGATGAATCCCTTATTAAAAGGAGCCATATTCTCTGCCCTTGCTGCTTTTGGAGGAATGAAGTTCTTTGACGCAATCGGCTTTTATGACCCGAAACATTGGTCCTCTTTTTATGATTTTATTATTTTTCTACTCCTTTATTTTACAGCTTATTGGGTTACGAAAATGGAGAGCTTTTCTAAACTAGATAAAGGAACAAGCTAAGAAGCATATTTTTGCTTCTTTTTTTTGTAAAAAGGAAAGTAGGCATGCATCCAATCATACGAAGGTGATGGCTCATAATCTACTGTGACATGACATGAAAGGATGATAAGAATGTATTATTACATACTTTATCACCACTACCACCCGTGGTATAAGCCAATGGTCGTTCCCTTTATTCCTCCACCGCCGGTACCACCAGCTGCTGTTACCTACCGGAATTTTTTCGTTCCTTATTAACTCGTTTCAACCGAGTTAGAGAAGGGTATCTTATTCAAGAGACTTGGATAAGGAGTGAATGAATGTGGGTAAAAAAATTGCTGTTGTAGTAACTGATCATTTTGAGGATTCCGAGTATATGGAACCAGTACAGTCCTTTAAGGAAAAGGGCCATGCGATTACGACAATCGAAATGGAGAAGGATAAAACCGTGAAGGGAAAGCAGGGAACCAGCGAAGTTGTCATTGATGCAAGCATTGATGATGTCTCTCCTGAGGATTTTGATGCACTCTTCATTCCAGGAGGTTTTTCACCGGATATTCTTCGTGCAGACCAGCGTTTTGTCCTCTTCGCTAAAGCATTTATGGATGCGAAAAAACCTGTCTTAGCCATCTGCCATGGACCACAACTGCTAATCACTGCTGAAACGCTTCAAGGGCGTGATGTAACGGGCTATAAATCTATTCATGTAGATTTAAAGAATGCAGGCGGCCATTTGCATGACAAAGAAGTAGTCGTGTGCCAGAATCAGCTAGTCACTAGTAGACAACCAGATGACATACCGGCCTTTGTTGAAGAGAGTTTGCGAATATTAGGTTAGCAGAAAGGCAGCGGGATGTTCCCTCTGCCTTTTTTATGTACCAATGAGCAAGATATTCATACGTTTATCGTTTGATCAATGAGAATTCTACAAAAATGAGGAGGAATTCTACAAAATTTGAAAATTATTTTCCAATGCACCCTGCCAAGTTAAAAGGAGTCCCATTCATGATTTAAGCTATTTTTCCTTGCGAAAGATTAACTATCTCTCGCCAGATATCAAAAAAAAGCTAATCGACCATCGTCAATTAGCTTCTCTATCCTTTATTGATTCGCTTTTTTAACCCATTCTGCAACTGTAACTGTACGTTTCGCTTGGTGTTTAACCGCAGCTTGAACATCTTCAATCATTTTTCCATCTTGCCCCACGGTCACGCTTGTTCCATAAGGGTTTCCACCAGCACCGAACGTTACAGGATCTGTATAACCAGGAGCAGCAACGATTGCTCCCCAGTGATACATAGTCGTATAAAGCGATAATATTGTAGCTTCTTGTCCGCCATGTGGATTTTGAGCAGAGGTCATCGCACTTACAACCTTATTTACCAGTTTTCCGTTAAACCATAGACCACCAGTTGTATCGAGGAATTGCTTCATTTGTGAAGGCATATTTCCAAATCTAGTAGGTACACTGAAAATGATGGCATCCGCCCACTCTAAGTCTTCCAATTGAACCTCTGGTACATCATTTGTTGCATCTACATGTGCTTTCCAAACCGGATTGCCTTCAATCGCTGATTGTGGCGCAAGTTCTGGAACCTTTACTATTTTTACCTCCGCACCAACTTCTTTTGCTCCTTCTTCGGCCCATTTTGCTAGTTGATAGTTTGTGCCACCCATGCTGTAATAAACCACAGCTAATTTTACATTTGTCATTTTTTCTGTCTCCTTATCAGACGAATTTCCAAACAGATTGGATAGGATACCCAATTCAACACACCACCTATTATGTCTTTTTTCTATAATTCCATTCATTTATTTAATGATTACTTTGCGATACCAATCAGCCGCTGCTTCCACCTCTTGAAGTGTTAATTGATGACCTCTATTCTCCCAATGAAGTTCCACATTCGCATGAGCCTTTTCTAGTAAGTATTGTAGTTCGGTCGATTCCATTGGCGAGCAAATCGGATCATTTGTCCCAGCAGCAATAAACACCGACTTACCTGATAAATCAGGAAGATCGATCCCTTTTCTTGGTACCATGGGGTGGTGGAGAATAGCACCCTTTAAGGCGTTTTGATAATGGAACAATAAACTGGCCGCTATATTTGCACCGTTAGAGTATCCAACAGCGAATATGTTATCTCGGTCGAAACCATATTTTTCTGCTGCTTCATCTAAAAACTCATTTAGTTCTTTTGTTCGAAAAATAAGGTCTTCTATATCGAATACCCCCTCCGCTAATCTTCGGAAAAATCGAGGCATTCCATTTTCTAATACATTTCCGCGAACGCTCAATACAGAAGCTTCCTCATCTATTCTTCCTGCAAGAGGCAACAAATCTAACTCATTGCCACCCGTACCATGAAGCATTAATAGCGTTGGTTTTGTCGAATCTTTCCCTTTATTGAAAATATGTTTCATTATTTATCTCCTTCCAGAACTCGAACCTCCACCTGCGGTAAAGTTTCTTCTAATTCTTCTCTTTTGGACTCTAACCAAGACGGTAGCATAAGTTTTTTTCCAAGTACATGAGCAGGTTCATCTATCTCAAAACCTGGTGGGTCAGTGGATATTTCGAAAAGGATTCCCCCTGCTTCATGAAAATAAAGAGCCTTGAAGTAGTTTCGGTCCAGAATCTCTGTCGGATAATATCCATTTTCAACAAGAAGGGACCTCCACCTTTGATGATCGTCCTCATCCTTTGCTCTCCATGCTATATGGTGAACCGTCCCTGCTCCCATCAGTCCCCTGACTGATGGATTTAACTGAATATCGATAGTATTCCCAACATTGCCTTCAGACTTAAATCGTAGAAATTCATTCTCTTGACCCATGCATTCTAATCCCAACACATTTTCTAGCACGTCTGTCGTTTTATGTGGCTGTGCCGAAAACAGAACAGCACCGCCAAATCCTTTAATCGCATTTTCTGGTTGAACTCCTCCAAAATTCCAAGTATTCCTTGGTCCCTCGTCTCTTTCAGTCAATTCAATTTGAAGTCCGTCAGGGTCGTTAAATTTTATATATTTTTCACCAAAACGAAGGGATGCGGTAAATTCAACACCAAATTTATCTAATCGTTTCTCCCAAAATAGAGCGGTACCTTTCGGGATAACATAACTAGTTACGCCGACCTGCCCCGTTCCAATTCGACCTTTCAGCTGTTTAGCCCAAGGGAAAAAAGTTATAACAGTACCTGGTTGGCCCGTGTCATTCCCAAAATAAAGATGGTACACTTCTGGCCGATCGAAATTAATCGTTTTTTTAACAAGTCGTAAACCCAGTACACCTGCATAAAAGTCGATGTTCCTTTGAGCATCATTCACCATTGCTGTAATATGATGGATCCCTGCTGTTTTTTGCATGCTACCCCTCCATTTTTCAATGGGATATAAAACGAATTAATTCGGTCTTTCAATTTCAAAAATCTCACCAATTTTTGCGTAATTATTGCCAGCCAATCTGCTAACTGCAGCTAATTCCTTTGGATTGATTCTTCCATTTTCATAAATGTCACTTTCGATATGAAATTGAACAACTTTTCCTATTATCAAATCACACCCCGGGGTATCCAAGCCAGCCAATTCCAAGGAATGCTCTACTATACATTCCATTCTAATTTTCGCTTCCTTCACTCCAGGAACTGATATTTTCATACTTTCTACCGGTGTTAAGTTAGCTAACTCTATTTCACTTTGATCAGGAGGAAGGCTTGCTGCTGTTTTATTTATTTTTTCAACATTTTGCTCATCAACGATATGAACCACAAATTGCTTGGATTCGATCATGTTTCTCGCTGTATCCTTTTGCCTCCCTGATGACCGTTGGATCGATAAAGAAATCATTGGGGGATTAGATGACACGATATTAAAATAACTAAATGGTGCCCCATTTAAAACACCGTCTTTTGAAAGAGTTGTGACAAAAGCGATTGGCCTAGGTATGATGCTACCTATTAGAAATTTATAATTGTCTCTTTCAGATAATGATGCAGGGTCGATTGAAAGCAAAGAAATCATTCCTTTTCACATAATCAGTCTATTTCTCTTACATCAAACGGTAGTAACACTTGTTCAATTTGTGCTCTTTGTGGCTCATACTGTGTTGGCAGCATCAATTTTTCTCCCATTGTCGCTAGGGACTCATCATGAGCAAATCCCGGAGGATCCGTTGCGATTTCAAACAGGATCTCTCCGTGCTCTCTAAAGTAAATTGCATTAAAGTAGTTTCTATCCCGGACAGCAGTAACACCATAGCCATTTGCCGCCACATATTGCTGCCAATCAAGTTGATCCTGGTCATCAATCGCACGCCATGCGATATGGTGAACGGTTCCTACTCCCATACGGCCGCGGCCAATCGGAGTTAATTTAAGGTCAATCACATTCCCAATATCTCCTGTTGAACGATACCGAGCAAAGTCATATTCTTTACCGATTAATTCAAGGCCCATTACTTTTTCTAATAATTCAGCTGTTCTGTTCGGCTGGGTTGATAATAGTGTGGCACCGCCAAAGCCTTTAATCGCCACTTCTGGTGTTACGTCACCGAAGGTCCATTGATTGATTTCTCCTTCTTCTCTTTCAACGATTTCTAAGTGAAGACCGTGTGGATCATCAAATTCCAGATACTGCTCTCCAAAGCGTTCCATGATGGTAAAAGAAACATTGAACTTCTCTAACCTTCTTTTCCAAAATTCCATGGCCCCGCTTGGAACAACGTATGATGTGACACCTACCTGGCCGTCCCCAATGGTTCCTTGACGAGCTCCTGCCCATGGAAAAAATGTAATGATGGTTCCAGGCTTCCCACCTTCGTTCCCAAAATACAGGTGATACGTTCCTGGATCATCAAAATTCACTGTTTTCTTAACTAAACGCAGACCCAACACGCCTGCATAAAAATCCACGTTTTCCTGGGGATGGCCTACGATGGCTGTAATATGGTGAATACCCATTGTTTTCTTGCTCATTTATTACCCCTCCTTATAAAAATTCAATGTTTATCTTAATCCTTTTAAAAGTAGGCTTTATTAAAGTTGACAGTTGATTTCCGCTCCAGGTGCGAGCGGTTCGCGGGCGTGCCGGGGAGCCTCCTCGTCGCTTGCGCTCCTGCAGGGTCTCCCCTGCCCCATACTCCCGCAGGAGTCTTCGCACCTTCCGCTCCAATCAACTGTTTGCAAATTAACATATTGTTTTACATAGCCTAAAAGAAAAATATATCTAGCGCATATTTGCCAGGACCTATTAAAGCGACACCAATAGCTACTGCCAGTAAAGTTAGGTTATATTCATATCCATTTGATGTTGCCCATAATCCGTTTGGAGCATGCACTTTTACAATAGCCATGATCATGGTTCCTGCAATCAACAGTGCAGCAAGCGGAGTTAAGAATCCTACAGCAAACAAAATACCACCAATAAGTTCTGCCAACCCTGCGAAAAGCGCCATGGTTACACCTGGTTTCATTCCAATGGATTCAAACCAGCCTCCTGTACCTTTTAACCCGTAGCCGCCAAACCAACCAAACAATTTTTGAGCCCCATGACCAATGAATAATACACCAACAACTAAACGAATGATTAATAAACCAAGATTTATCATTATTATATCCTCCTAAATTTTTATTTATCTCGATTTCGAGATATATTTCCAAAAAAAATATTAACTTTCACTACTTACTTTTTTCAAAAGTTTAACCAATAGCTCCGACTCATGAGAATCTAAAGAACCAAACATGTGATCCACTAGTTCTTGATGTTTCGGCATGATTTCCTCCATCAAGTTATTGCCTTGATCAGTTAAATCCACATGTATGGCTCTCCGATCATTTGGGCAAGCGCTGCGATTTAACATGCCTTTCTGTTCCAATCTATCAATAACATAGGTCATAGAACCACTTGAAATTAATATTCTGTGACCAATTTGTTGTATGGTTTGTTTTCCTTTGTAATAAAGCACTTCTAGAACAGAAAATTCTGTAATACTCAGGTTGTATTTTGTCATTTCTACCTTTATTCTCTCCTGAATTTCTTTGGATGTTTGCATCAATACAAGAAAGGGCAAATTGGTACATTTTCTGTTCATCCTCTCACCTCCTGTTTTATTTCGAATTAAGATATCTTGAATCTGAGATAATAATAAAACTTTTTTACGTTTATGTCAATAGACCTTTTTAAATAAATGAAAGATTTAAGGAATGGATTCATTTTTTGGCATATAACAATTCAACCATGTATATGGTGAAACACGGGAGGAATAAACATAAGGGGGGCTTGTAATGCTTACAATAGCCATTATCGTTACTGCTATTGCAGCCGTTATAACCATCGTTGCAGTGATTCATTCGATCCGTAATCGGAATTAATTTTTGCATTGAATGATTAAAACCCCTTCTCAATTGAGAGGGGCTTATTTTTGTGGAGAGAAAATATGTTGAAACGTTTAATTAGACACTACTTTTTTTGCGGATAGGGAAGCAAGTACGGATTCATTGAATCCTTTCACGATGAGCCAGACGGCTAATATCATTTCATTCGCTGCCACTGGCAGTGACAAAAGGCTCCATACAGAAATTTGTTGAATGACACCGAACATGACTAACAATCCATAAATAAAAACAAGTGTTGACCCTGTTATACCTAAGACGGAGATAAACCTTGGTACGAGCTTGGTTTTATAAAATATATAACTGTACATCATCGTATTGATGCCCAGCATGAAAAGGGGGCCAAGCATAAATGTCCAGTCATGGATGGCTTTTAATACAGTACCTGAAGCTTGAAAAGAGGCGGTATCCGGGGCTCCTGCTGCTACAAATTCCCGGCTTAAGGTCAATAGGGACAGTACGCTGATGACACCAATCGTAATAATGATGGCTTCAAGAAACCTGAAGCACACATGCCAAAGAGCGATCGTTTCATTATACTTTCTTAAAATAGGAAACATGGTCGTTGCCGTACCCACCGCTGAGGCAACAAGAATTAACTCCATAAGTGCCCCCACGACCACCTGGTTTGCGTGTTCGGAGCCATTAATCAGATAATCGGGGCCGTTTAGGATCGGGTCGTATAAAAGAAGACCGATGACCGCCGTAACGGCTGCCAGTATAAACAGGACACCCACCAATTTTGCTGCTCTTTTGTTTGAATTCATTTTATTCTCCCCTTTTAATAAATTCAAAAACAATCCTCGTTCCTACTGCTTTGTTTGGTCACCGTAAAAGAATACCTCTTCCAACGGTAAGTTAAAGGCGTGAGCAATGCGAAAAGCGAGTTCTAGAGATGGGGAGTAGTTTCCCTTTTCGAGAGCCACGATGGTTTGTCTTGTTACACCCACCTTGTCAGCCAATTGCTGCTGGGTCATTTCATCATGATTGAATCGTAATTTGCGAATGTGATTGCCGACAAGAATTTTTCCCATTTTATACTCCTCTCCTATAGTGATAAAGTTTCGTAACGGAGCCGGTCACATCGGAAAGGAATCCTGCAATAATCAGGATCACGAACATCACCTGTGAAGGCTGATAGAAAGCAAGCGAGCCCATTGCAAGTAGAAAGCCGATGATAAACACAAAAAAGGAATTTCGGTTTGCTTTTAAATCAATTAACTTATCTAGTTCATCGGCAAATTTCGGTTCCTTTTCTTTGGTCGTTATTCTGAAGACGATGTTAAAAATAATGCTAATCAAGATGTGCGCGACTATTGATACCAAAGTTAAGATGAGGACAAAGGAGCCCCAATAACGAAAGGTTTCGGTCGATTCCAGACCCCCTTCAGGATGCTGAGGATACATGTACAAGCTGTAGGATACGAAGATGAGTATGGCGCTGATCAACGTTACGATGCTTTTCTTTTCTTGATAAGTCATGGTTCACACCTCCCTCATATAAAATTCCAAATTAAGTAAACTATGTTATACATAATGTAACAAGAACCATACATGATGTCAAGTAAACTTTACATAAATGGGCGGCGGTGGCTAATTAGTCAAAGTTAAAATTTTGGGTAGGGGTTGCACCAGGCACTGGTTGTTTGGGTGGTTGGGTGGTGGTGGCTGATATGTTGTTGAAAGTGGACGATAAAGTTTGAAAAGTGGCAGATAAATTTTAAAAGTGGCAGATATCCTTGTGAAAGAGGTCGATATCTGTTTTTTCCACCCGAACAAGGACTTTTTGGATAGCCAATCGAGGCTATTGACGACCGTAATAAATAAAAAGTGCGTAAATCCTAAGAATTTACGCACCTTGTATTTATTATTTAATTCGTCCAGTTGATTTTCGCATTAAAATAAAACTTATAAGATATGTAAAACTGGTAATCCCAAAAAGGAGGAATATACCCGGAGTCATTAGTAAATAGAGACTTAAAGGTAAAGACCAAATGAATGCAATTAACATAAAGATTGTTTTTGAGCGATAATAAGAAAAAATGGCTGCAAAAGCCGGAAAGACCAGCATAAATAAGGTTATGAGTGTGGAATCAAAACTAGCTTGATTTGAGTATGGATTGAAGAAGTTTAAGATCAACCATAAGATGATGGATATTATTGCCGCAACTAAACCAATAGCGGATGGCTTAATTGACATTCATTTACCCCCTCCTTTTTATATACAACAATACCATAAATATCTAATTTATAGTAAATAAGCGATCGCCGTCGGTCAGCAATCGCTCTCGTCTTTCTATTCTTAACAGATTTCCACCTAGTAAAATAAAGAAGTTAATAGCTTGGAAATAACATCAGAACTGCCAGGCATCAATAGTAGTAAGGATGTAACGATGAACACGATTCCAGTAACGGATAGCAACATAGATTTTTTTACAGGGGCAAAAAAGCCTTTTAGTACACCTACTCCAAGAAGGACTACACCTATAAAGAGTAATAGTAAATAATAGAAACCCATTCCCACTCACCTCATAGTTCTGACTCATTAATAGGCCATTCTGTCTCATCTTTACATACATAGTAATTTTATGTATGTAGTTATCCTATGTATAAGATTAAACTATGATACCCTTTAAGTAAATACATTTGTATTATTTTTCCTGTTCAATATTTTTACCGTTCTCTTTCGTACGGCTTTCAACCTTCAATGGGCATAAGTTCTTCTCATGCAGCAAAAGCCATTCCTTTCTCCAGAGCCCTCCCGCATATCCAGTCAATTTTCCATTCGAGCCAATGATCCGATGGCAAGGGATTACGATGCTCAACTTATTTTTTCCATTGGCACTTCCCACCGCTCTGATGGCCTTATCGTTTCCCATTGAAACGGCGATGTCTTTGTAAGATGCCGTAACACCAAACGGAATACCTTTCAAAGTTTCCCATACCTTTTGCTGAAATGCCGTTCCAGCAACGATACAAGGAAAAGTAAAGGTCTGCCGCTCTCCCCTGAAGTATTCATTCAACTCGCTATACGCATCCTCTAACACTTTAGGTGTCGTAGACTCTCTCGCATACAACGGTTTGTCCCTTTCAGTAAACAAAATAGACAGAATCCCTTCACTCGTGCCTACTATTTCGACCACTCCAATTGGAGATGGGTAATCCAATTTATACATATAAAGACCTCCAAAGATAAAACACCGCGTAAGCTTCCCAGCCTGTCCAGCCCGCCGCCATTTCTTTCAATTCATCCAAAGTGGGCTTTCGCTCAAGCCCTAATTGAATTCTAACTGCATTATGAAGACCCACGTCTGTAATAGGAAACGCTGCACTTTGATGAAGGCACTTCATCATCACATAATCGGCTGTCCACGAACCAATCCCTCTTAATTTAGTCAAATAAGTATGGATCTGTTGATAGTCCTCCATCTTAAGTAGATTTTCCCTCGATAATTCCCCATTCACCATGGCTCGAGAAACACCAATCACATACTCCGCCTTTCTAGCCGTGAATTGAAGATCCTTTAATGTATCTACTTCTATTTCTGCAATCCTATCAAAAGTAGGATACAACCAGTAGGTTTCTCCATCAAACGTCACACTTTCGCCAAACCGTTCCACAAACCGTTTCCTTAAGGTGTAAGCAAAGGTCAGATTGATTTGCTGCCCCATAATCGCCCATGTCAGTGCTTCGAACAAATCTGGTATGCCAATAATCCGTAATCCTCTATATTTACTTACTACTGGCTGCAACATCTGATCATTCCGTGCCATTTCAAAAAATCCAAATAAATCCCGGTCCAAATCAAACCAGTCCACTACATACTTTGCAGCCATTTTTTGAGCATCCAAAGTGGGGTTACCCATTGGAAATTCAACCTGAAGCGCATCATTCTTGTAACTGATTTTCAATAAAACGAGCTCTTGTTCAACCTTAAGCAACTTAAATACATATCCATCGCTAATCTTGTGCAGTAATTCCTGGTCGGACCGGCCTAGAAAAACTAAACATTCCTTAAAATTAAAGTCCTTTGGGGTTTTAATCTCAATCATCCTATGCGCCACCTTCCTGAGACTGACTCCTATACTCACTCGGTGTACACTTTTTCCACTGTCTAAACACCCTATAAAAATTAGAAGGACTCTGAAACCCCACTTCATAGCAAATATCCAGGTTCGCCAGTCCTGTGCTTTTCAGCAAAAAGGCTGCTTTATCTATTCTTATTTTTTCCAAGTAGGTTCGCGGTGTTTCTTCTGTTTCCTTCTTAAAAAGTCTTTCCAAATAGTAGGGACTCATGCCGATATGAGCAGAAATATCCTCCAAATTGAGATTCGCCTTATAGTGCTCTGCAAGGTACACCATCACACTTCGTACAAGTGCTTCGTGCGGGGAATGTTCGGCCTCCGGCTGGCATCTCTTGCATGCCCGGTAGCCCGCCTTTTCCGCATCACTCATCTCGGAATAGAATTCCACATTCCTTTTCTTCGGCTTTCTGGATCGGCAGGATGGCCTGCAGTAAATCTTGGTCGTTTTCACTGCGGTATAAAAAAGTCCATCATATGACCGGTCACAAGCAAGGATTTTCTCCCACATTTCATCAAACGAAAAATTAAGCTGGGCCATCAGGGAAACTCCCCTTTCTTGGATTTCTCCTTAACTGACTCCCATTTTACAAGAAGTCCGGCTTGCATTCATCCTCATTCTTGCTCTTACTGTCTGATTATTTTTTTCGTACCAATAGAAAAAGCTGCTAGGATAGCAGCCTTTTCATGTACACCCTTTATATCAGACGCAAGTAAATGATTGGATTTGGCGGAGGCTAATTCCGAAATACATCCATCTGAATCCAGTCCAACGGTACCCGGCGACTGAGTCTCGGCCAACAAAGATTGGGAAGAACCAGAACTGTTCACGTCCCCTTAGCCATATATACGTAAATCTAA
Organism: Neobacillus phoenicis; assembly: GCF_047302305.1. Taxonomy (NCBI): domain Bacteria; kingdom Bacillati; phylum Bacillota; class Bacilli; order Caryophanales; family Bacillaceae; genus Neobacillus; species Neobacillus phoenicis. The sequence goes on along the minus strand of NZ_CP154847.1, from coordinate 709,101 downwards.
AAAGGCATCGTCTAATCCCGCCTGGGTCAACGGCAAATGCGGTTGCTTGTTGTTGGGGAACATACGAAGGCGGTGGAGTTGTTGGCGGTCCGGATGTTGGACCCCCTTGGCCCGGTTGCCCTGATGGCCCTTGACCAGGCGGCCCGAATGGTGGCTGGAACCCTCCTCCTTGGCCAGGTGGTCCGAACGGCGGTTGGAACCCTCCTCCTTGGCCCGATCCTCCAAATGGCGGCAAAAATCCTCCTCCTTGGCCTGACCCTCCAAATGGCGGCAAAAATCCTCCTCCTTGGCCTGACCCTCCAAATGGCGGCAAAAACCCGCCAAATTGTCTGTCATCATGGGTTGTATAATGATATTCCACCTGCTGAACGGGAGCTGAATAACCATAAACTTGTTGATTATATGGATTGTTATCATACGGATTTACATAACTAGGATACATACCTCGCACTCCTTACATTTTCATCTCCCCTCATCCTATTCAATAGTCATACGCCTAACAACTTGTTCTATAAGAAATGGGCTTTTGCCCTAAAAAGGGGACAGTCCCCCAGCGCTTTAAAGCGCTGGGGGACTGTCCCTAATTATCATATAGGCTCTCCCTTACATATAAATGTTTTAGGGGGATTTTAGGTCCACCGTCTGCCTTAATTAATGGAGGTATGAATATGATCAATTTTTATTCATTTCATGGGACCGTCACCATGATTAGTGATTTTTTCACTGGGCAAACTGGCGAAGGAGAAGGCTGCTATCAATTAATGTCCGTAGAAAATGGAGTTGGAGGAACCGTAAATTTCGTCGTGTCTCCAACCACTTACTTTGTAGACCATGCAATGGTGAAAGTCGGAGATCGAGTCACTGGATATTATGATGGAAATGCACCTGTACCGCTTATTTATCCACCACAATATCGGGCACTTGTCATGGTAAAAGATAGTCCATACCAGAATGTAAAAGTATCCTATTTTGATAGTCAACTAGTGAGTAGCGATGGCCAATTACGATTAAATCTCTCTCCTTATACCCAAATGGTCTTAACCAATGGGCAACTCTTTTCAAAAAGCCCTGCGAACCGAGATCTCATCGTTATTTATGGACCTGCCACGAAAAGTATCCCGGCTCAAACCACGCCATATCGAATTATCGTTTTATGTTAGAGGGCATTAGTTCTTCTGAAACAAAAATAGCAGCCAAACTCGGCTGCTATTTTTATGTTTGATCTATTTAGTTTACTTTCTTGGCATTCTTGATAGTTTAATAAACACTCCTAACCCCGCAAAGAAAAAACCTAAACAGAACAAACTTGCCGGACTACCCCATACGATCTCACTCATCACACTACCCCCTATAATTTTTATAATCATTCTACTTTCTTCTTATAATTAGTATTCTATTAATAGGTAAATATTCCCTCTTTTAAATCATCCACTTTTGGGATTTGTAGAACAACTGTAGTTCCTTTCCCCGGTTACCGATTTAACACTCTCTGCACTTCAGGTTGGTTTGACGACATTATATAGTAAATCCACTACTTACTGATTATGTAAATATAAAATATAATAAAAAGGGTAGTTACTACTTCAGTATGAGGTTAAGAGAATGATAGTAATAAAATCTGCCGCTTTAAAGGCAGCAGATTTATACTTTATCCATCTTTCCTTTTTGACACGAAAGATGGAAAATCATCCGTTTCAGCGATTAAATCTCCCCACGACATAAGATCCTCATCAGAGATTTTCCAAGTGTGATTTTCTGCGTTATGCCGGATTGCAGCAAAATCATAACGGTCAGTTGAATAGATAGTAAATCCTTTTTTTTTGCTTTCATCAATGAAAAAGTAATCTTCGGCACGATTCACTTTTTCAAAACGAATATAATAAAATATTTCTTTTCTAAACATTAACGTCGCACCTGCCACCGAGTCGGTCAAAGTGTTCTCATTTCCATTTACATGTATGAGTGCTTTCCTGTTTTTAAAATAGATAAAACACGCGCTTTTACCCACAATAGAAACATTCCTGTCCTCAAATGCCGGCATTGAGTTCGTAATATAATCAGGACCGTAATAGTCATCATCGTCAAATTTAGCAATGATATCATAATTAGCTAGTAATACCCCATAATTCAAACAATCACCTAGGGTTGCTTTTTCATGTAATTGATAGACTCTGACATTCGGATAGTCCATGGCCTTTTGAATCCATTTGTCCATGTCCATCGAATCTCTATTCAAAATAATGATTAATTCTTTATCCTTCCACGTTTGTTGCTGGTAATTAGTAAACACATTATCCATGAACTCTTCTCTAATCGTACAAGTAATGATGGATACCACTTTCATACTCCTCCCATTAGTTTTCGTTTATAATCTTGTCTAAAAATTCAGTTAAATTAGGATATTTTTTCAGCTTATTTATTTGTTTCATATCATTTTTCAAATCATTTCTTGCTTTTGCATTAAAGCCTGCTGCACCTAAGAGATTAAAGTGACGAATATCGACCTCAAGAAGGAGGATTATGGTTTCTAAAATACAAATGAATCTTTCACTGAAGCTTTGGAAGTGAGTAGGATTGGATTGTAACAGTAATTTATATTCCTTTAATATATGATTCATGGTCAGTAAATCGGTCATTCTAGCAAGCTCTAATCCCAAGATCAATACATCCACGTCATGATGTTTAATGCTAAAGAGACCAAAGTTGCCAACTGCCTCTTTCCATTTCCTTTCCTGCACCGGATGCTCCTGGTGGTATGTGACGATTTCATTACTGATTTTATATTGAGCTCCCATTTGATATAAACGATAGCCTAATTCCCAATCTTCATATCCGTAATGATAAAATTCCTCATCGAACAAGCCAGCTTGTATGATTAATTCCCTGCGGATCGACATGTTCCCTGTTAGAAAGGCCATCCAAGGAAAGGCAAACCCTTCCAAATCCTGATTAAAGTTCCTTACTATTTGTTGGTACCATGGGTATGCATTGAATGATAGATTTTTGAAACTTTTTTGGGCTATTTCCCTTTTATCTATTAATGGATACGGGCGATCGAGAGGGAATTTACACTGTTTATATCTTGAATACAGTTCTTGATTTTGTTTGGTTAAGTCAGCCACTTTTTTTATTTGTTGCTCGGAGAAAGTAGGGAAAATACATGAATACAATGCCCTTAAATACATAGCCCCCGATAAAATTAGATTATTTTGGTTCTGATGATTTTTATAATGATTTTCAACGAAGTTGGGCTCAGTCAGCATTTCTGCATCGAGAAAAATAAGGACACTCCCTCTTGCAGCTTGAATGCCCACATTTCTGACTCTAGCTCTACCAACCCTTTCTGTATTACGAATATACTTGAAATGATAAGGGGGTTGATAGGTTTTAAGTTGTCCTTCGGTTTCATCCGTCGAAGCATCATCAATAAGAATTACTTCCATTTTAGCTGGATCAAAGGTTTGATATTCGAGTGAGTAGAGGGTAAATAAATTTAGTGGATACTTGTTTTGGGATGGAATAATAATGCTAACCTCAATATCTCCATTTGGAATTTTTGCTATTCCTTTGCTAGCATTGTCTAGTGGAACATGATCTGTATTTATTTTTTCCCTTTCACGTTTGATACTTTTTGACCATGGAAAATCATTATTTTTGGTTTTTTTACTTTTGATATTTCTTGACCAGTTAAAATGACTAATCATGGTTTTCATATCTTGAGATAACTTTTCTAATGACTCCAATGACTTTACAATGGAATTTACACTTGTCTTTACCTGTTCATCCAAATGACGTCCAAACATAAAGCACCCCTTTACCTTTCTATAAAATTGACTCGTCCAATTGTTTTGGCTTTTATAGAATATGAGTACTAATGGAACGTGACTAGACTTCCTCCTAGTTTCGATAATTTTTTACATATTTTTAGGGACAGTCCCCCGGCGCTTTAGCGCAACGGGGGACTGTCCCCACCCTTATCAATGCCCAGCGACTTTCTCTAGTCCGCCCGGCTTATTATGAACGGCAATTTTTTCAAGGAGCTTGTTGCTTTCCGTATTTACTCCTTTTAGATTTACTTTAACTCCGTTTTGGTGGTACTTAATGACCACTTTATCAATGGCGCCCACAGCTGAGTCGTCCCAAAGGTGAGCATTCGATAAATCTAATTCAATTTCATCGACGTTCTCTTTATAATCAAAGCTATTAACAAAGTCTGTGACCGAAGCAAAGAAAAGTTGGCCTGAAACATGGTACACCTTCTTATGTGAACCTTCGGCTGCTAGACTTGTGACCTTCACTTTTGAAATCTTTGCTGCAAAGAAAATCGCACTTAAAATGATTCCAATTAAAACACCTTTCGATAAATCATGTGTTTTAATTACCGTAGAGACAGTGACAACCATAACAAGTGTATCCGTGACTGGCACCTTCTTAAAGGATTTTAAGCAAGACCAATCAAAGGTACCAATCGATACCATGAACATAACCCCGACAAGGGCTGCCATTGGAATCTGCACGAGGAAGCCTTTTAACGAAACGATTAAGGTCATTAGAAATACACCGGCTACCAGCGTAGACAGTCGTCCACGTCCACCGGATTTCACATTAATCACCGACTGGCCGATCATCGCACATCCGGCCATACCGCCAAAGAAAGCAGAAACAATGTTGGCGATCCCTTGTCCACGTGCTTCTTTATTCTTATCACTTTGCGTATCTGTCATGTCATCCACAATTGAAGCGGTTAATAATGACTCTACTAGACCCACGATAGCGATAGATAAAGAATATGGAAAAATAATTTGGAGTGTCTCAAAGTTTAATGGAATATCCGGAATCATGAATATAGGCAGCTTGGATGTTAATTCACCCATATCTCCTACCGTACGTACATCACTTCCTGTAAAAATAGAAATCGCCGTGATCACGAGAATAGCCACTAATGGTGATGGGACCGCTTTTGTAAAACGAGGCAGTATATAAATGATCGCAAGAGCGCCCGCAACCATCGCATACATTTGCCATGATTCGCCCACAAAATGAGGCAACTGTGCCGCGAAAATCAAGATGGCTAGTGCGTTAACAAACCCAGTCATAACCGAACGCGGTACAAACTTCATCAACCGACCTAGCTTTAACGCACCCATAATGATTTGGATGACACCTGTTAACACTGTGGCTGCAAGTAAATATTGCAACCCGTGGTCTCTCACCAAGGTCGTCATTAATAGCGCAGTTGCACCTGTAGCAGCTGAAATCATCCCAGGTCTACCACCGACAAAAGCAATCGTAACGGCAATACAGAAAGATGCGTATAGCCCGATCATTGGATCTACCCCGGCAATAATAGAGAAAGCAATCGCTTCTGGAATTAAAGCCATAGCTACCACAATCCCTGCCAACACATCTCCCTTGATGTTTCCAAACCATTCATATTTAATTGTACTTACATTCAAATCTAGCACATCTCCCTTTGTTTTGTTTTTATTTAATTGACTTTCAACTCTCATGAAAGTCGGGGCCGTTGATAACAGAACATAGTATAAAGGAATGTGACAAATTTGTGAAACTTAATGTAAGCGGACACATTTTATCTTAACTTTGATTTCCTTCTCTTTTCTTTGTTTTTCAATATAACATCAAAAATTTATCTGGGAGTTACATCCATAATAAAAAGACCCTTAATGGGTCTCAGAATGTCGAGAAAGATTGTATCTGTGCAATTTTTCATATTTAGATAAAAGAACTAATTCTTCAATAGACACAAATCCATATTCACTTTGGCTAAACTTTTGGCTTAAAAATATTTATTTCACCACTTATTTTTAGGCTTTTTTCTAAAAGTTTGTTGCTTTTTGGATTCGCCGATAAACTTTGAAATTCGCTGATAAAGTGGTTCAATTCGCTGATAAATATGAAAAAATCGCTGATAAAACAGATTCACTAATTAATAAAGTACCGTTTTACACCTTATTTGTTAGTGAATCGGAGTTTGAACGGATTAATAACAACATTCTTTACGAAAACAGCCTATTTTTATTATTTATTAGATGAATGGAAGGTTCTAATTGAATACGCACTGTTGATTGGAGCGGAAGGCGGCGAAGACTCCTGCGGGAGAACGGGGCAGGGGAGACCCCGCAGGAGCGAAGCGACGAGGAGGCTCACCGGCACGCCCGCGGAAAGCGAAGCCGCCTGGAGCGGAAATCAACATACTAATTTGAAGCTCTATATAATACTAGCATCACATGTAATTAATGCGGTAAATCATTAAAGGGTTCATATGAAATAAAGACTATCGAAAGTTTTCGACAGCCTAAGACCCTTAATGGGTCTCCGAATTATTTCACGATCAATACAGGACAGTTTGCCCGCTTCGCGACTTTATGACTCACACTTCCGAGCACGAATTCCTGAAGGGCATTTAGTCCTCTACTCCCAATAATAACGATTTCAAAGTGGTTTTTATTCACGTAATCAACTATCGTTGGACCAGGATCACCGTGGAGAATGATAAGCTCATAGGCGACTCCTGATTCCTTCGCCATTCTCTCTACTTCCCTCATTCGTCTCTTACGGGCATCACCAATATCTGCGGCATTCCAATGACTAAGGACATCAGACTTCACTTTGTCATGATCCACAACATAAATGACTTCAATCTTGGAGTTAGAGCTGCATTTTGCCATATGTATTGCATTTTCTGCTGCCCTCTTGGAGTGTTCAGAACCATCTGTTGCCAACGCAATTTTCTTATACATCCCCATACCCTCCTTACTCTTGTATACCCAATTAATAGCTAGCAATAATTCATTCTCTGCTGTCCCTCATTATTCCTGTTCACTTCATTATATTTTTAGGTCAGAACGATATGTTCTTCTTAATGCCAACCAAGCATTCACCATATACCAAGCCCCCGCAAGGTAAAACAGCATATGAACGGAGAACCAGTCAAAGATGAATCCTGCTCCAAGGATGCTCGCGACGATGATGAGTTGCAAAAGAAATTGATGGAGATTTTCCTTTTTCCAGCTTAGATTGTCTTTCTTATCAAACTCTTTCTCCGCTAGTTTGTAAAATGCTTGAAAAATCCCCATTACGCATTGGATGAAGCACACATGAAGGACCGTTTCGGCAAACGGCACCGCAATCATGGATAAGCCGAGTCCGAACAACGAGACACTGTACATTTTTCGAAGTGGAAGTGCTTGAGGAATCCAGGTTAGGGCATAAAAACAAGCGGCTGATGATAGAGCGAACATCGCGTATAACAGAGAGAACGTGCTGTACGTTTCCCCAATATTTTTCAAAAAAAGCAAGTAATAAGGGAAGACCGCCGTCTGAATGACAAGCACACTTCCGCGGATCATCCATTTAGTCTTCATCCCTGTACCTCTCATAAAACAGACTGGTAAAATCCCCATTTGGGTCGACCATCTCCTTTTCCTTCACAAACTCAGGAAAGTTCGGATAGGCCTCAAGCAACTGTTGTTTAGTTGCGTAAGGATAATACGGCAAGTAAAAGGTTCCGTTGTGCCTCAAGGTAATATCAATCATTTTTCGAATCGACGTTTGCGCCTTTTCGACTTCCTGCTTTTGTTTGCCGTGGTTGAACAGTGCGACAAGGGCGATCATATCTGTCTTAGCATAAGATAGCCTTGATAAGTCGTCTTTTGATACATAGCGAATGGTGAAGTTCAGCAGGTTGATGTCGTCTTTTTTCAAAAAAGCCTTCATGTCCTCGTCGTAGGCAGGGTATTCATCGATTGGAACGAAAAATTCCTGCAGGGTGTCGGTATTCTTCTGATTTTTATACAGTAGAAAGTCGCTTTCTGAACGCATAGCGTTGTTCCTTGAGATTAAACGATGATCAAGCGAAAGGAAGTATTTTTCCTGCAGGTTCCACAACCAATCCTTTCCAAAGCCGGTCTTACGGGATAAATTGAGTAAGAAATAGGTCAGAAAGGGCTGCTCGTCCCCCTTCAACACGCGAAGTTTTTCCGTCAGGGGATACTCGGTTGTATGGTACTCGACGACAAACATGCTGTTCATCGATGTCCGAGGAGCCACTGAAATACGCCCATAAGCCATCTTCACCCCTGGGTTTTCCCTTAAGGCATGGACATACGCCGGGAATTCCTCTACACTCACCTTTTTCGTGCGAATCTCGTATACCTCATCATCGGTCACCTGCAATTCCACATCTAAGATCACACCAAATAAACCGTATCCGCCAAGAACATCCATGAATAACTCTGGTTCGCCAACACGGTCCACTTTCACGATTTTTCCATTAGGAAGCAATAGATGGAACCAGTTGATCGTTTGACCAAGGGATTCGTTTTTGATATCCCGGCCGTGCACATTCACGCTGATCGACCCTCCGACGGTAAAAATATTCTGGCTTTGCATGACTTTGACGGCGAGTCCTTTTGGTCCAAGGGCTTTTTGGATGTCGTCCCACGTGGCTCCACTTTCAACATGAATCGTTTTTCTTTTTTCATCTATTTCTAGAATTTTATTAAAACTAGACATATCCAGGACCACCCCGTCCGGATAATAGGTATGCCCGCCCTGGGAGTGCCTTTTTCCGGCAATGCTCACTTTTAACCTATCTTTTTTTGCTTCCTTCAGGATATCGACAATTTGCTCTACTTCTTTCCCTTTTTCAATCCGCTCAATTTTCGTTGGCAGGAGTCTCCCGACATCCTGAATGGTATGCTCTTGGTACAGGTCATCCGAATAGTGGTTTAACGAATACCGGAAGACTGCATAGGAAACTGAACAGGTGAAGACACCAAGCGAGAGGATTACTAGTATGAGTTTCTTAATAATAGGAAATCCCCCTTACCGAGGAGTGTAATTTTACACTTATTTTACCATACATCTATTTTCTAATATAGAAAAATTTTCTAATTTCCGAGAATCGTGTAGGTTCCGGACCTGAGTATCACAGAGAACATGCGGGGAATGTGGAAGGATAAACCAGCAAAGGGAAAATAAGCGGAATTTTTCCGTCTATGTATCAGTCGGGTGCTTAACCTGATCTCCCAGCCGATGAGTGCGGACCCTCTCAAGAACCTTGAAAAATAAAGAAAAAGACGTATGCCAATACATACGTCAATACTTTAATAAGAAGGCACCACAAAACGGAACCCTTTAGTATTCTTTAATACAGCTTTTTTTAAATTGGCTCTGTTAAACTTGTCTGTTGATTTCCGCTCCAGGCGGCTTCGCTTTCCGCGGGCGTGCCGGGGAGCCTCCTCGTCGCTTCGCTCCTGCGGGGTCTCCCCTGCCCCGTACTCCCGCAGGAGTCTTCGCCGCCTTCCGCTCCAATCAACAGAGTTAAAAATCAACAATGTTCTTTAACACAGCCTTTAAATTAAATATCACATGGTTGACGATGGTCACATCTATATTGGCCTGCAAATCTAGAGTAGCTTGTTTACTTTTTTGTTAATTTTATATACATAAAGGAAAAGTATCGTTGTATAAAGTGTGGTGAGTATCCCAGCTCCAATAGCCATTAATAAAATCGTTGCGAGTTTTTTCTTTAGTCCAAAGAACATAAGGTACCCCCTTTTTTAAAGCCTAATATTTATTTTGATTTCTTACTGATTCTCTATCAATCGATTGTGGAGGTTTCTCGAACCATCCATGATCAATTAACAGGTTTGCCCCTTCTTTCGCATAGGCCCCGACCTTAAGGATATACCCTTCATAGCTTAGGATTAAATCCTTTCGAAAAGAGGAAGCAATCGCCAGTCCAAAATCGCCAAGACCAATCGCACTTTGGGCATTCGTATGAAATAACATCAATTTATCTGAAAATGGCGCCTCTATACTGTTCGAGATTGTAGAATCCCATGTGGATGGATAGGAGTTGTCATCTTCCTTAAGTTTGACCATAAAATCCTCTACCATCTTCTTTCCTAACTCATATCCATCTTTAAAGTAATCGCTCATTTTCTTAGACTGAGCTACTTGGCTAAAACCTAAAAGGATGGTTTTTGCTATGTTTGCCACCTCAATATTTACTCCTAAATGAGCAATTTCTACTCCAAGAAGCGGCCGGGGAGCACCTATTAATCCCCCAAGGAACTTTTTATCCGTTACATACTCAATTTTATCAGGATAGGAAATGTAAGGAGAGCGAATAAAGACTCCTTTTTCCTGCATGAGCTCTGCATTACGGTCATATAACGTTTCCGTTTGACTGTAAAACTGTTTGAACAAGGTACGTACATCTTTCCGCGCGGAAACTGACTTCGCTAAGCTGTATGAGTTCAATCCGGTTCTCCCCATATGGTGCAAATAACGCATGTAGGTAACATCGGAAAAAAGCTTCTTTGCCTGCATGTTCACATCTTGTTCTCCAAATCCATTAGGCACAGGAATTCCTTCCTTTGTAAATAGATCGGAAACTTGAGTCACATGGTCGTAGGAATAGCTGAGTGCCAGTTTAATAACTGGCTTAATATCCTGATCTTCGCAGGTTTGTAAAAAATGCTTCATCACACAAATAGACATCGTGTCACCAATATATGTACTCCACAACATCGATAATTCTGCTGACGTTAATTTGGTTACATGTTCGACCATTACTTATCATCCTCAAAACCGATTTTCTATATTTTATATATTTCCTTAAATAATGAGGTTGATACAAAAAGAATTTTTCATACACATAGAAAAGGCCGCTAAAAATAGCAGCTTTCTTTAATAGGTCACTCTTTCACGAGCCCCGCTCTCAATTTGGTCACACCAAATTCTAAATACGCCTTTAAGCAACTTAACATATAGACCCAGCCTTCTTTGTTGTCTATCAAATGATGAATAAACTCCTCACCTTCTTCATTAAACCCTTCTTCGTTTACCTCAATAACCGTACTCCTATTCTCACTCTCTTTTAGTGTAATCGTTACAATATGAGCATCCTCTGCTTCACCCCACGAGAACACAATCTTCTTATTTTTAACCACTTCCAATACTTTAATAACAACTTCAGCATTGTATTCATCATATCTCAATGTAATGGCCTTGCCTTCTTCCCATCTTTCAGAACTGGAGGAAAACCAAAAGTTCCCGATTTTCGAAGGGTCGACGAAGGCTTCAAATACTTCATTTGCCGGCTTACCTATTTTAAATTTCGTTAGATTGTTCAATTGGATCATCCTTCCTACCTATCACATTAAAAATAGCTTAACCATTTTGATTTACATCTCAAACTCTTCCATTATTATTAAACCTGTTTTTTGAATCTTTTTCCATTTATTTCTCGTATAATAGACATACGACTAGATTTTTGGTTGTGTTTTTAAAAGGGGATGTTTGTGTGGAGAAAAAGATGGTCGAGGGCAGCAACGGCAAGAAAACCACTTGGGGAGTAATAGGTACCATTGGCGCTTTATTATTAGGTAAATTTAAATATCTTTTCATTATATTTAAGATACTTAAACTCCAAACACTTGTGAGCATGTTTATTTATCTCGGAACCTACGCACTTATTTTTGGATGGAAGTTTGCAGTAGCTCTCGTCTATCTATTGTTTGTTCACGAAATGGGTCATCTTTATGCGGCAAAGCGGATCAAATTGCCAGTTAGCCCCGCTTTATTTATTCCTTTTGTCGGTGCGGTCATCGGCCTGAAGGAAATGCCTAAGAATGCAAAAGATGAAGGATTTATTGCGTATATGGGGCCTTTATTTGGACTATTATCCTTTTTCCCTGCTATTCCCTTGTATATTTTTACCCATGAACCATTCTGGGCTCTTCTAATTATTTTAGGCGGGATGCTAAATTTATTTAACTTAATACCGATTACTCCCTTGGATGGAGGAAGAATTGCAGCAGGAATCAGTACGAAGCTATGGGGATTGGGAATTATCCTATTACTCACTTATTCAGTCATGAATCTTAGCTTTATAGGGTTCCTGATCGTTATTTTGGGTTCAACCGAATGGTACAAATTATATAAAAAACAAAAGAATTTACAGGCACATCAATTAGAAATACAAGAACTGGAGCACGCAATAGAAAATTTAAAGCATGAATCTCATCACTTGGATTCGGTCCATGAAACCGTTAAAAAGCTTAGATGGAGCATTAAGAACTTTGAGATTACAGAAATACTTCGCACATTAAATCTGGAAATTGAAAAAATAAAAAGAGAGCTCTATCTTCAACAATTAACGGGGACCTATTCTTCGAGTGAGGACGCCTTTGCTGACAATCAACAAGTGATTGAGAGGTTCATCATCCGCTTAGAAGAAAAACTAGCTGAGTATAAAAAGGATGTAAAGACAACCGAAACCTATTATAAAACCGAAAAAAAAACAAAAGCGAAATTATTTCTCATCTATATAGGTCTCGTCCTTGCTCTGTCTCTTAGTTATTTTTATGGCAATGAAATCCTCATGAATCATCCAGAGATTCAAAAGGCGATGAATCGATAAGAATGCAGAAAGGTACACACTAAACCATAGTGGTGTACCTTTCTGGTTCGTTCCTCAAATCCTTTTTATTTTTTCAATTAAATACTGTACACCATATAATAAATACGCTTTATAGTGTATATAGATGAAAAATTGAAAACGATTTAAGCGATTTAGACGGATGATTTTACATTTTTTTTAGTACATCAATAAAGAAAAAAGCAAAGAGCCCGTCTGCAATCACATTAAGAAACACAAACTTTTTAAAGTTACCATAAGAACATTTAAGTAACCACATGGAAAGAGACAAGTAAGGGCCTACACTAAAGGGAAGCTCATCCTTAATATAAGATTTTGGCTTATCGTAAAACTTCCACCACCTCTTTTAAACTCTTTTTTAAAATAACCAATATAATGAAAAAAACCGCCCAATTTGAGCGGTCTTACGTACTTTACCCCATTACATCTTTTATATGATTGTTATGTTTTTTCAGGATCAACCAAACTATCAATAGAACACTAAATATCGCAAATAGGAGAATAGGCAGTTGGAAAAAGCTCCAAACGCTTGGTCCATAGTATTTAAACTGATGATGCCTCTCCACAGTCTTTTCATACGAACTTTTGTATTCATATTGGATCACCCACTTTGAATTCGCCATGACTACCGTTCCTAAATCATATTGACTAGAAATAATTTGTTTATTCGCCCCAATAATGCCCTCGCTTCCAATAACAGAGACAGCTTTATGATATTCAATTGGAAATATGGTTGTAGGTTCCTTTCTTACAGAAGGGTTTTCCTTTACCCAATCTCCTAAATCGGCAGCAGGAAAAATCGCTAATAAATGTAGTTTTTCCTTGTACTTATTAAATACTTCGAGCAGTTGTTCCTCTTCTAGTTTCGTCACTTCATTTGAAGAGCCAAGAATATGAAAAACATCCTCCATAATATCTGCCTTTTCTTGTTCGACCATTTCAAGCTTAGTTACTTCAGCCTTATATTCTTTCTGTTTCACCATCGAATTGGCAAGAAAACAGATTCCTAGCCCCAATGAAATGAGTGCCGTTATAAGGATATATTTAGTTAGCCTTCTCTGAGCATTGAAAAATGCAGCTACTTTTTTGAATGGTTTTTTTGCTTCCAGCCTCTTCTTTTGTTCGATTCCATCAGAAACTTCCACATCATTTTCCATGGTATGTAGTACATCCCTGCATACATGACATGAAGCAACATGTTCCTCAATAAACTGTCGACTTTCGTTGCTACACAGATCGTCTATATAAGATGGTAGTAAATCTCTTACAATATGACACTTATTGTTCATTCCCCATCTTACCCCTTTCCTTTAATTTCATTTTGGCTCGATAAAACGTCACTCTTGCCCAGTTTTCATTCTTCAGCTGAATTTCTCCTATTTCTTTAAAACTTAGACCGCCTAAAATTCGTAGCAAAAGCACCTCTTTATACGGTTCTTCAAGCAGGTGTATGATACGGTAGAGAGCAATTTTGTCTTCGGAATGAATAAATTCAGCTTCAGGAGAAGTATGTAAAGGATCGTCTCGAAAAATTTCATTTCGTTGCCGCTTATTTTTTTCAAGGTATTTATAATAGGAATGCTTCGCAATTTGGCAAAGCCAAACTGACATTTTACATTCGCCGTTATATCTATCTATTGATCTCACCGCTTGAAAAAAAGTTTCTTGTGTAAGTTCTTCTGCTAGGTCCGCATTGTGGCAAAGACACATCAGATATTTAAAGACGTCATCCGCATACTTGTAATAAATTTCATCTAGTTCTCCCAAGGCCTTTCCTCCTTTCGCTCTATATATCCGATTAAAGTCCTTTTCGTTACAAAAAATAATAAATTTTTTTAACGCAATGGCTGTATTAAACTTGGATGTTGATTTCCGCTCCAGGCGGCTTCGCTTTCCGCGGGCGTGCCGGGGAGCCTCCTCGTCGCTGAGCTCCTGCGGGGTCTCCCCTGCCCCGTACTCTCGCAGGAGTCTTCGCCGCCTTCCGCTCCAATCACATTGTTTGTTAGAACAAAAGAGAGCCAACACAATAAAAAACCGCCAATAAATGGCGGCTGTAGTGTTACTTTCAACATTTATACTAAGTTCACCTTCAAGCATGGCTTCAATATACGATTGATGCAAAGAGATTTATATTTTCAATATCCAATATCTTCTAATTATGATACGATAATTATATCATCTAAAGGGGGAATTTCTATGGTAAACAATGTGTTTGTTCCTATTTTTATCGCGTTTCTCAGTGCAATGGTGGTATGGATGTTGGTTCTCGTTATAAGAAAAGGCCGTTCTTAACTAAAAAAAAGCGACCTTCTTTAATGAAGAATCGCTCGCCTCTTAAAGACTCGAAGAAAATGTCTTCTTTCTGACCTGGATCCCCATCAAGGTTGCTACAAGAAAGATGATCCACATTATTAAAGTTAACGGCAATAGCAGCTTACCTATCCCATAATTATCGGCTACGGTAATTGTATCAATGGAAACCTCTCCGCTAACATTTAGAAATTTATCTAAATATTTAAAAGAACCTATTGACTAATTTTAGGGAATTTATTACTCTATATTTAGATAATTTTCTAAATACCTAAATATAGAGGGACAGTCCCCCGATGCGTTAACACTTTACCAAGACGGGGGACTGTCCCCCGTAGCAGTAATGCGTTAAAGGAGTGGGGGACTGTCCCCCTAGGAGGTTTATAAAAATGAATGATGCGTTTAAGGCGTTGTCTGATCCGAGCAGGAGGAAGATTCTACACTTACTAAAGAAACAGGACTTATCTGCAGGAGAAATTGCTGACCATTTTAACATGACGAAGCCAAGCATATCCCATCATTTGAATCTATTAAAACAAGCGAACTTGGTGGATTCAGAAAAAAAGGGGCAACAAATCATCTACTCCTTAAATACGAGTGTATTTGAAGATGTGGTCACGTGGTTTATGGATTTTCTAAAGAAAGAGGAAGAGGAGGAGATAAAATGAAAAAACACTGGTTTGGCTTACTTTTATTAGTAATGGTACTAATTGGCACAGGTATTGCTTATCCTTACTTACCTCAACAGGTGGGTGCACATTGGAATTATAAGGGTGTTCCTGATGAATTCGTGCAAAAATCTTACGGTGCCCTTTTTTTACCGGGAACCATGCTCATTTTGTATATTTTGACCATTCTCCTACCAAAAATCGATCCTAAGAAAAAGAATTATCAACGATTTCAAGATACCTATTATCTGATCATGAATATCATCCTATCCTTTCTCTTCTTAATGCAGGTTGTCCAAATTACAACTAGCTTAGGAAAGATTAATCCTGCACATGTGGTGCCAGAACTAGTTGGATTATTATTTATTCTTATCGGCAACTTTAGCCCAAAATTTAAACATAATTATTTTATTGGTATTCGTACACCATGGACCTTAGCAAGTGAAGAGGTATGGAAAAAAACTCATCGATTTGGCGGAAAAGTGTTTGTGGTTTTAGGTCTATTGATGCTAATAGTCCCATTTATTCCAGCAGCTATCCAAGCTTACTATGTGTTCAGCATAATCGTAGTCTGCTTAGCTCTCATTTTCCTATCTTCCTACTATTTTTTCATCAAAAATTAATGAAGAGGTTTGCTCATAAGAGTTAAGAGATTCGTTTTGAGGTGCTTTTCTTAAAATACGTGCCGAAATGACGGTCGTCTTGGCATCGTTATTGGTATAAAAAAGGTAAAACCTCACTTACTTGTGCTACGGTTCACCGCAATGCATCAAGATGAGTTCTCTTGGATTTTTGAAATATACTTACTCCCTTTTAAACAAGAGGAACCAGTAAAAGTAAAATAAGCGGAGATTTTCCGCTTAAATGCAGAATGGAGCTCTTTTCGCGGGTAAATAAGCGGAGATTTTCCGCTTATGCAAAAAAAAATCTCCTATTTTCGCATTTTTTGAGTCAATAGGCGGAATTTCTCCGCCTATTTAGGCCTTTTTTTATAAAAATTTCTAAATAAGCGGAATTTCTCCGTCTATTTATCAGATCGGTGCTTAACCTGATCCCCAATCGATTATTGCGGACCCTGATTTTCCCTGCGTTCAAGAAGATAACTTTATAGCTTTGATTTTTCATTTTTTAAATCCTTTATAGTTCGTTATTAACTACTAAATTGTATCAGCAGCTGATTAAACTTGTCACGCTCTTCCCAGAAAGCACCATGGCCGCTATATTGAAACGGAACAAGCTGTGAGTTTCTTATTTTTCGCTGAAGTTCCTGTGCCTGCTGAAAAGGAATCACCTTGTCATGAATGCCGTGAATAATTAGCGTGGGTGCCTCTATTTTTGGAAGATCGGCATGCACCGTCTCATCCCTCAGTAAAACCACCACTGCCGCGGTCGACCACCCTGCCGCCTGTAAGCCCATTTGGAAAAACCACTCGGAGAATTGGGGCGTAATATACTGAAAGAAAAAGCCATCTGTCACTTCCTGCATCATCTTTGGGCGATCCTTTAACGTTTCCTTCAGAAATTTATCCGCCGTTTCCGGTGTAAAGCCTGTCGGAGCCGCTGCGTCAACCAAGACTAGTTTGGACACACCATACCCATTGTATCGAGACATATATCGAATCGCGATGGATCCCCCCGTGGAATGACCTACGAGTGTCACATTCTGTAATTGAAGGGCGCCCATCACCACGCGGATATCATCTGCCAGTCGGTCATACGTGTATCCACTCACTGGTTTATCCGAATTCCCAAACCCCCTCCAGTCGATGCCAATACAGCGGTACCCCTTTGCAGGAAGAACATTAAACTGATATTCAAACTGTTTATGGCTCAAAGGCCAACCATGAATAAACACAATCGTCTTGCTACCACTTGGATTGAGATCTTCCACATATAAATTTACAACCTGCTCTACCGGAACAAAATATCCCATGCCTTTCCTCCGTTCCTATCGTAATTAAGCATAAGATATTCCATTTGGTTCCCATAGGTGAGTGTCTATAAAGAGAACAGCAATCATCAGCTTCATATTGTTATTACTTTTCTTACTATCGGATGATAAGATAGAAGTTACGAGGTGTTTTTTTCCATTTATTAAAATAACTGTAATTAAATTTAAATAGTTTCATATAAACAAATATGGAAGCGAGGGGAAAGTATGTTTCAAGTCATTGAAAAAAAACTCGGCAAGACCGTAGATTCTGATGCCAAGGTTGATAACGCCTATTTGCTCGTTCACTCTGATTCTCATAATCTCCATTTGAATGTAGCGCGCGGAAAAACAGGCGACGTGCCCGCTAATTCTGAGCAGCCTTTTCATACAGCGAGCGTCGGCAAGACGTTTACAGCCGTCTTGATTGCGATATTAGTAGAAAAAGGTGAAATTAGCTATACCGATCGAGTTGCGAAGTTTTTACCAGAAGACCTAGTGAAGGGTTTGCATGTGTATAAAGGGACCGATTATTCGCAGGAACTCTGCATCGACCATTTGGTTAGCAATACTTCTGGTTTACCGGATTATTATGAGTTGAAGCCGAAAAACGGTCCTTCGTTTCAGGAATTGTTGTTTCAGGAACCGTCCCGCTTTTGGACTCCGGTGGAAACAATTGAATGGACGAAGCAGCATTTAACACCCAAGTTCGCACCGGGTAAGGGCTGCCACTATTCGAATACCGGCTTTAATCTGTTAGGGATGATTATTGAAAAAGTAACCGGAAAGCCGTACCACGAAGTCTTGCATGAATACATATTTGATCCGCTTGGGATGAAGCACTCATATTTATGCCATTACTCGGAGCCAGCGGTAGTGAGTGAATATCCTGTTGCCACTATTTTTATGAAAGATAAGAAAGTAGATGTTACAGCGCATAAGAGCTTTAGCAGTATTTTTGCCGGGGGACAAACCGTGAGCACGTCTGAGGACCTGTTCCTTTTTATGAAGGCCTTGGAGGGTGGACAGTTGATTAGCCGAGAGTCATTGGCAACGATGCAAAAGTGGACGAAAATGTGGATCGGCGTTAATTATGGATTCGGATTGATGCGGGTGCGGATGCAGCCTTTTACACAAAAGTATCATGTGTGGGGTCATTTAGGTTCGACGGGTTCGTTTATGCTGTATAATCCTGGATTGGATGTGTATGTCATTGGCAGCTTTAATCGTACCGGATACGTGGGAAAAAGCATTCGATTTGTTTATTCGGTGCTGCGGACACTAGCGAAGTTCGCGAAGAAGTAGGCACAGGTGGATATTTTAACAAAAATTCGGAGTTCGATGCACTAACCGAGGACTTTTTTGATGTAAAATTACACTAATTCAACTGATTATGAAATTTATCAGTGATTTCTAGGCAGTTATCAGCGCATCTTCACCTTTTATCGGCGAATATTAGATTTTATCAGCGAATGTGAGATTTTATCAGCGAATTACATTTAAAAAGGTAGCGTTGAGCTACCTTTTTTGGTTTATCTTAGAAATCAAAGTTGTCTGGGTCTGGTCCGACACGACGGTCTTCGTTGAGGCTGTCGATGGCTTCCATATCTTCAGCGGTTAACTCGAAATCGAATACTTGTGAGTTTTCGATGATTCGGTGTTCTTTGATTGATTTTGGAATCGTCACGACGCCGTTTTGCAGATCCCAGCGCAGGATGACTTGAGCCACGGATTTGTTGTATTTTTGTGCGATTCCTAGAAGTACTTCATTGTCGAGCAATTGTCCCTGCATTAATGGGGACCAAGCTTCTAGCTGGATGCCATGCTCTTGGCAGAATGCACGGACTTCTTTTTGCGCTAAACGCGGATGGTATTCCACTTGGTTCACCATCGGCTTGATTTCCGCATCCTTCATGATGTCTTCAAGGTGGTGAACATGGAAATTACTTACGCCGATTGCCTTGACACGGCCTTCTTTATAAAGGGTCTCTAACGCTCTCCATGCTTCCTTATATTTTCCCGCTACTGGCCAGTGAATAAGGTAAAGGTCTAGGTATTCTAATCCTAGTTTCTGTAGGCTTGTTTCATAGGCAGCAATCGTAGACTCGTAGCCAAGGTCTGCATTCCATACCTTAGAAGTCACGAATAGTTCTTCACGAGCGATTCCTGATTCACGGATGGCTTGTCCCACGCCCTCTTCGTTTTGGTAGATGGCCGCTGTATCGATGCTGCGGTATCCGTTTCTAATTGCTGCCTTCACAGACTCCACTACCTCAGAGCCCTCTTCCACTTTAAACACACCAAGCCCAAACCAAGGCATCTTCACGCCATTACTTAATGTTGTAGTATCCTGTAAATTCTTAACCATAGTAAACAACCTCCTCTTGTTGTAAAAATGTTTTGTGTCCACCTTAGGAGGACAAATGTCTTCATGTGGTGTCATGCACCGCGATGTCTACTGTAGAAAAACAAGTGTCCACGAGGGGTGCCTGACACCCTAACCTCTTGCATTTTACCTTTAGCCCGCTTGTTTTGCAAAGGCTTTGGCTTGCTGGTCTTTCTTTTCGAGGCCGCGGCTCAAGCCTGTAAGGATGACGGCGCCGAGGACCATTATGGCTCCAATCCAAGTGGTGTGGATGAGGCCGATAGAGTCGGTGATCGCTCCGCCCAGGTAGGAACCGATGGCGATACCGGCGTTAAAGGCAGCGATGTTGAGGGCTGACGCTACATCAACCGCGCTTGGTACGAACCGTTCAGCTAGCATGACTACGTACACCTGTAGTCCTGGTACATTCATAAAGGCGAGTAGTCCCATAAAAATAATCGTGATAAGTCCAGCCACTTTAAATGGTGCCGTGAACATTAAAACAAAAAGGACTACCGCTTGAACGATGAACATGTAGAACAATGATCCGATTGGATTGCGGTTGGAGAGCTTTCCTCCAATCATGTTTCCAATGGCAATCGCCACACCGTATGCTAGTAGAATGATGGCAACGGTGCCTTCCTTAAAACCTGTTATATCCTGTAGTAATGGTGCTAAATAGGTGAAGACAACAAATGTCCCGCCATACCCAAGCGCCGTGATGATGAACATGAGTAACAGACGTCCATTGGTCATGAGCTTGAACTGGTCGCCAAAGCTTGTTTTCGTTCCTTTTTTCAAGAAAGAAGGAACGAGCACGCTGTTAGCGATGAGGCCAATGATGCCGATGACTACGATTAAGATAAAGGCGGTTCTCCAGCCAAATTGTTGGCCGATGAAGGTTCCAAATGGTACTCCGGTCACGGTGGCGACGGTGAGGCCTGAGAACATGATGCTGATGGCGCTCGCGCGGCGGTTGGCCGGCACGAGGTCAGCCGCAATGGTGCTGCCGATCGACATGAAGACGCCGTGTGATAGTGCTGAGATGACGCGGGCTGCGAGTAACACGCTTATGGTGGTCGCGCTCGCCGCGATGCTGTTGCCAATGATGAAAACAATCATAATCCAGAGTAATAGGGTCTTGCGTGACATGCTCGATGTGAGCGATGTTAGGACTGGCGCACCGAATGTGACGCCGAGTGCGTATAATGATACGGTCAATCCTGCGGTGGTCACAGGAATGTGTAAATCGTTTGAGATCATCGGCAGTAAGCCGACGCTTATGAATTCGGTTGTTCCGATAGCGAATGCGCTGACTGCTAAGGCTAACAGTGCGAGTGTGCTTTGTTTTTGATTTAAAGCCATGATGTGTTTCCTCCTCATTTTGTGTGGTTGTATGTGAACTGTAAAAAAGTGTATGATTATTTTCGACCGGCAAGTGTTATTATGGATGATAGAGAATCTATTGAAAAGTACGTACTTTGAAGTGCTATAGATACTTTTAGGTTCCATAGGTACTTTTTGGTGCCTATGGAAGAGGAGGAAAGACGGACGATGGAAAAGAAGAAATTTAATATATCGGTGGAAGCGACGTTGGAGGTCATCGGCGGGAAATGGAAGAGTGTGATTCTTTGTCATTTAACGCATGGGAAAAAGCGAACGAGTGATTTGAAGCGGCTGATGCCAAATATTACGCAGAAGATGCTAACCCAGCAGTTGCGCGAGTTAGAGGCGGATGGCATTATTAATCGGATTGTGTATAATCAAGTGCCGCCGAAGGTTGAGTATGAGTTGAGTGAATACGGCTGGACGTTGCAGGGGATCTTGGATTCGCTGTGCGCCTGGGGTGAAAAGCATATTACCAAGGTGTATGGGGACAAGTTTTCCGTGCTGGAAGAGAATGTTTTGAATGAGCCGTTGAAAGAGTAAGGTTTGGGGACAGTCCCCCGCTGGTTTAAAGCGCTGGGGGACTGTCCCCATTTTTACTGCTTGTGTGGTGCCTGACACTTCTGCCCGATTACATACTGATAAACTGTTCAAATCCATCCGCGTGCATGGTTGGGATAAATTCGATGATGTCGTAGGTGGCCATTTCTTTGCTGTAAAATGGATCTTCTTGGATGATGGCTTCGACTTCTTGTCGGTTGTTTGCGTTACAAAGGATGACCCCACCGACTCTTGGATTTTGTCTGCCGGAACAGATGAATTTTTGTAAGGAGTAGTATTTTTCTAGGTAGGCTCTGTGTGGTTCTAATTCTTTTTCTACTTCTTCAATTGGCTTAATGTACTTTAATAGTAAAAAAAACATGTAGGTAAGCCCTCCTCTCATCTTTTATAACACTATTTCAACCTAATCCTGTGGTTTTCCTCTTTTTCATGTAATAAATGCTGAATTTACAGAGGGACATGTAAAGTATGAAGGACATTCATGAAGGACATTCATGAAGGACATTTTGTCACGGTTCCTCTTCGTTTTTGTCCTTCATCCCCTTCATGAAAGACACTTTGTCACGGTTCCTCTTCGTTTTTGTCCTTCATCCCCTCTATGAAAGACATTTTGCCATGGTTCCTCCTTGATTTTGTCCTTCATCCCCTCTATGAAAGACATTTTGCCATGGTTCCTCCTTGATTTTGTCCTTCATCCCCTCTATGAAAGACATTTTGCCATGGTTCCTGAGAACGTCTATAGTTTTGTGTAAATGGTTATACTTACCAATTAAGGAGATGATCATTTATGCAAAATTATAGGGATATGACAATTAGAGAATTGGCAGGTCAATGTGAAACAGTGGACGATATTCATGCCATGATTAGGGACCTTTTCAAGGAGACTCTCCAACAGGTTTTCGAGGCTGAGATTGAGGAGCACCTTGGGTACTCCAAACATGATTCTAAAGGTATCAATACGGGAAATAGCCGGAATGGCTATAGTAAAAAGACCATTAAATCTAAGTTAGGTGAAACCAAGTTAAATATCCCTAGAGATCGTAAAGGTGAATATGAACCGCAGATTATAAAGAAATATGAGACCTCTATTAATGGATTAGAGGATCAAATAATTGCCCTTTATTCTAAAGGTATGTCCACACGGGATATTGAGGACCACATGAAGGATATTTATGGTATTAACGTCTCTTCTAGTTTAGTAAGTAAGGTTACAGACAAAGTGTTGCCTCTTGTCTATGAATGGCAGTCCCGTCTACTAGACCCTGTGTATCCTATTGTGTTTTTGGATGCAATACACTTTAAAGTTAAGCATGAAAATAGGATTGTTAGTAAGGCAGCTTATACAGTTTTAGGCGTAAATACAGATGGTATTAAGGACATTCTTGGTATTTGGATCGGCGAAGATGAGAGTGCTAGTTTTTGGTTGAACGTTTGCCAAGATTTGAAGAGTCGTGGTGTACAAGATATCCTAATTGCCTGTAAAGACGGGCTTTCTGGATTTTCAGAGGCAATTAATGCCACGTTTCCGAAAACAGATATTCAGTCTTGTATCATTCATCAATTACGAAATAATGTAAAGTGTGTTCCTCACAAATTCCGTAAGGAACTTATGGACGATTTAAAAAAGGTATATAAAGCATATACAATTGAACAAGCAGAATTGGAATTTGATGAGTTTAAAGAAAAGTGGGGAAAGAAATATCCTTCTGTTATTAAATCATGGGAGACCAACTGGCTAGAACTCACGACTTTCTTTTCTTACCCAGTAGAGATTAGAAAGTTAATTTACACAACCAACACTATTGAAGCATTCCATAGACAACTAAGGAAAGTCACAAAAACAAAAACTGCTTATCCAACGGATAATGCATTAAGGAAAATTGTTTACCTTGCGACTGTTGGAGTTACAGATAAATGGTCTAATCCTATTCCTGGATGGTTAGAATGTAGACAGCAGTTTGATATCATGTTTGAGGGCCGGCTTGGGAAATAATTGACGTAGTTAAGTTAGGGCTCTGCCCTAAGGGTTTATCGCTTTCGTTCTCCCAAAAGGAAAAAGAGAGGAAAAATCCTCTCTCCTTTTGTACAGAACCCTACTAGGTGCTCGGGTTGCTCCCCAGCATTGCCCTATCCCCCTAGTAGGTAAGAACACTTTAGTTTCAATATAGTCAAATCATATAGGATTTAACCATTTACACAAAATAATTTACATTCCCTGGTTCCTCCTTGATTTTGTCCTTCATCCCCTTCATGAAGGACATTTTGTCACGGTCCCTTCTTGATTTTGTCCTTCATCCCCTTCATGAAAGACATTTTGTCACGATTCCTTCTCGATTTTGTCCTTCATCCCCTCCATGAAAGACATTTTGCCACGGTTCCTCTTCAATTTTGTCCTTCATCCCCTTCATGAAGGAAAGTCCTCCCGTTCTCGCTCTCCAAATTGTCCTTCATCACCCAAAACAAAAAAACGATTCACCATCCATTATACTGGTTGGCAAACCGTTTCATCCTACAGCTGGGGACAGTCCCCCGCTGCTTTAAAGCGGTGGGGGACTGTCCCCACAGTTTTTATTGCTATGATTGTATAAATGGTCGTTCTTTTAAGTGGTTGGTGTGCTCTTTCATGTGCGCATAAAACAGGTCGTAGTGAACCCAGCGTAGAGGGACAGAGAACGACACTTCGTTCTTCTTGTTATAAATCACAACGTTCTTTTTGTTGTACTCTATCTTTTTGATATCAGCGATCTCGATAACGTGCTGCTTCGATCCGTCCACCTTCACAAGCTGCTGACCGACGATTTGGACCTTGCGCTTCTTATTTTTCGTTAGTTCATATAAACAAAAACCACCGCCAATGACCGTTAGCAGCACCAAAATAGGAATCGAATCTTCGGCAAAACCCGTAAACACCGCCTTCACCCAATGCACAATCGCCAGGCCTAGGAAGAACCAGGCGCCACGACTGAGGCGCGGCGAGCTCTCGTAATAGATGCTCGATTCATGTTCCTGCTGTTCTTCCGCTCTTTTTTTGAAAAAGGCCGCCTTATGCTCTTCGATGCTAGCTGCATCCCACTCAACAAAATCCGTGTAGCTTCCGTCCCATAACTCAGCGGTATCGTCACCATCCTCGAGCGCGTAGCCTCCTGCCCAGCCCGCATACCGTGTCCCGTTCTCCATAAAGCTTAACAAATAGTAGCGGACCGGCTGGCCGTACATATTTTCCGTTTCAATCTTGTCCATGACCTGGATATCTTCAGGGAAACGGATCAAACCTTCTTCTTCCTCGGGCAGATTGATAATCGTTGAAAAAAGCCTCGTTTTCGCCAAATGGGGCTGCTTGCCTTCCTTAATTGGATACAAATGCTCGAGATTCTTCTCCTTCAATTCCCAGTAAACCATTTCAGCCGTTTCCATCTGATTGGCCGCTTCTGCTAACAAACTAGGATCGTAAGGGAGATTTTTACCAATGCACACCAGTAGCGCTTCAGTTTTAATAAAAGGATCGCGGAAACGCATGGCCTGCTCCAGCTCCGCTCCCACTTCCTCAGAAAAATAGTATTCCATTAAACTAATAAACAATCGAATCCGTGACCGAACCGCAAAATAGCTGTTTTTCCATGCGGTGTACACATACTTGCTGGAAAAATCAGCATCGAATTTCAAGTATTCTTCTTTTTCCACCTGATAATCCTTGAGCAAGGACGGGAGAACAATCTCTTTACGATACCCTTTCTCGAAGCCGGAGGAATTCAGCGATAATAATAAATCATAGAGCATAAATTTATAGTATTTACTGTCCAGCTTGTCCAGGGTTTTATCAAGGATTCCATTAATCAACATCGGATAGTTGGCGAGCTCTCTTATTGGGATGAGGAAATTCTCCGATGATTGGATTAACCCGACGATTTTTTCTTCCAATAGATAAAAGATTTCCTCATCTTCTGTTCCTAGTAAAAATTCAATAGCACGCTCTTTTGCCTGCAGGTCCAACCCGTCGAAGTACTTGAGGAGGCCTTCCACCACTTCCGGCATCGGAAAATCGCAGACAAAATCGATCAGATAAAATGAGGGGTTGTCCCAGTTATCGACGCGCTCCGGGAAGCTGGATGCCGCCGTTTTGATGATATCTTTTAACACATCTATTTGAATTTCCAGTCCTTCATCCTGTTTATATTGAAAAAGCTGGTCAAGAGCCTCATATCTTTTTTGTGGATTTTCACTTTTTACCTGCTTTAAAATCGAACGCAGCTTTAATTCGATCACGTAATCCCACCCTATCTACAATTTAATCATGTTATCCACTCATTTTATTTCATACCTATTTTCATCATCAATTCCAAATTTAGCAAGGTTGAAACCGCCTCCAATCAAAGGGTGAAATTTCCTATTTTCACCTTTTCTACTTTCCTAACACACCCAAACCTGTTATTTTTTACTATAGATGTATTGCAAAGTTCCTGATAGAGGAGGAAACCAAATGAATGACATAACTGTATTATCCATTAACGTGCGGACACCGCAGGAATTTACATACGGAGAGAAAACTTTGCTTTCTGCAATCGATAAAAAGCCGGTTCATGGAAAGGTGTTTCTTTCGACACTAAATTTCGAAGGCGACCAGCAGGCTGATTTAAATTTTCACGGCGGGCCTGATAAAGCCGTTTGCGTCTATTCCCATGACCATTATTCGTTTTGGGAAAGTGTGCTTGATACGATGCTTGAGGTCGGGGCCTTTGGCGAGAACCTAACAGTAACAGGGATCACCGAGGAAGATATTTTTATCGGAGATGTGTTCGAACTGGGGGAAGCCGTTGTGCAGGTAACGCAGCCACGGCAGCCTTGTTTTAAATTGGCGACCAAACTGAAACAGCCAAAACTGCCTCTGATGGTGCAGCATACCGGCTATACCGGATTCTATTTCCGTGTTTTACAAGAAGGCTATGTTTCGAGCATGGATTCTTTGAAACTAGTGGAGCGGAACCCCGAAAGTGTAAGTATTTCTTACGCAAACAAACTGAAATATAAAGACAAGAAGAATCTTGACGGGATGAAGAAAATGCTGAGTCTCGCCGAACTTTCAAAAGATTGGACAGAGACCTTTTCCAACCGCTTGAAGGAGCTAGAAACCTAGGTTAGGAGAAAATAATATGAATATCTTGAAGTTTCATCGAAATATAAAAATACGACTGGTCGAGTCTTTTCTAAGCTCGACCATCGGCGGAATGATTTTCCCCTTTATGGCGATCTATTTATCTCATCATTTCGGGGCAAAATCGGCCGGCTTATTGCTGCTCGTAAATGTGTTCATCGGCATCGTGATCAACTTTTTCGGCGGCTATTTTTCCGATCAGTTTGGCCGAAAAAAGGTGATTGTGTTTGCCGAAACACTAAGGTTCTTTGCTTTTTTCACTATGATGCTGAGTAATTCTCCGTGGTTCTTCTCTCCAGTGTTGACGTTTTTTACGATGACGGCGAACAGTATTTGCTGGGGACTGGCGGGGCCGGCCACTCAGGCGATGCTGATTGATGTAAGTAAGCCTGAGGAACGGAAAGCCATGTATTCCATTATGTATTGGGCCAATAACCTGTCGATTGCGCTCGGCGGTATCATCGGTGGATTCCTTTTTAAAAATTACTTATTTGAATTGCTGCTGGCGCTGTCGGCTGCGGCTTTACTGACATGGGTACTCATCACCTTTTTTATTGAAGAAAGCTACGCCACTGAAAAAATGGCTGGTAAAGCAGTCAGGGACCATGTGCACGGGATGTTGAACGGCTACAAGGAAGTATTTCTCGATCGAGTGTTTATTCTCTTTGTCTTAGCAGGCTTGCTCGTTTTGTCGATGGAATTCCAGCTGACTAATTATATCGGGATTCGCCTGGCGAATGAGATGAGCGAACAGCATCTTTTCGGCTGGACCTTCGGAGGAATCGAAATGCTCGGGTTCCTGCGAACAGAAAATACAATTCTTGTCGTGTTGATGGCCCTGGTGGCGACTAAAATCGTGGATCGCTTTAAGGATCGAAATACCTTGATCGTTAGCTGTATTGTGTTTGTTGTGGGGTATGCTGTGATTTCGTATTCCAATAATATCTGGCTTTTGTTTGTCGCGATGCTGGCAGCGACGGTCGCTGAGGTACTTCGCGTGCCTGTGCAGCAAAACTACATGGCAGAGCTGCCGCCGGAACACGCGCGGAGCTCTTATATGGCGGTGTCCGGGTTAACATTTAATCTCGCGATGCTCATCTGTTCCATCACCGTAACATTGAGTTCGTTTTTATCCAGCATGGTGACGACGATTTTTATCAGTAGCATGGGCGTCATCGGAATTATAATATTTAACCGGATCTTGCCAGCTTTGGATCAACGGGTTCACGGGGGCGAGACAGAAGTATCCTTGAAGTCAGCGAGCCATAACTAAGAAATGAGAGGAAGATTTTAGGTGAGTTATGCAGTAAATTGCCCGTTCTGTTCCCCACATCAAGATGAGGATCAGCATATTATATTTGAAAATGAGACGTGTTACTTTTTGCAGCATAATCGAGAGCAGGATATATTGGAAGGCTCTGGTGTGATTGTTCCGAAAAAGCACCATGCGAATGCGTTTGAACTAACACCAGAAGAGTGGAACGATACCTATGAGCTTTTACAAAAAGCGAAGGGTTATCTCGATGAAAGATTCTCACCGGATGGGTATACTCTTGGCTGGAATGTCGGTGAGGCTTCCAATCAAACGATTTTGCATAGTCATTTACATGTTATCCCGAGGTATAACGATGAACCGTTAGCGGGAAAAGGGCTTCGTTATTGGCTGAAGCAGCCGGAGAATAGGCGAAAATAAACATAAAAATAGAGCTTGGAGGTGGACTCCAAGCTCTTTCCTGTTCTACTGTAAAATAACAACTTTAACAGTTCTTCTTCCCCATTGAAGTGCCTGTGCTTTCGTTGGCACGAGGATGTCGATTTTATGACCCTTGATGGCACCGCCAGTGTCCCCAGCGATTGCTACGCCGTATCCTTCTACCCATACTTTACTTCCAAGTGGGATGACGGATGGATCGACAGCGATTAATTTCATGTTCGGGTTCGCTCCGATATTGTAGCCTAAAGCCGTAATCGATCCAGAATCATACGGAGTATAAGCCGTTGCTGTTACATACATCTCTTTGCCACTAATCGCTACACCGGCATCATTGCTTGGTGAAGTGGCTGGTTTTGAAACAGGGCGCGCTTTTGCAGCGGCTGCTTCTTGGCTAATTTTTGCTTGAATCGATTTCATTTGTGACTCAATGCCAGCTTTCTGCTGCTCGGCAAGCGCCATTTGTTGTGTAATGGCATTATATTTTTCCTGCATGGCAGTTAATGTTTGTTGTCTCTTTTGCAGGTTTTGATCAAGCTCCGCCTGTTGCTCGGCTAGGGTTTGTCTTTCTTTCTCCAGTGCCTGCTCCTGCTTGTCGATCTCTGCCTTGTCCTTCTCAATCTGTTGAAGGTCCTCTTTTTGGGCCGTCAAGATATCTTTATCTGCATCGATCAGGGTGGATGCTGCGCTCGCACGCTGGATGAAATCAGAGATACTGTCAGATTCAAAGAATAGGTTGATCATCAGATTGATATTATTATTTTGCTGCATTGCAACAGCTCTTTGCTTCATAATATCTCTGCGGGCAAGGATTTTGTCCTCTAATTGAACGATTTCCTCTTTCTTTGCCTCAATCAATTGATTGGTCTCATCCATCTTCTTCTGTGTTTTGGCCATCGCATCTTTGTTGGCCGTAATGGTGTTGTATAAAGACTCTAACTCATGTTGAATATTTTCTATTTCTTTATTAACCGCTTGTTTTTCTTGCTCTTTTTGCTCTACTAATCTAGTTTTTTCGTCTAGCGCTTGTTTAGCATTATGTAGGGCATCACTATTGGTTTGTGCATATGTAATCATATTCCCTGATACACATAACATCATTGTAAGTAACATGAGAATTATACGCTTAGTTGTCTTTTGCATACGCTTCCCCCTCCTTATTAACCTATTTATAACAGATTAATGTACCAGTTATGTTACAAGAATATTAAATGTGTATCACATTTTGTCTTATTTGTGAGGAAAGTGTCAATTCTGTGTCATAACAGCGCCAGCATTTGACAGCAATGGTGAATGGTGTCAGTGGATGGTGTCAGGCACCGTCCGTGGACATTGTCCACCCTGAAAGGACACTTCGCTCGTACTTCGGTTATTCGACCTCTAGTTTCATTCCTACCGCGAGGACGCGGTTCTTGTTCTTTTTCCGTTTTTTGCTTTTACGGTATGGGATGGTACGTAGGAAGGTAACTTTGTTTCCTTTTTTGAAGACAAAGTTATTGATGATGTCAAATACCTCTTCTTCCGTAAGCTGTTTGCATTTACTTCCTTGCGTGATCTTTAATGAGTCTCTGTCACAGGTGAGTTCAATATCGGAATCAGAGATTTGAAACGAATTGTTTTTGTAATCTAGTAGAATGTGCTGATAGGAAACACATGTTGTTTGATGGGATGACTGATTTGAGAGGACGACTGCATCAGAAAAACTAGGCTTGCTTTTAATCCGGCATTCTTGCTTACTTACTTGTTCTCCAATAAATATTAAGGCAACCTTTTCATTCAATCAAATACCTCCAAATATACAATATATGACATCGCTGTTTACTATTCGACAATAATTTTATTTTTTCCTGCAACGAAATACCTAATTTTTTGGGAATCTTAAAATTTATAAGCGGCATAAAACCAATTTTTAAAGTGGACAGGTAATTTTTTCAATATGAGGGGCAAAACATCAAAGAAGCCGCTGACACGTGTTCAGCGGCTTCCTATCAAAAAAACAGGGGGGTTTTTCAATTAGTTTACCCCTCTCGCTGAAATTTAAACCTAAAAATTATCCTTCGGTGCCTGACACCGTATTTTTTTCTGCAAGACTTCGTTAAACTTGTCTGTTGATTTCCGCTCCAGGCACGAGCGGTTCGCGGGCGTGCCGGGGAGCCTCCTCGTCGCTTCGCTCCTGCGGGGTCTCCCCTGCCCCGTACTCCCGCAGGAGTCTTCGTGCCTTCCGCTCCAATCAACAGTGTATAAAAATCAACAATGCTCTTTAACACAGCCTTCTTCAAAAAAAAAATTCCGGCAATGGTTAGCCGGAAAAAACGGGGATGCATACGGAGAAGTCTTTGATTCTTTGTAACAACTGGGATCTGTTGCGGGGAAATCTTCAAAAACTCGCCGGAAAGCTACTCGTACGTCTTGGGTGAAAATGTTCGAATCTTAATAATGTAGGATCACAGATGAAAGGAAATTTTTTCAGAAGAAAGGTGTGGGGTTCTGGAGTACATTGAGATTGGAGTTCTGTCCCTTTGCTCTAACTGCTGTTCCCTGAGGAGCCATTCCAACTGGCTGACCCGTTTTTCCAGGCTGTCAATTTTTTGATTGGATTTTCCAACCATCTTTATCAATGTTTCTAGTAACTGTTCTAGATTCCTTGCTGCTTCGCTGCTAAATTCCAACGCTCGCTTCCTCCCTTTTTTGCTCTGTCACCACATCGTGAGGCTTGGCACTTAGGAAACGGATTGTTTCCACCACCACCTCTGTAACGTACACTCTTTTTCCTTCTTTATTTTCGTAATTCCGGGTTTGCAATCTGCCAGTGATTCCTACAACTGAGCCCTTCCGACAGTATTGGCATGTGTTTTCAGCGGCCTTTCGCCAAAGTGCACATTGCACGAAATCGGCCTCTATCTCCCCGTTGTGGTTCCGAAAATGTCTGCTGACCGCCAGAGTGACATGTGCGACGGAATTTCCTTCTGGCGTCTTTTTTAATTCTGGATCCTTCGTCAGTCGGCCAACAAGCGTGACCTGATTAATCATGGTTTCATCTCCTTTTTATTTGATGCTTCCATCATAGACCCCTGGGGCGTCCCTTGTAAAATGACCCTAAATGACGTATCTGAGACTTTTCGTGCGGATACGTGTGCTATCCCCCTAGCTTTTGGTCAAAAAGTGGCTTTTTCGTATCACCGAAATATGATTTTTACAAAACTCGACAAATATTTTTCGACATTTGCTTCTGCTCGACATATGTTATAATTTAGAAAAAAGGTAACTGGAGGTTGCGATGAAATCTTTTAAGTTATACTCATTGGACGTTATGGATGGTGAAACTTCGGTTGAAGTTCCTTTAGAAGACGGCTTAATTCTTAATAAGGAAGATGAGCGCTCCACCTGGCTGCTTGAGGCGTATACAGATTTGTCCCTCTATGATTTCTTTAACACGATTCACAATCAAAGCCGTGATTTAATTGTTGAAGCTGTGATTACGAAGAAGGAGAACACGCCTGCTTATTTTCAGACGAAGATTGTTTCTTTAAATAAATTTGAAGAGCACATCAGTGTGTTGTTCGAGGGTCATCTCCGCCGTAATAAAAGTGATTACTCAGAGCTGCTGCTCGATAGCCTGATGCAAAAAGGGCTGGAGGGTGCTGCCCTTCTTAAGGAATTTAAGGAGAAAATGAAGAGTAAACCGAAGATTAAAGTGAAAAACCCTTAATTATGATTCTTACCATGACCAGTCTTCGGATTGGTTTTTTATGTATTTACAGTAATATTATTAACATTTATGTTGATTTTTTCCGTTTCCCTAGAGATACTAAAAGTGTAAGTAGAAAAATTTATTTTTAGGGGGGAAGTTATGTCAGGAATCGTTAGTTTTATAGTTGAAATTATTATTGCTATTTTCTTATATGTTGACGCGCCGAAACATAATAAAAGTCCATGGCTTTGGGCTATTCTAGGCTTTTTCTTCGGTCCGTTTGCCTTAGGGATCTACTTTATCAAAACTGGCCGCAAAGTGGTTGGCTGGATTATGGTAATCATCGTCGGACTCCTTTACCTGGCCTTCATCGTCTTAGTCGTTCTTGCTGCCGTACTATTTGCGAATGGTTTTGGGCCTTGATCGATTCTTTGGTGATGTCATTGGTGGAGGCACACTGATGGTGTCAGGCACCACTCGTGGACACTTGTTCGCTTAGAATGGACAAGTTTTTCAGTTAGTAGAGAAAAGGACAGGCTCGGATGCCTGTCCTTTTTGTTTTACTCGTCTTTGTTGTCTCTGTCTTTGACGTCGATATCATCCTCTATGATATCTTCTTGCGGGGTGTTGTTGTCCTTGCCTGGGTCTTTATCGTGTGGCGTATTCTTATCTTCAGATTCCGGATAATGGTTGCGGTCGATGATGTTGTCATCGATTACATCGTTATTATCGTTAGGTGTTAAATCATTATTCATACGGTTATCTGTCGGTGTGTTAATATTGTTATTTGTCGGTGGCGGTGGATTTTGATCATCCCTGTCATTGTTACAGCCCACTAACAACACACCCGATAAAACAGAACCCGCAAGCAGCATAATTAACTTCTTCTTCAAGCGCAAAAGCCCCTTTCACCAAATAAGTTTTGACCTGTACTTGCAATGGTCTTTTTTTATCTTTCCCATTGGTAAAAAAATGATGGCTTGAAGTTTTTTACAGCTATGTCTGCTGAAATTGTCTGTTGAACCCCTCTTGAAGTATCTTTTTTATATGATTTCCTTTCTTACTCGTCACTTTCGATCATTTACTCGTCAAATGGATGATTTACTCGTCTGTTTTCCCATTTTACTCGTCAACTTTCATACTTTACTCGTCAATAACTTCATTTTACTCGCCAACCACTAGTTACAAAAATTCCCACAAATAAAAAAACGACCTAAGCCCCATTAGCTTCAGTCGTCTTATCACAAACTTATTCTTTTTTCTCACCCAACGCAAACGTAATTTCTGCTTCACATGCCACTTCGCCGTCAACCGTTGCAACGGCCTTCCCTTTTCCGATTGGGCCACGCAGGCGGATAATTTCTACTTCAAGACGAAGCTGGTCACCAGGCTTTACTTGTTTTTTAAAACGGCAGCCGTCAATTCCAGCGAAAAATGCTAAGCGGCCACGGTTTTCTTCCTTTTTTAACATAGCCACTGCGCCAACCTGTGCCAGTGCTTCAACAATCAGTACACCAGGCATCACAGGATAATCCGGAAAATGCCCGTTGAAAAACTCCTCATTAGCTGAAACATTCTTAATGCCAACCGCTTTTACGCCTTCTTCCACTTCCAAGATGCGGTCAACAAGCAAAAATGGATAGCGGTGCGGGATAATTTCTTTGATTTGTTCGATATCAAGCATTGAATTAGTACCTCCTACTAGTAACAACTATTATTATTCTCTATTCTACTAGAAAAGATACAGAAAAGGGAAGGGCTTTCGCTCCCTTCCCCAACGATTTATTTCTTATCCACTAAATCCTGAATATGTGTCCAAGTCGATCCTTTAAAAACATCCGCAACCTTCCCGCCGCCAAGCACACCGTAGCCAACCGCAGTTCCAGCCATTAAGCTGACAAATGTGAACACCACTAAAAGAAGCAGACGAAGCCAAATTGGAATCAGACGAATGCGGATGCGTTTATGGACGTGCGGTGCTGCCTCCACCTTTTCACTTGTGCGATCCACCTGCGCGCGTTCCTTTTTCATCACAGCTTTTTCATCTTTGGCTTTCTGCTTTTCAGCCTTCACCTTTTGCTGTTCTTCATATTTAGTTCGTTTATATTCTTCTCTTGTCTTGGCTTGATTGTTTACAGACATTCACTAATTCCCCTTTAACCGGACTGCCCCATGGGCCCAGTGAGTTATACATATTATAACCAACTTTTTTAAAATCGGTAACTTTAATTCCTATATAAAAATTGCTTTCGCAAACTATTGAAAAATTTTCATTACTTCTATTATAAAAAAATATTCCCCATTGCACATTAATTTTTTGCGAAAAAAGTCAATTGATGTAAAAAAAACGCAAAATCTGCTTATTAAAGAGGAATTTAAGCCAAATAAAAAAGCCCAATGACCGAGGCTTGTCCAGCCTGCTTCATTAGACTTTTCATGTTTAGTTCGGGACTATTTCATCATTGGTTAGATGTCATACCACCACGAACAATAAAAAATGTACAAAAAACTCTTACCCTAATTTGCGATTAGGAATGCGGTCGATGTTATCAAGCATGATACCTGTTCCGATCGCTACACAGTCCATTGGATTTTCTGCTACAAGAACTGGAACCTTCAATTCGTCAGCAAGCAGCATGTCGATTCCGTGCAGCAATGCGCCACCGCCAGTTAAAATCACGCCACGATCAATGATGTCCGCTGATAATTCTGGTGGAGTGCGTTCAAGAACACTCTTCGCCGCCTGAACAATTACAGCCACAGATTCACGAAGGGCACCCTCAATTTCTTCCGAACGAACCGTAATTGTGCGCGGTAATCCGCTCACCATGTCACGGCCGCGAATTTCCATTTCCTCTGAACGAGAACCAGGGAATACGGTACCGATGTTGATTTTAATATTTTCAGCCGTACGCTCACCAATCAAGAGCTTGTACTCACGCTTGATGTAGTTGAGGATTTCCATATCAAACTTATCGCCGGCCATTTTAATGGAGGAAGAAGTCACGATATCGCCCATAGAAAGAACTGCAACATCCGTCGTTCCTCCCCCGATGTCCACTACCATGTTACCGCTAGGTTGGAAAATATCCATTCCAGCACCGATTGCTGCTACCTTTGGCTCTTCTTCAAGATAGATCTTTTTCCCGCCGCTCTTTTCAGCTGCTTCTTTAATCGCCTTTTGCTCAACACTTGTGATGTTCGTTGGGCAGCAGATCAGAATGCGCGGCTTCGATAAAAAGCCCTTTACGTTTAACTTATTAATAAAATGCTTCAGCATTGCTTCTGTTACATCAAAGTCAGCGATAACGCCATCTTTCAACGGACGGATCGCGACAATGTTGCCTGGTGTACGGCCGACCATGCGGCGAGCTTCCTCACCAACAGCAAGCACTTTATTTGTATTTTTATCAATTGCTACGACAGATGGCTCATTCAACACAATCCCACGGCCTTTAACGTGAATCAGCACGTTAGCCGTCCCTAAGTCAATCCCAATATCCCTTGCAAACATTCTCTTTTCTTTCCTCCTCAAAGCGGAATTCCACATGCATTTCCTAATTTTCTATTGTATCATAATCCTTAAAATTCCCATAACGTTTTAAATAAATTACTTGGAATTTTGATGAATTATGTCGGAAATGTTTTCTTGACGAAGGATTCCAAGAGAATGTCTTTTAAGGTTTCACGGATAACCCCATATTCCCCACTGCTGTTGCGGCTTATTTGACAGCCTCGCCTTCCTTTTCTTCTTTTTGATACTTCATCTTTGTCGCTTCCCCACCCCTGAGGTGACGAATCGATTTATGATAATCTAAAATTTCTTTTACCTCATTTGCCAGCTCTGGATTAATTTCAGGAAGTCTCTCTGTCAAATCCTTATGGACTGTACTTTTGGATACGCCAAACTCCTTCGCAATTACGCGAACCGTTTTCCTCGTCTCCACGATATACTTTCCAATCTTGATAGTTCTCTCTTTGATGTAATCGTGCACACTCTCGCCCTCCCTAATATGGATGTGAGTAGTGTGAAATGAGACCCGCTTATCACTTCGACGAATTCTGCTTCCGTGTGGATGGGTGTCAGGCACCATCGAAAGACATTTGTCCGCATACAATGGACAGCCTTTCAAAATCAGTGTTCCTTGTCGAACTCCACACGACAGAAAGTAATCTACCTTCTGACAATACAATGAATAATCATGTCCCCGACTGAATATCCGCTAACTTCAAACGACTCTTCACCTCAAACACTCTCTTTGTAAAGGTTTGTAACCATTTTATTAGCTTGGATACGGGTTTATGCACAAAATCCACAAACGGGACAAGGCATCTCAAAAGTTTTTTGAAAATTGGACAATTTAACATCGTTTGACATTCTAGAAAAAGCCTATATTTCAAGGGTTTCTGCGTGGAAATATAGAATTGCGCGCAATATTTCCCAAGAAATTTGTCGAACGAAAATTGGCTATTTTTTCAAAAAAATATTATTCTAAAGTGCCAATCATGACTTTTACGGCCTCCAATAAATCCCGTTCTGACCAAGACAGCAGCTCTTTTTTTCCATTCAGCACCAATTCATGCGACGCGGGGATATGAACAAATCCCGCTGGCCTGTCCTTCACTTCATGCAGCACCACATACATGACATTGTTACAAAGATACGTCCCGGCAGAATTTGATATCTTCGCCGGAAAGCCGCTCTCATTGAGCTTATTGACGAATTTTCTTATTGGCAGTGTGGAAAAATAACCATCCGGACCATCCTCGATAATGGAAGCATCATTCAGCACGACACCATTGTTGTCCGGCGCGCCATCGCGGCAATTGATGGCAATTCGCTCAGGAGTGATCGTTGACCGCCCTGCCGCGAGACCTAAGGACAGCACCACATCTGGACTTTGTTTTTTGATTTCTTCTAGGATTCGTTCCCCCGCCTCCTGGTAATCAACCGGCAACAATAAACCTTTTATTTGATAACCACCCATGCAGGCTCCATCAAGTTCTTTTACAATTTTCTCGGTCGGATTAATCGGAAACTCCAAAAATGGTTCAAACCCTGTTAAAAGTAAGGTCTTCATCTGCTGCTTCCCCTCTTGTCTTTTTTCAAAATATTATATAATGTTCATAGACTGTTTAGAAGGATTTTCCTGAAAGGAACCAAAACCCATGACTCCATTTACCGAAAATGTAATTAAAATTATTCTTGGCATCCCTGAAGGCAAGGTTATGACCTATGGCCAGATTGCCGGTCTCGCCGGAAGCCCCCGCGCTGCCCGCCAAGTCGTCCGCATCCTCCACTCCATGAGCAAGAAGCACCGCCTCCCTTGGCACCGCGTCATCAACGTGAAAGGACAGATCGCCCTGCAGGAAGATGAAGCCTATAACGAGCAGGTACTGTCGCTGGAGGCGGAAGGCGTAGAGGTCGGCCTTGGAGGGGTAATTGATTTAGAGAAATATCAGTGGAAGCCGTAATTGTCTCATGGGCATTCGTAAAACCTTGCTACGTTACCCGGATCCCTCTTTCTCTACTGGTTCGGGCACGTAGAACACTCCTATGTTCCCCGGGGCCTGCTTTCTTTCCTAGTTCGGGCACATAGAACCCTCCTACGTTTCCCAGGGCCTGCTTTCTTTCCTGGTTCGGGCACATAGAACACTCCTACGTTTCCCGGGGCCTGCTTTCTTTCCTGGTTCGGGCACGTAGAATAACCCTCGTTCCTCAAAAAAATCACGGATATTAGAAACCTTCTCCAATCCCGAACCAAATTAGATACAAAAAGAGGAAGCCCCCAAAACAAAGTTTCAGACCCCACAACCTCAACAAATAGCTGAACTTTTCCTAAAAGATTCACCATATATGAGTATTAAACGTGAGTTCAGCTCCTTCTCGGACATCCTCTAAATATCTTCCTTTTAAATTATAAGTTGATCACTTCTTGAAATACCTTTAAAATTACCTTTTTTATATAATTGCCTTTCTTACTCGTCACTTTCGATGATTTACTTGTCAAGTTTATGATTTACTTGTCGATTTTCTATTTTACTCGTCACTTTCCCCATTTTACTCGACAACCACGAAACTACACCTAATCCTTCATTAAAAAGCCAGGCGTTTAGCCTGGCTCTGATATCTTCCTTCAAAATTATGTGTAGATTCCCTCTTGAGATGTCTTTAAAATTACCTTTTTATATGATTTCCTTTCTTACTCGTCACTTTCGATGATTTACTTGTCAAATATATGATTTACTCGTCGATTTTCTTATTTTGCTCGTCAAACTTTACACTTTACTCGTCAATAATCTCATTTTACTCGCCAACTACTAAACTACACACCCGCCTCCATAATAAACACCACAATTATCAAGAACTGCGGTGGGACAAAAAAAAAACGCCCAGTCCCCCAGGCGACAAAACAAACATTATTTCCAATTCATAAAGATATTCTTCACCTTTTTCACCGGCACCTTGGAACCGCCTCTGTCCTGCACATTTTCCACCATCATTGCCACCATCAAGCTTGTCGAATTTGCATTATACGCGATAAACCAGCCATTCTCAGAACCCAATACCCCCTGCTTCAGCTTGATCTCAGCCGTGCCCGTTTTCCCTGAAAGAGGATAATCCGCCATCTCCGCCGCATGCGCCGTTCCACCCGCATCGCCGACAATCTTCCGTAAATCCGCAGCAATCATAGCAGCATGCTCACTAGAAACCGCCGCTTCCTTCCACACCTGCCCCTGATCTTCATCTGCCAAAAGCGTCGGTTTAATCATATTGCCATTATTAACAAACGGAGTATAGGACGCCAGCAAATGCACAATATTCATCTGTATCTGCCCCTGCCCATAACCAGAATCCGCCAGCGCAATCTCACTGTCCATTTTTCCCATTTGAGAGGTCTCGAGCGGATACGTGTATCCCATCTCCTCTTCAAACCCGAACTTCTTCAACCCTTCCGCAAAGCCCTCTTTCCCCATTTTTAACGCTGCTTGTGCGAAATAAATATTATCCGAGAACACGAGAGCTTTTTCCAAATTAACCGGGCTGCCCACATGGACCCGCGTCACAAAATAGCCGCCCCACGACTGATCCTTTTGCCACTTCGGCCCAAGAATCGGAACCGCCTCCCCGGGGTTAATCATACCCTTCTCAAGCCCGACAGACGCCGTGATTGCTTTCATCACCGACCCCGGTGCATACAGTTGCTTAAACCGCGTCGTTAACGGCTTCCCTGCATCCTCCTGCAGCGACTTCCACTCATCCGCTGAGAATCCAAGCACCGCCTGGTTCGGATCAAACGACGGACTGCTCACAAGCGCTAGCGTCTCACCCGTCATCGGATTCATCGCTGCCGCCGTCCCGGCCTCCCCATTCATCTCATTGAATGCCGCCAGCTGCAACTCCGCATCAATTGTTAACTTCACATTCTGCCCATTCTCAACAGGCTTCTCGGCGAGCACTTCCTCGCCGCCATCCTTCTTTTTAATGATAATCTTCACTCCGCTCGTCCCCTTCAGCTGCTCATCCAGCACCTGCTCAAGGCCGCGCTTCCCAATCACATCTCTACTTGTATAGCCCTTATCCTTGCGCTTCTCCAGCTCATCCGCCGTAATCGGCCCCACATAGCCAATTAGTTGCGCCGCCGCTTCCTTATAGGGATAAACCCTTGCCCCAACCTTACGCGTCTGGACAGGCCCAAGGGCAACCAACTGGGCAATCCGCTCCTGATCGTCCATCGATACCTTTTTCAACGGCACAAACAGCTCCGGCTTTACCCAACTAGCGCTTAGCGCCTTCTGAATCTGTTCCGGCTGCATTTTTAACAGCGGTGCTAATTGTGCGATGATCGCCTCATCCGCCTTCCCAGCGACCACACCCACCTCATACACCTGGCCATTCACAGCTAGCCCATTGCCATTGCGGTCAAGGATTTCCCCTCGCGTCGGCGCCACCGTGCTCAAACTGATCTTGTCGCCTTCCTTCATCTTGGGAAAAATGAACCCTGTATTCCAGTCTACATACCAGTTTTTCTTATCGTCTTTTTCTTCCTTTTGTAACTTAGCTTGTTGGGTAAATTGAATGGTTCCAGCAATACTGCTCATTTTTGCGGTAAAAGAATACTGGGCTTGTTCCTTGTCAGCCTGCTTATCCTCTTTCGGTTTTTTGAAGTGAATCTTGAGGTCTGTAATCTGAAGGTCTTTGTAGATTTTTTGATAGCGGGTTGTAAACTCATCTTTGGTGATTTTCTGCTTTGCATCCTGCGAAAGGTAGCCATACATCTGATCAAACTTCTGCTTATTCCATAAGGCTATGTACTCCGAAAACCGATCCTGCGGTGTCGGCTCCTTACTGCACCCGGCCAGCGCAGCAACAATCAGAAGCACTACAACCAAGAATCCTGCCACTCTCCTCAAACCAATCCCTCCCTTTAATTCCATTTTAACATAAATTGGATACAGTTGGGTGTCAGGCACCATACGTGGGCATTTGTCCTCCATTCATAGACACCCACAAATCTGCACAAAAAAAAGAGGAAAGTAATTCCCCTTCCCCTTTGGTCACATTCATTATTATGAATTTTTGTTTTGTGTAGAGTTCATTGATTCGTCGTCCGTTTTTTCGTCAGAAGACTTGTCGTCGCCTGATTTTTTATCGTCGGTAGAGTTTGCAGGATCTTCTAGTTTCTGCTCATCTTCCTTGATTTGTGGACTATCTACTGAATCACTTGATTTGTCATCCGAAAGCTTGTCTTCCTGTAATGTCGTTAACGATTTTTCAAAATAATTCGTTGGGTTTACAGCAACACCGTCTTTACGGATTTCAAAATGTACATGGGTTCCAGCTTTTTCATTGAACAAGCTTTGTCCAGCCTTGGCAAGAACTTGTCCCTGTTTTACTTGTTCGCCAACCTTGACCTTTATATCTTTAACTGATTGATATTGTGTTACAATACCTTTGTCGTGCTCCACTTCAATGACGTTTCCTAGGACGGCATCTTCATCCACACGAGTAACGGTACCACTTAATGATGCAACTACATCAAACGTTTCGCCGTCTTTCATTGTGATATCGATACCAGTGTTTGGCACATACGTATTGTTGTAGAATACTAATGCTGCTTCCTGGTCTTCTGCTTTGCCTTGGAAATCATAGAATTTCATTTTTACGACTGCATCATCAGCCTTGGCAACCGGCATTTTGAAGTTTTCAAGAGCTTTATTAACTTCAACAGCTGGTGTTTGATTCTTTTTACCAGCAAGATCAGTGGACTTATAAT
Organism: Neobacillus phoenicis; assembly: GCF_047302305.1. Classification (NCBI taxonomy): domain Bacteria; kingdom Bacillati; phylum Bacillota; class Bacilli; order Caryophanales; family Bacillaceae; genus Neobacillus; species Neobacillus phoenicis. Next base: position 667,580 of record NZ_CP154847.1, on the reverse strand, counting down.
CGTATTTGTCTGTCGCACTATTGCTAGTTTGGAACCATAGAACTGCGGTCAGAATGATTGCTGCACTTGCGATATAGATGGCTGGAAATACCCAACGCTTCTTGAAAAAGCGTTTTACACTGGAACTTTGAGAAGATCGTTTGTTTTCTTCCTCTCTCATTTTCATCACCTCAGCAATCATTCTGAACAGATAAGTAGAATTATATACACAAGTCAAAAAAATTTTTTTGGAGTTATTTTTCGACAGACCTATTCTTTTTATGCATGAAGCTGAAAATTTTTTTACTTAGGAGGAAAATACTTATGAAATTACTATTAAAATGGGGTTTACGTGTTTTACCCCTTGCATACATGGCCATCATCTGGATTCAATCCAGCCTGCCATCCGACCATTTTGTCGAGCTGCCCGATGCATCCCTCGACACAATCATCAAGGAATCCTTGCATTTAATAGAGTTTGCCATTTTGTATGTTTTACTAGTGTTTGCCTTCTTAACACGAAGCGGTCAGTTAACACCCATCCTGAACGTAGCCTGCGCCATATTCGCCGCCCTCTACGGAATCAGCGATGAAATTCACCAATCGTTCGTACCCTACCGCTCATCATCGCTATTCGATTTTGTCAAAGATATCATTGGAATTAGCGTGTGTTTTTATTTTATAAGAGGGGCGTTGTTTGGAGGGAGATTTCAACGGCTGGGAAAAATACTAAGAACACTTTAGCTTTTCGGTTTATGATACACACGATTTTTAAATGTTCCAGTGTGGGGAAGGTTCATTGATTTTATGATCCTGTTGCCAACATGAATGGTGGGAATATGCAAGAATTCACAGATCTCGGCATTCGTAAACGAAGGCTTTATTATAAGAAAATAATCATTAATGGATGGAACATGGGCGGTTTTGGATATTAGATTACATTTTAAACAGCACCATTTCCCACCTTTATAGGTCATTGGGATTGTGAAACAATCTGGACATTGTACACCTGTAGGGATGTCTTTTGGAGATAAATTGTAGGCTTGAAGGATATTCGGGTCATCAGGCGTGTGATTGGTTAAAAGGAGGCGCGTTATCTTTTTCAATTCTCTTTTGTCTAATTGTTCCTTTTTATAATAGGCGGCTATTTGTTCAATTCTCTCTAATACATTTTCACTGTTACAGATATGTAGAGTCATTTAATCATTCTTTGGTTCCGCCTTTATGATTGTTTTTTCATTACTATTTACAAAAAAATAATGAATAGGAATCTCAGGACAATTATGTTCTCTTAGCCAAACTTTTAGTTTTTTTGCCTGCAGTTTTGCTTGTAGAACAGGGTTTTTAACTCTTTCTTCTGTACCATTCCTTTTGCACATCGTTTGATTAAACTCTTTTTCAAAGGATAGTTCTCCACCGACATTCTTTACCTCCAAAACCATTGCAAAATTGGCACATAATAAGAGGAAATCGATTTGAAAGTAGTATTGTCCGTCAAATAGCCGAAGTCCATGAAAAATAATGTAATCTTTGTCAGGAAGCATAGTTAAGTAAAAGTACACTGATTTCTCGCCTCGGTAACCAGCCATTCTTCTTTTATATTCAGCCACCACCTCAGGATACTTTGGATTTAACTCGGGCAATCTTCTAATAAGTGCTTCAAGCTTATCCATTCTTGGCGTTATACGCATTTCTTTAGCGATCAAACACATCATCCCTTTCTTTTTTTCTAAAAATTCTTCTTCTTTGTTTCTTATCCCTGCAAAAATCGACAGTAATTATGAACGATTTGTAAACTTCTAATTGATTCCTGGTGCTTTGTTTGGTTTACTCGTCACTTTCGGCAGTTTACTCGTCAAATTTTACGATTACTCGTCTGCTTTTCATTTTACTCGTCAACTTTCACACTTTACTCGTCAGAAACCCCATTTTACTCGCCAACCACTTAAATACACCCACTTTTCCACTAAAAAGCCAGGCGTTCAGCCTGGCTCAGGTATCTTCCTTTGAAAATATGTGTTGTGCTCCTCTTGAAGTGCCTTTAAAATTACCCTTTTTATATAATTGTTTTCTTACTCGTCACTTTCGCTGATTTACTCGTCTATTTTTTTATTTACTCGCCAACTTTGCTATTTTACTCGTCAACTTTCACAACTTATTCGTCACTTTCCCCATTTTACTCACCAACCACCATTAACAAAACAAAAAAAGCCAGGCACCCCAAGCCCGGCTTCCTTCACACACCACTACTTCTGCGCCGTTAACGTCGCCATCAAACTCTCTGCCGACGTAATCTCGACCCCCTGATAATAGTGCTTCACAATATCCTTATAACTCTTTCCTTCCTCTGCCATCCCGTTTGCACCATACTGGCTCATCCCAACGCCGTGACCGAAGCCCTTCGTCGTAATCACAATATTCGTGCCCTTGCGCTCCCAAGCAAAATCAGACGACCGAAGATCCAGCTTCTCGCGGATGTCCTTTCCAGACAGCACCTTACCATTAAAATCTACCTTCGCCACACGCTTACCCGTCGTGCGCTCCACAATTTTGCCCACCTGCGAACCAGTGCCCACCTTCACACCCAGCTTCGCCTCAAACTCCTTCACCGTCATCACCTTTTGGCTATTAAACTTCGGTGAACTCTTATCCCACGGGCTCGACACACTTCTCAAATACGGAATATTACCTGGCCAGTAATCCTCCGAATTCTCAGTATAACCATTACTGGTAGAGAAAAAAGTAGCCTGAATCGCCTCACCCTTGTAAGTCAAAATTTGCCCCGCCGTCGAACGGACCGCCTCCACTACCTTCTTCATTTTCCAATTATAATCCGCGCCCCACGCTCTCCTCAGCTCATCATCGCTCTTGTACACCTGGTGGATTTGTGTGTCCGTGACCTGAGCCCCTTTTGGTGCCCCTAGCGTATCCTTACTGACCAATCGCTTCACAATATACGTTCTCGCTGTTAGTGCCTGGGCCTTAAGAGCTTCCTCTTTGAAATCTGCCGGCATCTCTGCTGCCACAACGCCAACGAGATAATTTTCTAAGTTTACTGTCTCGATCTTTGATTTTGCGGAACGAAACACCGCTACTTCGACCGCAGCATCCGCGGAAGGTGACGCCGCTTTCGCATTCTCTGCAGAGGTCTTCTTCAAGTCTTCACCTAATTTTCCGCTCGCCTTATGCTCATCCGAGAACGGTAACACAAGAACAGCTGGAACAACTAAAGTCAGGGCAATGAGGAGTGTCGCTAGTACGATGAGTGGTTTGATTTTTTTCATGATTGTGCCTCCAGTTTGTAAAATTCACACCCGGCACAAATCAGCCGAGTTGCGTCTCATTCATACATATGGAAGCGGACAAGCATTTATTACACAAACTTTTATAAAAATGAACACAATCCCCGACCCCCGACAAAGTCTCCGCTGAAACCTAAACCCATCACCAAACCCTGTGTCCACCCCACGCACACAAGTGTCCACAAACGGTGTCAGGCACCATAAAGGAGTCAGGCACCGCTTAAAAAGCATCGCACAAAGTGCAGCGCACCAAATCTCCATAAAAAAACAGACCCCGATATCCATCAGGGTCCGTTGTCTTCAATATTTACATTAAGCGTTCATGTCGGAGACGAATTTTTCCTCTACAACGAAGATTTCGTCTGCTTCTTTGACGCGTTCGATATCAGCGCCTAATCCAGCTAGTTTGCCGTGGAAATCAACGTAACCGCGATCCAAGTGTTTCAACTCAGTCACGCGTGTCACGCCATCTGACACTAAACCAGTTAAGATTAATGCAGCTGCTGCACGAAGGTCTGTTGCGGATACTTCCGCACCTTGTAAGTTAGAAGGACCATTTAAAATAACGGAACGGCCTTCAATTTTGATATCTGCATTCATGCGGCGGAATTCTTCTACGTGCATAAAACGGTTTTCAAATACCGTTTCCGTAATCATAGAAGTCCCCTCTGCACGAAGCAATAACGCCATCATTTGGGATTGCATATCCGTTGGGAATCCTGGATGTGGCATCGTTTTGATGTCAACGGCCTTTAACTTATCAGGACCGATTACTCGAACGCCGTCCATTTCCTCATTGATTTCAACACCCATCTCCTCCATTTTTGCAATAAGAGAAGAAAGATGCTCTGGAACTGCACCCTTTACTAATACATTTCCGCCAGTAATCGCAGCAGCAACCATGAAGGTACCTGCTTCAATACGGTCAGGAATAATGTTATGGTCGGCACCAAATAACACATCGACACCTTCAATACGAAGCGTGCCCGTACCTGCGCCTCTTACTTTAGCGCCCATTTTATTTAAGAAATTAGCCAAATCGACAATCTCTGGTTCTTTTGCGACGTTCTCGATGATGGTTGTGCCCTGTGCAAGAGTTGCTGCCATCATGATGTTCTCAGTAGCACCAACACTTGGGAAATCCAAGTAAATCTTTGCTCCCTTTAAGCGGCCTTCGGTCTCCGCTTCGATGAAGCCATTTCCAACCTTCACTGTTGCACCCATGGCTTCAAAGCCTTTTAAGTGCTGGTCGATTGGACGAGATCCGATTGCACAGCCGCCAGGTAAAGCGACTCTTGCACGGCCATTGCGTGCCAACAAAGATCCCATGACTAGAACAGACGCGCGCATTTTTCGAACATATTCGAATGGCGCCTCTACTTTCAACTCTCTGGATGCATCGACGACAACTGTATTGTTTTCGAACACGACTTCAGCATTTAGGTTGCGTAAAACTTCATTGATAGTATATACATCGGAGAGTGTAGGTACGTCACGTATCACACTTTTTCCATCACTTGCTAATAATGTTGCAGCGATAACAGGCAGGACGGCATTTTTTGCGCCTTCTACTTTAACCGTTCCTGTAAGCCTTTGTCCGCCGCGGACGATGATCTTTTCCAAGAGTATTCCCCTCCGCGTCCATTTTCTCTATATTAATATTCAATCGTTATGATTGGTGTGCCAACTACAATGGTAGTCTTACCGCCCAATCGTTCGGAGCGTATGCCAATTTGTAAATTCATGTTATCTCTTTGATTTTCTATGGAGCCAGTAAACATCGGCGAATTCGCCGAAACAGACATGAATGTCTCCTCTTTTAACGCTTCGATCTCTTTTGCATGAAAAACGGACAGTAAATTCTTTACTGTTATGGGTAAAGCCGTATCAATCTTATCACTGAAAACGCCTTTCATACAAGAAAAAACTGTAGGTTTTCCACGAAATATGTCGGATAGCCTACTTTTAAATTCATCAGAAGTGAAATAGGCCGCTATCGCCTTGTTCCACTCTTTTCCAGTGACACTATATACTATATACGCATTAACAGGTTGTTTTGTGTGGGTTGCCATAATTTGAAGCATTTCGCTGTGGTGTTTAGATTTTGGAGATACTGCTGTTACTTCCCATTTTTGGCTGGTATTTTTAATTGACCAATCCCAATCGGGGAACTTTTCCTGAAGTTGCTCGGCGTATTCCTTCACGTCCTGCTCACTTTTTATGCCGGTCATTTTTTCTCTTGCATAAAAAGACCATTCATCGAGCAAAATATTTTCGGCTTCTAAAACAGAGCCGATTTTTGCCAAATCCTCGGCACCATCCGGATTTGCTTGACGTGTAAACGCACCGTTACCATTTGCTTCAGTTGTGTTGTACCCGAAAACAACCAGGATCAAACTTAAAATTGTCATCACAGATAAAAAAAACGAACGATATCTTTTCATCTCTCTACTCCCCCTTACTACCATTGTTACCAGGTAGCGGGTGAGCATACTTGGGAATTGTCGTCACATTTAGACAAGTTTCAAAAACTTAACCAAAATGAGACAAGTTCCTAAGGGAGACAACCTTAGCTTTCCACATAAAGATGATTGTACTCAAAATATCGTCAAATGGGAACATGTACGAAGACCTAAATTTTTTCCAGTTGTATGTACAGGATTAGTAAATTTGTCATTTCGAACCATTTCTGCTAATTATTGAAAAATTAATGGCAGCTGTTTGGACCATTGAAGATAATCAAGGAAAAAGTTACTAACAGATGACCCGATGAAAATGGCTAATAATATGTAGAGAAGCCGTGCCTGAAAAACATGGTTCGGTCTAATCAACTTATCTAAGCGAATCGCCTGCAACGCCCACCAAGAAATGGCGATGAACACTAAATGTGACAGGATGCTAACTAACGCCAGTTGCCCAAAATCATTTATCATTCTGCTACCCCCTTTTTACACACAAGGATTATTCTAACATATAGACGAAGGAAGATATAACAGTTTCTATTTTTTTCAAAATCCCCCTTAAATGTGACGATTTTGTGAAATCTCTGTAAAAGAATGGCTTTTTTAAAACGTCACTGTTGAATTCCGCTCCAGGCACTTCGCTTTCCGCGGGCGTGCCGGGGAGCCTCCTCGTCGCTTCGCTCCTGCGGGGTCTCCCCTGCCCCGTACTCCCGCAGGAGTCTTCGTGCCTTCCGCTCCAATCAACATTGTCTATAAAACAACATAGACCTTTAACACAGCCAAAAGCAAAAACCGCATCGGGGGCCCGACACGGCTTTCAAACTAACGGCTTAAGCTGCCATTTGCATTGAAGTAATACCATTTTCCACTAATCCAAACCCGTCCCGTTACCATTGCTCCCGAACTGTTAAGGTAATACCATTTTTTATTGTAATACAACCAACCGATTTTCATCGCCCCCGAACTCTCAAGATAATACCACTTGCCTCCATCAAACCCAATCGGTTCGTATGAATGCTCCACTTTATTTAAGTTGAACGATATCACCTTACACCTAAGTTAATGAAGAAAGTGGACTAAGGTCCGTCCATGTTGTCTCTCTATTTGCATTATGTATATCAAATTCCATTATACTCCATTTTAGTAAGAAAAAATTACCAATAGCGCAAATTTCCGGGGAAGTTCTATCGATATTAGTAATTGTTAAATTGGAGTTTGGCGGAATAATTGGCGAAGCAGGCGGAATCCTACGTGAATTGGGCGGAATACCACCCGAAGTTGGCGGAATAAACCGTCCATCTAGCGGAATTCCATACAAAGTCGGCGGAATTCCACCTCATCACAAGCAAGTTTTATCAAAAAAACAAACTAACTGCCTAAATTCCGTTCGTCCTTCTCTTAACGGGATTTAGGCAGCTAGTTTGGGTGTCTTTCTAAGAATTTACGCTTCATTCCATACTCGATATAGGTTTAATGGGACGTACACTCGGTCTCCCTGAATTTCTCGGTGGATAATTGGCTTCTCAAAATGTTGATCAAGGCTACGGTCTGACCGAAACTTATGACGCGCTCGCTCACTGGCTCCTACTAATTTCTCCAAACTTAAATTCGAAAATTTCATCTCGTTCCTCTCCTTTTTTGTGCTTTGTAAACTTGTCCTGTTGATTTCCGTTCCAGACGCTTCGCTTTCCGTGGGTGTTTCGGCGAGCCTCCTCGGCGCAAGCGCCTGCGGGGTCTCCCCTGAACCATACTCCCACAGGAGTCTTCGCGTCTTCCACTTCAATCAACAGGGTATAAGAATCAACAATATTCTTTAAGACTACCTTTTCAATAAAATGGAATCGATAGGAAACAAAAGACCCACACTTTTGCTTCCTATCAAGTTTTGACCTTATGCTGATTTCGTTGCTACAACGACCACTCGACCGTGATCCATTTCTTCCTCAAAACGCTCAGCCTCTGCTTGTGACAAGCCTAACGACTCTAGCTTCGAACGCAGCTCATCTCCTCGTGAGCGAAACACATTGGCCATACTATCAAACAAGCCTTGTTCGGCGACACCAACATCGGTAAGATCCAGATTATCCGCTAGGTTCTCAGAGCGATTTTTATCATGCGCCAATAAATAAATCTCATCCTTCGTATAGCCCTGCGTCATCAACTGTTCAATTTCCTGCTTCGCTTGTACACCATTTTCAACGACTTTTACTGTTTCCATTGTTATTTCCTCCTTGTGATTTGATGAAGCTGCCCTTTTTATTAGCAGCTTGTCGTTCTACTTGTTATATAACCGCTCCTGAAAAATTAAAACCTATTAATTTTAAAAATTTTGAAGGGTTACAAATGAAATGACAGTGGGTATATAGGAAGTAGATTTTTACAGAAGCGAGATCCAAGCTGCAATTTATATGGAGGTGTATGAAGGATGAGGAAACTTTTATGCAAAAACTGTGGGAACGCTGAATTTTACGTCATTAATATGAACGAAACATTGTGCAAGTGTGGTTGTCGTTTATCAAAGCTCAGCGATTATCGCTGGGAGGAATCAAAGAAATGGAAAGAAGTCTATCACGAAGAACAAAAGCGGCAAACCGAATTGATCTTTAAGATTAGTTTATTAAAGAGGAAAATCGACACCTGTCTGGATGAGCGAGACAAAGATGGCTTTAAAAAGCTCACCAAAGAACTAAAAGCATGCCATACTGCGTTAAAGACGGGCGCTCCCCACCCTACTGCACGATTACGCGAGAGGGTGCAACATAATAGAGATATCGTTTAATTGAAAAAAATCGAAATTGTTGGTTTAAGGTCCGCTAAGGCGGGTATTTAATAGTCAGAGTTACTTACTACTTGAAAAAAAGAAAGGAGAGAAATCATATGGGATTCATTTGGGCATTAATTATCGGAGGAATTATTGGCTGGTTAGCCGGACTTATTATGGGGCGTGATCTGCCAGGTGGTATCATTGGAAATATTATCGCAGGTTTCATTGGAGCATGGTTGGGATCCTTCCTATTAGGAAGCTGGGGTCCTGAAGTCGGAGGCTTCTTTATCATCCCGGCTCTCATCGGTGCGATTATCCTTGTATTCATTGTCAGCTTTATTTTTAGAAGTATGAAACGCACTGCGTAACCAGTCATAATCGGTTCAAACAACAACAACATCCCCCCTACCTATATAAATATAAAGAGACTGCAAACTAGTTGCAGTCTCTCTTTTTGTTTCCAGTATTGTTAAGCAGTTTTCTTATGCTTTACAGTACCCTTGTTCATTTTTCTGAAGAAAGGTACAACCCAATGGTCTAAACCGATTTTACCAGCGTTGTAGCCAGCAGTTAAGATGATGAAGCCAAGGAAGATGTCTCTAGGGTTGTGAGATACAGTACCAGCTAGGAAGAAGCTGAAGTTCATGACTAGACCAAAGAACATGGCGGCAGTTGTTAAGCAGCCAAGGATTAAGCCTAAACCGATTAACGTTTCGCCCCAAGGAACAAGAACGTTAAAGACATCGACGTTTGGAAGAGCAATGTGTTTTAAGAAATCTACATACCAGCCAAAGACAACTGTGCCATCTGGGCCTTTTACTGGGTTGGCGATCGCCCCTTTTAAGAAGCCAGCAGCGTCAAATCCGCCAGTTAATTTATGAAATCCTGCAGTAAACCAAGAGTAACCGAGGTATAAACGTAAGACTGTTAAGATAACAGATGCAATCTTATTTTCTCTTAAAAATTTGTTAAACATAAATGATTCCTTCTTTCAAAGTTTGTTATGTTCTTTACACTTACAATATATTACTTTTTCACTTTAAAAACATGGTTATATTGATAAGTTCACAGTTTGTTAGAAATGTTTTGACAAAGATTTGAACGAACTGTTTTGTTCGCTATAAAACCGAGTTTTTCCACAAAAAAACACACCTACTAGAGGTGCGTGCTTCATACGTTTTGCTATCTTCTTTTCTTTTTAGAAGGATCCAAGGCGACTTGTTTATTTTTATTGACCTTTTCTATAACCACTTGCACATGGATATTTTTCTCATCCACATTGGTTACTTTGGTAACCGTCCCTTTTCGCCCCTTAATCTTGATGACTTCGCCTTCTTCCGGCACAGTCCTTAGCAGCTGCGTTAATAATACATTTTTGTTTTCTAAAAAATGAACAGCAAACATGATCGAATCACCTATTTTCATTAGAATTATCCTCTACCTAAAAATATTAGATTCGATTCACATTTAGACCTCAAAATCACAACACCCCTGAAAACAGGCGCGCGAAGCTTTCTTTGAATTTGACCACTGGCTTTCTTTTGTAAAACTCGACAGCGCGGATGCGACGGCAGTCGTTGAGGTCTTCCTGGAAATGATCCACTAGATCGCCAATCGAGTCTGTTCCTGATAAAAACAAATTGACCTCGAAATTCAAATGAAAGCTGCGCATATCGAAGTTGGCGGTCCCAATCGAAGCCAGGTCTCCATCGACAATAAGAACCTTTTTATGAAGAAATCCCTTTTGGTAGGAATAGATTTCAATTCCTGCACCCAGCAGTTCTGGAAAATAGGATTGCGTCGCATACTGGGTTAGAAACCCATCATTCGTCTCCGGTATCATTAAGCGAACCTGGATGCCTTTCCTGGCGGCGATCCGGAGAGCTGTTTGGATGGACGGGCTCGGAATAAAGTACGGGGTAGCAATCCAAATGGATTCTTTGGCCGAGGAGATCATCGCGTAATAGTGATCACTCATATCACGTGTTTCGGGACCAGTTGCAACGACGTGCACCAATCCATCACCGTCCACCGGTTTCGGCTCCAAATAGCGTTCATTTTCAAAAAAATTCTCACCTGAGGCATAGAGCCAGTCTAGCAAAAAGACGGCATGTAAGGTTTGGACGGCTTCCCCTTCGAGCATGAGGTGGGTGTCGCACCAAAAGCCGAAGTGGTCGTCCTCGCCCAGGTATTCGACCCCGACGTTTAAGCCGCCGACAAAGCCGATTTTTCCATCGATGACGATGATTTTGCGATGATTACGAAAGTTGAATTTTTGATTGATGAATCCTGCTTGAATCGGTAAAAACGGGTGAATCTGTATGCCTGCCTCCCCCATGATTTTCAGATCGGCGGCGGAAAGGGAGAAGCTGCCGACCGCATCGTACATGAGACGGACTTCCACTCCGGCCTTGACCTTTTCTGTAAGGATGTCAATGAGCTCTTTCCCCAGGCGGTCATAGCGGAAAATATAGTATTCGATATGGATAAAGTCTGTTGCTTGCTGGAGTCGGCGTTTAATTTCCTCGAAGGTTTCATCTCCGTTTCTCAACACTTTCGTTCTTGTATTCTGATTCCAGTTGGTTAAGGTTACCCGCTCTAAATAGTTCGCAAATTCACGCTGGTGCCCATTCAGCCCGGACATCTCCAGTGTTGCGGCACTTCCACCAGCGCCCCCCCATTTCTTTTTGTTCAGCTCCTCAAACATTTCCCGGTCGAGCCTGCGTTTCCTTTTAAACAGCTCGCCTTTATGTACGAGTTGGCCGGAATAGACGTAGAAGATATAGCCTAGTATTGGCAGGAACACTAATATATACATCCATAGCAAGGTGTTCTGGGCTGGGCGGTTTTCGAGCCAGAGTGAGACCACCGTATTTACTATCATGATGGTGTAAAACGTGACGCAGAGTGCTTTCCAGTGAAAGGGGACGTCGGTACACAACGCCACGTAGCCGAAAACTATCATCATGAGGACATAAACAAATTCGACCCTGAGTTTTTTCATATGCGTTTCTCCCTGCATCTTTTTATCTATGAAGTACCCTTTTCATGAAAAAGCTAAACCACTCACACTATGGGGCTGCGAGTCTAATTAGCGGATGGCGCTCTCCAACTAGCGGATACCACTCCACAATTGGCGGATGGCGCTCTCCAACTAGCGGATACCACTCTCCAGCACAAAAAAAAGCCGGCCATACTATTAAAATAGCTGGCCGACTAAAAAGGTGGCGTCATCTTTTCGCTTCGTCATATGCAGTTTTAAATGGTTGGACATATCTTCGATCGATTGGAATCGGGTTAACTCCTGTTTAATCGATGGTAGGTGGAGTCCATCCGTGTGCATCATAAATTTGGAGTTTTCTTCATAGGGAAAGGTCTCAATTCGATAGGTTTGCGGCTTTCCTGATAAAAAGCCAGTAACAGGAATGGGATAAATATAGAGGCCTGAAGGAAGATAAAAGACAAATTGAATGTTACCCACAGAGCAGTAGGTGACTTCCTTCCGTTGAAAATGCGCCTTTAAAACCGAAACGGTAGCGCCCCTCTTCGATTTCAGTGCTTTATTACAATAATCCATCAACACCTCGACCTCTTCATGATGGTGCTCTTCAATCACTTTCCTCACCGCATCTGATGAGTGATTCGCGTACAGTCCGCTCCCTAGACCGTCAGCCACCGAACAGATAAAGTACTCATCCGTTGCCTTCATGAAAAAACTATCACCGTTAAAGCTGTTTCCTTCTTTTTGAATTTGAAAGGCACGCGCTTGAACATATGCGTTGGCTTCATGATCAAGCATGAGTAACCCCTGAAAAGGCATCCTTCGCTAATGCCTTTCGTAATTTTTCAATCGCCTTTTTTTGCAAACGTGATACATGCATTTGTGATATTCCCAAAAACTCACCTGTTTCCTTTTGACTCTTGTTTTCGATGTACGTCCAGTGTATAATTTCTCTTTCTCGGTCCGATAACACATGGAGGACACTTTCCAGCATCATGCGTTGGTCCACTTTTTCAAAACCTTCGTCCTTCGATCCCATCACATCGAGCGCCGTAACCGTACTTCCCTCAGATCCGGTTTCGATTGGTTGGTCAACAGAAACGGATTGATAGCTTTTCCCCATTTCCATTGCTTCTAGCACTTCTTCTTCGCTCACATTCAAATAATCAGCAATTTCCGGGATTTTCGGTGATCGTTGGTACAGATTGGTCAGCTCGTCCACCACTGTTTTGAGCTTCGGCCATAATTCCTTCACGCGTCTCGGCACATGGACACTCCACGTTTTATCCCGTAAGAATCGCTTGATTTCTCCGATGACCGTCGGGATTAAAAACGATTCAAACGACCGTCCGACATCTGGTTCGTATCGCTTAATCGCTCCTAATAACCCAATCATCCCTACTTGCATGATATCCTCATGAAAGTCTCTGCCTTTGGAAAATTTATTGGCAAGACTCCCAACAAGAGCAGTATAATTCTCCACGAGGATTTGCTGTACCTCTGGAGAGCCTGTCTGCTGCACCTCGAGAATGAGGGCATCAATTTCTTCTTTAGTTCGCTTCACGGTTTGAGATGGTTTGGTCATGATTTTCACGCTCCCCACTTACATTCTTCACCATGAAGACCGTTACCCCAGACTGATTCGATACACGGACCTCGTCCATGAGCGTTTCTATCAAAAATAGACCTAACCCTCCCTCTGCCAAATCGTCCATTGTACTTGATTTCGTGTAGGGGCCTAGTTCTTTTTTCGTTTGGATAAAATTAAAGCTTTGTCCGTAATCAGCTACCATCATTTCTAATTTATCCGGGTAAATCCCAAAGCCGACGATGATTTCCCCACCTTCATCACTTTGGTAGGCATGCTGTACGGCGTTCGTTGTTGCCTCACTAATGGCAATTTTAATATCCTCGATCTCCTCGTATGTAAATCCCATACGGCTTGCGATACCTGATAACGTTAATCGGATTACCCCCACATAATCGGGTTTCGCTGGAATCTTCATTTCGATATAATCCATCACTTGGTTCATACTCCCCCCACCTTTTCATATGCAAATAATTTTCGCCGTGTTTGTTTTACTATCGTCCGTTCTAATTCGTAGCAATTGTAATAATATTGCTTAAACCGGTAATTTCAAACAAACGTTTCAGTCGATCAGAAAGGTCAACTAGTTTCAATTCACCCTCATTTTTCTTCAGCTGTTTGAAAAGACCCACAAAGACACCGAGGCCTGTACTATCTAAATAAGACACATCCTTCAGACTGATGACAATCGATTGATTTTTCCCTTCTGCTAGAGGTAAAAGCTCTTCCCTCAGCTGTGGTGCTGTAAAGGCATCGATTTCGCCTGCAATCTTTACGACTGTATCCTCATTATTGTGATATTTATCTATTAATAGATTCATTTTTTCATCACCTCAGGAATATTTATTTTTTACATACCCGCTCAACGAAAGTCTAAACCTTTCTTTTTAAAATAATTAAAGTAAAATCGTCACGTATTTCAAAATTCTGAATTCTCTCGAGGTCACGATAGATATTTTTCACCATTTCTTGTGCAGGCAGATGCTGATATATACGAATAAAATCCGTGATGACAGACCGTTCGATAAAGCCCTCTTCGGTTCTTGATTCGGTGACACCGTCTGATAATAAAACAATCATATCGCCCGGCTCGACTTTTTTCTCATATTGATGATAAGTGGCATTCGGGTCCACTCCGAGGACGAGACCTTTAGCGAGGAGGTCCGAAAATGTATCCTTGGATGATTGATAATAGAAACCTGGTTCATGACCGGCTGATGCATATGTAAAGGTGTGTTCCTCTGAATCATAGATGCCATATAGCATGGTAATAAACATACTTGAATCAACATTGTTTTCTACGACTCTATTTAAATTTTCGAGCACATGATGTGGATAGACACGTGACTCTAGCAGACTGTCCATCGCATACTTGATCATCGACATGCAGAGAGCAGCAGGGATGCCTTTGCCAATGACATCAGCGATTGCGATACTGATTAACTGCTGGTCCTGAACAAATCGATAATAATCGCCATTCATTTGCTTGGCGGGAATGCTGATGGCACCAATATCTAACTCATCTATCTTGGGAATTTTTGTTTCTAAAAGGTTATCTTGAACGCTCGCAGCAATCTCAATTTCCGATCTGATTTCAAACTGCTGGTCACGGAGGCTTTGATGTTCCTGGTAGGCTAACCCATAGTCCATCATCACCTCTAAAAGAAAGTCTAAGGAAGCGAACACTTCTTGTGGGAGGTCGGGGAAGAGCTCCTTCAATGCGGTACCATGCACATTGATAATTTCTTCAGGGGAGATATGGTGTTCCATTGCTTTTCGGCTAAACTTTTGTCCTTGATATAGTGCTGCTTCCGTTGATTCTTTCAGATAGCTGTATAATATGCTGCGATACTTTGATTCGAACATATCTTTAAAATCCATTCTCTCACACCTTCCTAGCGAAGCCATTTCACCACCTGAATGCTCGTTCCTTCTCCCACCGTCGAAGTAATGCTGAACTCATCCATTAATCGTTTTACCCCTGGTAATCCTGCCCCTAAACCACCCGATGTAGTAAATCCATCTTCCATTGCTTTTCTAATATCATGAATGCCCGGACCCTTGTCCGATGCAATAACCTTTAAGCCGCATTTTCCTAGTTCATACATGCGGTCAATTTCGATTTCGCCTGTTCCAGCGTACAGATAAATATTGCGGGCCAGTTCCGAAATCGCTGTGGTGATCCTTGCTTGGTCAACCGAACCAAATCCAAGCTCCTTTGCAACGTTTCTCCCAAGCTGACGCGCTGCAACGATATCCCATTCGGTTATAATTTTCACACAGGATTCGTTCTCCATGCTTTACTCCCCCAACTCCCGCTGTAGTGTTTCCAACCCTTTTTCTAAATCGAGTGCTGTTTGCACATCTTGAAGGTGTATCCCTAGTTCGACTAGTGTGATCGCTACAGCTGGCTGGATACCCGTCAACACCACTTTTGCGCCCATTAGATGGGACATACTAACCACATCACCAAGCACCTTGGCAATAAAGGAATCTATCACGTCCACAGATGTCAAATCAATGACGACACCGCCCACTCCTGTTTCATGGATCTTGGAAAGAAGGTCCTCCTGAAATTGTAACGCGGTTTGGTCGTCCAGCTCCCATTGAATCGAGATGAGCAGGCAGTTATATAATTTTAGAATTGGAATTCTACCATTCATTGTTTATTCCCCCACTGAGACGATTTTGCGATTTGTCATTTCCAATGCAGCGGCAACCCCTTTTTGCAGGCTGTTTTTCGTAACGACCTGATTGAGGTTAATCCCTAAGTTAACGATGGTTTGCGCAATCTCCGGTCGAATCCCGACAATTAAACACTTGGCACCAACCAATCGTACCGCCTCTGACGCTTGAATAATATGATGGGCTACCATCGTATCTACTACTGGCACACCTGTAATATCAATTAACACTACTTGTGCATGATGTTTCACGACACCCTGCAGTAAATTTTCCATGATCCGTTTTGCTCTATCGGTATCGATTGTCCCGACCAATGGCATAACGGTGATATTGTCAAAAATCGGAATCAGCGGTGCTGACAACTCTTGAAGAGCAATTTTTTGCAATGAAACAGTCCTTTGCCAAGACGATGCATAGTGATTAAGCACTTCTTTGTTAATCGGCGTTACCCATTTATCATAGGCCCAACCAAATTCAATCTGTTCTTTTTCCGATGCCTCACCCACCATGCGGAAAAACATAATTTTGGAAAACTCCATTAAGCTGTCCATAATAAAGTTCAAATTCCAACCTAATTGAACCAATTTTTGTGAGAAATCTCTCATTTTGTTCTTCGCTTGTTTGTCCTGATTGATTAAATCATGAACTAATATATTAATATATTCATCGCCAATATTCGTATAGACTTGGTCTGTTATGATGGTTGATAGTTTCTGCTCATCCAACGCGGCCATTTTTTCTACCCACTCTTGTAAAAGCTGCCCCCTGTTCGCTTGAATAAACTCAATCATTCGAGTTGCGTTTTCCATCTTACCTCTCCCATCCTACCTTTTTTCCTATTATTTCTAGTTAGTATTATACCAATATATTCTATTTAAAAAAATCACCATAATGAACTAGACCAAAAGTACTAGTTCTTGGTCATTTGGTGTCCCTCACTTGAAAAAAGAGCCTCGTTTTTTGCCTTTTAATAAGTCTCCTGTCCAGCCCTTAATCCTAAGATAAGCATATAGAAGTAAGGTTGAAATGACAATCATAACGATTGAAAAAGGATAGCCCCATTTCCAATCGAGCTCCGGCATATGCTTGAAATTCATACCCCATAAGGCTCCGAAGGCCATAATCGGGGTAAACACAGTGGTAATAACGGTTAACGTCTTCGTAATTTCATTTCCTCGATGAGAGGAGATGACTTCCTCTAAATTGATGATGGAATCTAGTTCATGTTCATATTCCTGGAGAAGGGTTAGTGCGCGCTCAATCCGTTTGCAGGTCATTGGGAAAATTTTTCCCTCGCAGGGTTCATGAAGGTTCACTTCCTCAATCGCCATTTTTAGCTCTTTGACCGGAATGAGGAGACTCTTCCACACTAATAGTTCGTGCCTGCGCAAATAAACGAGCTCGAGAATGCTCGTTTCATTTCGTTTGCGGATACTCCAGATGAGGGTTTTTAGGTCCTCTTCAAACCGGTCAATCTCAACCAGCCAGGCATTCATCCATTCTGCAATGAACAGCATGAAGCCTTCGACAGCATTAGCCGTTTGGCTGATTTGACCTTGGAGAAGCTGAAGGTCGATGTGCTTCAGGGTGTCCCAATCCAAGTCAATTGTTACCCATCTGTCGGTGGTGACATAGAAATGAAAGAGTTTGACATCGTGCTCCTCTTCGAAGCTTTGTTTATAAATGAGTGAGCCCTTGACCACTTTTTTTCCATCAGCCGTGATAGAGACCCTGAGACAATTGGTTTTGTTGTTTTGAATTTGCTGCAACCAATCGATGCTACTGTCATGTTCAAGGATGGGAGTGAGTTGCTCGGTTTCCTTTTTACTCGCCTGAATCCAGGTCCAGTTAGTTGGTGTGCGGTAGGTTTTCATGGCGGTCTCCTTTTTTTGTATTTTATTTCCCTTATTTATAGGAATTGAAACTTTTATGTTTGACGGTTGGATGAGTGGGTATACATAGTTCAAATAGAATATTCGATTGGTTGATAGGAATGGATGAATTTTGGAACAACTTTTTCTAGGAGGGATTTGTTATGAAGCAAGTATTTGGTATGAAATCATTAGTAGCTGTGGGAATCGGTGCCTCTGCGGTGTGGTTGTCGTCAAAGCCAAATCGCGTCAAAGCAGAAACGGTACTTCGAGAGTGGAAGCGAAAACTTCTACCAACTGTTTATGAAAAAAGCGAACAACTTCCGATTGAAAAAGGCGGACACCCCCACCCACATGATGTAGAAGACAACAACATGGTAAGCGAAGGCGCGCAGTACTCGGTCCAGTTTTATAATGAAAAATTACAGTAACCTTTATTTTTGGGGACAGTCCCCCGCTGCTTTAAAGCAGTGGGGGACTGTCCCTATGTGAGGTGGATAGAATGGTCCTCTTCTTTTTACTGGTCTATTTTGTTATTATTACGGCGGTTATTGAGATTTTTGTGGTGCTGTTTCGTTGTACGGGCTTGAAAGTGGAAATCTCCAGGTTTCAGGTGATTTCGATGATGACAGGAACAGGATTTACGACAGGTGAATCCGAGCTGATTTTAGGACACCCGATCCGAAGGAAGCTGGCTATTTTTTTAATTCTGTTTGGCGCCTTCTCGCTTGCAGTCATTATTTCTTCGATCAGCCAGTTCCTTTCTGAGGGACTTCGAACGAAGGAAATCCTAACCGTGGCCATTGCTGTGATGCTGGTCTTTGTTGTGTTACGGATGTCTCGGATGCAACGGCTGTTGTCCACGTTGTTTAATCGCCAAATGAAACAGAATGTTGAGCTCGTTGATTTGCCGGTGCGGGATGTGTTTTTAACCGCTAAGAAAGATGCCTTGGTGAGTCTTCCTATTTACAAGGAATCCATGCTTCATCAGAAGACACTAGACATAGCGATTGAGGACCATGAGCGGTTGGATTTTGTTGTCCTATTTATCCAGCGTGGAAATGTGAGAATTAGAAAGAGCATCTATACGACTACACTCCATGAAGGCGACCAGCTCCTCTTATTCGGTGCGAGGGACGTGCTTCGGTCTGTTTTTGAGCATGATTGGCATATTATGAAGAAGAGACAAATGGACGACGTGGATGTAGGCTTGCAAAAATAAAAACAACGGCAGATGCTTTGCCGTTGTTTTATTGAGGCTATTACCGCGGAAGTTCATCTATAATTACCTATTTAATATAATTTCCTTTCTTACTCGTCACTTTCGATGAATTACTCGTCAAATATATGATTTACTCGTCGATTTTCTATTTTACTCGTCTAAACTCACACTTTACTCGTCAATAACCCCATTTTACTCGCCAACTACTAATTTACACCCACTCCTTCCATAATAATTGCCACAGTTATCAAGGACTGTGGTGGGTCAGAATTATATACTTTTTCAACTTCTCCTTAATTTTTGCTTTTTTAAACTTGTCTGTTGATTTCCGCTCCAGGCACTTCGCTTTCCGCGGGCGTGCCGGGGAGCCTCCTCGTCGCTTCCGCTCCTGCGGGGTCTCCCCTGCCCCGTACTCCCGCAGGAGTCTTCGTGCCTTCCACTCCAATCAACAGGGTGTAAAATCAACAATGTTTAACACAACCTTATTTTCAAATACAAAATATGGTACCCATCCACCTCTTCCACAGTAAACTCATAGCCCTCAGCTTCTACCGTGGTTCCCAAGTCGACATCACCATTTTGTTTTAGAAACCATCCACCGATCGTATCGACACCATCTTCCGATAAATCTGTACCGAGTAGATTGTTCACCTCACTGATACTCAGTTTGGCATCGACGACAAAATTATTTCCCGGAAATTCTCTGACCGCCGCGACTTCTTCCGCATCAAACTCATCTCTTACCTCACCGACAATTTCCTCCAGGATATCCTCGACTGTCACTAACCCTGAAGTTCCTCCATATTCATCCATCAAAATTGCCAAATGCGCATGTTCCGTTTGCATCTTCACCAACAGATCATGAATCGGAATCGTCTCAATCGTCCGGATAACTGGCTGGATTAACGAGGATATATTCCACTCCTGGTCCCTCTTTAAGATGGTAGCTGTTAAGAACATTTTCACGTTTAACACACCAAGAATGTGATCTTTATCCCCATCCATCACTGGATAGCGTGTAAACTTTTCCTTTTTCACGGTAGCAAGTACCTCTGACAGATGCGCATCCACAGAAATGCAGGACATCTCGGTCCTCGGAACCATGATTTCTTTCGCCATCCGCTCATCAAACTCAAATATATTATTTACATAGATCCACTCGTTCTCATTGATTTCTCCACTTTTAAAGCTTTCGGATAAAAGAATCCTAAGCTCTTCCTCCGAGTGCGCTAACTCATGCTCCGAAACCGGCTTTAATCCTACCATTCTTGTAAGCAGGCGCGCCGAACTATTCAATAACCAGATAAACGGATACATGAGTTTGTAAAACCAAATCATTGGTGTAGCAAACACCAGCGTAATCGTCTCCGCTTTTTGGATCGCCGCCGTCTTTGGCGCCAATTCTCCTGCGACGACATGTAAGAAGGTGACGAGAGCAAAGGCGAGTCCTAACGATATAATATGGGTAAGTGATTCATTCAAGTGGAGGGCTCCTATCAACGGGTGCAGCAGCTTTTCTACCGTTGGTTCCCCCAGCCACCCCAGTCCTAACGCAGTTACCGTAATCCCCAGCTGACAGGCCGATAAATACTCATCCAAATGGGATACCACTCTTTTTGCGGCAGTGGCACCCTTCTTTCCTTCCCCCAGCAATTGCTCTATTCTCGAAGGCCGAACCTTCACGATCGCAAATTCAATCGCCACAAAGAACCCGGTCAAAGCAATTAACAAAGCAACAGCTACCAACTTCAAAATCATAAAACATCCCCCCTTACAGAGAGAGGGTCAGTCCCCCACTGCTGTAAAGCAGTGGGGGACTGACCCCTCCTGAATTATTCTTCTAGTTTTTGGTCTAGTTTGCGTAGGTATTTGGCTGCGAATTCCTTTCCTCCGATTCCGAAGGCTAGTCCAAAGGCGAGGGCCAGTCCGCCTAAGACAAGGATGAAAGCAGCATTAACAATGCTATGTGCGACACCAAGCTGGTCAAGCGCCATAAAGATGGTAATCGCAAACACAGCGTACTTCGCTACCGCCGCTAGTGTGCGAGAATAGGTGTTTTTTAAGACATTTTGTAAGATTCGTTCCACCAAGTGTCCCACGTATAAGCCAACCCCTAAGATGACGAGGGCCGCAAACAGCATTGGTAAGTAGGCAATCACACCGGTCGCGAGTGTTACTAAGAAGTTTAGATGTACAATTTGCAATGCTTCCACCGTGAATAGTAGAACCACTACGATTTTTGCCAGCAACCCAACCAACTGTGACAAGGTTGTCTTCGAAGCATCCGGAGTTAATGAGCCGACACCCATTTTGTGAAATAGACTATCAAACCTTACGCGCCACAGCATCTGGGCGACAATTTTCTCCACCATTTTTCCAAGCCAAATTCCTGCTAAAATCAACATTACGGCCACAGCGATATTTGGAATCATCGACAGTACCGCACGAAGCATGCTAATTGCTGGTTCCGAAACGCCCTTCAAATCTAATTTTTCTAAAGCCGTTATAATCGTTGGAAGTAAGATTAAGATAAACGCGATATTTCCAATAATATTGGCAAGGCTTGCTCGTCCATCCGCGGAATGATCGAAGCCTAAACGCTGACTAACTTTTTCCAGTCCTACGTTCGATAATAGGTTTGTTAACACATCACGAACAATTTTGGCAATCAACCAGCCGATGAAGACAATCAATGCGGCTGCAAATAATTTCGGAATAAACGCGAGTAACACAGATAACGTTTGAGCAAACGGCTTTGAGATGCCTTCCATATGCAGTGCGCCTAATACTCCTGGTAAAAATAAGAGAAGCACTAAGTAGAAGATTACCTTCGAGATGCTGTTCACTTTATTCATCGCGTCAATTTCGCCTTTTGCCAGCTTCCGTTTCACTAAATGACCTTCTAAATGGAAGCGGGCTGCTGCTTTTGTGAAAAGATTGGACAGCATGAATGCGACCACCCAGGCAAACAGTAAGATAAGTGCTGCTTTTAATAGATTAGGAATTGCCGCCGTAATGGTCGATAGCATTTGTACGAATGGTGTGGCAATAAAGCTTAAGCTCAGCATATTGAAGAAGATTGTCCAAACTACTACTAATAATAGATAGTAAACTATTTTTCCAATAATCACTTCGGATGAATATTTCCGCTTGCCGAACTTCGAAAACAGCTTATCATCAAAGTTGGTCTTCCTTAGGGCCGCTTCTACGCCTCGGCTAATCCACTTGGCGATCAGCCAACCCACTAATAGCACCAATAATGCCATGATTAGATTGGGAAGGTCTTGAAAATAAGAGGACCATCCCATCATCATTTCGTTTACGTGCATATCATCTCTCTCCTTTTCATCGTCAAGTATTTGTTCTGCTTTCTGTAATACCCCCTCTCCCCTTATTCAAACCAACAATCTAGCAAGCAAACTTTTTGTAAAAATGCATTTAATGAAGGGGGAATTTTTTCAAAAAAGAAAGGTTTTGAATTTGTTTTCGCTGGGAATATAGTCACCAACACAACGAAACACATAAATCACAAGGAGGAGATTTATATGATTACCAATAGGCGAAGAAAATTATTAGCGGGTGGGTTAGCGGTTTTGTTCACATTTGGCGGCTTAGCCGGTTGTGGCGACGGCGTCGATCAAGATAACGGCATCAGTGATGGTGAGCAAAAGGACGCAGTAGATAACGATACCAAGAAGGAAGTAGATACCTCCTTTAAGGATGCAAAGGAAAATTTAAAGGATGCAAAAGAGGATATTGAGCAGGAATTGAAAGACAAAGGCGTGGGTGACGGCGTCGACCAGGATAATGGTGTCAGCGATGGTGAAAAGAAGGACCAGCCTGATAACCTATAATTCGTTTAGATTACCTAAATCATGTTTAATACCATACCAATAATGGTATTTAAAATACTAACTAAAAAATAAGGAGGACGACACAATGAATAAAGACCAAGTAAAAGGTAACTTAGAGCAGGCAAAAGGTGAAGCAAAGGAACAATGGGGTAAACTAACGGATGATCACTCTACTGAAATGGATGGCAAGATGGACAAGGCAAAAGGAAAAGTAAGAGAAGGCTACGGCGATGTGAAGGATAAACTGGAAGATTAAAACGATTGGTAAAACATTTTGAGATACCTGAAAAGTGCCAGACACTACAGCATTTTGTTGGAGTGTCTGGCACTTTTTTAATGTTTGGCGGAATAAGGTGAGAAGTTGGCGGAATTCTTTTAAAATTCGGCGGTAATAACGTCCAACCTGGCGGAATCCCTTATCAAACAGGCGGAATAATCTAGAAATTCAGCGGAATCATCCATGCAATCTCAAAAAACACATAAAAAAAGAAGAGGTTCCCCAACCTCTTCTTTTTGATATATAACCCCTTTATTTGAGCTGGCACCTTCCCCAAGGCCCCAGCCGGTTCATCCATTTCCCCCAAAAACCAAAAACCTTACATATTGTTCAAGAAGTCGAGTGCCAGGTTTGGCGCTACTCCGAACAAGACAGAGCCGACAACCGCAACCAGCAGCACAACCACAATTCCAAATGGCACACTTAGCTTACTTTCATCCTTAGCCGGACGGAAGAACATCTGCGTCATGACGCCAAAATAGTAGAAATAAGAAACAACTGTTGTCGCAATCATGATCGATGCGAGCACATAATGCGGAGTTCCGAAAAACGCTCCAACAAAGATGTTTAATTTCCCAATAAAACCTGCTGTACCCGGGAAACCTGCTAAGGAAACCAGTAAAATTCCCATTAACACTGCAAGAACCGGCGAGCGGCGGTAAAGTCCAGCAAAATCAGCGATCTTCGTTGAGCCTGATTTTTCCGTCACCACTTGAATGATAGCAAAGGCACCAAGGTTCATCAGCATGTATGCAAGCAAGTAGAACCAGATCGAGAACACTAAGTTCGCACTCATGGTTGTTATTGCCACCAGCACATACCCTGCATGGGCGATACTGGAGTAGGCGAACATTCTCTTAATATCCGACTGCTTCAATGCTACCACGTTACCGACAACCATTGTTACCGCGGCAATCACTGCTAGGTAGTCATGCATCTTGAACAGAATGCTTTCACCACCGGCGCCCCCCGCTGGTGCTGCATTATAGAACACAGCAATAAGGATACGAATCACGATGACAAAGCCTGCTGTTTTAGAAACTACGCTTAAAAAAGCAGTAACAGGTGTTGGCGCTCCTTGATACACGTCAGGTGCCCACATATGGAACGGAGCAGCCGCGAGCTTAAAGGATAAACCAACGAAAATCATTAAGAAGGAAAGACCAAGTAAGTAAGTCTGCTGTGCATCACCAACCGCCGCAAGAGTTTGCGCAATGTTGAAAAGGTTCGTGGTTCCGGTTAACCCGTACACATAACTCATTCCGAATAACGTAATCGCCGTAGAAATTCCACCATTGATGACATATTTCATCGCAGATTCGTTGGATTTCACATCGTGTTTGCGAATACCCGCTAAAATATAAGAAGAAACCGTCAATAATTCTAAGCCGATGAAAAGAGTGATTAAATCACCGCTGGAAGTCATAATCATCGCACCGAGCAACGCTGCTAAAAACAGGTAGTAAAACTCGCCGTGACTGTCTTCCACTCCATCCTTTTTCTCATAGCTGACAGCTAAAAATAGCACCAGCCCTGAACCGACAAGAAGCAATAGTTTAAAGGCCTTGCCAAAGCCATCCAGTGTAAAGCTGTCTTCTAAAATCGAAGTGACATCTGTGTTCATCAAGCCCGCAACAGAAACAATCGCTGCAAAGACCCCGAGAATCGCGATCCAGCCAAGAACTCGTCTGTCTTGTTTTTTCGGCATAAATAAATCGAGCAATGTTAATAGTGCTGACACACCAAGGATGATGAACTCTGGTGTCATGACACTCCATTCAAATGATTTCAATGTATCAAAATCCATCCTTCATCACCCTCCTAACCCTAGCATGATTGTTTCAAGTGTAGTTTGCAGCGGAGAGCTTAGAACACTTGGATACACACCAATTAATACGATTAATAATGTAAGAACAAGGACTGGAATGAATTCCACGCCTTTTAAATCAACCACACCAGTAAATTCACGGTGTGACTTGCCGTACGTCATACCTAGAACCGCACGTAGTAAGTAGGCTGCCGTCATGATAATACCAATGGTACCAACTGCTGCAATCCACGGCATTTCTTTGAAAAGACCTAAGAACGCCATAAATTCGCTGACAAATCCAGACATACCTGGCAGTCCGAGTGAAGCCATCGCACCTGCAAGCAAGAAGCCTGCCGCAATCGGCATTCCCTTCGCCATTCCGCCCAGATTTTCCATTAATGATGTATCCGTACGTTCGTACAATACACCCACTAAGAAGAACAAGAGTGCGGAAATCAATCCGTGTGAAATCACTTGGAAAATCGCTCCTTGAACCCCTGCCTCATTCATCGCAGCAAGGCCAATCAACACGATTCCCATGTGAGAAATAGATGAATACGCCAAAACCATTTTAAAGTCTGATTGAATGAACGCTAGAAACGCCCCGTAGAGTAAATTGATCACTCCAAGTACAGCAATGATTGTCGCAAGCGTCTCAAACTGCTCCGGAAAAATTCCCATTCCAAAACGGATTAATCCGTACGCACCAATCTTTAACAAAATACCAGAGTGGATCATAACCACTGATGGCGGCGCCTGAACGTGAACCTTCAGCATCCAGCTGTGCAATGGAAAAATCGGTAATTTTACACCAAACGCAACTAAAAGCGCAATCAGTAAGCCCAGTTTCAAATCACCAGTTACCGGTGTATTTGGATCGGCCATCATTTGTGTTAATAATTCAATATTCGATGTTCCTGTTTTTGCAAACAGAATCATAATCACGATCAACAGGACTGCTGATCCTAAACCGTTATAAATCAAGAAGCTGTAAGCTGCTTTTTCTTTTTCAAAATAACCCCATTTTCCGATTAAGAAGAAGGTCGGAATGAGTGTCACTTCAAAGAAGATGAAGAACAAGATTAAGTTTTCAGCGGTAAATACGCCGAGCATGCCCACTTCTAAAAGAAGGAATAGCATGAAATACCCTTTCCATTCTTTTTTTACAAAAATGGAAGCAATGGATGCGAGTGTCGCAACAACCGCTGTTAAGACAACCAATAGAAGCTGGAAGCCGCTTAATCCAAGCTCGTAGTGAACCGAGAAAATTGGCTCGGAAATCCCGTTCATGCCGCGGAATTGAATCCATGGCACTGATACGGAAAAATCAGCTAAATCCTTGCCCCATTGATAATGGAGGTAGGCCGCTAATGCCAGGATTAAAGCCGGTAGTGTCGCTAAAAAGCCGACTAGTTTAATTGATTTTTCCTGCGTTTTAGGCATGAACGCCAAAACCGCGATACCTAGTAAAGGGGAGAATACTAGGACGGAAAGGACTGCATGTAAATTCATCGTAGGTACCCCCCTGTTAATGCAAAGATGACGGCTAATAGTGCGAGACCGATGAAGGCCACTGCGCCATAGGTCTGAACCTGTCCGGTCTGCATCTTCGAACCTGTTTGACCAAGCCCTTGGACGATCCCGACTACGCCCTTCACGAGCCCTTCTACAATGAAGACATCGATGAAGCGTAAGAAGTAGCTGATTGCTTTTGTAACTGCTACGACAGTCAGTTGATAGAACTCGTCAACGTAATATTTGTTAAAAAGAATCGTGTGCAGCGTGTCACCTGTACCGCTCAACCAGTTACGGGCTAGTGAACGCTTGTAATACATCATATAAGCAAGGAAAATTCCTGCTAAAGAAACGACTGTTGCTGCAATCATAATCCAGACTGGACCTTCGACATGGCCGTGGTGTGCAAGTGCTTCATTGCCGTCCACTAACCAATCACCAAGGAACGTACCGAACCATGGGGTGTTGACATAACCAGCGACCACTGCCAAGACACCGAGAAGAATCATCGGGAATGTCATGTTGGACGGTGATTCGTGAACATGTTTCTGATCGCCGCGTGCCTCACCAGTGAATACTAGGAAGAACAAGCGGAACATGTAGAATGCAGTCATAAACGCTGCGATTAATGCTAGCAAGAAAAGAACTGGATGTCCGCCTTCCCAAGCTGCTACTAAAATTTCATCCTTTGAGAAGAAACCGGAAAATAACGGCACACCGCTAATCGCGAGTGTTCCGATTAAGAAAAGCGGTCCAGTCAGCTTCAGCTTTTTCCAAAGCCCGCCCATCTCTTCGATGTTTTGCGAGTGAACCGCGTGAATGACAGAACCTGCTGCAAGGAATAGTAACGCCTTGAAGAACGCATGAGTCATTAAGTGGAACACACCTGCTACATAGCCTGCAGACCCTAAGGCAAGCATCATATAGCCAAGCTGTGAAACGGTTGAATACGCTAATACACGCTTGATGTCCGTTTGTACAAGACCAATACTCGCTGCAAAAATAGCTGTAAACGCACCGATCACGGCGATGGTAAGTAGTGCTGTTTGGCTTGCTAAGAACAGTGGGAATAAGGCTGCCACTAAGTAGACCCCTGCGGCAACCATCGTTGCTGCGTGGATGAGAGCCGAAACTGGTGTCGGACCTTCCATCGCATCTGGAAGCCAAGTGTGAAGCGGGAACTGACCTGATTTACCGACTGCTCCGATGAAAATAAGGATCGCAGTTAACGTAATCATTGTTGGTGAAATCTTTCCAGCATCTACTGCGGCGAAAATTTCACTATATTCAAAGCTTTTTGTTTCCCAGAATAGAAGAGCCATACCGATGAATAGGCCCACGTCCCCGATACGGGTCATGATGAACGCCTTTTTCGCAGCGGCCTTCGCTTCTTCTTTGTAAAAATAAAAACCGATTAATAGGAACGAACCGACACCGACAAGCTCCCAGAAGATGTATGTTTGCAATAGGTTTGGTGAAAGGACCAAGCCTAGCATTGCAAAGGTAAATAATCCTAAGTAGGCATAGAATACTGGAAACCGCTCATCTCCATGCATGTACCCTTTGGAATAGGTATGTACTAAGAAACTTACGAGCGATACGATAAACAGCATTAATGCATTTAATTGATTCACTTCAAAGCCCGCTGTTAGATGCAGATCTCCTATCGTGAGCCAGTCAAATTTCGTGACGTAGGTTGGCTCTGAAAAGCGCTCAAATAACACAAGGATTGAATAGACAAGCGACGCGAGCGTAAGAAGAATCCCCACATAACTGCTTGCCTCCTTCAACCGCTTACCGAATAGAAGAAGGATCAAAAACGATAATAGCGGGAAAAGCGGTATGAGCCATGCATTCTCCATCATTATCACTATCCCCTTTATAGAACATGGTGCCTGACACCCTCCGTGGACAAATCCCTTATTTGTCTCTCTAGAATGGACATTCTTCGCTCAGCGAAAGTAGTCCTCCTGAGAGGGACAAATGGGCGGATTGTCTTTTTGTGGTGCCTGACACCCAAAGTGCTCTATCTAGTTTTTCATTGTGTCCATTTCGTCGATGTTGACGGTTTTCTTGCTGCGGTACAGTGCAATTAGAATCGCTAGTCCGACCGCTGCTTCTGCTGCAGCCACGCTGATTGCGAACAGGGCAAAGATTTGGCCTGTAATCGATGGCGCCAGACCGTATTTGCTGAAGGTGACTAGGTTAATGTTCACAGCGTTCAGCATCAATTCGATTGAGATCAGGACGATGACTGTATTTCTTTTTGTTAACGCACCGTATAAGCCGATGCAAAACAGAATAAGTGCTAGTGCCAGGAAGGCTGAAGCGGGAACTGAACTCATTCCTCATCCGCCTCCTTTTTCTCATTTTTCGCCAAGATAATGGAGCCGACAAGGGCTACTAATAGTAGAACCGATGTTAACTCAAACGGAATGACATATTTTGAGTAAAGTGCCTTACCAATTTGTAACGTATTATTTTCGTGCAGCGTGGACGGTGTCTGTTCGATGTTGAAATCGTAGATGCCGATATACACGGCAAAGGCAAAGCCCACAATTCCTAAGAACAAGAGTAACTTTCTCCATCTGCCTGCTTTAGGTTCACTTTCGTCATCATGCTTCGTTAACATAATGCCAAACAGCATGATGATGGTGATCGCACCTGAATAAATTAAGATTTGTACGGCAGCTACAAATTCTGCAGATAGCAGAACGTAAATACCGGCGATTGCGACGAAAGTGAAGATCAGGGCAACAACCATATGAACCACTTTCGTTAGGTTCAACAGAAGCACGCCGCCGATGATCGCAACAAGTGCGAGTCCCATAAACGCGAGGAATTCGCCTGAGAAGGTCATGCTTTATTCTCCTTCCGTATGTTTTCGTCGTTTTCATCTAACCATTCAAGGTTCTTAAATAACATATCGCGGCTGTATTCAGCGAGCTCAAAGTTATTGGTCATGATGATGGCTTCAGTTGGGCAAACCTCCGTACATAGGTCACAAAGGATGCAAATCTCAAAGTTGATGTCGTATGTGTCGATGATTTTGCCTTTTTTCGTTGGATCCGGATGCTTTTTACCTGTCAGGTTAATACATTCGGTCGGACAAATATTCATACATTGATTACACACAATACATTTTTCCGGGTAGAACTTCTGAATTCCTCGGAACCGGTCCGGTAGTGGAAGCGGTTTGTTTGGATAATCATAGGTAACTTTTTCACGGGTTAGTTGTTTTAGGGTATATTTCAAGCCTTTTGCTAATCCAAGCACGTTTTTCACCCCTTTTACATTTTAAAAATTATTATTGGTGTCAGGCACCATTTTTAGAATAGCTCAATTAACATGTCTGTTGATCTCCGCTCCAGGTGCAAGCGGTTCGCGGGCATGCCGTGGAGCCTCCACGTCGCTTCGCTCCCGCAGGAGTCTTCGCACCTTCCGCTCCAATCAACAGAGTGCCAAATCAACAATGAACTTTACATGACCTTTAGAAAAATAACGATTTGATCAGTGCTGTTAGGAAGATGTTAGCCAAGGATACTGGTAACAGTACTTTCCAGCCGAATTCCATTAGTTTGTCTGCGCGGAAACGTGGTAATGTTACGCGGAGCCAAATGTACATGAAGACGACCACACTGAATTTCAATGCAAACCAAACCGCACCTGGAATGAAGCCAAGGAACGCGAATGGCGGCAGCCAACCACCAAGGAACACAACGGTGATTAAGGATGACATTGCGAATAAATACACATATTCAGCGAGCATAAAGAACGCCCAACGGAAACCGGAATATTCTACGTGATAACCAGCAACAAGCTCAGATTCTGCTTCTGGAAGGTCAAACGGTGTCCGGTTTAATTCTGCAATCGATGAAATGAAGAAAACGACAAAGCCAATTGGTTGAAGTAAGAAGAACCAACCATGTTTTTGCGCATCCACGATATCATTTAAGTTTAAGCTTCCCGCTAAAAGGATAACCCCTAAAACGGACATAACAAGCGGAATTTCATAGGAAATCATTTGTGCCGCTGCACGGGCTCCCCCGAGTAGCGCATACTTGTTATTGGATGCCCATCCGCCTAGTAGCACCCCGAACGTTGTTAAGCCAGAAACGGCGATGTAATACAGTAATCCCACACCGATATCCGCAAACTGAAACTTGTCAGTGAAAGGAATCGTTGCTAGCACCATAAATGACGGTGCAAAAGCAATCACCGGTGCAATGATAAATAATGGTTTATCCGCTAACTTCGGGATAATATCTTCTTTTAATAAAAGCTTCAATACGTCAGCCACGGTTTGCAGGAGTCCCCAGCGTCCGCCGACTTGGTTTGGACCGTGACGGAGCTGCATGTAACCCATGACTTTCCGCTCGGCTAAAATTCCGTATGTTACGAAGCCTAATACGACTAAAAGCAAGATGACACCGAGTAAGAAGAAAATAGCAAAGTTGAAAAGACCTGGACTGGACTGGAGTAAATCGTTTACCATTAGCCGTCCACCTCCCCAAGGACAATATCAATTGCCCCTAAAATAGCAATCAAGTTTGCGATATTTTCGCCCTCTAATAGTTTCGGGAGAATCTGTAGATTATAGAACGATGGTCTTCTAAACTTTAAGCGGTACGGCTCTTTTTTACCGTCACTTGAAATATAGCAGCCAATCTCTCCGCGTGGTGATTCAATTCGTACAAATGCTTCCCCTTTAGGCGCCTTAATGATTTTCGGCACTTTTGCTAAAATTTCTCCTTCAGCAGGGAATTGCGCAACCGCTTGCTCAAGGATCTTTAAAGATTCTTCAATTTCCGCCACACGTACATGGTAACGTGCTAATGCATCGCCGCCCTCTTGTACCGGAACATCAAAATCAAAGCGATCATAGATGGAGTATGGCTCATCTTTACGAAGATCCCATTTCACACCTGTACAGCGAAGATTTGGTCCGCTGAGTGAGTAATGAAGTGCGTCTTCTTTCGTATACGTTCCAACACCTTTTACACGATCTATAAAGATTTCGTTACCCGTAACAAGCTGGTGATAGCCTTTAAGCTGTTCACGCATGTACGGAACAAACTCTCCTACCTTTTCAATCCAGCCCTCAGGTGCATCCCACTTAACGCCGCCTACACGCATGTAGTTAAACGTTAATCGGGCACCTGATAATTCGTTCAGTAAATTAATGATCATTTCGCGCTCACGGAACGCATATAAGAATGGACTAACCGCCCCAAGGTCAAGCAGGTATGTACCCCACCAAACAAGGTGGCTAGCCACCCGGCCCAATTCCATCGCGATGACACGAAGGAAATCCGCTCGTTCAGGCACTTCAATTCCCATCATCGTCTCCACCGCATGGCAAAGAACGTAGTTATTTGTCATCGCCGACAAATAGTCCAGACGGTCTGTATAAGGAATAATCTGAGTATATTGCAGGTTTTCAGCTAATTTTTCTGTTCCACGGTGTAAGTAACCGATGACAGGATTCGCTTCCGTTATGATTTCCCCATCAATTTTTACCACAAGTCGGAAAACTCCGTGTGTACTTGGATGCTGAGGACCTACGTTTAATAGCATTTCTTCCGTTCGTATCACTGGTTACACCTCCACATCGTACGGCTCATAATCTTTTCTGAGTGGATGGCCAACCCAATCATCTCCAAGCATAATCCGGTAAAGGTTCGGATGCCCGGTAAACTTAATACCGAGTAAATCATAAGCTTCACACTCCGGCCAGTTCGCACCAGCCCAGATTGGCTGCAGAGATTCGATTGTTGGTTCATCACGGTCAATCATCACTTTAACCGCGACAGATTGACGGTTTTTGTATGAGTATAAGTGAACATACACTTCCATATGTGTTTCAAAATCTGATCCATGAAGCTCTGATAAGTAATCAAACCCTAACAGCTCATTGTATTTCAAAAATTGAGCTAGCTTAAAGTAGTTCTCACGCTTCACCACAAGGGTTGGAACATCTTTGGAGAGTTTATTAATATAAGAATCTTCTAAAACATCAGACCCCATATTTTCTTCAATGACTTTCAAATACTTATCTAAAAATGGCTGATTGACTGAAGGCTTCACTTCCGCTGCTGGGGCTGCTGTTTCACCAGCTTTTCCGCCTGCTGCTGCCTTCGCCTTTGCTGCTGCCGCTGCTTTCGCTTTCGCTGCAGCAATTGCTTTTGCCTTTTCATCGTCCCCACCAGTTGCTGGTGCATCCGCTATTCCAGCTGCTTTCGCCTTGGCCGCTGCTTTGGCTTTCGCTGCTGCTGCCGCTTTTGCCTTGGCATCATCACCTGCTGGTACGCTTTCGTCTGCATCCGCTGCAGTGTCTGCACCGCCCGCTAGCTCCATTGCTTTCCGTTTGGCTGCCGCTGCCGCCTTCGCTTTCGCTACTGCTGCTGCTTTCTTTTTCGCCAGGTCATCTGCATCATTTCCTGCTGCTTCCTCTGCTGGTGTCGTCTCGGCCGCTGGGACTGTTTCCCCTGCTTGCTCCATCGCTTTTCGCTTGGCTGCTGCTGCCGCCTTTGCTTTGGCTACTGCTGCTGCTTTCTTCTTCGCCAAATCATCCGCATCAGAGCTTGCTGCAGGGACTTCACTTGACGTGGCCGCAGGGGCTTCTTCTGCCTTTGTTACTGGCGCTTCGCTTGGCGGTGCGGCCGGTGGTTCCGGTTTCACTGGCTCAGTTGGTGTTGGGGTTGCCTCCTGCTTAGGTGCAGCTTCCCCTGCTGCCTTTGCGGCCCGTTTCGCCGCCGCAGCTGCCTTCGCCTTCGCCACAGCTTCCTTCTTTAACTGTTCAAGATCCTTTTCCCCACTCATCGGTTAGATCACCTTCTTCCCAGTCTTCGCTTCATAGCGAATCTTTTCCCTTAATTTATTAATTCCATAAATTAAAGCGGCCGGGTTTGGTGGGCATCCTGGTATGTAAACATCAACAGGGACGATTTGATCGACACCCTTAACAACAGAATACGACTTAACATACGGCCCGCCAGCCGTTGCACATGAACCCATGGCAATAACCCACTTCGGCTCAGGCATTTGATCATACAAACGGCGCAAAATAGGAGCCATTTTCTTCGTTACCGTTCCAGACACAATCATACAATCCGATTGACGTGGAGATGTACGGAAAAACGAACCAAAACGGTCAAGGTCATAATGCGAAGACCCTACACCCATCATTTCAATCGCACAACAAGCCAGACCAAATGTCATCGGATAGATCGAATTACTTCGAGCCCATGCCTTGATTTGCTCCAGCGTCGTCATAAATACATTTCTTTGTAACTCTTCCATTTCCTTAGGTGAAATGCCGTCTAGTTTTAAATCCATCGTAGCACCTTCTTCTTCCAAGCATACACTAGGCCGATTAACAGCATAATTACGAAAATTAACATTTCGATCAACGCAAAAATACCTAGCTTATCATAGGCAACCGCCCATGGATATAAAAACACCGTTTCCACATCAAACACAACAAACATTAGGGCGAAAATATAATAGCGGACATTGAACTGAACACGGGAATCGTGAAAAGGCTCAATACCGCTTTCATATGTGGTATACTTTGCATCACTAGGTTTATGAGGACGCAAAAGCTTACCTAAATATAACGCCACCATCGGCAGCAACACCCCAAGACATAGGAACACAAAAACTATCAGATAATTATTCTGATATATATTTAGAAGTTCCATGTCTATCCCCTCCAATGTTGTAAATTTTCATACTAATGAATATTGTAACCGAATTCATTATAGCATTGTTACAAACCCATGTCGACAAGCCATTATACTTAAATTGGAATTCTCCCGCAACGAGAATTTATCAGTTTAAGACACTTGAGAGCTCGGTCTCAAAAGGGGCTTAAACTGATAAATTTTCGCTAGCTGAAGCGCATTGTGCGGGTAGCACATTGCGGGAGAATTTCAATTTTACGGTACACTAGGATGTCGACATGGGTCCCCTTCCTGAGCGTTTGCGTGATTTCGCTGAGTTGGCTGCCTTGTAGATGCTTTAGAGATGACGCAAGAGCCGCTCAACAACACTACAAAAAAACCGACAACACCCCAATTTAACAATAAATACTCAAGAATGTATGTGAGATTTGTCATTAAATCTTCATAAATATGCGTTTTTCTCCTTATCTAAATAAAAATTCGACAAACTCAATTCTTACTAAACCCAAACTATGTAAAAACATATAATGAACCTTTCTATCACAAATCCAATCTTGTTCCGCCCTACCATCTTATGCAAAGATGTACAAATCATGCAGTCTTTCCTCAACCAATGGCAACAAGCATAAAAAGGCCGATTGAAAGACTGGCCTTAACAAACTCTATACATATACTTTTTTCTTCTTTTTTCATACAAAAGTAGATGTAGAACCTTTCTACGTTTACTTTCTCTAGCCTTCCCTCGTTAAAAGTAGATATAGAACCTCTCTACGTCCACTCTCTCTTGCTTTCCCTCGTTAAAAGTAGATATAGAACCTCTCTACTTCTACTTCACCTTCCCCAAAAACTAAAACTATCCCCTAAAAATGCCAGTCGCAAGACGGGCACAACTAACTTCCCACCCATTATTCATCCAAACCAAACGTTATCTCCTCAAGCCCCAAACTTAAGCGACCATTTTTATATAAACCTCGGATAGTTCCCCCACCAAAATCTACTTATCATCCACTTCCCCACTCTTATCGACCGCTTTCACCATTATATCGGCCACTGTTCCAAACATATCAGCCACTTCCCCA
This sequence comes from Neobacillus phoenicis, assembly GCF_047302305.1. Taxonomy (NCBI): domain Bacteria; kingdom Bacillati; phylum Bacillota; class Bacilli; order Caryophanales; family Bacillaceae; genus Neobacillus; species Neobacillus phoenicis. The sequence goes on along the minus strand of NZ_CP154847.1, from coordinate 632,486 downwards.
AACTTATCTGCCACTTTCTACGATAAATCGTCCACTTCCCCAAACATTTCGGCCACTTCCACCACTTTATCAACCACCATGCCCCAATCCCGAAAACGCAAAAAACCCCTCCAGCGGACCCTAAAAAATCCGCTAAAGGGGTTTGATAAATATAAGATATTATTACTTTCTACCTTCCGATACGGCGAGGCGATTGATGGCACGTTGCAGGGCAAGCTCCGCACGTCTGAAGTCGATATGCTCAGCATGCTGATCGTGCATACGCTGTTCTGCACGTTCCTTCGCTCTTAGTGCACGTTCAACATCAATATCGGATGCTTTTTCAGCCGTTTGCGCCAAAATGGTTACTTGATCAGGACGGACCTCTAAAAATCCACCACTTACCGCAACCAGTTCCGTTTTTCCACCCTTCTTGAGGCGAACAACCCCAATTGCAAGAGGAGCAACCAACGGAATGTGACCAGGTAAGATACCTAGCTCACCACTTTGAGCCTTTGTACTAACCATTTCCACATCTGATTCATACACCGGGCCATCGGGAGTAACAACATTGACTTTAATCGTCTTCATTTTTTACCCTCCTGGCAGGATTTAGACCTCTACGCCCATGCGTTTTGCAGCTTCAACCACTTCTTCGATGCGTCCAACAAGACGGAATGCATCCTCAGGAAGGTGATCATATTTACCATCAAGGATATCTTTAAATCCTTTAACCGTTTCCTTAACAGGAACATATGAACCTGGCTGTCCAGTAAACTGTTCAGCTACGTGGAAGTTTTGTGATAAGAAGAACTGTAGACGACGCGCACGAAGTACGACTAACTTATCATCATCAGAAAGTTCGTCCATACCAAGGATCGCGATGATATCTTGTAGTTCACGGTAACGTTGTAACGTTTTTTGCACACGACGTGATACCTCGTAATGCTCTTCACCAACGATTTCAGGTGACAATGCACGAGAAGTTGATGCAAGTGGATCCACCGCAGGGTAGATACCCATCTCAGAAAGCTTACGCTCAAGGTTAGTCGTTGCATCCAAGTGAGCGAAAGTTGTAGCCGGAGCCGGATCCGTATAGTCATCGGCTGGTACGTAAATCGCTTGGATTGATGTAACAGAACCTACGTTAGTAGATGTGATACGCTCTTGTAATTTACCCATTTCAGTAGCAAGAGTTGGCTGGTAACCTACCGCAGATGGCATACGGCCAAGTAGGGCAGAAACCTCAGAACCTGCTTGTGTGAAACGGAAGATGTTATCCATGAAGAAAAGAACGTCCTGTCCTTGCTCATCACGGAAATATTCAGCCATTGTCAAACCAGTTAGGGCAACACGCATACGTGCACCTGGTGGCTCGTTCATTTGTCCGAATACCATCGCTGTTTGCTTAATAACGCCAGAGTCCGTCATTTCGTGGTAAAGGTCGTTACCCTCACGAGTACGCTCACCTACACCAGCGAAAACGGAAATACCGCTATGCTCTTGTGCGATGTTATTGATTAATTCCTGGATTAATACAGTTTTACCTACACCGGCACCACCGAATAGACCGATTTTACCACCTTTAATATAAGGTGCTAAAAGGTCTACTACCTTAATTCCAGTTTCAAGAATTTCTACCTCAGTAGAAAGATTTTCGAAAGTTGGTGCTTCGCGGTGAATCGAATCACGACGTGCACTTGCAGGGATTTCATCAGCAAGGTCAATGTGCTCACCTAATACGTTAAATACACGTCCAAGTGTTACATCCCCTACTGGTACGGAAATCGGTGCACCTGTATCCACTACTTCTACACCACGAGTTACACCGTCAGTGGAAGCCATTGCAATCGTACGAACAGTATCATCACCTAAATGAAGGGCTACTTCAAGGGTTAAGTTGATATCAACTTCTGATTCATTACGCGCTTTGTAACTAATTCTTAATGCGTTATAGATCTCAGGCAGCTGACCGTTTTCAAATTTAACGTCAACGACCGGACCCATAATTTGAACTACGCGTCCTATGTTCATCTTTTTCCCTCCTAACTTACTCTTTTGAAAAATGAACGTAGTTGGAGACACGCATCTGTTCACTCATGAACAAATGCTGCCTTCCCGTTCATTCTCTTTTTTTTGCCCGCCGAATGGGCTAATTGTAAAAATTCTATTCTAACGCCGACGCACCGCCAACAATCTCTGTGATTTCTTGTGTAATCGCAGCTTGACGTGCACGGTTATAGCTAAGCGTATAGTTACGAATCATTTCTTTCGCATTATCAGTTGCATTTCTCATTGCCGTCATACGGGCAGCATGCTCACTTGCTTTACTGTCTAGAAGAGCACCGTAAATCAAAGCCTCTGCATATTGCGGCAGGAGAACTTCTAAGATTTCTTCTGCAGACGGTTCAAACTCATAAGAAGCCAGCTTTGAAGAAGTTGTGATATCCGTTAGCGGAAGAAGCTTCTTCTCCGTTACTTCCTGAGAAATGGCACTTATATAATGACTGTAATACACATATATTTCATCAAAAGTACCGTCAGAGAACATTCCTACCGTACTTGAAGCGATATCCTTAATATCTGAAAAGCTTGGCTGATCGGAAACCCCTACAATTTCAAGGGCTACATTCATGCCGCGCTTAACAAAAAAGTCACGAGCTACTCTACCCACTGCAATAATCGCAAATTCATCATTGGTTTTATGACGGCTTTGGATTACTTGGTGTACGCGTCGAATCACGTTACTATTAAATGCGCCTGCAAGTCCACGGTCAGAAGTCATAACGATATAACCTGTTTTCTTCACAGTACGAGCCTGAAGCATAGGATGGTTAATTCCTTTGCTGCCGATTGCAATCGAAGCCGTTACTTCCTGGATTTTTTCCATGTAAGGGACAAATGATTTCGCATTCATCACTCCACGGTTCCATTTCGCTGCCGACGTCATTTCCATTGCTTTCGTAATCTGACTCGTCTTTTTGGTTGAATTTATACGATTTTTAATGTCGCGTAAAGATGCCATTGGTTCTCACCACCCTCATTCAAAGAATGTTTAGCTAAGAGCGCCCTTAGGCGCCCCCAATATTACTCGGAAACTGCAAACGTCTTTTTAAAGTCGTTGATAGCAGAAGCGAAATCGTCATCAGAAGGAAGATCCTTCGTCTTCGTAATATGGTCTAACACTTCTTTGCGGTTGTGATCTAACCAAGTTAACATTTCTGATTCAAAACGACGAATATCTTGAACAGGGATATCATCAAGGAATCCGCGTGTTAATGCATATAGGATTGCGACTTGCTTTTCAACTGAAAGCGGTCTGTTAAGATCTTGTTTTAATACCTCAACGGTACGTGCACCACGAGCAAGCTTCGCTTGTGTCGCTTTATCAAGGTCAGAACCGAACTGAGCAAATGCTTCAAGTTCACGGTATGAAGCAAGGTCAAGACGCAGTGTACCTGCAACCTTTTTCATCGCCTTGATTTGTGCAGAACCCCCTACACGGGATACGGAAAGACCTGCATTGATCGCTGGACGTACGCCAGAGAAGAATAAGTCAGACTGTAAGAAGATTTGTCCATCAGTGATGGAGATAACGTTTGTTGGGATATAAGCAGAAACGTCACCTGCTTGTGTTTCGATAAATGGTAATGCTGTGATTGAACCTGCACCTAATGTGTCGTTCAATTTCGCAGCACGCTCTAATAAACGGGAGTGCAAGTAGAATACATCCCCTGGATATGCTTCACGACCTGGAGGACGACGAAGTAATAGGGAAAGCTCACGGTATGCAGCCGCTTGTTTAGAAAGATCATCATATACGATTAATACGTGTTTGCCAGAGTACATGAACTCTTCAGCCATCGCAACACCAGCATATGGAGCTAAGAATAGCATTGGAGCTGGTTGAGAAGCAGATGCAGATACAACGATTGTGTAATCTAATGCACCATTCTTACGAAGCGTTTCAACCGCATTACGTACTGTTGATTCTTTTTGACCGATTGCAACATAGATACAGATCATGTTTTCAGTCTTTTGGTTTATGATTGTATCGATCGCAACAGATGTTTTACCTGTTTGACGGTCACCGATGATTAATTCACGTTGACCACGACCAATTGGAACTAGTGCGTCAATCGCTTTGATACCTGTTTGTAATGGCTCATGAACGGACTTACGAGCCATAACACCTGAAGCTACTGCTTCTACAGGGCGAGTTTTTGTTGCATTGATTGGACCCATACCATCAATTGGTTGTCCTAAAGAGTTAACAACACGTCCAATTAGCTCTTCACCAACTGGAACCTCCATGATGCGTCCTGTACGGCGAACTTCGCCGCCTTCCTTGATCTCTGTGAAAGGTCCAAGGATAATAATACCGACGTTATTTTCTTCTAGGTTTTGTGCCATACCCATAACGCCATTTGAAAATTCAACAAGTTCTCCAGCCATGACATTGTCGAGGCCATGAACACGAGCGATACCGTCACCTACGGAGATAACTGTACCAACATCACTCACTTGAATTTCTGCCTGATAGTTTTCAATCTGCTTTTTAATCAGGGCACTGATTTCTTCAGCTTTGATGCTCATGAGTTTCACCCCTATCTACGAATCTTAGCTTAACAATTTACGTTCTAAACGGTTTAACTTGCCGCGCAAGCTTCCGTCATATATACGGTTTCCGATGCGGAGCTTTACGCCGCCAAGCAATTCGGAATCTACGATATTTTCAATTCTCAATGATTTTTTGCCTACTTTTGCTGCAAATGTAGTAGAAATAGCTTCGCGCTCAGCATCTGTAAGCGGACGGATGCTGTACACTTTTGCTTCAGCAATCCCCATTTCATCATTTGACAGCTCAATAAACTGGTCCACCACTTCAACGATTTCATCTTCGCGGTGACGATCAATCAAAATTAACAATGTATTAAGTACATAGGCATTGATAGATACAAAAGCTGCTTTTATAACCTCTTTTTTCTTATCAATCGTTAGTTTTGATGATTTTAGCACAGCTTTCAAATCAGCATTGTATTGTAAAACTTCTTTTACTACACGAAGTTCTTCTTCTACTGTACTTAGAATCTGCTGTTCTTTTGCAATTTGAAAAAGAGCTGACGCGTAGCGTTTTGCTACCATAGAATTGCTCATCGCTCTTCTCCTGCCTCTTTGATATATTCGCTAATAAGTTGTTCTTGATCTGCTGCAGTTAATTCTTTCTCAATTACTTTAGAAGCAATTAATACAGACAGGGAAGCAACTTGTTCGCGAATAGCTGCAACTGCTTTTTCTTTTTGCTGCTCAATTTCAAGCTTGGCAGCTTCTTTAATACGTTCAGCTTCCGTACGTGCTGCAACTACGATCTCTTCTCGTTGGATATCGCCTTGTTTTCTAGCGTTTTCCATTAAGTTCTGTGCTTCGGTACGTGCTTCTTTTAAAAGACTTCTTTGCTCTTCTAAAAGTTTCTTTGCTTCTAAACGACTATTCTCAGCCGCATTAATTTCATTAACAATGTGTGCTTCACGTTCCTTCATGATGCCCATTAATGGACCCCATGCGAACTTTTTAAGCAATGCTAACAAAATGATAAACATTAGTAACTGGAAGAAAATATCTCCCAAATTAATATGGGAACCGCCTTCAGCAGCAGTAGCCAATACAAAATTGCTTGTTAACACCCTGGGTTCACTCCTTTCAAGAGTCGCTAAACGATGAAAGTAACAACAATTTAACTAGACATAAATGAATGGCGAAGGATGTATGTATCTTCGCCATCTGGAGTTTTAATGATAATTACTTATTTAAAACCATGAACGCGATAACTACACCGATGATCGGTAATGCTTCAACTAACGCAACCCCGATGAACATTGTAGTTTGTAAAGTACCACGTAATTCAGGTTGACGAGCAACACCTTCTACAGTACGTCCTACGATAAGACCGTTACCAATACCTGCGCCAATAGCTGATAAACCAATTGCAATCGCTGCTGCTAAAATACCAATTGAACCTGTCATTTCGTTTTTCCTCCTTAAATGTATAAAAAAATATAGTTTATTATTTTGTTCATAAGTAATGAACGGTTTATATTAATGGTCGTGACTCACTTTATGAGCCATATAAACCATTGTTAACATTGTAAAAATGTACGCCTGAATTGAACCAACGAAAATAGAGAAACCTTGCCATACTAGTGTTAGTGGTACTGCTGCGATAGTTCCAGCAATTCCTTGATGCGCTAGTCCAGCTGCTAGTAGTGAAAGAAGCAATTCACCGGCAAAAATGTTACCGTATAGACGCAAACCAAGAGTTAGCGTATTCGCGAATTCCTCAATAATCTTTAATGGGAAAAGGAATTTCATTGGGCTAAAGAAGCCTTCTGCATACCCTTTTACACCTTTTAGCTTCACACCATAGAAGTGTGAAAGCGCAACAACCATAACCGCTAACGTTAAAGTAATCGTTGGGTCAGCTGTCGGTGATTTCCACCAAAGGTTTTCACCAACTACGATAGCAAACGGAAGACCTAACATATTAGATACAAAGATATACATCAATAGTGTGATCCCAAGAATGTGGAATCGACCACCTGTCTTCCAATCCATTGTACTGTTGATAATTCCTTTAACGAAGTCCAAAATCCACTCAAAGAAATTTTGCACCCCAGTTGGTTTCATCGCAAGTTTGCGGGTGGCAAGGACTGCAATTAGGAAAACAATCGCACTTGCAACGGTAATCATTAGAATATTGGCCCCGTTAAACCAAAGCCCCATAAACTTAAAATCCGGAGTTCCGTGTTCCATGTAAACTCACCTCGTTTCCGCTTCATTTATGTACATGCAATGCATGATAAAAATAATCTATCATAATGACAATATAGGATGTCATCAATCCTATAACTAAACCAATCACATTGAAATACTCAGGATATTTCAATGCAATGACTGCCGCTATTCCACCTACTGCCATTCTGGAAAGCGACCCAAGTGAGCGGACCTTCTTGCCCTCTCCCACCTTTTTATCAAAGTCTTCGGTTTTTCTTACTAATAACCAAAGATTTAAGAAACCAAAGCATGTCCCGAGAATCAACCCTAGAAAGATTGTTTGGTACGATGTGAATCCCCAGCCGAGAACATAAATGGACAACAAGTAAAAAATCCATTTCCGCTGTCTGTTGTACATGACTCTAAAATCTGGCATAGTTATTTATCTCCTGAATAGAAATGGCGGATTGAAAGAAGCATGGAATAGGTGCCTGCTGCAAGTCCTAAAAGCAGTCCAACTATTAAAAAAATTGGCTCGGTACCCCAATGCCGATCCAGCCATCTGCCTGAGAAAATACCTATTAGAATGGAACCGACTAACTGGGAGACGATCGCGGACATTAAAGCCATAGCTTGTAATGGATTGCGGTTGTTTTGTCGCATGCTTATCGCATCCTCACTGTAAGAGAATGAGAACCGGGTAATAGTATGCAAATAGGCGCAAACATCGTCAAAAATAGTCGATAAATCCGATGAAAACCCTATCATTTTACACCCTTTGTTAGCATACAATAGGCAACTTTTAAAGTCAATGGAATTTAGTGAATTATTCCACAAACAATTCCCCAAGCATTTCTCTCATGAAATTTTAATTTACTCTATTATTGTAGTGGATTTTTTAAAAGTTTTTTGACCATTTTGTGTCTATTTTGTGAACAATGTCATTGAAAGCCATTTTTCCGTGATGGACCGGCTGGACAAGCCCGACAAATTTTGGCTTGCCCAGTCACTCGCACAGTTTACTCTTTTTTCTTCTCAATAACGATCATCCGCTCGATAAAATCTTCCTTCCCTGCCTTTTTAGCAAACACCTTCACAAGGTAAGTCCCCTCTTCCGGCAACTGCTCGGTCGGAATCACTTTCCGGATTAATCCTTTCTTTACATCTGTCTTCGTATCTAAAAAGCCAACAAACCGGTAATCCTCCGGGTTAAACAAAGCAATTCCAAACTCCTCTGCCCCCCCAGGCAAATACACCTCATATCTGTACTGTCCCGGATGGTCGCTTTCTCCAAAATCAAAACCCATCACCCGTGGGTACCCCGGCTCCTCGAGCACATACAAATAGGGGATATGAATGGTGGACGAACCAGCCTGCATTTGAATATAACCGTCATGAACTTTTCGCAAAAACACTTTCGGGTCAACCGTTAACTCAACCGTCACATCCCGCGACTCCTTCGGCCCAAGCGTGAACGACAACGGGAACCTCCAGTTCAGTCCCTCCACCTGCTGCGGAATCGAAAAGGAATACCGCTCAGTTTTTGCGCTCCTATTTTCCACATGCAGTGTCGCCTGATGGACATCGTGATCGTCACTATATTTCCCAAACCTCATACTGCTCGGCGAAACCAGCGAGGTCGCCTTGATCGCTTCATCTACTTGAATGCGTCCGGCCCCCTGTTCGAACGTACGGTAAAACCCTTGGCTCTCATCAGCAGCAGAACTAATCGTTCCGGGCTCCATCTTCACAAGCGGTTTTGCCGTGTTCATCAAGGCTGCTTTAATTTGCACCGGTGTCCAATCGGGGTGCGCCTGCTTGATTAACGCACAGGCCCCGGCCACATGCGGTGCCGCCATACTCGTTCCCTGCAAAGACAAATAGCCGCCTGGAATCGTCGAATTAATGGCTACCCCCGGCGCAACAATGTCCGGCTTAATATCCCACGTTCCCGTCACCGGCCCCCTTGAACTAAAGTCTGCCAGCTTATCCCGCTCCTCTACCACCGAAATTCTCGCCGCCACACGCTGTTTCTTTATTTCTTTTTGTAAAATTACCCCGTCACCCTTAGATAGTGAACCCACTGGTAGGGTCAGCGGAGATTCCAAATTCCCCATGAAGTTTCCGCTCGTATTATTGTAGATTAATACCGCTCTCGCACCCGCTCTACGTGCATTTTCTGCTTTCTCCGTAAAGGTTAGCGTCCCCCGCTTCATCAGAACGATTTTTCCTTGAACATTCTTTAATTCCTCTTTCTTGCCGATGCCACCATCCACCAGATCGGCTGACCGGTCTAGCGCCCATTTAGCTGAACCCTCCATCGGCTGAATCCGATATTTATTCCGGCTTCCTTCTATTAATAAGGATGGAATTTCCATTGTGGGTGTGGAGGCTCCGACCGAAATCGCTTTAGACGCCGTTCCCGGCGAACCCACTGTCCACACATTCGGCCCGGAATTACCTGAAGCAGCTACCGCCACAATTCCTTTGTCCACTGCGCGGTTAAGGGCCATACTAATCGGAAGGTCCGGCCCATTGATATCGTTCCCGAGCGATAGATTCATAATATCGACTTTGTCCTTGATTGCCTGATCAATAGCCGCAAGCACCTGTTCGGTCGTCCCGCCACCTCCAGGTCCGAGTGCCCGGTACGCTACAATTTTCGCTTCCGGTGCCACGCCTTTTATTTTTCCATTAGCCGCAATGATTCCCGCTACATGGGTGCCATGGATGGTCGCTTTTCCAACAGCGAGCGTTTCCATTGGATCACGGTCATTATCAACGAGGTCATGCCCACCGGCATAGTTCCGCTGCAGGTCGGGATGTGTATAATCAACACCCGTATCAATCACCCCAACCGTCACTCCTTTTCCAGTAAGTCGCTCGTCTTTGGCGTCAAAATAACTGCGGACCTCTTCTCCACCAATAATTTTGACACTTTCCTCGGTTTCTACCTGATACTGTGTCACATGTGAGACGTTCATAATGTGCTGCTGGTTGGCGAGTTTGGCGATGACTTCGGCGGGACCTTGAACAGAAAACCCATCAATGGCCTCTTTAAAGACTCGTCTTAGCTTGATGTCCCGGTACGGACGGATGAGTTGCGCAATTTCCTGCTCCGACTGCGGCCGGTCCAAAAGGATAATCGCTACGGTTTGTTCATTTGAAGGTTTTGGAATGGGAGGATGAATAAGAATGCTTGGAGATTGAAAAGCAAGGAGCAACGCAAGTATGAATTTCATCAGTGAAAATCCCCTTTTTTCCTATCGTTTTCATTTAGCGGGGAAAGTATGCATTGGGTAATTTAATGTCCTTCTCCTTAGGCTGGATAAACTCATATTTTTGCGGTAAGAAGTATGTCGTGCCGCGTTTTGACCCCGTAAATGGTAATCCAAGAGCTCGCACCATTTTCCCAGCAATAAAAGTAGATCCGATATGTAAAAATTCACCCAATTGTTTTCGAGTAATCGTTGGTCCTAACAAAAGAAAATAATCATCAACAGTAGGAAGGTGTGCAGTTTTTGATGAAAAATGACAATTTGAACAATGCCAGCTTCCTGAATAATACGTCATAGTGGAAATTTGATCCTTAGGGCAAATAACACCCGTTTTAATTTCGTCTTTGGAAATCTTATATGTTTGAAGAATGTCTGTAATAAGGGGTTGATGGTTATCTAATAGGAGATCCACTAATTGTGTGAGATTCTTTTTGCTAAAGCGGGGTTTGTCATACTTCTTTTCTAATTCTTGTATCTTATCAATAATCGACTCTGCATAAATCAATTCTTTATAAATTTGTTGATTATCAGGTGTGGTCTCTACCAACGTGGAAGTTTTACTGATGACGACTAATCTTTCAATCGGCAGTCCCTTAATCTGCCTATGCTCCAGCCAATTGATGAATTGCATCCTTTGCCTTTTTACTTGAAGAATCGGATTCTGAATTCCTTCCTCTTCATTATTAAACTCCTTTATTACATGGTTAGATTCTTTTTTAAAAATTAGCTTTTTCGATACATTTTTCACTTCTGCAATTAAGGCAAAGGACTGTGAAACAATTAGTAAGTCCATTTGAAATGCTTTTTTATCTGTAAGCCTTATTCCATGGAAAATATAGTACTGATCCTCTGGTAAAAATGATAGATAATAGACACATTCCTTCTCACCGTAGTATCCCTTCAACCAAAATCGCAGGTCTCTTTCAATAATAGGCCTCATTGGGTGATTTTTCGGCAGTCTGCGGAGAAGTGCCATACACTGCAAAGCTATAATAGGTAATTTTAATGGTAAAACAATCATTCCTTCACCTCATTTATTAGACTTACTGGTAAATTCTATTAAATGAAGTGATTTCCTGCCTGGGATTTAAGGACAATATGTGATTTTTTATAGATTAGCTGTTCGTTATATTATTTAATATTGTGCTTATTTGAGTTTTGTGCGTTTTACGGGTGGTTTTGTGCCAAAATTGATGGGTATTGTGCAAAAAATCAATGGTTTTGTGTCATTTCTTGAATGTTTTGTGCCATTTTCAAGGTGTTTTGTGTAAAAATACAATTTATGCCAAATGCACACCCCAAAAACCAAATAAAAAAAGCCGAACAACGTCGGCTTTTTCCAAATTATCCTTATTTCGTCCCAAACAAACGGTCACCAGCATCACCAAGGCCTGGTACAATATAGCCATGGTCATTTAATTTCTCATCTAACGCTGCGATATAAATATCCACGTCAGGGTGCTCTGTTTTCACCGCTTCCACGCCTTCAGGTGCAGCAATCAAACACATAAATTTGATATTTTTAGCGCCGCGCTTCTTCAAGGAGTTAATCGCCTCATTAGCAGAACCGCCTGTTGCCAGCATTGGATCAACCACGATGAAGTCACGTTCTTCCACATCACTTGGAAGCTTTGCATAATATTCAACCGGCTTCAGTGTTTCTGGGTCACGGTATAGTCCGATATGACCTACCTTTGCCGCTGGGATTAACTTTAAGATTCCGTCAACCATTCCGATTCCGGCACGTAGGATTGGCACTAAACCAATTTTCTTCCCAGAAAGAACCTTCGATTTTGTTTGGCACACTGGTGTCTCAATATTGATATCTTCAAGCGGCATGTCCCTTGTGATTTCAAACGCCATTAAAGTTGCCACTTCATCAACCAATTCGCGGAATTCCTTTGTTCCTGTGTCTTTATCACGTATATAAGTCAACTTATGTTGGATCAATGGATGGTCGAAGACGTATACCTTTGCCAAAAAAATCGCCCCTTTTTTAAAATTAATCAAATACTCCGTATCATTTTACAGAAAAAAAGTGTAATGAGCAAACGGGAAAACGGTTACTTTTAGTAGTAGGAATTTTTCGAAAAAATTCACCTATTTCAAAAAAATCGGCCTACTATAAAAAATAGGCCGATTCTGTGATGTTTAGTATTCTGGATAGAGTGTAAATTTACTTGTTAAGGCTTCTACGCGTCCGCGTGCTTCTTCTAGTTTCGCTTCATCATCATGGTTTTTCAACGTAAAGGCGATGATGGATGCTATTTCGTCCATATCTTCTAGACCAAAACCACGGCTCGTTACCGCTGCTGTACCGATGCGAACACCGCTCGTTACGAATGGGCTTTGTGGATCAAATGGAATCGTGTTCTTATTCACCGTAATCCCGATTTCATCCAGCACTTTCTCCGCAACCTTACCCGTTAAGTTCAGTGACTGAACATCAACCAATAATAAATGGTTATCCGTCCCACCAGACACTAACTTCAAGCCTTCTTTTTGTAAGCTATCCGCTAAGCGCTTGGCATTGGCAATGATGTTGCCCGCGTATTCTTTAAAGCTGTCCTGCAGTGCTTCACCAAAAGCAACAGCCTTTGCCGCAATCACATGCATAAGCGGACCGCCCTGAATACCAGGGAAAATAGATTTATCAATTTTCTTACCAAATTCCTCTTTGCAAAGGATCATACCCCCGCGTGGACCGCGTAGGGTTTTGTGAGTTGTCGTTGTCACAAAGTCAGCGTAAGGAACTGGGTTAGGATGCAGGCCTGCAGCAACAAGACCAGCAATGTGCGCCATATCCACCATAAGGTAGGCACCCACTTCGTCGGCAATCTCACGGAACTTCGCAAAATCGATTTCACGTGGGTATGCACTTGCACCTGCCACAATCATCTTTGGCTTGTGCTCAAGAGCTTTCGCACGAACGTCTTCATAATTGATGCGGTGTGTCACTTCATCAACACCATATTCAACGAAGTTATATTGAATACCGCTGAAATTGACTGGGCTGCCGTGTGTTAAGTGACCGCCGTGGGATAAATTCATGCCAAGCACTGTATCGCCCTGCTCAAGAACGGTGAAGTAAACCGCCATATTGGCTTGTGCACCAGAGTGAGGCTGCACGTTTACATATTCCGCTCCGAAGATCGCTTTCGCACGTTCACGGGCTAAATCTTCCACCACATCGACATACTCACAGCCACCATAATAGCGACGGCCCGGGTAGCCTTCTGCGTACTTATTGGTTAGAACGGAACCTTGTGCTTCCATGACTGCTTCACTTACAAAGTTTTCTGAGGCAATTAATTCGATTTTAGACCGCTGACGACCTAATTCTTGTTGGATTGCTTGAAAAACCTGTTCATCGGCTTGAGACAAATGCTTCATGATATTTCTCCCCCTTTTATGTATGCAAGCGTAAAAATATTTGAAAATTCCTTATTTATTTTAACACGTTTTTTCTCTATGTAAAAAAATAAGTTGAGCGCACGCTCGAAAATTTTTTCACATTCCCCTGTTGTCCGCACACTTACGAACAGCTAGAATTCGCTTTCGTCCGTTCATATACTGCTCTCGCACCACCAATCAGCTTTGGTCTCGTCTTTGCTAACGTGACATACGCCTCTCCGACAAGCTTTTGTGTGACGCGAATCGGCACCGCTACATGCTTCAGATGCATGCCAATCAACGTATGCCCAATATCCATTCCCGCATCGGCCTTTACGAATTCCACTACAACGGCGTCGTTTAGCTGCTCGAACGCATAGGTAGCCATCGCACCGCCCGCTTTACGGACCGGGACCACGGATACTTCGTCGAATCCGCGCTGTTCGGCAACAGATCGTTCGACAACCAACGCCCTGTTCAAGTGTTCACAGCATTGGAACGCTAATTGAATGCCTATTTCTGCCTGCAATTTTTTTAATTGGCGAAAAATCATTTCGGCTACTTCAAGGGTTCCCGAGGTACCGATTCTCTCCCCTACCACTTCGCTTGTGCTGCAGCCAATCACCAACAACTGCCCCGGCTTAAACGAAGCTTGCTCCTTGAATTCCGTCACTATTGCTTCTAATTGTTTTTCCCATTCCTGAATCATTGGACCCGACCTTTCCTCTTAGAAAGTATAAGTCTTGTATAGCCATCTTGCTTTTAAGCGCAAAATTACGCCACACTCAAGCACTGCCTATCATTTACGCATGCTTATTTTCATATTCCGTAATTTTGCCTATCCGTTTGGAGTGACGACCGCCTTCAAACTTACCAGTCAACCAGATCTCAGCAATATCGCGTGCAAGTCCCGGCCCGATAACGCGTTCGCCCATGGAGAGCATGTTTGTATCATTATGTGCTCGTGTCGCTTTTGCACTGAAGGTGTCATGTACAAGTGCACAGCGGATACCCTTTACTTTGTTTGCAGCAATGCTCATACCGATGCCTGTTCCACAAATCAAAATGCCGCGGTCAAACTCACCACTTGCGACCTTTTCCGCCACAGGCAAGGCATAATCAGGGTAGTCGACAGATGTTTCACAATCACAGCCAAAATCAACGTATTCAATCTTTAATTCCTCAAGCAAGCTGGCGATTTCCTTGCGAATATTGACTCCGCCATGATCTGATGCTAATGCTACTTTCATCTTAAAAGCCTCCCTAGTTTGGTCTATCTCTTCTATTAATTTTGACATACTGCTACAGAAATATAAAGGGCTCTCTTAAAAAAGAGAGCCAGTTTAGGAAAGGCTAATGTTATTATTTTTTGCTATGTTAAACTTGCCTGTTGATTTCCGCTCCAGGCACGAGCGGTTCGTGGGTGTTTCGGCGAGCCTCCTCGGCGCTTGCGCCTGCGGGGTCTCCCCTGAACCATACTCCCACAGGAGTCTTCGTGCCTTCCGCTCCAATCAACAGGGTGTAAAAATCAACGTTGTTATTTAACAAAGCCTAATTTTTCAATTGCTTTGTCAATGAATTGTTCGAGCTCACGAAATGTTTCTTCATAGATGGGCAGGCTTCCGCCGTATGGGTCGACAACATCGTGGTCAAACGTTTCTCCGGTGAATTCTTTTAAAGTAAACACCTTCATAATGGCATTCGGATATTGCTGCTGAATGGCATATTTATGGGATGATGTCATCGTTAAAATCAGATCTGCCCATTCTACCTCTGCTGTTGTCAACAAACTCGACCGGTGGTTATGCGGAATGGTGTTGTTGCCGAGCACCGTTTTTGCATGCGAGGATGCCTCACTGCCGGTGGCCGCATATATTCCAGCCGATTTGACTTCCATCCCATCGAGATTCTTGCTTTTTAAAATAGCTTCTGCCATAGGACTTCTGCACGTATTTCCCGTACAAACAAACAAAATGCGCTGCAATGTGTCTGCCCCCTTTTTCATTTTAGGAAGGGATAAAACTCGACTTCGAGAATTGTCCAGCTCCAGCTCCTCCGCTTTTCTTATTATTATAAAACATTTTGACAAGTTTCCAACTGTCCCCCGCCCACTTCTACGAAAATTTGCCGAAACGCAAAATCTCAGACTAAAAAAACCTTTCCCATACAAGTAGAAAAAGGTCATAACGATGTAGTAAAAAATCTTAAGTAATTAATTTTGAAGTTATCTCTGATAAATCATTACAACTACCATAAAGGCGCCAGTAGTTTTAAGCCAAACGCAAGTAAAATCGCCCCACCAAGAGCTTCACTGTAGCTGCCAAGCCAGCCTTGTACCTTTTTTCCTAACAGCAAACCTGCCCATGTTAGAACCGTGGCCACGATTCCAAAGGAGATGAGCACAAGCACAATTTTTGCCCCGTAAATCCCTAATGTCAGACCCACAGAAAAACTGTCAAGACTAACACTTAAAGCAAATAAGAGTAAGCCGAAACCAACCGGCGTAATGACTTTTTCGTCTCCTTTTTTCAGGCTTGCCCAAATCATCTGCAGTCCGAGAATGATGAGTAAGAGTCCGCCAATTAAGCTGGCAAACGTGCCAAATTTCTCTGATAAAAATTTACCGGTAAGTAAGCCCACGAGCGGCATCCACACATGAAAGATTCCAATGGTGATCCCAATCTCAAAGATTTTCCTCACCCGCAGTTTGTACATTCCCATTCCAAGCCCCACCGAGAAGGCATCCATGCCTAGCGCAAAGGCCATAATCACTAATGTAAGTAATTCTCCAACTATTTCAGACATTCTGTCCCCGCCCCCTTGGACTAACTAACCTAAGCATATGCACGTCCAAACCAGTTTAGAAGTCACTAGGGAGAAATTGGATTTTCATAATTCCTTGAACTAGTCAGTTGATTTCCACTCCAGGCGCGAGCATTCGCGGGCGGTCCGGGAGCCTCCTCGTCGCTTCGCTCCTGCGGGGTCTCCCGTGACACGCTTTTCCTGCAGGAATCTTCACGCCTTCCGCTCCAATCAACAGAGTGTAATAAATCACCAATTTTTTATAACATGTCCATAAAAAAACACCAGGGATTCATCTAAGCCGTTCTCTTTTGGAGTACCCGCAACTATAAAAACATATATAAAAGCAACCCATTTCGCAAAACAATTAGCAATGAAATTTGCTCTACCTTTTATTTATTTAATAAGGTTTATTAAGGAAATAAGGGCTAAAATCGCACCTTAAATCACATACCGATTAGCATACACCATAATAAAAATTATGGTCTTGCGTTTTCGTGTGCGATTTCATACACCTATAACATTTTCATCATAATCAAAAAATTAGGGAACTTCATTTGAAGTTCCCACTTTTATGTCACTTTGCTCTTCTGCTAAGCTAAAGCACCTGATAGTTTAAGTACAATATTTCACAAACTTTTTTAAGTCCCCCATTGTTGAAAAGCCCTCTTAGTAATGATATCTCCCTTATCAAACCAAAAAATTATTAATTTTCCATGCAATATTACATAAATGATAAAAAAACACCAGATACTTGTTATAGAATATAAAATTAATCTTAAAAAGGGATTGATTATATGGATTATAAAAAGGCTGCAAAATTAACTGCGGGTGAGTTAGCACACTGTTGGGAACAGTTAATGAATAATAGTATGTCAAATGTTGTTTTGGAGTATCTTACCTTAACATCAGAACTAGAAGAAGTTAAATCTCTTTGTAGTGAGGCGGGTTCTATTTCTAAATCGGCTGTACAATTTTTTGAATCTGTTCTACGAAGTGAAAACTATCCAATCCCCAAAGGCTTTAACATTAAAGATGATTTAAACCCAAATGCCCCTAAGATGTATACGGATGTTTTTATACTATTTTATTTAAATAATATGTCTAAAATTGGAATGTCCTTAACAAGTATGGCACTATCCGATTCAGTAAGGGAGGATATCCGCAATTTTTTCCAAGAACAATTAAAAAACTTTTCAAGTTTATTTGAACGTATAACAACTATTCTATTGGAAAAGGGAGTATTTGTAAGACCTCCTTCAATTACCTCCACTCATGAAACAAACCCAATTGCAGGTAAAGGATTTTTGGGTAACTTCTTTAATGATAATAGAGAATTAACGGCAAGAGAAGCAAATGAGCTACACAAAAATGTTTTTATGAATTATATTGGTAAAAACTTATTAATAGGATTTATTCAATCTACTTCTAATCAGCAATTAATCAGTTTATTGCAACATGGAAAAGAATTATCTTTAAATATTATAGAAAAATTAGGTGATATTTTAGTTCAAAATGATTTGCCTATTTCAATGACTTGGGATACGAATGTTTTGGATGGTAAAACATCTCCTTTTTCAGATAAATTAATATCATATCTATTAGAACAACTTAATCGTGATGGTATCGCTAGTTATGGGTATAGTGCAGCAGTAAGTATCCGAAAAGATTTAAAAACTACATATGCAAAGATAATTGCAGATGTGTATCAATATGAAGAAAATATAAAAACCTTTATGATAAAAAATGAGTGGATGGAGAAACCTCCTGTTGCCCTAAATAGGGATAAGCTTGCTCAAGACTAAAAAAAATAAAGCTACCAAAAGTTGCGGTAGCTTTTTTGTTTTTCAAAGGAATATTCCTAATCTCCTTTAATTGTGTGTAAGATATATGAAAGCCATTATTCCACTAAACTTCCTGTTAGTTGAAGAAGCCAATATAAACATAATCCTCCTATAAACGTGCTAAAAGCAGTGTGATTTCATATGAGAAACACACTGCTTTTATAGTTACTTTTATATTTGCTTTTTCCTATGCGGGTACCTCAAAAGAGAACGGCTTAGGATTCATCCTGGTGCTTATTCGGTAATTAACTTATTTCCTGCTGCTTTTTGCAGGCGGTTCATGATTGCATGTCCCACGCCAGTGCTCGGGAAGATTTCACTATAAATGATATCCACATCAGCCTCGTTAAATCGGCGTAACGTATCATATAATGCCGTGGCCACCGTCTCTAACTCTGCCCGACTTCCACAGGCGAACACCACATCAGCATGGTAGAACTCCACATTCTCCATCGTTGTTAACACCCCGACCCGCAAACCTTCCTGCCGCTTTCCTTCTACTAAACGTTGCAGAAATTCTCTGGTGCCTGACACCATATAAAGCGGTGCGTTCGGCGCATAATGGCGGTATTTCATTCCCGGTGCTTTTGGTTTTGCTGCCTCATCGGTTAACGCTGGGTCGACTCGAACCTCACCAATCACTGCTTCAAGCTGCTCCTTGGTAACACCGCCCGGCCGTAAAATAACCGGAACTGATTCCGTGCAATCGATCACCGTCGACTCCACACCCACCCCGGTCGCACCACCATCAAGCACTCCGGCAATTTTTCCATTTAAATCATCCATCACATGCACGGCATTCGTAGGGCTCGGTTTGCCGGAGCTATTGGCACTTGGTGCAGCAATTGGCCGACCGCACACCTTAAGCAGCGCCAGCGCCACAGGATGATCCGGCATCCGAACTGCAACCGTCGCTAGGCCAGCAGTCGCCTTCTCCGAAAGAACGCCTTCTTTCTTTTTAAAAATAACCGTCAACGGTCCTGGCCAAAAAGCATCCATCAAGATTTCCGTCTTAGCAGGAATCTCCTTTACAAACCGGTTCAACTGCTCCCGGTCTGCAATGTGGATAATTAACGGGTTATCACTTGGCCGTCCTTTCGCAGCAAAAATCTTCGCTACCGCTTCATCACTTTCGGCATTCCCACCCAATCCATACACTGTCTCCGTCGGGAGGGCTACCACCTCATTTTCCCGTAAAAAATGAGCTGCATCCACAACTTGTGGATTATTTACGAGATTATCCACATACTTATCCACTTTCCAGACTTTTGTGTTCATAGTTATCCACCTTTATCGTAACTGAGCCTTTTATCGAAATTTGGCGAATCTAGGCACCTTGGCTCAGATTTTTGAACGAGTACGTTTGAAAGTATAAAAGAAGGTGGGTATAAAAACAAGGTTTATCCACAAATTGTGTATAAGTTTCCGAAAAAAGTGGATAACTTTGTGGATATATCCACATTTATAAAGAAAATTTTAAGAATAACGAGTTATCCACATTTAAAACGTGTCGAATGTGCTCTGATTGATAAAATCCTTCTGGTAATTCCTCACGAACGACCCGTTGAAAGCCCATTAATTCAAAAAATGGAAGAGCCACACTTTTATTTGTTGCCAAAAATAAGCTTCTCATTCCCTTTTCTTTCGCTAATTGCACCATTTGATCAAAAAGGACGAAAATTTCTTTATCTGCTTGTCCAGGTGTCACGACCAGCGAGCGCAGTAACCCATCTTCCCCGAACCCTTCCATGCCAAGCGACCCCCGCAACGAACCGTCCTCGTTTTCTAGCAGTAAAAAGTGATCAATCGTCTCATCATTTAGTCCATCCGCACCAAGCTTCGCCCGTGAAAGAAACTCTCTTAAATTTCCTAAATCCTCTTTATTTGCTCTACGAATTAATGCCTGCATCTCTTTTCCACCTCATTCATTTTCTTTTTCTACTCTATTAATATGAATAGGTAGGAAAAATAGAACAGGCCTATTCCGGGAATCTAGTAAATTTTTTCGCAAACAAAAAACCAGTTCCTTTTTGAAACTGGTTTAGTACATTAGTTTTTCCCACATTTCTACTACGAAGAATTTTACTTTGACTGGCTCTTCATCTTCTTCTGTATACACAGGCGCGTTCTTTTTCACATGCTTTTTCGTCTTCTTTTCTTCTTTCTTAATTGCTTCCTTTTCTACCACAGCCGTTTTTTTATGATTGACTACTTCTTCCTCTTCAGCGGCTGCAAACTTCTTATGGTCGACCAACTCTTCCTCTTCTTGGTCCTTGTCCCGCACCGTCACCTGTTCTTTAACCGGCTTTACCTCCGCTTTTGGCTCCACTTCTTTATCTGCTGCCATCTCAGCCTTCGCCGTTTTCCCTTCTTCAAACCCGTCACTCACAGCCACACCATTTGAAAAATCTAGAAAGCATAATGGCGGATAAAGCACGCACCACCAGTTCGCTCCTTCACCCTTACCAAGAGTAATCAAAATCGCTTGATACTCGCCTGCTGGGTATAAAAACTGTCCATATAGCTTCGTTGGAAACTGAACCTTGCCAAACTCTACTTTTACCGATTGATCCGAACCCTGCTCCTGCACGACTTTCTCCGCAATCTCTTGAATCTCTGGAAGCTTCGAATTGATAACCGTTCTTGCTTTTTCCATTGACGTTAAATCCTGAACCCACAATGTAATCTGCGCATTCACCGCATCTCGTACCTTGCGCTTAATCGCCTGATCCGATTCAAAATCACTATTTGCTAGAATTCGTAGGCGAATCGCCTCTCCCGGAATCACAATCGACTCCTTCGCTGCAGCTTCCGTCTTCGGCATATATAAACTTAGGATTGTCCCTAACGATAAAATCACTAAATATCCCCAAACTACTAATTTGTTTCTCATCTCAGCACCGTCCCTTCGATATCCTCATTGTGGACAGAATGCCAGAATCTTAAACTAGTAAAATGATAAAAATTACTATTTTTTCTAAGAACAACAAGTTGATGAACTAGCAGCTACTAGTCTATGTGACCGAACTAGTTGCTGATGCGCAATTTCGGGCTCATAGACATTTCCTATGCGACCTTTTCCTTTTTCCATCTGCCTTTTTGGGCTCATAGACATTTCCTATGCGACCATTTCCTCTTTCCATCTGCCTTTTCGTGCTCATAGACACTTCCTATGCGACCTTTTCCTTTTTCCATCTACCTTTTCGGGCTCATAGACGCTTCCTATGCGACCCTTTCCTTTTTCCATCTGCCTTTTCGGGCTCATAGAGATTAAGTCCATATAATTGTGTAAAAAGAAAATAGGTCATCATCATGACCCGTGTTACAATGTTTTCGACCAAGAAAACCATAAACGGAGGACATGATGATGACCCAAATCAATATTACTATAAATTTAGAAGATCTCAAAGAAAAAGTTGAAAGCAGCTCATTAGAATCACCAGTTAAGGCTTCTTTATCACTCATTTTAAATTCTTTAATGGAAAAAGAAAGAGATGAATATATTAATGCTCTTTCTCATGAAAGAACCGAAGATCGGAGGGGCTATCGAAATGGTTACTATGAGCGTGAGCTCATTACTGGTGTAGGTTCTCTCAAACTAAAAGTTCCTCGTACCAGAGACGGTGAATTTTCTACTTCTATCTTTGAAAAATTTAAACGCTGCGATCAAGCTCTAATTCTTTCTATGATTGAAATGGTTGTAAATGGTGTTTCTACACGTAAAATCACAAAAATTGTAGAGGAATTATGCGGGAAGAGTGTGTCCAAATCACTTGTTTCCAATCTAATGAAGACCGTAGACCCCATCATCAACGACTGGAGAAACCGTCCACTTAACGTTCATTATTATCCATATGTGTACGTGGATGCTATGTACATTAAAGTTCGTGAGAACGATAGAGTAGTTTCTAAAAGTGTTCATATTGCGGTTGGAGTTAGTGAAAGCGGTCATAGAGAGATCATTGGCCTCAAAGTCAATCACACCGAATCCACTGATAGCTGGACTTCCTTCTTCGAATATCTAAAGTCCAGAGGTCTTCAATCCCCTAAAATGGTGATTTCTGATGCTCATGGTGGCTTAGTTACCTCCATTAAAGAATCATTTCTAGGAACTTCATGGCAGAGGTGTAGTGTTCATTTTTTAAGAAATATCATGGATACTATGCCGAAAAAAGGTACTGCTGAGGCTCGTCAGGAATTAAAAGACCTCTTTCAAAACTCAGATTTAAGTGTGGTAAGAGACTTGAAAAATCGCTTTGTAGAGAAGTATCAAGATACCAAGGGATTCGCAAAAGTAATTGAAACATTAGAAAATGGCTTTGAAGATGCAATCCAATTTCATTCACAGCCGGTCCAGTATCATAAGCACTTACGCACAACGAATATGCTAGAGCGCTTAAACCAAGAAGTACGGAGGAGAGAAAAAGTCATACGTATTTTTACAAATGATTTGTCCGCTATCCGAATAATTGGATCCGTATTAATGGATATTGAAAAAGATTGGAACAAAAATAATGTTCCTTACCTCAAGAAAACAAATGAAAAATAACTCTCTACTCAAGTGGAGTGGAAAAGCCTAATTTCGAATTGACATCGAGCCTCCAGCGGGCATGATGTAACGCCAGGAAGCCAGGAGTTTAACAACACCTGGCTTGCCCTCCTAGGCTATCATGCCCGCCTCTCAATGTAAATTCGAAATAATATAGTTCACCTTACTAATTTTTTTATTGATCGGAATCATTGTTGACACTTTTACACAATTAAATGGACTTGACTCTCATAGACACTCCCTATGCGACCCTTTCCTCTTTCCATCTGCCTTTTCGGGCTCATAGACATTTCCTATGCGACCTTTTCCTCTTTCCATCTGCCTTTTCGGGCTCATAGACACTTCCTATGCGACCTTTTCCTCTTTCCATCTGCCTTTTTGGGCTCATAGACACTTCCTATGCGACCTTTTCCTCTTTCCATCTGCCTTTTCGGGCTCATAGACACTCCCTATGCGACCCTTTCCTCTTTCCATCTGCCTTTTCGGGCTCATAGAACTTACCATGGATATCCCTCTCCAATACCTCCTTGAAACCAAAAAAGCTCCGAGGCACTAAGCCCCGAAGCCGATTTCTGCAAACACCATCCGGTCCTTGCCGTTAATATCATTGACCACTTCTACCTTCACATTCGAGAACGCTTTTCGAAAAAGCTCCGCTACCGCTTCGCCCTGACCGGCCCCAATTTCAAAACATACCAGCGCGGGCGACCCTAGAACTTGCGGGAGTTCCACCATAAAACGGCGGTAAAAATCCAACCCATCCTCCCCGGCAAACAAAGCCCGATGCGGCTCGTGATCCGTTACTACTTCCGACATCGTCACGATATCACCAGCAGGAATGTACGGCGGATTCGACATCACCACATCAAATGCTCCTCCGAAAAACGGCTTCAGCAAATCACCTTGAACAAACTCAACGTCCGCCTGAAGGCGAGAAGCATTTTCCTTCGCCACCTTCAAGGATTCCTCAGCAATATCAGAAGCAAAGACCTTCATCATAGGCAGTTCAAGCTTCATGCTAATCGCAATCGCCCCGCTGCCAGTACCAATATCAACGAGCCTAATTTCCTCTTTTTCACCGAAAAGCCGTTTGATTCGCTTTAGGGTTCCTTCTACCAACTCTTCCGTCTCCGGCCTCGGAATCAATACCTCTTCATTCACAATAAACTCACGTCCGTAAAAATCCTCCGAACCGATGATATATTGCACCGGAACACCTGAGACATGGTCAAAGACTGCTTTTTCAAAGACTTCCCACACACCGGGAGCTAACTCATCACGGATATTCGCAAACAACTGCGCCCGCGACATACCACTGAAATGGCGAAGAAGCAGCTCCCCGGCATTCTCATCACGACCATTTTCAACTAAAAAAGAAGAAGCCCAATGAAGAGCTTCGAAACCTTTTTTACTCATTAGATGCACTTTCCAGTCTTTTCGCTTGGTCATCCATAACTAGCGCATCGATGATATCATCAAGCTTACCCTCCAAGATTTGATCCAGCTTTTGAATCGTTAAGCCGATTCGGTGGTCCGTCACTCGGTTTTGCGGGAAGTTATACGTACGAATCCGCTCAGAACGGTCTCCCGTTCCAACAGCAGATTTACGCACGGAATCATACTCAGCTTGTGCTTCCTGCTGATACTTATCATAAATACGTGCACGTAAAACCTTCATCGCTTTATCCTTGTTTTTATGCTGGGATTTCTCATCCTGAATTGAAACAACAATCCCGGTTGGAATGTGCGTTAAACGAACGGCTGACATAGTCGTGTTAACGGACTGTCCCCCGGCACCGCTCGAAGCAAACGCATCAAAACGAATATCTTTATCATTGATTTCTACTTCTAATTCCTCTGCTTCCGGCAAACAAACAACGGTAGCCGTCGACGTATGAATTCTGCCGCCTGATTCCGTTTCCGGAACACGCTGAACACGGTGAGCACCGTTCTCATACTTCAATTTGGAGTATGCACCCTGACCATTAATCATAAAGCTGATCTCCTTGTATCCGCCAAGTCCGGTTGGGCTCGCATCAAGAAGGTCAATTTTCCAGCCCTGTGCTTCCGCATAACGGCTGTACATGCGATATAAATTACCAGCAAACAATGCTGCTTCATCTCCGCCGGCAGCTCCGCGGATTTCAAAGATAACGTTTTTGTCATCGTTCGGATCCTTTGGAATTAGAAGAATCTTCATCTTTGCTTCCAGCTCTTCGATTTGAGCCTCAAGCTCGTTAACTTCTTCCTTTACCATTTCACGCATTTCAGCGTCGAGCTTTTCTTCAAGCATTGCTTTCGCGTCTTGAAGCTGTTCGCGAGCTTCTTTATATTCACGATACGTTTGTACAGTCTCTTGTATATCTGATTGTTCTTTTGAATATTCACGAAGTTTTTTTGAATCATTAATAATTTCTGGGTCGCTCAAAAGTTCATTTAACTTTTCGTAACGATCTTCCACAGATTGAAGACGATCAAACACAGCCATTCACCTCAGTTTTTAGTCCATAACATTCTAATTATAGTATAGGTGAAAACCTCAGTCAAAACCAATTTGCGGGAGAAAAATTTTTGCATCGCGTATTTTTATAGAAAACCGCCGCTAACCTGGCCTGTTGATTTCCGCTCCAGGCGCTTCGCTTTCCGCGGGGCGATCCGGGAGCCTCCTCGTCGCTTCGCTCCTGCGGGGTCTCCCGAGACCGCTACTCCCGCAGGAGTCTCCGGCCTTCCGCTCCAATCAACAGGATGCCAAAATTCACCTATAAATAATAGCTCATGACAATGAGTACACCCTTTGGTCCCATTCTTCTTTCCCCTTCGTCGATAAAGCCGCACTTTTTATATAAAGCTTGTGCCGCTTCGTTAGCTAGATTAACTCCTAAAACCATTTCGTCCATTTCAGGGAAGTGTTCCTTCACAAAGTCAGGTAGCAACTTGAGTGCTTTTGTGGCGTATCCTTTTCCGAGGTAACGGGAATCGGTTGAAAAAGCTCTAATTAATATTGCATTCTTATTATTTGAATATGGTTTCGCACCCTCATTTTTATGTAAATCAAAATACGTGACCAGCTGATTTTCTTCCATAGCTACGATGGCATAGCGGTCCACATCCTCTTGGGATAACCGGACACAATCTTGTGGCTTCCCGGTAAAACGCAACTGATCTTCTGTTATTTGATATTGTTCAATATCTGTTTTAAACTTCTCATCATAAAAATAGAGCTGCATCCGATAATCCCCTCTCCAAAGGAACGTTTGTTCTAATTTTATCAATCCCAGGAAAAAAATTCAAATAAAAAACATGCCCTGGGGTCAGAGCATGTTATCTTCGGTCTTCTTTTACGCGAACCTCGATATTGTAACGGGGTAGGGCTTGTACAAGCTTGCGATGGAGTCGTGCTTGTGCGTCCATTCTTTCTTTGTCAGAAAGCATCCCTTTTTTATAAACAGACACCCACATACGATCGCCATTAATCCAAACTGAATCAGTAACAAATTCATTTGTCTTAGCAATGACTTGCTTAGCTTTGTAAGTGTCATTACCCGTATTTTTCCCGCCACCAGCTTCCGAGCCGCTTCCTGTCCTCTTTAAGTCAAGGAAATTTGGATTTTGGTTCGTGATATCATCTTCCACTAAATGCCGCTTGTTTTTTCCACGATCGGACAGATTATCAGGGTGATTTTTGTCGTTGCTGCTGTTGCTCATATTATCAACGATGTCCTTATTTTTGGGCGTCGCTGTATCATCAATCGTATCCAGATCATCCGCATTGTTACGGGTGCTGGACATAAAGTTTGGTGCGGAGCGGTCTTTCTTCAAATCATAGGCCTCTTCATTCGCCCCGCGGTTGCTCTGACATCCACTTAATAAAAATAACGTTGTGACGGATAGAAACATCAACTTTTTCAGCATCTTACACCTCCCATTACTATCATGCCCGTCTAGAAGGTGAAGTTGCGTTGTGAATTCCTTCCAAAGCTTTGCCTACTTCCCTTGGTTAGAAACAATGGAAAATCTCTTTTCTCCTGTCCACTTTTTACCGTTATCATCGATTTGGATGGTGGCCGTATAGTCGCCTTCCATCTCGAATTGGGCGATCCCTGTATACACGCCATCAGCCGTTTCTTTCATATTTTTGATCGAAACATCACCATGGCTCATCATATGCATATTCAAATCAACTCTTACCTTCGCCCCAGTTACAGGTTTCCCGCCAGAATCTAGAACTTTTATGTGAATAGTCGAAGGTTGATCTGGCGAAAACGATTTTGGTGTGACTAGTTCAAGCTGAAAATCATTCGAACCACAACCAGCCAAAATAACTATCAACAAGCTAATCAACCAAAAAGTCCCTTTCCTCATCGCACCCACCCTTTCTAAAGTAAAGGCTGTGTTAAACATGAATGTTGATTTCCGCTCCAGGCGCTTCGCTTTCCGCGGGCGTGCCGGGGAGCCTCCTCGTCGCTTGCGTTCCTGCGGGGTCTCCCCTGCCCCGTACTCCCGCAGGAGTCTTCGCGCCTTCCACTCCAATCAACATTGTCTATAAAAACAACATTAGCCTTTAACACAGCCAAAGTAAAAAAAAGGGTCAGTCCCCCAGCGCTTTAAAGCAGCGGGGGACTGACCCCATAAGCACTAGTTTGTTGCTTCTTGGATCACGGAACGGTATGATGCTGTTTTTGGTACTTCGTGATGGTGACGGCAGCGTGGCTCGTATGCCTCGGAAGCGCCAACCAAGATTACCGGGTCATGATAGGATGCTGGACGCCCGTCAATCAAGCGCTGTGTGCGGCTAGATGGGGAACCACAAACCGTACAAACAGCCTGAAGCTTTGTTACTGTCTCAGCAATCGCCATTAACGCTGGCATCTGTGCGAACGGCTCGCCGCGGAAATCCATATCAAGACCAGCACAAACGACGCGATGCCCGCTATCTGCTAGCTGCTGAACCACCCGGACAATGCCTTCGTCAAAAAACTGCACTTCATCAATCGCAATAATATCCATATCTGCTTCCACATGATGAAGAATCTCTATAGAATGGGAAATTGGCTTCGCATGAAAAGAAGAGCCATTATGGGAAACTACAGATTGTTCACTGTAGCGATTATCAATTTTTGGCTTAAACACAGCGATTTTTTGCTTCGCAAATTGAGCCCGTCTCACACGACGAATCAATTCCTCTGATTTTCCAGAAAACATACTGCCGCAGATAACCTCAACCCATCCGGTTTGCTTCATTAAATACATAAACGGCATCTCCTTCCTATAAAAAACGAACCTTTTTTAACGATACTTGTCCAACTTTCCTATGTTTCGCCTATCTATAATTAAACAGTTCTCTGTAGTATCTCATTAGTATCACTTTACCCTATATCGACTGAACTAACCAGGCGATGGAAAGTGGTTTTTATTATTTTTTTCAAAAAAAAACAGGCAAGCCGACTTTCTCTTGCCTGTTTTTGAGCGATTATTTTTGCTTAAGGCCGTATTTTTTGTTGAAACGGTCAACACGTCCGCCAGCTTCAGCGAATTTTTGACGACCAGTATAGAATGGATGACATTCTGAACAAGTTTCAACACGGATCTCATTTTTAACAGAACCAGTTTCGAATGTGTTACCACATGCGCATGTCACCGTTACTGTTTTATAATTTGGATGAATTCCTGCTTTCATTCTTTTCATCTCCTTCCGCCCTGAATCTTTCGAAACAGAGTTATATCAAGTGCTTGTCTTTCAACATACACTCACTTACTAAAAACACACTGCACCCATTATAACAAGGGTACCCTTTTTTTGCAAGTTGGGATTTGTTGGTTTCATTGTTAAAAAGGAACTCCATGCCACCCCTCAACATGGCTTGTCCTAGGGCGTGGCTCAATTACGACCGTCTTGTTTTTAGCTCTTCCCCAAGTTGGGCGAAAAATTCTTCGTTGGATTTGGTCTGGCGTAATTTTTTCAAGAAACGCTCTGCAAAGTCTGGTGAATCAGACATCGATTTTCTGATTGCCCATAGTTTATCTAAATGATCTTTCGGGATCAGCAATTCTTCCTTACGTGTACCCGAACGACGGATATCAAGCGCAGGGAAAATACGGCGTTCAGCCAGACCGCGGTCAAGGTGAAGCTCCATATTTCCTGTTCCTTTGAACTCTTCATAAATCACATCGTCCATACGAGAACCTGTATCTACTAGAGCCGTCGCAAGTATTGTCAAGCTTCCGCCCTCTTCAATGTTACGTGCCGCACCAAAGAAACGCTTTGGACGGTGGAACGCTGCAGGGTCAATACCACCAGAAAGCGTACGTCCGCTTGGCGGAATGACTAGGTTATAGGCACGAGCCAGACGCGTAATGCTATCCATTAGGATGACAACATCGCGCTTATGTTCCACTAAACGCATTGCACGATCAAGCACGAGTTCAGCCACTTTAATATGATTTTCAGGTACTTCATCAAACGTCGAGCTGACAACATCACCAGCAACGGAACGTTCAATATCAGTTACCTCTTCCGGACGCTCGTCGATTAACAGAACGATTAGTTCCACATCTGGATGATTCGTCGTAATGCTGTTGGCGATTTCTTTTAACAGCATCGTTTTACCTGCTTTAGGCGGAGCAACGATTAATCCCCTTTGACCGAAACCGACCGGTGCCACAACATCCATGATTCTTGTTGAAAGATACTTTGGAGTAGTTTCCAGCTTCATTTGTCTGTTTGGATATAGAGGTGTTAATGCCGGGAAGTAGACACGTTCCTTCGCTGATTCCGGGTCTTCCCCGTTCACCGCTTCTACATGCAGTAAGCCGTAATAACGTTCATTTTCCTTCGGAGGACGAACCTTACCAGAGACCTTGTCCCCATTACGCAGGTCGAAACGGCGGATTTGGGAGGCTGAAATATAAATATCCTCTGAGCTTGGCGAGTAATTGATCGGGCGTAAGAATCCGAATCCTTCTGATTGGATAATTTCGAGAACGCCTTCCATGAAAAAATAACCCTGTTGTTCCGCACGAGATTTCAGGATGGCAAAGATTAATTCTTTTTTTGTTAATTTGCTGTAGTAAGTAACTTTAAATTCGCGAGCAAGCTCGTAAAGTTCCTTCAGCTTCATATTTTCTAAACTTGAGATTGTTAAGTCCATTAGTACACCACACTTTTGAATTTTTCCATCAAATCCGCTTCTTTTTCGTTAGCGGGAGATCTTCCTGTTAGATAATAATTAAGAGATTAGAGGAATTGATGATTGAAGTAGAATTGAAATGAATAGAATTGCAGAAATTAAAGATAATAAAAACAATTACTATTTTACCCTGTGATTAAAAAATTAATCAACTAATTTTTTCGTTAGAAATATAAGGGTGTCTGACACCAAGTCGAATTGGTGCCTGACACCCTTTGAATTTTGTTAAATAACTGTTGATTTCCACTCCAGGCGCGAGCGGTTCGCGAGCAGTCGGGGAGCCTCCTCGTCGCTTTGCTCCTGCGGGGTCTCCCCTGACACGCTTTTCCCGCAGGAGTCTTCGCGCCTTCCGCTCCAATCAACATCGAGTCAATTCAATTTTTTTATTTTATTACAAGGTTTGGTTTCTTTTTCAAGCTGTGACGGCCTTCGATGAAGCGGACTGTGCCTGATTTTGCACGCATGACGACTGAGTGTGTAGAGCCGTATGAGCCTTTGAATTGAACACCGCGCAGTAATTCTCCGTCTGTAACACCGGTTGCTGCAAAAATAGCATCGTCACCCTTAACAAGGTCTTCCATGCGAAGAACACGGTTCACGTCTAAGCCCATTTTGATACAGCGCTCAAGCTCGGCATCATTTTGTGGCAATAGCTTACCCATGATTTCACCGCCAAGACATTTCAAGGCTACCGCTGCAATTACACCCTCAGGCGCTCCACCGGAACCAAACAAAATATCTACGCCCGTATTATCAAACGCCGTATTAATCGCACCAGCGACATCGCCGTCATTGATCAACTTGATTCTCGCACCTGCTTCACGAAGCTGGGCAATAATATGCTCATGACGCGGACGATTTAAAACAGTTGCTACTACGTCTTCAATATCCTTGTTTTTCGCTTTTGCTACAGCCTTTAGGTTATCTAAGACAGAAGCATTAATGTCAACCAGGCCAACCGCTTCCGGACCGACCGCGATTTTTTCCATGTACATATCTGGAGCATGTAAAAGGTTGCCATTGTCAGCTACCGCTAAAACGGCAAGGGCATTCCAGCCGCCTGATGCTAAAATATTGGTTCCTTCAAGCGGGTCAACAGCGACATCCACACGTGGACCATAGCCTGTACCAAGCTTTTCTCCGATATAAAGCATTGGGGCTTCATCCATTTCCCCTTCACCAATCACAACGGTACCTTTCATTGGAACCGTGTCAAAAACATCACGCATGGCTGTTGTCGCAGCACCATCTGCCTCGTCTTTTTTCCCGCGGCCCATCCAACGTGCTGATGCTAGGGCAGCTCCCTCTGTAACGCGGACAAGCTCCATCGTTAAACTTCTTTCCATCGATTCCCATCTCCCATGTTTTCGTTTGTTTTGTCTCTGAAGATTTTCTCTCTCGAACAGTCACAGTCACGACACATGAAACGGTCGCATCCGCAATTTATGTGTTTTTCAGTTGCTCGACTTCTTCTTTCGTTAATGCTTCACGCCAAACGGTCGCACCAAGCCCGTTTAATTTTTCAACCAGATTGCTGTAACCCCGGTCAATATGCTCAAGCCCAGTCACTTCCGTAATCCCTTCAGCTAAAAGGCCGGCGATGACAAGTGCCGCTCCTGCGCGGAGGTCACTGGCCTTCACTTTCGCTCCTTGAAGCTGAATAGGGCCATTAATAATTGCGGAGCGCCCTTCCACCTTAATATTGGCGTTCATTCGTCTTAGTTCATCAATATGCTTAAATCGTGCACCGTAAATGGTATCGGTCACGACGCTTGAACCCGTGGCTTTTGTTAAAAGAGTCGTAAATGGCTGCTGCAGATCGGTTGGGAATCCAGGATACACGAGTGTCTTAATATCAACCGCCTTCAAGTTATTTCCTCCACCGACAAACACCTGGTCATCGCCAGATTCTACGTGTACACCCATTTCACGAAGCTTAGCAATCAGCGATTCTAAATGTTGTGGGATCACATTATCAATAACCACACCTTCGCCAACTGCTGCACCTAGAATCATATACGTCCCTGCCTCAATCCGGTCAGGAATAATCGTATGACGGCAGCCGTGTAACGTATCCACTCCATCAATGCGGATGACGTCGGTTCCGGCCCCTTTTATTTTGGCACCCATGTTTGTTAAAAGCGTGGCTACATCAATGATTTCCGGCTCTTTCGCGGCATTTTCAATGATCGTCCGTCCTTTAGCTCGTACCGCAGCCAACATAATATTGATTGTTGCCCCCACACTGACCACGTCTAAATAGATACGGGCACCGCGAAGCTCATCGGCACGAAGATAAATCGCCCCTTGCTCGTTAGTGATTTGTGCACCTAAGGCCTCAAAGCCTTTAATATGCTGATCAATGGGTCTTGGACCTAAATGGCAGCCGCCTGGAAGTCCAATAACCGCCTTTTTAAAACGTCCGAGCATGGCCCCCATTAAATAATAGGATGCACGAAGCTTTTTCACCTTGCCGTTTGGCAGTGGCATCGAAATCATTGTTGATGGGTCAACCGTCATTTCATCCTCGCTGATTTGAACCTTCCCGCCGATTTCCTCAAGCAGGTCCTTTAAAATCTCCACATCCGAAATATCTGGCAAACCTTCAATCGTAACAGGTGATTCAGCTAGGATCGTTGCAGGAATTAATGCAACCGCACTATTTTTTGCTCCGCTGATTCGAACTGTTCCTTTTAACGGATATCCGCCCGCAATTTTAAGTTTTTCCATTTTTGACTCCCTTCTAAGCCCTATATATCACAGGAAAGGTCCAGTGATGATGACCGGTGTACGTTGTAAGAAAATTCTCTCATAAGAATGCGCTTACCTTTTGGGGTATAAGTATCCTCACCTACGTACCATCCTACCAGGCTTTAGGTATATTTTTCCAACATTAAAAGCCAAATTCCGACAGCTTGTCTATCCTTTAGTTTACACGAAAATCCTATTTTCATGTATGCATATTAAAAAAAATTGCTCAAAAATGGAAAAACAGCGGTAAATTAGGCTTCCGTACGAGAATTCCAGTCTTTAAGGAATGCTTCAATTCCTTTATCTGTTAGAGGATGTTTTGTTAATCCCATTAATACATTGTAAGGAATAGTCGCAATATGTGCGCCTCTTAATGCAGCTTCTGTCACATGAATCGGATTACGGATGGAAGCAGCAATAATTTCTGATTCAATTCCATGAACAGCAAAAATTTCTGCAATAGTAGAGATTAAGTCTAAACCGTTTTGACCGATATCATCTAATCTTCCTAGGAATGGGGATACATATGTTGCACCTGCACGTGCTGCAAGCAATGCCTGGTTTGCATTAAAGATGAGGGTAACGTTCGTTTTGATTCCTTCTTTCGAAAAAGCATGTACCGCTTTTAAGCCATCAGGAGTCATTGGAACTTTAACAGTAATATTTGGAGCAATCGCCGCTAGTTCTCTTCCTTCTTTAATCATGCCTTCTGCATCAAGTGCAATAACTTCTGCACTAACAGAGCCTGGAACAAGAGCGGTAATTTCACGTAAACGATCGTGGAAGGAAACGCCTTTTTCTTTGGCCACAAGGGATGGATTTGTTGTTACTCCTGCTAGTAATCCGAGTTCATGTGCTTCACGGATTTCTTCTAAGTTTGCAGTATCGATAAAAAATTTCATGGTATAACCTCCAATTTTCGACTAAATTTTCAGTTTCTACTTAACACACTGAAACCGCCCTCATAGTAAGAGCGGTTTTAATTTTATCATAGTTGAGCATCCAACAAAAAGTGCCAAAAAACGGCTTTTTGAATTAAGCTCTGTTTGAAGAACCGAATTCGCGCATTTTGCCGATTACAGTTTCTTTAATTGCGTCGCGAGCTGGTCCTAAATATTTACGTGGATCGTATTCATTTGGTTTAGCCGCAAGTGTTTCACGAACTACCTTTGCAGATGCGATTTGGTTTTCTGTGTTCACGTTGATTTTAGCTGTTCCTAAAGAAACAGAGCGTTGGATATCCTTTGTTGGGATACCAGTTCCACCGTGAAGTACTAATGGAAGGCCAGTTGCTTTTCCGATTTCCTCCATTTCAGCAAAACCAAGGTTTGGTTCGCCTTTGTAAGGACCGTGTACAGAACCTAATGCAGGAGCAAGACAGTCAATACCCGTGCGCTTAACAAGCTCTACACACTCTTGTGGATTAGCGTAGATAACGCCTTCAGCTACCACATCGTCTTCCTGTCCGCCAACTGTACCTAACTCAGCTTCAACAGAAACACCTTTTGAATGAGCGTAATCAACAACCTTTTTAGTTGTTTCTACGTTTTCTTCAAACGGATGGTGTGACGCATCGATCATAACAGATGTGAAGCCAGCATCGATTGCTTCTTTACATTTATCAAAGCTTGAACCGTGGTCAAGGTGAATTGCCACTGGTACAGTGATTTTTAAATCTTCCATTAAGCCTTCAACCATTTTTACAACAGTTTTGAAGCCTGACATATAACGTGCTGCACCTTCAGATACACCAAGGATAACTGGTGATTTTTCTGCTTCTGCAGCTTGAAGAATAGCTTGTGTGAATTCTAGGTTATTAAGGTTAAATTGCCCAACTGCGTAGCCTTCTGCTTTCGCTTTGTTAAGCATTTCTTTCATTGAAACTAAAGGCATTTCTTTTCCTCCTTAAATTAGGTTGAACTCCATTTCGAAAGATTGCTTTCCATATTAAAGGTTTCCCTCTCATAAGGTGTTTATGTATTCTCCGAAAAATGATGTTCATCCTGTTAAGATTCATATGTATCATATCAAAAGAAATAGAGAAATGCTATTAAACAACCACCAGTTTTGCAAACTGTCATAATGAAAGCGCACTCAAGTTACAGCAAGCGTTTTCACCATCTCGATTGGTTATTTTTTTATAAAAAAAGGCATTCTTTTCGATGCCTTATTTTGAAATGTTTAGTTTGTTTTTTGCGGGATATGTTTGCGAACCGCCGCACGGATATCGTCAATATCAAACGGTTTTGCGAAATGTGTAATTGCACCAAGATCCTTGGCCTCTTGAATCATATCTAATTCACCATAGGCGGTCATGATAATCACGCGAATCTCTGGATCAATCACTTTCATTCGTTTTAAAATTTCAATTCCGTCCATTCCTGGGATCTTCATATCAAGTAGCACTAGGTCAGGGGCATGCTTGGTGACAATGTCTAACGCCTGAACGCCGTTCGCCGCTTGAAATGTCTGGTACCCTTCCTTTTGGAACACTTCATTTAGCAAAATTCGAATGCCAAATTGATCGTCTACAATTAAAATTTTCTCTTTCATACCTTCCACCTCTTCCTTGGTTATTTTATTTAGATTCAATTATCTATACATATCCTTATACATATTCGACAGAGGTTGTCATTCTCCTTCTTGTATTTTGTTAACAAGCTAGGGATTTTTGTGGTAATTTTTACCTAATTTTACATTATGGTAAAAAAGTCTATAATAGTAGGCGTGATAAGGAGGGTTACTATGTTAAAAATGTTTTCTACCCAATTAACAGGCTTGTTCAAGCGGATCGAGGAAAAAGAAGAATTTGCGTTCGAGGATGGTGCTCGATTGCTTGCCCAAGCACCTGTAGGCGATGGGTCTATATATATTTTTGGTGAGGCGGAAATGAAGGCTGTGGAGTTCGAAGCAATAGCAGGTGCAGAACCGTTGAATGGGGCGAAGGCGCTCAGTCTCGTTTTGATCGACCAGCTAACTGAAGCGGACCGTGCCGTTCTTTTTACCCGGACTTCCTCTGATGAAGCAGCGGTCGCTGTTGCTACGGCTTTGCAAGATAAAGGCATCCCCTTTGTAGCTGTTTCTACGGTAATGGATGATACTGCCGCGGGGGATTTGGCTGAATTAGCGGATGTACATATTGATTTACGCTTGAAAAAAGGGTTGTTGCCAGATGATTTAGGTAATCGCTTCGGTTATCCGTCGTCGATGGCAGCCTTGTACGTCTATTTTGGCTTAAAATTTACAATTGATGAGATTTTAGCGGATTATTTTGAGTAAACGGCCCTGGTTTGGGGTCGTTTTTTTGCTGAGTTTTTATGCTTGGATCATTTTTAGGGTGGATTGGCTCATTTTCTATTATCATTGGATATTTTTCCAACTTCACCCAAAATCTACACAAAAAAAGCCAGTCCCCCCAAAAAAAAGGAAACTGGCCCACTCAAATTATTTTTGCAAAGAAGCTTTAATAAAGTCACGGAACAACGGCTGCGGGCGCGTTGGTCTGGACACAAACTCTGGATGGAACTGAGAAGCCACAAACCACGGGTGATCCGCAAGCTCGATAATCTCCACTAAACGGCCATCAGGACTAGTACCTGAGAAAATAAAGCCTTGTGCTTCCATCTCTTGACGGTAATGATTGTTAAATTCATAACGGTGGCGGTGACGCTCGTAAACAACCTCATCTTCATACGCCTCGAACGCCTTCGTACCTTCCACCAAACGGCAAGGGTATAGACCTAAACGTAACGTTCCGCCTAAATCCTCTACATCCTTTTGTTCTGGTAGTAAATCAATAATTGGATGATTTGTTTCAGGTACAAACTCAGCAGAATGTGCATCACTGTAACCAAGAACATTACGTGCAAATTCAATCGTTGCCAACTGCATGCCTAAGCAAATACCAAGGAACGGTTTCTTCTGCTCACGGGCATAGCGAGTCGCTTCAATTTTCCCTTCCACTCCACGGTCGCCGAATCCACCTGGAACGAGTACGCCATCCACATCAGCCAATAGCTCAGCCACATTCTCACGAGTTACATGCTCTGCATTGATCCATTTAATTTCTACATCTGAATCAAACGCATATCCCGCATGCTTCATCGCTTCAACCACTGAAATATAAGCATCCTGAAGCTCAACATATTTTCCGACAAGACCAATACGAGTCTTATTTGAAAGATTAAGAACGCGGTCAACAAGCTGTTTCCACTCGGTCATTTCCGCTTCCTTCGTCTGCAGCTTCAAATGATCACACACAATTTGATCCATGTTTTGCTCTTGAAGGGCAAGTGGAATAGAATAAAGTGTGTCGGCATCCTGACATTCAATCACAGCCTTGGCGTCAATATCACAGAATAATGCAATCTTATCCTTCATGTCCTGTGAAACAGGCATTTCCGTACGAACAACAATAATATTTGGCTGGATTCCTAAGCTGCGAAGCTCTTTTACACTGTGTTGTGTTGGCTTCGTCTTCATCTCACCCGCCGCTTTTATGTACGGAATTAGGGTACAGTGAATGTACATAACATTGTCACTACCGATGTCACTCTTCATTTGACGAATCGCTTCAAGGAATGGCAGAGATTCAATGTCACCAACAGTTCCGCCGATTTCAGTAATAACCACATCGGCATTTGTTTCATTACCGGCACGTAGGCAGCGCTCTTTAATTTCATTCGTAATGTGCGGAATAACCTGAACCGTCGCACCTAAATAGTCACCGCGGCGTTCTTTACGTAAAACCGTTGAATAGATTTTTCCTGTTGTCACATTGCTGTACTTGTTTAAGTTGATGTCGATGAAACGCTCATAGTGGCCAAGGTCTAAATCCGTTTCCGCACCGTCACCAGTAACGAAAACTTCACCATGCTGGTAAGGACTCATCGTTCCTGGGTCTACGTTAATATACGGGTCAAATTTTTGGATAGTTACGTTCAAGCCCCGATTTTTCAATAAGCGCCCTAAAGAAGCAGCGGTAATACCTTTTCCGAGTGATGACACCACACCACCAGTTACAAAAATATACTTTGTCATTAAAAATTCCCCCTTATT
This sequence comes from Neobacillus phoenicis, assembly GCF_047302305.1. Lineage (NCBI taxonomy): Bacteria > Bacillati > Bacillota > Bacilli > Caryophanales > Bacillaceae > Neobacillus > Neobacillus phoenicis. The sequence goes on along the minus strand of NZ_CP154847.1, from coordinate 594,874 downwards.
TACAGTTTGACCATTATTCAGTCTGTTTAGGATTTTTCATAAAAAAATATTTTGGCCAGCTGAATGAAACTGTCATCCATCAAAGCCGTGGGTTCGTCAATCGTCATGATACTTACCTATCCTATAGACTAAAAAACGAAAAAACTCCATATTACGGGAGTTTTTTTAAAAATAAAAAGCGCCCCTCTCGCCAGTGCAAGGGAGCGCATATAAGTAAAGATTGATTTGTCCTTTTTTAAGGAGCCCAAAAAAGATAATACAAGGGCGAGAAAAAAAAGTCAAGCTGTTTACAAGTCTTCGTCTTCTTCCTCGTCAAAAACTTCCTCTTCTTCTTCAAGGTCTTCATCTAACTCTTCATCTTCGTCTAAATCGAATTCATCTTCTTCAATGACGTCTTCATCAAGATCCAAATCTTCATCTTCATCAATGTCTAGATCATCGTCGTCATCTAGAAGGTCGTCCTCATCAGCGAAGTCATCGAGTTCATCGTATTCTTCCTCATCAACGTCATCGAAATCTTCAATTTCGTCTTCGTCAACAACCTTCTTCGCCTTCTTCTTCTTCGGTTTAACCGCAGTGACTACTTCTTCTTCCGCCGTATCAACTGGATACCAAACGCGAAGTCCCCAGCGATTTTCTCCTAATGAGAGGAAGCGGCCATCGATATTCATGTCTGTATAAAACTGTGCAAGTCTTGAGCGAACTTCCTCTTGAGACATACCTACAGCATTGGTGATTTCATTAACTAATTCATTGAAAGTGATTGGCTGCTTGCTATTTTTTAAGTATTCGTGAGCCATTTCTATGAGGGATAACTCTTGTAATTCCTCTTTTGAGTACTGTGCTAAACTCAATTTTGGCACTTCCTTTCTCTATTTAACACTCGGTTATGAGTGATTAACGAACTTAATACTACGTGTCCTATCCAGCTGCAGCGCCTAGCCCCTCGGGTCAAATAACCTTCGCCAATAAAAGTCAAAAAGACGACTTTTCTTGGCGAAGAACATTTGCCTGTCGGGGCTGGACAAGGCGCTTCCGCTTTAAAGACATATTCTCCATTATAAACAAAATCTTCCCGTTTATGCTAGTTTCTAACTAATGTTTCACTTGATTTTTTCTTGATTGGACTTAGGTGTGTCACCATTTTCCTGCTTTTTTAACTTTTTGGTCTCTTTAATCGTGATCACCATGAAGAAAATTGCTAGTAATAGAAACGAGATGGCTCCTAATTGACGCTGATAGAGATAGTTTAATGGCCAGGCAAATACAATTAAAATTAATAATATATGACTAACTTTCATTTAAACTCACCTGCCTGCATCTCTTAGAAGTTTTTTACACTAGTTCGATTATATAAGATAACGCTTCAATTTAACATGTTGTACCCAAAAATTTTTCCATAAAAACAAAGATTGGTGTCAGGCGCCTTTGTGAACGGTTCACTGGTGCCTGACACCTTAAAATTTACTACATATTACGGCGATACTGCCCGCCGACTTCGTATAATGCACGTGTGATTTGGCCGAGGCTTGCGACTTGGACGGTTTCCATTAATTCAGCAAAAATATTGCCACCAGAGACCGCTGCTTCCTTTAACCGCTTTAACGCATCAGCCGTTTTTTCCGCATGCGACTCTTGGAAGGAACGTAAATTATGAATCTGCAATTCCTTTTCCTCCGTCGTTGCCCGAGCCAACTCCATATTGTTGACCTCTTCCTCAGATGGAGGATTCGGATTCAAATACGTGTTTACCCCAATAATCGGCAACTCTCCCGTATGCTTCTTCATTTCATAGAACATCGACTCATCCTGAATCTTGCCGCGTTGATACTGCGTTTCCATTGAACCAAGCACACCGCCGCGATCATTCAAACGCTCAAACTCCTGCAGCACCGCTTCCTCAACCAACTCCGTCAGCTCCTCAACGATAAACGAGCCTTGCAGCGGATTCTCATTCTTCGTTAAGCCATGCTCCTTCGTAATAATCATCTGAATCGCCATCGCGCGGCGCACCGATTCCTCAGTCGGCGTCGTAATCGCCTCATCATACGCATTCGTATGAAGGGAATTACAATTATCATGCAACGCCATTAACGCCTGAAGCGTCGTGCGGATATCATTAAAATCAATCTCCTGTGCATGCAATGAACGCCCTGACGTCTGAACATGGTACTTCAGCTTTTGACTTCGCTCATTCGCACCATACTTATCACGCATAACGGTCGCCCAGATGCGGCGAGCCACACGGCCAATCACCGTATACTCTGGATCCAAACCATTAGAGAAGAAGAACGATAGATTTGGAGCAAAATCATCAATCTTCATGCCGCGGCTTAAATAATATTCCACATAGGTAAATCCATTCGAAAGCGTAAACGCCAGCTGCGAAATCGGATTCGCTCCTGCTTCGGCAATATGGTACCCCGAAATCGACACCGAATAATAATTGCGCACCTGGTGATCAATGAAATATTGCTGAATATCCCCCATCATCCGCAGTGCAAATTCCGTTGAAAAAATACACGTGTTTTGCCCTTGGTCTTCTTTTAAAATATCTGCCTGAACCGTACCGCGAACCGTCCGTAACGTATAGGCACGAACTTCGGCAAACTCTCCGACCGTTAACACGCGGCCCACTCTTCTTCCTTCTTCTTCACCTGCTGGTCAATCGCCGTATTCATAAACATCGCCAAAATAATCGGTGCCGGTCCATTGATCGTCATCGAAACAGAAGTCGATGGATGGCATAAATCAAAGCCGTCATACAGCTTTTTCATATCATCTAACGTACAAACACTAACGCCGCTCTCGCCAACCTTCCCATAAATATCTGGGCGGTAATCCGGATCTTCCCCGTATAATGTTACCGAGTCAAACGCCGTACTTAAGCGCTTCGCCGCGTCATCCTTCGATAAATAGTGGAAACGGCGGTTCGTCCGTTCCGGTGTGCCTTCTCCGGCAAACTGGCGCTTCGGATCCTCACCCTCACGCTTGAATGGGAATACCCCAGCCGTATACGGGAACGAGCCCGGCACGTTTTCCTGGTACACCCAGCGGAGAATTTCCCCATAATCCTTATACCTAGGTAAAGCCACCTTCGGAATATCAATACCCGATAAACTCTTCGTCCGTAACACCGTAATAATTTCTTTATCTCGGATTCGTGTGACAAACTGGTCGCCTGAATAAGCTTCCTTCGTTTGTTCCCACGTATCTAAAATCTTTTTCGATTCAGGCGTTAACCGCGATTCTGTCTCCTGCTTCACCGCTGCCAACGCAGCCACTACTTCCGGCTGGTCTTGAACAGCAGCCATCGCACCCTCCAGTTGGAATAATTTCCGGGCAATATTCGCCTGCGCTTCCGCCTTCTTATGATAGCCCCTTACTGTTTCAGAAATCTCTCGTAAATAATAGCGGCGGTCCGTTGGAATAATCACATTTTGCTTTTCCACCACAGCACTCTTGCTAAAAGAAGTCACCCAATCCGTCGCCATTTTTCCATTGATTTTTTCCACTAATGCCGCAAACAGTGCGTTCGTGCCCGGGTCATTAAACTGACTGGCAATCGTTCCGTACACCGGCATTTCTGATAGATCTTTTTCAAACAGCATATGGCTGCGCTGGTACTGCTTCTGCACCTGGCGCTTTGCATCCTCTGAGCCCTTCCGCTCAAACTTATTGATGACAATTAAGTCAGCAAAATCAATCATATCGATTTTCTCAAGCTGGGAAGGTGCTCCAAATTCACTCGTCATGATGTACATGGACACATCGCAAATCTCCGTGATCTCTGCATCCCCCTGCCCAATTCCGCTCGTTTCCACAATCACCAAGTCAAAGCCCGCGGCCTTCGTCACCGCCACTGCATCCTTAATCGCAAGCGACAATTCATTCTTCGAACGTCTTGTTGCCAAGCTTCGCATATACACATTCGGAGAGAAAATCGCATTCATCCGAATCCGGTCCCCAAGCAAGGCACCGCCCGTTTTTTGCTTCGTCGGGTCAACAGAAAGAATCGCTACCTTTTTATCAGGCAGCTCATTGATAAAACGTCTGATTAACTCATCCGTCAACGAACTTTTTCCAGCGCCGCCGGTTCCCGTAATCCCGACAACTGGAATCGTCTTCTCCAGCGACTTCACCTGCTCGAGCACCTGCTCGGCCGCTGCCGCCGCCTCATTCTTTTTATCAACATGAAGCTCCGCTAACGTAATCAACTTGGCAATCGCATTTACATCCCCAGTCGGAAGCTTCTCAATTTGCTCCGCCGCATCCATGTCAACCGTTGAAAAATCGCACTCCTGAATCATTCGGTCAATCATGCCCTGTAAGCCAAGCAAACGACCGTCTTCTGGTGAAAAGATGCGTGCAATGCCATACGCGTGAAGCTCATCAATTTCCCTTGGTATGATGACGCCGCCCCCGCCGCCATAAATGCGAATATGCGGTGCACCCTTTTCCTTTAACAGGTCATACATATATTTAAAGTATTCAACGTGCCCACCTTGATAAGAAGAAATCGCAATCCCCTGCACATCCTCCTGAATCGCCGCGTTCACAACCTCCTCCACCGAACGGTTATGCCCAAGGTGAATAACCTCCGCCCCGCTCGCCTGAAGAATTCGCCTCATAATATTAATCGACGCATCATGCCCATCAAACAAACTCGACGCCGTCACAAAACGGATATGATGCTTAGGCTGATAAGTTCCCATCGTACTCCCCCTTTTTGAAAAATGAACTCTATTTATCGTTCGCGATTCGTTTCGTTTTCCAGACGTTTTTCGGCAGACGTGACATCGCCGCCAATCCCCGATAACAAAATCTCCGTCTGCAAATCAATGTACTCCTCGAGCGTAAAAAGTTTTCGCAGCGCCCAGCGACGGAAGCCCCACATTTGCCCCTGAACAAAGATGTTATGAGCAATCAGTTCTACCTGCTTTTCCGTCAGCGCCAATTCCCCGTTTTCCACGCATCTTGAAAGCAGATTCTCAAACATTGCTACCATTTCCATCTCTTTTTTCAACACATAAGGAAGTGCGTCCCTCGAAAGAGACTTCACTTCCTGATACATCACGAGCACTTCCGCCTGCATTTCATCCATGACCTGAAAAAAGTTGGCAATCCCAAGCTTCAAGCTTTCCAAGGTCCCTTTTTTCAAGGCCAGGTCCTTCTGAAGACGGTCACTAACATGATCATAAATGCTGTCACATACTAGATAGAGAACATCCTCTTTTGTGCGAATGTATTCATACAGCGTCCCAATGCTAAAGCCCGCCGCTTTGGCGATTTCCCTTGTCGTCGTCCGGTGAAACCCCTTTTGTTTAAAAAGTGTCACGGCCCCTTTGATCATTTGATCGCGCCGTTTTTGCACCAAGCGCTCATCCTTGACCGAAGCCTGTACTTCCCGCTTTTTCATCCCAACCACCTTACTTCGTGATCATTCTTGAGATAACCAGGCGCTGAATTTCCTGTGTACCTTCGTATATTTGCGTGATTTTCGCATCACGCATGAATCGTTCAACTGGATAATCCTTTGTATAGCCGTAGCCTCCAAACACCTGAACCGCTTCGGTTGTCACCTTCATCGCTGTGTCCCCAGCAAACAATTTGGACATCGCAGACTCTTTTCCATATGGAAGACCCTTTGACTCTAACCATGCCGCTTGATAGGTTAATAGTCTAGCAGCTTCAACTCCAGTCGCCATGTCAGCTAACTTAAAGCTGATTCCCTGCTGTGCTGCAATTGGTTTACCAAACTGTTGGCGTTCTTTTGCATAATCAACCGCTGCATCCAATGCACCTTGTGCGATACCTACCGCTTGCGCCGCAATTCCATTTCGGCCGCCATCCAGTGTCATCATGGCAATTTTAAAGCCGTCACCTTCTTCACCAAGTCGGTTGGCAGCAGGAACCTTGCAATCTTCGAAAATGATTTCAGTTGTTGGTGACGAACGAATGCCGAGTTTCTTTTCTTTTTTACCAACAGAGAAGCCTGGGAAGTCTTTTTCGACTATAAATGCTGTAGTACCTTTTTGTTTGCTAGATGGATCAGTAAGGGCAAATACTACATAAATATCAGCGATGCCGCCGTTAGTGATGAAAATCTTCGAGCCATTCAGGACGTAATGATCTCCTTCGAGGCGAGCCGTTGTTCTCATGCCGCCTGCATCCGAACCGCTGCCTGGCTCTGTCAAACCGTATGCCCCAATCTTGCTTCCTTCTGCCATCGGACGAAGATACGTTTGTTTCTGCTCTTCGCTGCCGAATTTAAAGATTGGCCAGCCAGCAAGTGATGTATGAGCAGATAGGGTTACCCCTGTTGATGCACAAACGCGAGAAAGCTCTTCAACGGCGATACAGTAAGCCAAATAGTCACTGCCAATGCCGCCGTACTCTTCTGGCCATGGAATCCCTGTTAAGCCAAGCTCCGCCATTTTGTCAAAAATCTCACGATCAAAGCGCTCTTCCTCGTCACGCTCAGCAGCAGTAGGCGCCACTTCATTTCTAGCAAAATCACGAACCATTTTTCGGATCATTTCATGTTCTTCGGTTAACTTAAAGTTCATTTTCAAGTCCTCCTTTGGGATATCTACATGTTTATAGATCGAGTCTATATATTTTTGGATTTTTTCTACACATTTTTTGTGTTTTTCTACATGATTGACTCGGATTTCTACACGGTTATTGATTTTTTCTACACACTTTTTAATTTTTTCTACACGGTTTACTAGTTTTTCTACACAAATCTTGAACTTTTCTACAAATCATCATAAATACTTACTAATCACGATCCGCTGAATCTCGCTCGTGCCCTCATAAATTTCGGTTACCTTCGCATCGCGGAAATAGCGCTCCACCGGGTAATCCTCCGTATAGCCGTAGCCGCCAAACACTTGGATGGCTTCCGTTGCTACCTCTACCGCTGTTCGAGTGGCAAACAGCTTTGCCATCGATGCTTCCATTCCGCATTTCACTCCACGGGTTCGCAAATCAGCAGCACGATAGACTAATAGTTTCGCCGCCTCCACACTCGTCGCCATATCCGCCAACTTAAAGCCGATTCCCTGCTGTGCGGCGATTGGCTTGCCAAACTGGTGACGCTCCTTCGCATAGTTCGTTGCGGCGGATAGTGCAGCCTCTGCAATACCAAGTGCCTGAGTGGCGATACCGATGCGGCCGACCTCGAGGTTCGCCATCGCGATTTTAAAGCCTTCACTTTCGTTGCCAAGAAGGTTCTCCACCGGAACACGCATATCTTCGAAGGTAAGCTGTACGGTCCTCGAACCGTGAAGGCCCATTTTGTGCTCATCCTTCCCGATGATCAGGCCAGGTGTATTTTTTTCAACAATAAAAGCAGCAATCCCTTTTGTGCCTAACTTCGGCTCGGTGGTAGCAAACACAATGTACACATCCGCCTCACCGCCGTTAGTGATGAATACCTTCGAGCCATTGATGACATAATGGTCACCCTTCTTGACCGCACGCGACTTCAAGCTCGCTGCATCTGAGCCAGCGCTCGGCTCGGTTAAACAAAAAGCCCCTAAGTATTCGCCTGAAGCAAGCTTCGGCACATACTTTTGCTTTTGCTCTTCCGTTCCAAAATAAAGAATCGGGTTCGTTCCCACCGAGGTATGCACAGATAAAATTACCCCCAATGTGGCGCTTACCTTCGAAATCTCATTGATGGCAATAATGTAGGAAGTGAAATCCATTTCAGCCCCGCCATATTTTTCAGGCACCGGAATTCCCATCAAGCCAAGCTCGCCCATTTTGCGGAGAATCTCACGCGGAAATTCACCGTTTTCCATCTTGTCAATGAATGGAGCAATTTCACTATTCGCAAAATCACGGACCATTTTCCGCATCATTTCTTGTTCTTCTGTAAATGTCAGATTCATATGTCTCTCCCCTTTTTGAGGTGGATTCGTTTGCCAGGGGAGATCACAGAAGGGTATGTAATGTCGCCAGTGATCCACCTGGTTTTTTTATTTTTAAAATTGCTTCCGTTCTATTCGTACGTATAGAACCCACGGCCTGATTTCTTGCCGAGCCACCCGGCTTTTACATATTTACGAAGCAATGGGCAAGGGCGGTATTTGTCGTCGCCGAAGCCTTCATGCAACGTTTCCATAATGTACAAGCAAGTATCTAAACCAATAAAGTCGGCCAGGGTTAACGGCCCCATCAGATGGTTCATACCAAGTTTCATAACCTCATCGATTGCTTCCTTCGTTGCCACACCTTCATACAAGGTATAAATCGCTTCATTGATCATTGGCATCAAGATACGATTAGAAACAAAGCCAGGGAAGTCATTAACTTCTACAGGCACCTTGCTTAAGGTCTTTGTCATGTCTTCAATCACTTGATAAACCTCATCCGCCGTTGCTAATCCGCGAATGATTTCAACCAACTTCATGACAGGTACTGGATTCATAAAGTGCATGCCAATGACCTTTTCCGGACGCTTCGTCGCTGCAGCGATTTCTGTGATTGGCAGGGACGAGGTATTGCTCGCTAAAATCGTATGTGCTGGGGCAATTTCATCTAGTTGCGCAAAGATTTTTGTTTTGATTTCCATGTTTTCAACAGCTGCCTCAATGACGAGGTCTACGCCAGCGGCATCGGTTAGATCTGTTGAAACCGTAAGTCGCTCGAGCACTTCCTGCTTTTGCTCCTCGGTCATTCTGCCTTTATCGACGTTGCGGGACAGGTTTTTATTGATTACCCCAAAGCCGCGTTCCACGAATTCAGGTTTTAAGTCATTTAGCATCACGTTATATCCCGCTTGGGCACAAACCTGAGCGATCCCTGAGCCCATTTGTCCCGCACCAATTACCATTACCTTTGATACCTTCATGTTTTCCCCTCCAGATTGGGGCTGTTTTCCGCAGACACAGCCCCCTTTTTTTATTAAAAAATGTCTTTACGACAGTTAAGTCAGTTTATCCGACAGTAAATGTTCGTCATCTGACAGTTAGCCCACACTATGCGACAGTAAATTCGGGTTATCCGACAGATACGCCTCGCACCCAACTCCTACCTTCTCGGCACTTCAATCATCACCGCATCGCCTTGGCCACCGCCGCTGCAAATTGCCGCAATTCCGATTCCGCCGCCACGGCGCTTCAATTCGTGCATCAACGTGATGATGATTCGCGCACCACTAGCGCCAATTGGATGCCCCAGTGCGACCGCACCGCCATTCACATTGACCTTTTCCGGATCCAGCCCGGCAATTTTTCCACTCGCTAACGCAACTGCTGCAAAGGCCTCATTGATTTCAAATAAATCAATTTCCTCCAAGCTCTTGCCGGTCTTTCTTAAAATCTCATTGATTACAAGTCCCGGTGTTTGCGGGAAATCCTTCGCTTCGACTGCGACAGCCGCATGGCCAAGAATCACCGCTCCGACTTCACGATCTTCACGAGCCGCGCGCTCTTCGCTCATTAATACAAGGGCAGCCGCACCGTCATTCACCCCTGGTGCGTTCCCCGCCGTAATCGTACCCGTTGAATTAAACACAGGCGCCAATTTGGCTAATCGCTCTAATGAAGTATCCTTACGCGGTCCCTCGTCTACAGAAACAACCACAGGCTCTCCTTTTCTTTGTGGAACCTCAACAGAAACGATTTCCTCCGCTAATTTTCCACTCTCAATCGCCTCAAGTGCACGCTCATGGCTTCGTAACGCCCACTCATCCTGCGCCTCACGAGAAATCTCCATTTCTGCCGCCGTTGAATTGCCGTACGTACCCATGTGAACACCTGTAAAGCTGCAGCTCAAGCCATCATGAATCATGAGATCCTTCACTTGTGAATCGCCCATTCGAAAGCCCCATCTTGCCTTCGGTAAAATGTAGGGCGCGTTACTCATTGATTCCATTCCCCCTGCTACAATGACCTCTTCATCGCCAGCGCGAATGATTTGATCTGCCATTGTCACGCTGCGCATCCCTGACGCACACACCTTATTAATCGTTTCCGTTTTCACTTCCCACGGCAAACCGGCGTGACGAGCTGCCTGGCGCGACGGAATTTGTCCTTGCCCCCCTTGCAAAACCGTTCCTAGGATGACTTCCCCTACCTCTTCAGGCTTAACGCCGGCGCGAATCAATGCTTCCTTCACTGCGATTCCCCCAAGCTGTGAAGCCGTGAAGCTGCTTAGCCCACCCCCAAGTTTTCCAAAAGGTGTTCTTACTCCGCTCAAAATAACCGTTTTTCCCATTCAAAACACTCTCCCTTTTCCCAATATTCAGTCTTATATTTTTATAAAAATACCCCTTCTGTTTTCGGCGACTGAACGCTCGCTCGAAAAAATCTCAAAAAATAACGCAAGCCGGTTCGTTTACCCAAAAACTCACTGCCCACGTACGAAAATAAAAAAGGAAATGTAAGCGTTTTACTCTTACTTTTTATTTTACATAAAAAATAGCAAAAGTTGAAATGTTTTACACAAAATTCCTAAAATTTTGAATGAAAATCTCAACCTTTGCTATTCTAACTATTAACCAACCTTACGAAGCGATTTCTTTAACCTCTCCACAAACTGCTTTTTCAAGCAACTCAGCCACATCGTAGGTTGCTACTTTCTCTTCTACCTCTTTTGCCTTTGTTCCATCTGACAGCATGGTTAAGCAGTATGGACAGCCAGAACTGATGACAGAAGGATTTACAGCCAGCGCTTGCTCTGTGCGGCTCACGTTAATACGATGACCGGTTTCTTCCTCCATCCACATCAAGCCGCCGCCAGCCCCACAGCACATACCCGTTTCTCTGTTACGCTCCATTTCCACCAGCTGTACACCAGGTATCGATTTCAAGATCTCACGTGGCGGATCGTAGACATCATTGTAACGACCTAAGTAACAAGAATCGTGGAACGTAATCTTTTCATTGACCGCATGCTTCGGAACTAGACGCCCATCACGAACCAGCTCATATAGAATCTCTGTATGGTGATAAACCTCTGCCTGTAAGCCGAAATCAGGGTACTCATTTTTGAAAATATTATAGGCATGTGGGTCAATCGTAACGATTTTCTTCACTTCTGCCTTTTCAAATTCCTCAATATTTTTCGTCGCCAACTCCTGGAACAAGAACTCATTACCTAGACGACGCGGTGTATCACCAGAGTTCTTCTCCTTGTTGCCTAAAATCGCAAACTTCACACCTGCTTCATTCATCAACTTCGCAAAGGAAAGAGCAATTTTTTGGCTGCGGTTATCGTAAGATCCCATGGAACCCACCCAGAAGAGATACTCGAATTCTTCACCCTTCTTGTTCATTTCCTTAACAGTTGGAATTTCAACATCCTCGCGAACCTCACGCCAGGTTTCTCGCTCTTTACGGTTTAAGCCCCATGGATTGCCCTGACGTTCGATATTCGTCATTGCGCGCTGTGCATCGGCATCCATTTTTCCTTCTGTTAAAACTAAGTAACGACGAAGGTCGATAATTTTATCTACATGCTCGTTCATAACTGGACATTGATCTTCACAGTTGCGGCACGTTGTACATGCCCAAATTTCTTCTTCGGTAATGACCTCGCCAATCAAGCTTGGGCTATATGCGAGCGCAGCTGCCGTTTCTTCAGCACCCTGACCAGCCGCAGCTAGAGCAATTTGGTTTCCTTTTGTATTGGAAAAAGCAAATGTAGGAACCCACGGCTGTTTCGAAGTGACGGACGCACCGTAATTTGTCAGGTGGTCACGCATTTTCACAATTAAGTCCATTGGAGACAGCATTTTACCTGTTCCTGTTGCCGGACACATATTGGTACAGCGGCCACATTCTACACAGGCATAAAAATCAATCATTTGGTGCTGCGTAAAGTCTTCAATTTTTCCAACCCCAAAAGACTCTTGTGTTTCGTCTTCAAAATCCACTTTCTTCAACTTACCTGGTTTTTCTAAGCGATTAAAGTACACGTTTGCCGGTCCAGCCAACAAGTGTGCGTGCTTGGATTGCGGCACGTATACTAAGAAGGTTAATAAGAACAATAAGTGCATCCACCATGCCACATAAAAAATGGCGATGGAAGCTGTCTCCCCTATCCATGAAAAGCCCATTGAAATGAGGGAGGCTACCGGCTCAGTCCATGATGTTTCTTCGCCGTGCCAAATGATGCCCATTCCATTTCCAACCAATACGGAAACCATAAGGCCGCCGATAAACAATAGGACAAGTCCCGATTTAAAATTGCGCTTCAAACGAACTAATTTTTCTACATAGCGGCGGTAAAACGCCCAAATCACTGCCACAAGGATCATCAATGTGATGATTTCCTGGAAAAACGTGAACCCCGCATAGAGCGGTCCAAGCGGCAGGTGTGAACCTGGGACAAGCCCTTTCCAAATAAAATCAATTGCGCCAAATTGAACAAGAATGAATCCGTAAAAGAACATGACGTGTATTGCGCCGCTCTTTTTATCCTTTAGCAGCTTTTTCTGGCCAAACACATTGACCCAAATTTTTTGCAGCCGTTCTTTGACATTGTTATCAAACTCGACCTTTTTCCCCAACTTAATAAATTCAATCCGAGTCTTAACCACATAAACAAATAGGCTAATAGCGTAAGCGGTTACAACTAAAAATGCAATGAGGTTAATCCACAAAAGAATATTCATCAACTAACGCCCCTTTCCCCAGTTCTTACAAGAAAATAATAAATTTTCTGAACTCTGTCTTACCTCTATTATATTATGAATGAGCATTCAGTCAATCAATTTTTGCAAAATTCGTTCGACTTATAGAAACGAACTGGTTCGGAAACACTAATGAAACCGATTGGGGGAAAGATTCTACATGAGCTTGGCCATCTGTTTAAGTGCACTACTACTACTCATCATTATATGGCTCGTATTAGATTTTAGATTAGGACGAAAGAAGCATCTTTCTATTGTCAGTTATATGGAAACAAGTACCCTCCATGGCCATGTGGATATTTTTACACATGGAAAGGAATTATTCGCAGATTATTTCCGGGAAATTCGTCAAGCAACGGAGCATGTTCATGTGCTTTTTTATATTGTCAAAGATGACCGGTTCGGCCAGGAATTTCTCGCTCTTTTAAAAGAAAAAGCACGACAAGGGATAGAAGTGCGGCTGCTGATTGACCGTCTTGGCAGTTGGAGGATCAAGGCGTCAACGGTGAGAGCCCTTAAAGAGGCGGGGGTCAAATTTGCTTTTAGCAACCGCATCAAGCTGCCTTTTCCCTTTTACTCCTCTCAAATCCGCAATCACCGTAAAATTTCGATAATCGACGGGAAAATCGGCTATGTGGGCGGGTTTAATATTGGGAAGGAATACATTGATCAAGACCCAAAGTTAAGTCCTTGGCGTGATTACCATTTAAAAATTATGGGTGAAAGTGTTCATTCGTTACAAAGTGAGTTTATGATTGACTGGGAAGAGTATGGGGGTGAAAATCTCCAGCATCAACCGGCCTATTTCCCTTCGCTTTCTAAAGGTCCCGTCCGCCATCAGTTTGTTCCAACTGAGGCTGGCATGTTAGAGGAAAAATTTACCCAAGTAATTCAAAAGGCCCAACATTCCATCATTATTGGAAGTCCTTATTTTGTACCAAGTCCACGGGTCATGAAGGAATTGCTTCAGGCGATTGGCCGCGGCGTGTCGCTTACCGTTGTGGTTCCGTATACCGCTGACCATATGCTTGTACAGGAAGGATCCTATCGTTATTTACGAGAACTGCTGAAAAAGGGAGCGGTTGTTTATCAATATAAAAATGGTTTTTATCATGCAAAAACCATGGTGATTGACGATACGATTTGTGACATCGGCACCGCTAATTTCGATAACCGCAGCTTCTTCTTAAACAAGGAAATCAACTGTTATATTTATGACCCTGCCTTTATCAGGCGTGTAAAGGAAGTAATCGAAAAAGACATCAAAGACTCCGCGTTGCTGACTTTAGAAGTCCTGAACAAACCCAATCCATTACGGTCACTGAAAGAGAGATTTGCCCGTTTGATCGCTTTTTTCCTTTAATGAGGGGGACAGTCCCCCGGCGTAGTAACGTACTAAAGCAACGAGGGACTGTCCCCCGGCGTAGTAACGTATTAATGCAACGAGGGACTGTCCCCCGGCGTAGTAACGTATTAATGCAACGGGGGACTGTCCCCAGAAGGGAGCTACTGGTATGAAAATTCGTTTTGGCTATGTTTCGACTGCCATTACTTTATGGGATGCTTCTCCAGCTAAGACGCTTACCTTTACCCGCTATCAGCAGCTTAGCCCCGAGGAGCGCATAGAAAAGTTGCTCGATGTGACAAGGCAAAATATCGAGCACACGAAGCGAATGCTGTATTTCAATCTTGCCCATGAAATTGAAGTCTATCGGATGTCTAGCTCGATTGTCCCCCTCGCCACCCATCCAGAGGTGCGCTGGGACTTTACCACCCCCTTCAAAAAGGAATGGGAGGATCTTGGAGAACTGGTTCGGAACAATCACCTGCGGGTTAGCTTCCATCCGAATCAATTTACTTTGTTTACCTCGCCGAAAAATACTATCACCGAAAATGCAGTCATCGACATGAGCTATCACTTTCAAATGTTTGAAGCGATGGGGATTGCCGATCAAGGCTTAATTAATATACATATCGGTGGGGCTTATGGGGATAAGCAGGAGGCTTTGATTCGTTTTCATCATAACCTAACCACCCTGCCGGCCAACATTAAACAAGTGATGACGTTAGAAAATGATGATAAGACCTATACCGTAGAAGAAACTTTAGTGGTCTGTGAAAAAGAAACCATTCCCTTGGTGTTTGACTATCATCACCATATGGCCAATCTGTCAGAAACTCCGCTAGAGGAGCTATGGCCACGGATTGTCAGGACGTGGGGGCATGTCCCACATAAACCAAAGATTCATATCTCGTCGCCAAAATCAGAAAAAGAATTTCGTTCTCATGCAGATTATGTGGATCCGGAATTCATTATGCCTTTTTTGCAGCTGCTGAAGGAGACCGGCCAGGATGTCGATTTCATGATTGAAGCCAAGGCGAAAGACCAGGCAGCATTAAAACTCATCGAGGATTTGAGTAAACTGCGCGGATATAAACGGATTAGTGGTGGGACGATTGAAATCAAATAAAAACGGGGACAGTCCCCCAGCGTAGTGAAGCTTCACCGCACTGGGGGACTGTCCCCACCCTTTATTCCTCGATCAGATTCAAAACCGGTACGTCTCTTTCGTTCTCAGGGTCTTTTCTGGAATAAATTCGTGCCATTCTGGTGGTCTCATCCACGTTTTGAATAATCACAGGCGTTCCATCGTAGGTCACGTTAATCATATCGGCTGATTCCATTATTTCCTTTGCTCTTCCAACATTCATGCTATCGGTCACTCCTCACTCATAATTCTCTATTACTATCTGCATTTTTTTGGATAGTATTCATTATTTTGGTCTTTTTTCGTGTAACAATGTCCCGTTTTCCTTTCTCCAAGACAAGGATTTACTCATTTGTTCAATTTACTCGTCTATTTTTGAGGTTTACTCGTCATTTTTTAAATTTACTCGTCAACCTTCACACTTTACTCGTCTTTTTCCTATTTTACTCGCCAAACACCTAACAACAAAAAAAATGGCCCCCAAATCAGGGAGCCACCTTCAAAAAAACAATTACATTTTCTCCGGAGCCGACACACCAATCAATGCCAAAGCATTTTTCAACGTAATCTGCACCGCTCTCACCAACGCAAGGCGCGCCTTCGTACGCTCGACATTGTCCATATCCAACACCTTTTCCGCATTATAAAAGCTGTGGAACGTCGACGCTAAATCAAAGATATAATTAGTGATACGGTGCGGCATACGCTTCAAAGCAGCCTCCCCAACAGCAGCTGGGAACTCGCCAACCTTCTTCAATAAATCCATCTCTTTCTCAGACGTCACCAATGAAAAATCAGCCGCCTCTGCATCAAACTTCACACCCTGCTCTTCCCCAGAACGCAAGATACTAGAAATACGAGCATGCGCATACTGTGCATAATAAACCGGATTCTCATTCGACTCAGACACAGCCAAATCCAAATCAAAATCCATATGCGTATCCGAGCTACGCATCGCAAAGAAATAACGAGTCGCATCGAGGCCGACCTCATCCACCAAATCACGCATCGTAACGGCCTTACCGGTACGCTTACTCATCTTCATCTTTTCCCCGTTCTTATATAGATGAACGAGCTGAATGATTTCCACTTCAAGCGTATCACGATCATAGCCCAACGCCTGAAGCGCCGCCTTCATACGAGGAATATACCCGTGGTGATCCGCACCCCAAATATTAATCAACTTTTCAAAGCCGCGGTCCAGCTTGTCCTTATGGTAAGCGATATCCGGTGTCAAATACGTATAAGAACCGTCCTGCTTGATCAACACACGGTTCTTATCATCGCCGAAATCCATCGAACGAAGCCAAGTCGCGCCCTCTTCTTCATAGATATAGCCAGTTGCACGAAGCGCGTCCAACGCCTCATCAATTTTTCCATTCTTATAAAGAGACGTCTCAGAATACCACACATCAAAGCCCACGCGGAAATCCTCAAGGTCCTTCTTCAACTTCGCCATTTCAAACTTCAAACCGTACTCACGGAAAAACTCAAAGCGCTCTGCCTCGTCAACATTCACATACTTATCGCCAAACTCATCAGCCAGCGCTTGCCCGATGCCCACAATATCCACACCATGATATCCGTCCTCCGGCATTTCCTTATCCATGCCAAGTGCTTGGAAATAACGAGCCTCCACAGACTTCGCTAGATTATTAATCTGGTTTCCAGCATCATTTATATAATATTCCCGTGACACCGCATAGCCCGCCTTAGCTAACACATTGCAAAGTGAGTCCCCAACAGCCGCACCGCGAGCATGTCCAAGATGCAAATCTCCCGTCGGATTCGCTGAAACAAACTCCACCTGGATCTTCTGACCGCCGCCAACCGTAGTTTCCCCGTACTTTTCACCAGCCTTAAGAACCGTTGGAATCAAATCCGTTAAATACGCATTATTCATATAAAAATTGATAAACCCAGGTCCCGCTAACTCAATTTTTTCAATCGATGCCTTCGAGTGGTCGAAATGCTCAACCAACGCTTCCGCAATCATCCGCGGCGCCTTCTTGGCCACACGAGCAAGCTGCATCGCCATATTCGTCGAATAATCCCCGTGCGCCTTATCCTTCGGAATCTCAAGGATTACATCAGGAATCTGATCTTCCGTCGCAAGCTCTGCCTTCAGAACCGCCGCCCGAATCTCTTCCTTGATCTTACTTTGCGTCATCTCTACTATATTCATTTCCCATCCTCCTCAAAGGTAATTTCTAACCGATATGTACCACCGGGCGAACCCTCCATCTTAAAATCATACAATATATCAATCAAGCCTTGGCCATTTTCAAACGAGTGCTCCAACCTTTTGGTCATCGTCAACGTCTCAAACACACCAAACGGCATCTCATAACTTCCACGAAGCACCTTATTCAACCGAAACGGCAGCCGCATCTTCACCGCACCGCCTCGCAATATCAATGCATCCTGATCCGCCACCTTCACAATCGTGCGAACACTGCCTTCATCCTGCACTTCCTCATATTTAAGAAACGAGGCACCATCCTTCTCAAGATAACGGCCAAACACCATCAACTCAAAGGTCTCCTTGCCCCCGTCCTGCTCAATCGTCGTTTTCACCTTAATCTTCATTGGAATCTCATGAGTAGACAAACGAAACTGCACTTCCTTTTTTAAAAAGGAACTTAAACCTGTTCTTTCGACTGGTTATAGTCCTCATAATTGACATTAGCGCGTCACCGCATACTTTTTCTATTATAAACATAGTCACGATACAAATCAAAAGATGCCCGCCCCAATGGGACAGGCACCAATCAAAAACTTTATCTTTGGATGGAGACCTATTTTACCCATCCTAAAATCATTTCACGGATTAACTTGCTCGCCGTGTTGGCTGTTTGTTCAGAAGGATCGTAAATAGGAGCAACCTCAACAAGGTCTCCACCAACGACGTTCACTTCGGAACGAGCAATCGCATGAATCGAAGCAAGAAGCTCTTTCGACGTGATTCCTCCACAATCAACCGTACCAGTTCCAGGTGCGTGCGCTGGATCCAATACATCAATATCAATTGTTACATATACAGGACGTCCTGCAAGTGTTGGCAGAATTTCTTTTAAAGGCTCAAGCACTTCAAATTTAGAAATATGCATGCCATTTTGCTTCGCCCACTCGAATTCTTCCTTCATACCTGAACGAATTCCAAAAGAATACACGTTTTTCGGTCCGATATGCTCGGCAATCTTACGAATTGGAGTCGAATGTGACAACGGTTCACCTTCATATTCCTCACGCAAATCGGTGTGGGCATCAAAATGGATGATCGCTAAATCAGGATACTTCTTATACATTGCCTTCATCACCGGCCATGAAACAAGATGCTCTCCACCCATACCAAGCGGGAACTTGCCTGAAGCCAGAATCGAATCCACATATTCTTCAATCATATCAATGCTTCGCTGCGGATTTCCGAACGGAAGCGGAATATCACCCGCATCGAAATATTTAACCTCTTCCAACTCGCGGTCAAGGTACGCGCTGTACTCCTCAAGACCAATCGACACCTCACGAATACGCGCAGGGCCGAAACGAGAACCCGGGCGGTAACTTACCGTCCAATCCATCGGCATCCCATAAAGAACCACCTGGCTCTCCTCATAACTCGGATGACTCTTAATAAACACATTACCCGAATACGCCTCATCAAAACGCATAAAAAAACCTCCCTTATGGGGACAGTCCCCCATCACTTTAACGCATCACCAGGTCGGGGGACTGTCCCCCGACATTTGTTTACTTCACTAGGTCGCCAACGAATTTAGGCAATACGAATGCTGCTTTGTGCAGTTCTTTTGTGTAGTATTTTGTTTCGATTTCG
This sequence comes from Neobacillus phoenicis, assembly GCF_047302305.1. NCBI lineage: Bacteria > Bacillati > Bacillota > Bacilli > Caryophanales > Bacillaceae > Neobacillus > Neobacillus phoenicis. The sequence goes on along the minus strand of NZ_CP154847.1, from coordinate 575,901 downwards.
TGGAAGCGATCTTCGCTTACTTCTAATGGATCGTATTTCTTAGAACCGATTGTAAATGCCCATAGGCCGCTTGGGTATGTAGGGATGTTGGCTACATACAGGCGAGTGATTGGGAAGATTTCCTTTACATCGCGTTGTACGTTGCGAATTAAGTCCGCTTTGAACCAAGGGTTATCTGATTGCGCTACAAAGATTCCGTCTTCTTTTAATGCCTTTGAAATCCCAGCATAGAAGCCTTTAGTAAATAGGTTTACTGCAGGACCAACTGGTTCTGTAGAGTCAACCATAATGACGTCATACTCGTTGTCACTGTTCGCAATGTGCATGAAGCCATCATCAACACGTACATCTACTCGTGGATCATCTAACTTGCCAGCGATCTCTGGAAGGAACTTCTTAGAATATTCAATAACCTTACCGTCAATATCAACAAGAGTAGCTTTCTTCACGCTTGGATGCTTTAACACTTCACGGATTACGCCACCGTCGCCGCCGCCAACAACTAATACGTTCTCAGGGTTTGGATGTGTAAATAAAGGGACGTGGGCCACCATTTCATGGTAAACGAATTCATCTTTAACAGACGTCATAACCATGTCATCTAGTAGAAGCATGTTGCCCCACTCTTCTGTTTCAATCATATCTAACTTTTGAAATTCCGTTTGCTCTGTATGTAATGTTTTATTTACTTTCATTGTGATACCAAAATTTTCGGTTTGCTTCTCTGTAAACCAAATTGACATATCCATCTTCCTTTCAATACGCTTCATATTTATACACTTTTTATACTCATATGATTACGAAGTAATCACTTCATTTTTTATGCTACCCAAACTATTGAATTACAAACATAAGAAAAAGTCTAGCAAAATTTAAGAAAAATTTCATTTTTATACGAAAAATGTTTAAAAAAACTTACTTTTTTCAATACTATTACTATCTAAATTTTTCCTGATAGAAAAAACGGGGGTGAACTCTATGGAAATCATGACTGATCAAGGGTTTCGAAAGACCATAAAATATTTGCGTGCCTTTATTATCATCAGTTTGATAGGCATGATTTGCATGCTTATTATCTTTGGCAGCATCTTGGCCTATGCAAAGATATTAGGCGCACCTCCGCTCGCGGTTCCGCAATCTACCTTATTTTTCGCAGATGATGGAACCTTGATTGGCGAAAGCAATAGTGGTCAAAAACGGTACTGGGTGAGATTAAAAGATATTTCACCTGACTTAGTGAATGCAACAGTTTCAATTGAAGATAAAAATTTCTACGAGCATCACGGCTTTGATTATAAACGAATTGCCGGCGCTGTCCTAGCCGATATTCAAGCCTTTGCCAAAGTGCAGGGAGCAAGCACGATCACCCAGCAATACGCAAGGAACCTCTTCTTGGAACACGACAAGACGTGGAAACGGAAGCTGCATGAGGCATTCTATACCATTCGCCTCGAAATGAACTATTCGAAAAAGGATATTCTTGAAGGCTATTTAAATACCATCTACTATGGCAAAGGTGCTTACGGTGTAGAAGCCGCAAGCCAATATTATTTTGGAAAAAAGGCCGCGGACTTATCTTTGGCTGAAGCAAGCATGCTCGCAGGCATTCCAAAGGGTCCGGGTCTTTATTCTCCACTCGCGTCAATGGAGCGAGCGAAAACCAGGCAGCATATTATTTTACAAAGCATGGTCAAAAACAAGTACATTTCGAAGAACACTGCTAAAACAGCAGCAGAACAGCCGCTCACCTTAGTGGGGGTTCATACGACTCAAAAGGTGAAGGTTGCTCCTTATTTTCAGGATGCTGTCAAAAATGCGTTGAAAAATCAATTACATTTAGATGACCGCACAATTGCTCTCGGCGGTTTAAAGGTATATACAACCCTTAACCTACACCAGCAGGAAGCAGCCGAACGCCAAGTCCACCAATATGTGGCCAGCACCTCAGAAATACAGGTCGGTTTAGTCGCAATAGATCCGAAAAACGGGTATGTGAAGGCCATGGTTGGAGGACGGGACTATGAGAAAAGTCCTTTTAACAGGGCCGTTCAAGCTGTACGTCAGCCGGGATCGACCATCAAGCCGCTGTTGTATTATGCCGCTCTTGAGCAAGGATTTACTCCTTCCTCGACCATGAGAAGTGAATTTACAACCTTCCATTTTGATGACGGCCAGGCGGATTATACACCGCATAACTTTAACAATAAGTATGCAGATGGAGAAATTACACTCGCTCAAGCGCTCGCCGTTTCTGATAATATTTTCGCTGTGAAAACTCATCTATTTTTAGGAGAAGATACATTAATTAAGACAGCCAAGCGGTTCGGCTTGTCAACAAAAATGGCAGAGGTCCCGTCTCTAGCGCTGGGAACCTCTGGCGTCCGGGTAATTGAGATGGCAGATGCCTACAGCCTGTTTGCCAACGGTGGAAAAAGTGTAGACCCAACCTTTATTACAAGAGTAGAAGACTATAATGGCAATGTCATTTTTGAAAAAGAAAATCAGACAAAGAAAGTATTAGACCCAGCCAAGGCATATGTCATGACGCAGATGCTTACAGGGATTTTCGATCCTAAACTAAATGGCTATGCCAAGGTCACGGGAAGTACGGTAATCAAAAACATTACCCGTCCCTATGCAGGAAAATCCGGTTCTACCGAAACCGATAGCTGGATGATTGGTTTCTCGCCACAGCTCGTGACGGCTGTGTGGGCAGGGTATGATATTGGGAAGCCGCTTGAGCTAACTGCGGAAAAAACGTATGCGAAGAAAATTTGGGCGAACTTTATGGAGGAAGCTTTAGACGGAAAGCCGGTCAAGGCCTTTAAACCGCCAAAAGAAGGAGTCGTCGGTGTTTACGTGAATCCGGAAAACGGCAAGCTGGCGACAAAAGACTGTCCAGTGCGCCGTTTCACCTATTACGTTGCTGGCACCCAGCCAACCGACTATTGTACCGAGCATATCAAAAATCCTGATTCCACCAAAAAGAAAGAAAACAAGAAAGTTCCTTGGTATAAGAAGATTATGCCGTGGAATTAGAAAAGCGGAAGCGCCTTGTTCAGCCCCGACTGGCAAATGTTCTTCGGCGAGAAAAGTCCGCCCTTTGACTTTTCTTGACGAAGGTTATTTGACCCGAGGGGCTAGGCGCTGGAGCTAGACAATTAATAAATTATATCTAAATAGAAAAGCTCCGGATCACTCCGGAGCTTTTCTTGTCCTAGTTTTACGTGTATTCACACATTGTTTATCATACTATCTATCGTGTAAAAAAACTACCAAAAATTATCTCAAGGTATTTTTTACTCCGCATTCAATCCTTGTTTCAATTCATCCGTAGAATTATTCCACAATACCTCATTATGATTTTTCAAAAAGTCCGCCAATACCTTCTTTGACTTATCATCCATATCAGCGACAATAATATGGCGCTTGAGTGACTTATCCATGCGATTGACATGCTCTGGAAGGGATTTGTAGCCACGGCGGATTTCACGGTCAACCGTCATATAACAAGCTGTCACACCGGCATAATAAGGTCCCTCTTCATGGCGGTCAATCGTCACCCACACCAGCCAATACGGCTTACCATTTGGAACCTCTTCTTTATTCGGTAAAAACTTGATTCCCTTCTCCACCACACTGCGGGCATGCATTGCTCCGACATCGATTACCGCTTCTCCCGCATCGATATCAATGAATACAGGCGACACATTATCAAGGCTCAACGCCCCTTTTCCAAACCCTTTATGGTTATCCATTGGATCGCTTTTCTTTATTATATTAAAACCTAGCTTTTTCTTTTTTTCATCCATAGAACGTAACCCTCCTAAAAAAACATACTATAAAAGAAATGACTTAACCCCTCTAATACCCAGGGGATGACGACACTAAAAATCGGTTGAATCGTAAATTGGTCCAGCGGTGTAATGACTAGTATTAAAAAGATCAATACTCCATACTGCTCATACTGTGTCATTTTAGCACGAATATGATTCGGTGCTAAATCCTCCACGATCCGATAGCCATCGAGCGGCGGTAGCGGAAGCAGATTAAAAATAAACAAGACAACGTTCAGATTAATAAATATATTGAGGAAATCAATAAAATTATCAGATGGTATCGAACCAAAACGGTTTAATGCATACCAAACGATAAAGCCAATCGAAGCTAATACCAGGTTACTCAACGGCCCTGCAACAGAAACAAGGACTCCTGCCAAGCGCGGCTTTTTAAAGTGGAACCGATTCACCGGGACAGGACGAGCCCAGCCGAAGCCGGCAATCAGAATCAAGAGTGTTCCAAATGGGTCAAGGTGGTGGATTGGATTAAGCGTCAGGCGCCCTTGTTTTTTAGCCGTCATGTCACCGAATTTGTAGGCTACATATGCATGAGCAAACTCATGAAACGTAAAGGCAAACATAAGCGTAATGACAACATAGGGAATCTCTTTAAGGGGATAGGCAAGAAAATGTTCCAAGTGGTTTCTCCTTCCTTACTGAACGGAAGGCATGCCTCCGTTTTCTCTTTCTTCTATTATATTCCTTTTAGTATACATGAAATCGCATGGAAAAAGAAAATCAAAAATGCCGACTATTATTGCACTTTTTTGCAGAATGAGGGAAACTTAAAACTAGTTACGATTATAAGGAGGAAGTCATCATGCCATACGTTACAGTCAAAATGCTAGAAGGACGTACCGAAGACCAAAAAAGAGCCTTAGTGGCTAAAGTTACTGACGCTGTCAGCGAAACAACAGGCGCTCCCAAAGAAAACATTACCGTTTTCATTGAAGAAATGAGCAAAAACCACTACGGCGTCGGCGGCGTCCGTGCAAGCGATAAATAAGAAAAGCGGAGGCGCCTCGGTCAGCCCCGACAGGCAAATGTTCTTCGGCAAAAAAAGTCCGCCCTTTTGAATTTTATTGCCGAAGGTTATTTGACCCGAGGGGCTAGGCGCTGGAGCTGGACAATTCTCGAAGTCGAATTTTACTTTCTTATAATAAGAAAAATGGAAGCGCCTATTGCGCTTCCACTTTTTTTATTGCACTTTCGCTTTCAAGCTTTCAATATACTGGTAAGCTTCATCAATCTCAGCTTCGGTATAGCGCTGGCTGCTTTTCAACGTAAATACCTTATTCGCAACCTCGTCCTTTGGAAGATTATCAAAATATAAAACCGTAGAAACAAGCTCAAGGAATCTAGCATTCTGCTCATTCATATCCACGAGACAATCCTGCAGGCAGGGCATGTCCACATCATTCATGCTCAAGAACTCTTTCCCAGCATCCGTCAGTGTGTAGCGATACTGAAAATAACCGCCCTTTTTCTCTTTCACTTCATTCAGAAACCCCATATTACAAAGCTCTTCTACTCTAGTGGTTAATTCCTCCGAGTACGGCCCGTAAAAATGAAACTGAAACCGTTCCTGAAACGGAAAATCAACCTTTTTTGCAATATATATCATCTTTTGCAGCTTTTTTCTCCCCGTAATTTCGCCGGAAACTAAAATTGCCTGCATCAGCTTCGCATGATCTTTTAACAACATTCGTCATCTCCTACTCCATCTAAACAGGTCTCTTATTATCTACCATTCATGCCTCAAAGGGCCTTCTGTCTATCAACTTTCCAAAAGAGCGCGGATTTTCGCTTTACTCTCCTTACAGCCGGAATCACTCTCAAGAAAATCAGCTGGATAATAAAGCTTATGATCGGTTCTTCTTTTTCCCGAAATGGCATCCACAATCTCTGACTCTCGGGAAAGCTCCCGTAATTCCCCGTTTTTCATTAACAAATGAATCGGCAGCCTTTCTTCTTCCTCACCCGGGCGATAAAAATCATACGGTAAATCAGAGGATGAATCGACCACCAAATAATATTCAGGGTCCATTCCCGCCTTTTGGAATAAAGAAGTTAATTCAGCAAGCTTCTTGTATTCCTTCGCAGGATCAAATTCTGCATATTTGAATAGATTACGATTCACAAAACGACGGCAAAGGTCACTTAATATCGGGTCGGCCTCTTCCTGCCAAATTTGAAAATAATACATAATAACAGACTCATCTAATTTTAGATAGTCTTCTAATGTCGCTTTTTCATGAAAAAAAGACGTAAAGTGAATCGGTTCATGTTTGAATGAATAGTTTTCTTCAAATAACTGCTTCGCCCGATGGAGGATTTTTGTCAAAATAACCTCGGCACTGCGGCTTACAGGATGAAAATAAACCTGCCAATACATCTGGTAGCGGCTCATAATATAATCTTCGACCGCGTGCATACCGCTCTTTTTAATCACAACCTGGTCTTCTCTCGGCCGCATCACGCGTAGAATCCGTTCCATATCAAATTGTCCATAACTGACACCGGTAAAATACGCATCCCGCTGCAAGTAATCCATACGATCGGCATCAATTTGGCTGGAGATCAGACTCACAACAAGCTTTTTCTCGGATGTTTTTTCAATCACCTCGGCTACTTGCGTAGGAAAATCGGGTCCCACCTTCAACAGCACGCCATTGACTTCTGTATCACCTAAAATAATGGCGCGGGTAAAATCTTCGTGGTCGAAACCAAAGACTTTTTCGAAGGAGTGGGAAAACGGTCCGTGCCCCAGATCATGGAGAAGGGCCGCACACAGGGTGAGAAGTCGTTCATCATCGTTCCATTCTGGCCTTCCCGCGAACACATCGTCGATAATCCGGCGGACGATTTCGTATACTCCCAGCGAATGGTTGAATCTGCTGTGCTCTGCACCATGAAAGGTTAAAAAGGTTGTTCCAAGCTGTTTAATCCGCCGTAAGCGCTGAAACTCTTTCGTTCCAATCAAGTCCCAAATGGCCAAGTCACGCACGTGAACGTAGCGGTGGACGGGGTCTTTAAACACTTTTTCTTCACTCAGTTTTACCGCCGAATATTGCATGGACTTCCCTCTTCCTCATAAACTTGCGTCTGACTAACTATTATTTCCTATTATATCCCAAAAACCACCTGTTTTTCAGCAAAATTCTACAGTAGTTTTCGACAAAATCCTAAGCTCCTATTTTTTTCTAAAAAGGCTGTGTTAAAGGTCTATGTTGTTTTATAGACAATGTTGATTGGAGCGGAAGGCACGAAGACTCCTGCGGGAGTACGGGGCAGGGGAGACCCCGCAGGAGCGAAGCGACGAGGAGGCTCCCCTGCACGCCCGCGGAAAGCGAAGTGCCTGGAGCGGAAATCAACATGCACGTTTAACATGCCTCTAAAAAAAGAAAATCACCTTAATCAATTGTCTTAAGGTGATTATTTTATCTTTTTATTTATTTTCTCCATTAATTCCTCTTCCGTTAATGCTGCAACCGGGCGGTTATTAACGAAGGCAAAGGTCTTTTTCCGACCAGGTCCACAGTAAGACTGGCAGCCAATTTTGACTTCGGCATTCGGATCGCAATCTTTCAATCGAGGGATCAATGTCTTTAAATTTACGGCCTGACAATCATCGCAAACACGAAATTCATTGGACATTTGGTACAACCCTTTCTACAATCAATCATTTATCTTTTGTTTAGTATATCCATATTTACTCCATTGGTATTTTACATTTTCTTGTTTTTGAATGCAAGTTGCAATCTTTAGCAATCCCACATCACCAAGACTAAATCTTTCATTTAAAAAATCTAGTATCCTTTTAATCATTTTGGTATAAACCCTGAAAAACTTGTCCATCATAAGACTAGAACTTTAAAAAATTAGTCAGAAACAAGACTGCACTGTAAAGGAAATTATTTTAGGGAGTTGAAAAATATGAAAGTACGTCAAGATGCATGGACAGATGAAAATGATCTATTATTAGCTGAGACTGTCCTTCGCCATGTAAGAGAAGGCAGTACACAGCTGAATGCCTTTGAAGAGGTGGGTGACAAGCTGAATAGGACTTCAGCAGCCTGTGGCTTCAGATGGAACGCAGTGGTTCGTCACACATATGAAAAAGCATTGCAATTAGCTAAAAAACAGCGAAAACAAAGACAAAGAGTGCTAGGAAAAGAACAAGGTGGCAAGAAAAAGCTTCTCTATAGCCCACCGATTACTACTACTGAAGAATTTGAGGCACTACCGCTTTCTATGGAAATGCCAATGGAAACAACAGTTGAAATGCCAGTTGAAATGCCAGATATGACAGCAGAAATGGCCACTGAAACCTATGTAAAACCAGCTGCACCAAGCTATAAACCAGCACCTGCTGCATCTGGCGGCATGTCGCTTGATTCAGTTATTTCATACTTACAAAACTTTCATCATGCCAATCTGCAAAATGAAGCATTAAAAAGTGAGAATGAAAGATTGAAGCGAGAAATCGCTGAATTAAGGAAGCAAAATGAAGAGTTATCCAATAAGATTGCCGGACTCGAGCAAAATACGGAGACCATCCAAGAAGATTACGAGACCTTAATGAAGATCATGAACCGTGCCCGTAAACTCGTTTTATTCGAAGAAGAAGAAAGACCTGCTACAAAATTTAAAATGGACCGTAACGGGAACCTAGAGAAGGTAGCGGAATAAGAGAGATTTTTGGGAGAAGAGAATACGCGCAGCATCCCATTTAGAAAAGAGGCTGACTCAATTGATGAGTCGGCCTCTTTTTACCTATCAGCAATTTTTTCATTCCGGTCAACAACCCTTTGATAATATCCGGGAAATAATGAAAGTTCATATTCGTTAAGTTGTCCGGCAAGTAAATAATCACTATTGCTTTTTAACTGGTTTAATAGACGCAGCATGACATCCCCAATCGTGAAATGGGTACCAAGTAATTCTGAAAGAGAAGCCATTACTTCCGGCACAATTTGAGGGTATTCAAATTTGGTAGGTTCCTCTTTTTTTGCCTGCTGGTAAAATTGCTTCACCAACTCCGCCCTTGCCTTGCCGCTGCCATTGACGCAAAGGTAAATTTGAACAGCAACACCTTTTTTTAGCCGTCGCTGTGAGATACCAGCGAATTTTTTCCCGCCAATACTAAGGTCATAGCTTCCCGGGCAATACGACCCAACAATTTCCTTCGCCTCGATAGCTTGCGGGAAATCGGCAAACATCCGTTGAATTAATTCCCACATCGCATCATAGCCGCGGTTTATATCAATTCCCTTTTCAGCTTCTGGAAAAATTAACGAGATATTAAGGACACCTTCATCCAAGACGACCGCCAAGCCGCCAGAGTTCCTAACTATAGACTGATAGCCCATACTCTTTAAATAGTCGATGCCTTCCTGTAAGAATGGCAGTTTCGTATCCTGTATGCCTAGCACTACGGTGTTGTGATGAACCCAAGTCCGCGCTGTGGCTGGTGCATTACCGGTTCCTACCGAGGCACACAAAGTATCATCCGTGCCAAAGGATTGTGTTGCCTGAAAATGAATGCCAACTGCAGACTGGTCAATGATTCGCCACTCAGGTTGGCGCAGTAAACCTTCCATTCGCCTAACTCCTTACCCGTCAGATAGAGTTATTTTATCAAAAAGTATGGATTGTAACCAATTCTGTTTGAATAATAGAGGGATTCTACACGTTTTCCTATTTTTTCTACACAATTTTAGTTTATTTCTACACGGTTCCATGTTATTTCTACACAAAGTCGAAACAATTCTACACACTTTCATCATTTTTCTACACATCTTTGTAGGAATTCTACAAATCCACCACAAAAAAGAGCCAGCCCACCCCGGACTAGCTCCACTTTTCTTATAATCCTTGTGCTGCCGTAATTAAGGCTAGCTTGTACACGTCTTCTTCGTTACATCCGCGGGACAGGTCGTTAACCGGGGCATTTAAGCCTTGTAAGATCGGTCCTACTGCCTCGAATCCGCCTAAGCGCTGCGCAATTTTGTAACCGATGTTTCCTGCTTCCAAACTTGGGAAAACAAACACGTTTGCATCCCCTTGAAGCACAGAACCTGGCGCCTTACTTTTTGCCACAGATGGAACAAATGCCGCATCGAATTGGAACTCGCCATCCAATACAAGGGAAGCATTCCGACGCTTCGCTTCTTCAACAGCTGCAACCACTTTTTCTGTTTCAGGAGACTTCGCTGAACCCTTTGTTGAAAAACTCAACATGGCCACACGCGGCTCGATATCAAACATTTCAGCCGTTTTCGCACTTTCAATCGCGATTTCTGCTAAATCGTTGCTGTCCGGAGCAATATTGATGGCGCAATCAGCGAACACATACTTTTCTTCCTCACGAACCATGATGAACACGCCGGATGTTTTCTTTACGCCCTCTTTTGTTTTAATAATTTGTAAGGCAGGACGCACTGTATCTGCAGTCGAATGTGCCGCACCACTAACAAGACCGTGTGCTTGCTTCGTATATACGAGCATCGTTCCGAAATAGTTTTCATCTAGTAAAATCTTACGTGCATCCTCTTCCGTCGCTTTCCCTTTGCGGCGCTCAACAAACGCAGCCACTAGTTCATCCATACCTGCATAAGTTGCCGGATCATATATTTCAGCAGCATCTAACGAAACACCAAGCTCATTTGCTTTAGCCTGAACTTGTTCAATATTACCTACTAGAATCGGTGTGATTAATTTCTCCTCAGCTAAACGAGCAGTTGCTCTTACAATTCGCTCATCTAAGCCTTCTGGAAAAACAATACGCAAATCACGGCCGGAAACTTTTTGCTTTAACCCTTCAAATAAATCACTCACAATGAAATCCTCCTTTTAAAAAAACTACCCCTATTAGCATACTTTACCAAGGTAAAATTTCAAGCAAGGTACGTCACAGATAGCGGTTTCATCGAAATGTTTTTGTTTTCAAAAAATTACACTCTCATTTTTACTATTTACCCATTTTAATAAAAATATCCAGTTCTCTTCAATTAAGGTTTTATTGAGGCTTCACTTGGTCAAACTATGTTATAGTTAAGAGTGTTAATAAGAAGAATCATTATTTAGGAGTGATTTTAATGAGTGAAGCAGCACAAACGCTTGACGGCTGGTATTGCCTGCATGATTTCCGTACAGTTGATTGGACAACATGGAAAATGCTTTCAAGTGATGAACGCCAAGCCGCTATCCATGAGTTTCTAAGTCTAGTTGAAAAATGGAACCAAACACAGGAACGTAAAGAAGGCAGTCATGCTTTATATACAATCGTTGGCCAAAAAGCTGATTTTATGATGATGATTTTACGTCCAACAATGGAAGAATTAAATGCGATTGAAACGGAATTCAACAAAACAAAATTAGCAGAATTCACGATTCCTGCTCATTCTTATGTTTCAGTTGTGGAGTTAAGTAACTACCTGCCAGCAGGAGAAGATCCATATCAGAACCCACAAATTTTGGCGCGCCTTTATCCGACGCTTCCAAGAACCAAGCATGTTTGCTTCTATCCAATGGATAAGCGCCGTCAAGGCAATGACAACTGGTATATGCTTCCGATGGAAGAACGCCGCAATATGATGCGCAGCCACGGAATGATTGGTCGTACATATGCAGGGAAGGTTAAGCAAATCATCACTGGCTCTGTTGGCTTTGATGATTACGAATGGGGCGTTACCCTGTTCGCAGAAGATGTTCTACAGTTCAAGAAGCTTATCTATGAAATGCGTTTTGATGAAGTAAGTGCTCGCTACGGCGAATTTGGAGCCTTCTTCGTGGGGAACCTTCTCGAAGAAGAACGCGTATCCACATTCCTTCACGTATAATACGAAAAGTTCTCAGGCCATGGCTTGAGAGCTTTTTTGTTTTCCTGCCAAAAGCCAGTCATATTTCCCCCAACCCCTTCATACTATTTAAACAGCGAGTCTCAAATAAAGCTCCGTATGTCTCATCAAGGTGAGGTGAGAAAAAAGTAGTATCCCAACTGTAACATTTGGGCTTCTTTGGAGTATGAATAGACTGTTGGGCAATTCGTTCAATCATTTTAGGAGGGGAAAAGATGAACCAATATAACAATCCACAAGGATTTCAGCCTTATACTGGAGTAGCTGGCCAAAACCGTGCACAACCTATGGGTGGAGGGCAAGGCTTCCCACAATTCCCGCAACCATCCACAGGACAGATGCAGCAGCAAATGGGGCAAATGCCACAAATGCCTCAAATGCCACCAGCTGGTGGAGCTGCGCCAGGTATGCTTCCAATTGAGCAATCGTACATTGAAAATATTCTACGTTTGAACAAAGGAAAACTTGTGAGTGTATTTGCAACCTTTGAGGGTAACAATCAGTGGAATGCGAAAGAATTCAAAGGAATTATTGAGGCGGCAGGAAGGGACCATGTTATTTTAAGTGATCCGCAAGCCGGTACTCGTTTCCTTATTCCGATGGTAGCAGTCGATTACATTACGTTTGCTGAAGAAATCGAATATGAATATCCATATGGTGCTGCACCAAGCTTAGGTACTTATCCACCAAGGTAAAATAATACATGAAAAAGGCATTGGGTCTTAAGCGCCCAATGCCTCTTATTTGTTAAAAATGTTTTACTGCTCCAACAATCATCAGGATCCATGCTGCTAAGAAGCATACTCCTCCAATTGGTGTGATGGCTCCCAATACGCCTACCTTTGTTAAGCTTAATGCATACAAGCTGCCGCTAAATAGGATAATACCGGCTAACATTAACCATCCGGACCAGGTAAATTGCGTGCTTGCTGCTACTTTCCCCAGAAGAATACCAATAATTAATATGCCGGTTGCATGAAACATTTGATAAGTCACGCCTGTTTTCCAAATCTCTAGATAATGAGCATCTAGCTTGTCCTTTAATCCATGTGCACCGAAGGCACCAAGTGCTACTGCTAAAAAGGCATTAATCGCCCCGATTACGATAAAAGCTTTCATCTTGTATTTCCTCCTTTTGTGTTGGCTCTATTAAAATGTCTGTTGATTTCCGCTCCAGGCTCGAGCGGTTCGTGGGCGTTTCGGCGAGCCTCCTCGGCGCTTGCGCCTGCGGGGTCTCCCCTGAACCGTACTCCCACAGGAGTCTTCGAGCCTTCCGCTCCAATCAACAGGATGCCAAAAATCAACATAGTGCCTTAGCCTTCTCGTTAAAAATCAAATAATGAATCTCCGTTTGCTTCGTCGTCCAATTCTAGTTTCTTTCCCTGTTGGACGGGTGCCGGCTGCTGAAAGATGGGTTGATTCATCATCGGCTGTTGAAAAACTGGCTGTGCGGCCACTGGCTGCTGGTAAGCAGGTTGTGTGTGTACTGGCATCAAGGCGGCAGGTGCATTCAATGGTCGTTCACTCTGCGCTGTTGGCTGATCATCGAGGATCAATTCGCATAATATTTTAATAGAGTACACCTTTTCCCGCAAGCTTTCTTGCATGTGAGCTGTTTTCGCTTGTTTTAATTCTTCTTCTATTTTAGTTAAGAGCTTTTGGATGGATATGTTCATTCGTGACACCTCTATTTTCAGTCTCGTTTCTATTCTACCTGATTATTAACCATTTTACGAAAAATAGACCCCTCCACCCTTCGACATGTTCCACGTGAAACAAGTCGAATATCGTACTTTTAACATAGTCTGTTGATTTCCGTTCCAGGTGCGAGCGGTTCGTGGGCGTTTCGGCGAGCCTCCTCGGCGCTTGCGCCTGCGGGGTCTCGCTGAAACCGTACTCCCACAGGAGTCTTCGCACCTTTCACTCCAATCAACAGGATGGCTATTACGTAAAAAAACCGCACCATGAACTGGTACGGGTCTATTATTAGCCTAAAATTCGTTGATAAATAGATTTTGCATGTGTTAAATCCTTGGTTCCATGGACCAAAGCGCGGCCATCTTGAAAAATAACCATCCGTTCTTCGCCCATTTCCACAGACAACAGATAGGGATTGCCTTTCACTACATAACCTAGTGAGCTAAGCTGTCCGGCAAGCCGTTCCAAAGAAATTTCACTAGCCGCAGCGGGACGGATTTGCACGGTATCGCGGCCGCACAGCACCGTTGTTTTTGTCATATTCTCATAATCGAGATACGGATACGTTCGTTCCTCGCCGCATGATAAGCAGCCAGCAAACTTCGCCTTCGACATCTTTAAGCTCGTATATTCATTTCTCCATAAATCAAAGCTGACAAACGATGTGCGGGCAGCATCATAATCTTCAACCAAAATCTTTAGCGCTTCTGCCGTTTGATGCGCAATCACCATTTGAACAGCAGGAGAAATAATCCCACCCGTATCACAAGTCAGCCCTTGCAGTGGAATCGATCGTAACAGGCAGTTCAGACATGGTGTTTTCCCTGGAATAATAGAAAAACTCATCCCATAGCTGCCGACACAAGCCCCGTAAATCCATGGAATATTGTATTTTTGTGATACATCATTCATGGCCATCCGCGTCTCAAAATTATCGGTTGCATCCATCATCAAATCCACGCCGGCTACCAATTCCTCCAGCAAATCAGGAGTCGCATCACCGATAATCGCCCGAATCTCTACGTCGGAATTGATCGCACGAAGGCGCTTTTCTGCAGCCGCAGCCTTCGGTAGCTTTTCAGCCACATCTTCCTCCGTATAAAGTTGCTGCCGTTGCAGATTACTCGCTTCGACATAATCCCGGTCAATAATCGTCATCTTGCCCACACCGGACCGGGCCAAAACCTCAGCACTTCCCGATCCTAACGCACCGGCACCGATAATCAGTACATGTTTTTTACTAATCTTCTCTTGCCCCTCTTTACCGATCCCTGGAAAGAGAACTTGCCGTGAATACCTTTCATCCATACTAAATCAGCCCCCGCTAACCGGAGGAATGAACGCAATGACATCACCATCAGAGATAACCTCATCATTGGAAGCAAACTCTTCATTAATCGCTGTCATCACCGTATCCATTTTAGGCAAGTTATAGTTGGCGGATAACTCTGCTTTTAACTCCGCGACCGTTTTACCGCTTGCATCCATAGTAAGAAACTCCTCACCGCCGACTGCATCACGTAAATGGGCAAAAAATAGTACCTTATTCATTCAAGTCACTCTCCTCAGGCTTGCCGCTTGGATAAGCGACTGTTTCAAGCTGATTGCCCATCCATTCTTCGCCGTCTTCCCAATGCTCTTTCTTCCAAATAGGAACAATTTCCTTAATCCGTTCAATCGCATAACGGTTGGCTTCATATGCATCTGCACGGTGTGGGGTAGAAACGGCAATCACTACCGCTACATCAGTAATATCTAAACGACCGACACGGTGGGTGATTGCGACGCACGAACCTTCCCAACGCTGTTCAATCTCGGTACCAATTTGCTCCAGCTTTTTCACAGCCATGGCTTCATATGCCTCATAAATGAGAAACAACGTTTTCTTTCCCTTTGTTAATTCACGGACGGTACCAATAAAGGTCGTAATCGCACCCGCCTCACGCTGAACTACTTTATCAATCACTGCTTGGATATCAATTGGTTCCTTTGAAATCTCGAACATTTTCATTTATTTCACCTCTTCAGACAAGCGCTTTGGCTCTGCATTTTCCACTACTTGATAGCCGCCAATCTTTTCTACCTGTTCTTTAAATGCAGGAGACTGGATTAACTCAACTAGCTGTCTTCCGTTGTCACTTTCATAAAAGCTTCTTGTCATTACTAAATCATATTCTTCATCGGCAACAGGAATAAAGTCCAGGTTCATTGCTTTCGCTGCAGGGTAGATACCTAATCCGGCACCATAACGGTCACCCTTGACCTCTGCCGCTACGGCAAGATGGGAGAACATTTCACGCTCATAGCCAATAATGTCCTCCGAGGAGAGTCCCTCTTCCGATAGCAAGAGATCAAACAGAATTCTTGTACCGGCTCCTTTTTGGCGATTGACGAAATTCGCCTTACCTTTAACCAAATCTGCCACGTTTTCTATTTCAAGTGGATTTCCTTTTGGTAAAATCCAGCCTTGCTTTCTTTTTAAAAAAGGATACAGAACCACGTCTTGACCAGCTAGAATTTTGTTTACATATGAAACATTATATTGCTTTGTGCTTGGGTCAAGCAAATGAATGCCCGCTACATGGGCCTCCCCTTTTCGAATTGCCATAATTCCTGCCATACTGCCGACATGCGATGAAACGATTTTTCTATCCGTATGCACTCGTTTCAATTGCGATGATAATAGATCAATCGTTAAATCGTGGCTGCCGCTAAACACAATGGAGTTTCTCACTTCTTCCAGCGGTCGTAACAGCTCCACCTCAGCGAAGTCTCCTTGCTCATAGCCAATGACATTTGGCGGTACGATTAAGAGGCCATCTGCTCTGACATACGACATCGTTACCCCTGCCGCCCTTGTCAGTGGATTAGCAACAAATTGGCCATTCACATAGCCGATATTCATTCGAACAAAGTCCTCTGCACCCATGGACGAGACAATGCGGCGGCCAAGCTTAACCGTTACTGTCTGTCTTTTTGGTTCAGGAATTCCTAAGTATTTACACACCAGTGGACGGACAAACCACTCCAAGGCCAAATAGGCGGAGACCGGATATCCTGGAACACCAACGACGATTTTCCCATTTATTTTTCCTAAAATAACAGGCTTTCCAGGCCGTGCGGCGACCCCATGGGTAAAGACGGTGCCGATTTCGCCAATAATGTGCACCGTGAAGTCCTTCCGTCCTGCAGAAGAACCGGCATTAATGACAATAATATCGGAGGTTTCCGATGCTTCCAAAAGGGCATTTTTTATTTTCTCAGGCTCGTCCTTCACAATCGTATGAAGCTTCGGCTCTCCGCCCCACTCTTTAATAAAATTAGCAAAAACCGTGCCATTGAATTCAATAATGTTCCCAGAAGCTAGCTCTGAATCTGCCTCTACCAGTTCATTCCCGGTCGGTATAATCGTCACCACTGGTTTTTTAACGATCGGAATGACCGTTTGCTGTGCAGCTAGTAACACACCTAAATCGGCTGGCCTTAATATATGTCCTTGCGGGAACAGCATTTCCTCCTGAACGATATCTTCACCAATTGGGCGGATATGCTGCCAAGGTGTGGCTGGCTCAATAATTTCAATCGTTTCCTCATCGATTACATCCACATGCTCAATCATAATCACGGCATTAAAGGGGGATGGAATCGCATTGCCTGTATCTACATAGCAAAATTGACTGCCTTTTTTTAATTGCAGTGGATTTTGTTCATGTGCTTGATAGGTACTTTCTGCCACCACAGCAATGCCATCCATCGCTGACGCATGATAATGCGGCATCGAAACCTTTGCAAAAATCGGTTCAGCCGTTGCTCGTCCCAAAGCTTCTGTTGCTGAGATATATTCCGTTTCAGAGGGCAGCTGTTGTGCCGCAAGAATTTCTTCTCTCGCTTCCGCTCGGGGTTTATCTTCTAAATAAATTTTCCGCTTATAATATGTCTGCTCCATTTGATCTTCCCCCTATCGTGATGCAATCACAGGAACGTATTCACCCTGTGAAATTCCCTCTTTTTCCGAACTAATCTCAACTATTCCATCGCTATTAACTAGTGTGGTGATTAAACCTGATTTTCCGATAATCGGCTCCGCCCACCATTCTCCCTCTTTTTCAACTAGACGGACACGAATATAATCAGATCGTCCCGGGGAGGAAGGGATATTCTTTGTGATTCTTGCAAAAATCCGCTCTGGTTTCCGCTCTACTTTTTCACCCATCAGCTTTCGTAAAATCCTTTCACCAAATAAACGGAAGATAATCATCGCAGATGCAGGGTGTCCCGGTAGCCCAATGACTGGTTTTCCATCTGCCATAGCAAGGATGGTTGGTTTCCCTGGTTTAATGGAAATTCCATGGACAAATACTCCCGGATCCCCTAAGGATTGAATGACTTCAGTTGTATAATCCTTTGCCCCAACAGAGCTTCCTCCAGAAAGAATAAGGCAGTCCACTTGATCGTAAAGCTCTCTCGCTTTTTGACGGAAGATTTCAAAATCATCCCTCACAATCCCACCGTAAACAACTTCCACATTCCATTCTCGAGCTAACCCTGAGATGGTTAAATGATTGATATCTCTAATTTGGCCTTCTTGGAGAGTTTCTGTTTGATAAGGAACAATTTCATCTCCGGACGATAGGTAGCCGACTTTCAATTGACGAAAGACCGTTACATGGGTAATCCCTAAGGAGGCCATGGCCCCTAATTCCTGTGGACGAAGCTTTGTCCCAGCGGTTATGAGGGTTTCTCCTTCTTTAATATCTTCACCGGCTCTAATCACATTTTCGCCTGGTGCAATTTGTTTATATGTATTTAAGAGACCATCGAGGTCCTCGCAATGTTCAATCATTATGACACTATCACTGCCAGCAGGCATCATCCCGCCAGTTGGCACATAGACAGCACTACCCGGGCCCACCACAGATTGAGGGACTTCTCCCATCTTCACTTCCCCAGTTACAGTAAGGAATCCAGGCATTGATTCAGAGGAACCATACGTATCCTTCGCTTTTACAGCATATCCATCTACAGTTGAGCGGTCAAAGCTCGGGACATTTTCCTTGGCCACGACTGGCTCGGCAAGAATGTAATGGAGCGCTTCTTCAAGCGTCCGCACCTCTTTCGTAGGCGTTACCGGTATATATTCCTCAATTAAGGCAAATGTTTCTTCCACTGTTTTTACTTTGAAAAATTGCATGGTTCCCCTTTTCCCCCTTGTGTTCATCTAATCTGCTTCGGCCCACTTTTTTGCATCTTCGTACTCATTCGGGTGATTCATATTAAAAAAGACCTTATCAAGATCTAGTAGGCTATTCGATTGCAATTCTCTTTCAGTAACGTACAACACATGTAAGCGATCCAGAAGGTGCTTCATTCGAAGTGTTCCTTCTTCAATGCACCCAGCCACTTTACTTGCAATCTCCTTTTTAAAGACAGCAAAAAGTGGATGTTGTTTCCCATTAATCACGGGTATGACGGCATCATAATGGCTGCAGAAGTGGACGAGCGCTTGCGCCAGTTCTCCTGAGACAAACGGCATATCACAGGCGACAATAAAATTCACATCGTAATCCGAGTGATTCAAGCCAGCATGTACTCCAGCGAGCGGCCCCATACCAGGATAATGATCTTTTACCATCTTCAATCCTAAAAATTCATAAGATTCAGGATTGTTCGTTACTAGAATTATATCATCAAAGAGGGGCTTAAGCGTATCTGCAATTCTTTCGATGTTTGTTTTCTCGTTTATTTTTAGCAGGGCCTTGTTTGTGCCCATCCTGCTAGATTTTCCACCTGATAAAATAATAGCCGCAGCCTTCACCTTTGCACCTTCTTAGTTTTTGTATCTTTTAACTTGTCTGTTGATTTCCGCTCCAGGCACTTCGCTTTCCGTGGGCGTTTCGGCGAGCCTCCTCGGCGCTTCGCTCCTGCGGGGTCTCCCCTGAACCGTACTCCCACAGGAGTCTTCGTGCCTTCCGCTCCAATCAACAGGAGGCCAAAATCAACACTCTTTTAACAAAGCCTAATTGTCTACTTTTTTCACACCTACCGCGTTGTATCCATTTTCTTGAGCGACGAAGTCTAAATGGATGCTGTTCAAATCTAGTAATGCGGCAGAGGGTTTGCTGATATATTGTCTTGTATCAATAATTTTAATATAGCCGTGACACTCATCGCAAACTTGAATTTGCGAAACAGCATCGCCTTCAATCGTTAAAAACTGAATGGTTTTGTGATCTTCATTGCCGCAATGCGAACATTCCAGGCGCCTTGCATGCCAGTGTGCCAAACAGCGTGGGCAATGCATCACTTTTTCCCCTTCTTCCTCAAGAGTCGCTATTCTTACCGGTTCACCACAGACAGGGCAACCGGCTCCTGGAACAGCCTTATCTATGTCCTTTTGAACCTTTTCAGCGGTTACTTGTAAATAAGGTCGAAGGGCTGTTTCAGCCAGGAATTGCGGAATCCATTCTTCCAGGCCATATTCATCTGCAAACCGAACAAAATATGCATGATTGAAGGAAAATCCCTCTTCAATCCATTTCACCGCTACTTCTTCATTTAATAGATTACCAATACTAGCTAGTTTTGGCTCTAGTTCTGGATTAAATCTTACTAGTGTGGAATTTATTTCCTCTATCCACTGTTGGAATAGTGAAATTTCAAAATCAAAAGCGGTTAATGCGGCAACTGGTACCCCTGCGGCCATAGCTGCTTTATCTAGATTGGGCCTGATGGTCTCCAATCCTATCTGTTGTTTCCACTGTTCTTGAAGCTTCACAATTTCCTTCTGCAACTCCTGGTACTCTTTTGAAACAACGGATTTAATCATCGTTTTACCTCCACTTTTTTATAAGGAAAGAGGTTGACTCAAAAGCAAAGGTGTCAGACCCCACGATTCAATATCTAGTTAAAACTTAGAATAATCTAGGTCTAGATATTGTTTTTTCAGTGGGGTCAGACCCCTTATGAGTCAACCTCTTTCCCCGATTTTTTATTAAGCGCCTTTTTTCTTCTTGTTGCTTGGGTCATCTAGTTTAGGGAAGTTGCCTTTTTTCACTTCTTCTTCATACCATTCGGTATAGTGTTCTTTAGCCCACCAAGCAGGAACCTTTCCTGTGACAACACCGGAGTATCCTGGTCTTGAGTTCTTATGAACGACACTCAAATAAATATGTCCGACAACAACAGCAATGGCTAGACCAAAGCCGAAGTTGTGGAAGAAGTAGCCCCACTGTACTACCGCTCTTGGGAAAAATTGTGGGAACCACATCGGAAAGCCAGAACCAATAATCATAATCGCCGTAACAATTTGGATGATCGAGTTGATCTTCTCACCAGCGTTAAAGAATGTTTGTCTGACATGTTTAAATTTGAAGCCGAAAAGTTCTTTCACAAATTCAGTAAAGAATTGAAGATCTCTTTTTTTCCAGGTAATAAGCTCTTTCATCCAGCGCTTAAAGCCTTTAAAATCAAAAATTACCCAAATAACTGTAGGCGTAACAAATGCAACCGCAAAGATTCGGTGAAGAAGACGTGCTCCTTCTGGACCGCCTAAAACTGGATACAGCCAGTCAAAGAATTCCGTGTACATAGGCAGTGCCGTAATATAGAGTGCAAAGAATGATATGGCATTGACGGCGTGTGCCCAAACAAAGGCCTTCGAAAACCGCTTTACTTGGACGGTTGGCTTTTGTTTTTTACTCATGGCTACCACCTCCATCTTGATTCTCGTCCTTGCCTTCTTTATTAAATAAACGGTTGGTAATGAATGCACCCACAACAGCCATGGTTGTCGCACCAAGCATCATTTTACCGATTGGCTGCGCGTAATCCTTCCAAGCCACTGCAGAGGTAGGAACCTTTGGATTTTCTGGTAACCCATATACAGATGGCTTCTCTGCCAGCACATAAACAGTGTGTGTGCCGCCTACCCCTTGTGGGTTGTAAACCATGGCATTCGGGTACCGATCCTTGATTTCTTTCACGCGCTTTTCTGCTTTTTGAATCATAGCCTCCGCATCACCAAACTCCATCGCTCCTGTGTGGCAGGTGGTTACGCAGGCAGGCTGCAGGCCTTCATCTAAACGATCCGTACACATCGTACATTTATGCGACTTCTTGTACTCTTTACCATTTTTATCTTTATAAGTCTTTAAAGAAATTACTTCAAATGGACAGTTCTGAACACAGTAGCCACAGCCTACACACTTGTCTTGATCGATGACCACAGAGCCATACTTTGTATAGCTGATGGCATTCTCAGGACACACCTTTTCACAGGCAGCATCTGTACAATGGAAGCAAGAGGAGTGACGGAATAGGTATTCTAAATCACCTTTTCTATTTTCATGCTCAATATATTGCAAGACATTCCATGTATCTGCTGTTGTTTTCGCATGGGATTGCACACTTCCTTGGAATTCCGTTGGCTCCGCCGGAAGGTCGTTCCAGTTTTTACAGGCCACCATACAGGCACGACAGCCGTCACACTTGGTTACGTCAACATACTTTACATATTTCGTCATTAGTCCGCCCTCCTAACATCACAGAGGAATGCTTTGTATTCAGGAATCATCGTATTGGCATCCCCAATATGCGGAGTCAGGCGGTTGGCTGTATCTCCGGTCGCAAATCCTTTATAGCCAAAGTGCCATGGCATTCCGATTTCATGGACCTTCTTACCGTTTGTGAGGATTGGCTTAAATCGTTTTGTCACCATCGCGTAGGCTTTAATTTCCCCGCGCGCGGAGCTGACGACGATTTTGTCTTTGTTCTTGATGCCTTTTTCTTTAGCAAGTTCTTCGCTCATTTCAATAAACATATGACCTGCTAGTTCAGAAAGCCATTCCTGGTTCCTTGTCATGGAGCCAGACTGCCAGTGTTCACTGACACGGTAGGTGGTTGCAATAATCGGGAATTTCTTTTTATCGCCTTTTTTATTGAAGTCACCTTCAATGACCACTGTTGCTGGGTTTAATTGAATCTTAGAAAAAGCATTCGCCACTGGGCTTTCAAATGGCTCATAATGCTCAGGGAATGGTCCATCATTCAAGGTTGGTGCAAATAATAGCGCTACACCATCTTTGTTCATCATGAATGCTCCTGTTCCACCTGGCTCTGTTGGCCCTAAAACTGGTTTAAAGTCTGGGACGTCATTTCCGACCCATTTTTTCTGAGCAGCATCCCACCAGATGACGGCCTTTTCCTTACTCCATGGCTGACCACTAGGATCGGCTGCTGCACGGTTGTAAAGAATCCGACGGTTGGAAGGCCATGCATAGGACCAGTTCAAATAGTTCTCGCCGCCCGTATCTTTGTTATCACGGTTCTTGGATTTGTTTTTGCCTTCTTCAGGGTAGAAACCGGAATAAATCCAGTTACCACTTGAGGTGGTTCCATCATCTAGTAAAGCACCAAAACCAGCGATTAATTTACCTGTTTTTAAGTCATAGCCATTGATTTCTTTAGCAACTAGATCAATATCAGGTACATCCCCTGTTCCATAATTCCAATCTAGAGCTAAGAACGGCTTGTCTGCTGATTTAGGACTGTTCGCATATAATGCTTTTAGTTTTAAGGCTAATTCATGAATGATATCAAGGTCTGGTCTTGCTTCGCCACGTGAATCAATCGCTTTCCAGCGGTATTGCATCCAGCGGGAGCTGTTTGATACACTACCTTCTTTTTCAAATGAAGCAGAGGCTGGAAGTAAGAATACTTCTGTGTTGATTTTTGCAGGGTTACTGCCTGCTTCTTTTTGCCAGAAAGCAGACGTTTCTGTTTCCCAAAGGTCTATGGCTACCAACCATTTAAGGTTGCCCAGAGCTTCTTTTTCTTTTCCTGCATTCGGTCCGCCGACCACTGGGTTCGTACCGAATAGGAACGCGCCGTCTAACTCACCCTTATACATCGCGTTAAATAAATTGATGTGGGAGTAGTTTTTGTTTCCTTTTGGCAGGAATTGATAACCGAATTCGTTGTCCTTTGTTGCATTGGCTCCGTACCAAGCTTTCAGTAAGCTTATTACGAATTTCGGCTTATTGCTCCAGTAGCCTGTTTTTGGTGTTTCTTTTTCCAGGTAGCCTTTAAGCGAGGCATGCTCTGGAACTGTGGCTTTAGGTGCGCCCAGGTAACCTGTTAAGTTATCAAATAATAAACCAAAGTCGGTTGAACCTTGTACGTTCGATTCACCGCGCATCGCGTTGATTCCGCCGCCAGGTAAGCCGATGTTGCCTAATAGAAGCTGTAGAATCGCATAAATACGGACGTTTTGAGAGCCGACCGTATGCTGAGTTGTTCCCATTGCATACATAATCGTACCTGCTTTTCCCACCTTAGCGGTAGAACAGAAGGCCTCACAAACCTTTAAGTAATCTTCTTTTGGTGTTCCTGTGACCGTTGTTACCGTTTTCACATCATAACGGGAATAGTGTTTCTTCATTAGCTGGAATACGGAGCGTGGATGGGTTAATGATACGTCCTTCACTGGTTTACCGTCTTCCGTTGTTTCTATTGCCCATTTTGTTTTGTCATATGCCCGTTTTGCTTCATCGTATCCGGAGAAAAGACCATCATTAAAGTCATAACCCTCTTTCACGATGAAAGCAGCATTTGTATAGTTAACAACATACTCTTTGTGGATGAGATTGTTTTCTAATGCATAATTAATCATCCCGCCGATGAACGGAATATCCGTACCGGAGCGAAGCGGTGCATATACATCTGCCTGTGCCGACGTTCTTGTGTAACGTGGGTCCACACTGACGATCTTACCGCCTCTTTCCTTGGCTTTTGTCAGCCATCTAAAGCTAATCGGATGATTTTCTGCAGGGTTTGCGCCAATAATCAACGCACAATCAGTATGCTGCAGATCATTCCAATGGTTAGTCATTGCTCCACGACCAAATGTAGGTGCCAGACCGGCAACCGTAGAACTATGTCATATTCGTGCCTGGTGCTCTAAATAGGTGACACCAAGCCCTCTCATTAATTTGGATAGCAAATAAGTTTCTTCGTTATCAAGTGCTGCGCCGCCAAGGCTTGCAATCTTTTCTGTTTTATTCACTGTGATGCCATTTTCAATCTCAACAAATGAACTGTCGCGTGTTTCTTTTGTTCGTTTGGCAATGGTGTCTAGCATCCAATCCCATTCTTTTTCCTCCCACTTATCGCTTCCTGGAGCACGATAAAGTGGTTTGGTTAATCGTTTTTCAGATGTATATAACTGTCTTAATGTGGTTCCTTTGCTACAAAGCTTACCTTCGTTAATTGGGTTATCCGGATCCCCTTCCGTATAAACCACAGTATTATCTTTGGTGTGAACGAGGATTCCGCATCCGACACCACAGTAGCAGCAAATGGTTGGTGTTACAGTAGCTTTGGCAATTTTGAATTCTTTTGATTTCGCGTAGGCCTTCTTTTCATTAAAGCCCAGTTCAACAACAGCAAGAGTAGCTGCAGTCGCACCAGATAGCTTTAAAAATTGCCGGCGATTTAAGTTCATTTCAACCATCACTAATCTCCTTCCCAAAATTGATTAGAACATCCCGTATTTCTCTCTCTATTTCTCTTCATCATATACTCTACGTTATGAATTCCCCCCTTCAATACTTCTCTCTAATGGCAACTCGGCCGTTACATCATTGATCACTCGGCCAGCAGAGGTATAAACCGTGGCCATTTTCCCTCTTAAATAGCCAATTACCTCAATTTTTAAAAATTTTGCCAGCTGTACAGCCTGCTTGGTGGCTGCCGTACGTGAACCGATAACAGGAAAACCAAATTTCGCTGCTTTTGAGAGCATTTCATATGAAACCCTGCCGGTTGTGAGTAAAATTAACCTTTCGGGCTGTAACCGTTTTCTTATGGCATATCCAATAATCTTGTCTACGGCATTATGGCGGCCAATATCTTCGCGAATCGCCAACATGCCATCTTCACCGATAATACAGGCTCCATGCATTCCGCCTGTTTCCAGGTATAGATCTGAATTCTGGGCAAACTCACTTCTCTTTTTTAAGAGATAGCTTAATTGATAGGTCTTATCCGAGGTAATCCTGTCAAAATTCTTCACATCTGTCATAGAGAAGAAGGTAACTCCTCTGCCACACCCCGCGGTATAGTGCTTCTTTTTTGAAAAAACTTGTTCTTCATCAAAATGGGAGCTGAGAGAAACGTGAATGCTGCCCATCTCCTCATTAATTAAGATGGATTCAATATCACTAGCTTCCTGAATAAATCCTTCAGAAAACAAATATCCATAGGTCCAATCCTCTAGGTCGTATTTCGTTAATTGAAAAATGGCTATTTCATATCCGTTTATGCTCAAGGAAATTGGATACTCATCGGGACACCCCTTGCGGTTCATTGTTTCCCCTCCCCATTAAGATTTCTTTATTTATTCATTGTAAAAATAGGACCCCTAACAGCTCAGCGATATTTGTCACTTTGTCGAAAAATATCAGACGTCCCTATGTATTTATCGTACTTTCGACGCATTTTTTTGAAAGTAATATTTATCACGCTAAATACATGCAAATAGTACAAATGGTGTAATTGTCATTTTTCTGTCAAGGATTCCACCACCACACAAAAGCCAAATCACATTTATGTTATATTTTTGAATTTGTTTTATAATAATAGAAGGGCCTTATACCATGAAGGAGGAGTACATAATGACGATTAAAAAAGTAATGACGATTGCCGGTTCGGATACGAGCGGCGGCGCAGGCATTCAGGCAGATTTGAAGACATTCCAGGAGCTTGGTGTGTACGGAATGACGGCACTGACAACGATTGTAACGATGGATCCAAAAGACTGGCACCATAGTGTGTTTCCCATTGCAGTAGATACATTAGAGACTCAATTGGAAACTGTTTTATCCGTTGGAATTGACGCGATGAAAACAGGAATGCTTGGAACCGTTGAAATTATTGAATTAGCTGCAAGAAAAATCGATGAAAACAAGTTGGAAAAAGTAGTCATTGATCCAGTAATGGTTTGTAAAGGCGAAGATGAGGTATTGAATCCGGAGACAACAGATGCGATGCGCGAGTTTCTTTTACCACGTGCCTTAGTGGTTACGCCAAACCTTTTCGAAGCAGGACAACTTGCTGGAATGAAGACACCGCGGACCGTTGAGGAAATGAAGGAAGCTGCAGTGAAAATCCATGAGCAAGGTGCGAAATTCGTCCTTATTAAAGGCGGCAGCAAGCTTACTACAGAGGATAAAGCTGTTGACCTTCTGTATGATGGAAAAGAATTTAAGCTATACGAATCAGAAAAATTCGAAACAACGTATACGCACGGTGCAGGCTGTACATATTCATCAGCTATTACGGCGGAACTGGCAAAAGGGAAATCTGTCTATGATGCAGTGGATGTGGCGAAGGAGTTTATCACTGCAGCCATCCAGCAAGGCTTCCGCTTAAACCAATTCGTCGGTCCTACTTGGCATGGTGCATACCGCGGCGGCGCTGTTACCGAGTACTGTGAGGATTGTGAATAAATATAATCGAAAGAGGTTGGCGTAAAAGCAACCTCTTTTTTTAAGCATTCATTTCGCATTTTTTAAATGATTTTAGTATGATAGTTACATTATTAAATAAGAATAGTTTATAGATTCTGCTTGTGGATCAAAGGGAAGGAGGTCATGAGGCATGGAGTTAGTGGAGTTAAGCCGTGTCCAAGAGGCCATTAATGGCTTTGCAAACAAAGATGTTTATATTCACCTTGAAACAACCAATGGTGCTTATGCATCACATAAAGATCAATCTTTCTTTTCCGCTGGAGCCTATATTCGTAACGCCCTTGTCCGTTATGAATTAGGAAAGATTACAGGAAATGGTCCGTATCGCGTCGGTTTAAAAATTAACCTCGGTTGGATTTACGCAGAGGGGATTACCCACTTTGAGATCGACGAAGAGAACCATCTATTATTAGCCGGCCATGACCATGAAGGAAAGCTGGCCGTTGCCCTTGAAATCAGCCAAACTCCATTTGAGTAAGGAGAGCTGAACAGTTACCTCGGAAAGGAGAATGAACTATGAAAAAAGAGCGCCATGTCTTGGTTGTTTTTCCTCACCCTGATGATGAGGCTTTTGGTGTATCAGGTACGATTGCGACTCATGTTCAGAATGGAACTCCTGTTACCTATGCTTGTTTAACATTAGGTGAAATGGGAAGAAACATGGGCAATCCCCCTTTTACTAATCGGGAAAATCTCCCTAAAATACGGAAGCAGGAATTGAAGGAGGCCGCCCGTATATTGGGGATTCAAGACCTCCGTATGCTTGGTTTCCGTGATAAAACGATTGAATTTGAAGATGAAGAGAAGCTGACTAACACGATGTCAGCCTTAATAGACGAGCTAAATCCATCCCTAATTATCACTTTTTATCCAGGTTATTCGGTTCACCCTGATCACGATGCCACCGGTGCGGCAGTTGTGAGGGCAGTTGAGAAGATGCCTGCCACTGCAAGGCCGACCTTACACTGTGTCGCCTTCTCTAATAATTGTGTCGAAGAGCTTGGGGAACCGGATATTATCAACAATATCACGCCTGTAGGCCAAACAAAGCTCGCAGCCATCCAAGCACACCGTTCACAAACAGAGCAGATGTTTATTGGTATGGAAGAGAAGCTGAAAAATCAAGACCCACAAGTCATGATTTGGATCAATAATGAGCGTTTTTGGACCTATAAATTTGCAAACTAAAAGCCCTTCGCACACGAAGGGCTTTTTTCATTGTGTTTATGTTACTTGTTACTCTTTCCTTGCCTTGTTCTGTCTCGTAGACTACTTCTACTTCTCACCGAAGCCAAAAGGAAAAAAGAAAAAGGTCGCGTAGAGGAGTTCTATGCGACCTTTTTTAATGGAAAAAAAGGAATAACGGTTCATAGAGCGGTTCTACGACGTAAACTTGAACGTTCGTAAGAACCGCTTGTAAGAACTCATCGCGTTCTTTTTCCATAACAGAGTTTAATACAAGGACGATAGAAGCTTTGATGACAGCGTCTATATCAGAGTTCATAACAGAATCTTTTAAACCATCAATATTTAGGTTAAACTGTATTTGAGTCATAATTAATTCCTCCACATTGTTTTCGTCGCTGATAACATTGTAGCCATGAGGAATTAATTTGACTCATTTGCTTTTTACACAATTATATGGACTTAATCCTTCATCCGCCTTATGAAGGACAAAACACCTGGGATTTCACCCAAAAATGTCCTTCATCCACCCTATGAAGGACAAAACACCTGGGATTTCACCCAAAAATGTCCTTCATCCACCCTATGAAGGACAAAACACCTGGGATTTCACCCAAAAATGTCCTTCATCCGCCTTATGAAGGACAAAACACCAGGGATTTCACTCAAAAATGTCCTTCATTCATTACAAAAAACCTCATTTCAACTCACTCAACAATACCCGATACAATTTGTCATCATTTTTATCTGGATTACCGCGTCCATCGGTGTTGTTGCTAACGAAATATAGATAGTCGCGCTCGACATAGACGTCACGGATTCTTCCCAAGCCGCTAATCACTGACTTAGTCGTCCCCTTCGCCAAGTCAAACTCACGAACCTCATTCCCTCGGAGTGCAGCCACATGCAGCTTCCCATCCGTTGCAGCCAGACCAGAAGGCGCCCACGTTTCATCTCCCGATTGAAAAATTGGCGTCTCCAAACCCGCTCGCTTTTCCAACCCCTGAATCACAGGCCAGCCATAGTTCGCCCCTGGTGTAATCCGATTAATCTCATCATGTGCTGATTGACCATGCTCACTCGCATATAACGTACCATCCACCCAGACCAACCCCTGTGGATTGCGATGCCCATAACTGTACACATAAGAGTTAGGAAACGGATTGTCAGTCGGGATCGTCCCATCCAGATTCATCCTTAAAATTTTCCCATTCACCGAATCCAGTCTTTGCGCCAATTCTGGTACCGTTGCGTCACCAGTCGTGCTATACAGCTTCCCATCGGGCCCGATTTTCAGCCTTCCGCCATGATGATAGGCCGCACTCGGGATACCGTCGATCAGCACCTTTTCCTCTTTCCACTCGCCTCCGCCGAAGCCCAACACAATGACTCGATTAAACTGTCCTTTATTTTCATCATAATAGGTGTAATAGGCAAATGCCTTTTGAACTTCAGGAAACTTTGGATCCAATACAAAGCCCAGCAAACCTGCTTCCGCAGCTTTTGCAAGCGGCTTTTCTAAACGCACAGGCTGGCGCTCCATTTTACCATTTTCAATCTTGACGATACTTCCGGTTCGTTCATTGATGTAGAATGTCTGGTTCATCCGATTGATGGACCATGGGACAGATAAATTTTCAGCAACTACTTCCACACTCGGCTGCATAAGAGCCGCCTCATTTTCCTGCTGTTCTTGCTTCTTTTTTCCAACAAGAGAACAGCTAGACAAAAAGACCATCATCAAAAGTAAAATAGAACCAACCTTGTACTTATACATAGACCCCTTCCTTTCCTACAATACCTCGAGAATTGCCTTCGCCACACCATGTTCATTGTTAGTAGCAGTGACAGCATCGCAAATAGACTTGATATACGAGCCTGCATTGCCCATTGCCACCGCTCTTCCTGCTGCTTCAAACATAGAGACATCGTTAAAGTTATCACCAATCGCCATCGTTTCGGATAACTCGATTCCTTTTGCTTCTACAAAGGATGCTAGAGCAATTCCCTTTTGCGCATTCTTATTGGTAATTTCCAAGTTCTCATGACCTGAAGTAGAAACAGCCAGATTGTCCAACTCAGCAAGAGACTCGTTCGCTTCTTCCAATTTGTCTGCATCAAAGTCAAACGCCAGGAATTTGTAGATTTGATAGTCATCACTAGCGAATAAAACCTCGTAATCCTCAACGGTATGAATTAACCCATCTCGGATTCTTGCCCCCGCTGCCTCCACAATCTCTTTAACATTTGCCTCTGGGTTCGCACTCACAACGATATCGACTAGGATAGAAACTGCCTTATCCGCATCAATCGTATAGGCACCCTTATCGGTATACACCTCAAAATACACGTCTTTTTCAACCAGCTTTACGGCTACTTTTCTAGCCAATTCTTTGCTGATTGGAGTAGAAGCAAGAACTTCTCCATCCTTCGAGCGCACCTCAGCCCCATTCACACCGATGACCGGACAGTTTAAACCGGCTTCAGCTAACACATAGGTCGCCTCTTGATAAGACCTTCCTGTCGCCACAACAAATTCAATTCCTTGTGCTTGTGCCTTTAAAATAGCTTTCTTATTTTCTTCACTGATCGTTTGTGTAGAATTTAATAATGTTCCATCCATGTCTGATGCAATACATTTAATCAAGAGTCTCACCTTCCATAATTTTTCATTATGCCCATTCTAACATGAATAGCTACACCGTATCGTTTAAATGCTCAGTCTACATATTTGCTTCCTTCCCTTACACTTAACGGGGCAAGACTATTTTCATTGATAAACTGCTTCACCGAGGAAGGGTTGGTTTTGGAGTATTCCCTAAGCGCCCAGCCAATGGCTTTTTGGATAAAAAATTCCTTACTATCCGAATTGCTCTTTATGTATGTGTACAACCGTTCTTCATCGGTTTTCTGTTTATATTTTAATTGAAAAAGAATAGCTGTTCTTCTCAGCCACATATTGTCATGCACTGCCCAGCCGTCAATCGTTTCCTCAATGACTTCTGGAAACTTCTCCGCAATTTTTCCGACCGGTTTTGCTGCAAGGGCGTCCACCGTATCCCACCATGATTTGGTTACTATCAGCCGTTCCATTAAGGGCAAATCTTCTTTTTGCAGCTTCTTAAACGACTTTTCCATATAAGTTAAAGCCAGATAGTGGTATTCTCTTTCATCCTTTTCCCAAAGCCCTAGAATAAATTCTTGATCAAATGGCTCGTTCAACATTCCCGTTTTTTTGAAAAATCCCTTTTCCAGTTCCTTCCGTAAAGGAGACTTGATTCCTAAAAAGGGGAAATGATTCTTCATATACTTCGTCATCGGCTCCGCCTCTTCTTCGTTGCGGTTCGCCTCAAAAAGCTTTGTTACCTTTTCTATTTTGGTTGGCAAAAAAAACGCCTCCTTCAAATTACTATTATTTTCTAGTTTATCCTTTAATTATTAGCATGAAAACACACCCAAACAGCAAACTACAATAACAAGGAGGGATTTAACTATGACTAAGAAATACAACAAAGGTAGCAAAAATCAAAATTCCCCTCAAGCGGGGCATGCGGAAGCTGAATTTGCGACTGAATTTGTAAGTGGCGATAATAGTAAGGGCAATAAAAACAATCATACGCAAAAGAAGAAACAAAAGAAATAAACAGGAAAAGGGGTCAGACCCCACTATTATGTAGTGTGGTTTGACCCCTTGAACATGCGATTATTAAACGGTAGAAGCCGCTAAATCCTTTATTTCCTCAGCAATTTTATTTTGAATTTTTTCAACAACCGAGAAGTCCATCGCAGCTACATAAATTTCTTCAAGCTCATCGTGCAGCTCTTTTGCTTTAGCGAGATAGCTGGTCGCCTCAGTCATTTTATTTTTGTATTTGGCAGAAATTTTACTGATAAAATCAGCAAAAATTTCGTCTGTTCCCGGTTCAATCAAAAGTTCATACATGTCGAGTATTTCGTCGCCATCACGGCTTGGGAAATACTCATGTGGAGCCGTACTATCAAAAATTGCGATGCCGAGCTCTCTGAAAATACACATATCGAGGCTATTTGGGTCAAAGCCGCAGTGATAAATTTCTACATCCACACCGCGCTCTTCGGCAGCCGCCGCTAGTTTTTTCAACATCGTTGATTTCCCGGAACCAGGACGCCCTTTAATAAAATAACGTTTCGGAATCTCCTCCGTTAAGTTCGGAACAAAATCAACCGCGCCTTTAGGTGTGGCTGCACCTAAGAATCGATGACGAACATCCGGCGTTTTATTTAATTTCATTTTTCCAAAGAAGGTGTCAATTAATTTCTTTGTTAATTGATCAGCCTTTTTAAAATCCATGCTATTAATATAAATTTTTTCCCAATCATCATGAATTTCTAATGCTTCATGAAATGTTGCGTAGGCCTTTTGGAAGGACTGGCTAATTTGTCTGGTTAGCTTTTGGATCACATTTTTCTGCACACTAAGAGCACGGGCATTCCAGGCTTCACCAAGGTTAATATATTCTTCCACTGCTCCAGGTGCATTCGGCTCAATAATATGTGGTGCGGTTCCATCAACAATCCCAACCTTTAATGCTGGAATGATCACGCCATCGATGGAATTATTATCAGAGGAACAATGTAAAAACTCCACATCATAACCTTGTTCCACCCATTCGTTGCCTATTTTTTTCATCAATGAAGATTTACCTGTTCCAGGACCGCCTTTTAGAATAAACAACCTTTCTAATCCTTGAAGATTGGAATCGTAAAGGTTATGGAAACCTCTGGCTGTATTCCCGCCAGCAAAATAATTTCTAATTTTCCCTGCCATTCATCAACACTCCCTTTTACGCTACTCAACTGCGCCTCTTTCATTTTCTTGTCATATTTAATGGCCAGTTATTAGGTGAGATATTTACACCCTATCATATGCGCTTCTGGGTTATAGGTGAGTGCCCATGGAAAAATTCATCTTATTCTCATTTTGCTCTAATAAATTTGTCTGTTGATTTCCGCTCCAGGCGCTTCGCTCCTGCGGGGTCTCCCCTGACACGCTTTTCCCGCAGGAGTCTTCGCGCCTTCCGCTCCAATCAACAGATGTGCCAAATCAACATAATGCTTTAACATAGCCGCTCATTTTGTAATATTAATAACTTCCGCCTTTGTTACTTCTTTTAATACAATAGGATCCAGTACTATTTGCACGCCAATCTTCCCTGCGCTGACCACCATCGTGTGAAGCTCTCTGCAGCTTTCGTCCAAAAAGGTCTTGTATTCTTTTTTCATTCCGATAGGGGAGCAGCCACCACGGATATAGCCTGTCCACTTTTGAATATCTTTTACAGGAAGCATCTCCATGCTTTTTTCACCCGCCGCTCTTGCTGCCTTTTTCAAATCCAATTCCTCGGCAACTGGAATGACGAATACATAAATATGCTTGCTTGGGCCTTGTGCCACAAGTGTCTTAAAGACTTCCTTTGGATCCCGGCCGATTTTTCCCGCTACAGAAATCCCATCAATTTTCCCGTCTTTATTATCGTATGTAAGCATGTCATACTCGATATTTTTCGCATCCAGTATGCGCATTGCGTTCGTTTTAGCCTGTGCCATGTTCATCATCCTCTTTTTATAAACTAAATTAATTATATCAATTATGCCATTAAAAAGGAGAGCTGCCCTCGCAGCTCTCCCTCACCTATATTTAGCGTACTGCTTTTGTGGTTCCAAAAAGGACGGCTTTTAGTGCCGCGTAGGCATTTACATAGCCTGCTCCAGCTTCCCATGTTTCATAGCCAGGCATAGGGTTGGCTGTGTCCTGTAAAATCCCCTTGATTTCATCTGGGGTTAATGATGGCTTTGCTTCTAACATAAGTGCAGCAATACCGGCAACATGCGGTGTTGCCATTGAGGTTCCACTCATGGCTGTATAAAAAGGCAAGTATAATGGTTCAATCAGTCCTACATCTGTTGTTGCACCTAACGATGACACGGGTCCAAGTGCACGAGTGGAAATAATATCGACACCCGGAGCGGTCACACTTGGTTCATCCTTCCATGTCCATGTCTTACCATCCATTTCAAAGGTACCACCGACTCCTTTTGTCCCTCTCGAAGAGAAATCCGCCAGAGAAGAACCATCTTTTTCTCCAGCTGCCACAGAAATGACCCATGGAGCCTTAGCATAGGGATTGTGCGTGTTTTCCCCCGGGCCCTCATTCCCAGCCGCGAATAAAACGGTGATGCCGTGATCATAGGCTGCCTTGCTGGCTATATTTATCGGATCGTTAGGATCAAAGTCACCTGACCCACCCCAAGAATTTGTAATGACTCTGATATTATATTGAGATTGATGCTTGATGGCATAATCAAATCCGCCAATGCCATCTAGTACAAACAAAGCTGCACCTGAACCGTATCCTATTAAACTAGCACCTGGAGCAACCCCTTCATATTTTCCATTGGAGCTTGCTCCTGTCCCGCCAACGATACCGGCTACATGGGTACCGTGCCCGGAATTAGTGTCCGTGTTTGGCACATTCTCCACATAACTAATCGGCAGTAATCCAGGTACCAAACTATTTAAATTAATATTCGCCATAACGTTTTGAACGAGATGATTGCCAAATTGTAGATCTTGATGAGTCCCATCCACCCCGCTGTCGTTGATCACCACGCCGATTCCTTTTCCTGTTATCGGCAATCCTCCATTTGCCTGTTGCATTGCTGAATCTGTTCGGACTTTATCCACGCCTGTTAAACTGGTCGCATCTGCATTGTAATAAGAGAGCTTATGATTTAAATAAATTGACTTTACTCCCGGTGAAGCGGCTAATTTATTGATTTGATCTTTCGTTGCTAGTATTCCTGCCATTGGTAAGGTCTTCAGTGAGAGTCCTTTGGAGATTCCTAGACTACTTAAAAGGTTAAGCTGGTCTTTTGTTGGAGCCCCGTGGCCATCAAAAGTAACAATGACTTGTAAGGGCTCTACGGCGGTTTCAAGTGCTTTGAGCAATTTACTATCGATGAAAGCAGAGGTCCCTTCAGCGTTCCCTTTTGATAGACCAGGAGTTACAAGTGATGCTAGTATGACAAGAGTAAGAAAGACCGATAACCAACGTTTCTTTTTTTTCACATTCCATTCCCCTTTTCTACTAATAGTTGTTAATTCTATTGTCTAGAAAAGGGGACGATAACGCTATTCAGCAAAGGGAGTAATTATAGTAGGAATAAGTACTATTTTGTTTTCGTACTTAAGTTATAGGACGTAGTCCTTTGAGAAGGGCTCTGTATACTTGGATATTGATTTCCGCTCCAGGCACTTCGCTTTCCGCGGGTGTGCCGGGGAGCCTCCTCGTCGCTACGCTCCTGCGGGGTCTCCCCTGCCCCGTACTCCCGCAGGAGTCTTCGTGCCTTCCGCTCCAATAAACAAGTGCCCCTCCAACAAATTCAATAGCAGAAAAGGGTCAGGCACCATGTGAATTTTTCACATGGTGCCTGACACCCTTTACACTTTCCTTTTATGCTAATGGGACGAGTTGGTTTTGGACGGCGTAGATGACGACTTGGGAGCGGCTTTTTACGCCGAGTTTTTTGAAGATGTTGCTGACATGAATTTTTACTGTTTTATCACTGATATATAGACTTTGCGCGATTTCCTTGTTATTCATTCCTTTAACCAGACACAAAAGCACTTCTTTTTCCCTTACGGTCAGCACGGAGTCGGTCTTTTCTTCGACAGGCTCTGCCTTCTGTTGGTGGAAACCCAGGAACTTCTTTGTCATAGCAGGGTGAATAACCGACTGGCCATTAGCAACTGCACGAATGGCGTCAATGACATGCTGTGAAGGGGCATCCTTCAGAAGATATCCATCCGCCCCTTCGCGGATAGCCGCCATAAAGAATTCATCATGATCATGCATGGTCAAAATGAGAATTTTAACAGCTGGATAACGCTCCTTTATCACACTTGTTGCTTCTATGCCATTTTTTTCAGGAATATTAATATCCATTAGAATGACATCCGGTAAAATCTCATCCACCTTCGCAATCGCATCATTCCCATTT
The DNA here is from genome assembly GCF_047302305.1 of Neobacillus phoenicis. Lineage (NCBI taxonomy): Bacteria > Bacillati > Bacillota > Bacilli > Caryophanales > Bacillaceae > Neobacillus > Neobacillus phoenicis. Next base: position 539,751 of record NZ_CP154847.1, on the reverse strand, counting down.
ACCGCTTCTGCCACTACTTCAATATCGGCTTCCATTCCTACTATATTTTTAAGTCCATCACGTAATACCGCATGATCATCGACTAGCATAAGCTTGATCACTTAAATCACTCCCTTCAATTCCCATTCTTGGTACGGTTAACGTAATCTCTGTTCCTGCTCCTTCTTTACTATCCACTTGGAGCGACGCTTGGATTTTCTCCGCCGCCTCATTCATATGCAGGATTCCAAAATGAGGATGCTGCCTTGCTTTAATCATGGCTTGGAACAATGAAAATCCCTTCCCATTATCCTTAATTTTTAATAGAACATGTTCCTTTTGATAGCTTACTAAAATGTCAATCTTCGTTGCCTCTGCATGCTTAAGAGCATTCTGCAAACTCTCTTTGCAGATATCGAATATAATCTTTTCCACCATAGGACTGAGCTGAAACTCAGGGCCGCGGGTATCAAACGATATGTCCATGATAGTATCTCGTTGAATCGCATTGATTTTTGAGGCAATCGCCGACAGCAGCCCTACGCGTTCCGTTGGATAAGGGCGAAGCGCATATATGGATTCCCTGACTTCCTTTAAACTTCTCCTCAGCTTTTCCGTGCTTTCTACCATTAGTCGGAACGAATCATCTGGCATTTTGGTAAATTTCCGAGTGGCGGTTTCCAAATTCATGATGGCCCCTGCCAGGGATTGAGCCACCCCATCATGAATATCACGCGCAATTCGATTTCTTTCTTCTAAAATCAACCTTTTTTCCTGTTCCGCAAACAACCATTTCGTCTTAATAAGGACCGCTAACTGATTGGCAAGGGTAGCCGCTGACTGCATATCCTCTTCCGTAAAGCTTTTTGACCGAATCCTTCCAAATACAAACATGCCAACCAGCTCATTTTCAAGAACTAATGGTGCATATAATAACGATCCCACTTCTTCTGAAAATATTTTACCCGCGGGCCCTGCATCCTTTTTTGTATGATGATAAACGGTCAACTGCCTGGTTTTATCAAACGCCTGAGCCGTTTCGTCTGTTAAAATAATTTCGTCTATCACTAATCCTGAGGCAAACCTTAGATTCCAGCCCTTCTTCTCTCTTTTCCATAAAATCCAGGCATCCACATCAATAAATTCCTGAAGATTATTAGCTAAAAAGGATAACCAATCAGGTGCTGCAATTTTTTTATTAAGTTCAGAAGATATACTAAATAGTGCCTTTAATTTTGATTTCTCCTTTTTTAAGTTGGCAATAATGGAACTTAATAACGCAAAACACACTAATGGGGCAAAAAAGAAAAAGAACGAAAAGACATCAATTTCCCCTCTGTTTTGATTTCCAAGAAAATAAAAAAGGACCAGGTATCCATATGAAAGTAGGAAACTATTCAATTCCTGCAGTGTTTTTCGCTTCCATATCCGGAAGTTATAGAGCTGCGGTCTAATCGTAAGCAAGACATCAACAATTAAATTATTAATGAGATAAAAGGGCAGGATGAGCAGACTAAAGTGAAGAACTCCTTGCAGGAATCTTGACTGAAGCTCAATTGTTAAAAAGGATAAAAACCATTGACTGATTACGTGTGCAGAATAAAAACTGATAAGTAGCAGCGCAGGGTTAAAAAACACAATCCTGAGCGGCCTTCTTTTATATAAATTAATCAATGCCACGATACATCCATAAGATAGAATTGTATATGACAGGCCATCCATTAAATAAATGGTATACACTAGTGGAAAAGAAATCGTTACGGTGCCTTTCCAAACTGGCAATGGAAAAAACTCAACAATCAGGAGAAAAAAAACTAATAAAGCAAGAATCATTATTTCATTGGGCGCTGTTATGGTTACCAGTCCAAATTGGATAAAGATCCAAATTCCAATAAGGGAGATGCAAAGTAAAAAGTTTCTTGATAACCGTTCCTTTTTTTGCGAATTGGACGAATTATTCATTCATTTCTCTCCTTCATCCGCTTATGATTTGATATCTAAATTTTCTGTTAATTACTGTTAGTTTAATGGATATATTCTATAAACACAATAAAAGAGGACCCATGATGATAAATTACAATCTGAAATTTCCCAATAGGACACAGAAAAACCCAGACCGGTACAAATGAAACACACTGACCGATACTGGGCCAAACCGTCTCCGGTTTGTAAAATGATTATGGCACATTTCTCCGTCTTTTTGTATTTGCTAAAAGGATTATTCTTCTCTACTACCTTTGTATTAATAGTGTACAAGTCTATAGGAAGGTCCTACATCCAACTGGTTTTATCCACAAAATCACCCAAATATTGTCACCCGTTTGTCACTCTATTAACCTATTATTATAGTAAACTAAAATTATTAACACATAACTTACATTCCATTGTGTATATATTCACAAATTAACAACCTATTTTAAGAGGTGAAATTATGAAATATGATTTAGTCCTCCTGCACGCACCCAGTGTGTACGACTTTAGGAAAAATGCTTTGCTCGCAGGCCCAATAAGTGATGTAGTTCCTTCATCACCAGTGTTTGAAATGTATCCCATTGGACTGACAAGCATTGCGGATTACCTTGAAAGATATGGCCTGCGGGTGAAGATCATCAATATTGCTAATCGGATGCTGATGAATTCATCATTTGACGTGGAAGCAAAATTAAAGAAAATCCAAACAAAAGCATTCGGAATTGACCTTCACTGGCTCCCGCATGCACATGGCAGTATTGAACTTGCTAAAATCGTAAAAACCCTTCATCCCCAAACACCCATTATTTTTGGCGGGTTATCAGCCACCTATTATCATAAAGAATTAATTGTCTATCCATTTATCGACTTTGTTATGCGTGGCGACTCTACCGAAAAACTGATGCTTCTCCTGATGAACAAAATTGAGGCAGGGAGCACTCACTATGCTGACATACCCAATTTGACCTGGAAAAAAGGCAGCGAGTACGGCTACAATCCAATAACGTATGTACCAAAGGATCTTGATGATATAGACGTTCCCGGCTATCGCTACACCATTCGTTCCGTTTTCAAATACCGAAATTTCCTTGATCCACTTCCTTATAACGGCTGGCTTCAATATCCTAACACAGCGCTGTTAACAGCAAGAGGATGTACACAAAACTGTTTGATTTGCGGGGGATCGAGAGAGGCCTATGATCAAAATTGTAATCGCAATTCACTTGCACTAAGATCACCGAAAAAGCTGGTAGAGGACATTCATTTTATTTCGCGGTTTAGCCGCGCACCTATTTTCATTCTTCATGACCTCAGGCAGGGTGGTCGTGAATATGTTAATGAGTTCTTTAGCCGCCTTAAAAAACTCAACCTGAAGAATGAAATCGTCTTTGAACTGTTTCAGTATGCCGATGAGGAATTTTTTAAGCAAATGAATGAAAGTGTACCCAAGTATAGTATTGAAATTACCCTGGAGACACATGATGAGAACATAAGGCGTTACAATGGGAAGTTCAGCTGTACCAATGAAAAGGTTATAGACACCCTTAATTTTGCTTTAAAGAATGGCTGTAAAAAAATCGATTTGTTCTTCATGGTGGGGATTCCTGGACAGACCTATCAAAGTGCCATCGAAAACATCGATTTCTGTGAAACGATACATCTGGCCTGCCATAAGGATCCAAGAGTCTATTACTTTGTAGCGCCGCTTGCTCCATTCTTAGATCCTGCAAGCCCTGCTTTTGAACATCCTGAAATCCACGGCTATAAGAAATTCTGTCATACCCTTGAAGACCATCGTAGAGCAATTACACAGCCTTCTTGGAAGCATATGCTCAGCTATGAAACAAAGGATATGACACGGGATGATATTGTCAATGCTACCTATGAATCTGCCAATCTATTAAATGAGTTTAAACTAAGGTACAACCTGATTGACAGAGAGGGGTACGAGGAAATTAAAGGGAAGATTGAGAAATCAATGGCCTATATTGAAAAGATTGACCATGTGCTGGCCTTACCTAAGGAAGATCAGGCAACGGAATTGATTAACATTCAAAAGGAGATTGAAGAGTTAAATAAATACAGTATTTGTGGAAAGAATGAGCTCAAGTGGGAAGTTCAAAAGAATTATGCCAATTTCTTTTCACTTGCTTTAGTGGGATTAGAGCAGCTTTATCAGGATTACTGCAATATCATACGCAATAAAGTAAGTCCGAAACAACGGTCTCAATTCAAGCTTGAAACGGAGCGGCAGAAAATGAAGGTATAATGTAAAAAAGGGGGCAAATCCCTTTTCCCACTTGTCGAGAAAGTGTATTTTTCTCAGATATTTAATAAATGTTTCTCCCTGCTAACTGGCCTGTTGATTTTCGCTCCGGGTACTCGCTTTCCGCGGGGAGGCTCCCCGGCACGCCCGCGAACCGCTCGCGCCTGGAGCTCCAATCAACAGACTTGTTAAAAAAGCATATTCAATTTACGCTACTAATTAACGCATTCATTTACTAAAGATAAAGAGAATAAATAAAATAAAAGGCTATCGATAGTTTTTCGACAGCCTAAAAAAAAAGGGTAAAACCCTTTTTTGTTTTAATGCCCACCTAGGTAGGCTTGTCTTATTTGGTCTGATTGGCTCAGTTCTTCAGCAGTACCTGCAGCCACTATTTTTCCTGTCTCGATGACATAGGCACGGTCGGCAATAGATAATGCCATATTTGCATTTTGCTCAACTAATAATATGGTCGTTCCTTGCTGATTGATTTCCTCAATGATAGTAAAGATGGTTTTTACCAACAGCGGAGCAAGACCCATGGATGGCTCGTCTAATAGCAAAAGGCGAGGCCTTGCCATTAGTGCACGACCCATCGCGAGCATTTGCTGCTCACCGCCTGAGAGCGTACCCGATTGCTGCTTCCGACGTTCCTCTAAGCGAGGGAAAAGCTGATAAACTTTTTCAAAATCCTCGCGTATGCCCTTTTTGTCTTTTCGTAAATAGGCTCCCAATTCTAAATTTTCCTCAACGGACATATTTGAAAACACTCGACGCCCTTCAGGAACTTGAGAAATTCCTCTTTTAACGATTGATTGGGCCACCTTCCCACCTACGTGCTCATTTTCAAACACAATTTCTCCGTTTTTTGGCTTCAGGAGCCCAGAAATCGTTTTTAATAGCGTACTTTTACCGGCGCCATTTGCCCCAATCAGTGTGACGATTTCACCTTGATTGATTTCGAGGGAAACTCCCTTCAATGCATGAATATTTCCGTAATAGACATTCATATCCTTTATTTTTAGCATATTAAGAGACCTCCTCGCCAAGATACGCTTCGATGACTTTTGGATTATTTCTGATCTGTTCAGGTGTACCCTCGGCAATCAATTGACCATGGTCAAGTACATAGATTCGCTCACATACGCCCATAACAAGAAGCATGTCATGTTCAATTAGAAGAATCGTCAATGAAAATTTCTCGCGAATTAGAGCGATTAAATTCATCAATTCTTCCGTTTCCTGCGGGTTCATACCAGCTGCGGGTTCATCCAAGAGCAATAACTTTGGATTTGTAGCCAAGGCTCTGGCAATCTCAAGACGGCGCTGCTGTCCATATGGTAAGTTCTTTGCTTTCTCATGCAAGACATCGTCAAGCTTAAAGATTTTTAAAAATTCAATGGCCTTTTCTTCCATTTCCTTTTCACCAGAAAAGTGGGAGGGGAGGCGAAGAATGGAGCTAAATATGGAATGCTTAGACAATGAATGATAAGCAACCTTTACATTATCCAGTACGGATAATTCACTAAACAAACGGATATTTTGAAAGGTCCGGCTGATTCCCTTTTTTGTAATCCGATAAGGAGCTAGACCGTTCAATTTTTCTCCCTCTAATGAAATGCTTCCTTCAGTGGGAACATACACACCTGTTAGCAGGTTAAAGAAGGTTGTTTTCCCTGCACCGTTTGGTCCAATTAAACCGACTAGTTCACCCTGCTTTAATTCCAGGTTTACATCAGACACAGCCTTCAACCCACCAAATCGGATTCCTGCATTTTCTACCTTAAGCAACTGTGTTTTTGCTGCCATGCTGTACTCCTCCTTTAGCGGATTTACTAGATGTAAAGAATGACGTAATCTCTTTTGTGCCCATTAATCCTTGTGGACGGTAAAGCATCATTACGATTAAGACTAAGCTATAGATGACCATCCGTACCTCTGGATAGTTTTGTAGATAGGTAGAGATGATTGTCAACAGAACAGTAGCAATAACAGCACCAGACATACTACCCAAACCACCCAATACAACAAAAATTAAAATATCAAATGACTTTAAGAATCCAAAGTTGGTTGGTTGGATAATATAAAAGTTATGTGCAAAGAGAGCACCAGCAATTCCTGCAAAAAAGGCACCGAGCGCAAAGGCAGCTACTTTATAATAAGTTGTATTAATCCCCATCGCATCGGCAGCAATCTCATTCTCTCTAATGGAAATACAAGCTCTTCCGTGTGTAGAGTTGGTGAAGTTTGCAATGACAATAATCGTAAATACGACACAGCCAATCAACCACGGCCATGTGGTTAAATGGGATACGGTCATCCCGCTTGCGCCGCCTACATAATCAATATTTAAAAATACGATTCGAACGATTTCGCCAAAACCAAGTGTAGCAATGGCCAAATAATCTCCTCTTAATCGTAGTGTCGGAATCCCTATAATTAGACCCGCTACAGCTGCCGCTAATCCTCCGGTAATTAATGCGACTGGAAACGGCAAGCTCAATTTCATCGTCATAATAGCAGACGCATAGGCACCCACCGCGAGAAACCCAGCATGTCCAATGGAAAACTGCCCTGTAATCCCAATAATTAAGTGAAGGCTGACCGCTAAGATAATGTTAATACCCATGAAAAAGAGCGTATTCACATAGAATTGATTCAGTGTTCCACCCACAATTAAAAATTGAACGATGACCGAAAAAATTACGGCTAAAACGATTGAGGTCCAAAAAAACTTTGCTTGTTTAAAAATTGACATCGCTTAAGCCACCCCCTATACCTTTTCCCTGACATTTTTACCAAATAAGCCTGCAGGTTTGAAGATCAAAATTAAGATTAGGACAATAAATGCCACTCCATCGCGCCATAAAGAATAGCCTGCGGCACTAACAAACGCTTCAATTGTACCTAAAACTAAGCCTCCTGCCATTGCACCTGGAATAATTCCGATTCCGCCTAAAACAGCCGCAACAAAGGCTTTCAATCCTGGGATAATCCCCATCAACGGCTCAATCTTTGTATAATACATTCCGAAAATAACACCTGCTGCACCTGCTAAAGCAGATCCGATAGCGAAGGTTGCAGAAATGGTGTTATTTACATTAATTCCCATCAATCTTGCTGCATCCATATCATGTGAGACAGCACGCATGGCTTTCCCAATTTTTGTTTTATGTACAATGAATTGGAGAAGAACCATCAGAATCACAGATGTTCCAAGTATCAAAATCGACTGACCACTTATTTTTACACCAAATACATCTAAGCTTTTGATTGGAACCAATCCGCTTGGATACGCCTCTGGCTGTGCACCACGTGCATAAATCGTTCCATATTCGATAAACAACGACACCCCAATGGCTGTAATAAGAGCTGCTATCCTTGTCGCGTTTCGCAACGGCTTGTATGCAATTCGCTCAATTAACACACCAAAGATGGCACATGCCGCCATGGAAATAACTAAAGCAGGGAAAAATCCTAAATCTAAAATAGTAATAGAATAAAAGCCAATAAATGCACCGACCATGAAGACATCCCCGTGGGCAAAGTTAATCAGTTTGACGATTCCGTATACCATTGTGTATCCAAGGGCGATTAATGCATATATGCTCCCTAGGGATATTCCGTTGACTAATTGTTGTATAAATTGTTCCATGTCCAAACACTCCCTTAAAAGGACTTCAACTATCTCTTAAAATGGGAATAGGGAGACATCCATTCTCCCTATTCATTTGCCCATTATAAAATTAGATTACGGATTTACCTTCACCTTAAATTGTTGTTCGCCGTTTACGTACTCAAGGATAACAGCTGCTTTGATTGGATCATGATTTTTATCAAGCTTCATTTTTCCTGATACAAGCTCAAGTCCATCTGTTTCTGCAAGTGCCTTCTGAATTTTCTTAGAATCACTGCTTCCTGCACGCTTAATCGCGTCAGCAATAAAGTACACAGTATCATAGCCTAATGCGTTGAACGCATCCGGTGATTTGCCATCATATTTCGCTTTGAATGCCGTAACAAAGTCTTGTACCTTCTTGTCACTATCCCCTGATGAATAGTGGTTTGTGATAAACGTATTCTTTAATGGGTCCGCGCCACCAGCAATTTTTACTAGAGTAGGAGAATCCCAGCCATCGCCACCCATTAATGGTACATTTAGACCAATTTCACGAGCTTGCTTAATGATTAGGCCCACTTCTTCATAGTATCCAGGAATGAATACATATTCTGGATTCGCTGCTTTAATATTTGTTAAAGTTGCATGGAAATCTGTATCCTTTGCCACATATGCTTCTTCTTTTACAATCTTTCCACCATTCGCCTTAAATGCTTTCTTGAACGCATCTGCAAGTCCTTTTGCATAGTCACTTGAGCTATCAATTAGGATCGCTGCATTCTTCACCTTTAATTCTTTCGCTGCAAAGTTCGCTGCAACTGTACCTTGGAATGGGTCGATAAAGCATGTACGGAAAACAAAGTCACTTACTTTTCCATCTTTATTTGTAATAGTAGGGTTTGTACCTGTTGGAGTAATTAATGGAATCTTATTATCTTGAGCAATTTGTACCTGTGCAAGCGTATTTGTACTTGTTGCCGCGCCGATGATTGCTGCCACCTTGTCTTGTGTAGCCAATTTAAGCGCACCACTTGTTGCCTCTGATGCCTCTGATTTATTGTCAAAGGTAACAAGTTTTAGTTTCTTGCCATCAATACCTTTTTTATTGATTTCCTCAATTGCAAGATCAATACCTTCTTTTTCGGATTGACCGTAAGAAGCTACTCCGCCTGACAGCTCAAGGTTGGCTCCAATTTTAATTGTATCTCCTCCACCATCACCACTAGTGGTCGAGTTACATCCTGCCATTACGCCTGCTGATAGCATAAATGACATAAAAACACCAGCTAATTTTTTCTTTCTCATGGCTTTACCCCCTGTTTTTTTAAAAAATTTTCCCAAGATAGTTGTGTTACTCTTTGCAATAAAGATAATATTCTGAAAACATTGTACATAATATTTGAGGGTTCGTCTAGTAGGAAAGTCCATTATTTTAAAATAATTTAGAAAACAATGAAAACTAAGCTTTCACTGTCCTTAAAGGCTTTATTTCAGTAAAGTGGATAGAAAATTACTTTTATGTTGAAAGTAACGCGGCAAATGAATTATTTTGTCTAAATATGATTCTTTCCTCTGCTAATGTGAAAAAGAGATTCCTGTAAGGGAATCTCCTTCTTCTAATTATTATACTAATTCTTTCTTTTTGGTTTCCTTTCCCAAAACGAAAACAGCCAATGCACCCACAAGGATGGATATACAGAAGATGGTAAAGATTGAAGAAATCGATACCTTTTGTGCAACAAGATTACCTACTAACAATGGCCCTAACACACCGCCAATTCGACCAAAGGAAGCTGCCATACCTGTTCCTGTCCCACGAATAACCGTTGGGTATTGTTCTGGAGAATACGCGTACAGACCACCCCAAGCGCCAAGGTTAAAGAAGGATAGCAGAATGCCTGCTGTCATTAACAGTGCTGTTGACTCCGCTGTTCCAAAGAAGTACGCACTAATGGCCGTTCCAATTAAATAAACAACTAATACAAACTTACGTCCAAATTTTTCAATAAACCATGCTGCTGTAAAATAACCTGGTAATTGGGCAATTGTCATAATCAGCACGTATTCAAAGCTTTTGATTAAGCTAAACCCTTTCATGACCATCACACTTGGCAGCCATAAAAACATTCCATAATAAGAGAAGACCACACAAAACCAAACAATCCATAGCATGGACGTTTGACGGACATGCTCTTTAGACCAAAGCTTTGCAAAGCTTTCCCATGCAGAGATTTTTTCCTTTTTCTTAATCGCCTCAAAGCGAGGTGAATCAGGGAGACCCATTCGCAAATAAAGGGCATAGAAAGCAGGAAGGGCGCTGATAAATAAAGCTACCTGCCAGCCAAACTTCGGAATGATGAAATACGAAATGATGGCTGCAATCAACCAACCGCCTGCCCAGAAACTTTCTAACAATACAACAATTCTGCCCCGTTTTTCAACAGCGACACTTTCTGATACAAGAGTAGAGGCTACAGGAAGTTCCCCACCTAAACCAGCACCAATTATAAACCTAAACACTAAAAAGACAGCTAATGTGGAAGCAAATGCGGATGCTCCACTACCGACTGAAAATAACAATAAGGTAATAATAAATACATTTTTTCTTCCAATTCGGTCAGCCATTAAACCAAAGATAAGTGCCCCAACAGCCATACCGATCGAGTTAATGCTGCCAATCCAGCCCATTTGTTCAGGCGTTAACTCCCATTCCACCTTTAAGGCAGCAATAATGAAGGAAAGCATTCCGACATCCATTGCATCAAACATCCAGCCCATCCCGGCGATGCCGAGCAGCTTTCTTTCTGATATTTCTTTTTTGTTTTTCATATTGTTCCCCCTATGTTAATGCCTGCACTTACATTATTCCCCAAATTCCATTCCTTTAGGTATAAAATGTAATCTAGTAATCAACTGTATTTTAACAAGTGTCTTTACAGTTGTCACGATAAAATAAACAAAGGGTACCAATATTCTACAAAAAAATAAGAGAATGCTTTAAGCACCCTCAACATTTTTAAACTGATTATCAAACATTTGATGGTATCGGCCCTTAACTATCATTAATTCATCATGGCTGCCTTTTTCAATTATCTCCCCATGATCAATGACCATGATCGTATCTGCATCACGAATTGTATTTAAGCGGTGAGCAATAATAAAGCTGGTTCGGTTCTCCATCAAAGAGAGCAAGGCCGCTTGTATATGAAGTTCTGTTCTCGTATCAATACTGCTTGTGGCTTCATCTAAAATCAGTAAGGACGGTTTGGCTAAAATCACTCTCGCGATCGCTAATAACTGTCGTTGCCCTTGACTTAAATTACCTCCATTTTCTGATAGGGCCGTCTCATACTGCTGTGGCAACCGCTTAATAAACCCATCCGCATTAGCCATTCTAGCCGCTTGCTCTACTTCCTCATCAGTAGCATCCGGCTTCCCATATTTAATATTTTCTTTGATGGTACCTGAAAACAAATACGTATCCTGCAGTACAAACCCAAAGCATTTCCTCAGGCTATCCCTTGTATATTCACGAATATCCCGGCCATCAAGGAGAATTCTTCCGTCCGTCACATCGTAAAATCGGGTCAGCAGATTCACAATGGTTGTTTTCCCAGCACCTGTTGGTCCAACCAAGGCTGTGCTACTGCCAATATGGGCTTCAAAACTAACATTTTTTAAAATGGGCACATCAGGCCGGTAACCAAAGCTGACATTTTCAAATACAACATGGCCTTTTGGATGTTCCAAGGGGACAGCCGATGGAAGGTCCGCAGGCTCTTCTTGCTCATCCATGACTTCAAATACCCGTTCAGCTCCAGCCACACCAGATTGCAAAATATTAAAGATATTAGCCAGATCATTTAACGGTCTAACAAATTGTCGGGAATAGGTAATAAAGCTGGCAATTGCTCCAACCGTAATTAAGCTTTTAACCGCGAGGACACCGCCAATAACAGCTACAATGGCAAAACCAAGGTTGTTGATGACGTTCATAATCGGCATCAGGAAGCCCGACCAGATTTGTGCCTTTAAGCCCACCGCACGGAGCTTTTCATTGACCGCATCAAACTCCTCAATAACCTTCTCCTCATGATTAAAGGCTTTAACCACTTCAATTCCAGAAATAGTCTCCTCGATGTGTCCATTTAATGTGCCTAGCTGAATTTGTTGATTCTTAAATAACACGCTTGTTCTTTTCGCAATCGTCCTTGTTAGTAAAAAAACAAGCGGTACCGTTACTAAACTAGCCAGGGTTAACAAAGGACTCAAAATTAACATCATGATTAGTGAACCGCTAATAATCATCAGCCCAGACATGAGCTGCGTGGTCGATTGGGAAATCGTATTACTCACATTATCGACGTCATTGGAAAGTCTGCTCATGAGTTCTCCATGTGTCCTTGAATCAAAAAAAGAAACAGGGAGCTTCTGCAGCTTTTGAAACAAGGCCTCCCGCAATCGTTTCACCACTCGCTGAGCCACGCCAGCCATCAGCCATCCTTGTAAAAAAGTAAGAACAGCATCCGTCACATACGCGCAGGTAAGGACGATAATCATTACTTCTAACAGATTGAAGTCCACTTTTCCAAATTTAGGGGTCATAGCGTCTATCGCTCTTCCAATAAGGAACGGAGCAAGGAGCATGAGGACAGAGTCGATTAAAATAAAAGTAAAAATAAGGGTCAGCATCTTCTTTTCATTTCCAAAGTAATGCCAAAGTCGCTTTAAAGTCCCTTTGAAATTTTTGGGTTTCACCACGGGACCCCGGCGGTGCCCTCCACCCACGCCACCAGGTCTAATCGGCAGCGGGGTAGGGGCGGTGTTCCCCGTCTGTACATTTCCCTGTGACATTTACAACCCCTCCTTGCCGATTTGTGACTGGTAAATTTCCTGATACACGCTGCACGTCTCGATTAGTTCCTGATGTGTGCCAACCCCAACTAGTTCTCCATGATCAAGAACAATGATTTTATCAGCATCCATAATGGAGGTAATCCGCTGCGCAATCAGTAAACAGGTAAGCCCTTCGGCATACTTTTTTAAGGATGCTTTGATTTTTGCCTCTGTTGCCACGTCCACAGCACTTGTACTATCATCAAGAATTAAAATCTCCGGTCCTTTTATTAACGCTCTGGCAATCGAAATCCGCTGTTTCTGTCCGCCGGAAAAATTAACCCCACCTTGGCCAATTCTTGTGTGATACCCTTCAGGGGAGGCGTTGATAAAATCATGAGCCCCTGCCATTGATGCTGCAGCTACCATTTCTTCCTCGGTTGCATCCTCTTTTCCCCAACGGAGATTTTCCGCCACACTTCCCGAAAATAAGATGTTTTTCTGCGGAACAATGGCAATCTTCTCCCTTAGCTTCTTGGGATTTACACGTTGAATGTTTTCACCATCTACTTTTATTGTTCCACTGGTAACATCGTAAAAGCGGGGTATGAGTCCCACCAAGGTACTTTTCCCTGAACCAGTTGAACCAATGATTCCAACCGTTTCTCCAGGATGTATTGTGAGATTAATATGTTTTAAGATGGGTTCACCTGTTGTTCCTCCATAGGCAAAGGTAACATCTTCAAAATCAATTCGTCCTTTTTCCGTTTGACTATGGAGCTCTTCCTGATCCCAGGTAAAGGAATCTTCTAGTAAAAAGACTTCGTCGATTCTCCCTGCTGAGGCCTTTGCCCGGACAAACATATTGAATACCATGGAAATCATCATCAAAGAAAATAAGATTTGTGTCATATAGTTGGTAAAAGCAATAATATGGCCTACCTGAATTTCGCCGGAATCCACGCCTAACCCACCAATCCAAAGGACGACAACAATGCCAAGATTGACTGTCAGCATGATCGCCGGGCTAAAGGTGGCCATGAGACGGCTTGCGGCGATGGATTGATCTTTGAAATGATCATTTGCCTTGCTGAATTTACCTATTTCCACATCAAAACGATTGAATGCCTTTACGACACGAACCCCTGATAAGTACTCCCTCATTACAGAATTCACCCGATCCAATGCCATTTGTACCTTGGAAAATAGCGGGAACCCTAATTTTAAGTTAAAAATAATTAATAGCGCCACAATAGGCACTACTACAGCTAACACAACTGATAAGTGCAAATTCAGCCGCGTCGCCATTATCAAGCCGCCAATCGCTAAAAGCGGGGCCTTTACGAAAATCCGCATCAATCCATTAACGAATACCTGAACTTGTGTCACATCGTTTGTCAGTCGAGTTATTAAGGACGCGCGGTCAAACTTATCGAGGTTTTTAAACGAAAGGGATTGGACTTTTTTAAATAAGTCGGACCTTAGCTCGGTTCCAAAGCTTTGCGAAACGATGCTCGCTAACACACTTCTTGTTGATGCACTAACTGCACCTAGTGCCGTAATCAACAGCATTAGTCCGCCCATTTTTAACACATAGTGAAGGTCTCGATTTGCTACACCTTCATCAATAATCTTTGCCATAATCGTCGGCTGCATCAGGTCGCTGATCGCCTCAAAGGTGAGAAATAAAACAGCTAAGCAAAAGGTCTTCCAGTATTTCTTTACGTATTTTGACAGAAACTTCATGAATCCACCCCAACATGTCAGCCAACTTTAATAAAGCTATTATAATTTTGTTCTCCTTTAATAAACAAATAATTAGACTCTAGAAATATTGGATAAAAAAAGAGACTGGAATATCAGTCTCTCGTTTAATCATATTATTCTTGAACTGGGCTAAATTCGTGAACCCATACGCGCATTTGCGGCAGCCATGGCATTCCCGGGTGGATGCTTAGGATGCTTTGTTTGTATTCTTCCACATTGTTGAAGCCCTCGCGGCGAGCATCATCGTCTGTTAGTTCACCTAAGCTTTGTGAGTACACATTATCAACCAAGAATTGACGGCCTTCAAGGGTCATAATTTCACCTGGGTCCGCATATCTTCCATTTCTGCGTGTTGCTGTCTTTTCTCCTGCTAAAACCTTTTTTACGTCTTCTTCCATTGTCACTAAACGGTCAACGGAACAAGTCTTTGGCGGTAATGTTTGATTATCATTTTGTGTCATCAAATTATCCTCCTTTTACCATTTCATTTTCTTATATTAACACTATTGTTAAATGAATAAAAGGAAGGGGGAGTTTTACCCGTTCAAATCTCTTTTTTTATAAAAAGCAAAAGTACCATAAGTAAGGATCGCAATGATAATGAATGATAAAACAACAGATACAACCTCCATCCCATCACCAACCATCATATGCTTTGCTTCGAAATATTTAAAAGGGGTCAGGTATTTAAGAATGTCCAGATTCTCATTTAAATCAATTACAACTGATAGAACAAACGTAAGCAAAAGAAAAGCTGTAGCCAAGGATGCTGACGTTTTTGATCGCTTTTTCACAGCCGCTATTGCACTGCCCATGACCATAAACAACAGCTGCAAAATAAACATTCCTAGCATGGTTATCGCGATATCCCCGTTTATCTTTTCACCGTCACTGACTTTCCCAACAATGACAATCGATGATACAAAGGTAACGAGATTAAAAATGACGATATTCGTGAAGGCAGCCAACAGCTTGGCCGTAATGATTTTCCCCCTCGAAACAGGTTTGACGAATAAAAACTCCGAGGTTTTATCGCGTTCCTCTTTAGCAATAATAGTAGCTCCAAGCATCGCGGCATGAATGGTTGCCATCAAGACCAAATATAAAAACAGCATGCCATAATACCCACTAGCCTTGGATAGATCAAAGGCACCGACTCCCATAATGGCCTGCATTGACTTAGGCATATCCGCCATCAAGTCATTCATCGATTGCCCAGACGAATACAAACTGGAGTATTTGTTCATACCTGAAGCCACCATGAGAATGACTCCAATACACCAAAAGATGAGCGATTTCCGGTGAGATTTCAATTCTTTTCGATAAATATTCATGAGTTAACCCCTCCATTTACCTTAAACAGCATGGATATCCTTTTTGGTATAAACAAAATAACTCGCACAGGTGGCCACCACAATCACCATTAATCCCGTGATCATAAATGATGTTTCATATGCTGAATGTTTCAAAATATAGGCTGTGTCAAAATATTTAAAGGGGGAAAGGTAGCGTTTTCCTTCCTCTCCCGAAGTCGCACTAAGCATGCCTAAAAAATAGAAGGCAAACACAGTGCTAAGAGATACCGTCAACACGGATTTAATCTTAGGAACGACAACCGAAAGAATGATTCCTAATGCCAAAAAGATTAGTTGAATAAAAAAGACAGTAAGTGAAAGCAAGATTAGTAGTTTTAAGCTGAAATCCTCCGTCTTCACCTGCGATGCAATGATTGCTGCAGCCGTAATATAAACTATATTTGTTATGACAAGTGAGGAGAAGGCCGCCAACAGTTTAGCGGTTACAATCATTGTCCTTGTTACCGGCTTTGTTAACAGAAAGTCGGCCGTTTTCTCACGTGCCTCCTTGCTGACTATGGACGTTCCGAGATTCATAGCCTGTATGGCACCGCAAAGGGTGATAAACGATAAGGCATAACAATAGAATCCGAGAATGGAAAACAAATTTTCCAGATTCAACCCGATTGCTTTCCTCACCCCTTCAGGATAACCTTCCAAAAGCTTTTTAAATTCCTCCGCATCACGCGCAAACGCAGGGAACATAGACATGAACATTAGTGTAACCAGAATTAACGATACCGACCAAATAATCGTCGACTTCCGATAAGCTTTTAATTCATGAAAAAAGATATTCATCGTTCCTTACGCCTCCTTTTCATAGTAATGCATAAAGATCTCCTCAAGGTCCGGCTCTTCTATCCAAAGATTCGCAATCTCAATATCTGCTATCTTTTTCATGATGGTATTAATATTTCCTTTAAAAATAAAGCTCGTCACATGGTCCTTTACGGTTAAATTATTGACCCCGATGATATTAAAATAATCAGGGTCCTGCGGCGTTTTTGTTTCTACCTTGAACTTTTTATAAGTATTTTCCTTTAAGGTACTAATCTTTTCAACGGTTACGATTTTCCCTTCTTTAATGATAGCGACTCGATTACATAGTCTCTGTACTTCACTGAGGATATGTGATGAAAAAAGAATTGTCGCACCCTTTTTATTTTCTTCCTCCAGTAATTCAAAGAATTTTTGCTGCATAAGTGGGTCTAGGCCGCTCGTCGGCTCATCTAGAATAATAAGCTTTGGTTCATGCAGCAGTCCCTGGACAATTCCTACCTTCTTCTTGTTTCCTAACGAAAGGTCATCAATTTTTTTATTCAGATCTAAGTTCATGATTTCCGCTAATTCTTTGATTCTCTTACTGCAATCCTTTTTATAAAAACTAGCTGAATAGTTTAATAGGTCTTTTACTTTCATATTGTCATAGTAAAAAACCTCTGATGGAAGGTAGCCAATTTCCCGTTTTATTTCCGGGGCAAACTTAATGCAATCCTTCCCAAAGATGGTCGCACTGCCGCTGGTTGGATAAATCAGCGACAGAAGGGTTCGGATGGTTGTTGATTTTCCAGCACCATTGGGCCCAATGAAGCCGAAGATTTCACCTTCCTCTACATGAAAGCTAATGTCGGTGATGCCTCGTGATTTGCCATACATCTTTGTTAGATTATTTATTTCAATCACATTCATCGTTACAACCCCCTATTTATAAAAACACTTAATAAGTATTTCAAAATATACTTCTGCTTCCTTTTGGACCTTTTGATAATCGATTTCATAATTAGGTATCAGCTTCGCTTTGTAAAGTTCCTCGTCACTTAATTTTTCAAAGGTCCAGGTAATAATCTTAAAGATTTTTTGAATATCGATGTCATCCCTAAACTTGGAAACATCAATTCCTTCGTAGATTTTTCCGATATTGATATGATTTAGTTCTCTGACCTTCTTCTGCATCTCCGCTTGTATGTCAGCAGCATCCTCCATATACGCTTTCTCGACAAACTTAAAGAGGTCAGGGTATTGGGCCAGGAGTTCCATTTTGATTAAAACGGACTGGCGGATTCTTTGGAAAAAGTCTGTTTCCGTTAAGTCAATTTTTTTGTAGAAGTCATCCGTAATGAGCTCCACACAGGAATCGAATAAAAAAAGAAACAGCTGCTTTTTATTTTGAAAATAATGAAACAGCAACCCTTTTGAAATGCCTGCTTCCTTCACAATTTCATTAGTCGAGGCGTTGCTATATCCCTTTTGAGCGAATTCTTGGATTGCGGCATTAATAATGCGGTTTTGTTTTTCTGAATCAAGATTGAGAAATTTGGAATACATACTTGAGTCCTCCCTGTAAAACGTTGACCACTGGAGTCAACTTCATTCTACTCTCATTGACTATAATGGTCAATAGTGACCAACCTTAATTTTTTACAAAAATTTGTATTTATTGTGGTAGGGATAGTATGAGGCGGATGGCAGTGGTACGATGCATAAGGTAGGGTTTATTTTTTATGGAGGTGACGTATCATTTGTATGAAGAATAGAGATTACTCATTAACACTAGAAGGGCTAGTTGCCGCTCAGAGCCGTTTAACTACTGGCCACCCGTTGGTCCCAGTTTTGGCAGCTAAACAAGCATCCTTAGAGGCTGGAATCGGCGGAGAGGAACGGGTTGCTGAGATTTTCCGCCGGCATAGCTTTTCATTCACCAACCACTTATAGCACGATTTATCTCCCTCATCTGATGAAAATTTCCAAATGGACACTGTTGCTTTGACACCTTGGTATGGTGTGATATTAGAGGTAAAGAATATTGGCGGTGTGCTGGAGTTTAAGGACAATCCGCCACAATTGATTCGGACCAAGGAAGATGGGCATAAGGATGGTTTTGAGAGCCCGGTTGTTCAACTAGAGCGTAATCAGGATTTATTGGGGACGTGGCTGCGAGGGAGGAATGTTCGTCTCCCTATTTACGGATCGGTCGTCCTCGCTTACCCCAAACAAATCGTTGCGGTTCCTCCAGCGAAGACCACGCTGTTATTCCCCAACTTGCTTCCCGCTTATATTCGAAGTCTTCCACAGCAAGGAAAGAGGTTAGACCCTGACACATTCCACTGGCTTTCGGCTGAACTTCTCCAAAGTCACCAACCTTTTATCCCAAAGCCCATTTCTCAAGCGTATAGGATTCCGTTGAAGGATTTTAAACCAGGCGTAAGGTGTGGGGTGTGCGGAAGGATAGGGATGGTGAAGCAGCCCAGAACGTGGTTTTACCCTTTTTGTGAGGCAACCGATCACCTAGCCCACGAGAGAAATTTAAGAGAGTGGTTTTTGATATTTAAAAAGACAATCACGAATCGGGAGTGTAGGGAGTTTTTGGGGGTGGATATTGACACAGCCAAACGTATTTTGCAGAGCATGGACCTAACACCTGAAGGAGAATATAGATACCGTTCATATAGGATGGACCTAAGTAAACTTATTAAAAAACCTTAGTTACCTATACTAGGGGGCTACGAGCTGATTGAAGTGTTTTATCCGCCAATTGCAGCTCGCCATCCGCCAATTGGATCGCCTTGCGCTGATTGAAACTCGTTATCCGCTGATTGGATCCTGTTATCCGCCAATTGCAGCTCGCCATCCGCCAATTGGATCGCCTTGCGCTGATTGAAACTCGTTATCCGCCAATTAATCGCAACACCTTGTCTAGAGCGCCACACTTGTTTTGAATTTGATGTAACCCCTACCATAAAGTGGTATGATATCCTTGAATCACACTTAAAAAGGGGAGTGCAGTGAATTGAAAAATGAGCTTATTGAAAGATTTACTTCCTATGTAAAAATCGACACCCAATCCGATGAAAGCAGCCAGACCTGTCCATCGACAGAGGGGCAGTGGACGTTAGCCCACATGCTCGTTAATGAATTAAAATCAATCGGCATGCAAGACGTAACAATCGACGAGAATGCCTACGTGATGGCCACTTTATCAGCTAATACAGAGAAAACAACCGTACCGACGATCGGTTTCCTTGCACACGTTGATACGGCTACAGACTTCACAGGAAAAAACGTCAACCCGCAGGTCGTTGAAAACTACGATGGCGGTGCAATCACTTTAAACCAAGCACTTAATGTAGTCATGTCACCAAAGGATTTTCCAAGCCTGCCTACCTATAAGGGACACACATTAATCACCACAGATGGCACAACCCTTCTTGGTGCGGATAACAAAGCGGGCATCACCGAAATCATGACAGCAATGGCGTACCTTATCAACCATCCGGAAATCAAGCACGGTGCAGTCCGCGTTGCGTTCACACCGGACGAGGAAATTGGCAGAGGGCCACATAAGTTTGACGTTGCGGCGTTCAATGCGAAGCATGCCTACACGGTTGATGGCGGTCCGCTAGGGGAGTTAGAGTACGAAAGCTTTAACGCTGCGGGAGCAAAGATTACCATCAAGGGTAACAACATCCATCCCGGATCTGCTAAAAACAAAATGGTCAACTCCATGAAAATTGCCATGGAATTACATAGCAAGCTACCGGCAGGGGAGGCACCAGAGCATACAGAAGGGTACGAAGGCTTCTACCATCTGATTTCATTTACAGGTGATGTCGAGCTTACAAAGCTGAACTACATTATCCGTGACCATGATCGCGATACCTTCCAAGCTAGAAAGGCAACCCTCGAAGGCATCGTAAATGAGTTAAAAGAGAAATATGGTCAAGAAAACATCTCCCTTGAGCTGAATGACCAATATTACAACATGAAAGAAAAAATTGAACCGGTCATGGAAATCGTAGACATTGCCCACGAAGCAATGGTGAGCTTAGGTATCGAGCCAATCACCCAACCAATTCGTGGCGGTACGGACGGCTCACAGCTTTCCTATATGGGGCTGCCAACACCGAATATTTTTACCGGCGGCGAAAACTTCCACGGCAAATTTGAGTTTATTTCCGTCGACAACATGATCAAAGCTACCCAAACAGTCATTGAAATCATTAAGCTAACCGAGCAAAAGGCATAGAACCAAAAGAAAGCTAACCCAGTCACAACAAACGGGTTAGCTTTTTTCATATATAAAAAGAGCGGTTGCACACTGCTCAAGACTCAAAATCGTCTCAGTTAATTGTCGCTCCAATTGTTCTCTTGGCCACTTGGCATCCTTTGCATGTAAATCTTTTTGAATAAGAAGAAGCATCCAAACAGAAAATACGGCAGAGAATAAATGATATTCCTTTAAAAACTGCTCTTCCTCTAGTTCAAATTTAACTTGGGCCATATACGCTTTCAGGATTTGCTCCCGAAACTGAGGTGTAATCCTTTTTGGAAAAAGAGGATGAGACATATCAATGACATGGTATAAATCCCAGTGAGGCGTATTTAAGTGTGTGTGCTCCCAATCCAGGATCATCAATCGCTGATCGACAACTGCAAAATTCCCTACATGCAAATCACCATGGGATAAAACCAAACTCTTGGAAAACTCGAATGTCCCGAGAGTGGTGTACACCTGCTCGATCAATTCACGGTCTAATTGTAAGTTTGGCAATTGCTGCATGAAATCATTCTTCATATGAAGCACATCTGTTACGATGTTCTCCATGCGAGGCTTCAGTCCTGCTGACGGAACATGCGCGAGGTCATCAATCGAGAGAGAGTGCCACCAGGCAACCCACTTCATTAAACCTAAAACACTTTCTTCAGTAAAGGTGTGATGAAGTGTGCCAAGGTCCTCAAGAATCATCCAATTCAACTCTGGCTGCTCGCTGATGGTATGTAGTATAATTTTTGGAAAAATAGCAGGGAATTGGGGGAGGACATTCTCGTGTACCCACACCTCCTGCCCTAATTGACCATTATTTGTCAAAGGTTTAAAAATATAGCTCTCCGTTGGAGATAGATAGAATCTTTCTACAAACCTTCCATTCATCCCTTGATAGACTTGTTCTTTTTTCAAGATTAATTCTTCATTTAACGTACCGTCGGCGCGGACAATATTAGCAGGCAGCTCCATTAACCCACCACCCTGTTCCTCTATTAATAGTTTCATAGATTTGTTTTGGCGAATGTTTCCACTATGAATATAATGTTAATCCAACACTCATGGCAAGTAAATTTGCTTGTCAGTAAAAATTCCTCATTATTTATTCATATGACCCCAAACTCCATTTCAATCCATAATTTTCATAAACTAGGGAGTGTAGATGATTACATATTTTCACCGCATCTGGTCACACTAACAATGGTTCAGTTTACAAAAGGAGGATGAAGCAGATGGATGATAACAAAAGTACACATGAATATGTTGAAGATCTACATGAAAAACAACAAAAAGATGAGAAAAATAAGGAACGTCAAAGCAGGGCACATCAAAGCCAACGGTTGCCAAATAAACAGCACTAATCCGATAAAAGCAAACGGCCAGACCCTCTATTCAGGGTCTGGCCGCTTGGCTCCATCACTTATTCATATTCGCCAAAAACCCGCCAAGCAGGTCCTCGACATCATCTTCTACATCTGGTTTATCTTCAACATCTGGTGGTACTTCTATTGGTTTCGCACTTTCCCAATCAAAATCGCTGAGATCATCATCCATATCACTCAAATCGATGGGTGGGGGTGCTTCTTCTAAAGCAACTGCTGTTTCTTCAAAACCACCAACCTCAAAAGAAGAAATTGGTTGTTTCTCGGGAAATATTTTTTCCTGAAGATATAGGGCTTCCTCAATGTCCAGCGATTGGCTATTTAAAGAGGCAAGTAACGACGTCGCCCGTACAGGGTCCGAAATGAGCTGAAAAAGTATACTTCCCAGCAATGCCTCCGAGTGCTCGTGCTTTAACCAGTCCCGTTGAGCTTTCGTTAATTTATGGGGAAGGGGAATGGTTATGGTTTCTTTTTCTCTGGAATAAGAGTGGCTCACACCCTGCATTACGAATTCAGCAATTTTACTGGAAAAATTCCTTCGCTCGGTTTCTTTTAATTTTTGCAAATGCTTAACAATATGTTCCGGGGTATCAGAGGGGACGCGAAAGGAAATCGCTTGGCCTCTCTTTATTTCATTTGCGGCAGCTTTTTTCATAGCATCACCTTATTAACTTTTTACTGGTGCTTTATCTGTAGCTGCTTTTTGTTTCTCTGATTTTCTTACAAAATCCATAATAAGTTTGTAATACGCATTGGCCATCATCCAAATGCTTTCCTTTTCATCCTCAAAGAAATCGATGTTGTAGCCATCCAAATTGTTATTTAACGTCTTAAGATATTCTTTTAACACATTGGCCCCACCGCCAACGAAATAACAGATTTCCGTTTGGGAATTCCGCTGCCATACATTACGTAATACACGGTATTGTTTTTTTGCTAAATCAAGCAAAATCCGGTCTGTAATGTCATGAACACTCGTCCGGCTTCCTTTCACCATAATATGGTTACGGTCATTTTTCTTCGTGATAATTTCTACAACATCACGGCGACTGTCAAGCTCGACCCCATGCTTTGTTCGAATCTCTTCACGAATGGCTTCTAACGATTCTGAAACACCTAAGTTGAATCCTTGGGCTTTATCATCATCTACATTTCGGTTTTTTATTACTGCAATATCGGTAGATAATCCACCGATATCTTGGATTAAAATGCGCTTATCAAGTAAGTCCTTATTGATAATTTTCCCGCTATTATCCATAACAAGGTTAATGTAAGCAGCAAATCCTTCAGGATAAACCTTTACTTCATCAAATTTTATATTCACCTTTAATCCTTGGTATTTTGGGGTTACGAGAAATTCAACTTGATGAACGGAGCCAATAAGTTTTGAACGGTAACCGGCATCTTTGCCTTCCTTTACCTCGCGTAGGGGGAGACCGGTCCCTAATGTATAGTTTGCATCAATCACATTTTTTGTTTTAGCAAAAGGAGTTCCTTCCTTTACTGCATCTAATGCCAAAGTAGCAAACAACATGACAAGTGTTTGGTCTTCTTCAGATTTACTGCTGCCAGGGTCTAATTCAGTGGCGTTATTACTTTTCGTGGCAAGGTGACCAATACGGTAAATGGCGTTGTTTTCCTTCAGGGCAGGGGAGTGTACCTTAATATGAATTCCATCTAAAGGGTTTTTATTATCGAGTTCTTCTATCCCAATAACAGGGCGATCCTCTGTGTCTCGAGCGATAATGTTTGGAATATTTAATTCGTACTCTAGCTCGCCGAAAAGGGCCTTAATGGAGTCATTTCCCACATCTACTGCAGCGATTCTGGACTTAGTCATACAAACATCATTCCTTTTCATTTAATAGATTTATTCTCAAAATCTAGTTACTTTCTATAAGGCTAAAGGAGATTAATAGATTGTTCAATGATACAGCCAGAAAAGAAATATAAGTGTAAAAAAGTAAACAATATGTAAACTTTGGTAGACTTGTATACTTTTTTGTATACAAGAAAGACATAGTTGTAAACATGCTGATCTAAAGGGAAGTAAACAGGTTTGTAAACATGTAAACATAATTGTAAACAGTTTGTTTACGAAAAGTATACGTGTTTACAAGTCTGTAAACGACGGGGAATTGTTACAAATATTACTTGAAAGCATAATAAAAAAAACCTAAAGCACAGTCGGCTTTAGGTCATAAGTTTATTATTAAAGAAAGAGCATTGCTCTTTACGTTCTAACTACCAGTCTTCGAGTAGTTAGCCATATCTCCACTTACGTATAGGTAATACCATTTATTCTGGTAATTTAACCAACTAGTAACAAATATTTTTCCACTATTTATAAAGGCATAATCTAACCAACTAGGTTTCTGTGATCCAACAGGTTCTTGATTATTCGACTTAGTACTTGTGGAAACTAATTCGGATTTTAAACGGCCATTCTGATTTAAATAACACCATTTTCCTTCGAAATTAATCCACCCAGTTTTCATCGTGCCATCCGTATCTAAAAAATAGCTATTTTCCCCATCACTAACCCATCCGGTTTTCATTACTCCATTGTTATCTAAAAAATAGTTCTTTCCTCCAAGAGCTAACCAACCCGTTTTCATTGCACCTGTATCATCAAGATAGTACCAACTTCCACTTTCAGTAAACCATCCTGTTTTCATCATTCCGTTGTTATCTAAGTAATATTTATTACCATTATCCTCTATCCACCCTGTTTTCATCGCTCCAGTTTGGTCTAAATAGTATTTTTTTTCACTCTCCACTAGCCAACCGGTTTTCATTACCCCATTTTGGTCTAAGTAATATTTCTCTTCCCCGAGAGTTAACCAACCAGTTTGCATCACTCCATTGTTATCTAAGTAGTACTTACTTCCGTCTTTAGATAACCAACCGGTCTTCATGACTCCAGAGTTTTCAAAGAAGTATCTTTTTCCACTAATTGTTTGCCATCCCACTTTTACTGAACCATTAGAATAATAATATTTTTCCCCACCGGCCTGTACCCATCCATTTACATTAACATCACCGCTTGTTGTTCCATTAACACTTACAGTAACACCATATCCATTAGCTTTTGCAATAGAGTCAAAACTATTATTCGAACGTGTGATAATTACCGTTGTATACATCTGTACTTGACCAAAAAGCCATCTTATCTCAGCATTATGCATTCGTACACAGCCAGAACTTGCATATTTCCCAATGGAGCTTTCATTACTATTCCCATGAATTCCATATGTTGTACCATACGTACCTCTTGCTTCTAAACCCATCCAACGATCACCTAGTGGATTACGGGGATCGCCACCTGGGATGTTTTTGGTATAATAAGGTCTATTTTTTATCTTATTAACAATTCGAAATGTCCCTTCAGGTGTATAGGTGCTTACTCTACCTGTAGCAACTTTAAAGGTTTTTACTAATTTACCAGCATTATAAAAGGCAAGGGTATTGGTCTTTTTGTTAATAATAATTAACTGCGTATTCCCACTTGCATCTGTTTGGTTGGCAAGGAAAAAGAAACTAACCAAAAGAACAACAAATATCAAAAATTTTTTCATAGATATCTCCCCAATTACCATTTGTATAGTTATTACTAAAATAACATGGGGGTTTAAAATATATTGTCATAACTTGGTGAAAATTATGTAATATCTTGGAAATTTATACAATTTAATAGTTCATTAACATAAAAAGAGGTTAACCCCGATTAAAGGTCAACCTCTTCTTAATTAATAAAGCCGTTCAACGATGGTTTCGATTTCTTTGCTTGTTGGAAGTCTTGGATTGGTTGCCGTACAGCCGTCCTTCAGTGCTGACCCACTGATAGCGGCCAATGCAGACATCACTTGTTCTTTTTTCAGACCACATGCACGCAAGCTTGCTGGCATTTGAAGCTCTCTTTTTAATTGGTTAATATGCTGAATCAGACTAGTTATGCCAACTCGAACGTTGGCCGCTGGCAGACCAGATACTCTCGCAAGCTGAGCATATTTTTTTGCTGCCGCACTATAGGATTGGTGAGTTAACCCCTGCAGATCCGCATTATATTCGATAACAGGCGTTAGTAAAAGCGCATTCATTCTTCCGTGTGGAATATGAAATTGTGCACCACACACATGGGCAATACTGTGATTGATTCCTAATCCAACCATATTAAAAGCTAATCCAGCTAAACACGAAGCGTGATGAACTTTTTCCCGTGCCTCTAAATCATTACCATCCTTATAGCAGCGCGGTAAATAATCAAAAATTAGCTGGACGGCTTTTTCCGCAAAAGCATCTGAGAAATCATTTGCCTTCGTTGATACATATGCCTCAATGGCATGGGTTAAGACATCCATTCCTGTATCGGCTGTAACCGTTTGAGGTACAGACTTAACAAGAAGGGGATCTAAAATCGCCTCATCTGGTAGTAGAGCATCAGATACGAGCGGATGCTTCACATGATTTACTTCATCCGTAATAACCGAGAAGGACGTTACTTCTGTTCCTGTACCACTTGTTGTCGGAATGGCAATGAATTTCATACCCTTTTGCTGCGGTGATAATCTAATCGCAAAATCCTTCATTGCTTTTGCTGCATCAATAGCTGAACCTCCGCCAATCGCTATTAGAACACTAGGGTTGAACTCCTGAATCACTTTTACTCCTGCTGCCACTGTTTCAATCGGAGGATCTGGTACGATATCACTGAAAATTTGGTACTCATTATCTTTAAGCTGAAGTCGATTGGTCACTTCTGCTGTCATTCCAGACTTTTCAATAAAAGGGTCCGTAACAATAAATATGCGTTCCCCAGTTATTTTGGTAAGTCGATCTAACGCATGTTCCCCAATAAAAATCTTTGTTCGAAAAGAAATCTCTTCCATTCAAATTCTCCTTGGCATATAGTCAAATAGGGTATCACTTACTATGAATCTACTAATTTAACTATACTATTAGGCCTGACCTGACTCAAATGACATTTTCGTGTATACGAGGGCCTCAGTACCAATGGGAAGCTTGAAAATCCAACCATTGTTCGTTATTCTTAAATCTACAATTATCCACTTAAGGGTGTGTCGTACATGCGTATTAATAAGTTTATTAGTGAATCTGGAAAGTCTTCAAGGCGTGGGGCTGATAAATTAATTAGTGAGGGGAGAGTCACCATCAATGGGAAGGTGGCACAAATCGGCAGCCAGGTTGAGCCTGGAGATGATGTACGAATTGATGGGAGTCCTGTTAAGGTCACAAACAATTATGTATATATTGCTTTAAATAAGCCTGTTGGTATTACCAGTACAACCGAACGCCATGTAAAAGGTAATATCGTTGATTTCGTTAATCATCCATTACGGATCTTTCATATTGGGCGACTGGATAAAGAGTCAGAAGGGTTAATCCTGCTTACGAATGATGGCGATATCGTCAACGAGATATTACGGGCAGAAAATAAACATGAGAAAGAGTATATTGTAACTGTGGACAAGCCAATTACCCCTGAATTTTTAAAAAGGATGTCTGAGGGGGTAGAAATTCTAGATACCAAAACACTCCCTTGTAAGGTAACACAGCTATCTAAGTACGTCTTTCAAATTATTTTAACCCAGGGGCTTAACCGCCAAATTCGCCGGATGTGTTCAGCGCTAGGTTACCAAGTGGGTAGACTTCAGCGAACTCGAATCATGAATATCCACTTAGGAAATTTACCTGTAGGGCAATGGCGGGACTTATCTAAAAAAGAACGCGAGCAATTATTCCTGGAGCTAAATTATGAGCCAAAGGAATGGTAACGAGGGGGAGTTTTATAATGGGCCAAACAAAGACAACTATATCAAAAGTAGAAATGATGGATCAATATCTGAAGTCTTTCGGAAAAGACTTCGGCTATGAAGAGGTGCGTCAGATTGTCCATTCGCTGTTTGACATTGATTTAGAGACGAAATTGGTTGTCTTTAAGGAATACTTAGCACCACTATCATTTGATGAAACAAATGCGGATATGACAGTGGCTAGAGTGGCATTAGACTACTACTTAAATCAGTCCAAAAGCGACTTAACAGGAAAAGAGATTCGCAATATCATCAAAAACCTTTTCGGCATCAATTTAGAGGGCATTTCTTCATTAGATGGAGCAAAAATATCAATTTATTCCAAAGAGCAATGGATTACACAACATGAGCATGACCTCTTTGTTGTAGATACACCTCTTGGGGATGCGGAAGTGAGGATTTATCCTACCCCGCATTTCACGGAAAAAACAGGATTAGAACGGGTTCCAACAGAGCTGCAGCAAGCATTGGCGCCACTAGGATATCGTTATGATCCTGATCATAACTGGTGCTATTACTGTAACCTGACAGGGGAATCTGTGGGACACGAATTTAAAGTCGAGACAATAGAAACGATCCGCCAAATCATTCTCGATTTATACAATTACTAATAAAAAAATCATATAGGCACATGCACCTATATGATTTTTTTAATTATTTTCCGAAAGATGATAAAAATTTCACCCGATCACCCATCGGTGGAACATTATTATCGGTCAACGCTATTTCTAGCAGAGCAGGGCCCTTTAAACTCAATATGCTGTTAATGATATTTTGATTTAGGTCTTCCATAGCGGAAACTCTAAAGCTTGGAATATTCATCGCGGCTGCCATTGCACTAATATTGATTGGTTCCTGTTCAAAGGATGGATGGGTCCGTTTAAATTGTAATGAATGTCCGTGATACACCATTCCTAAACGAGCATTATTCATGACGACAAACAATATAGGTAGATTATATTCTTTCGCTGTTAAGATTTCCATCCCATGCATGAAAAAGCAGCCATCCCCGGTAATACATACGACAGGTCGTTCAGGTTCAGCTAGTTTACTTCCGATGGCTGAGCCAATTCCAGTTCCCATAGCTCCAAAGTGAACATTAATATTAAAACTATCCGAATCTATGACTTTCATATAATGAATGACATAGGACATAAATTCACCAATATCAATGGTATATCTTGTAGATGGAGGTAAGCAGTTTTGAAGAGTCAACAAGACATTTTTCGTATTATACTCTTCCATATTCCGAGCACTTTCTTCCTGCTTTTTAACAACACACTTTGGCTCTTTCCTCGATACCTCAAGCATCTTTAATTCTTCTATTAAAAATAGTAGGCTTAAATGGATATCACCTAAAATGGGCAAATCAATGGGGTATTTTCGATTAAATACGGTTTGGTCGAAATCCATTTGTACGGTGAAGCGATTCTTTGTCAGGCTGCCATTATAGTTATTGGTCGCCGTTTCACCTAAGCTTGAGCCAATAATTAATAAAGCTTCGCCATCACCTTCCGTGATTAATTTCGATGCAGCCTCATGTCCGGCAAAACCAAACACTCCTACTAAAAGCGGATGGTCTTCAGGAATGTATCCCTTTGCTTGTGGCGTAGTCACAATCGGCCACTCTAGCATTTCTGCTAACTCTATTAATTGCTCCACAGAATTTCTCATTCCCTGTCCTGCAAAAATATAACCCTTTTCTCTAGCCAGCAGTTCCTTCGCTGCCATTTTTATGAAATCAATCTCCGGAATAATTGGATTTCTCCTAGGTGGATTCGGGATATCATGATCTTGTACTTGTTCGTGTTGAATATCAATTGGTATCGCAATATGGACAGGACCAGGCACACCTGATAATGCTATTTCCGTAGCTATTACTACTTGATTTAGTAACTCACTGGAATCCTTAACCGTTACACTATATTTAGTAACCGAACGGAAAATAGGTTCGGCATCTAGTTCCTGGGAGGCATTTAGTCCTTCCGTGTTTACAGGTACAGCACCCGTAATAAACAACACAGGTAAATGTTCTCTCATGGCATTCGCCGCACCTGTTACTAAATTGGTTCCGCCTGGCCCACTGCAGCCGATAACAACACTTAATTGGTCACTATATTTCGCGTAAGCAGCAGCCATATAAGAGGCCGCTCCTTCATGCTTCGTGACAATTGGTGTAATTTCCGGCATATCATATAGTTCATCAAATAAGGCATTAACTGAACCAGCCGGAATGCCAAAAATATGCTTTACTCCATACCCTTTTAAATATTCTAATACACTACGTGCTGCCTTCATGACAATCCCTCTTTTCACATATCTTTATCTACGGTAGAGAAAAAGTTTTGTATTATTTCCTGAGCTGTTACTGGTCGGCTGAAAAAATAACCTTGCATCAAATGACAATTTCGGGCGGCTAAAAATTCCGCCTGTTCCTTCGTCTCGACACCTTCTGCAATGACATTGAGGCTTAAATTTTGTGCCAGCATAATAATCGTATTGGTGATGGCTGCATCATCATTAGTCATGTCTTGTACAAAGGACTTATCAATTTTCAATGTATTAATTGGAAGGTTCTTCAAATAACCTAATGAAGAATAGCCCGTCCCAAAATCGTCAATGGCAATATTAATACCTAAACCTTTTAATTTCTTCATGGTCTTTAAGGTTAAGTCAGTATTTTTAACAATTAAATTTTCAGTAAGCTCTAGGTGTAAATACTCAGGCGGTAGTCCAACCTTCTTTAAAGCGTTCTTAACAATCGAGAATAAGTTGTTTTGTTCAAACTGTCGTACGGAAAGATTGACAGACATACTGATGAAAGGATATCCTTGGTCATGCCATTCCTTTAACTGTCTGCAAGCCTCCTTCAACACCCATTCGCCAATAGGCACTATTAAACCCGTTTCTTCCGCTAACGGAATAAATTTATCTGGTGCAATCATGCCATGCTCTGGATGATTCCAACGAAGTAAGGCCTCTACTCCTTCCAGCTTTTTCGTTTGAAAATTTATTTGCGGCTGATAATACAATACTAATTCTTTCTGTTC
The DNA here is from genome assembly GCF_047302305.1 of Neobacillus phoenicis. Taxonomy (NCBI): domain Bacteria; kingdom Bacillati; phylum Bacillota; class Bacilli; order Caryophanales; family Bacillaceae; genus Neobacillus; species Neobacillus phoenicis. Next base: position 508,651 of record NZ_CP154847.1, on the reverse strand, counting down.
TAACGCCTTATACAAGGCATTCTCGAGTTTAATCGTCTCAAATGTTCGTGTATCCATTCCCTCACTAAAGAAATGATAACTATTACCCGAAATTTCTTTTGATTTATACATTGCTGTATCAGCATTTTTTATCAAAATTTCTGTTGTATCACCATTATCAGGGAATAAACTAATCCCAATGCTTGTTTTAATATAGATTTCATTATCTACTAAGTTAAAAGGCTTTGAAAATGAATCGATGACTCGATTCACTACCTTTAATACCTCATTTTCATTCTTAATATTAGGTAAATAAATCGTAAATTCATCGCCACCCTGCCTTGATACGGTAGCTGTTTTTGGCACACATTTACTCAAACGCCCGGCAACCTCACGCAGCAACAGATCCCCAAAGCTATGACCCAGGGTGTCATTGACAAACTTAAACCGGTCTAAGTCTAAGTAGAGAACGGCTAGTTTTTCTCCATTCATCTGCGCGTAAGTAATCCCTTGATTAAGTCTGTCTTTTAACAGCACTCTATTTGGTAATTCTGTTAAACTATCAAAATAGGCACGGTACTTAATCTCTTCCTCCAATTGTTTCCTTTGAGTAATATCCTTAAAGGTAACTACTTCCCCTACAATTTTGTCACCCTCCTTAATAGGAGTGATTACATATTCAACCGGGAAGCTGGTTTTGTCTTTTCTGATGAACCTATCATCTTTGTAATAATGATCCCAATTTCCATCAAAAGTGGGGGGCACATTATTTTGTCCATTTTGTTCATTACCATTTGAAAAAATACTCGTGGCAGACTTCCCTATTAGATCGCCTTTTGCATCATAGCCTAACATAGAAGCTCCAGCAGGATTACAAAAAGTAATATTTCGCTCAAGGTCTAACCCAAAGATTCCATCACCCGCAGAGTTAAGAATCAATTCCTTTTCACGGCTAAGCTGCTTTAACTCAGTCACAACTTTTTGAAGTTCTTGATTTTTCTCCGTTATTTCTGAAGTTCTCTCCTCAATAATGACTTCTTGTTTCTCCATATATAAGAGGTTCGATAATGTGGAGGCTGTTGCATCAACAATGGATTGAGCCAGCTGTATCTGCGTTTCGGAAAAAGAAAAATGATCCTCACCAAGATTAACAACAGAAATTTGCCCTAACACCTCACCCATTGAAACTAATGGAATCATAAATAGACCCTTCATCCCGAAATTGCGGCAGACATCATGGTTGGGTCTTTCATCTGCATATACATCAGGAATTAAAATGGCCTTTTTCGTTTCAACTACCTCTTGCATAAGCAGATCATTACTTTGGTCAATTTTTATTTTTTCATGGGTCCTAATCCATTCTTCCTCGGTCCAATCACTGTCTTTACTTAATTTCGCCGGACGAATCCTTTTTTCTGCTAATGGATCGAGTAGATGAACACCTATATTGTAATTATCTAATACCTTACCTACATAGGAAAAACACGTATCCAGACTTTCTTGCATGGAAGAACACATCGATAAATCACGTGTTACATCAAGAAGCATTTGCTTTTCCGAAATAAGATTTTCTTTATGTGTTAAGTTGTTGGCATTTTGAATGGCAACAGCAGCCATATTGACGTAAGCTTCAACGGTTTGAATTTCATCCTCTGTTAAATTCATCGGAGTTCCATAATCAAATAAAAAAACCAAGCCAAAAAGCTCTTCTTCGAAAGAGATGGGAAGAACTAATAATGATTTAATTTGAAATCCCTCGACAGCCCTTGGATCAGGTCGATCATCCTTTGAAGTGTCAGGTATATAAATGGCCTTGTTTGTTTCAATTACTTCTTTTGCTAACAAATCATATTCTGTATCAATGATATGCATATCCAATGTCCAGCCATTAATGACCTCTGGCTTTCCTACATATCCTCTGAATTTCCCATCCTCCTGTGGTAAATATATCCCAACAGAATCACATTGAACGATTTCTTCTGAGATGGCGATTGTTACTTGCTCCAATACTTCTCGTAAATCAAGCTTCGTATTAATCATTTCCGTAATATTGGCTAGTCGTGAATATCTTGTCTGCTCCTTTAACATTCAAACACTCCCGGTCATACTATTTCGACAAATTTCCCTATGTTTTTCATTCTACACTAGGTCCCTATCCATTTAATACAGGGATTACATAATTATCATAAAATTCCCTTATTTCCATACTTTTTACCTATTTAATAACCACAAATTCAACATTTTAATTAGTAAGTTAGTACCACAAAAAAAAGAACCCACATGAAAGGGGTTCAGAATAATAATATACTTAAATTTACAACATTTACTTGACCTAACTAATTACCACGAACAACGATAATATCTTTATAGGCCTAACGAAATATATTTTACTTCTAAGTACTCTTCAATCCCATGATGTCCGCCCTCACGACCAAGGCCACTTTGTTTAAATCCACCAAATGGGGCTTGCGGTGTGGATGGTAAACCATCGTTGAGACCAATAATGCCATATTCTAATCCTTCCGCAATCCGAATGGCTTCAGAAATATTTTCTGAGAATACATAAGCCGCCAGACCAAAAATTGAGTTATTAGCACGCAAAATTACTTCTTTTTCATTTGTAAAAGTAGTAACAGGTGCCAACGGACCAAAGGTCTCCTCCGTCATGCAAAGCATATTATCGTTTACATCTGAAAGAACAGTGGGCTCAAAGAAAAGACCGTTTGCTATTTTTCCGCCTGTCTCTAGCTTTGCTCCTTTTTCAACCGCATCATTTACGTGCTTTTCTACTTTTGCAATAGCAGCTTCATCAATAAGTGGACCAATTTCAATCCCCTCATCCAGCCCATTTCCGATTCGTAATTCCTTTACTTTCGCTGTAAACCTTTGTGTGAACTCCTCACGACGATCCTCATGAACATAAATTCTATTCGAGCATACACAGGTTTGCCCTGCGTTACGGAACTTCGCCGCAATCACACCATTTACCGCCTTATCCATATCGGCATTTTTTGTAATGATGACAGGAGCATGTCCACCTAGTTCAAGTGAGATTTTCTTCACTGTTTCAGCCGAGCCGCGCATTAGGAGTTTTCCTACTTCTGTTGATCCTGTAAAAGTAAGCTTACGTACACGGTTATCTTCTAGTAAAACCGCTCCAATTTCCTTTGCATCCCCTGTAATGACATTCATAACTCCCTTTGGAATCCCTGCTTTTTCAGCTAGTTCAGCAAGCTTTAAAGCAGTAAGGGGCGTTTGCTCTGCCGGCTTTACCACAACCGTACAACCGGCTGCCAATGCAGGTGCCACCTTACGGGTAATCATTGCAGCTGGAAAATTCCATGGTGTAATGGCTGCTACCACACCCACCGGTTGCTTTAGTACAAATAAACGCTTATTGCGCTGGGTTGCTGGAATAGTCTCTCCGTAAATTCGTTTACCTTCTTCCGCATACCAGGCAAGAAATCCATTCGCATATTGGACCTCACCAAGCGCTTCCTTTAATGGCTTTCCTTGTTCGATAGTCATCGTTCTCGCAAGTTCCATTTCATTTTCTTTAATGAGTTCATACCAAGCACGAATATAATCACTTCGTTCATAGGCAGACAGTGCTGCCCATTCGGGAAAAGCTTCATTTGCTGCATCAACAGCAAGTGAAGCTTCGTTTTTTCCTCCGAGAGGAACCGTTGCAATAACCTCGTTCGTTGCTGGATTATTTACTTCAATCACTGGAAGCTCATTGCCAATCCATTCACCATTGCAATACATTAAGTATTTTTCCACTTTGATTCATCCCTTTTTTTTTTTGATCATTTCTAAATATAGCTTATTGAATTCGTTGTTTTAATTGTTTGAGAACTGCTTCCTCTATACTTCTCACTAGGTGGCCTTCATTTAATTTTTCATTCTTTTGCTAATTTTAATTACTTCTGTAAAAAGGATAAAAATTCCTCCACTAGAGCAAAAAAATAGAGGAACAAGATCGGTCATCTCACTCCTCTAAATAGCATTCAGTCTAAAATTGCTTTACCGCTAATTAAGGTACCAATTTTTTCACAATTGGAATACGTTGTAAAACTATTGTAATTAACGCACTTAGAACAAAAGTAATTGTAATATTTATTGGAATAACCAATACTTGATGGAAATTAGCGTTAACTTGTGGGAATACCCTCCATAAATAATTATTCAGTAACCAATAATGAACAATATATATTCCTAAACTAGCTTTATTTATCGCTGAAAATACTATTGGTAGAGATAACTTATTAAAATTATATCGAAATAATATAAACAGACCAGCTGAGAAAAGGAATACAGATGGTGAAAAGTACTCATACCAATACTGGCTTAGTTTTCCCCCATTTTCCAATGTGTAATAGTAAGTTAAAAAGAATAATGAAAGCATACCAATACATAATCCAAAATATGAAAGTATTCTCCAAAACTTTTTGATTTCAAAATTGCTAAGCTAATACCCGAGTAGGAAATACCAACATAACCAGTTACATGTTCTAGTTCCAAAGAAAATTTCATACCAATCAAAAAGTTTGACAATCCTGAAATTACTGATGTGTATAACCACAGGATTAAAAAGGATTCTATATGATGCTTTTGAGCATGCTTCACAAACACCCTTAATAGAGAGTAATTAGATATAATCCAATAATCATATAAAAAAACCAAAAGTGATAGGTTATACCATTATTTATAAAAAGCTTTATAGCATTTTTAATTGATAGTGGGAAATAACCACTATATGCTCCGTAGGCATAAAATAAAACTCTCCATCCCACAAAAGGAATTATTACTTTACTCGCACACTTTTTTAAAAAATCCCAATACGACATTTCTCATTGATCTTTCAATAACAGAGCACCACTAATCATAACAAATCCTGGGACAGCCCAACGTGAAACGGTTTCAAAAAAGTTCCCTATAAACCAAGTCGTTTCCCTATCTGGTTGTAGCGTTGTTACATAACCAGCAGCACATACATGAATAATAACCACACAAATCGTCGCGCACACCCGTAGCCAATCCAAATATAATAGTCTATTCATTCATTCATTTATACTCTTCTAACTTTGAATAACTCAATAAATAGTGAAAACTAAAATTAACTATTATAAATTAAAATTTCGATAGCAAAGATTGTAAATAATAACCTTCGGGATTATATCATAAACCGAATCAATTTCATATCGATTTACCGATTTCACTCTGCGAAAGTTGAAAATATAATTATAAAAAATTATCCTGAATGTTTGAATTGCTCAGGATAATTTATTTTAATCATGGTTTGAAAAGGGCCAGTCCCTTAATTGCAGGTAATGATCAAAACCAATTTTTGTGAGATAAATCACAATTCGCTATCATTAATAATGATATCAAATAGAGGCGTTTTGAATAATACTCTATTTTATTTGCAAAAGATCCTCTTGGTTATTACTCAATCGTTTTTTCAAAAATAAATACAGATACAGCCATATCCTCTTCAATCTTTGCATCCGAAAATAAATGGAGCAGCTTTGAACCTACGATTTCCTCCATTCCTTCAGGTATTTTCTGCTTATATATATCCCGAATCATTTCGGTTCGGGCAGTATGAATTACTTTTTTACCCTCTTGAGATTGTGCAATAAATTTTTCTGTTGGAGTTAGAATACCATACATGGTTGTGATAGCCATATTATCCACGAAGTGAGTAAAAACTCGCTCCGGCCCCTTTCCAAAAATCTCTTTCCTCATTTTCCGAACAATATCATTAAACGCTGTTTCCTTTTTCCCCATGCGCTCTCCTCCTAACAACTCGAAACTATATACTACAAAGTCTACAAAAAATTCAACCAAACCTAAATTTGTCTTGTTTTTCTGTTTGAGAGGAGTATAATCAATGCAGTTGGACAAAATTTAGACAAATTTAATGATGGAGTCCTAATAAAACTATTGTTAGAACTCTATTTATTATTACCAATGGAATGATTTATTAGTAGGCAATGCTAATTGATTACTCCACCACAAAATGTCGTCTGAGAGACGATTTCTTGTGGTGGAGTTTTTTGTTTAAAATTTTTTCTCTCTTGCAAGGTATTTTCCAACGTTCGTATTTGCGTCTGAAGAGATTAGGAAAATAAATTATTTATATCAGGAGGTTTTTTAAAAGAATGTCTTGGATCGTCCTTCATTTTATCGGAATTATTTCATATGCAGCAAGCGGGGCTTTTGTGGCCCTTGAAGTAGAATATTCCTTTGTTGGAGTTTACGCATTGGGTTTAACCACAGCCTTTGGGGGAGGGATCATACGAAATTTGATTATCGGTGTCCCGGTATCAGAGCTTTGGGATCATTCCACCATTTTAACGGTTTTACTGACGCTGACAGTCATCGTATTATTACCGCTAAAGTGGATTAATCATTGGAAGCGGTGGAGTTTATTCTTTGATTCCATTGGTCTTGCTTCCTTCGCTCTTCAAGGAGCAATGTCAGCCCAAGAGAATTTTTCTAATGATTTGGGTGTAATGGTCTTGGCGTCGATGTTTACCGGCGTTGGAGGGGGGATGATTCGTGACATCATTGCGGCCCGAAAACCCCTTGCTTTAAAGGAAGAAATTCATGCAATTTTAACGATTTTATGTGCCATATGTATTTGGCTGGGTTGGAGCACCCCCATTCAGTTGACGCTGATTGTCCTTATTGTTATAGCTTTACGCATGTCTGCTATTCGCTATCAGTGGCGGCTCCATCTGCCCTGCAATCATAAAAAGGGTAGTAAAACACAGATACGGATTTCTTTAGGTAGGAAATCCATAGAAAAGCCAATCTATGAAAAAAGCAAATAAAGATTTAAAAACCATAAAAAAATTAGGCCCCGTAGTCATCCTACGGGGCTATAATAACGTACTAAAGAAGATTTATCCGACTACATTTTTTTACTTAATAACCTCACTTACTTATGATATGGTTCAAGAAAATTAATGTAAAAAACTGCCTCTATTTATGATAAGGTTCATCCAAATTTATTGGTAATATATATGAACATACTTAAAATTCTATTATTATGTATAATATTACTATGGAAAAATAAGTTATCTATTATGGAGATCGTATTATGACAAAAAATGAATCTACCAATTTCGTGTTGCATGCAAAAAGTGAACAGTTTTACTGGGAAGGAAATGGTCAACTGTCCATTAAAACATTCTTTAATGGTAAAGCCCATTATAAAACTAACAAAGGCTTTTTTGCTGTTGAAGAGAGTAGATACCTACTCCTCAATGAAGGTGCATACACAATTTCAATTGATGAACCTAAAGTTGTAGAATCCTTTTGTCTTTTCTTTAAAGATGGGTTTGCAGAAGAAGTCCTTCATTCCTTAAAAGAAACAAATGATCGTCTTCTAAGCGATCCGTTTAAGGATACAAGTTCTATTGGCTTTTTTGAAAAAACCTATCATAAAAATAGTATTTTATCTTCTCAACTAGAAAATTTCAAGCAGATATTACCTAGTCTAGATATTGATTCCGTTGGTTATGAGGAACAATTTCATAAGATAATGTATTCCATTTTAAATGAACACTTAAATACATATACAGAAATAGAATCATTACATGCAATTCGCAATTCTACACGTGAAGAATTATATAGAAGAGTAAGTATAGCACACGATTATATTAGATCTTATTTTAATCAACCAATAAAACTAGAAGAAGTTGCTAAAGTTGCTTGTTTATCACCTAACCATTTATTAAGAACTTACAATCAAATATACGGTAGATCACCCCATCAGCATATTTCAGAATTTAGAATACAAAAAGCAAAGCAACTATTATCAAAAGTAGATAAAAATATGACTGATATAACCTTTGAACTTGGATTTCAAAACCCTGTGTCCTTTAGTAAAATGTTTAAACAGCATGTTGGTATATCTCCTATAGAATATCGAAAAAAGGTGATATTGGATAAGAAAAATTAGAGGAAATTATTTATGCTTATCTTGAATAGATATTTGAAAGGAGAAATGTTTTATGGAAACAACAATGGTTCAAAAGGTTGGACAGATTGGTGTACCTGTCAAAGACTTGAATAGAGCATTAGATTTTTATAAAGAGAAATTAGGTCTCTCCCTTTTATTTAACACTGATAGTATGGCTTTCTTTGAATGTGATGGGTTGCGACTAATGTTATCACTACCAGAAAAAGATGAATTCGCTCATTCAAGTTCAGTTATTTATTTTCAAGTAACTAATATTAATGATACTTATGAGCGCTTAGTAGGTAAAGAAGTTATCTTTATTGATGAACCACATGCTGTAGCGAAAATGGGACAAACAGAAACATGGATGGTATTTTTTAAAGATACAGAAGATAATACTCATGCATTTATGAGTGAAGTACAAGTTTAAGAAAACCAAAAGGAGACCGTTTAAATAACCAACGGTCTCCTTCTTCAATTTAAATTAGCCTTTTTAAGAAATCTTTATCCAGAGTTACTTCCACTCTCTGCTTTACCACTATTTGTGATACGGTTCATTCCGATTAATACGAAAAGCTCGGTAGATCTGTTCCACCAATATCAATCGCATAAGCTGATGCGGGAAGGTCATCCGGGAAAAGGATAGCTGCTCGTTCGACCTTTTCAACACTTCCTCACTTAACCCTAACGATCCACCAATCACAAAAGCAATCTTGCTTTTTCCGTACGTCGCTAATTTATCTAATGTATCCGCAAGCTCTTCCGATGATTGCAATTTCCCTTGGATTGCTAAAGCAATCACATATGTATCTGCACTGATTTTAGCAAGAATTCTTTCTCCCTCTTTTTGCTTAACCTGCTTCATCTCTAGCTCACTTAATTCCTCTGGTGCTTTTTCATCAGCCACTTCGACTACTTCTATCTTCGCATAGGCAGACAATCGCTTTACATATTCCTCAATCCCAAGTTTCAAATATTTTTCTTTTAATTTACCAACCGTAATGATCGAGATATTCACAATCCACAACCCTTTTATTTATATTACAAACAGTTTACAAACAACATATCCACAGAAGTTATCCACATATCCACATTTTTTGTCCACATATTGTATGGAATCACTTGTTCGCTACCATATATACAGCTGTATTTTGGCAGTATTCACAACTTGTTGATAAGTTATCCACATCAATTTTTGTTAATACCGGAAAAGTTTCGTATTCGTCCACAACTGTATCTAGAGCAACATCTACATGTTCCTCACAGCAATAAATCATTTCTCTTCACCTTCCTAAACCGAATCAATCTATTATTCCTATTGTTAACTTTATAAGTAGTCGTCATACAGCTACTTAAATAACTTATCCATCATAACATAAGAAAATAAAAAACAGACAGGTGAATCTACCACCTGCCTGCTTCTATTATTGTAGTTTTTCTCCAGATAACGTTAAAGTTGTCTCCTTTAACTGACCATCTCGATAATATTTAATCCTCATTTTCTCGCCAATCTTCTTTTTCTGATACAAGTGTTTACGAAGATCGATAACGTCATTTATTTTTTGCCCATCCATTTCCACGATTACATCCAGTTCTTTTAAACCAGCTAAGGAGGCAGGAGAATTCGGTACCACCTGACGAAGAGCTACTCCGTAATTTACATCCCGTGGAAGCTTTAATGCCTCTTCTTGATAATAGGCTGGAATCTCAGATACTGACTTTAAATCTACGCCCATATATGGACGTTTAACCGAACCAAATTTCTCAAGGTCATTAATAATCGGCTTAGCTGAGTTAATTGGAATCGACAAACCAATTCCTTCAACGGCTTCTTGAGATATTTTCATTGAATTAATGCCAATGACTTGGCCTGCAATATTAATCAAGGCCCCACCGCTATTACCTGGGTTAATCGCTGCATCTGTCTGCAGAACCTCTGACTGCCAATCGATAATGCCATCTTGATTGATATCTACCGGAATGGTTCGTTTAATCCCTGAAATAATCCCTTGTGTCACAGATCCAGAAAACGTTGCCCCTAACGGATTTCCAATAGCAATAACAGGTTCACCCATTTTTAAGCTATCTGAATCTCCAAATTCAGCAATCTTTTTTATTTTGCTGGCATCTATTTCAAGCACCGCTAAGTCTGTCCAAACATCACTTCCAAGCAGTTTAGCCGGGATTTTTGTTCCGTCCGCCATACTTACCTCGAGTTTTGTGGCTCCTTCTACAACGTGATGATTCGTCACGACAAAGGCTTGATTGCCTTCTTTTTTATAAATAACACCTGATCCGGTTCCTGCAGCTTCCTCTGAATTATTCCCATTCCCATTGTCTGACCAGAAGCTGGTTGACTGAATGTTGTTAATTCCAACCACTGCATCTGCTGCTATATCAACTGCTTTTGTGGTATTTGTATTGACGTCATATGCAACTTGCCTTTGAACGATATTATTTTGCTGATTTGTATTCGTGTTGTTATTTTCTGTTCCTGCATTTTGAGCTGGATTAATCTCATAAGGCAGAACACCTTGATTAGACAAGGCTGGAATGGCAATGATAACTAAAATCGCACCAAGTATTGCACCAACTAAACTAGCGAGAAAGATCCCGCTTTTTTTTCCTTTTTGTTCCCGATAGCGTCCTTGTGAATGATCGTCATAATAACCCAATTTACACCATTCCTCTCTTTCGAAAAGATTGCTAATTACTATTTTGGCTTATAATAACAATTATACTCGTTCTTCCTTAAATTTCTAAAAATCGGCTTAAATTTAAGAAAAACTTACGACTTTGTTCATAATTTTTTCATAAAAAAGAAGCTGCTAGAATAGCAACTTCTTTTAAAACTTATACTGCTGTTAATATGGTTGGTGTTTTTGGATCTGTGTCATAGAGGTCAAATTGTTCTCCAACAATCAGTCCGCGACTTTCCAACGTTTGAGAGACGGCCATCTTGGCTAGGTCTTTCATGTTATTATCTAGACTTAAATGGGCGAGATACACACGCTTCGTTTGGTCGCCCACCACATCACTCATCGCAAGAGCTGCATCTTCATTGGACACATGCCCCACATCGCTTAGAATTCTCCGCTTAATGTTCCAAGGATATCTTCCCATCCTTAACATTTGCACATCGTGATTGGATTCAAAAATATACACATCGGCGTTAGAGATGATCCCCTTCATGCGGTCGCTGACATAACCTGTATCCGTAATTAGGACCAGTTTTTTTCCTGAATGATGGAACACATAAAACATCGGTTCAGCTGCGTCATGTGAGACGCCAAATGATTCTATATCCGTCCCGCCAAAACTCTTAACTGTTTCCATATCAAAAACAAACTTTTGCTCCGTTGGGATTGCTCCTACAGAGCTTTCCATTGCACGCCAGGTTTTTTCATTTGCAAATACGGGTAAATGGTACTTACGTGCAAGAATACCAATGCCTTTAATATGATCACTGTGTTCATGGGTGACAAAAATGCCGGAAAGCTTACTAATATCACGGTCAATTTGCGCAAATAAAGACTCCATTTGCTTCCCACTGAATCCAGCGTCAACAAGGAAGGAATGCTCATCTGATTCCACATAGAGGGCATTCCCTGTACTGCCGCTTGCCAGAATGCTATATCGTAAAGACATGCTACTTCACTCCACTTTACTATTTTCATCGCTGTTAAATTCAATAATCTGACCTTCAAATGCATTCACAAACAGGCTTTCCTTATCATCAACAACAAAATGCCAGGTCGGTGCTAACACTTGTGATGCCGCCAACTGAACGAGTGTCGAATATCCAAGCTCAACCTTAGTAATTTTACTTTTCGGTTTTAAATTCCCTTTAGAATGGAGGGTTTCAATTGCTTTTAATGGAGTAAGAATCTCTTCCTTCCCCATAAGCTTTTCAATTCCTTCAAGATAGGTTTGTTGATAAGAGACAATTTGATGATCCGTATTAATTGTAAAGGTAATCATCCCATTCCTATTTTTAAATAAGGGGAAATTATCATATTGTTGATAATAAATAATCGTATTTTTTTTGTCGTTTTTCTCCCCAAATTGATAATGCTCACCGTAGAGGATATTTTCCTTTAAAAAGGTAGCAAGCTCTGCTGGTTCAAACTTAGAACTAAGCTGCACAGGCTTTTCAAGTGTAGCTTGCAGGGTCGTCCCAGGCTCTATTAAGGCGGGCGTTTGTCCTTTTAGCTTGGCCAAATCCCCTTTCGTAAAAATCTTCGGCTTAGCGCTTAGATACTGACTCTTTACTGGTTCCTTCGGAAGCTCTACATACTTTATCTCGTCGGTCTTTAATCGTTCTTCAAAGGATGCTTCCGTTTTGATTTCATACTTATTAGCATCACGAATTTTCATGAATTGAAATAACAAATACACATCTAAAATCAAGAAGGTTATGATAAAAATGGTTTTAATTTTACTCCAATCCATGCTTTGAGCCTCCTAGATCGTCCATCGTAATTTGCCCCCACGTCTTATCATATCGATAAAACCAGGTAGGTTCTAAGAGGATCAATTTATTCTCCTCTGAATCCTTTTCCATTCGATAGCCTAAAATCAATTCCTCAAGAAGCTCTGGTTTAAAGTTCTGCTTTTTTTGTAAAAACTCCACTATTTCATGACCTGAAGGTTGTGTCAACTTTTTCATTTCAGTTGTTAACGGTAGATTAAGTGATATGAATGAGCGAACATACTTTTCTATTTCATCTCGTCCCCATTCTTCATATATCTCTGACAACCCTCGGTCATTATAAACGGGGTAACCGTCAGCACTGTACAATCGGAACGTAACGGAACGTTTATATTCACTTTTAGAAACAAATCGATAAGGGCCTGTCCACCCGCCATGCTCATTCACGAAATCGATGCTACGCTTGACTAAATCATAAGAGCTATCAATATAATTGTCTTCCGGAATAGGGTTTACATATTGAAGCATACTCGTATCATAATTAATCGTCATTTTACTTGAATCATTTGCGTATTCTTCCCCATTTGAAATAAAGCTTTTTTGCACATAACTTGGATCATTAAACAGCGCATCTTTGAATTCCTCTGAGTTGATAGCTACCGGTAAATATTTATAAGTTGTCATCTCTGTTTTTCCTTCAGGAAGGTAAATCGTTCGCCTCTCAGATGCTTCAAAGGCAAAAAACTCAGGATACCGAGTTGCATTTTTGTAAAAATCATGATTAAATTCGCTCAAATTAACGGAAGAGATCCGACTTAAATACACCTGTTGATTTTCGGAGGAAACAAAATAGACGCTTCCTGTGTCCTTCTCCGAATTATTATCAACATCTATGATAATACGGTTAAAATTGAAGGAAGGAACCTTTTTTCCTTCAATATTTAATACGCTGCGATACAGTTCAATGGGAATTTCTCCTGTATAAATAATTTCAGCATTTCCATCCTTACGAGATAGATCGTTAATATTCCCAACTTTGTCGGTCACATTTTTCACATCAAAAAAGGACCATTTTCTTAGTTCCTTCACCATATTGTCTAATTCCACTGGATTGTTCGTTCCATAGTGCTTGCCCTTCAAATGAAATAAAACCTGGTTAGGACTGACAATACTTTGAACCTCTTGTTTTTCACTTACCGTAACCTCTTTCACGGTATTTCCATTTTCCATCGTGTCATAGTTAGGTTGATAGGTCCAAAGGTTCCAGGTTAGTAAAATGCTAATCAAGACTAATATGGTTAAAATCCATGATTTAATATTTTCGTATCTCATGACCATTCATCCTCTTCTGAACGCTCATATGGAAGGGAAAACGCAATAGTCGTTCCTTTTCCTTCCTCACTAGTAGCCCAAATTGCCCCCCCATGAGCATTGACCATTTCCTTCGCAATGGCTAGACCCAGGCCTGTCCCACCCAATTTACGGGTCCTTGCTTTATCAACGCGATAAAAGCGATCAAAAATCTTTCCTATGTTATCCTTTGGTATTCCCACGCCTTGGTCCTTGACGCTGACAATAATTCTATTTTCTTCTTCTTTGATAGAGAAGGTCACTTGTCCACCTTCAGGAGAGTACTTTAAGGCATTCGAAATGATATTATATAAGACCTGTGTCATCTTATCCTCATCAATTTCAATAAAAATGGCATGGTTAGGAAGCTTTCGTTTAAAGGTAATCTTTTGCTCCTTGGTCATCTCGAATCGATCGATGATTCGGTGATAGAAGTCCACAAAATTCACCCATTCAATGGTAAGTCGATAATCTGTACTATCCATTTTGGAAAGCTGTAACAAATCATTGACCAATCGGATCATTCGCTCCGTCTCCGTTCGGGTTACTTCTAGAAAGTTCGGAGCAATTTCTTCATCCTGCCATGCACCATCAGCTAAGGCTTCCAAGTAACTCCTCATCGTGGTTAAAGGTGTTCTTAGTTCGTGTGATACATTGGCTACAAATTCTCGTCTTTCTGCATCAATTTTTTCCTGGTCCGTAATATCATGTAGAACGGCAATAAGTCCATTCACAAACCCGGTTTCCTTTTGAATAACGGAAAAATTCGCACGAAGGAAATAGCGCTCCGATTTCGTACTGTAATCTAGGATTAATGAATCCTTCTCCTCGAGTAAGTCTTCAAACGTATTCGTATCATCTAAGTTTAGAAGGGACACAATCGGTTGGGATAGAACTGTTTCACGTGAAACATTCAAGAGCTTGGCTGCCGGTTCGTTGATTAAAATCACTCGACCCTTCCGATCGGTGGCTATAACCCCATCTGTCATATAAGAAAGAACAGACGAAAGCTTTCTACGTTCCCCCTCGGTCATGGCTTGTGCTTCTTGCAATTTTTTCGTCAAGTTGTTAAAGGTAATGGCCAATGTTCCAATCTCATCATATCCATATACCTTTACTTTCCGTGAAAAATTCCCTTTTGCCATGGCTAATGCCTGCTTCTTCATATCGGCAATCGGTCTTGTAATTGTCTGGGCTAATAAAATGCCTAAAACAGCCGTAATTGATAATGCAATAGCTGTTCCTGTGGCAAAAATACCATTTATGGTCTTCATTTGTTCAAACACATTTTCTATTTTTGCGACAAGATAGATGGCCCCAATGACTTTTTTCCCTGATTTAATAGGGGTAGCAAGGACCCATATTCGGTCGCCCGTATGAGGGTCAATCTGAATGACACTTTGATCCTCTTCCATAACCATGGATTGTTTGATTCGAAGCTCTGTTGTTCGTTGTCCCACGAGCCCCTGATTGTTTGTATTAGATGTTCCGAGAATTTTTAGTGACCTGTTTTCAATTACCCGAACTTCGGAAATATCCCCCGCATCAAAGTCTCGGAGGATTTTCTTAATATCTTCTTCGACAGTTGGATCTTCAGGGGACCGTTCCTTTTTCATTTCCTCAACGATATTATAAGCAAGCAAATTCACGCGCTCTTTTAAGGATGTCTGGAAGTTTGTTCTCAGCGTTTCTTCCAGCTGCTTAACAAAATACACGCCGATAATTTGCATGGCAACTAATATAAGCAATACATAAATGATGACAAATTTTACGTGTATTGACCGAAAAAAACCAACCTTTTTCATCAATAATATTACTCCTGTTCAGGATTCCGTAAATAATATCCAACTCCGCGGCGGGTAACGATCCATGTTGGATGGCTTGGGCTATCCTCAATTTTTTCACGCAAACGTCTAACCGTTACATCAACCGTTCTCACGTCACCGTAATAATCATAGCCCCATACGGTTTGAAGGAGGTGTTCTCTCGTCATGACTTGCCCAATATGCTTTGCTAAATAATAAAGCAACTCAAACTCACGGTGCGTTAATTCAATCGTCTCACCGCGTTTGGAAACCACATAGGCATCTGGATGAATCACGAGGGAACCAATTTCAAGTTCATTTGACTCATTTTCGGCATCAGGCTGTGCCAAAACTTGTTGATGTCTACGTAAATTCGCTTTCACTCGGGCAATTAATTCCCTTGTGCTGAACGGTTTTGTTACGTAATCATCTGCACCTAGTTCCAGACCTAATACTTTATCGATTTCAGAATCCTTCGCTGTTAGCATAATAATCGGCATTTCGTATTTTTTACGAATTTCCCGACAAACCTCCATACCATCTCTTAATGGGAGCATAATATCTAGGAGAATTAGATCTGGCTGTATCTCTTCCACTAATTCGAGTGCTTCGTTTCCATCATAGGCGCAATAGACAACATATCCTTCTTTTTTCAGGTTGAACTGCAAAATATCTGCAATTGGCTTTTCATCATCCACAACAAGAATTTTCTTTTCCATACCATTGCTCCTTTTTTTATCAAATATCTATTCAATCATAGCTGTTAAAAGTCATAACTATACTATTTTACTTTACCATTTTATAAGCATAAATTCATCTATAACTAGCATTTGGCAAGATTGACATGTTATATTTTTCCACTTCCCATTATTTTTCTTAAGCTTTGTTAACATGGTCTGTTGATTTCCACTCCAGGCACTTCGCTTTCCGCGGGCGTGCCGGGGAGCCCCCTCGTCGCTTGCGCTCCTGCGGGGTCTCCCCAGCCCCGTACTCCCGCAGGAGTCTTCGGGCCTTCCGCTCCAATCAACAGGTGTTAAAGATCAACATAGGCTTTCCATAAAAAGCAAAAGTCTCTAGTAATGACTAGAGACCTTCTATTTATATTATTTTAAATACGTAAGTGGGTTGACTAAGCTTCCGTTTTTATATACTTCGAAGTGAAGGTGGACGCCGGTTACGTTTCCTGTAGCACCCATGATTCCTATTCCTGTGCCTTTAGAAACAGTTTGCCCTACTTTTACATTAATCGATGACATGTGGCCATATAGCGTACGGAATCCATTTTTATGGTCGATAATGACTTTATTTCCATAACCACCTGAATCCCAACCAGCAGAAACAACAACGCCATTATCCGCAGCTTTTATAGTCTTGTTACTTGGTCTAGCAATATCAATCCCTTTATGCATTTTCCCCCAGCGATAGCCAAGCTTACTGGATACATAGCCACCTACTGTTGGCCAGGCAAAGGAGCCCTCCCCACGAGACGGGATTGCTTTCGTACCTTTAATTACAATATGATTGATTGGCTGCTGTATAATTTGTTCATTTGTCTGATCTTTTTTAATGGTAACGCCATTTTGTTCTGATATTAAATAGCTTACTAAGCGTGATCCATTTTGTCCTGCTTGCTTTTCCTTGGTCTCGCCTTTAGGCATAGTTGAATCCTCAACTACTTCATTGGTAAATGCTATTTCTTCCTTTAGATTAGCTTCTTTATCAACAATGACAGCAACATACGGTTGTAGAACCGTAACATTTAATTCCTGACCAATCTTCAAAAGAGTTTCTGCGGTCAGACCTGGATTTAATGCCAGGATGTCAGCCTGAGTTAAGCCATGGTTCGCAGCAATCGTTTCAAGAACATCGCCCGCTTGAACAATGTATTTCTTTTCCTCTAACGTTCCTTTTTGTAAAAACGTTAAGGCTTCCTCACTAGACAATATTTTTTCGGGAGCAATGTTTTCTGTTTCAATTGAAACATTTTTAGATAATCGAACATCTAATAAACGAGTTTCATTTTCCTTTAATGCGGGTAAAGAAGAAGTAGCTGACGCTTTTCTAGACTCCAGTTCGTTTAATTGCTCTTCCGTTACATATTGTAGCTTTAATTTCTTGACGACTTCTTCGGCAGTCTCTTTATTTTCTAAATAAGCAATTGGTTTTCCATCAATAACGATGGCTGATGCCTCTGCTTGCAATTGGAATGACTTTTTAATATTTTGAAGTGTTTCTTGATTATCGGCAGAAGCACGAAAAACCTGTTCAGGTATGTATTTAACCTGTGGACCAAATTTCAGTGTGACATCCTTGAGCGATTTCTTGGCTGTTAAAACTTCCGCATCTACTAATTGATCGACTATATGTTTATCAGTGACATTGCCGATATATGCACCATTCAGATATACATGATAAATAGTGGTTAATTTTGATGAAGTAGCAAGTGCAACCGGTCCATTGCTAAAGGCAACGACAGATGCAGCCAATACAGTAATAACGGTCGTTTTAAGTAGTAAAAACTTTTTTGTTTTCGCTATCTTATTAAAAAATAACATCTTTTCCTCCTAAACCACGGTAAAACCCTCTTACTCTAGTACTTTTGACTAATAAAGAATTTTCCAGAATTTTAGACCTTCTTAACTTTACCATAGATTGATTTAAAAAGATTAATAGTTGATATAATGTAACAAAAATGTATAATTGCTGACATTTTTCTACTTTTATTTTAAATTATTCAGTCAAATTAGCTCGTTTTTTCTTTGGATTTTAAAATAGGAATTAGGGAGAATCCCTATATTATCAAGGATTACAATAGTTCTAGAGTCATAGATTTCTTTCTATAAAATAGGACAAGCGAATTATTCCTGGTTTGTAAAATAAGAGGGAGATTTATTACAAAAAGGTTACAAAACGTGTTCTGCGAGGAAATAAAAAAGAAGTCTGCCGAAGCAAACTTCTTTTTAGGATGGCTCAGGACGGAATCGAACCGCCGACACAAGGATTTTCAGTCCTTTGCTCTACCGACTGAGCTACTGAGCCATATTAAGATGATTCACTAATCTTTTATTAGAAAAAAGTCCTTTGCTCAAAAGAACTTCCGTTCTTTTTCGCAGATTGCCGCAGAAGCGTAATCAGGATGTGAGCAATCTGCTCTACCGACTGAGCTACTGAGCCATATTATAAAATCCCCTAAACATTGATTGAGGTCAAACCTTCGTCCCCATCTCAGAAAGCTTATTCAAGCAGCAGCTCGATGGGTACGCTGAAGCTGATTCTCAGAAGCTTATTCGATCGTGCTCTACCGACTGAGCTACTGAGCCATATTTTACTTTTATGTAAAATGGCGGTCCGGACGGGACTCGAACCCGCGACCTCCTGCGTGACAGGCAGGCATTCTAACCAACTGAACTACCGGACCATTATAAATTGATCGTCAGCAAGGAAACCGTCCTTGCCAGTCACTTACTGACAATCAAATGCCGATGACCCCTACGGGATTCGAACCCGTGTTACCGCCGTGAAAGGGCGGTGTCTTAACCGCTTGACCAAGGGGCCATACAAAAAATATTTAAATGGTGAGCCATGAAGGACTCGAACCTTCGACCCTCTGATTAAAAGTCAGATGCTCTACCAACTGAGCTAATGGCTCGTACTAAGTTGTCGTATCGTGGCGACGCTTTTTATAATAGCACGGATAATAACCATTAGGCAATACTTTTTCAAAAGTTTTTTTAAATAGACTCTCTGTTATTGTAAGATGAGAATTAATAAGCGGAGATATTCCGCCTATTGTATAAAGAGGAAGCTTAAGAAGCTGAAATAAGCGGAGATATTCCGCTTATCTGCTCTAAATAAGACAAAATCCAAGGATTTAGATAAAATAAGCGGAAAAACTTCCCTTATTTTTAAGGAAATAAGGGTATTTCCCAATTTAAACGGAATTTTTCCGCTTATTTTTAAACACAGTGAAACATTCAGTTATAACAGAGCCTTCAAATAATTGAAGCCCTCAAATTTGAGGGCTTCTCATTATGTTTTACACTTGTCTCCAAGGGCTTCTCACTACGTTTGTTTGATTACGATCAGGTCCTACAGAGAAGGTTGTTAATGGCACTCCTGTTAACTGCGTTACACGCTCTACATAGTGGCGGGCATTCACAGGCAGTTCATCTAATGATTTCACTCCCGTAATATCCTCTGTCCAGCCTGGTAATTCTTCATAAACCGGCTCACACTCTGCTAAAATTCGTAAGTTCGCAGGGTATTCAGTGATTAACTCATCCTTATAACGGTATGCCGTACAAATTTTCAATGTTTCGATACCTGTAAGTACATCAATCGAGTTAAGTGAAAGGTCTGTTAATCCACTGACACGGCGCGCATGACGGACAACTACACTGTCAAACCAGCCAACACGGCGAGGGCGTCCTGTTGTCGTACCATATTCACGACCTACTTCGCGGATTTGGTGACCAATTTCATCATGTAATTCAGTCGGGAACGGACCATCACCCACACGGGAAGTATAGGCTTTACATACTCCGACTACATGTGTAATTTTAGATGGACCAACACCAGAGCCAATCGTTACTCCGCCAGCAACAGGATTCGAAGATGTAACGAATGGGTATGTGCCTTGGTCAATATCAAGCATAACACCCTGTGCGCCTTCAAAAAGAACACGTTTGCCGTCATCTAAAGCATCATTTAACACAACAGATGTGTCACAAACATAATGCTTCACTTGTTGGCCGTATTCATAGTACTCATCAAGGATTTCTTCCTTGGTAAAGCCGGTTGTTTCATATATACGTTCAAATAGACGATTTTTTTCTGCCAGGTTTTGTTCCAGCTTTTCTTCAAAAATTTCACGGTCTAATAAATCTGCCATACGAATACCGACACGAGCAGCTTTATCCATGTAAGCAGGACCGATCCCTTTTTTAGTTGTACCGATTTTATTAGCACCTTTGCGTTCTTCTTCCACTTCATCTAGCTTGAGGTGATAAGGAAGAATGACATGTGCGCGGTTACTAATGCGAAGATTATCCGTTGTAATTCCTTTTTCATGTAAATAAGCAAGTTCTTTAACCAGTGCCTTTGGATCGACAACCATACCATTCCCAATTACACATGCTTTTTCTTTATAGAAAATCCCTGATGGAATCAAGTGTAATTTGTAGGTTTCTCCATTAAATTTGATGGTGTGGCCTGCATTGTTTCCACCTTGATAACGTGCAATGACCTCTGCATTTTCAGACAGGAAATCAGTAATTTTTCCTTTTCCTTCGTCTCCCCATTGCGTACCAACAACCACTACTGATGACATAAAAGGCACCTCCGTAATTTTTGCTTTCAAGTAAATAATTATTATTCCCTCAGACAGTTTACCAATTTACCACACAAAAATCAATAAAACACGAACATTTTACATAAAACTTTATATTATGTTCGTAAAATATTATTTTATCATTCTATTAATCTTCCAAGTTGTAAACAAAAAAGGCTAGCCAGAAATGGCTAACCTTCAAAATCTATGCACCAGGCGGCTCATACCGCGTCTCGAGATTGACGAACTTATTGTATTCCTTAACAAAGGCCAACGCTACAGTACCAGTTGGACCATTACGCTGCTTAGCAATAATGATTTCAATGATATTCTTATTCTCTGACTCCTTATCATAGTAATCATCACGATATAAGAAGGCAACAATATCAGCATCCTGCTCGATACTTCCTGATTCACGGATATCGGACATCATCGGACGCTTATCTTGACGCTGTTCCACACCACGGGAAAGCTGAGAAAGAGCAATAACAGGAACCTTCAGTTCACGGGCTAACTGCTTAAGGGAACGGGAAATTTCCGAAACTTCCTGCTGACGGTTCTCACCTGATCGACCGCTTCCTAAAATCAACTGCAAGTAATCAATTAAAATCATACCTAACCCATGCTCTTGCTGCAAGCGACGGCATTTCGAACGGATATCACTAATTCTAACTCCAGGAGTATCATCGATAAAAATTCCGGAATTTGATAGACTACCCATTGCCATTGTCAGCTTGCCCCAGTCGTCATCCGTTAAAGAGCCGGTACGCAGCCTCTGCGCATCAATATTACCTTCCGAACACAGCATACGCATAACCAGCTGTTCTGCACCCATCTCAAGACTGAAAATAGCTACATTTTCCCCTGTCTTTGTCGCTACATTGGAAGCAATATTCAAAGCAAAGGCCGTTTTACCTACGGAAGGACGCGCACCCACAATAATTAAGTCATTTCGCTGGAACCCGGCTGTCATTCTGTCTAGCTCAGCAAATCCGGTAGAAATCCCCGTAATCTCTCCCACACGGTTGTGCATTTCTTCAATATTGTCATACGTACGGACAAGGACATCTTTAATATTATGGAACGCTCCCGCATTTTTTCTCTGGGCAACTTCCATAATGCTTTTTTCCGCTTCACTTAAAAGCGCCTCAACCTCATCCTCACGCGAATATCCATCAGTTGCGATATTCGTTGCCGTACGAATCAGTCTTCTAAGCAACGATTTTTCTTCTACGATTCTCGCATAATACTCAATATTAGCAGCAGTAGGTACAGAACCAGCAAGCTCACTTAAATAACTCACACCACCGGTATCTTCTAAAAGCTTGGCTGCAGCCAGCTCCTCCGTCACCGTAATCAAGTCAACAGCTTTTCCTTGATCATTTAAGTTGAGCATCACATTGAATATTTTTTGATGTGCGGCACGGTAAAAATCTTCAGGAATTAAGATTTCCGATGCCAAAGTTAAAGAAGAAGGCTCTAAAAAGATAGCCCCTAAAACAGCCTGTTCGGCCTCTATATTTTGTGGCGGCATGCGATCCGCGAATAAATCATTCATTTATAAAAAACCTCCTATTCTAGTAGGATGATTTTAAGTAATAGTCTAAAAGTATTATATCATATCCTAAAAAGAAAAAAGTGACCAGTTAGGACCGATCACATCATTGATAACTTTTATATTCTATCATGGTTTCATACCAAATCACACTGGCAAATTTTATCCCCGTATTATTTTATTTCTTTGACAGAGACAGTTAATGTAGCTGTTACTTCATGGTGAAGCTTTACTGGAACCTTTGTGTGGCCAAGTGTACGAATGGCATCAGCTAGTTCCATTTTACGCTTATCAATTTTAATTCCATGTTTCTTTTGCAATTCTTCTGCTACTTGCTTTGTTGTAATAGAACCAAAGAGTCTTCCGCCTTCACCAGCTTTAGCCGTTAACTCCACCGTAATTTGATCCAATACTTCTTTTAATTTTTTCGCTTCAGCCAATTCTTCAGCGGCTTCTTTTTCTTGCTTCTTCTTTTGAGCATCTAAAGAGCTGATGTTGGCATTATTTGCTTCAACAGCTAAACCTTGTTTAATTAAAAAGTTATGTGCATAGCCATCTGCTACATTTTTCACTTCACCTTTTTTACCTTTTCCTTTTACATCTTTAAGAAAAATTACCTTCATTCTTTTTTCACTCCTTCAAAATATTCATCAATTGCCAGCTTTAACTTTGCTTCCGTTTCGTTGATCGTTAAACCACTAAGCTGGGTCGCTGCATTCGTAAGGTGACCGCCGCCTTTAAGGCTTTCCATAATCACTTGGACATTGATGTTTCCTAGTGAACGCGCACTAATTCCTATAACACCTTCGCTTCGTTTTGAAATAACAAAAGAAGCGAGAACTCCATCCATTGTTAACAAAGTATCTGCTGCTTGCGCAATAATGACTTGGTCATTCAGTTCATTTTCATTTCCTTTTGCTATGGCCACTCCATCACGGTAAAAAGAAACAGATTCAATCAGCTTGGCCCGTTTGATATATGTATCTACATCTTCTTTTAAAAGCTTTTGGACAAGAACTGTATCTGCACCATGTGCCCGTAGGTACGAGGCTGCGTCAAACGTCCTGGAGCCCGTCCGTAAGGAGAAACTCTTTGTATCGACTATAATCCCTGCTAATAGAGCAGTAGCCTCGATCATCTCAATTTTACCTCGTTTAGGCTGATATTCCAAAAACTCTGTTACTAGCTCAGCTGTAGAAGATGCATAAGGCTCCATATAAACAAGCAATGGGTTAGCAATAAAGTCCTCACCACGACGATGATGGTCAATGACCACTACATTGTCTATTTTATTTAACAGTCGCTCTTCCATGACTAAGGCAGGCTTATGTGTATCCACAACCACAAGAAGGGTTTTGTCTGTAGATATTTCTAATGCTTGCTCTGGACCAATAAAATGTGAATATAACTGCTCGTTTTGGCGTATTTCTTCCATCAGCCTTTTGCCACCGGTGTCCAATTCCATCGTATTGACCACAATATACGCTTCTTTTTGGTTCATTTGCGCTACTTTATAAATGCCAATACTTGAACCAATTGAATCCATATCGGGGTTTTTATGCCCCATGACAATCACTTTATCACTGGCCGTAATTAAATCCCTCAAGGCATGAGAAATGACACGTGCTCTTACCCTTGTCCTCTTTTCAACAGGATTTGTTTTTCCACCAAAGAATTTCACTTTCCCATTTGGCAGTTTAATGGCTACCTGGTCGCCGCCTCTGCCGAGAGCTAAGTCAAGGCTTGATTGTGCTAATGCTCCCAATTCAGGTAAAGAAGTAACACCTGTTCCAACTCCAATACTTAAGGTAAAGGAGACATTTTGCTTGGAGGTCATTTCTCTTACATCATCAAGAATAGTAAATTTACCCTTTTCAAGAGCATGGAGAATTCCTTCACTAAACACGGCAATAAATCGTTCAGAGGATACCCGTTTGAGGAAAATCCCATTATCCTGAGCCCATTTATTTAGGATAGATGTCACGAGATTATTAATACTCCCACGCATTTGGTCATCCATACCCTGTGTCAGATCATCATAATTATCTAAGAAAATGGTGCCAATAACGGTCCGATCATCCTGGTACTTTTTTTCAATTTCTTTTTGTTCGGTAACATCAAAAAAGTATAATAGCCGTTCTTCACGTTTATGAATCACACGGAATTTCCGTTCATGAAGAGTAATAATTTCCGTTTCCACTTCCTGTTTAATCAATGGGATGAGTGTATCTGCAACATCATAAAGCGATCTTCCGACTAATGTTTCCTCATCAAAGCATGAGGCCAAGAAAGGGTTAGTCCACTCAACGAAATACTCTTCATTAATGAGCATAATTCCAATCGGCATTTCCATAAGCGCCTCTTCGCCAACCTTTTTAACTCGGTAGGAAAGGGTGGAGATGTATTCTTCCATTTCCTTTCTTTGGCGCCGCTCAATGACAAACATATAGTAGAGAGGAAAAAACATTAATAATAACCCTGCCACACTTAATATCCAGTTATACAATAACAGGACAATGAGCAGTACCACTGTAACGCCAATTAACCCATAAAAGGGATAACGGATTGACCGCTTTTCTAAAAATGCAGGCAAAGTTTTCAGCTCCTAGTCGTGAATCTTACTCTTTCTTTTCAAACTTCTTTCGAAAATCAAAGCCTAAATCAGTAATGCCCAATATCATTATTATATAACGGACTATTGGAATCATGAAAGTAAGAATTACAACAAGCACCCCAAGTCCTTTCGCAACGGACCTTTGATGGAAAATATAGAATAAAAAAGCTAGACCCTGTACAATAATTAAGGTTTCTAAAACAGCTCTGGCATTGATTAATACTGAATAAACGTATGTACCCTCATGCGGATGAAACACTAGCATCGCCCCTAAGGCAATTAAATAATACCATAAAAGGCTTTTTGGCAGGGAAAGATTGCGAAAACTTCCCCATGGCTGCACCTTTATTCCAAACCTTTTTACGACTGGAAAGCTAATCCACTGAATGACAAAAGAAGCAGCTACCGCAGCAAAAATAAGCGCAGTCGGAGCAATTGTCGTAATTTGTTTTACCATAAGGGTACCTTGCTCTTGTAATTTCTCAATTTGATCTTCTTGCCCCTGTGCTTTTAATATCACTTCAGACTGTTTCACCGATTCGGTTATGGCTGTCTTTAACTCATGAAGAATATCCAGTTGAAAGAATGCAGCAGAAACACTATAAAAAATAACCATACCAATGGCTAAAGTAAGTGTACTTGCCATTAAAATAACATTTCTGCTCTTGTTTTTTTGCAGGAGGTAACCAATGACTACTCCAGCAGAACCATGAATCAACATTAATGCCAGTCCTCTTAAGGAGCCTGTTAAAAAGGAGATAAATATCGCAGCCACAACAAATGCCGTAATCATTTTCACATTATTTTTTGCCGAAAACAAAATAAATGGCAGCGGAATAGCAATCGTTATAATTCCTCCAACGAGTGGAACATAGATACTTATTAAGATAAGGGCTGCCATGGTTGCTAAAAGAATGGCACCCTCTGTTAGTTTATGTACATTTTTCACTTCTTCACCTCTAATTATGAAAGCTATCCTCTTATTTTAGACTACATAAGAGTTATGATTCAACTTTATAAAAGGCTTTGTTAAATTGTCTGTTGATTTCCGCTCCATGCACGAGCGGTTCGTGGGCGTTTCGGCGAGCCTCCTCGGCGCTCACGCCTGCGGGGTCTCCCCTGAACCGTACTCCCACAGGAGTCTTCGCGCCTTCCACTCCAATCAACAGGGAATAAAAATCAAAAATGTTCTTTAACACAGCCTTATAAAAAGGAAAAAGGCAGTAAGGGCGACCCTTACTGCCTTAAAAAACTTATTATTCTCCAGCCACGAATGGTAATAATGCCATTTGACGTGCACGTTTGATTGCAACTGTTAGTTTACGTTGGTATTTAGCGCTAGTACCAGTTACACGACGTGGTAAAATCTTTCCACGCTCAGAGATGAATTTTTTAAGTAAATCTACATCTTTGTAATCGATGCGAGAGATGCCATTTGATGTGAAATAGCAAACCTTACGACGCTTTGCGCGACCGCCTTTACGTCCTCCTGCCATGAAAATTCCCTCCTTTATAATTTTTTTATTCACGCTCAATAAAGGTTGTTTAGAATGGAAGATCATCATCAGAAATGTCAATTTGTCCATTTCCTGCAAATGGATCTTCATCCACACGAGTAAAACCTTTATTTGGGTTTTGATTTTGATTTTGGTACTGGCGTTGATTCTGATTGCCGCCTCCATATTGGTTTCCTTGCGGTTCCCGTAGTGGTGCACCGAAATAATCATTGTCGCCTCTTCCACCGCCGCCACCAGAAGAGCTTTTAGGTTCTAAGAACTGAACGCTCTCTGCTTGAACCTCTGTAACGTAAACACGTTTACCATCTTGTCCTTCATAGTTGCGGGTTTGAATACGACCATCAACACCTGCAAGACTGCCTTTTTTCAAGAAGTTCGCTACATTTTCAGCCGGTTTACGCCAAACAACACAGTTAATAAAGTCTGCTTCACGCTCACCCGCTTGACTAGAAAATGGTCGATTAACTGCTAGAGTAAAGGTAGCAACAGGAACCCCATTTGGCGTATAGCGCAAATCAGGATCTTTTGTTAAACGGCCAACAAGCACGACACGATTCATCATCAGAATCAACTCCTTTTCTTCCAGGTAATGTTTCACATGAAACATTCTGTACCTGAAAAAATTTTATATTAATATTAAGCTTCTTCTTTAATTACGATATGGCGAATGATATCTTCGCTGATTTTTGCAAGACGAGAAAATTCTTGTACTGCATCAGCTGAAGATGTAGTTTTAGCGATTTGGTAGTATCCGTCACGGAAATCGTTGATTTCGTATGCAAGACGGCGCTTACCCCAATCTTTTGTTTCAGCAGTTTCCGCACCATTGTCAAGAAGAATTGTGTTAAAACGCTCAACTAGAGCTTTTTTCGCTTCCTCTTCAATGTTTGGGCGGATGATGTACATGATTTCGTACTTATTCATCACAGTCACCTCCTTTTGGTCTAAACGGCCCGAATGGGCAAGGAGCAATTATTCATTACTCACAAGTTAAGATTATAGCATAGAAAAACAGGAAAAGCAATGTTCTTTCCCTGTTCCCATTTTTACCTATTTACATTGATTTAAACATGTAGATTTCCGCTCCAGGCACAAGCGGTTCGTGGGTGTTTCGGCGAGCCTCCTCGGAGCTTTTACGCCAGCGGGGTCTCCCCTGAACCGTACTCCCACAGGAGTCTTCGTGCCTTCCGCTCCAATCAACATATGCTAGTATCTAAACATTGAAACGGAAGTGGATGACGTCGCCGTCTTTTACTTCGTATTCTTTTCCTTCGAGACGGACTTTTCCAGCTTCTTTGGCAGCGTTGTGGCTTCCTGCTGCTAGAAGATCATCGTAGGATACTGTTTCCGCACGAATAAATCCGCGTTCAAAATCAGAGTGAATGACACCCGCACACTGAGGAGCCTTCATTCCTTTTCTGAATGTCCATGCACGAACTTCCTGCACTCCAGCTGTGAAATAGGTTGCTAAGCCAAGTAAGCTATATGCTGCACGGATTAACTGATCTAGACCGGATTCTTCGATACCAAGTTCAGAAAGGAACATAGCCTTTTCTTCACCTTCAAGCTCTGCAATTTCTTCTTCAATTTTCGCACAAACCACGATTACTTCAGCATTATCAGCTGCAGCATACTCACGAACTTTTTGTACATATTCATTTTCAGAAGGATCTGCAATATCATCTTCACTCACATTAGCTACATATAGAACAGGTTTAATCGTTAATAGATGTAGACCTTTAACTAACTTCATTTGTTCCTCTGTGAAGTCAACCGTACGAGCTGGTTTCTCTGCTTCAAACGCATCACGAAGCATCGCTAGAACTTCGAATTCTGCTGCTGCATCCTTATCTTTTTGCTTAGCCAATTTTTCAACACGACTAATACGCTTTTCCACGGATTCCATGTCTGCAAGAATTAACTCAAGATTAATGACTTCGATATCATCAATTGGGTCCACTTTTCCAGAAACGTGTGTGATATTCTCATCAGCAAAGCAGCGAACTACTTGGCAAATCGCATCTACTTGGCGAATATGAGAAAGGAACTTGTTTCCTAGCCCTTCACCTTTACTTGCTCCTTTAACAATCCCAGCAATATCGGTAAATTCAAATGCTGTTGGAACAGTTTTCTTAGGTTGAACAAGCTCCGTTAATTTTTGTAAACGATGGTCAGGTACTTCTACAATTCCTACGTTTGGATCAATCGTACAGAAAGGATAGTTCGCTGATTCCGCTCCAGCCTGTGTGATTGCATTAAATAAAGTAGACTTACCAACGTTCGGTAAACCTACGATACCAGCTGTTAAAGCCATTTCCTTCACTCCTCATATCAAAAATAAATCTATTTAAATAAAATTGAGTCCATCAAATCTATAGTCAAGCCTTTCACAATTATAGGTTTTTGCAAAAAAAAAGACAAGAATAGATTGAAATTTGTCATTCTTATTACACCCTAGTAAATTTTTTATCCCTTCTATTTTCTCCAATTTTCTTTAATTTCTTACAATTTTTTTAGGTATATATGGTAAAATTTATAATAGATACATAGTTTTCTATTTTTTACAAGTAATTATTCATAAATACAAGAAAAAAGTAAGGGGGAGGAAAATGAAAAAGACCATATTACCTAGTATTTGTTTCGCTGTACTGTCCACAATTGCATTGGAAAATAAAATATACGCCAGTACACAGACAAATAATCAAATTACGGCACCGTCTATTATTAAATATGTAAATGTGAGCAGTGGTTCTTTAAATTTAAGGAAAAGTGCTTCCTCTACTGCTACTATAATCACTACCCTCTCAAAAGGGACAGCGGTTACCGTCTATTCAGATGCAAACGGCTGGGCAAGAGTGCTAGCTAACGGAGTAGAAGGATATGTCAGTTCTGCTTTTTTATCGAACGTAAAACCAAACTCAACTTCCGGCTCGAATTCTAATCCTTCAGCCACTCCGGTAACCAAGTATGTTACTGTCGACAGCGGGTCTTTAAATTTAAGGAAAAACGCTTCCTCTACTGCTACTATAATCACTACCCTCTCAAAAGGGAAAGCAGTTACTGTCTATTCGGATGCAAACGGCTGGGCAAGAGTGCTAGCTAACGGAGTAGAAGGATATGTCAGTTCTACTTTTTTATCGAACGTAAATCCAAACTCAACTTCCGGCTCGAATTCTAATCCTGCAGTCACGCCGGTAACAAAGTATGTTAATGTCGACAGCGGGTTGCTCAATCTAAGAACAAGTGCCTCAACTAATTCGTCAATTATTTTAAAAATTGCCAAAGGTACGGTGGTAAAGGTCTCTTCAGAATCTGGCGGATGGGCAAAAATAGAAGTATATGGACAGACAGGTTATGTCAGTTCACAATATTTATCTGCTACAAAGCAAAATACAACAGATACTCCCAAAGTTCAGCAGCAAATTATTAAATTTGTTAGCATTCAACCCGGTTCGAGTTTAAATCTTCGAAGTAGTGGTTCGACCAATTCAACCATTTTAGACAAACTAACAAATGGAGCGGAAGTAAAGGTTATTTCTGAGTCAAGTGGTTGGACTAAAATACAAGTGAATGGAAAAGAAGGATATGTGTGTTCTGATTATCTTTCCTTAAGTAAACAAACGTCAGACCCCTTGCAAAGCGGCGAAGAATTAACGACAACTGAATATGTTAATGTTAGTCTCGGTAGTAGCTTAGATATGTTTAATAGTCCCTCAACCAATTCCTCTATCCTCGTAAAATTAGTTCGGGGCTTAGAAGTAGCTGTTTTTTCTAAATCGAATGGATGGACAAAAATTGAAGCATATGGACAAATTGGCTATGTTTACACTGAAAATCTTTCTCCTACTAAACCTGATAATGGATCGAATAACTCAGAAAATCCTTCTAGTACGGTTGAAAAGTATGTAAACATAATTTATGGTTCCAGCTTAAACTTACGAGCAGATGCATCTTCATCTGCACCTATTATCTCTAAGTTGGCAAGAGGGACGATTGTAACTGTTTATTCCGAAGTAAATGGTTGGGCAAATGTAACAGCAAACGGACAAACAGGTTATGTCAGTTCACAATATTTATCAACCACGGAACCATTTAATCCTAATACCACCGGTGGCACCATCGAGAAAATATATCAAAGTTACAATATAAGCTTGACTGATATGGTCAAAATGCAAATGGCAAGTAGTCCACAAACCGATAAAAAATATTCTACCTTTATTAGAGAAGATGCATTGACTCTAATAGATACGGCAACTGGAATAGTAACAGGAACAGGGTGGAATGTAAGAGGAGGTGCTGGTTCAAAATACTGGGTAATTGGGCAAGTGAATAATCAAGATAAACTTCAAATTCTATCTAAAGTAAAGGGGACGGATGGATTTGATTGGTATCAGATAAACTATAATAAAACATGGGTGAACGCAAGTCCCGATGATGTGAGCTTTTATGTTAATCCTAATAATCTTTCAAATAGAACAGTAGACTCCATGCAATTTCTAAAATTATCGGTTACAGCCAATTTAAATGCAACAGAAGTTAATGAGCGAATTCTTGCGGGAAAAGGGATCTTACAGGGGTTAGCTTCCACATTTATTAATGCAGGAAATACATATGGTGTTAATGAAGTTTATTTAATATCACACGCATTATTAGAGACAAATAATGGGAAATCCGAGCTTGCTAATGGTGTCCTAATAAACGGAAAAACGGTTTACAACATGTTCGGTATAGGTGCCTATGATTCAACTGCAGTTACCAGCGGGGCACAATTTGCATATAATGAGGGTTGGTTTACTCCTGAAGCAGCTATTATTGGAGGGGCAAAGTTTATAGCAAATGGCTATATTAATTCAGGGCAAGATACTCTATATAAAATGCGATGGAACCCATATTCTGCATCAGCAAACGGGTATGCCTCTCACCAATATGCCACAGATATTGGCTGGGCGTTCAAACAAGTAGATCAAATATATAATCTTTATAACTTACTAGATTTCTATAAACTTGTCCTTGAAATTCCTCAGTATAAATAATGAAAATGTCACATAATAAACCTCCAATATTTCCAAAAGGACTGCGGTTAACCGCAGTCCTTTTCCTATTTTCATTACTTTAAACTTATTTTTTCAAGGTTTACCAGACAATCATATAATGTGCTTCCCAGTCCATTATCTGATTCCCTGCTGGATGTTAGCTGATTAACTGAACCGCCAAATTTTTTCCAAATTCCTTCGTCAATGTTTACTGTGTTGGGATGAGCGGTTACTAATACGGAAATATAGCCTTTTACTTCTCCGCGCTCATTCCAAACCCTGACAAAATCGCCATTCTGTAAGGATCTTTCTTCAGCAATATTGGAGGCAATCTCTACTTTCACCTTCGGCTCAGAAGGGAAGAGATGGTAGTTTTGTGAATGATTCGAACGTAAAGGATGAATCGTTAACAAACTATATGGATAGTTTTCGGCAAGCATTGGATTTTTCCATTTCGATTCCTCTGGTACAGCTAACTTTAAAGGCCCACCTAACAACGAAGTAAATTCAAACTTTCCTGTTGGCGTTTGAAACCGATAGTCCTGCCACGGAATTGTATCAACAGGTAATTCTACTGTTTGCTGTTCCTTTAATTGCTCAAGCGTAACACCTTTTTTCTCTAAGGATTGGAAGGTCATCTTATGCCATTCTTCTCTCGAAAATTCAAAGTCTTCTCCGAATCCTAAGCGTCTTGCTAATTCTGTCCAGATCCATAAGTCAGGCTTTGCCTCACCAGGAGAGGAGACCAGCTTAGGACCATAATTCACATAATGATGATACATAGAAGAATAATAAATATCCTCTTCCTCAAAAGCAGTGGAAGTTGGTAAAATATAATCAGCTAGTCTTGCAGTATCTGTCAAATATTGTTCAACCACCACAAGAGTATCCACTGAGGAAAATGCCTTCTCTACTACACTCGTATCTGGAACCTGAGTAACAGGGTTCCCGCAGGTTACGATGATCATCTTAATTTCCGGGTCAACTGCCGCAAGTACCTCTTCCGCTTGCTTCATAATTGAAAATTGCCGATGATTTTGTTTGCGACTAGGAAGGGTTAACTCATCGAACACAAAACTTTGACCTACCTGCAGATTCGCATAATTTGCACCGCCGCCAGCAACTCCTATATTCCCACTTATTGCCACAAGAGCATCGATAAAACGAATGGTATTTCCGCCATTTGTATATCTCTGCAGGCCTAAACCCATATAAGTCGCGGTTGGCTTATCTGCGTAAACTTGAGCTAGTTGCGTGATGATCTCATGAGGTACTTCCGTCATTTCACTCAATTGTTCCGCTGAGATTTCCTCTAATAGTGCAGCTAAGTCTGGGAACCCATGTGTATATTGTTCGATAAACTGCCGGTCTTCCAATCCTAGACGAAGCATTTCTTTAATAATTGCAGCTGCTAATAAACCGTCCATTCCTGGTTTTACTGAAATATACTGATTGGCTATTTTAGCCGTAGCATTATAGATGGGATCAATAACATAAATTTTAGCCCCTTTTTTCTTCACTTCTAAGAGCTTTTCATAAAAGTGCATGTTTGTTCTAGCGACATTTCTTCCCCAAATAATGATATGTTTGCTGTTAGTAATGTCCTCAGGTCCATGGCTATGCGCCTTTCCAAAATCCCACTTTTGCGCTTCAATACCTGACCCCCAGCAAAGAGAGCCATATAGTTCAGTTACCCCGCCATAGCAATTAAAAAAGCGCTGATCCAGGTTTTTTAAGATGCCATTATTCGCGTAATCGTGACTATGCAAAACAGCTGTTGAGCCGTAGTGCTCTTTAATTTCCTTTAATTTTGCAGCAATTTCGTCAAGTGCGTGCTCCCAGGTGATTTGCTCAAATTGTCCATTAATCTTCTTTAAGGGGTGCAATAGCCTTTGGCTTGAGTTGGTTCTTGTTTCGAGCATTCTGCCTCGTCCACAAATTTTCCCCTTCGTAATTGGATGGGAGGGGTCACCTTCCACTTTTACTACCTTGTCGTTTTCTACTGTTACATTAAAACCGCAGCTATCCCAACAATTTAAAGGACACGCTGCCTTTCGAATCTCCTTCAACCTCTCCACCCCCAACCTTCACTTCTATATCTAAAAAAAGAAGCACGGGCTTAACCCTCATGCTTCACTAAAATCTTTTTCATTTTCCTTCCAAACTCTTTTCTTGGGATTAATACGCTATGTCCGCAACCTTCACATTTAATCCTAATGTCCATTCCAAGGCGGATAATCTTCCAGCGGTTGGTTCCACAAGGATGTTGCTTTTTCATTTCAACGACATCATTTAAGGCAAATTCTTTTTCTTCCATCGAACTTCCCCTCCTTTACACCCCAGGTTCTTTCGTCACTCCAGAATCCTTTGAGTACATGACCATACGCGGATACGGTATTTCAATTCCGTGCTCATCTAGGTGTAGTTTAATATCTTTACGAATTTTCCTTGAAACTGCTGTATGCTGCATCGGCAAGGTTTCAGCCACAATCCTGACGATTACCTCTGAAGGTCCAAAGTTTTGAATCCCTAAATAATCTGGTGTTTTCACTAACTCCTCATATTTTTCTGGCATTGTTTCAAGTAATTCTCTAATAACCTTCTCGGCTTTATCTATATCCTCTTCATAAGCAATTCCTACATCTATAATGGCAAGGCTGTTATTAAGGGAAAAATTTGTTACCTCCATTATACTACCATTAGGCAAAATATGGACCTCACCTGTCCAGCTTTTTAATTTAGTTGTTCGTAATCCAATTGTTTGGACGTTACCTTCGAACTGTCCAATACGGACATGGTCACCAACTGAAAACTGATCTTCAAAAATAATGAAGAAGCCAGAAATCACATCTTTCACCAAGTTCTGAGCACCGAAACCCACTGCTAAGCCCACTACCCCAGCCCCAGCAATTAATGCTTTCACATCAATTCCAAGTACAGAAAGAATCATCATCATAGCAATAAAATAAATGACATAGGACAGGATATTATCGAGAAGTTTGGAAAGCGTCTCTTCCCGTCTTACGGAAGTGGTAAGGGGTGAGAGATTTCTGATTTTAAAAATATTATGAATGGCTACTTTTCCAATCCGAATTAAGATGTTAGAAATAACGATGATGGCAACAATTTTTAAAAGACCTTCACCCATGGAAAGCCATGTGTCTTCATTTTGAAATTTATCAACTATTTTTTGAATTCCTTTTTCAGTGATACTCATTTAACACCATCCTTAACCTTTGATACTTCATCTATTTTAACAATATTTCTAGTTAGATAATAGCATTGTGATTTTTCTTTTTCTGCCTTGTTATGTATAGAATCCCTGAATTTTCCGTATAATAGTAAAACTATTCAAAATTTAGGGAGTGGGCCGAGTGAATCTGAAAACAAACCTTTTTGACAGGAGGGCCAAAGCACGCATTAGTCACGATGACCTTCACGCTGCAGAACATTTAGCGGAAGAGTTAATTGATCATATTCCTAGTGTAACCAAACGCCCAATTGTTTTTATTTGTATTGGAACAGACCGCTCTACAGGCGATTCATTAGGACCACTTGTCGGAACACTACTGGAAGATAAGAATCTCAAAGCTTTTCATGTGTATGGCACATTAGATGAGCCGATTCATGCGGTAAATTTAGCTGAAAAGTTGAAAGAGATTCAAGCAAAATATGTTGATCCTTATATTATTGGTATAGATGCATGTTTAGGTCGAATTAAGAATGTCGGCGTGATCCAAGTTGGTACAGGACCCGTCAAGCCCGGTGCAGGTGTGAATAAGGACCTTCCTGCTGTGGGGGATATACATATCACGGGCATTGTGAATGTCAGCGGATTTATGGAGTTTTTTGTACTGCAGAATACACGATTAAATTTAGTCATGAAAATGGCTAAAACAATTGCAGATGGCATTTACCAAGCAAGCCTTCTCTACCCAAAGCAAAACTGGACGGAATTAAGTTGGGTTGAAGAGGAGAAAACAAATTAAAAGAGCAGCCGGCACGTACCGGTTGCTCTTTTAATATCCTATTTATTGGAAATAAAGATGGAAATTATACATAACTGTCACGATGATTCCAACCATGACAATCCCTGGCAACAGGTTAGCCACTTTAATCTTTGTCATACCTGTTAGATTTAAGCCGATGGCAAAGATCATGATTCCGCCTGTAGCCGTCATTTCAACAATAAATTGATCCATTAGTGCCTGTGGAACGAACCGGTCAATTTGGGTAGCAAATAAAGCAATTAAGCCTTCATACAGCATGACTGGAACAGCAGAGAAGATCACGCCAATTCCTAGAGTAGTCGTTAGGATTAGCGCAGTAAATCCGTCAATCAATGATTTCATATACAATACATCATGATCACCCCGAATTCCACTATCAAGTGCGCCTAGGATCGCCATGGCCCCAATGACAAAAATCAGAGTAGCAGTAACAAATCCTTCAGAAATGCTGCCTTTTCCGTTTGAGCCAACCTTTGATTCAAGCCACTGTCCCAGATCATTTAATTTATCTTCTAATTTTAAAAGTTCTCCGGTTACAGCTCCAACGACTAAGCTGATGATAACGATCAAGAAGTTTTCACTCTTTAAGCCCATCTGAAGGCCAAGCACCATCACGGACATCCCGATTGCATACATGACGGTTACTTTCATTCCTTCAGGGATTCGGTTTAATGCTTTTCCAATTAGTGTACCGATAATAATCAACAGTCCATTTACTAATGTGCCTAATAAAAACATGATTGGTTCCCCTTTTTTTCGCCACTCGAAATAATATAAGTATTAAACTATCACTTTTCTGCTAGATTGAAAAGAATTTTCTTTTAAAAAAGCTCTGTTAAACCTGCCTGTTGATTTCCGCTCCAATCAACAGGTGTGTCAAATCGTGTAAAGGTTTAACCTAGCTTATAAAAAAATAAACCATCCTGGAGATGGTTTACAAGGTTTCTTCGCGATCTAGCATTTCTAGGATTCTCTCGAGGTCCTCTTGTGAGAAAAATTCAATTTCAATTTTCCCTTTATTCTTGTTTTGTTTAATGTTTACTGTGGTTCCAAAGCGCTCACGAAGAACATGCTCGCGTTCCTGTAAAAAGACATCTTTTTTCTTTTCTGGCTTCTTTGTTTCACGTGAAACATTTTCATTTAGTTGTTGAATTAATTTTTCTAACTGACGGACATTTAATCCTTCCTGAATGACCTTTTCAACGACAGCCGGTAACTTTGCCTTTTGTCTAAGCCCTAACAAGGCACGTCCATGTCCCATCGTTATTTTCTCAGCTGAAATTAATTCCTGAATCTTTTGTGGAAGAGAAAGGAGGCGGATATGGTTCGCGATATGTGGACGGCTCTTTCCTAAACGCTTGGCTACTTCTTCCTGCGTCAGCTTTAACTTCTCCATTAACGTTTGGTAAGCTTGTCCTTCTTCAATTGGGTTTAAATCTTCCCTCTGTAAATTCTCCAATACCGCTAATTCCATCATTTGTTGCTCAGATAATTCACGAACAACGGCTGGAACAGTTTCCAGCTTCGCTTCCTTTGCCGCACGAAAACGTCGTTCCCCTACAACAATTTCATAGCCTCTAATACTCTTTCTAACGACTAGAGGCTGTAAGATTCCATGCTCGATGATCGAATCTCTTAATTCATCGATGGCTTCTTGGTGGAAGGTTTTTCGGGGCTGGTAAGGATTGGGACGCAGTTCTTTCAGCTTAATTTCTTGGACTGCCTCTTCCTTACCAGGTTCAACATTCGCAAAAAACGCATTCAGGCCTTTTCCTAAACCTTTAGCCATTCGATACCACTTCCTTTGCTAAATCTAAATACACTTCCGCTCCACGGGATTTTGAATCATAAGTTATGATTGGTTCCCCGTGACTTGGAGCTTCACTTAGACGCACATTTCTCGGAATGATGGTTTTATAAACTTTATCTTGAAAGTATTTTTTGACTTCTTCAATAACTTGAATTCCGAGATTCGTTCTCGCATCAAGCATCGTTAGTAAGACACCTTCAATTTTTAAATCCTGATTTAAATGCTTTTGCACCAGTCTAACAGTATTTAATAATTGACTCAGTCCTTCTAACGCATAATACTCACATTGAACAGGGATGATTACCGCATCAGATGCTGTTAATGCATTAAGAGTTAATAATCCTAAGGATGGAGGACAATCAATAATAATATAATCGAACTGATCCTTTACTTCTCCAAGAGCACGTTTTAAGCGCACTTCCCTTGAAATCGTAGGAACTAATTCAATTTCAGCCCCTGCCAATTGAATTGTTGCTGGTATCGCATATAAATTATCAACGGATGTTGGTTTGATAACATCCTTTGCTTCTACATCATCTACTAACACATCATAAATACACTGTTCTACTTCAGCTTTTTCAATTCCAACCCCACTTGTTGCATTGCCTTGCGGGTCTATGTCTACTAATAAGACACGTTTCCCTATGTATGCTAAGCAGGCTCCTAGGTTGACGCTTGTTGTCGTTTTTCCGACTCCGCCTTTTTGATTCGCAATTGCAAGGATTTTGCCCACGTTGTCACCTACCTTACTCAATTCTACAAATATTTTAATCTTAGATTCTATTAAAAGTCATTATTATTAATTATCCACCATATATTGAGGAATGTAAAATTCCATTCCTTTATTTTAACATGAAATGATTTCGTTGTTATTTATTTTCTAAAAATATTCCAATGTATAATATGGATATATTTACCAATAACTAACTATGTGAGGATATCTACACATAAAAAAGAACCAAACTTTTCAGTCTGGTTTTTAGCATTTGTTCTATTATTTTTTCTTTGGAATGCGGATGGTGAATTGGTAGAATTCGTCGAATTCTTCTTCTTCTGCATTCAAGTTGATTCCACTATCTGTTACCATTGTTAACGATTGGCGAATTGTATTGACCGCTATTCTCATATCTTTACTAAAAGCCTTGCGCTTCGGTTTTGGCTTTTCATTCTTTTGTTCCAGCATCCTGACAACGCGTTCTTCTGTTTGCTTCACATTAAAGTTCTTTTCAATTACTTCAGCCAATAACATAACTTGTTTTTCTGGATCTTTTAATGGAATCAGTGCACGAGCATGGCGTTCAGTAATCACTTTATTTAATAAAGCCTCTTGAACAGGCTGTGGTAATTTAAGAAGACGCAGCTTATTAGCAACTGTTGATTGTCCTTTACCCAGTCGCTGTGCTAATGCCTCTTGTGTCAAATTATGGAGCTCAAGCAGCTTTCCATATGCAATGGCTTCTTCAATAGGCGATAATTCTTCACGTTGTAAATTTTCTATCAGTGCAACAGAAGCTGTTTCAGTATCTGATAAATTCTTTACAATTGCAGGGGCCTCAGCCCAGCCAAGCTTTTTCATCGCACGCCAACGGCGCTCCCCGGCTATAATTTCGAATCTATCGATATCAAACTCCCTGACGACAATAGGTTGAATAATACCATGTATATGAATGGTTCTTGATAGCTCTTCAATTTTGTCTTCATCAAATACCGTTCGAGGCTGGAACCGATTTGCTACAATATGATCAATCGGTATTTTCCTTATTTCCTCGTTTCGTTCGATATCTATTTCCTGCTCAAGCTCAACCTCAACCTCTTGTTCTCCCTTATCGCCGAGGCCAAAAAAGCGTGTAAACGAATGCTTCATCCCCAACACCACCTTTACGAAACTCCCTATTACTTATTCTCTATCCAAATAATTTCTTCCTGCCTAGGATACCATTTTTATAGAAAAATTGTTAGTTTAACAAAATAAATTTACCCCGCACCTTCCGCTCCAATCAACATCTAACCAACCTATTCTATTGGCGATTTTCCTGGTGTTCCCGGCTTCCGAGGATATTTCTTTGGCGTTTGTTTTTCCTTTTTTATGATTAAAATATTTCGTTCACTCTCTTCGACTGGAAGCGTAAAGGTAAACACCTTTTCCACTTTTCCACCAAGAGTGGTGATGGCCTTTTGACCAGTTCCTAATTCATCCTGAGCATGGGCTGCCTTCATAGCTATAAAGGTTCCTCCGACTTTTACCAGCGGTAGGCAAAGTTCACTTAAAACAGACATTCTAGCAACCGCTCTAGCTGTAACCACATCAAAGGCTTCCCGATAACTTGGATTTACCCCGAAGGTTTCCGCACGATCATGAACAAAGTGAACGTTATCTAATTTTAGAACGGTAGCAAGATGATTTAAAAAAGATATCCGTTTATTCAAGGAATCAACGATGGTCACCTCAATATGAGGATACACAATCTTTAACGGA
Organism: Neobacillus phoenicis; assembly: GCF_047302305.1. Lineage (NCBI taxonomy): Bacteria > Bacillati > Bacillota > Bacilli > Caryophanales > Bacillaceae > Neobacillus > Neobacillus phoenicis. The sequence continues at coordinate 468,766 of NZ_CP154847.1, read as the reverse complement.
ATACTTGGAAATCCTGCACCTGCTCCCACATCACATAGATGAAAGGGTTTGGTAAAATCAAAATAAAAGGATGCAGCAATGGAATCATAAAAGTGTTTTAGATACACTTCATGCTTTTCAGTAATTGCCGTTAAATTCATTTTTTCATTCCACTCGACAAGTGTTTCAAAATAAGTCTGAAACTGGTCAAGTTGCTTATCTGTAAGGCTAATTCCCTTTTCCTCCAGGCTTGCCCTAAATTGTTCGATATCCATAGACCATCTTCCTCACTAACTGTTCAGCCCCAACATCAGATGCTGGGAGCTTTTCTAAATTATTCATGAACTTTCGCAATCCGGCCTTGCTCCAAATAAACAAGGAGGATTGAAATATCCGCCGGATTAACGCCGGAAATACGGGATGCCTGTGCAATCGATAGCGGTTTTATTTGCTTAAGCTTTTGCTTGGCTTCTGTCGCTAAACTGTTAATCGCATCATAATCAATATTTTCAGGGATTTTCTTGTTTTCCATTTTCTTTAAGCGTTCTACCTGCTGTAAAGATTTTTCAATATAACCTTCATATTTTATTTGAATCTCTACTTGTTCTTTAATTTCATTGTCTAATTCAATCTCACTCTTCGTCAGCTGTTCGACTAACTCATACGTCATTTCTGGTCTTTTTAGCAGATCGGAAGCATGAATCCCGTCTTTAAGTTCACTGCCACCCACGCTTCGAATGACTGCCTGGACTTCTGCAGATGGTTTAAGAATAATCGACTGCAATCGTTCCTTTTCCGCTTCGATTGCTGATTTTTTAGCTAAAAATGCATTATAGCGCTCATCACGAATGAGACCTATTTTATGACCGATTTCAGTCAATCTTAGATCCGCATTATCATGACGTAATAATAAGCGATATTCTGCTCTAGATGTTAACAAACGATAGGGCTCGTTGGTCCCCTTTGTAATCAAATCATCAATTAACACACCAATATACGCATCTGATCGGCTCAAGACTAATTCTTCTCTCTCTAATGCTTTAAGACCCGCATTAATACCAGCCATTAACCCCTGGCCAGCCGCTTCCTCATAACCTGATGTTCCATTAATTTGTCCTGCCGTATATAAATTTTTAACAACCTTTGTTTCTAATGTCGGCCATAGTTGTGTAGGAACAATGGCATCATACTCAATGGCATATCCAGCTCTCATCATTTGAGACTCCTCTAGCCCTGGAATCGTTTTAAGGATTCGATGCTGTACATCTTCCGGCAGAGAAGTAGATAAACCTTGAACATACACTTCCTTTGTATTCCTTCCTTCTGGCTCAAGGAAAATTTGATGACGTGGCTTATCGTTGAAACGAACCACCTTGTCCTCAATGGAAGGACAATATCTTGGACCAGTACCCTTAATCATTCCAGAAAACATAGGGGAACGGTGTAGGTTATCATCAATTAATTGATGCGTTCTGTCATTTGTATAGGTCAGCCAGCATGGCAACTGATCGGTAATAAACTTTGTCGTCTCATACGAAAACGCTCTTGGCTCCTCATCGCCAGGCTGTATTTCGGTTTTGCTATAATCAATCGTATTACCATCTACTCGAGGTGGTGTACCTGTCTTAAAACGGACAAGCTCAAAACCAAGCTCCTCTAAATGCTCTGATAGCTTGATGGATGGCTGTTGATTATTCGGACCGCTCGAATACTTTAATTCACCAAGGATAATTTCCCCACGAAGATAGGTTCCCGTTGTGATAACAACAGTTTTTGCAGAATATGTGGCACCTGTCTTTGTGATGACCCCTTTAACCATTCCATCTTCCACAATTAATTTTTCAACCATACCTTGTAGTAACGTTAAGTTTGGTTCTTCTTCGAGTGTTTTCTTCATTTCATGCTGGTAATCAAATTTATCCGCTTGTGCTCTTAGCGCACGGACGGCTGGCCCTTTTCCCGTGTTTAACATCCGCATTTGGATGTAGGTTTTATCAATATTCTTGGCCATTTCTCCGCCCAGAGCGTCAATTTCACGCACAACAATCCCCTTTGCTGGCCCTCCAACAGAAGGATTACATGGCATAAAGGCAACCATGTCTAAATTAATTGTAATCATTAATGTTTTGGCGCCAAGTCTTGCAGAGGCAAGTCCAGCCTCACAACCGGCATGTCCAGCTCCAACGACAATGACGTCATACTTTCCTGCTTCGTATTGCATGTTGTTCCTCCTTTTCCGTCAAAACGGAAACTTGCTTTCATTCGACATTCTTACTTTCATTCGACAATCTTACTTTCCAAGGCAGAACTGTGAAAACAATTGATCAATGAGACTTTCATGGACACTTTCACCAGTAATTTCTCCAAGTAATTCCCATGACCTAGTTAAATCTATTTGAACGATATCAATCGGAGTACCTGTTTCTACTCCTTCAATTGCTTCTTCGATCGCATGTATACTTTGGTTTAATAGTGCGATGTGACGGCTGTTTGAAACATACGTCATGTCACCTGCTTCAATGGAACCTGCAAAGAATAATGAAGCTATTGCTTCCTCCAATTCGTCGACACCATGGTCTTCAAGTAAGGAAGTCGTCACCAATTTATGACCTTCTGAAAGCTGAGCTACTCGTTCCATATCGATTTGTTGCGGAAGGTCTGTTTTATTAATAATGACAATGACATCCATTCCTTTAACAACCTCAAAAAGGTTTTCATCCTCTACGCTCAGTTTGTCAGAGTAATTTAAGACAAGCAAAATCAAATCAGCTTCTTTTAAAACCTGACGGGAGCGCTCCACACCAATTCGTTCAACGATGTCCTCTGTTTCTCTAATTCCTGCTGTATCTAATAGCCTTAACGGTACACCACGAACATTCACATACTCCTCAATCACATCACGAGTGGTACCGGGAATATCGGTAACAATGGCTTTATTTTCATGTACTAGGCTATTAAGTAAGGAAGATTTCCCAACGTTAGGCCGTCCGACAATAACGGTAGATAAACCTTCTCGTAAAATTTTCCCTTGCTGCGATGTTTGAAGAATCTTCTTAATTTCCTCCCTTACAAATGCCGCTTTTTCTAACAACATATGATGGGTCATTTCCTCTACATCGTCATATTCAGGATAATCAATATTCACTTCAACATGAGCAAGAATTTCTAAAATTTCCTGACGTAGTCTCCGAATAAGGTTTGAAAGTCGACCTTCCATTTGACCAAGAGCTACATTCATAGCCCTGTCCGTTTTCGCCCTTATTAAATCCATTACTGCTTCAGCCTGTGATAAATCAATCCGTCCATTTAAAAAGGCTCGTTTTGTAAATTCACCTGGTTCGGCTAATCTAGCCCCATGATTCAATACATGCTGCAGTACTCGATTGACGGATACAATTCCGCCATGACAGTTAATTTCAACAACATCCTCTTTCGTAAAAGTTTTCGGGCCCTTCATTACTGAGACCATTACCTCTTCTACCACTTGGCCGTCTTTAGGGTCAAGCAGATGTCCATAGTGAATGGTATGGGATGGCACCTCTATAAGCCTTTTCCCGCCCATACCTCTAAAAAGCTTATCTGCTATTTGAATAGCATCATCACCGCTCAGTCGGACAATCGCAATGGCACCCTCTCCCATTGGCGTTGATATAGCCGCAATCGTATCAAACTCCATGATCTTCACCTCACATAAAAAAATTTATCTATATATATCACTCGGAAATTTTTTCTCAAATTATTAGAATACCACATGAATCCCCGTTAACAAAGCAATCAAATTATCCACAACCGAAAAATGTCTATTTATTATTTTAACTTATCCACATGTGAATAACAATAAAACGAAAACTCAAACTTAGTTATTAACACTAAGAAAAGCGCAAGCGCCTTGATCAGCCCCGACAGGCAAATGTTCTTCTGCAATAAAAGTCCGCACTTTGACTTTTATTGCAGAAGGTTATTTGACCCGAGGGGCTAGGCGCTGGACAATTAAAAAATCCCACAAAAAAAAGACACCCTACTAATAGGATGTCTTTTATGAATGACAATTACCTTCTAACCGGCGTAATCACCACATAACGATGTGGCTCAGATCCATCAGAAGAGGTTTTAACACGTTTGTTTTCCGACAAAGCGGTATGAATGACTTTACGCTCATAGGAAGGCATCGGTTCTAAGGAAACTTCTTTTCCTGTTTTCACTGCCTTTTGGGCTAGACGATGGGATAATTGAATCAGAGTTTCACTTCTTCGATTTCGGTAATCTTCAGCATCCAGGATTACATTTAAATACTGGTTGGAAAAGCGATTAATCACAAGCTGAGTCAAATATTGCAATGAATTTAATGTTTGTCCTCTTTTTCCAATTAATAACGCAATCTTTTCACCAGTCATCACAAAAGTAACCTGCTTACCCTCACGTTTGATTTCTATTTCAGCAGGCGCCCCCATTTGCTCACTCACTTGAGATAGAAATTTCTTTGCTTCTTCGATGGGATCAATAATTACCGTTACTTTCACTATGGCTGGACGTGAACCAAAAATTCCGAAAATCCCTTTTTTACCTTCGTCAATAATGTCAACATCTGCGCGGTCTTTGGTGGTATTTAATTGAGCTAAAGCTGATTCTACTGCTTCTTCGACAGTTTGTCCTGTAGCAGTTACCTGTTTCACTTTTTTGCTCCTCCCACATTACCGGTGGCGTTTGCCCTTAAATCCGGTCCTTTAATAAAATAGGTTTGAACAATCATAAAAATGTTACCGACAACCCAGTACAATGAAAGAGCTGCTGGGAAACTAAATGCAAAGAAAACAATCATGATCGGCATCATCCAAAGCATCATGGCCATTTGTGGATTGTGTTCTTGGCCCGCCATCATCAATTTTTGCTGAATAAAAGTGGTAATACCTGCAACTATCGGCAAAATATAATAAGGATCCTTTTCTCCAAGGTCAAACCATAAGAAATTATCTGAAGCAATTTCTCTTGTTCGTGAAATAGCGTGATAAAAACCAATTAGAATTGGCATTTGAACAATTAATGGAAAACAACCGGCCATTGGATTGACACCGTGCTTTGAAAATAGTGCCATTGTTTCTTGTTGCAATTTTTGCTGTGTTTTTTGATCTTTCGAACTATATTTCTCACGAAGGGCCTTCATTTCTGGCTGGAGAGCTTGCATCGCTTTAGAGCTTTTCGTCTGCTTGATCATTAATGGCAGAATAGCTAGTCGAATAACAATAGTTACGACGATTAGCGAAAGACCATAGCTACCTCCGAGTAAATGGGCTCCTTCTTTAATTAACCAGGATAGTGGATAGACAATATATTCATTCCAAAAACCAGTACTTTCAGAAGTAATCGGCTTTTTGATTTCACTACATCCGGTTAAAAATACAAAGACAGAAAGCATACCGAACAAAAGTAATATTCGTTTTTTCAACCAAATTTTCCTCCTTGCCAATATATAAATTTTTTTATGTATATTTTATGGGTATTTTATCATTTTTTTAGCACTTTTCCTACCTTAAGGACATGGGTTAAGCTTTTTTTCACTTCAAAAAAATCCATATCAGCAGTAGGCTTCCTCGCAATAATGACATAATCATTTCCAATTGCTAGCTGCTCATTCAGTTCAAAAATAGCTTGTCTTACATACCGTTTTATTCTGTTCCTGGTAACAGCATTTCCGATCTTTTTGCTTACAGACAAACCGATACGGAAATGGTCCTGATCAGCCTTTTGAAGGGAATAGACAACAAATTGCCTATTCGCAAATGAATGCCCTTTTTGAAAGGCAGCCTGGAATTCTTTATTTTTTTTCACTCGAAACTCTTTTTTCATCAATAAACACCTTCAGTCTCTGATTGGCTCAGGTAAGATATATCAATTTCTACTATAACCATTCGTAGTATTCAAATATGCTCTATTTTCTAAGCCGAAAAGGACTTTTTTGTAAATCGGCGAATTTTTTAATTGGTTCTGTAAACTTTTCTGTTGATTTCCGCTCCAGGCTCTTCGCTTTCCGTGGGCGTTTCGGCGAGCCTCCTCGGCGAAATGCGCCTGCGGGGTCTCCCCTGAACCGTACTCCCACAGAAGTCTTCGGGCCTTCCGCTCCAATCAACAGGGTATAACATTAACAATGTTCTTTAACACAGCCTTCTAAATTAAAGGGAAGATCTTCTCCCCCTTTAATTAGAAAAAAGACCACTGACTCTTCAGTGGTCTATGCTGATAATACTTTTCTTCCTTTTTGACGACGACGAGCTAGAACCTTACGTCCATTAGCTGAGCTCATACGACTACGGAAACCGTGAACTTTACTATGTTTACGACTATTTGGTTGATATGTTCTTTTCATTATATGACACCTCCCTGAGGAATAGCTGACAATTTTAAACGACAGTCTAACTTATTATAAAGAGGTCTACCCAAAATTGTCAACCACTCTCCAATTATTGTTTCCCATTTCCAATTTTTTTCGAACATGAATTTTTGATTTTCCTGAAAACTATAAGTAAGAAAAGTGACATAAACTCTAGAGAAAGCAAAGTGAATAATTCTAACCTCAAATTTAGTTGTGGATATTATTTCGACATTTTTTTCATTATCCACACAACATATTGACAGGTTTTGCACAAATTATCTACTTGTGGACAATTTTTATGCACACATTGTTTCAGTTGTGGATAAACTACGAAAAGGCATTGCGCCATAAGCAATTATTTGATATTATATTTGTGTTTTCACTCTGAATAACTTTATCCCCAAAATACATTATCCACAATTTGTGGATAACATGTGGATAGTTTATCCAAGCACTATGTAAAAACTTGTCCACAAGGGGTGGATATTGTCGAAACTCCACATTTATTCCTTATTATATGTTTTCCACAACCAGTGTTTCGTATATTTATAAATTAATAGGTTGTACAACTTGTATAACCTATGTTTTTTAACGGAACTTTAGTCAAGTAGAATACAAAAGTACAAGCGGTCGTTTGCGAAATATGTGCCGCTGGAGCTGGACAATAAAGAAAAAAAGACGAATAAGGAGGGATACTAGTTGGAAAATATTGCGGATCTTTGGAATGCTGCCCTGGCCAATATTGAGAAAAAGATAAGCAAGCCTAGCTTTGATACCTGGCTTAAGTCTACAAAGGCCCATTCCCTTCAAGGCAATTTGCTTATCATTACAGCACCCAATGAATTTGCGCGTGATTGGTTGGAAGAGCGTTATTCTCAGTTGATCTCTGGTATTCTCTATGAAATTACCGGAGAAGAGCTATCAGTAAAGTTTATAATTCCGCAAAACCAGAATGAAGCAGAGACCGATGTGCATTTACCGCCAAAAAAGGTGAAAAAAGAGGATGATCACGGTGACTTTCCTCAAGGTATTCTAAATCAAAAATATACATTTGATACATTCGTTATCGGTTCTGGTAACCGTTTTGCACATGCAGCATCACTTGCGGTTGCTGAAGCACCAGCAAAAGCCTATAATCCACTATTTATTTATGGGGGCGTAGGATTAGGGAAAACTCACTTAATGCACGCCATTGGTCATTATGTTTTAGATCATAACCCTTCAGCGAAGGTCGTTTATTTATCATCAGAAAAATTTACAAATGAATTCATCAACTCGATTCGTGACAATAAAGCAGAGAATTTTCGCAATAAATATCGAAATGTAGATATTTTACTTATAGATGATATTCAGTTTTTAGCCGGAAAAGAATCAACCCAAGAAGAATTTTTCCATACATTTAATGCTTTGCATGAGGAAAGTAAGCAAATTATTATCTCTAGTGACCGGCCGCCAAGAGAGATTCCGACATTAGAGGATCGTTTACGTTCCCGTTTTGAATGGGGATTAATTACAGATATTACTCCGCCTGATTTAGAAACAAGAATTGCGATTCTTCGTAAGAAAGCAAAAGCAGAAGGATTGGATATTCCCAACGAGGTCATGCTCTATATTGCCAACCAAATTGATTCAAACATTCGTGAATTAGAGGGAGCATTGATTCGAGTAGTTGCCTATTCATCCTTAATTAACAAGGATATAAATGCAGATTTAGCTGCTGAGGCATTAAAAGACATCATTCCAAGTTCTAAACCAAAAGTGATAACGATTCATGAAATTCAACGGGTTGTTGGGGAACACTTTAGTATTAAATTAGAGGACTTTAAAGCGAAGAAACGGACCAAATCTGTTGCATTTCCTAGGCAAATCGCCATGTATCTATCCCGTGAATTAACAGACTACTCCTTGCCTAAAATAGGAGAAGAGTTTGGTGGACGCGATCACACAACTGTTATTCATGCACATGAAAAAATCTCAAAGCTTCTTCAGACCGATGCTCAAATGCAAAAGCAAATGAAGGAATTACATGATTTATTGAAAGTGTAATTATTTTTTTTATTTTTCTATCTAACAGTGTGAATAACTTCTTACTTGTTGTACACAGTCTGTCCACATGTGGATAGGCTGTGTTTCCGTTGAAAAACTTCAGTTATCCACATACTAACAGGCCCTACTAGTACTTCTACTATTTTTTTAAAAAATAATATTATATGATACAGCTATAAAAATATGCCTATACGGAGGATTTTGATATGAAATTTATAATCCAACGAGACCGCCTTGTTCAAAGTGTGCAAGATGTTATGAAGGCTGTCACTTCAAGGACAACCATTCCAATTTTGACTGGGATTAAGATTACTGCGACTGCAGAGGGAGTAACGTTAACAGGAAGTGATTCTGATATCTCCATCGAATCGTTTATTCCAAAAGAAGATGCCGGGGATGAGATTGTTGAAATCAAACAATCAGGATCAATTGTTCTACAAGCTAAGTTTTTTAGCGAAATTGTTAAAAAACTGCCTACAGACTCAGTTGAAATTGAAGTACTTGGTTCACTTCAAACCGTTATTCGATCTGGGAAATCAGAGTTTAACTTAAACGGTTTAGATGCAGAGGAATATCCTCATCTTCCACAAATTGAAGAAAATAATAAGTTTCATATTGCAACAGACCTTCTAAAAGCGATGATTAGACAAACGCATTTTGCAGTGTCCACCTCAGAAACACGCCCCATCTTGACAGGTGTAAACTGGAAGATTGAAAATGAGGAACTAATCTGTATTGCAACAGATAGCCATCGTCTGGCACTAAGAAAAGCAAAAATCGAAACGGAGAATAACGAAAGCTATAATGTTGTTATTCCAGGTAAGAGCTTAAATGAATTAAGTAAAATTATTGATGACTCCAATGAACTAATTGATATTGTTATTACAGAAAATCAAATTTTATTTAAAGCAAAGCACCTATTATTCTTCTCTAGATTGTTAGAAGGAAACTATCCTGATACGTCTAGATTAATTCCAAATGAGAGTAAAACGGACGTAACAGTAAATACAAAGGAATTCCTACAAGCGATTGATCGTGCTTCCCTTTTAGCACGTGAAGGAAGAAATAATGTTGTTAAGTTCTCTACCATTGAGGATGGAATCATTGAGGTTTCCTCCAATACACCTGAAATTGGAAAAGTTGTAGAAGAAATTCAAAGCTCATCCATTGAGGGTGAAGATTTAAAAATCTCCTTTAGCGCGAAATATATGATGGATGCATTAAAAGCACTTGAGGGAACTGATATCAAAGTAAGTTTCACAGGAGCCATGCGGCCCTTCTTGATCCGTCCACTACATGACGAAAGCATCTTACAGCTAATCTTACCTGTAAGAACTTACTAACCAATAAAAAACTACAGATTGCCGCCAATTAAATGGCGGCTTTCTTTACTTACAGAAAGTAAAATGATTTCTTTTTTTGGTTTTCTTTGTATCCTGATGATTTTTTTAGTAAAATAAAGTATTGAGACCATTTTAGAAATGAGGGTGACAACATGCCTGAAAAAGTAAAGCTGGACACAGAATTTATTACATTAGGCCAGTTTTTGAAATTAGCTGATGTAATTCAGACGGGTGGAATGGCAAAATGGTTTTTGAGCGAACATGAAGTAATTATAAATGGTGAACAAGATCAAAGAAGAGGTAGAAAGCTTCGAGTAGGTGACAAAGTCCAAATTGCTGGCTTTGGGGAGTTTGTGGTTACCGACTAGCTAAAGGATGCGTTGCCATGTATATTGAAAAATTAGCCTTAACTAATTATCGAAACTATGAAGAGTTATTCGTAGAATTTGAAAATAAAGTAAATGTGATCTTAGGTGAAAATGCCCAAGGGAAAACAAATGTGATGGAATCCATCTATGTCCTTGCCATGGCTAAATCACACCGGACATCTAATGACAAAGAACTTATTCGTTGGGACCAAGAATATGCTAAAATAGAGGGACGGGTTCAAAAACAACACAGTTCTTTGCCAATGCAGTTAATTATCTCCAAAAAGGGAAAGAAGGCAAAGTGCAACCATATTGAACAGCAAAGGTTAAGTCAATATGTGGGCAATTTGAATGTGGTTATGTTTGCACCAGAAGACCTTAATATTGTTAAAGGTAGTCCACAGGTGCGAAGACGGTTTATTGATATGGAGATTGGTCAGGTTTCGCCAATTTATTTACATGATATGAGCCAATATCAAAAAATACTCCAACAACGTAATCATTATTTGAAAATGATGCAATTAAAGAAACAATCGGATCAAACCATGCTTGAAATTTTAACGGAACAATTTATCCAAATAGCAGTGAAAATTGTTACAAAGCGGTTTGAATTCCTTCGTTTACTTGAAAAATGGGCAAAACCAATTCATCAAGGGATTTCAAGGGGGTTGGAGAACCTGGAAATTACCTATAAGCCTTCGGTAGAGGTATTAGAAGAACAAGATTTGTCGAAGATGATAGCATGCTTTGAAGAAAAATTTGCGAAGGTCAAAACGAGGGAAATTGAACGAGGCACTACCCTTTTTGGGCCTCATCGTGATGATTTATTATTTTTTGTGAACGGAAGAGATGTTCAAACCTTTGGTTCACAGGGACAGCAGCGAACAACGGCCCTTTCGGTAAAGCTTGCAGAAATTGAGCTAATCTATTCTGAAATTGGTGAGTACCCTATTTTACTGCTTGATGATGTGTTATCCGAATTAGATGATTACAGGCAATCCCATTTACTTAATACCATCCAAGGGAAAGTTCAAACATTTGTGACAACAACAAGTGTCGAAGGGATTGACCACCAAACATTAAAGGAGGCTTCAACCTTTGTTGTTGAGGCTGGTGCGATAAGGAAAGTAAACTGAGGTGAACCATGTATATTCATATCGGGGAAGATCTTAATATTAGGGCTAAGGATATTATTTCTATTTTAGATAAAGAGAGTGCCAATCAATCGTCACTTGTCGAGGAATTCCTAAAGCACCATCAGGAAAAGGTAATCAATTTATCTAAAAACCCTTATAAATCAGTCATTATTACCCATGAAAAAGTATACCTATCCCCGATTGCCTCTGGAACTTTAAAGAAACGTTCAAACCAAAGGAATATACATGAATTTTAATATAAACATTCTTTTATTGTTTTAAACCACGAAAATATAGATATATTTTTGTCAGAAGGTGCAGGTGAACTAGTATGACTATCGAACAAAATGCGGTTCAGGAACAAACATACGGAGCCGATCAAATTCAAGTCCTTGAAGGCCTTGAAGCGGTTAGAAAAAGACCTGGTATGTATATTGGATCAACTAGTGGAAAGGGTCTTCATCATCTAGTATGGGAAATTGTTGATAACAGTATTGATGAGGCACTCGCTGGTTACTGTGATGAGATTAATGTCTTAATTGAAAAAGATAACAGTATTACTGTCAAGGATAATGGCCGTGGAATTCCGGTTGATATTCAAGAAAAGATGGGCAGACCTGCAGTTGAAGTTATTATGACGGTACTCCATGCCGGCGGTAAATTTGGCGGTGGGGGTTATAAAGTTTCTGGGGGCCTTCATGGTGTGGGTGCTTCAGTTGTTAATGCCCTCTCTACCGAACTTGAGGTATATGTCCACCGTGATGGGAAAATCCACTCGATTAAATTTGAGCGAGGCGCTGTTGTTCAAGAGTTAGAGGTCATTGGTACAACTGATCGAACGGGTACTACTACACACTTTAGACCCGATGGAGAGATTTTCACTGAAACATTAGTATATGAGTATGACATTCTCGCTACTCGTCTTCGTGAATTAGCCTTTTTAAACAAAGGAATTAAAATCACCATCGAAGATAAGCGTGTTGAAAATAAACAGAATGAATACTACTACGAAGGCGGAATTAAATCGTATGTTGAACATTTAAACCGCACGAAGGAAGTCATTCATGAAGAACCGATATATATCGGCGGGGAACGCGATGGTATTAGTGTGGAAGTTGCTCTTCAGTATAATGAGGGCTACACTGATAGCATTTATTCCTTTGCCAATAATATTCACACCTATGAAGGTGGAACACATGAATCCGGATTTAAAACAGCCTTAACAAGAGTCATCAATGATTATGCAAGGAAAAACGGCCTAATCAAAGAGAATGATACGAACCTATCAGGTGAAGATGTCCGTGAAGGGTTAACAGCGATTGTTTCCATCAAACATCCTGATCCACAATTTGAGGGACAAACAAAGACGAAACTCGGTAATTCAGAGGTTAGAGCTATCACAGATACGGTCTTTGCCGGCCACTTTGAAAAGTTCCTCTTAGAAAATCCTACAGTAGCGAAAAAAATCGTTGAAAAAGGTTTGATGGCCGCACGGGCAAGACTTGCAGCTAAGAAAGCCAGGGAGTTAACGCGTCGGAAAAGTGCGTTAGAAGTTTCAAGCTTACCAGGTAAGCTAGCTGATTGTTCTTCAAAAGATCCTTCTGAGAGTGAAATATACATCGTTGAGGGTGACTCTGCGGGAGGGTCAGCAAAGCAAGGGCGAGATAGACACTTCCAAGCTATTCTACCGCTAAGAGGTAAAATCCTGAATGTTGAAAAAGCACGTCTCGACAAGATTTTGTCTAACAACGAAGTAAGAGCGATGATCACAGCAATCGGAACTGGTATTGGAGAAGATTTCGATATTGCGAAAGCTCGTTATCATAAAGTCGTTATCATGACAGATGCCGACGTGGATGGCGCACATATTCGGACACTTATTTTAACCTTCTTCTATCGTTATATGAGAAAGATCTTAGAAGCTGGCTATATCTACATTGCCCAGCCTCCTCTATATAAGGTTCAGCAAGGGAAACGCATAGAGTACGCCTATAATGATAAAGAACTTGATAAGATTTTTGCGGAGTTACCAGCAACACCAAAACCAAATATCCAACGATATAAAGGTTTGGGAGAGATGAATCCAGAACAATTATGGGAAACAACGATGGATCCATCTACTAGAACCATGCTTCAAGTAAGCCTTGAAGATGCCATAGAAGCAGACGAGACATTTGAAATGTTAATGGGCGATAAGGTAGAACCTCGTCGTAACTTCATTGAAGCAAATGCACAATATGTAAAGAATCTAGATATATAACTAGATATAGATTAAGGGGTAGAGGGATGACCACTATCCTCCTTTTTCTTTTACCTAGCCCTTAGTGTGATCCAATAGGAGGTACCAATTATGGCTGAATCACCAAGTTCTCAAATAAAAGAGATTAATATAAGTCAGGAAATGAGATCTTCCTTTCTTGACTATGCGATGAGTGTTATTGTTTCTCGTGCCCTTCCGGATGTCCGTGATGGGTTAAAACCGGTTCATCGTCGTATTCTTTATGCTATGCATGATTTAGGAATGCATTCAGACAAACCATATAAAAAATCTGCTCGTATTGTTGGGGATGTAATCGGAAAGTATCACCCACATGGTGATTCTGCTGTTTATGAAACAATGGTACGTATGGCACAGGATTTCAACTATCGTTATATGCTCGTTGATGGGCATGGTAACTTTGGTTCGGTGGATGGAGACGCTGCAGCAGCTATGCGTTACACCGAATCAAGAATGTCTAAGATATCAATGGAATTATTGAGAGATATAAACAAGGATACTATTGATTATCAAGATAACTATGATGGTGAGGAGAAAGAACCAGTTGTTTTACCAGCTAGGTTTCCAAACCTATTAGTTAATGGTACGACTGGTATTGCGGTAGGTATGGCTACAAATATACCACCACATCAGCTTGGGGAAGTAATTGATGGAGTGTTAGCACTCAGTCATGACCCTGAAATTACTACTCAGGAATTAATGGAGATTATTCCTGGTCCTGATTTCCCGACAGGCGGAATGATTCTTGGCAGAAGTGGTATTCGTAAGGCTTACGAAACTGGCAGAGGCTCCATAACAATCCGAGCTAAAGTAGAAATTGAACAAAAGTCTAACGGTAAAGAAGTTATCATTGTAAATGAGCTTCCATATCAGGTAAATAAGGCGAAGTTAATCGAGAAAATTGCTGAATTAGCTCGTGATAAAAAAATTGAAGGCATCACTGATCTGCGAGATGAATCTGACCGTAGAGGAATGCGAATCGTTATTGAAGTTCGAAAAGATGCGAATGCAAATGTCCTTTTAAATAATTTATATAAACAAACGGCGCTTCAAACCAGCTTTGGTATTAACACGCTAGCACTTGTTGGTGGACAGCCGAAGGTACTGAGCCTAAAGCAATGTTTAGTTCACTACTTAGATCATCAAAGAGTAGTCATCCGCAGAAGAACTGAATTTGAATTGCGAAAAGCAGAAGCACGGGCCCATATTTTAGATGGCTTAAGAATCGCTTTAGACAATCTTGATGCTGTTATTACTTTAATTCGAAGTTCACAAACGACGGATATTGCTCGTGAAGGATTAATGACAACCTTTAATCTCTCCGAAAAGCAGGCACAAGCGATCCTTGATATGCGTCTGCAGCGTTTAACAGGATTAGAAAGAGAAAAGATTGAAGAAGAGTACCAAAATTTAGTTAAGTTAATTGCAGAATTAAAAGCTATTTTAGCTGATGAAGAAAAGGTTCTTGAAATTATCCGTGAGGAATTAATCGAAATTAAAGAGCGCTTTAATGATACACGCCGTACCGAGATTGTAACTGGTGGAATTGAAAATATTGAGGATGAAGATTTAATTCCTCGAGAAAATATTGTCATTTCATTAACCCATAATGGTTATATCAAACGTCTACCTGTATCTACATATCGTGCCCAAAGACGTGGTGGTCGTGGTATTCAAGGTATGGGAACGAATGAAGATGATTTCGTTGAACATTTGATTACCACATCAACGCATGATACGATTCTTTTCTTTACAAACAAAGGGAAGGTATATCGATCAAAAGGGTACGAAATACCTGAATATAGCAGAACAGCTAAAGGAATTCCAATCATTAACTTGCTTGGAATCGAAAAAGGTGAATGGGTAAATGCGATTATTCCTGTCGAGGAATTTGTCGATGATTGGTTCCTTTTCTTTACAACTAAAGAGGGAGTATCTAAACGTTCTCCGTTAACATCATTTGCTAATATCCGTAATAACGGTCTTATTGCTTTGAGTTTACGTGAAGGTGATGAACTTATATCTGTTCGTCTAACTGATGGCAACAAGCATATGATCATTGGAACTAAAAAGGGTATGTTAATTCACTTCCCTGAAACCGATGTTAGGTCGATGGGACGTACAGCAACTGGAGTAAAAGGAATTACTCTAGATTCTGATGATGAAGTTGTTGGAATGGAAGTTTTAGAAGAGAACAATGATGTTCTTATTGTAACCAAGAATGGTTATGGTAAACGTACTCCTGCATCAGAATATCGTATCCAAGGTAGAGGCGGTAAAGGAATAAAAACCTGCCAGGTGACGGAGAAAAATGGTCCACTTGTCTCTATGAGAGCAGTGACAGGTGAAGAAGACCTTATGCTTATCACAACCGGTGGTGTACTCATCCGAATGGATGTTGCTGGTATTTCTAAAATGGGTCGAAGCACGCAGGGTGTCAAACTTATTAGTATGAAAGAGAGCGATAACGAGTTCGTTGCAACAGTAGCCAAGGTTGAAAAAGAAGAAGAATCTCATGAAGTGGACAGTGATGGCACTGAAGGTAACAATGTTGAAGAAAACCAAGAAATGAACACTCCTGAGACTGAAGAATAAAAGGAAAAGAGACTGACTCGACATCAATGAGACAGTCTCTTTTTTTCTTTTAAAAAAACCGTTGACTTTAAATGCTGTACATGATATATTTATTGAGTCGCTTACGAGCGATCAAGAAAAATTGTTCTTTGAAAACTAAACAAACAAAAGCGTCAACAAACAATATTTAGCTTCTTAGTGAAGCTAAGCCAACGTAACAAAATGAGCTAATCAACTTTCTTGGAGAGTTTGATCCTGGCTCAGGACGAACGCTGGCGGCGTGCCTAATACATGCAAGTCGAGCGAACCACTTCGGTGGTTAGCGGCGGACGGGTGAGTAACACGTGGGCAACCTGCCTGTAAGACTGGGATAACTTCGGGAAACCGGAGCTAATACCGGATAATCCTTTTCCTCTCATGAGGAAAAGCTGAAAGACGGTTTCGGCTGTCACTTACAGATGGGCCCGCGGCGCATTAGCTAGTTGGTGAGGTAACGGCTCACCAAGGCGACGATGCGTAGCCGACCTGAGAGGGTGATCGGCCACACTGGGACTGAGACACGGCCCAGACTCCTACGGGAGGCAGCAGTAGGGAATCTTCCACAATGGACGAAAGTCTGATGGAGCAACGCCGCGTGAGCGATGAAGGCCTTCGGGTCGTAAAGCTCTGTTGTTAGGGAAGAACAAGTACCGGAGTAACTGCCGGTACCTTGACGGTACCTAACCAGAAAGCCACGGCTAACTACGTGCCAGCAGCCGCGGTAATACGTAGGTGGCAAGCGTTGTCCGGAATTATTGGGCGTAAAGCGCGCGCAGGCGGTCCTTTAAGTCTGATGTGAAAGCCCACGGCTCAACCGTGGAGGGTCATTGGAAACTGGGGGACTTGAGTGCAGAAGAGGAAAGCGGAATTCCACGTGTAGCGGTGAAATGCGTAGAGATGTGGAGGAACACCAGTGGCGAAGGCGGCTTTCTGGTCTGTAACTGACGCTGAGGCGCGAAAGCGTGGGGAGCAAACAGGATTAGATACCCTGGTAGTCCACGCCGTAAACGATGAGTGCTAAGTGTTAGGGGGTTTCCGCCCCTTAGTGCTGCAGCTAACGCATTAAGCACTCCGCCTGGGGAGTACGGCCGCAAGGCTGAAACTCAAAGGAATTGACGGGGGCCCGCACAAGCGGTGGAGCATGTGGTTTAATTCGAAGCAACGCGAAGAACCTTACCAGGTCTTGACATCCTCTGACACTCCTAGAGATAGGACGTTCCCCTTCGGGGGACAGAGTGACAGGTGGTGCATGGTTGTCGTCAGCTCGTGTCGTGAGATGTTGGGTTAAGTCCCGCAACGAGCGCAACCCTTGATCTTAGTTGCCAGCATTCAGTTGGGCACTCTAAGGTGACTGCCGGTGACAAACCGGAGGAAGGTGGGGATGACGTCAAATCATCATGCCCCTTATGACCTGGGCTACACACGTGCTACAATGGATGGTACAAAGGGCTGCAAGACCGCGAGGTTTAGCCAATCCCATAAAACCATTCTCAGTTCGGATTGTAGGCTGCAACTCGCCTACATGAAGCCGGAATCGCTAGTAATCGCGGATCAGCATGCCGCGGTGAATACGTTCCCGGGCCTTGTACACACCGCCCGTCACACCACGAGAGTTTGTAACACCCGAAGTCGGTGGGGTAACCGTAAGGAGCCAGCCGCCTAAGGTGGGACAGATGATTGGGGTGAAGTCGTAACAAGGTAGCCGTATCGGAAGGTGCGGCTGGATCACCTCCTTTCTAAGGATATAAGCTGGACATATGAGCCAGACAAAACACGTTTGTTTGATTGTTTCTTGTTTGTTTAGTTTTGAGAGTGCAAATTCTCAAATGTATAGTCGTAGTGGGGGCCTATAGCTCAGCTGGTTAGAGCGCACGCCTGATAAGCGTGAGGTCGATGGTTCGAGTCCATTTAGGCCCACTTTCCTTCTACGGGGCTTTAGCTCAGCTGGGAGAGCGCCTGCCTTGCACGCAGGAGGTCAGCGGTTCGATCCCGCTAAGCTCCACCAAAATTGTTCTTTGAAAACTAGATAATCGTAATGAAGAAGTCAAGTAAAACATCGAGTAATCGCCATTTTAGTTTTCTCTCTTATTTAATAAGAGTAATAAACCTTTTAGGTTAAGTTAGAAAGGGCGCACGGTGAATGCCTTGGCACTAGGAGCCGATGAAGGACGGGACTAACACCGATATGCTTCGGGGAGCTGTAAGTAAGCTTTGATCCGGAGATTTCCGAATGGGGGAACCCACTGTTCGTAATGGAACAGTATCTTTACCTGAATACATAGGGTATTGAAGGCATACCCGGGGAACTGAAACATCTAAGTACCCGGAGGAAGAGAAAGCAAACGCGATTCCCTGAGTAGCGGCGAGCGAAACGGGACATAGCCCAAACCAAGAGGCTTGCCTCTTGGGGTTGTAGGACACTCAACATGGAGTTACAAAGGAACGGGGTAGATGAAGCGGCCTGGAAAGGCCCGTCAGAGAAGGTAAAAACCCTGTAGTCGAAACTTCGTTCCCTCCTGAGTGGATCCTGAGTACGGCCGGACACGTGAAATCCGGTCGGAAGCAGGGAGGACCATCTCCCAAGGCTAAATACTCCCTAGTGACCGATAGTGAACCAGTACCGTGAGGGAAAGGTGAAAAGCACCCCGGAAGGGGAGTGAAATAGTTCCTGAAACCGTGTGCCTACAAGTAGTTAGAGCCCGTTAATGGGTGATAGCGTGCCTTTTGTAGAATGAACCGGCGAGTTACGATCCCATGCAAGGTTAAGTTGAAGAGACGGAGCCGCAGCGAAAGCGAGTCTGAATAGGGCGAATGAGTATGTGGTCGTAGACCCGAAACCAGGTGATCTACCCATGTCCAGGGTGAAGTCCAGGTAACACTGGATGGAGGCCCGAACCCACGCACGTTGAAAAGTGCGGGGATGAGGTGTGGGTAGCGGAGAAATTCCAATCGAACTTGGAGATAGCTGGTTCTCTCCGAAATAGCTTTAGGGCTAGCCTCACGTAGTTAGAGTCTTGGAGGTAGAGCACTGTTTGGACTAGGGGCCCTCATCGGGTTACCGAATTCAGACAAACTCCGAATGCCAAAGACTTATCCGTGGGAGTCAGACTGCGAGTGATAAGATCCGTAGTCAAAAGGGAAACAGCCCAGACCACCAGCTAAGGTCCCAAAGTTTACGTTAAGTGGAAAAGGATGTGGAGTTGCTTAGACAACCAGGATGTTGGCTTAGAAGCAGCCACCATTTAAAGAGTGCGTAATAGCTCACTGGTCGAGTGACTCTGCGCCGAAAATGTACCGGGGCTAAACGTAACACCGAAGCTGTGGATTGACATCTTAGATGTCAGTGGTAGGAGAGCGTTCTAAGGGCGTTGAAGCTAGACCGTAAGGACTGGTGGAGCGCTTAGAAGTGAGAATGCCGGTATGAGTAGCGAAAGATGAGTGAGAATCTCATCCACCGTATGCCTAAGGTTTCCTGAGGAAGGCTCGTCCGCTCAGGGTTAGTCGGGACCTAAGCCGAGGCCGAAAGGCGTAGGCGATGGACAACAGGTTGATATTCCTGTACCACCTCTTTATCGTTTGAGTGATGGGGGGACGCAGGAGGATAGGGTAAGCGCGCTGTTGGATATGCGCGTCTAAGCAGTTAGGCTGGAAAGTAGGAAAATCCGCTTTCCGTAAAGGCTGAGCTGTGATAGCGAGGGAAATTTAGTACCGAAGTTCCTGATTCCACACTGCCAAGAAAAGCCTCTAGCGAGATAAAAGGTGCCCGTACCGCAAACCGACACAGGTAGGCGAGGAGAGAATCCTAAGGTGAGCGAGAGAACTCTCGTTAAGGAACTCGGCAAAATGACCCCGTAACTTCGGGAGAAGGGGTGCTTTTTGAGGTGAATAGCCTCGAAGAGCCGCAGTGAATAGGCCCAGGCGACTGTTTAGCAAAAACACAGGTCTCTGCGAAGCCGCAAGGCGAAGTATAGGGGCTGACGCCTGCCCGGTGCTGGAAGGTTAAGAGGAGGGGTTAGCGCAAGCGAAGCTCTGAATCGAAGCCCCAGTAAACGGCGGCCGTAACTATAACGGTCCTAAGGTAGCGAAATTCCTTGTCGGGTAAGTTCCGACCCGCACGAAAGGCGTAACGATCTGGGCACTGTCTCAACGAGAGACTCGGTGAAATTATAGTACCTGTGAAGATGCAGGTTACCCGCGACAGGACGGAAAGACCCCGTGGAGCTTTACTGTAGCCTGATATTGAATTTTGGTACAGCTTGTACAGGATAGGTAGGAGCCGTAGAAACCGGAGCGCTAGCTTCGGTGGAGGCGTCGGTGGGATACTACCCTGGCTGTATTGAAATTCTAACCCGCACCCCTTATCGGGGTGGGAGACAGTGTCAGGTGGGCAGTTTGACTGGGGCGGTCGCCTCCTAAAGAGTAACGGAGGCGCCCAAAGGTTCCCTCAGAATGGTTGGAAATCATTCGTAGAGTGTAAAGGCACAAGGGAGCTTGACTGCGAGACCTACAAGTCGAGCAGGGACGAAAGTCGGGCTTAGTGATCCGGTGGTTCCGCATGGAAGGGCCATCGCTCAACGGATAAAAGCTACCCCGGGGATAACAGGCTTATCTCCCCCAAGAGTCCACATCGACGGGGAGGTTTGGCACCTCGATGTCGGCTCATCGCATCCTGGGGCTGTAGTCGGTCCCAAGGGTTGGGCTGTTCGCCCATTAAAGCGGTACGCGAGCTGGGTTCAGAACGTCGTGAGACAGTTCGGTCCCTATCCGTCGTGGGCGCAGGAAATTTGAGAGGAGCTGTCCTTAGTACGAGAGGACCGGGATGGACGCACCGCTGGTGTACCAGTTGTCTTGCCAAAGGCATCGCTGGGTAGCTATGTGCGGACGGGATAAGTGCTGAAAGCATCTAAGCATGAAGCCCCCCTCAAGATGAGATTTCCCATAGCGTCAAGCTAGTAAGAACCCTGAAAGATGATCAGGTTGATAGGTCAGAGGTGGAAGCGTGGTAACATGTGGAGCTGACTGATACTAATCGTTCGAGGACTTAACCAATTTTTAAGCGAACTCGTTTTTTACAAACACTTCTTCTGCATTATCTAGTTTTGAGAGAATGATTTCTCTAACAAAATAGTCTGGTAACTATGGCGAGAAGGTCACACCCGTTCCCATACCGAACACGGAAGTTAAGCTTCTCAGCGCCGATGGTAGTTGGGACGAAAGTCCCTGTGAGAGTAGGACGTTGCCAGGCAAATGAAAAGACAACCTGAAAATGGTTGTCTTTTTTTCTTTTGTTGGCTGTGTTAAAGAACATTTTTGATTTTTATACACTGTTGATTGGAGCGGAAGGCGCGAAGACTCCTGCGGGAGTACGGGGCAGGGGAGACCCCGCAGGAGTGAAGCGACGAGGAGGCTCCCCGGCACGCCCGCGGAAAGCGAAGCGCCTGGAGCTCCATTCAACATACTTGTTGAAAATGCTATATATTAGTAAGGTTTAAACAGATTAAGGCGGGGAAATAGTACAAAACAAAAGGCTATCGAAAGTTTTTCGACAGCCTTTGAATAGACAACCTGAAATGGGTTGTCTTTTTTTTATGGTTTCATAAGATACTGATAAACTAAAAACGGTCCTTTTTGGAGGGTTACATCAAGAAATGAATTAATAAATGGATAATCTTGGTTTGGCATCATTTTTGTTAATTCACTCCACCACTCGGTTTCGTAACGAGCAATCATACTTAAATTATAGAGTAATAAATAATGTACAAGCAGCTCTGGAAAATCAAAATGATTCCCTTTCTGCAGTGGCAGTACATAGCATGGCTTCTCCAAATTTATTTTTAGTGGTGAGTTTGCTGAAGTAGAGGTCATTGTAAATGAAAGTCCCTCGTTGGAAAACTCAATTGAGTGGTCCAACTTAGAGGCGAGAAATTCCTTTAACCTGCTCTCAGTCATATGATAGGAGTCCAGAACGCTATTTGGTATGGTTAATTGTTTGCCAACGCGATCTAATTGGACAAATGTCCGTTTTCCTAAAAGTAAATAGAATAAATCATCTAATTCCGGTATAAGCTGTAGTAATTCCTCCATTATGACTTTCTCCCCTTCTAATTGTTTCATGTGAAACAATTTTTCCGACATGAAGGGGAAAAGTCCATTTTTTTGCACTTTTACTTCATCCTGAAAAAAAAGATAATTTTGCTTTTTTCTTTTCCTTGTCGAAACTCCATGTGCCAGCACAGCTGTTGTCTCGGGATAAGAAGGGTCGATGGTTAATATACAAGCCTTAATTAAATGGACGAGCCCATAAAATAGTAAAATTGGTTTTAAAATAAGAGGAGATTTTTCCGCCTGCTCATAATATATTTTTCCATGCTCAAGATAATAGAGGAAAGCATATCCGTTTTCGTAGCTTTTTTGTTCAGGATTATCTATTTGACGCTTTTGATAGCTGTTTTTTAAATACCGCTGGCAATACTCTGCCGAAAAAAAACTTGAGTAGCTGTTCCAACCCTTATAGTGAATATCCAAGTTCGTACCACCTTTTTCAGAAGAATCAAACTAATAATTATTCCTTGACAGTATTTTGTCCAATTGATAACCTACAAATAATATTTTTTATCCTGGGGGCCGTTAAAATGTGGGAAAGTAAATTTGTAAAAGAAGGTTTAACGTTTGATGATGTATTATTAATTCCAGGTAAGTCTGAGGTTTTACCGAGAGATGTCAGTTTGCAAGTGGAGTTATCACCAAGTGTAAAGCTTAATATTCCGATTATTAGTGCTGGAATGGACACTGTTACCGAATCTGAGATGGCCATTTCTATGGCTCGTCAGGGTGGTTTGGGAATTATCCATAAAAACATGACGATTGAGCAGCAGGCTGAACAGGTGGAAAAGGTTAAGAGGTCAGAAAGTGGAGTCATTACCGATCCTTTTTTCCTCACGCCAGAACATCAAGTGTTTGATGCCGAACATTTAATGGGCAAATATCGGATTTCGGGAGTACCCATTGTTAATAACATCGAAGAACAAAAACTAATAGGCATTATTACTAATAGAGATTTACGTTTTATCCAGGATCAGGATTACTCCTTTAAAATTGCAGATGTGATGACAAAGGAAAATCTTGTAACAGCACCAGTTGGGACCACATTGAAAGAGGCAGAAAAGATTCTGCAACGGTACAAAATTGAAAAACTCCCACTCGTAAATGAACAGGGCGTATTAAAAGGATTAATTACAATCAAAGATATTGAAAAAGTTATTGAGTTTCCAAACTCAGCGAAAGACAAGCAAGGACGTTTATTAGCGGGAGCAGCAGTAGGGGTAACTAGTGACACAATGAAGCGTGTGGATATGCTTGTGAAGGCCAATGTAGATGTCATTGTAGTGGATACAGCACACGGCCATTCAAAGGGCGTTCTTGAAACTGTGAAGGAAATTAGAGCGGCTCATCCTGAATTGACAATCATTGCAGGAAATGTGGCCACAGCGGAGGCGACAAAGGACTTAATTGAAGCAGGGGCTGATGTTGTTAAAGTAGGAATTGGACCAGGCTCCATTTGTACAACAAGGGTTGTAGCAGGTGTAGGTGTGCCACAAATTACTGCTGTTTATGATTGTGCAACGGAAGCAATGAAGCATGGAAAGACAATAATTGCTGATGGTGGAATCAAATACTCTGGAGATATCGTAAAAGCCTTAGCCGCAGGTGGACATGCAGTCATGCTAGGAAGCCTTTTAGCTGGTGTATCAGAAAGTCCAGGAGAAACAGAAATTTTCCAAGGGCGTCGCTTTAAGGTATACCGTGGAATGGGCTCTGTGGCTGCGATGGAAAAGGGATCGAAAGACCGATATTTCCAGGAAGATAACAAAAAGTTTGTGCCTGAAGGAATTGAAGGAAGGATTCCTTATAAGGGACCATTATCAGAGACAGTTTATCAGCTCATTGGCGGTCTTAGAGCGGGAATGGGATATTGCGGAACAAAGGACCTTGAAGAATTAAGAACAAAAGCACAGTTCATTAAGATGACAGGTGCTGGATTAAGAGAAAGTCATCCACATGATGTTCAAATTACAAAAGAGGCGCCTAACTATTCTCTATAATCTTCAAATGAAACAGGGAAGCCTAGCTTCTCTGTTTTTTTTTACGGTCAAATATTCCTAGAAAAATAGCAGAATTGGAAAAAGAATGGTTCTATGCTCTGTCTATGATTTACCAGCTACTTATGTTAAAATAACCAAAGTGTATAAATTCGTTGGAGGGCGTTACAGTGAATAAACATTTTTATCAGAAATGTGTTGCCAGTGCACTGGCAATGATTATGTTTTTTAGCCTATTTGCTGGTGTAAACCAAGCTAAGGCACAAGCAGCGTTAAATGTAAATGCAGATGGTGCGATATTAGTTGATGCAGAAACAGGTAAGGTTCTTTATGAGCAGAATGCTGACAGTGTATTAGGGGTTGCCAGCATGACTAAAATGATGACAGAATATCTTTTACTTGATGCGGTTAAGAAAGGCAAAGTGAAATGGGATCAGGAATATTCAGTAAGTGATCTTGTTTATAAAAATTCTCATGACAGAAGTCTTTCGAATGTGCCATTACGTGCAGATGGCAAATATACGATCCGTGAATTATATGAAGCAATGGCTATTTATTCTGCAAATAGTGCAACCATTGCAATTGCAGAAACCATTGGCGGATCAGAAGCAAACTTTGTAAAAATGATGAATGACAAAGCTAAACAATTAGGATTAAAGGATTATAAATTCGTTAACTCTACAGGTTTAAATAACCGAGATTATCATGGACAGCATCCTGAAGGAACAGGTCCAGAGGATGAGAACGTAATGTCTCCACGTGCTGTTGCAAAATTAGCATTTCATTTAATTAATGATTTCCCTGAAGTGTTAAAAACAGCTAGCACGCCGATGAAAATGTTCAGAGAAGGCACTGACGATCAAATAAAGATGGATAACTGGAACTGGATGCTTCCGAAGCTGGTTTACGGTTATGAAGGTATGGACGGGCTTAAAACAGGTACAACTGATTTTGCGGGTTATTGCTTCACTGGAACGGCAAGCCGTGATGGCAAACGATTTATAACTGTTGTTCAAAATGCAAAGGATGCCAGCGGAAAAGGCGGCTACAAAGCACGTTTTGATGAAACAAGAAAAATGATGGATTATGCATTTAGTAATTATACAAAAGAACAAATTGTTCCTAAACATTATCAGGTAAAGGGGCATAAAACACTTCCTATCACTAAAGGGAAGGAAGACCAAGTGAAAATTTATACAAAGTCAGCTATTAACATGGTTGTCCTTAATGGTGAAAAGAAGAGTTACAAACCAGTTCTTGTTTTAGATAAGAAAAAGGTTAATAAAGATGGAGAAATAACAGCACCAGTCAAAAAAGGTGAAACAGTTGGATATTTAACTATTGAACCGAAAAATGGTGAAAAGGTTTCATTTTTAACTGAAGAGGGACAGAAGAAAATCAAAGTGGATGTCATCGCTGCACAAGATGTAGAAAAAGCAAATTGGTTTGTCCTAATGATGCGTGGGATTGGCAATTTCTTCGGTGATGTTTGGCACGGAATTTCTTCAACCGTAAAAGGTTGGTTTTAATTAGAATAAAAACAAATGAAAATTTTGGATTTTTTAAGAAGGATTCTTGTCTTGACAGGAGTCCTTTTTTGTTGCTTTAATGATTTTATGGAAATAGATAATTCCGATTGATTGAATGGGAATTTTCCACAAGTATAAAGAGATTTTTCTAAATATTTTAAATAAAAGGGGGATTTTAACAATGAAAACAGGTACGGAACTCGTAAAACGTGGTATGGCTGAAATGCAAAAAGGCGGCGTCATTATGGACGTTGTGAATGCCGAGCAGGCAAAAATTGCTGAAGAAGCAGGTGCAGTAGCAGTAATGGCTTTAGAGCGGGTGCCTTCAGATATCCGTGCAGCTGGTGGAGTGGCAAGGATGGCTGATCCAAGAATAGTTGAAGAGGTACTTAATGCTGTTTCAATCCCTGTAATGGCTAAAGCAAGAATTGGTCATATTGTAGAGGCTAGAGTGCTTGAGGCAATGGGTGTTGACTATATCGACGAAAGTGAAGTATTAACACCTGCTGATGAAGAGTACCATTTATATAAAAGTGATTTTACTGTTCCGTTTGTTTGTGGTTGCCGTGACCTTGGTGAGGCAGCGCGCCGTATTGGCGAAGGTGCTTCCATGCTTCGTACAAAGGGTGAGCCGGGAACTGGTAATATCGTTGAAGCGGTTCGACACATCCGTAAGGTTAACGCACAGGTACGTAAAGTAGTGGGAATGAATGAAGATGAACTAATGACAGAAGCGAAGCTTTTAGGTGCGCCATTTGAATTACTTCTTGAAATTAAGCGTCTTGGACGTCTTCCAGTTGTTAACTTTGCAGCTGGCGGTGTGGCAACACCAGCGGATGCAGCACTTATGATGCAACTTGGTGCAGATGGTGTGTTTGTTGGGTCTGGTATCTTCAAATCAGAAAACCCTGCTAAGTTTGCAAGAGCAATTGTGGAAGCAACTACTCACTACCAAGACTATAAATTAATTGCTGAACTTTCAAAGGATCTTGGAACACCAATGAAAGGGATCGAAATTTCATCATTAGCACCAGAAGCACGCATGCAGGAGCGAGGATGGTAAAAGGAAAAGCGGAAGCGACCGTTTAGCGACGTATAGCCAGGGCCCGGTCCGACTGAGATAAAGGAAACACGAAGAGCGGTAGCGATTCGATGTTGACTTATCGTAGGGAGGAGTGGGATGGCTACTAGTCGCTGGGAGCTGGAGCTAGACAGTTATCAAAGTAAAAACGGTTAAAGGAGTATCGTTATGATTAAGATCGGTGTTCTCGCTTTACAAGGAGCGGTCCGGGAACATATTCGGTCACTTGAGGCCTGCGATGTAGAAGCAGTTGCTGTTAAACGAAAGGAAGAGTTACAAGACTTAGATGGACTAATTCTTCCTGGTGGAGAAAGCACAGCAATGCGGCGCCTGATTGACAAATATGATTTCATGGATGCGTTAAAGGAATTTGCCCGTAGTGGGAAACCAATGTTTGGGACATGTGCGGGCCTCATCCTATTAGCTAAGCAGCTTGTCGGCTATAATGAACCTCACATCGGTGTCATGGACATTCAGGTGGAGAGAAACTCCTTTGGCCGCCAAGTGGACAGTTTTGAAGCAAACCTGGCGATTAAGGATGTAGCAGAGTCCTTCCCAGCAGTCTTCATTCGTGCGCCTCACATTGTTGAGGCGGGAGAAGATGTGGAAATCCTGTGTAAGCATAATGATCGCATTGTGGCCGCACGGGACAGGCAGTTCCTTGGGTGTTCCTTCCATCCAGAATTAACGGATGATCATCGCATTACGGCTTACTTTGTTGAGATGGTAAAAGAAGCTAAACAAAAGCAATTTGTATAGGGATAATTTGGTTGCATTTCGTTCATAATTATAGTAACGTAAATATACAAATCATAAATATTGATGAAAGCAATGAGAGGAATTAGTAACAGGAAACTCATTCTAGCAGAGAGCCGGTGGCTGGTGAAAACCGGTGAATGAAGCTTGTGAATCCCTCCTCGAGCAAGGTATGGAACACTACAGATTGTAGTAAGTAAGTACTTTCGGTGAAAACCGTTACATTTTTTTTCGAGGTGGACAGTGTATGCTGTCAACCAGGGTGGTAACGCGGGTTAACTCTCGTCCCTGTTTTTCAGGGGCGGGAGTTTTTTGTTTTTGCAATTCATCATAAAAGGAGTGTCAAATATGCTGGATATTAAAGTTCTAAGAGCAAATTTTGCTGAAGTAAAAGAAAAGCTTCAAAACCGTGGAGAAGATTTAACCGATCTTGGCCGTTTTGAAGAACTGGACCTAAAGAGAAGAGAACTAATCGTAGAATCTGAAAAATTAAAAAGCAAACGAAATGAAGTGACACAGCAAGTAGCAGCTCTAAAGCGTGAAAAGCAGGACGCTGATCATCTAATCAAAGAGATGCGTGAGGTCGGCGATCAAATTAAAGCTCTAGATGACGAGCTTCGCGGAGTAGAAGAAACATTAGAACTGTTACTTCTAAGTATCCCAAATATCCCTCATGAAAGTGTACCAGTCGGGGAAACAGAAGATGACAATGTAGAAATCAGACAATGGGGTCAGGTACGTGACTTTGAATTTGAAGCAAAGCCGCACTGGGATATTGCTGATCAGTTAGGAATCCTTGATTTTGAACGTGCAGGGAAAGTAACAGGAAGCCGCTTTGTTTTTTATAAAGGATTAGGTGCGCGTTTAGAGCGTGCACTAATGAGCTTTATGCTCGACTTGCATGTGGATGAACATGGCTATACTGAAATCCTACCGCCATACTTGGTGAATCGCACAAGCATGACGGGAACAGGGCAATTGCCAAAGTTTGAAGAGGATGCCTTCTTAATTGAGAGCGAAGATTATTTCCTTATTCCAACGGCAGAAGTACCTGTTACAAACTATCACCGTGATGAGATTTTAAGTGGGGAAGACCTTCCTATTCGCTTTGCTGCCTATAGCGCATGCTTCCGTTCTGAGGCTGGCTCTGCTGGACGTGATACACGAGGGTTGATTCGTCAGCACCAATTCAATAAGGTGGAACTAGTGAAGTTTGTGAAGCCGGAGGATTCTTATGAGGAGCTTGAAAAGCTGACAAATGATGCTGAACGAGTATTACAATTACTAGAGCTTCCATACCGTGTGCTAAGCATGTGTACGGGTGATCTTGGGTTTACGGCTGCGAAGAAGTATGATATTGAAGTATGGATTCCAAGCTATGGGACGTACCGCGAGATTTCTTCTTGCAGTAATTTTGAAGCCTTCCAAGCGAGACGCGCGAATATTCGCTTCCGTCGTGATCCAAAAGCCAAGCCGGAACATGTTCATACATTAAATGGTTCTGGCCTTGCGATTGGCCGCACGGTCGCCGCAATCCTAGAGAATTACCAGCAAGAGGACGGCAGTGTCATCATACCGACTGTATTACGTCCTTACATGGGCAATCGTGAAGTAATAAAGCCAATGTAATTTCTTTGTTGAATCTAGCTTCAGCGCCTAGCCCCTCGGGTCAAATAACCTTCGGCAAGAAAAGTCAAAAGGCGGACTTTTCCCGCCGAAGAACATTTGCCTGTCGGGGCTGAACGAGGCGCTTCCGCTTTTTGAATTTCTTTGTTGACATTCATATTGGATATATGATAAATTATCTTTTGTTGATACGGAGGAATACCCAAGTCCGGCTGAAGGGATCGGTCTTGAAAACCGACAGGCGGGTTAAACCGCGCGGGGGTTCGAATCCCTCTTCCTCCGCCATCATTAAAACAATCGCGCATAAAATACTGGAGATAAAGGCCCGCTACAATGATTGTAGCGGGCTTTTTTTTGTTTGGTTTTTAAATTTTGGCTGTGTTAAAGAACATTGTTGATTTTTAACTCTGTTGATTGGAGCGGAAGGCGGCGAAGACTCCTGCGGGAGTACGGGGCAGGGGAGACCCCGCAGGAGCGAAGCGACGAGGAGGCTCCCCGGCACGCCCGCGGAAAGCGAAGCCGCCTGGAGCGGAAATCAACAGACAAGTTTAACAGAGCCTAAATTTTAAATACTGTCTAGCTGTAGTTCCTAGCCCCTTAGAGAGAAAACTCAATCCCTTTTAATAAGAGGCATTGTTCAAAATTGAGTAACCAGCAAAAGTAAAATAAGCGGAGATTCTCCTGTTAAATGCAGAACGGAGCTCGTTTCGGGGGAAAATAAGAGGAGATTTTCCGCTTATGCAAAGAAAAATCCTCCATTTTCGCATTTCTCGAGTCAATAGGCGGAATTTTTCCCTCTATTTTAGCTCTTTTAACTAATAATTTTTAAATAAGCGGAATTTCTCCGTCTATTTATCAGCTCGTATCGGGTGGTTAACCCTGATCACCCCAACCAATATGTGCGGACGCTTTTGATGCTAAAAACCTTGATGAATGCTTATTCATACGTCAATTCTTGTATCAATTAATAAGAAAGCGACCAAAAAAACACATATTGGATTAACCAATATGTGCTTCTGTTAGATTAAGAATGGCTTTTAATTTTTCATCTACTTCACGGCATACTCTTTCGGCATCCGCTTGACTCTTCACAACATCCGTCGTGTCCATGTCAATAACCAGGACTTCACTTGCCGCATACTGGTTCATTACCCACTCATCATAACCCTTCCACACTTCAAAGTAGTACTCTTTCAGCTCAGGATTAATCTCAAAGCTTCTACCACGGGCCATAATCCGGTCAATAACCGTATCAAATGAACCTTTTAAGTAAACCATTAGATCTGGTGCCTTCTTAGGTAATTCCTGCAGTTCTTCCAACATATTATCTACAAGATCTTCATAAATCTTGAATTCTAAGCTTGAAATTCTGCCTAAATTTTTATTTACAAGAGCGAAATACCAGTCTTCATAAATCGAACGATCCTGAATCGTATAAATCGGTTCACTCCAGTTAATACAATCTTTTACTGTCTTAAATCGTTTATTTAAGAAAAATAATTGTAAGAGGAACGGAATTCTTCTTGCATCTAATTCTTCAGGTGTCAACTCATAATAAAGAGGAAGGATGGGGTTATCATCCACCGATTCATAAAACACCTTACTTTCAATTCCTTTATTTTTAAAGTGTGCATTTAAGGTATCAGCCACACTGGTTTTCCCTAGACCAATCATACCACCAATAACGATACTCACTAACATCCCCCTATTCTATATGTTTGTCCAGCTGCAAGTCTTTAACGAAAAGGTTAACTTTTCAATAATATGGTTTAAATCATTTTCGTTTTGCACGAAATCCAACTCATCGCCGCTAAAGCGAAGAACAGGTATTTCTGGATGTTCTTTTTCAAAAATCGCTATGGCATTTTCATAGTCGATGGAAAGCTGTTCTAAATATAATGGGCTAATGTTTTTTTCAACCTCGCGCCCTCTAAGCTTGATTCGTTTTAACAATGTATCTAAGCTGGCATTTAAATAAATAATGACATTAGGCTTTGGCATATCTTCGGTAAGAATTTGATAAATCTTATAATATTTTTGGTATTCTTCCGGATTTAATGTTCTCTGTGCAAAAATCAAATTTTTAAAAATATGATAGTCTGCAACAACAGATTGATTTTGACTTAGGTAATGGGTATTGATGTCCCCTAATTGCTTAAAGCGATTGCAGAGGAAAAACATTTCCGTCTGGAAACTCCATTCCTCAATGTTGTCATAAAACTTCCCTAAAAATGGGTTTTCATCCACAATCTCTTTAAGTAAAGCAAATTGAAATTGCTCTGAAATGGCTTTTGCGAGCGATGTCTTCCCAACACCAATCGGCCCTTCAACCGTAATAAAGGGTGTATCCCCCATTGCAAGTCCTCCTTCTCCAACTGCCTGCACTTCTATGATTAACCAGTTATCACCGGATAATTTATATTATTTATGTCTTACTGATTTATCGACACAAAAGATATTTTATCACAATCTACGACAGGAAGGGATATGGAATATTTAGAAGTAAGTAGATTTATGTCAGATATATGAAAAAACTGCCGAAAAACGGCAGTTTTTGTTGTAAAAAATATTTTTTTACTCCATTATGTTCCTCTTTTTGTGACGTTGAAATTATCTACGATTAACAACCAATTCTGTGGGAACGATAAACCGAGCTTCCAATAACTCATTCCGCGTAAATTTAACTCTTTGATTAGATCAAATTTAGCTTGGATGGAGCGGGCATCCTCAAACCAAACTTCATGGTCCTTGCCAGCCTCGTCTTTATATTTGAAGAAGGGTGCCTCTGCTTTTGTATCATATTGAATCGGCACATTATGTTTGGCCGCAAGTTGAATGGCCTGCTGCGGACTGACAGCCTTTGCAACGGATCCTTGAACAAAAGGAAGTGTCCAATCATAGCCATAAAGGTTTTGCCCCATAAGTATTTTATTAGAAGGCATCTCGGTTATGGCATACTCTAAAACTTTCCTTACTGAGTCAATAGGCGAAACGGCCATCGCAGGGCCGCCGCTATAGCCCCACTCATACGTCATAATTACCACAAAGTCAGAAATTTCCCCATGTGCCTTGTAATCATGGCCTTCATACCATTTTCCTTTTTGTGTGGAACTGGTCTTTGGGGCAAGGGCAGTTGACATGAGCCAACCTTCATTCTTAAAGCGTTGTTTTGCCTTTCTCAGAAAGTTGTTGTAAGCCTCACGGTCAGCCGGTCGCAAAAATTCAAAATCAAAGTGAATATCACGGAATCCATATTTTTTTGCAGTTGCTACAATATTATTGAGAAATTTATCTTGAATGGCCATGTCGTTCAATAAAATTCGCCCGAGCTCATCACTAAATTGATCATTTTCCTGGTTGTTGATTACCATCATCAGTACGTTACGATTAGTCCTTGCGATAGCAGGGAAATTATTCAGTAAAGGTTCTTTCAAGGTTCCATCACGGCGCGCTTGAAAACTAAAAGGGGCTAAATACGTTAAATAAGGTGCAGCTTCCCTGGCACTATTCTCTAATACAGGTGCAACCGTTGTTCCTCTCGGCTCTACATAGGCATTAAACTCAGCGTTTCTTTTCCGGCCTTGGGGGATATAAAGACGGAACCCAACATTTAGCGGCTGATTTACGTTAATCCGATTAATATTAGCCAGCTCTTGATAAGGGACACCGACTTTTCTAGCGATAGAGAATAAGGAATCACCCGGCTGAACGAAATAAAAGCGACCGATAATTGGAATGACAATGGACTGTCCAATAACAAGGTCATTTGGATTCGGTAATTCATTTGCTTCAATAATATCGTTAACGGTCGTGTGGTAGGCTCTGGCAATCGAGGTTAATGACTCATTCCTTCTTATAACATGGATTTGCATCCTAATCCCTCCCAACAAACATACGTTGCAACTATTTTATGAGGGAGGGTGAGGATAAATGATATAATGTTGATAAATTTCATGATGACTAGGTATTGTTTTAGCTTTGAGTACATTTTCCATCATCGTTAGAGCAAAGTGGTTATCCTGCTCATCAACAGAGGTAATACAATCACGAGGTACATAAATGGGATACTCGCGCATATAGGCATCATTTGCTGTAAAGAGCACGCAAATATTGCCCGCAATTCCAGTTAATATGAGCGTATTCACCTTTAATTGATTTAACAATATGGTTAAAGAGGTTTCGTAAAAAGCGGAATGCTTTGGCTTGATTAAAAAATAATCATCATCGTCTGGCAGCAGGATATCAAAAATAGGCTGACTGTAATCGTTCCTACAAAAATCAATGATTTTATTAAAATCAGCCTGCCATAAATTATAATGATCATTCATAAAGATAACGGGTAAATTTTGTATATTAAATTGTTTTTTTAATTCTTTGATGGGCTTAGCAATTTGCAGTGCTTTTTTGGCTAAAATGGAACCATGTGAAAAATCAAAGTTGTTAATCATATCAATAATAATCAGTGCAGGATAATTATTCTCCATTTGCTTCTCCTCCTTCCTATATTTTGGAGTAATAAAAGAATACTTATCCATTAGAAGGAGATTGCTATGAAGGTGGAAGAAAACCTAGATGAATACTATATGAGTGAAGCAATAAAGGAAGCCAAAAAGGCGGAGGAACTAATGGAAGTTCCAATCGGAGCCGTGCTTGTCATGGAGGATAGAATTATTTCCCGGGCACATAACTTGCGTGAAAGAGAGCAGAACGCTGTCGCACATGCCGAACTTATCGCGATCGAACAAGCTTGCCGGGAAATAGGTTCCTGGCGGTTGGAGAATGCCACCTTATATGTGACACTTGAGCCATGTCCAATGTGTTCCGGTGCCATTATATTATCGAGGGTAAAAAGAGTGGTATATGGTGCGAGTGACCCAAAGGGCGGATGTGCAGGGACGCTCATGAATCTTTTACAGGACGACCGTTTCAATCACCAAAGTGAAATAACCAAGGGTGTATTAGAAGGTGAATGCGGCCAATTGCTTTCTGATTTTTTTAGGGGGTTAAGAGAAAGGAAAAAGCTTGAGAAACAACGAAGGAACGAAATGGAATAGAAAATTTACAATAACTTACAGTTTATTAATATTGCTTTTTTGCCAGATTGGTTGTATATTAGAAAGGCGTCAGATACGACGCACTAAACTTAGTTATCAACTTTGCCGTGCTAGGTGGGGAGGTAGCGGTGCCCTGTACCCGCAATCCGCTCTAGCGGGACTGAATCCCTTCCCGAGGCTAATGGCCTGTAGGGTCTGCCTTAAGTAAGTGGTGTTGACGCCCGGGTCCTGCGCAATGGGAATCCATGAACCATGTCAGGTCCGGAAGGAAGCAGCATTAAGTGGACGCTCTCATGTGCCGCAGGGTTGCCTGGGTCGAGCTAACTGCTTAAGTAACGCTTATGGGCGTTAGTCGAAGGAAGGTGCACGGCAGTTACATATGTATATAAATTAACTCATCTCAGAATGGAGATGAGTTTTTTTGTGAACTCTTATGAATACACTTTGAAAAAATGAAAATGAATACGTTATAATGGTTAGGATGAATTATTTCGAAGGGGGCGGTGTCAGTTGGCTTATCAGGCTTTATATCGTGTTTGGCGTCCGCAGGCATTTATCGATGTAGTAGGACAAGAACATGTAACGCAGACATTGCAAAACGCCCTGCTTCAACAAAAGATATCACATGCCTATCTTTTTTCTGGTCCAAGAGGAACAGGTAAAACGAGCGCAGCTAAGATTTTAGCAAAGGCAATTAACTGTGAACGAGCACCTGTATCAGAACCATGTAATGAATGTGCAGCCTGCCGTGGAATTACCAATGGGACGATTCCGGATGTGTTAGAGTTTGATGCTGCTTCCAACTCTCGAGTGGAAGAAATGAGAGATGTATTGGAAAAGGTCAAATTCGCACCGACTGCTGTTAACTATAAGGTTTACATCATTGATGAGGTTCATATGCTTTCTATTAGTGCTTTTAATGCTTTATTAAAAACATTAGAAGAACCGCCAAAGCATGTCATTTTTATTTTAGCGACAACAGAGCCTCATAAAATTCCATTAACGATTATTTCTAGATGTCAGCGATTTGATTTTAGACGTATCACAGCGGGTTCTATTGTGAAGCGGATGAAATTAATTGTCGATGAAACTGGAGTAGTATGTGATGAGGATGCCTTAAAAATGATTGCCCGTGCAGCAGAGGGCGGGATGCGTGATGCTTTAAGTTTATTAGACCAGGCGATATCCTATAGTCAGGATCGGGTAACGGTAGAGGATGCTTTGACCGTGACAGGCTCTGTATCACAAGGATTCTTGAATAAATTAACAAGTTCATTTCAAGAAAAAGACGTGGCGAGTGGTTTAGAGGCGCTTGAGGAATTGTTATTTCACGGTAAGGACCCAACGCGTTTTATTGAAGATTTGATTTTATTCTATCGAGACATGCTGCTCTATAAAACAGCACCAAACCTTGAAGAGTCGCTTGAAAGAGTCATGCTTGACGATGAATTTCGCAGGATGGCGGAAGCCACACCTACCGTACAAATCTATCAGTTCATTGAATTCTTAAATAAAACACAACAAGAAATGAGATGGACGAACCATCCACGGATATTTCTTGAGGTGGCGATTGTTAAGCTCTGTCAAATGGAAGGGATAGAAAAGGTAGCAGCACAGCTTTCAAATGTCGACCATTTGTTATCTAGGATTGAACAACTAGAAAATGAACTCCAGCAATTAAAAACCAGTGGGATTACTGTTACCTCACAAGATGCAGCACCTCAGCAGCAAAAACCTGCTCAGAGAGTGTCCAGGAAAGGATTCCAGCCTGCAGTTGGTAAAATCAATGAAGTATTAAAGGTAGCTACCAAAAACGATTTAAATCAGATTAAAGGCAAATGGGGAGAAATGCTGGCAAACTTAATAAAATCGCACGCAGCCTTGTTAAATGATGCGGAGCCAGTTGCAGCTTCTGCGGATGCCTTAATTATAAAGTTTAAGCATGAAATGATTTGTCAAATGGCAACAGATAGAAAGGATTTTCAAGAAGCGATTACCGGTGCCCTTCAAAAATTAACTGGTAAAAGATTTCTATTCTTGGGTGTACCTGAGGAACAATGGGGAGACATTCGAGAAAGTTTCTTGAACAGTCAGCATGGTGAAGAAGGAGAAGTCAGCGAAACAAGCAGGAAGGAAGAGGAACCTCATATATCTGAGGCAAAAAAACTTTTTGGCGCTGAGTTCGTAGAAGTAATAGAATAATAATAACTTACTATATGGAGGTAATGTGTTATGATGCGTGGCGGAATGGGTAATATGCAAAATATGATGAAGCAAATGCAAAAAATGCAAAAAAAAATGGCGGAAGCTCAAGAAGAATTAGGTCAAGAAAAGATTGAAGGAACTGCTGGCGGCGGTATGGTTAAGGTCGTTGTAACCGGTCATAAAGAAGTGGTAGATGTACAAATTAAACCTGAGGCAGTTGACCCGGATGATGTAGAAATGTTGCAGGATCTTGTATTAGCAGCAGTAAATGACGCCCTTAAAAAGGCTGAAGAGCTAACAAACAATACAATGGGACAGTTCACAAAAGGGATGAACCTTCCTTTCTAAGCTAGATTAAACCAAAAGAGGCTGTTCTTACGTGCAGCCTCTTTTATTAAAGGGGAAAAATAGTAATGCATTATCCTGAACCGATTTCTAAGCTCATTGACAGCTTTATGAAACTGCCAGGAATCGGCCCGAAAACGGCTGCACGCCTGGCCTTTTACGTGTTAAGTATGAAAGAGGACACCGTCCTTGATTTTGCCAAAGCACTTGTGAATGCGAAGCGTAATTTAACGTATTGTTCTGTTTGTGGTCACATCACGGATCAGGATCCTTGTTATATATGTGAGGATCAACGCAGGGATAGAAGTATCATTTGTGTTGTCCAGGATCCCAAGGATGTTATTGCAATGGAAAAGATGAAGGAATTCAACGGGTTATATCATGTGTTACATGGGGCCATTTCTCCAATGGACGGGATAGGTCCAGAGGATATTAATATCCCTGATTTACTAAAGCGGCTTCAGGATGAAACTGTACAGGAAGTCATTTTGGCTACGAACCCGAATATTGAAGGTGAAGCAACCGCTATGTATATCTCTCGTTTGTTAAAGCCATCAGGTATTAAGACGACAAGAATTGCCCATGGATTACCGGTTGGCGGGGACCTTGAGTATGCTGATGAAGTAACCTTATCGAAAGCAATAGAGGGCCGACGAGAACTATAAGAAAAAATTCGGAGGAAAAAAAGTATGTTTTTTCGACGTAAAGGACGGCTTCGAAAAGAGTATGATGAAAAGCTCTTAATACAGTTGAATCGTTTGAAAGAGCATTGGCAGCAAGAAAAACAGCTATTGGAAAAAAGTTTTGATCCTTCCGAAGAGGTTATTTGCCAAACAAAAATTGCAGAAGCGAAATATATCTTCTTATTAAGAGAAGCAAAACAGCGAAATGTCACTTTATTAAGATGAATTTAAATGATGAGCCTGACCACCCTGTGTGGACGGGCTTTTTTATTGTTTAGGTCTATTTCCCCTAACTTGTACATAAACTGTATGGATAATGTTTGAAGGAGGAGGGGAGCGCTATTTGGAACCTATTATTGTAATTTCTGTACTAGGAGGCCTAATCCTATTACTCTTATTCTCCGGGGCACCATTTAAACCAGCACGGTTTATTGGTCAAGCAGCGGTTAAATTCTTAATCGGGGCGTTGTTTCTATTTTTCTTAAATGCAGCCGGCAACCGGTACGGGATCCATGTTCCCATTAATGTGGCTACATCTGCAGTTTCCGGTTTTCTAGGGATACCTGGAGTATTTGCATTAGTAGCAATTCAACACTGGGTTTTATAGCTGTATAAGCCGCTGAAACCAGCGGTTTTTATTTTTTTAAAATAACTATTGACCATTCGATTGTAATGCTGTAATATAGTAAAAGTCGTCACCGAGACGATGAAATAAAAATAAAAAAGTTATTGACTTTTCGTCGTTAACTCGATATGATTATAAAGTCGCTTTTGAGTGACTTTGATAACTTTGCTCTTTGAAAACTAAACAAACAAAAACGTCAACAAACAATAATATTTTGTTTCTTAATTGAAACAAGCCAACGTAACAAAATGAGCTAATCAACTTTCTTGGAGAGTTTGATCCTGGCTCAGGACGAACGCTGGCGGCGTGCCTAATACATGCAAGTCGAGCGAACCACTTCGGTGGTTAGCGGCGGACGGGTGAGTAACACGTGGGCAACCTGCCTGTAAGACTGGGATAACTTCGGGAAACCGGAGCTAATACCGGATAATCCTTTTCCTCTCATGAGGAAAAGCTGAAAGACGGTTTCGGCTGTCACTTACAGATGGGCCCGCGGCGCATTAGCTAGTTGGTGAGGTAACGGCTCACCAAGGCGACGATGCGTAGCCGACCTGAGAGGGTGATCGGCCACACTGGGACTGAGACACGGCCCAGACTCCTACGGGAGGCAGCAGTAGGGAATCTTCCACAATGGACGAAAGTCTGATGGAGCAACGCCGCGTGAGCGATGAAGGCCTTCGGGTCGTAAAGCTCTGTTGTTAGGGAAGAACAAGTACCGGAGTAACTGCCGGTACCTTGACGGTACCTAACCAGAAAGCCACGGCTAACTACGTGCCAGCAGCCGCGGTAATACGTAGGTGGCAAGCGTTGTCCGGAATTATTGGGCGTAAAGCGCGCGCAGGCGGTCCTTTAAGTCTGATGTGAAAGCCCACGGCTCAACCGTGGAGGGTCATTGGAAACTGGGGGACTTGAGTGCAGAAGAGGAAAGCGGAATTCCACGTGTAGCGGTGAAATGCGTAGAGATGTGGAGGAACACCAGTGGCGAAGGCGGCTTTCTGGTCTGTAACTGACGCTGAGGCGCGAAAGCGTGGGGAGCAAACAGGATTAGATACCCTGGTAGTCCACGCCGTAAACGATGAGTGCTAAGTGTTAGGGGGTTTCCGCCCCTTAGTGCTGCAGCTAACGCATTAAGCACTCCGCCTGGGGAGTACGGCCGCAAGGCTGAAACTCAAAGGAATTGACGGGGGCCCGCACAAGCGGTGGAGCATGTGGTTTAATTCGAAGCAACGCGAAGAACCTTACCAGGTCTTGACATCCTCTGACACTCCTAGAGATAGGACGTTCCCCTTCGGGGGACAGAGTGACAGGTGGTGCATGGTTGTCGTCAGCTCGTGTCGTGAGATGTTGGGTTAAGTCCCGCAACGAGCGCAACCCTTGATCTTAGTTGCCAGCATTCAGTTGGGCACTCTAAGGTGACTGCCGGTGACAAACCGGAGGAAGGTGGGGATGACGTCAAATCATCATGCCCCTTATGACCTGGGCTACACACGTGCTACAATGGATGGTACAAAGGGCTGCAAGACCGCGAGGTTTAGCCAATCCCATAAAACCATTCTCAGTTCGGATTGTAGGCTGCAACTCGCCTACATGAAGCCGGAATCGCTAGTAATCGCGGATCAGCATGCCGCGGTGAATACGTTCCCGGGCCTTGTACACACCGCCCGTCACACCACGAGAGTTTGTAACACCCGAAGTCGGTGGGGTAACCGTAAGGAGCCAGCCGCCTAAGGTGGGACAGATGATTGGGGTGAAGTCGTAACAAGGTAGCCGTATCGGAAGGTGCGGCTGGATCACCTCCTTTCTAAGGATATAAGCTGGACATATGAGCCAGACAAAACACGTTTGTTTGATTGTTTCTTGTTTGTTTAGTTTTGAGAGTGCAAATTCTCAAATGTATAGTCGTAGTGGGGGCCTATAGCTCAGCTGGTTAGAGCGCACGCCTGATAAGCGTGAGGTCGATGGTTCGAGTCCATTTAGGCCCACTTTCCTTCTACGGGGCTTTAGCTCAGCTGGGAGAGCGCCTGCCTTGCACGCAGGAGGTCAGCGGTTCGATCCCGCTAAGCTCCACCAAAATTGTTCTTTGAAAACTAGATAATCGTAATGAAGAAGTCAAGTAAAACATCGAGTAATCGCCATTTTAGTTTTCTCTCTTATTTAATAAGAGTAATAAACCTTTTAGGTTAAGTTAGAAAGGGCGCACGGTGAATGCCTTGGCACTAGGAGCCGATGAAGGACGGGACTAACACCGATATGCTTCGGGGAGCTGTAAGTAAGCTTTGATCCGGAGATTTCCGAATGGGGGAACCCACTGTTCGTAATGGAACAGTATCTTTACCTGAATACATAGGGTATTGAAGGCATACCCGGGGAACTGAAACATCTAAGTACCCGGAGGAAGAGAAAGCAAACGCGATTCCCTGAGTAGCGGCGAGCGAAACGGGACATAGCCCAAACCAAGAGGCTTGCCTCTTGGGGTTGTAGGACACTCAACATGGAGTTACAAAGGAACGGGGTAGATGAAGCGGCCTGGAAAGGCCCGTCAGAGAAGGTAAAAACCCTGTAGTCGAAACTTCGTTCCCTCCTGAGTGGATCCTGAGTACGGCCGGACACGTGAAATCCGGTCGGAAGCAGGGAGGACCATCTCCCAAGGCTAAATACTCCCTAGTGACCGATAGTGAACCAGTACCGTGAGGGAAAGGTGAAAAGCACCCCGGAAGGGGAGTGAAATAGTTCCTGAAACCGTGTGCCTACAAGTAGTTAGAGCCCGTTAATGGGTGATAGCGTGCCTTTTGTAGAATGAACCGGCGAGTTACGATCCCATGCAAGGTTAAGTTGAAGAGACGGAGCCGCAGCGAAAGCGAGTCTGAATAGGGCGAATGAGTATGTGGTCGTAGACCCGAAACCAGGTGATCTACCCATGTCCAGGGTGAAGTCCAGGTAACACTGGATGGAGGCCCGAACCCACGCACGTTGAAAAGTGCGGGGATGAGGTGTGGGTAGCGGAGAAATTCCAATCGAACTTGGAGATAGCTGGTTCTCTCCGAAATAGCTTTAGGGCTAGCCTCACGTAGTTAGAGTCTTGGAGGTAGAGCACTGTTTGGACTAGGGGCCCTCATCGGGTTACCGAATTCAGACAAACTCCGAATGCCAAAGACTTATCCGTGGGAGTCAGACTGCGAGTGATAAGATCCGTAGTCAAAAGGGAAACAGCCCAGACCACCAGCTAAGGTCCCAAAGTTTACGTTAAGTGGAAAAGGATGTGGAGTTGCTTAGACAACCAGGATGTTGGCTTAGAAGCAGCCACCATTTAAAGAGTGCGTAATAGCTCACTGGTCGAGTGACTCTGCGCCGAAAATGTACCGGGGCTAAACGTAACACCGAAGCTGTGGATTGACATCTTAGATGTCAGTGGTAGGAGAGCGTTCTAAGGGCGTTGAAGCTAGACCGTAAGGACTGGTGGAGCGCTTAGAAGTGAGAATGCCGGTATGAGTAGCGAAAGATGAGTGAGAATCTCATCCACCGTATGCCTAAGGTTTCCTGAGGAAGGCTCGTCCGCTCAGGGTTAGTCGGGACCTAAGCCGAGGCCGAAAGGCGTAGGCGATGGACAACAGGTTGATATTCCTGTACCACCTCTTTATCGTTTGAGTGATGGGGGGACGCAGGAGGATAGGGTAAGCGCGCTGTTGGATATGCGCGTCTAAGCAGTTAGGCTGGAAAGTAGGAAAATCCGCTTTCCGTAAAGGCTGAGCTGTGATAGCGAGGGAAATTTAGTACCGAAGTTCCTGATTCCACACTGCCAAGAAAAGCCTCTAGCGAGATAAAAGGTGCCCGTACCGCAAACCGACACAGGTAGGCGAGGAGAGAATCCTAAGGTGAGCGAGAGAACTCTCGTTAAGGAACTCGGCAAAATGACCCCGTAACTTCGGGAGAAGGGGTGCTTTTTGAGGTGAATAGCCTCGAAGAGCCGCAGTGAATAGGCCCAGGCGACTGTTTAGCAAAAACACAGGTCTCTGCGAAGCCGCAAGGCGAAGTATAGGGGCTGACGCCTGCCCGGTGCTGGAAGGTTAAGAGGAGGGGTTAGCGCAAGCGAAGCTCTGAATCGAAGCCCCAGTAAACGGCGGCCGTAACTATAACGGTCCTAAGGTAGCGAAATTCCTTGTCGGGTAAGTTCCGACCCGCACGAAAGGCGTAACGATCTGGGCACTGTCTCAACGAGAGACTCGGTGAAATTATAGTACCTGTGAAGATGCAGGTTACCCGCGACAGGACGGAAAGACCCCGTGGAGCTTTACTGTAGCCTGATATTGAATTTTGGTACAGCTTGTACAGGATAGGTAGGAGCCGTAGAAACCGGAGCGCTAGCTTCGGTGGAGGCGTCGGTGGGATACTACCCTGGCTGTATTGAAATTCTAACCCGCACCCCTTATCGGGGTGGGAGACAGTGTCAGGTGGGCAGTTTGACTGGGGCGGTCGCCTCCTAAAGAGTAACGGAGGCGCCCAAAGGTTCCCTCAGAATGGTTGGAAATCATTCGTAGAGTGTAAAGGCACAAGGGAGCTTGACTGCGAGACCTACAAGTCGAGCAGGGACGAAAGTCGGGCTTAGTGATCCGGTGGTTCCGCATGGAAGGGCCATCGCTCAACGGATAAAAGCTACCCCGGGGATAACAGGCTTATCTCCCCCAAGAGTCCACATCGACGGGGAGGTTTGGCACCTCGATGTCGGCTCATCGCATCCTGGGGCTGTAGTCGGTCCCAAGGGTTGGGCTGTTCGCCCATTAAAGCGGTACGCGAGCTGGGTTCAGAACGTCGTGAGACAGTTCGGTCCCTATCCGTCGTGGGCGCAGGAAATTTGAGAGGAGCTGTCCTTAGTACGAGAGGACCGGGATGGACGCACCGCTGGTGTACCAGTTGTCTTGCCAAAGGCATCGCTGGGTAGCTATGTGCGGACGGGATAAGTGCTGAAAGCATCTAAGCATGAAGCCCCCCTCAAGATGAGATTTCCCATAGCGTCAAGCTAGTAAGAACCCTGAAAGATGATCAGGTTGATAGGTCAGAGGTGGAAGCGTGGTAACATGTGGAGCTGACTGATACTAATCGTTCGAGGACTTAACCAATTTTTAAGCGAACTCGTTTTTTACAAACACTTCTTCTGCATTATCTAGTTTTGAGAGAATGATTTCTCTAACAAAATAGTCTGGTAACTATGGCGAGAAGGTCACACCCGTTCCCATACCGAACACGGAAGTTAAGCTTCTCAGCGCCGATGGTAGTTGGGACGAAAGTCCCTGTGAGAGTAGGACGTTGCCAGGCAAATGAAAAGACAACCTGAAAATGGTTGTCTTTTTGTGTTTTTATGAAAAAATCCTTGTTTAAATAAAAAAGTACGAAGTGTTTTAAAAGAAATCGCCTATAGACATACACCCAATTCAACATTTCTACATAGTATATTACAGGATGGAATCGAGATGATTATTCAAAAAATTGTATACAAATATGAATTAAAGGACAGAATGGATGTATGGAGGTGGAGGGCTTGAGTTCATTTTTAGCACATAGTCATTACGAGGAAACGTGCGTTATTTGTGAAAATCTAAAACCAAAAGGCATACATCTATATACTTCTTTTATCTGTACAGATTGTGAAACTGATTTAATACAAACAGATACAAATGATCCAAAGTATAAATATTTTCTTAAACAACTTAGAAAAATTACCACACCAGAAATTTTCTCTTAACAAGTCCTTTTAAGGGCTTTATTTTTTTGTCATGAAAGGGGAAAGGGAACCTCTTTTTTGGTAAAATAAATAAGACTCTCAAAAGGAAGTAATAAAATGAAAAAACAAATGGATACGCCTCTTTTTAAGGCACTAATGGAACATAACAAAAAGGATCCTATTTCTTTTCATGTCCCTGGACATAAAAGTGGATTAAATATACAAAGCGAAGCAAGACGTTTTTTTGAACAGATATTAAAAATTGATGTAACAGAGCTGTCAGGGCTAGATGATTTGCATTCACCTGAAGGAGTTATCTTAGAAGCTGAGCAACTTTTGGCTGAAATTTTTCAAACGAAAAAGAGCTTCTTTTTAGTAAATGGATCAACAGTAGGTAATTTAGCAATGATTATGGCCACATGCTCAGAGAATGATACAGTCTTAGTACAGCGAAATTGCCATAAATCTATTTTGAATGCTTTAAGGTTAGCAAAAGTAAGACCCATATTCTTGGAACCAGAATATACACACGACTGGAAGGTAGCTACAGGTGTTAGTATAGAGACAGTAAAAGAGGCAATTAGTCTTTATCCAAACGTGAAAGC
The DNA here is from genome assembly GCF_047302305.1 of Neobacillus phoenicis. NCBI lineage: Bacteria > Bacillati > Bacillota > Bacilli > Caryophanales > Bacillaceae > Neobacillus > Neobacillus phoenicis. The sequence goes on along the minus strand of NZ_CP154847.1, from coordinate 424,312 downwards.
CATCATTCTAACCTATCCTAATTACTATGGAATAGTCTCCGATTTAGAAGGAATTATAAATCAAGCCCATCTTCATCACATTCCTGTTTTAGTTGATGAGGCACATGGAGCTCATTTTATTATCGGTCATCCTTTTCCTGCTTCAGCTGTGCAGTTAGGTGCGGATATAGTCGTTCAATCGGCACATAAAACACTTCCTGCCATGACGATGGGTTCGTATTTGCATGTGAACGGCCAATTAGTTGATGTAAATAAAGTAAGGGATTATTTGCAGATATTTCAATCGAGCAGTCCATCTTACCCAATTATGGCGTCACTCGATTTGGCAAGAAAATACTTGGCTACATACACACAGCAAGATCTAGACGATTTACAAACAGGGATCCAACATTTTAAAGCAGAATTGGAAGGTGTTCCTGGAATTAAGGTACTAGAATACCCCCATCAAAAGGGAGACTTATTAAAAATAACAATTCAAACTAGGTGTAGCTTAAGCGGTTTTGAGCTTCAAAGGAGATTAGAAGAAGAGGCCGTCTATACAGAATTAGCCGATCCGTATAATGTACTCTTCGTTCTTCCGTTATTAAAAGAAGGTCAAAGGTACCCGTTTGAAGATACTGCTCGAAAGATAAAAAAGGTGTGTAAAGACTTGCCTTTTCACGAACAAAAGAGCAAACTGACGATGAGTAATCGAAAAGTCTCAGAACTGGCTATCCCTTATAAGGAAATGGACAACTTAGAGTCAATGGATGTACCTATTACTGAAGCCATAGGATCTGTTTGTGCAGAAACAATTATTCCCTATCCCCCTGGGATTCCGCTGCTGTTAAAAGGGGAAGAAATAACAAATGAGAGGATTAATCAGCTTCAAAGACTGTTAAAAACAGGAGCAAGATTCCAAGGATGCTCCTGCCTAACTAAAGAAATGATAAGGGTATTTATAAAATAGGCTGTGTTAATTTACCAAACAATGTTGATTGGAGCGGAAAGCGAAGTGCCTGGAGCGGAAATCACAACCAGTTTTTTTAACACAGCGATAAAATATAGTGCGCTTTTTTATATATGGAGGTTTTATTTTTGAACAGTGGAATATTTATTACGTTTGAAGGTCCAGATGGTGCCGGAAAAACAACAATTTTAAGCATGGTCGCTAATTATTTTAAAGAGGCCATGGTGACAAGAGAACCTGGCGGCATCGATATTGCTGAACAAATACGCAGAGTAATCCTAAACAAAGAGAACACCGCTATGGATCCGAGAACAGAAGCATTGCTATATGCCGCTGCACGTAGACAGCATTTGATTGAAAAGGTAAAACCTGCTCTTGAGGAAGGGAAAATGGTTTTATGTGATCGGTTTGTTGATAGTTCACTAGCCTATCAAGGATATGCAAGGGACCTAGGAATTGATGAGGTATGGTCCATAAACCAGTTTGCTATTGAAGAGTTAATGCCCCAGTTAACCATATACTTTGATATTGAGCCAGAGTTAGGGCTAAAACGGATTAACAAAAATAAAGAAAGAGAAGTTAATCGTCTAGATTTAGAAAATCTTGACTTTCATCAGAAAGTAAGAGATGGATATTATCTATTAATGGAACGTTTCCCAGATCGAATTGTGCGTATTGATGCTTCAGGTACAGTTGAAGAAGTCTATAAACAAACAGTAAAAATGATAAAAAACAAACTAGAAAAGTAAAGGCCTACAGATGTTAGGTCTTTTTTTGACCTAACAGGAATTAATCTTGTGTTCCTTTCTATAACAAATGTAAGCGGGACAATAACCTGTTATAATATAGATAAGAAAACTTTTGCCGACAGATTAAGAAGAAAGGGTGTTCCATATGAAACTTATTATTGCTGTTATCCAAGACCAGGATAGTAACCGATTATCAAAGGCCTTAATAGAAAATAATTTTAGGGCTACAAAACTAGCCAGTACAGGTGGATTTTTAAAATCGGGGAACACCACATTTATGATTGGGACGGAAGATATTCGGGTTGACCGAGCACTTCAAATTATAAAAGAAAACTGTAGGGCTAGGGAACAGCTAGTGTCACCAGTTTCACCTATGGGTGGAAATGCAGACTCCTTTGTTCCATACCCCGTAGAAGTAGAAGTCGGCGGTGCAACAGTTTTCGTTCTTCCAATCGAACAATCCTTACATTTCTAAAGAGATGAATATGCTAAGAATCTTATACAGTAAGTGAGTGATTACATTGGTCAAATCATGGGATCAACTAGAGGAGCTACAGCCAACCGTCTTAAAAATGCTAAAAAACAGCTTAGTGAAAAATCGAGTGGCCCATGCGTACCTATTTGAAGGCATGAGAGGAACAGGTAAAAGGGAAATAGGGTTATTGCTAACAAAATCCCTTTATTGTGAAGCACTTATCGATGGTTACAAACCATGTGAATCCTGCAATAATTGCCGGCGAATCAATAATGGAAATCATCCCGATGTCCATATTGTGGAACCGGACGGGCTATCGATTAAAGTGGAGCAGATTAGGAATCTACAAGCAGAGTTTGCTAAAAAAGGTGTAGAATCTTCGAAAAAAGTATACTTAATCTCTCATGCTGATAAAATGAGTGTAAGTGCTTCTAATAGTCTTTTAAAGTTCCTTGAGGAACCTAATCCAGGAACAGTAGCCTTTTTGTTGACGGAGCAAATGCAACAAATTTTGCCTACTATTCTTTCTAGGTGCCAAATATTAGCATTCCAACCTTTATCCCCTCAAGTGATGGTTAAAAAACTGGTTGAAAACGGCGTAAAACCAACTAATGCGCCATTATTGGCTCAGCTTACTAATAATTTGGAAGAAGCTCTTAAATTAAATGTCGATGAATGGTTTGCACAAGCCCAAAAAATAGTGTTAAAATTATATGAGGTGTTGAAAAAAAATCCGTTGGAGGCAATGGTCACACTCCAAGGAGATTGGTTTTTACACTTTAAAGAAAAAGAACAAATTAATCGTGGTTTAGATCTTTTACTTCTTATTTTTAAGGATTTACTATATATACAGCTAGATAAGCAGGAGCAAATTGTTTTCATAGAAGAAAACGAGCGGTTAAAGCAGTTTGCCTTGCAATCATCTGGACGGCGCATATCGGATCAAATGTCAGCTATTCTTGATGCGAAAAGAAAGCTGCAGGCAAATATGAATCCTCAGCTGATGATGGAACAGCTTGTGTTAAAATTGCAGGAGGGATCTTCATTTGTATGATGTTGTAGGAGTACGCTTTAAAAAAGCGGGGAAAATCTATTATTTTGATCCAGGAGACCTCTCCATTCAAAAGGATGACTTTGTCATTGTTGAAACGGTCCGTGGCGTTGAATATGGAAAGGCTGTCATTGCTCGTAAACAGGTAGAGGAGCACGATGTCGTCCTTCCATTAAAAAAGGTGGTCAGAATTGCGGACCAAAAGGATCGAATGATTGTCGAAGAAAACAAGTTTGCGGCTCAGGAAGCTTATGAGGTATGCAATGAAAAAGTCAATGAACATCAGCTGGATATGAAACTGGTGGATGTTGAATATACATTTGATCGAAATAAGATCATCTTTTACTTTACTGCCGATGGAAGAGTAGATTTCCGTGAGCTAGTAAAAGATTTAGCAGCTATTTTTCGAACACGAATTGAATTGCGACAGATTGGCGTACGTGATGAAGCCAAGATGCTTGGGGGCATCGGACCTTGTGGGAGGATGCTATGCTGCTCTACATTTTTAGGTGACTTCGATCCTGTTTCAATTAAAATGGCAAAGGATCAAAACCTTTCATTGAATCCTACCAAAATTTCTGGCTTATGTGGCAGGTTGATGTGCTGCCTAAAATATGAAAATGATGAATATGAATCTGCAAAAGAACTGCTTCCAGATTTAGGAGAAATCATTGAAACACCACAAGGTACAGGAAAAGTAGTAGGATTAAATATATTAGAGCGGGTGCTTCAGGTTGAACTAAAGGAACAAGAGCGTGTTCTGGAGTATACTTTGGATGAAATCACTAAAGAAGGTGCCTTTTCTATACAATCCACAGATTAATGAGGTGGAAGACGTGGATAAAAAAGAAATTTTTGAGTCAGTAAGTAATATGGAAACACAAATTGGACATCTATACCAGCAACTAGGAGAATTAAAGCAGCACCTAGCTGAAATACTAGAAGAGAATCATTATTTAAAGCTTGAAAATGAACATCTGAGGCGCCGTTTAGATGTAACCACGGAGGATAACAAGAAAGAGATAAAGAATAAGAAGGGGATAACCCCTGAAGCAGCTCCTGGGGTAAAACCTTTTGATGTTGGTGAAGGATATGATAACCTCGCCCGTCTTTATCAAGAAGGGTTTCATATTTGCAACCTTCATTTTGGAAGCTTGCGTAAGGAAGGCGATTGTTTATTTTGTCTTTCTTTTCTTAATAAGAAATAACCTAAAGAGGCTGACGAAATCAGCCTCTATTTTCATACATTTTAAGATAGGATGATTACGTGTGGCTAACTTAAAAGATGATGAGCGGCTTGATTTTTTACTAGCTGAGAATTTAAGAATTATTCAAAGCCCCTCCGTTTTTGCTTTTTCACTCGATGCTGTATTATTAGCGCGGTTTGTGTACGTACCAATACAAAAGGGAAATCTGATTGATCTTTGTAGTGGAAACGGCGTCATTCCGTTGTTTTTAAGTACTCGGACTAAGGGGCAAATTACGGGTGTAGAAATACAAGAGCGTTTATATGATATGGCGATTAGAAGTATTGAATATAACGGTCTACAAGATCGGTTACATATGATTCATGGGGACATAAAGGAAATGCCAAAGCAGCTGGGATATGGAAAATTTGATGTGGTTACATGTAATCCTCCTTACTTTCTTACTTCATCAAAGGATGAAGTGAATCCCAATGAACATTTAGCGATAGCTCGGCATGAGATTCTCTGTACCCTTGAGGATGCGATTAAGGCTTCGAGTCAGTTAGTAAAGCAGGGAGGAAAGGTAGCTTTTGTCCATCGTCCGGGCAGACTATTGGATATCATCACTCTAATGCGGCAGTACAGATTAGAGCCAAAACGAATTCAATTTGTCTATCCTAAGAAGGGGAAAGAGGCTAATACCTTGTTAGTAGAAGCAATTAAAGATGGCAGTCCTGACTTAAAAATTTCCCCGCCGCTGTTTGTTTATGATGAGGATGATCAGTATACCCCGGAAATAAGGGCAATCTTATATGGAGAATAACAACCACTTCTTTTATGTGCTAACATGTAAGGATGGAAGTCTTTATGGCGGCTATACCACTAACCTTGAGCGCCGAGTGATGCAGCATAATGAGGGAAAAGGCGCCAAATATACTCGGGGAAGAGGGCCGGTAAAGCTGACCTACTACAAAGGTTTTGATCATAAAGGGGATGCACTGAGGGCAGAGCATCATTTTAAAAGTTTAACTCGAAAGAAAAAGGTCGAGTTTTTAATACGCGAAACGGGTGATGAACATGTGGCAACAGAAAAGCTTTGAGAATGAAGAAAATAAGGGGATTCTATACCTTGTTCCCACTCCGATTGGAAATCTGGAAGATATGAGTTTCCGGGCAATTAGGATATTAAAAGAAGCTGACTTGATTGGTGCAGAAGACACTAGAAATACAAAAAAACTTTGTAACTACTTTGAAATTGACACTCCGATTGTCAGCTATCATGAACATAATAAGGAAACGAGTGGGGAGAAACTGATTCAAAAGGTACAACAAGGGTTAAAGGTAGCTCTTGTAAGTGATGCAGGTATGCCAGCTATCTCTGACCCTGGTTACGAGCTGGTTTCAGCAGCTATTAGCGAGAATGTAACGGTCGTTCCTTTACCTGGAGCTAATGCCGCATTAACATCCTTAATTGCCTCAGGTATAACCTGTCAGCCTTTTTATTTTTATGGGTTTTTACATCGAAATAAAAAAGACAAACGGGCTGAATTAGAGGTTTTAAAGTGGCAAAAGGCCACCCTAATATTTTATGAATCTCCCCATAGGCTGAAAGAGACACTAGCCGTTATGCTTGAAGTTTTGGGAAATAGAAACATTGCTATTTGCCGGGAGTTAACAAAGAAGTATGAAGAGTTTATTAGAGGAACACTTGAAGAAGTAATCGAGTGGGCACATAATGATGAGATTCGTGGAGAATTTTGTATCATTGTTGAAGGCACAAATGAAGAGGTAGAAGAGGAAACTAGCTGGTGGGAAGACTTATCAATAGAAGAGCATGTCAATCACTATATGTCAGTTGAAAATATTTCTTCTAAAGATGCTATAAAACAAACCGCTAAAGACCGCGGACTGAACAAAAGAGAAGTGTATCAAGCATATCATATTGAATAAAAAAAACTCCGGCACTTTACGTGCCCGGAGTTTTATTTTGCTAATTCAAAGTTATTTTTAATTTCTGCTAATAATTGCTCTGCACCTTCACGGCTTAGAATTAACTTTCCACCTGCAAGTGCTAAGTTATCATCAGAAACTTCACCAGTTACCTGACAAGTCATGTTTGGCTTGTATTTCTTTAAGATAATGCGCTCATCATCCACATAGATTTCTAGAGCGTCTTTTTCAGCGATTCCAAGAGTACGTCTTAATTCAATCGGAATAACTACACGACCTAATTCATCAACTTTACGAACAATACCTGTAGATTTCATTTAAAGTGATCTCCTCTCAATAGTACGATATTTTATCTATTTTTATTCGTCATTATTCGACAAAATTCTTACAGATTTATAATACCAGTACTTCCCATATTCGTCAATTATTTTATTTTAAAAACAAGAGAAAAATTTTTCCAAGTTAAGAAACGTTGATTTAACAAGGTTTTACTAAAAATTCATACAATTGTCACAGATTTTTAATATTATTGGATTTTCAAATGTTTATTTAAATGAATCATACAACATTCGACAAATTTCTACAATAATAGACTTAATCCAATATATTCTTCGAGTTCGTCACCTGTTTTATGGGGGTAGGAAGAGGTTTTTTAAAAAAGTTTCTAAAAAAGCGTCTTCTTGCACAAAAGTTTTTTTTTCGGTATATTTTGATGATAGAAGCGGGAAAAAAAGGCAATAATGGGTAGATGAGATTTAGGCTTTTTAGCCGGGTAATGGTTTACCTTTAGTGCTGTGCTTTTCTGATGAGGAGGAAATATAATGGAGGAAAAATTAAAAACGTTTTACCTTACCACACCTATTTACTATCCAAGTGGGAATTTACATATAGGACATGCCTATACGACTGTTGCAGGTGATGCAATGGCACGTTATAAACGGATGCGCGGATATGATGTCATGTACTTAACGGGAACGGATGAGCATGGACAGAAAATTCAGCGTAAAGCGGAAGAAGCAAATATTACACCACAACAGTATGTGGATGGAATTGTAGATGGAATCAAAGAGCTATGGAAAAAGCTTGATATCTCTTATGATGATTTTATCCGTACAACAGAAGAAAGACATAAGCAAGTGGTGTCAAAGATTTTTGCGAGACTATTGGAGCAAGGGGATATTTACCTCGATCAATATGAAGGATGGTATTGTACTCCATGTGAGTCCTTTTTTACGGACCGCCAATTAGTAGAAGGAAAGTGCCCAGATTGCGGCCGAACAGTAGAGCTCGTCAAAGAGGAATCCTACTTCTTTAGAATGAGTAAGTATGCAGATCGGTTATTACAATATTATGAGGAAAATCCGGAGTTCATCCAACCCGAGTCTCGTAAAAATGAAATGATTAATAATTTCATTAAACCAGGTTTAGAAGATTTAGCGGTTTCTAGAACGACATTTGATTGGGGAATTAAAGTTCCTGGAGATCCAAAGCATGTCATTTATGTTTGGATTGATGCTTTATCCAATTATATCACTGCCCTTGGATATGGGACGGAGAATGACTCCAAATATTTAAATTACTGGCCGGCAGATGTTCATCTTGTAGGGAAGGAAATTGTCCGTTTCCATACGATTTATTGGCCCATTATGTTAATGGCTCTTGAGTTGCCTTTACCAAAGAAGGTATTTGCTCATGGATGGTTATTAATGAAAGATGGCAAAATGTCCAAGTCGAAAGGGAATGTGGTGGATCCTGTTACATTAATTGACCGGTACGGTTTAGATGCTCTTCGCTACTATTTATTAAGAGAGGTACCATTCGGTGCAGATGGTGTATTTACACCGGAGGGATTTGTTGAAAGAATCAATTTTGATTTAGCCAATGACTTAGGAAACTTGTTAAATCGGACTGTTGCAATGATAGAAAAATATTTTGATGGTGTTATTCCTGAGTACACCAGTTCAGTTGGAGCATTTGATGAGTCATTGCTGCAAATGAATCATGATACCATTCAAAAGTATGAAGAGGCCATGGAGAAAATGGAGTTTTCAGTTGCATTAACATCGATTTGGCATTTAGTCAGCAGGACTAATAAATATATCGATGAAACACAACCGTGGACATTAGCGAAGGACGAGGAGAAAAAAGGTGAGCTTGCAAGTGTTATGGTTCATTTGGCAGAATCACTACGAAGAGTGGCCATTCTTTTACAACCTTTCTTAACGCGTACACCTGGTGGTATCTTTAAGCAACTTGGGATTCATGGTGAGGAGCTTAAAACATGGGAAAGTCTTGAAAGCTTTGGAATGATTCCAAGTGGAACAAAGGTTGAAAAAGATGCGCCTCTATTCCCTAGACTGGAAATTGCTGAAGAAGTAGAATTCATTAAAGTGAAAATGCAAGGGTCAACTCCAGCAGTAGAAGAAAAGAAAGAGGAAAAAGTGGAAGAAAAACCAGAGCTTGTGGATGAAATTTCTATAGATGATTTCATGAAGATTGACTTACGTGTAGCAGAAGTCATTCAAGCGGAGCCAGTTAAAAAAGCAGACAAGCTTTTGAAACTGCAGCTTGATTTGGGTTATGAAAAGCGTCAAGTGGTTTCTGGAATTGCCCAATATTATAAGCCTGAAGAATTAGTAGGACGAAAGGTGATTTGTATTACTAATTTAAAACCTGTAAAGCTCCGTGGAGAATTGTCACAAGGAATGATCTTAGCAGGTTCAAAAGACGGCCAGCTTTCCTTAGCAACCGTTGATCAAACCTTACCTAATGGCTCGAAAGTAAAATAATGTAAGAAAAAAGCGCCAATTTTGGCGCTTTTCCTTTTCAGTTGTCTAGCTGCAACTCCTAGCCCCTCGGGTCAAATAACCTTCGGCAATAAAAGTCAAAATGCGGACTTTTATTGCAAAAGAACATTTGCCTGTCAGGGCTAACCAAGGCGCTTCCGCTTTTCGTTGTTTCACGTGAAACATTATTCGCTAAATTTTGTCTTTTTATTAAAAAGTAGAAAGTATTGCAGAAAAAAGGAGAAAAGATATGTTATTTGACACACATGTACACTTAAATGCGGACCAATATGATGAAGATTTAGAAGAAGTGATTGAAAGAGCTCAAGCAGAGGGTGTCACCAATATGGTGGTTGTGGGATTTGATCGTCCAACAATTACAAGAGCAATGGAATTAGTAGAACAATATGAGTTTTTGTATGCCTGCGTGGGGTGGCACCCCGTTGATGCTATTGATATGACGGATGAGGATTTACGGTGGATTGAAGAATTAGCTTCACATCCAAAGGTAGTAGCCATTGGTGAAATGGGCTTGGACTATCATTGGGACAAGTCTCCTAAGGATATTCAAAAAGAGGTCTTCCGTAAACAAATCCGGCTGGCTAAAAAAGTTAAGTTGCCCATTGTAATCCATAACCGGGAAGCGACAGCAGATATCGTTGATATATTAAAGGAAGAGGGAGCAGAAGAAGTAGGTGGGATCATGCATTGCTTCAGTGGAAGTGCAGAAGTAGCAAAGGAATGTGTAAAAATGAACTTCTATATTTCGCTTGGCGGACCTGTTACCTTTAAAAATGCAAAAAAACCAAAGGAAGTAGCAGCGGAAATTCCTTTAGAAAAACTGTTGATTGAAACAGATTGTCCGTATTTAGCTCCACATCCTTATCGAGGAAAGCGCAATGAACCCGGATATGTGAAGCTAGTTGCTGAAGAAATTGCCGAAATAAAGGAGGTGACATTTGAAGAAGTAGCGGAAGCAACGACACGAAATGCTAAAAAAGTATTCGCCATAAAATGATAAGGGAATTTGTCGAAGAGACGGGAAGCTTGTCTTAATTTTTTCTGATAACAAAAAGTTCTACATGTCTCCTTTTCTACATAGGATAACCGTGTCGAGAAGTTTTTCTTTGCAAAGTTTCCAGTTTTGTGCATAATTAGAAATACCTTCACAGGTGATGCAGGGATTGACCGCCGACAATAGGTTTTCCATAATCTCTCCAAGAAAAGGAGGCGTTTTTCATCGTATTCCAAAACATGAAAAACCTGTTTCCCAAGTCTTTGAGTGGAAGGTCATGGGTCATTATTTTTGCTAGTTTCGTAGTATTGCTAACTACTCTGGGGATTCTGTTTTTTGAGGGATCGAAGAATACAGTAGCGGTAACTCTGAATGGCAAAGAGATGGTCGTGAAAACACATGCTGATACAATCAATGAATTATTGGATGAAATGGATGTATCGCTTCGCTCACAAGACTACTTGTATCCAAAGGCAAATACTAAGGTGAAGGACCACCTTAAGGTCGTTTGGAAGCAAGCAAACAAGGTTCACATTGTCAAAGACAACGAGAAGAAAACGATCTGGACTACAGCCCAAACGGTGGCTGAGCTCTTAAAAGAGCAGAAAATTGCATTAAATGGACATGATCAAGTTTCACCAAAACCACAAGCGGCAATAAAAGATAAGATGAATATAGATATAAAAATTGCTTTTCATCTTACATATGTGGACGGCGGTAAAGAACAACAAGTTTGGACCACTTCGGCTACGGTCGCTGACTTTTTAACACAACAGGGAATTATACTAAATGAATTTGACCGAGTTGAACCGTCATTAACAGAAACCATCTCAAAGAATGGTGTAGTTAACGTCATTCGAGTAGAAAAAGTCACCGATGTAGTGGAAGAACCAGTTCAATTTGCCGTGGTTACGAAAAAGGATGAAAGTCTAGAAAAAGGTAAAGAGAAAGTCCTAAGTGCAGGAATGCATGGCCTCGTGTCAAGACAGTACGAAGTGGTACTGGAAAATGGCAAAGAGGTGGCTAGGAAACTAGTAAGCGAGCAGAATCTCAAAGAGAAAAAGGATAAAATTGTGGCTGTAGGAACAAAGGATTTGTCATTACAGGTTTCACGTGGTGCAGTAGAAACAGGTAAAGAGTTTTACGTAACATCAACTGCGTATACTGCTAATTGCAACGGTTGTTCCGGTCGTACGGCAACAGGCCTAAATTTGCGGGCTAATCCAAACATGAAAATAATTGCGGTGGATCCTAGAATCATCCCGCTAGGAACGAAGGTGTATGTGGAAGGCTATGGCTATGCAGTAGCTGCTGACACAGGTGGAGCAATAAAAGGATACAAAATCGATGTATTCATGCCCTCTAACCAGGATTGCTATCGTTGGGGTCGCAAGAAGGTAAAAATTAAAATTTTACAGTAGTTTATTCTGTGCAGAGGGTCCTTCCTCTGCATTTTGCTTTTTCCGAGTTTTTCTTTATACTTACATCGATACATACTTTGTTATTTTTTCATTATTTCTTTACTTTAGTGTATGAATCTGTTCAATAATATAGACGATGGACATTACAGAATTGTTTCAAATTTTTTTCATTTTTTCTTAATTCTATTACGAAGGAATTGGCTTTTATTATGAAGATTAAAGAAATAATTGTGGTAGAAGGGAAAGATGATACCACTGCCATTAAACGAGCGGTTGATGCAGATACAATTGAAACGAACGGATCAGCTGTCAATCAAGTAACAATTGAAAAAGTAAGACGTGCACAGGAGACAAGAGGTGTCATTATTTTTACTGACCCTGACTTTCCGGGTGAGAAAATTAGAAAGACCATTGCAGAAAGTGTCCCTGGCTGTAAACATGCCTTTTTGACAAAGGCGGCTGCGCTTGCAAAGGGTGGAAAAGGTATTGGGGTTGAGCATGCCAGCCCAGAAGCGATTAGAGAAGCATTGAAGGAGGCCCAAATTTTAAGGGAGGACCCTTCAGAGGTCATTACACAGGAAGATCTTCTAACAGCTGGTCTAATTGGCGGAGAAGGCGCCAAAGAGCGAAGAGAGCTGCTGGGAGAAATTTTAAAAATAGGTTATACAAATGGAAAACAACTGCATAAACGCTTAATGATGTTCCAAATTAGCAAACAGGAATTTGCTGAAGCAATAAGAGTTGTCCAGCATCGGGAGGAAGAATATGAATAAAGATATCGCAACCCCTGTGAGAACAAGGGCTATCCTAGAGAAATATGGTTTTTCTTTTAAGAAAAGCCTGGGTCAAAATTTCTTGATTGATACCAATATATTAAAAAAAATTGTTAGCTTCGCTGATTTGAGTGAGAATTCCGGCGCTATTGAAATTGGTCCGGGAATCGGGGCACTAACCGAACAGCTTGCCCGTTCGAGTGAAAAGGTTGTGGCATTTGAAATTGATCAACGCTTATTACCTATTTTAAATGACACTTTGTCGCCATACTCGAATGTCAAGGTTATTCATAAAGACGTGCTAGAGGCAGATGTGCAAAGCGTGATGCTGGAGGAATTCCAAGGTATAGAGGATGTAATGGTGGTAGCTAATTTGCCTTATTACGTAACCACACCTATTATCATGAAACTTCTAGAGGAACATTTGCCGATCCGTGGAATTGTTTGCATGCTTCAAAAAGAGGTAGCTGATCGAATTTCTGCCAAGCCTGGTACTAAGGAATATGGTTCTCTTTCCATTGCCATACAATATTACACAGAAGCTGAGACGGTAATGATCGTACCTAAAACCGTTTTTGTTCCACAGCCAAATGTAGATTCAGCTGTTATTCGACTAACTAAGCGAAGCCAGCCTGCTGTTATTGTGAAGGATGAGGGCTTCTTTTTCCAAGTGACAAAAGCGAGTTTTGCGCAGCGGAGAAAAACCATTCTTAATAATTTAACCAGTCAGCTTCCTGGAGGAAAACTGAAGAAGGAAGAAATCCTTGCAGCTCTATCTGCCAGCGGAGTTGAACCAACCCGAAGAGGAGAAACGCTTTCCTTAGAGGAATTTGGCATGCTAAGCGATCAACTATATCCATACTTCCATTAAGACTCTTATAAAAGGGTCTTTTTCTTTTCTTTCTTCTAATAAGAAAAGGCTATGTCAAAGCCTATTAATGATTTAATACACTCTGTTGATTGGTGCGGAAGGCACGAAGACTCCTGCGGGAGTACGGGGCAGGGGAGACCCCGCAGGAGCGAAGCGACGAGGAGGCTCCCCGGCACGCCCGCGGAAAGCGAAGTGCCTGGAGCGCCAATCAACAGACAAGTTTAAAGAGCTTGTGTTGCAAGCGTTCTGCAAATGGCGTTTGGCTTTTCTTTTCACAAGGACAATGCACTTTGCATAGCCTAAGGAAGAGAAACTATATAGAAAAGGCCCTTTTGCTGGTCTTATTGGAGTGACGGCAGTGAATATAAAAATAATGGATATTGTCGGTAGAAAATCATATAACTGTGATATTCTATTTCGTGTTATTGATATTCAACATATAAACGGCCAAAAAGTTGCTATCCTTTATGGTGAGGATTTTCGACTGATTGCAGATTCACCTTTCACTGATTTAGTCATTATTGACCAAAATGAAAGAGTGAAACTGGAACAAGAATATAGAACACTTGAGGAACAATCATTAAAACTGTTTGAACAGGATGTAGATCTATTAAGGCAAAGACAAGAATATGAAGCTACTGGGGGATATGTGAAGCCGAGCAATTACTTTCAAATCCCCGGGAAGGTTCTACATGTAGATGGAGATCCTGCGTATTTAAAAAAATGCATGACTTTATACGAAAAGATCGGAATACCGGTGCTCGGAATTCATTGCAATGAAAAGGAAATGCCTGAGAGAATTGGTGAATTAATTGATTATTATCGTCCAGATATTCTCGTCATCACCGGCCATGATGCGTATTCAAAAGCAAAGGGAAAGATAACAGATATTAACGCTTACCGCCATTCCAAACATTTCGTTCAAACAGTCCGAGAAGCTAGAAGAAAGATTCCTCATTTAGATCAACTCGTAATTTTTGCTGGAGCCTGCCAATCTCACTTTGAATCCCTCATTCATGCAGGAGCGAACTTTGCCAGCTCACCATCCAGGATCAATATTCATGCGTTAGACCCCGTATATATTGTTGCTAAAATAAGCTTTACACCCTTTATGGAGAGAATAAATGTTTGGGATGTTCTAAGAAATACACTGACTGGTGAAAAAGGCCTTGGAGGAATTGAAACAAAAGGGGTATTACGTACGGGAATGCCTTACAGGCCACACCATGAGGAAGAAGAAGAATAAGCCTATTAGAGAAGCGGAAGTACTAATAAGTACTGCCCCATTATTCTAATGGGCTTATTTTTTTTGTATGATACATAATCCACGTACAATAAGGTAACGATAGAAATGTTGAAATTTTAGAGAAAAAGTAGAAGAAAAATGATTGACAATCTTTTTGTTGGACTGATATAATTTATGTTTTTGTTTGACAGAACTATGTCAGTGTGTTATACTTTACACAGTGAGGTGGACCGAATGCCAAAAACCTTAGCCGATATTAAAAAGGCTCTCGACACAAATTTAGGGAAAAGGTTACTGCTAAAGGCAAATGGAGGACGTAGAAAGACGATTGAACGTTCCGGTGTTTTAGCTGAAACTTACCCATCTGTTTTTGTTATTGAACTTGACCAAGATGAAAATTCATTCGAGCGTGTTTCATACAGCTATGCGGATGTCTTAACGGAAACAGTTCAAATTACATTCTACGATGAAACAACAGGACATGTAGCTTTGAGTTAGTATATAAGCAATGGAGTGGCAGTAAACTTAAAGTTTACTGCTTTTTGCTGTCTTCAGACTTGTTTTGCTGTATTCACCTGACTGAATGACACAGACCTACTAGTTAATACTAATAATGCTGTGGGGTGAAAAAAGGGGTTGTTTAGATGGCCAGGAGAAGAGGTATCATGTCTGATCAGCTAAAAGTGGAGCTTGCGAAAGAGCTTGGTTTTTATGGTGTGGTTCAAAAGGAAGGTTGGGGCGGTATTAAGTCCAAGGACGCAGGAAATATGGTGAAGCGGGCTGTGGAGCTTGCCCAGCAACAAATGGTCAATCAAGGTTCACATTCTTAATCCTTAGAAATGGTGCATAAGCATTTCGTTTAAACAAAATCTGTCCCACAGCTGCCAGGGGGCTATGCCCTCTGGTATTTATATATCATATATTTCATAATTTCATTAAATTAGTGATAAAATATTTAAATTTATTAAGATATATGATAACTGACGTCTTACATTTATCATTTTGTGGTAAAATAGGACAAAATGTGGATTTTTCGGAAAGTGCCCGTATGCAAATAACTCGCGGAAGGGCGGATAATATAGAAGTAGGTGGACGTAGTGAAGCTTTTAGTAAAAGCACCGGCCAAAATCAATTTATCATTAGATGTTTTACATAAACGTCCGGATGGCTATCATGAAGTAGAAATGATTATGACAACCATCGATTTGGCTGATCGGGTGGAACTCACTTTATTAAATCAAGATAAAATACATATCCTATCTCACAATCGTTATGTACCTGATGACCAGCGTAACTTAGCTTATCAAGCTGCACAACTTTTAAAGGACCGCTTTCAGGTAAAAAAGGGTGTTGTGATTACGATTGAAAAAACGATTCCAGTTGCTGCGGGACTTGCAGGAGGAAGCAGTGATGCTGCTGCCACCCTAAGAGGCTTAAATAAGCTTTGGGATCTTGGTTTAACCTTAGATGAATTAGCTGAGCTTGGCTCAGAAATTGGTTCGGATGTTTCCTTTTGTGTGTACGGTGGGACAGCATTAGCAAAGGGTAGAGGAGAAATGATTACCGAGCTTCCTGCCCCACCGACTTGCTGGGTTATTCTAGCGAAACCGTTTATTGGCGTTTCAACAGCTGAAGTATACAGAAGACTAGATGTTAATGGAATGAAGCACCCTGATATTCAAGGAATGATTGAGGCCATTAACCAGCATGATTATCAAAAGGTATGCAGTAATATGGGTAACGTCTTAGAGGAGGTTACGTTAAACCTTCACCCTGAAGTTGCCCAGATAAAGGATCAAATGAAGCGCTTCGGAGCAGATGCTGTCTTAATGAGCGGAAGTGGTCCAACTGTTTTTGGAATTGTGCAACATGATTCCCGTATGCACCGAATCTATAATGGGCTAAGAGGATTCTGTGATCAGGTTTTTGCTGTACGACTGTTAGGTGAACGACATACGCTTGATTAGAGACGTACAATAATATATTCTTGAAGTAGAATATACGGGTTTTGGGGGTTCTTTATGAAATTTCGCCGCAGTGAACGTTTGATAGACATGACAAATTATTTACTCGACCATCCTCGTCAGCTTGTCCCACTAACTTTTTTTGCAGAACGGTATATATCAGCCAAATCTTCTATTAGTGAGGACCTTGCTATTGTGAAGGAAACGTTTGAGCAAAGAGGAATTGGAACATTACAAACAGTGCCTGGTGCGGCAGGCGGGGTAAAATTCTTTGTAAAAGTCAGCAGGGAAGAAGCTGAGCCTTTTGTCAATGAATTATGTGACTTAATAGCCAATCCCGAAAGACTACTTCCTGGCGGGTATTTATACTTAACCGATATTTTGGGTGACCCTCAGGTTGTACAAAAGGCAGGACGGATTATAGCATCTGCCTATGCAGATGCAAAAATTGACGTGGTCATGACAGTAGCAACCAAAGGAATTCCCCTTGCTTACGCTGTTGCCAGTCAATTAAATGTCCCTGTTGTCATTGTTAGAAGGGATAGTAAGGTAACAGAAGGGCCAACAGTTAGCATCAATTATGTCTCAGGATCAGCCAAAAGAATACAAACCATGGTTCTTTCTAAGCGAAGCATGAAGCAAAATTCCCGGGTACTTATTGTCGATGATTTTATGAAGGCTGGCGGTACTGTTATGGGAATGATCAGCATGCTAGAGGAATTTAATTCCGAATTAGCCGGCATTGCTGTGTTAGTAGAGTCTGAAAAAATTCAAGAGCGTTTAGTGGATGAGTATATCTCGCTTGTACAGCTATCCGATGTGGATGTAAAAGATAAGAAAATCAAAGTAGAAGCAGGAAACTATTTTTCTATTTGGAGGAGTTAAAATGAGAACAGTCCAAACTAATCAAGCACCAGCTGCAATCGGTCCTTATTCGCAAGGGATTATCGTAAATAATCTGTTTTATAGCTCTGGCCAAATCCCTTTGACTGCTGAAGGGAATTTGGTAACCGGTGATGTGAAGGAACAAACACACCAGGTGTTTAAAAATTTACAGGCGGTTCTAACAGAAGCAGGTGCTTCTTTTGAAACAGTGGTGAAGGCTACTGTATTTATTAAAAATATGGATGATTTTGCGTCTATTAACGAAGTATATGGTGAGTATTTCAGCACACATAAACCAGCACGTTCTTGTGTAGAAGTAGCTCGTCTTCCAAAAGATGTATTGGTAGAAATCGAAGTAATTGCGCTCGTTAATTAATCGAGCGCTTTTTTTTATAGGTCAAAAAGAGGATAAAAACAACCATTTTTTACAAATGTTCACTATTTTGCCCTAAATTTTCAAAAAATTTTTTTATTTAAAGAAGGAAAATGCAAATAATTGTTGAATTTATTAAACTAGCTTTTTATACAAAAGAAAAGGGTGTGAGCACATGGAAGTAACTGACGTAAGATTACGCCGGGTTAACACGGATGGAAGAATGAGAGCGATTGCATCAATCACTTTAGACAATGAATTTGTTGTTCATGACATCCGCGTTATCGACGGAAACAACGGTTTATTTGTAGCTATGCCAAGTAAACGTACTCCAGATGGAGAATTTCGTGACATTGCGCATCCAATCAATTCGGGAACACGCGGCAAAATCCAAGAAGCTGTTTTGGCTGAGTACCACCGTTTAGGCGAAATGGAAGTAGAATTTGAAGAAGCCGGAGCTTCCTAAGGATTTTAACAACTAGGGCCTTTCTTCTGAGTAAGGCTCTTTTTTATTGCCCAAAAATTTATATTTCTTATCCCCTACCTAAATTTCCCCTCCTTAAATAATAAACTTAATATTATGAAATTAGACACATACTTTTCATTCCTTGAAAACAGAGCCCATTTACGTTAATATTTTTAATGGATAAAAAGGTAAATTGGAGGACTGTCCATGTCTAATCGTTATGCTGTGATTTTAGCCGCAGGGCAAGGTACGCGGATGAAATCAAAGCTTTATAAAGTTTTACACCCAGTATGCGGCAAACCAATGGTCCAACATGTCGTTGACCAAATCATGAAACTAAATGTTCACGAAATGGTCACAATTATTGGCCATGGAGCAGAAATGGTGCAATCACAGTTAGGTGACAGCAGTCTTTACGCCTTACAGGAGCAACAGCTTGGTACTGCACACGCAGTGATGCAGGCAAGCAGTATGCTTGAGGGTAAAGAGGGTGTAACCATCGTAGTTTGTGGTGATACTCCATTGATAACAGCTGAAACGATGGAGTCACTTTTTAAACAACATGAACAACTATCTGCAAAGGCAACAATCCTCACAGCAAAAATAGATAACCCAACTGGATACGGTCGAATCATACGAAATGAAGAAGGCTTAGTTGAAAAAATTGTTGAGCATAAAGATGCTACAGAAGCGGAACGAGAAATAAATGAAATTAACACAGGCACATACTGTTTTGACAATCGAGCATTGTTCGAAGCATTAAGAAGTGTGTCCAATGACAATGTTCAAGGGGAATATTATTTACCAGATGTCATTGAGATTCTTAAAAAGCAAGGGGAGGTAGTAACTGCCTTCCAAACGAATGAATTTGAAGAAACATTAGGTGTAAATGATCGAGTAGCCCTAGCTGAGGCAGAGAGAATTATGCGAAATCGGACAAATATTACTCATATGCGTAATGGTGTAACGATCATTGATCCTGCTAACACATACATTGAGACAGAAGTTGAAATCGGACAGGATACTGTCATCTATCCAGGAACCATCATTAAAGGTAACACAGTCATCGGTTCTGAATGTCATATTGGTCCAAATTCAGAAATTGATTCTTGTGAAATTGGAAATGAGACAGTTATTCGCCAATCAGCAGCACATAAAAGCTCCATTGGTTCCCTCGTTAATATTGGGCCGTTTGCACATATTAGACCGGATTCCAATATTGAAGATGATGTGAAAATCGGAAACTTCGTGGAAATCAAGAAGGCCGTTTTTGGAAAAGGAAGCAAAGCTTCTCATTTAAGTTATATTGGTGATGCCGAAGTAGGCAGTGATGTCAACCTTGGTTGTGGTTCCATTACTGTCAATTATGATGGTAAAAATAAATATTTAACAAAAATTGAAGATGGAGTCTTCATTGGCTGCAATTCAAATTTAGTTGCCCCTGTCACAATTGGCAAGGGTGCATACGTGGCTGCCGGTTCAACCATTACAAAGGATGTACCAGGTGAAGCCTTATCTATTGCCCGTGCACAACAAGTGAATAAAGAAAATTATGTTCAAAAGCTTAATGTAAAGAAATAAGCAATGATAATTGGAGGGCCATCATGTCAAATCAATATTTAGATCCGAACTTAAAGGTATTTAGCTTAAATTCTAATGTTCCACTTGCGAGAGAAATCGCAAAAGTTATCGGAGTTGAATTAGGGAAGAGCTCTGTAACTAGATTCAGTGACGGTGAAATTCAAATAAATATTGAAGAAAGTATTCGTGGCTGTGATGTGTATGTCATTCAGTCAACTAGTTCACCAGTAAATGAAAATATCATGGAATTATTAATCATGATAGATGCACTCAAGAGAGCGTCTGCTAAAACGATTAATATTGTCATGCCGTACTATGGTTATGCTCGTCAAGATCGTAAAGCACGTGCTCGTGAACCAATTACTGCAAAACTATTTGCAAACCTTGTTGAGACTGCTGGTGCAACTCGTGTAATCTGTCTGGATTTACATGCACCTCAAATTCAAGGATTCTTTGATATTCCGATCGATCACTTAATGGGTGTACCTATTTTATCAGAATACTTTAAGACAAAAGATCTAAATGGTGATATCGTTATTGTTTCTCCGGACCATGGCGGTGTAACTAGAGCTAGAAAAA
Source organism: Neobacillus phoenicis (assembly GCF_047302305.1). Taxonomy (NCBI): domain Bacteria; kingdom Bacillati; phylum Bacillota; class Bacilli; order Caryophanales; family Bacillaceae; genus Neobacillus; species Neobacillus phoenicis. The sequence continues at coordinate 403,991 of NZ_CP154847.1, read as the reverse complement.
TGGCTGAACGCTTAAAAGCTCCAATTGCGATCATTGATAAACGCCGTCCAAGACCAAATGTTGCAGAAGTCATGAATATTGTTGGTAATATCGAAGGAAAAGTTGCTATTTTGATTGATGACATTATTGATACTGCAGGTACGATAACATTGGCTGCTAATGCGCTAGTTGAGAATGGTGCAGCAGAGGTTTATGCTTGCTGTACACATCCTGTATTGTCCGGACCGGCAATTGAAAGAATTGAAAACTCAAAAATAAAAGAATTAGTTGTAACAAACTCTATTGCACTTCCAGAAGAGAAGAAGAGCAGTAAAATTATTAACCTATCGGTTGCCCCATTAATTGGTGAAGCCATTATTCGTGTACACGAAGAGCAGTCTGTAAGCACATTATTTGATTAATAGTCCTTAAACAGGACCTGGCATATCAGTCAGGTCCTGCTCCTGCTTTTATGTAAATTCTATTCGTTGTCTATAAGAATGGCTATGTTAAAACGAAGTTGAATGGAACGGAAGGCGCGAAGACTCCTGCGGGAAAAGCTGGTCACGGGAGACCCCGCAGGAGCGTAGCGACGAGGAGGCTCCCGGACCGCCCGCGGAAAGCGAAGCGGCCTGGAGTGGAATTCAACATGCTCGTTTTACATAGTCATAAGAATACAAAAAAATGTTTAGACCTTCCGATTTTAGGGCAATTTTATATAGACAGATATGAATAGGAAGGGGACTAAACGTATGAGTACTGTATTACAAGCGAAGGAACGAAAGGAATTGCGTCATTCTGCATTAAAGCGAATCCGGGAAAATGGAGATATTCCAGCTGTAATTTATGGGTCAAAGGTTGATAGTAAACCAGTAGTAGTAAGTTCTGCTGACTTAACGAAAACCATCCGTTCTGTTGGTAGAAATGGTGTCATTTCTCTCGATGTGGATGGAAGTAAGCAAGATGTGGTTTTAACCGATGTTCAAAGTGATTTTATCAAAAAGGAAATTATCCATGTGGATTTCCTAGCTGTAGATAAGTCCTCTAAGATTAACGTCGCTGTGAGATTAGTTCTTGTCGGTGATGCACCAGGGGTAAAAGATGGTGGTGTGCTGCAGCAGCCTGTTCACGAGTTATCGATTACTGCTACCCCTGATAATATTCCACAGCAAATAGAAGTAGATATTACGAACTTGCAAGTAGGAGAAACCGTACTAGTCGGTGACATCCCTTCAGCTGGTGGATTTACAATCAACCATGAGGACGATGAAGTAGTAGCTTCCATCCTACCTCCAAGACAGGAAGAGGAAATCAACTCTGGTGAACAGCAAGAAGAAGGACACCCAGCTAATGAAGAAGGAAGAGAAACAACACCAGAATAAATGAGCGGTCAATTTAAGAGCAAAAGACGTAACCAACCTGTGGTTACGTCTTTTGCCGCATAAATAAATGAACAATGGGAGAACACCATGTTTCGAAAACTATTTAAAAGGTTGGCTGAACTAGAAGAGGTGGGAAATATGAAATGTATCGTAGGTTTAGGTAACCCAGGAAAACAATATGATCAAACGAGACATAATATTGGCTTTGAGGTAATTGATGAATTATCGCATCAATTTTCCATTCCGCTCACACAGTCTAAATTTAAAGGGCTGTATGGAATGGGTGTATATAAAGGGGAAAAAGTTTTATTACTAAAACCACTTACATATATGAATTTATCAGGTGAATCCATTCGAGCTGTTATGGATTATTATCAAATAGATTTGGAAGATTTATTAGTTATTTATGATGATTTAGATCTTCCAGTTGGAAAAATTAGGCTCCGTCAAAAAGGAAGCCCTGGTGGACATAATGGAATTAAGTCAACAGTGGCCCATCTCGGTACACAGCAATTTAATCGAATCAGAATAGGTATTGACCGTCCTACTCCAGGAATGAGCGTGCCAGATTATGTTTTAGGACGCTTTCGTAGTGAGGAGACACCATTAACCCAAGAAGCTGTTAAAAAGAGTGCAGCTGCATGTGAGGCCTGGTTGGAGAAGCCATTTTTACAAGTAATGAATGAATATAATCAATAATTGTTCATGTAACAAGCCATATTTTCATATGATTGAAAAAGACAGAAACAAAAGCAAAACTATTGTCAGTAAAACTAGTTGAATAAGTTCCTCCCCTCAGGTACATACTAATAAGGAATCATAGATTAGGGAGGGACAGGCGTGGCCATTCATTACAATTGTCGTCATTGTGGTACAAAGCTTGGTTCCATTGAAAAAGCATCGATTCACAGCGAAACCCTTGGTCTTCATAAATTAACAGAACAGGAAAGACAGGAAATGGTTGCGTATGACTCATCCGGCGATATTCACATTTCAGCTATTTGTGAAGACTGTCAGGAAGCTTTAGAACGGAATCCTGATTACCACCAATACGATTTCCTTATTCACTAGCTTTGGAATCATATCCAAAGCATTTTTCTATTTTTAATTTTCTACTATTAAAATGTTAATTATATTTAAATTTAAATGAGAAGAACCCGGTTAGGGACATTTACATATTTGTTGGAAGGGAGGAGAAACCTTGGATGGTTTAAAGTCACTGTTTCTTAAACAAGAAGATGTCCACTCGGTGATTGCCGGTGTGGAAGAAGGATTGAAGGAACAACTGGTTGCAGGCTTATCAGGTTCCTCAAGAACAGTATTAACCGCTTCGATTTACGAACAAATGCAGAAGCCAATTATGCTTGTAACCCATAATCTATTACAAGCACAAAAACTCTATGATGATATTGTTAATCTACTAAGTGACAAGGAAGTATTTCTTTTTCCAGCCAATGAATTAATTGCCGCCGAGCTAAGTATTGCGAGTCCGGAATTGAAGGCCCAAAGAATAGAGGCCTTAAACCATTGGAGTAAAAATAATAAAGGGATTTTAATTGTCCCGATAGCCGGTTTGAAAAAAATCGTTCCTCCTAAGTCACAGTGGAAACAATATCAGCTCTCGCTTAAATTAGGGGAAGACATCGATATAGATCATCTATTAAATACCTTTGTCAAAATGGGCTACATGCGTGCTGAAATGGTCACAACGCCAGGCGAATTTAGTGTAAGGGGCGGAATCATTGACATCTATCCTCTTACAGAAACCAACCCGCTTCGAATTGAATTGTTCGATACAGAAATTGATTCCATTCGCTATTTTTCTCTTGAAGATCAGCGTTCAAAAGAAAAAGTAAAAAAGATTTTGATTGGACCTGCCACCGAAATCCTGTTAGAAGATGAGAATTATAGCCGGATGATCAATCAGTTAGAGACTGGGTTAGCAAAAAGTCTTAGGAAATTAAAAGACGATAAGGCAAAAATTCAGCTTTCGCAAAACATTAGCTATGAATTAGAACAGTTGAAAAATAGGCAAAAGCCGGACCAGGTATATAAGTACCTTTCATTAGCCTACGAAAAGCCTGCTAGTTTACTAGACTATCTTCCAACCAACGGCCTGGTGTTTATTGATGAAATAAGCCGAGTCCAAGAGATGAATGATTCATTAGTAAAAGAGGAAGCGGAATGGTATACCGGTTTACTGGCTGAAGGTCAAATTATCCATGATCTCCATATTTCTCATGACTTGCAGGCAATGCTGCAAAAAAAGGAATTTCCTATCGTTTATATGTCCTTATTTTTACGGCATGTAGCTAATACCAGCCCGCAAAATATTATTAATGTCTCATGTAAACAAATGCAAAACTTCCATGGACAAATGCATGTATTAAAGGCAGAGATTGATCGATGGAAGAAGGGTAATTATTCTATTCTTTTTTTAGGTTCAGATGAAGAACGGGTAAAAAAATTAGAGCGTGTCCTAGAGGATTATGAAATTGAGGGCAGCGTTGCAAAGGGAAACCAGCAGCTTTTGCCAGGGAAAGTGCAAATTATGAAAGGAAACCTCCATTCAGGGTTTGAGCTTTCCATTCAAAAAATTGCGGTTATCACTGAAGAAGAGTTATTCAATAAGCGGGTGAAGAAGTCTGTCAGCCGTCAAAAACTATCGAATGCGGAACGAATTAAAAGTTATTCAGAACTTAAAATTGGCGATTATGTGGTCCACGTTAATCACGGGATTGGAAAATACTTAGGTATTGAAACACTGGTGATCAATGGAATCCATAAAGATTATCTACACATTCGGTACCAGGGAACAGATAAACTGTATGTGCCTGTAGAACAAATTGACCTTGTCCAGAAATACGTAGGGTCAGAAGGCAAAGAACCGAAGGTCTATAAACTAGGCGGCACCGATTGGAAAAAGGTGAAGAAGAAGGTTGAATCATCCGTTCAAGACATTGCAGATGATTTAATTAAGCTGTATGCAGAGCGCGAAGCTGCAGTCGGCTATGCCTTTACCCCGGATGGAGATATGCAGAGGGAATTTGAAACTTCTTTTGCCTATCAGGAAACGGATGATCAGCTTCGTTCCATCCATGAGATTAAAAAGGATATGGAACGAGCACGTCCAATGGATCGGCTGCTTTGCGGTGACGTTGGATATGGAAAAACAGAAGTGGCTATTCGTGCTGCCTTTAAGGCAATTGCGGATGGTAAACAGGTCGCGTTTCTTGTGCCAACAACGATTTTGGCCCAGCAGCATCATGAAACCTTACGGGAGAGGTTCCAGGACTATCCGATCAATATCGGTTTGTTAAGTCGCTTCCGCTCAAAAAAACAACAAACAGAAACGATTAAAGGCTTAAAAGCTGGAACAGTTGATATTGTTGTGGGGACCCATCGGTTACTCTCAAAGGATATTGTCTACCGTGATTTAGGACTGTTGATTATTGATGAAGAACAACGATTCGGAGTAACACATAAGGAAAAGATTAAAAAGTTAAAGACCAATGTAGATGTATTAACCCTAACAGCCACTCCAATACCAAGAACACTTCATATGTCTATGCTTGGGGTTCGGGACCTATCGGTTATTGAAACGCCGCCTGAAAATCGTTTCCCAGTGCAAACGTATGTAATGGAATACAATGGTTCATTAGTACGTGAGGCCATCGAGCGGGAGCTTGCAAGGGACGGACAAGTATTCTTTCTATACAACAGAGTGGAAGATATCGAACGTAAAGCAGAGGAAATTTCTATGCTTGTTCCTGATGCGCGTGTTACCTATGCTCATGGGCAGATGACGGAAAATGAGTTGGAGTCTGTTATGCTCAGCTTCCTCGCGGGCGAATTTGATGTGCTTGTCAGTACAACCATCATCGAAACCGGAGTAGATATTCCGAATGTAAATACATTAATTGTCTTTGACGCCGATCGAATGGGGCTTTCTCAGCTTTATCAGCTTCGAGGCCGGGTAGGAAGATCAAACCGTGTAGCTTATGCTTATTTCACTTACCGAAAAGATAAAGTTTTAACAGAGGTAGCTGAAAAGCGATTACAGGCCATTAAGGAATTTACCGAATTAGGCTCTGGCTTTAAGATTGCCATGAGGGATTTGTCCATTAGGGGAGCCGGTAATCTATTGGGTGCCCAACAGCATGGCTTTATTGATTCGGTTGGTTTTGACCTCTATTCACAAATGCTAAAAGAAGCGATTGAAGAACGCAAGGGAGACCTGGGGGCAGAAGTGAAAAAATCGGTTGAAATTGACCTCGAGATTGATGCGTATATTCCGGATACGTATATTAAGGACGGACACCAGAAAATCGAGATGTATAAACGGTTTAGGGGTGCCGATTCGCTTGAAGAGATTGAAGAACTGCAAGCAGAAATCCTTGATCGCTTTGGCGAGTATCCAGAAGAAGTAGCTTTCCTTTTCCAAATTGCAGAAATAAAGGTTTATGCACTATTAAATGGTGTGGAACAAATTAAACAAGCGAAACAAGAGGTAACGATCCTTATAAATGAGCAGGTTACCCAGAGTATTGATGGAAGCAAAATTTTCCATATAGGCAGTCAGTTTGGTCGGAATGTGACCCCTGGTATGGAGGGACCTAGGTTAAAAATAATGATAAAAACGAAAGAGTATCAGACACAGCAATGGCTCCAAATCGTTGGTGAGATGGTAAAAGGAATCTCAAAGGCTAAAAAGGCCCAAGAAAATCCTGTGAACTAATTTCCTGTATATGTGAAAATGTGAAAATTATATGTCTAATGTGTATAGAACTTTCCAGATGAAAGATACTAAGTTCAAAGTTGGTGATGATTTCAATAAAAGGAAGATTATCATTACCAAGTTGAATAATCATCAGATGAAAGTGAGGCAACATTGGATGAAAGCAACTGGAATAGTTCGTCGAATCGATGATTTGGGTCGTGTTGTTATTCCCAAAGAAATACGCAGAACTTTGCGTATCCGTGAAGGGGACCCGTTAGAGATTTTTGTGGATCGTGACGGGGAAGTCATTTTAAAAAAATATTCACCAATCAGCGAGTTAAGCGATTTTGCCAAAGAATATGCGGAAGCCCTATTTGATAGCCTCGGTAATCCTGTTTTAATTTGTGATAGAGATACGTATATTGCTGTCGCTGGCGGGTCAAAAAAAGAGTATTTAAATAAGAATATAAGTGATTTAGTCGAAAAGACGATGGAAGAACGGAATTCAGTTCTACATACACAGCAGGGTGACATTGCACTCGCTGATGGAAATGATGAAGCCGTCGCTTCCTATACCATTGGCCCAATTATTGCTAATGGAGATCCAATTGGAGCCGTCATTATCTTCTCTAGAGAAGGTACCCTTGGCGAAGTAGAACAAAAAGCAGTAGAAACAGCTGCTGGGTTCTTAGCTCGACAGATGGAGTCATAAAATTCTTTCATTATAAAAAAGGCAGCGACTAGCTGTCTTTTTTATTTAATCTAATATCAGGCCTTCATATGCTATAATACTTTGGAGTTTATTATTAGTGGGTGAAGCAATGTATTCAACGAAGTCTGCCAATCAATCAAAGGCATTGTTTAGAGGAGCGTTCATTCTAACCATTGCAGCACTATTGGTTAAAATCCTCAGTGCTTTTTACCGTATTCCTTTTCAAAACATTGTCGGAGATATTGGCTTTTACATATATCAACAAGTCTATCCAATCTACGGGATAGCGATCGTCCTATCTACAACAGGCTTCCCAGTTGTCATATCTAAGTTATACGCAGAGCAAAGAGAAAAAGGGGACCTTGATAAGTCAAGACTTCTTCTATTTACCTCATTTATATACTTACAACTATTCGGTTTTATTTGTTTCCTAATTCTTTATTTCGGAGCAGATATAATTGCTCTCTGGATGAACGATCCTCATTTAACCATCTTATTAAGGGTAGTTTCTATTGTTTATCTAACCTTCCCTTTTGTCTCATTACTAAGAGGATACTACCAAGGAATTGGTGATATGGTTCCGACCGCTCTGTCGCAAGTAGGAGAACAAACCATTCGGGTGTTGACGATTCTTTTGCTGTCCTATCTGTTTATGCAGAAGGGATATTCGCTTTATCTCGTTGGAGGTGGGGCGATGTTTGGTTCTATTACAGGCAGCATGGTTTCTAGTCTTCTTCTGTTTATGTTTATATGGATTCGTAAAGAATGGAAATGGATTGCTCCCACAAGTGGAATGTTCCGAACCTTTGCTGTAGAGGCAAAAGAAATTATGAAGGCACTGACTCTTCAAGGATTGATGATCTGTTTAAGTGGGATGCTCCTGATCCTTATCCAATTAGCGGATTCTTTGAACTTATTCTCGTTATTAACCAACAGCGGGATAGAAAGGGACCTAGCCAAAAGTCTAAAGGGGGTTTTTGACCGCGGGCAGCCACTCATTCAATTAGGCACTGTTGCAGCGACCTCGATGTCTTTAACCCTTGTTCCTCTTATCACTCGTGAAAGAATGACAGAAAAAGAGAGCAACCTTTCAGAAAAAATCCAGTTAGCTTTGAAGGTAAGCATCGTCATAGGCCTCGGTGCTTCAGCGGGACTATGGGCCATTATTCGGCCGACAAACATTATGCTGTTTGAGAATGATCTTGGCTCCACCGAATTAGGTATATTAGGTTTTGTTATTCTTTTTACATCGATAATATTAACCATTATTGCCATCATGCAGGGGCTGGGCAGGCTGGTGTTCCCGGCTTTAGTCGTAACCATCTCGTTTCCCTTTAAATATGGTTTAAATATGTTGTTGGTTCCCTGGTGGGGAACCAAGGGAGCGGCCATTTCTACCATTATTACCTTGGCTTTTGTTACCCTATTATTAGTAGTAAGGCTAAAGAAACTATTTGCAACGTCTCTTTTATCAGTCCGCTTTTTAGCGACAATCCTTTTGGCAACTGTGGTGATGGTTGTATTTTTAAAAGGGTATATCTTGGGTACGGATATGTTGATAGGTAATCTAGGTTTGGAGCGGATAGGAGCTGCATTGCAGGCGTTAAGTGCCGTCTGTCTTGGAGGCATTCTTTTTATGGTCATCATCATAAGAGGCAGGGTGTTCCTTGAGAAGGAATTGGCGTTATTTCCTCTTGGGAGTAGATTGATACATTTTTTAGCGCGAAGGGATTGAATAAATCATGGTGAAAAGAATTGAAGTTCTTGGATTGGGAGCGGGAGATTTAGAACAGCTTCCGGTTGGAGTATATAAAAAATTATTGGGTTCAAGTCATTTATATTTAAGGACAAAAGAGCATCCCGTTGTGCAGGATTTAGAAAAAGAAGGAATGACGTACTTCTCTTTTGATTCGATCTATGAAAAACATGATCAGTTTGAAGCGGTTTATGAGGAAATTGTGCAGACGTTATTGCAAAAAGCTGAACATGAGACCGTTGTCTATGCCGTGCCAGGACATCCGCTTGTTGCAGAACGGACCGTTCAGCTTCTTTTACAATATGGACCGAAGAACCAGGTTGAAATAAACATTGGCGGAGGACAAAGTTTTATTGATGCTTTGTTTGCTTCCTTAAAAATTGATCCAATTGAAGGATTTCAATTGCTGGATGGAAATGCATTGCATGTGGAACAACTGCAATTAGAGCAGCACATTTTTATCAGCCAGGTGTACGATCAATTTATTGCTTCCAATGTTAAATTAACATTAATGGAAAAATTACCGGATGATTACGAGGTCTTTATTGTTACAGCAGCAGGCAGTAAAGATGAGGTTATTGAGAAAGTACCACTTTATGAGCTAGACCGAAATGTATCAATCAATAACCTTACTTCCGTATATGTTCCACCTGTTGTGGAAGAAGAGATTCTCTATAAGAATTTCTCTAAGCTAAGAGATATTATTGCTATTTTAAGAGGACCAGATGGCTGCCCTTGGGATAAGAAACAAACACATGAATCGTTAAAAAGATATTTAATCGAAGAAACCTATGAAGTTATAGAAGCCATTGATAGCGGGGACATTGACCATTTAATTGAGGAACTGGGTGATGTCTTGCTGCAGGTAATGCTTCATGCCCAGATTGGTGAGGATGATGGATATTTCTCGGTTGATGACGTGATTGAGGGGCTATCAGCCAAAATGATTCGCCGCCATCCTCATGTGTTCGGGAATGGAAAAGCCGAAAATGCAGAGGAAGTAGTACAAAATTGGCAGGCAATCAAGGAGCAGGAAAAGGGGAAATCCCCATCTTCCTTATTAGAGGGAGTGTCAAAGTCCCAGCCGAATTTATTAAGAGCCTATGAATTACAAAAGAAAGCGGCAAAAGTAGGGTTTGATTGGCAGGAAATTACACCTGCTTTAGAGAAAGTGAAAGAAGAGCTAGATGAATTTATTCATGAATTAAATGGAACGGATGATGGATTAGAGCTGGCAAAAAAGGAATTTGGAGATATATTGTTTGCCTTTGTTAACGTAGCTCGATTTTTGAAAATACATCCTGAAGAAGCACTTTTTGAAACGAATGAAAAGTTCATCCGCCGTTTCCAATACGTTGAAGAGAATGTGAAGGAGAGCGGCAGAGCTTTTGAGGAGCACACGCTAGAACAGCTTGATAAGTATTGGGACGATGCAAAAGATAAAGGATTATAACGGAGGAGGATTCACATATGCGTTTAGATAAGTTTTTAAAAGTATCTCGATTAATTAAGAGAAGGACTTTAGCAAAAGAGGTATCTGATCAAGGTAGAATTGAAATTAATGGGAAGGAAGCAAAAGCAAGCTCAACTGTAAAAGTAGGTGATGAATTAACGATTCGTCTTGGGCAACGTGTAGTTACTGCTCGAATCGATCGCATACAAGATACAACGCGGAAGGAAGACGCAGCGGAGATGTATACGATTATAAAAGAAGAGAGGCTGGGTTCTACGGATAGCTTCTAATTCCAATGTTCTATTTCATTCATTCTTCACATAGAAATGTACAAAGGGTTGTACAAATGATTGTGAGGGATGAATGATGAGTCAATATTATGAAACCAATCCATCGAAGAGTAGTGTTCCTGATCATGATGTCGTTATGAGAGGGAGAAAACTCCTTGATATTACGGGCGTTAAACAAGTTGAAAGCTTTGATAATGAGGAATTCCTGTTAGAAACATCGATGGGTTTTTTAGCTATTAAAGGGCAAAATCTACAAATGAAAAATCTTGATGTTGAAAAGGGCATTGTTTCAATTAAAGGGAAAATCTTTGATTTAGTTTACCTGGACGAACAGCATGGGGAGAAGGCTAAAGGATTCTTTAGCAAGTTGTTTCGATGACGCTTTCCACGCAATTTCTAACCATGCTTTCTATGATAGGAATGGGGTCTGTATTTGGCGCCATGTTTGATACGTATCAGCGGTTTTTGAATCGGCCAAAAAGGAAGCAATGGATTGTTTTTATTAATGATTTATTATTTTGGATCATCCAGGCATTGCTCATTTTTTATACGTTATTTATGGTGAATAATGGAGAATTGCGTTTTTATATCTTTATCGCACTTCTATGTGGATTTGCCGCTTATCAAAGCTTGTTTAAAGGGGTCTATTTAAAGTTGTTGGAGGTAGTTATTCAGACGGTTATTGCAACGATTAACTTCTTGAAAAAAACCTTCAGGCTCCTCATTTTTAAACCGATCCTAGGACTGATTCAGCTAGTTATTGCCATTATTATAGCGATTGGCAGGGGTATAACCACCCTTGTCAAATTTATATTTAAAGTTGTATTATTTATTTTTAAAATTGTTATCTTTCCAGTGCAAAAAATTATATTACTTTTTTGGAAACTTTTGCCGAAAAGTATTAAAAAAAGCGTCGAGAAGTTATATAATAAAACGGCAGGAAATTTAACGGGAATCAAGAATTATATTAATACCTTTATAAATAAGTGGAAGAAGAGAAAAGAGTAAGGAGGGACGGGAAATGGGAGCGGAGCCGAAACGAAATGTATCAAGAATCCAGTCAACCTATGTGCAACAACAAGAATATGCAGAAATTGCCTCAGCGAGGAAAAGAAAACTTTTAATAAGAAGACTAGCGATGTTTATCGTTTTTGCCAGTTTACTATCATACTTCATGATTTCCAGTACTATTTCCCAATCTGCTAAACTCGAAGCGAAAATAGCACAAAAGAAACAGCTAGATCAACAGCTTGCGGATTTGAAAAAACAGCAGGATATCCTTAAAGAGGATATCGTCAAATTAAACGACGATGATTATATTGCGAAACTAGCCAGAAAAGAATATTTTTTCTCAGAAAAGAATGAAATCATTTTTAATATTCCTGAAGATAAGAAAGAAAATTAACCAATCTGGTGTCTTATTGACACTGATTTTTCCCCTTTTGTATAATATAGGGTAAGATTGATTTTTTATATTTTTAAGGAGGAACATTCTTTTTATGTCAATTGAAGTAGGCAGCAAGTTACAAGGAAAGGTAACAGGGATTACAAAGTTCGGAGCATTTGTGGAGCTGCCAGAAGGCTCAACAGGACTCGTACACATCAGTGAGGTTGCTGATAATTATGTGAAAGATATTAACGATCATTTAAAAGTAGGCGACCAAGTTGAAGTAAAAGTCCTTAATGTTGAGAAAGATGGAAAAATTGGCCTATCTATAAAAAAGGCAAAAGATAGACCAGAACCGCAACAAAGATCCCAATCACAACGTCCTCGTCATCAGGGTAGAGCAAATGATCGGAATAATGCTAGACCTGAGAATTTTGAAACGAAAATGGCGAAGTTCTTAAAAGAGAGTGAGGATCGTTTAACTTCCTTAAAACGGCACACGGAATCCAAGCGTGGAGGAAGAGGCGCTAAACGGGGCTAACTTAGCTGCTTATTTATATATTCGATCAGGTAAATATCGCCGATTATGATAAATCAAAGACAAGTCAAACGACTTGTCTTTTTTTGTTGTGCAAACCAGGCAACTTTCCTTAATTGCATTAATTGATTAATTACGGTGAAAACCGTCGAACGATTATTTTCATTCGTTCACTATTTTGACAAACTTCTAACCCTATTAATTTTATAATTATCTGAACGATGAAAGAATAGGGAGTGTGATTTATGGAAAAGACAAATGCAAGTTTCATAGAACCAATCAGAGAAGTCAACCTTCATTCGTCAAAATGGGATGTAGGGAGGGGACTAAAGAAAGTTCAATTCATGCTCGAGTCCTTTTTTATAAAAAAGGGTTTCCTCTTACTAATCGTCGGCTTTTTACTTGGCCGAGCTTTAATATTGGCGAAGTTAACCCCATTCTGTCTTCCCTTCTTTGCTTCTGTGTACTTAATTAAAAGGGATCGGGCACCGCTTGCCCTTATCGGACTGACTGTAGGGGCAGCTACCATCTCATTAGCGAATGCCGCTTTTACCTTTATAGTCACCATTCTCTTTCTCGCTATTTTTCGAATCAGCAGAAAATGGCTGACAAATGAAATGAAAGCCATGCCTTTCTTTGTCGGGATTATTTTAGGGCTAGGGAAACTAGCAGAAGCATTCATCTTAACGAAACAACTAACCGTATATGACTTAATGATGGTAGGGGTACAAGCTAGTCTTTCATTTATTTTGACACTCATTTTTTTACAAAGCATTCCTCTATTAACCTTAAATAAACGTAGGCAATTATTAAAAACAGAAGAAATTGTGTGCTTAATCATTATGTTGGCTTCCATTATGACCGGAACGATTGGCTGGAAGGTTTATGATTTGTCGATTGAGCATATTATGTCGAGATATTTGGTATTAGTGTTTTCCTTTATTGCCGGGGCCACGGTTGGCTCGACGGTTGGTGTCGTAACAGGCTTGATTTTTAGCCTTGCAAGTGTATCTAGCTTCTATCATATGAGCTTGCTTGCTTTTTCAGGTGTGTTGGGCGGACTGCTAAAAGAAGGGAAAAAAATAGGTGTATCCGCAGGCTTAATAATTGCGACTCTATTAATTGGTATGTATGGGGAGGGAGGAGGGTCCATCCTCTTAACGGTGTTAGAATCCACGGCGGCTATTTTCTTATTCCTCATAACACCGCAAGCCTTCACTTCTAGATTAGCCAAGTATATACCTGGGACGCCAGAATATACAGCCGAACAGCAAAAATATATGAGGAAAATGCGAGATGTAACGGCACAGAGGGTTTCGCAATTTTCCAGTGTATTTCATGCCTTATCAAAGAGCTTTTCTCAAATGGAAGTGCAGCCTGATGATAATGAAAATGACAGAGAAATGGATTACTTTATGAGCAATGTAACAGAAAGAACCTGTCAAACTTGTTTTAAAAAGGAACAATGCTGGGCAAAGAATTTTAATACAACCTATGCTTACATGGAAGAAATTATTCACGAAATGGATCAGAATGATGGGAATGTCTCTCCAAGATTATCAAGAGAGTGGGACAAGCATTGCACACGTTCGAAAAAAGTATTCGAAACAATTGGTCAGGAATTAACTTTCTTTCAAGCTAATCAAAAATTAAAGAAACAAGTCCAGGAAAGTCGCAAGCTGGTTGCCGACCAATTGTTAGGTGTGTCTGAAGTAATGGAGAACTTTGCAAAAGAAATCCAAAGGGAAAGGGAAAATCATCATAAGCAGGAAGAGCAAATTATGGAAGCGCTTCAGGATTTCGGTATCCACATCGAACAAGTAGAAATTTATAGCCTTGAACAAGGGAATGTGGATATTGAGATGTCTGTCCCGTTTTGCAATGGTCATGGTGAATGTGAAAAGTTAATTGCTCCGATGTTATCCGATATTCTTGGGGAAACAATTGTAGTGAACAAGGAGGAATGTGCATCCTATCCAAGTGGCTTCTGTCATGTAACGTTTCGTTCATCAAAAGCCTATACGGTTGAAACAGGAGTGGCTCATGCCGCTAAGGATGGCGGATTGGTATCAGGTGACAGCTATTCAACGATTGAACTAGGTTTAGGTAAGTATGCCATTGCCATCAGTGATGGAATGGGAAATGGTGAAAGAGCTCATTATGAGAGTAAAGAAACACTGCAGTTACTACAAAAAATTCTCCAATCCGGAATTGAAGAAAAGGTAGCAATTAAATCGGTGAATTCAATACTCTCACTTCGAACAACGGATGAAATATTTTCAACCTTGGATTTAGCGATGATTGACCTTAAAAATGCCTCAGCTAAGTTCTTAAAGATTGGATCGACACCGAGCTTTATTAAGAGAGGAAATAAGATTATCAAAATACAGGCAAGCAATTTGCCAATGGGAATTATCCAAGAGTTTGATGTGGATGTGGTAAGTGAGCAGCTTAAGGCAGGAGACTTACTAATTATGATGAGTGACGGGGTGTTTGAAGGCCCGAAGCATGTGGAGAATTATGATTTATGGATGAAGAGAAAAGTTCAAGAATTACAGACAGATGACCCGCAAGAAGTTGCTGACTTAATCATGGAGGAGGTTATTCGATCAAGATCTGGATTGATAGAGGATGATATGACGGTAACAGTCGCAAAAATAAAGCATAACACACCAAAGTGGGCATCCATCCCTGTATACAAAAAAAATGCGTAGGCTATTTTTATGAAAAAGGTAGTGTGAATGGTCATGGTTGAATTTTTATACCCTGTTGATTGGAGCGGAAGGCGCGAAGACTCCTGCGGGAGTACCGGGCAGGGGAGACCCCACAGGAGCACAAGCGACGAGGAGGCTCCCCGGCACGCCCGCGGAAAGCGAAGCGCCTGGAGCGGAAATCAACAGGACATTTAATAAAACCCTGTGTACATGCCTACACATTAAACTGATTATTTTGCCCGATACCTAGGAAACTATGTATAAATCAACCTGAACCCGTCGAAAATGGTACCAATACGTTTATGGAGGGAGAAGGTTATGTACACAGGGAAAATCCGCCAGATCCTATTGATAACAGATGGGTGCTCTAATCAAGGTGAAGATCCAATTGCTATGGCTGCTCTTGCGAAAGAACAAGGCATTACGGTAAATGTCATTGGTGTTGTTGAACAGGATATTATCGATGAAAAAGGTATGACAGAAATTGAAGGAATTGCATTATCAGGTGGAGGAGTCAGCCAAATAGTCTATGCACAGGCTCTTTCTCAAACTGTACAAATGGTTACTCGTAAAGCCATGAATCAAACCATTCAAGGAGTTGTGAACAGTCAATTAAAGCAAATCCTTGGCCGCTCACAAACCATGGAAGACCTGCCTCCGGAAAAACGAGGAGAAGTGATGGAGATTGTTGATGAATTAGGAGAAACTGTCGAATTAGATGTGTTGATTCTTGTCGATACCAGCGCGAGTATGAAACATAAACTGCCAATGGTAAAAGAGGCGCTTTTTGACCTTTCTCTAAGCTTAAATGCCCGCTCTGGAGAGAATCAGTTCTCTGTTTATGTATTTCCCGGGAAAAAGAATGATGTCGAAAAACTGCTTGACTGGACACCAAAGATGCAATCATTGACAAGTGTGTTCTCTCAACTTTCGACAGGAGGGATTACACCAACAGGACCTGCATTAAGGACTGCTATTTCAGCGTTTAATCAAAAACAATCTTTAAGGAGCCTGCTTTCACGTGATGATGAATCATACTTTGAAGAATCAATGTAAGGTTAGCCCCGGGACAGTCATTTCAGGGAAATGGCATTCAAATAACTATACCATTATAAAAGAGCTAGGATTTGGAGCAAATGGGGTCGTCTACCTTGCGAAGCATAAAAACACTCAAGTAGCTTTAAAAATGAGTGACAATGGTATGTCGATTACCTCTGAGGTAAATGTATTAAAATCCTTTGCAAAGGTCCAGGGATCACCCCTCGGGCCTTCTTTACTTGATGTCGATGATTGGCAAAGCCCTCGTGCACGAATTTCCTTTTATGTTATGGAATATATCCAAGGTCCCGATCTCCTTACTTTTATACGAGAAAAGGGCAAGTCTTGGTCAACGGTATTATTTATTCAGCTGCTTAAGGATTTAGGTACACTTCATGAAAATGGATGGGTATTTGGCGATTTAAAACCTGAAAATCTAATTGTTACTGGCCCGCCTCCGAAAATAAGGTGTATCGATGTGGGTGGTACCACCATTCAAGGGAGAGCCATTAAGGAATTTACGGAGTTTTATGACCGAGGCTACTGGGGGTTAGGATCGAGGAAGGCAGAACCTTCCTATGACTTGTTTGCCGTAGCTATGATCATGATTAATACCGCATATCCAAAACGATTTACTAAAACAACTGGAGGAATACAGCAGTTAAAAGATGCGATCCGACAAAAGCCGGAGTTAACCAAATATGAAAAAATAATCCTGCGTGCCCTTCAAGGACAATACAATAATGCTAGAGAGATGCGTGCGGATCTTTTAGAGCATATGACTGATAAAAAAACAGAAACTCCTCCTTTGAAATCATCCATGTCTACTCCCTCTTCCTCAAACCAGATAAAAGGGGGATTAACAAAGAATCAAAAGCAAGTAACAAGGCAAACTTACCGAAAAAAGAAGAAAAAAAGCGGGTGGCTTGAGTTTTTAATCATAGCAGTCCTTTTAGGTGCTTTCTATGCTTGGTACACATTCGATAAATTACTTTAAATAGTTGAAACCTTTTTTTATTACAAACGTATTAAGAAAGTAATCCTACATTTATAATGCCTAATTTTTGATAGTTATTTATGGTTAGTGGTAAGCTATTTGTATTCTAAAATTATTTTTGTAAATACTTTGTTTTAAGGAAAGAGTGCCATACTATGTTAGAAACAAAGATTGAGGATTTTCTTAATCGCCACTCGTTTCAATTAGATAACAAACAGATCGTCGTTGGAGTCTCAGGTGGTCCTGATTCCCTGGCACTACTTCATTATCTGCATTCTCATAAAGACAGGAAAAACCTATCCATCGTTGTCGCCCATGTGGATCATATGTTCCGTGGTGCGGAGTCTTATGAGGACGCCATGTTTGTAAAAAGTATCTGTCAAGAATACGCTATTCCGTTTGAAATGAGACAAATCAATGTAACGAAAATAATGGAGGCTACAGGAAAGAGTTCTCAAGTAGCGGCAAGAGAAGTGAGGTATCAATTTTACTCTGAAATAATGGAGAAGTATGGTTTCCACTATTTGGCCCTTGGCCATCACGGAGATGACCAAATTGAAACCATTCTCATGCGCTTAACTAGAGGCAGTTCTGGAATGGCAAGAGCCGGGATTCCATTTAGCCGCACGTTTGGAAAAGGATTTATCTTTCGTCCGTTCCTTTCAGTGACAAAGGATGAAATTGAGTACTACTGTAAAAAACATTTATTAAAACCGAGGTTAGACCCTAGTAACTTGAAAAGTATCTATAGTAGAAACCGATTTCGCAAACAGGTTCTTCCTTTTTTAAAGGAGGAAAACAATCATGTTCATGAGCATTTCCAGCGATTTAGCGAGGAATTACAGGGTGATGAAGCCTTCCTTCTGGAATTAACAAAAAAACAGTTGGATTCCGTAATGACAAAAAGAGAAAAGGGCAAAATTACTATTGACATAAAAACATTTCTTGAAATGCCTTTACCTTTACAAAGGAGAGGTATTCAACTAATATTAAACTATCTTTACAAAGATAAGCCTGCTTCTCTTTCTGCCGTACATATCGACCAAGTATTTTCAATCATTCATCACCGCGAGCCTTCAGGTAAACTTGATTTCCCAAATGGTTTAAAAGTTATTCGATCTTACCATCTATTGTCGTTTCAATTTGACTCGCCTATGGCTATGCCTTTTCAGATTGAAATCGAAGAACCAGGAATGGTTATGCTGCCAAATGGCGGGAATATTCGAATCGATTATTTAGACGGGGAAATACCTGAATTACATCATCCATACACTGCTTTGTTTCATGCGGATGTAATCAAATGGCCGCTTGTTATCCGAACAAGGAAAAATGGTGATCGAATGACATTAAAGGGAATGCACGGATCAAAAAAAATAAAGGATATTTTTATTGATCAAAAGGTTCCTGTACAGGATAGGGATATTTGGCCTGTAATAACCGATAGTGAAGATTGTATTCTCTGGCTTCCAGGTTTAAAAAAATCTTCATTTGAAGGTATAGATTACAACGCTAAGCAATATATACTACTCACATACAATAAGTAACAATCTTCTAGGGGGCACATTTTATGATGAATCAGGATATTGAAAAGGTGTTAGTTTCAGAAGAAGAAATTCAAGAAAAAATTAAAGAGTTGGCTACACAGTTAACTGAAGAATATAAGGACCGTTTTCCGCTAGCAATCGGTGTTTTAAAAGGAGCAATGCCTTTTATGGCTGATTTATTGAAGCGGATGGACTGTTATCTAGAAATGGACTTTATGGATGTATCCAGCTATGGTAGCGCCTTTGTTTCTTCAGGTGAAGTAAAAATTCTTAAGGATTTAGATACTTCTGTAGAAGGAAGAGACATATTAATTATTGAGGATATCATTGATAGTGGTTTAACTCTCAGCTACTTAGTAGATTTATTCCGATACAGAAAAGCAAAATCAATCAAAATTGTTACTCTGCTTGATAAGCCAACAGGCAGAAAGAGTTCGATCCAAGCAGACTATGTAGGATTTATTGTTCCAGACGAGTTTGTTGTTGGATATGGATTGGATTATATTGAGAAATACCGGAATCTCCCATATATTGGGGTTTTAAAACCGGAAGTATATAGCAATAATCAATAAATTTCATTGAAAATGGAATCATAAACCCTTCAACGATGGGCTTTCAACACCCGGTAGAATTGAGAGTAATTCCTTGAATTAGTAAGATTTTCTATGATACTATTTAATATAGTTTTTACCCGCGGGAGGAGGTAAGAGATGAATCGGATTTTCCGTAATACCATCTTTTATTTATTGATATTTTTAGTCATTATTGGTGTAGTTAGCTTCTTTAACGGAAGCAATGAGACTACGACTCGTTTAACGTATGATAAGTTTGTTACAAAGCTCGAAAATGGGGAAGTGAAATCTTTCTCTATGCAGCCTGAACGAGGTGTTTTCGAAGTTCGAGGCGAGGATAAAGCAAGTAAGAAGTTTATCACTTACGTACCTAACAGTGAGAAGATTCTTGACCGGATAGATAAGTCAGGAAAAGATGTAGAAGTGATGCCGGCTAAAGAAACAAGCGGCTGGGTTACCTTCTTTACTTCCATTATTCCGTTTGTGATTATCTTTATTTTATTCTTCTTCTTATTAAACCAAGCTCAAGGCGGCGGAAGCCGAGTAATGAACTTTGGGAAAAGTAAGGCTAAGCTTTATAATGATGATAAGAAAAAGGTTCGTTTTAGAGATGTAGCTGGTGCAGATGAGGAAAAGGCAGAATTAGTGGAGGTCGTTGAATTCCTAAAAGACCCTCGCAAATTTGCTGAGCTTGGCGCCAGAATTCCAAAAGGTGTTCTATTAGTAGGACCTCCAGGAACGGGTAAAACATTGTTAGCAAGAGCAACTGCTGGTGAAGCAGGAGTCCCTTTCTTTTCAATAAGTGGTTCTGACTTCGTTGAAATGTTTGTTGGGGTTGGTGCTTCCCGTGTACGTGACTTATTCGAAAATGCAAAGAAAAATGCACCATGTATCATTTTCATTGATGAAATTGATGCTGTTGGACGTCAGCGTGGAGCCGGACTTGGCGGTGGACATGACGAACGTGAACAAACCTTGAATCAGCTATTAGTTGAAATGGATGGTTTCGGAGCAAATGAAGGAATTATCATTATTGCCGCAACCAACCGTGCAGATATCCTTGACCCAGCATTATTACGTCCAGGACGCTTTGACCGTCAAATCACGGTTGACCGCCCAGATGTAGTGGGTCGTGAAGCAGTTCTTAAAGTACATGCTCGTAATAAGCCGTTAGATGAATCAGTTAACTTAAAGAATATTGCTATGCGTACACCTGGTTTTTCAGGTGCCGATTTAGAAAACTTATTGAATGAGGCAGCGCTTGTTGCAGCCCGTAGCAGTAAGAAGAAAATCGATATGGAAGATATCGATGAAGCAACAGACCGAGTGATTGCAGGCCCGGCTAAGAAGAGCAGGGTTATTTCAGAAAAAGAACGTAATATTGTTGCTTTCCACGAAGGTGGTCATACGGTTATTGGGTTAGTACTTGATGAAGCGGATATGGTTCACAAGGTTACAATCGTACCGCGTGGGCAAGCTGGTGGATATGCTGTCATGCTTCCAAGAGAAGACCGTTACTTTATGACTAAACCTGAATTACTTGATAAAATTGTTGGTCTATTAGGTGGACGTGTCGCTGAGGAAATTGTTTTTGGAGAAGTAAGTACGGGTGCGCATAATGACTTCCAACGTGCGACCAGTATTGCTCGTAAAATGGTAACTGAATATGGTATGAGTGATAAACTTGGGCCACTTCAGTTTGGCCAAGGTCAAGGCGGTCAAGTATTCTTAGGCCGTGACATCCATAATGAGCAAAATTACTCGGATGCGATTGCTTACGAAATCGATCTTGAAATCCAAAGAATTATTAAAGAGTGTTATGAAAGAGCAAGAAAGATTCTTACTGAGAATCGTGATAAGCTTGACTTGATTGCTAAGACTCTACTTGAAGTGGAAACACTTGTTGCTGAACAAATCAAATACTTGGTTGAACATGGTCATATGCCAGATCCTTCTCTTCACTTAGATGCTGTGAAGATTGGACCGAAGAAAGATGTGAAGGTAAACATCAGCACGAAAAAGGAAGAAGCACCTAAAGAAGAAAAGTCCTTTTTAGATACTCCTCCTGATGATATCGATTATAAGTAAACTACGAAAGAGTGCTTCGCGGAAGCACTCTTTTTTTCTTCATATACTATTTATGGTATGATGTTTCCGAGTAAAGAAAAGAAAAATCGGTAAAGTGAGTGATAGATTTGATTTTCGTATTTGATGTAGGAAATACAAATATCGTATTAGGTGTTTATCAAGGAGATGAACTGAAATATCATTGGCGGATAGAGACAAACCGAAATCGTACAGAAGACGAATTTGGTATGAATATAAAAGCATTATTTGATCATTCTGGTCTATCTTTTACCGATATTGACGGTATTATTATTTCTTCTGTTGTGCCACCTATCATGTTTGCACTAGAAAGGATGTGCCAGAAGTATTTCCATATTAAGCCGCTAGTTGTAGGACCTGGGATTAAGACGGGACTCAATATTAAATATGAAAACCCAAGAGAAGTGGGAGCAGACCGAATTGTAAATGCAGTGGCAGCGATCTATGAATACGGAAGCCCGCTGATTATCGTTGATTTTGGTACAGCCACTACCTATTGTTATGTAAATGAAGAGCGTCAATATATGGGAGGGGCTATTGCTCCTGGGGTAGGTATTTCTACGGAAGCATTATACTCAAGAGCTGCAAAACTGCCTCGAATTGAAATTGCTCGACCTGAAGGGGTTATCGGTAAAAATACGGTAGCAGCGATGCAGGCAGGTATTGTTTATGGATATGTAGGTCAAGTAGAAGGCATTGTCAAACGAATGATGGAGCAAAGTGGCAAGAAGCCGACTGTCATTGCAACAGGCGGCTTGGCTAACTTAATTGCCCAAGAATCAACAATTATCGATATTGTTGATCCATTTTTAACTTTAAAAGGATTGCAGCTTATCTATAAGCGTAATATGGGATAACCTAAGAATTAGCAGCGTAGAAGGGAGTTTTACCATGAGTGATTATTTAGTTAAGGCATTAGCCTTTGAGGGAAATATACGAGCATATGCAGTAAGAACAACCGAAACCATTCGTGAGGCGCAAGAGCGTCATCAAACGTGGAGAACAGCATCAGCAGCACTTGGCCGCACGATGACCGCAGGGGTCATGATGGGGGCTATGCTTAAGGGCGAGGATAAGCTTACCATAAAAATTAACGGTGGAGGTCCACTCGGTCCAATCGTAGTTGACAGCAATGCGAAAGGAGAAGTCCGTGGATATGTAACAAATCCAGAGGTTGATTTTGAATCCAATGAGAATGGAAAGCTTGATGTCCGCCGCGCAGTCGGAACAGACGGGATGTTAGCCGTTGTGAAGGATATCGGCCTACGTGATTTCTTCTCTGGGCAGGTCCCTCTTGTGTCTGGAGAATTGGGTGAGGACTTTACGTATTATTTTGCAACCTCTGAACAGGTACCATCTTCTGTTGGGGTCGGTGTGTTGGTTAATCCGGACGATACAATCTTAGCAGCGGGCGGGTTTATTTTTCAATTAATGCCTGGAACCCCTGAATCTGTTATTTCACAAGTGGAGGAACGGTTAAAGACCATTCCGCCAGTTTCAAAGTTAATTGAACAAGGGTTAACACCTGAGGCGATTTTAGCGGAGTTATTCGGAAAAGAACAGGTAAAGATATTAGAAAAGATGCCTGTGCAATTTGCGTGTAACTGCTCGAAGGATCGATTTGGCAATGCAATTATTGGATTAGGTAAAGCTGAAATTGATGCGATGATTGAGGAAGACGGCCAAGCGGAAGCTCATTGTCACTTCTGTAATGAGAAATACCTTTTCACTAAAGAAGAACTAGAAGAAATGAAAAAGGAAGCGAAATAAGCTTTCCTAGGGGGAAAAAAATTGGGGAAGAAGCAGCTTTGGATGGTAATTGCTGCCCTTATTTTGGTGAATATTCTAACGGTTGTTTTTTTTCAGTCGAAGGTGAAAGAAGCAAGCGGGGCAGCGATGAGTGAGGAAGCCGTTGCAACAATAGGAAAAACGGAGATTTCCAGGCAGGATTGGCTAAATGAGTTAGAAGCCAAATATGGGAAAGATGTTTTAAAGGAAATGATCGATCAAAAGGTTGTTAAAGAAACAGCGGCTAAGTACAAAATAAAAATTTCAGATCAAGAGGTTGAGCGTGAATTTAGAATGCTCCAAACTACTGTAGATCCGCTTAGTCAAAAAAACCATGCGAGCGATAAGAAGTGGAAAGAAGAAATACGTAATACCCTTTTGTTAGAAGAACTTTTAACAAGAGATGTGGATGTGTCTTCAAAAGAATTAAAAAGGTATTATGAAAAAAATAAAGACCTTTTCAATGTTCCTACTGCCTATCATCTATCACATCTTATTGTCAAAACAAAAGGTGAAGCAGCAAAAGCATCAAAAGAGTTAGCGCATGGATCTAGTTTTTCTGCCTTGGCCATGGAGCGCTCGATTGATGAATTCTCAGCTAATGAAGGCGGAGATATTGGGTATATTACTGTAGAGGATGAACGGTATCCCCAAAAATATATAGATACTGCTAAAAAGCTTAAAAAGGGTGCGTACAGTAAACCAATGAAGGTGGATGATGGGTACGTCTTAATTAAGCTAGAAGGTAAGCTGAGCGGAAAAAGTTATTCCTTTGATGAAGTGAAAGAACAAATCCGCCGGCAAATAGCTCTTGAGCAAATGAAAATACCTGCTACAGCTTCAAATTTTTGGGACGAGGCTGAGGTAAAATGGTTCTATGGAAAAGAAAAAAATAAAGAGTAAGACATGGTAAAAAAACACAGCATAATGTCTGTGTTTTTCTTTTACGAAAATTGCGGAAAATTTCAATATTTTAGCGAGCTAAAACCATTGACAAAACAAGTATAAAACTGGTAAATTCATTATAAATCCAATAAAAATACTCGGAATAGAGGTGCCAATATGGTTCGCGTTGCAAATTCAGTTGCCGAATTAGTCGGCCAAACTCCTATTGTTAAATTAAACAGATTAGTAGATGAAAATAGTGCTGAGGTTTACTTAAAGCTGGAATATTTCAATCCAGGCAGCAGTGTGAAAGATCGTATCGGTTTATCGATGATTGAATCCGCAGAGGAAAAAGGGTTAATTAAGCCAGGTGTAAATACAATTATTGAACCTACAAGTGGAAATACTGGTATCGGGCTTGCTATGGTTGCGGCGGCGAAGGGATATAGGGCTATTCTTGTTATGCCGGAAACGATGAGTTTAGAAAGAAGAAATCTTCTTCGTGCTTATGGAGCTGAATTAGTTCTAACACCTGGTCCTGAAGGAATGAAGGGTGCGATTGCAAGAGCAGAGGCTTTAGCTGCTGAGAATGGATACTTCATGCCACAGCAATTCAAAAATGAAGCGAATCCAGAAGTTCACCGTAGAACAACAGGTCCAGAAATTGTCCAGCAAATGGAACAATTAGATGCATTTATTTCAGGAATTGGCACAGGTGGAACCATTACTGGTGCAGGTGAAGTCCTTCGTGAAAACTTCCCTGGGATTAAAATCATTGCTGTCGAACCAACAGATTCTCCAGTGCTTTCAGGTGGAAAACCAGGTCCTCACAAAATTCAAGGAATCGGTGCTGGATTTGTCCCTGATACTCTTAATACAGAAATTTATGATGAAATTATCCAAGTAGCGGCGGAAGATGCATTTACTGCTTCACGTCGAGCAGCAACAGAAGAAGGTATTCTTGGCGGAATCTCTTCAGGTGCGGCCATTCACGCTGCATTAGAAGTAGCTAAGAAGCTTGGAAAAGGTAAAAAGGTCCTAGCAATCATTCCAGATAACGGTGAGCGCTACTTAAGTACTCCGCTTTACCAATATGATGCTGAGTAAATAAATAGAGAGAGGCATTGGCTGTTGCCGATGCCTCTTTTTTGTTGACTATGTTAAAGCTCATTATGGCACTCTGTTGATTGGAGCGGAAGGCGCGAAGACTCCTGCGGGAGTACGGGGCAGGGGAGACCCCGCAGGAGCGTCAGCGACGAGGAGGCTCCCCGGCACGCCCGCGGAAAGCGAAGCGCCTGGAGCGGAAATCAACAGGCAAGTTTAAAAGAACCTTTCTGTTAGAAATGAAACATTTCCAAATTTCATGTATGATAAAAAGAGTGAATTACACATAGCTAGGAGGAATTGGGTTGAACGGACACCAACGACAAATTCATTGTGGACCTTATACCTTAGACTTTACAAAGAAAACTATGATCATGGGAATTCTAAATGTCACTCCAGATTCCTTCTCTGATGGCGGTAAATATAATCATATTGAAAAAGCAATTGAACATGCGGAAGAAATGGTAGCGAATGGTGCGGATATTATCGATATTGGCGGCGAATCAACTCGACCAGGCTTTGCAGCTGTTCCTGTAGAAGAAGAGTTAGAAAGAGTCATCCCTATTATTAAGGCGATTTCAGAGCATGTCCAAGTACCAATTTCCATTGATACCTATAAAGCGGAAGTTGCCAAACAAGCAATTGAAGCAGGAGCTCATATTATTAACGATATTTGGGGAGCAAAGGCTGATGAGCAAATGGCCCCTGTGGCTGCTCAATATGATGTTCCCATTGTGTTAATGCATAATCGACATGAACGGAATTATCAATGTTTTATGAGAGATGTTATAAATGACCTTTTTGAAAGTATTGCTATTGCAAAAAAAGCCGGAGTAAGAGATGAAAATATAATCCTCGATCCAGGTATCGGTTTTGCGCGCGACTATAATGAAAATGTGCTGACAATGCAAAATTTAGACAAATTAGTAATGCTTGGCTATCCGGTTCTTCTAGGGACATCAAGAAAATCACTCATTGGACAAGCGTTAAATCTCCCTGTTGAAGAAAGAATGGAAGGCACGGGAGCAACGGTTTGTTACGGAATACAAAAAGGCTGCCAAATTATTCGGGTGCATGATATTAAAGAAATGAGTAGAATGGCAAAAATGATGGATGTACTAATGGGGAAGGGTGAAGTACTTGGATAAAATATATGTCAATAGGATGGAATTTTACGGGTACCATGGTGTGTTTCCCGAAGAGAACCGATTAGGACAACGTTTTGCTGTGGATTTATCAGTGACAGTTGATTTGAAAAAAGCTGGAGAAACGGACGAACTTGAGCATTCCGTCAATTATGGTGAACTTTATCAAGTGTGCAAAGAAATAGTTGAGGGAAAACCCTATAAGTTAGTGGAAGCTGTTGCAGAAAGAATTGCTGGCAGTGTGTTGAAGCAATTTCCTTTAGTTTTGGATGTGACGGTAAAGGTCATTAAACCAGACCCGCCTATTCCTGGTCACTATCGGTCTGTTGCAGTAGAAATTACGAGGAGAAGATAAAAGTGGAAAATACAGCATTTATTGCCCTTGGTTCTAACATAGGAAACCGTTATGATAATCTAATGGCTGCCATTAAGTGTTTAGCAGAGTATACACAGATAGAACTAGTAAATTATTCCTCCATTTATGAAACAGACCCTGTAGGCTATGAAGAACAAGATTTATTTTTAAATATGGTAATTGAGATTCAAACAGCATTTAGTGCAATGGAATTATTAGAAGTATGTCTGAAGACTGAACTAGAACTTGGAAGAAAAAGGGAGATTAAATGGGGTCCACGCACAATAGACCTTGACATTCTCCTTTATAACCAAGAAAATATTGAAACGGAGAAGCTAATCGTTCCACATCCGAGAATGATAGAGCGGGCGTTTGTGATGATTCCACTTTTAGAAACAAATCGTGACATCAGTATTCCAGAAATGGAAAAACCTCTAGCAGCATGGATAAATGCTATACCTGATAAAGAAGGAGTCCGAATATGGAAGCAGAAAAATGGGGAAGACGTATTCGAGCCTATCGAAAGCTAAAAGGTTTTACGCAAGAAAGCTTCTCGAAGGAACTAGGAGTATCAGTATCAATACTAGGAGAAATTGAAAGAGGAAATCGTCTGCCTGCAGAGGATTTACTAGAGCGCATCGCTCACTCCTTAAAAATAACTATAGATGATTTAAGTCCGAAAGAATAGGGAGGGCGTAATAGTTGTTAAAGATCGGCGATATTGAAATGAAAAATCCTGTTGTCCTAGCACCAATGGCCGGTGTATGTAACTCAGCATTTCGTTTGACGGTCAAAGAATTTGGAGCAGGCTTAGTTTGTGCCGAAATGATTAGTGACAAAGGAATCGTTTTAAAAAATGAAAAAACAATGAATATGCTTTATATTGACGAACGTGAAAAGCCGCTAAGCTTGCAAATTTTTGGCGGTGAAAAAGAAACACTCGTAGAAGCAGCGAAATTTGTAGATAAAAACACGAATGCAGATATCATCGATATTAATATGGGCTGTCCAGTTCCGAAAATTACGAAGTGTGATGCTGGGGCTAAGTGGCTGTTAGATCCGAATAAAATCTATGAAATGGTTTCTGCTGTTGTTGCAGAGGTAGAAAAACCAGTTACAGTTAAAATGCGTATGGGATGGGACGACGAGCATATTTTTGCGATTCAAAACGCCCAGGCTGTTGAGAGAGCAGGCGGTAAGGCAGTTGCCCTTCACGGTCGTACGCGTGTTCAAATGTATGAAGGAAAAGCAAACTGGGATATCATTCGTGAAGTTAAACAATCTGTTAACATTCCGGTAATCGGTAATGGGGATGTGCAAACACCACAGGATGCGAAAAGAATGTTAGATGAAACCGGTGTTGATGGCGTCATGATTGGCAGAGCAGCTCTAGGAAATCCATGGATGATTTACCGTACGGTTCAATATTTAGAAACAGGTAAATTAATGGCAGAGCCTTCTGTGCGTGAAAAAATTGATGTATGCATCCTGCACCTAGATCGTCTTATTGCACTTAAGAGTGAGTATATCGCTGTACGGGAAATGCGTAAGCATGCCGCTTGGTATTTAAAAGGTGTTCGTGGAAATGGAACAGTCCGCAATGCTATCAATGAATGTAATACAAGAGAAGACCTAGTCATCCTTCTTAATGGATTGGTTGCTGAGGTTGAAGAATTAGAACAAAGTGAATTAATCGTAGGTTAGTTTGACATCTAATCTATCTTTTTCTATACTATTTTTGATTAGAATGAAGCTGCCAGTAGAATAACTGGCAGTTTTTATTCTATTTACGTACTTTTTTGATGTCTGAATTCTTAAGTTTGTGTAAAATAATATAGTATGTAAAAAAAGTGATAATGCGCGGATTTGTTTAGCGTTTTACATAATAAAAGAAAAAATGGAGTTGATAGCTTTGAGTCAGGAAGAATTAAATGACCAACTGCGGGTCAGACGCGAAAAAATGAGCAGTATGCGTGAGCAAGGTCTTGATCCATTTGGTAAGCGTTTTGACCGTTCTCACAACGCAATCGAATTAATTAATCAATATGGAGAAGTTGAAAAGGAAGACCTTGAAGCGAAAAATGTCTCTGTCTCTTTAGCTGGTCGTATTATGACTAAGCGTGGTAAAGGGAAGGCTGGATTTGCTCATGTTCAAGATCTAACCGGACAAATTCAAGTTTATGTTCGTCAAGATGCAATCGGTGAAGAGGCATATAAGATCTTTGATTCTGCTGATTTGGGCGATATTATCGGCGTAACAGGTACTCTATTTAAAACAAAAGTCGGTGAGCTTTCTGTAAAGGTTGAGAACTTTGAATTTTTAACGAAGGCGCTCCGTCCACTACCGGATAAATTCCACGGATTAAAAGATGTAGAGCAACGCTACCGCCAGCGTTACTTGGATCTCATCATGAGCCAAGAAAGCAAGGCGACATTTATTGCTAGAAGTCGTATTATCCAATCTATGCGCCGCTATTTAGATAGCCATGGCTATTTAGAAGTGGAAACGCCAATGATGCACTCTATCGCTGGTGGAGCATCTGCTAGACCGTTCATTACCCACCATAATGCTCTAGATATGCCTTTATTTATGAGGATTGCAATTGAGCTTCACTTAAAGCGTCTAATTGTTGGAGGACTTGAGAAGGTTTATGAAATCGGCCGTGTATTCCGAAATGAGGGAGTGTCAACACGACACAACCCAGAATTCACAATGATTGAGCTGTATGAAGCGTATGCCGATTACAGAGACATTATGAGTCTAACAGAAAACTTAATTGCACATATTGCTGAAGAGGTTGTAGGGACTACAACTATTCAATATGGTGAATATGAAGTAGACCTTAAACCTGAGTGGAAGAGACTTCATATGGTAGATGCAATTAAAGAATATACTGGTGTGGACTTCTGGAAAAAAATGAGTGTAGAAGAGGCACGTCAACTTGCAAAAGAACACGGTGTAGAGATAAACGATAATATGCTTTACGGTCATATTGTAAATGAGTTCTTCGAGCAAAAAGTTGAAGAGAAACTGATTCAACCTACCTTTATTTTTGGTCACCCAGTAGAAATTTCACCTTTAGCAAAGAAAAATGAAGAAGATCCTCGATTCACAGATCGGTTCGAATTGTTTATCGTTGCGCGTGAGCATGCGAATGCCTTCACAGAACTAAACGATCCAATTGATCAAAGAGAACGTTTTGAAGCACAATTAAAAGAGCGTGAACAAGGTAACGATGAAGCCCATATGATGGATGACGACTTCGTTGAAGCATTAGAATATGGAATGCCGCCAACAGGTGGACTAGGAATCGGTATCGACCGCCTAGTTATGCTATTAACCAACTCACCATCCATTCGCGACGTTCTATTATTCCCATTAATGCGTCATCGTTAATATAAAGAAGTAAAACTCGCCATAATTGGCGAGTTTCTTTATTAGGAATATATTATTAAACCTAACTTACTTGTGATACGGTTCACCATAATGCATCTAAATGATGTTCTTTTGGATTTTGGAGCTATACTCACTCCCTCTTGAATAAGATGTCTTTCCCTTAATCGAGCCACTAGCAATAGTAAAATAAGGGGAGATTTTCCGCTTACATGTAGAATGGAGCTCGTTTCGGGGGAAAATAAGGGGAGGATTTCCGCTTATTCAAAAAAAATCTCCCATTTTCGCATTTTTTGAATCAATAGGCGGAATTTCTCCCTCTATTTTAGCTCTTTTTTCTAATAATCTTTAAATAAGCGGAATTTCTCCGCCTATTTATCAGCTCGAATCAGGTGCTTAACCAGTTTTCCCAACCGATAAGTGCGGACTCTCGTGATCTTAGATATGGGAATGAAGAAAAAGCGTATGCCAATTCATGTTTCTTTCAATAAGAAAGCATCCAAAAAAGGAACCCTTTAAGTTCAAGTTGGTACTTTTCATTTCGAATAATTTGTATGAATATTTTTACTTTAAATAAATAAGAATAAAAGCGAAAAACGCTATTGCGCCCAAGTGATATTGATGGTATATTAATATCTGTTGCTGCGAGACAGTAACTTAGTAAGAAAAAAGTAGTTAAAAAAGTTATTGACTTTCGATTGATAACTTGGTAAGATAATAAAGTCGCTTTCAAGCGATGAAGACATTGCTCTTTGAAAACTAAACAAACAAAAACGTCAACAAACAATAATATTTTGTTTCTTAATTGAAACAAGCCAACGTAACAAAATGAGCTAATCAACTTTCTTGGAGAGTTTGATCCTGGCTCAGGACGAACGCTGGCGGCGTGCCTAATACATGCAAGTCGAGCGAACCACTTCGGTGGTTAGCGGCGGACGGGTGAGTAACACGTGGGCAACCTGCCTGTAAGACTGGGATAACTTCGGGAAACCGGAGCTAATACCGGATAATCCTTTTCCTCTCATGAGGAAAAGCTGAAAGACGGTTTCGGCTGTCACTTACAGATGGGCCCGCGGCGCATTAGCTAGTTGGTGAGGTAACGGCTCACCAAGGCGACGATGCGTAGCCGACCTGAGAGGGTGATCGGCCACACTGGGACTGAGACACGGCCCAGACTCCTACGGGAGGCAGCAGTAGGGAATCTTCCACAATGGACGAAAGTCTGATGGAGCAACGCCGCGTGAGCGATGAAGGCCTTCGGGTCGTAAAGCTCTGTTGTTAGGGAAGAACAAGTACCGGAGTAACTGCCGGTACCTTGACGGTACCTAACCAGAAAGCCACGGCTAACTACGTGCCAGCAGCCGCGGTAATACGTAGGTGGCAAGCGTTGTCCGGAATTATTGGGCGTAAAGCGCGCGCAGGCGGTCCTTTAAGTCTGATGTGAAAGCCCACGGCTCAACCGTGGAGGGTCATTGGAAACTGGGGGACTTGAGTGCAGAAGAGGAAAGCGGAATTCCACGTGTAGCGGTGAAATGCGTAGAGATGTGGAGGAACACCAGTGGCGAAGGCGGCTTTCTGGTCTGTAACTGACGCTGAGGCGCGAAAGCGTGGGGAGCAAACAGGATTAGATACCCTGGTAGTCCACGCCGTAAACGATGAGTGCTAAGTGTTAGGGGGTTTCCGCCCCTTAGTGCTGCAGCTAACGCATTAAGCACTCCGCCTGGGGAGTACGGCCGCAAGGCTGAAACTCAAAGGAATTGACGGGGGCCCGCACAAGCGGTGGAGCATGTGGTTTAATTCGAAGCAACGCGAAGAACCTTACCAGGTCTTGACATCCTCTGACACTCCTAGAGATAGGACGTTCCCCTTCGGGGGACAGAGTGACAGGTGGTGCATGGTTGTCGTCAGCTCGTGTCGTGAGATGTTGGGTTAAGTCCCGCAACGAGCGCAACCCTTGATCTTAGTTGCCAGCATTCAGTTGGGCACTCTAAGGTGACTGCCGGTGACAAACCGGAGGAAGGTGGGGATGACGTCAAATCATCATGCCCCTTATGACCTGGGCTACACACGTGCTACAATGGATGGTACAAAGGGCTGCAAGACCGCGAGGTTTAGCCAATCCCATAAAACCATTCTCAGTTCGGATTGTAGGCTGCAACTCGCCTACATGAAGCCGGAATCGCTAGTAATCGCGGATCAGCATGCCGCGGTGAATACGTTCCCGGGCCTTGTACACACCGCCCGTCACACCACGAGAGTTTGTAACACCCGAAGTCGGTGGGGTAACCGTAAGGAGCCAGCCGCCTAAGGTGGGACAGATGATTGGGGTGAAGTCGTAACAAGGTAGCCGTATCGGAAGGTGCGGCTGGATCACCTCCTTTCTAAGGATATAAGCTGGACATATGAGCCAGACAAAACATGTTTGTTTGATTGTTTCTTGTTTGTTTAGTTTTGAGAGTGCAATCTCTCAAAGCTTTTTTAATCGTTCTTTGAAAACTAGATAATCGTAATGAAGAAGTCAAGTAAAACATCGAGTAATCGCCATTTTAGTTTTCTCTCTATTAATTTAGAGAAACAAACCTTTTAGGTTAAGTTAGAAAGGGCGCACGGTGAATGCCTTGGCACTAGGAGCCGATGAAGGACGGGACTAACACCGATATGCTTCGGGGAGCTGTAAGTAAGCTTTGATCCGGAGATTTCCGAATGGGGGAACCCACTGTTCGTAATGGAACAGTATCTTTACCTGAATACATAGGGTATTGAAGGCATACCCGGGGAACTGAAACATCTAAGTACCCGGAGGAAGAGAAAGCAAACGCGATTCCCTGAGTAGCGGCGAGCGAAACGGGACATAGCCCAAACCAAGAGGCTTGCCTCTTGGGGTTGTAGGACACTCAACATGGAGTTACAAAGGAACGGGGTAGATGAAGCGGCCTGGAAAGGCCCGTCAGAGAAGGTAAAAACCCTGTAGTCGAAACTTCGTTCCCTCCTGAGTGGATCCTGAGTACGGCCGGACACGTGAAATCCGGTCGGAAGCAGGGAGGACCATCTCCCAAGGCTAAATACTCCCTAGTGACCGATAGTGAACCAGTACCGTGAGGGAAAGGTGAAAAGCACCCCGGAAGGGGAGTGAAATAGTTCCTGAAACCGTGTGCCTACAAGTAGTTAGAGCCCGTTAATGGGTGATAGCGTGCCTTTTGTAGAATGAACCGGCGAGTTACGATCCCATGCAAGGTTAAGTTGAAGAGACGGAGCCGCAGCGAAAGCGAGTCTGAATAGGGCGAATGAGTATGTGGTCGTAGACCCGAAACCAGGTGATCTACCCATGTCCAGGGTGAAGTCCAGGTAACACTGGATGGAGGCCCGAACCCACGCACGTTGAAAAGTGCGGGGATGAGGTGTGGGTAGCGGAGAAATTCCAATCGAACTTGGAGATAGCTGGTTCTCTCCGAAATAGCTTTAGGGCTAGCCTCACGTAGTTAGAGTCTTGGAGGTAGAGCACTGTTTGGACTAGGGGCCCTCATCGGGTTACCGAATTCAGACAAACTCCGAATGCCAAAGACTTATCCGTGGGAGTCAGACTGCGAGTGATAAGATCCGTAGTCAAAAGGGAAACAGCCCAGACCACCAGCTAAGGTCCCAAAGTTTACGTTAAGTGGAAAAGGATGTGGAGTTGCTTAGACAACCAGGATGTTGGCTTAGAAGCAGCCACCATTTAAAGAGTGCGTAATAGCTCACTGGTCGAGTGACTCTGCGCCGAAAATGTACCGGGGCTAAACGTAACACCGAAGCTGTGGATTGACATCTTAGATGTCAGTGGTAGGAGAGCGTTCTAAGGGCGTTGAAGCTAGACCGTAAGGACTGGTGGAGCGCTTAGAAGTGAGAATGCCGGTATGAGTAGCGAAAGATGAGTGAGAATCTCATCCACCGTATGCCTAAGGTTTCCTGAGGAAGGCTCGTCCGCTCAGGGTTAGTCGGGACCTAAGCCGAGGCCGAAAGGCGTAGGCGATGGACAACAGGTTGATATTCCTGTACCACCTCTTTATCGTTTGAGTGATGGGGGGACGCAGGAGGATAGGGTAAGCGCGCTGTTGGATATGCGCGTCTAAGCAGTTAGGCTGGAAAGTAGGAAAATCCGCTTTCCGTAAAGGCTGAGCTGTGATAGCGAGGGAAATTTAGTACCGAAGTTCCTGATTCCACACTGCCAAGAAAAGCCTCTAGCGAGATAAAAGGTGCCCGTACCGCAAACCGACACAGGTAGGCGAGGAGAGAATCCTAAGGTGAGCGAGAGAACTCTCGTTAAGGAACTCGGCAAAATGACCCCGTAACTTCGGGAGAAGGGGTGCTTTTTGAGGTGAATAGCCTCGAAGAGCCGCAGTGAATAGGCCCAGGCGACTGTTTAGCAAAAACACAGGTCTCTGCGAAGCCGCAAGGCGAAGTATAGGGGCTGACGCCTGCCCGGTGCTGGAAGGTTAAGAGGAGGGGTTAGCGCAAGCGAAGCTCTGAATCGAAGCCCCAGTAAACGGCGGCCGTAACTATAACGGTCCTAAGGTAGCGAAATTCCTTGTCGGGTAAGTTCCGACCCGCACGAAAGGCGTAACGATCTGGGCACTGTCTCAACGAGAGACTCGGTGAAATTATAGTACCTGTGAAGATGCAGGTTACCCGCGACAGGACGGAAAGACCCCGTGGAGCTTTACTGTAGCCTGATATTGAATTTTGGTACAGCTTGTACAGGATAGGTAGGAGCCGTAGAAACCGGAGCGCTAGCTTCGGTGGAGGCGTCGGTGGGATACTACCCTGGCTGTATTGAAATTCTAACCCGCACCCCTTATCGGGGTGGGAGACAGTGTCAGGTGGGCAGTTTGACTGGGGCGGTCGCCTCCTAAAGAGTAACGGAGGCGCCCAAAGGTTCCCTCAGAATGGTTGGAAATCATTCGTAGAGTGTAAAGGCACAAGGGAGCTTGACTGCGAGACCTACAAGTCGAGCAGGGACGAAAGTCGGGCTTAGTGATCCGGTGGTTCCGCATGGAAGGGCCATCGCTCAACGGATAAAAGCTACCCCGGGGATAACAGGCTTATCTCCCCCAAGAGTCCACATCGACGGGGAGGTTTGGCACCTCGATGTCGGCTCATCGCATCCTGGGGCTGTAGTCGGTCCCAAGGGTTGGGCTGTTCGCCCATTAAAGCGGTACGCGAGCTGGGTTCAGAACGTCGTGAGACAGTTCGGTCCCTATCCGTCGTGGGCGCAGGAAATTTGAGAGGAGCTGTCCTTAGTACGAGAGGACCGGGATGGACGCACCGCTGGTGTACCAGTTGTCTTGCCAAAGGCATCGCTGGGTAGCTATGTGCGGACGGGATAAGTGCTGAAAGCATCTAAGCATGAAGCCCCCCTCAAGATGAGATTTCCCATAGCGTCAAGCTAGTAAGAACCCTGAAAGATGATCAGGTTGATAGGTCAGAGGTGGAAGCGTGGTAACATGTGGAGCTGACTGATACTAATCGTTCGAGGACTTAACCAAGTTTTAAGCGAACTCGTTTTTTACAAACACTTCTTCTGCATTATCTAGTTTTGAGAGAATGATCTCTCTAATAAAATAGTCCGGTAACTATGGCGAGAAGGTCACACCCGTTCCCATCCCGAACACGGAAGTTAAGCTTCTCAGCGCCGATGGTAGTTGGGACGAAAGTCCCTGTGAGAGTAGGACGTTGCCAGGCTATATATATTTATGGAGGATTAGCTCAGCTGGG
The DNA here is from genome assembly GCF_047302305.1 of Neobacillus phoenicis. Taxonomy (NCBI): domain Bacteria; kingdom Bacillati; phylum Bacillota; class Bacilli; order Caryophanales; family Bacillaceae; genus Neobacillus; species Neobacillus phoenicis. The sequence continues at coordinate 368,381 of NZ_CP154847.1, read as the reverse complement.
AGAGCATCTGCCTTACAAGCAGAGGGTCGGCGGTTCGATCCCGTCATCCTCCACCATATTTACCTGCCGGGGTAGCTCAATTGGTAGAGCACGACCGAATAAGCTTCCTGAATAATCTACAGCATACTGACCGAGTTGCAGCTTGAATAAGCTTTCTGAGGTCAGGATGACGATAACTAGGATAGCGTGTACAAACTTATATTTTTTCCAAACTAATGCCGGGGTAGCTCAATTGGTAGAGCAACTGACTTGTAATCAGTAGGTTGGGGGTTCAAGTCCTCTCGCCGGCACTTTTATTAATTTAATTGCAAGAATCATCTTAATTCGAGAGCCATTAGCTCAGTTGGTAGAGCATCTGACTTTTAATCAGAGGGTCGAAGGTTCGAGTCCTTCATGGCTCACCATTTTAAATGAATATGCGGGTGTGGCGGAATTGGCAGACGCACCAGACTTAGGATCTGGCGCCGCAAGGCGTGGGGGTTCGACTCCCTTCACCCGCACCATTTAATTTTATATGCGGAAGTAGTTCAGTGGTAGAACACCACCTTGCCAAGGTGGGGGTCGCGGGTTCGAATCCCGTCTTCCGCTCTCATAATGCCGGGGTGGCGGAACTGGCAGACGCACAGGACTTAAAATCCTGCGGTAGGTGACTACCGTACCGGTTCGATTCCGGTCCTCGGCACCACTTTTAAAATAATGCGCCCGTAGCTCAATTGGATAGAGCGTCTGACTACGGATCAGAAGGTTATGGGTTCGACTCCTTTCGGGCGCGCCATATTTTACGGGAAGTAGCTCAGCTTGGTAGAGCACTTGGTTTGGGACCAAGGGGTCGCAGGTTCGAATCCTGTCTTCCCGACCATTAATATTTTGGGGCCTTAGCTCAGCTGGGAGAGCGCCTGCTTTGCACGCAGGAGGTCAGCGGTTCGATCCCGCTAGGCTCCACCAATTAAATTAATGTGTTGACAATATAATCATTATTTGATACTATATAAAAGTCGCACATGAGACAATTGTTCTTTGAAAACTAAACAAACAAAACGTCAACAAACAATAATATTTAGCTTCTTAGTGAAGCTAAGCCAACGTAACAAAATGAGCTAATCAACTTTCTTGGAGAGTTTGATCCTGGCTCAGGACGAACGCTGGCGGCGTGCCTAATACATGCAAGTCGAGCGAACCACTTCGGTGGTTAGCGGCGGACGGGTGAGTAACACGTGGGCAACCTGCCTGTAAGACTGGGATAACTTCGGGAAACCGGAGCTAATACCGGATAATCCTTTTTCTCTCATGAGGAAAAGCTGAAAGACGGTTTCGGCTGTCACTTACAGATGGGCCCGCGGCGCATTAGCTAGTTGGTGAGGTAACGGCTCACCAAGGCGACGATGCGTAGCCGACCTGAGAGGGTGATCGGCCACACTGGGACTGAGACACGGCCCAGACTCCTACGGGAGGCAGCAGTAGGGAATCTTCCACAATGGACGAAAGTCTGATGGAGCAACGCCGCGTGAGCGATGAAGGCCTTCGGGTCGTAAAGCTCTGTTGTTAGGGAAGAACAAGTACCGGAGTAACTGCCGGTACCTTGACGGTACCTAACCAGAAAGCCACGGCTAACTACGTGCCAGCAGCCGCGGTAATACGTAGGTGGCAAGCGTTGTCCGGAATTATTGGGCGTAAAGCGCGCGCAGGCGGTCCTTTAAGTCTGATGTGAAAGCCCACGGCTCAACCGTGGAGGGTCATTGGAAACTGGGGGACTTGAGTGCAGAAGAGGAAAGCGGAATTCCACGTGTAGCGGTGAAATGCGTAGAGATGTGGAGGAACACCAGTGGCGAAGGCGGCTTTCTGGTCTGTAACTGACGCTGAGGCGCGAAAGCGTGGGGAGCAAACAGGATTAGATACCCTGGTAGTCCACGCCGTAAACGATGAGTGCTAAGTGTTAGGGGGTTTCCGCCCCTTAGTGCTGCAGCTAACGCATTAAGCACTCCGCCTGGGGAGTACGGCCGCAAGGCTGAAACTCAAAGGAATTGACGGGGGCCCGCACAAGCGGTGGAGCATGTGGTTTAATTCGAAGCAACGCGAAGAACCTTACCAGGTCTTGACATCCTCTGACACTCCTAGAGATAGGACGTTCCCCTTCGGGGGACAGAGTGACAGGTGGTGCATGGTTGTCGTCAGCTCGTGTCGTGAGATGTTGGGTTAAGTCCCGCAACGAGCGCAACCCTTGATCTTAGTTGCCAGCATTCAGTTGGGCACTCTAAGGTGACTGCCGGTGACAAACCGGAGGAAGGTGGGGATGACGTCAAATCATCATGCCCCTTATGACCTGGGCTACACACGTGCTACAATGGGTGGTACAAAGGGCTGCAAGACCGCGAGGTTTAGCCAATCCCATAAAACCATTCTCAGTTCGGATTGTAGGCTGCAACTCGCCTACATGAAGCCGGAATCGCTAGTAATCGCGGATCAGCATGCCGCGGTGAATACGTTCCCGGGCCTTGTACACACCGCCCGTCACACCACGAGAGTTTGTAACACCCGAAGTCGGTGGGGTAACCGTAAGGAGCCAGCCGCCTAAGGTGGGACAGATGATTGGGGTGAAGTCGTAACAAGGTAGCCGTATCGGAAGGTGCGGCTGGATCACCTCCTTTCTAAGGATATAAGCTGGACATATGAGCCAGACAAAACATGTTTGTTTGATTGTTTCTTGTTTGTTTAGTTTTGAGAGTGCAATCTCTCAAAGCTTTTTTTAATCGTTCTTTGAAAACTAGATAATCGTAATGAAGAAGTCAAGTAAAACATCGAGTAATCGCCATTTTAGTTTTCTCTCTATTAATTTAGAGAAACAAACCTTTTAGGTTAAGTTAGAAAGGGCGCACGGTGAATGCCTTGGCACTAGGAGCCGATGAAGGACGGGACTAACACCGATATGCTTCGGGGAGCTGTAAGTAAGCTTTGATCCGGAGATTTCCGAATGGGGGAACCCACTGTTCGTAATGGAACAGTATCTTTACCTGAATACATAGGGTATTGAAGGCATACCCGGGGAACTGAAACATCTAAGTACCCGGAGGAAGAGAAAGCAAACGCGATTCCCTGAGTAGCGGCGAGCGAAACGGGACATAGCCCAAACCAAGAGGCTTGCCTCTTGGGGTTGTAGGACACTCAACATGGAGTTACAAAGGAACGGGGTAGATGAAGCGGCCTGGAAAGGCCCGTCAGAGAAGGTAAAAACCCTGTAGTCGAAACTTCGTTCCCTCCTGAGTGGATCCTGAGTACGGCCGGACACGTGAAATCCGGTCGGAAGCAGGGAGGACCATCTCCCAAGGCTAAATACTCCCTAGTGACCGATAGTGAACCAGTACCGTGAGGGAAAGGTGAAAAGCACCCCGGAAGGGGAGTGAAATAGTTCCTGAAACCGTGTGCCTACAAGTAGTTAGAGCCCGTTAATGGGTGATAGCGTGCCTTTTGTAGAATGAACCGGCGAGTTACGATCCCATGCAAGGTTAAGTTGAAGAGACGGAGCCGCAGCGAAAGCGAGTCTGAATAGGGCGAATGAGTATGTGGTCGTAGACCCGAAACCAGGTGATCTACCCATGTCCAGGGTGAAGTCCAGGTAACACTGGATGGAGGCCCGAACCCACGCACGTTGAAAAGTGCGGGGATGAGGTGTGGGTAGCGGAGAAATTCCAATCGAACTTGGAGATAGCTGGTTCTCTCCGAAATAGCTTTAGGGCTAGCCTCACGTAGTTAGAGTCTTGGAGGTAGAGCACTGTTTGGACTAGGGGCCCTCATCGGGTTACCGAATTCAGACAAACTCCGAATGCCAAAGACTTATCCGTGGGAGTCAGACTGCGAGTGATAAGATCCGTAGTCAAAAGGGAAACAGCCCAGACCACCAGCTAAGGTCCCAAAGTTTACGTTAAGTGGAAAAGGATGTGGAGTTGCTTAGACAACCAGGATGTTGGCTTAGAAGCAGCCACCATTTAAAGAGTGCGTAATAGCTCACTGGTCGAGTGACTCTGCGCCGAAAATGTACCGGGGCTAAACGTAACACCGAAGCTGTGGATTGACATCTTAGATGTCAGTGGTAGGAGAGCGTTCTAAGGGCGTTGAAGCTAGACCGTAAGGACTGGTGGAGCGCTTAGAAGTGAGAATGCCGGTATGAGTAGCGAAAGATGAGTGAGAATCTCATCCACCGTATGCCTAAGGTTTCCTGAGGAAGGCTCGTCCGCTCAGGGTTAGTCGGGACCTAAGCCGAGGCCGAAAGGCGTAGGCGATGGACAACAGGTTGATATTCCTGTACCACCTCTTTATCGTTTGAGTGATGGGGGGACGCAGGAGGATAGGGTAAGCGCGCTGTTGGATATGCGCGTCTAAGCAGTTAGGCTGGAAAGTAGGAAAATCCGCTTTCCGTAAAGGCTGAGCTGTGATAGCGAGGGAAATTTAGTACCGAAGTTCCTGATTCCACACTGCCAAGAAAAGCCTCTAGCGAGATAAAAGGTGCCCGTACCGCAAACCGACACAGGTAGGCGAGGAGAGAATCCTAAGGTGAGCGAGAGAACTCTCGTTAAGGAACTCGGCAAAATGACCCCGTAACTTCGGGAGAAGGGGTGCTTTTTGAGGTGAATAGCCTCGAAGAGCCGCAGTGAATAGGCCCAGGCGACTGTTTAGCAAAAACACAGGTCTCTGCGAAGCCGCAAGGCGAAGTATAGGGGCTGACGCCTGCCCGGTGCTGGAAGGTTAAGAGGAGGGGTTAGCGCAAGCGAAGCTCTGAATCGAAGCCCCAGTAAACGGCGGCCGTAACTATAACGGTCCTAAGGTAGCGAAATTCCTTGTCGGGTAAGTTCCGACCCGCACGAAAGGCGTAACGATCTGGGCACTGTCTCAACGAGAGACTCGGTGAAATTATAGTACCTGTGAAGATGCAGGTTACCCGCGACAGGACGGAAAGACCCCGTGGAGCTTTACTGTAGCCTGATATTGAATTTTGGTACAGCTTGTACAGGATAGGTAGGAGCCGTAGAAACCGGAGCGCTAGCTTCGGTGGAGGCGTCGGTGGGATACTACCCTGGCTGTATTGAAATTCTAACCCGCACCCCTTATCGGGGTGGGAGACAGTGTCAGGTGGGCAGTTTGACTGGGGCGGTCGCCTCCTAAAGAGTAACGGAGGCGCCCAAAGGTTCCCTCAGAATGGTTGGAAATCATTCGTAGAGTGTAAAGGCACAAGGGAGCTTGACTGCGAGACCTACAAGTCGAGCAGGGACGAAAGTCGGGCTTAGTGATCCGGTGGTTCCGCATGGAAGGGCCATCGCTCAACGGATAAAAGCTACCCCGGGGATAACAGGCTTATCTCCCCCAAGAGTCCACATCGACGGGGAGGTTTGGCACCTCGATGTCGGCTCATCGCATCCTGGGGCTGTAGTCGGTCCCAAGGGTTGGGCTGTTCGCCCATTAAAGCGGTACGCGAGCTGGGTTCAGAACGTCGTGAGACAGTTCGGTCCCTATCCGTCGTGGGCGCAGGAAATTTGAGAGGAGCTGTCCTTAGTACGAGAGGACCGGGATGGACGCACCGCTGGTGTACCAGTTGTCTTGCCAAAGGCATCGCTGGGTAGCTATGTGCGGACGGGATAAGTGCTGAAAGCATCTAAGCATGAAGCCCCCCTCAAGATGAGATTTCCCATAGCGTCAAGCTAGTAAGAACCCTGAAAGATGATCAGGTTGATAGGTCAGAGGTGGAAGCGTGGTAACATGTGGAGCTGACTGATACTAATCGTTCGAGGACTTAACCAAGTTTTAAGCGAACTCGTTTTTTACAAACACTTCTTCTGCATTATCTAGTTTTGAGAGAACGATCTCTCTAACAAAATAGTCTGGTAACTATGGCGAGAAGGTCACACCCGTTCCCATACCGAACACGGAAGTTAAGCTTCTCAGCGCCGATGGTAGTTGGGACGAAAGTCCCTGTGAGAGTAGGACGTTGCCAGGCAAATAAAAAGACAACCTGTAATGGGTTGTCTTTTTTTGTCTATAATTAAAAGACAAAACCTCTTCAACAACCAAACTATCTAATTTCTAAACCTCCAATCATGAAATTTTTTAAACAATTAAAGGTTTCGCAACCGCGAGATTTGGGGAAAATCATTAGTAGGGAATCGTTGCATCTACATAAAATTTTCAGTATAATCAAAGTCAAAGATAGTCAAAGTCAGAAAGATAGGGGGTGGGAAGATGAGAAACATCTCCGATATCATTGAAAAATACTTAAAGCAAGTCCTTGAGATGAGTGAGGAAGATCTTGTTGAAATTAAACGAAGTGAAATTGCTGATAAATTTCAATGTGTTCCATCACAAATTAATTACGTTATAAACACTCGTTTTACAATAGAAAGAGGCTATATTGTCGAGAGCAAACGAGGTGGGGGCGGTTACATCAGAATTATGAAGGTTCAATCTCATGATTTGGCCCACTTAATCGAACAATTGCTCTCACTTATTCAAAAGCACATTAGCCAAACAAGTGCAGAGGATGTCATTTTACGATTGGTTCAGGAAGAAATTATTACGAATCGGGAAGCTAAAATTATGTTAAGTGTAATCGACCGTTCAGTATTATATATTGATCTTCCATACCGAGATGAATTGCGTGCGAGAATTCTAAAAGCTATGTTAACATCATTAAAATATAAATAATTATTGCTGCTGGAGAGGTGAAAAGATGATTTGCCAAGAATGTAATCAAAGGCCTGCAGCACTTCATTTTACAAAAATCATTAATGGTGAAAAAACAGAAGTGCATCTTTGTGAAAAATGTGCTCAGGAAAAGGGCGAAATGTTTATGATTGGTGGAGAATCAGGATTTGCTTTTAATAACTTATTAGCCGGCTTACTCAATATTGATTCTTATCAAAAACCCAATCAAAGCCCTTTCCATCAAGAAGAAATCCTTCAGTGTGAACACTGCTCCATGACATTTCCTCAGTTTTTAAAAGTAGGGCGCTTTGGATGTGCGCATTGCTATGAAACATTTAAAGAACAACTTAAACCTGTATTACGACGGTTGCATAGTGGTAACTGGACACATAATGGGAAAATTCCAAAACGAATTGGCGGCAGTATCTTTCTCCGTAAGCAAATTGATGACTTAAAACTTAATTTACGGAACGCAATCTCCCAAGAAGAATTTGAGAATGCGGCGGAGATTCGCGATGAGATTCGCACATTAGAGAAACAATTAAATGGAAGCGAAGAGGGAGGGGAATAACGTGTCGCTTGAACGTTTTCTTAATCAGGCAGTTAGTTCCTGGATGAGTGAAGAGGGACCTGATTCGGATATTGTCCTAAGTTCACGGATTCGCTTAGCCCGAAACTTTGACGCCTATAAATTTCCAACACTTTTTTCACATGAAGAGGCAAAAAAGATTATAGAAAATATGGAGGAAATTTTTCAAAAGTCAGATCTACAAAAGTTTGGCCAGATGGAACTATTAAAAATCGATAGTATGCAGCCTCTACAAAAAAGAGTACTAGTAGAAAAGCATATAATTAGTCCGCATCTTGCTGAGGACTCACCATATGGTGCTGTTCTTTTAACCGAAAATGAAGAAGTTAGTATAATGATAAATGAAGAGGATCATATCCGAATTCAATGTTTGTTTCCAGGCTTGCAATTATCTGAAGCTTTAGATGCTGCAAATGAAATAGATGATTGGCTAGAAAGTAATATTCAATATGCGTTTGATGAACAGTATGGCTATTTAACAAGTTGCCCTACCAATGTTGGAACAGGTCTCCGGGCATCGGTGATGATGCATCTGCCGGGGTTAATCCTTACGCAGCAAATTAATCGAATTATCCCGGCCATCAACCAATTAGGGCTGGTTGTACGAGGAATTTATGGTGAGGGAAGTGAAGCTCTAGGAAATATCTTTCAAATCTCTAATCAAATAACCTTAGGAAAATCAGAACAAGACATCTGCCATGATCTGAAAGGGGTTGTAAGTCAACTCATTTCTCAAGAAAGGTCTGCTAGAGAAGCATTACGAAAAACTTCGAACATACAATTAGAAGACAGAGTCTTCCGTTCGTTGGGAGTTCTAACGAATAGCCGTATTATTGAAACGAAGGAAGCAGCAAGGTGTTTATCTGATGTACGGCTTGGGATAGATATGGGCCTTATTGATAACATGCCTAAAACCATATTAAATGAATTAATGATCTTAACACAGCCAGGTTTTCTCCAGCAGTATGCCGGAGGTCCTTTAAGACCTCATGAAAGAGATATTAGGAGAGCAGCTTTAATTAGAGAACGACTTAAAATGGAACAGCAAAAATAGGTGAGGAGGAAGAGAATATGATGTTCGGCCGTTTTACTGAAAGAGCACAAAAGGTTCTTGCACTAGCACAAGAGGAAGCAATTCGCCTTGGACACAACAATATTGGAACAGAGCATATTTTGTTAGGCTTAGTTCGAGAAGGTGAAGGAATTGCAGCAAAAGCACTTTATGGTCTTGGATTAGGTTCTGATAAAATTCAGAAGGAAGTAGAAAATTTAATTGGTAAAGGACAAGAAGCTTCTCAAACGATTCACTATACGCCTAGAGCGAAAAAGGTCATCGAATTATCGATGGATGAGGCAAGAAAGCTAGGACATTCTTATGTGGGTACAGAGCATATACTTCTGGGATTGATTCGTGAAGGAGAAGGAGTAGCTGCTCGAGTACTTAATAACTTGGGTGTAAGCTTAAATAAAGCACGTCAGCAGGTTCTTCAATTATTAGGAAGTAATGAATCTGGGGGACATCAGGGTGGTGCATCAGTTAGTGCTAATACACCAACACTCGATAGCCTTGCTCGAGATCTAACCTCCATTGCCCGTGAAGGCAGCCTGGATCCTGTTATTGGACGTAGTAAAGAAATTCAGCGTGTGATTGAAGTTCTAAGCCGCCGGACAAAAAATAATCCAGTATTAATTGGTGAACCAGGTGTGGGTAAAACAGCGATTGCTGAAGGTCTTGCCCAGCAAATTGTCAACAATGAGGTACCTGAAATTCTTCGAGATAAGCGTGTAATGACATTAGACATGGGAACGGTTGTTGCCGGAACCAAATACCGCGGAGAATTTGAAGACCGTTTGAAAAAAGTCATGGATGAAATCCGCCAAGCAGGAAATATCATCTTGTTTATTGATGAGCTCCACACATTAATTGGGGCAGGAGGCGCTGAAGGTGCGATTGATGCATCCAATATCTTAAAGCCATCGCTTGCACGTGGTGAACTTCAGTGTATCGGAGCAACTACGCTTGATGAATATCGAAAATACATTGAAAAAGATGCCGCACTAGAACGCCGATTCCAGCCGATTCGTGTGGATGAGCCAACAGCTGAAGAGTCTGTTCAAATTTTACAAGGATTGCGTGACCGATATGAGGCCCACCACCGAGTTTCGATTACGGATGAAGCAATTGAAGCTGCTGTTAAGCTTTCTGACCGTTATATTTCCGACCGATTCCTGCCTGATAAGGCGATTGATTTAATCGACGAAGCTGGTTCTAAGGTTCGCCTTCGTTCCTATACGACACCTCCAAACTTAAAAGAATTAGAGGTCAAGCTAGATGAAGTACGTAAGGAAAAAGATGCGGCAGTACAAAGCCAGGAGTTTGAAAAAGCTGCATCACTAAGAGATACAGAGCAGCGTCTCCGCGAACAGTTAGAAGAAACGAAGAAGACGTGGAAGGAAAAGCAAGGAAAAGAAAACAATGAAGTAACAGTAGAGGATATTGCAACTGTGGTTTCGAGCTGGACGGGAGTACCGGTCTCTAAGCTTGCAGAAACAGAAACGGCTAAGTTACTTAATTTAGAAGAATTACTGCATTCCCGAGTCATTGGCCAGGAGGAAGCAGTCATTGCTGTTTCAAAAGCGGTACGTCGTGCTAGAGCCGGATTAAAAGATCCAAAGCGCCCTATTGGTTCCTTTGTTTTCCTTGGACCTACTGGAGTGGGTAAAACGGAATTGGCGCGTGCTCTTGCTGAGGCGATGTTTGGTGATGAGGATGCGATGATCAGGATTGATATGTCTGAATATATGGAGAAGCACTCTACCTCTAGACTTGTAGGTTCACCTCCAGGATATGTCGGCTATGAAGAAGGCGGTCAATTAACTGAAAAGGTCCGCCGGAAACCATACTCTGTTATTCTACTTGATGAGATTGAAAAGGCACATCCAGATGTGTTTAATATTCTCCTTCAAGTCCTTGAAGATGGCCGATTAACGGATTCTAAGGGTAGAACCGTTGATTTTAGAAATACTGTCCTCATTATGACATCCAACGTTGGTGCTGAAGCCCTGAAGCGAAACAAGTATGTGGGCTTTAATATTCAGGATGGCGAGCAGGATTACAAAGACATGAAGGGTAAAGTAATGGAAGAGCTCAAGAAAGCCTTCCGTCCTGAATTCTTGAACCGGATTGATGAAATCATTGTATTCCATGCGTTAGAGAAGAAGCATTTAGATGAAATCGTTACATTGCTATCTGATCAATTAATTAAGCGTCTAAATGAACAAAATATTTCGTTAGAATTAACAGCTGCTGCTAGAGGGAAAATTTCCCAAGAAGGGTATGACCCTGAATATGGGGCGAGACCGTTACGCAGAGCGATTCAAAAGCATATTGAAGACCGTCTTTCTGAAGAGCTGCTTAAAGGCACCTTATTGACAGGTCAACATGCTATAATAGATGTAGTTGATGGGGAGTTCGTCGTAAGAATGGCGGAAAAGACCAGTTTAGTCAAATAGACCATCCCTCTTCATCACATCACTAAATAATGTAGTTTGATATGATCAATCAGAGGTACACGTGAATAAAGTCAAACCGTGTACCTCTTTTTTCATTTTTGGGATTTATGGAAAGGTAGTAGAAAAACGATGGCAAAACGAAAAACAAAGTTTATGTGTCAGGAGTGCGGATATGAGTCTCCCAAGTGGATGGGGAAATGTCCAGGCTGCGGACAATGGAATTCGATGGTTGAAGAGGTTGAAGTAACGGGTACAACAAGAAGAGGAGCGTTTGCCCATTCTCCAAGCGGTTCAAATATCTTAACCAAACCAATGCCCATTACATCTATTGAGATGGAAAATGAACCGAGAATATTAACTGACTTAAATGAGCTGAATCGTGTACTAGGCGGTGGTGTGGTTAAGGGTTCATTGGTTTTAATAGGGGGAGACCCGGGAATAGGGAAATCGACTCTCTTGCTGCAAGTATCTTCGCAGTTAGCAAATAAAGGGAATCAGGTATTATATATATCTGGTGAGGAGTCATTACGGCAGACAAAGCTTCGTGCGGAACGATTAGGCATTGCATCAGAAAACTTACTGGTATACTCAGAGACCAATCTTGATGAAATAAACCGCACGATTGAAAGTACGAATCCTAGTTTTGTTATTATTGACTCGATCCAAACAATTTTTCATCCAGATGTGACATCTGCACCAGGAAGTGTATCACAGGTTCGTGAATGTACGTCTGAATTAATGAGAATAGGTAAAACCAAAGGAATTGCTATTTTTATCGTGGGTCATGTAACAAAGGAAGGGTCTATAGCGGGGCCTAGGTTGTTAGAGCACATGGTAGATACGGTTCTTTATTTTGAGGGAGAAAGACATCACACCTATCGGATTTTAAGGGCTGTGAAGAATCGCTTTGGCTCTACAAATGAAATGGGCATTTTTGAAATGAAGGAATTTGGCCTCGATGAAGTAGAGAACCCATCGGAAATTTTCCTGGAAGAACGTTCCCGTGGAGCGGCAGGTTCGACCGTAGTAGCTTCGATGGAAGGTACACGGCCTGTGTTAGTTGAAATTCAAGCGTTAATTTCACCAACTAGCTTTGGTAACCCACGAAGAATGGCAACGGGTATTGACCATAACCGTGTACCACTGTTAATGGCGGTTTTAGAAAAGAGAGTGGGTATGCTTTTGCAGAACCAGGATGCCTATTTAAAAGTTGCAGGGGGCGTCAAATTAGATGAACCTGCAATCGATTTAGCTGTTGCAGTTAGTATTGCTTCCAGTTTTAGAGATAAGCCAACAAGACCGACTGACTGTATTATTGGCGAGGTCGGGCTAACGGGTGAAGTAAGAAGGGTTTCAAGAATTGAGCAGCGCGTTCAAGAAGCCGCAAAATTAGGTTTTGAACGAGTGATTTTACCAGCAAACAATTTAGGAGGATGGAAGGCACCAGAGGGAGTCCAACTAATAGGCGTATCTTCAGTTAGTGAAGCACTCAAGGCAACGTTGGGAGGGTAGCAGATGGAAAATAAAAAGCTTGGTGAACAATCAATAAATGAGGTATTACAGTTTATTGCACCAGGGACACCTATTCGCGAGGGGATTGATAATGTTCTAAGAGCAAATACAGGCGGGCTGATTGTCGTGGGTTACAATGACAGGGTGAAAAGTATTGTCGATGGTGGTTTTGAGATTAATTGTCCATTTTCACCAAGCTTTTTATATGAATTAGCAAAAATGGATGGTGCTATTATTTTAAACGAATTAGGAAATAAGATTCTTTTTGCTAATGCCCAGCTTGCCCCCAATTCAGAAATATCCTCGACCGAAACAGGCATGCGGCATCGTACGGCTGAACGAGTAGCTAGACAAACGAAATCACTTGTCATTGCCATTTCACAAAGAAGAAATGTCATTACCCTTTACCAAGGGAATTTCCGCTATTCCTTAAAAGATATCTCTGTCATCTTAACAAAAGCGAACCAAGCGATTCAGACGCTAGAAAAGTATAAGGTAGTGCTGGAGCATAGTATAACAAACTTAAGTATTCTTGAATTTGAGGAGTCGGTTACATACAACGACTTTTTGCTTGTCCTTCATCGTTTTGAAATGGTGTTAAAGATAAAAAATGAACTATTATCCTTTCTGCATGAACTAGGAACAGAGGGACGGCTCATTCGGTTGCAGATGAATGAAATATTAACGGAATTGGAAGAAGAAACACTCTTAATCATTAAAGATTATGCATTCGAACGCGATATTAAGGCCCGTGAGGTTCTGCAACGAATGCAGGCAATGACTGCCAGTGGAAACATCGAGGATACCGTTTTATTAAAATTAATGGGCTACCTTGGTTATGTTCATTTGGATGAAAATAAGAAACCCCGTGGCTATCGGATCCTTCATAAAATTCCGAGACTGCCGTCCATCATTATTGAAAACTTGATTAGCAGCTTTGGAGAACTATCAAAAATTATGACTGCATCAGTAGACGAGCTAGATGAAGTGGACGGGATTGGTGAAGTCCGGGCTAAAAAGATCAAGGAAGGGTTTAAATTAGTCAAGGATCGCTTATATACCGATCGCCATCTATAAGGATGGCTGTGTTAAGGTTTTATACCCTGTTGATTGGAGCGGAAGGCACGAAGACTCCTGTGGGAGTATGGTTCAGGGGAGACCCCGCAGGCGCAAGCGCCGAGGAGGCTCGCCGAAACACCCACGGAAAGCGAAGTGCCTGGAGCGGAAAACAACAGACAAGTTTAACAAAGTCAAAAGGAAAAATAGAGAATGAACGGGAATTTCCAATTGTTTGACAATGATTTTTTCCAGTGCTAACCTATGGGGAGTAACCATTATTCCTTTTCTCATAACGAATATATTTCAAACGATTTACATTTTGGAAAAATAATCATCAAATTAACGTTTCAATTTTAAGAATATGTTTATAATGAATTAGAGGAGGTGAAGGAATGTTAAAACGTATTGTGCAGGCATGCTTCCTCATTATGGGAGGTACGCTAGGAATATTGTTATTACCGGAATTGTTCAGACTTCTTCATATAAATGACATTCCAGTGATTAATAACTCTTATGTTATTGCTATTTTAGGGGCTATTATTTTTTATCTTATTACCTTTTGGGCAGTAGATTACGTCTTTAATTTTATTAAATGGGCGGAAGATTCGTTAGTAAAAATTCCTGTAACGGATGTCCTTTTTGGTAGTTTGGGCCTTATTTTTGGGTTATTTGTTGCCTTCTTAGTTGGCTTTGCGTTAAATGCTGTTCAAGTGCCAATCTTAAATGCAGTTGCTCCTATTTTGTTAACCTTATTGTTTGGCTACCTTGGATTCCAAGTAGGTTTTAAGAAACGGGATGAACTATTAGGGCTGTTTGGAAACCGCGGTCATAAGAAAAAAGCGGGCGATGAAGAAGCAGAAAAGGCAGCCGGCAAGGCATTAAAAATATTAGATACAAGCGTCATTATTGATGGCCGGGTAGCTGATATTTGCCAGACTGGATTTTTAGAAGGGACAATTGTCATTCCTCAGTTCGTTCTCGAGGAATTACAGCATATTGCTGACTCTTCTGATGTTCTTAAACGAAACCGTGGTAGACGAGGCTTGGATATTTTAAATCGAATTCAAAAAGAACTCGCCATTAAAGTTGAAATTTACGAGGGAGATTTTGAAGAAATAAGTGAAGTAGACTCAAAACTAGTGAAACTAGCTAAGTTAACAAATGGTATTCTCGTTACAAATGATTTTAACCTTAATAAAGTGTGTGAATTACAGAACGTGACGGTTTTAAATATCAATGATTTAGCAAACGCAGTGAAACCGGTTGTCCTTCCAGGTGAAGAGTTGACAGTTCAAGTGATCAAGGATGGTAAGGAATATCACCAGGGCGTTGCTTATTTAGACGATGGAACAATGATTGTAGTGGAAGAAGGAAGAGAATATATTGGTAAGAGAATCGAAGTTCTCGTAACAAGTGTGCTACAAACCTCTGCCGGCCGTATGATCTTCGCCAAACCGAAATTATTAGAAAAAGCGCTATAGAAAAGTAGAGTGGGGTTTTTTTATGACTTACCAAGTCATTATCCCGGCTGCAGGTCAGGGAAAAAGAATGGGAGCGGGGAAAAATAAGCTTTTATTAGAGCTTAATGGAGTACCAGTGCTCATTCATACCTTAAGGGTATTTGAAGAGGATGAAGCTTGCACGGGGATGATCTTAGCTATTCACCCCCAGGATGAAATGGAATTCAAAGAGTTACTAAATAAGTATAACGTAACGAAGGTAATCAACTTGGTGCCGGGTGGAGAGGAACGTCAGCATAGCATTTATAATGCCCTCCAAACGGTCAAAAACGATGGAACTATTCTTGTTCATGATGCTGCACGTCCCTTTATTCAAAAAGGGCAAATCCAACGTTTAACTGAAAAGGCGCGCGAAACAGGTGCTGCGATTATTGGAGTACCAGCTAAAGACACCATGAAAAAGGTACAAGATGGTGTCGTAGTGGAAACCGTCGAACGTTCAAGCTTGTGGGCTGTACAAACCCCACAAGCTTTTCGTATTTCGTTATTGCAGGAGGCATACGAAAAGGCAAAAATAGATGCCTTTGTTGGAACAGATGATGCGAGTTTAGTTGAACGATTGCATCAACCGGTTTCCATTGTAGAAGGAGATTACGACAATATTAAACTGACTACACCAGAAGATTTATACTTCGCTGAGGCGATATTGAAAAAGAGAGAAAAGGAGTTTTGCTAAATGTTTCGAATTGGCCAGGGATTTGATGTCCACCAATTAACAGAAGGACGCCCGCTAATCATAGGGGGGATTACCATTCCATATGAAAAGGGCCTTTTAGGTCATTCGGATGCAGATGTATTATTACATACCGTTTCCGATGCGTGTCTTGGTGCAATTGGGGAAGGTGATATTGGTAAGCATTTTCCTGATACGGATCCCGATTTCAAGGATGCAGACTCAGCAAAGCTGATGGAGCATGTTTGGCAGCTAGTGAAGGAGAAGGGGTATGAGCTAGTGAATGCGGATTGTACAATTATTGCACAGAAACCAAAAATGGCTCCCTATATTGAACAAATGCGCAATCGAATTGCTGAGCTGCTTGAAGCCTCTCCAGAACAAATCAATGTGAAGGCAACGACAACTGAAAAACTAGGTTTTACCGGCAGGGGAGAAGGGATTGCCTCACAAGCTGTAGTTTTATTGAAGAAGGTAAATGAATAGTCTTTATTGAAATCCTATACAGTGATAAAATAGTCAATTGAAACTATATTAATTAAGCACGGAGGCCATGTACAAATGTCAAACGAAGTTCGTGTAAGATATGCTCCAAGTCCTACTGGACATTTACATATTGGAAATGCCCGGACCGCATTATTCAATTATTTGTTTGCACGCAGCAAGCAAGGAAAATTTATTATCCGGATTGAAGATACGGATAAAAAGCGGAATATAGAGGGTGGAGAAGAAAGTCAGCTTAAATATTTAAAATGGCTTGGCATGGATTGGGATGAAAGTGTCGATGTAGGTGGAGAATACGGCCCTTATCGTCAATCCGAAAGAAATGATATTTATGAAACTTATTACAAGCAATTACTAGAGAACGGTCATGCTTATAAATGTTATTGTACAGAAGAAGAGTTGGAGGCGGAGCGTGAGGCCCAAACAGAAAGAGGAGAAACTCCGCATTATTCCGGTAAATGCCGTCATTTAACTCCTGAAGATCGTGAACGTTTAGAAAGTGAAGGCCGCAAGCCAAGCATACGTATTGCTGTTCCTGAAGGAAAAACTTACACCTTTGACGATATGGTAAAAGGTACGGTTTCCTTTGAATCAGAGGGAATGGGTGACTGGGTAATCATTAAAAAGGATGGCACTCCAACCTATAACTTTGCGGTGACAATCGACGATTACCTTATGAAGATTTCACACGTACTACGTGGGGACGACCATATTTCTAATACGCCAAAACAATTAATGGTATATGAGGCACTAGACTGGGAGCCACCGGTCTTTGGACACATGACATTGATTGTAAATGAAAGCCGTAAAAAGCTAAGCAAACGTGATGAATCCATTATTCAGTTCATTGAGCAATATGAGGAATTAGGATATCTCCCAGAAGCACTATTTAACTTTATTACTTTACTTGGCTGGTCTCCAGCTGGCGAAGAAGAGTTATATTCTAAAGAAGAATTTATTGAAATATTTGATGCGGATCGACTTTCTAAGTCACCAGCATTATTTGATAAGCAAAAGCTTACTTGGATGAACAATCAATACATGAAAAAAGTGGAGCTAGACAGAGTAGTCGAGCTATCATTGCCACACTTAATCAAAGCTGGTCGTATAAGTGAAAATATGACTGATGAACAGCATGATTGGGTAAAGGGCCTAGTCTCACTTTTACAGGAAAAAATGAGCTTTGGTGCTGAAATTGTTGAACTTTCGGACATGTTCTTTAAAGACGAGGCTGAATACGAAGAAGATGCGAAGGAAATTCTAACAGGAGAAACAGTTCCTGAAGTCTTAAAGGCATTTTCCATTGAGCTGGATCAATTGGAAAGCTTTAAAGCCGAAGGCATAAAGGCAGCGATGAAAGCAGTACAAAAATCTACTGGTCAAAAAGGAAAAAATCTCTTTATGCCAATCCGTGCAGCAGTCACAGGACAGACACATGGACCAGATCTTCCACAAGCGATTGAGCTGTTAGGAAAACAAAAAGTCCAAATGCGAATTAATCAAATTATTGGTTAACATTGAGATAAAAATGTAATATAGTAAGTATAAATAATTTAATATTTCAAAAGCGTAGAAGAGGAAAAGTAAAAAAATGATGCTTTAAAGAGAAAACCATCACCGGCTGAAAGTGGTTTAGGCCCCTCATTTTTTGAAGTGCCCCTCTGAGCCCCATTTCGAAAGAGTCAACTCTAGTAGATATGGGCGGAACCATCCGTTAACAAGTAAGAGTGAGGCAACAAATAGCTCTACTACACTACTCATACAGTGGAAGTGTAGGTAAAGTGACTGCCTAATCAGAGTGGAACCACGCACAAGCGTCTCTGTCGTATCGACAGGGGCGCTTTTTTAATTTCTTAAAGATAGAGCTAAACTAAGGGGGAGTAATGGCAATGTTCAAAATGATGAAAGAAGATATTGAGGTTGTTTTTGAACAAGATCCTGCAGCAAGAAGTTATTTAGAAGTTATCTTAACATACTCAGGCTTACATGCCATTTGGGCTCATCGGCTTGCACACGCTTTTTTTAAGAAAAAGTTATTTTTCATTGCCAGGGTTATATCTCAAATAAGCCGGTTCTTTACGGGTATTGAAATTCACCCTGGGGCAAAAATAGGCAGAAGATTTTTTATTGACCATGGCATGGGAGTTGTTATTGGGGAAACATGCGAAATTGGTGATAATGTGACCGTGTTTCAAGGCGTTACCCTTGGAGGAACGGGTAAGGAAAAGGGAAAACGTCATCCAACGATTAAGGATAATGCCCTCATCGCAACAGGTGCAAAAGTGCTCGGTTCCATTACTATCGGTGAGAACTCGAAGATTGGTGCCGGTTCTGTTGTCTTAAAGGAAGTGCCGCCAAACTCTACAGTGGTTGGGGTTCCTGGAAGAGTGGTCATTCAGGATGGAAAGAGGATTAAAAAGGATAAGGATTTAAATCACTGTGATCTGCCAGATCCAATTGCAGATCGGTTTAAAGAATTGGAAAATGAACTTAATCTCTTAAAGCAGGAACTAGATGGATTAAGAAAAGAAAGGATCGAAGTAAATGGCCATTCAAATTTATAATACACTGTCTCGGAAAAAAGAAGCATTCGTACCGCTTGAAGAAGGAAAAGTGAAAATGTATGTATGCGGTCCGACGGTTTATAATTATATTCATATAGGAAATGCACGCCCGGCAATTGTCTTCGATACGGTAAGACGCTATTTAGAGTATCGTGATTACGATGTCCAATACGTTTCAAATTTTACAGACGTAGATGATAAATTGATTCGTGCAGCCAATCAATTAGGGGAAGATGTACCGACGATTGCTGACCGATTTATTAATGCTTACTTTGAAGATGTTACGGCATTAGGATGTGCAAAAGCAGATGTCCATCCGCGAGTAATGGAAAATATGGATATCATTATTGAATTTATCAGCCAGTTAATTGAAAAAGGTTATGCCTATGAATCAGAGGGGGATGTTTATTTCCGCACAAGACACTTTGATGATTATGGCAAGCTTTCTCATCAATCGATAGATGAACTGCGTGTCGGCGCGAGAATTGAAGTTGGAGATAAAAAACAAGATGACTTAGACTTCGCTCTGTGGAAAGCGGCGAAGGAAGGAGAAATCTTCTGGGAAAGCCCATGGGGACTTGGCAGACCAGGCTGGCATATTGAATGCTCAGCAATGGCCAAAAAGTATCTCGGTGAAACGATTGACATTCATGCTGGCGGACAGGACTTAACCTTCCCGCATCATGAAAATGAAATTGCTCAATCGGAAGCTTTGAGTGGAAAACTATTCTCTCGTTACTGGATGCATAACGGGTATATCAATATCGATAATGAAAAAATGTCAAAATCACTTGGGAACTTCGTCCTTGTACATGACATTATTAAGAAGCATAATCCACAAGTGTTAAGATTTTTTATGTTATCGGTACACTACCGAAACCCAATCAACTACAGTGAAGAATTATTGGAAAGCACGAAAGCGGCATTTGAACGATTAACCACTTCCTATCAAAACTTGCAGCATCGTAGAGAAGTAAGCACGGATTTAACTGATAACAATCAAGAGTGGCTCGATAATATTACAGCAGCAAAAGAGCAGTTTATTGAGGCAATGGATGATGACTTTAACACAGCAAAAGCCATTTCTGTATTGTTTGATCTCTCCAAACTTGCGAATTATTATCTTTTAGAGAAAAATACTTCGGTAGCAGTGATTGATGCATTTACAGCTCAATTTCAAGAATTATTCCAAGTGTTAGGGTTAACGCTAGAAAGTGAAGAATTGCTGGACGAAGAAATCGATGCGCTGATTGAAAAGAGAAACCAGGCAAGGAAGGATCGAAATTTTCAATTGTCTGACCAAATTCGGGACCAACTGAAGGAAATGAATATCATTCTAGAGGACACGCCACAAGGAACCAGATGGAAAAGGGGCTAATGCATGCTTGACTATGAAGAAACAGTGGACGCCAAACAATTAAATAGCCTTGCACTTGCCTACATGGGAGATGCGGTCTTTGAAACGTATGTTAGACGTCACCTTCTCTACAGTGGGAAGGTAAGACCGCATCATTTACACCGTGCTGGAACCAAATACGTGTCGGCGAAGGCCCAGTGTCATATTCTCTTTCAAATGATGAATGACCAGCTCCTTACTGAGGAGGAAATGGCTGTAGTCATGCGCGGCAGAAATGCGAAATCGGGGACTGTTCCCAAAAACACAGATGTTCAAACGTATCGATACAGCACGGCCTTTGAGGCATTAATGGGATATTTATTTTTACAAGGTTATAAAGAGCGGTTAGAAGAGCTAATTAAAAGAGCCTTTTCCTATGTAGAAGAGCAGAAAGGAGGTACTGTTGAATGAGCCAGGAGTACATCGTTGGAAAAAATCCAGTCATAGAAGCCCTTAAGTCGGAAAGGGATATTAACAAAATTTTAATTGCTGAAGGGTCACAGCGCGGTCAAATGCAGCAAATTACCCAATTAGCAAAAGAAGCCAATGTGCTTGTTCAGTTTGTACCAAAGAAAAAAATCGACCAAATTGCAGATGAAAATCATCAGGGAGTCTTAGCCTATGTAGCAGCCTATCAATATGCAGAAATCGATGATTTGTTTGCCGCAGCAGAAAAGAAGAATGAAACACCTTTCTTTTTATTGTTAGATGAAATTGAGGATCCTCATAATCTTGGATCTATTATGCGAACAGCAGATGCAGTAGGTGCCCATGGAATTATTATTCCAAAGCGCAGAGCTGTGGGGTTAACAGCCACGGTTGCCAAAGCTTCTACAGGAGCAATTGAATATATACCAGTGGTACGTGTAACGAACATGGCACGGACCATCGATGAATTAAAGGAACGAGGATTATGGATTGCTGGTACGGATGCTAAGGGAGAATTAGATTATCGTCAGCTGGATGGAACGCTTCCGCTTGGCTTAGTGATAGGCAGTGAAGGAAAAGGAATGGGACGACTTATTCGGGATAAATGTGATTTCCTTATCAATCTGCCAATGGTAGGAAAAGTAACCTCTCTAAATGCCTCTGTTGCTGCATCATTGCTTATGTATGAGGTATATAGTAAAAGAAATCCTCTCGAGAGGTAGTTTATGGATATTCTGCTTGTCGACGGATATAACATTATCGGAGCATGGCCAGAGCTTAGGGAATTGAAGGATCGGGATTTACCTGCTGCACGGGATCGCTTGGTGGAAAGAATGGCTGAATATCAAGCGTTCTCTGGTTTCCGTGTCATTGTTGTATTTGATGCCCATTATGTTCAAGGAACAGAAAAAAAGTATAAAAATCATAAGGTAGAAGTGATTTTTACAAAAGAAAATGAGACGGCAGATGAGCGGATTGAAAAAATGGCTATTAGTCTGAGCAATCGGAGAACACAAATTCATGTGGCGACATCCGATTTTACAGAGCAATGGGCCATTTTTGGACAAGGCGCCTTAAGAAAATCCGCTCGTGAACTGCTGATTGAAATGTCATCGATAGAAAAGGGAATTGAGAAGAGAGTAAAGAAGATTCAAGAAAAAAAGCCCGTATCCAAGATACCGATTAGTGATGAACTTGCAGAAATTTTTGAAAAATGGCGCAGAGGACAGAAATGAGCGATAGACTTCAAAATTTTTCTAATGTATAATATTAGTATCTATGCTTGTTCGGTGGAGGGGATCTACTTGAGTACGGACTTCGGGACAAAGGTCAACGAACATTTTTTCGTAATGGAAGATGAAGAAATAGTCGATTTAGTGCACCAAGGTGATAGTGAAGCGTTGGATTATTTAATCCATAAGTATCGTAATTTTGTACGTGCAAAAGCAAGATCCTATTTTTTAATTGGAGCAGATAAGGAAGATATTGTTCAGGAGGGTATGATAGGGCTTTATAAGGCAATTCGTGACTTCCGTGAGGACAAGCTTACCTCCTTTAAAGCATTTGCCGAGCTGTGTATCACACGTCAGATTATTACTGCCATTAAGACTGCAACCAGGCAGAAACACATTCCATTAAACTCTTATGTATCTCTGGACAAGCCTATCTATGATGAAGAGTCTGATCGCACGCTGATGGATGTCTTATCAGGTGCAAAGGTATTGGACCCGGAAGAATTGATTATTAATCAAGAAGAATTTGATCACATAGAGATTAAAATGACTGAATTATTAAGCGATTTAGAAAGAAAGGTACTGGCCCTCTATTTAGATGGCCAATCCTATCAGGAGATTTCAGAAGAGCTAAATCGTCACGTAAAATCCATAGATAACGCTCTACAACGCGTGAAACGGAAACTAGAACGTTATTTAGAAATTCGTGAATTCTCTCTATAAATTAACAAAAAGAGGAAATGGCGTTCTTGTGAATCCGTTCCCAATGTTATTGACTTTAATGAGGGGTCATGTTACATTTTGGATGATGTAAAAGAAATTTGTTTGAAGGTGTCGAATATGAGTAAAAAAGTAATTCTTGCATGTGCTGATTGTGGCTCTAGGAATTATTCGACCATCAGCAAGCAGGAGCAAACAGAAAGATTGGAATTGAAAAAATTCTGTAAAACCTGCGCTACCCATACAATCCACAGGGAAACAAAATAATTTAGATAGATCTTTGCAGTTATTTTTAGATTTTGGGGGTTACAGATATGCAACGCATAACGAAGTTCTTCAGTGATGTCTTCCGTGAAATGAGAAAGGTTAGCTGGCCAAAACGTAGTGAGCTGACTCGTTCTACTGTTACCGTTTTATCTACTGTTGTTTTTTTCGCAGCATTCTTTGCTGTTCTTGATTTAGGAATTTCAAAATTGATTCGCTTAATTCTTGAATAATAAACCAACTTTCATGGTATAATGGTAAACATCAAAGGAAATTTTAGCTAAAAGCCCGTTTTGACGGGTTTTTTATTTGCTTAAAAAATTGGCCAAGTTACTTTTAGTTGATTGGAACGGAAGGTGCGAAGACTCCTGTGGGAGTATGGTTCAGGGGAGACCCCGCAGGCGCAAGCGCCGAGGAGGCTCGCCGAAACACCCACGAACCGCTCGCGCCTGGAGTGGAAATCAGCCGAGGATAACAGAGCTGAAAATAGTTATTATCTCAAAGAAATAGGGAGGGACGGACGTCTAGTCCTCTTAAATGGAAAAGAATTG
The DNA here is from genome assembly GCF_047302305.1 of Neobacillus phoenicis. Taxonomy (NCBI): domain Bacteria; kingdom Bacillati; phylum Bacillota; class Bacilli; order Caryophanales; family Bacillaceae; genus Neobacillus; species Neobacillus phoenicis. The sequence continues at coordinate 345,168 of NZ_CP154847.1, read as the reverse complement.
GTATGTAGTCCATACTTACTCGGGTTATGAAAATAAAGTAAAGGCCAACTTAGAAAAGCGTGTCGAATCAATGGGCATGTCGGATAAAATCTTCCGCGTAGTTGTTCCTGAAGAAGAAGAAACAGAAATCAAAAACGGTAAGAAAAAGGTAGTTAAACGAAAAGTATTCCCTGGATATGTACTTGTTGAGATCGTCATGACAGATGATTCATGGTATGTCGTGCGTAATACACCAGGTGTCACTGGATTTGTTGGCTCGGCTGGCTCAGGTTCGAAGCCAACACCACTATTACCGGAAGAAGTAACCGTGTTACTGAAGCGCATGGGCGTTGAAGAAAAACGTGTGGATGTCGATTATGAAATCGGCGAAACAGTCCGCGTAAAAGAAGGTCCATTTGCAAACTTCACTGGATCTGTTGAAGAAATGGACAAAGATAAAGCGAAACTTAAAGTTCTGGTAAATATGTTTGGCCGAGATACTCCGGTTGAGCTTGATTTTACACAGATTGAGAAGCTCTAAGAAATACCTTGATAAGCTGTTTTTTAAAGAAAAATAAACTGATATTGTAAAAAAACTTGAAATCATTTTTAAAAAGTGGTAATATTTCATAGGTCAGTATGTCTCCAATGGAGACAAGACTTTTGTAAAGTTCTTTATGATTATAATATAAAGACTATTGTTGAGTGGGAGGGGTAAAAACCCCATTAACCACATCACGGACTTTAAGGAGGTGTGTCTCGTGGCTAAAAAAGTAATTAAAATGGTTAAATTGCAAATCCCTGCTGGTAAAGCTAATCCAGCGCCACCGGTTGGTCCTGCACTAGGTCAAGCAGGTGTTAATATCATGGGATTCTGTAAAGAATTTAACGCCCGTACAGCAGATCAAGCTGGTTTGATTATCCCTGTTGAAATCACGGTATTTGAAGACCGTTCATTTACATTTATTACGAAAACTCCTCCTGCTGCCGTTCTTTTGAAAGTAGCAGCTGGAATTCAGTCTGGTTCAGGCCAGCCTAACCGTAATAAAGTAGCAACAGTAAAGCGTGATAAAGTACGCGAGATTGCGGAACAAAAAATGCCTGACCTAAACGCAGCTAGCGTTGAAGCAGCAATGCGCATGGTTGAAGGTACTGCACGCAGCATGGGTATCGTAATCGAAGATTAATCCATGTAAGTTTTTATTGTTGTAAGGAGTGGGGTTGCGTTATTGCGCAACCTTTATTCGTGGGAGGTTATTCCGCTAAAACCACAATCTAGGAGGAAATAAAAATGGCTAAAAAAGGTAAAAAGTATTTAGAAGCTGCAAAGCTTGTAGATCGTTTAACAGCATACCCAGTTGCAGAAGCAATTGATCTTGCAAAGAAAACTAACTACACAAAATTTGATGCTACTCTTGAAGTGGCTTTCCGCTTAGGTGTTGACCCTAAGAAAGCTGACCAACAAATCCGTGGTGCAGTTGTGCTTCCAAACGGAACTGGTAAAACTCAACGCGTTTTAGTATTCGCGAAGGGTGAGAAAGTGAAAGAAGCAGAAGCAGCTGGTGCTGATTATGTAGGTGATTCTGAATACATTAACAAAATCCAACAAGGTTGGTTTGAATTTGATGTAATCGTAGCAACTCCTGACATGATGGGTGAAGTTGGTAAACTTGGACGTGTATTAGGACCTAAAGGCTTAATGCCAAACCCTAAAACAGGTACAGTTACATTTGATGTAACAAGAGCGATCAACGAAATCAAAGCAGGTAAAGTTGAATACCGTGTTGACAAGTCTGGTAACATTCATGTACCAATCGGTAAAGCATCTTTCGAAAACGAAAAGCTTGTTGAAAACTTCCGAACTGTGTTTGAAACATTGCTTAAAGTTAAGCCTTCAGCTGCAAAAGGTACTTATATGAAGAACGTTACAGTTGCTTCAACTATGGGACCTGGCGTGAAGGTAGATCCTTCTTCAGTCACAGTTAAGTAATTTTTACCAATTGACATTCTGAAATGCATTTTATATAATGTATTTTGTTGTTTAATATAATAAACATTTGTACTGTAGACAGCAGGGGCATTATAGCTTAATAACCTGCCGAGGTAATGCGATAGAATTGGCTGAAATCTTTCGGCTGTTGTATGCTGCCTCCATGTCTTATGATCGATATGGAGGCTTTTACTTGCCTGGTATAAATGTAGATAATCTACAGGAGGTGTAAAGATGAGCAGTGCAATCGAAGTAAAAAAACAATTAGTTGACGAAATTACTGATAAGTTAAAAGCAAGTGTATCAACTGTCGTTGTTGATTATCGTGGTCTTTCAGTTGGAGAAGTAACTGAACTTCGTAAACAACTTCGCGAAGCAGGCGTTGAATTTAAAGTTTACAAGAATTCAATGGTACGCCGTGCTGCTGATGCTGCTGAGCTTTCTAGCTTAAATGATGCATTAACAGGTCCAAACGCTATCGCGTTTAGTACTGAAGATGTAGTAGCGCCAGCTAAAATCTTGAATGACTTTGCTAAAAAGCACGAAGCGCTTGAACTTAAAGCGGGTGTAATTGAAGGAAACGTCGCATCGGCTGAAGAAATTAAAGCTCTTGCTGACCTACCATCACGCGAAGGCTTGCTTTCTATGCTACTCAGCGTACTACAAGCTCCAATTCGCAATCTTGCTCTTGCTACAAAAGCAGTGGCAGATCAAAAAGAAGAACAAGGCGCGTAAGTTAATACTAACAGCCTAACAAAATAAAACGTAACCAAAACTAAGGAGGAAATTTAATCATGACTAAAGAACAAATCATTGAAGCAGTTAAATCTATGACTGTTTTAGAACTTAACGATCTTGTAAAAGCAATCGAAGAAGAATTCGGCGTAACTGCTGCTGCTCCTGTAGCAATGGTTGGCGGCGCTGGTGCTGCTGCTGTTGAAGAGCAAACTGAATTTGATGTAATCCTTGCTAGCGCTGGAGATCAAAAAATCAAAGTTATCAAGGTTGTTCGTGAAATCACAGGCCTTGGTCTTAAAGAAGCAAAAGATCTTGTTGACAACACTCCAAAGGCAATCAAAGAAGGCGTGTCTAAAGAAGATGCTGAAGCAATCAAAGCTAAGCTTGATGAAGTTGGAGCTAACGTTGAAGTTAAGTAATAACCATATAGAAAAGCTCGCTGTATAAGCGGGCTTTTTTTGGCTATTTTAAAAGCGGAAGTGCTTTGAATAGTTAAAAGGAATTCCTCGTTTTTCTTCATTATATACTCCTCGGGAGGTGAGCTCTATGTCTGAACACTACTATTCTCGTACCCAAAAGGTTGAAAGTGATCCTAAGTTTTGGGACTTTACGTTAAAAAATAACCTTTTCCGTTTTAAAACGGATAACGGTGTTTTTTCAAAAAGAGAAGTAGATTTTGGCTCACGTTTATTAATTGAGTCTTTTGAAATGCCTCAGACAGCAGGATTTGTTCTGGATGTAGGCTGCGGCTACGGCCCAATTGGCTTGTCTATTGCGAAACAATATCATGATCGTGTGGTTCATATGGTAGATGTTAATGAACGAGCGATTCAACTGTCAAAGGAAAATGCAGCATTAAACAAGATCGAAAATGTTAAAGTGTATGAAAGTGATAGGCTGGTAAGCGTGAAAGAATCCAATTTCGCTGCTATCTTAACCAATCCGCCTATAAGAGCGGGAAAACAGACAGTGCATGATATCTTTGAACAAAGCTATAATCATCTTGTTTCGACTGGTGAACTGTGGGTAGTTATTCAAAAGAAGCAAGGTGCACCATCAGCTATTGAAAAATTAAAGACACTATTTTCCGAAGTAGAGACTATTGACAAATCCAAGGGCTATTTTATTATTAAAGCGATAAAGTAGTTGACTTGGAATTTCTGTTGTGGTAGCATTATAAAATGCCATCATAATAATTTCCGAATTATTCCTTAAAATACTGAAGTTTATAGTATAAAATATGGATAAGAAGGAAATGATGACAAAATAATAGTCAAAATGTGAAAATGTGGTTTTTGAGTAAAAAACCCTTTTTCTTTTTGTCTAATGAGAAGGGGTATTTTTTCCTTCCGGTAGACGTTAATAGATTTTTAAAAAACGCTTGATTTGAGGGGTGAATCAGTTGACAGGTCAACTAGTTCAGTATGGACGACACCGCCAACGAAGAAGTTACGCACGAATCAGTGAAGTTTTAGAATTACCAAATCTTATTGAAATCCAAACCTCTTCATATCAATGGTTTCTGGATGAGGGATTGCGTGAAATGTTCCAGGATATTTCACCGATCGAAGACTTTACTGGTAACCTATCACTGGAATTTATTGATTACAGCCTTGGCGATCCAAAGTATTCTGTAGAAGAATCAAAAGAACGGGACGTTACATATTCTGCTCCATTACGTGTAAAAGTACGTCTTGTAAACAAAGAAACAGGCGAAGTAAAAGATCAAGATGTATTCATGGGTGATTTCCCACTTATGACTGAAACTGGTACGTTCGTCATTAATGGGGCAGAACGCGTTATTGTTTCACAATTAGTGCGTTCACCGAGCGTTTACTTTAGTGGAAAACTTGATAAGAATGGAAAAAAAGGATTTACAGCAACTGTAATTCCGAACCGCGGCGCTTGGCTGGAATATGAAACAGATGCCAAAGATGTCGTATATGTGAGAATAGATCGTACTCGGAAACTGCCCGTTACGGTTCTTTTGCGTGCATTAGGCTTCGGCTCTGATCAAGAAATCATTGAATTGATCGGTGACAATGAGTATATTCGTAATACTCTTGAGAAGGACAACACAGAAGGTGTGGATAAAGCGCTTCTTGAAATCTATGAGCGTCTACGTCCAGGTGAACCACCTACAGTTGATAATGCAAAAAGCTTATTAGTTTCTCGTTTCTTTGATCCAAAGCGCTACGATCTTGCAAATGTAGGACGCTATAAAATTAACAAGAAGCTTCATATTAAAAACCGCTTATTTAACCAACGTTTAGCAGAATCGCTTGCCGATCCTGAAACAGGTGAAATTATTGCTGAAAAGGGAACTGTTCTAGATAGAAGAAACCTTGATAGAATTATTCCTGCTCTTGAAAAAAACATTAATTTCAAAGGCTTCAATCCTGTTGGCGGTGTGGTTGAAGATGAAATCACTTTACAGGGAATTAAGATTTATGCACCTGGTGATGAAAATGAAAAAGTAATTAATGTATTGGGTAATGCCTATGTGGCAGAGCCAATTAAAAATATTACACCTGCAGATATCATTGCTTCCATCAGCTACTTCTTCAACTTATTGCATGGAGTTGGTGATACAGATGATATCGACCATTTAGGTAACAGACGTCTTCGTTCTGTTGGTGAATTGTTGCAAAATCAATTCCGTATCGGTTTATCCCGTATGGAACGTGTAGTACGTGAAAGAATGTCTATTCAAGATACGGCAACAATCACTCCACAGCAGCTAATCAATATTCGTCCTGTTATCGCGTCAATTAAGGAGTTCTTCGGAAGCTCCCAGTTATCTCAGTTCATGGATCAAACAAATCCACTTGCTGAGTTAACGCATAAGCGTCGTCTATCAGCACTCGGACCTGGTGGTTTAACACGTGAGCGTGCAGGATTTGAAGTTCGTGACGTTCACTATTCCCACTATGGCCGTATGTGTCCGATTGAGACGCCGGAAGGTCCAAACATTGGTTTGATCAACTCATTATCATCTTATGCAAAAGTAAACCGTTTCGGATTTATTGAAACACCTTACCGTCGTGTTGATCCTGACACTGGCAAGGTAACAAGCCGTATCGATTACTTAACTGCAGATGAAGAAGATAATTATGTAGTTGCACAGGCGAATTCCCGTCTTGGTGATGATGGATCGTTTATTGATGCAGATATTGTTGCGCGTTTCCGTGGTGAGAACACTGTTGTTAATCGCGACCGTATCGATTATATGGATGTATCGCCAAAACAGGTTGTTTCTGCCGCAACAGCTTGTATTCCGTTCTTAGAAAACGATGACTCCAACCGTGCCTTGATGGGTGCGAACATGCAGCGTCAAGCAGTACCACTTATGCAGCCAGAGGCTCCAAGAGTTGGTACAGGTATGGAATATGTATCAGGAAAAGACTCCGGTGCAGCCGTCATCTGTAAGACAGACGGTATCGTAGAGCACGTTGAAGCTCGTGAAGTTTGGGTTCGTGAAATGAAAGAAGTGGATGGCCAAGAAGTAAAAGGCGATCTGAAGAAATATCGTTTATTAAAGTTTATCCGTTCTAACCAAGGTACTTGCTACAACCAACGTCCAATCGTTGCTGTTGGTGACCGAGTGAAAAAAGGCGAAATCCTTGCTGATGGTCCTTCAATGGAACTAGGAGAGTTAGCCCTTGGACGTAACGTACTAGTTGCCTTCATGACTTGGGATGGTTATAACTATGAAGATGCGATCATTATGAGTGAACGTCTTGTAAAAGATGATGTGTATACATCCATTCATATTGAAGAATATGAGTCAGAATCTCGTGATACAAAGCTAGGACCTGAAGAAATTACTCGTGATATTCCAAACGTAGGTGAAGATGCACTTCGTAACCTGGATGAGCGCGGTATTATTCGTACAGGTGCCGAAGTAAAAGATGGTGACCTTCTAGTTGGTAAAGTAACGCCAAAAGGTGTGACAGAATTAACGGCTGAAGAACGTCTTTTACATGCAATCTTTGGAGAAAAAGCCCGTGAAGTACGTGATACATCATTACGTGTGCCACATGGCGGCGGCGGTATTGTTCATGATGTTAAAGTCTTCAATCGTGAAGATGGCGACGAACTGCCACCAGGTGTTAACCAGCTTGTCCGCGTTTATATCGTTCAGAAACGTAAGATTCATGAAGGAGATAAAATGGCGGGCCGACATGGTAATAAAGGGGTTATCTCAAGAATTTTACCAGAAGAAGATATGCCTTATTTACCAGATGGTACACCAGTCGATATCATGTTAAACCCATTAGGGGTACCTTCACGTATGAACATCGGACAGGTGCTTGAGCTTCACCTTGGTATGGCTGCAAGAGCACTTAATATTCACGTTGCTACTCCGGTATTTGACGGTGCGCGTGAAGAAGACGTTTGGGGAACAATTGAAGAAGCAGGAATGGCTCGTGATGCGAAAACTGTTCTATATGACGGTCGCTCTGGAGAACCATTCGATAACCGAGTATCCGTTGGTGTCATGTATATGATCAAACTAGCGCACATGGTTGACGATAAACTTCATGCGCGTTCAACTGGACCATACTCTCTTGTTACACAGCAACCACTTGGTGGTAAAGCACAATTTGGTGGACAGCGTTTCGGAGAGATGGAGGTATGGGCACTCGAAGCTTACGGTGCTGCATATACTCTTCAAGAAATCCTTACTGTTAAGTCGGATGACGTTGTTGGTCGTGTGAAAACATACGAAGCCATTGTCAAAGGCGAAAATGTTCCTGAACCTGGTGTTCCAGAATCATTTAAAGTATTAATTAAAGAACTTCAGAGCTTAGGTATGGATGTAAAAATCCTATCTGGTGATGAAGAAGAAATAGAAATGCGCGACACGGAAGACGAGGATGACTTACAACAAGTCGATACGTTGAATATTATCCCTGATGCACCAAGCCTTGAATCTGAAAAAGTAGGTTCAAAAGAGTAATTAATTAATATTTAGCAACAGCGCACATCTATTGTGTGTGCGCTGTTTTGTTTTTCAAACTTGTCTAGTTGCAGCGCGCAGCCCCTCGGGGTCAAATAACCTCCAGCCAAAAAGTCAAAGGGCGACTTTCCGGCTGGAGAACAATTGACTGTCGGGGCTAACCCGCGCGCTTCCGCTTTTCTTAGCACTAAGGGTAGAACCTGAAGATCGAAAGGGAGGTAGGCCCCTTGCTTGACGTTAATAATTTTGAGTATATGAAAATTGGTCTTGCTTCACCGGATAAAATCCGTTCATGGTCATTCGGAGAAGTGAAAAAGCCAGAAACCATTAACTATCGTACGTTAAAGCCTGAAAAGGACGGTTTATTCTGCGAACGTATTTTTGGTCCAACGAAGGATTGGGAATGTCATTGCGGTAAATATAAGCGTGTCCGTTATAAAGGCGTTGTTTGTGACCGATGTGGGGTTGAAGTAACTCGTGCAAAAGTCCGTCGTGAGCGTATGGGTCACATCGAACTTGCTGCACCTGTATCACACATATGGTATTTCAAAGGAATCCCGAGCCGAATGGGACTTGTTCTAGATATGTCCCCTCGTGCATTAGAAGAAGTTATTTACTTCGCTTCTTATGTAGTGACAGAATCAGGAGATACTGCTCTTGATAAAAAGCAACTTCTATCTGAAAAGGAATATCGTGCCTATCGTGAAAAGTACGGAAACAAATTCCAAGCTGCCATGGGTGCTGAAGCGATTAAAAAACTTCTTTCTGATATCGATTTAAATAAAGAAGTAGATATTTTAAAGGAAGAACTTAAAACAGCACAAGGTCAACGTCGTACACGTGCGATTAAACGCCTTGAAGTGTTAGAGGCATTCCGCGGTTCTGGAAACGAACCTGACTGGATGATTCTTGACGTACTGCCTGTTATTCCTCCTGAACTTCGTCCAATGGTACAACTGGATGGAGGTAGATTTGCTACTTCTGACTTAAACGATCTATACCGTCGAGTAATTAACCGTAACAACCGCTTAAAGCGTCTATTAGACCTTGGTGCACCAAGCATCATCGTTCAAAATGAAAAGCGTATGCTCCAAGAAGCAGTTGATGCCTTGATTGATAACGGTCGTCGTGGCCGTCCAGTTACAGGACCTGGTAACCGTCCATTAAAATCACTTTCACATATGTTAAAGGGTAAACAAGGACGTTTCCGTCAAAACTTGCTTGGTAAGCGTGTTGACTATTCCGGTCGTTCCGTTATCGTTGTAGGTCCAAACTTAAAAATGTATCAATGTGGTCTTCCTAAAGAAATGGCACTTGAACTCTTCAAGCCATTTGTAATGAAGGAGCTTGTAGAAAAAGGTTTAGCCCATAATATCAAATCAGCTAAACGTAAAATTGAACGCGTCTCTCCAGATGTATGGGATGTACTTGAAGATGTAATTAGAGAGCATCCAGTTCTCTTGAACCGTGCCCCTACATTGCATAGACTAGGTATCCAGGCGTTTGAACCAACACTTGTTGAAGGAAGAGCAATTCGCCTTCACCCACTTGTATGTACAGCATACAATGCGGACTTCGACGGTGACCAAATGGCTGTTCACGTACCACTTTCATCTGAAGCGCAAGCGGAAGCTAGATTATTAATGCTTGCAGCGCAAAATATCCTAAACCCTAAGGATGGTAAACCGGTTGTTACTCCTTCGCAGGATATGGTGTTAGGTAACTATTACTTAACTCTAGAACGTGAAGGTGCAGTTGGTGAGGGTATGATTTTCAAAGATACAAACGAAGCTATACTTGCATATCAGAATGGATTTGTTCATTTCCATACTCGTGTAGCTGTTCATGCTGGATCATTAGGAAATGAGACTTTCACAGAAGAACAAAATAATAAGCTACTAATAACTACGGTTGGTAAACTTATTTTTAATGAGATTCTTCCGAAGTCATTCCCATATATCAATGAACCAACTAGACATAACCTAGAAGTTGAAACACCTGTTAAATATTTCGTAGAAAAAGGTGAAGATATTCTAGCGAAAATCAAGGCGATGCCATTAGTAGATCCGTTCAAGAAGAAAATCCTTGGTAATATCATTGCAGAAGTATTTAAGCGATTCAAAATTACTGAAACGTCTAAAATGCTTGACCGCATGAAAGACCTTGGCTTTAAACATTCTACAAAAGCGGGTATTACAGTTGGTGTATCTGATATCGTCGTACTTGGTGAGAAGCAACAAATTCTCCAAGAAGCGCAAGGTAAAGTAGATAACGTTACAAAACAATTCAGACGTGGTCTTATTACCGAAGATGAGCGTTATGATCGTGTAATTGCGATATGGTCTCAAGCTAAGGATGTTATTCAAGGCAAGTTGATGAAATCCTTAAATAAGACGAATCCAATTTTCATGATGAGTGATTCCGGTGCCCGTGGTAACGCATCTAACTTTACACAGCTTGCTGGTATGCGTGGTCTGATGGCCAACCCTGCTGGTCGTATCATTGAGTTACCAATTAAATCAAGTTTCCGTGAAGGCTTAACCGTATTAGAGTACTTTATTTCTACACACGGTGCGCGTAAAGGTCTTGCCGATACAGCCCTTAAGACAGCTGACTCAGGTTACTTAACTCGTCGTCTCGTGGACGTTGCACAAGATGTAATTGTTCGTGAAGATGATTGTGGAACCGACCGCGGCTTTACAATTAGTGCATTGAAAGACGGTACAGAAATCATTGAAGGCCTTGATGAGCGTTTAATTGGCCGTTATGCACGTAATGCAATCAAGCATCCTGAAACAAAAGAAGTACTTGTTCCTGAAAACGGCTTAATTACAGAAGATTTAGCAGAAATTATTGTCGGTGCAGGAATTGAAACAGTAAAAATTCGTTCTGCATTTACTTGTAATACACGCCATGGTGTATGTAAGAAATGTTATGGCCGTAACTTGGCAACTGGTCAGGAAGTTGAAGTGGGTGAAGCAGTTGGTATTATTGCTGCACAATCCATTGGTGAACCAGGAACACAGTTAACCATGCGTACCTTCCATACGGGCGGTGTTGCGGGAGACGATATTACCCAAGGTTTACCGCGTATCCAAGAGATTTTTGAAGCGCGTAACCCTAAAGGTCAAGCTGTTATCTCTGAAATTGAAGGTGTAGTTGTTGGAATTAATGAAGGACGTGACCGTCAGCATGAAATCGTTGTTCAAGGCGAAGTTGAATCACGTACTTATAACGCTCCATACACAGCACGTTTAAAAGTTGCGATCAATGATAAGGTTGCTCGTGGTCAAGAACTTACTGAAGGTTCAATTGATCCTAAAGAGTTAATCAAAGTCAAAGACGTTACCTCTGTTCAAGAGTACCTATTGCGCGAAGTACAAAAAGTATACCGCATGCAAGGGGTAGAAATTGGCGATAAACACGTAGAAGTAATGGTTCGCCAAATGCTACGTAAAATCCGCGTTAGTGATGCAGGTGAAACAGAAGTACTTCCAGGTACCCTGCTTGATATTCACCAATTCACTGATGCTAACGAAAAGGCGTTACTTGAAGGTAAATTGCCTGCTACAGGACGTCCAGTGTTACTTGGTATTACAAAAGCATCTCTTGAAACAGATTCATTCTTGTCTGCAGCATCCTTCCAAGAAACAACAAGAGTTCTTACAGATGCAGCGATCAAAGGCAAGCGTGATGAGTTACTCGGCTTGAAGGAAAATGTTATCATCGGTAAGCTTGTTCCTGCTGGAACGGGGATGCAACGCTACCGTAAAGCGGAGCCAGTGCTTCGTGATACAACCTCTGAAGAGACCGTTGCAATTGATTAATTAACATAGTGGTACCTGCACAATTGCGGGTACCCTATTTTAAGCATAAAATTTACCAAATGCTGTCTTGAATAAAATATCGAAACATTTGTTGACAACTATTTGGTAAGATGATACTATATCAAAGGTGCTCCTATTCACCTGATACTTTGGAGAATATGATTTATGTCTTATGAAAAAGTATTACAGGCACAAAAGTTTGTTATAGGAACAAAACAAGCAGTTAAAGCACTTAAGGAAGGTAATGTACAAGAGTTAGTCGTTGCAAGCGATGCTGAACCAAAGGTTACAGCGAAAGTCGTAGAAGTAGCTCTTGGCATAGAAGTTCCGGTTCGATATGTTGATTCGATGAAAAAGCTCGGAAAAGCATGTGGAATTGAAGTTGGTGCTGCAGCTGTCGCTATTATCCGTTAAAAACTGTTTTTGTAGATAGAGTAGTCTGCAAAAACTTTGTTTTTGCAAAAAAATGAACCACCTGGATGTGTGGGCTTACAAAAAATGAAGGGAGGAAAAATACATGCCTACTATTAACCAACTTGTGCGCAAGCCTCGTCAATCAAAAGAGGAGAAGTCAAAATCACCTGCGCTAAACAAAGGTTATAACAGTTTCAAGAAATCACAAACAAATGTATCTTCACCACAAAAACGTGGAGTATGTACTCGTGTTGGTACAATGACTCCAAAGAAACCAAACTCAGCGTTACGTAAATATGCACGTGTACGTTTGACGAATGGTATCGAGGTGACTGCATACATTCCTGGTATTGGCCACAACCTTCAAGAGCACAGTGTTGTTCTTATTCGCGGAGGACGTGTAAAAGACTTACCAGGGGTACGTTATCACATCGTACGTGGAGCACTTGATACTGCTGGTGTAAACAACCGTATGCAAGGTCGCTCAAAATATGGTACTAAGAGACCGAAAGCAGCTAAGAAATAATTACTACTTTAATAATAGCTTCTTTGAAAGGAGGAAAATATATGCCACGTAAAGGTCCTGTAGCAAAAAGAGACGTGTTACCAGATCCGCTTTACAATTCAAAATTAGTTACTCGTTTAATCAACAAAATGATGGTTGACGGTAAAAGAGGTAAGTCACAAGAAATTCTTTACTCAGCGTTTGATACTATTCGCGAACGTACTGGCAAAGAGCCAATGGAAACTTTTGAAGCAGCTATGAAAAACATCATGCCTGTATTAGAAGTTAAAGCTCGCCGTGTAGGTGGTGCAAACTACCAAGTACCAGTTGAGGTGCGTCCTGATCGCCGTACAACTCTTGGTCTTCGTTGGTTAGTAAACTACGCTCGTCTACGCGGTGAAAAGACGATGGAAGAGCGTTTAGCTAATGAAATCATGGATGCAGCTAACAACACTGGTGCATCTGTTAAGAAGCGTGAAGATACACACAAAATGGCAGAAGCGAACAAAGCGTTTGCTCACTATCGTTGGTAATCTAACCTTCAATATAAATAATTTCATTCCAAACTAGGAAGGAGAAAGACCAAATGGCAAGAGAGTTCTCCTTAGCAAACACACGTAATATCGGTATCATGGCTCACATCGATGCCGGTAAAACGACTACCACTGAGCGTGTTCTTTATTACACTGGTAAGATTCATAAAATCGGTGAAACACATGAAGGCGCTTCTCAGATGGACTGGATGGAGCAGGAGCAAGAACGCGGAATCACAATCACTTCCGCAGCAACAACTGCACAATGGAAAGGCCACCGCGTTAACATCATCGACACACCAGGACACGTAGACTTCACGGTTGAAGTTGAACGTTCCCTACGTGTACTTGATGGTGCGGTAGCTGTACTAGATGCACAGTCTGGTGTTGAGCCTCAAACTGAAACAGTTTGGCGTCAAGCAACAACTTACGGTGTACCACGTGTTGTATTCGTAAATAAAATGGATAAAATCGGGGCTGACTTCCTTTATTCTGTAGGAACAATCCACGACCGTTTACAAGCGAACGCACATCCTATTCAGTTACCTATTGGTGCTGAAGACCAATTCGAAGCTATCATTGACCTTGTGGAAATGAACGCTGTATTCTACGGAAACGATTTAGGAACTGATATTGAAGTTCGTGAAATCCCAGAAGAATATATGGCGCAAGCTGAAGAATATCGCGAAAAACTAGTTGAAGCAGTAGCTGAATTAGATGAAGAGTTAATGGAAAAGTACCTTGGTGGGGAAGAACTCACTAAAGAAGAACTAAAAGCAGGGATTCGTAAAGGTACTGTTAACGTTGAATTCTACCCAGTAATCTGTGGATCAGCTTTCAAAAACAAAGGTGTTCAGTTAATGTTAGATGCCGTTATCGATTACCTTCCATCTCCACTAGATGTACCTGCAATCAAAGGTCATGCGATTGATGATGAAGAAGATGTAATTGAACGTCATTCTAGCGATGAAGAGCCATTCTCTGCTCTTGCATTTAAAGTTATGACTGACCCTTATGTTGGTAAATTAACATTCTTCCGTGTTTACTCTGGTACTTTAGAATCTGGATCATATGTTCAGAACTCAACTAAAGGCAAGCGTGAGCGTATCGGACGTATTCTACAAATGCATGCGAACAGCCGTCAAGAAATCTCTAAGGTTTTTGCTGGTGACATCGCTGCCGCTGTAGGTTTGAAAGATACAACTACTGGTGATACTCTTTGTGATGACAAAAACCCTGTTATCCTTGAGTCAATGCAATTCCCAGAGCCTGTAATTCAACTTTCAGTTGAACCTAAGTCAAAAGCTGACCAAGACAAAATGACAACAGCTCTACAAAAACTTCAAGAAGAAGATCCAACATTCCGTGCGCATACTGACCAGGAAACTGGACAAGTAATCATCGCTGGTATGGGTGAACTTCACTTAGATATCATCGTTGACCGTATGCGTCGCGAATTTAAGGTTGAAGCTAACGTAGGTGCACCTCAGGTAGCGTACCGCGAAACTTTCCGTGCTTCTGCACAAGTTGAAGGTAAATTCGCACGTCAATCTGGTGGTCGTGGACAATATGGTCACGTTTGGATTGAATTCTCACCTAATGATGAAGGTAAAGGATTCGAATTCGTAAACGGTATCGTCGGTGGTGTTGTTCCTCGTGAATACATCCCTGCTGTTCAAGCTGGTCTTGAAGATTCACTTGATCGTGGAGTTCTTGCTGGATATCCATTAGTTGATATTAAAGCTCGTCTATTTGACGGTTCTTACCATGATGTTGACTCATCTGAGATGGCGTTTAAGATTGCCGCTTCAATGGCTCTTAAAAATGCTGCGTCTAAGTGTAGCCCAGTTATCCTTGAACCTATGATGAGGGTTGAAGTTGTTATCCCTGAAGAATACCTAGGGGATATCATGGGACAAATCACTGCACGTCGTGGTCGCGTTGAAGGTATGGAAGCACGCGGTAACGCACAAGTAGTTCGTGCAATGGTTCCACTTTCAGAAATGTTTGGTTATGCAACAGCACTTCGTTCAAGTACTCAAGGTCGTGGAGTATTCTCTATGCACTTCGATCACTACGAAGAAGTACCAAAATCAGTTTCTGAAGAAATTATCAAAAAAAATAAAGGTGAATAATTGATTTTCACCTTTGTTTAAAGTATAACTACTTATGTAAGAATAGAAACTGTGAAATATGGACAAACATTTTCGCAGTTTCTACCTAATATACTTAAAACTTTTATAATCCAAAGGAGGATTTTCCAAATGGCAAAAGCTAAATTCGACCGTTCAAAGCCACACGTTAACATTGGTACAATCGGACACGTTGACCATGGTAAAACTACTTTAACTGCTGCAATCACTTCTGTACTTGCTAAATCAGGTAAAGCAGAAGCTCGTGCATACGATCAAATTGATGGTGCTCCAGAAGAAAAAGAGCGTGGTATCACAATCTCTACTGCACACGTTGAGTATGAAACTGATGCACGTCACTACGCACACGTAGACTGCCCAGGACACGCTGACTATGTTAAAAACATGATCACTGGTGCTGCTCAAATGGACGGCGGTATCTTAGTAGTATCTGCTACTGATGGTCCAATGCCACAAACTCGTGAGCACATCCTTCTTTCTCGTCAGGTAGGCGTACCTTACCTTGTTGTATTCATGAACAAGTGTGATATGGTTGATGACGAAGAACTTCTTGAATTAGTAGAAATGGAAATTCGTGATCTATTATCAGAATACGATTTCCCTGGCGATGACACTCCAGTTATCAAAGGTTCTGCTCTTAAAGCATTAGAAGGCGAAGCAGAGTGGGAAGAAAAAGTTCTTGAACTTATGACTGCTGTTGACGAATTCATCCCAACTCCAACTCGTGACACTGACAAGCCTTTCATGATGCCAGTTGAGGACGTATTCTCAATCACTGGTCGTGGAACAGTTGCTACAGGACGTGTTGAGCGTGGTGTAGTTAAAGTTGGTGACGTAGTTGAAATCGTAGGTTTCACTGAAGAGCCAAAATCTACTACTGTAACAGGTGTAGAAATGTTCCGTAAGCTTCTTGATTATGCTGAAGCTGGTGACAACATTGGTGCCCTTCTTCGTGGTGTTGCTCGTGAAGAAATCGAGCGTGGACAAGTTTTGGCTAAGCCAAAATCAATCACTCCACACACTAAGTTCAAAGCACAAGTTTACGTTTTAACTAAAGAAGAAGGTGGACGTCATACTCCATTCTTCTCTAACTACCGTCCACAATTCTATTTCCGTACTTCTGATATCACTGGTATCTGTAACCTTCCAGAAGGTACTGAAATGGTAATGCCTGGTGACCACATCGAAATGACTGTTGAGCTAATCGCTCCAGTTGCGATCGAAGAAGGAACTAAGTTCTCAATTCGTGAAGGTGGCCGTACAGTAGGTTCAGGTTCAATCACTTCAATCACTGAGTAATATTTATATAAGAAAGCAGATGGGTGACGATCCATCTGCTTTTTTGTGTCTTCATATCTGAAAAATTTTCGAGTTTCTTCTATATAAATATAATCAAAAAATTCGTTAATCATCACTAGTAATTAGGATATTATTGGAGAATGATATTTTCAGTTGAAAAAGTATTTTTCACCCGCTATAATAGGAAAAGTGTTCAGTACAAAAACATAAAGAAAAAAATCGTAATTAATGTTGCGTTTGTTCTATGTTTTATGTATAATAGACAATGTTGGTCTTTGACTGCGATGATGTGGAAGGTTGCTGACACACCCGGCCGCTTTGCCATGGCGAGTGTGTGGGAAATTTCCACTGAGAATGTCTATTTATAAAAATAGGCGAATAAAGGAGGGAAAATAATGGCAAAACAAAAGATTCGTATCCGTTTAAAAGCTTATGATCACAGAATTCTTGATCAATCTGCAGAAAAAATCGTTGAAACAGCAAAACGTTCAGGTGCGGCAGTTTCTGGTCCAATTCCGTTACCAACAGAAAAGTCTGTTTACACGATTCTACGTGCGGTTCATAAGTACAAAGATTCTCGTGAGCAGTTCGAAATGAGAACTCATAAGCGTCTAATCGACATCGTTAACCCAACTCCACAAACAGTTGATGCGTTAATGCGTTTAGATTTACCATCTGGCGTTGATATTGAAATTAAACTTTAATCTAAATAAACAAACATTCTATAGGAGGTGTGACTTAAATGACCAAAGGAATCTTAGGAAGAAAGATTGGTATGACTCAAGTATTTGCAGAAAACGGCAACTTAATCCCTGTAACTGTTGTTGAGGTAGCTCCAAACGTAATTCTTCAAAAGAAATCAGTTGATAGCGATGGATATATTGCTGTTCAAGTTGGTTTTGAAGACAAACGTGAAAAGTTATCTAACAAACCTGAAAAAGGACATGTTGCTAAAGCAAACACTGCTCCTAAGCGCTTCATTCGCGAATTCCGCGGAGACGACTTAGCAGGATATGAAGTTGGTCAAGAAGTCAAAGTTGATATTTTCGCTGCAGGCGATATCGTAGATGTAACAGGAATCTCAAAGGGTAAAGGTTTCCAAGGTGTAATTAAACGCCACGGACAATCACGCGGCCCGATGGCTCACGGTTCTCGTTATCACCGTCGCCCTGGATCAATGGGACCTGTTGCTCCAAACCGTGTATTCAAAGGTAAATTATTACCAGGACGCATGGGTGGAGATCAAGTTACTGTTCAAAACCTTGAAGTTGTAAAAGTTGACGTTGAACGCAACTTACTTCTAATCAAAGGTAACGTACCAGGCGCTAAAAAAGCATTATTAAAAATTAAAGGTGCGGTAAAAGCATAAATAGTTCTTAAGAAAGGAGGAACAAGGAATGCCTAAAGTAGCATTATTAAACCAAAACGGTTCACAAGTTGGTGAAATCGAACTTAATGAAGCAGTTTTTGGTATTGAGCCTAACCAACACGTATTATTCGAAGCAATTGTTATGCAAAGAGCTTCATTACGTCAAGGTACTCATAAAACTAAAATTCGTTCTGAAGTACGCGGCGGTGGTCGTAAACCATGGCGTCAAAAAGGAACTGGCCGTGCACGTCAAGGGTCAATTCGTTCTCCACAATGGCGCGGAGGTGGTACTGTATTCGGTCCAACACCACGCAGCTACAGCTATACTTTACCAAAGAAAGTACGTCGCTTAGCGATTAAATCTGCATTATCTTCTAAAGTACAAGATGAAAACATCTTAGTTTTAGATAGCTTAGCATTCGAAGCACCAAAGACAAAAGATTTCAAAGCTGTATTAGCTGGTCTTTCTGTTGAAAAGAAAGCTTTGATTGTTACTGCTGACCTAGATGAGAATGTAGCACTTTCTGCTCGTAACATTCCTGGTGTAACAGTAGTAATAGCTAATGGAATTAACGTATTAGATGTTGTGAATCATGATCAATTAATCATGACTAAAGCAGCGGTTGAAAAAGTAGAGGAGGTGCTTGCATAATGGATGCACGCGATATCATTAAGCGCCCCGTTATCACTGAGCGTTCTACTGACCTAATGGCTGAAAAGAAATATACGTTTGAAGTTGATGTTAGAGCTAACAAGACTCAAGTCAAAGATGCAATCAAAGAAATCTTCGGCGTTGAAGTTGAGAAAGTAAACATCATGAACTACAAAGGTAAGTTCAAGCGTATGGGTAAATTCGGCGGATATACAAACAAACGTCGTAAAGCAATTGTAAAATTAACTGCTGACAGCAAAGAAATCGAATTCTTTGAAGCATAAGAACCTAACAAGAAGAGGAGGGAAATAAAATGGCGATTAAAAAGTACAAACCTACCTCTAATGGTCGTCGCGGAATGACTACTTCTGATTTCGCAGAAATCACAACTAGCACTCCAGAAAAGTCTCTATTAGCTCCATTAACGAGAAAAGGCGGCCGTAATAACCAAGGTAAGTTAACTGTTCGTCATCAAGGTGGCGGCCATAAGCGTCAATATCGTATCATCGATTTCAAGCGTAACAAAGATGGCATTCCTGGACGCGTTGCCACTATCGAGTACGATCCAAACAGATCTGCAAATATTGCATTAATCAATTATGTGGATGGAGAAAAGCGTTATATCTTAGCTCCTAAAAATCTACAAGTTGGCATGGAAGTAATGTCTGGCCCTGAGGCTGATATTAAAGTAGGTAATGCTCTTCCATTAGCTAACATTCCTGTTGGTACAGTAGTACACAACATCGAGTTAAAACCAGGTAAAGGTGGTCAGCTAGTTCGTTCTGCTGGTACATCTGCTCAAGTACTTGGTAAAGAAGGTAAATACGTATTAGTACGTTTAACTTCTGGTGAAGTTCGTATGATCCTTGCTGAGTGCCGTGCTTCTATCGGTCAAGTAGGTAACGAACAACACGAACTTATCAACATTGGTAAAGCTGGTCGTTCTCGTTGGTTAGGTAAACGCCCAACTGTACGTGGATCAGTAATGAACCCTAACGATCACCCACACGGTGGTGGTGAAGGACGTTCACCAATCGGACGTAAGTCACCAATGACTCCTTGGGGTAAACCAACTCTTGGTTACAAAACTCGTAAGAAGAAAAACAAATCAGATAAGTTTATTGTACGTCGTCGTAAAAAATAACGGGACTTTCCTACGGTTCAAAGAAAGAACCGTAGAACAGTCACGAAGGGAGGTTCCTTCATGGGTCGCAGCTTGAAAAAAGGACCATTTGTTGATGATCATTTAATGGTTAAGGTCGAAAAGTTGAATGAAACTGAGAGTAAACAAGTTATTAAAACTTGGTCTCGCCGTTCTACGATCTTCCCACAATTTATCGGCCACACAATCGCAGTTTATGATGGTCGCAAACATGTGCCTGTATATGTTACTGAAGACATGGTAGGACACAAGCTTGGAGAATTCGCTCCAACACGTGCTTACAAAGGCCATGGTAACGATGATAAGAAAACAAGACGTTAAGAGAGGAGGGCATCCAAATGCAAGCTAAAGCTGTTGCAAGAACAGTTCGTATTGCTCCTCGTAAAGCACGTTTAGTCGTTGATTTAATCCGAGGAAAGCAAGTTGGTGAAGCGGTGGCGATTTTAAATCTCACTCCTAAGGCTGCTTCTCCAATCGTAGAAAAAGTATTAAAATCAGCTATGGCAAATGCTGAGCACAACTATGAAATGGACGTTAACAACCTAGTTGTTACTCAAGCATTCGTTGATGAAGGACCGACACTTAAACGTTTCCGTCCTCGCGCTATGGGCCGTGCAAGCCAAATTAACAAACGCACTAGCCACATTACAATCGTTTTATCAGAAAAGAAGGAGGGATAAGCTGTGGGTCAAAAAGTAAATCCAGTCGGTTTGCGTATCGGAATCATCCGTGATTGGGAATCTAAATGGTACGCAGGTAAAGACTTCGCTACTCTTTTACACGAAGACCTTAAAATTCGTGAGTACATCACGAAACGTTTAAAAGATGCTTCTGTTTCTAAAGTAGAAATCGAACGTGCTGCTAACCGTGTGAATGTTACAATCCATACAGCTAAGCCTGGTATGGTTATCGGTAAAGGCGGTACTGAAGTTGAAGCACTTCGTAAAGCTCTAAATCAACTAACTGGCAAACGTGTTCATATCAACATTCTTGAAATCAAGAGAGCTGATCTTGATGCGAAATTAGTTGCTGAAAATATTGCTCGTCAATTAGAAAACCGTGTATCTTTCCGTCGTGCACAAAAGCAAGTTATCCAACGTGCTATGCGTGCTGGTGCGAAAGGTATCAAAACAATGGTATCTGGTCGTCTTGGTGGCGCTGATATCGCTCGTTCTGAACATTACAGCGAAGGAACTGTTCCACTTCATACTCTTCGCGCTGATATCGACTATGCTACAGCTGAAGCTGATACAACATATGGTAAGCTTGGCGTAAAAGTATGGATCTATAAGGGAGAAGTCCTTCCTACTAAGAAGAAAAATGCGGAAGGAGGCAAATAATCATGTTATTGCCAAAACGCGTAAAATATCGCCGTCAACACCGTGGTAACATGCGTGGTAACGCTAAAGGCGGTACTGAAGTAACTTTCGGTGAATACGGCCTACAAGCACTAGAAGCTTCTTGGATCACAAACCGTCAAATCGAAGCTGCTCGTATTGCGATGACACGTTACATGAAACGTGGCGGTAAAGTTTGGATTAAAATTTTCCCACATAAGCCTTACACTGCTAAGCCATTAGAAGTGCGTATGGGTTCCGGTAAAGGTGCTCCAGAAGGCTGGGTAGCTGTTGTTAAGCCTGGAAAGATCATGTTCGAAATTGCTGGCGTTTCTGAAGAAATCGCACGTGAAGCACTTCGACTTGCAATGCACAAACTTCCAGTAAAATGTAAGTTTGTAAAACGAGAAGAAATTGGTGGTGAATCAAGTGAAAGCTAATGAACTACGTGACCTTACCACTGCAGAAATTGAACAAAAAGTTAAATCATTAAAAGAAGAGCTTTTCAACCTTCGCTTTCAATTGGCGACAGGACAACTTGAAAACACAGCTCGTATTCGTGAAGTACGCAAATCGATTGCTCGCATGAAGACAGTTGTTCGTGAAAGAGAAATCAGCGTTAACAAGTAATAATTGAGAGGAGGTTCACACAATGAGTGAACGTAACCAACGCAAGGTTTACACAGGACGCGTAGTTTCTGACAAAATGGATAAGACTGTTACTGTTCTTGTCGAGACATATAAAAAGCATCCATTATACGGTAAACGCGTTAAGTACTCTAAAAAGTTTAAGGCTCATGATGAGCAAAACCAGGCTAAGACTGGCGATGTAGTTCGTATTATGGAAACTCGCCCACTTTCAGCTACAAAACGCTTCCGTTTAGTAGAAGTAGTAGAAAAAGCAGTAATTATTTAATGGTTCGGATTATGTTCATTCCGAAGGGAGGTTACACACATGATTCAACAAGAATCACGTTTAAAAGTTGCTGACAACTCTGGTGCTCGTGAAGTACTTACGATTAAAGTTCTTGGAGGTTCTGGTCGCAAAACTGCTGGTATTGGTGATGTGATCGTATGTACAGTAAAACAAGCAACACCAGGTGGCGTTGTTAAAAAAGGTGATGTTGTTAAAGCTGTTATTGTACGTACAAAGAGCGGTGCTCGCCGTAATGATGGTTCTTACATTCGTTTTGATGAAAACGCATGTGTAATTATCAAAGACGACAAAAGCCCACGTGGAACTCGTATCTTCGGACCAGTTGCCCGTGAACTTCGCGATAGCAACTTTATGAAAATTGTTTCTTTAGCTCCAGAAGTATTATAATTTCAAAATTAATTGCCTTTAAGGAGGTGCGCACAGATGCATGTAAAAAAAGGTGATAAAGTAAGAGTCATCTCTGGTAAGGATAAAGGCAAAACAGGTATAATCCTAGCTGCTTATCCTAAAGAAAGCCGTGTACTAGTTGAAGGTGTTAACATTGTTAAAAAACACGCTAAGCCTTCTCAAGTGAATCCACAAGGCGGAATTATCAGTTTTGAGGCTCCTATTCATGTATCAAACGTAATGCCTATCGATCCTAAGTCAGGTAACCCAACTCGTGTAGGTTACACTGCGGTTGATGGCAAAAAAGTACGCGTAGCAAAATCCGGTGAAGTTTTAGATAAATAGTTTAAATTTTAGAAGGGAGGTACAATAAGTGAACCGCCTAAAAGAAAAATTTGTTAAAGAAGTTACTCCTGCTCTTATGAGCAAGTTCAACTATAAATCAGTTATGGAAGTTCCTAGACTTGAAAAAATCGTTGTGAACATGGGTGTTGGTGACGCGGTAGCAAACGCTAAGGCGCTTGATAATGCAGTTGAAGAGCTTGCAACTATCACTGGTCAAAAACCATTAGTAACTCGTGCGAAAAAATCAATCGCTGGCTTCCGTCTTCGTGAAGGTATGCCAATCGGTGCAAAAGTTACTCTTCGCGGTGAGCGCATGTACGAATTCTTGGATAAATTAGTTTCAGTTTCTTTACCTCGTGTACGTGACTTCCGTGGAGTTTCTAAAAAAGCTTTCGATGGTCGCGGTAACTATACTTTAGGGATTAAAGAACAATTAATCTTCCCAGAAATTGATTACGATAAAGTAACCAAAGTTCGTGGTATGGATATCGTTATCGTAACGACTGCTAACACTGATGAAGAATCTCGTGAACTTTTAACTCAATTTGGAATGCCATTCCAAAAGTAATCGTTAAATAATGGAGGCGAAAACGTGGCTAAAAAGTCAATGATTGCGAAACAAAAGCGCACGCCTAAATATGCAGTACAAGAGTATACACGCTGCGAACGTTGTGGCCGTCCACACTCTGTATACCGTAAATTTAAGCTTTGTCGTATTTGTTTCCGCGAATTAGCGTACAAAGGACAAATTCCTGGTGTTAAAAAAGCTAGCTGGTAAAACCCAAGTCTGGGAAGGAGGTAAAAATAATGGTCATGACAGATCCAATTGCTGATATGCTTACTCGCATTCGTAATGCGAACATGGTACGTCACGAAAAGTTAGAAGTGCCTGCTTCTAATCTGAAAAAAGAAATTGCTGAAATTTTAAAGCGCGAAGGTTTCGTACGTGACGTCGAATTTATCGAAGACAACAAACAAGGTATTATCCGTATCTTCTTAAAGTACGGTGCAAATAACGAACGTGTTATTACTGGTCTTAAGCGCATAAGCAAGCCTGGACTTCGAGTTTACGCTAAATCAAATGAGGTACCACGCGTTCTTAACGGTCTTGGTATCGCTTTAGTATCAACATCACAAGGTGTTATTACAGATAAAGAAGCTCGTGCAAAGCAAGTCGGCGGAGAAGTATTAGCTTACGTT
The DNA here is from genome assembly GCF_047302305.1 of Neobacillus phoenicis. Classification (NCBI taxonomy): domain Bacteria; kingdom Bacillati; phylum Bacillota; class Bacilli; order Caryophanales; family Bacillaceae; genus Neobacillus; species Neobacillus phoenicis. The sequence continues at coordinate 321,378 of NZ_CP154847.1, read as the reverse complement.
TGGTAATCGAGTTTTTGAATGAATGGAGGTGCACTAAATGTCTCGCGTAGGAAAAAAACCAATTGAAATTCCAGCAGGTGTTACTGTTACTTTAAACGGTAGTACTGTAACTGTTAAAGGACCTAAAGGCGAATTAACTCGTACTTTTAATCCTGATATCACAATCAACGTTGAAGAGAACGTTGTAACGATCGCTCGTCCATCTGACGTGAAAGAACACCGCGCGTTGCACGGTACAACTCGTGCAGTGATTGCGAACATGGTTGAAGGTGTTTCCAACGGATTTACAAGAAACCTTGAATTAATCGGGGTTGGATATCGTGCTCAAAAGCAAGGTAACAAGCTTGTATTAAACGTAGGTTACTCTCACCCAGTTGAAATTGAACCTGAAGCTGGCCTTGAAATCGAAGTACCTGCTAATACAAAAGTTATTGTAAAAGGTACTGATAAAGAACGTGTTGGTGCATTAGCTGCCAACATCCGCGGAGTACGTCCTCCAGAGCCTTATAAAGGTAAAGGGATCCGTTACGAAGGCGAAAACGTTCGTCGTAAAGAAGGTAAAACAGGTAAGTAATGCCGCATAGGTAAACGAAAGGAGTGACGTAAATGATTACGAAGCAAGATAAAAACGCTACTCGCAAGAAAAGACATGCTCGTGTTCGTGCGAAACTTAGCGGTACTTCTGCTCGTCCACGTCTAAACGTGTTTCGTTCAAATAAGCATATTTATGCTCAATTAATCGATGACATGGCTGGAGTAACTTTAGCAAGTGCTTCTACTAAAGAAAAAGATTTCGGTCTTGAATCTACTAGTAACGTTGAAGCAGCACAAAAGGTCGGAGAATTAGTCGCTAAACGTGCGGTAGAAAAAGGTATCACTTCTATTGTCTTTGATCGTGGAGGATACCTATACCACGGACGTGTGCAAGCATTAGCTGATGCTGCTCGCGAAAACGGCTTACAATTTTAATAGACAAAGGAGGGACACAAAAAGATGCGTCGTATTGATCCAAACAAACTTGAACTAGAAGAACGCGTAGTAACGGTTAACCGTGTTGCGAAAGTTGTTAAAGGTGGACGTCGTTTCCGTTTCTCTGCTCTTGTAGTAGTTGGGGATAAAAACGGTCATGTAGGATTTGGTACTGGTAAAGCTCAAGAGGTTCCAGATGCAATCCGTAAAGCCATCGAAGATGCAAAGAAAAACTTAGTCGAAGTGCCAATGGTTGGAACTACAATTCCTCACCAAGTAATTGGACGCTTTGGTGCTGGCGAAATCCTTCTAAAGCCTGCTTCTGAAGGTACAGGAGTTATCGCTGGTGGTCCAGTTCGTGCCGTTCTTGAATTAGGTGGAGTTGCTGATATTCTTTCTAAATCATTAGGAACTAACACTCCAATTAACATGGTTCGTGCAACTATTGACGGATTAAAACAATTAAAACGTGCTGAAGACGTAGCGAAATTACGTGGTAAATCAGTAGAAGAACTGTTAGGATAAGGAGGGAAATCAAATGGCGAATAAACTTTTAATTACCCTCAACCGTAGTGTAATTGGTCGCCCTGAGGACCAACGCGCGACAGTTACTGCATTAGGTTTACGTAAATTAAATCAAACAGTTGAGCATCAAGATAACGCTGCGATTCGCGGTATGATTAATAAAGTTGCTCACCTTGTAACAGTTAAAGAACAATAATTGATTCTTTTCTTTCATAAGGAGGTGCCAATATGAAACTTCATGAATTAAAACCTGCCGAAGGTTCTCGTAAAGAGCGTAAACGTTTAGGACGTGGTATCGGTTCTGGTCAAGGGAAGACCGCGGGTAAAGGTCATAAAGGACAAAATGCTCGTTCAGGCGGTGGTGTACGTTTAGGTTTTGAAGGTGGTCAAACACCTTTATACCGTCGTTTACCAAAACGCGGATTTACAAATGTCAGCCGCAAAGAATATGCTGTTGTCAATCTTGATGCATTAAATCGCTTTGAAGAAGGTACAGAAGTTACTCCAGAACTTCTTATCGAAACAGGCGTTGTAAGTAACGAAAAAGCAGGAATCAAGATTCTTGCTAAAGGGAACGTAGAGAAAAAGTTGACTGTAAAAGCTCACAAATTCTCCTCTGCTGCTAAGGAAGCGATCGAAGCTGCTGGTGGAACTACTGAGGTGATCTAATGTTCCAGACAATCTCCAATTTTATGCGCGTGGGTGATATACGACGTAAGATCTTATTCACCCTCTTAATGCTAGTCGTCTTTCGACTAGGTACATTTATTCCTGTACCGAATGTTAATGCTGATGTACTTGCTAGTCAGGATAAGCTTAGTGTTTTCGGTATTTTAAATACCTTTGGCGGTGGAGCATTGAAACAATTCTCCATCTTTGCAATGGGTATTATGCCGTATATCACAGCTTCCATTATCATTCAGTTGTTACAAATGGACGTTGTTCCTAAATTCACGGAATGGTCCAAGCAAGGTGAATCTGGTCGTCGTAAGATTGCACAATTCACTCGCTATTTCACTGTTGTGCTTGGATTTATCCAAGCATTAGGTATGTCATACGGCTTTAATAACTTAGCAAGCGGTCGTTTGATTGAAAGTCCTGGAATTGGAACGTATCTACTGATTGCCGTTACACTTACTGCTGGAACATCTTTCTTGATGTGGTTAGGTGAGCAGATCACTGAAAAGGGTGTAGGAAATGGTATTTCCATTATCATCTTTGCAGGGATCGTTGCTGGAATGCCTTCAACTATCAATCAAATTTATGTTCAGCAGTTTGAAAACGCAGGAGAAGCTTTATTTTTACGTATTGTAACTGTTGTTTTAATAGCTCTTGCTGTTATTGCAATTGTTGTGGGTGTTATTTTCATCCAACAAGCTAATCGTAAAATACCAATTCAATATGCAAAACGTGTTGTTGCTGGAAAGAATCCTGTTGGAGGACAGTCTACACACATGCCGTTAAAAGTTAACGCTGCAGGTGTTATCCCTGTTATCTTCGCAGTTTCATTCATTGTAACACCAAGAACTATTGCATCATTTTTTCCAACAAATGATGTAACACTTTGGATTAACAGAAATCTAGATTATTCTCATCCACTTGGGATGACGCTATATGCAGCATTAATTATCGCGTTCACTTATTTCTATGCTTTTATCCAAGTTAACCCTGAACAAGCAGCGGAAAACTTACAGAAGCAAAGCGGCTATATCCCAGGCATTCGTCCTGGTAAGAGTACGCAGGAATACTTAACTCGCGTTTTATATCGATTAACTTTTGTTGGTGCAATCTTCCTAACCATCATTGCAGTACTTCCTACTATTTTTATTAAAATAGCGAATTTACCGCAATCGGCTCAAATTGGGGGAACAAGTCTTTTGATCGTTGTCGGCGTTGCGCTTGACACGTACAAACAACTTGAAGCTCAACTGGTTAAACGTCATTATAAAGGATTTATAAAGTAATGGTTTTGGGGACTATTGTTCCCTAAAACCCATTTATAGCACGAGGGGGGAACACGTGTGAATTTAGTTTTAATGGGGCTACCTGGTGCAGGTAAAGGTACTCAAGCTGAACGAATCGTCGAAAAATACGGCATCCCTCATATCTCTACTGGAGATATGTTCCGTGCAGCGATGAAAGAAGGAACCGAACTAGGGTTACAAGCAAAATCTTTCATGTACAAAGGTGAACTTGTTCCTGATGAAGTAACAATCGGCATTGTACGTGAACGTTTAAGTAAAGATGACTGTCAAAAGGGATTCTTACTAGACGGCTTTCCTAGAACAGTACCTCAAGCAGAAGCGTTAGAGAATCTACTAGCTGATCTTAATAAAAAGATTGACTATGTGATTAATATCGACGTGGATAAAAGCATTTTAATGGATCGTTTGACTGGAAGACGTATTTGCAAGGACTGTGGTTCGACTTATCATTTAGTTTTTAATCCTCCTGCAAAAGAGGGTGTCTGCGACCGCTGTGGCGGTGAGCTGTACCAACGAGCTGACGATAATGCTGAAACAGTTCAAAATCGCTTAGACGTTAACATCAAGCAATCTGCACCATTATTAGGTTTTTATGAGGATAAGGGCTATTTACGCACAATTGATGGCCAACAAGATATTAATAAAGTATTTATTGATATCGAGGAATTACTTGGGGGCTTAGCTGAATGATCATTTGTAAAACCCCTAAGGAAATTGACATCATGCGGGAAGCCGGTCGAATAGTTGCTTTGACTCATCAGGAGTTGAAGAAACATATCGTTCCAGGTATGACAACGCGTGAATTGGACAGAATTGCTGAAGAGTTTATTCTCAGCAGGGATGCTTTTCCTTCGTTTAAAGGGTATAATGGTTTTCGCGGCAGTATCTGTGCAAGTGTGAACAACGAACTTGTTCATGGAATTCCTGGTGACCGTGTCCTAAATAAGGGCGATATTATTAGTATCGATATCGGTGCTAAGTATAACGGCTATCATGGTGATTCAGCATGGACGTATGCTGTAGGAACGATTGATGAAAATTCCCAGCGTCTTCTCGACGTAACAGAGGAGTCACTTTATCAAGGCTTAAAGGAAGCTAAACCGGGCGAGCGACTCTCGAACATCTCCCATGCGATACAAAAGTATGTGGAAGCAAATGGTTTTTCTATTGTACGTGAGTATGTGGGGCACGGAGTAGGGCAAGACTTACATGAGGACCCAGATATTCCTCATTTTGGTCCACCAAACAAAGGTCCTGTATTAAAGCCTGGTATGGTCCTTGCAATTGAACCGATGGTGAATGCCGGAAGCCGGTATGTAAAAACATTGGCTGACGATTGGACGGTTGTGACAGTAGATGGAAAATGGTGTGCACATTTTGAGCACACGATTGCGATCACTGAAACAGGTTTTGAAATATTAACTAAAATTTAGTGTTTTATGACCAGACCCATTCTAATCCGAAATATTTGTAATTTGTAATAGTTACTAGAGGACAGAATGCTACTCATTATGTTAAAATTGTAAGGTTGCAGGATTACGTATGAAGAATTGACCCAATGCGCCCTACTATGTATTGGCGAACGCTATTCTGAATAGAGAAGGGAGACGAGACCGATGGCCAAAGATGATGTAATTGAAATTGAAGGTAAAGTAATTGAAACTTTGCCAAATGCAATGTTTAAGGTAGAATTAGAAAATGGTCATACTGTGCTAGCTCATGTTTCTGGCAAAATTCGAATGCACTTCATTCGAATCCTTCCGGGTGACAAGGTGACTGTTGAGCTTTCTCCATATGACTTAACACGCGGAAGAATTACTTACCGCTTTAAATAATCAGCTTGCACTCCGTACCATTAAGGAGGTTAGGATAATGAAAGTAAGACCATCTGTTAAACCGATCTGCGAAAAGTGCAAAGTTATCCGTAGACGCGGAAAAGTTATGGTTATCTGTGAAAACCCTAAACATAAACAAAAACAAGGTTAATCTGAAGGAGGTGCGCTAAAATATGGCACGTATTGCTGGTGTAGATATTCCACGTGAAAAGCGTGTAGTTATCTCATTAACTTACATTTATGGTATTGGTAAAAATACTGCACAAAAAGTATTAGCTGAAGCAGGTGTTTCTGAAAATACTCGTGTACGTGATTTAACAGAAGACGAATTAAACAAAATCCGTGACATCATCGACAAATTAAAAGTTGAAGGTGATCTTCGCCGTGAAATTTCTCTTAACATTAAGCGTTTAATGGAAATCGGCTGCTACCGCGGATTACGTCATCGTCGTGGTTTACCGGTTCGTGGACAAAATACGAAAAACAACGCTCGTACACGCAAAGGTCCTCGTAAGACTGTAGCGAACAAGAAGAAGTAATCGGCAAAGGAGGTTATTTAAATGGCACGTAAAACTAATACACGTAAACGTCGTGTTAAAAAGAATATTGAATCTGGGATCGCTCATATCCGTTCAACTTTTAACAATACGATCGTAACTATTACTGATGTACACGGTAATGCAATTTCTTGGTCAAGTGCTGGTGCGCTTGGATTTAAAGGTTCTCGTAAATCTACTCCATTCGCAGCTCAAATGGCGGCTGAAACTGCAGCTAAGACATCTATCGAACATGGTATGAAAACTTTAGAAGTTACTGTTAAAGGACCTGGTGCAGGCCGTGAAGCTGCTATCCGTGCTCTTCAAGCTGCTGGTCTTGAAGTAACTGCAATCAAAGACGTTACACCTGTTCCTCATAACGGATGCCGTCCACCAAAACGCCGTCGCGTTTAATTTCTTTGTATAGAAGTTGTATCATGCGTCTATAATGGATATGATACTAATTTTTTAGAGTTCATACAGAGAATTTATTCCAGTTGTTGTGCACAAAACGGGAACGTATACATGGGGGAATTTCAGTTAGTTAATAAAACTAATTGAGGTTTCGACGTTTTGAAGGAGGGTTATTTGATGATCGAAATAGAAAAACCAAAAATCGAAACGGTTGAGATCAACGATGATGCCAAGTACGGTAAGTTCGTCGTAGAGCCACTTGAGCGTGGATATGGTACCACTTTGGGTAACTCCTTACGTCGTATCCTACTATCTTCACTCCCAGGTGCCGCTGTTACATCGATTCAGGTCGATGGGGTACTTCATGAGTTCTCAACAATTGAAGGCGTCGTAGAGGATGTAACATCCATCATTTTAAACATTAAAAAATTAGCTTTAAAAATCTACTCTGACGAAGAGAAAACCCTTGAGATTGATGTACAGGGTGAAGGACCTGTTAAGGCTAGCAATATCACACATGATAGTGATGTTGAAATCTTAAATCCAGACCTTCATATTGCTACATTAGCTACAAATGGTCATCTTCGCATGCGGTTAACTGCTAGACGCGGTCGTGGCTATACTCCGGCTGATCTAAACAAGAGAGAAGATCAACCAATTGGTGTGATTCCAATTGACTCAATCTTTACTCCAGTTTCTCGTGTGTCCTATCAAGTAGAAAATACTCGTGTAGGTCAAATGACAAATTATGATAAGCTAACGCTAGATGTTTGGACAGATGGAAGCACTGGGCCAAAGGAAGCGATTGCTCTTGGTTCGAAAATTTTGACCGAGCATTTGAACATTTTCGTTGGGTTAACCGATGAAGCTCAAAATGCTGAAATCATGATTGAAAAAGAAGAAGATCAAAAAGAAAAAGTTCTTGAAATGACTATTGAAGAACTAGACCTTTCTGTTCGTTCTTATAACTGCTTAAAGCGTGCTGGAATCAACACTGTTCAGGAATTAGCTAATAAGACTGAAGAAGATATGATGAAGGTCCGTAACTTAGGCCGCAAATCACTCGAAGAAGTGAAGGCGAAACTAGAAGAGCTTGGATTAGGCTTGCGTAAGGACGACTAGTTCAAACGCTGCTGACGATCCGTTTAATGACTTCAACAAAGGAGGGAACCCTTCATGGCATACAGAAAGTTAGGACGCACAAGTGCACAGCGTAAAGCTATGCTACGTGATTTAACTACAGATTTAATTATCAACGAGCGCATCGAAACAACAGAAACTCGCGCGAAAGAACTTCGTGTGACTGTTGAAAAAATGATCACTTTAGGTAAGCGCGGCGATTTACATGCTCGTCGTCAAGCTGCTTCTTACGTTCGTAATGAAGTTGCTAATGCTGAAAATGGTCAAGATGCTGTACAAAAACTTTTCGCTGATATCGCTCCACGTTACCAAGAGCGTCAAGGTGGATATACTCGTATTATGAAACTTGGACCTCGCCGCGGTGACGGTGCGCCAATGGTTATTATCGAGTTAGTTTAATACCTTTTAACAGACAACAAGGGCGCTGGACAGTTTACAAACAAACTTGTTCTTTGCCCTTTTTCTGTAAGGGAATATATTGTCCGACCCAAGCCAAACGAGTGTTATGATGAGCGTGACTCCTACGTATAGGAGCATGAAGGGAATAATACTCCCTGGGATTGAAAATGATTTATAGTAACATTTGTTTTCTTTTTCACGTCTCGTCTAGCTCATGCACCTCCTCCCATTTCTTTATCGAAATTCCTTTTTGCAGCCGTAGTAATTGCTGCCTGGGGACGAGGTGCGGGCTTTTTTTTATATGTAAAAATATTGTCTTAGTAGAGCATAGTTTAGTATGTTAGTCGAGAGGAGGAATAACAATGAAAGAATCAATTGTTTCACTTAAGGAAGTTTTCTTTCAATACGAAGGACAGGAACGCTACGCACTTCATAATGTAACATTTGATATCTATGAAGGTGAATGGCTGGCTATTGTCGGTCATAATGGCTCTGGTAAATCAACCATGGCAAAGCTCCTTAATGGGCTACAATTCCCTCAAAAGGGTGAGATTACTGTATGTGGCATAGGTTTGAATGAGGAAACGATATGGGATGTCCGTAAACAATTAGGGATGGTATTCCAAAACCCTGATAACCAATTTGTCGGTACAACTGTACAGGATGATGTGGCTTTTGGTCTAGAAAATCATGGCATACCTAGAGATGAAATGGTACTACGTGTGGAAGATTCATTGAAAAAAGTGAAAATGGATAAATTTCTATATCAAGAGCCCCACCATCTATCAGGTGGACAGAAGCAGCGAGTAGCAATTGCTGGCGTACTTGCCTTAAGACCTTCTATTATTATTCTAGATGAGGCTACCTCCATGCTTGATCCCAGAGGTCGTGAGGAGGTTTTAGAAACGGTTAGAGTATTAAAAGAAGAGAAGTCTTTAACGGTTATCTCTATTACCCATGACTTAGAAGAGGCAGCAAAAGCAGATCGTATCATTGTCATGAATAAAGGTGAGGTTTTTCGTGAAGGTGTACCGGAAGAGATTTTTTCAATGGACGAGCAGTTGATTCAATTAGGATTGGATATTCCGTTCTCGGTTAAAATGAGCAAAGCATTCCGTCAAAAAGGGATTGACCTATCCAAGCATTATTTATCGGAAGAAGAGTTGGTGACAGAGCTATGGACATCTCGCTTCAAAATATAGAATACCGTTATCAAGCAAACACCCCTTTTGAACGTATAGCGATTAAGGATGTTTCTATCGACATCCCATCTGGAACATTCTTGGCAATAATCGGTCATACAGGTTCTGGTAAGTCAACGGTTCTACAGCATCTAAATGCCCTATTACAACCAACTAATGGAACGGTTAAAATTGGGGAACATGAAATTAGAGCACAGCAAAAAAATAAGAATTTAAAACAAGTACGGCAAAAGGTAGGCATCGTTTTTCAATTTCCGGAACACCAGCTTTTTGAAGAAACAGTAGAAAAGGATATTATTTTTGGTCCGCTGAATTTCGGTGTTTCTGAAACTGAGGCAAAAAAGCGGGCGCGTCTTGCCTTGAAACAGGTAGGGCTTGGGGAAGAAGTCTTAGAAAAATCTCCCTTTGATCTTTCAGGTGGGCAAATGCGTCGAGTGGCGATTGCTGGTGTGTTGGCCATGGAACCAGATGTTATCGTTCTGGATGAACCTACTGCAGGACTAGATCCACGCGGGCGGAAAGAAATTATGGATATGTTTAATTCACTACACAAAGAAAGAAATCTATCCACTATATTAGTTACACATAGTATGGAAGATGCAGCTAGATACGCTGACCAGATTGTCATCATGCAACAAGGAAAAGTAGTAAATAAAGGAACACCAGAAGAAATTTTCTCTGCACCTGCTCAGTTAGTACAAATGGGTTTAGATGTTCCCGAAGTAGTACGTTTCCAGTTAAAGCTGGAAGAGAAGATGGGTGTAAAACTTAATAAAATGTATTTATCAATAGATGAGTTAACTGAAGCTGTTACTGAAGCGTTAAGAGGTGTTCGCTCATGATGGAGAAAATGATCTTTGGCCGCTATGTTCCTGCTGATTCTTTAATCCATAAAATGGACCCTCGTTCTAAATTGCTAATTATCTTTTTATTTGTATGTGTTATTTTCTTAGCAAATAATGCAGTTACTTATGCACTTATAGGGATTTATACTTTTTTCATGCTTGGTTTGTCCCGTATTCCTGTGCGTTTTCTATATGGGGGCCTGAAACCGGTTCTATGGCTTGTTCTCTTTACCTTAGCCTTACAATTGTTCTTTACAAAACAAGGCGATCTTTTGTATCATTGGGGGCCCATTAAAATTTACGAAGAAGGTGTTAGACAGGGGATCTTTATTTCTTTACGCTTCTTCTTCTTGATTTTAATGACTTCATTGTTAACATTAACTACGACTCCTATTGAAATTACAGATGGACTAGAAACACTTTTACATCCACTAAAAAAGGTCCATTTTCCAGTCCACGAAATGGCTTTAATGATGTCTATTTCCTTACGTTTCATACCAACATTAATGCAGGAAACTGACAAAATTATGAAAGCTCAAATGGCTCGTGGCGTGGAGTTTTCAAGTGGTCCCTTTATGGAGCGGATTAAGGCAGTCATCCCACTACTTATTCCGTTGTTTGTCAGCTCCTTTAAACGGGCGGAAGAACTGGCCATAGCGATGGAAGCAAGAGGTTATCGCGGAGGAGAAGGAAGAACAAAATACAGGCAGTTAGAATGGCAATTAGGCGATTCCTTGCAATTAGTACTTCTTAGTGTTTTAACCATCTTTTTAATCTTATTACGTTCATAATGGAGCGAAATCATGCAAAGATACAAATGCATTATATCCTATGATGGCTCGGGTTTCTCGGGGTATCAAGTACAACCAAATAAGAGGACTGTACAACGAGAAATAGAAGCTGTCTTAGCAAAAATGCATAAGGGCACCTCTGTAAAGGTTACAGGCTCTGGACGAACAGATGCAGGCGTTCATGCAATAGGACAGGTGATTCATTTTGATTCTCCCTTACCTATCGCTGAAGATCGGTGGGAAATTGCGCTAAATTCGATGTTGCCGGAGGATATTTCAATTCTTTCTGTTAAAAAAGTAAGCGATAGCTTTCATTCTCGGTTTGATGCGATAGGGAAAGAGTATCGCTATGTGCTGCACTTATCTTCTAAGAGGAATCCTTTTCAGAGGCTCTTTGCCTATCGTTACCCTTATCATCTCAATATAGATGCTATGAGGGATGCAAGTAAATATTTCCTTGGCACCCATGACTTTACTAGCTTTTGTTCGGCAAAAACAGAAGTGGAGGATAAAGTACGAACCGTTAAAGCAATAGACTTTTTGCTGGAAGATGACCAGCTTACGATTCGCTTTGTCGGAAATGGCTTTTTGTATAATATGGTTCGAATTTTGGTAGGAACTTTGCTAGAAGTAGGGTCAGGTGATCGAAACCCTGATGACATTCCTGCTATCCTAGAAAAAAAAGATAGACGCCTGGCAGGAAAAACAGCTCCAGCCCACGGTCTATACCTTTGGGAAGTTTTTTACTAATATTTGGGATGTGAAACATCGGGTTTATTAGCTTTTTTAAGGCTAATTTGAGACACCTTTTTATTGTAGCGGAAGGCGCGAAGACTCCTGCGGGAGTACGGGGCAGGGGAGACCCCGCAGGAGCGAAGCGACGAGGAGGCTCCCCGGCACGCCCGCGAACCGCTCGCGCCTGGAGCGGAAATCAATATATATTCAACATTTTAATAAAACAACCCAACCTGGTGTAACATCCCCTTGACATATAGACCCAAAGTATTTATTATATTATATGTGTGTGTTTTTAATCCCACGATTAAGCCCCGGAAAAGTCTTCATCGTGATTGAAAATATATGAATTAGAAAACTTAAGCGCACAAGGGCATTAATGTGGATTCCCGGAACAGAATAAACATTAATTGCTTTATGAAGGTGCGAAAAAATAATCTTTATGGATTTAATTAGGAGGGAAACTCATGCGTACAACGTTTATGGCAAATGCCAACAATATCGAGCGTAAATGGTACGTGATTGATGCTGAGGGCAAAACTCTTGGACGTCTTGCTTCTGAGGTAGCATCAATTCTACGTGGTAAAAACAAACCAACTTTTACACCACATGTTGACACTGGTGATAATGTAATCATTCTTAATGCATCTAAAGTAGAACTAACAGGAAAGAAATTAACTGACAAGATCTACTACCGTCACAGCATGCATCCTGGTGGTTTAAAGCAAAGAACTGCTCTTGAAATGCGTACAAATTATGCTGAGAAAATGATCGAGCTTGCTGTTAAAGGTATGCTTCCAAAGAATTCTCTTGGCCGTCAAATGATCAAAAAATTACACGTATATGCTGGTAGCGAACATCCGCACCAAGCACAAAAACCTGAAGTTTACGAACTTCGCGGATAATTTAGAGGGAGGGAATTAACTTGGCACAAGTTCAATATATCGGTACTGGTCGTCGTAAGAGCTCAGTCGCACGTGTGCGTCTAGTTCCAGGCACAGGTAAAATTGTAGTTAACGGTCGTGAAATCGAAGATTATATCCCATTTGAAGCTTTACGTGTTGTTGTAAGACAACCATTAGTAGCTACTGAAACTGTAGGCAGCTATGATGTTCTTGTAAACGTAAGCGGCGGTGGATACACTGGTCAAGCTGGCGCAATCCGCCACGGTATTGCTCGCGCATTACTTCAAGCTGACCCTGAGTTCCGTCCAACATTAAAGCGCGCAGGTCTATTAACTCGTGATGCACGTATGAAAGAGCGTAAGAAATACGGTCTTAAAGGTGCTCGTCGTGCGCCTCAGTTCTCAAAACGTTAATCTTTTCGAACATCAAAGACTCTCAACCAATTTGGTTGGGTGTCTTTTTTATTTGGCTCTGTTATAACTGAATGGTGATTTCATAGTGTTTGAAAAATAAACGGAAAAATTCCGCTTAAATTGGGAAATACCCTTATTTCCTTAAAAATAAGGGTATTTTTTCCGGTTATTGTATCCAAATCTTTGGATTTTGTCTCATTTAGAGCAGTTAACCGGAATATCTCCGCTTATGAATTCTCTTATCTACACGTAAATCAACAAACAAATGATAATATAGCCTTTTATTTAGAAAAAAGCATTTGACCACAGTTTGACCATAAATCTTAGCTCAATGTATTTTTGAAATATAGTAACTGTTTGCTCTTTTAGAGTGTCCGGCTTGATTGAACTTCCTGTATAAAAGCAACATTCTATGAACGATCAACGTGAAATAGGCCGCCTAGTTTTGTTGCGGGAAAGAAATTATGATTCCTACTTATCCAGGATCGAATGGGGTTTCCGTATCGCCTGGCGATACATTGCAATATCACCAAAAAAACATTCTTTGTAATAGAGCTAAGTGGTTCTCTCTTTTATTTTGTATCGTTAGGTGATATGACCCTTGCAAATTCATTTGAAAACGTTCATATTTAATAAAAAAGGAGGTGCGATATGCGACGTGATATACAACCTAATGAACAAGCTTTCTCTTCCAAAGAAGTGGCAGAAGAATTAGGAATTGCAACACCCACTGTTCGAAAGTATGGACAAATCTTAGAGCGGAATGGATATGAGTTTTTGAAAGATGGAGATCGGCGTATTTTTGTACTATCTGACATCGGAGCTCTTATAGCGTTACGCGATACGGACAAGCCCCTAGACGAAACAGCTAAAGACATTGTATATAAACAAAAAGAAAGTTTAGAAGGACTCAATGAAACTGAGATTGCTATACCCGATACATATGGTAATCTACCACAAGACCCCAAACAATTAGAAGAGATCTTAATGTTTTTAGCTAATGAACTCGCAGCCACACGTGAAATGAATGTTCAACTGACAAACGATATGTCTCAGCTTAAAACACAGGTTTCCCGGCTCCAGCAAGATCATCATGTTATAAGTTCTAATATTGGAAATTCTGCACAAAAAACTCATGCTAAAATTGAAAAATTAACTGAACACCAAATGATCCATTACGAAACATTGCTGAAACAGGAGCAACAAATAAGCGATTTCTTACAAAAAGAAATACAAAATATGAGGGACGAACAGAAAAAAGAATGGATTTCACAAAATGTTTTTAATAAACGTTTAGAAGAAGCGATACAACAGCCTAAAGAAAAATGGGCGTGGCTTTTCTCCATATTCAGAAAATAACGTGCCTGTTAAAGGCTTTTTTTTGTTCGTATCGCCGGGCGATATAACATACAAATAAATCCCCAGAGCCTTCTTCTTTAATAGAAAAAGAAGTCGATATGCGAGATGATATTTAACCTACCGTATCCACTGTTTTTCCAATTTTCTACAAATTCCCAGGAAATATCGACAAATTCTTAGTAGATATCTATCGAAAAATAAAACATGATTTTCCCCTGAACGTTCAAATACTCTCAACCAAATTGGTTGAGAGTATTTTTTATTATGTTGGCTCTGTTAAATTTGCCTGTTGATTTCCGCTCCAGGCACGAGCGGTTCGTGGGTGTTTCGGCGAGCCTCCTCGGCGCTTGCGCCTGCGGGGTCTCCCCTGAACCATACTCCCACAGGAGTCTTCGTGCCTTCCGCTCCAATCAAAAGGGTGTATAAATCAACACTGTTCTTTAACACAGACATTATGTTAAAAAAACTTTTGACAAATAAAGAATGACGTTGTATATTATTCACACACACACTTTAACGCTTAAAAGCGTTTTAGTGTAATAGTAAATATCACGCCTACAGTTCTAGTAGAAATGACATGAGCAGCAAATAGAGACCAGATGGAGGGTGAAAATCTGGGCAGTGACCATTTTGAAGTACAGCTGTTTTATACAGGCATACATTTTTAAGAGGGTAAGGGGTACAAGATTTAACCTTGCCAATTAGGGTGGTAACGCGGAGTCCTTTCGTCCCTAGATGGAGGGGCTTTTTTGCGTTTAGTTATATCTTTAATAGGAGGAAATTTTTTATGGAACAAGAACAAAAAGTATTAACCATCAAACCAGCTGAAGCCATGTTGATTATAGCGGCTTTAATGGGGCTGGTTAGTTATTTAATTATTGGCCTTCAGGTAGTACCGCACTTAGCAATAATTTCAGGCATCGCTCTATTACTGGGTTATGGCGTAATTAAAAAAGTAAGCTTTAAAGATTTGGAAGAAGCCATGTCAAATGGAGCTAAATCAGGCATCGCAGCTGTTATGATTTTCTTTTTTATCGGGATGCTGATAAGCAGTTGGATGGCAAGTGGCACCATTCCAACATTTATTTATATTGCGGTTGACTTAGTATCGGGGAAATTTTACTATGCCATTGTTTTTGTCGTAACATCCATTATAGGTCTCAGTATAGGTAGCTCTTTAACCACTGCTGCAACAGTAGGAGTCGCTTTTGTTTCTGCAAGCACTGCACTAGGCATTTCGCCTGTGATCACTGCAGGGGCGGTAGTATCAGGTGCTTTCTTCGGTGATAAAATGTCGCCTCTATCGGATACAACGAACCTTGCATCTAGTGTTGCAGGAGCCGATTTATTTGAACATATAAAAAATATGGCATGGACGACTATCCCTGCTTTTATTCTTTCATTTATCGTGTATCTGGTTCTATCCCCAGCGGAAACAGCAAAGAGCATTCAACAAATTGCAGTTATTAAGAATACTTTACTAGATATGCGCCTAGTGCACTGGTATTCACTATTACCACTCTTAATCCTTGCCATTTTGGCTGCTAAAAAGGTCCCTGCCATTGCAACGCTTTCCGCGGGCATTTTATCTGCTCTTATTATCTCGTTGTGGATTAAGGGAGGATTGGGCGGTAAAGGATTTTTAGACCTGCTCTATTCTGGTTACAAATCTGAAAGTGGGATAAAGGAAGTTGATTCAATTCTGACACGGGGCGGTATCGAAAGCATGATGTTTAGTATATCAGTCATTCTGCTTGCACTGAGTATGGGAGGCCTGCTGTTCAGATTAGGAATTATTCCAGCTGTATTATCAATGATCAATTCCCTATTAACCCGAGTGTCCGTATTAATCAGTGCAACGGCCGGAATGGCGATAGCGGTAAATTTTATACTTGGTGAGCAATACTTATCGATCTTATTGCCTGGAAACGCATTTAAAGAGCATTTCAAAAAAGCAGGTTTGGAACCAAAGCATCTTTCACGGGTGCTTGAAGATGCGGGGACAGTTGTTAATCCGCTTGTACCGTGGAGTGTCTGTGGTGTATTTTTAGCATCAGTCCTTGGCGTTTCCGTTACAGAATATTTTCCTTTTGCGTTATTTTGTTTATTTTCACCGCTACTCACTGTTTTTTATGGTTTTACAGGGATAACGCTTCCCAAGCCTGCAAAAATCTACAAAATGAATCAGTCACAAAATATGAATTAACCAGTAGAGACTCCTATCAATTGAAGGCTGATGGGAGTCTCTTTTTTAGCTTAATTTACTCAATAACACCTGATTCGATAATGCTCACATCTGCATGTACATTGACTTTCAAATATTGATAGTCGGTATCCCACTTTTTAAAGTTGAAATTCCTTGTTCTACTTTTTATAAAGTGGCCAAATCCTACGGGATCAATTTCATTTTCTTGAAAACCTTTTGTTAACTTAAGGCATTCTGATTCTATGTCCTTTTCCACTTTTTTTTCAATTTCCTTAATACCTTTTGGCGTCACACTAGCTCCGGTGTATTCATTTAACATGGCTTTCACTTTAATGTGTACATTTACGGTATAGGGATTCCTAGCTGCGAGTTTCATCTTGAATTTAGAACGAATACTTTCAATGGATGCAATTTCTTTATCGATGTTTACCTTTAAGGTTCCCTCACTATAGTTGTCTACAAGAAGCTTAAAATAAAACATCTTTGCAGCTGGTATGGTCTGAACCACTTTACCATATCGAAAAAAGCTGATGCCGCTAATTTCTATTTGGTCATCACTCAACGAACGAATTTGCGGCAGATAGGGGGATTTTCCCTTTTGGTGAAAATCAAATAAAAATCGCTGTAGATTTGTTTTCGGCAAATCTTTCGACTTCATATTATGGCGAATAAGATTGGATAGATAGACTGCATTCCCTCTTTTTCCATATTTGCCTTCAATAACATCTTTGGCTTCCCCTTCCGTAACAGTAAGGTAAAGGCCAGCACCGATGCTTGGGTCCCGTTGAAAGGAGTCGATGAGGGCTAAAATTCCTTTCTGCTTCGCAAGCTTTTCTCCAAAAAGAACCACTTTAAGAGACCCTGTTACGAGAGGGTCAGAAGATTGACGCTGAACATCTCTTAAAAAGTCTCTGCTTAGACTAGAAGAAGCGGAAAAGGTTTTATTTTCTACTGATTTATCGGGTAAATAAACAGGAATGAGAGCTGTACCGCGTATTTGGTTATCAATATAATCATAGGCACTTCCCGTTTCTAGATTGACATCGTCTAAAATTTCTTTTCGTACGCATCCTGTTAGAATGGTTAAAACAATAAAAAAGGTAAGGAGTTTCCTCATTTTTTCTTCACCTTCTTCACAATTAACACAAGAAAAAAGAGCAATGGAATATAGCCGTAATTAAGGAAAAAGGCAATTTTTCCGGTATAATCGATAAGCGTATTTATTTGTTCCCGTGACTTAAAAAAATTAATAAAAATTAAAGTAAACATCGCTAAAACAAGAACACCATATTTTTGTTTTATGTTGGTTACTCTTTTAACAATCCGGCTACCACACCAAAGGGCGATGCAAAAATTAGGAAGAATGATGATATTCCAATTAGCGATCCCAATGTATTCGAATCTTTCAACAAAGGGCATTTCAACCACTTTCCACATCGTCAGGGTGGCCCAAATATTTTTTTGCAGCTGCCCCTCTGAAAAATAGGTAAAGGTGACGAACGTTAGCAATGTATAGAGTACAGTTGTGTAAAGGACTCCTAAATGTGCCCACTTTTTCGATTTTTGAGGATCTTTAATATATGGATAGAAAAATAAAAGCACCTCGTAGCCAAGGTAGGTAAGGGACATTTGATAGGATGCCATTACCAAATCCTTAACGGAGTGATCAAAAATAGGAAGTAAATTTTTTACATCTGCATAAGGAATCGTAAAGAAAAAAGTTAAGATTAAGTAAGCAGGGAGGACGACTCCAAAGAAAGCCACCCCGGTCACCGTTCTAAAGCCTCCGAAGATAATATATATGGCTAATCCACAAAAAGCGAAAGAATACCAAAAGGTGCTCATATCCTGGAACATCCATACTTGGACGACTTCAATAAAGGTTCTTAGAAGGGTCAAGGCAATCATCAAAAAATAAAGGACAAAGGGAAATGATAGGAGTTTACCAATTTTCTTTCCGAAAACAAACGAATGGGCAGTGATGATATCACCATCGACGGTCTCAAGAATTTTATACATCATCCATATGATGATATGAATGCTTAAACCTGCAAAAATCACCGACATCCATGCATCATATCCTGCTGTTAAAGCGATAATGCGTTGAAAGCCAAGAACGCCTATGCCCACCTGCATCGTATGGACGAGAAAGAAAACTAAAAAAGGCGATACTTTTGCTTTTTCCGGCACTAAATGTTCCATAGCACTTCCTCCACGTTCTATTCGTCAATATCTCCTTTTTTCACTTTTTTCCTAGGAGTAAAACGAACGGGATTTTGAGTCCGTAAAGTCTGAGGCCTTAAGGATTGCTTTGAGAATGGGAGCCTAATAATAGAATCCTTTAGGTCCGTCATTCTTGGTGGATAGATCGGTTCTAAAAACGGTCTATTAAGGGATGTTAGTCTAAGTAAATGTGCCATTAACAGGCAAAAACAAAAAACGATTCCTAGCAGGCCCCAAAGCTCAGCAAAAAATAAAAATGGAAAGCGCAGTAAACGAATGGCGTTGCCCATTTTATAAACAGGGGTAGTAAATGACGCCAGTGCCGCAAGAGCGACGATAATTAATAGAACATTACTTGTAAGGCCTGCTTCAACCGAAGCGGTCCCGATAACGATACCACCCACGATACCGATTGTCTGACCGACCTTTGTAGGAAGTCGGGCTCCAGCCTCACGTAGAAGCTCAATCGTTAGCTCTAAAAACAATGCTTCCAGGATAGGGGGAAGCGGTATTTCACGGCGAGACGTAACTAACGTATTCATTAAATCCTTTGGAATCAGTTCATAATGATAAGACAAAGTCGCTACATAAACTGGTGTAATCAAAATAGAAAAGGCAACGGCAAAAAGCCGAATTAACCGAAAGAATGAGGATAACATCCAATTTAAAAAGTAATCCTCAAACGAGCCAAAAAACTCAACCAGCGTTGTTGGCGTGATCAGCACATGCGGAGACCCATCAACAAATATAGCAATTTTCCCCTCTGCCAAGATGGCAGTTACCCGGTCTGGCCGCTCGGTATCGAGAAGCTGTGGGAAGGGGGAATTTTTATTATCTGAGATTAATTGAACAATATAAGAACTATCGGTTATGGCATCAAAGTCAACAGCCTTTAACCGCTTCATCACTTCCTGGATATTATCCGGGTCAGCAATCCCATCTAAATACATAACCGAAATCTTTGTTTTCGATAGAGTGCCTAGTGTCAACTCTTCACTTATTAGTTCCTTAACAGGAAGTCGTTTGCGGATTAAGTTAACATTTTGCTCGAGAGATTCAACAAAGGCTTCCTTTGGCCCAATAACACTAAACTCAACCTCAGGCTGTGTAATGCTGCGGACAATTTCTTTTTGCGCAGCCAAAAAGGCAAAATGACCTGGGTCTGAATCAAGTGTTAAAAATACATATCCATTAAATAATTTCTGTTCAATAAGACTTTCATCATTACTTATCTGCACATCCGCAAGGGGAATGAGCTTCTTTACTTCTTCAATCTTTTCAAATGGCTTTTCTAGTAAATAGGGTAGGACATTTTCCTGCAAAATGCTCTCGTCAATGAGTGTAGATATAAAGGAAAAAGAAAATCGGCAATTGGTTGCCTGGTTTATATAATGAACTTTTGTATAATCATTCGAACGTTGGAGATATTGTTCTAACGTTGCTTTTTCACTATTTTGCGCCTTTTTCTTCATAAACCAGTTCATTATTACAATTCACCGCCGTAGTTTACATCACATTTAGAATAGTATTTCCTATAGTGGAAGGATTATGTAATAGGGGAGAACGAATAAGAAAGAAACAAGGCTGACTCCTACCCAAGGAATCAGCCTCTGCTTCTTATTTATTGATTTCATTCAAAACTGTGTCTAAATTTTGTTTGGCGAATGCATTTTTCCATATAGACTTAAAATAGATTGGCCATAGGTTGTGCCCGGCACGGCCCATATACCGTTTAAAGCGGTCCATGTTGGAGCCGATCCTCGTTTAACTAGATAAAAACGGGGATCTACCAGCGGATATTCATCGGGTAGGACCTTTGTAGAAGCATAAGCGAATAGATGCTGAAGATGTGCGAGTACTCCCTCTTCTGGTGTGGCAAAGCTTGCGCCAGGATTATCCGGTCCTGTTGTACCAATCCCTGCATAATTATTTTGCGCTGGTTTTACAGTGCCTGTAAAGCGGAAATAGTTTGTTTCATGTAAAGCTTGCGCAAACGCAATATCACCTCTGATTCCATAGTATTCGCCAAAGGTTAAATAAAAATCACCTAGTTCAATCGCATGGGGATTGACTGTTTTAACATAAAGATTCATGTGCTCTGGGGACAAGAAGGTCTGCCCAAGAATGGAATATCCAGTGGGAGTGGGTTCTGACGGAGTAGGTGTAGTCGTCGGGCTGGTACCTTCGGTAATGATGAAGGTATCTGTAATGCCTAGATTTTGGATTTCTTCCTGACGAGCTTCAGCATTTGCTCGATTTGAAAAGGCTCCAGCCTGTACACGATACCAAATTTCACCCGAAATGGTTGTTGTCATAACAAATGCTTCAATGCCTTTTGATTCAATGAAAGCTGCTCGATTGTCAGCGTTATTCCGTTGTTTGAATGATCCTGCAATCACTTTGTAAATGGTTTCAGAAGGTACTGGTACTGGTGACACGGATTTAGGCTTTAGATTAAAAGCTTTTGCGATGCCATTCGCATGTCCCTGGGCTACATTTTGTCGCCAAGAAGATTGTTTCATTAAGGCTGCATCATGGGCATGATCAATAAAGCCATTTTCAGAAAGGATGGCTGGCATTGCTGATTCCCGGAGAACATGGAAATTTGCTTTTTTCTTTCCGCGGTCTATTAATTGATTAAGTTTCATTACTTCCGCATGAATAATCTCACGATACCTTGCTGTCGTTGAGGAATCGGATAGATTACTGTAGATGTAATCCTCGTATCCTTGTGCGGTACCATTAAAGGCATTAATATGAATGGCCATGTAAAAATTGGCCCCCCAGGAGTTTGCTTCATTTGTCCGCTGGCTTAAGCTTTTTGTTATATCAGTTGTACGACTCATTTTGACTTCGATATTCTCGTAATTGTTGATAAGGATTGTCCGAATTTTAAGCGCAATATCTAATGTAATATCCTTTTCATTTAGTCCATTACCTTGGGCACCTGGGTCACTACCACCATGACCTGGATCTAAATAGAGTTTCATTTCAGCTCCTCCTATATAAAGGGTTTTACATATATATTGTATCGAGGAAGAGACTATACGTTCGTGTACCTGTCCAATTACATAAAAAATTGGTAAAACTGTCTTTGCATTTCTTATGAACAAGGGATA
Source organism: Neobacillus phoenicis (assembly GCF_047302305.1). Classification (NCBI taxonomy): domain Bacteria; kingdom Bacillati; phylum Bacillota; class Bacilli; order Caryophanales; family Bacillaceae; genus Neobacillus; species Neobacillus phoenicis. The sequence goes on along the minus strand of NZ_CP154847.1, from coordinate 299,777 downwards.
AAGAATAGTTCTAAGAGGTGAAATTGAAGTGACTGTTATTACTACCTTTAAAGAAAAAAGACGTGAAAAACAGATTAAATATGAGCGTTCCGTACTTCGGGACTTATCCATCAATACGTTAAAAGAAAGAGTAAAACAATACTTTGGTTCAACAAAAATAGCCTCCAGTTTTGTCATGAATACAGGTATAGAAGAGGCTTGTTATGATGTAGCGTTAGAGGCCTTCCTATTAGGGGCAAAGTTCAGCAAATTTGGGTATTACGGAGAGGACCAAGAGGCAGTGCGGTTACGTTGTTACAAAGAAGAAAAACACTTAATTGATACGTTATACAATTTTCTACTTTACTGGGGAAATGGTGAAGAAGGCACGATGAGTGAATCTCTTTATTACCTATGTGAACAGTATATACATGTTTGGTGGAGAGAAGGGTATGAAAAGGGCCAAAGGCGACATAAACTTCGCCTGCATTAAATTGAATCCTTGAATATTTTGGCAGAGGTGCATAGCTATAAATAGTGCACTTCTGCTTTACTCTTTCTTCTGTTCTATTTTTCCCTCTTGTCCCATATAGTTTATTGAACAGGGACGAGCGGGAAGGATGATTTGGGTGTCGAAGCGAAGAATAAAAATCATAAGTTTTATTGCAGGTTTACTTGTATTGTTTCTCATCTTACAGCATGACTTTATGGAGGATGATTCTTGGAACACATGGAACCTTCCGTTGTCAGGTAAAATCATTTTGTTAGATGCGGGACATGGAGGCCCAGATGGTGGAGCAGGAACAGGGAAAACCCTTGAAAAAGACATAGCATTAGATATCACTATAAAAGTAAGGGATTATCTCCAACAGCAAGGAGCCCTCGTTATTATGACACGGGAAACGGATACCGATTTGGCCGATGATGATACAAGAGGGTATAGTAGAAGAAAAGTGGAAGATTTGAAAAAAAGGTTAAAGATGATTAATAATACCGATAATGATCTTTTCGTCAGCATTCATTTAAATGCCATACCTTCCTCCAGATGGAGCGGGGCTCAAACCTTCTATGCGCCGCATCATCAAGAGAATGCAAGGGCGGCTAAATTTATTCAAGAAGAGCTACGCAAGAATTTAGAGAATACAAACAGGAAAGCAAAGCCTTTGAATCAAGTATATATTTTAAAGAATGCAAAAAAACCAGGAGCACTAGTTGAGGTTGGCTTTCTTTCTAACCCAGGTGAAAAAGCCATGTTAAAAAAGGATTCCTATCAAGAAAAAGTAGCCATTTCTATCTATAAAGGAATTATGCGTTATTTTACAAATGAAAAAGAGATTAAAGAAATAGATGAAGGATGATGGTGGGGTCTGCCATCCCTTTTTTGTTTAAATGCTTTTCTGTGTTTTAATAGGTAGTATGTGTGATTCATTTAACTGTATCCCAGCGTGATTATGGTATACTGATAGATGGAAACGAATTCATAAGGTGAGGTGCTTTTCATGTTAACAGAGGTAAAGATCCAAGAGGTTCTTGGCAGCCTTAAAGAGCCATTTTTACATAAAACATTAGCTGAACTACATGCGATTGAAGAAATTAAAATAAAAGAAGAGAAAAATCACGTTAGCGTGAAAATAGCCATTGCAAGAACAGGAACGTCTGAACAGTTACAGTTGCAAACCCAAATTGTAAATCTTTTAAAAGAAGCAGGTGCAGCGACTGTTGGAATCCGTTTCAATCAACTTCCTGAAGAAGTATTAACCCAGCATCGAAATAAAGAGCCAGAAAAAGAAAAAAATCTGCTTCAATCTAACAATACGACTTTTATTGCCATTGCTAGTGGGAAGGGCGGAGTAGGTAAATCAACTGTATCTGTGAACCTAGCTGTAGCTTTAGCTCGTTTAGGCAAAAAAGTGGGTCTTATTGATGCTGATATTTATGGATTCAGTGTACCAGATATGATGGGAATTACAAAAAGACCGGTTGTAAGAGGCGAAAAGATTATTCCTGTGGAACGCTTTGGTGTTCAAGTTATTTCAATGGGATTCTTTGTGGAAGATAATGCCCCGATTATCTGGCGAGGTCCTATGTTAGGGAAAATGCTGAATAGTTTCTTTAATGAAGTGGAATGGGGAGAAATCGATTATTTACTGCTTGATTTACCACCGGGTACAGGGGATGTTGCGTTAGATGTACACACCATGCTGCCTGCTTGTAAAGAAATTATCGTCACGACTCCACATCCAACAGCGGCCTTTGTAGCTGCGCGTGCGGGAGCAATGGCTATTCGAACTGAACATGAGGTGCTTGGAGTAATTGAAAATATGGCTTACTTCGAAAGTAAGCTAACAGGGGAAAAAGAATATGTGTTTGGTCAAGGCGGCGGCGACAAATTAGCCGATGAGCTAAATACGGAAGTTCTTGGACGATTACCTCTGAATCAGCCTGACTGGAATGATGAAGATTTTGCTCCATCTGTATATCAGGAAGATCATCAAATAGGAAAGATTTATTTGGAAATTGCTGAAAAAGTAACGAGCTTGCTTAAAAAATAATAAATAAAGCCTCTTCGTTTTGAACGAAGAGGCTTTATTTATGACATTTGCCTGTCGGCGCTGACCAAGGCGCTTGCGCTTTTCTTTATTGACCGCCTCCAGCTCCGCTTTGACCGCCTCCAGAGCTTTGTTCGCCACTAGATTGGTCTCCTCCTTGCTTTGAGCTGGATTTTCCTTGTGCTTCTTCTGCTGCTTTTAAGAGTAGCTCTTGCATTTTAGCTTTAAACAGCGGACTTTCTATCGTCTCTGATATGACTGACTGAAGATGGGCCCGGTATTCCTTGCTTTTCAATGCGTCTGCCATTTCCTTTTGAATTTCCGGCTCTTTGAAGACTTGAATCATCATGCCGCGATATTCCGGGTCATTCATTAATTCCTTAAGTAACTTTTCATTTTCGCTTCTCATATTCTTGGCTACACCTTTAGCGAATTTAGGGTCACTGAAGGTTTTTTTCCAGAAGTCTGTTGCTTTATCAGAGGTAAGTGTTTGTTCAATGGTGTCAGAGACCACTTTTTGGTCCATAACCAACTTTTCTTTCATTTTATCGTCAGCCATTACATCTTGAATTGCCTTCTTACCATCATCTGTCTTTAAAATATCAACAACCATTTTCTTTGTTTGTTCGTAATCAACTTGCCCTCCGCTACTTGATTCACCAGAAGAACAGCTTGTTAGGAACAACATGATGGGTAGGAGGAGCAACATACTTTTTATTTTCATTATTCAAGCTCCTTTCACATAAGAATCCTTAATTTTATAATGAAGTAAAAGGGAAGAGATTATTCGTATGTAAATGAAATTATAGATTTTTCAAATTTTGCTTGGTACAATCAGTATGGTATTCATTTTTGTAATATGGAGGTTTATAGTGTGACAAGCCGTAATTGGGTAAGACTTTTTATGACCACATTATTAATAGGCGGGATCACAACGGCTATTGTGGGTTTTATTGTTCGCTGGAACGAATTTCAGCCTTATTTTGTTGAATTTAGAATCATTGATATTTTATCAACGTTAGTTTGGTTAATTGTTATGGGCTTTCTTTTTAGTGTTATAAGTCAGATGGGTTTTTTTGCTTATTTAACCGTTCATCGTTTCGGGTTAGGGATTTTTAAATCCGCCTCTCTCTGGAATGCGGTTCAAATGGTTCTTATCCTTTTTGCTCTATTTGATTTGATCTATTTACGATACGATAACTTTGCTAAAGATGGGGACTCTGTCTTACCTTATTTTGTCCCTGCTCTCATTCTTCTAGTTGTTGGTCTAATCGTTGCTTGGTATAAAACTAAACAGACCAGTCGAGAGGCATTTATTCCTGCTCTTTTCTTTATGATTGTGGTTACCCTGGTTGAGTGGGTTCCTGTTCTCCGTGTTAACGAAAGAAGCTGGCTCTTTCTGATGATGTTTGCTTTAATGGCCTGTAATGCCTATCAGCTATTGATTCTTCATAAATTAAATACACAATCTGCACAAGAACGTCAAAATCGTGCACAAACAGCTAGTCCAAATGTGAAAAATAAAAATAAAAAAGTAAAACCGTCCAATTAAATGGGCGGTTTTTTCTGTAAAATTATATTCATCTAATTTCCTTTGAATGTGCTTCTCCGTTAGCAATCATCTCAGTAACGGAAACAAACTTCAATCCTTTTTGGCGAATATCAGCTAAAATGAGCGGCAGTGCTTTTGCTGTTTGCTTGGCGGAATCTGATGCATGAAGAAGAATGATATCCCCCTTCTTCGCTTTTTTTGTATTCTCTACAATTTTAGATACACCAGGATTTTGCCAATCCTTAGAATCAACACTCCAATGGACTACTGTGTAGCCATATCTCTTGGCGATTTTTAAGGTGCGTTCATCAAAGTGTCCGGTCGGGGCACGAAGCAGTTTGATGTTTTTAACATTTAATTTTGTAAAGACTTCTTGTGCTTTAGATATATCCTTAGCAATCTTCACATCTTCTAAATCGGTATACTCTTCATAATTGTAGCCAAGAATACCGATTTCATATCCTTCCTTAACAATCCGGCTAACAAGGTCGGGGTGTCTTTCTGCCCAAGAACCGGCTAAGAAAAAGGTGGCTGATTTCACATTTTCTTTCTTTAGTGTGTCTAAAATTGGTTCTGCCTTTTCATCACCCCAACCAATATTAAAGGATAAAGCTAAATCTTTTTCCCCCCGATAGACCGCTTTTGGACCATCTTTCGTTGAAAATACAGGAATTTGTGCATGGTTTTCCATATAAAGAAACCATGCGGTAAAAAAAGCTGCGATTAATACCAATGATACATTTTTTAAAGATTTCCCATTCAATACAAAAAAGAAATTCATCCTTCCCACCTCGTCCAATACCATCCTTGTCTCAACCTATGCTTGTATTTTTGAAAATATGATTAAAAATTACGTTTATAAAATCACAGAAATTGGAAAAGACTACTATAACTAGAATATTTGCTGGAGGTTATTCAATGTTTGGACTTCTGATTAATGAAAAAGAAGTAAAAGAAATGGAATACCTTATTAAAAGAGAAATGGATGAAATACTATTTGATTTAAAAGATGAGCGAATTGATCATATTGTAAAAAGAGCAATGGAAGAAAGATATAAAGTATTATTTACATTGTTTAGAAGAGTGGCCTCACCACATGAATGTTTGAAGTATATGAGGAGAGGAAAGAAAGATAGAAAAAAGGGATAAGTATTTTTCATAAATATCGTTGACAATCATATGCGGCTTTGGTATAGTAATAAACGTCGCTGCTGACATAAAAACAACTTAATGAAATTTAAAAAGTTGTTGACATGATGTTTTGTAGATGATATATTAATAAAGTCGCTTTTGGGCGACGGTGAATTTGTTCTTTGAAAACTAAACAAACAAAAACGTCAACAAACAATAATATTTAGCTTCTTAGTGAAGTTAAGCCAACGTAACAAAATGAGCTAATCAACTTTCTTGGAGAGTTTGATCCTGGCTCAGGACGAACGCTGGCGGCGTGCCTAATACATGCAAGTCGAGCGAACCACTTCGGTGGTTAGCGGCGGACGGGTGAGTAACACGTGGGCAACCTGCCTGTAAGACTGGGATAACTTCGGGAAACCGGAGCTAATACCGGATAATCCTTTTCCTCTCATGAGGAAAAGCTGAAAGACGGTTTCGGCTGTCACTTACAGATGGGCCCGCGGCGCATTAGCTAGTTGGTGAGGTAACGGCTCACCAAGGCGACGATGCGTAGCCGACCTGAGAGGGTGATCGGCCACACTGGGACTGAGACACGGCCCAGACTCCTACGGGAGGCAGCAGTAGGGAATCTTCCACAATGGACGAAAGTCTGATGGAGCAACGCCGCGTGAGCGATGAAGGCCTTCGGGTCGTAAAGCTCTGTTGTTAGGGAAGAACAAGTACCGGAGTAACTGCCGGTACCTTGACGGTACCTAACCAGAAAGCCACGGCTAACTACGTGCCAGCAGCCGCGGTAATACGTAGGTGGCAAGCGTTGTCCGGAATTATTGGGCGTAAAGCGCGCGCAGGCGGTCCTTTAAGTCTGATGTGAAAGCCCACGGCTCAACCGTGGAGGGTCATTGGAAACTGGGGGACTTGAGTGCAGAAGAGGAAAGCGGAATTCCACGTGTAGCGGTGAAATGCGTAGAGATGTGGAGGAACACCAGTGGCGAAGGCGGCTTTCTGGTCTGTAACTGACGCTGAGGCGCGAAAGCGTGGGGAGCAAACAGGATTAGATACCCTGGTAGTCCACGCCGTAAACGATGAGTGCTAAGTGTTAGGGGGTTTCCGCCCCTTAGTGCTGCAGCTAACGCATTAAGCACTCCGCCTGGGGAGTACGGCCGCAAGGCTGAAACTCAAAGGAATTGACGGGGGCCCGCACAAGCGGTGGAGCATGTGGTTTAATTCGAAGCAACGCGAAGAACCTTACCAGGTCTTGACATCCTCTGACACTCCTAGAGATAGGACGTTCCCCTTCGGGGGACAGAGTGACAGGTGGTGCATGGTTGTCGTCAGCTCGTGTCGTGAGATGTTGGGTTAAGTCCCGCAACGAGCGCAACCCTTGATCTTAGTTGCCAGCATTCAGTTGGGCACTCTAAGGTGACTGCCGGTGACAAACCGGAGGAAGGTGGGGATGACGTCAAATCATCATGCCCCTTATGACCTGGGCTACACACGTGCTACAATGGATGGTACAAAGGGCTGCAAGACCGCGAGGTTTAGCCAATCCCATAAAACCATTCTCAGTTCGGATTGTAGGCTGCAACTCGCCTACATGAAGCCGGAATCGCTAGTAATCGCGGATCAGCATGCCGCGGTGAATACGTTCCCGGGCCTTGTACACACCGCCCGTCACACCACGAGAGTTTGTAACACCCGAAGTCGGTGGGGTAACCGTAAGGAGCCAGCCGCCTAAGGTGGGACAGATGATTGGGGTGAAGTCGTAACAAGGTAGCCGTATCGGAAGGTGCGGCTGGATCACCTCCTTTCTAAGGATATAAGCTGGACATATGAGCCAGACAAAACATGTTTGTTTGATTGTTTCTTGTTTGTTTAGTTTTGAGAGTGCAATCTCTCAAATCTTTTTTTAATCGTTCTTTGAAAACTAGATAATCGTAATGAAGAAGTCAAGTAAAACATCGAGTAATCGCCATTTTAGTTTTCTCTCTATTAATTTAGAGAAACAAACCTTTTAGGTTAAGTTAGAAAGGGCGCACGGTGAATGCCTTGGCACTAGGAGCCGATGAAGGACGGGACTAACACCGATATGCTTCGGGGAGCTGTAAGTAAGCTTTGATCCGGAGATTTCCGAATGGGGGAACCCACTGTTCGTAATGGAACAGTATCTTTACCTGAATACATAGGGTATTGAAGGCATACCCGGGGAACTGAAACATCTAAGTACCCGGAGGAAGAGAAAGCAAACGCGATTCCCTGAGTAGCGGCGAGCGAAACGGGACATAGCCCAAACCAAGAGGCTTGCCTCTTGGGGTTGTAGGACACTCAACATGGAGTTACAAAGGAACGGGGTAGATGAAGCGGCCTGGAAAGGCCCGTCAGAGAAGGTAAAAACCCTGTAGTCGAAACTTCGTTCCCTCCTGAGTGGATCCTGAGTACGGCCGGACACGTGAAATCCGGTCGGAAGCAGGGAGGACCATCTCCCAAGGCTAAATACTCCCTAGTGACCGATAGTGAACCAGTACCGTGAGGGAAAGGTGAAAAGCACCCCGGAAGGGGAGTGAAATAGTTCCTGAAACCGTGTGCCTACAAGTAGTTAGAGCCCGTTAATGGGTGATAGCGTGCCTTTTGTAGAATGAACCGGCGAGTTACGATCCCATGCAAGGTTAAGTTGAAGAGACGGAGCCGCAGCGAAAGCGAGTCTGAATAGGGCGAATGAGTATGTGGTCGTAGACCCGAAACCAGGTGATCTACCCATGTCCAGGGTGAAGTCCAGGTAACACTGGATGGAGGCCCGAACCCACGCACGTTGAAAAGTGCGGGGATGAGGTGTGGGTAGCGGAGAAATTCCAATCGAACTTGGAGATAGCTGGTTCTCTCCGAAATAGCTTTAGGGCTAGCCTCACGTAGTTAGAGTCTTGGAGGTAGAGCACTGTTTGGACTAGGGGCCCTCATCGGGTTACCGAATTCAGACAAACTCCGAATGCCAAAGACTTATCCGTGGGAGTCAGACTGCGAGTGATAAGATCCGTAGTCAAAAGGGAAACAGCCCAGACCACCAGCTAAGGTCCCAAAGTTTACGTTAAGTGGAAAAGGATGTGGAGTTGCTTAGACAACCAGGATGTTGGCTTAGAAGCAGCCACCATTTAAAGAGTGCGTAATAGCTCACTGGTCGAGTGACTCTGCGCCGAAAATGTACCGGGGCTAAACGTAACACCGAAGCTGTGGATTGACATCTTAGATGTCAGTGGTAGGAGAGCGTTCTAAGGGCGTTGAAGCTAGACCGTAAGGACTGGTGGAGCGCTTAGAAGTGAGAATGCCGGTATGAGTAGCGAAAGATGAGTGAGAATCTCATCCACCGTATGCCTAAGGTTTCCTGAGGAAGGCTCGTCCGCTCAGGGTTAGTCGGGACCTAAGCCGAGGCCGAAAGGCGTAGGCGATGGACAACAGGTTGATATTCCTGTACCACCTCTTTATCGTTTGAGTGATGGGGGGACGCAGGAGGATAGGGTAAGCGCGCTGTTGGATATGCGCGTCTAAGCAGTTAGGCTGGAAAGTAGGAAAATCCGCTTTCCGTAAAGGCTGAGCTGTGATAGCGAGGGAAATTTAGTACCGAAGTTCCTGATTCCACACTGCCAAGAAAAGCCTCTAGCGAGATAAAAGGTGCCCGTACCGCAAACCGACACAGGTAGGCGAGGAGAGAATCCTAAGGTGAGCGAGAGAACTCTCGTTAAGGAACTCGGCAAAATGACCCCGTAACTTCGGGAGAAGGGGTGCTTTTTGAGGTGAATAGCCTCGAAGAGCCGCAGTGAATAGGCCCAGGCGACTGTTTAGCAAAAACACAGGTCTCTGCGAAGCCGCAAGGCGAAGTATAGGGGCTGACGCCTGCCCGGTGCTGGAAGGTTAAGAGGAGGGGTTAGCGCAAGCGAAGCTCTGAATCGAAGCCCCAGTAAACGGCGGCCGTAACTATAACGGTCCTAAGGTAGCGAAATTCCTTGTCGGGTAAGTTCCGACCCGCACGAAAGGCGTAACGATCTGGGCACTGTCTCAACGAGAGACTCGGTGAAATTATAGTACCTGTGAAGATGCAGGTTACCCGCGACAGGACGGAAAGACCCCGTGGAGCTTTACTGTAGCCTGATATTGAATTTTGGTACAGCTTGTACAGGATAGGTAGGAGCCGTAGAAACCGGAGCGCTAGCTTCGGTGGAGGCGTCGGTGGGATACTACCCTGGCTGTATTGAAATTCTAACCCGCACCCCTTATCGGGGTGGGAGACAGTGTCAGGTGGGCAGTTTGACTGGGGCGGTCGCCTCCTAAAGAGTAACGGAGGCGCCCAAAGGTTCCCTCAGAATGGTTGGAAATCATTCGTAGAGTGTAAAGGCACAAGGGAGCTTGACTGCGAGACCTACAAGTCGAGCAGGGACGAAAGTCGGGCTTAGTGATCCGGTGGTTCCGCATGGAAGGGCCATCGCTCAACGGATAAAAGCTACCCCGGGGATAACAGGCTTATCTCCCCCAAGAGTCCACATCGACGGGGAGGTTTGGCACCTCGATGTCGGCTCATCGCATCCTGGGGCTGTAGTCGGTCCCAAGGGTTGGGCTGTTCGCCCATTAAAGCGGTACGCGAGCTGGGTTCAGAACGTCGTGAGACAGTTCGGTCCCTATCCGTCGTGGGCGCAGGAAATTTGAGAGGAGCTGTCCTTAGTACGAGAGGACCGGGATGGACGCACCGCTGGTGTACCAGTTGTCTTGCCAAAGGCATCGCTGGGTAGCTATGTGCGGACGGGATAAGTGCTGAAAGCATCTAAGCATGAAGCCCCCCTCAAGATGAGATTTCCCATAGCGTCAAGCTAGTAAGAACCCTGAAAGATGATCAGGTTGATAGGTCAGAGGTGGAAGCGTGGTAACATGTGGAGCTGACTGATACTAATCGTTCGAGGACTTAACCAAGTTTTAAGCGAACTCGTTTTTTACAAACACTTCTTCTGCATTATCTAGTTTTGAGGGAATGAAAAAATTAATTTTCCTCTTGAAAAAATCAAAAAAGACATTATAATAAAATAGTGTCAAATAATAGTCTGGTAATTATGGCGAGAAGGTCACACCCGTTCCCATACCGAACACGGAAGTTAAGCTTCTCAGCGCCGATGGTAGTTGGGACGAAAGTCCCTGTGAGAGTAGGACATTGCCAGGCTGTTATCTTACTGTTCCGCAGTAGCTCAGTGGTAGAGCTATCGGCTGTTAACCGATCGGTCGTAGGTTCGAGTCCTACCTGCGGAGCCATTTTTATGTCATCAAGAAAATTCAGCTATGCTTCCATAGCTCAGTAGGTAGAGCACTTCCATGGTAAGGAAGAGGTCAGCGGTTCGAGCCCGCTTGGAAGCTTACCTATTTTTATAATTAATTATGGCCCCTTGGTCAAGCGGTTAAGACACCGCCCTTTCACGGCGGTAACACGGGTTCGAATCCCGTAGGGGTCACCATTTTGGAGGATTAGCTCAGCTGGGAGAGCATCTGCCTTACAAGCAGAGGGTCGGCGGTTCGATCCCGTCATCCTCCACCATAAATTTTCCTTACTAAATGCCGGTGTAGCTCAATTGGTAGAGCAACTGACTTGTAATCAGTAGGTTGGGGGTTCAAGTCCTCTCGCCGGCACCACTTTTTTAAAAATAAATATGGAGGGGTAGCGAAGTGGCTAAACGCGGCGGACTGTAAATCCGCTCCCTCCGGGTTCGGCGGTTCGAATCCGTCCCCCTCCACCATTTATATTTTTAAAAAAGTTGGACAAACTATAATTAACGTTCAATATTGGGCTATAGCCAAGCGGTAAGGCATCGCACTTTGACTGCGACATGCGTTGGTTCAAATCCAGCTAGCCCAGCCAAGAGCCATTAGCTCAGTTGGTAGAGCATCTGACTTTTAATCAGAGGGTCGAAGGTTCGAGTCCTTCATGGCTCATAAATTTAAGATAAAACCCTGGGATATGTATCCTCGGGTTTTATCTTCGAATATGCGGAAGTAGTTCAGTGGTAGAACACCACCTTGCCAAGGTGGGGGTCGCGGGTTCGAATCCCGTCTTCCGCTCCATTATGGGGCCTTAGCTCAGCTGGGAGAGCGCCTGCTTTGCACGCAGGAGGTCAGCGGTTCGATCCCGCTAGGCTCCACCATCACACTACATATTTTGCCTTAAATCAGACGATGATTTAAGGCTTTTTTTATGAGCTTGAATTCTTGCTAATAATAATAGAAAGTCCGCGTAGAGAGGTTCCATGAGCCCGTAATCAGGATTAATAAAAGAAAAAGGTCGCATAGAGAGGTTCTATGAGCCCGTAATCAGGATTAATAAGAAAAAAAGGTCGCATAGAGAGGTTCTATGAGCCCGTAATCAGGATTAATAAGAAAAAAAGGTCGCATAGAGAGGCCCTATGAGCCCGTAATCAGGATTAATAAGAAAAAAGGTCGCATAGAGTACCACACTCACAAACCACACCTTCCCACCGCATATATATACAAAATTCTGTCGAGTTGAGTCATATGGATGAAAGCGGTTAAAATAGTAATGATAAAGGGTTAGGGAGGGAATTGCTTTGACTAAGAAACTATCGATTATTGGGATGCCTATGGACTTAGGCCAAATGCGGCGTGGAGTGGATATGGGACCTAGTGCCATCCGCTATGCAGGAATCTACGAGCGGTTAAAACCGCTGTTCGACGAAATTCACGATTTAGGTGATATCCCAGTTGGAAGACCTGAAGTTGTCGTAGATAAAGAATCAAACTTACGAAATCTAGACCTAGTGGCAGAAAAAAGTACTCTGCTAGCTGAAAAAGTAGACGAAGTCGTTCAATCCGGAGCTTTTCCACTTGTCTTGGGTGGAGACCATAGCATTGCAATTGGTACATTAGCTGGCGTTTCCAAGCATTATAAAAACCTAGGTGTCATCTGGTATGATGCACATGGTGATTTGAATACAGCAGAGACAAGCCCTACAGGAAACATCCATGGGATGCCTTTAGCGGTCAGCCTTGGATGGGGTCACTCTTTATTAACCCAAATCTTAAACTACTCCCCAAAGGTAAAGCCTGAGAATGTTGTCATTATTGGAGCAAGGGCACTTGATGAGGGCGAAAAAGAATTAATAAAAGAAAAAGGTATAAAAGTTTATACTATGCATGAGATTGATCGTCTAGGTATGACGAAAGTAATGGAAGAAACGATTGCCTATCTAAAGGAAAAAACGGATGGCGTTCACTTATCACTTGATTTAGATGGTCTAGATCCTAGCGATGCACCAGGGGTGGGAACACCAGTTATGGGTGGAATAAGCTACAGAGAAAGTCATCTTGCAATGGAAATGCTAGAAGAAGCAAAAATAATTACTTCTGTAGAATTTGTAGAAGTGAACCCAATTCTTGATGAAAAAAATAAAACTGCGGTTTGCGCAGTTGAGTTAATGGGATCACTTTTTGGGGAAAAACTATTATAAATAAGAAAGCAGCTGTCCACACCACAGCTGCTTTTTTTATTAAGAATCCAAGGTATGATACTGATAGAGCAACACATCAAGCTTTTTACTGACAGCAATGACATGGGGATGTAACAAAGAAGTCTTGGATGCAAGTCGCACCATTTCATCACGGCATATTTCTATTTCCTTCATTAACTGAGGACGTTGAAGCACCACTTCGCACACAACCTCTTTTCTTTTCAATCGTTATTATCTTTTTACCCCAAGGAAAAAACTTTAAACTATTTTCTTAACGTTATTAGTAAATTTTTGTTAATATTATAGGTATTGAAAGTTATTTCGTTTTAAAACGAAACTTTTTTGCTAGCGATTCGTAGTATCGTATAGCAGCATTGGAGCTGAGGTATTTTAATGGAAGCTATAATTAAAAAAAGAATAAAACAAGTCATTAGAGGCGACCAGGATGCCTTTGGTGAAATCGTCGAGATATATAAAAATAGTGTCTACCAGCTTTGTTTTAGAATGCTGGGGAACCGACATGAAGCGGAAGACGTGGCACAGGAAGCTTTTATCCGAGCATATGTAAATATTAAATCGTTTAATCAAGATTTAAAATTCTCTACCTGGCTTTTTCGGATAGCCACTAATTTATGTATTGACCGCATGAGGAAAAAGAAACCTGATTATTATTTAGATGCGGAAGTGGCAGGAACAGAAGGATTAACTATGTATGCACAGGTCCCGTCTAATACTCCGCTGCCTGAGAATGAGGTCGAAAGTTTGGAGCTGCATGAGACTGTTCAACAGGAAATCTTAAAACTACCTGAAAAATATCGATCGGCTATTGTCCTAAAATACATTGAAGAGCTGTCATTAAATGAAATTAGTGAAATTCTTGATTTGCCGCTTGGAACAGTTAAAACAAGAATTCACCGAGGACGAGAAGCGTTAAGACAACAATTAAGATATGTGTGATAAGAGGTGAAACGTTAAATGTGTCCAGAACATATCATTGAACTAATGCACGAATATTTAGATGAAGAAATAGAACCAGAAAAAGAACAAGTCCTACGAGAGCATCTCAAAAGCTGTTCAGAATGTGATGCTATTTTTAATGAACTAAAAAGGACCATTGCTTTTGTACAAAGCATTTCTCATATGCAAGCTCCGGACGATTTTACAGCAAAAGTGTTAGCTCGTCTTCCTAAAGAAAAGAAAAAGATAGGGATGCAACGGTGGTTGAAAAATCATCCTATACTTGCTGCGGCATCCGTATTCGTAGTCTTAATGTTGGGAAGCTTATTCTCTACTTGGAACCAGGACAGAGAGTTTGCTGTATCTAAGCAAAATAACTTAATCGTCAAAAATGATACGGTCATTGTGCCTAAAGGAGAAGTTGTAAAGGGCGATGTCATTGTACGTAATGGGACACTTAAAATAGAGGGCGAAGTCCAAGGTGACGTTACAGTTATCCATGGAGAGATTATTAATGGAGAGAAATATTTAGCTTCAGCGGGACATGTAACCGGACAAATTGAAGAGGTAAATGAGGTCTTTGATTGGATATGGTATCATATGAAAAAGGCAGGACAAGATGCTGTCCAACTTTTTGAACAGCCTGAAACCAACTAAAAACAAATCACTCTGTGTATGAGTGATTTGTTTTTTATCGTAATAAAGAACGTACAAAATTCGACTTCGAGAATTGTCCAGCTCCCAAGCCTAGCCCCTCGGGTCAAATGTTCTTCTGCAATAAAAGTCAAAGAGCGACTTTTCTTGCAGAAGAACATTTGCCTGTCGGGGCTGATCAAGGCGCTTCCGCTTTTCTTAAAAGTGTTAGGATTGAGGGAGTTTTCGCCTAAATATAGACATATAATAAGTATATGAGGAATTTATGGTATAATAATTGAGTTGTCATGAATATAGGTCTTTATAAAATTACGGAGGAAAAACAATGCAGTTTGCTGATTTCACTGTATGGAAGTATTTAGCTAGTATTGTTGATATTGTCCTCGTATGGTATGTCATTTATAAACTGATTAATGTGATAAAAGGAACAAAAGCTGTTCAGTTATTAAAAGGGATACTGGTGATTCTCTTAGTCAGAGTTGTCAGTGAGTTCCTTGGCTTAGTCACATTAAGTTGGATGATGCAACAAGCCATAAATTGGGGATTTCTTGCTATAATCATTATTTTTCAGCCTGAACTCCGAAGAGCTCTTGAGCAATTAGGGAGAGGGCGCTTTTTCTCACGGAGTAGTAATCCAGATGATGATGACCAGGAAAAAACAGTCGAAGCGATTATTAAGGCAACCGACTATATGGCCAAACGGCGGATTGGTGCTTTGATCTCTATTGAGAGAGAAACAGGTATGGGTGATTACATAGAAACAGGTATTCCGTTAAATTCCTCGATATCTTCGGAATTGCTCATTAATATTTTTATCCCAAACACACCTCTCCATGACGGGGCTGTAATTATCCAAAAGAATAGTGTGGCAGCGGCCGCTTGCTATCTTCCTTTGTCTGAGAGTCCGTTTATCTCAAAGGAGTTAGGTACAAGGCATAGGGCGGCACTAGGAATTAGTGAAGTTACAGATAGTATTACCGTCGTTGTTTCTGAAGAGACAGGTAGTATCTCTCTTACAAGGAACGGAGAACTACATCGTGATTTGAAAACAGATGGATTAAAGGAATTACTTACTAGTGAATTAGTCATTCATAACAAAGCGAAACAAGCTTCTTCCACTCGTTGGAACTGGAGGGGGAAGAATAATGGATAAATTGATGGATAACCCTTGGTTTATAAAAATTCTTGCGTTGTTATTGGCAGTTCTTTTGTATAACTCCATCCCACCACACACAGGTAAAGAAATGACGGATGTGAATGTACCAAGCGTTCAATCATCCGTTACCATTAAGGATTTTCCTGTAAAAGTGTATTATGATACGGAAAATTTAGTGGTTTCTGGCATTCCAGATTCGGTGGACATTACATTAAAAGGTCCAACTACACATGTCCAATCAGCCAATGCTTTAAGAAACTTTGAAGTATTTGTAGATTTAACGAATGTGAAAATTGGAAAGCAAAAAGTGAAACTTGAGGTAAAAGACCTTTCCGATAAACTAAAGGCAACCTTGAAGCCGGATACTGTCACAGTCACGGTTCAAGAGAAAATCACCAAAGAATTCAAAGTAGAAGCTGAATTTAATAAGAATCAGATTGAGGATGGGTATTCTGCCGGACAACCTGTTGTAGAACCAAATAAGGTAAAGATAACAGGAGCGAAGAGTGATATTGACCGGATTACCTATGTAAAAGCCACTTTGGAAGAAAAAGAAAAAATGAAAGAGACAGTGTCGAAAGAAGCCACTGTACAAGTTTTAGACAAAGAATTAAATAAGTTGGATGTCAAGGTAGAGCCTAGTACGGTGAAAGTCACCATTCCAATTAAAGATAATAGTAAAACAGTACCGATTTCCATCGTAAAAAAAGGAACACCACCAGCAGGAGTTACGATTGAATCTATTGATTTAGATGTAAAAGAGGCGACCATTATCGGCCCTGAGGATATTCTTAAGGATACAGAAAGTGTACGAGTAGAGGTTGACGTAAGTAAAATAACGGGTAACACTACCCTCGACCTACCAGTCATTATATCCAATGGAATAAGCAAGGTAACCCCGCAAATGGTAAAGGCGACAGTGGTTGTGAGCAAGGTGGAAGAAAAAACGGTTTCGCAAATCCCTTTAAAAATTAGAGGATTATCCGAAAACTATAATGCGGAGATTAACGACCCTGTAAATCAGATGATCAGTTTATTGGTTACTGGTCCTAGTGCTTCTATAAATGGGTTAAAGCCTGAGGATTTTTCCGTGTATGTTGACCTCTCCAGCCTTTCTGAAGGGGATTACGATGTGAATATCCGTATAGAAGGCCCTAAAAATCTGAACTGGAAACCGGATAAAGCGAAGGCGAAAATCACGATTACAAATAACAATGCATAAGATCCAGCCTATATATTGAAGGAGCGATTTTTGAATGGGAAAATATTTTGGTACCGATGGGGTACGCGGAGTAGCAAATAGTGAATTAACACCTGAATTAGCCTTTAAATTAGGCAGATTTGGCGGTTATGTTTTAACGAAGGATAAAGATCGTCCAAAGATTCTTATCGGACGTGATACACGTATATCTGGTCATATGCTTGAAGGTGCCCTCGTAGCAGGATTATTATCTACTGGTGCAGAGGTTATGCGTTTAGGTGTCATTTCTACACCAGGTGTGGCCTATTTAACAAAAGCATTGGGAGCTCAGGCGGGTGTAATGATTTCTGCTTCACATAACCCAGTAGCGGATAACGGAATTAAATTTTTCGGTCCGGACGGTTTCAAACTATCTGATGAGCAGGAAAATGAAATTGAAGAGTTAATGGACTTACCTGAAGATCAACTGCCGCGTCCAACTGGTGGTGACCTTGGACAGGTCATGGATTATTTTGAAGGCGGGCAAAAGTATCTGCAATACTTAAAAAATAGTGTGGATGAAGATTTCTCTGGTATTCATATTGCATTAGATTGCGCACACGGGGCAACATCTTCATTAGCCTCTCACTTATTTGCCGATTTGGATGCAGACCTATCGACTATGGGTGCTTCTCCTAATGGATTGAATATCAATGCAGGAGTGGGTTCCACCCACCCTGAAGCCCTTGCTGCTTTAGTAAAAGAAAAAGGTGCAGATGTTGGTTTATCTTTTGATGGGGATGGCGACCGTTTAATTGCGATTGATGAAAAGGGAAATATTGTTGATGGCGATCAAATTCTTTATATTTGTGGAAAGTATATGAAGGAACATGGACGCTTAAAGCATGGAACGATTGTATCGACAGTTATGAGTAACCTTGGTTTTTATAAAGCCCTTGAAGCCCACGGAATTAACAGTGTACCAACTGCTGTGGGTGACCGCTACGTGGTAGAAGAAATGAAGAAAAATGGATTTAATCTAGGTGGAGAGCAATCCGGACATATTATTTTCTTGGATTACAACACAACAGGTGACGGTTTATTAACAGGGTTACAATTAGTAAACATTATGAAGGCAACACAGAAGCCATTATCTGAGCTAGCGGGAGAAATGAAAAAATTCCCTCAAAAGCTTGTGAATGTACGTGTGACAGATAAACACCATGTTACAGATAACGTTAGAGTGAAGGAAGTTATCGATCAGGTAGAAGCTGAAATGGCTGGAGATGGAAGAATTCTAGTACGTCCATCTGGAACAGAGCCGTTAGTACGTGTAATGGCAGAAGCGCCAACACAGGAATTATGTGATGCTTATGTTGACCGTATTGTGACTGTAGTGAAAGAAGAAATGGAATTAAAAGAATAAATGAATGAAGCTCCGGCACAAGTGGCTGGAGCTTTTCCATGTAATCTAGCTCCAGCGCCTAGCCCCTCGGGTCAAATAACCTTCATCAATAAAAGTCAAAAGGCGGACTTTTCTTGACGAAGAACATTTGCCTGTCGGGGCTGACCAAGGCGCTTCCGCTTTTTGAATTAGGGAACGGGAGGGTATCGCTTTGCATATCTTATTATGTATGACGGATATTTATGGAAAATATTTATAATTTTAGGTTATTAGTTGACGGACTCTGCCAATCATAGTAGTATTAACTTGCTTTGTTTTTAAAGCAGGTTGATCATTTTAATATAGAAAGGTGGATAGTTGTTAGGTAGGAACAATAAAAGCGCCTGAACTAATCTTCAGTGGGTAGATTAGTTGACGAGGAGGAGGTTTATCGAATGATCGGCGGATACCTCCCGGTTGCAACGCACAACCGAAAAAATTCTTCTTTAAAACATAGGGGCAACTCTGTGCACAAAGAGAAGAATATGCGCATACTAATTGTAATGTTTAAAACGGTATAGACAGATACCTAAAACAGAGATAAGGGGGCAAGTACGCCTCCAAATGAGCCTTGCCCCCTGTATCAGGGAGGAAACAGAAAATGTGTGGAATTGTTGGATATATTGGAAATGACGACTCGAAAGAAATTTTATTAAAAGGGTTAGAAAAACTTGAATATAGAGGATACGACTCAGCAGGTATTGCTGTTAAAAACGAAAACGGCATTCATGTGTTTAAGGAAAAGGGCCGCATTGCGGATTTACGTAATATTGTAGACCAGGACGTTATGGCTAATATCGGGATTGGTCATACTCGCTGGGCGACACACGGTGTTCCAAGCAAAGTGAACTCTCACCCGCACCAAAGTGCATCTGGCCGTTTTACTTTAGTTCATAATGGTGTAATTGAGAACTATGACCTGTTAAAGAACGACTACCTAACAGACGTAACATTTGTAAGTGAAACAGACACAGAAGTAATCGTTCAGATGATTGAACTGTTTGTTAACGAAGGCTTAGATGTTTTAGAAGCGTTCCGTAAAACACTAACATTGTTACATGGTTCTTATGCGCTGGCCCTTTTAGATGCTGAGGACAATGATACCATCTATGTTGCGAAAAACAAAAGTCCACTTCTTGTCGGTCTTGGAAATGGCTTTAATGTAGTAGCAAGTGACGCAATGGCTATGCTACAAGTAACTGACCAATACGTTGAATTAATGGACAAAGAAATTGTTATCGTTACAAAGGATGAAGTGACGATTCAAAATCTTAACGGTGAAATCATCAACCGTGCTCCATACAAAGCAGAACTTGATGCAAGTGATATTGAAAAGGGTACGTACCCACACTATATGCTTAAAGAAATTGATGAGCAGCCGCTAGTGATGCGTCGTATCATCCAAATGTATCAAGATGAGCAAGGTGAATTAGCGATTGATCGTGAAATCGTCAAAGCTGTTAATGCAGCGGACCGTATCTACATCATTGCTGCTGGTACTTCTTATCACGCAGGTCTAGTTGGAAAGCAATTCATTGAAAAAATGGCTAAAATTCCAGTTGAGGTTCATATCTCAAGTGAATTCGGCTATAACATGCCGTTGCTTTCTGAAAAGCCGTTATTTATTTTCATTTCACAAAGTGGAGAAACAGCAGACAGCCGTGCCGTTCTTGTCAATGTGAAAGAAATGGGTCACCCTGCCTTAACGATTACAAACGTTCCAGGTTCTACGCTTTCTCGTGAAGCAGACTATACGCTTTTATTACATGCAGGCCCTGAAATCGCTGTAGCTTCTACAAAGGCTTACACTGCTCAGTTAGCTGTTCTTGTCATTTTAGCGGAAGTGGCTGCAAAGAGCCGTAACCTAAGCATTGATTTTGATCTTGTAAAAGAGCTAGGTATCGTGGCGAACTCGATGGAAGTTCTTTGTGATTCAAAAGAGATTATCGAACAGATCGCAAGAGAATTTTTATCCGTTACACGCAACTGCTTCTTTATCGGTCGTGGAATTGACTTCTACGTTGGGTTAGAAGGTGCCCTAAAGCTGAAAGAGATTTCTTATATCCAAGCAGAAGGCTTTGCTGGCGGTGAATTAAAGCACGGTACCATCGCTTTAATTGAAGAAGGTACACCAGTAATTGCTCTTGCAACGCAAGAAAGTGTCAACCTAAGTATTCGTGGAAATGTAAAAGAAGTTGTTGCCCGCGGTGCGAACCCATGTATCATTTCAATGAAGGGTCTAAACCGTGACGAAGACAGCTTCGTGATTCCAGAAGTAAATGATTTATTAACACCACTTATCTCTGTCATTCCATTACAATTACTTTCATACTACGCGGCCCTACACCGCGATTGCGACGTAGACAAACCGCGTAACCTTGCTAAATCAGTAACGGTTGAGTAATTGTAAGTAGGAAAACTTAAGCCTCGTTCCAATTTTTATTGGAACGAGGCTTTTTATTTTTTGACTATGTTATAACGCA
Source organism: Neobacillus phoenicis (assembly GCF_047302305.1). Taxonomy (NCBI): domain Bacteria; kingdom Bacillati; phylum Bacillota; class Bacilli; order Caryophanales; family Bacillaceae; genus Neobacillus; species Neobacillus phoenicis. The sequence goes on along the minus strand of NZ_CP154847.1, from coordinate 279,202 downwards.
GAAAACCTTTCCGCCTATTAAAAAATAGTAAACAAATACCGGCATTTCATATAAATTACGGAATATATAATTATAAAGGGTATTTGTATATTTTTGGAGAATTATGTAAGTGGGAGGCGGATGGATGAATATTTCATATGATTTTTCGTTTAATCTAATAGAGTTCATTTTTGAACTTATATCGTGGGCCATAATCGGACTGATTGCTTATCGAATTTACAGTGGTATACCTGAAAAATCAAAGGTTTTGAAGATTCTTGTTTGTACTTATATTGGACTCTTTTCATTTTCTATCAATTGGAATGTAGCGGATACCCCGATAAAGCTTGCAATTTTACCATTAGGTGTTTGGGTTTTATATTGGATTTTAAAGAGAAAGGAAGGAAGATGGGAGAGGTACCGATCATATGCGTGGCTGGGCTTTTTTGCTAATTACATCTTTTTAGCAACTACGTTACTTTCTATACCAGTTCATCAGTTTTTTTACTCGGAAGATGAACTTTCGACCTATATCTCTCGTGTGGAGGATGCTTACGTAATCAATACAAATCCTTCGGCAAATGAGCAAACTTTAGATAAGGAAAGTTTACAAAAACAAATACATAATATGAAGCCGGCAGTTAACCATGGAATCGAGTGGTATAACGAAATTGAAGTGGATTCTACTAAAAAAAATGAAAAATTCCCTTATCAACTTATAGGTTTTTCACCTAAATGGGGAAGTAATCTTAATGCCGTTATTTACATTGAAGCCGATGGGAAAGGTTTGTTAGTATCTACACCGAAAAAGCAGCTCTATTACCGATCTAAAGAGTCGCTGTTAATGGGAGGGAACTAGCATTGAAAAAAAGGTTAATTATTTTCCCTTTATTAGCTGTTGTCATTGTTGTATCTAGTATATTGGTTTATTGGTATTATTTTTCAAAACCGACTGAGTTTCCCAAAAGTGACCAATTACTTGAGAAGATTCATCGTGTTTTCCCAGAGGCTTCACCAAAAATCATTCAGGATTCCGTTGCTCTAGATGAGCGGCATCGATTTGTCCCTTTTATTTCGGAGGATGAAAAATATGGAGTGAGTTATTGGCAATGGAAATATCATAAGTGGAAAGTAGTTTCCATTGAAACTACAGGGGATGTGCATGTTTGGAAAATAGACAATAATGACCCATCTACGTTTTACTTTTTATGGAACTTCCATCCTGATGACCAAGTGAATCAATTGAAATTTTATTTGATAAGGGATAGAGGCTATCATGGTGCTAATAGAGAACTATGGTATGAACCGAGGATTCAAATGGAAAAAATGGTTGAACAAAAAGAGTCTTATGGGGTGTTGAAAATGCCTAATGAATGGGCTGCGTCTATCAGTTCATTCTCACAAGCTGGTCCTACTGAAAAAACTAGACTTTTCTCTAACGGAATCATTTTTAATACTGGTATTTATTTCGGGTATATTCCTTACGATAAGTCGGGACATGTTGCGAGAACGATGAATTCTGTGAATGGGAGCGGCTTTCAAAATGGTAATTTTGATCAAGAGTTTGTCAGGCAGTTAAGTGAACCGGAAATTGAAAAAATATAAAAAAATCTTGACAAAATAATTTATTCGTGCTATAATTTTTAAATTATTGTAAATTAATATAATGTATCATATAATAGACTCCTGGCAGAATTCTGCTTGGAGTTTTTTGTTTTTTTAGAAGGGGGAGTTTCTTTGGAAAAGAACAAGGAAAGTTTAACTGCATTAGTCAGTTGCTTTGCTAGGGGGTATCATGCCTTGCAAAACAATCAACCCGTTTTTAATGATTTTGTTGCGAGTGCTCTGTTAAAGGATGAAGAAAAGCAGCTAATCAGCACGAATTGGGCGAATGCGCTTGCTTTTTTTGCTCCAGAAAAGAGTGAGACCTTGAAGACATTCGAAGAAAAATTGCAGTGGGTGATGAATAACCAAACGGTACCTCAATTAGTCAGCCGCGCTCGTTATGCAGAGGATGGACTGTTATCAGCTATTGAACGAGGCGTCAGACAGTATGTGATTTTAGGGGCAGGCTTTGATACATTTGCATTAAGGCAAGAGAATCTCCCAGACGATTTTATCATCTATGAAGTCGATCACCCCGCAACTCAAGCTTTTAAAATTAGCCGCCTCCAAGAAATGGGGATTGAAATTCCTAAGAACGTAAGGTTCGTCCCTGTTGATTTTAAAAAGGACTCTCTTCAGGAAGAGTTAAAGAAGGTCGGCTACAATGAACAAACCTTAACCTACTTCAGCTTACTAGGTGTGGTGATGTACCTAGAGAAAAACGATTTCTATCAACTTCTTTCTACTGTTTCTGATCTGTCGGTGAATGGTAGTTCTTTCATCTTTGATTACCTCGACGATACTGCATTTAATGACGAACTAGCCTCCAAGAAAATAATCCAAATGCGACAAATCACGGCTCATACAGGTGAACCGATGATAACTGGCTTTGACCCATTTACGCTAGATCTGGAACTCCAGGATTGTAATATGTTAGTCTATGAAAATCTATCGCCGGCAAATATTGAAGAATGGTACTTCGTGGATAGAGAGGATGATCTGCACGCCTTCAATCATTTTCATTTTGCGCATTTAGTGGTACGGAAATAAGGCTGGGGACACCGTTCAAATTACTTGGACGGTGTTTTTTGTGTATTTTTAAAAAGGAAAAGTATGGTAAAATTTTTAGGAGAAGGCGGATGTTAAGGAGGGGAAAAGTTGAGTAAATATTCGATAAATGAATTTATTACTAAAACAGAGCAGGTAGATAAGGGTGAAGGGTTCTTTGAATTAGAGACTCCTAGAATGCTAGAGGTGAATCTCGACGGTCAGGTATGGGCGAAGGCTGGTTCTATGGTTGCGTATCATGGGAAAATTAAGTTTGAGCGCGAAGGGATTTTGGAGCATGGTTTGGGGACGGCTTTCAAAAAGGCGATCACTGGTGAGGGTGCCTCGTTAATGAAGGCCGGCGGCCAAGGAAAATTGTATTTGGCGGATGAAGGCAAAAAGATTATTATTCTTCATTTGAATAATGAATCTATCTATGTGAACGGGAATGATTTGCTTGCATTTGAACCGAGCATTAAGTGGGAGATTAAGTTAATGAAAAAGGTTGCCGGGCTAATGGCTGGTGGTTTGTTCAATGTTCGTTGTGAAGGCACAGGGATGATTGCCATCACGACTCATTATGAACCGCTAACCTTAAAGGTTACGCCAGGACAGCCTGTTATTACGGATCCTAATGCAACGGTTGCATGGTCAGGTAATCTTCGCCCGGAGTTTCAAACGGATATTAGTTTGAAGACATTCTTTGGAAGAGGAAGCGGCGAGTCCATCCAAATGAGATTTGAGGGCGAAGGTTTTGTTGTAGTGCAGCCATACGAAGAGGTTCGGAGGGTTGAACAAAAGTTTGTTTAATCGTTGATGTGCCGCCGTTTAGATGAGCTAAGCGGCGGTTTTTCTTTGAGTTGGTAAGCTATTTGACTGTGTGGAATGCGAAAAGAAGAGGATGGTACCGCAGTGAGGAGTCCTATGGGCCCGAAGTCAAAGGAAAAAATGGGAAAATGGTTCATAGAGGGGTTCTATGCGACCGAAGTCAAAGGAAAAAACAGGAAAATGGTTCATAGAGGAGCCCTATGCACCCGAAGTCAAAGGAAAAAATGGCAAAAGGGTTCATAGAGGAGTCCTGTGCACCCGAAGTCAAAGGAAAAAATGGCAAAAGGGTTCATAGAGGGATTAAGTCCATATAATTGTGTAAAAAGAAAATAGGTCATCATCATGACCCGTGTTACAATGTTTTCGACCAAGAAAACCATAAACGGAGGACATGATGATGACCCAAATCAATATTACTATAAACTTAGAAGATCTCAAAGAAAAAGTTGAAAGCAGCTCATTAGAATCACCAGTTAAGGCTTCTTTATCACTCATTTTAAATTCTTTAATGGAAAAAGAAAGAGATGAATATATTAATGCTCTTTCTCATGAAAGAACCGAAGATCGGAGGGGCTATCGAAATGGTTACTATGAGCGTGAACTCATTACTGGTGTAGGTTCTCTCAAACTAAAAGTTCCTCGTACCAGAGACGGTGAATTTTCTACTTCTATCTTTGAAAAATTTAAACGCTGCGATCAAGCTCTAATTCTTTCTATGATTGAAATGGTTGTAAATGGTGTTTCTACACGTAAAATCACAAAAATTGTAGAGGAATTATGCGGGAAGAGTGTGTCCAAATCACTTGTTTCCAATCTAATGAAGACCGTAGACCCCATCATCAACGACTGGAGAAACCGTCCACTTAACGTTCATTATTATCCATATGTGTACGTGGATGCTATGTACATTAAAGTTCGTGAGAACGATAGAGTAGTTTCTAAAAGTGTTCATATTGCGGTTGGAGTTAGTGAAAGCGGTCATAGAGAGATCATTGGCCTCAAAGTCAATCACACCGAATCCACTGATAGCTGGACTTCCTTCTTCGAATACTTAAAGTCCAGAGGTCTTCAATCCCCTAAAATGGTGATTTCTGATGCTCATGGTGGCTTAGTTACCTCCATTAAAGAATCATTTTTAGGAACTTCATGGCAGAGGTGTAGTGTTCATTTTTTAAGAAATATCATGGATACTATGCCGAAAAAAGGTACTGCTGAGGCTCGTCAGGAATTAAAAGACCTCTTTCAAAACTCAGATTTAAGTGTGGTAAGAGACTTGAAAAATCGCTTTGTAGAGAAGTATCAAGATACCAAGGGATTCGCAAAAGTAATTGAAACATTAGAAAATGGCTTTGAAGATGCAATCCAATTTCATTCACAGCCGGTCCAGTATCATAAGCACTTACGCACAACGAATATGCTAGAGCGCTTAAACCAAGAAGTACGGAGAAGAGAAAAAGTCATACGTATTTTTACAAATGATTTTTCCGCTATCCGAATAATTGGATCCGTATTAATGGATATTGAAAAAGATTGGAACAAAAATAATGTTCCTTACCTCAAGAAAACAAATGAAAAATAACTCTCTACTCAAGTGGAGTGGAAAAGCCTAATTTCGAATTGACATCGAGCCTCCAGCGGGCATGATGTAACGCCAGGAAGCCAGGAGTTTAACAACACCTGGCTTGCCCTCCTAGGCTATCATGCCCGCCTCTCAATGTAAATTCGAAATAATATAGTTCACCTTACTAATTTTTTTATTGATCGGAATCATTGTTGACACTTTTACACAATTAAATGGACTTGACTCATAGAGGGGTTCTATGCGACCGAAGTCAAAGGAAAAAATGGCAAAAGGGTTCATAGAGGGATTCTATGCGACCGAAGTCAAAGGAAAAAACAGGAAAATGGTTCATAGAGGAGTCCTATGCACCCGAAGTCAAAGGAAAAAATGGCAAAAGGGTTCATAGAGGAGTCCTATGCGCCCGAAGCCAAAAAAAAATGACAAGCGGTCTCGTACGGTGTATTTACGAGACCGTGAACAAAGCAAAATTCACAAAACAAAACAGTCGCTTACAAAAGTTTTATTTGTTTAAAAATAAGGAATTTCAAACTTTAATCACTCATAGTAAACCCATCTCCTGTGCCCTTTAGAACAAAGATTATTTCTTAAAATCCTAACAATCCTCTTTCGTGAACCACCCTCACCCTTACCCTCACCACACCATTCGTAAACAAGATTAGTAGTAATCTTCCTCTCCGGAAAAAGCAGCCTTAACTCCGCCACAGCTCGGAGGACTGCGGCTTCTATAGTCTCTTCATGGCCGCAAACATTACACACCAAACGTCTATCTCTTTGGAAAGTAGAAAGGGAGTGGCAAATCGCACATAGTTTCCCATTTTTCAGTTGGTCAAATTGATAGGGAGGAAATTTGCAGAAGGGATACTCATTTTGGTTCGCAGCCATTAATTGGTCAGCAAGATCCTTATGTCTTTTTGATAGCTTCGAAGGAATAGTGTTTAATCGCTGGACAAGTTGATTTAACTGCGTTGGAAAAATAATGGGCTTGTCATGGGGAGCTTGATATAAGGTGAACTCAGGGTTAATGAAGACAATGTGACCATCAATAGGTAACTGATAGCCGAGTTTTTTCAACAATTGGCGAAGTAATGTTTCACACCGTTCTAATTGGTGTAATGGATTTTTGATATCGTTGCCACCCCGAAGCCTTCGAAACTTTTCAGCTTCGTACAAATAGTCGCCTTCGGAATTTTTCACATCGTACACGTAGATCTTTTGTGGAGCAATCAGTAGGGTGTCGATTTGGAAATAAGAGTTGTTAATTTCAAAGAGTAGACCGTTCAAAATGTAAACATCACATTGAAGCTCCTTTATCAGCTTATCGAACATCAACTCTCCTTCATATCCCTTTTCAAGGGTGCGATAGTAATATTTTTCATCAGATGTTAATTCACTTCGTGCATGTAAACTCCTCCAGACTAATAATTCCTTTGATTCGGTACGAGACTTTAAAACATCCATGGGCCACTTCCTTTCTTTATAAAAACACTCATGTCTATTTTATAAAAATTCACCTATAAACACTTGCTCCACAAATGAACATTTAGTTAACTTTCACTATTCGGAATATTATTGACAGAATTAACTACCAAATGTTATTATTTTCCTCTGTGACTCAAAAGGAGGGAGAAGTTATTGATTAAATTAGAAGGTATCTCGAAATCCTATAAAGTGGCCCAGCGCACTTCGGGAGTGAAGGAAGCGGCAAAAGCCCTATTCTATCGAAAACATACGACTGTTGAGGCACTGAAGGATATCTCTTTTTCTATTAATCCAGGAGAAATCGTCGGTTACATCGGTCCGAATGGGGCGGGAAAGTCTACCACCATTAAAATTATGAGTGGGATTCTGGTGCCTGACACCGGAAGCTGCAGCATTATGGGCTACACCCCTTGGAAGGATCGAGTGCAATATGTAAAAAACATCGGGGTGGTTTTTGGCCAGCGTTCTCAGCTCTGGTGGGATGTTCCCGTACTCGATTCTTTTGAACTCTTAAAAGATATTTACAAGATTCCACAGCAAGAATATTACACCACCATTGATCTGCTCATTGAAACACTTGAACTGCAAACCATCGTCCAATCACCAGTCCGCCAATTAAGTTTAGGGCAGCGGATGCGTTGTGAAATTGCAGCTTCCCTCATTCATAATCCCAAGATTTTATTTTTAGATGAACCGACCATCGGCCTTGATGCAGTCTCAAAAATAGCGGTCCGCCAGTTTATTAAAACGATTAACAAGGAAAAAGGTGTAACGGTTATCCTCACTACACACGATATGAACGATATTGAAGCATTGGCTGAACGAGTCATTCTGATCGGAAAAGGAAGCTTATTATACGATGGCAATCTAAATGAGCTAAGAAACCAGTATGGTACCCATAAGACCATCACGGCTGATTATGAAAAAAATTCAAAGCAAATTCAAATCCCGGGGACTTCTATCCTTTCTTGGTCACCTGAACGGGTTGTACTGAGCGTAGATACCGAGGCGAGCAAAACATCCGATGTGATTACCCAGCTGTCTAATCAGGTTGAACTCCAAGATGTGACCATCGAGGCACAGCCGATCGAGGATATAATTGTCCAGCTTTATAAGGAGTACCAAATATGAGGCCATATGTATCCTTTTTAAAATTGAGGCTTAACATGGGGATGCAGTATCGGACAGCTGCATTTGCGGGAGTAGCCACACAATTCTTCTGGGGTATGATCATTATTATGGTGTTCGAAGCCTTCTATGAACATGCGACCAAGACACCACCCATATCCTTACCTCAAATTATTACGTACATATGGTTGCAACAGGCCTTTCTAGTCTTTGTTACGATGTGGTTCCGCGATAATGAACTGTTTGAACTGATTACAAGTGGAAACATTGCGTATGAGCTTTGCCGTCCTTGGGAGCTCTATGGATTTTGGTATGCGAAGCTGCTAGCCCAACGGCTGTCGAGTGCAATGCTGCGCTGCTTCCCTATATTGATCATTGCTTTCATGCTGCCTGCCCCCTACCGCCTGACACTACCGCCAAATGTGATTACACTTATACTTTTTATGATCACCCTATTGCTAGGATTGCTTCTGTTAATTGCTATTTCTATGTTCTTATACATATCCGTATTCGTGACCATGTCACCGGTAGGATCTCTTTTAGTATTTAGTGTTCTCGGCGAGTTTTTTGCAGGCTTAATCATCCCAGTTCCGCTCATGCCGTCATGGCTTCAGGCTATTGCCAACATCCTTCCTTTCCGCTGGACGGCCGATTTTCCGTTCAGGGTTTACTCCGGGCACATCTCCGAACAGGCTGCCATCAACGGAATCCTGATCCAGCTTGTATATTTGGCTGTGCTAGTCGTGTTAGGAAGGTTTTCGCTTAATCGAATCTTAGGGAAAGTCGTCGTTCAGGGAGGTTGATGTAGGTTGCGGCTTTATTTTAAATATTTGCAGATACTCTTTAAATCTCAAATGCAGTATCGAATGTCATTCCTGCTGCTATCTATGGGGCAATTTTTTATTCCGTTTACCGTTTTTGCAGGTGTGTATTTATTGTTTGAGAGATTTGGTCAAATCAAAGGGTGGCAGTTTTTCGAGGTAGCTCTTTGCTTTGGGATTATTCATATGGCCTTTGCCTTAAGTGAATGTTTTGCAAGGGGCTTTGATTCCTTCTCAAGTCTCATCATTAAAGGAGACTTTGATCGGGTGCTGGTAAGGCCGAGAAGTACCTTTGTCCAAGTATTGGGCTCACAATTCGAGTTTACGAGATTTGGTAGGCTGCTTCAAAGTTTATTTGTGTTAATTTGGGCGTTAATGAATCTATCGATTGATTGGACGCCGATAAAAATTTTGATACTAATGTTTATGATCATCAGCGGGGTACTTATCTTTACGGGGATATATATGCTTGCAGCTACCATGTGTTTTTGGACTGTCCAGGGTCTAGAGGTGGCAAATATATTTACAGATGGTGGCAGGGAGATGGCCCAGTATCCTCTTAATATCTATCAAAAATGGGTGTCTAGTTTTTTTACCTATGTGATTCCTTTTGGTACAGTAAATTATTTGCCCTTACTGTATATTCTCGGAAAAAGTGAGGGGAATGACATTCTTTACTTACTCACACCTGTGGCTGGGAGCCTCTTCATTCTACCTTGTTTTTTCGTTTGGCAATTTGGAGTGAGACATTATCGATCGACAGGATCATAAGTTTTTTTCCTATTTAAGGTAGTTGTAGATACAAATGATAATGGTTTCGTTTATAATTATTGGTACAAAACTAGTTTCGCTGAAAGCAGGCAATATTGTATGAATGAATATAGACGATTTCGACAGCAATTGTTAAAAAATTATTTAATAGGGTCATCGCTGGCGGTAGGGGTCGTTGGCGGTGTCTTTATCTTTTTCACCTTAACTCTTACAAAAACGGAAAATTTGTATATGTTAGGGATCTTAGGGACTTCGTTTATCATTATGATGATCTTAGAATTCCTTCAATTTTCTAAGGATATGAAGCCTGTTTCTGTTGTATTTACGAAAGAAATACACGAATTTGCAGGATTACAAGGTGTGTTTGATTATTTGCATGAATTTCCGCTAGTAACATTCAAGCGAATAATGGGACCGCACTTATTAGGTCTATCCGCTCCTGCCATTGTTCTAACGGTTTTTGCCATAAAACTTCAGCTACTACATATTTCATACTATTATATTTTGCTAGCCATGGCTGGGGCTACGCTTGTGGCGGGAATGCACGGAATTATTGAGTTCTTCTTGGCTATTAAAGCCGTTCAGCCCTTATTAAAAAAAGTGGAGCAGATGGCTATCAAGCAATTTGGAGATAAGCATACGCTGAAAGGGAAAATGGTTCTTTCGATTAAGCGCAAGTTTCAATTCAGCTTCCTTTACATTTCCGTGTTTCCGATTCTTTTATTTGGGTTAGCTACACAAGTAAAACTGGGTATTGCAGAAAACTCAAGCCAAAGCTTCTGGAGTTGGGCAGCCGTTATTATTGTGCTGGGTCTTATCTTTGCCTACTATGGAGCCAAGCTGCTGTTTCTTGATGTCCATCAGCCAATTGACCAGCTTAGGGACTCTATGAAAGAGGTCCAGGAAGGCTCTTTGGTAAAAACGGATGCGTTGTACTCCGATGAGTTTGCAGGGCTTGTAAATGGATTCAATCATATGGTGGAGGCGATTCAGGCTCGCGATGAAAAAAACAAGGCGATGTTTGCGAGTTTTTTAGAGAGTATGACAGCTGCATTAGATGCGAGGGACCAATATACCTTTGGGCATTCTACCCGAGTTGCTGCTTATTCACTAGAAATTGGAGAGAAAGCAGGATTAAATGAGGAAGAACTAATGCTTTTGAAAACCTCGGCACTTCTACACGATATTGGAAAAATTGGAGTTGCGGACCGAATCCTCTTAAAGGATGGAAAATTAACAGATGAGGAATACGCAGCAATTAAAAGACATCCTGAAATAGGTAGAAATATTATTAAACAAGTACAGGGATTTTCTGACCTTCAACCTGTAGTAGAAGGGGTGCTGTACCATCATGAGCGATATGATGGTAAGGGCTACCCTAAGGGCTTAAGTGGTGAGAAGATTCCTCTGTTTGGGAGAATCATTGCGGTTGCGGATGCTTTTGATGCGATGACCTCCAATCGTCCTTACCGTAGTGGGATGCCAATCGACAAAGCGTTAACGATTATTCATGAAGGAAAAGGTACCCAATGGGATCCGGTATTCGCAGAAATCTTTGTTGATTTAAAACGAGGAATGGCCCGAAACCTAGCATAAAAAATCAAAAAAACATGACCAGTATATTATTTGGTCATGTTTTGTCATAATTCCAAACAAATTCCCAGAGGTTTGAAACCGCTATAAAGCTGTGCTATAGTAAATTTATCTATATGACCGTAGAACTAAAATAGTCAAAAAGGAGAGAGAGCTGAATGGCACCCGATAGAAGAAAAATGATAGTGGAGGCTGCAACCAAGTCTTTTTCATTATTTGGCTACAAAGCAACAACCATGGACCAGGTGGCGAAGCTCGCTAATGTGGGGAAAGGAACCATCTATACCTTTTTTAAAAATAAAGAAGAATTATTCGAAGAAATCATTTCCACGCTGGTAAAAGAAATGATAGCAGAAGCAGAGGCAGTGATTCAACCGGATCTGCCGTTTACGGAAAAAGTTCATCGAGCCCTCTATCGCTTATTAGAATTCCGTTCACAGCACCAGCTGATGATTAAGCTCGTCCAAGAGGAAGCGGAAATGGGAACTATTGCGGTTTCGGAAATGTTACAGCATGTAGAAAAAGAGATTATCACTTATTTAAAGGGGAAAATTGAGGTTGCCATTGATAAGGGATCTATACCTGCCACAAATATCGAGTTAACGAGCTTCCTTCTTTTAAAAATGTACATCGCTCTTGTTTCTGATTGGGAGCGACATCACGAACCACTAAGTTCTGAACAAATAGCGGAAGTGATTAAGGTATTCTTTTTAAAAGGCCTCTCCATATAAAAAAGACTTGTGCAGCCACAAGTCTTTTTTATTATTGTATCTTATTAGGAGCCACCTTGCTGTTGGCAGTGTATTCTTCCATTAAACTTAAAAAGGTTCCAAACAGGTAATTGACTACAGACCCTAACAGGATACCAAATCCAAGAGCAGTTAAAAAATAAGCATTACTGGAACCGTTTACAAATTGTCCGGACAAAATAAGAATAATGCCTAACAAACTCCCGAAAATAGCAGTCCGTTTAAAAGTAAAAATGCTTTTTAAATGTATTTCACGCATCATTATCAACTCCTTGTTAAGAATATTCTATCAATTGTCACAAAATTGTCAAACTTTTTTTCAAAAATAAGGAGGTCAGACCGAAAAATGGGGTCTGACCCCCTTAGACACATTTACTTTTTCTTCGTTAGGTTTTCCTGTGCCATTTTGACCAGTTCGCGGACCATGCTGCCTCCAAGCCTTCCGCCCACTTTTCCTGCCTGTTCAGAGGTAAGCTTCCCGTTATAACCTCTTTGTAAAGGCACCCCGACCTCTTCTGCAGCTTCAAACTTCGCTTCATCCGGGCTTTGTGATTGAACCACCTTTGCCTTAAGGGCATCTAAGCCGCTCCGTGCCTCAGGAACGAGTATTTTATTTCTTCTTCTAGCCAAGTAAATCCCTCCTTTAGGTATAGAATTTCCTTATTAAAAAAAATAATCAGTATTCAGTGGAAAAATCCTTTTCCTTCCAGTATAATAACTGGTAATAAAGTCGGAAAAGTCAATGAAAAAGAGAGTAGTTACCTAGGATGTTGCAGCGAGTCAGGGATGGTGGAAGCCTGATACGGAATAGATAATGAAGCGCACTTTTGAGATGTGGACCCGAATGGAGTAGGGCTTGCCGGAGAATTCTCCGTTACCAAGGGAAAGCTGGTTCAATACGAACAATTAGAGTGGTACCGCGGGAAATTCAACTCTCGTCTCTTTTATAGAGACGGGGGTTTTTTGTTATTTAAAGATAGGCATGAAATTGTAGCGGAAGGTACGAAGACTCCTGCGGGAGTACGGGGCAGGGGAGACCCCGCAGGAGCAAAGCGACGAGGAGGCTCCCCGGCACGCCCGCGGAAAGCGAAGTACCTGGAGCGGAACATCCAAGTTTACTACAGTTTAAAGATAAATTAGGAGGTCTTCAGAATGAATTTTAAAAAAGAGCTTGCATCGATTCTTTACGAACTGCTTGATCAAGAAATTTCATTAAACGAACTGGAACTCATGATTGAAAAACCTAAAAACACACAACACGGCGATCTTGCCTTTCCATGCTTTACACTAGCTAAGCTAAAACGTAAATCACCAAACCTCATTGCACAGGAATTAAGTGAGAAAATCCAGTCAGCCACATTTGAAAAAGTAGAAGTGGTAGGAGCCTATCTCAATATCTTTTTAAATAAAAAGCTTGTTTCGAAAAAAGTAATCAGTGAAGTCCTCACACAACGTGAACAATTCGGATCACAGGATTTTGGCGACGGCAATGTCACCATTGATATGTCCTCACCGAATATCGCTAAGCCTTTTTCAATGGGGCATTTACGCTCCACTGTCATCGGCAATGCGCTCGCTCACATTGTTGAAAAATGTGGATACCAACCAATTAAGATTAACCACCTTGGTGACTGGGGCACACAGTTTGGGAAGTTAATTACTGCCTATAAGCTTTGGGGAGAGTCTGAGAAGGTCAAACAAAATCCGATTAAAGAACTGTTACAGCTGTATATTAAGTTCCATGAAGAAGCAGAGAACAATTCAGCACTGGAAGACCAGGGACGAAGCTGGTTTAAGCGGCTTGAAGACGGAGACGAAGAGGCGTTAAAGCTTTGGCAATGGTTCCGTGACGAGTCACTGAAGGAATTCTCAAGAATTTATGAGCTAATGAACGTTCAGTTCGATTCATTCGCAGGAGAAGCTTTTTATAATGATAAAATGGATCGAATTGTAAAGCTCCTAGAGGAGAAGCAGTTATTAGTAGAATCTGACCAAGCGCAGGTGGTGGAACTAACGGAGGAGCAACTGCCGCCGTGCTTAATTAAAAAATCCGACGGGGCAACACTTTATGCCACACGGGACTTAGCAGCCGCCCTCTATCGTAAAGAAAACTACGACTTTGTCCAATCCCTTTATGTCGTAGGACATGAACAAAGTCTTCATTTCAAACAATTAATTGCTGTGTTAGGGAAAATGGGTTATGAATGGGCAGGAAAAATGGTCCATGTTCCATTCGGGATGATGCTAAAAGACGGCAAGAAGATGTCCACTCGTAAAGGGAAGGTTGTTTTATTAGAAGAAGTCCTAAATGAATCGATTGCGATGGCAAGACAGAATATTGAGGAGAAAAATCCAAACCTTGAGAACAAAGATGAAGTAGCAAAACAAGTGGGTGTTGGAGCAGTTATTTTTCATGACCTAAAGAACAACAGAATGAATGATATTGAGTTTTCATTGGAGGAAATGCTTCGTTTTGAAGGGGAAACAGGACCTTATCTCCAATATACCTATGCTCGGGCGTGTTCCATTCTAAGAAAAGGAAACGGGTATTCTAAAATGGATTTCCTAGCATATGATTATTCCTGGGAGAAGGAATGGAAGGTGACAAGCCTGCTAATGGAATTTGCACCAGCGATTAAAAGAGCCTGTGAGAATTTTGACCCATCACAAGTAGCGAAATACAGTGTTGACCTTGCCCAGGCTTTCAATAAGTACTATGCTGAGGTGAAAATCTTAGAAGAAAATCAAGCGAAGCAGTCTCGATTGGCGCTTGTCTTGGCAGTCACCGTTGTTCTAAAGGAAGGCCTGCGTTTATTAGGAATAGAAGCACCTGAGGAAATGTAATAAAATAGAGATATGGACAAAGGGAGGGCAATGAAATGAGTGAAGTGTTATTTAAAGGCTATGAGGTAGCAAGAAGGTATTTTGTGAAAACAGTGGAATCACTAGATGAAAGTATGGTAGATGTTCAACCAGAAGGTTTCAACAATACCCTTCATTGGCATGTCGGTCATGTTCTAACAGTGGCAGAGCAATTTATGTTTGGCTTCCCGAAGAAATCAACCCATTTACCAGCGAACTACGTAGAGCTATTTGGAAATGGAACGAAACCAGCTGATTGGCAGGGGGAAGTTCCATCCGTACAGGTGTTGGTAGAGCAGTTAAATGAACAACTGGGTAGAATCAAAGAAATTTCAGTAGAAAGTTTTGATGCCAAGCTAAAAACGCCATTCCTAGGTCAAGAGACCTTTGGCGAGTTAACCAGCTTTGCTATTTTTCATGAATCCCTACATCTGGGGCAAATACAAGCAATGAAGCGAATGATTAAAGCAGTTCAAGTAAAATAAGAAGGTCAGCTAAAAGAGGAAGAGTCGTATACCGATTCTTCTTTCTTTTTGTATAATGGGAGTAAAGAAAACAAGAGAGGCAGTGAAATGATGACTCTAGGTTATGCCGAGTATCAGTCTCCATTTGGAAAAATAAGAGTGATTGCAGATACGGATGGGATTAAGCGCGTGGAACTATTTGAGGAGGATTGGGAAAAGTTTTTGAACGATCATCCTGACATGCTTGAAGACCAAGCACTATGTAGCGAAGCGATTCGTCAGTTGGATGAATATTTTAACGGTAAGCGGAGGGAATTTGATTTGCCTCTTTCCATTGAGGGAACAGATTTTCGAAAGCAGGTTTGGCAGGCACTTCAGTCTATTCCTTATGGTGAAGTAAAGAGCTATGCAGAAGTAGCGGAAATGATTGGTAATCCGAAAGCAGTTAGAGCGGTGGGACAAGCCAATCGAGCAAACCAGTTGCCTATCTTTATTCCGTGTCATCGGGTAATTGGAAAAAGCGGAAGTCTAGTAGGGTATGCTGGGACGAATACGCCTATTAAAAAAATGTTGCTAGAAATTGAAGGCTGTCTCATTCCCCGATAAAATTTACGAAATAGTATGCTAAGCATGAAGGTTCATTTCTTCATGCTTTTCTTATGCAGAGAATGGCCAAAACGTGTTAATGGCACTAAAAGCGGGTACTCTAAGCTAGAAAGAGATGAAAAATGATGGAAATAGTTTCGTTGTCAAAAAAGAAAACACTTCATCTTCGCAGTTATCTTGTGATAAAATCAATCGGTAATTCTACTTTGAATGTGGTGGGTGAATCACTTGCTCTCTTCTTTTAAGAGGCTGTTAATTGGCCGGCCGTTAAAATCAACGGCACTAGGTGAACAAAAATTAAATGTACTTAAGGCGTTAGCCATTTTGTCTTCAGATGCTCTTTCATCTGTAGCATATGGGACTGAACAGATATTAATTGTACTGGCAACCATCAGCGTGATTGCTTATTGGTACTCAATTCCCATTGCGGTAGGCGTCTTGTTTCTTCTAGCTGCACTCATCTTATCGTATCGACAAATCATCTATTCTTATCCACAAGGTGGCGGTGCCTATCTTGTATCAAAAGAAAATATTGGTGAGAAAGCGGGATTAATTGCTGGAGGCTCCCTGCTAGTTGACTACATATTAACCGTAGCAGTTAGTGTATCCGCAGGAACGGATGCGATTACGTCAGCATTTCCTGCCCTGCATACCCATACAGTCCTGATCGCGTGCATTTTGGTTGTTTTCATTACCATTCTTAACCTGAGAGGGCTAACGGAGTCAGCATCGATTTTAGCCTATCCAGTTTATTTGTTTGTGGTTGCTCTCTTTGTTTTAATTGGAGTGGGACTTTATAAAATAATGACTGGAGATGTGTCTCCAACTGCACAGCATGCGGCAATTGGAGCTCCGGTTCAAGGGATAACCTTATTCTTGCTGCTCCGAGCATTTGCTTCTGGATGCTCTGCCTTGACGGGTGTGGAAGCTATTTCTAATGCCATTCCAAACTTTAAGGATCCTGCTCCAAAGAATGCGGCCAAGACACTGGTTCTTATGGGGACCCTTTTAGCAATCCTGTTTTCTGGAATCACTTTTTTGGCGTATTATTACGGTATCTCGCCGAAGCATGATGAAACAGTCGTTTCCCAAATTGCCAAAGAAACGTTTGGTCGAAACTACCTTTACTTTTTCGTCCAGGGAACTACTGCCCTGATCTTGGTGCTTGCGGCCAATACCGGTTACTCTGCTTTTCCGTTACTTGCTTTTAGCATGGCCAAGGATAAGTATATGCCAAGGATGTTTACCATTAGGGGGGACCGTCTCGGTTACTCAAATGGAATTGTTTCCTTAGGAATTGCTTCGATCCTACTCATTATTGCCTTCCAGGGTAAGACAGAGAGCCTTATTCCACTCTATGCGGTTGGCGTATTCATTCCCTTCACCTTGTCGCAAACGGGAATGATCTTAAAGTGGTTCAGGGAAAAACCACCTGGCTGGGTGGCAAAGTTGACTTCTAATTTAGTCGGAGCTCTAATCACGTTAACGGTTTTAATCATTTTCTTCGTAACGAAATTCAGTCAAGTCTGGTTTGTAATCATCTTTTTGCCGTTTATTGTCATAGGTTTCCTAAGAGTGAAAACGCATTATGAAGCGGTAGGGGAACAATTAAGAATTCAACCGGGAGATTGTGATTATAACATTTCAGGTAACGTTATCATCGTTCCTGTAGCAGGGATTACGAAGGTTGTTGCCAATTCAATTAACTACGCCAAGTCTATTACTGATCAAATTTTTGCTGTGTATGTCTCGTTTGACCGTGAGGATGAAAAGCGATTTGAGGAAAAGTGGCAGCAATGGCAGCCGGATGTACGGCTGGTGACACTGCAATCACATTACCGCAGCGTGTTACAGCCATTATCAAAGTTTATTGATACGGTGGAACACAAGGCGAGTGAAAACAATTACCGAGTGACGGTGCTGATTCCGCAATTTATTACTAAGAAAAGCTGGCATAACATATTGCATAATCAATCAAGTTTATTAATCCGTACCTACCTCATTTTTAAAAAGAGAGTGATTGTGGCCACCTTGCCATTTCATTTTAAAAAGTAATAGAAGGTGGAGAGGGACTTGGAATTTTTGGTTGAGAATAAGTGGGTCATTTTAGTTAGTCTTGAAGTGTTGGCCTGGTCTTCAACCTTTTTCTTGCTTTACGCAAGATATGGGTTGAAATCAAGCTTTTGGTTTAAGGTTGCTACGGTTCTCTTTGCGTTAACCGGCGTGATTCCACAGGTATTAATGGGGATTGTGAACTTCATTGCGACTAAAAAAATAGATTTGTTTACCTTAATCATTGTGCTACTGATTTTATATGGATTCACGATAGGGAAAAAGCATGTGAAAAAGCTCGATGCCTGGGCACATGCGAAGTTTTCTAAGCAACCGTCGTAAAGACCATAAGAAAGAAACCACCGATTCTAATCGGTGGTTTTCTTTGTTTTTTTGATTAAAAAGTAAATGGCGCCTATAACGACTGCTGCAATGATGATGGGCATAACGTAGGGTTGTGCGTATTCTTTAATATGTGACCAGTTGCTTCCAAGCACCTTTCCTAAGTAAAGGAAAAGGATCGACCAAGGTAACACTGCTGCCACAGTGTAAAGCGTAAATTTCGTTGCAGACATTTTAGCAATACCGGCAGGAATCGAAATGGCATGTCTCACAACTGGAATGAAACGTGCTGAGAAAATGACACCTGCTCCATACTTCTCAAACCATTGTTCAGCAATATCAATATGACTCTTCTTAATTAAGACAAACTTCCCGTATTTTTCTAAAAATGGCCGGCCCCCATAATAACCTGCCCAATATAAAAACAACTGAGCGATTGTTCCCCCGATGGTACCAGCAATCACGGCACCAAAAAAATTGAGATGTCCTTGTGCAATCATATAACCGCCATAGCCTAACACGATTTCACTAGGAATAATCTCAATCATTAATCCTAAGGCAATCCCAAAGTAGCCTAACTGTGATAAAAACTCCAAAACACCATTAATAAAATCAGCCATAATTCACCTTCGCTTATGTAAAAAGTTTTTGTCTACTCTTATTTTATCTTAGATTGTCTCATTAAGAAATAAATTAGGTTAACTGCTTAATGATTTACTTGAAGAAAATAAGTAGGATTTATGATGATAACGGATGCTGTATACAAGGCCCATTGCAAACATATTTCCCATGAGGGAGCTGCCTCCGTAACTGATAAATGGCAGCGGAATGCCTGTAATCGGCAGGACTTGAATCGTCATTCCGATATTTTGAAACACATGAAAGGTTAGCACACTAATAATTCCTGTACATATATACGTGTTAAAAGGGTCATTGGTTTCAAGTGAGGTTTTAATTAAATGATAAATTAATAGAAAGTAAAGGCCAATGACGATACTTCCACCGACAAAGCCATATTCCTCACCGATCACACTAAAAATAAAATCGGTATGTGCTTCAGGAATATATACCTCTCGATGGGTAAAACCTTTACCAGTAATTAAACCTGAGCCGATCGCACTTAATGATTTTAATAGATGGTAGCTTGATCCTGATGAATGATTGGTTGGGTCAAGCCAGGTGTAAATTCGATTGAATTGATAGGTCTTTACATGGAGATATTTTTCAAGAAGTTCAGGTTTTTGTAAAACAAGATAGAAGATAAGGACACCGGTTGAAATTCCGGCACTATAAATAGGAATAATGATTTTCCATGTGATACCAGAAACAAGGATAAACCCTGTTAATATGGAAAGGATCACAAGCCCAGTACCGAGGTCTGGCTGCATCATAATTAAACCGAGTGGAGCGGCAGTGGTTACACCTAATTTTAGCAACAAGAGAAAGTCAGTTTTCAATGATTTATCTATGTATTTATCCTGGTGGCTGGTTGTTAACCGACTTAAGGCCAAAATCAAGAAGACCTTAACAAATTCGGACGGTTGAATAGAACCTATACCCTTAATAATGAACCAACTCTTTGCGCCGTTTCTGACGGGTGCAATGGACTCTGGGGCAACGTATACCGCAAGGAGTAACAATAAACCCAAGCCATATAAATACCAGGAAAGCCGCTTGTACTGATCGGCATCAATAAAGATGGAGACAGATATAATTGCGGCTCCGACCACATACCAAAATACTTGCATAACTAAGAAGTCTTTTTCACCATACTGCTCTGAAGTTTGTGCGCTATAGATGGCCGCACAGCTGACAAGGAAGAAGAGAAAAAGGAATAACGTTAATGTCCAGTCAAATCGATCGGCTTTTTTCATCATTGCAACACCCAATTTTTTTAATAATTATTAACTTTATGCAAGAAAACAAGGGATTATCCCACAATGCTAATTAGGAAAACTATAACAACTCTTATAATAAATGACGTTTGTTTTAGCAAAATGTTTCCCTTTTTCAAAAACTACATAAGGTGCTTTAAAAACATGGTGGCTATACCGAAGTAGGTAAGCAGGGAAAAAATGTCGTTTAAGGTGGTAATCAACGGGCCAGATGCCACCGCAGGGTCAATCTTGAGACGATAAAGAATAAGGGGAATAACTGTCCCTGCAAGTGTTCCGATGATGAGGGTGAAGAAAAGGGAGCAACCGACAACCGCTCCAAGAATCAGATTTCCTTGCCAAACATAAGCGATAATCGAGATAAGGATGGCACAGGTAACTCCGATCGTAATGCCTACCCCGAGCTCTCTAATAATAAGGCGGGTAATCACACCCCGGTCGATATCGTGTGAAATAAGTCCCCTAACGACCACCGCAAGGGACTGAGTGCCTGTATTCCCTGTCATCCCCGCAATCATGGGCATGAAAAAGGCCAGGGCCACAACCTGCTCCAAGGTATTCTCAAAACTGCTGATAATCCTGCCTGAAATAAGTCCAATAAACAATAGCAAAATCAACCATGGTAACCGCCGCGCGGCCGCCACTAACATTTTCGTTTCAAAATCGATGGATTTCCCTGTGGCTGATAATTTTTCAATATCTTCATTCGCTTCTTTGATGACAATGTCGATAATGTCATCGACAGTGACAATCCCGACAAGCACATTCCTCTCGTCGACAACGGGGATGGCTAAGAAGTCATATCGTTCTGCCATTCGAGCAACCACTTCTTGGTCAGTCGTTACTGTGACAGAAATGACTCGTTCATACATGATTGTTCGTATTTTTTCTTCAGGTTCAGCTAACAGGAGATCTCGATAGGAAACAACACCAACGAGTTTTCGCGTCTCGTCTATGACATAAATATAGTTAATTGATTCGGCGAACTCCGCAAAGACCTTAAATTTTTCAACGGCTTCTTTAACAGTAAAATAGTCCCGAATCCATACAAAGCGGTTGGTCATGATTCGCCCTGCAGTTTCCGGCGGGTAATTCATAATGCCTTTAACGGCATTCGATTCTTCTGCCTTCATCCCTGATAAAAATTCATCCTTTTTTTCAGGAGATAATTCGTCTAACAAAAGGGCCAAATCGTCATTATCCATTAAGTCGAGAACTTTACTGGATTTTTCGATTCCGAGCTTGTTTAATAAATCCAGCTGTTCCGTTTTCGGTAACTCCTCCATTAAGTCTGCCAAAAGGTCAAATTTTAAAAAGAGGAGAAATCGAGCTTTATGCTTCTCGGGTAGTTCCTCATAGATCTTTGCCACATCATAAGGCTGAAGTTCTTCTATGATGGATTCAAACTCAGCTTTTTTGTTTTCCTTTAACGTTTTTATGATATAAAGATTAATTTCATCTTGAGTCATATCTTTAATCACGCAGGCCACACTCCTTTCCTCAGGTGCGGTGTTGATGATTTTTAAAAATAGCCTATGTTAAAGCTGGTTGAATTGATTTTTTTGAGCTCTGTTGATTGGAGCGGAAGACGCGAAGACTCCTGCGGGAAAAGCGTGTCAGGGGAGACCCCGCAGGAGCGAAGCGACGAGGAGGCTCCCCGACCGCCCGCGGAAAGCAAAGCGCCTGGAGCGGAAATCAACAGGCAATTTTACAGAGAATAAAAATAAATCAATGAAATAGAAGGGAATCAGAAATAATAATAAGAAGTGCTATTACTAGTATGTGTAAAAAAGCAAAATAGGTGTTATTCAAAAATATTATTTGTAAAAGAATTGAAATAAGCTATTTGACCTATTATTTGATAAAATAAGTAAGTATGAAAAAAAGGTTTGGCAATTTTCTTTAAGACATAAATTACATGTGTTTGATCGGAGGAGTTTGGCTTTGAAGAAGCATCATCAAGACATACGGGATCTCATCTATGTCCATTTAAACCAAACAGACCAGTATGTTATGTCCTACGGTATTGAATTCGATGAATTTGCTGCTGCTTTTTCAGGCTCATTAAATCATCTGCTTTTATTAAAGCACCGTTTTGATGATGCTGATTTTAATATGCATACACTACTCGAATATTGTCCGGAAGATAGAATAAATAAATTAGCTGGCGAAGATGTATACAGTTATGGGGACTTTTGTTGGATTGATTTTATTGAAGAAGAGGTCTTAAATGAATTATCAGGGCAGGAGTTGGCTGAATTATTGTATCTTGGCCATCAAAAACAACATTTAAAGCTACCTTTTTATAATAAGCTGGGGAATCGTTTTGTTTATTTAGCGCATGATGATGGCTGGTTCAACAAAATTTATTACCGAAGCTTTAAGGATTTTTTCCATTTACTAAGTGAAGTGGTTGCTCACAAGGTAGGCGAGCTGAAGCTGGAAAAGTCCATTCTTGGTATTCGAAAAAAACGAATCTATCCACCAGTGAATAAAGAAATTCTGCTCTCATTAACGCCGTTCATTAAGGAAGGAATCTGTATTTCTTTACGGGATGCCGATCATCAACGCGGGCGTTTGGAAATTCCAATCTGGGTGATTGGTGATTTCGCGAATATGGATGACATGTATGAGGAATATGAAAATCTATCTAATAAACCATACCATGCCAAGTTGATCTTTGATAAAAAGACAAAAGAATGGAAATTAAATGTAATATAGAGGGCTGACTCCTTGTGAGTCAGCCTATACTTTTAACGATCATAAAATTCGACTTCGAGAATTGTCCAGCTCCAGCGCCTAGCCCCTCGGGTCAAATGTTCTTCGGCAATAAAAGTCAAAAGGCGGACTTTTCTTGCCGAAGAACATTTGCCTGTCGGGGCTGATCAAGGCGCTTGCGCTTTTCTTAAAACCAAATGGAAAACAATCCTTCGTTCACACCTAAGTTATACATATAGTAAAGTCCGAACAAAATGCTGATAACTCCCGTTATGTTGTTTAAGTAGCGATTCACTTGCTTACCAGAGGTTAGCATAAAAGGGAGCCCGATGACGGTAGAGAAGCTTAGCATGCCAAGAACGGTACCTGCACCAAATATAAGGATATACAGGGCGCCTTGCCAAGCTGTTGATACCGTACTCATCGTTAAAAGAACCATGGCCGCACTCCCGGCGAGACCATGAACAAGTCCAATAAAAAAAGACTTTACATTTGAGCGTGTTTTTTTGTTGTGTTCAGATAGTGTATATGTATGATGGTGTCGATGTGTAATGAGGGATAATAGACTGTTAAAACCTAAGGTAACCAGCATGATACCAACGAGAAACTCGAGGTTCATGGCAACCGTATTGTTGATCGTATTTTTCGCCAGAAGTAAGAACATACCCACTATAAACAACGTGGCGGTATGCCCAATTCCCCAATACACGCCGGCAAAAAGTGATCGTTTAATATTTTTGGATTCACTAACAATAGTGGAAACTGCAATGACATGGTCAGGCTCAATGGCATGCTTGATTCCGAGTACAAAGCCTAATAATAAAATAGATAATAATGAACCGGTAATCATATGTGTCGCCCCCGTATGGTTTATTAAAATTATCATATCAGGAAAAACAAGTGCAAATGGCGTGAAATAATGACAAATTTCCAATAGATTGTTTTTAAGCAAGCTATTGGAAACATACAATAATCAATAGAAAAAAACATTACTAAATAGGATGACTACATTTCCTTTCTTATTTAATAAAGTGTTAAAATAAAACCGTGAAAGAGAATATGGAGGTTTTGGTATGAAGACAAAACTAGGGTTATTATACGGAGGAAAATCCGCTGAGCATCAAGTATCCTTACAGACAGCTCTTGCTGTAATAAAAGCGTTAGATCTTGAAAAATTTGAAATTCATCCTATTTACATAAATGTCGAGGGACAATGGGTTAAAGGGCCTCAACTCAGTGAGCCGGTAGAGAACGTGCAAGCACTTGCGTTTTCACAGGGAAACCAATTATCCCCACTTTCGTTAGCACCAGCGCTATTCCAAGCGGAACCGCAGGCAGCTGCACCGCTTGATGTGATTTTTCCATTACTACATGGACCGAATGGTGAGGACGGGACTGTTCAAGGACTATTAGAATTATTAAACTTACCGTATGTAGGAAATGGTGTCCTGGCCTCAGCCGCGGGAATGGATAAAGTAATGATGAAAAATGTCTTTGCGCAAGCAGGCCTCGCACAAGTAAACTACGTTGCTTTTATTAAAAGCGAATGGGAAAAAGGGGCAGACGAAGCCTATAGCAAGGTGGAAGCAGAACTAGGTTATCCGTGTTTTGTCAAGCCGGCGAATCTAGGCTCAAGTGTTGGGATTAGCAAGTGTACCAATCGTACGGAATTAGCTGTAGCTTTTGCGGAGGCTTTTCAATTTGACCGTAAAGTCATTATTGAAGAGGGAGTCATTGCCCGTGAAATTGAGATTGCTGTATTAGGAAATGATGACCCAGAATGCTCTGTTGCTGGTGAAATTGTTCCGAAAAAGGATTTTTATGATTACAAAGCGAAATATGAAGATGGGGATACCGCATTAATTATCCCTGCTGATATTACAGAAGATGAATACCTTGAGTTAAAAGAAATGGCGGTTCAAGCTTTTAAAGCGTTGGATTGCTCCGGACTAGTTCGTGCTGATTTCTTTTTAACAAAAGAGGGTAAATTATTAATCAATGAAGTGAACACGATGCCTGGCTTTACTCCGTTTAGCATGTTCCCGCTTTTATGGAAGCATACAGGACTTGAGTATCCGCAATTAATTGAGCGTCTTGTTCAACTGGCAATCGAAAGACATACAGAAAAACAAAACATAAAATATACATTCTAGTATCGAAGAAAAGACAACGGAGACACGGCTATAGTGCCGTGTCCGTTTCTGTTTAATTATTGATGGAGGAGGGGTATTACATGATCAAGCGGTCTTTAAAACAGGTTTCGGAGATGGTTTCAGCAATAAATGATAGCAGTGCATTCTCAGATGTTGTGATCAACGGTGTGACGATTGATTCTCGAAAAATAGGGGAAGGAAATTTATTTGTCCCCTTTAAAGGTGAACGTGTAGATGGGCATAAGTATGTTGTGGAATCGATTGAAAAAGGTGCAGCAGCTGCTCTTTGGCAGAAGGATGTTCCCAATCCACCGGAAAACCTGCCTATTCTTATTGTAGACGACTGTCTCACTGCACTCCAGGAATTGGCCCGGAATTACCGAAAGCAGTTACCTGTTAAAGTGGTGGGCATCACTGGGAGTAACGGGAAAACAACGACTAAGGATATGACAACAAGTCTATTATCGACCCAATATAAAGTACAAAAAACAGAAGGAAATTATAACAACCATATTGGTTTGCCATTAACGGTGTTAGGCCTGCATGAGGATACAGAAGTAGCTGTACTTGAAATGGGGATGAGCGGAAGAGGTGAAATTGAATTCCTCACCAAGCTTGCATGTCCTGATGCGGTTGTAATCACGAATATTGGTGAATCCCATCTTTTGGATCTTGGTTCTCGTGAAGGGATAGCTGAAGCAAAATTAGAAATTCTACAAGGACTTCAGGATGGTGGACTTGCTGTTCTTCATGGAGATGAGCCGCTTTTAATGGAGCGGATTAAGAAATATAAAGGCAATGTTCAAGTGAAAACCTTTGGCCGAAGTGAAACAAACGACTTGTACCCTACAGAAATTACCCAAATGGCACAAGGGAACCGTTTTAAAATGAATGTCTCTTCGGAAAGCTTTGAACTACCAGTGTTAGGCACTCATAATATTTTAAATGCATTAGCAGCTATGCACGTTGCCCACTATTTTTCCATTCCATATGAAAAAATGAAGGCTGGCTTATCAGGAATTAAACTAACGAATATGCGTATGGAGCTGGTCGAAGGCAAACGTGGGGAAAAAATCATTAATGATGCTTATAATGCGAGTCCTACTTCCATGATGGCGGCAATCGAACTAGTGTCAAATCTTCAAGGGTATGATCGAAAAATCCTTGTTCTTGGTGATATGCTTGAGCTTGGGCCACAAGAAGAGCAATACCACTTGCAAATTGGTGAAGGCTTGGATGCTGAAAAAACAGATCTTCTCTTTACTTTTGGTCCTCTAGGAGAACACATTGCCAAAGGAGCAAGGACAGTTTTAGGAGATCAACGTGTACTTGCTTTCCGTAATAAAGCAGAACTCATCGAGGAATTAAAAAAGCATGTGAATGAGCAGACGTTAATCCTTGTAAAGGCATCACGTGGGATGAAGATGGAGGAAATCGTCACAGCGTTACAAAAATAAGGAACAGAAAAATTTCGAGTGTTTGGCAGGTGAAACTGGATGATTGGCTGTTTATGTATTCATGGTTTTACTGGTGCTCCCTACGAGGTAGAACCCTTAGTTGAATTTTTACAAGAACATACGGATTGGGACTTTCGTGTTCCCACGCTACCAGGACATGGTGAAACAGGTTCATTAAAAGGAGTCCATTACCAGGAGTGGCTTACCCATGCAGAAACAGAGCTCAAAAAACTCATCGAAACCTGTGATGAGGTATATGTGGTCGGTTTTTCAATGGGCGGAATGATCGCCAGTTATCTTGCTGCCAATTATCCTGTTAACAAGTTAATCCTCCTCAGCGCAGCTGCCTATTATATTAATCCAAGGCAGCTGGTTTCTGATATCAAGCTGACCCTTATTGACGCTTTCAAAGGAAACTTAAAAGAGAATGAATTATTTCACCGCTATAAAAGAAAAATAACAGAGACACCTTTAGCGGCTACTCTGCAATTCCGCAAACTTGTTTCATTCATCAAGCCACTTTTAAACCAAGTGAAAGTCCCCACGCTGATTGCACAGGGGGAGTGTGACGGGATTGTGCCGCTCAAAAGTGCTGAATATTTGTACCAAACCATAGGCGCGAAACAAAAAAAACTTACCTATATTAAGCAATCGAAACATCATATCTGCCATTGTGAAGAACGTGAAGCCCTGTTTAATCAAGTGTTAGACTTTTTGATGGTGCGGTAAGACTAGTTGGAAATAGTAAACAACTCGTCTTTATTGCAAAATACTAGTAAGAGTGGTATGATAATCATCAACGTGTCTAAAGAACGAGCAAAAAGGGCATACTCCTTGGGAGAGTGTCTTTTTTTTGGTAAAATAAAGATGTTACCTGATTACTACGGCATTTTGATGCGTATCGGACGAAAATATTCAGTACTATAAATATTTTCAAATAGATGAAGGAGAATGAAAACATTGACAAAGTTTGAAGATTTAGGTCTAAGCCAGGCCACTTTAAAAGCTGTTCTCAAAATGGGTTTTGAGGAAGCAACACCAATCCAGTCAGAAACGATTCCATTGAGCTTAGAAAACAAGGATTTGATCGGTCAAGCTCAAACAGGAACCGGTAAAACAGCTGCATTTGGAATTCCATTGGTGGAAAAAATTGATACAAAAATGGATGCTATTCAAGGGATTATCATTGCACCAACTCGTGAGTTAGCGATTCAAGTTTCAGAAGAGCTTTATAAAATTGGATCGGGTAAAAGAGTTCGTGTCCTACCTATTTACGGAGGTCAGGATATTAGCCGTCAGATCCGATCTCTCAAGAAAGCCCCTCATATCATTGTTGGTACCCCTGGACGTGTGTTAGATCATATTAACAGAAAAACAATGCGCTTAGATACAGTAAATACTGTGATTCTTGATGAAGCAGATGAAATGCTAAACATGGGATTCATTGAAGATATTGAATCCATTCTTGCTGCAACTCCAGAAGAGCGCCAAACATTGCTTTTCTCTGCAACAATGCCAGGACCCATTCAAAGAATGGCAGAAAAGTTCATGAAGAACCCGCAAATCGTGCGTGTGAAAACAAAAGAAATGACTGTTCCTTCCATCGAGCAATACTATCTTGAAGTTCAAGAGAGAAATAAATTCGATGTGTTAACAAGACTTCTTGATATTCAATCACCAGAATTAGCCATTGTATTTGGTCGTACAAAACGCCGTGTGGATGAGTTATCAGAAGCATTAACGTTAAGAGGATATACAGCAGAAGGTATTCATGGTGACTTAAGCCAGGCAAAACGTCTATCTGTTCTTCGTAAATTTAAAGAAGGAACAATTGATGTCCTTGTAGCAACAGACGTAGCTGCAAGGGGTCTTGATATCTCTGGTGTTACTCATGTATACAACTTTGATATCCCGCAAGATCCAGAAAGCTATGTTCACCGTATTGGCCGTACAGGTCGTGCTGGTAAAACAGGTATGGCTATGACCTTCATTACTCCGCGTGAAAAATCTTATCTTGCAGTAGTTGAAAAAACAACAAAACGTAAGATGGATAAAATGAAGGCTCCTACGCTTGATGAAGCATTAGAGGGTCAACAAAAAGCTGTTGTTGAAAAAATCGTTCAAACGATTGAATCCAATAACTTGCATTACTATAAAGCAGCTGCACAAGAGTTGCTTGAAGAAAATGATGCAGAAACAGTTATCGCTGCTGTCCTTAAGATGCTTACAAAAGAACCTGATACGACACCGGTTAAGCTGACAGAAGAACAGCTTCCACAAAAAAGAGAAAGAAAGTCGTACAATGATCGTGACCGTAAAAGAAGAGATGATTCTAGAGGATCTTATGGTGGTGGCGATCGCAACAGAAAAAAAGCACCGGTAAAACCAAGAAGCGGTGAAAAAAGAACTGGTGGTAAATCATCAAAGCCAAGATCGTTTCAAGAACGTTAAATCATAGACAAGAAGCATGGACTTTATGTTCATGCTTTTTTCTATGTCCAATAAGGGAATACTAATAAAAACCCTTACGATGGAGTGATGGTATGACAATTGTTCGTCTTGGCTATGTGGCAATGAGCGTAGAGGTAGCCAATGCTTCCCCCTCTCAAACGATGACCTTTGCGCAATTCAGCCGGATTAAAGACCGAGAGGCCGCCATTCGGAAACTAGAAAGAATTGCGATCTCAAACATAGAAAATTGCTTGCGGTTATTAAAGCATAATGCGGCTAACGATATTCACTTTTTTAGATTAAGTTCACGTCTGATTCCCCTAGCCAATCATGAAGAGTTGCTTGATTGGGACTATTTGGAACCGTTGAGCGAGCCACTTCAGGAGCTGGGGAGTTACAGTAAAGAAAAATCGATAAGAATTGATTTCCATCCTGACCATTTTGTTGTCTTAAATACACCTGATAAAGAAATCTTGAAAAATTCCCTTAAGACACTGATGATGCATCAGGCTATGCTGAAAGGAATGACCATCGATACCGAACACCGGTGTGTTCTGCATGTTGGCGGCGGGTACGATGACAAGGAAAAAGCACTTGAACAGTTTATTCATAACTGGGGATACATTAAACCATCTATCCAAAAAATGATTATGCTTGAAAATGATGATACCACCTTCACCACAAAGGAAACGTTATATCTCTGTGAAAAATTAGGGATTCCGATGGTGTTTGATTATCATCACCATTTAGCTAATTATGATGATTTGGATTGGGTATCAGATTGGGAGCGGATTATTAGCACATGGTCACATTCGCCGTTACCGGTGAAAATGCATATTTCTAGTCCCCGTTCCGAAAAGGATTTTCGCGCACATGCCGACCATGTTAACCCTGAAATGTTCATGGAGTTTTTAAAAGAAATAAAAGGAACAGTTCCGGAAATTCATTGCATGATAGAAGCCAAACAAAAAGACGCTGCACTTTTTCAATTGGTGAAGGATTTAAAGGGGTATGAGGGTTTAAAGTGGCTCGATCAGTCTAGTTTTCAGATGGAATAGACCTGAGAAAATGGAATGAAGGACTATTGTATGGGGACGGGGCAGGATTTTGTCCTTTATGTGCGAGATGAAGGACAATTTTACTGGGGTGAAGCAAAGTTTTGTCCTTCATGAACGGGATGAAGGACAATTTTATAGGAAAGAAGCAAAGTTTTGTCCTTCATGAACGGGATGAAGGACAATTTTACAGGAAAGAAGCAATGTTTTGTCCTTCATGAGCGGGATGAAGGACAATTTTATAGAAATGAAGCAGAGTTTTGTCCTTCATGAACGGGATGAAGGACAATTTAACAGGAAAGAAGCAAAGTTTTGTCCTTCATGAACGGGATGAAGGACAATTTTATAGGAAAGAAGCAAAGTTTTGTCCTTCATGAACGGGATGAAGGACAATTTTACAGGAAAGAAGCAAAGTTTTGTCCTTCATGAACGGGATGAAGGACAATTTTATAGGAAAGAAGCAATGTTTTGTCCTTCATGAGCGGGATGAAGGACAATTTTATAGAAATGAAGCAGAGTTTTGTCCTTCATGAACGGGATGAAGGACAATTTTACAGGAAAGAAGCAAAGTTTTGTCCTTCATGAACGGGATGAAGGACAATTTTACAGGAAAGAAGCAAAGCTTTGTCCTTCATGAGCGGGATGAAGGACAATTTTATAGAAATGAAGCAGAGTTTTGTCCTTCATCCGAATAAATAAACTCGTTTTCCACCTATAAAACGTCCAGCCCTGTTATTTCTGGCTCCAAAATCCAAGAACGGCAACAATAATGATGACTGCCCATACCAAAACCTTCACAGGGGATTGAAAGGACAGGTTTTTCTTTCTGCTGTTTGCCCAACTGGCTGTACCTTTAATAGAAGTAGAAAGATCTTTTTTATTATAATAAGGAATGGCACCTAATAAAAAGCCGCCTAGAAAGCCGAAAAGATGAGCGGTAATATTAATATTTGGCTGAAGAAAGGTCATAATTAAACTGACTACACTCAGAGTGATGATAATTTGTGAGTTTTGTTTGGTCATCATATTTTTTCGGAAAATAATGACGGCAATATAGTAGCCGAAGAGTCCAAAAATTGCTCCACTTGAGCCAACATGCGTATACGTTAACGGCTCTAGAAGTAGTGTGGCCACGTTGGCCATTAGTCCGGAGAGAAGATACACAAATAAAAATCTTCCTCCACCTAGCATCCGCTCCAGTGCTGGTCCGAATAGCACCAAAGAAAAACTATTAAATAGCATATGTGAGAAACCATTGTGCATGAAGGTCGGTGTAATAAGCCTCCAATATTCCCCTTCCATTATATAAAGATTGACTCCAGAAAAATTTTCAAAGAACCAATAGTTTGGGAATACTGGTAAGATGGTTAAAAGATATAATACTAAGTGAATGCTGACGATTATTGAAACAACCGGATAGAAACGAATAAAATCACGTACGTTTTCAGTCCTTGTAAACATGAACACCCTCCTCTCACTATCATGATAACCTTATTTTCTGTCTTGTACACTATTATGCCGATGACATTATAAATAGAAGGATTGATGCACGATGATTAAAGGAATTGGAATTGATATTATTGAACTATCAAGGGTTCAGGACATTTTGAATAGACAAACGAAGCTAATTGATCGAATATTAACCGCTCGTGAAAGGGATGCATTCGAAACCCTATCAGAAAGGCGTAAGGTAGAGTTTCTAGCAGGGAGATTCGCAGCCAAAGAGGCATTTTCAAAAGCAACAGGAACCGGTATTGGAAAAGACCTATCTTTTCTAGATATTGAAATTATCAGCGATCAACTCGGAAAACCACATATAGTAAAACCAAACGTCCAGGCGCTCCTATCAATTTCACACAGCAGAGACTACGCAGTGGCACAAGTGGTGATTGAAGAGAATGAGAAAGATAATTTTTAAAAGTTGCTTTATTAAAGTCATAGTTGAATTGGAAGGCGCGAAGACTCCTGCGGGAGTACGGGGCAGGGGAGACTCCGCAGGAGCGAAGTGCGAGGAGGCTCCGCGGCACGCCCGCGGAAAGCGAAGCGGCTGGAATGGAAATCAACAGACTTATCAAATTGAACAAAAAATAGACAGCTTGGCAACTTCGTTATCATAAACCCTAAGGTTGTCTCATATATTCATAGGGAAATAGGAGAGACAAGGTCAGCTATGGTCATTTTGGAAAACAAACCTCTTTTTAAAAAGAGAATTTGTTTTGAATCCTCTGCCTGATCCCTGCCTTTCTCTTCTCTATAATCATATGAAATGAGACAAGAAGGGGTTGAAGGAATGAAGAAAAAGTTAGTGCTGCTCATGACAGGACTGATGGTCATCTTTTTACTAGCTGCCTGTGGCTCTAAATCACAAGATGACGTGGTGAAAGAGTTAAATGGTAAATTAGGAGATTTATCGAGCTACAAAGTGAACGCGAAAATGACATTGAAAATGGGGGCAGATTCACAAGTCTATAACGTGGAAATCTGGCATAAGGATCCTACTTTCTATCGCGTCAATTTAAAGAATGCTGAAAAAGATCAAAGTCAAATGATTTTAAGAAATAACCAAGGGGTATTTGTTCTTACACCTGCCCTAAATAAAAGTTTCCGTTTCCAAAGTGATTGGCCGCAAAACAGTAGCCAGGCATACTTATATGAATCACTAATTAAGGATATTGTTGCGGACAAAGAGGCCAAGTTCTCCTCTACTAAAGACTTTTATGTGTTTGAAACAAAAACTCGTTATCAAAATAATAGTATGCTTCCAATCCAGGAAATTAAACTAAATAAGAGTGACCTATCACCTGCTGTTGTAAAGGTAATGGATCCAGATCGAAACGCTCTTGTGACTGTCGAGTTTTCGAAGGTTAAATTTAATGCGAGCTTTGATAAAGACGATTTCGATATGAAGAAAAATATGACACGTGCCCAGCTTAACTTGCCGGCAATGGCAGATGGCGGCGACAAATCCTTTAGCGTGAAGTATCCAACCGTAGAGCTAAAAGGTACCAAGTTAATTGGCGAAAAAGAAGTAGCGATTGAAGATGGAAAACGAGTGGTCCTCACTTATGACGGTAAAAAGTCATATACTCTTGTACAAGAGAAAGTAACTGCGAAGGTAGCGTCAACAACACCAACCTATGTTGAAGGCGATATTGTGGATTTAGGCCTCACCATTGGAGCAGTAACAGATCATTCGATTTCTTGGTCGCATGGTGGTGTCGATTATATGATCGCATCGAAAAACCTAACGAAGGATGAAATGATCGAGGTGGCAAAATCCGTTCAGGGTGATGCTGTAAAATAAGGTATCAGTGAAACAGGCCCAATAAGGGTCTGTTTTTCTTTTTGGAGAAGTTGTTATATAGTAACTTGAGAAAGCAGTCTGTTATTTTTTGTGATAAAATAATTTAATGTGTGAAATTCAATTAGGAAGTGGAAGTATGGAAGAGCAAGGATATTTCTATCGAGATACTTGGGCAGAAGTAGACCTAGATTGTATCTCAGAGAATGTCACCTCCGTTAAAAAACATCTGCCTCAACAGGTTTCGATTATTGCAGTAGTAAAAGCGAATGCTTATGGTCATGGAGATGTACAGATCGCAGAAACAGCTTTGGCTGCCGGTGCATCTTTTCTAGCAGTTGCTTTCATGGATGAAGCGATCGCCTTGAGAAATAAAGGGATTGACGCACCTATTCTTGTTTTAGGAGCGACGAGGCCAGAAGATATTAATATGGCAGCAAAGTTTTCAATTACCCTTACTGTTTTTCAAAAGGAATGGCTAGAAGAAGCAAAGAAACATCTTACAACCAATCAATCAGTGGCACTTCATATCAAAGTAGATACGGGGATGGGGAGAATTGGTGTCCGAAGTGTAGAGGAGCTACACACTATTCATCGACTCATCGGTGAGGAAAAACGCTTGATGCTAGAAGGCGCGTATACTCATTTTGCAACAGCAGATGAACTGGATCAAAGCTATTTTCAGCAGCAACTGGAGTTATTTGAAACCATGATTGCGGCTTTGCCTGAGCGTCCGAAATACGTGCATTCAAGTAATAGTGCCGCCGCTATACGATTCCCAAAGGCTTACTTTAATGCGGTTCGCATAGGGATTGCGATGTACGGGCTGACCCCGTCTTTAGAAATGGAAAAAGAAATTCCTTTTCCGATTAAAGAAGCCTTTTCCTTACATTCACGGCTTGTCCATGTGAAAAAACTGACAAAAGGTGATAAAGTGAGTTACGGGGCTACGTATGAAAGTGAAGAGGAAGAATGGATTGGGACTATTCCTATTGGTTATGCAGACGGGTGGCTTCGTAAGCTACAAGGTCAGGAAGTGCTGGTAGCGGGTGAACGTTCGCCAATAGTTGGCAGAATTTGTATGGATCAATGCATGATACGTCTCCCTAAATATGTGCCGGTTGGAACCACGGTTACTCTAATTGGAAAGCAAGAAGATCAATTCATTTCCGTGAATGAAATAGCTCAAAAACTCGAGACGATCAACTATGAAGTACCTTGTATTATAGCTAATCGAGTTCCTCGGCTTTATAAAAAGGGCGGAAAAATTGTCGATTTAAAAAATGATTTGTTGAACAATTATCAGGCCTAAATAAAGAAATTCAAACATATTTATGTTATTGCGGTAATTTGTGCATAAAAGCATCTTTTATTGGCTTATAATACAGTAGAATTATATTTAGTCTATGAATTAAGGTTGAATAGTGTTATTATTAAATATGGTACAGATAAATTATATTGGTGTGTAGTGATGGTGGAGGTGTATGTTTGTGTCTGAATCCGGCGCAACTACGGAAATCTTGGTGAAATTACCGCAACATCTTTTAACGGAATTAGATGGTTTCGTTAAGCAAGAAAATGTGAACCGAAGCGAGTTTATCTACCAGGCAACAAAAATGTATCTACGCGAACGTAAAAAGAGACAAATTCGCGAGTCCATGAGACGTGGATACATGGAAATGGCTAAAATTAATTTAAGAATTGCGTCAGAAGCATTTCAAGCAGAATATGAGGCAGAACACACAGTTGAACGTCTTGTAAGCGGAGGATAATCCTTTGATTGTCAAGCGTGGTGACGTTTATTTCGCGGACCTATCCCCAGTTGTTGGTTCTGAACAAGGCGGCGTCCGACCAGTACTTGTCATCCAAAACGACATCGGGAATCGGTTTAGTCCCACAGTAATTGTTGCAGCGATTACAGCTCAAATTCAAAAAGCTAAGCTTCCTACTCATGTAGAAATTGATGCGAAGCGCTACGGATTTGAACGAGATTCGGTCATTCTGTTAGAGCAGATTCGTACAATTGATAAGCAGCGGTTAACCGATAAAATTACCCATCTCGATGACGAAATGATGGAGAAAGTGGATGAAGCCTTGCAGGTAAGCTTAGGTCTCATCGAATTTTAGTTTTAAAGCACGCTCTTTTTTAAAAGAGCGTTTTTTCATACATATCCTGACCTCATATTATAATTCTGCCTAAAGCAAGCTACGCCAGCTTGCTTTTCTTTTTTTGGTTTTGTTATATCAAGTTATAGATTTTGGGCACTCTGTTGATTGGAGCGGAAGGCGCGTAGACTCCTGCGGGAAAAGCGTGTCAGGGGACACCCCGCAGGAGCAAAGCGACGAGGAGGCTCCCCGACCGCCCGCGAACCGCTCGTGCCTGGAGCAGAAATCAACAGACTTGTTTTAACAAAGCCTTTTTTTAACAACTGCTTTTGGTAGCTTTAATGAAACGCAACCTGAATTTTGGTACAATATGTAAGGAAAGCAATAACACACTTGATACATTTTACGAAAATGGAGGATTGTTTTGTGAATGATACAGTTGTAAAAGATGATCAATTACTAGGAAAAATCGCTGCTGAACAAGCAATTTCGTATAAACAAGTGAAGAGTGTCATTTCATTACTAGAAGAAGGTAACACCGTTCCCTTTATCGCTCGTTACCGCAAGGAAATGACAGGAGCTCTTGATGAAGTTCAAATCCGTAATATTTTGGAGAGATGGCAATACATACAGAATCTTGAGCAAAGAAAAGAAGAGGTCCTTCGAATAATTGCGGAACAAGGCAAACTAACGGACGAGCTCAGCCAAGCCATTACCAAGGCTGAGAAGCTTCAAGAAGTGGAAGATTTATACCGTCCTTATAAACAAAAAAGACGAACAAAAGCGACTGTTGCGAAAGAAAAAGGATTAGAGCCTTTCGCAGAATGGTTGATGACTTTTCCAAAAGAGAGTATCGAGGCAAAAGCCAAGGAATTCTTATCCGAGGAAAAACAAGTCCTCACAATTGAAGAGGCAATTGCTGGTGCGAAAGACATCATTGCAGAAATGGTTTCAGATGATGCGGAATGCCGCAAATGGATTCGCAAAGAGACGTTCAAATCTGGTACCGTTGCCTCAGTTGTAAAAGATGCGGAAAAAGACGAGAAAAACGTGTACGAAATGTACTATGAATATGAAGAACCAGTTAATAAAATTGTTCCTCACCGCACGCTTGCTTTGAATCGAGGGGAGAAGGAAGATATTTTGAAGGTATCAATCAAAATGAATGTCGGTTTAATCTTGACCTACCTTTCAAGAAAATGGATTCGTAATCAACACTCTCCAGCAGCACAGGTGGTAGTAGAGGCGATTGAAGATAGTTATAAGAGACTTATTCAACCATCGATTGAACGCGAAATTCGTAGCGAGTTAACTGAAAAAGGGGAAGAACAAGCCATACATATTTTCTCTGAAAACTTAAGGAATCTATTATTGCAGCCGCCGTTAAAAGGAAAAGTGGTTATCGGTGTCGACCCTGCTTACCGGACAGGTTGTAAATTAGCAGTCGTTGATGAAACGGGTAAAGTATTAAAGATTGATGTGATTTATCCGCATCCACCGGTTTCGAAAACAAAAGAAGCACGTGAAAAGTTTATTTCTATTCTTCGTGAGTATAAGGTAGAAATGGCTGCAATCGGAAATGGAACAGCTTCAAGGGAAACGGAACAGTTCGTTGCTGATATATTAAAAGAGATGGATGAGGAAATCTTTTATTTAATTGTGAATGAAGCGGGTGCTAGTGTGTACTCTGCCTCTGA
This sequence comes from Neobacillus phoenicis, assembly GCF_047302305.1. Lineage (NCBI taxonomy): Bacteria > Bacillati > Bacillota > Bacilli > Caryophanales > Bacillaceae > Neobacillus > Neobacillus phoenicis. Next base: position 242,461 of record NZ_CP154847.1, on the reverse strand, counting down.
CATTGCTAGAGAAGAGTTTCCTAATTTCCAGGTTGAAGAAAGAAGTGCTGTTTCTATTGCAAGACGTTTGCAGGATCCGCTTGCCGAATTGGTGAAGATTGACCCGAAATCAGTGGGTGTTGGTCAGTACCAGCATGACGTAACGCAAAAACGTTTATCCGAATCACTCCATTTTGTCGTTGAGACAGCAGTAAACCGTGTAGGTGTAAATGTAAATACGGCTTCTTCCTCCTTGCTGCAGTATGTGGCAGGTCTTAATAAAACGGCTGCCAACAATATTGTTAAGAAGCGTGAAGAGGAAGGGAAATTCACCAGCAGGGTTCAATTGAAGAAAGTCCCTCGTTTAGGTGCGAAAACATATGAGCAAGCGATTGGCTTCTTACGGGTATTAGACGGGAAACAGCCGCTAGACCGTACGGGTATTCATCCGGAGAACTATGATGAGGTTAAGAAGTTATTGTCCAAGTTGGGCTTTACAACAGATGATTTAGGAACGGAAGCATTAAAAGTGGCGCTAAGCGGACTTGATCTAAAGTCTGTTTCTGAAGAGTTATCGATTGGTGAGTTAACCCTAAAGGATATTATTGATGCTTTAGTCAGACCGGAACGTGATCCGCGCGACGATTTACCAAGACCACTACTGAAAAAAGACGTGTTAAAGCTCGAAGACTTGAAGGCGGGAATGGAGCTTCAGGGGACAGTTCGAAATGTCGTCGACTTTGGTGCTTTTGTAGATATCGGTGTGAAACAAGACGGTTTAGTTCATATTTCTAAGCTTAGTAACCGCTTTGTCAAGCATCCGCTAGATATTGTTTCTGTTGGTGATGTAGTGACGGTGTGGGTGGATTCTGTTGATATGAAAAAGGGCAGGGTCGCGTTAACGATGCTAGCGCCGTCAAAATAGTTAGGTAATCTAGTTTGATTTGCGGTTCTAAGTTATCTTTTTACTCTTTTGAAATGGGTGTTGGTAACGTATGGCGGTTCTACGTGCCTTTGAAAAGGGTTTGGAAAGGAATTGGGTCACGTAGAGTGCTTCTACGTGACCGGCCATATGTTTTAGAGCGGAATTGGGTAACAAAGGTTGGCTCTACGTTACTAGAAAAGGGTTTTGAGCCAATTTGAGTCACGTAGTAGACAACTAATTTGAGATAAGACTAACACCCTCAATAACAAATCCGAAAACATTATAAAAAGAAAACACTGCTTTTTTACGAGCAGTGTTTTTTTCTGTAAAAAAACCAGCACTGGTTTAAGAGTTTGATCTGGTAGCGGTCCTTCTCATAGAAAGCCCTTTTCATTTGGTTTTGCAACCAAGTTGGCATAATGAAAACCTCCCGAAAAGTTCGTCACCAATAATGGTATAAACAATATATGCTATAATAGGTTGTCACGTTCGCGAAAAAAGGGGTGAAAGGTAAAATGACCGAGCAGGAATTGCAAATATTAGTCGAAAAGATTTCTAGTGAGTCATTTGGAAAACCTTTTTGTCACCGAGCAACCTTTAACCCAAGATTACGTTCTACAGGAGGAAGATATCTTCTAGGGACACATAATATAGAAATCAATAGAAAATACTTAGATCAGTTAGGAGAAGATGAGCTAGTCGGCATAATTAAACATGAACTTTGTCATTATCATCTCCATATTGAGGGGAAAGGCTACCAACATAAAGATTCGGACTTTAAGGCATTGTTGAAAAAAGTAAAAGCTCCTCGATTTTGTTCTCAACTCCCGGATAAAAAGGTAAAGCGTTCAGTGAAAAAGCTTCTAATATATCAGTGCTCCAATTGCCAACTCACCTATACGAGAAAGAGAAGTATTAATACCAGTAGATATGTATGTGGTAAATGCCGAGGTAAGCTTGTGAAAACTAAGGAAATTATAGTAGGTTAAAGTGAAAAATCTGGAATTGAATTTTATCTAAAAACTATGTTGACTTTCTGTTAAACCGTCATTATAATGTAAAGAGTCGACAGGGCGATCGCCTTGTTGAAACGAAATATACATTATTCCGCAGTAGCTCAGTGGTAGAGCTATCGGCTGTTAACCGATCGGTCGTAGGTTCGAGTCCTACCTGCGGAGCCATTATGGGGAAGTACTCAAGAGGCTGAAGAGGCGCCCCTGCTAAGGGTGTAGGTCGGGTAACCGGCGCGAGGGTTCAAATCCCTCCTTCTCCGCCATAATAATTTATACGGCCCTTTGGTCAAGCGGTTAAGACACCGCCCTTTCACGGCGGTAACACGGGTTCGAATCCCGTAAGGGTCATCAGGGACGGGGAGTGACATTAAACTCATTTCCTGTTTCTTAATCTTTATAGTTACTTTTTATAATATTGGGCTATAGCCAAGCGGTAAGGCATCGCACTTTGACTGCGACATGCGTTGGTTCAAATCCAGCTAGCCCAGCCATTTTTCTTTTATTGACCAGGTATAGAAGTTCTTTTGAGCATCTGACTAAGGGCTATCAAAGATTAGTGAAACATCTTAGTATGAGCCATTAGCTCAGTTGGTAGAGCATCTGACTTTTAATCAGAGGGTCGAAGGTTCGAGTCCTTCATGGCTCACCATTTATTAAAATATGCGGGTGTGGCGGAATTGGCAGACGCACCAGACTTAGGATCTGGCGCCGCAAGGCGTGGGGGTTCGACTCCCTTCACCCGCACCAACCAATCATTTCCTCTTGAAATAAAGTAGTTATCGTGTTATGATTGTTTTTGTCGCTATTATAACGCGGTCGTGGCGGAATGGCAGACGCGCTAGGTTGAGGGCCTAGTGGGGGCAACCCCGTGGAGGTTCAAGTCCTCTCGGCCGCACCAAAAACTTTATTGACAAACCAAACTGAGTATGATATACTTTGAAAGTTGATTTTAAAAGATGCGCCCGTAGCTCAATTGGATAGAGCGTCTGACTACGGATCAGAAGGTTATGGGTTCGACTCCTTTCGGGCGCGCCATTCTTATTACGGGAAGTAGCTCAGCTTGGTAGAGCACTTGGTTTGGGACCAAGGGGTCGCAGGTTCGAATCCTGTCTTCCCGACCATTCAACAACTTTATTAATTATATGCGGGTGTAGTTTACTGGTAAAACCTCAGCCTTCCAAGCTGATGTAGTGGGTTCGATTCCCATCACCCGCTCCAACTTTTATTCTAAAATTGTTCTTTGAAAACTAAACAAACAAAAACGTCAACAAACAATAATATTTAGCTTCTTAGTGAAGCTAGCCAACGTAACAAAATGAGCTAATCAACTTTCTTGGAGAGTTTGATCCTGGCTCAGGACGAACGCTGGCGGCGTGCCTAATACATGCAAGTCGAGCGGACCACTTCGGTGGTTAGCGGCGGACGGGTGAGTAACACGTGGGCAACCTGCCTGTAAGACTGGGATAACTTCGGGAAACCGGAGCTAATACCGGATAATCCTTTTTCTCTCATGAGGAAAAGCTGAAAGACGGTTTCGGCTGTCACTTACAGATGGGCCCGCGGCGCATTAGCTAGTTGGTGAGGTAACGGCTCACCAAGGCGACGATGCGTAGCCGACCTGAGAGGGTGATCGGCCACACTGGGACTGAGACACGGCCCAGACTCCTACGGGAGGCAGCAGTAGGGAATCTTCCACAATGGACGAAAGTCTGATGGAGCAACGCCGCGTGAGCGATGAAGGCCTTCGGGTCGTAAAGCTCTGTTGTTAGGGAAGAACAAGTACCGGAGTAACTGCCGGTACCTTGACGGTACCTAACCAGAAAGCCACGGCTAACTACGTGCCAGCAGCCGCGGTAATACGTAGGTGGCAAGCGTTGTCCGGAATTATTGGGCGTAAAGCGCGCGCAGGCGGTCCTTTAAGTCTGATGTGAAAGCCCACGGCTCAACCGTGGAGGGTCATTGGAAACTGGGGGACTTGAGTGCAGAAGAGGAAAGCGGAATTCCACGTGTAGCGGTGAAATGCGTAGAGATGTGGAGGAACACCAGTGGCGAAGGCGGCTTTCTGGTCTGTAACTGACGCTGAGGCGCGAAAGCGTGGGGAGCAAACAGGATTAGATACCCTGGTAGTCCACGCCGTAAACGATGAGTGCTAAGTGTTAGGGGGTTTCCGCCCCTTAGTGCTGCAGCTAACGCATTAAGCACTCCGCCTGGGGAGTACGGCCGCAAGGCTGAAACTCAAAGGAATTGACGGGGGCCCGCACAAGCGGTGGAGCATGTGGTTTAATTCGAAGCAACGCGAAGAACCTTACCAGGTCTTGACATCCTCTGACACTCCTAGAGATAGGACGTTCCCCTTCGGGGGACAGAGTGACAGGTGGTGCATGGTTGTCGTCAGCTCGTGTCGTGAGATGTTGGGTTAAGTCCCGCAACGAGCGCAACCCTTGATCTTAGTTGCCAGCATTCAGTTGGGCACTCTAAGGTGACTGCCGGTGACAAACCGGAGGAAGGTGGGGATGACGTCAAATCATCATGCCCCTTATGACCTGGGCTACACACGTGCTACAATGGATGGTACAAAGGGCTGCAAGACCGCGAGGTTTAGCCAATCCCATAAAACCATTCTCAGTTCGGATTGTAGGCTGCAACTCGCCTACATGAAGCCGGAATCGCTAGTAATCGCGGATCAGCATGCCGCGGTGAATACGTTCCCGGGCCTTGTACACACCGCCCGTCACACCACGAGAGTTTGTAACACCCGAAGTCGGTGGGGTAACCGTAAGGAGCCAGCCGCCTAAGGTGGGACAGATGATTGGGGTGAAGTCGTAACAAGGTAGCCGTATCGGAAGGTGCGGCTGGATCACCTCCTTTCTAAGGATATAAGCTGGACATATGAGCCAGACAAAACATGTTTGTTTGATTGTTTCTTGTTTGTTTAGTTTTGAGAGTGCAATTTTCTCTCAAAACATCGTTCTTTGAAAACTAGATAATCGTAATGAAGAAGTCAAGTAAAACATCGAGTAATCGCCATTTTAGTTTTCTCTCTATTAATTTAGAGAAACAAACCTTTCAGGTTAAGTTAGAAAGGGCGCACGGTGAATGCCTTGGCACTAGGAGCCGATGAAGGACGGGACTAACACCGATATGCTTCGGGGAGCTGTAAGTAAGCTTTGATCCGGAGATTTCCGAATGGGGGAACCCACTGTTCGTAATGGAACAGTATCTTTACCTGAATACATAGGGTATTGAAGGCATACCCGGGGAACTGAAACATCTAAGTACCCGGAGGAAGAGAAAGCAAACGCGATTCCCTGAGTAGCGGCGAGCGAAACGGGACATAGCCCAAACCAAGAGGCTTGCCTCTTGGGGTTGTAGGACACTCAACATGGAGTTACAAAGGAACGGGGTAGATGAAGCGGCCTGGAAAGGCCCGTCAGAGAAGGTAAAAACCCTGTAGTCGAAACTTCGTTCCCTCCTGAGTGGATCCTGAGTACGGCCGGACACGTGAAATCCGGTCGGAAGCAGGGAGGACCATCTCCCAAGGCTAAATACTCCCTAGTGACCGATAGTGAACCAGTACCGTGAGGGAAAGGTGAAAAGCACCCCGGAAGGGGAGTGAAATAGTTCCTGAAACCGTGTGCCTACAAGTAGTTAGAGCCCGTTAATGGGTGATAGCGTGCCTTTTGTAGAATGAACCGGCGAGTTACGATCCCATGCAAGGTTAAGTTGAAGAGACGGAGCCGCAGCGAAAGCGAGTCTGAATAGGGCGAATGAGTATGTGGTCGTAGACCCGAAACCAGGTGATCTACCCATGTCCAGGGTGAAGTCCAGGTAACACTGGATGGAGGCCCGAACCCACGCACGTTGAAAAGTGCGGGGATGAGGTGTGGGTAGCGGAGAAATTCCAATCGAACTTGGAGATAGCTGGTTCTCTCCGAAATAGCTTTAGGGCTAGCCTCACGTAGTTAGAGTCTTGGAGGTAGAGCACTGTTTGGACTAGGGGCCCTCATCGGGTTACCGAATTCAGACAAACTCCGAATGCCAAAGACTTATCCGTGGGAGTCAGACTGCGAGTGATAAGATCCGTAGTCAAAAGGGAAACAGCCCAGACCACCAGCTAAGGTCCCAAAGTTTACGTTAAGTGGAAAAGGATGTGGAGTTGCTTAGACAACCAGGATGTTGGCTTAGAAGCAGCCACCATTTAAAGAGTGCGTAATAGCTCACTGGTCGAGTGACTCTGCGCCGAAAATGTACCGGGGCTAAACGTAACACCGAAGCTGTGGATTGACATCTTAGATGTCAGTGGTAGGAGAGCGTTCTAAGGGCGTTGAAGCTAGACCGTAAGGACTGGTGGAGCGCTTAGAAGTGAGAATGCCGGTATGAGTAGCGAAAGATGAGTGAGAATCTCATCCACCGTATGCCTAAGGTTTCCTGAGGAAGGCTCGTCCGCTCAGGGTTAGTCGGGACCTAAGCCGAGGCCGAAAGGCGTAGGCGATGGACAACAGGTTGATATTCCTGTACCACCTCTTTATCGTTTGAGTGATGGGGGGACGCAGGAGGATAGGGTAAGCGCGCTGTTGGATATGCGCGTCTAAGCAGTTAGGCTGGAAAGTAGGAAAATCCGCTTTCCGTAAAGGCTGAGCTGTGATAGCGAGGGAAATTTAGTACCGAAGTTCCTGATTCCACACTGCCAAGAAAAGCCTCTAGCGAGATAAAAGGTGCCCGTACCGCAAACCGACACAGGTAGGCGAGGAGAGAATCCTAAGGTGAGCGAGAGAACTCTCGTTAAGGAACTCGGCAAAATGACCCCGTAACTTCGGGAGAAGGGGTGCTTTTTGAGGTGAATAGCCTCGAAGAGCCGCAGTGAATAGGCCCAGGCGACTGTTTAGCAAAAACACAGGTCTCTGCGAAGCCGCAAGGCGAAGTATAGGGGCTGACGCCTGCCCGGTGCTGGAAGGTTAAGAGGAGGGGTTAGCGCAAGCGAAGCTCTGAATCGAAGCCCCAGTAAACGGCGGCCGTAACTATAACGGTCCTAAGGTAGCGAAATTCCTTGTCGGGTAAGTTCCGACCCGCACGAAAGGCGTAACGATCTGGGCACTGTCTCAACGAGAGACTCGGTGAAATTATAGTACCTGTGAAGATGCAGGTTACCCGCGACAGGACGGAAAGACCCCGTGGAGCTTTACTGTAGCCTGATATTGAATTTTGGTACAGCTTGTACAGGATAGGTAGGAGCCGTAGAAACCGGAGCGCTAGCTTCGGTGGAGGCGTCGGTGGGATACTACCCTGGCTGTATTGAAATTCTAACCCGCACCCCTTATCGGGGTGGGAGACAGTGTCAGGTGGGCAGTTTGACTGGGGCGGTCGCCTCCTAAAGAGTAACGGAGGCGCCCAAAGGTTCCCTCAGAATGGTTGGAAATCATTCGTAGAGTGTAAAGGCACAAGGGAGCTTGACTGCGAGACCTACAAGTCGAGCAGGGACGAAAGTCGGGCTTAGTGATCCGGTGGTTCCGCATGGAAGGGCCATCGCTCAACGGATAAAAGCTACCCCGGGGATAACAGGCTTATCTCCCCCAAGAGTCCACATCGACGGGGAGGTTTGGCACCTCGATGTCGGCTCATCGCATCCTGGGGCTGTAGTCGGTCCCAAGGGTTGGGCTGTTCGCCCATTAAAGCGGTACGCGAGCTGGGTTCAGAACGTCGTGAGACAGTTCGGTCCCTATCCGTCGTGGGCGCAGGAAATTTGAGAGGAGCTGTCCTTAGTACGAGAGGACCGGGATGGACGCACCGCTGGTGTACCAGTTGTCTTGCCAAAGGCATCGCTGGGTAGCTATGTGCGGACGGGATAAGTGCTGAAAGCATCTAAGCATGAAGCCCCCCTCAAGATGAGATTTCCCATAGCGTCAAGCTAGTAAGAACCCTGAAAGATGATCAGGTTGATAGGTCAGAGGTGGAAGCGTGGTAACATGTGGAGCTGACTGATACTAATCGTTCGAGGACTTAACCAAGTTTTAAGCGAACTCGTTTTTTACAAACACTTCTTCTGCATTATCTAGTTTTGAGAGAACGATCTCTCTAACAAAATAGTCTGGTAACTATGGCGAGAAGGTCACACCCGTTCCCATACCGAACACGGAAGTTAAGCTTCTCAGCGCCGATGGTAGTTGGGACGAAAGTCCCTGTGAGAGTAGGACGTTGCCAGGCTGTTTTATTTAAATTAATAAATTTTACCGTCGCGGGGTGGAGCAGTCTGGTAGCTCGTCGGGCTCATAACCCGAAGGTCGCAGGTTCAAATCCTGTCCCCGCAATATGGTCCGGTAGTTCAGTTGGTTAGAATGCCTGCCTGTCACGCAGGAGGTCGCGGGTTCGAGTCCCGTCCGGACCGCCATATATATGCTAAAATCAAGTGCGAAACCAAGTTTCGGCTTTTTTTTATGCCATTATATTAGGTTTTTTTGCTCAATAGGGTTATAATTATGTACACTACATATGGAAAAGCATCCTTAGGAGAGATCCTAAGGTTTTTTTTGCACTTAAATAAGGTAAAATGAGAGTAAAGGATTGCTAGGAAAGTAAAAGGTGATGGAATGAACCAATTCGAATGGAAGACTACAAATTCTGAAGAAACCTCTACATTGGCCAAACGTATGGCTCAGCTTTTACAGCCAGGGGATGTGATCGCCCTTGAGGGTGATTTAGGAGCCGGAAAAACGACCTTTACCAAAGGTCTTGCTAAAGGGTTAGACGTTAAGAAAACTGTTAACAGCCCTACTTTTACAATTATTAAAGAATATAATGGCAGGCTGCCTTTGTATCATATGGATGTCTATCGAGTAGCGGATGCTTTTGAAGATCTTGGTTTTGATGAATACTTTGAAGGTGATGGCGTTACTGTAGTGGAATGGGCTCATTTAATTGAGGAGCAGCTTCCACAAGAATTATTAACTATTTTCTTGTATCGTGGAGAGGAAGATCAAAGGAAAATGGTATTTGTGCCAAAGGGCAATAGATATGAGCAACTATGTAAGGAGATTTTCAAATGACAGTTTTGGCGATAGATACTTCTAACTATGCATTAGGAGTAGCGCTTTTAGAAGAGAATCAAGTATTAGGAGAATACATTACTAATTTAAAAAAGAATCACTCTGTTCGGATTATGCCGGCTATTGAAACTTTAATGAGTGATTGTGAACGGGTGCCAGCAGATTTAACGAAGATTGTAGTTGCTAAAGGACCTGGGTCTTATACAGGAGTAAGAATCGGTGTTACGATTGCAAAAACACTAGCATGGACTCTTAAGATTCCGCTTGTGGGTGTTTCAAGTTTAGAAATTTTAGCCGCAGGAACTGGACGATACTTTGATGGCATGGTGTCCCCGTTGTTTGATGCTAGAAGAGGACAAGTCTATACAGGCTTATATCAATTTGTAGACGGAAAGCTTACAGTGGTGAAACAGGATCAGTTAGTGATGCTAGATGGCTGGGTGGAACAGTTATCAGTTGCAGATAAGCCTATCTTATTTGTAGGGAATGACCTGCCGATTCATAAAGCTAAAATTGAAGAAGTCTTGGGACATAAAGCCATTTTTGCAAGTATGACAGAACATAACCCACGTCCAGCTGAACTTGCTTTATTAGGAAAGGACCGAGCAGGAGACGATTTACATTCTTTTGTACCAAATTATATACGTTTAGCAGAAGCGGAAACGAAGTGGCTTGAAGCAAAAGGGAAAATAAAAAATGGATAGGGAAAGAGAAATATGGTAGATTCTTATGTTTTTCGATATATGAGGGAAGAGGATATTGACCAAGTACTTGAAGTAGAGCATGCGTCCTTTACCACGCCTTGGAGCAGGGAAGCATTTTATAATGAACTACACAATAATAAATTCGCTGTCTATATTGTCCTTGAGGAAGAAAATCAGATCATTGGTTATTGTGGAACCTGGGTTGTCATCGATGAAGCACACGTGACAAACGTGGCCATAATGCCTGGATATCGAGGAAAAAAGCTAGGAGAGGCATTAATGACTAAGCTAATGTCTATTGCTAGAGAGTTAGGAGCTAGAAGTATGACGCTTGAAGTAAGGGTAACGAATCATGTTGCACAATCCCTTTATCGGAAATTAGGGTTTCAAAATGGCGGAATTCGAAAAAATTATTATTCAGATAACCAAGAAGATGCATTAGTAATGTGGGTGAATTTATGAAAAAAGATCAGTACATTTTAGCAATAGAAACAAGCTGTGATGAGACAGCAGTAGCGATTATTAAAAACGGCCGTGAGATTACAGCCAATGTCGTGGCATCACAAATAGAAAGTCACAAGCGGTTTGGCGGGGTAGTACCTGAAATTGCCTCCCGTCACCATGTGGAGCAAATTACCATCGTGATGGAGGAAGCGTTGAATCAGGCAAACCTTACAATTGCTGATTTGGATGCCATTGCTGTCACAGAAGGTCCCGGATTGGTGGGTGCGCTATTAATTGGTGTAAATGCCGCAAAGGCTTTGGCGTTTGCCCATAATAAGCCGCTTGTACCGGTCCACCATATTGCCGGACATATCTATGCAAACCGGCTGGTAACAGAAATGAAATTTCCTTTGTTGTCTCTTGTGGTTTCTGGTGGCCATACAGAGCTTGTTTATATGAAAGAGCACGGTCAGTTTGAAGTAATTGGCGAAACAAGAGATGACGCAGCTGGAGAGGCCTATGATAAGGTGGCAAGAACGTTAAATATGCCGTACCCAGGCGGTCCGCATATTGATCGCTTAGCACAGGAAGGAAGCCCAACGATTGATTTGCCTAGGGCTTGGCTGGAAGAAGGCTCGTTTGACTTTAGTTTTAGCGGCCTGAAGTCGGCTGTCATTAATACGGTCCACAATGCGGAACAGCGCGGTGAAACGATTGCACCGGAAGACCTAGCGGCAAGCTTCCAAGCGAGTGTCATTGATGTACTTGTGAAAAAGACAGAAAAGGCTGTTGCCCAGTATGGCGTGAAGCAAGTATTAGTAGCAGGCGGGGTGGCAGCTAATAAAGGGCTAAGACATGCACTAGAAAAGGCGTTCGCTGAACAACCTGATATTGAATTAGTCATTCCTCCGCTATCCTTGTGCACCGATAATGCAGCCATGATTGCTGCAGCAGGAAGCATCATGTTTGAAAAAGGAATCAGAGCAGGTCTAGCGCTAAATGCGAATCCGGGATTGGATATTGAAATGCATAATTAATAATGAGTAACCCTTCCTTCATGGAAGGGTTTTCTTGTGGATAATTAATTTTTAAAATGATTGAAAACTCCTTGGGTTGTGGATAACTCAAGGGTAAACTGTTGATAATGTGGATAAAAACAGTAATTACTGTGGATAATGTGGAAAAGTGTGTGGAGTAACTGAAATGGTAGGCTTTAAAATGTAGATAAGGTTGTGGAAAAAGGGGCGTTTTTTTACAAAATTGTAGATAAATGAAGAAAGTGTGTAGAAATAATCGGAAAGTGTGTAGAAATACCGCAGATTTGTGTAGAAAAACAACAAAAGTATGTAGAAAAAATCCCCCCAGCACAAAGACAGAAAAAAATATAATAAAAAACCGGGCACATCAGCCCGGTTTTCCTATTAATCAGCCAGCTCAGCCCACTCTTCCATTAATTGCTCAAGCTCCGCCTTCGCTTTTTCACTTTTTATGTTAATCTCCAGCACTTTTTCGTGATTTTGGAACACTTCTGGGTCACATAACTGCTGTTCGTAATCCTGAATTTGTTCCTCAAGCTCTTCAATCCGTAACTCGATTTCTTCTAATTTCCGTTTGCGCTGGCGCTCTAGCTTTTTGCTTTCCTTCTCCTGTTGATAAGAGTTTTTTTCAAAAGCTTCAACCTGCGCAGCCTTTTTAGCCGATTCCGCTAGGGCTAATGCAGCCAATTCTTCCTGCTCGAGCTTCTTTTCTAAATAATAATCATAATCCCCAAGATACTCCATGCTGCCATGTCTGCTTAATTCCAATACCTTAGTGGCAATCCGGTTAATAAAATATCGGTCATGGGATACAAACAAAATGGTACCAGGATAGTCAATCAGTGCATTCTCAAGGACTTCCTTACTATCAAGGTCCAGGTGGTTTGTTGGCTCGTCAAGAATGAGTACATTGGCCTTTTCTAGCATCAGCTTGGCAAGTGCTAACCGAGCCTTCTCCCCGCCGCTAAGAGTGGAGACTATTTTTAACACATCGTCACCAGAGAATAAGAAGTTTCCAAGAACGGTTCGGATTTCTTTTTCACTTTTCAACGGATAGTCATCCCAAAGCTCATTTAATACACGCTTATTAGAGGTTAATTCCGCCTGTTCCTGATCGTAATAGCCAATGGAAAGGTTTGTTCCATAATAGATGGTGCCGGCAAGGGCAGGGAGCTTCTTAATAATCGTTTTTAGAAGCGTAGACTTACCAATTCCATTTGGGCCCACAAGAGCAATACTTTCCCCTTTAAAAGCCCGGAACGAAATCGCCTCAGATACCTTCTCTCCATCATAACCCACCGCAAGAGAATCGACCGTTAGTACATCATTCCCGGTTTGTCTTTCAATTTCAAAAGAGAAAGTGGCAGACTTTTCATCACCAAGAGGCCGGTCCATTAAGTCCATTTTCTCCAGCTTTTTTCGACGGCTTTGCGCTCGTTTGGTGGTGGAGGCTCTCGCTAGATTCCGTTGGATAAAATCCTGTAAATTAGCAACCTCTTGCTGTTGTTTTTCATAAAGCTTCAAATCTCGCTCATAATTGGCCGCTTTTTGTTCAAGGTAAGAACTATAGTTACCCGGAAACTTTTGGATTTGCTTGCGGGATACTTCATAGACCTGATTCACGACTTTATCTAAGAAGTAGCGGTCATGAGAGACGATTAAAATCGCGCCATCGTAGCCCTGTAAATATTGTTCCAGCCATGAAAGGGTATCAATATCTAAATGGTTGGTAGGCTCGTCCAATATTAATATATCAGGTTTGGTTAGCAGCAATTTCCCTAAGGCGAGCCGGGTTTTTTGACCACCGCTTAAACTAGCAATCATGAGAGAATGATCCTGGAAGTTTAAACCGTGCAGAACCGAACGAATGTCAGCTTCAAACTGGTATCCGCCCTGCTCCTTGAATTTTACCTGAAGGGTATCATATTCTTTCAGCACCCGTTCGTACTTGCTTGGGTCTTCAAACACAGAAGGATCGGCCATTTGTTCTTCCAGTTTGCGGAGCGATTTTTCCATGATTTGAAGTGGCTCAAATACGGTTAACATTTCGTCCCAAATGGTCAATTTGGATTCTAATCCAGTGTTCTGGGCTAAATACCCGATGGTTACTTCTTTTGGTTTGATGATCTCGCCGCCATCATGAGACAAATGTCCGGCAATAATCTTTAATAAAGTCGATTTTCCGGCACCGTTACGGCCAACAAGGGCCACTCGGTCTCTCGTTTGTAATTCTAGCTTTATATTCGATAAAATAAGGTCAGCACCATAATATTTTTGTAATTGATTCACTTGCAATAAAATCATTTTATTCACCTCTATTACTTAGGACTAGTGTACCGTATAAGCGGAATGACAGCAATAACTCGGACTCTTCTAGGTGCTGTTCTTATAAAAAATCTAGTGATTCGTTCAAAGTTTCACACACATAAAAGGAAAAATAGTGTATTATTTTTTGATAGGAGGATTTTTTATATGGCCGAATTTACGCATTTTAATGAAGAAGGCAGAGCAAAGATGGTCGATGTCAGTGACAAGCCCGAAACAGCACGTACTGCTCTTGCTCATTCTAGCATAACCGTAAGTAAAGAGATTTTTGATAAAATAACCAATCATGAGATGAAAAAGGGCGATGTATTAGCTGTTGCCCAGGTTGCTGCTGTGATGGCGGCAAAAAAAACATGGGATCTCATTCCAATGTGTCATCCCATTCCACTGACAGGTGTGAATATTTCTTTTGCATGGGAAGAGGATCAAACAGGAAACTTTCAATTACATATTGAGGCAGCGGTGAAAACTAAGGGGAATACAGGTGTGGAAATGGAAGCGCTCACAGCTGCATCTGCTTGTGCGTTAACCGTTTATGACATGTGTAAGGCAGTTGATAAAGGGATGGTTATTGGACCAACCTATTTAGTGGAAAAAACAGGCGGTAAAAACGGTGATTTTAGAAGAAATGAACAGGTTAAATAAGAGTTAAAAAACCATTCATGGGGTGTGGGAGAATATGAGTAACGAAACGATGAAAATACCACAGGCGACAGCGAAACGGCTGCCCCTCTATTATCGATTTTTAAAGAACCTGCATACTTCCGGCAAACAAAGAGTTTCATCTGCAGAGTTAAGTGAAGCGGTAAAGGTAGACTCGGCAACGATTCGCCGTGACTTTTCCTATTTTGGGGCATTAGGTAAAAAGGGGTATGGCTATAATGTTAACTATTTGTTAACCTTTTTCCGGAAAACGCTGGATCAGGATGAATTAACGAAGGTTGCATTAATTGGGGTTGGTAATTTAGGGACTGCCTTTTTAAATTATAACTTTTTAAAAAATAACAACACGAAGATCGAGGTCGCTTTTGATGTCGACCCGGAAAAAATGGGAACCATGATTCGTGAAGTTCCGGTTCATCATATGGATGATTTGGAGAAGGTATTAGAAAATAGTGATATTCAGGTGGCTATTTTGACGGTCCCTGCTCCTGTTGCCCAAATGATAACGGACCGACTTGTAAAAGCAGAGGTCAAAGGGATTTTGAACTTTACGCCCGCTCGGTTAAATGTACCAGCGTCGATTCGGGTTCACCATATTGACTTGGCAGTGGAACTGCAATCATTGGTTTACTTTTTAAAGCACTATCCGACAGTGGATATAGAAGAATAGAACAGGGGAAGGCCTTTTACGATGATTTAATCGTAGGAGGTCTTTTTTTTTACAAAAATAGGTAAGTCACAGCTTTACAAACGTAACAGTGTTATGTTACATTGATAAATAGAAAGGGGTTTTTATCATGAGCGAGGAGTTAATCTCAAAAAAAGACCTATTAGAATTAGCTGGAATTTCGTATGGGCAGCTATATAGATGGAAGCGAAAGGACCTTATTCCAGAAGACTGGTTCATCCGTAAATCAACCTTTACTGGACAGGAGACCTTTTTTCCAAAAGAGAAGATTCTAGAAAGAATCAATAAAATCCAAACAATGAAAGAAAATTTATCGCTAGATGAACTGGCAGACATGTTTTCACCGAATATTTCTGATTTGCAGCTAGGAAAAGATGAGTTAGTAAAACGTAACATTGTTTCATCAACTGTCATGGATTTTTACCTTGAGAATGAAAAAGGAAGCCTTACCTTTACGATTACTAGAATGCTCGAGGTATACGTGCTTGAGAAGCTGCTGCAATCTGGTGAGATTAATCAAGATGAAGGAAAGATGCTGCTTCAGGTGCTAAAAGAGCATGCGGCTTTAATCAAACAAAAAAGCTGTGAATTAGTGATAACAAGGAAGCTTGGGGTGTCATCATGTCTTTTGCTTATTAACGCAGAAGCCATGCATATGGATCTGGGGACGAAAATGGTTGTGCAGCTCTCACTGATGTCGTGTATGGAAGAGATCAAAGCAAAATTATTATAAAGGAGAATATACATGGATATGAAGGAAAGAGGAGACTTAGTCATCAATGGCTTCGGTGCTTCCAATGGCGGGACGTTTCGCCAGGTCATTGTCAATGGATTCGGTACGGTTAACAGTGATGTTGATTGCGTTGAGTTTGAAAGTAATGGTTTCGGGACTGTGGATGGGAATGTGACAAGTGAACAGGCCAAAATAAACGGTAAAGCAAAGGTCAAGGGAACGATTGAATCCCAACACTTATCGATAGATGGAACGGCAAAGATTGATGAAAATCTATATGTGAAAAAATTAAAGGTTTCTGGCAAGGCATCTGTTGGTGGAAAAGTGAAAAGTGAAGAAATCAAAATTAATGGAGTGTTAAGGGTAGAGGGAGATTGTGAGGCGGAGATTTTTAAAGCAGATTCTCAATTTGCTATTGGCGGATTATTAAATGCCGAACAAATTACGATCCAACTTCATGGCCCATGCAAGGCAAAGGAAATCGGCGGAGAAACAATATTGGTGAAACATAGAGGTTCTTTTTTTGAAAGTCTTATTAAACCGCTGTTTTCCACTCAGCTGGAAGTGGAATTTATTGAAGGGGACAAAATTGAACTAGAGAATACCATTGCCAAGGTTGTACGGGGAAATCAGGTAAAGATTGGGCGGAATTGCCAAATTGGTGTCGTAGAGTACCGGGAAGATTTTTCACAACATAAAAATGCTGTAGTCAAAGAAAGTATAAAAGTGTAATTGGGGGGTAGGACAATGGAGAAAAGCAGTAACCTTATCATAAATGGTTCAGGGAGTTACCCTGGCGGTCAATATAGAAAAATCAGCATAAGAGGAGAAGGAACCATCGTCAATAATGTCGACTGCTCCAGCTTTCATGTATATGGAACAAGTGAGGCGTGCGAAAATGTGAAAACACGATCAGCTAAGATTTTGGGTGAGGCAGAGGTTAAAGGATCGATGGAAGCAGAGGAAGCACTTGTCATGGGAACAATGACTGTTGGCGGGAAGGCGCAGCTGAAAAAAATGAAGATTTTTGGCTTGTTAGAGGCGGATGACCGATTGATGGGCGAGTCCGCCGTAATTAAAGGAAGTATCTCTGTAAAAGGTGATGTCGAGTATGAGAAATTTGAATCGAGCGGAGGCTTTGAAATTAAGGGGTTGCTATCTGCCGACAACGTTAAAATTATTCTGAGCTTTGGTGAGAGCACAGCAGAGGAAATTGGCGGCGGGAAGATTTCGGTGAAAAGAGGATCTTGGTTTATTCCATTCACCAATATTCCACTCTCAAAGAGGGCGGGCTTTCTCGATGCGAAAGTTATCGAAGGCGATGAAGTGTACTTAGAAAACACAAAGGCAGCAATTGTTCGGGGAAATAGTGTGAAAATCGGACCAGGATGCGACATTGGTTTGGTGGAGTATCGAGACGATTTGACCCATGACCCTAGTGCCACGATTAAGACGAAAACAAAGATTTAAGGGGGACATGGGATGACAGCGAAGGAAAGCAAATTAGGGTTTGTTGTTGCAGGATTATTATTGGGGATTTTAATGGCCTCTATGGATAATACAATCGTTGTGACCGCCATGGGGACGATTGTTGGTGACCTTGGGGGGCTAGAGAGCTTCGTTTGGGTTGTTTCTGCTTATATGGTTGCAGAGATGGCGGGGATGCCAATCTTCGGGAAATTGTCTGATATGTACGGACGGAAGCGGTTCTTTATTTTTGGGCTAATTTTGTTTATGGCAGGATCCGCCTTATGCGGTACAGCCGAGACGATTACACAGTTAAGTATTTACCGTGCGATTCAAGGAATTGGCGGTGGAGCACTTGTGCCGATTGCCTTTACGATCATGTTTGATCTCTTTCCACCTGAAAAACGCGGGAAGATGGGCGGATTGTTTGGAGCCGTCTTTGGATTATCGAGCATTTTTGGGCCGTTGCTAGGTGCGTATATTACGGATCATATCAGCTGGCATTGGATTTTTTATATTAACATGCCACTTGGAATTTTATCCTTGATTTTTGTCGTGATAGCTTACAAAGAGTCACCGATTCATCAAAAGCAAACCATTGACTGGTGGGGAGCAGTGACATTAGTCAGCGCAGTAGTCTGCTTAATGTTTGCCCTGGAGCTGGGTGGCCAGAAGTATGACTGGGATTCCATGATAATTTTAAGCTTATTTGCAGGATTTACGATTTTGTTTGTAGTCTTTTTATTTGCTGAGACAAAGGCGAAGGATCCCATCATCTCATTTTCGATGTTTAAAAACAGGTTGTTTGCTGGAAGTACGATTGTCGGTCTGTTTTATGGGGCA
Source organism: Neobacillus phoenicis (assembly GCF_047302305.1). Lineage (NCBI taxonomy): Bacteria > Bacillati > Bacillota > Bacilli > Caryophanales > Bacillaceae > Neobacillus > Neobacillus phoenicis. Next base: position 224,600 of record NZ_CP154847.1, on the reverse strand, counting down.
GCCTTTATGGCCGGAACGGTATATATACCGATTTTTGTCCAAGGGGTGTATGGAGGCAGTGCCACGAATTCTGGATTGATTTTATTACCGATGATGCTTGGGTCGGTGGTGACGGCGCAAGTAGGCGGATTTTTGACCACGAAAATGAGCTACCGTAATATCATGTTTTTGTCGGCGGTAATTCTGATTGGTGGATTTTTGCTGTTAAGTACGATCACTCCAGAAACCAGCCGAGCAATGTTAACGGTGTATATGATTGTCATAGGACTGGGAGTAGGGTTCTCGTTTTCGGTGTTGAGCATGGCGGCGATTCATCCGTTTGGCATAGAGCAGAGGGGCTCAGCGACTTCAACTAGTAACTTTATTCGTTCACTTGGCATGACGATTGGGATTACCATCTTTGGAACGATTCAACGAAATGATTTTACAGAGGCTCTTGAAAAAGCCTTTGCTGGTATGGGACCGATGCCGAAGGGGGGAGCGTTCGGGGATTCACGGGCGTTATTATCAGAGGAAGGGCGAAAGATGATCCCTCCACAGATTCTTGATAAAATTACAGATGCGCTTTCCAGTTCAATCGTCCACACCTTTACTTGGGCATTGGTACCAGCGGGTCTGGCTTTCTTATTTATCTTCATTTTAGGCAAAGAACGAATGGTCATCCACCGGGGTGAGACTTCAAAATAATAGGTGTCAGGCACCAATGTGAAAACTTCACATGGTGCCTGAAACCTTTTTTTGTGATTCGCTGATAAATGGCTTGAATTCGCTGATAAAATTCAAGATTCGCTGATAAAACCGGTGAATTCGCTGATAAAGGTTAGAAATTCGCCGATAAAATATAATTTCTTCAGAATGAGTGTAATTTTACACATAAAAAAGAGCTTATATTAGCTAAAAGTTTTAACTTTAGCTAATACAAGCCTTATTTTTTCAGTTTATCTTTATATTTAAAATGAAAGACGATCATTTTTAGGCCTGAGCCAAAGTCAAAGGTGGCGAGGAGAACTAATAGATAGCTGAAAAAGCCCCAGCCGTTTTTTTGAACATCGTCAATAGCAAAATAAGTAAACAACCCGCCAAGAAAGAAATAAATTAAACCGGAAAACAAAGGTGAACGTCTCATAAGAATCCTCCGATAAAGTTTTGAACCGCCTCAGCCTCTCGCTGCAGTCTTTCAATATCGTCTTTGTAGACTGATTGGACTAAGACAACCATCGTGTTCATGGTCACATGGGCAAAAATTGGCACCCAGATACGCTTGGTGATTACATACAGAAAGGCAAAGGTTAGGCCCATTGCTGAATAAAGTAAAATATGAACAGGCTCCATATGTGCCAAGGCGAACACCACTGAACTGATTATGGCCGAGATAAAGAAGTTAAATCGTTTATAGAGGGCGCCGAAAATAATTTTGCGAAAGACGATTTCTTCTAAGATCGGACCGAAAATACTTGTCACAAGGATGGCGAGCGGTAATGTGTCTATGATGGTTAGTATATCCTTCGTGTTCTCCGAGCCCATTTTAATTCCTAAAAGACTTTCGATGATGGCCGCAATATATTGAGCAAATAACGCTAAAAAGACACCAAAGATCGCCCAGGCGATGGACGAGCCGAAAGAACTGTTTCTTTCCTCTAATCTTTTTGTGTTGAATTCTTTCCGTAAGAGGACAAGAATGATGATGAGGGCTATAGAAAAGCTGACAATTAACCAAATGGGTACAGCGAGCTTTTGATTAATTCCTGCATATTTAAAACCGAATAGTAATAATGGCAGTCCAACCAGACTGGAAAGCTGCATAGCAATATAAACAATGATGATCCACCAATACTCTTTTTTCAAATGGTAATCTCCTTTTCGCACAACTATCTATTTTACTCATTCTTATGCTTGTCTTCACTTCACTATTATTCATTTTACTCTTAAAACGCGTATTGTTTCAATTTAGATGAACTATTTTAATAAGTCAGGTATAGAATGTCCTCTTCTTCGCATACTTTATAAGGTTGTAAAAAATGATTTTTTTACCAAAAATTTTTATGCTTCATACTTGCAAAAGATTATCAGATTCATTATTATAATAATTGTGTTAGCACTCATTAATCGAGAGTGCTAATAATGACAGAACTACATATATATTTGAGGAGGTTGTTTGATTTGTTAAGACCATTAGGTGATCGCATTATCATTGAGCTTGTTGAATCAGAAGAAAAAACTGCAAGCGGTATCGTATTACCAGATTCAGCGAAAGAAAAGCCTCAGGAAGGAAAAGTTGTTGCCGTTGGTACTGGCCGCGTACTTGAAAGCGGAGAGCGTGTAGCACTTGATGTTACTGTAGGCAATCGCATTATCTTCTCAAAATACGCTGGTACAGAAGTGAAATACCAGGGTGTTGAATACTTAATTTTACGCGAAAGCGATATCCTTGCTATTGTTGAGTAAGGTTCATACAAAAATATAAAAATTGAAAAATTATGAGGAGGTTTTTTGAACAATGGCTAAAGAGATTATGTTTAGTGAAGAAGCACGCCGCAAAATGCTTAGCGGTGTTGATGCTCTAGCAAATGCAGTAAAAGTTACTCTTGGACCTAAAGGACGCAACGTGGTTCTTGAGAAAAAATTTGGTTCACCACTAATCACAAATGATGGTGTAACGATTGCAAAAGAAATCGAATTAGAAGATGCATTCGAAAACATGGGTGCAAAGCTTGTTGCTGAAGTAGCTAGCAAAACAAACGATGTTGCCGGTGACGGTACAACAACTGCAACTGTTCTTGCACAAGCGATGATTCGCGAAGGCTTAAAGAACGTGACTGCAGGTGCGAATCCAATGGGTATCCGTAAAGGAATCGAAAAAGCGGTTGCAACTGCTGTTGAAGAATTAAAAGCTATTTCTAAACCAATCGAAAACAAAGCTTCTATCGCACAAGTTGCTGCAATCTCTGCTGCTGACGAAGAAGTAGGTCAATTGATTGCTGAAGCAATGGAGCGCGTTGGTAACGACGGCGTAATCACAATTGAAGAATCTAAAGGCTTCACAACTGAATTAGACGTTGTTGAAGGTATGCAATTTGACCGTGGATATGTATCAGCTTACATGGTAACAAACACAGACAAAATGGAAGCTGTTTTAGAAAATCCATATATCTTAATCACTGACAAGAAGATTTCTAGCATTCAAGAAATCCTTCCAGTACTTGAGCAAGTGGTACAACAAGGTAAGCCATTATTACTTGTTGCGGAAGATATCGAAGGTGAAGCATTATCTACATTAGTAGTAAATAAGCTTCGCGGAACATTCAATGCAGTAGCTGTTAAAGCTCCTGGCTTCGGTGACCGTCGTAAAGCTATGCTTGAAGATATCGCTGCATTAACTGGCGGTGAAGTAATCACTGAAGAGCTTGGCCGTGACCTTAAATCTGCAACAATTGCATCTTTAGGACGCGCTTCTAAAGTGGTTGTAACAAAAGAAAACACAACAATCGTTGAAGGTGCAGGAGCTACTGAAGAAATCGAAGCTCGTGTAAACCAAATCCGTGTTCAATTAGAAGAAACGACTTCTGAATTTGACCGTGAAAAATTACAAGAGCGCTTAGCTAAGTTAGCTGGCGGTGTAGCAGTCATCAAAGTTGGTGCTGCAACTGAAACAGAATTAAAAGAGCGCAAGCTTCGTATCGAAGACGCTTTGAACTCAACTCGTGCTGCAGTTGAAGAAGGTATCGTATCCGGTGGTGGTGTAGCCCTTCTAAACGTATACAGCAAAGTAGCTGAAATTCAAGCTGAAGGTGACATTCAAACTGGTATCAACATCGTATTACGTGCGATGGAAGAGCCTGTTCGCACAATCGCTCACAACGCGGGCCTTGAAGGATCTGTCATCGTTGACCGCTTAAAGCGCGAAGAAGTTGGCACAGGCTTCAACGCTGCTAATGGCGAGTGGGTAAACATGATTCAAGCTGGTATCGTTGACCCAACTAAGGTGACACGTTCAGCTCTTCAAAACGCTGCATCTGTAGCTGCTATGTTCTTAACAACTGAAGCAGTTGTTGCTGACAAGCCAGAACCTGCTGGTCAAGGTGGCATGCCTGACATGAGCGGTATGGGCGGAATGGGCGGCATGATGTAAGGCTTTTGAGCCAAACATCGACTTCCATTCTGTGAAGCTGTCATGTAAATAATTATTTTCAATAGCAATAACCACTTCCTAAAAAAATAAGGGAGTGGTTTTTTGTGTTGTTAAAATTTGCGTATCAAGACTTTTTGGATGACAGACGTTTCAAGAACACGACTAAAACGAATATCAAAAATTATGAGATGCTCTTAGGAAAATTTATTGATTATTGTATTGAGAATCAAGTGGTAAACGTTGAGGAAATTACGTACAGTCATGTTCGGCAATATCTGTTGTTTTGCCAAGAAAAAGGAGACAAAGCCAGTACCATAAACACCAAACTATTAAGAATACGAGCCTTTTTTAATTATATGGTAGAATGGGAGGTCATTAAAAATAACCCAGCTAAAAAAGTCAAAATGCAAAAAGCTGATGTGAAGATTAACGTTTTTAGTGATGACCAAATACGCCAAATGCTGAACTTCTACAGACGAATCAAACAGCGTGAAAAGTCTTACGTGGCTTACAGAGACTACATGGTTATTGTGCTGATTCTTGGTACAGGAATTAGGCGAGGAGAGATAATCAATTTACAATGGAATGATATTGACTTTGTTAATAAGTCCATATCAGTTTTTGGCAAGACCAGAAGGAAAGAAACTATTCCGATTACTGACAAACTAACAAAAGAACTTGCGGGCTATCAAACTTTTTGTAAACAGTATTGGGGTAACATGAGTGATTTTGTCTTTGTTAAACGTGATAACAGGCAGTTAACAGAGAATGCTTTAATGCTGGTATTTCAATATCTTCAAAAGAGAATGAATTTCAAAGATGTAAGGGTATCAGCACACACCTTTAGGCACACATTTTGCCATCGATTAGCTATGTCAGGAATGAGTGCATTTGCTATCCAAAAGCTAATGAGACACCAAAATATTTCTATAACGATGAAATATGTAGCGATGTGGGGAAATGAATTGAGGGAGCAAAACGATAAGTATAATCCGTTAAATACATTAGACATTTGAGGATAAAAACTACTAGCTTCTGAATGATAATCCATATGGAGAATGAACTTAACCGTTAGTTTATACTAACGGTTTTTGTTTTGTCAGGGGAGGGTGGTTGAAAGGAAATGAATAAAACTACTTCAATCATACCGCCTTTAATACTACCTCTCCGACACTCGTTCTTAAAAGCATTCGAGCGAGAGCAAAAACTTCTGAATGAAAGATAGATTCTATTTAGAAATTCTGTGGACATTCACCATCTTTTTGACTATAATTTTAACTAATTAAATATTACATTGAGCTGAAGTTGGAGCTAATGGTCATAAACACAAATAAAAATAGACAAGAGTCTATTCTATTTGTCATGTTTATAGACTGTTGGCTTTTTTTGCTTTGTCTATAAACATCTACTGAATATTAAAGGAGATGTTTGATAATGGATAATGAAAGTAGAATTAATATTGTTGATGCACCATGTGGGTATGGAAAAACTTCATGGGCTATAAAAACGATGAATGAAGCAAGTGTGGATACTCACAGGTTTATTTACGTTACACCCTTTTTAGAAGAGATTGAGCGGATTAAGTCACATGTGAAAGATAGGAAATTTGAAGAACCAACTATCATAAAAGGTGAAACCAAGCTTTCTGACCTTCACAGGTTGCTTAAAAAGGGGGCTGACATTTGTACTACTCATGCTCTATTCAAACGAGCTAATAAGGAGACTAGAGAGTTAATTCAATCCCAAAATTACACACTTATACTTGATGAAGTCATGGATGTAATCGAACAAATTGAACTGGAGAAAGATGATTATAACTTACTAGTCGAATCAAATTTAATCTTCCTTGAATCATACAAAGATAAGATTGAATTAGTAAAATGGAATGATACAAAAAAAGACTATCAAACAAGATATGACGATATAAGGAACATGGCATTGAGTGGCAATTTAGTATTCTGTAACAAGTCGGCATTTATATGGAATTTTCCAGTAGATATGTTCTCAATATTCAAGCATGTGTATTTACTTACTTACCTATTTAAGGGTCAAAAACAGAAGTATTATTTTGATTTGCATGAAGTAAAGTATCGATATTTGTCTGTTACTCAAAATGAAGAAAGTTATGAAATAGTTCCTTACGATAAAAGAATGATACACGACAAAAGCAAAATAAAATCTCTGATTAATGTTTATGAAGGTGACTTAAATAAAGTAGGTGAAAAACCTAATTCGCTTTCTAAAACGTGGTATTCAAAAAGTCAGTATAGCCCTGCTGTAAAAAAAGTAAGTGACAATGCTCGAAACTTTTTACAAAACATGAATAAGGCAAAATCAGATGATTCTATGTGGACTGTTTTTAAGGGTGAAAAGGATAAGATTATGAAAAAAGTACAACCACGAGGATATGCTGGTGGATTTGTTTCTGTAACTGAGAGGGCAACGAATAAGTACAAAGACAGATATAATTTAGCATACTTAGTCAATAGGTATATGCATGTAATGGAAGAGAGGTTTTTTCAATTACATGGGGTAGATGTAGATAGACATACATGGGCAGTATCAGAACTTATACAATGGATTTGGAGAAGCCGTATTAGAGATGGGAAACCAATTAACCTTTATATCCCAAGCAAGCGGATGAGAAATTTGTTATATCAATACTTGAACAGTGATGATTTTGAAAAACCACCTAAAGGAGCAATTACAGACCAATATGACAGTGATTGGTCGATGTAGTTAATTACTGAGCTTTAATTTAGGCAGGAACATTACCTAAGCGTATTGCAAAACACCAATGTTTATAAGGATTTAAAAATCTTTTTGTTAAAAGAAGATTGCATATTTTATTGTAGATGTGAACCAGCGACAACAAAGCTTGCCTTTGTTGTCGGGGACAAAGAAACCGTCTTGCGGTTTCTGCGTCAGTCACCCTCAAGAGAAGCGAGTGTGCTATTTATCTCATCAGTGGGGGGTGCTGAACCATCTTCTGAGATTGTTTCGTTACACTCCACAATCTCAGAACCTCCCGCACCACCCCCCACACCCCCCTCACGGGCGGAAGCAATTTCTTTTTTAATAGCACCCAGTGAAGCAGGAGTGCAATTATAATAGGGGGGTAAAAAAACACCATTTTAGGTATTTATATGGAAGGGGAAAATTTACAAGACTAGAATAAATATTAATATATTTAAATGATTGGATTTCGAGGAGTGGTAATATGCCTAGATACAATCAGTACGATACGGAAAAATTGGTTGGGGAACTACTAAAGCGTGAAGGATTTGATGTAGTAAGGGAATCACATATAAGCAAAGAGTTTCATCTGTGTGTGATGCGAAATGACAAAAAAGCAAATATTCGTGTTAAGAAATTGGAGTATGATGGTGCATATAAAGAATCACCTCTGCCATATACCATCTATAAAGTAGAAGCATTTAAAGATAACGACCAAAGAGACAGTGCATTGGGCTACATTGATTTTGTTGTAGGCTATAATCCAGATAACTCCTTTTATGCCTGCATCCCAATTGTAGAATTTAAAAATGTAAGAAGCAATGTTGTTCATGAGAGAGAAGGATTAAGGCACGAGTATTTGAATAATTGGAATGCATTATATGAATATTTTAGGTGAGCATTAAGATAAACCAGTTATTTTTTTAAAGCAAGAATCAGTAGATGGTTCTTGCTTAATAGTTGCTACAATAAAACTAGTAGTTATGATAGGGGCATCATAAATGGTAGAACTTAAAGGTAATGCAAATGCTGACAAACTATTTGAATTGTTATTAACAAGAGTTGGGCATCAGGGAGATGTATTTGGAAAGGAGTATACAATATCGGAAATTGAAACACTTATTCCTTACAATACATCTGGAATTATTAAAACTGAATCATATCATTATGCAATGACTAGCATGTTTAGTGGGCAAAAAGGTAGAGACTATTTTATTTTTAGTAATGCTATATTAAAAGATAAATTCACAGAGTTGGCAAATAGTGGGAATAGGAATAATCATGCAAAGAATACATTTTATGGTGATGAAAAAGTTAGGATTAATCCTAAATACTTAGAGTTACCTAATGGATTGATACCATATTCAGATGTAAACTCAGTTCGGATTTTACCTATGTCAGGTAGTGACCCAGAGTTCACAGGAAGCAGTATTGAAGAAGTTCAAAAATGGTTTATCAATGTATTGCCTTATCGAGAATACAACTTTAAAAGGGGCTTAAACAGTGAACATGGTACGCTAGTATTGTTTCAATATAATGCACATGTTATAGCTTCAGCAGTGTTGGATGAAAGAATTGATTTTGAATCAAAATTGGGTGGTGTTTATAGAGGGGCATATAGGTTTATTCCATCTTCTATAGCGATATTTGACTCAATTAATAGTCAAGAAATGAATAGTATTTGGAACTGCTTTAAAGGATTTTCCCAAACACATAAGAAATTAGATTTATATAATTACATAGATTTTATTAAATTAATCGCTAATAGGCAAATAAGGTTTGCTGTTCTTGATGATACAGAAGAGTCTTATCAGGATGCTATAGAACAGACACAACTTGATTCAACTGTAGAGGTTAATGATGAACCAAGAGAGCCTGTAGGTACTTCTACAAGAGGGCAGTCAGAGAGGTGGAAGAGAAACAATATAACCTCTAAAAAGGCAATTGTTTTGGCAGATTATAAATGTGAGTATGACGAGAGTCATAGTTCATTTACATCAAAGGTTACAGGTAAAAACTATGTAGAAGCACATCATCTAATTCCAATGGAATTTCAAGAACAATTTAATAGAAGTTTAGATGTTGAAGCAAATATAATTTCGTTATGCCCTCTTTGTCACAAAGCGGTTCACCATGCATCTTTAGACAAAATAGAACAAATAATTAGAGATTTATATCAAAAAAGAAAAGATAGGCTTACAAAATGTGAGATTGAAATAGATTATAAAAGATTATTATCTTACTACAATTAATTTTAAGGATGTTGGTTTTAGTAGTTTACTGAGATGGGTTGGAACGGACAGATATATAAGTTTTTCAACCTAAAAGTTCAATTCTTATCAATATATCAAGGAAAGAAGTATTAAATATACTTAGTATGAATAGGCAAATATACAATTAAATACTTTTAAGTTTCTATATAGATTAGGGAGATTAGACATGAATGCTAGACAGTACTTTTACTCTATAATAAAGAAAGAAAATAAAGGGAAGAGTTATCAAAAAATATACCAAGAGAAAATTTATAATGGTAATAACACCTTAATCGGTAAGAAGATATTAAGACACATCCCGAAATGGAGTAATGATAGGTTATTAGAGGAGTTAGTAGTAAAATTAATTAATAATAATTCTGACTACATAAGAAAACGATTAGAAAATGTTTTTATTGCTAAGATTAGAGATTTTAAAAGTAATGCATACGCAGTCCAATCAATGGTGGAGTACTGGGGTGATTTAGTCTATTTCCATGTTGGACTTTCTGATGCTTGTTTTCAATTCACAACTGTTTATACAGAGTTTTTACAAGCTAGGGGAAAAATTAAAATTGATGAACATTCAGATAAAATGGCTTATGTTAATGTACTTATCCATGTACATAAATTATTGGAAGCAATTAAAGATTGGACAATCCAAAATGAAGATATTGTTGGTTTGAAAGAGAATACTATAATCATACCCGAATCAAATAAGATTGAGCAAAAAGCAGCATCGATTGCAGTCTTAACCGATTTATTTATTTTGTCTCATGAGGTATCTCATCACCTACTAGGGCATACAGGAAAAAGAAATGATGGTTTAACAGTATTAAATCTCTTACCAAAAGATTGTAGATATTGGGAGAACAAAAACCTTAATCACTCTAATGAATACCAAGCAGATGCATTGGCTTTGATGTTAATGTTGGGTATTTCGGCTTCAAATTTTACTCAAAGTCAATTGGCAAAGGGTGAATCCAGAAAAGAAATAGAGACTGTACTGGGTTCACTATTAACCTTATCTATTCTTAAGCTTATGTCTAAGGATTCAAATAAACCAAGTGAAACTCACCCTTCAATTGATAGTAGGATTGAACAATGCAAAAAAATACTGAGTTTATTTGTAACAGATACTCTCCTTAATAGTTTCGACAGTGAAATATCAGATTTTTGCACTTTATTTGAAACGATAAAAAAAGGTAATTAGTATTTGTAGTAATGGATAAAGGTTTGAATAAGTTTATGTGAATGAATGGTAATCACACATAAATATCGCTTCTTTTCTTATTGATAATGATTTCAAATCCAGTCTAGAGAGTGTAAAAAATGAGAGGATGTAAAGATTTATGACAAAAACAGTCCAATATGGACTGTTTTTGTCGTATAAGTGCAATTATATAAAAAAATACTATTTATTTGAGTATTTGTTTGATTACTTTTGGCTATAATAAATAATTTAGAAATACATGTATTTGATAGCGTTTTTTTGTCAATACTCTTACCATACTATCTGAAAGAGGGGGTAAGTGATTGAAGAAAAGAATTAACATTGAATTTGTTAGTAAGTTTTTTGAGTCAAAGGAGTATAAACTGCTTAGTAAAGAGTATATAAACGCTAAGACACACTTAAGTGCTTTATGCTCCAAAGGTCACACAGTTTCAATAACATGGGACGCATTTAAGAATGGTCGTAGATGTGCTAAGTGCAGCAAAAGGAAAGTTACTATAGAGGATGTTAAAGAGCATGCTTGCAGTGTTGGCTATGAATTGATTTCAAACAATTATATTAATGCAAAGGTAAATCTTATATTTAGATGCCCAAAAGGTCATACCTTCCCAATGACTTGGAATAACTTCAAAAACAATGGAAGACGTTGTCCAGACTGTCAAGGATTAAGAAGGTGGAGTTATGAGGAAGTCAAAGCTTACTTTAATGAACGTGGTTATTTGCTATTGTCTAAAACATATAAAAATGTAAATCAAAAATTGAAATTTCTATGTCCAGAAGGTCATAAGAGCGTTACGACGTTTAATAAATTTAAAAATGCTGAGCATGGATGTGACTATTGTGGTGGTTCGAAAAGGCTCACACTTAAATTTGTTAGAAATCTATTTAAAAAGGAAGGATTAAATCTACTAGAAGATGAGTATATGAATGCTGGGACACCAATGAAGTTTGAATGTACTTGTGGCAACATTGATACTGTCACATATAGAAGATTCATGTGGGCTGGAGAAGGGAAAAATCCTAAGCGTAAATGTTGGAAGTGCATGATACCAGATTGGCATTATACATTGAATGAAGAAGAAAGGATAAAGGAGCGAAAATACCCAGAGTATTATAGATGGGTGAAAGAGGTAAAGGAAAGAGATGACTATACATGTGATTGTTGTGGATATATTGGTTTAGATGTTGTGGCACACCATTTAGATGGTTACAGCTGGTGCAAAGAAAAGCGAACTGATGTTAATAATGGAGTTACCTTATGTACAAATTGTCATGATGAATTTCATTCAAAATATCAAATTAAGAATAATACCAAAGCACAATATCTTGATTTCTTTATTATGAGAGTGTTTAGCAACAGAACTAAGTTTAAGATGGTTCGTAAAACAAGCTAATCGAAAGAATATGTAGGAGTGACTTTAGAGTTCACTAATTGTTGACGAAATTTAATCGTATTGAAAATAGTAATATATTCAGTGTGTTAAAATAAATTTGCAGTCGGAGAATTAAAAAGATTAAGAGTAAAGTAATGAAATAAAAAAGCACTTAATGCTCACTATAAAAGTGAGTATTTTTTTATTGAGTAAAAAATACATCTAATGACATATGTTTTTTGATTAGATGTATTTTTCAAGTATACAAACATTGATAAGACATTATCCAAAAAGAGTATTAATTATTAAGCTCGCATTAATGTGTATCTTTTGAGTACACCCTATTGATACGTTATAGGAAGATTGATATACTTAGATTACAAGTGTCTCATATACATGTATCAAAATAGAGAGGTGAAATTGCTATGAAATATGGTTATGGTCGTGTGTCGTCTGAAGGTCAAAACTTAACTGCACAAATTAAACAACTTCAAGAAGCAGGTTGTGACACCATTTATAAAGAGAAGGTTAGTGGAAGAAAGAAAGAAGACAGGAAGCAATTCAACATGCTTCTAGAGACAGTTCAAGAAGGTGACACCATCGTTGTTACAAAGCTAGATAGATTTGCCAGAAGTACAAAGGATGCTTTAAACACCATTGAATATTTAAATAGCAAAAAAGTGTCGCTTATTGTTTTGAACATGGGTGGGGATAAGATTGATACGGGAACAGCAATTGGTAAGTTAATGATTACTGTCCTGTCTGGAATAGCTGAATTTGAAGCGGACATGATTAAGGAACGACAATTGGAGGGCATTGTAGAAGCAAAGCAAAGGGGTGTTTATAAAGGTAGACCTAAGAAGTACACAAAGAATAACAGAGGATTACAATATGCCCTTGAGTTATTTAAAAACAGAGCAACTAATAAGATGACTGTTAAAGAGATTGAAGAGATAACCAAGATAAGTAAAGCTACTTTGTATAGAGCAGTTAGAGAGTGGAGTGAGGATGCTTAGTTCCTTAAATAAACGGGAAGAAGCGGAACTGCTTTGACCCAATAATTAAATCACTCACCAATAGTAGGAATAAGTGGTCTGATGGGAGTTATAAATGTAGTGTAGCTTGTAGGTAGAAGATAAAAGCTGAAGGATATAAAAGGGAGTGATTTAAGCCACTCCCTTAAGTTTAAAAGCCTTTTTAACTATTGTAGATAATTCCCCTAGTTTTTCATCTATCATTCTCCCTATCTCTATAATTTCGCTATCTGATTGGGTATGTCCCACTTGGTTTCTTAACCAAGTATAAATAGTCTCATATCTAGGCGGCTTCTTATTTTTTTGAATCCTTTTACTCTTTTTGTCCTCTGTTCGTTTATACACGTCTTTACAGTGTTTTCTTATAAACGAATCAACAGTAAATTGACCCCATTCAATTTCTGCTTCTAATACATCAAATAAAATGCTATATAGAAACATAAACCTAGCTATGGGGTCAACACTTTGTAATGCTGCCCTATATAATCGCTTATATGGTTCACTTTTACATTGAGGTATTTCAGCTTCCATTTTGGCTATTTGTTCTTTTGTAAATCCATGAGTTACCACAGCATGAACTGATAAGTAAACACCATCCAAATATCGAGTGCTTTTGATGCTTATTCCATACTCAAAAGCTAAGTAATCCAAAATCATATTCAATAGCTCATCGGCTGCGGGCATCAATGTGTTTTTCTTATAAGGACTGCTCAAATAAAAAATAACCTTTAACTTGCAAGGTTCTTCTTTAACTTCAGGCATTGGTATAAGTTCGACCTTTGTTATTAATTCATGATTAAAATCAATAACAAAATCTTTTTCAAAATACAAACCTACATAATGATTGATAAATACTTCATACTCAATTTTGTCAATTAGGGTAGTATCACCACCTAATTCAATTATAGCCATACTGACTTTCACCTCTCTTTTATTCATAATTATATTATAACTTGAACTATGCACCTATGGGGGGAGTGGTTAAAAGGAAATTACATAGGTAGGTTTTAGTGGCTGTTGGTAATACACCATTAGCCCAAGGTTAACTTATATTCCAAAGGAGGTATGTTAAATTTAAAATAAACCAAAAAAATCTAACAATTTTCCAGTAGTATTTTATAAGAGGGGAGGTGTTCAATTTTGTGAATATTACTTCACTGGGTCTATAATTTGCGCAAAATATTTTCGAGTATTTGCCGTTCTTCCTTCATTTTGGATTCTTTCGAATCAAGGCGCTTATTAATTGAATCAAATCCCTTGTCAAACAGGTGGTCTAACTCCTTCATCTGCTTGTTTATTCCAGATATTAACTCCATTATTTCTTGCTTTTCTTTTTCCATTTTTACGCACTCCTTTCGAATTTAACTAGGAATATCATATCAAAAAACGACTACATTTTCGCCTAGCAATTTTCTGTATCTCTTCCATATGGATACGGTATTTTTTATGTTTTCGCCAACTAGACCGTCTGGAAGGTCTACTAAGTGATTGATTGAACTATCAGAAGAACTTGAAGAAAGAGGAATAGAGTTAGTTAGCATTAGAGATAGCATTGCCACCACTACAGCCGTCGGAAAGGCAATGTTTAAGATGTGGCTGTCCTAGCTGAGATAGAACGAGATTTAATCTCAAAACGTACTAGAGCGGGTCTAGATAGCGCTACAGCAAGAGGACTTTAAGGTTATTTTCAATTCCAACAAATGGTATAATTGATTGTGATAGAATTAACTTTGCTTTAATAATTTGTTGGGAGGAGAATAAGTGGGAACTTTTCATTTTGACCCTCGAATGATGGTATCTGGTCCATTTATAAATTGCCCTAAATGCCATCATGTAACGTTTGGTATATTAGCGGTACATGATAATTCCTATGATAGGCGATGTAAAAATTGCCTTTATCCTAAAGGAAGCGAATCTTCAGCTAGTTATGTACTTCCCGAGTTAAACAAAAAAATTATTTACCTAGACCAATTTGCAATAAGTAACATGATGAAAGTTTTAAATCCTAATACAGATGCATATAAAAAAGGGAGAATAGACGATTATTGGCTAAGATTATATGAACGGTTGGATAGTTTGTGCAAAATGCAATTAATTACTTGTCCAGACTCAGAATTTCATAATAATGAATCGTTAGTAACAGGATTCTACAAACAATTAAAACGATTGTATGAGTTATTAAGTCATGGTGGCACTTTTTACGGTAAGGAAACAATCAAAAGATTTCAACTAGAGGAGCATTTTATTAATTGGTTAGATGGTAAAGAAGATGAATCAATTGATATCGATGTAAATTCCATTGTAAGAGGAAATATAAACTCATGGACAGATAAGTTTATCATATCCGTTGAAGTAGAAATGAATGTAGATTTGGTTGAAACCATTAGGAGAATTAGAGAACAAACTCATAATGGGTTAGAAGGTGTTTTTCAATACTGGCATGACTCAAAGATTACGGATTTCAGCTACTGGTATCGGATGGAAATTGAATCATTTGGAAAAGGGATAATAAACGAATATTTAAAACAATTAAATAAGATAATGGGTATTGAGGAAGTAGAAAGTTACATTGAATTATATCCGACTTCTTCAACTTTAATGATAAACAGGATGCAAGATATATTGAATGAGCGAGGAATTGAAGAACTATCAAGTGTATGGTATAAAATTACTCAATACTTCAATACAGCTAATTTTGGAAATTTGCCCTTCTTACATCTGTCAGCTTCATTATTTGCTTCTATTGCAAGAAAAGCAGGGGCGGGAAGGAAAAAACCACCTAATAAAGGAACTGCGAATGATATTGAAATGATTTCAACTCTGTTGCCATATTGTGATGCTATGTTTATAGATAATGAGTGTGCAAGTTACATGAAGGAAAAGCCATTTTCTGATAACATAGGTTTTCCAACAAGGATATTCTCACAGTCTAACAAAGAGGAATTTATCGAGTATCTTAATGAAATTGAAAGTGGAACTCCAATGGAGCATATTTCAAAAGTTAATGAAGTTTATGGGGAATCATGGAAATTACCTTATGTAACTTTATATAAAGATTAAGAACTCTCTTATTTTAGATTAGTCGTCTTAAATGGTTTCTATTCAACTAAAGATGCTTTAAGCGAATAAATAGTCTGATTCATGTATAGTTCCAGCAGTAAAAAGAATAAAGAAATGACAACTATATCTGATGATTTATGTAGGTTTATATAAAAAAGGTAAAAGTTTAAACATTTAGTGGGGATAAGCTATGGATTATATTAATTCGACCATTTCATGGATAACAAAAAATTGGCTTATTATTAGTTCATTAAGTGCCAATATTATAATTCTTATTAAATGGTTGTACACAACTTATAAAACAAATACGCTAGGACGAGCAAGTTTAGCAAGTAGGAGATATATAGAATTATATATACCTTTAAATAACTTATTACACGAGGTTAAAACGGAAGCTTTTGTAGCCTATAGGGGTAACCAAAGGTATTTACTTAAGAAATTTATTAAAGAGTTATTTTCCTTTTTCCTTTTACAAAGTAGTAAGAAGGAAGTATTTCAAAAATGGAACGATTTTAAAAACCCAATTTTATCTGGTCCAACATATGATTTTCCATGGGCAACTCCAGATATGGATAAAATTACTGAAATATTTTTAGATAAGAGGTCTATTATTCCAAGTGAGTTAGAAGATAGATGGATAAATGTTGTTGCTATGAGCAATGAAAGATTTGATTATTCAGAAGAAGAGTTAGATAAAGCAGTAGCTGAATTAATAATATACATCAGGGAAATAACAAAAGAAACAAGAAATTATCTTGAGAAAAAATATCCGCTATTGCTGTCACAAGTCTCTGAAAAATGATTTAACGAATTAAATTTGTATAGAAAAGTTCAGCAGTTCTCTTTTAAAGGGTAATGTTGGATGAACTTAAGTAAACTGGTATTTTAACAGGAGGTAGCCAAATAAGGTATATTATTTAAAGAATTTCTGATTAGCTACATTACATCAAATAGATTTTTTGAATTTGAGTTGGGGAGTAGAAGAAGCTATTTCACTGACCACTTTACTGAATTCTATCACTACTTTATAATTGTATTAGAAGCTTTATCATGAGAAGTGGTTAATGCTAATTGAATATAAGTAATACATGATTATTTTAAGCTTTTCTGCATCTGTAGCTGCTATGTTCTTAACAACTGAAGCAGTTGTTGCTGACAAGCCAGAACCTGCTGGTCAAGGTGGCATGCCTGACATGAGCGGTATGGGCGGAATGGGCGGCATGATGTAATCTGCCCCTTGAACCCTTGATATGACTGGGTTTGTTGGTAAGGTGAGAGTGGTTTGCTAACATTTTTAACAAAAGAGGATATTAACGGAGGCTTCTCATGAGTTCGCTGAACTTTTGGGAAGCTTCTTTTTCATCTCTTGCGTAACGTGGAGATACACATTTTTTGTAATTTGATTGTCAGTATGACCTAAGCGGTCCATAATCTGTTCAAGACTGACACCAGCCTCGGCAAGAAGAGACGTGTGCGTATGTCTTAAACTATGTGGTGTTAAATCTTCGTTTAGTCCTGCGATTCTAAGAAGTCTTTTCATTCGATCTCTCACATTTTTATCTACGGGATAGCCGTATTGTCTTTCCATTTTGGCCAAAATGAAAGTAATCCGCACCTAAACGTTTAATCACTTGATTTTGATTGTTTTTGTGATCCTTCAAAGTATTTATAACTTCCTCGTCAACAATGATCTTCCTTCGTTACTTTCTTGTCTTTGGTGTTATGGCCCTCGATATATCAATGGCTAGTTCCAATGAAGGATTATATTTTGCTGCCTCCAAACGAATAATTATATTCCGGCGGACACCAACAATATTTGCTAACTCATCTTGGGTTAATTCGGCCAAGTGTCTGAATGAAAAATTATTTTCTCTTAACATAAAATAGCGACTATATGGCGTTTAAAATAACAACGATTGGAGGTGCTAATATTGCGTCATTTTTGGACTTCTCCTACTCGTAGCAGGAATTTTCGTCATGGGCAAACCAATTCAAAAACTAAGAAGTGATTTAAGAAAAGGCAAAACAAGAAAGCACAAGTGGGGACTGTTCTTCTTCAATTTTGTCATTGACCCGTCGGGAGCACTTTTTTCTTTGGGGCTATTAATGACTGTATTTGGTTTTTTAATGATGTTAGGTTAGTATTTTGATTTGTTCAAAGAAAATGTTTTCGTTGCCTTGCTGCCACTTGACTCCTAGTGGGAATAAACAAATATGCCTATTTAACTTTATATTAATTTATCTCCTAGGTGAGTATCGTTGTGCCTTTAAGTTGCGCAAGGCTAGAGGTGCAGTTCCTACAATCTGGAACTCTCGCTCTAGTAATAAATCCATTTTTTCAAAAGTTTGAAAGAAGAACCGAGTATGAGCTTGTCTTATTCTTTTTGTTACTCCATAATCCATAAATCAGCTAATAATTTTATACCTTCAATTATTTTCCTTTTTTCTATTCCTGCGAAGCCGATTATAAATTCCTTACCAGGATAATCGCTTTTACGATTCCACGTATATGATGCAGAGGCAATATTTATGCCGGCCTCTCTCGCTATTTTAAGCATTTCAGTTTCAGATTTTGTGGATTGCACTCTTACATACATATGGAATCCCGCATCTTTCCCATTAATCGTGATCGCTGAACCAAATTCCTTGTGGAGCTGTGTGAGTAAGCAGTCATGTTTTTTTCGATAAATGTTTCTCATTTTCCGAATATGTTTTTCTAAGTATCCTTGCTTCATGAAATACTCTAAAGCATGCTGATGTAATTTGGAAGAGCCTTGTTCATTTAGAAGATAGTTCTTTATCTCATGGTAGTCAGGGAGTAGCTGCTCTGGCAAAATCATATAAGAAACGCCTATCGCGGGAGCAAGTACCTGAGAAAAACTGCCCAAATAAATAACGTTATTTCTTCTTTCCATTCCTTGTAATGAAGGTACAGGGTTTCCATAATAACGAAATTCTCCATCGTAATCATCCTCAATAATATAACCATTCACATCCGTTGACCATTTCAGTAGCTCCATTCTTCTGTCTAATGACATGGTGATCCCGATTGGAAACTGATGAGAAGGTGTGACACAGACGATCTTAGCACCGCTACTATAAAGATCCTGAATGGAGATCCCATCTTCGTCAAGAGGAATGGGGGTAACAGAAAAACCGTTTAAACGAAATGTTTCCGGAGCGAGTGGATATCCTGGATCTTCAACAGCAAGCTGCAAAAATTTCTGCTTTAAAATGTAACTTAATAGGGAGATCAGATTTTGTTGTTCTGCTCCAATAATAATTTGGTTAGCTGAACATCTAACACCTCTAATCTTTCTAACATACCTCGCAATTTGTTCTCTCAAACCTACTTCACCTTGCCGGTCCCCATAAAACAATGTATTTAGATGCAATGAGTCAAGAGAATAATGGTAAGCAAGCTTCCACTCTTTAAAGGGAAATTGTGTAAAATCATTCTTAGACATATGAAAATCAAATTCTGAGAATTGATCACTGGAAGAGAGAGCGCGGCTATTTATAAGATCTGCTTGAATTTGAAATGTCTCTTGTATCTTTTCTACATAGTAACCACTTTTAGGTTTACTTTTTATGTAACCTTCAGCCACAAGCTGCTGATAAGCCATTTCCACAGGTGTGGTACTTAAGCCAAGGAAATCAGCTAACTCCCGAATCGAGGGGAGACGACTATTTTCAACAAGATTTCCTGATGTTATTTCTTGTTGGTAATATTTATAAAGCCGTTCGTATTGAGGAATATTTTTATTTTTAAAATCAAACTGAACATGAGGTAACATAAAAGGTTATTCTCCTTATCTGTCCTTTAAAAAATCTTTAAATTGCCCATTTTGGGTTCATCCATTTCCTTATATAATCAAAATTGCTAATTAATAGGAGGTAAAAACTATGTTATATGCACAATCTACAAGAATATTAGAAGGTCAAAAGGTTTATCTAAGACCAATCAGCGTCGAAGATACCGAGGTCTATTTAAATACATTATTTCACCCGGTCACTCGCCGTCTAACAGGGACACAGGCTATATTTACCCGTGAACAAATTCATGATTATCTTGAGAGAAAAGCAAAAGATACAACGACTGGCATTCTGCTATTGATTGTTGTGATAGAGACAGAGGAAGTGGTTGGTGATATAGCCCTGCAATCTATTGATCATTTAAATCAAAATGCCAATATCCGAATCTCTATTGTAAACGAAAAGCATAGAGGGAAGGGATATGGTACAGAAGCAATACAATTACTTTTAGAGCATGCTTTTGGTGTATTAAATCTCCATAGAATTGAGCTGAATGTGTTTTCTTATAACGAAAATGCTTATCGTGTATATGAGAAAATCGGTTTTAAAAAGGAAGGAATTCAAAAAGATGCACTTTACTATGATCATGCTTACCATGATTCTATTTTAATGGCAATCTTAGAAAATGAATATCGAAAAATTTACAAAAAATGAAAAAAGATGAGGAATTAATATGCGATCTATTACTACCAACCTTTTTACCGGAAAATATATAAAATTAACTGCACCTAGAGAGGAAGATACCTCTATTATGCTCGAGTGGATGGAGGATGCTGAATATTTACGAAATGTAGATACAGAGATTGCCATGCCAAAATCAAAGGAACAACTATTGGAAGAAGGAAAAATAGGTCACAATGAATATTCATTTCGGCTACGAACGATTTCGGAGGAAGAATTAATCGGATTTGTTTCCATTCACAGCATTGAGTGGAATAATCGGACAGGAACTTTAGCCATTGGGATCGGTAACAAAAGTCACCGAAATAAAGGATATGGATCTGATGCTTTACAGCTTATTTTAAATTATGGGTTCAATGAATTAAACTTAGATAGAATTTCTCTCGAAGTGATTGAATATAATGTAGGCGGCGTAAGAGCTTACGAAAAGGCAGGTTTTCAACATGAAGGTAGAAAAAGGTCCGCTGTATATAGAGACGGTAATAGATATGATAGTATCCTAATGGCCATTCTTCGATCGGAGTGGAAGTTTAATTAGGGAAAACCCAGAAGAAAATTTGGGAATCTCGATTAAGAAAGGTGAATGATATGGAGGTTGTGTTTAGTTCATTTCGAATCTTGCATATTGTAGCAGGGTTTGTCGCTTTATTCTTATTTTGGATTCCGATTGTTACAAAAAAAGGGGGAAGGGTGCATAATAGCGTAGGTTGGTCATTTGTGATTGCCATGGCGCTTGTAGCAGTTTCTGCTCTTTTTATGGGAAGCTATCGAATATTTTTTGACAGTGACGCGGATTCAGAAAGAATATCATTTTCATGGTTTCTAATCTTTATCTCTATTTTAAGCGGTACCTCTTCATGGTATGGACTAAGGGTATTACGATACAAAAATAGAAAAAACCAACATCGAAATATAATCGATCTTTTTGCTAGTTGTTTACTCCTTGCCTCTGGGATCTCCATAAGTATTTACGGGATAAGCATTGGTTCCTCATTATTGACTTATTTTCCAATTTTGGGACTTTTTTTAGGAATCATACAACTGAATTATTGGTTGCGAAAGACTACTAAGAAAATGCATTGGTATTTTGAGCATTTTGGTGGAATGTTTGCTTGTAGTATTTCCACAGTAACGGCATTTGCGGTTTTTGGGGCACCGAAATTACTTCAAATTTCATCTTCAAATATCTTTTTATGGTTAGCCCCGACGTTCGTTCTAGTTCCGATTTTAATTGGGTTCAAAACATACTACGAACGAAAGTTTCACAAGGGCAATAAAAATAGTAAGAGCGAAAACAAAATAATCCAATCATAGAAAGGAGAAGAAAATGAATAAAAGTATACAAGAGTATAGGGATGAACTGTTTGAAACATCAAAGCGTGGATATACCATCTTAATGGCTGGTGCCCTTTACAATGTTGTATTAGGAATTCTAACTTTTCTATTGCCATTACCAACCATTCAGTTTGTTTGGGTCGTAGGTTTAATGGCCATTTTTCCAGTAGGTGTTCTTATTGGAAAGGCATTTGGACTTAATTACTTTGTGAAAGAGAACCCACTAGGAAACTTAGGTGGACTTGCTGCTGGAATGCAAGCATTTTATATTCCTGTGTTTATTCTCGTCTATCAGGAGAGTCCAGAGTTTCTACCCTTTACAATTGGTTTGCTAGGCGGTTCTCACTTTATTATCTACTATTGGCTATATTCGAGTAAGTGGTATTTATTTTTGACATTAGGGATGACTTTCTCTGCATTTCTAATAGGGGGATACATGTTAGATTATGCATATCCTGCACTCCCATTTGTTTTTGCGATTATATTTTTTATCACAACCTTGGGAGTGATGAAAGAAAATACAAATAATGGGATAAATATTGAAATATGAAATGTTTAATTGAAAAGTTAAAAAATGATTCAATGGGTAGATATGTACCTAATGAGTAAAAGTTTGCTAGTAAATAAGGAAGAAGCTTTTACTATTGCAAGAAATCTGAAGGAAATAGGAAAGGCCCGCATTTTTAAATATGAGGGTTTATACAGTTTGAGGTATACTTTGGAAAAGCTTTTAACCTTACTTTTAATGAAAGATGGTACCAAGAGTATTGGAAGTTAATGTGGGATGTCCAAATTAGGAGGAAGTAATGAAACTAGAGAAACGGGTAAATGATTGGATAGAAGCGTATGAGAGGAACGGGTATTTAAATGGCTCCATTTTGGTATCAGCTAACCGAGAGGTTCTTGTCAATAAGAGTTTTGGTATGGCCAATCTGGAGCATTCCGTACCAAATAAGCCAGATACGAAGTTTCGAATTGGTTCCCTTACGAAAGCTTTTACTGCTATTGCCATTTTCCAATTACATGAGAAAAAGAAATTGAGGATAACTGATTGTATTGGTAAGTACCTGATGAATTACCCAAATGGTGAAAAAATCACTATTTACCATTGTTTAACAAGCACTTCTGGTATTCCAAACTATACAAGTTTTCCTGATTTTTGGTCGACTACAATGAGACTCCCTTCTACCTTGGAAAATCTTATTGACTTATTAAAAAAACAACCACTTGATTTTGAACCTGGAAGTCGATTTGAATATTCAAGTTCAGGCTACACATTGCTTACAGCTATTATAGAAATAGTTTCGGGAATGCCTTATTCTGACTATATTCGGGAAAAAATATGTATCCCATTGGGTATGTATAATACAGGTTGTGATAATGGAGTGAAGGTTGTTCCTAATTTAGCATCTGGTTATTCATTCTGGGAACAACCCATTCACACAGCCTATGCAGACTTATCTTTTCCATTAGGTGCATATGGTCTATATTCCACAACGGAGGACTTATTTATATGGGATAAGGCGTTGTCATCGTCTCAACTCTTAAGCAGAGAGCATATGGATAAGCTATTTACTCCTAATCTTGACTCGTATGCATGTGGTTGGGTGGTAGCCAATATTGTAAATAGGAAATGTGTCCATCATTTTGGTGATATAAGTGGATTTTTTAGTGATTTTCTAAGATTTATTGATGACCAAGTTTCTATCATTTTCCTAAGTAATATAAACGTCACACCTGTAACGTACCTAACTCGTCAAATTGCAAAAGTTATGTTTGAGGAACCCGTTTCATTACCTGAACCAATATTACCAATTAAGATTAAAGAACCAAAACTCTTTTCTGGACTGTATGAAAAGGAGAATCATTTCAATCTGGACATTTCGTTTAATCAGGGGCGATTATATGTTACAGTCCCTAAAATGTATGGAGTACTATATAAATTTAAACTTGTACCAATTCTCCATAATTCGGTAAAAACAGTCCTTTTAACAGAAATGATTCATGAGCAGATTACATTTCATCATCCAGCTGGTGAAATCCAAACGATTGAGTATATAGATTTCCATGGAAAGAAACATATACTTTCTCGTCTAAAGCAAGTATAGAAGGTAATTATTCTCAGTGGCTGGAAAATAGTCTTTATTTGGTAGGAAAGAAGTTAAGGAATAGCTAAAGCACTAGATAGTTGTGGCTAATAAATGCTAACATTTTGCTAACGCCTTACCATAAAAAACGGAAAATCCTCGTTAAAGATGTTACAGTCAAGAACACCCAAAACGTTGATTTACCGCACTTTTTGCATTCATTGTTAACAATATTACACTCTAGCAGCATACGGGCGGCATGATGTAATTAGGGTTTTAAAACCTTGTTATATCAACGTCTAAAGTGATAATATGCTTTTCTTGTCCTCGGATTTGTCCTCGTTTTATAAAAAACAAGGCAACCTGTGACAAAAAAGCTAGCTATAGGAGAAGGTCTTTCATCAGTTTGCTAAACTGTTAGAAGGCCTTTTCTTCCATATTGGCGGTCATATGGGCATAGATATTCATTGTGGTATTTATATCGGTGTGTCCAAGCCGCTGTTGTATTTCTTTAATGCCAACTCCAGCTTCAATTAATAATGAAGTGTGGGTATGTCGAAATGAGTGTGGAGTAATGTTCTTTTCAATTTCTGCTTCTTTAAGAAGTCGTTTAAGACGTGTCTCAACTACTTTTCTTAGTTGTGGATGTCCATCCTCCCGAGCGAAAATAAATCCGTTATCTTGGTAAATATGTCTGTTTTTTAATTTAATTTCATTTTGTTTAAGACGATGCTTCCTTAACATGCTGGTCAGCATTTCATCAATCTTGATTGTACGGACAGAGCCCTTTGTTTTTGGTGTTAAAAGCTGGTATTTTTCAAAATGATTATTAGGGTTATAAAGAGTTTTAGTAACTCGAATAGTACCTTGCTTTTCGTTAAAATCTCCCCATTTTAAGGCTAATAATTCACCTATTCTTAGCCCGGTACAGGAAAGTACCGTGAAGACAAGATGATCCATTTCAAGCCCTTCTGTATAGGCTAGTTTAAGAAAATGAGCAAGCTCTTCTTTTTCCAGAAAGACAATATCCTCTTCTGCTTTCTCCAGTTCTTCAATACTTTGCTACTTTTTAGGCATTTTGAAATCCTCAGTAGGATTATTTTTTATCAGCCCTTGAGTTATTGCTTTCCGAAAAATCATTCTTCCACAAGCATGAATACCATCCATATAATTTTGGCTGTATTTTTCGTTTAATTCCAGAATTCTTTCTTCATACATTTTCTTAGTAATGCGGCTTATTGGATAAGGTCCCCAAACAGAGATAAAATGTTACATTTCCTTTTCTCGAGCTCTCACACTGCTTATTTTCACACCACTACGGCCATACGTTTTTAACCAATCCTGGGCGAATTGTTCAAAAGGCATATCGGATTCTTTGGTAAAGGTGCCATTTTGAATTTCTAATTCTAAAAGGCGTGCTGCTGCCTTTGCTTCCCGTTGGGTTTTAAAGCCACCTTTAGATATCTCTTTGCGTTTTTTTGTGAGGGGGTCCAGCCCTAAATAAATATGATAACTCCATGTTTTTCCTCGTTGTCTAAACTTTGCCACATTAAGTGTTCTCCTTTATTAGTATTATGTGATTTTCAGAGCATAGCTGTTTATCCATTAAGCATTTAAATAATTATTTAATACTTCTTTCAATATATATTTCAAAGAGTTCGTTAAAGGTTTTATCAATTTCTTGCTTTTCCTTTAGAAATAATTTTAAAAGCTCATATTTATCTGATGGTGAAAAGCCCCCTTTTTTTGTCCCCATTCCAAAGCTGTTTTTCATTCTAAGTATAAAATTAAAAATTTCATGTAAATGGTCTAGTTCTTTATTATCTGGTTTACTGATGGCATGATCTGATGTTAGAAAGAATATTTGATTATTTATTTTTAATATTTTTTCTCTTACATTCGGTTCAGCTTTTATAAGCATTTGATGAAAGTCATCATTGTAACGATTTACTTGGTATTCATCATAGCTAACAACTTCATCCCCCTTTGTGAGGTAATCCATTGAAACACCAAAATATTTTGCTATTTCTAAGACTGTACCAAAGTCTGGACTTCGATCACCACGTTCATAATTTCCTAGAGTTGTAAAAGGAATTCCCAATTAGCTGCGGTTTTACCTTATCCAATAAACCAAAGTCTTCGGCTATGATATAAGCCGCCCTGGCTTGTGATACGTTTTTAAAAGGGAAACCAGTATTATCATATCGCCCATAGCTTGACAACCAAAACAATAAAAAATTTCTTTGAGGGTGTTATTGCAAGGCTCGGTGTCCTTTCCTGGTGAAAAATACAAGAAATTAACTTTGCGCTAGCTACTCCATCAATGGAGTAAAAGGAACGCAGGAAGTATAAAGTTACCTAAGCCAGGCTTTTTACTAGTTATAGTGATGTCTTTTTCAAAGGGGTTGTACATATAATGACTAATGATTTTTTATAAAGGAGGGGTTTTGTGGGAAATAACTTAGGAATCTTCATTAGTGCTTTGTGTACTGCCTTAGGAGCCGTTCCTGCTTTGTTCCTAGGTAATCTTTCGCACCGGTTTAAGGATAATTTATTGGCCTACAGTGCGGGGATTATGGTGGCAGCCTCAACATATGCCCTGATTCCTTCTACGTTGAAGCTCTCCAATATGTTTGTATTGACGATTGGAATTCTAGTAGGAACGGCCACTCTTACCGCCCTAGAAATGAGCTTGCCACATATAGAACTTGAGCATACTTCTCCAGCTGCTCACCAAGCAAGACCACTGCTTTTAATCGCGGCCATGGCTATACATAATATACCGGAAGGAATTTCAGTCGGTGTTAGTTTTGCAAGTCAATACGAGGATTTAGGCTCACTTGTTGCCTTTTCGATTGGCCTACAAAATATCCCGGAAGGCTTTCTGGTTTGTTTGTTTTTAGTGGCGAATGGAATCCCAAAGTTATCAGCCCTTATGTATACAGCCTTTACAGGAGGTATTGAATTAGCGGCTTCGTATCTGGGGTTACAGTTGACGGATCAATATCTTGGAGTTGTTCCGTATGGATTAGCGTTTGCTGCAGGGGCAATGCTGTTTGTTGTCTATAAGGAGCTCATTCCCGAAAGCCATGGTGATGGGAATGAGAGGTCTGCTACCTTTTCTTTTGTCATTGGTCTACTTACGATGATTCTTATAACAGACATTTTGAGATAAAAAGAACGAAAAAGGATTAAACTCTTTCATGGGTTTAATCCTTTTTTATTGTCGAAAAATTTAGAACTATTTTTATTGACTTATTGAATGGATATGGAATAACATAAAGTTGCACGAGAGCAAAATAATTTCATGTTTATAAAAAAAATAGTCGTGGATAAAAGTGTTGTCCGAAGGTAAAAGGAGGAGTTACAGGTGATCAAAATGATGAAAAAAATAGCCATACTCTGGTTTGTAATGGTATTGGCAATTGCAGGGTGTGCAAGTTCAGAAGTAGGCAATGAACGAGAACATGGAGAGAAAATTCAGGTTACGACAACCATTGGGATGATTAATGACATTGTAAAAAATATTGGTGGGGATCATTTGGAAACAATTGGTTTGATGAAATCCGGCGTCGATCCTCATCTGTACAAAGCCTCACAAGGAGATATTAAGAAATTAGATAATGCCGATATGATTTTTTATAACGGGTTGCACTTAGAAGGGAAGATGGTCGATATATTTGAAAAAATGGCGAAGGATAAGCCAACGGTAGCCGTTACCAAAAATATTCCTGAACAGGAACTTCTCTCTCCTGCCGATGGGTCGCAAGGACATGATCCACATGTGTGGTTTAATGTGAAACATTGGATCTCAGCAGCTGAAACCGTTGAGCAAGAGTTATCCAAGTTTGACCCTGATCATTCGGAAGATTATCAACAAAATGCAGAAGAGTATATAAAAAAGCTAAGAGAACTTGATGAATATGTTAAAAAGCAGATTTCGACAATTCCAGAACCGTTTCGGGTATTAGTTACAGCTCATGATGCCTTTGGTTATTTTGGAGAAGCATATGGAATCAAGGTAATGGGTCTTCAAGGAATCAGTACGGCTTCAGAATATGGATCCAAGGATGTTACTGAGTTGAGAGACTTTCTAGTTGGAAATAAAATTAAAGCCGTTTTTGTTGAATCAAGTGTTCCTAAAAAAGCAATAGAAGCGGTTATTGAGGGAGCAAAAGAAAAAGGCCACGATGTAAAAATAGGTGGGGAACTCTTCTCGGATGCAATGGGCGAGGAAGGGACCGAAGAAGGAACCTATCTAGGTATGGTTAAACATAACGTCGATACGATTGTAAATGCATTGAAATAGAAGGAGAGGATTGCTTATGACGACACCACTTACGGTTAGAAATTTAGCCGTTGCATATCAGAAAAAACCTGTCTTAGAGGATATTAGCTTTAGTATTCCCAAGGGAAAGCTTATTGGGGTCATTGGGCCAAACGGGGCAGGTAAGTCAACACTTATCAAGTCAATTTTAGAGCTAATTCCATCTATTACTGGAGAAGTAGAGGTCTTTGGGAGGGCTTATCAGCAGAATCGAAAAAAAGTAGGTTATGTTCCGCAAAGGGAATCGGTTGATTGGGATTTTCCTACCAATGCCTTTGACGTTGTGACAATGGGAAGATATGGACATCTTGGATGGTTAAAACGCCCAGGTAAAAAAGATAAAGAAATTGCATTGGATTGTCTGAACAAAGTAGGTATGGGTGATTTTGTCCATCGACAAATTAGTCAGCTTTCAGGAGGGCAGCAACAACGAGTGTTTTTAGCGAGAGCCCTTGCACAGGATGCGGATTTATACTTCATGGATGAACCATTTGTAGGAGTTGATGCTGCAACGGAAAAAGCAATTATCTCTTTATTGATGAATCTTAAAGAACACGGAAAGACCGTTCTCGTCGTTCATCATGATCTTAATACCGTTAAAGAATACTTTGATTGGATTATGCTTTTAAACGTTAAGCTGATTGGGATTGGACCTACCGAGGAATTGTTTACAAAAGATTATCTTCAGAAGACATACGGTGGGAGCTTGACGCTGATTGAATCAAACTCATCACCATTCATTCTTAGTTAGAGGTGATCGTATGAATTGGTTTTACATCTTTTTAGATCCCAATACACAATGGATTTTAATGGGGTCCATGCTTCTTGGGTTGAGCAGTGGTGTAATTGGTAGCTTTGCCTATCTACGTAAACAATCGTTAATGGGCGATGCCCTATCGCATGCAGCATTACCTGGTGTGTGTGTAGCATTTATGATTACCGGTACAAAGTCCATCTTTTTCTTTCTAATTGGTGCTATCATTGCTGGTATTCTAGCAACTGTTTCGATTAGCTATATCACAAGGCATTCTCGAATTAAACAAGACTCTGCGTTAGGGATTATATTAACTGTATTTTTTGGAGTAGGAATTGTCCTCTTAACACAAATACAACATAGCAATAGTGGGAATCAGAGTGGGTTAGATAAGTTTCTTTTCGGTCATGCAGCATCGATGGTTCAATCAGATGTTTACACAATTGCTGGCATTAGTGTTTTACTCGTTTCACTTTCTTTTTTATTCTTTAAAGAATTTAAACTTTTATCATTTGATTCAGGCTTTGCTAAAGGAATTGGTCTTCCGGTTGTACTGTTAGATCAATTTATTATGTTGCTCATTGTAATGGCCGTTGTCATTGGAATACAGGCTGTAGGTGTCGTGTTAATGGCTGCTTTACTCATAACTCCGGCTGTTGCAGCAAGATATTGGACAGAAAAGCTACATGTGATGGTAATTGTAGCCGGCCTGTTCGGGGCTCTAAGTGGTTTTATAGGAACGGTTGTTAGTACGATGGCTAACAATCTTCCAACAGGTCCCCTAATTGTATTATCAGCCACCATTATTTTTGTGATTTCCATTGTATTTGCACCAAATCGCGGAATGGTTGCGAAAATTAGATTAAGACATTCTGCAAGGAATGACTACAAGAAAACTTTCACCAATCAGATTGTAAAGGAGAAATCCTTATGAATCATTTCTGGATCATATTGATTGGTGCACTGGTTGGGGGCTCCTGTAGCATATTAGGATGTTTTCTCGTTTTAAGGAAAATGTCGATGATCGGGGATGCCATCAGTCACTCCGTCTTACCGGGGATCGTAATTGCTTTTTTAATGAGTGGCTCAAGAGATTCTTTCATTATGATGTTTGGGGCTGCTGCTATTGGTTTGATCACTGTTTTTCTCATCCAAATGTTTCAGAATAGCGGAGTGCAGGCTGATGCGTCCATTGGAGTCGTATTCACGGCATTATTCGCTGTAGGTGTTATTTTAGTTAGTCTGTTTACTAGACAGGTAGATTTGGATTTAGATTGTGTTTTATATGGGGAGATTGCTTATGCACCATGGGACACTCTCGAAGTTGGCGGACATAGTATCGGGCCAAAGGCCGTTTGGGGAATCGGCGCTAGCTTTCTGTTAAATGTATTGTGTATTGGAATCTTTTATAAACAGTTTAAAATAAGCGCCTTCGATCCTGCAATGGCCGCTTCATTAGGTATTCCGGTGGTAATTTTTCACTATTTATTAATGGGCTTGGTGTCTGTTTCAACGGTTGCTTCCTTTGAAAGTGTTGGCGCCATCTTAGTAGTGGGCATGATTATTGTCCCTGCTGCAACAGCTTATCTTTTAACCGACAGATTGAGTATGATGATTGTTATCAGTGTTGTGGTAAGTATTTTATGTTCTATCATAGGCTATTACGTTGCTTTTCTACTAGATGCATCCATCGGTGCAACAATGGTTTCGGTTGCGGGATTCCTATTTGTACTTGCCTTCTTGTTCTCACCCATACACGGGATTTTGGTTAAAAAATGGAGGAGAAATAAATTTACTCATCAAACTTAATGTTGATTCTTTTATTAAGGGGATGTTGAGATGGCATTACCACGTAATGAGAAATATCTAGAGAAGATTTATTACGATGTCGTAAAGCAAGGGTATAGTAGTGTTACCAATATTGCCATTTCTTTAAATGTATCTGTATCTTCCGTAACCAAAATGGTCCGAAAGCTAAGTGATGAAGAATACCTGGAATACAAACGGTATGGAAAGATTCAAATGACAGAAAAAGGTATGATCAAAGGGGAAAAGTTAGCATACGACTATCAAGTTTTAGAAGCCTTTTTTCAGCTTATAGGAATGGATCAGAAACATATTCCGCACGAAATTTCATGTATTAAATACCATCTAAGTGGAAATGCCATAGCAAAAATTAGAACTTATATGAGTGGCATAAAAAATGCTGAGATTAGGTAATAAATACCTAGTCTATTCTTTTTTGTAGTAAAAAATTACCATAAAATCCATATATTTGTTTACATTAATGCCATTTCCTATTATCATTGATTTAAACTTGCCTCAGGGCAACACTATATTAAACAGTAAACATTAAGGATCATGTTCGCTCATATATATATTTTATTAAATTATTTTTCAGGAGTTTGAGTGTATGTTGAATAAAGTAAAAGAGCTTATGCTGGTTACGAGGGTAAATAAAATCCTGAATAGACACTCAATTGAAATTGCCCATTATATTCCCGGAAGAATTCGGCTAAAGTCTACTTTGTGGAAGCATAACCCCAATACCGTTGGTCAATTAATTAGTCACTTTAAAGGGGAGTCTAGAATTCATTCTATTCAATACACACCTGAAACAGGTAGTTTATTAATTTCCTATGATAGTAGTCCGGTTGACAATGTCAAGCAGCTTGAACAATGGGTGGAACAAATTGAAAGGATATCTGTAAGCGTTATCCAGTAGAAGGAGAGAAAGTATGATTTCTTCACTAGTAGGTTTAGGTGCTTCCCTATTAGCTCCTAAAATTTTATCCCAAATTAATGATCAAAAGGTAGAAGTTGTTCATGCCATGCCTGGCAGAGTAAGGCTTAAATGCGATCGCTGGAAAGACCCGGTCGTGGCAGCGCATCTCGAACAGACCTTTTCACACCTTGGAATTGTTAAACATGTAAGTGCATCTCCTATTACCGGGAGTCTATTAATTGAGTTTTTTGTTCCTAGTCTTACCACCGAGCAATTTGACGAGTTAGTTAAGCTTGCTGTTAACACCTCAGTAAATGCCTTTCCACATGTAGAGGCGCAACTTATGAAAACAATGAAAAATACCGTTTCCTCCGTAGATGGTCTAATAAAGAAAAGAACATCTGGCAAGGCAGACATCGATTCATTGCTATCATTATTTCTCCTTATCTACGGAACAGTAGGTATATCTGCAAATCCGGCTTTTTCAAGTAGTTTGCTCTATTGGTCATATACTATCATTACGAAAGGGAAAGGATAGGACTATGGAATTCGAGCTTTCTTTAATCCATTCCTTACCAGGAAGGACAAGATTAAAGTTAGGATTAAAAAACGGAAATGAAAAGGAGATTGAAGCGTTTTTCCGTTCCAATCGATCTATTTATTCCGCCTCCTATACCAAAGAAACAGGGTCAGTGCTTCTCTATCATGATTCACAGCGGTCATGGACTGATCTTTTTCAGAAAAATACGAAACCCACGACGGGTACTACACCCACACCCGCCAAAGCAAGGTTTCCGATTATTGAACTACTTACATGTGTTAGTGCGTTTGTCTTTGAAGTAGTAAAATCCTCTCCTGTTCCAACTCAAGGAATGATTCAGCTAGTTAGACCAACCTCCATAGCGGTATTGTTTTCATCGTACAGTATTATCAAAAAAGGATTTTTATCGTTATTAACCACTGGAAAACCTAGTGCAGACACACTAACGACAGCAGCTTTACTTGCATCTATCATAAAAGGAAATCCAAAATCAGCTCTCATTATCTATTTAATGTCGACCATTAGTGAGTGGTTAACCGATTTCACGGCATATAAAACAAGAAATTATGTGAGAGACATGTTGAGTGTCAAAGCAGATTCTGTCTGGAGAGTAGATGAATTAGGCCATGAAGTAAAGGTCTCAGTCGATCAAGTAAAAGCAGGCGACCAGGTTGTTGTTTTCCAAGGTGAAAAGGTTGTAGTAGACGGGAAAATCATTGATGGAACAGGAGTTGTAGATGAATCATCGATTACAGGTGAGTATCTTCCCAAAGAGCTGTCAAAGGGTGACCTGGTTTTCGCTGGATGCGTTATCGTTGAAGGAAACTTCAAGATTTTAGTAGAAAAGGCTGGAGACGACACAGCCATTGCGAGAATGATCCATTTAATTGAAGATGCCCAAACAAAACAAGCGCCCATCCAATCTATTACTAATCGCTTAACCGAAAAACTTGTACCACTTTCATTTGCCTTAGCAGGGTTAGTTTATCTTGTTACAAGAGATTGGAATAAAGTATTAAATATGCTGGTTATTGATTATGTTTGTGGTTTAAAACTGTCTACAGCTACAGCTATTTCGTCATCTATCGGATTAGCTGCAAAGAATGGAATTCTGTTAAAAGGTGGTCAAACAATCGAGAAATTGGCGCAAATCGATACGGTTATTTTAGATAAAACAGGGACTATTACCGAAGGAAGAGCCATAGTAACCAAGATTATTTCACTTGCTGAAATGCCAGAGGATGAAGTGTTAAGCCTCGCAGCTTCTGCTGAAGTACATTCCTCACACCCGATTGCAGAAGCCATTTGTAACAAAGCAAATGAGTTAAATCTTCCTATTCCTCACCATGATGAACTAGAAATGGTAGTTGGAAAGGGTATTAAGGTCTCAGTTGGTCAAAAAAACGTTCTCGTCGGTAGCAAGAGATTCTTATCTGATTGGAGAATTCCTCTAGGTCGACTTGGAGATAGTAGCAGTCAAGTTAATCCAGATGAAAATATGGTTTATGTTGCGTATAATCAGAAACTTATCGGTATCATTGTTTTAGAAGATAAGGTTAGAGACGGAATGAAAAAGAGCATTAATCAGTTAAGAAGATCCGGTGTAGATGAAATTATTATGTTAACTGGAGATCTTTATCATCCAGCGAAAAAGATAGCCAATCAGCTTGGGATGGATTCGTTTGTTGCAGAAGCTCTCCCTGAAGATAAAGCAAAGTTTGTTTTGAATTATAAAAATAAAACGGACCACTTAATGATGGTGGGAGATGGAATAAATGATGCACCTGCTCTTGCATATGCTAATGTAGGGGTTACACTAGGCACAAAACGTACAGATATCGCAGTAGAAACTGCAGATGTAATTGTTACAGCAGATGACCCCTTGGCTCTAGCAAAGGTAATTAAATTATCTCAAAGAACGATGAAGTTAATATACCAAAATATCATTGTCACTGTACTTGTTAATAGCGGTGCCATTCTACTAGGGACACTAGGTTTTATATCACCTGTTGTGGGAGCCGCTATTCATAATGCTGCGACCATTGCCGTTGTAATCAATAGTGGGAAGATTATTTTATTAGGGGGAAATTGGAGTGGAAGCTAATTATCGAATCGCCCACAGTATTCCCGGAAGGGTACGTCTCGTTGTTCAAGCATTATCGGATAAAACTGATTATATAAATATTGAAAAAATGTTTTCCGCATTAAAAGGCGTTAAGAAAGTGAGAATAGAACCAATTATACAGTCTATGATGATTGAGTACGAACCGAAGATTGTTAACAGGAGTGTAATCCTCCGTTACATATCCCTGTTTTTTAAGCAGACTCAATTTGATCCGCTTGATCGGTTTATGGTCCAGGTTAAGCCAGATAGTAGAAAGGATTTCCTCCGCTCCTTATGTACTGGATTTCTCTTACTGATTGCTTATTTGCGAAAAGGAGTTGGGCCAAGTCCCAATATTTTTGAATATGCTGCTGTCATTTCTACTGCCTACACGGTTCTCTCACATGGTGAAAATAAGTTAAGGCATCCAGATGTATTAACAGGGATGATCAGTATGTTCTCCCTAGGAACAAATAATATTTTACAAGTTGCAATGTTTACTTGGGCAGTAAATGCTCTAGAAATTTTCCATGATATGAGAAGAAGTCGAAGATTTCTTTAAATATAATATTTAGAGTAGAGGGAGAGATTTTAATGGCTTTTAACAGAGATTTTTTAATGGGATTTGTTTCAGGAACTGTGGTAGGAGCGGTAGGCTATCGCTTGTACGAGCAAAATAATGGACAATTAAAGAGTTTAATTCAAAATAATGTACCTGCATTGAGTTTTCAAGCGCCAAGAGCAGAACTAACAATGGAGGAACTTGTAAGCCAAAAAGAAAGATTAGAAGATTTAATTGCTGAAAAATCTGCAGTAGCAGTAAGATAATTTGATAATTTACAAAAAGAGCAACCAAAGATGGTTGTTCTTTTTGTAAATCTTCCTGTCCAAAATCATAAAAGGGAGGATACCATGAATATCCACTGGGATTACAAATATGTTTAAATGGAAAAAACTGACCAGTAAATAGATGCACTAAGGCAACAAAACGATATAGATTCATAGTAAACAGAAGGTGGCAGCTGCCAAGGATTTCTTAAGATATGATGAACAATAATTAAACAGCACATTAATAATATAAAAACTATAAGTAATATAGGAAATGAAATCTCTATACGTATAAAATTTAATTTTAGAATTCAAGGACTATATTGAAAATTATGTTAAATAAGCAAAGCCCTCTCAGAATAGAAAACTTTTATAATTGTTTTTTGTGTCCTCGGGTTTGTCCTCGACTTGTTTATAAACTATTTCAGGTTAATAAAATTAAAACTAGCAAAATGTTGATTTATAGCGATTTTTTTGTAACAGATTTTCTTCTATTAATTACGAAAATGAATGGGCGGCATGATGTAATAACGCTCTTG
Source organism: Neobacillus phoenicis (assembly GCF_047302305.1). NCBI lineage: Bacteria > Bacillati > Bacillota > Bacilli > Caryophanales > Bacillaceae > Neobacillus > Neobacillus phoenicis. Next base: position 189,045 of record NZ_CP154847.1, on the reverse strand, counting down.
AAGCCTTGATCTAGGTTTTTAAAGTAAGAGAGTGAAATGATAACATTTTGAATATTTTAACGAAGGCTTCTCATAAGTTGAGTAAACTTTTGGGAGGCTTCTTTTTTATTTCTTGCGTTACGTTGAGAGAGGCAAGTAGCCTCTCAAAAAATTAAAAGACGAACAGTACAATTCCTGTTCGCCTAAAAAAATGTAAGTTGCAAATATAATTATACAGACCTACGATTTCAGATTTAATGATGAATTCTTACCTGTCTTTGCTACTTTCATCGTTTCTTTTATATATTCCGCTGATTGATGCAACCATTCAAGTTCTTGATCATCGAGAGCAATCTCTAATTGTTTTTCTACGCCACTTCTGCCGATGACGCATGGCATACTTAATGCTACATCTCCATAATATCCATATTGTCCGTGCAGTGTTGTACATACAGGATAAACACTGCGTTCATCAAGCATAACTGTCTTTGCTAATGTAACAGCAGCTTGGGCAACACCTGCATTTGTCCACCCTTTTCCATTTAGCACATCAAATGCTGCCTTTACAACTTGTTGTTTAATACTTTCCCGACTTAATGGTTCTTTTCCTTGAAGAACTTGGTCTAATTCTTTTTCACCAAATCCTTGCACGCTTAAGCGGCTTAATACTGGGAAAGCTGTATGTCCGTGTTCGCCCATCATATAACCTGCCACACTTTTTGGATCTATGTCATAATTAGTTGCAATTATTTTACGAAGACGTGCGGAATCCAACATAGTTCCGGTTCCAAATATACGTCCTTTCGGATAGCTGAATTCATTTTCTGCTATGTACACCATTGTATCTAAAGGATTTGTTATCATAATAATGACTGCGTTTTTCGTATATTTAGTGATTCCAGTCATGACTTCACGAATTACAACTGAATTGACAACAGCTAATTGTGCCCTGTCCGGCATCGCATCTTTGTCATTTTTTATCATACTCGGACCAGCAGCACATATAATCACATCTGCATCCGAACATTCGGAATAATCTCCAGCACGTACGGTTGTATTTGACATATATGTAAGAGCGGTAGCATGTTCTTGGTCAAGAGCTTCGCCATAAGCAACATCCTTATCTATATCAATGACAGCTATTTCCGCAAATAATCCTAATTTCATGGCATCCGCAAGAACATAAGAGCCAACATGGCCCACTCCTACAATCACTAACTTATTTTTTTTCATTGGTTTGCCTCCTAATGAATTAATATAAATATTTTATCATAATAGATAGAATATTTATAATTTTTAATAATTAACTAATTCCTGTAAGCTTCAAGTTACAATATTTTCATAAGGCAACAAGATAAGGGCGTGTGATGTCTCTTGGGTTCTTCGAAACATTTAATTTCCATTGTGTTTTGGCAGTATTTAAGTTTACTGGAGATGCTGGTGCAGTAGATTGCGTTTCCGCATAGGTGACCGCACCTGTTTGCCCAAATACAAGTAGAAGTACAAGGAAGATCGAAATACTTTCTTTAAATCTCTTCAACTATTATTACCACCTTTCAACTGTCTTTTGTGAAGCAAGTAACCTCCGTAACCCCCTTTCTCCAAAAATACATGTTTCATTATAGTTGAAATCGTTTTCAAAGATAATGGAAGATTTTTAGATGAATGTTAATTTTTTTAATATGTTTGTATATTCTGAAAATATAGTTGTGCTACAACGCTTTGCTGTGTTAAAATCCAACTATTATTAATACAGCGAAAGAGTGCATAAAGATTTTTAAAGGGGGAAAAAGGGGATGAAGAAGAGTCTAGTTCTATTATTATCTGCAATGCTATTATTGCTTTCTGCCTGCGGAGCGGGTAGTAAGGAGACAAGTGGAGAGAAAAAAGAGAAAGTCGTAAAAATAGGTATTACACAAATTGTCGAACACCCGTCACTTGATGCGGCACGAGAAGGGTTTATCGCTGCTCTCAAAGATGCCGGCTATGTAGAAGGAAAGAACTTGAAGCTTGATTACCAAAACGCCCAGGGGGACATGAACAATAACATGTCCATTGCCCAAAACCTAGTCGCGGACAAAAATGATCTTATTTTAGCAATTGCTACTGCTAGCGCGCAGGCGGTGGTCAAGTCGACAAAGGATATTCCAATCTTATTTACGGCGATTACGGATCCGGTTGGAGCTCAACTTGTCCAAAGCCTTGATAAGCCAGGAGGGAATGCAACAGGCACATCTGATACGCACCCCGATGCGATTAAGAATACAATTGAAGCGATTAAAACGTTCATTCCTAATGCAAAGAAAGTAGGCATCATTTATAACAACGGTGAACCTAACTCGGTTGTAAATGTGAAGAATGCCAAGAAAGCGTTGGAGGCAGCAGGGCTGGAAGCGGTGGAAACCACCATTACAACTAGTTCCGAAGTAAAGCAGGCAGCCGAGTCCATGGTAGGACGTGCAGATGTATTATACATTCCAAAGGATAATACGGTTGTAGCTGCCCTAGAATCGGTGATTACTGTGGCCAATGCTAAGAATATTCCAACCTTTGTTGGGGAAGGGGATTCTGTGAAACGCGGAACCTTTGCCTCTTATGGCTTTGACTACCATGATCTTGGCTATAGTACGGGTAAAATGGCCGTTGAAATTCTCAAAGGGAAGAAACCAAGTGAGATTCCTGTCGGTTTCCCTGAAAAGCTGGAGTTGTACATCAATAAAAAGGCAGCTCAGGAGGAAGGAATCACTTTAACTGACGAGATGCTAAAGAATGCGAAAATAGTAGGAGAATAATAGAACGATGTAAAATAACAAATGAATAGCAAAAACCACTTCTCTAATAAAACGAGGAGTGGTTTTTTTGTTAAATTTGCTTGCCAAAAAGGGGTGATTATTTTTAATATCACCCCTTTTTTTATTAAATTAACAGTTTCTAAATGCAAACAGGAGCTAAGCAATGGATACCATTGAAACTTGAAATTTCAAAAGTGACGCACACACCTGTTGCAATCAAATCGTCTACATCCTCACAATCAAACTGACAGCATGGCGAACAAATATGATTATGGCTATTTGGCACACACTTATTATGCTTTTTAAATTTTAATAATTCCAAAACTACACAGTCACCTTTTATGTCAATTATTTTGAAAACAAATGTCAAAAAACAAACAAACTTTTCCTTTTGCGAATGTTCATCAAAACAGGTTGTTACCCCTTCGACTTTTAATGGTTGACAATTACAAAATAAGATAAAAGGGATTGTATTATTTGAATGTCTTCTTTCACCAAGTGAACGAAGACATGATGTTCTGCAGGAATCATCATTTTTATTTTTTACGTTTCTTTGTGCTTCAAGTATTCTTTCTAACGTTCTTTTTATACAACTACTATCATCGTGGTATTCACCCATTATTTTCCTTCTCCTTTACTGACAAGTTCCTTCTTCTCATATCATATGGAAACTTATCCTATTCTGAGAGTGATATTGCCTATTTTTCTTCAGAAGTTTTACTGCACATTCTTTAATATCTCATCTTGAAAAATGTGCGGTTAACTATTAACCAAAATTGCTTGTCTGCATTTAATAATAGTAGGGACAAGGAATTGAATTCGGAAAGTTCAATTTAAAAGGGTTTTTCAAAAATTTTTAGGAGGTTAAATAATGTGTATGAAAAATCATGATCACCACGAGAACATCAATCCTTGCTGCTTTAGTTGCTGTGAGGAAAAGGAATTCATTACAGATAAACTTTGCTGTGAGTTTACAGTAACTGGAACAACTCGTGAAACTGCCAATACTATTTTTACAGCAGATCCGTCTACTAGCTGTAACTTAGTTGCATCCGGATCCATTAAAAACTGCGGAACAGATATCCTTGGTGTTGTATTTTTAAGAGGGGTTGCTGCAAATGGTACAGGTGGAACAGATGTACGTACATTAGTTATTCCTGCTGGGGGTTGTGCTACCTTTACGGTTTCACGTTTTGATGCTATTATCGTAGCTTCTCCGGGTGCTCCAAGCACTGGCGAACTTTGCATTGTTCAGCGTTTTCCAGTTTCCTGAATAGGGGTTCGTAAAATCAAATAAAATCATTTTCGCTCTAAAAGACTATTGAGACAAATCGATAGTTATCTTTATAATCTTTCCGAATTATAGGAAACTATCTTCCTGTCATATCGTTGGAAAACCCATTCTATCTTGAGTAAATATCCCGTAATGTCTTCAAAAAAATAATGGAGGTTTTTAAATATGTGTATGAAAAAACATGATAATCGTGGTGACATCAATCCATGCTGTTTTACTTGCTGTCCCGAAAAGAAATTCATCACAGATAAACTGTGCTGTGATTTTGTGTCGGCAGCAGGAACTACAACTATTTTCACAGGGGATCTCTCTGTTGGATGTGATATTGTAGCTTCCGGTTCGATTAAAAACTGTGGAACAGCAACTTTAACGGTCACATTTCTAAGGGGAGTTTCTAGTGGCGGAACAGGTGGAACGCCGGTTCGGACGGTAATGATTCCGGCTGGGGGATGTGTTACATTTACCGTTTCCCGTTTCGATGCAATTACTGTATCTGGTGGCACTGCAGATGTACCTGTTCCTGGGGAAATTTGTATTATTCAACGTTTTCGTGTTTCCTAATTAAAGGTTTGACGAAAAAGGTTACGGGTCACCCGTGGCCTTTTTATGCTGTCTAAATAAAGATGGAATAGCAATTATGAAACGTTTTCTCCATCTTTTTCGTCTAATAATTATGCAGTTTTTGAATATTGTGTGACTTTATTTACAGGAGATTTCCAAAATATAGAGAATACATAATGATAAATGGTCGATTAGATAAGGAGGAGTCAACTTGTCATTAGAACAAATGAATCCCACTATAGAGAAAATACTAGCAAACATTGAAAAGGTTATGATTGGAAAAAGAAATGTGGCGGAGCTCAGCCTTGTTGCCTTACTGGCAGAAGGACACGTGTTATTAGAAGACGTTCCAGGTGTAGGGAAGACGATGATGGTTCGAGCACTTGCCAAATCGGTAAATGCTAACTTTCGACGAATTCAATTTACCCCGGACTTATTGCCATCGGATGTAACGGGCGTTTCGATTTATAACCCGAAAGAAATGGAATTCCAATTTCGCCCAGGTCCATTAATGGGTAACATTATTTTAGCGGATGAAATCAACCGGACATCACCGAAGACTCAGTCTGCCTTGTTAGAGGGGATGGAGGAAGCGAGCGTTACCATTGATGGGGTAACACATAAACTGAAAAAGCCATTCTTCGTTATGGCGACACAAAATCCGATTGAATATGAAGGAACGTATCCACTTCCGGAAGCGCAGCTCGACCGCTTTCTATTAAAAATGAAGATGGGTTATCCGGAGTTGCACGAGGAAATTGAAGTATTGAATCGAGCGCAAAAGGTACCGCCGATTGAGGATCTCTATCCAGTTGTCGACCTTGAAGGTCTGCTCAATTTACAAAGAGAAATCAAAGACGTGTTCGTTGATGATAGTATCAAGCGTTATATTGTTGATATCGTCAATCGGACGAGGGGACATGGAAGTGTGTACCTTGGTGCAAGCCCGAGGGGATCGATTGCCCTTATGAAAGCAGCCCAAGCCTATGCATATATGTTTGGCCGTGATTATGTGTTACCAGATGATATTCAATATTTAGCTCCATTTGTCTTATCTCACCGGATTATCTTAAAGTCAGAAGCAAAATTCGAAGGGATTTCTGCGGAAGAAGTGGTGAACCGGGTGGTTGCAAGAGTTCCTGTACCGGTACAAAGGCTTGTGAAGTAGGATGAAAAAGTTGTGGAATCCATTTAAAAAAATATGGAGATTTATCCTATTGCTTTTTTTAATCTGCCTCACCTTTTCGTACGCGATGTTTCAGGGAGGGTTTGTTAGCTGGTTTTTATTTTACAGCTTTCTGCCATTTTCTATTTATTGTGTCGTACTCTCTTTCTATTCCTTAAATGAGCTTGAGGTCACACGGGTTTTACCAAAGTCAGATTATAATGCAGGGGAACCCTTGAAGGTGACCGTCACGATCAAAAGGAGAAACTCGTTTCCACTATTTTATTTGCTTGTCGAAGACCATTTAACTGATGCATTAAAATATACAGAAAAGATTAGTTCTCCGAAGGCACTTGTTTTTCCCGGATTAAAAAGGGAATTTTCGTATCAATATACGATTACTAAACTCCCGAGGGGGGAGCATTTCTTTCAATCCTTTACACTGAGAATTGGTGACCCGCTTGGATTATTTGAAAAGGAAAAAACGTTTGCGTCTGAAGGGAAAATCGTAGTCTATCCTGCTTATACAGAGCTATTGTACCGACCGTTTGAAAACCAATATGATCAAGGATTGACCGCATCACGGGAGCGGGTCCAGCGCGATACCTCCATGGCAGTGGGTGTAAGGGACTATCAGCCGGGAGATCGTTTCTCTTGGATTAACTGGAAAGCCTCCGCTAAACGAAATGAGATCATGACAAAGGAGTTCGAACAGCGGCAGTCACATGACGTATTCGTTATCATGGATTGTGTGCCAGATCAACGCTTTGAACCGGTCGTTTCCTTTACAGCATCTCTTCTACGTGCCGTTCTAAAAAAAGGAGCGCAGACGGGGCTGTTAACCTATAGCAAGGAGCGAGCCACATTTCCTATTCGAGGGGGAGAGCAGCATCTACAGCAGCTTTTTTATCATTTAGCTAAAATAGAAGCAAAAAGCTTACGTTCCTTTGAAAAAGTGTTAGAGAAAGAAGCGTTTTTTATTCAACAAATGGTTTCGTTTATGCTGGTTACGGCGCAATTAACTAAACCACTCATTGAAAAGGCAAGTTTTCTTGGACAAAGAAAAGGTTCAATTACGCTTTTTCTTATTAAGGGTCTAAAAGAGTCACCAACAGATGAGGAACGCTCGCTTATTGCCGTCGCGAATGCACGAGGTATTCGCATTGTACTCGTTCATGAAGGTAATTTTGCTGCTGTTTTTTCGGAGGTGACGCGATAAATGAAAAGGGATATTCCTTCGTTTTTATTAAACATGTTAGGGTTTTTACTTCTGTGGGAATGGCTTAGGCCGATGGAGAAATTAACCAACACGGATAATATAGAAATGTTTATTGTTTTTCTGTTGGTTTCTTTTGTAATCTCCTATTTGAATCTGAAGTGGATCTGGCAGTTTCTGATTAAGATTGTCTATATTTTATTTTCTATCAACCAATTACATTATGAAGAAGGATTCTTCCAGGCAAGCTGGGTGATGAGCTTTTTCGGTGATATTGCTCATAATATCGGTCTGCTTTTTACCCGCCAATGGAGTGAAATCACCAATGAATTTCGAACACTGTTGTTTTTTGTATTGCTATGGCTAATGGTTTACTTAATCCATTATTGGTTGTTAAACAGGCAGAGAATTTTTATCTTTTTCTTTATGACTCTGGTGTATATCACCGTACTAGACACGTTCACACCTTATAGTGCAAAAATAGCCATTGTTCGCACGGTCGTGGCAGGATTTGCAGTGATGGGGATGCTAACCTTTTCACGAATCATCCATAGGGAAAATGTCTCTTATCATCCCTCTTTTGTTCGCAAATGGATGGCACCGCTGGCCGTTATGATTGCTGTTAGTGTGCTCGTGGGAATTGCGGCTCCAAAGGCGGCTCCTATTTGGCCGGATCCTGTTCCGTATCTGACAGCAAATAATGATAAGGATAAGAAGGAAAGTGCAGGTGGGATTCACCGTATAGGCTATGGCACGGATGATTCGGTATTAGGCGGACCGTTTATTGGTGACAGTAGCCCGGCCTTTCAATATCAAGCAAACGGTAAAACGTATTGGAAGATGGAGACAAAGGATACCTATACAGGCAAGGGCTGGCTTGCATCTGGCTCAACCCCCATCTCATTTCGTCAAGAAGACCTAGTACCTGTTTTCTCCTATCCAGATACAGTAGAGACGATTAAGGAATCTGTTATTGTCAGAGCCCATGTCAATTATAAGTACAACTATATTATGTATCCTGCGGGTGTTAAAAAAATTGTGAAAATGCTTCCGCAAGATCCAAATGGGAATAAATTCTTTATTGATACCACCAATGAGCGGATTAGTTTCTTCAAAAATGACAACCGGCCGGCTGCACCACAGGTCTTTACCTTGGAATTTGAAAAACCAAAATACAAAGCATCTGACTTAATCAAAACAACCAGCTTCAATCCAAATGAGATGAATCCGGAGTTTTATAAAAAGTATACGCAGGTGCCTGAGGCGTTGCCGGATCGAGTGAAGGGGTTAGCTGAAGAAATCACGAAGGAAAAATCAAATTGGTTTGAAAAGGCAAAAGCCGTGGAAAGTTACTTTGGGAAAACGGAGTATTCCTATGACCAAAAAAATGTCGCGGTACCTGGTGAAAACGATGATTATGTGGATCAGTTCTTATTTGATACCAAAAGGGGATACTGCGATAATTTCTCCTCCTCCATGGCGATTATGCTCCGAACATTGGGGATTCCCACCCGTTGGGTAAAAGGATATACGGGCGGTGATTTTCTCCAATATAGTGATGAGAGTTCAGGTGAACAGGTTTATGCGGTGACCAACAATAATGCCCACTCTTGGGTAGAGGTGTACTTTCCGAACCAAGGCTGGGTTCCATTTGAACCGACCAAAGGATTTAGTAACGAGATCATTATCAACTATGAAGCTGTAGGGAATTCTGCAAACAATCCAGGAGCAACGCCTCCTTTAGCACAGAAACCGCAAAAGGAAGAAAAGGATGAGCCGAATACAAAGAAGGATTCGGAAGGCACGTTTGATTTTAATAAAATGTGGAAAAGTATAGCTACCGCTTTTAAGACCAATTGGAAGATGGGCGTTTTCCTTCTTGTTATTCTCACATTCATTGTCTGGATTCTTTACCGAGTCCGGGGCAAATGGGTTCCATACGTCGTCATGCTTAGATACAGGTTTAAGAAGAAGGATGAGAGCATCGGGGAAGCTTATTTAATCTTATTGGCTCAACTGGATCGCTATGGGTTAAAACGAAAGGAAAATCAAACCCTTCGTAACTATGCCCGTTATATCGATACGTTTTTTTCAACAAGGGAAATGACTCGGTTAACGGTTTATTATGAGCAATATATGTACCATCAGCACCTTCCAAAGGGAACATGGGAAGAGTCGTATAAATTATGGGAAAATTTAATTAAAAAGACAATCGCTTGACCTGAAAAACGACCTATTGTTACAATATGATTTAATTCAATGCCTAGCAATTGCATCCACAAATGCATGAGCTAGTCTAAATAGGTACGTTTCCTTCATATATCCTCGAAAATAGGGTTCGAGAGTCTCTACCGGGTCGCCGAAAATGGCCTGACTATGAAGGCAGGATTTTTTTCTATTAGTCTTTTTACTAGAGAACTAGAATTCTGCCTTCCTGATATTTTTAGGGGGCAGATTCTAGTTTTTTTTATTTTTTTTCAAAATGGTAAAAGCTAATAAAAACTTGAGAAGATTGAGGTGGCTGTTTTGGCAGGGAAAAATGATTTGGTTATTGTTTTGGATTTTGGAAGTCAATACAATCAGTTGATAACACGACGAATTCGTGAATTTGGTGTATATAGTGAGCTTCACCCGCATACCATTACGGCTGAAGAAATCCGCCGTTTAAATCCGAAGGGAATTATTTTTTCCGGCGGGCCAAACAGTGTGTATGATGAAAATTCTTTCCGTTGTGATGAATCTATCTTTGAAATGGGTCTGCCGATTCTTGGGATTTGCTACGGAATGCAGCTAATGACCGTTCATTTTAATGGTAAAGTTGAAAAAGCAAAAAATAGTGAGTACGGAAAAGCGACTTTGACAGTTCAAAATCAATCCTCATTGTTTGCAGGTCTACCTGATGAGCAAGTTATTTGGATGAGTCACGGTGACCTAGTGGTGGAAGCACCAGCCGGATTTACGGTTGACGGTACGAACCCGTCCTGTCCAATAGCGGCGATGAGTGATGAAGCTAGAAAGCTTTATGCGGTTCAGTTCCATCCAGAGGTACAGCATTCTGTTTATGGAAATGACCTTCTTAAGAACTTTGTCTTTAACGTGTGTGACTGTAGTGGCGATTGGTCCATGGAAAATTTCATCGAAATGGAAATGGCAAAGATTCGCGAGACTGTTGGCGACAAAAAAGTTCTTTGTGCATTAAGTGGAGGAGTAGACTCATCAGTTGTTGCAGTTTTAATTCATAAAGCAATTGGCGACCAGTTAACGTGTATCTTTGTTGATCATGGTTTGCTTCGTAAAAATGAAGCGGAAGGTGTTATGAAGACTTTCTCAGAAGGCTTCAATATGAATGTCATCAAAGTCGATGCCAAAGAAAGATTCATGTCCAAGCTTGAAGGCGTTTCTGATCCTGAGAAGAAGCGGAAAATCATTGGCAATGAGTTTATTTATGTATTCGATGATGAGGCGACAAAGCTTAAAGGAATTGAGTTTTTAGCGCAAGGAACTCTTTACACAGATATCATCGAAAGTGGTACCGCTACGGCGCAAACGATCAAGTCTCACCACAATGTAGGCGGTCTGCCGGAAGACATGCAATTTACATTGATAGAACCATTAAGCACTTTGTTTAAGGATGAGGTTCGCGCACTTGGAACGGAGCTGGGTATTCCGGATGATATCGTTTGGAGACAGCCATTCCCTGGTCCAGGTCTTGGAATTCGGGTGTTAGGGGCCATTTCTGAAGATAAGCTAGAAATTGTTCGTGAATCGGATTGGATTTTACGTGAAGAAATCAAGAAGGCAGGACTTGATCGTGAAATCTGGCAGTACTTCACCGTACTTCCAGACATCCGCAGTGTTGGAGTTATGGGGGATGCGAGAACATACGATTACACGATTGGTATCCGTGCTGTTACATCCATCGATGGAATGACTTCCGATTGGGCAAGAATTCCTTGGGATGTCCTTGAAGTGATCTCCACGAGAATTGTCAATGAAGTGGCACATGTCAACCGAGTGGTTTACGATATCACCAGCAAACCGCCTGCAACCATTGAGTGGGAATAATAGTCGAGTAATTGTATAATGTTGCTTATATACGAACGATTTTTATTTTTTTATAAAAATCGTTCGTATTTTTTATTGACGAAGACGGTTGATGCTGTTATGATAATAAAGAAATGAATAGATTGTCGAATCACGTCGTATAATATTGGGAATATGGCCCAAAAGTTTCTACCGAGCCACCGTAAATGGCTTGACTACGAGGCAGTGATTAATAGAGAGGGTTTTCTCTTTCCTCTGTTAATTATCTTTGCCCACGTCAGCGCTCCGGTAGAATATCCTGGAGCGTTTTTTGTTGTAAAAAACAAAGATTTTTAGGGGGAAAAGAATCATGCACAAATATTTTGAGTTTGAAAAATACGGTACAAATTACCGCCGCGAATTTATCGGGGGATTAACCACTTTCTTGGCAATGGCCTATATTTTAGTCGTTAACCCGTTAACTTTATCACTTGCTTCGATAAAAGACTTTCCTGATGCACTAAGAATGGATTATGGTGCTGTATTTGTAGCAACAGCCTTAGCGTCTGCTCTAGGATCCATTATCATGGGACTCCTTGGTAAGTATCCGTTGGCTTTGGCACCAGGTATGGGATTAAATGCCTTCTTTGCTTACACAGTTGTATTAGGAAGCGGAATTCCATGGCAACATGCACTTGGCGCTGTCCTTATTTCCGGAGTATTTTTCTTCTTACTAACACTGACAGGTCTTCGTGAAAAAATTATTAATGCGATTCCGATTGATTTAAAGCACGCTGTTGGTGCGGGGATTGGTTTGTTTATCACTTTTATTGGGTTACAGAATGCTGGAATTGTTGTAAACAACGATGCGACACTAGTAGGACTTGGCGATTTAACAGCTGGTAATACACTACTTTCAATCTTTGGAATTCTAGTTACAGTTATTATGATGACTAGAGGAATTAATGGCGCAGTATTCTTTGGAATGGTCATTACAGTTATTGTGGGAATGATTTTTGACTTAATTAAGGTGCCGCATCAAGTAGTTGATACAGTGCCAAGTTTATCACCAACCTTTGGTGCAGCTTTCTCCTCCTTTGGAGACAGCTCATTCTATACAACTTCGATGTTAGGGATTATTTTAACTTTCTTGTTTGTAGATTTCTTTGATAATGCAGGAACCTTGGTAGCAGTTGCGAACCAAGCGGGTATCATGAAAGACAATAAGCTACCTCGTGCAGGCCGCGCGCTAATTTCTGATTCAATTGCAACGAGTGTAGGTGCCGTTCTTGGTACATCAACAACAACATCATATATCGAATCATCAGCAGGGGTTGCTTCTGGAGCTAGAACAGGATTTGCTTCCTTAGTCACAGCAGGTATGTTCATCTTATCGCTCTTTTTCTTTCCGTTATTATCTGTAGTAACTGCACCTGTAACAGCACCAGCTCTTATCATTGTTGGGGTATTGATGGTTTCGTCTTTAGGAAAAATTGACTGGCAGCGTTTTGAAATTGCAGTGCCTGCCTTCTTAACAATGATTGCGATGCCACTATCTTACAGTATTGCAACGGGTATTGCAGTAGGATTTATCTTTTATCCAATTACCATGATTGTTAAGGGAAGAATAAAAGAAATCAATCCAATCATGTACTTCTTCTTTGTCATCTTTGTTCTGTATTTTATCTTTTTAAAATAATTAATCTGAAGAGCTGCTATCATAGCGGCTCTTTTTTTATTTAAAAGAAGACTAGGCGTTACCAGTTATTTGTCACATGGTTGTCGAACTTTGTCGTTGACTTCCTGTTTCACCTCTTATAACATGAAAATACTAAGATAAACATGGTGAAATGGGAGGGAAGGGTTTGGCGAATTTACTAATTGATAAAGTGTTAAATAACAATGTCTTAATTGCTGAGCACCCTTCCTATGAAGAAGTAGTTGTAATTGGAAAAGGCATTGGTTTTAACCGAAAGCGCGGTGATTATATCGATACAGATGTAGTCGAAAAGCTTTTTGTCTTAAAAAATGAAAAAGAACAAGAAAATTATATAAAACTGCTTCCATTTATTGATAATGAATTCTTGGAAGTCATTATTTCCTCCATGGATTTAATTAAGCAAAGAACCAATGCGATGCTAAATGAACATATTCATGTGGCATTAACGGACCATCTTATGTTTGCCTTAACGAGAGTTTCTCAAGGTATGGAAATGAAAAATCCATTCTTAGTGGAAACAAAGGCTCTTTATCGCCATGAATTTGAAATAGCAAAAGAAGTGGTTGGGTTAATTAAAGAAAAGACCGGGATTGAATTGCCGATTGGGGAGGTTGGATTTATTGCCCTCCATATTCATAGTGCGGTGACCAACAGAAACCTCTCCGACGTGAATCAATATTCACAGCTTGTTAGCCGCTTGGTTGAAATGGTCGAAGAGCAGTTTGAAATAGAGATTGATAAAGAAAGCATTGATTATATGAGGCTTGTTCGTCATTTGCGGTTTGCCATTGAGAGAGTAGTGAAAGAGGAAAAAGTAGAGGAACCAGAAAAAATTGCTTCCCTCTTGAAAGAAGAATATCCTGTGTGTTATAATCTCTCATGGAAGCTCATTAAAGTGATGCAGCAAACATTAAAAATGAAGGTTTTTGATGCAGAAGCGGTCTATCTAACGATGCATCTGCAGCGACTTCAACATAAATTTAAATAGCTATTATTTTTTACGTGTTACTGATTCGATCAGGCATGAGTGAAAAGTATTAATTGAATTGAAGGTTTAGGGGTAATCTATACCCATAGCCTGCATTCAATTGAACTTTTACTCATGCCTTTTTTTATTGGTATTTTTACCAATAATGTAACCGCTTTATGAGCTAAGAAAAATATTTAGGAGGTAACAAATATGTTTAAAAATGCTTTCGGCGTCTTGCAAAAAGTCGGTAAAGCTTTAATGTTGCCGGTTGCACTTTTACCGGCAGCTGGTATCTTACTTGCTTTGGGTGCTGCTCTTGTAAACCCAGCCCTATTAGATTTAGCGCCATTCTTAGATAACAGTGCTGTAGCAATGGTGGCATCAGTTATGAAAAATGCTGGTGATATTGTCTTCGGTAACCTGCCGCTCCTTTTTGCAGTCGGTGTTGCTATTGGTTTAGCCGGTGGGGAAGGTACAGCCGGACTAGCAGCAATCATCGGTTATTTAATTATGAATGTAACAATGGGTACTGTTTTAGGGATTGACCCAAAGGAAATAAATGGTACGAATTACGTGAGTGTCCTAGGAATCCCAACTCTTCAAACAGGAGTGTTTGGAGGGATTATCGTTGGTATTATTGCGGCGGCTTTGTATAATAAGTTCTTTGAAATTGAATTACCATCTTATTTAGGATTCTTTGCTGGAAAACGTTTTGTTCCAATCGTTACGGCAGGTACAGCGATTCTATTAGGATTACTAATGCTCGTTATTTGGCCTCCAATCCAATCAGGATTGAACGCATTTTCAAATAACATGGTTAATGCAAACCTAACTCTTTCAGCATTTGTTTTCGGTGTAATTGAACGTTCGTTAATTCCATTTGGATTACACCATATTTTCTATTCTCCATTCTGGTTTGAATTTGGAAACTATACAACAAAAGCGGGTCAAGTGGTTCACGGTGACCAGCGTATCTTCATGGCACAGATTTCTGATCACGTGAAAAATCTAACTGCTGGTACATTCATGACAGGTAAATTCCCATTCATGATGTTTGGTTTACCTGCTGCAGCATTAGCGATTTATCATGAAGCAAGACCTGAGAAGAAAGTTTTCGTAGGGGGATTAATGGCATCTGCTGCTTTAACCTCTTTCTTAACTGGTATTACAGAACCAATTGAATTCTCATTCTTATTCGTAGCACCAATTCTATTCGGTATCCATGCGATTTTCGCTGGTTTATCATTTATGGTCATGCATTTATTAGATGTAAAAATCGGTATGACTTTCTCTGGTGGTTTAATTGACTACATCCTATTCGGATTAATCAACCCACAAACGCATGCATGGATTGTCATCCCAGTTGGTTTAGTTTTTGCGGTTGTTTATTACTTTGGTTTCCGCTTTGCGATTCGTAAGTTCAACTTAAAAACACCAGGTCGTGAAGTAGAGGAAGAAGAAGTCCAAGCACAAACAGGTAAAGCAGGTTCTGGTGATTTAGCAGCTAACATTTTAGCAGCGATGGGTGGTAAAGAAAACATCGCTCACCTTGATGCATGTATTACACGTCTTCGTGTTTCTGTTAATGATATTAAGGATGTAAATAAAGACCAATTGAAAAAATTAGGTGCTGCAGGTGTTCTTGAAGTAGGTAACAATATTCAAGCGATCTTTGGTCCACGTTCTGAAACCATTAAAGGTCAAATGAAAGATATTATGGCTGGGAAAAGACCAAGCGCAACTACAGTAAATGTAGAAAAGAATGAAGAGGCACCAGTTGTAGCTCCAACACAAGCCAAAGCTAACGAAGTCTTCGTGGCTCCTATTAAAGGGGAAATCAAAGAAATTACTGAAGTTCCTGACCAAGTGTTTGCGGGAAAAATGATGGGTGATGGTTTTGCGATTGTTCCTTCAGAAGGATTAGTGGCATCACCTGTAGACGGAAAGATTGTCAACCTATTCCCAACAAAGCATGCGATTGGAATCTTATCTGACGGCGGACGTGAAATCCTTATCCACGTGGGTATTGATACTGTTAACTTAAAGGGCCAAGGTTTTGAAACATTGGTTTCTGAGAATGACCGAGTAGTAAAGGGTCAGCCGCTATTGAAAGTCGATCTAGATTATATTAAAGAGCATGCTACATCTACGATCACGCCAATTGTCTTCACTAATCTAGCTGAAGGCGAAAAAGTGGAGATTACAAAGCCGGGTCTTGTTGATGTAAAACAAGAAGGTATTATTAAAATTACAAAGTAATGGGGAGCCGGCTGTGTGCCGGCTTTCTTTTTTAACACTATATTATAGAAGAAATAAATTAAATGATTTTGTTGTTGACGAGTTGGGAGTAGGGTGTTATTATATTAAAGCAGTCGTTAATGACGAGTTAACAACATGGTGATTATAAAAAACATCAAATAAATAGTTGACAATAAATTAACGACATGATATAGTAATAAAGTTGCTTCTGAAAAAGAAGTTACTAAGATTGTTCTTTGAAAACTAAACAAACAAAAGCGTCAACAAACAATAATATTTTGTTTCTTAATTGAAACAAGCCAACGTAACAAAATGAGCTAATCAACTTTCTTGGAGAGTTTGATCCTGGCTCAGGACGAACGCTGGCGGCGTGCCTAATACATGCAAGTCGAGCGAACCACTTCGGTGGTTAGCGGCGGACGGGTGAGTAACACGTGGGCAACCTGCCTGTAAGACTGGGATAACACCGGGAAACCGGTGCTAATACCGGATAATCCTTTTCCTCTCATGAGGAAAAGCTGAAAGACGGTTTCGGCTGTCACTTACAGATGGGCCCGCGGCGCATTAGCTAGTTGGTGAGGTAACGGCTCACCAAGGCGACGATGCGTAGCCGACCTGAGAGGGTGATCGGCCACACTGGGACTGAGACACGGCCCAGACTCCTACGGGAGGCAGCAGTAGGGAATCTTCCACAATGGACGAAAGTCTGATGGAGCAACGCCGCGTGAGCGATGAAGGCCTTCGGGTCGTAAAGCTCTGTTGTTAGGGAAGAACAAGTACCGGAGTAACTGCCGGTACCTTGACGGTACCTAACCAGAAAGCCACGGCTAACTACGTGCCAGCAGCCGCGGTAATACGTAGGTGGCAAGCGTTGTCCGGAATTATTGGGCGTAAAGCGCGCGCAGGCGGTCCTTTAAGTCTGATGTGAAAGCCCACGGCTCAACCGTGGAGGGTCATTGGAAACTGGGGGACTTGAGTGCAGAAGAGGAAAGCGGAATTCCACGTGTAGCGGTGAAATGCGTAGAGATGTGGAGGAACACCAGTGGCGAAGGCGGCTTTCTGGTCTGTAACTGACGCTGAGGCGCGAAAGCGTGGGGAGCAAACAGGATTAGATACCCTGGTAGTCCACGCCGTAAACGATGAGTGCTAAGTGTTAGGGGGTTTCCGCCCCTTAGTGCTGCAGCTAACGCATTAAGCACTCCGCCTGGGGAGTACGGCCGCAAGGCTGAAACTCAAAGGAATTGACGGGGGCCCGCACAAGCGGTGGAGCATGTGGTTTAATTCGAAGCAACGCGAAGAACCTTACCAGGTCTTGACATCCTCTGACACTCCTAGAGATAGGACGTTCCCCTTCGGGGGACAGAGTGACAGGTGGTGCATGGTTGTCGTCAGCTCGTGTCGTGAGATGTTGGGTTAAGTCCCGCAACGAGCGCAACCCTTGATCTTAGTTGCCAGCATTCAGTTGGGCACTCTAAGGTGACTGCCGGTGACAAACCGGAGGAAGGTGGGGATGACGTCAAATCATCATGCCCCTTATGACCTGGGCTACACACGTGCTACAATGGATGGTACAAAGGGCTGCAAGACCGCGAGGTTTAGCCAATCCCATAAAACCATTCTCAGTTCGGATTGTAGGCTGCAACTCGCCTACATGAAGCCGGAATCGCTAGTAATCGCGGATCAGCATGCCGCGGTGAATACGTTCCCGGGCCTTGTACACACCGCCCGTCACACCACGAGAGTTTGTAACACCCGAAGTCGGTGGGGTAACCGTAAGGAGCCAGCCGCCTAAGGTGGGACAGATGATTGGGGTGAAGTCGTAACAAGGTAGCCGTATCGGAAGGTGCGGCTGGATCACCTCCTTTCTAAGGATATAAGCTGGACATATGAGCCAGACAAAATATGTTTGTTTGATTGTTTCTTGTTTGTTTAGTTTTGAGAGTGCAATCTCTCAAAGCTTTTTTTAATCGTTCTTTGAAAACTAGATAATCGTAATGAAGAAGTCAAGTAAAACATCGAGTAATCGCCATTTTAGTTTTCTCTCTTATTTAATAAGAGTAATAAACCTTTTAGGTTAAGTTAGAAAGGGCGCACGGTGAATGCCTTGGCACTAGGAGCCGATGAAGGACGGGACTAACACCGATATGCTTCGGGGAGCTGTAAGTAAGCTTTGATCCGGAGATTTCCGAATGGGGGAACCCACTGTTCGTAATGGAACAGTATCTTTACCTGAATACATAGGGTATTGAAGGCATACCCGGGGAACTGAAACATCTAAGTACCCGGAGGAAGAGAAAGCAAACGCGATTCCCTGAGTAGCGGCGAGCGAAACGGGACATAGCCCAAACCAAGAGGCTTGCCTCTTGGGGTTGTAGGACACTCAACATGGAGTTACAAAGGAACGGGGTAGATGAAGCGGCCTGGAAAGGCCCGTCAGAGAAGGTAAAAACCCTGTAGTCGAAACTTCGTTCCCTCCTGAGTGGATCCTGAGTACGGCCGGACACGTGAAATCCGGTCGGAAGCAGGGAGGACCATCTCCCAAGGCTAAATACTCCCTAGTGACCGATAGTGAACCAGTACCGTGAGGGAAAGGTGAAAAGCACCCCGGAAGGGGAGTGAAATAGTTCCTGAAACCGTGTGCCTACAAGTAGTTAGAGCCCGTTAATGGGTGATAGCGTGCCTTTTGTAGAATGAACCGGCGAGTTACGATCCCATGCAAGGTTAAGTTGAAGAGACGGAGCCGCAGCGAAAGCGAGTCTGAATAGGGCGAATGAGTATGTGGTCGTAGACCCGAAACCAGGTGATCTACCCATGTCCAGGGTGAAGTCCAGGTAACACTGGATGGAGGCCCGAACCCACGCACGTTGAAAAGTGCGGGGATGAGGTGTGGGTAGCGGAGAAATTCCAATCGAACTTGGAGATAGCTGGTTCTCTCCGAAATAGCTTTAGGGCTAGCCTCACGTAGTTAGAGTCTTGGAGGTAGAGCACTGTTTGGACTAGGGGCCCTCATCGGGTTACCGAATTCAGACAAACTCCGAATGCCAAAGACTTATCCGTGGGAGTCAGACTGCGAGTGATAAGATCCGTAGTCAAAAGGGAAACAGCCCAGACCACCAGCTAAGGTCCCAAAGTTTACGTTAAGTGGAAAAGGATGTGGAGTTGCTTAGACAACCAGGATGTTGGCTTAGAAGCAGCCACCATTTAAAGAGTGCGTAATAGCTCACTGGTCGAGTGACTCTGCGCCGAAAATGTACCGGGGCTAAACGTAACACCGAAGCTGTGGATTGACATCTTAGATGTCAGTGGTAGGAGAGCGTTCTAAGGGCGTTGAAGCTAGACCGTAAGGACTGGTGGAGCGCTTAGAAGTGAGAATGCCGGTATGAGTAGCGAAAGATGAGTGAGAATCTCATCCACCGTATGCCTAAGGTTTCCTGAGGAAGGCTCGTCCGCTCAGGGTTAGTCGGGACCTAAGCCGAGGCCGAAAGGCGTAGGCGATGGACAACAGGTTGATATTCCTGTACCACCTCTTTATCGTTTGAGTGATGGGGGGACGCAGGAGGATAGGGTAAGCGCGCTGTTGGATATGCGCGTCTAAGCAGTTAGGCTGGAAAGTAGGAAAATCCGCTTTCCGTAAAGGCTGAGCTGTGATAGCGAGGGAAATTTAGTACCGAAGTTCCTGATTCCACACTGCCAAGAAAAGCCTCTAGCGAGATAAAAGGTGCCCGTACCGCAAACCGACACAGGTAGGCGAGGAGAGAATCCTAAGGTGAGCGAGAGAACTCTCGTTAAGGAACTCGGCAAAATGACCCCGTAACTTCGGGAGAAGGGGTGCTTTTTGAGGTGAATAGCCTCGAAGAGCCGCAGTGAATAGGCCCAGGCGACTGTTTAGCAAAAACACAGGTCTCTGCGAAGCCGCAAGGCGAAGTATAGGGGCTGACGCCTGCCCGGTGCTGGAAGGTTAAGAGGAGGGGTTAGCGCAAGCGAAGCTCTGAATCGAAGCCCCAGTAAACGGCGGCCGTAACTATAACGGTCCTAAGGTAGCGAAATTCCTTGTCGGGTAAGTTCCGACCCGCACGAAAGGCGTAACGATCTGGGCACTGTCTCAACGAGAGACTCGGTGAAATTATAGTACCTGTGAAGATGCAGGTTACCCGCGACAGGACGGAAAGACCCCGTGGAGCTTTACTGTAGCCTGATATTGAATTTTGGTACAGCTTGTACAGGATAGGTAGGAGCCGTAGAAACCGGAGCGCTAGCTTCGGTGGAGGCGTCGGTGGGATACTACCCTGGCTGTATTGAAATTCTAACCCGCACCCCTTATCGGGGTGGGAGACAGTGTCAGGTGGGCAGTTTGACTGGGGCGGTCGCCTCCTAAAGAGTAACGGAGGCGCCCAAAGGTTCCCTCAGAATGGTTGGAAATCATTCGTAGAGTGTAAAGGCACAAGGGAGCTTGACTGCGAGACCTACAAGTCGAGCAGGGACGAAAGTCGGGCTTAGTGATCCGGTGGTTCCGCATGGAAGGGCCATCGCTCAACGGATAAAAGCTACCCCGGGGATAACAGGCTTATCTCCCCCAAGAGTCCACATCGACGGGGAGGTTTGGCACCTCGATGTCGGCTCATCGCATCCTGGGGCTGTAGTCGGTCCCAAGGGTTGGGCTGTTCGCCCATTAAAGCGGTACGCGAGCTGGGTTCAGAACGTCGTGAGACAGTTCGGTCCCTATCCGTCGTGGGCGCAGGAAATTTGAGAGGAGCTGTCCTTAGTACGAGAGGACCGGGATGGACGCACCGCTGGTGTACCAGTTGTCTTGCCAAAGGCATCGCTGGGTAGCTATGTGCGGACGGGATAAGTGCTGAAAGCATCTAAGCATGAAGCCCCCCTCAAGATGAGATTTCCCATAGCGTCAAGCTAGTAAGAACCCTGAAAGATGATCAGGTTGATAGGTCAGAGGTGGAAGCGTGGTAACATGTGGAGCTGACTGATACTAATCGTTCGAGGACTTAACCAAGTTTTAAGCGAACTCGTTTTTTACAAACACTTCTTCTGCATTATCTAGTTTTGAGAGAACGATCTCTCTAACAAAATAGTCTGGTAACTATGGCGAGAAGGTCACACCCGTTCCCATACCGAACACGGAAGTTAAGCTTCTCAGCGCCGATGGTAGTTGGGACGAAAGTCCCTGTGAGAGTAGGACGTTGCCAGGCACAAAAAAAGACAATCCTATTGGATTGTCTTTTTTTGTTGAATTTTTTAAACTCAACTTACTAGACACTGGCTACTTCTACTTTTTGGTTCTTCTTGTTGAAAAAAGTAGATCTAGACACGAGCTACTTCTACTTGCTGGAAAAAGTAGATCATCCTACCCCGAATATAAATCAAATACCTCATCCCAATGCCATTTCTCATAATACCAGCTTGGTATCGTAAGATTACTAATCCACGCTTTCTCCGCTACATGATCTAATCGAGAAACAAGAATAGTTGCACTCCGTCTATCAGTCCTAATCCAAAACAAATGATTATGAACAATCTGTGCTGCAAAATCCCCTTCCTTTTTTAAAGGAAACGTAATCAAGGACACCTGAGTACTGCTAATCTTATTTAAACTTGGTAATGGGCGCTTATCAATATCCACTAGTTCACTTTCCTTAGAACGTGAGACGACAAAAGTATGGTTATTTTTCCAATAAAAATCTCGATCCACATAACCTTTAGGTGTAAGTATGTCTTTCCGTAATCCAGAAACGAAAACAGTCCTTAATTGTTTATTTTTCTGTGCCTCTCGACCTGACCCCCCTATATAACCGAGCTCATTTTTCCAAGGTGACCATCGAAACCAGTTTTCATCATTTAACATTTCATCAACCTTCTTAAAAATCCGCCCATTAAAAGAAAACAAACACAAAGTATTACTATCAGCAGATAAAGATGCAGTTGGAATTAATAAAAAGCTAATCCACTTTTTGTCCGTAGACCATTTAAATCCACTCGTACTCACATAGTACTCATCTTCCCCAATAGGGATAGTGTAAATATGCTTAATCTTTGGCTTGTCTTTAACGAAAACCACTTCTGAAAGGATAATGTCCGAATGAAGCTCTGCGCTTTTCCTTGATGAAATCAATAATCTTTTACCATCAGGGAACCACGAAACATTCTCTACATTTGTAGTAATTGGAGTCGCAAGATAAAGACTAGAAGGATCCGGATTGAAGAGATATAAAACACCATTTACAAGAAAAGTAAGTTTATTACCTTTGGGTGACCAAGCGAAATTTTTAGATACATTTGTTTTTACTTTAAAGTGTTTTTTCATTCGAAGATTATAAAGCCACAAATCTCCACTGAAGAATGTTTCATCAGTTTCTTTTTTCCCTTTTAAATAGGCAATCCAATAGCCATCCTGCGACCATTTTGGATATCTTATTAAATCTCCATTTGTAATCCGTTCTTCCTTTTCATCTACCTTAACCCACAAATCATTGTCCCTAATGAAAGCAGCCTGGAAAACTGCAACCGAGGCACTCGCAAATACACTTGAATGAAAAACTGTTAAAAAAAGTACGATTATCAGTATTTTTTTCATCATAGGTTCTCCTCTTTCAATAGAAAGTGCTTAACTATTATTTAGAGTGCATTAGTTTCTAAAAATTATTTTACATTCAAATGTAAACACTATAGGTGTGATAAAAGAAGAAGGTGAAAATGATGGATTGGTTGGATTTGCTCCATAAATATAAATTGACTAGTATTATTTTGGCTGCTGTGATTGCATGGATTTGTGTATATATAATTAATAAACTTGTCCATGACTTTTTTAAGCGGACTCATTTTATTGAGGAACGTAAAGAACAAACGATTGAGAGTATGATCCGATCATTAACAAAGTACACGGCCACTTTAAGCTTTATCTTTTTTGCCATCTCACAATACGTCTCCAATTTTGGAAGAGTTCTGGCTGGGGCGGGAGTAGTCGGAGTGATCGTTGGATTTGGTGCTCAAAGCCTGATTAGAGATATCCTTTCAGGGATTTTCTTAATTTATGAGAAGCAACTGCATAAAGGTGATTTCATTACGATTAACAATACCTTCAATGGGACAGTCGAGGAGATCGGACTAAGATTTATTAAACTCCGGGAGTGGAGTGGCAAGTTATTAACCATAAGTAACGGAGAAATAAAGCAAATACATAATTACAATATCAATCAAATGCGTGTCATTGAGAGAGTTGTCATCAGCTATCGGGAAAACCCAGACAAGGTAATGGAGGTTCTGGAACTGGCTTGTGAAAAAATTAATGAAATAAACAAGCCCTGCATGAAATTAGACGCGACAGAATGTATCGTTGAGCCATTTAAAGTGTATGGGATGACTTCCTTAAATGCTTCCTTTCGAGGGATTGAATATACCATTACTGGATTGGTGGATGATGCTTTTTACTGGGATGCCGCAAAACAAACTAGGAGAATAATTGCCCAAACATTATACAATCACGAGATACGACTAGCTGAGGACACGATGCTGCTCAAGCAAGCAGAAGACCAAGGTACTTCACAGACTCAGGAAAATTCGAGGCTTATAACAGCACTTAAGGACTGACCCATCGGGAATTATATGTTAAAGTGGTAGGAAGCAATCGTGAAGGAGGACATCTTGTGTTAGAAAACAGTTTTATTATGGTAGCGATTATTCTGCTCATCAATATTGTCTATGTTTCTTTTTTTACCATAAGGATGATACTAACTTTAAAGGGGCAGCGCTATCTCGCAGCATTTCTTAGTACGATTGAAGTGGTTATTTATGTGCTTGGACTGGGTCTGGTATTAAATAATCTCAATGAAATTCAAAACCTTATAGCCTACGCAGTTGGATATGGGATCGGTGTCATTGTCGGTATGAAGATTGAAGAGAAGCTGGCCCTCGGCTATATTACTGTTAATGTAATAACAAAGGAATATGATAAAGACCTTCCTAAAATTCTAAGAGAAAAAGGGTATGGCGTCACTAATTGGGAAGCAAATGGACTCGAAGGCGACCGGATGGCGATGCAAATACTCACCCCAAGAAAATTTGAATTAAAACTATATGATGCGATAAAAAGTTTGGATCCGAAGGCATTCATCATCACCTATGAACCGAAATCCATCCATGGTGGTTTCTGGGTCAAATCTGTGAAAAGAGGGAAATTATTTTCATGAGTAAGAAGCAGAAATTTGAGGTCCAGGAAAATGAAAGTATTGAGGCATGATTGAATAGAATGAAACAGCAAGGTTATGTTCCTGTCCGTCGTACAGAGAAACCTATTTTTCAAGAAGTGAAAAAAGGAAACGAAACTATTTACGAACCAATTGGCCGTCAAATCGTGTTTGAAGCCCAGTTATTGGAGTAAAACACGAACAATATAGTGTTTTATAAAAATATTGTTCGATATTATGGTTGACATCTGAATGTGAAGCTTGGTAAGATAAAGCTATCAGATGATAGAAATAATCTTTACCCTCATATATCCATGGGAATATGGCCCATAAGTTTCTACCCAATAACCGTAAATTATTGGACTATGAGGGAAAGTCAATATGTTCGGCAATAAGGGGATGTTCCCTTACTATTCGTTATGTGATTTTGTAATGCCCGGGCAAATGGCTTTCTCTTATGGAGAGGCTATTTGTTTCGGGTATTTTCTTTTTGTTCGTATTTTACCGCGAGGTCCACTCGTTTGGCAAGCTAACAGAAAAGGGTGAGTAGGAATGAGAGTTGGCATTATCATGGGAAGCAAGTCGGACTGGGAAACAATGAAACATGCTTGTGACATTCTTGATCAGTTTGAGATTGCATATGAAAAAAAGGTAGTATCGGCGCATCGTACACCTGATTTAATGTTTACTTACGCAGAAGAAGCTAGAAATAGAGGATTAAAGGTAATTATTGCAGGAGCAGGCGGTGCCGCTCATCTTCCAGGTATGGTAGCAGCAAAAACAACGTTGCCCGTGATTGGCGTTCCGGTTCAATCACAAACATTAAATGGATTAGATTCCTTGCTATCCATTGTCCAAATGCCAGGCGGGGTGCCGGTAGCAACAGTGGCCATTGGAAAAGCAGGTGCGATAAATGCAGGCTTATTGGCCGCACAAATTTTAGCAACAGAGGATTTGAAACTTGCCAATCAATTAGAAGCGAAAAGAGAAACTATTAAACTAGAAGTCTTAGAAAGTAGTGATCAGCTTGTCTAAAGTGATTTTACCAGGAGCAACCATTGGCATCATTGGTGGAGGTCAATTGGGAAGAATGATGGCCTTAGCAGCGAAGGCACAGGGCTTTCGAATAGCCGTTTTAGAGCCGACACCAGACTCTCCCTGCGGCCAAGTAGCTGATGTTCAAGTGATTGGTGCATACAATAGCCGAGAGGCCATCAGCAAGTTAGCAGAGATGAGCGATGTCATTACCTACGAATTTGAAAATATAGATGCAGATACGTTAGGCTGGTTATGTGAGCATGCCACTGTGCCACAAGGTCCTACCTTACTTACGATTACACAGGATCGTATAAAGGAAAAAAGAGCGATTCAGCAGGCGGGTATAGAGGTTGCACCCTATGAGGTGATACAGGGATTGGATGATTTATTGTTAAAAATAGATGCAGTAGGGTACCCGGCGGTCTTAAAAACAGCAAGAGGCGGGTATGATGGGAAGGGGCAGCTTGTCATTCACCATCCGGAAGACGTCCTGGAGGGCAAGGCTCTCTGTGAACTTGGCCCGTGTGTGTTGGAAAAATGGATTCCCTTTGAAAAAGAACTATCTGTTATTGTGACACGCAAGCAAAATGGAGAAACAGCCATTTTTCCTGTAGCTGAAAATATTCATGTCGATAATATTTTACATCAAACGATTGTCCCAGCAAGGATTTCAGAGACTGTTGCAGCAGCAGCTGTTCAAAAGGCAGAGGAATTAGCAGACTCTCTAGAATTAGTAGGAACGCTCGCAGTAGAAATGTTTTTAACAAAGGATGGTACCATTTATGTGAATGAACTGGCACCGAGACCGCATAATTCCGGCCATTTTTCTATTGAAGCCTGCGAGACCTCACAGTTTGAACAGCATATTCGTGCCATTTGTAACTGGCCTTTAGGAAGCACGGAGCTATTAAAACCTGCCGTTATGGTCAATCTATTAGGAGAGCACCTTGAAACCTTGTATAGAGAGATTCCTACCCAAAAAAATTGGAAGGTTCATCTGTACGGAAAAGAAGAGCCTAAATGGAAACGGAAGATGGGCCATGTTACACTTTTACGAGAAACGACTGCGGACGCTCTTGAGGAGCTCGAAATGAGCAGTATTTGGAACACAGCAAAAGAAAAGATCGGGGGATAAAACATGATTGATCGTTACACAAGACCTGAAATGGGCGCTATTTGGACAGAGGAAAACCGCTTTAATGCTTGGCTAGAGGTTGAGATTTTAGCCTGTGAAGCATGGGCGGAGCTTGGTGAAATTCCAAAGGCTGATGTGGAAAAATTACGCCAAAACGCGTCTTTTAATATTGAGCGAATCAAAGAAATTGAAGAAGAAACACGTCACGACGTAGTAGCCTTTACCCGTGCGGTGTCTGAAACATTAGGGGAAGAACGGAAATGGGTGCATTACGGGTTAACGTCCACAGATGTGGTGGATACGGCACTTAGCTATGTATTAAAGCAAGCTAATGCTATTTTACAAAAAGATCTGGAAAACTTTGTTGAGATTTTAAAGAACAAGGCCATCGAACACAAAATGACCGTTATGATGGGCCGGACGCACGGCGTTCATGCGGAGCCAACGACATTCGGGCTTAAGCTTGCGCTTTGGTACGAAGAAATGAAGCGAAATTTGGAGCGCTTTAAGCAGGCGGCAGAAGGAATTGAGTTTGGTAAGATTTCTGGTGCGGTTGGGACGTACGCAAATATTAACCCATTTGTTGAGCAATATGTTTGTGAAAAATTAGGGCTTCAACGTGCACCGATTTCCAC
Source organism: Neobacillus phoenicis (assembly GCF_047302305.1). NCBI lineage: Bacteria > Bacillati > Bacillota > Bacilli > Caryophanales > Bacillaceae > Neobacillus > Neobacillus phoenicis. Next base: position 162,063 of record NZ_CP154847.1, on the reverse strand, counting down.
GCAAACATTGCAGCGTGACCGCCATGCGCACTATATGTCCACGATTGCTTTGATTGCGACGTCCATTGAGAAGTTTGCGGTGGAGGTTCGAGGATTGCAAAAGAGTGAAACGCGTGAGGTAGAAGAATTTTTTGCTAAAGGTCAAAAGGGTTCCTCGGCAATGCCGCATAAACGGAATCCAATTGGTTCCGAGAATATGACTGGGATCGCTCGTGTTCTACGTGGGTATATGTTGACGGCTTATGAGAATGTGCCGCTGTGGCATGAGCGCGATATCTCGCATTCGTCTGCAGAACGAATCATTTTGCCGGATGCGACGATTGGATTAAATTATATGCTAAACCGTTTCGGTAATATTATTAAAAATCTTACTGTGTATCCAGAAAACATGAAGCGCAACATGGACCGTACGCTTGGTTTAATTTACTCCCAGCGTGTACTGCTTGCGTTGATTGATAAAGGTTTATCACGTGAAGAGGCGTATGATACGGTGCAGCCGAAGGCGATGGAGGCTTGGGAGAATCAGGTTCCATTCCGTGCCTTGATTGAAGTGGATAGTAAAATTACGTCAATGCTGTCACCTGCTGAAATTGCCGATTGCTTTGACTATAACTACCATCTACAGCATGTAGATACGATTTTTGATCGATTAGGGTTGAATGGGTAAAAAGAGAGCAGCTAGGGCTTCTATGAGCCCGAACTAGCTTAAAAAAGGGGTTCGCGGTAACGTAGAGAGGTTCTACGTTACCAAAACAAACAAAATAGAGGGTTGGCTGTCGCGTTAAGCATCACAACGCGACCCCAACAAAAAATAAGCCAAGGACCCAGGCACATCCAGCCTTTATGCAGTCTGAAGATTCCTAATATTGCGAATAAGGAGTGAACCAACACATGAAAGAACTGCTATACGAAGGAAAAGCGAAACGCATATACACAACAGACAACGACAACATCGTTTTGGTCGAATACAAGGATTCCGCCACTGCCTACAACGGGCAAAAAAAAGCAGACATTGCCGGTAAAGGACGTTTAAATAACGAGATTACTAGTTTGTTATTTTTAAAGCTTAAAGAACATGGGATAGATTCACACTTTATCGAGCGCGTATCAGAAACGGAGCAGTTGGTGAAAAAAGTAAGCATTATCCCGCTTGAAGTAGTCGTTCGCAATGTCGCAGCAGGAAGTCTCTCCAAAAGATTGGGAATCGAAGAAGGCAAGAAGCTCACCACACCGATCGTGGAATTTTATCTAAAAGATGATGAATTAGGCGATCCGCTCATCACGTTAGACCATATTCTTGAACTGAATATCGCCACAACAGAAGAGATTTATATTTTACGAGGAAAAGCACTTGAGATAAATGCTATATTATCCAGCTTCTTTTCAGAACTAGGTATCCGTCTCATCGATTTCAAACTAGAGTTTGGTAAAGACGAAAAGGGAAGCATCCTTCTTGCAGACGAAATCTCACCTGACACATGCAGACTTTGGGATCAAAAAACAAACGAAAAGCTTGATAAGGATGTTTTCCGCCGTGACTTAGGTAGTTTAACGGAAGCCTATGAAACTATTTTAGTGAGACTTGGAGGTCATCAACATGTATAAAGTTAAGGTGTATGTAACATTAAGGGAAAGTGTTTTAGATCCTCAAGGAAAAGCAGTCACACACTCACTGCATTCACTAAATTACAAGCAAGTGACCGATGTCCGCATCGGAAAATATATGGAACTAACCGTAGAAAAATCAGAGCGGGATATAGATGAAATAGTAAATGAAATGTGCAGAAGCCTACTCGTCAATCCAGTTATCGAAGACTATCGATATGAGGTAGAGGAGTGTGTCGCTCAGTGAAGTTTGCGGTGATCGTTTTTCCAGGCTCGAACTGTGATATCGATATGTACCATGCGATAAAAGATGAACTTGGTGAACAAGTGGAATATGTTTGGCACGATACTGAGAGCTTAGATGAGTTTGACGGGATTTTGCTGCCTGGTGGTTTCTCCTATGGGGATTACCTCCGCTCAGGTGCACTTGCTCGGTTTAGCAAGGTCATGAAAGAAGTTGTAAAAGCGGCTGAAGCAGGCAAACCCGTTCTTGGTGTTTGCAACGGATTTCAAATTCTTTTAGAGGCAGGACTGCTGCCAGGAGCGATGCGCCGAAATGAGAGTCTTTCCTTTATTTGCAAGCCGGTCCAACTAAGAGTCGAAAACAACCAAACGATGTTTACCGCTGACTACCAACAAAGCGAAACGATCACAATCCCTGTTGCTCACGGAGAAGGAAATTACTACTGTGATGAAGAAACGCTTGCGAAACTAAGAGCAAATAATCAAATCGTATTTACGTACGAGGAGAATCCGAATGGAAGTCTGGCGAATATCGCGGGAATCGTGAACGAAAAAGGCAATGTCCTTGGGATGATGCCGCACCCTGAACGAGCAGTGGATGAGCTGTTAGGCGGGGCAGATGGACTTAAGATGTTTCAATCAATTGTAAAGGCATGGAGGGAAGCACATGTTGTTAACGCTTGAACCAAATCCTACCCAAATCAAAACAGAGAAAATCTATCAGCAAATGGGTTTATCCGATGAAGAATTTGCAATGATTGAGTCGCTCTTAGGCCGTACGCCTAATTACACGGAAACGGGTCTTTTTTCAGTCATGTGGTCGGAGCATTGCAGTTATAAAAACTCTAAGCCGGTGCTGAGAAAATTCCCGGTAACAGGTGAACGTGTTCTTCAGGGGCCTGGTGAAGGAGCGGGGATCGTTGATATCGGCGACGGCCAGGCCGTTGTTTTTAAAATTGAAAGCCATAACCATCCGTCAGCAATCGAGCCGTATCAAGGGGCGGCTACTGGTGTCGGTGGGATTATCCGTGATGTTTTTTCCATGGGTGCACGTCCTATCGCTCTATTAAACTCACTTCGCTTTGGTGAGCTGGATTCGGAACGTGTCCGTTATTTATTTAAAGAGGTGGTTGCCGGGATTGCTGGTTATGGCAACTGTATCGGCATTCCAACCGTTGGCGGGGAAATTCAGTTCGAGCCTTGCTATGAAGGCAATCCACTGGTGAATGCCATGTGTGTCGGTCTGATTGACCATAAGGATATTAAAAAAGGTCTGGCCCATGGTGTAGGTAATACGGTGATGTATGTAGGAGCAAAAACAGGCCGCGACGGAATCCACGGCGCTACGTTTGCTTCCGAGGAATTAAATGAACAATCCGATGAAAAGCGTCCTGCCGTTCAAGTAGGCGATCCATTTATGGAGAAGCTTCTTTTAGAAGCTTGCCTCGAGCTCATTCAATCCGATGCACTTGTAGGGATTCAGGATATGGGTGCAGCTGGCCTTACCAGTTCTTCGGCTGAAATGGCAAGTAAAGCCGGAATGGGCATTGAGATGAATTTAGACCTTGTACCGCAGCGGGAAACAGGGATGACTGCCTATGAAATGATGCTGTCCGAGTCCCAGGAACGCATGTTAATCGTAGTTAAAAAGGGAAGAGAGCAGGAAATTACTTCTCTTTTTGAAAAATATGATTTAGAAGCTGTTGCGATTGGAACAGTTACAGATGATAAAAAGCTGCGTTTAATCCATAAAGGGGAAACGGTTGCTGATGTACCAGTGGATGCCTTAGCAGAGGATGCACCTGTTTATCATAAACCATCCCAAGAGCCGGCTTATTTTAAGGAGTTCCAAGCAACTGAGCAAGAGATTCCTCAAGTCGACGATTTAAAAGACACGCTTGTAAAAATCCTGAGCCAGCCAACCGTTGCCAGCAAGGAATGGGTATATGAGCAATATGACTATATGGTTCGAACAAACACGGTTGTTTCTCCTGGATCAGATGCATCGGTTCTTCGGATTCGCGGAACAAGGAAGGCATTAGCCATGACCGTTGATTGCAACTCACGCTATGTCTATTTGGATCCGGAAACAGGTGGGAAAATTGCCGTGGCGGAAGCGGCCCGCAACATAATTTGTTCCGGTGCAGAGCCGTTAGCGATTACAGATAACCTGAATTTTGGAAATCCAGAAAAGCCAGAGGTTTTCTGGCAAATTGAAAAAGCAGCCGATGGAATCAGTGAGGCATGTCGCGTACTTCAAACTCCTGTCATCGGTGGGAACGTGTCATTATATAACGAAACAAGCGGTACTGCCGTCTACCCAACGCCAGTTATTGGGATGGTTGGATTAGTAACCGATATTGACCATATTACTACGCAACATTTTAAAAATAGTGGCGACCTTATTTATCTAGTAGGTGAGACAAATCCTGAGTTTGGCGGTAGTGAATTACAAAAACTGATTCATGGCCGAATCTTTGGTCAAGCACCTGAATTAAATGTGATTTTTGAAAAAGAAAGACAAGATACAATCCTAGCGGCGATTCGTGCTGGGTTAGTTCAATCTGCTCATGACTTGTCAGAAGGCGGCCTGGGTGTGGCTCTCGCGGAATGTCTTTTCGCTAACGAACAGCTGGGTGCAGAGGTAATCATTGAAGGAGAACCGATCACTGCCTTATTTAGTGAAACTCAATCTCGTTTTCTATTAACGGTAAAAGAAGAGAATCAAATCGACTTTGAGCGCTTAGTAGAAGCGACGCTAATCGGTCAGGTAAATGCCTCTGGAACATTACGCGTGTCCACTGAAAAGGAAACAGTTCTCGAAGCTTCAGTAAACGAACTGAAAGCTACTTGGAAAGGAGCCATCCCATGCTTGCTGAACTCAAGGGATTAAATGAAGAGTGCGGAATTTTTGGTGTCTGGGGACATCAGGATGCTGCTCAATTAACCTATTACGGACTTCATAGTTTGCAGCATCGCGGGCAGGAAGGAACCGGCATCGTTGTCTCTGATGGGAAAACACTCAAAGGAGTTAAAGGCGAGGGTTTAGTGGCGGAAATTTTTACAACAGAGGCGATGGCAGGACTAACAGGTACGGCTGCCATCGGTCATGTTCGATATGCAACAGCAGGAGGGGGCGGCTATGAAAACGTCCAGCCCCTTTTGTTCCATTCGCAAAGCGGCAGTTTGGCCCTTGCCCATAATGGAAACCTGGTCAATGCCAATTCCTTGAAGCACCAGCTTGAGACGCAGGGGAGTATTTTTCAAACAAGCTCTGATACGGAAGTATTAGCCCATCTTATCCGAAGAAGCGGCTATCCTCACCTCAATGATCGTGTGAAAAATGCACTTTCCATGTTAAAAGGAGCATACGCGTATTTAATCATGACGGAAACGGAGTTAATGGTTGCTTTAGACCCACATGGTTTGAGACCTCTTTCACTTGGCATGTTGGGTGATGCCTATGTAGTAGCGTCTGAAACGTGTGCATTTGATGTGGTCGGAGCGGAATATATCCGTGAAATTATGCCGGGTGAGCTACTGATTATTAACGATAACGGTTTAACCTCTGAGAGATTTGCTGTCAGTACGACGAAAGCCATTTGTATGATGGAATATGTATATTTTTCAAGACCGGATAGCAATATTCATGGCATCAATGTGCATACGGCTCGAAAAAATCTTGGAAAGAGATTAGCACTTGAAGCCCCTATTGATGCGGATGTCGTGACAGGGGTTCCAGATTCAAGTATTTCAGCCGCAATTGGTTATGCAGAAGAAGCGGGAATTCCTTATGAAATGGGATTAATTAAGAATCGCTATGTTGGCAGGACGTTTATCCAGCCTTCACAATCCTTAAGGGAACAAGGGGTCAAAATGAAGCTGTCCGCGGTTCGCGGGGTAGTGGAAGGAAAGCGTGTTGTCATGGTTGATGACTCGATTGTCCGCGGAACGACGAGCAGAAGAATAGTTTCGCTTCTTAAAGAGGCAGGGGCAACTGAAGTTCATGTGGTGATTAGCTCACCGCCGATTAAGAACCCTTGTTTTTATGGCATTGACACCTCAACAAAGGAAGAATTAATAGCATCCGATAAATCAGTCGAGGAAATTCGCGAGCTGATTGGTGCGGACTCTTTAACATTTTTAACTGTAGAAGGCATGATGCATGCACTCGGTCAAGAAGGCACGAACGGCTATTGCCTCGGCTGTTTTACAGGAAATTATCCAACAGAAATATATCCGGATACACTCCAATATTATTATCAAAAATAGGAAGGGGAACTGGCATGACAAACGCATATAAACAAGCAGGCGTGAATATCGAAGCAGGGTATGAAGCTGTGGAACGTATGAAAAAGCATGTCCAAAAAACAGCAAGAGCCGGTGTCATCGGTGGATTGGGCGGATTTGGAGGCATGTTTGACCTATCCGCGCTCCAATTGAAAGAGCCAGTTCTGGTGTCAGGCACCGACGGGGTTGGGACAAAGTTAAAGATTGCTTTTATGATGGACCAGCACGATACCATTGGGATTGATGCGGTTGCGATGTGTGTGAATGATATCGTTGTCCAAGGAGCAGAACCTCTTTATTTTTTAGATTATATTGCGTGTGGGAAGGCCCTTCCTGAAAAAATTGAGGCTATTGTAAAAGGCATTGCAGATGGCTGCGAGCAGGCAGGATGTGCGTTGATTGGCGGCGAAACAGCAGAAATGCCGGGACTTTATCGTGAAGACGAGTATGATCTAGCCGGTTTCACTGTTGGGGCGTGTGAAAAGCAAGCGCTAATTACGGGTGAAGACATAAAGCCAGGCGATGTGTTAATTGGATTAGCTTCAAGCGGTATCCATAGTAACGGCTACTCCCTTGTCAGAAAAGTATTCAATAACTGGTCATTGATAGAATATGTAAATGAACTAGAGTGTACCTTAGGGGAAGAGTTACTCAAACCGACCAAAATCTACGTGAAGCCTATTTTATCAGCGCTAAAAAAATTCAAGCTGAACGGAATGGCACATATCACGGGCGGAGGGTTCATAGAAAATATTCCGCGGATGCTTCCTGCTGGTCTTGGTGCAGAGTTGATCGAAAAAAGCTGGCATATCCCAGCCGTATTTAAGCTGATATCTGAGGTTGGACAAATTGGATACAATGAGATGTATAATGTGTTTAACATGGGTATCGGAATGGTTGTCGCTATTGACCGGGAACATGCTGCAGAATTAGTTCAGCATTTCGAAGAAGCTGGGGAAACAGCTTATGAAATTGGCGTAGTCACTGACCAAGAAGGCATACACATTAAAGGATTTGGTGAGTGGGAATGAAACGATTTGCTGTGTTTGCATCAGGAAGCGGGAGTAATTTTCAGGCGATCGTAGATAAAGTTCAATCTGGGGATCTGACGGCCGAACTAACATTGTTAATTTGCGATCAACCAGGAGCGAATGTGATTGAAAGAGCGAGGCAGGCCCGAATCCCAACATTTGTGTTTCGTCCAAAGGAATATCCGAGCAAGGCAGACTATGAGAAAGAAATTTCTTTACTGTTAAAAGAAAGAAACATCGATTTTATCGTACTTGCTGGATACATGCGCTTAATAGGTCCTACCTTGCTTAAAGAGTTCGAGGGGCGGATTGTCAACATTCATCCTTCTTTGCTTCCGGATTTTCCCGGCAAAGATGCCATTGGCCAGGCCTTAGCGGCTAAAGCCAAGTGGAGCGGGGTTACTATCCATTACGTGGATGAAGGCATGGATACGGGACCCATTATTGTGCAGGAACGAATTCGCTTAGAGGATCAGGAGACACGTGAAAGCCTGCAAGAGAAGATTCAAGCGATTGAACATAAGCTCTACCCATCTATTCTACAAATGTTGTTAACAAGAGGAGAGGTCGTACATGAAGAAAAAACGCGCACTTATTAGTGTTTCTGATAAAACCGGTGTAGGAGAATTTGCTAAGGAATTGGTTGCTCTTGGCTTTGAAATTATTTCAACCGGCGGGACGAAAAAGATGCTTCACGAACAGGGCATTCCTGTATTGGGCGTGAATGATGTTACTGGATTCCCAGAAATTTTAGAAGGACGCGTGAAGACATTAAATCCATATATTCATGGTGGATTGCTTGCTAAACAAGATATTACGGATCATCAGCAGCAGCTCGAGGAGCACGGAATAGAGCCGATTCAGCTTGTTTGTGTCAATTTGTATCCATTTCAGCAAACGATTGAGAAGCCGGATGTAACAGTGGAGGACGCGATTGAAAATATTGATATCGGCGGTCCAACCATGCTTCGTGCCTCAGCGAAAAACCATCAATATGTCACGGTTGTAGTGGATCCGGCTGACTATCCGACAGTGATCGCTGAATTGAAGACTAATGAAGAAACAACTCTTGAAACAAGAAGAAAACTGGCGGCAAAGGTATTCCGTCACACAGCGGCCTACGATGCACTGATTGCAGGCTACATGACCGACTTAGCACAAGAAGAAACGCCTGAGAAATTAACTGTTACATATGAATTGAAGCAGACATTACGCTACGGAGAAAATCCACATCAGAAAGCTGCTTTTTATAAAAAGCCACTTGGCTCTGTGTTTTCCATTGCTTATGCTGAGCAGCTTCATGGTAAAGAGCTTTCCTACAACAATATCAATGATGCCGATGCGGCACTGCAGATTGTAAAAGAATTCACTGAGCCAGCGGCTGTTGCCGTAAAGCATATGAATCCATGTGGAGTTGGTACAGGAACAACAAGCTTGGATGCGTTTAATAAAGCATTTGCAGCAGACCCTGTATCGATTTTTGGCGGAATTATTGCTTTCAACCGTGAAGTGGATGCAGAAACAGCTAGAAAACTTCACGAGATCTTTTTAGAAATTATCATTGCACCGTCCTTCTCGGAGGAGGCATTATCTATTCTTACAAGTAAAAAGAACCTTCGTTTGTTAACGATTTCGTTTGATGGTGTGAAGAAGCTGGAACAGAAAATGACAACTATCGAAGGGGGATTACTAGTTCAAGACCAGGATCGCTTTACCCTAGATGATGCTGTTGTTAAAGTAGCGACGAAGAGACAGCCGACAGATGCAGAATGGGAAGCATTAAAGCTAGGCTGGAAGGTCGTGAAGCACGTAAAATCCAATGCCATCGTTGTGGCAAATGAAGATATGACCATCGGGATTGGTGCCGGCCAAATGAACCGTGTAGGAGCGGCAGAAATTGCATTGAAACAGGCAGGAGAAAAAGCGGAAGGTGCAGCGCTTGCATCAGATGCATTTTTCCCAATGGATGATACCGTTGAAGCAGCAGCTAAAGCAGGTATTACAGCGATTATTCAGCCAGGTGGTTCGATCCGAGACGAGGATTCGATTAAAAAAGCAGATGAATATGGAATTGCTATGGTGTTCACTGGGGTAAGACATTTTAAACACTAAGTGGGGGTGTGTATGATGAAGGTCCTAATCATTGGCCGCGGTGGCAGAGAGCATGCTTTATGCCGAAAAGTAAGTGAAAGCACGTTGGTTGAAAAAGTCTTTGTCGCACCTGGAAATGATGGAATGGTGGATGTCGCTGAGCTTGTTTCTCTTGAGGAATCACAGCATGAGCAATTGATTAGATTTGCCCAAGAGCATGAAGTGGGCCTGACTATTATTGGACCGGAAGTCCCTCTCCTAGCAGGTCTGGCTGACAAGTTCGAAGAAGCTGGCTTACTTGTGTTCGGCCCTCGTCAAGTAGCGGCGGAAATTGAAGGAAGTAAATCCTTTGCGAAGGAACTCATGAAAAAATATCAGATTCCAACAGCTGATTATGCTGTCTTTACTTCCTTTGAAGAAGCACGTGATTATATCGAGGAAAAAGGAGCGCCTATTGTGATAAAAGCCGATGGTTTAGCGGCTGGAAAAGGTGTAACAGTGGCCTTCACAAAAGAGGAAGCCTTGGCAAGTCTTGAGGAAATGCTTGTTGGTGCGAGATTTGGCGAGGCCTCTTCTCGCGTGGTCATTGAGGAATTCCTTAGCGGCGAGGAATTTTCGCTTATGGCATTGGTGAATGGTGAAGTGGTCGTTCCACTGGAAATCGCTCAGGACCATAAGCGTGCGTTTGATGGGGATCAGGGACCGAATACGGGTGGTATGGGGGCTTATTCACCTGTACCTCAAATTGGAAGGGACATGGTAAAAACAGCTATCGAGACTGTTCTAATCCCGGTTGCAAAAGCAATGGTACAGGAAGGCAGGAGCTTTTGTGGTGTTTTATATGCGGGGCTAATTGCAACAGCTGAGGGTCCAAAGGTTATTGAGTTTAATGCCCGTTTTGGTGATCCGGAAACCCAAGTTATTTTACCTAGATTACAATCGGATTTAGTGAAAGTGATGGTTGAGCTGTTAGAAGGCGGCCGTCCTCAGCTCGAATGGTCGGAAGAGGCAATGGTTGGTGTCGTTGTGGCAGCAAAAGGATATCCTGAAGAATATGAAAAAGGTGCTGTGCTAACAGGATTGAATGAGTTTACTGATGAAGTATTTACTTTTCATGCGAGTTCTTTGAAAAATGCATCCGGTGAATTCATCACGAATGGTGGAAGGGTCTTGCTTGTTGGTGCTAAGGCAGAAACGCTGCAAGCAGCGCAAGAGAAGGTCTATCAAGAGATGGAAAAGCTTCAGTGTGACGGAGTTTTTTATCGGAAAGATATTGGGGCAAAAGCAATGCAACCCGTTATTGGCTAACGGGCTCGTCTTTTACTGGAGCGGCGCATATAGGTGTAGAGTAAGGCTACAATGCTGCCGATTATCACAATCAACACAAATGACATATGACTTACGTATTCCCAAAACATCATCATCGACTCCTATCAGGGAGGCTGACTCAGGTAAGGGGCTTATGCAAGCCCTTTAGCATTGAGTGAGCCTCTGTTTTTGTGTGACTCTCTGTTAAAAAAATTGCTTATATGGGCCCGATTTCCGTCTCGGAACGACGAGAAAGGTCGCGTAGAGAGGTCCTATGAACCCGTTTCCCTCTAAGAATGACAATAAATGTCGCATAGAGAGGTCCTATGAACCCGTTACCTTCTCGGAATGACGAGAAAGGTCGTATAGAGAGGCTCTATGAACCCGTTTCCCTCTAAGAATGACGAGAAAAGTCGCATAGAGAGGATCTATGACCCCGATTCCTTCTCTGAACCACAAGAAAGGTCGGGTAGAGAAGTCTATTGAGCCTGAATTCCCTTTCAAAACGGCGAAAAACGTCACGTAAAACCCCACATCTAAGACGGGTTATAAGGAAGTACCTCTTCTCCTTCAAAATCCTCTAACCCTTCCATGCTATTCCTTGACTCGTTTGCAGGGTCATCAACCTGCATTTTATGCTGATATTGTTCATATAATGCGGTTAATGGGCAATAGCGAACTATGCCTTCTGCAACTTTCATTGCACCCAAGAATGCAGCCAATAAATAAGAATCTCTCCAAGGTCGTTTTACTAGCTTCGAGGTGCTCCAAGCAAGAATTGTTAGCCCAAAGGTAATCCGAATTAGCGCATTTAAAATTCCAATATTTGGTCGGATGTTCAAGTTGTTCACTCCTTCACAATATTTTTACAATATTTATCAATTCTTTAATGCGTTAAATGATAAAATATGATACTATAGTAACTAAAGAAATTTTGTAAGGGCTTTCTTTATGATTAAATCAAGTTTTTAACATAGATATAGTTTGTTTGAAAAGGGAGGGATATGGTATGCTAGAACAACGCTACCGCTGGAAAAACAAAAACTTACGCATGCATGTATCCGTTTTAGATGGGAAAACTTCTCCAACCATCCTGTTGAAAAACGCCTTATATTTAAATCAGACATTCCGTCAATGGATGAGAGCAAATATTTGGATTTACGATGACCGCATTGTCTATGTCGGCGAGAACCTGCCTGGACATATTAATGAGAATTGTGAAATCATTGATTGCACAAATGAGATTTTAGTTCCGGGTTATATTGAACCACATGCGCATCCGTTTCAACTATATAATCCCCTAACATTGGCTGCCTATGCATCCCAGTTTGGAACGACAACATTGATTAATGACAATATGGCACTCATTTTACATTTGAAAAAAAGGGAAGCGTTTTCATTATTGCGGGACCTCCGCTCGATTCCTTCCACGATGTTTTGGTGGTGTCGGTTTGATTCACAAACGGAAATTTTGAATGAAGAGGAAAAATTTTCGCATAGTAATATTAAAACGTGGCTTGAGCATGATGCCGTGCTGCAAGGCGGAGAACTTACCGGATGGCCAAAACTGCTTGATGGCGACGATATGATGCTTCATTGGATTCAAGAAGCGAAACGAATGCGGAAGCAAATTGAAGGTCATTTTCCAGGTGCTTCTGAAAAAACGTTGGCGAAAATGATGCTGTTGGGCGCTGATTGCGATCATGAAGCCATGACAGGGGAAGAGGTTTATAACCGTTTGATGCAAGGGTATATGGTGTCACTAAGGCACTCTTCCATTCGTCCGGATCTTCCACAGTTATTGGATGATATGAAGCGTTTAGGCATTGAGGCATATGATAGATTACTATTCAATACAGATGGCTCATCTTCTGCCTTTTATGAACAAGGAATCACGGATCACATGATTCGAATGGCAATTGAAAAAGGGGTGCCCATTATAGATGCCTATAATATGGCAACTGTGAATATAGCAAGATACTATAATATCGACCATCTACATGGGAATATCGCAACAGGTCGGGTAGCTAATATTAACTTCCTATCAAGTATTGAAAATCCAACCCCTGTATCTGTCCTAGCAAAAGGAAAATGGGTAAAACGGGATGGTGTGAAGGTGGAAGAGGCGTATCCTGGGGTGGATTGGAAGGACTACGGCTTGAAGCCAATGGAGTTAGATTGGGAGTTATCCATGGATGATTTACAGTATTCGATGCCGTTCGGAATAAAAATGGAAAACTCAGTTATTACAAAGCCTTATTCCATCTCCATTGATGTCTCTGGGGATGAACTTCCACCAGACCATGACGAATGCTTTTTTACATTAATAGACCGTAATGGAAAATGGAGAATTAACACACTGTTAAAAGGCTTTGCAACGAAGCTGTCCGCACTAGCAAGCTCGTTTTCTAATACGGGTGACATTATTTTAATCGGAAAAAATAAACAAGATATGCTTCATGCTTTTAATAGAATGAAAGAATTAGGCGGAGGCATAGTGGTGGTAGAGGAAGATAACGTGGTTTGTGAGCTTCCGCTTTATTTAAGTGGACTCATGTCAGACCTTCCGATGGAAGAGTTAATGCAGCAGGAAAAGAGTTTATTTACAGTCTTAAAGGAAAGAGGCTATTCCTTCTCTGATCCGATTTATAGTCTGTTATTCTTTTCTTCCACACATTTGCCATATATTCGCATAACTCAGCAGGGAATGTATGATGTTATGAACAAAACAGTACTCTTTCCTTCGATAATGCGTTAAACTGTAAATAAGTAAAGAGTTAAAGTGTGAAAGTGAAATAGGGGTGTTCTATACATGAAGAAATGGGCTGTTGCCATGGCAGCTGTCCTGTTACTGTTTTCAGGTTGCAGTAATAAGGAAAAAGAGAAAGTACAAGAAACAGTAAAAAAAGAAAAAGTGGTTGAAAAGGTAGAAGAAAAAGAGCAAGAGAAGCAAGAATACCCTTATTTTTATCCACTAACAGGCATAGGTTCTACAAGCGAAACAGATGGAAGAGCCGTTGCTGTTATGGTTAATAATCATCCAAAAGCAAGGCCGCAATCAGGTCTGAATAAGGCTGATGTGGTGTATGAGGTGCTTGCCGAGGGTGATATTACCCGCTTCCTTGCCGTCTTTCAAAGTGAAAAGCCGGAAAATATTGGACCTGTTCGCAGTGCACGGGATTATTATGTTAATCTTGCCAAAGGACTGAATGCCCTTTATGTTGCCCATGGCTGGAGTGAAGAGGCAAAGAAGATGCTGGAAGGAAATGTTGTGGATAATATAAACGGAATGGTTTATGATGGTACCCTGTTTAAGCGATCCAAAACCCGAAAAGCACCTCACAACTCCTATATTACTTATGATAATATACTAAAGGGAGCAGAGCAGAAGAAGTATTCAATGGAAAAAAGTCCCCCGAGTTTTACATTTATGTCTGAGGATGAGAGAAAAAATGTAACCGGGAATGAAGCCACATCAGTGAAGATTAGTTATTCAAAGGGTGGGATATCGGACTCTGTACTGGAGTTCGACAGTACTACTGGCAAATATAAGCGCTTCTCAGGTGGGGAGCAGACTGTTGATTTAGACACCAATGAACCAGTTTTACTGGATAATGTAATTATAATTGAAGCCGTCCATAAAATCATTGATTCCTATGGCCGCAGGGATATTGACTTGCAGTCAGGAGGAAGAGCCTACCTCATCCAAATGGGGAAGGTGAACGAAGTAGAATGGGCGTATAGAGATGGTCTGATTGTTCCTGTGAAAAATGGGAAAGAGGTTCCTTTGGTTCAAGGGAAGACTTGGGTCAATGTGGTCCCAAAAACTCCTGGAATTGAAACAAGTGTTTCTTTTAATGTCAAATAAACAATTTATCTTAAAGGGGTAAACAATATGCAAATTAATAAATTACGTGGAAAAGAGCTTGACCAATTGTTCCAAGCTGTTCTTTCATTAAAGGATTTGGAAGAATGCTATCGCTTTTTCGATGATTTGTGCACAATCAACGAAATTCAATCATTAGCACAACGTTTGGATGTAGCGAGAATGCTGCGTGAAGGCAATACGTATCACAAGATTGAAACGGAAACAGGTGCAAGCACAGCAACGATTTCACGTGTGAAGCGCTGCTTAAACTTTGGAAACGATACGTATGAAATGGTTCTTGAACGCCTCAAAGATGAAAATAGTAAAACCAGTAACGAATAAACAAACCGAAGAGGCTAATCTTCGGTTTTTTCTTTTTATATAACGTTTTGATAAAGCATACTGTTGTTTCAGACACCCTGTTGATTGGAGCGGAAGGCGCGAAGACTCCTGCGGGAGTACGGGGCAGGGGAGACCCCGCAGGAGCAAAGCGACGAGGAGGCTCCCCGGCACGCCCGCGGAAAGCGAAGCGCCTGGAGAGGAATTCAACAGGCATGTTATTGCCAAATACACATTGGATATCTTTTCTATAATTACTATTACTGTTTTGTTTTTTATCGAAAGGGCAAATGCTATAATGGTGTAATGGATTACTGAATGGGAGGATCTTTGGGATGTATGATTTTCGCGAGTGGCGGCATGTCTTTAAACTCGATCCAAATAAAGAAATAACAGATGAGCAATTAGAAAAAATTTGTGAGTCTGGTACGGATGCAGTGATTGTAGGAGGTACGGATGGAGTAACACTCGAGAACGTCCTTGATCTAATGGCAAGAATTCGCCGTTATACGGTTCCATGTGTCCTTGAAGTTTCAAGTATCGATACGGTTACACCCGGTTTTGATCTTTATTTTGTACCTACCATATTAAATAGCAATGATCCAAACTGGATTACCGGGTTGCATCATCAAGCAGTTAAGGAATATGGTGAAATCATCGATTGGGAAGAATTCGCCATGGAAGGGTACTGTATCTTAAATGAAGACTGTAAAGCGGCTAAACTGACATCAGCTAACGCTCAATTAACAACCGAGGATGTTAAGGCATATGCAATGATGGCTGAAAAAATGTTTCAGCTCCCAATCTTCTATTTAGAATATAGTGGCAAATACGGGGACCCAGCATTAGTGGCAGAGGTCAAAAAAGTTCTTGACCAAACCACGTTATTTTATGGCGGGGGAATCGCTACGGTTCAGCAGGCAGAAGAAATGGCCAAGCATGCCGATGTCATTGTAGTCGGAAATGTGATTTATGACGATTTTGAACAAGCACTAGAAACCGTAAAAAGTGTCAAATAGATATTTGCTTCAGAGCAAAATTAACGATATGATAAAAATAAGAACAAATGTTTGTAAATGGTGGTGGATAGAATGCAATTTTTAACAGACAAGCTATTAAACGGCCTGAACCCGGAACAACAGAATGCCGTAAAAGCAACAGACGGACCACTTCTTTTAATGGCAGGTGCCGGAAGTGGTAAAACAAGAGTACTAACGCATCGAATCGCTTACTTAATAGTAGAAAAGCGCGTCAATCCTTATAATATTTTAGCAATTACCTTCACGAATAAAGCGGCAAGAGAGATGAAAGACCGTATCGGAAAAATGATGGGTGGTGCCGCTGAGGAAATATGGATTTCTACCTTTCACTCCATGTGTGTAAGAATTCTGCGTAGAGATATTGACCGCATGGGCTTTAACCGTAATTTTACTATTCTTGATACAACAGACCAGCAATCCGTGGTAAAAGGGATCTTGAAAGAAAAAAACATTGACCCGAAAAAATTTGATCCCCGTGCGATTCTGGGCTCAATTAGCTCGGCTAAAAACGAACTCATTGACCCAGAAGAGTTTAAAAAGACAGCAGGCGGGTATTTTGAACAAGTGGTCAGTGATGTGTATGAAGAATACCAGAAGCGGCTACGTAAAAACCAAGCACTTGATTTTGATGATTTAATTATGATGACAATTCAATTGTTCACTCGTGTACCGGAAGTGCTTGAATATTATCAACGGAAATTCCAATATATTCACGTGGATGAGTACCAGGATACGAACAGGGCCCAGTATATGCTTGTTAAACTATTAGCCAATCGTTTTAAAAATTTGTGCGTCGTAGGTGATTCAGACCAGTCCATCTATAAGTGGAGGGGAGCGGATATTGCCAATATCCTTTCCTTTGAAAAAGACTACCCGAATGCAACAGTTATTTTACTAGAGCAAAACTATCGATCAACTAAGAGAATTCTTCTCGCTGCCAATAAAGTAATTGAGAACAATATGAACCGCAGGGCTAAAAATCTGTGGACAGAAAACCCAGAAGGAAACAAGCTCGTTTATTTCCGTGCCGATAGTGAACAGGGAGAAGCGCAGTTTGTTGCGGGGAAAATTAAAGAATTAACAAGAGATCAGAATGTGTCGCTGTCAGATATTGCAATTCTCTATCGTACTAATGCACAATCCCGTGTAATGGAGGAAGTGCTGCTGAAATCCAATATTGAATATAGCATTGTCGGCGGTATTAAGTTCTATGACAGAAAAGAAATTAAGGACATGCTCGCTTATTTACGTCTGATTTCTAATCCTGACGATGATATAAGCTTACAGCGTGTCATTAACGTACCGAAACGTGGGATCGGCTCAAGTTCACTTGATAAAATTGCCGATTTTGCAGGCATGCATGACTTATCCTTATATCAAGCGTTAGACTCGATTGAATTAATCGGCTTAAGCCCGAAAATTACAAAGGCCGCAAGAGAGTTCCGTGATTTAATTAAAAATTACACGAATATGCAGGAATTCCTTTCTGTAACAGAATTAGTAGAAGAAGTCCTGGATAAGACTGGATATCGCGAAATGCTGAAAGCGGAAAAGTCACTTGAAGCACAAAGCCGTCTTGAAAACCTTGAGGAATTATTATCGGTTACGAAAAACTTCGAGGATTCCAGTGAGGATAAAAGTCTGGTTGCTTTCTTAACGGATTTGGCTCTTGTTGCTGATATTGATTCACTAGATGAGGATGGTGAAAAGGCCGATACCATCACACTTATGACCTTGCACTCTGCAAAAGGTTTGGAATTCCCAGTGGTTTTCCTCATTGGCCTAGAAGAAGGTGTATTCCCGCATAGCCGCTCCCTTATGGAAGAAGCGGAGATGGAAGAAGAACGTCGTCTTGCTTATGTAGGAATCACAAGGGCAGAGAAGAGCCTATTTATAACCAACGCTCAAATGAGAACATTATTCGGTAGAACGAATATGAACCCTGCATCAAGGTTTATTTCTGAAATTCCAGAGGATTTAATTGAAGGAATTGAGCCCGAGAGACGTATGAATACGCCATTTAATTCTGGCGGAGGAAGAAGTTTTGGTGGTTCAGGGTCTTCCTTTGGACAAGCGAAAAGTACATTTAGTACACCAACTACCCCGAGAAAACCAGTGATGCGTCCAGTTTCAGCTGCTTCTGGTGGAGAGGATGTCGGCTGGAAGGTTGGCGATAAAGCAGAACATGGTAAGTGGGGAATTGGAACGGTCGTAAGTGTGAAAGGACAGGGAGAAGGAACGGAGCTTGATATTGCGTTTCCAAGCCCAGTAGGTATCAAACGTCTATTAGCTAAGTTTGCACCTATTAAAAAAGCATAATCCTTCATGCTATAATCCAAATGGATATGAGTGAAATACCTTTATGAAAGGGCTGGATATATGGACCTTCTAATGGCTGAACAAAAAATCACGGAATTAAGAAGCTTATTAAACCAATATGGCTATGAATACTATGTGCTAGATCAACCATCTGTGCCAGATGCTGAATATGACAGGCTAATGCGGGAGCTTTTAGAACTAGAGGAAAAATTCCCAGAGTTAAAAACACCAGACTCTCCTTCGGTGCGTATAGGTGGTGTGGTTCTTGATGTGTTTGAGAAGGTAGAGCACCGTACACCGATGCTAAGCTTAGGTAATGCCTTTAATGAGCAAGACTTAAAGGATTTTGACCGCAGGATCCGTCAGGCCGTAGGAGATGATTTTTCCTACGTCTGTGAATTGAAAATTGACGGCCTTGCTGTTTCGTTGCGCTATGAAGACGGATTGTTCATTCAAGGGGCAACCCGTGGGGATGGAACCATTGGTGAGGATATCACTGCTAACCTTAAGACGATTCAATCCATCCCACTTCGTCTACGGGAAAATGTTTCACTCGAAGTGCGCGGGGAAGCTTATATGCCGAAGCGGTCGTTTGAAGCTTTGAATGAGAAGAGGGCGGAGCGCGGCGAAGAGTTATTCGCTAATCCGAGAAATGCTGCTGCAGGCTCCTTAAGACAGCTGGATCCCAAAATTGCTGCTTCAAGGAAGCTGGATGTATTTTTATACGGAATTGGCAATGTAGGTGAAAGCGGGGTTGTTTCCCATAATGAAGGCCTTGATTTTTTAGACCATCTTGGCTTTAAAACAAATAAAGAACGAAGAAAATGTGCCACCATTGATGAAGTAATAGAGTATGTAAACAGCTGGGTAGAAAAACGGCCGCATCTTCCTTATGAAATCGATGGAATTGTCATAAAAGTAGATTCTCTCGAGCAGCAGGCGGAGCTTGGAACAACAGCAAAAAGTCCGCGCTGGGCGATTGCTTACAAGTTTCCTGCTGAGGAAGTAGTCACCACTCTGCTAGATATTGAGTTAAGTATCGGTAGAACAGGGGTAGTGACACCAACGGCGATCCTTGCACCTGTTAAAGTAGCGGGCACAACGGTACAGCGTGCATCACTCCATAATGAAGATTTGATTCGTGAAAAGGATATTAAAATCGGCGATCAAGTGGTAGTGAAAAAAGCTGGGGACATCATTCCCGAAGTGGTCAACGTGTTAGCTGACCAACGGACAGGGAATGAAGTGGACTTCCATATGCCGACACATTGTCCGGAGTGTGAAAGTGAATTAGTTCGTCTTGAAGGTGAAGTAGCTTTACGCTGTATTAACCCAAAATGTCCAGCGCAAATTCGCGAAGGGTTAATCCACTTTGTTTCTCGTGATGCGATGAATATTGATGGTCTTGGGGAAAAAGTGATTAGTCAGCTGTTTGCGGAAAAATTAATCAGCGATGTGGCTGATATTTATAAACTTACCAGGGAACAGCTTTTAGCCCTTGAACGAATGGGAGAAAAATCTGTTTCCAACCTGTTGAAAGCAATCGAAACTTCTAAAGGCAATTCTCTTGAAAAACTTTTATTTGGTCTGGGTATTCGTCATGTTGGTGCGAAAGCAGCCAAAACGCTAGCCCAGGTTTTTGGTTCCATGAACAAATTAGCAGATGCTTCAAAAGAGGAGTTAATGTCCATTAACGAAATTGGTGATAAAATGGCTGACTCGATTGTTGCCTATTTTGAACAAGAAGAAGCAAGAGAGTTAATGGAGGAATTAGCTTCTGTTGGAGTCAACCTAGAGTACAAAGGGGCAAAACCAGTCTCTGCTGAAGAATCCGATAGTATTTTTGCTGGAAAAACCGTCGTTCTTACAGGAAAGCTTGAACAGCTATCACGCAATGAAGCCAAGGAGAAAATTGAAGCTCTTGGTGGAAATGTTGCAGGCAGTGTAAGCAAAAAGACACATCTCGTGATAGCAGGTGAAGATGCAGGCTCCAAACTAACCAAGGCACAAGAACTAGGAATTGAAGTATGGGATGAGGAGAAGCTTTTAGAAGAATTAAATAAGTAAGAGGTGTTTCGACAATGAGAAAACTCTCAATAGTCGCTCTCTCCCTTGTTTTTTTGCTGAGTGCTTGTGCACCCAATTTTCAGAAGCAAAATGATGTGGTCCAAACAAAGGAGAAAGACAAAGGGAAGGCGATTATACCAAAGTATAATATTTCTAATAAATATTATCGGACGATCCTGCCATTTGTCCCTGGGGAAGCGCGCGGATTGGTAGTTAATAATATAAATACAAGATACGACTTAAACGAATTTGAAATGGGCTTGATGAGAATCGCTCAGAACAGCTTTGATACAGAGAAGTATTACTTTCGTGAAGGTCAGGAAATTAAAGGGAAGATCGTCAGAGGATGGTTAAACCGCCAGTATACAGATGCACAACTAAAAGAAAACAAAATGAAGCAGGCAGAAAATATTGGCTTAAATCCCATCAATACGGCTGCTCCAGGTGCTGAGCCATCATCCCCTATCTATTTGGCTCATATTTTAGAACATGATTACTTAACAAAGGATGATAAGGGGAATGTAACACTTGCCGGTGTTACGATTGGTCTTGCGTTAAACTCCATCTACTACTACAAATTAACAGAAGGTGGAGATACCTTTGAGAAGAAGATTCCTTTTGCTGAAATGGAAAAGGAAGGAAAGAAGTTGGCCGAGGAAGTGGTGAAGCGGACTCGAAATATTAAGAGTCTAAAAGATGTTCCTATTACCATCGCTCTATTTGAACAAAATAGTAAATCTGCGGTGGTCCCAGGTACGTTTTTCACCTATACAACGGTTGATAAAGGAAGCACAAATTTAAATGATTGGGAAAAGGTAAATGAAAAATATTATCTATTTCCTTCAAACGATGCCCAAGAGGATCATCGGGATGATTCCATCGCCTTCCTTAACTTCAAGCAGGATGTAGAAAATTATTTTCCAAACTTTAATGGGGTCATTGGAAGAGCCTATTATAATGGTGATCAGCTACAGGATCTAGATATTACGATTCCTATTCAGTTTTACGGTAAAACAGAAGGGATTGGCTTTACCCAATATGTAACAGGCTTGGTTATGGAGCATTTTCCGAAGTATCTATCGGTCTCTGTTAGCGTAACTTCAGTTGATGGTCCAGAAGCTCTCATAGTCAAAAAGGCAGATGACACAGAACCGTTCGTTTATATTTACCAATAAGAGGCTTTTAATAGCCTCTTTTTTCTAGTTGTCAAATCGTTGAGCCTTGAAATGAAACATGTTAGAATGAACAGTGGATGTAAACGTTTTAATACATAGGAGGGTTTAAGAAATGGTACAACCTTATAAGCACGAACCATTTACAGATTTTACGATTGATGAAAACCGCCAAGCATATCTTCAAGGGCTTAAGACCGTTGAAGGTTATTTAGGCCAAGACTATGCTCTTGTAATCGGTGGTGAAAGAATCACAACGGAAGATAAAATCGTTTCCTATAATCCTGCAAATAAAGAAGAAGTGATCGGCCGCGTTTCTAAAGCTAGCCAAGAGCTTGCTGAACAAGCAATGCAGGCAGCAGTAGAAGCTTTTAAAACTTGGAAAAAAGTAAAGCCAGAAGTACGTGCAGACGTTTTATTTAAAGCAGCGACCATTATTCGCCGCCGCAAGCATGAGTTTTCTGCGCTTTTAACAAAAGAAGCAGGTAAACCGTGGAGAGAAGCAGATGCTGATACAGCAGAAGCAATCGATTTCCTTGAATATTATGGACGCCAAATGCTGGCACTTAAAAATGGTGTACCAGTTAACAGTCGCCCAAATGAATTTAACCGTTATGACTATATTCCACTAGGGGTGGGAATTATCATTTCCCCATGGAATTTCCCGTTAGCAATTATGGCAGGTACAACTGTTGCTGCAATTGTTTCCGGTAATACTGTACTATTAAAACCTGCATCAACCACTCCAGTGGTTGCAGCAAAGTTTGTAGAAGTAATGGAGGAAGCAGGTCTTCCTAAAGGCGTCTTGAACTTTGTACCAGGCAGCGGCTCTGAAGTGGGCGACTATTTAGTAGATCATAAAGATACTCGTTTCATCAGTTTCACAGGTTCACGTGATGTCGGTCTTCGTATTTTCGACCGTTCTTCAAAGGTGAATCCAGGTCAAGTATGGATGAAGCGTTTGATTGCAGAAATGGGCGGAAAAGATACGATTGTGGTTGATTCAGAAGCAGATCTTGAGCTTGCTGCACAATCAATTGTTGCAGGTGCGTTCGGATTCTCTGGTCAAAAATGTTCTGCATGTTCACGTGCTGTCATCGTTGAAGATGTATACGATCAAGTATTGAACCGTGTAGTTGAATTAACAAAAGAATTAACTGTTGGTGACCCTACAGAGCAAGGCACTTTTATGGGGCCTGTGAACGATAATAATGCATTCAAGAAAATCATGGAATATATTGAGATTGGAAAGAGCGAAGGTAAGTTGATGGCTGGCGGTGAAGGCGATAACTCTAAAGGTTACTTTATTCAACCGACTATCTTTGCAGACCTTACACCAACTTCCCGCATTATGCAGGAAGAAATCTTTGGACCAGTTGTTGGTTTCACAAAGGCGAAAGATTTCACTGAAGCAATTGAAATTGCTAACAACACTGAGTATGGCCTAACAGGAGCTGTTATCACTAAAAACCGTGCTCACTTAGAGCAGGCTCGTGAAGATTTCCACGTAGGTAACCTGTACTTCAACCGTTCTTGTACAGGAGCGATTGTTGGCTACCAACCATTCGGTGGATTCAACATGTCCGGAACTGACTCAAAAGCAGGCGGACCTGACTACTTATTACTTCACATGCAAGCAAAAACAACATCTGAAATGTACTAATTTATAACAAATTAAACCCCCTTCTCCATTATGAGAAGGGGGTTTTGCTATTTCGGTACGTTTATTACAAACGGAACGGTGAATACTTTTCCATTGTGCTTAAATTGCCCCCAAATTTTATAGATGCCGCTTTCAGGAAAGATGGTCATGAATGTAACTTCTGGACCGTTACCTTCCAAGGTCATCGGATGGATATGCAAGTACTTTTCCGCATCCGCACTCATGGCGACAGTATGACCCAGTGCACCTAAGTAGGGCTGCAAATCTTTTATTGGTTTATTTGTTTTTGCGTCTTTAATCGAAAATGTCAGGTGTACCGTCTTTCCTGCGATAAGCTGGTCAAAGGAAAGCGCCACTTTTTTTTCATTCACTGTATGGGTCAATTTCTTATCAGCCATAAGAGGAACCGTCTTTCCTTCCTCTCCCTCAACACGAAGCCAATGCTCTTCAACACTGCTGTCGCCCCCACCCTTAGGTGTAAACTCGGAAATAAACTTATACTCACCACTGCTTGGAAAGGAAGCGGTGAATTCAAAAAGACCGTTCTCTTTATAGGTAGGGTGGATGTGAGCAAAATATGCTAAATCTTTACTAACTATAAATAAATGCATTTTTTTCTCATGAACGATTTCAAATGTTGTAATGGGTTGATTAGAAGAATCCTTAATTAATAGCGAGATGGGAATTTGTTCTTTGGCTTGTGGATGATCAACCCCCACCAGCCATTCAGATGTTGTGGGCACTACATCTGTTGGTACAGCACTCATTTTATGCCCCATCGTTGATTTTGGGACTTTAAGCGGATTACAGGCAGATAGAAATAAGGATAATAGAAGAAAAGCACTAATATAATATTTCAAAGGAACTCCCTCTTTCTAGCCATTCTTCATTTACTGTACATTACCTATTTAATCCATTGCAAGAATTTTTTGTATAAAGACTCCTCGTTAGCACTAGCATCAAAAGTCGTTTTCAAATATCAGGTAGACCCTTTCTAAGTCTTAAGACCGAGTTGGAAATCAAGCTCAAGTGCAATTATGGAAACAAAGCAAAGAAGGTATGATGAAATCAAGATAAGAAAGGCGTAAAAACAAAAGAAAAAGTTTTACAACTATAGCTGGAGGGATTGCAGCTGCTAATGTCTTGCTTTCAATCATTGTCCCAATAGTGGGGTACTTTTAAGGTTGGTTCTCATTTTCTATAAATTTCCTGTTTGGCCCATTGTAAGAATTTTATGTAAATTAGCTAGTCAAAAAGGTCTAATTAAATGATAAGATAGAAAGGACCATGTTAAAAATCCACTATGGAGGTATTGAGCATTTGGTACCGTTATATTTATTTCATGTAACTACTGTAGAGCACAGCGAAAGCACACTTTGGACTTTTATTATCTGCAACATCATCGTTGTTGTATCTGGCATTGTATTTATGTACAGATTATTTACTCAGAAAAATGTCCGGGTCGCAGGATTAGCATTTGGTGTGGCTTTGCTAATTAATTATATCCTTATTGCCATCTTCGGGGATATATTTGATTTGCTTGGATAGGGTGAGAAAGGAGATGATGTAGTTGAAATATTACCGTTTATGGGTGATTGCCTTTTTACTAAAATTTATTGGCTCTGCATGGGATGCTTCTTATCATTTTAAGTATTTATTCGAGGAATATTCCATTCCCCATATTGTTAACACAATTGGCTTTGCCTTAGGGGCGTTATTGTTAATCAAAGAGTGGCGACGCTCACACTACATGGACCACTTTTCAAGGAACCTAATTACGATTGGCTATGTGTTATTCCTAATTGGAATCCCATTAGATTTTACGTATCATATCGCATATGGGATTGACTTAACAACATGGAGTCCCACGCATTTTGTTTATTATATTGCAACAGATATTATGATATTTGGTGTTTGGCGCGGATATTTTATGCATACTCGGGAAATTGCACCAACCTGGAAATCGATGCACACATGGTTTGCGATGTTTCTCCTCGAATGCTTCATGTTTCCGAACATGCAGCAGGAAAATGGAGCGATTTCCTATGACCAGTACATTCAAGGAAAATCCATTGCTTCACAGGAAATATTAGATTTGATCTCCGACCCCGCCTCACAAATATTTGGGGGCATACCGGAATGGGTGTACCCCATCTATTCTGTGTTAATGGTTGCATTGCTAACTGTTTTAATCATTCGATTTTGTCGGGATTTTACAATACCTTTTATGGCAGCAGCTCTGTATATAGGATTGCGATTCTTAGGTAAAGGTATTTTTGCAGCGGTTGAGTACCCGACATCCTATGTTCCAATCACGCTATTATTTATTCCTCTTGTATTTTTATTGTTTAAAAATAGCAGTTGGTGGTCGGGCCTTATTGGTAGTGTTGTCTATTTCCTTGCCCTATTTGCCATTCATAGGTTAGGAATTCTGATTACACCACCATTAGAACTTTGGGAGCTTGCTCCCGTTGCCGTCATTGGTACCCTAGTTCCGATCGTCAATGCAATGATAAAGACCTCTTCCATTTCCGAAATAAAAAAGGGTGCCTGACACCCTTTTTTATTTTGGACAGATATTAATAATGAGAATGCAGGAAGTCTTCAATTTCTGTGTTGATTTTTGCTAAGTGTTCCTCAGAGGGGAAATGTCCCATATCGTATGCGTGGTAGTTTATTAGATTTGAGAGGATGCCCTTCGCCTGTTTTTGAATCTTGTCGTCTGGAAAAAACACATCTTTCTTGCCAGCAATGACCATGGTGGGAGAGTAATAGTTGGCTAGTTCACTTTTTTCTGTGAGCTTAGGCATCTCAGATTCTAGTTTCACATGTTTAAAGATACTGGCTATTATGTCTTTATCTATTTTTTTCATGTTATTATCCGACATCGAATCAGCTATTTTGTTCATCTGCTTTCGGGATCCGTTCGTTTTAAAAATTAGTAACGGAACAAGGATTTTTTTAATCATCTCTACCTTTGAACCGAGCTGGATCCCTGCTGGTGCTATTAAAATCGAACAAGCTATTTTTTCCGGCATAAAAGTCGCTATCCTAAGAATGATTCCAGCTCCGTAGGAAGGACCTATAAAGGCTGATTTTTCGATATGGAAATGGGCCATTAATTCTGCAGTCCAACGGGCAAAGCTATCATCGCTTGCAGAGATCCTATTTTCTTCACTAAAGCCAGGGTGACCAATGGTATCCGGCGCATAAATTCGGTAGTTATTAAAAAGAGGATGGAACCATGATAATGTCATGGGATTGATACAATTTCCTCCCTGAAAAATAAACAAAGGCTTTCCTTCTCTTGGCCCACTCACTAACACATGGGTTTTTCCAAATGTCGTATCTACATATACTCGATCGAAAGTAGTCTTAAATTCTCTTAGATAATTTTCATAGAATCTATGTATATCCGCTTTCCCTACCTCACTTTTATAAATCGTGTGTTTCCTCATTTAACACCTCAATATGTAATATTATTCCAACGTTTATATTTATTATCTAGTGAAAAGAAGTTTATGACAATAATGTGAAACCATTCACACATATTGTTTTAAAAGTGACGAACGTCACAAGTTTTTAGGAGTGAGGGATTTACAATTTAACTATAAAGAAAACCTTACTAACTAACATTAAGAATTCAATATACAGGGAGCGACACACGATGAAAAAATTAGTGATGATCGGAAATGGAATGGCTGGTGTAAGAACGATTGAAGAAATACTCAAAGTAGTAACAGAGCCATTTGAGATAACTATTTTTGGACAAGAACCATACCCAAACTACAACAGGATTAAGCTATCCAATATCCTTCAGGGAGATAGCAACTTTGAAGATATTATTATCAATCCGCTAGATTGGTATAAAGAAAATCAAATTCAATTATTTACAGGTGATGCTGTAACAAAAATTAATGTGGAAGGAAAACGAGTCATTTCTGAACAAGGAAGAATAGTTGAATACGACGAGTTAATTATTGCAACGGGATCGAATTCTTTCATTTTAACGATTCCAGGTGCAGACAAAATCGGCGTCACCGGATTTCGTGATATTAAAGATTGTGAAATGATGATCAAATCGGCGAAACAGTACAAAAAGGCAGTGGTCATTGGAGGTGGGCTGCTCGGACTGGAAGCTGCAAGAGGATTACTTAACTTAGGTATGCAGGTGGATGTGGTGCATCTTATGCCGCACTTAATGGAACGCCAGTTGGATCCGATTGCCTCCTCCCTACTGAAAACGGAGCTGGAGTCACAGGGCATGAACTTCTTAATGGAAAAAGAAACCGTCGAAATCCTAGGGGATGAACATGTCAGAGGCCTGCGTTTTAAAGATGGCTCTGAAGTGGAGGCAGACCTTGTTGTTATGGCGATAGGGATTAAATCGAATACACAGGTAGCAAGGGACAGCGGTATTTACGTGAACCGCGGAATTGTCGTGAATGATTTCATGGAAACCAGCGTGCCACATGTGTACGCAGTTGGTGAGTGTGCCGAGCATAGAGAAATTGTTTATGGGTTGGTTGCACCACTTTATGAACAAGGAAAAGTGCTGGCAAGCCGGATTTGCGGTAATGTTGGTGAACCCTATCAAGGATCTGTTACAGGCACACAATTAAAGGTTGCTGGTGTGGATCTTTTCTCTGCAGGAGAAATTTTCGAGGATGGTTCCACAAAATCCATTATGGTGTACAACGAATATGACGGTGTGTATAAAAAGATATTAACAAGAAACAACGTCATTGTTGGTGTGGTATTATATGGAGATACGAAGGACAGCACAAAGCTGTTCAGAATGTTAACGAAAAAAGAAGATATCAGCGGAATGACAAGTATTTCGGTGTTGCAATCGGAATGCACTGGTGAAGGAGGAAGCGATGATGTGGCTTCCATGCCAAATGATGAATTGGTTTGCGGCTGTAACGGTGTTACAAAAGGTGCGATTGTGGAAGCAATCAAAAATCAAGGGTTAACCACACTGGATCAAGTGAGTCATTGTACAAATGCAGGCCGTTCTTGTGGACGTTGTAAACCAATGGTCAGCAACATTCTTGCCTATACACTCGGTGACCAGTTCGATGCGGCGGCTGCCCAAAAGACAAGTATTTGTGGCTGTACAACCATTAGCCGTGAGGAATTGGTGGAAGAGATAAAGGCTAAAGGCTTAACAAGCGTGAAAGAAGTTATGAACGTGCTGGAATGGAATAATGAGGAAGGCTGTACAAAATGCCGCCCGGCCATTAACTATTACCTAGGCATGATTTATATGGATGAATATAAAGATGACCGTGATTCCAGATTGGTGAATGAGAAAATGCATGCTAACATTCAAAAGGATGGAACCTACTCTGTTGTTCCACGAATGTATGGTGGGGTCACAACAGCTGCAGATTTGAAAAAAATTGCGGAAGTAGCTGAAAAATACAATGTACCATTAGTAAAATTAACGGGTGGGCAGCGAATTGGATTGTTCGGTGTGAAAAAAGAAGACCTGCCACAGATGTGGGAAGAGCTTGATATGCCGTCAGGGTATGCGTACGGAAAAACATTGCGAACCGTTAAGACCTGTGTTGGCGCTCAGTTCTGCCGGTATGGTACCCAAGACTCCATGGCTCTCGGCATCCAGTTGGAGAAGAAATTCGAACGTCTAGATACACCTCATAAAGTGAAAATGGGTGTGTCAGCCTGCCCAAGAAACTGTTCTGAAGCAGGAATCAAGGACATTGGTTTCGTAGGAATTGACGGAGGTTGGGAGATTTATGTGGCTGGAAACGGCGGCGTAGACCTTCGCCCTGGTGACCTACTGTGTACGGTGAAAACGCAGGAAGAGGTTATGGAAATGACCGGTGCCTACCTGCAATACTACCGTGAAACAGCCAACTACCTCGAGCGGACGTCTAAATGGGTAGAACGAATAGGCTTAGAACATGTGAAGGAAGTATTGGCTGATGAGGCGACACGTACAGCCTTAAACGAACGAATGGATCAGACATTGAAAAAGTATATTGAGCCTTGGAACGAAGCGATTCAAAGTGAAGAAATCCAAGATAAATATTATGCAAAACGTATGATCACAGTTGGGAGTGAATCCAAATGATTGAAACACTAACTCGCATTCCAGTCGTACACTACTCCAATTTGAAGGGGAGAATAGGGTATTCTATAAAAATCGATAATCAAGAAATTGCACTTTTTAAAGTCTCGAACGGCGGGGTCTATGCACTTGAAAACCGCAGTCCCCATCCGAAGGGCGGAGTCCTTTCCGAAGGGCTCGTCAGCGGGGAATATGTATATTGTCCGGTTTACGATTGGAAAATTTCATTAGTAGATGGAAAGGTTCAGGCACCAGACAAAGGCCAAGTAAAAACCTTTAAAGTAGAAATAAAAGAAGATATTGTGTTTATCGTAATATAAAAAAGGGGGGACAGTCCCCCGCTGCTTTAAAGCAGCAGGGGACTGTCCCCAGCAAAGCAAAGCGGAAGGATGGCTGCAGGATGAAGAAGGGGAAAGTGTTTTTAGTTGGAGCAGGGCCGGGAGATGTTGGCTTAATAACGGTTAAAGGGTTGGAAGCAATCAAGCAAGCCGAAGTTATTTTATATGACCGGCTTGCTAATCCTAAACTATTAGAGTTTGCACCGGCAGATTGCGAGCTCATTTATTGTGGAAAATTACCTGAGCGCCATATTTTGCGCCAAGAGAACATCAGTGATCTTTTAGTGGAAAAGGGGCTTGAAGGTAAAATTGTAGTCCGCTTAAAAGGCGGCGACCCTGGTGTGTTTGGCAGAGTCGGAGAAGAAGCAACAGCCCTGGCCCAATATCAAATACCCTTTGAAATCGTCCCTGGCATTTCATCAGGGATTGCAGCCCCCCTGTATGCTGGAATTCCAGTAACACACCGTGAACATGCAGAGTCCTTTGCTGTTGTCACGGCCCACGATAAGTCTCCAAACGGCAAGCCTAAGCTTGACTGGGAAGGTCTTGCCCGTGGTGTAGATACGATCGCTTTTTACATGGGAGTTGGAAATTTACCTTTTATCTGTGAGAACCTCATGACCCATGGAAAGCCTGCAACGACGCCAGTTATATTGATCCAATGGGGAACATTCGGCCGTCAAAAGACTCTGCAAGGAACACTAGCGGATATCTCGGAAAAGGTTTTGGAAGCCAAATTCAGTAATCCAGCAATTATTTTAGTGGGGGAAGTCATTTCTCTTCGTGAAAAAATAAGCTGGTTCGAGAAAAAGCCTTTATTCGGACGCCAAATCCTGCTTGCAAGAACGAGTGCCAGCCCTAGTGAATTAGCAAAGGAATTAATAACGCAGGGAGCAGATGTCATTGAGTTTCCGAAATGGAAAAAGACCCCCCTGCCGCTAGACCTAACAAATATTACTGCATATAAAAAAATCATATTTGCTTCACCTGAAAGTGTAGAGGAATTTTTTAAAGCTGTGGTAGATCAGGAAATCGACATTCGGAACATTCGAGCAGACTTTTTCGGTGCTTCCATCAAATCGATGAAGGCATTAAAGGATCGTGGATTTTTGGCTAAACTCACAGAAAAGATAGTCGATTCGGAAGATCTGCTTATTGTCGGTGATGAGAGCATCTTGAAGAAAGGCTATGTGAAGGCAAAATTGATGGTTACAGGCCAAAAAGAACTAGACGTACAATTCCTGCCTATTTTTAAACGAATGCTTGAAGAGGCGGATGTAAATACAGTGGTGTTCCCAAGCAGTTCATCTGTTGAACCCTTTGTCAATGCTTTAAGTGAATGCGGGTTCGATACTGTATCTCTTTTAAAAAAATTGCAGGTTGTCAGCATGGGCGTACAAACTCAGGCAGCCGTCATAAAAGCAGGACTTCCACCAACTGGGATGCCGGAACAAGCGACAAAGGAAGGCCTGGTTGCTTATCTGACATTGCTGTTGATAAAGGGGTGTGAAGCGTAAAGAGATGAGTACTAATTATCCAATTATGCTGCGCTTAAAAGGAAAAAAGGTAGTAGTTGTTGGCGGAGGAAAAGTAGCGGAGCGCAAAGTGAAGGGACTTCTCGGCACGGGTGCACTTGTTTCCGTTGTGAGTCCTGAATTAACTGATGAGCTTTTAAGGCTTGCAAGGGATGGTTACATCGTCTGGCTGGAAAAAACTTTTTCGAAGAGTGATATTCAGGATGCGTTTCTGGTCATTGCTGCTACAAATGATGAGGGTGTAAATCAGCTTGTGAGAAGTGAAGCTAAAGATCAGCAACTCGTCATGGTTGCAGATGATCCTGAAGGTTCCGATTTTCATATTCCAGCTCAGGTACAAAGAGGCCGGTTGACTATAACCGTATCAACGGATGGAGCAAGCCCCATCCTTGCAGGGAAGATTCGGGAACAGCTCGAACAGCAATTTGATGAGCAATACAGTGATTATCTCGAATTTCTTTTTTCAAAAAGGCAATGGATCTTAAAAGAGGTGAAAGATTCCTCGCTTAAAAAGAAACTGTTAACAGCCATTGTAAGTGAGGAATTTTTAAAAAGTGAGAATAGGGAAGAAGATTTCCAGCATTTATTCTAGATTCGTAGGTGAAAATACTTAAGAGCATAGAGTTAACAACAAGTCTGAATGTCATTCAGGCTTTTTTTGTGTTTAAAAAATAGAATGTAAGGGACAATTTACCTATTTTTATAAAATTTTCAGAAAAGTAGTTCCTTTTTTGAAAAGTGTGTTATATAATACAAAACGAGGATAGATACTGTATTATAACAAAGAGGTGATCGAGTTCGTGTCGACGCAAACGACTGGTATTGAAGTGGTCGGGGCTCTAAAAGCCCAGTTTGATGAGATTTTAACACCTGAAGTTTTGAATTTTATTGAAGCGTTAGAGAGAAAGTTTGGCGGGAGAAGAGTAGAACTGTTACAGTACAGGGCAACGCGCCAAGAGGAAATTGACAATGGAAAATTGCCAGGATTCCTACCTGAAACAAAACATATTCGCAACGGAGACTGGACAATCGCTCCACTGCCAAAGGACCTTCATGATCGCAGAGTGGAAATCACAGGACCGACGGACAGGAAAATGGTGATCAATGCATTAAACTCTGGTGCAAAACTATTTATGGCAGATTTCGAGGATGCCACTTCACCCACTTGGGAAAATGCCGTCGAAGGACAAATCAACCTCAGAGATGCAGTAAAACGGACGATTTCATTTGAAAATCCGAATGGGAAGAGATACGAACTGAATAAGGAAACAGCCGTCCTAATGGTAAGGCCTCGAGGACTTCACTTAGAGGAGAAGCACGTGTTATTAGATGGCAAGCCTATCTCAGGAAGCTTTTTCGACTTTGGCTTGTACTTTTACCACAATGTGAAGGAATTACTTGCAAGAGGTTCTGGCCCCTATTATTACTTGCCGAAGATCGAAAGTCATTTAGAAGCAAGGCTTTGGAACGATGTATTTGTGTTCGCTCAAGAAAACCTGTGTGTGGATCAAGGAACCATCAAAGCCACTGTGTTAATTGAAACGATTATGGCTGCCTTTGAGATGGATGAAATTCTTTATGAATTAAAAGAACACTCAGCCGGCTTAAACTGCGGTAGGTGGGATTATATTTTCAGTTTTATTAAAAAGCTCCGCCATCAGAAGAATGTTATTCTTCCTGATCGTTCACAAGTGACTATGACCGTACCATTTATGCGTTCATACTCCTTACTTACCATTCAAACTTGTCATCGTCGGAAAGCTCCGGCAATGGGAGGAATGGCAGCGCAAATACCGGTTAAAAATAACCCGCAGGCTAACGAAGAGGCTTTTGCCAAGGTAAGAGCAGATAAGGAACGCGAAGCACGTGATGGACACGATGGTACATGGGTTGCCCACCCAGGACTTGTTCCGGTGGCAATGGAAGTATTTAACCGCGAGATGCCGACACCGAACCAAATCCATACAATGAAGCAGCAAAAAATCACCATCCATGCTCAGGATTTATTAGAAGTACCTGGCGGAACCATTACAGAAGAAGGGGTACGCACAAATATTAATGTTGGTATTCAATATGTGGCCTCCTGGTTATCAGGAAGAGGTGCAGCTCCTATTTACAACTTAATGGAGGATGCGGCTACAGCAGAGATTTCACGGGCACAGCTTTGGCAATGGATTCGCCATCTGAAAGGCATATTGAAGGATGGCAGAAAAGTAACCTTTGAAATGTATGAAGCATTTAAGGTCGAGGAATTAGAAAAAATTAAACAGGAAATCGGCACTGCGGCTTTCGATAACGGCCAATTTGATGAAGCCATAACATTGTTTGATAGATTAATTTACAATGATGACTTTGCAGAATTTTTAACACTCCCTGGATATGAATTGTTATAGATTGTTTTGTTTATTTTTATCAAAAAAAAATAGATTACTAGGAGGAAATGAAAATGACAGATCAAAGAGTAGCTGAGTTACAAGAAAGCTGGGAAATGGATAGCCGTTGGAAAGGGATCGCGAGACCGTACACTGCTGAGGATGTTATCAAGCTGCGCGGTTCGATTGATATTGAACATACTTTGGCTCGTAAAGGGTCTGAGAAGCTATGGAAGCTTTTACATGAAGAGGATTATGTGAATGCACTAGGTGCCTTAACTGGAAATCAGGCAGTGCAACAAGTAAAAGCAGGGCTAAAAGCCATCTACTTAAGCGGCTGGCAGGTAGCAGCCGATGCAAATCTTTCTGGTCATATGTATCCGGACCAAAGCTTATATCCAGCGAACAGTGTTCCGAGTGTGGTTAAGCGAATTAACCAGGCGTTACAGCGCGCCGATCAAATCACTCATTCTGAAGGAGACAACTCGATTGATTGGTTTGCTCCAATTGTGGCCGATGCTGAAGCAGGATTCGGCGGACAGTTAAACTGTTTTGAGTTAATGAAAGGTATGATTGAGGCGGGCGCGTCTGGCGTACACTTTGAAGATCAGCTTTCCTCCGAGAAAAAATGCGGTCATTTAGGTGGTAAAGTATTGCTGCCAACTCAAACAGCGGTTCGCAACTTAATTGCGGCTCGTTTGGCGGCCGATGTTATGGGTGTTCCAACTGTTTTGGTTGCTCGTACGGATGCGAATGCAGCGGATTTAATTACAAGTGATATTGATATGAACGATGCACCGTTTATTACGGGAGACCGTACACCAGAAGGCTTTTTCCGAGTGAAGGCTGGAATTGATCAAGCGATTGCTCGCGGTTTAGCTTACGCTCCATATGCTGACTTGATCTGGTGCGAGACTTCTGAGCCTAACATTGAGGAAGCAAGACAGTTTGCGGAAGCGATTCATGAGCAATTCCCTGGCAAACTTCTCGCGTACAACTGTTCACCATCGTTTAACTGGAAAAAGAAATTGGATCAAGAGACGATTGCTAAGTTCCAAGTGGAGCTTGGAAAAATGGGCTACAAGTTCCAGTTCGTAACGCTTGCAGGTTTCCACGCATTGAACCACAGCATGTTCGAGCTTGCGCGCGGCTACAAGGAACGCGGCATGGCAGCTTACTCCGAATTGCAGCAAGCTGAGTTCGATAGCGAGCAATACGGCTACACTGCAACTCGTCATCAACGTGAGGTTGGTACGGGATACTTTGATCAGGTATCTATGGTAATCTCAGGTGGAACGTCTTCGACTACTGCATTGAAGGGGTCCACTGAGGAAGAGCAGTTTACTGGGAAGAAATAATTTTGTGAACGTGGCCATGTGGCTTGTGGCATGGCTTGGGCGTGACCCTTCTCTCCGTTTTTGGGGGGAGGGGTTTTTGTTGTTTTTTCATGAATATTTAGGGAATGAAAGACGAATTGTAATAGAGTCAGATGAGTAATGTCTTTCATCGGATGGATGAAGGACAAAATGAAGTAGATTCAGATGAAAACTGTCTTTCATGAGGGGAATGTAAATTATTTTGTGTAAATGGTTAAATCCTATATGATTTGACTATATTGAAACTAAAGTGTTCTTACCTACTAGGGGGATAGGGCAATGCTGGGGAGCAACCCGAGCACCTAGTAGGGTTCTGTACAAAAGGAGAGAGGATTTTTCCTCTCTTTTTCCTTTTGGGAGAACGAAAGCGATAAACCCTTAGGGCAGAGCCCTAACTTAACTACGTCAATTATTTCCCAAGCCGGCCCTCAAACATGATATCAAACTGCTGTCTACATTCTAACCATCCAGGAATAGGATTAGACCATTTATCTGTAACTCCAACAGTCGCAAGGTAAACAATTTTCCTTAATGCATTATCCGTTGGATAAGCAGTTTTTGTTTTTGTGACTTTCCTTAGTTGTCTATGGAATGCTTCAATAGTGTTGGTTGTGTAAATTAACTTTCTAATCTCTACTGGGTAAGAAAAGAAAGTCGTGAGTTCTAGCCAGTTGGTCTCCCATGATTTAATAACAGAAGGATATTTCTTTCCCCACTTTTCTTTAAACTCATCAAATTCCAATTCTGCTTGTTCAATTGTATATGCTTTATATACCTTTTTTAAATCGTCCATAAGTTCCTTACGGAATTTGTGAGGAACACACTTTACATTATTTCGTAATTGATGAATGATACAAGACTGAATATCTGTTTTCGGAAACGTGGCATTAATTGCCTCTGAAAATCCAGAAAGCCCGTCTTTACAGGCAATTAGGATATCTTGTACACCACGACTCTTCAAATCTTGGCAAACGTTCAACCAAAAACTAGCACTCTCATCTTCGCCGATCCAAATACCAAGAATGTCCTTAATACCATCTGTATTTACGCCTAAAACTGTATAAGCTGCCTTACTAACAATCCTATTTTCATGCTTAACTTTAAAGTGTATTGCATCCAAAAACACAATAGGATACACAGGGTCTAGTAGACGGGACTGCCATTCATAGACAAGAGGCAACACTTTGTCTGTAACCTTACTTACTAAACTAGAAGAGACGTTAATACCATAAATATCCTTCATGTGGTCCTCAATATCCCGTGTGGACATACCTTTAGAATAAAGGGCAATTATTTGATCCTCTAATCCATTAATAGAGGTCTCATATTTCTTTATAATCTGCGGTTCATATTCACCTTTACGATCTCTAGGGATATTTAACTTGGTTTCACCTAACTTAGATTTAATGGTCTTTTTACTATAGCCATTCCGGCTATTTCCCGTATTGATACCTTTAGAATCATGTTTGGAGTACCCAAGGTGCTCCTCAATCTCAGCCTCGAAAACCTGTTGGAGAGTCTCCTTGAAAAGGTCCCTAATCATGGCATGAATATCGTCCACTGTTTCACATTGACCTGCCAATTCTCTAATTGTCATATCCCTATAATTTTGCATAAATGATCATCTCCTTAATTGGTAAGTATAACCATTTACACAAAACTATAGACGTTCTCTTCATGAGGGGTATGAAGGACAAAATGAGATAGATTCAGATGAAAACTGTCCTTCATCGGGGTGATGAAGGACAAAATGAGGTAGATTAAGATGAAAAATGTCCTTCATCGGGGTGATGAAGGACAAAATGAGGTAGATTAAGATGAAAAATGTCCTTCATGAGGTGGATGAAGGACAAAATGAGGTAGATTGGAATGAAAACTGTCCTTCATCGGGGGGATGAAGGACAAAATGAGGTAGATTAAGATGAAAAATGTCCTTCATGAGGTGGATGAAGGACAAAATGAGATAGATTAAGATAAAAACTGTCCTTCATGGGGTGGATGAAAGACAAAATGTAATAAAATAAGATGGAAAATGTCCTTCACATCTAGGGAATAAGGACAAAATGCAATAAATTAACATAGAAAATGTCTTTCATTCAAAAAAAACCAAGATCACTCATAAAAAGCCCATTGATGAACTCCCGTCACACTAAAATGTCGACTTAGAACCCTGCTGATTCTCTTTTTCGATCCAGCACCCTCACACCACTCATAAACTAAATTGGTAGTAATTCTCATATCCGGAAACAGCAGCCGCAATTCCCCGACACCTCGCAAAATTACCGATTCCACCAACACTTCGCACCCGCAATCATTACACACTAACTTCTTTCCACAAACGGAGAGAGAAGAAGACTGGCACATATGGCATGTTGGTCCTTTTTTAAGCTCCTCATACTTGTATGGACGAATTCGTGTATAGGGAGATTCTATCTGGTGCAACGCCACAAGCTTGTCTGCAAGTTCTTTATCCTGTTTAGTTAATTGGCACGGGAGTTCATTTAGTTTTTTCATAAAACGTGGCAATTGGGATAAATAGATAATGGGTTCATCCTTTGGTGATTGATAAAGGGTAAACGAGGGGTTGATAAAAACAACATATCCCTCAACGTTATAATGATATCCTAGGGTTTGAAGTAATTGCCGGAATAAGGATTTGATTCGCTTTAGCTGGTCTAGAGGATTTTTAATTTCTTTTCCCTTTCCGGGAAAAGTGTAGAAATTTCCATTTTCGTAAATATAGTCACCTTCAAAATTTTTTACTTCAAAAAGGTAAATGGTCTTTGGAAACATCAAGGTGGAATCAATCTGAAGATTAGAATTGTTACTTTCAAGGAGCAAATCATTTAGTATCAAGGGCTTACTATGCAGCTTCTCCGTGTATAAATCAAATTGAACTTCACCGGCAAAGCCTTTTTCAAGATATAAATATTTCTTCTGCTCATCATCCGTTAGACGCATTCGAGCGTTTAAAATCCTCCAAATCTTTATCACATCTGATTCAATTCTTGCTTTATAAGGCATACTCCACATCCTTTCCTATTCTCTAAGCCAATCATATATAAACTACCGGTCGAAAAGAATGAACATTTTGTTACATTTACAGAAAACACCCATATTTTTGGTAAGTAACGTTTTATAGGGTATTATCATACATAGTAATAGCCTTTTAAATGGAGTTGATTTATTTGAAAAAGCCTTCGGTTGAAGAAGTGTTGCAGCAGGGGATTTATGGAGCGATGGAGACTAAACCGGATGAACGGCGCAAATACTTAGGGACTTTACGAGAAAGGATCATTGTCGCCATGAAAAAGAGTCAAGTGGCAGAGACAGAGGTTTATCCTCAGGTCGAGCAATTGATGAAGGAAAATCCCCAGGCGCATTTATTTTTAAATGGAAATATGAGCTATGAGGATCTTTCCAAGTACGTAAAAATGGCGAACAAGCAAAAAATTGAGCACACAATCGTGACCAATAAAGAGCACGACTCTGAGATTGGATTAGTGTTAGCAATGGACCATGCCATCGATAAGGAAGAAATTTATATTACAAAGAAAATAGCAGTACAAGAAGAGGTGAAAAAAAGTAAGGGTATTTTCGCCAAACTCTTTAATAGGTAACAAAAGCAAAAGGCTCGTAGTCACTTCACGGTACTAGGAGCTCTTTTGTTGTATAATCATGGAAAAATGGGAAGAAGGCGATTGTATGTCAATTAAAGGGATCAACCATTTGCTATTTTCAGTGTCAGATTTAGACAAATCAATTGAGTTTTACCAGAACGTTTTTGAAGCCAAGCTGCTAGTAAAGGGGAGGAGTACTGCCTACTTTGATTTGGATGGCATGTGGCTTGCTCTTAATCTTGAAAAAGATATCCCTCGCAACGAAATTCATGAGTCCTACACCCATATCGCCTTTTCAATCGAAGAAGAGGACTATTCAAAAATGTACGAGAGGCTACAAAAATTAAACGTAACAATTCTTCCAAGTCGCCCAAGAGACGAAAAAGATAAAAAGTCCATTTATTTTACCGACCCCGATGGTCACAAATTTGAATTCCACACAGGCACCCTGCAAGATCGCCTGGATTATTATAAAAAAGAAAAACCACATATGGAGTTTGGGGACAGTCCCCCGGCGCTTTAGCGCAACGGGGGACTGTCCCCACCTCTCGTTACCGAAGCATGTAGCTCAATTTCGACATTTCCTTTAATAGCCCGGCTGATCATGCAGGAGGTTTCTGCTTTTCTGGCAAGCTTATGAGCCAAGTCGATGTCTTTATCAGTAGCATCCTGTTTCAGCACTATAAGCGGTTGGTGAATAATCTTTTTGTAGGTGATTAAACCTTTTGTTACATCCACAATCCCCACAGAATCCATTGTGAGGTTTTCTTTTTGTAATTTACTGCGTTCCATCATGGCAGCAAGGGTAATAATATAGCAGGTGGCTGCAGCACCGAGAAGCATTTCGTCGGGATTGGTCCCTACTCCAGGCCCATCCATCTCTGGTGGAATGGACACTTTTGTTTTTAAATTACCGGCTTCAATCTCTCCAACATCATTGCGTAAGCCAGGCCAACTTGCGTGTAAGTGGAAGCTGTGTTCAGCCATTCGAAATTCCCCCTGTTTTATTAAAATAAACGGTACACTCTCTTAAAGAAGTATGGTACCGTTAAGTGGCGTTGTAAATTTTTTGGGAGTACTTAATAATGAAAATTATCATAAAACTAGGATTAACCATCATTCTTTGCCTATATTTAGCCGTCTTAACGAAGTTAATATTATTTAAATATATCCCTTTAACAGAAATCATTCATCATTTCAATTTTACCTACAATGAATATCATTGGCGCTCAAATAATTTTGTCCCATTTAAAACGATTATCTTTTATCTCTACATAGCTGATGTTAATTTAATCATACGTATCGAAAATTTAGCAGGAAATGTAGTTGGCTTTATCCCTTTGGGTTTTATCTTACCATTGCTGTTGAAAAAGTTTCAAAGGCTTAGTGCTGTGATGGCCGCTAGCTTTTGTTTGAGCCTGTCGTATGAGATTCTCCAATTATTATTTGAGTTTGGCAGCTTTGATGTGGACGACCTAATATTAAATACACTAGGAGGAATGCTTGGTTACATACCTTCCAAACTGTTTATATACTTCTTGAGGAAGAGAAAAAAATAAACCAACCGCTGAATCGATTAAAATGATCCACTGGTTGGTTTTTCGCTTCCTTTACCCGCACCTGTGACTGGTACAGTGTCAGCTAATAATTGGATATTTTGGGTAACCTTCTTGCTATAGGTGAAATCGCCATAGCAGTAAGGGTAGCGGAAATTATTCTTATTCCCGCTGCAAGTATAAAGATTGGGTTTCTTTTTTACTTGCAACAGAGAGAATTGCTTCGCAAGTTCTTCGCTATGTTTTCCACCGTGCTGTGCGACATAATCTATATACCCGACGCCCATATTGTAGGCTTGTATAATAGTAGAAAAGTCTACTTTTTTCTGATTGCCATAGGTGAACACGCGGTGGAAATGCTTCACCCCGACTTCAATGCTTTGCTTCGGATCAGTAATTGTGTTTCTAGCAAGACCGGCAGATTCAGAAGCCTGCATCGGATCCCCGCCCTTTCCGTGGCTTTCCTGCTGCATAAGTGCTACAAGAACAGGAGTCTGGCTTTCAAGCTGGTACTTCGCTAATTCCTGCTGGATTAAGGGGCTATATTTTTTCACATTAGCAAAAGGGTCATTTTTATCCATGGGTGGAGTAGAAATTGGTTTTTGAAAATAATTTTGAAACATCGCTAAGGCGCAAAACACTAAAAATAGCACGAAAAAGGTTTTTATTTTCTTCCGATTCCGTCTTCGCTTCTTCATTTCGTAACTCTCCCCGTTCAATCTTCTGAGAATATTATAAAGGAAGGAAGTGTGGCCTGTCAGGTGTCGCAAGTAGGAAAAAGAAAGATTATTTGTGATACCAATCTAAAACTCTACTCTTTTGTTAATAATGATAAAGGAATCATTGCGGTAAAGCGGAAAAGTTTGGTATCATCAATATTAAAATAATATCGACAATTTGGATTGGAGGGTATGAATATGTCCCGGATTTCAAATGAGCAAGTGAAACATGTGGCAAATCTGGCGCGCTTAGCGATCACAGAGGAAGAGGCGGAAAAGTTTTCAAAGCAACTTGATGCGATTATTACCTTTGCTGAACAGCTGAATGAGTTAGATACAACAAATGTGGAGCCAACCTACCATGTGCTTGATATGAAAAATGTCTTGCGTGAGGATGTTCCACAACCAGGACTACCGCGTGATGAGGTACTAAAAAATGCGCCGGAACACCAAGATGGACAGATAAAGGTACCATCGATTTTGGGAGAGTAAGGAGGGTAAATAGTGAGTTTATTTGATTATAAAGTTTCTGATCTTCATGAGCTTTTACATAAGAAAGAACTAAAGGTCTCGGACCTTGTGGATGAATCGTTTAAACGAATCGGCCAAGTGGAGGATAAGGTACAAGCCTTTTTAACATTGGATGAAGAACGGGCAAGAGAAACGGCCAAAGGGCTGGATGAACAATTAAAATCCGGAGCCCAAACGGGTCTTCTTTTTGGCATGCCGATTGGCTTAAAAGATAACATGGTGACAAAAGGGCTCCGTACCACTTGCGCGAGTAAAATCTTAGAAAACTTCAATCCAATCTATGATGCTACCGTAGTTCAAAAGCTGCAGCAGGCTCGAACTGTGACCATTGGTAAATTAAATATGGACGAGTTTGCCATGGGTTCATCGAATGAAAACTCTTTTTACCAAAAAACAAGAAATCCGTGGAACCTTGATACGGTCCCTGGAGGATCTTCAGGTGGTTCCGCTGCATCTGTCGCTTCAGGAGAAGTACTCTTTTCTCTTGGATCTGACACGGGTGGATCCATCCGTCAGCCAGCTTCCTTTTGTGGAGTAGTTGGAATGAAGCCAACCTATGGTCGTGTTTCCCGATTCGGACTTGTGGCATTTGCCTCCTCACTGGATCAAATTGGACCCATTACAAGAACGGTAGAAGACAATGCCTACCTCTTGCAAACAATTTCCGGTTTAGATCCAATGGACTCAACCTCAGCGAACGCAAATGTGCCTAATTTTGCTGGTGCTTTAACCGGTGATGTGAAGGACCTCAAAATTGCGGTTCCAAAAGAATACCTTGGTGAGGGTGTTAGCGAGTCAGTTCGCCAATCGGTACTAGATGCATTAAAAGTGCTTGAAGGTCTTGGAGCAGTTTGGGAAGAAGTTTCCCTACCACACTCTAAGTATGCACTTGCTACCTATTACTTGCTTTCATCTTCAGAAGCATCAGCAAACCTTGCTCGCTTTGATGGTGTTCGCTATGGCTATCGGGCAAAGGATGCTGAAAGCTTAATTGAATTATATAAAAAGACTCGTGCAGAAGGCTTCGGTGATGAAGTCAAACGCCGCATCATGCTCGGAACGTTTGCATTAAGCTCAGGTTATTACGATGCCTATTACAAAAAGGCCCAACAGGTGCGAACACTTATTAAGAAGGATTTTGAAGATGTGTTTGCGAACTATGATGTCATTGTTGGTCCAACAACACCTACCCCTGCGTTTAAAATTGGGGAGAAAATTGATGATCCGCTTACGATGTATGTGAATGACATCCTAACGATTCCGGTAAACCTTGCAGGTGTTCCTGGAATCTCTGTTCCATGTGGCTTTGAGGCAGGTCTACCACTTGGGTTACAAATCATCGGTAAGCATTTTGATGAAACAACCATCTATCGTGTGGCGCACGCATTTGAACAGGCCACAAACTATCATAAACAAAAGCCAGAATTGTAGGAGGTGAAACGATGGAATTCGAAACAGTCATTGGACTAGAAGTCCACGTAGAATTAAAAACGGAATCAAAGATTTTTTCAGCGAGTCCAAATCATTTTGGTGCGGAGCCGAACACTAATACAAGTGTCATCGACCTTGGCTACCCGGGAGTACTGCCGGTTTTAAATAAAAAGGCTGTTGAATTCGGAATGAAGGCAGCTATGGCCTTGAATTGTGAGGTCGCTACACACACAAAATTTGACAGAAAAAACTACTTTTATCCAGACAATCCGAAAGCCTACCAAATCTCTCAATTTGATAAACCAATTGGCGAGCATGGCTGGATTGAAATCGAGGTAAATGGCTATACGAAAAAGATTGGTATAACGAGAATTCACTTGGAAGAGGATGCAGGAAAACTCAACCATGAAAAAGGATATTCACTTTGCGATTATAACCGTCAGGGAACGCCTCTTGTAGAAATCGTTTCTGAGCCAGATATCCGCACTCCTGATGAAGCGTATGCTTATCTGGAAAAACTAAAATCGATTATTCAATACACAGGTGTCTCCGACTGTAAAATGGAAGAAGGATCACTCCGCTGTGATGCAAACATCTCCATCCGACCAGTTGGACAAGAGGAATTCGGAACAAAGACGGAATTGAAGAACCTGAACTCCTTCAACTTTGTCCGTAAAGGTCTTGAATATGAAGAAAAGCGCCAGAGAGAAGTAGTCTCCTCAGGTGGAAAAATTGATCAGGAAACACGCCGTTTTGATGAAGCAACTGGGTCAACCATTCTTATGCGTGTAAAAGAAGGATCCGATGATTATCGTTACTTCCCAGAGCCAGATTTACTGGATTTATATATTGACGAGGACTGGAAGGCACGGATCCGTGCAGAAATACCTGAGCTGCCAGACCAACGTCAAAAACGATATATTGAAGAGTTAGGTCTGCCTGTTTATGATGCCAAGGTATTAACTGTGACTAAGGAAATGGCTGATTTCTTTGAGGCAACAGTAGCAGGTGGGGCGGATGCCAAGCTTGCATCGAACTGGGTAATGGGTGATGTTTCTGCCTATCTGAATGCAGAAGGAAAAGAACTTGATCAAGTCGCGTTAACTCCAGAAGGCTTAGCAAGTATGATCAAGCTGATAGAAAATGGTACGATTTCTTCCAAAATCGCAAAGACTGTTTTTAAGGAGTTAATTGAAAACGGCGGCGATGCAGAGCAAATCGTAAAGGACAAAGGGCTTGTGCAAATTTCTGATGAAGGTACGCTTCTGAAGATTATTGCAGAAGTACTTGATGCCAACCCGAAATCAGTAGAGGATTTCAAGGATGGAAAAAGTAAAGCAGTAGGCTTCCTTGTAGGACAGCTGATGAAAGCGACAAAGGGACAGGCCAACCCACAACTAGTCAATCAATTGTTGCAGCAGGAATTGCAAAAGCGATAAAACGAAGGCTGGCAGAACTACTCTGCCAGCTTTTTTACATATTAAGAAAATATAAAATTAGACTTCGAGAATTGTCCAGCTCCAGCGCCTAGCCCCTCGGGTCAAATAACCTTCGGCAATAAAAGTCAAAAGGCGGACTTTTCTTGCCGAAGAACATTTGCCTGTCGGGGCTGACCAAGGCGCTTACGCTTTTCTTATTGTCGATACGAATTTCGACAATGCTCGCTTCATTTCCCGGGAAAAAAGTCAGTATTAATACGGATTAATTGTAGTTTTAACTAAACGTTTGGTTAATAAGGAAATATTGGGGAATTTGTCGAAGTATGCTTTTTTTGACACGAAAGAACAATATTCCAATTAAAAACGCCAGGCAATCGCCTAGCGTCATACATGGAAATTAAAATGAAATCATGGCCCCGCGTTCATCGAAAACGGCTGAAGGATTCCAAGCCACTTCCCAAATATTATTTTCAGGGTCGGCAAAATAGGCTGTTCTTCCACCCCAAAAGGCATCACTAGGCTCTCTTACGACTCTTCCGCCAGCTTGGCGAATTTCCTCAGTGACAGAGTCAACGTGCCCTGGCTCGTCCACGTTAATAGCAAAAGTTACCCCACGAAAGGCATTTGGTGAATGAGTAATTTCGATATTCGCATCCATGGCAAGCTCCTCAATTGGAAACAATGAAAGCAGCACACCAGCTGTTTTAAAAACGGCATAGTTATCTGAGCTAATACTCGTTTCCTCCCAGCCTAACTTTTGATAAAAGGAACGGAGAACAGGTAAATCATAAGCGCCTATTGTCAGTAAACTAACTCTTTGTGGAACCATTGTTTATCCCT
The DNA here is from genome assembly GCF_047302305.1 of Neobacillus phoenicis. Taxonomy (NCBI): domain Bacteria; kingdom Bacillati; phylum Bacillota; class Bacilli; order Caryophanales; family Bacillaceae; genus Neobacillus; species Neobacillus phoenicis. The sequence continues at coordinate 117,173 of NZ_CP154847.1, read as the reverse complement.
CCTATGAAATGTCTGTTCCTCTATTTCTACAAATCATCCACGTTCTCCTTCATTTCGGTAGTTTAGTTCAACTACAAAATGGTAAGATTTAGAGAATAGGAAGAGAGGGGTCTCGGGTGACAATATATATTGGACTATTAAGAGGGATTAATGTTGGCGGTCATAACATCATAAAAATGGCCGATTTAAGACAGTTGCTAGAAAAAATGGGATTACAAAAAGTGAAGACCTATATTCAAAGTGGGAATGTTTTGTTTGAAGCCGAGCAAGGTGCAACACTACTGACCCAACAATTAGAGGAGGAAATCAAAAATACCTTTGGTTTTCCTGTTCCAGTGATTTTAAGAACTGCTGAAGAATTGGAGCAAATCATAAAGGATTGCCCTTACTCTATGGATTCGTTAAATGAAGGGGAAAGTGTTCAACTCGCCTTTTTAGCAGATGAACCTTCTCAGGAGAAAATCGACTTTTTAGAAGGTTTTAAAAGTGAACTTGATGAATGCAGAATTGTTGGGAAGGAAGTTTATTTATTTTTCCGCCAAAGCATCCGTGATTCGAAGTTGGCGACTCAGTTGCCAAAGCTAGGGGTTCCTGCAACCGTACGGAACTGGAAAACGGTGCTTAAGCTAGCGGCAATGGCAAAAGAGTTGGCTAAATGAAAGCAAGCCCGGATTTTGATAATCCGGGCTTTTTATATAGTCTATTCCTGTTTTAATAAACGAACACTTTCAGTGAATTCTTTTTCAATTTCATCATTTTTCTTATAAGTTAGCAAGCTGACAATATAAGCAACAACCAGGTTAAGTATGAAGCCTGGAACTATTTCATATAGAGATTCGCCGAAAATGACTTTGCCAAGGTCCGCATTTTTCCAAACGATAACGGTAACAGCACCGACGATCATTCCGAATAGGGCTCCCCAATTGGTTGTCTTTTTCCAAAATAAGCTTAATAGAATGATAGGACCAAATGATGCTCCGAAACCTGCCCACGCATAGGCAACAAGGTCTAAGATGGTGTTGTTTTGTTTAAAAGCTAGTGCAGCTGCAACAACAGCAACAAGTAGAACGGCCATTCTGCCTAAGAAAACTAACTGTTTGTCCTTTGCGTTTTTGTTCATTACTACTTTATATAAATCTTCAACAAGTGCACTTGAGGTTACGATCAACTGAGAAGAGATCGTGCTCATGATGGCGGCCAGAATAGCGGCCAATGCAAATCCTGCAAATAAAGGATGGAAGAAGATTTGACTTAACGAAATAAAGACTGCTTCTGGATTCTTTAATGAAAAATCAGCGTTATTATGGAAGAATGCCAAGCCGATAAATCCAGTTAGAATAGTACCAATTAAAGAAATAATCATCCAGCCCATTCCAATGCGGCGAGCACTTTTTGTTTCTTTGATTGTTTTAATGGCCATAAAGCGAACGACGATATGTGGCTGACCAAAGTATCCAAGGCCCCAAGCCATTGCAGATACAATTCCAATAAAAGTAGTTCCTTTAAATAAATCTAGTAAGGTAGGATCTATGGCACGAATGGTATCAAACGTCTCTGCTGGACCACCTGTTTTAAAAATACCAATTGCGGGAACTAAAAGTAAGGCAATTAGCATCATTAATCCTTGAATGAAGTCGGTATAACTTACAGCAAGGAATCCTCCGAACAAGGTATAGGCAACAACAACGCCGCCAACGATATATAGACCTGTATGGTAGTCTGTTCCAAATGAACTTTCAAAGAATACTGCTCCCGAAACCATTCCTGAAGACACATAGAAAGTAAAGAAAATAAGTATAACGATACCTGATACAATGCGGAGTAGTTTCGTTTTGTCTTTAAAGCGATTTTCTAAATAACTTGGAATTGTAATAGAATCATTTGCTACCTGTGTATAGGAGCGCAGACGAGGTGCTACCAATAACCAGTTTAAATAGGCGCCAATTGTTAGACCGACAGCGATCCAAGCGTCCGCTAAACCGCTTACATAAATTCCGCCAGGTAAGCCCATTAATAGCCATCCACTCATATCAGCTGCGCCAGCACTCAAGGCGGTTACTGCAGGTCCTAAAGACCTTCCCCCGAGCATGTAGTCCGTCAGATTGCTAGTTTTTCGATAAGAATACCAACCGATGAATAGCATCATGGCGATGTAGATTCCAATCGAAACTAATTGTAGTGTCTCGTTTGACATACTTTTCCCCCTTTATTATATTGGAAATTATTTATAATAATATTTCCTATATATAAAATATTCTATCAACTTATTAAATTCATTTCTAGTACTAATTTATTGCTTTATGAAAATAGTAATAAGTGCTTGTAGAATACCATAGGAATACGCTTGAATGCAGTTCAATTGTAACGTGTGATTAAAACGACTATCATAGAAGAAAATCGGAAGGGGTGTAGTTGGGATGGGTTTAAACGCTTGGTTTCAAAAAGGAATGCCAGTTGATGAATATATTAATGGAATGACAAGTAATAAAGAAGAAATGCTATCCATTTATGAGCATTTCACACTATCTGCTGAAGACAGCAAGAAGCTTGAAGAATTAAGGGAGAAGCAGTTACGAGTCATCATTATATCAGAGGATTGGTGTGGGGATGCGCTCTTGAACAATCCGATTTTACTCAAAATTGCTGAAGCCAGCGGGATAGAGGTTCGCTTTGTTCTCAGAGACCAGAATTTAGAGTTAATGGACCAATACTTAACAAATGGCACATCAAGGGCCATTCCCATTTTCATTTTTATTGACCAAGAGGGAAACGAAGTGGGGGTTTGGGGTCCAAGAGCACCAGAAATGCAGGCTCTTGTGGAAAAGGAACGAGCAGCTTTGCCTGGAAAGGATGCAGTTGATTTTCAGGAAAGACAGATGGAAATGTATAAGCGGTTGAGAACCTCCTATCAACAGGACGCATCCATTTGGCAAACGGTAGCAAGCAGCATAATAGGTACATTATTAAAATAAAGGCTCTGTTAAACTTGTCTGATGATTTCCGCTCCAGGCGGCTTCGCTTTCCGCGGGCGTGCCGGGGAGCCTCCTCGTCGCTTCGCTCCTGCGGGGTCTCCCCTGCCCCGTACTCCCGCAGGAGTCTTCGCCGCCTTCCGCTCCAATCAACAGAGTTAAAAATCAACAATGTTCTTTAACACAGCCAAAATAAAAAGGAGGCTGACTCCTGGTATTGGAATCAGCCTTCTCTTTTTATAGTTTGAAATTGCCGCCGCCCTTTGGTGGAATGCGATCTTTGCTTAAAGTTTTATCATTAATCTTTGGTTCGATCCCAAGGATAAAGTTGCGAATATTAGAACGGTGTAGATAAATTAAAAAGAATGAAAAGAATAAAAAAATGAGTTCTAATTCTAATTCAGATGAAAAAAAGGAATAGGCAAGCATGCTTAATCCAACAGAAATAGATCCAAAAAATACATACTTGGTTATAAAAATAATGGCAAAAAAGGAAAGATACGCAACGACCAACAATGGGAGATTGGCTATTAATAATGCTCCAGCAGTTGTGGCAATAGCTTTGCCGCCTCTAAACCCTGCAAAAATAGGAAAGCAATGGCCAACCACAGCAAGTAATCCAAAGTAGATGGGGTCAACCTCCAATTGAAAATATAAAGGCAGATAAGTTGCTAAAGCACCCTTTGCAAGGTCGATAAGAAGGACGAAAATAGCAGACTTTTTTCCAAGAACCCGTAACGTATTTGTTGCTCCCGGATTTTTACTTCCAAGTTCCCGGATATCGACACCAAAGATTAGTCTACCCACAATCAAAGCAGTGGGAATACTTCCAATTAAATAAGAAGCAAGAAGCAATAACCAAACCATATGCATCAGTCCCTCACATATAATTTTTAATTCTAATAGCATTCTATCACACTTAAATGGTATTATTTTGTTAATATCTCAATATTCGGAAGTAAAGGGAGAACCTAACATGAGTGGAATTGATTTTGGCCAAGTTGCTAATAGCTATGCTCGTTCAAGAGAAGATATTCCCGTCACTTTAATGGAAAGCTTGCAGCTGCGCAATATTTTTTTTGATGGAAAGACGATCGCTGACCTTGGATCAGGCACAGGTGTACTTGCAAGAAAAATGGCGATGAGAAAAGCAAATGTAGTGGGTATTGAACCATCACAGGAATTGTTACATCAGGCTGTTTTATTGAATCAAAGGAAGAATTTCAACATTCCCTATCAACTGGGAACAGCGGAAGCCACAGGTTTGGAAGATTCACAGTTTGATATTGTGACGGTGATGAGAGCGTGGCACTGGTTCGATCGTGCGAAGGCTATCCAAGAAATCAAAAGGATTCTAAAATCAAAAGGGACGTTAATTATCATAGATTCTGGATTTCTTTCAGGGCCGGCTGTGGTGGAAGAAACCTTAAAGGTTATTGAAAAATACATAGTGGGCGGTTTAACACCGGCTGGTTCGAAAGCAGATTCAAAAATGAGAATTAATGGCTTTCCAGTTGAGTGGTTTGAAGAGTGGAAAAAAGAAGGATTTGAAATTAGAGACTTCTACAAGCTAAATTATACCGTTAGCTTTTCGAAAGAGGATTGGGTAGAACGAGTAGAGTCAATCTCCTGGCTAGCGGAGCTAGACGAGTCGGTTCGAAAGGAAGCATTAAAGGAATTAACGGGCTCCTTACCAGAGAGTGGATCCTTTGAGATTCCTCATGACTGTAATGTTTGTATCTTACGATTAGAATAAGTAATCTTTTTAGGCGTGCGACTCGTTTCGCACGTTTTTTTATGATGGTTCCTAGAGAGCATGATATGATGAAAAAAATATTTATATAAAAAGTGTAGGGGTGTTTGCAATACGTTTCGTCTATTGATGTGAAAGAACAGAGAGAAAGGGGGAGAGAACCATTAGCGACACCGTATTAATAGAAAAAGTGCTGGAGGGCAATGAACATGCCTTTCGTCTTTTGGTTGAGAAGTACCGCAATGACGTGTTCCGGACTGTCTTTGCTGTTCTTCGTGACCAAAAGGAAGCAGAAGATGCCGCACAAGAAGTGTTCATGAAAATTTATACCTCTCTCTCCCAATATGAAAACCAAGGGTTTAAAACGTGGATGACACGAATTGCTGTCAATCATGCAATAGATGTAAAACGAAAACAGGCCAGAAGAAGAGAGGAAGTTGTGGATGCCCTGGAGCAGCAGGCATTAGGGACACCTAGGGATAGTATAGAGAAAGAAATCATTGAAAATGATCAACGTAAGCTTGTTAGGAAAAGGCTTGATGAGTTACCAGAGAATTACCGCGAAGTCATTTATGGGTTTTACATTGCGGAAAAAAGCTATCAACAAATGGCTGAGGAACAAAAAGTACAGGTGAAGACAATTGAAACGAAGCTGTACCGGGCACGAAGCTGGATGAAAAAGAATTGGAAGGAGGACGATTTTTCATGAAGCATTACACCTACGATCAATGGCTGCAATATGTAAGAAATGAAATCACTGGTAAAACCCGTGAGGAGTTTGAAAATCATCTATATACATGTGACCAATGTCTTGAAGTCTATTTGCAAGCAGTAACAGCAAATGAATCATCTCTCCCCATTCTATCAAATGAAACTAGTTTTACCGATGCCGTAATGGCAGAGGTTTCCAAGAAGCAAGATGTGGTGCCTGACACCAAGAATGCTGAACAAAAGTCCATCAAGAAGAAGCCGTTTTATAAGCAGGCTGCGTTTCATTATTTATTGGCAGCGGCTGCGACAATCTTGTTAACTTTTACTGGAGCATTCCAATCGCTTGCAACTTATGCAAATTCAATAGAAACAAAACAGATTCAGGAAAAAAGACCATCTATGACAGAGGGGATGATGAATAAAACATTCGCATGGATGGACTCATTAGAAAAAAAGGAGGCAAATAAGAAATGAAAAATCCGACAAAGGCATTAACATTAAATCTTATTCCTGGTCTTGGACATATTTATAACGGTAAAGTTTTTCGTGGCTTATTTTATCTTATTGCAGTCGGTGTAGCAGCGTTTGCAACACTGATTGGTGCAATTAATAATGCAGGAGGGGAAGCCTTCCTAGCCTTTTTGGGAGGGGCTGTCTTCTACATTATTAGCTTTATAGATATGGGACTTCAGATCTCAAAGCATAAGGCAGCCGTAAAGGCTGCCAATCCGGAGGATATCCAAAATCAAGACTCTGAACGATTCTATACGATTGTCTTATCCTTTGTCCCAGGTCTCGGCCACTTGCAGATTGGCCTGATGAATAGGGGGTTGACCCTTTTAGCAGCGTTTTTGGGTCTTGCCGTCATGGTTATTTTTGTAACAGCCATGTCTAATCGCGGCGAGTTTATGGTGTTCTTAGCGGGATTACCGGTGATCTGGGTGTACGGATTTTTCGATGCAGTCCAACAAGTCAATAAAAAGCAACGCGGTGAGGAGTTAATCGATCGAAGTATTTTAGAGGACTTTGAAATGCGGAAAGAAGACGGAAAGAAGAGTAAATCCATTGCGACCTTTCTATCGATCTTCCCTGGAGCCGGCCACCTCTATTTAGGTTTACAGCGCCGAGGGATTCAGTTAATGGCGGCGTTTCTATTTTCTATATATATATTAGATGTTTTACGTTTAGGGATCTTCTTGTTTTTAATACCGATTATCTGGTTTTACAGCTTTTTTGATGGACTGCAAAAAGCATCTAGGTACGGTGAGGAATCGATTGAAGATGTGCCGATCATTGCCTATTTCCTTAATCATCAGAAATGGGTGGGGATTGGGCTTGTCATTATGGGTGTATATTATTTAGTCATGAACGTTCTGCTTCCAGCCTTTTCACCCGTGTTCTCAAGACTATTGGATATTGATGTGATGTACTGGGTTCAAGGTTACTTCCAGCCGTATTTCCAGACAGGTCTTGTTTGTCTGCTATTAATCGGTGGAGGAATCAAGTTATTATCTGGTAGCAAAAAGAAGCGGGAGGTAGAGAACCATGAGTAAGTGGGGAAAAAGGATGGCAGGCGTGCTCTTAATCGGAGCCGGAATTGGGTTCCTTTTTAGAAAAAGAAAGGAGGAAGAGGTATGAGAACCTGGCGTGTGGGTACATTTTCAATGGGAGGATCGCTCCTATTTCTTGGCCTTTTCCTCTTTTTCTCAAGGTTTCTTGGGTTTAGCATGGTTCAGGTGATGAGCGCGTGGTGGCCAATATTATTAATTGTTCTGGGTGTCGAAATTTTACTCTATTTATTTTTGTCACGGCAGGAAAAGCCGATGTTAAAATATGATTTTCTTAGTATTTTCTTTGTCGGACTGATGGGGACTACTGGTATCGCATTTGCGGTCATTAGCTCAACAGGTCTGATGGACAAGGTGGAGGAATTAATTGCAAGGGAAGAACGTTCGTTTGAGCTTCCCACTTATTCCTATCAAATGGATGATAGTATCAAACGAGTGGTAGTCAGAACGGTTGGCTATGATATGACGATTGAGGCGACAGAGGAAAATGAGATCTCTATGTTTGGTACGTATCGGGTTCAAACAGCGAAGAAGGATAAGCTTTTAAAAACAGCGGATGATATGATTTCAGCAAACAAAAGAGGCGATACGTTATATCTGAATGTGAAGACCTTGCCAAATGAGGTGGGACCGTTTGATGTACAAGGTAATGTTGCGGCAACGCTTCTTGTACCAAGTGATGTGAAGCTTGAGGTGATCGGTAACGGGAATGAGCTTACGCTAAAGCCAAGGACGCTGGCGAATGATTGGAGTATTGAAAGTGTTTCATCGGTTATGGTCGATGTTATGAAAAATAGTGATTTAAAGATAGCAGCAGTCGGAGTCGAGGATGTTCACGGAAAGGATGGCGAGTGGAAAGTATCTGATGATAAGGCTTCTGAAGGCATAGAGAATTCATCTGTGTTGAAAAATGCGGTTTATCAAGCAGGAGAAGGCAAACACCGTATCAATATAGTTAATGCGTATAATGTAAGTCTTAATAGCAATTAGTAGGGAAAACATCGTCTTATTTTTTGCAAAAAAAATAAAAAGGATTATGATAGAAGATGGACTCTGGAGAAAGAATAGGATTTATGGTCCCGCAATATATTTGTAAGCGAGGATAATAATTGGTAGAATATAGAATTAACAGAGTCGGTGTTATTTAAAAAAATTAGGATGATGATAATGAAAAGAGCAAGACTAATTTATAACCCAACTTCAGGACGTGAATTGATCAAGCGCCAATTGCCGGAGATTCTTATGAAATTAGAGGCGGCTGGCTATGAAGCTTCTTGTCATGCCACAACTGGAGCAGGCGATGCAACAAATGCGGCGCGCATAGCTGTCGAGCGCAAGTATGACATAGTTATTGCTGCCGGGGGAGATGGAACCATTCATGAAGTGGTTAACGGCCTCGCTGAGCAGGAGTATCGTCCGAAGTTAGGAATCATTCCAGCTGGAACAACGAATGATTTTGCACGTGCCCTTCAGATACCAAGGGATATTGGAACCGCTGTAGACATAATCACAAAAGGGGAATTAATTCCCGTCGATATTGGTCGTATTAATGAAAAGTATTTTATAAATATCGCTGGTGGAGGAAGGCTAACTGAGCTTACATATGAGGTACCTAGCAAATTAAAAACGATGCTTGGTCAGCTTGCCTACTACTTAAAGGGAATGGAAATGATTCCTTCAATTAAAGCCTCGCATCTAAAGCTTGAATATGATGGGAAGCTGTTCGAAGGAGAAGCCATGATGTTCCTTGTGGGCTTGACGAATTCCATTGGGGGATTTGAAAAGCTTGCGCCTGATGCCTCTATTAATGATGGGTTGTTCTCGCTGCTAATTTTGAAAAAGGTTAACTTGGCAGAGTTTATTCGAATCTCAACCTTAGCCGTTCGCGGGGAGCATGTGAATGACCCCAATGTCATTTACACACAGGCAAATCGTATAAAAGTATATTCTGATGACAGGGTGCAGTTAAATTTAGACGGCGAATTCGGCGGACTGCTTCCAGCAGAGTTTGAAAACCTATACCGCCATTTAGAAGTGTTTGTGCCACTTGATCATATTCGCCCGCTTGACCGACCGACAGATTGGGTGCCGGGTAAAAGATATAGTTAACAAGAAGTTCGTTCCATATGGAGCGAGCTTTTTTCGTAACGTGAAGGTTTATATAGGAGGAAAAACCGAATTAGCTCTAGAATTAAGGTATATAATGGGGTTATACACAACAGTCAAGACAAATAAGGGGTGTGGGATATGAAGGCATTGATCAACATTGACTATACATTTGATTTTGTTGCAGATAGTGGGGCGCTAACGTGTGGAAAACCAGGCCAGTCCATTGAAGAGAAAATCACACAGCTAACGAACGAATTTATTGAGAATGGTAATTACGTGGTCTTTGCTATTGATGTCCATGACCAAGGGGATGAATATCATCCGGAAACAAAATTATTCCCACCGCATAATCTTCGCGGTACATCTGGAAGAGACCTATTTGGAGCATTAATGGATGAATATGAGAAAAATAAGGACCAGGAAAATGTTGTATTTATGGATAAAACACGGTACTCCGCCTTCGCTGGTACAGACTTGGAAATCAAATTAAGAGAGCGTGGCATTACGGAGGTTCATTTGGTGGGGGTTTGTACGGATATTTGTGTGCTTCATACGGCGGTAGATGCGTACAATAAAGGCTTCAAAATCGTTGTTTACAAGGACGCTGTTGCCTCATTTAATCAAGCGGGACATGAATGGGCCCTCGGACATTTTGAACAATCGTTGGGTGCTATGGTGAAATAATCTTTTTAATGATATTATAGTTTTTAATGATGAGAAAGCTGTAATAGTATTCCGGAGGGCGATTATGAAACACATTTATCAAGATGATAGTTATACTCTTCATACCGATCTTTACCAGATTAATATGACAGAGACATATTGGAGAGATGGTATACATAATAAACGTGCGGTCTTCGAATTATTTTTCCGCAAGCTACCGTTTGGGAATGGCTATGCTGTTTTCGCTGGTCTTGAAAAGGTCATTCAGTATATTCGAAATTTCCACTTTACGGAAGACGACCTTGAGTACTTAAAAAATGAAGTTGGTTATCAAGAAGATTTTCTTGAATATCTAAAAAATATAAGGTTTACTGGAACCATTCGTGGCATGAAAGAGGGCGAACTCGTTTTTGGCAATGAGCCGATTTTACGAGTTGAAGCGCCTTTGGCTGAAGCACAGTTAATTGAAACAGCTTTGCTCAATATTGTGAATTACCAAACATTAATTGCAACGAAAGCTACAAGAATCAAACAAGTTTTGGGCAATGAGGTTGCAATGGAATTTGGGACAAGACGTGCCCAGGAGATGGACGCAGCTATTTGGGGGACGAGAGCGGCTTACCTTGCAGGTTTCGAAGCAACAAGTAACGTGAGAGCAGGGAAATTGTTTGGGATACCAGTCGCTGGTACCCATGCTCATTCAATGGTTCAAGCATATAAAGATGAATATACAGCTTTTCGTAAGTATGCGGAGTCACATAAGGATTGTGTTTTCTTAGTTGATACGTATGATACACTCCGTCTTGGCGTGCCGAATGCGATTAAAGTGGCAAAAGAGATGGGAGATCAGATTAACTTTATTGGGATTCGCTTAGATAGTGGTGACCTTGCGTATCTTTCTAAAGAAGCACGTAAATTATTGGATGAAGCCGGATTTAAGAATGCAAAAATCTACGCTTCCAGTGATTTAGATGAGTATACGATTATTAACTTGAAGGCGCAGGGTGCAAAAATTGAAAGCTGGGGAATTGGTACAAAGCTGATTACTGCCTATGATCAAGCTGCACTTGGGGCTGTTTATAAAATTGTTTGTATTGAAAACGAACAGGGGGAGTTGGAGGATACGATTAAAATTTCCTCTAATCCAGAAAAAGTAACAACTCCAGGCCTGAAAAAAATCTATCGCATTATTAATAATACGAATCACCATGCAGAGGGCGATTATATTGCGATGGAGGATGAGAAGCTCCCTGAAAAGCGTCTGAGAATGTTCCATCCCACTCATACGTTCATTAATAAGGTGGTTACAAACTTTACTGCTAAACCACTTCATGAAGATATTTTTGTTAATGGCGAGCTTGTGTATGAGCTTCCTTGTTTGGAAGAATCACGTGATTACCTGAAGGCGAATTTAGATTCGTTATGGGAAGAATACAAGCGGATTATGAACCCAGAAGAATACCCAGTTGACTTAAGTCAAAAGTGCTGGGATAACAAAATGAAGAATATTGAAGAGGTAAAAGAGAAAGTAGCAGCGATGAAGGAATAAATGATAGGGCGTCCTGAGAGGGGCGTCTTTTTGGTATTTTGGGTATTTGTATATAAAGAAAAGCCGATGAAGGACAAAACATAAGAGAAAATGAGAAGAAATGTCCTTCATAAGCCCTATGAAGGACAAAATATAAGGAAATATGAAAAGAACTGTCCTTCATAAGCCTGATGAAGGACAAAACATAAGAGTATATGAGAAGAACTGTCTTTCATAAGCCCGATGAAGGACAAAATATAAGAGAATAAGAAAAGAAATGTCTTTCATAAAGTCGGAAAAGAACAAAGTCTTAGGATGAAAGCTTCAAAAGCGCCAAAAACTCCGGCTCGGGTTTCATTTTCTTAGTACCTTTCCCCGACCAAAGGATAATCTCCTCATTCTTTTGATAATAGAAATAAACATCAAAGGTTCCTAAGTCTATTCTGCCTTCATTTTTATACGCAGGTGCTTTTTCTTTTGAATCATATGCATTGTTAATAAAATGAATAATTGCCTTTAATTCATCAGGGTCAGTAACCTTCTCACAGTCTGACCGTAACGCATCAGCATGAATGCATAGGCTTGCAGGTACTTTCTCAATCCATGTTGTAGAATGTAGAATAGGTGTTTGATCAAACATGACCTCTGTTTGATTGTCCCCTTGATTATAGCTCGTCGAAACCCATAAAACACCATCGAATCCTTCTTTGGTCCACTCAGAATACGCTCCCGACCAATCATTTTCAGGATCCTTATCCTCAAGTGCGGAGCCCTTCAAAGCTAACGTCCAGCCATTCTCAGGAAGCTGTTTTTCATAAAATACAAAAACCTCTCTCCACGAGTCACCTTTCATTACATAATTATTCCTCGTAGGCTCCAAGCCAGGATATAAGGGGATATCTTTATGATCCTCAGGAATAATAGACATTCCTTCATAAGTGTCGTCAGTCGCAGTTTCATAACCATACCAGCCTGCTGTAAATAATAGAACAATCAAGCAAAGGTAAAGCCAATTTCTTTTTTTCATAATGGCTCCTCTCAATCAAAATAAAGACATAGGAAAATTTTAGCATAAACCTTATCTCTCGTGGGGCCTTGTTTCGTATTCTTCCTCAGAATGTGATACAATTCTTCTAGTCAAAAATGGAGCAAAGGACGAAGTTTATGAGCAGAACATTACCTGTTAATAAGAACGATTATATAGATGTTGTTTTTGAAGATATTACTCATGATGGAGCAGGGGTAGCGAAGGTGGAAGGCTATCCGTTATTCATCCCCAATGGTTTGCCTGGTGAAAAAGCGAAGATTAAGGTGATCAAGACTGGTAAAGGATATGGAATCGGCCGGCTAATCGAGCTTTATGAAAAAAGCCCGTACCGTGTCGATATTCCTAGCGAAGAAAAACATAAATACGGAGGCTGTCAGCTTGAGCACATTAGATATGAAGGGCAGTTGAAATATAAAGAAAATCAGGTCAGGCAAGTCCTGACCCGCATCGGTAAATTAGAGGATGTAGTGGTACACCCGATTCTAGGAATGGAGGAACCGTTCCATTACCGAAACAAGGCACAGGTACCAGTTGGAGAAAAAGAAGGTAAACTAATTGCTGGATTTTTTAAGCCAAGAAGCCATGAAATTGTTGATACCAATGAAAGTCTCATTCAACTCCCAGAAATAAATGAAGCAATTCAGGTAGTAAAGGAAATTTGCAATGAGCTTGGCATTCCTGCCTACCAAGAGGAAAGCCATAAAGGTGTACTGAGGCATATTATGGCGCGCTATGGTCAACAAACGGGAGAACTCATGGTTGTCATCATTACAAGAACCACGGACCTGCCACAGAAAAATCGGCTGGTTGAGGAAATGGTCGCTCGATTGCCTAAGTTAAAATCAATCGTTCACAATGTAAATTCCAAAAGAACCAATGTGATCATGGGGGAGAAAACCAATGTTTTATGGGGGAATGAGGTCATCTATGACTATATTGGTGATGTAAAGTTTGCGATATCAGCTCTATCGTTTTACCAAGTGAATCCAGTACAAACAAAGGTCCTATATGAAAAGGCATTGGAATACGCGAATCTAAACGGAGAAGAAAATGTCATTGATGCCTATTGTGGAATTGGAACGATTTCATTATTTTTAGCACAAAAGGCCAAAAAAGTATTTGGTGTAGAAGTGGTTCCTGAGGCGATTGAAGATGCGAAGCGAAATGCGGAATTGAATGAAATTACGAACGCGGAATTCGCTGCCGGTGAAGCGGAGGTTGTGATTCCGAAGTGGTACAAGGACGGGAATACGGCGGATGTTTTAGTAGTGGACCCGCCGCGTAAAGGCTGCGACGAGGCATTGCTGCAAACGATTATAGAGATGAAGCCGAAAAAGGTTGTCTATGTTTCCTGCAACCCAGCGACGTTAGCAAGGGATCTGAGGATTTTAGAAGACGGGGGCTACAGGACAGTAGAAGTGCAACCGGTTGATATGTTTCCAATGACTACGCACGTTGAGTGCTGTGCGTGGCTCGAGAGAAAGTAGAAGAAGTATGGAGGGTTCTATTCTAGATGGAAAATAATGATATTTTAATACGATTGCGATATGCTTTGGATATAAAAAACACGGATATGGTTGAGATCTTTAAGCTTGGTGGCGTTGAAGTTACAAAAGAGGAAGTCCTTAAAATCCTTACAAAATCAAATGACGATGTAGATTATGAAGAAGACAATGAGGAAGACGTAATAAAATGCAATAATAAGATGTTTGAGTCATTTTTAAATGGCCTTATTACCTTTAAGCGAGGCGAGCAAGAGCCAAAACCCGGCCAACCTGATAGACCGCAATTCTCTAAGGAAAGTGTGAATAATATCCTTTTAAAGAAATTGAAAATAGCACTAACTCTAACTAGTGAAGATATGATTGATATATTTGATAGTGCAGGGATTACGATCACAAAAGGTGAATTAAGTGCTTTATTAAGAAAAGTAGGCCATAAAAATTATAAAGAGTGCGGTGATAAATACGCTAGAAATTTCTTAAAAGGACTAGCTATACAATACCGGGGATAAGTTTGGAGGGGAACAAAATGCTTAAATTAGGTGTTATTGGTCTAGGGGATATTGCGCAAAAAGCATATCTGCCTGTATACAGTAGTATGAAAGAGATTGAATTTCATTTTTACACAAGAAATCAAGACAAGCTAAGGTCTCTAGGAAGCCAGTACCGGTTTGAACATCTTCATTCTGACATGGAGTCCTTAATGAACAGCGGCATTAACGGGGCATTTGTTCACTCCTCAACTGCATCTCATGAGGAAATAGTAGAGGTACTCTTACATCGTGGGATTCATGTGTTTGTTGATAAGCCTATTTCCGACCATTACGAAGGGGCCAAAAGGTTGGTAAAGCTAGCGGAGGATAAGGGCCTTATTCTCATGACTGGGTTTAACCGTAGATTTGCACCGACCTATAGAAAACTAAAAGAAGTCGCAGAGCCGAATATGGTTGTTGTTCAGAAGAACCGCAAGAGTCTGCCAGGAGAACCGCGGACGTTTATTTATGATGATTTTATTCATGTAGTAGATACAATGAGGTATCTATTTCCGTACAATATTAAAGATTTGATTGTCAACGGTAGAATGGTTGAAGACACTCTTTATCATATAGTGGTTCAATTCATTGCTGGTGATGGCAGGTCCGCCATCGGCATTATGAATCGTGATAATGGCACGAACGAAGAAATAGCCGAAGTCATGGGACCGCTAGAAAAAAGAACGGTCCATAATGTGTCCAAACTCACTGTTTTGAAGAATATGGAAACAGTTGATGTCCGGAGCAGTGATTGGGAACCAACCTTGGTAAAACGTGGCTTTGAACAGATGGTAGCAGATTTTATCCAATCGGTACAAACAAATTCAACCCCAGGGATTTCTGCACAAGATGCGCTTACAACCCATGAAATCTGTGAAAAAATCATCCGTGAGTTATTGAAAAAATCATAGCGTTTCAAAAATGTTTACGCTTACATATTGTAATTTTACTGATAAGTGATATGATATAGGTAATATTTAATATGATCACATGTTACTGATCCGATCAGGCATGGTGGTAAAATGAAAGGCATTTTCATGTCCTTTTATTATACCCCCATGCCTTTTTTATTTGTAGGCTGTGTTAAAAGCTAATGTTGTTTTTATAGACAATGTTGATTGGAGCGGAAGGTGCGAAGACTCCTGCGGGAGTACAGTGCAGGGGAGACCCCGCAGGAGCGCGAGCGACGAGGAGGCTCCCCGACACGCCCGCGGAAAGCGAAGCGCCTGGAGCGGAAATCAACATTCATGTTTAACACAGTCTATTTGTAAGGAATAGTTCGACTTTGAGAATTGTCCAATCCCAGTGCTTTTCTTAGTACTAGGAGTTAATACAAGACCGTAAGATAATATTAGGGTTAGATGGACATTTAACTGTGAAAAAGGAGTAAGAAAAAATGCGATTCAATATTTTTAAAAAAGAGAAATCAGCCATTTTTGCACCAGTAAATGGAGAAATCCTTTCGTTAAGCGAGGTTCCAGACCCAGTTTTCAGTCAAAAGATGATGGGTGAGGGAATCGCTATGATCCCTGAAGAGGGAAAAATTTATTCACCTGTAAAGGGCAGCGTTATTCTGATTGCAGAGACTAAGCATGCCATTGGTGTTCGTGCAGTAGATGGGGCGGAAATTCTCATTCATGTCGGTCTCGAAACCGTATCTTTAAACGGGGAAGGATTTACGATAGCGGTCAATGTGGGGGATAAAGTGACTACCGGGCAGCTATTGATGGAAATGGATTTGGATATGATAAAACAACTTGCAAAAAGTATCATAACACCTATTGTTATTACAAATAGTAATGAAATTGGCAAACAGTACCGTTTTACACAAGAAAAAAAAGGCATTAAAGGGGAAACCGTTATTATTACAGAGACTTAAAGGAGGTGATGGTGGGGGTAGTAGACTGACAAAACGGCGGCTATTGTGCACTTTTTAAGGAAATTATTTTATTTTTAGTTGTTCGTATTTTGTATGATTAGTTGTTTTGTTAGTAGGTCGTCATTTTAAGAGGAGGTAAGATAATGAAAAAATATTTACAGAGAATTGGTCGTTCATTGATGCTGCCGGTAGCAGTATTACCAGCTGCTGCGATTCTAATGGGTATCGGTTACTGGATTGACCCTACTGGATGGGGAGCAGATAGCCCGCTTGCAGCCTTCTTAATTAAAGCCGGGGGTTCAATTATTGATAATATCCCAATCCTATTTGCAGTAGGGGTAGCGCTGGGAATGGCAAAGGAAAAGGACGGGTCGGCAGCGCTCAGCGGTTTAGTCGCCTATCTAGTTGTTACCACTTTGCTTTCAACCAATACAGTGGCTTTATTACAAGGGATTGATCCAGCAAAGGTCGATCCTGCGTTTGGGAAAATTGGAAATGCGTTTGTAGGGATCCTTTCAGGTATTGTCGCTTCGACAATGTTCAATCGTTTCAGTCATGTGAAATTACCGGATGCACTGGCGTTCTTTAGCGGTAAACGATTGGTACCAATTATGACGGCTGTTTCGATGTTAGTAGCTTCCGCTATACTATTCTTCGTATGGCCGGTCATTTTTACAGGATTAGTTTCATTTGGTGAAGGAATTGCGAAATTAGGTGCACTAGGTGCAGGTCTATATGGATTCTTCAACCGTCTATTAATCCCAACCGGTTTACACCATGCGTTAAACTCCGTGTTCTGGTTTGATGTGGCCGGAATCAGTGATATTACGAACTTCTGGGCAAGCAAAGGGGAAAAAGGCGTTACAGGTATGTACCAAGCAGGATTCTTCCCTGTTATGATGTTTGGTCTTCCAGCTGCCGCGTTAGCGATGGTCCATACAGCAAAAACAAAGAAGAAAAAGCAAGTAGCTTCCTTAATGTTAGCTGCCGGCTTTGCAGCCTTCTTTACGGGCGTAACGGAACCAATTGAATTTGCCTTTATGTTTGTTGCACCAATGCTTTATCTTGTCCATGCAATTTTGACAGGTCTGTCATTAGCAATCGCAGCAGCGTTCCATTGGACAGCTGGTTTCGGTTTTAGTGCGGGTCTAGTCGACTTTGTGCTAAGCTTAAGGATACCAATTGCCAATCAGCCATATATGTTACTAGTTCAAGGCCTCGTATTTGCGGTAATTTACTACTTCTTATTCCGATTCATTATCGTTAAGTTCAACCTAATGACTCCTGGTCGTGAGGAAGATGAGGACGAAGCGGGCGAAGTGAGTGTTGCTACAGGTGAAAGCAAATTTGCAGTGATGGCAGCTCAGATTTATGAAGGATTGGGCGGCGACGCCAATGTGGTTTCTGTCGATAACTGTGTAACACGCTTGCGTTTAGAAGTAAAAGACATGGATGTGGTAGACCAAAAGAAAATTAAGGCAACCGGTGTTCCAGGGATTAATATCGTTGGAAAACAAAGCATTCAAGTCATCGTGGGGACAAATGTCCAATTCGTAGCAGATGAAATCATGAAGATACGCAAGAAATAAATAGCCATACGTTATGGAAAAACGCTTAGACTTACGATTAGTCTAAGCGTTTTTTTGTCACTATAGGTTTCTTAATCTTTCGATATGAATAGTGATGTATCCCAGTTCGTGTTCTGGAAGGTGGATGCTGTATTGTTCTGTGAGAAGCTTCGCGACGTTTTTGGCACATTGATAGGAGACCGCGAACTTCTTTTTGATCATGGTCAGCATCTCATCATCCATTACGGGCTGCACAGGATGGCGGCTTCTAGAAAGTGTAAAACGGAGGTGGGTCAGTAATCGTTGATACGATAGGTCATCCTCCTCAATGGATACGTGAAGACACTCTTTTATCGTATGTATCATTTCGCCAATAATTGCCGTTTGCCGCAGTGTTTGCTTCATATCAACACCATGCAGTTTAGCAGTATGAATGTGAAGCGCCAAATAGGCTGCTTCATCAACAGGCATTTTGATATTGATTTTATTTTCGATATGTTTGATAGCCCAGATACCTATATCAAACTCTTTTCTATAAAGGGTTTTTATCTCATGGAATAATTTATTTTTTAGTTGGATGCCTTCCCGTACCCTCTCGATGGCAAAGGATAAGTGATCGGTAAGAGCGATATGAACGTGGTCATTTAATTTAGAGCCAAGTGATTCCTCTGCGTAAGTAATGATATCCTCAGAGAGGGCAAAATGTTCTTCAGGAATTTTAAGCAATAGCTGCTGAAATTTCTCGTTTTCTTTCATGATGAATAGCTTTTCAATTTTATTTGGATTAATTATGTCATTTCTTTTCTTTTGAAAAGCGATGCCTGCCCCGATCGCAATTTTCTCCTCATCGTTATCAGAAACTACAACGGCATTATTATTTAAGATTTTTTTTATTTTCAAAAGGGCGTCAGCTCCTAATTGATCCGATTTATTCTACAGTTCTACATGGTTCTCCTTTTTCCTTCTTTTATATGGGATAATATGAAAAGAGGATCGATTTTTAAATAGGTAGGAGACATCCATGAAGGAACATTATTATGATAAATTACTAAACATAAAAACAAAAGAGGTACAGCAGGGTTTTCATAAATCTTTGCATTATCACCGCTATGAACCAACACCCTATAGTGCGCTTGAGGTGTTATTTGAAAAATATAAGTTAAAAAACAATGATCATATTGTCGACTTTGGTTGTGGAAAAGGACGTCTTAATTTTTATATCCACTATTTCTTCGGTGCCTCGGTGGTCGGAATAGAAATGGATGATGAACTTTATCAGGATGCTG
Source organism: Neobacillus phoenicis (assembly GCF_047302305.1). Taxonomy (NCBI): domain Bacteria; kingdom Bacillati; phylum Bacillota; class Bacilli; order Caryophanales; family Bacillaceae; genus Neobacillus; species Neobacillus phoenicis. The sequence goes on along the minus strand of NZ_CP154847.1, from coordinate 98,056 downwards.
TTCAAAATCAAAAGAGTTATTTGAAAAGGGCAAAGAACAATAAGGAAAAGATCCATTTCCTATGCTGCTTAGCAGAAGAATATGAGGTACATCCGGAAGACAATCGGTTTTACTTCTTTAACCCTTTTTCTGTTCAAGTATTTAGAAAAATTATTAACAATATTTTGTGTTCCTATGAACAGTCACCACGGGAAATCGAGTTGGTTTTATATTATCCGGCGGCAGATTATATTTACTTTTTAGAGAAGGAAACAGCTTTTGAATGGATAGAGGAAGTGGTTCTCCCATATGTTTATGAAAAGAATCCAAATGAGCGATTTTTAATTTATCGATTGGTATAATTTTCTATGAGAATAAATAAGAGGAGAGACAGACGATGAGCGAGCGAAACGTTTTATTAGATGCTTTTAAACAGACGGAATATCAATTACCTGGTCACGGAACTCGAGATATTCAAGTCCTTACAGAGGCGTTTGCGAATGTGGATGGGGACATGGATAGTGATATGTATGGGAAAGGGAAAATCATCGAGGATTTTCAAGCGAAAATGGCGGCTTATTTAGGGAAAGAAGCGGCTGTATTTTTTCCTAGTGGAACGATGGCACAGCAAATTGCCTTACGGATTTGGTGTGATCAAAAGGGTGTCAAAAAGGTTGCTTATCATCCATTGAGTCATTTAGAAATCCATGAAGAAGATGGTTTAAAGGAATTGCATCATATCGAGCCTGTATTGCTGGCAGATAAAAGTAGATTAATTAGTTTGGAAGATGTCCTTGGTATGGATGAGGAGATTGCATGTTTATTGCTAGAATTACCACAGCGTGAGATTGGGGGGCAATTGCCTGATTATCAAACGCTTGAAGCCATTTCAGCTTTTTGCCGTGAAAAAGGAGTCAAATTGCATCTTGATGGAGCGAGACTTTTTGAGATTGTCCCTTTCTATCAAAAGTCGGCTGCGGAAATCTGTGCACTTTTTGATAGTGTCTATGTGTCCTTTTATAAGGGGATTGGCGCCATTGCCGGGGCCATTCTAGCGGGTGGAAAGGCCTTTACGGAAAAATCAAAAGTATGGAAAAGACGGCATGGCGGGGATTTAATTAGTCTATATCCTTACATAATCAGTGCGGACTATTATTTTGATCAAAGGATTCCAAAAATGGCACAGTATTTTGAGGAAGCGAAGGAGCTGGCAGCCCTTTATAATCAGTGCCATGCGGTTGAAACCAAGCCGGCAGTACCGATTTCTAATATGTTTCATGTACATATTAGCGTATCGAATCAAGCGCTGGAACCTATTCTTTTAGCTGTTTATGAGGAAACCGGTGTTGGATTGACCAGCTATTTGCGAGAAGTCAGTGAGAAGGAATGCTATTTCGAGGTGAGTATAGGCGATCGATATGCGGCAGTACCCAAAGAGAGAGTTCAAGAGGCTTTTAAACTGCTTGATGAAAAAATAAAAGCAATATAATCATAATACCTCAGAGGGGATTTATGTATGGAAAGTATTACGGTGGTTTCACTTTTAGATGTAATAAGTGAGTTGTTTTCGGAGGAGATTTCAATTGCTGTCTCAAATACGAGGGAATATATTTATTACCGACCAAGTAAACGGATTGATCTGAAAATCAGACCGGGCGATCCCTTGAAGGAAGGGACCATTGCTTATAAGGCAATTTTTTCAAAGCAAAAAATCTCAGAATTTATCAATCGCGATATTTTCGGCATACCCTATCACGGCATGGCGGTACCTTTTTTCCACGAAGGGAAGCTAGAGGGATGTGTGACAGCCATTTTTCCGGCCCTAACAAGCGGGAAATTGGTGGTAACGATTAAAACACAGGATGGCTGGATACCGGTTCCTTTTAACGAGGTGATTTATCTTGAGGCAAAGGATAAGAAAACTTACGTCCATGCGAAGGAGCTGAGTGGTACCCATAAAAACTCCCTTCAGGAGTTTGAATATCTTTTGCCCAAAGATTTTTTTATCCGCTGCCACCGTTCATTTATTGTGAATGCAAACCATATAAAGGCAATTTATCCTGATACCCACTCGACCTTTATTCTTGCGATGGCTAACGGCGACCGTGTTCCCGTTAGCCAATCCTATTCTAGCTATTTTAGGAGACTGCTAGGTTTCTAAGATATATGCTGGTTTAGAACGTGGAAATGCTGTTTAATCAGAATTTTTCGTCATCTATCAATGAAATCTCTAGGTGATAACCTTTATCGGTTACAATGAGTTTAAATTACTTAGGGAGTGGGATGAGAGATGGAAAATAAACTAGATCGGATTAGGGATTCACGTTTATGGGATCGGGTTGTGACTCCTGAAGAAGCAGCCTCATGGATTCAAGATGGAATGACTCTGGGGTTGAGCGGGTTCACACGTGCTGGTGATGTGAAGGCGGTACCATTTGCTTTGGTGAAACGAGCGGAAACAGAGTCCTTTAAGGTAAATGTGTATACTGGTGCCTCATTAGGATCAGACGTGGATAAACTGTTTGCGGAAGCAGGGATATTAGGAAAGAGGCTACCTTTTCAAGCAGATCCAACCATGCGCAGCAAAATCAATAAGGGTGAACTATTATTTGTTGACCAGCACTTATCACATACGGCTGAGTTAGTGCGTGCGGGTGTGATGGACCCTGTTGATTACGCTATTTTGGAAGCGTTGTCAATTACGGAGGATGGAATGGTGATACCAACCACATCGGTTGGTAATTCATTATCCTTTGCATTGAATGCAAAATCAATCATTATCGAGATAAATATGGCACACCAAGTAAACTTAGAAGGCCTACATGATTTGTATGAACCAGGAGTTCAGGGGGAGAGAGGGCCGATTCCGCTAACAAAGATTGCTGACCGGATTGGTACCATTGGAATTCCGGTAGATTTAGAGAAGGTAAAAGGAATTGTATTTACTAATCAACTAGATTCTCCTTCAACTATTGTCGCCCCGGATGCGGAAACGGAGATTATGGCCCAGCACCTATTGACATTTCTCCGTGAGGAAATAAAAGTTGGCAGGTTAACAGAACGTCTTGCCCCATTACAGTCAGGAATAGGCTCCATCGCAAATGCGGTTCTTCACGGCTTAATAGGGTCCGAGTTTACCGATTTAGAGGTGTATTCGGAAGTATTGCAGGATGCTGTTTTTGATTTGATGGATGCGGGGAAGGTGAATTTTGCTTCCTGTTGCTCGATTACTCTATCAGAGGAAAAAATGAAAAAAGTGTTCAGCAACTTCGAGAAGTATCGCGACCGCTTAATCATGAGACCACAGGAGATTTCGAACCACCCAGAAATCATTCGCCGGCTAGGGCTGATTTCCATTAATACCGCACTTGAATTCGACATTTATGGCAATGTAAACTCTACCCATGTATTGGGGACAAAAATGATGAACGGAATCGGCGGATCAGGGGATTTTGCCAGAAATGCACGCCTCGCCATTTTTGTGACTAAGTCCATAGCGAAAGGCGGTAACATTTCAAGCATTGTGCCGTTTGTTTCGCATGTGGATCATACGGAGCATGATGTAGATGTGGTGGTGACTGAACAAGGATATGCAGATCTGCGTGGTTTAGCACCAAGACAACGGGCAGAATTAATTATTGAACGATGTGCACATCCAATGTATCGCGAACAGCTTCGAGAATACTTTCAAGGAGCCCTGACAAGAGGAGGTCAAACTCCTCACATCCTAGAAAAAGCCTTCTCTTGGCATACCAACTTCGCGTCAACAGGAACGATGCTGAACCAAGTTCCTCAAACAGTATAGAGGAGTTTTCCAATAGACAGCGAATTTAGAGGTAAAAGTCATTTTGTGTATTGGAGAGGGAATGCATGAGTAAAAGAGTTTATGTGGTCAGGCATTGTGAGGCGGAGGGTCAGCCAAGGGAGGCTCGCTTAACGGACAAAGGGGTTCAACAAGCAGCAGAGTTAGCAGGGTTTTTTTTAACTATAAAAATCGATCGAATCGTCTCCAGTCCATTTGTGCGGGCAATCCATTCAGTGAAGCCGTTAGCTGAATTGAAACAGGTCGAAGTGGATACGGATGAGCGGTTATCTGAGCGGATTCTAAGTACGAAGGTATTAGAGGATTGGTTGGAAAAGCTACAAGCCACCTACAATGATTTGGATTTATCTTTTGATGGAGGCGAATCAACCCGTGAGGCCATGGCGCGGGTGGTAAGTATGGTTGAAGAGATTATAAATGGAGTAGATGAAAATACCATCATCGTAACACATGGGAATTTGATGTCTTTACTACTGAAAAACTATCATTCTGATTTTGGTTTTGAACAATGGAAGAATCTTAGTAATCCAGATGTCTTTCTTTTAGAATTTGACGGAAATGAAGTTCAACCGAAGCGTTTGTGGAAATAGTAAGTTACTCATAAAACACCTGAATAAAACGTAAGTGATAGAAGCAGAAAGGTGAGTGTGACCTCTGATGATTTATAGAAAACTAGGAAGAACTGAGGTCAACATCCCGGTTCTTGGTCAAGGGACATGGAAATATGGAGAAAGTAAACTCGAAGCAACGGAAGAAATCAAAGCATTACGATTCGGAATTGAACACGGAATGACCTTGATTGATACAGCTGAGGAGTATGCAAGGGGTGGTGCGGAACGGATTGTCGGTGAGGCCATTCAAGACTGCAGGAAGGAAATTTTTCTCACGACCAAGGTTTCTGCGAAACACTGCTCTTTTCAAGGTGTGATTGACGCAGCGGAAGCAAGCTTAGAAAGGCTACAGACAACTTATATTGATTTATACCTCCAGCATTGGCCGAGTGAAGAACATGAGGTAGAGGAAACAATGCGAGCGATGGCTTACTTAGTAGAAAAAGGACTAGTGAAATATATCGGAGTGAGCAACTTTACTCCGGTGTTAATTGATGAAGCCCAGGCGGAGTTGGGGAACCGTTTGCTTGCTTGTAACCAAGTGGGCTATCATTTAAATGACAGGCGGATTGAAAACAATGTCCTTCCTTACTGCCAGGAGAAAGGGATTACTGTTATGGCCTATTCTCCTTTTGGTTATGCACCAAAGTTCTTTGGTAATCAGGGATTTCCGCAACCAGGATCAAAGGAGCGGGAGGCACTAGAGGGTATTGCTTCAAAATACGGGAAAACAGCCCACCAGGTAGCGCTAAATTGGATTCTCAGAAAAGAAGGACTCGTGACAATACCGAAAGCTAAAACCATACACCACATTAAAAGTAATTTAGAAGCATTGGGATGGGAATTATCCGGTGAAGATGCGGCACAAATAGAGATACTGTTTCCAAAGCAAAAAAATTGTTTGCCATTACAAAGGTTTTAATAGTGTTAAATTATGAAGGGTGTCAGGCACCATGGAAGGACAAATGTCCTTGCATGGTATCTGGCATCCTTTTTTATATCTAGATTTTCGTGGAATTCCTAATGAAAAGGGTATAAACCTAGAGCCTGTCTAATTGGTGATACATATAAATGAAGTACAACCATACAAAGAGATAAATGGAAGGGAGGGACATAAGCGGACAAACTTGGTGAGGAGGAAAGGTCTCTCATGATTACATCATGAATCAATAGCAAGATTGAAAGGGGAACAATATGTTTTTTCAGCCAATGGTTTGGTTAACCATTCTATCTTTTGTGGCTACACTCGTTTTTATTCTTTGGAGACCAAGAGGGATTAATGAAGCAATTCCAGCGACGATTGGGGCAATATTTGTTTTAATAAGCGGGAGTGTCTCGCTAAGTGACCTTGGGATGATTACGGAGACGATAAGTGGTGCTGCTATAACTATTATTGCCACCATAGTTATGGCCATCGTCTTAGAAAGCTTCGGATTCTTTAATTGGGTTGCAGAGAAGCTCGCGGCCAAAGCAAAGGGATCAGGTATCCGCTTATTCTGGTATGTAAATCTCTTATGCTTTCTAATGACCCTGTTTTTTAATAATGATGGAAGTATCTTAATTACCACTCCTATTTTGGTCATGCTTCTTAACAATATGAGGTTAAAAAACCATCAAAAGATCCCTTATTTATTGTCTGGAGGCTTAGTGGCTACAGCATCGAGTGCACCCATCGGGGTTAGCAATATCGTGAACCTGATTGCGTTGAAAATTGTGCATATGAGCTTGTATCTGCATACGGCCATGATGTTTGTACCTGCAACACTAGGGCTTCTGTTTTTAGTTTTTCTACTGTTCCTTCGCTTTAAGAGGGTGTTACCGAAAACCATTCCAACTAAGGTAACTGGATTAACCCAACCTGCCTACCACCCACTTAAACCTGGACTATATTCATCAGAAAAAGAACGATCAAAGTTCATGCGAAATGTGCTTCTGTTCGTATTTGCTGTAAGAATTAGTCTCTTTGCCGCTTCCTATATAGGAATTCCAGTTTCGGTAATGGCGGTAATTGGCTCACTTGTCCTTCTAGGCTGGAGATGGGCCTATTTAAAAATTCCACCTATTGATATGATCAAAAAGACACCTTGGTATATTCTTGTTTTCGCCTTTAGTATGTATGTCATTATTTACGGCCTGAATAATATCGGTCTAACAGATTGGCTGATTGGATTCATGAGACCGATGGTTTCGGGAAGTTTACTTCATGCAAGTGTCATGATGGGAGCTCTCTTATCTGTTCTCTCCAATATTTTTAACAATCACCCGGCACTTATGGTTGGAACCCTTACATTAACGCATATGGGATTAGACTTGCTTACCTTGAAAGTCGCCTATCTGGCTAACGTTATAGGCAGTGACATGGGATCCTTGTTACTTCCAATGGGAACACTTGCTACGTTGTTGTGGATGAATATCTTAAGGAAGGGAAAAGTCAAATTTACGTGGTGGGAGTATGTAAAAGTCACCATTGTGGTAATTCCACCGGCAACCTTGTTTACATTAGTTGTCTTATATTATTGGGTTTCAAGTCTCTTTGGTGGAGCGCTTCAATAAGTAAATAATAAGGAGATTTTAATATGAACAATTTTCAAGAACTAGTAGGAAAAAATATAGAGATTGAGATTTCAGGAGGTCATATTTTAAAAGGGATTTTAATTGATTTTGGGCTGGACATCATCGTTATATACGTTGGAAGAAACCAATCCTTCCTTTACATTCCGGTAGTCCATATTCAGAGGTGGAAACAAACCATGATAGTAGAAGATGAAGTATATACCCTGCCTAGTGAAAAACCAATTAAAGCGGAATCCCCAACCATTTCATTTAGGAAAATTTTAACAAATGCTAAAGGGAGATTTGTGGAAGTTTATGTATCCGGTAATATATCAATTCATGGATATGTAACAAGTATTATGAATGACTACCTTGTTTTTAACTCACCTGTGTACAAATCAATGTTTATTTCGATGAACCATGTAAAATGGCTAATCCCATATCCTGAGAAAGCAACCCCTTATTTACAAAATAATCAGTCCCTGCTTGTTAATTCAACCTCGGTCTCATTAGCCCGTTCTTTTGTGGAACAATGTAAAAAAATAATGAATCAATTTGTGATTATTGATGGTGGAGGAAATGAAGAGAAAATCGGTTTTCTGCAAGAGGTTCATAATAACCAACTAACATTGATGACCGCTAAAGGGGACAATGTGTATCATAATTTAGAACATGTCAAAACCCTACACTTACCGTAGTAGGGCAATAAAGTTACCGGAGATTATAGCAGAAGGGTGATCGACTTGTTTAAAGAAGAACAAAAAAATAATCCACTCTTGTTTGGCCGACAAAGGATGGATTAGTCGTTCACTTCGCACGATTAGTTTTTACAGGCCGTGGTATAAGGGACCACGGTCTTTTTTCCTTTTCCATTTATATCATTAAAATATGCATTAAATTATAATTATGTTCATAGCCTTTGAAAAAATAGTAAGGTTATATTAGGTGTCAGGCACCACTCGTGGACAAGTTTCCACATAGAGTGGACAGTGGGAGGAAGAGATGAATTCAATAGAAATAATTAAACGGTTGGATGTGCTTGATTATTTGCGAGGTTTTGCTTTATTTGGAATTATTTTAGTGAATATTATTCCGTTGTTGTCTGTTAAGCTCCCCGACCCCAGCACCATCGATGCTTCGTACTGGAGGTTTCTTTATTTATTTGTTGAGGGGCGCTTTTATACCATCTTTACATTTCTATTTGGGGTGGGGTTTTATATTTTTATTACTCGTGCTAATGCGAAAGGGAAAAATGGGAGGGTATTGTATTTCCGGAGAATCATAGTGCTGTTTCTTTTTGGTTTGCTTCATGTAAAGTTTCATCCTGGAGAAGCGTTGACCATTTATGCCGTCAGCGGCTTCATTATATTACCTTTTTATAGGGCACCTAAGTGGGTCAATCTTCTATTTGGCCTAGCTATGCTGCTCGCTTTAAGTCTTTTTTCGGCTAAAATTTTTATGGTAGTTCCACTTATGTTGTTAGGAATCGCAGCTGGGCAGTACCGAGTGTTTGAGTGGGTCTCACAAGAAAGGAAGAAGGTCGCAGTTTTTACTGGCATCATGTTTGCCTTAAGCGTGGTCAGTCTTATACATCAAAACCTAGAGGCTCCTGCTGTGATTGCACAGGTCAGTCATGCGCAATCCCTAGAAATGCAGCGGTTCATAAATAGTGGAATAACGATTGGGCCGATTGTGTCTGCGTTTTATGTGGGAATAATGGTGTTGCTGTTACAATTATCTTTCGTTCGGAGAATCTTATCTCCATTAAAAAGCTTTGGCCGTATGGCGTTGACAAACTATATTTTACAAACTGTATTCATGTTACTGGCGGGAAAAGTGTTTCATTTGTTCCAGCAGCTAACCTACATCCAGTCACTGTACCTTTGTTTAACCATATTAACAAGTCAGTTAGTTTTCAGCACCATTTGGCTAAGGTTCTATAGGTTTGGCCCGCTGGAATGGCTGTGGAGAATGGCAACTTACTTCGAACGCTTACCAATCAAAAACCGTCATACAGTTTAAGAAATTGGATAGAGACTTATTATTAGTAGGTTATGTTAAAGCCTTATGTAAATTGGATACACCTGTTGATTGGAGCGGAAGGTGCGAAGACTCCTGTGGGAGTACGGAACAGGGGAGACCCCGCAGGCGCAAGCGCCGAGGAGGCTCGCCGAAACGCCCACGGAAAGCGAAGCAACTGGAGAGGAAATCAACAGACAATTTTAATCGAGGTTACTATTAAAAAAGGACCAGTTCTCACATTTAACAAGGAGAACTGGCCTTTTTTCTTATGATTATCTTTCAATTTTCACATCATGTTCTTTTGCTAGTTTATCAAGCTTATTCTGATAATCACGAATATGCTTTCTCGCATCTGCCAGCATGTCGTTCGCTTGTTGAATGAGTGCGGGGTCCTGTTCTTCTAAAGCCTGTTTAATAGTAGTAAAGGCTTTAAATTGTATGTCTGCACCTTCAATATAGATCTCGTGAATATCCTGTAATTCCTCTGTTTCGATGTTGACAGAATCTAGTTCCTTAATAAACTCGTTGTAATTAGGTATAATGTCCTTAGTTAATGCATCATACATCGTTTGATCATCGGTATAATTTGCTCCAGAAACACCTTCATACGCAGAAACAGCCGCACTTTCCAATTTCCCTGCTTCTTTCATCTCTTTATTCACATAATTAAGTAGATCATCATGTACAGGATCCCCGCCGCACCCTGATAATAAAAAAATAAGTGGTAATAAAATCAATGCCAAAAGTCCTTTTTTCACTTAAGCCACCCCCTAATTCAAAATTTATGAGTGAATGGAAGTCCAATATGATAGGGAGAAAAAATTAATTATTGTAGTTTAGAAGAAAAGTCCGTGTGGAATGGACAAAATGCATAAAATGTCTTTCTGTGGTGCCTGACACCCACAAAAAAATACTTCTTTTCTTTGTCGCAAAGTTCTGTAAAATGGAAGGTAGAGATTAATGTGTTTGGAGAGATATTTGTGGCCAAGAGTTTCCCTATTTTTGGAAAAGAGAATGAGTCTGTTGTCTATAATCCTGATGAATTAATCGATCTTTTTCTTAATTGTACGGCTGATGGAATCTGTATTGTTGATATGGAGAATCGGTTTATTCGAGTGAATGGCATGTATACGAAGATTTTCGGTTATACAGAGGAAGAAATCCTTGGGCGAAGATTTGAGGAATTCCCTAATCCTGACGTCGTAAGTGGAATAATAAGCGCGGTTAAACAAGGGGAATTTTTTCATGACATTGTGACGCAACGTTATCATAAAGATGGACGAATTCTTGATATAGCTGTGTCTTATTCTCCTTTTCGAAACGTAGCGGGGGAAATTATTGCTGTAATAGCTATTTACCGGGATATAACGGAGCATATAAATACAGAAAGAGAATTAAAAAGAACGCGTGAATTGTATCGATTAATCACCGAGAATACTACAGATATGATTAAGCTTTATTCCAAAGATAAAGAGATCATCTATGCAAGTCCTTCTCATGAAAAAGGGGTTGGTTTTAAACCAGAACAACTAATTGGTCAAGATGTATATGATCTCATCCTTCCGGAGGAAAAAGAAAACTTTAAACGAGTATACCAAAGGTTAATTGAAACAGGTGAACCTCAACTACTTCAAGTGAAATTAAAGACGGGGGATAATAAAGTAATAGATTCCGAGACTACAATTACACCCATTTTTAATGAGGAAAATGAGGTAGAATGCTATGTTACAGTTGGACGAGATGTGACGGATAGGGTAAAAAATGATGATGCTTTACGGAATTTAGACCGACTTTCAATTATTGGTCAATTAGCAGCAGGGGTTGCGCACGAAATTCGTAATCCGTTAACTTCCTTAAAAGGATTTTCCAAGCTTTTAAAAAGCACGCCAGATAAAGAAAAGCAGGATAATTATTTGTCCATTATTATGAATGAACTAGACAGAATTGATATGATTGTCAATGAATTTATGTCCCTAGCAAAACCCCAGGCAATTCAATTTGAAAAGAAGGGCTTACATTCCATTTTAGATAGTACCGTGAATATTTTGCACCCGCAAGCATTATTGCATAATGTTCAAATCATCAACCATGTTAATAATCAAGCAGATGATATTGAATTATTATGCAGCCCTAATCAACTGAAACAAGTCTTTGTTAATTTTCTTAAAAACGCCATCGAATCCATGCCAAGTGGAGGAAATGTCCATGTTTATGTAGAAAAATTAGCAGGGAAAAGAGTTCAAATTAGTTTTTCCGATGAAGGTATTGGGATTGACACGCATGTAATGGGCTATTTAGGAACGCCATTCTATACAACCAAGGACAAGGGAATTGGGCTTGGCCTAACCGTCAGCAACAAAATCATCCAAGAACATAACGGAACGATGAAAATTGAAAGTGAACCGGGCAAAGGGACGACAGTAAAAGTTCAGCTCACCTATATATAATTAGAAGTAAAAGGCCTGAGCAAATAAATAAGGGTGTCAGGCACCGCTCATGGGCAAAGTGTCCTTGCGTGGTGCCAGGCACCCTTATTTTGTGTAACGGTTGGCATAGCTTGAGGCGACGAAGGCGTCTGGTTTGATTTTAGGCTCGACGCCCATAGATTCCATTCTAGTGACCATTTCCCTGACAAATTCACTCGTTTTATTCCGTTTTCCGGCCCCGATATCAATATGGCCTTCCATAGTAAAAGTAGCCCCCTGGTACAAATGAGGAAGGACGATAGAAATCAGTTCATTTTTTCTTTCCTCTGTGAACAACGAGACGATTTCTTCTGTTAAAGACAATTCCAGTGATATACGTTCATGAAGGTGCGTCATTTTTCGGGGAACAACCACCTTTCTAATACAAGCCCATACACCTTTACCCTCATTCTGAATCACGATTCCGGTTATAAAGACCGTATTCGATTTGTGGACCTGTGAGTCTGTCCCTACCATCAGGCGGTAGTTTCCGTTTGGATCAAACTGCATAAATGTAATAATCCGTTCAAATACCTGTTCAAATGTCATTCCAGTCTCTTGAAGGTTCTGAAATGAAGGGGGATGAACTGAATAGTTTTTCATAAAAAAGCACCACATCTTTCCTTTCCGTATGAAAAGTTTAGACTCAACTCTTATTGTTATCTTATGGGAAGAGGTGTGTTGTCGTGCCATCTTTCATGAGGTTGTGTGGAAAGGGCGGGCAGGTATCCATCTATTCAGCAGCGAATTATTGATAGATGGTTGTTTATCATTTGAGGAGGGGAGGGATGGAAGTTTGGCCTATTCAGAGCTGTTCATCGTAGCAGAAGCCAACCGGGGTCACGTAAGTAATGTAAAGCTATTTGAGTATTTAGATGATGGTCGCAAGTGGTGGTACCGATATTGTATCTCTCTCGGAGTGGAAGCGGTAGTTGTACATATTGAGGTCGATTATAAAAAAGAAGTATTCAATCGTAATCGATTAGGGGTCCAAACGTCGCTGGAGCGGGTAGGAAATACAAGTTTTACATTGAAGCAAACGATGACGAATGACCAGCAAGAGCGAATGGTAGCTGCGGAAGTAGTTCTTACAACGATTAATCGTCAATCAAGGCAGAAGGTACCTGTTCCTGACGAGGTTCGTAATCTGTTAAATAGCGATTCTAATTTGACAGAGGAATATTCTGCTGGGAGGAATGAGAAGGGATAGCGGCCGTCCACAGTTCGTCCGAAAATTTTTCATAAAAACAATTAAATGCCTATCAATCTTTATGCCAGTCCAACATTAGATAAAGAAACAAGATTTCTAGATAAGGATGATGGAAAATGGCAAAAAGAAATAGGGGAAAAACGATTAGCTATCTGCCTTCAAATGGTCGTGGGACATGCCCATTGTGCAGTAGAACGGGAGTAAAGCTACTTTACACACAGAAGACAGAAACAAACCAAACCATCAAAGTCTGTAAGTTTTGCCGTCCAAAAAAATATTGAGCGAACGGCATGAAAAAAGGATTGAGCGGTGGAACTGCTCAATCCTTTTTTGTATTTATATTAGGCCTTTGCCTTTTTTGATACTCTGACTACATTGAGGATGCTGGCTGCAAGACCGCCCCATAGTATGACCATCCCAACAATCATCATAGTTATTGCGCTTCCTGACATATTAAGCAACCTCCCTATTTTCTTCAGTTTTAGCAGAAGCTTTCCACCCCTTAAGGGAAAGAAGGACTGCAACGAGAATTGTGAAAGCAACTAATAATACTCCTGCATACATAATAAGCTCTGTAGGGTAATTTTCGTAATTTTGCTTAAGGTTTTGGCGGATGTTATCAAACATCATATAACCCAAAACAAGTGGTGTAACTACACCGAGGCATACCTTCCACCATGTACCTACACGAAGGTCAGAAATTTCATTGGTATGTTTTTGTAATCCGGTTAAACCTTTGAAGAACCAAGCAACTAAGATTACTTCAATAAGACCTGCAAACACAATTCCAAAGTTATTGATGAAATAATCCACCACATCTAGTAAATACAATCCGCCGTTTGTTGCAAAAAGAAGTGAAATGACAGTTGCTGCAAGTCCACCAATTAAAACTGCTTTTGTACGTGATACATTGAATTTATCCTGAACCCCCGCTACAAATGTTTCTACAATGGAAATAAGTGAAGTCATTCCAGCAAAAACCAAAGATAGGAAGAACAATACGCCGAATAATCCATTTAAGCCAGGGAACTCGTTGATGATGCTTGGGAATACAACGAAGGCTAGTCCAATTCCACTGCTAACCACTTCATCAATTGGTACTCCCTGTTGCTTTGCCATAAATCCAAGTGCTGCAAACACTCCGATACCAGCAAGTAATTCAAATCCAGAGTTGGCAAAAGCTGTGATAAAGGCATTGTTATTAATGTCTGATTTTTTCGGTAGATAACTAGAGTACGTAATCATGATGGCAAATCCAATAGATAAGGAGAAGAAGATTTGTCCATAAGCGGCAATCCAAACTTTTCCGTTTAAAATCATATCCCAATTCGGTTTGAAAAAGGCATTTAATCCACTCGCTGCACCATCAAGAGTTAAAGCACGAACAACAATTACTAAGAACATCACGATAAGAGTCGGAAGGAAAATTTTATTAAGTTTTTCAATTCCTTTAGAAACTCCACGAAATAGGACAAAAAGAGTAACTGCCCATACACAAAGTAATGGAGTGACGATGCCGGAAACAAGACCGCCAATTTCACCTGGCTTATCAGATAACTGTAGAACTTTTCCAAATAGGAATTTGCTAGGATCTGAACCCCACTGAGTACCAAATGAGTAAATCGTGTATTTGATAGCCCATGCGATGATAACAGAGTAGTACGTACAGATAACAAAGGAAATTAACACCTGCCACCAGCCAAGCCATTCTGCTTTTTTGTTCATGCGGAACAATGATAGTGGTGCTGACCCTCTATATTTTTGACCGATTGTAAATTCTAAAATTAAAATAGGAATTCCGGCTGTTAAAATGGCGAATAGATAAGGTAGGAAGAAGGCGCCTCCTCCATTTTCATAGGCAACGGCTGGGAATCTCCAGATATTCCCTAGACCTACTGCCGAACCAACTGCTGCCATGATAAATCCGTATCTTGACCCCCACTGCTGACGTTTTTCCATACTATGTTTCCCCCTATGTGAACATACTTTTATAAAATTCAGATAATTATTTCGTTATCTTAATATACCTTTAAAAAGATAGTTTGTCAAAATATTTTTTGAAAATTTCATTTAATTAAAAAATAAAAGCTCGTTGAACGAGTTTTGGAGAAATCCAAAAAATGTAATAGTTAAATAAGAGTTTTCCTTTAGTAGTATAGAAGTGAAAAATTTATTGTTAACCTATTTTATAATTTGGTTGACAAAAGGTTATCTTACCATTTATTTTAAATTTAAGACATTTATATTGTAGGGTGGGAGAAAGTAAATGAAAAATTTAAAAGCTCTTGATTTAACACTATCAGCCATGTTTGTGGCATTGATGGCCATTGGTGCAAATATCAGTACCATTGCTCCGTTTTTACATGTTGGTGGAGTACCGATTACACTTCAAACTTTTTTTGCTATTTTAGCAGGTGCTATTTTAGGAAGCCGATTAGGATCTATTGCAATGACTGTTTATATGTTAGTAGGTTTGGTAGGTGTTCCAGTTTTCGCTGACTTTTCCGCAGGATTAGCCATCATTATTAAACCTACCTTTGGCTTTATTCTTTCTTATATTTTCACTGCATTTATTATCGGAAAAATAGTAGAGAAGAAGAAAGGGTTGGCTACTTATATTATTGCTGCTTTAATCGGAATGGCTGTCAACTATGTATTCGGAACCAACTGGATGTACTTTGCTTATAAATTATGGGCTGCTGCACCAGAGGGTTTCACTTACAAAATGGCTTGGTTCTGGATGCTTGCTCCGCTGCCAAAGGACATTGTTCTATCTGTTCTAGCAGCCATCATGGCACATCGCCTCGAAACGACTGTTCTATCAAAAGGACAATTCAAACATCTAAAGCGCGTATCATAAATCGGATTTTGGTGTCAGGCACCACTCGTGGGCAGATGTCCATGTATGGTGCCTGACACCTTTTTTGATGGAATTGGAAATAAAAAAAATGCTCTTTGTGTAAACTTTGTAGTTATCTAACATTTTTGTTTCTGTTTTGCAAGGTAGGTCAACTTCGGACAGAGTTGGTAGAAAAGGGAGAAAGATAGTCAGAAGTTAGAGGAACTTCTGACAGAGCTGCCATAAAAAGAAGAAAGATAGTCAGAAGTCAGGTCAACTTCGGACAGAGTTGCCATAAAGAGAAGAGAGATAGTCAGAAGTCAGGTCAACTTCGGACAGAGTTGGTATAAAAAGAAGAGAGATGGTCAGAAGTCAGGTCAACTTCTGACAGAGTTGGTATAAAAAGAAGAAAGATAGTCAGAAGTCAGGTCAACTTCGGACAGAGTTGCCATAAAAAGAAGAGAGATAGTCAGAAGTCAGGTCAACTTCTGACAGAGTTGCCATAAAAAGAAGAGAGATAGTCAGAAGTCAGGTCAACTTCTGACAGAGTTGCCATAAAAAGAAGAGAGATAGTCAGAAGTCAGGTCAACTTCTGACAGAGTTGGCAGAAAAAGAAGAAAGATAGACAGAAGTCAGAGCAACTTCGGTCAACAAATTGGGTTGGATGGGAAATTTAACACCAAAATAAAAAGAAACGGCAGAAACCGCTTCTTTTTTTAATGGTATGAAATTAGTTACACGACTACTGCTTTTGCTAGACCGTTAACCATGGAAGCTCTGTTCTTTCCTAGATCCTTGGAACGGAACAACAGCTGGTCAGCCATAATATAGGCTTTTTCTATAGAAATTTGGTCGTTTACCTTGTAGTAATAAAGGCCAAACGAAGCAGTATAGGAAATGGAGACGTGTTCACCCTGATACTCCACATTTACCGCGTTATTTTCAACGCCCTTCAGAATCTCATTCACCAGATTCCGTGTTTGATCATAATCTCTATTTCTGAGACAAAGAGTAAATTCCTCTCCACCACTTCGGAACAAATAATCATTTTCATCAAGATAGCTTTTTAGCGTAGAAGCAAAGTGCTGAATAACTTTATCGCCCACTGCGTGATTGTAGTTGTCATTGATTCGTTTAAATTTATCGATGTCGCATACAACAATACCAATTTGTTCTTCCGTTTGATTAAGCTCAGCCATTTTTTTATCCATAAATGTACGGTTATACACGCCAGTCAGAAAGTCTGTATAGGCCATTTGCTCGAACTTGTCCCTTTCCAGCTTGTGTTGAACACTTTGAGCTTTTGAGAAAAAGGAACGGCTTACTACGTAGTTTAAAATAAATAAACTAATTAAGATTTGCCATCTTCCTTCTTTTAAAAACATGAATAATAATCCGTTGGTGATTGCTACTTTCCCGAAGTCAAGCAAACTTCTGCTTTTAAAAATAAAGTCGACACCTTCTTTTAAAGTTTTAAGGTCACCCATTATGTAAAAAGCAGTCACTAAAAAGGTACCAGAAAGAAGAGAGGCGATACATGTCAGCAAAAACATCAATATCCAAAAACCATAGGGAATTTTATCAAAGCTAGAATTTAGTTGTAGGTACAAGAAGTAGGCTACTGAGTTAGTAATGACAAAGGCGCCAATATTATATAAAGTGTCTGTAAACTCGCTAGGGTCAGCGGTCCTTGTCCACTTTCTATAAGCATACACGGTAAAGCGGTAAATCGTTTCAAATATGAATAAGCCAAGGGGACCGGTAAACAAAACAAATGATAAACAGTAGCTAATACCATATTCAAAATTTGTGTTGCCGTTTTTTGAAAAAACTCTAAGGTGATAATACAGACTGGAGAATACCCAAAACACAATTAAGGCCTTAATAAAATTTGGTTGGCCTACTAATATATGTTTTGAGCTAATAGCTATGGCCAGAGCAGTAAGAAAGATGGATATGTCATACAGCCTAGCTTTTAGCATAATCGTTTCGTTTCCTTCCTGAAAAATCGCAATTACGTTCACCCTTAAATTAGTTTTTCTTTTTAAAAATTGGTAGGACCATTTTAGCCCTACTTCTATTTTACATAAATTTCTTAGATATAACGACCTATTTTTTTACAATATTACGATTATCCTAAACTTTTAAAAAAGTTACCGGGAACCGAAGCTCATACTTTGTAACTACTATTTTGGAAAATTCAAACATTGTCAGATTAATTTGATTTTGATAAATTATATCAGTATATAGAAAATAAGGGGTAGAAGGTGATAAGCAAATGAAAATAATTGAAAATTTTGTAAATGAGTCTAATACGTTACTCTGGTCTTATATTCTAATTGTCTTATTGATTGGATCAGGTCTTTATTTCTCTTTTCGAACAAAGTTTGTCCAATTCCGCATGGTTGGAGAGATGTTTCGCCTGATGGGTGAAGGAGCAAAGGGAGATAAAAAAGGGATCTCATCTTTCCAAGCTTTTTGTATCAGTACTGCATCAAGGGTAGGAACCGGAAACCTTGCCGGGGTTGCCATTGCTATCACTACTGGGGGGCCAGGTGCTGTTTTCTGGATGTGGCTCATCGCTTTAATAGGATCAGCCTCTGCTTTTATTGAAGCAACACTTGCCCAAATTTATAAAGTAAAAGACGGTGATTCCTTCCGTGGGGGTCCCGCTTATTATATGGAAAAAGCTTTAAAAGCACGCTGGATGGGGATTACCTTTGCAGTTCTGATCTCTATCACTTTTGGTCTAGCGTTTAACTCTGTACAGGCTAACACTATTACAAGCTCCCTGAATAATTCATTTGGTATCAATAAAATGGTGATTGCCATCGTGTTATCAGTTGTTACAGCTGTAATTATTTTTGGCGGACTAAAACGCATAGCGAAAGTGGCGGAGTGGATGGTTCCTATTATGGCAGGAGCTTATATTCTAATAGCTTTGTATATTATGGCAACGAATGTAACCGAAATTCCAGGTGTGTTTAAGTTAATTTTTGAAAGTGCCTTTGGAATGAAAGAGGTAGCTGGTGGAGCGATTGGGGCAGCGATGATGAACGGAATCAAACGTGGACTGTTCTCCAATGAAGCGGGTATGGGTAGTGCCCCGAATGCCGCAGCAACTGCTAACGTTAGCCACCCTGTTAAACAAGGGTTAATTCAGGCGCTGGGAGTATTTGTTGATACCCTTGTTATTTGTAGCTCAACGGCATTTATTATTTTATTATCAGGTCTATATAATTCGAAAGAGGGCAATGGGATTATTTTAACTCAAAATGCATTAGAAGGTTCATTAGGTTCATGGGCGGGTATTTTCCTTGCATTTATCGTCTTCTTATTTGCATTTAGTTCTGTCGTGGGGAACTACTATTACGGTGAATCGAATATTGAATTTATCAAAAATAACAAGCTAGTTCTTAATATTTACCGTATTGCCGTAGTTGGCATGGTGGCGTTTGGTTCCTTAGCAGAGCTGAATTTTGTTTGGAGTCTTGCTGACTTATTCATGGGGCTCATGGCTATTATGAACTTAGTAGCGATCATTCTACTAGGAAAAATCGCTTTTGCGGCCCTTACAGATTATAAGAGTCAAAAGGCGAACGGTCAAAATCCTGTCTTCTACACTTCAAACATCGAAGGCTTACCAAACCTAGAAGCATGGGAAAGCGCACCAACCACAGCAAAACCAAAGAAAAAGATCGGTTAAAAAAGGAAAAGGGGTGACAGGCACCGCACGTGGACTTTTGTCTGCGTGTGGTGGACACGCCCTTTTTTATTGACTCCGTTATCCTTCATTATTTAAAGCTTTTTGGGTGCCAGGCACCAATTGTGGACAGAGTAAAAAGGCATCATCCAGGCTGGATGATGCTTTTTACTGTCAGTTCTTTTGTTCGACCAGTTGAACCCTCTTGTGTCTAGCATAGAAAATGGTGGTAGTAATAATGGATATTGCACCAAATAGGACACACATGAGCTGCAGGCCGATTAAGTCTAAGAGAAAGCCGCTGATTAGCAGAACAATCTGAAACGAAATTCGGTCCAGCATATTACGGAAGGAAAAGAAGCGTCCGTGGTAATCTTTTGGTACTTTTGTTTGAAAAATGGTAGCGGCTGTTGGAAAAAAGCAGCCTACGGAAAAGCCAAATAAGGCAAAGGCCAACACACTTAACAAAGGAACATTCGCTAAATAAAGAAGCAGTTGTGAGACGCCAATCATAAACGAACAAATGAACAAAATGATATAAGGTGACACTCTGTCAGTGATCAGCTTAATAATAAAGGCACCAAGCATGAAGGAAATCCCTTCAGCAGTGTAGATCCAACCTTTAATGGCTGAGCTATGCTGAAGCTCACTGATATTAATGACTAACAGGTTAAAACCGCCGAGAAATAACACCGGTACAAGTGTCATAATGAGCGTCATATAGACAATTGGAAGAATTTTAATGATCGGGAATATATCTTTAAAACTATTATTCTCAGTTGAGCTATTCTTCATCTTACCTGAGTTATCAAGTTTCCTTTCATCAAAGTTCAAGAAAAAAGTAAGAATCAATAGTCCTAGATATCCTATAAGTGATCCTACATAAAGCATGGATAAAGGCAGGATTACCAGTAGAACCCCGGCTAGGGCAGTGCCGATTATCCGTGACAGGGTAGATACGTTCATATGAACGCCATTTAATTGGAGCAAATCCTTTTCAGCGACAATAAGCGGGAGAGCCGCCTGAAGGGCTGGGAAATAAAAAGCAGCAGAAACCTGTAGCAAAACTAAGAACAAGGCCATCCACCAAATGGAGCCGGTCTGGATAGCGATTAGCATAAAAATGACGCTAATGGTACGTACGAATCCAGCGATGAGCATAACCGTTTTCTTACTAGTTTGGTCAGTAAGTCGCCCAGCGTATGGTCCGACTGCAACCCCGGCCAGCAGCCCTCCTGCTAAAAGTAATGATTTTAAGAAATCCGAAGGCAGCTTCGCCTGCATAAACTCTAAGTTTCCAATAATGCCAAGCCACAAACCCAAACCCGCAATAAACTCCCCAGACAATAAAATCCAAACATTTCTGTTTCTCCACATACGATGTGCCTCACGTTTCTTATCTATATATTTCCTTCAAAGATACAATAATTTCTAATTGAGTGAAAGAAAAATGTGAAATCATACAAACTATAAAACAATTGCTTGGAAAGATTTGATGTTTTGTCTAATGACTGTGGCTGGTAGTATTGTATAATAAACTTATTGACTGAATTTTTACATAATTAAATAGGTAACATAATCATCCATTTCCATCGGCTTCAACTAAACCATCCTACGCTTTTAACCTCCGTGAGATTCAATAAAACAGTATTGGAAACAGACGTAATCTCATTATATAAAAAGGGAGTGTTCAGTATGCAAAAACAAAAGCTATTGATTAATGGGGAAAGACTGATGAAGGAACTGGAACGATTTGCGGATTTTGGTCGGACAGAAAACAACGGGGTTACGAGATTGTCATTATCAGAGGAAGACCGCCGTGTCAGAGATTACTTCCGCACCTGCTGCGAAGAGTTAGGTATGTCGGTCAAGGTAGATGATATGGGATGTATGTACGCCACACTTGAAGGGACCGAAAACAAACCTCCTATTTTAATAGGCTCTCATTTAGATACCGTTAAAAAAGGCGGCCGCTTTGACGGAGTTTTAGGTGTAGTGACCGGTCTAGAAGTAGTAAGAACACTAGTAGAAAATAATATTAAGCCGAAAATACCTATTACTATTGTTAATTTTACAAATGAAGAGGGGGCTAGATTCGAACCCTCTATGATGGCTTCAGGTGTCCTCTCAGGGAAATTTGATAAATCGATCATGCTGCAAAAGAAAGATGCAGAAGGTACCACATTTGGAGAGGCCCTAAAGGCTGTCGGATATGAGGGTGAGGTAGACAATCGCCTCAAAGAAGCGACTGCCTTTTTAGAATTGCATATTGAACAAGGGCCTATTTTAGAAAAAGAGGCACTTACCATCGGTGTTGTCGAGTGTGTGGTAGGGATGTGCTGTTATGAAATAGAAGTAACAGGAGAATCTGACCATGCAGGTACTACACCAATGAATATGCGAAAGGATGCCCTTTTCGCAACGAACAACCTTATTAATGAAATCCGTCAACGTTTAGGCAACCTGGATGAAGAGTTAGTATTTACAATCGGTCGAGTGAACGTATATCCAAGCATTCACACCGTTATTCCGAATAAGGTGATTTTTACTCTTGAAGCAAGGCATAAAGATATGGAAATAGTCAATGCCGTCAAAGATTTCATTCATGGGCTTCCTCAATTCGCAGAAAATGAGGGCTGTGAGATCAAGACTACTAAACTATGGGAGCGGGATACGGTTTGGTTTGAGCCGGAAATCTGCGAGCTTTTAGAACAATCCGCTCAGTCTCTTGGATACACCAACAAACGAATGGTTAGTGGCGCAGGGCATGATGCTCAATTTATTGCCAGCTATGTTCCGACCGCCATGCTATTTGTACCAAGTATTAATGGAAAGAGCCATTGTGAAGTAGAACTGACTTCTTGGGAAGACTGTGAAAAAGGGGTCAATGTTATCTTAGATACCGTGCTTTCTTTATTATCCAAATAGGACAATAAATCTCAAAGACTTTTTCGCCTCGGCGGAAGAGTCTTTTCTTTTTTTTGGATATGGATTAAAATACCAATTAATTAAATTTATTCATTATAGAAATAGTATAAATTCTAGTTTAAGATAAGAGGGAATAGTTAGAATTTATCATGAAATAGGTGGATTCAGTTGATTCTTTTAGACTATATTATGAATCTCGCAATTTTTTCACTATTGGTTACTACACCACTGGTGATCCGCTCGTTCATCAAACATAAACCCTTTAAGAGGATTAAACTTTGGTGTGGATTGTATGGGGGAATCGTTTCGATCATTCTTGTCATGTTATCCATTCACCAAGAGGGTTATTCGTACGATATTCGGTACGCCCCTGTCATCCTGGTTTTCTCCTATCTTGGACCAATCGCAGGAATAATTACAGGTATTTTCTCATTACTCATGAGGCTATACTCTAGTGGTCAATGGATGCCGGCAATCATTGGCTGGTCGATCATTATGATTAGTTTTTCCGTTATTCATATGTATATTTCGAAACTCTCCGCAGTTAAAAGGAGTGCCATTCTCTCTGGAGTATACCTAGTCATATATGTTCTTACCGTCCCAATTTTATTCAATGTACTTAGAGACAAGCCTTTGTTTCATCTTCAATATCTCGTTTTTGTGATGTTAGGGGTAACTATTGGCGGCTTGCTTATCGAATCCTATGTGAAGCTGCATAGATTGAACAATCGATTGTCTGACATGTATAAAATGTTAGGAGAAAGCGAATCGAAATATAGAATCATTGCAGAAAATACCTCAGACTTGATTATGGTGATGAGTAAGGATCATTCGATCAGTTACTTCTCCCCTTCACATGAAGTGGTTTTAGGGTTTCGAGCTAGCGAATTAGAAAAGTTTGAATTATGTACGTTTATTCATCCAGAAGATGTCTGTGATTTTAAAAATACAGTCAAGACCATGTTTGAGAAGAAAGAATCTCAAGCGTTAGAATTCCGTTTGAAACACAAAGAAGGTTATTATATAGAATTTGAATCCCGATGTATGCCTGTCAAAGGTGAAGGACAATCGGTTGAGCATATTGTAATTATCAGCCGGGATATTTCTGAACGGAAAAAAGCAGAGGAAATTCTTCTTCAATCGGAGAAGCTTTCCATTGTTGGAGAGCTTGCTGCGGGAGTTGCTCATGAAATCCGAAACCCTTTGACAACCATTAAGGGCTTTCTGCAGCTCTACCGTGGTGAGAATACCGACATTGACCGCTTGCTGCTTACTGAATTAGAGAGAATTGAGGGGATAACCAGTGAATTGTTATCACTGGGAAAACCGCAGGCCATTCAATTAAATCGAATAGATTTATGTAAATTACTAGAAGATACACTTGAATTATTGGCCCCAGAAGCGCTGATGAATAATATTCAGTTGAATTTGCAGATGGAGGATACGGATTTCTTTATAACTTGCGAAAGGAATCAAGTAAAGCAGGTGTTCCTCAATATCTTAAAAAATGCGATGGAGGCCATGAAGGATGGCGGAGAAATTAGCATTGACCTTCGAAAGAGTGCAGAGGGAGAGTGCATGATTGCTGTTCAAGACCAAGGCTGCGGTATTCCTGAAGAGCTTCTTCCTCGTCTAGGCGAGCCGTTCTATAGCTTAAAAGAAAAGGGAACAGGCCTGGGAATCATGATCTGTCATAAAATCCTTAAACAGCACCATGGCAGCATTTCATATAAGAGTAAAATGAATGAAGGAACACTGGTAGAGATTACACTGCCGCTGGCTAGTTAAGAGTCACATCGCCTTCAATTTAATAGAGGTAGAATAAAGACTTTTCCTCTGATAGTAAAGGGTTCCGTTTTGAGGTGCTTTTCTTAAAATATGTGCCAAAATGACAGTCGTATTGGTATATAAAAAAGTAAATCGCGATAGTAATTTAACGGTTCCGTTGAGGGAGAGAAAACATTAAATAGCAATCGATTTAGCAGACCATTTCGCATAGCGTTTTGGTCTTTATTATTTATTGTTAAACCAATGTTTGTTCCGATTTTACTATAAAAATAACTGTGGTATTAGCAACCTAATTATCAAGAGGACAATAGTTATTGTCCTCTTTAAAATTGACAAGTTAATTAAGTAACTAATGCAAGTTCTCATCTCCCACCTTTAAGAAAAACAGGATGATTTTTAATGTTATTTGGAATTTTATGCTAAGATATTATTAATGTTTTTTTAAAAAAGAGAAAGTTCAAAAAAAGGAGTGGGAGAATTGTTTCCAACACTAGAAACAGAAAGACTTATATTGAGAGAAATTGTAAACAAGGATGTTCAAGGCATTTTTAATTGTTTTTCTAATACTGATGTTATTCGTTATTACGGACAAGACGCTTTAACAAGCATAGAACAAGCAGAACAGTTTGTTGAGTTTTTCTCTAAAAGTTACAAAGAAAAACGAGGAATTAGATGGGGAATTGAATTAAAAGAAAAAGAAGGAATTATCGGGACAATTGGGTTTAATGTTTGGTCTCCTAAACACAAAAGGGCTGAGATAGGTTATGAACTTCATCCCCTTTATTGGAGAAAAGGGTACGCAACTGAAGCTACATCAAAAGTAATATCATATGGCTTTAATGAACTTGGATTAACACGCATTGGAGCTGTTGTTTTCCTTGGAAACAAGACATCTAATGAATTATTAAAAAAGCTAGGCTTTGAAAAAGAAGGTGTTTTGAAAAGCTATATGTATCAAAATGGTGTTCCTTATGATACCAATGTTTACTCATTGTTAAAATCAAATTAATAAAAATTTATAATAAAACGCTCAGAATAGGCTCTGAGCGTTTTTTACAATTATTGTGTTAATTTAGATGCTATATATGTTGTTATTCAGTGTATTATTTAAGAATTTCTCTCCCAAAACAGAACCCGTTAATAGTAATTGGCGAGTTTCTTTATTAGGAATACAAAACCTCACTTAGTTGTGATACGGTTCACCGTAATGCATCATAATGGGGTTCTCTTGGATTTTTGAGATATCCTCACTCCCTTTTAAATAAGATGTCTTGTTCTTAATCGAGTAATCAACAAAAGTAAAATAAGCGGAGATTTTTCGGTTAGATCCAGAATGGAGCTCGTTTCAGGGTATATAAGGGGAGTTTTTCCGATTATGCAAAGCAAAAACTCCCATTTTCGAATTTTTCGAGTCAATAGGCGGAATCTCTTCGTCTATTTAAGCTTTTTTTAATAATAATTACTAATTAAGCGAAATTTTTCCGTCTATTTATCAGATCGGGTGCTATGTCAAAGTTAATGAAATTTCGTAGAAATCTTGATAAATAAAGAAAAAGAAGTAAACTAATTCATACCTCAATTCTTGTGTCTTTTAATTAAGAAACCCACCCGAAAACGGAACTCTTTACTCTGATAGGAAGGGTCTTTTTGCCTTATTTAGAGCCTTAGCTTAATTTACTACACCTGTTAATTTGAGCGGAAATCAACAGACATTTTTAAAGAGACTATCCTAAAAATTTATTTCAAAAAAGATAGACTTTCACCAAGTTTTCACGTTCTCTAATAGACTTCAAGTATCAAGTTTAAAGGAGGAAAGAGAAATGAATAAGAATATGAAAAAAGGAGTGTTTTGGGGTGTGATGATTGCTGCTGTGATAGTAGCATTTAACGTCCTTCACTATCTTCTAGGAGGAGGACGCAACTTTGCTGCTGGACCACATGGACATGGACCGGGTGGCATGGGAATGGGATCACGAGGTGGATTCGACTCTCCTTAATTCGTGAATGGCCCTCATCACGGAGGAGGATTTCCATGGCTATTGCTTTTAATAGGACTAGCTGTGGTATTCTTCCTTGTCAGAAAAGAGGATTATCATCGTATTTTTGAACGTTTTTACCGTTCAGATAAATCTCGCTCAAGGCAGATGGGGGGACATGGATTAGGACTTTCAATTGCGAAATGGATTGTGGACATGCATAAAGGGACTATTCAAATATCTAGTGAAATGGGCAAAGGAAGCACCTTCACCGTTCGAATCCCCAATAAGTAAAATAATTACTAAAAAAATAAAACCGCTTTCACTGGGAATGTTGTATGATTAAGTAAAATTTTATTAAAAGAGAGGATATCACTAACGATGACTATCAATCCAGAGATAAATTGGCTCTCAGATCTTCAAGTGTTTGCTGTCAACAGACTTCCCGCTCATTCAGACCACTATTATTACGAGACTCTGGAGGAGGCAAGAAGTGTTGCTCCAATGAAACTCCGTCATAGTTTAAATGGTAATTGGAAATTCACCTATAGCATAAACCCTGAATCCCGCCCGAAATCCTTCTACCAGCCTGACTTTCATACCGCAAGCTGGGGAGATATTACAGTACCTGGACACATTCAGCTTCAAGGTTATGGGAAACCACAATATGTGAACACGATGTATCCATGGGATGGTCACCACGACATCCGTCCTCCTGAAATCCCTATGGACGATAATCCGGTAGGAAGCTATGTGAAAATGTTTACTGTGCCCGCTCACATGGAAAATAGACCATTGTATATATCCTTTCAAGGGGTTGAATCAGCCTTTTATGTGTGGCTAAATGGAAAATTCGTGGGGTATAGTGAGGATACCTTCACACCTGCCGAGTTTGAACTTACTCCATTTTTAATAGAAGGAGAGAATAAATTAGCGGTTGAGGTTTACCAGCGCAGCACAGGGAGCTGGCTGGAGGATCAGGATTTCTGGCGTATGTCCGGCATTTTTCGCGATGTATATCTTTATTCGGTACCGGAAATTCATGTGTACGATGCTACTATAAGAGCAGAATTAGAGGCTAATTTTAAAAAAGGTACTCTACTAGCTGACCTCAAACTGCAATCCTTTGGTACTAAAAGCACTTCAAAAATAACTGCCGAATTACATGATAAAAATGGTAACTTAGTAGCTATAAATCAGGTGGTGGAAAGGGATGGAAAGTGGATCCTGTCACTTGAACTCGATCATCCAAAACTCTGGAGTGCAGAGAATCCTTATTTATACAAGCTTTATATCCAAGTGTTTAACGTAGAAGGTAGGTTAGTAGAGGTAGTTCCACAGAAAGTGGGATTTAGAAGATTCGAGCTGGTGGATAAAATCATGCGCATAAATGGGAAACGGATTGTGTTCAAGGGTGTCAACCGCCATGAATTTAACTGCCGGACAGGCCGTGCAATTACAAAGGAAGACATGCTATGGGATATTCAAACCTTAAAGCGTAATAATATGAATGCCGTCCGTACCTCGCATTACCCGAATCAAAGCTATTGGTATGAGCTTTGTGATGAATACGGGATCTATGTGATTGATGAGATGAATTTGGAAACGCATGGGTCGTGGCAAAAAATGATGACGGTTGACCCTTCATGGAACATTCCAGGGAATAGGATGGAATGGGAAAACATTGTCATGGACCGGGCGGTGTCCATGTATGAACGCGACAAGAACCATCCGTCGATTTTGATTTGGTCCTGTGGGAATGAATCCTATGCTGGAGAGGTCATTCTAAATGTTTCAAAATATTTTAAGAGAGTCGACCCGAGCAGACTCGTGCATTATGAAGGAGTTTTCCATAACAGGGAGTATAATGACACAAGCGATATGGAAAGCCGTATGTACGCAAAGCCTGCAGAAATTGAAAAGTATTTGAGTGAAAATCCAGAGAAACCATACATTAGCTGTGAATATATGCATGCTATGGGAAATTCGCTTGGCGGAATGTACAAATATACGGATTTAGAGCAGAAATATCCCATGTATCAGGGTGGTTTTATTTGGGATTACATCGATCAAGCCATAGTAAAAAAGAACAGGTATGGAGAAGAATTTTTAGCATACGGTGGTGATTTTGGCGACCGTCCGACGGATTACGGTTTCTGTACGAATGGAATTGTGTATGCTAATCGAGAACTGTCACCAAAGATGCAGGAAGTTAAATTTTTGTATCAAGACTTTAAGCTTCTTCCCGGTGAGAACGGTGTTACCATTAAAAACGAAAGTCTGTTCTCAGACACTTCCAATTTTGATTTGGAATGTATTCTGTACCTGGAGGGCAAGGAGCTGCATCGGGAGCAGCATTATGTGGTCGTAGCTCCTCAAAGCGCGGGACGAGTTGAATTTAAGTGGCCTTCTGGAATGGTGGAAGAGACCGGTGAGTATTGTATTCATACCTCTTTTAAGCTGAAGGAAAGTAATTGTTGGGCAGATGCCGGTTATGAGATGGCATTTGGACAATATGTGTTTAAGGTAGAAGGCGCTGAGGAATCAAAAGGTATGAGAGGTAATCTTCGAGTTGTGAACGGGGATGTCAATATGGGTATCCACGGACAGGATTTCAAGGTCATTTTTTCAAAAGCGGTAGGAAGCTTGGTTTCGCTCAATTACGCCGGGAAAGAAATAATTGCCCTGCCACCTGCACCACTGTTTTGGAGAGCCACAACGGATAATGACAGAGGCTTTGCTCAAGGCTTCCACTCAGGGCTTTGGTACGCAGCGAGCCTAGCACGAAAATGTGTGGCAGTTGACCTTGTAGAAGAGAAAGACCAAGTATCGGTTACTTTTACCTATAAACTATCTATTCATAACGATGTAAAAGTAATTAGTAGGTATACGGTTTTGGTAGATGGTAGTGTGATAGTAAAGTCTGCCTATTATGGAGCAGAAAATCTCCCGCAACTGCCGATATTTGCCGTATCCTTTAAGGTTCCAGCGGATTACGACCAACTCGAATGGTACGCCATGGGACCGGAAGAGAACTACTCTGACCGTGCGATGGGGGCAAGGCTTGGTGTCTTTAAAAATACGGCATCGAGCAATGTATCTGGCTACGTTGTCCCGCAAGAATCCGGTAACCGTACAGGAGTACGACGCGTTGATATAATGAATGACTGTGGTCAGGGAATCAGAATATCATCTATATCCGACCCGGTTGAATGCAATGTTTCACCATATACGGCATTTGAGCTGGAGAATGCAAATCATCATTATGAGCTGCCGAAGGTACACTATACGGTGGTAACTGTAGCTGGCCAGCAGATGGGTGTTGGCGGTGATGACAGCTGGGGTGCACCTGTACAAGAGGAACATTTAATTCCAGCAAATCAGGAGTTAGAATTCGAATTTAAAATTCAGAGATTATAAGAGTGGAAAGGGCGAATGGATGTGCATTCGTCATTTTTACTTATTTTTAGTAAAAATTTTAGTAAAAATATTTGAAGGTTTTTACTAAAGAGAGTAAAATTATCATATAGATGAAAAGGGTTACAAAGGCGGAATTTGCAGACATAGTTGGAGGGACTTTTAAAATGAACGTCACAACACTAAATAAAACATTCTTAGACTTATTTCATGTCTTACCTAGACAGGCGTTTTTTGCCCCAGGCAGGATCAATTTAATTGGCGAACATACGGATTATAATGGCGGCCATGTTTTTCCATGTGCCATTACATACGGGACCTATGCGGTCGTAAGAAAGCGTGAAGACCAATTGGTACGCCTGTACTCGGTTAATTTTCCTGAAAAAGGAATTATCGAATTTAATTTAAGAGAACTAGATTACGATAAACAACATAATTGGGCGAACTATCCAAAAGGGATGATTCGCTACATCATGGAAGCAGGATACGAAATTCCATCCGGATTTGATTGTGCGATTAACGGTAATATTCCTAATGGAGCTGGACTATCATCCTCCGCATCCATTGAATTATTAACAGGCGTATTAGTGAATGGACTGTTCGGATTAGAAATCCCACGTCTCGAATTAATTAAGCTTGGCAAGCAGGTGGAGAACGAATTTATTGGTGTAAACAGCGGAATCATGGATCAATTTGCAATCGGAATGGGCAAGGTGGATGCCGGTATTTTGCTAGATTGTCAGACACTTCAATATGAGTACGCGCCTATTCAGCTCGAAAATCAGAAAATTATTATCATGAATACAAACAAGCGAAGGGAGTTAGCAGACTCTAAATACAACGAGCGAAGAGGAGAATGTGAAGAGGCGTTGGTGCAGCTTCAGGAAAGACTCCCAATTGAGGCGCTCGGACAGCTTTCAGAAGCGGAGTTTGATGAGAATCAATTCTTCATTACTAATGAGATCGTCCGCAAACGGGCGAAACATGCTGTCTATGAGAATCGTAGAACTTTGAGGGCACTGGAGGAATTAAAGGCCGGTAATCTGGAAGCATTCGGGCAGTTGATGAACCAATCGCATGTGTCATTACGGGATGATTATGAAGTGACAGGTATGGAGCTTGATAGTTTAGTAGAAGCTGCATGGAAGCAACCGGGAGTGCTTGGCGCACGAATGACAGGTGCAGGATTTGGGGGCTGTGCCATAGCGATTGTAGCTAATGAAGAGGTTGACAACTTTATTGCAAATGTTGGTGCAGTCTATGCGGACAGAGTTGGCTATCAGGCAGATTTCTATGTAGCCAGTATCGGTGATGGAGCCAAGGAAATTGAAATGGAGGAGTCGATTTAAATGGCTATTTATGCATCCGGTGAACATTTTCAGCACCCTAGTGGCTATCAAAAATAGAGGAGAAAACACATGATTGATCAACTAGTGCAGCAATTAATAGATCAGGCGTTGGCCGTTCAATTGATCGAGAAAGAAGACGAAATCTATGCCCGTAACCAAATTCTTTCTTTATTTTGGTTAACGGAGTTTAAAGAAGAGGATTTCTCCGAGAAAAGCAGTCTGGATATCCCAGATTTACTTGATGAAATGGTGGACTTTGCATGTGAGCATGGAATCATTGAAGATTTGTTTGATGCGAGGGAAATGTTCTCTAGTAAAATCATGAATTGTTTGGTTGCCCGTCCATCAACAGTGAATCAGCTCTTTTTCGAAAACTATAAACAGGACCCAAAGAATGCGACAGAGTATTTTTATGAATTAAGTAAGAATAGTAACTACATCCAAATGAAGCGAATTCGAAACAACGTTGAGTATAAGGCCGCAACGGAATACGGTGAAATAGATATTACGATCAATTTATCCAAGCCGGAAAAGGACCCGCGCAGCATCGAGCTTGAGAGAACGATGAAGAAACCGGACTATCCGAAATGCTTGCTTTGTGTGGAAAACGAAGGCTATGCAGGTAGAATTGGCCATCCGGCACGCTCGAATCACCGCATGATTCGTTTAAAACTTCTCGATAAGACTTGGTATTTACAGTATTCACCGTATGTATACTACAACGAGCATTGTATTGTGCTGTCTGAAACTCATACAGATATGAAAATCAGCCGGGAGACCTTTTTACGTTTATTAACCTTTGTAGAGCAATTTCCGCATTATTTTGTCGGTTCCAATGCAGATATCCCGATTGTCGGTGGTTCCATTTTGTCGCATGATCACTATCAGGGCGGTCATTATGAGTTTGCAATGGCAAAGGCAGAAGATGATTGGTCATTTGAGATGGCGGGGTTTCCAAAGGTGGCGGGCTCCATTGTGAAATGGCCGATGTCCGTCATCCGTCTGCGGTCTACACGAATCGGTGAGCTTGTAGAGGCAGGGGCGTATGTTTTAGGCAAATGGAAAAGTTACAGTGATAAAAAGGTCGGTATTTTGGCATGGACCGGTGAGACTCGGCACAATACCATTACACCGATTGCTCGTAAAAAAGGCGATACCTATGAACTCGATTTGGTCCTTCGAAACAATCGGACGAACGATGAGCATCCAATGGGGATCTTCCATCCACATGCAGATGTTCATCATATTAAAAAAGAAAATATTGGCCTGATTGAAGTCATGGGGCTTGCGGTTTTACCAGCCCGTTTAAAGGATGAGCTTGTAGAAGTTGAACAATTTATTCTCGGTAATGGCGGCGAGGTTGCGGACTATCATCAAAGCTGGGCGGAAGAATTAAGGGAGCGTTATGAAGGAGTAGCGAGTGAAGACAATGTGGAAGCTCTGGTTAAAGAAGAAGTAGGGAAGAAGTTTTTAAAAGCATTAGAAGATGCAGGCGTCTTTAAGCGAGATGAAGAGGGAACGGAAGGATTCAAGCGATTTATCCAATCTTTATAGAGTGGTGAGTGAGAGGAAATGGAAATACTAGAAAGATGGGTTGGTCAGTATCAGGATGAAATGGTGAGGGAATATACCCTTGTGAACGATTCAGGTATGACGGTTTCATGTCTGAATTTTGGGTGTGTGATTACAAAAATCATGGTCCCTGACCGTCAGGGGAAGTTTGAGAATGTAGTGCTTGGTTTTGAGGAATTCGAGGATTATTTGGACTTATCGCCGTATTTTGGGGCGGTTGTCGGCCGAGTTGCGGGGCGTATTCAAGGGGCTCGGTTTGAGCTGGATGGACAGGAATACCAGCTGGCAGAAAATCAGCCGCCTAACCATTTACATGGGGGAAGAAGGGCTTTAACTCTGTAATTTGGAAAACTGAAAAAATCGTGGAAGAACATGCAATTGGTCTGAGATTTTTCTATTTAAGTCCTGATGGAGATGAGGGGTACCCTGGAAACCTCGAAACAACGGTTACTTATCTTCTAAATAATAAAAATGAGCTGAGTATGATTTTCGAAGGGAATACGGACCAAAAAACGTTAGTTAATTTAAACAATCATACCTATTTTAATTTAAGCGGAAATCTGAAAAGGGATTGTTCTGAACACATTCTCCAGTTAGAAAGTGAACGTTTCTTGGAGTTAGGGGCTGATTTGATTCCGACGGGGAGATTACTATCTTCTCGAAATACACCATTTGACTTCCAGCATGGCCGGAGATTGAGTACGGGGATCCAATCCTCTCATCCACAAAATGTTCTTGTTGGAAAAGGCTACGACCATCCGCTTGTTTTTACAAAAGAGGGTAAGAATACGGTCATGTTAAGTGATGAGGAAAGTGGACGCTCATTACTGGTGACGACCAATCAGCCATGTGTCGTTGTTTATACAGCGAACCATTTAGAGGGTCCGTATTCGATATCAGGTGTTCGTGCAAGAAATTATTTAGGCGTTTGCCTGGAGACACAAGGATTTCCTGATGCCATTCATCATCCAGCATTTCCAACTGTCATCTTGGAGCCGCAGCATTTATACTATTCTACAACGACGTATCGATTTTTTGCTAATACATTAGGAGTTTGATTATGGCAACCATTAAAGATATTGCACAATTGGCGGGGGTTTCGATTGCTACCGTGTCACGAGTATTGAATTATGACACGACGCTTTCTGTCAGTGATGAAACGAAGAAGCGAATTTTTGAAGTAGCAGAGGAGCTTTCCTATAAAAAGAAGTCCGTTCGAAAACAGGAGTCAGGGAAAATTGCGCTCCTGCAATGGTACACGGAAAAAGAGGAACTCGAAGACCTGTATTATATGTCCATTCGTCTGGGCGTCGAAAACCGCTGCCGTCATCATGGACTTCAGGTGGAAAAGTACTTCCAGGACAATATTGAGGATTTAACGGAAGCAGAGGACATTCAAGGGCTTATTGCGATTGGAAAGTTCAGTAGCAAGCAAGTGAGTGAATTGGAAAAACTTACAAAGAATCTTGTATTTGTAGATACATCTCCCGATGAGGAACGCTTTGATTCGGTTGTGATTGATTTTGAGAAGGCAACGAAAAAAGTGCTGGATCATTTACTTGATAAAGGGCATAGGGAGATTGGCTATATTGGTGGAAGAGAAGTGTTTAAGGACAAGACTTCCGCAATTGAAGATGCAAGGGAGAAGACGTTTAAGCAGTATTTAGCAGAAAAGGGTTTATTGCACGAAGCGATGATGTATAGTGGCACCTTTTCCGTGGATGGTGGCCACTCGTTGATGAAGAGGGCAATCACGGAACATGGAGAACGACTGCCTACTGCCTTTTTCGCAGCGAATGATTCGATTGCTGTTGGCGCATTGCGAGCGTTGCTAGAGGAAGGAATTGCAGTTCCTGAGCGAGTGAACATTATTGGAGTTAACGATATTAGTATTTCGAAGTATGTGTTCCCTTCTTTAAGTACGGTAAAGGTATACACGGAGCTCATGGGTGAAACAGCTGTAGATACCATGCTTGAAAGAATTGAAGGCAGGAAAATCGCTAAGAAAATCTTCATAGGCACTAAGCTCATCCTACGTAATAGCAGCTTCTAAATGAAACTCACCATACCAGTGGTGGGTTTTTTGTTGTGTCGTGGGTTATTGGGTTTTGGTGGCCCGAGTCCGTGGGGCGTTTGGACAGATTAAGATAATAATAGAAAGGAATAGTCCGAATGCAGGTCAACTTCGGACAGAGAAGGAGGAAAAAGACGAAATATTGTCAGAAGGCAAGGCAACTTTGGACAGAGTAAGAGAAAAAAACAAAGAGTTGTCCGAATTCGTAGAGTCTCTCATTTTGGTACCTGACACCATATTCTTTCCATTGTCGGTTTTTGGAATGTTCCGTATAATAGCGTTAGTTAGAGTGGCATCGAGAGTGGGGAGATTGGATGAGTAAGTTATCTTTGACAGCGTATACATTTGGTATTTTGTTTTTTATAGTGAGTTGCTCCTTGTCGATTTTTTATGGATATAAGGTGGTTACCCATCATTTGCCCGTCGAGAAGAAGGTGCCTGACGCCTATAAATATCACTTTGTTCTCGTGCCGGAAGAACTAGATAACGAGTATTGGAGACTCGTTGAAAGCGGGGCAAAGGATGCCGCTAAAAAATATGGTGTGTTACTAGAATACTCGGGGCCGAAGCAGGCAAATATTGACGACCATTTAAAGACCATTGAAATGTCCGCAGCTTCTAAAGTGGATGGGATTTTAACTCAGGGATTAAGTGACGAACAATTTACCCCATTAATTAACCGTGTGATTGCTGGAGGAATTCCAGTCATCACAGTAGATACGGATGCGGCCAACAGTCTCCGTCTAGCCTATATAGGAACAGACAATTATTACTCAGGATATTTGGCAGGAAAAGCCTTAATTACCGATACGAACGGAAAAGCCAATGTGGCCATAATTACCGGGACCTTTTACGCCAACCATCAACAACAGCGTGTGAAGGGATTTCAGGACGCGGTAAAAGAAGCACCTGGAATACATATTATTGATATCCAGCAATCCGAAATCAGCACAGTAAAAGCAGCAGAAAAAGCCAATCAACTCCTAAAAGATCATCCCGAAATTAATGCATTTTATGGAACCAGTGCCCTCGACGGCATCGGAATTGCACAGGTCATTGAAAAATATAAGAAACAAAGAGAAGTCTACGTGATTGGATTTGATACACTGCCCGAAACCCTGGACTATATTCGAAGAGGAACGATCAAGGCAACCGTTGTCCAACAGCCCTATGAAATGGGATACAGAGCAGTGAAAATGATGATTGACATAATCGAAGGAAAAACAGTCTCTCAGGTTGTCCATACAGAAACAAGAATTATGAGAATAGGGGATTTACCAGTAAGCGGTATGCATAACAAGGAGGACGACAACTAATGTTATTTCGAATTCGGTCCAAATTGCTTCTTTATTTCATCGTACTGGTCGTTTTGCTATCCTCAGTCGGCTTCTTTTTTTATAAAAGCAGCGAAAATCTCGTCGTTGAATATGATGATAGTTTTGAACGTTTTCTTCTTCTCAATGATATCTCCAAAAGGACAAACTTAGTGACAGAAAAACTGCATGCGTATATTTTAGATAAGGAAGTTTCCTATTTAAGAGACTATCAACGAGAAAAGACAAAGCTCCTCAAAGATCAAAGTAGCCTTTATGAGGAACTAGATACGAATGATATCAAGCTTATAAATTATAAAAATATGATCGATAGTTTTTTGGAAGAAAGTGATGCAACTATTTTGGCCTTCCAAAAGGACGATATTAACCAATATTCTTATCATTTTAATGAAGTAATGAAAATTGCTTCCTTCCTGCAAGAAAGTACGCTAGGGCTGTTGAACAATAAGCTCACCGATTATCAAGAATTCTATAATCAGATGGAAAGGCAAAACCATTATTATAAACTCATGTCAATTTCACTTTTTGCCGCAGCCTTTTTCGTAAGCACCTTGTTGGCGTTATGGATTTCGGGGGGCATTACTAAACCAATTAGTTTGCTGTCGCAAGCGGCGAAGCAAATTTCAAAAGGCGACCTGTCCGGAGAAGATATTAAAATTACAACAAAGGATGAATTAAAGCCGTTAACCGAAACGTTCAACCAAATGCGGACAAACCTAAGACAACTAGTAACGGAAATCAAACAAAAGGGCGAATTAGATAAGCTGTTAAAAGAATTGGAGTTAAGGAGTCTCCAAAACCAGATTAATCCTCACTTCTTATTCAATACTTTGAATACGGTTTCCAAGATGGCCTATTTAGAGGAAGCAGAGCATACCTCGCGCTTGATAGAAGCCGTAGCTGCTATTCTTCGCTATAACTTAAGTGATTTCGATAAAGCCTCCACTCTAAGAGATGAAGTACGAATTGTAAAAGAGTATTTTTATATTCAACAGACTCGATTTGGTGAACGGATTCAGTTTGTCACAGAGATTGAGGAAGATTGTTTAGATATTGAAATTCCAAGTTTAATCCTTCAGCCATTAATCGAAAACGCCTTTATTCATGGTGTCGAAGCCTATGAAGCAAATGGCGAAATCCGCCTTCATATTTATCGTCATCAGGACCGAATCAATGTAGAAGTAATCGACAACGGAGATGGAATGGAGGAGTCGGTCAAAAGAAGACTGCTTCAATATGTGGATGGGATTGCGGGAGCGGAAGAACCACCTGAAAAGGCAAAAGATCATTCAAATGGAATTGGCGTCAAAAACGTAATCAGAAGACTACAGCTATTTTATCAGCGAAATGACATTGTTGAAATTGAATCAGAGCTAATGAAGGGGACCAATTTTAGACTGACCATTCCTATTGCGGCAAAAGGGGGAAGTGAGCTTGTTACGTATTCTTATAGTGGATGATGAAGTGATTGAGCGGAAAGCATTAACGAAAATTATTAACAACTCCTTAAAGGACGTAAGGGTCATTGGAGAAGCTCCAAATGGCAGGAAAGCGATAGAAATGGCTGCCGAACACAGACCTGACATTATTTTTATGGATATCAAAATGCCCGGGGTAGATGGAGTTCAAGCAGTTAAGGAAATTAGAAAAATGGACCCAGGAATCCGTTTTATCATGGTTTCTGCATTTAATACTTTTGAATACGCCAAAGAAGTGATGCAGCAGGGGGTGAAAGAATACATCCTAAAACCGAGCAGTAAACAAGATATTTTGGAAGCTGTGGAACGGGTCTCTAGTGAAATTTTAGAGGAACGGAAGGTGATAGAAGAACAGCAAAGTTTAAGAGAAAACCTGGAGCGTGCTGTATCCATCGCACAAAAAGAGTGGGTGTCTTCTTTATTAGTGAATTCTGTTCAAGATATTACGTTTGAGGAATGGGGTCAATTATTAGGGGTGGAAATTACCTCTGGATATATTATGCTTCTCTCCATGCAGCCTACAGGACATGCCGAACTGTTTGCCAGCGACAAACAGAACTGGTATAGGTGGTTGAAAGAGATTCAGAAAGTAGTAGGGAAAAATGAAGAAATGATGATTGGACCTCTTACGGATTCCCAAGTGCCTGTTTTATTTTTATGTAAAAAGACAGCCGAGAAAATCAACTTTAAAACAAGTGCACAGGCGATTATTGAAAGGTTGCACAGTCTTTTTCAAAAAGAGTCTTTTCCTGCAGAGTTGCGAATTGGAGTGGGTCTTCCCTACAATCAAGCACATGAGCTAAATCAATCCTATCATGAAGCCGTATTAGCTCTAAAGCAATTGTTAAAAACACCGAATCGCAAGTATATCATTGGTGTTAAGCAAGGGTCATCTCCAGAATCCGTGGAATCTGGTGTACTAGAGGTGGAGAAAAAATTGCTAGAGGCAGTTCGTCAGGGGGATGTGAATCAGGTTTTATACATATTTGATACATTCGTGGCCAAGCATGCTGACAATAAGAACGTGAAGACAGCGCTGGTGAAAAAGTCCTTTGAGGAGTTGTTTATTCTCATCTCACGTATGCTTCACGATTTAGGAATAAGCTATGAACGAACTCCTGCAATCGACGAGTCGGAAGATAGTAGGGTGATTTTTGAAAAAGGGAAAGCCCATTTATTATCTGTTGTCCATCAAGTTCAGGTGTGGAGAAATAATCATGCTAAGGGTATGCTGCATAAAGCCAAGGAATATATTGAGAAGTATTTTGCTGATTCCATTACGTTAGAATCAGTGGCTGAATTTGTGGAACTGAGCCCGTACTATTTAAGTAAGTTATTTAAAGATCGTTTTGGAATGACTTTTATTGATTATCTAACAGAAATAAGAATCCAGCACGCCAAAACGGCGATTGTTGATCCGGGAAAAAGCTTAAAGGAAATATGCTACTCCGTTGGCTACAAAGACCCGAATTACTTCAGCCGTGTCTTCAAAAAGCAAACCGGCTTATCTCCATCAGAATTCCGGAAAGCAACGGTTAGTCTATAAAATTTCAATGAAAGGCCGACTCCAAAAGCAAAGGAGCCGGCCTTTCATTTTTTTA
This sequence comes from Neobacillus phoenicis, assembly GCF_047302305.1. Taxonomy (NCBI): domain Bacteria; kingdom Bacillati; phylum Bacillota; class Bacilli; order Caryophanales; family Bacillaceae; genus Neobacillus; species Neobacillus phoenicis. The sequence continues at coordinate 59,334 of NZ_CP154847.1, read as the reverse complement.
AAAAAATAGGAGATTATTATCAGGTAAATGCAACCGTTTGCAAAATAGTCTAGGTATTCACAAAAATGTGCTATAGATTGGAACTATTGCCGTAATTCTCCGGATGCTAACATATGTGTAAGGGCTTACACGCAGGCTGGTTAAGCACCGTTAGTCTTTATCAAAAGGAAAAAGGAGAATGATCACATGCTTAAGAAGAAAAAAGGTTTGGTTCTATCTTTAACAGTTGCATCTAGTATTCTATTAGCCGCAGGCTGCAGCAGCTCAACAAGCGGTTCTGATTCTGGCAAAGGTAAGGACGGCGGTCTACCGGCTGTTGGTGCAACCATCTACAAATTTGATGACAACTTCATGTCCTATGTACGTCGTGCAATGGAAGATTCAGCAAAAGGTAAAGTAAACCTTATGCTAAATGACTCACAAAACGACCAGGCAAAACAAATCGAGCAAGTAGATACATTGATTGCAAAGGGTGCAAAATCTCTAGCTATTAACCTTGTAGATCCTAAAGCAGCTCAAACCATTATTGACAAAGCAAAACCAAAGAATATTCCAGTTATCTTCTTCAATAAAGAGCCAGATGCAAGTGTTTTGAAAGGATATGACAAAGCTTACTATGTAGGAACAACTTCCTCTGAATCTGGTGTACTCCAAGGTCAATTGATTGCAAAAGCTTGGGAAGCGAACAAAGATAAGTGGGACAAAAACGGTGACGGCAAACTTCAATACGTACTATTAAAAGGTGAGCCAGGACACCCAGATGCAGAAGCACGTACTAAATATGCAGTTGATACTGTAAAAGAAAAAGGTATCCAAGTAGAAGAATTAGCAATGGATACAGCGATGTGGGATGCAACAAAAGCAACCGAAAAAATGGATGCTTGGTTAGCAAAATACAGTGACAAAATCGAATTTGTTATCGCAAACAACGATGGTATGGCATTAGGTGCGATTGCATCACTTGAAAAGGGTGGATACTTCTCCGGCGACAAGTTCATGCCAGTTGTAGGTGTTGACGCGATTCCTGAAGCATTAGAAATGATTGAAAAAGGCAAGATGGTTGGTACCGTGTTAAATGACGCGAAAAACCAAGGTAAAGCAACAATTGAGCTTGCAACTAATGCTGCAAACGGCAAAGACGTATTAGATGGAACAGAGTGGAAGCTTGACGACAAGAAAGCGGTTCGTGTTCCTTACGTTGAAGTAACAAAAGACAACATCCAAGTTGGTAAAGACGCATATAAATAAGATTTCGCAGAAGCGCCTGTCCAGGGTTGATGACCGTCAGCCCCCGGCGCTCTTCGAACGAAGGAAAGGAATATTCTTTTCCTTCGTTCGGGGTATTGCTGCCACGATTTGGAGCGGGACACCGCAACATTGAAATTGTTATATAAAAGAGGGATGCACTTCGCAGGTGCTACTCATATTTTTAAATAGTTAGTAAGGAGGTTCGCTCATGTCAGAATCCAGTACTATCAATCTATTAGAAATGCTCAATATCACAAAAAGATTCCCGGGAGTACTTGCATTGGACAATGTTTCCTTGAAAGTGAAACCCGGCTCCGTACATGCCTTGATGGGCGAAAATGGTGCAGGAAAATCCACATTAATGAAATGCCTATTCGGCATTTACTCGATGGATGAAGGTAAAATTCTGTTTGATGGAAAAGAAGTTTCCTTTGCCAATTCCAAGCAGGCACTTGAAAACGGCGTTTCCATGGTGCACCAAGAACTAAACCAAGTACGCCAGCAAAATGTAATGGATAATCTCTGGCTGGGGCGTTATCCGAAAAAAGGTATTTTCGTTGATGAAAAGAAAATGTATGAGGATACAGCAGCTATTTTTAAGAGTCTAGATATCAATATTGACCCACGGAGCAAGGTGAGCACGTTATCCGTTTCAGAAATGCAAATGGTGGAAATTGCAAAAGCTGTTTCTTATCATTCAAAAATCATCGTAATGGACGAACCGACCTCCTCTTTAACAGAGACAGAGGTAAATCATCTCTTCAGAATCATTCGGAAGCTTCAGAATGAGAATGTGGCAATCATCTATATTTCTCACAAAATGGAGGAAATCCTGAAAATCTCTGATGAAGTGACGATCATGCGTGACGGTCAGTATATTGCGACGAAGAGCTCGAAAGAATTAACAACGGATGAAATCATCAAGCTGATGGTAGGTCGTGATTTATCACAGCGCTTCCCAGCGAAGGTTAACGAACCAGGAGAAAAGATTTTAAAGGTTTCTGATTTTACAGCGGAAACACAGCCTTCTTTTTCAAATATTAACTTCGAGCTTCGTAAAGGTGAAATCTTAGGGATTGCTGGATTAGTAGGATCCAAGCGGACAGAGGTTGTTGAGGCGTTATTTGGAATTCGCGGAATCTCATCAGGGACGATTGAATTACACGGAAAGGTGATTCAAAACCATTCACCACAGCATGCCATTAGAAACGGCTTTGCACTCGTTACGGAAGAAAGAAGATCAACGGGAATCTTCCCAGAACTAAGTATCAGCTTTAACTCGATTATTTCTAACATGAAGCAATATAAAACAAAAAGTGGTTTCCTATCTGACAAGAAGGTAGAACACGATACACAATGGGTGATTGATTCCATGAAGGTAAAAACCCCTTCGCAAAAAACGTCCATTGGCAGTCTTTCAGGGGGGAACCAGCAAAAGGTTATCATCGGGCGCTGGCTTTTAACCAAACCGGATATTTTATTACTGGATGAACCGACACGTGGAATCGATGTAGGGGCTAAGTTTGAAATCTACCAGTTAATCAATGAATTAGCGGCAGAAGGTAAGGGGATTATTATGATTTCTTCTGAAATGCCAGAGCTTCTAGGTGTAACCGATCGAATTTTAGTTATGAGTAATGGTAAAGCAGCAGGTATCGTTGAAACAGCTAAAACGTCGCAAGAAGAAATCATGCGATTAGCAGCTTTGTATTAGGAGGAGATGCATATGAAAAATTCAGCTACACAAAAAGGCAGTATAACTAAACTGCTCTTTGATAATGTGATTTATGTCTTTTTAATCCTACTCGTTATTGGAATCGTAATCGCTTCTCCTGACTTTCTTTCAGTTACAAACTTGATAAATATTCTAAGTCAATCCTCCTCCCGTATTATCATTGCACTTGGGATGGCAGGAATCCTGATTACAGCTGGTACGGACTTATCCGCTGGACGGATGGTCGGACTTGCAGCGGTTGTATCAGCATCTATGCTGCAGGCAGGGGATTACGCTTATAAAATGTATCCTAATTTGCCAGAGTTACCGTTGATTGTTCCGATTATTATTGCAATGATTGCAACAGGTTTAATTGCTACATTAAATGGTGTGATTGTTGCAAAATTACATGTACCTCCTTTCATTGCGACGTTAGGGATGATGATCGGGGTTTATGGTATTACGTCTATTTACTTTGACCGTCCTCCATATGGCGCACAGCCAATCGGTGGATTAAGCGAAAAGTTTACGACATTTGCTCAACGTGGGATTCCAGTTGGTTCCTATGAAATTCCGTATCTCGTTATTTATGCCATTATTGCTACTGTTGTTATATGGGTTATTTGGAATAAGACGCAACTTGGAAAAAATATGTATGCAATCGGGGGCAACCCAGAAGCAGCAAAGGTTTCCGGTGTTAACGTAGCAAGAAATCTAATTATCATCTACATGATCGCAGGTCTTTTATATGGATTCTCTGGTACGCTTGAAGCGGGTCGTGTAGGTAGTGCGACGAACAACACAGGTAACATGTACGAACTAGATGCCATCGCAGCCTGCGTAGTCGGTGGGGTATCTTTATCAGGTGGTATTGGAACGGTACCGGGCGTTGTTACTGGTGTTCTTATATTCCAAATCATCAACTACGGTCTAGCTTTCCTTGGAGTTAGCCCATACATCCAATTTATCGTTAAAGGCCTAATCATCGTTGTAGCGGTTGCTTTTGACATGAGAAAGCACGCGAAAAAGAAATAAGAGAGATTCTTAGGGCAGTCCTTTTGTGGGGCTGCTCTTTTGGTGGGAGCATCTTTGGGTGTCAGGTACGACTCGTACCTGACACCTTTTGCGTGGGGTGACTAGTGCCCGTGTATGGGGAAAAAGAGAGAGAATGGTAACTAGTCGTTGCGACTAGTGCCCATTCAAGAGGAAAAAAGTGTTAAGCGGTAACTAGTCCGAATGCCTAAAGCATGTGTGATTTAAAGAAAAAAGTGATTCGCTGATAAATGTCCCCGATTCGCTGATAAACTCTCAAATTCGCTGATATATTTGTATATTCGCTGATAAGTATACAAAAACCGCTGATAAAGGGATTTGATCCACTAGTAATTCTTAAATTCGATAAATTTAAGTGAGTTTTATAGAATTTTAAAAAAAAGAACTCGATTTAACGGACAAGATTCCGTAAAAACGGAAAATTCCGTAATAGCGGAATCGTATTCTAGTGAATATTCCGTAAAAACGGAAAGTAGTTTAAGAGAATAGGAGTGTTTATTTTATTACTAACGTGAAAAAGCGTTAAACCCTAATGTTAAAGTAAATTATTTAAAAATTAATAATTTTGGCACAAAAATTGCAAGTATATAAGCGAGCTTCAAATTGAAAACGCTTACCTAATGAGAGACAGAAGCTTATCCAAATTATTCAAAGGGGGATTTTCATGCAATTATTTATCATTCTTTTGTCGCTTGGGCTATTAATGTTCGTTGCGTACCGTGGTTTCTCTGTTATTCTATTTGCTCCGCTCTGCGCACTTTTAGCCGTTTTACTGGTTGACCCAAGCCATGTTTTACCGTTTTTCTCAGGTGTGTTTATGGAAAAAATGGTCGGATTCATTAAATCTTATTTTCCCGTCTTTTTACTTGGAGCAATTTTTGGAAAAGTAGTTGAAATGTCAGGCATCGCAGAATCCATTGCAAAAACAATTGTTCGTTGGGTTGGTGCGAAACGTGCCATGCTCACCATCATTTTACTAGGTGCTATTTTAACCTATAGCGGCGTAAGCTTATTCGTAGCTGTATTTGCCATTTATCCATTTGCCGCTCAAATGTTTAGAGAAGCAAACATTCCAAAACGTTTAATCCCGGGAACCATCGCTCTTGGTGCTTTTACCTTTACGATGGATGCTTTACCAGGTACACCACAAATCCAAAACGTTATACCAATTAACTTCTTTAAAACTGATATCTACGCTGCACCAACACTTGGGATTATCGGAGCCATCTTCGTCTTGGGTCTAGGACTTCTCTATCTAGAAACTAGAAGAAAAAAGGCAGAAAAAGCTGGCGAAGGCTACTATGGCTTTGGCACAGAAAATGCATCTGCTTTGGAACTGGCTAAATCAGAGGAAAAAGAAGTTTTGCCAGATTTAACGTCCCAACAATCTGTTTTACGCCAAATCATGGCGTTTGTGCCTCTAGTGCTTGTAGGAGTGACTAATAAACTATTCATTACCTACATACCTAAATGGTATCCGAATGGGTTTGATTTTTCGGCGATCGGCTTAAAAGCATATACAGTAGATGTAACAGCAGTTGCTGCTATTTGGGCAGTTGAGCTGGCACTAGTAGTCGGGATTGTTACATCCCTTGCTTTTGATTGGAAGCGTGTAACCGTGAACTTTAAAGAAGGTTTAAACCTAAGTATTGCTGGAGCGTTACTTGCGACCATGAATACCGGTGCAGAATACGGTTTTGGTGGCGTTATTTCTTCTCTTCCAGGGTTCACAAAAATCAGTGATGCGATTTCAAGTACATTTACTAATCCGCTTGTTAACGGTGCTGTCACGACGAGTTCCCTTGCTGGTATTACTGGATCGGCATCTGGGGGAATGGGGATTGCCCTTGGTGCGATGGCGGATAAGTATAATCAAGCGATTGCTGCAGCAAATATTCCTCCTGAAGTTATGCACCGTGTGGTAGCGATGGCATCGGGTGGTATGGATACACTGCCGCACAATGGAGCCGTTATTACCCTGCTAGCTGTTACAGGTTTGACTCATAAGCAGTCCTATCGTGACATCTTCGCAGTAACCGTCATTAAAACAGTAGCCGTATTCTTTGTTATTGCGATCTACTCGATGTTTAACATCATTTAATGCTTCATTATTGAATAGCTTTTAAGGAGGATCTCGTATGAAACAGTCATTAGAAGGAAAAACAGCATTTATTACTGGATCTGCAAGTGGAATTGGGTTAGAAATCGCAAAAACTTTTGTACAAGAAGGTGCAAAAGTCGTAATTTCCGATTTAAACGCGGTCAAGAGTGAACAAGTGGCTGCTGAGTTAAGAGAGCAAGGTTTTGAAGCACTAGCTGCTCCGTGTGATGTAACGGATGAAGAAGCTTTTAAGAATAGCCTAGAGCTTGCTTACCAGACATTTGGCAGTATCGATATTTTAGTGAATAATGCTGGGATGCAGTATGTGTCTCCAATTGAGGAGTTTCCGACTGAAAAGTTCGAGTTACTTGTCAAAATCATGTTAACCGCCCCGTTTATCGGCATCAAGCATGTTTTTCCACTCATGAAAAAACAAGGCTTTGGCAGAGTTATCAATATGGCTTCCATTAATGGGGTGATCGGCTTCGCTGGGAAAGCAGCTTACAACAGTGCGAAACACGGAGTCATTGGTTTAACGAAGGTAGCGGCATTAGAGGGAGCTGCGGATGGGATTACGGTAAATGCATTATGCCCAGGTTACGTCGATACTCCGCTTGTGAGAAACCAACTTGGGGATTTGGCGAAAACCCGAAATGTTAGCTTGGATCGTGTCCTTGAAGAAGTGATTTATCCGCTTGTTCCACAGAGAAGGCTATTATCTGTTTCGGAAATTGCGGATTATGCGGTCTTTTTAGCAAGTGACAAGGGAAGAGGAATCACCGGTCAGGCAGTCATCCTGGATGGTGGCTATACAGCTCAATAATGTAAAAAGGGGTCAGGAACCATATATTTGTGGGGTCTGACCCCTTTGTCAGTATATTTGGTATAATTAATATATCTAGTGTGGTAAGGGTGGGAAAAGAATGTACCGAGGATTTGAGAATATCCCCTATAATTGGCATGAGCAAATTATTAATCTATTAGCGGAACGAATTGTAGTGGTGGATCGCGAGGGTATTATTCTTTATATTAATGAGGCTTATTGTGAGTTTTTGGGGACGACAGTGGAGGATGCCATTAACCGGCCTGTGGAAGAGGTCATTGAAAATACCCGCATGCATATCGTTGCCAATACAGGACAAAAGGAGCTTGCTTCGTTGCACCCCATCAATGGTAGTGAAATGATTGCTAACCGGTACCCTCTCATCGTGGATGGAGAGAGAGTCGGTGCTCTGGGAACCGTCATGTTCCGAACACCAGAGGAATGGCGGATGTATAAAACGAAAATACAAAGACTTGTAGAAGAACTGAAATATTATAAAACAAAAGTTGAAAAAGAATTGAAAAGTAAGTACCAATTCACCGATTTAATTGGAAATAGCCCTGCTTTTTTAGCAGCTAAAAAACTGGCAGAGAGAATATCTGAGAGCCACTCATCCGTTTTGTTGATAGGAGAATCCGGGACGGGTAAAGAGTTATTTGCCCACGCTATACATAATAATAGTATGCGAGAATCTATGCCCTTTGTGGCCATCAACTGCGCTTCAATTCCTGAACATTTACTAGAATCGGAGCTGTTTGGGTATGAAGAGGGTGCTTTTACAGGTGCAAAAAAAGGAGGCAAGAAAGGGCAGTTTGAAATAGCAAACAATGGGACTCTTTTTTTAGATGAAATTGGGGACATGCCCCTTGCGATGCAAAGCAAACTTTTGCGGGTGTTGCAGGAAAAAGAGGTGCAGCGGGTCGGAGCTCAAAAATCCATTCCTGTTGATGTTCGAATTATTGCAGCGACGCATCGCAATTTAGAAAAGCTGGTGGAGGAAGGAAAGTTTCGTCAAGATTTATATTATCGATTGTATGTCATAAAAATAGAAATCCCCCCTCTGAGAAAAAGAAGGGAGGATATTCCGCACATCTCTAGCAATTTATTAAAAAAGCTGGAGAAGAAATTTTACCGTAAAGGGATAGAGCTTTCTCCTGAGGTAAAAGAAAGACTCATGCAGCATTCCTGGCCAGGGAACATTCGCGAACTTGAGAATGTTCTCGAGCGGACGATTAATGTCCTAGATGGGAAGACCATTGAAGTCGTGCACTTGCCATTATATTTACGTGACTTGGAGACGGAGAGTACCTCTAAGAATGATTCCCAAACGGTTAGCATTGAGCCAATGCAATTCACTCCGGCACCGATTGCCCCTTTAAAAGAAGTGTTGGCACAGGCCGAAAGGAAAGCCATTCTAAACGCGTTGGACGTTACTAATGGAAATAAACAAGAAGCCGCCAAACTCCTGGAAATAGGAAAAACCAGCTTCTACGAAAAATGCAAAACATATGAGATAAAATAGCAGGGTGTCAGGCACTGCTCGTGGACAAATGTCCACGTACGGTGCCTGACACCTTTTTTTCGTGAATGGTATTTAATGTCCTGACAGTACATATGTATGTAATATCAAACGTTTGATGATTTTAAAGCTGTTGATGGATTGTTCATTTGTAATTCCGACTTGACTCATTGGAATGTATGTGTTGGAAAATTTTACAAAACTAGAGGAGGAGTAAAATGAACGCCCTTCTTATCATCATTAATATCCTCGTTTTGTTTGCGCTCATGTTTGGTTTGTTTATGATGCAAAAGAAACACGTCTCTTTTTCTAAACGTGTTTTTACAGCATTAGGCTTAGGTATTATTTTTGGTTTTATCATCCATCTGATTTATGGCACCACACATGAAGTGACAACAGGGTCCATCGATTGGTTTAACATTGTAGGATATGGTTATGTTAAGTTGCTGCAAATGGTGGTTATGCCGCTGGTTTTCATTAGTATCGTTGCCGCTTTTACTAAGTTAAAATTAACCAAAAATATCGGGAAGATTAGCTTTCTTGTGATTGGAATTTTATTAGGAACAACGGCTATTTCTGCAGCCGTTGGTGTTGGATCCGCCTTAGGGTTTGGCCTTGACGGAATCCAGTTAAACGCAGGAGATGCCGAGAAAGCTAGGAATGCTCAGCTTGAGGAAAGAGTGGCTGGTGTGGAAAATATGACATTGCCACAGCAGATTATTGAGTTAATTCCGAGTAATCCATTTCAGGATTTAACAGGAGCACGGCCGACATCTACGATTGCCGTGGTTATCTTCGCTGTCTTTATTGGGATTGCCTATCTAGGAGTCAAACGGAAGGAATCTGAGCACGGCGAGTTTTTCGCCCGGATTATAGATACTGCGTACTCGATTGTCATGAGGGTAGTAACATTGATTCTTCGCCTCACACCGTATGGCATTTTAGCAATTATTACAAGGGTGACCGCCACAAGTGATTATGAAGCGATTGCTAAATTAGGGAAGTTTGTAGTTGCTTCCTATGTGGCGCTAATCGTTATGTTTATTGTCCATCTATTACTCTTATCGTTTGTTAAACTAAACCCGAGGAATTATGTAAAAAAGGGACTTCCTACCTTAACCTTTGCCTTTACTTCACGTACAAGTGCGGGAACGTTACCAATGACGATCAAAACACAGACAAAAGACTTGGGCGTTTCTGAAGGGATAGCGAACTTTGCAGGGTCATTCGGACTTTCCATTGGTCAAAACGGCTGTGCGGGGATTTACCCAGCCATGCTAGCCGTTATGGTTGCTCCAGCAGCAGGGGTCGATCCAACCAGTTTCTCCTTTATTCTTACACTCATTTTGGTCGTTGCAATTAGCTCCTTTGGTGTTGCTGGTGTCGGCGGTGGTGCTACTTTTGCAGCCCTCATCGTCCTTTCTATTATGAATCTGCCAATTGCGATTGTCGGTTTGCTCATCTCAGTAGAGCCACTCATTGACATGGGCCGTACAGCACTAAATGTCAGCGGGGCCATGACTGCAGGCGTACTAACAAGCAAAGCAACAGGAGAATTCGACCAAGAAACCTACCAACAACCAAATATCGTAGAGGCATAAGAATTTGAAGGTGTCAGGCACCGCAAGTGTCCGTTGTGTGAGGACAAATGTTTTTTCGTGGTGCCTGACACCATAAATTGTATTTCTCAGATACATAGAATGCAAAAGGTGATAACTCCAGTTAGTGTTCCGAGGAAGGCACCTGCTAGGACGTCTGATGGATAGTGCAGGCCGAGGTAAATTCTTGAAATGCCTACGAGTATCGCTATGGGTATTAAGAAAAAAGATAAGTGTGGAACGAATAAGATGTAGGGAATTACAACGGAGAAAATTGCGGTTGTATGCCCTGAAGGAAATGAGTGGTCTTGCAAAGGGTTTTCATGAGTTTTTGTTTTTTCAATTTTTACATAGGGTCTTTTTCTAGGAAGGATCTCTTTTAAGATATGGACAGGTATATGACTCGCAGATAAAGCTAGTGCACTGCAGATGGCCGTTAATTGGGCCTCGCCTGTCGATAAAAGAATGAGAAACAGCGTCGATGCAATGGTAAAATCTGCTCCTCCCAACCGTGTAATAATCCGGAAAAAGAAATTTAGCAGCTTTTTATCAAAATGACGATTAACCTTCTGTAGCACTCGACAATCAAAACCATAAAATATTTCCAGCCACTCTCTAGTCATTTTCCGCCCCCCTTTACTTTATTGTATTAAAAATAAAGAGGGGTTTTCTTAACCTGATGTTAAGAGCGTGTAAAGATTATATATAGTTAAATCTCGGATATACAGCAATGTTGCAAAGTGTAACGTAGAAAGGTTCTACGTGCCCCAAACAGAAAAAGGAAGAGGTGAAGGGTAACGTAGAAAGGTTCTAGGTGCCCCCCCAAACAGAAAAAGGAACGAGTAAACGGTCACGTAGGAAGAACCTACGTGACCAATGTGACGAAATATTACTCTATGTAGAGAGCTAAATTTGGAGTAATACCTAAAACAACACCAATCATTAAGAAAGCAACAGTAGAATAAAGGTAACAAACCTATTGTCCAAAGAACCCTAAAGCATATTTAATACCTTCTTCAATCTCGCTTGTTTCATACCCTTGTAAATCCTCATGGGTAATTTCTAATTTGGTTCTTGTTAATGAATACCCGCTATCTAAGTTAATATCGAGCAGTACATCATAGCCATTTGCTGATGCCGTAATATCAATAATGTCATAATCGCGTATCGCGGTTCCAGTTTCATATTCCAAAGGCTCAAGATCGGACATTACAAATACCTCCTAAGTTGGTTATATCGTTCATTATCATTTCCAACAAAATGAGTATTCATCAAAGATTCTAAATGAGAATTACTGGCACGTATCCATCACACCGTCTACCAATCAAAAAGGTTAAGGCAACTATTTATCGGAAGATTGATCAGCATTTTTTGCATCCGCCGCTCTTTTAGTCCCTTTGCTGACATAGGGCTTGGCGCTTTTTGCTTTATTAGCACTAGTTTGCCAACGGTTCCAGCCTTTCTTACCTGTACCCCTACCTATTCCACTTTTCGCTTTTGCTTTCGGCTTACTCATCTAACCACTCCAGTTTATTAATAAAAATTTATATATGTCGTTGGTTAGTTTAACACGATTTAGCGTGAATACATAATTACACCGTAATTAAAGGGTTTTCTTCAAAAAAGTCGAATAGTAGTATTGTATTATTTTTCCAATCGGAGGGATAGGATTGAATTTTGATAATCAAACATTATATGTAATAGATCAAAAAGAAGGCTTAGGTTTGGAATTTAGTAAATTGGTATCCATGATGAACTATACCAGGCAGACAACCTTAGATGCAGTAAAAGACTTAACCGTAGAAGAACTAGATTTTCTTTTTGATGAGGAAGCTAATTCCATTGGAATGCTATTAGCACACATGGCTTCGGTTGAAAAAACATACCAGATTGTAACTTTTGAAAATCGTGATCTTACAGAGGAAGAGGAAAGTGCTTTTAATCCCGCTTTAGATTTAGGGAAGAATGCTAGAGAGCAGATTAAAGGGAACTCGCTTGAGTTTTATCTGGAGCAATTAGAACAGGTAAGAAGTGAGACAATCGAAACGTTTAAAACGCTGCCAGACGAATGGCTATTTGAACAAGCTCCGTTTTGGTGGGATCGTCCCGCTAATAATTTCTTCAAATGGTTTCATGTGTTTGAAGATGAGTTGAGTCACAGAGGGCAAATACGCCTGATTAAAAAAATGATTCGTAAGCGTATTTTCGGATCGTCATGATTAAATACAGAAGTGCTATATGCCATAGTCCAAATCCAATCATTCTTTTCTTGTTTTCTACTGAAACTAGCTTTCCATTCTACTTTTGTTCTACTATACTAATAAAAAAGTAGATTAGAAGGAGAGTTAATTTTGCGAATTTTCAGGTATATGTATATTTTAGTATTGGGCCTAGTGTTCTTCTTTGGATTCTGTCAACCTTCTCTTTCTGCATCTGCGGAGGAAAATGTTCGGATACTGGTTAAGTACAAAAATAGTGAGGTCAGTCCTCTTTCCATTCATGAAAAACGTCTCGGTAAAATTGATGTGGTAAAGACTACCAAAGATAAAGTTGATCGTAAAATAAAAGAACTCGAGGCAAGTCCTCTTGTCGAGTATGCTGAAGTTGACCAAATTGCCTTTACACAAGGAACTGTTCCAAATGATCCTAATTTTACTGATCAGCAAAAGGTCTTTAACGTCTTAAAGGTAGAGGAGGCATGGAGCAATTATCACCCTACACAAGAGGTGGTTGTTGCTGTTATTGATTCAGGTGTTGATTTGGACCATCCTGATTTACGTGACACACTGGTAGAAGGAACCAATATAATTCAACCAAGCCTTCCGCCAATCGATATCGATGGTCATGGTACTCATGTAGCAGGTCTGGTTGGGGCGACTACTGGCAATGGGATAGGATTGTCTTCTATAGCCAAACAAGTCAAAATCATGCCCATTAAAGTCATCGAGCACGATACTGGATACATGTCTGATGTCGTAAAAGGAATACTTTATGCGGTTGATCATGGTGCAACGATTATAAATTTAAGTCTTGGGAGCTTGAATAATATGCAAGCTTTACAGGATGCCATTGACTACGCAGAGTCAAAAAATGTTTTGATTATTGCTGCTGCTGGTAACGAAGGAAAGAACCAAGTGATGTACCCGGCGGCATACGAAGAAGTTATTTCCGTTGGTAGTGTGGACACGAACACGCTTCAGCGGGCATCGTTTTCAAACTATGGGAGCTATGTAGATGTATACGTACCAGGGACGGGGATCTGGAGTACCTTCATGAACGATGATTATACGCTCATGGATGGAACAAGTATGTCCTCTGGGATTGTTAGTTCCGTAGCAGCGATGCTAAAGCGACAGGCGCCTTTTTTAACAGCGGAGCAAATTAGAACATTAATAGAAGGCTCGCTCACTGCTAGCGGCCAAGAAAAGCTGGTTAACACAGCAAGAGCGCTGCAGCTTATTGATACTTATCAACGTTTGTATGGTGCAACTAGTATGGAAACGTCCATTGAAATTTCGAAACAAGGTTGGGCAAAGCTACCAGCAAAGACGTTAACCATTCATAATAAAAGTCTAACAGGTACGTTTGTGATTATAGCAACAGCTGATACATTTCCCGATAGCCTAGTTGCCGCTCCACTTGCAACCTACCTTGATAGCCCGATTCTCCTGGTGAAGCATCAACAGGTAACGGAAGAACTAAAGGCTGAACTACAGCGGATAAACCCAGATTATATCGCCGTTATTGGTGGAGAAAATGCCATTCCACTGAATGTTGAGGCACAGCTTCATGAGCTGGGGATGGAAACGGTCCGTCTCGCAGGAAGCACGCGGTACGAGACAGCGGTTGTCGTCAATCAAGCAATTCCGTTTGCGACAAATAAAGCGTTTGTTGTTTCAGGTGAAAATTATCCTGATGCACTATCAGTTGCCTCGTATAGTGGCAAGCTTCAGTATCCACTTTTGTTTACAAGATCGGCTTTTATTCCTGATCAAGTGAAAGCGTACTTAAGTGACAAGGCAATAACAAAGACGTATGTAATTGGTGGCGAAATGGTCATTGGGAATGCAGTGTTTGCATCTCTACCTAGTCCACATCGAATTGATGGGGGAACACGTTTTGAAACGAATTATAATGTACATCGGACGTTCGGAGATGAGGAAAATACAACATTGCCGCTCTACTTTGCGACAGGGTTAAATTTTCCTGATGCGTTAGCGGTCGGTCCATTAGCAGCTCGTACCGGAAGTCCGGTGATTCTAGTGCCACAAATAGAACCTGAATCTGTGAAAAAAGTAACAGATTTATTTTCCACAAAAAATTATTATGTCCTTGGCGGTAACCAAGCTATTTCAACGGAAACCGCTTGGCTTATGGATAGATTCTTATCAAAATAGTAGTCTCCCATATGGGAGACTACTTTTTTGTCAAAACTAGTTGACTAATTAAATACTAAACTAGTAAAATTTACATATTCTCATTTGTTTGAATTTTTAAAAATTACAAACAAATGAGTAAAAATATAAGGGGGGAAACGCTTTGGGATTTAAGAAAAAGATGCTTTCAGTGGTTGCTAGCGCGACCTTAGTAGCAACTTCATTCACGGGTGTCGTAGCATTTGATCCACAAAAAGCGCAAGCTGCATTACAAGAGACGAAGAAATTTCGTGTTTCTAACTTTCAAGAAGTAATGTCACTAGCGTTAAGCTCGAAAAAGACACAAGAGCTTATTGTAATCGGTAACGGTAAGGTAGATGCGACCGCACAGTTAGAAAAGCTAGGTGCAAAAGTAAAGATGAACCACAAGAACTATGCTTACTTAGCGGATGTTCCTACATCTAAGGTTCTTGAAATCGTGAACCTTGACTCTGTTCGTACAGTTGGTAAAAACTCTATTGTTCAACTTGAAAAAATTCAAGATGAAGAGCTTCAAGTAGCAGGTCAAAACGAGGTGGCTTCTGATGGAGTAGTTACTCCAGATCAAGCGGAAACGCATGCTCCAACAGGCGTGCTTGATTTTCACAAGCAATATACAGGTGCTAATACTCGTATTGCTGTTATTGACTCAGGTCCAGACCCAGGTCACGAGTCATTCACTAGCGCTTTAGATAAAGCAACACGTAAATATGGTGCATCTAAAATCGTAGGTGTACGTGATTACACAATCTCAGTCACTAATGGGCCTGAAGTTGTTGAAGGTGTGAATGGGCCTAAATATAAAGCTGAAGGCGATGTGTACTTTAGCTCTGAGCTTGCGGCTGGTGATTCGATAACGGTTGGAAATGTTACATACAACACAACTGGGTTGGATGCTACAGACCATAAGCTTTACTTTGGTACAACTAGTTTTGAAACAAATCCATATCCAATTGGTCATGCAGATTACACGAACCAAGATTTAAATGCGGATGGGAAGACTGGTAATAACGTTAAAAACTCAAGTGGTGGATTCAAGCAGTCAGATAACTTCCCGGTCCTTTTAGTTGGTGACAAGGTGTTTGTGGACACTGACCTTGACAACGACTTTACAGATGAAACTGCTTATGCAAACGGGGAAACTGGAACATTTGACGTGGATGTGAATGATACAAAGGCCGGCGCTAACTTCCGTGTAACTGATTTAAGCGTTGATGGCAAATTTGTCACACTTTTCACTGATTTCAATGGTCACGGGTCACACGTATCTGGTATCACAGCTGCGAATGGAAAGCTTGTAGCAAATCAATATGGTGCAGTTGCTGGTGAAGGGGTTGCTCCTGGTGCAGAACTAGTTGGTTTGCGTGTATTTAAAGCTCAAGGTGGCGCTTCTACATGGAGTATCCAATCAGCAATGATCGATGCAGCTCTTCCTGAGTCTTTAGGCGGGTTCGGTGCAGATGTTGCTAACTTAAGCTTAGGTTCACTGCCTGATTTGAATGATGGATTAGGTTCATACGGCGAATTAATGAAAGCACTTAGTGAAGAAACAGATATTATTTTTGTTACTTCTGCAGGAAACAACGGACCAGGTGTCGATACAGTAGGTTCTCCTGGTGACGGAACTCCGAATATCTCTGTTGGGGCTTACATTAATTCTGAAATGTGGGCAAAAGAATACAATTCTTACCCTTATGGTAAAAATGCAGATGGAACTCCAGTTGCTGGTGAAGGCTTGTGGTACTTCTCATCAGTAGGTCCAAACGAAGCGGGTAACCAAAAGCCTGATATCGTCGGACCAGGTTCTGCTTTCGCTGCTCACCCAGTTCAGAATGGACCATATGTGGTGATGCAAGGTACAAGTATGTCTTCTCCATACGTAGCTGGAGCTGTAGCGTTATTAAAATCTGCTGCAAAACAAGACCGCGTGCCATTCAGCTATGAAATTGCTCGTGAAGCACTTATCCAAACTGCGAAGCATTTGGATGGCTATAACCGTACTCAAGAAGGTGGCGGTTTGATCGACATCCCTGCTGCATATGAGTACCTTAAGAAAAATTTTATACCTGAAGTAAAAGAGCTTGATGTAACCGTGTATCATGGTGAAAAAGTGTCTGGCGGACCAGGATTATATGTAAGAAACAAAGATCTTCCGGAAACAGTGGAAGTTTTAGTAGAAAACAATACAGATGAAGATAAAAATGTATCTGTTTCTGCAACAGAAGACTGGGTCACTCCGTCTGTAGACAAGCTTGTTTTACCAGCTGGATCTTCTAAGACGATCAAGGTTAAATACGATGCGTCTAAACTTAAAACTGGTACAAACGCAGCTACATTATTATTTGATGATGCCTCTACTCCTTATGTAGAAGCAAGATCATATCAAACGGTTATTGTTGGTGAGGAGTTCACTATTAATAACAACTTCCGTTTTAGTAAGACTGATGAAGTAATTGGTTCACAAACAAAAGGTTACACGTTCAAAGTAGAGCCAGGTGCAAGCGAAGTTCGCTTCTCATTAAGTGCTCTTAGCGTAGGCGGTGACTACAAAGGTCGCGTTCGTATGCTCGTCTTTGATCCAGACGGAAAACAAGTCAATCAGTTCGTTGGCTATGCTGGATATGGCGGTCTTAACGTAGAAGATGCAGTATTCAAGGGACCAAAACCAGGTGTTTGGGAAGTTCATGTATATGCAGCCACTGCTCCAACTCCTGGAAAAGAAATGAATAAGTACAAGCTTGATGCAATCGTTCAAGACGTGGTTGCACAGCCAGGACAAATTAAGCTTGGTAAAGTAGCTAATTCAACTGAGCTTGAAAAAGAAGTAACTTTCCACAACTACCTATCTGAGAAGCGCGATGTGAAATTAGCTACTGCTGCCTTCAGCGGTCCTAAAGAAACAGCTGGTCGTTACAACGTAGGTAATGAACAAAGTTTCACGGTTCCATTAACGATTAAAAACAATGTTTCCTTCAATGCAAAGATATCTAATCCAGGAAATCCAAGTGATGACCTAGACTTAACTCTTTATGACAAAGACATGAATGTTGTCGGCGAAAACTGGGATGGCGGATCAGAGGAACAAATTTCCTTCACTAGCTTACCAGATGGCGAATACTACTTAGATGTCTTTGGCTACTCTGTACCAGATGGAAATACATCTTTCGATCTTTCTTATGCAGTAGAAAAAGTATTAGATCCAGGTGAAAAGGGTGTAGGTTCAATCGTTGTTGATGATGTTCAAAAAACTCTTGCTGTTGGTCAATCAGTAACCACTAAAGTAAGCATTAAAACACCTGATGAAGCTGGTAAGTACACTGGTGCCGTGTATCTATTAGATGCTAAAACAAACGAAGTACTTTCATTGCTTCCAATTTCAACAGATCAAAACGTATTAAGCAGTGTGGAAGGTGCCAACCGTATCGCAACAGGTATAGAAGTGTCTAAGCAATTACATCCAGATGGATACGCAGAGGAAGATAAGGATAAGGCTGTTATTTTAACAACAGGTTATAACTTCCCTGATGCTTTATCTGCTGGACCACTAGCTGCTGCTCTGAATGCTCCAATTCTATCCGTTGGTGCAGATGGCAAGCTTACTAAGGAAGTTCTAGATGAGATCACACGTCTTGGTGCAGACCAAGTCTACATTCTAGGTGGAACTGCTGCTGTATCTGAAGAGGCAGTTGCCCAACTTAAAGAGCTTGGAATCAGTTTAGAAAACGTGAAGCGGCTTGAAACAGAAGGAATGCCAAACCGTTATGGTACAAACTTAGCGATCGTAGCTGAGCTCCAAAAGCTTGGATTTGCTGGAAATGGCGTATTCTTAGCAACTGGTGCAAACTTTGCTGATGCATTGAGTGCTGCTTCTGTAGCTGGTGCGTATGAGATGCCAATCGTCTTAACTGATGGAAAAACTCTTTCAGATGAAGCGAAAGCGATTCTAGAAGATGAAGAAGTCTTCGTTCTTGGTGGAACAGACGTTATTTCTAATGAAGTGTACAAAGGAGCTGACAAAGTTGCTCTACATGTTGAAAGACTAGCTGGAGAAACTCGCTTCGGTACACTAGCGAAAATCCTAAACAAGTTCTCTACAAACACAAACAACCTATATGTTGCAAGTGGTAGAAACTTCCCGGATGCATTATCAGCTGCTCCATTAGTAGTGGCAAACGGTGGTTTACTATTATTAGTTGAGCCAACGGCTGTTCCTACGGAAGTAGATTCTTTCTTAACTCGTTTTGTGTACACAAACAAAGTTACCTCTGTAACTGTTCTTGGTGGAAAAGACGCAGTTAGCGAAGAAGCACGTGCTGCTCTTCAAGCTAAGGTAACAAAATAAGCTAGATTATTAGAAGTCTCTCTATGAAAATAGAGCGGCTTCTTAATTTTTGGAAAAAATTGAAATGGAACAAACTTAAAAAATAGTAAAATACACTATTAAAATGGATGTAGATTAAGGAAAAGTCATGCGGAAAATTATCTCATTGAGTTATGAAGATTGGTTATGTACCGTGGATAATATAGGATTGATCTTTTAATAAACTAATCAAACGTTTGATTAAAAGTTGTCTATACAAGATGGCGGGATTCGAAGAACTAATCAAACGTTTGATTAAAAGTTGTCTATACAAGAAGCTGGATTTTGAAAAACTAATCAAACGTTTGATTAAAATCTATCTATACAAGGGGCCGGTTTTCGTAAAACTAATCAAACGTTTGATTAAATATTTAGCTCAAAACTCTTTTTTTCCTCCGAAAGGTAAAAAATAAAATAGCGCCAAGAAGGAGTACGAAGAGAACATATAGACTATATCTAGAAAGATAAGCGCCGACATGAACCCAATTATCTCCTAACGCTTTTCCCAGCGTAATAAAAGTAAAGCACCAGGTCATGGCACCCGAATAGGCAAATAAGGCAAACTTTTTATAAGAATAATTATTTATTCCAGCAAGATAGGCCGTCACATGCCTTACACCAGGAATAAAGTAGCCGATGATCAGCAGAAAGGGCCCAAACTTTATAAATAATTTCCTTGTTTTATTCACTCTTTCTTCCGTTATATGAAACTTTGGTCCAAACCTTTGTAAGAATGGGAGACCTAATTTAATCCCTAAAAGATAACTTAGCGTAATCCCGCCGAATGCACCGATAAAAGCACATAAAAGGGAGGGGAAATAAGACATTTTCTCCTGAAAAACATTATAGCCAACAAAAGTAAGTAAAACCTCATCCGGTATGGGGAGTCCCACAATCCCACCAATTAAGGCAATAATGATTCCAAAGTACCCATAATGTCCAATGAGATGATTCAAAGACTGCACTATTACACATCCCTATTAATTGTCTGCCACAGCATATTTACATACTTATTAAAATACACTTTCCTACATTATTTTTCACCAATTTAAAAAAATAATGTAAGAAAACCTTATATGTTAACAATAACTCAATGAAGGAGAAGTAAGAAAGATATGCTAGAAAAATTTCAAAGCAAACACTTTACACTCGAAAAAGTCCGAGATGGAATTTATGCAGCCATTGCAAAAGAGGGCGGCGGTGCAGTCGGAAACGCCGGGTTTGTGGATTTAGGGTGCCAGACCCTTGTGTTTGATACCTTTAACACTCAACAAGCGGCGGAAGACTTAAACAAGATTGCCGTTCAAGTAACGAATCAACCTGTCACATGGGTGATTAATAGTCATTGGCATGGAGACCATATCCGAGGGAACCAGGTTTTCAAGGAAAGTACCATTATTTCGAGTCAAACCACCTATGAAAAAATGAAGGACCTTCATCCTGCGAGAATTGATAAACAGAAAAGTGATATCCAAGGTCTTAAAAATTATATCCAGTCACTAAAGCTGAAATTAGGTGAGGCATACGATGAAAAGTTACAGCAACAGATTCATTTTTTAGGCGAAATGGAAGTGTCTTTACCCACATTGGAATTAATGTTACCGAAACAAACATTTACAGATGAACTCACTTTTACAGGGACCGAAAGAAGCGCTCAGTTATTTACATTGGGTGGCGGGCATTCCCACTGTGATGCTGTCCTTTATATTCCAGAGGAGAAAGTAGCCTTCATGGGTGATTTGTTATTTGTGAATTCAAAGCCATCCTTATTTGAGGAGTCCAATCCTGATAAGTGGATTCAGATTTTGAGGAAACTAGAAGAAATGGATATTGAAACAGCTATTCCTGGACATGGGCCAGTTGGAACAAAAAGGGATTTTCAACTCGTTATCGAATATCTAGAGAAACAATAGATTTAATGTTGGAGAGTGGAGATGTGAGAGCATGTTGGAATGGCTTAATACGAATCTAAGTATAGAAACGGTCATTTGGTTATTTCCGCTTACATTTTTATTACATGATTTTGAAGAAATCATCTTTGTAGAAGCTTGGTTTCAGAAAAATTATGCAAAGGTAATCAAACGAGTACCATTAAGGGCAAGAGGCATATTTGAGGGGATGTCACAGACAACGGCAGCCAGATTTTCCATCCCTGTTGTATTGCAACTTGTCATGTATATAATTGCAGCTTATATGGCAGTGGAGCAGCAATTATTTGGCTTATTGGTCGGATTTAATGTTCTCTTGTTTCTTCATGTATTCACACATATCGGGCAGTCTCTCTTTTTTCGAACCTATGCAATAGGTGTGGGGACGGCCATTTTGATCACCGTACCATACTCACTATATCTATTTTATCGGCTTCTTCATGATGAGATTATTCATTTGGGGGATATCGTTTTAAATGCTCCTTACGGTTTAATGACTATTTTAATTGTATTAATCGGGCACAGAATAGCCCCGAAATTACTTCCTTATGTAAAAGGATGAATTTAATAGTTTTATAGGTAGTAGTATCTTATATGGACAAATTGTTAAGGGGTGGGGAGAGTTGAATTTATACGTAATCCGGCATGGGGAGTCTGAACATAACATCGATCGAACGGTGATGGCGCATACCCATGACTCACAGCATTCGTTGACAAATCTAGGGTTCCTTCAAGTTCGAAAAACGGCTGAATTTATGAAATCCATACTAAATGAAAAGACCGTGGTATACAGTTCTCCTTATTTACGCACAATCCAAACTGCTCAAGCGGTTCATTCGCTGCTGCCAGAACAAGTTCCCTTTCACGAGAATCCTCTAATTAGAGAATGGGAATTAGGTAATCTTTATGACTTTAGCAATCGTCCACCAGAGAAAAAGAAGGAATTCAAAGCAGCAGGCCAATTTTATTTTCGATATGAAAATGGGGAGTCATTGGCCGATGTATACTTACGTGCGACGATGTTTATGCACACCGTCATAGAGCGCGTAAAGCGGCAGCAAAGATATGAAAATGTGGTTATTGTTACCCATGCAGCCTTTATTCAAATGCTGCTAACCTTTCTAATGAACTGGCCGATTGAGGAGTTGACTGGCTTTAAGCCCGTAGAAAATGCGTCGGTTATCAAAATAAACGAAACAAATGGGGATTATGAGTATGAAAAGATTTTTGTGCCTTCAGTAAATTAATGAAAAATGGTGCCTGACACCACAAGAGGGCTCCTTCAGACAGAAGGGCCCATTATTTTTATTTGACGGCAAGCTCTTCCTCTAAAAGTCCCAGCTGTATCAATCCACGGAGGATGCCATCATTACAATTAGAGGTTGTCACTAAATCTGCAACAGCTTTTGCCTCCGGAACGGCATTGCCCATAGCAACTCCGGTTCCGACAGTAGAGAGCATTTCCAAATCGTTCAATCCATCTCCAAAAGCAAAGCTATGCTCAATTTTAATCTTTAATGCCTCAAGCATCTTCTGAATACCTACGGCCTTGGAAGCTCCTTTTGGCAGGATGTCGTACGCATACTCATACCATTTGACGAAACTTAATTCTGGGAAACGTTCCGCATACATTTGTTCATATTGGGATTCACAGTATAGATGTCCTTGAAAAATAGACCACCGCTTAAAATACTCTGGATCCACTTCAGGGTAAGCCATCATCAAAGAATCAAAGCCAGACTCAATAAACGGATGGTTTCTTTCACTCACCTTGTAATCGAGATGGCTACAGTAGGCTAGGGCATGCCCTTTGCTTGCGGTCATAGTGGATAGAGATTGCAGGACTTTAGAATCAATTGGATTGGAGTAGATTTCCTGCCCCTCAAACACCACATACTGTCCATTCATCGCTACATATGAGTTAATATTTAATTCCTTCAGAATCCAATAAAACATTTTTGGAACACGACCTGTGGCAATGACCGTATGAATTCCTTTTTCCTGAAGCAGACGGATGGCAGTCTTTGTAGACTCTGGAATTACTTTATCTTCATTTAAAATCGTTCCATCAATATCGAAAAATACAATTGGTTTTTGCATGGTAACACCTCCGAGTTAACATCAGCACCAGTCTTGACGCTCGGTTACCCGATCACGCGGACCAGGTGCTGAAGGCTTTGCAAAAACAGAATATTGTATGAAACGCGTTTCAGGTCAAGAGATTTTAGCAAAAAATTAAACCGTAAAAGGTGTCAGGCACCATTCGTGGACAATTGTCCTTGTGCAATAGACAGATATAAGGAATAATTAGACGGTCTTCCGTTCAATTAAGGTAACGGATATTTCTTGATGATAGACCTTGTTAGTATCATTAATACCTTGTAAAAAGATTTTTTTACCTATATCCACAAGCGGAATTTCCATTGTGGTGATATTCATCATTTTGGCAACCGGTTGATTGTTGAAGCCGATAATAGCAAGGTCGTTAGGTATCGATAGTCCTCGGGTTTGGGCACAGGTAACAATTCCTGCTGCGACTTCATCACTGGTCACCAACAGCGCAGACGGCGGTTCCGACATGTCTGAAATCCGCTCAATAACCCGTTCTCCATCCTCAAAATGCAGACAGTGGTCAAATATATTAGCGGGATGAAAAGGCAAATCATGTTGGGTGACAAAATCTTTAAAGGCCTTTTCTCGATAAAAGCTGTTCCTACCAGATTTACGTCCGATACAATAACCAAGGTTCCAATGCCCTTTTTCATATAAATATTCTAGTGCAGTCATAAAGCTTTTATAGTGGTCTACAAAGGTGGATGAAACAGGCCTTCCTCTCGTATCTTCACATAAAATAATCGGGCCAAAAGTCAGGTAGTCAGAAATCGTCGTCCACCTGGTTTTACGGGAACAAATAATCAATGCATCTATTTGCTTTTGTTTCAGCATTTGTAAGGCTTCTAATTCTCTTGTTTCATCATAGTTGGTCTGAAAAAGAACGAGTTTGTAGTTGTGTTTCAATGCCTCACTTGCCATTCCCTTCAATAACAAAGAAAAATAGGGATGGTCAATATAAGGAACAACGACACCAACAAGAAAGGTTTTTCCCATGCTTAAATGGACCGCATTGATATTTTGCTGATAATTCGTTTGCTCGATTGCTTTCAGCACCGCTTTTCGCTTCTCTTCACTCACATATGGGTGATGATTTAACACGCGAGACACAGTAGTTACAGAAACACTAGCCATCTTGGCGAGGTCTCTAATATTTGTCATAGCAACCACCTCCAATTAATGGTGCTTTTTTCATCGTTTTTGTAATTATAGCTAAGTTTACAGGAAAAGGGGAGGTAAGCTCCAAATTCATCGGATTTTAATTGGACAAAAATACAAAAATGGTAGATTATGTTACTTGTAGTTTGAATGATTGCTAAATTAAGGGGTATCGATATGATGAGACTAGACCATTTTGTTGTACATATAACTAACAATGATGAAAAATTAGCTGGGTTAAAAATGAATTAGACAACTTAGGCATTCCTTTTGAACCAACAAAAGGGAAAGGGACGAAAGGATTTAAGGTATCAAATATTTGGATTGGTGAACAATACCTTGAAATGCCCTGGATGCTTTCTGAAGATGGAGGAGGCTGGAGGCCGGAGTGGGTGACGAAATATCATTCCGGTAAAAGAGGCATCTTTGGTTTGTGCTTCATGGTAGATAATGTGGAAGAGATTAAAGCCGAACTAGAGAGTCGGGGAGTCCATGTAAGTGGTCCAGAACGGATTACGTTTACTATGCTTCGCTTTTTCAAAAAAAGCTTGCCGTTTCGCACCCTATATACGTCTGAAATTCCAGGAACGGACTTGCAAATTATGTTTTTAGAAATGGACAGCCAGGAAAAATATGAGTTTACCAAAAAATACTTTATGCATCCCAATAGTGAGAAGAACCAAGTAAATGCGATTAATCGAGCGGTCGTAGAGCTACAGGAAAGCGATGAGGTCAAAGCCTTTATTTCGAGTGTGTTCCCAGAGTGCGTGGAAACAGAAACAGGACGATCGCTTATTATGAATGATACTGTATTAGATTTTCATTTAAAAAAAGAGAATGATCTAAAAGTTCATTTGTATGCAAAAACCACCAATCCTGAACTTCCATTAGGTAAACCCATTGAAGTTGAGAATGTTTCCTTGCAGCTGACGATGGATTAAGAGAAAAATAGGTGCCTTTCTTGGGAAGGCACCTATTAACACATTATTTATTTGCTTCCTTCATCACTTCTACATAAAAATTAATGGCGTTCATGTAGTTTTCGATGCTGACATGCTCGTTTGTGCCATGCATCCGGTTGAGGTCTTCAGAAGTAATTTGTACGGGCAAGAAACGGTAGGTGTTTTTCGCAATAGGGTCATATTGCCGTGCATCTGATCCCGCAAACATTAAGTAAGGCGCAACGACAGCATCCTGATACACATTTCTTGCTGCCTGTTGAATCGACTTAAATTGCCAGCCGTTCACTGATGATACCTTAGAGGCCTCACTGCCTGTGATTTTCACATCAATGTCTTTGTCGTCAATTGTATCTTCTATAAAACTTTTTATCCCCCTTAAGGAATCTCCAGGCATTACGCGAAGGTTAATAATGGCGGATGCTTTTTCTGGTAGGGCATTGTATTGTTCGCCCGCTTGAAAAATCGTCGGGGCGATGGTGGTTCGAATTAACGCAGCAGATGCAGGCTGCTGCATTAAGATTTTTTCAATCACCGGTTCAAAAATAGCTTTGTTGGCAAACACATATTTCATCCCAAAGCTCATTTCAGGGGCAACAAATTCAAACATGTCTTCTCCTGGACCTCTCAAGTCTCCTTTAAACTGGGTATCTTCCAATTTACTAATCGCTCTGGCAATTCGGCCAATATTGGTATGATCCTTCGGCTGTGACGAGTGTCCGCCGCTGCCTTCGATCGTCAATTCTGCAGTGGCCGAGCCTTTCTCTGAGATACCAACTACGCCAACCGGCTGCTTCACACCAGGCACCATGTTTTCAACAATGGCTCCACCTTCGTCTAACACATAGTCAAACGTAATCCCTCTCTCTTTTAGAGTGGTTACGATAGCATTTGCACCTTCATCCCCGCCGATTTCCTCATCAAACCCAAACATGAAATACATGTCGCGGTCTGGCTTGAAGCCTTCAGCTAAGAGATAATCGGCTGCTTGTAAAATACCAATGACACCAATTTTGTCATCCAATGTACCCCGTCCCCAAATCTTTCCATCGACCACCTTTCCGCTAAAAGGATCCTGCTCCCAATTGGCCTCGGTTCCTGTTAACACGGGGACCACATCATAATGGCTCGTTAAACCGATGGGAAGTTTGCTAGAGTCACTGCCCTTCCATTTATAGACGAGGGCATAATCATTGACTCTTTCAAATTCTAGATTTTTATAGACGGCTGGAAAGCTCTCCTGTAAAAAATCAATAAACTTACTAAACTCATTGAAAGCAAATTTACTGCGGTCTTGGTAGGAAACGGTTTTGAACGTTATGGCTTTTGATAGATGGGCGACTGCTTCATCCTGGTTAATCACGGTTTTGACTGGTTTAGGAGAGGGTTGCTTTGATTTTAAAGTTAGTGTGTTGAAACAGGTTACAATAGTAAATAAAAGTAATAAACCAACGATTATAAGTGAAGCCAGCTTTCTTTTTTTCATAGAAACATCCCCCATCAACTCTAGTTATAATTTCATATTACAGCATTTGTTAGAATAGTATAAATATTTATATGGAAGATTTTGAAAATAAATCCATGACTTTTGCCGTATTCAAATATTTAGTTTTAAACTTTAAGATATGTGGATGTATTGTTTTAAAAAGGCTCTGTTAAAGAATAGTGTTGATTTTTATACCCTGTTAATTGGAGCGGAAGGTGCGAAGACTCCTGTAGGAGTACGGGTCAGGGGAGACCCCGCAGGCGCAAGCGCCGGGGAGCTCGCCGAAACGCCCACGAACCGCTCGTACCTGGAGCGGAAATCAACAGACAAGTTTAACAGAGCCTTTAAAAAAGTAATAAAGAGAGGTATCTTTAAAATGTCTATGGATTCATTTGTATTGGCTTTTTCAATGTCGGCATTAGACTATGATATGTTAAAAAATTTAGGGATTTCTATCGGGATTTTGCTGGTGTTTATCCTATTTAGAAACCTATTTACTAAGTATGTGTTTCAGTTGATTCTAAAGCTGTCTAGAAAAACACCAACTGATTTCTTTACGCAAATCTTTTTAAGTTTCGAACGTCCTTTAGGATGGGCATTTATTATTGTAGGTTTGTATGTGGCAATGGATTACTTCCCGTTTGTCGAACAACATAATGCGTTATTTTTAAAATTTTTACGATCAATGGTCATTGTGTTAATAACATGGGGATTGTTTAATTTGTCCTCTCCTACTTCGGGAATTTTAATTAGTATGAACAAAAAAATTAATAATAAAATTGATTTAATTCTGCTTCCGTTTATTTCAAGAACCATCCGTGTCATCCTGATTGCGATTAGTATCACGATTATTGGTCAGGAATTTAATTATGACGTAAATGGCTTGGTTGCCGGTCTTGGATTAGGGGGTCTGGCCTTTGCCTTAGCTGCAAAGGAAGCGGTAGGCAACCTAATTGGTGGAATCGTCATTGTCACAGAGAAACCTTTTTCAATTGGTGAATGGATTTTAACTCCTAGCGTGGAGGGGACAGTAGAGGATATTAATTTCCGAAGCACGAAGGTGAGAACATTTAGTCAGGCACTTGTTACCGTTCCGAATTCAACCCTGGCAAACGAACCGATTACCAACTGGAGCCGAATGGGAAAACGACGGATCAATTTCCACTTAGGCATTAACTATAGAACTACTAAAGACCAAATTGTAAGAGTGGTCCAGCGAATCGAAGAGATGTTAAAGAATCATGAGGATATTCATCCAGATACGATTATGGTTGCATTCGATCATTATAATGAAAGTAGTCTCGATATTCTTATCTATTTCTTCACCAATACAATCGTTTGGGCAGAACACGTGAGAATCAAACATGATATCAACTTAGAAATTATGGGGATCTTAGAGGAAGAGGGCGTAGAAGTCGCCTTCCCAAGCCGCACGATTTACGTCACGCCAGAATCAACAGAAGTGTTTCAAACCGTGGGTTCTCTAGATTAGGTGATCAAAGAAAAGGTGTCAGGCACCATGTGAAATTTTCACAATGGTGCCTGACACCTTTTTATATTTCAATGATGATAGGCAGAATCATTGGTTTTCTTTTGGTTTGAGCGAATAGGTATTGGCCAACGGATTTTTTAATGTTTTGTTTGATGATATTCCATTGGCGGACATTTTCCTCTTGTAGATCATTGACTGTTTTTCTAACGAGCTGGTTCACTTCTTTGATAAGATCCTCGGAATTTTTTACAAATACAAACCCTCGAGTAATCGTATCAGGCCCGGAAATAATTTTTCGCTCGGCCTTACTTAATGTTAAAACAACGACTAGCATTCCATCCTCAGATAGCTGCTTTCGGTCGCGTAATACAATCGCACCAACATCACCGACGCTTATGCCATCTACATACGTATCTCCTGATGGCACCCTTCGAGTCTGTCGTGCCGCTCCGTTTTCGATATCGACCACATCGCCATTTTTAATAATAAAGGTATTGTTTTTCTCTACTCCAATCGATTCGGCTAACATGCGATGATGATGCAGCATGCGATATTCACCGTGGATCGGAATGAAATACGTAGGCTGCATTAAGGTGAGCATCAGCTTTAAGTCTTCCTGATAGCCATGGCCGGACACATGCATGCCAGTGGTGCTGCCAGAGCCATAAATGACTTTCGCCCCAAGTTGAAAGAGGTTGTCGATAATTCGTGATACATCCTTTTCATTACCCGGTATAGGTGAGGCAGCTAAAACAACTGTATCCCCAGGATAAATCGCCACATCCCGATAGTTGCCGCTAGAAAGTCGTGAAAGTGCAGCCATTGGTTCTCCTTGACTCCCTGTACAAAGTATCGCTACTTTTTCTGGGGCTAACCGATCGACCTCGCGCGGCTCAATCAACATTCCCTCTGGAACCGTTAAATACCCTCGTTCGATCGCCACATCTACGACATTCACCATGCTTCGACCGAGTAAGGCGAGCTTGCGGTTCGTCTTGATTGCCGAATTAACAACCTGCTGTACTCGATTCACATTCGAAGCAAAGGTAGAAACAATAATTTTGCCTTCTGCCTTCATAAAGGCTTCATCCATATGACTTCCTACCATTCGTTCTGAAGGGGTGAGTCCAGTTCGTTCGGCATTGGTGCTTTCGGAAATGAGAGCCAAGACACCCTGACGGCCGATTTCGGCCATTTTATGAATATCAGCATATTGGTTATTAGCAGGTGTCAGGTCGAATTTGAAGTCGCCGGTATGGACGACATTTCCTTCTGGTGTATGCAAAACAATTCCGAGACAGTCAGGAATACTGTGGCTCACTTTAAAAAAGGATACTTGGACTTGCCCGAACTCTAGGTTTGAATCAGCATTAACAGGGATGAGCTTCGTATCCCTCATTAGCCGGTGCTCGTCTAGCTTTAATTCGATTAACCCTAAAGTAAAATTGGTGGCATAAATCGGTACATTTAATTTTTTTAAAAAGTAAGGAACGCCGCCAATATGATCCTCATGACCATGGGTAACCACCAAGGCGCGTATCTTCTCCCTGTTTTCTTCTAAATAAGTAATATCAGGGATGATCAAGTCAATTCCTAATAGACTCTCATCGGGAAACTTACCGCCGCAGTCGATAATAACGATATCGTCTGCATATTGAACTACATACATGTTTTTTCCGATTTCATTGATTCCGCCTAAAGCGAAAATGGATAAAGCATTTTCTCTAGTCACTTTCTAATCCTCCCACATTTTAACTAAATAGGAGTAGTATTCCCTCGATAACTTACTTTATGTTGAAAAGAACTAAACTTGGCATCGGTACATAAATTGCGGACTTTCCCCATATTTTTGCGTGTGTCATGGATTCATCCTCGATTATAATGAGGATAAATAGGATGATATTGGAAAGTGCACTGCGTTGAAAGGGGAAGTGGCGATGGGGAAAAATTCGAATTACAGTAGTAGTGATGATGTTCTAAGTGAGGGTGTAAAGTACAAGATTATCGCCGATAACATGACAGATGCAATCGTCATGGTTGATAATAAATCAATTGTCCGTTATGTTTCACCATCCATCGAACCGTTAATAGGTTACACCATTGATCAATACGAAGGGATGGATGCATTTGATATCATTCATCCAGAAGACAGAGACTATGTTCGCTCCAAACATCTTCAGGTGGTTGAAACAAAGAGGCAAGTCAGTTTGGAATACCGCGTGATCCATTCACAGGGATCCACGCTATATGCTGAAACAAAAGTAAAACCGGTGCTGGATAGCTTTGGGAATGTAAAGTATGTGGTAGCTGTCGTAAGAGATATTACGGAGCGCAAAATGACAGAGCAGTTACTGGAAAATATCCTGGAAAGCGTGAATGCAGCGGTTTGGTCAACAGATAAGGATTTTAGCTTTTTAACCTTTTGTTCGGAAAGTATTGAAAAAATCTCAGGTATTCCAAGACATGAACTCATGCATAAACCGATTCGCATGCATGACCATATCCACCCTGACGATAATCTTATGCTCATGGGGTCAGTTAAGGAAACGTTAGATAAGGGATTACCAGTGAACAAACTCATTCGTTTTATCCATAATGAAAATGAAACTAAATGGGGCCAGCTGATTATCCAACCGTACTTGGATAAGACAGGAGCAGTGGAACGACTTGATAGCATGATGTTAGATATCACGGAGAAAAAACGTTCTGAGCTGGTGGTTGAGGAGAGCGAACAAAGGTATAAGTCTTTATTTGAAAACAACTTAGATGGTGTATTTTCAATTGACTTACATGCCAACTTTGTCAATGCGAATCATGCCTTTGAGAAAATAACAGGTATTAAAATGGAGCAGTTACCGGACCGTTGTTTTATCGGTTTAATTCATGATGAAGACCACCTTCCTGTATTCCAAGTTCTTTCTGAAGTCATCGAGAGGAAAGAATCAAGAGATGTGGAGTGTCGTATCGTTCGTTCTAGCATAGGTGAGCGAATTGTTCATATTACCTTCGTACCGATTTTTCTATTTGGAAAATTAAATGGTGTACATGGAATCGTGAAGGATATTACGGATCGGAAACGGGAGGAGCGGGAACTCATCTCAAGTGAAGAAAGGTACAAAACGCTCCAACAAAGTATTAATCGTTTTTCTAATGACCTTGCGAATGTCATGAAAGTATCTGAGTTAGAAACTAGGCTAATCGATGAGGTGAAGAGTGTGTTATCCGTGACGGATGCTTCCATTGAAGAAATACCACGGGGTCAGGAACCGAATGACGGGGTTCGGAAGGATAAGTGGATCAAAATTGGTGAGAGGGATCAGCTCATATACTTGCGGATTCATTTCAAAGATGCCCTGCTTAAAATCGAAGAGGAGTGGCTGGAGACTGCTGTCCATTATGTCACCATTCTTTATGATAACCTTCAATTCATTGAAGACCTGATGAAGCGCATGGAGGACATGGCAGTTTACAAAGAAACGCCGAAATGGATGTTACGCCTTTTATTCAGATTGTCAGAAAAAGAAAGAGCCGCTCTATCAAGCGACCTTCATGATACCGTTTTACAGGATCTCATTATTTGGTATCGCAAGCTGGAATCACTTCGTTCCACCACTTTATTTAATAAGGAGATAAAAGAAGAATTGATGGAAATTGAGGAAGGATTACTCGATGCTATCCACCAAATCCGGATTACCTGTAATGAATTGCGGCCGCCATTTCTTTTAAAAATGGGATTAGTAGAATCGTTGAAAAGCCTCTTTTCCTATGCCAGAATGTTCTCTAATTACGAGATAGAATTTGATGCAGAAAACATGCAAATCCCTCTCAATGAAGATCAAATTTTAGGAATGTATCGAATCGTACAGGAACTACTAAATAATGCCTCAAAACATTCTAAGGCAACTAAAGTAACGATGAAGCTGGCAAGCAATCAAGAACAGGTTTACTTTTCTTATGATGATAATGGAGTTGGGGTAGAATTATCTGGTATGGAAGGTTCATATAAACATATGGGTATTGCTGGTATTGAAAATAGAGTTCTAAGTTTAGAAGGAGAAGTAAAGGTACATTCCGCTGCGGGGAAAGGTTTTCAGATGAACATTACCCTGCCAACTACAACAAAGCAAAAAGGTGATTACTATGGAAATATTGTTGGTTGATGATCATCGATCAGTCGTCGAAGGAACAAAAATGTTGATAGAAGCAGAGCCGGAAATGAATGTCACGATTGAAACGGACGTATATTGTGTCCCTGACTTAGTTCGTCTGAAGACATTTGATGTGATTCTATTTGACCTATATATGCCCAATATCAATGGGGCCGATTTGGCACGGAAGGTGCTCGAGGATGTTCCTGATGCCGTAATTTTAATTTATTCCGGATTTGATATTGCCCCGCATTTTAATTTGCTGATGGATTCAGGGGTTTCGGGCTTTGTAGCGAAAACGTCAACCCGCGAGCAATTGGTTCAGGCGATTCGAAGTGCTGCGAGGAAAGAAGCCATCGTTCCTATGCATCTGTTAAAGCAGCTTAGACGTCAGGAAATCGTGGTCCAAGGGGATAAGGCAAATGAAAAGACTACGATTGGAAAAAAAGAAGAAACACTTCTTCGGGAATTAGCAAAAGGGCACAGTAACAAAGAAATATCTAAGACACTATTAATCAGTCAACGTTCATTAGAATACAGTCTAACGGAACTGTTCCAAAAACTAAACGTGAATTCCAGGGTAGAAGCCATCAAAAAATCCAAGAGCCTGGGTATTTTACCAAATGAAGATTTATATTAACTTGAAGAAGGAAGCCGGTGACCGCCGGCTATTTTTTTGAAGACTAAGAAAGCATATAATTCTGCCCCACCACAGTCCTTGTTAACTGTGGTGTTTTTTATGAAGGAGTGGGTGTAGTTTAGGTATTTGGCAAGTAAAATGGGGTTATTGACGAGTAAAGTGTGAAGTTTGACGAGTAAATTAGAAAATAGACGAGTAAATCATACTTTTGACGAGTAAAACATCGAAAGTGACGAGTAAGAAAGGAAATCATATAAAAAAGGTAATCTTTTAAAGGCATTATGAACCCAACTATTTTATTATTAGAAGCCACACCCTTTATTCGATCTGGCTGGTCGAGATTTACTTATATGTTTCTTAGAGCAACCAGCCCGCTCTTTCTTTTATTTGGTTGGTTTGCTATAGCGACTTTGTTTTTACCAATCTATTTAATCATCTTGCTACTTGTCGTAATTATTATTGGGGGAGCCGTGTTATTGTCTCAACAAATTCAGAAGAAACAGACAGTCCATATGTAAGAACCTTAACCTATCGAGTTAAGGTTCTTTTGTGCCTTTCGGGAGCAGTCCCAATTATTGCAAAAGACATGCGGTGGTACCACGAAATTCTGCGTGGGGTCTCCTAAAGTCTGCGGTTTTGATGGAATGGAAACTCCGTACAATGTAATCATTCAAGAAATGTTAATAAATTTAGTCGGATTACAGAACAAGGACAATAAAACAATCGGAGGTAGGAAAGATGAATACAAAGCAAAAAAAGAAGAGCAAGAAGAAGATCGTGATTTGGTCGATTGTAGGGCTAATCGTTGCCTCGCTGATTTCAGCAGTATTATTTACGCCGAAGGGATTAGGCAACGTGGAAAAAGAAAAAGCACAAACGGGAGACATTACAACCTTTTACAGCTTTTCCGGGGCAGTAGAAGCGAAAAACAGGAAGACAATTACGAGTGAAGAGGCCATGCAAATAAAAGAAATTAAGGTTAAAGTTGGAGACCAAGTGAAAAACGGAGATGTCTTGATGGTAACGAAACAGGGAGACAAAATAAAGGCTACATTAGACGGGGAGATTTCAAAAATCCATGTGGAGAAAAATGCGGAGCTAATGTCTGGGGCGCAACTAATCGATATCGTCAACTATTCCATTTTACAAACCACCGTAAAGGTCGACGAATTTGACCTTAAATACTTAAAGGTAGGTCAAGAGGTCAATGTAACGATCAATGCACTTGGAAAAGAAATAAAAGGAACGGTTTCCACCATATCTAAGGAAGCAACCAATGAAAATGGGGTGTCTTATTTTACTGCAACTATTGATCTTGCTAAAGACGAAACAATCAAAGTCGGAATGAGTACAGAGGCGAAAATTCTGAAGCAACAGGCAAAGGATGTAGTTACTTTATCTATGAAGGCAATCCAATTTGATAGTAAAAATAAACCGTACGTATTAATCCCAACAGAAAAAGGGATGACAAACAAAAAATATATTCAACCAGGCATTAACGATGGAACGACAATTGAAATTAAAGACGGTGTGAGTGCTGGTGACGAGGTCATTATTTCAACTGATGATAAAAAGGTTTCTCATGCAGACATGATGCAGGGAGGTAGCCAATAATGAGTGAGCAAATTCTAGACATGAATCAGATAACCAAAACATATGTAATGGGCGAAGAAGAACAAGTCGTCCTTAATCACATAAGTCTTACAGTAAATAAAGGAGACTTTGTTGCAATATTAGGTCCTTCAGGTTCAGGAAAATCCACACTGATGAACCTGATTGGTTGTCTCGATTCACCGACAAGCGGAGATTATTTTTTATCGAATCAAAAGGTTGATGAGCTTGATGAATCTGAGTTGGCTGCGATTCGAAACAAAGAGGTTGGATTTGTGTTCCAACAATTTCAACTCCTTCCTAGACTGAGTGCCATTCAAAATGTGGAGCTGCCTCTTGTATATGCGGGGGTGGCTGAAAAGGAACGTAGACGGAGGGCCAGCGAAATGCTCATAAGAGTGGGGCTAGGTGATAAATTACAAAACCGGCCGAATCAGCTTTCTGGAGGGCAACAGCAGAGGGTGGCCATTGCTAGAGCGATGGTCACAGAACCTACTATTTTACTAGCAGATGAACCCACTGGAGCATTGGATCAAAAGACGGGTCAGCAAATTATGGCGCTTTTTCATGAGCTTCATCAGGAAGGAAAAACCATCATTATGATTACTCATGATATCGAGATTGCCAAAAATGCCAGCAGGATTGTTCGCATTTTAGACGGCAAACTGAGAGAGGAGACTGTATATGTTTAAGGAAAATCTGAAGATGTCTTGGATGAATCTCATCCATAACAAAATGCGCTCCTTCCTAACCATGCTGGGAATTGTGATTGGTGTCGCATCCATAATTGCCTTAATCACCATAGTTAAAGGTGCAATGAATGGGATGACAAGTGAGTTTTCCTCCTTTGGTGCAGATAAAATATCCGTTCAAGCAATGGGGACACCACTGAAGCAGGGGTTGATAGACAGTGACATTCAAAAACTTGCGGAAATCGAGGATGTTGCTGGTGTTTCTCCAACTCTTTCAGGAAGCACTACGGTGGTATATAACGGTAAAGAAAAAACGGATGTCTCAGTTCAGGGTAAAAATGATGTGTATTTTTCAAAAAATAAAGACTTGGTTGAAACAGGAAGAGGCCTAACCATTCTTGATACCGAGAGTAAAAATAACGTATGCCTCATTGGTGCCAATATAGCAGACGAATTGTTTTGGGGAGAGGATCCCATTGGCAAAAAACTTCTTATTTCTGGTGTCACTTATACGGTGGTCGGCACTTTAGAGAAATCTAACAGTTTTTCCGATTCCTCTAATAACGATGCAGTCATCATTCCTTATACCACCTCAATGAATATTCTTGGAACGGGGTATATTTCGAGTGTGGATGTGTATATGGGTGATTCCACTCATTCTGAAAAGATAACAGCTGATATTGAAGCAGTCTTAAAACAGGCATTCAATTATAAAGATAATAGTTTTACCGTGATGAATATGCAGGATATGCTCGCATCGTTTAATAAGATCACTACGATGTTATCTCTTATGCTGGGAGGGATTGCATCCATTTCGCTTATTGTCGGTGGAATTGGGATTATGAACATGATGCTGGTGTCAGTAACGGAAAGAACCACAGAAATTGGGCTAAGGAAGGCCCTGGGAGCAGAACCCAAACGAATTCAGCAGCAGTTTTTACTAGAAGCCGTATTCTTATCACTCTTTGGCGGAGCGATCGGCTTTTTACTTGGGGCGTTAATTGCATGGAGTGTATGTGCGTTAATTGGAGCAAGCTTCGCCCTTTCAACAGCAACGGTATTATTGGCGCTGGGATTCTCTGCTGCAATAGGGATTATCTTCGGCATTGCACCGGCACGAAAAGCGTCGAGGCTGAACCCGATTGACGCATTAAGAAGTGTATAAAAACTTGGGGACAGTCCCCCACTGCGTTAAAGCAGCGGGGGACTGTCCCCAAAAATAGGAGTGAGTGGCATGATCAAGTGGGCATTAGCTGGGATTCTTTATGTGACCATCGTTATCATTGGATTTGAGGCTTATGATAAATGGTTTGCTGAGGATAAAAATACGGCGGCACAGACTGAGGAGCACGGAAAGCAAGCGATGAAAATGGATGAGAAAGCTCATGATGAAACGGGAGAAAGTGGTGACAGCGGCGGCCATGAACATGAAGCCTCTTCTGGAATCAACCATGAGGGCAGCGAGGTCAATGTATTTGTTCAAAATGATCAAATGAGCATTACTATTTTCTTAAAGGATAAGGCGGGCAACCCGGTTGACGAATTAGAAATCAATCATGAGAAAGAACTCCATCTCATTATCGTGGATGAACAGCTGAAAAAATATTATCATGTGCACCCGGAAAGAACTGGTAAAGGTGAATTTACGATTGAAAATAACCTACCAGAAGGGTTTTATAAAGCTTTTATTGATATAAAACCGAAGAATTTCGCATATAAAGTAGAGCCTGTTTCCTTTATCGTGGGGAATCCAAGTTCTTCGACACACGGACATGAGCTGATTCCAGACACAACCTTTAGTAAAAAGGTAGATGGAGAAACGGTCACATTAAAGGTTAGTACATTTAAGGTCGGAGAACCTGTAACACTTTCCTTCGACTTAGACCAAACGAATTTAACTCCCTATTTAGGGGCAATGGGTCATGTTGTGATTCTTGACGAATATGGGAAAGAGTTTCTTCATGTTCACCCGTCAAATGAGAAAGAGTCCATCTTTGAAACCACCTTTGAAAAACCTGGTATCTATAAGATTTGGGCCGAGTTTAAACAAAATGGAACAGTAAGAGCGTTCCCGTTTGTGATTGAGATTAAAGAATGAGCATAACCAATCACACCCTAAGAGGAGCAGGTGCTAACAATGGATGAAAGACAATTTTGATAGAAATCGAGGTAAAAATGTCCTTCATAAGACAGATGAAAGACAATTTTGATAGAAATCGAGGTGAAACTGTCCTTCGTAAGGCGGATGAAAGACAATTTTGATAGAAATCGAGCTGAAAATGTCCTTCATAAGGCGGATGAAAGACATTTTAGGGGAATGTAAATTATTTTGTGTAAATGGTTAAATCCTATATGATTTGACTATATTGAAACTAAAGTGTTCTTACCTACTAGGGGGATAGGGCAATGCTGGGGAGCAACCCGAGCACCTAGTAGGGTTCTGTACAAAAGGAGAGAGGATTTTTCCTCTCTTTTTCCTTTTGGGAGAACGAAAGCGATAAACCCTTAGGGCAGAGCCCTAACTTAACTACGTCAATTATTTCCCAAGCCGGCCCTCAAACATGATATCAAACTGCTGTCTACATTCTAACCATCCAGGAATAGGATTAGACCATTTATCTGTAACTCCAACAGTCGCAAGGTAAACAATTTTCCTTAATGCATTATCCGTTGGATAAGCAGTTTTTGTTTTTGTGACTTTCCTTAGTTGTCTATGGAATGCTTCAATAGTGTTGGTTGTGTAAATTAACTTTCTAATCTCTACTGGGTAAGAAAAGAAAGTCGTGAGTTCTAGCCAGTTGGTCTCCCATGATTTAATAACAGAAGGATATTTCTTTCCCCACTTTTCTTTAAACTCATCAAATTCCAATTCTGCTTGTTCAATTGTATATGCTTTATATACCTTTTTTAAATCGTCCATAAGTTCCTTACGGAATTTGTGAGGAACACACTTTACATTATTTCGTAATTGATGAATGATACAAGACTGAATATCTGTTTTCGGAAACGTGGCATTAATTGCCTCTGAAAATCCAGAAAGCCCGTCTTTACAGGCAATTAGGATATCTTGTACACCACGACTCTTCAAATCTTGGCAAACGTTCAACCAAAAACTAGCACTCTCATCTTCGCCGATCCAAATACCAAGAATGTCCTTAATACCATCTGTATTTACGCCTAAAACTGTATAAGCTGCCTTACTAACAATCCTATTTTCATGCTTAACTTTAAAGTGTATTGCATCCAAAAACACAATAGGATACACAGGGTCTAGTAGACGGGACTGCCATTCATAGACAAGAGGCAACACTTTGTCTGTAACCTTACTTACTAAACTAGAAGAGACGTTAATACCATAAATATCCTTCATGTGGTCCTCAATATCCCGTGTGGACATACCTTTAGAATAAAGGGCAATTATTTGATCCTCTAATCCATTAATAGAGGTCTCATATTTCTTTATAATCTGCGGTTCATATTCACCTTTACGATCTCTAGGGATATTTAACTTGGTTTCACCTAACTTAGATTTAATGGTCTTTTTACTATAGCCATTCCGGCTATTTCCCGTATTGATACCTTTAGAATCATGTTTGGAGTACC
The DNA here is from genome assembly GCF_047302305.1 of Neobacillus phoenicis. Lineage (NCBI taxonomy): Bacteria > Bacillati > Bacillota > Bacilli > Caryophanales > Bacillaceae > Neobacillus > Neobacillus phoenicis. The sequence goes on along the minus strand of NZ_CP154847.1, from coordinate 20,674 downwards.
CAAGGTGCTCCTCAATCTCAGCCTCGAAAACCTGTTGGAGAGTCTCCTTGAAAAGGTCCCTAATCATGGCATGAATATCGTCCACTGTTTCACATTGACCTGCCAATTCTCTAATTGTCATATCCCTATAATTTTGCATAAATGATCATCTCCTTAATTGGTAAGTATAACCATTTACACAAAACTATAGACGTTCTCCATTTTAGATAGAAATCGAGGTGAAACTGTCCTTCATAAGACAGATGAAAGACAATTTTGATAGAAATCGAGGTAAAAATGTCCTTCATAAGACAGATGAAAGACATTTTGATAGAAATCGAGGTGAAAATGTCCTTCATAAGGCGGATGAAAGACAATTTTGGTAGAAAACGAGGAAGAACTGTCCTTCATAAAGCGGATGAAAGACTAGTGCCAGCAAAACAGCGGATACCGATAAGGCACTTAGAAGATCGCAAAGAACCATTGTACGTTTGGGTCTCCATCTATCTGCAAATGTTCCTCCAATAAAAGAGAAAAGGAAGATCGGGGCAAATTCTGCCACAGAAATCATGGAAATCGCAAATGGATCCTTGTTGGTCTGTTCGGTTACAAACAGTAAGATGGCAAAATTCCTCACCCAGATTCCCAGTTGCAGGAACAGTCCGGAGAGTAAAATGGCTTGAACAAAGCGGTTAGAAAATAAAGAACTCATGGTTGGAGCCTGTGCTTGTGTGTGGTTATTCATGAATAACAACATCCTTTCATTTGGTATGAAATCATCTTACGACAGTGGATGGATTGAAAAACCGCAAAGATGTAGCACAGACTCCGCCAAAATCATGCGGTAAAACTCGAAAACCATGCGGGGCTGATACCAAAGTTATGCGGTTTGTAAGGCAACAGCCGACCGTACAATAAAATCATAAAGCTAGTTAACTGTCGTATGGCAAATTGCCAGCTGAATTTGGTTTATGGAAGGAGTTTTATAGCATGAAAGATTTTAAGTTATTTTTACCCTATATAAAACAAGTGAGGAGCTATTATCTTATTGGCTTCGTGGGGAGCTTGTTTCGTTTTCTCATTCCATTGTTTGTTCCATTGATATTAAAATACATCTTCGATCAGTTGCTTCAAAATGAATCCCTGTCACGTTCGGAAATGCTAGAACAGCTTTTGTACATTGCAGCAGGCATGATTCTGGTTTTCCTTCTCATCCGCACTCCAATGGAATATGTAAGGCAGTTTTGCATTCATAAGGCCAACAATAACATCATTAAACAGCTGCGCAAGGACGCTTTTCAAAAGGTCCATTCCTTGGATGCCAAATACTTTGTTGAGAACAAAAGCGGAGAAATAGGAACACGATTTTTCGATGATATTGAAAAGGTCCGTGGCTTTCTAACCGCAGTGTTTGGGAACATTTGGATTGAAATGATTGTCCTGCTGTTTGTCATCGTGGTAATGCTAACACTAAATGTGAAGTTAGCAATCTTATCGGTGGTATTGGTGGGAGTTCAATTTATTCTAGCGCACTTTTTATCAAAAAGGTTTAAACAGTCCACCCGAAACATGATGAAGTATCGGTCGGTAATGAGTGGATTTATTTTCGAAAAAATTCAAGGGGCTTTTCTATCCAAACTATTTGCCGCAGAAAAGCGAGACAAAGAAGAGCTAAATCAGCATTTACACCATTTTGATAGACTGACAGATAGGCATGCGAAGATAAATGCGGTCATGTTAGCTCTCGTCAATGTGCTCAGTGATATGACACCGTTTATCGTGGCGATTGTAGCAAGTCTTTTTGTCATAGATGGGAGTATAACCGTAGGTAGCCTAATAGCCTTTTTTGCCTATGTGGATAAAATGAGAAGTCCTGTGGCAGCTTTAGTCAATGCATACCCGGCCATTACAGAGGGCAGCGTTGCACTGGGGCGGATCTTTGATTTTTTCCACACACCATCCACGATTATAGAAAAAGCAAACCCTGCTGAATTAAACCAGTTCACACAATCTATTAAGTTAAATAACGTAACTTTCTCGTATGACGGAAAAAATAATATCATTAAAAATATGTCATTGACGCTTGAAAAAGGGAAAACATATGCCTTTGTCGGTGAGAGCGGGGGCGGTAAGAGTACCATCCTGCAACTGCTACTAAGAATGTATGATACTACAAAGGGTGAAGTATTAATCGATGGTGTCAATATCAAGGATTACTCCATCGCCAGTTTGAGGGAGCAGATGGGAATTGTCACTCAGGATAACTTCCTCTACAGTACGTCGATTAAGGATAATATTAAAATGGCAAAGCTCGATGCGTCAGATGAAGAAATCTATATGGCTGCCAAAAAGGCTTTTGCTCATGAGTTCGTTTCAGCATTGCCGAATGGCTACGATACAGAAATAGGTGAAAGAGGAGTGAAGCTTTCTGGTGGACAAAAACAGCGTGTCGCTCTTGCGCGTGTATTCCTGAAAAATCCGTCCCTGATTATTTTAGACGAAGCCACCAGTGCACTAGATAATGAAAGTGAAAAACTGGTTCAAGAATCCATTAACCAATTCGATAACGATAAGACGATTATTATGATTGCTCATAGACTTTCTACGATTCTAAATGCTGATACGATTTTTGTGATAAAAAATGGGGAAATCATAGAAAGTGGGAACCACCAAAGTCTATTGAAAAGGAATAGTTATTACAAAGAACTCTATTCCAAACAAAACATAAATGAACGGCAATTGGCCACTGGATAATGTGAGGAATGGTCTTGACAACCAAAACAATCTCTATTAATCTTGACTCAATGAAATATGAAAAGTTCGTATAACTCCAAAGATATGGTTTGGGGGTCTCTACCAGGAACCAATAATTCCTGATTACGAAGAATGTACATGTATGTGTATTTTCTTCGTAATCAGGAATTTTTTTTTATAAAAAAATGACGGGGGTCACATCACATGAATTTTACAACCTTACCTAAAATTGAACTACATTGCCATCTTGATGGAAGCCTTAGAGCGGAAACAATTATTGATATAGCAAAAAGAGAGGGTATTAGTTTGCCCACGATGGATAGAGACGAGATCCAACAAGAACTCATTGCTCCACTAGATTGTGAATCTCTTGATGAGTATTTGAAGCGTTTTGCTCTTCCTAACTTAGTGATGCAGTCACAGGAGAATTTAAAGAGAATTACCTTTGAACTGTTTGAAGATGCTGCAAAAGAAAATGTGAAATATATGGAGGTTCGCTTTGCGCCGTTGCTTCATACGGCACAGGGGTTATCTGTTGAAGAAGTCATCCAAAGCGTCATTGATGGTATGAGAGAAGCAGAGGCTCAATTCGATATTTATGGAAATATCATTTTATCCTGCATGAGAACGATGTCAGCCGAAAGTGCTTTTGAAGTTGTGGAAAAAGGAAAGCAATTCCTAGGTAAAGGGGTTGTGGCCATCGACTTATGTGCATCGGAAGAAGAAGGGTTCTGTGGTGACTTTGTAGAGCCGATTGCATTAGCAAGAAAATATGGCTATAGGGTAACAATCCATGCCGGCGAAACGGGCGTGGGGAAAAATGTTCTTGAAGCGGTTGAGATGTTAGGGGCTGAAAGAATTGGACACGGTGTCTTTATTAAAGACTGTGCAGAGGCCTATGATGTAGTAAAGGAAAAGCAGGTAGTCCTTGAAATGTGCCCAACAAGCAATGTCCAAACAAAAGCAGTGAACCAATATAGTGAACACCCTATCCATGATTTTCATAAGGATGGCATCAAAGTGACGGTTAATACCGATAACAGAACGGTGTCTGATACAACGATGGCAAAGGAATGTTCGATTGTCTTTGATGAATTCAACATGAGTGAAGAGGATTATAAGAAGATTTATCTCGATAGTGTGGAGGCGTGCTTTGCGAGCGAAGAAACTAAGGCAAAGCTGAGGAAATATATTTAATAAGGGATATCTAATAAAAATAGAGACGATTATGCTTGGCATAATCGTCTTTTTTGCAAATGTGGACTGGTTGACAAGTGTTATCCGCCAATTGGGTGAAGCTATGCGCCAATAGAGTTAGGTTATCCGCTAATTGGGTGGGCTTATGCGCCAATTGAGAGAGCCTCTCCGCCAATTGGGGCTATGCCAGTCGCAAGTTACTGCAATCCAACCACCGCCACACTATTATTTAATCGCCTTACTCACTCTCAACTTCTTGCCTTTGACAGGTGTATTCTCCATCGCCTGAATGACGAGGGAACCTTTTCCGTTGAGAATATCCACATAAGACATCTGGTCATGGATCGTGATGATGCCGATATCATCAGCCGTCACTCCAGGAATTTTTGCAATCGTCCCAACGAAATCGATAGCGCGAAGCTTCTTCTTTTTGCCGCCATTGAAATGAAGTTTCGTGATCCCTTGGTTGATTCGAGCGGTCTTATTATTTCTTACCACGCGGCGACCGCTGATTTTTTCCTCAAAAGCGGCTTTCCCTTTAGAAACCTCGCCTTGGCTAGGTGCGTTCATTCTCAATAGTTCAAAACCAACATACCGTTCAATGGCTCGAAGGAATTTCTCTTCATACGGAGTCACAAATGTAAATGCTTTTCCTTGCTTGCCCGCACGCCCCGTTCTTCCTGTGCGATGGACATAGCTTTCTTTTTCCATAGGAACATCGTAGTTGAACACTAGTGAAACATTATCAACATCAATTCCTCGTGCCGCTACATCGGTGGCCACAAGATATCGGAAATTCCCCATCTTAAACCCATCCATAACAGCAAAACGATCTTGTTGCTCTAATCCACCATGCAGTCGTTCACAAGAATAATTTGACTCTTCCAACTCGGCAAATACGGTGTCAACGTGCTCTTTTGTGTTGCAAAAAATAATGCAGCTATCTGGATTTTCAACGACCATGACATCCTTTAGAATTGAAAGCTTTTCTTCCTCCTTTACCTCGATAACACGATGCTCAATCGTATCTGTCGTCATTCCAGTTGACTCAATCTCAATATGAGTAGGATTTTTCATATATTGATGGCAGAGGGCTTCCACATCCTTTGGCAAAGTAGCGGAAAATACCATTGTTACTCTATCTCGTGGAAGTTCTTTGATAATCGCTTCTACCTCATCAATAAAGCCCATGTTCAGCATTTCATCTGCTTCATCAATAATCAGATACTTTATTTCATCTAGTACCAGTGTTTCCCTGTCGATATGGTCCATGACACGGCCAGGCGTACCAACAACAACATGTGTTTTCTGCTTCAATTCTTCTCTTTGTTTGGAAAAAGGCTCTTTTCCATAAACAGCAAGTGCTTTAATACGTTTAAATCTTCCTATATTCGTGATATCTTCACGAACTTGAGCTGCAAGCTCTCTTGTTGGCGTAAGAATCAAGGCCTGAGGCTTTCTTTCTTCCCAGTCAATCCGTTCACAAATAGGGATAGCAAAGGAGGCTGTCTTGCCACTGCCAGTCTGTGATTTGACGACAAGGTCCTGGTTTTCCAAAGCCAGTGGGATCACTTCACCTTGTACCTCTGTAGGCTCTTCATATTTTAAAACAGCTAGTGCTCTCTTTATTTCTTCACTTAAATTATATTCTTCAAAACTTCTCACACTCATGTAGTAACCTCTTTTTTTGTATTATCCGACTTATATATAAGATTTCTCTCAAAGATCTATCATATGCAAAAGCTGAATACGGTTATTATACTTGAAAGACAGAGAAAAACGAACAGTGACTCGCGCTGTTCGCTCACTTGAAAACCTATTATTTTGCAGTAAAAGCATCCATTGCAACATTTACACTGTTGTTTTTCTTTTTTAATAGATAAAGTGCATAAGCAAGAAAGAGCAGGTTTAGCAGAACAAATATGGACAGCCATCCAAGTGAAAAGTTGGTGCTGTGAACGCCGTATTCACCAGTCGCTCCATACTCCACAGCATCTAAAACAAAATGAAATCCGATGGCAGGTAGTAAGCTTTTACTTTGTAAACGCATAGCGGTTAGCGCCATGCCAGCAATAAATGTCCAGGCAAATTGGAAAAGACCAAAGATTACATCTCCACCAACAAGAATATTACCGAGGTGGGCTATTCCAAAAAGTAGGGATGGAACAATAATAGCGAATGCTTTTCCGAAAGGTAACATCGCACGTAAAAGAATACCTCTAAATAGAATTTCTTCGTTAACTGCAACCCCTATAGCAGCGATCATTAATAAAGGAACATGGCCCCATGTGGAGTGAAAGCCTAAATGAAGTGCCAAAGTGAAAGGAATCACAAGCGCTGGTATCCATACAAAATAATCCTTGGCGGTTGCTTTAATTAAACCGATTTCCTTGTCAGCCTTTACCCATTTTACCGCTAAAAAAGCACAGACTGCATATAATAGCATAACTAACCAACCTAAATCCTTCTGAATAGTAAGTGCAGGATTGACTACTTGAATACCCTTAACTGTTAGCATCCCTAGAATTCCTCTTCCAAACATAACCACTAAAAATAATACTAATCCATGACGATATAGAAAATTTCTCATTACTAGCTCCCCTTTGTTCTCATTTGTATCTTCATTATGAAATAGAAGAGGTCAGATCCAATAGTGTGCTTTGTCATAACATCATCATGTGCAGTCATATGACTAATGTGACTTTTGAAAAAAGGTAAAAAGGAAGTGCGTGTTGAATTAGTAAAAATATTCGAAAGCATGAAGGAGAGCTGAATGGTACCATTCCAAAATGAAACCCATTGGGTTTATAAAATTGCGCAACTCACCAGAATTGGTTGGTTTATTTTACATTTATTGATTTTAGTTTTGTTTTTAAATCCGATCCCCCTAGCCTGGCTCAACATGACCTTGCTTTTTGCAGCATTTCTAATTCCTCAATGGACGCATAGCTCAGGGAGAAAAAACTATCCGCTGCTTGAATTATTCTTTAGCGGTTTGTTTTTAATCGTAGGTTGTTACTTATTAGGCAAATATTCCTCCTTTTTAGCCATTCCATCATTATGTGCAGGAATTTATAGTCGTCCTGATAAAGAGAGATGGCTCTTATGGGCGGGTTTTACGATTGTTCCTTTTCTTGCGATTCTGGCTGTAGGCTTAGAACAGCTAGGGATGGGCGTCATTGATGGACTCTTTTTTTTCGGTGTCGGCATTGCCATTTCAAAGGTTCTAGAAGCGGAGAAAAAGACAAAAGTTCTACTTGAAGAAAACAACAGGCAGAATCAACTTTTAGAAGAATACGCCAAACAGATTGAAAACATTACGTTATTGGAAGAACGGAATCGGCTTGCACGAGATTTACATGATACAGTAGGACACACTTTTACATCAGTCATTATGGGACTTGATGCAGTATCATTCCTGATGGATGGATCCCCACAAAAAGCAAAGGAACAGGTGAGCAGACTAAGAGACGTGATGAGAAGGTCACTAGAGGAAACAAGAACGTATATTCATCAAATTTCCCCTAATGACGAGATAGGAGATTTGTCCTCTCAACTGAGGAATATTGTTTACGAATTTGCATCACACACAAAGATGGAAATTACCTTTAAAAGTAACGGTGCACCAGCATCGATTACTTTCCAAGGGGCTATAGCGCTCACGCGATGCCTTCAGGAAGCATTAACAAATGCTGTTCGCCATGGACAAGCGGACGAAATCACTGTCACACTGAATCAAGAGGCATCCCAAGTTTTATTAGTGATTACGGATAATGGAATGGGGATAAAAGAGAAAAAATTTGGATTTGGTCTTAGTGGAATGAAAGAACGTCTGGAATCCCTTCAAGGCAGTTTGGCTATAGAGTCGAGTGATCAGGGGGGAACCGTAGTTACTTGTTTTTTACCTGTAAGAGTTGAGCGAATGAGGGGAGAAAACCTACAAAATGATAAAAGTATTGATTGTGGATGATCAGGAACTCATCCGTGAAAGCCTTTCGATTGTGTTAGGGGGAGAAGAGGATTTTGACATTGTTGGTGTTGCGGAACATGGACAGATGGCGATAGAGCAAACAAAAAAACTCTCACCTGACCTTATTCTGATGGACATTCACATGCCGTTAATGGACGGAGTAGAAGCAACCCGGCAAATTAAAAGTCTGTTTCCAAACGTTAGGGTGATTATTTTAACTACGTTTCAGGAATTAGAGTACGTTAGAGGAGCGCTAGCCACAGGAGCAGAAGGATATTTACTCAAAGCAATCCACCCAAGGGACCTTGCAGCAGGAATTAGACTGGTTCATCATGGAGGTACTCTCATAACACAAGAAATTGCAAAACAGTTAATTGCAGACTGGGTAACCCCCTCGGAACGATTGAAGACGGAAAAAAATAAAAAATCTAGCCATGGCCTTACAGATAGAGAAGTAGAAGTGCTCGAGGAGTTGTCAAAGGGAGCATCTAACCGTGAGATCGCCCGAAAGCTATTCTTAACAGAAGGAACTGTAAAAAACTATATCTCAAACATTTATTCAAAGTTGGAAGTCACCGGACGACATAAAGCCGTCTTTAAGGCGAAAGAAGAAGGAATTATTCACCCAAAATAAAAAATAATAAAGGTGCCTGACCCCCAGTGCGTTAAAGTGCTGGTGTCAGGCACCTTTTTCATTATTTTCACCTTTTATATGACATTTATCATGGTCTACACATGACACCTGATACTAACATGATTAAAAATATTGCACTATACTTTGTAATAACAACACAATTAAAGGAAGGGAATTCAAAAAAATGACCTTACAAGATACTAAAAATTTGCGAAAACAAGTGGCTCCATTCGAAAAATCAACAACAAAAGAAAGTATATGGCAAATCATTAACACAGTAGGCCCGTTTATGATTTTATGGTATTTGGCTTATATTAGTCTTTCTGTTTCTTATTGGCTGGCATTAGTTCCTATGGTATTTGCTGCAGGGTTTCTCACAAGGATTTTCATCATTTTCCATGATTGTACCCATCATTCTTTCTTTAAAAGCCGTCGTGCCAACCGTATTGTTGGGACATGTATGGGTGTTTTAACTATTTTCCCTTTTGATCAATGGGGGCATGAGCATTCAGTGCATCACGCGACAAGTGGTAACTTAGATAAACGAGGTACAGGCGATATATGGACACTTACGGTGGATGAATATTTGGCAGCACCGCTAAGCCTTCGATTAGCCTATCGTTTTTATCGTAATCCATTGGTTATGTTTGGTTTAGGTCCGATTTACGTTTTCGTTTTAAAAAATAGATTTAACCGCAAAGGTGCGAAAAAGAAGGAACGCAACAATACGTATTTAACGAATGTTTTAATCGTTGCCTTGTATGCATTACTTTGCTGGGCAATTGGCTGGCAGTCGTTCCTTTTAGTACAGGGTTCCATTTTCATGATTTCGGGTGCAGTAGGTATTTGGTTATTTTACGTACAGCACACTTTTGAAGATTCTTATTTTGAAGAAGATAAGAATTGGGAATATGTAAAAGCAGCAGTCGAAGGTAGCTCTTTCTATAAACTTCCAAAAATCATGCAATTTCTAACTGGTAATATTGGTTATCACCATGTACACCATTTAAGCCCAAGGGTTCCAAACTATAAGCTTGAAGAGGCACACAATAACACAGCTCCATTACAAAACGTACCTACGATTTCTCTTGCTACAAGCTTAAAGTCACTCCGATTCCGCTTGTGGGATGAGAAAAACAAGAATTTTGTTAGCTTCAAAGAAGTGAAAGCAGTAGCGAAAAAACGCATTTCCGTTCAGGCGAAACCCGAATTATAACAATAAGCCCCCTCATTGGGGGTTTTCGCTTAAATGAAACGAGAGGCCAGATAAGGAGAGAACCGAATGATTCGAATTGTCATCGCAGAGGATCAGGAAATGCTGCTAGCAGCCATGGGTTCCCTGCTTAATTTGGAAGAAGATATGGAAGTGGTCGGGCAAGCCCGCAACGGGGAAGAGGCACTTACACTTGTTCATCAATTACAGCCTGATGTTTGTTTAATGGATATTGAGATGCCAAAAATGAGCGGTCTAGATGCGGCGGAGGCTATGAAGTCGCTTGGATGCAAGGTCATTATTTTAACCACCTTTGCAAGGAATGGGTATCAGGCGCGAGCGTTAACGGCTGATGTCAGAGGATATTTATTGAAGGATAGCCCGAGCGAAGAGTTAGCTTGTTCGATTCGTTGCATAATGAACGGTAAGAGAGTGTATTCTTTAGAACTTGTAGACCCCGATTCAAGACTAGATGTTAATTCACGGTTGGAGGATAGCCCATTTTCAAAACCTTCAAGTGACAAAATAGGACAGGTCAGAAAGTACTTTTCCTCTATTTTTGATAAAATGAAGCAGCCAACTGGATGATAGATTGAAGGCATGGACATTTTGTTCATGCCATTTTCTATGGTTGCTTATAACTTTAATCCAGTCCTGCTCTTAAATCTTCGTAATAAGATGTGGCTCGCCACTCTTGTTATGCCTTCTAAACTATATAATTCCTCATTAATAAATTTCTCTAATCGTAAAAAGTCCTCAACAAGCACGTGCATATGTAAGGTACTCGGTCCAGTCATTTGGTAGCAGCTTGCAACGCTAGGGTTATTAGCTAATGTTTCGGCCACGCTGACGAGTGAGGCTGGTTCACAATCCACCTCGAAGAAAGCAGAAACAGCTTTTCCCACTTTATCAGAATTGATGACCACAGTGAACTTTTCAATAATGCCGTTCTCTGTTAATTGGTTTACCCGCTCACGAATCGATACTCTAGATAAATTTAACTCTTTCCCGATATCTACATAGGACATTCTGCCGTTTTCGGCAAGCAATTCGAGTATCCTGCGATCGATTTCATCAATTTTCATACGTCGTCCTCCTACATTCCCTAAGCATTTGTAAATTTATATTAACGTACAATCCTAGTTTTAATCAAATGGATATTGAAAGTTATTGGAAAAATTATACTAGAAAAAAATTTTACTATTTTCCGAATATTATATAGATTTTTAAAAATCACTGTATTATAATAAAGCAAAATTACAAAATGTAATAAAAAATAACGAAACACTTTCAAAAAGTAGTCATAAAGTAATATTTTTATACTTAAAGATAGATGTTTCGTTATGCGAAAGGGGAAAAAGAAAAAGATGGCTTACAAGACAAAAGTTTTCGCAGCATTATTTATGAGTCTCTTGTTGCTTCTAACTGGATGTGGCAATAATAATTCTTCCAGTTCAGGGGCGCAGGATTCACAAAAGGCAAGTGCACCAGTAAAGGATAGTGGGGATAAGACCACATTAACAGTTGGTCTTGATGATGACCCGCCGCAATTAGACCCGCATTTTTCAACTGCGGCTGTTGATAGACAAGTATTCCATAGTATCTATGACAAGCTGATCGACGTAGATGAAAAGCTAAACTTTGTTCCGCAGCTTGCGAAAAAGTGGGATATCTCTGAAGATGGAAAAACTTATACCTTCTACCTACAAGAAAATGTAAAGTTTCACGATGGAACACCATTTAATGCAGAAGCAGTAAAATTCAATTTTGAACGCATGTTAGATCCGAATGCTGGGTCACCTCGTGCATCTGAATTATCTTCTATCCAAACAATTGAAGTGGTTGATGAAAATACACTTAAAGTACAGCTTAAAGAACCATACAGCCCGTTCTTGGCAGCTTTATCTGACCGTGCTGGGATGATGGTTTCTCCTACGGCTGTAAAAGAAAAAGGAGCAGACTTCGCTAATTCTCCTGTAGGAACAGGGCCATTCAAATTTGTTTCAAGAGTGAAGCAGGACAAGATTGAAGTGGAAAAAAATGCAGATTATTGGGGCGGAGCGCCAAAGTTTGAAAAAATCGTTTATCGTCCATATTCAGATGAAAATGTACGTTTAACTAACTTAACATCAGGTGAATTGGATATCATCAGTAAGGTTCCGCCGAAAGATGTTGAAAAACTAAAAACGGACTCTAACATCAAACTTTCAGAAGTTGGAGCACTTGGATTCCAAGGATTATATTTGAATCACAAAAAAGCACCATTTAATAACAAAGCACTTCGTCAGGCATTAGATCTAGTTATCGATCGTGATGCGATTATCAAAGTTGCGCTTCGTAATACAGCCGTACCTTCTGCAGGAGCCATTCCTCCAGATTCATGGGCGTTTGATAAGAACATCAAACCAACAAAGAAAAATGTGGAAAAAGCGAAGAAAATCATGGCTGATGCTGGGTTCCCTAACGGATTTGAATTTACGCTTCAGCTTTCACCTAAACCAGTGGAAGAACAAATGTCACAAATGATTCAGTCGATGGCAGCGGAAGCTGGAATCAAGGTGAAGCTTGAAATTGTCGAGTTTGGAACCATGCTAGATAACATGGATAATTTCAAATTTGATGCGGTTCGTTTAGGATGGAGCGGAAGAACAGATCCAGATGGAAATATCTTTGCACTCTACCATTCTACTGGCTCTATTAACTACGGATATTCTAATCCGAAAATGGACGAGCTGTTGCAGAAAGCCCGTGTAGAAACAGATCAAGCTAAGCGTAAAGATATTTATTCGGAAGCTACTAAACTAGGACAAGAAGAAGTACCATACATCTTCCTCTATCACGAACTAGATTACAAAGCATATAAAAACAATTTACAAGGCTTTAAGCACATCCCGGATCAAATGATGCGCTTCCATGACGTTTCGTTTAAATAAGCAATAGGCATGGATCGGCTTGGGGGGAATTCTCCAAGCCGATCATATTTCATCAAAGCTGAACGCCTTAGAAAGGGAGGGACATACGTGGCAAAGTTTTTAATTCGAAGATTAGGTCTTATGGTGGTCATTCTATTTTTAGTAAGTATTATCGTTTTTTCCTTAGTACATGTAACCCCGGGTGACCCGGCAAGGATGATTTTAGGGCAAGAAGCAACCGAGGAAGCCCTTCAGGCATTACGTGAGAAAATGGGATTGAATGACCCTCTCTATATGCAATATATCCATTGGGTATCAAACGTACTTCAAGGAGACCTTGGAAACTCTTTAAAAGATAATACACCGGTTCTTAGTGTCTTGCTTCAAAAACTACCGGTAACTATTCAGCTTTCTGTTATGTCCTTTTTAATTGCCATGATTATTGCGATTCCAGCTGGTATTATCTCAGCAACGAGAAAGGGAAGTTTCTGGGATTACTTTGGAACTACTTTTGCATTGTCTGGTGTATCTATTCCGCCATTTTTCTTAGGTATTTTACTAATCTTTATCTTTTCAATTTCACTGGGCTGGTTCGCACCTTCAGGATATGTGGAACCATGGGTTGATTTTAAAAAGAGTATGATGTTAATGATTTTACCAGCGCTAGCTGTAGGTGTTCGCTTAAGTGCTGAAATTACAAGGATGCTTCGTTCAAGTATGCTTGAAGTTTTGCAGGCTGACTATATTCGTACGGCCTATGCAAAAGGGGTATTAGAAAAAGGGGTTGTCCTTGGACATGCCTTGAAAAATGCGTTAATTCCTGTTGTAACGGTAAGTGGATTACAATTGGCCACATTTTTAGGTGGAGCAGTTATAACGGAAACCATCTTTGCTGTTCCAGGACTAGGGCGTCTAGTAATTGATGCGATATTAACAAGAGATTTTCCTGTCGTACAAGGGGCTGTCCTATTTATGGCCATTGCTGTTGTGGTGGTAAACTTCTTGATCGACATCCTTTATTCCGTACTAGATCCAAGAATAAAGCTGACAGGAGGACAATAACGATGGAAGCTAAGCTGGAACAACTAGTAAAAGTAGAAAGTCCAAGAAAACGTAGATGGAAAGAAATGAGTTCTCGTTTTTTTCAAAATAAATTAGCCGTCATTGGCGGAGTGTTTACTCTTCTTCTCATCTTGATGGCTGTGTTTGCTCCAATTGTTGCACCACATAGCCCAAGTGAGCAGGATTATGCGAAATTCCTTCAAAGTCCAAGTGCAGCCAATATCATGGGCACGGATGAACTAGGTCGCGATATTTTCAGCCGGATTATTTATGGAGCGCGAGTTTCCATCCAAGCTGGTATTATCTCTGTTGGTATAGCTCTTTTAATTGGGATTCCTATTGGATTATTTTCAGGTTATTACAGAGGAGTCCTAGATGAATATGTAGTCATGCGTTTCACAGACGCCTTGCTTTCGTTCCCACCATTAGTATTAGCCCTTTCACTTGCAGCTGTACTTGGTGCGGGATTACAAAACGCGATGATTGCGATTGGAATTATTTTTACACCTAACTTTATCCGTCTTGTAAGAGGAGAAGTACTGAGTCAAAGGGAAAGAGAATATGTCACTGCGGCTAAAGCATCAGGTATTAGTGATGTAAAAATCATGTTCCGCCACATCTTTCCAAACTGCTTACCACCGATTCTTGTTCAAGCGACTTTATCGATTGCTGCAGCTATCATTTCGGAAGCGTCTTTAAGTTACTTAGGATTGGGTACTCAACCGCCCACACCAAGCTGGGGTGCGATGTTATCGATGGGACAAGGGTATCTGAAAGATGCTCCATGGATTTCATTGTGCCCGGGATTATTTATCTTTCTAACGGTTCTATCAATCAACTTATTTGGTGATGGATTACGTGATGCACTCGATCCTAAGCTGAAATGAGGGGAATAAAATGACAAATTCATTATTAGAAGTTAAGGACTTAAAAGTCAGTTTTGTCGGCAAGAAGAAAACAACGAATATCGTTGCCGGGTTATCATTTACGGTCGAAAAGGGGAAAACCCTGTGTATCGTTGGAGAATCAGGTTGTGGGAAAAGTATGACCTCCCTTTCTGTTATGGGATTGCTACCTAAAACAGGAGAAATTGAAGGGGAAATCCTGTTAAAGGGTGAAAATTTAGCTAGTAAATCAATGAAGCAAATGAGTAAAATTCGTGGTAACCAGGTCTCAATGATTTTCCAGGAACCAATGACCTCACTCAATCCTGTCCAGACGGTCGGTAAACAAATAGCTGAGACGATTATTCTTCACCAGAATTTAAATAAAAAAGAAGCACGTCTAAAGGCGATAGAAATGCTAAAGCTTGTTGGTATTCCATCGCCTGAAAAACGGGTCGATGCCTACCCGCATGAATTGAGCGGAGGGATGAGACAGCGCGTGATGATTGCAATCGCGCTAAGCTGCAATCCGGAACTCCTTATTGCAGACGAACCAACCACTGCATTGGATGTAACGATTCAAGCGCAAATTTTAGATTTAATGAAGAATTTGCAAAAAGACTTGGATATGGGAATTATTATGATTACTCATGACTTAGCTGTTGTCTCTGAAATGGCTGACAAGGTTCTGGTGATGTACGCAGGAAAAGCTGTTGAATACGGAAGTAGGAATACGGTCTTTAACAATCCACTTCACCCATACACGCAAGGTTTAATGAAGTGCATCCCGGATGTCGATGCAGAAGATCATGTGGAAGAGCTTTTTGTCATTAAAGGGTCTGTCCCATCACCGGATGCCATGCCACAAGGATGCCGATTTGTTGATCGATGTCCATACGCACAAGAGATTTGTAGAAGTCATGCTCCGGATATTACATCAATAGAGGAACAGCATGCTGTAAGCTGTTGGAAATATACAGATAAATGGAATGAAAAGGAAGGTGAGCTTAATGAGTCTTCAATTAGAGAAATCGCCGCAACAAAATCTTCTTGAGGTTCAAAATTTAACCAAACACTTTCCTGTTGGTGATCAGGGGTTCTTTTCTAAAGAAAAACAGGTTGTCAAAGCATTGGATGGAATTAGCTTTTCTTTAAAAAAAGGAGAAACGTTGGGGATTGTTGGAGAATCGGGCTGTGGCAAATCCACTATGGGACGTGCTATTCTCCGACTCCATGAGCCAAGCTCTGGAACTATTATATATGAAGGAAAAGATATTACTCGTGTAAAAAAGAAGGAAATGAGAGATAACCGTAAGGATCTGCAAATCGTTTTCCAGGATCCGTACGGCTCGCTGAATCCACGGATGACAGTAGGAACCATGCTTTCTGAAATTGTGGAGACACATAAGATTGTACCTAAAAAAGATGTGTACGATTATGTTTGCAATTTATTAGTAGAAGTAGGGTTAAACGAGCAATATTATCATCGTTTCCCACATGAATTCTCTGGTGGTCAGCGTCAACGGGTCAGCATTGCCCGTGCGTTATGTACGAATCCAAAGTTAATCGTTTGTGATGAAGCGGTATCTGCGCTTGATGTATCGGTACAATCACAAATTCTAAATCTATTACAGCGATTAAAAAAGGAACATCAATTAACCTATTTATTTATTTCTCATGACTTAAGTGTAGTCAAGCACGTCAGCGACCGGGTAGCAGTGATGTACTTGGGGAAAATGGTGGAGCTTGCGGATAAAAAGGAACTATATGACAATCCGCTTCATCCGTATACAAGAGCCTTGCTATCTGCAATCCCTTCTACAAAAGAAGAGAAGAAAAGGGAAAGAGTTATATTGACTGGGGATGTTCCAAGTCCAATTAATGTTCCAAGCGGCTGTCGGTTCCATACTAGATGTCCATTAGCGACAGACAAATGCCGAGTAGAAGAACCAGAATTCAATGAAGTAAGTGAAAATCATTTTGTTGCTTGTCATTATGCCTAAATTCGCAAGAGGCTGATCCCTTCAATTTGAGGGCGCCTCTTTTTTGTTAAAATCACATATCATACAAACTTTTGTTAATTTTTTAGATATGAATATTCCGTTTGTAAATTTAATAGGTTAAAATAATTAACAAAAGAAAGTTGAAGAACAACAATCATGAAATGTATGTATAAGGGGAGAAGAATTCATGAACTTTGATTACTTGAATTATCCATATCCATCACAAAGAATGACGACAATAGCCAAAAATGGCATGGTGGCAACATCACAGCCCTTAGCAGCACAAGCAGGTCTCGATATATTAAAAAAGGGTGGGAATGCCATTGATGCAGCGATTGCAACTGCTGCTTGTTTAACGGTAGTTGAACCAACCTCCAATGGGATTGGGGGAGATGCCTTTGCACTAGTGTGGACAAAAGGCGAACTGCATGGACTGAACTCCAGTGGTCCATCTCCAAAAAGCATCTCAATCGATGCGGTTAAAGAAATGGGACATGAAAAGATGCCAACCTTTGGCCTTGTACCCGTTACGGTTCCTGGTGTACCTGCAGCATGGGCGGAGTTATCCCGTCGATTCGGTAAACTTCCTTTAACGGAAGTATTACAGCCGGCCATTGAGTATGCGGAAACTGGCTATCCGCTAAGCCCGATTTTAGGGAAGTACTGGAATAGTGCATTTAATAGATTCAAAGAATTATTTACTGGCGATGAATATAAAGGTTGGTTTGAGACCTTTGCTCCAAATGGAAAGGCTCCTCAAACAGGGGAAATCTGGAGCTCCAAAGGTCATGCCAGCACATTACGCAAGATTGCGGAAACCAATGCGGAATGCTTTTATCGGGGAGAATTGGCTGATCAAATCGATGAGTTCTCAAAGAAGCACGGTGGATTCCTTTCGAAAGAAGATTTAGCTGCATACAAGCCTGAGTGGGTACAGCCGATTAAGGTTAATTACAGAGGCTATGATGTGTGGGAGATTCCACCGAATGGCCAGGGAATCGTTGCCTTAATGGCTCTTAACATGCTAAAGGGCTTTGAAATGAAGGAAAAGGAATCGGTGGATACGTATCATAAGCAGATTGAAGCGATGAAGCTAGCTTTTGCAGATGCAAAAAAATATGTAACCGACCCAGAAAAAATGTCTGTTACAGCTGAACAGTTATTGTCTGAAGAATTTGTTGAAGCAAGAAGAAGTCTAATCGGGGACACTGCCCTTACTCCAGAGCCGGGTACACCTCCTAAAGGCGGAACTGTTTATTTAGCAACGGCAGACGGCGAGGGCAATATGGTTTCTTTCATTCAAAGTAATTATATGGGCTTTGGTTCTGGAATTGTTATCCCTGGAACAGGAATCGCGTTGCAAAACCGCGGTGCTGATTTCTCTTTAGATCCATCACATGAAAATCGGTTGGAGCCTGGAAAAAGAACGTACCATACGATTATTCCTGGATTCTTAACAAAGGATAATGAAGCCGTTGGACCGTTTGGAGTGATGGGTGGGTATATGCAGCCTCAAGGCCATGCTCAAGTCATCATGAACACAATTGATTTTCATCTAAATCCGCAATCAGTTTTAGACTCGCCAAGATGGCAGTGGATGGAGGGAAAGAAAGTTCAAGTTGAACATTCATTCCCAGCTCATATTGCCGCAGCTTTAGCAAGAAAAGGTCATGAGATTGAAGTAGCCTTAGATGGTGGAGGATTCGGAAGAGGACAAATCATTTGGAGAAACCCAAAAACCGGTGTGCTTTCAGGTGGAACAGAATCAAGAACGGATGGAACCATTGCTGCCTGGTAAATTGATAAAAGGTGTTGATAAATGATGAAACAGATGGATATATCTATCGCTTTTTTCCGTTCCGGAATATTAGGGTATGGAGGGGGACCGTCATCGATTCCGCTTGTTCATAAAGAGGTAGTTGGAACCTATAAATGGATGACCGATGATGAATTTGCAGATGTTTTGGCGTTAGCAAATACCCTTCCCGGCCCAATTAACACTAAAATGGCAGGGTATATCGGCTATCGAGTAGGCGGATATGTAGGCATGCTGAATGCAATCTTCTCATCCATCATTCCTACTATTATATTAATGATAGTCCTGCTAACCTCATTGGCGTCGGTCAAGGACCTGCCGTGGGTAGCAGGTATGACTAAAGCGGTTGTACCAGTTGTAGGTGTAATGATGGCCACATTAACATGGGATTTTTACAAGAAGTCCTATCAAACGTTAGGACATATTAGTGCAGGTGTAACGGTGGTTGGAAGTTTACTATTATTAGAGGTCTTCCATGTGCATCCTGCCATTTTAATCGTAGCCATATTACTATTTGCCTTAGTGAAGCGTGATAAGGCTGCTAAAGTTGAAAAAAATAGTGAAAGGGAGGTGGGATAATGCTTTATTGGCATATCTTTCTTGCCTTTTTCATACCAGGAATTGTTGGTTATGGAGGAGGCCCTGCTTCCATTCCACTAGTTGAAAATGAAGTCGTCGACCATTACGGCTGGATGACGGTACCGGAATTTAGTGAAGTGTTAGCCCTAGGAAATTCACTGCCAGGTCCCATTGCAACAAAAATGGCCGGCTATATTGGATACGAGCAGGGTGGAGTTCTAGGTTCAATCGTTGGGATTTTTGCTACTGTTGCTCCTTCGCTTCTATTAATGATTGTTCTGTTAGGGATTCTTTACAAGTATAAAGATTCTCCTAAGGTGAAGCGGATGACCAATTATATCCGACCTACTATTGCTGTTATGCTTGGTGTGATGGCGTTCAGTTTCTTTTCTACTTCTTACTCGGATTCAGGTGTGCTTCAAACGCTAATTCTGGTAGGGGTAAGCTTTTTCCTCCTTGAAAAATTAAAGGTACACCCAGCTTATGTAATTATGGGGTCGTTAATATATGGTGGGATATTCTTGTAGAAGGAAAAAACTCAAGCTAAATGGTAGCTTGAGTTTTTTTCTTTGTATGCTAATTATTTCGAAACAAATATAAACCAAATCCTAATGTATCCCGGCCCCATTTCAAATAAGTTCTCCGCCAATTGCGGATACGCTCCAACATCGCTTCCTGGTCCGGATCATCAGGATTTTCATGACAGTAATTTTCAATAGAAGAGGAATAAAGCCACTCATAGTCATCCCAATCATCTTCACTGGCCACATATGACCAAAGAGGAATGAAGCCTAGTTCTTCAGTGATCATTATGTTCTCCGCATGGCTTTTCAATTCGGATTCGTCTGCGCCTCCTAATGCTTCTAAGTAATTTTTGCTAGGCGTCTTTCTCCAATATCCTTCTCCTATTAAAATGAATCCATCTTTTTTTACGACACGTTTCATTGTTTCAAGAGTAGATTCAAGACCGCCTAAAGCGTGAGTCGATCCGATACAAATACCGACATCGAATTTATTAGCTTCTAATCTTCGTACTGCCATACTTGCATCTTCCACAATAAAATCAATCCGACCTTCAGGAATTCGGTTCAATGCTTTAAGTTTGGCTTCCTCAATGGCGCCATCATATAATTCGATAGCAGTACCAGTAATATTAAAATCCTCTACTAGACGAATAAGCAGTTCGCATTTTCCTGCTCCGAAATCAATTACTTTCATGTTTGGCTCAAGTGACATCATTCGAATCATTTTCATCATCTTTATTTCATTAATAGGATTACTAAAGGCGTGATTGCGATGGGCGATTGCGGAAAATCTGTTTCTATCCATGTTTTTGGTTCCCCCTGAGGTGAAAATTATTTTAAACTAGTATTACATCTAGAAATACTATTCTTTTTCTAATAGAAGAATCCCTCTTTTAATTACAAAAAAAGCTGTTGACATATGAATGGCGTGATAGTAATATAGTAATTCCCGATGCAAGATAACATTGCTCTTGTTATTTTATTTTAAAAAAATAAAATTCGGGATTGACGAAATTAGTATTATAGTATAATATTAATTTCTGTTGCTGCTAAACAGCAGTTAACAAGAAAAAGAAGTTGAAAAAAGTTGTTGACTTTCGATTGATAACTTGGTAAGATAATAAAGTCGCTTTCGAGCGATAATGAA